>NZ_VRZA01000009.1 GCF_008064665.1 Parahaliea maris | reverse complement strand
GGAGACGTCGAGCAAAGACGGTGGTATTCCGAAAACAACAAACCCCGGCTAAATAACCGGGGTTTGTCAGCAGTCTGAGCCGGCTTCAAGCCGGCTTTTTCGTGGAAAGCGTGTGAGCTTACGCGGCCAGGGCTTTCACCTTGGCATTCAGGCGGCTCTTGTGACGAGCAGCCTTGTTCTTGTGGATGATGCCTTTGTCGGCCATGCGGTCGATTACGGGCACGGCAGAAGCGTAGGCTTCCTTGGCCTTGGCAGCGTCGCCAGTGCCGATGGCAGCCACGACTTTCTTGATCTGGGTGCGTACCAGGGAGCGCAGGCTGGCGTTGTGGCTGCGACGTTTCTCGGCCTGACGGGCACGTTTTCTGGCTTGTGGTGAGTTGGCCACGGTATCTTCCTCTAAATTTCGTTTGTCAAAGGGGCAAATTTCAAAGAGGCGCGATTATTCACATTCAGTGCCCCCTTGTCAACAGTAGTTGGGTGGCCTGCAAGGAGCAGCTTGCCGGGCGCGGCCGGCGGGTCGCTCTCAGCCCTGCCACCACTGCCACAGGGACAGGCCCCAGGCCAGGGCAAACAGTAGCAGGGAGACCAGCACGGCGGCTGATCCCAGGTCCTTGGCCTGGCCCGACAGCGGGTCGTGCTCCGGGCCAATCCGGTCCACCACCGACTCGATGGCGGTGTTGAGTATTTCCGCCAGGATCACCAGGGCACAACACACCACCAGCACCAGCTGGTGGGCGAGGCCGTCGCCCACCGCAAAGGCCAGGGGCAGGAAGGCGAGGGCCAGCACCGCCTCGGTGCGGAAGGCCTCCTCAGAGCGCCAGGCGGACACCAGGCCGTCCCGGGAGTGACGGGTTGCCGCCAGCAGGCGGGTCAGGCCGCGTTTGCCCGGCTTGTTCATGTGCCCTTTCGGCTGCAGTTCCGGTTCCGGAGAATTCACTGTGCCCCCTGTTGTCAGTGCCACGGCCCGGGGCCGTCCGTTTTGAACCAGCCACAGCATAGTGGCCCTGACGGCAGTGTCAAAGTGTGCGGGCGGTGCCGGCGATGGTTTCGCAGGGTATACTAATGCCTATTAGTCCCCTGTTTACCGGAAACACCCCATGCCCGACTACGCCCTCCCTGATTCCGTGCCCCCGGGTTCCACGGCGGAGCGAATCCTCGACGCCGCGGAAGACCTGTTTGCCGAACGCGGCTACAGCGCCACCTCCCTCGGCGATGTGGCGGACAGGGTTGGTATCCGCTCTCCCAGCCTGTACAACCACTTTCGCAACAAGGAGGCCCTGTACCGGGCGGTCATGGAGCGGCTGGTGATGGCCTTTTCCGGCCCGATCACCGAACTGCGGGCAGGGCCTATCACCCAGGACCGGGTGCTGGAGTGGCTGGAGACCATCGTGCGCCAACATCACGCCAACCCGAACCTGGCCAGGCTGCTGCAACACGCGGCCCTTTCGGGTGGGCCGGCCACCGGCGAACTGATAGAACAGCTGTTCCGGCCCATGTTCGACAGCAGCCGGCCTTTCGAGGACGAGCCGGGCCCGGTACTCGGCGATGCCGGTCTTCAGCCCTGGGCCGTCATGGCCTTCAATAATCTGGTAATGTCCTACATCACCATGGCGCCCATGTACCGCGACCTGCTGGGCCAGGACCCTTTCAGTGAGAGTGCTCTCGAGCAACAGCTGAAGCTGGTCAAGACCCTGCTGCAGGCGGTCTTTGAGTACCGTGGTCACACAATGCTGTCATAGTACTGGCCCAGGCTGGTACCCCCCATCGATTACGGAAACACCCATGCTGTTAACTGATGCTGTTCATATCTGGCGCGCCCCTGACGGCGACTACCACATCGAGTGGGAGGCCAGCCAACCCGGGACCCGGGTGTCCATAGAAGCCCTGGCGGTAAAAGAACCCCTCGTCGCTCACTACGGTGAAGACCCCGTCCGTGTAGCGCGGATCAGTGGCCTGCCCCCCGCCCGCCGGCATTTCTTCCGCCTGCGCGATGAATTTGGCAACGAGGTACTCGCACCGGAGCGGCGCCTGGGTTTGCAGGGCAGCCCCAACTTTCGTGACTTCGGTGGTTATCGCGGCGCCGATGACCGGCGGGTCAAATGGGGTTACCTGTTCCGCTCTGGCCACCTGGCGCGCCTCAGCGAGGCCGACCTCGAATTGCTCGGCAGTCTCGAGCTGGACCTGGTATTCGATTTCCGCCAGCTGAGCGAGCAACATACAGAGCCCTCGCGCCTGCCGGCGGAAAGCCCCCCCCAGGTGCACAGCCTGCCGATCCAGCCGGGCAACAACTCGGGGTTCCTGCAGGACGTGGACGGCCCGATACCGGGCCCTGAGGTCATGTTTGACTTCATGGTGACGGTCAACCGGGAGCTCGCCAGGGAAGAGGCTGCTGTGTACCGGCGCATGTTCGAGAGCATTCTGGCCCGGGACGATGCGCGCTACCTGGTGCACTGCGCGGCGGGCAAGGATCGCACCGGATTTGCAGTGGCCCTGATGCTGCTGGCCCTGGGGGTCGACGAGCAGCAGATCATGCGCGACTACCTGCTCAGCAGCCGTTTCTACAACGCAGAACAGGAAGTGGAGCGGGCGCGGCAGAAGTACGGCCTGACCAGTTCCGACAGTGCGGCCATCCTGCCCATGCTGCAGGTGGACGAGGCCTATCTCGGCGCGGCGCTGGGCACGATCAGGGAGGATTACCCGGACGTGAATGATTACCTGGAAGCGGTAATGGGAATCGGCGAAAGGGAGCGTTCAGAGCTGCGCAGGCGCTATCTGGAAGCGTAGCGAGGTCTGTTGGCGAACGAATCTTGAAGAGGGGGTTGCCGGCGCCGCGGGAAGCGGGGCGCCGGCAGAATACTGCTCAGTGAGCTGTAATCAGGAAGCCTTGCAGGCGGCTTTGGCGGCCTTGATCTGCTTCTTTTCACACTCTTCAGTGCTGGCTTCACCGACGCACCACTTGCGGCGCTTGTCCCAGGCGGTCAGCGGCATTTCTTTGCCGTTGGAGCACTTGACCATGTACTCAGCATAGGGGGTGCCGTCGGCGGTTTCGCCGTTGGCCTGGAAAACGATGCTGGTGGGTTTGGCGGCAAAGCTGCCGGCAGAGACGGTCAGCAGCGCGGCTGCGGCGGTCACTTTGATCAGGTTCATGGTCTGTCCTCACGGTTGGTGTTCACTATGGACCGGGGCCGGTGGGCCGGTTTCCCGGAAGCAGGCGCAGGTGCGCCAGAATTCAGTGAGAGCAGTTTAGGCGATGAGGCAGGGTAATATCGTTACGGATTTGTAACTTTTGGGGAGATAGGTAACAAAAACTTAATGTTGGATGGGCCGGTGACAACTAACTGGTTGATATTTAAGGAGTTACCGGGGTGGGTGCCGGTAGGCACCCTACATTACAATTTATCCATGGCGGCCCGGCCAGGTTAGGCCCGGCCAGGTCAGGCCTGGCACGCCACCCGGATCGGCACGGATTCAGGCGAGGAATATCAGAATCCAGCCGATGACCGCCACCAGCAGCGCCTGGCCGGCCTTGTCGAGGCGGAAAATCCCGTAGAGATAGGCCAGCGGCGGCAGCAGGGTGGCGCACAGGCCCCAGGCGTAGTCTTCTTTCCACGCTACGATCAACAGCAGCACCCAGCTGACCAGCAGCGCGGCGACCCCGTACGTCATCAAAGCGGCTGAACCTGCGTCCATATATCCTCCGGAATTCTTGTTGTCAGGCGCCCGGAAGATTAGCAGATGCCCCGGGGGTGGTCACCTGTGCTGATGACTCGCTCCCGGAATTTGGGTATGGTGCGCGCTTTGCACCGCGAGAAGCCCCGCTTGAACGACCCGTTTGCCGACATCCGCCCCTACCGTGACGACGAAGTGCCCGCGGTTCTGGCCCGCCTGCTGGACGATCGGGAATTGCTTGATGCCCTGGGCCGCCTGCGCGGTGGTTGGCTGGCGAGGATGGCGCCGGGCTTGTGCCGGCCGCTGGTGCGGAGCTACCTCGGCCGGCAGTTGCGTGGTGTCATCGATGTCCACGGTATGCAAATGGTCATCAAGACCTACATGGACAAGATGATCGCCGATACCACCGGTGGCTTTTCCGTGTCGGGCCTGGATGAGCTCGACCCCGAGCGTGCCTACCTCTTCATGAGTAACCACCGCGATATCGCGATGGACCCGGCCTTTACCAACTACGCCCTGCACCGCGGTGGTCACCAGACCATCCGTATCGCCATCGGTGACAACCTGTTGACCAAGCCCTGGGTATCCGACCTGATGCGCCTGAACAAGAGCTTTATCGTCAAGCGCTCGGTGAGTGGCCCCCGGGAGTTACTGGCGGCATCGAAGAACCTGTCGGCCTATATTCGCCACAGTCTGTTGGAAGAGCAGGCTCCGGTGTGGATCGCCCAGCGCGAGGGGCGCGCCAAGAATGGCATCGATCGCACCGAACCGGCAGTGATCAAAATGCTGGCCATGAGCCGGGACAAGCAACAGTCCAGTTTTGCCGAGCACATTCGCGACCTCGCTATCGTGCCGGTGGCCATTTCCTACGAGCTGGACCCCTGCGACGCCCTCAAGGCCAACGAGCTGTACCAGCGCGAGAGCACCGGCAGCTACCAGAAGGCGGAGCAGGAAGACGTGGCGTCGATCGGTCGCGGCATCGCCGGACAGAAGGGGCGGGTGCACGTATCCTTCGGCACGCCGCTGGCGGGTGATTACGCCGACGCCGACGAAGTCGCCCGCGCTGTCGACGAGCAGATCGTCGCCGAGTACTGCCTGCACCCTACCAATATCCACGCTTACCGCATGCTGCACGGCGAGGACGCGCCACTGCCGGACAGCCTGTACCGGGAGGAGGGCGACTGCAGCGAGAGCGCCTTCCGCGCCCGTATCGATGCCATGCCGGAGCCCCACCGTGCCTACGCCCTCGGTATTTACGCCAACGCCGTGGTGAGCAAGCTGGCCCGGCTAGGGCAAGCCGCCCCGCCTTGCTGACCGACGCCCTCAAGGATCGCATCCGCGAGGCCTACGCCTCGGTGATCGAGAAGAAGTCCCTCAAGCCGCGCTGGGGCCAGCGCCAGATGATCGCCGAAATCGCCAACACCCTGGGCCGGATACCGGGCCCCGGTGAGGCGCCCTCGGGCGAACCCGCCGTGTGTGTCATCGAGGCCGGTACCGGTACCGGCAAGACCATTGCCTACGCGGTAACCGCCATTCCCATGGCCCAGGCCCTGGGCAAGCGCCTGGTGGTCGCCACCGCCACGGTGGCGTTGCAGGAACAGTTTGTCGGCAAGGATCTGCCGGACATCGGCCGCCACAGCGGGCTTGAGTTCAGCTACGCCCTGGCCAAGGGGCGGCGCCGCTACGTCTGCCTGTCCAAGCTCGACCGGATGCTGGCCCAGGGCCAGGGCGAAAGCGGCGTGTTGCCCCTGTACCCGGACGAGTTCGAAGTCCCCCTGGAGGCGGAGGCCCTGCCGGTCTACACCGCCATGATCGATGCCCTCGGCCGCGGCGAGTGGGACGGCGATCGCGACAACTGGCCCGCGGCCATCCCCGAGCAGATCTGGTTCGGCGCCACCACCGACCACAGCCAGTGCAGCGGCCGCCGCTGCCCCAATATCAGCCAGTGCAGCTTTTACCGGGCGCGGGAGGAACTGACCCACGCCGACGTGATTGTCGCCAACCACGACCTGGTGCTGGCGGACCTCGCGCTGGGCGGCGGTGCCATCCTGCCGGAACCCGAGGACTGCATCTACATTTTCGACGAGGGCCACCACCTGCCGGACAAGGCCCTGTCCCATTTCGCCAGTTTCTGCCGCTTGCACACCACCCTGGCGTGGCTGGGCGATAGCGGCAAGAGCCTCGCCCAGGGCGCCGCGGTCATGGGAGCGCTGTCTGGCTTGCAGCACCACCTCGGCAAGCTGCCGGAGCAACTGGAGGAAACCGCCGAGTCAATGAAGGTCGCCGAACAGGTGGTGGCCTCGCTGTTCGACGCGGTGGAGCCGGGTCGCGATGAAACCCGCCTGCGCTTCGAGCACGGCCGCGTGCCCGATACCCTGCAGCCCATCGCCGGTACCCTGGCGGCGCGTTTCCAGGCGCTGGCCAACACCCTATCGCGGATCGAGTCGGTGCTGGAGGATTCCCTCGAGGACGAATTCAGCGAGGTCGCCAAGGACGAACTGGAGACCTGGCACCTGAATATCGGCGGTATGCTGGGCCGGGCCGAGGCCAACCTGGCCCTGTGGCAGGCCTATGCGGTGAGTGGCGAGAACGAGCAACCGCCCATGGCGCGCTGGATTACCCTGCTGGAGTCCGGGGGTGTTCACGGCTTCGAACTGCGCTGCAGCCCGATCCTGGCCGCCGACCTGCTGGAAGAGTACCTGTGGCCGCGGGCGGCGGGGGTTGTGATCACCTCGGCGACGATTACCGCCCTCAACTCCTTTGAGCGTTTTATCCTGCACTCCGGGGTCTCCCGGGAGGCCCGCTTCAAGGTCGTGGCCAGCCCCTTTGACTACAGCCGGGCGCTGTTCCGGGTGCCGCCGATGAACTGTGAGCCGGGGGATGCCGAAGCCCACACCGCGGCGCTGGTCAGCGGCCTGCCCGAATGGCTGGACCCGGCCGAGGCGAGCCTGGTGCTGTTCTCGTCCCGCCGTCAGATGCTCGACGTGTACCAGGGCATTGCCGGCGAGTGGCGCGACCGCATCCTCATGCAGGGCGACGCCAGCAAGCAGGAGATCCTGCGCCAGCACCGGGAACGGGTCGACGCCGGGGATGGCAGCGTCATCTTCGGCCTCGCCAGCTTTGCCGAGGGCGTGGACCTGCCCGGCAAGTACTGCAACCACGTGGTGATCGCCAAGATTCCCTTCGCCGTGCCCGACAGCCCGATCGAGGCAGCCCTGTCGGAGTGGGTGGAGGCGAAGGGGGGCAACGCTTTCATGGAAATCAGCGTGCCGGACGCGGCCCTGAAGCTGGTACAGGCCAGTGGCAGATTGCTGCGAACGGAAGAGGACAGCGGTCGCGTGACCCTCGCCGACCGGCGCCTGCTCACCAAGCGCTACGGCCGCGCTATTCTCGACTCACTGCCACCCTTCCAGCGCCAGTTGCAGTAGATAGATGCCATGCGTACCGACATTGCCGAAGTACTGATCGATATCGAGGCCCAGCTGCGGCAGCTCGGCCTGTGGGACAAGATTCCCCCCTCTACCGAGGCGCTGGCCAGCACCGAACCCTTCTGTGTGGACACCCTGACCCTGCCGCAGTGGCTGCAATTTGTGTTTCTGCCAACGCTCTACCAGATGCTCGAGGCGGAGCAGCCCCTGCCCGAGCGCTGTGCGATTACACCGATGGCCGAGGAGTATTTCCGCCACACCGGCCACGGCGTGGAGGGTTTGCTGGAGGCGCTCACCCGGGTGGATAACCTGCTGACTTCAGACGGCGAAGGGTAGCCCATTTGGGACACGGATTACGCTTTCCCCTGGGATAGACTCGGTACCTGTTGGCTGGTGCCCTGTCCCTGTGATTTGCACCGGCTTTCAGGTGCAGATCAGGAGGGAGCCCATTGTTACAGGACCGCGCACCGCGCATTCATCATTCGCTCGTGACCATTGGCCGCGAACCGGCCCGCACAAGGGGTGGCAAGCGACTGGCCCTGGTCCTGGCGCTGGGTGCATGCTCCTGGCAATCGGGAAGTGTGGCCCAGAACCAGGCGGGTAATGGCAAGTGGTACCACGGCGCCCTCAGCGTCGAGCCTAGCCTGCGCACCGAACTGGTCTACGACGACAACTTCTTTTTCACCCCCGACAATCCGGTCGACACCCGTATCCTGCGGATAGCGCCTTCGGTGCAGGGTGAATACGTCCAGGCTGGCAAGGCCTACAGCCTGCGTTACGAAGGTGACTACGGCCGCATCCAGGAAAGCAAAGACGACAACTACGAGGACCACCTGTTTGGCGCCGGGGCCAATCTCGACCTGGCCCATCGCCACAAGCTGATCCTCAACGGGGAGTTTGCCCTCAAGCACCAGGGGCGTGGCGAAGGCACTACCCAGGGCTTTGATCCGGATACCGGAGAGATACCGGGCTTTGATCCCGACGGTGACCCGGTCACCGAACCCGACCTGTTCAAGGTGGCCGCGCTCGGTGGCGACTATTATTTTGGTGCCCAGAACTCCGGCAACCGGCTGAAATTCTCCGCCGCTACCCGCAATACAACCTACCGCAATCACCGCAACCGAACGCGGTACCGTGATCATGACAACGCCCAGGCGGGCGTTACGTTCTATCACCAGGTCCTGCCCGCCACCTCGCTGCTCATGGAAGTTCGGGGCAACGACATCCGCTACGACCACACCTTTCCCGAAACCGCGACCCTGGACAGCCGCGAGATCCGCTACCTGGTCGGCGCGACCTGGGAAATGAGCGGTCTCACTACAGGCACGGTAAAACTGGGTCAGGTGGACAAGAACTTCCGCGACAGTCGGCGGGAGGATTTCTCAGGACTCGACTGGGAAGCCGACATCAACTGGTCCCCCCGCAGTTATTCAGAGTTTGAACTCAGTGCCGCCCGATCGGAGGAGGAGACCTTCGGCGAGGGGGACTTCATTGACACCATGACCTACTCCCTCGGCTGGAGCCACGGCTGGACCGATTTGCTGCAATCCCGGCTCAGCGTTTCCTACCGCGATGAGACCTATCACGGCATTGAGCGCGACCAGGACACGGTCGATTACAGCGTGTCGCTGATGTACCAGTGGCGGCGCTGGCTGGCGTTGGAACTGGGTGCCGACTATTCCGACAGCGACAGCAACGTCGACTGGCTGATGTACGACAAGAACATGATCCGTATCGGCGCCACGCTGACGCTATGACTGTTTTAGCTGAAGCTCCGACAGTTTTCGCTGAAGCTCCGACAGTTTTAGCCGAAGCTCCGACCTGCAAGAGAGCCACCATGAACCGTTTCTATTTCCGCCTGCTCAGCCTGTTGACCACCCTGCTGCTGTTGGCGCCCGGACTGTCCGTTCAGGCCGCCACCTCGCCGGGCGTCTACCGCCTGGGGGCGGGCGACCACATCCTGATCCAGGTTTTCGACGAACCGGATCTCAGCATGAATTTCAGCCTCAACGATTCGGGGATCGTCAATTATCCGCTGCTGGGCGAAATCCTGGTGGAGGGGCTGACGGTCAAGGAACTGGAGGACCGGATCACCACGGGACTGCGGGGAGATTACCTGGTCAGCCCGGACGTCACCGTGTCGATCGAGGAGTATCGCCCGATCTTCATCAATGGCGAGGTCAAACAGCCGGGGGGGTTCCCCTACCAACCGGGTCTCACGGTGCAGAAAGCCGTGGCGCTGGCCGGCGGTTTCACCGAGCGCGCACAACGCAAGGGCTTCGCCCTGCAGCGCGCCGCCGACCCGGAGGACGAACTCACCGTTGGCCTCGGCGATACCGTAATGCCGGGCGACATTATCACCGTGAAGCGCAGCTTCTTCTGACACTGACAGACCGGATTGGATCGACATGAATGACCTGCGAGAAATAGCCGCGCTGCCAGTTCGTGGCGGGTGGAGCCGTGAAGACGACTTCGACTTCCGTCACTACATCGACGTGGTCGATCGCAAGAAGTGGGCGATTCTGGGCCTGGCGGGTATCGTCAGCCTGATCACCCTGCTGGTGACCCTGGCGATCACCCCCGTGTACCAGGCTTCGGCCACCCTGTTGATCGAGTCCAAAAGCACCAACCTGGTGTCCATCGAGGAGGTTTACGGCTTCGACACGGGTGCCAGGCAGTACTACGAAACCCAGTTTGAAATTCTCAAGTCGCGGCCGTTGGCGGAGCGGGTCATTCGCCGTCTCTCCCTGACGGAGAACCCGGTCTTTGCACCGCAGGCGGTGGAGGGTGAGGAGCCCGGCGGGCTCGGTCGCTGGCTGCCGTTTCTCGGCGGATCTTCCACGGCCGCGGTGGAAGTGGACCCGGTTTATGAACTCACCACACCCTATCTGAAAAACCTCATTATCGATCCGGTGAAGGATACGCAGCTGGTGCATGTGCGTTTCGAGTCCACCGATCCCGCGCTGGCCGAAGGCGTCGCCAACGCTCACGCGGAGGCCTATATCGACAGTATGCTCGATGCGCGGATGGAAGTGACCGAGCGCGCGGAGTCCTGGATGCGTCGCCGGCTGGACGAATTGCGCGACAATCTCCAGTTGTCGGAGGAGCGCCTGCAGGCGTTCCGGGAACAGGAGCAGCTGGTGGATGTGGACGGCCTGCAATCCTTGCCCGCCAAGGAAATCGACGAGCTGACCAGCCGGCTGATTGAAGTGCGGCGCCAGGTCTCCCAGTCCAAGACCGCTTACATGCAGGTGCAGCAACTGCGCGATGCCGCAGTATCGGTGAGTGAACTGAGTTCCCTGCCGGGGGTGCTCAACGACTCCCTGGTGCAGACTTTCCGCCAGGCCACCGCCGAGGCCGAGATACAGGTGGCCGAGTTGGCCAAGCGCTACGGGCCCCGTCACCCCAAGATGATTGCGGCAGAGTCCGAGCTGGCGGCGGCCAACGAAAGCCTGGCCCGGCATATTGGCAGCGTCGCGGACAGCATTCGCACGCGTTACGAAGAAGCCCAGCAGGAAGAAGCGGCGATCACCGAGGCCCTCGACCAGGCCAAGGGGCGCTATCACGTGGTCGGCCGCAAGGGCTCCGAACTGCGCGCCCTGCAGCAGGAAGTGGAGAGTAACCGCCAGCTGTATGACATGTTTTACAACCGGGTGAAGGAGACGTCGCAGACCGATGACATGCAGCCGGTCAATGCCCGCATCATCAGCGATGCCATAATCCCGGCGGACCCGGTCAAGCCAAACAAGCGCCTGTTCGTGGCACTGGCGTTCTTCCTGAGCCTTGCCCTGGGTGTAGTGGCGGCCTTCCTGCTGGATGCTCTGGACAACACCATCAAGAGTGCCGAGGACGTCGAGGAAAAACTCGATCAGTCCCTGCTGGGTATGCTGCCCCTGGTGGATATACCGGAAGGCCGGGAGGGAGTGCCGCTGTTTGTCGATGGCGACCAGAACGGCTACGCGGAGGCGGTGCGCACGGTTCGTACTGGTATAGCCCTGTCCAGCCTGGATGAGCCCTATCGGACCATCATGGTGACCTCTTCGGTGGCCAATGAGGGCAAGACGACGACCTCCATCAACCTGGCACTGGCCTTCTCGAAGATGGAGCGGGTACTGCTGGTGGATGCCGATATGCGGCGCCCGAGCGTGGCCAGGGAACTGGCATTGCCGCGGGCACGGGCAGGCCTGGCCGAACTGGTGGCGGGCAAGGCCCGCCTGGAAGAGGCTATCGTCAGTATGGCGGGCCAGAACGTGGACGTGATCGGTGCCGGTGTGGTGCCGCCCAACCCCCTGGAGCTGTTGTCCTCCAGGCGCCTGCGGGAACTGTTGTCCGCTCTCGGTGAACGCTACGACCGGGTTATCATCGATTGCCCGCCGGTGCTGCCGGTGAGCGATGCCCGGGTTATTGCCACCCATGTGGACTCCGTTGTTTACGTGGTCAAGGCCGATGCCACCTCCGCTCACAAGGTGACGATCGGTCTCGGACATCTCACCCAGACCCGCGCGCCGATCACCGGTGTGGTGTTGAACCGCCTGGACGTCAAGAAGGCAGAAAAATACGGGGATTATGGCTACGGGGGATACTATGAATCCTACGACTCCCAGCCCGCATGATTGATCTGCACTGCCACTTCCTGCCCGGCATCGACGACGGCGCTGCCAACCTCGATGAAGCGCTGGCGCTGGCACGCGCATCGGTAGATAACGGTGTGCGCTGCGCGATCATGACGCCGCACCTGCATCCGGGCCGCTGGGAAAACTTCGCCGACGAGATCGCCCGCCATACCCAGCGGTTTCGCGCTGCGCTGGCCGAAGCCGATATTCCCCTGAAAGTCGGGTTTGCTGCGGAAGTTCGTCTGTCGCCGGAAATCCCCGGGATG
Source organism: Parahaliea maris (assembly GCF_008064665.1). Lineage (GTDB taxonomy): Bacteria > Pseudomonadota > Gammaproteobacteria > Pseudomonadales > Halieaceae > Parahaliea > Parahaliea maris. The sequence continues at coordinate 130,038 of NZ_VRZA01000009.1, read as the reverse complement.
ATCGAGCAGGGCCGTGTGCCCTTTCTCGGTGAAATGGGTGGTTACAGGATCATGCTGCTGGAATTTCCCCATGGCCACATTCCGCTGGGTGCCGACAAACTGGTAGCGAGGCTGCTGAAGATGAGGGTGCGGCCTGTTATCGCTCACCCCGAGCGCAACAAGGACGTGATGCGCGACCCCGGAAAACTCGCACCCTTTATCGATATGGGCTGTATCCTCCAGCTCACCGCGGCATCGGTGTGTGGCCGCTTCGGCGAGCGCGCCCAGCGCACGGCGCTAAGCCTGCTGGAAACGGATGCCGACAAGCTGCTGGCCAGCGACGCGCACAATGTGTCGGCGCGGCCGCCGCTGATGCGCGAGGGGATGGCCGCGGCGGCCCAGGTGGTCGGCGATGAGGCGGCGGGTGTCATGGCCCACTCCCTGCCGCTGCGGATTGTCGCCAGCCAGTTCCGCAAGCCCGTCCCTTCAGCGCCGGCAACCCCGGCCAATAGACCCGCGTCACTGGAAACGCTGCTGGTGAACCTGATCGATGAACGCCTGCAGCGCCAGCTGGGTGGAGCGGCTGCGAATTCGGATTCCCGGTCGGGTGAAGAACTGGCGCGGCAGTACCACCGGGAACTGGTCAGGTTGCTCGATGGGCAGGTGACACGCTGGGTACAGCGGGAGTTGCGCCGCGCCACGGCCCGGACCGGCCCGCAGGAACCGATTTCTGGCCCGCTGGAACTGTCTCCTGGCTCGCTGGAGGCCCCGGCGAACCGGGACCGATCACCTATTAACAAGTAAACGACAGACGGCCCCAAGGTATGACGACATTGAAAACAGCGGCGGGACGCGGCGCAGCGGTCGGCGCGATCCTCGGGCTGACCTGGGCCGGGGCGCTGGTCGTGCGGGAGGCGGCCGCCGCGATTTACGCTGTACCGGCCCTGCAGTTGATGGAACAGTGGCAGGAGGATCGGGTGGCGGCCCAGGCTGTCGCCATGGCCGAAGCCGCCCGGGCAAGTATGGCTGCAGGTCATTCCGCGGAGGATGGCGCGGAATTATCTGTGTCTCCGGAAGAGGTTCCTTTTTCACCTGATCCACGCGACTGGGATACAGCCCGCGCGGCTCTGGAAAAAGCACTCGCACTGGCGCCGGGCAATCCGGAGTTGCACGCCAATCGCGGCCGCCTCTACCAGTTCCGTTTCGAGGACCGAAGCCTGCCCCTGGACGATATACGTCGCGGCGCCGAGCAGGCTCTTGCCTCCTTCGAGCAGGCCGCCAGCCTGCGCCCTACCTGGCCGTACCACTGGTGGGATATCGCACGCACGGAGTACGTGTTGCAACGCACCTACCAGCCGGAATTCTACCGGGCGCTGGACAATGTGACGCGATTCGGGCCCTGGCTGGAGGATGTGCAGCTGTTCGCGGCGGACCTTGCGCTGGAGCACTGGGGAGATCTGCAAGCGGAGTCCCGGACGCTGGCCCTGGCCAATATCGATCGTGCACTCGGCCGCAATCCGGAGATCGCATCCAGCATGGTGGCGTCTTACCAGGCCTGGGACCCGGTCTGTGAAGCCAGCCGCCAGGCGAGCGGGGATTACCTGCAGATTGCACAGTACTGCGTGTTAGCCACGCAGCGCACATTCACGCCGGACGGTAGCGATGACCTGAATACGGTGGGGCGCTGACTTCGAATCTGACATTTTTCGCCAACGTTAACCGACTTCCCGGCCTCAGGCCATCCCGGGCGCCAGGCGGAAGCCGAGGTTTTTCCGCACCTGCCAGAGCCCCAGCAGATTGACCACCGACAGCGCGACAGCCGCTGCAATGGCGGCCCCCATGGCGCCGTGGCGGGGTGTCAGCAGGGCATTGAGCGCCAGGGCCGTCACAGCGGCGATCAGGGTGTTGTTGCGCACTTCCCGGTAGTGGCCGGACATCTGTAGCAGGTAACCTACGGGGCCGGTCACCACGTTGACGAACTGGCCGAGTGCCAACACTATCAGCACCGCAGCCCCGGCACTGTAGGTGGTGCCAAAGATGGCGAGTATCCACTGGGGAAACAGCAGCATGAGCAGCAGCAGCGGTGTCGCCATGGCCAGCATCATTCTTACCGACAGGCGTGACAGGGCTTCCAGCTCCGCCAGCTTGCCATCGTGATAGAGCACGGCGAAGCGTGGCGCCACGACACTGTTGACCGCCACCAGCACAAAACTGGTGACCATGGCGACCCGTTGGGCGATGGTGTAGACCGCTACGTCGGCCGGTTCTGCCCAGACCCCGAGTAGCAGCTGGCTGCTCCACACCATCACCAGCTGGGTCAGCGCCACCATATACAGCGGTGCCGATTCCCTGATCAGCGGCAGCGCTTCATTCGCGCGGGCGCTGGCCGGGCGCAGGGCGACCCGGCGACCGGTGGCTACCAGGGTGTACAGCATCATCAGGGCGCAACCGCCCACGTAGCAGGTCCCCAACAGGGTGGCCGATGGGGCCATGCCCGCGGCCTGGACCGCGACTACCAGCAGCAACGAGGCGATGGACACCTGGCCGAGATTGAGGCTGATGATGTGCAGCGGTACCCGACCCAGTCCCTGGTTGATGTAGCTGGTCAGCAGGCACAAGGCATAGAAGGGCGTGGCCAGTGCCATAATGGCTACCATTGGCGCCATGCCCGGGTTGGAAAACAGCGTGGCCGACAGCGGCCCGGCGCTCCAGTGCAGTAAGGCCGCCAGTCCCAGGCCTGCCAACAGGGTGGCCAGCAGTGCACTGCTGCACAGGCGTGAGAGGCTGGCGTGGTCCTGCTGGCTCACCAGCACCGAGACACGCCGCACCAGTACGTTATCCATGCCGAAGCGTGCCACCTGGCTGGTGATGAGAACGAGGGTGACGCAGAGAAAGAACTCGCCGGCGATACCCGGCTGGTAGTGGTGCACTACCAGCAGGTTAAAGCCCAGCATGCACACCGAGGACAGCACCTTCAGCGCCATCGCCAGGGCGCTCCTGGAGAGAAGGTCCCGATTGCCGATACGTTGCCAGAGACTGATCACGGGCAACTACAGGTAGACGCGGCGAAAACGCAGCAGGGACTTGTAGGCGGGGCTGTTATAGGCCCAGGCGCGCGGCAGAAAGCGGGGCGAGACGCCCTCGGGCACGCGGTCATAACCGAACAGGTCGCGATAGTGCCGGGTCATGGCGCTGACCAGTTTGTGCTGCCGTGTGTCCTCCTCCCGCTGCCAGAGGTAGGCCTTGCCGGGGTCGATGTCTCCCGCGGCTTCCGCTTTCCACTCCGCCTCCCAGTCGGGTACAGCAGTGCTTTGCTTGTCCTCGTCCAGGCGATAGGGGATGTCGAGAAACTGGCACAACTTGCGCAGTTGCAGGTGCTGCTCGGTTACCAGATCCTCGAAGCGCAGCAGGTGAACCCGGCCGGGGAATTGCCGGTGGAGTCGGATGAAGGCGTCGTTGTACATATTCCAGGCGGCGCAGTGTTTGGCGACGTTGGAGTGAATCCAGTCCACCTTGAGGTTCGAGTTCACTACGTCCCGGGGGTCCTTTACCAGGTAGATGAACGAGGCTTCCGGATAGCAGGCCAGGATCTGGCGCGTATAGAGGATGTGCCCCGGGGACTTCTCCAGCAGGCGGGCCGGTGACGCCAGGCCCGCCGATGCAGCGTGCATGGCAAGGAAGCCGTGCAGGAAGCGATCGCGATCAAAGCCGCTGCTGCGTACTGCTTCGAGCATCTCCTCGTCGCTCAGCCCAAAGTCACGCAGACGTGAGTCCTCGAGCAGGACGGCCAGGAACTGGCGTCCCGAGCGGGCTTTTTTCAGGCGCTTGTAGGCTGAGCGGAAATACTGGCTCTCCGGACCGACGACAACGCTGTGCAGCCGGTTGAGCTGGTTTGCCAGCAAGGTGGTTCCGGAACGCGGGTAACCGGTGATGAAAGTGATCGGCGGCGGTACTTCAATGTTTGATGCGGTCATGTCAGGCAAGCAACCTCTTTACGGCATTCAGGGTACTTTCCGGGGCAAAGGGCGGGAGAGCGGTCTGGGTGGATTCGGTGCTGCGAACGTATTCCACGGCGGCCTCCAGTTCCTGCACTGTGGCGAAGGGGTAGCACCCCGGTATTGAGGCGAAGTAGCGCAATGTCTGTTCCTGGTGGTCGTCACGGTGTTCGCCGTGACGTGCAAGGCGCGGCATCATCAGAATGGGTTTGCCGAGTTCCAGTGCGGTAAAGATGGATCCGATTCCCACATGGCCAATGATCAGCTCGGCTTGCTCGCAGTACTGGCGGGCTTCGGCGGCGCTCAGGAACGGGGTGTGGCTGAAGTGCCTGGGCCGGTAGCTGCCAGCGCCGACCTGGCCGAAGATGTCCAGTTCCGGGCGGGAGGCGCACCAACGGTCTACCAGCTCCACCAGGCGGTCGAAGGGTAACTGGGTGCCCACCGTCAGGAAAATCATGCTGTTGCCCCTGGCGCCAGGGGCATGATGCTGCCGAGATACTTGACGCCCCGGGCCTGGCCCAGGTGCTGCCACTGGGTGTAGCAGTGCGGGGTGAGGCGCCGGGCGATGCGTCCGGACAGGGACATTTTCTCCGGGTTGGCGATACTGTCGATCCAGATCAACCGGCAGCCCAACAGGCGAGCCCAGGCCAGCGCCAACAGGCCCGGTGCTGCGCCGGTTGAAATCACCGCGCGGGGACGTTCCCGAAACACGATGCGGGCGGTCTGGCAGGCCGTCTGTAACAGCCGCAGCTTCTGGCTGGCGTTGCTGTCGGTGAGGCAGTAGTAGCGCATGGCCTCTATCCCCGGCGGGGCCTGGGAGGCGGTGGAAGCCAGCACCAGCTGATGGCCTTCGAAGGCCGGCGCCAGGCGCAGCAACTCAATCAGGTGACCACCACCGGAGCACACGGCCAGTAACTTGCGCGGGGCTTGCTCAGGCGAGCTCATGATAGAGCTTCCTGATCTGGGGCACGATGGAATTCGGGGTAAACCGCTCGTAGTAACTGCTCCGCCCCTGACGGCCGAGCTCACCGCGGATCTCCGCATCCGCCGCCCTGCCGAGCAACTCTACCAGGGTGGCGACATCGCCGGGGCGATGCAGCAGGCCGTTCTCTCCCGAGGCGATAATCTCCGGGATGCCGCCGACAGTGGAGGACACCACGCATTTGCCGAGGCTCATCGCCTCCAGGATCGCCATGGGCAGGCCCTCGTGGTAGGAGGGCAGCACCAGCACGTCGGCGCTGCCCAGCATCGCGTACTTGTCGTCGCCGGAAATCCAGCCGACAAACGTGACCTTGTCGGCCACGCCGCATTTACGTGCCAGCGCGCTGGCGGCCTCGATCTCGCCGCTGCCGCACACAATCAGCTCAACATTGTCCTGGACCCGACACAACTCGGCAAAGGCCGGCAGCAGGTCGTAGATACCCTTGCGCTGGCCAACTTCCCCCATGTAGACGTAGCGCACCGTCCCGGGCGTATTCCGGTGCTGCAGCAGCGACCCGGACAGTGCAATTTCGGGAACGGGCTCCACGTAGTTGTAAATCAACTGGGAGCGAATGGTGCTATCGATCTCTGCGACCGTGTCCTGCCAGCGACGGGACAACACCACGACCACGTCGGCCGCCAGCAGGGTGCGCCGCATCAGCCATTTCACCAACGTCGAGGCGGTTTCGTGGTACTGGTCGAACTCGGAGCCGTGCAGGTGCAGGATGACCCGGGCGCGGCTCAGCTTGAGCAGGAACAGGATGATCGACTTGCGATAGAAGCTGCCCTTCATCGCCATGTGGAGGTGGTACAGCCGGTGCCCGCGCAGGCGCAACCACAGCAGTTGCACCAGGCAAGAGAGAAACAACCCGCAGCGGTAGATGACGCTGCCTTCGCGGTGGGCGGCGAGCCAGTGCGCCTCGTAGCCCTCGAACACGTCACTTTGCTGGTAGTTCTCTACGACAGAGCGGATACCTCCGGGTGCCTGGGTGCTCACGGTGATAATGCTATGCGGCATGAAAGTGTCTCCACTGTAAGGGTGATGTTGCGTCAGATCCCAACAGGGCCGTGACCTGCGCCACGTCGTCGGCGTAGTAGTCCCTGAGTTGCCTCGCGGAAGTGGGGGACAGGGTGGCCTGCTCGGGAGTACCTCCGCCGTTCAGTTTGCGGTACAGGCTGACAATACGGCGTTTGGCTCTAGGGTGGCGGCGCAGCACAGGTTCCAGGGCGTGGTTCACTTTCATCCCCTGGCGGTGGAGCCAGCGATTGCGGCCCTGGAAGGTGGTGTTGGCGCGGAAGAAGTCGAAGTCCCGGAAAAAGTCGCCGTCGATCTCCAGTGCGGCGCAAAGGCGCTGCATGACGGCGGCGGGCTCCCGGTTGAGCTGGTTGAAATCGAGCAGCAATACCCGGCTGTCAAAGTGCTCGAGGTAATGTTGCAGATGACTGGCGTAGCGCCCGGCGGGCAGTACATCCATGAACCAGGGGTTGTCGAACGGAGTGTCTTTCAGCTCGATACGACCCTCGTCATAGGCCAGGCAGAGCTGTACGTAATCGTCTATTCCGAGCCAGTCCGGGATGAAAAACTTGCTGCGGTGGAAGCGGTAACTGGACTGGAAACGCTCGACCGGGTCGCGCAGGATGAACAGCAGCCGACAGTCGGGGAGGGTGGCACTGATCCGCGGTGCGACATCCCGGGCCAGGCCGAGGTAGCCCGGGGAAGCTTCCATGAGAACCTGCCCACTGTCGTTCTGGGAAAACAGTGCGCGGTACCCGTCCTCGCTGCAGTGAGGCTGGCGAAAATAGTCGGTCTCCTTGCGCAGCGATGGACGTATCTGCGGGTGCAGGGCAAAGTATTCAAAGACCGAAGTCGTTCCGGCCTTTTCCGTGCCACCTATAATAAAATAGCTCACGCCGCCACCTCTGGGATAGCGGATGCCGCCGAGGTCAGAGCGCGTGCCGGGATGCCCACCACGGTCTGGTTGGCGGGGACATCCGTCAGTACCACGCTGTTGGCGCCGATCACGGCATTGTCGCCAACACTTACCGGGCCCAGGATCTTGGCCCCGGTGGCAATATAGACGTTGTTGCCGATCACCGGCGCGCCTTCGACACCTTTGCCGCGGCCACCGAGGGTGACGCAGGTGCCGATGACACAGTCTTTGCCGATGACAGCGTCCTTGTGAATGACGACCGACATGCCCCGGTGCGAACAGTAGGTGCGCTCGCCGATCTGGCAGGACGCGGGTACCGAACAGTTGAACAGGAAGTAGTTCAGTGACTCGGCCAGTTTTCTGAGTAATCCGATACGGGCGGGCAGGCCCCGGCGGTACCAGCGATACAGGCTGATGGCGTTGAGATAACGTTGCGGGCGCTGATAGGCCAAGGTCAGGTTCTCCCTGCCGTGAGTGAATGGGAAGTGAGAGACGGTGCCGCCAGCGAAGCCGAATAGTGGCGGCGCGCAGCAAAGGCGATATACGCCAGGGCCACTGCGACCAGGTACCCGGGTAGCAGGCGGTAGATGATCCCGTTGCTGAACAGGCCGGTGGCGGCGTAGCCGAGTACCAGCGCACGTCCCTGCAGATTTGGCTGGACCCGATAGAGCAGGGCGATGTTTCCCAGCAGCAGTGCCAGTCCGACCAGGCCGAGTTCGGTGATGGTTTGCAGGTAGTTGTTGTGGGAGTCCTTTTCCCCGTACCAGTTATCGACCACGATGTAATCGCTGCCAAAGCCGCGGCCGAAAATAAACTGGAGCAGATCGGCGTCTGCCAGCATCTGCAGTTTGACTCCCCACATGTTCAGGCGACCGGAGGAGATTTTGTTCCAGTCGATGAATTCAGTGGATGCCAGGGCCAGCGCGATCACGGCGACGGGTGCCAGCAGGTAAAGTGCGGTCTTTCCCGTGGCGCCGAAGCGGGACATGAAAAGTACGCCAAAATACACCGCCAGCAGGATCAACGGTGTGCGTATGGACCATCCCGCCAGCAGCATGAATACGGCAAACAGCATCAGGGCGCCCAATAGCAGGCGCCGGCCGCGGGCCTGGGTCGAATAGCAGACGGTTCCCACCACCAGTGCCACCGAAAAGATGTAGGCCGCCTTATGCAGTCCACTGAAATAGGTGGGGAGCTTGGTCAACTCGTGATTGTAGTTAGCGGGCATGAAGAAAATCCCCGCCAACCCCAGCAGGAACACCATCAGCATCATGTCCTCGGTGAGCCTGCCGGTGCGCGACAGATGGTTAGCCGAGCACAGCATTAGCGCGAAATACAGCAGCAGGGGGATCACGAAGCGGGTGTAGTAAATCACCGTGGCGCCGGGTTTGCCGAAAAAGGCACCCTGGATCAGCAGGTAGACAGTGAAGCACAGCAGCCCCGCCACACACAGGCGCGAAGCCTCGCTCAGGCGCCGGTGGTAGAGCAGGAACACCAGGCCCAGCAGGGGAAACATCAGGAAGTCGAGGGCGTAGTTCAGCGCCCCCAGGATGCCCAGTTGGATCGAGAACGAGATCAGGATTTTCAGGTACAGCAGGGCGAACAGGCAGGCGCCCAGCAGGCCGGGCTTGGTCGCCAGTAGCCTGCGCTCGGCGGGGTCCGGGACGGCGAAGAGGGTGGGCATCGTCGGTCTCTGTCCGGCCGTCAGTAAATTTCTTTGGAAAACAGGGTGAACGGTGTCTTGACCAGGATCCACAGGTCCAGCCAGAGGGACCAGCGATTGATGTAGTCGATGTCGTACTCCACCCGCCGCTGCATTTTCTCCACCTGCTCGGTCTCGCCACGGCAGCCGTTGACCTGTGCCAGCCCGGTGATACCCGGCTTGATCCGGTGGCGCACCATGTAGGACTGGATCAGTGAGGCGTAGTGCTCATTGTGTTGCAGCGCGTGCGGGCGGGGCCCGACCAGCGACATGGTGCCGCCCAGCACATTGAACAACTGCGGTAACTCGTCGATGGAAGTACGGCGAATGAACTGGCCCACCGGCGTGACCCGTGAGTCCTTGCGCTGGGCCTGGGTGACCTTGCCTTCCTCCTCCCGGTGCACATACATACTGCGGAACTTGATCACGTTGATAACGCGACCGTCGCAGCCGTGGCGTTGCTGACGGAAGAATACCGGCCCGGGTGATGTCAGTTTTACCGCGAGTGCGACGGCGATCATCAGTGGGCTGAGCAGGATCAGCGCAATACTGGCGATAACAATATCGAGCAGCGATTTGGCCAACACCAGTCCCTCACGCGCCATGGGAGTTTCCGAAAGACTGATCAGTGGTACGCCGGCCATTTCGCTGACACTGTGATTCAGCAGCTTGAGGGCAAAGATATCGGGAGCCCAGATGATATCGACATTTTTGTCAGCCAGTTTGCTGTAGATATTCTCTATCATGTCCGAGCAGGTGAGGGGCAGGGCGATATACACCCGGCGGATCTTGTGTTGCGCTATCAGTGTTTCGAGGTCCCGTGTGCATCCCAGCCAGGGCGCGAGGGCGTTGTCCCACTCGTTGCGGCCTTTCACGCTGTTGTCGATGACGCCGATGATCCGGTCCGGCAGCCAGGGATTGTCCTCGAAGCTGGTGACCAGGTGCCTGGCCAGCCAATGGGAACCGACGATCACGGTACGGATGGGTTCGCCATAGTGCAGGTGGAAGCGCTGCAGCAGCTTCACCGAGGTCAGATAGGCAATGACCTGCAGGGCGTAGGCCAGCAGGGCCCAGCCCCCCATGGCGAGACGCGAGAAATCATCGGTGGACTTGGTCATGAAGCCCAGGGTCAGGATGCCCATCAGCACGATGGCCCAGGCTTTACTGAGCTGGAGTACCCCGTGCATCAGGCCGTGGGACTGTCGGAAAACGCCCATGAGCTTGTAGACCGCCCACATGGCAAGTGCCGTAAAGCCTGCCAGCTGGGCGTAGGGCGCTGTGATCGTACCGTTGCGCCACCAGGCCAGGGCCAGCAGGCTGGCAGCGGCTACCAGCATGCAGAGGTAAACCTGGAAGCCCATAACCAGCGTGTCGTGTGGGCGAAACAGCCGCTTGACCGGAATCCTGGCGTTAGCCGTGGCGCCAGCATTGCTGGCGTTGGCCCTTGAGCCAATGTTGCTTGAGCCTATGTTGCCTGAGCCTATGTTGAAAGTCCCGATGTCCATTTCGCTGATGACCTCATGCGCGTGTGTGCGACGACAGCAAGAAATCATTGTTGCGTTTTTGGCGGGCGGCGCGTGTCCCATGTGGGACATGTCCCGGGTAATCCCGGATGACTCTCGTCGCGGTGACTCAAACGGGTGTGAGCCGGTGCGGTGAGGTTAGTGTTGTTGCGGGGCAGCTTGTTTGTAGTCCATGTGGGCTATGAAGTGCGAGTGCCACGCTGCGATTGGTTGATTAACACCCAAACGGGTGCGGATGTGTCGCCTGCGGGTTGGTCATCTACCAGGCCTTACGCCAGTATTTATCGGGCAACACCCGTTTCCATCTACAACAGGGAGGCCATCAGATGAAGAAACGTTATTTCGCCATTGCTGCGCTGCTGACGTTGCCATTCGGGCAGGCCAGTGCGGATGTGATTCCCCAGGGACAGGCATTGTCTGACCTGGAGAGGCATCCGGCCAGCTTGCCCACCGCCAGTTTCCGTGGCGGACAGTGGGAGCATGCCAGTAACCGCTTCGGGGGATTCGAACACGGATCCTGGGGCGGTGCCTGGGCTGGCAGCAACGGCAAGGGTTGCCGCAAGGTTGTGACCTGGGTAAAGGTCAAGGATCACCCCGTCTGGGGTTACCCGATCTACCGGCCCTCCGTCAAGAAGGTCTGTCCCAGCCCCCATTGATCAGTAGTGATCCACTCCGCTGCACCCCTTTTCGGGGTGTAGCGCCTTACATTGCTGCCGTGAGCCTTCCCGGCCTGGTGCCCCGCTGTCAGTCCACCTGGAGGAAACGTTGAAGGTTCAGGTGTCTTCGTCTTCGGACGCGCTGTTGTTTTACGCCTTTCTCGCGCTGCTGGTGTGGCTGCCGCTTCCACTCGGAAGTAACCGCTGGTGGTCGCTGGCGGTGTTTGAATTATGCACCCTGGCGTTGGCGCTGGGTTGGCTGGTCCAGTACCTGCGTGGACGAGTGGTTCCCGGGCCGGCCCTGGCGGGCGCGTGGCCCGCGCTGGCAATACTGCTCGGTGTGCTCGCCTGGGTGGCCTTCCAGAGTGTGGCGTTGCCGGTGTCGGTGGTAGATTCCCTGTCGCCGGTAGCCGCTGAAATACATGCCTGGGCCGGTTCGCATTCCAGCCTGTCCCTGAACACTTCTGCCACTCGCAGTGCCGCCCTCGAGACGCTGACCCTCATCCTGGTGTTCGCCCTCTGCCTGGTGCTGGTGAATACCCGGGAGCGCCTGCGTGCTTTGTCGGTGGTGTTGATTGTCAGCGGCGTGTTCCAGGCGGCCTATGGTTCCGTGATGACCCTGTCTGGCCTCGAGTACGGTTTCCTGGTGGAAAAGGAGGCCTATCGCGGTGTGGCGACGGGTACCTTCGTAAACCGCAATCACCTCGCAGGCTACCTCGAAATGTGCCTGGCGGTGGGGATCGGGCTCCTGCTCAGCGATCTCGCCCGGGACCGGGCACCGAACTGGCGGGCCAGCATGCGTCGATTCCTGCAATCGTTACTGGGGCGCAAGGGCTTGTTGCGCCTGTCGCTGGCGCTGATGGTCATCGCGCTGGTGTTGACCCGTTCGCGCATGGGGAACACGGCCTTCTTTGCCAGCCTGGCGATCACCGGGTTGCTGTTTCTCGTCGCTCGCAAGCGCCTGACCCGTTCCAGCCTGGTGTTTTTTGCCAGTTTGCTGGTGATTGACCTGCTGATTGTCGGTAACTTCTTCGGGGTCGAAAAAGTGGTCCAACGGCTGCAGGAGACCTCCGCCTCCACCGAGCACCGTGACGAAGTCGTCCAGGAGTCGCTGCAGATTGTCGCCGACTTCCCCCTGGCCGGCACCGGCGCCGGGTCTTACTACAGTACCTATCCGGGCTACGCCTCCGGTGTCGTCCCCCAGGTCTACGACCATACCCACAACGACTACGTGGAGTTCGCCAGCGAATTCGGCCTGGCGGGATTGAGCCTGCTGGCCGGCGCGGTACTCTACTGCCTCTACCTCGCCCTGCAGGCCCTGTTCCGGCGCCGTGACCCGATGATGCACGGCTGTGCTTTCGCCTGCGTGATGGGTACGGGGGCGCTGTTGATCCACTCCGCGACCGACTTCAATCTCCAGATTCCCGCCAATGCGGGCCTCTTCATGGTGGTGCTGGCGCTCGGGGTGATCAGTGCCTCGGCCCAGATTCAGCGCGCCCCGTCGTCGGCCTGATTTCGTCCGTATCCCGCCGGGTTGCGGCGCTCCTGCTGTGGCTGGTTTGTCCCGTATACCAAATGGTTCATGACCCGCCCCCCGGCCGACACTACCCTGACTCCTGTGTTCATCCAATCCACGATCGTGTGCGCGTCGCGCACGGTCACATGAGGCAGAGAGATCAGGGCCTTGTCGAGTGTAAACAACAGAGAAATGGGCCGGATTATCGGTGAAATATACGATTCGGCGATTGACGCGGCCAGCTTGCCGCAGGCCCTGGCTTCGGTGGCGAAGCTGGTGGATTCCGACTACGCGGTGGTGGCGCTGGGCGACCGCCATGACGGTGCGATTCACTACCGGGTGGGGGTGCCGGATAACGGTGATGCCTCGCCCTACTGCGACGCCCTGTGTGACGCCTCGTGGATCAACCGCGTGTTGGCGCAGGAACCGGGGCGACTTCTCACTCACTCTGCGGTACCCGGCAGTGGCAGGATTGCCCGACAGCTCAACGGCCGGCTTCGCGGTCTCGATTTCAGCAGTGGTGTTTCCGGCAACTTTTTGCTGAAAAAATCCGGCTACGGTTACATCGGTTTCTGTCGCAAACAGGGCGCCGCGGGATTTTCCGGTGAGGAGATCGCCAGCCTCGAGCTGTTGCTACCCCATGTCCGCCAGGCTTTCGAGATCAACCGTCATGTACAGGAACGCTCGGTGCTGCACGATGTGGTGCGCGAACGCTACGAACAGTTTTCCACAGGTGTCGTCCTGCTGGACCGGGAAGGCTCGGTGATTTTCAGCAACAGCTGGGCCCGTCGCCTGTTTCGCGAACCCGGTGGCATCGACCATGTGGATGGCCGGCTCCGCCTCGCTACGCCAGAGACGGACGAGCGGCTCGCCGAGTTGGTTGCCCACTGTATCCGCACGGCGCACATGAAAGGTGTGAAGAACGATGGCTACGTGTCGGTGTCGCGTGCCGAACACGACAAGGCACCGCTGTCGATCAGCGTGAGCAGTTATGCCAGCCCGGTGGATGCCCGCACCCTGTTGCCGGGAACCAGTTGCGTAATGCTGCTGCTGTACGATGTCGAGCGGCGCAATACCACCCGCCGTTACATCCTCGAACAGCTGTATCGCCTGACTCCTTGCGAGGCGGTTCTGGCAACTGGTCTCGCCGCTGGCAAGACCATCAACGAGCTCGCCGTATCCCAGGACGTCAGCAGGGAAACCTTGCGTTCACAGCTCAAGCGCGTGTTCCTCAAGACCAATACCAACCGCCAGTCGGACCTGGTCAAGCTGGTCCTGACGGGCCCGGGTAACCTGCTGGTCTGAGGCCCCGGTAGCGGTCACCGGGAGGGTTAGCTTTCGCTCGCCTTTTAGCGTGGTAAAAGGGTCGTTTTCTGCAGTTTCACCCGTTCGGGTGAGCGCGAATCCGCCTGCTTTTCGCTCAACGGCACTGCTGATGCAACAGTGAATTTCCCCTTTTTCCGCTGTCTTCCGTTATCCATGCGAACGGCGCTATCTGCTGGCGATTGGCTTTAAGCCCTTTATTTATAGGCTCGGAGGCACAAGGGCCGTATTCGAGGGCCGCGGCCGGTACGCAGTCAGGTGGCGCTCAACCCGGCAAGCCAGGGCATGGCATCTGGACTTGCACGATCAGTTGAGGGAATTATTCCAAACATTCAAAAATAAAAAAAACAACTTACACCACGGAATTTATGGACTTAAATTAGTCAAAAATGTGAAGTAGAGCACATATAAAGTGCCGCGCCTCAGCGAGACCATTGCTGATTTTGCCGAAACATAAGGAGCAGGCTGATTGCCTGCTTCGGTATATTGCGTTTCAGGGGAGCCGCACGATGAATTTGCAGTATGTAAAACTGATTGAAACCTTGTATGAGTCCACGATCGACCCCGACAGGATCAGCACTTTTCTGGAGAAAATGTCCGAACTCACCGAGAGCGCTGTCGGTGGCATTTACTGCCGCGACGAGAGCGCCAGAAACCGCGGTTTCCTGTCGAGCTACGGGATCCCGGCGGGGGAACTGACCGTCCGGGAACGCGATGCAGAATTTCACCGGGAGGTAGGGCGCCACATGACCCCGCCGCCGCGCTCGGGCAGTATCTCCTATACCCAGGACCTGCTGCCGGGCAAGCGCCTGCACAACGAAAAGCTCTACAGTCACTTCCTGCAGCCGCAAGGGCTGGAACAGGCCAGTTGCCTGTACATCGAACACGGCGAGCGACACTGCCTGACCGCCTCCTTCATGCGTCAGTCGGGCGACGGTCACTACCGTGAAAAGGACAAGATCCTGTTCAGCCGGATTATGCCGCACCTGCAGCGCAGCTTCCGCCTCAAGCGGCATACCGCGAGCCTGCCGACGGGGTTCGCGCCCGCCTGGGAAATGCTCGACCTGCTGCCTTACGGGGTAGTGGTGTTCAGCAGCCGGCACGAGGTGATCTACCTCAATCCGCAGGCCGAGAAAATGACCTTCGACAACGACGGACTGGCACTGCATACCAGTCACTTGAGCGCCCATCGCAGCGCAGAGAACCAGAAGTTACGCAGCCTGTTGCGCCATACCATCGACTCCACCGGCGATACCGCCGAGCCCCTGGCAGGCGGCGACCTGCTGGTGTCCCGGCCCTCGGGCAAGCGGGCCTACAGCCTGATGATCCACCCGCTTACACCCAGTGCCTACGATGGTGACGACTATCCGGCTGCCATCGTGATCCTGCAGGACCATGAGCAGGTCTGTGAAGCGCAGCTGGCGCGCATGCGCGCCCTGTACGACCTGACGGCAGCGGAGTCCCGGGTGGCCAACGAAATCATGCAGGGGCGATCACTGGAAGCCTGCGCCGAGCACCTCGGGCACTCGGTGTCGACCTCGCGCAACCTGCTCAAGCGCGTCTTTGCCAAAACCGGCACCGGGCGCCAGAACGAGCTGGTGAGCCTGTTGCTGCGCTCGCCCCTGGGGCTGCGAAACGAAGCATCGTAGTAGAGGAACTGGTAGGAAAGCGGTGGGGCCAGCCGGCCCGGGGGGCCGGCTGGAGAGGGTTTTTACAGAGAGTCCTAGACCCGCTCGATCACGGTGGTAATACCCTGGCCGAGACCGATGCACATGGTCGATACGCCGAGGGTCAGGTCGCGGTCCTGCATCACGGTCAGCAGCGAGCCGGTGATGCGGGTGCCGGAACAGCCGAAGGGGTGGCCCAGGGCGATAGCGCCGCCGTGGACGTTGACCTTGTCTTCCATGTCGTCCAGCAGTTCCAGGTCTTTCAGTACCGGCAATGCCTGGGCGGCAAAGGCCTCGTTCAGCTCGACCATCTCGATGTCCTTGATGGTCAGGCCGAGGTTTTTCAGCGCCTTCTGGGTAGAGGGCACAGGGCCATAGCCCATGATGGACGGGTCCACGCCGGCCAGCGTCATGCCCTTCACTTTTGCGATCGGGGTCAGTCCCAGGGCCTGGGCCTTCTCGGCAGACATCATCAGCATGGCGGAGGCGCCATCGGAGATCTGCGACGAAGTGCCGGCGGTCACAGTGCCGCCTTTCGGGTTGAAAGACGGGGTTAGTGCCGCCAGGCCTTCCAGGGTGGTTTCCGGGCGGATGGTCTCGTCCTCGGTGACCAGGGTGAGGGCACCGTTGGCGTCGTGACCTTCAACACCGATGATTTCCCTCGCGAACTTGCCTTCCACCGTAGCCTTGTGGGCCAGCATGTGGGAGCGCAGGCCCATCTTGTCCTGGGCTTCCCGGCCGATGCCGTGCAGCAGGGCGAGGTACTCGGCGGTCATGCCCATCATGCCCGCCGCCTTGGCCACGTTCAGGCCCATGCGCGGGTTGATGTCGACGTCGCCCATCATCGGGATGTGTCCCATGTGCTCCACGCCACCGACCAGATAGACGTCACCGACGCCGGCCTGGATGTTGGCGGCGGCGGTGTGCAGGGCGCTCATGGAGGAGCCGCACAGGCGGTTCACGGTCTGGGCGGGAATGGTGAAGGGCAGGTCGGCACGCAGTACCAGCAGGCGCGCCAGGTTCATGCCCTGCTCACCGCGCTGCAGCACGCAGCCCCAGATCAGGTCGTCGATCTCGGCGGGGTCCAGTTTGTCGTTGCGTGCCAGCAGGCCCTTGATCACGGCCACGGACAGGTCGTCGGCACGGACGTTGCGGAAGCAGCCGTTCTTGGAACGGCCCATGGCGCTGCGGGCGTAGTCGACGATAACAGCGTCTCTCGGATTCAGACTCACAATAATTCTCCTTAGCCCTTAGTAGTAGGTGGTGCCGTCGGCAAGTTTGGCTTTCATGCCATCCGTCAGCTCGTAGCTCTTGCCGAGGTGGGCGAATTTTTCGCTGGCGGCGGCAATGAACTCGAGGCCCACGGTATCCATCCAGCGGAACACACCGCCGCGGAAGGGCGGGAAGCCCAGGCCGTAGAGCAGGGCCAGGTCGGCCTCGGCGGGGGTTTCCACGATACCCTCTTCCAGGCAGCGCGCCAGTTCAGTGGCCATCGGCAGCATCATGCGGGCGACGATGTCCTCGTCGGAGAACTCGGTGCGCTCACCGGCAACCGGGGCGATCAGCTCATAGGTGCTTTCCACAGCGGTTTTCTTTGGCTTGCCACGCTTGTCGGCGATGTACTCATAGAAGCCGATACCGTTCTTCTGGCCCAGGCGCTGGTTCTCGAACATCACCTCGGTGGCGGTCTTGAAGTCCAGTTTCATGCGGTCGGGGAAGCCCTCTGCCATGACCTCGGCAGCGTGAACACCGGTGTCGATGCCGACCACGTCCATCAGGTAGGCCGGGCCCATCGGCCAGCCCCAGCGCTCCATGACCTTGTCCACGGCCTGGAAGTCGGCGCCGTCGCGGACCAGCTTGGAGAAGCCGTCGAAGTAGGGGAACAGTACCCGGTTCACCAGGAACCCGGGGCAGTCCTTCACCACGACCGCCTTCTTGCCCATCTTGTTGGCGTAGGCCACGGTGCGGGCCACGGCGGTATCTGAGGTTTTCTCGCCGCGGATGACTTCCACCAGCGGCATCGCGTGCACGGGGTTGAAGAAGTGCATGCCACAGAAGTTTTCCGGACGCTCCAGCGCTTCCGCCAGGAAGTCGATGGAGATGGTGGAGGTGTTGGAGGCCAGCACGGTATCCGGGCCGATCTGCTTCTCGGTCTCGGCCAGTACCGCGTGCTTGACCTTGGGGTTCTCGACCACGGCTTCCACCACGATGTCGACATTGTCGAAACCGCCGTAGGTGAGGGTCGGGTCGATGCTGCTCAGCACTTCGCCCATCTTCGAAGGGGTCATGCGGCCGCGATCCACCTGCTTGGACAGCAGTTTGTTAGCCTCGCGCAGGCCCAGGTCCAGGCCGGCCTGGTTGATGTCCTTCATCTTGATCGGCACGCCTTTGTAGGCGCTCTGGTAGGCGATACCGCCGCCCATGATGCCGGCGCCCAGTACCGCGGCTTGCTCCACTTTTTTATCGGCCTGCTTTTCCCAGCCCCTGGCTTTCTTGCCCAGCAGCTGGTCGCTCAGGAACACGCCCACCAGGGCGGCGGCCACCGGGGTTACGGCCAGCTCGGCGAAACCGGCGGCTTCCACCTCCAGGGCGCCTTCCAGGTCCATGCCGCGGGCCTGCTCGATCACGTCGACGACTTTCACCGGCGCCGGGTAGTTGCGGCCAGCCTGCTGCGCCACCATCTGCTTGATGGTGAAGAAGGTCATCATCGCCTCGGTATCGTTGAGCGGCAGGGGGCTGCTCTTCTGGGCGCGGCGCGCGGCGTAGTCCAGTTGGCCGGCAATGGCGTTGTTCAGGGTGGTCAGGGCCACCTCGCGCAGTTGCTCCGGTGCGGCGACGGCGTCGACGGCACCCGCCTTGAGGGCAGCGTCGGGGCGCTTTTCACCGGCGGTGGCAATCCACATGACGGCCTCGTCGACACCGATGATGCGCGGCAGGCGCACGGTGCCGCCCCAGCCTGGCAGGATGCCGAGTTTGGTTTCCGGCAGGCCGACCTTGGCGACGGTGCTCATGACGCGGAAGTCACAGGCCAGGCAGATCTCAAATCCACCCCCCAGGGCGAAGCCATTGATGGCGACCACGCTGGGATAGGGCAGGTTCTGCAGGCGGTTGAAGTTGGCGTTGTTGAGGCCGGTGAAGCCCTTGATCTCGTCGGCGCCCGCACCGAACAGGCCGGTGAATTCGGTAATATCGGCGCCCACGATGAACACGGGCTTGCCGCTGGTGACCAGCAGCCCCTGCAGGCCCTGTTCCGCCTCGATGGCGTCCAGTGCCGCGGTCAGGTGGGTCACGGTGTTCTGGTCGAACTTGTTGACGGATTCGCCCTGTAGATCGAAATGCAGCTCGGCGATGTCGCCTTCGAGGCGGGTCACCGTGAGCGCGTCGCTCTGATAGATCATGTCACTGTCCTGTGTTGCTGAGACGGGTGGATGGGTTCGGCCAATAGGGGTGATGGAAGCCCGTGGCTGGCCCGAGGGGCGCCTATTGTAGCGGGGTGGCGAGGAGTCGTGAACCAGTATGTTGACAGCGAACACAAGAGATTGGCTTATGTTGGCTATTCAGAGGGGCAATAGTGCCCGTTGCGGCGTTCGCGGGCTGTGTTGAGGAGGGCTGGAGGTGGAGAATCCGGCTGCCCGCCGGAGAAAGGACGTTCGGTTGGTGGGCAGCCGAAAGGTTTTAGCGGAAGCGGGCCAGCGGCGGGCGGCCCTTGGGTGAGCGGCTTTTTTGCGCCTGGGTCGATTCCTCGATAGCCGCAGCGTCGCTGATTTCGAGCACTTCCACGTCGCGCTTGAACGGCGGTTTGCCTTTCATTTCCACCTGCTGGATGCGGACGGTACGTTCTGCGCCGGCGTCAGTGCCAGCGTTGTCGGAGGCCTGTGCCGCACCGGATACAGACAGGGACAGGGCGGCCAGAGTGAGTAGTAGAGTGCGCATGCACAATCTCCTTGCACTAATTTTGTGATCCGGGGCCCGGTCTGCTGCCTGGCTGGTGGTTCACAAGGGGTCGTATTAACGGCAGTGTCACTGCCGAGCGGGACCGCCACGATATCCTGTAAGTGGGTTGTTTTCTAATAGATTTCCCTGAATTTGCGGGTCAATAAAAGTGATAAGGCGGGGGCGTGGACGCATGGTGCCGTCGCGTATGGATGGACTGGGAAGGCCTGGACGCTAATGCCTGATTGCACCAGAAGTGGGCGCGCGAGCACCAATAGTGCGCTTTCGGTGGTTTGCCGCTGCGCCCCGGGCCAGTATCTATCGGCTCCCGGGCAGTGGTACAGCTTTTGCTTGAGTTAAAAAACGCTAATAACACAGAGGTGCGGCACCATGAACCGTCACCCCCTGCCCGGTTCCCCACAACCGGGTGACACGAAAGCAAGCCGTGCAGTCAGGCACTGGTTGGTGTTGGCCGCCAGTTTGCTGTCCCTGTCCCTGCCGGTCCTGTCTTTGCCGGCTCAGGCGTTGGACTTTCCTGTGGAGATTCCCCTGGAGCCCAGTGGCGGCGGTACGCTGATGGTCACCGCCGAGGTCGGCGGAGCCAGTGCCCAATTCCTGCTGGACACGGGTGCCGGCATGGCCACCATCAGTCGCGACCTGTTCGAGCAACTGCAAGACAGGGGCGCTCTGCGCGCCGTGCGCCGGGTGGCATTGCGCCTCGCGGACAATCGCATCGAGCCTGTCCAGGTGTACTCGGTGGAAGAGTTTCGGCTCGGCGCGACCTGCGATCTCGGGCCACTGGAACTGGCGGTGATGGATCGTGGCGGCCGTAACCTGCTGGGTCTGACGGCTCTGGGACGGTCCGGGCCATTTGCGGTGGACGCGGCATCACAGACCCTGCTGCTCCGTCACTGCGCCGAGGGATCCCTGCTGGCGCAGCAATGAGCGTTTCGGTGAGGCCGGCTGGCCAACCGTAACCGTATTCACCCAAAGGGGTCTGTGGGGCCTTGGTCTGCAGCTGTCCGGGTGGGTAGTATCTTGGCCTCGAATCCCCCCTGGAGGCCCCTTTGCACACCGCGCCGACACCGGGTTGGCAGAGCCTATGGTCTTGCCTGAGTAGCGTATGCCGCTGTGCAGTCCTGCTCGCCGCAGCGGCGCAGGCACTGGCCGCGCCGGCAGGACCCGACTATTACCTGCGACCCTTTTCCGACCAGTCCCCCTGGAACACCCCGCTGGTACAGGCCCCTGACACTGACCGGCATGGCTGGTCGCGCCTGGACCTGGGTGAGGACGCACACGTTCACATCAACAGTAACAGCTGGTCCATTCCTTTTTACCTGGCGGGCGCAGAGGTTCCTGAGCGGCCGATCTATATCCGCAAGCTCCAGGCCTACGTGATGGCCCCGGTCCCCGAGGGCGCTCTCCCGGCAGAGGGGACCGACGGGCACCTGACGGTAATGTCAGCGGATCGAACCACCATTCACGAATTCTTTCGCTTCGAGCAGCCGGGGCAGGCCAATATCTATCGAAGGGTGGAGGCCGCCGGGTTGGGGGTTGCCGAGCAGGCGGGGCGACACATCGGTACCCGGGCTTATGGTGGTTCGGCCGTGGGTGGCCTGCTGCGGCAATGGGAACTGGAGCAGGGTGTCGCCCGGCATGCTTTGGCGGTGGCCCTGAGTCTCAATTTCCTCAAGTCCGGCTACGTCGCGCCGGCGACCAGCGAGGACGACAACAGCGAAGCAAACTACGGCGGCAGTATCCCGATGGGTGCCCTGTTGGCCCTGCCGCCTGAACTGGAGGTCGAGGCCCTGCTGGAGCAGCCGCTGGCGATCCTGATCGCCAAAACGCTGCAGCGCTATGGGGGCTACGTGGTCGACTCGGGGGGCAGTGATGCCATTCTGTTTTACGCCGAGCCGGGGTTCGACAACAAGGCGGTGGCGCGCAGCGCCAACGAGCTGGATAAAATCATTCCCCACCTGCGCCTGGTGGGGCGGCAGGCCGCAGGCGACTGATCAGTTCTGTTCAGTTAAGTTCGAGGGCATCCCGTATCAGGTCGAGTTCCTCCCGTGCCTGGGGAGTGGCCCAGCCGGCTTCCAGTTGCGGCAGCAGCACCTGCAGGGCTTCCTCGGGGGCGCCGGCCTGGCGCAGTGCCGTGGCGAGGTGGGTTGCGGCGTTGCCGTAGGGCCGTTGCTGGTAATCCGCTCGTGCCAGGTTCAGGGCCTGGGAGGGAGGGCCGTAAGTGAGGAAAAAATCCACGGCGTGACCGGTAAAGGCGGCGGGGTGTTGCTGCAGACGCTCGTTCAGCATGACCCTGGCCTGTTCCAGTGCCTGTTGGGCTTCGCTCTCGCGCCCCCGGGAGCGATCAATTTCCGCCCGGGCAGCAATGAACTGGGGGTTTCCGGTGTCGGCAATGACCTTGTCATAGAGCGCTACGGCGGTCGCGGTATCGCCCAGCAACAGGGATACCTCGGCCAGGTGTTCCTCTACCAACCACCAGCCTGGCAGGGCGGCATCGGCCCGGCGGAACAGGGCCCGCGCCCGCTCGTGCTCGCCGCGCTCGAGGGCGAGTATTCCCCGCTGCAAGCGAAACCAGGCGATCTGGTGGGGGTTGTCGTTGTGGTAGCGCTGCTCCGCCGCTTCGAGCAGGGCATCCGCCTCCCGCGATGAACCGGTACCCTGGCGCAGGCGGGCCAGGCGAATATAGTCCGCCGGTAGATTGCGCTCCTCCAGCAGGTTGACGGCCTGGGTGATTGCGCGCTGGTAGTCACCGCGGTAGTAATCAATATCGATCAGGAGGTCGCGATTGTCGGTGCCGGGGCAGGCGCTCAGGGCCGTGGCTGCCGCCTCGATCTGGTGGCTCGCCAGTGCCAGTTCCGCCTGCTCGCGGCAGGGTGGCTCGCCGCGAGTGCGTTGTTTGAGCTCCGCTAGTGCCGCAGCGGCGCGGTCAAAGCCCGCCAGTTCTCCGGTCAGCCGGGCGTGATAGAGCCAGCCCTCGAACAGGCGTCGAGCGGGCCCAGTGGCGCGTGCCCCGGCGCTTTCACTGAGGTCTTGCTCCAGCGCTGCCAGGCGGCGCTCCTGGCGGGCGCGCAGGAGGGCGTAACCAGGTGCTTCGGGGGCCGGCGATTGCTCCATCCCCGGTTGGGATGTGGCGAGGGGGGTGGCGTTCTCCTCCGGAGCACAGGCGAGCAGGCTCAGCAGCAGTATTGCGCCGCACAGGCCCCGGCTCGCCCAGAGGCGTAGGAGGTTCAGGTAGTCCCTCATACCGCTCCCGCCAGTGTTACGGCATGGGGATGGGATCGCGGAGATAGGGGAAGTTGGCCGGCGATACGTCGTCCGCCCGGGCGTCGTTACCCGGCGGGTTCAGTGGCAGGTCGGCAAACAGGTCCAGCGGATGCACGCCCAGGTCGAGCAGTACCGCCGCCAGCACCCGGTCGATAACCGGGTCGTCGGGGTGGCGCCCGTTCGGCCAGGAGGAGGGGGCGCTGGTGTCCAGGGTCACGACATCGGGGATGACCACCGGCGCGGCGACGTTGATGCAGGCGCCGATGTCATCGGCGCTGTCGATTTCCCCGGGTAGCCCGGTCGCGCAGCGCGACAGGCCGAGGCTGTCGAGGTCATCCGCCAGGGCATTGTTGACGAAAATCAGCGTGTCGACGAAGCCGCCGGCAAAGTCGGCGTCACCGGAAGGATCGCCCTGGTTGAAAGAGTCGCGCTCGTTGTCGGCATCGTTGATCACGGGCACGCCATCGCGAATCGGCTGGCCGCCACCGCGGAGCAGGGCCGTGGCAACGCCCGGCTGGCCCATGCGGTCCACCCGGGCGTAATCGCTAGGGGGGTTGGAGCGAACTTCGACCAGTGCGGGGCCGCCGCCGTCACCGTCGCCATCACCGTTGTTGGGGCTGGAGTCGCTGCTGTCCGAACAGGCGCCCAGGAGGACGCTGCTGGTCAGTGTACCGAGCAAAAGCAGTTTTGACAGATCCATGTGCAGTCCTCCCTGACTATTCGACGATACGGGCCGTAGTGGCCCAGGCTTTGAACACGGTCTGGCTGCTGCTCAGTGCCGCGGTATCGATCTCGAAGGCGATCGCGCTGAGGTTGCGGCCACCAAAGGTGTCCCGGGTACTGTCGAAGGACACGGTGCCGGTACTCAGGGTTTCGTTAAAGCCCTGGGAGTCAAAGAAGAAGGGGTCATCGGTGGAGCCGACGAAGGCGTTGAGGCCGCTGGCGCTCTGGAAGATGCGGTTGCTGTCCGCCACGGTGCCGCTGAAGCTGTCGCCGGCGCCGGGTACATTCTCCAGTTGTACGGTGCAACTGCCGTCGGCCTGCTCGGCCATGCGGATGTCGATACGCACGTCCGGTTCCACCGAGCCGGCGCCGTCGCCGTTGTCATCGCGGTCGATGTAGAAGCTGTACAGCACGTCGCGGTCACAGTAGAAGCCCGCGTCCATCTGGTCACTGGTATCCGACCCGCCGCCGTAGGTGATCATTGCCACCAGCCGGCCGTCGGTGTCGCCGGGGTCGAAGAAGTAGATGTCACCGATGTCGGCAGGTCGGTCCGCGGTAGCGGCGGGGGACTCGGTGTGGTCGGCGGCAAGCGCCAGGCCAGAGGCGAGCAGGCCCGCCAGCCCCGCCGCACAGATTAATCGAACTGCTTGCATGCGAAATTCCCTCCCGATTGCAG
Organism: Parahaliea maris; assembly: GCF_008064665.1. Taxonomy (GTDB): domain Bacteria; phylum Pseudomonadota; class Gammaproteobacteria; order Pseudomonadales; family Halieaceae; genus Parahaliea; species Parahaliea maris. The sequence continues at coordinate 106,151 of NZ_VRZA01000009.1, read as the reverse complement.
TCATGCGCGAGCGTCCGGTTCGCGCTGTTCACTGAAGGGTAGACGAATTTGTCGCCGAGGCAACTGCAGACTGGATGAATCGGCAGAATGTGAGAACCCGGTTCAGAGTACCGCGCGCATCAGGAGGAAACAGGCGGCGCTGAGCAAGGCGGCGGCGGGCAGGGTGATCACCCAGGCGGCGGCAATGGGCTTCATCAGGCTCCAGTTGGTGGAGCGATTGACCAGGCCGATACCCAGCACGGCGCCCACCAGGATGTGGGTGCTGGACACCGGCAGGCCCAGGGTGGAGGCGATAAGCACCACGCTGGCGGCGGCCAGCTCGGCGGTGAAGCCGGAGGCCGGGTGCATGCGCGTGAGTTCGGTACCCACAGTGCGGATGACTTCCTTGCCGATGAACCACAGGCCGGCGATCAGGGCGACGCCGAAGGTGACCATGGCAGCGGTGGGTACCGGTGCTTTCGGGTTGATCTCGCCGCTGTGCAGGACATCGAGAATGGCGGCAAAGGGCCCGATGGCATTGGCGATGTCATTGGAGCCGTGGCTGAAGGCAAAGCCCGCCGCGGTGAACACCTGCATCCAGCTGAACAGCAGGAAGGTGGACTTTTCCAGCGAGCCGCTGCGCTGGGTACGGGCGAGGATATAGACCGCCATCCACACCGCCGCGGCGACCATCAGCACGATCAGGCCATTTTGCAGGTCCGTAGACTCCAGCTTGAGATTTTTCAGGCCCTTGTACAGCAGCATGGCGGTAATGATCATCGAGCCCGCGGCGGCGACCAGCGGTACATACAGTACCAGCGCCTTGTGAGCGTCGATGTCTTCCTTTTCCCGCTCGAGGCGGTGCAATTCCTTGTAGTAGTCGGACTCGAAGTCGTCTTCGTTGGCGTCTTCGATACTGCGGGCGCTGGCGGCGTCCCGCGCCAGGGCGCCGGTGTAGGCAATTTGCTGCAGCTCGGTCATGCGCTCGGTGATGGTCTTGTGCTCTTTGCGCAGATCCTTCTTGCGCTGTTTCAGCGCCTGCAGCTGTTCGTGGGCCTTCTCGTTGTAGGTGAGGATATGCTTGCGAATGTAGTAGTAGATGACGTAGGAGCCCAGGCCCCCCAGCACCGGCGACAGGACCCAGGAAATGGCGATCGTGCCAATCTGGTTCCAGTGCACAAGGCTCAGGGCCTCTCCCATGCCGGCCGCTACCCAGCCCAGGGCAATGGAGCTGCCGACAATGCCGCCGATGATCGAGTGGGTGGTGGACACCGGCCAGCCCTGGCGGGTGGCGACCAGCAGCCACACGGCGGCAGCCAGCAGGGCCGACATCATGATGTAGAGGAAGTCCATCACGTTGAACTCGGGCTCTGCGGTGAGCGTACCGAGGTCGACAATGCCCTTGCGGATGGTGTCGGTGACCGCGCCACCGGCGATCAGCGCACCGCTGACTTCGAAAATGGCGGCCACCACCAGCGCCTGCTTGATGGTCAGGGTGCCCGCACCGACGCTGGTACCGAAGGAATTGGCGACGTCGTTACCGCCGATGTTGAAGGCCATGAACAGGCCGAAGGCGGTGGCGAGCAGGAAGATCAGAGTGTTGCTGTGACCGGTGTAGCCCAGTCCCCACCAGGCGAAAAGGCCCGCTGCGGAGGCGAGTAGCAGGAAGAAAAAGACGCTGAGTCTGTCGCTGAGCATGTATCGCGATTCCACGGCCGGATTGCTGTTGTGCCCGGTCGTGGCAAGGACTGACGGCCCGGGTATCAAGCCCGCAATGATGCCGCAGAAATGTGACGAAATTGTTGCAGTTGTGGGTCAGGGGGCCTCAGGGAGCATGAGGGGGTACAGGTCGGAGCAGTGACTGGCGTCCGCGGCGGCCGGGTGTCCCGCCAGCTCCCCGGCGGTGGCGGCGATTACCGCGGCCAACTCGGGCGGGAGTCCCTCGGCCTGCACCGCCGGTGACAACACCTCCCGGCCGCTGGCCGGGCAGCCCTGCGCGAGCAGCAGGTCGGCGTAGTTATTGCGCCCCGCGTAATGATCGGGGGCAAGCGCCAGCAGTTGTGCAAATCTTTTACTGGCGGCCTGATCGTTCCCAGCGGCGCGCTGGGCGTTGGCCGCACCGAACAGGAACTCCGGCTGTTGCGGCCAGCGTGCAACGGCCGCTTCCCAGCCGGGCAACAGCGCTGCCTCTCCGAGCACGCGCTCCGCGTCCGCCAGGGCGAGGGTGGCGGCTGCCGGAGTAACGGACGCGGGCAGACGCTCTGGTGGCAGGGTGACCACAGCCCAGTGGCTTGCTTTCTGCCAGCTCAGCAGGAAGCGGCGGTGGGACTCCAGGCGACGGCGTTCGGTACCGGAGCGCAGTATCCACTCGCGACGGTTGGGCTCGTAACCTACCACCACGGCGTAATGCCACTGTGGCAGGGCGTCGATGCCGAGGTTCTGCATCACCAGCACCGGATTGCCGGCATCCAGTTCAGCGATGAGGGCGTCCGGTGTGCCCGGGATACGGTAGGGAATACGCCCGTAACGACGGCTGGCGGCCAGCAGTTCGGCCTGCAGGCTGCCCTGGCGCCCGGGCAGGAATACGGCCTGCTCCAGTGCCTGATCGTCCACCTCCACTCCACTGTACAGGAGGGATGTGGCCAGCGCGGCGGGGCCGCACTGGTATTCGGACTGGGGAAAGAATGGAACCCCGGTCAGCTCAGCCGGGCCCGCCTGGGGGGCGGGGGGCTGGTCCGGGTAGACGGCACAGGCCGTCAGCAGGCAGCTGAGCAGGGCCAGAGAGACCCACTGCAGCAGTCTGGACGCCATGCCGGCAGGTATCGATGGGCGGGCAGCTCGCGCTGCCCTTGTCAGCTAGATCTTGGCGAAAATGTTGATAACGCCAACCAGCTCCAGAATCAGCAACACAACGAAGACCGCACCGATCAGCCCGAGGATACCGCTGCCAGCAGGCAACTGGTCCATGCGCTGACCCAGTTGTTGCAACTCGGCGGGGCTCAGGGCCGCCACGCGCGCCATGGCATCTTCCTGGGACACTCCCAGTGCCACCAACTGCTGGCTCACATCTTCCCGCAACAGCAGTGCGTTGACCTGGGCCAGGCGCGCTTCGCGGGTGCTTTCGCTAACGTAGTCCGGCGTAGACATGACAGCGGCCTGGGCCGTGGACAGGGTGGTGGCACAGATCAGGATCAGTGCCTGGAACAGCATCAGCACGCGTGCAGTAATCATTTGTACCTCTCTATATTACCGGTGGTTATTACGCGCATGGTACGTCATGGCGGCCGCCTGCGCCAGATTGGGCGTGCAGGCCCGGTCCGACTGGAGAGGGGTAACCTGCGCCTAACCCCGGGCCGGGCGCGGCAGGCCCCGTTCCCTGAACAGGGCGGTTGCCCGGGTCGTGACGTCGCTCTGGAAGGCCTTCTCGTACTCCACGTCCAGCACGTAGGCCTTGGCCCGCAGCCGGATGGCGAGGCGCTCTGCGACCTGCACCTCCTCGATGGCGAACACCACCGGTTTCTTCAGGTAGGCATAGCGGCTGGTGACGATGACCTGGCGCAGAATGCGTTGGGCCTCCGCCAGATCGGCGTCCAGGGCCAGGTGGAAGTCGATGACCACCATCATGTCCATGGCGCCCATGTTGGCGGAGGACACCACGTCGGTGATGAAGCGGGCGTTGGGGATGGTGACGATACTGTCGTCCAGGGTGCGCAGGCGCACCGAGCGCAGGGTAATGTTGACAATCTCACCGTAGGTGTCGCCGAAGGACACCCGGTCACCCACCTGGAATGGGCGGTCGAACAGCAGGATGATGCCGGACACCAGTGACGCGGCCACATCCTTGAGTGCAAAGCCGAGGGCGACTGCGGCGGAGCCGCCGATGGCGATCAGGAATTCCTTGGGCGGACGCAGCACGCCCACCACCAGCACCACGGTGCCCACAATGTACAGCAGGAAACTCATCAGCGTGGAAAGCTGCAGGATGAAGAAGCGCCGCGACGGGAAGCGCAGCATCAGCCGGCCCATGAAGTGACGGATGCCGAAGTTGAGCAGCCACAGGCCGGCGAAACAGATGACCAGCATGAACAGCGTACTGGCGCTGAACATGTCAGCGACCGCGGCAAATTCAATGGCCAGGTCGTCGTTATTCATGGAGCAGGTTCTTCCGGGCCAGCAGCCTCATGATGGTCGGGTACCACAGGGGTACGATGCGGTAACGGCGATTGGCGGTGCGCTGCACGAAGCCGGCGTCGAAGGCGGTTTTCAGGGCCGAGCGCACCACCGACTCCGGCAGGGCCGTGGCCTCAACCAGTTCCTCGCTGGTCATGTTTTCGTGGATCATGATCGCGGCATAGACGAAGTGCAGGTCGTTGCCCAGTTGTTCCAGCATCGCCCCGGAAACCTCGGCCGGCAGGCTCACCGTGACGGTGCTGCCCTGCATGCGAATGGAGGAGAGCCACAGGCGCAGGGCCAGCATCGGGTTGCCGAGACAGGCGTCCCACAGCAGGCTGAAATAGAGCTGCTCGGCATTGCGGATATTGCCGGCACCGGGGCCGCGCGTCGCCAGCAATATGCTGTCGTACTGGATTTTGCAGCCGCTCAGGTGATTGCGCGAAAGGATCAGCGAACGGACGTCATTCTGTGACCAGCGCCGCGTGTGCAGCACGTTGCGGAATTGCTGGTCCCTGCCGAAGATATTGCCGAGGAAGGCCCAGCTCTGGTTGTTGACGGCGATCAGCCAGAAAACATTCGCCAGTCGGGTGTTGGTCAGGCTCAGCAGGGTCTCCCAGGCCTCGAAGCCGCCGACACTGCGCAGGAACAGGTTCTGGGCATTGTCGACCATGATCACGGTCGGTTGTCGGTCTGCGTCGGAGCGCACCAGCGCTGCCGGTCCCTCTTCGAGGTCGATATCCAGCGCCCGCCCCAGCAACTCGAACAGGGCGGCCGCGGTCAGGGTTTTCGCCGGCACCGCAATATAGTGCAGGAGGACGTCCGGGTGCTCCTCGGTCATGCTCTGTTGCAGCCGGTGCAGGGCGCGGGTCTTGCCGGCGCCGTGCGGTCCGGTCAGGAGCAGGGCGTTTTCGTTGGAGCGGTCCGAGAGCCAGGGTGCCATGCGCCCGCTGATTGCGGGCACCAGGCCGGTGTTGATATAGGGCGTATCCGCCTCGTCGTCTTCGGCGAGAAACCAGCGCTGGTAGTCTTGCAAGGCTTCGGCGTCGGGTTCGGCATTCGCTTCGGCCGCTTCATCGCCCTCGACGACGGCGGTGCGCAACTTGAAGGAGCGCGCGAACAGTTTGCGATACCAGTCGAAGTCGAACAGGGCCTTGTGCATGAAGCTGCCCAGCAGAGCCAGCAGCAGCGGGGGGGCGGCGAAGGGCGCGACCAGGGGGAACCTGCGTTCCCCGAGCAGGCGCTTGATGGCCCCCTCCCAGCTGGCGGGCAGGATGGAGGTCAGGGCGGCGATAAAGTCCTCGCGCCGGTAGCGCAACAGGACGCCGATGGCCAGCAGGACGGCAAACAGGGTCAGCCAGTAGCAGATGTCCAGGACCAGCGAAGGCCCCAGGGCGAGGGCGGCGAGATCCTTGACCAGCCAGGGCAGGATGGCCACGGCGGCGGCCCGTCGGGACTGCCTGGCGACCTCGATGTTCTGTTCTTCCCTGAGGTAGCTGCCGGCCTGGTCGGCGATGCGGTGCAGGAGCCATTCCCCCGCCAGGCGCAGCAAGCCGTAGACGATGTACAGCCGGGCGAAGGGAATCAGTGGAATCAGCAGCACCAGGTGGTAGCGGTAGTACAGCGTGTGCAGCAGTTGCAGGCCGATGAGGCCGACCACCCAGGGCAGCAGCAACGGCAGGCTGGCCGTGATCCGGCTGAACTGGGCGGTCAGGCGCTGCTTGCGGGCGGAGCGGGCAAAGTTGGCCTGCAGTGCGGCGAGTGGCGCACCCAGCCGGGAGGCCAGGTAGGCCAGCAGCGGCAGGGCGAGTATGCCCAGCGTGTACTCGAAGCCCAGGTACCACTGGCGCAGGGTGGTTCCGCTTTCCTGGCCATAGGTTTCGCCTACGGTGGTCTCGATGATCAGCCAGTGCAGGATATTGCCGACTGCTCGCAGCTCAAGGGGCAGCAGTGCGGGTGCGTCGAGGCCGAGCTGACTGCGCGCTCGCTCAACCTCGGGGCGATAGGCCTGCCACAGCCAGCCGCGCACTTCGTTGAGGCTGTTGCGCTGCACCACGATATCCAGCTCCGCCAGCCGGAAGTAGCGTTCGATGGCAGCCCGTGCCGGGGCAGGCAGATTGGTGAGGGCCTCCGCCGAAGGCGCGAGTGTGCGTGGATTTATGCCAAAGGCCTGTTGCCATAGAGTGAGCCACGCCGCCGAGCGCGCCGGGGTCACTTCCTTGTAGAGCTTTGGCAGGTCGTGCAGGAACTGGCTGCGCAGGGTACTCAAGCGGGCGCGCGTGTTCTCTATTGCGGCCCGGACCTCCGGGGGGGCGATCGCGAGTGCCGCCGCCATGGGTTCGGCCTTGTAGTGCGAACGCAGCGCCTGGCGGGAACGCCAGATACTGCCCACCGCCGAGCGCAGCACTTCGGGGTGGGTCTGCCAGCCGGCCTGCAGGCGGCGCACGCTTTCTCGCATCCACTGCAGGTCGAGCAGGGCGGCCTGGTACTCTTCGCGCAGGGCATCGCAATTGATTTCGGCCGGCCATTCCCGCGGCCCGTTCCCCGCCACTGCGGCCGGCGGGTAGATGGTTTCCTCGACGCTGAGGTCGGTAGGGAAGTTGTCATTCTCCACCGCCTCGATAGCGTCGTGACGGGTGTTCAGCGACGCCAGCTCGCCGCGCAGGCTGTCCAGCAGGCTGGCCGCGTCGCGGCAGCTCGCCGAACCGGTGCCGGAGGGCTGTGCCAGTGCGGGTAGCGCAATACTGAAGCTCAACAGGAGTGCGCGGAAGAAGCTGGTCTTTCCCATGGAGCCCTTATGCTGGAAGTCGGGGGTCACTGTTCCGATAGCGGGTCATTGTATCCACCTCCACTATGTGGCGCCAACCATCTGGCTGGCGGGATGGCAGGCAGATCGGCGACAGTTCAGCATTGCCGGCCGCGACTGGCTATCATGCACCTTTAAGGATCCTGTACCGAGAGTGAAATCATGACCTTGATAACAGCGCCCCGGTCGCTCTTCACCCTGCCCCTCCTGTTGCTGGGCTGCCTTGTCGCATTGCCCGTTACAGCCGGAACGGAAACCGGCCGCGAACATCCCGGCGTGGCCCTGGTGCTGTCCGGGGGCGGCGCCAGGGGCCTGGCCCATATCGGGGTGCTGCAGGCCCTGGAGGAAATGCGGGTGCCGGTGGACTGCGTGGTCGGTACCAGTATGGGGGCCCTGGTCGGAGGCGTTTACGCGGCGGGGATCGATCCCGCCGGCATGCAGCAGGAGCTGGAGGCAATGGAAATCGCCGAGCTGTTCGACGACAATCCGCCCCGCCCGGAGCGCGACCACAGCCAGCGCCGGGATGACTACCGCCCGCTGTTCGGATTCTCTCTCGGGGTCAACGAGTCCGGAGTGCAGCTTCCCGCCGGGGCCTCTTCCGGCTACAAGTTCGAGCTGTTCCTGAAAGAGTTGCTGGGCACGGGTCTCGCGCTGGCGCAACAGGACTTTGACAACCTGCCCACGCCTTTCCGGGCCGTGGCCACCGACCTGGAATCCGGAGCGATGAAGGTGTTTGACCGGGGTGATATCACCCGTGTCATGCGGGCCAGCATGTCGCTGCCGGCGGTGCTGGCGCCGATGGAGATCGACGGCCGGATCTACGCCGACGGCGGTCTGGTTCGCAATCTGCCGGTGGACGTCGCCCGGGCAACCTGTGGCGACGTGGTGGTGGCGGTAAACCTCGGCACCCCGCCCAACTCCCGCGAGTCCCTGACCTCCTCCCTCGCCGTCGCCTCTCAGGCCATCGTGCTGCTCACCGAGCAGAACGTGCAGCGGTCCCTGGCCGAGCTCACCGCCAGTGATGTTCTGATCGTGCCGGAGCTGGCGGACTACACCTCCAGTGACTTCAGCGACCTGGCCCCCATCATCCAGAGCGGGCGCGAGGCGGTGCAGGCCCAGCGCGACGGGCTGGCCAGCTTGAGCCTGGGGACTGAAGAGTACGCCCGGTGGCTGGCGGGACGCGCCGCACGCAAGCCACCGCAGCGCCAGGTAAACGCCCTGGTCGCGGCGAGCGGTCGCAACGTCGCCGAGACCGCCATCATGCAGGATATCCATGCGTCTGTGGGGGATGACTTCGATCTGCATCACCTGGGTACCGACATTGGCAATGCTTACGGACGGGGAGATTACTCCTATATCGGCTACTCCATACTGCCGGAGGGAGAAGCCGCGCGGATCGAGGTGGAGGCGACCTCCAAACCCTGGGGGCCGGGCTTTCTCAAGTTCGGCCTGGGCGCTGCCACCGACTTCAACAGCCCCAGCCAGCTCAATCTCGCGGCCAGTTACCGGCGCAACTGGATCAATCGCCTCGGCGCCAGCTGGCGAGTCGACGGACAACTCGGCTACGACTCCTACCTGTCGACGGAATTTGCGCAGCCGCTGCAGCTGCGTGACGGCGCCTTTATGGCGGCCTACCTCGCGGCGCGCCGCGAGATCATCCAGGCCTACCGGGGAGAGGACCGGATCGGTGACGTGACCGTGGTGGAGGCCTCGGGTGGTTTCGATGTCGGCGTGTCGGGCCGGGGCGGGGAGCTGCGTTTCGGCCCTTTCCTGTCCTACGCCGACACCACGCCCGACTTTGGCTTTTTCAACCCCGTCACGGAAGAGCGCAGCTACCAGCAGGCGGGATTGCGCCTGACCGGGGTGCACGACCAGCTCGACAGTTACGCTTTTCCGCGACATGGCGCGCTGGTGCGCCTGGACGCGGAGGCGGGCCTGCCCGACTGGGGGTCGGACACTGAGCAACTGGCTGTGCGCCTCGAACTGCGCGGCGCGCACAGCATTGGCAGTCATACTTTTGCCGCCAGCATCGAAGCGGGCGGTGACCTCAACGGTGACGGCAACCTCCTCGTTCAGGACAGGTACCAGCTGGGTGGAGCCAGGCGTCTCTCGGGCCTGTTCCTGCAGCAACTGACCGGCGATCGCTACCAGCTGGCCACCCTGGGTTATTACCACCAGTACGCCAGATTGCCGACCCAGCTCGGTGAGGGGCTCTACCTGGGTATGTCAATGGAGGCGGGGCGGATTGACGATCCGTTGTCAGAGGACCCTTTCGACTGGATTGGCGGCACCGGCGTGTTCTGGGGGGCAGATACGATACTGGGCGCCATGCTGTTCGGCTATGGCTATTCCACCACCGGGCAGAGTGCCTGGTACCTGACGCTGGGGCAGAGTTTTTAGAACAGGCCAACAGCTCGGCGAATCAAAGGTGGGGAAATGGCGGGGGAGGGGTAACCCGGTTTTGCTGGCAGCAAAACCGTAGTGGGTGCCGGCGCGCCCCGGGGGGCGTCTTGCGGGTCAGTGCAGAATGCGATCCGGCCGCATCTCCTCCTGCAGGTTGGCCTGCTTGCCGGCACTGGCGGCCTCTTCCTGCACATAGGTGCGAAGGCGGCCGACGACGCTGGTCATGACGTCGATGGTCTGGCTGATCTGGTCCAGCGCCATCAGAACCGTTTCACTATCCTTGGGCGACTTGTCGCGATTGTCCATCTCTGGTCCCTCGTTGTATCCGGCTCGTGACCGGTTAGTTGCCTGTTATGGATACGGCTGTTTCACTCATTGTTTCCCGCCCGGCGGGGTACGCCGGGCGAGGGGTGGCGGCGCACTTTAATCCCAACTCAGGGCGCCGCCAGTCTGGTACTCGATAACCCGGGTCTCGAAGAAGTTCTTCTCCTTGCGCAGGTCCATGATCTCGCTCATCCACGGGAAGGGGTTGGCGGCGCCGGGGAACTGCTCCGGCAGGCCCAGCTGGGACAGGCGGCGGTTGGCGATGAAGTGCAGGTACTCCTCCATCATGGCCGCGTTCATGCCCAGCACGCCGCGAGGCATGGTGTCCCGGGCGTAGGCGATTTCCAGTTGGGTGCCTTCCAGGATCATCTGGATCACTTCCTGCTTGAAGTCCTCAGTCCACAGCTGGGGGTTCTCCAGCTTGATCTGGTTGATCACGTCGATACCGAAGTTCAGGTGCATGGACTCGTCGCGCAGGATGTACTGGAACTGCTCCGCCACGCCGGTCATCTTGTTGCGGCGGCCCATGGACAGGATCTGGGTAAAGCCGCAATAGAAGAAGATGCCCTCGGTCACCGCGTAGAAGCCGATCAGGTTGCGCAGCAGTTCGCGATCGGTCTCGATGGTACCGGTCTTGAAGGTCGGGTCCGACAGGCTGTGGGTGTGGCTCAGGCTCCAGGCCGCCTTGGCGGCAACGGAGGGCACCTCGCGGTACATGTTGAACACCTCGCCCTCGTCCATGCCCAGCGACTCGATGCAGTATTGGTAGGCGTGGGTGTGGATCGCCTCCTCGAAGGCCTGGCGCAGCAGGTACTGGCGACACTCGGGGTTGGTGATCAGGCGGTACAGCGCCAGCACCAGGTTGTTGGCCACCAGCGAGTCGGCGGTGGAGAAGTAACCCAGGGAGCGCATGACGATGCGACGCTCGTCTTCCGACAGGCCGTCGGCGCTTTTCCAGGTGGCGACGTCGGCCGTCATGTTGATTTCCTGGGGCATCCAGTGATTGGCGCAGCCGTCCAGGTATTTCTGCCAGGCCCAGTCGTATTTGAAAGGCACCAGTTGGTTGAGGTCGGCGCGGCAGTTGATCATCGCCTTTTCGTCAACCGAGACCCGGGCGGCACCCATTTCCAGTTCTTCCAGGCCGGGGGCGACATCGAGGTTCTCGATGGCGCGGGCGGCCTCGGCGATGTTGTCCGCGGCCACTTCGGGGGCGGCGGTTTCAGCGTCGGTGGTGGAAGGGGCGGCCGGTTTAACGGCTGCCTCTGCCTGGGGTGCTGGAGCAGGTGCTGCAGCGGCTTCCTGTGCTACGGGCGCGGGTTCGGCAACCGCTTCCTGTACGGGCGGAGCTGTGCGCCTGGCGGGGGTGGATTCTTCCTTGTGGTAGTCATCCCAATTCAGCATTACGTTTCGTTCTCCTGAAATCTGTCTTCTTTGCTATGCGTGTGTGTCGACGTTTACCCGTTGAGTCGGGGCCTGCCTTATTGGCAGGCCTCACAGTCCGGGTCATCCAGCGAGCAGGCCTTCGGCACGGGGGCCGGGCCGCCGGCGGATTCACCAGAGGAGACGGCATTCAGGTTGCCGGTGCTGATGGTGGATTTCTCGGTGCCGGTGGCCGCCAGCGAGCGCAGGTAGTAGGTGGTCTTGAGGCCCGAGAACCACGCCATGCGGTAGGTGATGTCGAGCTTCTTGCCGCTGGCGTTGTTGATGTACAGGTTCAGGGACTGGGCCTGGTCGATCCACTTCTGGCGGCGGCTGGCGGCGTCCACCAGCCAGCGCGGCTCTACCTCGAAGGCGGTGGCGTAGACCGCCTTCAGGTCGGCCGGCACCCGGTCGATCTGCTGTACGCTGCCGTCGTAGTACTTGAGGTCGTTGACCATCACCCCGTCCCACAGCTTGCGCGCTTTCAGGTCGCGTACCAGGTAGGGGTTGACCACGGTGAACTCTCCGGACAGGTTCGATTTCACGTACAGGTTCTGGTACGTGGGCTCGATGGACTGGGATACGCCAGTGATGTTGGCGATGGTCGCGGTGGGGGCGATCGCCATCACGTTGGAGTTGCGCATGCCCTGGGCCTTCACGGTGGCGCGCAGGCTGTCCCAGTCCAGGGTCGCATCGCGGTTGATGCTGATGTAATCGGCGCCGCGCTGCTTTTCGAGGATATCCAGGGAGTCGATCGGGAAGATGCCCTGGCTCCACAGGGAGCCCTCGTAGCTGGAGTAGCTGCCGCGCTCGGTAGCCAGCTCGCTGGAGGCCTCGATGGCGAAGTAGCTGATCGCTTCCATGGAACGGTCGGCGAAGGTTACCGCATCGTCGGAGCCATAGGCGATGTGCTGCTTGTACAGGGCGTCCTGGAAGCCCATCAGGCCGAGGCCCACCGGGCGGTGCTTGAAGTTGGAATTCTGGGCGGTATCGACAGAGTAGTAGTTGATGTCGATCACGTTATCCAGCATGCGCACGGCGGTGCGCACGGTTTTTTCCAGCTTCTCCAGGTTCAGGCCGTTCTCGTCGATGTGCTGGGGCAGGTTCACGGAACCCAGGTTGCACACGGCGATCTCTTCGTTGGCCTTGGTGTTCAGGGTGATCTCGGTGCACAGGTTGGAAGAGTGCACCACGCCCACGTGCTGCTGCGGCGAGCGCAGGTTGCAGGGGTCCTTGAAGGTCATCCAGGGGTGGCCGGTCTCGAACAGCATGCCGAGCATCTTGCGCCACAGGTTCTGGGCGCGCACTTTCTTGTGCAGCTTCAGTTTGCCGGCGCGGGCCTGCTCTTCGTAGTGGGTGTAGCGTTCCTCGAAGGCGGTACCGTACAGGTCGTGCAGGTCCGGCACGTCGTTGGGGGAGAACAGGGTCCATTCGCCGTCGTCGAACACCCGCTTCATGAACAGGTCGGGGATCCAGTTGGCGGTGTTCATATCGTGGGTGCGGCGGCGGTCGTCACCGGTGTTTTTGCGCAGCTCCACAAATTCCTCGATGTCCATGTGCCAGGTCTCGAGGTAGGCGCACACCGCGCCCTTGCGCTTGCCGCCCTGGTTTACGGCCACCGCGGTGTCGTTCACCACCTTGAGGAAGGGGACCACGCCCTGGGATTTGCCGTTGGTGCCCTTGATGTAGGAGCCGAGGCCGCGAACCGGCGTCCAGTCGTTACCCAGGCCGCCGGCAAATTTGGACAGCATGGCGTTGTCCTGGATGGCGCCGTAAATGCCGCGCAGGTCGTCCGGTACCGTGGTCAGGTAGCAGGAGGACAGCTGCGGGCGCAGGGTGCCGGCGTTGAACAGGGTGGGGGTGGAGCTCATGTAGTCGAAGGAGGACAGCAGCTCGTAGAACTCGATGGCGCGGGCGTTCTTGTCGTCCTCTTCCACCGCCAGGCCCATGGCCACGCGCATGAAGAAGATCTGCGGCAGCTCGAAGCGCACTTCCTCGCTGTGGATGAAGTAGCGGTCGTACAGGGTCTGCAGGCCCAGGTAGGTGAACTGCAGGTCGCGTTCGGGCAGCAGGGCCTGGCCCAGGCGCTCGAGGTCGAAGTCTTTCAGGGCCGGGGACACCAGCTCGAGGGCGGCGCCGCGCTCGACATAGGCGGGCAGGGCCTCGGCGTACAGGCGGCTCATGTCGGCCTGGGTGGCGGAGTCGGCCACCCCGAGGAAGCCGAGGGCCTCGGCGCGCAGGTTGTCGCAGAGCAGACGGGCGGCGACGTAGCTGTAGTTGGGCTCCTGCTCGATCAGGGTGCGGGCGGTGATCACCAGGGAGGTGGACAGCTCATTGGCGGTCACACCGTCGTAGAGGTTCTTCAGGGCCTCGTCGAGAATGCGGGTCTCACTGACATCGGACAGGTCGGCGCAGGCTTCGGACACGATGGTGTGCAGGCGCTCGATATCCAGCGGCAGGCGGCTGCCGTCGGGCTGGACCACCGTGATACCCACGGCGGCTTCCTGGGTGGCCGGAGACAGGGCCTGGCGGGCGGCGCGTTTGCGCGACTGCTCTTCCCGGTAGATCACGTAGTCGCGGGCGATTTTGTGCTCGCCGGCGCGCATCAGGGCCAGTTCCACCTGGTCCTGGATATCCTCGATATGGACAGTACCCCCGGAAGGCATACGGCGCTGGAAGGTGCCGGTGACCTGCTCGGTCAGCTTGGCCACGGTCTCGTGGATGCGGCTGGAGGCCGCCGCGGTGCCGCCCTCAACGGCCAGGAAGGCCTTGGTGATGGCCACCGAGATTTTGCTGGCCTCGAAGGAGACCACCGTGCCGTTGCGCTTGATGACGCGCAGTTGCCCGGGGGCAGTCGCCGCGATGTTGGCGCTGACGCCGGCTTCTTCGCGGGAGGTGACGGGGGATTCGACCGGGCGGCCGCTGGGGCTGGTTTCTGTCTGCATATGTGCTCCGATGTGGGTGGCTGGCGCCTGCTTCTGACCGTAATAGTTGGACCGAAAGGGAACCTTATTGTTCTCGGGTTACCGCCTTACCGACGCGGCGTACCGCGTCAATCCTGACTGCCGCTCGTCCCCGACCAACCCGGTGGGGTTGTGACTGGGGTCGGGCCGCGACAATGTCCAGGGAGTGGGGCTGAAGTTGGCGCACAGGCCGTGCCCTGACGGCGCCGGCCTGTGCAAAAGACAGCTGGTTGGCGGGCTGCCTTGGTCTCCCCTGTTTTTGCTCGCCGGTCTGTTCCGGCGATGCACTCCCTACGTTCACTCCGTGTCCGGTATCCGGCCTGACTCTTTACCTGCTTACATGCCCAACATGTTTTACATGCTCTACACGTTCACTTGGGCTTGCCGGTGATACGTGCATTGTGTGGTCAGGTCCGGGCTGCGGGGCGCTGCTTGCCAGCGCTCCACAGTGTGCACCGCTATGGCACCCGCTTATGGGATCGGGGCCGGATGTGGTGCGTTATTCAACAGTGACACCCTATATCTTGGGGTTTTGTGCTGGAATGGGTACAAGATAATGCGAGTTAGGGGGTAGTTCAAGAGTATGACAGTGGGTTTATTCTGTGGATAAGTTGTGGGCAGCCGAAAGGTCTGCGCTCACTTACCCCCGAGCCCGCCAAATACGCGGGTGGAAGCCGCAGGCGGGCGACGGGGGCCCGGTCGGGGCCGTTCGATTTATTTTTTCTTAAAAAATGATTGTATAGACGGGCTGGTTATTTAGCGAACAGAAGTGCCCGCTTCAGCGGTTGGCCTTGAGCAAAAATTCCATCAGCGCCTTTTGCGCGTGCAGGCGATTTTCCGCCTCGTCCCAGATGACCGTATCGGGGTCATCCATCAGTTCGGCACTGATCTCCTCGCCGCGGTGGGCGGGCAGGCAGTGCATGTAGAGGGCATCGGTAGCGGCCAGGTCCATCAGTTCCCGGTTCACCTGGTAGGGCGCGAAGTTCTCCGCCCGCTCCCGCTGCTCCTCTTCCTGGCCCATGGACGCCCAGACGTCGGTGACCAGCAGGTCGGCGCCGGCGGCGGCCGCTTTGGGGTCGTGAACCACGCTGACCCGGTCGGCATGTTTCGCCAGCAGGGCGCTGTCGGGTTCGTAGCCGGGCGGGCAGGCTACCCGCAGGGTAAAGTCGAACTGGGCGGCGGCGTTGATGTAGGACTGGCACATATTATTGCCGTCTCCCACCCAGCACACGGTCTTGCCGGCAATCGGGCCCCGGTGCTCCAGGTAGGTCTGCATATCCGCCAGCAGCTGGCAGGGGTGGTAGTCGTCGGTGAGGGCGTTGATCACCGGCACGCTGGAATGGGCGGCAAAGCGCTCGACAATGTCGTGGCCGAAGGTGCGGATCATGACGATGTCGACCATCGAGGAAATGACCCGGGCGCTGTCTTCCACCGGCTCGCCGCGGCCCAGTTGGGTGTCCTGGGGCGACAGGAACATGGCGTGGCCGCCGAGTTGGGCCATGCCCGCCTCGAAGGACACCCGGGTGCGGGTGGAGGATTTGGCGAAGATCATGGCCAGCACGGCACCGGGGAACTGGCCCTGGTCCCTGCCCTCGCGGTGCTCCCGTTTCATTTCGATGGCGCGCTCCAGCAGCGCCTGCAGTTCCTGGGGGCTGAGATCCTGGAGGGTCAGGAAGTGGCGAAGTTCGGCCATGACGTTACTCTTTATTCCGGTTCAGTTCAGGACGGCGTGTTTCGAAGCCGATTGCGCTCAGTCCAGTTTATCCAGCAGTGTTTTGATGCCGCCGGCGAGCTCTTCCACCTGGGCTTCGCTGATAATCAGCGGCGGCAGGAGGCGGAGCACCCGACCGGCGGTCACGTTGATCAGCAGGCCGTGTTCCAGGCCGAGCGCTACCAGCTCGCCGCAGTCCCGGTCGAGTTCGATCCCGACCATCAGCCCGCGGCCGCGGATTTCCACTACCCGGCTGTCACCCGCGAGTTCCCGTGCGAGGGCGGCGCGAAGCTGCTCGCCGCGCTGGGCGGCCTGTTGCGCCAGGCCCTCGTCGACGATGGTGTTGATCACGGTATTGGCGGCGGCACAGACCAGCGGGTTGCCACCGTAGGTGGAGCCGTGATGGCCCGCGGCAAATACCGAGGCGGCGGTGCCCCGGGCCAGGCAGGCGCCAATGGGTACGCCGTTACCCAGCCCTTTGGCGGTGGTGACCACGTCGGGGCTGAAGCCCAGTTGCTGGTAGGCGAAGTAGGACCCGGTGCGGCCGTTGCCGGTCTGGACCTCGTCCAGCATCATCAGCCACTGCTTCTGGTCGCAGAGTTCACGGAGCTGGCGCAGGTAGTCGGTGTCGGCCATGCGCAGGCCCCCTTCGCCCTGGATCGGCTCCAGTAACACGGCCACCACGTCGGGATTGTTGATGGCAATTTGCCGGATGGCCGCCATGTCGTTCAGGGGTGCGCGCACGAAGCCGCTGACCAGGGGCTCGAAGCCGGCCTGGATCTTGCGGTTGCCGGTGGCGCTCAGGGTGGCCAGGGTCCTGCCGTGGAACGAGTTCTCCATGACGATAATGGCGGGTTTGTCGACACCGCGGTGGTGCCCGTACAGGCGCGCCAGTTTGATGGCGGCTTCATTGGCCTCGGCGCCCGAATTGCCGAAAAAGCAGGTTTCCATGCCGGACACGGCGGTCAGGTTGCTGGCCAGTGTCTCCTGTTCGGCAATGTGGTACAGGTTCGAGGTGTGGATCAGTTTCGCCACTTGCGCCTGCAGCGCTGCAGTGAGCGCCGGGTGGGCGTGGCCGAGGCCGTTGACACCGATGCCGGAGATGGCGTCCAGGTAGCGTCGCCCCTCGCCGTCGAACAGGTACACGCCTTCACCGTGGGTGAAGCTCACGGGGAGTCTGGCGTAGGTTGGCATCAGGGCGGACGCCGCTGCAGCGGCGGGTGCGGGTTCTGGCACGGCCACGGTGTAATCCTCTGCTCTCAGGGACAGCTGTTCCCGGCCGCGTCTGGCAAGGCGGCGCTGGGGGCGGTCAGTAAAAAAGAAAAGGCAGCGGTTGGCTGCCTTCAGGACCGTCAACTATAGCCGCAAAAGCGGGTGGCAGGCAACGGGGTGCAGGGAGGCTCCCCTGGCGTCCTCAGGGAGACCGCAAACTGTGGTACCGTCCCGGAACGCGTTGTACCGGCTGCGCTCATTCTGCGTTCACTTTCTGCGTTCACTTTCTGCGCTTACTATCTGCGTTTACTATCTGCGTTTACTATCTGCGTTTACAACAGGAGAACCCCATGGCTAACGAAGGCTACCACGAGCCGATTGCAGAGCTCTCTGATGAAACCCGCGACATGCACCGGGCCATCACCTCGCTGATGGAGGAACTGGAGGCCGTTGACTGGTACAACCAGCGAGTGGACGCCTGCAAGGACGAGGAACTCAAGGCGATCCTGGCGCACAACCGGGATGAAGAGAAGGAACACGCCGCCATGGTCCTCGAGTGGATTCGCCGCCGGGACCCCACCATGGACAAGGAACTGCGGGACTACCTGTTCAGTGAGGGCCCTATCGCCCACGGTTGATGGTGGGTCAGGTTGGGCCGGGCGGAAGCTGCCACCCCCAGCGGAAGCTGCTAACCCTCGGCGGAAGCTGCTAACCCCCAGCGGAAGCTGATAACATAGCCGCGCCTTGTAAAAAGACAGTTGTCCGTGATTACCCGTGAGCCGATGAATCCGTTCGAGCGCCGCACTGTCGCGTCGCTCGCCCTCCTTTACAGTTTTCGCATGCTGGGCCTGTTTATGGTCCTGCCGTTGCTGGCGCTCTACGCCGCCGACCTTCCCGGCGCCAGTCCGACCCTGATTGGTCTGGCCCTCGGCGTCTACGGCCTGAGTCAGGCGCTGTTGCAGATCCCGCTGGGCTGGCTTTCCGACCGGGTGGGGCGCCGGCCGGTCATCGTCGGCGGCCTGCTGATGTTCGCCCTGGGCAGCTTGATCGCCGGACTGGCAGACAGCGTGCAGGGCATTATCCTCGGCCGCGCCCTGCAGGGGGCCGGGGCCATCGCCGGGACCATCATGGCGCTGGTGGCCGATCAGACCCGCAGCGAACAGCGCACCAAGGCGATGGCCATCGTCGGTGCGAGTATCGGCCTGGCCTTTACCTTCGCCCTGATCCTCGGGCCCCTGGTCGCTTCCTGGGGTGGTTTGTCGGCCGTGTTTTTCCTGACGGTGGTGCTGGCGCTGGCCGGGATTGGTGTGGTGCTGTTGGTTGTCCCCAGCTCACCGGTCTCCGCCCGCGCCCACGATGAGGTCGGAGCACGCGGCAATATGCTGCGGTACAGCCTGTCCGATCCCGAGTTGTTGCGCCTCAATGCCGGCGTGTTCATCCTGCATTTCATTCTGATGGCGGCCTTCCTGGTGATCCCGGGCATGCTGGAGTCGGGGCTGGGAGTGAGTCGCGAGGCCCACTGGCAGGTCTACCTTGCGGTGGTGCTGCTGTCGCTCCTGGGGGTGCTGCCGCTGATGCGCCGGGCAGAGCGCGGCGGCCGCCCGCGGCAGGCCTTCGCCGCCGGGCTGGCCATCCTGTCCCTGGCGCTGGCCCTGTTGGCGGCGCCCGAAATCCCCGCGCTGCTGTGGTTGGGGCTCTGGTTGTTCTTCGTGGGATTCAATTATCTCGAGGCCACCCTGCCGTCACTGGTCAGCAAGACGGTGTCCGCCCGGGGGCGGGGTACTGCCCTGGGCATCTACGCCACCTGCCAGTTTCTGGGCGCTTTTGCCGGTGGCGCCCTGGGCGGCGTGCTGCTGGCGCAGTGGGGTGCCCACGGCCTGGCCCTGTTGTGCCTCGGGCTGGCGCTGGGCTGGCTGCTGCTGGCCCTGCCGCGGATGACCGCAATTGCCGGTGGCGCGGAACCGGCGGCGACGGCCGAGGGTGAGCTGCCCCGTCCGTGAAGCCCCTGGCCGACGTGCACTACCCCGATATCAGCCTGTGGATGGCTGACCTCGGCCCGGCGGAGGCGCGCCCTGCACTACCCGGCGACCGGCAGTTCGATGTCGCCATCGTCGGCGGCGGCTACACCGGCCTGTGGACGGCCTACTACCTGAAGCGGCGGCAACCCTCACTCTCGATCTGTATCCTCGAGCGCGATATCTGCGGTTTCGGTGCCTCGGGCCGCAATGGCGGCTGGATGATGGCGGCCGTGGAAGGGGAGCAAAAGCTGCTGGCAGGGCTGGAAGGCCAGCACAGGGCCGCCGCCCGCAGGGCCATTCTGGGCATTCTGCCCGAGGTGGAGCAGGTGCTGGCCCGGGAGCAGATCGACTGCGACTACCGGCGCGGTGGCGGCCTGTTTGCCGCGGCGCGCTACCCGGAGCAGCGCGAGACCCAGCTGGCCCACCTGGCTCACTACCGCGAACTCGGCTACGGCGAGGAAGACTACCGCTGGCTGCACAGCGGCGAGCTGGCCGAGCGCCTCAGGCTGCACCAGCCGCTGGGGGCCATCTATACGCCCCACGTCGCCCGCATCCACCCCGCGCGCCTGGCGCGGTCGCTGGCGCAATGCGTGGCGGGCCTGGGGGTGGAGATCTTTGAACAGAGTGCGGTGACCGGCTTCACCGACACCGCGGTACTCACCGCCGGTGGCGCCGTCACCGCTCCCGTACGTTTGCTGGCGGTTGAGGGCTTCAGCTGGAACCTGCCGGAGCAGCGCCGTCATGTGCTGCCGGTACAGAGCCGGGTGCTGGCCACGGAGCCGTTGAGCGATGCCCAGTGGCGCGCCGTTGGCCTGGCCGAATACGAAGTGTTTTCCGATGCCAGCCCGCTGATTACCTACGCCCAGCGCCGGGCGGACAACCGGCTGGTGTTCGGTTCCCGCGGCAGTTACCGCTTTGGCGGCGAGCCCCGGGCCGACTTTCGCGCCGACGGCGCGGCCTTTGCCGGCATCGCCCGGCTGCTGCGGGCCTGCCTGCCCCAGCTCGAGGACGTGGCGATTACCCATTGCTGGGGTGGCACCCTGGGGATTCCGCGACGGGCCTGCCCCCACGCAGTATTTGATGCCGCCAGCGGCTTCGGCACGGCGGGGGGGTACCTGGGTGAGGGTGTCGGCGCTGCCAACCTGATGGCGCGCACCCTGGCGGACCTGGTGGTGGCGCCCGACAGCGACCTGGCGCAAATGCCCTGGGCGCATCGTGGGCTGCCCCGGCAGGTGCTCAGGCGCTGGGAGCCTGAGCCCTTGCGCTGGCTCGGTTACAAGGCCACAGACAAGGTGCTGGGCTGGGAGGAGTCAGCCTGTGCCCGGGCGGCGCCTGCCTGGCAGAGGCGCCTCTGGCGCAATGCCTCGGCGGCCCTGGCTGCCCTGCGGGGCTGAGCAGACGGCGTTTTCCGATCGCTTTTGGCGCCTGCTGCTGTCGCAATTGGCGGGTGTGGTTGCTATAGTCTCCGGCTTGATTATCGTCATTTATCTGCACATGACAGGGGAAGCAGCATGGCCTCACGCGGCGTGAACAAAGTGATACTGGTGGGCAACCTCGGCGCCGATCCCGAGACCCGCTATATGCCGTCCGGTGGTGCCGTGACCAACGTGAATATCGCCACCTCGGAGAGCTGGAAAGACAAGCAGACCGGCCAGCCCCAGGAGCGCACCGAATGGCACCGGGTAGTGTTTTTCAACCGCCTCGGCGAGATTGCCGGCGAGTACCTGCGCAAGGGTTCGAAGGTGTATGTGGAAGGCAGCCTGCGCACCCGCAAGTGGCAGGGGCAGGACGGCCAGGATCGCTACACCACCGAGATCGTGGCCAGCGAGATGCAGATGCTGGACAGCCGGCCGGGTGGTGGCCAGGGTGACTACAGCGCCCCCGCAGGCGGTGGTTACAGCCAGCCGCCCCAGCAGGCACCGCGCCAGTCGCCGCCCCAGAGCGCGCCGCAATCTCATGGTGGCCCCCAGGGCGCGCCCCAGGCTGCACCCTCCGATTTCGCCGACTACGACGACGATATTCCATTCTGATCAAGCCTGCTGTTGCCGGTACCAGGGATAGCCGCAGGTGCGTGTACTAATACTGGGTTCTGATACCTCTCTCGGCTGGGCTCTCGAGCAGCAGTTCAGCCGGGTGGGTCGTCATGAGTACGAGTCGGTGGGCTTTGCCGCCAGCCGCTGGCGCAGTGAGCGCCACGCCAAGAAAGCCGTGCGCCGGGTCCGGCCGGACATCGTGGTCGACGCCCGCCTGCAGGGCGCAGTGGACAGCGGTGAGCAGCTCTACGACCTCGATATCGAGCGCTGCCACTGGCTGGCCAAGGCCTGCCAGCGCAACGGCGCCATCTACTTGCTGCTGTCCTGTTCCCGGGTGTTTGCCGGGGAGCAGGAGCGGCCCTACACCGAACAGGATGTCCCCGACAGTACCGAGACCATCGGCCGGATGTTGCAGCGGGCGGAGGAAATTGCCGTCCAGGCCTGCGAGCGAAGCCTCGTGTTGCGCCTGGGGCCGGTGTTTTCTTATCGCGGCCGCAACGTCCTCACCCACATGCTGGGGCAGTTGATGCAGGGTGGGACGCTGACCCTCGACAACAGCCTGAGAGGGTGCCCGGTGGCGTCGTCGGACGCCGCACGGGTGGTTTCCGGAATGCTGGACCAGCTGAGTGCCGGGGCAGAATCCCGGGGCGTGTTCCACTATGGTAGCTCCGACGCCACCAACTGCTACGAGTTCGCCGAGGTGCTGCTGGCCTCCGCCTCCCAGTTTTCCGAGTTTGGCCCCGAGGCGGTCACCCTGCAGGAGCAGGAAGCCGGTTATACCCTCAGCCGGCGCCTCGACTGCAATCGCCTGCGCAATACCTTTGCCATCAAGCAGGTGCCCTGGCGCGGTTTCATCGCCGATGCGGTGAAGCTGTACTTCGACAACCTGCAATCAGCGGAGAAATGACTATGCCTCCGGCAGCTGAACAACCTGTTTCCTTGGGCATTGCGGTGCTCACCGTGTCCGATACCCGCAGCGAAGCCGATGACACTTCCGGTCAGTACCTGGTGGAAGCTCTCGGTGAGGCCGGGCACCGCGCGGTCGACAAGGCCATCGTGCGCGACGACATCTACCAGATCCGCGCGGTCACCTCCGCCTGGATCGCCGACGCCGGTGTCGACGCGGTACTGGTGACCGGTGGCACCGGGTTCTCCGGTCGCGATTCGACTCCCGAAGCCGTCGCGCCACTGTTCGACAAATACATCGAGGGCTTTGGCGAGGTCTTCCGCGCCCTGTCCTTTGAGGAGATCGGTTCCTCGACTATCCAGTCCCGGGCGGTGGCGGGCTTCGCCAACAACACCGTGATCTTCTGCATGCCCGGTTCCACCGGCGCCTGCCGCACCGCCTGGAACGGCGTGATTCGCGAGCAACTGGATGCCACCCACCGCCCCTGCAATTTTGTCGGTGTGCTCGCCGTGAGGGAGTCGGCTGAGTGATACCGGTGGATGAAGCGCTGGCCCGCATGCTGGCCGGCGTTCCTTCCCCGCCGCCGCGTGCACGGCGGCCACTACTCGATACCCTCGGTGCCGTGCTGGCAGAAACCGTGACCGCCGCGGTGGACGTTCCCCCCGAAGACAATAGCGCCATGGACGGCTACGCCCTGCGCGCCGCCGACGCTGGCCGCCCCCTGCCGGTAAGCCAGCGCATTCCTGCGGGCGTCTCCCCGACACCGCTGGCCGCGGGCACCGCTGCACGGATTTTCACCGGGGCGCCGGTACCCCCGGGTGCCGATGCGGTGGTCATGCAGGAGAACTGTGAAGAGCGGGACGGGGTCGTGACGATCTCCGGCGATGTTCGCACCGGTGCCAATATTCGCCCCCGGGGCCAGGACCTCGCCTGCGGCGCCACCGTGCTCCAGGCCGGCCACCGCCTGCGCCCCCAGGACCTCGGCCTGCTGGCTTCCATCGGCGTAGCGGACGTCGCCATTTACCGCCCGCTCAGGGTGGCCGTGGCCTCCACCGGTGACGAGCTGGTCGAGCCCGGCAGCGCTGCCGGCCTGCAACCGGGTCAACTCTACAATTCCAACCGCTATCTGCTGGCCGGGCTGCTGCAGCGGCTGGGCATGGAGGTGGTCGACGGCGGCATCCTCCCCGACAACGGGCCGGCCACGGCCGCCGCCCTTGAGGACCTGGCCAGCCGGGCAGACTGTGTGATTACTTCCGGCGGCGTGTCCGTAGGGGAGGAAGACCACGTGAAGGCCCAGGTCGAGCGCCTCGGTGAGCTGTCCCTGTGGCGCCTGGCGATCAAGCCCGGCAAGCCCCTCGCCTATGGTCACGTCTGCGGTACTCCTTTCATCGGCCTGCCGGGCAATCCCACCTCCAGTTTTGTCACGTTCTGCTTGATCGCCAGGCCGTGGTTGTTGCGGGCGCAGGGGGCGACGGATGTGGCACCGCTGACGATGTCAGCCCGGGCGGGCTTTTCTGTTTCGCAGGCTGGTGGTCGGCAGGAGTATTTGCGGGTGACGCTGGAGCGGCAGGATGGCGAGCCGGTGGCGGTTCGCTATCCGAACCAGAGTTCGGGGGTGTTGAGTTCGGTGTGTTTCAGTGATGCGCTGGCGGTGGTGCCGGTGGGGGTGACGGTGGCTGAGGGTGATACCCTGGACGTTATTCTGCTCGAATCACTGAGTTGATCCAGTCCGCAGTGATCGTGGAAACACTACTGCGGATATCGGCAATTATTGGTTTGGCGTGCTCGATAGAGTCCGGCAGCGGCGGCGCAGGTTCCCTCCGGGACACGCCGTGAACCCGTCCATGGGGGCTTGTGCTCGACATCCATGTCTCACACAGTCCCTACGGGAACCTCCCCCGCCGCTGCCTCTGTGCCAACGACTGGATTCGAGAATTCTGCGCCTTTCAGCTATAGCTATTCCAGGCAGTGAAGCGGTTCGTTGGCATATAGGCACACGTCGCTTCAGGGTGGGGTGAGGGACCCTATGAGGCATGGATGCCGATTAGGAGCGTACATGGATGTACTTGCAGCGAGTCCCGAACCCCACCCTGAAGCGATGGGGGCCGGCCTACGACCGGAGCTCCCGATATCGAGATGTAGCTCGGATTACAGGAGTGTTACTGCGGCCCATTCCTTGGGCCGCAAAAGAAGTCACTGTCGCTGAGGGTGTTGAGTACTCAGCCCGCGTACTTCTGGAACACCAGCGACGCATTGGTGCCGCCGAAGCCGAAGCTGTTGGACATTACCCGCTGCAGGTCCACATTGTCGTGGCGCGACGTGGCGATGGGCAGGCCTTCCGCTTCCGGATCCAGCGTCTCGATATTGGCCGAGGCGGCGATGAAGCCCGCCTGTTGCATCAGCAGCGAGTAGATCGCTTCCTGCACGCCGGCAGCACCCAGCGAGTGGCCCGAGAGGGACTTGGTCGAGCCGACGACCGGAATGTGGTCCCGGTCCTCGTAGGCCGCGCGCACCGCCTTCAGCTCCTGGATATCGCCAGCCGGGGTCGAGGTGCCGTGGGCGTTGATGTAGTCGATCGCGCCGTCCACCGTGCTCAGGGCCTGGCGCATGCAGCGCACCGCGCCTTCGCCGGAGGGGGCGACCATATCGTAGCCGTCGGAGGTGGCGCCGTAGCCCACCAGTTCCGCGTAGATTTTGGCGCCGCGGGCTTTTGCGTGCTCCAGTTCTTCCAGCACCAGCATGCCGCCGCCGCCGGCGATCACGAAGCCGTCGCGGTTGGCATCGTAGGCGCGGGAGGCCTTGGTGGGGGTGTCGTTGTACTTGGTGGACAGGGCACCCATGGCGTCGAACAGGCTGGACAGGGTCCAGTGCAGTTCCTCACCGCCGCCGGCGAACACGATGTCCTGCTTGTTCAGCTGGATCTGCTCCATGGCGTTGCCGATGCAGTGGGCACTGGTGGAGCAGGCGGAGGAAATGGAGTAGTTCACGCCCTTGATCTTGAAGGGGGTGGCGAGGCAGGCGGAAACGGTGCTGCCCATGGTCTGGGTGACCCGGTAGGGGCCCACCCGGCGCAGGCCGCGCTCGCGCAGGATATCGGCCGCCTCGGTCTGGCTGGCAGAGGAGGCGCCGCCAGAGCCGGCGATGATGCCGGTGCGCTCGTTGGAGATTTCTTTCTCTTCCAGCCCGGAGTCGGCAATGGCCTGCTGCATGGAGATGTAGGCATAGGCCGCGGCGTCTGCCATAAAGCGCAGCTGCTTGCGATCAATCAGCTCGGAAAAGTCGATCTCGGGGGCGCCGGCAATGTGCGAGCGCATGCCCATATCGATGTGTTCCTGGCGCAGGGAGATTCCCGAGCGCCCCTCGCGCAGGGCTTCGGTGACTGTCTGTGCATCGTTGCCCAGGCAGGACACGATGCCCAGCCCGGTGACTACTACTCGTCTGGACATAGCTGGACCTAGAAGGACTCCGTGGAACTGAACAGGCCGACCCGGAGGTCGGAGGCGGTGTAGATCTCGCGGCCGTCTACTGAGACGCTGCCATCGGCAATGCCCATGACCAGTTTGCGCTCGATCACACGCTTCATATGAATGTTATAGGTTACTTTGTTGGCGGTGGGCAGGATCTGGCCGGTGAATTTCACCTCGCCGGAGCCCAGCGCACGGCCGCGACCGGGGTTTTCGCGCCAGCCGAGGAAGAACCCGACCAACTGCCACATGGCATCGAGGCCGAGGCAGCCTGGCATCACAGGGTCACCGGGAAAGTGGCACTGGAAGAACCAGAGGTCGGGGTGAATGTCGAGCTCGGCGACAATCTCTCCCTTGCCATACTTCCCGCCCTCCGAGGCGATGTGCGTGATGCGATCCAGCATCAGCATGTTGTCGGTGGGCAATTGAGCGTTGCCAGGGCCAAACAGTTCGCCCAGTCCGCAGGCGACGAGTTCCTCTTTGGCGTATGCACTTTTTCCGGTCATATAGATTCCAGTTTAGCCCGTGATCGCACTATGGGCGCGCCGGTTCGGGGCGGGTGCGAACCGGTATGGTGCAGGCCGGTTCGGATATTGATTCTATGGTTGTGTCTGACTGTATTCAGTCAAGCGTGCCCATTCTAATGGTTGCGGCCCACAAGTCCAGCACGGGAGGCGGCTGGCGTGGCACTCTGGCTATCGGCTAACATGGCGGTCCCGCAGAGTCGGCTTGGTTATTGCAGGGCTCTTTACAGGCCCGGTACCTTGGGGCCCAGAACAACAGGAATGATATGTTAGTCCCCGTATTACTTTCGGGAGGGGTCGGTAGCCGGCTCTGGCCCGTGTCCCGCGAACTTCACCCCAAGCAGTTGCTGCCGCTGGCCGGGGAGATGTCCATGTTGCAGGCCACCCTGCAACGCACTGCCGGCCTCGAGGCCGCGGCGCCCCTGGTGGTGTGCAACGAGGAGCACCGCTTCATGGTGGCTGAGCAATTGCGCCAGATTACCATCGAGCCCACCGCCCTGATCCTCGAGCCCGCCGGCCGCAATACCGCGCCCGCCGTGGCCCTGGCTGCCCTGCACCTGCAGGCCACAGACCCGGAAGCGATCATGCTGGTGCTGCCGGCGGATCACCTGATCCAGCAGGTGGAAGCCTTTACCGAGGCGGTAGCCTGTGCCCTGCCGTTGGCCCAAACGGGTCGTCTTATGACCTTTGGTGTGGTGCCCTCCAAGCCGGAAACCGGTTACGGTTACATCCGCCGTGGTAATGAGCTGGGAGCCGATGTGTACGAACTGGATCGCTTTGTGGAAAAGCCCGATGAGGCGACCGCCCGGGGCTATCTGGAAAGCGGCGAATTCCTGTGGAACAGCGGCATGTTCCTGCTGCGCGCGGACGCTTACCTCGCCGAGCTCGAGCGGCACGCCCCGGCCATGCTGGAAGCCTGTCGCGAGGCCATGGCAGGCGCCGCGACCGATATGGATTTTGTACGGCCTGAGGCCGCCGCCTTCAACCGCTGCCCGGCGGACAGCATCGATTACGCGGTGATGGAGCACACCGGCGCCGGTGGTGTGGTGGCCCTGGATTGCGGCTGGTCGGATATCGGCGCCTGGTCGGCCCTGTGGGAAGTGGGTGCACAGGATGCCAGCGGCAACGTCACCAGTGGTGACGTGCTGCTCGACAACTGCAGTAACAGTTATTTTCGCAGCGACTCGCGGCTGGTGGCCGCCACCGGGGTCGAGAACCTGGTAGTGGTGGAAACCGCCGACGCGGTGCTGGTGGCGGACCGCGACCAGGTGCAGAACGTCAAGCGTATCGTGACCGCGCTTAAGGCCGGGCAGCGCGGGGAGGCCGAGCTGCACGCCAAGGTTTATCGCCCCTGGGGCTCCTACGAGTCCCTGGTGGAGTCCGACCGCTTCCAGGTGAAGCGGATCATCGTCAATCCGGGCCAGAAACTCTCCCTGCAGATGCATCACCACCGGGCCGAGCACTGGATCGTGGTGCACGGCACCGCCGAGGTGACCTGCGAGGACAGGGTCTTCATGCTGGCCGAAGACGAATCCACCTACATACCGCTGGGTCACAAGCACCGCCTTGCCAATCCCGGCAAGATCCCGCTGGAACTCATCGAAGTCCAGTCGGGCGCCTATCTGGGCGAGGACGATATCGTTCGCTTTGAAGATGTCTACGGCCGCGAGGGTGGCTGTGGCGAAACCGACGACGAGGATAACCGCATATGATCAAGAAATGCCTGTTCCCGGTAGCCGGCTATGGCACCCGTTTTTTGCCAGCCACAAAAAGCATGCCCAAGGAGATGCTGCCGGTTGTTAACAAACCCCTGGTGCAGTACGGCGTGGAGGAAGCCATCGAGGCGGGGATGAATACCTGCGCCATGGTCACGGGCCGCGGCAAGCGCTCCATTGCCGACCACTTCGACATCAACTACGAGCTGGAACACCAGATCTCCGGCACCGGCAAGGAAGTCTATCTCGACAGTATTCGCAATGTGCTGGATAACGGGATCTTCACCATGGTGCGGCAGCGGGAAATGCTGGGCCTGGGCCACGCCATCCTTACCGGCCACTCGCTGATTGGCAACGAGCCTTTTGGCGTGATCCTGTCGGATGACCTCTGTATCAATGACGGCCCCGGCGTGCTGTCGCAGATGGCCGAATTGTACAAGCAGTTCCGTTGCTCCATCGTCGCCATCCAGGAAGTGCCGGAAGATCAGGTCCACAAGTACGGTGTGATCGCCGGCGAGCCCTTGAAGGACGGTATTTACCGGGTCGACTCCATGGTGGAGAAGCCGGACCCGAAGGATGCGCCCTCCAACCTCGCCATTATCGGTCGCTACATCCTGACGCCTGATATCTTCGACATCATCCGCGATACGCCCCCCGGCGCCAACGGCGAGCTGCAGTTGACCGACGCCCTGCAGACCCAGGCCAAACAGGGTTGCGTGATGGCCTACAAATTCAAGGGCCGGCGCTTCGACTGCGGTAGCGTGCCCGGCTTTGTCGAGGCCACCAACTACGTCTACGAGAACATCTACCAGAAGGAACAGGGCTGACGTGGACGCTGGCAACACCGGAAAGATCACTTGTTTTAAAGCCTACGACGTTCGCGGTCGCATTCCCGACCAGCTCAACGAGGATATCGCCCGCCGTATTGGCCGCGCCTATGCCGAGGTAGTCAAACCGAAGAAGGTGGTGGTCGGCCACGACATTCGCCTGACCAGCGAGGCCATCAAGGCCGCTCTCAGCGAGGGTCTGCTGGAGCAGGGGGTCGATGTCTACGACATCGGCCTCAGCGGTACCGAGGAGATCTATTTCGCGACCTCCCACGCGGGCATGGACGGTGGTATCGCCGTAACGGCGAGCCACAATCCCAAGGACTACAACGGCATGAAGTTCGTGCGCGAGGAGTCCAAGCCGATTTCCGGGGATACCGGCCTGTTCGACATCCGCGACCTGGCGGAGCGCAACGAATTTGCACCGGCAGCACAGCGCGGGCAGTTGCATTCTCTCGATACCGACGCGGCCTACGTGGAGCACCTGCTGGGCTACATCGATGTCGCGGCCCTCGAGCCCCTGAAAATCGTGGTGGATGCCGGCAACGGTGGCGCCGGTCGTATCGTCGACCTGCTGGAGCCCCACCTGCCCTTTGAGTTCATCAAACTGCACCA
The DNA here is from genome assembly GCF_008064665.1 of Parahaliea maris. GTDB lineage: Bacteria > Pseudomonadota > Gammaproteobacteria > Pseudomonadales > Halieaceae > Parahaliea > Parahaliea maris. Next base: position 77,061 of record NZ_VRZA01000009.1, on the reverse strand, counting down.
CCAGCCCGACGGTCACTTTCCCAATGGCGTGCCCAACCCCCTGCTGGAAGAAAACCGCAGCGCGACCATCGCGGCCGTTCGTGAACACGGTGCTGACCTGGGCATCGCCTGGGACGGTGATTTCGACCGCTGTTTCTTCTTCGACGAGCGCGGCGAATTTATCGAGGGCTATTACCTGGTGGGTTTGCTGGCGGAGGCGTTCCTGCAAAAGGAACCCGGTGCCGGCATCGTTCACGACCCGCGCCTGACCTGGAACACCGTGGCCATTACCGAATCCCTGGGCGGCGTGCCCATCCAGAGCAAGACCGGTCACGCCTTCATCAAGGAAAGAATGCGCAAGGAGAATGCGGTCTACGGTGGCGAGATGAGCGCCCACCATTACTTCCGTGACTTCGCCTACTGCGACAGTGGCATGATTCCCTGGCTGCTGGTCACCGGCCTGATGGCCCAGCACGGCAAGCCCCTGTCCGCCATGGTGGCGGAGCGCATGGCGGCCTATCCCTGCAGTGGTGAGATCAATCGCACCATTGACGATCCGGCAGCAGTGCTGGCCCTGGTAGAGCAGCGCTATGCTGACAGCGCGGAGGCCGTAGAGAAAGTCGACGGCCTGAGCATGAGTTTTGGTGACTGGCGCTTCAACCTGCGAATGTCCAACACCGAGCCGGTGGTGCGACTCAACGTCGAGTCGCGTGGTGACGCGGCGCTGATGCAGCAAAAAACAAAAGAGCTCCTCGCACTGCTGTAGCGGGCGACAGGGTTGCCTGTCACCTTCGATTACTCACCTTGCATGCGTTCCGGATTCGGGTGCTGCTCCCGCATAGGCAGGGCAGCACCCTTGTCACGGCTTTGGCGGTACCGGCCCCCTGTTTGCCTGTGAGGCGGAAGGCGTTGAGCTGGACCTGATGACCTTGGCGCCGTATTTCGAGAACAAGCTGCAGGGCATGCTGGACCATCCCCTGGTAGGCGATGCCCGCCAGTGCGGCCTCCTTGGAGCTCTGGAGCTGGTTGCCGACAAAGGGACCAAAGCGCGATTCGACCCCTCCCTCAAGCTGCGCGAACGCCTGAGCCGCATCGACTGGGACACCGGTATCGTATTCCGCGCTTTTGGTGATAACATCCTCGGCTTTGCCCCGGCACTAACCTTCAGCGAGCAGGAGTTCGATATCCTGTTCGAACGCCTGAGGCTCTCCCTGGACATGCTGCTCAAGCAGCCCGAAGTCGCGAAGGCGGTGGAGTAATCATGACAAATAACGCATTCACTATGTCTGGTCCGGCGCCATGATGCTGGACTTCCTCGGCGCAGGGCAGGGCGCCTGTCGCGAGGCCCACGATGCCATTGTCCGTGCGATCGAGGAGGCGCTGGTCACCGGGCCGCATGCGCCCGACCTCGGTGGTTCGGCCAGCACACAGGATCTGGGCAGCGCCATCGCTGCACTGGTCAGTCAGTAATAATAACGATGAGTGCAGATATGAGCGCAAAAATGAACGAACTGCGGGACGAGTCCCCGCTGGCCCTGTCGCGTCCGGACCTGATGCGCGGCCAGAATTTTATCAATGGCACATGGTGTGACGCGGTCAAGGGCGGCTGGCACGAGGTCAGCGATCCGGCTACCGACACAGTTTTCAGCCGGGTGCCGGACAGCACGGCAGAGGACGGTAAAGCCGCCGCCAATGCCGCGGCCCGCGCCTTTACCAGCTGGCGCAATGTCAGTGCCCGCGACCGCTCCAGGCTGTTGAAGCGCTGGCACCAACTTATTCTGGACAACAGCGAGGACCTGGCGCGGCTGATGTCCCGTGAACAGGGCAAGCCGCTGGCGGAGGCGCGCGGCGAGGCGACCTTCGGCGCCGCCTATGTTGAGTGGTTCGCGGAACAGGCCGTGCGCAGTAACGGCGACATGCTGGTGCCGGGTATGCCCGGGCGTCAGCAGATGGTGGTCCGTGAGCCGGTGGGTGTGGTGGCGGCAGTAACGCCTTGGAACTTCCCGCTGGCGATGATCGCGCGCAAGATTGCGCCGGCCCTGGCGGCGGGCTGCACGGTGGTCGCCAAGCCGGCCGAAGACACGCCGCTGACGGCGCTGGCGCTGGTGGCCCTCGCAGAGGAGGCGGGCTTCCCGGCGGGTGTGATCAACATCGTCACCGCGTCCCGACCCGGTACGCCAGATACGGTGGGCAGTTGGTTGAACGATCCACGGGTACGCAAGCTGACCTTCACTGGCTCCACGCCGGTCGGCAAATACTTGGCGCGGGCCTCTTCCGATACCCTCAAGCGCCTGTCGCTGGAGTTGGGTGGCAATGCCCCGTTTATCGTGTTCGAGGATGCGGACATTCCGGCGGCGGTCGACGGCCTGATGCGCGGCAAGTTCCGCAACAGCGGCCAGACCTGTGTCAGCCCCAACCGGGTGTATGTGCACGACGCCGTCTACGCCGAGTTCGTGGAGCAGTTGAAGGTCGCCGTGGAGGCACTGACCATCGGCCCCGCCGAGCGCGAGGACTCCCTGGTCGGCCCCATGATCAACGGCCGCGCCATCGAGAAAATTGAACGCCATGTGCGCGACGCCCTGGACCAGGGGGCGACCCTGATCACCGGCGGCCACTCGGTGCGCAATGAGATTGCCGATGGTCCCTTCTATTACGCGCCGACCATCCTCGGCGATGCCAAGGAAAGCATGACTCTGCACTGCGAGGAGACCTTTGGCCCACTGGTGCCATTGTTCCGCTTCACGGACGAAGCCGACGTGATTAATCGGGCGAACGACACCTCCTATGGCCTGGCGGCGTATTTCTACTCCCAGGACCCGGCCCGGATCTGGCGGGTGTCCGGCCAGCTGGAAGCGGGCGTGATCGGTATCAACGAAGGGGTGTTCGCCAGCGAGGTGGCACCGTTCGGCGGGATCAAGGAGTCGGGCTACGGTCGTGAGGGCTCGCACTACGGCCTCGACGACTACCTGCAGTTCAAGTATCTCTGCCAGGGGAACCTGGCGTAGGCATCCTGCCGCTGCACCGGTCCGCGATTGCGAGTCGGTGCTTCCCCCCACCCCCTCAAGCCATCAGTAACCCGCGCCGGGACCCTTGAGAATCTCGATGGTATCGATGTTGGATGCGTCGCGGTTATCACTGAAGCCGCGGCCGCCGCTGAAGCCATTGATCAGGTAGCCGGAGGGCGGGTTATCATCCCCTGCGAATCCACGGATTGCAAAGCTGTCCCACAATCCCCCAAAGCAATCTGGCGGGCGAAGCCACCGGCACAATCCAGCGCTTCCTGGGCCTGGGCGCCAGCCGCTCCGGCGAGACAGACTGCGCTCGCCAGCAGCGAGCGACGAAAAGTGTGTTGTGCTCTCATATTGGTGACGCGAGCGCTTTTCCGGGTACGAAGCGTTGCCCGGCGAGTGTGGCGGTAGGACGCTTCAGGCGGGAGCGTTCGCCTGGCGCCACTTTGAGATCAGTTGATCGGTGGCGGGGTCCATTCGGGGGCTCCCCGATGCCTGCTCCATCAGGCCCAGGATTTCTGTCCCGATTTCCTTGCCCAACTCTACGCCCCACTGGTCAAAGGGGTTGATGCCCCATAGCTGGCCGCTGCAGAAAGTGCGGTGTTCATACAGTGCGATCAATGCGCCGAGAGTGTGGGGGGTCACAGCGGTGAAGCTGATGACACTGTTAGGGCGGTTGCCGGGCATGGCCAGGTGGGGAGCCAGGTGTGCGGCCTCGGCGTCGCTCAGGCCGCGGGCCAGCAGCGAGGCGCGGGCGTCCTCCAGTGAACGGCCCACCAGCAGGGCCCGGCTCTGGGCCAGGCAGTTGGCTACCAGGCGCCGGTGCTGCCCGGTCATTCCCGTGTGCGTGGTCAGGGGCAGGATAAAGTCCACCGGGCACAGGCGCGTACCCTGGTGGAGCAACTGGTGGAAGGAGTGCTGGCCCATGGTGCCGGCGGATCCCCATAACACGGGCCCGGTGTCATAGCTCAGCGGTGCGCCTTCGGCGCTGACCCGCTTGCCGTTACTTTCCATGGTCAGTTGCTGCAGGAAGTCCGGCAGTTTTGCCAGGCCCTGGTCATAGGGCAACACCACGTGATTGCCGGCGGCGAAGCCGTTGCAGTACCAGATTTCCAGCAGGCTCATCAGCATGGGCAGGTTCTGGTCGACGGGAGCACTGGCGAAATGGGCATCCATGGCGGCGGCGCCGTCCAGGAATTGTTCGAAATGGTCCCAACCCACCGCGATCGCGCAGCTGAGCCCCACCGCGGACCATACCGAGTAACGCCCGCCCACCCAGTCCCATATGGGCAGGCAGTTGTCACCGGAAATACCGAAGTCTGCGGCCGCGGCCAGGTTGGTGGTGATGGCCAGGAAGTGCTTGTCGAGGTCGGCCTCGGTAGCCCCCGCGTTCAGCATCCACTCGCGGGCGGCCAGGCTGTTAGCGAGGGTCTCTTCGGTGCGGAAAGACTTGGAGCAGACAATGAACAGGGTGGAAGCCGGATCGAGGTCGAGCAGGGTGTCCTGCAGATCTGCCGGGTCCACGTTGGCCACATAGTGACAGTTGATATCGCCCTGGAAGGGTTTCAGTGCTTCGGTGACCAGTCGCGGGCCGAGGTCTGAGCCGCCGATACCGATATTGACCACGTCGGTAATGGTCTGCCCGGAGAAGCCGGTTTGCTGCCCCCGGTTGATGCGCTCGGCCCAGTGGCGCATGCGACCGCGGGTGGCCACCACTTCGGCGAACTTGTCTTCGAGGCCCGGGGCGCTGGCGGCGCGCAGCAGGCTGTGCAGGGCGGGGCGGTGCTCGGTGTTGTTGATCTCTGCGCCGCTCAGCAAGGCGTGTGCGCGCTGGGGCAGCTGCGCCTGTTCGCCCAGTTCGACCAGCTTGGCGCGTGCCGCGTCGTCCAGCAGATGCTTGGAGTAGTCCAGGCACAGGCCGGCAGCGTCGGCACGGTAAGTGTCGGTACGATCGGGGGCCCCTGCGAAGAGCCCCTCGATGTCAGCGGATTTCAGGGCGAGCGCGAGCGCTTGCAGCTCGCCGAAGGCGGGCAAGTCTTTCAATTGGGTGCAGGGTGTCATGGGCTTTCCCGTTCTGGAGGAACTGCGCGATCCCAACCGATCGTAAAGCGATCGTAAACTTCAGGATCGTGAAAATGTGGAGCGAGCGCAAAAGTATAGGAAGCGGGGGCCGGCACTGTAAAGCGCCGCCCGGCACTGACTGACCTGTTTCGGTGTGCTGGCCCGAGTGGGCCTAGTGGTCCCGGTTGATCGACAGGCCGGTGATGGCCTGCAGGGCGTCCCGGGCAGCGCCGTCCGTCAAACTTTCCAGGCAGGCGGTGGCCAGGTCGTGATAGTGACGCGCGCGTTCGCGGGTGAAGTCGCAGCTGCCACAGCGCTGAACGGCGCGCACAATGTCGTCGAGCCGCGCGGCAGACTTGGCCGCAACCGCTTCGCGCACCAGTTCGCGCTCGGCATCCGTGCCGTTCTGCATCACATGGATCAATGGCAGGGTGACCTTGCCTTCGGTGAGATCATCGCCCACGTTCTTGCCCATGGTCTCAGGGTCGCCTTCGTAGTCCAGTACATCGTCGATCATCTGGAAGGCAATGCCCAGGTTGAGTCCGAAGTCCGCCAGCTGTTGGCAGTCGGCTTCTTTACGCCCGCTCAGTGTGGCGGCGCCATAGCAGGCGGCGGCAAACAGTACCGCTGTCTTGCGGGTGATGACTTCCAGGTAATCAGCCTCGGAGGTATCGGGGTTGCCCGCCCGCACCAGCTGTAGCACCTCTCCCTCGGCGATGGTGTTGGTGGTGTCGGCCATGTGACGCAGGACCGTCATGTCGTCCAGCTGCACCATCAACTGGAAGGCGCGGGTATAAAGGAAGTCGCCCACCAGTACGCTGGAGGCATTGCCGAACTCGGCATTGGCGGTGGGGCGGCCGCGACGCAGGCTGGAGATGTCCACCACGTCGTCGTGCAGCAGGGTGGCCGTGTGAATGAACTCGATGACCGCCGCGAAGGTAATGTGCCGGTCGCTACAACCGCCCAGGGCGGCGCCCGTCAACAGCGCCAGCAGGGGGCGCAGGCGCTTGCCGCCCGCGTCGACAATATAGTGGCCGATGTTTTCCACCATATCGACATCGGAGTGGAGCTGCTCGACGATCAGGCGGTTGACCGCCTCGAATTCCCCGGCGACGCTGGCGCGAATCTGCTGCATAGGAAGAGAGTGTCCCGGAAAAAAGTCCCCAATCAGAGTACCCAAACACAGTACCCCGGAAAAAGCGGCATGCTAGGGTGCACCCCGGGGGGTGTCAAGACGGGACCCGATCGGGTCTGCCCCGGCTCCGGCCCGTATCCGGGGTCCCGAACCGGGGCCGAAACAGGGCTTGCTCCCGGGGGCTGTTTTGAGTAGAATCGCCGCCCTCTGCACCTGTCCCCGGCCGTTTGGGTCTGCTCAGGTGTCTATTTCAACTGTTTGTGCCTGACTCTGCCCCCTTGATTTACAAGGGTTTTTTACACCGCGAGCAGGCTAATTGAACGGAGCAAGCAATGTACGCAGTCATTGAGAGCGGTGGTAAGCAGCACCGCGTGGTTGAGGGCGAAACCCTCAAGCTGGAGAAACTGGAAGTGGCCACTGGTGAATCAGTGGAATTCGACCGGGTTCTGATGATCGGCGGTGAAGATGTCAAAATCGGCACCCCGGTTGTAGCAGGCGGCAAGGTAACTGCCGAGGTGGTTAGCCATGGTCGTCACGACAAAGTGAAGATCGTCAAATTCAACCGTCGTAAGCACTATCGGCGTGAAACTGGCCATCGCCAGTGGTACACCGAAGTGAAGATCACCGGCATTACGGCATAAAGGAGCTTAGCGACTATGGCACACAAGAAAGCTGGCGGTAGTACTCGTAACGGCCGCGATTCGGAAAGTAAACGCCTTGGCGTGAAGCGTTTCGGCGGTGAAGTGGTTCAAGCGGGCAACATCATCGTGCGTCAGCGCGGCACCCGTTTCCACGCTGGCGACAATGTTCGCATCGGCAAGGACCACACGCTGTTCGCGACCGCTGAAGGCAAGGTCGAGTTCGTGGTCAAGGGCCCGAAAAACCGCAAGTTCGTCCAGGTGGTGAGCGCCTGAGCGACGGTTCGCACGAACTGAACGAAAGCCTCGTCAGATGACGGGGCTTTTTTTTGTCTTGTTTCAGGGCTCTCTGTAGCGACATCGGACGTTTTTGTCGCGCAAGCCTCTGGATGGGCGGAGCTTCGTAGGACGGTCGCGGTTCGGCGGTGTGCCTTCCCGGACACGCTACAAGCACGTCCATGTGCGCTCGGCAGCGGCCATCCATGGCCGCTGACGGTCCGTACAGGCACACCCCCGAACCACTCCCTGCTGTGGTGCGGGCGGCAGAATTTGGAGCGCTAGTATCGCGATTCGAAGTTCCGGAGTTCGAGCTCCCGCATAGGGAGCGTACGATGAGCCGGAAGGCTTTCCGGGACCGTGTGCGACATGGATGTCGCACTCGAGCCCCCATGGACGGGTTCACGGCGAGTCCCGGAAAGCCTTCCGGTGCAGCGTGCGCGGATTCGAAGAACCAGAAGCGACACTGACTAAACACACAGCGTGCTCAAGTGGTATACAGTGCACTACAAGAGCGGGTCCCAAGAGACCAAAGATCATGAAATTTGTAGATGAAGCGACCATCAAGGTCTTCGCCGGAAAAGGTGGCAACGGCTGCCTGAGTTTCCGGCGGGAAAAATACATCGAGAAAGGTGGCCCCGACGGTGGTGACGGGGGCGACGGCGGCAGCGTGTTCATGGAAGCCGACGACAACCTCAATACCATGATCGACTACCGCTTCCAGCGCGCCTACCGGGCCGAGAATGGCGAGCCCGGCCGGGGCCGCAACTGCACCGGCAAAAGTGGCGAGGACCTCGTGCTGAAAGTGCCCGTGGGCACCACCATCATTGACGAAGACAGCGGCGAAATCCTCGGTGACCTGTCCGCCAGCGGCGAACAGCTCAAAGTGGCCCAGGGCGGCTTCCACGGTTTGGGCAACACCCGCTTCAAATCGTCTACCAACCGCGCCCCGCGCCAGACCACACCGGGCTCCGAGGGTGAGATGCGTAACCTCAAGCTGGAGCTCAAAGTATTGGCCGATGTCGGCCTGCTGGGGCTGCCCAATGCCGGCAAGAGTACCTTTATCCGCGCCGTGTCCGCCGCGACACCGAAAGTGGCGAACTACCCCTTCACCACCCTGGTGCCCAACCTCGGCGTGGTGAAAGTGGATTCCCACCGCTCCTTCGTGGTGGCCGATATCCCGGGGCTGATCGAGGGGGCGTCTGAAGGCGCCGGGCTGGGGATTCGCTTCCTCAAGCACCTGACCCGTAACCGGATTCTGCTGCATATCGTGGACATGGCGCCCTGGGACGACGTGACGCCCGCCGAATCGGCGTTGGCCATCGTGCGGGAACTGGAGCTGTTCAGCCCGACCCTGGCTGATCGGCCCCGCTGGCTGGTCCTGAACAAGACCGACCTGCTCGACGAAGAAACCCTGGCCGAACGGCGCCAGGAACTGCTGGACGCGCTGGGCTGGGAAGGGCCGGTGTATGAAGTGGCGGCCATCAGCGCCACCGGCACCGAGCGCATCTGTCAGGATCTCATGGTGCACCTGGAAGAGCAGCGCGAGCGTGAGGCGGCGGACCCCGAGGTGGCTGTCGAGGAGCAGGAAATCCAGTCCCGGATGCAGGAGGAGGCCCGCGAGCGTATCGCTGAGCTCCGCGCTGCACGCCGGCAGGCGCGTCATGACGAAGATGACGACGAGGATGATGACGATTACGACGTGGACGTAGAATACGTCCAGTAACGGGGAACGGGGCAGCGATAAGGATAAGGCGTGAGCGAGCGCAGTGAGGTAGCCAGCGCGCGGCGCTGGGTGGTGAAGGTCGGCAGTGCCTTGCTGACCAATGACGGGCGCGGCCTGGACCAGGCCGTGATTGGCGCTCTTGTGGCGCAACTGGCGGCCCTGCGGGAGCGGGGTTGTGAAGTGGTGCTGGTGTCCAGTGGCGCCGTCGCCGCTGGCATTGTGCGCCTGGGCTGGTCGGCCCGGCCGTCGGCCCTGCACGACCTGCAGGCGGCCGCTGCCGTGGGCCAGTCGGTGCTGGTGCAAAGCTATGAAAACGCCTTCAACGCCTACGATATTGCCACCGCCCAGGTCCTGCTCGGTCACGACGACGTCATTGCCCGTGACCGCTACCTCAATGCCCGCGGTACGCTGACCACGCTTCTCGACCTTGGGGTCATGCCCATCGTCAACGAGAACGATACGGTGGTTACCGACGAAATCCGCTTTGGCGACAACGATACCCTCGCGGCCCTGGTGGCCAACCTCATCGATGCCGATGCCCTGTTGCTGCTCACTGACCAGCAGGGCCTGTTCAACGCCGACCCCCGTCACGACCCCCACGCCGAACTGGTCCGCCAGTGTGATGTGCACGCCCCCGAGCTCGACGACATGGCGGGGGAGGGCGGCGCCCTCGGTCGCGGTGGCATGGTGACCAAGCTGCGCGCGGCGCGGCTGGCGGCCCGTTCCGGCAGCGAGACGATTATCGCCTCGGGCCGTGAGCCGGAAATCGTGGCGCGGGTCACAGCTGGCGAGAATGTCGGCACCTGGCTGCGAACCGGCAAGCAGCCGCAGAATGCCCGCAAGCAGTGGCTGGCGGGCATGGTGCGGGTGCCGGGCAGTGTGGAACTGGATGACGGTGCGGTACGGGTGCTACGGGAGTCCGGGCGCAGCCTGCTGCCGGTAGGGGTGGTGGCGGTGCAGGGCAATTTCCAGCGCGGCGACATGGTGGCCTGCCGCGACGGCCAGGGCCGGGAAGTCGCCCGGGGCCTGGTCAACTACAGCGCGGAGGAGGCCCGGCGCCTGCTGCGCCAGCCCTCGTCGGCCATCGAGGGAATCCTCGGTTACCAGGGCGACGACGAGCTGATTCACCGCGACAACCTGGTGGTCCTGTAAGCGGCCCCCGGCTGCAAATTTACGCGAGCCATTTCCCCAGCGGCGTCTTGCGCCACAGGAAGTCCATCAACTTGCGCATGCCCTCGGCGCTCTCGGCGCTGTTGGGGTAGGCGTTGGGCATTTTGCCGCCGAAGCGGTCCACCACAATCGGCATTTCGTGGCAGTAGCCGCGCATCCCCTTCTTGCCGTTCACCTGGCCAACGCCGGATTGCTTGCGCCCCCCGAAGGGGGCCGTGGGAATCCCGTAGCTCAGGGCCATATCATTGATGCTGCAGGAGCCGGTGTCGATGGCGGCGGCCAGCCTGAGGCCCTTGTCCTTGTCCCTGGTCCATACATTGCCGTTGAGCCCGAACTCGGAGTCGTTGGCCAGGCGCAGGGCTTCTTCTTCGTCGGCGACTTTCTGGATGCACAGAATGGGGCCAAAAGTCTCATGGTTCATGATGTCCATGGTGTTATCGACATCGGTCATCACGGTGGGCTCGTAGTAGAGGCCGTGCAGGTCCGGGTTGCGACGCCCGCCCTGGTGGATGGTGGCGCCCCTGGCGCGGGCGTCCTCCACGTGGGCTTCGATGATCGCCAGTTGCCGGTCCCAGAATACCGCGCCGACGTCCTCCGCCCAGCCGTGCTGGTTGCCCTGGCGCACCTGCCTGCCTTTTTCCAGCACGAGGCGCAGAAATTCGTCGTACACCGATGCCACCACGTAGATGCGCTCGGTGCCGCAGCAGTAGTGACCGGTGTTCATACAGGAGCCCAGCCAGGCGCCGTCCGCCGCGCGGTCCAGGTCGGCGTCAGCGCAGACGATCATGGCGTCGTTGCCGCCGAGTTCCAGGGTGCAGGGAATGAGTTGGCTGGCGCAGGCTTCGGCCACCTTGCGGCCGGTGGCGACACTGCCGGTGAAGGACACCTTGTCGACACCGCCGCGCACGATGGCGGCGCCGGTTTCGCCATCTCCCAGCAGTACCTGCAAGACCCCTTCGGGCAGGCCTGCGTCGCGCAGGATGGTCTCGGCCAGTTTGGCGGAGTAGGGGGTGACCTCGGAACCCTTGGCTACCACCGCGTTGCCGGCCAGCAGGGCCTGTACGGCCTGGTTCATGACCAGCACGAAGGGACCATTCCAGGGGGTGATCAGCCCCACCACGCCCAGTGGCTTGTAGCGGATATGCAGTTGCTTGGCGATACCCATGATACCGGGCACCCGCCGCTTGCGCGGCTTCAGGAATTCCTCCGCGTGCTTGGCGTAGTAGCACAGCGAGTCGGCCACCGAGTAGATTTCCATGCTCATGGCGTCGGCCCGGGCCTTGCCGGTCTCGGCCACCACGGTGTCGATGATTTCGTCCTGGCGCTCCAGCACCAGTTGCAGGGCGCGCTCGGCAACCTTCGCCCGTTCGCGAATCGGGGTGGCGGCCCAGGCCGGCTGTGCTCGCCGGGCCAGGGCGATGGCGTCAGCCACATCCTCGGCGTTGGCACAGATCAATTCTCCCGTGGGCTCGAGCGTGACCGGGCTGCGCAACTGCAGGTGGCGGCGGGAATCGCTGGATTCGATGGGCTCGTAAATGGCCATGGTAGGGCTCCGGATGGTCTGTTATGCGGCCAAACTAATAACCATTAGTCTGGCTGTCAATGTCATCCCGGATCAGGGGATTGGCCGGACTGGTCATGCTTCACATTACAGCCGACCGGTAAATATGGAATAATCGCGCGCTTGCCCCAACAGCCCCGGATACTCGATGTCGGTGTCGCCCACCCTCCTGCTCAGTCTGTACTGCCTCGCCATTGCCGCCTTCTCGCTGCTGGGTGGGTTGCTGCCCAACTGGGTGCAGATGACCCATACCCGTACCCAGCTCATCATGAGCTTTGTGTCGGGCCTGATGCTGGGTGTCGCCTTCTATCATCTGTTGCCCCACAGCATGGCACTGCAGGGCGGCAGCCACGCCGCCGATGTTTCGGTGTGGTGGCTGATGATCGGCCTGGTCACCATGCTGCTGCTGTTGCGGATGTTCCATTTCCACCAGCACGACTTCAGCCACGAAGAAGACGATCATCACCACCACGAATCCGCTTCGGTTCACAGCCTGAGCTGGGTGGGCATTGCCCTCGGCCTGGGCCTGCATACGCTGATCGACGGGGTGGCGCTGGGTGCCGTGCTGCAGGGCGAGGTATCCGGACACGGGCTGGCGGGGCTGTTGGGAGTGGGGGTGTTTCTCGCCATTCTGCTGCACAAGCCGCTGGATGCCATGTCCATCATCACCGTGATGGAGGCGGGTGGCTGGAGCGCCGCGGCCCGCAAGTGGGCGAATCTGTTGTTCGCCCTGATGTGCCCGCTGGGCGCTCTGCTGTTCTTTTTCGGCGTCGATCTGCTGGGTGAAGCCCGCGACTACGGGGTCGCGGTGGCGCTGGCTTTTTCCGCCGGGGCCTTCATCTGTATCGCCCTCAGTGACCTGTTGCCCGAGGTCCACTTCCACAGTCACGACCGGGGCAAACTCACCCTGGCGTTTATCGCCGGCATCGTCCTGGCCTATGGCATCGGCAGCCTGGAACCTGTCTCGGCCCATCTCGGACACTGAGGAGCGACGGCATGGCCCACAAGCGCATTATCTATCCGCCCATGTGGCTTGTGATCGGGGTGGTCCTGATCTTTACCCTGAACGAATACCTGCCGGGCCCCCGCTTTACCGGCCTCGCCAGCCAGCTGGCTGGCGGTGCCCTGCTGGTGGCGGGATTGGCCATCCTGGTGATTGCCGGCGGCCTGTTCCAGCGCGCGGGGACCGACATGATTCCCTTTCGCGAGGTCAGCGCCCTGGTCACCGGCGGGGTTTACGCCTTCACGCGCAACCCCATGTACCTGGGCATGGCCCTGGTGCTGCTGGGTACTGCAGTCACCGTGGGGGCCAGCACCGCGCTGGTGATACCCCCACTGTTCATGGTCATCATCGAGTGGCGTTACATTCGCCCGGAAGAGGTCCTGCTCAGGGAGCTTTTTCCGCAGGAGTATCCCGCGTACTGTGCCAGGGTCCGGCGCTGGTTGTAGTCGCAGCGGCCGTGCCGGGAGTGGCTGTCGCTTCGACCCGGTTCTGATTCAGGGCAGCCAGCCCCCCAGGTTGCCCGCTACGATTTGGCGCAGCGCCTCGATATGTGCGGGCCCGGCATTAAGGCAGGGAATGTACTCGTAGCGCTCACCGCCCGCCTCCAGGAAGTAGTCCCGGTTTTCAATGCCGATTTCCTCCACGGTTTCCAGGCAGTCCGAGGAAAAGCCCGGGCAGAGAATCTGCAGGGAGCGGATTCCCTGGCCCGGCAGGCTTTTCAGGGTCTCGTCGGTATAGGGCTGTAGCCACGGGTCGCGCCCGAAGCGTGACTGGAAGCTGACGTCCCAGTCACTGTCTGCCAGGCCCAGGGCCTGCGCTACCAGACGGGAGGTGGCCAGGCACTGGTCGTAGTAGGGGTCCCCCTTGTCCACGTAGCTCTGTGGCTCACCGTGGTAGGAAAACTGCAGGCGCTGGGCCCGTTCGTGCTGTTCCCAGTGCTGGCGCACGCTGTCGGCCAGCGCCTCGATATAGGCGGGATGGTCATGGTAGTCGCTGATGAACCGCGTTTCCGGTAACCAGCGGCGGGCCTGGAAGTCCGCGGCCAGCGCATCGAAGGTGGAGGCGGTGGTGGGGCCGCTGTACTGGGGGTAGAGCGGCAGCACCACCAGCCGACGGGCGCCCCGTTGCCACAGGGCTTCGATGCCTTCGCCGATCGCCGGCGAGCCGTAGCGCATGGCGAACTCCACCACCACGTCGTCGCCGTATGTTTTTGCCAGCGCTGCCTGCAGGCCCCCGGCCTGGTCGCGGGTATTCAGCAGCAGTGGCGAACCCTCGTCGGTCCACACCTCGCGGTAGGCGGCGGCGGAACGGGAGGGGCGCACATTGAGGATGATGCCGTTGAGAATGAACCACCACAGCAGGCGCGGTACCTCCACCACCCTCGGGTCGGACAGGAACTGTTTCAGGTAGCGTCGCAAAGCGCCTGTAGTGGGGGCATCGGGCGTGCCCAGGTTGGTGATCAGCACGCCCACGGGGCCGCGATTCGAACTGCTTGCCGAAATTGTTGAACTCATACTGTGCCGCTGGCTGGAGAGTGGGTGTCAATATACGGTGCCGTGGAACACAAGCCAAATCGGGCACTGCCCGTGGCAGCTTGTCGTCGCATTGTCTCAGTTCATCGCTCGCCACCATCGCTTCACCGAAGTGCTGTTTCGGCGCGAGGCGGCTTCTCCTAATGTGATCACCAAGGGCGGCACACAGACAGCGCGCCCCTCGCGGCAAGACGCCGTATACAACCTGACAAGGTAGGGAGAACAGCAATGAACATGGCGCGTATCAGCAAACAGTTTCTGGCAGGCAGCGCAGCGGCACTGGCCCTGCTGACTTTCCAGGCCCAGGCCGACACCTACAGCGAAACGCTGGTGAAGTCCGAGGCGGTTCGCACCGCGACGGTCAACTACGATGATCTCGACCTGACTTCCAGCAAGGGTCAGGAGAGCCTCTACTACCGCATCAGTGCAGCGGCGCGTGATGTTTGCGGCTCCAGCGACTACCGCATCACCGGCGACCTCGGGACTGCCGCCGACAATGAGGCCTGTTACGAGCGGGCGGTGAATGATGCCCTGAGCCAGATCAACGCCGGCAGGGTGGCCAGCACCGACTGATCGCCCGGCACCGAATTCGTCCCGCAACCCCTGGCAGGACGATGTCGACGAGGTTCGCCTCGTCATGCGCCGGGCGCCCCATCCCGGCTCTCCCGTTCGGGCCGGTGGCTTTGCATGCGCCACCGGCCCGGCGCTCGTCGCGCCTGACAGCTCCCGCTCACCGGTAAATGCCCTCACTCACTGTCCTCCACTCACCGTCTGTGCTGGACTGCCCCCGCAGTGGTAAGGTGTGCCCCTGAAATGCACATTGAGGACGCCCATGCCACGTTTTACATCTCTCGCCGCGGGGCTGCTGCTGTCAGCCGCATCCCTGACCAGCGCAGCCGCCTCCGGCGACAGCATGCTGGAATACCTGAACCGGCACGCCGGGGATTACGCCGATATCGCCGATGCTATCTGGGACAACGCCGAGCTCGGCTACCAGGAAACCAAAAGCTCCACCCTGCTGCGCGAGACCCTGGCGGGAGAGGGGTTTGCGATCGAAACGGGTGTCGCCGGAATCCCCACTGCCTTCGTGGCCAGTTACGGTAAAGGCGGGCCAGTCATCGCTCTGCTGGCAGAGTTTGATGCCCTGCCGGGAATCTCCCAATCCGCCAACCCGGTGCGCGAGGAAGTCGAGGGTAAAAACGCCGGCCACGCCTGTGGCCATCACCTGTTTGGCGCTGGCTCGGTTGCCGCCGCCACCGCGGTAAAGCGCTGGCTGGAGCAGAACGACATTCCCGGTACCGTCCGCCTGTACGGCACCCCGGCCGAGGAGGGTGGTAGTGGCAAGGTCTACATGGTGCGAGCCGGCCTGTTTGACGATGTCGATGCGGTGCTGGTCTGGCACCCGGGTGATCGCAATACCTCGGACCCGGCGACCAGCCTGGCCAACAAGTCGGCCAAGTTCCGCTTCTATGGCCAGTCCTCCCACGCTGCGGTCGCCCCCGAGCGCGGGCGGTCGGCGCTGGATGGTGTGGAGGCCATGAATTTCATGGTGAACATGATGCGTGAGCACGTGCCCCAGGAGTCGCGCATACATTACGTGATTACCAGTGGCGGCTCGGCACCCAACGTGGTGCCGGATTTCGCCGAGGTGTTTTATTACGTGCGGCACCCCAAGGCAGCTGAGCTGCAAAAAATCTGGACCCGGGTCATGGCCGCGGCCGAAGGCGCGGCCCAGGGCACCGGCACCCGGCTGGAGGCCGAGGTCATCCACGGTAATCACAGCATGCTGCCCAACGAGACGCTGGCGACGGCCATGCACAAGCGCCTGGAGGAAGTGGGCGGTGTGCAGTACGACGCCGCCGAGCGGGCCTACGCCGACAAGATCAGCAAAACACTCAACCTGAGTGAAGACCTCACCGGTATGGAGGCCCGGGTGGAACCGATGGAGTTCATCCAGGGCATGGGCTCCACCGACGTCGGCGATGTCAGCTGGCAGGTGCCCACGGTGGAGATGGGTGCGGCCACCTGGGTTCCCGGAACGGCTCCCCATAGCTGGCAGGCTATTGCCGCCGGCGGCATGTCGATTGGCCACAAGGGGATGATGGTAGCGGCCAAGACCATGGCGCTCACCGCGGCGGACCTGTACCAGAATCCGCAACTGCTGAAAGCGGCACAGGAAGAATTCGAGCAGCGCCGGGGCAAGGATTTCCACTACGAGGCCCTGCTGGGTGACCGGGCGCCGCCGCTGGATTACCGCAAGTAACGCACAACGGGAACATTCCTGTCTGACCCCGAGGGGAGGTGACGATGGCTCTGCTGGATAAATTCCGCCTGGATGGCAAGGTGGCACTGATCACCGGTGGCGGCAAGGGTATCGGCGCAGGTTGTGCCCGGGCCTTTGCTGAAGTGGGGGCCCGGGTGGTCATCGCCGCCCGTACCCGCAGCGATCTCGACCGGGTCGCCGCGGAAGTGGCAGAACTCGGCAGCGAGGCGCTGGTGGTCGAGGCGGATGTGATGCAGTTCGACCAGCTGCGTGCGCTGGGGCCGAAGGCCATGGAACATTTCGGGCGCCTCGATATCCTCGTCAACAATGCCGGAGGCTTCCCTCCGAAACCTGCGGCGCAGATCAGCGCCGAAGAGTTTGAGCAGACTTTCCGTTTCAACGTGAGTACGGCTTACGAGCTCAGCCGTGTCTGTGCGCCGCTGATGGTGGAGTCTGTTGGAAGCGGTTGCATCCTGAATATCTCCTCGGTTGCCGGGCGATATCCCACGCCCTGTTTCAGCGCCTACGGCACGGCCAAGGCGGCCATGTCATTTCTCACCCGGGAACTGGCGCAGGAGTACGCGCCGAAGGTCCGGGTCAATGCCATTGCCGTGGGCTCGACCAAAACGGACGCGTTGAATCTGGTGCTCACCGATGAAGTGGAGCGCACGATGGTCGAACTCACACCCATGGCCCGCCTGGGAGAGGTGGAGGACGTCGCCGTGGGTGCCCTTTATCTGTGCTCGCCGGCCGCGGCGTATGTCACCGGCGATGTGCTGGGAGTGAACGGTGGCCTTGAGCGTCTCAATATGCAGATGCCCCGCGCCTGGGGCGGGGTGGGGTAAGGACATGGTTTCAATTGTAACTAGTGACGCCGCTGGCTATACTCCGGGGATGGTTGAAGACAATGGATGACAAGCTCAGTCTGCAGCAGTTTCTGCCCTACCGGTGCAACAGCCTGGCCCAGCGGATCAGTGTGTCCCTGTCGCGCATCTACGTGCGGCAATTCGGGATTACGGTTCCTGAGTGGCGGGCACTGGTGGCGCTGGCAGAATACGGTGAACTGCAGTCCAAGCAGATAGCGGCACACACCAGCATGGACAAGGTGCGGGTGTCCCGCGCCGTGGCCATCATGACGGAGAAGGGGCTGCTGAACCGTCGCCCCTGTGACCGGGACAGCCGCGCGGCCTTCCTCACCCTGACCGAGGCAGGCCTGGAACTGTACCGCCGCATTGTGCCCGAAGCCCTGGACTGGGAGGAGCGCCTGCTGGCACCCCTGTCGGAGCAGGAGCAGGCCACGCTGTTTGGTCTGCTGGACAAGCTGGATACCAGGCTGGCGGAGCTGTCGTCCGATTGAGCACAGGGCCTGCGGGCCCCTGCGGAGTTATCGGAATGAAGCAAGAGTCAATCGTGGCGAGCCTGCCTGCTCACCTGCGCCCCTTTGTACAGATCCAGGATTACGGCCACTACACACCGCGCGACCAGGCTGTGTGGCGCTTCATCATGCGCCAGCTCACCCGCCAGCTGCAGGACAGTGCCCACCCGGTTTACAGGGAGGGGCTGGCGCGAACCGGCATTGCCCTCGATCACATTCCCTCTATCGATGAAATGAACGAGGCCCTGGCCGCCCTCGGCTGGAGCGCGGTGGTGGTCAACGGCTTCATTCCCCCCGCCATTTTCATGGAATTCCAGGCCCTGAAGATTCTGGTGATTGCCCTGGATATGCGCAGCGTGGATCACATCTTCTACACTCCCGCGCCGGATATCGTCCACGAGTCTGCGGGTCATGCCCCCTTTATCGTCGACGTGGACTACGCCGAATTCCTACAGCGCTTCGGCGAGGTGGGCATGAAGGCTATCTCCACCGCCTACGACTTCGAGGTCTATGAGGCCGTGCGCGAGCTGTCCATCGTCAAGGAGTGCCCGGCGAGTACCGAGGCCGATATCCAGCGCAGCCAGGAGCACCTGGAGGCGGTGCTGGCACGGGAGGAATCACCTTCGGAGGCGGCCCTGCTGACCCGCCTGCACTGGTGGACCGTCGAGTACGGCCTGGTGGGCGAAGTGGACGATTACCGCATTTTTGGCGCCGGGCTGTTGTCCTCCCTGGGGGAGAGCCAGCACTGCCTGGACGACCAGCGGGTGGCGAAACTACCGCTGACTGTGAACGCGGTTGAATTTCCCTATGACATCACTTCGGAACAGCCGCAGCTGTTCGTCACCAAGAGTTGTCGCCACCTGAGCCAGGTGCTGGAGGAATTCGCTGCGGGCATGTGCTTCCGCCGCGGTGGCGCTGATTCCCTGCGCAAGGCCATCGAGGCCGGGACGGTGTGCACCGCCCAGTTTGATTCCGGCATGCAGGTGAGCGGGCGCATGGTCGAGGTCATGTGTGACGCGGTGGGCAACCCGGTCTACCTGCGTACCGAAGGTCCAACCCAGCTGGCATGGCGAGACCGCGAAATCTATGGCCAGGGTATCGAAGCCCACCCGGAAGGCTTCGGCTCCCCGGTCGGGCTGTTGAAGGACTTCAGCCGCTGTCTGTCGGATTACACAGTAGACGAGCTGAAGGCCCACGATATCCGGATCGGAGAGCGGGTAACCCTGGAGTTCCTTTCGGGGGTGATCGTGGTCGGGGAACTCCGAAACATCGTCCGCCAGGAGCACCGCAACCTGATCCTGAGCTTCGAGGATTGCCGGGTCACGGACCTGCGCGGCAGGGTGCTGTTTGATCCCGCCTGGGGTCGTTACGACATGGCGGTGGGGGCGCGGGTTGACTCAGTATTTGGTGGCACAGCAGATCGCGATTGCTACCGTTTGTACGATGCTCCTGCCAGTAGCGCTCCGCCGGTTGTTGTACAGGATGAGGCTGTAATGGCACTGTACAAGCGGGTCGAGGACGCAGCCTGTGGGGGGGGCATTGACTGGCGGGCTCTGGCCACAGACTGTTTGGACTGTCCGGACGAGTGGCTGTTGCACTACGAGTTGTTGCAGGCGCTTCCAGCGGAGCACGGTGAGGCCGTGTGGCGGCACTCGCTTTTGCAGGCGATGTCTGCGAATGCGGTGCGACACCCCGACCGGGCAGAGTTGATTGAAATGGCGGCGGCAGAGCTCCCGGAGCAGGCACACGCCCGGGCGTCCTGACCGCAGGGTAAAGGTCCGTGGTGAGCGCCACTCTCACCACGGCTCGCGCACCTGAAATTTCTTTTATTGTCAGGGGAGCGCGCTGGAGTTTGTGCTTGCCAATAGCTTGCCGATGCTGTCGTAGGCGGGGTCAGGAACCCAGTTGCGATTGCTTCCCAGGAAGCTGTGTTCGTCCAACTCCAGTAAACCGATCAGTACTTCGGCCACGATGCGTGCGCCAGTCGGGCCAAGACCCTCTCCCTTGTCGAAGGTTCCGGCACTGGTTTCACGGCCGATGACCTCCGCCTCCGCCAGCACATAGAGCCATAGGGGGGCGCCGCTGTGTAATGGGGGATAGTTCAGTCCGGCGTGGCTGATGGCCGCGGCGGAGAGGTCCTCGACTTTGTCCAGCACCAGCTCGATTTCGCTTTCCGGCCGATCGCAGACACTGGCTACCGCTTCGCCCGCAGGCAGCAGAAAGACATTGCCGCGCAGCAGGTTGCGACTGGCCAGTGAGGCTTCACCACTGGTGACGAAGGGCAGATTGAGGAGGTCTGACGCCATTTTGGTGTCGAGTTTCTCCGCCCGCTGCACCACCCTGCCCTCGGGGGTGTCGAACAGTTCGTGCCAGTCCACCAGGGCCTGGAGGCTGCCCACGGGGGTGAACCCCAGGCCGAGGGTGGCGCCGAAAAACTCGTAGCTGCTGCCGCCCTGCTGCACCTGCAGCTTCATCGGCACCATGGAGTGGCCGAAACGGTAGGCGGCGACGGCAAATTCCACCGGAATATAGGGTTGCTCGACATGGCAGTACAGCTCGCGGCCGTGGCAGAGGATGCTGTCCACCACCGGGCGGCCGCACATGGCGACGAGGAAGTCGAACACCACACACCACTGGTAGTGCCAAGTGACGTAGCGCCTTGCTTCCTCGAACAGGTGGGCACCGGTAAGCGTGGGGTCTGCCGCCTGCATGTCGTCGCATACGGCGTTGTGGAACTTGATCATGGCGAGCTGCAGCTGGCTGACGATGCGGTTTTCATCATTGCGGGGGTCGCCGATCATGGCGCGGTTGTTGGCGGAGCGCAGCAGGTCGTTGGCGACCTCCGGCGTGGCGCCGCTGACGTCGGCGCCGGTCAACATGCGCGCGCCGTCGCCGGCATACAGGTATGGCTGGGCTTCCGGACCGGCGCCGTAGATGCAGTCCAGGTCGAGGCGCGGCGTGCGGGCATTGGGAATGTCGTCGGCTACCTGGTTGCTCACCAGGCTAGAGGTGACATCGAGGGTAATGTCATGGTCGATAAACTGCCCGAAAATAACCTGCCCCACCGGCACGGTCTGGGTGCGAGTACTGCTACTGCCGCTGCCGCCATCCATCGGACCTCCCGCGCTGCCAATAGCCCGTAACAGGTCGGCGGCGACGTAGTTGGGTGGTAGGTGTGGAAGCATGCGGCCAAAGCGCTCTTCCCTTTGTTGTTGGTGGCCGGGGTGGCAGTAGCGGGCCATACCGGGTAGTTCGTTCATTCCGTGATGTGCTGGCATGCTGATCTCCTTTCACAGTTGACTGTGCACCGTCGCGTAGAGGTGAAAAGGCGACAGCGACACTTTTTTCCGTCCATTGCCTTGTGTTGGGTGCCCCCGGACCGGACGAGGTGTCTGGCGGCTCAGGGAAAGCTAGGTCGATGGCGAAAAGCTGCCGGAAAAAGCGGGAGAACTGTGGCCGAATTCACAATGTTTGGCTCTGTGCGCTACTAAGGGGAGTGATCGCTAGGTGATTTCCAGCAGGACCGCGCCCGCTGCCACCTGCTCACCCGCGCCGACCATGACCCGGGACACTGTTCCGGCGATCTCGGCGCAAAGCCGGTGTTCCATTTTCATGGCCTCGATGACGGCCAGTTCAGCGCCCACCTCTACCTGTTCTCCCTCGGAGACATTCAGGGCCAACACCGAACCGTGCATGGGCGCGGTCACCGTGCCGCTGCCGCTGTCGCCTGCCAGCGCCAGTGCGGCGGACAGGGTGTTGCACAGTAGCGCGGCACGACCCCGCCACTGCACGGCCACTTCCCCGGGGCCGGGGAAGCTGTAAACGAGATCGAACTGGTGGCCGTCGAGGTCAACCCTGGCGCAACCTGGCTCGGTCTCCGCCAGCCATTGCAAGCGGTGCTCTGTATCCGCGAGTGTCAGGCAGTAGTG
Organism: Parahaliea maris; assembly: GCF_008064665.1. Classification (GTDB taxonomy): domain Bacteria; phylum Pseudomonadota; class Gammaproteobacteria; order Pseudomonadales; family Halieaceae; genus Parahaliea; species Parahaliea maris. The sequence continues at coordinate 55,405 of NZ_VRZA01000009.1, read as the reverse complement.
GTCGGCGCAGCGCTCTTCGACCGCAACGGAGGTTCCCCCATCCTTGTCAGCGTCTGCATAGGCGAAGGGGGTACTGAGGCGGCGGTTGCCGCTCCAGCCACCGATGCCGGTCCTGTGGCGCGCTGTGCCTGCCTGCCGGGCCTGCTCCCGGTATTGCAGACAGGCGCCCAGCAACAGATGGGTGGCCGTGGGTCGGGGTGGTCGGTAGCCCTGGGGGAACTGCTCGGCGATAAAGGCTGTCGTCGCTTCCCCGGCCGCGAATACCGGGTGCTCGATAACGTCCAGCAGGAATTCACGGTTGTTGGGCAGCCCCAGCAGTGCGGTGCTGCGCAGGGCCCGGGCGAGCCGGCGACGAGCGGTTTCCCGGTCCGGACCGCTGGCGATCAGTTTGGCGACCAGCGGGTCGTAGAAGGGGGACACGACCTGGCCCGGCACCAGGCCGTGATCTACGCGTACACCAGCCCCTGAGGGCGGGTGCCAGCGCTGGGCGGTGCCGGCTGCGGGCAGGAAGTCATTTTCGCTGTCCTCGGCGTAGAGCCGTACCTCGATGGCGTGCCCGCTCAGGCTGACGTCATCCTGGGACAGCGGCAGTGCTTCACCCTGGGCGATCCGCAGCTGCAGGGCCACCAGGTCGAGGCCGGTAATCAGCTCGGTGACCGGGTGTTCCACCTGCAGCCGGGTGTTCATTTCCAGGAAGTAGAAGCTGCCGTCACCGCCGAGCAGGAATTCCACCGTGCCGGCACCGATATAGTCGATGCTGCGGGCGGCCTCCACGGCGGCCCGTCCCATGGCGGCGCGCTGATCGCTACTCAATACGGGGCAGGGCGCTTCCTCCACGACTTTCTGGTGGCGCCGCTGCACCGAGCAGTCGCGTTCGCCGAGGTGAATGACGTTGCCATGCTCGTCGCCGAATACCTGTACCTCCACGTGGCGGGGTTGCTGCACGGCCTTCTCCAGGATGAGTTCCCCGGAGCCGAAGGCGTTCTCCGCTTCCGAGCGGGCAGACGCCAGGGCTGTGGCCAGGTCGTCGAGGTTCTCTACCAGGCGCATACCCCGGCCACCGCCACCCGCGGCCGCCTTTACCATCAGTGGAACACCGATATCGGCTGCGGCTGCCTGCAAGGTGGCGTCGCCCTGCTCCGGCGACTGGTAACCGGGGATGCAGGGGACGCCCGCCTCGAGCATCAGGCGCTTGGCGGCGCCCTTGTTGCCCATGGCGTCGATGGCCTCAGCGGATGGGCCGATGAACACCAGGCCGGCTTCCGCACAGGCCCTGGCGAAGTCGGCGTTCTCCGACAGGAAGCCGTAACCCGGATGGACCGCCTCGGCGTGGGTTTGCTGTGCCGCCGCCAGAATACGTTGCGGATCCAGGTAAGAGTCCTTCACGGGCGCCGGCCCGATCAGGACCGCCTCGTCCGCCAGTTGCACATGGGGGGCCAGGGCGTCCGCCTCGGAATACACGGCGATGGTGCGATAGCCCAATTCGCGGGCGGTGCGGATGACGCGGACGGCGATCTCCCCGCGGTTGGCCACCAGTACGCTACTGAAACGATTCATCTCACTGCTCTCCTGTCGAGGTGGGCATGGCGGCCCACCGGGGCGACCGTTTTTCACTGAAAGCGGCGAGGCCCTCCCGGGCTTCCTCACCGAGCAGGGCATCGGCAAAGCGCTCGGCGGCAAACTGCACCTGCTCCCGGGGTGACAGCCTGTCGCTGGTAGCGATGATCTGCTTGGTGAGCGCGATGGCGCCCGGTGCGCCGCGGCGCGCCTGCAGCAGCAGCGCGTGCAAGCGCTCGTCCAGGGCAGCGGCGCTGTTCTCGACGTAGTGGGCAAAACCAAGCCGGCCCGCTTCCACACCGTCGAAACGCTGGGCGGTGAGCAGCAGCCGGCGGGCTTCGGAGGCACCGATGCGGCGAACCACCACCGGCGCGATCTGTGCCGGGGGAATGCCGAGGGTGACCTCGGTCAGGGCGAATTTGGCGTCGGCCGTGGTCAGTACCACATCGGCGACGCATGACAGGCCGAGGCCCCCCGCCATGGCGGCGCCTTCGATGGCCACGACGAACAGCTGTGGCAGCGCTTCGACGGCAGCCAGCAGGCGACCGAATTTCGCGTTGAAACTGACGATGTCTCCCCGTTCCGCCTGGTCTCCGGCCTGGAAAACCTGCTTGAACTGCTTCAGGTCACCCCCTGCGCAGAAGGTGCCGCCGCGGCCGCGGAGCACGACAAAGCGGATGTACTGCTGCCGGGGCAGTGCTTCGAGCACGGCGGCCAGTTCGTCCGCCATGTCCTGTGACAGGGCGTTGCGGGTCTCGGGGCGGTTAAACCAGATAGTCAGGGTGTCGCCGTGGGCGTGCTCCAGTTCCAGTTGGCTAACGTTGGGCAGCATGGTCTGGTCTCCTTTTACATGCGCCCCACACCGAAGGTGTTGGGGTGGGTGGTGCGATGGCGGGCCTCCCGGCAGGTTTGCAGCAGGATGCCGAGCACCTTGCGCGAGTCGCGGGGGTCTATCAGTCCGTCGTCGAGCATGCGACCGGAGGTGTAAAAGGCGCTGGACTGGCGGTCGTAGTGTTCTATGACCGCCTGCTCGCGTGCCTTGAGTTGGGCTTCATCCACTTCGATGCCCTTGCGGGCGGCGCCGGCGCGCAAGACTTCCGACATGGTGCCGGCGGCCTGTTCGCCACCCATCACGCCGATCTGGGTATTGGGCCAGCTGAGCACGAAGTCGGGGTCGTAGCCCTGGCCGCACATGCCGTAGTTGCCGGCGCCGAAGCTGGCGCCGATCATCAGCGTGATGCGGGGAACCCGGGCATTGGTGACCGCCTGGATCATTTTCGAGCCGTGCTTGATCATCCCCGCCTGCTCGTAGGCCGTGCCGACCATGTAGCCGGTGATGTTCTGCAGAAACAGCAGTGGCGTACCGGCCTGGTCACAGAGCTGGATAAACTGCGCGGCCTTGGTGGCGCCGTCGGGATCGATGGGGCCGTTGTTGCACAGAATGCCGACGGGCTCCCCGAAAATGCTGGCTTGCAGGCACACCAGGGAAACACCGTAGCCGGGCTTGAAGTCCAGGAAGCGGGAGCCGTCCACCAGCCGCGCCACCACTTCCCGGGCGTCGTAGGGCTGGCGATAGTCCACCGGCACCACGCCCAGCAGTTCCTCCGGGCTGTAGGCCGGTTCCTCGAAACCGGGCGTGGGTGCCGCGCTGCAGTGCCGGTTCCAGCCGAGGCTGGCGACCACGTCGCGACAGATAGCCAGTGCATGGCCGTCGTTCTCCGCCAGGTACTCCACCAGCCCGGAGGTGGAGGCATGCATGGCGGCGCCCCCGAGAGGGCCGTTATCGGCGATTTCGCCGGTCGCGGCTTTCAGCAGGGCGGGGCCGGCCAGGGCGGCCATACCGTTGTCGCGCACGCCGATCACGTAATCGCTGAGTCCGGGCATGTAGGCGCCGCCGGCGACCGACAATCCGTGCAGCACGGTCACCACCGGAATACCCGCTGCGCTCAGCCGGGCCAGGCGGGCGAAAACGCCGCCGCCATCCATCCACATTTCGACCTGGTATTGCAGCAGGTCTGCCCCGGCGCTCTCCACCAGGTGCAGGAAGGGCAGCTTTTTCTCGAGTGCGATGTCCATGCAGCGCATGACCTTCTTGCTGGAGAAGGCGGTCATGGCGCCGGCGTTGATGCCCGAGTCATCCACCACCACCATGCAGCGTATACCGCTGACAAAGCCGATGCCGCAGATGGCACTGCTGCCGGGGATGGATGCCTCGGGATCGTCGCTATCCACCAGGTAGCCGGTGAGGTTGCACAGCTCGAGGAAGGGGGCGCCCGGGTCGAGCAGGCGCTCGAGACGCTCTCGCGGCAGTAGCTGGCCGCGTTTTTCAAAGCGGGGCCGGGCCTTGTCGGACAGGGTCGCGGAGCGTGCACACAGGGCATCGAGCTGATCGACCAGGGCCTGCATGTCAGTGCGGTTGCGTTCGAAGCTGTCGCTCCCGGCATTGATCCGGCTCTGGAACGGGGGGGCATTTGTGGTCATGGCTTGGTTCCCGGCAATGGCTTCACGGGTAAGCACCCGTGGAAGACGTTGGTAAATCAGTGGATTCCGTGGCTGCGCGCCAGCGCCGCCGGTAACGGGATGCTCTGTGCCAGCAGCAGTTGCGAATAGCCCTTGCCCTGGGGGTCACTACGGAGGCTGGCAACACCGCCTCCGCCCAGCACCTCGTGCAGCAGGAAATTGAAGGCGTGGCTTCCCGGCAGGTAGAAGCGCTCTACCGGGCGCGACTGGCCCGGCGCCAGAAAGTGGGCAAAGCAGCTGGCAACCTTTTCCTCGGTCAGCGCCTGGGCGATCCAGGGTACGAAGCCCGGATGGCGGGCGATGACACCGACATTGGCCTTGTTGCCCTTGTCGCCGCTGCGGGCCCACGCGAGGCTCTCCAGTGGTGTCTCTACCATGTCGCCAGCGACTGCTGAGGGTGCAGCTGAGGGTGTAGCTGAGGGTGTAGCTGAGGGTGCAGGAGCGTGGCGGGGGGCAGTTGACGTGTCGTTCCCGGGCAGAGAGTCGCTGCAGTCGAAGGCCTCGCCCTCGACATCCACGGTGATGCTCACCCGGTCTTTGGGTACCAGGAGCGAAAACAAACGCACCACGGGGGAGGGTTTGGCGCGGGCGCCGGCGAAGCCGGTCAACCCCGGCGGTGCGGTCAGGCCCAGGCCGGTCATTTCCTTGAGGAAGATGCCGATTCCCTTCGGGCTGGCGTGGCGCACGGCGAGTTTGACGTCGACCTCGCGCACATCCTCGACGGCCTTTGCGGCGCCAAAGTGGGACTCTTCGCCGATCACTTCACAGCAGGTCTCCAGGAAGGGGGGCAGGCCGGCTTCGGCAAGGGCCGCACCAGCCCGGCGAAAGACACTGTCGGCAAACTGCCGCGCGCGTTTGCCGGCGCTGCGACCGTAATAGGTCCAGATCTGACCGGCCCGAAAGCCATCGGCCCAGGTGGCGCTGGCTTTGTAGCTGGTGGGGGCCGCGCGCCCGCGGGCGCCCGTCACCCGCACGCGGTCCTCGCCGGCCGCCTCCAGCACGACACCGGTAAAGTCACAGGTGACATCGGGCAACGGGTAGGCGCCGGGGTCGCCGATCTCGTAGAGCATCTGTTCGGCCACGGTGCCCACGCTGACCAGGCCGCCGCTGGCGGCGGGCTTGTGCACTTCGAAGCTGCCATCCGCACAGATAGTAGCGAGGGGGTAGCCCGCCTCTTCCATGCGTTCGACCTGCTCCCAGTCGGTAAAGTTGCCGCCGGTCGCCTGGGTGCCGCACTCGAGGATGTGCCCGGCCAGGCTGCCCGCAGCCAGCTGGTCGAGATCCCCCCGCGACCAGCCGAAGCTGTGGATACAGGCGCCCAGTGTCACCGCGCTGTCGACACAGCGTCCGGTGACGACGATATCGGCGCCCCGGTCCAGCGCGGCGGCGATCGGGAAGGCGCCCAGGTAGGCGTTGAGACTGGCGATCTGTTCCCGCGGCGGGAAGTCATCGCCCGAGAACATTTCCCGGGTCGTACTGAATTCGCCGGCCCGGGCGTGCAGGTCATCCCCTGCCACCACCGCGACCCGCAGGTGCAGGCCCTGCTGCCGGATCAGCGCCCGCAGTGCCGCGGCACAGGCAGCCGGGTTTACGCCGCCGGCGTTGGCGATCACCTTGACCCCCTGCTCGGCGATCTGCCCAAGGTTTGGCGCCATGGCCGCGCTGACAAAGTCGGTGGCGAAGCCCTTGCTGTCATCCGCGGCCCGGGCGCGGGCCAGGATCGACATGGTGATCTCAGCCAGGTAGTCGTAGACCAGGAAATCGGGCTCGCCGCTGTCCAGTAGTTGGCGGGTGGCCAGGGAGGCGTCGCCCCAGTACCCCGAGGCGCCGCCAATGGTGATTTGCTTCATGGGTCGCTACACTCCGTTAAAGTGTTGCTTTTTAAATTTTGAGTGATGCTATATTATTTAGCGGCAACGCTCAATCGGGATTTGATGAATGATTTTCTCCAGGCAGGTCAGGCATGACAGACACGGGGCGTGCAACGGTGACTGAATCAATAGTCGAGCGATTGCGCGGGCGCAACGAGGAGCGGGCTGAGAATATCCTGCGAGCTGCCACCGAGCTGTTCGGGGAGGAGGGCTTTCACGCCGTTTCCACGCGCAAGATCGCAGCGGCGGCGGGGGTGTCCGAGGGCACACTGTTCAACTACTTCAGCTCCAAGAACGAACTGATCAGTGCGATCCTGGCGCGGATCTACGAGGAACTGACAGAGAAGGCCAATGGCATCCTGCGCAGCCACTTTGCCACCCGCGAGCGCCTGCAGTTACTGGCGGAAAACCACATCCAGGTGATGTCCCGGGATAACGCCCTGTTCATGCGCCTGATCCAGTCCTACATGAATGTGGATATCCGTGGCTATACCGAGATCGCGGGTTCGGTGTTGCACGAGTTGAACCTCAGCTACGCCTGGGTGTTCGATTTTGCGGTGCGAGAGGGAATGGAGCGGGGCGAGGTGCGGGCCGACGCCAACCTGCCGGCCCTGCGGGACCTGTTCTTTGGCGGTCTGGAGTACTGTAACCGCAGCCTGTTCCTGCACGACGCCTTCGCCGAGATGCCAGGGCGCGTGCACAGCATTGTCGAGCCCCTGTGGCAGAGCATGTGCGCTGACCCGGCTTCCAGCCCCCCCGCGGACGCGATGACCCGGGCCTGTGAACGGCTGGAGGCGGCCGCCGAACGCCTGGAACAGCTGGCAAAGTCATGACCCATTCCAGGTAGGGCGCCCGTGGCCACTAACGCACAGGTCCACCCAACATAAACATAAGGAGAAACCATGTCGCTGGACTTTGATTCCGCCCGCCTGCCCAACCCCCACCTGACGCCGGAGCACGACGCCTGGCGGGAGCAACTGCGGCGCTTCATCGATACCGAAATCATTCCTTATGCCGAGGAGTGGGACGAGGCGGGGCACATACCCATCGAACTGTGGCCCAAGGCGGCGGCGGTTGGCCTACTGGGCCTGGGCTATCCTGAGGCCTATGGGGGTATCACGGAGGGTACTGACCTGTGGTTCGGCTGGATCGCCGCGGAGGAGATGGCCCGCTTTGGCGTGGGCGGTATCAACGCCAGCCTGATGATCCACGGCATCGGCCTGCCGCCCGTGATCAACTGGGGCAGTGAGGCCATGAAACAGGCAGTGGCGAGCCCGGTGCTGGCGGGACAGAAGCATATCTCCCTGGGGATTACCGAGCCCGGTGCCGGTTCGGATGTGGCCAATATTGCCACCACGGCGGTACGGGACGGCGACCACTTCGTTGTCAACGGCAGCAAGACCTACATTACCGGCGGGATGCGGGCCAACTGGGTTTCCACTGCGGTGCGCACCGGTGGCGAGGGCGCGGGCGGTGTCTCCATGCTGTTGATCCCGACCGATGCGGAAGGGTTTTCACGCACACCGCTCACGCGCAAGCAGGGCTGGTGGGCTTCGGATACCGCCACCCTGTACTTCGATAACGTAAGGGTGCCAGTGGATCAGCTCATAGGCGAGGAAAACCAGGGCTTCCGTGTGATCATGACCAATTTCAACGGCGAGCGCATGGGGATGGCGGCGAGCATGGAGGCCCAGGCCCGGGTCTGCCTGGAAGAGGCGGTGGCCTGGGCAGGCGAACGCCGGACCTTTGGCAAGCGACTGGCTGACCACCAGGTGATTCGCCACAAGATTGCCCAGATGAAGCAGAAGATCAACGCCACCCAGGCTTACCTGCGCCTGTGTTACGAGAGTATCGCCGCCGGCCAGCCCAACCCCGGTGACATCGCCATGCTCAAGGTACAGGCCAGCGAGACCCTGGAATTCTGTGCCCGGGAGGCCATGCAGATCCTCGGTGGTATCGGCTATATGCGCGGCAATCGGGTCGAGCGGATCTATCGCGAAGTGCGGGTCAACGCCATCGGCGGTGGGTCGGAAGAAATCATGCGCGATCTCGCCGCGCGCCAGTACGGCCTGTAGGGAGGAGATGCGGGATGAAACTTTGGCATTGCGCCGGCGCGCGTTCCCTGCGCCCGCTGTGGGCGCTGGAAGAACTGGAGCTGGAATACGAACTGGAGGTACTGCCTTTTCCGCCCCGGCTGTTCCAGCGGGAGTACCTGGACACCAATAGCCTGGGAACGGTGCCATTTTTCTCTGATGGCACGGTGGAAATGACGGAGTCGGTCGGTATCTGCCAGTACCTGGCGGATCGCTACGATAGCCGCCGGCGAATCAGTGTGGAAGCCGGACACAGTGAGTACGGCGCCTACCTCAACTGGCTTCACCATGCCGATGCGACCCTGACCTTTCCCCAGACCATCGTCATGCGCTATACCTTTCTCGAGCCCGACCCGGCGAAAAAGCCCGTGGCCGAGGACTACGCCCGCTGGTACCTGGCGCGGCTGCGGCGCCTTGACGCCCATCTTGCCCGGCACAGCTACCTGGTCGATGAGCGCTTTACCATTGCCGATATTGCCGTGGGCTATGCCCTCCACCTCGGTAGCCTGTTGCAGCTGGACAGCGAATACCAACCGCAAACCCGGGATTACCTTGACCGCTTGCGCCAGCGCGAGGCCTTTATCCGCGCCGACGAGCGCGCCGGCCCCCTGGTCCTGCCCGAAATCAACTGACAAAGGAGAGGCGCGATGAGCGCAACAGAACAGGAGCTCGGCGAGTTCCGCCAACAGGCGTCGGCCTGGCTGGCCGACAACAAGCCGGCTGATCCCGGCTTTCTACTGCCCCAGTCCTTCATGGAAGTGGGCACCGAGCAGCAGCTCGATTTCCTCCGGGAGTGGCAGCACAAGGTGTGGGCCGCCGGCTACCTCGGCATGGCCTGGCCGAAAGAGTACGGAGGTGGCGGTGTCGAGCCGGTGTTCCAGAGTATCGTCGACCAGGAGATGCGCCGCCATGCAGTGCCGATATGTTTCAACGTGATCGGCCTCGGCTGGGCCGGCCCGCTGATCAATCACATCGGTACCGGGGAAGAGAAGGCCCGCTACCTCAAGGGCATTCTCACCGGCGAGGATATCTGGTGCCAGGGCTTTTCCGAGCCGGATCATGGCTCCGACCTGGGCAATGCCCAGACCCGGGCGGTGCGCGACGGCGATGAGTACGTGGTCAACGGCACCAAGATCTGGACCACCCTCGGTAACTTCGCCAGGTACATGATTCTGCTGGCGCGTACCAACCCGAATACGGAGCGTAAGTACGACGGCCTGTCGTTCTTTCTTGCGCCGATGGATGTGCCGGGTATTGAGGCCCGTCCCATTCGCAAGATCACCGGTGAATACGGCTTTACCGAAACCTTTTTTACCGATGCCCGGATTCCCGCCGACTGCCTGATGGGCGAAGAGGGGCAGGGCTGGAAGATTGCCATGCAGACCCTGCAGTACGAGCGCGGCGCCGAGGCGGGTGCCGCCGGTGGCCTGCAGTTTGTGCGGGTGGTGATCAACGACATGATCGAGGAATTGCGGGACATGACCCGCGACGGTGAGCCCCTGCTCAGCGATCCGGTGGTGCGCGACCAGTTGGTGCAGTTGATCATGGAAGAAAAAGCCAACGCCCTGTGCGAAAAGCGCGGTGCCATCCAGGCCCTGGGCACGGACTACCCCTTCTCGGTGCAGCTGTCGCACAAGCTGCGTTTCTCCGAATACGGTCGCCGTATGCGCCAGTTTGCGGTGGGCCTGCAGGGCGCGGCGGGCAGCCTGTACGTCGGCGACGACCAGGCTCGCCAGGGCGGATTCTGGCAGCGGGCCTACTTCAATAACTTCTCCACCACCATTGGCGGCGGCACCAGCCAGGTGCAGGCCAATATCATTGCCGAGCATGTGCTTGGCCTGCCGAAGTAAGGGGACACTATGTCTGTTGCACACAACACCGCCCTGGCTTTCGACGAAGACCAGGCGATGATCATGGAAGTGGCGCGCAACTTCTGTCGTGAGCGCTCGCCCATCGAGGCCGTGCGCGCCCAGCTGGATACGCCACAGGGCTACGACGAAGCCCTGTGGCAGGAAATTGTCGGCCTGGGCTGGCCCGGCCTGGCGCTTCCGGAACACGTGGGCGGCAGTGGTCTGGGCATTGCTCACGCAGTGGCTATTGCCGAGTCCATGGGCCGGGCCCTGCTGGGTACGCCGTTGCTCAGTACGACGCTGGCCGGGCAACTGGTGGCGAGAGCGACCGCGGAAGCCCGCGTGGACGTCTTTCTGGCCGATGTGGCCGCGGGGGTGCCGGCGACGGTGGCCCTGCAGGAAGGGCCAGACTGGGGGTCGGATGCCTGCGACTGCCGCTTCAATGACAGCGGCGTATTGCAGGGGGCGAAGCAGTATGTGCAGGACGCCGAGGCAGCCGGCTGGTTTGTGGTGGTCACCCGTCACCGGGACATGCCCGCACTCGCGCTGGTCCAGGCCGAGCAGTTGCCTGTGGGGGCCATTCGCCCCCACACCCTGATCGATGAAACCAAACGCGCCGCGACGGTGGACTTCAGCGGGGTCCAGTTGACCCCGGATGTCATCATCGCCGGCGACCAGGTGACCGTGGCGTTGTGCGACTACTACCTGCTCGGTGCCCTGTTGACGGCCGCCGAAGCCACCGGCAGTGCCGCCGCCTGCCTCGACACCACCGTGGAATACCTCAAGACCCGCAAGCAGTTCGGCAAGCTGATCGGTTCCTACCAGGCCTTGAAGCACCCCTGCGTGGATATCCTGATGGCAATCGATTCCGCCCGCTCTTTCATCTACCACGCCGCCAGCCTGCTGGAGGATGGCCCCCTCAGTCGTGACGCGGAAATCGCCTGTCGTATGGCCAAGGCCCAGGCCTCCGATACCCTGTTACAGGCCGGCGACCGGGCGGTGCAGTTCCACGGCGGCATGGGTTTCACCTACGAGTGCGATGCTCAGCTTTACATTCGTCGCGCCCAGTGGAGCAACCAGCAGTTCGGTGATGCCATGCACCACCGTAAGCGACTGGCCACCCTGCTGCTGGATGCGGAGGACTGAAGGGTCGTTGTGGAGGATCGTGACAAGCCTGATAACCCGGATCGCAGCCGCGCCCTGAAACGCGGTGGCTTCGGTCGTGGCCTCACCGTCTCCCTTGCCGGTCTGCGAATGGGCGGCGCGCTGGCCCTGGATGGCGCCCTGCAGCGCCTGCGGGGCGGGGACAAAGATGGCGAGGGAGACTCCGCCTTTGCCCGGCGCGAGGCCAAACGCTTTGTCGCCGAACTCGGGCGACTCAAGGGCAGTTACGTCAAGATCGGCCAGATGATGGCCCTGCTGGGCGAGCATTTCCTGCCCCCGGTGCTGACCGAAGCGCTGCACACCCTGGAGGCGAATACCGAACCGCTGCCCTGGGCCTCGATTGCGCCGGTACTGCAGGCCGAGCTGGGGGAGCGCTATGCCGAGCTGGACATCGAACACACCGCGCTGGCGGCAGCCTCCATCGCCCAGGTCCACCGGGCCACGGTCCGCGCTACCGGCGAGAAGATTGTGCTGAAAGTGCAGTACCCGGGGCTGGCGGAGGTGATCGATGACGACTTCGACGCAGTGGTCCGGATGCTGCTGCTGGCGCGCTGGGTGCAGTCGGGCTCCGAACTGGACGACTGGCTGGGCAGCATGCGCGAGCAGTTGCACCACGAAATCGACTACGCCCGGGAAGGGCAGATGATCGAGGAGATGGGCCGTCTCGCCCGGGCCGCCAATGCCCGCGGCGAACGCACCGTGACCTACCGCGTACCGCGACTATACCCGGAATATTCCGGCGGCTCGGTGCTCGGCCTGGAGTACGTCAGTGGCTATCGCGTCAGCCGCTCGGAAGTCGCCCGTCTGGGCCAGCAGCGCCGCAACGCCCTTGGCGAGGCGATGCTGGAACTGTTTTTCATGGAGCTCTACCGCTGGGGGCTGTTGCAGACGGATCCCAACTTCGGCAATTACCTGATTGCCCCCTCGGCGACCGGTGACGAGCTGGTAATGCTGGATTTTGGTTCGGTGCTGGCGCCGGACGAGGACTTTCTCCTGCACCTGGGCAACACCATCTCCGCCGGAATGGCCGGCGATGAAGCGGGCGTGGTGGAAAGCCTGGTGGGGCTCGGTTGCCTGAGGCCGGATAGCAGCGCCCAGGCGCGGGATAGTTTTGCCGCTTTTTGCTGCCAGTTGCTCGAGCCTCTGGCGGCCCCGGAAGAATTACCCCCCGAGTACCTGAATCGCTACGGCGAGTACCGCTGGGCGCATTCGGCCCTGCTGCGGCGGGTCGGTCGCCAGGCTGCCGGTTCCGCGGCGACCCGTCATTTCACCACGCCCAGCGGCGAGTTTGCCCTGATCGCCCGCAAGCTCACCGGCGTGTTCACCTTTATCGCGGTGCTGGGGGCCGAGTTTAACGCCCATGACATGGCGCAGCGCTATATCGAGGACTGGGTGTAAGCGTCTGGTAAACCCGTCTTGCTGGCGCAGGCAGGGCAGACGGCGAACACAAGATCAGAGCGCGAAAGTGTGCCTACTCCTCCTCTCGATAACCCATCGCACCGGAAATCTCTCGAGCTGCTTGTACGACAAGTGGAACCAGTTCATCGCGATAGTTCGCTGCGCGTTCTACCGGGCAGACGATTGTGAGTGAAGCGATCAACACACTCGAGTCACCAAAAACCGGGGCGGCGACCGCGCCGACGGATGCACTGGTCTCTCCCAGTGTTACAGAATACCCTTGCCGTTTGACTTCCTTTAGATTCTTTCGAAGAGCAGCTTTGCTAGTGATGGTATTTCTTGTTAATGGGGTCATAACTAGATTGCGTAGCATCGACTTGATCATTGGTTCTGTCTGATACGCCATAAGAACCCTTCCTGATCCAGTGCTATGCAGTGGACGTGGTTCACCAACATTAACAGAAAAGCGGATGAGATCTTTAGTTTCGGACTTGTGGATGTATACAACGGATTGATTGTCAGGCGTAAGTGTAGCCAGAAGCGCAGTTTCACCTGTTTGCTCGGTCAAGCGTTGCATAATAGGTCTTGCGATAGGAAGGAAGCTGCGTTGCCCTGCAATTGCCGTTCCCAATCGAAAGCTCTCCGAGCCAAGAGTGTAGACATGATCAGAATTCTCTACATATCGTGCAGCGGCCAATCCGCGGAGCAGATTAACCAAGCTGCTTTTTGGTGTTTCAAGCTTCTCACTGAGATCTGTAAGCGTATATCCGTCTGGGTTGGACGCTAGATGCTCCAGTATTCGAATCACCCGAAGTACAGAGAGAGGTGCGTCGCGCTGGGTTGTGGTGTTCTTTGCAAGTGGCATAAATGTGGGCTTCCAAACAAAAATAGAGCGCTAAATGGCACTGCTGTGTTCGCATATGCGTATTCTAGGTCCCTTGCGAAGATGATGTCAATTCACACATTGGCTGAAGCACTCTTTCGATCATTCCACCTTGCGAATTCCACATCTCATACTGAGCCGACTTCCCATTTGGCAAGTAATACAGACCTTGCAGCCGATGTTGCACACTGGATTACACTCTAAGGTATCCCATTGTACTGAAAGTAATGAGGGTCAATGGCAACAGTTTACGGGATGGTTGCGCATCATCCTGACGGTGTCCCGCACGCTTTACGGCCTTGGTTTCCGTGGTCACGACCTTGCCTTGCATACCTGGCTATTCTGCAGCTATGCGGCTGCGGTGGTGTTCAACGAACTGCAGGGCAGTGTATTTCGCAGTGGCATCTCGCTCTCGCACATCGATCAGCTGGAGCCTGATGAGCAAGGATTCCTGTTGATGCTGCGCAAGCACAACATGACGCTCACAATCGATGAGGTACTTGAGCTCGCCTTCCAGTAGATGATCACTAACCTGGAGCGCGAAGTGGCGCAGATTAAACCCGCCTGACCCAGCGCTGCGTCAGTTCGCGGCTGGACTGACGCCCCCCAAACCTCACCCGCTATTTGTTTTTGTTCAGGAACTTTTCTACGGCGTTGGTGTGCTCGACAGTTGTGTGCATCAGCGCCTGTACAGCGCCGGCATTTTCAAGGTGGTCCGCCAGATTATTGTCCCTGGCCTGCTGGAGCAGGCGCTTGGTTTGCTGCACGGCAATCGGCGAGTTGGCGGCGATCCGTGCCGCCAGGGCAAGGGCGCTGGACATCAATTCCTCGTGAGGGACTACGCTCGAAACCAGGCCAATATCCCGAGCAGTGTTGGCATCGATCATATCCCCGCTCAGAGACAGTTCCGCCGCTTTGGAGTAGCCGATAATGCGTTGGAGCAGCCAGGCGCCACCATCGCCGGGGATGAGCCCCAACTTGACGAAACTCTCTGCAAAGCGAGCCTTTTCGGAGGCGATGCGCAGATCACACATACAGGCCAGGTCACAGCCCGCGCCAATAGCTGCGCCGTTGACGGCTGCGATAACCGGCTTTTGTAAGCGCTGGAATAGCAGCGGAATACGCTGGATACCGCGGCGGTATTTGGACGGGGTTTGCGCCGGCTGTTTGGCGATTAGGCCCCCCGTCGCGCCGACTTGCATGGTTTTTAGATTGCCGCCGCTGGAAAATGACTTGCCGGCGGCGGTCAGTACGATAACACGTATGTCGTCGTCGTTGTCCACCGCTTCCAGGGCCTCACATAACGCGTCGACCATGGGGCCGTCGGAAATTGGATTGTGCCGCTCGGGATCGTTCAGGGTGAGTACTGCGACGTGGTCATGTAATTGCTTGAGTATCAAGGTCATGGGCTTTCCTGGGGGATATCGGTGATTTAGCTTAGTGATGCCAGTGTGAAATCAAATACGCTGGCATCGCTGTCCAGACAGGCCTGGCCAACCTGTTCGAACCAGCGGGACTCGGAACCGCCGGCGACACGACCGGCTAGCAGGCGTCGGGTGTAGTGGTGCAGTTCATACTCTTCGGTGACGCCAATGGCACCGTGAACGGCGTGGGCGGTGCTTACCACTGGCTGACAGGCCGCCTTGATCATACCGCAGGCGGCGGCAACGCGGTGGTGATCAAGACTGAGCCCGGTGTCGCTGCGTTGCATCCCGCTCGCTGCCAGCTGGGCCGCCATCACGGCACTGTGGCAATGTCCGGTCATCACACTGATCTGTTGCTGCAGGGCTTGGTATTTGCCAATGGGGCGACCGAACTGTTGGCGGGTATTGGCATAGTCTACTGTCAACTCCAGGACACGTTGCAGGGCGCCAGCCAGTTGCAGGCATTCCGCGGCGGTCCCCAGTAGCTGGAGATTGATCGTGGTTTCACAGGGGGACGGTATGCCCTGTAGTGTCCAGTTGCCTGAATCGCTGTCGCTGACTGCCGCTCGCTCCGCGCCGCCCGCGGTATCCAGCAGGAGGGCCTGTAGGTACGGCAGATCCTGCCGCAGGGCTTTTGCGCGACCAGCCGTGGTCGATAGGCCGACGGCCAACGCCTGATCATCAGCCGCGAGGGTGGGCTGTGCGGCATAGAGCAGAGCGGTTTCCGCGTAGGGCAGGGGCAGGGCGCAATAGCCTGCGGCCATCAACACCGGCAATCCCTCGGTGACGTCAAGGCCCGCACCTTCATCCTGTTCAGGTAACATCAGTCGAAGGAACCCGGTAGCGACCAGTTCGCTCCAGGCACCGGCGGCATCAAATTGGGACTCTCCGCTAAAACGCTCGCTGATATCGGCAAAGAGCGGTTTGATACTGTCAAGAAAGAGCGAATCACTCATCGCAAACCCATCCCCCGGGCAATGAGCCCGCGCAGAATTTCCCGAGTGCCGCCGCGCAGTGAGTAGATGGGGCAGACCATTGCGGTATAGGCCAGCGTACGCATTAGTTCCTCGTCGGCGAAGGCGTCATCATGACGGCCAATGACATCGGCCAGGGTGTCTGGAATGTCCTGTTCGAAACCCGTTCCCAGATCTTTTACCAGGGCCGCGGGTATGACCGGGCTTTCGCCTTGCTCCAGTTGGGCGGTAATCGCCAGCGACATGGAGCGCAGTACCGCCAGTCGACTGGCGAGTTCCCCCAGTGCGCGGCGGTCGGCACTACCGCCGCCAGACCGTCGCAACCAGGCGCACCAGCACTCCAAGAGTGCAATCGACGACATGATACGTTCCGGCCCGCTGCGCTCAAACGCGAGTTCGGCGGTAACTTGTTGCCAGCCATCGCCCTCGGCGCCAATGAGTGCCTCTTCGGTCAGTTGCACATTGTCGAAAAACACCTCGTTGAAATGCGCATCACCGGCCAGGTCACGAATGGGGCGCACGGTGATACCGGGCAACGAGAGGTCTACGAGCATCTGCGACAGGCCCTGCTGTCGGTCGCCGTGCTGTCCGGAAGTGCGCACCAGGGCGATCATGTAGTGACAGCGGTCAGCGTTGGTGGTCCACAGCTTGCTTCCGTTGAGTAGCCAGCCCTGATCATTACGGGTGGCCCGGGTGCTGACACTGGCCAGGTCTGAACCGGCGCCCGGCTCGCTCATGCCGATGCAGAAGTACACTTCACCGGCACAAATCCGGGGCAGGAGTTCCTGCCGCAGGGATTCGCTGCCGTAGCGCAGCAGCAGCGGAGCGCTCTGACGGTCTGCAATCCAGTGGGCGGAAACCGGGGCACCTGCTGCGAGCAATTCCTCGAGAACGACGAAGCGTTCGAAGGCACTGCCGCCTGCCCCCCCGTACTCGCGCGGCAGGCTGAGACCGACCCAGCCCCGTTGTCCCAGGGCGCGAGAGAAATCGGCGTCAAAGCCCATCCAGGAACGAGCGCGGATATCGGCTGCTGGCGCCGGCGGATGAGCAGCCAGGAAGTCCCGCACTTCGTCGCGCAGGGCTTCGGCGCTTGCCGGCAGGGTTTGTCGTTGGGGCCAGGGGATCATCGTATTACTCGTTGTCCTTGCTCAGAGTGTGGTCTGGATGGCGCTCGATTTCAGCCAGCACTGCCAGGGTGTGCTCACCGAGACGCGGCGGGGCCTGGCGATAACTCGGTGGGGTACGGGACAGGCGCAGCGGGTTGGCGACGAGGGGGATATGGCTGTCACCGTCCCCGAGCGGCATCTCCACCCGCATCTTGCGCGCCTGAATGTGGGCATCATCAAACACCTGATCCAGGGTATTGATGGGGCCGCAGGGTACGCCGGCCGCTTCCAGCTGCGCTGTCCACTGGGCGGCTGGACGTTTTGCCATCACGGGCTTGAGTGCAGCAATCAGAGTGTCGCGGTTCTCAACCCGGGCAGCATTGCTGGTATAGCGGGGGTCGTCGGCCAGCGCTGCGATGTCGGCGACCTGGCAAAAACGGCGGAACTGGCCATCGTTCCCAACTGCCAGAATCAGGTGCCCATCGGCCACCGCAAACACCTGGTAGGGCACGACGTTGGGGTGGGCATTACCAAGGCGTTGGGGCGGTTGCCCGGTTACCAGATAGTTCTGGGACTGGTTAGCGAGCAGGCTGACCTGGCAGTCGAGCAGGGAAATATCGACATGCTGCCCCTCGCCGGTACGCTCGGCATGACGCAGGGCGGCCAGTATACCGATCGTTGCGTAGAGGCCAGCCGAGAGGTCGACGGTGGCGACGCCGACCTTGATCGCCTCCGCGCCGGGACTGCCGTCGGGTTGGCCGGTGATACTCATCAGGCCGCTCATACCCTGAATGAGAAAGTCATAGCCGGCTCGTGGCGCGTAGGGGCCGCTCTGGCCAAAGCCGGTGACCGAACAATAGACAAGCGCTGGATTGACGCTTTTCAGACTGTCGTAGTCGAGGCCGTAGGCGGCAAGGCCACCCACCTTGAAATTCTCCACCAGAATATGGCAGGTGCTGGCGAGTTGGCGTACCGCTGCCTGTCCTTCGGGCTGGCTAATATCCAGCGCAACCGAGCGTTTGTTGCGGTTGGCGACAAAGTAGTAGGCGGCGTCGCGATGACCGTCCTCCCGTTCGACGAAGGGCGGGCCCCAGCTTCGGGTGTCGTCACCGGCACCGGGACGTTCGACTTTGATTACCTCGGCCCCGAGATCGGCGAGAATCTGGGTTGACCAGGGCCCGGCCAGTACGCGGCTCAGGTCCAGCACCCGTACCCCGTCGAGGGCGCCGGGCATATCTTGTATGCTATGGATCTTTGATGTACTCATTGAACTACTCACTAACAGCTTGTCAGGAATATCCTCCGTAGCTCAATGAGCTGAAAAAGGATCTAGACCGGGAGCACCCAGACCACCGATAACGTGGTCCCAATCACGTCCTCCCGACAAAACCGACCTGTCCGGTAGGCCGAAGGCGTTGAGGTCCCGGTCTATCACGACTTGAATCACGGCAGGCTTGTTCGAGGCGAGTGCCCGTTGCATCGCTGGTGCAATATCCGCGAGGGTAGCGACATACTCCCCATGCGCCCCCATCGCTTCGGCAACTTTGTCCAGACGCACATATTCATGATCAACCTCATGAGTATCACCGTACTGCGCGAGATTGGCCGCGACTTCATCGCCCCAACCCTGGTCGTAGCCGACTACAAAAATTGTTGGCAGTTTGTAGCGAACAGCAGTTTCAATCTCGGCCAGATAGAACTGGAACGATCCGTCGCCGCCGATGTTGATGGAGAATTTGCCCGTTCCGCGCAACTTCAAGCCTGCCGCCAGTGCATAAGCCATACCTGCCGAAGTGCTGCCAGCTTTCTGGGACTTCATGTGACCCGCGATCGAGTGATGTCGATACCTCATCGCCCAAAGCCCGAACGAGCCACCGCCGCAGCTCAGGATCGAATCGGCAGGGATGGACTTCTGGATTTCTGCCATCACGCGTCCCGGATGCATAGGGACTACGTCAGGGGCCTCTTCCCACAGCTTTGCGTAGGCCGCCGACATCTTTGATTTGCGGACTGAAATATACTCGGCATTCCATTCCGTTGAATTTGGCCTTACGCCATAGAGTTCCTGAAGCGTCTGCCGTGCATCTCCGAAGATCGGGAACTCGACGATTTTGTTCCGTCCCAGATTTTCCGGGTCTCGCTCGATATGAATCCACCTCTGCTGACCGGCATTACCCCATGCGTGCTCCAGAGCAGGCCTGGCTGCAATCGGGGTCGCTCCGCCATTGTCGATTTTGTCACCGATTGATGTACCGATAGCTATTACAAGATCCGCATTCCTGGAGAATTCGAGACCTTCACCGATATTGTACTCAAATACCAAGGGGTGCGTGTCTGGCAATAGCCCCTGGCCCCCGTGCGTTAGTAGAACCGGAGCTGCAAGCTCTTCGGCAAATTCACGGAACTGGTCTTGCATGCCGCTCTGATAGACTCCCGAACCTGCCAGTAACACGGGTCTACGGGCCGACATGATCGCTGCCTTGGCCAAATCAAGCTGCTCTTTAGTTCCCGGACCCAGAAAAGTCGCCGGACGATACTGCTCCGGGGTGAGGATAGGGCCGAATTCGTATTCCTCGTTTCTACGCAAAAGATCGAACGGAATGCCGATATAGGCAGGCCCCATATCGCCAATGTACATCTGTCTGAACGCCTCGTGGAATACAGCGTCTACAAGCTCGGGGTGTTCTACTACGTTGGAGTATTTGGTTATCGATCGGAGGACCTCGGCTGCATTAACGTACTGAAAGCTCTTGCGTCCGGCGATGCTTCGCACTTCGCGCGACTTCTCTGGACCAATAAAGAGAACCGGGCGTCCTTCTGACCAGGCATTGGCTACCGCAGGATAGTAGTTGTAGACACCCGGGCCGCGAGCCGCGCCGACAGCTGTCGTCTGACCAGTCAGCAGGCTGTATGCTTCTGCCATGTGTCCACCTGCGCACTCGTGATGATTTGCGATTAGGGGAATCCCTCGCTGGACAAGTGCATGCTGGATCCGACCGTGCAATACATCGGGCAACGAAAAAAGGTGAGTAATCCCTTCTGCCTGCATCAGATCTGCAATTCTATTGGCGACTGTTTGTAATGGCATATCTATTTTCCTGAAAATGATGGTTATGCTTACGGCTGCGTCGAATATCCAGCTACGCTAAGCGCAAGCAAGCGGAGGGTGAGTGGTAATGGTCCGCAGCTTTGTGTAGAAGTCCTGCACACCGCTGCCAAGTTCGGGTGGACCGTAAGCCGAACAGCGGACACCGGTAAATGGTACGTGAGGATCAGCCCCACTGGTTGGTGCATTGATCCGAATCATCCCGGCATCCAGCTTTTCTATAGCCTGCGCCACGACACCTTGGTCGCTCGTAATCACAGCTGCAGCCAAACCGTATCTAGTGGAATTTGCGATATCGACGGCTTCGGGAAAGTCCTTGGCTGACATCACTGCGCAGACGGGACCGAACACCTCTTCCTGCGCAAGAAAATGGCCTGGATCTACTCCATCGACCAAAAAACAAGGAGTAAACCAACCTTCACCGTCCGGGATCGGATTCGTCTGATTTAATACACGCCCGCCCTCAGCCTTAGCCCGGCGAACGGCATCGTGAACTCGGTCCTTTGCCATGCGATTGATCACGGGGCCGATCGCTACCGATTCATCAGCAGGATCTCCGATATTTAGTGCTCTGGTTTCAGCAACAAGGGCCTCGATGAACGCCTTGCTGTGCCCGACCGTAATAATGCGCCGAGTCGAAGTACACCGCTGCCCCGCATATCCAAACGCACCGCCGGCAAGCATTCTGGCGGCAGAAGCAGGATCAGCATCAGGCATGACGATGGTCGCGCTTAGGCCACCGAGCTCCGCCTGGACCGGAATGTGGCGTCCCTTCGCAGAACCAATGATAAGATGACCCACCTCAACCGAGCCTGTAAACGACAAAACGTCCGCCTGTTCAAGCACCGCTCGGCCGGTGTCCGCGCCACCTGGCAGTACAGATAAGAGTCCTTCAGGCAGGTGGTCGGAAAGCAACTTCGACAAAGCAAGCGCGATGCACGTGGCTTCCTCTGAGGGCTTCCACAGAACACCGTTGCCATACGCAAGCGCTGGAAATATCTTCCAAATGGGAATTAGTACAGGAAAGTTCCACGGGGTGATCAAACCCGCCACACCAGCCGGACGTCGCACGGAAAAGCTTGTTGCTGACGCCACACTCAGGGCCCGATAGACTGTACCAGCATCAGCAAGTGGTTGTTGCGCAAAATATCTGGCGAAGGACACTGCTCGAGCCAATTCGGCACGCGCTTCATTTATGGGCTTGCCCACCTCCTCGACCATGAGATTTGCCAAATACTCGCTAGCGCTCTCCAATGCGATGCTGCTAGCTACCAGGGCATCTGCACGCAACTGGGCTGCTGAATCTGCGCCCCACGACAGACCGACATGGGCCGCAGTGGTAGCGAATTTTGAAACCGTCTCAGGTGAGGTGGCATCCACCTCACAGACGACGGACTTCGGATCCTGGGGAGATCTACTGGTGATGGTAAATCGCGAACTCGACATAAAATATCCTAAATCCCCAAATACACGCTAAGCCGGACGCTAGGGCGTAGCGAAATTCACACTGAGAACGCTATACCTGCTATTCGAGGTACAACTCTCTGTTACTTCCCTTGGAAACATCAAAGTTAGCCAGTCTCGGGTATATCAATGATCACCTTTATGGCATCGGCGCCCATTTGTGCCGAAAATGCTGAGTCGATTTTTTCAAGGGGGAAGTGGTGTGAAATGAGGGTGTTCCTATCAACCGCGCCGGAACGCATCATCTCGAGCGCATCCAAGAGCTCTTGTGGCTGGTAACCAAAGGAGCCTTTTACCGTGGCTTGCTTCCGAACGATGTTGTGAAGATTGAGGGTGGCCTCCCCCGAGAAAGACCCGAAACAAATTATCCGCCCCCTGCCGGGAGCGATAATCTCCAGCGCTGTTTCAAGGGGGACAGGACGGCCAAAGTGCGAGCTGTAACCGGCACAGTCAAACACAACACCGATATTGGCGTGGCTGGGATCAAAATCGGTTTTGACTCCCTCGCCCGTAGCCTCCGCCACTCGCTCCAGCAGATCTTTTTGACGTCCGTCTATAACGGATGTGGCTCCTAGCTCCAGCGCCTTGTCGAGCCTGGCTTCCTGGACGTCGATTGCGATGATGCTACCCGCCTGAATTCCCTTTGCTTTCAGAGCCTGTATTACACCAAGGCCAATGATACCAACGCCAAAGATAACGATATGTTCATTAGGCTGAACATCAGCCAATCGCACCATCTGAAGTGCGTCAGCCATCGGCTCCGTTGTCGCCGCTGCATCAAAGTCGACTGAATCCGGTATTGCTACAACCTGATACGGATTGACCGGCACTGTCATAAATTCAGCCATTCCGCCACCGTAACCTGGTATGGCCACCACCCGATCTCCAACACTCCAGCCTTCCACGTCCTGGCCAACCTCTGCAACCACGCCGGCCAGTTCGTGACCCGGTACTTCATATCCTTCAGGAGTTTGCCTTACGATCCGTTCCCGCAGAGAGCCATCTCTGAACATGTGAAGGTCTGAACCACAAATTCCACACCGCTTCACGTGGATGAGCAATTCACCGGGACCCGGCTTTGGCCTGGTCGCATCGGTCCTGAAGTCGATGTGGCCAGGAGATATGTAGTTCCCAACTTGCATTCAATTCTCCTTACTTTTTCCTCGAAGCAAAACCAATGATCTGGCAGATCGCGGTATCCGCCTGAACATTGCCCATGCAGACTTAGGGCGACTATTTGATTTCTTTGGAATACAAAACAGCCTAAACACGCCGCTGTCTGAAGTACCTTAATGCGAACTATATACGGATATGCGTATTTGGTGCAAGGTGAGATTAGGCAATAGAATGCGGATTGCCTGGAAATGTATACAGAACATGAATTATTCATAGCCAACCCTCCAAAATCTCGGTAGGTCTGCCAATGAGTGCTGGGCCGCAGACATTAACCACATCAGATCGCACGATGGGTGGCCGTGCCTCGTGGTAGTGCTGGATCTCTTCTCACGCCGGGTGATCGGCTGGTCGATGCAGTCTCGAATCACCAGCGAATTGGTACTGGATGCGCTTGATCGAGCTGTTCTACAACGAACGGCGGCGTCACAGTTCTAATGAACAGCTATCGCCGGTAGAGTATGAGCGGCGTCACCAAAAACGGCTGGAAAGTGTCCAAGGAGTTGGAGGCGATTCGGTCTATTGAACTCTACATGCTTCATAAGCGTGCTTCACTACCCACAACGAAGCGGACGATTGACATGCCCGCAAAAGGACCCTATCGTTCCACATATGCCGCTATAAACCCCATATGTGGTTTTTGGTACTGCTGGCGCGGTACTCTTGCCTAAAGCCAGTCGAAGATTGATTGCGAGGGAATTCCATCAAAACTCCAGTCGCCGAGAACAGACTGGACGAAAGATCGCGTGTCATACAATTTGACGATCCACCTGCGAGCTGGCTGGACCGATAACTCGACGCGGCGGGCTTATCTGAACCGCATTGGCAGCCAGCGTTCCGCTAGCTCCCGTGTGACTGCATATTTTTTAAGGACAAGTTTTTATGAAGATTTCTCTTGGTGTTCCGCCCGGCCCTCACGCTCGGCCGCTGGCCCAGCATGCGGAAAATCTCGGCTATGATCGTATTTGGCTGTTTGATTCTGCTGCGATTTATGAGGACATCTGGATTCATCTGGCGCAGATTGCCGAAGCAACCAACAGGATTGGCCTGGGCACATCCGTTTTGGTTCCCAGTCTGCGCCACGTAATGTCCACGGCGTCCGCTATAGCAACAATAGAACGACTGGCGCCGGGGCGGCTCGCTTGTGGATGGGGTACCGGCATGACCGCGCGTCACACGCTGGGACAGAAGGCAC
Source organism: Parahaliea maris (assembly GCF_008064665.1). Classification (GTDB taxonomy): domain Bacteria; phylum Pseudomonadota; class Gammaproteobacteria; order Pseudomonadales; family Halieaceae; genus Parahaliea; species Parahaliea maris. The sequence goes on along the minus strand of NZ_VRZA01000009.1, from coordinate 31,627 downwards.
TCACCTGGAAGTATACACGGACCTACATCGAGCAGATTCGCGCGTTGCTGCTTGGGGAAACTGTCGAGATAGAAGGGCAGCCCTGCAAGATGATGCACCATCCCGCCATGGGCAAGGAAAGGCCGATAGAGGTACCCCACATTATTTCTGCCTTTGGTCCAAAGGGAGTCGCGATAGCCCGTGAGATCGGTGACGGCTGGATTGGATCGATGGACCCGCCCGAGCCATTTGACTGGGCGGTGAGGATGCTGCCTGGCACTGTGCTTGACCCAGGGGAATCGCCCTATTCGGAACGGGTCTTCAATTCAGCCGGAGTCTGGCACAGCGGTGTCTGGCATTCTACGTGGGAATGGGATCGGGATACTCTGCCCTCCATTCCAGGAGGAGCTGCTTTTCTGAAAAGCATCGAGCAGAATCCGGTGGAGCCAAAGTATTTCTCTGTACACCAGAACCACATGACCCATCTCAACGAAGCAGATCGTTGTGCTTATGCCTCTATCGATGGAAAACCCGAATGGAGCGTTTGGGTAGGTGAGGCCGATCAAATTCTGGAAAAAGCTCAGGAGGCCCAGGCCAATGGGGTGTCGGATCTGTTGTTCACCCCGGCAGGCGACTACCTCCGTGAGGCCGAGGCCTTCTATAATGCCGTGAAGTCTCTTCAGCGATGAGAACTCCCTGTCCCGGTATTCATCGGCAACCGTGATCACGGTTGGATACTAGCGTCCAGGACCTGGCGACGGCACAACCGATACAAAACCTGACGATATATTATTCTCTGTGCAGGTGAATACGATAGTCGTCCTGAGGGAAAGATTGCAGTTCACAGCTTTAATGTAGGCTTAAAGTGAGGATGGAAAAATGAGAAGGATAGTCACGGAGAACGGTCCGGACGGAAAATCTCGCATCATGCGAATCGACGAACTGCCTGCGCACAGCGACATCTGGGAGAGCGATAGCGACAATCCTCTGGGCTTTCTTCCTCGCCCTGATTCTCTTGGGAGCCTGGATTTCCTGTCCGGTGGGGTAAAGGTGATGAGTCTTAATCTTCCGACTGATGCCGATATGGTGGAGTATTTGAAGGATGGGATACCGGGGCATGATGAACATGGCTTTCATCGCACGCCGACACTGGATATCCTCATTTTGCTGGAAGGTGAGCTCAGCTTGGAACTTGACGATGGCCTCACTTCGATGAAGCCTGGCGACGTCGTAGTCCAGAGGAACACTAACCATGCCTGGCGCAATACGGGCGATAAGCCGGCGCGTTGTTTCTCAGTAATATGCTCGCCTGTAAATGGGCTGAACACAGAGCGCTAAAATCGAGGGCCTCGAGACTCTAACTAAATCTGTGTAACTGCCTGTCATTCGCCCAGTCACTGGGTGAGGATAGGCAATATGATTGAAGCAATAACTCGAAACGATTGCCCATGCAGCCGCCAGGAACATCAAGACGGAAGCCGATCTCAACGAGTTTCCGCAGATGCTGAGCAAAAACACCGTCGAAACTGCCTTGAATGCCGAGTTCGATGAGCATCTGTGCTATGCCTAGGGCGGGCACTCCGCTGCCAAGAACAGCCGCAATGGCTACATCAGCAAGACCCTGCAGACCGGAGCGAGGAGAGGCAGTTCGTGATCGACACACCCCGCGATCGGGCCGGCAGATTCACTCACGATTCGACCGGCCTCATCGTAGATCCCGCCACTGCGCCAGACAGCGTAGCCAGCATGTTAGGGGCGCCCACGGCCTCATCGTGTACTCCGCGGGTTCCCCAAGATGTATTACACGCTATCGCTAATAGATGAAACTGAAATCAACTCCGTAGGTCCGTGGCCTGGAATAGATTCCGGTTATGTTTAACACTTCGTTCCCATAGACGTTGACGTCGTCCTCATCAAGCAGGTTCCTCGCCCAGAGAGACACATCTATCTTACCGGAGCCTGCGGGGACCGATGCCAGTCCAGCTCGGAGGTCGACCAGCCAGTAGGCATCCCGCATAGATAGCCGGTCGATTTCGGGATAACCGCTCGCGATACTGAGGTTCTCAGCCTCGGATGAATAGCGCGAATCCAGTCGCATGAATGGTGTTCCCCCGAACAGTGTTTCTGGCAGGTCGTACTGCAGTGAGATTCTACCGTTCAGATCAGGGGCCCGGATGTGGCGTACGTCGTCTGAAATGTCCACGCCGTTGCGCAGATATTCCTTGTATTTAAAGTCGAACCAGCCAAGAGAAGCGCTAGCGGTAAGACCGTCCACGATGACTGTATCCAGTTCCAGTTCCAGGCCGGAAACTTCCACCTGTCCCGCATTCTCGAAACGTTGCTTGCCGTCGTTGAAGGTTTGTACCTGAAGATCCTCGTAGTCCATGAAAAAGGCCGCTGCATTCAACCGCAGGCGATTGTCGAGAAACTGGGACTTGAGGCCGATCTCGTAGTTTGTCATCTCCTCGGGGTCGTAGGGAATGCCGTTCATAATCCCGCCGGCGGCAAAACCAGTGCCTACCTTGGCATAGCTCATAACGTCTTCCGCCCAGCGGTAGTTCAGGATCACGGTGTAGTTGGTCTTGCCGTAGTCGAGATCATAGATACCTTCGTCCAAATCGCCCGCGCCTGCCGCGGCCCCGGCCTCAATCAGATTGAACTCCCTCTTGTCCTCGGTACGGCGCAGGCCAAGGGTAAAGTCGAGTTGATCGGAAACACGCCAGGTACCCTGGACAAATGCAGCAAATGATTCATTTTTGTTGTCCGAGTTATTCACGCCGTTGCCGAATATCGGGTCCAAAAAGGAAGGACGGACTACGCCGTTTTCGACGGGTTGCAGTACGCCGAGTACATTGTGTGAACTTGATTCCTCCCGAAAATAGAACCCTCCTGCAACAATATCAAAGCGATCAGCGGTCCAGGTAAGTTGCAGTTCCTGGCTCACCTGATCCTGTTCCAGTGCGCGAGCAGTCAGGATACTGAAGAACGAATCATTGGGCCCCGGTGGGTTGGCGAGGATACCCGGAATATCCCCGGCAAAAAGCGCTGCCATCTGTGTAGTGGTGAATTTCCATCCACCTGTGCCACCCAGATCATAGATGGCCGGGTCCTGTTCCATCTCGCGATAGGCCGTGATGCTCTTCAGGTTGAGTTGTTCGTTTATGTCCCAGGTCAGGGTCAGGTTGTGACCAGAGATGTCGAGTTGTTCCTCACTGGTGGCGGCAGCTACATTGCCGAGGGGTTTGCTACTCAGGTTGGTGATACCGCCATACAGTGGCTGGAATGCGTTGATCGCAGACATCAATGGCGCGGTTGCTCCAACAATACCAAGTTGCTGTGTCGGTGTGCCTACAGTAGTGCTATCCGTGTAGTCAAAGCGGTAGTCAAACATCACACTATCGCTTACGTCCAGTTGTGCGCCAACCATGACGGCGTCAGATTCCTTGCCACCCAGTTTGTCGGCATACTTCAGGACGCCCATCGCCCGATCTCGTAAGCGAAGATCGATTGTTTGGCCACCAATCAGGTTATCGGAATAGCCTTCCTGCTCGTCGTGCAGATAACTTACTTTCAAGCGCAACGGTCCGAACGCAGGCAGATCAAGTGTCGAACGGCTGCGCAGCATGTCGTAGTTACCAAAGGTGAAATCCTGCTTGAATCCCAATTGGCCGGTGGGCGCGGCGGTAATAATACTAATGGCACCGCCAGTGGCATTGCGGCCGAACAGCGTACCCTGGGGACCCCGCAGCACCTCGACCCGCTCGATGTCTGCCAGATCAAAAATCGAACCAACGGTACGACCGATGTAGACTCCGTCCAGATAGGTGGCAATTTTTGGATCCACCGCCGCGTCGGCGACTGCGGAAGAGACCCCGCGTATGTTAATATGAGGGAGCGTACCGCGCCCCTGTTGCTGCACGTTGAGATTGGGGGCGAGATTACTCAAGCCCTCAACATTGGTGACCCGGAACGCCCTGAGGGTATCGGCTGTAAGTGCGGTCACTGCAATGGGCACCGCCTGCAGGTTTTGCTCACGCTTTTGTGCCGTGACGATAACTTCCTCCAGGGCACCATTGCTCCTGGCTATATCCTGTGCCACAGAGCCCTGCGCTAGAATCAGCGTCGCACTTGATACCAGGGTAAAAACTGGCAGTCGGTTAATTTTCATGGAGTCTCCTTATTATTTCACTTGAGATTTATGAATATGTTCAGTCGATGCAGCCGCTAGTTAGCGCAATCCCTGGGTGGCTACCAAAAGTCCAGAGTCCAATGGTCTCAGCCTGGAGCCAACGCTTGGTGGCGCTCTCGTCGGCTCACGAAAGCCATACAGATGGCAGCAATGATGAGACCGCCGATCAAAAATGAGATCGGCACGCGATAGCTTCCAGTATGCTCTCGCAACACTCCGACGAGCGGCGAGAGTCCAAATAGGAAAGGCAGTGTGGTCAGGCTGGTCAAACCACTGACGGCGGCAAACCGCTGCCGGCCATATATACGCACTACCACGACAGCCTTGGCGGTGAGGAATCCACCCAGGCAGATACCTATCAGAACGGCGTCCACCACCAGCAGCGGATACGAGACGGGAGCAACCAGGATAAACCACACAACGGCCTGAAGCAGGGCATTGCCCATCAGGACCCGCGACGCGTTGAAGCGGTCTGCAAGAACGCCGTGCAACAGTGAACCGACCATTGCAGAGCCGCCCGAAATTGCCAGTAACAGAGTCGCCTGCTTGAGGGACCAGTGGTTTTCGACGATCAGGGGAACCAGATGGGTGTTTTTCGAAATACCTGCCCCCACCACAAGCCCCGTAGCCAGGATCAACGGAAGAAACGCCGGGTTTCCGATTATCTCATACAGCATCGGCGTTACTTTGCGTGTTGTCGCGCTGGCAAGTGCATCAGCCCGTGGGCCGCTCGTTGCAGAATCGAGATCTTCCGGGCCATCCGAAACGAATAGCAGCAGGGGAAGTATGACGAGATACCCGGTGGCAATGAGCCACAAAATACGTTCCAGGCCCAGCGTCGGAAGCAGGTTTACAACCACCAAAGGCACAAGAGTAATAGCTACCGGCATCATCACCAGTCCGAGGACCAGGCCCTGGCGACGTGTGTACCAGTTATTGACCAGTGTAATAGCCGGTATATTGCCCAATAAACTGACTCCCGGCCCTATCAACAGGCCAAAGCACCCCAGCATCGCCAGGAAACTGCTGGAATGCGCGAGTCCGGCAAAGCCGCAAGCACTCAACAGGGCCCCGGCCACCATTACCGCCCGAATACTTACACGGCCCAACAGGCTGCCGATGATAGGTGCCAGCAATCCCGTGGTGAGCACAACAAGAGAAAAGGCTATTGAGATTTGTGCCCTGCCAACGGCGGTGCGTTGCTCGAACTCCAACACCAGCACACCAAATGAGCCATAACACAATCCGGTAGCAGTGTTCTGCGCCATAAAGGCGGTGAACGCCATGAACGGAGCACGGCGATCTACCGTGTCTACCGGGGTTACGGCAGCAGCCGGACTTATCTCGGACATAACAAATCGCTGTTAGAATTATTGAATAAACGCTGTTAAAAAAACCGGGTGATCGGCAGGTTCCAGTTACCTGCCGAGTTTGAATAGAGCGACAACCTAGCCTGGTCGCAGCATCAGCCCGGGGCGTTCTCCGGTCGGCGCACCGTCCAGGAATGTCGCCACTCCATTCACCAGCGTGGCCCGCACGGGAGCGGCATCTCTGGTCCAGCGCCACGTGTTAGTGCCATCACCCTTCGGCACGTCATACACGCGTTTCATGTCCCGCTCCTGAATTTCGTCCATGTTGAACACGGTAACATCGGCTCGCTTTCCGACTTCCAGTACACCTCTATCCTTGAAATTGAAGTGCTTTGCGACTTTTCCGGAGAGGTTGTGGATAGCCTCTTCCAATGTGATGCGACCGGTATCGCGCACATAATTGGTTATGAGTTTGATATTCTCACCGCCGCCACACAGCATTTGTCCGTGCGCACCGGCGTCGCTGATATTGCCGACAGCAAACGGATCCCGTAGCAGTCGAATGACCATGTCATCATCCTTCTCGAACGGGGGCATGGTGACTGTCGATTCCAGGCCGTTGGCGAGTAGCCATTCCGCCATCGCATCCGACGGATGCTCGGCACCAACCTGTTCCATATACTCGCCCAAGGTCAGATTGGTAGGGCCAACACCGTTATCCGAATTCATCAGCATAAGTTGTCGGGCACTGGCTGGCCGGAACGGGGAAAACTCAAAGGACTCGTTATCCCATGACGTCTGTGCGCGAGCACGCCATGCAGGATCCCGCAGCAGTAACTCCTTCGCTTCATCGGTTTCGGCATCGACAACTTCGTTCCACACGTATTCATTGGACTGGGCGAATATCAATGAATTCTGGATACCAATGGTGTTGGTGATGGAGACATGGGAGAAGCCAGTCCAGAAATCACGGCCTTCGCTTTTCAGCTTCTCGTGCAGTTCGACAAGAGGCGCCTGTACCCCCATGAGATCACGCTGGAAAACCAGGGTAGGTAAGCCGGCCCACTGCACCCGAAGATCGAGATCTTCCGTTAAATCGGCAACACGCTGCAACATCTGTGGCGCAGTCATCGAGCGGAAAGTGTCGACAATTACCTGGCAGCATCCGTCCGGGTACTTCGCTGCCACTTCAAACAGGGCGCGCAGTTCTGCATCGTCAGCCTTGAGACTGGGTACCGGACGGTTTTCCCCGTCATGATCGAACAAATTTGAAGACATGCCGAGAGCGCCAGCCGCCATGGCCTCATCCAGCATTGACGCCATGCGTTCTACTTCTTCCGCAGTCGCCGCTCTTTCCCATGCGTCCAGCCCCATCACGGCCAGACGCAGGGCAATATGCCCAACGAATGCGCTGTAGTTGGTCGGGACTGTGACGTTTTTTTCCATCGAAGCCTTGTACTCCGACCAGCTATGCCAGTCCCATGGCAGTTCAGAGAAAAACGGCCCTGAGGGGATGTCCTCAAAAAATGAGAAGATGCCAACCAGGTCCTTCCGTGCTGCAGCGTCGTCACTGATCGGGGCTATACCAAAGCCACAATTTCCCATTACCGAAGTAGTTACGCCAAATCCCGGCAGGGGGTCCATAGAAGGATCCCACCAGATAGCGGCGTCGAAGTGCGTATGCGTCTCGATAAATCCCGGTGAGACGATACAGTCAGCTGCGTCGAGGACTTTTTCATCGATCGCTGCGTTCAGGTCAGTCCCGATTTCGACAATCAGGCCATCACAAATTCGTACATCAGCCGGGTAGGCCGGGCTACCGCTTCCATCGACGACGGTGCCGCCTTGTATTAGCCAGGACTGCGCTTTTTGTGCAGACATAGGGACATCCTCAATTAAGCTCGGTGAACACTGACGACAGCTCTTATTCGTATACTGCCGTCACTAACAAATTGCTTGCAGGCAACTTCCAATAGAGGACAATAAGCCTGTTTCACTACTCTATGTATAACGATTTAGCCTTTAACTTGGACTAAACGCGCAAAATGACCAGTATCTGCACCGCTGCCCAACTGATATTTCGCCTGACTACCCTGCAGCCGATAGATGAGGAACTGCTCGAGGGAGCTGCCAGTTACTTTGCGAATACAGAATCACCGGTAGCCCCCACACTGTTTCGCTACTGGTTCACTCAGGTGCATCAGACGATTCGCCAACAACCCGAGCTGCTCCGAATTGGCGAATACTGGCAAGACAGGATGAGTGGACGAAAGGAGTTCAGCATCGCGGAAGCGGAAGAGCTCCATCGCGAGTTTTTCGCCGCGCTACAAAAGGGTAAGTTGACTTCTCAGGCCATTGTCTGTGGGTTGGCAGAACGCAGGGCAAACGGGCCTTTCGACTATGAAATCTCACACAACAACCGGCTAGCCGGATGGGGATTGATGTACACCGTCGCCGGGGAAGCGTGTTTTCGTTGCGGTATCCGGGACACGCAGACAGGACCTGGCGATGCTTTACTGGTCTCCCCGAATGCACTTTTTACCCTTCAACGGTCGACGCAATGTGCATCATGGAGTCACTACTGGATCAGCTTTCAGCCCAAGACGCACTGGCGCCAGTACCTTGAATGGCAGCCCTTCGGGCCTGATGCCTATATTCTGAGCATCCCGCGCGAGGGGCAGTCTGTCATACGTTCAGCGTTCGACGCACTGAATAAAACATCGTCGAGCAAGTCAAGATACAAAGTAGAGCTCGAAAACAACTTGATGGAACATTTGTTGTTACGCTTGGCCGAGTTCTCGGACACTGATCGCTCCGCGGTTCTGGATGCCCGTGTACAAGAGGCGCAACGGTACATTTCCGAGAACTTCGATAAGGAGTTTACTGTCAGGGAGGTAGCGGATCACGTGCACATGTCCAGCTCCCGGCTCACAAGTCTCTTCAAAAAGCAGACAGGCTTGAGCATTTTCGGATGGCGCGATGAGAAACGGCTGACACGCGCGGCAAAACTGCTGCGCTCAGGCAAGCTGAGCGTTGCAGAAGTCGGCAGACAAATCGGAATCCAGGATGCCGCGTACTTCTCGCGGCTTTTTCGGCGCTATGTTGGCAGCAGCCCACGAGCTTATCGCCAGGGCGGGAAAGAAAATTCCAGTTAGTGCGATACCAGCAGTCGTACTGTATCAGATTTATCTTGACCGGCCGAATTCCCCACCTTATATTGAGCGCATAAAGGTACGCAGACCACATATGCGTTACCAGTGTTGTATGGCATAGCATCGATTTCCAAACGCCTTGATTCTCAGTCTTTTGTGTTTCGAAACAAACGATCGGCCTGATAGCTGGCATTGTCCCGGTATCCACGGATACGAGTTTTGACGATCGAAGCCTGGGAAACCAAATCAGCTTTTAAGCGCTGTGTGCGAAATGTAATCGACAGGTGTAGGTCACGTGTCTCAATTGGAGCGCGAAGGGAGCAGTTTTTTGTTGAATCAAGTCCCAATGCTCGAAGTAGTAGGGATGGTGTGATCGAAGAGTCGGGTTCCAATTCAATGTAAGCGATCTGGATTATAAAAATAGAGGGTTATATGAGCATTTTTTCGTATCGAAAATCGGCAATCGCAGCTGCGGTAAGTGCATCGCTTTGTACGCATTACACTTCAACAGCATTTGCGCAGATTGAAGAGGTGATCGTCACCGCACAAAAACGTGAGGAGAACCTGCAGGATATTCCGGTCGCCGTAACAGCACTTACATCGAAGCAGATTCAGGAGCAGAGGATTCAGGGAGTCACCGATCTGGGCTCGAAGATTCCGAGTCTAGTCGTAAGAGAGGACCTGAGCGGTAATGTTCCACTTATTACCATGAGGGGGTCACTGGCGGCTAACCCATCGAATCCCATTGCCGACAAGAGCGTGTCCTTCTACATGGACGGGGTTTACCTGGGAAACATGAACACACTCATGTTCGACGTTAGCGATATCGAGCGGATCGAGGTAATTCGTGGACCGGCGGGTACATTGTTTGGTACTAACTCGACGGCAGGCGCGGTGAATTACATTACCGCAACCCCCAGTGGAGAATTTTCTGCACGGCAGGAATTAAGCTATGCGCGATTCGATTCTCTCCGCAGCAAAACCCGAATTGATCTACCGGAATGGAAGGGACTAAGTATATCAGCCACCTATCTCTACAATGATCGGGGTAGCGATGTCCGTAACGCCAATAGGCAGACGTGGGAAGTCAATGGAGCGAGTCTTAACAAAGAGCGTACGGTCACGTCCGCCCGCGAACTTGGTTGGACAAAAACTGAGGCGTTCAGCGGTGCCATACATTACGAGCCCTTCGATGGGTTGGGTATGGATTACAAATTTAACTATATGGAGTGGCGTAGTCCCGGGCCTGCTAGCCAAATAATTGGTTTTTCAGGCGGGCCGGGCGGGGTTGCAGCTCGCGATATTATCGCCGCGCAGACATTTTTTGGTGGCCCCACCCTCAGTGATTATGTCCAGCAGGAACGCTCGAGCACCGTCTACAACGACATGACCTCGGTCCATGATAACAAAATCGTGTCACATTTTCTGTCTGCCGAATATCAAGCAAACGATTATCTAACAATCAAGAATATCGCGGGCTGGCGTTCTGTTGACCGTGGTTATCGGCTCAACCAACTGGATGGTGCGGGTGGCGTGGTTCTGCCGGACGCGACCGGATCGCTGCAGCCGTTCTCGATTCTGTCATTCAATGCTGCGTCTCAAGAGGAACAGTTCAGTAATGAGACCCAGTTTATCGTTGACACCAATGCTCTAAGCCTTACCGCCGGTCTTTTTTACTATAGTCGCGAAACCGATCCGGGTACCTATGTATCCAGCGTTTTTCCATTCACAAGTCTTGCGAACAATGTCATTCCCCTAAGTTTCACCGGGAGTCAACGCGATACCTTTTATCGTTCGCGCCAGGCCGCTGGTTACGGACAGGCGACCTATCATTTGACTGACCGGATCGACGTCACCGGCGGTGTTCGCTATACGCAGGACGCCAAAACTATATTCGATGGTACTAACGAACCTGGCAATACGTTCGACTATGATGAAGGTAATGCTACCTGGCTCGCCAGCATTTCATATAACCATGATGAAAGCACGATGGTATACGCCAAGTACACAACCGGTTTCGTAGCAGGTGGGCTCTCTGCGCTACAGGCGTCCGTTGTTGATCCAGCAACGGGCGAGTCGATTCTCGCATCTGTCTCATCCGAGTACAAAAAGGAGGAAGCTGAATCTACAGAAGTAGGTGTTAAGGCCGACTTTTTCGGCAGCATACTGCGCACTAATTTCGCACTCTATCACGTGGAATATGACAATCTTCAGCAGTCGCAGCCGATCCAGCTTTCGGTAGTCGTTCCCAGTGGCGCGATTGTCCCGTTCAGCAGCTTTGCAACCACCAATGCAGGAAAAGTGCGTAACTATGGAATTGAGTATGAGATCAACGCGATACCGGTTGAAGGCCTAATGCTCAGCGCGCTGGGTGCGTATAATGATTTCAAGATGATAGAGAGCCCACCAGGTATTGATTATGGCATTATCCGGCCAGAGTTTACCGCCAATCTGGGTGCGGAGTACTCATTCGCAGTCGGTGCAGGAATGTCGCTCAGTTTTCGCGCCGATGCTGAGTATATGTCCAGCATTGCAAGCGCCTACCAACGTCTGAGCACATCGCCCGCTCTACCTGAGAATGTACGTGCGAACGATATTCTATTTCAGGATCCTCGCTGGCTGTTGCACGCACGAGCGACGCTCAGCGATATACCGCTGGGTGGAGCCACCGGAAGGCTGTCTATTTGGGGTCGTAACTTGACTGACGAGCAGCGGATAAGCGCATCTGGGGACCTGGGGACTACGTATACCGCTGTATTCGAAAATCCCGTCAGCTATGGTGTGGATTTTACTGTGGAATTCTAAACTATAGCTTTGCCACTGAGTATGACCCAGGGGCTTCCCGCAGCCAGTGAGAGAACTCCAACTCCAGGCCGCCTTTTCCGAGTCCGCTGGTGATTGAGAGTTCGTCGTACATTTCCTTGAACGTGGTGACCATCTCCCGGGTGGTCATACCCTGGGTGCATAGAAACTGTATTTTGTCATCCATCGAGGTGAAGCGGCGTTGGTGCTTCTTGACCACCTGCGGTTCAGGGTTTTGTAAGGTGACGTTGCAGAAGTAGGACCCTAACAGGTAGACAGGCATGGATTAATTCGCGAGGAAACGTGACGGGATCCCGTAAGTCTTAACGGATTAGCGAGTTCCATTTGAACGAGCAGTTATAAGATGAATAGTGCAGAAATTGAAACAGTAGACGTCGTTGTTGTCGGCGCCGGATTCTCCGGCATGTATGCGATTCACCGCCTCCGCGACTACAAGGTTGTGTGTTTTGAGGCTGGCGATGGTGTTGGGGGAACGTGGTACTGGAACCGTTACCCGGGAGCCCGGGTCGACATTGAGAGTGTCGAATACTCCTACGGATTTGACGAATCTCTACAGCAGGAGTGGAGCTGGCCAGAATACTTCTCCGCTCAGCCAGATCTGGAACGCTATGCAAATCATGTCGCAGATCGCTTCAACCTTCGCCAACATATCCGATTTTCCAATCCCGTCACAAGGCTGGCTTTCGACGAAGCCAGAGAGCGATGGAATGTTTATACAGAAGCTGGCGATCACGTAGTTTGCCGGTTTGTGATAGCTGCGACTGGCAGCCTTACAGCGCCGAATTCTCCGCCGTGGCCAGGTCGTGAAAAGTTCTGTGGAGACATCTACCACACTGCTCGGTGGCCTGCCGAAGGAGTGGACTTCTCCGGCAAACGTGTGGGATTTATCGGGACCGGGTCGACTGGAATACAGGCGATGCCAATTATCGCTAGGCAAGCGAAGGAACTATACGTATTCCAGCGTACACCGGCCTATTGCATGCCCTCGGGAAACCGGCCGCTCGACAAGGAGCACGAACGGGACTGGAAGGCGAACTACGCGACGCGGCGCGAACAGATGCTCGATACTTATGGAGCGTCGCTGGTCGAGTATCCTGAATATTCTGCTCATGACTGTACGCCGGAAGATCGCGAGAAAATCCTCGAGAAGGCGTGGAACTCAAAAAGCGCGTTCCAGTTGCTGTTTGCCTTTAGCGACGTCATGACCGATGCCGAAGCCAATGAAATGGTGTGTGAATTTGTCCGCCGAAAGATTCGATCGATTGTGAAGAATCCCAAGACTGCCGACTTGCTATGTCCGAAAACCTACCCGATCGGAGGCAAGCGACTGTGCATCGGTAATGGATATTTCGAGATGTTCAACCAGGAAAACGTCACGTTGGTGGATGTCAGGGATTCTCCCATCAAGGAGTTCACCGAAACTGGGTTGCTAACCGAGAGAGATCAATACGAACTTGACGTCATCGTTACCGCGACCGGCTTTGATGCCGTCACGGGCGCCATGACTCGAATTGATATTGAGGGTTGCGGTCAGCGAAAACTGGTCGATAAATGGGCGGAAGGACCATCTACCTACCTGGGGGCAATGGTCGCAGGGTTCCCTAATCTCTTTATGATTCACGGACCTTCCACGCCCGCCGCGCAGGCACAGATGATCACTACAGGTGAGTGGCAGGTGAACTGGACCGCGGACATCATTGACGAAATGATGCATAAAGGTCACGCGCGAATCGATGTGACTGAAAGTGCCGAACAGGAGTGGGCTGACGAAGTGGATATGGTATCTGGCTTGTCGCTGCACAAGTTCGCGGACTCCTGGTACAACGGCAAAAATATCGAAGGTAAAAAGGGCGGCTTCATGGTCTATGTTGGTGGTTTTCCGCGTTTCCGGCTGCTCTGTGAAGAGGCAGTGCAGAGCGGCTACAAAGGTTTTGTCTTTGCCTGAGCTCCTGTCCTGATTGTTGAGGATTTGGAGCAGGGCCTGATATTTAAAAAATAAAACAGGAGTATTCGCTGATGAACGCCAATCTGCCCGTAGACAAGATACGCCCACTACAGTCCGTTGCACGGTTTGATTATGAAACCGATGTCCTTGTTTGCGGCTACGGCGGCGCCGGAGCAGCTGCGGCCCTCGAGGCGGCGCTGGCGGGAGCTCAGGTGTTGGTACTGGAACGCGCCAGTGCCGGGGGTGGCGCGACGGCGATGTCCAGCTGCGAGATGTACCTTGGTGGCAGTGGCGGAACCGCGCTCCAGAAAGCCACCGGCTTTGAGGACTCCACCGAGAACATGGCGGCCTACCTGCGCGAGGCGCTGGGGCCACTTGGCGACGACGAGCGAATCCGCTGCTATGCGGAAGGGGCGGCGGCACACTTCGACTGGGCCGAATCACTGGGCGTGCCATACAAGCGCGCGGCTTTCCTGGAGCGTACCGTGGTGCCGCTCACCGACGAGTCGCTACTGTTCACCGGCAATGAGAAGTCGCACCCCTTCAACCGGGTTGCTGCGCCCGTGCCGCGGGGCCATGTGCCCTCCAGGGAAGGCGATGAGGGTGGCCAGCTGTTCATGAATGCGATTATGGCGCGCGTCAGTGAGGCCGGTGCCGAGGTGCTGGCCGATACCCGCCTGCTGGCGCTGTTGCGGGACGAGCAGGGGGCAATCTGCGGCGCGGTAGCCAAGCGTGAAAACCGGGAAATTTGTATCCGCGCGCATCGGGGAGTGGTGCTGACGACCGGCGGCTTTGTAATGAACCAGGAAATGACCCGCCAGTACCTGCCGGAAATTAACCAGTATGCGGTTCCCTACGGTAGCAGTAATGACATCGGCGATGGCATTGTGCTGGGCCTGGCGGCCGGTGGCCAGGTGATCAACATGGACCAAGCCTTTCTGTCCTTTCCTCTGTATCCGCCAGCAAAACTGACTTACGGTGTGTTGCTCAATGCGCGCGGCGAGCGTTACATCAATGAAGATGCCTACCTGGCGCGCCTGGCCTGGTATTCCTGCCAGCAGCCGGGCCAGAAGTTCTACCTGCTGGTACAGGAGGAGGACTATGCCGCCTCCGACTACCTGGAACGAGCGCCGGTGGTGGCTACTGGCGACACCATTGCGGAAGTTGCCGCCGAGGCGCCTTTCCCCGCCGGCAAACTGGAACAAACCGTGTCTTACTTCAACCAGTACGCGGCGCAGGGCGAGGACCCCCTGTTCCATAAGGCGGCGGAGTGGCTCAAACCTCTGAGCAAGCCGCCCTACGCGCTGGTGGAGTATTCTGCCAATGAGATGCGAGCAGTGATCGTGCCGGGTTCCGCCGGGCCGCTCATGTTCACCCTGGGGGGCTTGAAGACGCGGACGACGGGTGAAGTACTCGATGTGAGTGATAGGCCGATTCCCGGACTCTACGCCGCCGGTCGTGCGACGGCTGGTCTGCCGCGTTCGGGGAAGGGCTACGCCAGCGGCATGTCTGTAGGGGATGCAACGTTCTTTGGCCGCCGTGCCGGACAGGCGGTTGCGGCGCGCAGCATCTGACGCATTCAGGCGGGTGTCAGATCAAGCAGAACGATAGCTGCATGACTGACAGCAGCAGATTGGAGCTGCACAGGTAATAAGGCCGGTGGTTCCCAGTGTCGCTGACCTTGAATATTGGTGAATTTAAATCCACTGCTTTTGCACTTGGGAATGTTAATGAGGCCATAGAAGCGGCCAAAGATAGGTCTGGCGGTCTGCACCATGTATCTCTAGCTCCCTGGAAAATCGAGGGAATTTTCAATCGAGAATAGGCCAGTCTAATTGACGTTAAATTTTACGTCGACTGATCGCGATTTATTCTGGGCCCATAGCTCATTTGCCCCGGTAACGGGGCCTTTTCGGGGCACCAGGAACATTCCCGCCGCAAATAACACTTAGCCCTGAAACCCGCGCCTGGCAAGGCTGTCAGGAGTGCCTTACTTTCTGACTTTCCGCTGAATTGGCTGATTTTCAGTCGATTAGGCTAAGGTCGGGCGTTTTGGATGGTTGGCGGGGAATAGATCCCGGATGGAATGCCGTATGCAACGTTGTCATATCGAAGGGGTCAGGCGCCCCTGGGCCCCACTCACGTCATCTCCGCCACCGGCCAAATCCACCCCCCGCGTCATCTCTGCCCTCGCGTCATCTCCGTCCCCGCGTAGTCTCCACCCTCGCGTCATCTCCGCGAAGGCGGAGATCCATTGTTATTACCCCGGCGGACAATGGATCCCGGAGTGCCGGACCACCGACAAAAGCATTGGGGGATGCCCCCCGACAGTGGCGCTCGGGGATGACTCCGGCAGTGGCGCCCGAGGGTGTCCCCCGATAAAAGCGCTCGGGGATGGCGTTGCGGGGGAGGGGCGGTGAACAAGTGTTTTCTCACCTGTTGACAACGTTGTCCCGCAGGCGTAGGGTTCTCTGCGACAACGTTGTCTTTGCTCGTAAACGGTCGCACCGTTTCAGGTCGCTGTGTCGGACAGGGTCAAGTCGCTTGAATAAGCAGAATCACAAGGGGGAACCTGTGAAAAAAATGACATCATCAATCCGCTCGATCTCCGGTTTCACACCGCGCTTCCTGCACAGCTCGCTGTCGGTCCTGGCCCTCTGTGGAGTCACCGGTGCGGTGCAGGCCCAGGAGGCCGCACCCGCCCTCGAAGAGGTGGTGGTGACCGGTATCCGCGGCAGCCTGCAGGAATCACTGGAAACCAAGCGCAATGCCGTCGCGATTGTCGACGCCATCAACGCGGAAGACCTGGGCAAGTTCCCGGACAAGAACGTGGCCGATTCACTCAGTCGTATCACCGGTGTCTCGGTAACCCGCGGCTTCGGTGAGGGTGAGAAGATCGCTGTTCGCGGTACCTCCCCCAACCAGAACCGTACCTTGCTCAACGGCGCCGCCGTCGCTTCCGCGGACTGGTTTGTGCTGGACAACCCGTCCCGCGCCTTCAACTACACCCTGCTGCCCTCCAACATCGTTTCCTCCCTGGAGGTGTACAAGACACCGCGCGCTGACCTCCAGGAAGGCTCGCTCGGTGGCACCGTGATGCTGCGCACCCGCCGCCCGCTGGAGATGGACGCCAACAGTGGCAGCCTGCAGGTTCAGGGTATGTACTCCGAAACCTCGGAAGAAGTGGATCCGCTGGTGTCCGGCCTGTACTCGTGGAAGAACGAGGCGGAATCGCTGGGCTTTAACATCTCACTGACCCGGCAGGATCGTTCCCTGCTGCGTGAAGGCACCGAAATTCTCGGCTTCGAGCGCCAGAACTTCGGCCTCGGCGAGGTGTGGAACCCGCGGGCCCTGGGCGACGCCTACTTCACCCAGGAGCGTCAGCGCGAGACCGCGCTGGCCACCGGCCAGTGGCGCCCCACGGAGCGCGGCCAGTTCACGGCGACCTACCTGAACTCCGAGCTGGATGCCAACAACACCAACCACAACAACTACCAGTGGTTTAACGGCCAGGCGGGTGGCGGCACCATCGACGCCAGCAGCGCGGTACTGGCGGGCGACGGTGTGGTAGCAGGCCAGGTGGCCGATAACTACGCCGAGTACTATGTCATCGACCGCGAGTCCTTCAGCGAAACTGAATCCCTGGACCTGGAATACCTGCACGATTTCGACGGTGCCACTCTGACTTTGCGCGCCGGCCACACCGAGGCGGAGGGCGGCACGTCCAGCGACCGCCAGTACGGTTTCGATACCTTCCTGTCCGGCTCCAGCTTCAACGGCCTGAACTCCACCGCCTTTGTCGGCGGCAGCCCGGAGACCGACGAGCAACTGCTCGGGCGCGGACTCGGCTGGATGATGGAAAACCAGCGCATCATGTCCGACGAGGAAGATTACGCTGGCCTGGACCTGCAGTTCGATGCCGACGCGGGCATCTTCCACACCTTCAAGACCGGGGTGTACTACCGCGACCACGACAAGGGCCAGTTCCAGAACGGCACACGATTCCACTGGCTGACCGACGCCATGCACTCGGCGGATGCCACCGAGTACGGCGGTGGCAGCGACACCTCCGGCTGGAACCGCTGGCTGTACGGCAACCTGAGCGCCGGTACCCTGGGTGACTACGCCTACAACGAGTCGGGTGCTCCCTACCCGCTGCTGAACGTGGGCAGGGCGGAATCGGTGATCTTCCCGCGGGAGGCCTATGCCAACGCCGCCACCATCCTGTTCCTGCCGGACACCTGGGATGTGAACGAGAAAATCTACGCGGCCTATTTCTCCGGTGATTTCGAGGGTGAGGGCTTCCGCGGCAACGTGGGTGTGCGTGTGGTACAGACCGATGTGGCTTCCACCGGTTACAACTGGGAAGGGGACTGGCTGGCAGCGTCCCTGGACATGCTGGGCGGCTATGAGTTGCTGGAAGACCTGGTCGACGACCGCGACAGCTACAACGTGAGCCTGGCCACCGAGGACCATGACTACACCGAGGTACTGCCCAACCTGAACGTGGCCTTTGACCTGACCGACGACAGCATCGTGCGCTTCTCGGCGGCACGGGTGATGGCCCGCCCGGACTACATCAAGATTGCCAACCAGTCCTCTGCCAACCTCGATACCGGCACCGGCGTACGCGGCAATCCCTACCTGAACCCGGAGCTCGCCAACCAGTTTGACCTGGCCTATGAGTGGTACTTTGCCGATCACTCCATGCTGGCGGTGACCTACTTCCAGAAGGACATCAGCAACTCGCTGGTTTCCAGCACCACTGTGGAGTCCATGTACGACCCGAAACTGGACCGCAATGTGGACGTGACTTTCGTCCAGCCCAACAACGGCAACGGCGTGGATGTGGCTGGCCTGGAAGTCAGCTACCAGCAGACCTTTGGTGACTTCGGCATTATCGCCAACTACACCTATACCGATGCCGACAGCCGCGATGCCCGCGACCCGGTCAGCCGCCCCGGTTCTGGCCTGGTGCCCGGTTCCTCCCAGCATATGGCGAACCTGTCCGGCTACTTCGAAAACAACTGGATCAGCGCCCGCCTGAGCTACAACTACCGCACCGAGTGGTACGACGGCCTGAGCGAGTTCGGTTCCGAGATGTACATCGACGATTACGGCCAGCTGGATGCCAACATCACCATGACCGTGTGGGATAACGTCGACCTGGTGCTCGAAGGTATCAACCTCACCGGCGAGGAACTGGAGCACTACCACATCGACACGGGACGCAAGGCCCGACTCTATGACAACGGTGCCCGCTACGTGGTCGGTGTGAACTACCGATTCTAGGAGCCCGTTGCTCAAAAGCTGTGTGTCGGGCGCTGCGGCGGTGGCGCCCACCCGAAAGCCGGGCCAGGAACCCCTGTACCCCAGCTTCATTTGGCTGGTTCTCCCACCCGGGGAGCCAGCTTTTTTTTACCCGGTAAACCCTGGAACCCAAGCATGACTTCACACACTCCGGATGCCTCGCGCCTGTATCTCGGCATCGACGGTGGCGGCAGCAAATGCCGGGCACTGTTGACCGACGCAACCGGGCGTACATTGGGCTGCGGTATCTCCGGCCCGGCCAACCCGTTCCAGAACCTGGAACAGGCCTGTGACTCCATCACCCGTGCCAGCACCGAGGCCCTGGCCCAGGCCGGCCTGGGCGGGCAGGCGCTGGGCGGGGTGATTGCCGGGGTGGGGCTGGCGGGCGTGAATATCCCGCGGGTGTATGAACAGATGTCCCTGTGGTCCAACCCCTTTGCCGCACTGTACCTGACCACCGACATCCATATTGCCTGCCTCGGCGCCCATGGCGGCGAGGATGGCGCGGTGATCGTGGTGGGCACCGGCTCGGTGGGCTACGTGTGCGAACGCGGAGACAGTCACAGTTACGGTGCTCATGGATTTCCCTTCGGCGACAAGGCCAGCGGCGCCTGGCTGGGCCTCGAGGGCCTGAAGGCGGCCCTGTTGTGCCTGGACGGACTCGGCCCACAAACGGCACTGCTGGCAGCGACAGAAGCGCATTTGCACGCCCGTGGCCTGAACCTGGTCGCGGCCATGGCCGGTGCCCGGTCGCGCGACTACGGTGCGCTGGCGCCAGTGGTGCTGGCCTGTGCCGAAGCCGGTGACGCGGTGGCTACGGCGATCATGGAGGAGGCGGCCGCCTACCTGGATGCGCTCGCGGCAAAACTGTTTGCCCACGGTGCCGAGCGCTTCGCCCTGCTCGGTGGGCTGGGGCAACGTCTCGTGCCCTGGTTGTCGCCCGAGAGCCGGGCGGCGGTTATCGCCGCCCAGGGCCAGCCCGACGAAGGCGCGGTCAGCTATGCCATGGCCCGCCACAGCGCGGCAGTGAACAGACGAGTGAGCTAGACTGCGCCGATGCTTCTTCCCGTCATTCCTCAGCCCGTCATTCCTCAACCCCGACACAGCCGTGCTGGCAGCGGTCAGTTCCTGTTGCTGCCGGCAACGCCACTGATCGTGGGTGAACCTGTATTGGACGGGGTGGGGGAGAGGGTGCGCAGCGCCCTGGGCCTGAGGTCGGCCGAAGGTTACGAAGGGCACGAAGGTTACGAAGGTTACGAAGGTCACGAAGGTCACGAGACTGGCTCGCCGGCCCTGACCCTGGAGCTCGACGCGTCCCTGCCCGGGCCTGAACACTATGAACTGGAGATCCGCCCCGACGGGCTGCGGCTGGCGGGGGGCGCGGAAGCCGGTGTGATGTTCGCCCTGCAAACCCTGCTGCAACTGGTTCCCGTGGAGGTCGATATCCGGGGATTGCCGGCAACCGGCGTAACGCTGCCGTCGGTCACCTTCCGGGATGGCCCCGCCTGTGAGTGGCGGGGCATGCACCTCGACTGTTCGCGGCATTTCTTCCCGGTGGCCTTTATCAAGCGTTACCTGGACCTTCTGGCACTGCACAAGATGAACCGTTTCCACTGGCACCTGACCGACGACCAGGGCTGGCGCCTGGAGAGCTCGCGCTTTCCGGCGCTGACGGGTCGCGGCGCCTGGCGTAGCCGGACCGTGGAAGGGCACACCTCCAACCGGGAGAAGCGCTACCGGGAACAAGCCTACGGTGGCTTTTACAGCCAGCAGGACATCCGCGACATCGTCAGCTACGCCCGTGAGCGGCAGATCGAGGTCGTACCCGAGATCGATATTCCCGGCCACGCCGCAGCGCTGCTGGCGGCCCACCCGGAGCTGGCCTGCGCCCCGGGGAACTATGAGGTGGAGGCCCACTTCGGGATTTTCCCGGACGTGCTGTGCCCGAAAGAGGAAACCTTTACCTTCCTCGGCGAACTGTTTTCCGAGGTGGCGGGCCTGTTCCCTGGTGACTGCGTCCACATCGGTGGTGACGAGGTGGTCAAGGCTGCCTGGCGCCATTGCCCGCACTGCCAGCAACTCATTGCGGATAAGCAACTCGGTGACGAGGACGGGCTGCACGGCTATTTCGTGGCCCGGGTGGCCCACATGCTCAAAGGGCTGGGCAAAAAGGTGATCGGCTGGGATGAGGTCATGGACGGCGACGTGCCCCGCGACACCACCGTGATGTGCTGGAATGCCAGCGCCGGAGTGCGCGCCCTGGAGGCGGGCTACCCGACCGTGCTGACACCGGTGGACCGGGTGTACTTCGATTTTTACCAGTCCACTTCCCTCGACGAGCCGGCGGCCATCCACGGACTGACGCCCCTGCGCAAGGTCTACGAGTTCGACCCCTTCGGCCTCGCAGCGGGCGCCTCGGCGCCAATTCTGGGTGGCCAGGGCAACGTGTGGACAGAGTACCTGGCCACGCCCGCCGCGGTAGAGTACGCGCTGCTGCCAAGGTTGTCGGCCCTCGCTGAAGTGCTGTGGACCGGCGAATCGCGCAATTGGGGCGACTTCTGCAGGCGCCTCCCCACCTTGGTAGACCGCTTGCGCCTGCGGGGCTATACCGTGGCCGACAGCGCTTGCAAGCCTGCTGCCGTGGTGAGCAGTGTGCGGGATGGCGTTCTGCGGGTTGGCCTGTGCTGTGACTTCCCCGACGTAGCAATCCACTACACCACCGATGGCAGCCCGCCCGGGCCGGACAGCGTTGGTTATAACGGGGAACTTGCGGTCAGCGGGGAGTGGGTCCTGCGGGCCGTCGGCATCGACGCCAATGGCACCGTGCACGGCGATGAACGCCTGCACCTTGCGGCCCATCGCGCCCTGCACCGGCAGGTGTACCACTGGCGCGAAGACGGCTTGCAGCGGGCGCCGGAGCTGGCGCTACTGACCAACGGTTGTCGCAACAACGAGCGCATCTTTCAGTACCACGAGTGGGTGGAGTTTGCAGGCACCGGTGCCGACATCGTGGTTGACCTGGAACAGGTGACATCCCTGCAGCGCCTGCGTTGCAATGTGGAGGCGGGCGCACACCGGCAACTGGCCCGGCCCGCCGGAGTTCGCCTGCTGGGCTCGAGCGATGGGCAGCGGTGGCAGCCACTGGCAGCGCTGGACGAGGCGGATATTGCCGCCGACGGTGCGCTGGATATACCCCTGGCCGGGCACAGCGCGCGCTACCTGCGCCTGCAGCTGGACAACAGCCTTCAATACTACAGCCCGGAAACGCGTCAACTACAGCGTTTCCCACTCTACCTCGACGAACTCGTCGTGGACTGAGCAAACCCGATACTTCCCGAACGAGGCCGCATGAAGCTCGCTACCATCGATATCCTGATCATCGCCCTGTTCCTGGTGGGCAGCATCGGCCTCGGCCTGTGGTTGTCGCGGCTTGCCAGCCGCAACCTCAAGACCTATTTCCTCGCCGGCAACGACATTCCCTGGTACCTGTTGGGGTTGTCCAATGCCTCGGGGATGTTCGATGTCTCCGGCACCATGATTGCGGTGGCCTGGCTGTTTGTTTACGGGGTGAAGAGCGCGTGGATTCCCTGGCTCTGGCCGGTGTGGAACCAGATCATCATGATGGTCTTCCTGGCCATCTGGATGCGCCGTTCCAATGTACTGACCGGGGCCGAGTGGATCAGCTTTCGCTTTGGCGACAGCCCGGGAGGGCGGCTTGCGCACATAGTCACGGTGCTGTTTGCGGTGATCATCGTGATCGCCTTCATGGCCTATTTTGTCGAGGGCATCGGCAAGTTTTCCGCCCAGTTCCTGCCCTGGGACCTGGCCTTTTCGTTCGCCGGGCTGCAGTTTGCGAGCGAGGACGCCTACGCCCTGATCATTATAGGGCTCACTACGATCTATACCCTCAAGGGCGGCTTTTACAGCGTGGTGGGTACCGAGGTCATGCAGTTCGTGGTGATGACCATTGCCTGCCTGATCGTTGGCTTTATCGCCTTTGGCGCCACCAGTGCCGAGCAGATCCAGGCGGCGGTCCCGGCTGGCTGGGACAGCCTGTGGTTTGGCTGGGAGCTGGGCCTGGACTGGTCATCCCTGTTGCCCGCGGCGGACCAGCGCATTACCGATGACGGCTACAGTGCTTTCGGCTTCCTGTTCATGCTGATGATCTTCAAGGGCGTGTTCGCCAGCCTGGCGGGCCCGGTGCCCAGCTATGACATGCAGCGGGTACTGGGCACCCGTTCACCGGCAGAGGCGGCGAAAATGTTCGGCCTGACGCCGCTGGTGCTGTCATTCCCGCGCTATTTCATGATTGCCGGTATTACCGTGCTGGCGCTGGTGTACATGGACACGGATGCGCTGCTGGACAGCGAGGGCCGGCTCGATTTTGAGCAGGTCCTGCCCTACGCCATCTCCGAGTATGTGGACGCCGGCTTCCGCGGCCTGCTGCTGGCGGGTCTGCTGGCGGCGTTCATGTCCACCTTCGCCGCTTTTATCAACGCCGGCTCCGCCTACGTGGTCAACGATATTTACCGCAAGTACATCAACGAGAATGCCAGTGACCGCAGTTACGTGCGCCTTGGCTATCTTGTGACCGGTGGTCTGGTACTGACGGGGCTCTACTTCGGTTTCGCCGGCGGCAATATCCAGGCCCGTACTGACTGGATCGTGGGCCTGCTCTACGGCAGCTACGTGGCCTCCAACGTGCTGAAGTGGCTGTGGTGGCGTTTCAATGGTTTCGGCTACTTCGCCGGGATGGCGGCGGGCATGCTCGGGGTGGCGGTGATTCCCCCGGCGCTGGAAGCTGCTGGCCTGCAATGGCTGGCGATACAGCAGTTTCCCCTGTTGCTGGCCGTGGCCGCGCTCGGCAGCGTGGTGGGGTGCCTGCTGACACCCCCGGTCGAAGAGGAACAGCTCAAACAGTTCTACCGCCAGACCCGCCCCTGGGGCTGGTGGGGGCCGGTGGCCCGGCTGGTGCAGGCGGAGGACCCAACCTTCCGGCCCAACCGCGACTACTGGCGCGATCTCGGCAACGTGATCCTGGGGATTATCTGGCAGATGACCCTGGTGGTGATCCCGATGTTCGCCATGATCCGGGCCACCGACAACCTGTTGTGGAGCCTGGGCGTGCTGGCGCTGACCAGCTGGCTGCTGAAGAAGTTCTGGTGGGATCGGCTGGAGGATTAGGCTGGGCTCTGACCCCTATGGGCAATGTCCCAGCCTTGCCAGCAGCGCCTGGTTTTCAGCCTCGATATGCTTGAAGAATCCAGGGTTGCTGAGCTGGCTGGCCGCCGCCTCGTCCACCAGCACCACGGCAGCCGGGTGCATCTGTAGCGCGGAGGCCGGACACCAGGCCGAGACCGGCCCCTCTACCATCGCTTTCACCGCTGCGGCCTTGCTCTCGCCGGTGGCCAGTAACAGGACCAGCCGCGCTTCCATGATCGTCCCGATGCCCATGGTCACCGACAGGTGGGGCTGGTGTTCGCCTGCGCTGAAAAAACGCGCGTTGTCCTCGATGGTTTCCCGGGTGAGGGTTTTCACCCGGGTGCGGGAGGTCAGGCAGGAGGTGGGTTCATTGAAACCGATGTGCCCATTGCGGCCGATCCCCAGTAACTGGATGTCGATACCCCCGGCATCGGCAATGGCGCGTTCATAGTCGGTGCAGGCGGCGATGGGGTCGGCGGCGTCACCGGGGGGCACCCGGGTATTGGCCGGGTCGATGTCGATGTGATCAAAGAACTCGCTGTTCATGAAGTGGCGGTAGCTTTGCGGGTGCGTCGCCGGCAGGTCCATGTACTCATCCAGATTGAAGGTGCGGACCTCGCGAAAGCTCAGCAAGCCCTGCCGGTTGCGCTCGATCAACTCCCGGTACAGCTGTACTGGCGTAGAGCCGGTGGCGAGGCCGAATACCGAGGCCGGATTGCGTTGCAGTTGCTGCTGGAACAGGTCGGCACCGTAGCGCGCAACATCGGTGGGGGTGTCGAGTATGACGACTTTCATCGGCAGGCCTGTATCAGTTGCTGCGGTGTGTTTCCCGCGCGCCGGCGACCCAGGTATCCAGTACCTGCAGGTTGTCGTCCAGGCGCACGAAGTCGGCGCGGAAGCCCGGGGCGATACGCCCCAGTTGCTGCTCGCGGCGCAGGAAAGTGGCGGGGTAGAGGGAGGCCATGCGCAGGCACTCGGCGAGTTCGATACCGACCTGCTGATGGCAGTAGCGGACGGCGTCGATCATGCCAATGGCGCTGCCCGCCAGGGCGCCCTCGGCGTTGACCAGGCGTCCTTCACGCACCTGGATTCGCTCACCGTAAATCTCAAACCAGTCCTTGTCGTCACCTACCGTCGACATGGCGTCGGTCACCAGGCAGAGGCGCCCGGGTGGCAGGGTGCGATGGGCAATGCGAATGCTGGCCGGGTGCACGTGATGGCCGTCGGCGATGATACCCACCCAGCAGTCGGGCGCGTCCAGGGCGGCGCCGACCACCCCGGGCTCCCGGGCGGTCAGTGGGCTCATGGCATTGAACAGGTGGGTGAAGCCCCGCAGACCCTCCGCCCGCGCCGCTACAATCTGCTGATAGCTGGCATTGGTATGCCCGGCACACACCAGCACGCCAGCCGCAGTGAGCGCGGCTATCGTCCCCGGCGGCAGGTGCTCCGGTGCGGCCGTCAGCACGGTGCTGAGCTGGGTACCGAGACTGGCCAGCCAGTCGATATCGTGCTGCTCTGGCTGGCGAATACGGTCTTTCCGGTGGGTGCCGCGGCGGGCCACCTCGAAAAAGGGGCCTTCAATGTGAATGCCCAGTACACCGGGATTGCCCGCACCCTGGGCCGACAGTACCGCCTGCACGCCGGCGCGGTGCACGGCGGGGGTGTCGCTGATCAGGGTCGGTAACAGGGCCGTGGTTCCGGTGGCCCGGTGGGCGGCCACCATTCGCTCCACGCCGGCGGCATCGGGCTGGTTATTGAACAGTACCCCGCCGCCGCCATTGACCTGGATATCGATGAACCCTGGTGCCAGCAGGCCATCTTCAAGGTCGATCGTCTCCGTACCCGGCGGCAGTTCGGCTGCCGGCAGGATGGCGTCGATAAGGCCCTGTTGGATCAGTACCGCACAATCCTCGCGCCACTGTTCGCCGTCGAACAGGCGCCGGGCTCGCAGGGTCTGGCTCATTGGGGCGCCGGGCAGGTGGAATCCCGCACCACCAGTTGCGGGCGGAAGCCGTTGTCGGGCAGGGAGGCATCGCTATCTGGCGAATCCTGATGGCTGGCGGCGGAGCCATTGCGGCTGGCGCGTATGCTGGCGATCAGGTGGCTGGCAGCGCTGCCAGCGATGTCGCCGTTGGGCTGGTGGGCGGTGGTTAGCTTGGGCCAGGTCTGGCGCGAGAACGGGCTGTCCTCGAAGCCGACGATAGACAGTTCCTGGGGCACCGCCACCTGGTTGATGCGCGCCGAGAACAGCGCGCCCGCGGCGATTTCGTCGTTGGCGGCGAAGATGGCGGTAGGTCGCGGTTGCATGGCGAGCAGGCGCCGGGTGCGGTCGGCGCCCGAGTCGAAGTTGAACTCGCCCGGTACGATCAGCGCCGGGTCCTCATCGATACCGTGTTCGGCCAGCGCCGCCAGGTAGCCGTGCCGCCGTTCCACGCTGGAGCGGTGGATGTCCTCGCCGCCGAGGAAGGCGATGCGGCGATGGCCGAGGCCTGCGAGGTAGTCGGTAATATCGAAGGCAGCCTGGTAGTCGTCCACGTAGATGCAGGGCTCCGGTTCGGCCGGGTCCGAGGAGCCGGATACGATGCGTACAAAGGGCAACTTGCGCTCCCGCAGGGCGGCGATCAGCTCCGGATTCTCGGAAAAGGGCGGGGTCAGTACCAGGCCGGCGATGTGTCCGGTACTGAGAAGCTGCTCGAGGTCAGCCATGGTGTCGCCGGAGCCGGCGGCCAGCGGGTGGATCAACAGTTCGTAGCCCTGGGCGCGGCATTCCGCCAGCAGGCCGTGCTGCATCTCGATCACGTAGTGGCTGTTGGGGTTGTCATAGATGAAGGCGATAAAACTGGCGGCGCCGCGCAGTTGCCGGGCGGAGATATTGGGCTGGTAATTGAGCTCCTTGATGGCCGCCCACACCCGTTCTTGCAGTTCCTCTCCTACCGAGGGCTCCCGGTTGATGACCCGGGAAACCGTTTTGAAGGAAACGCCTGCCAGCTTGGCGACGTCCTTGATGGTGGCTTTCATGCCCCTTGATACCCCCTACCGCGGCAGATTGCCCGCTTTCATACTGGCGCCCAGTGTAGCGGAGAGAGGGTCTTTAGACAACGTTGTCATACCGCTGTCTGGTCCGTGTCTCGCACAGGCATTCGGTGCCGTTGGACCAACGCTGGCGGACAGAAAGTGCTATCCTGCCGGCCGCCCTGAAACCAGCTAGTGGAGTTACCCAGTGAGTGATGCCGCCCCCCTGTTCCAGCCCTTCCAGTACGGCCCCCTGAGCCTGGCCAACCGTATCGTGATGGCCCCGATGACCCGCAACTTTTCGCCGGGCAATGTACCGGGCGACAAGGTGGTGGAGTATTACCGCCGCCGGGCCGCTGGCGGCGTTGGGCTGATCGTCACCGAGGGTACCTGCATCGACCACATCGCGGCCAGCGGCTACCCGGACGTACCCTACTTCCACGGTGAGGAGCGCCTGACAGGCTGGCAGAAGGTGGTGGAGGCAGTGCATGCCGAGGGTGGCAAAATTGCCCCCCAGCTCTGGCACTGCGGCGGCATGCGCAAAGCCGGTACGCCTCCTGAAGGGGATGTGCCGGGCTATACCCCCTCGGGCATGAACGTACCCGGCAAGGTCAATCGTCACATCATGACCCAGGACGATATCAACGACGTGGTGGCTGCTTTTGCCCGCGGCGCGGCAGACGCCAAACGCCTGGGCTTTGACGCGGTGGAGCTGCACGGCGCGCACGGCTACCTGATCGACCAGTTCTTCTGGGCGGGCACCAATGTGCGGGAGGATGCCTACGGCGGCTCGATGGAGCGCCGGGGTCGCTTTGCCGTGGAAATTATCGAGGCCGTGCGCGATGCGGTGGGGCCGGACTTTCCGATCATCCTGCGCTGGTCGCAATGGAAGCAGCAAGACTACACGGCGCGGCTGGCGCTGTCTCCGGCGGAACTGGAACAGTTCCTGACACCGCTGGTCGCAGCGGGGGTGGATATTTTCCACTGTTCCACCCGCCGTTTCTGGGAGCCTGAATTCGAGGGCTCAGACCTCAACCTGGCGGGCTGGACCCGCAAGATCACCGGCAAGCCGGCCATCACCGTGGGCAGTGTCGGCCTCACCGAGGACTTTCTCCCGGTACCCGGCGAATCCACTTTCCGCGAGGCGGAACCGGCCAGCCTGGACGATCTGCTGCGGCGGCTGGAGGCCGGGGAGTTTGACCTGGTCGCCGTGGGCCGTGCCCTGATCGCCAACCCCGACTGGGCGGCGCTGGTCCGCGGTGGCGAGCTCGCCTCCGCCCGGCCATTCCAGAAGGAAAATCTGTTCGAGCTGGTATAGCGCCAGCGGGGCGGCGGCCCTATAATCCCGCCGCCCTGACCCCGCCACTCCGGTGGGCGCGGGCTTTCCCGGAAGCCTCCGATGACCGCGCCCGACATCCTTGCCTTCAGTCCCGATAGCGGGGACGACGAACTCCTGTTCCAGCATATCGCCCGTGACCTGCGGGAGCGTGGCTATGCCATTTGTCCGGGTGCTCTGCCCCTTTCTTTAAGTGAAGCGCTGCTGGGCCATCTGGACACCATGCCCGGGAGCCGGTTCGCCCGGGCCGGGGTGGGCCGGGAGGGGGAGCACACCCACAACCGCTTTGTGCGGTCGGATGAAATCTGCTGGATTACCGGGGAGTCCCCCGCGGGACAGGCCTGGCTGGACTGGAGCGCCCGCTTGCAGCAGTTCCTCAACCGGCAATTGCTGTTGGGGTTGTTCTCCTTCGAGTCCCACTTCGCCCACTACGGCCCCGGGGACTTCTATCGCAAGCACCTGGACGCCTTCCGCGGTGAGACCAACCGGGTCCTGTCGCTGGTGGCTTACCTGAACCGGGGCTGGCAGCCGGATGACGGCGGCGAGTTGCTGATGTACCTGGACGAGAGCGGCGAGCAAACCCTCAAGGTGGTACCCGCACTGGGCACCCTGGTGGTCTTCCTCAGCGAGGAGTTCCCCCACGAGGTGCTGCCGGCCCAGCGGGATCGGCACTCCATTGCCGGCTGGTTCCGGGTGAACACCTCCACCGCTGAGCGGGTGGACCCGCCGCGCTGAGCCTTCTGCCGGGTTGAGTGCTAGCTGATGATGGCGCCAGCGCTGGGTGCCAGGTAGGTGTGAACGAGGTAGGCCAGGTAGGCACAGAAACAGGCCAGCAGGGCGCCGCCCTCGTAGCGGTTGATGCGACGGCTGCCCTTGCGGAAGCTGAAGCCGATCACGAACAGGGACACGGTGAGCAGCGCCATGATACTCACGTCCCGGTTGATAATATCCTGCTCCACCGCGAAGGGGCTGATAGAGCCGGCGATACCGACCACCGCCAGGGTGTTGAACAGGTTGGAGCCGATGACGTTTCCCAGTGCCATATCGTGCTCACCCTTGCGCGCGGCCAGCACTGAAGACACCAGTTCGGGCAATGAGGTGCCCACCGCGACAATGGTCAGGCCGATAATCAATTCGCTGACACCAAAGCCACGGGCCAGGTCGATGGCGCCCCACACCAGCAGGCGTGAACTGGCCAGCAGGATTACCAGGCCCACCGCCAGCCACAGCCAGGACTTGTTCAGCGGCAGGACCCGGCCCGGAATCTCCTGGTCCAGTTCGATCCCCAGCGTGTCGTCTTTCTCCCGCATGCCCTGGATAATGGTCCATGCCATTAACACGAAGAATACCCCGAGCAGCAGCAGCGCATCGCCGCGGGACAGGTTGCCGTCCAGCAACTGCAGAATGGCCAGGCCAGTGATGCCACTGAGGATCGGCAATTCCTTGCGCAGAATCTGTGACTGCACCGCGATCGGGCTGATCAGGGCAGTGATGCCGAGAACCAGGGCAATATTGGCAATATTGGAGCCATAGGCATTGCCCAGCGCCAGGCTGGGGTTGCCCTGCATGGCGGCGAGGGCTGAAACCAGCATTTCCGGAGCGGAAGTGCCAAAGCCCAGGATCACCATGCCAATCAGCAGGGTGGGCATCCCGAAATGGCTGGCGATGGAGGCGGCACCATCGATGAATTTGTCTGCACTCCATAAAAGGAGAACGAGGCCGACCAGTACGGCAATCAGGGCGGTAATCATGCGGCGGATTATACGGGCGCGACAGTGAATTTGGCCAACCTAAATGCGGCTTTCATCTCGCTGTCACCTTGTGTTGACGGTATTGCCGACTATGCTCAAGTAGGGGCGGCAGCGCCGCATCAATAAAGCTAAGGAGAAGGCATGAGCACACATCAGGCAGAGGACCTGGCTACCTTTATGGAGGGTGTACAGCGCCGGAACCCGGGAGAGCCCGAGTTCCACCAGGCGGTACACGAGGTGGCCATGGATATCATTCCCTATATCTCAGACAAACCCATCTACAAAGACCTGAAAATCCTCGAGCGCATGACCGAGCCGGACCGGATCATCTCCTTCCGCGTGGTGTGGCAGGACGACAGCGGCGACATCCGCGTCAACCGCGGTTACCGGGTCCAGCAGAACAACGCGATTGGCCCCTACAAGGGCGGCATCCGCTTCCACCCCACGGTGACCCAGTCGGTGCTCAAGTTCCTGGCCTTCGAGCAGGTGTTCAAGAACAGCCTCACCGGCCTGCCGATGGGCGGCGGCAAGGGCGGCGCCGACTTCAACCCCAAGGGCAAGTCTGACCTGGAAGTGATGCGTTTCTGCCAGGCCTTCATGACCGAGCTGGCCAAGCATATCGGCCCTGATACCGACGTGCCCGCTGGCGATATCGGCGTGGGCGCCCGGGAAGTGGGTTACATGTTCGGCCAGTACAAACGCCTGGAGAACCGCTTCGAAGGGGTGTTGACGGGCAAGGCACTGGAATTCGGCGGCAGCCTGATCCGCACCGAGGCGACGGGCTACGGTGCCGTCTACATGATGCAGGACATGCTCACCCATCACGGGGAGAGCATCGACGGCAAGGTCTGTGTGGTGTCCGGCTCCGGCAACGTGGCGACCTACTGCGCCGAGAAATTGCTCCAGCTCGGCGCCAAGGTGGTCACCCTGTCCGACTCCTCAGGCTTCGTTTACGACGAGGAAGGCTTTACCCACGAGAAACTCCAATGGGTCATGGACCTGAAGAACAAGCGGCGGGGGCGCATCGAGGAGTATGCCCACGAGTTCGGCGCCAAGTATCACGAGGGCGAGGAACCCTGGGGCGTGCCCTGCGACCTGGCCTTCCCCTGTGCGACCCAGAACGAGATCGACGGTGAAGAGGCCAAGTTGCTGATCAACAACGGCTGCCGGGGCATTTCCGAGGGCGCCAACATGCCCACCACCCCTGAGGCCATCAAGGTCATCCAGGATTTCCCGGCCCTGCTCCATGCTCCCTCCAAGGCAGCCAACGCTGGCGGGGTAGGCGTGTCCGGCCTGGAGATGAGCCAGAACAGCCTCCGCCTGTCCTGGACCCGGGAGGAAGTGGACGAACGGCTGCGCGCCATCATCCGCGGTATTCACGACCAGTGTGTGGAGTTCGGCACGACCTCGGAAGGACACGTGGATTATTTCCGTGGCGCCAACATCGCCGGCTTCAACAAGGTGGCATCGGCCATGCTGGCCTATGGCGTGATGTAACACCCTCTGGAATGAAAAAGGCGCTGTCCTCACGGGCAGCGCCTCAGACTGCTGACAAAGTACCTTCAAAAGCCCTGGTCGTAAGACCGGGGCTTTTGTTTAATGGGGCTGTAATAACGAT
>NZ_VRZA01000008.1 GCF_008064665.1 Parahaliea maris | reverse complement strand
GTCATCGTCGCCATCAACAAGGACGAGGACGCCCCGATCTTCCAGGTGGCGGACTACGGCCTGGTGGCTGACCTGTTTGATGCCGTCCCGGAGATGGCGATGAAACTCTGATCGGCCAGGACGTGCTTAATGCGATGAGTATTCAAACTGAGATTGATTTGCAGAAGGGCGTTCGCAGGCATAATGTATGGTTCGACTCAGAGCGGTAACACTAACAAGGGCATTACACATAAAGCTTTTACGACATCACTACAGTCAGTAATTTCTTGTCGGTAGCTATCGGCAAGCATCAATATTATACGATGCAAAAAAACAGGCGGATGATCATGGACAACTATTCCAGTGTCAGGATTCTAAAAGTGGCCAGCCTAGCTCCGGTGGCTCTATCAATATTGCTCACCATCGGTGCTTGCTCTAGTAAGTCGGACAGTAATGCTGATGCACAGGCCCCGACGGGGGATCCACTGCTCTCAACGCGGCCCGCTCCAGTCGAGAGCAGTGCGGCAGAGGACGATGCTGGATCCTGGTCAATTCTGGGTCGGACATCTGACGTTACCCACCACAGCCCACTTACACAGATTAATACCGATTCCGTTGAGAAGTTGGGACTGGCCTGGTCGGCTGTGATCCCGAGTATTGACGGACTGGTTGGCAATCCTCTGGTGAAAGACGGTGTTGTCTATCAAAGTGGTGCACTTGGCCGTGTATACGCTAACGACGCCAGAACCGGGGAGTTGTTGTGGCGTTTCGACCCGGAAATCAAGTTCGAGATCGATGATTCGCTGGCGATGTACTGGAGCAGTCGCTTCAATCGCGGTGTAGCCCTGTCCGAAGAGTATGTATTTGTCGGGACTGGTGACTGCCGGCTTTTTGCGATCAATAGAAAGACCGGTGAGAAAGCCTGGGAAGTCGTGTCATGTAACCGTAAAGAACTTTACGGCATTACTGCTGCTCCTCGTGTCGGTGGTGACATGGTGTTTATCGGGAACAACTGTATCGACTCCGGAGCTACCAGGGGCTATGTCGATGCCTACAGCCAGGCAACGGGAGATCGCCTGTGGCGCTTCTACACCGTACCGGGAAAGCCCTCGGATGACTATGAGTTCGAAAACGAGGCCATGCGAATGGCGGCGGGAACCTGGGGAACCAACTGGTGGGAAAAAACAGGCGGTTGTGGCAGTGTCTGGGACGCAATTACCTATGACAGCAAGCTGAACCAGGTGTATATCGGAACCGCCGGCCCAGCCCCCTGGAACCCCGAGTCCCGCCCGGCGGATGCCGGTGACGAACTGTTCACCAATTCTATCGTAGCCCTCGACGCCACCACCGGTGAGTACATCTGGCACTACAAGGTCGTACCGCATGATGGTTGGAATTTTGATGCGACCATGCAAATGACGATCGCCGAATTGCCGATAGACGGTGAAACTCGCCGAGTTGTGATGCAGGCGCCCAAGAATGGCTTCTTCTACGTATTGGACGCAAAAACGGGTGAGTTCATTTCAGCAAACAATTTCACCCCGGTGAACTGGGCGTCACACATCGACCAGGAAACTGGCAGACCGGTAACTATTCCTGATGCACGATATTGGGAACAACCTGACGGCAAGGCCGTTGCCTCTCCGGGTACTTTGGGCGCGCATAACTGGATTGCGATGGCCTACAACCCGACAGAGCAATTGGTGTACATCCCCGTGATCATTACCCCGACTTTGACTTGGACTGATCCTGAGGCACAGGTGGGGGGCACCATGTTCGATATGTACTACGGCCTGAAAGGTGACCCCAAGTGGAAAGCTGGAGGCGAACTGGTGGCTTGGGACCCCATAAAGCAGGAGGAGCGCTGGCGTGTCGATCGTATCATGCCGTGGAACGGCGGGGTTCTGTCAACTGAGGGTAACCTGGTCTTTCAAGGCACAGCCCAGGGTACTTTTGACGCCTTTGATGCCAGAACTGGTGAGCAGAAATGGAGTATCAATGTACCGGGCGGCGTAATGTCGGCTCCATCCACAGTCGAACTCGATGGAGAGCAATATATATTCATCGCTGTTGGCAACAACGGTTCGACTGCAACGGGCAACTACCTCGCAAAAATCACCTCCAAGCCTACATTGCGTGGCGCGTCACGTTTGCTTGCATTCAAGCTAGGCGGTAGTGCTGAGATGCCGGTGGATGAAACGCCTGTTATGCCCAAGCCACCGCTGCCCAGAATGTCGGAAGAACTTGCGAAAATCGGGCGCACGAAGTTCGAACAGAATTTCTGCGTCGACTGCCACGGCCTTGAAGCTGAATCCGGTGGTGGTTCCATCAAAGATCTGAGGATGGCGAATGCAGAGACTCATGAAGCGCTGCCAGGGATCGTAATCGGTGGCCTGCGTTTCCGGCAAGGTATGCCTCCGAATCCACAGCTTAGCCTCGATGACGTGAAAGCCATTCAGGCATTCATTCTGGATGAGGCGTGGATGGCCTACGAAGCGCAAAATGCAGATGCTGAAGAATCAGATCCCAACCCCTGACGTCAGGCTTACTATTCCCATTTTACAGAAGGAAACCGCGCTAAGCGCGGTTTCCTTCAGAGTAAAAGCGCTCTGATCTCTGCTTTCTAAAACCTGTACGCGAGGTTGTGATTTGGCTTCGCGTTTGGCAGCGGATGGAACACAGCTGCAACACGTCATACTCGAGCGAATGCGGACTTGGTAGTCGGATTTGCACGACGCGATAGTAGACGAGGATTCTACGGTGTAGCTGACGATGACTTCTCTTTCACATTCTGGCATTTCCAACCCTACCATCAGGATGCTATCTGTCCTTAGCCTGGTAACCGTTGCTAGCCCGCGTAAGATGGGTTTAACGGAGCTCTCTGATCGTCTTGGGATGCCTAAAGCCACCTGTTCGTTGGTGGTATCACAATTGTGGTCTGCTGGCTATCTGGATAGAGATGCCGGTAGCAGGCAGTATGGCATCGGCCCGCGGGCTGCCTTTATGCCCGCTTTGGGGCTTGTCGAGAATGAGCGGGATACCAAACTGCATGACGGTCTCACCCGGTTAGGTAAACGCATTGGCATGCCTTTGTCACTCATACAACAGTCGACTCGTTCGGCTGTGGTGGTGAGTACCTACGATCCCTGCTCAGAGCTAGCCAAACTCGGCCGTCGACGGCCACTTGTCGCTCCTTTTGGGGCCAGCCTTTTTGCCTTTGCGAGTGACGAGTGACGAGAGACGAGAGAGATGGATTGAGGCTGGATTGCGTGACGTCACGGGCGATCGGCACTCCATTCACCTCTTACTACAGTCCAGATTGGCACGGATCCAGGACCAGGGCTGGGAGGGAGTTCACCAGGTAGAGGATCAGATTCTTGATACGGAATATCGCAACGCCGCCTGGCTCGGTGACATGTTTGAGCAGGATGCGTTGATGCATAGCTACCGTCGACGGTTGCTGGATCAAGACGTGCTAACGATTACAGAGAGGGACAAGTGCGTTGGAAATATGAGCCGGATTGTAATTCCGCTTAAGAGTGCTTCCGGGGTTGTAACCCAGTCACTCGAATGTTGGCTGCAGGGTCGTGATGTGCGTCCTGCTGAACTGGTCGATCTGGTGGAGCTGTACATGTGCGATCTCGCGAACCTTGAGGGTTGCCAGATTGAATCTTAGAGACCATCTATTAAAGTGTCAGTTGGGAATTTTCGCCGACAGCAGGTGTATAGCTAATTCATAACGCATTCGTTAACTAGGAATGTAAGGTATGGGCAACGGTATGGAGGTCGTAGTCATCGGCGCGGGCGCAATGGGTAGCGCCATTACCCAGCGACTAATCGCGTTGGGCTACTCTGTCACAGTATTCAACCGAACCGTTGAACGATGTGACCATCTACGGAAATACGGAGCTGCCATTGCGAACGATATTGAGGGAGCGCTCAGTGCTTCCAATACCGTAGTCTTGGCGCTCTACGACGGCAATGCAATCGAGTCCACGCTTCTGGCAGATAACACCCGCGAGCTTATTGTTGGACATCAGTTTCTGAATATTGCCCAGACAACGCCAGATGAAATTATTGAACTTTCTGGCAACTTTGCGAACGCGGGAGCGCGGTTATCTGAAGTCGAAATGATTGCCTACCCTGAGCATATCCTTGACGGTGTCGGCGACATGGTTCTCGCAGGACCTGCAGAAGACCAGGAACAATGGACCAGGCTACTGGATGATATCGGTAGTCAAGTCCACTGGGTGGGTGAAATCGGTAATGCCTCTCGTGCTGAGATGGCGTTCTGGCTTCCATTTGCCTTCCAGACGATTGCCATAGCGTATACGGTTGCCGCTTTCGATAGCGAAGGCCTTCCTCCGGCTTTGCCAAACAAGGTATTGTCTGCTAACCCTGTGCTTAATATTTCTGGTGCCGACTCTGCTGTGCCCGCAATGCAAAAGCATAGTTACGGCACAGACCAGTGGTCGATTGATAACATGGTAACTTCGCTCAAAGTTGCCATACGCTACGCAAAGGAACGAGGGCTTTCTACTGGCGTCTTCGAATCGATTTTGGAGGTTTATGAATGTGCCGCCCAACAGGGATTGGGCGACAAGGACCATGCAGCGGTTCGAGAGGCGCTTACTCGCTCCAGATAACGATATTTGAACACTCAGGAATATATCTGGCGGCGTTGGGCCTCCATGACACGATCTACAGAGAGCATTTAATACTATCCGTGCGATCGCTGGCCGAGTGTTATGGGCCAGGCTGATCGCCCAACCCTGAACGACATCTTTTTACATGCATGCCACATTACTTTCCAGCATAGTCGACACCCTGGGGAAAGATGCATTTTCCGGGGCATTGATGCGCTGGCTGTACAGTAGTGTACCTTTCGACGGGTTTGTAGTTCTGGGATATCCCAACAGCGGTGAATTGATAGTTTTCCACGACGGGGCTCCTGGCGTAGATAGCGTAAGTTGTAACTCGATCTATCGTGGTGGTATGTGGCTTTTTTCCCCCTTGCACCTACACGCGAAGCAGGGTGGGCAAGGCTTTTTTCACATCAGCGATATCATCGGCTCGAACTTTGAGACCTCCCGATTTTATAACAGTTATTACAATGAGGTAGGTATAAAGGACCACGTTGCCTATATTTGCCAGAACGGGGAGGGTGAGGCAATTGTCGTCTCACTCGAACGCTCACATGACCTCCCGCTCTACAGCAAGGAGGAGATAAAATGGCTAAGCGATTGGCAGCCCATGGTCACCTCTCTACTGCGGAGACACTGGGCTGGTCTCGAGAACCAGAATGGAATAGAAAAGGACCTTTACGAGAATGCAAAGGTTCAGGTCCGTAAGCTTGTTTATGATAAGAAACTGACTCCTCGTGAAGAAGACGCGCTTCTGGCGATTCTGAAAGGGTTACCAAACAAACTTGTTGCTCGGGAACTGGGTATATCAGTAGAGACGGTAAAAGTATATTGTACGAAGATCATGCGCAAGTTCGGCGTGAACTCCAGGGCAGAACTCTTTGCGAGTGTACTCAAGCAAATAGTTTCTTCGAACTAGCCGGTTGAAGATCGGGAGCAACTGGTCGCCAAAAGCTTGCCCACTTGAGACTCCGGCGACAGCTGGCGGGTTTGCCATTATATTAGTGGACGAATACATAGTTGGCTTTCACAGAGGATGTACGTAGCCCCTGATCAGTTCCATACATAACTTAGTGTTTCGACCGTTTTTTGGCCACCAGGTACTCAATTGGCGAGAGGTCGCCAAGGGAGTCATGGGGCCTTTCCTCGTTGTATTTCTTTATCCAGGAAGTCGTTATCTGCGGCATCTGTGACGGTGATGTAAACAGATATAGATCCAGAATCTCGTCCCTGTATGCTCGGTTGAATCGCTCGAAGTAAGAGTTCTGGGTTGGCTTACCGGGTTTGATAAAGTCCAGTTGCAGGCTGAGCCCGTGCTGCTGTTTGGCGTAATCGACGAGCACGCGTTTCTCCACCGGCCTTAGAGCTTCATTTCAACGATATCCTTCAGCGCTTCATGCTGGAGACTGAGATCAACAACATCCGTTTGAGCCACTGATTTTCCTCCTCGAGTTCCTTCACGCGCTTGATATCGGACACCTTCATCCCGCCGTATTTGGCTTTCTAGTTGTAGTAGGTGGCATCCGAGAAACCGTATTCGCGGTAGACCTCAATGACCTGTCTGCCGCTCTCAACCTGTTTCGAGACCCTTACGATCTGGGATTCAGTGAATCGGGATTTTCGCATTGTCGTTCTCCTCGCCTTTCTGATTATGGTCGAGAACTCCAAGATTGCGCGGGGCTGTTCCAGGGGCTACTTACATTAGCTTGGTAGTAAAGGTTCCCCTCCATGAGCAGCACAAGTCGCTTGATCATTTTTTCGCCGTCATTTATAGTTAGTACAGTTGTACTAGCGCGTAGGGCATGTTCCAGCCGTCCTTGGCTGTACTCGGTCTCGGATGGGAACTGGCATTCGCCGAAACCAAGAAACCGCTGCCTGCAAATGCAGTTTGCGGTGCTTGTTTCAGACGGCATGCGTACTCGTCCGCATCTGGGGTTAGAAGCTTCAGTAACTATGCAACCATTCATACACGTCGAGACATGGGATAGTTTCCAAGCGCGAAATACAACTGCGCCGAGAGAAACTGCCTAAAACAGAGGTCATTACAATGGATTTTGATTATTCAAAGAGAGTCACTGAGCTACAACAGCGTTTGACCCTTTTCATGGAACAGTATATTTACCCTGTTGAGACGGAATACTACGAGTACGTCGAGTCCTCAGACAAGCCTTGGGAATCTCATCCGCTGATGGAGAGCTTGAAGGAAAAGGCCAAAGCGGAGGGACTCTGGAATCTATTCCTGCCTCGTAGCTACGGCGAGCTTAGCCCCGGCCTGACAAATTTAGAGTATGCGCCGTTAGCAGAGATCATGGGACGAGTGCTGTGGGCCTCAGAGGTATTCAACTGTAGTGCTCCAGACACGGGCAACATGGAGGTCCTTGCTCGATACGGTAATGAGGAGCAAAAAAAGGAGTGGCTTGAGCCCTTGATGAACGGCGATATTCGCTCTGGATTTGCCATGACTGAGCCCGATGTGGCCTCATCAGATGCGACCAATGTTGAGACAAGCATTCTCCGTGAGGGTGACAATTACGTTATCAATGGCCGTAAGTGGTGGACCAGTGGTGCTATGAATGCCCACTGTAAGATCCTGATTGTGATGGGTAAGACCGATCCTGAGAATAGTGATCGCTACAAGCAACAGTCGATGATTCTGGCCCCGCTTGATACGCCGGGAGTAACGGTCGTCAGACCGCTAAATGTATTCGGGTTTAACGATGCACCCGAGGGGCACGCCGAAATCATTTTGGAGGATGTACGTGTTTCTGCCGGGAATATTCTACTGGGTGAAGGGCGGGGGTTCGAAATTGCCCAGGGCAGGTTGGGACCGGGCCGCATCCATCACTGCATGCGTTGCATTGGCCTGGCTCAACGAGCACTCGAAGAAATGTGTGTGAGGGCATCATCCAGAACTGCCTTCGGCCAGCCTATAAGCAAGCAGCAATCAGTGCGAGAAGCTATCGCGCAGTCTGCTTGCGAAATTGAACAAGCCAGGCTTTTGACTCTTGAGGCTGCGGACAAGATGGATAAAGGAGGCAATAAGGCGGCCAAGGATCTTATTGCAATGATCAAGATCGTCGCGCCCAGCCTTGCCTGCAGAGTGCTCGATAGGGCAATACAGATTCACGGCGGGGGAGGAGTTAGCCAGGACTTCTTCATGGCTCGTGCGTACTCACTTTCACGCGCTCTACGTCTTGCGGATGGTCCCGATGAGGTCCATATGATGCAATTGGGACGAAACCTGGCAAAGTACTACGCCGATCAGGTTTAGTTTTCTTCTCACCCTCTAGTCTTAGTGCATGGGCGCACCATAATAATTGTATGGGCGCCCGGCTTTCTCCAGAGCGACCACATCACCTTCGCACTACTTGTAATTCTGAGACGCCAGACATTCAACATCGTCTAGAAGTTAACGCGGGCACAGCCGCTGTACTTGCCGCACACTCAGTCCGAGGATCTCTGCTGCCTGAGACCGCGTCAGCTCCTTGTCACGGACTCGCTCGATGGTGTCCAGCCGCTGTAGCTCCTTGTCGCTCATGGTATGCACCGTCATATCCCTGGTTCCCAAGCCGCTCTGATATCATCAGAGGATAGACTTGGGGGGACATCTCTAACTGGGAGAATGAGGACATTTCTAACTGGAGCTCACAATCAAACTGCGTGTTATATACTTTACGTAAAAATCGAAGTGTACAGTAATCTTTAACTACACTTGTTTTAGCGGAAGAGTCCTCCTGTAGACACAATGCAACTAGGACCTTGGTTTAACCGTTATTGCTTGCACTGCTACACGAAGTTTTGATCTGCACCTTATCTGTTTAATCCTACCGCGACAGACGTCGCAGCAGATTTAGCAGCCTATCTTGAGCGCGGGTGGGTTGCCAGTCGCGGCGCAGGGTGAGGCCAATATCCCGGGTGGTGCCCTTGAGGGCAAAGGGGCTCACCGCGAGAATCCCGGCCTCCACATCCAGTGCCACCTGCTTGGCCGGCAGCAGCGCCGCGCGGTCACTCTCCAGCAACAGCCCGCGGATGGCGACCAGCGAGCTGCACTCGATCACGTGCTCTGGCGGTGTCAGCTCCTCGCGCCGGAAGAACTCGGTAAACAGTTCGCGGGCCGGTGTCTGTTTGCGTGGCGCGATCCAGTCCAGCTTCTGCAGCTGGTCGGCCGAGAGTCGCCCCTCGTTCAGCAGCCAGTGGCCGCTTCTTACCACCACGCTCAGGGGGTCCGACAGGAGGAGTTCCTGCACGATATCCGGACTCGGGGCAGGGTGGCGCAGGGCGCCGACGATCACGTCGATCTGGCCCTGCAACAGGCCGTGTAGCTGTTCCTCGTAGGGCCCATCGATGATCCGTACCGAAGTATCCGGCATTTCCGCCAGCAAGCGGCTGACGGCCTGCGGCACCAGGCGGGAGCGGGAGTAGGGCAGCGCGCCCACGCTGATACTGCCGGTATTGCGGCCCTGCAGTTCCATGACCTCGGTCAGGCCCTGCTGTATCTCGGCGAAAAACAGGCTGGCGTTGCGTGCAATCTGTCGCGCCTGCCAGGTGGGCTCCACGCCGGAGGGGGCGCGGCGGAACAGGGTGAGCTGGCACAGGGTCTCCAGTTCCCGTACCGCGCGGTGTACCGTCGGCTGGGAAACCGCGAGCCGGGCGGCGGCCCGGGTGTAACTGCCGGTGTCGATCACGGCCAGCAGGCTGCGCAGTTGCTTGTGCGTCAGGGCCCGGGCCAGTTGGCGGGCGCCCTGGCCGGCAGTGTTTTCAATGGCCTTCAGGAAACGCTGGGCGCGCTCGACACGGGCGAGGAAGACCTGCCCGGCGGGGGTGGTCTGCACCCCGGTGGCACGCCGGGAAAACAGCGCGGTGCCCACCTGGGCTTCCAGTTTGGCGATGGCCTGGGTGAGTGCCGATTGCGACAGGTGAACCTGTTCCGCGGCCTGGCTGAGTGAGCCTCGGGCCTGTACTTCCAGTGCTGCGTGCAGGTGCCTGAGATTCAGGGTGGGGTCCATTTGCCTCCCGTTTCGTTTACCCTTTATACCTTTTTCTAATACCTTATAACAGCTTTCCCATTGGCCAAACAGGGGGGAGGGGACGATACTTCCCGGCAAATAACGACACCGCAGGATTCCGTCATGCCAATCTGTGTTACCGATATCGAACGCGTTGCCGAAGACGTTGTGGCGCTTTACCAGGGCGCCGAGGTGGCCACGGTGCACGAATCCCAGGGCCGTAAGGGCCTGCTGGCCTCGTATATGCGCCCCATCTACCGCCCGGCCCGCATCGCGGGCCCCGCTGTGACCTGCCAGGTTGCGCCGGGCGACAACTGGATGCTGCACGTGGCGGTTGAACAGTGCCAGCCCGGTGACGTGCTGGTGGTGGCGCCCACCAGCCCCTGCGAGGACGGCTATTTTGGCGACCTGCTGGCCACCTCCCTCAAGGCACGTGGCGTACGCGGCCTGGTGATCGACGCCGGCGTGCGCGACACCGCGACGCTCACTGAGATGGAATTCCCGGTCTGGTCGAAGGCGATCTTCGCCCAAGGTACGGTCAAGAACACCCTCGGCAACGTGAATGTTCCGGTAGTCTGTGCCGGCATGCTGATCCACCCGGGCGATATGGTCGTTGCCGACGATGACGGCGTAGTGGTGGTCGCTCGCGAAGAGGCCGCGGCAGTCCACGGCAAGTGCCTGGAGCGGCTCGAGCGTGAAGAGGAAAAACGCAAGCTGCTGGCGGAGGGCATGTTGGGCCTGGATATCTACAGCATGCGGGAGCGGCTGGAAGCGGAGGGTTTCCGCTACGTGTCCAGCAAGGACCTGTAAGGCCCGATCATGCAGACCGCCATTCCCTGCAGTGTGATGCGCGGCGGCACGTCCAAGGGCCTGTACTTCCTGGCCAGTGACCTGCCCGCCGATACTCAGGCCCGTGACGCCGTGTTGCTGGCCGCCATGGGCTCCCCGGATACCCGCCAGATCGACGGCATGGGTGGCGCCCACCCGCTCA
Source organism: Parahaliea maris (assembly GCF_008064665.1). Classification (GTDB taxonomy): domain Bacteria; phylum Pseudomonadota; class Gammaproteobacteria; order Pseudomonadales; family Halieaceae; genus Parahaliea; species Parahaliea maris. The sequence goes on along the minus strand of NZ_VRZA01000008.1, from coordinate 203,491 downwards.
CCAGCAAGGTCGCCGTGCTCAGCCCTTCGCAGCGCGAAGGCATCGACGTGGAATACCTGTTTCTGCAGGTGGTGGTCGACAAGGCGGAAGTGAGTGACGCCCAGAACTGCGGCAACATCCTCGCGGGGGTGGGGCCCTTTGCCATCGAGGCCGGCCTGGTGAGTGCGGGTGACCCCGTTACCGATGTCAGCATTTACATGGTCAACACCGGGGCCACCGCGGTGGCCCGGGTCGAGACGCCCGGCGGCCGGGTCAAATACGACGGTGACGCCCGTATCGACGGGGTGCCGGGCACGGCGGCGCCGGTACCGATCGACTTCCGGGATATTGCCGGCTCCAGTTGTGGCGCCCTGTTGCCGACCGGCAACGCGGTCGACGAATTTGATGGGGTCGAGGTGACCTGTATCGATAATGGGATGCCCGTGGTCGTACTGAACGCGGCGGATTTCGGCCTGCGCGGTGACGAAAGCCCGGCGGAGCTGGAAGCCAACGATGTACTACGACAGCGCATCGAGTCGATTCGACTACAGGCCGGCAGCCACATGAACCTCGGCGATGTCAGCGCCAAGACGGTGCCAAAAATGAGCCTGGTCTCGGCGGCCGCGGCTGGCGGCGACATTAACACCCGCACTTTCATTCCCCACCGGGTCCACGAGGCCATCGGCGTACTCGGCTCGGTCAGTGTCGCCACCGCCTGTGTCCTGCCCGGGTCCGTGGCGCAAAAGGTCATTGCCTCCCGTGCCGGCGACGGCGAACACCGTTTCGAGGTGGAGCACCCCACCGGGTTTTTTACCGTGGAAATGGAGGTTGCCGGTAGCGACGCCATGGACACACTGGAAGTTCGGCGCGCTGCCCTGCTGCGGACCGCCCGCCTGCTGATGCGCGGCGAGGTGATGGTTCCTGCCAGCGTGTGGGAGCGCGTACCGTGAATATCGAGCGTATCGGCCTGCTGGGGCTCGGCGAGGTCGGGGCGATTCTGGCCCGTGACCTGCTCGAGGTGACGCCGGTGGAGATTCAGGTATGGGATCACCTGCTGGATGACGCGACAGCGCCCGCGGCCCGGCACTACGATGCGCTAGCAGAAAACGCCCGTATCAGCAGGGCCGTGACCGCTGCGGGCGCCTTCGCCGGCTGTCAGCTGGTGTTGTCTGCGGTCACGGCCGACCAGGCCCTGGCCGCAGCCACGTCGGTCATGCCCGATTTTCCGGCCGGCTGCTGGTTTGTCGATTTCAACTCGGTGTCGCCGGCCACCAAGATTGCCCTTGCCTTCGAGGTGGAAAACGCCGGCGGCTATTTCGTCGAGGCCGCGGTTTTGTCACCGATCATGCCCCTGCGTATGGGCGCGCCGATACTGCTGGCCGGTCCCCGGGCCGCCGCCTTTGAGCCGGTCGGGCAGGCCCTCGGTTTCGGTGATATGTCGGCGGTTTCCGCCGAGCCCGGTGTGGCGGCGGCCACCAAGATGTGTCGCAGTGTGATGATCAAGGGGATGGAGGCGCTGGTGAGCGAGTCGCTGCTGGCGGCCCGCCATTACGGCGTGGAGGAAACGGTGCTGGCGTCCCTCAACAACCTGTTTCCGCGGCCGGACTGGCCGGCACATGCGCGCTACCTGATATCCCGTACCCTGCAGCACGGCACCCGCCGGGCCGCGGAGATGCGGGAAGTCGCCCGAACCGTCAGCGAGGCGGGCATCGAGCCGTGGATGAGCGAAGCCTGTGTCCTGCGCCAGGACTGGGCCCCGGCCTACCGCGACGCGCTGGGCGAGGAATCCCTCGACGGGATGCTGGATGCCATGCTCGCGCAGATAAAGAATCCAGAGATAACGACTAACAGGTGAACCCATGATTATTGATTGCCACGGCCACTACACCACCGCTCCGGAGCCGCACCAGCTGTTCCGGGAGGCGCAGCTTGAGGCCTTTGAAAAGGGCAGTGCATTGCCGGAAGTACCGCAGATCAGCGACGACCAGATCCGTGAGAGTATCGAGCAGAACCAGTTGCGCTTGTTGCGTGAGCGCGGCGCCGACATGACGATCTTCTCGCCCCGGGCCTCGGCCATGGCGCACCATATAGGTAACGAGGCGGTCTCCAAACAGTGGACCTCCGCCTGTAACGACCTGATCAAGCGGGTGGTCGACCTGTATCCGGAGACATTTATCGGCGTCTGCCAGCTGCCCCAGTCTCCCGGCGTGCCGATCGAGAACTCGGTCGCGGAACTGGAGCGCTGCGTCAACGAGCTGGGTTTTGTCGGCTGCAACCTGAACCCGGATCCTTCCGGTGGGCACTGGACCTCCAAGCCGCTGACGGACAAGAGCTGGTATCCCTTCTTCGAAAAAATGGTGGAACTGGATGTACCGGCGATGATCCACGTGTCCGGCTCCTGCAACCACAACTTCCACGCCACCGGCGCCCACTACATCAACGCCGACACCACCGCGTTCATGCAGTTTATCCAGGGCGACCTGTTCCGTGACTTCCCGGAGCTGCGCTTTATCATTCCCCACGGCGGCGGCGCCGTGCCCTACCACTGGGGACGCTATCGCGGCCTGGCCGACATGCTGAAGCAGCCGCCGCTGGCGGAGCACGTGATGAAGAACGTGTACTTCGACACCTGTGTGTACCATCAGCCGGGTATCGACCTGTTGTTCCGGGTGATCGATATCGACAATATCCTGTTCGGCTCGGAGATGGTGGGCGCCGTGCGCGGCATCGACCCGGAAACCGGCTACTACTTCGACGACACCAAGCGTTATGTGGATGCCCTCAACCTGACCGATGCGGATCGCAACAAGGTCTACGAAGGCAATGCGCGGCGGGTGTACCCGCGCCTGAACGCGGCGCTGGAGGCCCGGGGACTATGAGCGCCTTTACTCCCGACGCCGACTGGCTGCACTGGCACCTGTCACCCAAAAAGCCGGACTTTGTGCCGCCTGAGGGGGCGGTAGACGCACATTGCCACGTGTTCGGCCCGGGCGACCAGTTTCCCTTTGCCCCGGAGCGCAAGTACACGCCCTGTGACGCGTCGAAAGACCAGTTGTGGGCCCTGCGCGACCACCTTGGCTTCTCCCGCAATGTCATTGTGCAGGCCACTTGCCACGGTGCCGATAACCGGGCCCTGGTGGATGCGCTGGAACACTCCGGCGGCCTGGCGAGAGGGGTTGCCACGGTCCGGCCGGATATTAGCGACGAGGAACTGCAGGCCCTGCATGCCGCGGGCGTGCGCGGCGTGCGTTTCAACTTCGTCAAGCGGCTGGTGGATGCGCTGCCCTTCGATTCCCTGCACACGGTGGCCGAGCGCATCAAGCCGTTGGGCTGGCATATCGTGATCTATTTCGAGGCCCAGGAACTGCCTGAGCTCTACGACTTCTTCACTTCGCTGCCTACGACGATAGTGGTCGACCATATGGGGCGGCCGGATGTGAGCAAGCCGGTGGAGGGCGAGGAGTTCCAGCTGTTTATTCGCCTGCTGCGGGAGAACAGTAATTTCTGGTCCAAGGTGAGCTGCCCCGAACGGCTGTCACTCACCGGGCCCGACACCTACGACGACGTGGTGCCCTTTGCCCGCCATGTGGTGGAACAGTTTCCCGAACGGGTACTGTGGGGCACTGACTGGCCCCACCCGAATATGAAGTCTCACATGCCCGACGATGGCGCGCTGGTCGATATGATCCCACGCATTGCGCCGACGCCGGAGCTGCAACAGAAACTGCTGGTGGAGAATCCGATGCGGCTCTACTGGCCCGAAGAATGGGAGGCGCAGCATGGCGCTTGATAAACCCTACAAGGACATTCCCGGCACCACGATCTTCGACGCCGACATGGCGCGCCAGGGCTTCGCCCTGAACCAGTTCAGCCTGTCGTTGATGAAGGCGCCCAACCGCGAACGTTTCAAGGCCGATGAGCGCGCCTACCTCGATGAATGGCCGATGACCGAGGAACAGAAGCAGGCGGTGCTGGACCGGGACTACAACCGGATGATGGCGCTGGGGGGGAACGTGTACTTCCTGGCGAAAATTTTTTCCACCGACGGGCTGAGCTTCCAGCACGCGGCGGCGACCATGACGGGTATGAGCCAGGAGGAGTACCGCGACATGATGCTCGCCGGCGGCCGCTCACCCGAAGGTAATCTGTACAAAGAGGAAAACAACGATGGCTAGAATCAGCGCCAGTGTCTACAGCTCCCACGTGCCAGCGATTGGAGCGGCCATCGACAACGGCATTACGGGGGACGCGTACTGGCAGCCGCTCTTCGCCGGCTACGAGTATTCCAAGCAGTGGATCGCGGAGCAGAAGCCCGATGTCATCCTGCTGGTCTACAACGACCACGCCTCGGCCTTCGACGCCAATTTTGTGCCCACCTTCGCGATTGCCACCGGCGACGAATTCCAGCCCTGCGACGAGGGCTGGGGCCCGCGGCCGGTGCCGCCGGTCAAGGGACATCCACGCCTGGCGTCCCATATCGCCCAGTCGGTGATTCAGGATGATTTCGACCTGACCGTGGTCAACAACCTGGACGTGGACCACGGGCTCACCGTGCCCCTGTCCCTGATGTTCGGGCAGCCGGAAGCCTGGCCCTGCCTGGTGATTCCGATCGCGGTCAACGTGGTACTGTACCCACCCCCTTCCGGGGCTCGCTGTTATGCGCTGGGCAAGGCCCTGCGCCGCGCGGTCGATTCCTTCGACGAGGACCTGAACGTGCAGATCTGGGGTACCGGGGGCATGAGCCACCAGTTACAGGGCCCCCGCGCCGGCCTCATCAACAAGGAGTTTGACAACGACTTCCTCGACCGGCTGGTGACTGAACCCGAGGCACTGTCGAAGAAGCCGCACATAGACTATGTCCGCCTGGCGGGCTCCGAAGGCATCGAGCTGGTCATGTGGCTGATCGCACGTGGCGCAATGGACGACGATGTCGTGCAAAAGCACCGTTTTTATCATGTCCCCGCTTCGAATACAGCAGTGGGGCACCTGATCCTGGAAAACAGCTAGGAGGAGAATGAGATGAAAGTATTACTGTCCGGCCCCGGTGCCTTTGGTATCAAGCACCTCGATGGCATCAAGAATATCGACGGCGTGGAAGTAGTCTCGCTGGTAGGGCGCGACCTGGAAAAGACTCGCGAGGTCGCGAAGGAATACGGCATTGAGCACGTTGCCACGGACCTCGGCGAAGCGCTGGAGCAGACCGAGGCCGAGGCTGTTATCCTCTGCACTCCCACCCAGCAGCACGCCGCAGAATCCATTCAGTGCATGAAAGCCGGCAAACACGTCGAGGTGGAAATTCCCCTGGCCGACTGCTGGGAGGATGCCGACGCGGTACTCAAAACCCAGCAGGAAACCGGTCTGGTGTGCATGGTGGGTCACACCCGCCGTTTCAATCCCTCGCACCAGTGGCTGCACAAGCGCATTGTCGCGGGAGAAATGAACATCCAGCAGATGGACGTACAAACGTATTTTTTCCGACGCAAGAACATCAATGCCAAGGGTGAGCCCCGCAGCTGGACCGATCATTTGCTGTGGCACCACGCGGCCCACACCGTGGACCTGTTTGCCTACCAGGCCGGCTCACCAATCGTGCAGGCCAATGCCGTGCAGGGGCCGATTCACCCGGAGCTGGGCATCGCCATGGATATGTCGATCCAGATGAAGACCGAGAATGGTGCCATATGCACCCTGTCGCTGTCGTTCAACAACGACGGTCCCCTGGGTACCTTCTTCCGCTATATCTGCGACAACGGCACCTACATCGCCCGCTATGACGACCTGGTCAATGGCAAGGAAGAGCCGATCGATGTATCCCAGGTGGATGTATCCATGAACGGCATCGAACTCCAGGACCGGGAGTTCTTCGCCGCGATCAAAGAAGGGCGCGAGCCCAACTCCAGCGTGGCCAGTGTTCTGCCCTGTTACAAGGTACTGCACGATCTCGAGCAACAACTGGCGGGCTAAGCGCACACAAGGAAGAGAGAATTTCCCTATGCAACAGCGAAACATTGGCACGTTCAGCGTTCCCGCCATTGGCCTTGGGTGCATGAACCTGAACCATGCCTACGGGCATGCGCCGGATGAGGCATCGGCCATCGGTCTGCTGCGGGAGGCCTTCGAGTTGGGGGTGCGCCATTTCGATACGGCGGCTCTTTACGGTTTTGGCAGTAACGAAAAGCTGGTCGGAAAAGCGCTGCGCGACCTGCGGCCACACATCCACCTGGCCAGCAAATGCGGGATGACCGGGGTCGATGGCAAAAAAGTCATCGATGGCCGGCCGGAAACCCTCGCGCAAACGGTGGAGCAGTCGCTCGCCAGCCTGCAAACCGATCATATCGATCTGTATTACCTGCATCGCTGGGACAAGCAGGTGCCGGTCGAGGACAGCGTGGGCGCGCTGGCGAAGATGGTGGAGCAGGGAAAAATCGGGGCCATCGGTCTGTCGGAAGTCTCCGCCGATACTCTGCGCAAGGCCCAGGCCGTGCACCCGATCACTGCGGTACAGACGGAATATTCACTGTGGACCCGCAACGCGGAAATCGCCGTGCTGGAAGCCTGCCGTGAACTCGGCGTCACCTTTGTCGCTTTCAGTCCGCTGGCACGCGGCTTCCTCAGTGGCGCAGTACATGACGTATCACAGCTGTCGGAGAAAGACATCCGCCGTAATATGCCGCGGTTTCAGGCTCCCAACTTTCAGGCCAACCTGGCACTGTACCGGGAGTTCGCGGCACTCGCCGAAGGGGCCGGCTGTACGCCGGGTCAACTGGCGCTGTGCTGGCTGCTTGGCCAGGGTGAGCACATTGTTCCCATTCCCGGGACCCGCTCCATCGCGCACCTGCGCGAGAACGTGGCGGCGGGTGATGTGCAGCTGGACCTGGCCGTGCTCGAATCGGCCGGCCAGTTGATCAACCAGGATAGCGTGCACGGGACCCGCTACGGCGCAGCCACCCAGGTGGAGATCGATACGGAAGAGTTTGCCTGAGTGAAACCCCTGGTGGGCCTGGCGGGGGCGCTCACTCCTCCGGTAGCTGGCCGGCGTCTGCCTGCTTGCGGTACTCCCCGGCCGTCATGCCCTGGCGTTGCCTGAAGAAGCGGGAAAAATAGGGGTAGTCCTTGAACCCCAGGGTGTAGGCGATTTCATCCAGGGATTGCCGGGTATACACCAGCCGCCGCCGGATCTCGCTCAACATACGCTCGTCAATGAGTTGCTTGGGTGGACTGCCGAGCATCTTGTGACACAGCCGGGCCAGTGTCGACGTGGAGATATGCAGTTGACTGGCATAGCGGGAAACAGGCCAGTGTTCCCGGTAGTGGATTTCCAGCAGGGCGCGGAACTGCCCCAAGGCCTGCAGTTCCTTGCCTCCCGGTGCCGCCAGAAATTGCTGGTGTCGAAGTTGGCGGTGGAGCGAGAGCACTGCCAGTCGGGATAGCAGGGCAAGTGCCTGGTGGCGACCGGGTCGCTGATAATCAAACTCCTCGCGAATCTTGCCGACGTATTCCAGAAAGGCCGTCAGGCCCGGGTCGTCTGCAACGTACTCAATCAATTGCGGTGTCTGGAACAGTTCGCTGCCTGAACCTTCATACCCCTGGGGCAGTTCCTCGGCCAGTACCGTGTCCTTTAGGGTGAGCACGAAACCCTGGCTGCCTGGCTGAAAGCGAAACCCGTGTATCGCGCCTACCGGCAGAGTCACGATCCAGCTGCCGACCAGATTGTGTGTCGTCCCCTCGAGATTGATCTCCAGTTGGCTGTCGAAAATGCAGAGTAGCTGGAACAGCCGGTTGTGCCGGTGTGGCTGAATTATCCAGTCGAGGCCGCTGCTGCGGGTGGCAATATCCTCGATATGCACGAACCCCGGGTCGCCGTCGACGAAGTTGTCACCGTAAAGTCCGTAGAACGGGATGGTTGCAGGGTTCTGGGCCATAGCGGTTCCTCGCAGGGGCGGGCTGGGCTCACCAATGGATGTGCTCTGCACGAAAAGTACAATAGATTGATTAAATGTTGAATAGTCCCCGGGGGGTGAGAGGGCAACAATGAACGCATAAACCAAACAGGAGAAATGCGTCGTGGAAACGTTGAAAACCCAGGTAGCGATTATCGGTGCCGGACCTTCGGGCCTCCTGCTGGGCCAACTGCTGGCGAAACAGGGCATTGAGACAGTGATTCTGGAGCGGGTGAGTGGCGAGTATGTCCTCAGCCGTATTCGCGCGGGGATCCTGGAGCAGGGCTTTGTCGACCTGGTGCGCGAGGCGGGGGTGTCCGAGCGCATGGACCGGGAAGGGGAGGTACACGACGGCTTCGAGATTGCCGTGAACGGCGAGCGGACCCACATTGACCTGAAGACGCTGACCGGGGGCAAAACCGTGCTGTGCTACGGCCAGACCGAGATCACCCGGGACCTGATGGAAGCCCGCGAGAATGCCGGGCTGCCCACCTGGTACGAAACCTCTGATGTGGTGCTGCACGACGTCAAGACGGACCAGCCCTGGGTGACCTTTACCCACAACGAAGTTGCCTATCGCCTGAACTGCGACTTCATCGCGGGCTGCGACGGATTCCACGGTGTATCGCGCAAGACGATTCCCGAAAGCGAGCGAACTGAACATGAAAGGGTCTACCCCTTTGGCTGGCTGGGGTTGCTCAGCGACACGCCGCCCGTCAGTGAAGAGCTGATTTACTGTAACAGCGAGCGCGGTTTTGCCCTGGCCAGCCGGCGCTCCAGCACCCGTTCGCGCTATTACCTGCAAGTGCCGCTGACCGATGATGTCGAGGACTGGACTGACGACAAATTCTGGGAGGAACTCAAGCGTCGGCTGCCCGCCGACGCCGCGGAGCAACTCGTCACCGGCCCAAGCCTGGAAAAGAGCATTGCACCGCTCCGGTCCTTTGTCTGCGAGCCTATGCAGTACGGCAATCTGTTCCTGGTAGGCGATGCGGCGCACATCGTACCACCCACCGGCGCCAAGGGGCTGAATCTTGCGGCGTCCGATGTGGCGGCCCTGTACCAGATACTGTCTCGCGTCTATCGCAATGGTGATCGTGATTGCATCGCACAGTACTCAGCCATCGCACTGCGCCGGGTGTGGCACGGCGAACGCTTCTCCTGGTGGATGTCCAATATGCTGCATAACTTTGGTGATGCACGGATCAACGATATGGATGCAGCCACCTTCAGCCGGTTCATGGCCTCGGAGCTCGATTACTACCTGAATCACGAAGACGGACTCAAAGTCATCGCCAACCAGTACGTTGGCCTTCCCTACGAATCGCTGAAATAGCCCCTACCGGCCAGGCGGATCCCAAAGGCGCCAACGTCTATCTGACGTTGGCAGCCGAGGGTATCAGTCCTTGCGAAACAGCATCCCCAGGATCGCCCAGACCTTGGCAGGACTCAAGGCCAATTTGATCGCGCGGCGGAGATCGCCCGGGCCCAGGCGGGCGGTGAGTGGCATTGTGCCGAAGGTCTTGCCACGAATGACTACTTCGTCGCCGGCGGTTTCGATGCTGTCGACCGCCATCAGTTCTTCATCCTGCTCGTCGAACAGGCGCATGGCGCCATCTTTCGGTGCGAGAGTGCGGGCACGGGCCTTGCTGACCGTGTCATCCGCCACGTCGAAGGTCGCATTGAAGTCCATACCGAGGTCTTCAAACATGATCATGGCAGCCGCTCGGCCAGCGCCTACCACACCACCCGCCGGAGGCATGGACGGGCCGACGAGATAGAGCCCCTCGATGCCCGGCACCCGGAACTGACCCAGGTCCGCCGTCGGGCGGCTGCCCACGCTCTGGTAGAAGTACGGGGCGACACCGTGAACGTCACCCTTGACCATCGAGTTGGGGGAGTTTCGCTCCAGATCCAGCGGAGTATAGAACTTGTGCGCGATGATATTGTCGCTGTTGAGGTTTGATACAAATCGCGACTGCTGCTCCTGTCGCATCTGGCCATACTCCTCCCGGAACTCATCCCAGCGGGAGCTGCCACCCTCGAACAGCTCGTAGGGCGCAAAGCCGGTGCTGTGCCACATGCCGGCTCCCGCGGGTACCCGGCTGGGGTCTGACTTGGATTCATCGTTGCCGGCAAACATCATCCTGCGGGTAATTTCGCCGCGCTTCAGTGCGTCGAAGTCCGCCTGCAGTTCAGCCATGCTCTCATGCTGGCACAGGGTCAGCATGATCGCCTTTTCGACATCCTTGTCTTCGGTCCGGAATTGAATGGGTTCGCGCAGGTCGTAGTGTGATACGAACAGGCTGAAGGCTGCCAGTGAGGCGTTCTCTGCCCGCTGCAACACCGGTTCCGCTACGCCGTCCACGAACTGGCGCAGCTTGTGCGGGTGCATGGAACCGATCACGGCATCTTTCGCCATGATCTTCTCGCCGTCATTCATCTCGACCCCGACGGCCTTCCCGCCGGAAACCAGAATCCGTTTGATCTCGGCGTTGTAGCGCAGTTCGCCGCCGTTGGCCTCGATACACTTGACCATGGATTCCGACAGTTTGCCGCTGCCGCCCCAGGGTTGGGAAACGCCGTAGGTGTGCATCAGCGCGGTGAACATGATAGTGCCCATACCCGTGCCCAGTTCATCGGGCAACTGCAGGTTCTCCGAGACCGCCCGGGCGATATGCATCTGTACTTTGTCGTGTTCGAACCACTGCCTGATGATGTCGAGGCTGCTGCGCTGCATGAAATCCAGCATCATCCGCCCTTCATCGCTGCTGTCGAGCATGGCGACCAGCTGTCCGAGCGGAGGTTGCGGTTTGTACATGCCCGGCATCACCATGGGTAGAATGGACTGACCGATCTCCACGAACCGGCGGTAGGCGTCGGCGTCTTTCTGCGAATAGCGGGCAATGCCTTCACAGGTCTTGTCGAGATCCTTGTAAGTAATCAGGACTGACTGGTCGTTGAAGATGGTCGCGTGCGGCTGTTCGGAGTACTTGTACTTCATGCCGTGCTTGCTGAACAGCTCCAGCTCATCGCTGGTAATCATCGGGTTGGCCTGGATCATGATGTGCACGCTTGAATGCAGATCGTGATGATAGCCCGGCGTGAGAATCTGCTGGGTTGCCACGCCTCCGCCCGCGTAGCTGTTGCGTTCCAGCAACAGTACTTTCTTGCCGGCCTTGGCCAGATAGGCCGCTGTCGTGAGGCCATTGTGGCCTGCGCCCATGGCGACGATATCGTAGTCGGACATAGTGTATTTATTTCCTGGAGATCTATTCAGCGAATCAGGGATGAACTTCCGGCAGCGGTTGGCCGTTGACTTCGACAGCAGTGGCTTCGGTCAGCACGAACACGATACGGCAGGTTTCCGTCTCGCTGGGGTTGCGCCACAGATGAATGGTGCCGCGCTGGATCACGATATCGCCGGGGCCCAGCAGTGTGGTGGCGCTGTCGTCCAGTTCCAGTTCGAGCTGCCCGCTCAACACTATGCCGTAGTCGAGGCTGTTGCTGCGGTGCATCGGTGAGGACTGGCCGGGCAGCATGTCGACCACCCGGATGACGGAGCCGCCCTGCAGTGTCAGTCCCGCGTCGCGCTCCCGGCCATCCACCGGGTCGTTATTCTCAACGGGCAGGTCGGGCGCGGTCCAGAGCAGCGTGAACCGTGCATCACCGCTGGGGATCAACTGGGTTTCAAAGCTGCTGTCGCTGGCGAATACCGCGCGGCCACTGTCATTGTGACCGGTGACCACGCGACGAACTGGAGGTAGTTGGGTCATTGCTCTGATTCCTGGATAGCTCATATTCGTCTAACAGGCCTGGAATCCTCAAGGAGAGAACGCCAGTTCGATGTTCGGCAAGCCTACTGTTGCGCCTGCGGGGTCACAAATCGTGATTACCGATGGGGACTATAGCTGTGGCCAATGGAGAGCGGCATGACTCAGCCAACTGCCCGAGTCGCGGCCAGCGCACGCTGGACCAGATTCTGCAGGGAGTCGTCGTCGGAGAAACCCGCGGACTCGGCCGCCGGCGTTTGCAGTGGCGGATGTGTGCCGAAATGCGCTTCCAGACCCTCATCCGCCTGATAGCTCACCAGTGATTCCGCAACTTCGCACTGTGCGGCGACCGCGCCGGCGAGTTCCCCCATGGTGCAGCGCAGTGCCGGCAGGGTGACCACGCGCGATGCGGGCATGGTTTTGCTGTCGAGCTTTGCGGCATGCACAAGGTTGTCAACACAGCGTTCTACCGACATCAGCCACAGGGTTCCCTGTGGTGAGATCGGGCTGGTGAAGGGTTCGCCGGCTTGCAGGGCATGAAACAGATTGCTCATAAACGCGGATTTCAGCCCACTCGGCGCCGGTGGTCGGGCGACGATTCCCGGCAGCCTGACGCTGACGGCATCGAGCTGCCCGCGGCGTGACATGTCCGCAAGGGCGAGTTCCACCATGGCCTTGTGGGTTCCGTAGACCATGGCGGGTTGAATTCTGCAGTTATCGTCTACGACGGGGGGCAGGGGGGCTCCGAGTACGGCGATGGTACTGGTGAATACAATGCGTGGATTCGAGCCCGCCGCAGCCGCCTCTTCGAACAGATTCAGGGTACTGTCGAGATTGACCTCTCGGGAAAGTTCCGGGTTACCCTCGGCGGCTCCGCCCGGCAAGGCCGCCAGGTGGAAGAGCACATCGACACCACCACTCAGAATTTTCTCGCGAACAGCGGCATCTTGCAGTTGACCCTGTACGCTCTGGATGCGTTCTCTGTCAGGGCACTCAATTACAGGCAGCTGTGTGTCCATCAGTGTCAGGGAAAGTGATGCGTCGCAAGCCAATCGCTGCGCGAGCGCCCTGCCGACAAATCCGCCGGCGCCAGTCACCACTACTTTCATCCAGACTTCTCCTTATTGTTTGGCGGGCGCGGCCCGACTCCGCCCCAGTGTTCGGGAGGTGACCACAATCCTAGAGCAGGCAGCAGTCTGCATCTACAGGAAGGGGGCGGCTTTACTATCGCAATTACGGATAGCGGCCTTCCAAACAACGAATGACCAACTTCTTGACCAGAATTTTCCCACTGGGCAAAGTGGCGTTACCGATAACATCACCTTTACATGGAGCCCGTTACCATGATTTACGAAATCGCAGAGATTGACGTCACTCCGGGTTCCGAAGCTGAGTTTGAAGCAGCGGTAGCGCAGGCGAGCGAACATTTTCGCGGCGCCCAGGGCTGTCGCAGCCTGAAGCTGGAGCGGGGTATTGAGCATCCCGCCCGCTATCGCCTGGTGGTTGGCTGGGACTCCGTGGAAGATCACATGGAAACCTTTCGCAGTTCGGAAGGTTTCCAGCACTGGCGCCGACTGGCGAGCCCGTTCTTTGCCGGGGCGCCCCGCGTCGAGCACGTCAGTTGCGTGCTGGACGCATTCTGACGCTGGTGCATCCGTCGAGATAACGTAAACAGGACCTCATAAACATGGCTAACTGGTTGAAAAAGGGCGCGAGTGCTGAAGTCAAGGCCGACGCCGATCGCAAGGTGCGGGACATCGTCGAGGCCACCCTCGCAGACATCGAGCAGCGCGGTGACGAGGCAGTCCGCGAACTGTCAATCAAGTTTGATCAATGGGAGCGCGAAGACTACCGCCTGAGCGACGCGGAAATCCAGGCCTGCATCGATAGCCTGTCCAGCCAGGACCTCAAGGACATCGAGTTCGCCCAGACCCAGGTGCGCAATTTTGCGCAGATCCAACGCGAATCGATGCGCGATGTTGAGGTCGAGACCCTGCCTGGTGTGGTCCTCGGTCATCGCAATATCCCGTTGAACTCCGCGGGCTGTTACGTTCCCGGTGGCAAATACCCGCTGCTTGCCTCTGCCCACATGTCCGTCATTACCGCCAAGGTGGCAGGGGTACCACGGGTGATTACCTGCGCGCCCCCCTTCAGGGGCAAGCCGGCCCCGGCCATTGTGGCGGCCCAGGCCCTGGCGGGTGCCGACGCGATCTATGCACTCGGCGGTATCCAGGCCGTGGGCGCCATGGCACTGGGTACCGAATCCATCTCTCCGGTCGACATTCTGGTCGGCCCGGGCAATGCCTTTGTCGCTGAAGCCAAACGCCAACTCTATGGCCGTGTCGGCATCGACCTGTTCGCCGGCCCCACCGAAACGCTGGTGATCGCCGATGACAGCGTGGATGCCGAACTGTGTGCAACCGATATCCTGGGGCAGGTAGAGCACGGTCCCGACAGCCCCGGGATACTGCTGACCAACTCCGAGCAACTCGCTCGAGAGACCATGGCTGAAATCGAGCGCCTGCTGCAGGTGCTGCCCACAGCCGATCATGCCCGCAAGGCCTGGGAGAACTTCGGCGAGGTGATTGTGGCAGAGAGCTACGAAGAGATGGTCGCCATCGCCGATGACATCGCCTCGGAACACGTCCAGGTGATGACCCGGGATCCGGACTACTTCCTCAACAACATGACCAACTACGGTGCGCTGTTCCTCGGACCTCGGACCAACGTTGCCTATGGCGATAAAACCATCGGCACCAACCACACCCTGCCGACGAAAAAGGCCGCGCGCTATACCGGCGGACTGTGGGTCGGGAAATTCCTCAAGACCTGCACCTACCAGAAAGTGCTGACCGACGAGGCTTCTGCGCTGGTGGGCGAATACTGTTCCCGCCTGTGCGGCCTCGAGGGCTTTGCCGGTCACGGTGAGCAGGCCAACATCCGCGTGCGCCGTTACGGCCACCGCGATGTACCCTATGCCGGCACAGCCGAGCCCAGTGAGGCGACCCGCGCCGATGGCTGAGCGGATACCGCGCACGCCCAGTTTCGATTTGCAGGGTCGGCGCGCCCTGGTGACCGGGGCTGGTCGCGGGATCGGCCTGGCGATGGCTGCAGCGCTGGCCCAGGCTGGCGCGGAGGTCACCCTGGTTGCTCGCAGCAGCGACGAGATCACACAGGCGGCAGAGTCGATCAGGGTTGCTGGCGGCCGGGCGCAGGCCGAAGTACTGGATGTCACCCAGGGCGAGGCGGTGCACCATTTTTTTGCGGAGCGTCCGGCATTTCACGTGCTGGTCAACAATGCCGGCACCAACCGCCCGAAACCGATTGGCGAGGTGACCGAAGCCGATTACGACGCCGTGCTGGACCTCAATCTGAAGAGTACGGTCTTTGTCACCCAGCAGGCGGTTGGGCGGATGATCGAGGAGGGCGTCGAGGGGTCGATCATTCATATGGGATCGCAAATGGGCCACGTGGGCGGTCCCGGGCGCACCCTGTACTGTGCCTCAAAGTGGGCCCTGGAAGGCTTCAACAAGGCCTTGGCACTCGACCTTGCGCAATACCGTATCCGCAGTAACACCATTGCACCGACCTTTATTGAAACACCACTGACGCGGCCTTTTTTCGAGGACCGGGCCTTTCTCGATCACGTCCTCAACAAGATCAAGCTGGGACGTGTGGGGCAGGTGGAGGACCTGATGGGAGCCGTTGTGTTCCTGGCCTCCGACGCTTCCGTGCTGATGACCGGGAGCAGCCTGGTGATCGACGGTGGCTGGACCGCCGACTAGGTCATTCAATCCGCAGCACGGCAGCGTCTGCCAAGGAGACAACGATGTTTGAGCCATTTCCCGGAAACTACGTGTGGAATCTGCAGGTGAACCTGGCGCTGGTCTGCGGTGGTAATCACGGTGAGATCGATGAGGCCTGCCGGCCAATCCAGGAGGCGTCCGCCAAGGGCGAGGACGCCGGGACCGCGCTGCTGTTCGACAGTTGGATCGCGGTGGCCAAACAGGTCGAAGCCAATGCGCGGGCGGATGAGGAGGCCGGTTATCTGTTGTCGGCCGGCACCAAATACGGGCGCGCCAGCGGCTACTACCTGTCTGCTGAACGCATGCAGTCCCGCGACTATGCGCCCCGTTGGGAGGCCTACGACAAGGGGCTGGAACTTTACCGCAAGCACGTGGAATTGCGCGGGCTGCATGTCGATTTCGTCGACATTCCCTATGAGGGGGGCAGCTACCCCGCGATTTTTGTTCACGACGGCAGCGGTATCAAGCGACCGGCGCTGGTGTCCTGTAACGGCCTCGACTCGATGAAAGAGCAGGTCAATATGGCGGGCCACGGCGAGTCAAATCTCGAACGCGGGATCTACACCCTGTTTGTCGACCAGCCCGGCACAGGCGAGGCCCTGCGCAAACGCGGACTCACCGCGGTCTACGACACCGAGCGCTGGGCGACACCGGCCTGGGAGTACCTGGCCTCCAGGGCTGACGTGGATGAGAAGCGCATTGGCATGTTTGGCCTGTCGCTGGGCGGCTATTACGCGCCACGCGCCGCGGCCAATGAACCGCGCTTCGCGCTGTGCGCGGTGATGGGCGCCAACCACGTCTGGGGCCAGCGGCAGCAGGAACGGTTGGCCAACGAGGGCGAGAATCCCGTGCCACACTACTGGGACCATGTCATGTGGGTGTGGGGCAAGGACAGCATGGAAGCGTTCATGGACTACATGCCCAATGTCACGCTGGACGGCCAGATCGAGAAGATGAAGATGCCGTTCCTGGTGACCCACGGCGAGGGTGACCGCCAGATTCCAGTGGCCAATGCCCATCGTTCCTACGAGCAAGCGGTGAACTGCAGCAAGCGTCATTTGCGCATTTTCACCAAGGCCGATTTTGAAATTGAACATTGCGGCGCCGACAATGGCACCGGCATGCGCGACTACATTGCCGACTGGTGTGCCGAAACCTTCGCCGCGATGGAGTAAGCCTGATGGCCCCCGAATTCCGTTTTCACCACGGCGGTGTCAATGTCCCCGATCTGGAACAGGCGATCGCCTGGTATCACGACATACTGGGATTCGACCTGGAACGCCGGTTTGAGATACCTCCGGCCCGGGCCCGGGTGGCGATGGTACGCAAGGGGGCGATGCGCTTCGAGATATTCCAGGTGGAGGACGCCAGACCACTGCCCGCGGAACGTCGCACGCCGATCACTGACCTGCAGACCCACGGTAACAAGCATGTCGCCTTCCAGGTGTCTGACCTCGAAACCTTTCTCCTTGAGGTGGAGTCCAGGGGAGCGGACATCGCCTTCGTGGTACGGGAGGGCTTCGGTCGCGGATGCTTCCTTCGTGACTGCGCAGGTAACCTGATTGAGTTTGTCGAGGAAACCCGTGACTGAGGGTTTGAGTGTGAAACCGGCGTCTGTTGCTGGCGCCGTGGAGCCATCAGCCTGTTGGATAGCCCGCATCGGCACAAACGATTTGTTCAGCCGGTGGCCCCTCACTAGACTCAGTGGCCACTGAGTACATCAATCACAGCACAACAAGAGGTGGTAACTGGCAATGAATATCCTCGGACCCGATGGCCTGGTATTTGGTGTCGACAATGTCGCTGCCTGCAACCAGTACCTGACAGACTATGGCTTGATTCCCCGGGACGTGTCGGCGCAGGGCGGGCGCTTCGAGGGCCTGGACGGCACCTATGTGGAAATTCGCCGCGCTGATGACCCCTCCCTCCCACCTGCGCTGCCCACCGGGAGCACCCTGCGCAAGACCATCTACGGCGTGGCTGACGCGGCTACCCTGGAGCAGATTGCCGAGGAACTGGGCAGGGATCGCGAGGTCAAGCGCCTGGACGACGGCTCTATTGAAACCCTGGATGACATGGGCTTCGCCCTGGGCTTTCAGGTGAGTATCCGCCGCCCCCTGGAAGCCGCTGACGAGATCGTCAATTGTCCCGGCGCCAGGCAGAACCGCGGGGTGAATGTCATCGGGGCCGCTGTCGATAAGGACATTGTGCCGGTGACACTGTCACATGTGGTGTACTTTGTCCCTGACCAGCACAAGGCCGAGGCCTTCTATGTGGAGCGACTGGGATTTCGCGTTGCCGATCGCTTTACCAACCTGGGGCCGTTTTTGCGCCCGGCGGGAACCCTGGACCATCACACATTGTTCATGGTGCATACGCCGCCCCACATGCAGGGGGTCGAACATTTCACCTTCCACATGGCCAATCCCAGCGACCTGCTGCAGGCGGGCAAGCGCTTCCAGGACAAGGGCTATGAGTCATTCTGGGGCCCCGGTCGTCACATTTTTGGCTCCAACTGGTTCTGGTACTTCAACAGCCCCATGGGCGTGCACGTTGAATACGACGCCGATATGGATTTGCACGACGATAGCTGGGAACCGCGGGCTTGTGAGTCCTCGGAGGATGCCTCCCAGATATTCAATTTCACCCTGGTAGACAACTGGATGCCGGGGGGAGATCCGCACTGACCAGCCCCGGAGGGAGTTTGGCGAGAGTGCACCTGTGTGCGCTGCGGGACATTCCGGACGGGCACAGCCGTGGGTTCGATCCCCGGGGTGGCGGTCGCGACTACCTGTTTGTCGTGCGCCGGGGTCGACAGATTTACGCCTGGCGCAATGCCTGCCCCCATCCCGGGTACGAAGGTGCATCGATGCCCTGGCGCAAACACGAGTACCTGGACAGTGAGCGAACGCACATTGTCTGTGCCGGTCACGGTGCCCTTTTTGATGTGGAAAGTGGCGAATGCACAATGGGTCCCTGTCGTGGACTGGGACTGAAAGCTTTGAACGTGCGACTGGAAGGTGACGAACAGTTGTACTGGTATCCCGACGCGGGAGTGGAGGAACAATAAAATGGCTTTGCCAGCACAACGCGTATTGATTATTGGTGGCGGCTTTTCCGGAATGTCCACGGCGATCCAGTTTCGCAAACTCGGTGTCGATGTGGAGATTGCCGAGATCGATCCGAACTGGCGCACTGACGGAGCGGGCATTACCGTCAGTGGCCCCTCGCTGCGAGCGCTGGGCGCAATCGGTGTTCTGCCGCAGTTCCGCGAGCAGGGAGCCATGACCCGCGGTGTGGAGCAGTACTCGGCAGACGGCACCCTGCTGCATCGCATCGAGACGCCCCAGGTGCCCGGGACGGATATCCTTGGCGGTGGCGGCATCATGCGGCCGGTACTGGCGAATATCCTCGCCGACGCGACCCGCGCGTCTGGTGCAGTGGTGCGCCTTGGCACCACTTTCAGCAAAATCGAGCAGGACGAGGACGCCGTTACGGTGGAGTTCACCGATGGCACCAGGCAGTCCTACGACCTGCTGGTCGCCGCCGACGGGGTTTACTCTTCGGTGCGCAAAGCCCTGTTTCCCGAAGCACCCACCCCTGCCTACTCGGGGCAGGGCGTGTGGCGGGCCGTCCTGCCCCGCTTTGGCGCGGAGACCTCCATGATGTTTTTTGGCAAGGACAGCAAGGTCGGCTTCACCCCGGTGTCAGATGATGAAATGTACCTCTACTACACCGAGCTGCGCCCGACCCGGGAACGCATTCCCGACGACCAGTTGCTGCCACACCTGCGCGGACTGCTGGACGAATACACGGCGCCGATACTGGTAAAGATCCGGGAATATCTCGACGAGAGTTGCCAGATTCTCTACCGGCCGCTGGAGGGCATGATGATGCCGCGCCCCTGGTACAAGGGGCGGGTGTTACTGATCGGCGACTGTGTACACGCTACTACCCCCCATATGGCCTCTGGCGCCGGAATGGGGCACGAGGATGCGGTAGTGCTGGGTGAGGAGTTCGCGCGCGGCGGTGCCCTGCCTGAGGTGCTCGAACGCTACCAGAACCGCCGCTGGGAACGCTGCCGTATGATCGTCGCCAATTCCAGCCGCCTGGGTGAAATCGAGATGACCGGGGGTTCGCGTGAAGAACACGGCCAGATCATGAGCCTGTCGATCGCGGCACTGCTGGCGCCGATTTAGCCGATTCCAAGCCGATTCGCGTTCCACCGCTTTCCAGATCGTTGCCAAACTGAGTACATTATTCGATCTCACAAGTCAGGTGGCACTGGTCACGGACGGCTTCTGAGCTGTCCTGCCAGCATATTGTCGTTATACTCCTGCTTATAACAATTCGTCGGACCCTGTGGCAGGTGCTGGCGATCGCAGGAGAGCATAATGCGACTGAACCGTCTCGACCTGAACCTACTTGTAGCACTGGATGCCTTGCTCAGCGAGCGCAGCATCACCCGCGCTGCCGAGCGCATTCACCTGAGCCAGCCCGCGACCAGCGGCGCACTGGCTCGATTACGCGAGTTCTTTGAGGACGACCTGCTGGTTCGTGTCGGTGCACAGATGGCGCCGACGCCGCTGGGGGAAAGCCTTGCGGCGCCGGTGCACAACATCCTCCTGCAGATTCAGGCCACGGTCGAACGCAAGCTTGATTTTGACGAGTCAGAATCCCGGCGGAAATTTCGCTTCCTGGTCAGTGATTACACCGCTACCACACTGATGGCTGATGTGATTCGCAGGGTGACAGAACTCGCCCCGGGACTGCGTTTCGAGTTCTTTGCGCCCACCAATAACCCCTGGGAAAAGCTGGAACAGGGGGATGTAGACTTCCTGATTATGCCAGAGCATGTTTTGTCTGGAGATCATCCCTCCCGTACGCTGTTCAATGAGGAATTTGTGTGTATCGGTTGGGAGGAGAACCCCTTGCTGAATGGCGAATTAACGGTAGAAAAGTTCCTGTCCGCTGGTCACGTCACCGTGAGGTTCGGCTCACAGCGCGCCCAGAGCCAGGACCAGATTTACCTGAGCGAACGTCAGGGGCTGGAACTGCGGGAGGAGATCGTGGCCTCGACCTTCAGCGCCATTCCCCAATATCTCAGCGGCACCATGCGGATCGCCACTGTGTATAAGCAGTTGGCGGAGCAGTGGGTCAATTACCTGCCGCTGAAAATGGTGCCGGTACCCCTGAAGATGCCGAGTATTCCCTGGGGCATCCAGTGGCACAAATTTCGCGACCTGGACCCCGGAATACAGTGGTTGAGCGAGCAGATTGTACAGGTTGCCCGCGAGCGTTAAGCAGCGTCCCGTCTGGTACTCTTTGGGGGCTGAACGCATCACTATCCGGGAAACCGATAGCTGTAATTCGTATAAACGAGTTCTTGCCCTGTCCCTGCCTTTATAAACTGGTGCGCGTATGACCACTCGTGCACGAAGGAGGCAGGATAATGTCCGGCAGTCACACTGGACGCGTTGCCGTTATTACCGGTGCTGCCGGTGGCCTCGGGCGCGAATTCTCCCTGGCGCTTGCGGCCAGGGGCTGCGACATCGCGATCGCGGATATTGCTGATGCGACGGCGGTAGCCGCCGACATTGAAGCGCTAGGTCGCCGTACGTTTGTCCAGCGCTGTGATCTTTCTGATGCAGCGCAGATTAAACTGTTTGTCGAAGGTGTACTGGAAAGCTTTGGCCGCTGCGACATCCTGGTCAACAATGCCGCCTATATGCCCGTTACGCCCTTTGCGGAGCTGACTCTCGAACAGTTTCGGCGTTTTGAGGCGATCAATGTCGAAGCCTCCTTCCTGCTCGCCAAATTGCTCACGCCGGGTATGTCCGAGCGGGGATACGGCCGCATCGTGCAAATCGCCTCCAGTACTACAGGAACGCCAATGCCCGGCTTCCTGGCCTACGTTACTACGAAGATGGCCGGAATCGGCCTGACCCGTGCATTGGCAGCGGAATTCGGTGGAGACGGCATCCTGGTAAATGCCCTGTCCCCGGGCCTGACGCGGACTGTGGAGTCGGAAAAAAACCTGCCCACCGAACTCTTCGACTCTGTACGGGACCTGCAACTCATCAAGCGCACCGAGGAGCCCGCCGATCTGGTGGGTGCCCTGCTGTTTCTAACCTCCGAGCATTGCGGCTTCGTCACTGGGCAGACGATCAACTGCGATGGCGGTGTACGGTTCTAGGAGATATCCATGAAACTTGCCACCCTTAATAACGGCACACGGGACGGCCGTCTGCTAATAGTCTCCAGGGATTTATCGAAAGCAGTCTATGCGAGTACCGTAGTCGACACCATGATCGAAGCGCTCGAAAACTGGGAGTCGGTGGAAGAGCCCCTGCGGAACCGCTATGAACATCTCAATGCAGGTAACCTTAAGGATGCCTTCGCATTTGACCCTGCCAGGGTGATGTCTCCATTGCCAAGATGCTACCAGTTTGTTGACGCTTCAGCCTTCCTTAACCATGGCGATATCATGGAGAAGGCCTTTGACCTCGACGTCAAGAAAGACAAGGGCATACCGATTCTGGTCCAGCGACAGAGTGATGACTTTCTTGGTCCCCGTGATGACTACCCGTTCCCTGATGAAGAGGATAACTGCGATTTTGAAGGGGAGTTTGCAGTAATTCTTGATGACGTTCCGATGGGGGTTTCACCCGAGGATGCGGAGAAGCATATTAAACTGATCACGATTATGAACGACGTGAGCATGCGGACTCACCTGTTTCGTGAATTGAGTATGGGGTTTGGTTTTATTAACGCCAAACCGGCCACTGTGTTTGCTCCCGTTGCCGTAACTCTGGACGAACTTGGCGATGCGTGGCGTCATGGTCGAATTCACCTTGATATGCGCGTCAAACGCAATGACGAGTGGTTCGGTAATCCCAACGGCGGAGAAATGGATTTCAGCTTTGGCCAGATAATAAGTCATCTGGGCTATAACCGAAATCTTCGTGCAGGAGCGATTGTCGGTTCCGGCACGGTTTCCAATCAGAATTGCAAAGAGGTCGGTTCCGCATGCCTGGCCGAGCGCAGGGCCCTGGATAAAATCGAGTACGGGGAATTCCGCACGGATTTCATTAAATTTGGCGAGACACTGGAATTCGACGTTCTGGATTCTGGCGGCCAGTCTGTATTCGGTGCCATCAAGCATAGGTTTGTAGATTCGCACAAATGACTCAATAGGAATCCGGCCAGTTTGACTCAGCGGCCTCGACCAGTTCTCGCGAATTGCGTCTCAGCCACGGCCGTACAGGAGTGATGCCAAAAGGCGTTTTAAGTGATCAGTTTTCAAAAGCAAAACCCATAATATTAATACGGGAGAGACACAATGAAGTTCACCTGGAAATCGTCAAGAGAACACCAAATACCGTTCGCAGCGACTGCGATTGCGGCGCTGGTTTCAACCAGTGCGTATGCACAAGTTGATGACGGCCGACTGGTATTGGAGGAAATTATCGTCACAGCGCAGAAGCGCGAACAGACCCTGCAGAATACGCCCCTGTCTGTTTCCGCGATTCTTGGTCAGGATATCATAAAGGACGCCAAAAGCTCGCTAGCCGATGTGCTCAAGGACTTCAATTCGATAGAGGTTCAGGGCTTGGCACAGGGAGCCCAGATTTACATCAGAGGCGTCGGCTCGTCGATCGACCCGATGTTCGCTGACCCGGCCGTTGCCCTTATGGTGGATGGGGTTTATAACGGGCGTACCGAAGCAGTCAGCGCTGGTGCGTTCGATGTCGCAAGGGTAGAGGCGCTGCGAGGACCACAGGGTACGCTGTATGGTCGCAACGCCTCCGGTGGTGTTGTCAATGTCATCACAAACAACCCAACACTCGACGAAATAACCGGGTTTATCTCGGGGACAATCGGGAACTATGACCTGCGTCGGGCCGAAGGCGCAATTAACATACCACTCGGAGAAACCGTCGCCGTTCGTTTTGCCGGCGTTACGGAGGACAGGGATGGGTACATTGATGATGGTGGTAACGATTCGGATTTTTGGGGCCTTCGTGCCAAGTTGCTTTTCGAACCGAATGATAACTTCAATGTAATTGCCAAAGCCGATGTGTTCGATCAGGGGGGCACAGGGCAGAATACGGTGCCTGTGCCCGGTTCCGCCGGAAACCTGGCATTCCCCCCGCCGTTCTTTATTGAAAATTTCGATCCCACGATGATCCCGCCCTTTGGTCCACCCGGATTCCCGGTGTTCAGGTTCCCGGACGGATGGGAGCAGCGAGACAATGGCGATGCCTGGTCCAACAACCGAGAGCATCTACCAGGATTTATTGAGCGGCGATCAGAGTCCTACAGCGCAGAGATTAATGTCGGTCTGGATTTTGCAACGCTTACGGTTCTGCCTTCGTATACGAAGATCGAGAATCGGCTAGTGAGCAACTATCTGTTTGGATCAATCGTACCGTTTGCTGGTCCAACTTACGATATATCGACATATGGCGATCAGCTTGCCGAGGTCGAGTACACGTCCTTGGAGCTGCGATTGAGTTCGGAAAGTGACGGGCCCTGGCAGTACGTGGCGGGTTTGTACTGGTTGGAGTCAGACCAGGGCGACGGGGAATTGCCTGTTGACACGTTTACCTCGAGTGGTGATCTGCTGTCTTTGAACAATACCTTCCAGCCGTCCGAGACCATCGCTGCCTTCGGTCAGCTAACCTATTCGGTGACGGAGCTGTTTCGGTTGACGGCTGGATTGCGCCTGAGTCGTGACGATACCGCTCAGGACTACGAATACCTGCTCACCTCTCCTGGCGGAACTGCAAGCGATTCCTTTGCTTTCGATGATAGCCAGGACAGCAGTCAGTACAAACTGGGATTGGAGTACGACCTCGGGGAAAATACGCTGTTTTACGCTCACGTGGCTACCGGATTTAAACAGGGGGGGATATCTCCCACGTTCCCGCCTACCTCGTTCGATCCAGAGGATTTGATAGCCTATGAAGTCGGTCTGAAAAGCCAGTTCTGGGACTATCGGGCTCAGGTCAATGTGGCGGCTTTCCGCTACGACTATGACAACTATCAGTTTTCAGTATTTGAAACGCAGCCTGCAGGAGACCTGGGGGCAAGTGCGGATTTTGTCGTAATCAAGAACGCCGATGATACCACTCTGAACGGATTGGAACTTGAATCGCGGTTTGCCCTCTGGGAGGGTGGCGATCTGAGCCTGTCTTTGGCTTATCTGGATGCCGAATATGGGTCGGCTATATTGCCTAACAGCCCTTTCGCGAATCAGGGGGATTTCGATCTCGGTGGCCGTCCCATTCAAAACGCACCGGAATTTTCCGGCAGCCTGGGTATTTCACAAACCTTCGAAGTGTTTGGCGGGGACCTGCGTTTCGCATTGAATACGCATTATTCCGATGGATACTATGTTTCGCCTGAGCAGTATCTACCCGGCGCCTACCAGGAGGACTATACCAGAACCGACTTTTCAATTCGCTTCGATTCACCGGACAACTCTTGGTACGCCAGTGCGTTCCTGAAGAATATCGAGGACGACGATCAGACCACTTACGTCTATCCTGTTTACCGCCGGTTTGTCTCCGATCCGCGTACTTACGGATTGGTACTGGGCTATAACTTCTAGGGCACCATCGCTAACAGGCTTCGTCGATCAGTTCTACGGCTGGTGTTTCCAGGTTATAAGTGGACGCCGCCGTATGACTGATCGACGAATAGTACCCGCTAAAGGGGGAACTATGGTTACGGCTGGCATCAAGTCCAGTCGATAACGCCGCCCAGTAATCGTGGGTCCCTTTTCCATACCAGGTCGTAGGCTTCGGGAATTCGGTCTACTGAAAAGCGGTGACTAATCAAGGGGTCCAGGTTGAGGCGTTTTAACTTGAGCAAGTTAAGAAATGTGCGGATGTCTTCTTCACTGGTCCAGACATCGGAGGATTGATAAGTGCGAGATCCCGCCATCATGGAAGGTGGCCAGGTGCCAGTGATTTCAAGGTCGGAGCGATGCAAGGCAAACGGTTTGGAATTGACGTAGCCACCAATAAGCGAAGCACCTTTCATCATCAGCGTTTCCGCAAGGCCGGGGGAGGTTGCTTCCTTGGTGGTCGACATCATCACCAGTCGGCCGCGTTCAGAAATCAGTCCCGCGGCCTCCTCGAGTGGTGAGCGCAGTCCGGTGGCCTCAATAACGACAGGAATGCCGCCCAGATCGAGAGCAGCCTGCGTAAGCGAATCGCTTTCCCTGGCCGTATTGATGATCACATCGGCGCCCAGCGCCCGTGACAGCGACAGGCGCTCATCGTCGATATCAGTAACAATGACTGGCAGGGCGCCAGCAAGTTTGGCCAGCATTGCGGCAATTGTGCCCACCAGACCCTGCCCCATAACCACAACAGGTTCTCCAAGCTGAATGCCTGAACGGCGCACGCCATACAGGGCTGTGTGGGCGAGGTTAAAGAAGGACGCCTGTTCCAGCGAAACGCCAGACGGTACGGCAGTGAGGTTGCGAGGGTCCATGAGTTGCAACTCGGAATGACTGGCCGTGGATACCACATGGTCACCCACCAAGAAATCCGTCACCCGTGAACCGACAGCCTCTACCCGTGCCGTCAGGCTGTAACCCATGACCTGGGGTAGAGGCAGAATACTGCCAGCCATCAAAGCGCGCTCGGTGCCTGGACTCAAGGAACTCTTTAGAGCTCTCAGCAAAACCTGATCCGGACCGGGTTCTGAAACTTCGTTCTCAACCAGTACGACTTTTCCTGGTGTGGAAACCAGTGCGTTTACGGACTTCATCTCAGTCTGTTATCCATTTGTAGCGGTGTGCCTGGAATTGAGTGCGATACTTATATGTAATCCCGGTCTTCCTCATTAGCGTCACGAATATTACGCATGCTGAGAATGGTGAACAGCGAAATTACCAGCAGACCCATGAGGATATAGTAAGCTTCTGTCAGTTTTCCTGCATTATTAAAAGCGCCCATGAAGGTGAGGGCAAATGCCATCGGAATAGCCTGGATCGTCATGATCCACTTGTTAGCTTCCATGTAGTGGTGTCGGCCGTATACGTAGGATGTAATGCAGGGGTGCATGGTAGGCAAGCCTCCGACCATGCATGCAACGCCGAACGCCCAAACAGCCATCAGTGCTGTATTCCCGCCGACGGGCATGATAGCCAGCGGAACTACGGCAAAGAAAAACAATACATTCAACAATAAAGACGCCTTGATAGAACCGAGTCTGTCATCTATCCAGCCCAACACATAACTCATGGGGATACCGGCGCCGGCGCCCAGCGCGAGCCACTTGAGTGCATCACTGACAAACAGATTGGGCACATTCTCCGCCGAACTGAGGCTGATATAACGGACAGCCATATAGGACATCATCGAAACGATGACAAACTGCAGAATGCCGTAGGAAATGATCAATTGCCAGGCCCGTACTTCGCTCAGCAACTGCCTGACACTGATCGGCTTCGCTGACTCGTGTTCCTCGGAGTACGGATGGTGGTCGGATCCGTCAGGATTGAGCCCCAGTTGTTCCGGCGTATCCTTCATGCCAATTGCGGTCAGTAAAGCCAGAACGAGTAGTGCACCGGCGATAACAATATAGACTCCCAGACCTATGGACCCGACCATAGACGTCATGGCGGCAATGCCGAGAATTGAGAAAAATGGACCGCCCGCAGTAATAACACCCATAACCCGGCCACGGTACCTGATAAACCAGTTGGCACAGAGCATAAACGCGCCCAGTTGGAGAGGGACGACCAGGGCGCGAACCAGGAAGATACTGGCGGCGTATATCGGATAGCTGTCACCCGCAAGTGCAATCCCCATACACCCCAGGGCCATGACACAGAGACTGGGCACCAATATGGCTTTGACCCCGTACTTTACCAATGCCGCCCCAACGATGAGGTAGAGTAGTATGGTAACGATCGAAGCCGCGGTGACCGGATTGGTGATTTTGAGATCGTTCCAGCCAAAATTCTCCTGCAAATAGGGAGTAAGGACGTTCAAGTGGTCAACCTGAAGGCCGGCATAGAAAAACATGAAAAATACACCCAAAACCATGAAAAGCATGGCATGGATCGCGAAATTCTTATTCTTGAACATGACTTGACCTCATTGACCTGGAAAAACGTATTTTGGCGGCAAACGGTGATCAATAATCCGTTCGCCCTGAATTAGCCTGATTTATGTACGGGTGGTCTCATGTTCACTGTCAAAAATGGAGGAAATTTGCATTCGGCAAGATTTGTATAATACCGGGATACGGAGTGCGGTTGCCGTCCTGTTCAGATAAGTCCGGTCTTTGCAGCGCGAGCATTTTGGACCGCCGGATTATCTACCCCGGATTTTGGTCGCTTGACTAAATAGGATTTCGCGTCCTCCTGTATTTGTAGCAGGCAAGGGACCAGTACTAGCGTTATTCCCGTTGCAAAGAGGATTCCGTACGCCAGTGCCGCAGCCGCCGGGATGAGAAACTGGGCAGACAGCGTTGTCTCTGACAATAACGGTGCCAGCCCTGCAAAGGTCGTAACCGATGTCAACAGTACCGCGCGGAGTCTATTTGTGCAGGCTTCTACGATTGCGTCCTTTACGGCCAACCCCTCTTCGATCAATTGGTTGAACCGACTGACCAGAAGCAAACTGTCATTCACCACTACGCCACTGAGTGCCAGAACTCCATTTAGCGAAAGGACACTCAGTGTTAGTCCATGAAACCAATGACCCAGCACAGCGCCGACAAGACCAAAAGGTATGGCCGTCATGATTAGCAGAGGCTGAATATAAGACCGAAGCGGAACCGCCAACAGAGCGTAGATAATCAACATGGTGATAGCGAACACCCGCTCCATTGAATCTGTCGTCTCCCTCTGCTGCTCTGCCTCTCCACTGAACCGCACGATCAAATCGGGATACCGGCGCCGTAGATCCGGGATAATTGTCGATTTTAGCTCTGATACCAACTCATCGGGAGTCACTAGCTCTTTGTCTACTACACCACTAATATAGACCGAGCGGAGTCCATCGATCCTGGTAATATCCTGTGGTGCAATCTCCGGGAGCACCGAAACAACGGAATTTATAGGAATCGTTCTGCCATCCGGGGTTGATATCTGGGCCTTTAATACGTCATCCAGCGTCTGACGCTGGTTATCCGGAAAGCTGACCCTGACCCTGACTTCATCTTTACCGCGCTGAAATTTCTGTGTTACGCCCCCTCCGAAGGATTGCAGCAGTTGGCTGGAAAGATCGCTCATATCCAGTCCCATTGCACGACCTAACTCGGTGAGCTTGAAGCGCATGCGCGCCTCACCGCCACTCAGGTTGTCGTCTATTCCGCTGACACCCTGGCGCTGTTCCAGATAGCCCTTGAGATCCATGCCCGCAGCTGTAGCCGAATCTACACTCCAGGATTTGAGCTCGATTCGTAGATTTTCAACCGGCATACGAATCGCCATAATTCTCAATTGGCGAGTACCTTCCGGAAATCCGGAAAGTTGGCGCCATCTGTCAGCAAACTCGTTACTTTGGTAGGGCCCTCCTTTTTGTAACTCTACCTCAATCGAACCCGCCTGATCGCTGGTTGCTGCCACTTGCATACTACTAATGGCTGATTGATCAGTATTTCCACGCAGCTCCTTATCGGCCAACCGGGCTGCTGCCTCGAGCCGCAGCAGGTTTTTTCTTGTTTGGCCAAAACTGACGTCGTTCTGCATAGCCAGGTTAGCCCGTATGACGTCGTCCTGAATCGCTGGAAAAAAGCCAATGCGGACAGCGCCCGTGAAGGGCATACTCAGTACTGCGATCAATACAGAGAGGAATGCGCCAATCACCATATAGCGGTGTTGCACTGACTTTTTGATGATCACCCGGTAAATATTGTGATTAAACCAGGTCAAGCCTCTATCGGCGGCGTTTTGCAAGCGCGCCAGAAATCCGGTCTTCCCTTCATGCTCCTTGCGGTGAGTGTCAAGGTGCGCGAGGTGAGCTGGCAGGATGAGTTTTGATTCGACAACAGACAGCATTAGACAGATAGCGACTACTATGCCGAACTGGGAATATATGCGTCCGAGGATTCCCTCGACCTGCGACAGGCAAACGAACGCAGCTACTGTAGTCATTACACCAATAAGCGTTGGGACCGCCACACGATGAACGCCCTGGATAGTGCTCTGCAGGCTGTCGCCCTCAATACGTCGAGTGGTGTAGACACTTTCTCCAACCACGACGGCATCGTCTACAACGATACCGAGCGCCATGATGAACCCGAAGGTGCTCATTTCGTTGATGGTGATCCCGACAAAACTATCTGTCATGAAAAACAGCGTACCGAGAAATATGAACGGTAGACCTGCTGCGACCCAGAAGGCGACCCTGATGTTAAGAAATAGCGCGAGTATGATAAAGACCAGGGCAATCCCCCCAAGTCCATTCTTGGTAAGTAGAGTAAGACGTTCAATGATGAACTGACTCCGGTCATACCAGGCGACAATTTTCACGCCTTCCGGTACAAGACCACTGGTTTGCCATTTCTCAACGATAGCCATGCCCTGGTCTGCAATTCGGATTATGTCGCCATCCTCGCCAATCAGCAGTTCTATACCGATGCTGTTTTCACCGTTATAGCGAGCGAGGACGAGTGCTTCGTCGTTGAATCCATCCTTCAACTCTGCTATGTCGCCGAGTGTAATAACGGTTCCCTTGGCATTCGTTATCAGTGGGATGTGCGAAAACTCGGAGATTGTGGAAGCCAGCTCTGTTGTCGTCAGGCGCACTACGCCTTGCGCGTTGCGCAAACTGGTACTGGGTGAGGCCGAGGATTCCGCGTTAATTGCTCTGGATATATCGTCAATGGTAAGACCATAGGACTGCAGGCGGCCGCGATCGATCTCAATCTGCATCATGGGTTCGGCTTTTCCGGTAAATGTGATGTTACTCACATCCGGCATTTCCAGCAGGTCGCTCTTGATACGCTCTGCGAGGGTCTGGAGCGTTTCGCGATCCGAGTCGCCAAATACCTGAACCCACAGTACATGCTGCTGACGTCTTTGCTTGGCAACAACTGGTTTGTTGGCTGAGGTGGGGAATGTGTTAATCGCATCGACCTGACTTTTTACATCCTGCAGGAGTTGGTCAAGATCGTAATCACTCAACTTTTCGATGGTGACGGTGCTGCCTCGGCTGCTGGACTGGGAGGTTATGCTTTTGATGCCGGGGACTTCTTCAAGAGCCTCCTCCACTTTGAGTGCAATACCCTCTTCGGCGATTTCGGGTGTCGACCCCGTATCAAAATTTACTGAAACTGTAATCCGGTCTGCTGGTGCCGAAGGGAAGGCTTCTTTTCTGATAACTCCGAGAGAGAGTAGTCCTGCGATGATAGCTGTGAGCATAAGCAGATTGGCAGCGATGGGATTTGAGGCAAACCATGCAATAATGCCAGCTCGGCGGTATATTTCGACCGGACGTGGATCCTGGGATCGGATAGCGCTCATAGTGCCTCCTGGACAGGCTGCACTTTCACCCCCGCGAGATAGGAAGTCAGTGGGCGTGAAACAATCCTGGATCTTGATTCGCCAGCCAACGCTTTAACATAGGCATAACCATCCGCACGGAAGACAATCCGGGGCTTGTAGCGCCGGAGTTGATGCCCGGTATCCACATACCACAATTCCCCTTGTGGGGTAATGGACGTCTCTGGTACGCGCCACAGATTTTCGAATTGCTTCCCCTGAATGGTTACCTCGAGATAGGTGCCGGGATACAGTGGGGTGTCTTGTATCAATGGATTTTCTACAGCAACTACGAGGGAGCGTTGGCGTGATTCGGTATTCACGTGCTGCTCTACACGAACAACACGTCCAGACCACCGTTTATTATCTTCGACGCTGGCCAGGCTCGCAATCACACTGTCCAAGGCGATATTCCCGGAATCCCCAAAGATTGACCACTGGTCAGCGGACAAAGGGACGCTAACTTCCAGGCGCTCAACCCCGTACAATACGCCTAACTGTGAACCGACCTGGAGGTAACTACCGGGTTGCACATCGCGGCTGATGATAAGCGCATCAAATGGAGCCGTTATTTGGGTGTTTTGCAGGTCGCGATTTGCCCGATCCACCCGTCTCTGTGCCTGCTCGAGAGA
This sequence comes from Parahaliea maris, assembly GCF_008064665.1. Taxonomy (GTDB): domain Bacteria; phylum Pseudomonadota; class Gammaproteobacteria; order Pseudomonadales; family Halieaceae; genus Parahaliea; species Parahaliea maris. The sequence continues at coordinate 171,847 of NZ_VRZA01000008.1, read as the reverse complement.
TGCTTCAGCGGATTCAAGCTGCAGCGTTCGCAGTACCAGCGGGTCTGGCTCTCCTTCCAGTCCGGAACTCTGCCATTCTGCTCGCGCCTGACGGGCGAGTCGCTGTTCTTCCGTTAATGACAACTCCGCGGCAACAACAGAAGATCGTGCAACGGCAAGTTCGTACTTGTAATCGGTACTGTCCACCAGGGCGAGCAGATCGCCCTTCCTGACGGTTATCCCGGTTGCAAAATTGTCGGGAAGGCTTAACACCCGCCCGCTGACCTCCGCTTTAAGGCTCAGCTTGTCTCGGGGGAGCGCTTCTCCAAAGCCCTTGACTTTGCCGTAATAGCTAGCGGACTCCACTGGAATTACCCCAACCTCGAGAAGAACCCCGTCCATCTGAGCGCCGATTCCAGGCCGCGAGGGAGGCGACTCTGTTGGTATTTTCGAGCCAGACAACGCAAAGTATGTAAGAACCAGCGCGCCAATTATGAAGGCGAGGTATTGCTGATTGCGGGACATTGATACGCGATTCATTCTGACGCCGCAAGCCCCAGAGCCAATCCCAGATCAACCCGATTTGACAGTCGCTGAAAACGGAGCTGCGCCCTGCGTTCCTGAAGATTGAAAGCGGTCTGCTGAACAAGCAGCAAGTCCAGGATATCCACGAGACCATTGCGGTATTTTTGTTGATAATTGATCAGACTTCGTTCAGCAAACAGGAGGGCCTGTTCAACATGCTGTAACTGCCCCTGTAGCGATTGTTCACTACCCAGTGCATCGTTAACTTCCTGTACTGCCGTTAGCAGTCTTTCCTGGTACGCCCAAAGTGCCTGTTCCGCTGTAAGCTCTGCAGTTTCCAGATCGGAACTTAACTGCCCTCCATTGAAAATTGGTCCTGTTATACCAGCCAGTAAGCTCCAGGCCGAACTGTCAAACAGCACATCCCCGAGATCGCGACCAGTGTCCCCATACGTCCCGGTCAGGCTCAGGCTCGGGAGCAAGTTCTTGAAAGCCACATTGACTCTATAATCTGCTGCAGCGATATCAGCGTATGCCTGCTGCAGGTCGGGTCGTAATGCGAGATCCTGCTCTGGCACTGTGGAGAGAGCCAATAGCACATTGGGGAAATCTTCGGGAAGCGAAATTGACAGGTCTGTGTATCTTTCGCCCGTTAGAATTGCCAGTGCCCGGAGACTTCTCTGCAAGCTTTCCTTGTATTCGACCAGCACGGCTCGTCCATTGGCTGAAGCTGTGCGAGCGTCGTCGAGCGACTGCAGGTCTCCGAGGCCTGACCGGTAACGCATGGTGATGAGATCCTCATTGGCGACCAGTACATTCAGCCTTTGGGTCTGTATGTCAATAAGCCGCGCATTGAGTACTGATTCCAACCATGCTCGTATTACCGCTGCCGCCAGAGCGTTTCTTGCTGCACGATAACTTGCTTCAGAAGACACCACATCCAGTTGCGCAGCTCGACTGGAGTCGGCCAGTTTCTGCCAGATATCGATTTCCCAGGAGACATTCAAGGTGGATAGATAGTTGCTTTCCTGACGGTCCTGTCGTTGTTTATATATTCCCAGCGAAACGCCCGGCACACTCGCAGAATCAGCTCGGACCCGCGCTGCATGTGCCTTCATCATCGAAAGCCGGACCTGTTGAAGACCGGGGTTGCTCACCAGCGAACGAGTTACAAGTTTGATAACATCGGGTATGTCGATGAGGTCTGTGAGCCTTACGACTGATTCAGCGTTCTGCTGGGTATACTGCCATCGCGACTTTTTCTGTAGGGCATGCTCCGCTCGCGGTGCGAGGTCATCCGGGGTCATTGCCGAGCAGCCAGAGAGCATCGTCAACAACAAGGCAGTGCCGGCTGTTCTGGTTCTCCTTGGTAGGCTCGGGTACATTATTTTTATACCGGTTTCCGTAAGTCATGTTTAACGCTTTGCAGCAATGCCCTTTTCTTGTCCTTTTCGCTGACGGTTACTCGATTTCAGTCGCTTGCGACGCTGCAGGTACATCACCCAGCCAGTAACGTAGAACACGGGCATGGAGAACGCCGCAGTCATCATCACGACTACTCCGGGAATTCCAAATATTCTTCCCTCGTGTATATCCTGGTTGCGCTCAACCAGCATTTGTGCGAACGATGATGAATTTTCGTCCGTTTTTTGACGCAGTGTAGAACTCTCGACGTCACCAGTAACCGGGTCGATAGCGATACGGAAAGTCATGCGCTCGCTCTCTCCGGACAGAACGGGATCGTTATCCTGTAGTTGCAGCACCATCTTTTGCCAGCCCGTAAAGTTTCTGGCGGCAGTGAAGAGTGGTATCACCTCATTCACGGGTATTGCGGGAACGTCGCTGGTTGTAGCAGGACCGCCCGGAGGCGGAGGCGGAGGCTTGTCCTCTTGCGGCTGTCCCAGTATGTCCCTGACAGTCTGTCCGTACCACTTCAGTGGTGTACTCTGAAACGTCCCGGTATGGGCCACAATCAAATAGATGAGCAATAATACTGTGCCCATCACCATGTGAAGATTTCGCAGGAAGGCTCGGCCATTGAGACGGAAGTCAATCTTCAGCCAGGCGCTTGGTTTTCTGGCTAACCTCCCACGTGGCCAGCGCAGGTAGAGACCTGACAGGACGACAAAGTACAGGCAGAATGCCGCTACGCTCATTGAGGTCCAGACTGGGGTGGAGAGAATGTGATCGGGCCGGAACCAGTGGCCTTCGTGAATTTTTTGCAACCAGGCCATTGTGGCTTCGATGCTGGCGCCTAATGACGACCGACCCAGGACTTCGCCGGTGTATGGATCAACCAGCCGCATTTCGGGTTGGGGCATGCTGCCCATCGCGTTTTGACCAGAAGCGCGGCGCAACAATTCCGCCTGGTAATACCTGCTGCGGCCCGGGTACAGTGTCAGCTTGAGTAGCCGGAATTCGCTGGTCTGCGCCAGAACCCGTTCATAGATAACTTCGGCGGGTAGTCGTTGGGAAGTCGGTTCTTCGGGTGCTTCGTTGACTCCATTGGCCCAGGCGATCAGTTCGGGCTTAAATGCCATCAGCCCGCCAGTAACCCCGGAAATCGCCAGCAGCGTACCCAGGGTAATGCCCAGTATCCAGTGCAGATTAAATAGAAACTTTCTCACTGACTCCCCTGAGGTAAACACTTTTCCGAAAATTGTAGAAAAGTGTAAGAGGGAAGTGTGCAGTAATTATGGAGGACCGGATCCCGGGTTGATTCGGTTCCTCAGATATCAATCTTGTAACCGACACCGTACACAGATCGAATCAGTTCGTCGTCAGGGCTCAACTTTCGTAGCTTTCCTCGCAAATTGCGGATATGGCTGTCAATAGCCCGGTCGGTTGTATCGCGGTAATCGTCGTATATCGTGTCCAGAAGCTGGGACCGGGAGTAGATTCTCCCGGGAGATTGCAACAGCGTCGCAAGCAAGCGAAATTCCACCGGCGTGAGGTTGAGATTCTTGCCGTCAAAGTTCGCCTTGTAGGTCTCCGCATTCATGACCAGCCCGGGGATTATGGGCTTTTCTTCCGGCCATTGGAGCCTTCTTAGCATGGCTCTTATGCGAGCCATCAGTTCGCCAGGGCTAAAGGGTTTGGTGACGTAGTCATCGGCACCGGCATCCAGGCCCAACACTTTTTGAATCTCCTCAGTCCTTGCCGTCAGCATGATGATCGGTGCAGTACTGAACTCGCGGATTCGCTTGCAGACCTCCAGGCCGTCTATGTCAGGCAGATTGAGGTCGAGAACGATCAATGCCGGAGACAGTTTTTGCGCCGCTTCGACGGCCTTTTCTCCGAACATCTCCCAATGCGCCTTATAGTTGTTGGCCTCGAGATACTTGACTACAACATTGGCTAACTTTTCCTCGTCCTCGACAACCAGTACCAGAACTCCGTTAGTGATCATAGCTCCCAACTACCTGGATGTAATATCTGCGAGTGGTAACGATACAGTGACCTTCAAGCCTTCCAGGCTTGAAGGCTCTGCCGTGATGCGCCCTCGATGGGCTTCAACAATATTCTTGCAAATGGCCAGGCCAAGTCCATTGCCTTTGCCGGCACTATCGACACGCTGCATGGCCATGAAGGAGCGCTCGAACAAACTTGCCAATAAATTTTCAGGCACACCGGGGGCGGAGTCTTCAAATACCACAATAGCGTTCTGGGAGTCTGACTGGCAATGGATCTTCAACTTGCCACCTGTGTAGGTATAACGCATCGAGTTTTCAATCAGGTTGTTAAAAAGCTGATTGATCCTGCCATCGTCTCCCTGAACAACAAGTGGCCCACTACAGGCTGAAAACTCAAGTTCAATTTTTCTCTGATTGCGGCGGTTTTCAAATGCGCGAACGGTACAGTCAAGGATTTCCCCAATGTCGACAGGGTGCATTCGATAGCTGAGAGCACCAGCATCACTCGAAGAGACTTCGTAGACATCTTCTACCAGCAACCCAAGCGTCTTCACCTCTGTCAGTAACGAGCGTAGCGATTCTTCACTTGGGGTCTGAACACCGTCATGTATAGACTCCAGTTCTGCTTGCAGGATGGCAATGGGGGTTCTAAGTTCATGGGAAAGGTCTCCCATAAGGTTTCGCCTGACAGATTCATTTCGCTGCAACACCATGGCCAGGTGATTGACATCGGCCGAGAGCTCGGCGATCTCGTCGTTGGAATCCACCGCTAGTCGCAATTTGTAGTTTCCACTTGCGAGTTCCCCAACTGCAGTTCTAACAGGCCGTAATTTTCTTATGAATTTTCCAGATAGCAAGACGGCGAGGGCGGCGGCGATGACAACGGCGGATAAACCGGTGAGCATCATGATCTGGTCCTGATCTTTCTTGAACCTTAAATCCGCATCGGTGATTGCCTCATTGGAGGGCGCGTAAACCAGCCAGCCGACAGTATCTCCGTCAACTTTTATAGCACGTTCAACGGTATTGAAATCACCTTCAAGGAAGCCAATGATGAAACGCCGGTCCCCGTCCAGCAGCGCGATACGTAACCCGGTACCCGTCGTATCGACATTTTTCAGGCCCTGGACGGGTGTCGCAGTCTGCGGTGGCGGCGCGCTTCGATCCTGGCCGGGGAGCCCCATTAACTCGAACCAATGCTGGGGCGAAGAGAGCAGGTAACTCCAGTCGCCGTTGTTCCGATACTCATCGGCCATGAGGGGGACCAACGCATCAAGTTTCGCTACCCCACGCTCATTCAGATAATCGATAAACCCGCGGTCAAAACCTACGCGTGTCGCGAAACCCATTGCCACGATGTTGACTATGCTTACAAAGAGTATCGCGAGAACCAACTGGCCACCCAGTCCCGGGCGAAAGATTTCTGACAGTCTCCCGGTGGACTGATTTTCCTGATTCTGTCCGAGTTCCACGGTGTCAGGTTCGGGAAGTCCTTTCTTCGTCCGGCTGCCCGGTTTCTCGAGAATATGCATGACATTACCTGACCGATTCTTATATTGCGCAAGATCTGCGTCTGCGTAAGCGGAAAAGCGCTCATCAGTTTATGCTGACGAGATTACACGACCCGGCTCCAATAAAAAACGCCCTGGAACGATTTACGTTCCAGGGCGACAGTGGACCACAATTTCGCGATTATTCCTTAAGCTTTACGATGCCGAGGGTGGCGGAATTGTCGGGTCTGTTGGTGCTATCGCAGTTACAGTAGGAGAATGTCTCAGAGAACGTATAGTAGGGCTCAGGGAGGCGAGGGTAGATGAGGCCCGGCCGCGTCGGAGAGTAGGGCGGGTAGGAATAGGCCGGCTTCTGGAAACCGGGAGGGAGCTCGGCCATGCGCTCGCCAGCCTGGCGCATGGGGCCATCATCTCCAGCCGGGGTCAGGCTGCCGTTGATAATCTCAATGGCCTCGATCATCTCTTTCGGGAAACCCGGGGTGAAATCGTAGGCCATCTGCAGGTGCCAGATTTTCCACTTTCCGTTCTCTTTTATGAAATCTGCCGCGTACTTTTCCCAGAAAAACACACTGTTCACCTCCGCGTCATCGTCAGTGACTTTTGCCATCAAGCCAACCCCGGGAGAGTACCAGACACCCTTGGCGGTTTTACCGTCGCCGGCCACCTCAATAATCGGCGTTGTGTTGGTGTGCATGGCCCACTCGTGCCCCGCACCCAGATTTGCTGCAGTGAACTCAATACTGGGATCAACCGCCTGAATCGCTTTGAGCGCCTTCTCGCGATTCGCCTGATTTTCCTTGCCGTAGGCGTTGCGAACCGTCTCCAGTCCGGCCATCACCCACATGGGGCTGGCAAAGGTGGCTGAGGCTGCATTCGGCCCCTTGGGGTCAACCCATAACGTATCGACTTCCTCCAGATTCATTCCCGCGGCATGATAGTAGGCATGCCTGCTCATGGTGTTCTGGACCTGCAACGCAGCGTAGGCCGCCTCGCCCTGGCTGATGGTTGGACGGCTTTCAGCGTTGGCAGGGACGGATACCTGCAGCGCTATACCTCCTGCGAGTACGGCACCAGTGATAGCCAGCGCGCTAAGACTTTTCTTGAACATCATTTTTATTTCCTCTTTTCTACCATGTAGTTGAATGTCGATTCGCGATCACTAGCGAGGCTACATGCCGGCTATGGGGTAATGTTGCGTGAGAGCGTGCTCGCTAGCTGATCAGGGATGTCTATTGATCCTTTGGCCGAGGCGGTGGCCCTCCTGGTGGTGGGCCACCCGGACCGCCAGCAGCCGACATCTTTTTGTCGAATTCGATAAACTCTTCGACCGTCAGGAATCCGTCGCCGTCGCCATCAATACCTCCTGGCGCGGGGTTAACTTCGTAGTCTTTCTGTGTAACATAGCCTCGTCCGCTTTCGAACATGTTGAAAGAAGACATGGGGAGTCCGGCGCCTTGCCATTCACTTCTCGACATCTTTCCATCAGAGTTTTTGTCGACGGCGGCTGTCACCTTGCTGAAATCGGGATTTCCAGCAGCCCTTTCGCTGTCCGAAGAGTGCGCCGAAAGTGGCACCAGGGTAGCGAGTAGTGACACATGCGCTATTAAACGGGTGGTCTTGTTCATGGCATCCAGTCGTTATATTTGTTAGTGACAATGGTAATGCTAAGTCTGAATTGGGGAGGAAATATGCAGAGATCCAATACTTGTCCTGATGGTTGTTCCCTTTTAACGAAAATCGTAGGTGGCCTCTGACAGCGGTTCTATTACATCCCACTTCCTCAGTATTTTACCCTGTGCATTGAACCGAAATATTTCCACAACGGCATCGCCGATTTTGGTTCCGCCGGGAGTGCCCATGAATGTGGTTATTTGATCACCGATACCGACGCCCTCGACAAAAGCCAGTACCACCACGACATCACCTTCTTCCACCACCCGTTTAACGGTAAAGACAGGGCTTGGCGGTGGCGGGAGGCTGGCTTTTTCTGGCGCTGCGACACCGGATGCCAGGGTGATCTCCTTTAGCCGCGCTCGACGTCGCTTGTCGTCTTCCTCAAGCGCTGCTGGGTCATAAAACTGCTTGCGGGCTTCCGCGAACCTGCCTTCATTGTTTGCCAGGTAGATGTACCTCAGCGCGGTTAGTTTGTTGGGGCTGTCAGCCAGGGAGTAGTCATGGTCCCCAGCGGTTACGGAGCCGGGAACCATCAGTATGACCGCACAGGTAACGAGGTTGGCTGTCAGGCGATGGATTGCCTGTTGCATGAGTCTCACAATAGTCTCTCCTGTAGAATCGATGGCCCGTTTACCTGCCCGTCAGCCATGGCTGATAGTAACCGGCCCGATGAGTCCGTAAGCCTGAACCCGACGACCTCCGCCAGGGGCCGTGGCGCCGGGAGCCATCATGGCATCGGGTCCGGCCAGGGGCGCCCCCAGATAAGTGCCCGTAGGCGGTGCCATGGCATCAGCATCCGCCGGCGGTCGCCAGTCATCGGAAAACTGGGCGTCGGGCATCTCCACGCCGATCGGGAGGCTTATTCCCGCGTCTGGCCCCAGCGACCTCAACCGATTGTTCAGCGTAGTCGCTACCTCCACCTCGATGTCGTTATTACCTGCCTGCAGCCACTCCGCCACTTCAAACCGGCTTTCGAACTGGTTGAGCGGCGGTAGGTCCCGACCATTAATGCGAAGCCGGAAACTCCCACCCACGCGCCCGATGTCCAGCACTGCGCCGTCCGTGGGGCGCCAGGTTTTCGGCAACGACAGCTGTGTGGAGTAGTGGCCAATACCGGAAACGTCACGCAGCAGTGCGATATCGGACCAGGCAGACAACTTTTCGAGCTGTAGCTGGTGGACCGTCTTGCGCGTGGTCGTGGCATCATCGCCGGGCTGCCAGTCTTCAACACGCAGTTGCCACTGCTGCAGGGGTAATTGAGTTTTGAGCGCAGCCAGCGGGTTTCGGACAGGCGAGTCTTTACAGGTGGAATTACGGTGATGTAAGCGGATAATGCGGGCCTCATTGGCCTTGAAGGTCAGCGGCCCCCGAATGCGGCCCGCTGCTGCCTGAAAATTCTCGAGACGGTACTGGTTACCGCTCCAGAGATCGATTTCCGTGGCCGCGCCAGTACCGCGAAAGGACATGGTCAGGGGTATTTCTGCATCGGAATCGTTGAGCAGGTAGTAATCGGTCCAGTTCGCATGGACTCGCACAATGGGCAGCACGCGACACTGTGCCGAAAAGCCCAGTACTGGAGCGACTCCCACCTGGTTCAGCTTGTCAATGGCGGCCTGCTCGGTTGCGACCGTGTGGACAGATTTATAGGTGTGTAAATGCTGCCATGCCTGAGCGAGGCGGTGCTTCCTCGCCTTGATATCATGCAGTCCGGGAACGTCTGTTGGCGCAGCGCCGATCAGGATAAGCTGCAAACCCGCCGCCGCAAAATCCCGCAGCTTTTCCGCGGTCTCTGGCGCCATTTCCTGGGTGGGCACCAGTACCAGGGCCCGGTAGCCCGCCCCATTGGGCGTCAACACACCGCCCTCTACCGCAGCCTTGGGGTGGTTGAGAAGGTCCGGTTGAATGTGGTGTCGCGTGTAGCCAGAGAGTCGCAGTGCCTCCCCAAACGACGAGCCGCTGCGATTGAAGTTGGCGGCGACACTACTTCGGCTGATAGGCTCCAGTACCACCACATCCGCCTGGGAGCGTCCACTCTGTAAGAGATGCTGGAGACGCCCCAGATAGCCAGAAATATCGCTGGCGTGATGCCAAAGGGGGCTACGCGGCCCCCAGTCGTTGCCAATGACACGCCCAAACGCCGAAAATCCGGGCCATTTCGCATCGGGGGAGTCTGCGTAACTGAACCCGTGAAGCACTACCTGATTGACGCCTCCCGCGAAGTCGCGCTGTAACATGAAAAGTAACAGCTTCCAGTCCGCCACGTGTGCCTGGCCGCCGATAAACGTGGCAGCCTCATCAGAAAGAATTCTGTTACCGGCGATGTCCCTGGCCGCGGCCTTGGCGCTGAAACTGTCGATATTGTCTGCGTTATCCCCTTCCGGCACATCGCAGTAGGCTGCGGCCAGGCCGGAGCACTGTGCGCGCATACCCATTCCGAGCGTCCTCGCCCACTCGGATAGCGACCTGATACGGTTGTTCGCATACATTTGCGTCAACGTCTGCTGGAAATCCTCGTCGAAGCGATCCGGGTCAATTCCGTCCAGTTGGTACAAACGCGGCGGCTTCTCCTCTATCCAGGGCGGTAGTTCACCGACGTCGTCCGCTGACACGGCGAGCAGGGGGAGGAACGGAAAGACGTCGTAACCGCGAAGTTGGAGAAATTCCCTGGGGAGATCCGGCGACCAGTGTTTGACCGCCTTCAACTCCAGCGAGTCTTCGAAGAAATTCCCCCCAATCTGGCGCAGTAGAGTGCGAGTTCGCGGAGGAAGCAGGTGGTTCTCCCAGTAATCGATGCAAGCGCGGGTTCCCGCTTTTCCGTACACGTCTACGGCACAGGCGACCGGGTCTGACAACATGGATGTCGCTATGGCGCGGTCGAACAGGTTTTGCGTTTGCGCAGTGCCCCGGACCCAGAATGCGAACAAATGCCAGCGCCCCTGGGCTGGCGCCTGCCAGTCAAGGGCGCCGTCAGTCACCGTGTCGGTGAGATCAATCCTGGACGCGGGGTCGAGAACGGTAGTCCCGGATTCTACACGCAACTCGCGGTACGCCTGTACGCGTAGCAATTGCGCTGTGACCCTGGGCGGTACAGTGTGCATGTGCAGACCTGACGCCGGTTTCGCAAACGCTGGCAGGGTGCCGCTGTAGGATTCACCGCCATCGAGAATCAACAGGCCGTGAACAAGTTCCTTGGCTGCGGCGGGATCGTCGGGGGTAACACCCGGCACGCCGGTCGGCCAATGCGCCCCCAGAGTGATATCGGCTTTCAGCCCCCGCTGGGCCGCAACCTCCAGCGCGCGTTCGACTGCCGCTACCCAGCGTTTTGACCCCCAGCCGTAGGTCTTCGGATCCAGCGGTACCTGAATTCCGTCGCGCACGTCGGCAATTTCGAAGCCACCGAAGCCGGCATCCGCCATGGCGGCCACTTCCCTCTCGATCTGATCCGGCTCGACATAGCCTCCGGGCCACCACCAGCGGAACCTGGGGCGTTCCTCCATAGGGGGTAGGGGAATGGTGCTACAGCCGGTCACGGGCGTCGAGGCGGAGCGAGCAAACCCGCAGGGAAGCATTGAGGTCGCCAGAACGGTACTGGCGCCGGTGACAAACCGGCGTCGGGATATTTTCATTATTCTATAATTCCTGCTTGCGCAACTGCGAATATTCTCAACAGTGAAGCCCAAATATGGAGAAATTGTGGATCATTTTCTTGCCGTGCAGGGGGTGACCCCGCGCTGCGTCTCCACAATCCCTGCAAAATCGCTCCCTAGCATGGCCAGCAAGCACCCATAATCTACAATAAACGGACATCTCCAATGACGGCACAACGCAACTACCTGATCACCACAGTCATGGGAGTTATCCTGTACGTTCTGAATGCCCTGGCCGCCGCCGGGGCAGTGCAGGAACCGGCACCGGCTGACTCGCTGTCGGTGACAGACCTCACCGTCGAGCATCGTCAGCAACCGTTAGGCATCGATACCCCAGAGCCTCGTATAGGCTGGATCGTCGAGGCAAACTACAACGGAGCCAGGCAGACCGCTTACGAAATACGGGTTTCCAGCAACCGTGATAATAGAGGTGATGTCTGGTCGAGCGGTCGGGTCGAATCCGGGGATTCGTTCGATATTGTCTATACCGGCCCGAAATTGCAGTCGCGCACACGCTACCATATTGCTGCCCGGGTTTGGGATGAAGACAGGGCTTCGGAATGGAGTACACTGACCTGGTTTGAAACCGCCTTCATCGACTCGCAGGAGTTTCAGGGAGAATGGATCGGCCGGGTTAGAACCCGCGGGGACTCGGAGTCCCCGGAGGCGCTGTTGCGCTCGGAATTTGACTTGCCGGACAAGCAGATCAGCGTTGCGCGTGCCTACATTGCCGGTCTGGGCTACTACAAGGCATACCTCAATGGGAGCCGGATCGGAGATCACGAGTTGGACCCGGCATTTACCCCTTTCGATCGCCGCGTCATGTATGTGACCTATGACATAACAGATATGTTAAGGCCGGGTAGTAACGCGATCGGTGTCAGCCTGGGACGCGGGTTCTACGCCGATTACAATAACATTGATACTGCGGTCGCGCCCTGGCTCAGCGAACCGAAACTCAAGCTGCATTTGCTGGTGCGATTTGACGACGGCACCGAGAGGGAAATCCTGAGTGATGCTTCATGGAAGGCGTCTGATGGGCCGACGCTAACGAATTCAGTCAAATATGGCGAGGTATACGATGCGCGGCTCCAGCAGCCGGGCTGGAACGACGTCGATTTCGATGACAGGGACTGGGCCCGGGCGCTGCTGGCAATCGCGCCCTCCGGTGCACTCAAGGCTCAGGATATCGAGCCCGTCAGAGTCACCGGTGAGTTGAGCAGTCCCAGCCGTATCCCGGTCACCAGTACGACCACCCTCTATGACTTCAAAACCACAAGGGCTGGCTGGGCGCGTATTCGACTTTCAGGACCTGCCGGCAGCAGTGTGACGATCAAATATGGCGAAAAGCTTACCAGCGAGGGAACGATCAATTCCGGCAATGATGGTCCCTTCGGCGGCACCCCGGTGCAGGTGTACAGCTACACCTTGCGTGGAGACCCAGAGGGCGAAATCTATACGCCAAGCTACAGCTACAACGGCTACCGTTTCGTTCAGGTCGATGCCCCTGAGGAAGTGAGGATCGAGCAAGTCGAGGGCTTGTTGCTGAACAATGACATTCCGGTCACAGGTGTCTTCGAAAGTTCTGATGAACTGTTGAACCGGTACCACCGTGCGATGGTGCAATCCACCGTGAGTAATCTGCATCACATTCCAACGGATACGCCAATGTACGAAAAGCGTGGTTGGGCCGCGGATGCGCTGCTGATCGTGGATAGTGCGTTGATGAACCTGGCTTCCGAGAATTTCTGGGAAAAGTGGATGCTGGATCACCGCGACAACCAGGCCGCCGATGGTGGACTGGCGGTGATCGTCCCGAACCAGAACCCCGGTGGGCCCCAGGAGGACCCCTTTGTGGGCCTCACCAGTGATCCCATTTGGTCTTCGAGTTATGTGCTGGTCAATCATGCGCTTTACCGACAGCGCGGTAATCTACGTACGCTGCGTGAAAACTACGCCGGGATGACTCGCTGGATGGCAAAGTGGATGCGCGAACTCGCTTCCACCGATTACCTGTTTACGGGCAAAACCTGGGGTGACCACGAACCCGCCTACGGGAGTGGCATGGATAACCAACTTGTAGGTACGGCATATATCTATCGTTCTGCATCGGCCCTGGCTGAAATAGCTGACGCGTTGGGTAACCACGACGACGCGGGCATTTACTCAGATTTTGCCCGCAGGGTGGGGCGGGCAATAAATACGAAATACTATGATCCACGGGCCAGGCACTACGACTTCCCTTACCAGCCCCCCCAGATGGGGCCTCCGCCGGGGGTCGAGTTGCCGGAACAAATGCCTGATGATATTCCGATGATGGTTCAATTGCCCGCCGCTGAAGTGGACGCCAGGCAATTTCAGACCGATAACGTACTGCCGCTCGCTCTGGGCCTGGTGCCAGCGGCCGACCGCGCTGAATTGTGCAAGCAGCTGCTGACGGACGTTGGAGAAACGCACGGCGAGCATATCACCACCGGTGCCACGGTATTGAAAGATGTGATGCCCACCCTGAGTGAATGTGGCGGTGGTGAGCTCGCGTACCGCGCTGCCACGACACCGTCCTTCCCCGGGTGGGGTTACTGGTTTTTGACGTTGGACGGTAGTGAGGCTAAAGGTGGTGAAACGATTATCGTTGACACTCACTGGGAGGCGTGGCATGAGCACGCGCGCTCCCATAATCACGCCTTTCGCGGCACGATAGACGATTGGCTATTCCAGTACCTGGCTGGTATTCGAGAAACTTCACCGGGATATCGGACGATCCGCATTGCGCCCCAACCCGTGGCAGACATCAGTTATGCGCGTGCTGCCATAAAAACCCCTCTCGGGAAGGTGAGTTCCGATTGGAAAATCCGGGACGGGCAGCTCGACCTCGAAGTGATCGTACCGGTGGGCGCTGTTGCCGAGATCCACGTTCCCGCGCATTCCGCAGAAGCGGTAAAAGCGTCAGCTGGAGCGCAATGGCTTCGGCAGTCAGGAAGTCGTGCCGTGTACCAGGTGGGTTCCGGAGTGTATCGATTTCATGTGTCGGAGTATGCAGGCACCGTGGCAGTGACGGGAAATACGTAGCCCTCAATGCGTACAAGCACATAATTGGCTTGCCGCAGTGCGGGGTCTTTGGGCGCGAGTGTAGAGGTACGAAAGTCTTTCAGCTCTTCGCTATAAAAAAGATATAACGGAACGGTACCCTTAAACGGCTCTTGGTATATAAAGCCCTCCGTGGCTTTTTTTTCGTACCCGGCGGCGAGTAGCATTTGCACGGACTCGCTGGTGGCAACGGTAGCGTTATCCTGAAGCTCTTCGTTCCAGTAGAGATCGAGTGCAACGGTTTGTGCTTGCGCGGACTTTAGTACTCGCGCTTCTGCGCGAACTTCGACATATCCAAACACTGTCAGCGCGGCATTCTGTCCCATCGTGGTCGCGGTCTCGAAGTGATCGATACGCGTTTTGTGCCAGTAGCTTCTGAGAGTGGCCAGGTCAGCTGACCTGCCGGGTGGCAGGTCGTCTGCTTGAACAGGAGGTACCGAATCTCCGGCATTCACCATAAATGGAAAAACCAGCGCGAGGAAAAGGTAACCAGAAAACTGGGTTGATTTCTTCATCGGTCGCTTCGGTCAATAGACCCGGAGGACGATCTCGCCGTCATAGGTGCCCGGATTGATCGGTACGACCTTGCCATTGACCGTCATTTCCAGGCTGGCACCTTCGGTGGCCTGCAGTTGCGCCCCATCGGCGATAACGAGTGCGTCCAGAAAGCTGGTCTTTGCAACCAGCCAATGTGCGTTCCAGTCCAGATAGATCCTCAGTTCGTGTTCGGAATCCACGGGAGCGTAGTCATTAACGACCTCGCCAACAGTTTGAAAGGTCTCCTTTGTCGGTTCCTTACCTGAAGCAGGGCGCGTCACTGAAGTACTGATAGCCCCGGTCAGCGTTGCATTCATCAGGTAGACGTTCATGTCGCCATGGGCGTGCATCGCATGGGCAATGTTACCGCTCAGGGTTGTATTACGCAGAGTTACATTGACATCGGGGCTGAAGTTCATGGCATCAGCGCCAGGCATGGTGGGGGGAGCCTCCATTCCCGGGGGCGGCGCTCCTCCTGGCGGGGGAGCGCCCGCCATCATTGCCTGCATTATTGGGTCATCGTTCTCCATGGTTTGCACCAGGATGCCATTTTCTGCGTTAAGCAGTGCATCATCGACAATAATATCGGCGCCGCGGCCCTTGACCTGTACCGCTGTATTGACGCTGTTGATCTCGCTCTTTTTCTCTACACGCAGCACGGATCCACCAGCGCCCTGGTGCATCATGATGCCCAACTTTTGTGAATTCAGTACGCTATGGTCGGTGAGGGTGACCCAACCCGGGCCGCCGACAACAACGCCCACGTCTGTTACGTTAAATGTCGTTTGACTGAAGTAGTCGTGGGAGTCTCCATTCGCGTAGGCTCCATAGCCACTACCCTCGGTTTCAATCAGACACTTGTTCACGAACATTCGCGTAGGCCCGTTGCCGTCACTGGACAGGGCTCCCCAACCATGCGACTTGATGCGACAATTGTTGTAGTACACCGTTGCCTCATCGATCAGGTTGGTCGACCGGACATTACCCCACAAGCCGAGTCCGTAAGGTACCTCCATCATTTCCCCGGGCGCGATCGAAAATTGATAGTCGTCGGGCAGAGTGCCACTGAACGTTTCGATATCCGCGTCATTGACAGTCATGGTGCTTTTTCCACCAATAAACAGGGCAGGGCGTATAGCGCCTCGGGTACGGATTTTCGCACCGTTAATCGTGACATGGGCGTTGTCAGTCGACATCACTCCGGCGCCCCAGCCAGCGAAATCGTTGCCCCCATTGCCGACCATGTCGATGGTGAGGTTGTTGATGGTATAGGTCGATTCGCCGGCGACCAGAACACCGTTGAAATTTTCCTCACGCGACACGACCGTCACATCGGTTGCCGTGAGGTCGTCAATTCTGGCGTTTCCCGCGGCGGACAAAACCGATTGATCTTCCACCAGTTTGTTATCGTTGATAACAATCGCCGAGCGGTAGTGATATGGGGCGTATCCGCGGTATTCAACCAGGTACTCTCGCGTGGGGGTAAGCACAATCGCACCCTGGTACGTGCCCGGCTTGATGGGGGTACTGACACCATCTACGGTCAAGGTAATATCGTATCCATCGGGTGCGAGAACTGAAGCGCCATCTGCAAGGGTGAAAAGATCGAGATGGGTAGTCTTATCAACTTTCCATGACTCTCCCAATTTCAGAGTGACGGCTTCGGCTGCGAATGCCGGGCCAGGTATCAGCAATGCCGCTGTTGTGGTTAATGCAGGCAATACAGACGCTGAGATGGCGTTAAATCTCTGGTAGCCAATAGCGGGCTGTCTGGCTGAGCTTTTCAGCCGGAACCGGGAGAGAACGGTTTCGCTGAACATCGAGCGGCGCGAGACGATAGGTTGTCGTTGAATCATTGGCTGTCGCATCTCTTTTTATTGAAATTGGTTGTCTTATTGTTTCGAGCGAATATCGAGAGAATATGCAGACTTACTGACTGTTGCATGCTCCATATTCCCTGCACAATCCTTCTCCAGGCTGTCTGAGTCACAATGTTCCCCGGGAAACGGGTGAGCGCTCTCCACCCAACAAAGAGGCGTACACTGGCGCTCCTGGATCCGCCAGATCGATTGCGATAACAATTATGAGAAGCCGACCTGTCCGTTTGGAAGTGTTGTTCCTCGTGTCACTGATTGTCACGCTATTGACAAATCCGTCTTTTGCGCAGGAAAGGCCCTCCCTCGACCCTTCGATTCCGGGAGTGCTTTCCCCCAAACCTGAAAACAGCGCCATGTTCCGTTGGTGGCTTCCCGCGGCAGAGGTGGAGGAAGCAGTGATAATCCGCCAGCTTGAGGCCGTTGCCAGCGCGCAGTTCAAGGGCGTTGAGCTCTGTATCCACATGGGGGACACTCGCTATCCCAGAACACGTATGCGCGACAGTGGCTGGGGCAGCACTCGCTGGAATGCGCTGTACAAAACGATTCTCAAAAACGCGAATCGCCTGGGTCTACAGGTTGACACCACAATAAGTCCGGCCTGGCCGGCTGCGGTTCCTTCCATAACACCGGAGGATATGGCGGCATCCCAGGAACTGCGCATGGGCTTCTCCGAAGTGTTCAGTGGGACCTATACAGGTGAACTGCCGGCGTCGAGGGCATTCTCCTCTAACATCATGCCGCCACCCCCGGGGGCTCCAGGCTTTGGAGAGGCGGATGCTGGACCCAATAACATGCTGCGCGAGGTAGAGGAGCCAGACCGCAATCCCGAGCGACTTGTTGCTGTTACCGCCGCGAGAGTGATCGGCGCTGAAGAGGTCGAAAAGACGGTGCTTGCGGCTTGGGGGGACATGCACCACGAAGCCAGAACTCTACGTAAAACAGCCACACTGCTTGACTCCGGTGGTATGCTGGTTGTTCGCGACCCTATTGTCGATCCCCGGACTGGTGAATACTCTATTCGCTGGACACCACCGGACGACGGGCAGTGGCAGCTCTTTACCTTCTGGGCGCGGGGCACGGCTCAACAGAACAAGGAAGGGGCGTCCACATTCCGACCCAACTATGTGATCGACCACCTCAGTAAAGCGGGTGCCGAGGCCCTGATGCAGTTCTGGGAAAGGCACTTGCTGGACGCAGAAACCCGGCAACTGTTGCGCGAAAACGGCGGTGCCCTGTTTGAGGATTCCCTGGAACTCGAGTACGGCGGGTTGCCATGGACTCCCGACTTGCTGGCGGAATTCAAACGCCTCCGCGGCTACGATCTGACACCCTACCTTCCTCTGTTCCTGGATAATCGGGTAAATGGGCTTGGCAATGACGAACTTAATCTCAATGAGTTGGGGAGCGCCGAAGGCGAATACTCTTCACTGGGTGATCGTATTCGCAACGATTTCCGTGAGGTTTTGACCGAGTTATACATCTCAAATCATCTCCAGCCGCTGCAACAGTGGGCACACAGTCTGGGGTTGTCGTTTCGGGCACAGGCGTACGGGCTCGGAGTCGATATTGTGCGCGCTGCCATGGCCATACCCGGACCCGACGGCGAATCACTGGGGTTTGGTCCCTCAGTTCAGGGTGATGATCGTTTTCGCATGATCGCTGGTGGCGCTCATCTGCGCGGAGGTGCGATTGTGTCAGATGAAGTCGGCGCCATTGCCAACGAAGGCTACAGGTTGACCTGGCTGGATATGTTGCAGTGGACCAACAAGAATTTTGCTGCGGGAGCCAACCAGATGGTATTTCACGGCATGGCGTACAGCGATTCCAACGCTTCGCGCTGGCCTGGCATATCACCTTTTGGTTTTGGTCTGGCAGGTTACTGGGGGCCACGCAACCCCGACTGGCAACACATTGAACAACTCGCTCACTATTTTAGCCGTGTGCAGGCAGTACTCCAGCGTGGAGTCGCAAAGGTAGACCTGGCGGTCATTCACTTCCAGTACGGAACGAGCGCGCCTGTGGTCGAAGACCAAAGCCTGGCTAGCGCTGGCTTCACCTACGATATTTTGACCCCGGCTGCTCTGAATACCGTTTCAGATCAAGTCGAACAAGGTGTTCTACTTCCGGGTGGCCCCGCGTACAAGGCCGTAGTTGTGCCTTCCCAGAAGTTCCTGTCTGTTGAGTCAGCTACACAGTTGCGGCGACTCAATGAGCATGGGGTGAAGCTTGCCTTTGTGGGGGAAACACCCAATCAGGTACCGTTCTATTCCGACCACGCCAGCCAGGACAGCGAACTTCGGAGTATTATCGACACGCTTCTACGACAGGAGACTGTCGTGCATGTCGAGTCCATCGATCAGTTGCCACCTGCGCTGAATAAACTTGAGGTGAGTCCCGAGTTGGAATTCTTGCCGCCTCAGGGGGGGCTCGTCAGCGTGAGACGTCATATTGACGGCAACGATGCGTATTTTCTCTATAACCCCGGCACGGAACCACTGCGCTCCCACCTGCAGTTGCAACGTCGCGGGATGGTACACCGGGTCGATCCCTGGACAGGAGCGGTGGAGAATCTGAATGCAGAAAGTAACGGACATTTACTCATTTCTCTCGCACCTGGTGAGGCGACATTGCTATTCAACGCATTGGCGACGAGATCGAAGGGTATTTCCGAACCCGTCGTGAATCGCAGCCCGCGATATGAAGAACTCGATAACTGGTCGTTGAAAGTGGAAAACTGGCAGGAGAACAAGGCGACAGAACAATCAAGTGATACTCATAAATCCCTGGTTGATGTCGGGACAACTGCCCTCGTTCCCTGGAAAAGCATAAGAGCACTGGGTGAGGCCGTCTCGGGCATTGGCGGATACCGAACTGAACTGCAATTGAGCGAGTGGGTGACGGGTAACCGGGCAGTCCTTGCACTGGGTTCTATTGGGGATTCGTCCAGTGCGCGTGTTCATATTAACGGCAGGCAGGTTCCCATCAATTTGTTTTCTCTCGAGGCTGAAATTGGAGCCTATCTACACCAGGGCCTCAATGTCATCGAGGTCGAAATCACTTCCCCTCTCGGTAATCGCCTGATAAGCGAAGGTGCTATTACGGCTCCTCCGTGGGATGCAACTGTGAATGTCGAGTACGAAGACTACGGACTACTGGGGCCTGTTTCCCTGTCCCTATTCTGACACTGCCGCCGTATTCACGACATCAATCAGTTTTGTGATTGCGTTGACATCGGCAATTCGCATAAAGCATGCACTAACAGCGTAGAAACCAAACTCAAGACCACCCTGCAAAAACACCAAAGGAACAAGACGATGATAAAACATTGTAAAAATATTGTCGCAGTCGCGATCGCTTCAGCTCTTCTCGCCAGCGGCTGCGCGATGAACGACACTCCATCGAGCGCCGGAGTGTCGATTGCCGAAGATGTACATGCGATACAGAATGTTATGAGCCGTCACGGCTGGTACTATTCATCAGGCCAGCACAAACGTGAATTGGAAGAATTGTTCGCTCTGGATCATCCCGATGTCAGCTGGGGCAATGGCTACGAATACTGGGTCGGAAAGGATCTGCTCTGGGACTACTACGTCACCTATTTTGACCAATTCCGTAAGCGTGATCTGGTCGCTTTCGCCGAACAACACCCCGGTGTGGAAGTAACACATGAAAACCTGGGCGCGGGAACCTCAATGTTCCATACCAACTCCACGCCTGTTATCGAAGTCGCCAAAGACGGTAAAAGTGCCAAAGGCATTTGGTATTCCATCGGACAGGTAACCCAGACTCCCGGTGGCCGACAAAGCGCCAACTACATGTGGGAACGCTACGGCGTGGACTTTATCAAGGTTGACGGCGAGTGGAGGATTTTGCACTTCACCGTCCTCACCGACTGGGCTGCTTCACCTGGAAACAGTTGGGCAGCGGATGACCGCAAGGGCGGAGGCATGGGCGGGCCGGGCATGGGCCCACCACCCGCAGGTGTTGGCGCAGGTAATGCAGATGCCCAAATGGCGGGGCAAGCGGGAGAAAGCGGAGGCGCGCCCAAGCCAAACTGCTTTGGTAACGGTGAGGCTCCCTCACTCTTCCCGGGCCCCGGTGGTATCGAGCCAGTCAAACAGGATCCGCTGTCCGGCTATGAACCTCCGAGCGAAATCCTGTTCATTCCACAGCCCTATGCAACGTGGAATGATGTGAAGGACCAAACCTACGGTTGTCCGAACAGTCAGTTTCTCTGAGTAGAAAACCGATGAGAGCCAATATTCGATATGCTGGATAGCAACAAGGCTGGCATCCTGTCTGTGAAAATCGCTTTTTTGCCGTGGAAGGGGGGGCGGCCAGGCGGCCACCCTGGAATCGGCTTGCAATCTGGTAGATCCCTCAAAAATCGTAGCGGAAGGAAGCACCGTACATGCGAGGCGGTCCCGCCTGTACATCATTAGTGCTGGCGCCCATCTTGTAGACTTCTTCATCCGCATTCTTGGCCCAGAGGTTAATACTCCAGTTGCCTTCATTGGGAGAGAAGCTGGCATTGAGATCAATGACCGAGTATGAATCTATGGCCGTCACTGGTGTCGGTATTGCTGCGCCCTTGTGATCATCGAGATACCGCATTGCTGCGGCCAGGGTTAGAACACCGAAATCGCCCAGGCGGAAGTCGTGATCGATACCTAACTTGACTGTCCAGTTCGGCGTGCGCGGCAGGGGCTCATTCTTCAGATTGATCGGATCGGAAAACGGATTTTCATGCAGTTCAAACTCAGACGTGTATTCGGCGTCGAGATAGGAAACGCCGGCATTGATCCGGGTCGCATCGCCAATCAAGGCAACCGTTTCAAGTTCCACACCGAGGTTACGCGCATCTGCCGCGTTGAAGAACTGCACGTAGAAGTTCGCCGGGTCGAGGAACGGGTCACCCGCGGCATCGGTGGTCTGATAGTCCTGGTAGTCAAAATAGAATGCCGCCGCATTAACCTGCAAGGTGTCTTCCAGCCAGCGGCTCTTGATCCCGACCTCGTAACTCGTCAGCTTCTCTTCGGCGAAGGTTGGGCTGTCGACATTCACACCGGTGTTGAACCCGCCTGGCCGGGTACCCGTGGCTATCGTTGCATAGGCCATTGCATCTTCTGAAAGATCCAGTTCGGTACCCAGTTTCCAGGTAAAGTTGTCGAACGTTTCCGCGGCATCAGCGAACGGTGTTCCAGGCGGATCATTACGCTGTATGAGCGTTGACTCGTCCTCGCTGTAGCGGCCGCCCACGATGACCCGGAAGCTGTCCGAAACAGGTACTGTAGCCTGTCCGAAAACGGCTTCTGAGGTCGCGCCTCTAAAGCAGCCCGCTCCTGAACACGGGCCGATCGCAACGGACTGCTCCTGCTCTCGATCGTAGTAGTACAGACCGACGACCCACTGGATTTCAGATTCCGCCAACGAGGCATAACGCAACTCGGCAGATGTCTGTTCCAGTACGTCGTCCCCGTAGTTCATCAGGGCGCCGGGTGGAGGGAAGGGGATGAATGTCGTGCCACCGCGCTCGCTCTCTGAGTAGGCCGGTGTAAATGTAATCCTGCCCGGTCCCGCATCCAGTTCGACAATGGCGCTGTATCTTTCGGTGGTAAACTCGTATTTCTGGTTGGGATCAACCCGGCTGGATACGTAAGGATCGCCCGCATCGTAGGAAGCGGCCGGTGTGTTGATATCCGGGCTCACGCCGCCGAGGTCGTTATACTCGCCGATGAGCGTCAGCAGGAACTTGTCGTTCGGTATATATCCGTACTTGGCGCGTACCGCAG
This sequence comes from Parahaliea maris, assembly GCF_008064665.1. Classification (GTDB taxonomy): domain Bacteria; phylum Pseudomonadota; class Gammaproteobacteria; order Pseudomonadales; family Halieaceae; genus Parahaliea; species Parahaliea maris. The sequence continues at coordinate 149,805 of NZ_VRZA01000008.1, read as the reverse complement.
TGCCGTCGATATCCCCGGATCCGGTCGACATATAGCCGTCACGGTCAATATCGGAGGCTGCAATACGAACGGCAGAATGCTCGGTAAGCGGTATATTAACGGCTCCCTCGTATCGGCTGTGGGAGTAGTTACCGAACTCGGCGAGCGCGTAGCCTTCCATTTCATCCGGAACCGGAGACCGGGTGTAGACGTGGACGACACCCGCTGTCGCATTTCGTCCATACAGCGTACCCTGAGGGCCGCGCAGAACCTCCATGCGCTCCATGTCGTAGAAGCCGAAAATCGCAGCCTGCTGACTGGTGTTGGCGGAGCCGTCGTAATACATGGCAACCGCGTTTTCGCCAACGTCCACCGGCATGTCCCAGCCCAATCCGCGGACGTTGACGGCACTGCCCTCGCCGACATCCTGAATGTTGACCCCGATCATGTCCTTGACCAGGTCGCCCATGTTGACGAGACCCTGTTTGATCGCTTGATCACCTGAGATCGTCGCTACGGCGATGCTGGTGTTCTGAAGATCGGCGGAGCGTTTCTCCGCATAAACGGTGATCTCCTCGAGCACCTTGCTTTCGCCATCCTGGGCTCCGGCCAGACCGCTGATGGCGAATGCCAGGGGCGCAAGTGAAACCGCCGCGAACCGCTTGTTGCTCCTCGCGCCTGCACTGCCCGGAAACGAGATGGAAGTGTGTTTCATGAGATAAATCCTCTTCTTCACTTTAATTTTTATCGCGTTTAGAAAGGACGTGGCCATTGGTGATAGGCAAGATCCACGGTGCGCAAGTTATGCGCGGATTGTGCAGAAATTGTGGAGCGGTGTTTGTCATCTGGTGCGCACTCAACATGTCGCGTCAGCGTGGCCGGCGCCGTCGATCAGTCGATGTCGGTGGTGATTGTCATTTTTTTGCGTGATAAAAAATGATTGAAAAAGACTGAAAGTGATTGTATTGTCCACCGCCATATACCGATAATTCCGCGGGCGCTCCGGAGGCGCCATCGCCCATGTCTGAATCAAAATCTGATTACCGTTTCGTGGACTATTGTTGGGAGGAAGCCGCTGCGGAGGGCATGTCGCCCCTCGATCAACTGGTTTACCGCTCCAACCTGCTGGGGTCTGACCAGCGGATCACCAATACCGGTGGCGGTAATACCTCGGCCAAGTTCCGCGACAGCGATCCTCTGACCGGGGAGGCGGTGGATGTCCTGTGGGTGAAGGGCTCTGGCGGTGACCTGCGCACCTCGGGCCCGGGTAACTTCGCGTCCCTCTACCAGGACAAACTGCTTCAGCTTGAGACCATTTACGAGGAATCGGCGCAGAAAGGCCCGAAAACGCCGGTTGAAGACAACATGGTGGCGCTCTACAACCACACCACCTTCAACCTCAACACGCGGGCGCCCTCGATCGATACGCCACTGCACGCCTACATCCCCCACAGTCATGTCGACCACATGCACCCCAATGCGGTTATTGCCGTGGCGGCCTGTGCCGACGCCGAGCGCCTGACGTACGAAATCTGGGGTGGTGCGCTGGCCTACTGCCCGTGGCAGCGGCCCGGCTTCGACCTCGGTTTGCGCCTGCGCGACCTGTGCCGGGAATACCCTGATGCCAAAGGGGTGCTGCTCGGTGGACACGGGGTGATCAACTGGGCGGAAACTAGTAAAGCCTGCTATGACAGTACTCTGGAGATAATCGAGAAGGCTGCGGCGTTCATCGATGCCCGGGACAAGGGTGAACACACCTTTGGGGGCCAGCGCTATTCCGCTCTTGGCGATGTCGAGCGCGACGCTGTGCTGGCAGAGGTGCTGCCCTTCCTGCGAGGCCTGGTATCTACTGACGGCAAGATGATCGGCACCGTGCAGTACGATGACACGATTTTGCGCTTTATCAATTCTGTGGACGCGCCGCGTCTGGCCGAGTTGGGCACCTCCTGCCCCGACCACTTCCTGCGCACCAAGATCAAGCCCCTGTACGTGGACTGGAATCCACAGGATGGGAGCATCGACGAGTTAAAGCGTAAGTTGGAGGAGGGCATCGCGACCTATCGGGAGGACTATCGCGCCTATTATCAAGCCTGCAGGCACGACAACTCCCCGGCCCTACGCCCGGCCAGCCCCACAGTTTGCCTCATTCCCGGTGTGGGAATGATCGCCTGGGGCAAGAACAAGAGTGAATCGCGGGTAACCGCCGAATTCTACAACTGTGCAGTCGAAGTGATGCGCGGTGCCGAAGCGCTCAGCGAATATGTGGCATTGCCCCAGCAGGAGGCCTTTGATATCGAGTACTGGTTACTCGAGGAAGCCAAGCTGCAGCGGATGCCGAAGGAGCAGGCCCTGGCCCGGGATGTGGTTGTGGTGATCGGTGCCGGCGACGGGATCGGCCGAGCCACGGCCTTGCGTACGGCGCGGGAAGGTGCCCATGTGGTCTGCGCTGACTTGAAACTGGAGCGAGCGAAGGCCACTGCCGGTGACATTATTGCTGAGCGTGGGCAGGGCATTGGTGTCGCCGGCAGCGATCTCTCAGCCTGTGGCCCGGCCCTGGCGCTGGAAGTGGATATTACGCAGCGCGACAGTGTCGAGGCGCTGTTCCGCAAGGCGACCCTTGCCTATGGTGGCATCGACAAGGTGATTGTCACCGCCGGTGTGTTCGTTGCCCCGGGACAGGCCGGATTGTCCGACGAGGCGATGTTCGACCTGAGTTTTGCGGTGAATGTGAAGGGGGCCTATATCGTCGGTACCGAAGCGAACAGAATCTGGCAGGCCCAGAACCTGCGCGGCGCCCTGGTGCTGACGACCAGTGTCAACGCCGCGGTATCCAAGCGCGGCTCGCTGGCCTACGACACCAGCAAGGCGGCTGCCAACCACCTGGTACGTGAGCTCGCCATGGAACTGGCCCCGCTGGTCAATGTCAACGGGCTGGCACCGGCGACCGTGGTCAAGGGCAGCACCATGTTCCCGAGGGATCGTGTGCTCGCGTCGTTGAACAAATACAGTGTGCCCTATGATGAAGGTGATGATGACGAGAGCCTTCGCGATAAGCTCGCGGGCTTCTACGCCCAGCGCACCCTGACCCGGCAGGCCATCACACCGGAAGATCAGGCCGAAGCGGCCTACCTGCTGGTGTCCGGGCAGCTGTCCAAGACGACGGGCCAGATTATCAGCGTGGATGGTGGACTGCACGAGGCCTTCCTGCGCTAGGTTGGCGCCGTGACTGCGCGCGAGCAGTCGATAACGGATTGAGCATACCGCGCGATGGGCGCGGCCTGAATAAAAGACGCTGAAGCGTCTCATTGACAAAAGAGTAAAAGCCCATGAAGACTCCGATCGATAGCGGCCTGATCGCCGAAGCCAACCAGCAAGCCAGTGCCGACCTGCAGGCGGACTATGACTACCTCGGGGCGTTGCTATCACGCCGCGGCGTAGATATTGACGTGGTGACGGAGCGCGCCCGGCAATTTGTCGTAGCCGTGCCCAGTTGGGGCACAGGTACTGGCGGCACGCGGTTCGCACGCTTTCCCGGCCCCGGCGAACCACGCAATATCTTCGAGAAACTGGAAGACTGTGCGGTCATCCAGCAGCTCGTACGGTGTACGCCGCGGGTGTCACCTCACTTTCCCTGGGACCGGGTCGACGATTTCAGTGAGCTGCGCCAGCACGCGGACGCCCTCGGCCTCGGTTTTGACGCAGTCAACTCCAATACCTTCCAGGATCAGCCCGGGCAGCCCCTGTCCTACAAGTACGGTAGCCTCAGCCACACCGACCCGGCTGTACGTGACCAGGCGGTAGCTCACAACCTCGAGTGCATCGAGTGGGGGCAGATACTGGGCGCCCAGGCGCTCACTGTGTGGGTTGGCGATGGCAGTAATTTCCCGGGGCAGTCCCACTTCCAGCGGCAGCTGGAACGCTACCTGGAGAGCACTCGCGCGATTTACGATGCGCTGCCCGATGCCTGGCAGATGTTCCTGGAACACAAGATGTTCGAGCCGGCCTTCTACTCCACCGTTATCCAGGATTGGGGTACCAGTGTTCTCTGTGCTACGGAGCTGGGCGAAAAAGCGCGTTGTCTGGTTGATCTCGGGCACCACGCACCCAATGTGAACATCGAGATGATCGTGTCGCGCCTGATCCAGTTCCACAAACTGGCGGGCTTCCATTTCAACGACAGCAAATACGGCGACGACGATCTGGACAGCGGTTCGATTCATCCCTACCAGCAGTTCCTCGTGTTCAATGAACTGGTAGATGCGGAGCATCGCGGGCAGACGGGCTTCAGCCCGGCCTACATGCTGGACCAGTCACACAACGTGACGGACCCGATCGAGAGTCTTATGAACTCTGCCGAGGAAGTGCAGCGCTCCTATGTGAAGGCGCTCCTGGTTGATCGTGAGGCGCTCTACACTCACCAGGATGGCAACGACGCCATGCTTGCCACCAACACATTGAAGGCGGCCTTCAACCTTGACGTATCGCCCATTCTTGCCAGGGCGCGCGTGCTTGAGGGTGGGGCTGCCCAACCGATCGACGTCTATCGCGCCAGTGGTTATCGCGCGGAGGTCGACAAGCGGCGCCCCAGCAGTGGTCAATCCGGCTCCGGTATCGTCTGAGGTATCCAGTGGAATACCGCGACACTGTCGCCCTGTTTGCCAGCTGCCCTGTAGACCTGTTTCGTCCAGACGTGGGTTTTGCCACGGCGCGCTTGCTGGAGCAGGCCGGTTATCGGGTAGAGGTTCCACCGCAAAGCTGTTGTGGCCAGGTGAACTACAACAATGGTGATGCACGGCATGCGCGGGAACTGGCGTGGCAGATCGTGGAGCAGTTCGAGCGTTACAGCTACACGGTGATCCCCTCGGGTTCCTGTACCGGGATGATCACCTGTCACTACCCCGAGCTGTTCGCTAACGACCCCCGGCAAGCGCGGGTGAGCGCTTTTTGTGAGCGGGTTTACGAACTGACGACCTTCCTTGTCGAGGTGGCGGATTTTCAGCCCCCCGCGGCACTACCTGCCACGCGCCACGGAGTGGTCACCTATCACGATAGCTGTGCTGGACTGCGCGAACTGGGCGTCAAGGCGCAGCCGCGGGAGCTGTTGCGTCGCTGTGCCGGCATCGAGGTAACGGAGATGGCGGATACGGAGGTCTGCTGTGGCTTTGGCGGCACTTTCTGTGTGAAGTTCGGCAATGTTTCGGCCCGCATGGCTGATGACAAACTGGACAATGCCCTTGCAGCGGGTGCTGACACCCTGGCGGGTGGTGACGTGTCCTGCCTCTTACACCTGGCCGGCAGAGCACGGCGTCGTGGTCTCGACCTGGCCGTCCGTCATGTAGCGGAACTGCTGGCAGATGCCGGGGGGGCGGGGATTGGCGAAGCGTCCGCTCCGGAGGGCGACGCGTGAGCGGCCCGCAGACATTTATCGCCCGCGCTGGCGCGGCTCTGGATGACCCGCAGTTGCAAAGCGCGCTGGCCAGGGCGCGCAGTGGTTTTGTCGACAAACGGGCCAGCGCCATCGCCGCGGAACCGGATTTCGATTTGATGCGCGATCAGGCTCGTGAAGTGCGTCAGCGCTCGTTGTCCAACCTCGCGGCATGCCTCGAGGAGTTCGAGCAGCAGGTCACAGCCGCCGGCGGACAGGTGCACTGGGCCGAGAGCACCGAGGACCTGCGCCGGATCGTGATAGATATCTGTCTACGGGCTGGCGCGCAAACCGTCACCAAGGGCAAGTCCATGGTGGGGGAGGAGGCAGCGCTCAACCAGGCGCTGGAACAGGCCGGGCTCACGCCCTGGGAAACCGACCTGGGCGAATACATTATCCAGTTGGCTCACGAGCCGCCCAGCCACATCGTCGCGCCGGCCCTGCACAAGACCCGGAGCCAGATAGCCGACCTGTTTCGCAATGCCCATGCGCTGGGCGAGCGGGATCTCGGCGAGGTGAGCGCGCTGGTCGACGAGGCCCGTGCGGTGATTCGCGAGCGCTTCCTGTCCGCGGATGTCGGCATTACCGGGGCCAATCTGCTGATCGCTGAAACCGGCACCGCTGCGCTGGTGACCAACGAAGGCAACGGTGACCTCACCGCACGGCTGCCGCGTACCCACATCGTCACCACGTCGTTTGACCGGGTTGTTCCCGGCTGGGAGGACGCCAGCAAGATTCTTCGGGTGCTGTCGCGCAGCGCCACCGGGCAACCGATTACCGCTTATACCAGTTTTTTCAGCGGCCCGCGTGCGCAGGGGGAGCAGGATGGACCTGAAAACTTCCATGTCGTCCTGCTGGATAACCACCGCACCGACCTGCTCGCCAGTGAATTCCGCGAAATGCTGCACTGTATTCGCTGCGGCGCATGCATGAACCATTGCCCGGTCTATCAGAATGTGGGTGGACACGCCTACGATTCGGTTTACCCCGGCCCCATGGGGGCGGTGCTCTCGCCACTACTGCGTGGCTACTCCCAGGACGATGAATTACCCAATGCCTCGAGCTTCTGTGGTCGCTGTGAAGAGGTGTGCCCTGTGCGCATTCCGCTGCCCGGACTGATGCGCAAACTGCGAGAGCGCGAAACGTTAGAGAAGAAATCGTCCTGGTTAAGTCGACGCCTGTTGGCAGCCTTCGCCGTGGTTGCCCGCAAGCCCGTATTGTACCGGCACCTGACCAGCGCCGGCACACGCTTGCTGGGTGCTGTGGGGCGCCGCCGCGGTGTATTGCGCACAGTGCCGCTGGCGTCAGGCTGGACCAGGTATCGCGATTTGCCCGCACCACAGGGCGCCAGTTTCCAGCAACGCTGGGCCAGAGAGGAAGGCACGAAAGCAGGAGACAAGCACAATGCCTGACAACTTGAGCTCGACCCGCGACCGGATTATGGCGCGCATTCGTGCTGCCACGGCAGAGGCGCCGAACCGCGAATTCGCGGCGGTGTTGGCGTCCCGGCCGCCAGCCGAGAACCTGCTGGCTCCTGTCGATGATCCGGTGAATGAATTTCTAAAGCGCGCGCGCAGCAACGGTTGCGAACTGATCGACCTGCCGGACCTGCCAGAGCTTCCCGTGTCCGTTGCCTCCCGCTTACCCGGCATTGAAACCCTCGCAGCGGACGAGCGCCTGGGTTATCTGGACTGGTCTGCCTTCCGCCTGACCGACAACACGAGCGAGGCGGCGACGGGTCTGGTATTGGCCGACGCGGGGATCGCCGAGACTGGTACGCTGGTTTTCACCAACCGTACGGTCGCCAGTAGCCTGCTTTTCCTTGTCGATCACCTGGCAGTGTTGTTGCTACTGTCGCGGCTTCAACGTAGGCAGGAAGATACCTGTCGGGCCATCGACCGGGACGCTAGTGCAGTGCACCTGGTATCCGGACCGTCGCGTACTGCCGACGTGGAGCAGACCATTCAGATCGGTGCACACGGGCCTCGTCGCCTGCTGGTGTTTGTTCTCGATGACCGGGCCAGTCCCGTCAGTTTTGTGCAATAGATAATGCATCAACAACCGACAACATCTACATTAACCGGCAATTGATTATGTGATGGGTGCCACGGTGCTGGAAAAACAACGACATCAACTGATACTCGATATTCTCGACGAGCATGAATTCACCAGCGTCCGTACGCTGACTGAAGAACTGAATGCCTCGGAGGCAACGATTCGTCGTGATCTCCTGAAAATGGCCCGGCAGGGCCAACTGGAGAAAATCCGCGGCGGCGCCCGCGCATTGCCGCAGGACCACAGTTCACCCCGGTCCCATATCGCCGGTAGCGCCTTTCTGGCGTCGAGGGAAAAGCAACCTGAAGCCAAGCGGTTGATTGCCCGGCGAGCGGTGGAGCTGTGCGAGGATGGTGAGTCGATCATCATCAATGGCGGCAGCTCCACCTACATGATGGGGGAGTTCCTCGCTCAGCGGGAGCTGAGTATTCTCACCAACTCTTTCGTGTTGGCCCAGGAACTGGCAGAAACCAGCAATAACCAGATTACCCTGCCCGGGGGAGAACTTTACCGTCGCCAGGGCATCATTCTAAGTGCTTACGAGCAGGACACCATCCCGCACTACTCCGCCGCCAGGATGTTCATGGGAACACCCGGTGTGGGCGAGATGGGTGTGACCGAGTCAGACCCTCTGCTGATCACTTCTGAGAAGAAACTTCGCCGACAGGCGGAACAGCTCATCGTTCTGGCGGACAGTTCAAAGCTGGGAGTACGTAGTAAATTCATTTTTTGTTCGCTGGAAGAGGTGGACGTGCTGATTACTGATAACAATGCGGACCGCCGGCTGTTGAAGAAGTTGGAAAAGCGGGGCGTGCAGATAGAGGTAGTACAGCTGTCGTGAGTTTTACATTTATCCTCGACATCGGCAAAACCAACATCAAGGGCCTGGTACTGGATGCGGGTGGGGTGACCTGCTGGTCGCGAAGCCGCGATAACACGGTGCTGGCTGCCGGTTTGTATCCGCATTTTGATGTTGAAAGTATCTGGGAATGGCTGTTGGAGACACTTGCCGAAGCGGCTGTTGACCACACCATAGCGTCGATTAATGTCAGTACCCACGGTGCCTGTGCGGTTCTGCTGGATGAGCACGGCACCCTCGCGTTGCCGGTCATGGACTATGAGTCGACTCTGCCCGAGGCTTGCAGTGCCAGTTACAACGCGGCACGCCCGGCCTTCACCGACAGCCTGTCCCCGTCGCTGCCCGCAGGGCTGAACCTCGGCCGCCAGTTGTGGTGGCAGCGGGAGCATTTTCCGGGCGAATTTGCCCGCGTGACGACCCTGTTGTGCTACCCGCAATACTGGGTTTGGCGCTTATGTGGTCGTGCTGTCAGTGAGTGTACTTCTCTGGGCTGCCATACCGACCTGTGGTTGCCTCGGGAGGGACGATACAGTGCGCTGGTTGACGCTCTCGACCTGCGGGACAGCCTGCCTCCCCTGACAAGGGCGTACGAGCCTGCTGGTGTTATCAGTCCCGAGGTGGCCACGGCAACGGGAGTGGTGCCAACCTGTCGCGTATTTGCCGGTGTTCACGATTCCAATGCCAGCTTCGCCCGCTACCTGGCGGCATCAGCAAGCCTGGGCGAGGCGTTTACGGTTGTCTCCACCGGTACCTGGTTCGTGTCCATGGCGAGGGAAGGGGATTACGAAGCACTCACTGAAGAGCGCGACACCCTGGCTAACGTGGATGTCTTTGGCCAGCCCCTGGCTTGTGCACGTTTTATGGGTGGGCGTGAATTCGAGGCCATCTGTACCCGTGTCGATGCTGGTCATGAGACGGAAGTGAGTATCGAGGCACTCGGCGCCATCATTGAGTCTGCCGTGTACGCGCTGCCCGCGTTTGCCGCTGCCGGTCCATTCAATGGTCGAGTGGGCCAGTTCAGCGCCAGCGTCAGCAACGGGGCGGCTCTCGCCACACTGTATCTGGCCCTGATGGTGGACTATGAACTGGACCTGCTCGGGGCCAGGGGAGCTGTCATCTTCGGCAGCCTGGGGCAGCGCAACCCCTGGCTGTGTGCCCTGGTGGCAGCCCTGCGACCGCAGCAGAGGGTGCTGATATCCGGCGATAGCGCCAGCACGGCGCGCGGCGCCTGGTGCCTTACCCGCTGGGGCGAGCCGCTTCCGCCGGATATGACGCAATTTACGGCCGTCGAACCCATAGGACTGGCGGGGCTGGGCGGTTATCGCGACCAGTGGCGCGCACAAGTCGGAATGGAGCCGACGGCATATCCAGTGACCTGAATCCATAACACTAAAGAGAAACTCTCGATGAATAATAACGAATTCGAGCGAACACCCGTCACTCCCGAGCGTCTACAACCGGCGCGGTATTTCGCTGCCAACTATGCCGGCGAACACGTAGCAGGCACCGAGTTTGTTATCGGCGCCATGTTCGTGGCATGGGGCGTATCCACTGGCGATATTCTCTGGGGATTGCTGTGGGGTAACCTGCTTGCGGTACTCACCTGGGGGCTGATTTGCGCGCCTATCGCGGTCAGCACACGGCTGACGCTTTATGCCTACCTGGAGAAAATTGCGGGGCCCGGAACGATCCGGGTCTATAGTGTGGTAAATGGGCTACTGTTCTGTGTACTGGCCGGCACCATGATTACCGTGTCCGCCTCTGCTGTTCGGATTCCGTTTGGCATTGATCCGCAAACGCAATGGTACCCAACCAGCCTGTCATTTATTGCTGTTGTATTACTGGTGGGGGCGGTGGTGGTCTATATCGCTGCCCGTGGGTTTCGTGGTGTTGCTCAATTTGCCGAGGTCTGCGCTCCCTGGATGATCCTCATTTTCCTCCTTGGAGCCCTGTCGATGCTGCCGGTTCTGGCCGGGGCTACCGACGGGATCGACGGTATGGGGAGTCTGGCAAATCTACGAGTGGTGGCCGATCAGTGGGTGTGGCGTGGTGAGGGTGGAGGTGAAATCACTGCCTGGCATGTCGCTGCATTTGCCTGGATTTGTAACCTGGCGATGCACGGTGGCCTGTCCGACATGACGGTCCTGCGCTACGCGCGCCGTGCCAGTTACGGCTACTTTTCGGTGCTGGGTATGTTTATCGGGCACTACGCCGCCTGGGTTTTTGCCGGCATTATGGGGGCGGGCGCTGCCATGTTGTTGGGGGCTACCATCTCGGCCATCGACGCCGGCGAGGTCGCCTACCAGGCTCTGGGAACAGCGGGTATTCTCGCGGTCATTATTGCCGGCTGGACCACCGCCAACCCCACAATCTATCGGGCGGGCCTGGCTTTCCAGTCGCTCAACCCGCGCTGGGACAGGGTCAGGGTGACCATGGTGGTAGGGGTGGTTACCACCGCGATTGCCTGTTTCCCCTTTGTATTCAGTCGCCTGATGGACTTTGTCGGCATCATGGGACTGGTGCTGTCGCCGATCGGGGCGGTCATCGTGACCGAACACTGGATTTTGCCGCGGCTGGGCATGACCCGCTACTGGAGCCACTACCGGGGGCAGCATACCAACTGGCCTGCCATCGCAGCCTGGGCCGGATCGCTGGCCCTGGCCGCCGGGCTCGGCTTCAGCGGTGCCCTGCATCTGTTTTTCCTGCTGATTCCCACCTGGATTACCGCGACCCTGGTATACCTGGTGCTGGCGGGCCCTGCCGGTGCACGTCAGTCCTTTCCGGTGGCGGTCGAGGCTGAGACACGTGAGGCACAGCGTCAGGCAGATGAACGCTCCTGGCTGGAGGAGTCTGCGCGAAGTGCTACGGGGGAGGGCTCCGTGACAGGCTCATCCGGCTTTGGCGTTTACCGGGCCCTGGCGCTGCTGGGGCTCGCCGCTTGCCTGGCGATGGGGGTGGCTACATTCATGGGCGGTATGGCGCTGGAGACCTTTCGCCAGTGGCTCATTCTACCCACCGTGTTTTACTTCGTGATGGCGTGGCTGTGGATGCGGGCGAGAGAAGGCGGGCGCGAGAACGGCTAGGGCGTCCTGATATTACTGAGTGGTCAGGTATTGCACTGCAAAAGCCAATGGCCCGCTCAACAGTAATGTGAGTGCGCTGCGCTGAAACCACACCATCAGAATCTGCCTTACCGACACCGGAATTTCGGTGGATAAAATACAGGGTATCGAGGCCGAGAAAAACAGGATTGAAGAGATGGAAACCTGCCCGATCACAAAGCGGGTAATAAAATCACTCTCCGCCACAATCAGGGAAGGCAGGAACATTTCGGCCAGGCCCGTCGCCGCTGCCTTGGAAGCCAACATGGGATCGGGCAGCTGCACCAGCCACGCAAACGGATAGAACAGCAGCCCCAGCCATTCGAACAATGGCGTATATTTTGCGAGCAACAGGCCGATTAAACCCACCGACATAATGGATGGCAGAATACTCATTGCCATCAGTAACCCTTCCTTGAGATTTTTTATCATGCTGACAAGGACAGGTTCCGATCTGTCTGCAACCAACAAGCCTTCGTTCACAGCGTGTTTGAAGCGCGATAAATCACTGTCGGGTTCATCAGACGTTGGCTTTTTATCGTCCATACGGCTCAGAGGGCGCAGGCGCACAGTAATGGCGGTTACCACGAACGTCAGCATTAACGTGCTCCAGAAGAACAGATTCCAGATGTCCATCAAGCCCAACGTTTTGGCGACGATGACCATGAAGGTGGCCGAGACCGTAGAAAACCCGGTGGCGATGATCGCGGCTTCTTTCGCTGAGTAGTGCCCCGATTTGTAAACCCGGTTAGTAATCAGCAGCCCAATTGAATAGCTACCGACAAAAGACGCTACCGCATCGATTGCGGATTTTCCGGGTGTTTTGAAGATTGGCCGCATCAGCGGTTCCAGCAATACGCCAATCAGCTCCAGAAGCCCAAAGCCGATAAGAAAAGCCAGAAAAATAGCCCCGACAGGCACAATAAGACCGATTGGCACCACCAACTTGCCAAACAGAAAAGGCAACATGTCCTGTGCAAAAAGCAGGGCCGGCCCGACGCCAGAGAAAGCGGCTAATGCGCTGACCACGCCAAGGACTTTCAGTATGGAAAAGACTTTCTGGGTAAAGTTGGTATTCCAACTGCCGGTGATAAACGGGTAAACACCCCCCGCCACAATCATCAACAGCGCATAGAATTCTACTCCCCTGGGAAACGTCGCACGTATCCAGGACACCATATGATCCAACGGTATGGTTGACATGCCCCCAATGGCGACAGGCACAAAGAAGAAGAACATCCCGATGAGGCTGAAAAGCACCAGTTTGAGTAGCGACGACCATACCGGTTTTGTAAGTACTGCTTGACCTGTTTCCATTCAAACCCTGTTTTATTGGTACCCAAAAAGGTGATTTGGGCATGCAGGCCCTAAGGCCTTCCGTTGTATATACATTCAAGGCAATCTAATGATGTAGTGAAGACTTTGCAAGAAGTGCGCAGCTCGTAACGCCAGCTCAACGCTACCCATCCTGACCGTCAGAGCGCGCAACAGGTGAGCGGGGCGGCTGTTGTTACGGCATCCCTGCGCTGGAGAGTGCGGCGCGTATATACTGTTGCCGCACTTTCATTGACTGCCCGCGAGGAAGCTGTTGCTTTTCGACAAACCGTTCGTCTGTTACCTGGTAGCGCGCATTTGCCTGAGCCTGGCCTCCACCGTGCTGTCGGTGGCCATAGGCTGGCATCTCTACCAGGCGACAGGCGATCCCTTCGACCTGGCGTTGGTGGGCCTGATGCAAATCCTGCCCATCATGATGCTGTTCATCGTCACGGGGTGGGTGGTCGACCACTTTTCCCGCAAGCGCATCCTGATTGCCTGTGCCGGCCTGGAGGCGCTGGTATTCTTCGGTCTGGCTCTCAGCCTGCAGGCCGGTGTCGTCGATCGCTATGTCATTTTCGCGCTGTTGTTTCTTAACGGATGTGCCCGCGCCTTTATCAGTCCGGCCCTGCAGGCGGTACTCCCCAATATTGTCAGCCCGGAGCAGCTGTCGCGGGCAGTAGCCGTCACCTCCACCGCCTGGACCGCCGCAATGACAGCAGGGCCTTTTGTGGCCGGATTACTGCTGGCTGGCCTGGACTTCAGCACCTACTGGGTGTTGGTCCTGCTGGCGTTGGCAGCGTTGGTGTTCATGCTGGCGCTACCGCACCTGGTCATGGCGCGATCCTCGCAGCGGGGAGGGCGGCAGTTGCTCGAAGGCATTCGCTTCGTATTCAACAACCCCATCGTTCTGCCCAGTATCAGTCTCGATCTGCTGATCGTCCTGGCGGGCAGTGTGCTGGCGCTACTGCCGGTATTTGCTGCGGATGTGCTCGGGGTGGGGCCGGAAGCCCTCGGGGTCCTGCGGGCCATGCCGGCGTTGGGTGCGGTACTGGCCGGCACTGCGATGTCACACCTGCCGGCCATGCGCCATGCCGGGCGTTGGCTGTTTATTGCGCTGCTGGTGTTCTCCTGCTCGATCGCGGTATTTGCGCTGTCGGGGCAGTTCTGGTTGAGCCTGGTCGCCCTGTTTGTCTACGGTGCTTCGGACATGGTGAGCGTGAATATCCGCTCGACCCTGATTCAACTGGCAACACCGGATGCTCTTCGAGGGCGGGTCAGCGCGGTAAATTCGCTGTTCATCGCCAGTTCCAATGACCTCGGGGACTTTCGCGCCGGTGCAGTGGCTGCAGCCGCAGGTGTTGTACCTGCGGTACTAGCCGGGGCGGTGATGGCCTTCGCGATCACGGTGGGTGGTTACCTGAGTTGCTCACGCCTGCGGGTGCTGGACCGGCTTGAGGATGCGCGGTATGTCGCTCCTGATATTTGATGGCCCGCTTGCGGCTCTGCCCGAGGCACTTAGGCCATGAGTGTGGACCCCGAATTGCTGCTTAGAAAATGCATGACCCCGTCTTCCTGCAGGGAGCTGTAGATTTTTTCCACGACGGTAACAAAGTCGGGATATTGCGCGGCCAGGTCGCCGAATACCGGCTCGTAGCCCAGAATCGCTGCGCCCGGTGTCCGCTCTCCAGTCATTCGTTTGCGAAGGCTGTCGAGCAGGGGGTCATCCACGGCGATGGGTGTTCCGTTGTCCTGCTGCCCCTGTAGAAATCGCAGCCAACCGGCGAGCGCCAATGCGATGAAGTTAGTGTTCCCCCTTTGGTCAATTATCTGCCGAAGGGGAGGCAGCCAGCGTTGGGGTATTTTCTGGGAGCCGTCCGCCGCGATCTGGAGAGTGCGATGCCGCAGGCTGGCGTTGGCGAAGCGTTCGCAGAGCCGGGCCTTATACCGTTCTACATCAAAGCCGGGGGGAACGGACAGTGTCCCCGTGACGGAGTCCATATAGCTGCGGACAAGCCGGGCAAAGTCCGGATTGCCCATGACCTCGTGGACGTACGTGAAGCCAGCGAGAACACCCAGGTAGGCGATGAGGGAGTGGCTACCGTTCAACAGGCGCAGTTTCATCTCCTCGAAGGGCGCGACGTCATCCACCAGTAGTGCCCCTGCGTTTTCCCAGCGGGGGCGTTCGCACGCGAACGAGTCCTCGATCACCCACTGGCAGAACCGCTCGGTAAACACTGCACCCTCATCCCTAACGCCGAGCCTGGTGGACAGGTATTCCAGGTCCGCTGCCGATACAGCCGGCACGATCCTGTCCACCATGGAGCAGGGGAAAGTGACATGGTCGTCCACCCAAGGTGTCACGTCCGGCCGAACCTCTGCGATAAATGCCTTCAGCACACGTGCCAGCAAGCGACCGTTGTGTGAAAGGTTGTCGCAACTCAGCAGCGTGATTGGAGCGCCGAGGGCTTGCCTGTGGATGAGTGCGGCTGCGAGAAATCCGATCGCTGACCTGGGTTCGCGCGCATAGTGCTCAAGGTCGTGGGCGATATCCGGGTGTGCCCGGTTGAGGGTGCCGGTAGCGGGGTCGTGGCAGTAGCCCTTCTCGGTGATAGTCAGCGTGGCGACCTTGATTGCCGGGTCAGCCAGGGCGGCGATCAGCGCCTGGGGATCCTCCGTAGCCACCAGTACCTTGAGTACGGCACCGACTACCCGGATGTCCTGATGCTCGCCGTCAGTTCCCACCAGGCTGTACAGGCCGTCCTGGGGCTGTAGCAGGTCGCGTACCCGGGGGCTGCGCAGGCTGCTGCCGATGATTCCCCAATCCCCGCCATCGCGATTCATGACCTTGTCGGTGTAGTCTGCCTGGTGGGCCCGGTGAAAGGCACCGATGCCGATGTGAACCATGCCTGCCTTGACCAGCGCACGATCATAACGGGGAGTGGGGACGTAGAGTTGTCCCAACTGCCCATGGCTCAGTCTGTTCATAGTGAATTCGCGATCGAGTCGGCGGTGCGCTGCTTCACGACTGTCGGAGCACCGTCAGCGTGTGTAGTACGCCGTGCAACTCTGCCAGTCCCTTTAGCCGCCCCACATAGGAGTAGCCCGGGTTGGTGCCTTCCTGGCCAAACTCATCGGCCATCAGGTGGCCGTGATCCGGTCGCATGGGAATGTGTGCGTCAGGCCGTCCCGCGCTGGAACGATCGCGCTCCTCGTCCAGCAGGGCGCGGATCAGGCCGACCATGTCATTGTCGCCACCGAGATGTTCCGCTTCGTAGAATGAGCCGTCGGCTTCCCGGGTAACGTTACGCAAGTGGACAAAATGGATGTGTGGTCCGAACTCTCGCACCATGCCCTCCAGGTCGTTGTCGCCGCGAGCGCCGAATGAGCCCGCGCACAGTGTCAGGCCGTTGCTGGTACTGGGGACTTCGGCCAGCAGTTTGCGCGCGTCCTCGGCCGTCGACACGATGCGTGGCAGCCCGAACAGGGAAAAGGGCGGGTCGTCCGGGTGGATACACATGCGCACTCCGACGCTTTCCGCCACGGGAATCACTTCTCTCAGGAAATGGAACAGGTTGTCGCGAAAGCCTTCCACGCCCAGGGCTATGAACGCCTCGATCTCCTGCCTGATGCTATCGCGGTCGTAACTGCCCTCGCCGCCGGGCAGGCCAGCGATGATGTTCCTTTCCAGGGCTTCACGCTGCTCCGGCCCCATCGCCGCGATCCGCTCTCTGGCGCGATCGAGCACCGCTTCAGGGTAGTCCTGGTCAGCGTTGGTGCGTTCGAGAATGAAGACGTCGTAGGCGGCGAAATCGGACAGGTCGAAACGCAGGGCATGTGACTGGTTCTTGAGCTTGTACAGCAGATTCGTTCGCGTCCAGTCGACCACTGGCATGAAGTTGTAGCACACCACGCAGATACCGGCGTCGGCAAGGTTGCGGACGGACTCCTTGTAGTTTTCCAGATGACGCTGCCAGTCCCCGGTCATTTTCTTCAGGTCATTGCTCAGCGGAACGCTCTCCACGACTGACCACTCCAGTCCGGCGGCTTCGATCTCCTGTTTGCGCTTGAGAATCTCTGTCCGGGGCCAGGCCTCCCCGGTAGCGATGTGGTGCAGCGAGGACACAATCCCTGTGGCACCAGCCTGGACAATTTTCTCCAGAGAGACCGGGTCATCAGGCCCAAACCATCTCCAGGTGCTTTTCATGTGACTCTCCTGGCCATTGTCTTGCTGTCTACCTTACCCATGAATTGTAACCGTTTGTCGTGATGCGAGAGAACTTGGCAAACGAGATGCCAACCGAAGACCAGGGGAAGGTAGCCCTGGGGCCAACCATGTTGAATATCCAGTGCCCTCGTCATAGAGTGGCGATACATAATTTTGACTGCAGAGCGCCCGATAACATTGCCCTCTTGCGGAGCCTGGGTGTGTTCGCAAGCAATGATTCGCCAACGTCTCGTTCTGGAAACCCCGGATGACTAAAACCGAAGTGTCCACCGCGTCCAATTACTACATCAGCCAGTTCTACCAACTGGTGAATCGCTGTGGTCTGGATGCCGACAGCATTTTCGCTAACGCCGGCATCGATGCCGGCTGGATCGACAAGCCCTCGAAAAGGGTCGATTCCGATTCCCTGGCCAGTGTAATCCAGCAACTGTGGCGGGAGTTGCAGGACGAATCCATGTCCCTGTCGCCGTCGGTGATTCCGCCGGGCAGCTTCTACCTGATGGGCAAGATCGCCATCCACGAACCGAATCTCGGCAAAGCGCTTGGCATGGCGGCGTGGTTCATGGGCATGGCGACGGATGCCTACCGGGTGGAGCTCGAGGTGGGCAGTGAGAACACCCGGCTCAGTATTGTCATGCAAGACCCCTCATTCGACCCTGACCACCTGCTGAGTGAAATGTTGATAATGGCCTATCACCGGTTCGCGTCCTGGCTGATCGCCGAGAACATTACACTGAGTGAGGTAGCATTCAATTACCCACCTCCGAAGCAGGTGCGCGAGTACAGCTACCTGTTTCCCGGCAATCACACATTCGACGCCTCCTGGCTGGGCTTTACCTTTCCCGGTCGCTTCCTTGACTGCGAGACAAGGCAGGATGCGGCGGCGTTAAAGTTGTTCATGCGACGCTCTCCGCGCGAGTTTTTCGAACAGCCGCGTACCGATTTCAGCCTCTCCTCCGATATCCAGCTATTGCTGGGCAAGCGCTTTAACGAAGGGCTTCCTTCGATTGAGACCACGGCTGACATCATGCATATGACCAAGCGTACACTCATTCGCAAGTTGAAAGAGGAGGGTACGTCTTACCAGCAGATCAAGGATCGGGTGCGACGAAACAAGGCGGTCCGGCTGTTGTCCCACAATACGCTGTCTGTCGGGCAGGTCGCTGAAAAACTGGGTTTCTCGGATTCCGCCGTATTCGCCCGGGCCTTCAAGGGCTGGACTGGCCAGAGCCCCAGTGATTATCGCCGCAATTCCGCTGGCTAGGCCCGGCGCGGGTCTGACGGTAAACCGTGACCTGGTCAAAGGCTGTTATGCGCTCTCCCTGGCGATGATTTTAAAGCCGGTGTTGACGACCTTTTCCCTGATCTCCTCGCCCCGGTCACGGTTCAGCAGAATCTCTGCGATCGTTTCCGCGATGCGCTGATCGTCAATGTCCACGCTGGTAATGGTCGGCCGCATTTCGCTGGCGACCGCACTGTTACCGAAACCGATGACGGCTATGTCCTCGGGAACTCGCAGTCCGAAGTGCATCGCCTCCACAATCAGTCCCTGGGCCATCCAGTCAGGGCCACAAAGCACCACATCCGGGCGCTCCTCCAGTCGCTGTATTTCGGCAAAGATGCGCCGGGCCGCTCCGGGTTGAAACGGCAATTGCATCAGGCTTTCGGTGACGTCGCAGCCGGTTCCGGTCTGCCACTCCTCGAGAAAGCCGTTGCGGCGTTTGATACCCCGGGGGCCGGGGTTGGTCACGAAGTGTGGCCGGGTATAGCCGCGGGAACGCACGAATTGCGCAAGGCTCCGTCCTATCTCCCAGTGGGAAAAGCCCACCGCAATGTCAATGGGGTCCTCGGGCAAGTCCCAGATCTCAATGGCGGTAGTACTGCTCTGGCGGATGAACTTCCTCACTTCGTCACTGACTTCGCCAGTTACGATGATCGCTTTGGCCCGGTACGCCAGTGCGGCCATGATCAGGGCTTCATTATGGGCGGCGTCGAACTCGGTCACGCCAACGGTGACGATACAGCCTGCCGAAGACAGTTTGCTTACCAGCGCCTCAATCGTTTCGATGAATAGCGATGGCGCAAGCTGGGGGATAAGGATAGACACCAGCTGGCTTTTGTTGGAAGCGAGGCTACCCGCAAGCCGGTTGGGGGTATAACCGGTCTCCAGCACCGCCTGCCGGATGCGCTCGGCGGTCTTCGTTGCCACTGAATCGGGGTTACTGAAATAACGGGAGACCGTCGCCGAGGAGACGCTGGCCGCCTTGGCGACATCGCTGAGCGTGGGTAGGGTCGTCGAGGCCATAATTCGTCTGGATCTTGTTGAGAGGGTTTACAGTGTAGCAGCATTTCGAGTAATGTAAGCGCTTTCATTTTGCGGTTGGTTGTATGCAAGATTTCGATCCATTGGCGCCCGAGACCCTCGAGAGCCCCTACGAAGAGTTCCACCGGCTGAGGAAAAGCTGCCCCGTCGCCCACACCGATGCCTGGGGTGGCTACTGGTCCATTACCCGACATGACGACGTCGAGGCGGTGGCCTCGGACAGTGCGCAATACGTGACCTCAGTCCAGAATGTGATTCCCAAGGTCGCATTTACCGGCAGGCGGCCGCCGCTGCACCTCGACCCTCCAGAGCACACTCCCTATCGCAAAGCCATTGCGCCACTGCTGACAGCACGACGCATCGAGGCCTTCCGGCCCCTGGTACGACAGCTCTGCGAGGAGCTGTTGGCACCGATGCTGGCCGCCGGCGGGGGCGACATCTGTGAGATGTACTCGGCGGTGCTGCCGATCAGGGTGTTTGCCCACTGGATGAATCTGGCGCAGGAGGATGCCGACCTGCTGGCGGAGGTGGGCCGCCGCTACAACTTTGCGGTACAGGAGAGCGACGAGGAGGCGACCCGCGAGAGCAGCGCTATTCTCTATGAGCTGGCGCGGCGTATTGTCAGCGACCGCCAGCAACATCTGTTACCGGTGGAGAGTGATGCCACCAGTGCCCTGCTGGCGAGCCAGTTCGAGGGCGAGCCGCTGCCGGCTGAACTGGTTGTGGGTACCATCCGCCAGGTCCTGGTTGTCGGCATCATTGCACCCACTGTCTTTTTTGGTTCGGTGGCGGTACACCTGGCACGGGACCTGGCACTGCAGGAGCAGTTGCGAAGTGACCCGGGGCTGGTGCCTGCGGCCATCGAGGAGTTTCTGCGTCTGTATACCCCGTACCGGGGCTTCGCGAGGACGTCAGTGTCGGATGTGACGCTTCGAGGCCGTACCATTACCGCCGGCGAACCCATCGCCGTCTGCTACGCCGCAGCCAACCGTGATCCCGAGGTGTTTCCAGACCCCGACGAGTTCAGGCTGGACCGCCCGAACATGAAGGCGTCACTGGCCTTCGGCAGAGGCCCCCACAACTGCGTGGGCGCGGCAATGGCGAGACTGCAGATGACCACTGCGCTGGAGGTCCTGCTGCAGTCGACCCGTACCTTCGAGCTGTCCGGTGAGGTGAAAGTCACCCGCATGCCGGAAATCGGCGCCCTCAGGGTGCCCCTGGTTTTCACCTGACTCGCCAGGACCTGAATCTCCCCGGCCCCGCGGGGCTGCATATCCCTTGAGGAGACACATAAGTGCAAAATAATACGCCCCCTCCGATCGACTCTCCCCTGGCTACGCGCCGCGGCGTGCTGCTGGCGGGCGCCAGTCTGGCGCTGGCGATACCGACAGCGAAGGCGCTGCCGGATGCGACCGGCGCTTTGTCTATGGCGGCTGCGGGAGAGCCCCGCGCAACGGGTGAGTCTCGCCGCGTGGCGGAATTCATCGCCCTCTGTACCTTTGAGCAACTGCCGGATGCCGCGGTCCGTATGGCCCGTTACTCGATACTGGATGCACTCGGCGTATCCATGGCCGCCGCCGGGCTCGAGCCTGCCTGTGCACCTTTCATCCGCTTTGCACAGGACGACGGGGCTGCCGGTACTGCGGTGATCCTGGGCACGGGCCTGCGTGCCCACCCACTGACAGTGGCGCTGGTGAATGGCTCACTGGCGCACGCGCTCGACTATGAAGATACCCACGGGGCCTCGTTCACCCATCCCAATGCCGCGGCGGTTGCCGCCGCCTTCAGTCTGGCGAGCGCCCGTGGGGGGGTGACTGGAAAGCGATTCATTACCGCCGTTGCCCTTGGCTGTGACATCACTTGCCGGCTGTCTCTGGCACAGGGCAACGTTGGGGCGCCGCCCGACCAGTACTACCCGCCCGCCATCGTCGGCACGTTCGGCGCGACAGTCGCAGCGAGTTATCTGCTCGGTCTGGATGCCCGGCAGGTCCTCGATGCGCTGTCACTGGCGCTGTGTGCAAACTCCGCCAGTGCCGCCATCGTGTTCAATCCCCACTCCGATATCCGCGCCATTCGCGATGGCCAGTGCGCGCAAGTGGGCCTGCAGTCGGCACTGCTGGCGCAGCAGGGGGTCAGGGGCTTCGATGCGCCCTTTGAGGGCAAGGGGGGCTTCTTTGACATGTACTCCAGGGGCCATTACCTGCCTGGAGTGATGGTCGATGGCCTGGGCAGTCGTTTCGCGGGCGAAGATGTGGGCTACAAAGCCTGGCCTGCCTGCCGTGCCACCCATATCTATATCCAGGCGATTCTGGAAGGGATGCAGCGGGATCCCGTTGCAATTTCCGAGATCGAAAAGGTCACGGTGTTCATCCGCGAACTCGACCTGATCGTTTCCGAGCCCGCCGCTGGCAAGCGCCGCCCACGCGCGGCCATCGACGCCAAGTTCAGTATCTATTTTGTGGTCGCCACGGCACTGCTGACCAGGGAAGTCACGCTGAAGTCGTTCACCGCAGAGGCATTGGTCCGCAAGGACCTGCTGAATCTCGCGGATAAAGTGAAGTATCAGCGCAATGACAGCCAGGCCCGCCCGGGGAGCGAGGGTGGCGGTACGCTGTTGACGATCACCTTACGCGATGGATCGCAGCGGCACTGGGGCATTGATACGCTCTATGGCAGCCCCGCCAATCCCCTCAGCGAGGAGGTACTGAAGCAGAAGTTCGTTGACTGCGGGCTGATGGCCCAGCGCGATATCAGCGCGGACACACTGCAAGCCATTGCCGAACAGGTTCTCAGCCTCGATGCCATCGACGATATGCGCACCCTGAGCCAGTCCCTGTGATGCGTGTCGCCCATGCCGTGCGAGCACTCTTGTGTAGTTCTCTGCTGGTTGCTGGCGGGTCCGCCGTGACCAAGGCGCAAGCCGCTCCAGAGGACAGTTTCTACAACCCCCTGGCGGAACACGCGATTCCCCGGCCGCTGTACACCAGCTATCAACGTCAGGCGTTTTACGTGCCCATGGAAGACGGCACCCGGCTGGCAGCCACCGTGTATACGCCGGCACAGGGGCCGGACAGGGGCCGGTTTCCGGCAATCCTCTGGTATATGCCCGGCCACCGCGAGAGCATCGATCTGGATACCGGAGAGATAGTTTCCGCTTTTTCAACCGCGGAAATCGCCTTCTATACCTCACATGGCTACGCCCTGGTCGCCGCGGAAATGCGAGGCTCCGGTGCGTCTTTCGGCCAGCGGGAACTGGACCGGGGACCACAGGTTGGCCGCGACGGCAAGGCGCTGATCGACTGGATTGCAGGGCAGCCCTGGTCCAGCGGTGCCGTGGGCATGGTGGGGCGCTCCTACCAGGGGTTTTCCCAGTATGCGACGGCGGCGGAACGCCCTACAGCGCTGAAGGCCATTTTTCCTGAAATCGCTGGCTTCGATGACTACACCTCGATGTTTTATCCGGGTGGGATTCTGGTAGAGGCCCTGTCGGCGTCGGCTTCCGCCTCCATTGCCCGGGACGACCAGAATCATTACGCGCCGACTGAAAAACGTCGACGCCTGCCCTCGGTCCCGGTTATTGACGAGGATGGCGACGGCGAACTGGTCGATGAAATTCCGCTCGACCAGGACGGTGATGGCGCCTTTCTCGATGACGGGCCACCGCTGTACGCGGATGGACAGGAGCGCAGTGACCTCTACTATCTCGCCACCCGGGAGCACCTTGCCAACGCCAACCTGACCGTGGAGAAACTGGCAGCAGCGCCTTACCGCGATTCCGCGATTGACGATACGCCCTACAGCTACGTCGATATCGACCCCGCCGATCGCGTCGCCCGTATCGCCAGCAGCGGAATTGCGGTTTACCACCGCGGAGGATGGTTTGATTACCACGCCAGGGATACGGTCATGTGGCATGCCACGCTGGCGGGGCACACCCCCAGCCACCTGTTGATGGCGCCTACCGCCCACGGAGGCCTGCTCAATAAAACGCTGGCGGACTATCGCAGCGGCCCCTACTTTTCCTTTTTCAATGACAGCTGGTCCTCCGAGCAGGGGCTGAACAGGGAGAAGCTGCGATTCTTTGACCACTACCTGCGCGGCATCGACAACGGCTTTGCTGATAATCCCCCCGTCTTGCTCTATGTCATGGGGCAGGGGTGGCGTTACGAGCACGAGTGGCCCCTCGCCCGGCAGGCGTTGACGGCGTTTTACTTCCAGGCTGATGGCTCCCTGGGAGTCAGCCCCGGCCAGGGTGTGTCCCGCTACCGGGTTGATTTCAACGCTGATTCGCGCACGGACGGTGCCAACCGCTGGAACTACCGGCTCGCCTCCTCGCACTCGGTGATGCAGGCTGCCGCGGCCAACGGCCAGCGTCTGAGCTACACTGGTCCGGTGCTGGCCGCTGCGACCGAAGTGACGGGACACCCTGTCGTACACCTGCAGCTGTCCTCCTCCCATCCCGAGGGCGACGTCTACGTCTATCTGGAGGATGTGGCGCCGGATGGCAGGGTGTTGCTGGTGACAGAGGGGCAATTGCGGGCCAACTACGCCGGTCTCAAACCGGTCCAGGCGATGCTGGGCCCTGGCGCCCGGGTTGCGGTCAGGCCGGCGCTGCCATGGCATGGCTATGGTGCGGACGATTACCAACCAGCACCCTTTGCCGACGGGCGAGTAGTAAATATCGTGCTGGACCTGATGCCCACCGCCTGGGTGTTCAAGGCGGGCCACCGCATCAGGCTCTCGGTGACAGCTGCGGATCACCCGAGTTTTGCCCGGCACCCTGCGCTGGGGGGCTTGTCAGCCGATCAGGCCCCGGAGTATCGGGTGCAGCTGGGGGAAGGTTCGAAACTGGTGTTGCCTGTTATCCCGGCGCCAAACTCCAGCCAGCAGTGACCTTCAGTCGATGGCGAGAAAGCCGAAGTCTGAGCGTGCCCGCGTATCGATCGAGAGCAGTTGTTGTGCGGCAGTCGCCGCCTGCTGCGGATTCCCGGCCAGGGAAAATGCCGCGCAAAACTTCGCTACCAGCTCGTCCGTGTCGAGGGGGTGATCGGGGTGGCCCAGAGCGATCAAACGCTCGCCGCGCCACACGTTACCGTCAGCGAGCGTCACTTGCATCGCCCCGGCTGTTGCGTGGTCCCGCCCCCAGTCCGGCCTTGGGCGGGGGGTGACTTTAGCCGACAGCGCCAGGACGTCGGGGTCCTCGAGGCAGCCGGCGACATTGTGCAGGGTTACCTCACCCTTCAGCAGGGCGAGGGCCACGGTAAAGGGAATGCTGAATCTGGCGTCGATGGCGCTGAGCGGTGCCGACTTGCGTTCACGTGGTTCGATCAGCTGGCGCTGAATGGCACCGATATCGACAGAGATTTCCTGAATGTTGCCGATGGCATCGGGGTTCTCCTCGCGTAAGGCCAGGGCCATCTCGATAAAGGTGTGGGTGCCGCGGCAGGTCGGCCAACGCTTGAAACTCAATTGCTCGCCGTAAAAAAACTGGCCCAGGCTTGAGAGTATCGCGTCGCTGTCGAAGTTGCCGCCGGCGTAGAGTGCATAGAAGCCGTCGGTTCCCTCCAGCGGTTGTTCAAAGCCGCGTACACCCCGGGCGGCCAGAGCGACCGCCCGCACCGCGGCCTCGGCAGCAAAGGCCTCCCGTGTCGCCCGTAACGTGGTGCGTGGGTCGGAGCCGATGGCGCCGGGGGCACTGCCGATGCACAGGGTGAGTGACAGGGCGTCGAGGGTTTGCTCTGCAGACAGCCCGGCAATCCTGGCGCAGGCTGCAGTGGCGCCATAGGCGCCTAGCAGGAGGGGAGGGTACCAGCCCCGCTCGCTCACCGGCTCCCTTAGCGCGAGCCCCAGGCGACAGACCAGGTCGCAGCCCAGGGCCAGCGCGGTCACGAAGGTTGCGCCATCGACTCCGCCTCGCTGTTCGGCGACCGCCATGGCCGCGGGAATCATTGCCGCATTCGGGTGCAGCGCTGCGGCGTCAAAGGTATCTTCGAAGTCCAACGCGTGAGCCAGTGCGCCGTTGGCCCCCGCGGCAGCCAGCGCGGAACTGCGGTGAGCACCGCCCAGGACCAGGCAGGGGCCGTCGCTGGCGCTGGCCTCAGCCAGGAAGGGTTGGACGTCCTGGCTTAGCCGGCTGGCGGCGATCATGACACCCACGGCATCCAGTAGGGCGCGCCGGGTGGCGTCCCGTGCGGTGGCTGAGAGCGAGTCGACCGGACAGGTGGTGATGTGTTCTGCTACCTGTGCTGAGAGCGTCATCATTGGAGCATGACTTCCAGCACCGGGTCATCTTCGCAGTGAAAACTCTGGTGCGCGTTCTCGTCAGCCTTGCCGTCGTAGACCGCGCTCTGCGGGAAGGGGCAGATTTTGCGGGTAAAGCGTGTGTCCTCGCCGTCCAGTTTGCTGGCGACCAGATGATCGGGGGCGACACCCTGTTCCACCCAGTGGATCATGGACCACAGTATGTCGCGCTCCCCGTCACCCGGCCAGGTCTGGTGGCGGGAGCCGCCAAACTGGTCCGCCCCGGGGCCTCGCCGGCAGTGGTACATGCCGGGAACGAGAAACAGGCGCACGCTATCCGACAGGGCTTCCACCCCGCCGTAGGTAGCGGATAACTGTCGGTAGTAGTCGATAGCGAGGCCGGCGACGGTCGAGGGGTCGCTCCAACCCTGGTAAATGATGGCTTTGCCCCCTCCCTCGAGATACTCATCGATATAGGTGCTGTCGGCCCGCAGCTCTGGCATGGCGTCGTTGACAAGTGCGAGGTCGCGGGTGCGCTGGAAGCCGTCCTCGTTCCACTGCGGATCATCGTAGACTCCGTCGGCCCACATCGCGCGCAGCAGCGGGGAAGGAGGGCCTTGCCGTGTACGGACGCCGGAGAACAGGCCGCGATCCATGGGCTGGCCCTGCTCGTCCACCATTGGTCGGATGATCTGTTGCAGCATCTGCAGTTTGGCGGTGCTGAGGCAAGCGTCTTCGCCGCCGGAGCAGGCTAGTACGGCCGGGTCAAAATCACAGGCAGCAATATTCTCGACAACGCCATCGGTGACGCCATCGCGGGCGTCGCAGTGTTGGGTGGCGGCCGTTTCATAGAGATCCCAGTCTTCGTTGGTCAGAGCGGCTTCCGGAGATTGCTTCTGCTGCAGGGCAAACCACATCATACGTACCGATTGTAGCGGCATGTAGGGTGCGGGGCCTCCCGACACAATGCCGTCGAAGTCCCCAGGGTAGGTCTGCATTTCCTTCATCCCCTGGCGGCCGCCCCCAGAGCAGCCGAGGAAGTAGCTGTACTGCTGGGCTTCACCGTAGAACTGTCGCACCAGTCGCTTGGCGGCCAGGGTCGCCTGGTGCACGGCGCGGTGAGTATAGTCCTGACGCGCCTTCGGATCGGCCATCCAGCGCGGATCGCCACTGCGTTTGTGGCCACTGTCGGTGGAAAAGCTGGCAAAGCCTTCATTGAGGCGTTGCCCCATGTCGGTGAAATTGAACACACCGGCGTCGCCCCCGACACCGGTACCGAGCAGCCGGCCGTTCCACTGCGAGCGCAAGGGGAGCCAGAGCTCGAGACCGATGTTGCCCTCGATGGTCCCCGATACCCGGCAGAAGCTGACGTTGATGGCAACGGGTTCATAGCTGCTCGCTTCCTGTGGGCGCCAGTTATCCGCCGGGGTAATGGTTTCCCGGGTGTTGAAAGTGAAACTTTTGCCAGGGTCCACGAGCTGGGAACAGCGGACAGAATCCTGTTGTGGAGCCGCGGCGCAAGCACCGCTACCCAGAAGCAAGCCAGTGGCGAGGGTGCAAAGAGATCGGATCATAGTGGGCCCGTTGGGGAGTTGTTATCGTTAGTGCGTGCGGTTTTCGGAGCGGGCTGGCCGTCGGGGTGCCATTCGGCGCAATTGCTTCTTTGCGTCCCAGCGCGGCGCCAGGGTCAGGAGCAGGATCGCGCCGATAAGGATGATTGCACCAGTGATCTCTGCGGAGGTGGGCAGTTTCAGGTCCCAGACGATCGCCAAAATGTAGGCGGCAATGAGGCCCGCCAGCAAACTCGAGGCCCGTTCAAGCGGCACGCAGTAACTGTTTTCTCTCGCGTCGAGCAGGATAATCGCCGCAAACACCGACACAATGGTCAGGGTGACCGAGATACCGGCAATGGGCCAGAAGGCCGGAGATTGCCAGGCATCGACAAAGCCCCAGGCCAGTTCGCCAGAGTGAGTGCCAATATCCGACAGACCCAGCAGGGCCAGCATGACAATGGACAGCGGCAGCGCCAGGACTTTTTCCTCGACGAAATACTTGCGCACCGACGCCGGGTCTCCGGATTTGGAGACCTTGGTCATGATGGTCAGACGGATGAAGTAACCGAGGGTATAGAGCAACACGGTAGCGATGGCGAGCGGAGGCAGGCCGAGGCGGCCGCGTGCACTGACCGTGATCGCCAGGGCGATAAATACCAGTACCAGTGCGGTCCAGCTCCACCAGCGGACCCGACGCCCGAACAGGGTATCTACCAGCGGTGCGATAATCAGGATGTCCCCGCGCATGATCAGCTGGATGAACGGGATGCTCACGTCCTGGAAGGTGTAGGACAGCGGAACCGTGAACAATACCAGGGCGGTGCCAAAGGCCGACATGAAGGTGTAGCGAGTGGGCACCGGAATACGCCGGCCGGCCAGTTCAATGGCGTTGGCATCGCGATGCCAGCCCGTCAGCCAGATGAACAGGTAGGTGAGTACCATGTTCAGGATGAGAGACGAGGGCAGTATCTCAAGCCCGGTCAACGGGCGGCCGAGGGAGGGCTCAATCTGGCTCGCCAGCAGCTTGGTGATCAGGATATTGGGGATATAGGCGAGAAAATACAGGCCGACAATACTCTCGAGCGGCACGTTGCGGTTATAGAGGGTCATACGCTCAGCTCAACCATGTCAGTGCCCTCATGATAGCGCGCGTTAAGACCGGCTTCCCCTGTTACTGCCCGCATATAATCGACGACTTCGCCGCGGCGCGGATCGTCGCTCCCCAGAAAATGGGGGACAGCGTCGTGACCGATGAAAATGGGCAGGAAGCCGCTGCGCTGGATACGGCCCTGGGCGATTTCCAGTCGTGCCGCCATCGACAGCCGGGACGCGGTCGGAAAATTGTACAGGCTGTCAAAATCCGGTTCCCATTCCTCCGCCAGCCCTCGGATTTCGTTGAATCCCTTGCTGGCAGCGTGTTCCGCATCCATGCGCAGGTCCGTGGCAAAGTTACAGAGAGAATAGAACACCGGGGCGTCGTCGATGACCTCGCAGCCCTTCAGAATGTGCGGGTGCCCGCCGATAATGGCGTCGGCGCCAGCGGCAACGGCGGCTGTGGCGACGTCGCGCTGGTAGTCGGCGATGACCGCCCTGACGAAGTGAATCCCCCAGTGCTGGGAGACGATCACCACATCGTTTTCTTCCTTGGCTTTACGGATGTCCTGCTGCATTGCCGCGAGATCTTCCCGGTGGGGAAAGGTGTGAATGCGCGGTGGAGTGCCGGGTTGGTCGTGTTCTATCTGCTCGTAAATGGTGTGTGCGCGCATGGGCACGCAACCGGGCCGCCGTTGTTCTGCCCAGTAAGCCATCGGCAGGATACTGCTGTAGGCCAGTATGGCTACGCGCGTGCCGTCGTCGAGCGTGAACCTGGCCGGCTGTCGGGCTTCACGTATATTCGCACCGGCACCGACAACGGAGATACCGCTTTCTGTCAGGTGGTGCCGGGTCTCAAAGAAGGCATCATTGCCCCAGTCCAGGACATGGTTGCCGGCCATGGAAATGCAGTTGAATCCCGCGTCAGCCAGAGCCTTTGCTCCATCGGGGTGTGCCAATACCGCGTGCCGCGCCTGCGGTGCCCGGACGCCTTCCCGGGCAAAGGAGGTTTCCAGTTGGCCGAATACGATGTCCGCCTGTTGCAGGACCTCTTGTGTTGCGGCGAAGGATTCACTGTAGTTCTCGCGGTCGGGGGCGAGATCTCCTGTGGCAATGAACACACCTGACAAAGGTAGCTCCTTAAAATTATTGGAAATACTGTGCATTTGCAGGCGCTGGGCCAGATTTTGGGCAACCAGCTATCGCGTCAATGTAGCGGGTGAAACAGTATAATGCAAGCGCTTACATTCACCGTTACCGATCAGATTGGGCGAAATATAACAGGAGTCGACCGTGTCGACATATCATGCATAAAGTGTCATAAACAGGCGGCTTCATGGCATTTTCTGCATGATTCAATTGTGGTGGCCAGGGCGCGGAGTATCCCTTGCCTCAGGAGTAAGGCGCCAGAGGAAAGAAATTTGAATGAAAGCGCTTGCATAGCGAGTGTCCACACTGGTAGGGTTCGCTCCAATAACGAAAACACATGGTGGATCCCTTTATGATCAAATTCGCACGTTTCCCTCAAAAACATGCTCTGGTTATTGCCGTTTCAGCTGCTGCAGCCACCTCTGCACAAATGACAAGTGCTCAGGCCACGCTCGAGGAAGTCATTGTCACAGCGGAAAGACGTGCTGTGAGCTTGCAGGATACGCCAATCTCAGCCGTGGCTTTGACCGGACTTACCCTCGATGAGCGCGGCGTGGACACCTTTGAGCAACTGCAGTACCAGGTGCCGTCACTGACCTTTACCGACAACGGCAACACCAAATATCTGAACATTCGTGGTGTCGGTCAGTCGGAATCAGCGCCGAACCAGACAACGGGCGTTGCTGTGCATCTCGACGGTGGTTATGTCGCCAGGGAGTTTGTGTACGGCGATGCGTTCTTTGATGTGGAAAGTGTGGAAGTGTTGCGCGGACCGCAAGGTACCTACGCTGGTCAGAATGCTTCAGGTGGTGCGATCTTCATCAACTCGACGCGCCCCGTACTCGGCGAAACCACTGGCTTCGCCTCTGTAGAGGCCGCCACCTACGACAAAAAACGCATGGGGGGCGGAATTTCTTTCCCGCTCACTGAGACACTGGCAGCCCGGGTAGCCGTTGATTGGGAGCAACGCGACAGCTTTTACAAGAATCACGGGCCGGATCTGGCGACTTCACCGAGCCGGGTCGAAGATCAGCCTGGGAATGTAGATCGTTCCTTTGGTCGCTTCCAATTGCTATATAGCCCGAGTGACCGGTTTGATGCCCGAGTTATCTATGAATTGAGTGATAATAAAACGGACGGCGTGCCGTACAAGTTTCTTCGAGAGCCCGGCACCAATAATCTTCCCGACTCAAATGTCAGAGACCTGAACGTCGACCTCGACGGCCATCGCAACGTCTCCTATGACAGGGGTACGTTGCAGATTAACTGGATGGTGAATGACGCCTTCAGCTTCAAAGGCAATCTTTCGTACCTTGAAAGTGACCAGCACTACCTGAGCGACGACGACCGGGGGTCGCCTCTCACTGATCCTGACGCAGTGCAGGCAGGGAATGATTTCAAGATTCTGGATGAGTACTGGACGGCGGAACTGTCACTGGTCTCAGAAACCGATGGGCCGCTGCAGTGGACTGTTGGCGCGAGCTTTCTGGACTACGATCAGAAGAACTACCTGAATTTCTATCGCTACAACCACCCGGACTATCCGGGAACCGGTCTGGACCCGACCATTCATACCCGCCTGTATCTGGACCTCAATACTATCCGGGAAAATCAGGCCGTATTTGGGGAGGTGGGCTACAGCCTCACGGATAGCCTGACATTCAAGATAGGCCTGCGCTACAACGAAGACGAAGTGGGTTTCGGTGACAGTTCCTATATCTCAGCCGGTCCGTTTCCTGAGGGAAGACCCTCCCATTACAACGCACCCAGTGGTAGGCCGTTTCCTGCGGATGAACTTCTCAGCTTCGAGAAAACCACTGGTCGAGTGCTGATGGAATGGACGCCAGGAGATAACTCACTGTTGTATGGCACGATCAGTACCGGGTACAAGCCAGGCGGTACCACGCCCTTTGCCAATGAATACGAGTCAGAAGAGGTCACCAACTACGAGTTGGGCTGGAAAGGCAGCTTGTTCGAAGACCACATCAATGCGTCTGTAGCCGCATACTATATGGAGTATGACCAGTTCCAGCGCACATACTCTCCGGATCCTGAAAATCCAACAGCATCGGTAACCAGGAACGTCGATGGCTCGACTATCCAGGGTATCGAAGCACAGATCACCGGAGTCTTTGGAGATTTCCTCTGGGATGTGTCCTTTGCCTATAACGACGGGGAATATGGCGAACTGGAAATAGTCCTGCCACCTGGCGCAGCAGACGGGGTCAATCCGGTCGGGTTTGAAACCATCAATCTCGAAGGTGAGCCCATCGACTATTTGCCGGAGACTTCCTTCAACTTCGGACTGTCGTATCAGGGTTTTGAGTTCGGGAGCGGCCGCCTGATACCCACGGTGCGGGTATCCTATCAGGATGAGTACTACACCACGTTCTACCACTATGACTACAATTTGACGCCGTCCAAAACGCTGGTCGATCTGTTCCTGGCGTACGAGGCTGACGCTGGCTGGCGTGTGGAAGGTTACGCCAAAAACGTGACAGACAAGGAATACATCAGCCGGGCTCAGGGTGGCGATGATGGCTGGGGTGAATACCTGCTCGGTAACCCCCGCGAAGTGGGCGTGAAACTGCGCTACTCCTTCTGATATCTCTGTGAGAGCTTTGGCCCGCTCCACGCCAGTGTCGCGGGCCCTTTTTTTATCAGGCCTTTGATAACAGGGAACCCTTTCCATGAAAAGATTCCGGTCCTTGACAGCGGTTTTCGCTGTTACCTTCACAGGTTCGATCGCGTTTGCGGCGGCGGCCCAGGACATAGCAATAATGCCGCCCGGCCCGATAGGTGCCACCACCGGCACAGGGCCCTATCCCGCCAGGGCGATCTACGACAAATCACTGCAAACAGACACTCTCTATTTTCCAGTCAGTCTGCCTCAGGAACCCATGCCCTTGCTGCTGTGGGGCAACGGTGGCTGTCGCGACAATGGCCTGCGCTATAGCCAGTTCCTGCGCGAGGTGGCTTCCCATGGCTTTTTTGTCATCGCTTCCGGACATCCGCGTTTCGAGCGTGAAGTACGCCCTCGTGGTACACCCAAAGATGACAGCGCACCAGACCCGCTGTCAGCGCTGCCCGATACAACGGTCGAGCAGATTCTGGCCGCGATCGATTGGGCAGACCAGCAGAACAGGGATGAATCGAGTCCCTACTTCCGCAAGATCGATACCGGGCGGATCGGCGTTATGGGGACAAGTTGCGGTGGCCTGCAGGCCATAGCGGCGCTGAAAGACAAGCGCTTGAAGACGGGTATCGCGTTCAACAGCGGTGTCCTGACAGAACCCCCTCCTGGTGTGATGGACAGAAACGCCAACCTGTACGTGAAGAAAGAGGAACTGGCCGAACTACAAGGTCCTGTTGCCTATATCAACGGCGGTCCCTCGGACATCGCCTATCGGAACGCGCTGGATGATTTCGACCGGCTCACTCACGTACCGGTGTTCTTTGCTGAAAACGGGGTAGGACACGGCGGGACCTACCTGTTTGACGAGCACGGAGGGGAATATGCCGGGGTGGCGATCGCGTGGATGTCCTGGCAACTGAAGGACGATAAGAAAGCCGGAGAGTGGTTTGTCGGAAGCGACTGTCAGCTCTGTACCAGCGAAGGCTGGTCGGTGAAGAAGAAGGGGATTGACGGGTAGGCGCCCGGGGCGCGGTATTCCGTCAATGTCGCAGGTATTTCAAGCGTGGTCAATCGATAATGAAGAGTGTGTTTGTAAAGTCGATGCAGCTGCTGGCAGCGGGCGGTGTTGCACTGTTGCCGCTGGTTGCCACAAGCGGCACGTCTGATCTCCAGTATCCGCAGAGTGAGTGGTGGGCGCCGGGCGACAAGCGCACCTTTCCTGCCTACAGCGAGCATGCGAATGAGCATGGCCGCATTGGCATCATCAACGCCTCTGGCGCCATTGAAACCGACGGTCACCCCTTCTTTACCCCGATGGGAAGCAATGGTCGCGCCTGTGTTACCTGCCATCAACCCGGCGATGGCATGAGTGTTTCGGTGACGACCATCCAGCGACGGTGGGAAGAAACCGGAGGCAAGGACCCGCTGTTTGCCGCCATTGACGGCTCCAATTGCCCCTCCCTTCCCCAGGGGGACAAGGCGTCCCATTCGCTGTTACTCGAACGGGGGCTGTTCCGGCTGGGCCTGCCGTGGCCGCCAAAGCCCTATGACGGCGAGGAGGTCGAGCCGGAATTCAGCATTGAAGTAGTCAGCGATCCCTCCGGTTGCAATCTCGATCCCGAGTGGGGTCTTCGGAGCGATAGCCCTACCGTCTCCGTATTCCGGCGCCCCCGCCCGGTGATCAACATTTCCCACCTTGTGGAACTGCCGCATGGCGTACCCCCCCATGACAAGTTCTACTATAACGACAAGACCCTGTTGCCCACCGATCCGGAAACCGGGGACTTTGTGTCCCTGCAATTGATGACCGACGGCCGCGGCATCTCGCCGAAGGAGCAGGCGAAAGACGCTGCGCGCACTCACCTCCAGCGACCAGACGCGTTGCCCGAACAGGCGCTGGCAAAGATCGAGGCTTTTGAAAAGCAACTCTATGCGGGCCAGGTCTTCGACAACGTAGGCGGCGTGCTGACGGGAGCCGGTGCACCGCCCGGTATCGGCCCCAATGCCCTGTTGCAGGCGCCCCCGGGGAGGCTGGGTAACAACCCCATCAACCGGGTGTTTGGCGAGTTTTCGATGTGGGAGGGGGAGAGTGGTGAGACCGGGCAGCAGACGGCGTTCCGTAACTCCGTCGCGCGCGGCGCCAGGGTATTTTTTGATCGCCGGTTCTATATCAGCAATGTCGGGAGCTACAACGATAAAGGCCTGGGGAATCCCTTCAAGCGCTCCTGTGGTGGTGGCTGCCATAACACGACCGTCATGGGTATGGATCTGGCGCCCGGGTTTATGGATCTGGGCCTCAACAGCTGGCCCTGGCAGAACCAGCGGGATGATCTGCCACTGTTCCGGATTACCTGCAAGGCCGATGTGCCTCCCCAGTCCTACCTCGGCAGGGAGATTCTGACCCACGACCCCGGGCGGGCGTTGATCACAGGCAAGTGCCGGGATGTCGGTGCAACGATGACCCAGCAGATGCGAGCGCTGGCAGGACGCGCTCCCTACTTCACCAACGGTTCCGCGGCCAACCTGCGCGAGCTGGTGGACTTCTATGACCGTCGCTTCAACATCGGTTATTCCGAGCAGGAAAAGCAGGATCTGGTCAACTTCATGAGGACGCTGTGATGTGGGTCGACCTGAGACAGTATGTGGCTGTGGCGCTGGGCGTGCTGTGGAGTGCTTCCTCCGGCGCGGGTGAATTGCTCTCGTTCACCGCCTGCCCTGTTGCCAGGGATACCGGGGCGAATACGGACCTGTGTTTTTTCACCGAGTATCAGGGGCAGCGCTATGCGTTACAGGGCCCCTCCGACTGGGGCAGGCCTGAGTTGATGCACCAGGTGCTGGTGGAAGGAGAGGTGGTGGAGGGTGAGCCGGTGTGTGGCGCCACAGTACTCTCCGGGCGGGTGAGCGTGCTGCGCGAACGCGATCTGTCATGCAATGAAATCGTTCCCTTCGACGGCAGCGTGGTCGGTCGTGCGAGAAACCTGTTCGAGCGCGGCTCGCAGGCACAGCGCGAGCGCGCCGCCGGGATGATGGCAGCCCTCGAGGAGAATCCCGCGCTCTCCATTGAAGCCGTTATTTACGACACGCCGCAACCCGAGCCGCCACAGCCACCGTTTACCGCGCAGGAGATGGTGATTCATTTCCCCTTCGACAGTGATCGCGCAACCGGCCCGGACATGATGCAGTTCATTGCGATGCTGGAATACGCGGTCGCCGCGGGCGGCACGGTGTCCATTGACGCCCACCAGGGCGAGTCACTGACTGAAAACGCCGGGGTGCTCGCAGAGCGCCAGGGCATGGCGGCCGCCAGGGCAAGCAAGCTGGAGCGGATTGCGCGAAGGCTGGGCGTGCCGGCATCCAGCCTGCACGTCACCTGGCGCGCGGAAAATGTGCCGGGTGACGGCCGGCACGATTGGGAAAGCCGGCGGGTGGATGTTGCGGTAATCCCCCCGGGTGGTGAGGCTCCGTGAAGGGGAGCCGGGCCGGAAGTTGGTCAAGCTGTGCATGGCGCTCACTGCTGGCACTTTCTGCACTTTTAATCGTCACTTTTCGCTCTTCAATCAATGGCCCGCAAAAACTACTGTGTAGCACAGATCAGTGAGCGCGCAGCGGTAGTGCTGTTGAACTGCACACCGTACGCGCAATCCCTACGTTGAAACGATAATAAGAGATGCCTTGATGTCTGACCCCAAGACGATTCTCGACAACTCCCCCATGAATGGATTCCAGATTTTCGTGGTGGTGATGTGCATTGCCCTCAATGCACTCGACGGCTTCGATGTGCTGGCGATCAGTTTTGCCTCACCCGGGATTGCGGCCGAATGGTCCATTAACCGGGCGGAGCTCGGCATTGTGCTGGCCGCCGAATTATTCGGGATGGCGGTGGGTTCGATCCTGCTGGGCGGCCTGGCAGACCGGCATGGGCGGCGTCCCACCATCCTGTTCTGTCTGGTGATCATGACGCTGGGTATGTATGTGGCGTCATTGGTGACCAGCGTCGGGCAACTCCTGATGGTGCGCTTTGTCACCGGCCTGGGCATCGGTGGTATGCTCGCCTCGACCAACGCCATGGTCGCGGAATTCTCCAATCGCAAGCACCGCAACCTGGCGGTGATCTTCATGGCGGCAGGCTACCCGGTCGGCGCAATCATCGGCGGCAGCATATCCACGGTGTTGCTACAGGCCTACGACTGGCGCGCGATTTTTGTTTTTGGCTCGCTGGTAACCGGTGCTTTCCTGGTGATCAGCTGGTTTTCGTTGCCTGAGTCCATTGAGTACCTGGCGGCGCGACGCCCGGCCAATGCGCTGAACAGAATTAACCGTACACTGGCCAGGATGGGCCACGGCGGTATCGATCAGCTGGCGGCGAGTACCGAGACCGCTGGTCGATCCAGCTTTCACAAACTGTTTTCGCCGGACTTCCGTGCCCTCGTGCTGTTGATGGTCATGGCTTACTTCATGCTCATCATGACGTTCTATTACATCCTCAAGTGGATTCCCAAGATCGTTGTCGATATGGGCCATGAAGCCGCCGCTGCGGGTGGGGTGCTGGTCTGGGCCAACATCGGCGGTGCGACCGGCGCCTTCCTGCTGGGCTTCATCGCTTCCAGGGTGCCGCTGCGCCAGCTGCTGATGGTGGTTCTGTTGATCGCCTTCGTCATGGTTTCGGCCTTCGGTGTGCGGCAGACCGATCTCAACGGGCTGGCCCTGATCGCCGCAGCGACCGGTTTTTTCACCAACGCCAGCGTGGTGGGCTTCTACGCACTGATGGCGAATACCTTCCCCTCGGACATTCGCGCCAGTGGCACCGGCATCGTTATAGGCATCGGGCGTGGCGGAGCGGCCCTGGGCCCGGTTATCGCC
Source organism: Parahaliea maris (assembly GCF_008064665.1). Taxonomy (GTDB): domain Bacteria; phylum Pseudomonadota; class Gammaproteobacteria; order Pseudomonadales; family Halieaceae; genus Parahaliea; species Parahaliea maris. Next base: position 112,992 of record NZ_VRZA01000008.1, on the reverse strand, counting down.
GGCTTTCTGTTCAATGCCGGATTTGACCTGCTGGTGGTATCGATTGTGATGGGAGCGGGTGCCCTGGTGGCTGCGCTCGCCCTGTTCATGCTGGGGCCGGTCATGAAAAGACACCAGGCCACCGGCAACCTGCAACTTCAATAATCTGTGAGGCAACCATGAACTTTGAACGCAACAATCCTCTGACGGGCGCAATGGCAAGTTCCGCTGTGGCGATGCAGGCCTCTGATATGCCCGCCATCGTTGAGAGGGCCGAGCAGGGCTTTGCCGGGTGGTCGGTGCTGGGACCCAATGCACGCCGGGCCGTGCTGATGAAGGCCGCGGTTGCGCTGGAAGGCAAGCAGGAAGCGCTGGTCGAAGCGATGATGAACGAGATCGGCGCCACCCGGGGCTGGGCCATGTTCAACCTGACGCTGGCGGCGTCCATGCTGCGCGAGGCCGCTGCGATCACAACCCAGATCAACGGTGAGGTGATCCCCTCTGACAAGCCGGGCTGCCTGGCCCTTGCTATCCGTGAGCCTGTTGGCGTGATCCTGGGGATCGCCCCCTGGAATGCCCCCATCATCCTCGGGGTACGCGCTATCGCCACCGCACTGGCCTGCGGGAATGCGGTGATCCTCAAGGCCTCCGAGCTCTGCCCGCGAACCCACGCACTGATTATCGAGGCGCTCGCGGAAGCAGAGTTCCCCGAGGGTACCGTCAATATCGTGACCAATGCCCCTGCGGATGCGCCGGAGGTTGTAGGCGCGCTGATCGATCAGCCCGGGGTCAAACGCATCAATTTCACCGGTTCCACCGCTGTCGGCAAGGTCATTGCCAAGCGTGCTGCCGAGCACCTCAAGCCCTGCTTGCTGGAACTGGGCGGCAAGGCACCGTTGCTGGTGCTGGAGGACGCCGACCTGGACGAGGCGGTGAAGGCCGCTGCTTTCGGTGCCTATATGAACCAGGGCCAGATCTGCATGTCCACCGAACGCCTGATTGTGGTCGATGCGGTGGCCGACGCGTTCGCGGCGAAAATGGCTGAGAAAGTGAGCGCTATGCCGGCCGGGGATCCCCGGGAGGGCGCGACGCCCCTTGGCGCGGTCGTCGATCAGGCCACGGTGACCAAGGTCAACGCGCTGATCGATAACGCTGTCGACATGGGGGCCCGGGTGCTCGCGGGCGGCAAGGGAGATTCCGTGCTCATGCCGGCTACCCTCATCGACGGTATCACCGAAGAGATGGCGCTTTACCGGGATGAGAGCTTCGGGCCTGTCTGCGCCATGATTCGGGCGACGGACGAGGAGGACGCCATCCGCATTGCCAACGACAGCGAGTACGGATTGAGCGCTGCCGTCTTCACCGGTGATGCAGCGCGCGGTTTGCGCGTGGCGCGCCGGATTCGCTCCGGCATCTGCCATGTGAACGGGCCTACGGTTCACGACGAAGCTCAAATGCCCTTTGGGGGGGTAGGGGCGTCCGGCTATGGCCGCTTTGGCGGCAAGGCCGGTATCGACCAGTTTACCGAATTGCGCTGGATTACCGTGGAAACCGAATCGGGACATTTCCCGATCTGAGCGCAAACGATTTTTGAATATTGAACGAGGAATAACGCAATGACAGTGGAACGGACAGAAGAAAACACAGTGGCTTATACCGTAGAAGGCGGTATTGCCTGGGTGAAATTCAATCGCCCGGAAAAGCGCAATTGCATGAGCCCCAAGCTGAATCGCCAGATGATGCGCGTACTCGATGAACTCGAGTATCGCGATGATGTCGGCGTGCTGGTATTGACCGGGGAGGGTAGCGCCTGGAGTGCGGGCATGGACCTGAAGGAGTACTTCCGTGAGACTGAGGCCGAGGGCCTGCGCGGTATCCGTAAATCACAGAGCGAAGCCTACGGCTGGTGGCGCCGTCTGCGCTGGTACCACAAGCCGACGATCGCCATGGTCAACGGCTGGTGCTTCGGTGGCGGTTATGGCCCGCTGCATTCCTGTGACCTGGCTTTTGCCGCGGAGGACGCGCAGTTCGGATTGAGCGAAATCAACTGGGGGATTCTGCCCGGTGGTGGAGCGACCAAGGTAGCGACCAACCTGCTGTCCATGCGCAACGCCATGTACCACGCCTTGATGGGTGAGAACATCGACGGCAAAACCGCCGCCGAGTGGGGCCTGATCAACGAGGCGGTGCCCGCAGCGTCCCTCGAGGCTCGCGTCACCGAAGTGGCCAAGGTGCTACTGGAGAAGAACCCGGTCGCTCTGAAAGCCACCAAGGACGCTGTGCGGCGGGTCATGGAAATGACCTACGACAATGCGGAGGATTACCTGATCCGCGCCCAGGAGGCCGCCAACTTCTTTGACGGCGAAGGACGCAAGGAGGGGATCAAGCAGTTCATCGATGACAAGACCTACAAACCCGGTCTGGGCGCCTATAACCGCTCCGGGGATGCCTGAGAGCCGTGTTAATGACCAGGATACTGGCTTGATACCATGGATTATGTTGAGTTCAACGCAACAGTAAGGCCCGCCAGGCTCGCCATCCGCGACCTGGCGCAGGACCTGGTGCTGAGCTACTCGGAGTTCGACGATCGCGTCGCCCGCTGCGCCACCCTCCTGCTCGATTGCGGCGTTACCGCGGGTGAGCGGGTGGCGTGCCTGTCGCACAACCGGGCGGAAATTATCATTCTCCACTGGGCGTGTGCGCGTACCGGCGCCATCTTCGTTCCTCTGAACTGGCGTCTCTCGCAAGCGGAAATCGTCAGCCTGCTCGAAGACTGCCAGCCGCGACTGCTGGTGGCTGACGGGCTGGCGCAAGCGCTGGAGCTCGAGTATTTCGACATCGCCGAGGTATTGGCGCGAGCCGCGAACCTGTCGCCCTGGCGCGGCACCCCTGTGCCTGCCGATACGCCCTCCCTGATGTTGTATACCTCGGGCACTACCGGCCGCCCGCGGGGAGCACTGCTCACCGAGCGCAATATTGGCGAGACGGCGCTCAACTTTGCCCTGCTGGGACAGGTCAGCGTCGACAGTGTGTTCCTCTGTGAATCGCCGATGTTCCACGTGATTGGCATGGTCACCTCGGTGCGTGCGCCGATCATGCTGGGGGGCACCCTGGTGATCTCCGATGGTTTCGTGCCTGAGCGTACCCTGGAGCGGCTGGGCGACCCGCAGCTGGGTATCAGTCACTACTTCTGCGTACCGCAAATGGCGCTCGCCCTGCGGGCCCAACAGAACTACGACCCGGCGCGCCTCAACAACCTCAAGGCGCTGTTTACGGGCGGTGCGCCGCATCCCGCGGCCCAGATCATGGAGTGGGTCGACGATGGCATCCCCATCGTTGACGGCTACGGCAGCACCGAGTGTGGCACGGTTTTCGGCATGTCACTCGACCTGGATACGATTGCCGCGAAAGCGGGATCCGTTGGCGTTCCCACGCCGCGGGTAGAGGCGCGCATTGTCAGTCCGGAGGGCGTGCCGGTGGCCGCGGGCGAATCCGGTGAACTGCAGATTCGTGGCGACAATATGACCGTGGGCTATTGGGGCCGGGACGAGGACTACCGGGAGGCGGTGACCGGGGACGGCTGGTTCCGCAGCGGGGATATCGCCCGCATCGACGATGACGGCTATTTTTATATCGTCGACCGCAAAAAGGATATGTTCATTTCCGGCGGCGAAAACGTGTACCCCGCTGAAATCGAGGCACTGCTGGTGCGCTACCCCGGCATCCAGGAAGCCGCCGTGATCGGCATTCCTGACGAGAAGTGGGGCGAGGTGGGCTGTGTGTTCTACGTCAGCGATGGTGCAACGGTATCCGCGGAGGAACTGTCTGCCTTTCTGGAGGGCAAGCTCGCCCGGTACAAGATGCCCAAAGTGACCCGGCGGGTGGAGGAGTTGCCACGTAACAGTGCCGGCAAACTGTTGAAGCCCAGTCTCCGGCAGCAATATCAGGATGGCAAGGCATAACACGGCACCCGGTCGTGCCCGGTTCCGGGTGGGAGAAAAACCATGATAGATACTGACAACATTGTGGCGCTGGACGTGCACGTGCATGCGGAAACCTCCTGCACCGATCCTGAAGATCCGGTGATGGGGCAGTATTTCGATGCGGCCTCCAGTTACTTCAAGGTGTCCCGCCAGCGCCCCTCCATGGCAGAGACGGTTGCCTACTACCGGGAGCAAAAGGTGGCCTTCTGCCTGTTTACCGTCGACTGCGAAGCGGGTATCGGTGCCCGCAGAATTCGTAACGAGGAGATTGCCCAACTGGCCCTGGATAATCCCGATGTGGTGATTCCCTTCGCTTCGATTGATCCGCACAAGGGCAAGTTGGGGGCCAGGGAGGCTCGCGACCTGATCGAGAACCACGGCATCCGGGGCTTCAAGTTCCATCCGCCGATGCAGAATTTCGACCCCGGCGACAAGCTGGCCTACCCGCTCTACGAAGTGATTGCCGAGTACGGCCTGCCGGCGGTATTTCACACCGGCCACTCGGGCATGGGGACCGGCATGAAGGGTGGCGGAGGTATCCGCCTGAAGTATGGCCAGCCCATCCTGGTGGACGACGTGGCCGTTGATTTTCCCGAGATGAAATTCATCCTCGCTCATCCCTCCTGGCCCTGGACGGATGAAAGCCTGTCGATGGCCCTGCACAAGGAAAACGTGTACATCGACCTCAGTGGCTGGTCTCCCAAGTATTTCCCGCCGCAGGTGGTTCGCTACGCCAACGGGCAGCTCAGCGACAAGATGCTGTTCGGCTCGGACTTCCCGCTGATTCGCCCGGACGCCTGGATAGCCGCGGCGCGGGAGGTGGGGTTCAAGGAAGCGGTCATGCCGAAACTGCTGAAGGAGAATGCCCTGAAAGTCCTCGGTCTGGCGCGAAAAAACTGAACGCTCAAGGAACTGACCGATGACCGCATTTTTACGCAATCAATGGTATGTCGCCTGTACTGCCGATGAGCTGGGTGACAAGCCGCTGGCGCGACGCATCTGTAACCAGAAACTGGTGTTCTATCGCACCGCGGCAGGGCAGGCCTGCGCGCTGGAAGATTTCTGTCCGCACCGGGGGGCGCCCCTGTCGCTTGGCCAGGTAGAGGGCGATTTGCTGGTCTGCGGCTACCACGGCCTGCGGGTGACGTGTAACGGCGATGTCCACTCCCTCCCCAATCAGCGGGTGGATCGCTTTCCCTGTGTCCGGCGCTACGCGGTGGTCGAGCGCGGCGGTTTTGTCTGGGTCTGGCCCGGCCCTGCGGAGCAGGCGGATGAGGCGCTGCTGCCTCACCTGGCCTGGGCGGACAACCCCGATTGGGGTTACGGTGGCGGGCTCTACCATATCCGCTGTGATTACCGCTTGATGATAGACAACCTGATGGACCTGACCCATGAGACCTACGTCCATGCGGACAGCATCGGGCAACTGGAAATCGAAGAGGCCCCGGTGCACACGTCCGTGCGGGGTAACGAAGTCATCACCGAACGGCATATGGCGGATGTCACCGCGCCGCCGTTCTGGCAGATGGCGCTGCGCGAAAATGGCCTCGACCCCGAGGCGCGGGTGGACCGCTGGCAGATCTGCCGCTTCACCCCGCCCAGCCATGTCATGATCGAGGTGGGGGTCGCCCTGGCTGGAAGAGGGGGCTACGACGCCGACCATGCAGATAAAGTCAGCAGTATCGTGGTGGATTTCATCACCCCGGAGACCGACACCTCCATATGGTATTTCTGGGGTATGGCGCGCACGTTCCGGCCCGCCAGCGCTGAGCTGACGGAGAAGATACGCGAAGGGCAGGGCAAGATCTTTGCCGAAGACCTGGAGATGCTCGAGCAGCAACAGCAGAACCTGCTCGAGTTCCCCGAGCGGCCGCTGATGACCGTCAAGATAGACGCCGGTGGCGCCCAGTCCCGGCGCGTGCTCCAGAACCTGCTGGCACAGGAAGGCCCGGCGCTGGAATGCTGACAACCCGCCGCGACGGCCGGCCAGGGTAAAAAATTGTGCCAGATCGTCCCGGGAATCTCGCATACATTCACTTCTAGTTGTATGATGTATGACAACCTAATATGACCAATACTCCAACGAAAGAGGAGAGTGCTGTGAGTCAGTCAGTACAAACGATCCGGGAGGCCCTGAGCTACGGCCTGTTGTCCTTCCCCATTACCGATTTTGACGGCAGCGGCCAGTTCTGTCCGGACACCTACCGGGAGCGGGTCGAGAGTTTCGTCCAGAACGGCGTGACGGCCATTTTCGTGGCCGGCGGTACTGGCGAGTTCTTCTCGCTCTCCGTGGACGAGTACCGTCAGGTCGTGCAGATCGCGGTGGACACCGTGGCCGGGCGCATTCCGGTGTTCTCGAGCGCCGGGCAGAGTATCCCCCTGGCCCGGGAATACTGTCGTGTGGCGGAGGCCGCCGGCGTGGATGGCATCCTGCTGATGCCTCCCTACCTGACGGAGTGCCCCGGCGACGGCCTCTACGAGTACGCCCGCCAGATCATCTCCAGTACCTCCCTGCAGGTGGTTTACTACAATCGCGGCAACGGGGTGATGGGCACCCAGGCCTTGGTCGCCCTGGCGGAAGAGTGCCCCAATCTGGTCGGTTTGAAGGACGGGGTAGGCAACATCGCCGCACTGAACGACACCATCAAGACCATCGGCGATCGCCTGGTCTATATCGGGGGCGTGCCTACCGCAGAAATCTTTGCCGAGGCCTATCTTGCCATCGGCGTCAGTACCTACTCGTCCGCCGTGTTCAACTTCATGCCGGAAATGGCGCTGTCTTTCTACCGCGCCCTCCGGGAGGGCGACCAGGAGACGGTCGGCGCGATCATTCGCAACTTCTTCATTCCGTTCTGCCGCCTGCGGGACAAAAAATCCGGCTATGCGGTCAGCCTGATCAAGGCGGGCGCGGAGTTGACGGGGCGGCCTGCCGGCAGTGTGCGGGCGCCGCTGGTCGATCCTTCCAGTGAACACAAATCTATGCTGGCCGACCTCATCCGGGCCAACAGCTAGCGTCGCCCGGCAGGCTTAGGCCCACCACAGCAAGACCAACAGGTAACCCAGCCAATGTTCAGCACCATCAAGAAAATGTCCGTGATTCCCGTCGCCGGATACGACCGCTTCCTGATCAACCTCAGTGGGGGGCATGCCCCCTGGTTTATCCGCGTGGTGGTCATGCTGGAAGACAGCGACGGCAACGTGGGTGTCGGAGAAATTCCTGCCAGCACCAATATCCTGAAGGCACTGGAAGCCTGCAAGGAACTGGTGGAAGGCCAGTCTGTCGGTGCCTATAAAGCCGTTATCCAGCGAGTGTCGACAGCGCTTGCCGGTCTGGAAGGTGATGTTCGCGGCAACCAGACCTTTGATTTGCGGGTTGCGGTGCACGTTGTCACCGGTATCGAATCCGCCCTGCTGGACCTGGCGGGCCAGGCCATGCAGCTGCCGGTCGCGGCCCTGCTGGGCCAGCGCGGCCAGCAGCGTGCGTCGGTCGAGGCTCTCGGTTACCTGTTCTTCATTGGCGATGCCGGGAAAACCGATCTGCCTTACCCGACGTGCCCGTCACCGCAGGACGAGTGGGACGCCGTCAGGGACCTCGAGGCGATGACCCCTGAAGCCATCGTGAGACTGGCCCGGGCTGCCTACGATCGCTACGGCTTTCGCGACTTCAAGCTGAAAGGCGGGGTACTGCACGGGCGGCAGGAAGCGGAGTGTATTGTGGCCCTGCACGAGGCCTTCCCCGAAGCCAGGCTGACCCTGGACCCCAACGGCGCCTGGCTGCTGCAGGACGCGGTGGAGTACCTGATGCCGATCAAGCCGATCCTCGCTTACGCCGAGGACCCCTGCGGGCAGGAGGGCAGCTGGTCCGGGCGCGAGATCCTGTCCCGCTTCAGGTCGATCAGCGGTATTCCCACCGCGACCAACATGGTCGCCACCGACTGGCAGCAACTGCGCGATGCGGTGCGGCTGGGTGCGGTGGATATCCCGCTGGCAGACTGCCACTTCTGGACCATGCAGGGCGCCGTGGCGGTGGGAGAACTCTGCGACCAGTGGGGCATGACCTGGGGCTCGCACTCGAACAATCACTTTGACATTTCGCTGGCGATGATGACCCATGTCGCCGCCGCCTGCCCGGGCGACATCACCGCCATCGACACGCACTGGATATGGCAGGACGGTCAGCGCCTGACCCAGGAGCCACTGCAAATCCACGAGGGCAGGATTGCGGTGCCCACGGCGCCGGGACTGGGGGTCACCCTCGACAGGGAGCGCCTGATGCAGGCCAACGCATTGTACCGGTCGCTGGATATCGGCCAGCGGGACGATGCACAAGCCATGCAGTACCTGATCCCCGGCTGGGCGTTCGATAACAAGCGTCCGGCGCTGGTCCGCTAGCCATGTTTTCTGCTTGCGAATGCCAGTGTCAGGGAGAACGTCGGGGAAAGCGCAGGGGAGAGAGCCCGTGACCACAGCGAGTTCGGACAGACACCCTTTTGCCGTCGAATCCGTGGGGCGCAAGGGCAGCCTGTCGTCCCAGGTGGCGGCGCAGTTGGAGGCCATGATCCGCCAGGGCAGGATCGAAGTAGGTCACAAACTCCCCACCGAGGCCGCTCTGTGCGACATGTTTGCGGTAAGCCGTACGGTCGTTCGGGAGGCGATTGCCAACCTGAAATCCCTGGGGCTGGTGGAAACCCGTCGCGGCGTCGGCACCACCGTGATCGCGGGCGAGCCGCGGGAGACCTTTTTCACCGGGGGCATCAGTGCGACCACGGTAAATGACATCCTGGATATCCTGGAACTGCGTTTGAGTGTCGAGGTGACCGCTGCCGGCCTGGCTGCGGTCAGGCGCCAGGAGACAGATCTGGCGCAGATGGCCTCCTGCCTGGAGCGGTTTGAGAGCGCTGTCGCCAGGGGCGGACTGGCTCGCGCGGAGGATCTAGAGTTTCACTGTGCCATCGCGAGCGCCACCGGCAACCCCCTGTTCGTGAAGTTCTACGAACTGATGAACAAGTCGACCATTCCCAGGGCGCAACTGGTCGAGGAGGGCATCGATTGGGAGCCCACCGCGCGCTACCTCACCGAGGTGAACCAGGAACACAGAAGCATCTATCAGGCGGTCCTGAACCAGGACGCTGAATCCGCAGAGCGGGCGATGTACGACCACCTGTACCGCGCCTTCCACATGTATGAGCAGTACAAGACGGGCTGATCTGGCCAATGCGACGGCGCAGGAAGCCGTCGCTGACACCCGTCCTGCATCGATAACGAGGAAAGTCATGAACATTACGGGCAGCATGTTGATCGGCGGCAAGGCCGTTCGCTCCGAACAGGAAACCTTCACCGGATTCGACCGTGTCAGCGGCGAGCCGCTGGCTCCCGACTACACGCCGGCCGGGCCACAGCATATTGACGAGGCGGTAGCGCTGGCAGGGGAGGCGTTCCCTGTGTTCAGGCGCCTGTCTCCCGTTGCCCGGGCGGACTTTCTCAATTGCTGCGCCGATGAAATCCTCGCCCTGGGAGACGCCCTGGTCGAGCGCGCTGTCGCGGAATCCGGGCTGCCGCTCGGGCGGATCTCGGGGGAGCGCGATCGCACGGTCAACCAGTTGCGCCTGTTCGCCGCTGTGCTGCGTGAAGGCAGTTACCTCGATGTGAGGATCGACGAGGCCCTGCCCGACCGACCTGGCATGCCGCGCCCGGATTTACGCTCACAGCAGATCGGCCTGGGGCCGGTGGCGGTATTCGGCGCCAGTAACTTCCCCCTGGCGTTTTCGGTGGCAGGAGGTGATACGGCTTCCGCCCTGGCCGCAGGGTGCCCCGTCGTGGTAAAGGCACACCCGGCGCATCCGGGCACGTCCGAGATGGTGGCACTGGCCCTCTGCGCCGCTGTTCGCAAGTGTGAGCTTCCCGTTGGCGTGTTCTCCCTGCTGTTTGATAGCGGTATCGCGGTGGGGCAGTCCCTGGTGTCCCATCCGGGCATCAGGGCCGTGGGCTTTACCGGGTCATTTGCCGCCGGCATGGCGTTGAAGAAGATCGCCGACCAGCGCGAGCAACCGATTCCCGTGTACGCCGAGATGGGCAGTGTGAACCCAGTTTTTCTCTTTCCGGAAGCGCTGCAGGCAAGAGGCGAGGAACTGGCCCGCGGGTTTGCGGCGTCGGTGACCCTGGGAGCGGGACAATTCTGCACCAATCCGGGACTGGCTTTCGCTGTTCGTTCCCCGGCGCTCGAGAGCTTCGTTGCGACGCTGGCGGAGGCCATTGCCGAGGTGCCCGCGCAGACCATGCTGACGTCGGCCATCCAGGGAACCTACGCAAGCGCAGCCGCAGAACTGGAGGCCAGTGACGGCGTAGAGTGTGTTGCCGCAGGATTGACCGACGCCACAGGAAGCGCGGCGGAAGCTCGCCTGCTGACAACGACGGCGGCGCGCTTCCTGGCCGACAGGGTGCTATCCCACGAGATATTCGGGCCCTGTTCCCTGCTGGTCGTGTGCGAGTCAGAGCAGGACTTTTTGCGCCTCGCACAGGAGATGGAAGGGCAGTTGACGGTGACACTGCAACTGGATGACGGTGACCTCCCCCTCGCCGCCCGTCTGCTGCCTGTACTGGAAGACAAGGCGGGAAGAATACTTTGTAACGGTTTTCCCACCGGTGTCGAGGTTTGCCACGCCATGGTGCATGGTGGCCCTTTCCCCGCCAGTTCCGACGGCGCTTCGACCTCTGTTGGTTCCATGGCGATTCGCCGTTTCCTGCGTCCCGTTTGCTACCAGAATTTTCCACCGGAGCTTCTGCCGGAGGCACTTCAGGGGGAAAACCCCTACGAGGTCGAACGCCTCATCAATGGGGAGCAAACGCCTGGCTAAGTCCCCCAGCTAGCTGAACCGCAGCCTTACCAACACGCAGCGCAGACCTGTGGTGCCAGCCCCACCGCAGGGCGGCGCTGCGTGCGTGTGTGCGTAAATTCTCACTTGGCACAAATTGCCTGTTTTGTTGTCACCATTAGCTCTTCATCGACCCGGCGTCTCCGCATACTGTGACGGCAATGGCGCAGTGAGAAATCGATGCTCAGGGCGCAACAGGACGACCGCTATAAAACGGGTGGTCGCAAAACAATAATGGCTCTCGTTACAGACGAGACACGTTCAAAATTGGAAACGGCCACTTTTCAATAACTATAACGTTTGAAACTCACAGAGGTTGATATGAACACATTCAAGAATCCGCTAGCCACTGCTGTCGCTGCAACAACCGCTTGCTTCATCTGTACCGGGGCCATCGCTCAAAGCCAGCAGTCCGGGCGGGTACTGGAGGAAGTCATTGTCACGTCACAGAAGCGTGATGCCACAATGCAGGACACAGCGATCTCCGGCGCTGTGGTTGGCGGAGATGAACTCAAGAACAAGGGCGTTGTTCGCCTGGATGACCTGACCCGTGTTTCCCCTGCACTGAGCATCACGGACAATGGCTTATCACAGAACATCAACATTCGCGGCATCGGCCTGTCGATCACCTCGCCGGCGGTCAATAACGGCGTAGCCACCTATTATGATGGACTTTTCCAGCCCCCTATTGTTACTCGCAACAGCTTCTTCGACATTGAGTCGGTAGAGGTATTGCGGGGCCCCCAGGGCACCTTCGTAGGCTCGAATTCAACAGGGGGGGCGGTGTTCATCAACTCCAAAAATCCCAGTTTTGACAGCATGCACGGATACGTCGAGGCAAAAGCGGGGAACTACTCGGAATGGGGCCTGGAAGGGGCGCTGAACCTGCCCATGACGGATACGCTGGCTGTTCGCGGTGCGGTACTGACGAACAATCGCGATGCCTTCTTTGAGGATCTCGGACCGTTTGACAACGAACCGACCAGCAATGATGAACTGGCGTTCCGGGCCAGCATCCTGTATCAGCCCACCGACAATCTCGAGATCCTGTCGAAGACGGAGAAAGTTGACAAGGAACTCGGCGGCTACGCCTACAAGCCCATCCAGGGCACCGTGGAGCGCGACTACACACCGGACGATACCTGGGATCTGGATTACAACACCGGAACGGCGCGCGACGAGGAAACGTTGCACACCTCCCTGAAGGTGGAATATACCTTTGGTGGCGGGACCATGTTGCGCTCCCTTACCGGCTACCAGAACAAGGAGGTGTTGAACCTGATCGATCGCGATGGCACTGGAGAAGCAGCGGCACTCGCAGGTATTCGCCAAGAAGACCAGGTACAGCCAATTCGCGAGCGGATCTACAGCCAGGAGATCAACCTGATTTCCCCCCAGGAGAACGACCTCAGCTGGATCCTGGGCGGCTACTATCAGCAGAACAAGATTGACGTCGGGATCACTACCAATCGCAACGGCGCGTTGCGCACAGACCTCGACCTGTACTCCGAAAAACTGACCACCGGTATCTTTGGGCAGGTCGTCTATCGCTTCAACGACGAGTGGTCAGTTGACGTCGGTGCGAGAACCTCATCCTACGAGGCTGAAGACGACGGCTCCATCTTCCTGGCATTTGTGCCGGTCGAACTGGATATCACCGCCGACCATGATGACGGCAGTGAGCCGACGGGCAAGTTCAATGTCAGCTGGACGCCGAATCAGGACACCCTGATCTACGCCTTCGTCGCCAAAGGCTACAAATCCGGTGGTCTGGATGATGGCCAGACCTTCAAGCCGGAAACCGTCATCGACTACGAGGTCGGTTACAAGGGTGCTTTCCTCGATAACAAGGTGCAGGCGCAGTTCAGTGCGTTTTACTACGACTACAGTGACTTTCAATTCGAAGTGACTGACCCTTTCACCGGGCAGGAAGTGGTGACCAATACTGCGGGCGCCACGGTGATGGGGGTTGAAGCCCAGGTACAGGCGATCCTGGGGAACTGGTACTTCGATATGGGCTTTGCCTATGTTGATTCTGAATCCGACGGGATTGAGTTCTTCGATATCCGTGCCTTCGATATCGACGGTGCCAGCGATCCGTCTGACTACATCATCTCAACGGACGGCGGCCCGCTGCTCTACGCTCCGGAACTGACCTTTAACATTTCCGCAGAATACCGCCTTGACCTGTCAAACGGTCTCAGTGTAACGCCGCGGGTGAACTACGCCTACACTGATGAGCAGTGGGCCTATCTCGCCTACAACGAGCGCTTTGACCTGCTGGAGGATCGCAGCCTGCTCTCTGCCCAGGTCTCCATCGAGAAGGGCCGGTATGCCGCCGAGTTTTACGCTACCAATCTGACGGATGAGGAATATGTGTCCGGCCAGACCCGCAATATGGAATTCTACGGCGCACCACGTCAGTACGGTGTGCGGGTGTCGATGGATTTCTAAAGGACGATGGCGGCCTGGAAAACAGGTTGTGGGGCCGGGAAACCGGCCCCGGCTTCCCTACAGTATGTTCAAGGAGCTCCATTGAAAGCGATTATCTTCTATGCAGTCTCTCTGCTGCTTCCGCTGGCGGGTAGCGCATTCGCTGCCCCTCTTTCCGCCAATGCGTCCCTCTGTAGCGACAAGTTCAGCGTGGATCAGTTTGCAGAGCGCTATGGGGTGGAGACCCTGACCGCAGTCTATCAAGCTGATGAAACGTACTCGGGGCGAGGCGGAGCGCCTGCAGCTCTGGCACTTGTACCGCACTGCAAAATCGACGGCGCCCTGGATGCATTTACGGCCCCCACCGGAGAGCAATTCCGGATTCGGTTCCGCTTGCGGCTTCCGGACGCCTGGAACGGGCGATTCCTGTTTATGGGAGGCGGGGGCAGTAATGGCCGCGTAGGAGCCTCGGTCGGTGACGTGGGCTGGTCGGGAGATGTCGCGCTGAATCGTGGATTCGCCGTGGTCAGCCAGGATTCCGGGCACAGTAATGAGCAAAATAATTCATCCGCGCTGGGCGGTATCTACTCTTTTGGTACGCACCCTGAAACCCGCCGCAACTATGCCTACGGGTCGCTGATCAAAACCTACGACCTGGCGCAAGCGTTGATGGCGGGGTACTACCAGCGCCCCGTGGACTACAACTATTTTTTCGGTTGCTCCAAGGGCGGGCAGGAGGGGTTGGCCTTTGCCGAGCTCTACCCCGATTCCTTTGACGGTATCGTCGCCGCTGCCCCGGGTATGTCGCTGCCAAAGGCGGCGCTAAACCAGGCATGGGATACCCAGGTGCTTGCCGGACTCGCGGTCAGCCAGGGCAGGGACCTGTCACCCGCAGCCATTGCCCGGAGCCTCCCTGACAGCGCGCTGGCTGTGGTTACCGAGGCGGTACTGGTAGCCTGCGACGCAGATGACGGGGCGGAGGACGGACTGCTGAGTGCGTACGGGAAATGTTCGACAGCACGCGTATTAAGCGCGCTCGAGTCCAGGCGCTGCGAATCCGCTGGGGGATCCCATTGTATTTCCAGTGAGCAGATCACGGCCCTGGTCGCCATTGTGGAAGGTTCGTCCCGGTACACGAGTTTCCCCTGGGATGCAGGGTTTGCCGATGCGGGTTGGCGTCGCTGGAAGTTGGGTAGCGAGGACTCGCCTGCGCGCAATATCTCACTGGGTGCGGCTTCGCTCGCCGCGGTTTTCTCGGTACCGCCGACCATCCTGCCGGAGGGTGCAGATGCGAAACTGAACTGGCAGGTGGATTTTGATTTCTCCCGTGATGCCAGGGCGATTTTTGCGGCTGACAAAACGTTCGTGCGTTCTGCCTGGGCCGAGATGAATGTCAGATTCGCTGATCTCTCGGCTTTTTCAGCGGCGGGTAAGTTGATCGTTCCCCACGGCGTGTCCGATCCGGTGTTCTCGGTGAACGACACGGTAGCGTGGTGGAATGAACTCGACTACCGCTACGACGGCAAGGCCAATACCTTTGTTCGAGTGTTCCCGGTGCCGGGGATGGGGCACTGCCGGGGTGGCCCCGGACCTCATCGCCTGAATGCCTTCGACCAGTTGTCCGCCTGGGTTGAGCGGGATCAGCCACCTGAGTATCTGCTGGGTGAAACTGATGCGGGCAGTCGCTGGGCCGGCAAAAAGATACCGGTATGTTCCTACCCTTCCTACGCCAGGCCTGCATCCGCTGGTGACGGGGAGTACGCTTGCAGCGGCAGCTATGACAGGGAGAAGTGATATGTCGAAAGGTACTAGTTTCAAAGCGCGATTGTGCAGGGTCAGGGCCCTGGGGTACCTGCTTGTGGCGAGCAGCAGCTTCGCTTTCGCCATCGATTTCGACGAAGCGGTGCAACAGTTCGATAGCAGGCCATCCCCTGCGCCTGCAATTTCTGCCCAACCCGTTGTCGAGCTTTTCGTGACCCTGTCCGACAACATCGTTGTCGGCCCAGCGGACGATGGCGACCGGACGATTGTTCCCATTACGGGCGGACATTTCCGTGGTGAGGGTATGCGCGGCGTGGTCAACGCGGGCGGTGCGGACTGGCAGACACTACGCCCCGACGGCACCAAGGAGATCGTCGCCATCTACTCCATCGTGACAGACGACGGGCAGACGATTGTGGTTGATAACCGGGGTATCTCCCGCTCGGGAAGCGACGGCCGCTATGTGAGCACAACCCCTACCTTCCATGCGCCCCGGGGCAAATACGACTGGCTCAACCACCACCGGTTTGTCGGGACGATCACCAGCGTGAAGGAGGAGGGCCTCAGGGCCGTTATTATTCGCGCTTACAAGGTCCTGTAATCATCCGGTGTACACAATGATGTTCTGCCGGCGCTGGTTGCTATATAGTAGGAGTGCCAGCGGTGGCACTAAATTTCGAATAATGACTGGATAACAGCGAGAACCTACCCCCGATGAAGGCAACGACGGAACCCACCCGGGTCAGGTACCTGATCCTTTTCCTCCTGTTTGTGGTGACCACGGTCAACTATGCCGACCGCGCCACGATCTCGATCGCCGGCGACGCCATCCAGAGCGATCTGGGCATCGACTCGGTCACCCTGGGGTACATTTTCTCGGCTTTCGGCTGGGCCTACGTGCTGGGGCAGATTCCCGGCGGCTGGCTACTCGACCGCTTTGGCTCCAAGAAGGTCTACGCCTGCAGTATTTTTATCTGGTCGCTGTTCACTTTGATGCAGGGGCTGGTGGGCGCGCTGCCCGCCGCCAGTGCCGTACTGGCCCTGTTACTGTTGCGTTTTCTGGTGGGGTTCGCGGAGGCGCCTTCGTTCCCCGGTAACAGCCGTATCGTCGCGGCCTGGTTTCCCACCCGGGAGCGGGGTACCGCGGCGGCTATTTTCAACTCCGCCCAGTACTTTGCCACGGCCCTGTTCGCCCCGCTCATGGGCTGGATTGTCTACAGCTTCGGCTGGGAGCACGTATTCATCAGCATGGGGATTCTGGGAATCGCCCTGTCGCTGGTCTGGCTGAAGGTCATCTACAACCCTCGTGAACACCCGCGCATCAACTCCGGCGAGATCGAGTACATACAGAAAAATGGCGCGCTGGTGGATATGGATCAGGACCGGCGTGAGGATAAAGGCGGATCGCAGTGGCACTACGTCGCCCAGTTGTTGCGCTCGCGGATGCTGATCGGGGTGTACCTGGGGCAATACTGCATTACTTCCATTACCTACTTTTTCCTCACCTGGTTCCCGGTCTACCTGGTGCAGGAGCGTGGCATGACCATTCTCAAGGCGGGGTTTATCGCCTCGCTGCCCGCGATATGTGGCTTCCTGGGCGGCCTCCTGGGCGGGATCATTTCGGACTGGCTGTTGCGTCGGGGGCACTCCCTGACCTTCGCCCGCAAGCTGCCCATCGTGACGGGCCTGCTGCTGTCATCCAGCATGATCGCCTGCAACTACGCCGAAACGGAGTGGGTGGTGATTGGCATCATGTCCCTGTCTTTCTTCGGTAAGGGGTTGGGCGCCCTGGGCTGGGCTGTAGTCGCCGACACCTCGCCGAAGCAGATCGCCGGCCTGTCGGGCGGGCTCTTCAATACCTTTGGCAATATCGCTTCCATCACCACGCCCATCGTCATTGGTTATCTTATCAGTGCCACCGGCTCCTTCGAGTGGGCGTTGGTCTATGTTGGCGTCAACGCCCTGGTCGCGGTGGTCAGTTACCTGGTCATCGTGGGCACCATCCAGCGAGTGGAACTCGTAGAACGGCCCGCGCCGCCGGTTGCAGCCGGTGCCACTGCCGCCAGTAAAGGCAGCTAGCCTGCTGCGAGTCATTGAGGAGGTAACCCGCCATGGACCTGATCCAGCATTCCGATTCACCGCGTTACATCCGCTTGCATGAGAGGGACACCGTGGGTGTCGTGATCAATGCCCAGGGCGTGGCAGCGGGCAGTCGCTTTGCCGATGACCTCGAAGCGATCGAGGCGATTCCCCAGAGCCACAAGGTCGCGCTCCGCGATATCGCGGCGGGTGAAGCGGTCATTCGCTACGGCCAGGTCATCGGCTACGCCCTGCGGGATATCTCCCGGGGCGCCTGGGTGACCGAGCAGCAGTTGCGGATGCCGGACGCGCCGGCCCTGGACAAGGTGCCTGGAGCTGCCACGGCGGGTGCTGGTCTTGAGCCCCTGGAGGGATACACCTTTCAGGGGTATCGCAATGACGACGGCAGCGTGGGTACCCGTAACCTGCTGGGGGTGAGTACCACGGTACAGTGTGTGGCGGGTGTGCTGGAGCACTGTGTCAAACTGGCCCGGGAAACGCTGTTGCCCAAATACCCGAACGTGGACGATATCGTGCCGCTGATTCACAGTTATGGCTGTGGCGTGGCGATCAACGCGCCCGATGCGGTGGTGCCCATTCGTACACTCTACAACCTCAGCCGCAACCCCAATCTGGGCGGCCAGGCGCTGGTGATCGGCCTGGGCTGTGAAAAGCTGCAGCCCGGCCAGTTGTTCCCGGACAACGATGCGATGACCGCCAACCAGTCCGAGGCGGAGTGGCTGTACCGCCTGCAGTCCTCGGAGAACGGCTTCTCCGGCATGGTGGAGCACATCATGGGCCTGCTGGAACGGCGCCTCGAAAAGCTCAACCAGCGACGCAGAGAGACCTGCCCGGCTTCCGACCTGGTGGTGGGCATGCAGTGCGGCGGCAGTGACGCCTTCTCCGGGATCACCGCCAATCCGGCCCTCGGGGTGGCGGCGGACCTGCTGGTGCGGGCCGGGGCCACGGTGATGTTCTCGGAAAATACCGAGGTGCGCGACGGCATCCACCTGTTGACGCCCAGGGCGGCCAGCGCCGAAATCGCCGATGCCCTGGTGCATGAAATGGCGTGGTACGACCAGTATCTCGCCCGCGGCATGGCCGACCGCAGTGCCAATACCACGCCCGGCAACAAGAAGGGCGGGCTGAACAACATCGTCGAGAAAGCCATGGGGTCCATCGCCAAGTCCGGTTCCAGCCCGATAGCCGGCGTGGTGCCCCCGGGGGAGCGCGTGCGGGTGAAGGGCCTGAACTACTGCGCCACGCCCGCCAGCGACTTCATCTGCGGCACCCTGCAACTGGCGGCAGGTATGAACCTGCACATTTTCACCACGGGCAGGGGCACGCCCTACGGCCTGGCGATGGCGCCGGTGATCAAGGTGGCGACCCGCAGTGAACTAGCGGAGCGCTGGGCGGACCTGATCGACGTGGACGCCGGGCGGATTCTGTCCGGGGGGGTAACGCTGGAGGAACTGGGCTGGGAGATTTTCCGGCTCTATCTCTCGGTGGCCAGTGGTGAAAAGACCTGGGCCGAAAAGCACCGGATCCACAACGACCTGGTGCTGTTCAATCCGGCGCCGGTGACCTGATCGTTGCCTAAGTCGTCATACAGACGGCTCTATCATCCGCAACCTCGCCTGGGCCGCCATCCGCACGTGCGCGTTATTCTCCCCGTAGTTGCCATACCTGGTTCGCTGCAGCACTTCAAAAAAGAGCCCGTTGAAGGCCCGGGTATAGAAGTGGATCAGGAATCCAGTTTCGCATTGGTCATACAGCAGGTTGTGCGTTCTCAGCGCGTCCAGAAGGTCCGGTTCCAGGTCGTAACGGGCCTCCAGGTCATCGTAATAGTTCTGCGGAATCGGTAGCTGGATCGATGGATCCAGGCGCTTGACGAAGGCGACGATGTCATCGCAGGCCAGCGCGATGTGCTGGACCCCGGAACCCTTGTGCTGTTCGCGGAAACGCTCAGTGGACGCGCCCCAGCTTCTGGACATATTGAATGGCAGTCTTATGCGGTGGTCCTTGCTGGTCGCGGTCCTGCTGACCACAATGCCATAGGGATCAATGAGGTCCTGAGGCTGGGCAATATCCAGGCCGAACAGCGCGCGGTAGAACAGCGAGATCGACAGGAACTCTGACTCGGAGATGCCGGAGGTAATATGATCGATACGCATGTTTGTACCGGGTGCGCTTGGGGGAAGAGCAGGGCTCTCTATGGGCTGGAAGTCCACATCATAGAATCGTTGCCCGGTATCGTCCCGTTGCACGAAGTAGGCGAGTTCATCCCCCAGGCCCCGGATGCCCGGAATATCCAGTTCGCCACTCTCAACGTTGCCTTCAAAGCTTCGGTAGCCAAGCCAGGACGCGCGTTCTGCCATGCCGTCGGCGTCATCGCTGCGATAGGCCACGGCGCACACGGAGAGGCCATGCACCAGGTAGTGGTTCTGTGCGAAGCTGTCGGGCTCCTCATTGATGACGATGCAGGCATCGCCCTGGCGGTAAAGGTCGACGTCCTTGGAGCGGTGATGATGCGTTTTCCTGAACCCGAGGCTGGTGATCAGGTTGACCAGGGTGGCGTTGTCGTCGCCATGTGCTGCAAATTCAACGAATTCGAAGTCCCTGACGCTGGCCTTGGGCGGCAGGTGCGAAACGGCCTCGGCCTCAGTGTCGACCAGGTCGGGAACGGATCTGGCGACTTCTTCCTCGAGCCAGAGCAGGGACCGCATGCCATCCACAGCCGTGCGCTTGCAGGGCGATGAGCGAAACTCGTCGTTGAAAATTTCGTGCGATATGTACCCGTTGTAACCGGTTTCAAGTACGGACTCCATGAACTCGACAACCGGGAAGTCGCCCTGGCCCGGGAAGCAGCGAAAATGACGGCTCCACTGGAGTACATCCATCTTCAGCCAGGGGGCGTCCGCAATCTGGATCAGCGCAATGCGATCACCCGGGATTTCCCGCAGGGTGCTCAGGTCCCTGCCGCGCGCAAAGATATGAAAGCTGTCCAGCACCACGCCGAGGTTGTCGGCGTCAACGTGCCGGACCAGTTTCCAGGCTTGCTGATAGTCGCGAATATGGCGGCCCCAGGCCAGCGCTTCATATCCGAGTTTGAAGGTTCTTCGGCCAGCCCGATCCGCGAGTTCACCGAACTGGTCCACTGCAAGTTCGAAGTTGTCGACACACTGGGGCGAGACATTGCTGCAGATCAGCAGCGTATCGGTGCCGAGTTCCTCCATCAGGTCGAATTTACGTTCCGCGCGATCAAAGTTTTTCTGCATTTTGGTCGCAGGCATGCACTCGAAATCGCGGAACGGCTGCAGGGCGATAATCTCAAGGCCGCTGTCTTGTGCCATCTGCCGGACGACGGAAGGTGATTCGTTGAACAGCATCAGGTCGTTTTCGAAAATTTCGATACCGTCGTAACCCGCCTGGCCGGCAGCCTGGATTTTCTGGCGCAGATCTCCCGACAGGCAGACAGTGGCGATGGAACGTTTCATTCAGAACCTCTACTTCGAAATTGATTTCCGCACACGCGTTGCCGGGGCGGGATGGGCTTGTTGCTCAGTCCAGCCAGCTGAGCGCAGTTTCAATGAGGGTCTCATCTGCCTCGATATCCACACCAGTGAAGACACTGAAGGCGTCGAGTCCCTGGAAAATCCACAGGTCGAACCCCGACAGGCATTGCAGTCCCGCTTGCTGGCATTGCATCAGGAATTCAGTTTTTAGTGGGGTATAGACGGCATCGAATGCCCATTGCTGGGAGCCGATGACGCTGAAGGGGAAGGCGTTGCCGGGATAGCTGTGCATGCCGAGGGCTGTGCAGTTGACCAGGCCGTGCGCACTTCGGGCGACGTCAGGGAAGCGGGATTGCTCGAGCACCTCGGCGGAACCGCCGAACTGCCTGAGTTTGCTGGCGAGCGCGTCCGCCTGGGATGGCTGCAGATCGTAGATGCTCAGGTGCTCGCAGCCGAGCTCGAGCAAACCGAAGGCAATGGCACTGCCGACACCTCCGGCGCCGCACATGACAACATGCCCCGGCAGCTGTTCGCCGCGGCGAAACCGGTAGCCCCGGATAAAGCCGCTGTAGTCCGTGTTCGCTCCCAGGATCCCCCGGTCGGTAAACTTCAGTGTATTGTAGGAACCAATGCGATCATGGCCCGCGATAGCCGGTTCCCGCACAAGGTTGTGTACTTTTTGCTTGTAGGGGTGGGTGACGTTAAGGCCGTGATACCCCTGCTCGATTGACTGTCGGACTAGCGCGCAGGGATCTGCCTCGCCGTAGTTCTCGCCGTCGATCAGGCCGTAGTCAATCTCCACGCCGACGAGGCTGCCGAGGTGATGCTGGAGTCGGGGCATGCTGGAACGGGATATGCCAGCTCCCAGCAGGGCCAGCCTCATTTGCGGCCCTGCTGGCTTCGCTGTCAGCGCTTCTCTGGGTTGTGGAATGTTGGTCACGAGCTACCTGATTATCGGTCTTGTTCTCGGCAGCTATTACAGGGGAGGGGTGGCGGCTTGTAAAATATCCGTTGTTCTATCACCTATAACACGGAGTTATCGGCCGGGCCTGCGCCTCGAGGTTTTCTCACCTGCAGGCGCCCGGACTGGTACCATGCAGCGTCGTGCCGGCAACGCTGGCTCGATAAAACGCCGTTAACAAGACGTAAACACTATGTTGCTCAATTTCAGACAGCTCGAAGTATTCCGCGCCATCATGATCGCCAAAACGGTGAGCGGAGCGGCGGAGTTACTCCACGTATCGCAACCCGGTGTCAGCCGGCTTTTGAAATACACGGAACAGAAACTGGGCATTTCGCTGTTCGAGCGCCACAAGGGTCGGCTGGTACCGACGCCGGAAGGGGAGGAGCTGTTCCGGGAGCTGGAGCCCATCTACAAGCGTATCGAGGACCTGGACTTTACCTTGCAGCGTATTACCCGGGCCGACAATCTGCAGTTGCAGATCGCCTGTACGCCCAGCCTGTCGAATTATGTGGTTCCCTGGCTTATGGCCCGGGTAAAACAGCAGATGCCCACCGCCCGGATCCGGTTGGAATCACTGCCGAATGAAGAAATCGCAGAGTACCTGAGCCAGGGGCGAATCGACTTCGCCCTGGGGTTCTACGACCCCGATCACCCCTTGATCCTGGCGGAGCCATCCATCAGCGTGGGTATGGAGTGCGTCGTTCCCGTAGATCACCCCCTGGCCGACAAAACGTCGGTCAGGTTTGCCGACATGGTGGACCACGAGATGGTCTGCTTCTTTCCGGAAACGTTGATCGGCCAGAACATCGAGCGGGAATTTGCCGCACTTGACCGGTCACCCGAAATGTCCGTCATGGTGCGCTATGCCGATGCCGCCTGTGCGATGGTGGAGCAGGGGCTGGGTATCACCGTCGCCTTTGAATACACCGCGATTGCCAATCGTTTCCCGGGATTGCGCGCCATACCGATCAAGGGCAGCCGGCAGCGCCTGCATTTTCTCAGGCACAACGGTATTTCGATGTCGAGCAACGTGCGCAAGTTCTACGAATTGGCCAAGTCGGAGATTCGCTCCCTGGCGTAGTGGTGCCCCGGCTGGCGTCACTCAATGCTATAACATCCACTCCACCAGCAGCCACATTCCATAATCTGATGTTATAGGCATTGGATCAATGAGTATTGGCTTATCTGCGCCGCTTTTCCCTAAGATTGGCCCCGACGTTCAGTCAAACGCGCTCAATACATTCGAATAACGGGGCCGGAGAGCGAAGCATGACCATGGCGGATGCCACCATAACAAGCACCAAGCGAACGCGGGTACGATTGACTGTGCTCTGCCTGATCAGTCTCGCGACGGTGCTCAACTATCTCGACAGAGCCATTATGGGTGTGGCTGCGCCTGCGGTAGCGGAAGAATTCACCATTTCGCCTGCGCTGATGGGACTCCTGTTTTCTGCATTTTCCTGGACCTACGCCTTCGCCCAGGTGCCAGGGGGCATGGTGCTCGACCGTCTTGGCACCCGTATTACTTACACCCTGTCACTCGGATTCTGGTCGTTTTTTACCCTGCTGCACGGTGTTGCCGCCAACGTGGTGATGTTGTTTGGCAGCCGCCTGGCACTGGGGGCTGCGGAAGCACCTTGCTTTCCCACCAACAGTCGGGTCCTGAGCACCTGGTTTCCCCAGACTGAACGCGCCCGGGCCAACAGCATATACGCGGTGGGTCAGTATGCCGGTTTGGCGTTCTTCAGCCCGCTGCTGTTCTGGATTGTCGGTGAATTCGGCTGGCGCACCCTCTTTGTACTGTTTGGTGCCATTGGCATGTTGTTCGCTTTGGGTTGGTACGCCATCTACAGGGATCCGCGCGACTGCGCGTCCGTTAACCAGTCCGAGCTGGACTATATCGCAGCGGGAGGCGGCCTCGAACACCAGGGTCAGCCGACGGCCTTCTCTTGGTCGCTGGTACTGGAACTGCTGTCCAAACGCCAGATTCTGGGCGCTTCAATTGGTCAGTTCTGTGGCAACTCAACGCTCGTATTTTTCCTGACCTGGTTCCCGACCTACCTGATGACCGAGCGCGGTATGGACTGGTTGAAGTCCGGGTCCTTTGCCGTACTGCCCTATATCGCCGCCTCTGTCGGCGTAGTGCTGGGGGGGATTATTTCCGACAAACTGGTGGAGAAAACCGGTTCTGCCAATCTCGGGCGCAAGCTGCCCATTGTCGGTGGCCTGTTACTCGCCTCAACCATCATTGCCGCCAACTTCGTGGATTCCAACCAGCTGGTGATACTGATCATGTCGGTGGCCTTCTTCGGCCAGGGCATGGTGAATCTCGGCTGGACACTCATTTCAGACGTCGCACCCAAATCCGCAATCGGTCTGACCGGCGGTGTTTTCAACTTCTTCGCCAACCTGGCCGGCATTGTCACGCCCATCGTGATCGGCCTGGTCGTGGGCGCCACCGGTTCCTTTTACGGTGCACTCGTTTACATCGGCGCGCTGGGCCTGATCGGCGCCGCAGCCTACATATTTGTTGTCGGTGATGTTCGTCGCGTTGAACTGGGGTGATATCTCGACAGGAGCGCAAGCGGCTTGCTGCCAGGCACCGCGGCAACGCGAAAGGTTAAACAACTAAATAACTGCATTAAAAAATTACGTCCAGGAGATAAATATAATGCATATCCACAACGAGTCTGCTGCTTTCCCGCCAGCCAGAAACACTTTGCTGACCCTTGCGGTGAGCGCCGCGGTACTTCAGTTCAGCCCGTTTGCGGCGGCTGAACCCGACACAGGGTTACTGGAAGAAGTGGTCGTTACCGCGGAGCGCCGCACGGGAGATGTCCAGGATATTCCCATCGCCATGACGGCCATGACCGCTGACCAGTTGCGCAAGAAGTCCATTCTGCGAATGGAGGATCTGCAATACGCAGCGCCCAGCCTCTCCATCAACGACGCCGCTATTACCCAGTCCGTCAACATTCGCGGTATCGGGCTCGCCAGCGGCGACCCCAACGCCACTAACGGTGTCGGGCTGTACATCGACGGGCTGTTCCAGCCGCCGATTGTGAACACCCTGAGCTTCTATGACCTCTCCGACGTGCAGGTGCTGAGGGGTCCGCAGGGCACGTTCTCCGGCGCCAACTCCACCGGTGGCGCGGTGATGCTCAATTCGCGCCGGCCGGAAATCGGCGCCGACCTCAACGGTTATATCCAGGTGGGGGCAGGAAATTACTCTTCCACAGAAGCCCAGGGTGCAGTAGGCGGCTCGCTGGGAGACACCCTCGCGGTGCGCGCCGCATTCAACTGGCGCGACCGTGACAGCTTTTACGATGACATCGGACCGGCGAACTCGGATGCGGGCAGCCTCGACGAATTCCGTGGCAGGCTCGGGGTGCTGTGGCGGCCCATCGACTCACTGGATCTGTACCTGAAGTACGAGTCGTCCGACAAGGACACCGGTGGTTACCCTACGCGCCCTATGGATACCTCGTCCTTTGCCTTTGCCAGAACCGCGGACGTCCGGGATCTCAGCTTCAATGCCGACCCCAAACATGAAGAGAGTGACGACACCCTGCTGCTGGATGTCACCTACACCTTCGACAATGACATCGCTGTCAATTTCCTGGCGGGCAGGCAGGAGAAGGAGATCGATGTTGTTTACGATTACGACTCTACCGCGGCGCTGCCGCTGAGACAGACCCAGGTCATCGCAGAGGACCAGGACAGTTTTGAAGTCACGGTGGTTTCACCCACGGACAGCGATCTGCAGTGGGTGACGGGATACTACTACCAGAACAACGAGATCGATGTGAATTTGCAAACACCGGGCCCGCTGATCCTCATCGGCATCGAGAAGGAAACCACGGGACTGTTCGGGCAGGTGGGTTACAACTTCACCGATGATCTGCAGGTCGAGTTCGGGCTGCGTAAAGTCTGGTTTGAGGCCGGTGGCCTGCCGGGCAGTGGCGGTTACTTCGGGCCGATTTCCGCAGGCCCCGCCTTTCCGATCAACGGCGACTACGAGGACGATGACCTGGTGGGCAAGCTGTCGGTCAACTGGACCCGCGGCGACCACCTGATCTACGGCTCGGTTGCCCGCGGCTGGAAACCCGGGGGCTACAACAACCCCAACCCCAGCGATAATTTCGCGCCCGAGGAAGTCCTTTCCTATGAACTGGGCTGGAAAGCGACGCTGCTGGATGGCGCCGTAAGAACCGCATTCGCGGTTTTCTACAGCGACTACGAAAACTTCCAGTTCGACACGATTGATATCACCTCGGGCGGTTCCGGGATCAAGAATGTGGCAGATGCCGATCTGATGGGCGCCGAGTTCTCCATCGATGCCCAACTGGGGGGCTTCCTGTTTGACGCGGCGATCGCCTATGTAGACACCGAGCTTGGCGCTTCCACTTTTGTCGATGAGCGGCAATCCGGCAACCCGAATTTGCCCCAGTGCAGCAATGGTGCCCAGCCGCCCCAGTGCTTTGATTACACGCCCTTCATTGTCGATTCCGCCGGTGGCTCGATGCTCAACGCGCCCGAGCTGACCTATACACTCGGTGTTGAGTACACCTTCGATGTCTTCAATGGCGCCACCCTGACCCCGCGTCTTAACTACGGTTATGTCGACGAGCAGTGGGTCAACCTGGCCTATCAGGATGTTGATCTGCTCGATTCCAGGGGGCTGTTGTCAGCGCTGCTCACTCTGCAGACAGACAAGTGGCGGGTGCAGGCCTATGGCCGCAACCTGACGGACAAGGAGTATGTCTCTGGCCAGTATCTGTCGATAGCGAGTGGCGGTGTCGAGTTCTATGGCGCGCCTCGGGAATACGGGGTAAATTTCAGCTACGATTTCTAGGCGCGGAAGCGTTGCGCACCTGACCAGGCTGTTACCGCTTGCGGGCGGTAACGGCTTTCCGGTTGGCCTGACTGGCCCCGAGTTGTTTTTGCTGCTCCCGGTACTTTCACGTTATGAAACTGTTTCAATTCCTATTGCTATGTTCTGTGGTAATTGCACTGGCCGGATGCAACCTGTCCACGGAAGTGTCCGCAAAGACGCCGGCAGCGGCGCAAGCCGCTGGTGCCGGCCGTTGCCAATCCATGGTGGATTATGCAGAGGAGGGCAGCGATCTCGAGATCGTGACCGCCGTACATGTGACCGCTGTCAGCGATCTGCCCGGGGAGTTGGCTGGCCAGGTATCTGCGGAAGTCTTCAGGCCTTACTGCAGGATTCGGGGTTACTTTGAAAAGCGCACAGGAGCCGGGCAAAAGCCCTATGCAATCGGATTCGGCATCTCCCTGCCCGATGACTGGAACGGGCGCTTCCTGTTCCAGGGCGGCGGCGGCCTGAACGGGCTTGTTCGCGAGCCTCTGGGGGCATTGGCGTCGGGAGATGTTCCCGCCCTGTTTCGAGGATTCGCGGTGGTGAGCACCGACAGTGGACATCAGAGCGATACCGTATTCGATGTGACGTTTTTCCAGGATCAGCAGGCGCTGTTGAATTTCTACTCCCAGGCGGTTTACAAAACCACGCTGCTGGGGAATCGGATGGTTTCGCACTACTATGAGGCCGAACCCAAACACCAGTATTTTTCGGGCTGCTCTACCGGGGGACGCGAGGGCATGACCATGTCGCAACGCTATCCCGACCTGTTCGACGGCATTATCGTCGGCGCGCCCGCCAGGCGAACCAATTATTCCGAGATAGCCGACCTGTGGTCCGCCAAAACGCTACAGGCCCTTTCGTCTGCCAACGGCGGAGTGCCATTTTCCGAGGCGCAGCAGGCATTGATTGTGGATTCACTCCTGCAGCAGTGCGACAGTCTCGATGGCCTTGAAGACGGGTTTGTCATGGATGTTGCGGGCTGTGATTTCGATCCTGCGGTGCTGCAGTGTACCGGGGAAGGTACTAGCCAGGGTTGCCTGTCACAGCAGCAGGTGAAAGCGCTGGGTGAGGCTTTTGCCGGTCCCCGCCTGGCGAGTGGCGAGAATATCTATCCCGGCTTCTACTACGACACCGGCATCTCCGCCAAAGCGGAGCATGGGATCCCGGGGCTGTTACAGGGTGTCGCAGGTCCCCTGGGCAAGGCCCGGATTGACCAGCCCTTCGACCTGCAAAGAGAAATCGACATCGCAGAAAATTTCCCACTCGCGCCGGGTAATGCAACCCTGAAAAACCTGACGACTTTCGCAGGCAGTGGTCACAAACTCTTCTTTTTCCATGGTGTAAGTGATCCCTGGTTTTCCGCGAAGGATACTCAGGGCTACTACCTGGATATGGCCGAAGACAATGGCGGACTCGAAGCAGTGAAGCGGTGGTCAAAACTGTATTTTGTACCGGGTATGGGGCACTGTCACGGCGGTGAGCGCGCCCTGGATCGTTTCGATATGTTGTCCCCCCTTGTCGACTGGGTCGAGTC
The DNA here is from genome assembly GCF_008064665.1 of Parahaliea maris. GTDB lineage: Bacteria > Pseudomonadota > Gammaproteobacteria > Pseudomonadales > Halieaceae > Parahaliea > Parahaliea maris. Next base: position 84,990 of record NZ_VRZA01000008.1, on the reverse strand, counting down.
CGGCTCCGAGCCAGAGCGCATTCCGGCCTGGAGCACGGTCACGACGGATACCCGTCGGCGACTGTGCCCTTACCCGGACGTCAGCAGGTATCGTGGAGAAGGAGATCCCAATCGGGAGGATTCCTTCCAGTGCGTCCCACCCTGATCACTGCCTTGAGTACACCTGAAGTTTGCGCTGAACCATTGAGGTTCTGGCCATCTCTCTACCGCCTGTGCATAATGCTGACATAAATAATGTCAATACATTGGTTCGCGGAGCTGCTGGAAGAGAATGTCTGACACCGTAAACGCCGGGGCCGTCGATGGCCGGCGGTTGCGCAGTGAGCGCAGTCGCAAAGCGATCATCGATGCTGCGTTGGCGCTGATGGAGGAGGGGGTTCTGGTCCCCACAGCCCAGCAGATATCCGAGCGCGCTGGAGTCGGAATTCGCTCCTTCTTCCGGCGTTTCGAGGACATGGAAGCCCTGTTTGCCGGTGTCGATTCACAAATACGGGATTCTTACGAAGCGCTCTTTCTCGGCGGTGACCGCAATGGCACGCTGGAGGAGCGGATCGAGCACGCGGTCGAGCGCCATGCCGACGCGTACGAGTGTGTGAAAACCGTTGTACTCAGCACCCAGGCCCAACTCTGGCGCTCCGAAGTGTTGCGCAGGAACTACGCCAGGAATCAGCGAAGTCTGCGCAAGGATCTCGACAACTGGCTGCCGGAGTTGAAATCCCTCCCCAGGGACCAGCGCGAAGCGGTGGATGCCGTGGCGTCATTCGAGATGTGGCACCGCCTGCGCGAGCACCAGAACCTGAGCAAGAAGGCGAGTATCTGCCTGGTGACGGGGCTGCTCAAATCCCTGTTGGGCGCCCGGGGATGATGCTGGTGGCGTCCCGTCGTCTTGCCACGGCGCCGTGACTCGCTCACGGCGGTTTACATATTGGCATAAACAGTGACAATATATGCCCTCGCTACAGCCAGCACCCCTGCACCACACCCGCAAATAAAGCGGGGCCCCTGTGCCCCGGTATAAGGAGTACATGACATGACCACCGGAAAACAGCTATTCAGCACCCTTGCGGACGGCAAGCTCACCGTAGAAATCGTAGAACAGAGCTTCCCCGATCCCACCGGCAACCAGGTGCTGGTGAAAATGGAGGCGGCGCCCATTAACCCCTCCGATCTCGCCCTCCTGACCAGCGGGGCAGACCTTGAAAATGCCGAGTATTCCGCCGGCAAGTTTGTCGCGCCCATGCCCGAGCCTTTCTTCAGCGCCCAGAAGGGGCGCCACGGGATGAACTTGCCCGTCGGCAATGAAGGCGCGGGTACCGTGATCGCCGCTGGCGAAAGCGAAGCCGCGCAGGCGCTGATCGGCCAGCGGGTGGCCTGCGTGCCCGGGAACGCCTACTCGCAGTACTGTATTGCCGACGCGGGCATGTGCCTGCCCCTGGGTGATATCTCCTCGGAGGCCGGCGCCTCCGCCTTCGTCAACCCCATGACGGTGCTGGGTTTCGTCGAAACCGCCAAGCGTGAGGGCCACAAGGCCATCATTCATACCGCGGCGGCTTCCAACCTCGGCCAGATGCTTTTGCAAGCCTGCAAGGAGGACGGGATCGAACTGGTGAATATTGTGCGCAAGGCGGAGCATGTTGAGCTGCTTTCAGGCCTTGGCGCGGCCCACATCGTTAATTCCTCCGATGCAGACTTTATGGCACAACTGCGTGACGCCATCGATGCGACCGGCGCCTACCTCGGGTTCGATCCCATTGGCGGCGGCCAGATGGTGGACACCTGCCTGAAGGCGATGGAGCAGGTAGCCGTCCGGAAAATGTCTGAGTTTTCGCGCTACGGCTCCGACCAGCCGAAGAAGATGTACATCTACGGCCGGCTCGACCTCGGGCCGACGATTCTCACCCCGGCCTACGGTTTTGGCTGGACGGTATCCGGCTGGCTGCTCACCCCCTTCCTGCAAACCGCGGGCATGGAAACCGTTGTTGCCATGCGCAAGCGCGTGCTGGAAGGACTGACGTCCACCTTCGCCAGCAGCTACAAGAGCAGGGTGTCGCTGGAGGAGATGCTGACGCGTGACGCAGTGCTCGATTACAGCGCCATGAAGACCGGCGAGAAGTACCTGGTCACGCCCCACGCCTAGCGCACTCCCGGCCGCAGCGAGACACGGTCATCGTGTCTCGCTGCAGATTACACTTAAGTCCAGTTTCGACTTGACCCCACCCCGGGCCACGCCCTGGAACTGAGCCTGGTGGATGGCTCAGGGAGAGGTCGCTTGCGACCGGGGGCAATGGATGAAAAAGCTGGCGATTGCGGTGTCGTGTCTTCTGGGCCTGTTGGTGTTTGCTGCCGGTAGCTCCCCATCCCCTTGTCTGGGATGGGGCCCTGCGTGTGCTGGCGCCCGTTGGACGGTGGCTGGGGTACAGGGCCTGCTAGACTAGGACTCCATTCCCGTCACACCCCGTCCGGGGATCAGTCGGACAACCCGCCAGGAGCATAACCGTGCAAAACTCACCCTACGATATCGTCGTATTCGGAGCCACCAGCTTCGTCGGTCAGATTCTGACCCGTTACCTCGTTGACTATTGCGCGACGTCCGAGGAGTGCATTCGCTGGGCGATCGCCGGGCGCTCGGAAGCGAAGTTGCTGGCCCTCAGGTCGTCGTTGGGGGGAGAGGGGGGCAGCCTGCCGCTGATCGTTGCCGATGCCGCCGACGAGGACCAGTTGAAGGCGCTGTGCTCTGCCACCCGTGTCGTGGTCTCCACCGTCGGCCCTTATGCCCTCTACGGCGAGCCGCTGGTCAGGGAGTGTGCGGCGACCGGCACCGATTACTGTGACCTGACCGGTGAGGTGCAGTGGATACGCCGCATGATCGACACCTATGCTGAGATGGCCGAGGCCTCCGGGGCGCGCATCGTACATTGCTGCGGATTCGACTCGGTACCCTCGGACATGGGGGTGTTTTTCCTGCAGCAACTCGCGGTCAGCCACTTCGGCGAACCGGCCAGTCGGGTAAAGATGCGAGTGAAGTTCCTGAAGGGCGGGGCGTCGGGTGGCACGGTGGCCAGTTTGCTCAATATGATGAAGGAAGCTGCGGCCAACCCTGCCCTGCGGCAGGAGTTGCAGAACCCTTACTCGATTTGCCCCGACGGTGCCCCGTCTCGCGCCCGGCAGCACGCCGTGACGTCGGCCGAGTACGATGCGGATTTTGACGCCTGGATTGGCCCCTTTGTCATGGCGATGATCAATGAGCGCGTTGTGCACCGGTCCAATGCATTGGCAGAGAACGCCTATGGCGAGGACTTCACGTACAACGAGGCGATGTTGATGGGCGCCGGAATCCAGGGCCGTCTGAGGGCAGTCTCGCTCGCTGGCGGTCTGGGTGCTGTGATGGCGGGGGCCGCGATAGGCCCGGTGCGGCAGCTGATGGAGCGTTTCGTGTTTCCGAGCCCGGGAGAGGGACCTGACGAGGAGGCGCAGCGCTCGGGTCGTTTCGATCTTCGGTTTTCAGGAGAAACCGCATCCGGTGACCGTGTGCGGGTCAAGGTCACGGGCGACCGGGATCCCGGTTACGGCTCCACGGCAAAGATGCTGGGCCAGGCGGCCCTCAGTCTCGCCTTTGACCTCGTCCAGGGCGACGCCGACAACACCGGGAAGGCGGGACGCGGCGGTGGGTTCTGGACCCCGGCGACGCTGTTCGATGAGCGTTATCTCACGCGGCTTTGCCGTCATGCGGGCCTGACCTTCGAGGAACTGCCACAATGACGAATGCTACCGCGCCGCGCGAAGCGCTGTTTTTCATGGTGATGGCCTGGATCATGGCCATCGCCGTTGCTGCGGGCTTCGGGCTGAACCTCGCGATGGGGCGCTCAAGCCTGTCGGTGCCGCTCATCTACCATATCCACGCGGCGGTGTTCTTTGGCTGGACGCTACTCTACGTCGTACAAAACTCGCTCATTTACGGGCAGCAGATCCAGCTGCACCGGCGCCTGGGGAAGCTCACCGCGCTGCTGATTCCCGTGATGTTGGTACTGGCCATATGGCTGACCCTGGTGACTCTCAGGGTGCTGGGCGGCCCGCCTTTTTTCGGCCAGGCGGAATTTCTGTTCGTGAACATCTTTCATATTCTGGCGTTCGCCATCCTGGCGGGCTGGGGTGTCATGCGCCGTGGCCAGACCGACTGGCATCGCCGCTTGCTGTTTGGCGCCATGGCCTGCGTGGCCGCTCCGGGGCTGGCGCGGCTGCTGCCGCTGCCCCTCACCGTACCCTATACCTTCATCATCATATTCATCGCGGCCATGGTATTCCCGCTGATCGGGATGTTGGCCGACAAGCTATGGCACGGCAAAGTACATCCCGCCTGGTGGTGGACCCTGGTGTTGCCCGCCCTGGCGTTGGTGCTGGGTGAGGTCATCGCCAGCACCGACTGGGCGCTGGCCTTTGCCGCCGCCCATGTCGAGGGCACACCGGGGGGGTTGCGCCCCCCAGGCCCGTTCATGCCCTGAGCCAGACAGTGCCCTCAGGTTGTTCCCGCCGGCTGATGCAGGCGGGATTTTTTTGCTTCGGCGCTTGATTGATATCACTTGATATAGTTAAGATTTATATCAAGCGATATAGTTTGCCGCGAGCTTCTGTTTGGTAGACAAGAGCACCGATAACAAGAGCTCGGTAAAAAAGAACTCAGGAGAGAGGACATGCCCTCACAAGCATCACTGACGAGCCCACCCCAGGTGCGCGGACAGGAAGCGCAAGCGAGGATATTGCAGGCGGCGCTGCGTATCTTCGGCCGCGACGGCTTTGCGCTCGCGACCACCCGCCGTATCGCGGAAGCTGCGGGCGTTTCACTGCCCGCCATCAAGTATTACTTCGAAAACAAGGAAGGCCTGTACATGGCCTGCGCCCATGAAATCGTGGCGCGCTACGAAGAGGGCCTGGGTAACTATATCGATGAAGTCGCTGCGGCGCTGGAGGGGGGGCTCTCGCCCGCCCAGGCGCGCAGCTACCTGAAAGAAGTGATGCGCCGGGTGAGCGCCATTTCCAATGACGATGCCGATGCCGATCTGCGTACCGGTTTTGTATTGCGGGAGATGACCGAACAGGGCCCCGCGTTTGAGGTGCTCTACAAGGATCTGTGGCAACCCGGTGTAGAAATTACCGCGCAATTGATCGCTTGTATCGAGGGCAAGGCGTCCCCGGATGAGGCGGCTCATCTCGAGGCCCTGATGCTTCACGCCAGCCTGTCGGCATTCAGTAGCACACGTCCGGTTTCCCTGCGCTACCTGCGGGACGGCGGCTGTAAAGCCAGCCCGCGAGAGGGCGGCCTCACCTCTGCGCTCACGGTCATAGAGGCCCAGATCGATCGCATGGGCCCGGCCTGACAAAAACCCCGGCCCGCAACTGTTCCCGTGTAAAGAGATAACAAACAGCTGGAGGAGTACAAGGTGAGTGACAACAGGACAACAGCGGACTGTATTGTGGTTGGCGCTGGTTTCGGCGGTATGTACCTGGTTCACCGCCTGCGGGAAGCAGGGTATTCGGTACAGGGTTTTGATGCAGCGGGGGACGTCGGGGGCACCTGGTACTGGAACCGATATCCGGGGGCACGCTGCGACATACCGAGCCTGCTGTACTCTTACAGCTGGTCGGACAAGCTGCGCCACAATTTTCGCTGGAGCGAGAAATATGCCACCCAGCCGGAAATCCTGGAGTATGCGCAGTTGGTGGCCGACACCTACGATCTGCGCCCCTTCTTTCGCTTCAGTACCCGGGTGGAATCGGCCCGATATGACGAGGCGAACTGCGAATGGGTGGTGGAAACCGACGCGGCCGGTACCTGGCGCGGCAAGTACCTGTTCCTCGCCACCGGCTGCCTCTCTGTGCCCAACGAGCCCGACTTTCCCGGTCAGGACAGCTTCCAGGGCGACAGCTACCAGACCAGCACCTGGCCCCATGAGGGGGTCGATTTCAGCGGCAAACGGGTGGCGGTGATCGGCACGGGGTCCTCGGCGATCCAGTCCATTCCCCTGATTGCCGAGCAGGCCGAGAGTGTGCACGTATTCCAGCGCACACCGAATTTCAGTTTACCCGCGCTCAACGGTCCGATTCCCGAGGAAGAACGGCAGGCCTTCGAGGCCATGTACGAAGACTACCGCGCTGCGCTGGCGGCGGGCGAGCCGGGAATCGAGATGCTGCCCGAGGACTGGGAGCCCAGCGACGAGGAACTGGCAGAGCACGTCAAAATCCTCTGGAACGGGGGCGGCCTGGTCTCCACCGTACAGATTCCGCGTCTGACCAAGGACGAGCGAATCAATGCCGCGGCAGCAGAATTCGTGCGCGAGCGAATCCAGGACATTGTTGACGACCCCGACACCGCCCGGCGCCTCACACCCCACGGCTACCCGATTGCTACCAAGCGGGCCTGCGTCGACACCAACTACTATCAGACCTACAACCTGCCCCACGTGCATCTGGTCAGCCTGCAGGAGGAGCCCCTGGTGGAGATTACCCCCCAGGGCGTGAAGACCGAGGCTCGCGAGTACCCGGTAGATGCCATTGTCTACGCCCTGGGTTTCGATGCCATGACCGGCGCCCTGACTCGCATCAACCCGGTTGGCCGCAACGGGCTAAGCCTGCAGGACGCCTGGGCTGAAGGGCCGACCTCTTTCCTGGGCACCACCGTGGCGGGCTTCCCCAACCTGTTTACTATCACCGGCCCATTCAGCCCTTCGGTGATCCAGAACGTGATCCTCTCTATCGAACAGCATGTCGACTGGATCATGGAGGTGCTGGCCCGCGCCCGCGAGGCGGGCAGTGCCACCATCGAAATCACCCGGGAGGCGCAGCAGCAGTGGATGGACCACGCCGCGGACGAGGCGAACCAGACCCTGTTTCCACAGGCCGGGTCCTGGTACATGGGCGCCAACATTGCGGGCAAGCCGCGGGTACTCATGCCCTACGTGGGGCGTGAGTACAAGCAAAAGCTGGATGCCAATATCAGCGAGGGCTTCCCCGGGCTGGTGTTCAGCTGAACTGCAGCCCTCACCTCAGTGCGGGTGTTTGTGTTTCTGCCTTTTGTGGTGCTTGTGTTCGCGCTTGTGCTCCAGGTGCTTCTGCCACTCGAACAGGCCCATGCCCGCCACCATCGCTACCACGAACACCAGGGCGCGAGCCTCGCCTGCGCCCAGTGCTACCAGTGCAGGGCCCGGGCAAAAGCCCACCAGCCCCCAGCCGATACCAAAACCGAGGCTGCCGAGGATCAGCGGGCTGTCGATGCGGTTGGATTCGGGGAGACGCATTGGTGAACCCAGCAGGCTGACGCTGCGGGTTTTGGCAATGCTGAATACGGCGAAGCCGATACCGATGGCGCCGGCCATCACCAGGGCCAGGCTGGGGTCCCAGTTGCCTGCGAGGTCGAGAAAGGACTGCACTTTGGCCGGGTTAGCCATGCCAGACAGTAACAAGCCGAGGCCGAACAGCAGTCCGGAGGAGAAGGCGGTGAGCGGGTAGCGAATCATGTCAGCCTCCTATGACGTGGCGCAGCAGGAACACAGTGATAAAGCCACTGGCCATGAAACAACCGGTGGCCAGCAGGGAGCGCGGCGACAGGCGGGAAATGCCGCAGACACCGTGGCCGCTGGTACAGCCGGAGCCGAGACGGGTGGAATAACCCACCAGCAGCCCGGCGGCAATGATGAGTGGATAGCCGGCCTCGATGCGAATCGGGGGCAGGCGGTCAAACATCTGCCACAGCAGGGGAGCGACGATCATGCCGCCGAGGAAGGCGAGTCGCCAGATGTTGTCGCCCTCTGCCGGCCGCAGCAATCCGCCGAGAATCCCGCTGATGCCTGCCACCCGGCCGGTCCACAGGATCAGCAGGCCGGCGGCGAGGCCGATGAGTACGCCACCCGACAGGGCGGTCCATGGAGTGAAGCTGTACCAGTCGATGGTCATGAAGGGGAGTCCTTGTGTGCTGCAATGAGCCGCAATATAGGCGCTTTGCGGCCAGTTGAGTAGAGGGGGAGGTTCAAGGCCGATGGTGGACTGGCAAATTGCCAGCGGTGGCTTGCATTGTCGGGGCTCGCATCGAAGAATGACCGCCCCACCAGTAGACGGAATTTCGCGATGCCCCTGAATACCCCTCGACGCCAGTTTGTTAAAGGCCTCGGTGCGACTGCCGCACTGGCAACGGTCCCCCGGGGTGTGCACGCGGTTACCGGGGGTGCCCTGCCAGCACGCGCGCGGCCACTGCCACTGGCCGCAGTGAGGCTGTTGCCCGGCCCCATGCTCGATGCGGTACTGACCAACACAGAGTACCTTCACCGCCTCGAGCCCGACCGCCTCCTGCACAATTTCTACACCGGCGCAGGCCTGCCGCCAAAAGGCGAGGTCTACGGCGGCTGGGAGGGCGACACCATCGCCGGACACACTCTCGGCCATTACCTGTCGGCCCTGTCCCTCACCCACGCCCAGACCGGAGACAGTGAAAGCTGCCGACGGGTGCAGTACATCGTGGATGAACTGCAACGTATCCAGGCGCAGCGCGGTGACGGCTATGTCGCCGGCCTGACCCGCAAACGCCCTGACGGGACGATTGCAGATGGCCAGGAAATTTTCCCCGAGATCATGCGCGGCGAAATCATCTCCGGAGGCTTTGACCTGAACGGCGCCTGGGCGCCGCTGTACACCATTCACAAACTGTTTGCCGGCTTGTTGGATGCCCAGCATTACTGTGGTGTAAGCAACGCCCTGCCGGTGGCGCTGGGTTTTGCGAGCTACCTGGAAAAAGTGTTCCTGGCCCTGTCTGATGAACAACTGCAGCAGGTGCTGGCCTGTGAGTACGGCGGCCTCAATGAGAGTTTCGCCGAGTTTTATGCGCGCACCGGCGATGCCCGCTGGCTGGCGGTGGCCCGGCGCCTGTACGACCAGCGCGTGCTGGACCCGCTGATGGCGGGGCGCGATGAACTGGCGAATTTCCATGCCAACACCCAGGTGCCGAAGCTTGTGGGCCTGGCGCGCATTGCCGAGCTCGACGGCGACCGCGAGCGTGCCGGGGCCGCACGCTTTTTCTGGCAGCGGGTGACGGGGCATCACAGTTATGTCATCGGCGGCAATGCCGACCGGGAGTACTTTTTCGAGCCGGACCGTATCGCCGACCACATCACCGAGCAGACGTGTGAGCACTGCAACAGTTACAACATGCTGCGCCTGACCCGCCGGCTCTATGGCCAGCGCCCGGACGCCGCCCTGTTCGATTACTACGAGCGTACCCACCTCAACCACATCATGGCCGCCCAGCACCCCGAGACCGGGATGTTTACCTACATGACGCCGCTGATGGCGGGCAGTGCCAGGGAGTACTCCACCCCCTTCGATTCGTTCTGGTGCTGTGTGGGCAGCGGCATGGAGAGCCACGCCAAGCACGGCGAGTCCATTTTCTGGGAGGGCGAAGGGGGCGGCGACCCGGTCCTGTTCGTCAACCAGTACATTCCCGCGCAAGCCGGGTGGGCGGCCACCGGGGCCCGCCTGCGTCTGCAAACGACTTATCCCCACGGCGCCGACAGCACACTGGAGGTGCTCACCCCCGGCAGCGATGGCGCCTTTACCCTGGCGTTGCGCATTCCCGGCTGGGCAGAAGGCTTCACCGTGAAGCTGAATGGAGAACCGGTAGCGCCGTTGTTGGAGGCCGGCTATGCCCTGGTGACCCGGCGCTGGAATGCCGGGGACCGGCTGGCACTGCATCTGACGCTGTCCCTACGGGAAGAGGTCACCCCCGGTGATGCGAGCACGGTCGCCCTGTTGCACGGGCCGCTGGTGATGGCCGCCGATCTCGGGCCGGCCAGTGACGTGTATGAGGGGATGGTCCCGGCACTGGTGGGCGAGGCGCCTCTCGAGAAGGCGGTGCAGGGCGACAGCGGCACTGCGGCCTATCGGATCAGCGCAGAGGTGGCGAGGCCCGGTGCGCTTTCCCTGGTGCCGTTCTACAGCCAGTACGAGCGTCGCAGTGCGGTGTATTTTCGGCGCTTCAGCGAATCACAATGGACCGAAGAGGAGGCGGCGCTGGTGGCAGCCCAGCGCGCTGAACGCGAGCTGGCGGCGCGCTCCGTTGCCGTTATCCACCTCGGTGAGATGCAGCCCGAGCGGGACTGTAACCTCACCTCGGAGATTTCCTACCCGGTGGTGTACCGGGGTCGCCACGGCCGCGACGCCCGCATGCAGGGCTTTTTCGAGTTTGACCTGCCGGTAGTACCTGGCGAACTGATCCTGCAGGCCACCTACTGGGGCGGTGAGCGCCGGCGCAAATTCCGCATTCTCCTGGACGGTGAGGAGCTGGCGCGGCAGGAACTCGAGGCGCCGCAGCCCGGTGAATTCATGACCGTGTCCTACCCGGTGCCGGAGCCTTTCACCCGCAACCGCCAGCAGGTGCGGGTGCGCTTCGAACCCATCGGCCGGCACACCGCCGGGCCGGTGTTCGGCATCCGCCTGTTGCGGCCCTCCGTTGCCGGTGCTTCCAGCTAGGTCCGGATCTGGCGAAAGGTCAGGTTGAGGCGCGGCCCACAGGGCCGGCTCAGCTTGGCGATACCGTGCTTCCAGTAGCGCTGGGTGTCTCCCGCCATCAGTAACAGGCTGCCATCGGCCAGCGGCACACGCAGGGGTTTGAGGGCCCGGTCGTAGCGGTGCCGGAAGGTCAGCACCCGCTCTGCGCCCAGGCTGAGGGAGGCGATCACCGGGCGCTGCCCCAGTTCCGGTTCGTCGTCGGCGTGCATGCCCATGCTGTCCTGTTCGTTGCGGTAGTGGTTGAGCAGCACGGAGTTGAAGCGGCTGCCACTGGCGCGCTCCACGGCTTCACGCAGCTGCTGCAACAGGGGCGTCCAGGGCAGGGGATGCAGCAGCAGCCCCGAGTAGCGGTATTCGGTGCCCGGGTCGCCATACCAGGCGCTCTCGCGCGGTTCCGGCAGGGTTTTGCCGAATAGCCGGATTTCCCGCGTCGCCCACGGAGTCTCCTCAAGCAGGCGCGCCATCACCTGAGCAGCAGGCAGGGGCAGAACCGGGCGGCGCAGCAGGCGCACGTCGGCGTCGGGTAGCGGCAGGGGTTCTTCATCTCGTTGCTCGAACAGGTCCATGGGCCAAGGATAGGGCAGGGGCATCACCTGGTCACGAACTGCGGTAAATTGCCGAAAACAGTTCCTTAGCCGCGGGGCGCGTGGACTCTATACTGCGCCAGACTGCCATCCACTGTAGTGGGGATTGCCCGTGACAGACCTGGCTCCGGAACTCGAACCCTTCGCCCGCTGGGATGCCCGGCTGGTGGCGATGGTGCAGGATATCAAGCTGCTCAGTAGCCTGAGCTGGCCGAGGGAAGTACAAACCGCCTTTCTCGAGGGATGGCGGGCGGGGCAGCCCCGCCTGCCCGAGGTGAGCTACGCCCCCCAGTCCCACGCCGGGACCCTGCGATCGCTGGATGCGCTGATGGCGGAAGTGGACAGGAGCCATCCGCTGGGGAGCTACCTGTACAACACGGCCCGCTCCTACCACGACGCCGCCCGCCTGCTCGAGGCCCGCGGCACGCCCGCGGTCACCGCGCGCTCCCTGTCGCTCTACGGCAAGCCGGGCGACACCCTGGCGGGCGGTACGGTACACAACATCGATGCCGCCCGGCATTTCATCGATGTGACCGCGGCCTACGAGCAGGAGTACAGCCTGCACGAGGCGGATTACTGCCTGTCGGCGGAGGTGCTGCAGCAGGAGCTCAGCGAGCGCATCGGCAAGGTGATCGACCGCCACCACATCGACGTGGTGATCGATGAACATCTGGCCTCCAAGGCCGCCGCCGGCGCCACCCGTATTCGCCTGCGGGCGGGGACGCCCTTTTCGGAATACGACCTCAACCAGTTGCTGGAGCACGAGGCCTTCGTGCACAGCCTGACCGCCCTCAACGGTCGCGAGCAACCCCACTTCACCAGCCTCAGCCTCGGGGCGCCGCGTACCACCGGTACCCAGGAAGGCCTGGCCACCTTTGCCGAGCTGGTGACCGGTGCGGTGGATATCCGCCGACTGCAGCGCATCGCCCTGCGTATCATCGCCATCGACATGGCCCTGCGTGGCGCGGATTTTATCGAGGTCTTCCGCTACTTCCTGGCCGCCGGGCAGAGCGAGGTGGAGAGCTTCAACTCGGCCATGCGGGTCTTCCGGGGTGCACCGGTCACCGGGGGCAGCGCCTTCACCAAGGATACCGTTTACCTGCACGGGTTGATGGAAGTGCACACCTTCTTCCGCTGGGCGCTGCAACACAATCGACTGCGCCTGTGCCGCTTCCTGTTTGCAGGACGGATGACGGTGAGCGATGTGATCGAGCTGGCTCCGCTGTTCGAGGACGGCAGCATCGCTCCGGCGTTCTACCTGCCGCCGTGGATGTTGCGCACCAATGGCCTGGCCGCCTACCTGGCGTTCTCGGTGTTCGCCAACCGCATTCGTATCGCCGGACTGGGGGCAGATTACCGCTTCGCCGACTGATGTTCGTCCTCGCGACAAAGTGAGTGTTCTGCGCGACGGGCGCCATTGTGGCTCCGGGTGTTATGGTTAACTATATCACCTGTAGGGCGCACTGCAGGACAGGCGCCACCGAGACAACAACTGGAGGAAGAAAACGGTGATTTCCCTGGCCCAATACATGGTTGTGGTACTGCTCATGCTGTCGGCGGCAGGCTGCGTGGTGATTAAAACTGACGGCGCCGGCGACGACTGGCAGGAAGAGCAGCGCTCCAATCGGGAGACGATCAGTGGTTTGCAGATTGGCATGAGCCAGGAAGAGGTCCGTCAACGGCTGGGAACGCCGGCTGACTCCGAGGCCCTCAGTCGCGACGGCGAAGAGATCCGGGTGCTGTTCTACCGCACCCACTGGCGCAAGTCCGACGGCGAAACCACCCGCGATGAAACCACGCCCCTGGTGTTCCGTGGCGGTGAGCTGGTGGGTTGGGGCGAGTCGGTCTACATGTCGGCTCGCTAGGATTTCACCAGGCCGCAGTGGGCGGCCAACCCCTCCTTCAGCGCAACCAGTTCGTCGTCCTGCCAGGGCCTTCCCGCGGGCAGATTGCCCCACACCGGTTGCGGCCAGCAGGCATCCCCCTCGCGCCGGCCGACAATGTGCAGGTGCATCTGGGGGACCACATTACCCAGGCCGGCAAAGTTGACCTTGGGATAGTGCAGTTCCTCCTTGAGAAACACCGACAGCGCCCGGCAGTCCGCCAGCACAATGGGCAACTGCGCAGCGGGCAGGTCCAGTACGTCCTCCAGCTCCGTTTCCGGCACGAGGATGAACCAGTGCAACAGGGCGTTGCGCGACAACAACAGGGTGCCGCCGTCGAGGTGGCCGAGCAGATGGCTGTCGGCCAGTAACCGGGGGTGCAGGCTGTGGGCTGGGTTATTCACGGGGCTGTCCTTGGCTTGGGGAATTCCGGCAGTTTAGCGGGCCCGGCGCACGCCGTCAGCCGGCCACTCATTTGACGCTTCCACCTCGAGGCATGTACGGTCAGGGCAGGGCGTGTTGCTCGCCCTGATGCCGTGAAATGCACAGGAGGTACTCATGAGTCAGGATATCGTCGCCCTCACAGCCACCGAACTGGTCGCCCGTTATACCGATGGCAGCCTGTCGCCGGTAGAGGTGACCAGGGCCATGCTGGCCCAGATCGACAAGCTCGACGGCGAGGTAAACGCCTACTGCCTGGTGGATGAGGAGACCACACTGCGCTACGCGCTGGAAGCGGAGCTGCGCTACAACAACAAGTCACCCAAGGGGTTACTGGACGGTGTGCCGGTCGCGGTGAAGGATGTATTCCTGACCCCGATGTGGCCGACCCTCAAAGGCTCCCGCACGATCGAACCCAACAGTACTCTCGGCAAGAGTGCCCCCTGCATCGCGGCGCTGGACCGGCACGGCTATGTACCGCTGGGCAAGACCACCACGCCGGAATTCGGCTGGAAGGGGGTCACCGACAGCCCCCTGTGCGGGCACACCAATAACCCCTGGGACCCGAGCCGCACGGCAGGTGGTTCCAGTGGCGGTACCGGCGCCGCGGTCGCGCTGGGCATGGGTGCCATTGGCCTGGGTACTGATGCCGGTGGCTCGATCCGCATTCCCGCCGGCTTCTGCGGCATCGTGGGTCTGAAGCCCTCCTTTGGCGAGGTGCCGCACTGGCCCGCCAGCCCCTTCGGCACCCTGGCCCACGCCGGCCCGATGACCTGGACAGTGGAAGACTGCGCCCTGCTCATGAACGTGATGAGCGAGGCCGATCACCGCGACACCAACGCCATTCCCCGGCGGGGGATTGACTACACGGCCGACCTCAAGCGCGGTGTGGAAGGGATGAAAATCGCTTTCAGTCCCAACCTCGGCCATGTCGAGGTGACGCCGGAGGTAGAAGCCAGTGTTCGCGAGGCGGCCAAAGTGTTCTCCCGGCTCGGTGCCACGGTGGTCGAAGTGGACCCCAGCTTCAGTGACCCACTGGGTGCATTCGGCCACCTGTTCTACGGCGGTGCTGCCAATGCGATGCGTGACCTGGGTGCGCGCAAGCGGGAGCAGATGGACCCGGAACTGGTGAAGGTGGCCGAGAAGGCCGCGCGGCTGTCGATGCTGGATTACATGGGCGCGATGAACGAGCGTGCGGCCCTGTGCGAGCGTATGGCCACGTTCCACCAGAAATACGACCTCTTGCTCACCCCCACGCTGCCCATCACCGCCTTTGCCACCAACCGCGAGGTGCCTGAAGACTGGCCCAGTACCCGCTGGCCCACCTGGACGCCGTTTACCTACCCCTTCAACCTCACCGGCCAGCCCGCGCTTTCCGTACCCTGCGGATTCTGCGCCGATGGGCTGCCAATCGGGTTGCAACTGGTGGGGGCGAAGTTCGACGACGCCCGGGTGCTGCAGGCCGGTTATGCCTACCAGCGGGAGGCCCCGCTGACCGACAAACGGCCCCCCCTGTTTCACCAGGCGTAAGGAGACTTCAGATGGGCGATCACGATATCGACTTTTACGAATCCGAAGACCCGATCTGGAACCCGGCGCTGTTGACCATTCCCATGCCGGGCATTCGCAAGATGGTGAACCTGGCGTCAACCATGAGTGACGTGGTGCACCTGTCCATCGGCCAGCCCGATCTGCCGGCGCCCCAGCACGTGGTGGATGCCACCGTCGAGGCGCTGCAGGCCGGGCAGACCGGTTACACCATGGACGCCGGCCTGCCGGAACTGCTCGAGGCGCTGGCAGAATATTACGGGCAGCGTTACAGCCGGCATCTCACCCCGGACAATATCCTCATTACCACGGGCGCGACCGAGGCAATCTACCTGGCATTGACCTCCACCTCCTCGGCGGGGCGCGAGTTCATCATCCCGGATCCGGCCTTCATGCTCTACGCCCCCCTGGTGCGGATGAACGGCGGCACGGTAAAAACCATTCCCACCCGTGCCGAAAACAACCACCAGCTCGACCCCCAGGATGTAATCGATGCGATCGACATGAATACCTGCGCCATCGTGCTCAACTCACCGAGCAACCCGACCGGTACCGTGTACCCGCGCGAGACCATCGAAGCCATCGTGGAGGAGGCCGCCTACCGGGGGGTGTATGTCATCAGTGACGAGGTCTACGATCACCTGATCTACGACGGCAAGACCTATCCCAGCGTGCTGTCCTGCTGCTCGGACCTGGATCACGTGATGGTGGTGAGCAGCTTTTCCAAGACCTTCAGCATGGCGGGCATGCGGGTCGGCTGGCTGATCGCCAGCCAGGGGGCAATCAAGAAGCTGCGCCGTTACCACATGTTCACCACGACCGTGGCCAACACCCCGTGCCAGTGGGCCGGTGTCGCGGCCCTGCGCGGAGAACGGACGTTTGTTGACGATATGCTCGCGCTCTATACCCGGCGGCGCGACCGGGTAGTGGAGCTGGTCGAGCAGACGCCTTATCTGGAAGGCTACAAGCCGGAGGGGGCGTTCTACCTGTTCCCGTCGCTGCCGGAAGGTATCAACGGCAACAACGTGGCCCTGCGTATGCTCAAGGAAACGGGCGTGTGTACGATTCCGGGGCAGACCTTCGGCGAGTCCTGCAGCAATGCCCTGCGTATCAGTTACTCCACCTCCATCGAGCAGATCGAAGAGGGTTTTCGCCGCCTGATACCCTGGATGGAAAAGCAGGACTTTGCCTGACGCGGGCGGTCCCTTACTGAAAAATGCCGGCTGGCTGGTATTGTGATGCCGCTTTACTCGCTCGCGGCGCCTGTGTAGGCTAAACGGCGTCCGTGCTCAATGTGGGTTCCTGGGCTTCGGCCGTAACGGGCTGGCAGAAGCCACTCCGAGAACACAACAGAAATGAGAGGGGAAAGCGAATGAAAGTGCAAACTCTGACCGCCGCGATTGCCGCTGCAGTGTTGACTCTGGGCCTGGCAGCCTGTTCCAAGGAAGATGCCGAGAAAGCCAAGAGCTCCATGTCGGAAGCGGCGGAAACCATGAAAGAGAAAACCGATGACGCCATGGATGCCGCGGGCGACATGATGGATGACGCCGCCGACGCCACCGAGGACGCAATGGATGCCGCCGGGGATGCCATGGCCGATGCCGGCGATTCCATGTCCGACGCCATGGACGATGCCATGGACGCCACCGAAGACGCCATGGATGAGGCCGGTGATGCCATGGACGATATGGCTGACGAAGCGGAAGACGCCGCAGAAGAAGCCGGGGAGAAGATGAACGAGGCGATGGGTAACTGATCCTCGCCCCATCTCGATACAAGGCCGGCATTGCCGGCCTTTGTTGTTTCTGGTCTGGTCGTTTTGTCCAGATCAGGCGGCAGTCAGGCGCGCTTTCGCGGCGGCGTATTCACGCTTCAGGCGCGCGACCAGTTCCGCCGCGGGCAGCACATCCTTGACCGCCCCGATGCCCTGGCCACAGCCCCAGATGTCCTTCCACGCCTTGGCGGCGGAATCGCCGCCGGAACCGAAGCTCATGGCGGAGGGATCGCTCTCGGGCAGGTTGTCCGGGTCCAGCCCGGCGGCCTCGATGGAGGGGCGCAGGTAGTTGCCGTGCACACCGGTGAACAGGTTGGTGTAGACGATATCGGAAGCGCCGTTGTTGACGATGGCCTGCTTGTAGGCTTCCTCGGCGTTGGCTTCCTCGGTGGCGATAAAGGCGGACCCGATGTAGCCGAGATCTGCGCCCATGGCCTGGGCCGCCAGAATGGCGTCACCCGTGGCGATGGAACCGGACAGCAGCAGGGGGCCGTCGAACCACTCGCGAATTTCCTGGATCAGGGCGAAGGGCGAGATCGGGCCGGCGTGGCCGCCGGCGCCGGCCGCCACCGCAATCAGGCCGTCGGCGCCTTTCTCGATGGCCTTTTTGGCAAAGCGGTTGTTGATGATGTCGTGCAGGACGATGCCGCCGTAGGAGTGCACCGCCTCATTGACGAATTCCTTGGCACCGAGCGAGGTGATGACGATGGGGACCTTGTACTTCACGCACATCTCCAGGTCGTGCTGCAGGCGGTCGTTGGAGCCGTGCACGATCTGGTTGACCGCGAAGGGGGCGGCGGGCTGGTCCGGGTTGGCCTGGTTCCAGGCGTCCAGTTCCTCAGTGATCCGTTGCAGCCAGACTTCCAGTTCCGCGGCGGGACGGGCGTTCAGGGCAGGGAATGAGCCCACGATGCCGGCCTTGCACTGGGCGATGACCAGGTCGGGGTTGGAGACGATGAACATGGGGGATGCAACAGCAGGCAATTGCAGGCGGTTGGCCAGTGACTCGGGCAGTGCCATGGGGCGGTTCCTCGTTGGTAGGCGATGGTGATCCATTGTGGCTATGCAATTTATTGCATAATTCGGCCATATGCAACTTTTTGTATATCAGGGGGCCTCGCGTTATGCTGGCGCCGGAATCACCGCACACAAGGAAGACCATGGCCCTGTCCCACGCCATCATGACCGCCCTGCTGGAAGACGAGATGTCTGGCTACGAACTGGCCAAGGCCTTCGATGTGACCCTGGGCCTGTTCTGGCACGCCAGTCACCAGCAGATATACAAGGAGTTGCACAAGCTCACCGACAAGGGCTGGCTGGAGAAGGAGCCCGTTGTCCAGCAGGGCAAGCCGGACAAGATCGTTCACCGCCTTACCGGGGCGGGTCGGGAGGCACTGGCGGAGTGGGTGTGGGGAGAGAGCCGGATGCAGGAGGCCAAGGACGACCTCTGGGTGAAGCTGTACAACCTGAGCGCCGACAATATCAGCCGGCTGTCCGCTGAAATTGTGCAGCGCCGGGAAGAGATGATGGGGCGCTTGTATCTCTATGAGAAAATTCGCCGCCGCCACTACGACGATCCCGAGAGCCTGCCAATCCGTCGCAAGGGGATCTACCTGGCACTGATTGCCGGTATCCGCCAGGGAGAGAACTTCCTGCAGTGGTGTGACGAGGCGCTGGAGTTTCTGGCGCGCGCCGAAAACACGGCGACGGCATAGCCGGCGCCGCGGCCCTTGGGCATAATGCTTCCCTCGCTCCGGGCTTGTATGGGCTGATATGTACCACCAGTACTTCGGGTTGAAGGAAACGCCCTTTTCCATCGCGGTCAATCCGCGCTACCTGTTCATGAGCCCGCGCCACCGGGACGCACTCGCCCACCTGTTGTACGGGGTGGGCGCCGGCGGTGGCTTCATCCTGTTGACCGGCGAAGTGGGTACCGGCAAGACCACCCTGAACCGCTGCCTGCTGGAACAGCTGCCCGACGATACCGATATCGCCATCATTCTCAACCCCGCCCTCAACGCGCTGGAACTGCTGGCCAGCGTCTGTGACGAGTTGGGTATCGATTACGCCGGTGAGGGTAGCAGCCTCAAGTCGCTGACCGACAAGCTGCACGCTTTCCTGCTGGAAAATCACGCCCGCGGCCGCAAGACCGTGCTGCTGATCGACGAGGCCCAGCACCTGGATTTCGACGTGCTGGAGCAGATCCGCCTGCTCACCAACCTGGAGACCAACAGCGAGAAACTGCTGCAGATCGTGCTGATCGGCCAGCCCGAACTGGCGTCTCTGCTGCAGCGGCCGGAGCTGCGCCAGCTCAACCAGCGCATTACCGCGCGCTACAACCTGCAGCCCCTCAACCCGGACGAGACCCACGCCTACATCCGTCACCGCCTGCAGGTCGCGGGCCTGACCGCCGACCGGGAACTGTTTCCGCGAGGAGCCGTGCGCGCCATCCACCAGCGCACCCGCGGCATCCCCCGCCTGATCAATGTGCTTTGCGACCGCGCCCTGCTCGGTGCCTACGGCCAGAACAAGGGCCGGGTGGACCGCGCCATGGTCGCCACGGCCGCCCGGGAAGTGATGGGCGAAGAGGGTGGGCTCGGTCCGGGCTTTCCCTGGCGCCGCGCTATTGCGGTGTTCGTTGTCCTGGCCGTCGCCAGCGGATTGGCCCTGTGGCAGTGGGCTCCATTGCCGGGGGAGTCGCCCCCTGCGGTGGAGAAACCTGTGACCCTGGCAACGCCTGCCAGTCCCGCGGCAGCACCTGTACAGAGTGCAGTAGCACCGGTGCAGGCGCCGGCAGTTACCCGAAAGGCTCCCGAGCCTGCAGCCGATGCTGGCCGACCCGCCTGGCTGCTGTCACCGGAGGCCGCCGGACAATTGCTGTGGAGCCTGCAGTCGGACGCCCTGGCCCCGCTCCAGGTGTGCGGCGCGGAACCGGTGTCCGGGCTCGCCTGCTACCGGGAACAGGTGCGCACCTGGGACAGCCTGCTGGGCTACGACCGCCCGCTGGTGCTGGAACTGGTAACGCCGGAGCGTTTTCGCGCCGCCGCCCTGTTGTTGGGGGTGGACGGCCAGCAGGCCCGGCTGGCAACACCGGGTGGCGCGATCGAGGAGGTTCCCCTGCGGCAACTGGCCAGCCAGTGGCAGGGTGATTTCTACCTGCTCTGGCAGCCACCGGAGGGCTACCAGCGCCCGCTGGCGCTGGGGGACACCAGCCCCGCGGTGGCTTCCGTGGCGCAGATGCTGGCGCGGCTGGATGGGCAACCCAACCCGCTTGCCCGGCAGCAGTTCAACCGCGCCCTGCAGAGCCGGGTGAAGCTGTTCCAGCAGCAGAACCAGTTGCAGGATGACGGGGTCGTCGGAGTGCGCACCCTGCTGAAACTGAATGAACAACTGGGCATCGACCCCAGCCGCACCCTGGCCCTGGCCCGGCTGGAAGGCGAGGCGCTGGAGGACGATTCGTGAGCATAGCGGGCCGCTGTAATAGCAGTACCAGCAACGGGAGTTACCTGTGTCGTTGATCCTCGATGCCATCAATCGCTCCCAGCGTGAGCGAGCCAATCCCGGGGAGGTTCCGGGGGTGGCGACAGTCCACTACGCCGAGGCGACGGTCGCGCCCTCCGCCTGGCGGCAGGGCCTGATCGGCCTGGCGCTGATACTGGTGCTCGTTGGCGTGGCCTGGTTCCTGTTGCGACCCGCCCCAGACGTCCCTCCACAGGCGGTTCAGCCACAGGCGGTTCAGCCCCCGCAACCACAACCAGAGCCGCAAGCTCCGGTGCCGCCGGCGCCAGCGCAAACCGTATCAACGCCGCCCACGGTGGATACGCCGGCTCCGGCTACGGCCCCGGAGCCCTCGGCGGAGGTGAGCGCCCTGTACGCCGGTGCCGGTGATGGCGAAGACGAAGCTCGTGACGAGGTCGTCGAGGCCACTGCGCAAGCCGCCGCCACCGCTCCGATTGGATCGACGGTCGTCACACCCCGGCCGGCGGTGAAGAATGCGCCGCCTGCGGCGGTGTCGGAAGAGCCCCTCGACGTCGAGGAGCTGGTCGCCCGGGCGCGGGCCGAGATGCGCAATGCGTCCCTGCAGGAGCACCCTGCGCCCTTCCTCAGCGAGCTGTCCCAGCAGCGCAAGGATGCCATTCCCACGCTGCTCTACAGCCAGCACGATTACCGCGGTGACGGCGGCCGCTCCACCGTGATGATCAACGGCAAGAGCGTCGCAGCCGGCCAGCCCGTGGGCAAAGGGGTGAAGGTGGACGAGATTCTGCCGGATTCGGTGGTGCTGAGCTTTGGCGGTGAGCAGTTCCGCCTCAAGGCCCTGAACAGCTGGGTAAACCTCTAGCGCGCCATTGCCACCGTTAATACTGGGAATTTTGGATGATTTAGGTTCTGGCAGCCGAAACCCCGCCGATTCCAGTTACAATCTCTCCTGAATTACCCGGACGGTGAATGAGAGTCATCACCTGGACTACCCGACAGCTGAAGTGAAGCCTACGAGCACCATGACTATCCAGATCAATGCACTACCTGAAGCGGAGCGCGGCCGCTGCCCTGAGACCTACTCCTTTGGCACCGGCTTCGCGGACCATATGTTCACCCAGGTCTACGATGAAGGCCGGGGCTGGCACGATGCGCAGATTTGCCCCTTTGGTAATTTCTCCCTCCACCCCGCGGCTGCCGTGCTGCATTACAGCCAGGAAATTTTCGAGGGGCTGAAGGCCTACCGGCGCAAGGACGGCGGTATCAACCTGTTCCGACCGGAGGCCAATGCGGCTCGCTTCAATCGCTCCGCACAGCGTATGGTGATGCCCGAAGTGGACGCCGGGTTTCATGTCGAGGCCCTGAAACAGCTGGTGGCGCTGGACCAGGCCTGGGTGCCCGGTGATGCCGGCGCGTCGCTGTACATCCGGCCCGCCATGATCGCCACCACCCCCAAGCTGGGGCTGGGTGCGGCCGCCAGCTATCTGCACTTCGTCATTACCGGTCCCGCCGGCCCCTACTATCCCCAGGGTTTCAACCCGGTTTCGGTGTACGTGTCCGACGAGATGCGCCGCGCTGTCAAAGGCGGGGTAGGGGAGGCCAAAACCGGCGGTAACTACGCCGCCAGCCTCTATGTCAGCGAGGAGGTGGCACGCAAGGGCTACACCCAGGTGCTGTGGCTGGACGCGATCGAGGGCCGCTATGTGGAAGAAGTCGGAGCGATGAATATCTGCTTCGTGTACGACGGCAGCCTGATCAGGACGCCGGCGCTCAGCGGGTCCATTCTGCCCGGCATCACCCGCGACTCCCTGCTCAAGCTGGCGCCGACTCTCGGTTACGAGGTGGAAGAGGCTCGTCTGGATATCAATGAGGTCATGGCCGACATCGCCAGCGGCAGGATTACCGAGGTATTCGGCTGCGGCACCGCCGCGGTGGTGTCACCGGTTGGCCTGATGGCGATGAAGGGACGGGACTATGAAATCAACGGCGGCCAGACCGGCCCCGTGGCCCGTCGCCTGTTCGACGAGCTGATGGCCATCCAGTACGGCGATGCCGAAGACCCCTTCGGCTGGGTGACGGCTGTCGACTGAGGCGTTACAGCCCCAGATACTCCCGCATGATCCCGAACAGTTCCGGCTGACGCTGGAAGGGCTTCACCCGCCCCGCGGCGGCGGTATTGGCGTACAGCGGTACATTGGCGCCCGTATGTTCCTCGTAGCCGAAATCATTGGTGGCGTAATTGACCCCCATCAGGCTGCCTTCCGGCGTGATGATGCGCGCCATCTTGCCGGTGGTGTACACCGGTATCGTGTACTGCTCGAACATGCTGCGCTGGGGCACGAGCTGGGCGGCCTGGCTGTGGTCGGCGGTCACCAGGATCAGGGTGTCCGGGTGGCTCTCGGCAAAGGCCATGGCGCTGGCCACTGCCTCTTCCAACTGTTCCAGTTCACCGATGGAGCCGCAGGGCTTGCGCTCGTGGGACTGCTTGTCGATGGAGGCGGACTCCACCATCAGGAAGAAGCCGCGGTCGTTGTCGTGTGACAACTGTTGCAGCGCGACGTCGGTCATCTCCTTGAGACTGGGCAGGCCCGCTGCATCGGGGTTGGGTTCGCAGCGCATGGGTTCCGGCAGGGTGACGCTGCCGAGATAGGGGTGTACCCGGTTCAACAGGCTGGGCTCGGGCGCTTCTGCGCTGCGGCCGCCTTCGCCCTGCAGTCGGACGGGCATTGTGCTGGCGGAGAACAACCCCAGCAGGCGTTCACCGGGCTGGGCCGCCAGCAGGTTTTCGCGACTGCGAACAACGCTGAAGCCCTCCACCTGTGCCAGTCGCGCCACACTCTGCTCCCCGCCTTCCACGGGCGGCTCAAAATGCTTGGCCCCGCCGCCCAGCAGTACATCCAGCCCCGACGTCGCCAGCTGTTCGGAAATCGACCCCGGGCCGCCGCTGGCTTTCAGGTCCTGCTCACAGCCCCCGAGCTCAACACCGCTGACCGTGATATCCACCATGGAGCCGGGGTTCTCGCACAGGCGATAGCTGATGTGGGCGGCAAAGGAGGCCGGGGTGGCATCGGTGACGCTGGCGGTGGTGACGATGCCGGTGCGCAGGCCGGCGCCCTGCGCCAGCTCCACGATGGTGACCAGGTCGCGGTCGTCCCCCGCGCTGGTGGCAATGCGGCCGCGGCTGGTGACTTGCCCGGTCGCGAGGCTGGTGGCGGTGTTGGCGGAATCCGCCACGTAGACCGGCTTGCCGGCGGTGCTGTCCTCGACGGTCAGGATCTGCACTGCACCGCGCACCGGCATGCTATCCAGCAACAGTTCCCCACGGGCGCCCTTCAGGTAGTCGCGGGCAATGGTGACCTGTTGGTCATCCATGCCATCGCCAACGAACAGAATCACGTTGGCGGCCTGCGTTGCCGCAGCGGAAAGCTGTGCGACAGCGAGGGAGAGGGCGGCGGCAAGGATGGCGGGGCGTGGCATGGTCAGTCTCCGGCGATGCAAAAAAGGCGTTAGTGAACCACGTGGTGGCGTCTTCCGCCACCGCGGTGATACCCGATTACCGCGCGCTGGGCTAATTCCCTGGACTGACAGCCCCGGGGCCCTGTGGCAGCATGGCGTCAACTATAAGAGGACTCGCCATGGGCGCCATGCAGTGGACGCACCACCACGCCACCATCAACGGTATCCGGATGCACTTTGTGGAACAGGGGGAGGGCCTGCCGGTGGTGCTCTGCCACGGTTTCCCCCATCTCTGGTTCAGCTGGCATCGCCAGATCACGGCGCTGGCCGAGGCCGGCTACCGGGTGATTGCCCCGGACATGCGCGGCATGGGGCAGTCCGAAGCGCCGGCGGCAGTGGAGGCCTACGATATCGACAGTATCACCGGCGACCTGCTGGGCCTGCTGGATCATCTCCAGCTGGAACGAGCGGTTTTCGCCGGGCTCGACTTTGGCGCCTTCGCCATCTACGACCTCGCCCTGCGCGAGCCGGACCGGGTGATCGCGGTCATCGGCCTGGAAAACCCCGCTGCGCCGCACAATCCCGATGAGCCGCCCCTCAGCGAATACCGCCGGCAGGCCCGGGACCACTTCCTGCACATAGAGTATTTTCGCGAGCCGCCCCGGGCCGATCAGGAGCTGGCGGCGCAGCCCCGGGAATTCCTGCACAAGGTCTTCCACACCCTCAGTGGCGCCTGCAATTTTTTCGAGATGTTCAGGCACCCGCCGGGTACTTCCTATATCGATGCCATGGAAGAGCCGCCGCCGTTGCCCTGGCCCTGGCTCAGCGAACTGGAACTGGAGTTTTTTGTTTCGGAGTACAGCCGTACCGGATTCACCGGGGGGCTCAACTGGTATCGCTCTTTCGACATCAAGTGGCGGCAGCGCAAGCCCTTCGAGGGTGTCTGTTCGAAGGTACCGGCTTATTTCATCGGTTCGGAGCACGACGTGGACCTGGAGGGCTTTCACGGTGATGACCCGATCGGCCAGATGCGGGCCATCTTCCCCGATCTCCAGCGGGTGGAGATGATCCCGGGCGCCGGGCACATGGTGCAGCTGGAGGCCTCGGCTGAGGTCAATGCACTGCTGCTGGCCTACCTGGAGGACATCGGCCGGCGCGAGGCGCAGCGGCTTACAGGATCCTGAGTTTCATCCCGAGTTTCTCCAGCACCAGCTGTTCCTGCTCGATCTCCCATGCGGTCAGGGGATGTTGCGCCAGCCAGCCCTCCGGGAAAGTCAGTTTGAGGGAGCGCTTGCCGGTCTCGATGGAGAATTCCGGCAGTTGCTCCAGCTGTTCCACGTGCTTGAACAGGAAGGCCAGGCGCATCAGGGTGATGAGCCGCAGCAGTCGCGGTTCCTCACTCTCGCCGGAATCGGCCCACAGGCTCGGGTCAAGCTTGCCCCGGTGGGTGCGTGCCAGCAGGGCCAGCTGTTCCTGTTCCTCCTGGGAAAACCCCGGCAGGTCGGCGTTCTGCAGCAGGTAGGCAGAGTGGCGGTTGTAGTGCTTGTGGGAAATGGCCATTCCCACTTCCAGGGTACAGCTGGCCCGGTGTAACAGTTCCCGGTCGCCCTTGCCCAGCTCCCACTTCTTGCGGGTGGCGTCGAACAGCATGTGGGCGCGCTTCTCGACGATGGCGGCGCCGGCGGCGTCCACCGCGTAGCGCTGCATCAGGGCGTTGATGGTGCGTTCGCGCACGTCCTCATGGGACAGCCGCCCCATGAGGTCGTAGATCACCCCTTCCCGCAGGGCGCCCTTGGAAGTGCGCATGTGCTGGATGCCGAGTACGTCGAACAGCGCGCGGGTGATGGCGACGCCCGCCACGATCACGTTGCGCCGCTGGGGGGACAGGCCGCGCAGTTTGAGGGTGTCGAAGCGTTTGAACTTGAGCAGCTTCTGTTCCAGTTGTTCGAGCCCGGCCCGGTCGATACCGCCGCTGCTCCAGCCGTAGGTGCTGAGGATGCCCTCGATGGCCTGCAGGGTACCGGAAGAACCCACGCAGTCCACCCAGAGGCCGCTGTGGTAGCGGTGGCGGATGTGGGAGAGTTCCAGGCGGGCGTGGTTGCAGGCGGCGCGATAGCGCTCGGGGGTGATGGCGTCGTCCGGGAAGAATTCCCGGGAGTAGGAGACGCAGCCCATTTGCAGGCTCTCCAGTTCCCGCGGTTCAAAGCGCTCGCCGACGATCAGTTCGGTGCTGCCACCGCCGATGTCGATGACCAGCCGCGACTGGGCGTCGTCCGCCAGGGTGTGGGCCACGCCGAGATAGACCAGGCGCGCTTCCTCGCGGCCGTAGACCACGTCTACCGGGGTGCCGAGCAGTGCCCTTGCCGGGCGGGTGAAGTCCCGGCGGTTGTGGGCCACCCGCAGGGTATGGGTGGCAACGATCCGCAGGCGTTCGGGTTCGACGCTGCCCAGTAACTGGCCGAAGCGGGCCAGGCATTCGAGGCCGCGGGTGATGGCCTCCTCACTGAGGCGGTGGTTTTCCAGGCCCGCCCCCAGTTGCACTTTTTCCGCCAGGGCTTCCACCGGGCGAATCTCCCCGTGTTCTACCCGGGCGACGATGAGGTGAAAGGAGTTACTGCCGAGATCGATGGCCGCCAGCAGGCTGCCGTCGGGTACAGGGGTTTCTGCGCTGGGGCCGGAATCGCTTGTAGTCACCAGGGGGCATGAGCTCCGTCAGGCTGCTGTTGCCTGCCATGGTATAGGAAGGCGATGCCGCAGGACTAGCGCGAAGGCGCCTTGAAGTCGATCAGAGCCCCGGATCAGCGCCCGCGGTACCAGATGGGCGAGGTCCAGGCCCGCTCCTGCTGCGTGACTGGCAGGGCGGGGTCGCTGCAACTGGGCGGCCGTTCTGTCACCGGGAGGGCGATACAGTCGTAGCGGCTCCAGCGGCAACTCGGGTTTTGCAGTACCCGGGCGTAGTACACCGCACTCTGGGCGGGGGCGAAGCCGGGGTCGCGCCAGGTGGCGCAGAGCTGGCTCGAGCCGGGGCCGAAGACCTCGCAGGTGTCGGGATCGACACCGGCGCCGTTGTCGGCTTCTCCCGCTACGTCGAAGACGGCCTGGTGACTGCGGCCCTCGGCATCCACCCAGGTCTTGATGATCTGCAGCCGCTGTAACAGGCCCCCCTCCGGGCGCGGGTCCGCCGCCGCGCTGAGCGCGAACAGCGGACTGGCCGCTGTGCCGTGAGCCGGGGGCAGGTCGCCCCCCATGGGGACCCCTCGGGCATAGGCGGTGGCGAGGAAGTCGGGGTTGTCGCACAGGTCTTCCGGTAACTCCCAGCCGGCGAAGAAACGCGGCCGGATGCGCGGGCCACTGGTACCGAAGGTCTCCCGGCGGCGCATGGCGTCGAACAGGGCGGCGCGGCTGTTCTGTTCGGCGTAGATGCCGGCCACCCCGCCCGGGTTGTAACGCACCGGTGAACCGGTGGCGATATCGCCCGGCACTTCCACTGCGGACAGCAGGCGGTGCTGGACATCGCGATCATGGCCGTGGGAACCCTGCCAGTTGGCCTCCTGGCCGGCATTGGGCGTGGCGGTGTGGGTATCGGTATCGGCGATGATGCCGAGTTTGAAGGGATTGACTCCCAGCACCGCTGCATCGGCCTGGCCCTCCGCCAGCACGTGGCGCAGGTAGTTGAAACGGGATACGCAGCCCTTGAGCATCATGCCGCCGCTGCCCGGGGTGTTGCCGCAGTCCTGCACCGGGGCAGTCGCCGGGCGCAGTTTCTCGAAGTCGCAGGCTTCATCCGGTGCTCCCAGCACGCTGGCCAGGCCGTTGCGGCACTCGGAGTCACCCTTGGTCTGCATGATCTCTGCAAGCGGCTCCAGGCTCGCCCGCAGTTCGGCTTCGGCCCGGGCCTCGGCAGCCGAGAGATTGCTGTAGCGATAGGGTAGCCACATTCGCCCCGAGCTCCAGTTGCTGTTGTGGGGAATGGCCAGTACGTCGCAGTCGGGATGGCCCTCGCGGCAGGTTGTGGCCAGCCACTGCCACAGCATCGGCGGGGTGCGGGCCTCTTTGGCACCGGCGATGGACTGGGGCACGGTAGCGCTGCGGAAGATGACATTGCGGTGCAGGTTGGAAGCCTCTTCGGCCAGGCTGTACTCGTAGGCGTGAAAGGTCGTGAAGTTGCAGTCGTCACTGTGGTCCTGCCATTGCTCGGTGGCGCGCTGGTTGTCGCGCCAACCCAGGTCGGCCGCGCGCAGGCAGTCTTGCGCATCTTCTCCGCAGACCCGGGCAGAGCGATCCTGGCCAAAAATGGCGGTCGAGGCGAGCCGCACCATCGGTTGCGCGGTCTCCTCCAGGGGCAGTCGCAGGTCGCCGCGATACAGCCGGCAGACCAGCCGCCCGTAGGCATCGCTGCTGCGGTCGTAACACAGGCGGTTTTCGCCGAGTCCCTCGGCGTGGTCGGTCACGGCCATGAAGTCCAGCGGTGAGCTGATGCGCGCTACCGGAGGCTGAATTTCCGCTCCGTCACCCTGCAGGCGCAGGGGGAGAGGCTCGCCGCGGGCAAAGCGGTAGGCTTCGTCGGCGCCGGCGATCACCCCGAAGGCGGTGGCATCGTAGGAGGCGGCGGTGTGTACATGCAGGGCGCCGAACCAGGCCCTGCGCTGTGGGTAATGATCCCGGCAGGGCTGCACCGGTTGCGCCGGCAGGGCGGCTACCGGGGCGTTGAACAGGGCCTGGTAATTGGCGTCGTTGCGTTCCAGGCGGGCGAATTCCCAGCGCAGCCAAAGGTAAAGCCCGGTTGCAGTTAGTATTAACAGCAGTATCAACCAGAGCAGGACCTTGAGCGTGCTTTTTATCATCGGCATTGTCAGGCGGTGACGACGACCCTGGGGGTGCGTGGTGGCATGCGCGTCAGGAGTTCGTAACCGATGGTGCCGGCGGGCTCCGCCACTTCCGCCACGGGTAATCCGTCACCCCACAGAATCACCGGGTCACCGATCTGGACCGGGTCGAGGTCGGTGACATCCACGGTGATCATATCCATGGAGACCCGGCCGGCCAGTGGGGCACGTTGGCCATTGACCAGTACCGGGGTGCCGTTGCTGGCGGTGCGGGGGTAGCCATCGCCGTAGCCAATCGTGACCGTGGCGATGCGGGAGGGGCGTTCGGCGCGCCAGCTGCCGCCGTAGCCCACGCATTCACCCGCGGCAACATCGCGTACGGAAATGACAGCGGAGCACAGGGTCATCACCGGCCGCAGGCGGGCCGCATTGGCCTGTTCTGCAGTGCCAAAAGGCGAGTTGCCCCACAGCATGTAGCCGGGGCGCACCCAGTCGTAGTGAGACGCGGGCCAGGCCAGCACGCCAGGCGAGTTGGCGGCGCTGCGCAATGCCCTGAAGTCGCCGGTCAACTGTTCGAACAGGGCGAGCTGACGGGTGGTCGTGTCGCGCTCGATCTCGTCGGCGCTGGCAAAGTGGGTGGAGAGTACCGGCGTGCCCACGCTGTTGGGACAGTCCACCAGGCGCTGGAAGAAGGCGGCCACCTGGCCTGCCTCTGCGCCCAGCCGGTGCATGCCGGTGTCGACCTTGAGCCAGCATTGCAGTGGGGCAGACAGGCGGGCATTTTCCAGCCATTCCAGCTGGACCGCGTTGTCCACTGTTACCCAGATCTGTTGCTCCGCAGCAATTTTCAACTCGTCCGGCTCGAATACGCCCTCCAGCAACAGGATGGGCGAGGCGATGCCCGACTCACGGAGCTCCAGGGCTTCTTCCAGGCAGGCCACGGCCATGGCGTCGGTGCGACCTTCGAGCTCCCTGGCCATGGTGACGGCGCCGTGGCCGTAGGCGTTGGCCTTCACTACGGCCATCCTGTTGGCATTGGGCGCGAGTTCACGGACCAGGTCTGCGTTGTGGCGCAGCGCGGCCAGGTCGAGCCTGGCCTGGTTGGGGCGGGACATGAGAGCTAACCGGTCTAGTAGTCGTAGCGGTGCTTGCTGAACAGGGTTTCGGCGGCCAGCCAGATGTCGCCGGGCTTGCCGTCACCCACGGTGACGCCGTCCACCTCGACCACCGGCGCCAGTTCCTTGCTGGAGGAGGACAGCCACACCTCGTCAGCGTTTTTCAGTTCCTCCAGTGTCACAACCCGCTCCTCGACCGGGATCGAGCCGTCCTTGCGCAGCACGTCGAGCAGGATCAGGCGGGTGATGCCCGGCAGTTTCTGGTGGTCCAGGTCCGGTGTGGCAACCACGCCGTCCTTGACGATGTAGACGTTACAGGCGGCGGCTTCGGTCAGCTCGCCCCTGGCGTTATAGAGAATGGTCTCGCTGTTGCCATTGGCGTAGCCCTGCTGGTAGTGCATGACATTGCCCAGCAGTGCCGTGGACTTGATGTTGCAGCGTTTCCAGCGCAGGTCCTCGGTCGTGGACACCTTGTAGCAGGTCGCTTGCGCCTTGTCGGCCACCGGGGCAGGGGGGATCTCGAAGGCAAAGGCATAGCGCGTTGGTTCCACGCCGCTGGGGTAGGCGTGGTTGCGGATGCTGTCGGCGCCGCGGCTGACGTGGAAGTAAATGCCGAGGTTGCCACCACCATTGCGTTCAACGAGGTTGAGCGCAATGTCGCGCCACTCGTCCTGATCCAGTTGCAGGCGAATTTCCAGCGCATCCAGTCCGTCCTGCATGCGATCCATATGGGGGCCGAAGCCAACCAGCTTGCCGTCGTAGGAGGGAATGACCTCGTAAATGCCGTCGCCAAACAGGAAGCCGCGGTCCATCGGGGAGATGCGGGCCTCGTTCATCGGCAGGTATTCGCCGTTCAGGTATACGATGCTCATGGGGTGTTCCTGTGGTTGGTTGTCAAGTCAGTTGGCGCTGTCGCCGAAGCCGGTCAGTGCCCGCAGTTCGCGGATGACGTCCACCCCCTGGGAGGCGTCCAGTCCGTCCTCGGTGGGGGTGTTCTCCCGGGTCACGCCGTCTACGCTACCCCGTACCGAAAGATAGTCGAGAATGGCGTTGGGGGAGATCTTGCCCAGCAGATCCTGGCGGTGCCACAGGCCGAGAAACGCGATCAGGCCGTAGGCGCCCCAGTTGGAGACATCGGCCACCAGCAATTCGTCGCAACGGGTCACGGAGACCCGGATGTCGAGGGCGCTAATGGCCTCGGCAATGTTGCCCATACCGATTTCGTTGCCGCCGTCGCCAATCGCGATGGTGGGGCAGTCGGCCAGTTCCAGGAAGGGGTCGAAAATACCGCAGCGGGCGCTGATGTCCTCGCCGCGCATGTTGTAGTAGCGGCCGTCGTCGGTCAGGCCCGGACGCTCGATGGAGACGATCGCTCCGGGGTTCAGTGCGGCCAGTTCGGCGGCGGCCTGTTCGCGGGCGCCGTCGAGGCTGTCGGCGTTCAACTCCAGAATCCGGAAGTCTGCTGCCAGGGCGCCTGCCAGCGGCGCTGCACAGGCCAGAATCGGCTGGTAGCCCAGTGCCGCCAGTGCTTCGTACAGGGCGATGGCGCCCACCGGACCGTCGGTTTCGAAGGTGTCAGCCACCGGGAACCCGGTGCCGATGAGCACGCAGCCGCTGGCTTTGTGCAGCATGTGCGCGGCGCGCAGGTAGTAGCCTGGTGCCAGCGCGGCCTGGGCCACGCGCATCTGGCGCAGGTTGCGGGCCACCAGCACGTTCTCGATGGCGACTGAGAGTTCGGCTTCGCTCATGGGCGGTACTCCGTCAGGGGCAGGTGCTGCAGGCGGTGTCTGGCCAGGTGCAGCGCATTGTGGGCGGCCTCGGTCGTTATCGCTTCGAAGCGCACCGTAGCACCGGGTGTCAGTTGGGCCAGACGGGCGACATCCAGGGACAACGCCGCGCCAATCTTGGGGTAACCGCCAATGGTCTGGCGGTCGTTGAGCAGGACAATGGGTTGTCCGTCTGCCGGAATCTGGATGGCGCCAAAGCAGATGCCCTCCGACAGGATACCTTCGATGTCGCAGGCAATGGCCGGGCCTTCCAGCCGGTACCCCATGCGGTCGCAGCGGTCGGATACCGTGTATTCGCTGGCGAAGAACCGTCGCTGCTCCAGTGGCGGGAAGTGATCCACCTGGTAGCCAGGGATGACCCGCAGGGTCACGCTGTCGCCGTAGTGCGGACGATCGGCCTCGTCGAGGTAGCGCAGGGGGGCATCCCGGTTGGCGCTGCAGGGAAGGCTGTCACCGGGCTGGAGTTTGTCGCCCGCCAGCCCGCCGATTTTCTCCCGCACCACGGTGCTGGCACTGCCGAAGCGCGGTGCAATGGCGAAACCGCCGGCCACGCCGAGGTAGGCGCGGCAACCGGCGGTGGCGAACTCCAGGGCGATTTCGTCGCCGGCCCTGACCGGGTGCACCCGCCACAGTTCGCGGGGCTCCCCGTTGATACGCAGGGGCATTTCGGCGCCGCATACGCACAGGCGGGTTTCGACTGTCGCCTTGAGTACGAGCCCGCCAAAGCTTACTTCCACCAGGGTGGCTCCGGCTTCGTTGCCCAGCAGCCGGTTGCACAGGGCGAAGGCTTCCGGGTCCAGTGGGCCGCCGGTGGTCAGGCCGATACGCTGCTGGCCGAAGCGGCCGCTGTCCTGCAGCAGGCTCATGAGGCCGGGTTGGATGACCTCCAGGCTCACAGCTCACCTCCCAGGGCCAGGAACTGCTCGCGGTCGATAGGTTCGAAGCGCACCCGGTCGCCCACGTTTACCGGCATGGTCGGGTCTGCATCGGGGTCGAACATGCGGGTGGGGCAGCGGCCGATCAGGTTCCAGCCGCCCGGGGAAACCGCCGGGTAGACCGCCGTCTGGCGGTCGGCAATGGCCACTGCACCACGGGGAACCCGCTGCCGCGGGGTGGCCAGGCGTGGTGCGGCAATGCGCTCGTCCACTTCGCCCAGGTAGGCAAAGCCCGGGGCAAAGCCGATGGCGTAGACGCGGTATTCCGTTGCGCTGTGAATGGCAATCACGTCATCCACTGAAAGGCCGGCGCGCGCGGCGAGGGTTTCCAGGTCGGCGCCTGCCTCTGGGTGGTAATACACGGGCAGGCGGACTTCCCGGCTGGCACCGGTTGCACCGGTATCCAGGCTGCCGGTTGCCTCGCGCACCCGGCGGGCGACACTGAAATGATCGGTAGAGAGCGGGTTGTAGATGATCAGCAGTGAGGCGTAGGACGGCACCAGGTCTACCAGGTCGCTCCCCAGTGCCAGTTCAACCGCCTGGGCAGCAGACTGCACCCGGGCCGATACGGCCGGTGAGGTCGTGTCGCCAAGGTACAGCATGAGGGCGGCTTCTCCCGCCTGGGTCAGTCGCACTGGATCAGGCCTCGTCGACAATCGCCCGGATGGCCTCGATGGCGCGCACGCCCTCGATATTGTCGCCGTGTACGCAGATCGTATCGGCTTCCAGCGCCAGGCGATGGCCGCTGATGGAGGTAACGCTCCTGTCGTGCAGCAACTGGCGGACCTGGGTGAGGGTGCTTTCGCGATCGTGTACGGCACCCGGCTTGCGCCGCGACAGCAGGCTGCCGTCATCGTCGTAGCAGCGATCGGCGAAGGCTTCGAACAGCAGGCCGCTGACACCGGCCTGTTCGGCTTCGTCCCGGTGCTGGTCGGCGCCAGGGGTCGCCAGCAGCATCAGCTTCAGCGGGCGGTGGTAGGTGGCCACCGCTTGCATGACGCCTTCACGCACTTCAGCGTTGGCCATCATGTCGTTATAGAGTGCGCCGTGGGGTTTGATATATTCCAGCTGGACTCCCGTGCTCGCGGCCATGCCATCCAGTGCCGCCACCTGGTAGAGAATGTCCGCCACCAGTTCCTCGCGGCTGAGGTGCATGCTGCGCCGACCAAAACCGATCAGGTCCGGATAGGACGGGTGCGCGCCCACGGTGACACCGTGCCGGGCCGCCAGGGTCAGGGTGCGCTGCAGCGTAAGCGGGTCGCCGCCGTGGAAGCCACAGGCGACATTGGCCAGGTGGATGTGGGGCATGACCTCGGCATCCATTCCCATGGTGTAGCTGCCGTAGCTTTCTCCGAGATCGCAGTTCAGGCGCATCGTTTCTGGTTCCGTCTGTCAGTTCTCAAGGTTTGTCCAATGCCTACATCACAGCGAGGCGGCTGTTGCGCAGGTCGGTCACCAGCATGCAGCCCGGGCTGTGGGTAATCGCGAACGGCGGCCGGGCCTTCTCCAGAGCCACCTGGGGTGTCACTCCGCAGGCCCAGAACACGGGCAGTTCGCCTTCTTCCAGCGTCACTGCATCACCGTAGTCCGGCCGTGAAAGGTCGGCAATACCGATTTCCGCCGGATCTCCCAGGTGGACCGGTGCACCGTGTACCGCGGGAAAACGGGTGCAGATCTGCACTGCCCGGATGGCGTCCGCGGCGCGAAAGGGCCGCATGCTGACAACCATGTTGCCGGCAAAGGCGCCCGCTGCCTGGCAGGGAATATTGGTGCGGTACATTGGCACGTTCACCCCCTGGGTGACATTGCGCACTTCCAGGCCGTCCGCCAGCAGCGCCTCCTCGAAGGAAAAGGAACAACCCAGGGCAAAGGTGACCAGATCATCACGCCAGAGTTCGCGGATGTCATGCACTTCATCCACGAGTTCCCCCTCGCGGAAAACGCGGTAGCTTGGCACGTCGGTCCGTATGTCGATATCCCCCAAAGGTGGTAGCGCGACATCGCCGGGGCTGGTGGACATACCGACCAGCGGGCAGGGGCGCGGATTCAACTGGCAGAAACGCAGGAAGTCCGCCGCCCACTCGGCCGGTAAAATGGCCAGGTTGCACTGTACAAACCCCTGCGCAAAGCCGGATGTGTTGCCGCGGTGGTCACCGCTGCGAATGCGTTGGCGCAGCTCGGCGGGAGAGAGAGCCTGGGAAGGAAGCATGGGGTACCTCATGAAACTGCCGCTGCGTGGTGGCGGCACAGGAAACTGACACGTCTGCACCCATTCTAGTAGATGCGACTCGGGGCCCGCTAGGTCCAGCGCCGGACTATCAGTAATACCAGCGAGGCGGTAGCCGCCATTGCCAGCCCCTTCCCGCAGGTTCTATAGTGTGGCGCCGGAATAACGATAACGCGCCGAAAGCGCCGTAACGAGGTATCTACGACATGCCGCATCCCAGTGTGACCGCCCAGACCTACCCCCACAAACCCGCTTTCATCATGGGTGATTCCGGGGAGATGGTGACCTACGCCCAACTCGACCAGCGCAGTAACCAGGGGGCCCAGCTGTTTCGTTCTCTCGGTGTGGCCAAGGGCGCGCACATCGCGATGATGATGGAGAACAACCGCCATTTTCTGGAGATCTGCTGGGCGGCCCAGCGGGCCGGTATCATTTTTACCCCCATCAGTACCCACCTGCAGAAGGAGGAGACGGCCTATATCCTTCAGAACTGCGACGCCGAGGTGTTTATCGGCTCCTACAAGCTGAAGGACATGGCCAGCGGCCTGCGCGAGCAGCTAGGCGGTCTCAAGGGCTGGTACATGGTGGGCGGTATCTGCGACGGTTTCGATTCCTGGGAGGAGGCGGTGGATGCCCAGCCCGCCGAGCCCATTGTCGACCAGGGCAACGGCGTGGCCATGCTGTACTCCTCCGGGACGACCGGCAAGCCCAAGGGGGTCTTTGTGCCCCCCCACAGTGAAGACGTGCTGGCGGAGTTTCCCCTGGCGGCGACCCTGGGCGCCGCTTTCGGCTTCGGCGAGGAGACGGTCTATCTGTCGCCGGCGCCGCTCTATCACGCGGCTCCCCTGCATTATAATTTCATGACCATCCACCAGGGCGGCACGTCCATCGTGATGGAAAAATTCGAGCCCGAACACGCCCTGCAGTTGATCGAGGAACACCGGGCGACCCACAGCCAGTGGGTGCCCATCATGTTCATTCGCATGCTCAAGCTGCCGGAGGAGGTGCGCAAGCGGTACGACGTGAGCAGCATGCAGTTCGCGATCCACGCCGCGGCGCCGTGCCCGGTGGAAGTGAAGGAGCAGATGATCAACTGGTGGGGCGAGGTTATCGTGGAGTACTACGCCGCCAGCGAGGGCATTGGCGTGACCATTATCGACTCCGCCAGCTGGTTGACTCACAAGGGTTCGGTGGGGCCCGCCCTGCTGGGAGAACTGCATATTCTCGATGACGACGGCAACGAACTGCCGCCGGGTGAAATCGGTACGGTGTACTTCTCCGGCGACCAGGCCACCTTCGAGTACCACGGCGAGCCGGGCAAGACCGCCGAGGCCTACAACGACCGCGGCTGGGCCACCACCGGGGACGTGGGCTACGTGGACCGGGACGGCTTCCTCTACCTGACCGATCGCAAGAATTTCATGATTATTTCAGGTGGGGTGAATATCTATCCGCAGGAGGTCGAAAACCTGCTGATCACCCACGACAAGGTGGCCGACGTGGCGGTATTCGGCATTCCCAACACCGAGTTTGGCGAGGAGGTCAAGGCCGTGGTAGAGCCCCAGAACTGGGCGGATGCCACCGACGAGGTCGCCTTCGAGCTGCTGGAGTGGCTGCGTGAGCGGCTCAGCCACATCAAGGTGCCCCGGAGCCTTGATTTCCACGAAAAGCTGCCCCGGATGGACAATGGGAAGCTGTACAAAAAGCACCTTGTGGAGCAGTATCGTAAGGAAGCTGACAAGGCCGGGGAGGGTTCCCCGGAGGACTGATCGGCCAGTTTCCTGCCACCCCGGGCCAGTTCTGGCTGGCCCTGTGCTCAGCCGCTGTAATGTTTTATCCTTGAAAGTCCACTAAATCCCGAGGTAAGCCAGTGAGACACGCGCGCAAGCTCCGCCAGCTGGAAAAGCAGATGGATCGGAGCACCAGCTATGAGGAGTGGCGCGATGCGGCCATTGCCCACGACGAGATCTCCGGCGAAAAGCGCTGGCGGGAAGTCGACCAGACCCGCCAGTACGACTATGCCCAGATTCGTATGCGCCTGGACCGGCTGCGGGCCCTGCGCTCCCGGCACGACCACCATGGCCTGCTGTTTGCACTGAATGAGGGTATTCACGGCAATATGGGCGGAATGGGGCGGAGTTCCCTCTATCACCGCGCCAAGTTCGGCACCAAGCAGTTGATCGAGCAGTACATCGACGAAATCGACGACTCCCTGCGCTTCCTGGCCGAGCTCAAGTCCGACGAGATCGACACCCAGACCAAGCTGGACTTTTTCTATCGCTCCAATATCTGTTTCGGCCGCTCTGCCCTCATGCTCAGTGGCGGCGGCGTCCTCGGCTTCTACCATATGGGCGTGGTGCGGGCCCTGCTGGAACAGGGATTGCTGCCCCGGGTGATTTCCGGCTCCAGTGCCGGTTCGCTGGTCGCCGGTGTCGTTGGTACCCACACCGATGAAGAGCTACAACATGTCTTCGACCCCAGTTCCATGCACTTCGAGGCCGAGAAAGAGGCCAACGCCTTCTCTCGCATGTTCTTTGGCGCCAACGCGCAGATCGATGTACGTGGTCTGGAGGCCATTATCGACGGGTTGGTACCGGACCTGACCTTCCAGGAGGCCTACGAAAAAACCGGTCGCCAGATCAGTATTACGGTAGCGCCGGCGGAACAGCACCAGCGTTCGCGCCTGCTCAATGCCATTACCTCACCCAACGTTTACGTGCGCTCGGCGGTCATGGCCTCCTGCGCCGTACCCGGCGTCTTTCCGCCGGTCATGCTCATGGCCAAGAACGTCCACGGCGAGGCCCAGCCCTACCTGCCCACCCGCAAGTGGGTGGACGGCTCGATCGCCGACGACCTGCCGGCCAAGCGCCTGTCGCGGCTGTTCAGCACCAATCACTACATTGTGAGCATGGTGAACCCGATTGCCACGCCGTTCCTCAACCGCAGTGGCAAGCGCGGCAAACTGGTGGCTTCCGTGGGTAGCCTCGGTATCGGCATGGGCCGGGAACTGCTCAATTTCTATCGCGGCATGGTCCAGAAAAACGGCGACACCTGGCCGCGCTTCAACCTGTTGATGAACGGCATTCACAGCCTGATCGACCAGGAGTACAGCGGCGATATCAACATCATTCCCAGCTTCCGCTGGTACAACCCGACCAAGATTCTGTCACATATCTCGGAGAAGGAACTGCTGGCCCTGGTGGAAGGGGGAGAGCACAGCGCCTATCCCCACATCGAGACCATTCGCGTCTGCACCAAGATCAGCCGCACCATGGAGGAGATCCTGCACCGCTTCGAATACGGTGACCTGCGGCCGAAGGCAGAGGACTATCACCGGCCGCGCTCTTCCCGCCGCCGTCCACCGGCGACCCGTTCCGACCGGGAGGCCCTGCGCGAGCGTATGGCGCAGATACCCGAGCCCCAGCCAAAGAGTGGCGCCAAGGCCAAAAGCCGTACCAAGACCAAGAGTGCGCCCAAGGCCCGGGCCGGACGGGCCCGCGCCAGCACCGGCGGCAAGAAGGCCGCCTCCAGCGACGGCGCAAGCAAGGACGGCCGCGCCGCCGCCTGAGGCTGGGTGTAGCGGATAATCCGCGCTTATTCGATCAGGCTGACGCCCATTTCGGCCAGCGGGAACACCAGCGCGCCGCGGGCATCGGCTTCGGCACTGGAGGCGGTGCCAATCTCGGCGCGCTTGCGGATACCCTGCACGATCGCCGCCAGGCGGAACAGGGAGAAGGCCAGGTAAAAGTTCCAGTTGTCGATGCCGCTGCGGCCGGTGCGCTCGCAGTAGCGGGCGATGTACTCCTCGTCGGAGGGAATGCCCAGCGCGGCCCGGTCGACGCCTGCCAGTCCTTTCATGCTGCTGTCCCGCGGCAGCATCCAGGCCATGCACTGGTTGGCGAGATCCGCCAGCGGGTGGCCCAGAGTCGATAGTTCCCAGTCCAGCAGTGCAATCACCTCGGGTTTTGCGGGGTGGAACATCATGTTGTCGAGGCGGTAGTCACCGTGCACCAGGCTGACGGTGCCATCGTCTGCCGGCATATTGGCCGGTAGCCATTCGATCAGCTTTTCCATGTGCGGGATGGATTCCATCTCCGACGCCCGGTACTGCTTGGTCCAGCGGCCCACCTGGCGCTCGAAATAGTTGCCCGGCTTGCCGTAGTCCGACAGCCCCACGGCGTCGATATCCACGCTGTGCAGGGCGGCCATGGTCTTGTTCATGGCGTCGTAGTAGGCCGCACGCTCGCTGTTGTCGGCGGCTTCAGGCAGTAGCGGATCCCACAGAATGCGGCCTTCCATGTACTCCATGACGTAGAACATCGAGCCGATCACGCTGTCATCCTCGCACAGGGTGTAGGTGCGGGGCACGGGAACGTCGGTGTCCTGGAGGGCGCTGATCACCCGGAATTCGCGGTCCACCGCGTGGGCAGAGGGGAGCAGTTCGCCCGGTGGCTTGCGGCGCAGGACGAAGGCTCTGTCGCCACAGCTCAGTTTGAAGGTGGGGTTGGACTGGCCGCCGGCAAATTTTTCCGCAGTCAGTTCGCCGTCGAGACCGGGGATGTGCTGCTTCAGATAGGCCGCCAGGCGGCGGGTGTCGAGCTGTTGTGTATTCATTATGATTCCTGGGGACTGGCGTAGGGCAAAAAGGGCTTCAGTCTGTTGTCCGCCGGATGGAGCGGCAATGACGTTATCCTACAAAAAAGTTGACCGCTGGTGACAGTATTCCAGAGTGATTGAGCGCACCGTCCTCAGCCGTTATGCTCGCCCTTCCCGATAACTGCCGATAACTGGGAGAGACTGTGTATCAACACCTGAAAGAGGCCTGGGATCAACTGACCGCCGAGGGCCAGCCCTTCGAAGTCACCACAGCGGAAGTCGGCGGCGTCGCCATCCGCACCTATTGCCACGCTCCACCTTCACTGCGGGAAATCTGGCTGGCGAGCGCCGCCCACGGCGCAGCCGATTATCTGGTTTACCAGGACGAGCGCCTCAGTTATGCCGGAGCCCATGAAATCGTCGCCTCGGTCGCTACCTGGCTGCAGCAGCAGGGGGTGAGGCCCGGCGATCGGGTCGCCATTGCCATGCGCAACTACCCCGAGTGGATGCTGGCCTACTGGGCGGTGACTGCCATGGGTGCTGTGGCCGTGGGTATGAATGCCTGGTGGGTGGAAAGCGAAATGCAGTTCGCGCTGGAGGACTCTGCGCCGAAAGTCCTGATCTGTGACCGCGAGCGGCTGCAGCGCTTCGCGGCTATTCGTGAAAACTTCCCGGAGTTGGTGGTTGCCGCCGTGCGCATGGAAGACGCGGTGCCCGACTGGGTCTGCGAGTGGATGGATGTGGTCAATACGCCCGGCAGCCTTCCCGAGGCCCTGATCGACCCGGAGGACGACGCCTGTATTTTCTACACCTCCGGCACTACCGGTCGGCCCAAGGGGGCGCGCCTGACCCATCGCGGCTGCGTGAACAATGTGCTCAACGTGGCCTTCTCGACCGCGGTGCAGACTCAGGCCCTGGTGCTGGCCGGGGAGGCAGAGCCGGCCGATCCCGAAGCGCCGCCAGAGACCCTGGTGTCGCTGCTGGCCACTCCCCTGTTCCATGTGACCGGTAACAACTGCGTGGCTCACGCCACCACGGTGGCCGGCGGCTGCATGGTGCACATGTACAAGTGGGACCCTGAGGAGGCCCTGGCCCTGATCGAGCGCGAGCGGGTCACGGTATTCAATGCGGTGCCGATGATGGCCCGGGAAATCCTGATGCACCCGGACTTCGAGCGGCGCGATACCTCCTCCCTCAAGACCCTGGGCGGCGGCGGCGCGGCCCTGCAGCCGGACCTGGTGGAAAAGATCGACCAGCTGACCGCCAACGCGCGTCCCAATACCGGCTACGGCATGACCGAGACCTGCGGGATTATTGCGGCGGTGTCCTCGGTTTTCTTCAGCAACAAACCCGCCAGTGTGGGGCCGGCCATGCCGACCTTCGAGGCGCAGTGTGTCGGCCCGACGGGGGAGGCGCTGCCCCCCGGCGAGATCGGGGAGCTGTGGGTGCGCGGGGCGCCGGTCATCAAGGGCTACCTGAACCGTCCCGAGGCCACCGCGGAATCAATCACCGAGGGCTGGCTGCACACCGGCGACATCGCCTACCTGGACGAGGACGGTTTTATCTTCCTGGTGGACCGGGCCAAGGACATGGTGCTGCGCGGTGGCGAGAACGTCTACTGCGCCGAGGTGGAAAACGCCTTGTTTTCCCATGACAGCGTGGCCGAGTGTGTGGTGTTTGCGGTGGCGGATGACCGCCTTGGGGAAGAAGTCGGTGCCGCCGTGTACCTGAACGAGGACGCCAGCGCCAGCGCTGACCAGCTGCGGGCACATTGCGCCGGCCTGCTGGCCCCGTTCAAGGTACCGCGCTATCTCTGGTTCCTGGATGACCCCCTGCCGCGCAATGCCAACGGCAAGTTCCTCAAGCGGGAACTGCGCGAACACCTCGACGTGGGTGACGCGCAGTAGTACCGGTTTCGGTTCAGGTTTCTGCTCAGGTTTCTACGAAGGCCCGCTCGATGACGTAGTGGGCCTGCTTGCCGTGGCGGGACTCACGGAAGCCGCGTCCGTCGAGCAGGGCGCAGATATCCTTGAGCATGCTCGGGCTGCCGCAGATCATGAAGCGGTCGTGCTCGGGGTTGATCGGCTCCAGGCCGATGTCCGTGGGCAGCTTGTCGCTGCCGAGGAGATCGGTCAGGCGGCCGGTATTGCGAAATTCCTCCCGGGTCACTGTCGGGTAGTACACCAGCTTGCTGCGCACGTCCTCACCCAGGTACTCGTGGTTGGGGAGGTGCTCGGTGATCGCCTCCTGGTAGGCCAGTTCCTCCACATAGCGGCAGCCGTGGGTCAGGATGACCCGGTCGAAGGCCTCGTAGATTTCCGGGTCCTTGATAATGGACAGGAAGGGCGCCAGTCCGGTGCCGGTGGCGATCAGGTAGAGGTTGCGGCCCGGCAGCAGGTTGTCCAGCACCAGGGTGCCAGTGGCCTTGCTGTTGATGAGCAGCTCGTCGCCCACCTGGATGTTCTGCAGCTTGGAGGTCAGGGGGCCGTCCGGGACCTTGATGCTGAAGAACTCCAGCTGGTCCTCGTAATTGGCGCTGGCCATGGAATAGGCCCGCAGCAGGGGCTTGCCCTCGTGTTCCAGGCCAATCATGGTGAAATAACCGTTTTTGAAGCGGAAGCCCTGGTCGCGGGTGGTTTTGAAGCTGAACAGCCGGTCGGTCCAGTGGTGGACTTCAGTGACCTGTTCCCGGAGCAGTGTGGCCATCTTGCGGTTTCCTCTGTGTGAAAAGGCGAGTCGTTGATGGCGGCAGTCTAGGGGCTTTTCA
The DNA here is from genome assembly GCF_008064665.1 of Parahaliea maris. GTDB lineage: Bacteria > Pseudomonadota > Gammaproteobacteria > Pseudomonadales > Halieaceae > Parahaliea > Parahaliea maris. The sequence continues at coordinate 43,026 of NZ_VRZA01000008.1, read as the reverse complement.
TATATTGGTAAAACGGGAATAATGGATAAACAATATCGGAAATACGGATAAAAGATGCGCTTCAGCCTGCGCCAGCTCGAGGTTTTCCTCGCCACTGCCCGCCATGAGAACGTGAGCCGGGCCGCCGCAGACCTGGCCATGTCCCAGTCCGCGGCCAGCGGCGCCCTCAAGGATCTCGAGAGCCAGTTCGGGGTGCAGCTGTTCGACCGGCGGGGCAAGCGGCTGCAGCTGTCGGAGCTGGGGGCTCAGCTGCGGCCCAGGGCGGAAAACCTGCTGGCCCAGGCCCGGGAGCTCGAGCAGGCCCTGTCCGGGCGCGAGGTGGCCGGGCGCCTGCAGGTTGGCGCCACCCTCACCATCGGCAACTATCTCGCGGTTCAGATGATCGCCGACTTCCGCCGCCGGTTCCCCGCTGCCGATGTCAGCCTCACCGTGGCCAATACCGAGCGCGTGGCGGAGATGGTGGCGGCCTTCGAACTGGATATGGGCCTGGTGGAGGGGGAGTTCCACCATCCGGACCTGGAGACCCGGCACTGGCGCGAGGACGAATTGCAGGTGTTCGCCGCACCCGGTCATCCGCTGGCCGGGCGGCCCGCGCTGAGCGACGATGATCTCCTGGGTCTCGACTGGATCGTGAGGGAACGGGGTTCCGGCACCCGCCAGACTTTTGACCGCGCCATGCACGGCATTCTGCCGGACCTGTCCATCAGCATGGAGCTGAGCCACACCGAGGCCATCAAGCGGGCCGTGGAGTCCGGGTTGGGGGTGGGCTGCCTGTCGCGGATCAGCCTGGTGGAAGCTTTTGCCCGGGGCTCCCTGGTGCCGCTGGCCGTGCCCGGGCGCGATTTCCACCGCCATCTCAACCTCATACTGCACCGCGACAAATTTCACAGTGCGGCCCTCAGCGAGTGGTTGAGCCTGTGCCAGCAGAGCTGGTCAGATATACTGCCCGGCCAGTACGGGAAGGGTGAACAGTCAGGGTGAGTCAGTCACAGATCGAGCCGATCGGGGCGGAGCAGCGCCGCGAGGTGGAGCAGGCCACGGCCGCCTGCGTGGCGCGCGTGGGGCAGGCCCTGGGTCGGGAGTTCGCGGTGCCCGCAGTGTGCTTTGACCTGCGCGGGCGCAGCGCTGGCATGTTTCGCAGCGACGGGCGGCGCAGCTGGATTCGCTACAACCCCTGGATATTCGCCAAGTACTATCGGGAAAACCTCGAAGATACCGTGCCCCACGAAGTGGCCCACTACATCGTGCACACCCTGTACCAGCGTCGCCGGGTCGCCCCCCACGGGCGCGAGTGGCGGGCGGTGATGGACCTGCTGGGGGTGGCGCCCACGGTGACCTTTGACCGCGACCTCTCGGATATTCCCCAACGCCGCCAGCGCACCCACCCCTACCGCTGTGCCTGTCGCGATCACGAGCTGTCGACCACCCGGCACAACCGTGTCCAGCGCGGCACCGGGCGTTACCTGTGCCGCTACTGCGGGGTGAAGCTCCAGCCCGCCTGATCAGGTGTCTACGGACATTTCCACGCCGCTGAAGCTGTTGTAATCCGCGGCCGGGTCGGTTTGCTCGATCACCGCCCGGTCTGCCGCAACGCCGGCCTCGTTGACCAGGAAGCGCTTGCTGCTGGCGGCGCGCTCCTCTGCCAGCGCCTTCAGGGCGTCGTCCGGTACCGCTATCTGCGCCTGCACCCGGCGCGCCTGGACCAGGGGCGACGGCGCTTCGGTGTTGTCGGCGGCCGCTTCCGGGGCGGCCGGCAGTTCAGCGTAGCGGCGGGCGACCGCCGCTTCCCAGGCCTCGTTGCGATCATCGATATCCTGTTCTGTCAGCCCCTCGGCGAGCAACGCCTCGCGCAGGAGCTGTTGCTGCAGTTTCTGCCGGTCGCTCGCCGGGTTCAGGCGCCCGCCAATGACCAGCTTGAGTTTGGGGCGCTGGGCCATGGCCTCGGCCAGCTCGGTCATTTTTGCGCGGCCGTACTCATCCAGCTCGCTGCTGCCGGCGGCAAAATTGAAGCGCTGCAGGTCGTCTTCGCTGCCCACCAGGTTGGCCAGCAGGGTAAAGGGCGCCGTGATGGCCTTGGTGAGCAGGTTGACGAAGGCCCCCATGATCACCGAGCCCAGCGAGAACTCGGGATTGTCGACGTCGCCACTCACCGGTACCGCCAGGTCGATGACCCCGCTGGCGTCGGTCAGCAGGGCGATGCCGAGCTGCAGGGGGATATCCAGCGCCTTGTCGCTGTCGATCTTCTTCCCCAGCTTGAGCTGCTGGATGACCACCTTGTTATCGCCCTCCAGGTGATCGTTGGCCAGGCTGTACTTGAGGTCCAGGTTGAGCGTGCCGCGGTCGATGGCATAGCCGGCGTAGGTGCCGGAATAGGGCGTCAGGCGAGCCAGGTCGACGCCCTGGAAGGTCAGGTCGAGATCCACTGCCGGCGGCTGGTGAAAGGGGCTGGCGCTGCCCGCGAGTACCACCGGGGCGTAGCCGTCCACCGACCCCGTGATGTCGACGCTCAGGCTGCTGTCCGGGTCGCTGTTGAGCCCGGTAATCGCGCCATTGACGTCGCCGATAATTGTGCGGAAGTGGATCGGCAGGGACTCGTCCATGAAGTCCACTTCGCTGTCGCTGATGGCGATGTCCGGGGCGGCAAAGCGCCAGGGTTCCGCCGCTGGCTCTTGCTCTTCGACCCCCGCGGCTTGCGCTGCCTGGGCCTTGTTCTCGGCGTCCTCCTGCAGCAGGCGCTGGATATTCAGGGTGCCGTCTTCATGGATGTGCACCCGGCCGGCGTAGCCGTCGAGGTGCAGGCGAGCCAGGTCTACGCTGCGTTGGGGAAGATCTACATTCAGGCCTTTCCAGGCCAGTGATTTCCAGCGGGTAATCGCATCTTCGGCACCGTAGAGGTGGACGGCGAGGTTGTCCACCGCGCCCTCCAGGCGTATCTGTTGCGGAGCAAAGCCTGTCAGGCTGAGGTTGCCCCGGCTGCGGGCCTGCCCGGAGTCGATCTGGGCGTTGAGAATGTCGGGAATGTTGGGTGCAAACCAGGCCAGGGGAATCTTGCCGGTGGCGAAATCGAATGCGCCGTCTCCCGACTCCAGTTGCAGTTGGCCGTCCAGGCGGCCTGTCATGGTGTCATTGACCAGGAAGTCCAGCTCAATCTGGCTGGGGCCCTCCACCGGCCAGCGAATGTCTGTCACCCGCAGGTCGAACGGCGAAACTGTCAGTTGTTGCGGTTCGGTAAAGGGGCTGCGCCAGGCGATCTCGGCCTCGTTGATCGCACTGCTGGCAATGTTCACTCGCCAGGGCGAAGCGGGCTCCGCTGCCGCTGCCGCTGGCTCTGGATCGCCGGAGGCGAAGCGGGTGCGAAACATGTCTGCGAGGGAAACCTGTTCTCCCTCCAGCCAGCCACTCAGGTTGAGGCCGTCGGCGGCGATACTGTCGATGCTGACCTGCTGCTCGTCGCCCGCCACGTGGATCCCGGTGATGCTCAGGGCGGCCAGGTCGATCCCGGTATCGGGAAGGGCCGCGGGATCGACCGGGGCGAGCGCCAGGCGGCTGATATCGACGCCGCCATCGTCGACAGTAAAGTGCAGGCCTTCACTCCAGTTCAGCTCGTACTTGGCCACCGCCCCCAGGCGGCCGCTCACTACTTCAAAGTCCACCTGGTCTTTTACAAATCGCCAGAAGGGGCGCAGGCCGATCACGCTGAGCTCCACGCGCCCGGCGCTGTGCCCACGGGGGATGGACAATTCCCCCTCCCACTCCAGGCTGCCGCCACTCTCGTCGAAGACCCGGAGATGGTAGGGATGCCCCGCCTCCAGCACCGTGGACAGGTCCGACATGCGCACCCGCAGTTCGTCCCAGTGCGTGCGGTAGGGAGTGGTGCGGGCCTCGTCGCTGACCATGATACGGTGGGCCGACAGCCGTATCTGGTTGACAGTGACACCGGGCAATTCACCGGCGGGTCGTTCCGCTGGAGCCTCGCCAGGTGCCAGGAAATCGTCGATGTTCAGGCCCTCGTCCGCCAGTCGGCGCAGGTGCAATGACACGCCCTCGACCGCCAGGGTGTCGAATACCCAGCCCGGTCGCCACAGGCTGGTCAGCGACAGATTGATTTCAGCGTTGTCGAGGCTGGCAAATTCGATGCCGGTGGGGGAGTCGGTGACAGGGGTAGTGGGGGCCTCCGAAAGTCGCAACTGCCCTGACGACAGCGACAGACTGAAGGGGTTGAATACCACCAGTTCCAGGTCGAGGTCGCGCTGGTATTGCTGGTGCACAAACCAGGGGGGCAGGAAGTTCAGTAGGGGCAGGATGACGAGCGCGCTGAGAAGAAGGTAGCCCAGGTAAATCAGGGCCAGCGCGCGCAGCAGTTTTTTCACTCCGGAATCTCTCGGGCCGATGGCTTCACTGACACTATAGACAACCAGATACGCAAATGTCTCCGAATCCGATCAAATGCCCTTGCGATAACTGTAGGGTGTGACGCCGGTCCAGCCCTTGAAGGCGCGAATAAATGCGCTGGATTCGGAGAATCCGGAGCGGTGGGCTATCTCTTCGATGGACAGCCCCCGTTTGCCGAGAAAGTGCAGGGCGGTATCGCGGCGCAGCTGGTTCTTGATGTCCTTGAAGGTGGTGCCCTCTGCCGACAGCCGGCGGCGCAGGGTTTGGGGGTGCATCTCCAGCCGGGTGGCCACTTCCGGCAATTCCGGCATGTCCAGCATATTGCGCGCGATGATCTCGCGAACCCGTGTGGTCCAGCTGTTTTTTGCATAGTTCTGGGTCATCAGGATCAGCACCGGGTGGCGCAGGAAATGCCGCAGATTCTGTTCGCTCTGGGTGATGCGTTTCTCCAGCAGCGCACGGGACAGCACCATGGCGCATTCGTCGGCCTCGAAGCTCACCGGGTTGCCCAGGAACATGTGGCGATAGTCGGTGGTATCGGTCGTCATGGGGTAGCTCAAGTACACCTGCTGCAGCGGCAAGTGTTCCTGCACCAGCCAGCTGGCGAAACGGTGCACGTTGAACAGGGTCAGTTCGACCATGTAGGGGGGCGGTACCGCGTTGGGCGTATGGGCAACGCGTACCTTGGCGGTGTCTTCCTCGACGATGAATTCGGGATACAGGTCGAAATCGATCAGCTGGTAGAAGCGGCAGTGCCGCGACAGGGCCTGCCCCAGCGTTTCGCTGCCAATGACCGCATGGCACATCATGGACCAGCAGCCCACCGGGTGGCGGCGCCCCGCGTAGCCCAGGGACTCGTCGTCCATGGCGACCATGGTACTGACCTGTAAGTCCGCAAAGCGCTCGATGGAGATGCGGGCGTTGGGCTCCTTGAGCAGGCGGGGCGAGATGCGATTGCGGCGCAGCAGCTCCGCCGGGTCGAGGCCCCGGCTGACCGCGTTCTCGAGGACGGCCCGCACAAAATACACGGAGATCGAGCGCTCGCGCATGGCCTTACCCTGCATCGGTGGCGGTTCCCGTACCGAACCGCTGGGCCTTGCGGTCGACCGCGGCGACACGGTTCTGCCCGCCGCGCCGGGCAACCTGCAGGGCGCGGCCTGACGAGACGCTCAACTCTTCCACCGTGGTGGCCCCTTCCTGGGTCGCGATGCCTGCGCTTATCGATACAGCCACCCGTTGCCGGTCGGCCCGGAAGAAGGTGTCTGCTACTGCCTCGCGTATCCGCTCCGCCAGAATGCGGGCCGCGTCCCCCGCGGTGTTGGGCAGGATCAGCAGAAAGGTCTCGTTACCGACCCGGGCGATCACGTCGCTACTGCGACTGAGGTCCTGCAGTAAGTCCGCCAGCTGGCGCACCACCTGGTCGCCGAAGTCACTGCCGAAACTTTGCCTGAGCTGGGGAAAATCATCGATGTCTACCAGCACGGCGGAGGTCCTGGAGTTGTGGCGGGCCGCCGCAGCCAGGCTCAGGTGCAGGGCTTCCTCCAGCCCGCGTCGGTTGAACAGCTGGGTGGCCGGGTCGCGGATGGCAAGCTGGGACAGGTGTTGCTGGTACTCCAGCAATACGGAACCCAGAAACCCGATCACCACCACCACATAGGCGGCGGTGTAGCACATCAGGACGCGGCCCGGGACGACACCGGGCTCCCCCGCGGGGAACAGGGTCATGGCGGCCAGCGCCGAGCACAGTCCCAGGCCCGCGGCGGCGATGAGCCAGTCCCCGGCATTGGCGGTCAGCCAGCCGCGCCAGGCGGCCACCGCGCCCGCGGCACCCCACAGCAGGGCGGTGCCAATCAGTTGCACCTTGAACATCTCGGCGGGGGGGAAGTAAAAGGCACTGAAACAGGCCGCCAGACACAGCGCTCCCAGCACCCAGCGCCCGCGCTGGGTGCCCGCGCGCTGGCCGCAGGCGAGGAACAGGAGATAGCTGGTAATGAGGGTGACAACGGCGGCCACATCCAGGCCCAGGCCTCCCGCGGCCTGCCCCTGTTGCAGCGCAAACAGGATCCACCCCATCAGCGCCGACATGAAGTAAACGGTAAACAGGCCGAGCCCCTGGATAGGGGTATTGGAAGCGCTGAGGCAGTACAACACCAGCACCTGGGCGCTGGTCAGGGTGAAGATCAGGGTGTACAACGGAAACGCCTGGTTTTCCGTCAAGATAAAATCCATTCTGGTTGCCCCCACAGCCCCGTATTTTTGTTGTCAGTTTGTGTCAATTTATCTGTCGGCACAGGTCATTGTTGGCCAGTGGGGCGCTCACCATACTAGCCAGCCAGTATTATCACTCCCCGGAGGCCCACCGTGTTAGCTCGAGATTTCACCGAAGAACAACAGATGTTTCGGGATGCGTACCGCAAATTCCTGGCTGCAGAGATTGTGCCACATATGGAGCGCTGGCGTGAGGCAGGTATTGTTGATCGTGAGGCGTTTCTCAAAGCGGGCCAGCAGGGCTTCCTCATGGTATGGCCGGAGGAACAGTACGGCGGCATGGGCGACCCGGACTTCCGTTTCGAACAGATCATTATCGAGGAGACGGCCTACGCCCGGGCCGGCGACTGGTACAACTCCCTGCACAGCCGCCTGGTGGGTCCCTACCTGACCCGCTTCGGCAGTGAGGAGCAGTGCCGTCGGTTCCTGCCCGGCTGCGTCAGCGGCGAGACCATTCTGGCCGTGGCCATGACCGAGCCCGACGCCGGCAGCGACCTGGCCGGCATGCGCAGCACCGCGGTGGAAGCGGATGACCACTGGGTGCTGAACGGCTCCAAGACCTACATCTCCAACGGCATCAATGCCGACCTGGTCGTGGTGGCCGTCAAGACCGACCCGGAGAACAACCCCCACCACATGACCCTGTTCCTCGTCGAGCGCGGCATGGAGGGCTTCGAGCGCGGCCGCAACCTGAAAAAAATGGGCCTCAAGGCCCAGGACACGGCGGAGCTGTTCTTCAATAACGTCAAGGTACCCAAGGCCAATGTGCTGGGTGAACCGGGCAAGGGCTTTATCTACCTGATGCAGGGCCTGGCGGAAGAACGCCTGATCGGCGCCTGCGGCTACCTGGCGGCGGCGCAGCTGTCCTGGGACCTGACCGCGGAGTACGTGAAGGAGCGCAAGGCCTTCGGCAAGCCTGTGGCGGCGTTCCAGAATACACAATTCAAACTGGCCGAATTGCGCACTGAACTGGACATCGCCCAGTGCTATGTTGACCAGTGTGTGCGGGCCTTCAACAACGGCGCCCTGACCGCGGTGGATGCCGCCAAGGCGAAACTGGTGACCAGTGAACTGCAGGTCAAGGCGGCGGATGAAGGCGTGCAGATGCACGGAGGTGCGGGCTTCATGGATGAGTACCCGATCAGCCGCCAGTGCACCGACGCCAAGATTTCACCGATTTATGCCGGTACGTCCGAGGTGATGAAGATCATCATCAGTCGCGATTGCCTGGGCGAAAGCTACTCGCCGTTTAACACCCGTAATTTCTGATTCACTCAAACCGACAGACAGGAGTACACAAATGGATCTCGCAGGAAAAGTTGCCATCGTCACCGGCGGTGCCTCAGGCCTTGGTCGCGCAACCGTGGAAGCCTATGTGGCCAAGGGCGCGAAGGTCGCTATCTTCGACATGAACGAAGCCAACGCCAACGAGGTGATCGGCAATCTCGGCGCCGATAACGTCGGCTTCTGGAACGTGAATGTCGCCGACGAGTCTTCAGTCAAGGAAGCGGTGGACGGTGTGGTGGCCAAGTTTGGCGCGGTTCACATCTGTAACAACTTCGCCGGCATCGGCAGCGCCTGCAAAACCCTGAGCAAGAAGGGTGTGCACCCGATGGACGATTACATGAAGGTAATCAACGTCAACCTGGTGGGTACCTTCAACGTGTCCCGCTTTGCCGCCGAAAAGATGGCGGATAACGACCCAATCAACAGCGACGGCGGTCGCGGCGTCATCATCAACACCGCTTCCATCGCCGGTATGGAAGGGCAGGTGGGTCAGCTGGCGTATTCTGCATCCAAGGGTGGCGTAATTGGCATGACCCTGCCGATGGCTCGCGACCTGGCCAGCTACGGCGTGCGCGTCAACACCATCGTACCCGGCCTGATCCATACCCCGTTGTTTGAAACCATTCCCGAGCAGGCCTACAAGTCACTGGAGAACAGCGTGTGCTATCCCCGGCGACTGGGCCAGCCGTCCGAGATTGCCCACCTGTCGGTGTTCATTGCCGAGAACGACTACCTCAACGGTGAGTGCATCCGACTGGACGGCGCCATCCGCATGCAGCCTCGTTAAGGGAGAGCACCATGGGACCACTGAACGGTTTTACAGTTATCGAACTGGCGGGCATCGGGCCCGCGCCCATGGGGGGCATGATCCTGGCCGACATGGGTGCGGAAGTGATTCGCATTGAGCGTGCCAGTGGTCCCGATCCACTGGGCATGAAGGACGTCAGTTTCCGCGGTAAGAAGTCGGTGGTCCTCAACCTCAAGGACCCGGCAGGGGTGGAAGTACTGTTGCGCATGGTGGAGAACGCCGATGTGCTGATCGACCCCTACCGTCCCGGCGTCTGCGAGAAACTGGGCATCGGCCCGGAGCAATGCCACGCGCGTAATCCGCGGCTGGTGTTTGCCCGCATGACCGGCTGGGGCCAGGACGGCCCGTTGGCCAAGGCGGCCGGACACGACATCAATTACATTTCCCTGACCGGTGCCCTGTACGCCACGGGGCGCGCCGGGGAAAAGCCGGTACCACCCCTGAACGTGGTGGGTGATATGGGTGGAGGCGGCATGCTGTTGGTGAATGGCGTGCTGGCAGCACTGCTGGAAACCGGTAACTCCGGCAAGGGCCAGGTCATCGATGTGGCCATGGTCGATGGTGCGGCCCAGTTGATGTGGATGTTCCACGGCTTCGAGGCCCTGGGCATGTGGGATGGGCAGCGTCGCGGTGTGAATATGCTCGACGGCGGTGCGCCTTATTACGACAGCTACGAATGCGCGGACGGGCAGTACATATCCATCGGTTCCATCGAACCGCAGTTCTATGCCTTGTTGATGCAACTCGCAGAACTGCCCGAGGATACGTTCGCGGCACAAAACGATCAGTCGCGCTGGCCGGAGCAGAAACAACGGCTGACTGAGATCTTCAAGCAGAAGACCCAGGCCGAATGGTGTGAGATCATGGAGGGCACCGATGTCTGTTTCGCGCCGGTATTGTCGTTCCTCGATGCACCCAGTCATCCGGCTAACGTGGAGCGCCAGACCTACATAGAGGTCGACGGTATTACCCAACCGGCTCCCGCACCGCGCTTCAGCCGCACTCCTTCCGAAGTCCGCCACGGGGCGCATGACCTGGGCCAGGATACGGAATCCGTGCTGAGCGAGATGGGCTTCGGCGAACAGGAAATTGCACAACTGCGCGAATCCGGGGCGACTGCCTGAGATTCGCGCTACAGACTATAAGGAAATCACTATGCCCGCCTATGAAACAGTGACGGTAGAGCGTCATGGCCAGGTAGCCCTGGTATCGTTCAATCGTCCCGACAGCCTGAACGCGTTCAGTGCCGAGTTGCGCCGCGACGTTGGCCTGGCAGTTGCTGAAGTCAATGCCGACGACAGCATCCGCGTTGCCGTGCTGACCGGTAACGGTCGCGCATTTTGTGCCGGCGCGGACCTGATGGAAGCCCAGGGCGACAACTTTGATGTCCGCACCCAGCTCAATGCAGAGTACAAGCCTACCCTGATGGGCATTGCCGAGGCGCCCAAGCCCTGGATCAGCGCGGTGAACGGTGCGGCCGCCGGTATCGGCAGCGCTTTTGCCATGGTGTGCGATCTCACTGTGATGGCCGAAGACGCCTTCCTGTACCAGGCATTTGCCGCCATCGGGCTGGTGCCGGACGGTGGTGCCACCTGGCACCTGGCCCGTGGTATCGGCAAGAAGCGCGCGTATGAGCTGATTGTCACTGGCGAGAAGCTGCGTGCGGCCCGGTGCCTCGAACTGGGGTTGTGTAACCGCGTGGTGGCGGCCGAAGAACTCGTTCCCGCGGCATTGGCCTGGGCGGAAGAGCTTGCCGCCAAGGCGCCGCTTGCCCTGCGCTATGCCAAGCAGGCCCTGAACCAGGCAATGGAAGACGATGTGGCCAGCATTATCTCTGCCGAAGCCGACCTGCAGCATCTCTGTATCAACAGTGAGGACTCCAAGGAAGGGGTGACTGCGTTCATCGAGAAGCGCGCCCCGGTCTGGCAGGGCAAGTAAACTGCGGAACTGCTGCGGAAAACCTGTTACGTGACGGACCAGCCCATTCGACCGGAACTCGTGGCGCTGCAGGAACGCATCGCCAGAACCCTCGACGACGAGCGGGCCGAGGCCCGCGAGCGGCGCCACCAGCGTGGCAACCGCACGGCCCGGGAAAATCTCGCCGACCTGGTGGATGAGGGGAGCTTCCTGGAATACGGGCAACTCGCCGTGGCTGCCCAGCGCAGCCGCCGCGACTACCTCGAGCTGCAAAGCGCCACCGCAGGTGACGGTATCATCACCGGCACCGCCACTATCAACGCGCAATTCACTGAGCCCGCTCGCTCCCGGGCGGCGGTGATCGTGAACGATTACGCGGTACTTGCCGGCACCCAGGGATTCTTTCATCACCAGAAACTCGACCGTATCTGCGAAGTCGCCGAGGCCCAGAACCTTCCGGTCGTAATGTATACGGAGGGCGGTGGCGGACGCCCGGGTGATACCGATGTCACCATCCAGATTGCCGGCCTCAACCTCAAGTCCTTCCGCGCCTGGGCGCACCTTTCAGGCAAGGTGCCGCGTATCGCGGTCAACAACGGCTATTGCTTTGCCGGCAATGCAGCCCTGTTCGGCTGCGCCGATTTCACCATTGCTACGCGCCAGTCGTGGATTGGCATGGCCGGACCAGCCATGATCGAGGGCGGGGGCATGGGCGTTTTCGACCCCCGGGAAATCGGCCCCGCCGAGGAGCAGCATCGCAACGGCGTGATCGACATTCTGGCGGAGGATGAAGCCGACGCTACCCGGTTGGCCCGGCAACTGCTTTCCTACTTCCAGGGGCCAGTGGCCGAGTGGGAGTGCGCCGACCAGGCCGTGTTGCGCGACATCATTCCCGAGGATCGCCGCTGGGCCTACCCGGTGCGGCGGGTGATCGAGACCCTGGCAGACACCGGTAGTTTCCTGGAACTGCGGCGGGTCTACGGTCGCAGCATCATTACCGGCTTTATCCGCCTGGCCGGCAAGCCCGTGGCCCTGATTGCCAACGACTGCCAACAGTTGGGTGGTGCCGTAGATGCCGAGGCATCGGACAAGGCAGCCCGTTTCCTGCAGATCTGTAATGCGTTCAAGCTGCCGGTGTTGTCGCTCACCGATACCCCCGGCTTCATGGTGGGGCCCGCCAGCGAGAAGGCCGCCGCGGTGCGGCGCATGTCATCCCTGTTCGTCACTGGTGCCGCGCTCACCGTGCCGCTGGTGGCCATTTTCCTGCGCAAGGGTTACGGCCTGGGCGCCATGGCCATGACCGCAGGCAGTTTTGCCGCGCCGGTGTACGCAGCTTCCTGGCCGACGGGGGAATTCGGCGGGATGGGCCTGGAGGGTGCCGTGCGCCTCGGTTATCGCAAGGAACTTGAGGCGGTGGAGGACCCGGCAGAGCGGGATACCCTGTTTAACCGCCTGGTAACGGAATTGTACGAACTGGGCAAGGCGACAGAAGCGGCCTCCTACCTGGAGATCGATGCCGTGATCGATCCTGCGGATACCCGGGAGGTGGTGTTGGCCGCCCTGCGCAGCGCCGGGCACTGATCCCCAACCGCGCCAGCGGTATACTGGCGACACAACAATAAGAGATAGGAGTCAAACATGACCCGAACCCTTCCCGCGCTGGTCGCTGTAGCGAGCCTGTCATTGCCCGTGGCGGCGCAATCCGAACCCCGCTTGCTCTGGGGCGATACACACCTGCACACCACCTATTCATCCGACGCGTTTTCCAATAACAACCTGGTGGCCGACCCGGATATCGCCTACCGCTACGCTCGCGGTGAACCGGTCACGCACCCCTATCACAAAGCCCGGGTGCAGATGGCAACGCCGCTCGACTTTCTCGTGGTTTCCGACCACGCCGAATTCCTGGGTGTGACACGTCACATTTACTACGACGGGATTGATACCAGCGAGCTCGGATGGATGGATGCCGCCAAGGCCCGGTTTGCCGCCTGGGTCCTGCAGCGCTATATCGGCCGCGGGGAGGGGCGCCAACTGTTTGTGGATGTGCTGCCGGAACCTGGTGATGCCCAGGACGCGGCCAGGGCAGGGCAACTGGGCGACAATGTGAGTACCCTGCCGCCCATGCCCGAAGTGGAAGCGGGCGCCTGGCGGGTCATCACGGAAACGGCCGATCGCTACAACGAACCGGGCACGTTTACCGCACTGATCGGCTGGGAGTGGAGTTCCATTCCCGGTGGCTCCAATCTGCACCGGGTGGTGGTATCCGATGCCAATGCCGAACAGGCCGCTACCTTTCAGCCCATTGGCCTGGATGACAGCCCCTACCCGGAAGACCTCTGGGCCTGGCTGGAAGAAACCGCTAACGCCAGTGGGGTGGACTTCCTGGCAATCCCCCACAACTCCAATATCTCCAAGGGCTTCATGTTCGACACCCGCACCCTGCGCGGCGAACCCTTTAGCGAGGAATACGTGGCTACCCGCCGCCGCTGGGAGCCCATTGCCGAGATTACCCAGATCAAGGGCGACTCGGAGACCCATCCCGACCTGTCGCCGGAAGATCCCTTCGCCGACTTCGAGCCGTATCCCCACTATATCCAGCGCTGGCATACGCCCTACAAGGCCGCGGTGGGCGACTACCTGCGCCCCGCGCTGCTGCGGGGGATGCAGATGGAAGCCGAACTGGGTGCCAACCCATACCAGTTGGGTTTTATAGGGTCCACCGATGCCCATACCGCGCTGTCTTCGGCAGAAGAGGACAACTTCCACGGCAAGATGGCCACCGACTCCATTCCCGTCAACAAGCAGCTCGGCTGGAGTGACGAGGAAGAGGGCACCAATGGCTGGGCCATGTCGGCTTCGGGGCGGGCGGCGATCTGGGCGGAAGACAACACACGCGGGGCGATTCTGACGGCCATGAAGCGCCGCGAAGTGTACGCCACCAGTGGCCCGCGCATTGGCCTGCGGTTTTTTGCCGGCTGGACCCTGACGCCGGAACTGCTGGCTGCCCCGGACATCTACCAGCAGGCCACCCGGGCCGGTGTGCCGATGGGCGGTGAGCTGCCGGCAGTCGTCGCAGATAACGCTGTTCCGCAGTTCCTGGTGCAGGCCCTGCAGGATCCCGACGGCGCCCCTCTGGACCGAATCCAGATTATCAAGGGTTGGATAGATGGCGCCGGCGAATCCCGGGAGCGGATCTACGATGTGGCCTGGTCGACAGAGCGAGAGCCCGGCGCCGATGGCAGCCTGCCGCCGGTTGCTGACAGGGTGAACCGGCGCACCGGCAAACTACCGCCGGATGCCCCCGGGGCACCGCAATTACTGGCGCACTGGGAGGACCCCGATTTCGATCCCGGCCAGTCGGCCTTTTACTACGTGCGGGTACTGCAGGTACCCACTGCCAGGCATTCCTACCTGGATGCCTTGGCGATGGGTATGGACAGTGCCGCTGACTACCCGGATACCATCCAGGAGCGCGCTTACAGTTCTCCCATCTGGTACCGGCCGGCGTACTGAATTCAATGAACAGGGGGTAGTATGCAAGAGCTTTTCGATGTCCAGGGCCGTGTCGTCGTTGTCACGGGCGGATCCCGCGGTATTGGCGCAATGATTGCCCAGGGCTTTCTCGAAAGCGGTGCCAGGGTCTATATCACCGCCCGCAAGGCGGAAGAGTTGCAAGAGACCCGTGAGCGTCTCAGCGCATTCGGCGAGTGTGTGGCGATCGTCTCTGATCTGTCGACGCTGGCGGGGGTGGAGGCCTTCGCCGCAGACCTGGCCGAACGTGAGAGTGGTCTCGATATTCTGGTAAACAATGCCGGCGCCACCTGGGGCGCCCCGGTAGAGAGCTTCCCCGAGGCCGGTTGGGACAAAACCATGAACCTCAACGTCAAGGCGCCGTTCTTCCTCACCCAGCGCCTGTTGCCGCTGCTACGGGCCGCCGCGGGCACTGGCCGCCGCTCCCGGGTGATCAACATCGGCTCGGTCAATGGTCTGGCGATTGACCGGGAAATGCAGAACTTTGCCTACAGCGCCAGCAAGGCCGCGATTCACCACCTCACCCGACACCTCGCCCTGGAGCTGGCGGAATCCGGTATCAACGTCAACGCCATTGCCCCCGGCCTGTTTCCCAGCCAGATGACCGCCTACATGCTGGAGAGTGGGGAGGACCTGGGCGCCCATTTCCCGATCCACCGGGTCGGCAATATGGAAGATGCCGCAGGCACGGCGATCTTCCTGTCTTCCCGTGCTTCCGAGTGGATGACGGGCCAGGTACTGGCCCTGGACGGTGGCGCATTGCTTCAGGCCTGAGTCGAAGCAGCCCCCGCGGCGTCGGGCCGATCGAACCAGTGGAAGTGCTCGCGTTCCAGATAGCGGTGCTCGCGGCGATAGCGGCGCGCATTGAAGGGATACAGGGAGGAAATCTCGCCGTCCGGCCGCTTGTACCAGGACTGGCAATCCCCCGCCCACACGGTCTCCTGCAGCGCGCTGCGTAACATCCGGTTGTATTCCTCCCAGGCCGCTTCGGTGACTTCGATGGCCCGGTTTTCCCCGGCACTGGCAATGGCCTGGAGAATCAGCTCCAACTGGGCTTCGATCATATACACCACCGAAGTGGTGCCGACGCCGGTGTTGGGGCCGGTCGTGAAGTAGAAGTTGGGGAAGCCCGGCACAAAGCCGCCCTGGTATGCCCGGGGTATCTCTGCCCACAGGGACTGCAGGCTTACGCCGTTGCGGCCGGTGACCGGTGTCGCCCGCATATAGCCCTCGAGGTCGAACCCTGTCGCGTAGACCAGAATATCTGCAGGGTGCTCGGCGCCGTCCGCCGTGACCACGCCCTGCCTGGTGATACGCTGGATGGCGTCGGTGATCACGTGGACGTCGGGGCGATTGAGAGCCTCGTAGTAGTTGTCGGCGATCAGGATGCGTTTACAGCCCAGGCTGTAATCCGGGGTGAGTTTTTCGACCAGTGCCGGATCGACCACGCTTGCCTGGATGTGGCCTTTGATCATGGCCTGCAAGCGGTCCCGCCAGCGGGAGCGATGGCGGGTTTTTACTACCGGGAACAGCAGATATTCCCCGCGCAGGAACAGGTACTGGCGGTACAGGCGGCCGAGCCAGGGCCAGCGGGCAAAGCGCCGTTTCTCGGTTTCGGTGAAGGCGCGGTCCTGTCGCGGTGCGACATAGTTGGGTGTGCGCTGGTAGATGTCCAGGCTCGCGGCCACCTCGGCCAACTCGGGGACCAACTGGATGGCGCTGGCGGCACTGCCGATCACCGCCACCCGTTTATCGCGAAAATCGACCCCCTCGTCCCACTCGGCGGAATGCATGGCGGGGCCGGCGAAATCATCGAGACCGGGTATATCCGGAAACACCGGTTGGTGGAGGCCGCCGCTGGCGAAGATCACGTGGCGCGCGTAAATCGATCTGTTGTCACCGAGCTGTGCCTGCCACAGTCCCGTGTCCTCCCTCCAGGCGAGTGACCGAACCGGGGTGTTCAGACGGATGCGATCGCGCAATCCGTATTTGTTGGCGCAGTGCTCGATATAGGCCTGTATCTCCGGCTGTGGAGAGAACTTGCGTGACCAGTTCGGGTTGGGCTCGAAGGAATAGCAGTACAGGTGGGAAGCAATATCGCAGGCCGCGCCCGGGTAACGGTTGTGCCACCAGGTGCCCCCAATGCCGGCTGCCTTGTCGCAGATCAGGAAATTCTCTTCACCGCTCTGGCGCAGTCGTATGCCGGCGCCGATACCGGCGAAGCCGGCCCCTACAATCAACACTGCCAGGGGCCGCTCCGCGCTTGCGCCTGCCTGTGCTAATGGCCCCTGGTCCTGCTCTACCTGCAAATGCCGTGCTCCCGATGCCTGCCGCTACTCGTGCTATTCGCAGCTTAACAGAGACCTCAGTCTTGCACTGCCTTTTGCCAAGGGGCTACCCTGTGCGCTTTCGTTCCCGAGGACATGATTGTGCAGAAATGGCTCGCTCTTGTAACGCTGGTGACTTTGAGTGGATTTGTTGGCGCCACGCCGCAGGATGAAGTGGATGCAGTCTTGGACCGCTTTCACAACGCCGCAGCAGAGTCAGATTTTGTCAGCTATCGCGAGCAGATGACCGACGACATTGTGTTCCTCGGTACCGATGCCACCGAGCGCTGGCAGGGGGACACCTTTTTCGACTTTGCCCGCCCGTATTTCGAGCAGGGCCGTGGCTGGACCTACATTCCCCGGGAGCGCCGCATCGATATCGCCCCCTCGGGCGACGTAGCCTGGTTCGACGAATTGCTCGATAACCAGAAGCTCGGGCTGTGCCGCAGTTCCGGACTGCTGCTGCGCACCACGGACGGCTGGAAAATTGCCCAGTACAACCTGAGTATGCCGGTCCCCAACGCCATGGCGGAACGGGTGGCGCGGGAAATCCAGGGCGAGCCGCCAGCAGCTGCCCCCGTCACGCCGGCACCTGTCGAAGCGGCGACTGCGGACGAAGAGATGGAGCCGGAGCCGGTAGAGGATGAGCCGCAGAAACGTTGCCGCAAGCGGCACAAGACGAATACCCGGGCGGATTGTTAACTTTACTGCGTGCGCCTTAGCAATCCGTCGACCGCCATGCCGTAGTCCATGTGCTCTCCAGTCCAATAGGGACAACTCGTGGTCGCGTCGACATCGGGAGCCAGCCGTTGCAGCGCCAGCGGTGACGTCTCCGCGGAGACGCCCGGAAACTGTGGGAAGAAGCTGGTTTCGATGGTGGCGCCTGCTGCCGAGATGAAGCGCAGGGCGGGTGAGTCGTGTCCTTCATCCCTCACCGCCTCAATGCTGAAGCTGCCCTGGTGCAGCAGGCGGTGGTGGTAGCGACACAGGGTCACCAGGCTGGCGTCACAGGATAGGCGGCGGGCGGTGTCCGGGCTGAGCCACTGTTGATGCTCGAATTCACGGCAGTGGGGGTTAGGTGCATGCGTCGAGCCGTTCCTTTGCAGAGTATCGATATCCACGTGCAGCATGATTTGGCAGCGTTCGGCGCCTTTCAGGGCCTGAAGGGAAGTGCCTCCTGCGCTGGTGGCGAGAAAGTGCTCGGTAATCTTCACCAACGCATCAGCGCGGGTGTGTTCCAGTAACTCCTGAAAGTGGTTGCCTGATTCCCGTTTCTCATGCTCGACGGTTGCGGAAAAAGTCTCCGCGGAGACGTCTCCATGTGCGTCGGTGCTGCAGCTTTCCTGCAGTTCCCTTTGACGTTCCTCCTGAATGGGCGCGACCACTGCCTCAAGAGCCTTGATAACCTGCTCGCCGGCTTCCGGTGGGAGTTTCGCGTGAATGACCCACATGCCATCATCGTTCTGGTAGTACACCAGCTTGCGGGCGTTTTCCTGTTCCTTGTCATGTTGCCGGTCAGTACGTTGTCGCTGTACACGATCGAACTTGCCCACCAGCTTTTCCATATGGCTGGCGGTGCCATGGCGGGCGATCATCAGAAGGTAGTCCTCATTCTCCGCCGTTGCGACGCGGGTCATGGCTCGAACCTTGGAGTAACTGATTTCGCC
Organism: Parahaliea maris; assembly: GCF_008064665.1. Classification (GTDB taxonomy): domain Bacteria; phylum Pseudomonadota; class Gammaproteobacteria; order Pseudomonadales; family Halieaceae; genus Parahaliea; species Parahaliea maris. Next base: position 24,826 of record NZ_VRZA01000008.1, on the reverse strand, counting down.
TTTTTCAAAGGCGGCATCGATCAACGGCAGTTCCTCCAGTCGGTGTGCCACACGCACCTTTTCCCTGGCGGCCCCCAGTGCTATCCCACACTGCCAGTTGAGCCAGTGAGCGCAGGTTCGCACCGTGCCGCCGCCGCTCCAGCCCTTGCAAGTATCGAACTCGGCGATGAGCTTCAGAAGTCGGTGGGTAGCAGCGTTGATCTGGCCGGCGAGGAGGGTGATCTGTTGGGCCAGATCGTCTGCATTGCTATTGATGACAAAATCTGCAATCCGGGCGGGCGCGTTCATGGTTACGTCTTACCAATACTGTATGAATATACAGTATTTATTGTGGTTCATGGTGCGGAGTGTTTCAAATTGTTACGGGTGGATTCTTATATCGATTGCGCATATTGCTGGGCGTTATCGAACTTTTCGGAATAGTTTGGTGTGTACGGTCGCTATCACCTCACAGACGTCTCAACCTGGAATCTATGTAATTCTGAAACTCCTGATTGTAGGTGTTTCGATATTGACGCCACCATTGCTTGAAACCCAGAAATTGAAGTATCCAGTCCGCACGCATGAGAGCATCGTTATCATTTTGTCTATGCGCTTGATAGGCGCTCATCGTGAAGAGCATGATCATGGGGTCAAAGCGTCTGAGATCTTCTATCGCGATATTTTCACGATCAGTTTCAAGGCCTTCCCAGAATATTGTCGCCGCAGTTGAGTCAGATGCGAGAAGTCGAGCAATTTCGTTAGCCGCATTCGCATGCGATTCAGCCAGGCTTGAATCGATCAGCCTATTGGACTGACGTACTTGGACGCCAAGGTATGCCAACGTTGCGATCACGGCCACTGCACCAAAGACCTCTGCTATAGCCCCAATGGCTTCCCAGTCCATCTTCTCCCCCCCCAGATTGCCACATCTATGGAAAGGATAGACGCTATTGCGCATGAGGTGATGGCTTTGATTGAAGCAAGGACAGCCCGAAAATCGCTCCTAAGCGAAGGCGGCCGCTTCAGTTACTAGTTGTACCCCAGCGCCAACAGGGGCCGCTTCGAGGTGATAGCGGAAGTCACGTGAGGAAAAGGGCTGACCCCTTAATCCCTTTTACGCAGTCTCAATAAGCGAATCGCATAAAGCAGATACCCGGAGCAAGTGCGATGCGCCAGGCCAGGTCCACTTCACTATTGAAGCCAGGGTCATGGCGGCTCAAAGCGGTAACCAGGCTGTCCAACCACAGGTCGTAAAATTCCAGCGACACGTCGTGGCCACGACGACTGTGAATTTCCGCCAGGCGCACCAGGGGTGGGGTCGGTGCTCTGGTTTTGTTGAAATCTATCATCAGCAGCAACGAGTCATGCAGCATGGTTCGCTGGGCACTCATGTCGGTTTGCTCGAATTTCTGTGCCACAGCGGGAGACGCCTGGAGAAAGATGTCGTAAAAAGTACGGATGAATTCCGGGTTGTAGGCACCATCGCCGAGGATGCGCGCAAAGCTTTCGGCGAAGACTTCATCGTAGTTGGGCATATCGGGGCACCATGGCAGAGGTTTTTCAAATAAAGTGAACAAGCAAGTGCTATGCCAAGGTGGCCACACAAAGTCTGTTCAGGGGATGTGTACTGAAAGCAGTTGCCTGGCTGAGCCGGCTGCCGAATTTGCTGGTGGTGGAGCTGCTGTTAGCCGGGGAGCGGAACGGTAATCTGGCGCGGAGTTCGGCACACTGAACTTGTAGCGAGCGTCCCGGTCTTAATACAGGAGACTCTGCCGGACCACGGTCCAGGCCGACAACAAGTGGGGGCGGCTAGGGCGGGTGACATGACCACCCGCGCCCCCTAAACCCTTTCTCCGTCAGGTCGTCAGGATCAACCGCAGCGCCTGCAATTGCAGGCTGGCGTGGCGGATGTGAATGGCGCACTCCTCAATGCGGTAGTCCAGGTGGTCCAGTTCTTCCTGGCGTATCGAGGGGTTCACTTTCTGCAGCGCCGCCAGGCGCTCGCGCTCGGCGCCCAGTTGCGCCCGCATCTCGGCCTCGGCTTCGCTGAGCAGGTCGGACAGACGCGTTTCCGCCTGGCGGGTTGCCAGCAACATCTTGGCGTCCACTTCCTTCTGCACCTGTTTGATGATGGCCAATGCGACGGGCTTCTTCACCCGTTCCACCAGTTCATTGAGGCGGGTATGGGGCACCAGGTGGGCCAGGTCCTTGCCGCGGGCGTCCACCAGCAGGCGGGTGGGGGAGAGCGGCAGGAAACGCTCCACCTGCAGCTCTTTCGGGGCCACGCAATTCACCGTGAACAGGCACTCCAGCATCATGGTGCCGGGGGCGATGCCTTTCAGCTTGATGGTGCCGATGGCGGCGTTGCCGAGTTCGGTGGAGTGCACCATGTCCATGGCTTCCACCAGCATGGGATGCTCCCAGGTGAGGAAGGCCAGGTCTTCCCGGGCCAGGCCCTTGTCGCGGTCGAAGGTCACGGTGGTGCCCTCGTCACGCAGGTAGGGGAAGTGGCCGGTGAGCATATGCTCGGACGGGCGCAGGATCAGGGTGTGTTCCGAGTGGAATTCGGTGTCGACACCGAAGGCCTCGCACAGCGCTTCCAGGTATTCCTGCAGTTCATCGGAATTTTCACGCTCGCTGATTGCGTCGATCAGCGCGTTGGCAGCGTCCGGCTTGCAGGAGTTGCGCTCGAGGAGGCGATCCTGCCCCTCGCGCAGCTCCAGGCGGGTCTGGACGGTAAACTCTGCCGTCTCGCTGAGCAGTGCCTCAAAGCCCTCGCCGCGCTGTTCCAGGTGTCCCAGCAGGGCCTCCCTGAAGCGCTGGAAGATCATGTAGCCGGCAGAGCAGCTCTCGCTGAAGGCATCCAGCCCGCGCTCATACCAGTCCAGCAGGGTCTCCTGGGCGGTGCCCTCGAGGTACGGCACGTGGATTTCCACGTCGTGTTGCTGGCCGATGCGGTCCAGGCGGCCGATGCGCTGCTCCAGCAGGTCCGGGTTCAGGGGCAGGTCGAACAGAATCAGGTGGTGGGCAAACTGGAAATTGCGACCCTCGCTGCCAATTTCCGAACACACCAGGGTCTGGGCGCCATTGACCTCGTCGGCGAAGTAGGCTGCAGCCCGGTCGCGCTCGATAATCGACAGCCCTTCGTAGAAGGCCGCAGAACGAATCCCGGCGCGCAGGTGCAGGTGATGCTCCAGCGCCACGGCGGTATCGGCATTGGCGCAGATCACCAGTGCCTTGGCAGGGCGCAACTGCTTGAGAGTTTGCTCCAGCCAGTTGACCCGGGGGTCAAAGGCCAGCCAGCTGTCATCGTGATAGGGCAGTTCGGGATGAAGGCCACTGTCGACATCCACGGAGGAAAAGCGGTACTCCTCCGGGCAGGGCAGCGGGTGTCGGTGTAGCAGGCGCTGGGGGAAACCGCTCACCGCCGCGCGGGTGTTGCGGAACAGCACGCGGCCGGTGCCGTGGCGATCCAGGATCTGCTCGATCAGTTGCGCCGGTTCGGCGTTGCGGTCGAGGCCTTCCGGCAGGTCGCCGGGGATCTCTCCCGCCTCGATCTGCTGGGCCATGTCGCTCCAGCGGTGATACTGGCTCTCCTCGGCGGCAAACTGCTCCAGGTCGTGGAACCGGGACGGGTCCAGCAGGCGCAGACGGGCGAAATGGCTGGCCTGGCCCACCTGTTCCGGCGTGGCCGTCAACAGCAGCAGGCCGGCGCTGTTACCCGCCAGGGACTCGACCAGCTGGTATTCCTCGCTGGGAGCCTCTGCAGACCATTCCAGGTGATGGGCCTCGTCGACCACCACCAGGTCCCAGGGCGCGGCGAGCACCTGCTCGCGGCGTTCCGGCTGCCCGGCGAACAGACTGGTGCTGCACAGCAACAGTTGCTCGGCCTCGAAGGGGTTGCCGGCGTCGATTTCCGCCAGCCGTTCATCGTCGAACAGGGCAAAATGCAGGTTGAACCGCCGCAGCATTTCCACCAGCCACTGGTGCAGCAGGGTTTCCGGTACCAGCACCAGTACCCGTGAGGCGCGCCCACTGAGCAGTTGCTGGTGCATGATCATGCCCGCTTCGATGGTCTTGCCCAGGCCCACCTCGTCGGCCAGCAGTACCCGCGGCGCAAAGCGCTGGCCCACCTCGTTGGCGATATAGACCTGGTGGGGCAGCAGGCTAGTGCGCGACCCCATGAGGCCTCGCACCGGGGAGCGCTGCTGGCGGTCCAGGTAGTCGAAGGTCGCCACCCGCAGGGCAAAATCGCTGTTCTTGTCGAAATGACCGTTGAGCAGGCGCTGCTGGGGGGTGGTGAGCTGGACGTAGGCGTCCAGTTCCAGCTCCGACACAGTCAGTTCGGCATCGTGGTGGTCGGTGCCGGTGTAGAGCAGCAAGCCCTGGTGTTCATCGACCCGGGTCACCACCAGCTCCACGCCGGAAACCGTGGCGATATGATCGCCCTCCTGGAACCTCAGGCGGGTGAGGGGGGCGCCATCGATGGCGTAGGTGCGCTCCTCGCCCACGGCGGGAAAATTGACGGTGACGCGGCGCTGCTCGATCTCGACGATCACACCCAGACCCAGTTGGGCATCGGCGTGACTGACCCAGCGCTGTCCGATTATGTACTCCATAGACTGCCTGTGTTGCGCGGCCCACAGCCGGGGCCGGGAAGAAAAGGCGCGTAGTTTAGCACCGAATGGCGTGCGGTGTTGTGACCAGTTGCCCGGTCGGCCTACTCACCGCCAAAGAATAGCTGCAGGCTGTTGTTGCGGGCCTGCAGCAGCAGGTGTTCGACCTCGACGCCCTTCACCTCGGCGACTTTCTCCGCCACGAAGGGCAGGTAATAGGGGGCGTTGGGCTTGCCCCGGTAGGGCACCGGGGTGAGGTAGGGTGCGTCGGTCTCCAGCAACAATTGCTCCAGCGGGGTGACCGCCACCACCTCGCGCACGTTGTCGGCCCGGTTGAACGTGGTAATGCCATTGAAACCGAGCATATAGCCGTCCGCCAGGCAGAACTCCGCCAGCGGCAGGCCCGAGGTAAAGCTGTGGATGACACCGCGCCTGGCCAGGCTGGAGCTGAAATTCTCGAGGATGGCCCGGGTGTCCTCGTCCGCCTCGCGGGTATGGATGACCACTGGCAGGTCCAGTTCCACTGCCAGCTGTAGCTGGGCCTCGAACACCTGGCACTGCACGCTGCGGTCGGCGTGGTCGTAAAAATAGTCCAGGCCTATTTCCCCTACCGCCAGGATGCGCGGGTCGGCCGCGCGCTCGCGGATGACCTCGGCCACCGCGTTGTCGTAGCTCTCCGCCTCGTGGGGGTGGATGCCCTGGGTACCCCAGACATTGGGCGCACTGTGGGCGAGCTGGAACACCCGGTCGAGGTTACAGGGGGATACGGCAATGGTGATGATGCGCTCGACGCCGACCTCCTCCGCCCGCTCCAGGGTATGCTCGAGCTGCTCCTGGTCCAGGTAGTCCAGGTGGCAGTGGGTCTCGATAAGGGGGGTCTTGAAGTGGGGAATGTCGCGGCGCTTGCTCTTGCTCATAATTCCTGTCGCAGGGTAAGTGGGCCGTGGCTGGCCGCTAAGGATAGGACACGCAGCGCCCGGGTGGAAGGGGGTTAACTGTGTTCCCGACTGGCCTCCGCTTCCAGCGCTTTCAGCGTTTCCAGGATCTGGTGCCACATCCACTGGTGCAGCGGTGAGTTGGTGCCGCGTTCATGCATGGCCAGGACGTAGTCGATGCTGTGGTCGTCACTTTCCGGGGGCTGCAGGCCGACGATTCCCCGCGCACTGGCGGGGTTTTGCAGTATATAGGCCGGGCCCGGCAGGAAGTAATCGGTGTTGCGCAGTACTTCCAGCGCGGTCATCAGGTGCGAGGTTTCCAGTGAACCCTGTTGGGGGTGGCGCATGCGGTTGAAAGTTTCCGAACTGCGCACGAGTTCGGACTGACCCTGGTCGGAAATGTACAGGCGGATCAGGGGATAGCTGCCCAGCCGCTCCCAGGTGATTTCACCGTGGGTCAGTGGATGGCCCTCCCGCACCAGGATCGCCGAGGGCGAGCTGCCCACCTGGTGGGTGCGGAACTCGGGCGGGTAGTGGGAATGGGCGATATGAATGGCGAAATCCAGGTTGCCGTTGGCGAGCTGTTCCAGTTGGTTCTCGACCCGGGTAATGGTGCGGATCGACAGGCGCGGGGCCTGCTCATGCAGACGCTGGATCAGCGGTGGCAGTAGCGCCACGCCAACATACTCCGACAGTGCCAGCACCACCTCTTCGGTGCAGGCCCAGGGATCGAATTCCCGACCGGTAACCAGGCGGGAGATATCCGTCAGCAGGAGCGGTAACTCCTGTTCCAGTTCGAGGGCCCGGGGGGTGGGTTGGATACCGCGATTGCCGCGGGTAAACAGGGCGTCCCCGAAGACCGTGCGCAGTCGGGACAGGGTCTTGCTCATGGCGGGCTGGGTTATATGCAGGCGAGCCGCTGCCCGCGATACCGAACGCTCCTCCAGCAGGGCCTGCAAGGCGACGAGCAGGTTGAGGTCAATCTTCTGGAGGGAGCGGGTATCCATTTCTTAATATGAATATGATTCATGTGATACATAAAACTAATACATTGGGAATATATCAGCAAGGGGGCTATAGTTTATCCAACTCAAGATGTTGCGCTCGGTTATCCCTGGCCGACGCAGAGCGCCAATCCCCCGGCGCAGATGGTAACCCCATCCAGGTCTAAGCAAGAGTTATTTTGAACCCGCCGCAAGGCGGGTTTTTTTTACACCAGAAACTGCCCGTACCATTTCCGGAACCTGGCGAAGGGGCCGTCGTTGTCGCACAGCATGGGCTTTTCGAAGTATTTCTTGCGCGCCCAGATAATGCGGTCTTCTTCCATCTGTTTGCGGATGTCGGCCACGATGGCATCGGCGACACCGCCTACGGGTTCTTTGCCATCGACCTTTTTCTGGATAAAGGCGTAGAAGGCTTTGCAGTTTTCCTCGTCTACCGGCGTCAGGTTGGCCATCAGCACGGTGTCACAGATCCCGCTGAAGCGGACCACCGCCTGACCGGGGCCAACGTTGGCGTTGTCGATCACCCCGGTGATTTCTCCCCGGGGGGTCTGCATCTTGCTCACCAGCCGGCTGCGGCGGCGGATACCGTCAAATTCAGTGACATCCGGGGTGGGGATGTTCTGGGTGCCGTGCACGTAGAGGAAGTGTGCGGCATCTACGGAGTTTTCGCCCACCTCCTGGGTGTGGGTGGCAATGTCCCACTCGTGAATCTTCAGTGAACCCCACTCGCTGTTGTCCGCTGCCGCCTCGGGCACCCGGTCGGGCTCAAAGGCCGGTTCGATGTCCTGTGGGTGGTACCAGACGAAGATGCACTGGTTCATCTCGCGCACGTGCCAGGGTTTGATCACCGTTTCGCAGCGCGCCACTCTGGGCGGTGGGTTATTGGCGTAGGGCACGTCGGTGCATTTCCCTTCACCGTTATAGGCCCAGCCGTGGAAGGGGCAGATGATGGAATCGCCGCGCACTTCCGAGCCGCCGCCGGCCTGACCGCGAATGCCGTAGCCCAGGTGGGCGCCCATGTGCGGGCAGTAGGCGTCCAGTACTTTGACCTCGCCGCTTTCGGTACGGAACATCACCAGGTCGGTATCGAAGTAGCGCAGGGGCTTTGATTCGGCCACTGCCAGCTCGTGGGAGTAGGCCACCTGGAACCAGCCGAAGGGCATTGGTAGCGGGATGCGTTTGCTCATTGTTGTCACCTGTGTCGTCACAAAAGTTGTCGAAGAAGTTGTCACAAAAGTTGTCGTGTGTTGTCGATGACTTCACTGTAGGTCAGCTCCTGCCGGCTTTGAACGACTTGCAAAAACTGTCTGCTTCGTTACTCGCGTAAATACCTATACCCCAGGAGCAAATCAGGCCCGGTAGCGGTAAATCGGGCGCTTGGCAAGGCCCCGATTCGTTGACCCTGTCTCGCCCCGGCGCCTAAGCTTTGCCCAGTGAAATTAACAGTGGGAAACAGCCATGAGACTCAAGGACAAGGTAGCCATCATCACCGGAGCCAGCCAGGGCATCGGTGAAGCGACAGCCCGCCGCTTCGCAGAAGAGGGCGCGCGGGTGGTGCTGGCGGCCCGTCGCCAGGAGCAGCTCGACAGTATCGTGAGGGAGATCGACGCCGCGGGTGGCACAGCCACCGCTCACGCCACCGATATCAGCGACGAGGATGCGGTAAAGGGCCTGGTGGAGGCGGCGGTTGCCGCCTTCGGCAAGGTGGACATTATCGTCAACAACGCGGTGTTGATGGTGCCCGGTATGCTGGCCAGCCACGACACCCGGGCCTGGCGCCAGAATTTCACCGTGTCCCTGGACGGCGCCATGTTCCTGATGCGCGAAGCGTATCGTCAGTTGGCGGAGCACGGCGGCGCGGTAGTCAACGTGGCTTCGGTCTGCGGTCTTGCCGGTTCCGTAGGGACAGCCGGTTACTCGGCGGCCAAGGCCGCGATGCTGGGGCTGTCCCGCAATGCGGCCATCGAATGGGGCGGCAAGGTGCGCGTCAACACGGTGATTCCCGGCGCCTTCCTGACCCCGCCCACCGAATCCCTGATGCCCGATGAGCAATCGCAGCAGGCCACGGCGAAGTCGATTCCCGTCAAACGGATTGGCGATCCCCGGGAGTGCGCCAATGCCATCCTGTTCCTGGCCAGTGATGAGGCTTCCTATATCACCGGTGCGGAACTGGTGGTGGATGGCGGGCGTACCGCTGAACTCAACACTGGCACCGCCAGTTGGGACTGAGCTATGAGTGATCTGGATCTGGCCGGGCGCATCGACCGCCTGGAGTCCCTGGACGAAATCCGCCAGTTAGCCGCCAAGTATTCCCTGTCGCTGGACATGCGGGACCTGGATGCCCACGTGAACCTGTTTGCACCGGATATCCGGGTCAGCCGCGAATTGAGCGGGCGCGCCCAGCTCAAGCGCTGGCTCGACGATACCCTGCGTCTGCAGTTCACCGGTACATCGCACCATATCGGCAATCACATCATCGAGTTCGATGACGCCGACCATGCCCACGGTGTGGTGTACTCCAAGAACGAGCACGAAACGCCCTGTGCCAACGGTGACAGCGAGTGGGTCATCATGCAGATGCTCTACTGGGACAACTACGAGCGTATCGACGGCCGCTGGTATTTCCGCCGGCGCCTGCCCTGTTACTGGTATGCCACCGACCTCAACAAACCCCCGACCGGCGATGACAAGATGCGCTGGCCAGATCGTGAAGCCTACGAAGGCGCCTATCATGCGCTGTGGCCGAGCTGGGCCGAGTTCTGGGCCAATCCCCCCGGCGACGAGGAGCCCCAGGTGGCGGCGCCGGCACCACTGGAAGAGTTCCTGGCCACCATGCGCCGCGGCGCACCTGAACCGAAGATACGAGTGAGATAGGTATGGATCTGTTCACCCCCCTGCAACTGGGTGATCTCGAGTTGCGCAACCGCATTTTCATGGCGCCGATGACGCGCAGTCGCGCCGACACCCACGCGGTGCCCACGGCCGACATGGTGGAATACTATCGCCAGCGCGCCGGCGCCGGACTCATTGTCACCGAAGGTATCGCCCCGAGTGCCGATGGGCTCGGGTATTGCCGTACGCCCGGCATCTATAATTCGGCCCAGCTGGCAGCCTGGCGCGAAGTGACCGACGCCGTCCATGCCGAAGGCGGGCATATCTGTGCCCAGTTGATGCACGTCGGCCGGGTCGCCAACGTACTCAACAAACCGGCGGGCAGCAGTACTGTCGCGCCGTCGGCGATTCGCGCCGAGGCGGAGATGTTCACCGACCAGCAGGGCATGCAACCTATGGACGATCCCCGGGCCCTGACGCTCGAGGAAATACCAGCGGTTGTTGAGGAATATCGGCAGGCCGCGCTCAACGCCTTCGAGGCCGGGTTCGACGCGGTGGAGTTGCACTGTACCAGTGGCTACCTCCCGGCCCAGTTCCTGAGCACGGGAACGAATACCCGGGAAGACGCCTACGGCGGCCCGGTGGAGAATCGCGCCCGTTTTGTGCTCGAAGTGCTCGATGCCCTGTGCAGCGTGCGCGGTGCCGGCAGGGTGGGCATGCGCATCTGCCCCGGCAACCCCTTCAATGACCTGTACGACGAGGACCCTGAAGCAACCTTCGACTACCTGCTGGCTGAGGCGGCCAGGCGGGATCTCGCCTACCTGCACGTGATTCGTATGCCGAAGGGGCCCGTCGACAACCTTGCACTGGGGCAGCGCTATTTCAGTGACCGACTGGTGGTGAATGAGAGCTACTCTTTCGAAGAGGGCCAGGCGGCGGTGGCCACCGGGGTCGCTGCCGCGGTGTCCTACGGTCGCCCCTTTATCGGCAATCCCGACCTGGTCGAACGCTGGCGGGGAGGTTATGCCCTGGCGGACTTCGACCTGTCCCGGTTATATACCCCTGGCGCCGAGGGTTATACCTCCTATCCCGCTGCCAGCTGAGGGAGCCGAGTCACTGCCGGTCTGATGTACTCGCGTCGCCGTGGACCTTCATTGCCTCACCGAAGGCGCGGGACAGGGCGGCAGTCGACACGCCAATCATCAGGGCACCGTGCACCGCTTCCAGTGGTCCGAGCAGCCGGTGTTGCTCGGACATCACGATGTCGCCATAGCCCAGGGTGGCGAAGTTTACCGCGGAGTGGTAGATCGACAGGCCCAGGCTATCGAACTCTCCGAGGCTGTAGAACAACAGGGCCCACACACTGATCTGCACCACATTGCCAATGATGAGAATGAGCATCAGGCCGGTGACGACCCGCATGGCCGCGAGAAACGCCGAGGGCATATGGTTGCGGCGACGGCTGTAATAGCGCAGCGCCCAGACCACCAGCAGGCCCTGCAAAATGAGGCAGACCGCCATGGTGGTCATGCCCAGTAACACGTTGATCAACATGGTCTCGACTCCTTGAAGCGTCGGCTCATCCGGCGCTGGCGCCACCACTCCAGCAGCGACAGGGCGAATACCGCGTACACGGCCACCAGCAGGAACAGGGCCATGCGCACGATGAAGGCCTGGTAGACGTCCTTGCCGTTGGCGCTGTCCTGGACCGCGGAACCCAGCAGGATAAGCATGGTAGTGAGTGTGTTGACCCAGAAGCCGGGGCCGAGGCGACTGGCATGGGCGCCATAGGCGCGTGCCGCGATCAGCAGGGCAAACAGCAGTGTCCAGACCGCGAAAAACCACAGTTGCACTGCCAGGCTGAGACACATCCACAGCGCAATGGCACAAACCCCGCCAAAGGCCGTGGAGCCAATCATTTCCCGGGCCGCCCCGCGCAGTTTGACGTCAGAGGCCTCCCTCCCCAGCAGGATACTCTTCACCGTGACGGGCAGGTAGGCAGCGGGGTTGCTGAGGGTCAGCAAAAAGGCGGGCAGGATGACCAGGGTTGCACGCAGCGAGCGCCAGTGGCCATCTTCCGTGGCCGCGGCCGCAGGGACAGGAGCGTTTTGGGGCTGTGGATCTTCGGGAAACAGCAGGTAGGCCAGCCACAGGCTCGCGATGGCCAGTGCAGTGCCCACCACCAGGGCGATGATGAGGGCCGAGGCCAGGGCCTGGCTCACAGTGCTGGCGGCGGGAATGGCCGTCAGCCCCAGGGCGAGCAGGGTGGCTGGCGCGTCCTTGCCGCCGACGATGGCGAGCTGGCTGCTGACGTACAGGCCCAGGCCGATCAGGAGCAATGCCGAGACCGGCGCGTATTGCAGCAGTGGGCCAAGCAGTACCCCCACACTGAACATCAGGGTGAGGATGAGCAGGAGAACGAAACTCTGTTTGGCGCCGGGTGGCGGCTGCGCCGTTGCGCCCAGCACCACCGCCATCAGGGGGGCGATGAAGGGCAGGGGTATGGCCAGGCCGTAGGCGGTTGTCAGCGCCAGGGTCGCTGTCAGGGCCAGCCTGAAGCTGCGGCGTGCGGCCAGTGGCAGGCGGTGAAGCGCAGGCATCAGTAGGCGTAGGAGACAATGCTCAGCAGGCGAATGTACAGTCGCCCGAGCAGGCCGAGAATCGGGTGCCCCTCACTGTAGGCGATGACCGACGCCTGGCCTCCCACCCTGAGCTGTTGCAGCACCTCCGCGGAGACCGGCTTTTCGAATTCCACCTGTACCGGAAAGCGCTGGGCCTGGCGCAACCAGTCGCGGCTGTTCTGGATGCTGGGGAGAGCGCCGGGAGGCGGCGAGTTACCGGCGCTGACACCAATGCCCACGTTGGCCACCTTGCCCTTGAGCACGGCGCCGGGCAGGGCGTCGAGCAGGATTTCCACGGCGGTACCGGGTTTGAGATGGCCGAGGTTGTTTTCGGTGTACTCCGCGTTGATCCAGATCTCCTCCATCGCCACCAGTGTCAATACCGGGCTGCCGGTACCGGCAAACTGGCCCACCTCGGCCCGGAGGTCGGTGATGATGCCCGCTGACTGTGCCACCACATTGGTGTTGTCCAGGTCCAGTTGGGCTTTTTCGACTCCGGTACGCGCGGTCTGTAACAGGGTGTTGTTGGCCTCATCGGCGCCGCCCTTCTGTTCGATGGCAGCCTGTATCTGGGCCCGGGCGGCGGCGACGTTGGCACGGGCCTGCTCCAGGTTAGCTTCTGAAACTTCCAGGCGGCGTTCGGAGATGGTGCCCGGGTCGTCACTGCGCAGGCGCTTCAGCCGGGTAAAGTCCTGCTCGGCCTTGCGCTGGCCGGCCAGGGCGGCCACCAGGTTGGCCTCGGCCTTGGTGACCCCGGCATCGCCGGCGGCGACTTGCTGGCGGGCATTGTCGAGGTCGGAGTTGGCTTTTTGCAGAGCGATTTCGTACTGGGAGCGATCGATGGTGAACAGGGGCTGCCCGGCCTTTACCCGCTCGTTATTGCGGACCTCGACCGCCGTGACCAGCCCCGCCACCTTCGGTGCGACGCCCACCACGTAGCCCTGTACCCGGGCCTGTGAGGTATAGGGAGTAAAGCGATCCGCCATCAGGTACCAGGCCAGGGTCACCACGATCAGCGCGAGAATAACCAGAGCGCCGCGATTGACGGAGCTAGTGGCATCGGGTGGGGTCGTTGTGCTGTCACTGCCGGGAGCGCCGCTGTCTTCCCGGGCCGCAGTGCCTTCGCTCGTTTCGCTCATGGTGTTGTTCCTGGTGGGGGAGGCTCGGCCAGCGGGGCGTCCAACAGGTCACCCCAGTTGCTGCGCTCCTGCATACGTTCGCGGGTCTCTGTGGGCACCAGCGACTCGACGGGCGTGTTCTCCCAGCCGCCGCCAAGGGCCTTGTAGAAACTGATGAAGGCGGCGACATGCTGGCCGCGATTCACCGTGGCCCGGTCGGTCTGGGCAAAGGTGGCCGCCTGGGCGTTGAGTACGCGCTGGAAATCCGAGTAGCCCTCTCTGTAGCGACGGGTGGCGATTTCCAGCGAGCGTTCCGCGGCGCTCACCGACTCATCGAGGATCGCCTGGCTGGTGCCGGTGGTGGCGATCAGGCTCGCGGCCTCATCGATTTCCCGGGCTGCGCCCAGTACGGTGTTGCGGTAGTTTTCCAGCGCCTGCTCCAGGCGGGCGTCCTGGACCCGCACATTGTTACGCAGGCGGCCGTAGTTGAAGATATTCCAGCTCAGGCCCGGCCCCCCGGCTATGAGGGTTTTGTCGCCCAGCAGCTCGGTGCTGTTGCCGGACCAGCCCAGTGTGCCGACCAACGTCAGGGAGGGATAGAGGTCAGCTTCGGCGATGCCGATCTGGGCGGACTGTGCCGCCGCCTGCCAGGCGGCCGTGCGCACATCCGGGCGCAGCACCAGTAATTGCGCGGGGAGGTCGGCCAGTTCCGGTGCCGCCAGATCCGGCAGCGAACTACTGATGCCCTGCAGTTCCGGCAGGGGAGCGGGCGGGCGTCCGAGGAGAGCGCACAGGGCATTGCGCTGCTGCACCAGGGCCTGCTCCAGGGCGGGTATGGTGGCCCGGGTAGCGAGGTACTGGGCCCGCGCCTGCTGCAGGTCCAGCTCGGAATCCTGACCGCTCTTGTACAGCCGCTCGGTGATCTCGAAGCTGCGTTTCTGCAGGGCTTCGTTGTGGTGGGCGATCTCAATACGCTGCAGGGTGGTTTTATAGGCGTAGTAGAGGTTCGCGACCTGGGATGCCAGCAATACCTGCACGTCGCGCTGTGCCGCAACCGAGGAAAAATACGCGGCATCGGCCGATTCCACACCGCGCCGGAAGCGTCCCCAGAAGTCCAGTTCCCAGCCGATATCAAAGGATGCCGCAGAGGAGCGCACCTCACTGTCGCGCTCGAAAGCACCGCCGTGGTACTCCTGCCGGGCCCAGGCCGCGGAGGCGTTGATCTGTTGTACCTGGGGGTGCTGCAGGCCGGTGGCAATACCCTGCAGAGCGCGGCTTTCGAGTATGCGCAGGCCGGCGATACGCAGAGCCGGGTTTTCGCGGCGCGCGGTGTCTATCAGCGCATTGAGGGTCGGGTCGTCGAAGCGCTGCCACCAGCGGTCGATGCCCGCTGCGCCGGATTCGACGGTGACCTGGCTGTAGAGTGCCGGTTGCCACTGGGCGAGCCAGTCGGGATCCGGCTCGCGAAAGTCGGGCCCCAGTGGCGTACAGGCAACTGTCAGCAGCGTCAGTAGCGCCGCGGCCAGCCTCCCGCCGGTGTGTTTCACTGGGTGCTGGCTTCTTCTTCGGGCTGCGCCGCGGTTGTGTCTTCGGGGGGCAGCCCGTCATTCACCCAGGCCATGAACAACTGGTAGGCCACCGAGAGAATGACCGCACCCACAAACAGGCCGAGAATGCCACTGCTCAGCATGCCGCCGATGGCGCCAATCAGCACGATGGGCATCGGCACGGCGAGGCCACGACCCAGCAACAGGGGCTTGAGGACATTGTCCGCCAGGCCCGCCGCCAACAGATACACGCTGGTGACGATATTGACGAGACTGGAGGCCTCACCGGCCACCCAGATCCAGGCGATGGCCGGCAGGACGATGATCGCAGCGGGTACCTGTGCGATACCAAGAACAAGCGTGATTACCGCGAGGATACCGGCGGCGGGAATGCCTGCTACGAGGAAGCCGATGCCGAGCAGTACCGCTTGTATGAAGGCAACACCCACCACCCCAACCGCCACGGAACGCACGGTGGCCACGGCCAATTGGTGTATTTCAGTGCCCGTTTTGGGGCCGCAGATACGGGTGAAAATTCGATTGGTGCTCTGGGCCCCGGGTTTGGCATAGGCCATCATGATGCCAGCCAGGATCAGGGCGCCGACAAACAACAGCACCGTGCTCAAGGCGCCTCCAAACGCCGAGGCCAAACTGCGAGTGAGTTCGGCGAGCCGTTCATGGTTCTTGGCGACAAACTCTTCCATATTGTCCGCCGCAGACGACCAGGCGGCGTAGACCTTTTCACCCACCACCGGCCAGTTTTCCACCTGGGGGCGTGGTTCAGGTATCTCCAGGGTTCCGGCTTGCATGCTCTGTTGCAGGCTCAATACATGATCGACGACCGATATACCCAGAAACGCGGTGGGTACACCGAGTGACAGGACCAGGGTCAATATCATCAGGGTGGCTGCGCGGCCGTTGGATACTCCGATACCCGCGGCGATTTTCTCGTTAAGGGGGTAGAGGGCAATTGCCAGCACGATGGCCCACACCATCAACCCGAGGAAGGGCGAAAAAACCCGGTAGGAAAACCATACCAGCAGAAACAGCAGTCCAAGCCGCACCGCGGTATCGATAAGGTGGGTGGGGGTACGACTGGAATCCGGAGATGAGTCCATGGTTGGAGCCTCGCGATTTGTTATTGCCGGCCCCCGCAGATTCCCGCAACCGGTGGCTACGGGACGGGAGTTTGCCGGCTATTATGCCTTCCCGGGGCCCGGACTGGCGAGTCCGGGCGTGTGAACTTTATTCGGGCAGGGCGAAAGCGAGATAGGTATCGCCGGTCGGGGTGCCGAGTTTACCCCCGGTACAGGCGATAACGAGAAACTGGCGGCCATTCACTGTGTAGGTGGCCGGAGTGGCGTAACCGGCCGCCGGCAGGGTGTATTGCCAGAGCAACTCACCGCTCTCCTTGTCGAAGATACGCAATTTCGCGTCGGAACTGGCGGCGATGATCAGCAGGCCCCCGGCAGTGACGACCGGGCCGCCGTAGTTGCGGGTACCGGTGGCTGGAATACCTTCTTTGGTCAGGTCCTCATATTCACCGAGGGGAATCTGCCAGCGGCGTTTGCCGGTAGTGAGATCGATGGCGGTCAGGGTGCCCCAGGGTGGTTTGACCGCGGGGTAGTAGCGCTCATCGACAAAGTCGCGGTAGCCGGCGAAGACATAGCGGGTTTCCTTTTCTGCGCTGTCATCCTCCGGTACGACTTCACCCCTGCTGTGGGCGAAGATATATTCGACCATGGCGTCCCGGTCATGTCGATTGAGATGGCCGAAGGGCATCATGCGCCCCTTGCCCTCGGTGATGATGCGCTGTGCGTCGCGCGGTTGCAGGCGTTCGGCTACGTCGGTCAGTGCCGGAGCGTAGGGATAAAAGCCCTCCAGGTTAATGCCGTGACACCCGCTGCAGTGCTGGCGGAACAAAAACTGCCCCATGCCGAGCTGGCTGCCGCGCTGGACTTCCACAGCCTCCATCTGCACCAGGTTCGGGACTTCCATGGCATTGATGTAGTAGGTATTGGTGTGCGGGTCGAAGGCGCCGCCGCCCCAGTTGGCACCGCCGTAGAATCCCGGAAACAGTACGCTCGGCTCGAGACCGGGCGGGCGCAGGTAGGCAAACGATTCCGCTTCGTCCCACAGTTTTTTTGCATGGGCGTGGGCGGCGGGATTGATGTCGCTCAAGTCTTCCGGGCTCATGGTCTGGCGGGTGAAGGGTTCCGGCAGGGTGACCATGGGCTGGCTGGGGAAGGCCTGCTCACCCGGTACCGCCGAGGGAGGAACCGCCACCTCTTCAATCGGGAACACGGGTTCGCCGCTGTCCCGGTCGAGCAGGTACAGCACGCCCTGCTTGCTGGCCTGGGCCAGCCACTGTTCGCGCCGGCCATCGCGGGTCACGTCTACCAGGGTCGGGGCCGAGCTCAGGTCGCGGTCCCACAGGTCGTGGTGGACCGCCTGGTAGTGCCACAGGCGTTTCCCGGTGTGCGCATCCAGGGCAATGATGCTGTTGCCAAACAGGTTGGCGCCGGCCCTTTCGGAGCCATCGAAGTCCGGTGCGGGGGAGCCGGTAGGCACATAGACCACCCCGCGTTCCTGGTCCAGGCTCATGCCGGCCCAGGCATTGGCGCCGCCCATGGTCTTCCACGCGTCTTTCGGCCAGGTGTCGTAACCGACCTCACCCGGGTGTGGAATGGTGTGAAAGGTCCAGGTGAGTTTGCCGCTCACCACGTCGTAGGCGCGAACGTCACCAGGGGCGGCTCCGGCCGTCTCGGTGACCGCCGAACCCATGATGATCAGGTTGCCGAACAGGGCCCCGGGGGAGGGGGCATTGATACTCACCAGTTCAGGATCGCGACCCAGCCCCTCGCGCAGATCGACCTTGCCGGCGTCACCGAAATCCTCCAGCAGTTTGCCGCTGGCTGCATCCAGCGCAAACAGGAAGTGACCGGTAGTGAATAGCAGGCGCGGCGCACGCTCTCCCTCTCCGGGCCAGTAGGTGACCCCGCGCATGTTGGACATGCCGGCGTGCGTAAGCGGCGGATTGTAGGTCCAGATCACCTCGCCGCTGGCCGCGTCCAGGGCGAATACGTTGTACAGGGGATTACGTCCATACAGGACGCCGTCAACGACGATGGGGTTGAATTGCAATTCCGAACTTGCCGGCAGTGCCTTGCCACCGGCACTGTCATAGCGCCAGGCCGGTACCAGCTGCGTCACGTTGTCGCGGTTTATCTGTGACAGGGCGGAGAAGTGGGTATTGCCCGGGTCGCCGCCATAGTGGCTCCAATGCCGGTAGCGGGCGTCATCGGCAGCGGCCGCAAGTGCTCCCAGCGACAGCGTACCGACGAGAGTACCGCAGAGAATCGCGCTAGCGGACCGCACCGCCACCATCCACGGAGAGAATTTGCCCGGTGATGAACGAGGCCCGGTCGGAACTCAGGAAGGTGACTGCCTCGGCGATTTCCTCGGGTTCGCCCAGGCGGTTCATGACCGCGGCCTTCTTCAGACCCTCGGCCATTTTGGGTTGCTCGGCGAAATACTTCTCCACCCCGGGGGTGCGAATGACACCCGGCGAAACCGCATTGATGCGAATGCCCTGGGCACCGTATTCGGCGGCGGCACTCTTGGTGAGGATATTGACACCTCCCTTGGCCGCCGCGTAAGCGGTGTTGAAGGCCTGGCCTTTGAGGGAGGAGTTGGAGGAGATATTGACGATGGCGCCGCCGCCGTTTACCAGCATTGCGGGAATCTCGTACTTCATGCAGAGCCAGGTGTTGGTAAAGCACATTTCAACCGTGCGGTCGAATTCCTCGCGCTCGAATTCGTGAATGGGCCCGTGCCCCCGGCTCAGGGCAGCGCTGTTGCAGGCGATGTCCAGGCGACCATAGGCCTCGACGGCGGTGCTCACCGTGTCGCGAACGGAATCCTCGTTGCTGACGTCGCCGTGAACAAATAACGCTGTGCCACCGGCGTCATTGATCAACCGGGCGGTTTCGTCGCCGGCTTCGGCGTTGAAGTCAGCGATGACCACTTTCGCCCCTTCCCGTGCGTAGGATTGCGCGATCGCGCGCCCGATGCCCTGACCGGCGCCGGTGACGATACCGACCTTGCCTTCGAGTAAGCCCATGGGATTCCTCCTGTTGGAATACGTATTGGCGGAGGGGCTATGCTACGCTGTCGCCTGCCGTGACCAAGCGCCGCAAGCACCAGATTAATAGACATAAACTGCCAGCGCACAGATCTATGAAAGACATTACCGTAAACGCCTACCAATTCAGCCGGCTGGTCGAATATCTTGAACGCCTGGGGCTGGACGCCGACGCACCGCTGGAGCGTGCCGGGTTGCTGGCGAGCCGGCTGGCGCGCTTGCCGCCGGACCATCCCCTGTCGGCCCAGCAGTATTCCCGCCTGTACAAAGGCGCCGTGGAGCAGATGCAGACCCTGGGCCAGTCGCTGCCCTGGGGGGCGGGTGTCGGCACCGAAAGTTTTGAGCTCAAATGCCATTGCCTGATCGGCGCCCGTACCCTTGGCGAAGCGCTGGGCCTGGCGCAGCGCTTCGATGAATTACTTTACCCCCTGTTGCGCTACCGCATTCGCCTGCTCGACGACGGTGCGAGGGCAAGTCTGTTTTACGACTGCGATGTCGACGACGAGGCGGAGGCCCTGATTCCGGAGCAGTGGACCCGGGAGGGCTTTTACCTGCCGGTCAGCCGCGCGTCCGGCCTGCTGGTGTGGCATGCCCTGTGCGGCTGGCTGACCGGCCAGCCGCTTGAGCTCGAGTCGGTTTCGGTGGCCGCGCCGTCCCGTGGCGACGCCTATACCCGGCGGCTGGAGGACGTGTTCCGCTGCCCGGTGCATTTCGATGCAACAGAGACAGCCTTGCAGTTTGATCGCGACTTTGTCGGGCGTCGTGTAGTGCAGACGGTGGCCTCGCTGAAAGAGTTTCTGGCCAACGCCGTGTACCAGCTGATTGCGATAGACCAGCAACAGGCCAGTACCAGTGCCGCCATCAAGTCGCTGATCACCATCGACCTGCCGGGGGCACTGCCCTCACTGGAATCGGTAGCGGCACAATTGTTGATGTCCGAGTCGAGCGTGCGCCGGCGGCTGCAGCGCGAGGGCACCAGTTACCAGGCCCTGAAAGACGAGGTTCGCTGCCAGGTGGCGATCGACAAACTGATCAACGAGGATGCGAAAGTCGCCGAGGTTGCAGAATACCTCGGCTTCACCGAACCCAGTTCATTTGTGCGTTCCTTCAAAACGTGGACCGGCCAGACCCCGCGCGGTTACCGCGACAACGTGCGCAGCCTGGGCGAAGTCTGGGATGGTAGCGCTGGCTGAACCACGGCCCTGAATCCCCCCTGATACGCCCCTGCCGGTTGTGAGTCCGGCGCTGGACTGACGTAGTCTTGTGGCCCTTCATACACAGGAGGGCTGTAGCAATGTTGCTGGAAAACAAGGTCGCACTGGTCACCGGTGCCGGGCAGGGTGTGGGTCAGGGAATCGCGCTGGCACTGGCGGCGGAGGGTGCCAAAGTGGCCGTTACCGGCCGCACCCTGGAAAAGCTGGAAAATACCTGCGCCGAAATTCAGGCCCGGGGTGGTGAGGCGCTGCCGCTGGTGTGCGACGTCAAATCTCCCGAGTCGTTGGCGTCGACGGTCGACGCCGTGGTCACGCATTTCGGCGGTCTCAATATTCTCGTCAACAATGCCCAGGAAGTGCCTCTCGGTACGCTCCACCAGGTGGATGAGGAGGCCTTCGCTCGCGGTTGGGAATCCGGACCGATGGCCACGTTCCGTCTCATGAAGCTGTGTTATCCCCACCTCAAGGGCGACGGCGTGATCGTCAACCTGGCCAGTTCCGCCGGCAAGCGCTGGGACATGACCGGCTACGGCGCCTACGCCGCCACCAAGGAGGCCATTCGCTCTCTTACCCGGGCGGCCGCCAGTGAGTGGGCGGTGGATGGCATCCGCACCAACGTTATCCTGCCCCATGCGATGTCGCCGGGCCTGGCGTGGTGGACCGAAAACAATCCAGAGGAAGCCGAGGCGTTTATCGCCACGATTCCCCAGCGTCGGATCGGCGACTGCGAAGCCGACATCGGCCGCTATGTGGCCATGCTGTGCAGCGATTATTCCAGCTACGTCAATGGCCAGAGTATCGGCCTGGACGGCGGTCAGGCCTATCTCGGTTAGTGCCGGGCAGCGTCAGTAGGGGCGGTCCCCGTCCACCACGATGCGCTCCATGCGCCGGTGCTGGGGAAAATAGTCGTTCACCGGTTTGTGCTGGGTGCTGCGGTTGTCCCAGATGGCAATGCTGTGGGGGCGCCACTGGAAGCGGCAGGTGAACTCGTCGGTGCGGGCGTGGGCATACAGGAAGTCGAGCACGGCGCGGCTTTCCGCCGGCTTGAGCTCCAGGATGCGAGTGGTGAACAGGCTGTTGACGAACAGCACCTTGCGGCCGGTTTCCGGGTGGGTCCGGATGACCGGGTGCACCACCGGCGGGTTGGCTTCCACGGCATCGGCCAGCCGTTCACGGCCCCCTTCCTCGGCCAGGCTTTCCTTGAAACCATAGCTGAAGTCGTGCTCGGCGGTGAGGCCGTCGAGCATGGACTTCATCGGCTCTGACAGCGCTTCGTAGGCAGCGGTCATGCTCGACCACAGGGTGTCGCCACCGCGCTCTGGCACGATCACCGATTTCAGGAAGGTGGCCATGGGCGGGTGCTGGCGGAAGGTCATGTCGGTATGCCAGGCCTCGATCTTGGTCGGTTTGTCGGCGGTGCTTTCGAGAATGGTGATTTCCGGAAAACCTTCGACGGTGGCATAGGCCGGGTGGGTCTGGAGGGGCCCGAAGGCGCTGGCCAGGGCGTGCTGGTGCGCTGGCGAGATGTCCTGGTCGCGAAAGAAAATCACCTCGTGGCGATTGAGCAGTTCGCGCAGTGTGTTGATCGCTGCAGTATCGAGTTCCCGGGACAGGTCGATACCGTAGATTTCGGCGCCGAGGGCACCGGCCATGGGTCTGGCTTCTAGCATGGTTATTGGGCTTCTGGGCTGAAACGAGCGCCGATTTTAGCACCGCTGGCGGCCAGCGCCAGCGCTTACAGCTCCTCGCTGGCGGGAAGTTCCACCGTTACCTGCAACCCCGGGTGGCAGTTGCTGGCCTGGATATTACCCCCGTGCTGCTCGACTGCACGCTTGGCGATGGACAGGCCCAGGCCGTGGCCACCGGTGTCGCGGCTGCGAGCCGTGTCCACCCGGTAAAAGGCATCGAAAATACGCTGCAATTCCTCGTCGGGAATGCCCGGGCCGGTGTCCCGCACGCTGATCACGTAGCGGCTTTCTCGCCCGCTGAGATGGACTTCCACCCGGGAGCCGGGAGGGCTGTGGTGCACCGCATTGCGCAGGATGTTCTCGAAGGTCTTGCGCAACAGGTCGCCGCGGGTGGCCACCAGCGCCTGCTCCAGCTCACATTGCAGGTGCACGTGACGGTCGCCTGCACGGGCCTCGAAGTCGGCATCGGCACAGAGCTGGCGCAACAGGGCCAGCAGGTCGATATGCTCATCCAGCGGCCGTCCATTGCCCTGGGCGCTCAGCAACTGGCCGACCAGTTCGTCCAGCCGTTCCACCTCTCGCTCCAGGCGCTGGAACTGGGTGGCGGAGGGTTTCTCGGGCTGCTGGGCGAGGGCCAGGGCGATTTTCATCCGCGCCAGGGGAGAGCGCAGCTCGTGGGAGACGTCACTCAACAAGCGCTTTTGCGCTTCTATCCTGCGCTGCAACTGTTCCGCCATACTGTTGAAGCTGCGCGCCACCTCGTCGGCCTCGTCGCCGCCGCGCCCACGGACGTCGATCCGGGTATCGAGATTGCCGGCCGCGAGGGCCCGCGCTGCCTCGCGCAGGCGTTCCAGCCGGCCGGTCATGAGACGGGACAGAAAGTAACTGAGCAGCCCGCTGATCAGCACGGCCAGGGTGATGCGCAACCAGAGCTTGTCCCCGAGCGCGCGCAGCAGCGAGCCGCGGCGGTCATCGCGGGCCATCAGGACGGCCCTCAGCAGACCCTGTTGCTCGCGGTAGATGAGATGAGCGGCCACCGGCGGGGCGTGCTCCCGGCGCAGCAGCACCCGACGCTGCCCCCGCCCGAGCTGATCCGCCGCCAGGCGTGCCGCGTCAGGGACATCCCGGCCGAGCAGATCCTCACCCTCAGAGTCCAGCAGGAAGATATCGGTATGATGGCGCGGGTCACCGTTGCGCAGCAGTTCCACCAGTTCCTCGTCGCCGAGATTCTGCATCTGGTAGATCAGCCGCAGCATGAACCGTGGCGGCGGCCCCGGGCGCTCCACATCGATCACTTCCTCGGGCAGCGATTCGAAATAGCGGGCCGCCAGCATCCAACTGGCGAGGATCATGGTACTGATCAGCCAGAATCCGACAAAGAGCTTGATATACAGGTTATTGGATAATCTCATCCGGGCTATCCAGCACTCTCCGGGGCGTACTGGTAACCGGCGCCGCGTACGCTCAGGATGAGATTGTCACCGCCCAGCTCCGCCAGTTTGCGGCGGATTTTGCTGACGTGGACATCAATACTGCGGTCGTAGGCCGACAGCGGGCGCCCCAGCGCTTCCTGGCACAGGGTGTCTTTGTCCACTACCTGCCCGGCGCGAGCCAGCAGGCTGTAGAGCACATTGAATTCGGCACTGGTCAGGGCCAGCGTTGTACCGTCGTATATGGCCTGGCGCTGGCTGCTGTTGAGATTGAGCCGTCCCACCTGCAATTCACTCGCAGGGCTGTCCTCCATGCGGGTGCGCCGCAGGATCGCCCGCAGTCGGGCGGCCAGTTCCCGCGGGTTTGCGGGTTTGGGCAGGTAGTCGTCGGCCCCGAGCTCCAGGCCGACAATACGGTCGGTGTCTTCTCCCCGGGCCGTGAGCATCAGCACCGGCGTGCGCGAGAAGGCGCGCAGGCCGCGCAGTACGTCGAGGCCCTGCATGCCCGGCAGCATGATGTCGAGCACGATGGCGTCATAGCTGTGGTCGCGGCAGTGGGCGAGGGCGCGTTCACCGTCGTGCTGGGCATGTACTGTAAACCCTTCAAGGCTGAGGAATTCTGCCAGCAGGTCACACAGTTCGGTGTCGTCGTCGATCAGGAGGATATTGGCGTCCATGGCTCTGTATTACCGGGATTTTGGCTGATTGTCTGCGTTCGCGGCGGCGCTGTCACGCCACTTAACCTCCAGAGGCCCTTCTTAACACTTCTTTACCGGCTCGCTGCGGAGCTTAACCGGCGTCTTGCCTACACTGGTTCCAACTCCTGCACAGAGCAGGATTCAGCCACAAGGAGAGACCCATGAAACACCTGCTGAAACATACCCTGTCAGCCACCGGGCTGAGTATTGCCCTGATCGGTGCGGGTACCGCCCTCGCTGGCCCTGGACCCGGTGGCCCCCACGATGGCGGCCGCATGCTGGCCAAGATGGCCGAGGAACTGGAGCTGACGGAAGAGCAACAGGGCAAGATCAAGGCCATTTACGCCAGCAGCCGGGAGCAGGGCGCGGCGGATCGCGAGCGACTGCACGAATTGAAACAACAGATGCGCGCCAGTGAAGGCGACTTTGATGAGGGCAGCGCGCAAAAAGCCGCCGACGAGATTGGCGAGATCACCAGCCGCATGACGTACCAGCGCGCCAGCGCCCAGCACCAGGTGCGCGAGGTGCTCAGCGATGAGCAGCGCGCGGAGCTGGACGAAATGATGGAGCAACGCAAGGAGCGCGGCGAACGCCGCTGGGGCAAGCACCGCCCTGACCAGGAGCCCACCGAATAGGGGGGACTCCATACCACTTCCCCTGTACTTGGGGTGGCCGCCGCCACCCCTTTTTTATTTATACTGTGCACTTTTGTCATGCTTTGCACAGTGAACCCGCACGCGCTCCCTCAGTGGATCTGTGAATTTCACGCTTCGTGTGAGGAATTTCGGACTCACACTCCTGCGAAGACCTCACATTCCAGACTGAACGTGTCGTAGTCGCAAGTCAGACGAGTCTTACGATGGAGTGCCTGTGGGGGCCGGAGCCCTTCCGGGACCGTCAGCGGCATGGATGCCGCTGTCGAGCCCCCATGGATGATGAGATGGTCTCCTCCCCCACCTTTATCGGCGTCGCGATGCGCCAAAATAGATATGTCGAT
>NZ_VRZA01000007.1 GCF_008064665.1 Parahaliea maris | reverse complement strand
ATGAATTCGGCCCTACATCGCCTGGGGGTTACGGTACACCATGGCAAATACCCCTGTAGGGTCGAATTCATTCGACCTATTCCCCCCAGCAATTACACCGAGGCGAGTTGCTCCCTCATATCGGCAATGACCGCGGCGTAGTCGGGCTGGTTGAAGATGGCCGAGCCGGCTACGAAGGTATCCGCCCCCGCCGCCGCGATCTCGGCAATATTCTTCGCGGAAACCCCGCCGTCGATTTCGAGGCGAATGTCGTAGCCGGAGGCGTCGATTAGTGCCCGCGCCTCGCGCAGCTTGTCAAGGGTACCGGGGATAAAGGACTGGCCGCCAAAACCGGGGTTTACCGACATCAGCAGCACCATATCGACCTTGTCCATCACGTACTTGAGCGCATCCAGCCCCAGATGGGGGTTGAACACCAGCCCGCTCTTGCAACCGGCGTCGCGGATCATCTGCAGGGAGCGATCCACGTGGGTGGAGGCGTCCGGGTGGAAGGTGATATACGTCGCCCCCGCCTCGGCGAAGTCGCCGATCATCCGGTCCACCGGGCTCACCATCAGGTGCACATCGATAGGCGCGGTTACCCCGTGCTGGCGCAGGGCCTTGCAGACCATGGGGCCGATGGTGAGGTTGGGCACGTAGTGGTTGTCCATCACGTCGAAGTGCACGATATCGGCGCCCGCAGCCAGCACGTTATCCACCTCTTCCCCAAGGCGGGCGAAGTCGGCAGAGAGGATAGAAGGGGCGATCTGGTAGTCGGCCATGGAGGGCTCCGGAACTCGGACAGTGAAATTGGGGCGTATTCTACTGGCTGGGACGGGGGAGTTCATCCGCAAAACGGCCGGTTTTGACGTGGCTATTGGCACTCTGTTAAGAAAATATGGGCCGTGAATGCCACAACCGAGGCCCCTATCATGGCCGCAATCGCTTTTGATACACTCAAATGCTCCCGCCGACTCATTGCGGCGGGTGTCCCCGAGCAACAGGCGGATGTGCTGGCGGAGCTTATGGCGGAAGCATTTGTGTACAACGTGGACCAACTGGTGACGAAGGATTACCTCGATGCCCGGCTGGACACGTTAGAACAAAAATTCGAGGCCCGCTTCACCGTCATCGAAGGCAAATTCCGCCTGCTGTACTGGATGATGGGCGTCGTGATCGCCACCACTGTCCTGCCTGCACTGACCAGCTTCTTCGCGCCAGGCTAACCCCCCTCCAAGCTGTAAACTGTCAACGCAGCACCTCCGAACGGCGCAACAACGAACGCTGCCGTAACGCTCCTACCCGAACAAATCCCGAGCCCGCCTCAACTCGGCCACTTTTGACGCGGCCCGGAGCCACCTGAAGCGCGAAAATTAACCCAAACCTCTACCAAGGCACCCCTTTATGGCAGCCATCGCCTTTGATACGCTCAGCTGTGCCCGCCGCCTCATTGCCGCGGGCATCCCCGAACAGCAAGCCGATGTGCTGGCGGAGCTTATGGCCCAGGCGTTCGTACATAACGTGGATCAGCTGGTGACGAAGGATTACCTCGACGCCCGGTTTGATGCATTTGAGAGCCGGATAAACCAGCAATTCGTCACCCTGGAGAAGCAGATGGACGAACGCTTCGCCCTCGCCGATCAGAATTTCGCCAAAATCGAAGGTAAGTTTCAACTTCTGTACTGGATGATGGGCGTCGTGATAGCCACCACCGTCCTGCCCACCCTGGCCAGTTTCTTCGGCCCAGGCTAAGCCCCTCCACCTGACCAACACAGTAAGTCGGGACCGGGGAGTACCGAACGTTGCGGTGACGCTCCCATCCGGCCAATGCCCGGACGCCACCGCCCAAGTTGGACACTTTTGATGTGGACCAGAGCCACCTGAAACACGAAAGTTAACCCAAACCATCACCAAGGCCACCCTTTATGGCAGCCATCGCCTTTGATACGCTCACCTGTGCCCGTCGCCTTATCGCCGCGGGCATTCCCGAACAGCAAGCCGATGTGCTGGCGGAGCTTATGGCCCAGGCGTTCGTACATAACGTGGATCAACTGGTGACGAAGGATTACCTCGACGCCCGGTTTGATGCGTTTGAGCAGCGGGTGGAGCGCCGAATCGATGAGCGCCTTACTGAACTGGAGACCCGACTGGAAAAACGGTTTGCCCAGATAGACAGTCGCTTCGCAGAGATGGACAAACGCTTCGCAGAAATAGATCGACGTTTTGCCGCCTTCGACCAGAAATTCGCCGAAATCGACGGCAAATTCCGCCTCCTCTACTGGATGCTTGGCATTATCATCGCCAGCACCACCGTTCCGGCCCTGGCGAAGCTGCTGGGCCTCGGCTGAGGCCTCCCGGAACTAAAGTCCCCTCAGCCCCCACGCTTCAGCAGCCGGTCCAGCGCCGCCAGCCGTTCCGGCGTACCGATATCATGCCAGTGCCCCTTGTAGTGCTCACCCGACAGCCGCCCCTCAGCTATAGCCCGCTCAAACAGGGGCCGCAGAGGCACCACCCCCGGCTCCAGCCCCGCAAAGAACTCGGGGGAATACACCGCAATCCCGGAGAAGGTGAAGCCCGCCGCATCGCCCTCGCGGCGACAAACCCGACCAGCTTCCAACCGGAAATCACCCAGCGGATGCTGAGGCGGGTTATCCACCAGCACCAGGCGGGCAGCACCCGGCGCCGGCGGGGACGCCATAACGCGCTCAAAGGGATAATCCGTCCACACATCCCCGTTTATCACCAAAAAGGGCTCTGACCCCAATAGTGGGAGCGCCTGCACGATGCCCCCCGCTGTCTCCAGCGGCTCCAACTCCCGGGATACGACAATAGAGGCACCCCAGGCGCTGCCGTCACCACAGTACTCGACCACCTGCTCCGCCAGATGGGAGGCGTTCACGACCAGCTCCCGATAACCCGCTGCCACCAGCCGTTCGATATGCCAGCCGAGCAGGGCTTTGCCTCCGGCTTCAAGCAGTGGCTTGGGGGTGTGATCGGTGAGCGGACGCATGCGGGTGCCGAGGCCCGCCGCCAGGATCATGGCCCTCATGCCGCGGCCCAACCCTGCTGCGCGATTGCCGGCGTCACCGCCTTCCGCCACCAGTTATAGAAGGAAGCCAGCGCCGGTTCACTCGCGCTGCGACGGCCCAGTACCTCCTCCACGTAGGCGATCACCAGCGGCAGGTCGTCGAGGTAACCCGCCTTGCCATCGCGCAGGTACAGCCGGGCGAAGGTGCCCAGCACCTTGAGGTGACGCTGCAGGCCCATCAGGTCGAACCAGCGCAGGAAAGTGGCGTCATCCACCGCGTCCAGTTTGCCAGCAGATTGCAGGGCGTCGCGCTGGGCCAGGGCCCAGGCCTCCACCCGATCCCGAGGCCAGCGGATGTAGCAGTCACGCAGCAACGAGACCAGGTCGTAGGTGATCGGTCCAAAGACCGCGTCCTGGAAATCGATAACCGCCAGCGCCGATCCTGCGGCACCTTCTGCCGGACCTTCCGCCAGACCTTCTGCCGCACCGCCGACCTCAGCAGCAGCCTCAGCGAGCGCCTCTCCCTGCCCGCCCGCATCCACCACCATCAGGTTGCGACTGTGAAAATCCCGGTGGACAAAAACCCGCGGCTGGGCCAGCGCGCTGTCGACCAGCAGACCGGCCGCATCGGCGAACACGGCTTCCTCCTCCCCGGAAGCCGGCATCCCCAGCAGCTGCCGGAAAAACCAGGCCGGCAGGCGGCTCAGCTCCTCCTCCAGCAGGGCACGGTCGTAATCCGGGATTCGCCCCGCCGCATCAATCCCGGCGAAGCCCAGCAACATTTGGCAGGCACTCCAGTACCAGCCATCGACACTCGCCTCATTCAACAGCGGCAGCAGCATCTGATTACCCAGGTCCTCCAGCAGCAGATAGCCGCGGCCCAGATCCGCCGCCAGCAACTGCGGCACTCGCACACCGTGGCTGGCAAGCAACTCGCGCACACTGAGGAAGGCGTCATTCTTCTCCGTCGCCGGCGGCGCCTCCATCACGATGGCCGTACGCCCGGCATCCGCCAGACGGAAATAGCGGCGATTGCTGGCATCCCCAGCCACCGGGACAAGCTCATGGTCGCCCGATGTGGCGCCAAATGCGTCGACGACCCAGGGCAGGAGGTCTTCAGGAATGGGACGTGACGGGCTGGCAGCGTGCGACAAACGAGGACTCCAGGGAAGAAACACAGACATCAAGAAAGGGATGCTTTATCATCCGCGTTTATACCAAAAATTGCACCCCGGCTTGATGACCACGGCTTTCCCAACGGCAGGCGCGAGAGCGCAAGATTCCCTGCCGCCAGACCCCTTTCGTCCCGCTCGCAGCCGCCTGGCCCTGGCGCTCAGCCTGGCCCTGCCGCTGATGCCGGCTGTGGCGCAGGAGAGTACTCCCGGCGCCTGCCCGGCAGGCGAACTGTGCAGCGCGGAAGTGCCGCCGAGCGCAATTGCGCACCCGCTGGACTGGGTGCCCCTGAAGTCCGTTCCGGAAGAGCTGCAGGACGCAGAATGCCGCAGCTGCCGCGGCCGCTACATCGACCCGCTGGCTGGTGCCGACACCGGGGCGGACCCCGAGTTATCCGATATCAACGCCAGCGCGACCAGTACCGAACTGGAGGGCGACGAGGTGTACCTGCACGGCGGCGTATCGGTACAGCAGGGCTACCGGCGCCTGCAGGGCAGAGAGGCCTATTACAACCGCAGCGAGAGCACCGGCAAGCTGACCGGCGGCATCACCATTCGCGAGCCGGGCATGCTGCTGAAAGGCCAGGAAGCCAGCTTTTCCTCCGACACCGGCGAGGCCGAGATCACCGACAGCCAGTTCGTATTGCACCAGCAGCATATGCGCGGCGCCGCCAAAGCCCTGCGCCGCGACGCCGAGGGCAAGGTGCACGTGCAAAACGGCGCCCTCAGCTACTGCGCCCCCGGCGAGCAGGACTGGGAAATCCGCGCCGACGAAATGGAGCTGGACCTGGACGAGGGCATCGGCACCGGCCGGGGCACCAAGATCGCCGTGGGCGGCATCCCGGTGCTGTACCTGCCGTGGATGCGTTTCCCGCTGGATGACCGCCGGCGCACCGGCTTCCTGTGGCCCGACTTCGGCAACGACACCCGCGGCGGCGTGGACATTGCCACCCCGGTCTACTTCAACCTGGCCCCCAACTACGACGCCCTCTACACCCCCCGCTACATCGAGGAGCGGGGCACCAACCACGAAGTCGAACTGCGCTACCTGAACCCGGCGGTGGGCAGCTGGGTCGTGGGCGGCGCCTACCTGAAGGACGACAAGCGCTACGAGGATGAACGCCCCGAACTGAACGACCACAGCCGCTGGCTGGGCCAGGTCAAGCACAACGGCCTGTTCGACCGCCGCTGGCGCTCGACGGTGGACTACAGCAAAGCCTCCGATGTGGACTACCTGAAAGACCTGCGCACCAACAGCCTGGAAACCCGCCGGGAAACCAGCCTGCTGCAGCTGGGCTCGCTGGATTACCTGGGGGACGACTGGCTCCTGGGCGTGGACTTCCAGCAGTTCCAGTCCCTGGCCGACGACATCAACAACGACTACGCGAAACTGCCCCAGTTTACCGGGCAGTACCGCGGCGAATACGAGCCCTTTGCCTTCGAGCCCATCCTGCTGGGCCAGTACTCCTACTTCGACAGCGACGACGACCGGGTCAAGGGCCAGCGGATTTACGGCGAGGCCGGGGTGACCTACCCCATGTTGTGGGAAGCCGGCTTCCTCAAGCCCACCGCCAAGTACCGCTACCTCGAGTACGAGCTGACCGACCTCAGCGCGGGCCTGTCCAACGACAGCCCCAGCGCGGGTACGGCCATGTTCAGCCTGGATAGCGGGCTGTTTTTCGAGCGCCCCACCCGCCTGCTGGACCGGGGACTGCTGCAGACCCTGGAGCCGCGCCTGTACTACCTGTACAGCGAATACGAGGACCAGACCGAGCAGCCCGACTTCGACAGCGCCGAGCTGACCTTCACCTACAACCAGCTGTTCCGGGAAACCCGCTTTTCCGGCCGGGACCGGCTGGACGATGCCAACCAGCTCTCCGTGGGCCTGACCACCCGCTACATCAGCGAGGAGGACGGCCGGGAGCACCTGAACGCCAGCCTGGGCCAGATTTTCTACTTCCGCGACCGGGACGTCCGCCTGCTCGCCAATGCACCGCCGCTGGACCAGTCCAGCTCCGAAATGGCGGCCGAAGTAAACTTCTACCCCAATGAGCGCCTGACCGTACGCTCCAGCCTGGTGTGGGACCCCCACAGCACCGACATGAACGCCGGCAACGTCCAGGCCAGTTACGAGCGCGACGACGCCAGCATCTACAGCGTGGGCTACTCCTACCGCCGGCCGCTGACCACCGTGCGCACCCAGCCGGTGACCGAGCAGGCCCACTTCTCGGCCTACATCCCGCTGGGCAACCGCTGGAGCGTGTTTGGCGCAGTGAACTACAGCGTGGAAGCCGGGGAGAGCGTGGAAGATATGTTCGGGGTGGAATATGATACCTGCTGCTGGCAGGTACGCCTGCTCCACCTGCGCTACTATGACTCCCCCACCGGACAGATACTGGATTTCAACGACCCCAATCTGGAACGGGAGTCCTCCACGCAGGTCCAAATTGTACTCAAGGGCATGGGCGGCTTCGGCAGCCGCGTCACCGGCCTGATGGAAGACATGATTCGAGGATACAGAGAACGTGAGTATTAAAGCCTTCGCGGCAAACCCCACCCGACTCATCCCCACGCTCAGAGTCACCCCCTCGCTCCGAGTCATTCCCGCGCAGGCGGCGGTCCGGCGTACCGGAATCCATTTTCAAACGTGGGCACTAACCCTGGCCCTGGCACTTGGCCTGTCGATCACTATCGCCCCCACCCAAGCCGCCACCGAAGTCCTAGACCAGGTCGTCGCCATCGTCGACGACGACGTCATCATGGCCTCAGAACTGCGCGAGCGCCTGGGCACCGTCACCGAAACCCTCCAGGCCCGCGGCATGGAAATGCCCCCCGAGGACGAACTGATTCGCGAGACCCTGGACCGCCTGATCCTCGAAAGCATCCAGCTGCAGATGGGCCAGCGCGTCGGCGTGCGCATCTCCGATGCCCAGCTCGACCAGGCCGTGGCCCGTATCGCCGCCCAGAACCGCATGAACGTCGACCAATTCATCGCCCGGCTGGAGCAGGACGGCCAGTCCTATGCCGCCATGCGGGAAAACGTGCGCCGGGAAATGGTCCTGCAGCGGGTACAGGCCGGTAACGTCAGCCAGCGCATCCAGATCACCGACCAGGAGATCGACAACTTCCTCAACACCGAGGAAGGCCAGGCCCTGACCCAGCCAGAATACCGCATCGTCCACGCCCTGCTGCCCCTGTCACCGGACGCCCCGGCCGACGAAAAAGCCGCGGCCGAGGCCCACGTGGACCAATTGCTCCAGCGCATCCGCGCCGGCGAGCCCTTTGACGAGGTCATCGCCTCCAGCGGCGGCAAATACACCTTCACCGGCGGCGACCTGGGCTGGCGTAAAAAGAGCGACCTGCCCTCCCTGTTCGCCGAAGCCGCCCCGCCGCTGGCAGAAGGCGAAACCTCCGACCCCATCGAGAGCGCCAGCGGTATCCACCTCATCAACATGAACGCCAAGCGAGGCGGCGAGCAGATCGTATCCCAGACCAAAGTGCGCCACATCCTGATCAAGCCCAGCGAGATCCTCACCGACGACGCCGCCCGGCAGAAAGCAGCCGACCTGAAACAGCGCATCGAAGGTGGTGAAGACTTCGCCGAACTGGCCAAGGAATACTCCGAAGACATCGGCTCCGCCCGCGAAGGCGGAGACCTCGGCTGGACCCAGCGCGGCCAGATGGTGCCCGAATTTGAAAACGCCATGGAAAGCGCCACCATCGGCGAGATCACCAACCCCGTGCGCAGCCAGTTCGGCTGGCACATCCTGGAAGTGACCGAGCGCCGCCAACAGGACATGACCGACCAGGCCATCCGCAACAAAGCGGCCGAGTACCTGCACGGGCGAAAATACCAGGAAGAACTGGATGCCTGGCTGAGGAAGATCCGCGATGAAGCCTTCGTCGACATTAAATAGAGGACCCACCCTGTAGGGCGGAATTCATTCCGCCAAGGTACCCATTCAGCATGCCCACCCCCACCATCGCAATCACCACCGGCGAACCCGCCGGCATCGGCCCCGACATCACCCTGATGGCGGCTATGCGCGAGTGGAACGCCCAGTTAGTCGCCATCGGCGATATCGACATGCTGCGCGAGCGGGCAAGGCTGATCGACCTGCCCATCAACCTCACCCCCTACCAGCCAAGTGCAAATCCGCGCCCTCACACACCGGGCCACCTGAGCGTACTGCACACCTCGACAAGTGCCACCGTGATCCCGGGCACGCTCAATCTCGCTAACGCCCACTACGTGCTGAAAACCCTCGATATCGCCATCGAAGGCTGCCAGATGGGCAGGTTTCAGGCGATGGTGACGGCCCCGGTGCAGAAATCGATCATCAACGATGCCGGCATCCCCTTCAGCGGCCACACTGAATACCTGGCGGAGAAAACCGGGACAGAGCATGTGGTGATGATGCTGGCGACAGACAAACTACGGGTAGCACTGGCCACCACGCATTTGCCGTTAAAGGATGTCCCCGCCGCGATCACCACCGAAAGCCTGGAGCGCACCCTGCACATCTTGCGCGCAGATCTGCACCAAAAGTTTGGTATCACTTCACCCTCCATTGCCGTACTCGGCCTCAACCCCCATGCCGGGGAAGGAGGTCATCTGGGGCTGGAAGAGATCGAGGTCATCACCCCGATGCTGGAAAAGTTACGGGGCCAGGACTGGCACCTGGCCGGCCCACTGCCTGCCGATACCGCATTCAACCCTGACATGCTGGCACACACCGACGTTTTCCTGGCGATGTACCATGACCAGGGATTACCGGTACTAAAGTATGCGGGCTTTGGCGAAGCGGTGAATATTACACTGGGCTTACCCCTGCTACGTGTCTCGGTAGATCACGGCACAGCGCTGGACCTGGCCGCCAAAGGTACCGCCAGCCCACATAGCCTGGAGAGGGCCATCAGCCATGCCCTGTAGAATGACCACAGCCCCAATTGGCAGAGGGTGCCACCACACCCAACCCACACGCGAAACGTGACTACAGAAACTGGAAAAATCTGGCTGCCCGCCCTCAAGCATGCCAGCATCACATTGGCCATTGCCGCACTACTGCTGGCGACAATCTACAGTGTCGCCTTTTTCAAATTCCATCCCGAATTTGAAAGGTTCAATCACCCCGACGCACAGCCCGTTTCTATCCCCGGCAAACTCTTCAAGCCGGTAGTCGCCGGAGGCGGCGGCATTCAGGATAACTCCGTCATCATCACTGATTTCGCCGACGATAAAGCCATCATCGCCGTGCCCACCCGCTTCCGCGCCGAGGACTATCCGTTTCTCAAAGTCGAAATGAAGGGCCTTACCCGCTTCACCAACGCACGCGTATTTTGGAGGCTCGCAAGCAATCCGGAAGAGGTTTATTCACTACCACTCAATCGCTCCGGTGATGAAGTGACACAGGTAGCAATGGTGTATGGAGGAGACAACTACAAGGGAACCGTGACAGAACTCATTATCGCGTTCTTCGACGGACCCGCACTGGGGTTTTCCAACAATAATGAGGTTGATATTGTCGTTGGCGGGATAGAACTCATTTCCTTAGGCGCAACAGCAGTTGTCGAACAAATTTACGAAGATTGGTTCAACCCGCCACTATGGCAGGGATATTCCAATAACATCGTTCGAGGCATTCATGAGAACGGGATGATCTTTCCCAACTTAGTACTAAATATCCTGGTTACTTTATCGACGGTGGTTCTTCTCACCGTAAAATACTGCTTACCAACCCCATGGCGCGCTAACCTGAATATTGCCCCAACCGTACTCGTAGTCATTAGCCTCTGTTGGGCTATGGGAGACGTTTTACGGTGGCAGTGGCGAATCGAACAATTCATCGATACACGTGAACGCTACGAAGGAAAGCCGCTTGAGGAGCGAATCCGCAATAACCCGATTCGGTGTGCACGGTTTCCAGAGGACTGTCGAGCGGATCTTTTGCCTTACTTCTGATAAGGCTCCAAGACGAAAGCCGGCTCCCCGGTTGGCAAGCTACTTCGAAGTCCGACTCGACGCGGCACTGGATCTGTGATCAAATAATAAACGAGGAATTACTGTGACACAGAATTCTGAACAGTCCCGCGAAATACCCGTAAGGCGACACTTTGGTCTTACTTGCTGAATTGCTATCACTCTTGGCTATATCCAGTCCATTTTTGATAGGTGCCTCACTGGCTTGTCTATACGCCACGAGCAAATATCCGGACAAGGTTGGATTCACTGCTGTTTTCGCCGGCACAGGGGGCTTACTCGGGTACTTGTTGGTCGCATTCTCGGCCTGGATGTTGGACAAGTCTGGCCAGAAGGCTTTTAGCCACCAATTCCTATACTTTCTAACAGGAATTGCAGTGGTATGCACGGCAGCAACTCTCTATAGATTCATCTGGCTCAGGTCCAAAGCCAAATCCCAAGACCTAACCCCAACACCATTATTAGTGATTGGGTTCGGATCCGGCATCTTACTATTAGTGATAGCCACAATCGTCAGCTTCCAGTCAGCAATACTGCCGGCTTCGGGATGGGATGCACTGAGCTGGTGGGTAGGGACAGCCAAGCGCTTCTTGAAGTCTGACGCTAATCCAGAAAGCTCACAACTGATTTTCCAATACGAACACTATCACCCGATTACGATAAGCCTTATAGGTAGCTACTCGGGATATCTGTCTGATAGATCATACTTAGGGCTTGGCAATCTATGGCCATGGCAGTATGCGTGGATCTGCATAGTTCTCACTGTTTTTGGCACCCTTCGAGCCGCAGGCACTTACAAGAGCATCGCATTTTTTGCAGCATACCTTGCCGCATCCACACCCCTTCTCGAAAATCATGTGATGCTTGCAGGTTATAGTGAAATATGGCTAACCGCAGTAGTGTGCTCAGGATGCAGCTTGATTCTCATTGGGTACTTCCACAGTGCCAAAAAGCTTGTATTCCTGGGGTTGGGAATCGGGGCCTTGGCCATTGGAATCAAGAATACAGGTCTTGCCTACTTTGGGGCCATAGCAATGTCGTCCGCTTTCGTCTGGCTTCTATCTCTCAATGGCAAAATTGGATCTTTTATCGCTTTTACCATTTGCACTATTGGGATAGGCGTACTTTACTTTGGCGTTGACCTACATATCTGGGGTAACGAGATCTCTGTAATTCCCAACGCCCCCTACCAAATTCATTTTGCAGGTAGGATCTGGCACCCTTCACCGAACTCATTCGGAGACGTAACTTGGAATACCCTATATGCTTATGTTTTCAATAGCAGCTTCTCGCTACTGCCCGTAATGTTTTTCACGTCTGGGGCGATTGTGCTAGTCCGTCTTTATACCTCGCGTCCAATAACTATAAAGATTTCGAAAGAAGAAGTATTCCTGCTGGGCATTATAGCAACATTAGCCTCTATGCTCTTTCTGTCTCAGTTGCTATTCGACTACGCGTTCGACCATGCAACCCCAACTAACGACACAGGCAACAGTCGCTTTTCATTACCGATGGTTCCCCTAGTCATAATGTTGACCTTTACGAGTATTACTAGCTTCTTTAATAAGAATGAAAAACAAGAGAAGAAATACGGGAAGAAATGAAGTGGCGCTGTCAGGTACGAATCAGCGAATTATGTAGAGGTGTGTATAAACTGCGGCAACTTTCTAACATTTTTAAGAAACAAAGTGCCGATTCCGCCTATGCCAGATCGCCTCAAAGCAGCGTAATCCTCGCGACTTTTTCGAACGATATTTGTCAAAGACGCATTACTCGCGCCTCCAACTCGCATCTTTACTAGTACTTCAGGAATGTAAACGGAGTACAGCTTGGGATCAGAGAATAAGGTGAGAATTGAGTAGTAGTCTGCCGATATCTTGTATCTGCAATCAAAAAGCCCCTTATTGATGTAAAAACTTCTACGAAGATATAAAGTTGGGTGTGGCGGCATCCAACCACACCTCATTCGCTTCAGCGTAAACTCACCCGATCGCCAATTTCGAACGACTCTTGTTGTGTCCTGACGGGAAACATACTGCAGGTCACCATATGCAGCGGATACCGAAGGATCAGAGAAAGCTTCAACTATGCTTGATACAGTTGTGTCTGCTGCGAATAAATCATCTCCGTGCAAGAATCCTACAATCTCACCAGAAGCAAGCTGAATCCCCTTATTCAAAGCATCATATATGCCCTGATCAGGCTCGGAGCTTACAATCCTAGAACGACGACTTAGCGCTCTAATTTTCTCCAGAGTACTATCAGAGGATTGCCCGTCGACGAACACGTGCTCAATATTCTCATAATCTTGTGTATTTACCGACTCAATAGTATCAGACACAGTATCTTGGCTATTGTAACTGGCTGTGATGATTGAGACTTTTGGCCTATATGGCATGAATGAGGATCTGTTCATCCGACAGCAGAGAATCCGATTAGTTTGCGCATTTTATGAATATATCCTTTATTCCCCGCGAGAACATTAACTAGAATCGAGCACGCTCTTGAAAATGTTGATTTTTTCGTTCGGTCAGAATTTTCCATTCTCCAACTTTGCCTCGGACAACAAGACCTAATGAAATAACGGAGCCAGTGCCAATAGTGACGCCTGGAGCAAGTTTACACATGGCGCAAACCCATACGCTGTCGCTAATCTCTATTCGGCTAGTGACCAAGTCGAAGCGGTCTGATTTCCAGTCATGACTCCCAGTGCATAGATAACACCCTTGTGAAATACAGACATTGTTTCCAATGCGCACCTCATCTAAGTTATCGATCCATACATTCTCCCCTATCCATGAGTTGTGACCAACCCTGAGCCTCCATGGGTATTTAATCTTTACATGGGGTTTTACAACTACATTGCGGCCAATGCTCGCACCGAAGGAACGAAGCAAAAAGACTCTCCAGTAAGACCCTGGTAGACAGCTCGATATTATTAGTTCATTTAATAGGTACCACAGAATTTGAGTGAATAGCCCTCTTCCAGCGTTAAACTCGCCCTTATTGTAATTCGCCAAATTCATTTTTTTTGAACCATGCTTGATACCACAGACTGCGACTTTAGCGGTTTGCTCAAAGTTTCCTTCCCTTACGATTCCCGTTTGCATTTAACAACGCCAGTTCGTAGAGGTTTTCGGTTTTTTCAGCAATGATCTGAGGGGAAAAGTTGTCCTCTACCACGGCTCTTGCCCTACATCCAAACACCGCTCCAAGCTCCGGTCTATCTAGGAGTTGTGAGACCTTATATGCCATAGATTTATAGTCGCCAATCTTAACAATATATCCATTTTCACCGTGCCGAATGTATCGGGAAACGTCGCCAACATCTGTTGACACTATTGCTTTTCCCATCGACATCGCCTCCCAAACTGATACTGGGGATGATTCAGCTAAAGAACTGCATATGTAGATGTTAATTCTAGCGAGTATAGGGCGCACGTCTTGCCTGCTGCCCACCCATTCGATGGTCTCTGCAACGCCTAAATCGTCGGCTAATTGATATAGACGTTCTTTTAGGGCCAGTTGATTCCTGTGAGCACTACCAATAACAACGACTTTAATTTCGGGATGCCTTGGCATCAACTCTGCGACACACCGAACTAGAGTTTCAAGACCCTTAATCGGATTAATGTTCGCTATCGTTCCAATTACGGGATTGTCCCCAAGAGCCGCTAGCGTTTCCTTGTCTCCGTCAAAGGACATACTAGGATCGAAAAACCGGGAATTCACGGCTGAAGGTATAACGGCAGATAGTTTGCTAGCCAACCGTTTACCGTAGTATTGCCTCGATCGCTCCGAGGCAAAGATGAAGGCGTCTGGAAGGCCTGTGAACAGTCGAAAAACGTAACGTATCCATAGCGGCATTGATGTATCGTTAAGATGCCACACTGAAGGTATCCTCATTAGCCATGACGCTAATATTGCTTTGTACTGCCAGCTTCCACCAGATGCATGTACTAATTCTATATTCTCTCTTCGCAGTAGTTGCGCGA
The DNA here is from genome assembly GCF_008064665.1 of Parahaliea maris. Taxonomy (GTDB): domain Bacteria; phylum Pseudomonadota; class Gammaproteobacteria; order Pseudomonadales; family Halieaceae; genus Parahaliea; species Parahaliea maris. The sequence continues at coordinate 236,503 of NZ_VRZA01000007.1, read as the reverse complement.
GCCGAAAAATCTCGATTGGAAAGCAGAAAATATACGCAAGGGCGACTCTCCATTCCTTGGTAATACGAGTCAGTGGAACAATCCGGTAATCGACATCAAGGGAATCACAAAGCTCTTGGAATTGCTCTGAGTTCGAACTGGGCATTACTACGATGGTATCGTGATTAGACATCGCAGCAGATACTCGAACCATCCGCACCTGTGGACCGCCCAACTTTCCTTCCTCAATTATGTTTGCTATGCGCAACTCTGCTTCACTCTTCTTTTTAGTACCAGTCCATTTATCTCTATGATCAGTCGAATATATGAGGTGGGCCTACTACCCTAGCAATAGCAAAAGTATCGACTCTACTTAGCGTGACTGTGGAGGGGACCAATTTTATCAAACTGGCTCAATCTTTGTTCAGGGCCTAGCTAAGATTTCGTCTTGCAAAGACAAATAAGTGAGTTTCCTTGCGTCGGGAAAACAGCTGGCAGCAGCTTGGTTTCGATAAACCTTGTAATGGCAGAGAGAGGCGCTGGCAGAGAACCAAACTTGCCAATGAACACTTGATCCCGACGCCACTCCAGCACCTCAAAGCCCCCCTGAACTTCCAACAAAGTCCGTAAATGCGGAGCATTCCATCCCATCTGATGTCCACGATTTACCAGTGGTACTTTGCTTGTGAAGGATATCCTTCCCAAGTTCGGCACTGCGACTATTAGGTATTCTGCACCAATTCTTGCAATTTGATGCAAAGCTTCTTTTGGTGTGTCAACATGTTCCAAAACATGTGATGCAATTACTACTGTAAAGTCGTGATTTGGCAGGTCTTCTGCCAGTGTCATGAAGTTAGCTTTGTATACAGGTGCAAATCTGCTCGATGTCCTAACACATTCATCATCGATATCTGCACCAGCGCAATCGATGCCGTTCTCCACTAGCTCTCGTAGCACCTCTCCCTTGCCGCAACCTACATCAAGAACTTTGATTTTCTGTGCGTTTTCTTCTTCCAATTTGGATCTCAGATCAACAACGATCTCAACAAGTCCTGCTGCCAATTCTTGATAGTAACGCTGGTCTCTTTCCGGCCGTGACTGTCGAATATGCATGAAGATTTCTCACTATTCATAAAGGGGGGCTCTCTAATAAAGAAACCATGTTCTTTAGCTGATCATTTTGCTATCAGAAACAGCAGTACTAGGGATGTTGATAGAACTAGGATAGCTTGACATTCTTTTCTTGGTTCGAAGTTGTTCTAAAGTTGAAACAAAGGCGAAGTACAAGATGGGAATCATGAAGACCCGCTTACGAGGCACAGCTATGCGTTCAATAATGGAATCATGAGAAAAGGCATCAAACATAACTACTCCTGTGTAGATAAGCAAAAAGACTATCGCGAGATAAACATTTATCAGGAATAGAAGCCGATATTTGACAATAGCATATACGCCCACGAGAACTATCAATGAAAGAACCAAGCCCTCCAGCAAAAAAGCAGCCGGAAGCTGAATCGTTATTGAGCGATCAATCAATCTCCAGTTTTCAACATCAAACGGATTTGGTGCCATTGCGGTAAAAATCATCATAATTCCCGTCGACTCTAAGAAGTCTATAAGTCCTGGCCAGAATATGATGAACTGTGGAATGAGCAGCATCCAAAATACTTGTAGGTAGATGCGTCGATAGGTTAAAACGTACAGCGCGATAAGAATGGCTGCGGGAGAGTAAGGTCTTAATACCAAGAGAAGAATTAGCGAAGCTCCGAATAGAAGTATCGATTTTCTCACCCATGCTGTCGCAGCTATAAGTGTTAGTGCCGCACAAAGCGCCTCTTTGTGAAAAATATTTGAAAAGTAAAGTAAGCTAGGAGAAAGCAAGCAAAGTGTAAGGGCTAGGTTACTTCCTCTCCTGGATATACGACCACTGGATCGCATTTGCCTTGCAAAATAGAACGTTGAGAGCACAAGAAACAAGTAGAGGAATACTGGAAGCAGCGAACTAATGAGTCCTGGTGAACCTCCGAACACAGCACGTACAACGTACGGATAGAGAACATCACCATACTGCAGAGCCGACAGATTCTCTAGAGAACTTTTCCAAAGAAAGTGCTCGTAGGGAGAATACGACTCATCCGTAGCTCTAAAAAAGTAGTTCTTTGCATCAGTTCCTGCGAGAAAATCGGTCAAGTAGGCGACAGCGCCAAATGCGACGAAAGATGCGAGGAGAACAGCGGTAATTTTCCTGATTCGCAGGTTAACTAGAAGCATAAGCCAATGTTCGGAGGGCAAATGTAAACTAACTGGTAAGTAGCTTTAATGACTTATCAAGCCGCAGAGACGCCGGCCCTAATGAAAAATCTTTTTTAAAACTTCTTGCGGCGCCCAGACCAAGTTTTCTCCGAGTTTCCTCACTTTCACAAAGATCTATAAGCTTTCGAGCAAAATCATCCTCATCGGTGTATAGAAAGCCGTTCTCCTCGTCGTTGATCAGACTTTCAAATTGCAGACACCTATTGACTAGCATTGGCATGGAGTGTCTCTTGGCTTCTAGTATTACGTTCGGGGATGCGTCGTGCTCCGACTTGTAAAGAAAAATATCAGCCGACGCGTACAGCTCGTCTAAGTTTTGTACATAGCCGCAAAAATTTACTTCAACGAGCTCACAGATATTCATAGCTGCTACAGCTGTAACCAAACTGCCAAAATGGGGGCCATCACCAGCAACTTCTATATGAAGGCCTGTTGATCTGCTGGAAGCTATTGAAGATAGCTGACGGATCAACCAAGCTACGCCCTCCGCTTTACTGCTCCAAAGAAGATTGCAAACTACTAGTAGTCTGACCCTTCCATCGACCTTATACGACTTATTTATTAGTGACCCAAATGCAAAATGCTCCGAGACAGCGACCCTCCCAGACGTCGCCATCCTTTCCGCGATTGGTGCGACTAGCGATTTGTTAACTACAATAGCCCTACCTATGCGCGACAGACAGAGCCTTGCTATAAATTCTCTCAAAAGTACGGATAGAACAAGTAAGTACTGTCTTTCAGTCAAGTATCTAACTCGAATATCAGCGAGGTCTTTGATAGGGTCGCCTCCCAGTCTAAACACAATAGGGATCGAGCTATGATTCAGGTAGATCGTAGTTAGAAGTTCCCTTAATCCAACCCCAAGCAGAATGTATGCATCTGGCTTTCTATGTTTGGATGAGGAGATTAGTTTTGACAATAATTCAAGTGTGGATGACGTCTCTGTCACACAAACCTCGTGACCGAGAAAAGCAAGTGGTTCGCTAATGAATCTATATCGTTTGCGTTTTTCTCTGGAAGTAACTATGTGGACAAGCATGTATCAGCCCGAAGAGGCGTTCTCTTCGCAATTTTTGTAGTTGCTGTGGTGACGATCTGGTGTGGTGGTTCGCTTTACAGTAGCGGGGACACCAGCTACGAACGAGTTGGGAGGTACATCTTCTGTAACAACTGCACCGGCTGCTACTATTGATCGAGAACCGATAGATACTCCGCCAAGGATAGTCGCGCCGGTAGCAATAAAGCATTCGTCTCCGATTACTATTGGCTTCGATGATGGAGAGTCAACCCACTCGCTGCCTTGGACTGAAAAGTGGTGTGTATTGCAAACCAGAGTGCATCGCGGACCCATAGTGACCCTGTCACCAATATGTATATGACTTCCAGCAGTAATCACCAGACAGTCATAACCTAGTCCACTTAGCTTACCCAGCTTTACATCAAAACCCCTTAGATCTAAGCGCTCAGCGAATATCGATTCTGGTGACGCTTCTTTCACCAGCTTCTGACCAATTCTGCACCGAACCCTTCCAGTAAACGTTTTTATCGGATGCCCGGGTAACACCCTAGCAAGAGACCAGATTAAGATCTTGGCGGTATTCATGCCATACATTATCGGCAGACCCTCACATTCATACTATTGAACGAATTTCGGTCCAAAGAAGCTGCTTCTCGAGATCATCTACTGACCATTCCTCGTCAATTCCAACTCCGCTCAGATTCATAGGGTCGGAGTTTTCGAAATTGTGCCGCGGAATACCTAATCCACGCCCTAGTAGATAACCCGAACTCTTTGCAAAATCTCTAACCCGCATGTTGGACAGGCCATAAGGATATGCAAAAGCAAAGCAATCCCCACGCGTAAGAGCCTGAACCCTGGCGCTTGAGTCCCTGAACTCCTGAATCAATTCTTTGTCACTACATTTTGTAAGCACTGGATGGAATTCGCCATGAGATTGAAAGTCGACAACAGAAGCCATCTCTCGTATTTCCTCCGTCGATAACATATCTCGAGTTTCGTACTCGGTGACATCCGTATGGCCATTTATGTGCTGCAGTCTCTGCTTGCGTTCGCAGTTATCTATAAGTTTCAGCTGTTCATTCAGTTCTCTTTCCGAACCGCGGCGCTCCAATGTATAGTTCCATATTCTTCGATTCGTTCCCACGATCCCCGTGTTTAGAAAAATTGTCACGGGAATCGTGCGTTTCTTAATTGTATGCAACAAGTCATAGTTGGATTTCCATCCGTCGTCGAAAGTAATCGCGGCACTGCTGCGTGGCAGCCTTTCAAAATCACCTGAACTATAGGCCACTCCGACTTCCCGAAGACTGACTAGTTCGTAGTTTTTCTGCAGATAATCTATATGCGACTTGAATACTTCAGGATCTATTTCATGGTAGACCAAAATGGCGATACGACGGCGGGTGTCTATAAGTCTTAAAATCGGCCTCACGCATCGCCACAGCGACACGATCAATGTTCTAATTTGCAATCTCACAATCTATGCCCGTTAACAAAACCTACTCAACGATAGTCTATGCCAAACAGCTTGAATATCTTCTCATTTTCTTCTGCATAGATTTCTTTCAACAGACTCCTTTCTTGCTCGGACCAGGTTTTAGGCGTGTAACGCTTTCTGAGCGAACTATATTTTCTTTTCAAAGGAGAATACTTATGAAGAAGAATTCGTGCAGCAAATGCAGAAATTCTGTTTTTGTTCTCGATCGAACCCGGCTTTGTCTGCAGCCCAATGGATTGGGGAACGAACTGGTCTCCAACACCGAGAAATCGATAGACTGATTGCACAGTCTGTATGGTATCGGCTACCAACGATTCATAGAAGACTATATGTATTTGCTCTTCAGGAATCAATTCGAAAAATCTTGCTAGGTGCTTCGTGAAAAGACCGCGTTCTACAAGATCACGTTGCGAGTTTAGAAGTTGCTCCAATGTAAGATTTGCTAGACCAGGACTACCCCTTAGCAGGAGCATTCTGTCGGAAAAAAGACGGTCTACAGGATTTCGGATTGAGCAGATTAGCTTCACGTTGGGTAATGATCTGCTAATCCTTTCAGGCGCCTTTAAGCAGTTAAGATAGGCAGCTGTTTTTTCGCCTCGAACTTCATAGTCACGGGCTGATGAAAAATATTCTTCTATCCACCAGTCAAGCCCCATGTCAAAGCGTCGATCAAAGAATCTAGTTTCGTCAGTAGCCATAAACACAGCAGGATGATCTCTCAAGCATTGCGACAACCATCCTGTGCCACATCTCACACCGCCAACCACCAACAGATTTGGTAATGAAGAGTTCAATTTTCTAGGTTCTCACTCAGACAAACGAAGCTGCCTTGAGCCAAGAAGTGGTACCGACTCAATATCGAGTGTGGTCCTCACCGAAATCCACATTAACGAGTTCCACAAAAGCAAGCTAACAGTGGTGGCAACAGCAGCCCCAACAACTCCAAAGGCAGGAACAAGGGCCAAATTGAGAACGACATTTGCCAAAGCTGAAACAGTCATTGCGAATGCTACTTTACGTTCATTTCCCGTCATATTGAGTACAACACCGACAACGCCAAACACCGAGCTTCCGAGAAAGCCGATAGAGAGAATGAATAGTGGCAACGCCGCGTCAGAGTATGCATCACCAAAAATCAGTACAACCAGAGAGCGACCAGCAAGCAGAGTTCCTAACGTAACTATCAGCCCCGCAGCCGCTGCGATCTTTGTACAGAATCGAACAAGATTTTCAAGTTCAAGGAGCGATGAAGCCGCATAAAGCCTCGCGATATGTGGCCCGGCCATTATCGCGAGGGCCTGCTGTACAATCACAATAAGGTTAGCAATTTGGAAGGCAGATCGATAGATACCGACGGCTTCATCGGTTTGAAAGATACTAAGCGAGAACACGTCTGCAACCGAGTTTATCTGTGCAAGAACTGAGGTAAAGGCAAGTGGTATGCATGCACCAACCCATCGACTAGTATCTGCAATAAACGATGAATTTGTGAAAATGTTCTTTAGTATAATTGTAAGTGTCACGGTGAGGGAGAAACAGAGCGAAACAAACGCCGCGCAAAGGAAAGCCAGTATCGCGTCAGCTGATGAAAGCTGCACCAGGTTGGGTGGCCAAGCGAGAAATACCGCAACGGAAATAAGAACTAATGGCCGAATTAGAGCTACAGATACTTGCCCAAGAATCACTTTCCGAGATCCTTGGATTACTGCATCAAGAATCGCCGTTAATACTACTGCGGTCACAGTGAATAAAACAGTTAGATAGCCATACAGGTTCGCTCTATCGATCAAGCTATAACTGTAATCAAAGATGAAGAATATGGAGCTTGTCCCTAAGGACAGAAAGACGCCGATTACTAGTGCAAATAGGAAGTACCCGTTTATCATAGAATACTCGCCTCGCTGCACGTTCTCGGCGACCACCCTAACGCCTAGGCGATGCAAACCAAACTGCGAAGCAATTGCGAGACTAAGAATTACTGAAATATAAAAGGTATATTTCCCGTAGTTTTCCGGACCCATTATCCGAGCCAAGAAAATTGCTACCAAAGTGCTCACGCACAAGCTTGATGCCCTAACGGCCGTGCTTAGGACTGCAGAGTATCTGTAGCTTTGGTTCACTTAACTACCGGACCCAATGGGAAAGAATCATACTTTACTTTCTGAAAGGATTACTGATAGACCTGAAACGTCAATAGAACTGCTGGCTCCAATGGACACAGATTGGTTTTAGAATTGTCGAGCTTAATAAAGGGATCTACTAGATACACTTGCGAAGTGAACGAAGATGAGCATTCAGATCATAGATTTGAATTAGTGCAAAGTCAGCGTATCCAGAATGCGATAACAACATCTTTATGAATGTTCAGGAGCTTTTAGGCAAAGATCACATCCCTTTCGTGAAGATACTGCGCAAGTGCATCTAGACTAAGCGGCGCTTCATGCTCGGAATGGTAAACCCTATCGGGTGTGGCCCCGTCAACAAGGTGGGGGAAATTTTCAATGTCTGCAAATGCAGAAGTAATGATAAAGAAGTCGCCATACTCTCTTGTTCGTCTCACTTCTTCAGCGTTCATCAGTTCTTCATACATTTTTTCGCCAGGCTTAGCGCCAATCTCCTTGACTTCTATATCAAGGCCTCGCCCCAATGCGTCTTTCATAACGGTGGCAATATCTTCGATTCTTGCGACAGGCATCTTGGTAACCATCACCTCACCACCCGTTGCGAGCCATACAGATTCGAGTACCAAGCGTACTGCTTCCGTCAAGCTCATAATAAAGCGAGTCATGCGTCTATCTGTCAATGTTATTGGGCCGCCACCGGCAATCTGTCTTTGAAAAAGTGGGATGACGGATCCTCGAGAACCAAGTACGTTTCCAAAACGGGTCGACGCAAATATCGTCCCAGCGCCCTCCGAATTCGTAACCTTAGCACTGACTGATGTCTCCGCAGCAGCCGTCATCAATCGCTCTCCCATGAGTTTAGATGTACCCATTACGTTAGTTGGGTTAACAGCTTTATCAGAAGAAGTAAATATAACTCGTTCAACCCTGTTGATTTGAGCCGCATCGATGACGTTCTGGGTCCCTAATATATTCGTTGCGATCGCTTGTGCCGGACTATCTTCGCAGAGTCCAACATGTTTTAGCGCTGCAGCATGAATTACGAGGTCGACTCCGCGCATTCTCAATATTAGGGACTCCCGGTCTCGCACATCAGCAAGATATCCCAACACCCTCCCGGTTTTTCGATACTTCTCAATCAGGAAGAATAATTCAGTCTCATTGTTGTCCAGACAGACGACTTGCTTGGCTGGACTTTCAACAAGCTGACGCACCAGTTCGGATCCCACCGTTCCACAAGCACCTGTAATAAGCACTTTCTTACCGTTAAATCGATCCACCTTAGTCAACTCCAGCGAACGCGTGGCATAATTCGACTTCCCACAATTCGATCGCGATTCTCGATAATTCGTTCGAGCATTGCCCCCAAGACTGCCTCGTTCATGTAGTGTGGTTGTAAGCCTAGTTCTAATAGGCCAGAGTGGGATGGATTATAGTAGTGCTCTTCCCTCTCCTTTCTAGGATTCAAAATGGATTCTATTTTCACATTCAGGCCCATCTGGTCACCAACAGTTTTGACCCGATCAGCAAGCTCATTCACGGAGAATGTTTCAGTAAGCTGATTAAAAACCCTAAGCTGTCCTTCTGCCGCTGGTTTCTCGGCAGCTAATCGTACACACTGCAAAGTATCGCGGAGATTTAGGTAACCTCGGGTCTGGCCGCCTTTACCATAAACCGTTAGCGGAATACCCGCCACCGCTTGCACAAGGAAGCGATTTACCACAGTTCCAAAGATGTCATCGTAGTGAAAGTTTGGGCAAAGCCGTGGGTTTAGATCTGCCTCATCAGTGGATATGCCGTAAACAGGGCCCTGCATTAAGTCGGTGACGCGTAAACCGTGGGCCCGGACGTAGAACCACAATAGATCAGTGTCGAGTACTTTCGTTGTGTGGTATAGAGACCCTGCCGCACGAGGAAACAAGAAGGTGTCTTTGCGGCCTTTATGCTCGATCTCTATCCAACCCTCCTCGATGTCGATGTTAGGGGTGCCATACTCCCCCATGGTTCCGAGCTTGATTATGTGCGCCTGGGGAGCGTGCTCTTTGACGGCCCAAATACAGTTGAAAGTAACATCAAGATTATTCTTAAAGGTCTCTCTAGCCTCTGAAAAACCCTTCATCGAATACGGTGCCGAGGGTTGCTCAGCGTAGTGGACGACAGCTTCGGGTTCAAAGTCCTGAAAGATATGGAACATAAACTCCGGCTGCGCCAGGTCACCGATTTTCACAGCGATTCTGTAGCCCGTTTCTGCTTCAAATATGGCTGCACGCTCTGTGAGAGTTGGCGTTTCAATAAGAGGCTCACTATCCGTCGCCTCAGCAATTATTCTTCGTAGATAGTTATCAGCTACCAAGACTTCGTGTCCGGCCTTGGCAAAGTCCATCGCTGTGGGCCAACCCAGGTAACCATCGCCGCCAAGTATCAATACTCGCATTCCGGTTTTTTCCTCACTCAACTAATTTAAAAAGTACTTTACGGTTCGTAGAAGGCCTTGCTCTAACGAGGTCCGCGCCTCCCATCCAAGTATCGAATGTGCTTTGGACGTATCGGAAAAATTTCGCTCAACATCTCCTGGCCTCTTGTCTCCAAAAACGGTCTCAACGTTATCAATGCCGCATTTTTCCAACGCCGCAACAAGCTTGTCTGTTAGCTCATACACTGTTGTTTCGCTAGATGTCGCGATCTGAAAAGTGTGGCCACCGATATCAGCCATGGTACCCGCTTGGTAAATCGCATCGACAAGATCATCGATAAAGATAAAATCTCGTGTCTGCTTTCCATCACCATAAATTTCTAGAGATTCACCCGCCAGAGCTAGCTTTATGAACTTCGCCACAACCGACATCTTATGACCTGATCTTGGTCCATAAACATTTCCAAAACGCAGTGCCACGGTTTCCAAACCAAAGCAGTGATAGTAAGCAGAACAGTATCCTTCACCTGCCAATTTCGATGCACCATAGGGTGATGCCGGGTGAGGAGCCATCTCTTCATGAAGCGGCGGAGTTTGCACACCTAATGGTGCACCGGAGGAAGCGAACACAACTTTCGGCTTACCTAGCGCTCTTGCGGCTTCCAGCACATTGAGAGTACCTAGGACGTTAGTCTCGCAGTCACTTCTTGGATCTTCAACAGATGGAGCAACACCTGTATTGGCAGCTAGATGTACTATTACATCCGCACCCTCTGCTGCTCTAACCAGAGCCTCGAAATCGGAGATATCAGATCTGATCACTTCTACTTTAGAACCCCATCGTGCGGCTCTAGCAACAACCTCAAATTCGGTGACATCACCAAGATCAGCCAAGGTTCCCACAGACAGATTGTCATAAACCCGGATTGAGTATCCTTCGTTAGCCAATAGTCTGGCCACTAGGGAGCGGCCAATGAACCCGCAACCACCTGTAATCAACCAATTCATATATTAAGCCTTATTGGCCAGAGTCAGTGTGACTCCGGCTCTCCAATTTCAACTCCAGCCGCACCGACGACTGAATGGGGGACACTTGCAGATGCAAAAAAGCAATTGAATCCACCCTCAGACAAGACATCTCGTACTACTCTTGGTAAATGGTCAGGTGACGTTACAAATAGCACCGCTGATCCCCTAGACCTTAGAAGAGCAGCACGCACCTCTCCTAGTGTGTTCTCAGCGGAGTTAAGATTCTCTATGTCCATCCGGCGATATAATTCCTTGTTCTCGCGATCTAGCCGGTCATCCGCCACCAAGGGCACTCCTAGTTGTCTTGCGAGAAATACTCCTCGCGTCACCCTTCCGCTATCTTCGCCCGCCCCCATCATGACACTTCGCCAATTGCTCTTGCAGCTGCTGTAGCTGTGTACAAACACGAACTTGATCGCTCGAAAGTCGTCAGTTGCTGTCATTCTCGCACCTATTCGGCACTCATCGTCTGCTTAGACAACACCCCGTGAAGGCTGCTTTTTTAGCCAGAGCCGCGAAATCTCATCAAAAATGGCAGCTAACTTCCGCCGTAGTTGGGAGAATGCTTTCACTCAGTAACTACAGAAGCGTGTCGAGATACCAGCTACAAGTCGAGTTGATTCCATCGACGATGGTTGATCTTGTGCCTACACACGATAGATATAGGGAAATCGCTGTCTATAAATTTTCTGGGAGAGCCGCCTAGCTTACAGTAATCAAAACTGAACTGACCTTCGAAACCAGCAAACTTACTAATCGTAGAAGCGGGCTCAGATATAGTGCGCTTGATCCTGGAACCAACTTTAAATGTGCGATAGCTGTGTCACTGTGATCTCCGAGTACTTATGCCGTGGTAACGCCATGGTATAAAGACAAGCGCAATCCATGTCCTCAACATGTAGGAACTTTCGCAAAAGATTGCCTATTCCCCAGATCAGAAACTTTCTTCCCACAAACCTCTTGGCTTCGTTGAAAGGACGAAGAACCGCTGACACAACGTGACTATTCTCCAACCGCAATTGTCGCCCGGCTCATGATGATTTTTTAGGCATCAATCTAGGGTAATTAGTTCAGCGTTGCCTGCTATAGCTTTCACACAATTTCATGCCAGCAATCTTGGCGACAGCGTATGGCTCAATTAAGATACCAGTCTTGTTGCTTCTCCGTGTCGAGGGCCTGCTAGTCAAGTATCGATGCTGACTAATTTGCTTTAAGAGCGCTTCCATGCTGTAAGATAGATAACGGAGCAAAGGCTCGGCCATATCTGCATCACCCTATCTAGGTAGGGCGTCAGCGTCCGAATAATGGGCCGAGAACTACGATAACCAATCCAGTTCTTACCCTCAATTGAATAACTTGCGGCTCCCAAGTCCTGCGCTATGTACGCTAGATCTTCGACGTCCGGCTCTCGAACATGACCTCGAAAAACCTCGGTCTCATACCAATCACTCATCGTAGACCACTTGCCGCGCCCAAAAGGGACTGTAGCCCGTTTGCGCAGATTGACCGCGTTTGGGACGCCAATCCAGAACACACCGCCATCGCTAAGCTTGTTCCAGAGCGCTGAGAAAATCCACTTAGGCGAATTGTGCCAATGTTCCATAGAATCATGAGACGTGACCATGTCTAAGTCTTCCGGAATCTCATCAAGTTCTAGCTCAAAAACATCTCCGTCAATTACAGTTGTACCGCTTTCTTGAATTGCGCCTAGGACCTGTTTAGATTCAGGCGACTTGTACAAGTTGTCGGAAAAATCGTCAACGAGAATAGTTTCGTAACCAAGAAGCTGACAGGTGTACATAAAGGGAACGATACCCCCTCCTATATCAACGACGCAGCCACCTTTGGGAACAACATCGAGTGTTCTTTGACACTGCCAGAGCAGTCTCTTTCTGTTGTTCTCAATCAACCATCTCAGTTGGGCTGGATACGACTGCACCGCGAGTTCAAATGCTTTTTGTACTTCCGAAGATGCTTTCATATGAATATTTCTGTGACAGAACCATCGAGGGAGCAAAACCTAATGAACTTCTAAACAGGCTCGCTCATGAGTGCGAATTACCCAATCGAAAGAGCCTGCCTCTTTTTCCATAAAGCTGGGCAAGTCTAGAGCGCTTCTACGAACTCGCGTATGTTGAAATCGAGTTTTCAGCGCTCGATTCGTATGTTTTAAACCAACACGATAGGACAAGCGACTATTCTACCTCATGAGCCAGATACCATTGATAAGTACCTAGAATACCGTCGCTTAGTTGAATTTTTGGTGACCATCCAGACGAACGGATCAGACGGCTATCCATAAGCTTCCTCGGCGCACCGTCTGGTTTCGACTTGTCAAAAACGATCTCTCCGTCGTAATCAACGGCATTGGAGATTTCGCGTGCAAGTTCAGCTATAGAACACTCTTTGCCACTTCCGAGATTTACGTGTGACAGCGATGGTGACGTTAGCTGCATGTGGATATCAAGTGGTAGTCCCATGACATGTAAACACCCAACAGCCATATCATCCACATGAAGAAACTCTCGAAGCGGCTTTCCGGTTCCCCATACCACCACCTTATGATCACCCGCCTCATTCGCTTCGTGAATACGCCGAATGAGCGCGGGCACTACGTGGCTATTCTCTAGATGAAAATTATCCCCAGGACCATAAAGGTTTGTGGGCATTACGCTGCGATAGTCTGTTCCATATTGGCGATTGTAGCTTTCACACAGTTTGATGCCTGCAATCTTTGCAATCGCGTAGGGCTCATTAGTAGGCTCCAACGGACCAGTAAGTAGTGCATCCTCACGCATAGGCTGTGGAGCTTCTCTGGGATAGATACAAGAGCTTCCTAGAAAAAGCAGCTTTTCTACTCCCGCTTGAAATACGGAGTGGATGATATTGCATTCGATTACAAGATTTTCATATATAAAATTTGCGGGATAGGTGTTGTTTGCGTGTATACCGCCAACCTTGGCGGCCGCCAAGTACACCTGATCAATTTTTTCATCCTCGAAAAATGTCTTTACCGCGGCCTGATCGAGCAGGTCTAGCTCCGATCGCCTCTTGGTAATCAATTCGACCTGGCCGTCTTTTTCCAGCTGTCGGAGAATTGCCGACCCCACCATGCCGCGATGGCCGGCTACAAATACCCTTTTACTCATCGACTGCTACTTACTCGCCTGGTGTATTCACCTGATAGCCACTATCCACTAGCAGTCGATGCTTACGGGCTGCCTCCAGATCATGGGCCACCATTTCATCTATCATCTCGTCCAGCGTGGTGCTTGGCTTCCAGCCGAGTTCCTTCATCGCTTTTGAAGGGTCACCTAGTAGAGTCTCGACCTCAGCGGGTCGATAATACTTCTCATCGATTGCCACTATCGTATCGCCTGGCTGAACTGAGATTCCCTCATCGGCGACGTTTTGATCGATAGAGGCAACTAACCCTTTTTCGTCGAGGCCTTGTCCCTCGAACTGAATCTGAACACCTAATCGCTTTGCGGAACCAACAATAAAGTCTCGCACTGAAGCCTGTTTACCGGTGGCTATCACGAAGTCTTTAGCATCATCTTGCTGTAACATAAGCCACTGCATCTCTACGTAATCTCGTGCGTGGCCCCAATCGCGCCTGGCATCCAAGTTGCCCATATAGAGGCAGGGCTCTAGCCCCTGGCTCACGTTGCAGAGCCCTCTCGTGATCTTGCGAGAAACAAAAGTCTCACCACGACGTGGCGACTCATGGTTAAAGAGAATTCCGTTGCAGCAATACATGCCGTAGGCCTCGCGGTAGTTCACCGTGATCCAGTAGGCATACAACTTCGCCACGCCGTAGGGTGACCTGGGATAGAAGGGCGTAGTCTCTGTTTGCGGTGTCTCTTGTACCAGGCCATATAGTTCTGATGTAGATGCTTGGTAGATTCGTGTTTTCTTCTCTAGGCCTAGGAGCCGTACCGCCTCCAACACTCGCAACGTACCGAGGGCGTCAACATCTGCGGTGTACTCGGGCTCCTCAAAACTCACGGCCACGTGACTTTGTGCTCCCAAGTTGTAAATCTCGTCCGGCTGAACCTGCTGGATGATACGGGTGATGTTGCTGGTGTCGGTCAGATCTCCGTAATGGAGAATGAATTGGTGATCATCAGCGTGTGGGTCCTGGTAGATATGATCAACACGTTCTGTGTTGAACGATGACGCCCGCCGCTTTATCCCGTGAACCTCATAGTCCTTCTCAAGGAGCAACTCAGCCAGATACGACCCATCCTGGCCGGTGACGCCTGTGATCAATGCTTTCTTTCGTGTCATATCTTGTTTCTAAAGTGGTAGGGAGCAGTAAAGACGGATTGGAAGGCTCATGGACATTTTTGGGGTGCAATAACGACTGTTAGGATGCTCAATTCTATCACTTGCTTTCGATAACAAGAGTTATCGAGATCCAGAAGCCAATGCCATATCCATTCCAGCATCTACCTTCCCAATTGTCGTTTAAGTTCTGAAATATCTCTTTTCAGAGCCTCATACTCCTTCATCTTCATTTTCAAAAAGCGAGCAGTTAGCCTGGCTTTTGCTGCAATCCCCTTGGGAGTCAGAAGATAAGCGTAACGAGCCTTGCTCTCGCTGCGCTGAAAGTTTTCCATCTTTAGCCAACCCTTATCCACTAGCGCCCGGAGGCAGTAATTGACTCGCCCCAGGCTCACGCCA
Organism: Parahaliea maris; assembly: GCF_008064665.1. GTDB lineage: Bacteria > Pseudomonadota > Gammaproteobacteria > Pseudomonadales > Halieaceae > Parahaliea > Parahaliea maris. The sequence continues at coordinate 221,441 of NZ_VRZA01000007.1, read as the reverse complement.
AGTTTCTCTGCCAACTCTCGCTGTGTTAATTCGGGCTGCGCCTCTAATGTCTGCAGCACGCGTAAATGCGTTTCGGATGGTTTCAAATTTAGCGCTTCGACGAAAATCCAATCGGTGTATGGGAATGCTAAAAATGACGGCGAAAAATAGACAGGCAGGCTACCGCAAGGTGCGCACCGTTAGTGGGAGTGCAGCAGCCTTGCCGAGCGAGTTGAAACATCCAAACAGGGTGGCGTTCAATGACTGAACATCATAACCGCACCACTGCTATGCGGCAACATATCTCGAGGTGAGAATCTGCGGGAGACTCAATCATCTACAGTGAATAGCCCAGATCATTCCGCTTGACCAATACCGGAGATTGGCGCCCTAACAGGTCTAGCAACAACTCAACCCTGTCCTTTTCCCGCTGGACCTGAAAAATACCACTGAGGCCGGCAAAAGGGCCACGCAGTATTTCAACCCGCTCACCGTGGCGATACGGGGAGTCATCTTCAACTGCAGCACCGTCATCCTGTGACTGGCCACGCTGTAAAAACTCGATGACTCGATTCTCCACAGGAATCAAGGCGGCCCCAAATCGGACCAGGTCGACTACTCCACGGGTAGAACGGATGACCCCGAGGTCTGCCTCACCCAGCACCACGTCGATGAACAGGTAACGCGGAAACAGGGGCCCCACCAGCCATTGCCATCCTCCGGGCCGGCGCTTTCGCTGGCGAACCCGAGGGAGAAACACACTAAAGCCCTGCCTCTCCAGGTTCTGTAATGCCTCGATTTCCCCCCGGGGCTTGGTTTGTACAGCTAGCCAAGTCATGATTCACCTCCTACGAGTATTCTACCCGCCCCCTCTTTTGCGTAGAATACCTGCATTACGAAACTCTCATGGCACAGCATGTCACCGGCCCTGCAACAAGCACTTTTCGCCTTCCTCGCGACCCTAGGCTTTATCTGCGCCCTGGCGCAAATGGCTCCCAAGGTAGACTTGGTCGATAAGCCCAATCATCGCAAGCTCCACCAAGGAGACGTGCCACTTATTGGCGGGCTGGCAATCTTCATGACCCTGGCCATTGCCACCTACCTGTTTGCCCATGAGAATCTGATTGTCTTCAGCGGACCTAAATCGGAAGTTCAGGTGCTCCTGCTTGCCGCGGGCCTTCTCGTTGCGCTGGGCGTCATCGATGACCGCAAACACGTTAGTGTGTTTACCCGAACATCCGTAGAAGTGGTGGTAGCACTGATTGTGATAGAGGGCCTCGACCTTCAGGTCGCCCACCTTGGAGACCTGGTCGGATTTGGCCATATACAACTCAATGACTGGCTTGCCTATCCGTTCACGGTCATCTGCATATTCGGCATCATCAATGCCTACAATATGCTCGACGGTATGGACGGCTTGCTGGCGATGATGGTGCTGATCACCATCTTGGCCTTTCATCTCTTCACTGGAATAAAGCCGGGCTTGATTACGCTCACGCTCAGCGCCTCGTTGGTCGCCTTTCTGGTCTCCAATCTCAAGCTGGCCCCCTTCATCCCCAAAACCTTTTTGGGTGACGCGGGCAGCAAACTCCTGGGCTTCATCGTGGTATCGCTGATACTCGCTGTAACATCGGCCCAGATTGGAGGCACCAAGTATATAGACCCAGTAACCGCGCTCTATCTGGTCGGCCTCCCACTCTTTGACATGGTATTCACCACCACAAGGCGCGTCTTTAACAAGCAGTCACCGTTCAACAGTGACAGAACGCATATCCACCATTTAATGCAGAGTCTTGGTCTAAGTCACCGACGCTCGTTGTTGATCATCGGTAGCATCGGCCTTACCCCCCCCTTTCTCGGGTTGATGCTACACAATTCAGGCGCGGCCGTTCCCTACCAGTTTTACATCTTCCTGGGTTGCTTTTGCATCTATTGCGTACTGATGAGCCAGGCCTGGAAGGTCGCAGAGCGATATCAGCAACTCCAGCGTGACCTGAAGGCCACGAACAGCGGTATTTCAGTCAGTTATCTGGAGCCACGAGTGAAAAGCGCCCCCTGAAACGGCACCAGTTGGGCTACGCCCGGCCCTGGCTTCAGGGGGCAGTATTCGAGAGGGAATCGGTATATTTCTCCAACACCTCGCCCACCTCACCTTCCGCGAGAATAGCCCCCCCCTCAATCCAAACCGCGCGATCACACAGCGCCCTGACCTGCGCCAGCGCGTGCGACACGAATACCACCGTCTGCTCACCCGCAATGCGCTCCCGCATACCGGCTTCCGCTTTGCTGCGAAACGCGGCGTCACCAACGCTGAGAATCTCGTCGATCAACAGGATATCCACGTGGGTTTTGAGTGCCGTGGTAAAGCCGAGGCGCGCGCGCATTCCCGTCGAGTAGGTTTTCACCGGCTCCTCGAAAGAGTCGCCTAGTTCGGAGAATTCCTTGATCTCGTCAAGGTACGCCAGCGCCTGTCTCCGTGAGGCGCCCTGCAACATGGCGGCGAGGATGGCGTTGTTTCTGCCGGACAGGTCGGGCCGAAAGCCCAGGCCGATTGAAAGCAGCGAGGCACTGGCGCCGGGGCGGCGACGCACTACTCCTCTGGAGGGCGCCAGGATACCCGCCATCAGTTGCAGCGTGGTCGTCTTGCCCGCGCCATTGCGGCCAATAATGGCGAGCGTTTCTCCCTCGTACAGTTTTAGCGACACATCCCGCAGGATATGGTGCACGCCGTGTTCAAAGGTGTCGCGCCTGGAACGGTAGCTGTGGGACACGTGCTCCAGTTCCAGTATCACTTGCCGGTCACTGGGACTCATGCGGTCAGTGCCTTGAGGGCCAGGTATTGGCTTGATCGGCGCATCAGTGCCAACATGCCGCCAATTAGGAGCACAGCGCCAAGGGCCACCAGGGCCAGGTGCGAAAGGTCCGGTACGGTATTCCACATCAAGGCCTGCCGATAGCAATCCAGGATGAAGGCGATCGGGTTCAGCGCCAGCACCAGCTCGGTTTTGGCCGGGTCTCCCAGGTCATGCACGTTCCAGAATATGCCTGAGGTAAACAATAGAAAGGTCATGCCCAGGGGAATCAGCATGCTGAAATCGCGCACTATGCAGACCAGCGAGGCGCCCACCAACGCGCAGGCCACAATCATCAGGTAATTCACTAAAATGATGGGCACCAGCCACCACCAGGTGCCGCTGGGGGCAAATCCAAAAACCACCAACACCACGAACAGGAGTATAAAGGCTGCCGCCTGCTTGTAGAGGCTTTCCTGCACCACCGACATGGGAAACAGGCTTTTGGGGATATCCAGTTTGGCGATCAAGCCCCGGCTGGCGACAATACTGTTGGACGCCTGGCTGACCGCCTTGGAGAACCAGATAAAGGTGAGCTTGCCGCACATCAGGAAGATCAGAAAATCGTCCTGACGCGACTTGAGGATGACGCTGAACACCAGGTAGAACACCCCCACCCACAACAGCGGCTCCAGCAGCCACCACAGGTACCCCAGGTAGAAGCGCGACGCATCTGCCCGCAGAGCCATGCGGGCCTGGACGTCCATTAGTTGAAAATATTGGGAAAGTGGCATTAGCGGAACAGCACCAGAACCTGCAATCCAGTTAAACGGCGGCGGCGAGTTTAGCAAATCCATCAGGAAGAGGATACGCGGGCACTTTGGCTGGTATAGTAGCGCTCCAGACCCACAAGGACACCGTGCACGCCCAATGACTAACGATGGAAGCCAGGCGGAACTCTACCGCGACGATGAGATTGACCTGTTTGAACTGGTAGAAGGCTTATGGGCGCGCAAGTGGCTGATTATGGGCATTACCGGTGCGGCCACTGTTGCCGGTTTGATCACGGCGCTGCTGCTTTCCCCTAGCTACCAGGCCAGCACCCAGGTGAGGCCACCGGACCTTTCGGACCTGGCCCAGCTCAGCGAACTCGAGATTGTGGAAATTACACCCACGGAGGCCTTCGCGAGAGGCCTGAACGAGCTGAACTCACAGCATGGACGCATGCGGACCTTTGACGCGGTCCGGGACTCCAGCCCCCAGGACTTGGGTGATGAGGAATGGAACTGGCGAACGCTCTCCGAACATATCAACATCACGCCAGACAAAGGCAACAATTTTGCCACGGTCTCCTATACAAACGGTGACGCCGAGTTCAGTGCTGCCGTCGTCAACCAGTTGATCGAAACGGCAAACCAACTGGCCACGCAAACCCTGGTGGAAGAGGTGAAAACATCGCTACAAACCAAGGCCTCTCTGTTACAGCAGCGTATTGAGCAGGAGATCGCACTGGAAGCCCGCTCCAAGCAGGACCGGATTACCCAGCTACAGGAGCGCGACAAGCTCAAAGCCCTGATACTCAAAGATCAGATTGCTGCCCTGAGAACCAAAGAGGAGCAGCTCAGGCTGGACCGCATTGCACAGCTTACCGAAGCGCTGTCAGTGGCCCAGTCGCTGGGGCTGGAAGAGCCCCAGTTCATCGCCCAATTAGGCGCCGGAACCGGGAACAGTTTAGCCATCAGGGCGGATATCGAGGGCGAAGGGGACCCTCTTTATCTCCGCGGGGCCAGGATGCTCAAGGCAGAAATCGCAGCACTGAAACAGCGTAGTTCCAACGACTTCACCAATCCCGATATCCGTAATCTGGAGTCCGATTTGGCGATGCTGGAGTACAATCGGGAGGTGGAAGTACTGCAGGCACGAGCGGACGACACCGCTTTTATTGTGGGCATCCGCGATATGCGTACCGAGCTGAATCAGCTAAAGAGTTACCTGAAGCAGGATTTTTCAGGCGTGCGCGTCCTCAAACTGGATGAGCCCGCCGTTGCGCCAGACAGACCGATCAAACCCCGAAAATCACTGATCGTTGCGGCATCGCTGGTGGCCGGCGGCATGCTTGGCGTTCTGGTCGCCCTCATTATGAATGCAGCCGCCAACCGTCGTCGGGCATTAGGCGGGCAGGGGTGAATACCGTGCAAAAACCGATCATACGTGATGGTTCCAATGGCTAATCCACCCCGCCATTTTCCCCGCAAACGCTTCGGCCAGAACTTCCTCGAGGACACCTCGGTCATTGGCCGCATCGCCGACGCCATACAGCCCCGGGAGGCCGACCACCTGGTGGAAATCGGCCCCGGCCAGGGTGCCCTTACCGAGGCATTGATCACCTTAGGCTGCCGCCTGGACGTGGTGGAACTGGACCGGGACCTGGTCACCGGTCTGCTGGCAGCCTTCAGCATCTACCCGGGCTTCAAGCTGCACAGCGCAGACGCGCTGAAGTTCGATTTCGCATCCCTGGCAGGCGACGAAAGGCCGCTGCGGATCGTGGGCAACCTGCCCTACAACATCTCCACCCCCCTGATCTTCCGCCTGCTGGAGTTTGCGCCCCTGATTCAGGACATGCACTTCATGCTGCAGTTGGAAGTGGTACAGCGGCTGGCGGCGGAGCCGGGCAGCAAGGCCTGGGGGCGGCTGGGTATCATGGCGCAGTACCTGTGTGAGGTGGAGCACCTGTTCGACGTGCCGCCGGAGGCGTTCTATCCGCCTCCCAAGGTGCAATCAGCCATTGTGCGGCTGGTACCGCGGCAGTCCTCGCCCTGGCCGGAGTGCAACCCGAAATCACTGAAACGGGTGGTGCAATCCGCCTTTGCCCAGCGCCGGAAGACGCTGCGTAACAATCTCAAGGGTATGATGGACGACGCCGGCCTCCAGGCCCTGGGGCTTGACCCCGGCGCCAGAGCGGAGACACTGGAGCTGGTGGATTTCATCCACATTGCCAACGCCATAAACGGATAATCCAGCGTGACCGACTTTCAGCCCCAGCAGGTGCGGGTAACCGTACAAACCACCTATCTGCCCAGCCACTCCCAACCGGAGGCAGCGCAGTTCACCTTTGCCTACACCATCACCATCCGCAATAACGGCCCGGTGCCGGTGCAATTACTCTCCCGGCACTGGATCATCACCGACGCCAATGACGAAGTGCAGGAGGTGCGCGGTGAGGGTGTTGTGGGTGAACAACCGGTGATTCCCCCGGGCGAGCAGTTCCGCTACACCAGCGGCGCCACCCTGCCGACGCCGGTGGGCTGCATGGAGGGAAGTTACACCATGATCGTCGCCCTCGAAGAGGAGGTGGACCCCACCGACGTCCCGGCTTTCGACGTGCCCATCCCGCCCTTCACCCTGCATACACCTAACGCGCTGCACTAGGACCGGGCATGGCCACTTACGTCGTCGGCGATATCCAGGGCTGCCTCAACCCGCTCAAGTGCCTGCTGGAGCGGGTGCGCTTCAACGCCGACCGGGACAAGCTCTGGTCAGTGGGGGATATCGTCAACCGTGGCCCCAAGTGCCTGAAAACACTACGCTTTCTCTACGAGATGCGGGACAACCTGGAACTGGTGCTGGGCAACCATGATCTGCACCTGCTGGCCGTCGCCGCCGGCGTGCGCAAGCCCAGCCGCTCCGATACGCTGGACAAAATCCTGGCCGCGCCGGACCGGGACAACATGCTCAATTGGCTCATACATCGCCCGCTGGTGCATTACGAAAACGGGTTCACCATGGTTCACGCCGGCATCCCGCCCCAGTGGAGTGTGGAGGACGCCCTCGCCCGCAGCCTCGAGGTGGAGAACGTCCTGCAGAGCCCGGACTGCACCGAGTTCTTCCGCCATATGTACGGCAACGAGCCGGCGATCTGGTCCGATGAGCTCACCGGCATGCCGCGCCTGCGCACCATCACCAACTACCTGACACGGATGCGCTTTTGCACCCGCGAGGGGGAACTGGACCTGATCAGCAAGGGGCCGATACCCACCAGCGGCAAGAAAGTTAACGCCTGGTTCAGCCACCCCCACCGGAAAACACGCAATGATCGCATCCTGTTCGGGCACTGGGCGTCGCTGGAGGGGAAAACGGAGGGGCCGAATGCGATTGGGCTGGATACCGGGTGTGTGTGGGGTGGTTCGCTGTCGATGTATTGTCTGGAGACGGGGGAGTGGGCGCGGTGCAGGTGTAAGGACGGGAAAGCGGCCTAGTAAGCTCTCCCGAGCTCAGTGGCTTGAAGGGTCCTGACGCTCATGCAATATCCGCGCTATTTCAACTACTCGGCCACAAACTCTGTATACAATTAAGTGCCGGCCACACTTCAAGCTACGCAGCTCCTGGCCGATGTCCTGTCGGACTTTTCCTATGAACGGATTCTCGAGAAGGTCCAGAGTTTGCTGTTCCAGCTTGGCAAGATACTCGTCGCTGCGCCCAAGCCCCCAGTTGTCCACGCCGTAAGCGTAGATCTCCTGCAAGTCATTGAGCGCTTGGCGAGAAAGATAAAGTTGGCGTATTCGGCGACTGGGCATCCGCCCAGCTTATTGCGAACGCCCTTTGATTAACTCATCCAATTCAGCCCGGTTGGCCACAGCGATGCTTTCACCAGCATCCAGTTGAGACAGCCCAATCTGGACCTGCCTGCGCAGTTCCGCAGTTTTCCATTCACGCAGCCAGGCTTCGTGGGTTTCGACAAATCGCAGAGCCTCTCGGACCACTTCACTGGCGTTGTTGTACATCCCGCTCTCGACTTTGGTTTTGACGATTGCTTCAAGTTCGGGGGTGAGGGAAACGTGCATGCCCAATCTCCTGCGTAATTCTCCCAAGGACAATGAGCAAAAATACAAACTTTGTCAAACTTTGATGCGCATCAACTGATGACCGTGCGCAAAATAGGCTCGCTTAGCGATAACCCTCCGGATTCCCCGACTGCCAGCGCCATACGTCCTCGCACATCTGGGCCACCCCACGAGTGGCTCGCCACCCCAGCACCGCTTCTGCGAGGGAGGGATCGCCATAGTACTCGGGGACATCGCCCGGCCGTCTCGCAACGATCTCATGAGCCAGCCGCTTGCCGCAGGCTTCCTCAAAGGCAGAGAGCATTTCCAGCACACTCACGCCCTCCCCTGTGCCGAGGTTCGCGGTCAGGAGGCCCGCCTGCCCCTCCAGATGCTTCAAGGCCGCGACGTGCCCTTCGGCCAGGTCCATCACGTGGATATAATCTCGCACCCCGGTGCCGTCGCGGGTCGGGTAATCACCGCCAAATACACTCAGGTATTCCCGCCGCCCCACCGCCACCTGGGCGATAAAGGGCATCAGGTTGTTGGGAATGCCCTGGGGGTCCTCGCCAATCAGGCCGCTGGGGTGGGCGCCCACCGGGTTAAAGTAGCGCAGGCAGGCCAGGCGCCAGGCCGGGTCGGAGGCGCTCAGGTCTTCCAGCATCTTTTCCACCGCCAGCTTGGTCTGGCCGTAGGGGTTCATGGCCCGGCGGGGGAAGTGCTCCTGGATGGGGTTGCTGTCCGGGTCGCCGTAGACGGTAGCGGAGGAAGAAAACACGAAGCGCTGCACCCCCGCCGCGGCCATGGCCTCCAGCAAGTTGAGTGAGCCGAAGACGTTGGTGCGGTAGTAGCGCAGGGGTTCGGCGACCGATTCGCCCACGGCCTTGAGGCCGGCGAAATGAATGGCGGCCTTGATATCGTATTCGTGGAATACGGCGTCCAGGTCTCCCCGGTCACACACGTCACCTTCGATGTAGGGTACGGAATAACCAGTAATCTCCTCAATACGCTGAAATACCTCGACACTGGAGTTGCAGAAATTATCCAGCACCAGCGGCTGGTAGCCCGCCTCGATGAGGGCCACCACGGTGTGCGAACCTATATATCCGGCGCCGCCGGTAACGAGTATGGTGTTGGGCATGGGGCCTGCTTCTGAAAGTTCGGAAGATAGCCAGTGTGCAAGCACCTTTTTGTGGCGCCAAAACGAATACAGCCAGAATGACCCGCTTGAGCCATATTCCATTCCGGTCGCCAACGCCCGATTGTGAAGTGGTTTCGCCCGATCCGGTCGAGGTTGCGACGACGCTATTCCATCAAATTAAGCCGGTCACGCGGCCCTTCCCGTCATCAGCGCTACAATTCAGGAAACAGGAGGGCCTGAACGCCAGGAACCAGAGACCATCGCCACGGTTTACTCGACAGCACGCCGGCGCTAGCATCATTCTTACAGGCACACGGGAGATTGGTATGCCCACCCAGCGAAAATCCATTTTGGCTCAGGCGCTTGAGCTTCCAGAACACGAGCGCTCGGCGCTGGTAGAGCGGCTGCTTCTCAGCCTGGAAAGAACCGACAGCGAAATCGACGCCGCCTGGGCGAAGGAGGCTGAATGGCGGCTTGCTGCCTACGAAAATGGAGAAATAGAAAGCGTACCAATTTCGGATATTGCCGAGTTCCAAGCTGCCATCGTTTCTGAAGGAGAGTGAAGCCCGAACCAAGGCTGCTCGCACCGGCCCTGCGCTGTTGCCAAATTCCCCTATGCGGTGATCTACCACCATTCCAGTTCAAGGAATGAGATACTTGTCGTAGCCATCGCCCATCTGCACCGAGAACCGGGCTATTGGGGACAACGCGATCTATAAGTGACTGAACAGCCAGCAAAGGCAGATCTGAACATGCAAACCTACCTCGTCGGCGGCGCCGTGCGCGACGCCCTGCTCAACTACCCGGTCACCGAGCGTGACTGGGTGGTGGTGGGTGCGCGGCCGGAGGAGCTGCTGGACCAGGGCTACCAGCAGGTGGGCAAGGATTTTCCGGTATTCCTCCATCCCAAAACCAAAGAGGAGTACGCCCTGGCCCGTACCGAGCGCAAGCAGGGGCATGGCTATACGGGGTTCGCGGTGCATTACGAGCCCGATGTCACGCTGGAGGAGGACCTGCTGCGGCGCGACCTGACGATCAACGCCATGGCGCAGACTCCGGAGGGGGACATCATCGACCCCTACGGCGGGCAGCAGGATCTCGAGCGTCGGCTGTTGCGCCACGTCTCCCCCGCTTTCGCTGAGGACCCCCTGCGCGTACTGCGCGTCGCTCGCTTTGCCGCCCGCTACGCCCACCTCGGTTTCACGGTTGCCGGGAAAACACTCGAACTGATGTCCGACATCGTCCAGGCAGACGAGCTCCCCCATCTGCCCGCCGAGCGGATCTGGGTGGAAACCGACCGCGCTCTGGGCGAGCGCGACCCGGATGTGTTTATCCAGGTATTGCGGAACTGCGGCGCCCTGGCCGCCCTGATGCCCGAGGTGGACGCCCTGTTTGGCGTGCCCCAGCGGGCCGAGTACCACCCGGAGATCGACACCGGCATTCACACCCTGATGGTGCTGCAGCAGGCCGCCCTGCTGTCGGCGGATACCGCGGTACGCTTTGCCGCCCTGGTGCACGACCTGGGCAAGGGGATTACCCCTCGGGAGGAACTGCCCCGGCACATCGCCCACGAACATCGCGGCGTTCCGCTGGTCAAGGACCTGTGCCAGCGCCTGAAAGTGCCCAACCGCCACCGCAACCTGGCGCTGAGCGTTTGCGAATACCACCTGTTGTGCCACCAGGCCGGGGAGCTGCGCGGCAAAACGGTGCTGAAACTGCTGCGTGCCACCGGCGCCCTGCGCCAGGACGAATTGCTGGAGCCCTTCCTGCTGGCCTGCGAGGCGGATGCCCGCGGCCGCCTCGGGCTGGAGCAACGGCCCTACCCGCAGGCGGGCTACCTGCGACGGGCACTGACGGTCGTGCGCGACGTCTCCGCGGAGACGTTTCGCGAACAGGGTATCAGCGGCAAGGCGCTGGGCGAGGCGATTCACGCCGAGCAGGTGCAGCGCCTGGACGCCCTGCGCAAAACGGAGGCGCCGGCCCGTGGCTGAACTGGCCCTGGTCAGCGGCGGCGCACAGCGTATCGGTGCGGCGATCTGTCGCGAGCTGCACCGGCGGGGGCTGGATATCGCGCTGCACTACCGCCACTCCAGAGAGCCCGCGCTGGCACTGGCGCGGGAACTGAACCAGCTGAGGCCAGGCTCCTGTCACACCTGGCGAGCGGACCTCGAGTCCGTGGACGACGTCCGCGCCTTCGCCAGCCGCCTGCTGGACCACCACCCCCGCCTCAGCCTGCTGGTCAACAATGCCTCCGGTTTCGAGCCCACCCCCATCGACCACTGCAACGAGGCGCAGTTCGACGCCATGCTGGGGTCCAACCTGAAGGGCCCCTACTTCCTGACCCAGGCCCTGCTGGGCGCACTGCGCGCCGCCGGCGGCGCCGTGGTCAACCTGATCGACGTGCATGCCGAGCGGCCGCTGAAGGACTTCAACGCCTACTGCGCCGCCAAGGCCGGTCTGGCCTCCCTCACCCGCAGCCTGTCGGTAGAGCTGGGGCCGGAGATCCGGGTCAACGGGGTAGCACCTGGCGCCATTCTCTGGCCCGAGGACGACGTTGCCTTCGATGAAAAGAAACGCGAGGACATCCTGGCCAGCACCCCCCTCGGCCGCCTTGGCGACCCGGCCGACATTGCCGGCGCGGTGGCCTTCCTCGGGCTGGATGCGCCCTTTATCACTGGCCAGGTGGTCTCGGTCGACGGTGGTTGGGGACTGGGTTTGTAGGGCGACTTGAGTCACCTCCGGTAATTTGACTCACCCCTGCCAAGGCGGAAGATCTAAGCTCGGCAGCAACGGGATTCTCTGAATGGATCCCCGATAAAAGCATTCGGGGATGACGCGACAGCGGGCGGCATCTGGCTGCGTCGCCATGTAGAATGCCAACCAGGCAAACCATCACCACCGGGGACCACTCACCTTGAACGCTATCTCAGTCTCCCTCCTTATGCTCGCCGCGCTCTGCGCCTCGGCGGGCCAGTTGCTGTTCAAGGTCGGCGCCACCGGCCGCACTGCGCTACTGGAGTTCATCAATCTGCAGATCATCGCAGGGCTGGGACTCTACGGCGCCGCCACCCTCCTGTGGATCTACGTCCTTTCCACCCAGGCGCTGACCACGGTGTACGCGTTCACGGTACTCACATTTGCCCTGGTCTACATGGGAGGCGTATTTCTGCTGGGGGAGCGCCTCTCACCTGGCGGCATCGCCGGTACCGCGCTGGTACTGCTAGGCCTGTTCTTCATCGCCCGCTTCGGCTGATCCGGGCATGGCGCCAGCCACCCCTGCGCTTCCGACTCAAACCGCACTGCGCAGCGATGTGGTACGCGGCGGCCTGACCCTGGCGGCAGGACTGTGCCTGACGCTGACGGCGCTCCTGCTGTGGGATCTCTTGCAGGTTCAGGTGTATCGCCACGATGCCATGTACTACCTGCAACAACAGGCCTTCTTCGACAAGCTGGTCGCCGAGGGGCGGTGGATCAACTACTACCTGTTTCCACTGCTGCGCCAGATACCTGGCGGGCTGGCCGCCGTGGTCTCCCTGCTTTGTTGGGGATTGTTCGCGTACTTGAGCGCCCGCCGCTGGGTGCAATCGAGCCTGTTGGCCCTGTGCATTGCCTCACTGGCCATGCAGATATCCCCGTTGATGAACCAGTTGCAGTGGCCCGCCACGATTCTGCCGGCTTTCCTGTTACTGGGCCTGGCCCCGCTGGCGGCTGCGAGAATCCCCGCCCTGCTGTTCTTCCCGGTTTTCGGGGTGCTGATGTTCGGAAGCTTCAGCTATATCTACTATCTGCTGCCGCTGCTGTATCTACGCTGGCTGGACTCAGACGATCTGGCCGCAAACATGAAGCGGCTGTGCCTGCAATTGCTGCCGCTGTGGGCACTGGGCTTTGTAGTGGGCTACCTGAGTTCACTGCTGGCGGTCTACCTGGCCAGCGGCGCCTTCGGAATGGAGATCGAGAGCTGGCGCCAGCCGCACTATATCGAGTCCCCTGGCGATGTGGCTGCCAACGTACAGCGGGCCTTTGGCTACTTTACCGAGCACCTTAGCGCACTCTTTCCCGATGGCCTGCACGTTGTAGCGGGCGCGGCAGCCGCTACCCTGTGCCTGCTGGGCAACCGGTCACCGCGCTACATCGCCCTGGGCACGCTCGCCCTGGCCATCATCTGCGTCCACTACGTGCTCACGGTGCCCCTGGGCATTATTATTTCTTTCCGTACTGCCAGCCCGATGTGGCTCGGCTGGATTGCCCTTCTGTTCTTTACGCCCCTGCGCTTACGCTGGCAGGCCCTGGGGCTGCTGGCCTGTCTGCTGTTGTTCACAACCTCTCTCTACCTGCAAAACCGGGATACCCTGCGCTGGTACGCTACGGTCACCACTACCTTTACCGGGCAATTGCGAGCGGCCAGCCCGAAGCCGCCGGAGAGCTACCAGGGTGCCGTGTTCCTGAGCAGCGATACCGCCGTAGCTGAGGCGATCAGTGCAATCGAGAGCCGTTACGGGCTGAAGCCGCTGCCGGAAATGGAATCGCTGGCCCGGGCCGCTCGCTGGGTACCCGCGGCGCGAGAAGCGGGATTCAGGAAGGTGTGGCTGTGCGAAACGGAGGAAAAGCGCGCCAGGCCATTGTGCACGCGTATTCTCGAAGGAGCTCCAGCCTCACCTGCCAGGTGCCAGTCCGGGCTGTATCGGGTCAACGGCGAGAGTAAAGGGTTTCTGCTGGTGGAGATGAATCCACCGGAATGCCTGCAGAACGGCATCGACCCCTAGACAGGCCCGCTCTGGGAGATTTCCCTGCCCCGCCACTTGAATGGCACCCGCCTAACTGCCTGCGAGCCCTGATCGAACTGACTCCACAACGCGGCATAACTTTGCCCCGCTTCCGGGTGCACCTCCTCCGGCGCCAGCTCCGCCAGTGGCCGCAGCACGAAGGCATTGCGCAGGATTTCCGGCCGCGGCAGCAGCACGCCGTCGACCACACCGCAGGCGTCGCCCCAGGTCAGGAGGTCGATATCCAGTTGGCGAGGAGAGTAACGCGCTGCGTCCGGCAGGCGGCCGTGCTCGGTTTCGATGCGGCGCAGGTCGCGGGCCAGTTCGGCCACGCTGGCAGCGGTGTCGATACCCACCACCATATTAAGGAAGGGCTGGCCGACAAAACCGATGGCCTCACAATCGTAGACCGGCGACAGCTCCAGGTGACCGTACAGGGCTTCGAGAGCATCGAGGCCCGCGGTCAGGTAGCGTTCGCGCTCGATATTGCTGCCAAGGCCAAGGTAGACGCGGGTCATGCGGACCGCTCCCCGCGCTCGATAACCACCCCCACATCCCGGGCCGCCGCCACGGCGCCTGGCTTGCACAGGCGCAGGCGCAGCCAGGGCACCCCGAACTCCGAGCGCACCAGGGCAGCTATTTCCTCTGCGGCGGTTTCGATCAGCAGAAATTCGCTGCCACCCAGAAACGCCACTATACGGTCCGCCACTGCGGCGTAGTTCAGCGCATGGCTGAGGTCATCGCCCGCAGCCGCCGGACGGTTGTCCCAGGCCATGTCGAGGTCCAGCAGCAGGGTCTGGCGCACCTCGCGCTCCCAGTCGTAGACGCCGATCACCGTGTCCACGGCCAGTTCGCGGATGAATACGGTGTCCATCAGGCGGACACTCCCGTAGCCAGCCCGGCAGAAAGCGGCGGCAGCTCCGCCATGGGCCAACGCGGGCGCACGGCACTGGCCTCACCATCACGCTGCCCGGCCGCCAGGCGCTGGGCGCCGGCGTAGGCGATCATGGCGCCGTTGTCAGTGCAGAATTCGGGGGCCGGGTAGAACACCTTTGCCTTCTCTTTACTGAGCGCCCGCTCCAGGCTGGCCCGCAGGTTGCGGTTGGCGCTGACCCCGCCGGCCATCACCAGGGTTTTCAGCCCCTCCTGCTTCAGGGCCCGGCGGCACTTGATCACCAGGGTGGCCACCACGGCCTCCTCGAAGGCGCGAGCGATATCGCACTTGTCCTGCTCGCTCAGTTCACCGTTGGCCTTGCAGTCCGTGACTGTATTGAGGGTGTAGGTCTTCAGGCCACTGAAACTGAAGTCCAGGCCCGGGCGATTGACCATGGGCCGGGGGAAATTGAAACGCTCCGGATCACCGCTCTCCGCCAGGCGGGCGATATGGGGGCCTCCCGGGTAGGGCAGGCCGAGCATCTTGGCCGCTTTGTCGAAGGCTTCGCCGGCGGCATCATCCAGGGACTCCCCCAACAGGCGGTACTGGCCGATGCCATCCACCCGCACCAACTGGGTGTGACCACCGGACACCAGCAGCGCCACAAAAGGAAAGTCCGGGCGCTCCTCCTCCAGCATCGGCGCCAGCAGGTGCCCCTCCATATGGTGGACCCCCAGCGCCGGCACACCCCAACCCCAGGCCAGGGCCCGGGCCAGGGTGGCCCCTACCATCAGCGCACCCACCAGGCCGGGGCCGGCGGTATAGGCCACACCCTCGATATCCGCAGCGGTACAGCCGGCCTTGGTGAGCACCTCCTCGAGCAGGGGCAGGGCCTTGCGGATATGGTCCCGCGATGCCAGTTCCGGTACCACACCACCGTATTCCACGTGGATATCCACCTGGCTGAACAGGGCGTGGGCCAGCAGGCCGCGGCTGGTGTCGTAGAGGGCTACGCCGGTTTCGTCGCAGGAGGTTTCAAGGCCGAGGATGAGCATATCGGGTCAGTTTAGTCGTCTGGTCAACATACAGGGCAGCGAATGATACGGGGTTGTCGTTGTATCGTCATCGTTGCACAGACCCGGCCGCGGCGCTCAATCCTGACAGCAAAGACATGTTACCGCCCGCTTCGCGAAGCATTCTGAGCACAGCAGCCACCTAGTCATGCCTGTGCGCCTCGTAATAGGCGCGCAGCACCGCATTGATCCGGCTCTGGTAGCCTTTGCCCTGCGCTTTCATCCAGGCCAGCACGTCGCTGTCCAGGCGGATGGTGACTGACTGCTTGCCGGGCGGATAGACCAGGTCAGCGTGCTCGAAAAAATCGGCATCCAATTCCGGTATATCGCTGTAATCGATCGATTCTTCGGCTTTTCCGCTCAGTTCTTTCAGTCGCTTCTTCGAAACTGAAAGCTCATCGAGCGATTTTCTGACAGTACTCATGATATGCCCTCCTTTCTTTGCGGTTCGCCAGGCGTGCCGAGATGATTCGAATAACTTCAGCTCTGTCTGTGTGCACCACAACAACAGCGATCTGACCGTCCAGAGTGCCAATACTGATATGGCGCACTTCACCGTAGTCAGCGCGACGGTCAACACGGGTCAGCACCGGCTTTTTGAACACCAGTGCCGCCTCTTTAAAGCTCAGGCCGTGTTTCCCCTGATTGGCCTGGTTCTTTGCTTCATCCCATTCGAACTCCATATTTCTGTAATTACATTATGTACATACACCTGTCAATTGCCAGGAGCACCCCAGACACCCAGTTCGTCACCCCAAAAGCCAAGAGGCCTTCCTCCCCATAGGCTCCCCAACCGTCATCCCCGAGCGCCCCTGTCGGGGATCCAATTGGGATCCAATTGGCCTTTGCAAATCCCCCAACATAGGTATAGAATGCGCGCCCTTTCAGGTGTTGTCTGCTCAATTTGCAGGCACCTACAACTATTGGATACAGGTGAAGACTTAATGCCTCACGTTAAGGTCAAAGAAAACGAGCCCTTCGACGTTGCCCTGCGTCGTTTCAAGCGCTCCTGCGAAAAAGCGGGCGTACTGGCTGAAGTTCGCAAGCGCGAGCACTACGAGAAGCCCACCACCGTGCGCAAGCGCGCTGCAGCCGCAGCCGTCAAGCGTCACCTGAAGAAGCTCTCCCGGGAAAACCGCAAGCGCGTCCGTCTGTACTAAGCCGTACAGACCACCCTTCTGGTACAACCCCAATGAGTGACCCGACCCTCGTCGAGACCGTGAAGGCGGCCATGAAAGCCGCCATGAAAGCACGGGAAAAAGAGCGGCTGGGCACGATTCGGCTGATTCAGGCCGAATTCAAGCGCATCGAAGTGGACGAGCGTATCGAAGTCGACGACGCTCGCGCCCTTGCCGTGCTCGACAAAATGGTCAAGCAGCGCAAGGACTCCGCCTCCCAGTACTACGATGCCGGCCGCAATGAGCTGGCGGAGCAGGAAGAGCGCGAAATTGCCGTAATCCAGGAATTCCTGCCGGCGCAGCTGTCTGAAGCGGAAATCATCGAGATGGTCGATGCCGCCATCAGTGCTTCCGGCGCCAGCGGCATGCAGGCCATGGGCCCCGTCATGGGCCAGCTCAAGCCGCAGCTCCAAGGCCGGGCCGATATGGCCGAGGTCAGCAAGATCGTCAAGGCTCGCCTGGCGGGCTGAATAGCCGGGGCTGCCAAGCCCCCCTCCGGCGTGGTTCAATAACCCGCCATACCACCAACGAATCCTGTTGACCCCGAATGGCCGGACGGATACCGCAATCCTTTCTCGACGAGCTGCTGGACCGGCTGGACATCGTCGAGGTGGTGGACCGCCGGGTCAAACTGAAGAAATCGGGCAAGAACTACAGCGCCCGCTGCCCCTTCCACGAGGAAAAAACCCCCTCCTTCAGCGTCAATCCCGACAAGCAGTTTTACTACTGCTTTGGCTGCGGCGCCGGCGGCAATGCCATCGGCTTCGTGATGGACTACGAGAACGTGGATTTTCCGGCCGCAGTGGATACCCTGGCCGGCAGCCTCGGACTCGATGTACCCCGGGAACAAACCCGCGGCCCCGGCGGCGCAGCGCCCCCCGAGCACACCAACAAGCCGCTCTACGCCCTGATGGAGGAAATCGCCCGCTACTACCAGCAGCAGTTGCGGCAACACCCCCAGGCCCAGCGCGCGGTGGACTACCTCAAGCAGCGCGGGCTCACCGGCCAGATCGCCAAGCAGTTCGACCTCGGCTTTGCCCCCCCGGGTTGGGACAACCTGCTGCAGCGCTTCGGCGGCAGCGAGGCGCAACGCAAGCTACTACTCGACGCCGGCATGCTGGTGGAGAACGATGCCGGACGCACCTACGACCGCTTCCGCGACCGGGTGGTGTTCCCTATCCGCGACCAACGCGGGCGGGTGATTGCCTTTGGCGGGCGGGTACTGGGCGACGACAAGCCCAAGTACCTGAACTCTCCGGAAACGGCCATTTTCCACAAGGGCCGCGAGCTCTACGGTCTGTACCAGGCGCGCCAGGCCAACCGCCAGCTGTCACGCATCTTGGTCGTCGAAGGCTACATGGACGTGATCGCCCTAGCCCAGCACGGCATCAGCAACGCCACCGCCACCCTGGGTACGGCCACCAGCAAAACCCACCTGGAACGCATCTTCCGCCTGTGCCCGGAAGTGTTGTTCTGCTTCGACGGCGACGAAGCGGGTCGCAAAGCGGCGTTCCGCGCCCTCGAAGCGGCACTACCTGCACTGCAGGACGGGCGCCAGGCGCGCTTCCTGTTCCTGCCCGAGGGCGATGATCCGGATACCGCGGTACGCGCCCGCGGCAGCGAGGGTTTCGAAAAACTGCTGGAGACAGCACAACCGCTGGAAACTTTCCTGTTCGAGGCGCTGTCTGAAGGAATAGACACCGACAGCCTCGACGGCCGCGCCCGCCTCAGCAAGCAGGTGCTGCCCTATATTCGCCAGCTGCCGGAAGGCGTATACCGCCAGCTGATGTTCCAGGAACTGGCGCGCCGCACCGGGCTGGACCTGCAGAGCCTGATGCAACTGGAAGCGCCTCCGCCCCCGGCGACAGAGCCGGACACCGAACGCGCGGGGCAAGCGGAACAGGACACCGCGGCAGAACCCGCGCCGCGCCAGCGCAGCCCGGACATCCCCGTTGCCCGGGGCTACTCCAACCTGGCGCAGGCGGCACTGGCCCTGTTGCTGCACAAGCCGGCGGTGGCGCAACTGGCGGAGATCGATTCGCTGGCCCTGCTGGAAGGCGATGACATCGCCCTGCTGGTGGAGATGCTCACCCTGCTGCAGCGCCGGCCGGAGTCGTCCACGGCCATGTTACTGGGGCACTGGTACGGCACCCCGCAGGGCGAATTGCTGAACAGACTGGCAGGCCAGGAGCGCCTGATACCGACCGAGGGCATCGAGCGGCAGTTCGCCGACACCATGGCGGAACTGGCGTTACTACCGCGTAAATCCGCGCTGGCGGCGCAAGTCGACAAACTGAAACTCACCAACTACGCTCAGATGAGCGCAGAGGAGAAGCAACAGCTGAGAGAGCTGTTGCAAGAAAAACAGAAGCTCGACGCCGAGCGTGGCAACCGCGGACGCTAGGCGTGCGCTGACCGTACAGGATCGTCGCGAGAGGTAATTGGGCGAGCCCCTTGAGTTTGCAGCCGCTTGCCCCCACTGACCGTAAACCTGGACCAGCGGCTGGAAATACCACTGAAGTACCGACATTCAGGGCTGATCAGCGGCAAAAACCGTGAAATTACCCGCGCTCGCGGTGGTTAGACAGGCCCTCATTCCGGTACAATTCGCGGCTATATTTTTTTTACGTAAATAGGTATGCACTTGATGACGAACGTCGTGCAACAACAGTCCCGCCTGAAGGAACTCATTGCCCGCGGCAAGGAACAGGGTTACCTGACCTACGCCGAGGTGAATGATCACCTGCCCGAGGACATCTCCGATCCGGATCAGGTCGAAGACATCATACAGATGATCAACGACATGGGCATCCAGGTTTTCGAAGTTGCCCCGGATGCCGATGAGCTCCTGATGAGCGAAGGCGACGGCTCAGCCGACGACATCGCCGCCGCCGAAGCGGCCGCCGCACTGGCCGCGGTAGAAACCGAAGCCGGCCGCACCACCGACCCGGTGCGTATGTACATGCGCGAAATGGGCACCGTGGAACTGCTGACCCGTGAAGGCGAAATTGTCATCGCCAAGCGCATCGAAGAGGGTATCCGCGAACTGATGGCGGCCCTGGCCCACTACCCGGGCGCCGTCCAGGCCGTGCTGGACGAGTACGATGCCGTCACCCGTGAAGAGCGTCGCCTGGCCGACCTGATGGTGGGTTACCTCGACCCCGCCGAGCACGTTCCCTCCGCCGCCGAAGTGGCCGCCGAGAACAACAACAACTCCGACGACGATGAAGAGACCGAATCCGGCCCCGACCCCGTCGAGGCCAAAAAGCGCTTCACTGCGCTCAAGCGCCAGTTCAACAAGACCGAGAAAGCCATTGCCTCACTGGGCCGCGACCACAGCGATGCCCAGAAGGAAATGGAAAAGCTGGGTGAACTGTTCAAGTTCTTCAAACTGACGCCGCGCGTATTCGATCCGCTGAGTGATTCGCCGCGCAATATCCTGGCCGCCGTGCGCGACCAGGAACGCGAGATCATGAAGATCGCCGTGCGCGAGTGCAGCATGCCGCGCAGGGAGTTCATCGAGACCTTCCAGGGCTCTGAAGCCGATGTGAAGTGGCTCGGCAAGGTCACCCGCGCCAAGAAGGACTACGCCACCAAGCTGGCCGCGCGCAAGGACGAAATCCAGCGCCTGCAGCGCCGCATTGCCCAGATCGAAGAGCAGAGCGGGCTGGTGGTTGGCGAGATCAAGGAAATCAACCGTCGCATGTCCATGGGCGAAGCCCGTGCCCGCCGCGCCAAGAAGGAAATGGTCGAGGCCAACCTGCGCCTGGTGATCTCCATCGCCAAGAAGTACACCAACCGCGGCCTGCAATTCCTGGATCTCATCCAGGAGGGCAACATCGGCCTGATGAAGGCCGTGGACAAGTTCGAATACCGCCGCGGTTACAAGTTCTCGACCTACGCCACCTGGTGGATTCGCCAGGCCATCACCCGCTCCATCGCGGACCAGGCCCGCACCATCCGTATTCCGGTGCACATGATCGAGACCATCAACAAGCTCAACCGCATCTCCCGCCAGATGCTGCAGGAAATGGGTCGCGAACCCACGCCTGAAGAACTGGGCGAGCGTATGGACATGCCGGAAGACAAGGTGCGCAAGGTACTCAAGATCGCCAAGGAACCGATCTCCATGGAGACGCCCATCGGCGACGACGAAGACTCCCACCTGGGCGACTTCATCGAGGACCACACCATTTCCTCACCGGTGGACGCCGCCACAGGCCAGGGCCTGCAGGAAGCCACCAAGGAAGTACTGGCCGGCCTCACCGCCCGCGAAGCCAAGGTGCTGCGCATGCGTTTCGGCATCGACATGAACACCGACCACACCCTCGAGGAAGTGGGCAAGCAGTTCGACGTGACCCGCGAGCGTATCCGCCAGATCGAGGCCAAGGCCCTGCGCAAGTTGCGCCACCCGACCCGTTCGGATTACCTGCGCAGCTTCCTCGACGAATAAAGCCGAGTAATCCCGGCAAACGTCAGGCGCAAATCAAAAGGCCGGCTGATCAGATCAGCCGGCCTTTTCTGTTTCTGGCCCCGAGCTTTTACT
Organism: Parahaliea maris; assembly: GCF_008064665.1. Lineage (GTDB taxonomy): Bacteria > Pseudomonadota > Gammaproteobacteria > Pseudomonadales > Halieaceae > Parahaliea > Parahaliea maris. The sequence goes on along the minus strand of NZ_VRZA01000007.1, from coordinate 200,275 downwards.
GCCCGGTTACTCCCTGAGCTTCAGGCGATATTGCCCACTGGCGCCTCACCGAACCGCTGCTCGGCAATCGCCCGGATGTGCCGCATATCGGTGCCACAACAACCGCCCACTACCGAAACCTGCGGCAGTCGCCCGGTCAACACCCGGTACTCCCGGGCCAGCTCCTGCGGGTTACCGATGTCCAGTTTCTCGGCACAATCGAGTTCTGCATGGCTGCACTTGGAAGCATTGGCGCGCAGGCCGCGGATCCGTTGCACCCAGGGCTCTTTGGAGGCGAGCGCGTCATCAAAATGGGTGGGATGGGCGCAGTTGATCATGTAGTAGGCCGGGGGCGAGTCACAGGCCGCATCCACAGCACTGATGGCCTGCTCAAGGCTTTCACCGGTGATCAGGCGACCATCGGTTTCCACGGTGAAGGAGATCACCGCCGGCACGCCTGCTGCGGCGGCAGCCCTGGCGATACCGGCGGCCTCCTCAATATAGTTCATGGTCATGGCGGTGACGCAGTCGACCCCCTCATCGGCAAACAGCTCGATTTGCTGCCGGTGATAGGCTTCGGCCTCGGCAACGCTCATCTTGTGTTCCGCCACGTAACCGTCGCCCCGGGGACCGATACAGCCGCTGACCACCAGTGGGGACTGGGGAGTTTCACAGGCTTCGCGCAGGCCGGTCAGCAGGCGAATCGCATCCCGGTTCAGGGCGTCGAGTTGCTCCGGGCTGTATCCCAGCGCCTCGGCCCAGCCATGGCTGCTACGCCAGGTGGCGCTCTCCAGCACCACGCCCACACCATAGTGTTGGCCCAGTTCGATGTAGCTGCGGTAATAATCCTCCAGGTATTGACGGTGCTGCGGGTGTACCAGCATGTAAATGGCAGAGAATTGCGGCAGGTCGATGCCTTCCAGGAACACCAGGGTGGTTTCCAGGCCGCCATCGGTCAGGCAGTCCTTGCCGTTGATCTGGGGAAGTGCGTTGCGGTATTTCATGTCGGTAGCCCTCCGTGAGCTGTTGATTCGACACCCACAAGTCTACTCAGAACGGCCCCCGAGTCAGTGCACCGGCAGTAGGGAAATGTGCACAAATATTTTCATAAAAATCAGCACCTTAGGAGACTCTGGAGCAGAACGGTGCTGATCCGTGCCGTTAACTGTACCTACGGTATAGCCAAGCGGCCTCTACACGACGGCATAAACCCCAGCCGTACCCCTCGGTTGTTGTGTTTTGAGGGGAAGCGATCACCCCCAGAGTGACGGCGAGGGCACTCCCACCACACCGCCTTCGCCATAATCCAGCCCACCATCGATGTCCTGCGCCAGTAACAACGCTCCATCGATGTCGACAAACTGGCAGAACTGACCCACCACGAAGGCGGGGGCCATGGACAGGGAGGAACCGGTCATGTTGCCTACCATCAGTGCTTTGCTGTCCTGCTGGGCAAGTTGAACCAGCTTCAGTGCCTGGGTGAGCCCACCGCACTTGTCGAGCTTGATGTTGATCACCGAGTAGTAGCGCGCCACCCTGGCGTAGTCCTCGGCGTCCAGGCAGGATTCGTCGGCACCGAGGGGTACGGGAGATACATAACCTTCCAGCGCCTCGTCTTCGCCGCGCTTGAGAGGCTGCTCGATCATGGCGATGCCCAAGCGCTTCGCCGCGGGCGCATACTCGCGCAGTTGTTCAATGGACCAGCCCTGATTCACGTCGATGACAAGTACAGCGTCCGGCCGGGCCTTGCGGATAGCCTCCAGGCGCTCGATGGGAGCATCATCGCTGAGTTTGATTTTCAGGTTGGAGTAACGGCGGTACTGTCGAGCCAATTCGGCCATGGCCTCCGGGGTATCAATACCAATGGTGCACACGGTCGTAAGCGGCTTTGGCCTCAGATTCAGCAATTCCCAGACACTGGTGCACGCGCGCTTGGCCTCGAGATCCCACAGCGCGCAGTCCAGCGCATTCAATGCCCCGCCGGCAGGCAGCAGGTCCTGCACTGCCTCCCGACTTGCGCCGGCCTCGACGGCGCTCGCCACCTGTTCCAACTGGCTTGCCATGCTCTGCTGGGTCTCGTTGTGATAGTACATCCCCATACCCTCACCTCGCCCGCGGAACTCCCCATCCTGCAGACGAACCTGCACGGTGTCGGCCGAGTCAAAGCGGTAGCCGGTGATGACAAAGGGACGCTCCAGGGGAAAGCTCACCGGTTCGACATGTAACTTCACAATGAATTCTCCTGTTCTTCGCTGGAAAGCCCAGAGGCGGCGGGGGTCATTGCCTGCAGGGTTTGCAACAGCGAAGACGGAACTTGCCGCAGTGGGTCGAAACACGGCAACCCCAGATTTTCTTCCAGCCGGGAAAGGTACCCCGCCACTTCCGCCGAAGCGAGGTTAGAGGTATTGACGCTAACACCAACGCAGCGGATGGCGGGATTGGTGATGGCACCTGCGGCAACGGTGCGCGCAATTACCTGATCGACGGACGCCAGAGGGAAATCTTCCCATCCGGAAATATGGGTGCGTCCCGCCTCATGGCAAACCACAAAGGCGTCCGGTTGCGACCCCAGCAACAGCCCCATACTCACCGCGGCGTAGCCCGGGTGGGTCAGGCAGCCCTGCCCTTCAATCACGTCCCAATGCGCAGGCTCGTTTGCCGGAGACAATAACTCAGCAGCACCGGACACAAAATCTGCCACCACCGCGTCGATTGGCATTCCCTCACCGGCGATCATGATCCCGGTCTGGCCACTGGCGCGAAACTGCGACTGCAGACCGACTTCACGCATCGCTTTATCAATGGCCAGGGCGGTGTACTTTTTGCCTACGGCACAGTCCGTGCCTACGGTCAGTAAGCGCATGCCGCGGCGCTTCCTGCCACTGGCAACGGGAATACCGACCGGCGGCACCCGCACATCCACCAGGCGCACGCCGGCGGCACTGGCCGCTGCGGACAGGGCCGGGTGGCTCGCGAGTGTCGCATGTACGCCAGCCACAACTTCCATCCCGACAGAGACCGCCTCCAGCAGGGTGGGCAGCCACGCTTCCGGAACACCCCCGCCCACCGAGGCGGTGCCGATCACCAGGGACCGGGCACCGGCTGCCGCAGCTTCTGCGACCGTCATGGCAGGCAGGCCAAGGTCGACGCCGGTATCAATCAGGCTCAACTGGCCGAGGCACAGCTCCGGGCGCCACTGCGCCAGGCCTGCGCCTGTCTTGGCGTAGGTGGTATCGGTGACGTCACCCAGGAAGATCAGGTAGGGCGGCGACAGTTCAATGACGTTCATGACGGGTTTCTCCAACAGCACCGGAGCACCAGAAGCCAGCCACAAACAGGCTTTCAGGCCCGGTTGGCTTGCCACATTGCACGTGCCCAGCATCAGCTGGGGCGCAACCAGAGCCGCTATGATTACACGTACACCCGGCTCGCCATAGTCCGGGACTTCGCCGCCAGGCGGTCGGCGAACTCGGTGGACATGGCGGCGAGGAAGCGGAACGCCAGGTCCGGCGCCAGCCTGTGCAGGGTGGTGAGGGCTGACTGCGTCAGGCAGTAACAGGTCACCTCGCCACGCGCGTAGGCCGTGCCATAGCGCCTGCGGTTCTCCAGCATGCCCAACTCCCCGCACAAAAAGCCGGGACAGATGCTCTGCACTGTCTTGTCCGTGCTGCCACTGACCCGCACTCGCACGTCCACCTGTCCACTGGCCACCAGGAACACGCAATCTGCCTCGGCGCCCTCCACGAACAGCGCTTCGCCATCGGCGTGGTGGGTCGGGTGGAAATAGCCCTGTAGCAAGTCGATGTCCCCGGGCGCCAGGTTCTGGCACATGCCGAATTCGGCAAAAGCGAGGGGCCGCTGGTAGCGGTCGCCGCCGAGCGCCCGCCCCAGGAGCTGGTCTTCGGCAAAACGCAAGGCGTCGTTGAGATACACAAAATGACGGCCCACAAACGCATCCAGGGTACCGATACGCTGCAGGAAGGCATTGTCTGCTTCTCGCAGGTCGACCCCGCTCAGTAGCAACAGCGTGCCGCCCTCCCGGCACCGGGCATTCATCTTCGTCAACAGCTCGGCGCCGGTGGCATCCACCTCGGTAATGCGCCGCAAATCCAGAACGACGTACTCAGCCCCCTGCTCTGCCAGTTGCAGAATGCGATCGGCTACGGTGTCTGCCGTACCAAAGAACAGTGCACCCTCTATCTCCAGCAGGCGAATGGCCCGGCCGCGGGATTTCAGTACCACCTGTTCCCGGTGCCGGCGCAGCGCTCCGGAGTTCACCTCGATCCCGTTGGCGTCGCCACGGATAATCTCCTGCCCCATGCGCATGACAAACAGGGCCAGGGAGATCGCGATGCCCGCCGCCACGGCCTCGAGCACCCCGAGGCCCAGCAGGATGCCCATCACGAGTAACATGACCAGCAGGTCGCGCAGGGCCTCTTTCGCCTCGAGACCACCGCTGAAGGCAATGCGCGCCATGCGCAGGCTCCAGGGGTCCACCGCCTGCAGGGAAAACACCACCAGCACACTCGCCAGCAGCACCGCCGGCAGGTGGGAAATCAGCGGGCCGAGAAACAGCAGTACCGCCAGGGCGAACACGCCACAGCTCAGGCGGGATAACCGGGTACGGCCGCCGTTGTCGTAATTGACCAGGGTGTTGGAATTGCCCGCCACCGACACCCCGCCGAAGCAGGCCAGCAGCATGTTGCTGGCGCCCTGGCTCACCAGCTCCACATTGCCGTTACTCTGCAGTCCCCGGCGGTTGTCGGCAGTGGCCATGAACAACAGGCTCCACAGCGACAGCACGCCGGCCACCCCCAGCGCATAGGGCAGAACATGCAACAGCTGACCGGCGAAACCCGGCGCCAGTTGCACGAACTCCAGCGCCCTGGCCGGGGTTGGCAAGGTGCTCTCGAGGTGCCCCAGCATGGGCCCGGGAGCATGCCCGGTAACGAACTGGATGGCATAGAACAGCAGGCACCCGACACCGAGCCCGGTAAATACGGGGGGCACCCGGCTGACCAGCCGGCCGCCGCGCCAGATGGCCAGCATGGTCACCGCGCCGATGAACAGGCTCCAGGCGAACCCGCCGTGCTCCGCGAGCGACACTGCAGCCAGGGTGGTGCCGGATGGCAGCCCCAACAGCACCGGCAGTTGGGCCGTGAATATGAGCACCGACACGCCATTCACCAGGCCCGCTATCACCTGCCGCGGAATCAGGCGGGCCAGCCCGCCCAGCTTGACTACGCCCGCCACCACCTGGAACAGGCCGGCCAGGAAAACCGTGAGAAACAACAGGGCCAGCGCGGTCTGCTGGCGTTCCGCCGGCGCCAGGTAGGACAGGCGCTCCAGCAACCCGGCGAGGACCGCCGCCAGCATCAGCGACGCCAGAGACAGGGTACTGTTGATGAGGATGGGGCTGCCGCCGCGGAAACTCAGCAGGTTGCCAAAGGCCAGGGAGATAATGCCGGCCAGCAGGCCGGTGGCGGCGTACTCCGGCCCCAGCGGCACAAACACCAGGGCGCCATAGGCCATGGCCTTGGGCAGGGTCACGACGGAGGCGGTAACGCCACCGCTGATGTCCGTCAGCAAGCGTCGCCCGTCAACCTGCGTATCCGCTGTGCGTTTTGAAATGAATGGGTTCACCGCTGCACCTGACGTGATCGGGATAGAGCGGCCTTCCCTGGCCACTCACCTTCTATAGCGACAGGTGCGGGAAGATTTACCCAAAATTAGTGCGATTATTTTTCCGGCGCGGGGTTCAGCCCCCCTCGATCGCCGCCAGGGGTACCTGCCAGACCTCGCCATTGGCGAACTCCAGCGTCCACATATCGCCTTCCAGGTTCGCCTTCAGTTCACGATTGGTGGCGTTGACGTAGTCCGTCATGAAGTTGATGGTGAACTCCTCACCCTTGGGACTCGTCACCACAATCGAGGCCTGCCCCCCGTCCATGCGCAGGATGCCGCCGGGGCAGGTGCCAAACTCCGACTCGCCCGCGGCCTTGCAGCGCAGCAGGGTGGTGGCGTCGTAATCGGCCGTGGTATAGGGCGCCGTCGGGTTGTCGTCGTCGGCGGGTTCCAGGCCCGCCGTACTCCAGTAGACATACACGCTCTCGTCCGGCATACGGAAGATCAGCCCCTGATCCCCCAGGCCACTGTTGCGGTACACGGGGTGTCCGTCCTGGTCCTGGTAATTGCCGGGCTCGTCGCCCACCGGCGACAGGTCGTGCGTTATCCCGTCCGAGCGGGTAATGGTGACGTAACCCTGGCGCTGGCTGAAGGTGCAGGCAATGCTGGCCGAGGCGTGGTCTTCCCCCGCCGGGTAGATATCGCAGCGCGCCTCGGTAGAGTCAGCACTCGCCGTAGCCGCCCAGAGCGCCGAGAGGGTAGCTGCCCACAAGCCGAATTTGTTCATGGTGATTCTCCGCTATTGAGGATTTTCCGACCGCCTTGAGTCTAGCTGAATTTCCGCTGTCATACGCCCGCCAACAGCGCCTCTGCATCCACGTCGTCGATCTGGTCCGGTCGCAGGAAGTCCCTGGCGTAGTCGCGGTACAGGCCCTGCTCGACAAACAGCCGGAACAGGTCCTTGTCGATGTGCTGCTCCAGCGCCAGGCTGCGCAGGATCGACATGGACACCGAGAGCTTCTTCGCCGGCTTGTAGGGCCGGTCGCCGGCGGTCAGCGCTTCAAAAATATCGGCGATGGCGAGGATCCTCGCCGGAATCGACAGCTGGTCACCACGCAGACTGCGCGGATAGCCGGTGCCATCCATCTTCTCGTGGTGACCACCGGCATATTCAGCAACCCGGCTGAGCTCCTCCGGCCACGGCAGGGCTTCGAGCATATCGATGGTGGCGGAGATGTGCTCATTGATGCGGTAGCGATCCTCGTCGGTCAATGTGCCCCGCCCGATCGACAGGTTGTAGAGCTCACCGAGGTTCTGCTTCAGAGGCGGCGGCTGCATGGTAAAGCGGCCCGTATCCAGGCGAGGGCCAATATGGTCCCAGGGAATGCAGTGTTCGGGCTTGTCGGCCAACACAGTTTCTGTTCCCGGCGTTGGCGAGGGGATAGCCGCCAGGCGCGCCGCTTCCACCGGCGACAGCCCCAGACGATCATCGAGCCGGCGCTCCCAGGTGAGCGCGCCAATGCGCCGGAGGCGCTCGATATGTGCATCGTCCATGAACTCGCCACCAATGTTGCATCGGGCAAGGAAGGCGAAGTCATCGGCAATCTCGTCGCAGCGACGCTTGAGGCCCGCCTCGTCCATAACCTCGCCTTGACCACCAAGCGGGGCCTTGCGCAGGAAAGCGATCTCCGCATCCCGCAGCAGCACCTCGAAGCGCATGCGGATCTCGTGGATACGATTGTAGTTGGCCTCCAGCTTGGCGCCCTTGTCCACGATGTGTTCCGGCGTGGTGATCTTGCCGCAGTCGTGCAGCCAGGCGGCAATGCGGAACTCCCGCCACGCCGCGTCGCCACTCAGGCTGAAGTCCGCCAGCGGCCCTGAATCCGCAGCACTGGCGGCGCTGGCCAGCGACTCCGCCAGCACAGGCACACGCTCGCAGTGGCCGCCCGTGTAGGGCGACTTGCGGTCGACGGCTCCTGCGATCAATTTGATAATGCCTTCGCGCAGGGCCCGCTGCTGCTCCTCGTAACTGCAGATGGCGTCCGACATTTCCACCAGCGATTTGGACAACCAGGACACCTCGCGAATGGCGCTCGGCACCCGGTGTACATTCTCGTAGTCGCGCTGGCGCACCTTGTCGCTCTCTGCGGCCAGCCGGCGAATCGGTTCTGACACGGCCCGGGTGGCAAGAAACACCAGCGGCAGCACCAGCACCACCATGCCCACCGAGATCAGGACGGAGATCAGCGCCTGGCGACGGTAGCGGGCCATCACCTCCTCCACGCTGACGAGGAAACCCGCAAAGCGGGTACCGGCGTCCGCATCCAGCCCCTGCAGCGGCTCCACATAGGCGAAGTAACTGTGCTCCGCCAGCGAAACCTCCCGCAGCCGGCGTATCCCCGCGGGCTCGGCGGCCAGCTCGACCAGAAACCGGTGCGGCTGCGCCGCGCTGATCTCATCCCTGACCCGGGTGACCTCAGCCGCTCCCTCCGGAGGACGGCTCGAGGCAATGAGCTGCCCCGCCTGATTGAACAGCAGCGACATCTGGGTTTGCGGGTAGCGCGAGGCGCCGAGCGCGGCGTCCAGGCTGGATAGCAGCACCACTGCGCCGACAACCACCCCTTCGCCGGCGGCAACCGAGTAGCTCATGCCCCGGCGCTGAACGATATCGAGCTGGTAGGGATCGGTAACGTGCAGCCTCCCCCGCTCGGCCCCCTGGAACCAGGGGCGCTGATTCGCGAAATAGTCGCTGTCCCTGACCTCCTCCCGCAGAACGGCAAGGTCTGGCCCCAGGAACTGACGCACTTCACTGCGCACACCGTCACGATCATGTATCCGCATCAGCACCCAGCGCTCTTCCGGCCGGGCACCCCACGCGCCACGCAGGCCGCTGGAGGCATCAAGATTGGAGAGCTCCAGGTAGTCACCGCCGGGAAAGCCGGCGAACAGGCTGAAGATCGCATCATCGCGGTGTAGCAGGCGGGCCATGGCGGACAACAAACCATGACCCTCACCCTTAGTGAACAGGCGCTCGCTAAATTCGTACTCACTGAGGGCCAGCGCGAGGCTCTCGCCCTTGCGCTCCAGCTGGTTCACCGCATCCGCACTGCGCATGGAGATGCTTACAAACTCGTCCGCCGCCGCCCTCTCGCCGTGCCGCGCGTCCAGATAATAATTGATGCCCGTAATCGCGGCGGCGGTGACCAGCACAGCCCCCACCGCCAACAGCGTCAACACCAGACCCAGAGGCACCGAAAGACCCGCTCGCGCTTTCTTGTTGTCGTCCACAAACATTCCCGAATGACCGTGAAACAGGCCAGACAGTCTACCTGCCGGATTGAGGGCCACCAACAGAGCAGTGGCAAGGCAAAGCTGAGCTCACCAGGCCGGTCACCGGTAAAAATAGCCCCGGGCCCCGTGCCGCCAGCAGGAATGTCGGATATAATCCCGCCCCGAAGATACATCCTCCCCGGGGCCCATAGCTCAGTTGGTTAGAGCATCCGACTCATAATCGGCAGGTCGAAGGTTCAAGTCCTTCTGGGCCCACCATTTTCTTATGATTTTCAGATAGTTAAAGCGCCTTGGACCGCCCGATTATTCCGAGGGATGGGTGGTGGCCCAGCATCCAAAATTAGCGGGTGAACTAGTCCATATTCACCAGAGCCCTGCCTATAGTATGGTTTTACGATCCGAAAGCCGCCAAGACTGGTACTTCACCATGCTCAACCGCGATCTCCTCATAGTCAGACTGAAGCAGCCATTCGTGGACTGGATCAACGAAGCAGACCCTTCACCCGTTGGCGACTATCTCACCCTGGAATCTGCCAACGAAGATAGCTCTGTCTTTCTAATCCACGAATTTGCCAGCGAAGAATTCGAGAGCTGGCTGGAGTCCTGTTACCAACCTCTATTCGATTACATCCTAGGAGAATGGTACACCGACCCTGCGCTCTGGCCACAAAACCGGACGCTGGAGCTATTCAAAGCTTGGTGCGAGCTAGAGGTACATAGCATGGTAATGGACTATGTGGATGAACCTCTGGTTGACGATGGCTATTAAGATGACGAGCGATTCAGGCCGTAACCCGCCGGCGGCGCTTGACACGTATTACCCCCAGCCCAGGTATGCCTATAATGGTTCCTGCGTGGGACATCGGTGTTCGCTCCATTAAACGATCTTCGCAAAATCAGTTTAATGAATGCCGGTGTCCCCCGTTTATGATGAAGAGCCCTACGTAGAGCCGGTGGGGGAATTCGGGTGTCGCGCCGGGGTGTGTGGCTGGTGGACGCAGTGAGATGCCATGGTGTTGAATTGCACTGAATTTTGAACAAAATAATGGTGGGTTATTGCACCGAATTATGACCCACATCAGCGGGAAATTATTGAGATCAGTCAGTTGGTTACGGTGAAACTGACTGATCAGAATCCGGTGCATTCCCTGTTCAAAGTTCGATGCAACTCAACAGCCAATATCCGTTGGAAGCATTTTTATAATCGCTCCCAACAGCTCTCAATCACTCTTGCGCGAACGCTTGGTGAACTGCAACCCGACATAAAATAGCAGGATTTGAGATTGAGAAAGCTAGCTTGTCAGGACTGTCATAACCCAAACGGATTGCTGTACTCAGAGCTTCGACTACCTCGGACGATAGACTCTCCTGGCTGTCGTACGGATTAATTTCAGTTACAACACGTGTCACCAGGCCCATAACAAAAGAGAGGCCTCTTGGTAGAACAGTACCTACCAACTCCCTAGCTCGTGGACACGCTTTTGCAGTTGCATTATCTGAATCTGGGCTTCCCCCCAAAGCAAACTCCACATCCTTTAGTGGTGAACCAGCTAACCATGCAAATATCCCTGGAGATAACGCATCCAGAACGTCATCTGAGAGATCGCCATTTTTATTTCGTCCAGTTGCCCCAAGCACTGACTTTTTTACATCAAAAAGTAATAGCTCCTTAGCTTCTGGATCAGATTTAAACCAATCAAATAGCCAAAAAACCCATTCTTGAATTGACGTTGGCAATATCCCGATATTGTGTGTAATCGCGGCCCTTAAACGTGAAAGTACAAGTGGTGGCAATCCACTTTGTGATGCTAGAATTGATAAAGACTGATCAATTTCATCGCAGTCTTTAAGCTTCACAAGACTTTCTAACTCAACTAATTGGGCATCAAATCTCTGCTCTTCATTATTCGTTCTAGATCGGAATGCAGCAAAAGAAGATCTAAGATTAAACAATGAACTTTCATTGTTGTCAGAATCATTCAGAGTTGCAAGGCGATTAACAAGGTACATCACATCACGATCTACAGTATTGCCATTGGAGATTTCATCTAAAATCTTAGATATTGGGTCTGAAATTTCTACACATCTGTCATCTTCTGGAATTATTGACTGCAATTTACTTACTACATCCTCATCTAAACTTTGGTTCTCGGGAAATATCAAAATTGGCTCTGGCACGAGCAATACAATTCCATTTGCAAGATGCCCAGCTCTACCTGCTCGCGCAGCAGCATTCAATAATTCATGCGCCTCCAAAAGTTGGCGCCCATCATTTTCAGCACGTTTATCTCCTGCCAATATCGCCATTTGCGCGGGGAGATTAAGACCTTGAGCTAATGTTGGGGTAGCAACGATTACCATTGCCCCATCTGCACGTTTATACATACGTTCAGACAGCTCTCTTTCGATGCGAAGCATGGATGCGTTATGTGGAACTGCAGCGTTTCCCTTGGTTAGTAATGAATGCTCAAGCCCTCCTAGCTCTAACTCTAACGCATCCCATCTACGAATTTCATCTTCCGTTGGAACAATGTTTGCGCCAAGCGCAATAGAGATACTTTTAGCAGTAGATATGGCATGAGACTTTTGGTTAACAAAGACAATAGTTTTAAGTCTACTACTGGCACTTGTCACGGCCAAGGTTGAAGCAACACTGTTTACATTAGGGGTGATGGATATGTTGTTTGGATAAAGCTTTCCGCTAAGTAAAACTTTATCCTGTGTTAGCTTTGTGAAAGTACAGATTGCATTATTATTTTCCAAATCCAGCCAATTGTGCTGCAAGCCCCAAATGGCATAAGGATTTATGACCAACTCTCTGGAAGAAGCAGCTCTTAAATTTGCGGCACGGCTCCCGGCCTTCTTATCAAGATGCGCTTGTACATTTTTTGCATTTGCTTTTATGGATTGAACGTCATTTTCTGCGTAAATTACAACTCCGCGAGCCTGCCTGCTCGGCTTCCATAGCAGATCAATACTAATACAACCTCTACCTGTTAATTGATTAATCCATTTTGCAAATTCTTCTCCGTTTTGCACCATCGCAGAGAGAAAAAGAATATCCGCTTCTGGGGCAATTTTATTGAATGCAAGCAGGCAAAGCATACTATCTAGCGATCTGCGAATCTTTCCTGATTGCGGGCTGAGCAAATGACATTCATCAAATACTAATAAGCCAACATCATCAAAGGATTCTGGAGAGAAGGAAAGCATTGCTAAGCATCTCTCAGGTGTCATTACCTCAATTTCAGGGAGAACTGCACCAACCTGGAAAAGCAAGTCAAAGTCACTTGATACTATCGAGCCTAGAATATCTTGCGGGAACATCTCTTGCAGGTCGACGGTAAGCTGCTCAACAAGCGCATGAGTTGGAGCAAGAAATATTACCTTTTTTCCTCGTGATAAAGTGCCAGCGATTTTTATTGAGGAAATAGTTGTTTTTCCAGCTCCTGTTGGCAAAACCATTACAGCAGACGTTTCATTGTGGTGGAAGCCATCTGCGAGAGCTTTTCTGTGATTAGGCCAGATATAAGGGAATTTTTTTGCTCGGAACGCTATCCAATTATGCCAAAATTCAGGCCCAGAGCCCTGTGGTGGTTCTAGCCTAGTGAGTGCAGATTCAGATATCCCGTCATATGTTGCTGAGAGTAATGATGCTAGGTGAGTAATCCCAGGAAACGTGAATTCTACTCCACATGCTAGAGCATCTCTCTTGATTGAAGCTGCTAGTGATTTTACATGCTCAAAAATCACTTTGGGAGATTGGATTTGGACATCATCTAAACCAATTCCTAAGACGACTTTTGATAGATTTTCTATGCCGAAGACTAAAGACTGAACCAGTGCGAGAAAGGCAGAAAATTCAACATTACTACCCTGTTCTACAACAAACCCTACTCTTTCATTACCTCTATAAACAATATCTGTTAGCCGACCATTAGCTAAATCTACTATATGTCTGACTAACTCAGTAACAAGGTAATGCTGCCCCTCCTTTTCGATTTTTACCTTGGACGCGGCTTCAAGGGCATCTGCGTACTGTTCAGCCGCAAGAAATAGGAGGACAGCTGCTATTTCAGGTGCTAAACGATCCCTGCTTACATTTTCTCTCTCAGCAATTTCTTCTTCTAGTAATTCCTCTCTCCTTGCTATCAACTGCTGAGCACTCGCAGCAACAAATGCAGAGGACCGCCTAATAGATGGATCGCTATTGATAGAAACTACTAGCTCATAGGTATCCGCAATACGAGCTAATGTCCAGCCACCTTCTTGGCTTAATTGTTCTTCTCCGCCAAGCCTCAAAGAGACAATCTGTGCATAGTGGCTGGTTAAGAATTGCGGCAGGTCTTCAGGGGCTAAATCAGGAAACTCGGGAGCGGATCGAAGGAGTGAAGCTGTTTCTGGATCAAACATTAATCCTGCTCCACATCTAACTGTTCTATGTAAGCAATGATTTTTGTTGACAACGCATCAAACCAATCCCTTAACTTTCCATCCACAATAAGGCTTGCACCAATACGTTGTTCCTGGTTTATATCCTTTATTTTGTCATACCCCTTAAACAACGCCTTCTGGGCTTCCTCCGTATTGAAATCCTGAGTTAACGCAAAACCTGCTCGATATTGCCTGCTTGAGTTATCAATTACTTTGCGAACCATAGACATGGCCTGCACATTACTAACTCCACTTAGCTGGATAAGGGTTGCAGCGGCAGCAATAAGCTCTGCGTTTCTCGTGTTTCCGTGCCGATCTAAGAACCCAGGTATTACTTTCTGCGTAAATGTATCTCGTGGATTGTCCGTACACTTATCTTCAAAGATGGTGGATTTTAATATTTCACTACCATCTTCATTAAGCTCTATCATGATCCCGTCTAAGCCTTGAGATGTAGAACTCGTGTGCGGATCTTTAAGAAAACATTTGTCACCGGATACCTGTTTGGCAGCTATCCAGGAAATAATTTCAAATATCAAGCCATCCCTCTGAATTCTGGGATAACCCTTTCGTGGAGTTTGAGCCACTTCCTGAACAGTGAACTTTATTACTGCTTCCTGTTTGAGTGCATCAGTAGTAAATGCAGGAGCGGCTGGTAATAATTCGTCAATAATATGAGCTGCCTGCGCAGCCTGTCCCATAATAACTATTGCTATAAGACGAGCCAACTGATCTTCATTCTCAACTTTCCATTTTGACCCGACACAATCATCATCAATTGGAAAGCCAGTAATCTCAAGTGCAGCTATATTATCGTCTTGAGGCATCAATAGTATTCCCGAATATATGCGTATGCCTGATCAAATAAATCCTGATCAGTATGCAGCTTGTATTTCAGCAATGTCTTACGCAGCGACTTCTGCACCTCACGTTCGCCCCCAGTAGTATTCTGCCAGCCAGGGAAACGTACTATGCGAACAATGGCATCAATATCATTGACTATGCGCTCGACGACTGCGGGCGTTTGGTTGCTTTTCAGCTCCAAGAATAGCTCAGTAAGAGCGGCTTTTGGTGATTTCTCTTGTCTAGCTTCCTCAAGCTCCTTTTCAGCCTGGAGTGTTTCCTTAGCGATCTTGCAAAGCTCTTTAACAAAGTCGATTGAGGCGATTAGTCCTTTCTCAGCCTTATCTCTAAGCGTTTCAAGCCTCTCGCTCAACGACTTAAATACTGGAAGATCGACGCGATCTTTAAAGCGTTTCGCTAACGCCTTCTCTAATTGCTTTGTCTTCCTTGGATCAGGGTTATTGAATATATCTTCAATAACGTCGGCGTCCATAACGAATTCATCTAGTGTATGCACTTCACCGACATGAATGTTTTCATGGATCAACTGGGTTGTCTGTGCACCCAAGGTTAACCACAGCAATTTCCCAATGTTGTCTGAAGCTGGTTTGACCGACTCATAGACCTGGGCGAGCCATTTATAATCGGTGTTATAGGCATCAAGGATATTATCCGGCGAAAGCGATTCCCAAAGCTTGGCTAAGTATTTGAAGTCTGCTGCAAAGGCATCTTTCTTCTCGTCAGTATCAATGGCATCCTGCGCGGCTTCTAATCCCTCAAATCCTTCCAGGGCGCGATCAACTCCTTCAAAATGAGATAAAGCGTCCGCCATTGCTTGTGGCAATTTTGACCTGAGCTCGGCAAGATTGGTGATAACCTGCTGTAGGCTTTCATCATCGAACTCAAGAGCCTTTGCTGCATCATCAAATACTCCAAAATAATCGACAATTCTGCCGAAGGTTTTATACGGATACAGACGGTTAGTCCGGCATATCGCCTGGAGGAGCGTGTGATCTTTTATGGACTTGTCTAAATACATCGTTTGAAGTATTGGTGAATCAAACCCCGTCAAAAGCTTGGCTGTAACGATAATAAATTTAAGTTCTGAGGTGGCATCGTTAAACTCATCGACGATCTTTTCCTGCTGGCTTTTATCAACACCCCATTTTTGTTTAAACTCAAGCTCATCGTTAGCCGTCGTAGAAATAACAACTTTACTGGCTTCGACTGGGAAGTTCTTATCCAGCTCTTCCTTGTATTGAACACAAGCATGGCGATCCGGCGTGACTATCATTGCCTTGAAGCCATGGGGTAACACCTTCTCTTTGAAATGCACGGCAATGTCATTCACGATCTTCTCAACGCGCTCCGGAGCCTTGAGGAATGCAGCCATCTTCGCCGATTTCTGGTTTAAGGCATCTGCTTCCTCATCCGTAAGGCCCGCTCTCTCTTTCAGGTTTTCAAAAGCCTGATCCAAGGAGTCTTTATCAACATGGACATCAACCAAGCGCGGCTCAAAATGCAGAGGCAGTGTTGCTTTATCGCGGATGGAGTCGTGGAAGGTATAGCGGCTCATATATCCGCCTTGATCTTCCTCAGCGCCAAAAGCCCAGAATGTATTCTTGTCCGCCTTGTTGACTGGCGTTCCTGTCAGACCAAATAGGAAAGCATTGGGTAATGCAGCCCGCATCTGGCGACCAAGATCGCCTTCTTGAGTGCGGTGTGCTTCATCCACAAGAACAATGATATTGTCGCGGGTATTCATGTCTGGCTTCGCATCGCGGAACTTATGAATCATCGAGATAATGATCTTGCGGGTATCCCGCTCCAGTATTTGCTGTAGCTCTTTAATGCTTTCGGTGGTTTCGACATTGGCGATGTCCGCGGCATTAAACGTCCCGCTAATCTGTGTGTCCAGGTCGGTTCTGTCTACCAGCACAATAACGGTTGGGCTTTTAAGGGAGACTTCGCGGCGGAGCTTTTGCGCAGCAAAGACCATGAGCAATGATTTACCTGAGCCTTGGAAGTGCCAAATCAAGCCCTTTTTGATCTTGCCCTCTATAACCCGCTGAACAATCTTGTTGGCCCCTTCATATTGCTGAAAGCGCGGTATGACCTTCATACGCTGCTTCTTGCTGTTGCTAGTAAACAAAGAGAAGTTACGCATGATATCGAGCAGGCGAACCGGGCTTAGCAAGTCGATAAGCTCCTTACCCATACCAGCTAAACCAAGGCTTTTGGCAATTTTCTCGTCGTCATTCTCCAGTCGCCACGGCGCCCAAAATTCTAATGGGCAGCGTATAGCGCCGTAATACAGCTCTTTGCCTTCAGTCGCAAAAGACAAGATATTCGGCACAAAGAGCTGCGGAACCGCATTCTCATAGATGTTGTGTATTTCATTCGCGCCATCAAGCCAGCTCACGGATGGCCGGATGGGTGTTTTAGCTTCGCCGATGACAACGGGAATGCCGTTAATCACCATCACCACATCGGGTATCTTGGTTTCGCGGTGATGAATGCGAAACTGGTTAGTGACTATATATTGGTTATTGGCGAAATCGTCGAAATCGATTAAGCGAACAGGTACATGGCGATTACTCTCGCCGAAAGGCATGGTTTTCTCGCCTGTAAGCCACAAGAAGAATTCTTCATTGGCTTTTACAAGACCAATCTGATTTACCGAGATTAAAATGGCGCGGAGCTTGTAGATGACCTCATCCGCCAGTTCAGGCTTCGCTTGTATTTCAGGGTTAAGACGCAGTAACGCTTCTTTCACCTGCGACTCAACGAGTACTTCATTAACACCACGGCCAAGCTGCTCTGAACTTTGATATTGCCACTCAGCGCCATAGGGCTGCAAAGGTGTCTCAGCGACCTTTCCCTGATTGAGATTTACACCCGTCAATTGATTGATGATGTAGTGCTCGACGCTATTTAATTCAGTAAATCCCATCCCTAAAATACCTGATTGATAATTACTTTTTGTAATTCTTTAGCCTTTGCTATTTTTTCATCCATCAAGAATATTTCTTTTGTTATGGTCTCTAGACGTTGCCCTATTGCTATTTGCTTATCTTTACCCAAGTCAGGTACTTGTAGTTTTTCTACGTCTGCTGCATATATATGCATAACAGTAGCTCCAGTTCCAAATTTGTTTAGCTGCTGTCTCACCAGCTGAGAATTCATCAGATACCCCAAATACACGCCATCCATATCATGTGGCCGAAATATTAAAATGTCGCTGCCAGAATATGCCTTGTCATCGTGTATAAAGCATGCTGACTTTCCAATTTCGGTAATAGTTTCACCTGAACCGGCAAATAGAACATCATTTTTTTTGAGTTGAACGGCTTTCTCAGCAGATTCCTCTGATATATACGAGTCAAAATCCCTAATTATGCGATGATGTTTTGTGTATAGTTCTCCATATCTGACACAAGGAATTCCTTCGCGAAGGACTTCAGCTTTTGGTATTCCTCTACCCTTGAATACACTTCCAAGCTCTTTGAGCTTTATTACATTGATGGACTTTGATAGCTCCGAGAGAACCTGGTTGATGGTTTTCCCGGCGATATCTACTCCATGAATCTCTGATTCAACCTCAGCATTCAGCAAAGATGAAAGATCACTTTTAGTTCTAACAGAAGACTCAATAGTTTCGTCGCCACACCATAAAAGTTCTGAAAGCTCACGCTGAACATTAATAGAAGGCAATAAAAACTCGAATTTTGCCACATCCCTCCAACGAACATGTGGATTTGTTGAACCAACAATCGAAGAAGTTGTGTGCGCGTAGAACGCATCGCAATGAAACAGAAACGGAAGGAACTCAGGAAGAATTATTTCTGAGTTGGCCTCTATGGTTAATGTCTTTTCTCCGCATATCCCATCAAAGTGGGCTAAAGAAGCTCTCTTTAAATGGGGGTTTCGTGTTGGAAACAAAACCTGCCCCTTTCTGAAAATCTTGTAGAATGTGGGAGGAATCTCGTGCGCTTCTTGAGAGGCCCATCTTTTTACATGTAAGGACTCAGCATCTAAATGATCAACCTTAATAAAGAGATCAAACTCATTTTTAGCGTTAGCTCTATCAACTTCTTCCCTTTTTGTGACTACGTCTCCGAGCTTTACTTTTTTCCAGCTTAACTTATCTAACTTCATGATCACCCCTCTTGCCCCAAGAGGGAACTCATACTTATTCTTGAAGATATAGTACTTTTCTCCCATGCAGAATAAGCATCATTAAATTCTATGTCGGTTGGATCTGATATCCTCGATGATTTTATATAGTTCGTAACCAACAAAGAACAATCATTCTCCTTGATATCTTCATTCGACACTACGCGACAAAAGTCATCAACATCTTCATAGTTACTATACGCTTTATATATTTTTTCGATGTGTTGATCTAATAGATAAGAAATAGCTTTTTCTTCCTTAACCTCTTTAAATGCATTAATGAACAGCACCTTACCTTTCTTTTTCCTCTCCTTATTTGTCCGTCTAATCAACAATGCGGACTCCATGGATGAGTTGTAAAACAGGTTCTTTCCTAGGGCAATGACACAATCAACTGTGTCTGTCTCAATCATCTTGCGTCGCATTTCCTTTTCGCTGTCTCTGAAAAGGATGCCATGAGGCCACAACTGAACACACCTACCATTTTTTGTATCCATACTTTTGTGTATATGTTGTTCAAATGCGTAGTCGGCGCAGTTTTGTGGCGGCGTACCCCAAAAATTTCGGCCAAAGGGATCATTTTCGAATGACTTCCTATCCCAGGATTTAATTGAATATGGCGGGTTTGCGAGGATGACATTGAACTTCTTAAGTTCATCATTCTCCAGAAATCCCGGATTGGCCAAGGTATTACCCCGCACAATATCGAATTCCTCAATACCGTGCATAAACATATTCATGCGAGCGATAGCCGATGTTATGAGGTTTATCTCCTGACCATAGAGCTTGAGCGTTCGGTATTCTTTCCCTTCTTCTTTCAAATGCAGGGCACAATTCAAAAGTAAGCCACCAGAACCACAGGTGGGATCGTAAACAGACTCTCCCGGTTGTGGGTCCATGATCAAGGTCATCAGTTTTACGACGGTTCGGTTCGTATAAAACTCAGCGGCAGTATGGCCGCTATCGTCCGCGAACTCCTTTATGAGGTATTCGTATGCGTTACCCAGTTTGTCATCAGGCACGTTACTCAAATTCAGTTTGTGCTGTGAAAAATGCTCTATCAAGTTTGTTAACATCGCATCCGACAAGCGATCTTTGTTTGTCCAGCTTGCATCACCGAAAATGCTTTCTAGCGTGTCTGGGTTCGCCTTCTCAATAGCCCGCATTGCGTTTTGTAGGGCAAGGCCCACATTTACCGTTGTTTCACGCACATCTTTCCAATGTGAACCTTCCGGGATTTGAAAGTGGTGGTTTTCAGCGAATGCTGCGTACTCTAAATCGCCATCGGATTCTGCCAGTGCATTCTCAAACTCTTCATCGTAAACATCGGAGATACGCTTAAAGAAAAGCAGCGGGAATATGTACTGCTTGTAATCACCTGCGTCGATAGTGCCGCGCAAAGCCGTGGCCGCGCCCCACAGGTATTTCTCTAGCGATTTTTGGTCTAGTTCTTTTGCCGACATTAAATAAACTTCTCCAATACTTCCTTGAACTTTTCTTCCGCTTCCAAGCTCGCTTCCCATGCCTCTTTCAATTCGGCCATGGCTTCTTCAACGCTCGGCAAGTTGTCTTCAATAATTTTCTCGACATAGAGCGGAATGTTCAGGTTGCAGTCGTTATCTAATAGGTTTTCCTGCGTTGCGACTTTTGCGTAGTTATCTACATCCTCGAACGCCTGATACCATTTATGGATTTGTTGAACATGTTTTGGTTCTAAAAAGTTTTGGGCTCGGCCTACACGAATTTGGTCTGATGCATCTATAAATAGGACTTTGCCTTTTTTCGCTGTGTCTTTGTTTTGCTTGAATACCATCACACATGCCGCTAGCTGTGTTCCGTAGAACACATTGGGTCCTAAGCCGATTACGGCTTCTAGCAGGTCATGCTCAATTAGCACTCTACGAATTTTGCCTTCAGCGCCTTTGCGAAATAGCGCTCCATGAGGCAGCACCACAGTCATTCTTCCTGTGCTATTCATGGATTTCACCATGTGCTGCACCCAGGCCATATCGCCGTTACCTTGTGGCGGAACTCCAGCGATATTCCGGCCATATGGGTCATTGGCCCAATTCTCGGCTCCCCAATCTTTGAGGGAGAACGGGGGGTTTGCTATGACACAATCGAATGTTTGAAGGCCATCAGCTTCGAAGAATGCAGGCTGTCTGAGAGTATCGCCGCGCAGTATTTCAAAATCCTCAATACCGTGCAGGAACATGTTCATGCGAGCAATTGAGCTAGATGTTAGGTTCTTTTCTTGGCCGTAGAGCTTTAGCGTTCTGTAGTCTTCATTATTGTGATTGAGGTGATCAACGCACTCAAGCAGCATCCCACCTGTGCCGCAGGCAGGGTCGTAGATTGTTTCACCTTCATGGGGGTCGAGGATCAGGCCCAATAGATGCACAACGGATCGCGGGGTGTAGAACTCTCCTGCCTTTTTATTGGTTAGGTCGGCGAAGTGCTTGATGAGATACTCATAGGCATTGCCCAGCATATCTGGATTTGCATTTTCTCTGCCCAATGTGTATTGCGAAAAATGCTCAATAAGGTTGATTAGTAGGCTATCGGATAGCTTGTTCTTGTTACTCCATTGGGCATCACCAAATATGCCGTAGAGATATTCCTGATTTGCCTTTTCGATTCCGCGCAAGGCATGTTCAATGGCTTGGCCAACATTGGTGGTGGTCTCGCGAACATCGCGCCAATGGCAGCCCTCGGGAATCTCAAAGCGATGCATTTCAGGCAGAGATGCGTACTCTACATCACCATCGGATTCTTCAAGCGCTGACTGGTATTCTTCGTCATATACATCCGATACGCGCTTGAAAAATAACAAGGGAAATATGTAGACCTTGAAGTCTGAGGCATCGACCGGCCCTTTGAGTATCCAGGCTGCTTTCGAAAGATATTGCTCTAATTGTGATAAGTTTAATTTTTCACCTGACATCTATTCGGTTTTCCTGTTCCCACACTCTGATCACGAGTTCTTGTTCTCAGTTTTCTGTTCTTCAATCCAGCGCTCTAAATCTGTTTCTTTGAAGCGCCAGCTTCCGCCAACCTTGAAGCCAGGGAGCTTGCCGTCGGCTGCCAGGCGATAAGCGGTTTTCTCTGCAAGCTTCAGATACGCTGCCACCTCTTTTAAGGTCAAAATTTGTTCGCTCATGGTTTTCAGCATTCACATTCCCGCGTGAGAGAATAGGGGAATATCGGGGAAGGGTAAACGTTAAACCCTGCGAGCCCGCCGATTCCTTTAGAATCACATAAGTGGTTAATATGTGAGCTGTTTCGGGCTTGGGGGGGGTTGAGGAAGAAGAGCTTCCTTGAATCCTGCGCGATGCTTTGTATCAACGAAGCCTGCGTCTTGAATGAGCAGGGAATTCGGGAGAGGTGGGCACGAAATTAAGTACAATGACCAACCCCTAGTCATATCTCCGCCCCGGGGTTAATCCAACGGGTTGATCCAATTCCACTCCTCAGAACGCCCGCACCACCAACACTCTTTAACGCCACTTCATGTGCCCTTGCCTCAACGCAGCCGGCCCAATCTATATGTTTGCCCTGCGATATCAGCTAATCGTCAATGCGCAAAAATTGCCATCTTATATGAAAGGAAGCAGTCCCCGCGATGAAGCTATTCGCTGTCTGTGAGCTTCATCAAAAAATCCCCTCTGCAGTACCCCTTCAATCCATCACGGAGAACGACCTATGGCAAAACCCAAAGTAGCGTCACCTTCAGCCCGGGTGATCAAAAAATCATCATGCCCCACCATCTCCGGTAAGTCCGAGATCACCTACTGCCTCGGCACCACCGAGGACGACCAGCTGATGATCCGCATCCATGAGAACCCCGGCGGCGGCTTCTTCAGTGACGAGTGGGTCTCCATGGCTCACATCCTCAGTACGCTGGAAGCCTCGGAAACTGACAATGGCATCACCTCTATCGCCCTCAAGAGCCTTTTCCGAGGTCGGTCAGTGAACACACCGGCCTTCCTGATGGCAGCTCTGAAAGCGGAGGGTGTCATTGAGCCCATCGAGGGTAAGCAAAGGTGTCACCAGCTCGGAGATGTCCAGGGCTTTCTGACCAAGGCCAAGCAGCTGCAATCCTCCAAGCCTCCCCGCAAGACCCCCGCTCGCAAGCACACTCCCGCCAGGAAAAAGGCCGCTCCCCGGGCCAAAAAGTAACCACCTCCTCTGGGTTTCCCGCCCGGTAACGCCAATCACCCCCAAGCTTCTCGGCTCGACTTTGATTCGGGAGGTGGATGTTTTTACTCCCTTGTAACTCCCTGTTTGTCTTCACTTTTTCTAATGGGTCTTGGCTCGAACCTGGAAAACCGACCCTATACCGACCCTAACTCACATAAATAAAGCTGTTTGTTTTCAACGCCTTAGCAATTTTGAGGCAGATCCATCGTTTTTGACCCGAACCAACCATCACCTCACGCAAGGAGAAGTCCTATGGACGATTACATTGATTATCTGCAAGACGCCCTCGACCTGGTTTCAGCCTGGGAACTGCCAGAAGAGCAATTCTTCGACGCCGTCAGGGACCAGGCCATGCTGATAGCAGGGGTTCACGTTGATTGGATCGGCGAATTTCCCGAATCCGATCATCGCACTGCCCTCCGCTTCTAACCCTTCCCCGCCGTTCCGGCACACACCCTCTCCCAAAACCAAGGAATTTTCATATGAAGACACCCGATCTGCGGGAGGTACGCACTCGCCTGGAAGAAGCTGTCCAGCTGATACCAGGTGAGCCTGTGAACAAGCAGGACGAGTTCGAGGCTTATGAGTCTGTAGCCATCGCCATTTTGGATTCAGAGCATTCGGACTTCCCTCCTGGCGTTCTGCAGGAGTACCTCATGTCACTGCTGTATCTGCGGCAGTTGGAACTAAACCTCATCCCCTTTCCTGACCCTCAGGAAGCGTAACCCCAGTGGCGGCACCTTCGGGTGCTGCCCTTCTTTGTCCCCCTGATTATTTTTTGTGGAGTACCTGTATGAGTGGCAACGAAAGCAACACCACCGTCACCGCTACCCTGATCCTTGAAGAGCAGCGTCTTGATTTCATTGGCAACCACTTTGGTGCCACATACCCTCTGCTGATTGAACCGACAATTTATAGCACGGCCGAGAAACTCACCAATGGTCAGTACCATGGAGGCTACTGGCTGATGTACCAACTCTCGAATGGTGGCTTCTATACCGCCCCGGATGATGACCGTCGGTTTCAGCTGTCTTGCGAGAACTACTGGTCGGGAGAGCTTTCAGCAGATGCCCTGGGAATCACAGTCTGCCTGTACGCCTTCTCCCGGCTGTCCTATGCCAAGAACGTGGTCTTCGGTAAGCTCTGCGCAGAGAACTACTACTGGCTCCGAGATTATGTCTACGAGCACCCGGAGGCCGCGGCGATCCTCGGTGCCACCGACTGAGGGCGGCAGTTTGCCAGAATTCCAGTTTTCCAGGCTGCCGGGGAGGAGCCAAGTACCGAACCGGATTCGCTGGGAAACTGGGTGTCTGGGGTTCTGGCCCGGTGCCAGCCCTGACCATTTCGTGTAGGCACCCAAAATCTAAATTTTTCACGTCATACATTCTTGATCTAGAAGGGCTGCATCCGCTACCGTGTAAGTCTGGTGGAGGCTTCTGGCAGCCATCGTACGACAAGCTTTTTGTTGTGATATATCCACATTGCTATACGCGTGTGGCGGGTAGTGAACCTCCGGCGAAGTCACTACTTGAGCTGAAGCATACTGATTCTGCAGCCGACTACTTCCTATTGCTAATACACTGATTCCTTTCAAGCGACCCGTGCGACGTTAGCAGGATCGAGTTTTTGCACTCGTCCCAGCTAGCCGTATTGCGCCTAAGTCTCTTCCAGCACAGTAATCAAACACTATGTTGAAGGAGGCCTTTAATTGGACCCCGAATCAGAATCCTATTTATTAAGCGATAAGATTGAAGCGGCAAAGAATCAACTCGAAAAGGCGTTAATCTACTTCCTTGCCGGCTTTCTCGTCATACCCCTTTATCCCAACTCAAAAAAGACCACCCGTAAATGGGACCCTTGGCTATCTCACCTCTGCGAAGCAGCTATCAGGGACTACTGGTCAAGATACCCCTCGCATTGGATCGGCTTTATCGTTCCGGAAGACCTGGTTGTTCTAGATGCTGACTCACCCGAAGCTCTTGCTGCTCTATACCAGATCGAAGAATCCTTCGATTTAGAGCCTGGCCTGGTCGTAAAAACCAGAAGAGGTGAGCATCACTATTTCCGGTTAGAACCCGGGACTCCGGTACGGACCCAGTCTATTGACTGTACCAAGCTCCCCCAGGGCATTGACATAAAAGCCAGGCGCTCAATGGTGGTGCTGCCATGAGTGATGAAAAGCAGATTGAAAGATGCAGCATTTCTCATATACGCGATTTACCCGTCGCCCCTCCGTTGTCTCTGTGCGCAGTATTCCGTAACAACGGAAAGCCACCTCCCTCGCACGTCGCCAGTCTTCGACCGCCACCGAAAGCAGTTATTCCTCCTACCCCGCTCACACAAAGAAAATTGGATGAGCTAGAGGTATTGGTCAACGCACTCAGCCCTGATATCTCCTACGGCGACTGGGTTAGCGTCGGCATGATCCTGAGTTTCGAGACAGGCAATAGTTGTGAGGGTTTCGCTATATGGGACCAGTGGAGCAGTAGGGGCTCTAAATACCCCGGCATATCGCAGATGCGTGCTAAATGGGGGTCGTTCAAGCCATGAAAGATGGACGACAAACCATTGCTACACTGCACTGGATGGTAAAAAACACAGGCAAGGACCCGCAGCAGCTAATCAACGAAAAACTAGATGCATTCGAGAAAACACACACCGAAATCGTGTATCCCGATCGCCAACCAGAGATACCAGCGCCACCACCTCAAAACAGATGCCTGCTCGAAAAGTATTCTCTAACCGGATCAAGTGCTGAGCTCGAAAAACGCTGTCAAGAAGAGACGTATGTATTCGACCAGATCGCCCTTGTAGGTCAATCGACCATTATTTATGCCTCTCCCAACTCAGGTAAAACACTCTCCAGTCAAGGCCTCTTAGCGGAGTCAATCACTGCCGGTTTCATTAATCCAGCACAGATTTACTACGTTAATGCCGACGACAACCTATCTGGCCTGCTTGAGAAAGTAAAAATCGCCGAGGAATACGGCTTTCACATGATTGGCGACGGCTATAACGAATTCCGCGCCGAAGATCTTCTTGGGCTAATCGAACAGATGATAGCGGATGGCTGTGCCTTGGGAGCGATCTTGGTACTGGATACTGCCAAACGCTTTACCGACCTGATGAGCAAACGAGTGGCTTCTGAGTTCACTAGACTGATGCGCCGATTCGTATCCGTTGGGGGCACTGTAATCGCTCTTGCTCATGTCAATAAAAGGAAAGGCGACAACGGCAAGTCTATATATGCAGGCACCAGTGATCTTGTGGACGACTTCGACTGTGCCTATGTGATTGAGGTTATCGATGATGGCGCCAGCACTGGAAAGCGCGTAATCGCTTTCGAAAACATCAAATCACGTGGCTCCGTCGCTCGCGAAGTTCATTTCAGCTACTCAGCCCCAGACCAGATACGCAATTACCGGGACCTATTGGACTCCTTCACTCGCATACCTGCTGAAGAGGCGAATCGCGCAGCGACACTAAACCAACTCGACAGCGACTCCGAAGCCATCACTATCGTCAAAGCCGCAATTGGCTCAGGGGGCTCATCGAAAAAGGAGCTTATAGCTACTCTACAAGAAAGTGGAGGAATTTCCAGGAACGCGGCGGCACAACTTATAGAGCGTTATTGCGGAACGGACCCAAGCAAGCACTTATGGACCTTTGATCGCGGTGAACGCGGCGTACACCGATACCGCCTTAACAACACGACACCAGGAGGTGCGTCATGAACGAGATATCAGAAGCGCCGAGGCACCGACCCAAACCCGCTGAAAACCCCAAGGTGTTCTATAGACAGTTACGCAGAGCTATGGATGCAGTGTCCCCTTACCTAGTACACGACCATTGGTACTGCCTCGGGGATATGCTCACGGGTACGTTCCTCTGGGATGGTACAGAGCGAGGTGTACACCACCGTGCCGGGCGCATGTTCGCTTGGATGGTCCAGAGACAACTGGTGTCCTTTAGAGCTGTGCCTCTTAGCGACAGCCCTGGCACTTCCCGATACTACACATACATCGGTATCCAAACATACAATGGAGGGCTCTAATGCCAGCAAAGGTTCTCGACGACAATTTCATCGAAAACGGCCTGATCTGCCCTCCAGGCAGACAGCGCATCGAATACACGGACATCAACAGAACAGGACTTTATATTGAGGTAAGCGCGGTAACACCAGGGGTTGGCACCTATTGGTATCGTTATAAAGACGCCAATGGCAAGACGGCTCGAGTTAAAGTAGGCCGCTCAACAGACGTGTCGATCAAAGACGCGAAAGCCAAGGTAAAAGAACTCAAGGCAAAGACCCATCTGGGAGAAGACCCCGCTGCTGATGTAAAGGCCAAGAAGCAGGTCCCGACTCTCGCGGCCTACTTTGAGGACACATACCTACCTCACGCCAAAGTCAACAAGCGCTCATGGCCGTATGATAAAAAAATGTATGACCTACGCATCAAGCCTCGTTTCGGGCACATCAAACTTAACCAACTCCGGAGGGCTGATATCCAGCAGTTTCACAATGAACTCGGTCAGTCCGAGCTCTCCCCTGCCACCGCCGACCACCATCTGAAACTGATAAGGAGGATGCTTAATCTCGCGGTGGAATGGGACCTGATAGAGAAGAATCCTGCTATTGGCGTAAAGCAGTTCAATGCCGACAACAGAGAGGAGCGCTTGATGTCTGACGAGGAACTGCAGCGGCTTCTCACTACACTGGACAAGGCTACACACCGGCAACGCACGGTAGCTCTGATCGTCAAGTTCCTGCTCTTCACCGGGGCCAGAGTCAATGAAGCCTTGAACGCTCGGTGGTCTGAAATAGACCGGAAGAACCGCACATGGACTATCCAGGCCAGGACCTCGAAGAGCAAGCGCAGAAGGTCAGTTCCACTCAATGACAGGGCTCTCGATATCCTCGATCAGCTCCGCACCAAAGGTCGATCAGAATGGCTGTTCGTGAGTAGCCGCAAGGGGGACAAGCGGATGACGTCCATCAACAAGGTCTGGCAGACCCTGAGGAAATCTGCTGACTTGGAGCATATCCGCTTGCACGACCTTCGCCACATGCACGCTAGTATGCTGGTCTCCAGCGGGCACAGCCTGTACGTCGTGCAGAAGGTGTTGGGGCACAGCGATCCGTCAGTAACGCAACGTTACAGCCATCTCACTTCCGAGGCTTTACGGGAAGCCACTAACAGCGTCGGCGACTATGTGGACCGCGTGACCAAGGAGGCCGGCTAGCGGTCAGAGGACAGATTCGGTTGCATTCCAGGATTCTACAATTCCAGTTTCCCGGTCATGGTGCGCCGCCGCGACCGGGCTCCGGGGCTGTGGGAGCCTGGAACTCTGACGGCGTCATTCACTGACCGCGCCGTCCGACCACACCGCCCCTGAGGCCGCCTCTCCGGCCCGCTGTGGGCCATTCCCCCCCGGCCCCTGGCTCGCCCCATGGGTCACCTCGCCGGCCCGCCTGCGGCCTCGCTAATGTGTCTACCTTTCGGACGCGTAGTTCGTCAATGTTTATGTGACTTAAACCTTATGTATTTTTTCGATCCTACGAAAGCACTATTTTTATGAACATAGATTTACTAACAAGCAACACGCTATTCACCAAGCAGACCAGGCACGACAATCGATCAGAAGGCTTTTCGTGAGTAGCCGTAGAGGCGATCAGCGTGTAACCTCCATCAATAAGGTCTGGCAGACCCTGAGGAAATCTGCTGGCCTGGAGCATATCTGTTTGCACGAGCTAAGCCACATGAATGCCAGTATGCTGGTCTTTAGCGGGCACAGCCTGGACGTTGTCCAGAAGGTGCTGGGCCATAGTGACTCTTCTGTAACGCAACGTTATAGCCACCTCACCTCTGAGGCTCTTCGGCAGGCCACCAAGAGCGTCGGCGACTATGTGGATCGGGTGACCCAGAATCCCAGTTAGCCAGCATCCCAGCTGACCACCTGGCCGGACCCCGGGGATCTGGATTTCTGAATTCCTGTAGCACCACATACACCACGCACTGTCTGCCGCACCGGCTCCTGCAGTACGGCCACTCTTGTGGCCCCACTTTGCCCCGCTCGCGGGCAATCTCACCCTCCCCCTGGCTCGCCCCCGGGGGCACATCCCCGGCCCGCTCTGGGCCACGCTATCTGTACATATTTCAGTCACATTCCCGGCTTGGCCCGGGATTTCACTCCATAAACCTATTTTTTTTTTTCTTCTAGATAAGGTATGTTGACAAATGCAGCATCACATGAAAACACAGCATCCAGGGAAGGGGTTGAATGAAGCTGTCCAGTACACCTGTTAAAGCAGTTTGTATCCTATTTCTGATTGCCCTCTGCACGCTAAGCCTTTCCGGCAGCTTCGACAAAGTGGCTGACGAGAATCTTGATGGGGCGCTTGCTGCGACAGGAGCGATCTACGCAACAGCAAGGGGCATCAACGCTCTGGTCTCCGTACTCCAGGGCACAGAACTTGATTTACCTTTCGTCACCCTAACCATCGGTGAGGTTCTCGACCCGGTCAATGACTTGATCGAGCGCTTCTCTACCGTAGTCCTATTTGCACTAGGTGCTGTTGC
The DNA here is from genome assembly GCF_008064665.1 of Parahaliea maris. GTDB lineage: Bacteria > Pseudomonadota > Gammaproteobacteria > Pseudomonadales > Halieaceae > Parahaliea > Parahaliea maris. The sequence continues at coordinate 171,146 of NZ_VRZA01000007.1, read as the reverse complement.
CGCCCAGAAGGTACTTCTGCTGTTGGTATCCAGCGAAATCTTCAACTATATCTTTACCGGAATAGCAGTCCTAACCGGACTAGGCCTAATCTCCCAAAATTCACGCGCACTCACTCCCCTCGTTAAAATTTTTCTTGTCGCTGTTTTCGTTCGTTTTGCGCTTGGCATCGTTGTCATAGCAAATACCTGGGTAGATTCAGTATTTCTCCAATCAGCCGAGGAAAAACACCACAGTGCCATGCAGGTCTTCGAGGGTGATCTTAGAAGCGTCAAGGCTTTGGCTACCCAGGGGGCTGACTACTCGAAAGCCCGGGAAAGCGCTCAAAAGAATATCGAGAATTTGAAGCTATCAATCGAGGCCAGTAAAGAAAATCACAGAGTCAAAGTAAAAGAGTTGGGCGTTGCTAGATCAAATCTCGAACAGCAACTAGGTAAAGAGGACATAGCGTGCCGTCTCTCAGCCAAGACCCCCAAAACCCCCGTGTTATCACCAAGTTGCTCTGGCACCACCAAATCTCTATTCCAAAATCAAAGGCTGCACGCAAAAGAAAAGACGAATATCGAAGAAGTGATAGACGAATTTGAAGATGCGCTCAAACAACAGCGCGACAAACTGATCTGCATAAACAAGCGGTCTCAGGGTAAAGCCTGTTCATTTTTGGACCATATTCCAAAACCGCCCAGTACTTCTTCGATTCAGAACAAACTTGAAGGCCTCGATAACAAGCTTGATGACTTCACCAAGAATGCCTGGCTCTTACTCACTTCCGTGCTGTTGAAATCAGTGGCAATCCCGCTGCTTTTCTTCTATGCCCTTCTCAAATGCACTGGACTTATATGGAGGTCTGACTTTGAAAAATCACCTGGCTAGATGGGCAAGTCTGTTTATTGTCCCTGCACTAATCATTCTTCACGGATGTAGCAAGGAGAATGACGAACGGATTCAGAGTTCGATGTCTGAAGCAGCTGAGACAATGCGGGAAAAAACGTCTCAGGCAATGGACACGGCCGGAGATATGCTCGACAGTGCCGAAAGCTATGGTAGTGGTACCCCCGACAAAACCGTGACTCAACAGCACCCTATTGAAGCAACTCAAACCGAGCAATCTAACGTCTCCTGGATGGAACGCGGTATTTGGCTTTCACTGATCATAATTATCGTTCTCGTTGGCTACATACTACACCTACAGAAACGACTAGAAGACAAAGAGGAATGATTGATACCCAGGAGGGAATCTTCGATGGGAACAATTACTACTGAGAGAACAAGCAAACCATTAAAACTTCATCTCGCGCTTTCTATCTTCCTGGCCTGCTTTGCAGGTCTGGGAGTATTCACTTTTCAAGATCGTGACGGCTCTATTGCTGATTGGACCGTCTATCTCTTCTTGGCCGCCTTCACTTGGTATGTCATCACCAAGGTGCGTATTTGGTGGAACCATGAATAAGCAACCTAGAATGCTCTCTATACTCACTCTGATCGTCGTCTCGGCACCGACCTCCCTGTACGCTGAGGCTGACACATACTGCAAAAGATCAAAGGGCGGGCTTACCGACTACAACGATTGTATCAAGGTCACGGAAGATGAAGCCGTTCCTGTGGATATCTATGGCAGGAGGACGAAAATAAAAGGAAAACGCCGGACGAACGAAAGTACCTTCTGCGATCAATCATCTGGGGGGAATGTTAACTACAACAAGTGTCACAAAGTGGTCGACGGGAAGCTGTACCCTGTTGATATTTATGGCAGAAAACTTTCGACCACTGGCGTCGACGTAAGTAATACTTATAAAAAGATTGATCGCTGATATCTGCTTCCAATGATTGACACAAAATTTGATTTTTTTACCGATACCCCCGCCGGAAAAGATCCAGACTCACATAGCCCAACTCTACGTCGGTACCACCAAATGCTCTGGTCTAAGACTCTACCCAATGGGAAGTATTTTAGCTTGGATATGACTAACACAAAATATCTGCAATGGCGGGAGTTAGCCCTGAGCAGTGACGCGATTACCAATAGTTATCGCGGAAATACCCGTATGGCTGCGATTATCGGCGAGGTTAATGCCGACGCTGAAGAGCTCTATCGGGCGGGGTCAACAATTGGTGCTTATATCATATTCCCCTCATATCAGATTGACAGAAAGAACACGATTAATCAGGCACGGGGTATAAATGCAAAAATAGCCGACAGATTTGACCTAACACTTGAATGCATTCGAAGGCATTATATTTTTGAAAAATCACCACTAGCCGATGTGCTTCAACGTTACAACGCGTTCTTCGAGTTGTTTATTAATTTCGATGGGTATGTAAATTTCTTTTTACTGCAAGACCTTGTAACAGCTGACAACCAAGTAGATTTTTTTCTACCGTTTGATGGTTTCATTCGTAAGGGCATACCTGCGAATGCTGAAGAGTATCTAAAGTTAAAGGACGCGACCATTAAGTTCATTCAATCTCGTGCCCAGCGGATGCAGGCAAGCCTCTCCACTGATTCAGATACCATGCCCGATAGCTGATGGCGTGAATGAGCAATCTAAGGATTTTGGTCATCGATAAAACCAGAAGCATCTACTAATAAAGAACAGCCTCAATCACTACTCGCTCCACACTATTGATGCGCGACTAAACGACTGTTGATCAAGATTTGTCCACGATCCGAGCGATTGACGTCCTAGCCCGGTAGTCAGCCCAACTATTATCCTAACAGGTTCACAGAATCTGAGTAAAACACGCTTCAGCGCTTGGCATTCATTGAATGTATGTGAAACTATGTTTCTCACAAACCGGGATTGTTCAAGGATGACTAATGAGAGTCAGGAGACGCCTTTCTCCGCTTTTATGCTTGCTAGCAACCATAACTTCTACAAGTGTTGTAGCTCAAACACAATCAACCAGCACGTCTCCTTGGCTCGAAATCGAGACCAACGGCGGACTACCGAATGGAACGGAAACATTCGGATTTCCGTTTGCTAGGTCACTAGGTAACGAGGAATCTACCTTTAAATCTTCAGTGCCCGTCCCCACTCGGCGCGAGCAGAACTCAGCGTTGATGTCAGCGCGTGACCACCAAACATCCGAATCGCCTGGCAATACACTCAAGCTGTCAAATGCCAATTATGGCGACATCAACTCCCAAAACGACAATTTTGATACTGATCGAGATAACTACCTGACTAGAGATCGCCAAGACAACACCGTAGAAGGCGCGGCACCTAATATACAGGAAGCTGCCTCTATACCAGCATGGCTTGTTGTCATGCTTTTTCTCCTTGTAACTACAACAGCTCTTTCCATTGGTATTAGTTTCTACCTTTATCGTTGGAGGCAATTACTTATCAATGACCAGAGATTGCTTGTTCCGGAAAAGTGGGGCAAATATCTATCTTCAGTCGGATCGGGGCTAGAAGCGCTCCATATGGGCATTACGACAGAATTAGCGCGCAATACTGATCAGAACGGCAGAACCGAAACGAAAGTCGCCTCCATGATAGAAACATATCTTGAACTTAACTCTGCTCTCGATGAAAAGGACCAAGAGATAAGACGATTACGTAAAGGCTATGATGCAGAAATTTTCCGGCGATTTGTATTAAGGTTTGCACGAGTTGATCAAGCTGTTAGTGAATTTATAGAGGACGGCGATGATTCGGAATCACTACACTTTATCAGACGACTGCTTGAAGATGCTTTTGAAGAGTCAGGCGTCATACGATTCGAGCCTGACGTCGGAGATGATTATAGAAAACTCGGCGATAGTATTTCAGATAACCCCAAGATTATCCCAACGCAATCTGAAGAAGATGACTTCAAGGTGGCTGAAGTCATAGAAGCAGGATATCGACTGATAGCGGGGGAAGAAGCGACTGTGATCATACCCTCAAAGGTCAAGGTATTTCAGCTTTCTAGTAATCCAGGAGCTTAATCAATGTCAGCATTTATAGGTATAGACCTAGGAACCACATTCTCCGCGGTCTCCACTATTGACAAGACCGGTAGGCCTCTAATCATTCATGACGAGGATGGCGAAAACATAGTCCCCTCCTGTGTCTCAGAAGGTGACGAGGGCCAGATGGAAGTTGGCGATACCGCTCGAAAAACATGGGGCGTCTCCCCCGAGAGGGCTGCAGCTCGTTTCAAAAGAGACATGGGTACAGAAAGAACCCACAGCATTAACGGAAAGAATTTCTCCCCAACACAGCTAAGTAGCTTTGTATTAAAAAAACTACTCAAGATAGCTAACAAGAATCTTGGAAGTGTTGGTGAAGCTGTGGTCACAATTCCAGCTAATTTTTCTACAGAAGCACGTGAAGCCACGATGACGGCAGCAAAAAGTGCCGGCCTAAAGGTAAATTATATTATCAATGAACCGACAGCGGCCGCACTGTACTACGCCTTCAAGAACGGCGAAGATCTTCATGGAGTATATGCAGTATATGATCTAGGCGGAGGCACCTTTGACGTATCCATAATCCGAGTCGACGGTCAGGATGTCGAAGTGCTCGCATCTAATGGTGTGTCTAAGCTCGGTGGAGACGATTTCGACAAAGTCATTATTGGGATTGTAAAGAGGAAGTACGCACAAATCACTGGCGACCCTCTTGATGACGAAGACTTCACTTTAAACGACGCAGAAGAAGAGAAAAAGTCACTTTCAAAAAGGAAAAGCGTCACTCTCAAAGTCAATCGGAAACTGATTGAAATATCGCGTGAAGAGTTTGAGGAAGGAATATCTACACTCATAGCTCAAGCGGAAATGCTTTGCGAATCAACGATCGAAGAGGCTGGTATTAGTCCTTGCGATATTAGAGAGATATTTCTCGCTGGGGGTAGCACTCGCGTTCCCCTCGTTCGAGAAAGTGTAACGCGAGTGTTTGGTAAAGAGCCAACAGCCTCTGTCAATGTAGACGAGGTTGTGGCAATGGGCGCGGCGCTTTATGCCGCTTATAAGGGTGACAAATCTAAACTAACCGAGACACAAAAGCATTCCATAGGAAAGATTCGAGTAAGTGAAAGCACATCCAAGTGCTTTGGCACTATCGCCGTAACGTACGACCAACACCGTGACCAACCCACTTTGTCGAATAGCGTCATCATCATGAAGGGGGAAAAGATACCATGCTCTGTCACCGAGTCTTTCTACACCATGTCTGATGGGCAAACATCAGTAGCATGTAGGCTCACTGAATCCACAGCACCGGAAACTGACCCGAGATTCGTGAAGATTATTTGGGAAGGCGCGCTCGAACTACCCCCGGGACGACCGGAGGGCCAGGAAATCAAAGTTACTTACGCCTACGACGAAAATCAGATAATGAAATGCGCTTTCGTCGATGTTGCGACAAATAGAAGGACCGACATTGATCTATCAATGTCTGGAAGCGATGACGGACAAGCTATTTCGATTGAACAGTTCACGGTAGAGTAACATGGAAATACTAGCCATAATTGGCGTCATAATCGCTTGGGTTTTTATCGGCCAAATTCTCTCTGCTGGCGCCAAGACCGTCACAGCTGCCGGCAAAACAGCTTTGGGAAAGGGTACGTTTTCAGAAAATCTAGAGCTTCAGTTCCAAGGAATGCAGCCCTTCGAAGTCAAACTTGAAGATGGCAACATTGACACTGATGACAAAGATAGTCCGATCGTAAAGCAAATTATGGGCAAGGGTCTATTTCCTGTTACACGCCCAGTCAACGCTGCGTGCATCACTTCGATATTCGACAAGACCTCTGGAGAGTATGAGCCAGTAATATGCGTACTGGACGCATTTCAAGAAGATGAAAGCCTCGTCTATCAACATGCGCTTCCAATTGGCGAGGTAAAACCTAACTACGGCTTCACAAGCTGGGTAAGGCTTGGGGTAGCTATTCCGCAAATGATACAGCCGCCATACACTGGTAAGCGCGAGCTTGTTGCGGTTTTTCGGTTAGTGGACATAGATAATCTTCCCTCTATAAAGCATGGCTTCCACCAACCCGATGATCCAGGAATTCTATGGCAAAAAGGGATCGACTTTACCTGGGAGTATGATGCTAAGGGCTATTTAGAACAGTCTGAAGACCGCGATGAAGCACAATGTCTATCTCTTAAGTTGGGCGTAGCGGTGGCAATGTCCGATGGATCACTTCACTCTGATGAAGGTGAGATCCTCAAACAACACGTGATGAAGCTGATCTCTCCATACGATGGTGATGAAGAACAACGTCTTAAGGAAATGTACAACACCGCTCTACGTGAGTCCTACAAAGCAGCTCTAAGTGGTGATTTGGCAGTAAGCTCCTTGACAAAACGCCTCAACGAGGTTGCGGATCCTGCACAGAAGTTTGAAGCGGTCGAACTGTGCTTTGAGATTATGGCTGCTGACGGTATTGCAGAGGCAAGTGAGCTTACACTAATTTCTAAAATTGCTAGCGCGCTTGAACTTGATTTGGATGAAGTCAATAAGCTGCGTGACCAAAAAATTGTTTCACTTGATGCATCTCAAAGTTCAAGCGATGGAGTTGAATCTCTTCTAGGAATCGATCCAGATTGGCCGAAGGACAAAGTTAGAAAGCACTTATTGGGGGAGTTTCAGAAATGGAATAATCGACTCAATACCCTTGATGATGGTGAGGAGAGAAGGAATGCTCAATTAATGCTTGAAAAGATTGCGGAAGCACGTAAAAAGTATGCTTAAAGAGCTGGAATCATGTAGAGCAAGGATAGAAGCTCTTAGATTTTCCGGTGAGCGCCAATCCTGCTCACAACACAAAAAATTTGCTGTAGACGCACAGAGAATACGTGACTCCTTGTTTTCGCAGGAGTTATCGATCAGTTCAGCCGTCACTCCCACCCTGGATGAGAGCGTTCTAAACGTCTCACATCGACTTGAGATTCCTCGCGCTTGTATACACGTTTTCGTTTTTCCTGGCCCTGACCTCAATGCTCAATGTTTGCTAGGAACTGACGGAGAGTGCATAGTCAGGTTCTCTTCTGCTTTGATTGATCTTCTGTCTCCTAAGGAATTCGAGTTTGTATTAGGACATGAGATTGCGCATTTCCTCTTACGGCACTACAGAACAGAATTTTTTGGTCAACCTCACTCAATAGAGTCCTTGATGCATGACCGAGCAATGGAAATATCTGCGGATCGAATTGGACTCGTTGCGTCAGGCGCAATTGACGTCGCCATTAGAGCGTTGATAAAGACTGCATCTGGCCTGAACGATAGACATTTGAGATTTGATGTCAGTTCTTTTATGCGTCAGATGGATAAGATTGAGGGCACTGATACTCGTGCAGCAGAATCGACGCACCCATCCATACTTATCAGATGCAGAGCATTGATATGGTTTTCCCTCAACGAAGATTTTTATACAGGAAATCTCCAGTTTTCCTCCAAAAATTTGATACAAATCGATAAAAGAATCGAAGAAGATTTGCAAAGATTTATTGATGGGCCAGCTAAGCAGAAAATTGCTAACGCGGAGCGGGATGTTGCAATGTGGATGCGGGCCAAAACTATAGTGGCAAAAGGAACATTTACAAAGGATGAACAATCAAAATTCAAGGACGAATTTGGGGACCAAATGTTGGTTAAGATGACTACATTTCTTAAAGGATTATCCAAGTCCGAGAGCATCGATACGGTTGAAGCAAAACTGAATGAGTCGCTCTCGTATCTCAGTACTCTGAGTCCAACAGCTTCTAGAGCTTGGCGAAGTTAAATTCTTGAGTCTATATTCTTCAGCCAAAACTTATTCACTAGCCAGTTAGAGCACAACCGTTATTGATCACTCCACTCTATCGTTGCACGCCCGAATGGTCGGTCACTCGAATTCGACAGCCCTAGCCATGATCCAAAAACATCGCGTCCGACCTCGGTGCTCATACCGGCCAACATACCCAGATTGAGGACAACAGTTACAAAAAACATCGACCGGAACGATTGCTTCTTCGACTTGTGTCTTAGGAACTGCTGAGCCACTAGAGCTCCCGGCCAGCCACCAAATAGCGATAGGCCATGGAGAGTTCCTTCAGAAGTCCGCCATGCCCCATCCTTGGCTGCTACCTTGTCAAACGCGTAAACAAAGAATGTAATTATGCTCAAGCCAATGTAGGCCCAAAGGATCAGGGCTGGTAATTTGCCAACCACTACGGCAGCTGAAATTGCACACAGGAATACAATGGCCACAACAACGGCAACTGTCCTGCCCTTGGTTCCCTGGGCTGGTTTCAGCCGATCACCGGGCAAGAGCACATTGGCCGCCCGCGGTCGACCTCGGTTATCGGTACCCAGATCATATGACGCTATCTCGCCTACGACTGGCCGCCTGCCCCGGCGTCTCACTGCTGAGACGTGCATGAAGACATCTTTGCCTCCATCCTCGGGAGTGATAAATCCAAACCCCTTTTGGTCATTCCATGACCTAATTTTTCCCTTTTGACGCATTTATCTCATCTACAAAGCAATTAGCTTATAAAAGCGGTGAAAAAATATCGCCCAGATGTTCCTGACAAACAAGCGCTGTCAATATCCCGAACCTCGATAGGTGTGGTATCTGCACAATCACCGTATCATTTTCAAAGAAATAGTGTGTCGCAGTTTGACACGCAGAATTATTCCAGCCAGTTTCGATACTTCGCATTCCAGTAACTCGATAAGGGATTGAATCCAATAGTGCACTGATCTGCGGTTTTCCAACACACACAATTTCGTTCGGGCAATGCTCAGTGAAATATGGTTTCCATATCCGATCATTGCAGAATTGAAGTGTCTCCCGGGCAACATCACTAGGAAGTTTTGACCAACTCGGGTGACGATAGGGTGAGAACGGCGCCTGAAGCACCTGCAGCGGCTCCCATCGGAGCAGCTTAAACATTTCTTGGTATTGTACCTGTAACTTACTGCTACCCATCGGGGCGGAAAGCCAACGTTCATTAACGTATGCGCTTGTTCCTTCGGCGGTAAACATGCCGTCGTTCTCATAATCAGGCGTGTTACCAGCGGGATTGATGGACATTATCAAACGAGATGAGCCAAGTGTAGACTCCGGCGAAGATAGAAAGCGATATCCTCGATCACCCAATTCTCTATACCCAAGGCGTTCGTAGCCGTTTTCGATTACACCTTCCAATTCGGCAAGAGAACTCCAACTCCGCATTTCTTTCTCCCCTCAGGCTCGAACTTTGGGTGTAATGTTCTAATAATGTGGGCAGACGTGACCAGAAATGATCAGTATATCTGGCTCCTAAGTGTCAGCTAGATTTACTCTTGTGTGACGGAGGTCACCTTTACACCAACCGAGATACAACTTCTCACCGCTGGGGGTATGTAACTGGTACAAATCTTCTGTAACCGGCTCTGCGTCCAGGGCTCTCGCAAAGAATTCGAAGTCCTCTCTCCATGCCTGATCAGCGCTGAAAGATTGTACGATCATCGCCGCAGTGGCGGTATGGAACGCTCGAGCTGTCAGAATCGCGGAGACGGTTCTATGCATGAGCTGGTAGCGAATTTCATCTGCCATTTCACGTCCATCGTGAAGCTCCGCTTCCAGGTAGCGTATGCGCTCCTGCTGGCCCATCGAGGCATTCCTACGTTTTTCACCTAGCGTCGGTCCGAAGGGCTCGTCGACTTTAGCCTCGACCCCCAGTACCACTAATCCACACTCGTTCCTCGCGATAGCCATTACATCGGTGCAAGAGGAGGTCTTACCGCCTGGTAGCTCAACCTCCCATTCTGGGATCGCGGCTAGAAGTTCCAGATTCAACAACGCTGGATCTTCCGAAGCTTCGAGGGTAACCCTAAGGTCCTGGGGCAATTGATCACGTGCCGTTTCCCAGCAAGAGGCCGTCGACATGGCCGATCGGCCGATTTTCCAATGAAGGTCTGGTTTTGCGAGGAGGGGTTTCCAATCATCGCCCGATTGGGTGGGCACAAATATTCTTTTCATTGGTTGAAGCCTAGTCGATTCACTGATCAAAAACTAGACAGCCCCAGAATGCCAGTTTCCCAGTGTGCCTGCCTACACGACAGGTGCCGGGCCGGATTTCGGTTTTGGTTCGGAAGTTCGGTTGGGAAATCCGTTACAACTCTTCGAGTTGCTGGCCCCCAGTTCGCCGCGGAGTCCCGTGAAGTTCGGTATAGGTTCGGAGTTCGGAATATGGGCGGTGATCTATGGAAAATCCCGTTATTTTTCTGCTACTTAGGGCCACCGAACTCGCCCTCTCCGCTCCCCTCATAATCGGCAGGTCGAAGGTTCAAGTCCTTCTGGGCCCACCATATCCCTTTGTTTTTTATCAGATTTTTCTATATATCGACCCGCCGACTTCCATCGGCGGGTGGGGGATTTTGCGTGCGGAATCGGTAGGTGAGGATGCTCGAGCGAAACCGTTGTAACCGGAGTTCGCCCGCAGAGAAATGGTCGGTGTGAGAGGATTCGAACCTCCGACCCCTTCCTCCCGAAGGAAGTGCGCTACCAGGCTGCGCTACACACCGTAGTTTTGAGGCGCGCAACTATACCAAAAGGTCCCGGGCAGGCCAAGAGCCCTTCGGGAATCAATGACTTCGGTAGCCCAGCGGGTCTCGCTCCTAGTCCTCAATGTCTTCCAGCCTCCATGCGGCCGTGTGCTCACTGAGCTTCACCGACTCCGGAAAGCTTCCTTCGCTCATCTTGGCATAGATAGTACTTCGAGCCAGCCCTACCCGATCAGAAACGTCTTTGATCCTTAGAAACGTTGGCTTCGATTTTGGTTCGTCATGCTGCGGCCTGACAGCCATGGCTGAGACCAAATCCCTCATCCTGGATTCCAATTGCTTGGTAACCCTGGCCACAATCGCATCAGCTACTCCATCGATGAACTGCCTGGGTATGGTTATGCTGAGATACTCAACCTGGTTAGTACTCGATACCTCCGCGTGGTGTAGAACAACCACGCGGCATCGAAAGTGTCAGACCGAAATTGGCGACCAAAACAACGGTCGCAACCATCGAGCCTCCTCCACACCAATCGTTATAGGCCTTCCTTAGGGATCGGCTCGGCCACCGAGGTTATCGACCACAAACCTTATTGAAATTCGGGATTAAGGTTAAATCACTCATAATCGGCAGGTCGAAGGCCTGGGCGGCCCCGTTAACTCCTTCTGGGCCCACCATTTTCTCGCTCTGGCTCAGGCGTGATTTCGTGATGGCTTGATCAATGACTCAGCGGGGATACCCAGTTCCTGATTCAGCTTCCAGATCATTTTCAGGGTCAGCGAGCGCTTGTGATTCAGGATCTCGTAAATCCGGTTGCTCTTGCCAATCATCGGCTCCAGATCCTTGACCGTCAGCCCTTTTTGCTCCATCTCATACTTTATGGCTTCCACCGGGTCGGGGAAATCCAACGGATAGTGCCTGGCTTCATACGCTTCCACCAGGGTTACCAACACATCCAGTTTTTCACTCTCCGCTGTCTCCGGGGCAGCGGTCATCAGCGTTTCGATTTCTTTCAACGCAGCACGGTAATCCGCATCCGTTTTAACTGGTTTGATGTCCATGGTTTTACCTCTCCCACCAACGATGGGAACTAAATGGTTTGCACGTCAATCTGGTAATAATGTGCGTGCGTACCAATGAAACGGACGTACACCACGCGGTAGGCATAGTTGATCCAGACCAACAGCCAGTACTTATTCCCAGCAAGGTTGAACACCACTCTTCCATCTTTGAGGATGCTGGCGTTCCGGATATCCTGCTTTACTTCGGCTGGCGATGACCAATCTGCGTTCAGAGTATGGCGATACCAGGCAAGCGTCGGCTGCATCGCATCGATGTAAGCAGGATTGTCCTCCCAGACGGCTTTCAGGGTTGATAAGGCTACAACCCTCACGGCACACATCTCCCAACGACTTTCTCACGCGGCAAAAGCCTTTCCTGTAGATAGATCATTGAACAACAAAACAGTCCCATAATGGGACTATTGCAAGTGTTATACACTCTAAAACCGCTCACTTTTCAAGCTCTACCCCATTAACGGGGGACGGGAATCCAGTAATCCACGCCATGGGCCAGTTTTCGCGGAAATGACTCAGATCGGTCAGAGAGTGGTTTGATTGCCTTTGCCCCACTGAGCTACAAATTAACCACCCAATTCAACTGATCAGAGCTGGTTGTTTGGTGTTCAACAACACAAGCCAATCGCCGTGTATCGGTTTCTGCGGGTATCACTAAATGGGCCTTTTCCCTGTTTATCTAACTCAACTCACCTGTTCCCCACTTCAGTCAGTGTCCGATTTCTCATGCCGCCCCTCCCATCAGGTGACTGTACAACATAGTCAACGCATCTCCACCGGGACCGGGATTTCCGCATTTCATCTACCCACGGAATTCGCAGGAGGACGACCGCACTGGTCAAGGGTTGAACATTCACCGGAGACAGAACATTGAAGAAATTCACAAGGCGGAACCTCATCAAAGGTGGAGCTGCAGCGGGAGTTGCTGCCGGCACCTACAGCCCCCTGAGTAGAGCCGCGCTGTTGGTTCCCACCTATCGCAGTTCCCGAAAAGCTGTTGTTATCGGTTCGGGCTTCGGAGGATCAGTGGCCTCGTTACGTTTAGCGGAGGCAGGCATCCCGACGATGCTGATCGAACGCGGAAAACACTGGGTCTATCAGGGTGAGGATTCCTATCCCACCGTGGGAGGATTTATCGGCGATATCGACGACGGGCTCCTGTGGAAAGAACCCGGTCCAATTTCCGGTTCCACAGGCATGCTGGAGCAGTACATCGGTGGCTCGATTCCTGTGGGTGTTGGCGCCGGCCTGGGGGGCGGCTCGCTGGTTTATGGCGGTGTCCTGTTGCAACCACCGCGCGAGTTGTTCGAGAAAGTACTGCCGAATATTTCCTACGACGAAATGGACTCCATCTACTACCCTCGGCTGCTCTCAAGGGTCAGCGGCGGCAAGATTCCCGACGATATTCTGAATTCACCCAATTACACATCAATGCGAGTGTTCATAGAAAACGCAAACCTGGCCGGACTCGATGTCGTGCGCAGTGAGGTCGGATTCGATTGGGATGTCATTCGCAAGGAAGTTCAGGGCGAGATCACCCCCTTTGCCTCGATCGGTGAATACGTGCTGGGTTGTAATAGCGGCGCCAAGAAAACCCTCGACAGGAACTACCTGGCCGATGCGCAAAATACCGGCAACCTCGAGATCATGACCCTGCACAACGTGGTCAGGGTACGCAAGAAAATCTTCAGTAGTCGTTACGAGGTACATTGTGATGTCGTCAGCGAGGACGGAGAAGTCATTGCCAAGCGCATCATCGATTGCAAGTACCTGTTCATGGCTGCTGGCTCCATTCATACAACACGCCTGCTGTTGAAGGCGAAGGCGCTGGGCGACATTCCGACAATCAACGAAGGGGTTGGGCAGGAATGGGGAACCAACGGTGATGAACTGAAAGCAAGAAATAACATTACCGCGTCAACCGGGCCGGTGCAGGGGGGGCCCCCTGCGATTGCTGCATTCGATTTCGACAATCCGGTCAAGCCGACCGGTTTCATGCATTCCCCCAATCTCGTCGCCGGAGAGTACATGCAGATGCAGATGGGAATGTGTATTCCCGACCAGACAAGCACGGCTTCCTACAATGTGGTGACTGACAAAATTAACTTTAACTGGTCCCGGGAAGACAATGAGCCATCTACCTCCGCTTTGAACCATACGATGGACAAAATGATGAACAAGGGCGGCGGAGAACTACTTGATGTCAAAGCGCTTGGTACCTGGCACCCACTGGGAGGCGCTGCCATGGGTGTCGCGTGCAGTGACCTGGGCGAATTGTACGGCACACCCAATCTCTTCGTAGTCGATGGCGCCTTGATACCGGGGTCATCGGGTGCGGCCAACCCGTCACTGACTATCGGTGCCAATGCGGAACGTATTATGGAGCGATTGGTAGCCCAACTGACATAGTAAAATCCGCCTGACTCCGTCCGTTTGGGGGCCTGTGTTTCGGGCCTCCTTATGGACCATCCAATTGGACCATCCGATCTGCGCGGTGCCCTAGGGGACAGCCTGTCGCCGAGGGTCTCGGATCCACTGGATACCCTGCCAGCCTTGAGCAGGACTTCACCGAACTCGCGCTTGGCTTCAGTCGCGTTGATACGTCCCATAGGGGTAACCTCTGGCAATTAGGCGTAAAGCCCAAAATGATCATTTTCGTCGACCGAATTTCATTCTCGAGGATTCGAATCCCTCGCTACATCAGTTGTTTAAGTGTCGGTAGAGATGGTTATTTATCAGCGACCGACTTTAGGGATGGTTACCCACAAATACTGATTGACTGGCAAGCGAAGCCTGCAGGGGGTATGCGCCGAACGGCAGGACGGCGGCGCGAGGGGTGTAAACCCGGTTGCTCTTGCTCCGCTTTGATCAATTGAACTACTGCAACCGAAGCTTGTTACTGTCCATCGCACTATGGTGAACCCTGAGTATTTGAAGTCGCTTGTTTACAACACGATAGAAAATATTGACCTTATCCATGGGGTAAAACCTGACGCCTTCGCCTGATCGGGTCCTTTCTGTACCCATCTGAGAGTTATGGCAGAGAAGATCGAATGCCTTGAACACCTTACTTGCGAAACTCTCGGCATAGCTTTGATAGCTTTCGGCAGCAATATACAAATAGATTTCCTCGATATCGGCCTCTGCCTGATCGGTGATCTCAAGCGTTAGCATTATTGACTTTGTTCTTCGTACCGTTGGCGGGCGCTAGCCAATATTTCATCTCTCACTTTCTGGGTAAGAGGGCGAATACGCCCTTCGTCAGCAGCAGTTATGCCTTCTTGAATGAGGGTATCCAGATGAGCTTCCCTCATCGCCTCGATGCGCTGTGATTCCTCGTAGGAATACACTACTGCAACGGGGCGCCCGTTGCGCTCAATGGTCACTGCCCCGCTTTGCACGTCATCGACCAGTTGGCCAAAAGCCTTGGAGGCCTCTGTTGCGGTTACTTTCTTCATGGGGCGAAATTCCGTAAATTCCGTAATTTACGGACTTCTAGCATGGAGTAGGGTTGAATGCAATAGAGGGTCATTTCGGGGGGGCACCGCAGAATTTAACGATGGGACCACCATAGACCATCATTTCGCCCCTTCACGCCACCCAATGCCCATCTCCAATTTTTAAGTCTCTGATTTCGAAGGCATCAGCGGGCATCCGGGCGCGTCATTTTCACTCAGGGTAGTCTCAGTTAGACTCTCCTGAACGTTCGGTATAAGTTCGGAGTTCGGAATATGGGCAGCTAGCTATGGAAAATCCCGTTATTTTTCTGCCGCTTCCCTCGCTGCTTGCCCTGATCATCGCCATACTGGGTACTGCGGGAACTGCTTTGGCGAGGCAAATCATATGTCTGTATCCCTACCCAGGTTCACCGTAATAGCCCGGATGACAACACTCTTATTGGTTCTAATGGCCGCAGGTTGTGAAACGACAGACTCTTCACTGCAAGCAGCGGGTAAAACGGAAGCGTACATCACTGGATTTCATGATGGCAGGCACAGTGGAATGAAAGAAGCCGGCAACTATCTCGAACACATGGTCAAGGACACTCAGCGATTCGAAACGGAGACAGACTATCGCGAGGGCTGGCTGGCCGGCGAGGAAGAAGGTATTAGAATGCAACAACAGGCCGATGCCGCAGTAGGGTCGGCAGCAGGGTATCAAATTACCAAGGACGCGAATAAATCTGTCAAAAGGGACATTGAGAAAGCCGGTAAGGAAGCTACACAGAACATCGATACCGATTCACTGAAAAACCTGAAATAGCAACCTCATTCATGTCGTCAGGCTAATGCAGCCATTTATAGACTGGATAAACGAGGCCCGATCCTTACCCCGACAGTCCCCGGTTTATATTGAAGAGCCGATGTATCTGCCAGCAAATCAGGAAGCACGACATGCACCGCCTAATGCCATTCCCTGTTGTTCTGAGCCTCGCCTTGCAAGGCTGCATGCATGAGATATGGAATGCAGGGGATCTGGCTGATTGGGTGCGGCAACAGGCAGTCAAAGAGGGCTGCAAAAGCGATAGCATCGAACTGGAAGATTGGTATCGCAAAACCGAGAGCGGCAACGTCTGGCATGGCACCTGTCGCAACGGGGCCAGTGAGACCATGGCTTTCACTGTCAACGTGGACCCGGTCTGGAAACCCTCCGAATCGTGAAACGGGATCAAACCTGTATCCAGACGCACATCGGCCGGGGAATATGACTGAAGTTACGTCAGCTAAACACACGGCAGCAGGCTACCTGGACCGTCTCGCGCCGTTTTGCTCTCGGCACTTCTGTTTTTCAGACAGTTATAGCGCCCTGGACTACCCGACTTTACCGGGGGGATCGATGGCACTGATACTCTGCTTATGAACAACGCCAATCCCATGCTCACACGCGCGACCATCGACGACCTTCCTCAACTGCTGGAACTTATCAGGGAATTTTGCGCTATCGACGGCCACACTTTCGATGAGCAACGCCTGGAGAGCTGCCTGCCCGATCTGCTTCACACAGACGATTACGGCCTTGTCTGGCTAATCGGGGAACCCTTTGTCGGGTATGCCGTGATCACCTGGGGGTACAGTCTGGAATCCGGCGGCCGTGAGGCGCTGATTGATGAGATCTACCTGCGATCAAGGGGCCAAGGCCTCGGCTCCCGGGCCATCGAAGCAATTCTCGACGACTGTCGCTCCCGGGGAGTCCAGATGGTCTTTCTAGAGACTGAAACGCGTAACACCAGGGCTCGGAGTTTCTATACCAGGGCGGGATTCACAGCGGACGACTCGATATGGATGAGCCGCTCCCTGAGCGATTCTCGTGAGTAGCCTATGATAGTAAAACCGGCCGGCTGAGAAGCCGGAAATTTCCACGGTTAGCTGGCCCGGTTTTGGGGGAGCGGCTTGAGTCTGATTGCCGCCCACCGGTTATCAATGAATTCGGAGTTGTTGTATGCCCAAGGGATTGTCTTGTTTGTTTGTCGCACTGGTCGTGTCATGGCTTTCAATCTCTGCTGAAGCACAGCAGCCGCCTGAGGAACCCGACAGGCAGCAACCAAAGGTGACCGGCTCGAGCGAAGTAGCGGCAGACACGCATGACCACACGCCAGAAGCCACGAAAGCCGCGGCAGATGCTGCCTCGACCACCGCAACTGTCGGAAACAAAGAAGCAATCCCCAGTGCGGTCGACGCGCTGCCACCCGGGGCCAGCGAGGCGGCACAGAAACTGGCCGAGGAGATTGACGGCCTGAGGGACTGGATTGCCCGCCTGCAAGTCGTAGCGTTGCAGCTCAAGGAGGGCGTTGACCTGGATCAGGCCTCACTGACCTATCGCCGGGACGACCGCGTCATCCGCCTGCTGACCCGCGCCAATGAATTGGCGCAAGAAGTTGAACAACTGCCGCGGGAGGATGCCGCGCGTGAACTCCTGGCGAACCATCTGCTGGGTGAACTGGCAGACCTTGGTGTGGCAGTGTTCAGGCGGGTGGACGCGCTACAATCGCAAATTACCAAGGAGAAGGATGGTCTGACAGACAGGAGCGGAAGTGACCGGGAGCTGGACGAGTCGTACCTGACCAGTCTGGAAGCGACGCGTGACCACTTCCTCCGCGTACTGGCTGACCATATCGCCACCCGACGCAGCTTTGAACTCCCGGTTGAAGATCTCCTCCCATCGTTAAAAACACGGTTATTGATCCAGGCCGAAAGCGTTGCCGGCCGTATCAGTTTTCTCCAGTACACTATGGGAGACCTCAGTAAGAAGCTGGCGCTAAACTCGAACAACGAAGATCTTAAGGCCGCTTTCAGCGAAGCCAACGACTACCTCGAGCACAACCTGCAGAGAATGCGTGAGCTGGTCGACATTATGGAAACGGTTGAAATGGATACCGCGGAGTATCGCTCCATCCTGGTAACGGAAGATTCCGGGATATCCATGGACATCATCAAACCCGGGGTAGTGACAGTACTTTTCAGCCAGTGGTTCGATTTGATTCAGGATTACCTGGTCTCCCAGGGCCCCGACCTCATTCTGAGTGTCATCCTGTTCCTCACCGTTCTGGTCATTTTCTATCTGCTGGCACGGCTGACACGGCGGGGCTTGAAGGCTGCACTCGGCAGGAGCAACATTCACATCTCGATGCTGATGAAGGATACCCTGGTGTCACTGAGCGGCGCCGCGGTGATGCTGCTTGGCATCCTGATGGCGCTGTCCCAGATTGGTGTTTCACTCGGGCCGATGCTTGCCGGCCTGGGGATCGCCGGCTTTATCATCGGCTTTGCCCTGCAGGACACACTCTCCAATTTTGCCGCCGGTGCGATGATTCTGATCTACCGTCCATATGACATAGACGACTATATCGAAGTTCCCGGTGCCTCTGGAGTGGTCAAGAAGATGAATCTGGTGTCCACCACGATTACCACCTTCGACAACCAGCTGCTGGTAGTGCCCAACGGTAAGATATGGGGAGACGTCATCAAGAATGTTACCGGGCAGACGGTACGCCGGGTCGACCTGGAGTTTGGCATCGGTTACGGCGATGACATTCCCAAGGCAGAGGCAATACTGGCGCAGATTGCCAAGGACCACGAGCTGGTGTTGGATTCGCCGGAAACGGTGATCAAGGTGGGCAGCCTCGGGGACTCCTCGGTCAACCTGCTGCTGCGGCCCTGGGTAAAAACCGCCGACTACTGGACGGTCTACTGGGACATGACGCGAGAGGTCAAATTGCGTTTTGATGCCGAGGGTATCAGCATCCCCTTCCCGCAGCGGGATGTGCATTTTTACAGTGCAGGAAACGCACAGGATACAGCCGATCCGGCAATGTCTACCGAATAGTTACCCGGGTTCAAATCTCCGGGAGCCTCTAATCAAGATTCGCCGGGGGGAGTCCTGGGTGGCTATGCTCTGCTAACCAGAGCACTCGCGGCATGCTGGATGTCACGTGTTGTCACCACTGTGGATAGTGCGGATCAGCGCGGGAATCTCAGCGGGGTGCATCACCGTGTGATGGGGCTCGATACCCAGTTCCGCGTCCAGCGGTTGCTGGTGCTGAATCCACACTGACGTGATGTGGGTGCTGTGCGCGCCAGCGATGTCTGCCGCCAGACTGTCCCCCACGTGGATCGCTTCGGAGGCCTCACAACCGGCGAGTTGCAGCGCCTTTTCAAAGATCGAGCGGGCAGGCTTCTGTTCCGGCTCCTGGCCGCCGATGATGATGTGGTCGACATGCTCCGCCAGCTTGACGGCCTCGACCTTGGGTAACTGAGAAAACTCGGGGCCGTTAGTAATAACGACCAGGGTGAACAACTGACGGGCTTCCGCGAGAAACTCAATAATGCCAGGGTAAAAGTCAAAGGCCTGGAGGCGGTCGTGATCGAACTTCTGTTGCAGGGCAAGGGCCTCATGCTCCGTGACGTTATCAATCCCGAGTACTGCCAGCAGGTCCCGAATTAATTGAACGCGAAAAGCCTCCTCACTTTGCTCACGGATGATTGGGAGGTAGCGTGCCTCCTGCTGCTCAGTCCAGTCCCGATAAATCCCTTTTACGTAGGCATGCGCGAATGCACTCCCATCGATGCCGGGCCCGAATCGATCTGTGACGGCGCCAGCCAGCTTGTCTGTGGCTACCTCATTGGCCTTGGAGGTGTCACACAAGGTCAGGTCCATATCGAAAAACAGGGCTTTTAGCATGGTGTTCCCGAGGCCGGTTTACTGCGGAGGTACAGCCTACAACATTTACGGCCCCCGATCCCGACGAACCTCACTCCTCAAGTGGCCAGCCGTAGTAGTCAGCAACACGCTCTGCAATCGGGCGGGTAACGGCGACGCCGGCATCTGAGTTGGTGAGAATGACGACTCCGCGCCCGCCCTCGAGTGTGGCCACCTGCAGGGCCTTATAGCCGGGGTTGTCGCCCCAGTGCCAGAATCGCGTTGGCTTTCCGGTATTCGGGTCGCGACCTTCCAACAGGTAACCCAGGCCCATTTGCGGCGTGAAGGTGGGGATCTTCTCGATCTGCGGCGGTAGCCCGGTTTCCTGCGGCGTCAACATGTCCCGGGCCAGTGTCCGGGAAACAAACCCAGGCTCCAGACCGTTAACGTTTTTCTGCAGCGCAATCATCGAGCGTGCCAGGTCGGATGCCGTCGTCCAGAGCCCCGCGACAGCGGCCGCCGGATACTCCCGGTAGCCTCCGGGCACCAGGGTCCCATCCTGCGCATACCCCACGGCGCTCACCGCTAGAAGCGCTTCCGGGTAAGGCGAAACATAGGTGCTGTCGGCCATCTGCAAGGGATTCAGTACGGTCGACTGCATGAACGCCGCAAAGGCCTGCCCGGTGACGTCCTCTATCAGCAATTGCACCACCAAAAGACCACCGCCCGAATAGCGCCATTGGCTGCCGGCTTCGAAGATGGGTTCTACCGGTTCTGACGTGGTCGGGGGCTCGCCGTTCAGCATGTCAGTCAGTGTGTCGGGCAGTTTCTCGCCGGGCCGATAGCCGGGGTAGAAACTGGCACTCAAACCCGCGGAGTGAGTGACAAGCTGGCGAACGGTGATGATGTCACCTTTGAAAGTTGAATTGTTCGGGATCTGCCAGCGCTTGAGATAGCGGTTGGCCGGTTGATCCAGCTCAACCTTACCGGCATCCACCAGCGTCAGCAGCGCCCGTACCGCCACGGGCTTGCTAAGGGAGCAGGCCTGAAACCGCGTGTGCACGGTAACCGGCTGCGCCCCGGTTAGGCTCGCCACCCCGAAGCCCTGAGCCCAGAGAATCCGGTAGCCATCCATAACAGCGACGCTCGCACCGGGAACGTGGTGCTCCTGCAACAGCGTGTTTATCGCCGCCGCCAGAGCCGGTGGCACTTCCGTTGAATTCTCGACTGGTCGCGCTTCGCTGTCGGCACCGAGAGTACTGGACGCGGTCATCCAGACCGCCAGCAGGATTGCCACAAATCGAGGCCATGATTTGGTCATATCTCCCTCACTTTGGAATGGTCACCGCCGCCGTGATCAGAACATGCAGCGACCGCTTCGAGCGAGACTGGCCCGATCAGCAAAAACTTCAACTCATCCACAAACACAGCGCGCAACGACTGCGGCTACTGGTACCCCCCGATCTCTCCCGGAACGGCGTACCTATGCAAAGAATGAAACCCTGAATATCTTTGCCCGTGTCTGGAAAGGGGTGATGATCGGGGGGCCTGGGGGCCGGCTTGCACGGCTTTGTCCCGAACGGCTGGATTGAGGATCATCTGGGCGATGGCCAGTGTTAGTCCTGAAAGGCCGCAACGGCTTGCTCAGCCATCTTGAGTTGCGCCTCTGAGCAACTGGAGCCAGCAGTAATGCGATGGCCCTTCGGATCAAACAGCGCTCCACAGCCACCCTTGAAATTCACTTCGAACTCTCCAGTGCCCCTCTGGTAGACCGATGGATTACCAGAATCATCGCCGTCAGCCAGCGACTTTCCCACCCCCGGCGCAGCAGGAGGCTGTGCTTCCGTGAGATAGCGGGACTGTACCCAGCCGTCGGCTGATTCATCCGCCAACGAGCCTACGCGACACCAACGGGCATCTCCCTCACCTTCACATCCGAGGTTGCGCACGGTGTCCCCGCTGCGAATCGCCCCCGTCACTTCCGCATCTTCTTCCGGGCCGGCCCGAAGTCGAAGCAAACCATCCGCCCGACTATCTACGGCCTTGAAGAAGTCCGGGCCACTGGCTTCAGCGACCACGTTGGGTGAGAGAATCCAGGCGGACAGGGCCATCGCAATGGATAGCAAAACTGTCTTGATATGCGGTTTTAATAGCATTTGTAATACCTGCGCATACTGCGACGCCACTAACGTAGTAACGGGATTTAATTACCCGCCGACTCTGGGGCAATCGGCCATGGCAACGACCGTTCACCCCAACTCATTTACCGCACATCACCTCAGGTTGCTTGGTGAGCGCCACGTAGTGACCATCTTTGACGTTTACCGCGATACACTGGTCGTCGCTTCGGTTCCACCAATACTCGATATCGCCGTTCTTGCCTTCTATGCGCTTCTCGTAGCGGTATCCCATGTCTTCGAGTTCATCTTCCCCGCGACTGGCTCGCATGTCCTTCAGGTCCTGAAGGTCGTCGCTACCACTGCTCCGGTGGCGGTCTGAGGAATGGCTGCTGCCGCTGCTCGTTTCCCGCAGGAATTTCTGCATCACCCAGCCTTTATCACCCCGGTATTCCACCTCGCACCACTCTTCCCCGTGATGCCGTTCGCAATCACCCAGACCACGAACACGCTCACCGTTGTGGACACCACCGGCGACTACGCGCGAGTCCTGGGAGGGACGATCCCAGATTCTGAGTTTGTTGTCGGAAACGCCATGAATTTCATAATTCTTGCGTCCACCATGGCTGGAACTGCTGCTTGAGGAATAGCGATCGGAGTTTTTGTGGCGGCCGTCCCGGTAGTCGTCCACGGCCTCCTCGGCATCCCGAACATCCCGGCTGGAGCATTGTTCGGTGGACGACTTTTCCCTGCCGTGGCGGTCTACGACAATGATGCAACCGTCACCCACGTTGACCAGGTAGTTTTCACCCGACTCGGTAACCGTGATTCTGGCCATTGCGGGCAGGGCTGTCATCAGAACAGCGAGTGAGCATGCGCTCGCGAGGTAGCGTGATTTCATAGCCTGTCTCCAAGATCAAGTATTATTCACAAACGACTCATGTGACCACGAAATGTTTGCAGATTCTTTACAGCCTGCCAACGAAAAGGAAGATAGTGCCTGCCGGCCTACAAAGCAATAGAGCCAAGTACAGCAAGCCGACAGCCCCCGGTGACAACCATGGTACAAAACCGCCCGCAGGATGGAGGCCCATACCGGCATGTATCTACCCCTTCATCAGGGGATAAGGTAGCAGTGTTTTGCAAACCCATGTAGCCTGCTCGGTCAGGCCAATACTTGCGCCTTCGTTTTTCGGCCGATGCCACGCAGCAGCCACAGCCCATATACAAACAGGGGCAAAGGCATCAGAGCAGGCAACAATATCTGCTCGAGCATGTTGGGGTCCGCAATCTCGTTGCTGGAACCCCCAGCCACCCCGCCCGCTACGACTGCCGCAGCGACCAGAAACAAGGCAAAATCCCACAGCCCATGAATGATCATCGCCGGGTACAGGGACGTTGTTCTCAGGCGTATGGCATGCAACCAGATTCCTGACATCATCGCCGCCAATGCTTGCGCCGAAGCGGCAATGAAATCCCCGGTCATGAATCCGTTCAGGGAATGTACCAGGCCAAACACGATCGAAACGACCCAGATAGCTGCCCAGGTCCCCATTGACGTCTGCATCAGGTTGCGAAACAGGATGCCCCGGAACATCAATTCCTCCGAGATACCGACCAGCATCGAATTGACCAGCACGATGACGATGGTAGCTGTGGGTGGCAGCCCCGTGACAACCGCCATACCGATAAAGCCCAGGACAAATAATCCCGGAAGCCAAAGCAACTTCCAGTCCTGCGCCGTCTTAAAACCTATCGCTTGCCAGTCCCATTTGAACAGGGCTATTACGGCCAGCAGAAAAATCGGGGCCACAAAAAGCGCAATGACGAACTGCTTGCTGGCCATTTCATCCAGACTACCCTTGCCGGCCTGAAGAATCTCACCGCCGAGAACAATGGCCAGCCATACCGTCAGGACGATAAAAGAAATGACCGGCAGATTTTGCTTTGGTTTCACAGCTCCATTGCCCTGTTGTTTCTATCTGATCACATGAATCACTGACCAGTCAGAAAACCCTTGATGGTACCGATATCGTATGTCTTGCCTGCCGCTGTCGTTACCGACTGTGGTTGGGTTTTCAGCAACTCACAATAATCATCGAGCGCGATGTCTTCGACGCTGTTGCCGTCGACCCTGGTCACGATATCGCCAAGTTTCAACCCCGCCTTGTCCGCCGGGCCACCCAACGCGAGGGAGTTGATAATAACTGATCCGTTCTGCAGCCCGATGCCCGCCGCCTTGGCATCGGACATCGGTTCCACGCTACCATCCTCGGCCAATGGGTCGAGAAACATCTTGTTCTGCGACCAGTCGAAGGTTACGACGAAATTCTTCAGGAACATGTGGCCCATGTTGCCTGCCGTAGTGGGCGCCATGCCATCGCCGACAAAAACCGTGGTGTTGATTTGCCTGCCGCCCACATTGACTGGCAACTGCAGGCCGGCCAGTTTGATTTCAAATGTCCCACCAGCGCCGCCGGCCAGATTAACCGAAACCGGTGCGTTCGCCGGCACCTCGACGCCGACCGATGCCAGATCCTTGGTATTGATCGTCAGGGGAATACCGCCACCGGTATCCACCAGGAAAGTAAGCGTTCCGTTCCCCACCCCCAGTTCAACCTGCGGCGAAGGAGAAAGCGTTTTTGGCTTAACGCTGAAGGGAAGTTCGATGGCACCGTCGATATGGTCCAATTGGTCCGCCGAAGCCGCCACGGTAATTTCTCCGGTACCGTAGTTGACCTGCCATACTGCGTTACGCATCGCAGGCGCACCGAGAAGTCCATGGGGAGTTATGCAGTAGAGCCCCGAGTCGGGTTCCCAGCCGATTTGAACCGTAGGATCTTCAATGGACAGTTTGCCCTCCACGGCCATGGATGAGAGCCGCTCCAGCGGGCTCCAGATCAACTTGCCACCACCCGCAGCGCCTACCGTCTCGATGACTACCTCGCCGGGATTGGCTTCAGAAATCTCTTTGGTTATGTAGGTCGGTGCGCCGGTGTCAAACATGAAGGGCAAGGCCTCGCCGTCGCCCACTGCGACATCCACTACGACATGGTCAAGCACATCTCTATATGACATGGTTATCGGCAATGACGACACGTCGACACGGTTGACGGTGGGCAGGAACTCATTGACCGATTCAAGGAATGCGGTGAGCTTGTGCAGTTTTTCCTGTTCTTCCGGGGTCAGCTCAGGAGCCTGGGAAAACGCGGCAACAGATAGTGTGGCTGTACCAACAACGACACCCAACCGGGAGGCAAGGCGTTTTAAACTATCGGGATATTTCATCGGGTTTACTCTTCCACCTTGGACAAAACACTAGTACCGGGAACGGTATCGCACTCACCATGACTGTACCAAAGTATCTCAATCAGGCAACCATCGCCGAACGGCCCTGTAAGTATAGGCAGGGGGCATGAGCTGTTCCAACCGGCCTGTTAGCGCAGCCCCGGAGCCGGCGTACCCTTAAGCACAGGCCCACAATAGGCTATGCTGGCGACTGACCGATGTAAACAATAGCAAGCAGCCAGGAAAATGACGTCTCGCAACCCCTTTTACCCCGCACTGGTTGTACTCGCGATCACCATCATCTGCGGTTGCGCCAGCAACCCGCAGGAACAGGATGGCCCACAGGTCGCCACCGCAGGCGCCGACAGCTCCCCCGTGCTCGATCCGGAAAGCACATTTGTCGGCAGCCCCTTCACCGATGTCGGGCTCAGCGGCCTGTTTCCGGTTCGCGATCAGGACGAGTGCGAAGTGGCCGTTGTGCAGGACGGGGGCGATTCATTCGCAGCGCGCATGGCGGCCCTCAAGGGCGCGACGAAGTCGATTCGCATTCAGACACTCATATTCCGGGGCGACGAATCGGGAGTTCGCATTGCCGAAGTGCTAAAGCAGAAGCGCGCCGAGGGCCTGGATGTCCGGGTCATCGTCGATGCCTTCTCCAATCCCTGGTTACAGACCCAGTGGATGTTCTTTGACCTCAAGCAGAACGACATCGAAGTCGAGGGTTATGAGGCCATGGCCCTGCAGTGGCTGAACGAGGTACCCATACCCCTGCTCACGCCCCACAGCAACCTGACCCACCTCGACAAGCGCTACCACGAAAAGATGTGGATTATCGATGGAGAAACGGATAACGGCGTAGTGGTCACAGGCGGCCTGAACATTGGCAACGAGTATTTCCGGGCAGATCCCAACAACCCCGCCATGAACTGGCGCGACCAGGACGTCGTGGTACGCGGTGCGGTCGTGAAGGATATGGTCGAGGCCTTCGACCGTAACTTTGACTACTTTATTTCGGTGAAGGAGAGCCGCGGCATCTTCAATACCAACCTGTACTGGGATGCGACGCGCAACGTGATGGACAGCACGGGGAAGCTCCCCATCAGTTACACCACCGACCCGGCTATTGACGATTACATTGCCCAACTTGAACAGCGCCAACCGGCACTGGACTACCATGCAGCCGCCTGCCGCTTCGTGCAGAACCGGCCCCGCCTTGAAGAAACCTATCTGCTGCAAGCCTACGAAAAACTGTTCCAGCAGGCCGAGCGTGAGATTATCATCGCCAACGCCTATTTCGTGCCGACCCCGGCGCTGTTCGCCTCCATTACTGCAGCGGCGCAGCGCTGCGTATCCGTAAAACTGGTCACCAATGGTCCCGAGGCCAACAATCACCCGCAAATCAGTCTCGTCGGCCGTGGCTACTACAAGGATCTGATAGCAGTGAACGAATCACCCGAGGTCTCCGCCTGCCCCAACGAAGATGCCGGTGTGCACATCTGGGAATGGACCGGACAGGCCGCAGATGAGGAAAGTCCGAGCCAGGGGACCATGCACTCCAAGTTCGCGGTGATCGACAGTACGATCAGCCTGGTCGGCTCCTACAACCTGGATCCTCGCAGTGAAAAGCTGAACAGCGAAAACGCCATCGTGTTCCGGGATGCGGTACTCTCCAGCCAGCTCCGGCAATTGTTTCTGGAAAACGACCTCAAGTACAGCCGCAAGGTGACAGCCAAAGACGCGGCAGCGTTCCAGGTTCCCGAATCATTGCTCGATCAATTCCAGCAATCAATGGGCACCCTGTTCGAAGAAGAGCTCTAAAGGTATGACATCCAATGTGCGGTGGTAAGGGCACCACAGCACATCGGGTCACGCCAGTTTATCGCCCGCACATCGCTTCAGGCTGCTTGGTAAGCGCGATATAACGCCCATCATTAACATTGACTGCGATACATTGGTCGTCACGTCGGTTCCACCAGTACTCAATATCGCCGTTCCTGCCTTCGATGCGCTTCTCGTAGCGGTAGCCCATGTCCTCCAGTTCATCTTCACCGCGGCTGGCGCGTATGTCCTTGAGGTCCTGCAGGTCATCACTTCCCCGGCTACTGTAACGATCCCTGTCGTCGTCGCGGTAACGATCAGAAGAATGACTGCTGCCACTGCTGGTTTCCCGCAGGAATTTTTCCATCACCCAGCCCCGGTCACCTCGGTACTCAACCTCGCACCACTGTTCTCCGTGATGGTGTTCGCAATTGCCCAGGCCGCGAACGCGCTCGCCATTGCGAACGCCACCCGCCACGACTTCCGAACCCTTACGGGGGCTATCCCAGATTCTGAGCTTGTTGTCCGAGACGCCGTGTATCTCATAGTTCGTCCGCCCACCGCGGCTGGAGCTGTGGCTTGAGGAATGACGATCGCGATCCGAGGAACTGTGGCGGCCGTCACGATAGTCGTCCACGGCATCTTCCATGTCCCGGAGGTCCCTGCTCGAGCACTTTTCGGTGGACGACTTTTCTCTTCCGTGACGATCAAAAACGGCGACGCAACCGTCACTATCGGTAACCAGATAATTGTCTCCTGATTCGCTGACCGAGATTCTCGCCATTGCCGGCAGGGCAACAACCATAGCGACCAGGGAACACGCACTTGCAAGGTGTGAAAGTTTCATTGGGGATCTCCAAGCTTATTTGTTCGTCACAGCACCGGAACATTCGGTTACAAAATAGTTCCGGCTTCCAGCTAACGGCTTACGAGAATAACAAGAGCCAGTCGCAGATTAAAACTAAATAGGTACAATTCAGCAAAGCTACTTCTCGCCACGTCCTGGCCCTGCTTGCTCATCACCCGGCCAATCATGGAATCTGGTCTATACTTTCCCAGCGCGGTAGGTATCCGGTAACAGCCTTACTCGGGTTCTCGCTAACACTGTCTTACGATTTCCATGCGGACGCAAACGCAGCGGGGACGGAGGCGGCTATTGAGTTCGGTTGGCAATCTTCAACCAGATAACAGGAATTTGCCCATGCGAAGCCCGTCTACTATCCCGTTAATCCTCACAGCGTGTCTCCTTCACTCCGTCGGACTTCAGGCAGAGCAAAGTACCCCCAGCATTGTGGCAGGCGGGGGAGAACAACGGTCGGATGTCGGGTTTTCAACCAGGCATATGGACCTCTCGGCTGACCCTCGAAAAGACTTCACACGCTACGCCATCGGTGGCTGGCTGGACCACACAGAGATCCCGGATGACAAGCTCCAGATCACTGCCGCCAATGCCCTGCTTGACACACTGGATGAACGACTGCTGACCATTGCCAGGTCAGCCGCAGACGCCACCACTGATAGAAAGAAGGGCAATGTGCAACTGGTGGGCGACCTGTATACGTCCGGCATGGACATGAAAGCGCGGGATGAACGCGGCACCCGACCTATTCAAGACTTCCTGGCCGCGGTAGAGGCTGCTGAAACGCCGGCGCAGATCGCTGAGGTGTCTGCGCGCATGGAACTCGAACTGGGTTCTTCGCCCTTTTTCTCCGTCGAGGTTGGGCCGGACAGTAAGGACCGACATCTCAATTCCCTCAGAATTTCCACAGACGTCGGTTCGCGAGGGTTTCTTTTGAACCGCAATGAATACACCAGCGAAAACAATCAGGCCATTCGTGATCAGAACGTTGCCACCAAGGCAACGCTCTTTGAAATGACCGGAGATTCGCCAGAGGTAGCACAACAGCGAGCGGTGACGGTAATGGCCATTGAGCAAGCTCTCGCTGCCGGCACAATGACACCGGTGCAGGCCTCCGATCCGGTGGCGACTTATAACAGCGTCACGATAGATAAGCTACAAGCCATGCTTCCGGCCATCGATATGGGGGTGTATTTCAAAGCACTCGGTGTGACCCCACCGGAATCTGTCATTGTGACGGACCCCGAATCGATAAAAAGTATGCAGGAGACGCTCGCCGGGCTATCGGGTGAAGACCTGAAATCGTTGATGCGATCCCACGTTATCTGGAAATCCGCGTCCCTTCTTGGCTCGAACTTTCACGACATCCTGAATGAGTATCAAAGGGTCAAGTACGGTCTTCCGAAAATGCCGCCAATGGAAAAGGAGATTGTGGGCGCCATCGGTGTTTTGATGGCACATCCGATTTCCCGCCTGTATGTGGAGGAATATTTCGACCCCGCCCAGCGCAATGCGGTGGTGGACATGATGGCGCGGATTCAGACGGAGTTCAGGCATCGAATAGATGGGAACGCCTGGCTGACGGACAGCACCAAGGCCACCGCAGCCGCCAAACTGGCCAAAATCCAGGTCAAGGTAGGTTATCCAGAGAATGAGGACGACTGGATCGATTACTCGGACGTCGCCATTGCCGCCGATGATTTTTATGGCAACATCAACCGGCTCCGCGAGTTCAACAAGCGGCGAAATCTGGCGCAACTGGGTCGCCCGGTCGAGATTGACCAGTTCACGGTTCCGGGAAAGATCACACCCATTTCGATGAACGCGGCGATCCATCAGGGCTTTCTCGTGGTCTATGTGACGGCAGCCTTCATC
Source organism: Parahaliea maris (assembly GCF_008064665.1). GTDB lineage: Bacteria > Pseudomonadota > Gammaproteobacteria > Pseudomonadales > Halieaceae > Parahaliea > Parahaliea maris. Next base: position 141,512 of record NZ_VRZA01000007.1, on the reverse strand, counting down.
CAGCCGCCCTACTATGTCAAAACCAATGACGCCGCCGCAAACTTCGGATCACTTGGCGCTGTTGTCGGCCATGAATTGACCCACGCCTTTGACAGCAAAGGCAGAAACTACGACGTCTCTGGCAATCTCAACGACTGGTGGACGCCGGAAGATGCCGCCGAGTTCAAGAAACGTGCCGAGGTGCTGGTAGGCCAGTACAACGAGTATGAGGTCGCGCCGGGGGTCAAGGTGAACGGTGCCTTGACGCTCAGCGAGAACATCGCAGATCTGGGTGGCATGACACTGGCCTACAATGCGCTCCAGACTTACATGAAGGAGAATGGGCGGCTTCCAGACCAGGACGGGCTGTCGCCGGAGCAACGCTTCTTCATCGCCTGGGCACAGGCGTGGATGGCCAAGTCGCGGGTGGAGGCATTAAAAATGCTGGTGGCGACCGATCCACACTCCCCTAGCGAGGTGCGGTCTTTCGGACCAGCGGTGAACATGGACGGATTTTACCAGGCGTTCGGGATTACCGAAGGGGACCCCATGTGGAAGGCACCGGAAGAGAGGGTGACGATCTGGTAGCAGCCCCTCGGGGCGCCCCCGAACACACCTACAGCAAGCGGCTGAAACGCAGATCCTCCGGCAAGGTCAGTTCGTAGGTAATGCCATCCGTCAGCATCCCGCTGTAACCGCGCTGGGAGCTGAAGTAGAGTCTCGAGCCATCCGGGCTGAACGCGGGGCCGGTTATCTCCGACCGATCCTGATTATGCAGTGTCACCAGTGGTACGGCCACACGGTTGTCAGCCAGGCCCACCAGTTGCAGGTCACCGCCATCTTCCGCCACGAGCAACTCGCCATTGGGGCTGACGGCGATGTTATCGACACCTGTCAGCACGGGAGAGGCACTCAGCGTCGCATCGTAGATCATGCTGAGATAGCCATTGCGCAGGTTCAGCGACCACACCCGGTTATCGTACTTGGTGGTGAAGTAAACATGGTCGGCGTGATAGACAATGCCCTCCCCCCCTCGGAACCGGGCTGCCCCCGGCTGTTGATAGCGCAGGGCCTTGCTACTTGCACCGGGATCGTTGATGGGCAGCCAGCTGGCCTGCAAACCGTCAAGCGTCGCCACCTCCAGCTGGCCCTCGCTGAGGTCACCAGGGCGCTGGGGGCGAAAGCGGTAGAGACAGCCGTCAGGACGGTCTTCCGTGAGATAGGCGTCGCCCGTTGCAGGGTCCATGGCCACCGCCTCATGGTTGAAGGCACCCAGCGCCGGCAACGCCCTCGCCTCGCGCTCCCCCCAGGGGTCGCACTCATACACCAATCCGCTCTCGCCGTTTTCCTCACAGGACAACCAGCTGCCCCACAGGCTGGCACCGCCGGCACAATTGTCGGTGGTGCCGCCAAGGATTCGATAGGCATCAATCAGCTCACCGGCGGCATTGAATCGCAGCGCGCCGGCGCCGCCCTGACCGGAGGGCAGCTCGCTGTTGCAGGCATAAACCCAGCCACCGTCTTCATGGGGAAAGCAGGCGCCGCCATCGGGGGCGCCGTGCCAGACATAGTCACTGCCGGGGTGGGGCTGCTCCCCCGCCCGGGCCAGCACCCGCAGGCTGGCCCCTTCCGGCAGGGTGGCCTGGTGGACAAGGTCCAGCCATGTGGGAGAACGGGCGTCCGCCGCCCGCAGGTGTGGGGCCAGAGGCGTCAGAGCCAGCGTGGCCAGGGCCTGGCGCAGCAGGTGACGTCGATCGATCACGGGGCGCTCACCTCCCGCAACAGTGGCGCGATTGCACTCCAGGGAACCAGCTTGAAGTTCTGCTGCGCCTGGGGCAGGCGATTGCGGCCATCCTGTACCACCAGGATGCCCTCCGACCAGATACCCCCGAGGTTGGCCGAGCTCACATCCAGACCATCGGTTTCAGAACTGCCGTCGATAGCCTCTGCGGCATTGATGCCGACCCGGAAGTTGGCCAGCTGCCGGTAAGGCGGCTCGCTGTCGATCACCAGATAGCTGTCGTTGCCCTGGCTGGAAACCACCAGCAGGGGTGACAGACCAGCGCCCCGGTGGTAGAGCGCCAGGCCCTCCACGTCGGCTTTAAGACTCGCGCCCGCCATGACCACAGCGTGCTGTTCGGTGCTCGCATCGGCGTCTGCCGCGAAGGCCCAGACACCCACATCCTCCTCACCGACAAACAGGCGCCTGCCGCTGTCGTCGGCGACGCAGCCCTCCGGCTGGCTTGCCAGCCGCCAGCGACGTACGGCGTCGGCCTGAAAATCTGCGCCGTCCGCGGCTATGTGGTATTGCACCACTGTGCCGTCCTTGCTGTTGGCGAAAGCGTAGAGTTTATCGGTGGATGGCTGGTAGAGGCAGATACCGTAGATATCCGCAAGATCCGTCGGCAGGTCAGCGGCGTGGCGTACCCGCCCGGTCAGCGGGTCAATGACAAACAAGCTGAGACTGTTGTTATCGCGGTGGCTTGCCACCGCCAGGTCCAGTGACTGACCGTCCAGCACCACCCCCTGGCGCACGTCAACGTTATTGAGACGGCCGATATCGAGGGATTGCAGCAGTTCACCCTCCAGGTTATAGACCTTCAGCCCCAGCTTCTTGTTGGTCCCGAGAATCAGCGAACGCTGCGGTGACCTGGCATCCACCCAGATGGCGGGGTCATCGGCGGCATCACCAAAGCCGCGCACCGGTTCGGACTGCACGGCAGCTTTCACATAGGGTAAGCCGGGCTCAGCACCCTGATCCCCGGCCTGCCAGTCAACGCGGCGCTGATACCACTCGCCGCTGTCATCGTCGCGCACGGCAATCTCGAAACCGCCAGCCGCGGGGCTCACCCGCAATTGCTCCGGGTCACCGAGATCGGGCAGGGCCAGGCTTTGCGCCAACTGCCACTGCTCACCCTGGCGACGATAGAGATGCAACTGCGAGGTCGACGGATCGGTCACCAGCACGCCGCCGGGAACGACCGCGACACTGGCAGTTTCATCACCGAGTGTGCCAAAGGGCGCCCTCTGCGCCACCGGCAGGCGCAGGGTGTCAGCCTCGGCCGCTGCCGGGTAAGCCCATACGCCCTGGGACTCCTCGTTGACGTAAAGCAGGCCGGCAACATCGTCCACCGCACAGAACGTGGCCTGCGGCGGCAGTGGCAGGGTGCGCAGGGAAAGCGGCTCAGCCAGTACCTGCTGCTGGCTGGCAACCAGCCACTGCTCACCAATGCCATCCTCACTGATCAGGAATACAAAGCTGTTGCCGCCATCGTCCTGAAACAGACAGGCGGCGTCGACCGGGTACGGACGGGATGGCAGTGTCACTGCCGTCGCGAACTGCCCCGCGGCAGAAACCAGCAGCAGATCCGCTTTTTGCGCTACCGTATCCACAGCACTGATCAGCCACTGGCCACCCAGCGCGCGGCTGTCCAGCGACTCATAGCCAGCGTCCAGCGACGCCAGGGTTTTGCCCTGCGTATTGACCAGGCGCAAGCCCTGACCGGACAGGGCCTGCACTTCAAGTGCCGCTTCTGCTAGCGGCGCCTTATCCAGTACCGTTGCCGTGCCGGCCCCGGCAAACGTGAGTTTCTGCCAGCTGCTGTTGCCAGCTGCCGTGCCCTGCCCCGCGCAACCATAAAGCGCCATGGCCGACAGTAGTGCGGTCATTAAAGGAAATTTCATACTCACCTTCTTTGTGTCCAAACATAGCTGCACCCGCTCACCAGGAGCGGGTGCAGGGCCAGGTTTCAGCCGTGTTTACATCGATGTCAGGGTAATGCCCAGCTTGAAGCTCGGGCCGTACTCCTCGTACTGGGCATTGAAGCCGCGGGAGCCGGTGTAGACGTAGTAAGGCTCGTCAGTAATATTCTGGGCTTCGAAACTCAGTTGCAGTTGCGGCGTCACATACCAGCGCACGGTCAGGTCGACAAAGGTCTGCGCATCCACAAACAGGTCGTGTTCAGGGTCGTCTACCGTCGACACTTCCTGCAAGTAGCTGGATTTGTAGTTGGCCGACAAGCGAACGCTGAAGGTGTTGTTCTCCCAGCCCACCATGGCATTGCCCACCCGGTCCGACTGATAGGGCAGGTCGATGTCACGCTCCTCGTCGCCGTCGACCAGGGTGGCATCGGAGCGGCTGTAGGTGAAGTTGGCGCCCAGCAACAGGCCATTCCAGGGCGCAGGCAGCGAGCCGAGCTGCTGGGACCAGGATAGTTCCAGACCATAGAGATCAGCGCTGTCGCCATTGGCGAAGGTTTCCGCTTCATCGAAATCCGCCCAGGCCCCGGTGCCGGCGATGTCGGTCTGATAGATGAAATTGTCGATTTCCTTGTAGAAGACAAAGGCCGAGAGCACGCCAGCGCGGCCCAGGAAGTGCTCCACGCCCAGATCGAAGTTGGCTGACTCCAACGCGTCGAGGTCGGGATTGCCGAAGCTGGCTTCATCGCCATCGATAACAAAACCGGGTGCCACCTGTTCAAAGGTCGGGCGCACCACGGTATTGGTCCAGGCGGCGCGCAGCTGGGTGTCGTCACCCAACTGGTAGCGCAGGTGTGCACCGGGCAGCCAGTGATCGTAGTCGTTGTCGACATTCACAGCCTCGTAAACATCGTCCCGCAGGCCGGTGCCCTCGGCGCTGAACTCGGTGCCTTCATAACGGACACCCAGGATCATGCGCAGTCGCTCCCACTCCAGGGTATTCATCAGATAGGCCGCGGTAATATCTTCGTCCATGACGAAGTCCTCGATGCGCGACTCCTCTTCGTCATAGAATTCTTCGGCATCCAGCCCGCCGATCAGCCTGGCGATGCCCCCCGATTTGATACCGGGGCCGAATCGGCCGAGACTGTAATCGACCTCGCCACCGGCGTAGGTGCTCAGCAACAACGCATCATCGCTGATGCCGTAGTCCGCGAAGTCCTCGTACTTCCAGACATTGGTGTCATTGTCCTTTTCGCGGGTGCTGTATTTGCCGCCGAACTTGAACTCCCCCTCTGCGTTGGACGCCTGGTAGCTGCGGGCAATATCGAAACGAATATTTTGCTCCGTGTCGGTGGTCTTCTGCTGCCCCCACTCCACCTCCTCCAGCACAAAGGCGGAGGGATCATAGAAGCTGTCGGCGGCGACAAGCACCGGTTTGCGGCCGCTGCTGAAACGGGTATCAGTGAAGTCACCGTCGCCTTCGAAGACCGCGCCGGCGATATGGCCGGGAGTATCTTCCGATGAGCGGCTGTAGCCCAACTGACCGGTGACGCTCCACTGCTCCAGATCCCATTCACCGCCGAACACAAAAGAGGCGATTTCCTGTGTCTCTTCCCGGTCCTTCAACTCACGCCAGCCCTCGGCGTCGCCCTGTTCACCGGCCTGTTGCGCATCGGCAAACTCCACCCCCGCGGCATTGCGAATCTCGGTGTCGGTGAATTCGCTGTACAGCGTACGCAGATACAGTTTGCTACTGTCGCTTACACGGTAGTCAAGGTTGAGCCCCAGGCCGCTGCGCTCGCGCGTAATGATGTAGTCGCGCATCTCACTCTCTTCCAGGCGCGCACCCTCGTCAAAATCCCAACCGCCACCGGTCTCGACATTATCCGAGCCGAAATCGCGTTCCTGCCAGCTGAACGCCAGCGCCACACCCAAATTCTCGGAGTCGCCGCCGATACTGAAAAGGTCGCTGTAAACACCGGAGAGCTTGGGGCTCGTCTCGCCCACGTTGTCGTCGTAGTTGGACTCCGCCGCAAGGCTGTAGAAGCGGCCGTCTCGATCGAAGGCGGACAGGCTCTCCACTGCCACACTGCCGCCCAGGGAGTTGGCGTCCATATCGGGAGTAACGGCCTTGACCACCGACAGGGTTTCCACCAGTTCCGAGGGCACCACGTCCAGCGCCACGGCGCGAGTGCCGCTGTTGGGGGAGGGAATCACGGTACCGTTGATCTGCACACTGTTAAGGTCAGGACCCAGTCCGCGCACGCTGACGAAGCGACCTTCACCCTGATCCCGCTCGATGGAGACGCCGGGCAGACGCTGCAGGGCTTCGGCTACGTTTTCATCCGGCATCTGCGCCATGGCGTCGGCACTGACCACGCTCTTGATGCTGTCGGCGCGGCGCTGCTCCCGCAAGGCCTTGTCGAGGCTGGCGCCCTGCCCCACGACCAGAACGTGTTCCAGTTCGGACTCCGAATTCTGGGTCACCTCGGCCATGACCGGTACCGAAGCAAAACAGGCCAGAGGCAGTGCGCCCCGGGTCAGCGCCCTGAACAGCAGCGTATGTTTGAGTGCCGGAGCGGCGTTGCGGGTATTCATTGCGGTGGTTTCCCTTCTGCAAAAGTCGAAATACGAGTGACGAATTGCAGCGCATGCTAGGAACCCACTGTGACAGTTACGTGACACCCATTGTGGCCACCCCTCTAAACGCGCCGGTTTGCCCCGTCTGCGACAGCCATTTGAGCTGAATTGCCTTGCGGGCGTGACGATAAACGTACAGCGCGTCACGGCTCGCGCCACCACGGGTACCAGCAGTGCCACTTGGGCACAGAAATTTGCACACCAGGGTGAGCTGATATGCCTCCCACAGCTGTCATGAAACTGTCACGAACTTTTGTTGAGCTACGCCAAATCCCCGCTTTCCCCCACTGGCCGACTACCCATGCCCAGCTTTTTACGTCTGCATACCGCCAAGTTGCTCGCACTGCTGTTGGTCGCCAATAGCCTGTTACTGCTGTACCTGGGGGCAGGGGAATGGAAACCGACTGAACAGTGGTCCTGGGCCGATATCGCCGGCGAAGGCGGGGCTGCCGTGCTCGTTTTCGTCTGGCTGTGCCTCATCCTCAACAGTCGCCCTGCCGGACGCATCACCACCCTGCTGAGCCTCGGGCTGGGGCTGATGTTTGTCGCCTGGTGGGTAGACGCACTGGACGAATTCATTCAGCTGCCCGAGGGCATCAACTGGGATCACTGGCTGGAATCGCTGCCAATGGCGAGCGGGCTATTGCTACTCACCTACGGGCTCTTCCACTGGCATCACGAACAACTGGCGATCAGCGGCCAGCTGCAGAAGCGGGAACGACTGCTACGCGAACACCGCTACTTTGATCACCTGACCCCGCTCTCCGGTGCAGACTACCTGCGCCAACAAATTGCCCAGTGCCAGCAGGCGCAGCAGGGCGCCACCCCGGTATCGCTGGTCGCCCTGGACCTGGACGGTTTCGACAGCATCAACCAGCGTTTCGGCCACCGCGAGGGCGACGCCGTACTGCAGGCGGTAAGCCAGTTGATCCTGCTGAACCTGCGCAACCAGGACCTGCTCTGCCGCCTGGCTGGCGACCGCTTTGTGGCGCTGCTGCCTGGCACCGGTGAAACACAGGCCGGCCAGTTGGCGAGAGACCTCGCCGATGCGCTACGCCACTTTGCCTACCACACGCAGCAGCACGGCGAGCGCCTGCAACTCAACGCCACTACCGCTGTGGTAATGGCCATGAATGAATCACCCGAAGACCTGCTACAACGCCTGCAGCTGGCGTTGTGCCGGGCCCGACAACCACTGGCACTACAGGCCTGACGCCATGTCCTTTTACGAGCGCGACAGCGGCATCATCGAGGCGCAGGGCCTGCCCCTGACGTTGCTCGACCTGTGCTTGCAGCGGGGTTTGCACGGCGACCGGGTGCTGCGTGGCACACGCCTGTTCATGGACGACCTGATCCAGCGCAATCCCCGCATCAGCCAGGAGCAACTGCTGCAGCTGGCGGATAACGCCGAACGCCTGCTGGACAGCTCCGACAGCGCCTTCCTGCTGGGCCAGCGCCTGCTGCCAGGCAACCTTCACGGCGCCAGCCAGCTGCTATCGCAAGCCCCCAACCTGTTCAGCGCACTGGAGAGCCTGGTGGAGTTTGCCCCGCTGCTGTCTCCCCTGCTGTCGCCGCGACTGGTTGTCGATGAGAACTACGGCTATCTCTATTGGCTGGACAGCTGCGGTACCGGCAAACAGTGGCGCTTCCTGCTGGAGGCCAGCGCCACTGCGGTGGCTGCCTTCAGCCGGCGTCACCGCGGCGAACACCTGCCCTGGCAATTCCACTTCCGCCATAGCCGCCCGCCGTATATCGAGCAATACTGGGTGCACCTGGGAGAGACACTGCATTTCGATCAACCCTGCGACATGCTGCGCGTACCCCGGCAATGGCTATTTGAAGGCATCAAGCCCGCCGGCATCAGTCACCAGGTCGCCCTGCAACAGGCCCGGCAGCAACTCCAGACGCTGCCTGCCCCCCGCCCGCTGCTGGTAGCCGTCTACCACCATCTGGAACAGCAGCTCAAACAGCCCGCGAATCACCGCACGCTACAGCTGGAAAGCGTAGCCGAGTCGCTGGGAATGAGCCCTGCCACCTTCAAGCGCCACCTAAAGAAACACGGCACTCATTTCCAGCAACAGCTTGATCTGGCTCGTTTGCACACGGCGATCTATCTGCTGCGCAGCCAGGGCCTTGGCACCGAGGCCGTGGCTCGACAACTGGGTTTCCACGACAGTGCCGGACTGCGCCGCTCCTTCAAGCGCTGGACCGGCAGCACCCCCTCCAGCGTACTGGCCTTATAGGGTCTCAAGCCCATTTCCAGGACAGGAACCCGCTCACCTGCCGCGCATCATGCCGCATCGCCTCACTTCACGGGTCGTTTAGCAACGTCAGTGGCAACAACTATCGCGCCACCTTGACGGGACGGACCTGTCTGCTTTCCTTGTTACTGGAAACACCGAACCAGGAGAGAGAAGATGGAACCCGCCTTTCACTCCATGCCGTCGCTGTTCGAACAACTCGGGCTACCGAGTGGGGACAGCGAGATCGCCGCGTTCATCGACCGACATGTGTTGCCGCCCAATGTCCCCCTGGCGGACGCGAATTTCTGGAACGAGGGGCAGGCACGCTTTCTGCGTGACTGCCTGGAAGAGGACGCCGACTGGGCAGAGGTCGTGGATCACCTGGATGCACGCCTGCGGCGCTAACACGTTCAAGGCGAGTGATGCTGGACTTGATGCTTGAGTTCGATCAACACCTCCTATTCCTGGTCAACAACACCTTGTCGAACCCGGTATTCGACCTCGTCATGCCCTGGTGGCGCAGTCGTTTATTCTGGATTCCTGCTTACGCGATCCTGATGCTCGCGTGGATTTGGCGTTTCAGGCAACGCGCATGGCCCTTTCTTCTCTTGCTGATCGTTTGTGTTGGCCTGAGTGATTTCACGAGTAGCCAGCTGATCAAGCCCTGGGTGGGCCGGCCGCGGCCGTGCCATGAACCCGCACTGGCCGAATCCCTGCGCTTGTTGGTGACCTGCGGACCCTCCTTTTCCTTCACCTCTTCCCACGCGGCCAATCATTTCTGTTTTGCCTGGCTGGTGGGCATCGCCTTTAAACGTCCGGGCTGGTGGCTTATGCCCTCACTGTTGGTATGGGCGGCCTCCATCGCATTGGGGCAGGTTTATGTGGGGGTGCACTACCCGCTGGACACTCTCGCGGGCGCGGCACTGGGACTGGCCATAGGCTGGCTGGGCTGCCGGGTGTTCCGGGCGTTGGGGTATCGCTACCCGATGTGAATCGCCACCGCAATGTGCGTCAACAAAGGCACACTACTGAGTCAAGGCTGGTACTCGCCGCCCTGGCCACCCTCCGGCAGCGCAAACGCCACCATGTAGTCACCCAGCCTTGTCCCCAGCCTGGCGTGTCCTCCGGCGTAGATCACCACGAACTGCCGCCCTTGCCATTCGTAAATCATGGGCGTCGCCTGGCCGCCCGCGGGGAGCCGACCCTTCCAGAGCTCTTCCCCTGTTGCCACATCGAAGGCGCGCAGGTAGTCATCCATCGCCGCCCCGATAAACACCAGACCGCCAGCGGAAATGGCGGGGCCACCCACGTTCGGCGTACCCAGCTTCAACGCGGGGCCGGGAGCCAGGTCTTCGGTGGTACCCAATGTCCTGCGCCAGATAATACTCCCCGTCGCCAGGTCAATACCGGCAATCACGCCCCAGGGCGGCATATTACAGGGCAGGCCAAGCCGCGAAAGCAGCACTTCACGCTTTGCCCCCCAGGGCGCGCCTTGCTGGGGTGCGACCTCCTGGTCGTGAAAGACACGGCGCATTTCCTCAACCTGGTCTGCGGGGAACAGAGTCACCCTGTGCACCATGTTACTCATGTTGACCACCAGCAGATTGCGCGCCGGGTCGTAGGCGGCGCTGCCCCAGTTGGCGCCGCCACCCGTAAACGGTATCAGCAGGGTTCCCTGCTCAGATGGTGGCGTAAACAGCCCCTCGGAACGGGACTCGGCAATCCCTTGCCGACACGTGTTCCTGTCGAACCAGGTAATACCGAAGGCCTCATCGGCAGACACGGACTGGGGAACAATGGGCGGGGTCACGGGAAAGGGCTGCGTCGCCGACAGGACCTCGCCGTCAACAGCGCCCCGAGGCACCGGCTTCTCGGTCACTGGAAGGAAGGGTTTGCCACTGTCGCGGTCGAGTACAAACACCATACCTGTCTTGGTCACCTGGGCTACCACATCGTGAGGGCGCCCGTTTTTCCAGACGGTGTAGAGTCCCGGCTGTGCCGGGAGATCATAGTCCCAGAGGTCGTGGTGTACCGTCTGGAAGCTCCAGGCCACCTCACCGGTCCGAGCATGCAGGGCCACCACCGCATTGGCGTAGGGCTGCTCGTGCAAGCGCAGGCCGCCATAAAAATCCGGACTGGGGCTGGAGGTCGGCAGGAAGATCAGTTCCCGCTCAACATCGACAGACATCGGAGCCCAAACGTTGGCGTGCCCCGCTACGGGCTCTCCATCACCTGATGGGCGCCGGGCAATGGGGTCAAAAGTCCACGCAAGGGCGCCGCTGCGCACATCAAAAGCTCGAACCGTACCGGCCGGAGCCACCACCCGCACATTGTCACTGATTGCCGACCCGAGAATCACGGTATCGCCGATCACGACGGGGGGAGACGTGACCTGGTACTCCCCGGCCCACCACAGCTCCATGCCGGGATCGATGTGCACTTGCCCCTTCTCGCCGAAGTCTGCACAGCGTTGTCCGCTCCGTGCGTCCAGGGCAATCAAGCGGGCATCGTTGGTACCCATAAGGATTCGGTGGCTGCAGTGGCCTTCGACATCTTCACCCTGCCAGTAGGCAACGCCGCGACACACAAACTGGTTGGCGGGCCGTTGCTGGAGATCGATCCCGGGGTCAAAACGCCAGCGCTCACTCCCGGTTCCCGGATCGAGTGCAATCACCTCATTGAACGGCGTGCAGAATACCAGCGAACCCTCCACCAGAATCGGTGTGCCCTCGGATGCCGCATCGCGCATGGCATCCGGCCGCCGCGCCAGGTCGCCGGTACGATAACGCCAGGCGGGCGCCAGTGCTGCGACATTGGCTGGCGTGATCTGCCGGGCCTGGCTGTAGCGATGCCCCCCCGTGTCACCACCGTAACTGGTCCAGCCATGCCCGATACCAGAGGCGCGCACATCGCGCCCGGTAAGATCAGCCGCGCCGTGGATGTCGAGGCGGTCCACACCAGATAATTGCCAGATCACCGAGCCGCCCAGAAACGGCAACAGGCCCAGGACGCAAAGAACGATCACTATGCACAGGGATTTTTTCAACGGTTGATCCCACCTCTTCTGGTGTTGCTGCGCGGCCCATGGCACTGTTGCGTCAGCCCGGGCTTGTTCGCCGTGCAGGCAATAGCAACATGCATTCGGTTATTAAAAAGTAGCCTATAACAACAATCGGTATAAGGCGCGCGGTTCGCACGAGTTTCGCTAGCTATAATTCACAAACGTTGTGACAGCGGAAGTCGAAACGGCGGTGATCAGGCAGGGAGCACAATACCAATAAGCCCGGAGGATCCCCCATGACCCACTCCAGAAGCACTCTGTTGCTTGCGTTTTCACTCCCTTTGCTCGCAGCCAGCCCGGCAATTTCTCAAGACTCACCACTCAAAAACTTCACTGCGATCGAGGCGTACCTGTGTACCTACAACGAAGGCCAGACACGTAATGACCTCGACAAAGTAATCACCCGCTGGACCAAGTGGGCCGACAGCAATTTCAAGGTGCCTTACAGCGCCTGGGTACTGAGCCCAATCTTTATTTCATCCAATACTCCCGTGGAGGTCGTTTGGCTGGGCGCCTGGCAGAACGGAATCGACATGGGTAAAGGGCTACAGACCTGGATGGACAAAGGTGGTGACCTGAATGCCGAGTTCGACAAGGTAGTGACCTGTAGCGAACACTCCAATTCCGCATCCGTCAACCTGAGGCCACCGCCAGCCAGCTGGCCGGGCAAGTCGGGCATCGCAGTGTTCGCCAACTGCACCATGGCGGAAGGCAAGACGCCGGACGAGGGGATGGCCGTGCAGCAGAAGATCGCCCAGAGCCGGTACCCGGACGGCAGTGACGTCGGCGTGTGGGCCTTCATACCGGGGCCCGGCAACAACAACCCCGAGTGGGACTACAAACTGGTGACCAGCTATAGCGACCTGGCGGCGTTTGGCGCCTCCTGGGACGGCTACGTCAACGGCCAGGGTTGGCGCAGCACCCTGCAGATGGCACAGGGGGTGATCAGTTGCGACAGTTCCCGCGTGTACCATTCGACGACGGTGCGTAACGCGGGCATAAACCCTGCCCCGTAACCATCGCTTGTATTGGCAGGGGCGGGCAACAGCTCCCGCCCCTGACCAGCAAAAGCCGCCGGCTTCCGTGTCGATGGCCTGATGATGACGAGATGATGAACAGGCCGATCAGCCCCGCAGCTTGTCCACCAGTTCGTCTTTCAGGTGAACCCGCTTCATCTTGAGACCCTCGAGAAAATCGTCCGATGCGTTCTCAATGCCCTCTTCGATGCGGATGATCTCCTTGTCCAGCTCGGTGTACTTCTCGAGCTGGGACGCAAAATTTACATCCGACATCTTCAGGTCATGAATGCGATCCCTGAATTCGGGGAAATCATTTATCAGGCTGTGTTTCTCGATCAACATGGAAGAACCTCTTTCATCATGTAAATGGCGGGCCGGTAGAGTGGGCCAACCCTGTCTTCCATAGTAGACAATTCCTGCGCCATGCCTATTGATCCAGCTCAAGGGAAGCCAAGCCAGACCGCGCCTACAGGGTTTTGAGGTATTCGATAATTGCGAGGCGTTCCGACTCTTCCAGCTCGGGGCCGATCACGCCCATGGGTTGATCCCACCACGACTTTGTCGCGTCGTAGCGACTGGAGAATTCGTGCCCCCGATTGCTGTTGCCGGGAACCGAGGTATCGAGGATAAAACGGCCGTTGCGGCCGTACTTTGCCGGCGCCTCTTCACCACAGGCCAATTCGATGTCCTGGGCGAGGCCAAGATGAACCGGATCGAACTCGATGCCACCAAGCTCCACGAAGCAGGGCCGCTCATCGGGCGGCGACAGCAGCGCCATGACGGTCGGCACCGAACCGTTGTGCAGGAAGGGCGCGGTCGCCCAGACGCCGTTCAACGGGCGCGCCTTGTAGCCCTGGCCTGCCTGCAGGCAATTGGGCCTGCCCTCTTCGAACAGTGCCTGTTGCGCCGCGCTGTAGTAGTTCTGCAGGAACCATTCGTTGTTCACCTGCTGAACCACTGCACCCAACGCCAGGGCGAAGCTGAGATTGGGGCCGTCGCTGACCGCCACATTGACCAACTTGCCGGCCTGGCGGGAGGGCGGTGCGCTGCGGTCGTCGGGGTACCCCGGCCGATAGGGGTTTGGCGGCATCCCGGGGGCACGCGTACACACCTCGGTGCCCACACCCATTCCGCGGAAGTTGGAGAAGCCGTTACTGTTCCCCATCCCGGCGGTGTTCACCGTGCGGCTGACCAGCACCTCCCCCTGGGCGGGATCGGTACCCACCTGGGCATGGGGAATGATGTGGACGGACAGGAGTGCCTGCTCGGTTTCCCGACGCTCGTCGTTAACGTAGTACTCCACCGGGTTGAAATGTGACCAGAAGCGCTCGCTGTCGGGGGCCGGCAGGTGACAGGCCTCGCAGTGCTCGCGGTAGAGCGCCGCCCCCGTCTGTGCCAGCGCCCGGTCGACAGCGGGCAGACTCTCCGGCCAGGGAGGCGACAGCAGGCCGTTAAAACGCTGTTCGGGCAGCGGGTTTGTGCCACTGAGGGACTGCTCGATCCAGTACAGGTTGTCGACCTTGACGGAGGAGCTGAAGCGCCTCTCCTCGTGCGGCGAACGGGTATCCAGGTAGGCGCTGACGCCCATGGCCTCACCGGTATTGCGCACCAGCGGGTTCATGATGGAGCCATCGTACTGCACCCAGCTGAACCAGGATGAGGTCCAGATGTGGGGGTAGTTTACCGGCGCATTGATGGGCACGTAGTTCTCGAACTTGCCGGGGTCCAGCGCGAATACCTGGTTGCCAATGCGGTTCAGCGCATCCAGGCGGGTGAAGCCTTCAACCGTATCCACCGCGGCGGGCAGACCGGCCAGGTATTCCACCAGGGACTCGAGGTCCTTCGCCAGCTGGCTGATATTGGCATCGGTAGCAGCATCCTCTCCCAGCACGGCATCGGCAAAGCGGTAGAAGCGCCCTTTCACCAGCGGCACCTTCGAAGACAGTAGCGTCTGGCCCAATGCGGCGCCCAGGGCACTGGTCAACTGGCCCAGGTCGGTGGTCGCCGGCCCACCCTCGATGATGTATTCGGTATCGCCGTAGGTGAAATGGCTGGTATGACAGGCCGCGCAATTGAAGCCCACGGCCGTTACCTGGCCGCTGACACCGGGCAGGTTCTGTGACGGGGTCGCGGCGAAACCCACCGGCAAACCGTGGGGGTTGTGTTCGCTGCGCTCGCTGCCAATGAAGCCGAAGCGCAGCAGGTAGTCGTCATCGCTGAACTTGCCGCGCTTACCGAAGGGCAGCGTCAGCAGGTTGTCGACCGGACGCTCAAGGGCCAGCAGCCAGCTCAGGGGAATGGGCAGGGTGCGCGTACCCTGGCTGATGTGGTGGTACTTCTGCCGCAGGGGCGCGTCCCAGTTCTGCTGTGGCCAGACCCGCTGCTTGCCAGAGTAATCGACCTTCGGCAGATGGGGAGGTGTCAGCCCCTCGATGACCGCGCCAAATGACGGCCCTCTGAGCCAGGAGACCAGTGCGATAAGGGCCAACACCAGCAGTAGCCAAAGCAGCCCCTTGAACCACCGGTACAGTAAGCGCGAGTTTACCGTCGTCATGAACACTTCCTCCTGGCGGCAGCTACTGCCTCCATCCATGGCAGGACCAAGTGACTGGCACTGTTGGTGCCGCTTCCTTCAGTATGTTGATCAGCCGGGTGATCTCAAGTTGATTCTGCCGTTATCTCCAGTTTTCCCGCCCCTCACTCTGTACCAGCGAGTCCAGCGGCAGTTCCCGCGCCAGTTCCTCGACAATATGCTCACCCAGGGCCCGATAGGCCTCGAACTGGGCTTCATTAAAGAACTGGTCCGCCGTGGACTCATGGGGGAATGCCGGTTGCAACTCCCGATAAGCCCGCACAGTGGCCGGCTCATCCCCGGTGTAGGACAGTTTGATGTACAGCAACTGGCCCGTCTCGCCGTCACCATAATGGATGGTGCCCAGGGCCCAGTGACGACGACTTACACGCCCGTCCTGCAGGCGCAGGGCATCCAGTTGATTCTCCCCCTCGCGATTGAAATCCACTTCCACGCCGAGGTCGATACGGGCAAAGCGGAGCAGGGTTACCAGGCCGTCAAAGCGCAGTTCGGCGTCCTGCTCCCCATCGATGGCGACGATCAGGCGGCAGCGGCGACGCAACAACTCGTAGATGGCCAGGTTCTCGATATGCCCGCCGTCGGACACATTCACGTGGGAGTGCCTGGCATCCAGCAGGCCCAGCGCCTCGCGCCACATCAGCGACGGCCGGGCGCAGCCGGTACGCAAGTGCTGCATGAGGTGGCGCCGGGCTACCCGCCGGGGATTGGGCAGCCAGTAGCCCAGCCTGATATTCAGCAGTGTGAGCACAAAGCTCAGCGACCGTTTGGTCTGGCGGCCGGCATTGGGCGCCGCAGCTGCGCCCGAGATGGCAACAGCGGTGCCCAGGTCGAGGTGAGGGTCCGCTTTCTCCAGGGAGGGCGTGGCGACATAACCCGTCAGGCGACTGCCGCAATAGCGCTTGCTGAACAGGAAGAAGTCAGACTCCCGGCCACGCAAGCCCGGATCCCGGTCTGCCTGCAGGTTGAGTGCGGCGTTTATCAGGTGGTAGGGCGCACTGGTGTGCTCGGCATTCAGGCTCGACAGGGTCAGGCCATCCCGGGCAACCAACTCGTCCTCCTCCCCCAGGCCGACCAGAAACGCGCGACTGAGGCGGTCGCGGTAGAAACGGTGAGGGCCAATGATATTGATATCCAGGAAAAACCGATTGAACAGCAGCACCACGAGAAACAACAGCACAAACCACAGGTTCTCCTCATCCGCCCAGGGCATGGCAGCCCCGTTGGATATCCGCAGATGGTCGGGTGAAACCCGTTTCAGGTAATGGCAATAGAGTCCATCCGCAGCATTGAAGCCGCCCGCTGAATCCGAGGGCGGACAGGGGTTGGTCGTGCCGGCACTATTGGTCAGTACCCACACCCGCTGGTCCTGCTGCCACGAGGCTGGCTGCTCGAGACAATTCCCGGAGGAGGCACAGAACACCCGGGCATCGTCGGTGAGCACCAGCCCCCGCCCGCGCAATTCAGTGACCAGTTGGCCGAAGTCATCCGGCGGTGTTTCTGCCGCAAACAATCCTGTGACTGCGGCGACCAGCCCGCCTTGCCGCTGGCGCTGGTCCACCTGCGCACCCTCCACCAGGCAGGGTTGCTCACAGCCCAGGGCCCGATTGAGCACTGTGCTCGAGCCCGCTGGCAGATATGGCGACTCAATCTGCCAGAGACACAGCGTCAGGTAGGCCGCGAACAGCAGCACCGGACCAATGACGGCAATGAGCCCGACAAAGATCCGCCCTACCCAGGGCGCAAAGCGGGTCGACGCCCGACCCAGCAGGCTGAGCAGAAGCAACAGCACAAAGACCAGTGCCCCCAGGTGCCAGAGGCGAAGACCATCGGAACCATCGAGAAAACCCGCCACCTGGCTGGCATTGTGCTCAATGGCCAGGCGGGTCAGGTTCAACAGTGGAATCAACAGCAGGCTGAGCACCGCAACGATCAACGGTACCGCCAACCAGCGCTCCAGGCGGTCACGCCAGGTCCAGTTCAGGCGCCGTCGCAAAATCCGCTGGGCGACGGGAAATGCGATCGTCAGTAACGCAAACGCCACCAGCAGTGGCATGACAACCCGGGGTAGCCAGTTGGTATCCGGCCCCAGCAGGTAAACCGCCTGGGTGACGATGACCGCTCCCAGAATGTAGGGCAGGAAAACACACAGGTTGAGCAGCATTCCGCGCAGCAGTAACACCGGAATCCGCAGGGTGTTGAGCAGGCCACCCGGGTCGAGGTAATTACTGCAATTGCGAACGTGGGTTAACGCCGCCGGTTCACTGCAGCCACGGGTGTAGCGCAGGGGAAAATCGCTGGCATCCACGCCGGCTTTCGGGTTGGTCAGCAGGCTGCTGATGCAGGCTCCCAGATACCCTCCGCCCGAGACCGTGGACAGGTAATCCACATGCCGCAGCAATCCGTGCCGTGCCAAACCCTGCACCGCACCCAGGGCGAAGGTCGCCGAACGAATACCGCCCCCGGAAATCGCCAGACCGACCAGTTCATTGTCGACGGAGGGAGCTTGCGGCTGTGGCAGGGGCCGCGGGTCCACCTGCTCCCGACGCCGTGCCACTTCTACCAGCTCCTCGGGAAAGACAACCTCCCTGAACTCCCCCTGACCAGGACCTTCCATAGCCTACCCCCTTTTTCTTTATCGTTATCCGGACTGGCGGTGACCGTAACCGATCAACGCAGCCCGCGCTCATCCAGCCCACCACCGGCAGCTGAACCAAGCTTATCTATACTACGGATAGATATACCAACAATTCGTCGAGATATGAGACGTTTTATCTACCAGCTGATAATGACATGGCTGCTCGCGTTATCGTCGCAGGCCGTCGGGCAGGCGCCGCCCGGTGCTGTCTGGCAGGTGAGCATTACCGGCGCCATCGGCCCCGCTACCGCAGATCACATGATTCGCAGCCTGGCGACAGCCAACACAGCCGGTGCGAGCCTGGTACTGTTGCAAATCGATACCCCCGGGGGCCTGGATACCGCCATGCGCGACATGATCAAGGCCGTCCTCGCATCGCCCATACCGGTCATCGGGTATGTGGCTCCCAGCGGGTCGCGCGCCGCCAGTGCCGGCACCTATATTCTTTACGCCACGCATATAGCCGCCATGGCACCGGGCACCAACCTGGGCGCGGCGACACCGGTGCAGATAGGTTCTCCCGGTGTGCCGTCCCTGCCCCGGGGAGATGCCCCGGAGGAGTCTCCTGACGGAGACGCAGCCCCCGGGCCGGAGGCTCACCAGCCCGGCACCGCAATGGAACACAAGATCATCAATGACGCCGTGGCCTACTTGCGCGGGTTGGCGGAATTGCGTGGCCGCAATGCCGAGTGGGCCGAACGGGCGGTGCGCGAAGGCGCCAGCCTGACGGCCTCCGCCGCGCTGGAACAGGGCGTCATCGATCTGGTCAGCACCTCGAGAGAGGAACTGCTGGCGACAGTCCACGGCCGTACAGTCCAACTGGGAGACCACAGCGCGACGCTGGACACCGAAACTGCCACCGTTTATGAACACCCGATGGACTGGCGCAGTGAATTCCTCGCCGTCATTACCAACCCGAACATCGCCTACCTGCTGATGCTGGCCGGCATCTACGGCCTGCTGATCGAGTTCTACAACCCGGGCGTCGGACTGCCGGGCGTGGTCGGGGCCGTCAGTCTGTTGCTGGCCATGTACGCGTTCCAGGTGCTTCCTATCAGCTATGCCGGGCTCGGCCTGATTCTGCTGGGGATAGCGCTCATGGCGGCGGAGGCCTTTGCGCCCAGCTTTGGCATCCTGGGACTGGGCGGCATTGTCGCCTTTGTATTCGGGTCCATCATGCTGATGGACACGCAATTGCCCGCTTACCAGATCGCCATGCCCATGATCGTAGCCATCACAGTATTCAGCGCCGCCCTGTTGATCTTTGCCCTCGGCATGCTGGCCAGGAGCCGGCGGCGGGCCCTGGTCAGCGGGGCTGAACACCTGCTCGGCCAGCGCGCGGTCGTCCAACGCTGCCAGGGTGACGAGGTCTATGTGTGGCTCGAGGGCGAACTCTGGCAGGCCAACTGCAACAGTGCGCTGGCCGTCGAAGATGAAGTGGAAGTCACGGCCTTGCACGGCCTGACTCTGGAGGTCCGCAAACTCGAAGGGAGTGCGTCAGATGATTGAGTTCGAATACTTTGGAGCCATGCTCCTGTTCATGCTGATCGGCCTGGTGATCTCGATGTTCCGGGTACTGCGGGAATACGAACGCGGGGTGATTTTCATGCTCGGGCGCTTTTATCGGGTCAAGGGTCCCGGCCTGATCATCGTGATCCCCATATTGCAGCAAATGGTACGGGTTGATCTTCGAACCGTTGTCATGGATGTACCCACCCAGGACGTTATCTCCCGGGATAACGTGTCGGTACAGGTCAACGCGGTCATCTACTTCCGGGTGATGGACCCGGAACGGGCCATCATCCAGGTAGAAAATTACCTGGAGGCCACCAGCCAGCTTTCCCAGACCACGCTGAGGTCGGTACTCGGGCAACACGAACTGGACGACATGCTGGCGGAGCGGGACACCCTGAATAACGACATCCAGCATATTCTCGACAAGCAGACCGAAGCGTGGGGTATCAAGGTGGCGAACGTCGAGATCAAACACGTGGACCTCAACGAGACCATGGTCCGGGCCATCGCCAAGCAGGCCGAGGCAGAGCGGGAGCGTCGGGCCAAGGTCATTCACGCCATTGGCGAATCCGAGGCGGCGGAAAAACTGGCCAGTGCAGCGCAAATGCTGTCCACCCAGGAGCAGGCGATACAGTTGCGCTATTTACAGACCCTGGTGGAAATTGCCGGCGACAAGAGCTCCACGATCGTGTTCCCGCTGCCGGTTGACCTGTTGCAGAAGTTGCGCAGCGAGTAGCCGCGAGCAATGTCAGTCCCAGAACACCTCTGCCCGCTGTAAATTTCGCCATACCGGCTGGGCGGGCCGGATAGCCGCCTGGGCTTGCGCTTCCGACCAGGCCCTGATCGCCAGCACGACGGCGGCGGGCACCCGGCTCGGCGTCAGGCTCGCCAGAAGCTGGCGGGCCACCACCGCGTCGTTGGCGATACCGAGCGCGTCCTGGAGTTTTTCCAACAGGTCCAGGTAGCGGGTAACGGTCACTCCCTGCCACAATCCCGCAAAAAATTCGGTCGCGTAGCGCGCCTTCTTGCCCACCTTGCGCAGGGTGTGGCGTTCCTCCTCGCTCATCCGTGACAATGGGCGCGCGTCCTCGAGCAGGTCACGCCGGGTCTTGTTCAGCACACTGCGGGCGAAGGGAACCAGACGCTTGCGGTACAGCGCAGGGTGATCCCGTTCCAGCGCCAGCACCCAGCGCTGGAACTCCAGGATCAGCCGTGTGTAGCGCTTGCTGCACAGCAACTCGGCGGCATCACCCGCCTGACGCCTCGCTTCCTGCCGGGCGACTCGCTGCAGTTTTTGCCAGTCAGTAGCGGGCAGTGACGAGCTGGCCACGATCGACGGCAGGGTCTCTTCGCAGAACACGTGCCAATCCCGGGCGGGAGACAAACGCGCCTGGAACCAGCGAAATTCGCCATTGAAGGCCTTGCACTTGTCGTAGGGCAGCACGCGCTTGAACGCGCGCAGGGCGGCGCGAATACGGCGGATCGCCACCCGACTCTGGTGCACTCCCCCTGGCTGGCCCTGCAGCGTCGGCTGGTGATTACTCTGCAAATGCTCCAACGCTTCACCGACAATGCGCTGGAACGACTGCCCAACACTCATCTGCGCATCGAGATGCACTTCGCTGGCTTTCCGGTGCACCGGGCGCAGTGCAGGTCGCCCCAGGGCAAATCCCCGTTGCGCCTTGCTCAGGTAGAGCGGTGCAAAGTCGATATCGGCCGACAGGTCGATAATAAAGTCCAGCATGACCAGCGGGTCGCCGTGTAGCAGTTCGAACTCCGCCTCGCACAGGGTCTGGGACCGTTGGCCGGCACCTCGACTGACAATACGGCCGGTGTCCAGCGCCAGTTCAAACTCGGTGTCACCCGTGCGGACTACCTTGGCCCAGCGCTGGATTTCGGTGGTGAAGAGTCGCTGCAGGTTGATATCCCGGTGGGAGCCACACACTCTCTGCCGCAATGCAGTGTCGAAGCGCGACAGGTCCAACCCGGGTTTATCCAGCGGCACAGTCCACTCCTCGCAGTTCTGCATACCCAGGGGGCCATCCCCGGGAAGCTTGACGGTCTGCTCGTGCTTTCCAGAAAAGGTCCTCACGCGCAGTGCGGCGCCCCGCTTGCGCAGGCGATGATGGCGGGTATCGTAGTAGTCGCTGGTAAGTTGCCGTGTTTTGGCCCGACCGGTGGCATGCCGGCGCACCAGCGGGTGCTTCATCAGCTTTCGAGCCTGGGCGGGCGCCAGCGAGAACTTTATTTCGGTCTCGATGGGGACGTTGTCAGCGGAGGTGGTCATCGGGTTTCAACTTTAGCGTCCGCCATCTGAAATAGCCATTCCCGGCACCGGCGCTAACGTCGTCCGAGGTCGCTCTACGCATGGGGCCGACCCACGACTCCCGGCAGCACGAGCGCCTGTCGTCGCAGGCATGTTTAAATGGCTTGCAGGGGCGCTCACCCCGAAGGCACGAAAATTGCGTTCAGGCAGGTTTACGGCCACCTGGCCCGAAACGCACTACCCTTCAGTTCCCTACAGATGGACTCAAGCCAATGAGACGCAGGCAATTTCTGACCACGGCGGCCGGGCTCGGCGTTACCGCCCTCACCGGCTGCGCCGGCTCACCCGCCACGGGTAACCGGGACTACCCCGGCACCACCGGTGACGCGCTGGTGCAGCCAATCGGGGCCCCCATGCGCCCGATTCACTCGTCGATGGACCGCGTTACCCGCACCATCGTTGGCCTGCGCCCCTTCCGCAAACCGGGCCCCCGCCTGGAGGCTGTCCGGGTCGGGCTAAAAGACGTGGTACACAACTATGGCCACGGCGGGGGTGGGGTGTCCCTGTCCTGGGGAGTTGCCGAACTGGCCGCCACCCTGGCCAAAGGCTTTGGTCGCCAGGAGGTTGCCGTGCTGGGCTCCGGAGCCATTGGCCTGTCCACTGCCATTCAGCTACAGCGCAGTGGCGCCAGTGTCACCATTTACGCCCGCGACTTCCCGCCCTATACCACCTCCAACGTCGCCGGCGCCATGTGGCACCCGGTAACGCTGTTCGAGAGGGAGGAGGTCAGTCCGGCCACCCTCAACATGCTCGACCGTGCCTCCCGCATCGCCTTCCAGCGGTTTATTCGCTATGCCAATGACCCCACTTACGGGGTTTACTGGATTCGCCAGTACTCCTTCAGCAACCGGCCGCTGGACACGACCTACCCCTATGTCGGCGGTGACGACCTCTACCCGGGCCTGGTCCGCAATCGACCCGGTGGCCCCTTCGGCTTCGCTTACCACGACGCCTACTACACGCTGATGATCGATCCGGACATTTACCTGAGAGCCCTGGTCAGGGACTTCACGAGTGCCGGGGGCAAGATGGTGGAGTCCACCTTCGACAGTGAATCTGACCTGGACCGACTTCCGCAAACCACCGTCGTCAACTGCCTTGGACTGGGCGCCGGCAAGGTGTTCGGGGACGAAAGCATCATCCCCGCCCGCGGCCAGCTCAGCTTCCTGCTGCCCCAGAACGACATCGATTACGGCTATGCCGGCGGTGCGCCTGGGCATGGCCTGCTCTATGCGTTCCCGCGTAAAACCGGGATTCTGCTGGGCGGCTCGGTGGACAAGGGGGACTGGGATCTCGCACCCCGGGAGGACGAGATCCGGCGTATGGTCGAGGGCCACGCCTGGCTGGCAGCGCGTATCGCCTGATGAAGGGTCAGCGATGTGCTGGCCCCAATCCCCGGCGGCAACCAGGGGCACTCTCTTTGCGCCATTTCGCCGCCCGAAGCACCAAACGGGTGCGCCAGACACCTGAATCAACACTCTCCATACTGACCGCGGCTCACCGGAAAGCAGAGCCCGTTATCAGCGACATAACCTAAGCTGTTAATTTATAAAAGATTGCGCTGACTATCATTTGATAGTGAATTCGGGGCACGGCCAAATGGCTCATTTTTTGCTCAATTGCCTCTTGCCTCATCGGCAGCGTTAGCGCCAGGAAGGTGCAACTTTCTCTCAGTATTGGCATTCTCGAGGACCACGCAATGGCTTATAAATCCGTACTGCAGTTTCTGGAAGCAAGTTCAACGGACGAAACACTTAAAAACGAACTGGCGGACCTGATGGGCGTCGGGGACGGTGATATCAGCGACCCTCAGCACCTTGACCAGGCGGAATCGCAGGCGATCAAAGGACAGAAAGGCGTGCTGGTGACCGACCTGGCCCAGAAGCGCGGCTATGACTTTACCCTGGCGGAGTTGACCGCGGTTGTCAGCGTATTCCAGCAATACCTCGAGGGCTCCATCTCGGCGGAGGTGTTCGAGGAAACCACCGGCATCAGCCCCTCGAAGGGAGAGACACCCGAGTCCGAAGGGTCTATGGGCAACACCGTACAAATGGTCTACCTGGGGGTGAAGTACACCGTTGATGCACCCAAACACGAGCCGCTCGCGGTACTGGCCTTCATGAAAAAAACCCACGAGGACGCGGCGCTGAAAGAGGGCTTGCAAAAGATCCTCGCGGTCGGCGACGGTGACATCAGTGACGTCAGTGAACTCGATGAAGAGGAAGCCCGCTCCCTGACCAGTGAACGGGGTGCCCTGGTGACCGAATTTGCCAACCAGAACGGTTTCGCTTTCACCCTGGCGGAACTGCTCGCCGTGACCAACGCCTTCCAGCGGGTCCAGGCGGGCGAACTGACCGAGGCCGACTTCGACCACTTCCTGGAGGCGGATGCACAATCCAAAGGCTACTTCCCCTATATCGAGAACGTCGCGTCGATGACCTTCAAAGGTGTGAAGTATGCAGCGCCGGTCACGGCAAAAATCAACGACAACACCCTGTCCGTGGTGCGGTTTCTCGAGCGCACAGGCAGTGATGATGCGCTCAGTGCCAAGATGAAAGAGATCGTCGGTGGCGACGGCAACATCAGTGGACCCGCGGAACTCGACGCCGACGAAGCTGCCGCCCTGAGCGGTGAGCGCAGCCAGCAGATCATCGAGCTCGGTGCCGAATATGGCTACCGGTTTTCAGCGCAGGACCTGAGCACCGTGATCGGCGCCTTCCAGCTGGTCAATGCCGGTGAACTGTCGCCTGAAAGCTGCTCGCGGATTCTCAGCCTGGGCAAGTCGGCAGGCCAGGTGGAAAAAGCCAAGAAGACAGCCGGACTGGTGTACCGGGGCGTCGCTTACTGACACCGGCATCCCACCCTTCGCCTCACGCTGCAGGATGGCAGCGGTGAGGCGAAGCCCCGCCAACATGGCATAAGCGACGGGCAGAAAGAGCGAAAAAATATAATACCCAGGCCCTGAATCCACAGCCCGCTTGATCCAGATCAATGATCCCCCGACCTCCGCAATTGCGCACTTGAAGTAACGTGCCTGTGGCTATATTCAGGTAGTGACATGGGCAGCAAATAGCGAGGAGGTGCCAAATGTCATTGCTGGGCGGTGACGTTCACGAAGACGCAACTGCATCCGCAGCCCGGACTTCCCCAGGTAGTCCTGGCACCGGCGGTTCGCCTGCCCCGCATACGTTTGTCGATCGCAAGACCAGCGATATTATCTGGCAGGACAGCCAGCACCGGGTGCTGTTCCAGACCCTGGACCTGATCGCGCACCCCGACAGCGGGCCGGAAGTACTGCAGCGACTTCGGGACTATGTAAATTCCCATTTTGCGCTGGAGGAGGAATACATGGCCTCACTGGATTACCCGGGGCTGGACGCCCACGTGCGCGCCCACCGGCGTTTCCAGAAAGAAGTGAACAGCCTGTTCCACAATAGCGACCCGGACTCACCGGAATTCCTGTCCGCCGCTTCCCTCTTCCTCACCGAGTGGCTGGCCCGCCACGTCATGGGCATAGACAAGGAACTCGAGGCCTTCATTCTGGAGTCTGGCAAACAGTAGCCCGACTTTTTCCCGGGCAAGCCAGCGAACAGTAAGACCGGGGGAACCCCCTCGGCATCGGGTGACTTTCAGCCGGGCACACGCCGCTTAATCGCGCGGATGTCCGATAAGCCAGTCGACAAAGCTATCCAGCGCGGCCGGCACCCAGGGCCCGGGTATATGGGGGCCGTCTGCGATGGTCCACAGCTCCACCTCCACACCGGCGGGGCAATCCGGCCAGGCCTGCACACGGGTCTCCGCGCCACTCAGGTTGCCGACAACGTCCACACTGCCTCCGTCGCCTGGGTTGTCACCGTCGCAACCGGCCAGCACAGCGAATCGGCGGGCCGTTTCCTGCGCAGACGGATAAGCTTCGCCCAGTATCTCGCCCCCGTCATAAAGAATGGTGTCGTCGGCCGTTCCGTGCACAGCGAGCAGGCTGACGGGTTTGGCAGCGGGGGCACAGGCGCTCTCCTGCGCAAAGGTCGAGCCCGCCAGGCTGACAATAGAGGTCACCAGGTCGGACGCTTCGCAGCCCAGTCTCAGGGCCAGGAATCCGCCGTTGGAGTGGCCGAATAACGCGACCCGTGACGGGTCGATGCTGTAGGTCGCGGCAGCCTCCTCGATGAGGCTACGGATATACCCCACGTCATCAATCTGCGAGTAGTCCTCGCCGCTGCCATCTTCCGCCGCGGCCGCGGCGGCACAGCAGGCCGGGGTACCGTTCCAGAATCGCGTGCCGTTGCGATTCTCGGTGCCATCCGGTGATACCAGCACGTACTGCGCGCTATCGACCCGGGCATCGAGACCGAGGTAGCTCGACTGCAGGGAGCCAAAGGCACCGTAGCCGTGCAGCGTAACGATCAAGGGGTAGCGGGTGCCCGGGTCGTAGTTGGAGGGGATCAGCACTTGCGCCGGCCGCTCTGCACCGATCTCCAGAGGAGGATTGGGAGCGCAACTGGACGTGTCCGCGCAACCTGTCAGGCCGGGTTCCGGTTCGGGTTCGGGTTCTACGTAAGGGGGTCCGTCACTGCCGTCACTACAAGCCGACAGCAACAACAACACTGCAATCCCCTGCAGGAGCTTGACGAAACCGGGCGCCCCCCACCGGGATTCGAGCTTCCGTTGTCCCCCAATTGGCTGATCTGCACTCACGACGCGTCCCCTGTGGCCAAGGCTACCGTTAGAAGGTAATGAATATCCTAGCAGGAGCCGGGCGCCCGGGACACGCTCGCCCGTGTCGTATTGCTGAGCACCGAACTCACTGGGACAGGTTACGCTGCGCCGGCAAGTCACTCAGGTACTGTACAAACTCGACCTCAAACCCGTTGGGATCAATGTAATAGACATTGCGCCGATGGGGTTCCTCGGCGCCGTCCTTGCTTATCGCAAAGCCGGCTTCCTGCAGCCTTGCCATCATTGCATCCAGGTTGGCGGTCACAAAAGCAAAGTGAGCGAGACCTGTCTGGTGTCCACCGAGGTCGCGATTGTCACCGACCCCGTTGTCATTGAAGGTGAGGTACTGGTAGTCATCGCCAAAATGCAGCCAGCGGCGGGGCTTGCCATTCCAGTCGCCCCGCCCCTCTTCGCGAATCCGCCAGTGGGGAAAGGCGGCGCGATAGAACGCCAGGCTGGCTTCGATATCCCTCACAACAAGCTTCAAATGTTCAAGCTGTATCATTTCCGTTCCTCCTGTAGTGAACGAAAACGAGTCTATGACCTCATGTTAACTTGAGGTAAAGGATTATTTTTCATCACCGGGCTTGCGGTACAGCGCCAGGGTAAAATCACAGGTCAGCAGCGGCGGAGGCGATGCCAGCAGTTCCGTCTTCGCAGCCGCACTGCCGTGGTGGGCGAAGGGCGTCATCGCCAGCACATCCTGCCAGGCCTCACTGTCATGTATGCCGGCGCTGTATTCGAGGCTCTTGCTGGCCATCGATTCAAAGCTCTCCGGTGATTTCGTCTCCGCGTAACTTCTGACCTCGCTGTAAATCGCCCGCTTGATTTCCAACAGGTGCCCCGGACCCGGGCCCACCACCAGCAGTGCACCGCCCGGTCGTACAATGCGTTCAATCTCGTCAAATTGCAGCGGCGAAAAAACGCTGACAACCACATCGACACTGGCATCTTCCAGGGGGATGTTCTTGCTGCTGGCACAGACATATTCGTGCTGACGATTCGATTTTGCCGCCATCAACACAGCATCTTTCGCGATATCAAATCCGCCAAAGTGCCAGCTACCCGGCAACTGTTCATCCAGCTCCCTCAAGTAGTAGCCCTCGCCGCAACCCGCGTCGAGTAGTGTTCGGGAAGAGGCACCGGGCGCTGCCTGCTCGCCTATGAGCTCAGCCATTGCACGGGCCAGGGGCTGGTAGAAGCCGCGCTGCAGAAAGCGCCGCCGGGCCTGCAACATGGCTTTGGCGTCACCCGGGTTTTTGCTGCGCTTGTGATGGGCGAGCAACAGGTTGACATGGCCCTGCCGGCTGATATCGAAGCAGTGATTGTTTTCACACAACCACTGCCGCTCACTGGCAGCCAGTGGCGACTGACAACTCGGGCATCGCCAGGCCAATTGCAAGGATTCAGCGCTCACCGGTTCACCATCATTTTCTCACTACATCCGACATCCCTGGGCAGCGCCTGCCCCCTCCAGAAGGTGCGACCATACACCATGAATCGGGCCGGCAAAACTTGCCACGGGGCTTACAGGGTAAAAGCATCGCGCGGGCCGCTGCCGGCCAGCACCTCACGCAACAAACCCAGGGACTGCTCGAGCTCTGCCACACTGGCCGGCGCGCTCGCGGCAATGCGAATGGCGGGGGGCGCTGGGTAGCCCGGCGGCGTAAACAGCTCGGCGGACTTCACGTCGAGACCGCGGGCCCGGGCCTGGATCAGGCATTCACTCAGGGGAAGTTCGTCGGGCAATTCGAGCCAGCCGTGGAAGCCCTGGGGGTGGAATCGCAGGCGGTAACCCGACAGGCACTGGGCCGCCCGCTCCCAGCGCGCCGTCATTTCCGATTGCACCGTTTGCAGCAACCGGTCGGCGGCGCCCTGCTCAATCAACAGCGCGGCCAGGGCCGTGAGCAGCGGGCTGATCATCCAGCTGTGATTCTGGATACCCGCCACCAGCGCTTCGCGATACACCCGCGGCGCCTGCAGATAGCCCAGGCGCAGGCCCGGCGCCAGTGTCTTACCGAGTCCACCCACGTGAATGACCCCCTCCGGATCACGGTTGACCAGTGGTGCCGGGTGTTGTCGGGGGAGCAGACCGTGCACGTCGTCCTCGAGGACCAGCACACCGTGCTCCCGGCATACAGTGATCAACGCATCGCGACGCGCATCACTCATGGTCGCGGTAGTGGGATTCTGGATTGTAGGGGTAACGTACAGCAGTCGCGGGTGGTGTTGCCGGCAGGCGGCATCGACGGCCTCTGGCAGCAGGCCTTCCTCGTCCATTTCCACCGGGCGGGCGTGCAGATGCTGCTGCCGCGCCAGGCTGAGCAAGCCGGGGTAGGTCAGTCGCTCGCAGAGCACGTTATCCCCCGGCCGGCACAAGGTCTGCAGAGCCAGCTGTACCCCGTGCTGGGCACCGGAAGTGAACAGCAGATGCTCAGGGTCCAGTTCGACACCCAGGCTGGCGAGCCACCCCGCCAGGCTGTGGCGATGTTCTCCGATGCCTTCCGGAGATTGATACAACATGAGCTGGTTGAGCGTGGGGCCATGCCCCGCCAGTTGCTGCAGCGCGCGCTGCAGCACTTCCGAGCGGTCGATGGCGGGTGGAATGTTGTAACCCAGGGTACGGGTGTTCTTGTCGTGCTGCTCAAAGCTCCAGCTCGGTGACTCGGGGCGCCGGACGTAGGTACCCGCCCCGACGCGGGCCTCCACCAGGCCGCGTCGCTCGGCCTCGGCATAGGCCCGGGTGACCGTGCCAATCGTGACACCCACCGCATCGGCCAGGGCCCGATGGGTCGGCAGGCGCTCCCCGGGGGCGAGCTCGCCGCTCCCTATGCGCTCCGCCAGGACATCCGCCAATTGTCGGTAGAGAGGCGTTTCGCCTTTGGTCAGTGAGATTTCCGCGATTGTCATGGTGACAATAAACCTTTTGCACCGGTATTGATTCCCTGATAGCGTCGATCATCCGGCTTTGAAGCCCAAAATTCAAGCGAATTTTCATATTGTATGGATACAATTTAGAGGTCAATGTTGTGGACACCACCACCCTGCAGCTGCTGCTTTCCATCGCCGTATTTGCCGCCGCCATGACCGGCACACCCGGCCCGAACAACATCATGTTGACCGCCTCGGGGGCCAACTTCGGCTTCACCCGCACCATACCCCACCTGGTGGGCGTTTCCCTGGGCGTCGCCAGCCTGATCGGGACGGTTGCCGGTGGCCTGGGGGTACTCTTTGAGACCTTCCCGGTGCTGCAACAGGGCCTGCGCCTGGTTGCCTGTGCCTACCTCCTCTACCTGGCCTGGCGCATAGGCACCGCACCGCCCCCTGCGCGCGATTCATTGCAGCCCGGGGAAAGCGAAGGTCGACCCATGCGTTTTCACGAGGCGCTGTTGTTCCAGTACGTGAATCCCAAGGCCTGGGCCATGGCCATCACTGCCGTGAGTTCCTTCACTGCCGCCGGTGAAGGCTACTGGGTGTCGGCCGCGCTGATCGTCGCCGTATTCTTGCTAGTCGGCTTTCCGCTCACCACCAGTTGGGCCGCCTTTGGTGTACTGCTCGGCCAGGTGCTGTCGTCGCCGCGAAGCTGGGTCTGGTTCAACCGCTGCATGGGAGTGCTCACGGCGAGCTGCCTTGCCTTCATGTGGTAACCGGCACGCCCGGCCGCGGCGGTTTTCACCCCGCTGGCCGGGCACTTCATCGCATCGATTGCCCCGCATGCTCCCCCTTGGCGTAGACTGTGCCGCTGGAGCGGTTCGACGCCAGGCGTCGCAACCCGCACGCAACTGTTCAGGGGGATGCATGACCTTTCCAACCGTGTCACGGCCGTCACGCTCATTGATGGCGCAATACACTCTGCTTTTCACGCTGGCCAGCGGTGTGCTGACGGCCACTACGGCTCAACAGGCTGACGCCAATACCGGGCGGAATACCAGCGGCGCCGAAAGCGCCGAAATGATCGACAAGCTCGCCGACCTCCAGTTCGACCAGCTCGGCCACCCGCAAATCAAGAGCGACTCGATCAAACCGGTATTGGCAGGCCACGAGCGGCCCCATCGCCTGCTGATCCTGCCGGTACAGTTCAGCGACAAGGGCTACGACCGCTACGCCGGTGACCCGCGGCAGGACGGCAAGAACCGGGAGTACTTCCAGGACCTCCTGTTCGCCGGCGGCGTCGAGCAACCGCGCCCAGGCACGCTTTCCCATTACTACTGGCATCAATCCCGCGGGCGTTACAACATTACGGGCGATATTGTGCCGGTAGTCCACCTGGAACACCCCCTGAGCTACTACGGGCGCCCGGTGCAAAACTCCGATGGCTCCTGGCGCAACGACGAGCGAGCCACAGGGCTGGTCATCGACGCCCTGCAGGCTGCCTACAAGGCCGACCCGGACTTCCCCTGGCAGGACTACGACCTGTGGGACCCCACTGACTTCGACGGCGACGGCGTGCGCGACGAGCCGGACGGCTACCTGGACCACTTCATCATGATTGTCGCGGGCAAGGGTCAGGCCTCGTGTCAGGGCCTCTACAAGCTCGATGAAAAACTGAATGTCACCGCCAGCAACGACGCCTTCGATAAACTGAATCCTGCAGAGCAGGCCTGTGCGGATCGCATCTGGCCCCACCGTTTCTCCCTCAGCCACAACCTGGGTAAAGGCCCCGAGGTAGAGGGCACCACCAACCCCCGGGGGGGCATCGATATCGGTAACGGCCTGTGGGTGCTGGATTACAATATGCAGTCCGAGTACACCGAGGTGTCCACCTTTATCCACGAGTTCGGGCACTCCCTGGGCCTGCCGGATATCTACGCCCGCCAGACCAGCAACTCGACCGGGAGCTGGGAGGCCATGTCGGCCACTGCCGGCCCCGAACCCCAGGAACTGAGCGCCTGGTCACGCATGGTCCTCGGCTGGCTTTCCCCCTGCGTGGTGCGCCCCGCTGCAAACGGGGGTACAGCGCAGGGCAGCCTGTTCCTGAAAACCATGAATGACTGGAGCGGCACTCCCGGCACGGCGGACAACGCCGGCGCCTGCGACGCAGCGATGGTCATCCTGCCCCCCAAACAGCGCAATATCGAACTGGGCCCATTGGCCGTGGGCAACGGTACACAGGCGGCCTACAGCGGCCAGGGCAATGACATGCTGCGCAGTCTCGGGCGCACCTTCGACCTGCGCGAGGCGGGCTCCGATGAACCGGTGCTGCTGGAGCTGGATGCCTGGTTTGAAATCGAAGCCGAGTGGGATTACCTGTACGTCGAAGCCGCGGCGCCTGGAGAGGAGTTCGAGCGCCTGCTGCCAACGGACAAGTCGGAGGTGGCAGACAAACAGAGCGTGATGCCCGCCAACAAGGGCCACGAGGGGCCCGGCTCCCGCCCGGGCTTTACCGGCCTCAGTGGTGACGCCGACGGCGACGGCAAGGTGGAGTCGGCTCCGGGCTGCGACCCGGGCGCGGCTCGGGTGATGGCCGAGGACCGCATCGGCCAGAGCGCTGACGACCCCTGCAGCGCCGCCCAGTGGGTGCACGCGCAGTTCGACCTGTCGCCCTGGCGCGGCCGGGAAGTCACCCTGCGCTTCAGCTACTTCACCGACGGTGCCGCAGTAGAGAATGGCGCCCTGCTCGACAATATCACCCTGGCTGCTATCGGCTTCAGTGAGAATTTCGAATCCGCCGCCATCGAGGGCTGGGACAACAAGGGCTTTACCCTCTCTGGCGGCAGCCATCACCTGGCGGTACCCCACTACTACCTGCTGGAGTACCGCGATCCCTACGCCGAGTTCGCCGCGGTGCGCAATTACGACGCCGCCCTCACCAAACCGGGCTTCAGCTTTTTCCCGCTGGGCGGAGAGGGCGAGGAGATGGGCGCGCTCAACGTGAACTACCGCCCGGGTGTGGTGATGTGGTACTACAACGGCGAATACCTGTGGAGCCAGAATGAGCCGGCTGAGACCGGCCCGGGCAATGGCTTTTTGCTGGTGGTGGACTCCACTCCCCGGGAATTCGCCCTCGACGCAATACCGCCGCAATACTTCCGGCAAGAGGACGGCTGGAGCTGGTGGGAGTTCGACGATGCCGCGCAACCCTTCCTCAAGCGCGGCTTCGTCGACACCATGTGCTTCCAGCGCCGGCTGGACTACTACGCCAGCGATGTTCCGCCGGCGGATAGCGAACACTGCCGGGACAGCCTGTCAGACGGGCTGCCGCCGATGGAGCAGCTAGGCTGGGAAGGACGATCGCTGATCTACGGCTACACCCTCATCAACGAACTGTTGCCCGGCCCCGAACGTGACGCCCGCAAGTCGGGCTCCACCCTGTTCGATTTGCGCATCCGCGACGGGGAGACCCAGTACCGGCTGTACGACCGGGCACTGCGCAACCTGCACTCCGCCGACGCGCCCTTCGCGCTCGAGCCTTTCCCCAATGGTGTGGAGATTTACCAGGCAGAGGACGGTAACATGGCGGTGCAGACAACGCGGCCACATAGCGCTGTCAGCCGGTTTACCGACGCCCGCCCCAATCGCTACCTCAACCCGCACCTGCCTTTCGGTGGCGCGGCAATTCCGGAAGCCGGTTTCAGCTATGCGCTCGAGCCCGTGGGTGACGAGGCGCCTGATGGCACTCGCGTGAAAGTAAATTACCATTGGCGCAAGCTCCCCGCAGGAGCACAAGACCACTGACAGGAGCACAACCGACATGCCCGAACTCATTCTTCACCATTACGAGATATCTCCTTTCTCGGCGAAGATCAGGGCCATGCTCGGTTACTGCGACCTTCCCTGGCAGTCGGCGCGCACTGCGCCGCTGCCACCCAGACCCGGCGTAGACACGCTGACTGGCGGTTATCGGCGCATTCCGGCGGCCCAGTTGGGCGCGGACGTATTCTGCGATTCGCGCCTTATTGGAGAAGAGGTTGCCGCCATGGCCGGCCGTCCCGAACTGTCCCTGGCACAGGCCGATGATGCCCAGCGTGAACTCGCAACGCGGGCGGAACTGGAGGTGTTCTTTGCCTGTGTCAGCAAGGCGGCCGGCTGGCCGCTGTTACGCCGTGTCATTGCTGACTACGGACCCGTCACCCTGTTTCGAACGCTGCGCGACCGCGCCGGCATGACCCGCTCCATGAACGAACCGCGTCTGCAGAAACGGGGGCCCGGTGGCGACGTCAACGGCTACCTCGACGACCTCGAGGCACTGCTCGTTGCAGATTTCCTGTTCGGCGATCAACCCACGATCGCTGATTTCGCCGCCTGGCACTGCCTCTGGTTTGCTACCGAGGTGGGAGGGCGCAACCTGGCTGCCAGGCTCCCCCGGGTACAGGCCTGGATGCAGACCGTCGCCGCATTCGAAACTGTCCCCACGGAAGAGTTGTCAGCTGACCAGGTACTAGCGATTGCCGGATCGTGCGAGCCGCGGGAACTGCCTGCAGACATCGGCGAAGATGACCTGCTGGGCAAGCCGGTCACGATTGGACCTGCCGACTACGCCACAGACACCGTCACCGGTATCCTGGTGGCCAGCCAGCCGGATCGTTTTATCCTCCGGCGCGATACGCTCACCACCGGTACCGTGCATGTCCATTTCCCGCGGGAGCGGTTTGCAGTCACGTCGGCCGCTGGCAGGTGAACCCCGCCGCTCCCAAACGCCCCCATCCCCTCGACCGTTTCGCCCGGGAGCTGGCCCCCGGGGAATTGACCTGGATCGGTCTGCGCACGGAGCGCAAGGGCCTGGTGCGTGCAGTCACCTCGGCCCGGGCGGTCGCCTCCCGCGGCCTGGAGGGAGATCATCGTCTGGGCAAAAGTCCCGGTTCCGCGCGGCAGGTGACCCTGATATCGGAGGAGTTTATCCGGCAGATCTGCCACTTCACCGGCCGGGACGAGATTGACCCGGCCCTACTGCGGCGCAATCTTGTTGTGCGCGGGATCAATCTCAATGCCCTGAGGCACCAGCGATTCGCTATTGGCGACGCCCTGTTCGAGGCCGCCGCCCTGTGCCACCCCTGCTCGCGGATGGAGTCCGCCCTCGGTAAAGGCGCCGTCGCGGCCATGATCGGGCACGGTGGCCTGTGCGCCCGAATCCTCAGAAGCGGGGCACTGCACGTTGGTGACGCGGTTATCGTGCGTCCCGAAGGGGAAAACCTCTCCCTGTTCTAACCGACCCAGGCAAAAAATAGTAATACGCCCTCCGCAACATGAACTAAAGTTAGCACTACCGACCGGTTTGATCTGGCTTGAATCACGCCGGTCGGCTCGCGGGAGCTAGCGCCCCGCACCGCAAGCCGCCCTGACCCGGCGGCGACAAACGAGACAGTGTCCCCTGGGCCGGATCGCCCGAGGACACTGTCTTTTTATTGCAGCGATACAAACCAACCGATACATTCAGGACATCGATCAACCCTGTCCCCGGCACGGAGAATCGCGTGGCTGAAAAATGCAGCGCCGGCAGATCATGGCATTCGTTGATTTGCGGCCTGGCGTGCTTCGTCGCGTTTACCGCCGGCAACAGCCCCGATACCAACGCCGCCGCCTGCCCCCCGGATTTCGGCAGTGTCGACCGCTGCACCTCCAATGACCTGCAACCGACCGGCGCCGAAGTCATCGCGGGGCCCGCCGCCTGCACCGAGGGCGAACTGGTCACCGCCACTGTCCGTATCTATTTCGAGAATGGGGGTGGCGCCAGCGAACGCTACAACGTGGGCTTCTTTGTGGGTGACAACGGCGAGTCACCCGTCGGTGGGTCCAGCTGTACCTTCGAGTCACTGCAGCCCATTGGCACCCCCACCGACCTGACCTCTGGCAGTGGCCCCTACCTGGAACTGAACGGGGACAACTGCGGCGATATCAGCCCCAGCACCCCCACCTACCGGGATATCCAGTCCACCCAGTTGCTGTGCAAGGATGACGACGGCGATGGCCGCCTGGACGTGGCTTATGTCATGAGCTGGGACAACAACGGCAACACCGCGAGTTGTGCCGACCCACTCGACCCCGCGGAGTTCACGCCCGACCCGCCCAAGTGTCGGGGGGACGTGGACGTCGAGCTGCCGATTACCGTGGAAACACCTCCCGAAATCACAGTGGCCAAGGCGGCGGTGCCGGAAACCCTGACCGCCCCGGGCGGTGAGGTCACCTACTATATCGCGGTGCACAACGACTCCTCGGGGACCGACCCGATCACCATCACCTCGCTGGTGGACGTCCCCTACGGCGACCTCAACGGGCGCGGCAACTGCGTGCTGCCGGCCACGATCGCTCCCGGGGAAATGCGCATATGCAGCTTTACCACGACTGTGTCGGGGCCAGCGGGTACTAC
Source organism: Parahaliea maris (assembly GCF_008064665.1). Taxonomy (GTDB): domain Bacteria; phylum Pseudomonadota; class Gammaproteobacteria; order Pseudomonadales; family Halieaceae; genus Parahaliea; species Parahaliea maris. The sequence goes on along the minus strand of NZ_VRZA01000007.1, from coordinate 105,779 downwards.
CGTCACCGATACCGTCACCGCCGAGGGCACCGACAATGAGGGCAACCCCGTCGCCGGTAGCGCCAGCGCCACGGTAAGCATTGTAGGCATTGCACCCACGACGGGCCGCCTGGGCCTGTTCAAGACCGCCTTTCCCCGCCGGCTTCCCGAGCCCGGCGGCCCAGTACGCTACAGTGTGCTGGCATTTAATCTCTCCCTGGTGCCGGTGGAATTGCAAAGCCTGCAGGATGACCTCTACGGCAACCTGGATGGCCAGGGTAACTGCTCCCTCCCCCGGACCCTGCAGATCGGCAGCCCGGCCTACTTCTGCCAGTTCAGGGCGCCGGCCAGCGGCGTCCCCGGTGACGTGATCACCGACACCATCGACGCCACGGGCACCGACGCCAACGGCAATACGCTCCAGGCCCAGGCCAGCGCCAGCGTCACCATTACCGACCTGGGTTCCGAGATCAGCGTATTCAAAACACCGCGCCCCTCCCAGGTCCGCGAACCGGGGGGAGATGTCACCTTTGAAATCAGGGTGCGCAATCGCTCGGCGGTAGACGAAGTGACGCTGACCTCGCTGAACGACAGCATTTACGGCAACCTGGACGGCCAGGGCACCTGCGCGTTACCGCAAACCCTGGCCCCGGCGGGCGGCAACTACACCTGCAGCTTCACCGCTTTCGTCAGCGGTAGCGCCGGTGACATCGAAACCAATGAAGTCACCGCTGCCGGCGAGGACGACGACGGCCAACCCGTGGAAGACATCAACTCCGCCACGGTGCGCATCCTGAGTACCGCCTATCCACCGGCACAGATAGATATCCGCGTTATCAAGACCCCTTCGACCAACGTCATCACCGAACCCGGAGCCGGCGTCACCTTCACGCTTGAAGTGGTGAATGATTCACCGGTGGCTGCGGTCAGCATCACTTCGTTGGTGGACAGCATCTATGGCGACCTGAATGGCCAGGGCAATTGCGTCCTCCCCATTACCATCCCCGCTAGCGGCGCTTCGTATAGCTGTGCGTTCCAGGCCATGGTCATGGGCCAGGGCGGCACCGCCGAAACCAACGTGGTACGCGCTGAAGGCGAGGACTCCACAGGCAACAATAGCAAGCTGGTCTACGATATCGCCACGGTGGTGATCCGGGGCACCCCAGCCAGCCTCGAGGCGACCAAAACGCCGTCCCGGACCGAGATACCCGCCCCGGGCCAGGCCGTGCAGTTCACGGTGACTCTCAGCAACACCTCCGTCAGTGACACGGTGACGGTCGATGCCCTCGACGACTCCCGGTTCGGCGCGCTCGGCGGCCAGGGCACCTGTGTGCTGCCCCAGAGCCTGCCAGCGGGCGGGCAGTACACCTGTCGCTTTGCGGGACTGGTCAACGGCGCGGCGGGGGATGTTCACGTGAACCAGATCGTGGCCAGCGGCACCTCGGATGACGGCGAGCCTGTTGCCGCCCAGGCGGAAGCTGCGGTGAGCCTGATCGACGCCCTTATCGGCGTTGCCATTCCCCTTGCCGGCCCCGGGCTGCTGTTGCTTGCCGCCATCAGCCTTCTCACCGCGGGCGGACTGCGCCTGAGACAACGACGCCGGTAACACGGGCCACCACCCGGATAATGCTGGTAGAGCCACTTCCCGCTTGCTAATGTAATTCCCGATACAAGTTGAGAAGTGGCTCCTCAGGTGATGGCAGCAAGCGGCCAATACGCACCCGCTCCGGCGGCAGCAAAGCGCGATCCTCGACGCCTGCACAACCGGCTGGGCTGTGTAGTGGCAAGCCTCTTATGGATAACTGCTACTGCCAGCGCCGCTCCAGCCGACCCCAGCCCCTGGGCCAGGGAGATCCGTGACTACGCCGCCAACTCCCTGGACAACGCCGATGCCCTGAGCGTGGCCGCGGTGCCGCTCAACGGCCCGGGCGAGCCCCAGTTCGTCAACGCCGATACTCTGATGGTGCCCGGCTCCATCATGAAGGTGGTGACCACCTTCGCCGCCCTGGAGCTACTCGGCCCGAACTACACCTGGGATACCGACGTCCTGACCGACGGGCAACTGGAGGGCAGCACCCTCAAGGGCAACCTCTACCTGCGGTTTGGCGGCGACCCGAAACTGACCATCGAACGCCTGTGGACCAGCCTTGGTGAACTCCACGGCATGGGCATCGATACCATCGAAGGCAACCTGGTGCTGGATGGCAGTTATTTCCAACTGACACCCGAACAGCCAGTGTTCGATGACAAGGGCGGCAACCCCTACGCGCCCTTCCTGGTGCAGCCGTCACCCTTTCTCACCAACCTGAACCTGCAACAGTTTCACCTGCTCGCCGACGAGCGCGGCCTGCGCAGCTGGGCGACACCGCACCTGGACAGCGTGCGTATCGACAACCGGGTCATCATGACGGCGCCGGGGCGCTGTCCCGGGCGGGATGCGCTGGAGTGGGAGCCCATTTTCCAGGACAACGGCCAGGTGGTGTTGCGCATTTCCGGCAAGCTGCCAAAAGATTGCCGCACCAGTAACTATCTCTCTCTGCTACCGCCGCAACAGTACGCCTTCGAACTGGTACGCGGCCTGCTGGCAGAACGGGGTATTACTGTGAAGGGGAGCAATCAGCTGGCGGCGACGCCTGAGGATTCACGGCGCCTGGTTCGCACAACCTCGCCCGACCTCGCCACCATGGTCCGCGATATCAACAAGTGGAGCAGTAACGTGATGGCGCGGCAGATGCTGTTGTCCATCGGCGCAGAATTCAGGAGTGACAGCGATGACAGGGCGTCCGGCGTGCGCGGGGTGCGCAACTGGCTGACGAAGAAAGGCATCGACACTACCGGGCTGGTCATCGAGAACGGCGCCGGGCTGAGCCGGGACGGGCGCATGACAGCGCGCCAGGGCGTGCAATTGCTGCAGGAGGCCTGGCAAAGCCCCTACGCCGCCGACCTGATGGCCTCCATGCCCATCATCGCCCTGGACGGCACCATGGCGCGGCGGCTGCGCAATACCGGCCTGGTAGGCGAGGGCAGGATCAAGACCGGCTCCCTCGACAACGTCCGCTCTATCGCCGGTTTTACCCGGGACGAACACGGTACCACCTGGGCCGTACTGGCCATTGTCAACAACAAGCCCGCCTGGAACGGCAGGGCCGTGCTGGACCGGGTGCTGTACACCCTGTACTTCCGGCCACCACAGGGCACACCGGTCAGTCAGTTGGAACAATAACCTGCCGCAGCGTTTTCATTCCTGTTGTCATGAATATCATGTGCTTGCACTACCGCTAGTGTCTTGACCCAAAGTCCGTCCCATATTGTGTTGGGCCATTCACTCGACGAAGGGTTTTCATCTATCCTTGGGGCGCATCGCAGCGGCACCCCCGCCCTCCCAGCCAGCAACAACGGAACCACCATGAGCGCACACGCAACTATTCTGGAACTTCGCGAGCGACTGGCCGCCGGCATTATCGGCCAGGAAGAAGTCATCAATAATCTGCTGATCGCGCTGCTGGCCAACGGCCACGTGCTGCTGGAAGGCCTCCCTGGCCTCGCCAAGACCCGTACCATCAAGATGCTGGCGGCCAACCTGGAAAGCGAGTTCAGTCGCATTCAGTTCACCCCGGACCTGCTCCCGAGCGATATCACCGGCACCGAGATCTACATTGCCGAGGCCGTAGAGAACAAGTTCCAGTTCCAACCCGGGCCCATCTTCGGCAACCTGGTGCTGGCGGATGAAATCAACCGCGCCCCGGCGAAAGCCCAGGCAGCCCTGCTGGAGGCCATGGAGGAGCGCCAGGTGACAGTGGCCGGGCACTCCCATGTCCTGCCCGAGTTGTTCCTGGTGCTGGCCACCCAGAACCCCATCGAGCAGGAGGGCACCTATCCCCTGCCGGAAGCCCAGATGGACCGCTTCCTGCTGCATGTGACGGTTGACTATGCCAGCGACGAAGACGAACACAGAATCCTGCGCCTGGTACGCGGTGAAGAGGCCGGAAGCGCGGACAGCCGCCCGGCGCAAATTCCCGCCCAGGCGGTACTCGATGCCCGCCGCGAAGTGCTGGCGGTGGAGGTGTCCGATGCGGTGGAACGCTACATGGTTGCCCTGATCGCCGCGACCCGGCGACCGGCCGAGTACAACGACGCACCCTTCGCCGACTGGATCCAGGTGGGCGCCAGCCCCCGGGGCACCCTGGCCCTCGACCGCGCTGCCCGCGCCCATGCCTGGCTGGATGGCCGCAACGCCGTGACGCCTGACGACGTGAAAGCCATCGTGCCCTGCTGCCTGAGCCATCGCCTGATACTGACCTATGAGGCCGAAGCCGAGGGAATAACCCCAATGCAGGTACTGAGCAGCATCCTGCAGCACGTCGCGGTGGCCTGAGCGCGGACGGCCGATGCCTGGACAACCCCGCAACAAGCAAGCCGAGCCCGCCGCGCCCGCTGGCGCCTACGCCCGCATGGAGGACCTGCTGGCCATGCGCCACCGCGCCCGCGGCTTCAGCTTCCTGCCCCGCCAGCCAGTGCACTCCCTGCTGGCCGGACGCCACAATTCGCGGCTGCGCGGTCGCGGCCTCAATTTCGAGGAAATCCGCCGCTACCAGCCCGGCGACGATATCCGCCAAATCGACTGGAAGGTCACGGCGCGTACCCGCCGCACCCACAGCCGCGTGTTCACCGAGGAACGGGAACGCAGTACCCTGCTGCTGGTGGACCAGCGCATGAGCATGTTTTTCGGCAGCCGCAAGCGCATGAAATCGGTCACCGCCGCCGAGGCTGCAGCGCTGGCCGCCTGGCGAGTACTGGCCCAGCAGGACCGCGTTGGTGCCCTGGTATTCAACGACCATGAGCTGGTTGAAGTGCGCCCCCAGCGCAGTGCCGCCACCGTCATGCGCATCCTGCAGCACATCCTGAAGCAAAATCACGCCCTCTCCCTGCAGGCCGGCATTCGCGGCAATCCGGGCATGCTCAACGAAGCCCTGCGCCACTGCGACCGGCTGGCCAAGCACGATAACCTGGTGTGCATCATCAGTGACGGCGCCGGCCAGGACGAGGAAAGCCGCCACCTGCTCACCCGCATCTCCCACCGCAACGACGTGCTGTTCGGTTTTGTCCACGACCCGCTGGAAGCGGAGCTGCCGGCCGCCGGTCCGCTGGTATTCGAAGCCGCCGGCAATCAACTGGAGGTGGACACCCACCACCAGCCGTTGCGCGACCGTTACCGCGAGGACTTCGAGGCCAGCCGCGCCAGTGGTCGCCACTTCCTGCTGCAACGGGAAACCCCTGTCATCCCCCTCAGCACTGATGAGGATGTTGCCGATCAGGTGCGGCGGCGGCTGGGCGGAGTGCGCCGGCGATGAAGGACGACCCCGCCAGTCTCGCCAATCTGCACGACATCATCGTGCCCGGGCCTGTGCCCTTATGGCCACCGCCTCCAGGGTGGCTGTGGTTGCTCGGCATACTGGCACTGGCGCTGGTCGCCGTCCTGTTGCGCGCGCTGGTGCACTGGCAGCGCAATCACTATCGCCGCGAAGCGCTGGCGCAGCTGAAGCAGCTGAGCACTACGGTGACCGGGGCGCAGGCGACCGAGCGTGAACAACAACAGGGGCTGGCGCAGCTGAGCGTGCTGCTGAAACGCACTGCGCTCACCGCCTACCCGCGGGCCGAGGTGGCCGAGCTCACCGGGCGCGAGTGGTTCGCCTTTCTCGACCAACGTGGCAACACCCGCTTCTCGGGCAGCCTGGGGCAAGCCCTGGAGAACGCCACGTATTGCTCCTCAGGCTCACCCCTGGATGCGGAACAGCTCAGCAACCTGTTCGACCAGGCACGCCGGTGGATAAAGCACCACGCTCCCGCCCCCGAACACGTGGCCGGGGAGACACCGGCACAGTGAGTAACCTGACCCTGGCCTATCCCTGGCTGCTGCTGTTGCTGCCCCTGCCGCTCCTGGCCTGGTGGTTGCTGCCGCCGCACAGCGAACCGCGCCGCGGCCTGGTGGTGCCCTTTCTGACTCGGCTTGCCAGGGTGGCAGGCCAGCAACCGGGAAATGGCGCCGCCGTCGCGCGCGGCAGTGTGTGGCGCTCTCTGGTGGTGTCGCTGTGCTGGCTGTGCTGTGTCCTGGCCGTCGCCCGCCCCCAGGTCATCGAGCCGCCCGTCACCCGCGAACTGCCGGTGCGTGACCTGCTGCTGGCAGTGGATCTTTCGGGCTCAATGGCTACCCGCGACTTCCAGGATACCTCCGGGGAAACGGTGGACCGGCTCAGCGCCGTCAAAGCGGTGCTGGACGACTTCCTGGCACGCCGCCAGGGCGACCGGGTCGGACTGATCTTTTTTGGCAGCGCCGCCTTCGTACAGGCGCCCTTCACCGAGGACCTGCAGGTGTGTCGCGAGCTGCTGGGCGAGGCGCAGGTACGCATGGCCGGGCCGCAAACCGCGTTCGGCGACGCCCTGGGCCTGGCCATCAACGTGTTCGAGCGCAGCACGGTGCAAGAGCGCGTGCTGATTGCGCTGACCGACGGTAACGACACCGCCAGCCAGGTGCCGCCGGAGAAGGCCGCCCAGATTGCCGCTGACAAGGGTATCGTGATCCACACCGTGGCGGTGGGTGATCCCCATGCTGCGGGGGAGGATGCCCTGGATGAAGTCGCCCTGAAAAAAGTCTCCGCCGCCACTGACGGGCTGTACTCCCACGCCACTGATCGCCAGCAACTCGAGGCCATCTACGAACAGCTCGACGCCCTGGAGACCCGCAAGGTCGAAACCCTGTCCCACCGCCCCCGCCGGGACGTGTACTGGTGGCCACTGACACTTTCGCTGCTGGTTTCCATGGCCTATCTCGGGACCGGGCTGGCGCTGCGACGCCGCCTTGAGGCCCGCCGCAGCGGGGCCGCGACTCTGGCCGCGGCGGCCCCGATGGGCCTGGTGACAGCGCTGGCCCAGTTCCACTTTATCCGCCCCCTGTGGCTGCTGGCGCTGCTGCCGGCGCTGCTGTTGTGGTGGGCACTGCAGCGCCAGACCGACGCGGGCCGCGCCTGGCGGGGCATCATAGACCCCCACCTGCTGGAATTCCTCTGGGGCGGTGAGCGACGGCAGCGTCGCTTCGGGCCACTGGCGTGGATTGGCCTCAGCTGGCTGGTGCTGGTCGTGGCCATTGCGGGGCCCAGCTGGCACCACGAACCCTCCCCCTTTGCCGATGACACGGCGGCGCTGGCCATCGTGCTCAGGGTAGCGCCGTCGATGGAGACCGAGGATGTGCAACCCAGCCGCCAGGTGCGGGCTGCACTCAAAGTTCACGAGTTGCTGAAAGCCCGTGGCAATGCCAGGGCCTCACTGATCGCCTACGACGGCACCGCCCACGTGGTCATGCCCGCCACGGGTGACGCCGGCATTGTCGACAACTTTGCCCGGGCGCTGACGCCGGAAGTGATGCCCGAGAGCGGTGACGCTGCCGCCGAGGCCCTGGCACTCGCCGACCAGACCCTGGCGGCCGCCGGTGGTGGCTCGATTGTCTGGCTGACCGACAGCATCTCCCCGGAACAGACCACGGCAATTGCACAGTGGCGGAAGAACTCTGCCACCCCGGTACGTCTGTGGCCCCCCCTGCTCCCCGGCGGGGAGCGGGATGACCTTGAAGCGGCTGCCCGGGCGGTGCGCGCCAGTGTCCAGTACCTGACAGCAGACGATAGCGACGTGCAGTCACTGGCCAATGCCGCCCGTTTTGCCCCGGCCATCGCCACTGACGAGGACACACGGTGGGCCGAGAGCGGTTACTGGCTGACGCCTCTCATTGCCGCCATGATGCTGCTGTTCTTCCGTCGGGGGTGGATGATTCCCCGGGGGATCGGGACATGAACGCAATTTCCCGCAAACAGCGCGCCGTCCTGGTTGCGAGTACGGTGGCGGTGTTGATTCTCGCCGTGGGCAGTTGGCGCGACCCCGAGTTCTGGCGCAGCAACGACCAGCGCGGCGATGCACTTATGCGCGACAAGGCCTACCGGGAGGCGGCGCGGGTCTACACCGACCCCTGGCGGATTGGAGTCGCCCAGTACCGCAACGGTGATTTCGAGGAAGCCGCCCGTACCTTCGCGCGGGTTCCCGGGGCCACGGGCGCCTTCGACCAGGGCAACGCCCTGCTGATGCACGGGGCCTACGACGACGCCATCAAAAGCTACGACCGCGCCCTGGGTTTCCGCCCCGGCTGGGAAGAGGCCGAGGCTAACAAGGCGCTGGCGCTGGCGCGCAAACAAAAGATCGAGAACGCGGGCAAGAATCGCGACAAGGAGCAGACGGGCGCCTTCACCCCCGATGATGTGGTGTTCGACCAGAAGGGCGACAACCAGCAGGGCGAACCGGAACTCCTGAACAGCGAGGAACTCTCCGACGCGGAACTGCGCGCCACCTGGCTGCGCCGGGTGCAGACCTCACCGGGCGATTTCCTGCGGGCCAAGTTCGCCTACCAGGCGGCGCACCGCGGGCAGGACTCCGACACGGAGGAGGGCACGCAGCCATGAGCCCCTCGGAAACAGCCATGAGCCTCCTGGAAACAGCCATGAGCGCCGCGAAAACAGCCATGAGCTCCTGGAAAACCCACCCCGCACGCTGGCTGGGAACCTGGCTCGGGCTGATTTGCCTGCAGCCGTTTGCCGCCGCCGGGGAGGGCGCACAGGTACGCACCCACCTCCAGGCCAGCGACCCGATCTGGGCCGGCCAGCGCATCGCCCTGTTCGTAGAACTGTTGGCGCCAGGCTATTTTGCCAGTGCCGCCAACTTCGACCTGCCCGACCCACAGGGGCTGCTACTGATGCCCCCGGCGGATCACCCCATCGTCGACAGCGTGACCATCGACGGAACCCGCTACTCGGTCCAGCGCCACGAACTCAACGCCTGGGCCATGCGCGACGGCGAACTGCGAATCCCGCCTGTTCACGTGCGCTTCAGCTACAAGGCCAACCCGCTGGACAAGGAGGAAATGTCGGCGGCGGTGACCACCGACCCGGTGACGCTGCAGATCGAGCGACCTCCCGGCACCGAGGGCATGGGAATTGTCATCAGCGCGCGCAATCTCAGGGTGGAGGAAACCTGGCAGCCAGAACCGGGTACCGAGGCGGTGTTGGCGGGCACGGCGTTCAAACGCAGTATCCGGTTGAGTGCTGCGGACCTGCCCGGCATGGTATTTCCGACCTTTCCCGCCACCGAAATCGATGGCCTTGGCGTCTACAGCAAGCAGCAGGTACAGGACCGGATCAACCGCGGTACCCTGACCGGCATGCGCACCGACAACATCACCTACCTCGCCAAGCGCCCCGGGCAGTACACCATCGCTGCGGCACGCCTGCAGTGGTACGACCTGGATGCGCAGCAACTGAAATCGGTGGAATTCCCGGCCCGGACCCTGGACGTCATCGCCAACCCCGAACAGGCCGCTGCCGCCGGGAGTAGCCATTCCAGCTCCCGCGCTGACCGCGGTAGTGTGGCCATGGCGCTGGGGTTCGCCCTGTTGTCGGCGCTGGCGGGATGGCAGCTGTACCGCCGCCGGGAACAACTTATCGCCCCCTTCAGGCCCGTCCATCTCCAGCCCCTGAACCCCACCGAACGGGCATGGAACCGGAACAGACGCGACGCAGCTGGCAATTAATCCTCGCGCTGCTGGCCCTGGTCTGCAGACGGGGCAAACTCGATAATCGAACCATCGGCCATGGTCGCCAGGTAAAGCTGACCGTCTCGCAGGACGTAGGATCGAACAAAATCCAGTTCCTTGAGAAAGCGTCCATCGATCGACTCCGCCGCGCACATCTTGCGGGTGACCGCCAGCGGGCCAAAGCGCAACTGCCCCTGTGACGCCGACAGCCACTTGCCCATCCCCCGGTTACAGTGCACCTGCAGGGCCGCCCGACCATCGGCCTGGAAGCTGATGCTGAATACCGCGTCGGGGGCCGGCTCGGTCACGGTGTCATCCATGGATTGGATCCTGACCAGTTGCCATACGGTGCCGCTGAGATCGGCAACGGTTTCCGCAGCGGGCGTTTCGGTTTCCGCGGGGGTTGCGGAGGGTGCGGGAGGCGCCGGCTCGGGCGGCGGAGCGGGCTCAGTGGCGGCTGGCGCAGGCTTTGGCGCATTAGGGGGCGCAGCGGGGGCCGCAGCCCGTTCGCTGTCGCAGGCGGAAATCAACAGCGCAGCCATAATGACCATCAGGCCAGATAGTTGTCTCATGGGGAATCTCTCAAATCCGGACTCGTCGTGGGTGTGCATAGTTGTTTACACTGTAGGCCTGTCCGCAGCAAACGCCAAATCCGGCTGGTCTCAAGGCGAGTAAAACGCTCTCGGCGGACAACTGACACACCGGTGTCGCCCACAGGGTGCCACCAAAGACAGGAGGAAAGATTCGCAGGATGCGCCCTGTTCTGATTGCCAGTATCGCGACCATCGCACTGCTCTTGTGGCTGGCGGCCGACGCCGAGTTGCTGCAGGGCACAGGCCCCGCCTCCACCGAACACCGCTTTCACGCCGCCGACCTCAACCCCGCAACCGGGCGCCTGCATTCCCTGGGCAGCGACCGCTATCGCGTCACCCTCGACGGCAACGGCTTTGCCGTGCTCGAGTTGCGCACCGCCAACACCCGCATTGGCGATTTCGGGCAACTGGTTTTTCTGCTGCAGCCCGGACCGGGCCTGGTCCGCAGCGACTTTGTCTGGCGCACCCACGGGCGCCAGTTCCGCATGCTGGAACTGCCCATCAGCGATGGAGAGCGCAGCGTCGACCTCAACTCGCTCAATGATCTGCCGCCGGCCCTGGCTGCCGTTGCCCTGCGCTTCCAGGGCGATGCCGGCAGTACCCTGGAAATCTCGGGGCTGGCCCTGGAACCCGATACCTTCTCCGCAAAACTCGCCGCCACCGTGGGCAACTGGCTGAGCCCACTCGGCTGGAACCACGCCTCCATCAATGCCCACCTCGGGGTGGCCAACGCAGGCATCGCTTCGTGGCCGGTGCCGCTGACGGCCTGGTTGTGCGGCTTGCTCATTGCCGTGGTGGTACTGCTCATGGCCCTTGGGGTGCTTTCGGCACAGCAGGCACTGACCCTGGCCACCACGGTGTTCATTGGCGGCTGGCTGTTGCTGGACGCCCTGTGGCTGCGCCAGTTGCTGCACCGCGCAGACAGTGCCCTGCAGGCCTTCCGCGGACAACCCGAATACGCCCGCCGCGTGGCCATGGGCGACCAGTCGATGGCGGAGCTCAGCGCCCGCATCCAGCCCCTGATCGGCGAGTCCGGGCAGCGCATCTTTGTCAGCTCCGCCGGCGACTACCAGGGCATGCGGTTGGCCTGGTACCTCTACCCCCACAATGTGTACTGGCTGCGAGACGGGCCGGAGCTGCCCGGGCAGGAGTACCTGCACAAGGGCGACCTGGTGGCCGTGATCGCCCCTTCCACCCTGCGCTACCTGCCCGAGGAAGGGGTACTGGCCTGGCCCGGCCACTACCAGGTGGCTGCAACCCCGGTCGCCTCCACCTCTACCGGCGCGCTGTACAGGGTGCTGTAGATGATGGCATTGAAACTGGCCCTGGCCATTCTCATCCCCTGGATTGCCGGCGGCCTCTGGCTGCAGTGGCTGATGCCCCGGCCACAGCCGTGCCGCCCCTGGCTGGTCGCTGGCTACGGCCTGCTGCTGGGTCTGCTCGGCGCGACGCTCATCACCCGCCTGCTGGTCCCCCTCGGCCTGCCCCTGTCGCCCCTGGCCCTGTCACTGGTACTGGCGGTTGTCGCCCTGTTCCCCCTGCAGGCGCTGTGGCGCGGCCGCGACAACCGCCTGGCAGCAGGAACAGCCGGCAGGTCAATCCCGTTTACCGACAAGTGCGGCGTCGCGTTGCTGGCCATGCTGCTGCTGGCTCATCTGGTGCTGCTGTTACCGGACGTGTTGCTGCGCCCGATCTACCCCTTCGATGCCACCAGTGCCTGGGTCACCAAGGCGCGAGTGTGGTTTGACCAGGGGACACTGGTACCCTTTGTGGACAAAACCCTGTGGCTGGAAAACCGGGGGGCGCTGCAGTTTACCGACCACATGCCCGACTACCCCGTTACCACGCCGCTGCTGCAGCTGTGGATGGCGGTGTTTGCCGGCCAGTGGGACTCCAGCCTGATCAACCTTCCCTGGCTGTGCTGTCTGCTCGCCCTTGCCCTGATGCTCTACGGCCAACTGCGCGCCGCCGACCTCTCCGCGCTGGCGGCACTGGTGTTTGTCTACCTGCTGGTCTCGATGCCCCTGATCAACACTCACGTGGCGCTGGCGGGCTATGCCGACCTCTTCATGGGCACCTTTTTTGCCGCCGCCTTCATGGCCTTCTGCCGCTGGTGCGCCGAACGCGAACCGGGTCAGGCTGCGCTGGCCCTGGTGTTTGCCCTCGCCTGTCCGCTGATCAAGAACGAGGGCCTGTTCTGGGCCCTGAGCCTGGTGCCGGGGGTCATTGTCGCCACCCAGCCCTGGCGGCGGGCCGCGCTCATACTGTTGGCCCTGGGGCTGCTCGCCTGGGGACTGCTGCAGGTGTTTCCCACCGACATCGAGATCGCCGGCCACACCCTGGAGGCGCTTAACCTCGGCTTTCGCGCTGAGGTGCTCGGCAGCATCCTGCGCAGCTTCGCCGGCTTCGACAACTGGCACCTGTTCATCTACCTGCCGGCCCTGCTGGCGTTGGGGCTGTTCGGGGCCCGTCAACTGCCCTCGCAACTGGCGGCTCCGGGGGTGGCCCTGCTCGCGGCCACAGCCCTGCTGGTGTTTCTGTTCACTTACACCGGCTACGCCGGCGGTGCCACCGGATTTACCGCGGTGGGCCGCACCAGCATGGCCCTGGTGCCGGCCTGGCTGTACTATTGCGCCCTCCTCTACCGGGCGTTGCAATCGTCCGTAACCGGCGCCAAAAAGGTAAGTACTTGAAACTTTCCCTGTGCATGATCGTGCGCGACGAGGCTTTCTTCCTGCGCGACTGCCTCGCCGCAGCCGCGCCCCACGTGGACGAAATGGTCGTGGTCGACACCGGCTCCAGCGACGCAACCCCGGATATTGCCCGGGAATTCGGTGCCCGCCTGTTCCACTACACGTGGCACGACGACTACGCCGCTGCGCGCAACTTCTCCCTGCAGCAGGCCACCGGCGACTGGATCCTGGTGCTGGACGCCGACGAACTGATCACCGCCCAGGACTACAGAAAACTGCGCGAGCTGATCGCCGACACCGAGTTTGACGGCTTCTACCTGGAGCAGCGCAACTACACGGAGGAGCAGCGCAGCACCGGCTGGCAGCCCACCCCGCCGGACGCCCCCGGGCGCGGCTTCAGCGGCTACACCGTCAACCCGATTCTGAGACTGTTTCGCCGCCGCCCCGACATCCACTACCAGAGCCCGATTCACGAGATCGTCGACGGCACCATCGCCGAGGGCAAGCGCCAGAGGCTGGACATCCCCATCCATCACTACGTGGATGCCAACCCGGCGCGGCCCCGCGCCCAGCGTTCACTGCGCTACTTCGAGTTGATGGAACAGGCGCTGGAGAACGCGCCGGATGGCCGCCTGTTCAATATCGCCGCCTCCTCCGCCATGTACCAGACGGGCGACTTCCGCAAGGCGCACGAGTACTACCTGCAGTCGGCCCGCATGGGCTACGAGCCCGCCCGCAGCCTGGAGGGAGCCGCCGAGGCCAGCTATCGCCAGGGGGAATTCGGGGTGGCCCTGGACCACTACCAGCAGGCCTACGACAGCGGTCACCGATCGGCTTCCATGTGCCTCAATATGGCGAATATCCGGGTGCGCCTGGGTGAGCGGCGCCGGGCCATCGCCCTGCTGGAAGAAGCCCTGGCTGTCGGCGGCCTCGGCCCGGAGGTCACCGACGTGATCCGCAAGAACATCACCATGCTGAAGCAGCGGGAGGGCCTGGCCTGAGGCCCGGGAGGGCTCGCTTCAGAATTCCGGGCCGACCGTGATGTAGATCTGGAAGGCGTCCTCCGCGTCGTCCAGCGGAAAACCAAGATCCAGCCGCGCCAGCCCTACCGGGGAGCGCCAGCGCACCCCGAAACCAGTACCGACCTTGGCCTGGTAGTCCTCCCAGCGGTTGAAGGTGTTGCCGGCATCGACAAACACCGCGGCACTGAAGTTCGGCATGAACTCGTATTCGTACTCCACGCTGCCCACCAGCTGGTGTTTGCCGCCGGTGATCGCATCCTCCGGAAACAGGGTTTCGAAGCCATAACCGCGCACACTGCGTACGCCACCGGCGCGGAATTCGTAGTACTCGGGCATCGCGTTGAAATCCACCCCGAGGACTTCACTGCTTTCGGCGTCGCTATAACCCAGCGCCGTGCGCAGCAGCACCCGGTTGTGATCGCCGAAGGAGCGGATCTGCCAGCTGGAAAAACGCGCCTGCCAGAAGCTGATATTGGAACCGAGCGCTTCGTCGGTGCCCAGCAGGTACAGGTCGAAATAGTCGCCATCGCGGATATACAGGGTGTCGTCGCTGCGGCGCAGCTTGAACCGCAGGCCGGGCACCACCGCCTGGAAGTCCGGCGCGAGGGTGTCGTAGGCCTCCGGCCCGATGGAATCGATGATGGACTGCTGGGCGCCACTGCCGAGGTTGCCGAACAGGACTTCGAAGACATCGTAGGTCTCGTTGACCAGGTTGAGCTCGACCAGGGAATCCAGGGTAAAGTCACCCAGCGTGTGGGTGGGGCGCTGCCAGAGGGACGTGAGCAGGTTGGTGGCGATGCGGGTTTCGCCGCCTTCGTCGAGCTCGACGTCCTCGAAGGTCAGATCCTTGCTCTCGTGGCGGGCACCCACCACGATGCGGGTGCCCTCGAGCGGATCGAGCGGGATCTGGTAATTGAGATCACCTGCCAGACGGCGCCGCTCCTGCACCAGGCCCGTCCTGAAATTGAAATTCTGGCCGCGCCCGCCGAGGTAGCGACGGGTCCAGTCCAGCTGGGCACCGACACCGGTATCGGTCCCCCAGCCCAGGCGGCCACGATAGCGGTTGGGCAGGAGGGGGTCGAGGCTGACCACCAGCGGAACGGCATTGTCGACCGGGTCCTGGGGCTCGATCACCACCTCGCGAAAATAGCCGGCGCCGCTGTACAGCCGCCGCTGTTCAGCCAGCCTGGCGCTGTTATAGGCATCACCCGGCGCGAGGATGAGGTAGCGCTCGAGGAACTCCCGGTCGAACCGGGTATCGTCAAAACGGATCTCCCCCACCACGTAGCGCGGACCCGTCGCCACCTGCAGCAGGGCTCGCGCCTCATAGGCTTCCAGATCCACCTCTACCCGGTGCGCAATGAGACTGGCGTCGGTGTAGCCCAGCCGCTGCAACGAGGCCAGCAAGTCCCGTTTACTGCGCTCATAGGCGCGGTGATCCAGCACCGCGCCCTGTTGCAGCGGCAAACTGTCAGCGAGCTGCGCCAGATCAGTATCGCTCTCCCCCGGCCCCTCGAATACCAGGCTGAGTTCAGCCACCGGCAGCGCGGGCCCGGACTCGACGCGATAGCGCGCCTGCCACAGCTTGTCCCTTCCCGCCGGTCTCTCCAGCTCGGCGCTGATCACCGGCGCATAGAAACCGAAGGGTTGCAGGGCCCGGGCGATTGCCGCAGCGGCCCCGGCGTGGTCCTCGCGGATTATCGAGGGCCTTAATTCAGCGTCACTTTGGTGACGGGACAACGGAATCGCCGCCTGTACATTCTGACGGGCCTCTTTCAGCGCCACCGCCTCCAGGCCGGTGACCGTGACCGCAACCGTGTCTGCCCGGGCGACAGATCCCAGTAGCAGGAGCAGCAGTGAGACGCGTGACAACCAGTTAACGTTCATAAGTAATGGTCAGGTTGAGGTTGTTGTCGGCCTCACCGAGGTTGGCCTCGATGCCGTAGCGCGGCGTAATGGTGTAGAGCGCGTCGAACTCGCTGGTTTCCTCCAGCAGGTTATAACCGTAGCCCACGTACAGTTTGGGATGCAGGTAGGTGCCAATACCCAGAACCCGGTCGCTACCGGAGGCGGAGCTCCCGGTCAGCAGGTAGGACTGGATCTCCGTCGGGTCCATCAGCGGGCGCGAGAACAGGTCCATGCGCGGCTGGTCCAGGGTACCGATCACCTCGATCCCGGCCGCGCTGACCACCGGGTCGTTGTCGATCCAGCGCACCGCCCGCAGATTGATTTCGGGTTCGGTCACCGGCACCTTGTCGAAGCGTACCTCGCCCGTCTGGATCTCCAGGTCCTGGCCGAAGGCGCGGAAAGTCCCGTCCTCCAGCGCCAGCTGGCCGTCGGCGAGGGGCAGCAGGTCACGCTGCTCCGGCCGGTTGATAAAGCGCACACCGCCAGTTACGCCGGCCTTGAGGCCCACCGCATCGACCCGCACACGATCGCCCAGTACCAGCCGGAGGTCGCTGTCGAGGCGGAACGGCAGGGCCGGGCCGGCAGTGGAGGGGTCGTCCTCGGCACCGAGGACGACCACGTCCGGCGACGGTCCGATAACCTGCACGGTGGCCTGGATGTCTTCCTCCGTGGCCACCGCCCCACCGGCCGACAGGCTGGGGGTGATACTGATCTGGGGAGTCACACTGGCCCGCGGCACCAGGACCTCGCCGCGCAGGCGCAGGGTCTCGCCAGCCCAGTCGATTTGCAGGTCCGGGGATACCAGCGCCCGGCCATCGGCGGTATTGAACACTTCGAACTGCTGACCCTGCAAAGCGAGGCTGGCCTCGCCACTGCGCATACCCAGGGCGCCGCTCAGGGTCAGCTGCCCCGGCCCCGAGCGCAGGCCGCCATCGATAGCGAGCCAGCCGGGGCGCGCCGGATCATCGTTCAGGCGCAGCCCCAGCTCGCGCAGGGACAGGCCCGCGACCGGCACGTCCGCCGCGCCGTCGGCCAGGGCGATTTGCCCCTTGAACAGGGGCTCGGTCAGGGTACCCGACAGCAACAGGTCGGCATCAAACCGCCCCGCCACCGCCTGCAGCTGCGGCACCCAGGCCTGCAGGCCGCTGAGTTCTGGCAGGGTGGCCTGGAGGCTGCCTGACAGGGGCTGGGGCTGCGTCAGGGGCAAGCGGTCAAACGACGGCAAGGCGACGGTCAGGCCGACGTAACCGTTCTCCAGGGGGTACAGGCTGGCGAAAGCGGCCAGGCCCTCGGCGCCCACGTCTACCCGGACGCGGCCGCCGCCATGGGCCAGCACCTTCTGCCCGGAGGACGTTTCCACACGGACTTCACCGGGGCTCACCACAAAGTCTCCGAGCCCCTGCAGCGATCCGTCCACGGCCAGCAAACCGTCGAAATCCCCGGATAATTCAGCTTCGAGGTCGGGCAACCACTGGCCCAGCGGCAGGGAAGCGATATGGCCACGGGCCCGGCTGCCCTCTGTGGCAGACCAGCCTGCCGACAGACAGGCGCTGCCCTCGCTGTCGCCACTACCCCCCAGACAGGCGTCTGCAAGACTGGCCTGCTGCGCCGCCAGCACCAGGTCGGCGGGTTCCACCAGGCGCCACTGGCCCAGCCCCTCCGCTGCCACCTCGAGACTCGCAAGCTGCCCCTGCCACTGCTGGCTGTCATTCAAGCCACCTGCAAGGCGGGTTTGCAGTTGCTGCATTGCACCCTGCACAGCGAGTTGCAGCTCGTGCTGGGCCGTCGACCCCTGGGCGGTGAATTCCACGCTTTCCAGCAACACCATACCGTCCTGTTCGACCGGCCCGAGGGACAGCTTGACTGCCAGGGGCGCCGCGGGCGCCAGGCCCGCGCCGAGCTGCCCGTCAATCCCGGCCAAGGTGATGTCCTGCCAGTGCAGGGCACTGCCCTGCAACGTCGCCTCGATCACGGGAGCCTCGGCACTGCCGCGCAAACTGCCATTGGCATGCAGGTCTCCTGCGGCTTCCGGGACAATGTTCTCTGGGTGCGGCAGCGCCAGTGACCAGTCCAGCGCCAGCGCCTGGGGCGATAGCTTGCCCGCTGCCTGTATCCGGTTGCTGCCGTTGTCCACCGACAGGCCCTCCAGATTCAGCACGTCGCCGGCCAGTTGCGCCCTGGCCCGGGCGCTCAGGGGCCAGCCCCCGAGAAACCCGCGCAAATGCTCCAGCACCAGGTCCGCCTGCGGGCCGCCCTCTTCCAGACTGCCGGCACTGTGCAAGGCGAAGTCCATCTGGCCTGCCAACTGCGGTTGCCACGTTCCCGGCTGCAGGGCATCACCCGCTAACGCCATATCCCAGCGCACCTGTGGTGCCCAGCCGGCCTCACCCTGAATCACGACCTCACCCTCCAGGGTGGAACCACGCAATGCATCCAGCCGCAGCTGTTCGGCATCCCCTTCCGCTTCTGCCCGCCACTCACCCGGTGGTAGCTGGCTACCCGCCACAGCTGCGTCCAGCGCCAGTCGCCACTGCTGCAGACCACCCTGGACATGAAGTTCTCCGCGGGGGCTGGCAAACGCCGGCCCGGTTTCCTGTGGAGGTGCGGCCGGCTGAGGTGTGGCCGGCTGAGGTGTGGCCGGCTGAGGTGCGGCCGGCTGAGGTGCGGCCGGACCGGGCAGCGGCCAGGTTACCTGGCTCCACGCCAGGCGGGCATCCACTACCGGATCGGCATTCGCCGGCAAGTCGACGGTGCCCTGCAGGGCCAGCGTCAGCGGGGTCTGCGCCAACGCGAGGTCCAGCCCAGCGAGCTCGACCCGCTGGTCGAGGTAGCGGGCATTCAGCGAGCCACTGAGGTCAAGCTGCGGGGGTAGCTGGGGGTTGAGCTGATCGGCCT
The DNA here is from genome assembly GCF_008064665.1 of Parahaliea maris. Taxonomy (GTDB): domain Bacteria; phylum Pseudomonadota; class Gammaproteobacteria; order Pseudomonadales; family Halieaceae; genus Parahaliea; species Parahaliea maris. The sequence continues at coordinate 87,061 of NZ_VRZA01000007.1, read as the reverse complement.
CCGCCACCAGCGCCGCCAGGGCGAGTTGCACGGAGACACCGTCGCGCCAGTCGATGGGTCCCTTCACCTCCAATTGGTAGGGGCCGCTGTCCAGGGTCAGGGGAGCCAGCAACAGTGACTCGCTGTTGCCACTGGCCTCCAGGGTGACCGTCACGGCCTCAGGAGCAAGGCCCGTCGCCCCGGTATTCAGGGCGAGCTCAAAGGCCTCCAGCGAACCGGTCGAACGGAACTGGCCGGCGGTAACGCGCGGGCCGTCCGCTGTGGCATCCACAGCCAACTCCGGCCAGGTCATCGATACAGTCCAACCGGCCTGTGTCAATACATCGCGCACTTGCGCCTGCAGGTTGATCGGTATGTCACCGGCACCCCGGTGGTCTATTTGCAGGGTGCGTAAATCGCCGCTAACCGCAAGCCGTCCGGCGACCTGGCGCTGATCGGGGAGCTGCCACTCCCAGTCCAGGGTAAGCGTCAGTGGCAAGTCCCGGGTGAGCTCCGCCCCTCCCTCTGCGGTAATACCACCCTGGGGAGCGACGACTACCAGTCGCTGCAGGTCAAAACGGGGCCCCGTCAGCCCCGCGTTTTCCAACTGCAGACGGTCAATACGTTGGGCTTCGCCGCCGACCGGCATGACGTCAACATCCTCCACCACCAGGTGCTGAATCAGCAGGTCGACCGGCAGATTCAGCGCTTCGGGGTCGAAAGGGGCAGAAGGTGATTCGGGCGTATCGGTCTCACTCAGGCTGGCGCGCAGGGTCTGCAACCGCAATTGTTCCACGAGCACCTGGGCACCCAGCAGACGCGACGGTTGCCACCGCAGATCGAGCAATGCCAGGCTCAGGGACAGGCCCGGTTGCTCCACGCTGAGACCGCGTAATCGCAGGTCCCCGAGCAAAGTCCCGTCCAGCGATTGCCAGTGGACGCCCTCGGGAATGAAGGGCTGGGCCCGCGCGACCAGCCAGCGCGTGCCCGCCTCCGTAGAACCCAGCCACAGCGCGCACACAGCAGCCAACAGTGGCAGCAGGAGCAGGCCCGCCAGGGGAAGGAACAGCCACTTTTTGGAGAATCGGGGCACTTTTTCCGGGTTTCCGTGGTCTATGCTGTTAGTGGTCCGCAGGCCGGCTGGTCGGCACGGCGGTCATAATTACGCCTGTCAGGCGATCATACAGTGAAAGGATAACGCTCATGAAACATCGCTTCCTCATCCCCGGCCTGCTGGCCCTGTGCACCGCCGGTGCCTACGCCATTGACCTCAACAAAGATGCCCTGAAAAAGATGCAGGAAGAAGGTCACAAAATCGCGGAAGGTGAGGGTAACTTCCGCTCGTTCGGTCTGCCGAACGGGCAGTGCCTGCAGGCCGCCGGCGACCCGTCCAAGGCCGGCGTGAATGTGGTGGTGCGCAAATGCAACGACAGCGCCAACAACCAGAAATGGCAGCTGGAGAACCAGCACCTCAAAAGCCACGGCAACCTGTGTGTTGCCGTGGGTAGTGAAGCCCAGAAACCCGGCAGCAATGTGGTACTGAAAGCCTGCGGTGGCGGCAAGGAACAGAAGTGGTCACTGGATGGCCAGGGCCGATTGAAAAACGGCTTCGAACATTGCCTGCAGGCCAACAATGGCAACGTGGTGACCGCGGCTTGCAGCGGCTCCGGCCAACAGAAGTTCGGCTGATCGCCGACCGGAGACCCGGGCGGCAGGGCTGACCGGCGTCAGCGCCGCCCACACCTTCAGGCGATATCGGCGGCGCTGTGCCGCTCGGGCACCCGCAGTTCCTCGGGGCCCCACACCCGGTTTACCCGCTCACCGCGCTGCACTGCGGGGCGTCCGGCTATGTCGTTCGCCCAGCGCTTGACATGGATGTAGCTGTCCACATCGAGGAATTCCTGGGCCTGGTAGATGTTGCCTATAACCACCTGTCCGTACCAAGGCCATGTGGCCATGTCGGCGATGGTGTACTCGTCGCCTGCGAGATAGCGACGCTCCGCCAGGTTGCGATCCAGTACATCCAGCTGCCGCTTCACCTCCATGGTGTAACGGTTGATGGGGTACTCGAATTTTTCCGGCGCATAGGCGTAGAAATGCCCGAAGCCGCCACCCAGGAAGGGGGCGCTGCCCATCTGCCAGAACAGCCACGACAGACACTCGGCCCGGGCCACCGCAGCCTCGGGCAGAAAGGCGCCGAACTTCTCTGCCAGATAGACCAGGATCGCACCGGACTCAAAAATGCGCACCGGTTCCGGGCCGCTGTAGTCCACCAGGGCGGGAATCTTGGAGTTGGGATTGGCATCGACGAAGCCGCTGCTGAACTGGTCGCCGTCGGAAATATTGATCAGCCAGGCGTCGTACTCGGCTGCGGTAATACCCTGCGCCAGCAATTCCTCCAACAGGACGGTGACCTTGACCCCGTTGGGCGTCGCCAGGGAGTAAAGCTGAAGTGGGTGCTCCCCGATCGGCAGGGCCTTGTCGTGGGTCGGCCCGGAAACCGGCCGATTGATATTGGTAAAGCGACCGCCGTCCTGCGCGTTCCACTCCCACACGCGGGGCGGAGTATAAGTGTTGCCGTTTTCTGACATAAATCGGGTTCCAGTGCTTGATTCGGCCACGCGAAAGACCAATGCCTGCGCAAGTGGTCGATTATCGCATTCCCCTTCACAGACCGCACAGGCCTGCTCGGGTTCCCCTAAGGGTAGTCGGTGTCGTCGGTGAAACGCGCCCGCAAACCGGGTTTGTCCACCTTGCCGGAGGCGTTGAGAGGCAGCGCAGGTACCCGCATCCAGCGCCTGGGCGTCTTGTAACCGGCCAGATGCTGACGACAGTAGTCGCTCAGTTCCGAATCGCTGGCCTCACCGGCCAGCTGGATCACCGCAGCCACCACTTCTCCCCAGCGGGCGTGGGGCAGGCCGATCACGGCACAGTCGCGCACCGCGGGATGCTGCCGCACCACCTCCTCCACCTCGCGGGACGCGACATTCTCGCCACCGCTGATAATCATGTCTTTCTTGCGATCCACCAGGTAGAGGTAGCCGGCCTCGTCCAGGCGACCGATGTCGCCGGTATGCAGCCAGCCACCGGCAAGTGTTGTTTCGGTGTCATCCGGCTGTTGCCAGTAGCCGAGCATGCACTGCTTCGCCTGCACCAGCACTTCTCCCGCCAGCCCTGGCGGGCAGTCGCTGCCGTCATCGGCCACGATGCGCACCCGGGCGGTGGGCAGGGGCCGCCCCACCGAACGCAACAACTCACCCTCACCGGCGGCGGCCCGGGCGTGATCCTCCGGCGTGAGGAAGGAGATACTCCCCGCCAGCTCAGTCATACCGTAACTCTGACAGAGTCCCACGCCGGTTTCGTCCAGTAGCCGGCGCAGGAGGGTCTGGGGCATGGCAGCGGCACCGTAGCCAATGGAGCGCACCGAGGCCAGGTCCTGCGGGGAAAAATCCGGATGCTCCAGCAGCATCGCAATCATGGTGGGCGCCAGCGACATCGTCGTTACCCCCAGGTCCCGGCAGGCACGCAGCGTATCGCCCGCGTCGAAGCTGCGAGCGAGCACCACCGCTGCGCCGTGGCGGTGCTGCAACAACACATTGTGGGCGGCGACATGGAACAGAGGGAACGGGTAATAGTAGCGGTCACCCGCCAGCACCGGGCGCCCCAGCGCCGCCGACTCCAGGCCCGCCAGAAAGGAGAGGTGGGACAGCACCGCCCCCTTGGGCCGTCCGGTGGAGCCGGAGGTGAACAGGATCCAGACCGGGTCTCCGGCTGCCAGCGTCGGCAGCTCACCCTGCAGCCCGGCGCTGCACCAGGACGCGAAGGCGGTGCCCAACGCGACCAGTTCCAGGCCCGGGGGCAGGTCCGGGTGCCCGCGGAGTTTGGTCAGCAACGCCTCGTCCCCGATCAGGGTCCTGACGCCGGCGCGCTGTAGCTGGTACAGCCATTCCGCCGGCGCCAGCCGCGCATTGAGCGGCACCAGTACCTGCGCGGCCAGCGGTACCGCATAGATCAGCTCGACAAATTCGGGACAGTTCCATGCCAGAACTCCCACCCGCTCGCCCGGCATTCCCCGGCCGGCCAGCACCCGCGCCAGCGCCTCGACCCGCGTTTGCAGCTGTCCATAGGTCCTGGCGTGGCCCTGCCACCACAGGGCCGGTGCATCGGGAGTCCGGCGGGCCTGGGCGGCCAGCAGTCCGGGCAGGGTCCGGGGCGACTCCCCGGGTTCAGGGTCGAACCCGTCATTCACTGGCGTATCCTCACTGGTAACCGATATTTCAAGGTGAGCGCAGGCTAACACGCCAGCCCCCTACCGGCACCAGAGCCCCGCCGGGGGAGGAATGCGTTTTTTTACACTTTTTAGCCAAAAAGACCTGTCGTTAGCGCCCCTTAGCAGTAAACTCGAAGTGAATTGTGGGCAATCAGGCGACACAGACACGGACGAGGCGGGCCCGTATGCTGACCACCATCAAGATTTACACCAGTGATCTGGAGATAGGCATGTTTGTCAGTGCGCTGGATCGCTCCTGGCTGGATACGCCTTTCGTCATCCAGGGCTTTCGCATCGAAACCCAGGACCAGATCGAAAAATTGCGCGAATACTGCGATTACGTACTGGTGGATAGTCGCAAGAGCCGGCAGGCCGAGAGCACCCTGCAGCGCAAGGTGCGCAAGGATCGCAAGCGGGTGGCCATCGCCGGCATCTTCCACGGCCGCGACCTCGCCCCCTACCGCGACGACAGCAATTTCGAGGATGAGCACCCCCGCGCAGAAGCGGCCCTGGAAATCCTGGTGGAGGACCTCTGGCAGGTTTTCGAGCAGGTCAGCGATGGCGGTCGAATCCGCGCCGCCCAGCTCAAGCGCTCGGTGGAACCCCTGATCGGCAGCGTCAGCCGCAACCCGGACGCCTGCCTGTGGATTACCCGCCTCAAGCACCACGACGAATACAGCTACCAGAAGGCCCTCAGCGCGGCTATCTGGGCCGTGTCACTGGGCCGGGAACTGGGCCTGCCGCGGCGCGACCTGCGGTCGCTGGCCATGGGCGCCATGCTGATGGATGTCGGCAAGCTGCGCATTGACCAGACGGTACTGCGGGCCAATCGCAGGCTCAGTACCGATGAGGAACTCGCAATGCGCCAGCACGTGGAGCACGGCCGCGAGATCCTGCAGGAGAGCGGTATCCTCAACCAGGACGTGATCGACATGGTGTCCCACCACCACGAGCGCTGCGACGGCTCCGGCTATCCAGCGGGCCTGCGCGGCGACGAAATTCCCGCTGTGGCACGGGTGGCAGGCATCATCGACACCTACGGTTCGCTCACCAGCGATCGCGCCTACGCACCCGCCATGAGCCCCTCGGGCGCCATCAAGACCCTCTACGAAATGCGCGACATCAAATTCCAGGCGGAACTGGTGGAAGCGTTCATCAAGGCCATCGGTGTCTACCCTGCCGGTACTCTGGTCGAACTGAGCTCGGGGGAAGTGGGCGTGGTGGTGGCAGAAAGCAGAACCAGGCGCCTGAAGCCCAAGGTCATGCTGCTGCTCGACGACGGCAAGCAACCCATGCTGCAACCGCGCGTGATCGACCTGCAGGAGGCGGCCGACAACGACGAACCCCTGCTGATTCGCCGCAGCCTGGAGCCCGGGGCCTACAGCATCGACCTGGCCGACGTCAGCATCCCCGGTATGTAGAGAGTCCACCCGCCGGGCCGGTTACACTAGCCGGCTCATGCCTTCGCGCCCGGACTTCCCATGCCCCGCCCGCCCTTTCGCCGCAAACGTCACCCTCCCCGCCAGCGCCTGGGGCGTTCACCCTGGGCCAGGGGCATCCGCAACCTGCTCCTGCTGGCGGTGGCGGCAAGCGCCCTGCAACTGCTGACCCGGGGCGAGATCACCTGGCCCGCAGTGCTCGCCGAGCGCGTTACCGCCACCCTTGGCCGGTCCGACAGCGGCTTGCGCCAGGCCACCGATGCCCTCGAGCAGCAGGGCCAGCGCCGGGAGGGCAATCCGCTACCCGCATTCGATATTCGCGGCCGCGTGGTGCGCGTGGCCGACGGCGACACCCTGTCGGTACTGGATAGTCGTGGCGAACAGCACAAGATCCGCCTGTACGGCATCGACAGCCCGGAACTGGACCAGGCGGGCGGTGGCGCTGCCAAAGGCGCCCTGTCAAAGCTGGCCTACCAGCAGCAGGCGGGGGTGGTTATGGTGGAGCGGGACGATTACGGACGGGTGGTGGGTACCGTGTACGTGGGCAATACCAACCTCAACCTGGCACAGGTCCGCGCCGGGCAGGCCTGGTGGTACCGCTACCACGCCCCCCATGAACGGGCACTGGAAGCGGCCGAGTCATCCGCACAGGAACAGCAAATCGGGTTGTGGGCACACGACAACCCCGTGCCGCCCTGGAACTGGCGGCGGGAACACCGACGCTAGCGTGGCCAGTTGGCTGAATCAGTCAGCCAGGGCCAGGCGCCAGCCGGGGTCCGCGCTGTCGCCCACAAAGACCAGTTGCAGCGTGTGCCGCTCGTCGCCGACCAACTCGCCGTTCAGCATCAGGTCGGAGCTGACCGGGTAAACGCCCTGCGGCAGCCCTTCGGGCAGGGTGAAACTGAACTCACCGGTGAAGCCGCCGCCCTTCTCGCCGGCCTCCTTGGTCATGCTCTTGAGAGCGACGGTGTTGTCTTCGTTGTCCCAGATGGTCAGGCGCTCCTCGAGGGTCACTGACTTGCCACTGCTGCCCTCCACTACCTCAATGTAGGATTTCACCCGCACCTTGGTACCGGGGCTCACCGCGGCGCCGGGCAGAATCTCCGTACGGTAGGCGGCAACCGTGGTATTGACCGGCCTGGAGCCCTGCTGCTTCTCGTAGTCCTTCGACACTTCTTCACTGGTGCGGGTCTGCTCCGAAGAGTAACCGATGATCATGCCGCGGATAATGTCCTGGGTGGCTTCCACCGCGAGCGCCTCGGCGGTGCGCTTGGCGGTATCCTCCACCGCATCCTTGAGCTGATCGAAAAATCCTGCGTGGGCGGTGCTCACCACTCCCGGAACCACCGCGCCAACCAGGCAAATCATTGCCAGCGGCTTGAGCTTTGACATAAGGCACCTCCCGTGACCACACGCACTCTTGCTACCCATTACTAACCATAGCTTACTCAATGGAAATATTCCTTTTCGCCTGCTGCTGGGCCTGCTGGGCCTGGTTGATCAGGCTGCGCGCCGGGGCGTAGCCGGGCACAATCGCCAGGGCCGACTCGGACTTGGCAATGGTACAGCTGTAATTCTTGCGCTCGAGGCAGTCGCGAGCCGCCTTGAGGAAGGTGTCGGCGGTCTGCTGGTTGAAACGCTGTTGCTCGCGCGCCGTGGCCACCGCCTGCTTCAGCTCCACCGCCCGGGTGTTGGTGCCATCCAGGGCCAGGACGTCGTCGGCGGCCTGCTCCACGCAGTCGTAGTCGCGCTGACGGTAGCAATCCTCCGCCCGGCTGCGCAGCGCGCTGAGCTGCTCGTCCAGGGCCGCCCGGTCAGCCGCCAGTTGCGCCTGCTGCGCCTCCACCTGCTGCCGCAGCGGGAACAACTCTGCCGCCGAGGCGCCGGCGGCCTCGGCGTCACTGAGGGCTTCCTGGGCACAGTCCAGCCGGCCCGCCGCCAGGCATTCGTTACCCCGTTGCAGGAAACCGCCAATTTTCAGCTGGCGACTGCCGCGGCTGGCGCTTTCCAGTAGCGAGGTTGCCCTCGGCTCGCCCGGTTGCAGGGCCAGCACCTCCTGCGCCTTGATCCGGGCGCAGGCGAAATCCTGCGCGTCGAGACAGGTCCGGGCCTCTTCGATACGGGTCTCGACCAGCACCTCGGCATCGCGCTCAGCCTGTTCTTTCCTCGCCACTTCGAGCAGGCGGGCCGCCTCCGGATTGTCGGGGGCCAGGTTCCTGGCCACCAGGGCGTTTTCTGCCGCGCAGGCATAGTCGCCATTGAAAAAGCAGTCCTGGGCCGTTTCCAGGCGCTGCTGAACCGCCTCGGCCTGGGCCTGCCCGGCCCGGTATTGCTGCCAGCCCAGCCAGCCGCCGCCGACCACAACTACCAGCCCGAGGGCCGCGAGCCCCTTGATGGCACTGCCCCGCCGCGGCGGGATCAGGGCGTCCCGGAACGCCGCGATCGTGGCCGGCCGCTTGGCCTTGTCCAGGCTGAGGGCCGCAGACAGGGCCTGCCACTCAGCGTTATTGAGGCACTCGGGGCGTGCCGCCTTGAGCTTGGCCTTGCGCGCATCGGCAGCGCTCTTGCGCTGGTAGGGATGCTCCCCGGTCAGCATCACGTAGAGCACACAGGCCAGCGCGTAGATATCGTCGCTGAAGCTGGGCGGCTCGCCGCGGACCATTTCCTCGGTAGCGTAGGCCGGCGTGAGGGCCCCCAGTTCGCCGGCGTCAAAATCGTGACTCAGGGCGTTCTTGTTGGCGGCCCTGGCGATGCCGAAATCAAGGATTTTGACCGTCCCCCCGGTGGTCACAAAAATGTTGCCCGGCTTGAAGTCCGAGTGCACCAGGTCCCGTTTGTGGGCGTACTCCAGGCCGGCACAGAGATCGCGGAAGTAGCGCAGCGCCACCTCCTTGCTGAAGGGGGCCTCGAGCTTGATCAGGGCATCCAGGGGGTCGCCCTTGAGCAGCTCCATGGTCATGTAGATGGTGTCGCCGTCGCGGTCGAAATCGTGCACCGTGACGATGTTGGGGTGGGCCAGCTTCTGTGACTTCACCGCCTCCTGCTGCAGGGACACAAAGGCCTGGGGGTGCTCTTTGAACTGCTGTCCCAGCACTTTGACGGCGATGTAGGGGTTGCGGTCCTCCGCCTCGACCTTGCGCAGATCGCGGGCCTTGTACACCAGCCCCATACCGCCACGGCCCAGCACGTCTTCCAGCACGAAACGGCCTTTGAGCAGGCGGCCCTGCTGGCTCTGTGCAGCTTTGGCCAACTCCGCAGCCCGGTCAAACCCGGTCGCGGTGGCGGTAGCCGTCACAGCGCCCTGGTCAACGTATTCGGTGGCGGCGATTTCGGAAGCACTCACCTCCGTCGCGTCACCCCCGGCTACCGTCGGCTCTTCACCCGGCTTGTTATTGTCCTGCTCTCCCACGCGGCTGCCCCTTGCCCATGCGGTCCGGAGAAGTTCCGGGCCGCCAGTCCGTGCACGTGATGCGGCCTGCGGCCGCTCCTTGAAAGAGTATAGGAGGTGCCAGTGGGCAAAAAAAGGGGCCTTGCGGCCCCAGGTCTCCTCTTGCAATCGATGCGCCGCGTTGCTCAGTGGCGGTGGCGGTCGTAACAGGCGCGGCCATCGTGATAGTGCCGCAGTGAGATATCCACGCCCGGAATCCCGAAATAAAGGCCGAAGTAGCGATCATCACCTCGCCATCCCGGGCGCTGGTAATACCTGCCGTGATGGTCGTGTTTCCAGTACGAGTGGCCGTAGTACTTCCGATGGTGCTTGCCATGGTGTTTGCGGTAGTGCTTGCTGTCGCGGTGATGGTCGCGATATTCGTGGTGCCCCCGACGATCGTGATCGCCGTGGCGGCGATCATCCGCCAGCAACTGGCCACTGCCGCTTGCCAGCAGGGCACCCAGGGTAAAAATGCCAAACAGTTTCTTCATGACGCGCTCCTCTGTACCGTAACGTCGCCCCCAAGGTAGGGGAGTGCGCATGAACACAAGCTGAACGGGAGCGAACCTGCGAGAAACCGCCATTCAGGCGCCATTCATCTGCACTCGCGCAAGCTGATGGCCGAAAGCGCTGAGACGGTATGAGCGAGTCGAAGATGACGCTAGTATCACGTCGAGAAGGCCAGACCAGCGTCCACTCAGATAACCAACGAAGGAAGAACCGACACCGAACCATGCTGCCAACCCGTTACCTTTCAAGCTTTGCCGCCCTGCTACTGACTGTCGCCATCGGCTCGACCCTGGGCGCACCGGAGGCGGCGGCTCAACGCGGCAAGAGCCAGGGCCAGCAGGGACAGGCCCAGCAGTCTGGCAGCCTGTCCCCGCAGCAGGCCGCGGCCAGAGCCCAGTCCCGGCACGGCGGCAAAGTGCTCAAAGTGACCCGCAAGGGCAAGGGCTACAGCGTCCGCCTGCTGCTTGATAACGGTCGCGTTATCACCGTCAACGTCAAGGACTGAAGCCATGCGCATGCTGATTGTGGAGGACGACGCCCAGCTGCGCGGGCAGTTGGCCAGGCACTTCCAGGCTGCCGGGTGGCGGGTCGAGGAGGCCGGCGATGGGCGCGAGGCCGACTACCTGGCGCGTGAATACCCCTTCGACCTCGCCCTGGTGGACCTGGGCTTGCCCCAGCGCTCGGGGATGGAACTGGTACGCAGCTGGCGCCGGGATGGCCTCACCCTGCCACTGCTGATTCTCACCGCGCGTTCCGACTGGCAGGACAAGGTAGAGGGACTGGAGGCCGGCGCAGACGATTACGTTACCAAGCCCTTTCACCTTCCGGAACTGGAGGCCCGCGCCCACGCGCTGGTGCGCCGGGCCGCCGGACGCGCCGACGATCGGGGGGAATTCGGGCCCCTGCAGATTGACTTTCGGGCGCACACGGTCAGCCGGGAGGGCGAGTTGGTCGAACTCACCCACTTCGAGTACGAAACCCTGGCTTACCTGGCCTGCCGCCCGGGGGAGGTCGTCAGCCGGGCCGAGCTGATCGAGCACCTGTACGATCAGGATTACGACCGCGACAGTAATGTGATCGAGGTCTTCGTCGGCCGCCTGCGGCGCAAGCTGGACCCGGATGGCGACCTCAAGCCCATCGAGACCGTGCGCGGCGCGGGCTATCGCTTCGCCCTCGCCCCCCAGTCCCCATGAGCAGGGCGTTGAACTCGCTATCGGCACGCATACTGGTGGCCAGTCTGCTGCTGGTGTTGATATTTATCGGCAGTAGCGGCCTCTATCTGGAGCGCAGCCACCGGCTCAGTATCGAAGCGGCCGAGGAGGAGCGGCTGCAATTGCAGGTACTCACCCTGCTCGCCCAGGCCGACTACGAACGCAGCCTGAGCATGCCGCTTGAAATGCTGGAGCCTCGTCTCAACCAGGCCAGTTCCGGGCTCTACGCCCGGGTCACCGGGGCTGGCGGACAGGTGCTCTGGCAGTCGCGCTCGGCACTGACGGTGGCCGCGCCCTGGAGCGGCGCGCCGCTGGCCCCGGGAGAGCGGCGCTTTGCCCGTCAGGATGATCTCTACCGACTCGACTACCAGGTGATCTGGGAGACCGAGGACGGGACTGAGGTACCCCTGCGCTTCACCGTGCTGGAAAGTGCCACGGCCGTGGACGCCGACCTGTCGACGTACCGCCGCCATCTCCTGTTCTGGCTGGGGGGCTCAACCTTGCTGCTGGGCCTGAGCCTCCCCGTCATCCTGTTCTGGGCCCTGGGGCCCCTGCGTAACCTGGCAGGCGATATTGCCGCGATCGAGCGCAGCGAGGCAGAGCAACTGGAGGGCTTCTATCCGGTTGAGGTACAGCCCCTCACTGCCAATCTCAACCGCCTGCTGAGGGGTGAGCAACAGCGCCGGGAGCGGGCGCGCAATACCCTGGCTGACCTGGCCCACAGCCTGAAGACACCCCTCGCCGTGATCTCCAGCGCCGACCCGGGGCGGAATGACTTCCCGGCCCTGGTGCGTGAGCAGGCCGCGCGGATGCAGGATATCGTCGACTACCAGTTGCAGCGTGGTATTGGCGGCGGACAAACCCTGCTGCAGACCGTCGATATTACGACCGTTGTCGAGCGGTTGCGCCACAGCCTGCTCAAGGTCTATGCGCAACAACAGCCGGTCATGGAGGTGTGCGTCGAGGGCCACCCGGCCTTCCGGGGTGACGAGCGCGACCTGCTGGAAATGCTGGGTAACCTGGTGGATAACGCCTGCAAGTACGGCGCGGGCCGGGTCCGGATCGAGGTCAGGCAAACACCGCAAGCACTGGAAATCGCGGTGGAGGACAACGGTCCCGGCATCGCACCGGAACTGCGTACCGCCGTGCGCCAACGCGGCACCCGGGCCGATAGCCAGGTTCCCGGGCAGGGTATCGGCCTGGCCGTGGCCAGCGATATTGCCACCAGCTACGGAGGCCACCTGCAGATAGAGGACAGCCCAGGCCTGGGCGGCGCCCGGTTGGGCCTGTATTTTCCCACCTGAGCCCGCGTATCTGCGCCCTGCCTCTTGTCCCGAGCTCGTCCAGGCAGTAAAATCCCCACTCGCGGTGTGGTCTTTTGCGACCCGCCCCCGAAATACCCCCGTCCTCCATCTATTGCCACCAAGAGCATCATCCGGGATGAAAACTGTCTTCGTCGACGGGCATGCTGTTGCGCCGTCGAAAATTGTCTGTGTGGGCCGCAATTACGTTGCCCACATTGCAGAGCTGGGCAATGAAGTCCCCGACGATATGGTGGTCTTCCTAAAGCCCAATTCGGCCCTCGGCACTGAGCTGCAGGCCAGCTTTGGCGAGCCCCTGCACTACGAGGGTGAGATCGCATTTGTGGTAAAGGACGGTGCTCTGGCGGCCGTCGGGTTTGGCCTGGACCTCACCCGCAGGCAGCTCCAGAGCCAGCTGAAAGCCAAGGGCCTGCCCTGGGAGCGGGCCAAGGCCTTCGACGGCGCGGCTGTATTCAGCGAATTTGTGGCCCTGCCGCCCGGGGCACCGGACGATCTCGGCCTGGTCCTTGAAGTCGACGGCGAGTTGCGCCAGCAGGGCGATGTGAGCCTGATGCTGTACCCCCCGCGGGTCATACTCGAGCAACTGGCCTCCTTTCTGACCCTGGAGGACGGCGACATCATCATGACCGGCACGCCCGCGGGGGTCGATGAGATCCATCCCGGCGAGACATTTGCCGGGCACATTATTCACGGAGGGCAACGCCTGGTCAGCGCCAGTTGGCGCGCCCGCTGAGGCTGGCGCTGACTGCCAAGCGAATGGCGCGGCCGGCAATACGATTTAACGGGCCTGTTCCCTACACTGATTCCAATAACCACTGAACTTTCAATCACTGAACTTTTAACCACTGAATTTTCCCAAGGAGACTGCAATGATCACCAGCTTCAAAACCAAACTGCGTATGGCGTCCATTGAAGACCGCCTGAGTCACGACCTGGGCCTGCGCCCCAGCACCGCCGTATGGTTGACCCGGATGGCCTGGGACGTCGCTGGCGAGCGCAACATCAACCTGATGGCCTACCGCGGCGAGCCCCTGCTGCAGCAGTGCCTGTCCCTGCTGGACGATTCCACCTACAGCTCCTTGCTGTGCATGACAGCCGGCACCAGCCCCAAATTTGCCGAGTTCCTGAACAGTCACCGCAGCAACAGCGCGGTCGATACAGCCCAGGCGGCATAATTCGACGCGGGCTTCCGCTCCGGAAGCCCGCTCTCTCCCCCCCTTCCCCCTGGCCATTCCTTCCCGGCCTGCCAAGACAGTGTAATTTTTCCGCACCAGTGTCATTTTCCGGTAATTGTTTCGCCGGGCGTTTTGCAGTAATTTTGATGAAACCCACTACGGTGGCAGCCCATGCAACCCATCCTGAAGCTGGATCTTGCGGGCCAACCCCGCGGTTGGATTACCGCACAAGAGGCGATTTCCGCCTACGCCAGAGGCGATGTCGTATACGGCGTCGGGGATCCCCTTCCCCCCGTTTTTGGGGGCGTCCAGCGCCTCTCCGGCCTGCGCTCACGTATTGACCTGCAACCCATCATCGCGCTGCAGGGCCGAATCGTCCCGGGCTTCAGCCTGCCGCTGTGTAATCGCACGCTGTTTCGCCGCGACGATCATCGCTGCCTCTACTGCGGGCGCCAGTTTACCCGGGCTGAACTCACCCGCGACCATGTCCTACCCACCTCCCGCGGTGGCCTCGACCGCTGGGAAAACGTGGTCGCCGCCTGCAAACGCTGCAACTGGGCCAAGGACAATCGCACACCGGAGGAGGCTGCCATGCCCCTGCTGGCAATTCCTTTCCGGCCCAATATCTGGGAGTGGCACTTCCTGGCCAAGGAGCGGATTCTGGCGGACCAGATGGACTACCTTTCCAAGCAATTCCACGCCGAGCGCGACTGGGCCAACTGAACCCCCGGGGACCGAGCTTCACTACTTGTGCCCGACTGCCAGAGCCGGATAATGGCGACTCTTTCCCACTGACACACCCGGCCACGGCCCTGGAATCATGAGCGACCCCAACCTCCCCCATACGATCAGCCTGATTGGCATGCCCGGCGCGGGTAAAAGCACCGTCGGGGTCATCCTCGCCAAGCTGACTGGACTGGCCTTCAGCGATACCGATCTCGCTATCCAGTTGCGGGAGGACGCCACCCTGCAGGAGATTGTGGACCAACGCGGCCACTTGGCGTTACGGCAGATCGAGGAGGAGGTGCTGCTGGAGGTCGACCTCGAGAAAGCGGTGATCTCGACGGGCGGCAGTGTGGTGTACAGCGATGCAATCATGTCCCGGCTGCGGGAAGCGGGCCCCGTGGTCTACATCCAGGTCGACCTGCCTGTACTGGAGGAACGCGTGGCAGCCAACCCGTTGCGCGGCATCGCCAGCGGTAGCGACCAGAGCTTCGCCGACATCTTTGCCGAACGCACCCCGCTCTACGAGCGCTATGCCGACGTCACCGTCGACGGCTGCGCCGGTAACGCCGACACCGTGGCGGCCCTGATTCTGGCCGCCCTCGGCCACTGACGGACACGTCCGTACCTGTCCGCGAATACCCTGCGGACGCCTCTCGAACCCTGCTACGGCCGTCCCGCGCGGTGGCACGGCTTTTGCCAGTCTCATTGAGGGGGCCAGCCGCGCCGGCACCACGGCAGGGACCACCGGACAATGCCCACTGTCCGGCTCGCGCAGGGACGCGCAGCCGCGCGGCTGGCCCCGCCCCCGCGCAAATTGACCCTTCTGCGCAGGGGCCAGATACCCGCACCACACGATTTACGACAATTTTTGTTTATCGTTGCAGTAAGAAAATTTTGATTTACTCACCCTCGGGCCTGAGTGATATTTGCGCCGAGATGACGTGGTAAAAATCATCTGGAGGCAAACCCCGATGGCTGACACAAATCAGGATACGACCAGCGAAGAGCTCGACGATTTTTTCGAGCCGGTTCTGGCTGATATGAGCGATAGCGACGACGATTTCCTGCCGGCGTCCAGCGAAAAGCAGCGCCTGGCGGAAAAACGCCGCCGCGCTGAGCAACGCCTGGAACAACGACGCCTGCGCGAAGAACTGGGTTACTACGACCTGGAACTGGACGACTTCTAGACGGCCGGAGGCCCCTCCGACCGCCTGCGCCCACGGCTGCCTTCGCAGCCGTCACGGGCATCCATCCCCGGCAGTAACGCACTGCCACCCATTACCGAACCTTCAGACCTTCACCCCGGAAAACCGGCGGGCGATACTTTCCGCGACGTCGCGTTGCGGCGAATCCGGGTGATAGACCAGCGATAACTGGCGGGTGTACACCGGCGCCCCGCGCACCGGATTGAGCCCCTGCTGCGCCAGCTCCTGGCGCCGGCTGGCCGGCAGATAGCAGGCGCCTCCCTCTGCCAGCACGCAGGCCAGGGCCAGGCTGTCGAGATTGGTTTGCAGGCGAGGCAGGGCCTGGTCGCCAAAATGGCGGGCGTGGAAACGGGCAAAGCCACCGCCCCAATCGAGGTAGACATAGGCCGCATCGATGGCCTTGCGCAGCGACAGGCGCCCGGCACTGCCGTAAAGGCGCAGGCTGAACTCCCCCACCGTTATATTTTCCAGTTCCGGCATCCCCGGCGGCTCACAGAGCAGGGCGCAGTCGAGTGATCGGTCCAGCAATTTGCGCAGGGCCTCCCCGGGCTCCAGGCTCGCCAGGTTGACGCAAAGCTCGGCATCACTTTCCCGCAGGCTGGAGAACTTCGACTGCAGTGCCCCGCCCCACAGGCCGCTGCGCACCCCCATCCGTACCTGTCGCTGCTCGGTGTCACCCAACTGCACTTCATGCCGGGCCCTGGCCAGGGCCAGCAGCACTGTCTCGGCGTGGGGCACCAGGCGCTCGCCCTCGGCACTGAGCTGGATATTGTTACGCGACCGGGTGAACAGCGCCGCACCCAGCGACTCCTCCAGCTGCTTGATGCGCGCACTCACCGCGGCCTGGGTAATACAGAGGTTTTCGGCAGCCCGGCCGAAATGGCGGGTGTTGCGGACTTCAAGAAAGGTTCTGAGCAGTTCGGTATCCAAGCCGGGACATCCTTTCGGGTTCCGCCACAGCTTAACCGTCGCACGCGGGTAATCAAGGCTGCTTTCGCCGCACGCAGAGTCGCGCTAGCATAGGCAGCCCAATTCAGGAGACGGACCTATGCCAGAAACCAAACGCGAAGTACGGCCGGTGGAAATCAATTATATCTGCGACGCCTGCGGTACAGGCATGATGACCCGCTGTGGCGAGATGGATCCGCAGAGCGGTGATATCGAACACCGCTGCCTGATCTGCGATCACCGCCAGTTCTTCCAGTGGCGGGAGTATCCCCGGGTCGAGCACATCGGGATGCACGACGAGGTATAAAAGGTAAAGTCAGTTCCTGCTCAGGCGGTGGTGGTTGCCGCCACCGCCTGCGCGTCTCCACCGCTGGTCTGGTGCTGCCACTCGAATACATTCATCTCGATGAAGATAAAGGCAAACAGCCACAGGGCGGCGTCCCAGAAATCCAGGAAATCACCAGCGTAGCCCCAGTAGGCAGCCGCCGCAAACAGCGTGAAATAGATGACGGCCTTGATCCAGGCCGTGCCCCGCATCACGCTCCGCGACAGGTTGCCGCGCAACTGCAGCCGCACTTCCACCTCCAGTACCACCACCACCAGGATCCACGCCCCGGCATTGATGACATCGGTCCAGGCCAGCCACTGTGCAGCCTGCAGGTGCCCGCTGTCGGCCACGATATCAAAGCCGTCCAGGCGCCAGAGCTCCTGGCCAAAGGCTGCGCAATTGGCAGCCTCCAGTGGCAGGTACTCATCCAGGTCCACCAGGACAGAATAGCCCTGTCCCAGCAGCTGGCAGGCATCGCTCACTGGCAATGAACTCACCTGGTAGAGAGTGTCCAGTTCCGCGTAATAGCCGGTAAAGGCGTAGACGATGGCCGCCGAGCAAACCAGGCGAATGCCGTGCAGGGTGACCTTCACCCAGCCGCGGATGCGGTCGTCATCCAGCACCGAGGTTTCCAGCTCGAACAGCAGCAACAGGATCACCCAGGCCGCCGTGTCGATGGTCGCCGCGAACACCTGCACCAGCTGGCCGAGTTCGAGGCCGTCGGTGAAGGTGTACTCCAGGCTGGTCATCTCCTCGTCGAGGAAGAGATAGACGTTAAAGCATAACAGGGCGTAGGTGAGGTACTTGACCGCCGTAAAGATGTGGAAGCGGCGATTGCTGCCGAGGAAGGTATTGTGTGCCGTCACGCCGCTCTCTCCATTCGCCCCGTCACACCTGCAACAGCAGGTGTTCGCGCTCCCAGGAACTGATCACGCGGTTGAATTCCTCGAACTCGTCGAGTTTCACCGCGGCATAGGCCCGCAGGAAGAGATCGCCAAAGATGTCCTGCAGCTCCGGGGTGTCGTGCAGCTTGCGCAGCCCCTCTTCCAGGGTCCGGGCCACTTCCACCTCGTCCTCGTTGGCCGTGCCCTGGTGGGGGTCGGACGGCTTGAGCCCCATCTTCATCCCGAGATAGCCGCTGGCCAGGGTCGCGGCGATGGCCAGATAAGGGTTGGCATCGGCACCGGGGAAACGGTTTTCCACCCGGGTGGCCGCTGGATTGTCGTGAGGCACACGGAAAGCGGTGGTGCGGTTGTCCATGCCCCAGTTCAGGTTGATGGGGGCAGAGATGTCCGGCGCCAGCCGGCGGTAGGAATTCACGTTGGGCGCGTACAGGCTGATCAGCTCTGGTGTAAAGCGCTGTAAACCACCGATGTAGCCCATGAAGGCGTCGGTGAAGTTGCCGTCCTTGTCGGCAAAAATGTTCTCGCCGTTGTCGGCGCGCACCACGCTCTGGTGAATGTGCATGGCACTGCCCGGCTCGCGCTGCATGGGCTTGGCCATGAAGGTGGCGTACATGCCGTACTTGTGTGCGGTTTCGCGCACCGTGCGCTTGAACACGAACACCTGGTCCGCCAGTTCCATGGCGTCGCCGTGGAGGAAGTTGATCTCCATCTGGGCGGCGCCGTTTTCGTGGATCAGGGTGTCGACCCGCAGCTCCTGGGCGTCGGCGTAGTCGTACATGTCCTCCACGAAGTCCTCGAACTCCGCCACCGCGTCGATGCTGTAGGACAGGCGCGCGGATTCGCGGCGACCGGAGCGCCCCTTGGGCGGCATCAGTTCGTAATCCGGGTCGGTGTTCTTGGCCACCAGGTAGAACTCCATCTCCGGCGCGACCACCGGCTGCAGGCCGTCCTTCGCATAGAGATCGAGAATGTGCCGCAGCACTGAGCGGGAGGAGAGCGGATGCAGCTCGCCGCTGGGCTTGTAGCAGTCGTGGATGATCTGGGCGGTGGGTTCCCGGGCCCAGGGGACAACCCGCAGGGTGGAGAGATCGGGCTTGAGAATCATGTCGGCGTCGGTCGGCTCGACGAAGTCCCAGTGATCGTCACAGTACTCGCCGGTGACGGTCTGGATCATGATGCTCTCGGGCAGCTTGGGATGACCCATGCCGAGGAACTGATTGGCGGGGATAAACTTGCCGCGGGCGTTGCCGGTCATGTCCGGGACCAGGCACTCCACTTCTGAAATGCGGTGCTCCCTGAGCCAGTCCTTGATCGCCTGTATGTCGGTGTCCATGGGGACTCCATAATGTGGAAAGCAATGAGTATCCTGTAGCCATCACAGGCCCGCAAGGGGGGCTACCCCTAACGTGGTATCCGTTCCCTGCGCGCGCAGCCGGTATAGTTCAACCATGACAAAACATCCCCAGAACCAAGCCCACGTCGACTCCTGGTACGCCGCCAGCGCCAACCGCCAGCTGGATTTTGCCCCCCTGCAGGGTGAAGTCGAGGCGGACGTCTGTATTATCGGTGGCGGCTACACCGGCCTGTCCTCTGCCATTCACCTGCGCAAGCTGGGCTACAGCGTCGCGCTACTGGAGGCCAACAAACTCGGCTGGGGCGCGTCGGGGCGCAACGGCGGCCACGTCGGCACCGGCCAGCGCGCCGACCAGCACGACCTGGAAAAATGGGTTGGCAAGGACGCGGCCCGCAGCCTGTGGCAGTTGGGGTTGGAGGCGGTGGACACCGTCTGCTCCCTGGTGGACGAGTTTGGCATCGACTGCGAACTCAAGCAGGGCAATCTGCACGTGGCCTCCAAGGCGGGCGACGCCACCGACCTGCGTGAACATGTCGATCACCTGCGCGGTGTCTACGGCTATGAGCAGATCCGCTATGTGGACAGGGACGAGCTCGCCGGGATGACCTCCGGCCAGGGCTTCCACGGCGCCACCCTGGACGAAGGCTGCCGGCACCTGCACCCGCTCAACTACGCCCTGGGCCTCGCGGCAGCAGCCGACCAACTCGGCGCCCGTCTATACGAGGGCAGCCGGGTGCTGTCCTACACCGAGGGTGACAAGGTACGGGTAAAAACCGACCGCGGCCAGGTCAATGCACGCTTCCTGGTGCTGGGCTGCAACGGCTACCTGGAGAAACTGGAGCCGCGCACCGCCGGGCGGATCATGCCTATCAACAACTACATGCTGGCCACGGAGCCCCTGTCGGAGGACCTGGCCCGCCAGTTGATTCGCGACGACACCTCCATGTCCGACACCCTGTTCGTGATCAACTACTGGAAGCTGTCGGCGGACAACCGCCTGCTGTTCGGTGGGGGGGAGTCCTACACCCGCCGCTTCCCGGCGGATATCGGCAGCTTCGTGCGCAAGTACATGCTGCGGATCTACCCGGAACTGGCCGATACCCGCATCGAGTACGGCTGGGGCGGCACCCTGGCCATTACCCTGAACCGGATGCCGGACTTCGGCCGCCTGTCCGACAAGGTGTTCTACGCCCACGGTTTTTCCGGTCATGGCGTGCCCACGGCAACCATGGCCGGCAAGCTGCTGGCGGAGGCGATCGACGGCAGCGCCGGGCGCTTTGACGTCATGGCTACGGTGCCATCCCACACCTTCCCCGGGGGTACCCTGTTGCGCTGGCCCGGACTGGTGGCGGGCATGTTATTCTATGCCCTTCGCGACCGGCTGGGCTGAGCCCCCGCCGGCTCCTCGCCAACCACCCGACACCCACCCGACACCAAGGCCTGACAGCACCCGACACCTCACCATGCACAATCCCCGACACCTGACGCCAGTCGCGCTGGATGCGGACTGGCGCGACCAGCTGCGCTCTGTCATCAGTGACGGCGCCTCCCTGCTCAAGGAGCTGCAGTTGAGCCCCGCCGATGTCGGGCTCAGTGAGGAAGCCTGCGCCGACTTTGCCCTGAAGGTCCCGCGCGCCTTCGTGCGCCGGATGCAGGCAGGAGACCCCCGCGACCCCCTGCTGCGCCAGGTGCTGGCGAGTACGGATGAACTGGTGGCGGCACCCGGCTTCGGTCCCGACCCCACCGGCGAGACGGGCAGCGCCAACCCCCGTGCTGGAATCATCCACAAATACCGCGGCCGCCTGTTACTGGTGGTGGCCAGCGGCTGCGCGGTGAACTGCCGCTACTGCTTCCGCCGCCACTTCCCCTACAGTGACAACCGCAACAGCCGCCGGGAATGGCAGGACGCCCTCGATTACGTACGCGACGACGCCAGCATCAGCGAAGTGATTCTCAGCGGGGGCGACCCCCTGGTCGCCGAGGACGACCACCTGGCAGCACTTTGCCAGGATATTGCCGCCATCCCCCACGTACAGCGCCTGCGTGTGCACAGCCGCATGCCGGTGGTACTGCCCGACCGGGTGACAGCGGATTTGCTGGATGCCCTCTCCCCTCCCGGGGTGCAGACGGTCATGGTGGTGCACAGCAATCACGCTAACGAGCTCGACCAGAGCGTGGGCCGCGCCTTCGGACGCATCCGCGAGCGCGGCATGACCCTGCTCAACCAGGCGGTGCTGCTGGCCGGTGTGAATGACTCCGAAGACGCCCTGGTGGCGCTGAGCGAGAGCCTGTTCGCCCACGGCGCCCTGCCCTATTACCTGCACCTGCTGGACCGGGTACAGGGTGCCGCCCACTTCGAAGTGGAGGCCCTCCGCGCGCGCGAGTTACACGCGGGTATCACAGCCCGCCTGCCAGGCTACCTGGTGCCGCGCCTGGTGCAGGAGATTGCCGGCGAAGCCGCCAAAACCACCCTGCCAGCCCTGCCCCGTAAAGCCTGAACAGCTACTGTACACGGCCTGAACCAGCCCCCGACCGGTCCCACTGGTGACGCCGAGGCAGCTCCCCTCCCCCCGCTGCGCTGTCGAAGTGCCTCGCGGGGGCGTGATTTTTACCACTTTTTCCCTTTCAAACCTGCCTGCCAGCGGCGTAGTTTAAAAACGGGTACGCCGACAACGGGTGCGGAGAGACCCGGGCGTCCGCCGGCAGGTGGAGTATGCCGCCTGCTAAAACTAATAACGCTAATAATCTGACAACAGGCAGGGATTTATACAATGCAGACTTTCAGACGCAGCAAGCTCAGCTGGGCCATCGCCGCACAGGTCGCTCTGACGGCCGGTTACTCGCAGGTGAGCAATGCCCAGGAGGAGACCGCTCTCGAAGAGGTCGTGGTGACCGGTACCCGCCGGGAGGCGCGCTCAGTCTTTGAATCGGCGGCGCCCATCGACGTACTGAGTGGAGATGAATTCCGCAACCAGGGGGCCTCAGACCTCACTACCCTGCTGCGCAATACCGTCCCGTCCTACAACGTCAACAGCCAGCCGATATCCGATGCCGCCACCGTGGTTCGCCCGGCCAACATGCGCGGCCTGGCGTCGGACCACACCCTGGTGCTGCTCAACGGCAAGCGCCGCCATCGCGCTTCGGTGATCTCCTGGCTGGGTAACGGCGTCAACGACGGAGCCCAGGGCCCGGATATCTCGGTGATTCCCGCCATCGCACTGAAACAGGTGGAAGTGCTGCGCGACGGTGCCGCCGCCCAGTACGGCTCCGACGCCATTGCCGGGGTGGTGAACTTCATTCTCAAGGACTACAGCGAGGGCGGCAGCCTCGAGGCCAAGTACGGCATGTACACCGAGGAGAGCGACGAGGCCATGTATTCCGTGGCGGGCAACATCGGACTGCCGTTCACTGCCAACGGTTTCATCAATGCCAGCTTCGAATACGGTGAATCCGACCCCACCAGCCGCAGTGTGCAGCGCGACGATGCCGCCGCACTGATCGCCGGCGGCAATACCCTGGTTGCCAACCCCGCCCAGGTGTGGGGGAATCCCGAAATAGAAGAAGACCTGAAAACGATCTTCAACCTGGGCCTGAACCTGAACGACAGCACCGAGGCCTACGCCTTCGGTAACTACGCCTCCAAGGAGGTGACCGGCGGCTTCTATTTCCGGAACCCCGATACCCGTTCCGGAGTGTTCAGCTCCGGCACCGACGCCGATGGCAACCAGATCCGGCTGGTGGGCGATGTCACCGAGGACCTGTCGGGCAACTGCCCCACCAATCTCAGGACCGATGACGCGGCGGGCCTGCAGGCGATTATCGATAACCCCGACTGCTTCGTCTTCAACGAAGTGTTCCCGGGCGGCTTTACCCCCAGCTTCGGCGCCGAAACAGAGGACTTTTCCCTGGTCGGCGGTGCCCGCGGCACCACTGACGGCGGCCTGTCCTGGGATGTCAGCGCCGGCATGGGCTACAACGATGCCGACTTCTTCATTATCAACACGGTGAACGCCTCCCTGGGGCCGCAGTCGCCCACCGCCTTCGACCCGGGCGCCTACACCCAGTTCGAGAAGAACTTCAACATCGACCTCTCCTACCCGGTGGATATCGGCCTGGCCTCAGACCTCAACATCGCCGGTGGCTTCGAGTGGCGCGACGAGGAGTTCGAGATCACCATCGGCGACCAGCCCTCCTGGGAGGTTGGACCGCTGGCGGACCAGGGCTTCAGCGCCGCCTCCAACGGTTTCCCCGGTTTTGGTCCGCTGGCGGCCGGTAAGTGGAGCCGCTCCAACATCGCGACCTATATCGACCTGGAGGCCGACGTCACCGACGACTGGCTGCTGGCGGTGGCCCTGCGCTGGGAGGACTTCGACGACTTCGGCTCCACCACCAACGGCAAGGTGGCCACTCACTTCCAGCTGACCGACAGCATCGGGCTGCGCGGTTCCTGGAGCACCGGCTTCCGGGCACCGACACCGGGGCAATCCAATGCCTATAACGTGTCCACCGAGTTCAACCTGGCCACCAATGAGCTGGAGAACAACGGCACCATCCCGGCCACCAGCCCGGTGGCCCAGCTGCGCGGTGGTGTGCCCCTCGACCCGGAAGAGTCCACCAACTACACCGCTGGCATCATCCTGGAGTTCGGCGGCCTCGCCGTCACCATCGACTACTTCAACATCGATGTGGACGACCGCTTGGGCACCTCGCAGAACTTCGCCCTGACTGACGCCGAGCGCGATGCACTGATCGCCCAGGGCGTAGCCGGTGCCAACAGTCTGTCTACCTTCCGCTTCTTCGCCAACGGCTTCGACACCAATACCGAAGGCTTTGACGTGGTGGCCACCTACAGCCTGGAAAGCGGCCTCGGGGTGACCGACTTCAACCTGGCCTTCAACCAGACCGAAACCACCGTGGAGGACTTCGTGCCCGGGCTGATCGACGACACCCGCATCCTGGAGCTGGAGGAGGCGCTGCCGGAGACCCGCTGGAACCTCATGGCCAACCACATGATGGGCGACTGGCGCTTTATGGCGCGGTACAGCTACTACGATGACTGGTACGACTCCGAGGATACCCTGGCCTACGACGGCTACGGCGTGGTCGACGCCGAAGTGGGCTACACCTTCGGCGCCCCCGGCTTCACCGTGGTGGTCGGCGCCGATAACCTGTTCGACGATCTGCCCGACGAGAACCCCAACGCAGCCGCAGGGGTGGGCAACCGCTACAGCCAGTGGTCACCGGGTGGCTTTAACGGCCGCTTCGCTTATCTGCGGGTCATGTACGACTTCTAGTCCCGCACCGGGGGGTGCGACCGGTGTCGCACCCCCCGCATCCTTCTATCCCTGCGCTTTGCAACTTCCCTATTTTGGGTAGTGGTCCCCTCCCGTTTACAGCGCCATCTCGCGTAATCTACAAGTCACTCCTTGGCTCGACCAAAAAGGTTTCGACAATGAAACAGATACAATCAGGGGAGCTTTGCATCCGCAGCGAGGGCGACAGCATGGTGTTCAGTATTGGCGAGGGCGCGGCCGCAACCAGCACCCGGGTCGCCGATGAAGACCTGCCCCTGATCGCCGAATTTATCCGGGCGCACAATGAAGCGCGCAGCAATCGCCGCCGCGGCTATCGCCTGGATCTGGATCAATTGCGCCCCGACGAACTGTCGCAGCTGCGCGTGACCGTCAGCAGCGCGGAGGGCACAGTGCAGGTGCTACCGGCGGATCTCAGCGTTACCGGCATCAGGGTGCAGTCCGACACCCTGGATGCGGACCCCGGCCTCAAGGCCAGTATCGAGCTCGCCTTCGAGGACAAGTACGTCAGCCTGCCCGCCGTGCTGGTACGACGCTACGACGACAACACCCGCTTCGCCTTCCACTTCCCGGAAATCTTCGGTGATGACGGCCGCCTCAAACCGCCGGCCGCGCTGACAGAGATTCTCTACGCGCTGGAATCCCTGTGGCTGGACAAGAACCTGGATTTGAAGTGGAACCTGGCCTGAGCCAGGCCCACTAGCCCGCAGACAGTTTGCCGCTATCCATCATCGAAATACAAAGCAATGACAGCCATCTTCATACAAAAGATGGGAATAGTACCGGGCGATCGCGTTCATGCATTTTCCTTCTCTGGAAATAACGCCCCCCCGGGGCCCAAACCAGCGACACTCCGCGCCAGCGCCACGCTACGTCGATGAACGAGGCGGGCACCTGGGGTTACACAACACAAAAACAGCACAACACCGCGCGTTGGACACTCACCCATGCAGTCTGATGAGGTTAGTACATATTAGCGAAATGTGAATTCTTCACCTCAGTGCCGCCGTGCGGGTGCGTCGGCGGCGCTATTGAATGGACGCATACAGCCCCACCAGCTTCCAGCTCAGCCCTTCGTAGATGTAGTTTTGCCTGAACTGGAACTGTTGCGGCTGGGTGGGGTAGTAGCCGGATATTTCCAGCACACCGTTTTCGTCAATCGTCGGCGCACTCGTGAAGACTGGGCTCACAGTCCGCAAGAGGGAAAAGTCTACATCCATGGCATAAAAGGGCGCGTAGGCTTCATCGAACTTGTCGACAGTGAACTGGTCTTGCCAGAGTCTGGAGACATGGTCGTAAAAGGTTTCCATGCTCCGCTCCTGCACCGACTGGACAAACACCTGCACCGAACCATCCACCAGGCGTACCAGTTCCTCCTCACCCGGCACCTGGGGCCCGCCACTCTCCTGCTGGATACCTGAGGCCGGCTTCTGGATCGTGTAGATGCGCCAACCCTCATCACCTTTTACGAACCCCAGCGTAACGGGAACAACACCACCGGCGTCCGTCGTAATCGAGCCCTTGAGATTGCCGCGGCCGCTCTCCACCGAACGCGCTCCCCAACTCGCCTCGCTCACCTGGTTCAGGCGGTTTTTTGCCAGGTACGCGGCAAGTTCGGCCTCGCTGGTCGATGCCTGGAAATCTTCCGACAAGTAGCTGTAGGCGGCTTTCATATCATCACGCTTCACCGCGGCAAAGAATTCATCGGCGGTCTCCACCATGCCCGCCGTGAAGAAAAACACGGCCCCGATCACCAGGCCAATGAAGCAGACCAGCCCCAGTGCGATCTTCAAAAACTTGTTCACGACTCCCCCCAGTACCTGCACCGGAAAAGCGGCACGGCGCACTCAAATAAAGAAAACTATAGGCGATGTGAGTCGTTTCGCCCGCGACCGCGCCCTCAGGCGACAAGAATTGCCCAGACTAACTTTCACTCGCAGCAGCAACAGCCCCGCCAGTGAACGAACCCGCGAGACACCAGCAACTTTGAAAACTGCCGGGGCGGAAACACACTGGTTCACATCTCTGTCGGCATGCTAACGTGAACCGACTTGCCCCAGCCGGAAGAAAGGAGCGCGATGAAAGCACCTGCGCAGAATTCGACTGTTTCGCCATCGAGAGGGTGGGTCAGGCAATGGGTGCATCGCCTGAAAGCCCGGCTGAGCAACTCACGAAAGACTTCCTCGGGGCTGAATGGACTGGTGTTTCGGCCGGTACTCGACCAGGAGGGCAATGAAATCGGGTTCGATGTGGTATCCCATCGCAGTCACGCACTGGTACCGGCAGACATGGATCTACCGGATTTTTTCAAGCCCCGGTCCGACCGCAAGAAGATGCGCACGACCCGTAACCAGTAGTGGCGGAAATAAAAGCACCCTGACCTGCGGCGCTTTTTGTGTGCTCTGATTTTTTGCTGCTGAACTGGGCGCGGTACTCCCTCGGCGTCATCCGTGTCCACCGCTTGAAAGCCTCCCGGAACCCGGCCTCGTCGCTGAAGCCACACTGCTCAGCTACCGTGCTGATAATGGCATCATCCCGCGCAAGCCCCTGCATCGCCACCTGCAACTGGTGGTCCTTCAGGATGCTGCGATAGTTCGTACCGGCGTCCCGCAGGCGCCGTCGCAGGGTCCGCGGACTCATTGCCAGTTGCTCCGCGAGCTGCTCGAGCCCGGGGGGAGGCGGCCCGGCGCTGGCGAGCAAACCACGTACCATCCCGGCAATGTCCCCTTGCTGTAACTGTTCAAGTCGGTTGAACTCGCGCTCGCACAACGCGGTCACCTGGCCCTCAGTAATGGGATTGGTAAGCGCCAGGGGCCGGGTCATGAGCTGCCTGGGTATCCACAGCCCGGACTCCTGACAGTCGAATTCGACCTCGCATCCGCAGTGCTCCCGGTAACTGCGCTGGTAACGGGGCGCGCTGTAATGGAGCTGAATACGACTGAAGCTGAACGGTTCGGCCAGAAGGTCACCGATCATGCTGGTCAGGGTTCCGATCAGCATCTCGTGGGCGAAGATCTCGTTCACGGGGAAACTCATCGTGTCGCGGCGCAGGATTTTTATCACCACGTAATCACCACGCTGCTCGGGCGGCAGGTCGAACCGGCTGTGTATCAACAAGCGGAAGCGCCCTGCAGTCCGCAGGGCCTCACGCAGGCTACCCGCACTGATCAGGGCCATGCTGAGCGAGCCCCAGCGAGACAGGTTGAGGGCCCGTCCGACTCGCAGGCCGATATCCGGATAACTGGAGAGGCGATATATGTTGCGGTAGACCGTGTTGAGTTGATTGAGCGAGACCACCGCCGCCGGATCCCTAGTCACGGCTTCCCCCAACCCGGTACCCAGTAACCACTGGCGTGGGCGTATGCCCTGCCCGGCCATGAAGCGGTCCATCAGGAACAGCTCCGAGGCGGGAAACAGTGCCTGGTCTTCAAAGCTCTGCATGCAGGTTCTCCGGGTCGCCCCTCGGGCACCTATTACGAAAACACAGTAAACGGGACAGTTTACGTGGATTTCAGGCCATTTTATCTCACGGTTATGGCCTTAATAAATGCTCACCGATAACGTTTGACCCTGCCACCAGACGCAAAGGCAGATAACTGCCATGCAGGTCTTTCGAAAAGAGGAGGGCAACGCAATGCATAAAGCGACCGAACAGCAACGCATCAAGGTCATTCAGGATACGATCCGGTCCCGGGGGCAGGAACTACGGCAGACCTACCCGATCCTGCAGCACCAGGATGCTATCGGGCTGGGCATTTTCCTGTTTGCCGTGGCTGGTGTTCTGGCCACCGGCTGGGCCTACTGGCACGGCCATATCAGTGCCTGGCTAACGATACCGCTGGTGGCGCTGTTTACATCACTGCTGCACGAGCTGGAACACGATCTCATCCACATCCAGTACTTCCGGCGGCAGAAGTGGGTGCAGAACCTCATGCTGATGACCGCCTGGATATTGCGGCCAGGTACCATCAATCCCTGGGTGCGTCGGAAGTTGCACTTCCTGCACCACAAGGTATCGGGTACCCCGGAAGACCTCGAGGAGCGCGGCATCGGCAACGGCCAGCGCTATGGGATTGTGCGCACAGCGCTAATGCTCGACACTTTCACCGGCAACCTCGTCAGGGCGCTGTTTGAAACACCCCGCGGCGGGAAAATGAAACACGCCCTGCGCATCCTGCGAGCCAATATGCCTGTGTCGGTTGCCTGTGCCGTGGTCTGGTACGGTTTCCTGGGGTTCCACGGCGCCAATGCTGCCGCCAGCGTCGTCGGGTCCAGCATTACCTGGTCCGACCTGACCCTGGCCAACATGGCCTGGATCAACAAACTGGTAGTCATACTGATCGCCCCCCATTACCTGCGTTCGTTCTGTATCAATTTCATCAGTTCCAGCATGCACTACTACGGGGGTGTGACCTCCGTGTTGCAGCAGACCCAGGTGCTTAACGCCTGGTTCCTGTGGCCGATGCAGCTTTTCTGCTTCAACTTTGGCAGTACTCACGGCATCCACCACTTCGTGGTCGGCGAGCCCTTCTACATCCGGCAACTCACGGCCCCCGTGGCCCACCGGGTAATGCGCGACAACGGTGTGCGCTTCAATGACCTGGGCACCTTTTCACGCGCCAACCATTTCCCAACCCGGGAGATAGAGGATCTGGCTGGCGGCCGCTCGGGTCAGCCCGCCTATTAGAGAACCCCGGCGTACTCTATCGACTGCCCGCTGGACGCCTGAGGTCGCCTGGCGGGCCGCCTTTTTACTAACGATAAGACACAGCAGGATGGGATCACCCATGGCGACCATCAAAAAAGAACGTTTGATCTTTGGCCTTTATCTCCTGGCACTCATTGTGGTGATTGAGCTGATTCTTCACCGATTTCACCTGCCTGCCTGGCCGGTCTTCCTGGTGATGATCTTGTTCTTCGAATGCCACATGGACCGGTCTCGTGCACCGCACCTTCTGCTTGGCGGCCTGGTGGGAATAGGTTGCTACATGCTCACCGTCGAATTCGTGCAACTGGCAGCCCCCTTGCTCGGTGTCGCAACCGCGCGCCTGGCGTTCATCTGCCTGGTCGTCTACACAATTGTGGCAGTGGGTGAGGCGATCCCGTGGTTGTTCAACAATTACGCGTTCATGTTTTTCCTGGTGAGCGGTCTGGCCGCCACCACGGAGGGCGCGGCGCCTGCGCCCCTGGCGTGGATGGGCGTGGAAGTGGTTGGCGGGATCTTTGTTCTTGTTGGCGTACTGGGAATTCGCGGGCTGCTCGCGCGAGGCACGGCCACCCAGTAGTCGAAAACTGGAAGCCGGACCCCAGCGTTGCCAGCTGCGGCCCTGTGCATTCTGATCGAGAGCTGGATTGGGGTGGAGTCGGTGGGGGAGAGCCCGTTTACTCCAAGAGTGTTACCTATGCGGCCGGTATACACCCGAGGGTATTTGGTCTGTGAGAGGATTCCAACCTCCGACCCCTTCCTCCCGAAGGAAGTGCGCTACCAGGCTGCGCTACACACCGATGATTTTCGAGGGGGCGCAAACATACCAGAGCGCCTGCCACGAACCAACCCCCCAGAGAAAGAGATTTATAGCGTCATCGGGGGCGGGCAACCCCTCACCAGTAGCCGGCCACTACCGCAGCCCTGACACTGGGGTGAACCTGCGGGGCGCACGTCGACTGGTCTGTACTAATGCGGGCCGGCCAATTACAGTAACCCTCCCGTTCCAGCCCAGTCCAGTACGCCCAAATGAGCCAACGTTCCTCCAGTGCCGACCAGCACATGGCCGAAGCCCGCTCCCTCGCCAGCAACGGTGAGGTGGAAGCGGCAATGCGAATTTACCACCAGATTCTCGCCCAGCAGCCCGGCAACAAGAAGGCGCGCAAGGCCCTGAAGGCTCTGCAGTCGCAGCCTGGTGGCCCGCTGACTCGGGATGACTTCGAACGAGTAACCCGCCTGATGGCTAGCGGCAAGCTGGAAGCGGCCCGGGCAGAGTGCAGCCAACTGGCGCGTCATCACCCGGAGCAACCGGCCCTGCACAACCTGCTGGGAGTCATCCACACCCGGATGGACCGGCCGGCAGCCGCGGTGGAAAACTACCGCCAGGCCCTGAGCCTGCAACCGGACTTCACCGACGCCATTAACAACCTCGGGGCCGCCTACAGCAAGCTGGGGCGTTTCGAGAACGCGGCACGCTGCTATCAGACTGTGCTGTCGAGCAACCCCCGGGACCCCGACAGTTGGTACAACCTCGGCAACAGCCAGCGCGGCCTGGGGCAGTTCAGGGAGGCGGTAGGCAGCTACCAGGCTTCCCTCAAGCTGCGCCCCTTGTCCGCCGAAACCTATCACAACCTGGGTAACACCTACGTGGATCTCGGTGACGCGGATAACGCCATCGCCGCCTATGAGAGTGCCCTGGGCATTCGCGATGATTTTCACGCCGCCCGGCGAGGCCTGGCCACAACGTATTTCAGCCAGGGCCGAATGGCCGATGCCGGAGGCTGTTACCAGCGCCTCGTGAGGGAGAACCCGAACGATGTTAGCGCGCTGCATGGACTGGCCGGGGTGCAAAGCAATATTGGCCAGTTTTCGGCGGCAGCCGAAAATTACTCCAAAGCGCTGGCCCTCAATCCGGGCGACATCAGCGCTCGCCACCGCCTGAACGCACTGCAGGACAGGACCAGTGAGCGCGCTCCGGAAGCCTACGTCCGCTCTGTGTTTGACGCTTACGCGGTGGGTTTTGAGAAACACCTCAGCGACTCCCTGGGCTATACCGCCCCCACCAAACTTCGAGCCCTGTATGACGAACTCAGCAGCGCGGAACAAGGTCTGGGGAATGGACTGGACATGGGTTGCGGCACCGGACTGGCCGGCGTGGCCTTCCGCGATACCGTCGCCAGCCTGACCGGTATCGACCTGTCGGCGCAAATGCTGCGCGAGGCGGAAAAGAAGGGTGTATACGATGAGCTGATCGAGGGCGACCTGCTAAGTACACTACCCCAACTGCAAACCCCTGCCGACCTGATCGTCTGCGCCGATACCCTGGTCTACCTGGGTCGCCTGGACCAACTCTTCCTCGCCGTCGCACATGTCGCGGCCGCCGGCGCCCACTTCCTGTTCACCACCGAACACCTGCTGGAGGGGGACTATAAGCTCCTGCGCAGCGCGCGCTATGCGCACAGCAAAGCGTACGTGGAAGCATGTGCCGAGCAGGCGGGACTGTCACTGCGGCACTTCGAAATCACCCCCTTGCGCATGGAACGCGGGGAGTGGCTTGACGGCGGGTTCTACTGCCTGGAGAAAGCAGCTCAGTAGACGCCGGCCCAGCGGGCCAGCAGCTGGCTGAACAGGCTCAGCCCCATCACAATTGCCACCAGTACCAACAGCAGGCGGAAGGGCCGAAAAGGCTTGCGCTCCACCGAGTTGACGCCGCGCTGGAGAAAGGCGTCAACTTTCGCCTGATCCTCCGCCTTGAGGCGTGGCCCGTCTTCTTCAGCGGGTGTGGGTGAGGGCGTGGGTATTGGCATCTGCGATTCGGCCATGGCAATAAAAAAAGGGACAACGCTCGCGCTATTGTCCCTCCTTCAAGGCCTCAAGTCACCCCGCCACTTACCGGCGGGGCATGGGCCGCCAACTCACTAGAAAGCAAACATCGCTTCCGGCAGTTGCATCAGGTTGTCCGCTCCGGACAACAGCGCCTGTTTGTGCGCCGCGGTGCGCGGCAGCAGGCGGTCGAAGTAGAACTGCGCGGTCATCAGCTTGGCCTCGTAGAACGAGGTGTCGCCCTCGGCGGCGGCGATTTTCGCCTGGGCCACTGCAGCCATTCGGGCCCAGAAATACGCCAGGGTGACGTAGCCGGAGTACATCAGGTAGTCCACCGCTGCAGCACCGGCCTCGTCCGGGTTCTTCATGGCAGCTTCGCCGATCTTCATCGACAGCTCGAGCCACTCGTCCTTGTACTTGCCGAGCGTCTCTACCAGGGGCGCAATCGCCTCGTCGGTGTTGGCGCCACAAAACTCCTCGATCAGGCTGGTAAAGCCCAGCAGCAACTGCCCACCAGAGCCCAGCACCTTGCGGCCGATCAGGTCCAGCGCCTGGATGCCGGTGGTGCCTTCGTACAGCATGGAGATACGGGCGTCGCGCACGATCTGCTCCATGCCCCACTCGCTGATAAAGCCGTGACCACCGAACACCTGCACGCCGTGGTTGGCAGACTCAAAGCCGGTCTCGGTGATGAAGGCCTTGGCAATCGGCGTCAACAGGGCCAGCAGGTCGTCGGCCTTCTTGGCGCGATCACCATCGGCAGCGTGGACAATGTCGCCCTGCTGGGCGAGGAAGTAGATGAATGCGCGGCTGCCTTCGGCCAGGGCTTTCTGGGTCAGCAGCATGCGGCGCACGTCGGCGTGCACGATGATCGGGTCGGCCGGGCCGTTCTCGTTCTTCGGGCCGCTCAGGCTGCGCATGGAGAGGCGGTCCTTGGCGTAGGCCAGGGCGCCCTGGTAGGACAGCTCACCGTGGGCCAGGCCCTGGATGGCGGTACCGATACGGGCGGTGTTCATAAAGGTGAACATGCAGGCCAGGCCCTTGTTGGGCGGGCCGATCAGGTAGCCTTTGGCGTTATCGAAGCTCATCACGCAGGTGGCGGACGCCTTGATACCCATCTTCTTCTCGATGGAGTCACAGTGCACCGCGTTGCGCTCGCCCAGGCTGCCGTCGGCATTCACGTTGAACTTGGGAACAATAAACAGGGAGATACCCTTGGTACCTTCCGGTGCGTCGGGCAGGCGGGCCAGAACGATGTGGACGATGTTCTCGGCCATGTCGTGCTCACCGGCACTGATAAAGATTTTGGTGCCGGAGATGGCGTAGCTGCCGTCAGCCTGGGGCTCGGCCTTGGTGCGCAGCAAGCCCAGGTCTGAACCGCAGTGGGACTCGGTCAGGCACATGGTGCCGGTCCAGGTGCCCTCGATCAGCCTGGTCAGGTACTTCTGCTTCTGCTCTTCGTCACCGTGGGCTTCCAGGGTGTTCACCGCGCCGTGGGACAGGCCGGGGTACATGCCCCAGGACCAGTTGGCGGTGCCAATCATTTCGCTCACGACACTGCCCAGGAAGGCGGGCATGCCCTGGCCACCGTAGTTGGGATCGGCGGGCAGCGCCGGCCAGCCATTTTCCACGTATTGCTGGTAGGCCGCGGCGAAGCCCTCGGGAGTTTTCACCTCGCCATCGGACCACTTGCAGCCTTCTTCGTCGCCGCTGTGGTTCAGCGGTGACAGCACGTTCTCAGCAAACTTCGCGCCCTCGTCGACAATCGCGTTCATCAGGTCGGCGGTGGCGTCCTCGTATCCGGGAAGGCTCTGGTACAGCGCTTCGGAATCCAGTACTTCGTGCATCACAAACTGCATATCGCGCAGCGGGG
The DNA here is from genome assembly GCF_008064665.1 of Parahaliea maris. GTDB lineage: Bacteria > Pseudomonadota > Gammaproteobacteria > Pseudomonadales > Halieaceae > Parahaliea > Parahaliea maris. The sequence continues at coordinate 53,546 of NZ_VRZA01000007.1, read as the reverse complement.
CCTTGTACTCAGGCATAGCTATTACCTCGTATCAGGTGTCAGTAGCGTAGTGGGGCCCCGGGATACATCTCGCGCGTGGCTTGCGAGGGGGGCCAATGTGTTCGGCGATCACATTCTGCGGAAAAATCGCGCTGTGTCAAATATCTTTTCAGTAGAACGGCGGGGGTCGGGCAGGAAAAGTGGTTATAAGATGATCAATCGGGTCTGCCCAGGAGCTACTAATGCAAGCGCTTACTTACCTATCAGGCTCGATATATCAAGGTGCTCGGCTGCCAGGCTCGCATCAAAGGGCGTTAGCCGGGGCACCTCCCCCAACAGGGGCGCGGGAAGCCAGCGCTGCAGGGTAGCGACATTCTCCTCGTGACAACTCATCCGCTCACCGCACTGGTTGGCTACCCAGCCGGCCAGTGTCAGCCCGTCGCGGGCGATGGCTTCGGCGGTCAGCAGGGCATGGTTGATGCAGCCGAGGCGCATGCCCACCACCAGGATCACACCGCCACCGAGCTCCCGGGCCAGGTCCGCCAGCGTCTCCCGGTCGTTGAGTGGCACACGCCAACCACCCGCCCCCTCGATCAGCACAACGTCGGCCGGGCCGCTGGACACGCCGCGGCACAGCCCCGCCAGGCGTGACGCCTGCAAGCGCCGCCCGGCCTGCGCCGCCGCGATATGCGGGGCCAGCGGCGGCGCAAGCGCCACCGGGTTCACCTGGGCATAGGGCAGGTCTTCTGTCATCGCCGCCTGCAGGGCCAAAGCGTCTTCATTGTGCCCCTGCTCATCGCACCCTGCCGCCACCGGTTTGACTGCGGCGGTGCGCAGGCCCCGGCGTGCAACCGCCTGCAGCAGGGCGCAGCTGATCGCGGTTTTGCCCACCTCGGTGTCGGTACCGGTCACGAACCAGGTCTTGCTCACGCCGCCTCCTCGCGGGCGCCGGAAGCCGACTTGCTCAGCAGGCCGTAGTAGACCTCGTAGGTGGCGGGGAGGAAGTCACCCTCCCGGAACGCTTCGTAGGCGGCCATCATCCCCGCCAGTGCCCGGCGGCCACCGAGGCCGGCGGAGCGCTCACTGTGCACGTTGTGGGCACCGATTCCCTTGAGCTCAGCGAACAGCTCACGGAGATGGCGGTACTGCAGGCACAGGGACTCGTGCTCCAGCTGCCAGTCCAGGCCCCCTTGCAACGCGAAAGCTGCCTGTGCCAGCGTTGTCGCCGGCAGAAAGTCGTTCACATGGCGCTCGCCATCTACCGCTGCCCAGGCACTGCGCAACTCGTGCAGGGTCGCCGGCCCCAGCGTACTGACCACGCAGACGCCACCGGGCCGCAAAACCCGCGCAAGTTCGGCAAACAGGGCCTCGGGGCGCTGACACCACTGAATCGCCAGGCTGGAGAACACCAGGTCCACCGAGTTGCTGGCCAGCGGCAGTTGTTCGGCGTCGCCCGCTACCCAGCAACCACTGCGACCGCGCTCCCGGCGGGCGTAATCGAGCATCCCGGTCGCCAGATCCAGGCCCAGGTAGCTCGCACCTGGAAATCGCTGTTCCAGGGCGGGCTGGAAGTACGCGGTACCGCAACCCAGGTCGAGGACCGTTTCCACCCGCCGCGCCTGCGGCGGAATGCGGGCCAGCAGTCGCTGCCCCACGTCACGCTGCAATGCCGCCACACTGTCGTAGGTACTGGCGGCACGGCCGAAGGAGGCGGCGATGGCCTGTTTATCGAGGACCGCCCCCCCCCCTGGCGAAGGCCGCAACAGGCCGCGCTCTTCCAGAAAAACCCGCAGCCGCTGCCCGATGGCGTCCGGGCACTGTAGAGGTAGCGCGTGGCCCGCTTGCGGCAGGCTCTCCACGCTGGCGTCCGCGGCGCCGGCAACGCAGTCGGCCAGGGCGCGCGCCAGCGCGGGTGGAATTAATGTGTCGTTAGTGCCCAGCAAGTGGAGTTGGGGCTGCACAAGGTCCGCCAACGCCTGCCGGGTGTCGAGTTGGCCCAGCCAGTCCAGCCCCGGGCCACAGGCCTCGGGCGTGCCGCGGCAGGCCGCCAGCGAGCGCCGCAGTCCGGCTGCGCCGCTCTGGCCCAGGGACTGCAGCGCCTCGAAGCGCTCCAGGTTGCGCCGCGGGTCGGCCCGGTGGGCAGCCATCATCTGCTGCAACTGAGCGGGATCCACCCCTGGCCAATCGCCCCTCGCGGTAAAATGCGGGTTGCTGGCCAGGGTAACCAGGGCATGGATACGCTCGGGGGCCTGTGCGGCCGCCAGGGTCGCGAGTTGCCCACCCAGCGACCAACCCACCAGTACCGCACCTTCGGGGCAGGCCTCGGCAACACGGGCGGCCAGTTCCGTGGCGCTAATCGCTGCGGCCTCGGCACCGAGACCGGGTAACTCCAGCAGGGAAACATTAGCCCAGGGCCTGACACTCGCCAGCAGGCCGCGCCAGCAATCCCGGCTGCTGCCCCAACCGTGCAACAGCACCAGTTCCGCGCGCGGCTCACCGTTGGCCCAGAGTCGCTCGCAGATCAGCTCAGGCCGCATGGCGGGCGGCTCCGGCGTTATCGAGAGCGTCCAGCAGCTGGTCCACCTGCGCTTCGGTGTGGCTGGCCGTCAGGGTAATGCGCAGTCTCGCGGTACCCGCCGGTACGGTGGGTGGCCGGATCGCGCCGACCAGCAGGCCGCGCTCGCGGAGTGCCTGGCTCAAGGCGAGGGCCTCATCCGCCGCGCCGATCAACAGCGGCTGGATGGGACCACCCACGTCCGCCAGCGGCAGGCCCAGCTGCCCCGCACCACGCCGAAACCGTGCGATGAGGTTTTGCAAATAGGCTCGCCGCCAGCCTTCTTCACTCAGCAGGTTCAACGCCGCCAATCCAGCCACGGCCAGGGCCGGCGGCATTGCCGTTGAATACACGTAATTGCGCGCAAACTGGACCAGGGACTCCACCAGCACCTCGCTGCCGGCAACGAAGGCACCGCTGCAGCCGAGGGCTTTGCCCAGGGTGGCCATCAACACCGGCACATCCTCGCAATCCAGGCCGGCCGCCTCCAGGCTACCGGCCCCGCGCTGCCCCAACACACCGAAGCCATGGGCATCATCCACCATGAGCCAGGCATCGTGGCGCCGGGTAAGCGCCGCCAGTTGCGCCAGTGGCGCGACGTCGCCGTCCATACTGAACACGCCGTCGACCACGACCATTGACGGGCCGGATACGGCGTTCAACTTGCGCTCCAGCGCCTCGACATCGTTGTGGGGGAAGCGACTCAGGCGTGCACCGCTGTGCAGGCCACCGTCCAACAGCGAAGCGTGGTTCAGGCGATCCTGTAGCACGGTGTCGCCGGCCTGCAGCAGCACCGAAAGCGCCGCGGTGTTGGCGGCAAATCCGCTGCCGAAGAGCAGCGCCCGGGGGCGGCCGGTGAACTCGGCCAGGGCTTCCTCGAGTGTATGGTGCGGCCGGCTGTGGCCACAGACCAGGTGGGAGGCACCGCTACCGGCACCGTATTCTTCGGCACCGCGCCGCAGGGCCTCGATTACCTTCGGATGGGCGGCAAGACCGAGGTAGTCATTACTGCAGAAGTTGAGCATCTCCCGCCCCGCCAGCCGAACCTGAGGCCCCTGGGACGATTCCAGCACCAGCCGCTCTCGATAGAGGTGCTGCTGCCGGCGCTCCTCAAGGGCACTGGCCAGGCGGTGGGCAAACTCGGACATCGTCAGAACAGGCGCGGATGCCGGCTCAGGCGCGTGCGCCGGCGGCCGCGTCGTAGAAGCGCGGGTCCGGCGAGGCCGGCTCGGCGTCGACCTGCCGTTGCTCGGGTCGAATGCCCAGGCGGCCAAACAGTTCCATGTCCTTGTTGGCCTGCGGGTTCGGGGTGGTCAGCAGTTTCTCGCCGTAGAAGATGGAATTGGCGCCGGCGAAGTACGCCAGGGCGTGCATCTGCTCGTTCATCTCTTCGCGGCCGGCGGACAGGCGAACGTGGGATGCCGGCATCATGATGCGGGCCACGGCGATGGTGCGAATGAAGTCGAAGGGGTCGAGGTCGGCCTCGTCCGCCAGGGGAGTGCCCTCCACCCGCACCAGCATGTTGATCGGCACGCTCTCGGGGTGCTGTGGCATGTTCGCCAGCTGCTGCAGCAGACCGGCGCGGTCACCGGCGTTCTCGCCCATGCCGACAATGCCGCCACTGCAGACCTTCATCCCGGCCTTGCGCACGTGGTCCAGGGTCTCCAGCCGATCCTGGTAGGTCCGGGTGGTGATGATCTCGCCGTAGTATTCCGGGGAGGTATCGAGGTTGTGGTTGTAGTAATCGAGGCCGGCCTCGGCCAGTTCCTGCGCCTGCTCGTCGGTGAGCATACCCAGGGTCATGCAGCTTTCCAGGCCCAACTCCTTGACCCCTCGCACCATGGCGGTGACATAGGGCATGTCCCGGTTCTTCGGCGAGCGCCAGGCGGCGCCCATACAGAAGCGGGTGGCACCGGAGGACTTCGCCGCCCGGGCCTGTTCCAGCACCTTTTCCACCTCCATCAGCTTTTCCACTTCCAGCCCGGTGTCGTAGCGGGTGCTCTGGGGGCAGTACTTGCAGTCCTCCGGGCAGGCGCCGGTTTTGATGGAAAGCAATGTGCTCACCTGCACTTCATTGGGGTCAAAATACTGGCGGTGCAGCGTTTGCGCCCGGAACAGCAGATCGTTGAACGGCAGGTCGAACAGGGCCTGCACCTCGGCGCGGGTCCAGTCGTGGCGGACAGCGGGCGCTTGCCCGGCGGCGGAATTCAGATCGGCAACCGACATAGGGGTATCCAGTGATCGTGACAGGAAGGAGGACCATGATAAATCGAACAGAACTGCTGTCAACCATGATAACCGCTAGTGGTTAACATCTCCCGGCGCAGCTGGGCGCAGCAATGTCTCGATGCCCTGCTACCCCAGTACTGCCTGCTCTGCGGTCTGCCGAGTCGGCAGGCCCTCCCCATGTGCCCTGCCTGCTGCAGCGAACTGCCCGTTAACGCGCACTGCTGCCGGCGCTGCGCATTGCCCCTGGCCAGCCCGACGGCCAGCCTGTGCGGGCCCTGCCTGCAGCGGCCTCCCATCATCGACCACGTGGTTGCACCCTATCGTTACGATCCCTGCATCGCCCTGCTGATCCAACGCTGGAAATACCAGCCGCTGCCGCGCCTGGGCATCACAGTGGCCGAGCTCTGGCGCAGTGCCGTCATCAAGCCACCACCGGTCGACCTGGTTACCTCCGTCCCCCTGCACTGGCGCCGGCGCTGGCGACGGGGCTTCAACCAGTCCAGCCAACTGGCCGAGCTGATTCACCGCGGCCACCCCGGGCTGGCAAACAGTACCTTGCAGCTCGGCCTGCTGCACCGGCAGCGTGCCACAGCAGTGCAGGCCGGGCTGAATGCCCGGGCCCGTTCGCGTAACCTGCGGGGCGCCTTTACATTGCGCGGGCGCTGTGAGAATTTGCGGGTCGCTGTGGTGGACGACGTCCTGACCACCGGAGCCACAGCCAACGAACTGGCCCGCTGCCTGAAGGCCGGCGGCGCGCGGGAAGTGCAGCTCTGGTGCCTGGCGCGCACACCCGCGCCCTGACATTGTGGGTCATAAAGCGGACTGACAAGGATTCCTGTGCGATCAACCTGGTTGCTGTGCCTCTTTATCACCCTCGCACCCCTGAACGGGTGGGCTGCGGAATCCCTGCGGATTGCCGTGGCCGCCAACTTTCGAGTGGTGCTGGAACAACTCGCCCCGGCCTACCAAAAAGCCACTGGCAACAACCTGACCCTGAGCAGCGCTTCCACCGGCGTACTCTACAACCAGATCCGCCATGGCGCGCCCTTCGATGTCCTGCTCGCGGCCGACAGCGCCACACCGGCCGCGCTGGCGGAACAGGGGCTCGGCTCCAGCCACCGTTGCTACGCGCTCGGTGAACTGGTGCTGGTGGGGGGCGAACTGGATGCCCTCGCCGACCCCGGCAAAAGCCTTGCCATCGCCAACCCCGCCACCGCACCCTACGGGCGTGCCGCCGAGGAAGTCCTGCAGCGGCCGGCCTTCGCGGCCGGCCACGGGCGGCACCTGGTGCGCGGTAACAACGCCGTACAGACCTGGCAGTTCTGGCACAGCGGCAGCGTCGAACTGGCATTGGTGCCCCGCTCCCTGGCGCAGGAAGCCGGCATTCCCATCCCCCGGGGCTGGTACTCCCCCTTGCAACAGGATGCCCTGATCCTCCAGCGCGCGGCGAACAACCCCGCCGCAGAAGGGTTTCTCGACTGGCTGCAGAGCCCGGCGATCCAGGCTGAACTCGGCCAGGCCGGCTACGGGCGCTGCCCTTGAGCCCGGCGGAACTCGATGCCATCTACCTCACTCTCGCACTGGCCGGGACGACCACGCTCATCCTGATACTACTTGGGACACCGCTCGCCTGGTGGCTGTCGCGGCGCAGCGGCAACCTGCCCGCCCTGGTCGAGGCGCTGGTGGCGATGCCGCTGATTCTGCCGCCGACCGTGCTCGGCTTTTACCTGTTGCTGATGCTGGCTCCCGACAGCGCCATCGGTCGACTCTGGCAGCAACTCACCGGCAACCAGTTGGCGTTCAGCTTCAGTGCGCTGGTAATTGGCTCGGTGATCTATTCCCTGCCCTTTGTCGTGCAACCACTGCAGGCTGCCTTCACCCGGGTACCCGCCTCTCTGCTGCAGGCGGCCGCCACCCTGGGCGCTCCACCACTGGACCAGTTTCGCTCTATCGTGCTGCCGCTGTGCCGGCGCAGCTTCCTGGTGGCCGCGTGCCTCGGATTCGCACACACCGTCGGTGAGTTCGGCGTAATCCTGATGATCGGCGGCAACATACCCGGGGAAACGCGGGTGGTCTCCGTGGCCCTTTACGATTATGTGGAATCCCTGCAGTTTGCCGAGGCGCACCGGCTGGCGGTGGGACTGGTGCTGTTTTCACTGGCGCTGCTGTTCCTGCTGTACCGCGGCAACGGCCGCGTCCGGGCGGTGGCGTCATGAGTCAACTGGCACTCAGGGTGCGCTGCCGGGGCGCCGACGACTTCCTGCTGGAGGTGTCCGAAAACCTGCCACTGCTCGGTGTCACCGCAATTTACGGGGCCAGCGGTAGCGGCAAGACCACCCTGCTGGAATGCATCGCGGGCCTGCGCAGCGCGGAACCCGGTAGCCAGATACACTTTGACACTACGCCCTGGCAGGACAACGCCACTCAGCTCCCTCCCTGGCAACGCGGTATCGGCTACGTGTTCCAGGATGCGCGCCTGTTCCCGCACCTCGATGTAGAGGGCAACCTGCATTACGGCCTGCAACGCCACCGTCACAGCAGCGGCCCCTCGGTGGCGGAGGTTTGCCACTGGCTGGGCCTCGAGCCCCTGTTGCACCGCCAGTGCGACACCCTGTCCGCAGGCCAGCGCCAGCGCGTGGCCATGGGCAGAGCCCTGCTGGCCGCACCGCGCCTGTTGCTGCTCGACGAACCCCTGGCCAACCTCGACGGCGACAGTCGCAGACAGTGCCTCGATGCCCTGAAACGGGCAATTTGCGCCAGCCAGGTACCCGCGCTGTATGTCAGCCACGATGCCGAGGAGGTCAGCCAGCTGGCCGATCGGCTACTGATCCTGGAGAGCGGCCAGGTCGTGCAGCACGGCTCCCTGCTGGCCCTGAGCAGCCGCATTGACTGTGCCCTGTCACGGGACGAGCAGGCCGCCGCGATCCTGCAGTGCGAACTGGCAGGTCACGACGAGGCCTTCGGCCTGAGCGAACTGCGGGCCGAAGGTCATTCACTGTGGGTAAACCACATGCCGGGCGCCCCCGGGGAACAACACCGCCTGCGCATCCCCGCCCGGGACGTGAGCCTGTGCCGGGAGCAACCCCGACAAACCAGTATCCTGAACGTGCTACCGGTGCAGGTGACTGAAATCGAAACCGGAGACAGCCCGCGGGCGCTGGTACGGCTCGCCGTGGGCGAGCAGTTCCTGCTGGCCCGTATCACCCGCAAGTCAGCAACTACACTACAATTGAAACCCGGCGATCACGTTTTTGCCCAGATCAAGAGCACCGCCCTGTTAACGGAGATCGCCGATCCCGCATGAACCAGCACCCCTATGACACCCTGACGCCAGATCTGGTCATCGATGCCGTCGAGTCCGCCGGTTTTCTCAGCGACGCTCGCCTGCTGGCGTTAAACAGCTACGAGAACCGTGTTTACCAGGTGGGCCTGGAAGAAGGCGATCCCCTGATCGCCAAGTTCTATCGTCCCGGGCGCTGGAGCGATGCCCAGATTCTCGAAGAGCACAGCTTCAGCCTGGAACTGGTGGAGGCGGACATCTCGGTGGTCGCACCGCTGTCGAATGCCGCTGGCGAAACCCTGCACGAACACGCGGGATTCCGCTTCGCCCTGTTCCCCCGCCGCGGCGGCTACCCGCCGGAACTGGACAACCCCGACAGCCAACTGGTGCTCGGCCGTACCCTGGGTCGCATCCACGCGGTGGGCGCAGCCCGGCCGTTCCAGCACCGGCTGTCACTGTCGGTGCAGACGATGCTGGCAGAACCCCGGGAATTCCTGATCGAGCACTTCATCCCGGCGGAATTGCGCCCGGCCTACGCCACGTTGACGGAGGATCTGCTGGAGATTGTGGAAAAGCTCTACGGGGAGCTACAGCCGGAGGACTGGATACGGGTCCACGGCGACTGCCATGTGGGCAATATTCTGTGGCGCGATGACACGGCGCATTTTGTCGACCTGGACGACTGCTGCATGGCACCGGCCATCCAGGATCTGTGGATGTTCCTGAGCGGTGAGCGCCATGAACGGGAACTGCAGCTCAGCGAGCTGATCGAGGGCTATTCGGAGTTCTTCGATTTCCACCCCCGCCAGCTGCGCTGGGTGGAAGCCCTGCGCTCGATGCGCCTGGTGAACTACGCCGCCTGGCTGGCCCGCCGCTGGGAGGACCCGGCCTTCCCCCGCAGCTTCACCTGGTTCAACACGGAACGCTACTGGGCGGAGCATATTCTGGAGTTGCGGGAGCAGTTGGGGGCGTTGCAGGAGGAGCCGCTGCGGTTGTTGTGATGGGCTGGTTGTGTGCTGCTAATACGTTCTTCTCTGGAAGCGGCCCCCTGGGTCGCCCCCATGCAGAGAACAAACCCGCTACCGCTTCGACCGCGGATAAACCACCCCCCACGCCCAGCGCCAGAAACTGTTCCCCCCCAGCACCTGCCGATCCACCTCGTCAAAAAACCGCTCCATCCCCGCCGGATCCGCAAAATAATCCATCCGGGTGGTAAACCCGTGCTCTGGATCCAGTTCTTTAACCACCTTCGCCGGATTCCCCGCCATCACCACATTGGCCGGCACATCGCGGGTCACCACCGCCCGGGCGGCCACCACCGAATTGTCGCCAATGGTCACCCCCTTCAGCACCGTCGCGTGATCACCCAGCCAGACATTGCGGCCAATGTGCACCGGGGTCACGCGCTCATCCCGCCTGGTGCGGTCGTAGATGCCATGCCAGTCCGAGTCAGTGACGTAGGCACCATTGGCGAACATGGTGCCGTCGCCGATGGTGACTTCATCCGAAGCGCTGATTCGGGAACCGGGGCTCATCAGCACACAGTCGCCGATCTCCACTCGGCCGGCGCCCTCCTCCCGGCCCCAGACACCAATTTCCACCCGGTGCATCGGCTCGCCGATGGCGGTAAAGCTGTGGCCGATACGGATGTTGGGGCCGGAGATGTTCACGTACCAGGGTTTCATCACCGTTTCGTGGGGGCCGAAGTACTCGCACTCGGGGCGGAGAAAATAGTCGGTATACCAGCGGCGAAACGAGAGGTAGGCTTTTTTCAGCCAGTAGGGACGGGTGTCCTTGCGCATGGGTTCTGTTCTTGTTTGGAAAGTGGCCGGCGGAGTTTGTCCAACGAGTTTGTTCAAATGAGCAGCGCCCGTTTACCATGGCGCGGATTGCACACACTGCCCGCGGCGGAGGTCGCCGGCCATCACTGTTACAGGAGCCCCCCCGTTTTGCAAGCCAACTCCCGCGCCGTCAACAGCAGCCAGGCCTGGACCCATCCCCGCCTGCCGGAACTGGTGCGCCGGCACCTGGCCGAGCCCTGGCGCAAACCGGTGGCACCGTTTAACCGGGAGGCCTTTGCCGCACTGGAACAACGGCTGGCAGCGGAGCCGCGGTCACTGGTACTGGACTCGTTCTGCGGCACGGGGCAGAGCACAGCACTCCTGGCAGCCCGCTATCCGAACCACCTGGTGGTCGGTGTGGACAAGTCCGCCCAGCGCCTGCAGCGCCACGCCGGCGGTGAATTCGACAATTACCTGCTGCTGCGTGCGGAATGTGAGGGTATCTGGCAACTGCTGCTGGAGCGGGGCTGTACGGTAGACCACCACTACCTTCTCTACCCCAACCCCTGGCCCAAGCCGGGGCACGTGCAGAGGCGCATCCACGGCCACGCCAGCCTGCCGCTGCTGTTGCAACTGGGGGGCCGGGTGGAACTTCGCTCCAACTGGCAACTCTATGTGGAGGAGTTCGGGCTCGCCATGACCCTGGCGGGTCGGCAGGGGCGCATCGAGCGCGTCAGTGGCGATCCGCCCCTGACACTTTTTGAAGAAAAGTACCGCAAAAGTGGACACCCGCTGTGGCGGTACCGCGGATGACGCCAGACGCGCTATGCTCTAGAGTAACTGGCCCGCAATGAGGTTAGAGACATGTCAGTAATCCAGAATGACCCGGTATGGGACCGCATCCGCGAGGAAACCCGCACCCAGGCCGCCGCCGAGCCGATGCTGGCGAGCTACCTGCACGCCACCATCCTCAACCACAACCACCTGGAGGATGCCCTGAGCTTCCACCTGGCCAACCAGCTGGACAGCCCGGCCGCCTCGGCGCTGCTGCTGCGCGAGGTCATGGATGAGGCCCTGGGTGACGACAGCTGCCTGCGTAAAACGGTGCGCGCCGACCTGTTGGCCGTGGAGGAGCGGGATTCCGCCTGCAATGAACTCTACATTCCGTTCCTGTATTTCAAGGGCTTCCACGCACTGCAGAGTTATCGCGTGGCGCACTGGCTGTGGAACAAGGGCCGCCGCTCACTGGCGCTGTTCTTCCAGAACCGGATGTCATCGGAGTTTGGCGTGGATATCCACCCCGCGGCCAAACTGGGCCACGGCCTGATGCTGGACCACGCTACTGGCCTGGTGATCGGCGAAACCGCCGTGGTGGGCAATAACGTATCGATCCTGCAGTCCGTCACCCTGGGCGGCACCGGCAAGGAAGATGGCGACCGCCACCCGAAAATCGGTAACGGCGTACTGATCAGTGCTGGCGCCAAGATTCTCGGCAATATCCGGGTAGGCGATGGCGCCAAGGTCGGCGCCGGCAGTGTGGTGCTGGAGGAAGTACCGCCCCACACGACCGTGGCCGGAGTACCCGCAAAGGTCGTCGGCCGCCCCGCCTCCGAGTCTCCCGCACTGGAAATGGAGCACGATTTCTGCTGCGACGAAGCGGCCGCAGCCAAGCAGCAGAAAGCCAGCTAAGGCCTGCGTAGGGTCCTCAGGCGTCGAAGATCTTCCCGGGGTTCATAATGCCCCGGGGGTCGAACGCCTGCTTGATCTGCCGCATCAATTCGATCTCCAGCGCTGAACGGCTGTAGCCCAGGTAATCCTTCTTCAACAGGCCTACCCCGTGCTCGGCGGACACGCTGCCGCCGTAGCGCTGGACAATCTCGCACACCCACTTGCTGACTTCGCCACACCGGGCCTTGAACTCGTCGACAGGTAGTGCATCCGGTTTGAGGATGTTGAGGTGCACGTTGCCATCACCAATATGGCCAAACCAGACAATCTCGAAATCCGGGTAGGCGCCGTTCACCACCTGCTCCACCTCTGCCAGAAAATCCGGGACCTTCGAGATCGTGGTGGAGATGTCGTTCTTGTAGGGGGTCCAGCGGGTGATGGTCTCGGAGATATCCTCCCGCAGGCGCCACAGGTTTTCCGCCTGGGCAACGCTCTGGCTGATCACCCCGTCGACGACCCAGCCCTGCTCCACACAGTGCTCGAACAACGCCATTGCCGTGTCCATGTCGGCCTCTGAGACCTGTTCGAACTCAAGCAGGGCGTAGTAGTCGGTCGGCGTTTCGAAGGGGCGCTGCAGGCCCTGGTGTTCGACCACCTTCTGCAGGGCCAGCTCGGAGAAGAACTCAAAGGCCTGCAGCTCCATCCTGCCCTGGTAGGCCGAGAGCACCTGCATGATGGCGCCCATGTCGGGCACTCCCAGCACCAGCACCGCCGGGTCTTTGGGCGGACGGGCCAGGGACATGGTCGCTTCCACTACCAGGCCCAGGGTACCTTCGGCGCCAATCACCAGCTGGCGCAGGTCGTAGCCGGCGTTGTTCTTCACCAGCCCGCGGTTCAGGTCCAGCAGTTCACCGGTGCCGGTGACCAGCTTCAGGCCGGCCACCCAGTCCCGGGTCATGCCGTGGCGAATCACCTTGATGCCCCCGGCATTAGTGGAGATGTTGCCGCCGATCTGGCTGGAACCGGCGGAGGCAAAGTCCACCGGGTAGAACAGGCCCTGCTCCTCGGCGAACTGCTGCAACTGCTCGGTGATCACGCCGGCGCCACAACGCACGGTACGCTCCACCGGGTTGAAGTCGCTGATGGTGTTGAGCCGGTCGAAGGCGACGACCAGTTCGCCGTTCAGGGCCACGGCACCGGCGCTGAGACCGGTGCGACCACCGGAAGGCACGATCGCCAGCTGCTCCTGCGCTGCCAGGCGCACAACCGCCTGCACTTCCTCAATGGAGCCCGGCAGGACTACCGCACTGGGAGCCGGGGTGTGGAATCGGGTCCAGTCACGCCCGTACTGCAGCAGGGAATCGGCATCGGTCAGTACGCGCTCGGCACCCACAATAGCCGCCAGGGCTGAGGCTGTCTCGGAACTCAGAGAGGGGGCGACCAGGTCGTTCACGGGGTGTCCTCGGGTAATTTTCACGGCACGCCAGCATCGGCGCTGATTTCAGGGCGGCGTATGGTACCATACGCGCCCCCCGGGACCCCCCGAATACCCAGTATTTATCACGGAGCCAGCACCCCATGGCGCAAGAGTCATTGGAAAAGAGCAAGATCAAATTCCTCCTGCTGGAGGGCGTTCACCCCTCCGCGGTGGAGACCCTGCGTCAGTCCGGCTACGAAAACATCGAACTGCACCAGAAAGCCCTGCCCACCGAGGAATTGAAGGCGGCCATCGCCAGCGCCCACTTCGTAGGTATCCGCTCGCGCACCCAGCTGACCGAAGACGTCTTCGAGGCGGCGAAAAAACTGGTAGCCGTGGGCTGCTTCTGCATCGGCACCAACCAGGTCGACCTGGCCGCAGCCACCCAGCGCGGCATCGCCGTGTTCAATGCGCCCTTCAGCAATACCCGCTCGGTGGCGGAACTGGTCATTGCCGAATCCATCCTGCTGTTGCGCGGTGTGGCGGAGAAAAACGCCGCCGCCCATAGGGGTAAATGGCAGAAATCTGCCGCCAACTCCTTCGAAATCCGCGGTAAAAAGCTCGGAATCATTGGCTACGGCAATATCGGCATGCAGCTGGGCGTGATCGCCGAGAGCCTGGGTATGCAGGTGCTGTTCTACGATGTGGTGAACAAACTGCCGCTGGGCAACGCCCGCCAGGTTCCCAGCCTGAATCAGTTGCTGTCCCAGGCCGACGTGGTGAGCCTGCACGTGCCGGAAACCGCCAGCACCCAGGACATGATCGGTGCCGAGCAACTGGGCCTCATGCAACCCGGCAGCATCCTGATCAATGCCTCCCGCGGTACCGTGGTCGATATCGAGGCCCTGGCCACCGCCCTGCGGGAAGAGAAACTGGCCGGTGCCGCCATCGACGTCTTCCCGGTAGAGCCGCGCTCCAATGAAGAGGAATTCGTCTCGCCCCTGCGCGAGTTCGACAACACCATTCTCACCCCTCACATCGGTGGCAGCACCGTAGAGGCCCAGGAAAACATCGGTATGGAAGTGGCGGAGAAGCTGGCCCGCTACAGCGACAACGGCACCACCACCTCCGCGGTCAACGTGCCCGAGGTAGCCCTGCCGAGCCATGCCGGCAGCCACCGACTGCTGCACATCCACCACAATGTGCCGGGTGTAATGAGCGCTATCAACACGATCTTCTCCGAAAATGCCATTAACGTGTCGGGCCAGTACCTGCAAACCAACGACAAGATCGGCTACGTTGTCATCGATATCGACGCCGAATACTCCGACATCGCCCTGCAGAAGCTGGCCGCCGTAGACGGTACGATCCGCACACGCGTACTATTCTGAACTAGCCTCAAGGCGCCCTGCACCGGGGCGCCGCCCGATGACAGAGACCACCGCGCCCTTGCCCGATTCCGCGAAAGACCAGTTCCTGTCCGAGATGGTGAACGAGCACCAACCGGCACTGGAAAAGTACCTCGCGCGCAAAATGGACAACCCCGACGATGCCGCCGAGGTCGCCCAGGAGGCGTTCCTGCGCCTGCACCGACTGGAGTCCCCGCAGACGCTGGACAACGCCCGCGCCTTTCTCTACCAGGTTGCCACCAACCTGGCGGTGGACCAGTTGCGCCGGCGCAAACTGCATTTCCGCTTCCTCAAGATCGAGGGCGGACAGGCCAGCGAAGGGGAAGCGGTTGACCTGAATGCCGGCGGCGCCTCGCCGGAACAGATCCTCGGGGCCAGGGAGAAACTCAGCGCCATTTACAGCGCCGTGGAGGAACTGCCCCTCAAAGTGCGCCAGGCCTTCCTGCTGCACCGGAAAAGCGGTCTGTCCTACAACGATATTTCGCGGGAGATGGGTGTATCCGTGTCCAGCGTGGAGAAGTACATACTGCAAGCCTTGCAACATTGCAGGAAGCGCCTGGCGAGTTATTATCCCGGCGAAGAAAATTCTCCGGAAAACTGATTTTTTATTGAGGGAACCGACGGCTGAACCGTCACACTAATACAAACAACAACCTTGTAGCCGAGTAGGGATTTACCGCTGCCTCCGCAAGGGTAACGGACGGTTACACAGGAAACCATAACGTAGTCGAAACGCATGGAAAAGTTCGAACAGGATTGTGACGCGGCGCTGAGCTGGATTGCCCGCTTCCGCTCCGGCCAGGTTGAAGAGGGCGACAGGCAGGCCTTCGCCCTGTGGCTGAGCGAGGACCCGGCCCACGGCCGGGCGATGGACTCCATGCAGGAACTCTGGGACGACCTCGGCAGCCTGCAACACATGCCGGAATTCCCCCAGGCCGAATCGCCCTCCCGCCGTCGCTGGATTGGCGCCTCGATGGCCGTTGCTGCCAGCGCGCTGGTGGCCATGGTCCTGCTGCCCCGCTTTGAGGCCAGCCAGCCAGAAGCGCAGTACTTCCAGACCGCGCTCGGTGAACAGCGCACGATCACCCTGGACGACGGCTCCCGACTCACCCTGAATACCGATACCCGGCTCTCCGCCAGCATGGGCGAGGAACTGCGCCATATCGAACTGCTGCGTGGCGAGGCCTTCTTTGAAGTCACCTCCAACAAGGAGCGGCCCTTCGAAGTCGATGCCGGCAGCACCCGGGTCACGGTGGTGGGCACCGCCTTCAACGTATTCCGCCGCAGTGAGACCACCAGTGAGATTACCGTCTCCGAGGGCGTGGTCAGGGTCAGCGAACAGGACACCCCCGCAAGCCGGGCTCCCGCTACTGAAATCCTGCATGCCGAACAGCGACTCGTCGCCAGCCAGGATGGCTTCAAGGCATCGGCCGCCGGCGACATCCGTCCGCAGCTGGCCTGGCGCGACGGCGAACTGGTCGCCCGCGAAATGCCGCTTTCACAGCTCGCCGCCGAGCTGGAGCGCTATCAGAAGACCCGCATTCTCATCGCCGATCCCTCGGTAGCCGCCCTCACTGTGTCGGGCGTATTCCAGCTCAATCAGCCGCTGGCAGTGCTGGATGCCCTCGAACGCAGCATGGAGATTCGGGTCGCCCGGATCGGCGCCGACACCCTGCAGTTGCTCCCCGCCGCACAGTAAGATATAACGTGCCCTTCGGGTCCAGACGTGGTCCCGAATATCCTGAAAATTCATAGGCTTGCATACAGAGGGCCTCAGGGGCAGCATGCTCGGCAATCGCGGGAGGTGGCACACTTGCACCCGGTCTGCCCTCTTGGGGCTGCTGGCGTGTGCCCGTCTGTCTTTCGCTGACGATGGCAGTGACAGCGAGCGCTTCCGCATCGATGCCGGCTCCCTCGCCGACGCCCTGATCCAGTACAGCCAGCAGAGCAACCGGGCGATCGTGTTCTCCGACCGCCTGACCCGCAATATGTCCGCCACCCCGCTTATCGGGCGCTATAGCCAGGAGCAGGCACTCGACACCCTGCTGGAAGGCTCGGGCCTCGGCTGGGAACTGGTGAATGATCGCATCATTGCCATCTACCCGCTGATGTGCGGCGGCCAGGACTGTGACGATGCCGCGGAGACGGCGGCCAATAATCCCGTCTTTGTGCCCGGCATCGAGGAAACCTATGTCTACGGCAACCGCCTGACCGGCTCCCGCATCCGCCGCAGCAACTACAGCGGCGCCGCCCCGGTCGACGTGTTCCGGGCACCCGAGATCGAACTCAGTGGCGCCCAGTCGCTGGGTGAACTGCTGAAATTTGTGCCCGCGGTGGTCGGTAACTCCACCAGCACCGCCATTGCCAATGGCGGCGACGGCACCGCCAGTGTCACCCTGCGGGGCCTGCCCGCCAGCAATACCCTGATCCTCATCAACGGCCGGCGGGTGGCCAACGACGGGCTCGCAGGCGAATCCGTGGACCTCAACAGTATTCCGCCGGCGGCGGTGGACCGCATCGAAATCCTCAAGGACAGCGCCTCGGCCATCTATGGCTCCGACGCGATCGCCGGCGTGGTCAATGTGATCATGAAGCAGGACTTTCGCGGCTTCCTGGCAGAGACCTTTTACGGGCAGACCGGCCGCGGCGACCTGCAGACCCGCACCAATACCCTGCAATACGGCAGTGCCCTGCCCAATGGGTCCCTGTTCCTGAGCGCCTCGCTTTATGAGCAGGACCCGATCTACAGCCGCGACCGGGACGTTTCCAGCAACGCCGACGCCCGCAACCTCGGCGGCTCCGACCAGCGCTCCAGCGCCACCCCCGACGCCAGGATCGTCCTCCCGGATGGCAGTACCGTGATTGCAGACGGCGGCGGTTATCGCCCCGCCGGCCCCGAAGACCTGTTCAATTACCAGGCCTTTACCACCGCAGTAGTGCCGCTCGAACGCAGAAGCCTCTACGGCAATGTCAGCTATGACTTTACCGAGCAGGTGACCGGGCTGCTTGAAATGACCTACCTGGAAACCGAGGCCGCCGCAGCGCTGGCCCCGACCCCGGTGTTCACGGCTTTTGAGCAGACCCCCATCATCTTGTCAGCTGACAACCCCTTCAACGATTTTGGTCAGGATATCAGCGACGTTCGGCGCCGATTGGTGGAGTTCCCCCTACGTCAACAACACAACGACTCCGAGGTCATGCGTTTCAATGCGGTGATGGAGGGGCTCTACGATAACTGGAACTGGGACGTGGGCTTCAACTGGAGCCGCTCCAAGGCCAGCGAAACCACCTCCAACCTGGTCAATGCGGATAACCTGCGGCGGGCCCTCGGCCCGGCAGCGGGGTGCCAGGGAATGGCTGTCGACGGCTGCGTCCCCGTGGACCTCGCCGGCCCGGTCGGCAGCATTAATGATGAGCAGATCGATTATCTGCTCGCCAATGGGACCGTCAGCGGCTATAGCAAGCTCAGCACCATCAGCATGAATTTCAGCAACGCCCTGCTGCGCCTGCCGACCGGCCGCGGGGATCTCGCCTTCGGCGTGGAGTACCGCCAGGAGTCGACAGCCAAGCGACCGGACGCCCTGCTGGCCAACACCGGCACCATCGGCGCCACCAATTTCGAGGCCACCTACGGAGAACGGCAGATCGCCGAAGTCTATGCGGAGACCGCACTGCCACTCTGGACGACTGACAACGGCCGCCGGTCCCTCTACCTGGATGGCGCCATTCGCTACTCCGACTACAGCGACTTCGGCGACAGCACCAACCCCAAACTGGGCTTGCGCCTGCAGCTGGGCCCGACACTGCTGCTGCGCACCGGTTACGCCATGGGCTTCCGGGCGCCCAGCCTCAACGAACTCTACGAGGGAGCGGCGGAGGAACAGGCCTTCATTGATGACCCCTGCACACAACCGGCGAATGCATCCCGACTTCCCGGTTGTCGCGGCCTGCAGGCGGACCCCACTCGCAACCAGTTCCTGACCGTCAAGGGTGGCAATCCCGAACTGGAGCCGGAAACGTCTGAGAGTTACAGCGCCGGGGCGGTGTGGTCGCCTTCTCTCCTGGACGGCCTGCGGCTCAGCGTCGATCTGTTCCAGATCGAGCAGGAGGATGTCGTCGCCTCCAGCGCCCAGTTCATCGTCAACCAGAACGCCCGCTTCGGCAGCTTCAGCGGTAACGTCACCCGGGACGCGGCCGGCAACCTGGTGCTGGTGACCGCCAACAATATCAACGTGGGGCGACGGCGGGTCCGCGGTGCCGACTTCGGCCTGACCTATCACCTGCCGCGGCAACGCTGGGGCCAGCTCTCGCTGACCGGAAGCGCCACTTACCTGCACGAGTACCTGGCGCGCCTCGATGCCTCCGCACCGGAACTCAATCTGGCGGGCACCTTCCGCGACGAGGCTTCCGAGGGCCTGGGTGGCATCCCTGACTGGAAGTGGCAACTGGGGCTGCGCTGGGACCACAAGCGCTGGCGGGCCAGCACCGACCTCCACCACGTCGCCAGCATGGAGGAACTGGTCCCTGGCAGCAATCGCACCCGGGACATCGACGCCTGGAGCGTCCTCGACCTGCAGCTCAGCTACACCTTCGACCTGCTCGCCGGGCTGCGCTGGTCACTCGGGGTGGACAACGCCCTGGATGAAGACGCCCCACTGGCGGCCTCGGCCTTCAATGACAATATCGACGGCCGCACCCACGAACTCAAGGGCCGGTTCTGGTACACCCGCCTGAGCCAGCGTTTCTGATCACCTCATCACTCTCTTCTGCAATGGAGGCCCCATGCGCCGACTGACCGTTATCTGCCTGCTCCTGGTGGCCGGCTCCGCTGGCGCCCAGGAAAAGGACTTTCCCGGCGTCGAAAAACTGATGTCCAGTGAAGACTACCGCGCTGCCGGCCTGCACAAACTCAACCCCGATGAAATCGAAGCCCTGAACCAGTGGCTGGTGTCCTACACCGCGGGTGAAGCCCAGGCCCTGCGCAACACCAGCGAGGAAGTGAAACAGGCGGAACAGGACATTCGCATCGAGGCCCGGATCAAGGGCGACTTTCGCGGCTGGAGTGGGGATACCCTGTTCTCGCTGGACAACGGCCAGGTCTGGCGCCAGCGCCTGGAGGGCCGTTTTGCCTACAATGGCGATGCCCGGGAAGTGGTGATCGAGAAGAACTTTTTTGGCTACTACCGCCTCACCCATGTCGCTACCGGTGCCTCCATCGGGGTCACCCGCATCAACTAGTAGCGACCAATAACTTCCGTACTGTCAGCAGCTTGCGGCCGCCTTTCAAGGCGACGAATTACGGTAATTTTGCGAGTTCCCGGCACAGAGTGTGAATATGTCACAAATGTGACCGGAACTTTGAGGAGAGCCCGCCGCAGTTCGTTTAATGTCCGTATCCAGTGGCACCAAGCCACGGGAAAAGCATGCTTAACATAAAGTACAGGGGTATTACTATGTTAGTGAAAAACCGTCTCACCATGGCAGTTTCTGCTGCCCTGGGCATGAGCGCGGCGGCCGTCCTGCCGTCTGTTGCCAACGCCCAGGATGAGCTGATGGTAGAAGAGGTTGTGGTTACGGGTTCCCGTATCCAGAAAGCCAACCTCGTCAGCACATCTCCCGTAACCCAGATCGACGCCGAAGCGTTCAAGTTCCAGGGCACCACCCGTGTCGAGGACCTGATCGCCGACCTGCCGGCTGTCTATCCCGGCAACTCCTCCGGTGACGCCAACGGCGCGACCGGTACTGCCACCATCGACCTGCGTAACCTCGGTGACAACCGTACCCTGGTGCTGATGAACGGCCGTCGTCTGCCGCCGGGTTCTCCCCAGGGTGGCGGCCAGGGTGCCGACATCAACCAGATCCCCGGCGCCCTGATCGAGCGCGTTGAGGTTCTGACCGGTGGTGCGTCTTCTACCTACGGTTCCGACGCCGTGGCCGGTGTTGTCAACTTCATCATGATTGACGACTTCGAAGGCGTGAAACTGGACGTTCAATACTCCGGTTACCAGCACGACAATGACAACAGCTTCGCCCAGGGCCTGAACGAAGACCGTGGTTTCGACTACCCTTCCGGCAGCGTCACCGACGGCGAGATCTCTGACATCTCCTTCGTGATCGGTGCCAACCTGGACGGCGGCCGCGGTAACGTTACCGCCTACGCCAGCTACCGTAACATTAACGCCCTGCGCCAGAGTGAGCGCGACTACTCCAACTGTGCCCTGGGTGGCGACGGTCCTGCAGATGCATCCTGCGGCGGTTCCTCCACTGTGCCCTGGGGTCGTTTCACCGACTTCGGCATCCTGGACGACGGCTTTGACTTCAGCGTCGGCGGCAACGGCAGCGAATTCGTGCCCTTCGACACGCTGTACAACTACGCGCCCGGCAACTTCTTCCAGCGCCCTGACGAGCGTTACACCGGCGGCGCCTTCGGCCGTTACACCATCAACGAGCACGTTGAAGTGTACTCCGAAGTGACCTTCATGGATGACCGCTCCAACGCCCAGATCGCGCCTTCCGGTGCGTTCTTCGTCACCAGCTCCCTGAGCTGTGGCAACCCCTTCCTGTCAGACCAGCAGTTCGACGCCATCTGTGGCAGCTACGGCCTGACCGAAGACGACCGCCAGACTGTGTTCATCGGCCGTCGTAACGTAGAAGGTGGTTTCCGTAACGACGACCTGCGTCACACCAACTTCCGCGGCGTATTCGGCGCGCGTGGTGACATCAACGACGTATGGCGCTACGACATCTACGGTCAGTACGCTGAAACCAGCTACGAGCAGACCTACAACAACGACCTGTCCAGCACCCGCGTAGCCCGTGCCCTGGACGCCACGGTTGACGCTGACGGCAACACCGTGTGTCAGTCCGTGATCGACGGTTCCGACCCGACCTGTGTGCCCTGGAACGTATTCCAGGAAGGCGCCGTGACCGACGAGATGCTGAACTACCTGTACCTGCCGCTGTACGCGCGCGGTACCGTAGATCAGAAAGTGATCTCCGGTTATGTTGCGGGTGACCTGGGTAACTACGGCATCCAGCTGCCTTCAGCCGATACCGGCCTGAACCTGGTAGTCGGTTCCGAGTACCGTTCCGAGAACCTGGACTACAACCCGGACAGCGGCTTCCAGAGCGGCGACGGTGCTGGCCAGGGCGGCCCGATCCTGGCGGTTAAAGGCGGTTACGACGTAACCGAGTTCTTCGCCGAGTTGAACATTCCGATTGTCGAGAACGCAGCCTTCGCCAAGGAACTGAGCCTGGACCTGGGTTATCGTTACTCTGACTACTCCACCGACATCACCACCGACACCTATAAGGTGGCAGGTGCGTGGGCCCCGACCGACAGCCTGAAGATGCGTGCCAGCTTCAACCGCGCTGTACGTCACGCCAACATTCGCGAGCTGTTCCGTCCGCAGTCTCTCGGCCTGTTCGACATGAGCGAAGACCCCTGTGCCGGCGCTAACCCGACGGCTACCTTCGAGCAGTGTGCCCGTACCGGCGTCACCCAGGCCCAGTACGGCAGCATCGCCGACTCCCCCGCGGGTCAGTACAACGAGATCACTGGTGGTAACCCCGAGCTCGCACCGGAAGAGTCCGACACCTACTCCGTGGGCATCATCTACAGCCCCGAGTTTGTTGAAGACCTGACCGTAACCGTCGACTACTTCGACATTGAGATCACCGGCGCCATCAGCTCCATCAGCTCCGGCACCATTCTCAATAACTGTCTGGAAACCGGCGACGCCCTCTACTGTGACGCGGTTAACCGCGGTGAGCAGACCGGTACCCTGTGGATCGGCACCGACAACGTCAGCTCCATCGACGAAAACATCGGTTTCTACAGCACCAAGGGCTTCGACATCCAGGTCGATTACACCCTGGGTCTGGGTGACATGGGTAGCCTGGCGTTCAATAACGTCGGTACCTACCTGACCGAGTGGGATCAGCAGGAGTTTGCTGGTGAGGCCGTAGAGGACTGTCTGGGCATCTGGAACAGCACTTCCTGTGGCCAGCCAATCTTCGAATTCCAGAACAACCTGCGGGCTACCTGGATGACTCCCTGGCAGATGTCTCTGAGTGCTCAGTGGCGTTATGTCGACTCCATCGAAGATGGTGACGGCGGCAACTGGGACTTCGACGACATGAACTACTTCGACCTGTCCGCCATCTGGGACGTGACTGACATGATGAGCCTGCGTGCCGGTGTCCAGAACGTGACCGATGAAGAACCGCCGATCGGCCCGGCTCCCGGCCCGTCCGTACGCGGTAACGGTAACACCTTCCCGGGCACCTACGACGCCCTGGGTCGTTACTGGTTCGTTGGTGCGACTGTCCAGTTCTAAGCTGGTTTAACACTCGCCGCGAAACAGGACCAGTCGCCTCCGGGCGGCTGGCTCCAACAACAAAGCGCGAGTTATTATCACGGCCAACTTATGTTGGCCGTTTTTTATTGTGCGGCGGAGTGGCTGCCGCACAATAAAAAACGGCCCGGAAAAATATCCCCATGACAAATACCCAGGATTGGCAGAGCTTCTGGCAGCAGGCCAGCTCCCAGGGCAAGGACGATAGCGGTATTCGCGACGCGGCCCTGCAACAACTTTGGGCCGACTGGCTGGGCGCCGAGCTGAAACGCCGGCCCGCCCCCGTCCGCGCGCTGGATCTCGCCTGCGGGGACGGCGCCCTCAGCCGGCAATTGATGACCATTGCCGGCGACCGCGCCCTGGAGTTGACCTGTGTCGATATTGCCGACGCGGCACTCGCCGCACTCGCGAAACACCTGCCCGGCGCACACACTGTGGTCGCCAGTGCTGCAGCAACCGGTCTCGACGCCGGCAGTTTCGATATGGTGATCAGTCAGTTCGGCGTCGAGTACGCCGGCTCGGAAGCCCTCAACGAAGTCGTTCGCCTGTTAGCTCCGGGGGGCAGCCTTGCCCTGCTGCAGCACAAGAAGGGGAGCGCCATCGACGCCGAAAGTGCGGCGGCGGTCGAGGCCATCACCCGGACACTGGAAAGCGGTCTGCTGGCTTCCTTCCGCTCCCTGCTGGAAAGGGCCCGTGCCCTGCAACTCGGGGAGGGCACGATGGAGAGCTGCGAGGAAGCCGACCGCGACCTGGGGCCGCGCGTCGCGCAGGTCGCCGGACTGCTAAAGGATAGCGCGCCCAATCCGGCCTCGGAGGTTATCCTGAAAATGTACCGGGACGTCGCCCGGATTTACCAGAACATGGGACATTACGCCCCCACGGAAGTCATTCCCTGGACCCACACCGTAGAGAGCGAACTGCGGGCGTTTGCCGGGCGCATGAGTTCCATGGTCGAGGCCGCCCTGTCGGAAGAAGCACTGCGGGCCAATGGACAGCGGCTGGAGGCCGCTGGTCTTGGCCTGGTGCGCTGCGAGGGTGTGGCGCTCAGTGACGGCCGTGATGGCGCCTGGCTGACGGTGGCTCAACTGCCGGGGTAGGCGTCTACCGCCAGCAGCAATTCCGAGACCCAATGACGTTCTTCCTCACTGAGCTCGGGCCGCCAGATATCAAACAGCAGCACCACGCGATCCTGCCCACTGCGATTGTGGGCCTCGTGCTCCATGCTGTCGTCGAAGATCAGTAACTCACCCTCTCGCCACTCGCTCTGCTCGTTGCCCACCCGGAGGTGACCGCAGTTCTCGGGCACGATCAGCGGCAGGTGGCAGATCAGGCGGGTATTCAGCACCCCGTGATGGGGCGGAATCACCGCGCCGGGGGCCAGCCGGGAGAACAGCGCGGACGGCGTCTGGCCCGACACTTTCGGCAGCGGCGCCGCCGCCAGGGCTGCAGCCGTTGCCGGACAGCGGTCCAGGTTCTCTTGCACGGGAGCACCATCGCGCCACAGGTAGAAGGCGCTCCAGTCCATATTGCCCAGTTGACTACTGTCGTTCAGTTGCGGCCCCTGCCCACCCGCTTCCAGGTAGGGGCTGAACTGCCCCTCTTCCTGCATGAGCGCAAGCAACTCGCTGCGGATGGCAGCGGTTTGCGCCTCCACTTCGGCAGCCCAGGGAAACTCCTCCCGATCGTAAAAATAGCGCTGCGGCAGGCCCGGGAAATAAAACCGGGTCGGCTGCTGGTAATGAACCGTCTTGCGTCCCAGGGCGATATCCAGGGATTCTGCAAAACGGCCACTGGCCTCGGCGTTATAACCCCGCGATTCGAGGCTTTGTAGAAGGTAGTCCTCGTACGCCTGTGCCGCCTTGTTGCTCACTGCCTGCGCCCGTTGCAGACCCTGCAAAACGTCCTGGGGGATCTCCCGCAGGCCGGCGGCCACTCGCAGAGCGCCCTCATAGAAACTCAGGGCGACACGGCTCTGCCCCATCCGGTCAAGGTGATCGGCCTTGAACAGCAGTGCGCGCAGGTTGCGCGGCTCCAGCATCAGGGCCTGGTCGACCGCCGCCAGCGCATCCTGGGCCTTGCCCTGGTTGACGCAGGCGAAGGCCAACGCCAGGCAAGTGGAGGCATCTGCCTGGCCACTGGACAGCACCTGTCGAAAAGCGGCTTCGGCCCCCGCCCCGTCACCCGCTCGCAGAGCGGCGAGACCCTGCTGCATCAATTGCTGGCTCACGCCGCGTCTCCCAGCGCCTCGCGCAGTGGGGCGAGGCACGCACCGAGGGCCTGTACCCGGTCGTTGGCATGGGTATAGATGGGCTCGCGTACCTGCACGGAACTGGCGGTACGCACCGCACGCTCGGTGAGTTCGGGATTGAGGCAGGCCGCCTCGCAATCCATACCCACGGCCTCCAGCAGGGCGGGAATCTGCTCCGCCGGACTGGCCACCAGCTGTTCATAGTCCAGATGGTAAATCCGCCCCGGCAGCACGGCATCCCAGTGAGCCATCAGTTCCTGGTATCGGCGGTAGTAGGCGCCAAGATCGCTGAGACTGTCGGCAAAGGTGTGTGGCTCGGAGAAGCGGGTACTGTAGATCGACCAGCAGTTGGCCAGCGCGTCACGACGGCAGTGAATAAACTTTGCCCTCGGGAACAGGGTGGCAAGCATACCCACGCAGAGGTAGTTCGCTGGCATTTTATCGACCACCCTGCGGGCGCGGGGGGCCAGTTTCCGCAGGCGACTTTCGAGGTCCCGAGCGACGCGGCGTCGGGTGCTGGCGTCAAGGCGGGCGAAGGCCGCGGCAAACACCTGCTGGGTCTGGCGCTCCATGTCGCCGCACAGGTTGCCGACCATGCGCAGCTCTCCGGCACCGTGGACGGCGCTGTGGCTGGCGAGGATCTGCTCGACCAGACTGGTGCCACTGCGGGGCAGACCAAACACGAATACCGGCAGCTCGCTGTCGTCGCCTGCGTCGGCATTGGCCTCGATAAACTCGCGACTGAACACCTGCTGGATAGCGTCAAAATAACGCGCCGCCGCATCGATACTGAAACGGCGGTCGCCACGCTGGATACGATGGGCCTCGCCGAGCAGCTCCATACACCGCTCCGCCTCACCACGCTGTTCCGCCGCCCGGGCCAGGCCCCAGGCCAGGTCCCGGCGCTCGGGAGAGCCGCTGCGGCTGCGGGCATAGGCCTGGCTCAGCGACTTGTACTCGGCCTCAAAGGCGTCCGGCTGGCGGTGGTCACGCAACTGCGCCAGCGCGCAGTGGGCCAGGGCGTAATCCGGGTCGAGCTTGATCGCCCGCTGATAGGACTGCGCTGCCTGTTCCAGCTGGCCCAGGTCGCGCTGGGTGTTGCCCAGGTCATTCCAGGCCGGCGCATTGCGGCTCTTCAGCTCCACGCTGCGCTGCAACTCGCGCAGGGAGAGGTCGAGGCGATCGGCCTGGTAGTAGAGAAAGCCCAGTGTATGATGGGCCGGCGCGTAATCCGGCCGGGTACGCAGTATGCTGAGGAATTGCTGTTCGGCTTCCTGGAGTTTGCCCTGGCGGTGCAGGGCCACACCCCGGGCCAGAGCCTGTTTGAGCGGGTCTTGTCGGTTTCGGGACATTGCGGCGTCTTGCAGCGGATAAAGGTTGCGATTCTACCAGAAGCGGACTGCAGACCGGGCGATCGGCGATCTAATAGTTGGCCAGCAGTTCCAGCTTGTGGTTGTAGCGCTCCAGGGCCTCGCCCTCCGCCAGCTCTGCCGCCTGGCGGAAGCGTTTTTCAGCCAGCCAGTAATCCCCGAGCTGCAGGTGAGTCAGCCCCAGTAAACGGTAGATCTCGTGATCCCGGGGGTGCCGACGCAGGGCGTTCAGCAACAGGTCCTCGGCCTCGTCATACTCGGCTCTGGCATAGGCCTCCTCCGCCAGGTGGAAGAGGTAGTAGGGGTTGCGGGTGCGGAACAGTTCCACCCGCTCCCGGTAATAGCGCGCCAGCTCATCCTCTCCCTGCCCGTCGTAGAGACGGGCCAGGTTGCTCGACGCGACCGGCTCGTCGTCGATCCCGATCGCAACGAGGTAGGCGGATTCCGCCGCCGTTTCCTGCTCCAGCCGGCGGAAAAGAGTGCCGAGATTGGTATAGAAGTAGCCCGTCCCCGGACGCAGTTGAATGGCCCGCTTGAACTGCATGAAGGCGCGCTCGTAATCGCCCTCGCCCATCCAGTGCACCCCCATATTGTTGTGGTAGCGGGCCAGCGCCTCCCGATCTGTCAGCTCCCGTCGGTGCAGGTCGCGGCTGTAGTCGTTCAGGTTGAAGTCCACCACCTGCTCGTACCCCGGCAGGTCGATCACCGCATTGATGTGCAGGTTCAACAACCAGGTATCACCACGGGCGGCCCAGCTCGGCGGCACCTCGACTTCCTGGAATTTGGCGTTCACACCGGCCTCCCGGGCAAGGGCGACGAACAGGTTGGTGAAGGACATGCAGTTGCCTTCCCGGGAATAGAACGCCTCCTCCGCCGTGAAGGTGAGGAAATTGTTGTAATTGAGGTTGAGGCCGTCATCGAGAATGGCGCGCAACAGGAGCTCGATCTTGCGCCGGTCGTTCACACCCATGTCCGGCACGTGCTGGTGGACAAAGGCCCGCATGTCGTCGTTCACCGCGAGCAGGTCGACCGCGGGAATCGGCTCCGGGTGCAGGCCGAACTGGCTGCCCTGCAGCAGTTGCTCCGGCGTGTAAGCCGGTGCACGGGCAATCGGTGACTGGCTGGCGCAGGCGGCCAGGGCAAAGATGACGAACACCGGGGTAAACAGGCGCACTAGCAGGCAGGTAATCATGGCGGGCCCTCGCGCTGTGTTATGTATTGGCCTTGGGAAAAGTCTAGCACTTTCCCCTGCGCCGCACAGTGCCCGGAGACTGTAACGCTGCTGTTACACTGGCCCGCATGCAATTGCTTCATAGGTGATGGCGGGCGACTTGTATATACTGCGCGGTTTTACCGCACACTTAACTGTCACCCTCTGGGCCACCCTGCCGTCAGGGTTTCACTCAACCAACTGGAGTCACGATGGATACCGTTTCCGCTTTTGTCACGCTGCTACTGGTGATGGACCCTGTGGGCAACGTGCCGGTGTTTCTGTCGGTACTCAAGGACGTGGACGCCAGGCGCCGCCAGTGGGTGATATTCCGGGAGCTGCTGATTGCCTTGCTGGTCCTGTTCATCTTCCTGTTTGCCGGCCCGACCCTGCTCCATGTGCTCGGCCTGCAGCAGGAATCCATCAGCATCGCCGGGGCCATTATCCTGTTCCTGATTGCGCTGCGAATGATCTTCCCCTCACCCTACGGGATGATGGGCGATACGCCGGACGGTGAGCCCTTTATCGTCCCGCTGGCGATTCCCCTGGTGGCGGGCCCCTCCTCCCTGGCCATTGCCATGCTGATGGTCAATACCGACCCCACGAGAATGCTGGACTGGAGCATCGCCCTGACCGGGGCCTGGGCGGTGTCTGCGGCACTGTTGATGGCCTCCCCGCTGTTGTTGCGCGCACTCGGTAACCGCGGGCTGATCGCCATGGAGCGCCTGATGGGCATGATCCTGGTGATTATCGCGGTACAGATGTTCTTCGACGGTGTGCGTGAATTCCTGCACATCCCGGCCTGATCAGGCGGGCTCGTAGCGGGCCTGAAGCCCCATATAGCGGTCGATCGCACGGTAATAGCGCTGGCGCAATCCGGCGCTCTCGTTAGCCAGGTGATGACCGGCCCCGGGCACCTGCTGGATATGGCAGCCAGGAAACAGGCGGCTCATCTGCGGCAGGTTGTACTGCCAGTCGACCGTGCCATCGCAGTCACCCTGAATGACCAGCGCCGGCCCCACCCCCAGATCTTCCAGCGGCAGCGTTGCCAGCCACGCCCGCAATGCGCCGACCCAGTTCACCGGAATGCGCCGGGGCTGAAGCGGGTCTTCCTGCAGAAAGGCCAGGAACTCTGCGTCGCTGGAATTCACGGCGAAGCGACGGGGCACGCTGTCGACAAAGCGATGCAGCAGCACATGGGCCAGCCGCACCTGGGCCCAGTGTGCCGGGCGCAGCAGGGGTGCAAGCAGTACCGTATCGTCGAAGGGCCAGGGATACCGCCTGGCGAAGTCGATCAGGGCGGCGGCCCCGGTGCTCTGGGCCATTACCCAGGTGGGCAGTTGCGACAGGTCGACGGCGCCAGTGACCGCAGCAATGCTGTCACCATAGTGAGCAAAAGCGTCGATCGCCGCGGGGCGGCCTGTGGACAAACCGTGGCCCGGCAGGTCGTAGGCGAGCACATTGCAGCCCCGGGACAGGCCGTAATCCACCAGTTTGCCGAACAAACCGACATGATCAAAATAGCCGTGTAACAGGAGCAGGTTGTGGCTGGCGCCGGCTTGTAGCCAGCACTGGGCGGCGAGAGTAAAGTCGCCGCTGGTGACGCTGCCGATGCTGTGATCCAGGCCATCGATACCCGGGAATTCCAGCTGGTAATAGCGCCGGTAACCATCCCAGTGCTGCGGCGCCGCCGCCTCATTGGAGAAGGGCTCCAGGGAATCGCGCAGCTGTTGTAGCTGTTCTGGCGTCAGCTTGGGCTCCCGGGCTTGTCGGGTAGAGAGTTAGGCGAGGTGGCCGAATGAATTCGGCCCTACAGGGGACAGTCCGCCACTCCTGTAGGGCCGGATTCATCCGGCCGCTGTTTCGCGCTCAGTTGATTTTCGGTTTCAGTTCACCCGCCTCATAGGCCTGGAACATGGACTCCAGAGAGCGCACCTTGATCTTGTCGGCGTTACCCGCCGTGCCGAATGCCTCGTAGCGCGCGACGCAAATGTCCTTCATCGCCTTGATGGTGGGAATAAGGAATTTGCGCGGGTCGAACTCGCTGGGGTTCTGGGCCAGGAAACGGCGGGCCGCGCCGGTGGAGGCCAGGCGCAGGTCGGTATCGATGTTCACCTTGCGCACGCCGTGCTTGATGCCTTCCTGAATCTGCTCGACGGGCACCCCGTAGGTTTCCGGCATGTCACCACCGAACTCGTTGATGATCGCCAGCCACTCCTGGGGCACCGAGGAGGAACCGTGCATCACCAGGTGCGTATTGGGAATGCGGGCGTGAATTTCCTTGATGCGGTCGATCGCCAGGATATCGCCCGTGGGCGGGCGGGTGAATTTGTAAGCCCCGTGGCTGGTACCACAGGCGATGGCCAGGGCATCCACCTCGGTGGCCTTGACGAAGTCCGCCGCTTCTTCCGGGTCGGTCAGCAGCTGGTCGTGGCTGAGGGTGCCCTCGGCGCCAATCCCGTCTTCTTCACCGGCCTGGCCGGTTTCCAGCGAGCCGAGACAGCCCAGTTCACCCTCCACCGACACGCCGCAGGCGTGGGCCATTTGCACCGCCCGGCGGGTGACATCGACGTTGTAGTCGTAATCCATCGGGGTCTTGCCGTCTTCGCCCAGGGAGCCATCCATCATCACCGAGGAAAAGCCGAGCTGGATGGAGCGCTGACAAACCGCGGGAGACACACCGTGATCCTGGTGCATCACCACCGGGATGTGCGGGAACTCCTCGATTGCCGCCAGAATCAGGTGGCGCAGGAAGGGCGCGCCGGCGTATTTGCGAGCGCCAGCGCTGGCCTGCATGATCACCGGCGAGTTGGTCTCGTCAGCGGCTTCCATGATGGCCCGGGTCTGCTCCAGGTTGTTAACGTTGAACGCCGGGACGCCGTAGCCATATTCTGCGGCGTGGTCCAGCAATTGCCGCATGCTGATGAGTGCCATGTGTGTTACCTCTGTGTCTCTGTGTCGGCGGTTTGGGCCTGTGACCAGGCCCTGTTTGTTGTTGCAGTATTACGCGGCGGACGGAGGCGGCTACGGCTGCTTCCCTCGCCCTGGCTCACGGCGCTCAACGCCGAGAGCAGGCCTGTCAGGCGTCTTGCGCCCGCTGTTCCAGCATGGCCACGGCGGGCAGGGTCTTGCCCTCTACATATTCGAGGAAGGCTCCGCCACCCGTGGAGATATACGAAACCTTATCGGCGATGCCAAATTTGTCAATTGCGGCCAGGGTGTCGCCCCCGCCTGCCAGGGAGAAAGCCGGGCTGTCGGCGATGGCGGCACTCAGCGCCTCGGTGCCACCGGCAAACTGGTCAAACTCGAACACCCCGACCGGACCGTTCCAGAGAATGGTTCCAGCGGCCTGCAGGATCTTCGCGATCTCGGCGGAGGCTTGGGGCCCGATATCAAAGATCATGTCATCTTCAGCCACGGCATCAGCGGATTTCAGTTCTGCCGCGGCGGATTCGGAAAACTCCTTCCCGGTGACCACATCGGCCGGCAGCGGAATGGCGGTCTTCGCCATCAGGGCCTGGGCGGCGGGGATCAGGTCCTGTTCGCACAGCGACTTGCCCACCGGCTTGCCGGCAGCTGCGAGGAAAGTGTTGGCGATGCCGCCACCCACGACCAGCTGGTCCACCTTGTCGGCCAGGGTTTCCAGTACGGTGAGCTTGGTGGACACTTTGGAGCCACCGACGATCGCGACCATCGGCCGGGCCGGCTCGCTCAGCGCCTTCTCCAGGGCATTCAGTTCACCGGCCAGCAGGGGGCCGGCGCAGGCGATGGGGGCAAACCGGGCAACCCCGTGAGTGGAAGCCTGGGCCCGGTGTGCAGTGCCAAAGGCATCCATCACAAACACGTCGCAGAGCGTGGCGTAGGCTTTGGCCAGCGCTTCGTCATCTTTCTTTTCGCCCGGGTTGAAACGCACGTTTTCCAGCAGGGCGACTTCGCCCTCGGCCAGTTCCACCCCATCGCGCCAGTCGTTCACCAGGCTTACCGGCTGGCCCAGCAGCCCGGACAGGTGCGCGGCCACCGGGGCCAGCGAAAAGGCGTTGTCGAACTCGCCTTCCGTGGGGCGCCCCAGGTGGGACATCAACAGCACCTTGGCGCCCGCCTCGACCGCCGCCCTGATCGTCGGCAGGGCAGCGCGAATGCGGGCGTCACTGGCGACCTTGCCATCCTTCAGGGGGACATTCAGGTCTTCACGGATCAGCACCCGCTTGCCTGAAAGGTCCAGTTCACTCATCAGTTTGACTTGCAGGCTCACGTTGCTCTCCTTTCACTGTTACTCAGGCCGGCACCGGCGACCCCGGCGTCATTCCCGCTATGGCGGGCGTCCATTCTAGCTGTTTACAGGCCCTGTGAATTCCCGCCTGTGCGACTATCGCAACGGAGGGAATCACCAGCCGGGCCCGGATGACTCAAACTGGTCACTGACGGCGCGGCTCTTGCTGGTCGTCAATTTCCAGCGCCGCCCAGCAGGCAGCCACGTCCAGCATCCGGTTGGCGTAGCCCCACTCGTTATCGAACCAGGTCAGCACCTTGGCCAGGCGCTTGCCGCTGACCCGGGTCTGGCTCGCGTCCACAATACTGGAGCGGGGGTCACGATTGAAATCACAGGACGCCAGGGGCTCGGTAGTGAAACCGAGAACACCATTGAAGCGATTCACCGCGGCTTCCCGCAGTGCGGCATTGACTGTTGCTGTATCAGCATCACATTCCAGCTGGACGGTCAAATCCATGGCTGAGACGTTCAATGTGGGCACCCGCAGGGCCTGGGCGGTAAAGCGCCCGGCCAGGTTGGGCAGGATACGTTCGATCCCCAGCGCCAATGCGGTGTCCACCGGAATGATCGACTGGTAAGCAGCCCGGGTCTTGCGCAGGTCCGTGTGGTGATAGGCATCCAGTACCGGCTGGTCATTCATGGCTGAGTGAATGGTGGTAATGGTGCCGCTCTCGATACCCAGGGCGTCATCCAGCGCCTTGATCACCGGTACGATGCCATTGGTCGTGCAGGAAGCGGCAGACACAATGGTATGGTCTGTACGCAGGCCATCCTCGTTGATACCAAAGACGACAGTGGCGTCCACGTCGGACTGGGCCGGCTGGGAAAACAGGACCCGGCGGGCGCCGCTGGCCAGGTGCAGTTCGGCCGTCTCCCGATCGCTGAAGGCGCCGGTACACTCCAGCACCATATCCACCCCCAGGTCCGACCAGGGCAGGTGGAGGATTTCCGGCTGGCGCAGGAGGGTGATGCGGTCGCCGTCAACGACGAGCTCGTGCTCGTCACCCTGCAGCGGCAGCGGGAAGCGGCCGTGGGTGGAGTCGTAGCGGGTGAGATGCTGCACGGTGCGGGCGTCGGCGATCTCGTTGATCGCCACCACACTCAGCTGTTGCCGTAACGGGCTCTCATAGAGAGCCCTCAGCACGCTGCGGCCGATTCGCCCGTAACCATTAATGGCAAGGCGCAGCATGCCTCAGTCCTCGAAGACCACCTCTTCCACGGCGGCCACGACATTGTCGACAGTGATACCGAACTCCTTGTACAGCTCCCCCGCGGGGGCGGACTCACCAAAGGTGGTCATGCCGATCACGCGGCCGTCGAGACCGACGAACTTGTACCAGTAGTCCACGTGGCCAGCCTCAACGGCTACACGGGCCAGTACATCCGAGGGCAGCACCGCTTCGCGGTAGGCTGCATCCTGGGCACAGAACACCTCGGCGCTGGGCATGGAGACCACGCGCACGGCCTTGCCGCGGGTGGCCAGCTCGACAGCGGCGTCCACGGCCAGCTGCACTTCGGATCCGGTGCCGATGATGATCGCGTCGGGCTGGCCGTCGCAATCCTTGAGCACGTATGCACCGCGGGCGATGTCTGCCACCTGGGCTTCATCGCGCGGCTGGTGGGGCAGGCCCTGGCGGGAGAAGATCAGGGCGCTGGGGCCGTCGACACGCTCGATGGCCGCCTTCCAGGCCACTGCCGACTCGACCGTGTCACAGGGGCGCCAGGTCTGCAGGTTGGGGGTGCTGCGCAGGGCAGTGAGCTGCTCTACCGGCTGGTGGGTCGGGCCATCTTCACCGAGACCAATGGAGTCGTGGGTGTACACAAAGAGGCTGCGCTGCTTCATCAGCGCCGCCATGCGCACGGCGTTGCGCGCGTATTCCATGAACATCAGGAAGGTGGCGCCATAGGGTACAAAGCCACCGTGCAGGGCGATGCCGTTCATGATGGCGGACATGCCGAACTCACGCACCCCGTAGTAGAGATAGTTGCCGCTGGCGTCATCGGCGCTCACGCCCTTCGAGCCGCTCCAGATGGTCAGGTTGGAGCCGGCCAGGTCGGCGGAGCCGCCCAGCAGTTCCGGCAGCAGGGGGCCGTAGGCATTGAGGCAGTTCTGCGAAGCCTTGCGGGAGGCCACGACCTCGCCCTCGGCCTGGCATTTGGCGATGTAGGCATCGGCCTGCTCGGCAAAATCTGCGGGCAGTTCACCCGCCAGGCGGCGGCGCAGTTCCGCGGCCAGCTCCGGGTGGGCGTCGGCGTAGGCCGCCATGGACTGCTCCCAGGCCTGCTCGCGCTCGGCGCCGGCGGCTTTCGCATCCCAGCCAGCGTAGACGTTGTCGGGAATCACGAAGGGCTCGTAAGCCCAGCCGATCGCTTCGCGGGTAGCGGCGATTTCGTCATCACCCAGCGGCGCGCCGTGGCAGGACTCGGTACCACCCTTGTTCGGCGCACCTTTGCCGATCACGGTACGGCAGCAGATCAGGGTGGGCTTGCCGGTCTCGGCACGGGCTGCCTCGATGGCCGCCTTGACCGCTTCCGGGTCGTGACCGTCAACTGCCGGAATCACATGCCAGTTGTAGGCTTCGAAGCGCTTCGGGGTGTCGTCGGTAAACCAGCCTTCCACCTCACCGTCGATGGAGATGCCGTTATCGTCGTAGAACGCAACCAGCTTACCGAGGCCCAGGGTACCCGCCAGAGAGCAGGCTTCGTGGGAAATGCCTTCCATCAGGCAGCCGTCGCCGAGGAATACATAGGTGTGGTGGTCGACCACTTCGTGTCCGGGGCGGTTGAACTGGGCAGCCAGTACCTTTTCCGCAATTGCCATACCCACGCCGTTGGTGACGCCCTGGCCCAGCGGGCCGGTGGTGGTCTCAACGCCGGGGGCGTAGCCGTATTCCGGGTGACCGGGAGTCGCACTGTGCAGCTGACGGAAGTTCTTCAACTCTTCCATCGGCAGGTCGTAGCCGGAGAGATGCAGCAGGGAGTAGATCAGCATCGAGCCGTGGCCGTTGGACAGCACGAAGCGGTCGCGGTTGGGCCAGCCCGGGTTGGCCGGGTTGTGCTGCAGGAAATCGTTCCACAGGACTTCAGCGATGTCCGCCATCCCCATCGGGGCACCGGGGTGGCCACTCTTGGCGCGCTGGACAGCATCCATACTCAGGGCGCGAATGGCATTGGCAAGCTCGGTACGAGAAGACATTCAATTCTCCAGAAAGGTAGGTAGGCGGGGGCCGAGTAAAAACGGGGCGGTATTTTCGCGTAAGCGGGGGGCAACGGCAAATAAATGGGCAATATTTGGGCAAAATTTGCGCGGGAGCGTTGCCAACGGGGTCAGAGCCCTTTTTCTTTTCAACAGAAAAAGGGCTCTGACCCCATAAACCACAATTCTATATCAAAATATTTTGATATAGGTGCGGGTCCCTGCTAGACTCCCGGCCCATGTTAGCTGTGGATACTCCCGAGCAGGCTGCCGCCGAGCAGCAGATCGACGCCCTCGCCACCCTTTGCAAGGCGAGCGCCGATCCCCTGCGCCTGCAGGTTTTGCGGGTGCTGAGCAGGGACTCCTTCGGCGTCTCCGAGCTGTGCAACCTGTTCGACATGCGCCAGCCCGCACTGTCCCACCACCTGAAGGTGCTGGCTGGCGCCGGCCTGGTGGCGACCCGCCGGGAGGGCAACTCCATTTTTTACCGCCGCAGCGAACTGGGTCAGCGCCCCGAACTGGAAGCGCTGCAGCAACAGATCTTTCGCACCGTGGACCAGGTGGAGCTGCCCGAGGCCCTGCGCGACAATCTCAGCGCCCTGCAGCGCCAGCGGGAAGAGAACTCCCGCACCTTCTTCCACCACAACGCCCACAAATTCCGGGAACAACAGGACCTGATCGCCAGCTACGAGCAGTACGCCGACACCGTGGCCCAGGTCCTGCGCGACGCCCCCCTGCAGCGCTTTGACAGCGCGCTCGAGGTGGGCCCCGGGGACGGCGCCTTCCTGCGCGAACTGGCGCCGCGCTTCCAGCGCGTCATCGCCCTGGACAATGCCGCCGCCATGCTGGAGCGGGCGCAGACCACCGCCGCCAAAGCCGACCTCGACAACATCCGCTTCATTCACGGCGACACCGGCAGTAGTGAACTGGACGGACTGCAGGCGGACTGCATCGTCATCAACATGGTGCTACACCACACCCCCGAGCCCCGCCAGATCCTGCAGGACGTGGCCCGCTACCTGGCGCCCGGCGGTGTACTGCTGCTCACCGACCTGTGCCAGCACGACCAGGGCTGGGCGCGGGAAAACTGCGGTGACCTGTGGCTGGGCTTCGAACCGGCCGACCTTACCGCCTGGGCCCGCAGCGCGGGTCTCGACGACATCGCCAGCGTGTTCCTGGCGCAACGCAACGGATTCCAGATACAGGTGCGCCTGTTTGGCCGCCACTGATTTAACTCCAAGGACTACATCATGAGCGAATACGCAATCTTCACTTCGGAATCCGTTTCCGAAGGCCACCCGGACAAAATGGCTGACCAGATTTCCGACGCCATCCTGGACGCGATCCTGAAAGACGACGTCAACGCCCGCGTGGCCGTGGAGACCCTGGTGAAAACCGGCATGGTCGTGGTGGCCGGCGAAGTCACCACCGACACCTACGTCGACCTGGAAGACGTGGTCCGCGAAGTGGTGCTGGATATCGGCTACAACTCCTCCAAAGTCGGCTTCGACGGCGCCTCCTGCGCCGTGCTGAACGCCATTGGCAAACAGTCTCCCGACATCGCCCAGGGCGTGGACGAGGGCGAGGCCAAGGAACAGGGCGCCGGCGACCAGGGCCTGATGTTCGGCTACGCCACCAACGAGACCGAGGTGCTGATGCCGGCACCGATCTACTACTCCCACCGCCTGGTGGAAAAGCAGGCCCAGTTGCGCAAGGACAAGGTCCTGCCCTGGCTGCGCCCCGACGCCAAGAGCCAGGTGACCCTGCGCTACGACAACGGCAAGCCGGTGGCTATCGACGCGGTAGTCCTGTCCACCCAGCACGATGAAGAGATCAGCCAGTCTGACATTCATGAAGCGGTGATGGACCTGATCATCAAGGAAACCCTGCCCGCGGAATGGCTGCACGCCGACACCCGCTACCACATCAACCCCACCGGCAATTTCGTGATTGGCGGCCCGGTTGGTGACTGTGGCCTCACCGGCCGCAAGATCATCGTCGACACCTACGGCGGCATGGCCCGCCACGGCGGCGGCGCGTTCTCCGGCAAGGACCCGTCCAAGGTGGACCGCTCGGCGGCTTATGCGGGGCGCTATGTGGCCAAGAATATTGTGGCGGCCGGCCTCGCCGACCGCTGTGAGATCCAGGTGTCCTACGCGATCGGCGTAGCGGAGCCGACTTCGATCTCCATCAACACGTTCGGAACGGGCAAGGTCTCTGACGATGTGATCGCGGACCTGGTACGCGAACACTTCGACCTGCGCCCGAAAGGCCTGATCGAGATGCTGGACCTGAAGCGTCCGATCTACCGGCCGACGGCGGCTTACGGGCACTTCGGGCGGGAGCTGCCAGAGTTTACCTGGGAGAAGACGGACAAGGCTGAGGCGCTGAAGGCGGCACTTTGATACGACGGAGGCCGGTGGACCATTCGGAGTCCGCACGACAACCAAAAGCGGCTCCGTAGTGCCGGGCCACACTCTCCGGGAGGGGTTCCGAGACTCGCCGTGAACCCGTCCATGGGGGCTCGACAGCGGCATCCATGCCGCTGACGGTCTCTCCACCCCTCCCGAAGACTGCGACCCTGTTCAGGCGCTGAAACGAAAAGCCTGGAGCACTGACCACCGGCGGTCGTCAGAGCTCAAAGCCGAAGCCACAGAGCAGGGCTTCGCTACCGGGAGGCCCTGGACGGACTCTATGAGGCAGGACGCCGAATAGAAGCGTACATGGACGTATTCACAGCGTGTCCGGGAAGGGCCTCCCGGTAGCGAAGCCCGAACCAGAACCGAAGCCCCAAAGAATTACGTACAGAACAACCAACACACATTGCAACACGGGCAAGAGAAAGCCCGATGAGGACCAAACCATGAGCACAGCTGAACAACTCGACAGCAAGCAGGACTACAAAGTCGCCGACATCTCCCTCGCAGACTGGGGCCGCCGCGAACTGGACATCGCCGAGGGTGAAATGCCCGCGCTGATGGCCATGCGCGAAAAATACAGCGCCAGCAAGCCCCTGGCCGGCGCCAAAATCCTGGGCTGCATCCACATGACCATCCAGACCGGCGTGCTCATCGAAACCCTCATCGAACTGGGCGCCGAAGTGCGCTGGTCCTCGTGCAACATCTTCTCCACCCAGGACCATGCCGCCGCAGCGATCGCCGCCGCCGGCATTCCCGTGTTCGCCTGGAAAGGCGAAACCGAAGAAGAGTACGAGTGGTGCATCGAGCAGACCATCCTCAAGGACGGCCAGCCCTGGGACGCCAACATGGTTCTCGACGACGGCGGTGACCTCACCGGCATGCTGCACGACAAGTATCCCGCCATGCTGGAAAACATCCACGGCATCACCGAAGAAACCACCACCGGCGTGCACCGCCTGCAGGAAATGCTGGAGAAAGGCACCCTGAAAGTGCCCGCGGTGAACGTGAACGACTCCGTGACCAAATCCAAGAACGACAACAAGTACGGCTGCCGCCACAGCCTGAACGACGCCATCAAGCGCGGCACCGACCACCTGATGGCGGGCAAGAAAGCGCTGGTGATCGGCTACGGCGACGT
This sequence comes from Parahaliea maris, assembly GCF_008064665.1. GTDB lineage: Bacteria > Pseudomonadota > Gammaproteobacteria > Pseudomonadales > Halieaceae > Parahaliea > Parahaliea maris. The sequence continues at coordinate 15,020 of NZ_VRZA01000007.1, read as the reverse complement.
GGGCAAGGGCTCCGCCCAGTCCCTGCGCCAGGAAGGCATGATCGTCCGCGTCACCGAGATCGACCCGATTTGCGCGATGCAGGCCTGCATGGATGGCTACGAGGTGGTGTCTCCCTACATTAACGGCGTCAACGACGGCACCGCCGCCAGCGTCGACCGCAACCTGCTGCAGACCATCGACCTGCTGGTGACCACCACCGGTAACTACAATGTCTGTGACGAGCACATGCTGGCCGCCCTGAAGAGCGGCGCAGTAGTGTGCAACATCGGCCACTTCGACAACGAGATCGACACGGCCTTCATGCGCCGCAACTGGGAGTGGGAAGAGGTGAAGCCGCAGGTGCACAAGGTGTACCGCAACCAGGCGGAAAACGACCACCTGATCCTGCTCTCCGAAGGCCGCCTGGTGAACCTGGGCAACGCCACAGGCCACCCCAGCCGCATCATGGACGGTTCGTTCTCCAATCAGGTGCTGGCGCAGATTTATCTGTACGAGCGCAAGTTCGCCAACCTGGAGCCGGAGATGAAGGAAGCGGCGCTGAAGGTGGAAGTGCTTCCGAAGAAGCTGGACGAGGAAGTAGCGGCGCACATGGTGCGCGGGTTTGGCGGCGTGGTTACGCGCCTGACCAAGGAGCAGGCGGAGTACATCAACGTGAAGGTGGATGGTCCGTTCAAGCCGGATAGCTATAAGTACTGATCGCGCCTTTTGTGTGCTCAGAGTGCCGGGGTATTTGGCACTCTGTAGTGCCGGAGCGCGCCCGCGGTGAAGCCCTCCGGGACACGCCGTGAACCCGTCCATGGGGGCTTGTGCTCGGCATCCATGCCTCACACAGTCCCTTCGGGCTTCCCCGCGATCACACTCCTGCTTCGGCAGTTCCGGGGAGTCTCCCGCATCTTCGAACGTCTACGATTCGGGGGTCAGAAAAGGGGCAGACTCTGAAGCTAGCTCGAAGGAGTCCGGGGGTCGGGAGGCCCGGAGCGGACTCTATGAGGCATGGATGCCGAATAGAAGCGTACATGGACGTATTCACAGCGTGTCCGTGTAGGGCCTCGCGGCCGCCGGACTCCGAACTACCTGACGAAGCACGATACAGCCAGCAGAAAAAACATTAGAGTCAAAATCATGGCCAAACAAAAACCCAGAATCAGTTTCGAGTACTTCCCCCCGAAAACAGCCGAGGGTAAAAGCAAGCTGCTCGAAGAGACCACCCCTGCCCTGCAGGCCCTCAACCCCGAGTTCTTCTCCGTCACCTACGGTGCCGGCGGTACCACCCGCGACAGTACTCGCGGCGTGGTCAGCAGCATCCGCGCGGCCGGCATCGACGTCGCGCCCCACCTGTCCTTTGGCGGCGACGACGAGAACGCCGTCGGCGAGTTGCTCGATACCTATGTCGAGCGCGGCATCAACCGCCTGGTGGCCCTGCGCGGCGACATGCCCTCCGGTATGGGAGCCAGCACCCAGCTCGTGTACGCCAACGAACTCGTGGAATTCGTGCGCAAGCGCACCGGCGATCACTTCCAGATCGAGGTGGCGGCGTACCCGGAAATCCATCCCGAGTCCGAAAGTTACGACAGCGACATCCACTTCCTGAAGCAGAAACTGGACGCCGGTGCCAACAGCGCGATTACCCAGTACTTCTACAACGTCGAGTCCTACTTCTACTTCCTCGACCAGTGTGCGGCCGCCGGGATCGACAAGCCGATCTACGCCGGGATCATGCCGATCACCAACTTCGCCAACCTGGCGCGCTTCTCCCGCAACTGCGGCGCTGAGATTCCGCGCTGGATCTGCCAGCGGGTCGAGGGCTACGGCAAGGATACCGACAGCGTGCGCAAGTTCGGCATCGAAGTGGTGACCCAGTTGTGCCAGACCCTGCTGGAGTCGGGGGCGCCCGGCATTCACTTCTACACCATGAACCAGGTCGAGCCAACGCGTACAATCCACGCTAATCTGGGACTGTAAACACGGGCAGGGGCCGCCATGCGCATCCCGCGGATACATACTGAACAGGCGCTGGGTGAAGGTCTGGCACTGGCGCTGGAGAGCGGCCCGGCCAATCACGTAGCGCGGGTACTACGCATGGGCGAAGGCGATGCGCTGGTACTGTTCAACGGCGACGGCCTGGAGTACCCGGCCACCATCACCCATGCCGACAAGCGGGCGGTGGAGTTACAGCTGGACGCACCGCGCGAGAACGATCTTGAGTCGCCACTGGCGGTAGAACTGGGTATCGGCATCTCCCGGGGCGATCGCATGGACTGGGTCCTGCAGAAGGCGACGGAGCTGGGCGTCAGTGCCGTGGTACCCCTGTTCACCGAGCGCTGCGAGGTGAAACTGAAGGGCGAGCGGCTGGAAAAGAAACTGCTGCACTGGCGCCAGGTGATTGTGAGCGCCTGTGAACAGTGCGGGCGCAATCGCCTGCCCCGGCTCGGTGCCCCAATCGCACTGGAACAGTGGCTGGGCGACTGCTCCGCTGAACGGCGCTTTGTACTGCACCACCGCGCCACACCGGCAACCGGACGCGAGGCACCCGCCAGTGTGGCGCTGGCGGTGGGCCCGGAGGGCGGCCTCAGCGACCAGGAAATCGAGACATGCGCAGCGGCAGGTTTTGAGCCACTGACCCTCGGGCCGCGTGTCCTGCGCACGGAAACGGCACCACTGGCGGCACTGGCTATCCTCCAGGCCCAGTGGGGCGACATGGCAGCCCAACGGTAGAGGAATCCCATGAATATCATTCAGCACCAGATGCACGGCAATCACTGCTTTGGTTGCAGTCCGGACAACCCCCACGGCCATCACATCCAGAGCGATTGGGACGGCGAGCTCGCCACCTGTGACTTCCAGCCACAACCCTGGCACTGCGCCGGTTCGCCCCACTATGTCTACGGCGGCCTGATCGCCTCGGTCATCGACTGCCACAGTATCTGTACCGCGATCGCGGAAGCCTATCAGCGGGAAGGCCGCGCCATCGGCAGTGGTGACAACATTCTCTACGTGACCGGGCGGCTGGACATCCGCTATGTCAGCGCGGCGCCCATCCAGGGGCCGCTGCGGCTGGAAGCGACCGTCACCGAAGCGGGGGAGCGCAAGTCGCTGGTCTCCTGCCAGTTGAAGGTGGGGGAACAAATCTGCGCCGAGGCGGAACTTGTCGCCGTGAGAGTCCCTCCAAGTTGGGGTGACGCCTGAGGCTTCAGGACGTCATTCCAATGCGCTTGCAGCCCCCGCGGTGTTTGCGTAGTTTAGCGCTCAGTCTTCGCCCCACACACTCACTTACGACAGTCACGTACCACAGCCACGGACCATTGCCATGACCATCAAACTCGGCGTTGTCATGGATCCCATCGACCGGATCCAGTACAAGAAAGACACTACCCTGGGCCTGCTGTGGGCAGCCCAGGCTCGCGACTGGCACCTGTACTACATGGAGCCCCGGCACCTGTACATGGAACAGGGTGAACCCCGCGCCAGCATGGCGCCGCTCACGGTGTTTCACGACCCCGAGGGCTGGTACCAGCTGGAAGACAGCGAAGACCGGCCCCTGGCGGACCTGGATGTGATCCTGATGCGCAAGGATCCGCCCTTTGATAATGAATTCATTTACGACACCTACGTTCTCGAGGCGGCGGAGAGCCAGGGCACCCTGGTGGTCAACCGCTGTGCCAGCCTGCGCGACTGTAATGAGAAGGTCTTCGCCACCCGTTTCCCCCAGTGCTGCCCGCCGGTCCTGGTGAGCGGGGACGCCGCCCGCCTCAAGGCTTTTCACGCCAGGCATGGGGACGTGATCTTCAAACCCCTCGACGGGATGGGGGGCAGCTCCATCTTCCGGGTGAAGCAGGACGATCCCAACCTGAACGTGATCCTCGAAACCCTGACCGAATTCGGCAAGCGCACCATCATGGCCCAGCGCTACATTCCGGAGATCGTCGACGGCGACAAGCGCATCCTGATGATCAACGGCGAGCCCGTCGACTACTGCCTGGCCCGGGTTCCCTCCCAGGGCGAAACCCGCGGCAACCTCGCGGCCGGGGGCACCGGGCGCGCCCAGCCCCTTTCAGATCGCGACCGCTGGATTGCGGAGCAGGTCGGTCCCAGCCTGCGCGAACGCGGCCTGCTGTTCGTCGGCCTGGATGTCATCGGCGACTACCTCACCGAAATCAATGTCACCAGCCCCACCTGCCTGCGTGAGCTGAATGACCAGTGCGATCTGGACATTGGCAGCGACCTGATGGATTGTATAGAGGGACAACTGAACAGGGGATAGACGCCGGGCATGCAGGCGATCGCGAGCAACGGTATCGACCAGCCGATGAAGCTGGCGCTGGGGGTCGCGCTGGCATTGCATGTGGCCCTGCTGCTGGGGGTGTCCTTCGACGCCGTCACTGACGACGAGCACTACCGCCCCCAGATCGACGTCACCCTGGCCCGTCGCCCTGCCGAGCAGGCCCCAGACGACGCCACCCACGTCGCCCAGGTTAATCAACTGGGCAGCGGCGAGACGAGCGAACGCGCCGAGATCAGCTCCCAGGCCAGCCCTACGCTGTTCAATCCCGAACCCGCCCAGCAGGCCCTGAGTCCCCGTGAGCTGCGCGAACAACGCAACCAGCACGAACGCCAACTGGCTACAATCGCCGAGGCGGAGCGCCGGCTGGCGGAGGCCCAGGCGGCGGAGGAACAGATGGATAGCGCCATGCTCGGCATCAGCCCGGAAGTGGACGAACTGACCCGGGAACTGGCCAATCTCGAAGCGACCCGGGACAAGCAGGCCGCCAACTACTCGAATATGCCGCGAGTCCGGCGCCTCACCTCCCTGTCGACCCGGGAATCCATCGACGCCGCCTACCTGCACGACTGGCGCCAGCGGGTGGAAGCGGTGGGCAACCAGTATTACCCCGAGGCTTCGATACGCTACGGCATCTACGGCAGCCTGCGGCTGCTGGTGGTGATCGACCACAGCGGCCACCTGGAGGATATCCGGGTACTCTCCTCCTCCGGCTACGCACTGCTCGATGAGGCAGCGATCAAGATCGTGCGCATGGCCTCGCCCTACGCGCCCTTCCCCCCGGAGTTGCGCGCAACAACGGACAAGCTGGAAATTATCCGCACGTGGCAATTCCAGGAAAACCGGCTAAGCTCAGGCTAAAGGCCCCCTCTCTTGCAAGGAAGACACGCCGGACACATGCCCGCTCACGTAAGCGCCAACACTTCCCGTAGCGGCGATAGTCTCCGCGACCACTTCCTGTTGGCCATGCCCTCGCTCTCGGAGGGTATTTTTTCCCACAGCATTACCTACGTTTGCGAGCACGGTGAAAGCGGCGCCATGGGCATTGTCATCAACCAGCCCCTGGATCTCAGTCTGGCAGAAATTTTTGAACACCTGGATATCGACATCGAAGCCGAAGATGATTTCAGCCACCTGCCGGTCATGGCAGGCGGCCCGGTCCAGATAGATCACGGCTTCGTCCTGCACCGGGACCCGGCCAGCCGCTGGGAAGCCAGCCTGAAGATCACCGAGCGTATCTCCCTCACCACTTCCCGGGATATCCTGCGCGCCATTGCCGCCGGCGGTGGCCCCCGGGAGTATCTGATCGCACTCGGCTACGCCGGCTGGTCAGCCGGGCAACTGGAGCAGGAACTGGCGGATAACGCCTGGCTGACCCTGCCCGCCAGCAGCGAGATTATCTTCGGTACACCGCATCACCAGCGCCTCAGCGCCGCCGCGGCACAGCTCGGCATCGATATGAACCTGATCTCCAATCAGGCCGGTCACGCCTGAACCCGACCAGTAACGGGATCGCCTTGTCTCAACGCTCACCCCAGTCCGTGATGGCTTTCGACTTCGGCTTGCGCCAGATTGGCGTCGCCACCGGTAATTGTGTGCTGGCCACCTGCCAGCCACTCACGGTGCTCAACGCACGGGATGGCATACCGGACTGGGTAGCGGTGGAAAAACTGGTAAAGGAGTGGCAACCGGATGTGCTGGTGGTTGGGTTACCCCTCAACATGGATGGCAGCGAGAGCGAATTGAGCCGGCGGGCGAAGAAGTTTGCCCGCCGCCTGCACGGGCGCCTGGGCTTGCCGGTGGAGATGGCCGATGAGCGCCTGTCCAGCTTTGAAGCCAAGTCGCAACAGCGGGAGCAGGGACACCGGGGTGACTACAAGGCCCGTCCGGTCGACAGCGAGGCCGCGGCGCTGATTCTCAATACCTGGCTGGCGGAGCGGGAACGCTCCTACTGACTCAGTTCCTGGGCCTGAATCAGTTCTTGGACCAGTCGCGCCCGAGGAACTGGCCGCGGCTGTCGGCCTCGTCGTAACTCAGGCCCTGGCCCTCGTCCAGGGTCAACTTGCCCTTCTCGTGCATCTTGATCATCAGGCGCACATCGTTGCCGGAGTCGGCGTAGCGAACGGCGTCGTCCTGGGAGATGCGGCCCTCCTTGTAGGCGTTGAACAGGGCCTGGTCCAGGGTCTGCATTCCGAGTTCGGTGGACTTGGCCATCACCTCCTTGATCAGGTGGACCTGCCCCTTGCGGATATAGTCCTGGATCAATGGGGAATTCAGCAGTACTTCCACCACCGGGGTGCGGCCCTTGCCGCTCTTGGAGGGAATCAGCTGCTGGGCCACCATGGACTTGAGGTTGAGCGACAGGTCCATCCACACCTGCGAGTGCAGCTCCGCCGGGAAGAAACTCTGGATGCGGTCGAGCGCCTGGTTGGCGTTGTTGGCGTGCAGGGTGCACAGGCAGAGGTGGCCGGTTTCGGCAAAGGCCAGGGCCTGCTGCATGGTTTCGGCGGAGCGCACCTCCCCGATCAGGATCACGTCGGGCGCCTGGCGCAGGGTGTTCTTCAGTGCCACATCGAAGGACTCGGTATCCATGCCCACTTCGCGCTGGGTGACGATGCAGCCGGCATGTTCATGGATAAATTCGATCGGGTCCTCGATGCTGATGATGTGGCCGCGGCTGTTCTGGTTGCGATAACCCACCATCGCCGCCAGCGAAGTGGATTTACCAGTACCGGTGGCGCCCACAAAAATCACCAGGCCGCGCTTGGTCATGGCCAGCTCGCGAATGATGGGCGGCAGGCCCAGGTCCTCAATCGCCGGAATCCGGGTCTCGATACGGCGCATCACCAGGCCGCAGCGACCGCGCTGGACAAAGGCGCTCACCCGGAAGCGGCCGAGTTCCTCATCGGCCAGGGCGAAGTTGGCCTCGTGGTGCTTGCGGAACTCTTCCTGCAACTGGGGACGCATGGTCGACAGCACGAGGGCTTCCGCTTCCTCCTCGCTGAGCACCCGGTCCATCATCGGATAGATCTGGCCGTCGACCTTGATGCTCGGCGCGGCATAGGCAGAAATAAACCCGTCCGAAGCGCCTTCCTTGACGATGCGTTCCAGCATGTCTGAGATTTTCATGACCTTCTTCCCTCCGCGCCGGCGGGCACTCGCCCCGGACTGCTGTTAGAAGTTTTCCGGCATGCGCGCCTTCTCGCGGGCAATGTCCCGGGTGATGATTCGCTTGTCGACCAGCTCGTGCAGGCACTGGTCCATGGTCTGCATGCCGAGGGCCTGGCCGGTCTGGATGGCCGAGTACATCTGCGCCACCTTGTCCTCGCGGATCAGGTTACGGATGGCCGAGGTGCCGCGCATGATCTCGTGGGCCGCTACCCGCCCCCCGGTAGCGCGCTTCATCAGGGTCTGTGATATCACCGCCTGTAACGATTCCGAAAGCATCGAGCGCACCATGGACTTTTCCGCCGCCGGGAACACATCCACCACCCGGTCGATGGTCTTGGCGGCCGAGGTGGTGTGCAGGGTACCGAACACCAGGTGGCCGGTTTCCGCGGCGGTCAGCGCCAGGCGGATGGTTTCCAGGTCGCGCATCTCCCCCACCAGGATGATGTCCGGGTCCTCACGCAGGGCCGAGCGCAAAGCCTCGGCGAAGCCGAGGGTGTCCCGGTGCACCTCACGCTGGTTAACCAGGCACTTTTTGCTCTCGTGGACGAATTCTATCGGGTCCTCGATGGTGAGAACGTGCTCGTACTTGTTGTCGTTGATGTAGTCCATCATCGCCGCCAGCGTAGTGGACTTGCCGGAACCGGTGGGCCCGGTCACCAGCACCAGACCCCGCGGCATCATGGAAATGTCGCGGAACACCTGCCCCATGCCGAGGTCTTCCATGGTCAGGACCTTGGAGGGAATGGTCCGGAACACTGCGCCGGAACCGCGGTTCTGGTTGAACGCATTGACCCGGAAACGGGCCACGCCAGGCACTTCGAAGGAGAAGTCGGTTTCCAGGAACTCCTCGTAGTCCTTGCGCTGTTTGTCGTTCATGATGTCGTAGATGAGATCGTGCACCTGCTTGTGCTCCATCGGCGGCAGGTTGATGCGACGTACGTCGCCATCGACACGAATCATGGGCGGGAGGCCCGCAGAAAGGTGCAAATCCGATGCGCCCTGTTTGGCGCTGAACGCGAGCAATTCTGTAATATCCACCGTTCCCCTCCCCTGGCGGACCGGATCGGCGGCGGAAACCGGGCCAGTCCGGTTGGCGTGCGCGAGCCGCTACAACAACCCGCGCATGTTATTCTTGCGTTGCCGCACCGGGCTTCCTGGCCCGGCGCCCCTGCACCCTTAGCAATACCCAGGCCAATACCCAGGAAAGCCCTGATGAGTGAGCGACAACTTCCCGACAATATAACAAACCTGCTTGCCAGAGTAAGCAGCGCAGTGGAGAAAAGCCAACGTAATCCGCAGGATGTGAACATTCTCGCAGTCAGCAAGACCCGACCCGCCGGCGACATCCGCGAGGCAGCGGCGCTGGGGTTGACCGACTTCGGGGAGAATTACCTGCAGGAAGCCCTCGACAAAATGGCCGAGCTGCAGGATCTCGAACTGTGCTGGCATTTCATCGGCCCGATCCAGTCCAACAAAACCCGCCCCATCGCCGAACATTTCGACTGGGTTCACAGCGTGGACAGGCTCAAGATTGCCCGCCGCCTGAGCGAACAGCGCCCCCCGGAAAAACCACCGTTGCAGATCTGCCTGCAGGTCAATATCTCCGAGGAGGAGAGCAAGTCCGGTGTCACGCTGGCGGAATTGCCGGCACTGGCCCAGGCAGTGAGCGCGCTGCCCGGGCTGACGCTGCGTGGACTGATGGCCATTCCCGCTGCCACCGCTGATACAGAGCAACAGCACCGTGCCTTCGCCGCGCTGCGCAAGGCACTCGAAGCGCTCGATATGCCCCACCTGGACACCCTGTCGATGGGTATGTCCGGAGACCTCGAAGCCGCTATTGCCGAGGGTTCGACCCTGGTGCGGGTTGGGACGGATATCTTCGGCCCCCGCGGGTGATCTGGCCCGGGGCCGGCGTGTATACTGCCGCTTCATTTTTACCGTGCTGGAGCAGATTGTGAGCACTCCAACCATCGCCTTTATTGGCGCCGGCAACATGGCCCGCAGCATCATCGGTGGGCTGCTGGAAAGCGGGCACCCGGCGCAGTCCCTGCGCGCCGCCGACCCGTTCCCGGCCAGCCTGGAACAGCTGCAGGCGCTGGGGCCGATACCGACCTTTGCCGACAATGCCGAGGCAGCGAGCGGAGCCGATGTGGTGATCCTCGCCGTCAAGCCCCAGGTGATGGCCGAAGCACTGGGCTCCATTGCCAGCCACGTGGCCGAAAACCGCGCCCTGGTTATCTCGATTGCCGCCGGCATTACCATCGACAGCATGCGTGCTCGCCTCGGTGAGCAGGCCGCCATCGTCCGCTGCATGCCCAACACTCCCGCCCTGCTGGGCTGTGGGGCCAGCGGCCTCTATGCCACCGAACAGGTCGGCCAGGCACAGCGCGGCTACGCCGAGGCCATCCTCGGGGCCATAGGGCTGGTGGAGTGGGTACCGGGCGAATCCGCCCTGGACGCCATTACCGCGTTGTCCGGCAGTGGTCCCGCCTACTTCTTCCTGTTCATGGAGGCGATGATCGACGCCGGCTGTGAACTCGGCCTCGAGCGCAGTACGGCAACCGCCATGGCCCAGCAAACGGCCCTCGGCGCCGCCCGGATGGCCATCGAGGGCGATGTGGACCTGGTCGAGCTGCGGCGTCGCGTCACCAGCCCTGGCGGCACTACCCAGGCAGCGGTGGAAAGTTTTGAACACAGCGGGCTGCGGGAAACCATCGCCCGCGCCATGCGCGCAGCCAATGACCGGGCCCAGGAGATGGCCCGGGAACTGGGCTAGGCCCCGCACCCCCAATTTGAAAGGAGACTCTCCCCTGTGAGTGCCATCAACGAAATTTTCGTGTACCTGCTGCAAACCGCCCTCAGCCTCTACCTGGTGGCGATGTTGCTGCGTTTTCTGCTGCAACTGGTACGCGCCGATTTCTACAACCCGATCAGCCAGTTCCTGGTGAAGATCACCAACCCGCTGGTGGTACCCCTGCGCCGGATCGTGCCGGGTCTGGGCGGTTTAGACCTCTCCTCCCTTATCCTAGCCCTGGTACTGCAGATACTGGGCATCATCGTGATGATTCTGCTGTACGGGCTGGCGGTACCCAATATCGCCGTACTGTTGGTATGGGGTGTGCTCGGCCTGGCGGCCCTGCTGGTGAACCTGTACTTTTTCGCCCTGCTGGCAGTCATCATCCTGAGCTGGGTGGCACCGGGCAGTAACAATCCCGCTCTCTACCTGCTGTACCAGATCACCGAGCCGGTGATGGCGCCCTTCCGCAAACTGTTGCCGGCCATGGGCGGGATCGACTTCTCACCCATCCTGGTATTTATCGCGATCAATGTCCTGCAAATCGTCCTGCGCCATCTGGCGGCCGGTGTCGGGCTGCACCCGGCATTGGTGATTGGCCTGTAGATGCCCAACCCGGACAGCCAAGCTCCCGGCACTGCAGGGCCCGATGCCCCGGGGTCTGATTCCGTCGGGATCGTCACGCCACAGACAGCCCGCTTCGAGGAGCCGCTGCTGCTGGCCTGCGGCCGCGAACTGGTGCCTTATGAGCTGGTCTATGAAACCTACGGCGAACTGAATAGCAGCCGCAGCAATGCCGTACTGGTTTGCCACGCCCTGTCGGGCCATCACCACGCCGCGGGCTACCACAGCGCCGACGACCGCAAACCCGGCTGGTGGAACGAGTACATCGGGCCCGGCAAGCCCATCGATACCAACCGTTTTTTTGTGGTGAGCCTGAACAACCTCGGCGGCTGTCACGGCTCCACCGGCCCCACCTCCATCAACCCGGCCAGCGGCAAACCCTGGGGTCCGGATTTCCCGCCCCTGCGTGCCAGGGACTGGGTACACAGCCAGCGCCACCTGGCAGACCGGCTGGGCATCGCCTGCTGGGCGGCGGTGATCGGTGGCAGCCTCGGCGGCATGCAGGCCATGCGCTGGGCCCTGGAGTACCCGGAGCGGGTAAAGCACTGCGTGGTGATTGCCTCGGCAATGAAACTCAGCGCCCAGAACATCGCCTTCAACGAGATCGCCCGTCACGCCATCCAGAGTGATCCGGACTTCGCTGAAGGTCGCTACCTTGAAGCAGAAACCATTCCCGGCCGGGGCCTGGCCCTGGCCCGCATGGTGGGTCACATCACCTACCTGTCCGACGACGCGATGGCCACCAAGTTCGGCCGCGACCTGCGCTCGGGCTCCCTGGAGCAGGGTGTCGAGGGGAGCGTGGAGTTCCAGGTCCAGAGTTACCTGCACTACCAGGGCAGCCAGTTTTCCGGCAGCTTCGACGCCAATACCTACATTCTGATGACCCGGGCGCTGGACTACTTCGACCTGGCGCGGGAGTACGGGGACGATCCGGTAGCCGCCTTCCGCCACGCCCGCTGCAGTTTCCTGGTGATTTCCTTCTCTACCGACTGGCGCTTCTCCCCGGCCCGTTCGCGGGAGATTGTGGACGCCCTGATCGCAGCCGACCGCCCGGTGACCTATGCCGAAATTGACGCCAAGGAAGGCCACGACGCCTTCCTGATGCCGATTCCCCGCTACCGCGACCTGTTTGCCGCCTACATGCAGCGGGTAGGGACTGACTGATGCGCCTCGACCTGACACGTATCCAGCCGTGGATCGCCCCCGGTTCCCGGGTACTGGACCTCGGCTGCGGCAACGGCGAATTCCTGCGCCGCCTGCAGCAGGAGCGCCAGGTGCGCGGTATGGGGCTGGAGATCGACCCGGACAACATTACTGCCGCGGTGGGCCGCGGACTTAACGTGGTCGAGCAGAACATGGACGAGGGCCTGGCCAACTTCCCCGACCAGAGCTTCGACACCGTGGTCATGGCCCACGCCCTGCAGGCGGTGCACTACCCGGACCGGGTACTGGAGGAGATGCTGCGCATCGGCCGCGAGAGCATCGTGACCTTCCCCAATTTCGGCCACTGGCGCTGCCGGCTGTATCTCGGCAGCCGCGGCCGCATGCCGGTGTCGAAATTCATGCCCTACACCTGGTACGACACGCCCAATATCCACTTCTGTACGGTGCGGGACTTCGAGGCTTTATGCGCCGAGAAAGGCATCCGCATTCTCGACCGGGAGATGGTCGGCAACACCGACCGCCAGCCGGTGCTCGCCAGCGCCTGGCCCAACCTGTTTGCCCTGACCGCCATCTACCGCCTGTCACGCTGATGAAGAATCCCGCTGTCCAATTGCTACTTGTCCTGGTTGCCGGGCTCCTGGCCGCCACCGCCCAGGCCCAGCAATCCGAACGCTTCGGCCCCTATGAACTGCACTACAGCGTGGTAAACACCACCTTCCTGTCGCCCGAGGTGGCCGCCGAGTACGGGATCGTGCGCGGCGAGAAGCGCGGTATCGTCAACCTGGCGGTGCGCGAGCACCTCGCCGACGGCACAGCGGTGAACCGCGCCGCCCTGCTCAAAGGCCGCAGCTGGGACCTGATCCAGGGCCAGGACCTGGATTTCCAGAAAATCCAGGAAGGCCCGGCCATCTACTACATTGCGCCCTTCAAGTTCATCAACCGGGAGTGGCGCCATTTCGAAGTGCACTTCCGCCCGGAAGGGGCAGAGAAAACCTATACTTTCAAATTCAAGCACCAGCTGTATGTCCACTGATATGAGCGACCCACTTTCCAGCAGTTCCGCCTCCAACACCGTCGTGCTGGCCAGCGGCAACGCCGGCAAGCTGAAGGAGCTCGGAGGCATCCTGGCGCCACTGGGGATGGACCTGCGCTCCCAGGCGGAATTCGACGTGCCCGAGGTACCGGAAGACGGCCTCACCTTCGTCGAGAACGCCCTGATCAAGGCCCGGGCCGCGGCCCGCCACACCGGCCTACCCGCCATTGCCGACGATTCAGGCCTGGAGGTGGACGCGCTGCAGGGCGCGCCCGGCATTCATTCCGCCCGCTACTCGGGGGAAGGCGACGCGGGCAACAACCGCAAACTGCTGGCGGCCCTCGCAGGCCTGCCACGGGAGCAGCGCCGCGCCCGCTTTCAGTGCGTACTGGTGTTCCTGCGCCACGCCGATGACCCGACCCCACTGATCTGCCAGGGCAGCTGGGAAGGTTTTATCCTCGATGCACCCGCGGGCGAACAGGGCTTTGGTTACGACCCGGTGTTCTATGTGCCCGACCACGACCGCAGCGCTGCGGAACTGCCACGCGAGGTGAAGAACCAGGTCAGCCACCGCGCCCGGGCCTGCGCGCAACTGGCAGAGGCGCTCGCACGCCGCCCGGGATGAGCACCCAACTGCCACCACTCGGCCTTTATATCCACCTGCCCTGGTGCGAGCGCAAATGCCCCTATTGCGACTTCAACTCCCACGAGCGTCACGACCTGCCCGAGCAGGCCTACATCGATGCCCTGCTGCGAGACCTTGAAGGCGAGCTGCCCCGGCTGCAGGGCCGCAGCGTCTCCACCCTGTTTATCGGCGGGGGCACCCCCAGCCTGTTCAGCGCCGGGGCCATTGCCCGGCTGATGTCTGGCATCGCCGAGCGGCTGCCACTCGAGGCAGACCTGGAAGCGACCATGGAAGCCAACCCCGGCAGCGCCGAAGCCGAGAAGTTTGCGGGTTTTCGTGCCGCGGGTATCAACCGCCTGTCGCTGGGTATCCAGTCCTTCGAAAATGAACAACTCAGTGCGCTGGGCCGCGTGCACAGCGCCGAACAGGCCTACGCCGCCATCGGCATGGCCAGGGCCGCGGGATTCGACAACTTCAATATCGACCTGATGCACGGCCTGCCCGGAGGGACCCGCGAACAGGCCGCGAAAGACCTGCGCCAGGCGCTGGGTTACGAGCCCCCTCACCTGTCCTGGTACCAGCTCACCATCGAGCCGAACACCGTGTTTCACAAGCGCCCACCGCTCCTGCCCGTGGAGGACACCCTGGCGGACATCCAGGAGGCGGGGGAATCCCTGTTGCGTGAAGGCGGCCTGGACAGCTACGAAGTCTCCGCCTGGTCGCAGCCGGGTCGCGAGTGCCGCCACAACCTCAACTACTGGTCTTTCGGCGACTACCTGGCCATCGGCGCCGGCGCCCACGGCAAGGCGACGCATGCCAACGGGCGCATCGAGCGCTACGCCAAGCGGCGGCAGCCGGACGACTACCTGGCAGCGGCAGCGGGCGGGTTTGAAGTCGGCCAGCGCTGGCTGGATGAAAGCGAGCTGCCGGGCGAGTACATGCTCAACACCCTGCGCCTGGCAGGCGGTGCGCCGTTGGCCAATTTTCCCCGCTATACGGGGTTGGATACCGCGGTGATACAGCCGACGCTGGACAGTCTTTGTGAGCGGGGGCTGGTAGAGCTCACGTCAGACAGACGGGTGCGCTGCACTGTGGTTGGCTGGCGGTTTCTGGATAGTGTGGTGGGGGAGTTTTTCTAGATGTACGCAGATTGGCCAGACAGTCGTGTGCGTCTGCCCAGTCATTGAAACGCTCGCGCATTACAACCGTGCGTGCGGCACCCGGGGCCCTTCCGGGACACGCCGTGAACCCGTATATGGTCTCCTCCCCCGATGCAAGGCTGGAACTCGGTGTCAGGGACAGGTTGCTGCCATATATCCGGCCTGTTTG
>NZ_VRZA01000006.1 GCF_008064665.1 Parahaliea maris | reverse complement strand
CCGCCGTAAGCGTTGATGGCATCAGCACCACCTTCGCCGGAGATGATATCGGCTGCTTCCGTACCATCGGTGGCCGGGTCAAGATAGGACTCGTCATTGCCCTCCGACAGGCGAACATCAACACCATCCCCAGCATCTGGCAGAATAAAGTCAGCTAGCGAAAGCTGCCCTGCGCTATCATCGTGCTGAATCCATAGTGAACTATTGGCACCAAGGTTGATCGAAGTGCCGCCGTCTGGCCCGGCGGGGTTGTCCAGGTCCCACTGCGCATTGTCATTCAACTGTCCTTGCAACTGTTGTTCGGTGAGAAATACTGGTGCCTGGGTGAGATCGATAAAATCTATCCCGGGTTCAAAGTCTCTGACAATGTCGGGCCAACCCGTCAAGCTGGATCCGCTTCCACCCTGGATGACGAAAGTGTCTGCACCGCCACCACCAAAGAGATTGTCTGCTCCCCAACCATCAACAATGTAGTCGTCGCCGTCCGCACCTATAAAGAAGTTATCGTTGCTGTCACCGATAATGGTGTCGTCATAGCGCGTCCCATAGACGCGCTCGATATTGTAGATCTCATCAATACCACCGTATTCGTCGTAAACCAGGTTTTGGTTGAGATCCGCGTAGATCCCGAAGCCTGTGTCACTGTCTCGGTGGTCCACACCATCATTACTGCCACCACCACCATCAATGACATCATTGCCAAAACCACCAACGAAGCGCTCAATGACTCCCTCAGCGTTAGACCCGCCCATGTAATCATCAAACTGGCTGCCATACACCTTATTGATATTCGACACCGTATCGGTGCCAAAGAAGCCGTTGTTGATCAGACCAGCCTCGAGATCAACATTGATACTCGTGATAGCCGCTGAATAGTCGATAACATTGAATGTCGGGTTTTCAGGAGTACTGGCCGTACCGTTGTAGGTATTGTCGCCAGGGCCGGCATAGACGACGTTATTACCCAGCCCGAGGTTTACGATGTCATTACCCTGACCGGGTGTCACCTCGTCCTGCTCACCAAGGGACGAATCACCTCCCGCACCAAGATTAATGATGTCGTTACCGCTGCCGCCGATCAGTACATCAGGGCCGTCCGTGCCGACTATCGTGCCGCCTGCGTCAGTGAGATTGAGCAGGAAATCCGACACCTGGAGCGGCAGGCCGGGATCATGGCCGACCCACAAGGTGCTGCCGTCGAGGAACTGGAACCAGGTGCCGCTGTCCGGCCCATCGGGATTGTCTGCATCCCACTGGGAGTTGGCGTCGATCTGCGCCTGCAGGAATTCAGCTGTGATTTCACTGGAGTGTGTGCGCAAGTCGATGGTCTCGCCTGCCTCGAAATCACCGATGGCGTCGTTACCGCCGCCTTCGATGATGAACAGGTCCGAGTCGGGGCCGCCTTCCAGATAATCGGATCCGGAGCCATCTACCAGGGTATCTTCTCCGGTATCCCCCAAAATGTAGTAGTCATCCCCTTCCGCGCCGGAGAGGAAGTCGTCTCCCGCCCAGCCGGAAATACCGTTGGCACCGGCATCGCCGAGAATGGTGTCGCCATTGCGTGAGCCCCAGATGTTTTCAATACCCGATACGGTTTCCGCGTTACCGTAGCCATCATTGGCGACTACCCCTGTACCCAGGTCTATCTCGATGCCGAGGGTTTCGTCTTCGCCACCGTTGGCAGCCCAGACGTCGACGCCGCCGCCGCCCTGGATATTGTCTATCCCGTCATAGCCGATGAATACATTGTCGTTATCATCACCGATGATGGTGTCGCCATAGCGCGTGCCGTAGACACGTTCGATGTTGAAGACCTGGTCAACATCGCCATATTCATCGTTGATGAAGTTCTGGGTGAGATCCGCGTAGATACCGGACCCGGTATCGCTATCGCGGTGATCTACACCGTCATTACTGCCGCCGCCACCGTCGATGACATCACTGCCGGCACCGCCGACAAAGCGTTCAAATCCTGTAGTGTCAGCGCCAATGAACTCATCCGCTTCACTGCTTCCGTAATATTTTTCGAAGTTCGTAACGGTGTCGGTGAAATCCGAGCCGTTGGTCACAATACCGGAAGCTAAATCGAAAGTGATTGGGCCCGTGAAAGTAACCGGGACCGTTGTGCCGGAATAATCCAGGGTGTCAAAACCCGCGCCGCCGTTGTAATCGTTGACACCCAGGCCACCGTAGACTATGTCGTCACCTTCACCACCGGTGATGCGATCATCGCCGTCGCCACCGATGAGATCGTCGTTACCGCCACGACCGGCAATCGTATCGTTTCCGTCCCCGCCCTCAAGCAGTTCTCCCAGGCCCGAGCCAATAAGGAAAAGGTCCTCACCCCCCTCCGCCTCCGACCCGGTGACATCGCCGACCTCGGCATCGTCGACTTTCTGCTGAAGCTCTGAGGTGTAGGTGTCCGAATCTTCACCGGATACTGTTCCACTACTGACAAAATCCGAAGTCTCGCCCTGGGCAACCTGAGATGATGCGGTGACCTCTGTCAGTACCGAAAGGCCGTCGGTGGAAGAACTGGCCACGACGTCTTCTACCTGCTGGTTTGTCGCCTGGACGATCGACGTCAGGCTGTCGAGGGTCACGTCGTCAAGCGACGCCCCACTCGCCGCCGCGGTTGAAACCACGACCGCCTCAATCACTTCCGTTGACGTGAGATCTACCGTGACCGGCTGTTCCGGTGTTGAGGCACTGTCAGCCGTTACCAGCGAATCGGCGATGGCCTGAAAACCATTCGCTTTCGTCTGGGTACTATCGGTGCCGGAACTACCACTGACAGCAGAACCGGCTATGGAGACGGTATTGAGAATCTGGCTGCCGGTCGCAAACACATCGGCAGCGGTTGCCAGTTCCTCGGGATCGCTCGAGGTAGAAAGCACCTCGATAGGGTCGTAACTGGAAAGATCGACTGCGTCATCGATGCTCAGTGTACTTTTAACAATTCGTTCGGCCTCTAACTGGGCCTCGGCCTCTGAAAGAGCTGGATCGGCCGCCAGCAGCGAGTCCATAACAGAGACCACCAGGGTGGTCATGGGGCTAACAACTGTTGAACCAGCCGGCGCGCGCAACACTCCCGTAAAATCGAGTCCCGTCGCAATGTCAGTACCGCCCGTCAGCACGAGTCTGCCGGAAAGATCGCCCTGTAAGGCAAAATCCCCTTTGCCGTCGGTAATAGCCCAGGACTCGCCCTCGCCTATATCGAAGACTTCGTTACCGTTCAGGTCCGTCCAGTCCAGAACACCGTCCGCATCCAGATCGGACCATACGGTGGCATTCTCGATGTAGCCGTCTTGCCCTGAGCCATCGATGGTAGTGACAGGTTCGCCCGTAACAGTGAGCGTAACCTCACCCGTGTTCGACAGGGCAGGGTCACCTTCATCAAAGATGGTGTACGAAAAGGTATATTCGCCAGGCCCCACACCAGTCGAGGCAGTCACCAGAAGTTTGCCAGCTTCAACAATAACGGAGAAGCCCTCCGGTACTGACGCGTCGACGACAGTTAGCGTGGTGACATCCAGCCCGTTGTCGTCGGTATCGTTGGCCAGCACGTCCACTTCAAGGTCTTCTTCGCCCGGCGCGATCTCGATGGAATCAGGGTTTGCAACTGGCGCATCGTTAACCGGGGTAACGTCAAACGTGACGCGTTTTACGTCTTCGTCGTCCCCCACGAGAAACTCAAAGGTTTCCTGGCCGTTGAAGTCCTCTGCCGGTGTGTAGGTGAACTCGGAGCCAGCAATTTCCAGGGTGCCACCAGCCGTCGACGACAGAACCTCAATAGAGGGCGCCCCCTTGGGAGTTCCTCTGCCGTTGCCATTGCGGAACAGGTCGATGGTGATGCCCGTCAGGGCAGTATCTTCTTCGGTAATGAAATCGTACGGTGATGCCGGTGCTTGTTGGTTTCGTTCCTGTGCCATGATTGAGCTCCCAGGTGATCCCTGAACAACAAGGGCAGTTCTGCATTGGAATTAGTATGACTTCGACGTGTTATATCAAAGCGTTGTGGGCAAGTAATCAGATATAAGGGTAATACTAGCGATAATTAGCGTGACGCAAGTCACATTTTGGACACAAAGACAAAATCTGACGCAAATTTCAGTTCGGCGATCGCGTGATCTCAACCCACGATTGCTTTCCCGCCTGCAGGAACTCAAAACGGCGCCTGACTTCACGGTCTAGAATGCAGATCCGGCGGGAACGCTGCCCCTCTGAACCGAACGGACGTACCATTGCGTTATGGCAGAATAGAGGAAAGAGCCATGACTCGAGTGAAACTACTACAGGGCGACATCACCACCGCCGAAGTAGACGCCATCGTCAACGCCGCCAACGAGGTCATGCTGGGGGGAGGCGGTGTGGACGGCGCCATCCACCGGGCCGCCGGTCCCGCCCTGCTGGCGGCGTGCAGGGAAGTCCCCCAGGTCAGCGGCGTTCGCTGCCCGACGGGTGAGGCCCGGATAACCGCGGCAGGTGCACTCAAGGCCCGCTTTGTTATCCACACGGTCGGGCCGCGTTACGGGATTGATGCCAACCCCGCGCAGCTTCTGGCGGATGCCTACCGCAGCACCTATCGCCTGGCGCTGGAACACGGTTGCTCGCGCCTGGCGATCCCTGCTATTTCCTGTGGTGTTTACGGCTATCCACTGGATGAAGCGGCGAGAATTGCGCTGGGGGTTAGCCTGGAAGACGAGTTCAACAGCCTGGAGATGGCGTTCTACCTGTTTGGCGAAGAGATCTACACCATTTGGGAAACAGTACTGGCGGAATACAAAGCCGGCACATAAACACCTGGCAACAATGAAGGATAGGAAAGCTGCGGGCGCCGCAGCGCCCTGTCAGTGCTGGCCTTCCAGCGCCTGCATCTGCCGGGCGATATCACCCGGTGAGCCAGTGCGACGCGCCAGCAGGTTGTAGAGCCCCGGTACTACATAGAGTGTAAACAGGGTCGCCGTTGCCACCCCGAAGAGGATAACGGCCCCGAGCACATTACGGCTGGCGGAGCCCGGCCCGGTCATGAGCAGCAGGGGCATGGCGCCCACCAGGGTGGACACGGTGGTCATCAGCACCGGACGCAGGCGCAGACCGCAGGCCTGCACGATGGCTTCCTTGAAGGCGATGCCCTCGTCGCGCAGCTGGTTGATAAACTCCACCAGCAATATCCCGTTCTTGGTGGCAATGCCAATCAGCATCAACAGACCAATCTGGCTGAAGATGTTGAACGACTGCCCGGTAATCACCAGCCCTGCGAGCCCACCGACAATGGCCAGCGGAACGGTGACCATGATCACGGTGGGGTGCACGAAGCTCTCGAACTGGGCCGCCATAACCAGGAAGGTCACCAGTAGCGCCATGCCAAAGGTGGCATAGATGGCGCCTGTGGATTCCTTGTAGTTCAGAGATTCGCCCTTGTAATCCACTTTCGCCGACGGGGGCAATTCTGTTTTAGCCACATTTTCAAGGAAGGCCAGCGCATCGCCGAGAGCCACACCCGGCGCCAGGCTCCCCTCGATGGTTACGGCCCGCATGCGGTTGTAGCGCTGCAAGGCCGCGATACTCGCCACGCTTTCCAGCGACACCAGGTTCGCCAGTTGTACCAGTTCACCGCTATCACCACGTACGAAGATATTACGGATGTCGTCCGGGCTGGCGCGCTGCGAACGCTCCAGTTGCACGATGACGGGATACTCCTCACCACGCTCACTGAACGTCGTTGCCTGCTGTTCCGCCATGAGTGATTGCAGTGCCTCACCCAGCTCCCGTGCGCTGACACCCAAGGCCGCAGCTCGGGCCAGGTCCGTGGTGACGTGCAATTGCTGCTGGGTTTCCCGCAGATCGCTATTCAGGTTACCAAACAGCCCGCTATCGCCGGCCGCAGCTATCACGGTATCGCGCCACTCCGCCAGGCTCTCGTAGTCCGGCCCCTGCAGCACAAACTCCACCGGCGTGTTGGCACCGCGTTGACCCAGCCCCGCGGGCAGGAAAGCCATCACCGACAGGCCGGGCAAGTCGCGCCAGTAGCCCATCATCTCGTCGCGCAGTTCAAATGAGGAGTAATCCCGCTCACCTGGGCTCACCAGCGAAACCCGCGCGAAGGCGAAGTCCGGGGTGGTGCCCCCGCGGAAGGGAGAGACAAACAGCACTCGTGGGATCGTGCCGTCTTTTTGCCGCTCCAACAGGGGTGTCTGCAACTCCTGGATGATCCCTCGCATGGTCTCGATGTTGGTGCCGGTGTCCGCACGAACCATCACCATCACCGTATCCTGGTCTTCTATGGGCACCTGCTCCAGGCGCAGGGCACCGGCCTCCTTCCAGGCCAGAGCAACAGCCCCCAGCACCACCGCAAGCATCAGCAGCGGGTGCCGCAGACTCCAATCCAGGCTGCGGCGGTAGGCCTCCGCCAGCGCATCCAGAAAACGGTCCGTGCCACGATGCAGCCACGATTTGCGCTCCTTGGCGCTCATCAACTTGCTGCACAGCATCGGCACCAGGCTCAGGGCCAGCACAGACGACGCGATCACGGCAACACAGATGGCCACAGCCAGCTCGGAGAACAGCCGTCCCGTCATATCCTCCATGAACACAATGGGAGTGAACACCGCCAGCAATACGGCGGTTGTAGCGATAACCGCAAAACCAACCTGTCCTGCACCGCGACTGGCGGCCAGCAAGGGCGGCTCACCCTCCTCGATACGGCGGTGAATGTTCTCCAGAACCACAATGGCATCATCCACCACCAGGCCGATAGCCAATACCATGGCCAGCAAGGTAATCAGGTTGATGGAGTATCCGAACACCAGCAGGGCAATACAGCCGGCCAGCAGCGACAGTGGAATACACACCACCGGCACCAGGGTCGCACGGAACGCGCCGAGGAACAGGAAGATCACCAGCGCCACCAGGCCGGTGGTGATCAGCAGAGTCCAGTAGACACCCCCGATAGCGGCGCGAATGAAGGCCGATGCGTCGCCCGACGAGGAGATACCCATCCCCTCGGGGAGATCCTCGCGAATGGCCTCAATCTCTTTGTGGATAGCATCCAGCACTTCCACCGTATTGGCGTTGGACTGCTTGACCACACCCAGGGCCATACTTTCACGGCCATTGGTGATGAACAATCGACGGGTGTTCTCACTACCCAGTTCAACCCGGGCTACCTCGCCCAATCGCACCAGGTGGCCGTCGCTGCCTCGCGTCACTACCAGCTGACGAAAGTCCTCTTCACTGCTGTAGGCGCGCTGAAGACGCAGTGGAAACTCCATCGCAGATGACTCGACAAGCCCCGCAGGCAACTCGATATTCTCGCGCTGCAGGGCATCCATCACGTCCCCGATGCTCAGACGCCGGGCATTCAGCTTGTGACGGTCAATCCAGATGCGCATGGAGCGGGCACCACCGCCGTAGGTATTGACCGAGGCCACTCCGTCAACAGCGGCAAAGCGGTCGCGCAGGTAGCGCTCGGCGTAGTCGACCACTTCCACCTGGGGCATGTTCCTGCCTTCGATGCTGATGAAGATGATCGGCGAGGCATCGCTGTCCGCCTTTGATACCGTGGGGCTTTCAGCTTCCTGTGGCAGTCGACCCAGGGCCCGGGACACCTTGTCACGCACATCGTTGGCGGCGGCATCCAGGTCGCGGGAAAGCACGAATTCGATATTGATGTTGGAACGCCCATCGATACTGCTGGAGCGGATGGCTCGCACCCCCTCGATACCGCCCAGTTCATCCTCGAGCGGCTGGGTAATGCGTGACTCGACAACGTCGGCCGCGGCACCGCGGTAGACTGTGCTGACCGACACCGCGGGAATCGCCACGTCGGGATATTCCCGGGTGGAAAGTTGCAGGAAGGCCATGACGCCGAACACCGCCAGCAGCAGGGCCAGTACGGTGGCAAAGACCGGCCGCTGGACCGAGAGATCAGACAGCTTCACGGTGCGATACCCTGCCCCAGTTGCCCGGTCGCGTTTACCGCCGTGGTGGGAATCCCGGGGCGCAGGTTGACCTGCCCCCGGATGACCACCACCTGGCCGGCTTCAATGCCGTTCTCGATGACCACGCCACCTTCTACCCTGCGTGCCACATCGACCGGCACCCGTACCGCGAGACTGTCCTTGTCCACGCTGTAAACGTAGCTGGACTGGCCGTCCTGAATCAGGCTCTGCTCGGGCAGTACCAGGGCCGAGGTTTCACCCGCCAGCAGGTCGATCGTCAGCAACATGCCCGGGCGCAGTCGCCCGTCACTATTGTCCAACACACCGCGCACGGTCACTGCCCGGGTCACCGGGTCCACCCGGGTGCCCACGCTGCGCACCGTGGCGATAAAGGTCTCACCGGGCCAAGTGGGGCTGTGGGCTTCCACCCTGTCTCCCACCTTGATTCGAGACAGGTAGACTTCGGGGATGGTGAAATCCATTTTCAGGCGGCGGGTGTCATCCAGTTCAGTAACGACGGTTCCCGGAGTAATCAGGGCGCCGACACTGACCTGGCGGAATCCCAGCGTACCCGCGAACGGGGCGTACAGCCTGTGATCCGCCAACACGGCCTTGGCCTGATCGAGGCGCGCCTGCTCGGCGGCCACGTTAGCTTTGGCAATATCGATGGCAGCCCGGGTAGAAATATCGGCGCCCAGTCGGCCCAGGCGCTCGAGTTCCAGAGTCGCTTCACGGAGGGTGGCCTCCACCTCGCGCACACGGGCGGCGGGCTCCGCTGGATCCAGTTCCAGCAACAGCTGGCCTTTTTCAACGATGTCGCCATCTTCGAAATGCACCGCACTGACCTTGCCACTGCTCACCCGCGCTGTCAGGGCGACAGACTCGTAGGCGCTGAGTGTGGCGACAGATTCGATGCGGTCTTCGATGGTGGATGGCTGGGTAGTCCAGAGCTCCACCGGCACCGAACGCACGCTGCGTTGCGGAGCCGGCGCGGAGGACTCTTCGCAACCGACAAGGGCGACTAGGGCAATAAAGACAAGGCCCACGGCCAGGAATCTTGGTGTATTCATCTGCTCACAAATTGACGACGGGGCCAGCGCCTGTTGGACAGGTGCGGGCCCCGAAAGTTCGCTACGGGTTTACCTGGACACTACTTCAGTGCCATCTCGGCACCGTCTCAGGACTATGCGAGAGAATCGAGTACCTTGGGCAGGGCATTGACGTACATCTGGACATCTTCCAGGCGCCCCATACTAACACGGGACCAGTTGTTGTAGTCCCGGTAAATGCCCCTGATCATCACCTTCTCCTTCTCCATCCCCGCCCGGAAGGCCTCGGCGTTGATGTCACCCAGGTTCACGAACATGAAGTTGGTCTGGGAAGGCAGGGCCGTCAGGCCGTTGGCCTTGATCGCGTCGGTCACCATTTCCCGCGCCTCGCGAATCTTGCCGCGCGACATGTCCATGAAGGCGTGATCCTCGTAGCTGGCAATGGCAGCCGCCAGGCCCGCCTGGTTCAGGCCATACCAGCCGATACCATAGCGACCCATGGATTGTATGACCTCGGGCTGGGCGATCAGGTAACCGACCCGCAGGCCCGCCATGCCATAGATCTTGGAGAAAGTGCGGGCAACGATCACATTGTGGCCCTGCTTGACCAGCGGGATCATGCTGTTCTGTTCCGGCATGTCGGTCAGCTCGTTGTAGGCCTCGTCGGCCAGCACCACGGCTTTTTTCGATGCCTTGATACAGAAATCACGCATCTTTGCCGGATCCAGCAACATACCGGTCGGGTTGTTGGGATTGGTCACCTGCACCATGGAGACACTGTCGTCAATGGACGCGTACATGGCGTCGAGGTCGATGCCCATATCACCGGTTTTCGGCGTGCGCACAATCTTGCCCAGCTCCTGCTGCTCGATCGCACGGGACGTGGTATCCCAGAACAGGTCCGGGCCGAGGATATTGCCGCTCTGCCCCGCCATCACCGCCGCGGCCACCAGGCCGCCGCTGGAACCAGGGCTCAGCGTAATGTACTCGGGGCTCAGTCCGTGATACTCGGCGATCATGGAAATCAGTTTTTTCACGCTGTCACCAACGTAATAGGCACCCTGGGCACCCGCCTCCGCCAGCGCCTTGAGAGCAGCCGGACTGGGCCCATAGGGGTTTTCATTGGCGTTCAGGCGCGCCACCCCGGGCGGCGGGCCGTATTGAACACTGGGACGCAGTGGGGATGATTTATCGGTCGCTGCCTCCGCCAGGCGGCTACCCGCCATCAGGGAGGCGGCACCGGCAACGGCACCCAGAAACACTCTGCGGTTCATCGAGACAGACATGGCATGCTCCTTTTTGAGAGTCATCGTGATGGTCAGGCCTTGGCGTACATCGCCGCGGCCACCAGGATCAGGTAAATACCAAAAGCGCGCTTGAGTTGGCGCTCGTCGAGGCTGTGAGCCAGCCGGGCACCGATGGGGGCAGTCACCAGGGAGAAGGCCGCCACCGCCACCAGCGCGGGGATATTGATATAACCGATGGAGCCCTGGGGCAGGTTTTCGGCACCCAGGCCCAGCAGCATGAAGCCGATGGCCCCGGGAATGGCAATCAGCACGCCGACACCGGAAGCCGTCGCCACCGCCTGGTGTACCGGCCGGTTGCACAGCACCATGGTCAACACGGTAACGGTGCCGCCACCAATACCGAGCAGGGCGGAGAAGCCGCCAAGCACGCTGGCCAGCAACGCCCGTCCACGGCCCTCAGGCATCGACAGCTTGCCTTTGAAGCGTTGGAACATGTCGGGAAACAGGAAGTACACGGAATACAACAGCACTCCCACGGCGAACACCATGATCAGTTCATTGCCGTCCACCCAGGACGCCACCAGCAGGCCGCCCGCCACACCGACCAGCAACCACACCGACCAGTCCTTCAACACCTGGAAGTCCACGGCACCGCGCTTGGCGTGGGCAAACATGGAACGTGCCGAGGACACCACAATCGTGGCCAGTGATGTCCCCACCGCCACCAGCATCAGGTGATCCGTCTGGTCCGTGAGGAAGGGGAATACCGCCAGCAGGGCCGGGACGACCACAAAGCCACCGCCCACTCCGAACAGGCCTGCAGTGAGGCCTGCCACGATACCAGCCCCCGAAAGCAGAGCGAGAAACATCAACATATCGGTGCCCATGATCCAGTCCGGAAGTAAAAGGTCGCTGTTACAAACAATCCTCTGCTCACTTGGGCATCCTCGCCGCCCGCACCTCGATCTCGAGCAGCCAGCCGTCCACTACCAGGTCTGCCACCTGCACGAATGAGCGCACCGGCTTGGTAGGGTTTTCCCCGGTGCCGAAGAACTGCATATACCCGCGGTTGAAGCCTGCGAAATCGAGTTCGCCGTCTTCACCTGCTACGGCGAAAACCCGCACCTGGACCACGTCTGACATGGACCAACCGCGGCTCTCCAGGGTTTTCTTGAACTTTTCCAGGGTGTCGATCGCCTGGGCTTCCATATCCCCCCAGGAACCGTCTTCCTCGGGTGAGGCGCCAGAACCGCTCAGATAAAGTGTTTCGGCCCCCGCGGGAATCTCGATCGTGGTATAGAACAGTTTGCCCTCTCCCTCCCGCTTGATCTCCTGTGCG
Source organism: Parahaliea maris (assembly GCF_008064665.1). Taxonomy (GTDB): domain Bacteria; phylum Pseudomonadota; class Gammaproteobacteria; order Pseudomonadales; family Halieaceae; genus Parahaliea; species Parahaliea maris. The sequence continues at coordinate 257,344 of NZ_VRZA01000006.1, read as the reverse complement.
GTGGCGAAGCTACCGGCACCGAGCAGTGCAGTGAGCAGTGAGGCGCTAACAAGTTTTTTCATGGTGTAATCCTGTCCGTTCATTTTTTGCGGGGTGGTGAATGCTGCATCGGGTTTACTCGTCCCGTCCGGCATAACTTACGGCCGGGTCGAGGCTGTTGATGTAGGTGATGACGTCGATCATCGCCTGTTCGTCTGGCAGCGCAGCTGTGGCAGCGCGCATGGCGGCGCCCTCGGCATCCTCTGGATGCTGGCCGCGGTAGCCAAGGCTGAAATTGCGCAATTGTGTCAGCAGGTACCAGTCGTTCTGGCCCGCCAGGGCCGGCGCCTTCAGCTCCAGCCGCCCCTGGGCCTGCTCACCGTGGCAGGCACTGCAGGTACGGTACCAGCGGGCACCGGCTTCGGTGTCACCTCCCAGGGTGGAAGGCGCACTCACCATCGGCCAGTGCCCTACCCAGTCAATGACCGCATCGATGCGTTCGTCTGTCAGCTTTACTGCCATCGGGCGCATGGCACGACCTTCCACGTCACCTTCATGGGTGCCGCGCAAGCCGTCGCGAAATTTCTGCAACTGGCGCTTCAGGTACCAGGGCTCCATACCGGCCAGCCGCGGCGCGTTAACGCCGACATTGCCGCGCCCTTCGGCGCCGTGACAGGTGGTGCAGTAGAAATCGTCGTAGGGCTCCCGACCCTGGGCAAAGGGAACTTGCAGCAGCGCCAGCACCACGCCAGCACCAAGGCAAAACCGGGTCAGGGGGCTGCTCATGCTGCCATCTCCAGCTGCCGGGAGAAGGTGGCCAGGGCCCGGTGCGCAGACAACACCGCACTCTCCTGCCAGGCCACGTGACGGCTCACCTGGTCACCAATCAGGAAATGGCGCCCCCCCTCGGGAGCGATCAGGGTATCCATCAGGTGGGCTTCATCGGCATTCAGGTCGCGATAACTGTCGGTCCAGCGTGCGGCGCAGCCGAGCATATGATTCATACGGTGCCAGGCGATGGTGACCCCTTTCTCCACCTGCTGGCGGTAGTTGGCGTGGACCTTCTCGCCCTGGGCCAGCATGTCCTCGACCCGTTGCGCCTGGGTGAGGTTGGTAAAGTGCATACCGTGGCCGAAGTCGTAGGCGGCGAGGATGATGCCCTTGCGGCGGTGGATGCCGTGGGTGGGGTACCAGATCTGCTTGATCGGCGCGTTGACCCAGGTGATGCCACCGTAAATATCTTCCTGCTCCCAGAAGCGGGTCTTCGCCTGGAAGGCGCCCTTGTAGGCTTCGCCCCGGCGGATATGGCCGAGGGCCTGCAGGTAACCAGCGGAAAAGTTGTTGTCGAGCCCGGTCAACAGGTGGGTGGGAATGCAGTTAAAGACATAGTCCACACTCAATTGGTGCTGCTTACCCCCCTGCTCGTAGGTCACATCGACACCGTCGGACTTCATCATGACGGCCTGTACCGCGGCGCGGTAGCGGATGCGGTCTCCCAACTGGTCGACAAAACCCTTCACGATGCGGTCCATGCCGCCCACGGGCTGCATGAGAATGGGGCCGGTCTCGCCCTCATCGGCCTGCAGTACCTGGCGCGCAAAGGGCGAGCGCAGCAGTTCGTGGAGGCCGATCGCCTCGCGCGGAGAGCCGTGCTCGAGGAAACCACCACTGGCGTAGCCCGCCCGTACGCTGCCGCGATAGATCAGGTCTTCGTCCAGGTCGCCAAAGTTGCGGATAACCGCCATCAGGCTCTCGGTCTCGCCCTCGGTGATCGGGGCATCCAGTTCCGCCTGGGTGAGGGATTTGGCGAACAACTCCGCCATGAAGCCGCGCAGGTTGGCGGTGTACTCGCCATTGCGCACCGGCTTGCCGCCCAGCAGGTTGTCGTCCTGTATCCAGGCGGTCTTACTCTCATTGATGAACATTTCCAGTTCCACGCCCAACTCCCGGCAGTAGCGCAGGATATTGAGGTGGGTACTGGGAATCCGGGCTGCCCCGGCGTTGAAGTAGAGGTGGGGCTCGTCGTCAAAGTCGCAGTACTGGCGATTGCCGATCTCGTCGATCAGGTCACCGTGGCGCACGGTGAACACCCGGCCGCCCGGACGGTGTGACGCTTCCACTACGGTCACCTCATGTCCGGCACGCTGTAACTCAAAGGCTGCCACGAGGCCTGAGATACCGCTGCCGAGCACGGCAATACGGCGCTTGCTACGGCCCAGGTGACCGTGGTCAATGGTGGTTGCCGCGGCGGGGGCGGGCATCATGCCCAGGCCACTTCCGGCGGCGATCAGGGCACCAGCGCCCATGGTCGCGCCCAGCGCCTGGAGAAAATCTCTGCGGCTGACTGTCGATTTCACAACGATGACTTCCCGGAATACTTGCTGTTTTATGTTGGAAGGTTGGCCCGGCTGCCCCGCCCTTGCGCGGCAAGGGCAGCCGGGAGGTTTAGCTACTCAGCCTCAGAAATCGAGGTTGAGGCGAGCGTAGTAGTAGGAGCCCTGCCAGCTGACCACAGAGGCCGACATGTAAATAGCACCACAACACATATCACCCAGCTCATCTTCGTCCGGATAGGTATCGAAGATGTTGCGTCCACCCAGCGATACGGACAGGTTGTCGTTGAAGAAGTAGCGACCTTCAACATCCACCAGAATCTCGGAGCCGTACTTCTGGGTCGTCTGGGAATCGCCATTACCCTGCGCATTCTCTGACTCGCCGTAATAGTTGGCGCGAGCCATCAGGCTGAAGGGGCCCTGGGTGTGACGAGCGGTGAAGACACCACGCCAGTTCGGGTCGAAGTTCTCGAAATCGAACTGGTCTTCATCGTTGAGGAACTCACTGGGGTCAGAGTCGAACTCGGACTTGTTGTAGTTCAGCGAGGCGGTCAGCGTGGTGACACCACCGGTGCTCCACTCCAGCGGGTAGGTCGCTACGATATCCACCCCTTCGGTGACGGTGTCGAAAGCATTGGCAAAGTAGAACACCCCGCCAATGGTCTCCGCACCACTCACGCCGGCACCGGCCAGGGCGAGGTAGTTATCGTAGGCACTGCCACTATCCGGATCGGTGGACACATCCAGGGTAGACACCGCGTAGGTCCGGTCAGACATGTCGATACGGTAGAAATCCACCGTCATGTCCAGGGCACCTACCGTATAAGTGAAGCCCATGGAGTAGTTGGTGGAGGTTTCCGGGTCCAGGGGAGAGGAGCCCAGCGCCAGCGCCACGTCGCTGCTGGCCGGGAACAGACCGGTGGCGACCGGGAAGCCATTGGGCAGGCGGGTGGACACGTTGGTGGTGCCCTGTTGGCCCGGTGTCGGCGCGCGGAAACCGGTGCCCACAGAAGCGCGGACGCCGAAGTTGTCGGTGAAGTCGTACTTGCCGGCCAACTTGCCCACCAGCTCGTCACCAAAGTCCGAGTAATCCTCGTAGCGAATCGCGGCCTGCAGGAATAGCTTGTCGGTCACGTCGGCGCTGACATCGAAGTAGGCGGCGTAGGAGTCGCGGTCATAGGTGCCGGAGTACTCCGGGGAGTAACCCGGGAAACCGTTGGAACCCACGCCCACCACCTGGAAGACCGGGTCGTCCGGGTTGGCGCAATCCAGGCTGGAACCGCCGGCAATGGCACTCAGGCCGGCACTGCTGGCACTGCCATCGGCATTACACAGCCCCCAGGGGTCCTGCACCGCGTAGGGGCCGGCCACGTAGGACTCTTCACTGCCGCCGGCAATTTCATAGGACTCGTCCATGTAGCTGAGGCCGAAGGCGAGCAGAACAGGTCCCACCGAGCTGGTATCCACCTCATAGGAGAAATCCGCCTGCAGCTGGGTTTCTTCGTTGATCAGGTCACCCGGACGGAATGAGATGGGAGAGTCCGGCCCCAGGGAGGGGTTGATGGTGTTCTTCAGGGTGTACTCGACCTTGCTTTCGCCGCTCCGGGCACTCAGGTCATAGCCGAGGCCGTTGTCGAGGGTGCCACGCAGGCCGCCCGCGAGGGAGTAGTCAAACACTTTGCCAAAGAAGCGCGGGGTAAAACCGCCCGGGAATTTTTCCAGCGGCGAATAGATGGAGCCGTCCGCCTCACGTAAATCCTCGATGGTGCCGTTATAGGGGTAGCGGTAGTAAAAGCTGCCATTCGCCTCACTCTCGGAGTAGTTACCAAAGGCGTACACGGACATGCTGTCACTGATGTCGTAGCCGGCGTTGAAGAACAGGCGCACGGCTTCCGACTCCGGCTGCCCCCAGGGCTGTACGTTGTCGCCGAAGCCGATATTGGCCTTGCTGGTGGCCGCCTGGAAGGCGGGGTCTTCGGTAAAGACCGCGTAACCGGCGGTGGGGTCGTAGATCGGGTTGTTCTGGTCAAGACAGAACCAGGAGCCACAGTACTGCTCGCCGCGCTCGGTGGCATCGGCCTCGCTCCACTCCGCGGAGACGCTCAGGAAACCGGTCTCACCCAGCGCAAAGCCCATGTTGCCCTGCACGGTGGTCTGGAAGCCATCGCCCTCGGAGAACTCGCCGCTCTCGACCGTCAGGGTTGCGCCATCGCTGTTGTCCTTGAGGATAAAGTTGAGTACACCGGCGATGGCGTCCGAGCCGTACTGGGCGGCGGCGCCGTCGCGTAGGACCTCAACGCTCTTCAGGGCCACGGAGGGAATGGTCGCAATGTCCGGACCCTGGGTGCCCGAATCGCCAATCTCTACCAGCGCGGCCCGGTGACGCCGCTTGGAGTTCACCAGTACCAGGGTCTTGTCGGTCGGCATGCCCCGCAGCTGGGCGGGGCGAATAAAGGTGCCGCCGTCGCTGATGGGCTGACGGGAGACATTGAACGATGGCACCAAGGTCTTGATCACATCATTGGTGTCGGTGTAAGCCACTTCCTCGATGGAGTCGGCAGTGAAGACATCGACGGGTACAGGTGAGTCGGATACCGTCCGCGGCTTGCCGCGGGAGCCGGTGATGATGACCTCTTCGAGGTCCAATGCCTCTTCCGCTGCCATTGCCTGCGGCACAGAACCTGCCGCAGCGCTGACGGCAAGCGCCAGCAGGCTTCTTTTAAACCGGGTACTACCTGGAACTTTTTTCACGATCAATCTCCCCCTGAGATAAATAGATCAAAGACCGGGATGGAGCCGTCCCCTGTTGCTTACCGGGATAACCGGACTCCTCCCTGGCACGCACCAGAACGGTGATGGGTATCCGTGCTGGCAGACCGTGATGTTGGTGGTCAACGGTGCCTGTCAGGTTCAGTTGTAATCCCGCGGCCACCTGAAAGTCCTCCCGGCGGTGTGTTTTCTTCGTTCCTTTTCCTCCTGAAACCTCCCGGAGGTGTAAATCTGCACGGATTCAGGGCATTTGGCATCGAATTTGCTCCAGCCAAGCTGTTGCGATGTAAATGAAGGGAGATCATGGTCCAACGCGCCAGTATCCACGCGCCTGAGGTCCTGAGCGGGCAATTTGACCGCACTCGAGTGGTGCGCCTGCGCCACCTCCCGGTGCAAAAGGAGGTCTACTGATGTCCCTGGGCTCCTTTTTCATCGGACCCTACGAGGTTTCGCCGGAACAGTGTGTGCTGCGCTTCCAGGGGCAGGAGACAAAGCTGACCCCGCGCAACATGGACGTGCTGGTGTACATGGCAGACCATGCCGAACGGGTTGTCACCAGCAGTGAACTGCTGGAACGTTTCTGGAGCCCGGTGGCCTCGGATCACGCCGTCCACAAGGCCATATCGGAATTGCGCGGCGCACTGGGCGACAGCGTGCGCAGCCAGCAATTCATCAAGACCCTGCCCCGGCGGGGATACAAGCTGTTGCAGGCACCAGTGGGTAACGACGCGGATGCCACGCCCCCGGGGTGGCTGGCAAAACTGCAACAGCGCCTCACAGCGGGGCTGGATTACCGCAAACTGGCCACTGTCGTCGGCACCATCGTCATCATGCTCGGCCTGTTGTCACTGGCCCTTAACCACAGGCCCACCACCAGCACCCCGGACATCGTCACCATTGGTGTGGAATCCTTCAGCTTCCAGGGGGAGAGCCCGAACAGCACAAGCTTTATGCGCGAGGGCTTGCGCACCAGCCTGATCAACCAGTTGGCTCGCCTGCGCGCCGTGCGCGTGGTTGCACTGGAACCCGAAAGCGAAGCTGCGCGTGAAGAGGATGTCGACCACGTCCTGCAGGGCACCCTGTTACAGGCCGATGGCAAGCTGCGGGCCATGGTGCGACTGGTGCGTAGCGAGGACGGGGTGCACGAGTACTCCGAGCGCTTCGAACTGCAGCAGGACAGCGTGTTCAGCGTGCAGGACCATATTGTGTCCAACATCGTCACCGCGCTGAGCATCCACCTCGATGAAGAACAGCGTGCCCTGATGTACGACTGGGGCACCACCAATGCAGTGGCCTACGAGCGCTTCATGAAGGGTGATTTCTACTACAACCAGTTCAATCCCCGGGACTTCGAGCGCGCGATACAGCTCTATCAGGACGCCGCCGAACTGGATCCCCATTTCATCAATGCCCATTTGGGTATCGCCGCTGCAGCGAACAACCTGTCGGTGTTCAGCCAGCTGGAGAAACAGCGCGAACTGCTCAAGCTGGTCTCCGAGGTCCACCGCAACGTTGCCTCGGTTGCCCCGGACCACGAGGCACTGGAAGCCATCCGCGCCATCGAGATGCGCATGGCCGGCTCGGAGTACCGCCGCCAGGAGCAGGTATTACGCCGCCAGGTACTCTCCGGCGATGCACCCAGCTACGCCCTGGCACACTACGCCCTGTTCCTGATTGGCGCCCGCCTCTACGAGGAAGCGGAAGGTTTCCTCGACGCCGCCCGCGAGACCAGTCCCTTTGAACTGAATCCCGACGAGTCCTGGGATTACCGGGTCACCATCGCCAGGCCCGAGGAAGCCATACGCCTGCGCAAGGACCAGCTGATGTTGCGCCCGAAACATATCGGCATGCTGGGGCCACTGGTACGCGACCTGTTCATCGAGGGCCGCCCCCAGGAGGCGGAGTGGTACCTCGAGCGCATGCGCGAGGAAGACACCGAAGGCCTGAACCTGGACTATACCGAGCAGATGCTGGCGGTCCTTTCCGGCGCCCTGAAGCCCGAAAGTCCGGAACTGGAGTCGCTCTATCACCGCGACCAGAACTACTTTTTCAACAATGGTGCGGTAGCCTTTGCGCTGGGAGACCTGGACCGGGGCATCGATTTCTGGGCCAGGCTCGAGCCGCTACAGAAACGCAAGGCCCTCAACATGATCCACCTCAGCGAACGCTACTTCCCGGCGGCCGTTATCGACAGCCCGCGCTATCAGCAACTGCTGGAATACCTTGATCTGGGCCTGTCCTGGCAGCGCACCCTGCTCGAGGGTGTGCAGGCGATGGAGAAAGTGACAGGCGTGGGTATGAGCCCGGCGGCCAGCGCGGCCTACAGCCAGCGCCGCTTTGTCAGCCGCAATACGGCCTGGCCACAGGAACTGGCAGTGGCGCCACGGCAACTGCCCGCGGACCTGCTCGCCAATACTGCCAACGGAATGTGATGTGCGGCGCCCGGGGGGCCCGGGCGCCGGCGTAACGTCAGGCTTTGCCGCCCCGGGCAATCAGAGCATCCACTTTCCGCTCCAACAGGGACATGGGCACCGGGCCATCCTTCAGCACTTCGTCGTGGAAAGCGCGGATGTCGAAGTTCTCACCCAGGGCTTCACGCGCCTTTTCGCGCAGCTCGACAATCTTGAGCTTGCCGATCATGTAGGCCGTCGCCTGCCCGGGCATGGCGATATAGCGTTCGATGGCCTTGGTGGAGTCACCCTCGGAGTTGGGTGTGTTTTCCAGCAGGTAGGCAATCGCCTGCTCCCGGGTCCAGCGCTTGCTGTGAATACCAGTGTCTACCACCAGGCGGCAGGCCCGCCACAGCTCCATGGCCAGGCGGCCGAAGTCGGAGTATGGGTCCTGGTAGAAGCCCATCTCCTTGGGCAACTGCTCGTTGTAAAGCCCCCAACCCTCGGTGTAGGCGGTGAAGCTGGCGTACTTCTGGAATTCCGGGATACCGTCGAGCTCCACGGATATCGCCCGCTGCATGTGGTGGCCGGGGATTCCTTCGTGGTACGCCAGCGCCTCCATCTGGTACTTGGGCATATCCATCATGTTGTAGAGGTTGGCGTAGTAGATGCCCGGACGCGAACCGTCAGAGGGCGGGCCGTTATAAAAGGCCTTGCCGGCTGACTTCTCCCGAAAGGCTTCCACACGCTTGACCACCAGGTCCGCCTTGGGAATCAGCCCGAAGTATTCCGGGATGTGCTCGCGCATGACATCGATCAGGCGGGTCGCCTCGGCCAGGTACTCCGCTCGCCCTGCGTCGGTATTGGGATAGTAGAACTGTTCATCAGTCCGCATGTACTCGAAAAATTCCGCCAGGCTACCCTCGTAACCGACAGCATCCTTGATCGCATTCATTTCCTTGTGAATGCGGGCCACTTCCCGCAGGCCGATGTTGTGTACTTCATCTGCCGAGAGATCTGTGGTGGTAAACCAGCGCAGGCGTTCGGCGTAAAAGGCATCACCGTTTTCGAACTTCCACACCCCGTCGTCGCCGGAAGCCTTGGCGCCCTGCTGCTCGATTTCCGCAATCAGCTTCTCGTAAGCCGGCTTGACCACGTCCACCAGGGCCTCGCGGGCCTGGGCCAGCAGGCGTTCGCGCTCGGATTCATCAATCTCCAGCGCCGCCACCTTGGCCTGGAAGTCGGCCCAGAGGGTGGAGTCCACGCCAGATTCGTCGAAGGGCACGCCGGAAATAATATTGCGGGACGCCTGCGCCATCTGCGGGTACTGCCAGTCTGCCAGCAGCAGGTTGGCCGCTTCGCGGATTGCCATCTGCTCGATCACTTCGTCGAACCAGCCCGCCACGTTGTTCAGGCGACCGATGTAGTCCTTGGCTTCCTTGACGTTCTTCACGGTATGGATGTTGATCAGGTTGCTGGCCACCTGGGTGTGGGGGCCGCGGAACTGGTGAATAATAAACTTGTGATGACGGAAGTCATCGCTGGCGATCTGGCGCTGCAGGTCCAGCTTGTAGAGGTCGTAGGACAGCTGCTCCGACGGCGGCAGGGCAGCGCGGTCGAACTGCGCGATCTGCTCCAGGCGCGCCTCCAGGATGCCGCGATCTTCCTCGTAGTAGGCCTCGGAGGCCGGGTTCCACTTGTCGTTGTTGGTCTTGATACCGCGGTAGCTGGCGGTATAGGGGTGGCGTGCCATATCCACGGCGTAATTTTCGTCCAGGAAGGCGCGGAAAGCGGCGCTGGCTTCCGCCTCGGACCGGGCCGGAGCGGTGTCGGCCACAGGCGCCGCCTGGGCAGCTTCCGGGGTGCTGGTAGAGGGAGCTTCTTCCTCTTTGGAGCAGGCATTCAGCAGCAGGGCTCCCATCCCCGCCAGTGCCACGGCTTGGGCTAGTTTCTTCAAAACGGATCCTCGTTTCATTCAGGAATGCGGGTTTGCCGGTTGCGCCGGCAAAGTGGGCGCATCATCCCCCAGCGAGCAGAGGATTTCCAGTTTCCTTGGAAACCATCACTGGACAGCCGCTGCAAAGACGCCAATACTGTATATATGTACAGTATTCATGTCACTAAACTGGGGAAAGTGCCCCCTGCACTCTGCGCAGGGCAACGGAGGCCACAGTGAGCCTGTGGCTGTGCCTGCGCTTCCACCAGCTGCCGCTGCAATGTCTGCAGCGCGACGAATCACGCCCCATCGTGGTACTGGAACGCCAGCGTGTATTGTGCGCCAACGACTGCGCCACAGCACTCGGCATCCGCCCCGGCATGAGTGGCGCTACCGTGCGCGCCCTGGCCGAACCGGAACCGGTACAGTTGCTGGACCGGGACCGCAGCGCGGAGCAGCGCTGCCTGCATCAACTCTGCCAGTGGGGTTACAGTATCAGCCCCAGCCTTTATCCGTGGCGCGAGGACAGCCTGCTGCTGGAAGTGGGGAGCTGCCTGGCCCTCTACCGCGGCCTGGGGCCACTACTGGCCGATGTTGAGCGGGGCCTGTCGAGCCGCGGCTACAGTGTCGTCCGGGGCCTGGCCGCAACACCCCGGGCCGCCTGGCTGCTGTCCTTTGGCGACGAAGCCAGCGCCCTGGCCTGGGAACAGCCCCTGGAAGCCCGCCTCGGCCCACTGCCCCTGCAACTGCTGGAGGGAGAATTTTCCACCCCCGTCAATGCCCTGCGCCGCGCCGGGCTACATCGACTCGGGGATATCCTGACCCTGCCCCCCGCCGCACTGGGCCGGCGTTGCGGGCGCGAGTTCAGCCATTACCTGCGCCAGCTGCTGGGCCGGGAAAGTGATCTCCAGCCCGCCTACCAGCCCCCTGCCGAATTCAGCGATGAGTACTGGTTCGGCTACGGAGTACAGGCCAATACCGAATTACTGCCGGCGGTGGAAAGCCTGCTGCAGGGGCTGTGCCGCTTCCTGCGCAACACCCAACTGTACACCGATGACATCACATGGCAGTTGATCGGGGTGGACGGCCAATTGCGCGCCTTCAGTGTGCGCAGCACCAGCAGCCGCAGTCACTGGCAGAGCTGGTACCAGTTGACCCGCATCCACCTCGAACGCCTGCAGCCCGGCAGTCCGGCAGAGGGCCTGGCCCTGCACTGCACCTCACTACAGGCGGGTAGCGCCGAGGCCCCGGACCTGTTTCACAACAGCGGCCAGCGGGAACCACTTGGCAGCCTGCTGGACCGCCTGCGCAGCCGCCTGGGCCTGCAAGCGGTACAACAGGTAGCCTGCCGCGACGAGCATTTACCGGAATACGCCGTTGCCGTGGGGATCGAGGCCGGCGACAGCGGCGAACTGACCCGATACTGTGCCCAGCGCCCATTCTGGCTGATGCCCCAGCCCCAATGCCTGGGGCTGCGCGGGCGGCAACTGCACTGGCAGGGCCCCCTGACCCTGCTGTATGGCCCGGAGCGCATCGAGGACAACTGGTGGCAGAGCCCGGTAAGCCGTGACTACTACATTGCCCGCGGTGAGGCCGGACAGCACTACTGGTTGTTCCGCGATCGCCGCAGCCAGCACTGGTACATCCATGGCATTTTCGCCTGAGGCGCCAGAACGAAATCCTATCCTATTGTTTTTATTGAGTTTTTATTACCTAAATGCGCCTACACGACAAATGTGAAATTATTGTGACAATCACGTGACAGCGCTGGATAAGGTCCATATTCGACCCGTATGATACTTCCATGGCCTATCATGAAATGATGACATTTATATGACAGCCGAATGAAGAACACGAAAAACGCGCCGAGAGGCGCCCAAAAAAGTCGTCGGGAGACGACTCGACCTGGAGGTACACGCAACATGAAAACATTGATCAAGGTAATCACCCTGACGGTACTGCCCCTGTTCGCGGCGGGCACCTGGGCAGAAGTCACACAGGACTGCATCGTCGAAGGCACCGTCGACAAACAAAAGGCCCGTGAACACGGCAAAGACGTTTACGTCGCCTTCCACTCCGCCAGCCGCGCCAGCGATGACGCCAATTGCAGGCTCAACCGCCGCAGCAACCGCGTGGAGTTCAAGCAGCCCAAGGACGCCAAGATTAACAGCGCGCCCGACGGCGCCAAGGTGAAATACCGCTACACCGAGGAAGACAACAAAAAGGGTGAGTGGAAACTGCTCGACGTTTCCAAGCTGTAAGGCACTCCTGAGCAGGCAGTTTCAGCACAAACCCAAAGAGAAAGACCCTCACAGTAAGGGGCCGCAAGGCCCCTTATTTGTTACGGGTGCTACCTGACTGCCACCTGCAGCAGACCGGCCACCGCAAACGCGGCAACCAGCCATGGCACGGGCAGGTGCAATACCCGCAACAGGAGAAATCCCAGTAGCAACAGGGCCACATCCTGCGCCGAACTCACCGCACTGACAAACACAGGCTGGTAGAGCGCTGCCAGCAGCAGCCCCACCACCGCCGCGTTTACGCCACGAATGGCCGCCGCCACCCGAACCCGGGATGCCAGCTGGGTCCAGTGGGAGTGAAACCCCAGCAACAGCAGAAAGCCGGGCAGGAAAATACCCGCCACGGCGACCACCGCCCCCAGAGCGGGCGCCCCGGGCGAGAGCTCCGCCCCGAGATAAGCAGAGAGCGAAAACATCGGCCCCGGCACTGCCTGGGCGGCCGCGTAACCGAGCAGAAAGCTGTCCTGGGGCAGACTCCCCGCCAAGCCGTGTTGTAGCAGGGGCAGCACCACATGCCCTCCCCCGAACACCAGGCTACCCGCCTGGAAAAACGCGTTGAACAGCGCCAAGCCCGGGTAGGCTCCCTCCAGCAACGGCAGCAGCAGAAAAAGCGCTGCAAATAGCAGCAGCGGCAGCGCGTGTAAGCGCGAGGAGGCTACCGTTATGGTCGCCAGCGAGGGCGTTTCCGCGGAAGGTGCGGCCCGCAGCGCGAGGGAGCCGAGTCCGGCGCCTCCAAGTAACACCAGGTACTGCACCCAGGGCCCCTCAAGAGCCAACAACAGGGCTGCTGCCAGCAGGGCGATAGCGCCGGCGGTTCGCTGGCGGCAGTGGGACCTTGACATCTGCCACACGGCATCGGCCACCACCACCACCGCCAACAGCTTGAGGCCGTGCACCAGCCCGGCCAGGGGCCCTGCGCTGAGCGAGCCGCCATACAGGGCGAGCAGGAACATCAATAGCAGTGAGGGCAGGCTGAATCCCAGGAACGCCAGGACCGCGCCGGCCAGACCAGCCCGGTGCAGGCCTATGGCAAACCCGAGCTGGCTGGAACCCGGCCCCGGCAGAAACTGGCACAGGGCCAGCAGGGAAGCGAAGTGCTGCTCACTGAGCCATTGGCGGCGTTCGACAAACTCCCGGTGGAAATACCCCATATGGGCCGCCGGGCCACCGAAGCTGACACAGCCCAGCACCAGGAACCGCCAGAACACCGGCCACGGGGAGTGGAAAGACACCCCGCTGCCGCCCGCGTTCAGACCAGCGCCACCACGGCGCTGATGACGATATTGAGGCCGATCGACAGCAGCCCGGTGACGTACAACACCCGCACGGCCGAGGAGGAGGGAATTTCCTGCTCGCCGAGTCGGGAGATCGACAGCCGCGTCTGCCAGAACGACATCATGGACATCGCCACCACCAGCAGGCACATCCCCAGCAGGGCCCACTCCGCCAGGGGTTGCGCCTCCGGATCGAGGGCCTCCTCAATACCGAACTTCTTGATCAGGAACGCCAGGGCAAGGATGGCCAGTTGGGTGCGCACCCATGCCAGATAGGTGCGTTCGATGGCGTAGAAAACTCGCGGGTCCTGCAGGTATCCCATGGACGGGCTCAGCCGCGTCCCTTGGGCTTGTTGGGGCCGGCCTTCGAGTCCTTCTCGATGTACTCGATGATTTTCCCCGCCACGTTGATGCCGGTAGCCGCCTCGATACCTTCCAGCCCCGGCGACGAGTTCACCTCGATGACCAGCGGGCCGTGGGCCGAACGCAGGATATCGACACCCGCCAGGTCCAGCCCCATGACCTTGGCCGCCCGGATGGCCAGCCGGCGCTCTTCCGGGCGCAGCTTGATCACCTCGGCGGTCCCACCGCGATGCAGGTTGGAGCGGTACTCGCCCTTGATGGCCTTGCGCTGCATGGCAGCAATGACCCGTTCGCCCACCACAAAACAGCGGATATCAGAGCCGCCGGCCTCCTTGATGAACTCCTGCACCAGGAAGTCGGACCCAATGCCCCGGAAGGCATTGATCAGGGCCTCTGCCGCTTTCTTGGTTTCGGCCAGCAGCACACCGTTGCCGTGCGTACTGTTGGTCAGTTTGAGGATCAACGGCGCGCCGCCCACCGACTCGATCAGGTGATCGGTGGCCCGCGCCGAGTGCGCGTAGGCGGTCACCGGCTGGCCGATGCCACGCCGCGCCAGCAACTGGTGCGCGCGCAGTTTGTCGCGGGAGCGGGTGATGGCGATGGATTCATTGATGGAGTAGGTGTGGCCAACTTCAAACTGCCGCAGTACCGCGCAGCCGTAGGCGGTGACGCTGGCACCGATGCGGGGGATGACCGCATCGAACTGCACCGGCTCGACCTTGTCAGACGAACGCTGGTAGTAAACGGTGGGATCGTTGGCAGTGATATTCATGTAACACTTGAGCACGTCGATCACGCGCACTTCGTGCTCCCGCGCTTCGGCTTCCTCCACCAGTCGCCGGGTGGAGTAGAGATTCCGGTTACGAGAAAGTATGCCTAATTTCATAAACCTGCCTGATTAGAGAATGTGTGTCGGGGCTTTAAGCAAAAGGCTGAAGCAAAAGCCTGGCGCAGTTGCCTGTGCATCTGCACAACCCATCGACAGCCTAGCGCTGACTATAGGGGCCTGAGGTCGATAACGCAAAGACGCCCCCGCGCGGAGGCGGCGCATTATCCACGGAACCTGCCGCCGCGCCTAGCCCCCTGGGCAGTGGAAGGTATCAACCCCTCAGGGCGTTGAAACGCTCGATACTGACCGCCGGCCAGTGCTCGCTACGACGGTAGTATTCCGGCATGACCGGGACTTCCCCGGAGAGCTGTACCCAGGGCTGCCGGGTGGAGGTAAAGATGTGGATATCGGGTGGGCACTGTCCCGGCTCATCCAGTGTTCCCACACGCAGGAAGCGGACTTTCTCACCCATGCCCGAGTAGCAGCTCCACAGGGCGACCTGACACTCGGGACAGCGGTGGATTACCTGCCCTTTGCCGCTGCTGGACGGTGTGTCAATCGGCACAGGTTCACCGCAAAGTACCTGCACGCCCTCCGCCTCGACCATCGCGTTGAGCACGAATGCCGAGCCGGTCTCACGCTGGCACCAGGTACAGTGACAGCAGTGGACAAACAGGGGAGACCGCGCCAGCCGGTAGCGTACGGCACCGCAGGTACAACCACCCTCAAGGGATTGCCAATGTGTGGACATCAATCTCTCCTTGTATCTCCGGCGCGGTTTTGTCGCCAGCGAAGTTCAGACCAACAAGCGGTGCCCAACCGCCTCTACTCAGGCGAGGGCAGCAGCGCCTTTTACACCATCAATCATCATCTGCACCCCGACCACCGCGAGGATCAGTCCCATCAGGCGACTGACCACCTTGATCACATTCCGACCCAGAAAACGCTGGATCGGCTCTGCACCGAGAAACGCCATCCAGGTAAGAATACAGACCACGGCGAGTGCACCAATAATGCGCAACATCGAAGGCAGGGAAGCCTCAGCGGCAAAGCTCATGGCGGTCGCAATGGTACCTGGGCCTGCCAGGATCGGCATCGCCAACGGGCTCACCGCAATGCCCATAGCGGCATCGCGGCTGAGCCTGTTGTCTTCCGCGGTGGGAGTATGAACGCTGGATTCCCCGCCCTGCAGCAAGTGGTAACCCACCAGCCCCACGAGCGCCCCGCCGGCAATCCGGAATGCTGGCAAGGTAATGCCAAACAGGGAGAATATCTCCCGCCCCAGCAGGGAAAACAGCGCCACGATAATAAAGGCCAACAGGACCGCATGGGTTGCCAACTGCCGGCGATCGCCGTCATCCACGTGCTCTGTCAGGCCGATGAACAGCGGAATATTCGCCACCGGATTCATGATCGCAAAAAAGGCGGCCAACACCGTAGAGAAGTGCAGTACTTCCTGCATTGATTCGATCCTGTCCTGTCAGCACCTTGCCAGCATTGCCGGCACGATCACCCGGGTATCGTGCCGGGGCCACTTTCCTGCTCGGTGAGATACAGCCGAAAGCCCCGCGCCTTGTAGTTATTGAGGGCTCCCTCGTGATCGTCACTGCAGGTATGCACCCACACCCGCCGGACCCTACCCCAACTCCAGGCGGAGCGAATGGCGTGGGTGAGCAGGTAGCCACCATAGCCGAAACCGATAAACTTTGGCGCCAGGCCAAAGTATAGAAGTTCCACCTGGTCTTCGTCCTGGCGCTGGAGCTCGTAATAGCCCGCAATACTGCCCCGATGGTAGGCCACCCAGGTACGCAGGTTTTCGCTCTCGACATGAGTCCGCCAGGCATCGTCACTCAGGGCCAGCTTGTCGGTCCACTGCCAGGGTTCGCCAACCAACTGGTAGAGGTAGCGGTTAAATCGGTATTCCGGCACCTCCGCCTCGATGACCGCAAGCCCCTCGGGCGCTGGCTTGGGCTGCAGCCAATCGGATTCGCGCATCTCCAGATACCAGATGGTGGCTCCCTGTTCAGAGACTTCGTTCGGATCTTGCTCAGTCATCAATTGCCTCGGGGCCAAGTGCGAGAAAATCGCGCCAGGCGGGGACCGCTGTGGCGGCAGCGTCAGGGGCCACGGTAGTCCCGCTCTACGCGGCAGATGCGGGTGCAGTATTGTGCATACCAGCGCTCACGGCCGAGGCGCTGTGCCTCGCGATGGTCCGCCTGGGCTTTCCAGTTGCGGATGGCCTCCAGGTCGCGCCAATAGGACACAGTGATACCCACGTCCTCACGCGCCGACTCGACCCCAAGATAACCCGGTTGCCGGGCCGCCAGCTCCAGCATGCGCTGCGCCGTCTCCTGGTAGCCGCTGTTATCCCCAGTGACCGTCGAAGTAAAAATGACCGCGTAGTAAGGCGGTTCCGGGGTGTCGGCAATGGCTGGCATATCGATTTCTCTCTACGATCGGCTCGAGCGGGTGAACACTGGCAAAAAGTTCCTGTTCTCTGCGGTCTGGGCACCTGTGGGCGCTGACGCCTCCAGAGCCGCATTGCCGGCTCAAGGATAGCGAGTCAATCTCGCGGATGCACTCGGCAAACCGTATCAATTCAGCCACGCGGGCGACACCCCTGAATGACGGAGTCCAATCTGTCATCCCGCGGCGCGGTATCCACTCCAGCCGGCTTGCCCCTCTCGCCAGACCACAACAGAATCGTCGGGTGCTCCCTACTCTGGCGCGACATGCGCACTGAACTCGATTACCGGAGGCCCTGACCCGCGATGAAAGCCGTTCGCTGCCACAACCACGAGATCTGCGTTCACGAGGTACCTGAACCTGCCGGTCTGGGGGTCAGGGTCCGTGTTGCCTCTGCCGGTATCTGCGGTAGCGACCTGCACATGTTGCAACAGGGATTCCCCATCCCCTTCACCCTGGGACACGAGATCGCCGGTGTCACTGACAATGGAATTCCCGTCGCAATTGAGCCCTCGGTGTATTGTGGACACTGCGAGCGCTGCGTACGCGGGGACTACAACCTGTGTGTGCGGGGTACCGAGACGATTATGGGCGTGGGCCGTGACGGCGGCATGACCGAACACCTGGTCGTACCCGAGCATTGCCTGGTGCCGCTGCCGGGCGGCATCCGCGCTGAAGACGCCTGCCTGGTTGAGCCGCTGTCGGTGGCGGTACGCGGTATCGCCAAGGCCGGCATCACTGACAAACATAAAGTGGCGATTATCGGTGGCGGCTCCATTGGCCTGTGCGCCGTTGCAGTCGCCAGGCAGGCCACGGAATGGGTCCACCTGTTTGCACGGCACCCCGCCCAGTTGCGCGCGGGGGAAATTCTCGGCGCTACCCTGGGCGATGCGAGCACCGACACGAGCGAGAATTACGACCTGGTGATTGACTGTGCCGGCACCGACGCGGCCCTGGAACAGGCCGCCAACCTGTGCAGGCACGGCGGCACCGTTCTCATGCTGGCGACCTACTGGGAAGGACTGACCTTTCCTGCCATGCAGATGACCATGAAAGAACTGCGCACGGTGACATCCATGGCGCAGGGCCGCCAGGGCCTTGTCAGGGATGTGGACATCGCCGCGGCAACCCTGGCAAAAAACCCACTGATTGCACCGACCCTCATCACCCATCGGCTGCCCCTGGAAGCAGCGGCGGAAGCATTCGATATTGCGGCTGATCGCAAACAGGGAGCCATCAAGGTCGCCTTCAATCCCTGAACGACCTGCTGGCCCGGGGCACAGCCCCGGTGAAGTTCCAGGAAGCCCAGGCGCTCAGCTACCGCGCTGGTCGTAGAGCTTGCGCCGGGAGTGTTCCATCAGTGCCCAGAGAATATTGTTTGAACTGACCTGCCCCACCAGCTTCCCGCCTTCCAGCACCGGCCGGCGGCGCTGGCGGGTATCTACCATGGCCTGGGCCACCTCCACGATGCTGGTTTCAGAGGTGCAGGTCTGGACCTCGGCATGCATGGCATCCTCCACCAGGGTGTGCTCCGGGTCGCCGTCGTTGTAGAGCGCCGTGAGGATCGAGCGAATGCAGTCGAGTTCCGACAGGATGCCCACCACTGTTCCCTCACCGTCGGTGACAGTCAGGCCCGTGAGCTTGTACTCCACGATCATGGAGATCGCCCTCACCAGGTTTTCATCCTGGCGGATGGTGAGGGGATTGCGGTGCATACAATCACGGATCTTGGTTGGGTTTGGCATGGCGATTCTCCCGGTATGGATATTATCTAACGAAAAGCTCAGGTACCTGTGCCGACGCAGCTCCGCTTCGGTTCCCCCTGATCATACCACCGCCGTCGCTGCGTACGAGTCCAGTGAACGTGTCACCTGCATGATTTCGGCGTCGTCGGGGTCGC
The DNA here is from genome assembly GCF_008064665.1 of Parahaliea maris. Classification (GTDB taxonomy): domain Bacteria; phylum Pseudomonadota; class Gammaproteobacteria; order Pseudomonadales; family Halieaceae; genus Parahaliea; species Parahaliea maris. The sequence goes on along the minus strand of NZ_VRZA01000006.1, from coordinate 238,805 downwards.
GCCGGAGGCTGAAGCCCAGTTTGCGGCAAAGCTTCAGCATCTTGACGTTTTGCGCCAGCACATCACCATCCATTTCCAGAAAGCCCTGGGCGCTGGCCAGTTCCATCAGGCGCTCCATCAACTGGCCGCCGATTCCCTGCCGCTGCATGTCATCGGCCACCGCCAGGGCGAATTCACAGGACTCCCCTCCGGGGTTGGCCACGTAACGCGCCACCGCTTTCAGGCAAGCGTCTTCGGTGCCGTCATCCGCCACCACCACCAGCGCCATCTCGCGGTCGTAATCAATCTGGGTAAAGCGCGCCAGCATCCCTGGCGAAATATCCCCCATCCCGTACATGAAACGAAAATATTTGCTCTCCGCCGACAGGCCATCGACAAACCGGCGCTCGATGACGGCGTCCTCGGGACGGATCGGTCGCACGTTGAAAGTCCGGCCGTCACGACTGGTCAGGCTGCTACTCAACCCTTCCGGGTAAGGATGAATGGCCATATGGCCATAGCGCCCACGATCAGACGCGCAGGGTGCAATGGCCATCCAGGCGTCAACCGCCATCAGCCCCTCCTCGTCAACCAGCACCGGATTCATCAGCAGCAGATCGATTTCAGGCAATTCACAGGCAAGCTCCGAGGCCCGCATCAGCAACTCGATAAGCGCCTTGCGATTCGCCGGGGGCAGAAAACGATGCCCGGACAACAGACGCTCGGCGCTACTGCGCTGGATCAGCTCTTCGCACAGAAACACATTGAGGGGGGGAATCGCGACCGAGGTGCCCGCCAGGATATCCGCCGCCATGCCGCCCTGTCCGAAGCGGATAACCGGCCCGAACACTGCATCCCGTTCTATAGCCACAACCACCTCACGGGCATGGGGGCGGTGCTCCATCGACTCCACCGTGACACCATCGATCACCGCCTCCGGTATTTTCTCTTCCACCGCGGCAAGAATCTCGCGGTAGACAGAGGCCACTGACTCCGCCTCCCGAACGTCCAGACGCACGCCGCCGACATCACTCTTGCGGGCAATATCCGGTGAGTTGATTTTCAGAACCACCGGCAGGCCCAGGGTCTCGGCGGCACGCCTGGCCTCCTCGGGACTGGTCACGTTGATGGCTCGCGATACCGGGATATCGAACGCGGACAGTGCCGCCCTCGCTTCGAGTGGGTCGAGGTGCGGACGCCCCTCCGCCAGGGCCGCGCCGATTATCGCCCGGGCGGACTCCGCCCGCGCCTGGCGGTGCCCGGCCAGTGGTGGCGGTGCCTGTAACAGTTTCTGCTGGTTGCGATGGTAGGCGGCAAGATAACCGAAGCCATTCACCCCGGCCTCCGGGCTATTGAAATGCGGGATGCCCTCCCGCTGTAACTTCCAGCGCCCCTCGCGGACCTGGTCCTGCCCCATCCAGCAGGCCAGCACCGGTTTGCGACTCCCCCTTGCGGCCTCTATCACCGCCTCTGCACAGGCAGTCGGCTCGGTAACCCCCTGGGGAGTCAGCAGCACCAGCACCCCATCGACGTTCGGGTCCTCCAGCACGATACTCAGCGCCTGCTCGTAGCGCTGGGGGTCAGCATCGCCGAGCAGGTCCACCGGATGCGTATGTGACCAGTGGGAGGGCAGAACCTCGGCCAGCGCGCGAATACTGCCGTCGCTCAGGGTCGCCAGGGGCACTTCCAGTTCCGCAGCCTGGTCGGCGGCCATCACCCCCGGCCCACCCCCATTGGTGACGATCGCCAGCCGGCTACCCTTCAGCCTGACCCCCGAGGACAGGGTATTGGCCGCCGCAAGGAGCTGATTCACCGTATGTACCCGGACCGCCCCCGCCCGCTCCAGGGCGGCGTTGAACACTTCGTCGCTGCCGCGGTGCCCCCCGGTATGGGTAACCGCGGCCCGCTGCCCCGCCTGGTGACGGCCCGGCTTGATCACCACCACCGGCTTCAGCCGCGCCGCAGCACGCAGCCCGCTGAGAAAGGCCCGGGCGTCGTCGACGCCTTCGATGTAGAGCAGGATGCTGCGGGTCTGGTTGTCGATCGACAGGTAATCCAGCACCTGGCCAAAATCCACATCGGCCGTGGCACCCAGGGACGCAACCGCGGAGAATCCCCGCCCGCCCGACCAGGCGGAGTCCAGCAGCGCAGTGCAGAAGGCGCCGGACTGGGACACCAGCGCCACCGGCCCCTTGCGCACCTCGCTGTGGGCAAAGGTCGCATTGAGCCCCAGGCTGGGCCTCATCACGCCGAGGCAATTGGGCCCTACCAGCGGTATCCGGGCCTGCCGCGCGAGGCCCGTGATCTCGTCCTGGAGCTGGCGACCAAAGGGGCCAACCTCGCCGAAACCCGCCGAGATGACGACCACTCCCCCCACCCGGCGGGCGATGCACTTGCGCATGGCATTGGGGATACGCTCCGCCGGTATCGCCATCACTACCAGGTCGACCGGGGCGTCAATATCGACGATCGACGGGTAACAGGTGAGGCCCAGGATACTGTCGTGATTGCGGTTGACCGGGTATATCGCCCCCTTGAAGCCTGCCGCCTGCAGGTTGTGCAGTACCTGGAACCCCACAGAGCCCTGTCGCGGAGTGGCGCCAATCACCGCCACGGAAGCCGGCTCAAAGATGCGGAACAAGCGGTGTTGTCTCATGCGCGCGCTGCCCGCTTAACCTTGGCGGGCTCCTGTACTAGAGTTATGCCCAGTATAGACGCCCGGGGGAGGGCTTTGTCTCCCCTGACATCAGTCATCCAGCCGGAACAGTACCAATGACCATTGCCTTTATCTCCCATCCGGAATGCCTCAAGCACGAAATGGGGCCGCACCCGGAACAGCCGGCAAGGCTCACTGCAATCGACGACCGACTGTTGGTGTGCGGGCTGGAGATGGTTTTGCGTCACTACGAGGCCCCTGTGGTCTCCCGCGCCCTGCTCGAGCGGGCCCACGACCTGGACTATATCGAATCCCTCTATGCACGCTCTCCCGGCCAAGGCCATGTACAGCTCGACCCGGACACCGCGATGAACCCCCACACCCTGCAGGCAGCCCTGCACGCCGCCGGGGCCGCAGAACTGGGGGTCGACCTGGTGATGGGAGGCGAAATCAAACAGGTGTTCTGTGCCGTACGGCCACCCGGTCACCACGCGGAGCGAAACCGCTCCATGGGCTTCTGCCTGTTCAACAACATTGCGATCGGGGCCTTCAACGCCCTCGAAAATCACGGTCTCGACCGGGTCGCCATCCTCGATTTCGACGTGCACCACGGCAACGGCACCGAGCATATTGTCCAGGGTGATGAGCGTATCCTGTTCTGCTCCACTTTCCAGCATCCCTTCTATCCCGACAGCGGCGCCGGCAAAACCGCGGACAACGTGATCAACACCCCCCTGCCCGCAGGCACCGACGGCGAGGGCTTCCGCGCTGCGGTTACCCGGGACTGGCTGCCAAGGCTGACGGAGTTCGCCCCCCAACTGGTCCTGGTATCCGCCGGATTTGACGCCCACCAGGCCGATGACATGGCGGGACTCAACCTCGTCGACAGCGACTACGCCTGGGTGACCCGTAAACTGTGCGAGCAGGCCGACGCCAGCGCCGAGGGCAGGCTGGTTTCCTGCCTCGAGGGCGGCTACGAGCTGCACGCCCTGGGACGCTGCGTCGAGGCCCACCTGAAGGCCATGCTTGGTCCCACCGGGGCGGCCCTCTGACGGGGTAAATTGATAAACCAGCAGGGAACAATCCACGGCCCTGCGCATAACCGCATGAGCGCTGGTGCTAGTCTGTGAGGTCTGCGCACCATTGGCGCAATCCGAGAATAATAAAACCGTGGAGGAACCAGCGTGTTCGATACCCTCATTAGTAATGGCAAGGTTGTGGACGGCACCGGCGCCCCCGCTCGCGTGGCGGACATTGCCATCCGCGATGGCCGCATTGTGGCCCTGGGCCATAAGCTGGGCGAAGCCCGCGAGACTATCGACGCCAGCGGCTGCCTGGTGACTCCCGGCTGGGTGGACACCCATTCCCACATGGACGGCCAGGCCACCTGGGACGCCCTCCTGAGTCCCGCCAGCCACCACGGCATCACAACGCTGATCATGGGCAACTGCGGGGTCGGTTTTGCCCCCTGCAAACCCGAGGAAACAGAACGCCAACGCATGATCGAGGTGATGGAGGATGTCGAGGACATCCCAGGCGCAGCGCTCGCCGAGGGTATCGAATGGCAGTGGGAGAGCTTTCCCGAGTACCTCGATGCACTGGACCGCAAGCCGCGGGCCATCGATATTGGTGCCCAGGTGCCGCACTGTGCCGTACGCACCTATGTCATGGGCCAACGCGGGGTAAACAATGAATTTGCCACGCCGGAAGACATCGAGCGCATGGCCGCCATCGTGCGCGAGGGCATCGGCGCGGGCGCCATTGGATTCACCACCTCCCGCACCCAACTGCATACCACCCGCGACGGCCAGGTGATGCCCGGCACCTACTCCGACGCCGCCGAGCTACTGGGCATTGGCAGCGCCATCGGTGACCTCTCCCGGGGCATCTACGGACTGGTGTCGGACTTCGATAACTGGGAAGAGGAAATGACCTGGATGAAGCGGCTGTCCATCGACAATGACTGCCAGGTCAATTTCGTCCTGTTTTTCCGTGAGGAGAGTGACTGGAAGCGGGTACAGCAACAACTCCAGTTTGTGCGCGAAGCACGCAAAGACGGCGCCCGCCTGATACCCCATGTGGGGGCCCGCCCGGTGAACATCCTCATGGGCTGGGACGGCACCGTCCACCCCTTCATGTTCAACCCGCACTACGCGCCCCTGGCCGGCCTGCCCCGGGAAGAGCGCCTGGCACAGTTACGAGACCCCAAACTGCGGGAGGCAATACTGTCCGAACCGCCCATCGAGACGGGTGGTGATTTCTTTCTCGATGCGATCACCCGGGGTTACGACAACCTCTACATCATGGGCGAGCGCCCCAACTACGAACCAGGGTATGAGGACAGCATCGAGTACCTGGCCCAGCAGGCCGGCGTTGCACCGGAGGAGTATGCCTATGACGCGCTACTGCAGAATGACGGCACCACCCTGCTCTACTGCCCCCTGTTTGGTTACGGCAGTCGCGACCTCAGCCGTCAGTTCGCCATGTTGAAGGACGAGCACTCCGTGCTCAGCCTGGCGGACACCGGCGCCCACTGCGGCGTGCTGTGTGACGCCAGCGTTCCCACCTACCTGCTGAGTTACCTGGTCAGGGACCGCGCGTCAGGCGAGCGCCTCGGGCTCGAGGAGGCGGTAAAAATGCACACCCATGATACGGCCCGCTGCATGGGCCTGGATGACCGCGGCACCCTGGCGCCGGGCATGAAAGCCGATATCAACATCATCGACTTCGAGGCCCTGCAGGTGAAACGCCCGGAGGTTATCTTCGACCTTCCCGCCGGCGGGCGCCGGGTGTTCCAGGGCGCCGAAGGATACCGCTACACCCTGGTCAGCGGCGAGGTCATCATGCGCGACGGAGAGCCCACGGGGAAACTGCCGGGCAGGCTGATTCGCGGCGCCCAGCCGGCGCCGGCGCAACCCGATGCCGTGGTTGCCGCCTGAGGCGGGCCGCCGGCCGGGCGCTGCACTCAGAGTTCGCTTTCGATAGGCGCCAGAGAGAACATCCAGTCTTCAATGCGCTGCATAAGGTCTGCAGGTCTATCTGTTCCTGGGCACTGTCAATCGCCCGCAGGCGTAAATCCAGGGCCTGTGGGCCGCGGTTGAGCAGTACATGCCAGTCGCCCGATGTGGCGAGCTCCAGTGATTGCCAGAACGGTGACACCACAGGGGGAGCCGCGAATTCCTCGGGTTGACTGGTCGGCTGCAACGAGGTGCAGGCCGCCTGGAGCAGTAGCAGCGATAAGAAGAGTATGCAGCGCCGGGGGAACCACCTGGCGCCGGGACGACCAGCGCCCGTGTCAGGCGGACGAGCGGTATTTTTCCACCCGGAAGATTGTGCGACTGCCGCGGTGATTGACTCACTGCCATCCTGAGCCAATACTCCGCCCGTCGGCCCGCACTCCGCGGGCCCGTTAGATCTTTTAGCCATGTCACAAACTCTGATAGTCATCGACAAGCGCAGCGACTGGGCACCCTACTACCCCAGCGATCAGGTTATCACCTTTAGCGACTACATGAACGGCCAGTATCCGGCCGGCCAGAGTCGCACCCGGGTCATCAACCTCAGTCGCAGCTTTGGCTACCTGAGCCAGGGTTACTACTGCTCGCTGCTGGCAGAGGCCCGGGGTCACAAGGTGATACCGTCGGTGCGCACTCTGAACGACCTGAGCAAGCGCTCCCTGTACCGTATTCACCTGGAGGACCTGAGCACCAGCCTCAGCAAGCTGCTCAAGGGTACCGACACCAGCCAGGACATTCCGCTGCTCTCCTATTTCGGTCGCAGCGGTGACAGTCGTTACGACGAGCTGACCCAGAGGCTGTTCGAGCACTTCCCCTGCCCCATCCTGGAGATTACCCTGCGCTTCAGGAAGCAGTGGGACATTGCCAGCCTCAAGCCCCGTTCGCCCCACGGCCTGAGCGACGAACAGGAGAACGACTTCGCCAAGGCCCTGGATGAGTTCAGCCGCAAGGTATGGCGCAAGCAGCGGGAGCAGAAGGCAGCCCGTTACGACCTGGCCGTGCTGGTGGACCCGGCGGAAGAGCTGCCCCCCTCTGATGCCAAGGCGCTTAAACGGTTCGTGAAAGTTGGCAAGGAACTGGGGATCGACGTCGACCTGATCACCCAGCGGGACTACCTGCGCCTGCCGGAATACGACGGGCTGTTCATCCGCACCACCACCAACATCGACCACTACACCTACCGCTTTGCCAAGAAGGCGGAAAGCGAGGGCCTGGTGGTGATCGATGACAGCAACTCGATCCTGCGCTGTACCAACAAGATCTACCTGGCGGACCTGTTCCGCACCCACAAGGTGCCTTCACCGAAAACCGTGGTGCTGTACAAGGACCAGCCAGGCCAGCTTGATGCCCTGGGCGACCAGTTGGGCTACCCCATCGTAGTCAAGATCCCCGACGGGGCTTTCTCCCTCGGGGTGGAAAAGGCCGCCGACCGGGAGCAGCTCGGCGAGATCTGCAAACGCCTTTTCCAGCGTTCCACCCTGCTGCTGGCCCAGGAGTTCCTCTATACCGACTTCGACTGGCGCATCGGCATCCTGGACCGCAAGCCCCTGTACGCCTGCCGCTACTACATGGTGAAAAACCACTGGCAGATCTACCGCCACGGCAGCAGCACGGACTCAGGCGACTTCGACACCCTGCCCACTTTTGAAGTCCCCCCCGCGGTGCTCGACGCCGCCGTGCGGGCCACCCGGCACATTGGCGACGGCTTTTACGGAGTGGACGTGAAGGAAAGCCAGGGCAAGGGATTTGTCATCGAGGTCAACGACAACCCGAGCATCGACAGCGGCGTGGAGGATCGCTACCTCGGCGACGAGCTGTACAAGATGATTCTCAGCACGCTGTTGAAGCGGATGGAGGCCAAACGGGGTCACTGAGAGGCAGGGTCACTGAGGGACAGGCCCGGACCAGATCGCCTGCGTCCGGAAGGCCTCATCGACCGAATAGGCCTGCTCGAGCTGCTCGCTGTAGTTGAGGATCATATGGTCGACAAACGCAGCGACAAACGCGCGTTGCTCCGGCGTGCAGGCCAGATACAGGGCGTTGTTGGGTCCATCCAGTTCGAGGTGGAACAGCAACTGGCCAAAGTAGAAGTCTCCATCAACACTCTCCAGACTCAGCCGTACCAGCGCCGGCATGTAGTACTTGACGCCTTCTGGCGTTGCGAAGCAGATAGGGTCCCAGCCCGGGCTGCCCAGCTCTGCGAGGGAGATGGTGTCGATCGAGGCGTCGAGCAGCGCCTGGTCGTGCTCGGCGCATTCCTCGCAGTGGCGGTAGTTGGTGAAGTGGGTGGGTTTGGGGCTGCGGAAGAGCTGCCGGGCAGTTTCAATCCACTCCATGACAGGCAGCTCAAGCCGGTTGCCAGAGCTCGATCGGATTCCCCTCGGGGTCATACAGGCGGGCGAAACGACCGTTGGGATACACCTCCTCGTCCACGGTGACCTCGATGCCGGCGGACGTCAGTTGGGCGACCATGTGCTCGAGATCATTGACCCGAAAATTGATCATCCAGCCCTGCTCGGGCCGGCCGAAGTAGTCGGTGTCCTGCTGGAAGGGCGCGAACACCGTGGGGCCCGCCTGCTGGCTCCAGGGTTGCGTCTCATAGTCTGAAGGCACCGGGTTGATCCCTAGGTGCTCCTCGTACCAGCGGGCCAGGCCCGAGGGGTCCCGGGCGCGGAAGAACACCCCGCCGATGCCGGTCACTTTTTCCATGCTGCCTCCTGAGTGGGCAATGACTCAAAGCCTGCCCCTCAGGATAGCAACTTTACCGGCGGGTGGTGAGAAGGACCGGCACGGGCCACCGGTCTACAAGCATCAGAGCCGCAATACCTTTTCGCCGCGGGAAATACCCGCCACCCCGGAACGCACGACCTCGAGGATCTCGGCCTCCGCCATGGCGGCGACAAAGGAGTCGAGTTTTTCACCGGTGCCGGTCAGCTGGATGGTGTAGACGTTGGGTCCCACATCCACGATCTGGCCACGGAAGATATCCGTCGTGCGCTTCACTTCGTCACGCTGGGCGCCGCCGCTGGCACGCACCTTGATGAGCATCATGTCACGCTCGATGTGAGCGCCCTCGGTGAGGTCAACCAGCTTGACCACGTCCACCAGCTTGTTGAGCTGCTTGGTGATCTGCTCGATGGTCTTGTCATCGCCGACGGTGGTGAGCGTGAGCCGCGAGAGGGTGGCATCCTCGGTAGGGGCCACGTTCAGGGTTTCGATGTTGTACCCGCGCTGGGAGAACAGGCCGACAACCCGCGACAACGCGCCGGGCTCGTTTTCCAGCAGGATGGAGATTATGCGTCGCATTGTCAGGTCCTCTCGTTCTTGCTCAACCACATATCTTTCATGGAACCGTTGGGGGCCACGTGCATGGGGTACACGTGCTCCATCGGGTCAATGAAGATATCGAGGAAGACCACTTTGTCCTTCATGGCGAAGGCCTCTTCCATCTTCGCGTCCAGCTCGTCCAGGCTGCGCACCTGCATGCCCACGTGACCGTAGGCTTCCATCAACTTGACGAAATCCGGTAGTGAGTCCTCATAGGTACTCATGGCGTAACGCCCCTCGTACTGCATGTCCTGCCACTGCTTGACCATGCCCAGGTAGTTGTTGCGCAGGTTGATGATTTTCACCGGCGTGTTGTACTGGGTGCAGGTCGACAGCTCCTGGATGTTCATCTGGATACTGCCCTCGCCGGTCACACAGGCGACATCCGCATCGGGAAAGGCCAGCTTCACGCCCATGGCCGCCGGCAGCCCGAAGCCCATGGTCCCGAGGCCCCCGGAGTTGATCCAGCGGCGCGGGTGGTTGAAGCGGTAGTACTGGGCGGCGAACATCTGGTGCTGGCCCACGTCGGAGGTGACGAAGGCATTGCCGCCGGTGGCGCGATACAGGCTCTCGATAACCTGTTGCGGCTTGATGTGCTCATTCTCGCCATAACGACGGCCGGTCCACAGGCCGTGCTTGCCCCGCCACTCGTCGATCTGCTGCCACCAGCGCTCCAGCGCCGGTTGATCCGGCAGGTCCGCGTCCTTCTTGCGCATCTGGGAGACCTGCTCCATCAGATCCGACAGTACCGAGTGCACAGGGCCAACAATAGGGATATCGGCCTGTACCGTCTTGGAGATGGAGGTGGGGTCGATATCGATGTGGATGACCTTGGCTCCCGGGCAGAACTTGCTGACGGTATTGGTCACGCGGTCGTCGAAGCGAGCGCCCACCGCCAGGATCACGTCCGCGTTATGCATGGCCATATTGGCCTCGTAGAGACCGTGCATGCCGAGCATACCGAGGAACTGGCGGTCGGTACCGGGATACGCGCCCAGGCCCATGAGGGTATTGGTCACCGGATAATTCAGGCTCTGTGCCAACTCGGTCAGCAGGCCGCTGGCCTCACCCTGCACCACACCGCCACCGGAGTAGATTACCGGGCGCTTGGCGGACAGCAGCATTCGCGCGGCTTTCTTGATCTGACCGGTGTGTCCGCGCTGGGCGGGCGAGTAGGAGCGCATCTTCACCGCTTCCGGATAGTGATACTCGAACTTGGCATCCGGGCGGGTGGCGTCCTTGGGAATGTCGATGACTACCGGGCCGGGGCGGCCGGTAGTGGCAATGTGGAAAGCCTTCTTGATCATGGCCGGGATATCTTCCGGCTTGCGCACCATGAAGCTGTGCTTCACGATCGGGCGGGAGATACCCACCATGTCGCACTCCTGGAAGGCGTCCTCACCGATCAGGTGGCTCTGGACCTGGCCTGACAGCACGACCATGGGAATGGAGTCCATGTAGGCGGTGGCAATACCGGTCACCGCATTGGTGGCACCGGGACCCGAGGTCACCAGCACCACACCGGGCTTGCCTGTGGCGCGGGCGTAGCCGTCGGCGGCATGGGTTGCCGCCTGCTCGTGCCGCACCAGCACATGGGGGACTTTGCTCGCCTTGAACAAGGCGTCATAAATATGTAGAACCGCGCCGCCGGGGTAGCCGAAAATAAACTCGACTCCCTCGTCTTCCAGGGCGCGGGCGATCATTTCACCGCCGGACAACATCTCCACGATTTTTCTCCCAGGGCTGTTGAGGCCCAATCAAAACGCCCCGACGCGTTACCCTCGCCGGTAGCCGTTTCATCGCAATGTGTGGAGAAGCCTGAAGAAGTACCTGGACCGGTACCTGGCTGGCTACGCCACTCCCATGTGCGGGCGAGATACATGCGGGAGGTTCGCAACCCCACCCCCGGCAACCACCGTGGGTGGCTATCCTCGAAGGCTCTTTTCACTGTGTTCAGCGTGAAAAGCGATCACGAACCCGTGTATCGGTCGCCCTGCGGGGTAGCGCAGTGTCTGGCCCCCAGCACAGCCCATGCGGCCGTACTGGATAACGGGACTCACAGGCAGCTGCAGCGCGAATCATCGCATCGCGGCAGTGGGCCAGGGGCTGAGGGTACTCAGCGTTAGCCGTTACCAGCTGTGAGACAGGGCAGTATTGTTGGTCCGGCGCTGAAAAATGTCAACCTGACAAATTGAGGATTCCCCCATATTCACCCCAGTCATTGCATTGCACAGGCCTGACGAGTGCGCTACTTTAGAAAATACATAGGCTAATCAAGGCACTAGGGATGAGAATTAAATCCGTACAGCGGTGTAGCACGTGGGTAACTTCAATCTTTTTGATTTCCCTCAGCACTGCGACGACCGGCGCCGAGACAACCTATTATCGCTGGCTGGACGACAGGGGAAACCCCGTGCACAGTGACCGGCCACCTCCCAAGGGCGTTGACTATGAGGTGCTGCGAACCGGGGGCAAGTTCAAGCGAGTAGTTTCCGCTGAAGAGGGGGTGGTGCCCGCCACGCTAGAGCCTTCGGTGAGCAATAGCTTTGAAGCAGCCCCGATCAAGATCGAAGACCAGATCAAGAAGAACCCGGAAGTCTGCGATCGGGCACGAGAGAATCTGACCGCTGTGGAGTCCTTCGAGGAGGTGCATATGAAGGATGATCAGGGGAATGACAAAATCCTGTCGGAGGACGAAAAAGCGGCTCAGCGGGAACTCGCCCTGAAGCAGATCCGCCTGCACTGCAACTGAAACTCTCCCTGGTTCGGGTCAGTTGCGTGGACACCGGGCCACCGGCGCCCCCATTGCCACCTACCAACATTCGGTCACACTGCCACCACCCGAGTTTGACTTGGCGCCGGTTACGTTGAGGGTGTAAGTCGCACACCGGGTATCCTTGGTCTGCGTGTTCTGAGGTGTGGCAGTAGCTGCATCGAATACGCCAGAATCGAGTACAAGCGCTATCTGGTAAACCCTGTCAGCAGTTGAGGTGGCGGTCTCGGCGTTCTCGTTGACAAAGTAGCTTGCCGGTAAGCCAAGTTCCGCAAGAGTCGTTGCGTAGCTCTTGTTGTTGATGAAGAACTGCTCCTGACGAGACATGATTTCGGAAAGCGCTGTCCGGGCGGCGGATCGCTTTGCCCGGATCACCGAATCCTGGTAGGCCGGCAATGCCACCAGCATCAGAATACTGACGATCACAACCACAATCATCATTTCAATCAAGGTGAATCCACTCTCGACCCGGCGCATCCTATGTCCCCTTATTCGTTCTTGTGATAAACAACAGATGTAGACCAGCTAAGCTATAGCTGGTCTACATCTTCCTCGCGCCAGTAAATACGCCACAGGTCCCGCCCGGGAATATTGAATATCTGCTTGCCGCCGATCCCCTTCCCGGGAATCAGCACCTGGTCTTCGTAGGGGATCACATCGCCCGGAATACCAGGACCCACTTCGGAGTAACGATCCACCTTGGTCGTCGTACCTCCCGCGGACAGGTCAAAGACAACGGAGCCGTCGCTGAGATTGACCACGTACACCCGCCCGGTACCCTCAGACGGCGTACACTGCTGACCGGCCGAACCGTCGTTTGGCACGTAGGTGGTGAAGAGCACCACACCATTGGTCGTCAGCGGCTGAGAAAGGCCCTTCTCTCCGGAAGCTTCAAGCTCCAGTTTCCACCCGTTTGAAAGGTCGGCACTGGTGCAAGCGGCCTCTGCTCCGGTTATACAGAGGTCCGTGATATCAGTCAGATCTCCGATGACAAGGGGAGTTCTGGCCTTGATGGCTGCCGCATTGCTGTTGGTTGTCTGGAAGGTGTCCTTGATGGCGAACGCATAGTTATTCACCGTGGTCTCACGCGGGTCAGCGCGGTCCCCCGAGGTAAGGATAACGCCGTCGTAGGTGGTCGTTCTGACGTAATCCGGACCATGGAAGAAGCGCAGATCGCTGGCACCTGCGCCACCGAATGATGCCAGTTTGGTGACATACCAGTTAGTTTCATCCGTTACGGTTGAGCCCGAAGCAATATAGGCCGCCTCAGTCAACTCCACTCGCCAGACGTTACCACCGCTATCGCCAACGTAGGCTCGGTCAACTACGTTATTGGAGTCCGTATCGACCACGGTGATGTTGGACGGGATGCTATCGGTCATCAGGGCCTGGTAGAACAGGCTGTCCGAGTTGGTCGGCGCTGCTCCGCCATCCGGACCCACAGCTTTCCATATCAGAGCACCTGTCTCGGCATTCACCACGTAAATCGCGTTACCAATAGTGTCATTAGCGTCGCCGGCATCCTTGCCAACGCGCGAATTACCGGACCACCCGCCATTATAACCGCCGGCGAAGATCAGCGCGGGCGTTCCACCCGCAACCCCCAGGTCCAGAGTCACTGCCTGAGGTGTGGAGAAGGTGAGCGCCAACTGCTCGAACCCGGAAGTTCCGCTGGTAACTTTCCACATGAGTTCAGGGTCATCTGGATCTGTCAGGTCGAAGGCGTATAGGCCGTCACCGCCACGCCGCTGGCCGATGAATACCCAGACATAGTCTCCGTCTGTCGGTTCGATATTACCGTCGCGGTCATCGTCATAGACATAAGAGACTGCAATACCATCCATCCCGTAGGGGTGTGGCTCGGCAATCTGGGCAAAATTGGCCGCCAGGGTTTTCTGCCAGTGCAGCAGTTCGAGTGGAATGAAGGCGAAAGTTTCCTTGCCCGACTCGTTGCCGTTGGTCTCCGTATTCTTGATGCCGTGGAAAATGCCATCGTTGGTTCCAAAGAACAGGCGGATATCCGGATTGTTCGCTGTATATGAGGTCCCCTCCCGCGCGCCGTAATTGATCACCAGCGGCCGGGAGTGCATTGGGTCCATCATCAGCCAGGGGCGGACGTCGGTGTATACCGTATCCCCATCCTCATCATAGGCATCAATACCTCTAATCCACTTGATGAGCTCCCGCTCGGGGTCACCATCCGTAATTGCATCGTTAGGATCCAGGTAGGGACGCAGGGCTGTCAGGTCTGCGTCAGAGATTGAGCCATCGAGGTCTAACAGATCATTTGCTGACGACGGATCCTCGGTGAACACCTGACGGGCCCCCGTCACAAAATTATCTGCTCCGAGCGTAGAAGACGGCAGGAAACCAGGTATCTGCTGACCGGCACCGCCACGGGTGATGGTGCGCCCGTCCTTACCACTGACCTCACCCGCGTTGGGGTCTGCCGCTATAACATCAGCGCCCGTGGTATCGGTCCAGAAGGTGAGAGCATCCGTGAGAATTCTGCCGTCCACATTGGAAATTGCCCGCTTGGGCGGGTCGGTCAATGGCGCCTGGGCGATAATCTGCTCGGTAGTAATCACCCCATTGGGATCAGTCACTTCGAGGTCTGCGATTTTCAGCTTCTTGACATTGCCGTTCCAGCGCACTTCCGACTCTGCCTGGAACAGGGCGAAGTAGAGATTATCGACCACCTCCGCCCGGTTGAACACGTTGGTTGGTACCGACGCAGCTACGAAGGTGGTACTGACACTCAGAATCTCATTAAAGATAGCACTCAGGGTGTCCAGAGCCGCCTGAGGGTCGCTAAGGGGATACGCCTGGCCTGTGCCACCGGCCGCAGCAATCGCGTTGGTATTGGTCCGTACCTTGTCGCTGATTACATAGCTCGTCAGGTTCTGCACACCTGGCACATCCGGGGCACCGTAGGTGGATGACCCGAGATCCACGTTGTACATATTACCAACTAACTGGGCATCCTTGGCATCCTGCCCACCGGAGAGAGAAAGACCAAGGCCACCGGAGCCGGCTGTACCACCAATGGCAGTATCGGTATCACCGTGAGAGTTACCCGTTGTCCCGAACAACGAATTGATCATGTACAGGCCGGAACATGCATCATTGGGATCCAGGGGGCTTTCGTACGTTGCAGAACTGATATTGTCGGTATCGTCTGCCATCAATGACAGGCCGAGGTTATAGCTATTCATGATTGACACATCGGGTGAGAGAAGCGCCTGATCACCCAGTCCCAGAAGAAGATCGAATACGACGTCGTTGTCGGTTTCGTAGAGATTTCCCAGATTTTCCTGACTGTTGTAGTCGTCATAACCCAGGAAACCATTGAATACTGCGCCACCTGTTACATAACGGAAAAACTCGAAGTAGATGTCGCGAATCTTGAATGAGTGTCCATTCCAGGCACTTTTCATCCACGATGCCTGGATGCCTGGCTCTGGAATGGCGGCAATTTTGACAAACAGATCTTCTAGATTGGCGGCAGATGTTAACGGGTCTGAAATATCGGTAAAGCCCTTCAAAACATAGGCACCTTGGCTACACCCCTTGGGCTTACTCGCTTTCAGGTTGGGAATCTGGCCAGGGCCAGCTCCCTTGCAAGTGCCTTCGTGCGCCACCATCACCCCCACTTCAACACCTTCGATGCTTGCATTGGAGGCTGCCTGTTGGGAAACATCATTCAGAACTACACGAAGCACGGTCCGCAACACATCGTAAAGATTGGTTTTGGTACCTCCCCAGTAAGTATCTGCGATCGTATTACCAAGACTTAGCGGATCAAGCTGATCCTGATCGGGATAACCGTCAGCGCCACGCTCTCCATCAAGACCATACAGGTCCATCTCTGGATAGAGCCGGGACCCCATAATGGTTTCACAAGCCGCTGAGCTCGCGTCATTACAGATAGTACTTCCGACATTGGACCTGAAATCCAGAGTCAACATGATCCGGGTAATACCGGTATCCAGCGCACTGTTATTCAAGTAGATATCGGTATCATCCGCCCAGACAGGCGTCGACACCAACCAGCCCAGCAACAGGGCCCGACACCATTTACTTGCTAATTGCATATCCATGATTCTCTCCTGGGCCTCGACCTACTGCGCCGACGCAGCTAGTTTGACCAGCACACCTTGCACGACTTTCGTGTATCCCTGTTTGTTCGCTGTGCCATCATAGGATGCGTAGATATCAAATTTCGCAGCCTTATAGGAGGCACCACTGCTGGCCATAGATTCATCCATTGCTGGAATGGTAGTTTCAAGCGGCCCCACGCGCACCGCGTAATAGTCCGTGGTACCCGTAGCCGGTATCAGTGCCGAATCAACGTCCATCACGTGCAAGTCGCACCCCGACCCACCTGAAGCACATATCTTGAAACCGATATCCCCGACCACCGGAATATTACTCTGGTCGGACAAGATCGACTCGACAATCGCGAGTGACTGCTGTGTCGCTTCAGACTTCGCTTCGTCATTACCCGCCATCTGCAATTGCATCAAATTGGTTTCGGAGACAGTGGTGGCTATGATGGCCAGCAGCAGAAGGATCAGCATAGAAATCAGTAACACCGCGCCACGCTGTGAATGCACTGTCATCTTTCTTTCGTTAATGGAACTGTTCATCGCTAAAACTTGAATGCCTCTGAATTTCTGAGAAGTACTGTGGTTTGCATTACCTTCCGGTAGAAACCATCGTTGTGTGCCGGCACCACGGTCTGGCCCAGCGTATAGACCTTGTCATCTGTATATCCCGGAATTTCATTGCCGCTTCTTACCAGTATGTACACCTTGGCCGCCATCGCCGCACCCATCTGTACAGAAGTAGGTGCATCAAGATACTGGTCCACCTGTAGGTCGCCATCGAGATCGACACCAAACTCCACCTGCAAGTTCTCAACACCTTCCGCCAGACATTCCACAGCTGACACATCATTACCACCCGTAGATATCCTGCGCCGGCATAACGCAGGAATTCCGTCGCCTGAAGTAATGGCATGGTCACGAATAAAGAGGATATTGGGGCTGTATTCCCATATATCGATCGTGGACCCTGTCGCACCGCCCCCTCGCTCCAGCGTGATGGCTACGTTGTCATCCACGATTCTGAGATAAACCGCATTCGGATCGAGCGCCTCCAGGGTAGTACCTTTTTCATAGTTTGGACGATCAGTAGAGCGTCGAACCACAAGCATGTCTGTACCAGCTTCGTGTTCTCCAGCTACCAGGCAGCCGGCCGGCATATTCGGGTCATTGGGAGCACCCACTCCATTTGCTGAGACATTGTTGTGATGTTCGAAAGGAAGGTCAGTGTCAACAAGATAGTTAAAACAGTCGGTTCCCGAAGGCGCTGAAGTCACCAGGTCACCACGTAACACACGCCCATAAAAACCAGACATGCTCAACTCCCGATTCAACAGCCGAAGTACATAACGGCCATTCTCCTGAACGCGTGCGACCTCTTCATCTTGCAGGTAGCTGCGCTTACTCTGCAAAAAAAGAGTAGTTGCACCAAAGGTAATAATGACGCCAATCACCAGCGCCACCATCAATTCGATAATGGAAAGACCACGTTGCCTGCACATGCAGGATTCAACTTCAAAACCAAAGGTCATCAGATCGTTCCTATCATGCTGGTCATTTGTAGAATCTGCCGATCTGCATCGTCGGTACCATACAGGCCCGTACCACATCCAGACCCGCTATTAGGGTCCGAAAGCAATTCAGCGCCCTGCCACGCAATCTCGATCGTCACCCGACGGCCTGTGACAGTCACGCAGCCGATGGCGTTTAACAGTCCCCCGGTATTCACGCCGGAACGAGTGGCGTTGGCTCCATCAATTGCCTGTTCCCATTGCCACATGTCCTGAGTAGCCAATTCACTGGCGACACAGGTACTAGAAACACAATTTTTCGCCGGAGTAGAAAGTGAAGAACCGGTAGCCGCACCCACGCCGGCGGTCTGGTACAGCGTAAGGTCAGAGGGGTTTACCCTCATTCGCTCAAAAAGATCCGTGGCCAGTGCCGCAGCCTGAGTGCGTTGAACGGCTTCGAATCCCGCTCGTTTGGCAGATATTTGCAGCCCCGCGAGCCCAAGCGCACCGATGGCCAGTATCAGCACAGCAACCGCGAGCTCAACCAGGGTAAACCCGGCTGCTGAATTCTTCGAAGAGCGATTAATGGGAGTATTCATGCACTGCAGTCCCCACTGGCTGGCCGAGACATCGATGGCCGTCCCGATGAAAAGAGTACGACTCGCCAAGCCTTGGCATCATCAAGGTCAGGTGGGCAAAGCAGTACCGTCTGGGCGCTCGCAGCACTTGCGGAACCATCGGGATAATATGTCACATTGGCGAAGTTATTTTTGACTACGTATCCCGCCGGCAAGCCCTCAAATACTCGCAACAGCTCGTCAGTATTCAGTGCACCATTTGAATTCCGGTCCTCGAATACGAGCCAGCCACTGGCAAGATCGGTGACACCGGTGCAAGTTGCACCATCGCTACTGGCACAGACCACCGCCGGCAAACTGGTTTTCACTGAATTGCTGCGCGCCAGATTGAGGGCGCTCATCAATCTGTTGATCTGCGTGCGGGATTCATTTTCCTTGATGGTGTTATAAAAGGACGGACCGGCTATCGCAACGAGAATGGCAAAGATGACGAGCACAATCATGAGCTCCGTCAGCGTAAATCCCGCCTCGCGGAGTGATAGCGCTCTCTTTTGTTCTCTGCGCCGCATATAACAATCCTGTTACCAAATTCCCCAGTGAATTACTGTAAACAGGCCCCGCGCAAATACGAGTGGTAACTGACAGGCGGCAGCGATCAGGAGATAAATGGCACAGAAAACCCCCAGACTGTGAATTTGTTCACAACCGGGGGCTCGAGCTGAAACTAACTCAGCCAGTGATTGAGGAAAAGTCGACCCTGCCATCGGCATCCAGATTTACCAGGACTGCCGCGCCCGGCTCAAACTCCCCCGCCAGAATCCGCTGCGCCAACGGATTCTCCAGCTCCTGCTGGATTGCCCGCTTCAGCGGCCGGGCACCGTAAACCGGGTCAAAGCCGGCCTCGCAGAGGTGGTCCATGAAGGCCTCTGAGATTTCCAGCCCCAGCTCCCGCTCTTTCAGGCGCTTGCGCAGTCCTTCGAGCTGGATCTCGGCGATGCCGCGGATCTGGCTCTGGGCGAGGGGGTGGAACACCACCGTCTCGTCGATCCGGTTGATGAACTCTGGCCGAAAGTGCTGGCCGACCACGCCCATGACCGCGGCTTTCATACGGTCGTAGTTCTCCTCACCAGCCATTTCCTGGATCAGGTCGGAGCCGAGGTTGGAGGTCATCACCACCACCGTGTTGCGGAAATCCACTGTGCGGCCCTGGCCGTCGGTCAGGCGGCCGTCTTCCAGCACCTGCAGCAGGATGTTGAACACGTCCGGGTGGGCTTTCTCCACTTCATCCAGCAACAACAGTGAATAGGGCCGGCGGCGGACGGCTTCGGTCAGGTAGCCGCCTTCCTCGTATCCCACGTAGCCGGGGGGCGCACCGATCAGGCGCGCTACGGAGTGCTTCTCCATAAACTCGGACATGTCCACCCGCACCATGGCCTGCTCGGAATCAAACAGGAACTCGGCCAGGGCCTTGCACAGTTCGGTCTTGCCTACACCGGTCGGGCCGAGGAACAGGAAGGAGCCGTTGGGACGGTTGGGGTCCGAAAGCCCCGCCCGCGAGCGGCGCACGGCGTTGGATACGGCCACGACGGCCTCATCCTGACCCACCACCCTGTGGTGCAGGGCATCTTCCATCCGCAGCAGTTTTTCGCGGTCACCCTCCAGCATTTTGGCGACGGGGATACCGGTCCAGCGGGACACGACCTCCGCCACCTCTTCGTCGGTGACCTTGTTGCGCAGCAGGGTGTGTTCGCTGCCTGCGCCTTCAGCTTCCTGGGCGGCGGCGAGTTGTTTCTCCAGCTCGGGAATGCGGCCGTACTGCAGTTCGGACATGCGGGTCAGGTCACCCGCACGGCGCGCGGTCTCCATGTCCAGCTTGACCTGCTCCAGTTCGCTCTTGATATGCGCTGCACCCTGCAGGGAGGCTTTTTCCGCCTTCCAGATTTCCTCCAGGTCCGAGTACTCGCGCTCCACTTTCTCGATCTCGCCATTGAGCTGGTCGAGCTGCTTCTGGGAGGCCGGATCCTTGTCCTTTTTCACCGCCTCGCGCTCGATTTTGAGCTGGATCAGGCGACGTTCGAGCTTGTCCATGGACTCAGGCTTGGAATCGATTTCCATACGGATGCGGCTGGCGGCCTCGTCCACCAGGTCAATGGCCTTGTCGGGCAGCTGGCGGTCGGTGATATAGCGCTGGGACAGCTTGGCCGCAGCGATGATCGCACCGTCTGTAATATCGACACCGTGGTGCACCTCGTAGCGCTCTTTCAGGCCACGCAGGATGGCGATGGTGTCCTCTTCGTTGGGCTCGTCGACCAGCACCTTCTGGAAGCGGCGCTCCAGGGCGGCGTCTTTCTCGATGTACTGGCGGTACTCGTCCAGAGTGGTGGCGCCGACACAGTGCAACTCACCGCGGGCGAGAGCCGGCTTGAGCATATTGCCCGCATCCATGGAGCCCTCGGCCTTGCCGGCGCCGACCATGGTGTGCAGTTCGTCGATGAACAGGATGATACGACCTTCCTGCTTGGAAAGTTCGTTGAGCACCGCCTTCAGGCGCTCCTCGAAATCACCGCGGAATTTGGCGCCGGCCAGCAGGGCGCCCAGGTCCAGGGACAGGATGCGCTTGTCCTTCAGACTCTCGGGTACTTCGCCGTTAACCACGCGCTGGGCCAGGCCCTCGATGATGGCGGTCTTGCCCACGCCGGGCTCACCGATCAGGACCGGGTTGTTCTTGGTGCGACGCTGCAACACCTGGATGGCTCTGCGAATCTCGTCGTCACGGCCAATGACCGGGTCCAGCTTGCCCTGTTCGGCACGCTCGGTGAGGTCGATGGTGTACTTGTCCAGCGCCTGGCGGGATTCTTCTGCTTCAGGGCTGTTTACGGACTCGCCGCCGCGTACTTCATCAATGGCAGATTTCAGGGTAGGTTCGGTCACGCCGCTGGATTTGAGGGCGTCGGCGGCGGAGTTTTTGCTGTCCAACAGGGCCAGCAGCACCAGTTCGCTGGAGATGTAGGCGTCGCCGTTTTTCTGGGCCTGTTTGTCGGCCATATTGAGCACTTTGCCCAGGTCGTTGGAGACATGGACGTCGCCGCCGCTGCCGCTGACGGTCGGCAGGGTGTCCAGGGCGGTGCTCACTTTGTTCGCCAGGCCGGGCAGGTTGGCGCCGGCTTTTTGCAGCAGGGGGCGAGCGGAGCCGCCTTGCTGCTGCAGCAGGGCCGCCAGCAGGTGGATGGGTTCGATAAAGTTGTGGTCTTTACCCAGCGCGAGGGACTGGGCGTCGGCCAGGGCGCTTTGCAGCTGGTTGGTCAGTTTGTCCATTCTCATTCCGGTGTTCTCCTTGGAACCGCCGCAATACGGGTGCGGCTGGTTGCTAAAACGTTGGGTGAGATATGGGGGCGAATAACCTTAATTCAAGTGTGGTTATTATTGTCGGTACACAGTAAAGCGAAGAGCACAATTCACAGTCTGCGGCAGCGAACTGCCCATAAGGGCATTCCGCGACTCGCTGCAAGTACATCCCTGTACGCTCCTAATCGGCATCCATGCCTCATAGGGTCGCTACACGCCCTTATGGACAGTACGCTTTCAACCCTAGCCAAAGCACTACGCAAAGTACTTCAATAACAAAGATTGCGGCTCCGATAGAACTTACAAGAGCGCAATCACCGATGCCATCCTCCCCGTCTCGCCATCCCGGCGATAGGAGAAGAAATCCTCAGCCTCGGTAAAAGTACAATGCTCTCCCCCATAAATGGCGCTCACACCCACGGATTTCAAGTGTAGACGAGCCAGGGCGTAGAGGTCGGCGAGGTAATGACCCGCTTTCGATGAGGGTCGGAAGCACGTAGTAAGGGCTGCGGGGGAACTGCGGTCGGCCAGTACCGCCAGAAAGGCTTCGCGCACCTCCGGCCCCACCTCAAAAGCGGACGGCCCGATGGCGGGCCCCATCCAGGCAAGCAAGTCATCCGCCGCTGCGGGCAGGGCTGCCACGGTGGCCTCCAGGACGCCTGCCTGCAGGCCCCGCCAGCCGGCATGGGCGGCGGCGACGCAGGTACCTGAGCGATCGCAGAAGAGGACGGGAAGACAGTCCGCGGTCAGTACCGCACTGGCAACCCCCGGCTCGGCGGCAACGCTGGCGTCGGCTTCGGGCAAGCCGTGGCCAGTGGCGGCGGTAACTTCGGTACCGTGAACCTGGTTCAGCCACTGGACCTCACATCCTGCAGGCAGCTGTTGCTGCAGTTGAAGGCGGTTTGCCGACACGGCGTCAGGCTGATCGCCGACGTGATGCCCGAGATTGAAGCTGGCATAAGGACCCCTGGAATGACCGCCCCGACGGGTTGTGGTGAAAGCCACGACATTGGCCGGAGCGGGCCAGCCGGCCTCAATAACCCGGAGCGTCACGGGCGGTGCCAACGGGGTCTTCTTCGGCCAGGATAGTCAGCAGTTCGTTGATATCGTCTGGTAAGGGGCACTCGAAATGCATGGGTTCACCCGTTTCCGGGTGCTCCAGGCCGAGCGCCTCGGCATGCAGGGCCTGGCGGGGGAAGCCGCGCAGGGCGGTAATCAGGCGCTCGGATGCGCCCTTGGGAATCCGCGGGCGGCCGCCGTAGACAGGGTCGCCAATCAGCGGGTACTTGCGGTGAGCCATGTGCACACGAATCTGGTGGGTGCGGCCGGTCTCGAGGCTGACGGCAATGCGGGTGTGGTGGCCAAAACGCTGGGTAACCCGGTAGTGGGTGATGGCGGGTTTGCCGCCAAAAGCCACCACGGCCATTTTTTTGCGGGAGCGGGGGTGGCGCCCCATGGGAGCATCGATGGTGCCGCCGCCGGTCATCGCGCCGATGCACACGGCGCAGTACTGCCGCTTGACGGTGCGCTCCTGCAGCTGGTCCACCAGGTCGTGGTGGGCCTGCAGGGTCTTGGCGGCCACCATGATGCCGGAGGTTTCCATGTCCAGGCGGTGGACGATACCGCCGCGGGGGAGCTGCGCCATGGCCGGCGCATGGTTCAGCAGCGCATTGACCAGGGTCCCGTCGGCATGACCTGCCGCGGGATGCACCACCAGGCCGGCGGGCTTGTTCAACACGAGGATGCTGTCATCCTCGTAGATGATGTCGAGCTCGATGTCCTGGGGCTTCCAGCTGACCTCGTCCTCCAGTTCCGCCTCGAGGGACAGTTTCCCCCCGGCCCGCACCTTGTCGCGGGGGCGACAAGTGGCGCCGTCCAGTCGCAAATCACCCCGTTTGATCCAGCTCTGGAGCCGGGAACGGGAGTAATCCGGGAACAGGCGCGCTGCGGCTGCATCGAGCCTTTCGCCATCGAGTTCGGCCGGAATATCGGCCTGTTCGCGGATAGTGTCCGCCATATGCTCCCTTTGCTCCTGTATAGGGGTTCACGCAGCCGGGTACGGGCTGCCGGTGCCTGTTTAAGCCCTCGCGCCACTGTGGTTAAATACGCCACCACAGTTCCGTCACAGTCTAACACGCGAGCGGTCACCAACTTGTTGAAATCACTGAAAATCATTGCCCTGCTGGCGATTGTCGGAGGCCTGGCGGCCTGTTCCGGCAACGATGGCCCGGATATTGCCGCCGACGCCGGCGAGCAGCAGATGTACGAGGAAGCCCAGCGCTACCTCAACAACAGCAACTACGACCTGGCGGTACGCAGCCTGCAATTGCTGGAGTCTCGCTACCCCTTCGGCAAGTACGCCGAACAGTCACAACTGGAAATCATCTACGCCCACTACGGTGCCTACGAGCACGAGGCGGCAGTGGAAGCGGCGGATCGCTTCATTCGCCTCCACCCCCAGCACCCCAATGTGGATTACGCCTACTACATGAAGGGCCTGGCGGCCTACACCGGTGGCCAGGACCTGTTTGCCCGCTTTGTGCCCACCGATGAGACCAAGCGCGACACCAGCCAGGCCAAGGAGGCCTTCGCTGAATTCGCCCAATTGGTATCTCGCTACCCCGACAGCCCCTATGCCGCCGACGCCCGGGCGCGTATGGTCTATCTGCGCAACCTGCTGGCCCGCCACGAAATCAACGTCGCCAATTACTATTTCCGCCGCGGTGCCTACCTGGCAGCGGCGAACCGCGGCCGCTACGTGGTGGAGCATTTCCAGCACACCCCGGCAGTAGCCGACGGTCTGGCGGTAATGGCCCAGGGTTACATCCTGCTGGGCATGAATGACCTGGCCCAGGACGCCATCAATGTACTGGCACTGAACTATCCGGAGCACCCCTCCCTCAACAGGAACGGCGAGTTCGAGAGCTCTTACACCCTGGAGGGCGTACAGCGCTCCTGGATCAACAAGCTCAGCTTCGGCCTGTTCGACCCGCCGGAGCCACCCCAGTTCGACAGCCGGGAGCAGTACGAGGGCTGAACAACCCTCCCCCGGAGCGCTGACCCGCGCTAGTCGCCGAGGGTCCAACCAGCAGTGATCGGGTAGCGCCGGTCCCTACCAAAGCCACGCTGGGTAATCCGCACCCCGATCGGCGCCTGGCGCCGTTTGTATTCGTTGAGGTCCACCAGCCGCAGCACCCGGTGCACGTCGTCCGGGTCCATCCCCGCGGCGATGATGGCCGAGGCGCTGCAGTCCTGCTCCACGTACATCTCCAGGATGCGATCCAGCACGTCGTACTCGGGCAGGCTGTCCTGGTCTTTCTGGTCCGGGCGCAGCTCGGCGGAGGGTGGGCGCTCGATCACCCGCTCCGGTATGCAGGGCCCGAGGGCGTTGCGATAGCGACACAGTTCATACACCAGCGTTTTCGGCACATCCTTCAGTACATCGAATCCACCGGCCATGTCCCCATAGAGGGTCGAATAGCCTACCGCCAGTTCGCTCTTGTTGCCGGTCGTAAGGACCAGCAGGCCCTTCTTGTTGGAGATGGACATCAGCAATACTCCGCGACAGCGGGCCTGCAGGTTTTCCTCGGTGGTGTCGGGCGCCAAACCGGCAAACTCTTCGCTCAGCGAGGCCATAAAGGACTCGTACATGGGTTCGATGGAGATTACCTTGTGCTGTACTGCCAGGGTGCGGGACTGCTCGGCGGCGTCCTCCACACTCATCTGGGAGGTATATCGGAAGGGCATCATGATGGCCTCGACCCGGTCAGGCCCCAGCGCCTCGACCGCCACCGCCAGGGTCAGGGCAGAATCCACACCGCCTGAAAGGCCCAGTACGACTCCACGGAAACGGTTCTTGTTGACGTAGTCCCGCACCCCCAGCACCAGGGCGTGCCAGGTGGCTGCCAGTTCGTCCAGGGCCGGTGCGATGTCGAGACCGGTAAACGCCACACCGGCGTCCTCGCAGTGCGCCTGCAGCCAGTATTCCCCCTCATCGAAATTGGGGGCAGCGGCACAGACTTCACCGGCAGCAGAGACGGCAAAGGAACCGCCATCAAACACCAGTTCATCCTGCCCACCCACCTGGTTCACGTAGACAATGGGCAGACTGGCGCTACGCGCCCGTTCACTCACCAGGCGCCAGCGTTCATCCCGCTTCCCGCGGTGATAGGGAGAGGAATTGATATTGATCAGCAACTGGGCACCCGCTTCAGCGGCCTGGCGGGTGGGGCCCGGCTCCCAGATGTCCTCGCAGACCGTCAACCCGACTCGCACCCCCTGGATGTCGACAACGCAGGGGGAGTCGCCGGGCTGAAAGTACCGCTTCTCGTCGAATACCTGGTAGTTGGGCAGGCACTGCTTGCGGTACTCCGCCACGACCCGGCCACGGTGCAGAACGCCGGCGACGTTATACAGGGCCCCGCTAATACGCCGCGGGTAGCCAAGCACGATCCAGCCATCGCCGGTCATGGCGGCACAGATTTGCTCCAGCGCCTTGGCTACGCGGATTTCGATACTGGGGCGCAGTAACAGGTCCTCCGGCGGGTAACCGCTCAGGGTTAGCTCAGGGAACACCACGACCGGAGCCGCGTGCTCGTCCTCGGCACGTCGCAGGGTGTCAATCACCTTGGCGGTATTGACCTCGAAGCCTCCCACCAAGGTGTTCATCTGGGCCATGAGGATATTGAGAGTTGTCATGCTGTCTTACCTGAAAGAGCTACCTGTACCGCGTGAGGGGCGTATTTTCCGGGAAAGCGCAAGTCATGGCCAGCCCCAGGCAGCAACCCGAACGTGCCCGCAGTCGACACGGCAGCCACGAGTACTGTTAAACTGGACCCGGTTGCGCAATGCCCACCAATAACAAGACGACACGGTACCCACTTGACCCGGCCAGCGATACTTACCAACCCCGTCAACCAGACCAGCGGCCGGCAGAACACCACCCTGTTCCGTATCTATGTCGCCTATCGCTCACTGCTGTCGGTGGTGCTGCTGATCATGTTGATCAGCCCCAACACGCGCCAGTTGGTCGGCGGCCAGAACCCGTCGCTGTACCTGGTCGTCGCTCTGGCCTACGTGGCCACCAGTGTGGTGCTCATGGGCTCCCTGTCCGCAAACTGGCACCATAATCGCCGCTTCCTGTTCCTGGTCTTCCTGGTCGATATCGGCGCCATCATCCTGTTGTCCGACGCCAGTGGCGGCATGATCAGTGGCCTGCCGGTGCTGCTGGTCATTACCGTGGCGGCCAGTGCCGTGATGATCAGCCACCGCACCCTGGCCACCCTGGTGGCGGCCCTCAGTGTACTGGCGGTGTTGCTCGATACCGTGCGCCTGATCATTACCGACCAGTTGTCTTTCAATGCCCTGTTCCCGGCCGGCCTGCTTGGCCTGTTGCTGTTCAGCGTATCCATCATGGTGCAGGTTATCGCAGTCCGCCTGGATCGCGCCGAAGAACTGGCACGGAGCCGGGCCGGCGACCTCTACAATCTGCAGCGGCTCAATGAGCAGATTGTGCAGCACATGCAGGCCGGCATCCTGCTGGTGGCGGGCGACGGCCGGGTGAGAGTCATGAACAAGGCCGCCACCAGTCTGCTGGCCCCGGAACGCCCGGTCACCGTGGAACAGGGGCGCCAGCTGGCAGAATACAGTGAAGACCTCGCACTGCAGTTTGAACACTGGCGTGACAGCGGCCTCCACCGGGCACAACCTTTTCAGGTGCAATCCGGAGGGCCGCCCGTCATTGCCAACTTCCGCGAACTGCAGCCCGGCAGCGAGGGGGAAGCCCTGGTCTTCGTGGAAGACTACACCCCGGTCACACAGTACGCCCAGGCCCTCAAACTGACCTCCCTGGGGCGCCTGACCGCCAGCATCGCCCACGAAATTCGCAACCCGTTGGGCGCCATCAGCCATGCTGCCCAGTTACTCAAGGAATCCCCGGACCTGGGCTCGGCCGATCACCGCATGGCGGAAATCATCCAGGAAAACAGCGTCCGGGTGAACCAGATCGTGGAAAGCGTGATGCAAATATCCCGGCGCGAGCCACCCCGGCCGGAGTACCTGCTGCTGGCAGACTGGCTGGCAAAATTCGTGGGCGACTACCTGGATACCCTGCACCGGCCCGCCGGTATTACGGTCAACTGCCCCTATCGCGACCTGCTGGTGGAGTTTGACCCCGAGAACCTGCGCCGGGTACTCACCAATCTGCTCGATAATGCCCTCCGGCACAGCAAACTCGCCACCGGTCACGAGCGGGCCCGGGTGGAAGTGGCACTCGACTTCCAGGTCACTCAATGTTTTATCGATGTCATCGACGAGGGGCACGGCGTGCCGCCCGGCGATCGCGGCAAGCTGTTCGAGCCATTTTTCACTACCGTGGAATCCGGCAGTGGCATGGGACTGTACCTGTGTAAGGAGCTCTGCGAAATCAACAACGCCTCGCTGAGCTACCAGCCCACGGAAGACGGCGAAAGCCGCTTTCGTCTGGCTCTGAGTAAACGTGCCCTATAAACTGACTCGATGAAACAGACCGTACTCATTGTCGACGACGAACCCGCCATCCGCGAGTTGCTGGAGATAACCCTGAGTCGCATGGGGCTGGACACCGTCAGCGCGGCCAGCCTGGGCGAAGCCGAGGCCAAGCTACGGGAGCGCCCCCCCAACCTCTGCCTGACCGACATGCGCCTGCCGGATGGCAACGGCATCAGCCTGGTGGAGTCGATCGCCGCCGAGTTTCCCGATATCCCGGTCGCCATGATCACAGCCCACGGCAGCGTGGAAACGGCCATCACCGCCCTGAAGGCGGGGGCGTTCGACTTTATCAGCAAGCCGATCGAACTCGAGGGTCTGCGCAACCTGGTGAGCAGCGCCCTGCGCCTGGCCGAGCCCGAAGCGCCTGAACCGCCTGCGAATGGTTCCACCCGCGGCCCCGAACTGATCGGTGAAAGTCCCGCCATCAAGACCCTCCGCCAGCAGGCACTGAAGCTCGCTCGCAGTCAGGCGCCGGTCCACATTCAGGGGGAGTCGGGCAGCGGCAAGGAAGTCGTCGCCCGGCTGATCCACAACCATGGCCCCCGTGCAGCTGCGCCTTTTGTCGCGGTGAACTGCGGCGCCATACCCCACGAGTTGATGGAGAGCGAACTGTTCGGCCATGTCAAAGGCAGCTTCACCGGCGCCAACCGCGACAAGCCCGGACTGTTTCAGGCCGCCGAAGGTGGCACCCTGTTCCTGGACGAGGTGGCCGACCTACCCCTTGTCATGCAGGTCAAACTCCTGCGCGCCATTCAGGAAAAAGCGGTGCGTCCTGTCGGTAGCAGTGAGGAAATCCCCACCGATGTCAGGGTGCTCAGTGCGACCCACCGGGATCTGGCAGCCGAGGTAGCCGCCGGGCGTTTTCGCAATGACCTCTACTACCGTATCAACGTGATCGACGTCCACGTTCCCCCCCTGCGCCAGCGACTCGACGACCTGCCCGCCCTGGTGGCGCGGATCATCCAGCGGATTGCGGGGGAGAACGGGGAGCGCCCCCAACTACAACCCTCCGCAATGAACGCGATGCGCGCCTACGATTTCCCCGGCAATGTGCGCGAGCTGGAGAACATCATCGAGCGGGCGTGGGCGTTGAGCGACGGCCAGCAGATCAGCGCGGAGGACCTGCAACTCAACCCCCGCAATACCGTCGCCGATACGCCTGCGGCGCCAGTGATGACGGGCGGGATAGATTACGAGGCAGCGATCGGCGACCTCGAGGGCTACCTGGAGGATGTCGAGCGGCAGATTCTCAGTGCCGCGCTGGAGCAGTGCCGCTGGAACAAGACAGCCACGGCCAAACTGCTCGGGGTCAGCTTCCGCAGCCTGCGGTACCGGCTGCAGAAACTGAAGCTGGACGACTGAGCTACCAACACTCTTCCACAGCCCCGGGCTGTGCCTCGCGCGCACCTCTACCGTCCACTGCCAATTCCTGACAACGGGCATCCCGCCGCTGCCGCAACTGGGCAATGGCTCTCAACTGGTAGCCCAGCCCGGTGGCTGCGGTCAGGGTGATACGGTAGCTGCGCTGCCTGGAGTCCGGCTCGACGGCCCGCCCCTCGGCGTCGATGGCATACACCTCGCTGGCGAAGCCGAGTTCGTTAAAGGTTTCGGCATACCGGTGATGGTGAACAAAAAAGCGCTCCTGCCGGGCGCGTAGCTGCTCCAGTACGGCGAGCGCGGTAGTTCGTTTGACTCGTAGCATCTGGCGTTCGTAGCCCGGCAGGGCGACACCCAGCAGGATCGCGACAATCGCGGTGACGACCAGCAATTCCACGAGTGAAAAGCCGCCAGCCGGGAACTGACTCCCAAAGCTGTTCCGCCCCGGCCTAGAGATCATCGCGCCCGGGCTCGCGCCAGTAGAGCTGGAAGAATGTCTTCCCTTGCTGCGGGATCAATTTGCGGGCAGGCTTATCGCTGCCTTCCTCGCCAGCCGGCGAGCCCGAGCCGGGCAATAGCAGGGCGTCACCCACCGCGACCACCCCGTGAGAAAGTCCGTCAGCGACCATGTCGGCTCTCCCGCCTTCCTCGACTGCGCTGCCATCTGCGAGGTTGATCCGGTAGAGCAAGCTGCGCCCTGTTCCCCCCCTACAACGCTCGGACTGAGTTGGCGGCACAAAGGTGGTGAAGAAGACCTCCCCCGCCTCCGTCAGGGGCGTCGACAGCCCTTTTTCTCCGACCCCGGAGAACATCAGGCGCCAACCGTTCACGTTACTTCCGGCGCACTCCGCGTCGTCAGCGGGATTGCATGTCGAAAGGTCGGGGAGCGTGGTGATTGCTATCGGGGCGCGCTGGGGGAGTTCGGGAGGTCCCGGCTCAATGGCGTAGTCCCTCAGATAGAACAGTCCATCCCGTACCCCGGTATCACCTGCCGCGGCGCGGTTGCCGCTGGCAATCAGCACACCATCGAAGGGCCTGCCCCCGGCGTCCACACTGCGAACCAGGTCAGGGGGGTGAAAGAAACGGCGATCGTCCTCTGCCGACTCACCGTCCAACTGGGCAAATTTGCTGAGGGACCAGTTGCGCGCCCTGTGGCCGGGACCTTCCCCCGGCGGTAGATCCACCCGCCAAACCGCCCCGCCACTGTCACCCAGATACAAACGATAGATGACCCCACTGCTGTCACGTAACGCTGCAGGGCCTGAGGGAAAGCTGTCGCTGAGCCCCGGATGCTCGAAACGGGTATCCGTGCCTTCCACGGTGCTGCCGCGCACTGCCTTCCAGAGCAATTCGCCGGACTGGGCATCCACCACGAAAATGGCGTTACCGATCGGGTCCTCACTACTGCCGCTGTCTTTGCCGAGGGGCTGGCCTGTATCGTCGGTTCCTCCGTAATAGCCACCTGTCAGGATGACCACCTCTCGCGACTCGGCAGCAAAACGAACACGACCCACCACAGGCTCAGCGAAGCTCAAGCCCAGTTCGGCGAAATGCGCGCCAGGGTCGCTGTCGATGTGCCAACGCAGAACGGGGGCGACATTCGGGTCGCTCACATCCAGTGCATAGTAGTGGGCACCTCCCCGGCGCAGGCCGAAGAAGAGCCAGGCGCGGTCGCCCTCATCGGCGACAATCTGGCCGTCACCGTTGCGATCCCGGAGCAGCGCAACAGGAGCTCCGTCCACGCCATACAAGCCCTCACCGGCGTCGCCCTGTTCCCGCCTGGCCCGTTGAACCTCCAGCAGGGCGCGGGGAATAAAACCAAACCTTTCCCGGCCGCTTTCCTCTCCCTCCGCAGTGGTGTTGTCAAAGGCGTGCAATAACCCGTGATTACTGCCCACGAAAATACGCACCAGAGGATTGGCAGTACTGTAACCGGACTGGGCACCGTAGTTGATGACGGCAGGACGGGAGTGAACCAACGCCCCCAGCAACCAGTCGCGCAGTTCCGTCGTATCACCATCGCCGTCTTCGTCATCCACGTCTTCCCCCCGCAGCCAGCGCAACCAGTCGAGGGCCTGTTCCGTGTCGGCCGGCATGAGCTCTGCCATCAGATACGGGGCGGCAGTGAGAGTAGCTTCCTCCGGTTCCAGCGCGATCAGGGCGTTGTCTGAACCGTTGGCGACAACCGGCGGTTCGAGGTAAAGCTGGCGGCCGCCTGGAACATCACTGGCTTCTAGCCCGTACGCCATCAGTTGACCAGCGCCGCCCAGCAGGACCTGATCGCCATCCACGCCGCCCGCCCCTGCCGGAAGCATCTCGGCCAGTGTCCAGAATGTCAGTGCTTCCTGCTTTAATTGGCCCATAGTAGGGCCATTGGGTTCCAGCGCGACACGACCCAGTGCATCCCGGTAACCCGTTAGCCCGGGGTCCTCATCGGCCCCGGCAGGTGGGACCAGCTCCAGCTTTTTCAGGTTGCCAGGCCAGCCCACCCGGCTCGAACCGGCAAAGAGCGGCAGGAAAACCTGGCCCCGTCGCGACCCAGCCGGAGGCAGGATTCCAGGTGCGGCCAGGGTCAGGGCTCGCGGGGACGGGTCCTGCAACAAGCTCGATAACTGCTGTTCAAGCGCCCTGGGCTGCACGAGTTGAAGCACGGAATAACTCCCTGCGGAGCTACCCATTGCCTCCAGTACTGTGGCTGCCTCGTCCGACGTCGCCAGCAAGGTCTGCGAGATGAACTGCCGATTCGGTAGCGACGGGAACAGGTCGGCCAACTCACCGTGAAGGGTCAACTCACCGTGAAGATAGCTGAGTAAGGCCCCAGGGGAGGCGAGAACTACCTCGGGTAGCACCGAGGTAGGTTCCAGGGCCGCGCTATCCAGATCTACCCAGCGCTCCGGGGTGGCGTGACTGAGCAGCATCGTATACAGGCGGGGGCACGCGCCCTCCGGCATGGGCATCTCGCCATCCTCAGTCAACCGCAACCAGTCGGGGTAAATCGCCAATGGCGAACCGAGGGGTGCTGCCTCTGGCTGCAGCCGAGAGGGTAACGACCACAGCGCCGTCTCCAGGCGTCCGCGAGCCTGCGCCACTTCCTCAAAGGGCTGCAACACTTCTGTGCTGCCTCCCTGCCGCAGTATGAACGCAGCGCGTACGGTATCGAACCGTGGCTTCGACAGTACCGAGGACAACACGGCCAGGGTGACTTCCAGGCGGGTTACCGGCACATCGCCTGTAGCTTCTCCAGACGCGCCAATGCGCTGTTCCGCCAGCCGCTCAAAGGCGTCGGGCGACAGATAGGGAGGGCGGCATTCTGCCAGGGTGCTGCAGGCAGGCGCTGCACTGGCGCTGTCCAAGTCAATGCCCAGTAGCAGGTGATCCGCGCCCAGCCCCTCACGACGGTAGATGGCGGTATCATCTGCTTGTAGGCCGACGAGCTGCCCGACAAGCAGCAACAGGCCGAGAACATAGTGCCTCCACATGGCTCATCCCTCCCTAGTTCGCCAACCCACGGCGCCTGGCAATACCCACGGCAACCACAGCCGCTCCGCCGCGGGCATCGCGTTCATCCAGCTCCACCAGCGCTTCAAATCGCTCGAAGTCAAAGCGGCCGACACTGAAGGCGTCTGCCTCCGGCGCCCTGAGAATCAACGCCCCCGCCACGGGGCCCGTTCGCTCGATGTGATAGTGGAGACTTTCAGGCCTGTCTGGCAGGGCGACCGTGGCAGGCAGCTGAAGAACCGCCTGATCGCACAAGCCCAGAGCAGCACAGCGACGCTCACCCAATGCCAGCCCTGAGCTAAACCCCTGCGGTTGCGCCGCCAGTGCCCGAGTTGCGCCTACCGCCATTTGCCGCAGAGCCTCCTGTTGCTGACCATTGCCCGACAGACGATATTCCAGCGTACTGTTGCGGGCGGCACCGGCTGCCATCAGTGCGAGGAGCAGGAGAAAACACAGGGCCATCGGCAGCACGACTCCCCGCACCGATCGGCCGGCACCCGCGGCACCGGTTTGCAGCCTCACCGCCCGGCCCCTCTCAGGGGATGGTGATTACGCAGCGCCACCGTGGCGCTGAACCACTGCCGCAGGTAGCCATCGTCGTCGAGGCCACTATTGCGCCCAGCCTCGCCTCCTCCGCGTATCCCGGGCACGGGATTCAGGCTCCGGATCAGCAGGGCTACCCGGGCAACCGTCGCCTGATCCAGTTCCAGGGCCGTCGGCCGGTCGCTGAAACGCTCCGCGCGGCCGTCCCTGTCTGCATCCAGGCCAAAACTGAACTGCAGGTCCTCCACCCCTTCCACAAGGCATTCCGCCGGCCCCATGCTGTTCGCCGACAAGCGTTCGACACAGAGCGTCGGCACGCCATCGCCGGCCTGCGACCACGGACGGATAAAAAATATGGCGGCATAGGCTTCCCAGAAGTACTGGCCCATCCCGTTGCTTCCGGCCGGAAAATCGCCGCCGTCGGGTACGTAATACCAGCGCGCCGTGCCTGCCTGCTCATCCGCTTGCAAGTACCACTGGGATGCTTCCGCGCCACTCACCCCCGTTGCGAGTTCTCCCCGGGCCAGCGTGGGCTCGGCCGCCGTTCGCTTGATCACCAGGACATCGGTACCTGGAGCAATCCCCCCGGTGCCGGAGGGAAGACAGTCCAGCGCCTGACCGTGCACACTGAGGCGGGACGAGGATGCCACGTCGTCGATCAGGTCGATGGCCGGAAGCGGTTCCAGCGACCAGCCCGTTAGCGCGCCGCAGCCCGGTGCCGATGGGTTGCGAGGAATGTTCGAGGTAGCCGTTAAACGACCGTAGAAGCCCGCCATCAACAGTTCGTGCTGCAGCAGTGACAGGGCATAGCGACCCGCCTGCTGTAGCCGGGCTCCTTCCGCCTCCACCAGCGACTGTCGCCGGCTCTCCAGGTACACCAGGACGATACCGGACATCAACAGCAAACCCAGTGCCAGGGCGATCATCAGCTCCAGCAGCGAAAAGCCACCCTTACGCTGCCGCTTGAGAGGCGACCTACCATTCCCCGACATGGCTGACCATCCTCATCATCTGCCGGCTGCTATCGCCCTCTCCCTCTCCCTCTCCAATACAAACCGGAGCGGATTCAGCAACCGCGCCCTCCCCTGCCTCGACCACCGCGCTGTGCCAGCTCACCTCCACTCCCACCTGCCCCCCGTCGTGGTAAACACAGAGCTGCCCCATGACCAATCCACCGTCCGCGCGCGGCCCGGCGTCAGCACCTGCGAGTGGCGTCAAACCTCCAAGGCGAAGGTGCCACTGGTAAGCGTCGAAGCTCACCCGCTCATGGCTGGAACAGGTTTGCGCACCACAGTCCCGGGCCAGTTCCCTGCCGGCCTCATAGCGAATGAGGCCCAGGGCCTGATAAGCATCCAACTCATTGCGGTTCTCGTGGACACGGGTCAGAACATCCCGGGCAAGGCCACTCGCCGTAGTGCGTTGAGCGGCATCGAATAGTTCCAACCGGGCCAGCCCCTGCAGTCGAATCAGCCCCAACAACCCCACCGCAAGCACCAGCAGGGTGATGGCAACCTCGATCAGGGTGGCGCCGCGCGCCCCGGGACAACGATGCTCAGACTGCCTCACAACGCCCCCAGTCACGCGCCAGCCGCGCTCGCCCCACCCGGTTGATCACCACGCTCCAGCCAGCCAGGTCCGGCCGCTGGCGGGAGCAGACCGACAGCGTGAGATTCCGGCGTGTAGCCCCGTCCGGGTAATAGGTGAATGCCCCGACAGCGTCTGCTCCGGCTCTGTCTGCCACCCGATAGCCATCAGGTACGGAGTGGTAGAGGCGCAGCAGCCTGGCCGGCTCGATCACGGCATCCTGAGGAAGACCCTCCAGCACCAGCCAGCCGTCTCCATAGGTACCGCCACAGCGTAGTTCGCCTGCGGCAGCCTGTACTGCGGGGCAGATACTGACCGGCCGGAAGCGGGCCGCCGCCTCACTTCGTGCCAACTGGACTGCATTCAGCAGCCGCGACCCTTCACTGCGCAATTGCGCCTGCAGCAACAGGGATTGCATCGACGGCGCGGCAAGGCCGAGGACCACGGCCAGTACCGCCAGCGCTATCAGCAACTCCATCAGTGTCAAACCCCCACTCCGGCGCGCCGGGCGCACCGGGTGGGGTCGGAACATCCTGTTCACGGCACACCTCCCTGTCAGGGGCAGTCTAGGCCGCCGGGAAGGTGTTACCAGTCAACGGAGGAATGTGATGAAAGGTGGCCGCTTCGGCTGGGCCACCGGAGAGAATTCAGATATTTTTCGCGGCGATCCGCAACTCTTTGGGGAGAGAGAAGGTGACATTTTCCGGCCGGCCCTGCACTTCCACCGGTTCGCTGGCGCCCAGCTCACGCAGGCGATCGACCACTTCCTGCACCAGCACCTCCGGTGCCGACGCGCCCGCCGTAATGCCGATGCGCGACTTTCCCTGCAGCCAGGCCGGGTCGATATCCTCGGGGCCGTCGATCAGGTAGCCACTGGCCCCCATGCGCTCGGCCAGTTCCCGCAGACGGTTGGAATTAGACGAATTCGGTGACCCCACCACCAGTACCAGATCGCAGCTCGCCGCCAGTTCCTTGACCGCGTCCTGTCGGTTCTGGGTGGCGTAGCAGATATCGTCCTTGCGCGGGCCGCAGATGGCCGGGAATCGCGCTCGCAGGGCATCGATCACCCTGGCGGTATCATCCATGGACAGGGTGGTCTGGGTGACGTAGGAAAGATGCTGGGGGTCGCGAACCTCGAGGGAAGCGGCCTGCTCTTCGTCCTCTACCAGGTAGATTTCGCCACCCGCGCTGTGATCGTACTGCCCCATGGTGCCTTCCACCTCGGGGTGGCCGGCATGACCGATCAGGATGCACTCACGGCCCTGGGCGCTGTAGCGGGCGACTTCCATATGCACCTTGGTCACCAGGGGGCAGGTGGCGTCGAAGACTTTCAGGCCGCGCCCGGCCGCCTCGTTGCGCACCGCCTGGGACACACCGTGGGCGCTGAAGATAACGATGCAGTCGTCCGGTACCTCGTGCAGTTCATCGACGAACACGGCGCCGCGTTCCCGCAGGTTACCCACGACAAATTTGTTGTGCACCACTTCATGGCGGACATAGATCGGAGCGCCGAACAGGTCCAGTGCCCGGTTCACGATATCGATGGCGCGGTCTACGCCAGCGCAGAATCCGCGGGGATTGGCGAGCTGAATTTGCAAACTGACAGCCTCCATTAGTGCAGCTCGGTGGGCTCCACCCGGTGAATGTGCACGTCAAACAGGATTGTACGCCCCGCCAACGGGTGGTTGAAGTCCACCGTCACCTCCTCGTCGTCGAAAGACACAATCAGGCCGGGCAGTTCACCACCGCCGGCATCGGCAAAGGAAAACACCAGGCCGATTTCCAGTTCCACGTCGTCATCGAAGTGCGACCGCGGAATCACCTGCACATTGTTGTCATTGGGCTGGCCAAAGGCATCCTCCGGCAGCACGGTGTAAACCTGCCGCTGACCGGGGTGCATGCCGAAGATACAGCGTTCAAAGCCGGGCAGCAGACTGCCGTCGCCCACGGCGAAATCCACCGGCTCGCCGCCGAAGTTGGAATCCACCTCGGAACCGTCTTCCAGGCTCACGGAAAAATTGAGATATACGCGAGTGCCCTCGCTAACGGGTACATCCACCCTTCAGTCCTCCTTTGTGCCGCCCTCGGGCCGGCCCAGGAAAGTGTCAAGAATCATGCCGATGGCGCCGCCGGTAATCGCCGAGTCCGCTAGGTTGAAGGCCGGGAAGTAATACCCGGCATAGTGTACAGAAATGAAGTCGACCACGTAGCCCAGCACCAGTCGGTCCCAGACGTTGCCGATGGCGCCGCCCAGCACGAGTGCCAGACTCAGGGCCAGCAGCCATTGCCCGCGCTGCAGGCGGTAGATCCAGACCACCAGCAGACCGCTGACCACAGCGGCGATACCGGTGAAGAAATACCGCTGCCAACCGCCGGCATCGCTGAGAAAACTGAACGCCGCACCCGTGTTGTGATGCAGAGTCAGGTTGAACCAGGAAAAAACCGGCACCGGCTGCGCGTACTCGAGGCTCGCGCTGGCCAGCCCCTTGCTGTACTGGTCCAGGCCGATCACCACCAGGGCGAGCAGATACCAGGGCCAGGCGCCCACACCGTAACGCATTGCAGGCACCTCAGGCGTAGCGGCGCTGTTCGCCGGGGCCTTCGATGTTCTCCACGCACCGCCCGCACAGGGTCGGGTGGGCCTCGATCTTGCCGACCTCGGGGCGACGGTGCCAGCAGCGCTCGCATTTTTCCTCGGTCGCCACCGCCACCTGCAGGCACAGGCCCTCGATCTCGGTAGTCGCCGCATCGGCCGGAGCATCGGCGAGCGGCGCCAGGGCCGCAGCCGAGGTGATCAATACGAAACGCAATTCATCACCCAGCTGCTCCAGGTCTTCCAGCAGGCTGGCGCTGCAGTACAGGGTAACGCTGGTGTCGAGAGAACCGCGGACATTGCCTTCCGCCCGTTGCTGCTCGATGGCCTTGTTGACGGCGTTGCGCACATCCATAACCCGCTGCCAGTACTCACGTCCCAGGGCTTCACCCGGGGCCAGCGTTGCCAGCTGAGGATACCACTCCACCAGGAATACCGACTCGGCGCGTTCACCGGGCAGGTTTTCCCAGATCTCCTCAGCGGTGTAGCTGAGGATGGGGGCCACCCAGCGCACCAGGGCCTCGCCAATGTGGAACATGGCAGTCTGGGCGCTGCGCCGGGCCAGGCTGTCAGCCGCCGTGGTGTACTGGCGGTCCTTGATCACATCGAGGTAGAAGCCACCCAGGTCATTGGCGCAGAAGGTGTGCAACTTCTGGTAGATGAGGTGGAACTGGTACTGGTCGTAGGCCTGGGCGATCTCCTCCTGCAGCCGCGCTGCGCGATCCACCGCCCAGCGGTCCAGCGACAGCATCTCGGCATCGGGCACCAGGTCTGTTGCCGGGTCGAAGCCGTTCAGGTTGGACAACAGGAAGCGCGCGGTATTGCGAATACGGCGGTAGGAATCGGCGGTCCGCTTGAAGATTTCGTCGGATACGGCCACTTCGCCACGGAAGTCCGCCGCCGCTACCCACAGGCGCAGAATATCGGCACCCAACTCGTTCATCACCTTCTTGGCGGGCACGATATTGCCGATGGACTTGGACATCTTGCGTCCTTCCCCATCCACCGTGAAACCGTGGGTCAGTACGGTCTTGTAGGGTGCCTCACCGTAGGCGCCAATGCCGGTCAGCAGGGAAGACTGGAACCAGCCGCGATGCTGGTCGGAGCCCTCCAGGTAGAGGTCGGCCGGGGCCTGCAGGCCTTCGCGCTGGCGCAGTACACAGGCGTGGGTCACGCCACTGTCGAACCAGACGTCCAGGGTATCGGTGATCTTGTCGTAGTCCGCCGCCTCGTCGCCCAGCAGTTCCGCCGGCTCCAGGTCGAACCAGGCGTCAATGCCCCGCTCCTCGATCTTCAGGGCCACCTGCTCCATCAGTTCGTGGGTACGCGGATGCAGCTCGCCCGTTTCCCGATGCACAAACAAGGTGATCGGCGAGCCCCAGGTGCGCTGGCGGGAAATACACCAGTCCGGGCGGTTGACCAGCATGCTGTCGATGCGGGCCTTGCCCCACTCCGGTAGCCACTGCACCTGCTCCACCGCCTCCTTGGCGGCATCCAGCAGGCCGTTCTGCTGCATGCTCACAAACCACTGGGGCGTGGCGCGGAAGATGATCGGGGTCTTGTGGCGCCAGCAGTGCGGGTAGGAATGTTCGTACTGTTCGTGGTGCAGCAGCACGCCGCGTTCTGATAACAGGTCCACGATCAGGGCGTTGGCCTTCATCACATGCTGGCCGGCAAACAGCTCGGTCTCGGGCAGGTACACGCCGTTGCCACCCACCGGGTTGTAAACCTCCAGGCCGTAGCGCTGGCCGACTACAAAGTCATCCTGGCCGTGGGCCGGTGCAGTGTGCACGGCGCCGGTACCGGCGTCGGTCGTCACGTGGTCGCCCAGCACCACTGGCACCTGGCGATCGAGGAAGGGGTGCTGCAGCAACTGGCGGTCCAGTGCGGCTCCCTTGCAGCGTCCGAGAATGGTCAGGCCCGGCAGGCCAAAGCGGCTGGCACAGGCCTCGGCGAGTTCTTCCGCCACCAGGAGTGCCCGGCCTTCGCCCTCGATCAGGACATAGTCGAGCTCCGGGTGCAGGCTGACGGCCATGCTGGCCGGCAGTGTCCAGGGTGTGGTGGTCCAGATGGGAATGGCAATCTCACCACTGTAGTCACTGCCACAGGCGGTGTTGAAGGCCGCGGAATCCACCGCAGCGTAAGCCACGTCAATGGCGGGCGAGTGCTTGTCCTTGT
The DNA here is from genome assembly GCF_008064665.1 of Parahaliea maris. Taxonomy (GTDB): domain Bacteria; phylum Pseudomonadota; class Gammaproteobacteria; order Pseudomonadales; family Halieaceae; genus Parahaliea; species Parahaliea maris. Next base: position 199,212 of record NZ_VRZA01000006.1, on the reverse strand, counting down.
ACTCCACCTCGGCTTCGGCCAGGGCGGAACCACAGTCCATGCACCAGTGCACCGGCTTGAAGCCCTTGTGCAAGTGGCCGTTGTCGATGATCCGCGACAGGGTGCGCACGATGTCCGCCTCGAAGCGGAAGTTCATGGTCAGGTAGGGGTCATCCCAGTCCCCCTGCACCCCCATGCGCACGAAATCCTCGCGCTGGCCGTCGACCTGGCGGGCGGCGTAGTCACGACACTTCTGGCGAAACTCGGCGGGGCTGATCTTGACCCCGGGCTTGCCGACTTTCTTCTCGACGTTCAGCTCGATCGGCAGGCCGTGGCAGTCCCAGCCGGGCACATAGGGCGCATCAAAGCCCGCCAGGGTACGGGACTTGACGATGATGTCCTTGAGAATCTTGTTGACTGCGTGGCCCACGTGCAGGTCGCCGTTGGCATAGGGCGGGCCGTCGTGAAGGATAAATTTGGGCTTGCCGGCGCTGGCAGCGCGAATCTTGCCGTAGAGGTCCATGGCCTGCCACTGTTTCAGGCGCTCGGGCTCCCGCTGGGCCAGGCTGGCCTTCATCGGGAATGCCGTCTGCGGCAGGTTCAGGGTGCTCTTGTACTCACTCATTTCAATCTTCTACCAGTCAATCTGCGGCCAGCCACTGCCGGGCGCAGGCGATATCCCGGCCGATCTGCTCGCGCAGTTGCTCGACCGAGTCGAATTTGGCCTCGTCCCGCAACTTGTGCCGGAACGTGACGTCGATGTGCTTGCCATACAGGTTGCGGTCGCAGTCAAGCAGGTGCACTTCCAGGTTGGCCTTGATGCTGTCGTTCACCGTGGGCCGTGTTCCCACGTTGGCGACGCCGGCAGCAGCATTGAGACCCGCCCCGCTCACCGACACCACGTACACGCCGGAGAGCGGCGAACGCAGCCGGTGCAGTTCCATATTGGCCGTGGGGAAACCCAGGCTTTGTCCCAGTTGCCGGCCGTACACCACCTTGCCGGAAATACTGTAGGGCCGGCTCAACAGCCGCTCTGCCAGGGCGAAATCCGCATCCGCCAGGGCCTTGCGGATGCGCGTGCTGCTGATGCGCTCACCCCCGAGCTCAGAGGTCGAGGTGGGCTCGGCCTCAAAGCCATAGCGCACACCCTGTTCCCGCATGAACTCGAGGTCGCCCTCGCGAGCATTGCCAAAGCGGAAGTCGTCTCCCAGCACCACGTAGCGGACACCCAGCCCGGCGACCAATACGTCGTCCACGAAGGACTGGGCGGTCTTGCTGCGCAGTGACTCGGTAAAGCGGATACGCAGTACGCGGTCCACGCCCAGCGCCTCCAGGGCGCGGAACTTCTCGCGGAAGCTCATCAGCCTGGCCGGCGCCGACAAGGGTGCCAGTGACTCCCTGGGCAGCGGTTCGAACACGATCACTACCGAGGGCAGCCCGAATTCCCGCGCCTTACCCTGCAGGTGGTTTATGACCGCCTGGTGGCCCAGATGCACCCCGTCGAAGGCGCCGATGGTGGCCACACAGCCGCGGTGGTTGGGCCGCAGATTGTGCAGGCCTCGAATCAGCTCCATGCAGGGCTCCGCCCCCGTCAAACCAAACCGCCAATTATACGGAAAGGAGGCTCCTTGTCCTATGGCCAGGGGCTGGCAATTTGCCCTCTACAGGGGGAATTCAGGCGTGGCTGCGCGGCGTGCGCAATTGGCTGAGTCGTGCGCCCAGCGCAGCCTGGCACACCAGGTAGGCCAGGCCGCCGCCGCCACAGACCAGGCCAATGGCCAGTGCCCGGTGCAGGGGCCCCATGGCGGCGAGCTCTGGTACCGCGGGCACCAGACCCCAGGCCACCAGACCCATCGTCGCGGTGGAAATCAGCAGGCGCAGTACAAACCGGCCCCAGCCGGGCTGGAAGTGGAAAACGGCCTCCGCCCGCAGGCGCCGCAGCAGCAGCCCGGCATTGAGCCAGGCCGACGCGCTGGTGGCCAGGGCGAGTCCCACGTGACCGAGATTGAACCAGAACAGCAGGGGCAACACGAAAAGGAAGTTGAGCACCATGTTGGCCACCATCGCCACGATGCCAATCTTCACCGGGGTTTTGGTGTCCTGGCGGGCGTAGAACCCGGGCGCGAGGACCTTGATCAGCATAAAGGCGATCAGGCCGAGGCTGTAGGCCTGCAGGCTGTAGCTGGCCATGCGGACATCGAAACTCCCCAACTCGCCGTACTGGAACAGGGTCACCAGAATCGGCTCCGCCAGCACCACCAGCGCCACCGCCGCCGGCACCGCCACCAGCAGGATCATGCGCACCGCCCAGTCCAGGGTGAGGGTGAAATCCTCACTCCGTTCCGCGGCCCGGTGGGATGACAGGCTGGGCAGGATCACCGTAGCCACCGCCACCCCGAAGACGCCCAGCGGTAGCTCGGTGAGGCGGTCGGAGTAGTACAGCCAGGAGACGCTCCCGGTGGGCAGGAAGGAGGCCAGCACAGTATCGAGCAGCAAATTGATCTGGCTGACCGAGACCCCGAACAGGGCAGGCCCCATCAGCTTGAGAATACGCCGCACCCCTTCGTGGCGGGTATCCCAGACCGGCCGGGGCACCAGGTCCAGGCGATACAGGGAGGGCAGCTGGAACAGCAGTTGCAGCACACCGGCCAGTGCCACCCCCCAGGCCAGCGCGTACACCGGCTCGGCAAATCGCGGCGCCGCCACGAGGGCAGCGCTGATCAGCGACAGATTGAGAAAAACCGGGGTAAACGCGGGTACCGCGAAGCGGCCGTAACTGTTGAGGATGCCGCCGCAGAATCCGGTCATGGAAATCAGCAGCAAATACGGGAAGGTGATGCGGATCATGCCGGTAACCGCGTCGAATTTATGCGGATCATCCAGAAAGCCGGGGGCAAAGAGCGCCGCTACGACAGGTGCGCCCAGCACCGCCAGGCCCGTCACCAGCAGCAGGGTGCCGCCGAGCACCCCCGCGACCCGGTTGACCAGGGCCTGCACCGCCGCGTGACTGCCCTGCTCCCGATAGTCTGCCAGCACCGGCACAAAGGCCTGGGAGAAGGCGCCCTCGGCGAACAGGCGGCGCAGGAAATTGGGGATTTTGAACGCCACGAAAAAGGCGTCCGCCAGGGCATTCGCCCCTACTGTGGCGGCAATCACGATGTCGCGCAGCAGGCCGAGCACCCGCGACAGCATGGTCATCGCGCCCACCAGGGCGCTGGAGCGCAGCAGGCCGGGTCGTGATTCGGTCTGGCTGGCCTCGGGCCGGGGAGTGTCGCTCCTGGTCAACTCCAGCGCTCGCGCAGGGACTCGCCGTGCAGCGCAAGCCACTGCAGGGCAACGAGGGTATGGCCGTTGGGAATGCGGTCCTCCCGCAGCATCTGCAGGACTTCAAGGCGGGGAATGGCGTGGACGAGGATGTCCTCACCCTCCGATTCCAGCCCGTGAACACCGCCGACACCGGCCCGCGTCACCCGGCCGCAAAACAACCGCACCTGTTCGGAGCAGGCCCCGGCGCTGGGGTAGTAACTGGCGATAGGCTCCAGTTCACTGAGCTCGCAATCGGCTTCTTCCAGCGCCTCCCGGTGTACGACCTCGCGGTCGCTCTCCCCGGGTTCGACCACACCGGCCACCAGCTCCAGCATCCACGGTGAGTCGTAGCCGCGCATGGCCCCGGGGCGAAACTGCTCAATCAGGATCAGACAGTCCTCCACCGGGTCGTAGGGCAGGACACCCACGGCATCGCCACGCTCGAAGACCTCCCGGGTCAGGGGTGCACTCCAGCCACCGCCGAAACAGCGGTGCTGTAGCGTCACCCGACGCACGGAAAAGTGTCCGTCAAAGGCCTGCTGCTCCTCGAGAACCCGTACCGCGTCCGCGCCGAAACGGAGGGAAAACCCCATCAGAAGCGCCCCGCGGTATACCAGTTGACGTCGCGGGCGTGCCGATCGACCTGGTCCACCACATCCAGCACCAGGGCGAACAACGCCATGCGCACCAGCACGCCGTTGTCGGTCTGGCGAAAAATGGCCAGGTTGGGGTTGTCGTTCAGGTCATCATCCAGCTCCCGGGCGGTGTCCCGGGAATCCCGCGGCAGCGGATGCATGATCACCGTATTCGGTTCGCAGTGCTCGGTATAGATGCTCTGGTTCAGGCGGAAGCGGCCGCGGTACAGGTCGGCCTCCTGCTGGGAGCTGAAGCGCTCTTCCTGAATGCGGGTGGAGTAGACGATATCGACGTGGGCGATGCTCGCCTCGAGGGCATCGGACTCAATGACCTCGTGGCCCGCCTGCCGTAGCTCTTCCACAATCTCCCCCGGCATCTTCAGCTCCTGGGGTGAGACCAGCACCACCTGCACCTTGTCGAACAGGCACAGCAGCTTGCACAACGAGTGCACCGTGCGCCCGTAACGCAGGTCACCCACCATGGCGATACGCAGGCCATCGATGGCGCGGCCGCGGCCGGCCAGTTCCTTCTTGATGGTGTACAGGTCCAGCAGCGCCTGGCTGGGGTGCTCGTTGGCACCGTCACCGCCGTTGATCACCGGCACCCGGCTGGCAGCGGCAAACTCGGCTACGGAACCCGCTGCCGGGTGGCGCATGGCAATGACATCCGAATAGCCGCTCAATACCCGGGCCGTATCGTAGAGAGACTCCCCCTTGGCAATGGCGGAATTCTCGAACCCCGTGGTCTCGCGCACTTCCCCGCCGAGCAAATTGAAGGCACTGCCAAAGCTGACCCGGGTACGCGTGCTGGGCTCGAAGAACATGGAGCCGAGAATCGCGCCGTCCAGCACTTTGGTCACCCGGCGCCGATGGGCGTAGGGCTCCATGCGGTCGGCCACGGTGAAAATTCGCTCCACGTCGGCGCGTTCGAACTGGGTAACAGAGAGGATATGACTGCCGGCGAATTGCACGCTGAACTCCATGACTGACGATACTCGGTGGCATTATAGGGCCTGCCGGGGCCGGATGCCCATGCGTGCCAGCTTATCGTATGATGTTCCCACCCAATCGCAGCAACGGAGCCCGAATAACATGGATCAACGGCTGTTTTTTGTGCTTGGCGACCTGTTCGCCAACATCGGTGGCGGGGCCGTGATCGGCTGGCTGATCGCCGCCATGACCCCTCTGGGTTGGAACATGTGGCTGGTGATGGTGCTCACCATGCTGCTGGGCATGGTCTTCGCCACCCTGCTGTGGCTCCCGCTGGGGCGCTACTTCGGGGCCATGGAGGTGATGGTGCCCCTGATGCTGACCGGGATGGTTGCCGGTATGGTGGTGGGCATGCACGCCGCCATGACGCCAATCTCCGGGGGGCTTGCGCTGGTGGAGGGTGCCGTTTGCGGCCTCATCTGCATCGTGGTGGTCTGGGTATTGAACAACCAGGTGCGCGGCCCGCAGTCACTGGCTGCCGTCGCCAGGAGTGCAGAACATGACTGATCTCGCTACCCAGGCCAAGTGGGATAAAGCCGCACCGACCTTCGACCTCATGGCGGGGCGCGGCGCAGAGGAGCGCTGGCACCCGGTGAAGCACGCCCTGTTCAACCGGATGGGAGAGGGTCGCATCCTGTTCATGGCACTCGGCACAGGCCTGGACATAGCAGCCTTCCCGCCCGGCAAAACCATTACCGGCATCGATATCAGCCCGGCCATGCTGGAAGTGGCGGCGCCGCGGGTGACCGCCTATGACGGCGAACTCGAAGCCCGGGTAATGGACGTCCATGAACTCGACTTCCCCGACGACCACTTCGACCAGGTGTTTACCGCCTGCACATTCTGCTCGGTGCCAGACCCGGTCAACGGCCTGCGCAGCCTGCATCGGGTGCTCAAGCCCGGTGGCGAGCTGTGCATGTTCGAACACACCGGCAGCCGCTTCTTCCCCTTCAGCGCCATGATGCAGCTGATGACCCTGTTGACGGAGAAAATTGGCCCCTCGATGAACCGGCGCACGGTCAATAACGTGGTGGCGGCCGGGTTTGAACTGGAGGAAGTGAACCACGTTTTTCTCGATGTGGTAAAAACCATCATCGCGAAAAAGCCCGATGCTCCAACAACGCCAACGACCTCCGGCTGACGCCGAAGGCGCCTCAGGCCAACAGGCTGTCGCCGTACTCCAGCAGGCGATGCAAAACCTGTTCCTTCGCCGGTGAGAGATCACCGGCGGCGAGCAGTTGCTCGATCTCCTCGTGATAGCTCTCCATGCACAGGCTGCCGCCCGCCTCGGGCTCGGTGAGGCGCTGGAAGCGAAACTCCTCCCACTGCGCCATCTCCTCAGCGGACAGGGACTCGGGAAAATTGCGCGCCCGGTAGCGGAACAACATTTCCGGAAGTCGCGGGTCCTCGAAGGGAAAGCTCTGGCTGGCCAGGGCTTCCGGCGTTGCCTCGCGCACCCGGGCCATGGCGCGCTTGTCCGCCTCCCCAAAGAAGCCGCCGCTGTACAGCATACGGTCCGGGTCGGTAATCGGTGGCCGTTCGCGTTCGGCGTAGATGGCCTGCACCCGAGCAGTGAAATCGGCCAGGTTGGCGGCCCTCTGCGCACGCAGTGCTGCCAGGTGAGACCGGCATAGGGCTCCGTCGAGCCCGATCCGCGCCGCCACTTCCGGGCTCGCCATCTTCGCGGTGACCACCAGCGGGCAGCGGTTCAGGCGCAGAGTTTTCAGCCCCGGACGCTGCTGCCCCTCAGGCAGGTCGCTGGCAGGTGTGTAAAGCAGGCCCTGAATCTCGGCGGGGCTCAACTCCGCCAGCATGGCCGGATCGCTGGAAAGGTCGAAGCAGATGATTTCGTTGCGGTTCTGCGGGTGCTCCGCCAGCGGCACCACCAGCGCCGTATTGAAGCGCTCGCCACCGAACATCCCCGAGACGTGCAATACCGGCTTCATATTCGCCACATCCAGCAGCTGCGCCACCTTGCGCTTGTCCCGGTGGGCCAGCACGTAGTCATAGAGCCGGGGCTGTTTTTCCCGAATCAGCCGCGCCATGGCAATGGTGGCATGCACGTCGGACAGCGCGTCGTGGGCCGCCTCGTGGGCAATGCCGTTGGCGACGGTCAGCTCCTCCAGGCGGAAGCTGGCGTGACCGTCCTCCCGCAGGGGCCACTCCACCCCCTCGGGGCGCAGGGCGTAGGCGGCGCGCAACATATCGATGATGTCCCAGCGCGAATTACCGTTCTGCCATTCGCGTGCATAGGGGTCGTAGAAATTGCGGTACAGGGTGTAGCGCGTAACCTCGTCGTCAAAGCGCAGGGAGTTGTAGCCCACTCCACAGGTGCCTGGCTGGGCCAGTTCGGAGTGGATCCGGGCGATAAACTCGCACTCCGGCACCCCCTTTTCCAGCGCCTCCTGGGGGGTAATGCCCGTCACCAGGCAGGCCTGGGGATGGGGCAGGAAATCGTTGGCGGGGCGGGCGTAAATGACCAGGGGATCGCCGATGATGTTCAGATCGGCATCGGTGCGAACTCCGGCGAATTGCACGGGCCGATCCCGCGAGGGATCGGCACCGAAGGTTTCATAGTCGTGCCAATAGAAGGTTTCAGGCAAAGTTCTGACCTTTCAGAATGGATCCCCGACAAAGGCGTTCGGGGATGACGTTACCCGAGCCAATGATAGGTGTGGTTGAGTCATCCCCGCGTAGGCGGGGATCCATTCTCTCATCAGCTGCCCGTAATGCCCACTTGAACCTGACAGGAGGCTAAATCAGCTCGATGGCTTCGGCCTCGATTTTCTGCTTCCACAGCTTGGGACCGGTCTCGTGGACCGAGGTGCCGGTGGCGTCCACCGCCACGCTGACCGGCATGTCTTTCACCTCGAACTCGTAAATGGCTTCCATCCCGAGTTCGGGGAAGGCCACGACTTTTGCCGAGGTGATCGCCTTGGACACCAGGTAGGCGGCACCGCCCACGGCCATCAGGTACACCGCCTTGTGCTTCTTGATCGCCTCGATGCCGGTGGGGCCGCGCTCGGCCTTGCCGATCATGCCCAGCAGGCCAGTGTGCTCGAGGACGAAGTCGGTAAACTTGTCCATGCGGGTGGAGGTAGTGGGACCGGCGGGGCCAACCACTTCGTCGCGCACCGGATCGACCGGGCCCACGTAATAGATGAAGCGGCCCTTCAGGTCCACTTCTGCCGGCAGGCCCTCACCGGACTCGATCAGTTCCTTCATTTTCTTGTGTGCGGCATCGCGCCCGGTCAGCATCTTGCCGGACAGCAGCAGGGTATCGCCCGGCTGCCACTGGGCGGCCTCTTCCGGGGTGACGGCGTCCAGGTTCACCCGGCGTACGGTATCGCCGACTTCCCAGGTAATGTCGGGCCATTCGTCCAGGTCCGGCGGGGTCTGCAGGGCCGGACCCGAGCCATCCAGCACGAAGTGGGCGTGGCGGGTAGCGGCACAGTTGGGGATCATCGCTACCGGCAGGGAGGCCGCGTGAGTCGGGTAATCCATGATCTTCACGTCCAGCACCGTGGTCAGGCCACCGAGGCCCTGGGCACCGATACCCAGCTTGTTGACCGCATCCATGATCTCGAGGCGCAGTTCTTCCGCACGGTTGGAGGGGCCGCGCTCGCGCAATTCGTGGATATCGATGGGGTCCATCAGGGACTCCTTCGCCATCACTGCGGCCTTCTCCGCCGTGCCGCCGATGCCGATACCCAGCATGCCGGGCGGACACCAGCCCGCGCCCATGGTGGGAACGGTCTTCACCACCCAATCGACAATGCTGTCGGAGGGGTTGAGCATCACCATCTTGGACTTGTTTTCGGAACCGCCGCCCTTGGCTGCGACCTGCACGTCCACGGTATCCCCTTCCACAACTTCCATGTGAATCACGGCCGGGGTGTTGTCCTTGGTGTTCTTGCGGGCACCCGCCGGGTCGGCGAGGATGGAGGCCCGCAGTACGTTGTCCGGATGCAGGTAGGCCCGGCGTACGCCTTCATTCACCATATCCGCCACTGACATTGTCGCGTCCCACTGCACATTCATGCCGATCTTGAGGAAGACCGTCACGATCCCGGTATCCTGGCAGATCGGGCGGTGGCCGGTGGCGCACATGCGGGAGTTGATCAGGATCTGCGCCATGGCGTCCTTTGCCGCCGGGTTCTGCTCCAGTTCATAGGCCTGGTGCACCGCCTTCACGAAATCCAGCGGGTGGTAGTAGGAGATGAATTGCAGCGCGTCGGCGACGCTGTCTATAAAGTCGTCCTGGCGAATGACAGTCATGGCAAATACCTTTTCTCATCGGCCCAACTGCGTATGCCGGGCCTGGGGCAGCAAATATCAGGGGCGCCAGTATACACCCCCTTGTGAATGGGCGGGGCCCTGGCCCCGCCGGTGGATCAGGGTGTGGTGCCGGCGCTTTGCATGTTCCGCAGCTGGGTCTGCAGGGCCGACAGGTCGGTATTGATCTGGCGGCGGAAGGCATTGATGGAGTTCACCCACTCCTCGTTGCTCTGGATCCGCTTGTTCATCTTGGCCAACTCGAGGTTGATCTTGTTCAGGCTGTCAGCCACCCGCTCCACCTCGGCGCCATTGGCCTTGGCACTGCTCATCAGGCGCTCCAGGTCGCTGGCCACGCCGCGCAACTTGGCCAGATCCGCCGATGCCGCCTTGAGCTGGCTCTGGGCATCCGCCAGGGACTTCGCATTCGCCGTGACCTTCTGGCCCTGGCTCTTGCTGGCCCCTTCGAGGTCGTCCAGCCGCGCCTTGTTGCGGCGCCAGGCAGAAGCCCACAGCTTGTCTACCTCCGAATACAGCTCCTTGATCTTGACCGCCATCGCCTGGGTATTCTGGCTCAGGCCCTCATCGGTGTCCGAGAGGCGATCTTCCAGGTCGGTGATGCGCTCTGCGGCCCGCGCCAACTGGTGATTGGACTGCTGCAGCTGCTCCTGCAACTGCCAGGCCCAGGCACAGGCGACCGCGGCCACCACCAGCGCAATGGTGATAAAAAGGCGCGCCCACAGCCCGCTGCCGCCTTGTCGGGCGGGCGGCGGCGCCTTGCCCCGGCCATTTCCCTTCCCCTTGCCGCCAGCGGGTTGGCTGCGGGGGCGTGGCTTGGCGTGGTGCGAGTCGCTGTCCCGTGTGGGGACAATGGAGGGGATGTGGTCGAGATCGTCTTGGGACATAAACGGCGTAGCAAATGAAAACGAGCGGCCATTATACATAGGCACCCAGACGGCAGAAACCAGTGCTGAACCAGTTGCCCAGGAGGCAAAAATGCACTCGCCGGAAAGCAAAAAGCCGGGACAAGCCCGGCTTTAACTGACGCCAATGCAGCCTACAGGAAGGCCAGCAGGATCCACAGCAGCGCCGTCAGGGCAATGCTGCAATGGACCACCCCGACCACCTTGGTCATGGGGCCGGTCTTGCCAAACAGGGCGTTCGCCTCAAGGGCCAGAATGATCACCACACAGGCAATCAGGCCGGTCATGCTGAGATCTGAGATATACAGGTGCTTGGAGCCCAGCATCCCCAGCAGCATGGGGCCGGAAAACAGGGTGTTGGTGCGCGAGGCCAACCCGGCCTTGGCCGCCGCTACGGGACCTTCACCCTCTTTCATGCCCAGGACGATCTGCTGGTTGGGCCAGATGATCAGCCACACGTTAAGGAACATCAGGGTACCGGCCAGGGCACCGATCCAGATCAGCGAGGAACCGACGAAGTTGCTCATGGCGCCCACGAAGTGCAGCAGGACCAGACCGGTGATAAACGTGAACATCGCGCCCCAGCGGAACCACCACAGCGCCCGCGGCGCCAGCTTTTTCATTGCATCGGCCTTGGCGTCCGCCTCGGCCTCCTTGAAGTATTCCGTCTGGACGAAATTGAAGTAGTACAGCATGCCTATCCAGGTGATACCAAACAGGACGTGCGCCCAGCGGAAAATGAACTCGACAACCATACTCATGAATTTCTCCTTATTTATTTATAACCCCGCTGGGATTGTAGCACTTTCATGCCCATTGATCGCTCTCGCCTTCCATGGCTCCCGCGATCTACAGTACTTCCTGTACATAAAAAAACCCCGCCTCTCTCGAGACGGGGTTCCTTTTAAAGGACTGTGGGTCCGGCTTACATCATGCCGCCCATGCCGCCCATGCCGCCCATGTCGGGCATCGCAGGAGCCGCAGCCTTGTCTTCCGGCGCGTCAGCGATCATCACCTCGGTGGTGATCATCAGGCCAGCTACCGAGCCAGCAGCCTGCAGCGCAGTACGGGTTACCTTGGCGGGATCCAGGATACCCATTTCCAGCATATCGCCGTACTCGCCGGTGGCAGCGTTGTAGCCGAAGTTGCCTTCACCTTCAGTGCGGATCTTGTTCAGAACCACAGAGGCTTCGTCACCCGCGTTGGACACGATCTGGCGCATCGGACCTTCCATGGCGCGCAGGGCTGCTGCGATACCGTGGTTCTGGTCTTCGTTGTCGCCTTTCAGGTCGGCGATAGCGGAAACAGCGCGCACCAGGGCAACACCACCGCCAGCAACCACGCCTTCTTCAACCGCAGCACGGGTTGCGTGCAGGGCGTCTTCAACGCGGGCTTTCTTCTCTTTCATTTCGATCTCGGTGGCAGCGCCAACCTTGATCACGGCAACACCGCCGGCCAGCTTGGCCACGCGCTCTTGCAGCTTCTCACGATCGTAGTCAGAGGAAGTGTTCTCGATCTGGACGCGGATTTCCTTCACGCGGGCTTCGATAGCTGCGCCTTCGCCAGCACCGTCGATGATGGTGGTGTTGTCCTTGTCCATGGTCACGCGCTTGGCGGTGCCCAGGTGCTCCAGGGTAGCGGACTCCAGGTCCAGGCCCACTTCCTCGGAGATCACGGTGCCGCCGGTCAGGATAGCGATGTCCTGCAGCATGGCCTTGCGACGGTCGCCGAAGCCCGGTGCTTTACAGGCAGCGACTTTCACGATGCCGCGCATGTTGTTCACAACCAGAGTGGCCAGGGCTTCGCCTTCCACGTCTTCTGCTACGATCACCAGCGGCTTGGAGGCCTTGGCTACCTGCTCCAGCAGGGGCAGCAGTTCGCGGATGTTGGAGATCTTCTTGTCAACCAGCAGGATGAAGGGCGACTCGTTGTCGGCAGTCATGTTTTCCTGGTTGTTGATGAAATAGGGTGACAGGTAGCCGCGGTCAAACTGCATGCCTTCTACCACGTCCAGTTCGTTGTCGAGGCCAGTGCCTTCCTCAACGGTGATCACGCCTTCTTTACCCACTTTTTCCATGGCGTCGGCAATGATCTGACCAACCTGGCTGTCGGAGTTGGCGGAGATGGAGCCTACCTGGGCGATCGCCTTGCTGTCTTCACAGGGGATGGCAGCGGCTTCGATCTGGGCCACAGCGGCGGCAACGGCTTTGTCGATACCGCGCTTCAGATCCATCGGGTTCATGCCAGCGGCAACAGACTTCAGGCCTTCGTTAACGATGGACTGGGCCAGTACGGTGGCAGTGGTGGTTCCGTCACCGGCCTGGTCGGAAGCCTGGGAAGCTACTTCCTTGACCATCTGTGCGCCCATGTTTTCGAACTTGTCTTTCAGTTCGATTTCCTTGGCCACGGATACACCGTCCTTGGTCACGGTGGGAGCACCGAAGGACTTGTCCAGAATTACGTTGCGGCCTTTGGGGCCGAGGGTGGCTTTTACGGCATCAGCCAGGATGTTCACGCCGTTCAGCATGCGCTGACGAGCGTCGTCACCGAAAAATACGTCTTTAGCTGCCATTGTCTAAATCCTTAATCTCTTTACAGTTTCTGAATTCGGTTCGGGGGGCGATTACTCTACGACGGCGTAGATTTCGCTCTCACCCATGATGATCAGCTCTTCGCCGTCAACCTCGATGGTGTTGCTGCCGGCGTATTGGCCGAAGACCACGCGGTCGCCAACCTTGACAGCCAGGGCACGTACGTCGCCGTTGTCCAGGACCTTGCCCTCGCCAACTGCAACAATTTCGCCCTGATTGGGCTTCTCTTTGGCGGAACCGGGCAGAAGGATGCCGCCTGCAGTGGTCTCTTCCTCTTCTTTACGACGAACGACCACCCGGTCGTACAGCGGACGGATTTTCATTTCTGAAGCTCTCCTAGTAACGATGTTATACAGGCCCCCGGCGGGGGTTGCTTGATCTATTGGGGCACTGGAATGGATTTCAAGGGCCCGATTAGCACTCTTTGCGAGAGAGTGCTAATTCTAGTCACATACGGTGTGCCGTCAAGCGCCCCAACCACTCACAGAAAATAAAATTAATTCTTATATATCAATTGGTTATGAAACAACACCAAGCTCAGTCGTCGAGCCGCCGGTAATGTCCCTCAATGGTATTGTGGCTTTGCGCGTCGCGCTCCGGGACGTAAGGTTCCGCCTGCGGGCCAGCAAAAAAGCGGGCAATGCGCCGACGCAGTGGACCGATCATCACGATCAGGGCGGCAACATCGGTGATCATGCCGGGAAACATCAGCAAAAGTGCGGCAAAGCCGACGGCCATATCATCCAGCAGCAGGCGGCCACCCAGCACCCGGCCGGCCTGGGCCTCTCGCAGGTGCTGGAACATGCCCATCCCCTGGCGCTGCAGGATGAGCAGCCCCAGCACGAGCGTGGCAAAGACGTAGAGCAGTGCGGTGAGCACGCTGGTTTCGGCACCGAGCTTGATCAGGGTGGCGAGCTCCAGCCAGGGCAGGAGCAGGAACAATAAACGCATGGCGACCTCCTATCCCCCTGTTCTGGGGACGGTCAGGGCGAATGCAAGGTTACCAGCTGTAATTCAGGCCGATGGACCAGGTCTGGTCCTTTTTCTCCACCTCGGACTGGGCGGGCAGGTTGTCGTAGTCGTACTCGAGCTGCACGGTCGAACTGAAGTGGCCGTTGATCGGGTATTTCAATCCGGTCAGGGTGGTGACTTCCCAGTCATCACCATCCTCAAAGGCTTGCAGGGCCGACTGACGGTGGAAGAACTCCATGCCCTTGTCATTGAAACGCCAGGCGAAATCGAGATTCCAGAGAAAGGCCGGGGTCTTGCGGCTGGGGCTGGTGCTGAACTGCTCATCAACGTAGTTCACCGTACCCTTGCCCAGCAGGTCAAAGTAACGAGTCTCCAGGAACTGGTAGCCCATCCCCATACCCACCAGCGAGCGATGTTCGATCGCCTTGAACTCGTCTTCCTCGTAGGAGGCGTTACCCGCGGCGAACCAGCGTTCGGTGAAAAACTGGTCGTACTGATACCCGGTGCGCCACATGTCACGGGCGGGGGCGTCCTCGAGGGTCTCCTCCTGATAGCGTAGCGTCAGGGTATGGCGGGACTCGATGAAGCGCAGCTCTGAGCGCGCGTCCACATTGATCTTGTTGAGATTGTTGTTGCCGGATGAGTCCTCCGCGGCAACGATGACGTTGCCCTTCTGGGCAAGCAGCGGCGGCGGATCATTCACCGACTCCCCCACGGCCACTACCAGCTTCCAGCTGGAGAGCATTTCCACACCTTCGTCGCAGTGCAGCAGTTGATGGTCGTCCTGCACAAACATCCAGCAGTCGTTCAGCTCGCGGCCAGACAACTTGAAATCATAATGATCACCCGATTCGATGCGGCTGATGTGATACTGGTCGATAACCAGGTCACCGAACACTTCGGAAGACCACAGGACCTTGCCGTCGGAGATACCGAGGAGACGGCCGGGTATCGATTCCCCGTCTGTGGTGTAGAGTCGATCGGCTCTGGCCGATGCCCCGAGGGTAGCGGCCAGAAGGAGGAAGAAGAGAAACAGCTTGTTGCGATTGAAACTTTTCAAGAGACTCGTCGTAAGTTGTCAGTCGGTTTACAGTACATACTTTTCAAGGAAGCGGATGCATCCAGACAGCGCCCTTCTTATTCAACTACATATGACTCACCCTGAAACCAGTATTAACGAGCGCATATGGCAGGTCGTGGCCATGATCCCCAGCGGCAAAGTGGCGACCTACGGCGATGTCGCGCTTCACGCCGGGCTGGGGCGAGCTGCGCGTCGTGTGGGGCTCGCATTGCGACAGCTACCCGCGGGAAGCAAGGTTCCCTGGCATCGCGTGATCAATGCGCAGGGCAGCATTTCCCTGCCTGCCGGCTCCAGCGGGGAGTATACCCAAAGGCAGCGGCTGGAGGCAGAGGGAGTGCGTATTTCGCAGGGGAAAATAGCGCTGCGGAAGTATCGCTGGACGCCGTGATTATGACGAGCCGGGCACTTGGGAAACGACTCAGCTAGCGCTCTGCACCACCACAGTACGTTCTCCCTCCCCGCGCCAGGGGGCCACCCACAAAAGCATCAACATGCCCGGTAAAGCCAGCACCGCACACAGCAGAAAAAAAGCCACCCAACCGGTTTCCTCGACAATGGCCCCGGTGCTGGCATTGGCAAATGTCCGCGGCAGTGCCGCGAGAGCCGTAAAGAGCGCAAACTGGGTCGCTGCGAAAGCGCGGCTGGCCTCCCGGGCGATAAATGCGGTAAATGCCGCCGTACCCAATCCTACGCCCAGATACTCAAAAGCAATGACGAGCGCCAGTAACCAGAGATGCGGTTCACTGGCCGCCAGTACGGCGAACCCGAGGATACTCACCAGTTGCACCACACCAAATAGCCACAGGCTGCGATTGATACCCACGCGGATCATCACCACACCACCGAGCAGGCCGCCAAAAATGGCGGGCCACAGGGCAGCGTGCTTGGCGACGAGGCCAATCTCGGTCTTGGAGAAGCCCATATCCAGGTAGAACGGCGTCGCCAGGGCCGTCGCCATGTTGTCCCCGATCTTGTATAGAAACATGAAAGTCAACACGGCCAGCAGGGGCTGCCAGCCCTTGCGTTGAAGGTACTCATAGAACGGTGCTACCACGGTTTCACGCAGCCCCCCGCCCAGAGGAACCTCGGATTCCGGTTCCCGTACCATGAAGGTCATGCCCACACCTACCAGCATGAAAGCACCGGTAATCCAGAAAACGCTGCCCCAGGGCATCAGGTCAGCCAGAATCAACGACAGCGACCCCGGTACAAGGCTCGAAATACGGTAGGCCTGCACGTGTATAGCATTGCCCAGGCCCAACTCGGAATCCGGGAGAATTTCGCGCCGAAAGGCATCCAGCACAACATCCTGGCTGGCACTGAAGAACGCCACGGCGAACGCAATCCAGGCGATCACAAGCGTCGCAGAGTCGGGCTGGAACAGGCCCAAAGCGCCAATGGATGCAAGCAGGGCCACCTGGGTAAACAGCATCCAGCCTCGGCGACGACCGAGGCGACCCAGCAAGGGTGGCCTATAGCGGTCCATGAAAGGCGCCCAGAGGAATTTCCAGGTGTAGGGGATGCCAACCAGGGAGAACAGGCCGATTTCCGTGAGGGATACGCCTTCATCCCGAAGCCAGGCCGGGACCAGTTGGTAGAGCACGTAGAGCGGCATTCCGGAGGCCAGGCCGATGAACACGCAGGCGAGAATGCGGCGATTGAAGATGGCGTCGCGCCAGCCGGACTGCGAGGGCGGCATAATTTGAGGGCCCTGAATTCAGTTAAACTGGAGGGGAGGCGTAGCCTCCAGTTACATAAACTTCAGCCTGACCAACTTGTAGCCCGGCCGAGACAAATATTACGGTGCATGTCGCCTCACCGGATAACGCAGTATGGCAGGTTCAATTTCACCATAGGTCAAGTAGCAGACCTGGTGGTCTCTATACCATTAATCTGCATTTACCTTGGCGATCGCAGCTATCACTACACGTTATGAAAACGACAATAGCTGGCCAGGAGTTCATGCTAATCTTTCCCACTACCCAGCCGAATCCGTCTAGCGCGCATCTCCAATGCCTGCTCGTAGATACGATAGTCCTTACTGTGCCAGCCTCGCACGTTTTCTATGAACCTGGCGGAAAGAGCATCTTTTGCTTCTCGTTTTCCGGTTCCCGACATAATGTTTCGGCGAACCAGCTTGAGGTTACGTTGAAGCACATGATTCCCAAGGAACTCAAGATCGGCCTCATAGTGTTCGGTCAGGCCAACGAAGTCAAAGTGGCGGAGGGGAAACCCCCAGAGGAATCGGGCATAAAGGTTGCGCATAACTGGTTCACTGCAAAATCGCTCCAGGGACCAACTTTCGTCCCTGAACTGTTGCCAGACCGGTCCGAAATTGCTCGACAGCGAAGCATCTCGCCAGTAGAAATAATGAGAGAGCAAACGATCCAGGGGGTCGCGAAGCCAGGTAATAAACTGTGGGCTCGCGGTTACTCCTAATGCACAATATTTAAATGGCAAAAAATGCCCATGGACGCAATCAAAACTCCCCGTCAATACCGGAGAATTAAATGGCAACGTCACCGCCGAACAGACCGTCCTTAGGCGAAGACTAAGCAGTGGTGTGTTTACAGGTCTATCGTTGTAATCAGTGTAGAGACGAGTGCCGTAACTTTCGCTCAGCGCTTCACGGAAACTCGTGCCGGCCGTTTTTGGTAAATGAACCGATACCAGCATCCTCTAACCCTATCCAACCCAAAGCAAACAGTCCCTACCCACCAGCAGCCATAAACCAGAACACCGCTGCATCAGCCAGCAGATTAGCTATGTACTGGGGGAAGAAAATCTTGCAGATTTCCCCCAGGAACCGCCTGGTCTCATTATATCTGACCCAAGGCTTCTGAGCGAAGAGATTCGCGAACGCTAAAAGCAATTCAGCAGAAAAAAAACGTCTATGTGCCTCTAGCCGTGTGCGTCCTTCACACTCATACAGCGCTCCTGAAATTTCCTGAGCTTTTCCTCGAACCCGGTTATCCCATTAATTGCATGATCAAGTTTGTCGGAGACTAACTGGTAAAGTGCGAGGTCGTAAGCATTGGCGTCCACCATCGCCGGAGCGAGTTTACCCATTTCTTCAACTGGACTGGAAAACTCGCCCAAGGTGCCGGCCTCTCCACTTACCTGCGAGCGGTTCTGGGTAACATAAGCAAGGTCGATATCAGGAAACCAGGGCCTTAGCAGAGTCTCGAATAGCACCATACTGTCATCAAACCGCTCCACAAGCCCAACGAGACTTAGTTTGCCAAGCGCAGTTTGGGCCTCGCCAAATAGCGACGCCATCTCTCCGGCATCGAGAAACTGACGATGACATCCCGCTAGATAAGCAGTTTGATAGTTACGCACTGTATTGGGCACATCCGGCTCCAACCTCCAACGCAAGTAATCCTGTAGTCCCATCCTTTTTGCAGCTTTGGCTCCCCGCGTCTGCACATCTTGCCGCCGCTCGAAAGAATACACAGAAATCGCGCGCCGCAATGGATGGCGCAACAGATAGAGCGAGTGAAAGCAGAAATTTGCCAGCCTAAAAGTTGGTATGGGCATGTGATGACTGGAAAGCGCTGTCAAGTCCGGGGCACTAAAAATAACCTCCGCCAATCTCTTCTCGCCTCTATTTCGCATCTCCACTTCTTCTTGATGATACAGAAAGCGGGGCCCAAAACTGCGCTGCAAGGCCCAATCTAGCGTGGTTCCAGCATTTTTAAATATGTGACCATGTAACAGGACATGCCTCATGACGACTCCAAATCTCCACAACTAGCCCAATGACCCTTCCGAGAACCCCAAACCAGTTCGATCGCTTTCGCCGCAACTCTTAAAGACCCTCGGGATCCCCAGGGATTTTACACCGCAGTGGATGAGGATAAGCGGTTAGGTGGCTTGCTACACTCCCCACCCCGACGGACGGATCCTCAAACTGAACACGGCTGCGAGCTGTGATATCGACACCCATATCCAGTACCCAAATGGAACTATCGCGAATGCCGATTTGAGCATTTTGCAGGTCTTTCCACAATGTCATATGATGCGCTCGGAGCCAGTAATGTCCATTACTCGGAGTCCAGCCTCACCCAGAAATACCCATGTTTTCTCATTGCAACTATCAGCATGAATAGCACGCTGGTGATGTTAGGTGGACATAAGATAGATGACTCCAAGCCCTGCCTCAATTTCAAAAAATATTGGCCTCTGTATTTTCCTTTTCGTTGTTATTGGCTGGATTAGCGTGGTCATTTTAGATCTACAACAGACAGCCCATGCGTACCCTGATTATAAAGATCTATTCAGATGGACCTTTCAGTTCGTTGAACCACTGGCCGCCACCGACAAGCCCAAGATTCTGGCCTCTCTGTTTTCTGAGTTCGAATTCCCCGGACACGGACATGTACTGACAAAATCGGTAATTCTATATGTGTCACAGTACGCCAACTATAATTTACATGTCCTTCGCCTGATAGGCGCCGCGTCCTATTTTCTGTTACTCGCATTACTAGTCTACGGCGCCGCTTACGACATGAAGAGAACAAGTGGCCGAATCAATTGGTGGATAATTACTTTTCTAATCATGCTTTTTACCCACCCCGAGGAGCGAAACAGCCTGGGAAACAATTTGCTCATTTTTGAGTACACTTTCATTCTTCTAGCATGGGTTTTCGTGTTCCTGACCTACAGATATTTGAAAAATGATTGCGGACTAATTCCTGTATTGGTAAGCATAATCGCAGCTACTTTGTTTTCTGATATTGCTTTCACGCTCGCTTTTGCTTCGGCGGCCACTCTAGTGGTTCTAGCCTTGACTTCACGGCAGCGGAAAGTGTACGAGCTACGTTTCATCGCTATTCTATTTATCAGTTTGCCTGTCATTATCGTTCTGGCAGGTGCCCAGGAGAACTCATCCGCGCAAACACAGTCGTTGGATATCGTACGTTTTCTTCAATGGGTATGCGCCGGTCTTGGATCAGGCCTGATCTCTGGAACGTCCCTTGTACGTTTAGGACTGACACAGCCTGAAGCCTATAGCACATTAACGTTTCTCGGCGCTTTGCTATTCTTCGGCATCGTTGTAACAGCCATAGACCAGCTTGCCTATCGACACCCGGCTAATTTGGGTAGCGCCATGATTGTATTCGGCACTTTGTCTCTTGTGGGAAGTTTTCTAACTCGGAATTACCTGGGCGATGAATATGTAATGGCTCCTCGTTATGTCCGGTATACAAGCTTCGCCGTATGTGGACTCGCATGGTACTGGTTGATCGCAATTCCTGAGCGTACAAAATTCGCGCCAACGCGCACTCCAGCCAAAATTCTGACAGTGGCAGGCTGGAGTCTCGTGCTGGCAATTTACTTTTACCAAGTGAACGCATTCAGACTTAGCACTCCCTTCTTTGCTTCCTATCACCATCAACAGGAAGCTGCACTGCAGGCTTTTGCAAACGGAGAGGACAACGATACCGGAAAGATTAATCGCATAATGCCCAAGGAGTTGCGGGAAAGCCCCGAACTTGCGCGAAATGCTGTAAAATTCTATCTGGAGTGCCGAAAGGGCTCTGACATTTGTAAGGTAAAGTAAGCGCCTCGTACCCAATATTGAACCAGCCCTCAGGTCGATATGAACTGTAAAGGTAGCGAAATTGGAAACCGCAAATTTAGAAAAGCGTTCTGTTGAATTGAGTCTCGTTTGTCCGATGATAAACGAAGAAGACATGATCCAGCTTTTTTTCGCCACAGTAACACCACTTATTTCCGAATGTAGTCAGTCCTTCGAAATAATAGTCGTCAATGACGGAAGCACGGACCAGACCCTTGCCCGGCTCATACTTATGCGTGAGCAAATTCCACAACTGAGAATTGTCGACCTATCCAGGAACTTCGGCAAGGAAGCCGCATTAACCGCAGGCCTGGCACACGCTCGAGGTGAAGCGGTGATCATGATCGATGCGGACCTCCAGGACCCTCCAGAATTAATCCCGGAAATGGTCGCACATTGGAGAGAAGGATTCGACGTAGTGACACATGTTCGAACGGACCGGTATGCGGATGGTTTTTTCAAACGCGCCACAGCAAACGCTTTTTACCGC
The DNA here is from genome assembly GCF_008064665.1 of Parahaliea maris. Taxonomy (GTDB): domain Bacteria; phylum Pseudomonadota; class Gammaproteobacteria; order Pseudomonadales; family Halieaceae; genus Parahaliea; species Parahaliea maris. Next base: position 178,386 of record NZ_VRZA01000006.1, on the reverse strand, counting down.
CTCATCAATAAGATAAGCGATACCGAAATCACACCGAATGCAGGCGATTACCGGCTTTTGGCACGTCCGGCACTAGACGCATTTCTCAGTCTGGAGGAACGAATTCGATTCAACAAAGGCCTGTTTGAATGGTTGGGCTTCCGGGAGATGCGCCTGGCCCACGCGAGATCGGATCGAGCGATAGGAACTACCAAGTGGAACTACCGAAAGCTCTTCCGTTTTGCTGTCGACGGCATAACCTCGTTCAGTTCCTTTCCCCTGAAGGTATGGAGTTGGCTTGGGTTCAGCCTGGCGACGGGGGCATTTATCTATGGCGCTGTCATCGTGATCAAAACAGTCATCCTGGGTGTGGATCAACCTGGATACGCTTCACTAATGACTGTAATGCTGTTCTTTAATGGGATTACGCTCGTTGGAATCGGTATGCTGGGAGAATATGTCTCACGAATTTTCGTCGAGACGAAAAGACGGCCACTCTATCTCGTTCGTAAAGTCTATGAGTAACAAACCCAGCTTGATCGACCGCTGTCTCGGTGGCGAGTTGCTGCGTTTTGCGATTGTAGGTGCAATCGCAACCGCCGTACATGTGTTCTTTTACCTGAGCTTGTATCCTGCGCTTGTAGCGCGAGCGACAACGGCAAATCTAGTTGCTTTTTCTTTGGCGGTACTCGTTTCATATGCTGGAAATTCACGCTGGGTATTCCGAGACACCACGAGCAGCAGCACCCAGTTAGTCAAATTTATTGCTTCAGCCCTAACGGGGGTTACGCTCAATACCTTCTTCGCCTGGTACATCGTGGACTATCTGAAAGTGTCGCGCTATCTTTCAGTCGTTGTCATGATTACGACGACGCCTATAGTGGTTTTTGTACTCAATAAATATTTTGTTTTCACAGGCAACAGTAGCAATTAGAAAGGATCCAGTTAAGTTCGAGAATGGCATCTCAAGGCAGTGGGATTGCTTAGTACTGAAGCGTTTCCGTCACAAAATCGTATAAATTCAGATCTTGTTGGTTCATAGCTTTAAGCAGCGCATACACCGGCTCCCCAACTTCTCTCTGCATACGTTCTAGTCTGGCCTCAACAGGCAACTCAAGGTCTCCAGAGGTAACATTACTGGCAGACTTTCGATGAAATTCGAACTCGACCCCAAACTCGGCCATTATTTTCGTAAACTTCGATACATCAAGCTCAAAAAACTCTGTACGCCCTAACAAATTGACCTGAGACAGGTTTCGGACTGCTTGATTAAAATCACAGATCAATCCTCCACTTGCACTGCGCCTTTGAATAGAAGGGCGATTATAAACGTTCGATAACAAGCGAGTCTGAGCATTGCTGATCATAGTCAAACCAGCTTTGCTTTTTATGCATTCATTTATCCAATCGCCGAAATCCAGACCTGAAGAGAATTCTCCGACGAAGGAAGTGGCAGGAGACTTCTTGCTGAATTGATATATAGACCGTATTCTCAACAGTGGATGCCGCACAAATACCACCGGCTCCACGCGAACATCTATCGAGGAAGGGACAGGCAGGTTAATCTGATGCGAAGAGAACGCAATACAATCTTTGTGATTACTGACAATTTTGATTAATTCATCTTGGTTAATCTTTGAGTACCTGAAAGGACCGTCAAAAATACAATGAGCATCACCGTAATTCGCCGTTAGTTGCTCATCAAAACTGGTCCCACTGTTTTTGAAAATATGATAGTGGCATATTACGGTTCGCATATAAATTTATAGATCCAATATCGTTTTAGCTGGGCTGCTATCGTCGCACCTGGCGACTGCTTCACACTTGCCTACTTCGCTAGTTGCCGCGTGGCGATCTCTAGCTCCAATTGAAGTCGGGCAATGGTTTCTTGGGCAACACGGGACCAAAGCTGTCTGAATTTTCTCCCTCGCCTGCCACCGCCAACAATAGTCCCCCCAATAGTGACGCTACCCGGGAGGAATCCAACCGCGTCGACTCAAGGGGGTATCTGCTGAAGTCTTCAACAAACAGTGTATCCCGACCAAACCAGCGCTTCGCAACTTCTCTATTCCCTGCTTCAAATTTCTGGTAAAAGTTCCGCGCTGCGGTCTTACAGGGAAGAAGGCTATCACCACTGATCCCCATTTGCTCCGCCATTGCAACAAGACGCTTTCTCAACACTCGCCCCTCAACACTATGCGGTTTCGCCATATGTCGGTTTAACATGTAAATAGCGGCCTGCGTCGTCGCGGGAAGCGCCTCATTTGCTCGTATTACCTTGGACTCTGGAGCTTTTCGTTGACCGATGGATTGCAGGAAATCCGCTACCACATCCCCCTTAAAAAGCGATTCCCGAGAAAAAATCCGAGGGTGCACAGCGGCGTCGCCAAAGGCCAAGGCCCATCGATCCAATAGCGCCGCGTAGTCGAAGTAGGGAGCCGGCTGAGTACTGAGAGGGCGCTGACCTTTCGGTAATAATGCAGGGGGCGCATAACCGGCCCGCAAGGCCTCACTGAAGCGACTGAGCGCCAATTCATCCTGTCGCCGCAGGTAACAGCGAATCTCGACACTGCTAAACCTTGGCAATACAAAGTCAGCGACGGCCCTGACCTCAGATGCGGACTGGAGCCGGGAATGCAGGTGCTCGGACGAGATCAAAAATGTCCCGATTGTCTCTCCAGTTTCCTGCAACTCCGTGTCAAATTGGGCGGCGAGAGATTCAAACCATTGTTTCCTGCTCTCCGGATCGTCCAGGTCATTCTGGCGAAAATAGTCATCCCGTCTGTCTGGTGCGGTGAAGGCCGCAGCGAAGGCTCGATTATTGCCCTTGCCATAGCTTTCGCAGCAATGAACTCCGCTCAAGCTGAGTTCATCCTTGTGGTGCAACAAATAACGCTGAATCGCCGTTGAACCAGTCTTCTCGGTACCTATGTGGATTACGCAGCGCATTAAACTTCTTTGCCGCTCAAACGGGGGTAACTCAGGCGCTGCCTTGAGCAGTGGATGCCACTAAACAGCTCGAGCGCCGTGCAACACCCATCCAGATCATTACTGCCGTCCCTCATGCCGTCGCCTCAATGTTGAGCGGCTCGCGCAGGGGGTGGCCAAAATCACGCTGCAGCAATACCTGTACAGCACGCTTGGAGTAACGCTCTTCCAGCCATTGCGGAACTCTCATTAGCAGGGAGGAAACATCCATCGCGCCCTTCTCGATGGCGATAACGACGGCGGCGAAATCGTTGGCGTCATTGGCGATACAGAGTACGTCCTCCGCCTCGGGGATTCCTTCCGCACCGACCGAAGTCGCGACAACCGGTAGCTCCCGCGCCAGCGCGTCCAGTACCTTACCTTTGACCCCCGCGCCAAAACGGAGGGGAACCACTACCTGACGCACCCTCTGGTAGAGCGCTTCTAACTCCTCGTCACTCAAGAAACCATGGAAGGTCACCCCCGGCTCGTCACCGAGAGCCGCCACTTGCTCTGTCGCGTTGGAGCCAACAATATGAAGTTGGACCAGAGGACACTCAATGTGCACAAGCGGGAGTACTTCGCGCACAAACCAGTTGATTGCATCCACATTCGGCGGATGGTTGAACCCACCGACAAAGAGCATTCCCTGCCGCTCATCCCGCGCGTAAGTGGTATCGGCCGCAGGTTCTATGGCGTATAACGGAATCGAACAGACGTCGAGGTCTGGGCGCTCCTTACTAATGGCCGCTACTTCCACCTCTGATGGGTAATAGATCTTATCGACACGATCAAATACGGCGAATTCCCGGCTGTGCCATCTTGAAGCCTCTTTCTCCAGACTCGATTCCGACAGCACGGCACCCTCCCGCCTGGTTCGAAGGTAATGAAGGTCATGCCCGAAAAAAACGATGGGCGGCCTGTTCTCCAGTCGTTCAAGGTGGGGCAAGAACTGCTCTGCGACATGGGGTCGGTGAATGTAGATGGTGTCTATATAGCGAGTATTTTCGGCCAGCCAACGGTCGAGCCCACGAGCCATTGGCTCTCCCACCAATACCTCTACCCCGAGTTGCTGCAAGGTTTCCGTATACGGCTCATGGGGGAAGAAGTTGGCCCCCAGGAACAATACCTTGTAGCCCATGTGGACCATTTGCTTGATGTACATAAAGGTCGAACGGGAGCCAGCATCTTTGTCGTAATGTGGCACATAGTGATCAATAATGAGAATGCTGCGCCGCTCCCGGGAGCGGTCACGAGCCCAGAATACGTGCTCCGCATTCTCGAAATGGAAGGACTCCAATTCCTCTCGCCACTTATCTTGGAATATCTCTCGATTGCGAACCTGATACTGTTTGAGGCCCTCCTTCAGGTCAGTGCCGTTACTGACCCCTTCGAAATGCACAACGCGCGAGGCAGGCTGATAAACTACGCGAAAGCCGAGGCTACGTACGGCGAAGGCGATATCCGTATCTTCGTAATAAGCCGGTGAGTAGCGGGCGTCAAAGCCACCTAGCTGTTGCCAGATTGAGCTCCGAATCAGTAGACAGGCACCGGAGATATAATCGACATCCTTGACGTAGTTGTAGGCCGGTTTGTCAGCATTATCCAGCTTGCCGTAATTCCAGGCCGACGCATCGCTCCAAACAATACCTCCCGCCTCCTGCAACTTGCCATTGGGATACAGTAGTTTCGGACCCGCAAGTCCGATGCTCTCATCACTGTCCATCAAGCCAACCAGACGGTCGAGCCAGCCTTCCGTCACCGCAGTATCGTTATTCAAGAAAAGTATGAACTCACCCCGGGCCTGTTCAGCAGCACGATTACAGTTACCCAAAAAGCCCAGGTTAGTTGCGCCACGAACGACTTCAACGTTACTAATTCGGTCGGCGATCGACCGGGTCAGATCGCTGGAGCAATCATCAGCGACGATAACTTCATAGCGAGCTGAATCACTGGTTTGCTTGAGAATCGATTCGAGACAATTGACCGTCATCCGGTACTCGTTGTAAACCGGCACCACAATCGACACCCTGGGCTGGTCTACCTGCGCGAACTCGAGTTCCAGCGTATCCAGTTCAGCGCGCAGACTTCCGAGGTCGAACTCGTAGGCCTCGGGCACATAACCTGGAAAGCGACTGCCCACCCAGACAGCAAAATCGTCCGAATTAGAGGAGAACAGCATTTGCAGGCCTCGACGCAGCCGGGGATAGCTGAAACTGCGCAGGGATGACACCGGGTGACGCGCCATGTAGCTGAGGATATTCCACAGTTGCCCCACCTTTCCGGGCTCCCGTTCTGGCACTGTAATTCCAAAGGTCTCGCAATGTTCCCTGGCCCGTCTCAGCGCTATGTCATAACTGGTCACCTCAGCACTACGCCGTGTCAGCCACTTGTAACTGCGGGTGACAGCGCGGTTGATACCCGCAATCCGGGAGGGTTCGTATTCCAGCAGGTAGCGAGAGGTCTCACTGAGTTCGTGAAACAGGTGGTCTGTCTTGGCTTCCAGTTCCGAATGCAAGTGGCGCAACTGGTCGTGGGCATCGAGTTCCCTGCGGTGGGCCTGTACGAGGCCGGAATGGTCTGCCTGCAGTGAATGGTGTGCGCTCACTTCATGCTTGTGGGCTTCGTCCAGGGCACGGTACTCCACTTCCAGGGAACTCAACTGTGAGAGGGAACGGTCTCGCTCCTCAGTACGCTCCAGCGTAAGAGCACGCTCTTCCGCCAGACGCGCTTCGGTTTCACGCAGGCTCGCAAGGGCGCTCAAGGAACTTGCGAGGTCACTCAATCGAGCGGCTGCTATGTCATCTGTCGCCGGAATGGCGGCCAGGTCCAGTTGAGCACCGTTACAAACAGCCTCGCAGTAGTTTTCCAGTGCTCGCTGCGATTCCGTCATCAGCGAGTCTGCGACACTGGACAGTGCACTGCGACTATGGGGAAGAGTCGGGCTATAGCCTTCCTGCCCCAGTCGACTAGCAAGGCCGTGCGCAGCTAGCGCTACAGATAATTTCCCGAGCTCCGCCCCAGGGTCCGCCTGAATCGCATCAAAGCTGACACAAACATGGGACATACCAGCAGCAACTGCCAGTGCTTCGCGGTTATATCGCTCCCACAGGAGCAAACCCAGCGCAAGCGGGAAGCCGTTGCGGCGATGGAGGGATACCGCGACGTCGCGAGGGTTTCTGTAGACATAAATTGCCAGCGACCCAGCGAGCAGTTCCGACCAGCAGGACCATGTGAGGATCATCCTGGGATCTTTAATGAGCCATGGCGAGCGCTGCTCCAGAGCACTGATAATCCGCTTCTGCTCGCTGCCATGTCCCCGGATATCATCGACCGACAAAGGGGGTGAGTACCAGCTGCCGCTGGCTTCCGCCAGTAATCCATCGTTCAATTCGACGACATCGGTACGCTCAAAAAAACCGAGTGGGTTCTCACCTTTCTGGGGGGCGAGCAATTCGTCGTCAGCACCAACGTACATGCCATTTTGCACTAGCGCACCGGCTACCATTGAGGTGCCGGAGCGGTGCATTCCGAGTACAACAATATTAGTCATTGAGATGCTTTCTTATCGTCCGCAGGGCAGGCAAACGCGACGCTGCGGTGATTCACGAGCCACTTCAAATCAGAAGCTCGCGTTGTAGTTCACGCTACTTCTCTTCAGACAGGTAAGGCGCCAAAAGGGCGTCAACCGCGTCGTTATCGATGAAGTACTCTTCGGTGAATCGGTAGTTGTCGTCGAAGGCTTTAACCTGCAGCTTCTTATACTCATTGGTCAGTTCAGCAATGATATTGGCCTTTACCTCCTCGAAAGGCCGCTCATACGCAGGCTTGATTTCGTCGAGCTTGATAATGTGGAAACCGAAGCGGCTACGAACCACTTCACTGTAGTCACCCACAGCTTCCAGCAGAAACACCGTCTTCAGATAGGCGCCATCGACATCAGTTGTTCCTTTATGCAGCCATCGATCAAATTTTCCGCCGCTGTCTTTTGAGCCTGGGTCCTCTGAAAATTCCCTGGCCAGGTCAGCAAAGTTTTCTCCTGCAACCAGCTTCTGGCGGACCGCCTCCAGGCGAGCCTGCTCCTCGTCACCGTCACAGGTACGAGGGTCGCACAGCACCAGAATGTGGGATGACTGACGCTGCTCCGGCACCGATGCGTATTTGGTTTTCTCCGTTTCATAGCGTTCCTTGGCGAGATCGGACATATCTGGCACTTCCAGGTTTTCGATGTAACGCCCAACCATGAAACGCTGCTTCACCTGACGCAGCGCCATTTCCAGTTTCCAGTAGTCTTCTCTGTCCTCTTCGGGTGAAATTTTCTCTGCCTCACTGGCGATTTTCTTGATCGCCAGGACCTGGTTCAGCAGCTCAATTCGGTCGCCCCCATCGGTCGCGGCCTGGCGTAAATCCGGTGTCCAGTGTTCGATAATATAACGGAGCTCGTCCTCGCTCACAGTCGTACTGCCATCACTGACAACGACCTTATCATCGGCAAGTTCTTGAGCTGTACTCCCCAAGCTCAACGAAACCAGCAGGCCAAATACTATGATGCATGTACGCATAGACACGGTTGAATTCTCCAGAATTACAATAGGAACCAGATTTGAGTAGAAACCCGGATTGAAGTTCGCTTCAGCAAGAAGGGGATTTTACAGTTTTTTGACCGAAAATAATCACGTGCGCAAAAAAAACCGGCGCCACAAGGGCGCCGGTCTTTTGTACAGCTTTCGGCGTTAGCCGAAGGATATCAGGAAGATACCACGAAGCTGTGATCGATGATACGACCGTAGTTGGCATCGGGGTTGCTCGGGAAAGAACGCTCCCAAGCGGTGAAGCCAATCATGGGCACCTGCTCTACGCTAGTGACGGCAACCGGACCCAGAGCAGCGCCGGGCAGGTTCGGGTCGATCATGTACTCAAACACTGACTGTGCGCCGCCTTTAGTGGGGTCAGCTTTCACATCCAGTTCGGCCCAGCCTGCAACAGCGTCAGCCAGCTGCACGGTATTGGTCACTGCGTAATCACTACCCAAAACCGGCTCGGGGGTTACGCCCACGGAGGCCCACTCAATCACGTTAACTTCGTTAGGCAGAATGAAGCCTTCCGGAGTCGCACTGATAGAGGGAGACACTACCAGGCCACCTTCGGCCGGCGTGAAGCTCTGCTCTTCGCGGTCGTAAACGGTCAGGGACACGTCTACCGGGATGTCACGCAGGTCACAGGTGTTGGCGAAGGTACAGGTGCCAGTGCCGTCAGTAGTGACAGTGACATCGGGCAGGGCCGCGATATAGCTGAAGATGTTCAGCATGGTGTACTGGCCTGGGAAGGTAACAACCCAGTCGGTGCGCACGTTGTTGGCGGGGTTGGTAGACCAGTCGTTAACGATCTCCAAGGCGCCCAAGTCGGGACGGATAACCGTGTCAAACAGCCCGCGGTTAACAGTAGTAACGTTGGTGTTACCAGCGGTGTCTACGAACGGAGAACCACCATCCAGATCAGGGAACAGGTAACCCATGGGGTCGAAGCTACCCGCCAGCTGGGTCTGCTGGTTAGTGATCATCGCATCAGCGGTGGACGCACTGAAGTCTTCAATGTGCACAGCGTTGCTGCCCATTTCCAGACCGCCCGCAGTATCACGAATGAAGTAGGATACCTTCAGGGCGTTTTCGGAGTCGACATAGTTGTTCGGTACGACAGAAGCCGCGCCGGAGCAGTTTTCCGGAGCCAGACCAGTTACGGCATCAGCTTTACACTGATGGGTCAGGATCGGTGACTGCACGCCGTTTTCCGTAGGGGTGGCAGTGATCACACCGGTAGCAGTTGCAAAAGAGGTCGCGCGGTAAAAGTTAGAGGCGACCGCATTACAGTCAGCGGGAACACCGTCAGAACCGTGCTTGGCGGCAACAGCGATCGGAGCAGATTCGCTATCGGGCTGACCCATGCCGATTACTTCGATGTAGCCTTCTTCAGCGCCGGTACGGAAGTCAACCAGGGTGGTGTCGCTCATGTCGTCAGGCATGACGAAGCGGCCATTGGTGAGCTGCGGAGCAGTACAGGTGTTGTCGCCAGTGTTGAAGGCAATCTCACCTGAGTCGCTGATATCGATCCAGCCAGTCCACTCATCTTTAGGGGACATGATCAGGTTAAAGTCGAGGGCGTCCATGGAGTCGCTGGCACGACGCATGCGCAGCTTGACAACCTGGGTGGCTTCGCTGGTATTGATGATATGAACACCGGTTACGAAACCGTTCTGAACGGTGTAATAGGGAACCAGGGCGAGGTCGCCGAGCTGGTTAGCGGCAACAGTCGCGTTTGCAGCGCCGGTGTAACCAGCGGTTGCAGCAGCAACGGCAGCAGCAAGACCCAAGGGCTTGAATGAAGCTTTCATAAGAGGAGACTCCTAATGTGTTTTACGTCACAACCAAAATAAGTACAGATTGCTAGCGCTATTATTGCTAACTGCAGCTAGCTGTCAACCAATCTACCGCCATAAGGCCTACCTGCCGCTCACACTGAACCACCACTCACCATCTTCGAGAATCCACTTCTCATGAATGGAGACCGGCAGCGCACCGAGCGCCCGGGAAGCCTCTGAGGTCGACTTGGTCGGCCTGGACATGACCCTGACCGACACACTTGCCACAGCTGCTTCGGCATCATAGTTAAGGACTTTAACCCCTGTCAACTCTCTTTCCACAACATAGGAAAAATTTCGCACAAACAACCGTTTAGGGAATACTTTTCTATAAGCAGGTGAAGAATATTCCCAGGCGCGATCATAGTTCAGTGCAGACAGCGCAGCCCACCTTTCAGTGACCCGCTGAACCAGCGCAGCCTCCTGAGTCTCGGTTAACGTTTCGGGTTCGGTGTTTATTCCCTCTTTATTTTCACAAGCCGCTAACGCCAACAGCGCCAGTGCGACCAGCAGGCCCGAGGCAAAGGCCTTACTCAATTGCAACATACTGATTTCCAAGTGATTACAGAATTCAAACGAGCGGATTATACGCGCGAGACCGGCCCGCACAAGCACCGGGCCGGCGTGCGCCAATCACCCTATGGGTCGACATCGATCAGCTCCATGTGGCGCATGCGGGAGCGCATCTCGGCGCTGACGTCCTGCAGTTCGCTTTCGCTGGCGATGACCCTGGGGGTAATGATGACGATTAACTCGGTACGGCGATTTTCATTGTCGGTGCTGCTGAACAGGGCACCCAGCCCAGGGATATCCTTCAGCAGCGGAACCCCGGAGTTGGTGCTGGTCGCATTGTCCTGAATCAACCCCCCCAGAACTACGGCCTGGTCGGAGCGCACCGCCACCCGGCTCTGGATATTGCGTTCCAGGAAGGCACGCTGCCCCGTGGCGGCGTCAATCGAGCCCAGGTCGGTCACCGACTGCGCGATATCCATGGTCACCAGGCGCCCCGCATTCACCGAGGGGCGCACGGTCAACTTCACACCGGTATCGCGGTAGTCGATGTTCTCGATAATCGAGTCGGTGTTCCCGGCCACACTCCCGTAGCGGCTGGTGCGTACCGGCACCTGGTTACCTACGTGGATATAGGCAGTCTGGTTGTCGAGCACCATCACCGAGGGCGTAGAAATCACATTGACCAACGAATCCTCCGCGAGGGCATTAAGAACCGCGGAAATATCTCCCGCACTGTTGGTGATGGAATAAGAGAAGCCCGCGGCAGCAGCCGGACCGGATACCGCACCGGCCAATTGGCCGAAGCCACTGTAACTACTGCCAAGTCCATTCTTGAAGGTCCATTCCAGACCGTATTCCAACCCTTCGGTAAGGCTGACCTCAAGGATGCTGGCCTCGATAATGACCTGGGTGGCAATCACATCCAGCTGGTCCAGCGCTTCTTTGATAATTTCGTACTGCCTGCCAGTGGCATAGATCATCAGGCTGTTGTTTTCGTCGTCGGCAACGACCCGAACATCCTCAATGATCGAATCCTCTTCGCCCCCCGCCCCGACAGTCGTAGCGGCAATCCCTGCGCCGAGATTCTGCTGGCTGCCAAAACTGGCTGGCGCGTTACCACCACCAGAGGAGGAGCCGATACTCTCGATATTCATCCCTGGCGCCACGTTCCTGCCACTCTGGCCACTCGAGCTGGAGCCAATGGAACCAGAGGATTTCTTGCTGCCACCGCCACTGTAAATGCTGTTCAGCAGGTCTGAGAGACGGCTGGCAGTCGTGTTCTGCACCGGGTACACGTACAGCTTCTTGGCAAAATTGGAATCCGGCGCCGCATCCAGGCGCTCGATCCAGGTACCTACCGTCTCGAGGTAGTGCGCCCGCGGGGTGACCACCAACAGGCTGTTCAGGCGCTTGATGGGGATGATTTTGACCAGCTGTCCGAAGTCCCCGCCTGCTCCAGCCCCGCCCTTGCCGCCGGCACTGGCGCCACCGAGCATGCCGTTGAGGATGTCAGCGGTATTTTCCACGCCGCTGTGCTCCAGCGGGTACAGGCCCACGGACATGCCCTTGAGCAGATCGACGTCAAAGGTGGTGATCATCTCCATCCAGCCGCTGAGCTGGGCCTGGGTACCCGCCAGCATCAGCAGGTTGCGGGTATTGTCGACCCTCAGGAAGGCCGACTCGTCCGCCACCGGCTTGAGGATTTCCGCCATGTTGGTGGCGCTGATGTAGCGCAGAGGGATGATCGTGGTGGTGTAGCCGGCGCCCTGGCCGCCGGGCCCCGATACGGAGGGATTCATCCGCCGCGCCTGCTGGGAGCCCGTGATCACCAGACGACCGTCGCTGCCGCGGACCATCAGGACATTGTTGGCCTGAAGCAGCGACTCCAGAACACCGAGCAGTTGGTCGCGGGGAATGGGCGTACGGGTACGCAGGGTAACCTTACCCTGCACGGGGTGGTCAATGATGTAATCAAGATTCAGGATGTCGGCGAGCACAGCGTGTACCACTTCGCCCAGCGGTGCCTCTTCGAAATTCAGGCTGACATCCTTGCCCACCAGGCGGATCGGCTCGGCAGCGGCCGGCATACGCACCTGGCGATCTGTACCCTTGTATATGACAGGCGCCACGCGATCGTCATCCGCTGACGACGGCTCCTTCGGTAGCTCGGCAGTGCCGACCGCGCCGGCGGCGGCATCTGCAGCCCCGGTCACGGGCTCGCGGGTCACTGCCGCATCATGGCTGGGCGCTTCCTGCTGCAGCTCGGCACAACCGGCAAGCAGCAGTGACAGCAGCAACAGCGGCGGTAGCGCACTCTTCACCATGAAAGTATTCTTGGCTTGCATTTGCTTCATTTCCTGGTCCAGGGCCCGCACTGCTGCGCGGGCTTGTATTCATCCGATACCGATCGTTTTACATTCGACCCAAGCCCAACTTCGCAGGCGGCTCCGGTGGTATCTTCCCGGGTGCGGCCTCGGAGTTGCCTGTTGGCGCTGCGGGCACGCCCGGTCCCGGGCGTGGCCCAGGGCCAGGGCCAGGACCGACCTCTTCCACAGACCCCACGCTAACGCTTACGTTTCGTTTCAGGCCAACCTCCTCACGACGACCGCTGCTTTCGAAGATCGCCAGGTCTGGCTTGATTTCCTTCAACGTCCATCCCGCCACCTCGTCGCCTACCAGCAAACGCTCCTGCTTGCCCTTGACGGTCGCAATCACACCCCGGCTGCCAAACACACCCTGCAGCTTGACGGGAGGCAGCCCCTGCTTCGTCTTCTGCTCCACAGGAGCATCCTCTTCGACAGGAATACTGTCCTGGGGCCGGCGCCCTTCCCAGAACAACGGACGGGAGCGAATCTCCGCGCTCTCCTTCTGGCCCACGGCGTTCAACGAGTGGATATCGGCCACACGCAGTGAGCTCTCGGCGGGGTACACAGGTTCGATTCCGGCCGGCACAACCGCGCGCAGCAAAACCCAGACAACCTGGAGTGCAAGCAACACTCCCAGCCCGAGACACACCAACTCCACCCTGCGCTCCGTCCGCAACGGTTCAGAGGACTCCCGGTAGCGGTCCAGGAAACTCACGACCGCACCTTCAAGGCCATCATCTGCATGCCAATCGTTACCGTTTGCCCGGGATCCTGGTTGCGGCGGGTGGCCCGCTCCGGCCAGATATCCAGCGACTCGATCATGAGCCGCGGACGGTAGGCGCTCAGGCCCGCCAGCGCCACGTCCAGGGCGGAGAGGTCTCCCGACACGGTGACATCCAGCCGCACGACCTCGAATCCTTCGTCGCTGTCATCCGGCAATATCTGGCTGTTGGCAACCGCCAGGCCGGCATCTATCAGAATTTCGCGAACATCCTTTTGCATGGTCGCAGCCACCGAGGCGCGGTCCCGACCCGGGGGATACACCAGGTTGGTCACGGTTCCGTCTACCGAGCTGAGCGCCTGTTTGAGTTCGTTCTCGCGCTGCCGAATCCCCTCGAGCCGCGCGACCCGGGGCGCCACACGTTCGATATCCGCCTGGTAGCCCGCCCTGACGGAGAGCAACTGCAGGGCAAAATAAACAAACAGGAACAGGGGCAGCGCTACGGTGATAGCGACGAAAACGGCGTCGCGCCGGTTGTCACGGAACCAGCTCACGACGCGCTCTCCCCACCATCACCATCACCCTCAGCCGATGCATCGGTTCGCAACTTGATATTGATGGTGAACTGTTCCAGCCCCGTGTTGGCTATTCGGGTGATAGCGGCGGGAGACGAGACCTCGGCAAACGCCCTTACTCCACTGAGCTTCTGCATCACTCCGGCGGCATCGGTTGCCCTGCCGCGCAAACGAATCTCGTTGCCGCGCATGGTGAACTGGGAGATATAGGCGTCGTCACCCAGAAGGGCACTGATCCGGGCCAGTTCGAAATGAGGATTGGGGTACTGGACCAGCACCTCGTTCATCTTCCCGGCAGTTTCGTTGGCCGTTTGCAGTGCCGTCTTCGCGGACTGGGCTTCTGCCGAATCCACCTGCACCGACTGAGCGAGGGACTCCACATGACGCAGTTCGAGGAATTTGCCGCCGGCAGCCACCAGCAACATCGCCAGCACCAGCGCGAGGCCGACGCCGAGCAGCGAGCCGATGCGCAGCAGGCGGCGCTTGTAACGCGTCAGGCGCTGGCTCTCGCCAAACCCACGTAATACGATCGGCCGTTCGGGCCCTTCGGCCCAGACTTCCACTTCATCCACCCGGTGGATGTCGTACTCGCTTCCCAGGTAGCCCATAGTCGCGCTCAGCGAGGCGATGGCCAACTGCACCCTCAGAAAGGACTCCTCCCGGGCCTGAACGGTCCAGCCCGCCGCCGTATCATCGCCAGGAAAAGGACTGCTGGAGGCCACCTCCAGCCGCATGACTGAATCGAGGTCCGCCTCGGCCGCCAACGGCAGGCGCAGTGAGCGCGACAGCACCAGGTCGGCGGGGAGCTCAATGGCTTCACAGAGTTCGGCGCTACCGGGATCGACTTGCTCCCCGCCGTGATAGAAGCGGGCGTCGCCGGCAGGTGCCCGCAGGCGTACCACTTCGTCGAGATGGGCACGCACCGGCGAGCGATCGCCCCAGAGAAATTCCGCCCAGGCGTGCTGCCAGTATTTGCCGATCTCCCGAACATCGAAGCCGAACAATTGCCATTTCTGGCTTGCATCTAGCATGTCGCTGCGTTTATTTCCCTGTCCCAATTCATTGTTGTGCAATCACCCGCGGGCTCTCGGTTCGCAGGAAGCGCCAGCCCAGGCGCGACCCCGGGGCACCGCTCATCACTACCCAGCGCCGGCGCAACCAGGAGCGCCCACCGTAATGCACTACCGCGTCGACCCGGTAGTGGCTGTCGTTTTGCCCGGCAGCACCCGGGCCGCCATTCTCCGCTCGCCGGGACATCACCCGGTCCGCAGCACGCTGGTTTGCACCCTGAACCGCGCTCAGCAGTTCATCCGGTGCCGCCGCCCAGTTGAACCCGGCACCACCGGAGACCGCGCGAATATCATCGCGCAAAGCGTCCAGCAGCACCCGGTTGAATCCGGGCACTTTCAGCATGTCTTCCTGCGTACTCATGCGGGTCAGAACTGGCCCTTCGCCCCGATTGACGGGCGTGCGCAACTGTACCACATTGTCCGCCAGCCGTTGTGCCTCACCCATCGGCAGATTCCCGCGTCGGGCAAACAGTTGCGCCAGTACCTGCGGCGGCGCGCTGTAGATGTCCAGCAAGCCCGACGCCGGCGTCAGCGTCACATCCACTTCGGTGTCGCCGAGTTCGAAACTGGCGCGCATAACGCGCCCCTGCTCACCCGGCGCCCGCCCGGATTGTGCCCGGGTAGACTGCGCCCGGGTGAACTGCGCCATCATCAGCTGACTGGCGCCATCTCCTGAAGCAACCGCCTTGGCCCGCGCCAGGTGCGCCTGCGTCAGGCGGCTGTCGATACGGCCCTGGTGCACGATACCCGCCACCAGCAAAGACATGGCTGCCAGAAACCACACCACCATCGCCAGCGCCACACCGGCCTGACGTACAGGTTGACGGCCCTGCCGCGGTAAAAATTCCCTGGTCATTTACCCGGCACCAGGGCAACAAGGTCCGGCCAGTAGCGATCACGGGTTTTTATCCTGAAGCGCACCAGGAGTGGCGTCCCCTCTCCCGTCCACTCGCTTGTCCAGGGTTCGCCGTAAGCCTCGCGATAGCCGACCGAAAAATCCTGCAGTCCGCTGACCACGGTTTTCGACGGTGCCCGGCTCCAGTCGATGTCCTCGGGCAGGTCCGGCTGGTCGCTCCAGGCGAGCACCAGTTCGTCATCGGCTCGCCCGAGGCGCAGGACATAGGCACCGCCATAGGACTCACCGAACAACACCGTAGCGCGCCAGATAACGCTGTCGTCGTCACCACGCATCAGGGCCTGACGTGAGCTTCCACCTGAGCCACCCAGGCCCAGGCCGCCACTGCCACCCTCTGTACCCACGACGGCCGAGGCCACCAGGTCCCGCAAGAGGCTGCTGCCCAGGCGCACCTCGTCAACGCGCTCAGTGACCGACTGCAGGGTAGCCTGCGTGCGCCCAAAGGTGCGCAGTGCAGTGACCGTCGCCAGCATGATCATCGACAGGATGGACAGGGCCACCACCACCTCCACCAGGGTAAAACCCGGCATGGTGGCGCGCGGTAACCTGGGAGCAGAGCCGGCCATCAGCGTGTTTGCACTCCCTCGACCACCGAGTTCAGACGCACCTCCCGACGATGACGGCCATCCTGCCAGGCCACTACCACTTCGACATCCTGCAGCACACCGGCAGGTAGACCCTTCTCTATCTGAGGCAGCGGGGTCGCCACCACCTCCCACAGAAAACCGCCTTCTGTTGCTCCGCCATCGCGGAAGCCACTCACGGGCACCTGGGCGACATCCGCCAGCAGGGACTGAGCGAGCTCAACGCCAAAAGCGTATTTTTCATCCGTGCGAATATTGCGCGACGCGCCTCCGGCTGCCTGGTACAGGGCGCCGAGGGACACCCCCAGCACGGCAATGGCTACTACCATTTCCAGCAGGGAAAAGCCGCGCTGCCGATGGGGGCGGCGCGCGCGAGACGCCCTGAAATCAGTTGCTCGCATAACGCGCCTGGCTCACGGCTCCGGTGAGCCAGTCCACTTCCACACTGACCCCGTCTCCGCGGGAACTCTCGATATCGATACCGCCGCCCGAAGCGCCGCCTTCGGGATAAAACCGGATTACCCCGGTACCCTCCCGGTTCAGCTCACGGGCCGAGTGAACTGCCATCGTCACACCCGACGGCAAGGTGTGGGTTTTACCCGCGTAGTAAATGCTGCGCTTGTCCGGACGGACCTCCACATCCTGGGGTTTTCCGGAGGTAATTGCACGCATGCGCGCCGCGGTCAGCACAGTCATGGCCTCGCGAATACCCTCCCGGTACTGCATACCCGAATACAGGCGCCCGGCAGCGGGCACCACCAATGCCATCAGCAGGCCAGCGATGGCGAGCGCCACCACCAGCTCCAGCAGAGTGAAACCCCTCGCGGGTTGTGACCGGCGGAACACCTGTGTTGTCGGCTGCGCCTTAGCGCCAGTTGCCCACGTCAGTGTCTTCACCTTCACCGCCCGGCACGCCATTCTGGCCGTAGCTAAAGATGTCCACCTCCGACCGCTCGCCCGGGTACTTGTAATGGTACTCCCGGTTCCAGGGGTCGAGAGGAACGTCTTTGGACTTCAGGTAGGGGCCATTCCAGCCAGCGGCGCCGGAGGGTTTGCGCACCAGGGCGTCAAGGCCCTCGGAGTTGGAGGGAAAGCGCCCGACATCCAGCTTGTACATCTCCAGCGACTGCTCCAGATCCTTGACCTGGATACCCGCCGTTTTGGTCTTGGCGCCACCCAGCTGGTTCAGGACCCGCGGCCCGACAAGGCTCATCAACAGGCCCAGGATGGCGAGTACCACCAGCAGTTCCATCAGGGTGAAGCCGCGCTGGCGACGGGATTGGTTACGGTGATGCTTCATTTTTAATTGTCCTCGCAGGATTCGGAATACTGGCCCCCGCCTGCGCGGGGATTGTTCAAATATGTCAGGGAAGCCACGCCCTAGGCTGCCAGATCATTGACCGACAGGATGCCCATCAGGATGGCGATAATGATGACCGCTATGATCGCCCCCATCCCCAGGATGAGTACCGGCTCCAACAGGGTCAGGCCGCGCTTGACGCCCGACTGCACGTGATCATCAAATACCTTGGCCAGCTCCAGCATCATCTTGTCCAGACTGCCGGACTCCTCACCCACCCGCGTCATCTGGATGACCATCGGGGTAAACATTTTGGTCTCTTCCAGGGCGACGGACATGCGCTTGCCTGCCTTGACCGCGGGAGGCAACACTCCGAGCGCCTCTTTCAGCACCGTGTTGTCCACCGTATCGATGGCAATGGAGATCGCCTTCAACAGGGATACCCCATTGCCCACCAGGGTGCCCACCGTGCGGGCGAACTTGGACATCTCGAACTCGAAAACGATCCCCCCGGCAAGGGGCATTCCCAGCATGCGCTTGTGCAGGGTTTCGCGCCCGGCAGCGGTGCGCAGCCAGCTTCGGGTATAGACCACAGCACCGGCCACCGCGATGGCCAGCAGCCAGCCCCAGGATTTCACGAAATCCGCACCGGCGATCACCATTTGTGTCATGGCGGGCAGGGCATCTCCCATGTCCTCGAACAGTGTTTCAAACTGGGGAACGACAAAGCCCAGCATGACAAAAATGGAGAGCACCGACACCACCAGCAGGATGGCCGGATAAATCAGAGCCGAGACCACCGCATCGCGATTGGCCTTGGCGTTCTCCAGGTACTCCACCAGCCGGTCCAGCACGGCGGAAAGATGGCCACTGGCCTCGCCCGAGCGCACCATGTTGATATAGAAGGAACCAAAGATGTTTTCGTGAGGCTGCAGGGCCTGACTCAGCGCCTTGCCGCCCTTGACGTCCTTCAGCAGGTCGTTGAGCAGCCCGTGCATGGCGGGCTCGGCCGCCATATCGATCAGCACCTTGAGGGCCCGGTCCAGCGGCAGGCCCGCGCGCAGCAGTACGGCCAGCTCGGTGGTCATCGACAGCACTTCCTGGCGACCCGGGGCTTTTCCGGCGGCCTTGCCGCTGTTGGCAGCGGCCATGCCCGGCTCGAGTTTCAGCAGGGTCAGGCCCTTGCTGCGCAACTGGCGTGAAGCGACCTCCAGGCCATCAGCCTCGATACCACCCTCGGTGGCCTTGCCGTCACGGCCAATAGCCTTGTACACAAAGTGAGGCACGGGATCAGGCCGCCGGCTGGTCGAGGTGAGCGGCTAACTGGGCGGCCATCTCGGCGGCCTCTTCCTCGGATTCGGTCTGGTCCTGGGTGACCCGCATCACCTCTTCCAGCGAGGTCTTGCCCGCCACCACCTTGCGCAGGCCATCCTCGTACAGCGTGATCATGCCCTGTTTACGGGCCGCGGCATGCAGCAGAGTGGCGTCGGCGCCGGACATGATCACCCGGTGC
Source organism: Parahaliea maris (assembly GCF_008064665.1). GTDB lineage: Bacteria > Pseudomonadota > Gammaproteobacteria > Pseudomonadales > Halieaceae > Parahaliea > Parahaliea maris. The sequence goes on along the minus strand of NZ_VRZA01000006.1, from coordinate 159,467 downwards.
ATGTCTTCATCCAGTACGAACAGCTCATGGATGGAAGTCCGCCCGGCATATCCTGTGTCGAGGCAGTGTTCACAGCCTGCGGCCTGGAACACCGTGGTCTGCCCCTGGGGCAGGAAGCGCTGCAGGCCGTAATGCCTGATGGTCTGGTCATCCAGTTCGACCTCATGCTTGCAATGCTTGCACAGGGTTCGCACCAGGCGTTGCGCCAGCACGCCATTGACCGAAGAGGTAATCAGGAAGCGCTCGACCCCCATGTCCTCGAGGCGGGTGATAGCGCCAGCGGCCGTATTGGTGTGCAGGGTCGAGAGCACAAGGTGGCCGGTCAGTGCCGACTGCACGCCAATCTGGGCCGTCTCGGTATCGCGCATCTCACCGATCATGATGATGTCCGGGTCCTGGCGCAGGATGGCGCGCAGGGCCCGGGCGAAGCTCAGCTCGATCTGGGACTGCACCTGGATCTGGTTGACGCCCTGCAGCTGGTACTCCACCGGATCTTCCACGGTGATGATCTTGAGCTTCTCGGAATCCAGCGAGGCCAGCGAGGCATAGAGCGTGGTGGTCTTCCCCGAACCGGTGGGCCCGGTCATCAGCAGTACGCCGTGGGGCCGGTTGATCAGGGTCTGGTAGCGGGCCAGCGTGTCCTCGGAAAAGCCCATGTCGGTGAGGCTCAGGCGGATACTGCCGCGGTCCAGGACCCGCATCACGATACTCTCACCGTGTACCGTGGGAATGGTGGACACCCGCAGATCGAGCTCGTGACCCTTGACCCGGGTCATGATGCGGCCGTCCTGGGGCAGGCGACGCTCCGCTATGTTCATGTGTGAGAGCAGCTTGATCCGCGAGGCGATGGCCGGCGCCAGGCTGGGCGCAGGGGCGTCCCGGGATTCCTGCAACACGCCGTCCACCCGGTAGCGCAGGTGCAGGCCGTCCTCGAAGGGCTCGATATGGATATCCGAGGCCCCCATATCCACCGCCCGATGGATGATCTGGTTGACCAGGCGAATCACCGGCGCCTCGCTGGCCAGGTCCCGCAGATGCTCGATGAATTCGTCGTCACTCTGGCCGGCGAACTGGTCGGACAGTTCGTCGCCCTCCTCCTGCTCGTCCGCCTGGAGGTAGCGCTGCAGGGCTTTGCTGATGTCCGTCTCCAGCCCGAGCTGGATGGCCACCGGCTTGTCCAGCGCCATACTCAGCGCCTTGGCGATAAACGGGTCCTGGGGGACGGTGGCGGCAAAGGTGATGAGATCACCTGCCATGGCGACGGGCACTACCGCATTGCTGAACAGGAACTCCTGAGAAACCCCGTCCAGGCGGATAGGCTCCTCGGGGTAGGCAGCGGCTTCGCGCAGGGGAATATCGAGCTGGCGCGACAGGGCCTCGGCCACGTCCTGGTCGGACACCAGGCCCAGCTTTATCAGCACCTGCCCGAACATATCGCCCATTTCGTTCTGGGCCAGCAGGGTGCGTTCCACATCCCGCTCTGAAATTTTGCCCTGCTGTACCAGCAGTTCGCCGATTTTGCTCATTAACGCCGTCTTTGCCCCATAGGTCAGAGCCCGGCAATGAGTTACCGGGCCCGTAAACGGCGCCATTGTAGCACGCTACGGCGGCTCCCCGCCGAGGCTGGGAGCCGCCAGTGGATGGGCTCAGGCGACCTCGAACAGCCCCGCCGCGCCCATACCACCGCCGATACACATGGTGATCACCACGTAGCGCACACCGCGCCGTTTACCCTCGATCAGGGCGTGGCCCACCATGCGCGCACCGCTCATCCCGAAGGGGTGACCGATGGCAATCGCGCCGCCGTTTACATTCAGTTTATCGTTGTCGATGCCCAAGTGGTCCCGACAGTACAGTACCTGACAGGCAAAGGCCTCGTTGAGTTCCCACAGGCCGATGTCATCCACGCTCAGGTTGTGCCGCTGCAGCAGCCTGGGTATCGCGAACACCGGGCCGATGCCCATCTCATCCGGCGCGCAACCGGCCACTGCCAGACCGCGGTAGTAACCCAGTGGCACCAGCCCCTGCCGCTCGGCCAGGCTGGCCTCCATCAACAGGCAGGCCGAGGCGCCATCGGACAGTTGCGAGGCGTTACCCGCGGTGATGAACTGCCCCTGTTTGATGAACTGGCCGTCCTTGAAGACCGGCTCCAGGCTCTGCAAGCCCTCAAGGGTGGTAGAAGGCCGGTTGCCCTCGTCTTTTTCCAGCGTCACCTGTTCGTAGGTGGTTTCTTTGGTGTCCCGGTTGAACACGGCCCTGGTGGTCGCCATGGGGACGATTTCAGCATCGAAGGCACCCGTTTCCTGGGCCTGCGCGGTGCGCAGCTGGCTCTGCAGGGAGTATTCGTCCTGGGCTTCCCGGGAAATTCCGTAGCGCTCGCTGACCACCTCGGCGGTCTCGATCATCTGGATGTAGGCTTTGGGCGACATCTCCAGTACGGTTTTGGAGACGTTGCGATAGCTGTTCTTGTGCTTGTTCTGCACCAGGGAGATGGACTCCAGCCCACCGGCCACGGCCACGTCGTACTCGTTGCAGATGATGCTCTTGGCCGCGGTGGCGATGGTCATGAGGCCGGAGGAGCACTGGCGATCCATGGTCATGCCCGCGGTAGTATCCGGCAGGCCACCGGCAATGCCGCAGAGCCGGCCGAGGTTGTAGGCCTGGGTACCCTGCTGGGCCGCCGCGCCCATGATGACGTCGTCGACCATGGCCGGGTCGATCCCGGCCCGCGCCACGGCCGCGCGCACGACGTGGCCGCCCATGGCCGGAGCCTCGGTATCATTGAAGGCGCCCCGGAAGGCCTTGCCGATCGGGGTGCGGGCAGTGCTGACGATGACTGCTTCTCTCATTGGAAACCTCTATCTCTTCGGTAAATACGTTTCGGATTGTGAATTATTCCCAAATTTCCGGGAGGGTATTTGCATTATTCCCGGCAAGGAAGCGGGGCAAGCTTACGCAAACACGCCGTGAATCCGTCCATGGAGGCTCCTCGCTCGCATCCATGCGAGCGAAGGTTTGCTCCAGCTCGCCCCGCTTCCTTGCCTACCTGTGGAGCAACGGAACTGGATCCAGTGCAGATCCGCTCAAACCGCCTTTCTCAGGCCCGCTGACTCGAACACGACACAATCTCACCTGTCATGTAGCCCGAGTAATCCGACGCCAGGAACATCATCACGTTGGCCACTTCCCAGACCTCCGCCGCGCGCCCGAAGGCTTCTTTCGACGCCAGCTCTTCCAGCAACTCCATCGGTGTGGTCTTCTTCAGGAATTCGTGGAAGGCAATTGAGGGTGATACTGCGTTGATGCGTACGCCGTGGTCTGCCGCTTCCAGCGCGGAGCAACGGGTCAGGGCCATCACCCCGGCCTTTGCGGCCGCGTAGTGGCACTGCTCTTTCTGGGCGCGCCAGCCGAGCACAGAGGCGTTATTGACGATGACGCCGGCGCCGCGTGGCTGCATTTTTTTCAGCATGGCGCGGGTCATGCGCATGGTGCCGGTCAGGGTGATATCGAGCACCCGGCTCCACTCGTCGTCCTCCATGTCGACCAGCAGTTTGGTGCCGCCAAGGCCCGCATTGTTGATCAACACATCCACCCCGCCCATGCTGGCTTCCGCCTCATCGATCAGGGACTGGACATCTTCCTCGACAGTGACATTGGCGACCTTGCCGTACACCGCCTCGAGACCGGTCTGTTCTTTCAGGGTGGCAACCGCTTTTTCCAGGCGCCCCTCGTGAATATCGCTGATGGTGACGGCGCGGGCGCCCTCTTCTGCGGCCCGGGTCGCCGCGGCAAAACCAATACCGGCCCCCGCAGCGGCAGTAATGAGGACAGATTTGCCTTCGAGCAGGTTGTGCCCTTTGACGTAGGGTGGTGGTTCTTTCAATGCCATTTCATGGTTTCCTCAAAAATGTCGCGCGCTAGCCGCGAGGTTCTCTGGGCATGCCCAACGCGCGCTCGGCGATGATGTTGCGCTGGATCTGGTTGGTGCCGCCGTAGATGGTGTCGGAGCGGGTGAACAGGTACATGGACTGGAGGCGGTTGAGCTCGTAGGGCGCGTCGTCCAGGATCTCGCTCTCCTGGCCCAGCACATCCATGGCCAGCTTGCCGAGGTTGCGGTGCCAGGTGGCCCAGTACAGTTTGTAGATCATCGCCTCCTTCTGCAGGCTGCCGTCTTCGCCGCCGGAAAGCATGCGCATGCTGTTGTAGCGCAGGATCTTCAGTCCGACGTGGGCGTCTGCGATGCGCTGACGCAGGGCTGGATTGCGAGCGGCGCCGTTTTCTCTCGCCACTTTGACGATGGCGTCGAACTCGTTCTGGAACAGCATCTGCTGGCCGAGGGTGGATACGCCACGCTCGAAGCCCAACAGGCCCATGGCCACCTTCCAGCCATCTCCGGGGGCGCCGACGATATCGGTCGCGTCGCACTCGGCGTCGTCGAAAAAGACCTCATTGAATTCAGAGGTTCCGGTAATCTGCTCGATGGGGCGCACGGTCACGCCGGGTTGATCCATCGGCACCAGGAAGAAGCCCAGGCCCTTATGACCGACGCTGGCCGGATCGGTGCGGGCAATCACGAAGCAGTACTCCGACTCATGGGCCAGTGAGGTCCATACTTTCTGGCCGTTGATGCGCCACTTGCCGGCCGCCTCGTCGAACTCCGCCTTGGTCTTGACGTTGCCAAGATCGGAGCCGGCGCTCGGCTCGGAGTATCCCTGGCACCAGAACACTTCGCCACGCAGGATGCCCGGCAGGTATTTCTGCTTCTGCTCATCACTGCCAAAGGCGATGATGGTGGGACCCGCCAGAGTTTCGCCGATATGGCCAATTCGCCCGGGGCCGCCGGCCCGCGCGTACTCTTCGTTGAAGATCACCTGCTGCTCGATGCTGGCGCCGCGGCCGCCATGTTCCTGCGGCCAGCCGATACAGGTCCAGCCACCCTCGGCGAGCTTGCGTTCCCAGGCTTTGCGCTCCTCCACCAGGTGATGTTCGTCCCCCGGGCCGCCTCGGTGGCGGACACGCTCGAATTCGCCGCACAGGTTTTCCGCCAACCAGTTGGCGACCTCTTCGCGGAATTGTTCGTCTTGCGGGCTGAAGCTGAGTTTCATGCCGCTGCCTCCCCGTCCAGAATCTGTTGCGCCAGGCGCTCGCGGTGCCAGGCCCCGTCACCGAGAAAGGTCTCGGTCGACTTGGCCCGTTTGAAGTAAAGCTGGATGTCGTACTCGGAAGTGAAACCGACACCCCCGTGCAACTGGATGCCGCAGCCTGCATTAAAGAAGTAGGCGTCGGAACACCAGGCCTTGGCGACACTGGCCGCCTCCCCCAGTTCGCTGCCAAGGGCGCCCCCATTGAGCGTCTCGTCCGCCACGCAAGCTGCGTAATACAGTGCAGAGCGTCCCGCTTCGACTTTTACCATCATGTCGGCTGCCTTGTGCTTGACCGCCTGGTAGGACGCAATCACCCGGCCAAACTGGACCCGCTCCTGCAGGTAGTCGACGGTGATATCCAAAGCCTGCTGGGCACCGCCGACCTGATCTGCCGCAACAGCCACTCGAGCGAGGTCCAGCACCGTCTGTAATGCAGGCCATGCCTTGCCGGCTTCGCCCATCAACGCGCCCGACTGCAGCACCACACCATCGAGGATTACTTCCGCCTGCTTGCGGGTCTGGTCCATGGTGGGCAGCCAGCGACGGCTGACACCCGCGGTATTCGCATCCAGTACAAACAGGCTGACATCCTCGTCACCGGCGCTGTCCGGCGCACGCGCCGCGACAATCAACAGGTCCGCAGTATGACCATCGGTCACGTAGCGATAGCTGCCATCAAGGCGATAGCCTTCACCCTCGCTACGACAGGTTGCCGTTACACTGTCACTGTTCCAGCCGCCATTGGCGGAAGCATAAGCCAGGGTCGCGGTCTTGCCGGCCACGATCTCCGGAAGGTACTGCGCCTGCTGCTCGGCGGTGCCAGCCACCCGCAAGGCATTCACCCCCAGACAGACGGTGGAAAAGAACGGCGAGCAGAACAGGAAGCGCCCCATCTGCTCCAGCATGGCCACCAGCTCCACATAGCCAAGCCCCATGCCGCCGTGTGCCTCGGGGATGTGAATGGCCTGCCAGAACATCTCCTGGCACACGCGATCCCACAGGGCGGCGTCGTAGCCCTGCTCCGTGTCCATCGCAGCACGAACCGCCTCACTGGTCGACACCTCGGCAAGGAAGTCCGCCGCGGTGTCGCGGATCATCTGCTGTTCGTCGGTGAAGGCAAATTCCATCTCAGGTACCCCAGACTTTCTGTGCCGGTACTTCGGTTTCAATCAGTTTGGCGACAGCGTCCTTCAGCTCGGAGGGCTGCCACTGGGCTTTCTTGTCCAGCCCTTCGGTAGTACGCCAGCCATCACAGATGCAGATGCGCCCGCCTTCGGACTCGAAGACCTTACCCGTAACACCCGCAGATTCTGCCGACGCCAGGAACGCAACGAGCACCGAGACGTTTTCCGGGGCAAAGTGGTCGAAACTGCCATCTTCCGGCCTGGCCATACGCTGGGCCATTTCCGGTACCGCGGTGGTCATGCCGGTACGGGCGGAGGGCGCAATCGCGTTGGCGGTGATACCGTAGCGCGCCAGCTCAACTGCCTGGTTGAGTGTCAGTGCCGCGATACCGGCCTTGGCCGCGGCATAGTTGGACTGCCCGACGGAACCCTGCAGGCCGGCGCCGGACGTGGTATTGATGATCCGCGCATCCACCGCCTCGCCGGCTTTGGACTGGCCGCGCCAGTAGTGCACGGCGTGGGAGGAGATACAGAAGTGGCCCTTGAGGTGCACGGCCATGATGGCGTCCCACTCCTGCTCGGTCATGGAGGCAAACATGCGGTCGCGGTTCACACCGGCGTTGTTGACCACTGCATGCAGCCCGCCGAAGGTGTCGATAGCCTGTTTGACGGCATTCAGGCTGTCGTCGTAGTTGGTGATGTCGGAGGTGTTGACCGCGGCTTCACCGCCGGCAGCCTTTATCTCCTCGACGACGGCGGCTGCCGCCTCTTCATTGATATCGTTAACGATAACTTTGGCGCCCTCACTGGCCAGTACTTTGGCATGCGCCGCACCGAGACCGCCGCCGGCCCCGGTGATGATCACTACTCGTCCTTCACAGATTTCGCTCATACTCTTCTGATCCTTTGTTCGTGTCGCATTCTTTCTGGTTGCGGCAATTGCTTCCCGCTCCGGCGGCGTGAGGGAGCTTTTCGGGACACGCTGTGAATACGTCCATGTACGCTCGTGCTCGACATCCATGTCTCACACGGTCCCGAAAAGCTCCCTCACACCTCCTGTCGCTACCTACTGAGTACTTCTCAAGACCGCGTCGTGTCATCAGAGACCCAGCATCAGATTTTCCGTTCTGCGCCAATATCTACCTTTGGCGCCATCGATCAGCCTGCTCCACTGGAGGTGAAGCGCCGGGGAGGGGCCTGTAGGGACTCTCTGAGACATGGATGTCGAAGAGAAGCCCCCATGGATGGGTTCACGGCGTGTCCCGGAAGGCCCCTGCCCGGTGATTCGCCGTGCGACGAAGCTCCGTTAGAGCAATATCGCCAAGCGATGAATCACCACTAGACTCAGAGCCTCTCCAGAATGGTCACATTCGCCTGACCACCACCCTCACACATCGTCTGCAGCCCATACCGCCCCCCCGTCCGCTCCAACTCATGCAACAGCGTCGTCATCAGTTTGGTTCCGGTCGCACCCAGCGGATGCCCCAGCGCAATTGCGCCGCCGTTCACATTCATCTTCTCGTGGGCGAAGCCCGTCTCCTTCATCCACGCCATCGGCACAGACGCAAAAGCCTCGTTGACCTCGGCGAGGTCGATGTCAGAGATCTTCATTCCTGCCTTCTTCAGTGCGTACTCAGTCGCCGGAATCGGAGCCGTCAGCATCCAGATCGGATCGGCGCCGCGGACGCTCATGTGGTGGATACGGGCGCGCGGAGTGAGGTTGTAACGCTTGAGGGCAGCTTCGGAGACGATCAACATGGCCGAGGCACCGTCACAGGTCTGGCTGGAGACAGCGGCGGTAATGGTGCCGCCTTCCGCCAGAGGGTCCAGGTCGGCCATTTTTTCCAGAGAAGTCTGGCGGGGAGTCTCGTCCATATCCAGGCCATTCAGCGGCGCGATTTCACGATCGAAACGGCCTTCTTCTATAGCGCGCAATGCCCGGGTGTGTGATTCCAGTGCGAACAACTCCATGTCCTCGCGGCTGCAGCCCCACTTGTCGGCAATCATCTGGGCCGAGTTGAACTGGGATACCGGCGTATCGCCGTAGCGCGCCACCCAACCCTGGCTGCCGGAGAAGGGGTCCTTGAAACCCAGGGGCTCGGCAGCGAGCATCGCGGAAGAAATGGGAATGCTGCTCATGGTTTGCACGCCACCGGCAATGACCACGTCGTTGATGCCAGCCATGATGGCCTGGGCGGCAAAGTGCACGGCCTGCTGCGATGAACCACACTGACGGTCCACGGTGGTGCCGGGCACCTCGTCGGACAGACCGGCCGCCAGCCAGCAGGTGCGGGCGATGTCGCCCGCCAGCGGGCCGATGGTATCGACGCAGCCGAAGATAACGTCGTCGTATTCGCTATCGGGAATGCCGTTGCGACCGGCCAGGGCTTTCAGGACATGGGCACCTAGATCGGCGGCATGAACGTCGGCGAGACTACCCCGCCGGCGGCCTGTAGGGGTACGTACGGCATCGACTATATAGGCTTCAGGCATGATCTCTTCCTCTCTTCAAAAAGTGCTGCCGGCGCCCAGGGCGACACCGTCGGCGAAAATGTGGTCGGCCACCCGCTGCTTGTGAAAACCGGTGTCGCCAAAGGTCCCGGCCATGGCCCAGGCTTTTTTCATGAAGATGTGCAGGTCCACTTCCCAGGTGTAGCCCATGGCACCGTGCACCTGGATGCTGTTTTTGGCCGCCAGGTTAGCTGCCTCGCACGCGACCAGCTTGGCGTGAGACACCGCCTTGCCAGCGCCCGGCTCGGCATTCGCCAGCGCATAGGCGGCCCGGGTCACCGGCGCCTTGGCGTACTCCAGGCGCACCGCGACGTTCGCCATGTGGTGTTTCACCGCCTGGAAGCTGCCGATGACCTTGCCGAACTGCTGGCGCTCGCTGGTGTATTGCACGGAGATATCGATCATCCGCTGAGCCAGCCCCAGCGCCTGGGCAGCGGCACCCAACGCGCCACGGTCGAGCACGGCCTGGTAGAGCACCGCGGCCTGTTCTCCGGTTGCCATCGGCGCGACACCGGCATTGATGTCGATGGCGTAGAGGCGTCTTGAAGGATCGATCGACTCATTGAAGCGCGCGCTGAACTGATCCGGCTCCAGCAGGTACACAGCCTCCGGTTCAGCCCACAACAGCAACCCCGCCTGGGCGGCGTCCTCGGCGAGGCCATTCTCACTACAGCCCACCGCTACCCGGGTTTCCCCCGCGGCAATCTGCGGTAGCCATTTTCCGGCGGCTTCCCCACCCAGTTGGCTGATAACCGGCACCGCCACCAGGGCAGTGTTCACCAGGGGTTCCGGCAGGGCGACATAACCACACTCCTGCGCCAGCAGCACGAAATCGAGTTCGTTCATACCGAGGCCGCCGTGTTCTTCCGGAACGGTAATGCCGGTGAGGCCCATCTCGGCCAACTGCTGCCACAGGCCGTCGTCGCGGCCATTCTCGCTTTCCCAGATCCCGCGAACGCGTTCCGGGGTGACTTCGTTGACCAGAAAATCCCGCACGGAGTCGCGGAACAGGAGCTGGTCTTCGCTAAACGTAAAATTCATCGTAACTCTCCTGCTACCTCGGCATACCGAGCATTCGTTCGGCGATAATGTTGCGTTGAATTTCGTTAGTGCCCGCGTAGATCGGCCCCGACTGGGAAAACAGCCAACCGTCCAGCCAGGTTCCGACTTCGCCCGCGTCGGGAGCGTGGGGCAGCAGCTCTGCACGGGCGCCGAGAATGCTCATGGCCGTGGCGTGCATGTTCTGGTCGAGCTCGGACCAGAAAATCTTGTTGGTGGAGGACTCCGCACCGATTTTTCCACCCTGGCTGAGCCGGCAGGCCGTTTCGTAGGTGGTCAGGCAGTAGCTTTCGGCGTCCATCCAGGCGCGCATCACCGCGTCGCGCACGGCGGGGTCGCGGTCCGCCTTGTCCTGATTCGCCTTGTAGAGTTCCACAAGGCGACGGGCGGTTTCCTGGAAGCGGGCCGGAGAGCGCAGCATCAGGCCGCGCTCGAAGCCGGCAGTGGCCATGGCGACACTCCAGCCGGCGCCCTCGTCGCCCAGGCGATTACTGACGTCTACTTCTACGTTGTCGAAGAAGATTTCGGCAAAGCCCGGCAGTCCGTCCAACTGGGGGATCGGTCGCACGGTAATCCCGGGAGTATCCAGCGGCACCAGGATAAAGGTCAGGCCGCGATGGCGTTCGGAATCCGGGTCGGTGCGAAACATGCCGAACAGCCAGTCCGCCCATACTGCACGGGTGGACCAGGTTTTCTGGCCATTGATAATGTACTTGTCGCCTTGTTTGCGGGCGGTGGACCGAATCGCTGCCATATCAGAGCCGGCGTTGGGCTCAGACCAGCCCTGGGCCCAGACTTCCTCGCCGTTCGCCATTTTCGGCAGGATACGGGCCTTCTGTTCCTCGGTGCCGTACTCCATGAGGGTCGGGCCGAGCAGGAAGATGCCGTTCTGGTTCACCCGCAGGGGCGCGCGGGCGCGGTAATACTCTTCCTCGAAGATCAGCCATTCGATCAGGTCGCAGCCGCGACCGCCTAGCTCCTCGGGCCAGGTGACCATACCCCAGCGCCCCTGGTTCAATGTGGCTTCCCACTCGCGGTGCTGCTGGAAGCCCTCCGCGGTATCGAAGGTTTTCAGCGGCTCGGCGGGTACATGCCCGGCCAGCCACTGGCGCACTTCCTGGCGGAAGGCATTCTGTTGCTCGGTGTAATTGAGGTTCATGATCCTGCCTTAAAACTTTGCGTCACGTTTTTCCACGAAGGCATCCCGTGATTCCTGCGAGTCACCCACGGTATACGCCTCCAGGGTGAACCCCTGCTCCCAGCGGTACTTGTCTTCCAGATTGCCGTCCTCAATGCCGGTCAGTGCCTCCTTGGCCAGCTTGACCATGGCGGGTGACTTGGCGGCAATTTTCGCGGCGATTTCCCGGGCCGTCTCGCGCAGCTCATCTTTCGGCACCACCTTCTCGACAGCACCCAGGCGGTAGGCCTCGGCAGCGTCGATAAACTCGCCGGTAAAGTACATGTAGCGCACCTTCTGCACCGGGAACATGCGCTGCAGGTGTGCGCCCCCACCCATGGCGCCGCGGTCAATTTCCGGCACCCCAAACCGTACACACTCAGAGGCCACCAGAATATCCGCCGCGCCGGCCATGCCGATCCCGCCGCCGAGCACGAAGCCGTGCAGGGCAATGATTACCGGCTTCGGATTCTGGTGAATGGCGCGAAACGTTTCGTAGTTGCCCTTGTTCACCGCCACAATGCGCTCGGGATGGGCAGCCAGTTCCTTGATATCCACACCGGCACAAAACCCTTTGCCTTCTGCGGCGATCACGATGACACGGACGGCTTCGTTGTCTCCCAGTGCGTCGATCTCTGCGGCCACGGACATCCAGCCAGCACTGTCGAAGGCATTGACCGGCGGGTGGTCCAGTATCATTTCGGCGATGCCGTCGCTAATCGTAGTTTTGAATACAGCTGTCATAGTCTGTTCCCTGATGCTGCTGTGTGAGCATTTTGCAAAAGTTACCCGGCTGCGCGCTGTGCCAGCACCGCCAGTCGTTGTTCTGCCTCGCTGGCGATACCACTGATGAGTTCTTCGCAGCTGAGGAGTTGGTCAATGACGCCCGCCACCTGGCCGCTGGGCAGCACGCCTTCCTCGGGGCGGCCATCCACCATTGCTTTCTGGATAATCATCGGGGCATTGGCGGACATGATCGCCTGGGCCGCGGTGAGGTCGCCGGCGCCACGCATGGCCACGGCGGACTTCAACAGGCTCGTCAGGCTGGCGCCGGTGTGCTTGCGAAAGGCGAGACCATTGCGGATGGCAATCAGCAGCTTTTTCAGGCCGCCGGCTTTTTCCAGCTCGGCCAGCAGTTCGTTCATGATCATGCGCTGGGGCAGGCCATCCATCGCGGTGGAGCGAATGATCTGGGCCGGGTCCTTACAGGCCAGGTAGCGCTCCAGGGTCGCATTGGGCACCGGGCTATCGCGGGTCAACAGGAAGCGGGTCCCCATGGCGATGCCGTCAGCGCCCCAGGCCAGAGCCGCCACCAGGCCCCGGCCGTCCTTGAAACCGCCGGCCGCCACCACGGGCACCTTGTCGCCGACAGCGTCGATTACCTGGGGAATCAGCAGCGTCGTGGGTACAGCACCGGTATGACCTCCACCCTCACCGCCCTGCACCGTCACCACGTCGGCACCCAGCTCCACGGCCTTGGTGGCGTGCTTGGGCAGGCCAACCGTGGGCATGCAGATCACCCCGGCGTCTTTCAACTTGCGGATGAATTCGGGGCCCGGGGAGCGGGAGTAACTCACCGCCCGAACGCCGTGCCGAACCACCATGTCGACGATATCTGCCGCATTGGGCTGGTACATATGGAAGTTCACACCAAAGGGTTGATCGGTGAGTTCCTTTACCCGCAGGATGTCCCGCTCCATCTCCGCCGGCGGAATGGTAGCCCCCGCCAGGAAGCCGAAACCGCCCGCATTGCAACTGGCGGCCACCAGACGCGGGTCGGCGACCCACCCCATCGCCGTCTGCACGACGGGATAGCGGCAACCGAGGAGTTCGGTGAGGCGTGTCTCGAGATTCATGCGCGCGCCACCCCTAACCGCGCATACCGGGGGGGTTATCCTTGATCTGGTAGGCCCGCTGGTTGTGAGGGTCCAGGGCAGCAATGATGGCCAGCTGCTCCCCGGTCGGCGCAGCCGTTACCGGCACGTCCTCAGGAACATGCACCGCGAAACCGGTGTTATCCAGCACTTCCTCGACCTGTACTCCCGGGTGCAGGGACAACAGGCGGAGCTGGTGATCGGGGCCACCGAAATCCATCACGCAGAGGTTGGTAATCACCCGGTGAATCGATACATCGTCCAGGCTGTGCCCCTTGGGCAGGCGCGCCGGGTTGTAGCCGATGGAGGAGACGAAATCGCACTCGCCATCGACGAACACCCGGTCATTGTGCGAGGGCACAAAGAAGCTATTGCGGTGACAGATGGAATTCCCCGGAAAACCACGAGCGCCCAGCATCATTACCTTCGGCTGCTGGTAGGTACCGCCAAGGGCAGAGGTATTGGTCTGGCCGAAGCGATCGATCTGGGTCGGGCCCAGCATGGCGTGACGCTTGCCGCTCCACACATTGTCGAAGATGCGGGAAAAACCCATCCAGGTTTCGTTGGCCTGGACGAAGTCGTCCCCACGATTACCCAGCGGATTGGGCTCGGACAGCATGAAGGCCTCGGAGTCCGTCATCATGAGATCCGGATTGAAGGTCTTCATGGCCAGGCTGGCACCCAGGCGGGGAATCACGCCGATTCCGGTGGCGAGCTTTTCTCCGTCGTCGCGGAAGGCCTCCGCGGCGGCCACGATGCACAGTTCAGCCAGGGTGTATTCGGTAGCTGCAGTCATTGAACAAGTCTCCTTGGCTGATCAGTAAACGGGCAGGGGAATGGCGCGAATGGCATCCAGGCCGCCCACGCGCTCCTGGTACTCCGCCTCGTTCGCTCCCAGGAATTGCTCGCTGTAAGCGGCAAAGCCCCCCTCCTTGGCGCTGGCGTTGTAGGCCTTGAAGTGCGGCACGTCGAAACCGTACTGCGGGTTACAGGAGGTGGGGTGAGCACCGCCGGGAATCTCGACCACGGCGTCGGTGATACTGCGCTCCCAGAACACCTGCCGCGCCCGGGCCGGATCCTGGAAATAGCTGGACTCCACCAACTCCTCGCAAGACACGATGGTCTTGTCGGCAGCGCGGGCAATCCAGTCGTCCAGGTAGTGATCCGGTCCCTCGATCTGGCACACGCCGCGCGCGTCGGCGCGGTCGGCGTGGATCAATGCCACGTCCAGCTTCAGCGCCGGCATCGCCACCCACTCCTTGTCGTCGTAGGGGCTGTCGATCACCTTGAGGTCGGGGTTGTGGGTGAGGATATCGGTGCCCAGGCCCACCTGGGTGGGGATGAAGGGCACACCCCAGGCAGCAGCGCGCAGGCCCAGCAGCATCATGCCCTCGTCCACTTCCATCACTTCAATGGCACCACTCTGGCGTGCCTGGCGGAAGTAGGGCTCCAGCGGAATGAAATCCAGTGACACAAAAGCGAAGATGACCTTCTTCACCTTGCCCGAAGCGCACAGCATGCCCACGTCGGCGCCGCCGTAGGCGACGATGGTGAGGTCCTTCAGGTCGGAGCGGAGAATCTCCCGCACCAGGGCCATGGGCTTGCGCCGGGGGCCCCAGCCACCGATGCCCACGGTCATGCCGTCAGAAATTTGCGCCACCGCCTCAGCGGCTGAAATGCGTTTGTCCATAACAGGTCCTGTCCAGTCTTGTGTTGCCGTGTCTAGTCGACGATCCGCGCCATGCGGTAATCGTGTTTTACAAAATTGACGCCCAGCGTGCTTTCGGTCCGCCGTACCCCGGGGATAGAGCTGATATGCCCGTGCACAAACTCGGCGAGATGTTCATTGTTGCGTACCATGGTGATGGCCAGCAGGTCTGAGCGCCCGAGCATCTCCCCGACAAAGCCCAGCTCCGGTATTTCTGCCAGCCGGCTCGCTATCTCACCCACCTGGTGGCTGCGCTCCACCTCTATCCAGATATAAGCCAGGCTGGCGTCGCGAAAACGGTCGATGTTGGTGACCGCAGTAATGCGAATCTGTTTTTCTTCTTCCATCCGCCTGACCCGGGTGCGCACGGTGCCTTCGGTGACTCCGAGCTCAGCGGCAATCTGCCGGTTGCTCACCCGCGCATCCTGCGACAGCAGGTTGACGATGGCGCGATCCACGTCGTCCAGCTTGCGGCGCGTCACAGGGGCACCCAGTCGGGCTGGTTCTTCAACACGTTCACCGCCAGTGCCGGGGTCAGGCGACGCACACCGGGCAGTGTCGCCAGCCGCTCATTCAATAACGCGTGGAGCCCGGCCTGGTCCGGCGCGACGACCAGGGCTTCGATATCGTGGGTGCCCACCACCACATTGACGGAAAACACCTCCGGTATCGCCGCCAGTTCCCGCGCCACACTTTCGGGAGTACGGTTCTCGACCTGGACGCCTACGGCAAGTAGCAGGTTATAGCCCGCGGCTTCAATATCGGTGACGGCCACCACACGCATGGTGTTGGACTCTTCCAGCCGACGTACCCGGGCCCGGATGGTGCTCTCTGTCAGGCCCAGTTCTTTGGCCAGCGCGCGAAATGGCATACGGCCGTCCTCGCGCAACAGGGAGATGATGCGCTGATCGACATCGTCCAGCGGTGGGTAGATGTCCGGGGCAGCGGTGTTCACGCGCTTTCCCGCGCGGACAGGTCCCGCAGTTCGTTCTTGAGCACTTTACCGCCCGCATTCATCGGCAGAGCATCGAGGAAGCGAACCGAGCGCGGCACCTTGTAATTGGCCATGTTGTCGCGGGCCCAGGCAATCACCGTGGCTTCATCCAGATCAGCGCCGGCCTCCGGCACGAGGTAGGCCCGGGCCACTTCGCCCATGCGCTCATCGGGCACGCCGATCACCGCCGCTCGCGCGACGCCCGGCATACTGCACAGGGCATTTTCAATTTCGGCCGGATAGCAGTTGAACCCACCGACAATGAACATGTCCTTGATGCGGTCAGTAATACGCACATAACCATCGGCATCCATTACTCCCACGTCACCGGTTTTCAGCCAGCCATCGGCGGTGATGGTCTTCGCCGTTTCTTCAGGGTTATCGAGATAGCCCTGCATGACGTTGAATCCGCGGAACCAGATCTCGCCCTCGGAACCGGTCGGAACGGTATTGCCCTCGCTGTCCACGCACTTCATTTCCACTCCCTCCATCGCGCACCCGGAGGTATGGGAAATGCGCTCGGCGCTGTCGTCCGCGCGGCAAATGGAGACCACACCACAGGACTCGGTCAGGCCATAGGCGGTGACCACCACCTCGAATCCGAGCACGTCGCGCATCTGCTCCACCAGCCTCACGGGAACCGGCGCGGCGCCCGTTACCGCCAGCCGCAGGCTGGACAGGTCGTACTTGTCGCGCTGTGGATGCGCCAGCAGGGACTGGTAGATGGTCGGCGGACCAGGGATCATCGACACCCGGTCGCGAGGAATCTGCTCCAGCACGGCGTCCAGGTCGAAACTGCGGACAGGGAGTATCTTCGCACCGCGGATAATGGCCGCCAGCCAGCCGGCCTTGTAACCAAACGAGTGGAAAAACGGATTGATAATCAGGTAGTTATCATCGGAGCGCAGGCCTACGGTCTGGCTCCAGGTCTCGAAGGCGCGAATATTCTGGCCATGGCTGGTCACCACCCCCTTGGGCTTGCCGGTGGTACCGGAGGTGAACAGGATATCCAGGGTGTCGTCCGGGGTTACGGCATCGGCCCGCGCCGCCACTGTCGCAGGATCAATCACCGCGCCCCCGGCCAGGAACGTGTCCCACCCGGTACATCCATCGGCGACCCCTTCCAGCAGAATCGTGCCCTGCAGGTCTGGCAACGTCTCATTCTTGATCAGCGCGGGATAACTGACACCGAGGAATTCAGGCACCGTAAACAGCCAGCGAGTGCCACTGGCGCGCAGAATATAACCCGCCTCACTCCCCTTGAGCCGGGTATTGAGTGGCACCAGGACACCCCCCAGGCTCTGGGCCCCCAGTGCGGCGACAATCCACTGGACCATGTTTGGTGCCCAGATGGCAATGCGCTCACCCTGCCTGAGGCCGAGGGCCGCCAGGGCCGCCGCTGCCTGCAGGCGCGCCGCGTCCAGATCCCTGAAGGAGAGCCGGGTGTCACCATCCTGGATCGCGACGCGATCGCCGTGCTCGGCAGCGGCTTCGGCGACGACCTGGGGGACCGTTCTCTGGCGGTAACTCTGGCTTGGCATTCAGGGGCCTCCCGGGCCATTTGGGGTGAATCTGGGAGGCAAATATAGAAGTGAGCTGCAGGTTCAACAAGCAACATGCGTAGATTTCAGTCCAGTTTTCTACGCATAGTGCAAATAATTGACTGCGCGGGCTCCAATGAGGGGTTGGGCCCGCGACAGGGAGGGAGGAGCCCCGGACTCAGGCGCCCGGGAAGGCGTAGTCCTTGAATTGCTCGCGCAGGGCCACTTTCTGGATCTTGCCGGTAGCGCCGTGGGGCAGCGATTCGACAAACTGCACCGCATCGGGCGTCCACCACTTGGCGATCTTGCCCTCGAACCAGGCCAGCATTTCCGCCTCGTCGAGGTCATCCGCACCCGGGGCACGTACGACCACCAGCAGGGGACGCTCGCTCCATTTCGGGTGGAAGTGGCCAATTACCGCGGCCTCGGCCACTTTGGGGTGGTCGGTGGCGACGTTCTCCACCTCGATGGAGGAAATCCACTCCCCCCCGGACTTGATCACGTCCTTGGTGCGGTCGGTGATCGCCATGTAACCGTCGGGGTCGATGGTGGCCACGTCACCGGTTTCAAACCAGCCGTCTTCGTCGTGGGCACTGCTCTCGTCCAGTTTGAAGTAACTCGAACAGATCCACGGGCCGCGCACCTTGAGGGAACCGAAAGCGACGCCGTCCCAGGGCAATTCCTCGCCTGCTTCGTCGACGATTTTCATTTCCACCCCGAACACGGGGCGGCCGGCCTTGAGCCGCACCTTGGCAAACTCTTCCGGGCTGTACTGCTCGCGGCTCTCGGCACTGGCATTGATGCTGCCCAGCGGGCTCATCTCGGTCATACCCCAGCCGACCCGGGAATCGACCCCATAGCGCTCGAAATCCTCCATCACCGACAGCGGGCAGGCGGCACCGCCGATCACCACGGTCTTGAGGGAATCGACGGTTTCACCGGACTTCTTGAGGTAGGCGAGCAGCGCCAGCCACACCGTCGGCACACCGGCAGACTGGGTCACGCCCTCCTCGTTAATGAGGGCGGCGAGGGTCGCACCGTCGCCGACCTTGCTGCCGGGGAAGACCAGTTTGGCCCCCGCCATGGGGCAGGAGTAGGGAATGCCCCAGGCGTTCACATGAAACATGGGAACAATGGGAAGCACCGCGTCCTTGCGCGCCAGACCCAGGGCGTCGGGCATCATGGAAGCGTAGGCGTGGAGGATGGTCGAACGGTGCGAGTACAGCACACCTTTCGGGTTGCCCGTGGTGCCGGAGGTATAGCACAGGGCACAGGCACTGTTTTCGTCCAGTTGCGGCCACTCGAATTCGCTGGGCTGGTCGGCGATCAGGGTCTCATAGCACAGCAGCCCCGGCACGGCGCTTTCGGGCATATGCGCCTCGTCGGTCAGCACCACCCATCCCTTCACCCCGGGGCACTGGTCGGCTATGGCTTCCACCAGCGGCATGAAATCGGGGTCGAGGAAGACGAACTGGTCCTCGGCGTGATTGATGATGTAGACCAGTTGCTCCGGGAACAGGCGCGGATTGATGGTGTGGCACACGTAGCCCGAGCAGGTCGCAGCGTAATAGGTCTCGAAGTGACGGTGGTCATTCCAGGCCAGGGTACCAATACACGCGCCCTTGTCGAGGTCGAAACCCGAGAGGGCATTGGCCAGTTTCCGGGTACGCGCAAAGGCATCACGGTAGGTGTAGCGATGACGCGGATTGTCACGGGTCACCGAGACGATCTCTCCGCTGCCGTTGACCTTCTCCGCGTGGATCATGATGGAGGTCACCGTCAGGTCGGTGTTCATCATCAGGCCGTTCATATTGATCTCCTGTCTTACTTTAATTTTCAGGTGACGCCATTATTGTTGTTCGCGTCGTGGATAACTGTCAGGAAGGCGACGCAATCGGGCTGCCAGCAGGTCAGCTGGCCCCGTCCTCTTCCAGTTCCCAGCTCTCGTCCGGGTGCTGTCGGGCCTGTTGCTCTTGCTGGAGTTTGATCAGGTGGGCGGCCATGGACAGCTTGGCCCACTCGTGGCGATCTTCGTCGACATCGTCGTAAACCACCTTGACCAGTGCGTCCGCATGGGCCCGCCCCAACTGCGTCAACCCGGCGACTACCTTGCGCTCGCGCCTGAGGCGGTGCTCTACCAGGTGAGCCACTTCCGCCCGGGGATCATCGATCACTTCCCCGTGACCGGGGGCGATGTTCTGCAGCGGGTAATCCAGCAGCAGTTGCAGGGACTCGATATAGGCTTTCATATCGCCCCCCGGGGGCACGATCACTACGGTTGAGCCCTTCATGATGTGGTCGCCCGCGAACAACATCCCCTCTTCCTCCAGCAGGAAGCAGAAATGGTTGCTGACATGCCCGGGGGTATGCAGCGCCCGCAAGCGAAACTCGGGGGTCTCCAGCAGGTAGTCGTGGGAGAGTTCCGTAGTGGGCTGGAAGGTATCGTCCTGGAAGCGGTCGTCCGCAGGCAGGGCACCCAGCACTTCGGCACCGGTGGCCTCGGCCACCGCCTGCCACGCCGGGGAGTGATCCGGATGAGTGTGGGTACACACGATCCAGCGAATGCGCCCGGCGCCCGCTGCGATAATTGCCTCGATATGTTCGGGAATCGCAGGGCCGGGGTCCAATACTGCCACCTGCTCATTGCCGAGCAGGTAGGTGTTGGTGCCAGGGCCGGTCATCATGCCGGGATTGGGCGCAACCAGGCGCCGCACCCGGCTGTTCAAGGCAAACGGGACGCCGTGCTCGAGCATGGTTGTTACACCAAGTTGGAAATGGGCACGACCGGGTCGACGTCGGCCTCGTAGTCCACACCGTCGATCTCGAAGCCGAACAGGCGCAGGAATTCCTGGCGATAGCCGTCGAAATCGGATTCGCTGGTCAGGTTTTCCGTGGAAATGCGTCCCCAGATTTCCGCCACGGTTTCCTGTACCGCCGGTGCCAGTTCCTTGCCGTCGGCGCGCAGGCGCCCTTCGTCATCCAGCCTGGGGGTGGCGCCGTACAGGGAATCGCGGAACAGGCCGTCCACCTGCTCGATACAGCCCTCGTGGACGCCCTGCTCTTTCATCACCTTGAACAGGATAGCCAGGTAGATGGGCATGGCGGGAATCGCCGCAGAGGCCTGGGTGACCACCGCCTTCAGCACGGACACCCGGGCATCCCCGCCGTTTTTGGCCAGGCGCTCACGAATGTCCACGACCCGCTTGTCGAGGTCCTTCTTGGCGGCGCCGATGGTGCCGTGCCAGTAGATATCCCAGGTGATTTTTTCGCCGATATAGGTATAGGCCGTGGTCTTCGCACCCTCCGCCAGCACACCGGCCTCGTCGAGGGCGTCGATCCACATCTGCCAGTCTTCGCCGCCCATCACCGCCACGGTGTTGTCGATTTCTTCCTGCGACGCGGCCTCCAGGTGGAAGTCCTGGATTTCCCCCTTGTCGGTATTCACCCCCTTCTGCACGGTATCGCTGCCGATGGGCTTGAGGGTGGAACTGTGCACCACGCCGGTCACCGGGTGCTGGCGCCGCGGAGCGGCCAGGCTGTAGACCACGAGGTCGACCTGCCCCAGGTCGGCCTTGATGGTGTCGATGGTTTTCTGCTTGATCTCGTCGGAGAAGGCGTCGCCGTTGATGCTCTTGGCGTACAGCCCCTCGGCCTCGGCATATTTGTGGAAGGCAGCCGAGTTGTACCAGCCCGCGGTGCCCGGCTTTTTCTCAGTACCCTCTTTCTCAAAGAAGATACCCAGGGTCGCCGCGCCGGCGCCGAAGGCCGCGCTGATCCGCGAGGCCAGGCCGTAACCGGTGGAGGCGCCGATCACCAATACCTTTTTGGGGCCGTTCTCGATGGGGCCCTGGGCCCTGACATAGTCGATCTGCTGGCGCACGTTGGCGTCGCAGCCGACCGGGTGGGTAGTGGTACAGAGAAAGCCGCGAACGCGGGGCTTGATTATCATGTGTCGCTTCCTGATTCCATGCCTTGGGTCGGCACCGCCAGCAGGGCTGGCAAGTGCTGCGGGACTCGGGAGTTTAGCACAGAGAACGGGCGAATCAGCGCTCTCTCCGGGCTCACCGATGATCCGGTAGATTGGTGATCCACAGGGTCTGGTAGGGCCGCAGTTCAAGTTGCTGGTCGTGGCTCTCGTACACCTCTCCGCCGATCAGGTCCTGCCATTGGTGGGCATCGATCAGGTTGATGTCCCGCAGGTTCAGCGGTTGCGGCTGTGGACTGATATTGGAGATACAGAACACGCTCTGACGGCGGTCCATGCTCTGGCGCCAGAAACCGAGAATGGCGCTCCCCAGATGCAGGGTGAACTGGGTAGCATTGGGGTGGAAGGCGGCCTGCCGACGGCGAGTGGCCAGCAGGGCCTTGAGCCTGGAAAACACCCGGCTGTGACTGCTCTGGGTATCCTCCAACGCCTCCTGCAGCAGATCGAGATTCCACTGGTGGCGGTTGATGGAACGGGCATGGCCCGTGTTCTCCACCCGCTGGTGGTCATTGTGGGTACCCAGCAGGCTGTGCAGGTAGATTCCCGGGATGCCCTCCAGCCCCAGCATGATGGCGTGGGCACAGACAAAGCGCTCCAGCCCCCAGTCGTCCGGGCCATCCACCGTCCCCTGCAGGGCGTCGTAGAGCGCGATATTGATCTCGTAGGGCCGGTTTTCCCCGTTTTCCAGCGCCCGGTAGGACACGTGCCCGCCGAAGGACTGCATGGTGACAATCAGCGCATCGAGTTCCTCGTCCGATAGCAGGCCTTCCGCCGGGCGCAGGCCGATGCCGTCGTGGGAGGCAATGAAGTTGAAGTAGGCGGTGCCGTTCTGGGCCGGCGGCATACTCATCACCCACTGCTTGAGGTAGCTACAGTCGCCGGTTACAAGCGTATTGAGCAGCAGTGGGGGCAGGGAGAAGTTGTAGACGCAGTGGGCCTCGTTGGCATTGCCGAAATAGGACAGGTTTTCCCGGTTGGGAATATTGGTCTCGGTGATCAGCACCGCGTCCGCCCGGGCGTGCTCCACCAGGGTGCGCAGCAGGCGCACCACCTCGTGGGTCTCTTCGAGATTGAGGCAGGTGGTACCCGGGACTTTCCACAGGAAGGCCACGGCATCGAGCCGGAAAATGCGCACTCCCTCATCCAGGTACTGGCGCACGATACTGACAAACTGTTTCAGTACCTCCGGATTGCGAAAGTCCAGATCGACCTGGTCGTGGCTGAAGGTACACCAGACGTACTGCGTGCCTTCGTCGGTTTCCACCTCTTTCAATAGCGGTGAGGTCCGCGGGCGCACCACGGACGACAGGTCATCCTCCGGGCTCGCGGTGTAGAAATAACCCTTGCCGGGCTCCACGCCCTTGATGAAGTTCTCGAACCACAGACTGCGGCTGGAGCAGTGATTGATGACCAGATCGGCCATGAGATCGTAGCCGGCTGCGATCTCGCCAATATGACTCCAATCGCCCAGCGCCTCGTTCACGCTGGAGTAATCGAGCACCGCGAAACCGTCATCGGAACTCCAGGGATAGAACGGCAGGATGTGAACGGCGCTCAGCAGCCCCTCGCTGTTGTCATCGAGAAAACGCTTCAGGGTGACCAGGGGCTTTTCGTCGGTTGCCAGCAGGCTGTCACCGTAGGTGATCAGGATCGTATCGCACTGGTTCCAGTGGTTGGTGTGCTGCAGGGGCGTGTTTTCGTCCACCTCGAGGCGCATCAGACCGAGCAGGTCGTCAGCGAACTCGGTGAAGGATATATCGAGGGAAATATCGTGATAGATTGCCTGCAGGTGTTGCTCCACCCGGTCCCTTAGCGTCAGCGCCCCCTCCCCTTGCAGCATTCCGTTACCCCGCGTAGTCAATATTGTCCTGTTCTACCGCATCCAGAAGACGCTCGAGAATATCGGGTATGGCACTCTCCACCCGACTCCAGCTCGGGATGAACGGCCGTTCCATGGGCCTTGCCAGGAAGGCCTCACCGGCCTTCATGATGTTTTCTGCGAAGAGCTCCACGGCTTTCTCTTCGTTGTGTATGTCGAGAGTGAGACCGTTCATTACAGCGTCGTTGTGGTAGGTCTCCACGAAATCCAGGGCGATGCGGTAATAGGTGGCCTTGAGGGAGCGGAAGGTCTCGGTGTTGAAGGTCACCCCGCGAGTGGCCAGTTTGCGAAACAGGGCCTTGGCGATATCGGTGGACATCTTCGACAGGCCCTTGCTGGCGTCTTCGGCGGACAGGTCCTGGTGCTTGTGATCGTAGGTATCGGCGATATCCGCCTGGCACAGGCGATTGTTGGCGTAATTGCGGTACATCTCCGACAGCACGCCGATTTCCAGCCCCCAGTCGCTGGGTATGCGGATGTCGATAAGCACATCCCGGCGGAAGGAAAACTCGCCCGCCAGCGGATAGCGGAAGCTGTCCATGTACTCGAGAAATTCCATATCCCCGAGGGTCTTCTTCAATGCCCGCAGCAGGGGCGTCACCAGCAGGCGGCTGACCCGGCCGTTGATCTTGCCGTCGGCCACCCTGGCATAGAAGCCCTTGCAAAACTCGTAGTTGAATTGCGGGTGCGCCACGGGGTAGATCAGACGCGCCAGCAGGGAGCGGTCGTAGGTGAGAATATCGCAGTCGTGAAGGGCGACGGACTCGGCTTTCTGGGAAGCCAGGGTATAGCCCATGCAGTACCAGACATTGCGCCCCTTGCCCATTTCCCTGGGCGCCAGGTCAAAGCGCTGCAGTTCCTCATCCAGCGCCTTCAGCCGCGGGCCATCATTCCACAGCACACGGTGGTGTTGAGGCAGGCGCGAGAAGAACTCCAGTGCGCTTTCGTACTGACCCCGGTCGGCGCGATCGAGCCCCACCACGATCTGCGACAGGTAGGGCACCGCCGCCAACTGATCGACGATGCGCGGCAGCGCCTCGCCTTCCAGTTCGGAGTACAGCGAAGGCAGGATAAGCCCCATCGGGCGACGCCGGGCAAAACGCGTCAGCTCTTGCTCCAGTTCCTCAAGTGGCCGGTCGGCCATATTGTGCAGGGTAGTAATGATACCGTTTTGATAGAAATCACCCATGATCAGCTCTCCTGTGGGCCTGCTGCGTCGCTCAGCCAGCGAGCGATGCCCTCGGACCACCCTGCAGGACCAAGGGCGCGACTATGTAATACACCTTCATCGCGCTGCAGCGCGGGAAAGGCGTGGGACGGGGAGCGCACCAGCAGGGCAGTGCCGGCGGCTTCCAGCATGGCGCAGTCATTGCCACTGTCGCCGGCGGCAATGTCCAGCACCGGCGGCGGGTAACAGGCCCGCAACCAGCGCAGGGCGCGCCCCTTGTCGGCATTGCCGCTCACCGACAGAAACCTGCCCCCCTGCAATACTGTAGCACCAGCCGCCTCCAGATCGGCAGTAAAACGCTGCTTGCGTGATTCCCGGCCGATCCAGTGCACCGGCTCGCTGTACTCACGCTGGTTGGCCTGCCGCGCGCGGGCCTCGGTCAGCCCCGTCAACTCCATGATGCCGCGGGTGCCCAGGCGGAAAAAGCTGGAAAACTCGCCGGAGTACTGGTCCTCCATGCGCTCCAGCAATTCCAGCCAGCGCGAGCGTGGCGGGGCAAATTCATGCAGCCAGTAACCGCCATAGGAACGGGTATCCGCGGGCTGCTCGGGGAAATAGCCCTCCGGAATGAACACCGCAGCTCCGTTTTCCACCACGAAGGGATGCCGGTTGCCGAGTTCTCTCCGCAGCTGTTCGATTTCTACCCGGGTCTTGCTGGTCACGGGTATGACAGGGATGGACATCCGCTCCAGCGCCCGCAGCCTGGGCATAGCATCACTGTAGCTGTAGGTGTGGTGGTCGAGCAGGGTCCCGTCCAGATCGGTAAACACCAGGCGTTGTGGCTCGGCGCTCATGCTCCCTCCCTCCGCAGAATCTTCCGTGATTCGTCCAGCACCAGGCAGTCGTCCACCCGCTCAGGCAGGCTCACCAGGGACCATTCGGTCAGGCGCTGGTAGTGCTGGATAAAGCGCGCCACCTGCTCCGGGGT
Source organism: Parahaliea maris (assembly GCF_008064665.1). Classification (GTDB taxonomy): domain Bacteria; phylum Pseudomonadota; class Gammaproteobacteria; order Pseudomonadales; family Halieaceae; genus Parahaliea; species Parahaliea maris. The sequence goes on along the minus strand of NZ_VRZA01000006.1, from coordinate 134,315 downwards.
CATGGACTTACCGAGATGATCGGGGCCCAGGCGCTGCCGCAGCTTGTCCTCCTGCTCCTGCCGCCACTGCTGCACACAGGCAAAGGACGGCGCCTGCAGCATCAGCCAGCGATCCACCAGGGCGTAGACCGGAGGGAACTCCGTGGCCAGCGCCCTGTTGACGTGCCCGCGCCAGATGCCCCCGGCATCTTCGTCCCGTTCCAGCGCGTTGACCGGCTCCCGTAACGCCGCGGTGGGCTGGGCTTCCACTCCCAGGCACCAGCCTTCAAACAGAATGATATCCACCGGCGCCATGATCTTCGTCCACTGCTCCGGTGGATGGCGGTCATCTTCGGCCTTGTTGAAGCGGGGCACGAACAGCTCTCCCTCGCTCGCGGACAACAGGCGATCCAGGGTATCGAGGAGAAGGGAAACATCGTGGGTGCCCGGCACCCCCCGGGTCACAAACAGCGGGTGCACTTCGCGTGACAGGCGCTCGCGCTCGGTCCGGGTCAGGTAAAAATCATCCAGCGAAAGCGTCACACAGCGCAGACCGTGCTCCGCCTGGAGGCAATGGGCGAGATAATCGACCAGCGTCGACTTGCCCGACCCCTGGCAGCCATTGATACCCAGCAGCAACGGACGAGATGCACCACTATGGTGCATTGCCAGATTTTCCGCCAGCGGGTCGAACCAAAGTCGGGCAACCTTGAGGTATTCCGCCCCCAACTGGTGCCGACGCAGAAAGTCCTGCTGCCACATTGAACCGGTTCGGGAATCGGTTCGGGAATCGCTCTGGGAAGGTGTCTGCGCCACCGGATGCGTCTCTCAGGTCACTGTCGCCATGGAACACCCTATTCCAAGAGCAGAATTCGTGCCAATTACGCACAAGTCCGGCATAACCCGCGGTGAAGAGCGGGCGCCCGCCAGGGCGCCCGGGATGCAAGGGTGCCGCGTTACAGCAACAGTTTGCGGATGTCGCCCAGCAGACCTACCAGCTGGGTGCAGAAACGGCCGGCATCACCGCCGTTGATCACCCGGTGGTCGTAGGACAGCCCCAGCGGCAGCATGTTGCGCGGCTCAAACTCCCGGCCGTTCCAGCGCGGCTTGATCTCCGCCCGGGATACGCCAAGGATGCCGACTTCCGGCGCATTGACGATGGGCGTAAAGCCAGTACCACCTATGCCGCCGAGGCTGGAGATCGTAAAACAACCGCCCTGCATTTCCGCCGGCTTGAGTTTGCGGTCGCGCGCCTTGGCTGCCATCTCCAGGACTTCTTCCGCCAGTTCCCACAGGGTCTTCTTGTCCACGTCGCGAATGACCGGCACCAGCAGCCCCGCCGGGGTATCCACGGCCATGCCGATGTGCACGTACTTTTTGTACACCAGCTCCTCGCCATCGACAGAGAGCGAGGCGTTGAACTTGGGGTTGTCCCGCAGGGCAACGGCGCAGGCCTTGAGCAGGAAGGGCATCGGGGTGAGTTTGGTGCCGCGTTTGTCGGCCTCGCCCTTGAGCTCCTTGCGGAAGGCTTCCAGCTCGGTGATGTCGGCTTCGTCGAACTGGGTGACGTGGGGCACGTTGAGCCAGTTGCGCTGCATGTTGGCTGCAGTGAGCTTGTCCATCTTGGTGCGGGGAACGGGCTCCACCTCGCCGAAGGCGGCAAAGTCCACCTCCGGTACCGGCGGGATGCCGGCGCCGCCCGTGACAGTCGCCTGACCACCTTCCAGCGCAGCCTTCACGAAGGTCTGCACATCCTCCTTGAGCACCCGCTCCCGGGGGCCGGTGCCACTCACTTTCGCCAGATCCACGCCCAGTTCGCGTGCCAGTTTGCGCACCGCAGGGCCGGCGTAAACCGGGCCACCGCTGGCGCCTGCCGGCTTCTGGGCCGGGGCACTGGCGGGCTTGGCGGCTACGGCCTCGGCTGCTTTCGGCGCGGGCGTTGACGGCGCCGGAGCAGCCGTCTCGGCGGCGGGTGCCGGTGCAGGTGCCGCAGCAGCACCGCCGCTGACCTTCAGCTTCACCAGCTGATCGCCCTGGCGCACGCTGTCCCCTTCCTTGACCAGGATCTCCAGTACTTCCCCGGCATCGGTGGAAGGCACCTCCATGGAGGCCTTGTCCGATTCCAGCACCACCAGTGAATCACCTTCGGCGATGGTATCGCCCACCGCCACGCTGACTTCAATAAGGTCCACCGCGTCGTCGGTACCGATATCCGGCACGCTGACCACAATTTCACTGCTTTGGGCGGCAGGCTCCGCCGCCGCGGGGGCCTCGCTGGGCTCGGGCGCACTCGGCTCCGGCTCAGCTTCTGCAGCGGCGGGCTCCGCGGCGTCTTCCACCGCCGGCTCGGCCGCCTCTTCACCTTCGGACTCCAGCACCAGGATGGGGGCGCCTTCGGCCAATTCGTCGCCAACGGCCACCAGCAGCTCGACCACCGTACCGGCATGACTGGAGGGAATTTCCATCGATGCCTTGTCGGACTCGAGTACGATCAGACTCTGCTCGACCTCCACCGTATCGCCAACGGCCACCAGCAGTTCAATGACCTCAGCGCCTTCGGCACCGCCGATATCCGGTACTGTTACTTGTTGTTTCGCCATGAGTGTCTCCTTCTATTCGGTTCGCGATCGGCCTGCCTAAACGGACAGGGGATCCACCTTGTCGGGAGAAACTCCCAGGGCGCGCATGGCTTCCGCCACCACCCCGGCCTCCAGTTTGCCCTCGTCAGCCAGCGCTTTCAGCGTGGCCACCACAACGTATTCCCGGCTCACCTCAAAGAACTTGCGCAGCTTGTCGCGGGTATCCGAGCGGCCAAAGCCGTCGGTGCCGAGGGTGACATAGCGCCGCGGAATGAATTCCCGCAGCTGGTCGGTGTAGGCCTTCATGTAGTCCGTGGCCACGATCACCGGCCCCTCCTCACCTTCGAGCAGCTGGGTGACATAGGGCACTCGGGGAGTCTCCTCCGGGTGCAGCATGTTCCAGCGCAGGGCGGCCTTGCCCTCGCGTTGCAGCTCGTTGACGCTGGTCAGGCTCCAGATATCACTGGTGATCTTGTAGTCCTTTTCGAGAATTTCGGCAGCGGCCTCCACCTCGCGCAGGATGGTTCCGGCCCCCATCAGTTGCACACGGTGGCCCTTTTTCTTCGGCCCGCGCTTGAGCAGGTACATGCCCTTGACGATGCCCTCTTCGGCGCCGTGGGGCATTTCCGGCTGCAGGTAGTTCTCGTTCATCGTGGTGATGTAGTAGAACTTGTTCTCACCCTCCTGGTACATGCGCCGCAGGCCATCCTGGATGATGACGGCCAGCTCGAAGGCGTAGGCCGGGTCGTAGCTGATGCAGTTGGGAATGGTGCTGGCCAGCAGATGGCTGTGGCCATCCTGGTGCTGCAGGCCCTCCCCGTTCAGCGTGGTCCGACCCGCGGTAGCGCCGATCAGGAAGCCCCGCGCCTGGCTGTCGCCTGCCGCCCAGGCCAGATCGCCGATACGCTGGAAGCCGAACATGGAGTAGAAGATATAGAACGGCACCATCGGGTAATTACTGGTGCTGTAGGAGGTGGCCGCCGCCAACCAGGCGGAGAAGGCACCCGCCTCGTTGATCCCCTCTTCCAGGATCTGGCCTTTCTGGTCCTCCTTGTAGAACATGATCTGGCCGGCATCCTGGGGCGTGTAGCGCTGCCCGACGGATGAGTAGATGCCGAGCTGGCGGAACATGCCTTCCATACCGAAGGTCCGCGCCTCGTCCGGCACGATGGGCACTACACGCTCGCCAATCTCCTTGTCCTTGACCAGGGCGGAGAGCACCCGCACGAAGGCCATGGTAGTGGAAATCTCGCGCTTGCCACTGCCCTTGAGCTGGTTGTCGAAGGTCGCCAGCGGCGGAGTGTTCAACAGTTCCGGCTGGGCGCGGCGCGCCGGCAGCGGGCCACCGAGCTCTTCCCGGCGCTGTTTCATGTAGCGCATTTCGGGGCTGTCGGGCGCCGGACGGTAGTAGGGGACATTCTTCAATTCGGCATCCGAAATCGGGATACCGAAGCGATCGCGGAACGCCTTGAGGCTGTCCATGTCCAGTTTTTTCAGGGAGTGGGTTTCGTTGTTGGCCTCCCCTGCCTCACCGGTACCGTAGCCTTTCACGGTCATTGCCAGAATCACCGTGGGACGCTGGTTCTGGGCGACGGCTTCTGCATAGGCTGCGTAGACCTTGTAGGGGTCGTGGCCACCGCGGTTGAGGTACATGATGTCGTCGTCGGACAGGTCTTCCACCAGCTTCAGGGTTTCCGGGTACTTGCCGAAGAAGTGCTCGCGGGTGTAGGCGCCACCATTGTACTTGTAGTTCTGCAACTCCCCGTCGCAGACCTCGTCCATGCGCTGCTGCAGCAGGCCGGACTCGTCCTTCTCCAGCAGCGGGTCCCACTTGCGGCCCCAGATGACTTTTTGGACATCCCAGCCAGCGCCGCGGAATACGCCTTCCAGCTCCTGGATGATCTTGCCATTCCCGCGCACCGGGCCATCGAGGCGCTGCAGGTTGCAGTTCACCACAAAGATGAGGTTGCCGAGCTTTTCCCGGCCGGCCATGGAGATGGCGCCCAGGGATTCCGGCTCGTCACATTCACCGTCGCCCATGAAGCACCAGACATTGCGGTCTCCGTGCTCGACCAGCCCGCGACTCTGCTGGTACTTCATTACGTGAGCCTGGTAAATCGCCTGGATCGGGCCCAGGCCCATGGATACCGTGGGGAACTGCCAGTAATCCGGCATCAACCAGGGGTGCGGGTAGGAGGACAGGCCATTGCCATCCACCTCGCGGCGGAAGTTGTCGAGCTGCTCCTCGCCCAGCCGCCCCTCGAGGTAGGAACGGGCATACATGCCGGGCGCACTGTGGCCCTGGTAGAACACCAGATCGCCGGGGTGACCACTCTCGGTACCGCGGAAGAAGTAGTTGAAGCCCACGTCGTAGAGGGTCGCGCTGGAGGAAAAGCTGGAGATGTGCCCACCCAGCCCCTCGTCATTGTCGTTGGCCCGCATCACCATGGCGAGTGCATTCCAGCGTACCAGTGAACGAATCCGGCGCTCCATGAACAGGTCGCCCGGCATCAGCTTCTCATCGGCCGGGGCGATCGTATTGCGGAAGGGGGTGGTAATGGCCGTGGGCAGGCGCACACCGGTGTCAGTGGCATGCTTGGCCAGTTCCGAGAGCAGCCAGCTGGCGCGCTCGGGGCCGCTGTATTTCAGCACCGCGTCCAGCGCCTCGAGCCACTCCCGTGTTTCGATGGGATCCTTGTCTTCCGTCATAAGCGATATCGCTCCTGTTTGAATGCGAAGGCCTGAAAGCGGCAACGAGTGGGTTCTATTTAAAAACTCATTGCCCTGAAAACGGCCCCGACAGTATAGGTGACGATGGTAAATTGCGCCTGTAAATGCACCTTCCCACGCACCGGAATGTAAAAATACTACCTCAACATGCACTGAAATGGAACATTAGTTCTAATACAGAACTATAAATTACCGCTTTCAGGCGCAAAAAAACCCCGCCGTGGAACCCAGGGCGGGGTTTCTGTTGAATCCAATGTAGTAAATTTACAGCGATAACATTCCGTAAGACTTATTTGCTACCCGCTTACTCAATGACATAGGTCGCATGCCCCGTCTTTACTTCTCGAGGACTGTGGAAGGTCTGGCCTGCGTCGGGCGGGAGCTCTCCCCATTGCCCCGGAGCTACCGCCTGCAGGGAGCGTGGCTGGGACCGGAACACCCGCTGGTAGTAATCCCGCCAGTCGGCCAGGGTGATCCCGCCCACTGCGCCAGCCAGTTCACTGCGACCATCGAAGCCGTACTGCTTCTTGGCGATGGATTGCCAGAAAAACTCCGCCCGCTCCCAGAGGTTCTTGTCTGGCTTGGTGATTTCGTGCACCAGGGCACCCTTGTGCCGCTCAAACTGCGCCTCGTCGATGCTGTCTGGCACCGCCGCCATGAAGCGATCGATCGCCGCGGCCACTTCAGGCGCTGACGCATTGGGCGACTGGATCAGCAGCACCAGCCCGGGCACATCCAGCTGCGGCCAGGGTATCGCCGCCACCACGTAGCCCAGTTGCTGCTCGGTGCGCAGTTGCTGGAAGAATCCCGACTTGATGATCTGCCCGGTGAGGGCCGTGGCGGCGCGGTCAGACCAGCTTTCGCCCTCGCCCTGCAGGTACCAGGCAATCACCGAGTCGTCGTGCGGCACATCCGCCGCCAGCTGCAGGCGCTCGCCCTCCTCCAGCTTCAGCACCTGCAGCGGCGCCAGGGTGGGCGCCTCGCCGCTCACCAGCAGATCGCCCAGCTCTGCGGCCACGATGTCGGTGTCGCCGCGGCTGTAATTACCGTACATCAGGGTCTCTGCCGTGGCGCTTTGCCAGAAATCGGCGGCGTAGCGCTCAACGTCTTCCAGCGACAGGCCGTCAAGGGCAGCAATCAGGTCCTGTTCGCCCCACTCACCGTACAGCAGCGCTTCGCGGAGGTCGTCGATGACCTGGCTCGAGGGGCGCTTGGCCACCGAGTTCTGCAGGCCGCGAATCATGTCTGCACGAATGTTGGCAAAACGCGCCGCATCGAATTCCGGTTTGCGAACCGTTTGCAGCAGGCGGTCGAACAGTACCGGTTGCTTATCGTTGTAGCCGCTGACCCGCAGGCTGATACCCTGGGCATGCTTGTAGAGGTCAAAGTTGAGCCCCGCCAGCAGCGCCGGGTAGGTAAATTCGTTGACAACGTCCTTGAGCAGCGCGGTGTAGAGCACTGCCGTGGCTGTCTGCTCCGCCGTCTGGCCCACCAGCGGAGAGCGGAAGTTCACATAGGTCGCGCCCTTGGGCAGGCGGAACTCCTCATCCTGCACAAACCAAAGAGTTTGCCGGTCTTCCTGCCGGATGCGCTCGGGGACATCGGAGACCGGCTCCTCCAGGTCGACCAGCGACACATCTTCAGCAATGAATTCATTGGCCGCAGGGAGATGCAGTTCGGGCTCGCTGTCGGGGCTGTGCCAGCTGGAGCGGGCGGCGCTGTCCGCATGCGCGGTGGCGAAGGGAACCTCGTAATGTGCGCTGCGCCGATCGGTATTGACGCCAGCGTCGGTCAGGGTGATTACCGCATTATCCGGCTTCAACCCTGCCAGCAGCCCGCTGAGGAGTTGTGGCTCATAATCCGTCATCAGGTAGGGACCCTGCAGAACGTCTTCCGGCGCAAAGTAGTGCATCCCGCTGGCCAGGCCGCTCACGTAGTTGATCGGTTCCGGGGCCTCCTTGAAGCGGAAGCGCAGCGCTGACAGCTGTGCCTGTTCCTCGTACAACCATTGCTGGGGCCCTTCCTCGCGCAACATATCGAGGTAGGCAAACAACAGCTGGAGCACGCGCTGGTATTCAGTGACGCCCTTCTCGGTCAGGGAGACGTTGACGCTGAACAGTGCACCGCCACGCCAGGCCAGGCCCGATCCCGCGGAGAGGCTCTCGGCAAGGCCCTCGGCCTTCAATTGCGACAGCAGGCTACCCGCCCCTTCGTGGCCCACCAGGTTGCCGAGGTACGACAGCGGTTGCGCCCGGTAATCGTCGCGATAGTCCGCCACCGGGAACGACACATCCAGCTGCCTCAGCGTAGCCTGGGGTTCCACCTCGACCAGCAGGGGCAGGGCACCAGCTGCAAACAGCGGGGCATCGATATCGGCTGCCTGGTAGCGCCGGTTGGGCACCTGGTTGAACATCGGTGTCACCAGCGCTTCCAACTCGTCCAGCGATTCGCGCCCCATCACCACGAGACGCATGGCGTTAGCCGAGTAGTGCGTCTCGTAGAAGCTGAGCAGCTCATCCCGGATACTGGAATCCGGCCTGTCGGCGAGCGACTCCAGGCTGCCCACGGCGAACTGGCTGAAGGGGTGTTCCGGGTTCATGACCTCCTGCAGCACATCCAGGCCTCGACGGGAATCACTCTTGAGCCCCATCTGGTACTCGGCCTGCACCGCATTTTTCTCCCGGTCCACGTATTCGGCATCAAACCGCGGCGCAATAAAAAACTGGGCAAAGCGATCGAGAGCCTCGGGCAGGTAGTCGGCGTTGATGTCGAAGAAGTAGTTGGTGTGTTCGAAGCTGGTATAGGCGTTACGGGAACCGCCGTGCTCGGTCACAAACTCCTCGTACTCCGCCGGGTCCGGGTATTTGTCGGTACCCAGGAATAGCATGTGCTCGAGAAAGTGGGCCAGCCCGCCCCGCCCCTCGGGGTTATCCCCGCTGCCCACCATGACATCCAGTGCCGCGGCTGCCTTGGGCGTATCGGGGTCTGACACCAACAGTACCTGCAGGTCGTTTTCCAGCGTCAGCAAGCGGTAGGCATGCTCGTCGTTGGGGCTCTGGGCCGGTGTCACCTCCCGGGGAGGGGCGCTAGCACACCCCACAAACAGCAGGGACAATACAACTAGTAGCAGGGGCTGGAAGCCCCGCATCAGGGGGTTAACCGGCATGGTTTACTCCGTTGCTTCAAGAATGGTTGCCGGCTCATCCGCAGGGGTAGGCCAGGCGTTAATGATCGCCTTGATCAGGGTTGCCAGGGGGATGGCGAAGAACACGCCCCACAGCCCCCAGATACCGCCGAAGAACAGCACCGCGATGATGATCGCCACGGGGTGCAGGTTGACGGCTTCCGAGAACAGCAGGGGTACCAGCACGTTACCGTCCAGCCCCTGGATGATGAAATAGACCAGCACCAGGTAATAAAATTCACTGGCGAAGCCCCACTGGAACAGGGCCACCATCACCACCGGCAGGGTCACCAGGGCGGCGCCAATGTAGGGAATGATGACCGACAAGCCCACCAGCAGCCCCAGCAGGGCGGCATAATTCAGCCCCATCCAGGTGAACGCGATATAACTGGTGGCGCCAACAATGAGTATTTCGAGCACCTTGCCGCGGGCGTAATTGGCCACCTGGACGTTCATCTCCCCCCAGATGCGGCGCAGCAGCGGCCGCTCCTGAGGCAGAAACGTTGCACACCAGGCCAGCAGGACCTGGCGATCCTTGAGGAAGAAAAACACCAGGATCGGGATCAGGATGATGTACACCAGCACGGTGAGAATCCCCGGGATACTGGCGAGGGAACGGGTGACCAGGGCCTGGCCGAACTCGGCGAGTTCCTTCTGGGCCACTCCCATCACCTGGTTCAGCTGCTCCGGGTTGACGAACTCCGGATAGCGCGCAGGCAGTACGCCGAGGAGCTGCCGGCCCTGGTCCAGCATCCGCGGCATCTCCCCAGCCAGGGCCAGTAACTGGCGCCAGGCCATCGGCAGCAGCCCGAAGATGAAGAAGAAGAAGGCGCCGACAAACAGCAGGAAGGCCACGCTCACGCCCAGCCACTGGGGCAGGCCGTGACGCTGTAACTGGCCGGCCACCCCCTGCATCAGGTAGGCCAGTACCAGTGAGGCCAGCACCGGGGCCAGGATATCGCCGATGGTCATCAGCAGGACAACCGACAGCGTCAGCAACACCAGCAGCAGGACCGACTCCTCCTCGAAGAGGTAACGCCGGTACCACTTGTTGAAAATGTCCAGCATGGGCTCAGGCCTTCTCCAGCAGATGGATATAGAGGCCGTCGCGATCTTCCGAGGCCAGCAGCCGGTGCCCCGATTGCTGCGCGAACACCTGGAAGTCCCGCAGTGAACCCTGGTCTGTCGAAATAACACGCAGCTGGTCACCGCTCGCCAGGGCGTTGAGTGCTCGCTTGGCCATCAGGAGTGGCATGGGACATTGCAGGCCGGTGGCATCCACTTCCTGGACGAGGCTCGAAGGCATGTTTGGCGGGTTTCCTGTCATCAGTGCGCGCCCAGTATAGCCATTCACCCCTGAGCACCCAACACAGGCTGAACTTTTTAGGCTGGCACTACTCTCAGCAGTATCAGTACCGCGCATACACCGCACCCTGTGCATGGCGTACAATGCCGGTCGAGTTTCAATTGGATGGATAGTTTTTTCACGTGCCGTTCCGCTGTAAGCCAGAGCGCCTCCTGACCCGAACCCTCGGCACTCTGTTGCTGGCGGGAACGCTGTGTGAACCAGTGCTGGCCCAGGGCACGGAAAACCTGAAGCTGCCCAACCTCGGCGAAGCCAGCACCAGCCTGTTCTCCACCGAGTACGAGCACCAGCTCGGCCGCACCTGGCTGCGCATTTTCCGCAGCCAGGTGCCCACCGTCGACGACCCGCTGCTGCACGAATACCTTGAGAACCTGATCTACGAGCTGGTTACCCACAGCCAACTCAAGGACCGGCGTATCGAACTGGTGGTGGTCGACAACGCCAGCATCAACGCCTTTGCGGTACCGGGAGGCGTGATCGGGGTCAACAATGGCCTCCTCATGTATGCCCAGACCGAAGATGAACTGGCCACCGTGCTGGCCCACGAAATTGCCCACCTCAGCCAGCGGCATTTTTCCCGCCGGGTGGAATTCCAGAAGAACCAGCAGCCCCTGAACCTGGCCGCCATGCTGGCGGGCTTCGTCCTGTTGGCCGCAGGCGGTGGTGAAGCGGGTATGGCTGCACTGTCCGCCGCCCAGGCCGCTGCCCAGGATTCGGCCCTGCGTTACAGCCGCAGCAACGAGGCCGAGGCCGATCGCGTGGGTATGCAGACCCTGGCCGACGCCGGCTTCGACCCTCACGCCGCCCCCGCCATGTTCGAGCGCATGCTGCAGGCCACGCGCTACGCCGGTGGCAACCGGGTGCCTGAATTCCTGCGCACCCACCCCCTGAGCGAAAACCGTATTGCCGACACCCGCAATCGCGCCCGGCTGTACCCGGAACAGCCGGCAGAGACCAGCCTCAACTACCAGCTGATGCGCGCCCGGGTGGTGAACCAGCTGGCCAATACACCGGAGGAAGCGGTACAGAAATTCCGCAGTGAGCTGGACGGCAACAGCCGCTCTCACGAGGCGGCGCAATACGGGCTGGTGATGGCCCTGACAGAGGCGGGTCGCACCGACGAGGCCGCACTGGAGCTGGACGGCATCTGGTCGAAGGATCCATCCCGGCTGGAATACATCATCGCCGACGCCGAGATCGATATCGCCCGCAACGAACCGGGCAAGGCGGCGGAAAAGCTGGCCCAGCGTCTCAAGCGCTCACCAGGCAACCACCCCCTGACCATGACCTACGCCAGGGCCCTGATGCGCAATCAACAGGCCCACGTGGCCGAAGAGGTCCTGGTAGAGCAGAGCAAGCGCAAGGCCAATGACCCCGGCCTGTGGTATCTGCTGGCGGAAGTTCAGGGACTGTCGGGCAACATCGTAGGGCTGCACCAGTCACGGGCAGAGTTCTTCATCCTTAACGGAATTCTGGACGAGGCGGAAAAACAGCTCAATTACGCCCTGAAGCTGGCCACCCAGGACTACCCCACCACGGCAAAGATTCAACAGCGCCTGCGCGACGTCGCCGATTTGCGAGAGCAGATGGAGGGCTGAGCGCCCTCCGGGAAGAACCGCGAGGGCTCAGGCGTTGCCCTTGACCTGCAACTTCAGGCCCGCCGCGAAATCCAGCATCCGCCGCAGGGGCACCATGGCGCGCTCGCCGACCACCGGGTCGACGAAAATCTCGTTGTCTGTGCGCTCGAACACCTGCGCCAGACTTTCCAGTTCGTTCATGGCCATCCACGGGCAGTTGGCACAGCTGCGACAGGTGGCGCCATTGCCGGCCGTGGGCGCAATGATGAATTCCTTGCCCGGGGCCTGCTGCTGCAACTTGTAAAAGATGCCCTGGTCGGTGGCCACGATAAAGCGCTCGTTGTCCATTTCCTGGGCGGCGCGGATGATCTGGGTGGTGGAACCCACCCGGTCTGCCAGTTCCAGCACCGAAGCCGGCGACTCCGGGTGAACCAGCACCGCCGCGTCGGGATACACCTTTTTCAGGTCGGCGATGCCGCGGGCCTTGAACTCTTCGTGGACAATACAGGCGCCGTCCCACATGAGGATGTCGGCACCGGTTTCCCGGCGCACGTAGTCGCCCAGGTGGCGATCGGGCGCCCAGATGATTTTTTCACCGTTGGCAGCGAGGTGCTCGGCGACATCCAGGGCGATACTGGAGGTCACCACCCAGTCGGCCCGGGCCTTCACCGCGGCGGAGGTGTTGGCGTAAACCACCACCGTGCGATCGGGGTGGGCATCGCAAAAAGCGGAAAACTCGTCGATGGGGCAGCCCAGGTCAAGGGAACAGGTAGCCTCCAGCGTCGGCATCAACACGCGTTTTTCCGGGGTCAGGATCTTGGCGGTTTCACCCATGAATTTCACCCCGGCCACAATCAGGGTGTCTGCCGGGTGGTCGTGGCCAAACCGGGCCATTTCCAGGGAATCGGACACACAGCCGCCGGTCTCCTCGGCCAGCGCCTGCACCACGGGCGCAGTGTAGTAGTGCGCCACAATCACCGCGTTGTGCTCTGCGAGTTGCGCCTTGATACGCGCCTTTAGCGCGTCCTCCTGCTCGGGTGAAAGCTGGCTGTGCTCGGCTTTGTCCAGGTGAAACTGCACTTGCTGGCGAATGGATTCCAGTTTGTCGGACGCTATGCTCATGAGGATACTGCGAGGAAAATCGGGGGTAGATGCGCGGAATTCTAACACAGATTGGCGCGCTGCAAATTCTGCCGTAGAGTGTTGGACGTTCGCCGATAAAACCAACAAAGGGAACCTCATCGTGACCGGCTTTGACTATGTAAAAACCCGACGTGAAGACGTGCGCCCGATACCCGAGAAGCAGGTACCACTGGTGCGGTTTATCCTCAAATGGGCCACTCGGGCACAGGTAGCGGGGTTTCGCGCCAGCAAGGGACGTATCATGAACACCTTCCCGGGCGGCTATCCGGTGTGTGTGGTCACTACCCTGGGGGCGAAGAGCCGCAAGCCCCGCCGCATCGCCCTGATCCACCTGCCCCTTGGAGACGACAAGCTGCTGGTAGCGTCCCAGGGTGGCATGCCAGGCAACCCGGCCTGGTACTACAACATCAAGGCCAATCCCGAGGTCGAGATCATGGTCGACGGGGAGGAGCACAGCTACACAGCAAGGCAGGTAAGCGCCAGTGAAAAGGCCGAGCTGTGGCCGCACCTGTGCTCCCTCTACCCGGACTTCGACGAATACCAGGCCCGCACCGACAGGGACATCCCGGTATTCCGCTGCAGCCGCTGATCCGGCACTGGCGCTTGTAAAGCCGGCGGCAATGCCCTACCTTTGGCGAGAATGATTCTTATTTAGCTGAAGGACTCCCAAACATGAAATCCACGGCAGCTCTGCTGGCGATTGCCCTCCCCCTCACTCTGCTCTCCACCGGGGCGGGCGCTGCCGAACGCTTCGACCACTACCAGGGCGCCCCCGCCGCCACCATTCAGGAGGCCCTGAGCAACCTTGAGGCCTATAACGAATTCCTGGAATCCCTGTTGGACAAGGGGGAAAGCCTCAGCGATGCCGACATGGGCAAAATCCACCAGCTGAGTTACACGCTTGAAAATGCCCTCGAGCGCATTGAAGAAGAGCTCGATGGCATTGCCGCCAACCTCGAAGAAGTGCACCAGGGCTCGGAGCAACTGCAACGGGACCGTGTACTGGAAAACGGCAGCAACTACCTGAAACGCACACGGCAACTGACCGGGCGCTGAGGCCCTCGCCGCTCCCCGACGGGGGCGGCGTCCCGCCCCTTTTCAGACCAACCGCCCAGAGTGCCCCCTGAACGCGGGGAAAACACCCTCTCGCCTGCAACTTTTTCACAAACTATCACTAGAATTTGTTTTACAATCTGCGTATAACTTCATGTTATATAAAGAATTAGCAAATGCCGCGCGACGGCAAGGGTAGCGGGTGTGTAGAGCCCGGCAGACCATTCAGGGGCAAGGGTGGAACAACATAACGTTCTGATCATCTCGGACAACCGGACAGACCATGCGGTGCTGTCTGCCTGTCTTGAGCGCGCCGTGCCCCGGCGTTTCACTGTTGCCAGCCACGACAACCTGGACCGCCCCCTGGAAGCCCTGCTCGACGCCAACCTGGACGCGGTGATCCTGGCGGAAGGGCCGGAATCCGAATACCTGCTGCGCCTGGCCCAGAAAAACCAGGTCACCGCCCCCATCATCCTGCTACTGGATGAGATGACGGAATACACCGCGCACCGCCTGCGTGAGATTGGCGCCCAGGACCACCTGCAGCGCGGACACCTTCAGGACGGCCTGGTACATCGCGTGCTGGATTACGCCATCCAGCTCAAGCAGGCCCGGCTGAAGATTGAGCAGCTGTCCAACCGCGACAGCCTCACCGGCGCGCTTAACCGCACCGGATTCCGGGCCCACCTCGAACGCGCCGTTGAGCGCTCCCAGCGCTACTCGTTCAGCACCGCCCTGCTCTATATCAACCTGGACCGCTTCGCCAACATCAACGACCAGTACGGCGAGGTCAACGGCGATCTGCTCATCCAGACCCTGGCCCGGCGGCTGCAGAACAAGTTACGCAATACCGACAGCCTCGCCCGCCTCGGCGGCGATGAGTTCGCAGTGATACTCGAAGACGTCGCCTCCGCTGCCGACGTGGAATTGATTGTCGGCAAGATGTTGCAATCCATCGCCACCCCGGTCGTCCTGAACGAGCACCAGGTGTCGATCGATTGCAGTGTCGGTGCGGCCCTGTTTCCCGAGGATGGACTGGAAATCAGCGACCTGATCGAGGCCTCGCGCAATGCCATGCAACAGGCCAAGGCCGTTCAGGGAAGCAAGTTCATTCGCTACTGCGGGCAGATCCAGTTCGACGTGAGTGGCGGCACTACGCTGGCCGCGGAGTTGCGGACAGCCGCACGCAAGAATCAGTTTGAGTTGCACTATCAACCGCGAGTGGACCTCAACACCGGCCTGCTGGTGGGGCTGGAAGCCCTGCTGCGCTGGAACCACCCCGAGCGTGGCCTGGTCTGCCCCGGCGAGTTCATCAAGGAATGCGAAGACATGGGGCTGATGAAGACCATCGGCTACCAGGTTATCCAGCACGCCTGCCACGCCCTCAACTGGCTGCAGGACAAAGGCATGCAGCACGTTGACGTGGCCGTGAATGTGTCGTTCTCCCAGATCCAGGACGAACGCTTTGTGGGCGTGGTGAAAGACATTCTGCAGCGCACCGGCGCCGAGGCCGAACGGCTGGAGTTCGAACTCACCGAGAGCACCATTCTCAAGAGTCCCGCCGCCATCAAGACACGCATGGACGAATTGCGGCTGCTGGGCATTTCCTTCTCGCTGGACGACTTCGGCACCGGCTTTTCCCAGCTTTCCCACCTGACCGAGCTGCCCATTTCCGCCCTGAAGGTCGACGCCGGATTTGTCCGTGAAGTGCCCCACAACCAGCAGCAGGTTGCCGTGTGCTGCATGATTATCGAGATGGCGCAGCGCCTGGGCATGAAAGTCATCGCCGAAGGGGCCGAAACCTACGAACAAGTGAGCTTCCTGAGGGAGCAGGCATGCCACCAGGTGCAGGGTTTCTACTACAGCCCCGCCATTCCCCTGCAACAGTTAACCCGCTTCGTC
The DNA here is from genome assembly GCF_008064665.1 of Parahaliea maris. Taxonomy (GTDB): domain Bacteria; phylum Pseudomonadota; class Gammaproteobacteria; order Pseudomonadales; family Halieaceae; genus Parahaliea; species Parahaliea maris. The sequence continues at coordinate 118,802 of NZ_VRZA01000006.1, read as the reverse complement.
CAGGAGCAGCGGTTCAAGAGCCGTGAACGCATCCCCTCATGATGCTTTAAACCGGCCTCCCGCTGGGTTTACACAGGCGGTAGTGGTAGCCTAGAGGCAAACCGAATGGGCCCGGTCATAACTACATATGCCACCTGATACTCCGTCCCGGCTCCGCGCCAAAATTCTGGTCAGCGACGACGACATCAACGTCCGGCTGCTGACGCGCCAGTGCCTGGAAGCCGAGGACATGACCGTGGTTGAGGCCAGCAATGGCCCCGAGACCATCGACGTATTCGTGCGCGAGCGGCCCGACCTGGTTTTCCTGGACGTGGAAATGCCGGGCATGAGCGGGCTGGAGGTCTGCAAACGTATCCGCCAGATGCCCCAGGGCGAATCCATCCCCATCATGATCGTCACCGGCTCGGATGACCGCCAGTCCATCGACCAGGGATTTGAAGCCGGCGCCACCCAGTACAAGACCAAGCCGGTCAACTGGTCGCTACTCGGGCGCGACGTGCAGTACATGCTGCGCGCCAGCAATGCCTTCAACGCGCTCAAGCGCCAGGAAGACCGCCTGCGCTATCTGGCGTATTACGACCCCCTCACCAGCCTGCCCAACCGGCGCAGCTTCAACGAGCAGCTGAATCGTATTCTCAAGCGCAGCCAGCGCCGCGGCTCCAACGCCGCGCTGATGTTCATCGACCTGGACCACTTCAAGCGGATTAACGACTCTATCGGACATGGCCGCGGCGACCGCCTGTTGGTGGAGATTGCCAAACGCCTGAGCAGCGAGCTGCGCGAGGACGACGCGATCAACTACTTCTCCGATGAGAATGCGGAGGACATGGTGGATGCGAGCACAGAAATTGCGCGCCTGGGCGGAGACGAGTTTACCGTGGTGCTGTCGGATGTACCCCACACCGACCACGTGGAAACCGTGGCCCGACGCATCCTGCGCAGCCTGTCTGAGCCGATCGCCCTGCAATCCCACAACCCGGTAGTCACCCCGAGCATCGGCATTGCCCTGTACCCCCAGGACGGCACCGATCCCGACAGCCTGGTGCGCAATGCAGACACCGCGATGTACGCCGCCAAGGCCGAGGGGCGCGCCTGCTACCGTTTCTATAACGAAGAAATGAACGCCAAGGCGGTAGAGCAACTCAAGATGGAAGAGGAGTTGCGCCACGCCATGCAGAACCAGGAGTTGGAGCTGCGCTACCAGCCCCAGGTCTGCACCCGGACCGGCAATGTGGTGAGCCTGGAAGCGCTGGTGCGCTGGAAACACCCCGTCCGCGGCATGGTTCCTCCCAACGAATTCATTCCGGTAGCGGAGCGCACCGGGCAGATTATCGAGCTCGGCAAGTGGGTGATCGAGGAAGTGGCAAGGCACTGCGCCTACTGGGATACCCTCTCGCTGCCCCAGTTCCGGGTAAGCGTGAACATTTCGTCCATGCAGTTCAGCCAGCGGGACCTGGCCGCCCAGGTCGCCACAATCCTGGGGAAAGCTGGCCTTGCTGCCAGCCGCCTGGAGTTGGAACTCACTGAAAGCGCGATTATGACCGACGCACCCACCAACATCGCCAAGCTCCGCGAGCTGAAAAAGCTGGGGCTGGCATTGGCGGTAGATGACTTTGGTACCGGCTACTCATCCCTCAGCTACCTCAAACGTTTCCCCATCGACACCCTGAAAATCGACCAGAGTTTCGTGACCGACCTGGACAGCCCGGACGGCGCCGCAATCGTCGATGCCATCATGGCCTTGTCGAAGTCACTCAATCTGCAGGTCATTGCGGAAGGGATCGAAACCGAGGAGCAACTGAGCTATCTGCTCAAGCGCGACTGCGACCTGCTCCAGGGCTACTATTTTTCACGTCCGATCTATCCTGAGGACGTTCCCACCTTGCTGAAGCAGGACTTCAATCCTGTACTGACCCGATTCGCACAGGCCTGATCCATAGCAGCATGGCTCGCGTTATTCACTGCCTGGCCACTGTGACCCTGACACTTCTTTCACTCGGGAGGCAGGCCAGCGCGGAAGACGAGTTGTTGCGGGTCATGTTGCAGGGCGAGTCCAGCGAACAACTGGCCGCCCTGGTCCGGCAGCGCGGCGGCATCGTCACCCACGACCTGCACATTATCAATGCCATAGGTGCCGTTCTGACGCGAGATCAACTCGACGGCGTCCTCCTCTCGCCGCTGGTGACTCGCCATATCGACGACCTGGCACTGGCGCCGGCAGAAGAGGAGCCTGAACTGTGCAATGTCGGCGGCGCCCTGGAACTGGAAATCAGCTCCAATGCCCTGCGCTGGCAGCTCTACAACAAGGGAGAGGCAGACGTTTCCCTACAGACGCTGGAACTGCAATGGCCAGAACGGCTTGGCGCTTTGCAGGGCGTGTACTACGACGGCAAGCTCCTTCCCTATACCCCGGAAGTCGATAAGGCATCCCGCAGCCTCACGCTTGAGATCAGCGGCAGCACACCACTCACCCCGGGGCTCAGCAGCCTCGTGGCCCTGCGGTTTGACCACCCCGCCGACGCCAGGGCGCCGCTGCAGCAACACGAGATCAGCCTGAGCGCCCGTTTCAGGGAGGGCTGCGCTGCCGAACTGATACCCGGGTATGCGACCTACGGCACCGACACCTATTTCCCCTCTGTTGCCGGAGCATCGGCCCTGCATCAACTCGGGATTACCGGACAGGGCGTCACCGTGGCAGTGCTCGATTCCGGGCTGTGGGAACACGCCTCACTGAGCCACAACACCCTGGGGCGCTACCGCGTCACGGGTCGCTACGATGCGATCGCCAACGTAACGGGCCAGGAGGTGTTTGACGAGAGCGGGCACGGCACCCATATGACCAGCGTGCTGGCCAACAGTAGCCCGGTTACCCACGACGGGAAGAAAACGCGAAGCTTTATGGGCATTGCCCCGGATGTCGATATCGTGGCCGTGCGGGCTTTCAACAAATCGGGGCAAGGTGATTTTCTTGATATTGTGCGCGGCATCCAGTGGATCGTTGACCAGCGCGAGGCCCTGAACATTCGCGTGATGAACCTCTCTTTCGCCGCCCGCCCACGCTGGCCCTATTGGTTGGACCCCATCAACCAGGCTGTCATGCGGGCCTGGCATGCCGGGATCGTCGTAGTGGCCGCCGCTGGAAACGAAGGACCAGAGCCCATGAGCATTGGCTCCCCGGGTAACCTGCCCTACATCATTACCGTGGGCGCGGTAACCGATTCCTGGACTCCCGATAACAGGAACGACGACTACATCCCGGATTTTTCCTCCCGCGGCCCCACCCCCAGTGCCCACATCAAGCCCGACATCGTTGCCCCGGGGGGCCACATTGCAGGCCTTACCCGCCCGGGTTCCACCCTGACGCTGGAGCACCCGGATTACATCCTGAGTACCGGTGAATTTGTCATGACAGGGACCTCGCAGGCCAGCGCGCTGGTGAGCGGCATCGCAGCCCTGTTGCTGCAGCTTGAGCCGGACCTTTCACCGGACGACATCAAGTGCAAACTGACCTCCAGCGCCGAACCCGCTATCAACAATGACGGGCGCTTCTCCTACAGTCCGTTCCAGCAGGGGAACGGATACGTTAACGCCACCCGCGCAGTGACTTTGGGTAAACGGGGCTGCGGCAATGTCGGCATGGACATCACATCCGAAATCGACAATGCACAGCACTATGAGGGCCCAGCAATCGTCTCTGAAGAAGGTGAAGCAAGCCTGCCAGGGCTTAAGGAACTCTATGCCGGAGAGGCCACCGAGAAGGGCATGAGCGACAACCGCCGGTGGGGCGTAAAGGCGCATATCGAACGATCCGGCGCCCCACTGGCCAACACCTCCCCCATCGACTGGCCGGGGCAATACGAAGAGGAACGCGCCATTATCGAACGCCTCTCACAACCACCGCCGAGCAAAAAATAGCCCGCAAACGGTCAAATTTCACGATCTGCCGGTACCGCAAAAACCCCCCGCTTATCTCCTATAAATCAATAACTTACATTCCGGCCTAATTAGGCCAACTGGCCCGCACACAATCTCCGACTCGCCTACTAACCCAAAATGGGTATGTACCACCCTTCAACCTTTTCACTCGCATCCGTATAACAAAGTCAAGCGTCACAATTAATGGCTGTGACTAGCATCTCAGGGACGGATGTGAATTAGGGAACCAGGTCACAAAGAGCACCTGGAAAGGATGTGGAAGAGAAGATCAGAAATTAATTATTGGTGGGCAGAACAATGAAAGCATTCAAATTGGTCAAAGTGTGCACTGGAGCAATTTGTACCGCGGTAGCACTAAGTGCTCTCTCTACGTCAGCTATGGCTGAATCCACAACTTCAAGCAAAGTTGTGGCAAATGTGAGCCACAGCATCGCTAGCCAAGCCTTAGCCGGTGAAAATCGCTACTCCGCCAATACCTCTTCTTACAAGTGGGCTACAACAAACTCCTCTGAGAGCACAAATGTCGAGGTAGCGACCTGGGATAGCCAACCTGCCCCGACCAATGGATATAAGTGGGCATCACACGGCCAAGTTAACCAAAAATCAGGCCAGCAAGTTGCCTCTGGAAGTGACTACAACTGGGCGACCATGTCCAACCCCGAGCAATCAGGCTACCGCTGGGGTATTCGTAATTTTGCCGACCAGTCAGGTTATCGCTGGGGTATTCGCAGCTTCGCCGACCAGTCGGGGTATCGCTGGGGTATCCGCAGCAACTCGGATCAGTCTGGCTACCGCTGGGGCATTCGAAGCTTCGCTGAGCAAACCGGTTATCGCTGGGGTATCCGCTAGTTAGGAATAAATTTGCAAGCCGGGGGATTTCTGCCTCCCCCGGCACGCTATTTATAACCTTCTCACAACTCAATCAATTTATTTCACAATTCCTTCACGCATCCATTAACATAGTTGCCTCGACACTGAAAGGGACTGTCTCGGATGTTGTGCAAGCGCTTACTACTATTCGTTGCGCTGCTGCTTCTATACACACCTGCATCTGAAGCCCTGCGACCGCAAGACTACGCGTTTCAGTTATCCCCTGCTTCCCGCGAACTAGCACAGCAATCCGTACGAGATATTTTCCAAGACTCCTCGGGATATATCTGGATACTTACCCAAGAAGGGCTGCACCGCTACGACGGATATAGCGTAATCGAATTTAGAGCATCTAACCGGTTTGCTGGGTCAATTAGCCATCAACTAACCACGGGGATAGTTGAAGACAAAAATGGATACCTCTGGATATCTACTGCAGGTGGGGGCCTGAATAAATACGATCCAAATTCACAAAGCTTCACATCCATACAAGCAGCGAACTCCATCTCCTCAAAAACTCCGCTCTCCAACTCCATAAAGTGTATCTTCAGGGCTTCTGACGGCTCCATATGGATCGGCTACCAGTCGGGATTCGGCTTCAGTCAGTTTAATCCATCCACAGAAACCTTTACTCACTTTCCCCTCAGGCAGCAAAGCATACAAACAGAAACAACTTCCTTTACTGAGACCGAGAATGGCTTGATATGGGCGGCGATAGACAACCAGGGCCTTGTTCGAATAGATACACAATCAAAAACCATTGAGGAAATCGATATAGAGTCAACTCTGGGCCCAAGAATTCTTGCCACTCGCCCGACGCATTTAATGACAGATAGAGACAAAAATATTTGGATTTCCACGTTCGAGTCAGGCGTTATCAAATTTGATCCGCATACTTCAAAATTCGAACAATACATGCCGTCACCAAATCAGGGCGCTGGGGTGCGAGACAGCATATCCGACTCCCAAGTTTATATGACCATGCAAGACTCAACAGGCAATGTATGGATGGCAACAAGAAATGGTGTGAGTGTTCTTGATATTCAGAAGGACGAATTCACATGGATTCACAGTGGAAACTCAAATTTACCGGACAACCAAATCCCCAGAATTTATCAAAGTGCATCCGGGATCATTTGGGTAGGAACATATGCAGGGTTGGCATATGGCACTCGCTCAAAGTTCACTCGAATTGAGTCGCCGTCTAGCTCTCTAAACCCTATATACGCATTCACAGAAGGTTCCAGCGGGAATATTTGGATCGGGACAAGTAGTGGATTAGCAAAATACCAGCCAGAACAAAACTCTCAGGAATTTTACGACGAGAGCCCCACAAACATATACAAATTGTCTGATACAAATGTCATGAGTTTGTACGCCGACAATGTTGATGTCCTTTGGGCAGGTACCTTCAAAGGGGGCCTCAACAGAATTGACCTCTCATCAAGAAAGACCAAAGTATTCAAGCACGACACGTCAGAACCTGACTCAATAGGATCGGATGGCGTAACAGCGATCAAGCGTACGGAAAATGGACTTCTCCTAATCGCCACATACGGTGGTGGATTGAACGTATTCGATGATGCAAGCCAAACATTTCGCCAGTATGTACCAATACCAAATGACCCAAAATCTATCAGCAGTAAAAATGTAATCGCGCTCCTGCAGGACTCGGATGGCTACATTTGGGTTGGAACTGAGAATGGATTAAATCTCTTTGAACCTGAACTAGGGCGATTCACCCGTTTCAACTACGATCCGTCAGATCCAACCTCTATATCAAGTTCAATGGCGTGGGCATTACATGAAGATGCCGCTGGCACACTTTGGATTGGGACACAAAGCGGAGGTCTGAATAAATGGGATCGAGCCTCGATACGCAAAAAAAAGGGAAATTTCGTTCAGTACTCTGAGAATATAGGACTACCTAGTGCAGATATCTACGGAGTAAGTAGTGACGATTTGGGGAACCTTTGGCTTTCTCACAATAGGGGACTTACAAAGTTTAATCCAATCTCGGAAGACATTGAGAACTTTGATGTTAGCGACGGACTGCAAGGAAAAGAATTCAACTATGCGGCCGTATACAAGAGAGAGAGTGGTGATATATATTTTGGAGGAAATCATGGATTCAATATTGTTAAGGCCGGAACCCTAATTAAAAGCTCGTTCCTCCCACCTTTACGCCTCACAGAATTCCGTATCCTAAACGACATAATCTTATATAAAGAACCAGAACAAGGTTCATCTAGCATAAGTTTGGATTACGATTTTCAGTTCGCAACATTCAAATTTGCTTCCCTCGACTATACAAATCCTACACTAAACCAATACCGCTATAAGCTCTTGGGGTTTAATGAGGAGTGGGTAGATCTAGGCAACGACAGGACGATTTCATTCACAAGCTTGCCTAGCGGTAATTACAATCTGATAGTAGAAGGGTCCAACTCTGATGGCGTATGGAGCCCACAAGGTATTAGGCTCGATATTTCAGTAAAAACGGCACCTTGGTTAAGCCCATGGGCCTATACCAGCTACGTTCTAGGCGCACTAGGTTTGATTGCACTTTTTCTTAGACGTCAGAACAATAAGGCTAAACAGTCCAGAGAACGACAAAAGGAGCTAGAACTCAAAGTCGAGGAGCGCACCTTTGATCTCCAGGAAGCCAGGCGTGCTGCCGAGGATGCAAACCAAGCCAAATCTGAATTCCTGGCCACAATGACTCATGAAATTAGAACGCCAATGCATGGAATGATTGGCATGACCGAGCTATTACTACATACGAATCTGTCAGAACAACAGAAAAGATTTGCTGAGGCTGCGAAAACAAGTGGGGAGTCACTCCTTTCGTTGATAAATTCAATTTTAGACTACTCAAAGATTGAAGCCGCAAAAATAGAGCTAGACACTACTGAATTTTCCCTTATCGAAGTTATTGATCAAGTAGCATATCTACAGGGGGAACCCGCCTCGAGAAAAAATATAGATATTCACAATATTATTAGTCCAGAAATTCCAACTATTCTTCTCGCTGACTCAACCAAGATCCGCCAAGCATTAATGAACCTGGTAAGCAATTCGATTAAGTTTACCGAATCAGGTCACGTCACCATTCATGCAAAAATCAAACAACGAATAGGTGACAATATTTCTATTGCTATCGATGTTGAAGACACCGGCATAGGAATGGACGAACAAACACAGACAAGTGTATTTGAAGCATTTAAACAGGCTGATGCGGGGACCACCAGAAAATACGGTGGCACCGGGTTAGGACTGGCCATTTCAAAGCAGTACATGGAACTAATGGGAGGGTCCTTAACGTGCTCATCGGAGCCTGGGAAAGGAAGCACTTTCACAATGAGCTTTAAGGCGCTCGAAGCTCCTTCAGGCAGAAGCACCGCTTCATTTCCACATACTTCTCCTGCGAGACTTCTGTCGAATGATCTACGAGTCGGAGAGATGCTGGAATCTCACCTTCAACGTTTAGGTATTCTTAGTCTCAATGTTTACAACTCAATCGAGGACTTGAAAACACCATCAGCAACTGAGAACACTAAAGCACTTTTTATTGATCTAGACTATTACGGAAATAGGAATTCCCAAGAACTAACTGAATTAGCTGACCAGAAAGTAATTGCACTCTGTAAGTTGTCAAAAATACATGCACAACAGGTTCCAGAGAATTGGATTGTGCTGAACAAGCCCATCACGTTAGAAAATCTTACCGCCTCCATGAATAGCTTGATGAAATTGGACTACTCAAGGCCGAACCCAGTCGTTTCCAAGAAACACGGAGATATTTCCGCAGAGCATGGTTACAAAGTGCTAGTAGCGGAAGATGTAGAAATCAATCAGCGTATTGCTACAGAGATGCTTCAATTGCTCAATTGCGCAGTAACAATAGCAAAAAACGGGAAAGAAGCCTGCTCACTATTCAACAAAGAGCACTTCGATCTAGTGCTAATGGACTGTCAAATGCCTGTAATGGACGGCTTCGAAGCAACTGCTTTAATTCGAGAAGATGAAGCTCGACGCAACTTGAAGAGAACCCCAATAATTGCACTAACCGCAGGACTCTCATCTGAAGACCAGAACAAATGTTTCTCAGCCGGAATGGACGACTACATCACTAAACCGTACACGCTAGAAGTACTTACAAATTGCTTACGGCAAGTTGGTAGCGCCCCTAGGTGTGCAGAGCCACAACTAGCTAACGGTATCCCGGATTCGACGGGAATAGATGACACGACCCTATTTGTCGAATTTGAAAGCATTAATGTAGTAAATGCTAAGTCAGTAGATAACATTAGAGAGGTTGAAAGATCTACTGGTCGGCGGATATTCAACATCCTCTTGGAAAGCTATGAGACTCAGATGCTGGAGAAGCTTGATGAACTTGATCATGCTATTCGCGATGGAGACAAGCATGCAACGAGGCTATCTGCACACGCGATTAAATCGATGAGCGCAAACCTTGGCGCAGATAGAGTAGCGTATGTAAGCTCTCTAATTGAACAAATTGCAAAGGGCGAGGCAACTGGGGATGTAAGCAGCCTGAAAACCAGGTTAGAAGCGTTCCACATACAATTTCGAGATACAGCGATTTCCATGGAGGACGAGCTGGAACCTGAACTCTAGCGGCGAAACTGACTGCCTATAGCAGGGAATGCTTAAGGTTTTTGAATGAATTTTGTTTTTTATCTCATCGGGCTAATTCTAACGATAGTGATAGCATTTTCAGCACCTATCGCAATTGGTACGCCAGAGCATGTCGTTATAGCACAAAATAATTACACTCTCGACCGTATTAAAGATACGGTAAATAGCCTAGCTCAAGACATGGTTGGACATGTTTGGATAGGTACTCCCAGAGGACTATATAGGTATGACGGTACCGGTCTAAAAAAGGTGACCACGGAAGAGTCATTTTCATTTCATGAAGTATATTCCCTTACACTCGATAGTAGAAATCGATTATGGGTTGCAAGCAACGGCTCTAAAGTTTCTAAATACAACTCCCTGACCAATGGCTTCCAGCACTTCGATCTCTCTGAATATCTACCCGAGACCACGTCTATTACAGATATAGCTTCCTGTGAAGATGGCCGAGTTTGGATTGGCACAAAATCTGGCATTTTACTGTTCAACTCTGATCTCGGCATTGTTGTAGACAATAAGCTCAAGGCGGAGAATGGCGATGAGATAGAATTTAGCTACGATCTAGAGTGTATTGATAAAACTGGCGTCGTATTTTTAGCAAAGCAAGGGATATACTTTGCTCACGAATTAAAGAACTCTAGAAATATCTCTGTTCGCTCAGCAAAGTCTAATAACAGCCTTTCCCCCTCTGCATCCACTTACAACAAATCGACCAAGACTCTTTGGATCAGCACCAAGGAGGGAGAGATATATCGAATAGATGACGATGGATTACCCAAGCTTTTCTCTTCCCTTATCAAAGACAATCCTGGAACCACCATTACAAATCTTAAGGTCAGTGAGAATACATTATATGTCGGAACTGACAAGGGACTATATATCCTGTCTTCAGACACGGGATATTTTACTGAATTTAACGCCAAGAACTCCTCACTGGGTAATGTACATATTTCCTCTGTTCTAGTAACCGACAGAAGCGTGTGGATTGGCACATACAGGGGGCTTAGCAGAATTACTCGCTCGCAGTTTGAGTGGTTCAACAGTAAGAACAGCAGAATACCAAATGAGGTGCTTTCATTCGAAACAGACAGTTCAGGAGAGCACTGGATTGGCACGTTTGAGGGTCTTTATAAGTTGCAGACAGACGCCACGGGCAAAACAACGACTCATACAGCAGTTCATAACCAAAATCGAATTGACCCACGAATAATGGCACTTGCGATTAATAGAGAAAAACTGTGGATTGGCACAAGAGGCCACGGAGTACAGATCCTTGACACAAATACCGGAAATATTACTCAACTACACAAAGAACAATATGCTGATGCAGCTGTAACCTCAATTTTACATTTGAGTCCTGAAACTACCTTGGTGGGTACCTTTAACTACGGAGTTTTGTTGCACGACGGAGAACGAGTCTCCCCCCTTGACTCTTATGATGGTAATGGCCCTTCAGAAAGGTCTATCACATTTATACAGCAATTGAGAAAAAAGGACAGAGTTCTCATTGGATCTGAACGAGCTCTATATTTGTATTCTGGGCGTGGTCATAAGATGACCCCTATTATAGTTTCCATAAATAATACTAGGGAGGAGTTGACTTATCTAAGTATCTTTGAGGATAGCGTTGGTGGAATCTGGCTTGGCACATTGAATAGTGGCCTTTTCTATTCAGATTCCAGCCTATCTAAGTCAAATCAATTGATATTCTCGCCGGTAACATATAGCAATGTGCTCTCGACTTCATCCATCTACGGTCTTGTGGAAGATGAGACTCAGAGATTATGGGTTTCTAGTTCCAGTGGAATTTACGTTCTAGATCTATCTGGAAACATGCTTAGAAGGTTTAGTGCCGGGGAAGGCTTGCAAGGCAACGACTTTAACTTTGGAGCCGTTCATAAAGCGCCTTCCGGCCATATTTTTTTTGGCGGAAGTAACGGCTACAACCGATTAGATCCATCGACAATTCAACTAAGTAGTAAACAAGCCCCATTGGTGCTAACTAGTATTCAATCAGCAGCGCAAAATATCGCCGTCAATACAGCAGCCCACCGGCTTGAATCCATAACCCTCACCCACACCGACTACTACATAACCTTCGAATTCAGCGCCCTCGACTTCATCGACCCGGGAAACAATCTTTACCGCTATAAACTCGAAGGCTTCGATCCTGACTGGATAGACATCGGCAATCGAAATACCGCCACATATACAAACCTTCCCGCTGGTGACTACAGGTTTCGCGTCCAGGCAGCGAACGCGTCGGGTATATGGAATCAGGATGGAATCGATATCGCTCTGCGGATGAACCCCGCCCCGTGGTACACGTGGTGGGCTTACTGTCTGTATGCATTGGCAGGCGCCATCGTCGTTTGGCTCATCAAAAAGGCTTACGACAATTATGCGATTCGTAATCAAGCGCTAAAACTCGCGGAGGAAATGCAGATCACCGCGGATCGTGCCATGGATGACGTTCAGGAGCAGTTGGATGAGCAGGCTCAGTTGATTGAGTCTATCCATTTTTTCAATCTTGAACGTCTTGAATTGTTGCGCGACTGCCTGGCTCGCCACACTGACTTCCTGCCTCCCTCGTTCGATGAAGCAAACCTTACAAGTACTCGCGGGCGGCTTTTAGCCATGCTATGCCTGGAACGCTCGCTGTTGTACAAGCACGAGCAACTGCTTTGCAATCTGTATGCTTATACAAACGAGCTCACCAACCATTTACTGAGTGAATCTGAGTCGGGCGAACAGATAACAGTGATCAATGAGGTACCAGATCGACTGGTATCCGCAAGACAGGCACTGCCCATTTCTCTTGTGCTCTTCGAATTGATTGAAAATGCCATCCAGCACGCCTTTGCATCGAACGCTCAAGGATCTTATCTGGTGATCAGGGCGAACTACGGTGATCCGCTGGCACCTGCACCTGCGAGTGACTTTGAGTTTACCGTGGCGGATAACGGCCTTGGACTTCCCATCAGCATGAACCTGGAAGCGCCGGAAACCGAAGGATTGGCGACGATAGCAGAGCTAATCAACGCCATGGGAGGAGTTATTTCAGTCGATCGCGAGCAAGGCACGTCTTTCACTTTCACGATTCCCGGTACCGGCCCTGACTGAAATATCTGCTGGATGCTTCTCTGCCAGCGTTGTAAATTCGTCATGAGTGCCACAGTTGGGGAGGCTTTCATTCCGCGATGCATGGATTGCTTGAGATTCGCTTTCACGTTATGGGCCGGGCGTGCCATCTTGCGGTGGCCGATAACCGCGGCGACGCTGCTGAGTTGCTGGACTCCGCTAAAATGGAACTACTGCGGCTCCAGGAGCGGTTTGACGTACACAACAGGGCGAGCCTGACAGCCTCACTTTCCAGGGCCGGTTCGCACTCGCTCGACCGGGAGGCCCTGGGGTTAATCAATCTTGTAGCCGCCCTACGACACAAAACCAATAACATTTTTGACCCTAGCATCCAGACTGTGAGCAATTTATGGCGCAGTACCGAGCAGCGCACTCCGCCAACACCTGAAGCAATCGATGCCGCACTGAGGACTTCAGGCTGGCAACACCTGGCTTTCAATGAATCGGGGATACAGACAGCCATCGACGGCCTACGTGTGAACCTGGCCAGCTGTCTATGCCCCTATGCGGTGGATCGGGTGTACAACCTGCTATCAACCGCAGGGGTTACTTCCGCCCTGATCGACCTGGACAAGGATGTTAGAACTATCGGTCGACAGCCAGACGGTTCCAACTGGCTGATCGGCTTACGGTACCCTCACGGCGCCCGCGCCGCCATCCACCGCCTTAAGCTCAACGGCCAGGCCCTCTCGTCAAGGGGCAACTTCGAGCGCCGCCTGCAACTCGACGGGGAAAATTTCAGCCGTACTTTCAGTCCGGTTGACGGCTACCCGGTGCCCGGGTTGCTATCTGTTTCGGTAGCCGCGAGCAGTTGTGTCGAAGCCGCGTCAGCGGCTAACGCAGGCCGCTGCCTGACCGAAGGCAACGCCATTCAGTGGCTCGAGGGCCTGGGGCTGCCCTGGCTGGGTATAGACAGGAAACTGGGTAGTCAGGGACCGCTTGCGCCACCCCTGACGTCAACACACTAGCAGCCCCGGAACCGGGGGGTTCTTTTCTCACGCTGGGCGGCGAAGCCCTCAACGAGGTCAGCTGACTCCCTGCACCGCGCCACCAGCACTTCAGCCTCGGCTGGGTCCAGGGTACCCAGCGCACTCTGGCCAATGAGTTGTTTCATCGCCCGTGCCGCCAGGGGCGCGAGACCAGCAAGGTTGTCTGCCAGCTTTTGCACCGTACTCGCAAACTCCTCTCGTGTTGCCACATAGTCGAGAAACCCCAGCTCTCTCATCGCATCGCTGTCCTGCTCCTCGGCAGCCATTAGCAATCGTTTTGATGCTGACACGCCCAACCGCTCGACGAAACGCTGAATTCCCCCAATCGGGTAGCAGAGGCCAATGGCAGCAGCAGGAACCCTGAGGCGCGTTCCTTCTATTCCCACCCGAAAGTCGCAACTCAGTGCCAGTTCCACACCTCCGCCAAACACATTGCCGTTGATGGCGGCCAGCGTCGGCATGGGGAGCGCAGCAATTCGGTCCGTGGTTTCCTGGAACAACTCACCAGAAATCCGTCCGCTGTTGAGTTCCTTCAGCGAGGCACCAGCACAGAAAGTGCGATCCCCCGCCCCACTGACTACCAGCACCCGCGGGGCCTCTTCTCCGACAAACCCCGAAAGTATGTCGCGAATACCCAGCAACTGCTCTTCGCCCAGCGAGTTGTGGCGCTCTGGCACATTGAGCGTCAATTGCCCTACCTCTCCGCGACGCTCGTACAGAATCGTGTCGGTCATTGCATTCCTCCTCAAAGCGCGCAATTCTCCCACAGTAACCCGGCGGCCACCACACAGGCTGGACACTCCCACGTGGCCGGAACATACTCCGGCCAACAGGCAAGGAGTACTATCCATGAAGCAGCGTTGTACCTGGTGCGGAGACGATCCCCTCTATGTTCAGTACCACGATACGGAATGGGGTGTGCCAGTGCGCGACGACAAGACCCTTTTTGAATTCCTGCTGCTCGAGGGTGCCCAGGCGGGCTTGTCGTGGATCACGGTACTCCGTAAACGAGAGGGCTACCGGCAGCAGTTCGCCGACTTCGACGCCGCTAAAGTCGCCCGACTGACCGACGCACAACTGGAAAAGCGGCTGCAGGATCCCGGTATCGTCCGCAACCGTCTCAAGGTATTCGGTGCCAGAACCAACGCCCGGGCATTTCTCGAAGTCCAGTCAGCCTTTGGCTCCTTCAGTGACTACATCTGGAGCTTTGTGGATGGGCAACCACTGCAGAATCAATGGAAAAGCATGAAGCAGGTCCCCGCCACGACTCCCCTCTCTGACAAAATCAGCAAGGACATGAAAAAGCGCGGCTTTACCTTTGTGGGGTCCACTATTATCTATGCACATATGCAGGCTACCGGGATGGTGAATGATCACACCGTAGACTGTTTCCGCCACCAGGAATGCGCCCGGCTCACCTGATACAGGCCAGCGAGTACAGGCCTGCGACCAAGGCCCAGTGCATCGTCAGACTGGACAGTCACAAAAAAAATACTTAAAGTTGAAATTTTAGACGGATAAGTATGCGCGCAGCTCCCCTGCGCACCACTTCGCGGTATAAGCCAGCCAGGAAGCCCAATTCGGCATGAGCCAGGAAAAACCCACTGCCTCACCCTTCAACCGTTCGGCGCAGCACGACGCCAAGCGGGCGGCCATCCTGTCCCAGGCGGCCAAGCTGTTCAATTACAAGGGCTCCCGCGCCACCACGCTGCAGGACATTGCCGCCACCCTCGGTCTCACCAAAACCAGCCTCTATTACTACGTCAAAACCAAGGAAGAGTTGATCTACCAGTGCTACATGGCTGCACTGCAACATCACCTTCGCCAGATGGATGCCATTGAGGAGCAGTACGACTCACCGCTGGAGCGAACCCGGGCCTTCTTCCTGTCCAGTTTCGATAATTGGCTTGCAGCCCAGGAGGGCCGCGGCCCACATATTGCCGCGCTGCTGGAGATCGCTTCGCTCAAAGGTCCTCACCGCAAGGAAGTCGAAGCCAGCTACATCGCCATGTTCAAGCGGCTGCGTCAGTATTTGCGCGACGGCGTCGCCGATGGCAGCCTGCGCCCCATGGAGTGCACCGCTGCCACCCGAGCCATTATCGGCTCGGTGGACTGGGTGTTCTCCTGGCTCCACAAGGTAGAGCGGAACCGGGTCCAGGAGACTGCCGAGCAGGCCTTCGATGTGCTGTGCCGGGGCCTTTACGCCGGCCGGGGAGATTATCGACCTGCGTCCCCCGCCGTTACCACGCCCGTTAGCCAGTATGTACACGGCTTCGACCGCGAAGAGCAGAACCGCTTGAAGCAGCAGGCCTTCTACAAGGCTGGCACCTGGTTCTTCAACAAGCAGGGCTTCAATGGCACCTCGCTGGACGAAATCGCAGAACATCTGAACGTCTCCAAGGGCGCGTTCTACTACCACATAAAGAACAAGGAAGACTTGCTCTACAGCTGCTATACCTACTCCCAGGATGCCATCGAACGGATCTATGACGAGGCTACCGCATTACCCGGATCGGGGCTGGAAAAGGTCGCCCACAGCTGTCGCCAGGTGTTTCACCTGCAGAATTCCGAAGAAGGCCCCCTGATCCGCTATAACACCATTACCGCCCTGCCGATGAAGCGCCGGCGGGAAATTCTGGAGCGTACCGACGCTTCCAGTGCCCGTTTTGGCAGCTTTATTCGCCAGGGAATCGACGACGGCAGTGTGCGCGAGGTCGACGTAAAAATCGCCCAGCAACTCATCGCCGGCGCCATTAATGCCTCTATGGAAATAGGACTCTGGCGCCGCGTAGATGACCTCGACAGCGCAGCCTATGACTATTTCGACATATTTTTGAATGGCCTGTTGCCGCGCGAATAGCGCACGCGGCACTGCGCACGGAGTTGTATTTTGAGTGAATTGCTGCAACAACTGATCAGGCTGCTGGAAGTCGAACGCATCGACAAATACCTGTTCATCGGCCGAAGCCCCAAATTCCCGCCTCGGGTGTTCGGTGGCCAGGTATTAGCACAGTCGCTTTATGCCGCCAGTCTCACCGTAGAGGGTGTCCGCCCGGCCCACTCCATGCACGCCTACTTCCTGCGCGGGGGCGACCCGTCCAAACAAATTGTGTATGAGGTGGACCCCATCCGGGACGGCGGCAGTTTCACTACACGCCGCGTAGTGGCCAAGCAGGATGGTAAGGCTATTTTTAACACCGCCATTTCATTCCACGAGCAGGAAGGTGGCCTCGAGCACCAGTCCCGCCCCCCGCAGGTCACTCCGCCGGAAGAGCTGGAAACCGATGCGGAGTTCTGGGAGCGACGGATGCGGGAGAAGCCCGGCTCCCACAATGAGGGGATGATCATGCACCCCATTGAACGGCGCTCGGCCAACCGGCGCAATTACGACAACCCTCAACCTGCTGAGCCAGTACAACACTGCTGGTTCCAGGTGCCAGGGGATATCGGGGACGATCCAACCCGTCACCAGATGCTGCTCGCCTACATGTCAGACTTCGCTCTGCTTGGTACGGCCATGCTGCCACACCCTTACACCGGGCATACCAAGGGTATGCAAACTGCGAGCCTGGACCACGCCATCTGGTTCCACCGCCCTGCCAGGGTAGACGACTACCTGCTGTACTCAATGGACAGCCCGAGCGCTAACGGCGGCCGGGGATTCAGCCGCGGCGAGTTCTATACCAGGGACGGTGTACTGGTGGCCTCCACCGCGCAGGAGTCCCTGCAAAGGACACCTCGCGCTGCGCCCTAGCGCCACAAATGTTAATTGACCTCGGTCTGCAGGCTGCGACCGAGGGACTCGAGGCGCAGCCTGCCTTGTTCCAGATGCAGTTCGGTGATGGAGGCATTATCCGGCCAGAAGCACAGCACTTCGCCCCTCTCCTGTGCTTCCGAAACCACCGCATTGATGACCAGGAAATGGGTGAAGATCACCGTCGGCCGCTCCAGGACCGAGAGGGCTTCCACGATATCCCGGCGCCAACGCCAGAGATCATCAGGCTGATCCGCCCATTGCTGTTGCATGAACCGTCGCAGCCACTGTTTGCGCTGGGCCATGGGCACCGGTGCCGGCACTTCGCGATACACAGGATCAATACGCACCGCTAGCCCCGTCGCATCCACCAGCGGCTGAGCCGTTTCGCGGGCACGCATCTTGGGGCTGCTGACCAGTTGCCACTGACTATCGACCTGCGAAGCCAGCTCAGCGGCGCTGTTGGCGGCCTGCTCCCACCCCAGCTCGCTCAGGCCCGGGTCCTCGTGTTGCCCCCACTCCGCCGCGGCCTCGCCGTGGCGCACCAGCAGTATCCGGGTCACCGGTAGCTCACCAGGTTCTCGTCTGACTCGCGCCCCATCATCTGCAGGAATGAGCGATCGTTGAAGTACGACAGGGAAACCTTGTCACCGCTGTAGAAAAGCTGGGTCACCGAGCAATTGAAGATGGGTTCGTAGAACTTGTAGGTGTGCTCGCCCCCAAGGCCAAGCACCTGCGCCACGATGGTCGCAATGGTTCCGCCCGAGGTGAACACGGCCACAGTCTTTCCGGCGCCCTGTTCGGCAATCAGGTCGCGGACAGCGCTACGCACACCTGTTGAGTAATCCTCCCAGCTCTGGATGTCGGGATGCTGACACGCGGGCGATACCCAGTAATTGAATACCGCCTCGATCACCTTCTGGTAGTCCTTGCTTTCGCGCAAGCCCTTGTCCATAAGTGCCCGCAGCCGATCATTGCTTGCGACCAGCTCCGGTACAAGGTGTTCCAGTTGCTCGTCATTGTTGACCTCGTTGAAGCGCGGATCCACATGGTGAGGCACAGTCTGAGCCTGGCTTGCGAGCGCCAGCTGGGCTGTTTCCCGTTGGCGCAGCAAGTTGCCACTGTAGGCTGCATCCAGGTGTATTCCGTGCAGGGCCAGATAGCGCCCCATGGCCGAGGCCTGCCGGCAACCGAGCTCAGACAGTTTGTCGTAATCGTCGGCCCCGAAAGACGCCTGGCCATGACGTATGAGATACAGCGTCGCCATTACACCGCCTCCCTGGCAGCGGCGTCTTCCCGGGGAAAACGCAATTTACGGCGATAGGGAAAGAAGTCTTCGATGTATCCCTCGCTGATTCGTCGTTGCAGTCCCTGCCAGAAGTCCACTTCGTAAATATCGCTGTGCATGGCGTCAAATACCTTTCGTGCGCGTTGGTTACCCGAGAAGAACAGGCGGAACTCTTCGGGAAAAATGTCGTTGGGGCCCACAGAGTACCAGGGCGTGCTGGCCAGTTCCTCGGCCTCGTTTCTCGGCTCGGGAATCTTGCGGAAGTTGCAGTCCATCAGCGGCTGGATCTCGTCATAGTCATAGAACACAACCCGGCCATGACGCGTCACCCCAAAATTTTTCAGCAACATGTCACCCGGGAAAATGTTGGCCGAGGCCAGCTGCTTGATGGCATTGCCATATTCATCCATGACCGCCGCCACCTGTTCGTCGGTGGCATCCTGCAGGTACAGGTTGAGGGGAATCATGCGTCTTTCGACATACACGTGCTTGATCACCAGCGCCTTGCCATGTTCTTCGATGAGCGAGGGGGCCACTTTGTGCAGCTCGGCCATCAATTCGTCAGAAAACCGCTCCCTGGCAAAGGCCAGGTTGGTGAATTCCTGGGTATCTGCCATGCGCCCCGCCCTGTCCCAGCGCTTAACCAGGCGGTACTTTTCCTTCACCTGCTCGTGGGTCATCTCCTTGGGTGGCGTAAACCGGTCCTTGATAATCTTGAAGACGAAGTCATAGGACGGCATGGTAAACACGCTCATTACCATGCCCTTGATTCCCGGGGCGATCATGAACTGATCGGAAGTGCGGGTCATGTGGCGGAATGCACAGCGGTGATAGTAGGTTTTACCGTGCTTGTTGTAACCCATGGCGCTGTATATTTCGGAGATTGGCTTGGCGGGCATCAACTGCTGCAAAAACAACACATACTGCGACGGGATACTCGCATCCACCATGAAATATGAGCGAGTGAAGCTGAACAGCACACTGCACTTGTCGGCCCCGAACAGAATCGTGTCCACAAACACTTCACTATCTGCCGACTGCATGAGAGGGAACACGATGGGCATGGAGTCGGAACCCGATACAATACGCCCTACAATGTAGGCACCCTTGTTGCGGAAAAAGTAATGTTCCAGCATCTGGAACTCTACGCCCTCGCGACCGATATCAAAGCGCGGGGCGAGAAAATCGTCGATGGCGTCAATAACAAAGCCAACATCCCGCTCGAGATCCTCGTAGGGAAGGCTGAAGGCATAATCTGCAAACAAGTCCCGCAGCAATTCCGCCAGCGTACCCGACAGCGGGTAGCGCCGGACCACCTTGCGGAAATCCGAGGGAGGCATGTCGCCCTGGGGTGAAAATACAAAGGCGTGCTCGTCGCGGATCTTGCGGTGCTTGAAAACCGCACAATACACCGAGTTAAAAAATGTCTCGGCCATCTCGAAATTGTTGTGCCCTTCGATCAGGCCGGCATACACTGCCTTGGTATCTGTCCAGAACTGAAAGTCACGCAGCTGGTCACCCGCGATCAGCTCCACAACATCCAGTACAGCCGTGGTTTTGTGCTTGTAAAGATCGATGCGATCTATCGAGGAAGCATGCATCCCGTGCCAATCGGCATTTTCAAAGCGGGTGCGAGCGGCCAGGGTGATGTTCTGGAATTCGGCGAAGTAGGACTCAAACCCGTTGAGAATGGAGCGGGCAAAGCGCTCCTTTTTCTCAATCTGGCTGACATCCGTCAACGCATCCGACATACCCGGTTCCGTCAGAGCTTCGGATTGCCGAACTTGCGACGCAGCTTGCGCATACCGCCTAGCCAGCGGTCATAGTTGGCCGCTTTATGGGCCCGGTACTCCACCACCTCTTTATGGGGCAGGATGAGGAACGCCTCCTCCTCGAGCCCTTCCACCACTGCCTGGGCGACAGCTTCCGGTGTAATCACACCATCGACCCCGGCGGTGCCGCCATCCTTGTTCTCACCAATCATGCGTGTGGCTACAGCCTGTGGGCAGAGCGCGGACACCTTGATACCGTCGTCGCCATGAGTAATGGCCAGGGCCTCGGCAAAGCCGATGGCGGCGTGTTTGGTGGTGGAGTAAGCCGCGTCACCCACCTGGTTAAGCAAGCCAGCCGCTGAGGCCGTGTTGAGGAAGTAGCCCTCTCCTCGCTCGATCATGCCCGGCAGGCAAGCGCGCGCAGCATAGACATGTGACATCACGTGAATGTCCCACATGGCCTGCCAGGTGCTGTTGGGCGCAGAGGTGGCCCACCAGGGCTCACCGTCACCCGCAATGATTCCCGCGTTGCTGCAAAACAGGTCGATGCGACCGTACTTCGCTTCCACCTCCAGTACCATGGCGGCGATCTGCTGCTCGTCGCGTACATCGACGCCGTAGGCATCACCGCCAATGGCTTCCGCTACCACCCGGGCGTTATCGCGCTCCAGGTCGGCAACAACGACCCGCTCGGCGCCCTCTGCGGCAAAGCGCTCACACAGGGCCTTGCCGATGCCGTTGGCGCCACCGGTAACGACGATGATCTTACCCGCCACCTGCATCAGAGCAGCTCCTGCGCAAACAGTTCGAGTACTTCCGTATCGTGCACACCGAGCAACATGGTTCCCACTTCACCGCGCTTACCCGCTTCCTTCCAGGGCGCCAGGCGTTCGATAATGCGCTCCTTCGGACCCACCAGGGCGACATCGTCCAGCAGCTCATTGGGTACGGCAGCCTCGGCCTCGGCCTTCTTGCCAGACAGGTACAGGTCCTGAATCTGCGCCGCCGCGTCGCCGTAGCCCAGGCGCGTCGCGTAGTCATTGTAGAAGTTCTTGTTCCGGGCACCCATGCCGCCAATGTAGA
Source organism: Parahaliea maris (assembly GCF_008064665.1). GTDB lineage: Bacteria > Pseudomonadota > Gammaproteobacteria > Pseudomonadales > Halieaceae > Parahaliea > Parahaliea maris. The sequence continues at coordinate 97,307 of NZ_VRZA01000006.1, read as the reverse complement.
GTGCGAGCCAGGGCCGCAGGGAATCGTAGGCGGCGTCCAGGTCGTCGTTCATCGCCACTGAGACGAAAGGCGCGACATCGAAATCCTTGAGGCTCTTGCCGTTGCCGGCCTTGGCGAAGCCCTTCTCGATGTGCTCGCCCAGCACATCGAACTTGTTCGGGTCCATCCACACCGGGAAGACACCATCCGCCACTTCGCCGGCACAGCGCAGCCCGGCGGGGGTAATCGATGCAGTATAGATGGGGATGTCGGGGCTGCCGCTGAGGATGGACTTGAGGGGTTTCCCCAGCCCTGTCGTGCCCTCCCCCTTGTTCGGCAACTGGTACATCTCACCATCGAACTCAACCGGCCCGTCGCGCTCCATGATCTTGCGCATGATCTGAATGTACTCGCGGGTGCGTGTCACCGGCTTGCCATAGGGCACGCCGTGCCAGCCTTCCACCACCTGGGGGCCGGAAGCGCCAAGGCCCACAATAAACCGTCCGCCCGAAAGCTGGTCCAGCGACATTGCGGTCATCGCACACATGGCAGGCGTACGCGCCGGCATCTGCATAATGGCAGTACCGGTACGAATTTTGGTGGTATTGGCCAGAACCCAGGTCGCAGTGGTCACGGCATCATTGCCGTAGGCTTCAGCGGTCCATACGGAGTCGTATCCCATCGACTCCGCCTGTTTGATCAAATCCAGCGGGATGTGTATCTCTTTGCCTGAATAGCCGAGCAAAAATCCGAGTTTCATCGTTTTTCTCCGGAAAGCGCACCCGGTGGGTGCCGCGATATCACTGTGGGTGATCTACGTTACGCCTGTGGCCGGTTACGGGCAAATACCCGACGGCCACAGAGCATTCAACCGTAGCGCAGTTCGTCAAAAACCGCCTGGTGGAAGTCACCATTGCCAAAGGTCGCATTGATCATCATCAGGCGCTTGGCGTAATGGCCGATATCCAGTTCATCGGTGAGCCCCATGCCGCCATGCATCTGGATGGCTTCGCCGTAAACGAGCTTGCCTGCCCGGTCCACCATGACTTTCAGGGCGTGAACCGTAGCGGCTGCGGTATCAGCCCCCTCCTCGAGTTCACACACCGCGCGGTAAAGCAGGGATTTGGTCTGCTCGTAGGCCATGAAGGTATCCACCATGCGGTGTTGCAGGGCCTGGAAGCTGCCGATGGCAACGCCGAACTGTTTGCGGGTCTTGGTGTACTCCAGGGTCTTGGCATTGAGCTGGGACATGATCCCCAACGCTTCGGCTGCCAGGGCGATGATGGCTGCCTCAACCGTGGGTTCGATCAGGTCCATGGCGGCGCCCGCTTCGCCCAATAACTGCCCGGAACCCACCTGAACACTGTCCAGGGCGATATTAGCCACGGTCTGGCCATCCATCTGCTTGAAGGAAGTAATGGTCACACCGTCGGCACCCGCGGGCAGCAGGAACAGGCTGATACCCGCCCGGTCGTATTGCTCTCCGGCAGTGCGGGCACTGACAATCAGGGTATCGGCAGTGGCGCCATTGAATACCACCACCTTTTCACCACTGAGCCGGTAGCCGTCGCCCTCGGGCTCGGCGCGGGTCAGAACGTCACTCAGCTCAAAACGACTCTGGCGCTCCAGGTAGGCAAAAGCACCGAGACAGCTCCCCTCGATTACCCGCGGCAGGTAATCAGCCGCCAGTGCCGTATTGCCGCTGCGCTGCAGCAGGCCGCCGAACAGGAGTACAGTGGCCAGGTAAGGCTCCAGCACCAGCCCCTTCCCCAGTTCCTCCATCAGCAGCATCGTGTCCACCGGGCCGCCGCCAAAGCCGCCGTGCTCTTCGGCAAACGGTACCGACAGCCATCCCAACTCGGCGAACGTCTGCCACTGTTCGCGGCTGAAACCCTCTTCGGAATCTGCGATCGCCCGGCGAGTGTCAAAGTCGTAGCTGTCCTGCACGTAGCGCGCCACGCTGTCGCGGAGCATGGACTGTTCTTCAGTAAAGTCGAAATTCATGGTCTGTTATCCCTCGCGCTTACAGGCCCAGTACGGCCTTGGCAATGATGTTCTTTTGCACTTCGTTGGAGCCGCCATAGACAGTCGCGGCCCGGCCGTACATGTACGACTGCCGGGCAGCACTGCCGAAGCTGTGGCCCAGTTCCTCAGCACTGAGGTCGGTAGGGAGCACGCCCTGGTAATAGGCGGCGACTTCCATGCGCAACTCCTGGATGGCCTGCTGGAGTTCCGTTCCCTTGATCTTCAGCAACGAGGACTCCGCCCCGGGGGCACCGCCAGAGGCCACTGTCGCCAGTACCCGCAACTCGGTGAACTCCAGAGCCATCAATTCGATTTCGATATCCGAGAGGCGCTTGCGGAACAGGGGATCGTCGATCAGACGCTTGCCGCCGTTCACCTCGGCGGCCGCGGCGTCGCACACAGTCTGGAACCCGCGTTTGCTGTCGGCGACCTCGGCAATAGTGGTGCGCTCGTGGGCCAGCAACGCCTTGGCGTAGGTCCAGCCCTTGTTTTCCTCGCCGATACGGTTGGCAACAGGAACCCGCACATCATTGAACTCCACCTCGTTCAGGCTGTGGTGGTTGTCGATCGAGACAATCGGGTTGACCTTGATGCCGGGGGACTTCATGTCGATCAGCAGGAAGCTGATGCCCTCCTGCTTCTTGCCCTCGCTACTCGTGCGCACCAGGCAGAATATCCAGTCGGCGTATTGGGCGTAGGTCGTCCAGATCTTGGCGCCGTTCACCACGTATTCGTCGCCTTCCCGTACGGCCTTGGTCTTGAGGGAGGCCAGGTCGGAGCCGGAGCCGGGTTCCGAGTAACCCTGGCACCACCAGTCATCGCTACTGAGAATGCGCGGCAGGAAGCGGGACTTCTGTTCTTCGTTGCCAAAGGTATAGATGACCGGCGCCACCATGCGCAGCCCAAAGGGCACGACATCCCGGATACCGCGGGAGGCGCGCTCGGAATCGAAGATGTACTTCTGGGTGTGAGTCCAGCCAGTGCCACCGAACTCCTCCGGCCAGTTCGGCGCAATCCAGCCCTGCTCGAAAAGGCGCTTCTGCCAGTCGATCACTGCGTCCTTGAAGGTGTCCTTCCGCGCGAGCCGCGCCTGCAACTCGTCGTCATAAGCCTTGTCGAAGAAGGCCCTCACTTCATCGCGAAACGCGATGTCCTCTGGCGCGAAACGGGTATCCATGGAAATCTCCTGGCAGCTGGATTTGACTTTCAAGTATGTTTTTTATCAAACGGGCATGTACGATAGCGAGAAAGCTGGAGTGACACAAGACAGGATAGCTGTCAGGGCCTGCCAGAGCCGAGTAATTTCCCGCGCCGGGGTATAAGGCGGCGTCCGTACAACCCCGGGCACCGCGCCGAATCCAGCGCAAAAAACACGTCTCCGGAAGAGTATTTTCATCATATTTTTCAATGGGTTACCAGGCCGGATCCGCCAAGTCGACTCGATATCGAATAGCGAATACACTAGTGCGCCTGAATTCACCCTGTTTGTATCCCCTGGAGAAGCTTTCATGGCACTGCCAGCGCGCGTCCGAGTGGTTGAAGTTGGCCCCCGCGACGGGCTACAGAACGAGAAAAAGCCGGTAGCCACTTCCAGCAAGATCGAGTTGATCCGGCGCCTGGTCGACAGTGGCCTCGTTTACGTTGAAGCCGGGAGCTTTGTGAACCCGAAGTGGGTTCCACAAATGGCGGACAGCGAGGCGGTGTTTGGTTCCCTGGAGCGCAAACCGGGGGTTGTGTACGCAGCCCTCACGCCCAATCTCCAGGGCTTTGAACGCGCCATGGAGGCGCAGGCGGACGAAGTGGCCATCTTCGGCTCGGCGTCCGAGAGTTTCAGCCAGAAGAACATCAACTGCTCTGTCGAAGAAAGCATTGCTCGCTTCAAGCCGGTGGTGAAGGCGGCGCAGGACGCGGGCGTTCGCGTTCGCGGATACGTGTCGTGTGTGGTGGGGTGTCCCTACGAAGGGAAGATTGCCCCCGAGCCGGTCAGGCAGGTGAGTGAGGCGCTGCTGGAACTGGGTTGCTACGAAGTCTCGCTCGGCGACACCATCGGTGTCGGTACCCCCCGGGATTTCGAAACACTGCTCGAGGGGCTGTTACCCTCCATTGCCGCCGACTACCTGGCGGTGCATTGCCACGATACCTATGGCATGGCCATCGCCAATATTCTGACATCGCTGCAAATGGGCATCGCCGTTGTCGACAGCTCTGTCGCCGGTCTGGGCGGATGTCCCTACGCCAAGGGTGCAACGGGAAATGTCGCCACCGAGGATGTCGTCTATCTGCTCGATGGGCTGGGCATAGCACACGGGATCGACCTCCCCAAACTGGTCGCTACGGGGAGCTTCATCAGTGATTTACTCGGGCGGCCCAATAACTCCAAAGTGGGCTCCGCCCTGAGTGTCCGGTCAGCCTGATTGCGGACTGTAGCCGTCTGCCGGGAAGACGCTTCACGCCGCGGTGTGTTCAGTCTTCCTGGCTATAGAAGCCCTCAAACCACGTTTTCCAAGTGCCAGGCTCAACCGCGGATACGACCGATAGCGGCATCCGGCAGTCCTTCCACGTGAACACCCACCGGGTTTTTGGGCCGGTAACTGGTATCTGATCGATAGCGCTCCAGCACAGCTTCATCTACCCCTTCACCCCCGTTAGCGGTTTCTCCAATCGGACGGTAGTAGCGGTCGCTGGTGATACGGTAAAGGCCGGAGAGAAACTCCTCGTAGGAGTCGATTGCCTTGCCGGTGTAGTTGCGCCGGCTGACTTTTGGCAGATCAGTTGTTTTCAGCGCCAGGCCACAGGTGCCGGCCTTGTCCGCCATCCAGCGGAGGGTCAGGTTGGACAGCGTCCGGGTCTTGTAGCCACCCCCCACATTGGAATGGGCACCGACAAACCAGCGTTGTTCAACCGTCTGCCGCGGTTTCTCCTTCGGGTCCCACATCGTGGCGGCATAGTTCTCGCGATGCTCGTCGGTGGCCAGGGCATGGAACGCATTCTCGACGATGCTGCTGAGCTCTGTGTCGTGAAATTGATAATAGCGGCGATTGAACCAGTCGAAGGAGTTGACCGGAATACCCAAAGCACCCACGGTGTCCCAGACACCGAGAAACCTGACCCGCACCATTTGCGAAAACTGGGCACGGAAACGCGTCGCCGCCGGGGAATCCGCCCCCTCGTCGCGGGCCCGATACAGTTGGTAGGCTTCATTGATCAGCTCGTCGCGTTGCTTCTTGCCACCGCTCGTACGCTTGATCAGGCCCGCGTTACGCAAAAAGCCCACCAGGCTGCGGGCCGTGTAAGCACCGCGGGAAAACCCGATAATGAAAATATCGTCACCATCCTGGTAGTTGTCGACCAGCCAGGTATAGCCCTGGACCAGGTTGCGCGACAGCCCCACACCGAACACGCCGCCGGCGAGGCGGTTATACCACCGTGTCCCCACTCCCTTGTCGTACCATTTCAACTGCGTTCGCCCCTGCTGGGTCGTCGCGGCGCAAGCTTCGTAGAACAGCCTGACATTGGTATTGGTGTTACCGTCGATATCGCCGTTGTCGTCCGGCGTATTCCAGGTGCCGTCGAAGCTCACGAGCAAATTGCGTCCCATGTCGAATTTCCTTATTGAAGTGAAGACGTCCTGTCTAGAAAAGTAGCACGTGATCCGGCGCTTGCCCTGCCAAACTTGGCCAAAATCCAGGTTGTGGCGGCTACCTCTTCACCCTGGCCATCAGCATGCGGTGCGCGACTTCCCGTAAGCCCGGCATCGCGCAGGTGCTGGTATTCGCTAGGTTTTACGACCTTGCGAATGGGAGACTGCGCGATAATGAAGGCCAAGCGACCGGGCCGCAGCTCCGTTCGCCATAGTAGTCAATGAATCGAATCCCCTCATTGGCGATACAGTCAATGCGCAGTTCAGAATGCTGTTCAACGGCGCTGCTTATGGATCTATCCCACTGACGACTGACAGTGAAACGGAACTGTCGTGCTAGCCTCACTACAGCCATCAACACACGTTGTGTGGGCCCAATAAGAAAAGGAGGCAGGATGTCTGCTCGCGTAACGAAGTGGTTGGGAAACCCGGTTGTCATCAGCGCCGTGAGCCTTGTCGTGTTAATCAGCAGTACATCGAGCGTTGCCGGGAACAACTATTCACCTGGAGGCTGGCCGACTCTGCATAAGGACGCGGGCAATCGGCGCAGCAGCAGCGCCGCCGTTACCGGACGCGACTATAACCACTGGACAGCCCTCGCCGGTGCATCGGTGTTAACTGCTCCGGTAACCAGCCCAGACGGTCAACAGCTCTACCTGACCACGGGGCTCCCTCGAGGACATGCGAACCTGCACGCGGTCTCAATCGACGGTTCGGTGATCTGGGAAAGCAGTCCCTGGACTGATGCCGACCAGGGTGTCGACCCCTGCGCCATTCTCTCCAGCCCGATTGTGGACAGTAACGGTGACATTTACATCAGTGATTGCAACCAGCTGTTCGCGTTTGCATCCGATGGCACCCGCAAGTGGGTGACACCTCTGCCTGCGCTGCAAGAGGGTGATTGGGTCGCGGCCGGGGATCACCCGGTGAATGCATTTACTACTGCGGCCTTCACCGCGGATGGCGATGTGATGGGAGTCACCAATTTTGGTGACGTGGTGATTACTGACCGGGATGTTGGAGCGATACTGAACGCTCCCTTCCGGTTGCCCGCCGTGTTGGCACCCTATGCCAGCAAGCACAGGCTACCCGATAGCTTGCTAAGCGATGGACTGATGGATCCCGCCTTTCGCGAATGGGCGTGGCAGGTGATATTCGCCGGTAACATGCGCTCGGCCAATACACCGGCGGTATCCAGCGACGGGCGGATCTTTGTGGTTGGCAGCAGCAATGAATCAGGTATCGGCGCGCTGTTCGCACTGGATGTGGATAGCTCGGTACAACCATACGAAGTCAGTGTCGCCTTCAGCACCAGGATCGGTATCGGCAGTGGCTCGAGCCCCGCCCTGTCGCCGTCCGAGCAACAGGTCTACGTCAGCGACGAGGAAGGCTGGCTCTACGCGATAGACAGCGATTCAGGGAAAGTGGATTGGAAAGTGAAAACGGCTGCAGCGGCCGGAGCCGCTGCCGTCGGGCCCGACGGAACAGTCTATGCACTGCAGGAACACCCCGCCCCCGCCGTCATCGCCGTGAGCCCAAGGGGCGAGATCCTCTGGGAAAGTGATGCCAGCCCATTGCTCCGGGATTTACCCGGCAGTCTCATTCTGGGAGACCCTGTGGCGGTGGCCAACGGCAATCCTGCAGTCGCCGCGAACGCCATTCTGGTGCCCGTACTCTATGGCTACGCACTACCCTTTACCGCTATCAACCTGCCTTTCCGCTCCACGGTGATTGCTCTCGACCCACGCACCGGCAAAGCCACCGGGGAACTGGTCGACCTGGCCGATGACTCCTCCGGTATTACCGCCGTACTGCCGGATGGCACACTGGTCAATAGTCTCGGCAGCACCATTACCTCGGCCATCAGCCCGCTCAGGCCGATCTCCAACCTGCTCCTGCCGGAGCCGTTTTCGTTGCTTGAGCCGAGAGGAGGCGTCCAGGTTTCAGTCCCTGCCGATAACAGCCCGTAGCGCTGGCGCCAGCGAGGGAAACACAAAAGCATAACCTGAAGCCTGCAGCCTGACAGGCACTACCCTCTGCCCCTCTACCAGCAATTCGCTGGCCTCTCCCAGCATCACCTTCATCACACGCGCCGGTACACGAAATACCGCGGGACGTCGCAGTACTCCGGCGAGCGTCCTGGTGAACTCTTCGTTGGTAACGGGTTCAGGTGCCGTCAGGTTGAAAGCGCCGCGAAGGCCCGGCGAGTCAAGCAGGTGAAGGATCGCGCCCACCTCATCATTGATGTGTATCCAGGACATCCATTGGCGCCCGTCACCGATAGGGCCGCCCAGGCCCATCCTGAACGCGGGCAGCATTTTAGCCAGTGCCCCTCCCGCCCCCAGCACGATGCCCGTGCGAATCAGGCAGACCCGGGTCGAGGCAGACTCTGCCGCCAGCGCGGCCTGCTCCCAGTCGGAGCAAAGCTGGGCAGGGAAACAGGGAGCCTGCGCGGACTCCTCGTCCAGTTCTCCGTCCTGCTGGGAACCGTAGTAGCCCACTGCCGAACCGCTTACCAGAACCGACGGCGGGACCGTCCGCCCCGACATCCAGCGCACGAGTTCTTCCGTCGTTTCGATCCTGCTGGATCGCAAAAGCGCTTTACGTTTGGCGCTCCAGCGCCTGTCCACAATTGGCGCACCGGTCAGGTTGACGACTGCTTCGACATCGCCGGTTACATCCTCGAGTGCATTCACAGCAGTCACACCCGGCTGTACCGTCACCTCGTCCGGCTGGCGGCTGAGAATCACCACGCTATCACCACGCTCCATCAGCGCAGGTACCAGGGCCCGCCCAATGAAGCCGGTTCCACCGGTAATCAGAATTCGCATCTGCCTTCATCCTCGACATACCAGTCTTCGACACGCGCAGCCGCCGCGCGTGTTTACAGCATAGATGATGGTACGGAGAAAACGGGGAAGGCGATCATCGCGCGATGAGCGGAGCGGCACCGCGCGCTGATCAACAGGGGGCTTAGCGCCCCGGCGGATCAATACAGCAAGCTGTACAGTTTGCGCTGGTACTCCGCTGCCAGAGGATCACCTTTGCCCAGGCTGGCAATGGCGTCGAGGAAGGACTTCTTGGTCGCGCCGTCGGCGTGATTGAGGTCGCTGCGCAGGATCAGGAAAAGATTTTCCAGGGCGTCCTTGCTGTAACCGCTGCCGGAATAGGCAATGGCGAGCTGGGCCCGCAGGTCGTGGTTGTCTGGATCTGCATCCAGCTGCTGTTCCAGCGACTCGATCTCCGGGGATTTGGACGCTTCGCGCTTGAGGCTCACCTGGGCCTTGAGCTGTTCCCAGGTCGGGTCCTGGTCCGCCATGCGCACGGTATCCAGCACCTGCTCCGCCTCGTCCAGGCGCATGGCCTCAATCAGGCAGTGGGCATAGGCCAGGGTGATTTCATGCTCGTGACCGGACTCTTCCCAGGCCTGTCGCAGGGGAGTGAGAGCGGTGGCGAAGTCGCCGCTCGCCATGGCCTCCTGGGCCAGTTGCAGCAGGCCGTCCCAGGGTTTGGGCAGGTACTTGGCCAGCATTTCACGCACCTGGGCTTCAGACTGGGCACCGGCAAAACCGTCCACCGGCTGCCCACCCTGGATCACCATCACGGTGGGCAGGCTGCGCACGCCAAACTGCTGAGCAATCATCTGCTGCTGGTCGGCATTCACCTTGGCCAGCAGGAAAGCGCCATTGTACTCGTTGGCGATTTTCTCCAGCACCGGCATCAGTACCTTGCAGGGCTCGCACCAGTCGGCCCAGAAATCCACCACCACCGGGCGCTGGTGGGATTCCTCGATCAGCAGCTGGGCGGCATTGGTTTCGTCGATGTCGACAATAATATCGGCTGCGGCATTCATAACGTCTGTTTCCTCTGCTTACCGGGCCAACTGGCCGGCGTCCTCGCTATCCGCCTTCAGGCCCAGCACATCCTGCATATCGTAGAGACCCGGTTCCTTCGCCGCCAGCCAGCCGGCGGCGCGGACCGCCCCACGGGCGAAAGACATGCGGCTGGAGGCCTTGTGGGTAATCTCGATGCGCTCACCGTCGGCGGCAAACAGCACCGTGTGGTCGCCCACTACGTCGCCGGCACGCACCGTGGCAAAGCCGATGGTCTCCCGCTCACGGGCGCCGGTCTGGCCCTCACGGCCGTAGACGGCGACTTCTGCCAGGTCACGCCCCAGGGCATTGGCCACCACGCCACCCATGCTCAGGGCAGTGCCGGAGGGCGCATCGATCTTGTGCCGATGATGGGCTTCGATGATCTCGATATCCACGTCATCGCCCAGTACCCGGGCGGCCATGTCCAGCAACTTGAAGCAGAGGTTGACGCCGGTGCTGAAGTTGGAGGCCTTGCACACCGACGTCTTGCCGGCAGCAGCGTCTATCCGGGCCTGCTCGTCCGCAGTAAAACCGGTGGTCCCGATCACCACAGCCACCCCGTTTTCGGCACACAGGGCCACATTGGCCAGGGTCGCCGCGGGAACGGTGAAGTCGATCAGCACGTCGATATCGCCAATCACCTCCGCGAGATCGCCAGCGACGGCAACGCCGTTCTTGCCCAGACCCGCCAGTTCCCCGGCGTCAGCGCCGATCAGGCTGCTGTCCGGGCGCTCCAGCGCCGCAGCGAGTTGCACACCCTCGGCGGCGGCAACTGCCTCCACCAGGGTCCGGCCCATGCGTCCGGCGGCGCCGGTGATTCCTACTCGTACGGTCATGGCTTCATGTCTTCAAAGAAATTCTTCACACCCTCGAACCAGCTGCTCTGGCGGGGAGACTGGGAACCGCCGCCCTGACCCAGGCTGTCCTGGAACTCTTTCAGCAGTTCTTTCTGCTTCTTGCTCAGGTTGACCGGGGTTTCCACCACAGCCCGGCACAGCAGGTCGCCCACGCTGCCGCCACGCACCGGCTTCACACCCTTGCCGCGGAGGCGGAACAGCTTGCCGGTCTGGGTTTCGGCCGGGATCTTCAGTTTCACCCGGCCGTCCAGCGTCGGCACTTCCAGTTCGCCACCCAGGGCAGCGTCCACGAAGGTAATGGGCACTTCGCAGTACAGGTTCTTGCCGTCACGCTCGAAGATGGGGTGCTGGCGCACCGACATCTGCACGAACAGGTCGCCGGGCGGCCCACCATCGGGCCCCGCTTCGCCCTCTCCGGAAAGCCGGATGCGATCGCCGGTATCCACGCCAGGCGGCACCTTGACCGACAGGGTCTTGCTCTTTTCCACCCGGCCCTGGCCATGACAGCTGCGGCAGGGGTCGGAGATGGTCTTGCCGCGACCGCGGCAGCTGGGGCAGGTCTGTTGCACGGCAAACAGGCCCTGCTGCATGCGCACCTGGCCCATGCCACCACAGGTATTACAGGTAACCGGTGAGGAGCCTTTCTTCGCGCCCGAGCCGTCGCACTCTTCGCAACTGGCCAGGGTCGGCACACGGATTTCCACCGTGGTGCCACGCACCGCGTCTTCCAGGGTGATATCCAGGGTGTAGCGCAGGTCGGAACCGCGCTGGGGGCCGCCACGTCCGCGGCCACCACCGCCGCCAAAGATGTCGCCGAAGACATCGCCAAAAATGTCGCTGAAGCTGCCGCCGCCGAAGCCGCCACCGCCCATGTTCGGGTCCACGCCGGCGTGACCAAACTGGTCGTAGGCCGCGCGTTTCTCCTTGTTCATCAGCACATCGTAGGCCTCGGTGGCCTCCTTGAACTTGGCATCGGCATCGGGATCGTCGGGATTACGGTCCGGGTGGTATTTCATCGCCACCCGGCGGTAAGCCTTCTTGATATCCTTCTCATCGGTGCTGCGATCGACTCCAAGCACCTCGTAATAATCGCGTTTTGACATGTTCGGCCGTGGCCCCGGTTTACACCCTGTTTACAAATGACTACGCGGGCACATGTCCCGCGTCAATTCCACTGCCGGGCCAGTGTGCCGCGGCAAGTGGACAATTCAGCCCTCCAAAGCCCCGCCGTTGCTGACAACGGCAGGGCGTCGGGGGCGACAAGTTTTACTTCTTGTCGTCGTTCACTTCCTCGAACTCGGCATCGACCACGTCGTCGCCGGCGTCCTTCTGGCTCGACTCGCCACCCGCGGCGTCGGCTGCGCCTTCACCGGCAGCGGCCTGGGCCTGGTACATCTTCTGGGCAACCGGGCCGGTCGCTTCGGTCAGCTTGGTCGCTGCCGCATCGATGGCGTCCTTGTCGTCGCCCTTGATGGCTTCCTCGGCTTCGGAGATCGCCGCTTCGATGGCGGATTTCTCATCGTCCGTGGCGTGCTCGCCGGCTTCCTCGATGGTCTTCTTGGCAGCGTGGATCAGGCCTTCGCAGGTGTTGCGGGCAGTGATCAGCTCCTCGAACTTCTTGTCGGCCTCGGCGTTCACCTCGGCGTCGGCCACCATCTTCTCGATCTCTTCCTCGGACAGGCCGCCGGAGGCAGTGATACGGATGGACTGCTCCTTGCCGGTCGCCTTGTCTTTGGCGGACACGTTCAGGATGCCGTTGGCGTCCAGGTCGAAGGTCACCTCGATCTGGGGCATACCGCGGGGTGCCGGCGGGATGTCCGCCAGGTCGAAGCGGCCGAGGGACTTGTTGCCCGTGGCCTGCTTGCGCTCACCCTGTACCACGTGAATGGTCACGGCAGTCTGGTTGTCTTCCGCAGTGGAGAAGGTCTGCGATTTCTTGGTCGGAATCGTGGTGTTCTTCTCGATCAGCGGCGTGGCCACACCACCCATGGTTTCGATACCCAGGGTCAGCGGGGTCACGTCCAGCAGCAGCACGTCTTTCACGTCGCCGGACAGTACGGCGCCCTGGATGGCAGCACCCATGGCCACGGCTTCGTCCGGGTTCACGTCCTTGCGCGGCTCTTTGCCGAAGAAGTCGGCGACGACCTTCTGTACCATCGGCATGCGGGTCTGGCCGCCCACCAGGATCACTTCGTCGATTTCACTGGGGCTCAGGTCGGCGTCTTTCAGGGCCACCTTCACCGGCTCCATGGAGCGGGTCACCAGCTCTTCAACCAGGGATTCCAGCTTGGAGCGGGACAGCTTCACAACCAGGTGCTTCGGCCCGGTGGCGTCGGCAGTGATGTAAGGCAGGTTCACTTCCGTCTGCTGGGAGCTGGACAGTTCGATCTTGGCCTTTTCGGCAGCTTCTTTCAGGCGCTGCAGGGCCAGCGGATCGTTGTGCAGGTCGATACCGCTCTCTTTCTTGAACTCGGCCGCCAGGTACTCGATCAGGCGCATGTCGAAGTCTTCACCACCGAGGAAGGTGTCACCGTTTGTGGCCAGCACTTCGAACTGGTGCTCGCCGTCCACTTCGGCAATCTCGATGATGGAGATATCGAAGGTACCACCACCCAGGTCGTAAACCGCCACGGTACGGTCGCCCTTGGCCTTGTCCATGCCGTAGGCCAGCGCTGCCGCGGTGGGCTCGTTGATGATGCGCTTCACTTCCAGACCGGCGATCTTGCCGGCGTCCTTGGTGGCCTGGCGCTGGGAGTCGTTGAAGTAGGCCGGCACGGTGATCACCGCGGCGTCGACCTTCTCGCCCAGGTATTCCTCGGCGGTTTTCTTCATTTTGCGCAGGACTTCAGCAGACACCTGGGGCGGCGCCATCTTGTTGTCCTTCACCTGGACCCAGGCATCGCCATTGTCGGCCTCGATGATCTTGTAGGGGACCATCTTGATGTCTTTCTGGACGACATCGTCCTTGAACTTGCGGCCGATCAGGCGCTTCACCGCGAACAGGGTGTTCTGCGGGTTGGTCACTGCCTGGCGCTTGGCGCTCTGGCCCACCAGGATCTCACCGTCTTCCGTGTAGGCGACGATGGAGGGGGTCGTGCGGTCGCCCTCTGAATTCTCAATCACTTTGGCCTGAGTGCCGTCCAGCACGGATACACACGAGTTGGTGGTACCCAGGTCAATACCGATAATCTTGCCCATTGTTGTTCCTCCTTCTATGGCCGGCTCTGCCAGCCATGTTGAATGCGATGTTCTCTATATTGGCGCTATCTGCTGCTTTTCAATGGGGTCAGAGCCCTTTTTGGCGCCATTCCGGCGCGCTCTGCCACATTCCGCCATCAAAAAGGGCTCTGACCCCTTTTTACTTTTTACTTGCTCACCATCACCATGGCCGGGCGCACCAGCCGCTCGTTGAGGGTGTAGCCCTTCTGCATCACCGCAATCACGGTATTGGGCTCGACCTCGGGGTTTTCCACCATGCTCATGGCCTGGTGCAGCTGCGGATCGAAGGGCTCGCCCTGGGGGTCCACCGGCTCGATCTTGAAGCGCTTGAGCACGTCCAGCAGGCTCTTGAGGGTCAGTTCCACACCCTCGACCAGGGCAGTTGACTGAGGCTCCTCAACGCCCGATACCAGGGCGCGCTCGAGGTTGTCCACCACCGGCAGCAACTCCTTGGCGAAGCCTTCCAGGGCGAACTTGCGGGCCTTCTCGACGTCCATCTCGGCGCGACGCTGGATGTTCTGGGCGTCGGCCTGGGCGCGCAGGGCCACGTCACGGAGTTGGGTCAACTCCTCCTGCAACTTGGCGAACTGCTCCTCCTCCGTGGGCTCATCGGCCTCGGTGGATTCCGCTGCGGCAACGGCTTCGGGGGATTCAGGTGCTTCCGGGGCCTCGGCTACCGGGTCGATATCTGGCTGTTTCGGGTCTTGATCGGCCACGATCTCACTCCATTACTGGCATTATCGTTACAAATACGTCTGGCGAGCGGCGCAGCCGGCCACCCGCTGTCAAAAGTTACGCTTGGGATGTGGGGCCGGGACCCCGGGAATTCAAGGGCTGATGTTAACCCCGGATTGAAACCACTGGTGGGCCGCTTGTGAGCCGTCAGTGAGCTGCTAGCGAGCCGCTAGTGAGAAAGTGCCGACGACAGCATCCGCGCGGTGATATCGACGATGGGAATCACCCGCTCATAGGCCATGCGGGTAGGGCCGATCACCCCCAGCACCCCCAGGGTGCGGGCGCCGTCCGTGTAGGGCGCGGTGATGACGCTGTAGTCCCCGAACACCTCGTACCCGGCTTCCTCACCGATGAAAATCTGCACCCCCTCAGCCCGGGAGCAGCGCTCCAGCAGGTGCAGCAGGTCCTTTTTCTGCTCGAAAGCGTCGAACAGCTCCCGCAGCCGGTCCAGCTCACCGGGGGTGGCGTTACCCAACAGGCGGGATTCCCCCGCCACCAGGTATTCGTCGTCGCCCTCATCCTGGTCCAGGGCCTTGCTGGCCAGGTCCAGGGCAGCCTGCAGATAGGTGTCGATGCGGCTGCGCGCCTCTTCCATCTCCCGCAGGATGCGATTCTGCACCGCCGACAGGGGCTGGCCGGCAAAACGCTGGTTCACCAGGCGGGCGGCCTCACGTAACTCCTCTTCACTGAAGGGCCGCTGGGTGTGGATGATACGGTTCTGCACCTCGCGCTCGTTCACCACCAGGATCACCAGCACGCGATTGCCCGACAGGGGCAGGAACTCCACCTGTCGCAACTGGCTGGCCTCTGGGCGCGGTACGGTAATCAGCCCGGCGTGAGCGGTGATGGATGACACCAGGTTGGAGGCGGACTGCACCAGTTCGCCCGCCGAGCGGTCCGGATTGAGCTCCTCCCGGAGGATGCGAATAGCGTCCAGTTCCAGAGGCTGTACCTGCAGCAACTGGTCGACAAACAGGCGGTAACCGGCGGCGGTGGGCACCCGCCCGGCAGAGGTATGGGGTGAATGCAGGTAGCCGAGCTCCTCCAGGTCAGACATGACATTGCGCACGGTTGCCGCGCTCACCGGCAACCCGGCCTCCTCCAGCAAGGTGCGCGAGCCCACGGGCTGGCCGTCGCGGATGTGCCGCTGTACCAGGGCCTTCAACAGGGTGCGCGCGCGGTCTGAAAGTTCGGGTGCTGCCATGGGATCTCGCTGCTATCTACGCCCCGATTTGTATCACAGGGTCAGGAATTTACAAAGTGGCAGCAAGACGGGAGTCCGCTCCGGGGTCAGAGCCCTTTTTCTTGTTAACAAGAAAAAGGGCTCTGACCCCACTGAAAAATGGACAGGTCAGACCAACCTGATGTTCCAGTGCCCCCACCACCTGCGATATAAAGGATGCCAATTATCGCAACGGCCGCCCGCCCCATGCTCACCCATATCAGCATCCAGAACTACACCATTGTCGAAGCCCTGGAGATGGAGTTCAGCGAGGGTATGACCGTCATCACCGGCGAGACCGGCGCCGGCAAGTCCATCATGCTCGACGCCCTCAGCCTGTGCCTGGGCGACCGGGCCGACCCCAAGGCCGTGCGCCACGGGGAGGAGCGCGCCGAAATCACCGCCGCCTTCGACGTCGCCGGCAACAGTGCCGCCCGGGACTGGCTGGCCGGTCGCGACCTGCTACAGGGCGACGAATGCCTGTTGCGCCGGGTGGTCACCGCCGAGGGTCGCAGCCGCGCCTACATCAACGGCAGCGCCAGCACCGTACAGGACTGCGCCGAACTCGGCGGCCTGCTGATCGACATTCACAGCCAGCACGCCCACCAGTCCCTGTTGCGCAAAGGCGTGCAACGGCAACTGCTGGATGCCTTCGCCAACCACCGGGAACTGGCCCGCAGCGTAGAACACAGCGCCTCCGACTGGCTGCGCCAGCAGCGCGAACTGGAGTTGCTCACCGGCGCCCGGGACGAACAGACCGCCCGCGCCCAGTTGCTCGCCTACCAGGTGGAGGAGCTGGATGCCCTGGCCCTCAAGGACGGCGAACTGACAGAGCTGGAAGCCGAACTGAAACAACTGGCCAATGCCGAGGACATCCTGCGCAGCGCCCACCAGGCCCTGGAAATGTGCGAGGAATACGAGAGTGGCACTCGCCGCGCCCTGCACCTGATGGAGGACGACACCCACAACAGCCGCGCCGCGACCAGTGCCCGGGAATTACTGGACTCGGCGGCCATCCAGTTGCAGGAAGCGCGCTCGGAAATCCAGCACCACATCGACGCTGTGGAGGTCAATCCCGAGCGCCTGCAGGAGGTGGAACAACGGCTGGAAGCCATCTACGACATCGCCCGCAAACACCGGGTGCAACCGGAGCAACTGGCCGAGCTGCACGCCTCACTGGCCGAAGAAGCTACCAGCCTGGCGGGCGGCAGCGCCCGCATCGAGGAACTGGAACAGAGCCTGGCCGTGCTGGCCAAAGCCTACGAAGCCGACGCCGGCAAACTGTCGGCCCAGCGGGCAAAAGCCGCGCGCAAGCTGGAAAAGGACGCGGGCAGGATCCTCGCCACCCTGGCCATGGAGCACTGCCGCTTCGAGATCGCGCTGCCACAGCGGGAGAGCCGTGCCCCTCACCCCCAGGGCCGGGAAGAGGTGGAACTGCTGATCAGCACCAACCCCGGCAGTGCTGCCCAACCCCTGGCCAAAATTGCCTCGGGGGGCGAGCTGTCGCGGATCAGCCTGGCGGTACAGGTGGTAACCGCCAGCAAGAGTGCCCTGCCCTGCATGGTGTTCGACGAGGTAGATGTCGGTATCGGCGGTGCGGTGGCCGAGGTGGTCGGCCGCCTGTTACGACAACTGGCCGCCGACACCCAGGTACTCTGCGTAACCCACCTGCCGCAGGTTGCCTCACAGGGTCACCAGCACCTGCAGGTGACCAAGGTCAGCAACCGCAAGAGCGCCCACACTACCCTGTCGCAGCTGGATGGCGATGCGCGCACCGAGGAAGTCGCCCGCATGCTGGGCGGCGTGAAAATGACCGAACAGACCCTGGCCCACGCCAGGGAAATGCTGGCACAGGCCGAGGAAGCCCAGCCAGCAGTGTAATGCCCTGGAGTAGCCGGCGGTCCCGCGCCCCCCAGCGCGAGACCGCCGCTCCTCCCCTCAACCGTGCAAACCCGCCTCGATCGGGCACTCACCCCGGGCCAGCTTGCGGGCCCGCTCCACCAGTGTCTCCTCCATGGCCTCGCGGCCGATCATGATCACGAAGTCGCCTTTCTTGAGGCCGTCCAGGGCAAACTCGGCCAACTCGTCCAGATCCTGCACGGGCAGTTCCACGCCGATGGCCTTCATCCCCTCCATGAACTCGTCGAAGGTCATTTCGCCCCCCGCCGGCACTGGCTTTTCCCGCGCCAGTTCCGGTGGCCGGTTGCGCCGGGTGGTCCAGATACCGGTAGGCAGAATGCCCCCCGAGGGATAGAAAATGCAGGCCCGGAGCTTGCTGTCCTGGCCCACCAGCTGGGCGTTCAGGCATTCGGTAATAATGGACACCCCGGCCTTGGAGGAGGCGTAAACCGACTGGTCCGCCAGCGGCGAGATGCCACCGTCGCCAGAGCTGGTGTTCATGATGATGCCCTCCTCACCGGAGGCCAGCATGCGCGGCACAAAGGCCTGGATGCCATGGGCCACCCCGCGCACATTCACCCCGTGCACCCACAGCCAGTCATTGGGTGTGGTATCCCACACATTGGCGTTGGTCACCGACACCCCGGCGTTATTGCACAGGACATGGCAGGCACCAAACTCGTCGAATACCGCATCCGCCAGCGCATCGACCGACTCCGGTTTGGACACGTCGGTGACCACGGCGCGGATCACGGCGCCGTCGATTTCCCCGGCCAGCTCCGCGGCCGTCGCCTCCAGTGCCGGTGCCTCCACGTCGGACAGCACCACCCTGGCCCCCTGTTTGAGAAAACTGCGCGCCAGTGACTTGCCGACACCACTGGCACCGCCAGTGACCACGGCCACTTTGCCTTTGAAGTCCTGCATGTTGCTCTCCTGTCTGGTAATTATGCTTATGTTCAGAGGTTGGTTTTGACCCAGAGATTGCGGAAGACCACCGCGTTGTGGTCGTCTCCGTCGCGCTCGGGCTCGCCGTCCAGGGTCAGATTGGGGAAGCGGCGGAACAGCTCACACATGGTGAGGTACAGCTGGCGCTTGGCCAGGGCAGCGCCGATACAGTAGCGCGGGCCGTAGCCAAACAGCACATCCGGATCGAACTGGCGCTGCACATCAAACTGCTCAGGCGCCGGGTAGTACTCGGGGTCGTGGTCCTTGAGGTGAGGCATCATCAATACCATCTGCCCCTCTCGTACCTGCTGGCCAAGGATTTCCATGTCGGCCGGCGCATAACGGGCAAAGCCCATCTTGGACTGGGTGGACCAGCGCATGATTTCGCTGAAGGCGTTGGAGAAGGCGTCTGGTGAAGCCAGCGCAGTGGCAATCTGCTCAGGGTGCTTGAGCAGCGAGTACACCGTCCACTGCTGGGCGACCAGGGTGGTATCGGCCCCGGCGCCAATCAGGGCCAGGATCAGGGTAACAATATCCCACTCGGTAAACTTGTCGTTCTCCGCTTCGATCCTGAGCAGGACGCTGAGGAAGTCGTCGTCCTCGCCAGGATTTTCCCGGCGCTCGGCGATCACCCGGTGCAGGATATCGATGGCGCGGTTGCTGTCCTGGCGGGCGGCCTCACGACGCTCGTCAGAGATGGTCGGGTTCCAGGTTTCAGTGAAGGTCATCACCACCCGCTCAATCTCGGGCCAGTAGCGCTCCGGTACGCCCACCATCCGGCTGATGGAGATGAAGGGAATCCGGCTGGCGATTTTGTCGATGTAATCGAAGCGCTCGACCTCACCCAACTCGTCAAACAGCTTTTCCACATCGGGCTTGATCCGGCGCTGGATCTCGTCCACCACGTTGCGGGAGAACGCCGGCGACACCACCTTGCGAATCAGGCGGTGGTGGTCGTGATCCGCCAGCAGACTATGGCCAATCATGGCGCGCTCAAAGTTACTCCACTGATCCTCTGGCGGGCGCGGTGGGGCGAACTCCCAGTCGTAAAAATCCGACGACAGGTACTCCCGGCGCCAGCAATCCATGATGTCAGGCATGCGGGTCATGATCCAGGCCTGCCAGGGCGCGTACCACACCAGTGGCCCACGCCGGGCCAGCGCCAGGCACTGGGGCACCGGATCCGTCAGATAGGCTTGCGAGGAGGGATCAAACAGCGCTTCGACAGGCTGCTCGGTGCTGGCTTCTGTGGCGGCGGTCATGGACTCGCTCCTGTGGCGATCTGCTACTGGGCACAAATATACATATGTGCATTCTTGCTCACAAGTTTACTTTTGGTAATAACCGGCTTCAGAGATGTGTCACCTTCGGGCGGCGCCCCCGGGAGGGCCCATCGACAGACAGGGAGCACAAACTCGCGACGGTCAGGCACAGTATGGCCCAGCCAGCGAGGCAGCTCGGGGGAACTCTGGAGGGGGGGGGAATGGCGGCCCTGGTGCAGACTGCGACCGGCCGCCCTGACAGCGGGGCTTACTTTTCGCCGTGCTTGCGAACGTAAAGAACGAGGGAGTGGTCCACCAGCTCGAAGCCGTGCTCCGCGGCAATCTCCTGCTGCCGCTTCTCGATGATTTCGTCGTGGAATTCGACCACATCGCCACTGCTCACGCAGACCATGTGATCGTGGTGCTCGCCCCGGGCCAGTTCAAAGACCGAGTGGCCGGTTTCAAAATTGTGGCGCGTCACCAGGCCGGCCGTCTCGAACTGGGTGAGGACCCGGTACACCGTAGCAAGCCCCACATCCTCACCGGCATCCAGCAGCGCGCGGTAGACATCTTCGGCGCTGAGATGCTCGGCGGTATCGCCGGTGGACTCCAGAATTTGCAGGATTTTTACACGCGGCAGGGTGACTTTAAGGCCTGCTTTGCGCAGTTCCTGATTCTCTACGGCCATTGGGGAGGGGTTCTCGTTGCGTTGCAGTGGGGGTATGATGCCACCCCTGTTACTGAAGTGGAAGTTTAGTCCCCATGCGCAGCATCCTCCTGCTACTGATTGCCTTTTCCCTGAGCGGCTGCGGCGCCCTGGGCTTTCCCGGCGTGTACCGCATCGACGTGGAACAGGGCAACCTTGTCGAGCAGGACATGGTGGATCAGCTGCAGCCGGGCATGAGCCGCCGCCAGGTGCGGTTCATCCTCGGCACGCCGCTGGTGGAAGACCCGTTCAACCCGACTCGCTGGGACTACCCCTACGTGATCCGCAATGGCACCAAGGTCATCCGCGAAGCGCAGATGAGTGTGTATTTTGATGGGGACCGACTGGTCGACGTGACCGGCGACTATCAACCCGACTGGGCCAGTGGCGCCGCTTCCGACCAGGAGTCCAGCGACGAGAACGACAGCGACGCCTGATCAGCCCGCGGAAATACCTCAGCCTTCAGCCTCGCCCTTGCGACGCTCCTTCGCCTTTGCCGCACGCGCTTTCCTGACCTCTTTCGGGTCGGCGATCAGCGGCCGGTAGATCTCCACACGGTCACCATCCCGCAGTGCCTGCTGCGGACTGACGACCTTGCCGAAAATACCGAGCTTGGCGCTGTCGGGATCGAGGTCCTCGAACTGGCGCTGCAGCCCCGACTGGTGAATGGCCTCGATGGCCGTGGTCCCGGCCGGAACCTGCAGCGGCACAATCGCCTGCCTGTCGGGCAGTGCGTAGGCCACTTCCACGTGAATACTTTCGCTCACAGCGCCCCCTCCTTGCCGTAGACCTGCATGGCTCGCTGGGCCAGGGCATCGACCAGGTTATTGGTCACCTTGTCAAAGAGCCGCGCTGCGGCCAAGCCGAGCACGGCATTGGATGCGGTGAATTCCAGTTGCAGGCTCACCTTGCAAGCCGTTTCGCCGAGGGCCTTGAAATCCCAACAGCCGTGGAAACGATCGAAGGGGCCGTCCAGCAACTCCAGGCGGATGGCACGGTTTTCCTCCAGGAAGTTCCGGGTACTGAAACTCTGGCTGATGCCCCCCTTGGACAGGTCGAGGCGCGCCTCCACCAGACCGGGCTCACGGTGCAGCACGGTGGCCCCCACGCAGCCCTCCATGAAACTCGGATAGGCCTCAATGTCGTTGACCAGGTCATAGATTTGCGCGGCCCGGTAGGGCAGCAGCGCGCTGCGATTGATATTCGTCATGCTTCCTGTCACTTCAGCCTGCGACTGGCCACCACTGCGACCACAGGGTCGACAGTAGCACCAGGGCGATTGCCGGCGGGGCAATATAGCGTATCAGTCCGTACCAAAGCGAAAAAAATCCGTCCTGCTCGCGGTACAGGCAGGCCCGCAGCAGTTCGCGGCGCATCCGCCAGCCCACGAACAGGCACAGAAGGAGGGCGTTCACCGGTAACAGCCACTCCCCGGTAAGCCGGTCGAGCCAGACGAACAACCCGCCCTGCCCGGACGGATTCATCGCCAGGGACTCGGTCAACAACACCACCAGTATCGCGCACAAGCCGCCGGCCACCGGCACCGCCGCCCGCCTGCGCAGGGGCAGACAGGCACAGAGTGCCGACACCACCACTTCCAGCAGGGCAATGGCCGCGCCCAGGGCCGCCACGACCACCAGCAGGAAGAACAACGCCCCAAACAGCTCGCCGTTCACGGTATTGCCAAAGGCGTAGGGCGCGGCGATAAACAGCAACCCCGGGCCTGACGCCGGCGCTACGTTATGGGCGAACAGCACCGGAAAAATGGCAATGCCCGCCGCAATGCTGATGAGGGTATCGAACAGGGCGACGGCAATCACACTGCGCCCTACCGGAACGCGCTCTGGCGCGCTGGCACCGTAAACCACCCCCACCGCGAGGCCAATACCCAGGGTATAGAATGCCTGCCCCATGGCGGCGAGCAGGGAGCGGCGGTCGAAATCCAGTAACTGCGCGGAGAACAGAAACTCCCGGGTGGCGGCCAGGTCGCCCTCCTCGAAGGCGAATTGCACCAGAACCCCCAGCAGGGCGATAAAGCCTGGCAACAGTAACCATACGGCGAGCCCGGTGCCGCGACGCACCCCGACACCGACAACCCCCAGGACCAGCAGCAGGAACAAGCCCTGCCCCTGCAGCTGGCGTGGCAGATCCTGCAACAACGCGTCGAAGAACTCGCCAACGTTCACCAGGCTGGCGGAGGAAAATGCGCCAGCATGGATGCTGCCGGCGAAGGACAGGGCCCACCCCGCCACCACCACGTAATAAGCCAGCACCAGCAGGGCGGAAGCGCTGGCCATGATGGCCAACAGCGTCCAGCCACGGGAGCGCAGCGAGCGATCCGCGGCATCCCGCACCGCCAGCAGGGGGCCGGCGCGGGTGTAATTGCCCAGCACCACTTCGGCGATCAGCGCCGGCACGGCCAGCGCAAACAGGCAGATCACATACAGCAGGACAAATGCCCCGCCACCGTGTTCGCCGGTGAGGTAGGAGAAACGCCAGAGATTACCCAGCCCCACCGCGAAAACAGCCAGCGCGAGCACAAAGGTCATTCGCGAGCGCCACAGGACAGGGCCCGGAGGATTACGTTGCAACAAATGAAAAACGCCTTTTAATCATGGGCTTAGGATGTATCAGGCGAGGTGTCATGAAAAGGGAAAGATTCACCTTCCCCCAATCGCAGTGG
Source organism: Parahaliea maris (assembly GCF_008064665.1). Taxonomy (GTDB): domain Bacteria; phylum Pseudomonadota; class Gammaproteobacteria; order Pseudomonadales; family Halieaceae; genus Parahaliea; species Parahaliea maris. The sequence goes on along the minus strand of NZ_VRZA01000006.1, from coordinate 74,260 downwards.
CCCGTATAATGCGCGCCATGGCAAAGAAGAAGCACAAGACCCCGGACAACGTTATCGTGCGCAACAAGCGTGCGAGCTTTGACTACCACCTGCTGGACACCTTTGAGGCCGGCATGGCCCTGAGCGGCTGGGAAGTGAAAAGCTTGCGTGCCGGCAAGGCACAGCTCACCGACTCCTACGTACTGATGAAGGACGGCGAGGCGTGGCTGCTCGGTGCACAGATTACCCCCCTACCAACGGCATCGACCCACTTCGTGACCGACCCCACTCGCACCCGCAAGCTCCTGCTGCACAAGAAAGAGCTGGCGCGGATTCGCGCGGCCGTGTCGCAAAAGGGACAGACCTGCGTGTGCACGCAACTGTACTGGAAGGGACACCTGGTGAAGGCGCGCATCGCCCTGGCCGAGGGCAAGCAGAGCCACGACAAGCGCGACACCGAGAAGGATCGCGACTGGGGCCGCCAGAAGCAGCGCATCATCCGCGAAAACGTCAAACAATAACCGGTTTTCTTGCCGCCCTTTTTGCTTATGCAGGATCGATCTAAGTCTGCACTTGCGAAACCGGCCCCCGGCTACCATAGTAAAACCGTAACCGGCGCTCGCGCCCTACATCTGGCAACGGCAACAACCCCGGCTTACTGGTAATACGGTTAACACACCGCAATACTCTCCCATGGAGGAGAGTGCCCGGCGAGGGGCACTTGCGCGACGCAACCCCCCCGCCTATGGCTGACAAACCGTCCCGGCCGCACTCGGGTGGCACTCTGCCAGTCGACTGCGGCTTTCTTATGCCCGCCTGTTACCCGTTCCACGCACCCAGTTGCAGCAGGGCCCTGACCGTCGTGGTCACGCCTACCGCCAACAGCACTGCCACCGCGACCCGGCGGTAAAACCGGCTGCCATAGCGCGTGAACAGGTAATAGCCCAGCTTGTCACCCAGGTACATGGCGGGAAAAGCCAGCGCAAAGAGTAGCGGAGCCTGCGGCGTCACCAGCCCCGCCAGGGCATAGGATGCCAGCGCCATCACCGCGGAAAACAGGAAGAAGGTCATCAGCAGCGCTCGCGCCCGCCGCGGCTCCGGTTCTGCAGCCACCGCGTACACCACTACCGGTGGGCCGGGGATGGCGAATGCCCCGTTCAATAATCCGGAAGCAGCGCCGGCCACGGCCCGCCACACACCGCCAGGCAGGCGCGCGCCCTGGGCTGGCCGGTACAGCGACAACACCAGGGACGCCGCCACTACCGCCAGCCCGATCCACAACTGGAACTGTGCGGGTGACAAGCCCATCAGCAACCGGGCGCCCAGCAGGGTACCGAGCAGCGCGAGGAGCAGCATGGGGATCATCGGTTTGAGGGAGCTCTCGCCCCAGTAGGTCTTGCGGGTCAACAGGCTGACCGCCAGGGTCAGCGACGCACTCAGCACCACCGCTTCCGACGGCGCCATGATCTGGGAGAACACCGGCACCGCCGCCAGCGCAAAGCCGAAACCGGTAAAGGCGCGCATGACCGCAGCAAAGATCACCACGCCCCACACCAGCACCATGCGGGCGAGGTCGAGGCCCGCGAGCAGTTCGCCCAGCAGGCTCACGAGGAGATCCGGCTGCGCCGGCAGGCTGGCTTCAGGCGGCCAGTTCCCGAGCCAGTTGGTTCACTCGCACTAGTCGACCGGGGTAGGCCCCGGTGAGCTGATCGTTCTCGACGACAACCTCGCCAGCCACAATGACTGCGTTATAGCCCGTCGCCTCCTGCAGCAGGCGCTGTCCGCCCGCCGGAAGGTCCTGCTCCATGTGCGGCGCGTGCAGCCGCAGGCCATCCATGTCGATCACGTTGATGTTGGCCTTCAGGCCCACCCGCAGTCGACCGCGATCCACCATGCCGCAATAGTCGGCGATATCACTGGTGAGGCGACGCACGGCGTCCTTCAACTCGAGTTTGCCGCCGCGTTGCCGATCGCGGGTCCAGTAACTCAGCAGGTAGGTGGGAAAGCTGGAATCACAGACCGTACCCACGTGGGCGCCGCCATCTGACAAGCCCATGATCGACAGCGGGTGCTTCATCATGGTGAACACGTTGTCGTAGTTCATCTCGGTATAGTTGTAGATCGGGAAATAGAGCAGTTCCTTGCCGTCGCTTTCCAGCATCAGGTCGTAGATCATTTCCAGGGTCGGTACCCGCTTGTCTTTCGCCATCTGCAACACCGAGGTTTCCTCGGTCTGCTCGTAGTCCGGGTTTTCGCCCAGGCGGAAGGTTTTACTGGCGACAAAATCCACCGCCGCCAGCAGCGCGTCGGCAATCGGGGGCACCGGGGTGCCGTCGCCCGCCACGGGCTCCGATTTCTCGGTGAGTAACTGGGCCTTGAAGGCCGGGTCGCGCATTTTTTCGACCCGCTCCGCCAGCGACAGGTGACAGATGCGCTTGTAGCTGGGAAAGCCAATAAAAGGATGGAAGGTACACTGCAGGCCAACCGTGACCCCGATTCCCCGGGGCGCCGTCTGCAAGCGCATGTTCAGGCCTTTTCCGATCGCCTGTTCCGCGCGATCGATAATGCGCAACCACTGGTCTGGCGCGAAGTCACGCTGCATCAGCGACAGGGAAAAGGGCCGGCCATTGGCCGCGCTGGCAAAGCTTTCCAGCAGGTCGAACTCCTCGTCGAAACGGTCACCATCGTCCGCCACCCGCTCCAGGTTGAAATCGTTCACGGCCTGCAGGACACCGTGGTACAGGCCATCGAAGGCGCTGGCGATACCCGCCAGCTCTCCCGAGGACGCTTCCGACGCCGGGGTCCACTCGCCGTCTGCGCTGCGGTGCACATCGGAACGACCGGTGGAAAACCCGATGGCGCCCGCCTCGAGGGCTTCCCGGGTCAGGCGGCGCATTTCGGCGATATCGCTGTCGGTGGCCTCTTCGTCGAATACTGCCCGGTCCCCCATGACATACACGCGCAGGGGGTCGTGGGTTACCTGTACCGCAAAATCAATGCTGTGGGGCTTGGCATCCAGGGCATCCATATACTCGGGCAGGGTTTCCCAATCCCAGGTAATACCTTCTGCCAGCGCCGTCCCGGGAATGTCTTCCACCCCTTCCATGATCCGGATCAGTTTGTCGCGATCCGCTTCCCGCACCGGGGCAAACCCCACGCCACAGCTTCCCATCACCACCGTGCTGACACCGTGATTGACGCTCGGCTGCATGTCGGCGTCCCAGGAAACCTGGCCATCGTAATGGGTATGCAGGTCGATAAAACCCGGGGTGACAATCCTGCCCGCGGCGTCGATCACGCGAGTGGCCTCGCCCTCGCAGTCGCCCAGCGCCACGATGATGCCGTCCTTGACGGCCACACCGGCCTGGACAGGGTCATTACCCTCACCGTCGAATACCGTGCCGTTGATGATCTTCAGGTCGTAGTGCATGAAAGCTCCCGGGCTGCGGCCGCCCATTCATTGTTAACATAATGGGCGGAAGTCTAGACAAGCCCGGCACCCGCCAGAAGGGTTAAATCAGGCCAAGTCGGGTGATTAGCGGCCGGGGCTCAAGCCAATGGCGAGGGCAGTGCTACACCCAGCCGCTCTGACCAGGGGGCCAGGTCCGTCATGATGGAGGGATAGAGATCGACACCCTCCACCAATTGACGCCGGCGCAACTCCCAGGCCCGGCGCCCGGGGAAACGCACCGGTGGTGCCCCCTCCGCCACCGCGCTCTGCTCACACAGCTGCTGCAGCGCGGCCATCTGCTGGCGAAAGTTTTCCGGTGAAGTAAAGGCGCCCGGGTCCATCACCTGCAGGAACACCGAGTTGGCCTCGCCGTCGCCCGCGGCGCTGGCATCCGCCCGTCCATAGCCACCCAGCGCCATACTCAGAACCTCCGTCAACAGGGACAGGGCTGCCCCCTTGTAGCCGTGGGAGGCGCCCCCAATCGGCATGATACTGCCGCCCTCATCCAGCGCAGCAGGGTCATCGGTCACCTCGCCCCGGTTGTTTTTCAGGCAGGGCTCGGCCATGGCTTTGCCCTCGCGCTGGGCCCGGGCGACATAACCGCCGGCGGTAACCGACATACTGATATCGAAAAACAGCGGGCAATCCTCCCCCGGTGCGGCAAAGGCGATGGGGTTGGCGGAGAACAGGGGTGTAATGCCGCCAAACGCACTGACCGTGTTCTCAGCCGGGGTGGAACAGGTCATCAGGACCGCGTAACCCGCTTCCACCACGCGCGGCAGATAGGCCGCCAGGCAGGCGATATGTTGGCTGCGGCGCAGGGTAGCGGTGACCACACCATGCTCCGGTACTCGCGCCATGGCAGTATCCAGCGCCTGCCGAACCACCCAGGGGCCCGGCAGGAAGTTGGCATCCCAGTTAAACAGGGCACCGCGGTCAGCCAGCACCTCTGGCTCACCCTGAGCGCGGCTATCACCGTCCAGCAGCCAGCGCAGGTTGTGGGGCACCCGGTTCAGGCCGTGGGTGGAAAATCCCATGAGGTCCGCCTCCAGAAATACCTCGGCGAGCACCTGGGCGCGGTCGCCACTCAAACCTGCGGCGCAGAACAGGTCGGTGACAGACTGTTGCAATTCGGTGGCGGTGTAGCGATGGCTCATAACGAGGTTCCCAAACAAGACACCCCCACGGTAAAGGATAGGACCGACTGCCTTCAAGCCACCTGTCGGCTCGAATCTCCCCGGAGCCCAGTGACCGAATCCTTGAGCTACATCGCCACCTGGTCATGGCCGGATCGCGGAACTTTTACCAGAAAACCCGGTCTATTCCTCACAGATTGCGGTATACTCCGCAACTCACTTATGGGGGCGATCTGGATTCGACGACGGTAACGAACCCTGAGGTGCATGCCGTGATGGCAGCGAATCACGTTAATCAAAAGCTGTAAACTTATAGTTGCCAACGACGACAACTACGCTCTGGCGGCATAAACCCCGCTAGCGGTCTTTAGCAAGGTGCCAGTATCGCGCTACTGACCGTCATATAGAACTGGATCGCAGCAAAGCGCGCCCTGGGCCGCGTTGCTAAACTTTTACAGGGCTCGCCAATCACGTCCTGCCCGTTGGGCTGTGTGCGGTTAAACTAATTAACGGAATCTAAGCATGTAGAGCCGAAGGCAGAGTGCTGGCGGACGCGGGTTCGATTAACACAATGGTCGCCATGGGGAGTGATCCCCATTGGAAAAAGAGAGCTCATACGGTGAACGCTAAGGGGCAATGCCCTATGCCAACGCCGTCCGGTGAATGGGAAACCAGTAAGCCGGCTAGAGACTCATAGGCTCCTAACGGGAAACCCACGGAGTACTAGGGTGGGCGCAAGCTCACAAACGCTCTCCCCTGCAGCAGTATCGCAGGTGAAGGAATAGTCCAGCCCATGTCGAAAGGCATGGATCAGCTGTCCCGCCGCCTCCACCAATTCCGCCGTCCCGACTCCGGGGCGGCGATCCCTTATTCGGGAGTAACAAGGATGGTTGCGCCCCGCATTGCTCGCTCGCTGACCAGCAGCGAAGCCGCCTATACTGCCGGTCGTCGACGGAGAAGGCACCGTCACCCTGGTACGCAAACACCGGGCCGAAAACCGCCAATTGTCGCTTTCCATCAGCAGCACCGAGTGCCCGTTGCTCGACTTCGTGCTGACCAAAACGGGGGTGGGCAAGATCACCACCAAAGTCCGGTATCAGTCACACCACCGGCAGAGCTACACCTACGCCTTGTACAACCGCCAGGCCCTGCAAATCCTTTATCCGATAGGTCCCTACCTTTTGTCTTACAAGGCCAGGCGCTGCTCTCTGATTATTGAGAAATACCTTGAGCTCACGCCCCGCAATGGTAAATACAGCCCAGCACTAAAACAGGCGCGCGCAGACTTTGAACAGCAAGTGCTCGCCATCCGGGGCTGACTCATCGAACGCCGATCGATTTTCCGGTTTACCATAAAACTATTCACGCCGAGCATTCACGCGTCAGCCCCCACTTTCCAGTTTTCTCTTTCCTAAATTAAAGGGCTCTGGCCCTTTAACCCTGCCACAAAAGCCACCCATGCATTAATGGGCTCTGACCCTTTTAACCACGGCCTGACCCGCGTCGGGATTTGATGGAGTATCACCAAGGGACTGCGGTCCCTTTAACGCTGGCCTGACCATAGCTTAAAAAGACCTGCGTATAATCGAGTCGATTTCGCTTACCTGGATTATTGGCTGGCGCACAGGACCCTGCCCCGCATGCCATCAACTGGAGTCACACCGCCCTGCAGCTAAATCATCCAGCTCCCGGATCACGTAATCTCGTGCCTCAATGGCAACCGGGAGCTCACCAAACGACAGAAACGCATGCATGGTGGATTCAAAGCAACGCTGCCGCACGACTACCCCCGTGGACGCTATACGCTCGGCCAGTACACGCCCCTCGTCTTTCAGCGGGTCGTAGCCCGCGGTTATGACGATGGTCGGAGGTAAGCAGTGCAGCTCCTCGGAAAATATCGGGGAAACGCGCGGGTCCCTCGGGTCCTGGCCTGGTTGTAGATAAAGGGCCCGAGCCAGGTCGATCCCGTCTCTTCCGATCAGATAATTGCCGTCGCCGAACTCCAGGCGGGATGGGTAGGTTTCATGAGGGGAATAAAGGTCAGCCACGGGGTAAACAAGGCATATCCCCAGCAGTTCGACTTCCTTCTCACGGATCATTTCGATAGCTAGCCCGGCGGCCAGGGTGGCCCCGGCGCTGTCTCCCATCAGGAACAGGTCAGGAGAGGCTTCGCCTGCCAGCACCCCGTCATCCAGCACCCACTTCACGGCCGCACGACAATCGTTAAAGGCCGCTGGAAATGGATGTTCGGGAGCCAACCGGTACTCCACGCCCAGTACGGTGTAGCCGCCCACCCCGGCGAGATAACGCATCAGGCCGTCATAGCTATCGAGGTCGCCCATGGTCCAGCCGCCACCGTGAAAATACACTATGGTCGCAGGCTTGCCGGTCCACAGCGGACGATAGAGTCTCGCGGACACCGACTCATTGATTGCCAGCTCCTCGACGCTACAGTCGGCGTTGACCGGGCCGGCGAACCGTAGCCAGGTGTCACGTCCTGACGCGCGGACGGACTCGATGTCAAACTCTGCCGGATACCGGTCAGGTTTATTGATTTCAGCCAACAGCGCTCGCGATGCGTGATCCATGATTAATCCGGTGAGTCGATGAATTGGTAGCGCGCCTCTCTCGGTGCCTACATTGAGTACGTCAATCTGCCGCCGAATACACGCGGCCGGGAAAAGGAACCGACCACACTGCCCGTGGTACCCACCGCGGTGATCGACTCGCCGTAGACCTCGTCTTCTATGTTTTCCACAAACGCCTGCACACTGAAGTGGTCCTTGATCCATGTCAGTCGCAGGTTTGACTGGGTGTAGGCGTCCTGCATCAGGGACTGCTGATTGGGTAAAGAAGCCTCGAAAACATCAAAGGCATACTCGCTCTTGTAACTGGTGTCTGCCCTGAGAACAAACAATCCGGCTCTGGTATCCCACGAATACTGAACGCCGAGAACCGCAGTCCATTCTGGCGCACGGATCAGCCGGTTTCCCTCGATATTCACCGGATCGTCATTCAGCACTGGATCGGAAAAGTAGGCTTCGCCGTATTCGGAGTCGAGAAATCCAAACCCGCCATCCAGTTGCAAACCGGCTGTCGGTGCATATACGAACTCGGCCTCGATACCGTACACGTCGGCTTTCGCCGCGTTGGCGATTGACGCTGAGTTGTTGATATAGCGATTAACCTGGATATCCTCGTAGTCATAACTGAAAGCCGCCACATTGAGTTGCAGCGAGTTGCCGAGCAATCGTGTCTTGGCACCCACTTCGTAGGCCAGCAGCGTCTCCGGATCGAAGCTGCCGGAACACTCACCGGGGTTAAACCCTCCCGCTTTGTACCCGGATGACGCTTTTGCAAACAGCATGGCAGTGTCGGACAGCGCGTACTCGACACCCAGCATGCCGGTACCTTCTTCCCAGGTTTCCGACTCCCTGTCATTCATGCAGAGTATGCCGCCCGCAATATTGCCGGTGAGACTCCGGTTGACCTGCTTCTTGTCCACGGTGTAGCGCAAGCCGCCCGACACAGACCAGTGCTCGCTTATGGCGTAGTCCAGTTGCGTAAACGCCGCCACCGACTCCGAGCTCTGCTTCATCGAGAAATCGAGAAACGGATAGGGGCTACCCTCACCGGTTTTCAGGCGTGGACCGAATGCCAGGAACGATCCAGGAGGAAGCGGCGCGCCTGCGGGAAGGCCAAACAATGCCTCGTAGGTCGTCTGGAAATCGTCCAGGTCGAAGAAGAAGTCCGCTCTGGCATCCTCATCAAAGTAGAAAGCGCCGACAATCCATTCGAGCCTGTCGTCGAATGACTCGCCGGTGAGATTGAACTCCTGGGTAAACTGCTGCGCTTCCTGGTAGGCGGACAGGTGCAGCAATGTCAGATCAGTACCGTCGTTGTCGGAGCGGCGATCAAGGCTTGCGTCCCGGTAGCCCGTGATGGACTTGAACCCCAGCCCTTCGCCGGCCCAGCTGATGGTGAGGCTGGAGCCATAGCTCTCGACTTCCTGGTTTGATGACTCATTGGAATACCAGGTTTTGTCATCGGGGTCGTATTCGGCGCTTGTACCCACAACCGGAAATTCCAGTCCGAACAGGTCGGCAAGGCTGAGTCCTCCAAGTGCCGGATTGGGTAACACGAGAAAGCCGCCGACATTGGAAGGAGAAATAAACGCAGCATTGGGCGCAGACGCAAGACTTTCCAGCACGTAACTGCTGCGGTCTTCATTCAGATAATCGGCGGCCCATTGCACTTCGACAGTGTCGACGGGTTGCCACAGGGCCGACAGCCGCGTGGAATAGACATCGCCCTTGTCCTGGTCTGTGCCCAGCACCGGATTGTCCCGGTACCCCTCTTCCTGCTTGTCCGCTACCACGCTACCGCGCAGGGCAATGGTGTCTGTCAGCGGCAACGACCCACCCGCATCCAGGCGGTAGCGCTCATATTCCTCGACGGTCGCTGCGATATCGAGTTCCGGGTCAAACGACGGTTTGCGGGTGATGATATTGACCGCACCCCCGGTGCTGTTGCGGCCGTACAGCGTACCCTGCGGCCCGCGCAGCACTTCGATACGCTTGAGGTCGAAGTCCGGCACGCCATAAAGGAATGTCTGCCCGTTGTAGACTCCGTCGACATACATCGCGACGGCGGCCTCGCCTGCCAGATTGGATATATTGAGGCCTACGCCGCGCAGCGCAATCAGCGAGAAACCCTGGCTGGAGGAGAACACCATGTTGGGGGTGTAGGCCGAGATATCACGAAAATCTTCGATCCGGTTAGTCTGGATAAAACTTTCACTCATGACCGTGATGGCAATGGGTGTTTCCTGAAGATTTGATTCGCGCTTCTGCGCGATCACGACGACCTCTTCAAGTTCCTGGGCCCAGGCGGGAACTACGGTGGATAGCAAGGCGGCGGCCAGCAGGGTCTTTTTCATCATTAGCTCCCTTTATTTTTATTGCGCTAATGCTAGAAAAACCGGGAGGCGGGCACCACGACCCAAGCATTCAACTTTAGTGAACACTTTCGCTCAGATCTGCCAGTCACGGGGCGTCGGCAAGTTCCTGACGATAGGACTTTGGCGTCACCCCGTTGAGCTTTTTGAAGGCCCTGCTGAAACTGCGAATATCCGAAAATCCCAGGTGCTCGGAGATGTCCCTGATCGAGCGGGGCTGCCGCAAGAGTTGCAGGGCCTGCTGGTTCTGTGCGGCCAGGCGCAAGCTGCGAAACTGCCGCCCCTCGTCTTCCAGACGCCGACGCAGAGTGGCAACACTGATATGCAGGCGTTTGGCGATAACGCGCTGATCATAGATTCCCTGCTCGAACAGGGATGTCACCGCCTCGGAAAAATTCTTGAAGCGCGGAGGGTTGTCATCATTGGCCGACAGGGTATCGATCACCATGCGCAGGAGCGACTCGGTAGAGGGCATTACTCTATCGCCTCGAACTGGCTGTCGCTCGATTCGGCGATCATAGATCAGGGCGTAATTTGCGGATTCGTAACGGGTCGGCAGATCCCAGCATGACAGGGGTACATTGCTTTTCGGTCGCGGACGCCGGGTATAGGTTTTCCTCAACAAGGGCGTGAGGGGCTCCACACTGAAGTATGACAACAACTGGTGAAGGAAAATCAGTACACACTCCATGGTCAGGTACTGATAGGAATGGTTCGTCAAGGTATAGGGAAAGTCCTCATCATTGATGAGATAGGCAATGTACCCATCCCGCTTTTCGATCTGGTTATAGGGTCCACCGTGCAGAAAGTTACAGGTATCGGCCACTTTTCGCATGACATCGAAGACCGTATTGCAGTCGTCGAGTTGGTTTACCAGGAACGCCAGGCTGCCCGACATGATCGAACGCGTGGACAGGCGCCCGGTTTCATCACCCGCTTGCGCGGTCAGATACTCGAGGATTCTGAAATAATCAGAGAGCAGCAGTGTTTGGGTAGCGCTACCGCTGAACGCGCCCGGCGGCAGGTCGAAAGCGTTGCTCAACTCATCAGGGCATATCCCTATCCCGGCAATGACTTCCCTGACAGGCTGGATCTCACTGATTGGAATTGCTGGATTAGCCACCTGGCCTCTCTCGTCTCGTCAGGTAAGTGCGTTGCAGGAATCGGCGGCACGCCGGGCCGCTTACACCAGTTTCGAATGTTAACACTCGCAAAACGGCTGTTGAATGCAGGTCGGTTTACTGGCTACTTTCGTTCCAAGCAGCCTGCCATTGTCTGCGCCGGAGCCCTTGCTGTAGACCACGTTCCCGCTGCTGTCCTTGGTGATATCGAAGATGAGTGTTTTAGTGCCTACGATGCAGATTCCTTCTGCCGTCAATTGGGAGAGTGCGCAAGCGGCCGCCACCGAAAGACAGGCTGGGCTGCCGGAAACCGTCCTCAAAACCGCCGGAAGCAGTCCTCCAAAACGAGTGTAGCCCAATTGGCTAAGGCTGCTTTGTCGAGCAACTTGTCAGTTTGGTGCGCGATTGCACGAAATGCACCACAAGCTGGCTGTGCGACCGTGCTCCGAGCGAACGAGGCCGCTCGCTGTGTGCTTGCCACAATGTGGAATGTCGTGGCATTGATATTGCATACAATATACCCTTTTATCCACCAGCCAATGCCGGCATTGCCGGCATCCAACATCACTCGAAAAGGTAATTGAATATGGCGTCAACTGATTTCAGAACAGGTTGGCTACCCTGCCCGCCAGGGAGCTTTACACGGCCTGTCCTGACCTTTCTTGTTCTCCTGCTTTCCACCATCGGCAAGGCCAGCGCCCTGCCCTCCATCACCGAAGTTGTCGCCGGCAGCAACAAACTGGACGGGTATTTCAACCTCTACTGGGACGAAACCAGTGGCAAGATGTACTGGGAAATCGACCAGCTCGATACCGAATTTCTCTACCAGGTCTCCATGGGCTCGGGCCTGGGCGCCAATCCCATCGGCATCGACCGCGGCCAGTTACGCGGCACCTGGGTGCTGGAAGCCAACCGCGTCGGGCCGCGAGTACTATTGAAGCAACCCAACTACGCCTACCAGGCCCTGAGCGACAACCCGTTGGAACGCCTGGCGGTGAAGGACGCCTTCGCCCCTTCGATTATCTGGGGTTTTGACATTGCCGCGGAAAGCGACGGCCGGGTACTGGTAGATGCCACCGACTTCTTCGTCCGGGATGCCCGCAATGTCACCGCGGCAATAGCACGCCGGGACCAGGGCAAGTTCACCCTCGACAAAAGCCGCAGCGCCTTCTACCTGGACAACACCAAGGCCTTCCCCGAGAACGTGGAGGTGGAAGTAACCCTGACCTTTACCAGCGACAACCCGGGGCAACTGGTCAACGAGGTGGCCGCGTCCGGCAACGCCGTGACCCTGCGCCAGCACCACTCCCTGGTAAAACTGCCAGAGAGCAAAATGGCTATCCGCCTGGCAGACCCACGCATCGGTACCAATGGCCCCGTCATCCGTAACTACAGTGCCGAGATCGGCCGGGATACCGACATTCGGCTGGTGGCCCGCCACCGACTGGAAAAGAAAGACCCGGATGCTGCCCGCTCCGAAGCGGTGGAGCCCATTGTCTACTACGTCGATTCCGGCACCCCGGAGCCGGTGAAGAGCGCGCTGATCGAAGGGGCCAGCTGGTGGAACCAGGCCTATGAGGCTGCCGGGTTCATCAACGCCTTCCAGGTCAGGGAGCTGCCCGAAGGCGTGGACCCGCAGGACGTGCGCTACAACATGATCCACTGGACCCACCGCCGCACCCGGGGCTATTCCTACGGCATGAGTGTGCAGGACCCTCGCACCGGCGAAATCCTCAAGGGCAACGTCAATCTGGGCAGCCTGCGCCTGCGCCAGGACTACCTGCACGGCCAGGGTATGATCCCCGGTTTTGAATACCTGGATGCACTCGCGGAGAATGCCGCCGCTGCCACGCACACCGCCGCGGTCAACATGGCACTGGACCGGGTTCGCCAATTGTCGGCGCACGAAGTGGGCCACACCCTGGGTTACCCGCACAACTACCTGGCCAGCACCTACGGCCGGGAAAGCGTAATGGATTATCCGGCGCCCCGCGTCGAGATCACCGATGATGGACGACTGGATTTCTCTACGGCCTACGTCCAGCGTATCGGCGAATACGACAAGCTGGCGGTGCGTTACTCCTACACCCAGTTCCCCGCCGGTGCAGACGAGGCCGAAGAACTGGGCAAGATCGTGCAGGAGAGCCTGGACAGCGGCCTGCTGTTCATGGCCCACAACAACAACAATTTTATCGGTGCCGGCCACCAGTATGCGGGGGTCTGGGACAACGGCGAAAACCTGGTCGACCATCTGAAGCATGAAATCGAGGTGCGCCGTATTGGCCTCGCGAACTTCGGGGAAGCGAATATCCGGCCCGGCGAACCCCTGTCCAATCTGGAGGATGTCTTGCTACCCCTGTACATGCATCATCGCTTCCAGCTGAACTCGGCAGCCCAGAGCATCGGCGGTGCAGACTACCGCTACGCGGTTCGTGGTGATGGCCAGACGGCCTTCCAGATCATCGATGCCGAAGAGCAACGCGACGCGCTGGAGACCGTGCTTTCCACACTGACGCTGGAATTCCTGGCCCTGCCGCAAGACACCCTGTCCCTGATAGGCGGCGCCCCCGCCTATCGCCACAATCCCGCCGAGCCCTTCCCCGGCAGGACCGGGCTGATGTTCGACCCACTGGGTGCGGCGGAAGGTTCGGCCAGCCTGTCGGTCAAACAGATTCTGCACCCGGCGCGCATGGCCCGGATCGTTGCCTACGGCGCCATGGGGGACTATCCCGACCTGGAAGAAGTCATCGAACGCCTGCTGGAAGTCACCTGGGGGGCGGACGCACCCGGGAATGACTACCAGCAGCAAGTGCTCGACGTGGTCCGGCGTGTCACGGTGGATGAAATGATGCGGCAAGCCCGCAGCGCGGAAAGTTCACCGGCAGTACGAGCGGTGTTGTCGAGCCGCCTCGAGACGCTGGCCGAGGAACTGGAAAGCAGGAGAAAGCCCGGCGCATTCGCAGTGAGCGTAGCCGCCGATATCCGCAGCTGGCAGGCAGGGAGCGACAAGGCCATCAGTGAAGTACTGGTACTGCCGCCCGGTGATCCAATCTAGGCCGGCGTTACGCCACCTGAAAATGAAAAGCCCCGTCAGTTCTGGCGGGGCTTTTTTAGATCCGGCACGTTTTCACGACCGCTGCGCGCTTAGCCAGGCTGTCGCTTGAGCGGCTGGCACATGCAATGCACGCCACCACCGCCGGAGGTAAACATGCTCACGTCCGGGTCGATCACGGTCAGGCCGCGGGCCCGGCACTTCTCCTTGAGCTCGAGGTTGTCGAAGGGCAGCAAGACGCGGTCATTGCCCAGGGCCACCACGTTGCAGCCCAACTCCAGCATGGCGCGGTAGGAGATGTCGATCAGCTCGATGCCGCGGCCCTGCAACCAGTCGACAAACTCCTGCTCCAGCGCCTGGATGCAGGCCGCCGCCAGCTTGGGCGCCAGCATCGCCAGCTTCACGTCCAGGTGCAAAAAGTACGGGTCGAATTTGTAGCTCCTGAATTCCCAGCCCTCGGCCTCGACCCAGGCTTTCACCTGGGCCAGCCCTTCTTCACTGGTGCGCTCGCCAGTGTAACCACACAGAATCAGGCCCGGTTCCAGTACCATGAAATCGCCGCCCTCCAGGGTACCGGCGGTGACAATGTCATACACCGGAATCTGCTGGCTCTGGTAGAACTCCAGCACGGCCTTCCACTCCCCGCGACGCCAGGGGCTGTACATCTGCGTCACGATGGGCCCCCAGGGGGTCATGACAGAGGAGTCGCGGGCGTACAACTGGTAGGGCAGGCTGGCGTCGGCTTCCAGAATATGGGTTTCCACGCCAGCCTGCTGATAGGCCTCGACCATCTCCTGGTACTGGGCTCTGGCAACGGCGTGATCAAACTCGCGACCCAGGCGCAGGGACCGGCGCGACATGGCGTTGCCGGTCTGCCAGTTGTAGTGATCCATAGGGCCGATCAGGACTTTCTCCAGCACGCCGTACTCGGAGTCCATACCCCACTGCTCCAGTACCGGGGACTTTCCACCGGAGATGCGATTGGCAAATTTCATCGAGGTTTCCGTTAATAGTGTGTCAGTGTGTTCAGCTATCCAGTTCGGCCCGCACCAGCATGGCTTGCAGCAGGACGTTCGCGCCCGCCTCGACGTCCGCCGCACTGACAGCTTCCTTTTCGTTGTGGCTGAGGCCACCTTCGCAGGGAATGAAGATCATCGAGGTGGGAGCAACCCTGGAGACGTTGCAGGCATCGTGACCGGCACCGGATACCATGCGGCGGTACGAGTAACCCAGGTTGTCGACCGCACTCTGCACCGCAGCCACGCAGTCAGAGTCGAACTCAACACCGGGGGCCTCCCAGAAACACGCGTATTCCATTGCCAGGTCGAACCGCCGGGCGGCCGCATTGATGATGGCCTCGTAGGCCTGCAGCATCGACTGGTACTGACCGGCGTCGGGATGGCGCAGGTCTACAGTGAACTCCAGGCGCCCGGGGACCGTGTTACTGGAACCCGGCTCGGCGTGCACAAAGCCAAAGGTGACCCGCGCATCCGGACCGTGCTGTTCAGTCATGGCATACAGCTCTGGCAGGCACTGACCAAGGGCCATCATCGGGTCCTTGCGCAGGGTCATGGGAGTCGGGCCAGCGTGGGCTTCCTGGCCGTAGTACACCACCCGGTGGCGGCTCATATGCTGCACCCCGGTGACCACGCCAATGGTTTTGCGCTCTGCCTCGAGCACCGGCCCCTGTTCGATGTGCAACTCGAAAGCGGCGTGTACAGGCCCGGCCACGGCGGGCAGGTCGCCCAGTTGACCAGTGCGCTCAAGCTCGTCCCTGACGCTGGCGCCCGTGCGATCGGCAAGGGCGTAGGCATCCTCCAGTGACATCGCGCCAGACCAGACCGCAGACCCCATCATGGCGGTGTCGAAGCGGCAACCTTCCTCGTTGGTCCAGACCACCACTTCCAGCGGGTGACGGGTATGCAGCGCCCCCTCCTCCAGCGTCTGCAGGACTTCCAAGCCAGCCAGCACCCCGTAGATACCATCGTACTTGCCACCGCTGGGCTGGGTATCCAGGTGGCTGCCGGTCATCACCGGCGCCAGGCCCGGTTCGGTTCCTTCTCGCCGGGCAAACAGGTTGCCGACGGCATCGCGACGCAGGCTGCAACCGGCCTGCTCACACCAGCTGGCAAACAGCTCGCGGCCAATACGGTCCTCATCGGTCAGTGCCTGGCGATTACACCCGCCACCGGCGGTCGCGCCGATCTGGCCGATCTCCTCCAGCCGCGCCCACAGGCGCTCGCCGTTGATGCGTAATGTGTGTCGCTGGGTCATTTTGCCTCCGTCGCCTGCCGACAGTGTTACCGCCAATTCAGCCCCACGACCGGGAGGGCAGGAAGTTATGGCTGTTGATGGAATTCTATGTGATTATTTTGTTTCCACAATTGATTTATTTGCACGATATTGGTTACAAAAACGCACCAACTGGCCCTGGACCATCGCCGCTTGCCACTCAATACCCTGCGCGCCTTTGAAGCCGTAGGGCGGCACGGGTTCGTACGGGCGGCGGCCGAAGAATTACACCTGAGCCATACGGCCCTGAGCCGCCAGATCCGCAACCTGGAACAGCGCTTACAAGTCAGCCTGTTCGAGCGGGCCGGCAACCGCCTGCACCTGACCGCGGCAGGCCAACGCTTCCTGACAGCGGTACAGAGCGCCCTGGCCATTCTGCAACAGGGCGTCGACGACCTCGATCACGAGTCCCTCGAAGGCGAACTGGCGCTGGGCGCTACGGCCACCATGTCGATTAACTGGTTGCCGGAACTGCTGTCGCGGTTCAGCGCGCGCTATCCCGAAGCCACCCTGCGCCTGCACACCCTCGAGCCCTATACCCGGGAGGTACCGGCAGAGCTGGACCTGGCACTCTGCCTGGGGGAACCAGAGGCAAAGGGACGAAGGGTCCTGAACCTGTACCAGGAGCACTATCAACCCATGTGCGCGCCGGCACTTCTGCGCCCCGACGCGCCGGTCCAGGAACCCGCCGACCTGCTTCACTACCCTCTGGTGCACGAACGCTACCAGCACTGGGAGCGCTGGCTGGCGCACCACGGCCTGCAAGACGCGAAGGCCACTCGCAACCTCCACTGTGACTACGGCTTTCAGTCCATCGAGGCGGCCCGCCGGGGGCTGGGAGTGGTACTCGCGGACCAGCTGGAAGTAGCGGCCGACCTGCGGCGCGGCTCGCTGGTGCGCCTGCTGGATGAGTCGATGCCCCTGGACGCCAGCATCTACCTGATCGTGGCGCGGGACAGCAATGTCCGGGCGCGCCTGTTCCAGGAAGAGCTGTATCGCTACCTGGAAGAACTGGGGGTAACGCCCCCCCTGGGGTAAGGCAAAGCCGGACCCGGTTTGGGCGGGCCTGCGCCCGAGCTACTCGGGAGCGATTTCGAGTTGCTCCACCGAGGGCTGACGCAGGCGCCGGGTGCGGGCCGGCACCATCTCCCGCATCGCCTCCAGCTTACCGAAACAGAGCAACTTGTCGCCGGCTTCCAGTTCCCGGTCCCGCCGGGGATTGGGGATGACTTTCGAGCCCCGGTAGAGCGTCAGGACATTGATATCCCGCTCCAGCAGGCCGGTCTTCTCGATGCTCTGGCCAACGTAGCGGGACCCCTCGGGCATGTAAATTTCACTGACACCGTAGCCCTTGCTGACGGTCAGACGCTGGCGTACGTCGATCTCGGGAAAATCGACCTGTGCCGCGATATAGTCGATAACCGCGCCGGCCACGTCGAGGCCGGTGGCGGTTTCAATTCCCTCAAGCCCGGGCGAGGAGTTCACCTCCATGACCTGGGGCCCACTCGCTCCCTCGAGCATGTCGACCCCGGCAACCCGCAAACCCATGATCTGGGTGCAGCGCACCGCGGTATCCACGTAGGCATCGTCGAGTTCGACAGGCTCGGCGACACCCCCACGATGCACATTACTGCGAAATTCCTGCCCCTGGGCGACCCGTCGCATCGCCGCGACAACCCGGTCCCCCACCACAAACGCGCGGATGTCGCGTCCCTTGCTCTCGGCGACAAACTTCTGGATCAGCACATTCTGTTTCTGGCTCTGCAGGAGTTCGATGATCGACTCGGCAGCGTTTACTGTTTCCGCCAGCAGCACTCCGATGCCCTGGGTACCCTCGATCAGCTTGATAATGACCGGTGCGCCCCCCACCCGATCGATGGCGGGCAGCACGTCTTTTTTATCGCGCACGAAGGTCGTGCGGGGAATCCCGACCCCGTGACGGCTGAGTATCTGCAGGCTGCGCAGTTTGTCGCGGGAGTTATTGATGCCGTGGGCGGTATTGGCGCAGAACACATCCATCTCCTGGAACTGCCGAACCACGGCAGTTCCGTAATAGGTAATGGAGGCGCCGATCCGGGGCAGGACCGCGTCGTAGTCGGCCAGCTGTTCCTGCCGGTAGTAGAGGTCAGGCGCCCCCCGCTCGAGGTCGATCGCGAACTTCAGGGTATTCAGCACCTTCACATCGTGACCGCGTTGTTGCGCGGCCTCCCTGAATCTACGGGTACTGTAAGCGCCGGGACTGCAAGAGAGAATACCCAGTTTCATCGATACATCTCCGTTGGCTGTAAAATGAGGTGTTACCCCTACACCGGGTTTCCCCCAAGTTTAGCAGCCCGGAGCCAAGCGCAAGGCGCGGCTCATCGAGAGCCTTGCTGGCTATTCCCCGGGGTAAAACCGCCAGTCGGTTTCGTCATGGCAGGAACACAAACCAGGGGTGAGTTTGGGCGCCAGATGTTTATACTCGCAGCGAACCGTCGCAAGGCTACGAAAACCTGTCCATGAAGTACTCATCATTCACCCGCAAAATTGGTGGCGAAGGCGCCGAAGCCTGGGACATTCACAACCGCGCCGTGGCAATGGCCGGAACCGGCGCCGATGTGATCCTGCTCTCGATAGGTGACCCCGACTTCGACACGCCGCCCGCGATCGTGGAGGCGGCGGTAGAAGCCATGCGATCAGGGCACACCCATTACACCGGTTTTACCGGTGAGGTCGCTCTGCGGCAGGTGATCGCCGAACAACACGCCCAGTCGTCGGGTTGTGACGTCGATGCAGACAATGTGGTGATCCTGTCCGGGGCGCAATGTGCGCTCTATTGCGCCCTGCACTGTATCGTGGAAGAAGGTGACGAGGTCATCGTGCCCGAGCCCACCTACGTCACCTATGAAGCCGTTGTCGCAGCAACCGGGGCCGACAAAGTCAGCGTTGCCATGTTGCCGGAGGAAGGCTTCCGCCTGCGCCCCGAGTCCATTCGCAGTGCCGTCACCGACAGGACGCGCGCCCTGCTGCTCAACTCACCGCACAACCCCACCGGGACTGTCATCAGTCCGCGGGACCTGCAGGCGATCGCCGAGATCGCGATTGAACACGACCTGTGGGTGGTATCCGACGAGGTCTACGCTTCGCTGATATTCGACCACGCCCACCACAGTATCGCCGGCCTGCCCGGCATGCAGGAGCGCACCATCGTGGTCAACAGCGTGTCCAAGTCACACGCCATGACCGGCTGGCGCATCGGCTGGACCATTGGCCCGAGGGAACTGAGCCATCACCTTGCCAACATGAGTACCGCCATGCTCTACGGGTGCCCGACCTTCTCCCAGTTGGCGGCGGCGAAGGCGCTGGGTGACGGGCAGGCGGACGTGGAATCAATGAAACATCAGTATCAGGCGCGACGGGACCTGGTACACCGCGTGTTGGGCCAGGTCCCCGGGCTGCATGTGCACCAGCCGGCGGCGGGCATGTTCATGATGGTGGACATCCGCCAAGCGGGCTGCAGCGCCGGCGAGTTCGCCACCCGGCTGCTGGACGACTTCGGCGTCTCGGTGCTGTCAGGTGAAGCTTTTGGCCCCAGTGCCGCGGGTCACATCCGGCTGGGGCTGATCTGTGAACTGGCAGTGCTGGAGGAAGCCTGCCGGCGTATCGAGCGCTGCTTCAGGAGCTACTGAAGCAGCAGCTCCTTCTCCCTTTCCCTTTTCCTTTCCTTAGTGCGGCGGTATCAACCCGCCGCCCGCTGCATTTTCTGCAGCCAGATCTGATGAAACCGCACATTGACCTGGTCCCAGGCGGGCACCAGGTGACTGTGGCGGGCCTCGGGGGCGGTGCGGGTGAACTGCAGCTTGTCCAGCAGCTCGATATCCTGCCGGTTCACCTCGTTCAGGGTGTCACTCAATACCTGCCGTTGCATGGCGAATTCATCGGCCATTGCGTCGGGGTTGGCGGCGTAGATCGTGAGCGTTTCCGTGGCAAAGTCGGGCGCTTCCGGGCGCACGATAATCAGCTGCACCCATACCGGGTCAACAAACAGCAGGGTGTTCGGGAAAATGCCGAACCACTGCTGCGTGCCGGTGTTCTCCTCAGTGAGATGAGCAAAGTGAGGTAGCGGCTTGTCGGTTTTGGCGGGTTTGTCGCTGGCCCCCGTCGGCAGGCGCAGGCCAATGATTTCATCGGACAGGAACAGGTCATCCTGATTGAGGATCGAATCCACCGTTACCGCCTGTGAGTGTACGAAGGGCACGTGGTAGCCGTCGAGGAAGTTGTCTACCGCCAGCTTCCAGTTGGCGGCCGACTGATACTCCGTGCTGCTGACCAGGCTCAGGCCAGCGGGGTCATAGCCCTCGAGTTGTTGCTCCAGCGGGCGAATGAATTCCTCAAACGGTTCCGCATCGCCCGACAGGTTCACAAAAATGGTATCCCACCACACCACACTGCGAACGGGCAGCAGGCCCTTGTCCTGCTTGTCCTCAGCCGACATGTGCTCATCGCTGTTGCCGTAGTACTTCGGCGCTGCTCGCAGGCTGCCGTCGAGGCTGTAGGCCCAGCGGTGGTAGGGACAGACCAGCACCCGCTTGCTGCAGGCGCTGTCCACCAGCGGGGCCGCCTTGTGCCGGCAGATATTGTGGAACACGCCGATCTCTTCCTCGGCGTTGCGAATGACCAGCAGACTGGCATCACCGATCTTTACCGGCAGCATGTCACCCACGTTGGGCAACTGCTGCGCACTCGCCAGGCTGACCCAGCCACTGCGGAAAACTGCGTCGCACTCCTGGTCGAACACATCGGGAGACTTGAACACGGCGGGTGGCAGGCCGCGCTGTTGGGTTGCACCGGCATCGATCTGTTTAACATCAATTTTCATGGGGATTCTCCGGGTGGTACGCGATCAGAACAGCCAGTGCGCAATGGCCACCAGGATGGGCAGCGCGATCAGCGTTCTGATGAAAAAGATGGCAACCAGTTGCTTGACGCTCAGTGGAATCTTCGAGCGCATGATCAGCAGGGCGGTTTCCGCAAAGAAGATCAGCTGGGTGACCGACAGGCCCGCCAGTACGAAACGCGTCAATTGTGAATCCCGGCTTCCGGCAATAATCGCGGGTACGAACTGATCCAGCAGGCCAATAATCATCCCCGGCGCCGCCGCCCGGGCCTCCGGCACCTGCATGGCCTCGAGAGCGAAGATGAACGGGTAGCTCAGTATCTGGAACACCGGTGTATGGTAATAGACCACCAGGGCCAGGAACTCGATGGTCATGGCGGCAGGCATCATCATGATGAAGATGTCCAGCATCGACCCGAATCCCTTTTTAAACGCCAGCATGGGGCTCGGTGAATGGCTGGCGACCTCGTAGGATTTCTTGCACGCCCAGGTCAGGGGGGAGTGATCGCCCTCGGCCTCTTCAAACAGTTGCTTGCCAGCCGGCGGATAGTACTCGTCGGGAATGTGCTTGAGAGGCGGCAGCTTCGGCACAACGATGGCGCACAGTATGCAGATGAACACCATCGCGCCGTAGAGCTGGAAAAAATGGTTCGGCAGGCCGGCCACCTGGGAGGTCAACAGTACAAACGGCAGGGAGACCACGGAAAAACTGGTGGCCAGCACAGCGGATTCCCTGGCGGTGTAATAACCGCGCTCGTACTGATAGCTGGTCATCAGGACGGCGATGCTGGAGGACCCCACCCAGGATGCCAGCGTGTCCACGGTGGAACGGCCCGGCAGGTTGAACAGGCGGCGATAGTAGGGCCGCATCAGGGTGCCGACAAAATCCAGTAACCCGTAGTCGGTCAGGAACGGCAGAAACAGACAGCCGAGCCCGATGATCAGGTAGATCGCCCCGGCCACATCAATATAGGCGGTGACCCCCGTATCCTTGCCGATGATCCAGTCGGGCCCGACACCCAGGGCCAGCAAGGTTGCTACCAGGCCGCCAATGGTGGACAGCACCACCCAGGACCAATGGGAGGCGATCAGGTGCCTGGCGTAGGGCAAGCGCATGGCCAGCCGATGCGGGAGCAGATAGTACACCAGGGAGATCCCGGCACTGACGATAAACAGTGGCAGCGTGAACAGCGCCATGTTGTCCCCAATGCCGGCACTGATCAGGTCAGTGATGATCCCCATCAGGATGGTCCACTTGTCGTCGTAGTGCATCGGGACCAGGAAGAACACGATCCCCAGCAGCGAGCACAGGAAAAGCTTGCTCAATACGACGCGCGGCATACTCGAAGTCGGTCTGTCTATCGCGGTGGAACTCATGGCAGTCGGGTCACTCCTTCACGGGCGTCAGCGCCTGGCCGGTGGTCAGTGCCGACACCACGTTGTCGGCCACCAGGGTCGTCATGGCGGTGTAGGCCTGATCCTCGAAATTGGCGAAATGGGAGGTCAGGGCGATATTGTCGAACTGGATGTCATCGACCGCAGGGCCGTAGACATCCAGGCCGGCACCGTGCAACTTCCCGGCGTTCAGGCGCGCCACCAGGGCCGGTTCGTCCACCAGCTCACCGCGCGCGGTGTTCACGAAAGTGGCGTGATCCTGCATGAGGTCAATCATCTCAGCGCTGATGAGGTTACGCGTCTGCTGGCTCAGGGGCATGTTGACGGCAATGAGATCGCTGGAACGCATCAGCGTAGGCAAATCGACCCGCCTCGCCCCCAGGGCCTCCTCCAGTTCCGGCTTGGCAACCAGGTCGAAATACTGGATCCGGTTGCCAAAACCCCCATGCATGATCCTCGCCACGCGCGAGCCAATGCGCCCCATGCCAACAATACCCAGCGTTTTGCCACGCACGGACGTGGCAGTGGCGCGAAGAAAGGAGGGGTCGGGATCACAGGTCAGCGCACGGCGCTCCACGTGCAGCGCGGGTATGCGCCTTGCCACCGACAGGAGTATGGCCACGGTCGCTTCCGCAGTGGCTTCAAACGCCTCCTCGGTCGGGGTATTGGTGACAATCACTCCGCGCGCCCGAGCCGCAGCCACATCAATATTGGAAAAGCCGATACCCATGTTGGCAACCACTCTGAGTTGCGGCGCAGCGCGGCTGAGCAGGTCGGCGTCGATCTCGTCTTCAGTGTGGGTGAGGAGTGCGTCTACCCGGCTCACCTGTTGTTCGAGCACCTCTCGAGGGCACACGGAGGAGTCAGTTCGCACCTCCAGGTCGATACCTGCAACGGAGAGTTTCTCCGCCAGCAAGGGCGTGTCGTAGGTTTCGCGGGTCAGAAAAGCTTTCATGTACGTGAGGATCCTGTGGGCTTACCAGGGGTAGCCGGACGCAAGGCCGGCTTCCGAGACATCGATCAGGCTGGGACCGCTGTGGGCGACCGCTGCACGCAGGCAGCGCTCGAACTCCGCCGGGTCACTGGCCCTGTAGCCCTTCATACCGCAGGCTTCAGCCAATGCGGCATAGTCCGGTGTGTGCAGGTTGACTCCGATCTGCGCGATGTCACGCTCATCCATAAAGCGGCGGATTTCACCGTGCCCCTGGTTGTTCCATACCAGGAAGATGACCTGTTCCCCCACTTCAGCCGCGCTACTCAGTTCGTTGAGGGTGAACTGGCCACCGCCATCACCGGTCAGGCAGATCACCGGCAACTCAGGACAGCCCAGTTTGGCGCCTACGGCCGCCGGAAAGGCGTAGCCCAGGGTGCCGAAGCCCGTTGCCGAATGGAAGTAGCGCCGCGGCAACTCGCAGTTGTGGTGCACCTGGGCAAAATAGGCCGGTTGTGTGGAATCGCCGACGATGATCGCCTCCGGCACGACCTCACCAATGGTAGCGAAGAACGCCTGGTAGCCCTCGTGGCGCAAGGCCTCCTCCTGCTGACGCAGTTCTGCGGCGCGCTGCCGGCCGGCCCGCTGCTGCTCGACATCCGCAGCTGTGACCTGTTGCTCCAGTGCGACGCAGGTCTCACCAGCGTCGCCAAGCAAGGGGATGTCGGCCTTCACGTTGCGGCAAAGCTGGGCGGCGTCGATGTCGATGCGAATCAGCTTGCCGCGGATGTCGACGTCACCGAGAAAGAAAAAGTCATAGTCGGTTTCGCCAAACTCAGTTCCGACAGCAAGAACCACATCGGCCTGTTGCTCCAGTTCCTGGCGCAGATGCTTCAGCGACGGGGAACCGCCCACCGCCAGGGGATGGGAACCCGGCACCACGCCCTTGGCGTTGTTGGTGTTGATCACCGGCATGCCGAGCTTTTCCGCCAGCGCGGTCAGCGGCTTTGCCGCCCCGATGGCACCGCCACCGAGCACCAGCAACGGGCGGCGCGCCTCACCCAACAGTTTGGCAGCCTGCTCTATGTCCCGTGAGGCGGCAGCCGGAGGCGACGGCAGAGGCCAGGCACTGTCGTCGATGCCACTGGCGTCCTGGACCATCACATCCAGCGGTATTTCGATATGTACTGGCCCCGGGCGCTGGCTGGTAAACACGGCGAATGCCCGGGCGAGCACTTTCGGCAGGTTCCGGACATCCATCAGTGTGTGGCTGAACCGGCAGACCCCGGAGACAAGCGCCCCCTGATTGGGCAACTCATGCAGCCGCCCCTCCCCCATCGCCAGATCTGCCCGTCGGTTGACCGCCGAGATCACCAGCATGGGAATGGAATCCTGCAAGGCCTGGCCCATAGCGGTGACGATGTTGGTCATGCCGGGCCCCGTGATGATGAAGCACACCCCGGGCTTGCCAGTGGCGCGGGCATAGCCGTCCGCCATGAAACCGGCACCCTGTTCATGTCGCGGCGTGACGTGGCGCAGGCCACTCTGCTCCAGCCCCCGATACAGCTCCACGCTATGTACACCGGGAATGCCAAACACTATTTCCACACCGTACTTCGCCAACAACCTGGGTAGCAGGGTTCCGCAATTGTGCATGCTCAGGACTCCTGTAGTTCAGGCAGAGAGTGTACCCGCTTCGCGCGGGCCCACAGGTCTTCAGCGGTGCGCTTCAACAGCACCGCATCCTGCCAGCGATCGCTGAGCTCACTCCCGCTGGCGTCGGTAATCGCATAGGGCGGCGGCCCCAGCTCACAGACGAAGACGCAGGCGCTATCGGCCCCCGCTTCCTGCCGCTGCTGCCACAGCTGGAAACCTTCCAGCCACCAGCTCTGAAACAGCTCGAACCAGCCGCGGTGCTGGGGAAAGCCCGGCGAGACCTGGGCCTGTTCACGGGTGCCAACCCGCCCGTGAAAGGCCTGGGTACGCTGGAGAAAGCGGCTCATCAATTGGCCGGCCTCCGGGGAGAGCGGCAGGTACCACTCCTGGTTGAGCAGGACATGGGACAGGTCTGCCACCATCATCAGCTCGGGTACCGCCTCCATCAGCTGCAGGGTGAACAGGAAGTCGTTGGTCATGCAATTGCGATGCACTTCCACGTGGGTGGGAATACCGGCTGCCGACCCCAGCTCCAGCCAGGCCCGGGTCTGTCCGGCGACCTCGTGGATGTGCCAGGGCTGGACCTGTCCGATCAGCCCAACGAACTCCGGCGGGACGTCCAGCTGGCAAGTCCACTCGAGCATATCGCGATAGCTGTCGGAGCTGTCGACAAAGGCATTGAAGACGCAGTGCAGTCCGTACTCCTGCAAGTAGGGTTGAGCCCGTTGCACAAAGTCCCGGTTATGGTGCGGCACGTCGAAGCTGACGCCATCAAACCCCGCCTCGGCAATCATCTTGAATTTCTGTTCCAGCGACCACTGGAAGCCATCGGGGCGGTCGAACTCCATACCCCACATGGACTGAAAAATTCTGAGTTGTGTCATAGTGATTCTGGCACCAATTGATCAGAGTGTGCGTTGCATGCCTGCATCGGCGAACTTTTTTTCAAGGGACGCAAGCTGCGCCCCGAAGTTGCGCCAATGTCCCACCGAACGCTGGTGAATGGGCTGGCGAACCTGGCTGGCACTGGCTGTCTGGCTGGCCTCCGGGTTCGTATGAAAGTCGAAACAGGCCTGCTCTACCGGCAGCGCGCAATAGTCGAGCAAGCCCTGAATGTGTCCCTGCGGGTCGGCGACCAGTTGCTCGTAACGGATCTCATGGAGTTTGCCGGGGAAAATGCGTTGCCAGGCCTGCATCATCTGGCGGTGTTCGACGAGATACGCCGCCAGGTCGTCCAGGTTGTAGGAATAGTCGTAACCGTGGGCGAACAGCATCTTGAAATTGCTCAGCGCTGCATCCATCGGGTCCCGGCTGACATGGACCACACTGGCCTTGGGGAAGGCCGCCAGGATATAGCCCACGTAAAGTGCGTTGAAGGGCAGCTTGTCCACCAGGCGGCCAGAAGTAGCCGGGCCAGTCAAGCGGTCGCGACTCAACTGCAGGTAGCGTTGGCGAATCCCGGGCAGTTGTTCCGGCCCGATCGATTCACCGTCCGGCAATGAAATCCTGAAAGGATCGGCGAAGCAGTTCTGGCCCATGGCTTCCAGCAGAGCCAGTGGCAGGCTGTTGAGCTCACCCCCGCTGACCACCTGTGAATGGCTGCCGATGATGCGCTCCACCAATGTTGTGCCGGTACGGGGCAAGCCCACGACGAAAATCGGCTGTGGCGCGCTTTCGTCGCCACCGGACGCCACCAGGTCCGCGAGCGGGCCGGTCTCGAACAACCGCGGCAGGCCGGACATCAAGGCCAGATCCTTCTCCACCGAGTAGGGTGTATGCTGCCGCTTCAGGTCTGCTGCCCGGGTGTAAGCGTCGAAAGCCTGCTCAAATGCCTCCACATCCTCCAGGTACTTGCCCCTGGCGTAGCCGAGCTGCACCTGCGCACGCCACTGGCCTTTGTTGAGATCGCTACAATGGTCGATCAGCGGGAGCACATTCTCATCACACGAGAAGCGCCGTAGCTGCAGCAGGTTATGACAGGCTTCAAAGTCTGCAGGATGCTGCTGTAGCAGGTAGCGATAATCCTCCTCGGCGCGGCGCGCATCACCCTGGAAACGCAACGTGGCGGCACGATTGAAGCGGCCGGCAGTGTGGGCACTGTCCAGGGCCAGCGCCCGGTTGTAACAGGCCAGCGCCTGATCCAGGCAGTTCGCCTCGAACCACAGGGTACCGAGCTGACTCAGTGCATCTGCGTCATTACCGATATTGCCGCCCTCGGCATAGCCCAGCGCCTTTCGCGCCTGCAGCCATTCCTGGGCGACAAGGTAACAGCGCGCCAGTTGCATGAAATAACGCGCATTGCCCGCATCCAGCTGGACGCTTTTCAGAGCCGCGTCCACCGCCATCGGCAACCGCTGCAACGCCAGGCTGACGGTCGACAGCAGATGCCAGCTGATGCCCTCTCCGGGGTAGCCTCTGGCGAGCGTGACGCAGGCCACCGCCGCCTCGTCAAACTGCCCGGCATCCAGGAGATGCTGCGCCTGCTCGGCCTGCCGGGCGAAACTGGTCGCGTTCTCGGTATCGCTGTCTTGGGTCATAACGGACGCGGCGTGCAAGCAGTGTGAAAGGATAGTGCCCGGCAAGGTGGCGGCCAGGCCGTTCCCTTGTTCCGGGCGGGTTGTGAGCAGGTTATCAGAAACTATAGCTGGCGCTGATACCGACGGTACGAGGGCGCACTCGATACTCCTGGTCACCCAGGTTGACGTCGTACTGCAAGCCCGGCTTGCTGCCGATGTACTTACCGTTGCCGTCACTGGTGGTGATGTCGTCAGCGTTGGTCAGGTTGTCCGCGAACAGCGACACACGCCAGCTGGAGAAATCCAGGGCGATGTAGGCATCAGCCAGCAGTGAGCTGTCGATTTCGTCGTAGCTGTTCAGGGCCAGGGACGAGGGGTCAGGGAACCCTGTGACAAAGTCATCCTTGTAGGAGACG
This sequence comes from Parahaliea maris, assembly GCF_008064665.1. Classification (GTDB taxonomy): domain Bacteria; phylum Pseudomonadota; class Gammaproteobacteria; order Pseudomonadales; family Halieaceae; genus Parahaliea; species Parahaliea maris. Next base: position 46,482 of record NZ_VRZA01000006.1, on the reverse strand, counting down.
CCCAGATAGGCGACCAGGTCGGCCCCCATATCCAGCGACTGGCTGTAGGTCAGCGACGCGTTGGCCGTGTGCTTGGGAATACCCGGCAGCTTGTCGCCCTTCCGGCCACCCAGGGTAGAGGATTCGGCACCGCCGCTGACATTGGGAATGAAGAAGTCCTTGGTCAACTGTGCATCGGTATAGGTGTAGCCGATGTTGAGCTCCAGGGCCTCGGACAGGCGCAGGCCCAGCTCGAGCTCGACACCCTTACTCTCCGCCTCGTCACCGTTGAACATCACGGGGAAGCCACCGTTTGGCGTCTGTACAATCAGGATCGGATCGCTCCAGTCGACGTAGAACAGCGCGGCGGAGTAACGCAGGACATCGTTTGGATAGCCCTTGAAGCCCACCTCATAGTTGAGGGATTTGTCGGGATCGAAGAACAGGTAATCCGGGTGTTCCGCAAATACGCCACCTTCGACAATCGGGGTAGACAGGTTATCCACCGGGACACCGTTCGCCCCACCGTGGCGGAAACCCTCAGCCACGGTGAAGTACACCTTGTTGCCGTCGTTGATGTCGTAGGACGTGTTGAACTTGAACAGGGTGTCGGTGAAATCCTCCTTGCCGGAGGCCTCACTCAGGCCTGTCGGTCCCTCGCCACAATAGATGCCGCAGGGTGGCAGGGTGATGCTTTGCGCCGCGGAGAAGGACTGGTCGAAGTAACGTGCACCTACGGTGACCTGCCAGATATCCGACAGGTGGTAGGTGACTTCGCCAAAGACGGCCCGGTCCTTGAACTCGGTGGACAGCAGGTTGCTGTAGCCCAGGTCCGGCGCCTGGGGATTGACCATGGCGTAGAGCTCATCTACTCCCGCGATAAAGTCATAGCTCTGCGCGTCGTGCTCGACATCGTTGTAGTACAGGCCAAGCAGCCAGTCGACACTGCCTTCCGAGTTGGAGGCGAGCCGCAGTTCCTGCGTTTTGGAGGTACCCTGGTAGTGCTTCTCGCCCGTGACCACTTCGCGCGGCACGCCGGCATAGTAGCTCCAGAAACCGGAGTAGCCGTAGTTGTAGCTCTGGTCGTGGATGCTGTCGGCGTCGTTCCTGGTGAACGACGTGGCCGATGTCAGTTCCGCGAAGCCCATGTCGTGCTTGATGACGAGGGAGCCAAGGGAAACCTCCCGTTCGAACTCCTCCAGGACCTTGGTGCCCGAGTTGTAACCCTTGAGCCCCGCGGCGGTCGCTGAAGAGCCACCGATGTCGTCCTTCTGGTAGTTGTACATGAGGGTGATATCGGTTGCGTCCGACGGCGTAAACAGCAGGGTGCCCCGCACCATCTGCACGGACTCATCGTTGATATCCTCTTTGGAAATCGCCCGGCCGGTAGGCTGGCCGTTGCTGTCGAGCTCCTCAATGTAGTCGGAATCGATATACCCGGCATTGTCCAGGTTGGCGATGGTTCCACGGAAGGCCAGCTTGTCGGAAAGCGGGATATTGACGGTCGCTTCCAGGTCGGTATTGAAGTCATCAGACTCGTCGGTGGCAGAAGCCCTGCCCTTGACCGATCCGGAAAACGCCTGCATGTCCGGCTCGGCGGGAATATATTTCATGGTACCCGCCAGGGAACCCGAACCGTACAGTGTCGCCTGGGGGCCCCGCAGCACTTCGACGCGCTCCATATCGCGCAGCTCCAGGTTGGCAAACAGCGGTGTCTCGTTCAGGTAGATGGACACGACCGGGTCCGTCAGGCTGGGAAAGTCCTCGTTGCCTGAGCCGGACACGTTGAGGCCACGCATCACTATGCCGTTATTGATGCCATTCTTGCTGCGCCCGCTGTCGGACAGCGTGAGGCCGGGGATGCTGCGGGCAATCTTGGAAAAATCAGTGATCCCCTCGTCGGCAAGTTTGGAACCATCCAGCGCTGAGATGTTGTAGGGAACATCCTGGACACTGGTCGCCCGGCGGGTCGCCGTAACGGTGATTTCCTCCATCAGCGATTGCGACAGCGCCACGGAAGGGATCGTCATCAATGTCGAACAGATAGCGGTGTGAAGTGCCTTGGGTTTGAACATGGGTACCTTGCCTGCTGTGTTGCTGCCAGAAGTCTGTGGTGTCTTGAGGGATACTATCCCCATGCCAGGCCGGTAGACACTTCAGGAAATGCAGGGCACTATTCCGAAATGGAATACCCCCCAGATCGGTGCCATGCGCAGGAATCTCCCCAAAATCACCACCTTGCAATGCTTTGATGCTGTGGCGCAGCACCTGAGCATGACCTATGCAGCCCAGAGCCTGCACATGACGCAGAGCGCCATCAGCAAGCAGATCAAAGCGCTGGAGCAGCAGCTGGGGCGCAATCTGTTCTACCGGCAGGATGGGCGATTGAGCCTGACCCCTGTCGGGGAGCAATACGCCAGCGAGGTGAAGGTGCTGCTGAGCCGCCTGGCCGACATCACCGACATGGTTTCCGTGGATGGCCACGTCAGTGGCAGTTTTGACCTGAAGGTCGTGACCGAACCCACCATTGCGATGCACTGGCTGGTCCCCCGCCTCAGGGAGTTCGGCGCCAGCTACCCGGACGTGAAGGTACACCTGCACACCGACTTTCTGTCGGTCGAGCGCAACGTGCGCAAGTGCGACGCGGCCATCCTGTTCGGGCACGGCAACTGGCCCGGCTGCGAAGCCGAATTTCTCCGCTACGACAACCTGGTCGCAGTGGCGACACGAAAGGTGCTGGGCAGAAGGCCCGCGGCCAAGGACCTCGATGGCATCATCGGCCTGCCCTTCCTGCATCACAACCACCCGATTTCCTCCACCGGTTCCTGGCTCAAGGCGGCGGGCAAGACCGACAAGCAGATCTCACAGATTGAGGGCGGGCAGTTCGAGCACTTTTCCCTGCTGCTGGAGGCTGTCAAACACGGTCTGGGGGTGTCTGTACTACCGAAGTACCTGGTGGAAAAGGATATTGTCGAAGGGAATCTCGCCCTGGCCTGCGAACTGGAACACCAGATCGACGGGGCTTACTACCTGGTGTACAACTCGGACCGGCGCGACGAGTATGCCATTTCCAATTTCCGTAAATGGCTGCTGACGCACAAGGAGCCAAAAATACGGTTCAACCAGCGCCCGGTAGAGTTATCTTCCTGACGCCTCAGTAGCGCAGGGATAAATCGGGGACGTTACCGCCACCGAGGGTCAGTCAATCCTGGGTTAGCAGCAGTGTTCTCAGGTCGTTGACAACCGTATCCGCATGCAGGAAGCCGGCACTGTAAATATTGCGAATTTGCTTGTCCCGGTCGATCAGGTAGACACGCAGCAGGTGGGACATGCTGCCCGCGTAGCTACCGTCCTCGTCATAGACCTTTTGTCGGAACTGGCCATATCCCTGCAGGATTGGCAGCAAATCGGTTTCAGAATTCGTGGTCAGGAAGCGCCAGTCAAAATCCTCGCGCCTGAAGTGCCGTGAGTAGGCCTTCATCGCTTCCGGCGTGTCCAGGTCGGGGTCAAAACTCAGGCTGATCAAACGGACCTGATCCCGCAGTTGCGCATCGTTCACCAGGCGCTCCTGCACCTGCTTCATCACGTAACTGGCGAGGGGGCAGCCGTTGACGTCGGGGCAATGCGTGTAAATGAAGCCCATCAGCACCAGTTTGCCGTCCAGGACATCGTGCAGGTGCCACTGACGGGCGTCGCGATCGAGCACCCGTCCATCCACCGCATCGCCCAGGGCGGGCAGCGAATAACTGCCCGCGGCGGGAGGAGTGAAGGCGAGTTGGCCGTAGCCCGGCGCCAGTACGGTTGCGCCTGTGCTGGCATGCGCTCCAGCAACCAACAGCAGCATCCCCAGAAGCGCAGCGCCAACGTTTGTCATCGGCTGGCGATGTCTGCCTTGCTGCCGTACAGGGAGTGGGCGCCAAAGCGCATCTGGTGTGGCGCGCCCAGCTTCTCGGCGAGGAAGTCGATGGCAAACGCGGGCTGCAGCGCCTTGCCATCCCAGTCGTACACCTTGATGTACTGGAGATCAGGGCCGGCCGGCTCGGTCTTGTCCCAGTTGGCCAACAGCGAGGAGGTGTAGTACACCCGCTTGCCGTCCCAACTCTGGCTGACCATGTTCACTTGCGTGCCGATTTTCTTCTCGTAAATCTGCCGGGCGTTATGGGGATCACTGATATCGAACAACCGGGTCATGCCGTCGTTCCAGGTGTTGACCCACAGCCGCGTATCGTCGTTGGCGATGGAAATATCCACCGGCAGCGGGATTTTGGCCGCATCGCCAATATCTCCCACAGCCTTGGCCTGCCACTGCCCCTCCTCGTCCAGGTAGACCAGCCACACCTTCGAGGTCAGGGCGGTGGAGGTGAAGCAGTAATCGTGCTCGGGGCTCCAGGCGCAGCGAATCTCCAGCGGCGAGCCCGGCACATCCAGTATCTTGCGCGGCTGGCGAGCGTGCATGTCCCACACCACCATGGTGTTGCCAAAGGCCTTCATGGCTTCCGGGTCCGCCATCATGGCGCCCATATTCATCATGTAGTTGTTCCACCCGGTAAAGGACGAGGTCAACATGAGGTTCTTGCGGGGCAATACCCGGACATCGTAGCCGTAGCCATCGGCATACTGGCCGGACTTCTCTGCACCTTGCAGGTTGTCGCCTGTCGGCATCCAGTGTGTTGCCACGTACTCACCCGCATTGGTGTACTCCACCAGCGCAGTGCGACCGCCGTGGTCGCGATTGTTGGAGAGCCCCGTCAGCATCATGCGCCCGGGCAGGGCATAGTTGGTATGGGGGCCGACAACACCGCCACTTTTGGCGACGAAGTCGGTAATGGTTTTGTGCAGGCTGGGTTTTGCGGGATCCGTATGCACGTCGAAGATAAAGATCTTGCTGGTGTCGAGACCCGAGGCCCAGAGGTAGCGGCGGTCATCAGTTAGCCCGGTGTGATGGGCTTCGTTGCGCCCCCCCACCGACAGGCTGGCGATCACCTTGCCGTAATTGGCGGACTCTGGATTGACGTCTACCGTAACCAGTTTGTCCTGTTCGTCGCCCACCCCTGGCACCCCAAGGGTCCAGACATAGACGAAGTCCTCCTGGCCCTGGATCTTGGCCATATAGGGTGACATGCAGGTTTCGTCGGCGTAACTTGCTACTGACAGCAAACCGGTAACAGCGAGAACAACAAGCGAGCGCAGGATGTTCATGAGAACCTCCTATAATAAGTTTTATTATGCAGGACGAAGCTTAGCCAAGATCAGCCTGTTCGCAAGCCGGCTTTGCGCCTGGTGCGTGCTAACCCCAGCCGTCACGGTTAGCGCCCAGAACTACGAAAATTCCCGCGCGATTGAGGCTACCGACGGAAACCGAGCGCCATTGTTCGCGAATATCGCGGAACCACCCAAAGGCCTTCCCGCCCTGCCCATACCCGAGCGCAACCCGGCCACGCCAGCGCGAATCGACCTGGGCCGGAAACTGTTCTTCGACCGCCGCCTGTCGTTTAACCGCACCCTGTCCTGCGCCATGTGCCATGTTCCTGAACAGGGTTTCACCCAGTACGAAGTGAAAACTCCGGTCGGGGCCGAGGGGCGCTTCATTGGACGCAATGCTCCAACGCTGCTCAACGTCGGCTACCGTGCTGCGCTGTTCCACGACGGCCGCGAATCCACACTGGAAAACCAGGTGTGGCAACCGCTGCTGAAAGCCAACGAAATGGCCAACCCGAGTATCGGTTTCGTGCTGGCCACCCTGCGCAACGCGCCGGACTACCAAGGCCTGTTCGAAGCGGCTTTCGACCAGGGACTGACCATGGAAACCGTGGGCATGGCGCTGGCGAGTTATCAGCGCGGCCTGATTGCAGCCGATTCACCCTTCGATCGCTGGTACTTTGGCGGCAATGAAAATGCCCTGAGCGAGCAAGCCCGGCAGGGCTGGGAACTGTTCCGCAGCCTGGGCTGCAGCGACTGCCACAGCGTTGAGCAGCATCACGCTCATTTTACCAATGACGCCTTCTACGACACCGGTATTGGCTATGCCCGCAGCATGGGTATTGGGCTGCAGCCAACTACCGTGCGCATTGCACCGGGTGTCGAAATCACCCCGACGGTGAAGTTCGAGCGCCCACCGGGAAATGACCTCGGCCGTTACGAAGCCACTGGCAGGAGCAGCGAGCGCTGGCAGTTCCGGGTACCCACGTTGCGCAATGTCGCCATCACGCCGCCGTACATGCACGACGGCTCGCTACCGAATCTTCGTGCGGTGATTGATTACTACGACGCCGGCGGTGTTCCCCATCAGGGCCAGGATCCACGCATTCGACCACTGGACCTGGAGGAGGCAGAAAAAGCAGCGCTGGTAGCCTTTCTGGAAAGCCTGACGGGGAGCAATATCGCCACCCTGGTGGAGGACGCGCGCAGCCAGGCCATAGGGGATGCGAACCTGGCGCAACCGAGAGCCGTGTTCAGCGACCGGGGGGCTGCCAGCCTCTGAATAGTCGTTCTGCGCGATAGGCGGCAGCCTCCGGCTCTTTCAGTTGCCGCGCCCAGGGAACCCGCCTGGAACGCTCCGCGCCGGGGCCCCGATTGCGATACTCGGCAAACCGGGCTGTCTCCTCGTTCACCTCATCGTCCCAGTTGTGCCAGCCTGCCGGCAGAATGTGTGAGCCGATTTCTGAATCCATGAACACCGCATTGGCGAAGGGACGCCAGGGCCTGCCCAGATAAACCGCGTCCACACCGGGTGCGGCCGTAAGGCGGCACTCACTGAAAACCAGCCCATGGGCCTCCTGCGCCGGTGTCGAAGCTGCGGTTACGTAGCCGTCGGCCAGTGATCGCAGTTCACAGTTTTCAAACAGGGCGGTGCCCTGGCCGAAAATGAAATCAATGGTTCCTTCGATGTAACAGTCACTGAACCAGGAACGAAAGCCCTCTCCCGCCAGGTACACCGTGTCCTGGTAGCCCTTGATACTGACGTTTACAAAGGCGGCCCTGTCGGCCTCGACGTGCAGGGCAACCGCCTGCCCCACCGGCCCCGCGGTGTTCTCGATGGTGAGGTTCTGCGCGTGAAAGTCGTTGCCGGCAACACGCAGGGTGTAGGTCATGAAGGTACTGTTGCGGCCGCGGTCGACCCGCTCGAAGTGGTCACCAAAGCGAATGATGGTGCCCTCCCGGCTCTCGCCAATCAGCGACAGCTGCGTATTCCAGGCGTGTACATCGACCTTCTCCTGGTAGACCCCGTTTTTCACATGGATGGTAATCGGCAGCAGCGGAAACGATTTGCTTGCATCAATCGCGTCCTGCAGGCGGGTGAAATCCCCCGACCCATCGCTGGCGACGGTCATTTCGGTGGCGAAGTCTGCGGCAACGGCCCCCAAGGGCAGTATCAGTAGCAGGCAAAGGGTCAGGATACGCATAAAGCGGGTCACTACGGAAACGGATCGAGGCAGTATAAACTAGCGCGCGCAACACATGCAGCGGGCCTCGGCCCCGCACATACCCGCGACAAACCTGTACCTGAAAGTGAGATCAGCGATTGATTGAAGTTGTCATTCTGGCCCTGGCCCTGAGCATGGACGCTTTCGCGGTTTCCATTGGCCTCGGCTCCAAACACGCCACCCGGACCCGATCACTGGCATTGATGTGCGCGGTGTATTTCGGCCTGTTCCAGGGACTGATGCCCCTGATCGGCTATCTGGGCGGCCGTGGCGTACTCGGCTGGATCGAGGGCTACGCGAACGGGATTGCCTTTGGCCTGCTGGCCCTGATTGGCGGAAAAATGATCTACGAATCACTGTCAGAGGGTATCGAGGAAGATATCGCCAGGATCACCCAGCGGGTCATGCTGTTGCTGGCCATCGCCACCAGCATCGACGCCATGGCCGCCGGCTTTACCCTGACGGTGCTGGAAGTGAATCCCTTCCTGTCCTGCGTGATCATCGGCGTCACTACGTTCCTGTTCAGCTTCGCCGGCGTGTTTGTGGGTGCACGGAGTGGCGTGTGGCTGGAAAGCAAGGCAGAGTTGCTGGGCGGCATTGTGCTCATCCTGATCGGGCTGAAGATACTGCTATTCTGATCCGGCCGATACCGAGATGGACCACTCGATTGACAGCGTTCTGATCGCACACCAGCATCGAGGCAGCCGTCCTGATAACCACTGCAGCGGCGCGTCAGCACTATAAGAAAAAGGGATTGGAGTCATGAGCAGAAAAGTTGCATTCATCACCGGCGCCAGCCGGGGCATCGGTGCCGCCACCGCGCTCGAATTTGCCCGCCGGGGTTACGACCTCGCGCTCACCGCACGCACCCTGCAGGAAGGCGAGCAGCATGAGCACGGCAGCTGGGAGCCCTACAGCCGCCCCCTGCCCGGCTCCCTGGAGTCCACCGCCGAACTCGCCCGCCAGCACGGCGCAGAGGTCCTTCTGGTGCGCTCTGACATTCTCGACACCTCATCCGTGCTCGCTGCTGCCGAGCGGGCCCTGGCCCATTTCGGTGCGGTCGATGTGCTGCTCAATAACGCCTGCTACCAGGGGCCGGGCAATATGCAGCGGGTGCTGGAGGTGGAGCTCGAACAGGCCGAAAGGGTCTACCGCGGAAATGTCCTGACGCCGCTGGCGCTGGTGCAGAAACTGTTGCCCGGGATGCTCGAACGCGGGAGCGGCGCCGTGATCAACATGGTGTCCGGTTCCGCCCTCAATGACCCGCCCGCTCCGGCGGACGAGGGCGGCTGGGGCTTTGTCTATCCCTCCTCCAAGGCCGCCCTCATTCGCATGATGCCGGCTCTGAGGGTGGAACATAAAGACAGCGGGGTGCGCTTCTTTTCGGTGGAGCCCGGGTTTGTGCTCACCGAGGTGATGAAGGCGAACGGGTTTGATGACAGGATCGCCGCCCGCTTCAACCCCACAGCGCCAGAAGCCATCGCCGATATCGTCTACTGGCTGGCAGAAGAGGAGGCAGCGTTGCCGTATCTCGAGCACTCAGTGGTATTTGCTCCGCAACTGCACAAAAAACTGTTTGCCACCCCGCAAGAGGGCCCCTGAGGCAACGGCAAACCGGATCGGGCAAATCGATTGCGAACTTCACAATTATCCATTTTCCCTGTCATCGTTCCGTGCCTATAGTAGGTACACGCCCGGACGCAGCTTGCTTCCCAAGCCCCTGGTCGCAATGCAAACAGGAGATGACTATGGAAAACACGAACACCGGATCCACCGGCAAATGCCCGGTAATGCACGGCTCGATGACCTCCACCGCCCAGTCCAACACCGACTGGTGGCCCGAAACCCTGAATCTCGACATCCTGCACCAGCACGACAGCAAAACCGACCCCCTCGGCCAGGACTTCGACTACCGCGAAGCGCTGAAGTCCCTCGATGTGCAAGCACTGAAAACAGACCTGCACACGCTGATGCACACCAGCCAGGACTGGTGGCCAGCTGACTGGGGCACCTACGCCGGCCTCATGGTACGCATGGCCTGGCACGCGGCGGGCAGTTATCGCCTCGCCGACGGCCGTGGTGGCGGTGGCACCGGCAACCAGCGCTTTGCCCCGCTCAACTCCTGGCCCGACAACGTCAGCCTCGACAAGGCCCGCCGCCTGCTGTGGCCGATCAAGAAAAAGTACGGCAACAAAATCAGCTGGGCAGACCTGATCATCCTCGCCGGCAATATCGCCTATGAATCTGTAGGCCTGAAGACCTTTGGTTTCGGTTTCGGCCGCGAAGACATCTGGCACCCGGAGAAGGACACCTACTGGGGTGCCGAGAAGGACTGGCTCGCCCCCACGAACAACCCCAACAGCCGCTATTCCGGTGACCGGGAGCTGGAGAACCCCCTGGCCGCGGTCATGATGGGGCTGATCTACGTGAATCCCGAAGGTGTGGACGGCAACCCCGATCCGCTCAAGACCGCCCACGACGTGCGCGACACCTTCGCCCGCATGGCGATGGACGACGAGGAAACCGTAGCGCTCACCGCCGGCGGCCACACCATCGGCAAGGCCCACGGCAATGGCGACGCCGAGCTGCTGGGCGCCTCACCGGAGGCGGCCGACGTCACGGAACAGGGCATGGGATGGCGTAACCCCACCGGCAAGGGGGTAGGCCGCGATGCCATCACCAGTGGCATCGAGGGCGCCTGGACCACCCACCCCACCCAATGGGACAACGGTTACTTCAAACTCCTGCTGGGCTACGACTGGGAGCTGAAGAAGAGCCCGGCTGGCGCCTGGCAGTGGCAGCCCATCGACATCCGGGAGGAGGACATGCCGGTCGACGTGGAGGACCCTTCAATCCGCTGCATGCCGATCATGACCGACGCCGACATGGCGATGAAGGAAGACCCAGCCTACCGCAAAATTTCCGAGCGCTTTGCCGCCGACCAGGACTACTTCTCGGAAACCTTCGCCCGGGCCTGGTTCAAACTGACCCACCGCGACATGGGGCCGAAGGTCCGTTACGTCGGCCCGGAAGTACCTCAGGAAGACCTGATCTGGCAGGACCCGGTCCCCGCAGGTAGCACCGGCTACGATGTCGACGCGGTCAAGGCGAAGGTCGCCGCCAGCGGCCTCTCCCTTGCCGAGATGGTCTGCACCGCCTGGGACAGCGCCCGCACCTACCGGGGTTCCGACATGCGCGGCGGCGCCAACGGCGCCCGCATTCGCCTGGCACCACAGAAGGACTGGGAGGGTAATGAGCCCGAACGTCTGGCCAAAGTGCTGGGCGTGCTGGAAGGCATTGCTGCTGACACCGGCGCCTCGGTGGCTGACGTGATCGTGCTGGCAGGCAACGTCGGGATCGAGCAGGCGGCAAAAGCCGCAGGTTGCGAGGTCACTGTACCGTTTGCGCCTGGCCGCGGCGACGCCACAGACGCCATGACCGACGCGGACTCCTTCGACGTGCTGGAGCCTATCCACGACGGCTATCGCAACTGGCTGAAGCAGGACTACGCCGTGAAACCCGAAGAACTGATGCTGGACCGAACCCAGCTGATGGGCCTCACCGCCCCTGAAATGACGGTACTGGTGGGCGGCATGCGGGTACTCGGCACCAACCACGGCGGCACCCGCCACGGTGTGCTGACCGACCGCGAAGGTGTGCTGAGCAATGACTTCTTCGTCAACCTGACCGACATGGCGAATAGCTGGAAGCCGTCCACTGAAGGCCTCTACGAGATCTGCGACCGTGCTACTGGCGAGGTGAAGTGGACTGCTACACGCCTCGACCTGGTATTTGGCTCCAACGCGATCCTCCGGGCCTATGCCGAGGTCTATGCCCAGGACGACAGCCAGCAGAAATTTGTCGAGGACTTCGTCGCCGCCTGGACCAAGGTGATGAATGCAGACCGCTTCGACCTGACGGGTTAAAGCCTCACTGCCGAACAGGCGACGCTGCAGGGGCCCCCTCTGTAGCGTTGTCTGTCCAACGTCACAGACTCCAACCGGGAGCGGAGGTGCGGAGCCACCGCCTCCCGCCTCGAATTTCCAACATGTGATTTATACAACCGAAGTCTGCTCAGCTCAGCGGGCGACAGCCGGTACAATGGGCTGCTCTGACGTCACTCGCTACAGGACTCCGCACGACATGCAAGACAACTCTACATTCCCTCTGTCCGTTGTCTTCGTGCTGGGTTTCACCATGATGCTGGGCCCCTTCGCCATCGACACCTACCTGCCGGCCTTTCCGCTGATTGCCGACACGCTGGGCGTCACTATCCACCAGGTTTCCCTGAGCATATCCATTTACATGCTGGGCTTTGCCGTGGGCCAACTGACCGGCGGCGCATTCTCTGACCGCTACGGCAGGCGCAGGGTACTCGTAGCGGGCCTTTGGACGTTTGCGTTTGCAGCATTTTACCTGGCCCAGGTAGATACCATGAGCGAGTTACTGGCCGGGCGCTTTGTGCAATCCATCGGCGGCGGCTGGATCGGGGTGTCCATACCGGCCATCGTGCGTGACCAGGTGCACGGCGTTCAGGCCGCGAAACTGTTTTCCATGATCGGCATGGTCTCCATCGTCGCTCCCGCCATCGCGCCCGCCATCGGGGCCGCACTATTGGAAGTGGGCAGCTGGGGCCTGATTTTCGTCTGCCTCGGCGCCTATGCCCTTGCACTGCTCCCGGCCCTGATGGTCACGGTATTCAGAGGGCCGCGAAAACCGCGCCCCACCCACGATGGAATCGGCTTTGTTGCGCGCTACATCAGCGTGATCAAAACACCCAGCGCACCACCCTATATACTCTGGCAGACCGCCTCCTTCGGCGGCCTGATCATGTTCGTAACCTACGCTTCGTACATCTACCAGGACCACTTCGAACAGTCTCGCGGCATGTTCACCCTGTTATTCGCGTGCAATATTTTCGCCATGTTCGCGGCGGTGCTGCTGAACCGCATCCTGCTGAACCGCCTGCATCCTCGCCCTATCATGTTTGCCGCCACCTGCGTCCAGGGTGTCGCAGCGGTATTCCTGCTGCTGGCGGCCCTGCTCGACTGGTCCGTCTGGGGTTTCCTGCCGGCGATGATGCTGTATGCGGGTAGCCTCGGCGCCATCAGCCCGAACATCCAGGCCTGCTACCTGGAATCTTTCCCCCGCAGTGCCGCCTCAGCCGCGGCGGTTATCGGTACCGCACAGTTCGGCCTCGGGGGCGGCGCGTCAGCCCTGAGCAACCTGCTGCCGGAAGGGCTGACGAGTGTGGTCGCCTGCATTGCCGCCTGCGCGGCTGTCAGCCTGCTGTGCATGATCTGGTCACGCCGGCGCGAGGCCCAGCTGAAAGCGGTCAGTTAAGCGGAAGAATTGGCAGCGCGTCGGGCCAGTGCCAACGCGGCTGGTCACACCTGGGCGTGCTGCCGCACCAGGTTGTGGTAGACATTGTGCAGGGCATCGAGCTGCTCTCTGCCAGCCCCCCCCGAACTCATGAGGGACTGTATCGCCCGGTCCAGCTCGTACAACGTGGCGCGGGTGTGATTGCAGGGCACCAGGCTCTGTAACCAGGTAATGGCGGCCACACGCACTCCCCGGGTCACCGGTGTCACCCGGTGCAGGCTGCTGGAGGGGTACACCACCATGCTGCCCGCGGGCAACTTGTGGGCCTGTTCGCCGTAGTCGGTCTGGATGACCAGTTCACCCCCGTCGTATTCCGAGGGATCACTGAGGAACAGGGTGGCGGAAACGTCACTGCGCAGCACATCCGGCGTGCCGGGTATGCGCATGACAGCGGCGTCCACGTGGAATCCGTAGGTCTCACTCACCCCGTAGCGATTGAAACAGGGGGGAAAGATCCGGTGCGGCAGGGCCGCCGCGGTAAACTGGGGATGCTGGCCCAGGCGGGCCAGCAGTGAATTGGCAAGGGAGCGCACGGTATCATCAGCTGCATCGGCCTGGCCGTTGCGCTTGACGTCGGCGGCCATGCCGGCGGCCGTGTTGCCGCCGTCCAGCCAGGGCGCCGAGTCGAGGGCGGCGCGGAACTCCCGCACCTCCCCGGCACTCAGCATCTCTTCGATAACTACCATGCATTCACCATCCGCTTTCCACCTGTGTCAGAACTCGTAGACCACTGACAGGCGCGCATTGCGCACATCGCCGAGGTACATAAAGCTGCCCGAACGGTAGGCCGCCGTCCAGTACTCTCTGTCGGTCACGTTGTTCAGGTTGAAGCGGAAGTTCAGTTTCTCCGAGTAGTTGTAGTTCACGAACAGGTCGAACACACCGTAGCTCGGAACCACAATGGAGTAGTCGCCAATCTCGTCGTCGTAGCCCGCCGCGGTGTCCGGCTGGCCGCCGTACATTTCGCTCTGGTAGGTGTAGGCGCCACCGAAGGCCCAGGCGTCGTTCGGCTCCCAGCGCAACAGGGCGTACAGACTGTCATCGGCGAAATTACTCAGGGCCAGGCCCTCGGTATCGGAGTTGAAAGACTCCAGAACCTCAGAGTCCATGATCGCTGCACTGAGCTGGATGCTGAGGGTATCGGTGATGGAACCGGTCAGGGAGATTTCGACACCTTCTACGCGGTTCTTGCCGGTGTTCAGGGTACCCAGCTGGCTATAGCTGTCACCCACGCTTTCCATCACATCGCTTTTGGTAATCTGGAATACGGCGGCAGTGGCCAGCAGACGATCGTCGAACAGCTCCCACTTGGTGCCGAGCTCGATATTTTCCACATGCTCAGGATCAGCCTGGGCCGCCTGGTCCGGGTCACCACAAAGACCACCGTATCCACAGTTGCCGCCGACATCGGATTCGCCGCCGTTGATATTCGCCGCGGTGCTGTAGGTCAGGTAGACATTACCTTCCTCACCCAGCTTACGCACCAGGCCAATGTGGCCGTTGGTGAGGCTGTCGGAGAAGGCGTAGTCCAGCTCACCCTCGCGACCAACCACGTCGTTGCTGTAGTCGTACCAATCCTGGCGCAAGCCCAGGAATACTTCCCAGTTTTCGCCCAGCTGGGTGGTATTCATGATATAGGCGGACACGGTATCGATGTTGTACTGGGCATCGATGTCGCCCCGGGTGTAGGTCCGCTGCATCAGGCCGCGCGGATCGTCGACTACGCTGCCATCGGCGCCGATGATGCAATAGGAGGGACTGGCGCCACGACGCCCGCCCACGATGCAGTTGCTCTCGCCGGTGGCTTCGTAGTCATACACGCCGTTGTCCACCGCTTCGGTGGTGTACTCCAGGCCAAAGACAAAGCGGCTGTCATGGCCCGCGAAAGCGGTATCCCAGAACAGGTTACCCTGGGCCACGCCATACTCGATTTCCTGCCAGCCCTGGTGGGTGCTGAGGGACATGGTCTCGGCGCCTGGAGCCTCGGGGTCGCTGGCGTCGCGCGTACTGCCGCGGATGCCGGTGGTAATGTAACCATTGTCGGTGGTGCCGTAGCGCAGGGAGGCGGACGCGCGCCACTGCTGGTTCAGCTCACCGTTCAGGCGCAGGGTGGTGGCCAGGGCTTCGGTTTCCAGGAAATCCTCATCCTGCGCGTACACCGGAATATCCTTCACCGGCTTGCGCTTGTCCCGGTCAAAATAGGAACCAAGATCAGGGATATCGTCTGCCTCAAGGTAGTAGACGTCAGCGATGGCATTCCAGCGATCGCCCAGATTGGTGTAGCCCGACAGCAGGAAGCCGTTGCGCTCGCGCTCCAGGCCATCGCGATTGGGAATGTCTTCGGAAGCGGTCAGGCCATTGAAGCGCAGGGCCATGTCCTCGCCGACCTTCACGTTGCTGTCGAAGGTGACGCGGTAATAGTCGTCGGTTCCCACGGACGCATCGACAATGCTGAAGTCTTCCGTCGGCGTGGCGGCCTTGGTAATCGTGTTCACCGCACCACCGGAGGAACCACGGCCGGCAAAGGTAGAGCTGGGGCCCTTGGTGATTTCAATCTGCTCGGCGGCAAAGCTTTCACGGGTGGTCATGCCCGGGTCGCGGATACCGTCGACAAACACATCGCTGCGGGCTTCGTGGCCACGAATTACGTAGCGGTCGCCAAAGGCGTTGCCGTTCTCACCGGTGCCCAGGGTCACACCGGCCTGGGAGCTGAGGATTTCCTTCAGGTCGGTCTTGCCCGAATCGAGGATCTGGGTCTGGGTGAGGATGTTCATGGTCTGCGGAGTAGTGGCCAGGTCGGAGAGCTGGCGCAGGTCGCCGGAACGGCTGGCGCGGTAGGCGGTGCCGGACATGCCGTACACCTCGACAATTTCGATCGAGCCGGCCTTGGCGCGGGCGGCTTCGGTGTCGCCCTCGCTGGCCACCTTGCACTGCTCGCTGGCGTCCCTGGCGTCACACTCGGCGGCGTCCTGAGCCGTGGCCGCGCTGGCGGCGAAGGCGAGCATCAGGGCGCTGGCGCCCAATGCGGTGGTTTTCAGCCCCTCCCCCGGGACCCCCTGCGGGTTCAGAAAAGTTTTCTTTTGCATGTCCGATATGCCTGTTGTTGTTGAACAGAGGCGGACAACTGTAATGAAACGTAATGCAGATGTAAATGAGAATGATTCTTTTTATTGGCTATTATCACCTGAGCCCCGAGGTTCTTCTATTTCACCTGCTGCTTGGCCAACTTGCGCGCCAAAGTACGTCGGTGCATCCCCAGGCGCCGGGCAGTCTCCGATATATTGAAGTCGGTTTCCGCCAGAGTCTGGTGGATACGCTCCCACTCCAAAGTCTTGATCGAAGTCGAACGGCCGGTAATCGCCACCTCGGTATTGCCCTCCGCGCTGTTGAAGGCCGCTTCAATGTCGTCGGTATTCGAGGGTTTGGCGAGGTAGTGGCAGGCACCGAGCTTGACCGCCTCCACCGCCGTGGCAATGCTGGCATAGCCGGTGAGTACGACGATCAGCATTTCCGGGTCGTGCCGGTGCAAAGCCTGTACGCAGGCCAGGCCCGAAGCCTCACCATCGAGTTTGAGGTCGACCACCGCGTAGCCGGGGTGGTGCTCCTCTACCTGTGGCAATGCGGCTTCCAGGCTGCTCGCGGTGAGCACCGTGTAGCCCCTGCGCTCGAAGGACCGGCCCAGGGTGCGGGCAAAGGCAGCGTCGTCCTCGACGAGAATCAGGGTGCGGTCATTATGGTCGGGCGAAACATCAGCCACGCAGCTCTCCTTGTTATTGTTTGAGCGTCTTCAGTCTTCTTTCAGTGCCAACGCGTCCAGCGGCAAACTCAGGGTAACCTCGGCGCCCCCGCCGGGGTTGTTGCTCGCCTGTACGTCACCACCCAGTGTACGCGCCACGTTCATCACCAGGAACAGGCCCAGGCCGCCACCGGCACGCCCCTTGGTGGACTGGTAGGGGCGCCCGAGACGATCGAAAATTTCCTGGGAGAAGCCCGGACCGCGGTCGCGCACGGTGATCCTGAGTGTATCGCCCTCACGCCCGGCCTCAAGCCCCACCCAGTCAGGTGAAGCCTCCAGGGCATTATCCAGGAGGTTATAGAGGGTCTGCTTCAACACCGAGTCCGAGGCGATATCCAGGTCTTCGCCAAAATGATTGTCGTAGTTCAGGTGTTTGACCGGCCGACCGGCCTGCCACTCGGCCACCAGTTCGTCGAGAAACTCACACACCGTGGTCTCACCGGAAGACTCCCCACGGGTTTCACCGGCACTCAGCAGGATGTCACTGACAATCGATTTACAGCGCTGTACCTGGGCCTGCATCTCCTGGATTTCCTGATAGAGGTCGGGGTCCGAGGTAAAGGCCGGCATGTAACGCCAGTCGCCGAGAATGACCGCGATGGTGGAAAGCGGCGTGCCCAGTTCATGGGCCGCCCCGGACGCCAGCAGGCCCATACGCACAATATGCTCTTCTTCCGCGGCGCGCTGGCGCAACTCCGCCAGGTGGGCGTCGCGCTCCCGGCGCGTCCGGGTGATACGGTTGAGGAAAACCAGCAGGAGTACCGCGTTGAGAATGAAGCAGATCAGCATCCCCTGGACATAGACACTGCCGAGCCCGAGGTGAAGGTCCTGCGGCAGGGCCAGGGGATGCCCCGCCACCGCCAGCCAGAGAAAACACCCGGTGGCGACCACGAGCAGGGTCCAGGCCCAGCGCCCCGCCAGCAACACCGCTGCCAGCCCCACCTGCAGCAAATAGAGAAAGACAAAGGGGTTGGTCGCGCCACCGCTGAGGTAGAGCTGGTAGGTCAGGGTTCCCATGTCGACCAGCAGGGCCACGAACAACTCCCCCCGATACACAGGCCGACGGAAGGCGAGGCTCAGCAGGCTGAGGGCATTGAAGACCAGCAGGCCCGCCAGCACAGAGAGCATCTGCCTGAGCGGCAGTTCCACGCCAAAGCCGTAGTGGGTCACCAGAATAGTTAACAGCTGGCCGAGCACAGCCATCCAGCGCAACTGGATAAGCTGCCGCATGTTCTTGCTGGCCGTGTCGTCGGTATCTGCTGCGTTTTGGGTCAGAAGGCGCGGCTTGCTCGCCGCCGCTGAATCAGTCATGGGTCGCTTCTCCTCGGGCGGGGAGTATACGCTGCCGCGCGAGGCACCGACCACTGAGCGCAAGGGCATCCCGATTCAGCGCCTTTTCGCCTCGCGCCGCCCCTCGCTCCGCCCTTCTCGCCGCCCCTCACGACAAACAAGCACCGCAGCGCCCACCACCATCAGCGCCAGCCCGTACCAGGTGATGGCATAGATGAGATGACTGTTGTGAAAGCGGATGACCGTAAGCCCGCCCACAGGCCCCGCACCGCCGGGGCTGCCGGGGGCATCGGCGGCGGCGTCGACGAAGTACGGCGCCACCGCCGCCAGGTTCCGGGCGGCGGCGATTGCCTCGATATCCCGTGAGTACCAGCGATCTTCCGCGGGGAGGTTGTCGCGCAGGACTCCACCCCCAGGTTCGCTCAGGCGTATGAGGCCGGTCACGATAACCTCGCCCGCGGGCACAGAAGCAACGGGGTCGCCCTGGGCTACGAAGCCCCGGTTGATCATTACGACACTGCCATCGAATCGCTGTAGCGGGCTGAGAATCCAGTAACCGGTACCCAGTTCGGTAGCGGCCGCCACCCGGGTATCGAGATCGGAGAGGAAGGTACCGCGGACCGAGACATGGCGATATTCGTCGCTGTCCCGGGATACCGCCGGCCACGCGTTACGCGCGGGGGCGGCCACGGCGGGCGCGTGCACCCGCCCGTTGACCCGCTCGATCAGGTCGAGCTTCCAGGCCCGGCGCTCCACCTGCCAGTTGCCGAGGGCGACAAAACCGGAGAAGGCCAGCACCGCGCACAGGGCGAGCGCGGCGTTGGCCATTTGTCGTGAACGCGAAGGGGCGCTCACGGCATCCCGTCAGCGCCCCCCATCATGGAGGGCATCATGTTGACGTTCATGTGATACATCACCCACAGGGAACCGAACAGGGTGATGAACAACAGCACCACGGTAAAGATCAGCGATAGCATGGTCCAGCCGCCCTGGGACTGGAAGTCCATGTGCAGGAAGTAAATCATGTGCACCACGATCTGCACCACGGCAAAGCCGAGGATGATCAGGATGGTGGCATTGCGTGAATCCAGCACATCAGACATGACCATCCAGAAGGGAATGGCAGTGAGGATGACCGAGGCGACGAAGCCGATCATGTAGCCTTTGAAGGAACTGTGCGGCGCCTCTTCGGCATGTTCGTGATGGCCGTGATGCTCGTGATGATCGCTCATACCATGGATCCCATCAGGTAGACGTAGGTAAAGACACCAATCCAGATAACGTCCAGGAAGTGCCAGAACATGGACAGACAGTAGACCCGGCGCTTGTTCTCCTGGATCAGGCCGTGCTTGCGCAGTTGCAGCAGCAGGGTCACCAGCCAGATACAGCCGAAGGTTACGTGCAGGCCGTGGGTGCCCACCAGGGTGAAGAAGGCGGACAGGAAGCCGCTGCGCTGGGGCCCGGCGCCGATGTGGATCATGTGGTAGAACTCATAGAGTTCCACGCCCAGGAAGCACAGGCCGAATACGCCGGTGACCGCCAGCCAGCCCATGGTGCCGCGCACGCTGTTCTGCTGCATCTTCAGTACGGCAAAGCCGTAAGTGATCGAAGAGATCAGCAGGAAGGCGGTGTTCAGGGCCACCAGTTCCAGGTCGAACAGGTCTGCGCCGGAAGGCCCGCCGGCAAAGTTCATGCTGAGGACGCCGTAGGTGGCGAACAGGGATGCGAAGATGAGACAGTCGCTCATCAGGTAGATCCAGAACCCCAGCAGGGTGCCCTGGGCAGGGTGGTGATCACCCTTGACCAGGAACTCCAGCTTGCCGCCCTCTGCGGCGGGTGTTGCTACTGCATTGCTCATCAGGCCAGCACCTCCCCGCGCTGATTCTCCACCGTGGCTACGTCCTCGGCGGGAATGTAGTAGTCACGCTTGTAGTTGAAGGTATGGATGATGGCGCCCAGGATCAGCGCGCCAAAGCTCGCTGCCGCCAGCCACCAGACGTACCAGATCATGGCAAAACCGAACACGGTGGCCAGGCCCGCCAGCACCATGCCCGCCGCGGTGTTCTTGGGCATGTGGATGGGCAGGAAGCCCTCCTTCGGCGGCTGGAAGCCCTGCTGCTTCATCTGCCACCAGGCATCGTTCTCGTGCACCTGCGGGGTGAAGGCAAAGTTGTACTGGGGCGGCGGCGAAGTGGTGGACCACTCCAGGGTACGGCCATTCCAGGGGTCACCGGACTCGTCGCGCAGGGACTCGCGCTTCTTGAAGCTCACGTAGAGCTGGATCAGGAAGCAGAGGATGCCGAGGCCGATCAGGAAGGCGCCCACGGCGGCAACCTGGAACCAGATCTGCAGGGACATGTCCTCGAAGTGGCTCATGCGGCGGGTCACGCCCATCAGGCCCAGCACATACAGCGGCATGAAGGCGGCGTAGAAACCGATCAGCCAGAACCAGAAGGAGCACTTGCCCCAGAACGGATCCAGCTTGTAGCCGGTGACCTTCGGGTACCAGTAGGTGATGGCGGCGAACACACCGAACACCACGCCACCAATGATCACGTTGTGGAAGTGGGCGATCAGGAACAGGCTGTTGTGCAGCACGAAGTCAGCCGGGGGTACGGCCAGCAGTACGCCGGTCATACCGCCGATGACGAAGGTGACCATGAAGCCCACGGTCCACAGCATCGGCACCTCAAACTGGATGCGGCCGCGGTACATGGTAAACAGCCAGTTGAAGATCTTCGCGCCCGTGGGGATCGAGATGATCATCGTGGTGATACCGAAGAAACTGTTCACCGTGGCGCCGGAGCCCATGGTAAAGAAGTGGTGCAACCACACCAGGTACGACAGCACGGTGATTACCACGGTGGCGTAGACCATGGAGGAGTAACCGAACAGGCGCTTGCCGCTGTAGGTGGACACGATCTCGGAGAACACCCCGAAGATCGGCAGGATCAGGATGTACACTTCCGGGTGGCCCCAGATCCAGATCAGGTTCACGTACATCATGGCGTTGCCGCCAAGGTCGTTGGTGAAGAAGTTGAAGTCCATGTAGCGATCGAGGGACAGCAGGGCCAGGACCGCGGTCAGGATCGGGAAGGCCGCCACGATCAGGATGTTGGTGCACAGGGCGGTCCAGGTGAAGACCGGCATTTTCATCATGGTCATGCCGGGGGCGCGCATCTTGACGATGGTCACCACGAAGTTGACCCCGGACAGCAGCGTACCCACGCCGGCGATCTGCAGCGACCAGATGTAGTAATCCACCCCGACCCCGGGGCTTTGTAATATCCCCGTTAGCGGTGGATAGGCGAGCCAGCCAGATTTGGCGAATTCCCCCACAAACAGCGACAGCATGATCAGGATGGCGCCGGAGGCGGTCATCCAGAAGCTGAAGTTATTGAGGAAGGGGAAGGCCACGTCGCGGGCGCCGATCTGCAGCGGCACGATGTAGTTCATCAGGCCCACCACAAAGGGCATCGCTACAAAGAAGATCATGATCACGCCGTGGGCGGTGAAGATCTGGTCGTAGTGATGGGGTGGCAGGTAGCCGGTGGCGTCGCCGAAGGCCATGGCCTGGTGCAGGCGCATCATGATGGCGTCGGCGAAGCCGCGCAGCAGCATGATGATGCCGAGGATCATGTACATCACGCCGATGCGCTTGTGATCGATGCTGGTGAACCACTCCGTCCACAGGTAGCCCCAGACCTTGTACCTGGTCAGGGCCGCCACCAGGGCCAGGCCGCCAAGCGCGACCACGGCGAAGGTGCCGAGGATGATCGGGTCGTGGAAGGGGAACGAGTCCCAGGTCAACCGGCCGAAGACGGCGGACGTGGTGTCGGAGTAGGTCTGTACTGCTGACGACATAGTTGTGGCGCCCTTGGGTTTTACAACTGGGCCGCCGGGGCGGCCGAAACAGGTTTTGTGAAGGTGGCGTGCCCGCCTGGCTTACTCGGCCGCGCCTTCACCGTGATGTGCGTGGTGGCTCTTCATCAGGTCTTTCATGCAGACCTGGCCCGGGTCGACGCAGCGGTTGAGAATGGCGTCGTACAGTCCCGGCATGACCTCGCTGTAGTAGCGCACCGGGTCATCGATGCTGGGCTTCTCCAGTGTCTTGTAGGCCGGGCGGCTCAACGGTGAGCCCTGGGCCTTCACATCGGCGACCCACTGGGCGAAGTCCGCCTCGGACTGGCCGAGGAACTCAAAGCGCATCTTGTTGAAGCCGGCGCCGGAGTAGTTGGCCGAGAAGCCTTCGTAGCTGCCTTCCTCGTTGATCACCGCGTGGAGCTGGGTTTCCATACCGCCCATGGCGTAGATCATGCCCGCCAGGGCCGGCACGTAGAAGGAGTTCATCATGGTGGTGGCGGTGATCTTGAACTTGATCGGCCGGTCCACCGGGGCCGCCAGTTCATTGACCGTGGCGATGCCCTGCTCGGGGTAGAAAAACAGCCACTTCCAGTCCATCGCAACGACTTCCACGACCAGCGGTTCCATGTCCTCCGGAACCGGCTTGCCAGCGTCGATACGGTCCAGCGGGCGATAGGGGTCCAGCTTGTGGGTGCTCACCCAGGTCAGGGCACCCAGGGCGATGATAATGGCCAGCGGCGCGGCCCAGATCACCAGTTCCAGGTTGGTGGAGTGGTCCCAGTCGGGCTTGTAGGTGGCATTCTTGTTGGACGAGCGGTAGCGCCAGGCGAACATCAGGGTCAGCACGATCACCGGCACGATGATGATCAGCATCAGGTAGGTTGACCACAGGATCAGGTCCGCCTGCTGGGCAGCGATATCGCCGGAGGGGGCCATGACCACCCAGTTACAGCCGGCCAGGGAAAGGGCCAGCGCGGTTGCCAGGAGTGTCTTGCCGACCGTCCTGGCCGAAGGAAATCTAGTAGGGTTTGCCATTGCCGCTCGCAAATCCGGGTTACAGGGAGGATGGCGCGCACTCTACGGCAATTGCCGCGGCGATTGAATTGGACAATTTGTCCTATGGTGAGAGGCGAACAAAGCGAGTAGCCTGTGCCCTATATCACCAGCCTGTACCCCGGAAAAAAGCACCATGGCCAACGCGACTGGAACCCCCTCCCCCGCTTTCACTGCCGACAACGCCACCCCTGCCGGCCATTCGCCAGTAGCCCCCGGCGAAATCGCGGTAGGCGTGATCATCGGGCGCGCTTCCGAATACTTTGACTTCTTCGTGTTCGGTATCGCCTGTGTGCTGGTCTTCCCCTCGGTGTTCTTCCCCGGCGCCAGCCAGATCGAGGGGGTTATCTACTCCTTCTGGATCTTCGCCCTGGCCTTTGTGGCGCGCCCCTTCGGCACCGCCCTGTTCATGACCATCCAGCGCCGCTGGGGGCGCAGTGTGAAGCTCACCGCGTCGCTATTCCTGCTGGGCACCGCCACGGCGGGCATCGCCTTCCTGCCGACCTACGAAACCCTCGGCACAGCAGCCGTGGTGTTTCTGGCCTTTTTCCGCGCCCTGCAGGGCTTCGCCACCGGCGGCGCCTGGGACGGCCTGCCCTCCCTGCTGGTGCTGAACGCGCCCTCCAACCGGCGCAACTGGTACGCCATGCTGGGCCAACTCGGCGCCCCGCTGGGCTTCCTGCTGGCCAATGCCCTCTTTTTATACCTGATCGTCGCCGTCAGCACCGAGGACTTCCTCAGCTGGGCCTGGCGCTACCCCTTCTTCGTGGCCTTCGCCATCAACGTGGTGGCCCTGTTTGCCCGCCTGCGACTGGTGCTCACCGAGGAATACACCTTCGCCCTGGAAGAGAGCGAACTGGAGCCCATCAGCACCCGTGAAATGCTGCGCGAGCAGGGCCGCAATATCTTCCTCGGCGCCTTTGCCGCCCTGGCAAGCTACGCCCTGTTCCACATCGTGACCATCTTCCCCCTGTCGTGGATCGCCCTGAACAAGTCCCAGGTGATCGACAAGGTGCTGAGCATCCAGGTGTGGGGCGCCTGCGCCGGCATCCTCGGCACCATGGCCTCTGGCATGATCGCCGACCGCATCGGCAAGCGCACCACCCTGGGCCTGATGGCCGCAGCTATCGGTGTATTCGCCCTGTTCGCCCCCATGCTGATGGACGGCAGCCCCGCCCAGCAGAACGCCTTCATCCTGATCGGTTTCGCCCTGCTGGGCCTGTCCTACGGCCAGGCCAACGGCACCGTGACCGCCAACTTCCAGCGCCGCTACCGCTACACCGGCGCCGCCCTGACCTCCGACTTCGCCTGGCTGTTCGGCGCGGCCTTCGCCCCGCTGGTGGCCCTGGGGCTGTCGGTGGAGTTCGGGCTGGTGGCCGTGAGTGGGTACCTGCTGTCGGCGGTGGTGGTGACGTTGCTGGCGCTGCGCATCAACCGGAGCCTCGAAGCGAAAAGCTGAGTTTGCCGCTGGCCGGTCACGTATTCGCTACAACGTGACCTACTTCACTTTTTTCGGCGTTTAACTGGGGTTTTCTCCCTTTTCCGCTGGCCGTGGGCCATGTCCCCTGCGCAAACTGGTTAAAAAACCACCGCAGGGGGAGGGCTTACCATGCCCGTTTCACGCCACCAGGTACGCTGCCAAACGCGTCGCCGGCACTGGCTTGCCGCCGCCGGATTCTTCACTGCCATCATCCTGCCTTTAGCACCCGCCGTCGCGCAGGTTGGGCCCGCGGCCAAGCCAGCGTTCCCGGTCTTGTCGTTCCCCGACCGCTCCCGCGGTCAGCGGGCCATCGGCCGGCTGGGAGCAAACCTGCCCGAGGTGGCGGCCTGGTACGGCCTGCATCCCGCTGAATTTACCCGCATGCTGCGGGAAGACGACACCGCCTGGATCGACCTGCGGGGCCGACTGCTGTTCATTGATGAGCGTGTTGAAGGAGGCGAGCAGCCCCTCGCACCCGCCGCTGCCCCCTTCCCGCTGGAGGACACCTTCACCCTGCACAGCAAGCCGGGAGCTGCCCGGGTGCTCTACCTGGACTTCGACGGCCACCAGACCAGCGGCACGGCCTGGAACCTCTCCTCGGGGGTAGACCCCATTATTTCACCCCCCTACAGCCGGGACAGTGACCCCGCGTTCTCCACCCTCGAACTGGAATACATCCAGGATATGTGGCGCCAGGTGGCGGAGGACTACGCCCCCTTCGACGTGGACGTGACCACCGAGGACCCCGGCAGTGCCGCCATCATACGCAGCAGTTCCGGCGATGCCGATTTCGGTACGCGCGTGGTAATCACCGAGGACAATTTTGACAACTGCGGCTGCGGCGGCTTCGCCTACGTCGGCGTTTTTGACAACATTGGCAGTTATAACAAACCCGCCTTCGTCTTCAACACCAGCCTGGTGGGCGCCGGGGAAGCCATCAGCCACGAGGCCGGCCATAACCTGGGCCTGTCTCACGACGGCGCCAGTGGCGGCGTGGGTTATTACGAGGGGCACGGCAGTGGCGCCACCGGCTGGGCGCCCATCATGGGCGTCGGTTACTACCAGCCCCTGGTGCAGTGGAGCCAGGGTGAATACAGCGGTGCCAACAACCAGCAGGACGACCTGCAGATCATCCAGAACAACGGCGCGCCCATGGTCGCCGACGACCATGGCGACAGTAACGCAGCGGCCAGTGCCATGGACATCAGCACCGACGGCAGCGTGGCGACCCTGTCCGCCAGCGGCCTCATCCACCGGCGCGAGGATGTCGATGTGTTCCGCTTTGTGAGTGGCAGCGGCAACTACAGCATTGCCGTCGACCCCGCTGCCTTTGCGCCGAACCTGGATATCCTGGCCGCCCTTTACGACAGCTCAGGCTCACTGGTCGCGTCCTCCAACCCGGCGGATTTTCTGGAAGCCAGCCTCGCCGGCGCACTGGCCGCGGGGGAGTATTACCTCCACGTAGACGGCACCGGCAAAGGGAGCCCGGATACGGACTACAGCGACTACGGCAGCCTGGGCCGCTACAGCGTTAGCGGCACTGTGCCCGACGCGTCAGGCCTCGCTCCGCCAGTCGCGGTCGCCGCCTTCAGCCCGCCCTACAGCATCACCACTGCACCCGTCACTGTGGGCTTTAGCGGTGAGCAGTCCAGCGACCCCGATGGCAACGTGGGCGACCTGGCCTGGGACTGGGATTTCGGCGATGGCAATACCGGCAGCGGTGCAACGACCAGCCATCAATACACGCTATCAGGCACCCATACCGTCACCCTGACCGTGACCGACAGTGATAATTTGAGCGATACCGACACGCTGCAGGTCGACATCATCAATCAGGCACCGGTGGCCAGCATCAGCGCGGACGTGCTGGAGGGCGAGACCCCGCATACCGTCCAGTTCGATGCCTCCCTGTCCAACGACCCCGACGGCAGCATCAGCAGCTACCTCTGGCAGTTTGGCGACGGCGCGCAGTCCAGTGAGGCGGCGCCGACGCACGAATACCAGAGTCAGGGCGTGTTCAATGCATCCCTCACGGTCACCGATAACCTCGGCGCCAGCAGCTCACCGGACGTGACAACGGTAACGGTTACCCTGCCCGCGGTATACGACCAGTTCGCCACCGGGGACCAACCCGCTGCTGGCACCGTGAGCGGCTCCTACGCGGATACCCGCTTCCTCGACACCGAATACCAGTCGATCCGCGAGCGCGAATCCGGCGGTAAAAAGCGCGACCGCTACAGCTATCTCGAACACTACTGGACGGTGGACGTCAACGCCGGGGATACCGTGACCCTGGTGATCCACGGCTACCAGGACAGCAGCAGTGACAACGACGCGATGGAGATCCGCTACCTGACCCCGGGGTCCTCGAACCCGAGCACCGACACGATAACGCTCGGTACCTCACCATCACAGTACAGCCTGGCCCTGCCGGCCGGGGTCAGCGGCCAGTACCGCATCCAGCTGACCGACAGCGACCAGAGCCCCGGCAACAACGCGCTGGACACGGCCTACATCGACCAGATTTACGTGCGCACCGAATCGGACGGTGGCGGCCCCGACCCACTGCCGCTGACGCCGCCCGTCTGGATGTCACTGGATCCCGCTAGCGATTCTGTAACCCTCAACTGGACCGGCTCCTCCGGCGCGGACGGCTTCCACATTGAGCGCTCTTCCCCGACGAGTACCTGGAGCCCCGTGCCCGGATCGCCCTTCGCGCCCTATATCACCAGCCATCAGGACAGCGGGCTGGAGGCCGTAACGACCTACTCCTACCGGATTCAGGCCTACCGCGACACGGAGGTCACCGCCTGGGTGAGCGAGTCAGCGACGACACTGCCCGGCAACCCACCGCCGGATATCTCGCTCAACGCCAACGGGTACAAGGTGAAAGGCCTACAGCGTGTGGACCTGGAATGGAGTCCGGCTGGAGAAGTCGAGATTTATCGCGATGACGTGCCGATCAATTTGGACCCCGTATCGGGCACCACCTACACCGACGCCATCGACCAGCGGGGCGGGGGCAGCTACCGCTATCAGGTCTGTCAGTCTTCCGCCCCTGCGCCGATTTGCTCCAATGAGGCGGTGGTGGTGTTCTAGGGGCTGTTGGTGGGTTTGGGCGGCTAATGGTAGATGGCTTGCCCGCGCCGCGGGTTCGCCGCACACTGTAGCTGCGGTGTCCACCGCCAATCACTTCCGATCCAGGGCGTATGGTTATGGACAAGAACAGGGGCGTCATTGTCGCCGCCGGTGCGGCGATTGCCTGCGCCACAGCCGGACTGCTGGCCGTCAACAAGTCACCGGGGCAGCCGCCACTGCCACCGGTTGCGCTACCCATCACCAAACCGCCGTTGACGCTGCCGGAAGATCGCCCGGGGGAGATTCAAGCAACCTTTCGCGTAACGGCGCTGACCGACAGTGGTGAAGGCTCCCTGCGGGCGGCGATCCTGGCCGCCAATGCATCCCCTGGTCCGGACCAGATAGTATTCGAGAGCGACGACGGCCTGTACTCGTCGCCACAGACGATCAGCCTCGAGTCCCCTCTTCCCACCGTCACCGACGACCTGGTCATCGACGGCTATATCGAGGACATGCTGTGGAAAGCCAGTGGCGTGACTATCGATGCATCAGGACAGCACGCGATATTGCAGGTTTCCGCAAACACCTTGGTAAAACTGCGCTATCTCACCCTGAGTCATGGCAACGCAGACAGGGGCGGGGCCATTTTCAGCGAAGGAGACCTGGTTGTCGAAAGCAGTACCTTTGATAACAACCGTGCGACGGACCAAGGCGGTGCGATATACGCTTCTGGCCTGCTGACCTTCGTCATCAACAGCACGTTCTACGACAACTCCGCCGATCAGGGCGGCGGCGCGCTTGCGCTGACCAGCGGTCAGGCCCGCGTTACCCATGCGACCTTTACCAATAACAGCGCCCCGCGCGGCGCGGCGGTCCTGAACGAGGCGAGCCTGGGCATGGGAAATTCCATTCTGGCCAACAGCCTGGTGGGTAGCGATTGTTTTTCCAGCAGGCCTCTTGAGGCCTCTCTACACAACATCATTGAATCCGACTCAGGCTGCGGCGAACCCTACTCCCGCGAGGACCCGGTGCTGGGGAATCCGGACTACTTCAATGGTCCTACGCGCACCATTAATCTGGGCATGCGCAGCCCGGCCACCAACTACGGTGCCCGGGATGCCTCTGTCAACGAATACGGCCAGCCACTCCGCTGGGACCAGCGCGGAAACGGGGACCCCCGGGACGCTGCGGGCGTAGTGGATATTGGCGCTTTTGAAACCCAGGCCCAGAACAAGGTGATCGTTGACACTGCTGAAGATGTGGATTATCGCTGGTGCGTGGTATTCAAGAACGACTGCTCTCTGCGAGGCGCCATGCTGCTGGCAAACAATGACTTTCGCTTCCCGGTCATCACCTTTGACGACAAAATTTTTGCTGAAAAAACCACCCTCACCCTGAACGGCGATCTGCCGTCAATCACTACGGCCATCACCCTCGACGCCTCCGGCACCGGCGGCATTACCCTGCAGGCAAAGGAAAACTCGTCCCTGTGTACCGCGAGCGAACTGCTCAGCACAGTCAATATAACGCTGGAGTGCGATTAATAACGGCGGACATTGTCACGCGCCCCGCCACATCGCCCGGAAAAAAAACAACCCCGGCCGGTTGAACCGGCCGGGGTGTCGTCCTCAGTAGCCGCTGCTAGTTGCAGTCGCCGAAGCTGTAGTTGGCGATGGACTTGCCTCCCTTCGGATCAGCATGGGGGATGAAGGTGCCGTCATTGTCTATGATGGCCTGATCATCACCGGACTCGTTGTAGGCATTCACCGGTCCCGCAGCAGCCTTGATGGCCTTAAAGTTGCCTGACGCCAAGGCATTCTGCAGATCAGCGATCAACTGCGGATCGATAGAGGCCCCATTATCCAGCGCCATGTTCAGCAGCGCCGCAGCCAGGATGTCCGAAGACCCGATCTGTGCGGCACAGGACTTGCTGCGTTTGCCGCCATCGGATTCTCTGGACGGGTGTGACCAGAAGATGCCGAACAGCTCTTCACAGGTGCTCACCTGCTTCCAGCCGAGGTCCATGGAGCTGCCCATATGCTCGGTGAATACGTGGCAGGTATAGCCGTACTGCACACTGCCGCTCCATTCCGGTTCGCCGAACAGGTCTCCGTCACTGATATGTGACTTCCAGAAGCCCAGGGTGCGGGTAGCACCGATATCAGTGACCTCGCAGGTGGTGTCATCCATCCGCTCGATCTGGTTGGGCAAGCCGGGTACAGCGCTGATCGTTCCGAGGCCGGTCGCAGTCCTCAGCTGCTGGGTACCCACCGTGTCAGCGGTGATGGAGCCCTCGATGCGGTGACAGCCGTCACTCGGGTCACCATTGTCCAGCTCGGTCTCGTCACAGGAGCCGTCGGAGACACCCAGGGTGATGTTCAGCGGGCTGCCGGCCAGGTCGGGATCGGTCAGCAGGACATCCACTTCGACGTCACCGTGGTTCTCCAGGGTCACGAAGAAGCTGATCGCAGCACCCAGGTCAGCCGGCTCGGCCTGACAGCTCTTGTCGAGCAGGTAGTCCGGGTGCAGGATGGTGGCCTCGTGATCGTCCGTATCGTCGATGTCATTGGGGAAATCAGTCACCGAAGTCTGGACAGTGACGGTGTTGTTGAGCGTACCGTCGTCATCGGCCTCCTGCGTGATGTAGGAGAATTCCACCGTACAGCTCGCTCCGTTACCCAGCGAAGCACCGCAGTCGGAACTCACCACATTGGGGCCAGCCACCAAGTCACCTGCCAGCGAGTCGCTGATGCTGTCAATGACCAGCGCCGGAGTATTGGTGGAGCTGTTGTTGGTCAGCGTGGCGCTGTAGTTGATGGTATCACCCACCTTGGTGTAGTCATCGCCGGATTTCACTACATCAATGGCCGGCTGGAACAGCGGCACCGTGTGACTGTCACTGTCCCCCACCACATTCTGGAAGCCAGCAATTGTACAGCTCACCGTCGCTGTGTTGGTCACCTCGTCACTGACCGGCGCCGTCCGGTTACCCAGCGCCGCCGGGGTATCCGAGAAGGCGATCGCACCGCCCAGACCGAGGTCCGGGTCACTGACCGTACAACTCAGCGCAGGCGTATTATCAGAGCTGGTATTGATCAGGGTGTAGGTGTAGTTGATCGTGTCACCCGACTTGGTCAGGCCCGGCCCAGACTTGGTGAAGTCAACGCTCGGCTGGAACAGCGGCACCGTGTGACTGTCACTGTCCCCCACCACATTCTGGAAGCCAGCAATTGTACAGCTCACCGTCGCTGTGTTGGTCACCTCGTCACTGACCGGCGCCGTCCGGTTACCCAGCGCCGCCGGGGTATCCGAGAAGGCAATCGCTCCACCCACACCAAGGTCCGGGTCACTGACCGTACAACTCAGCGCAGGCGTATTATCAGAGCTGGTATTGATCAGGGTGTAGGTGTAGTTGATCGTGTCACCCGACTTGGTCAGGCCCGGCCCAGACTTGGTGAAGTCAACGCTCGGCTGGAACAGATCGACAGTATAACTGGCGGAATCCGTCACCACGTTTGCGTATCCATCGACGGAACAGGTCACTATCGCCGTGTTGGTTACCTCATCTCCGCCAGGCGCCGTCTGCTTACCCAGCGCCGTCGGGGTATCCGAGAAGACGATCGAATCGCCGTCCAGACCGAGGTCTGGATCACTGACTGTACAACTCAGCGCAGGCGCATTGTCTGAGCTGGTATTGGTCAGGGTGTAGGTGTAGTCGATATCGTCACCGGTTTTGACTAAATCCGGCCCTGACTTCGTGAATTCGACGGATACCTCGAACAGGTTGACTGTGTGGCTGTCAGTGTCATCCACCTCGTTGGGAAAGCCGTCGATGGAACAGGTCACCGTCGCCGTATTAGTCACACTCGTTTCGTCCGGAGCTGTCTGACTACCCAGCGCCACCCCGGTATCAGAGAATGCTATCGGGCCATCCAGACCGAGGTCTGGATCACTGACCGTACAACTCAGCGCTGGCGTATTATCAGAGCTGGTATTGGTCAGGGTGTAGGTGTAGTTGATCGTGTCACCCGTCTTAGCCAAGGTCGGCCCGGACTTGGTGAAATCGATACTCGGCTGGAACAGATCGACGGTGTGGCTGTCGCTGTCTTCAACCTCGTTGTCATAGCCGTCCGCCATACAGGTGACCGTTGCGGTGTTGGTGACATCGGCAGCATCCGGCGCCTCTTGGCTGCCAAGAGCCACTAGGGTATCCGAGAAGGATATCGGTTCACCGTCCAGCCCGAGATCGGGATCACTCACCGTACAGGTCAGTGCCGGAGCATTGTCGGAGCTGTTATCGGTCAGGGTGTAGGTGTAGGTGATATCGTCACCGGTTTTGGCCAGGGTCGGGCCGGATTTGGTGAACTCGATGTCGAGTGTGAATATGTCGAGGGTGTGATCGTCCATGTTGACGAACTCAAGGCCGTCAAGGCCTGAATTCTCGTTCAGTGTTACCGTTACGGTGTTGACGACCTCGTCATTGACCACGTCACCGTCTTGAATTGTGTACGTGACATCGAAGGTGCAAACATTGTTGTCATTGTCGGCGCCATCATCGGCTGCCACGAAGGCACCGCAGGCTGTGGTAGCGTCACCGGTGATATTGCCAATCACGTCGTCCTCGACGCTTTGGATGTAAAGATCTTCAATACCGGTATTGGTAATCGTAAAAGTGTAAGTAACCTCGTCTCCAACTTTGGCAAGCGTGTCACCGGTCTTTTCAATGGTAAAGCCGCAGGTCTCAAAATCACCTAAAGCCAAATCTTCGCGGGAAGCACTGAGTGATGGTGAATTGCGCGATTCTGCCAAAAAGCCCTGAAAACAGCCGCTTAGCTGCACTAGTTGAGCGTCAAGGTTGATTCCACCTTCGATAAAGGCCAATGGCGGATATTCACCGGGGCCATATTTTGGATTACCTGTCTGCTTTGCCTGATAAGGCCACGGTGCGGTTTCTGTAGCGCCGTCTGCCTTATCGAGCGTGTTAGAGCTGCCACATCCAACGAAATTAGTGCTTAAGTTGGGGAAATCACAATCTTGCTGAATGGCAATCAAATCAAGATTGGGATGCTGATCGGAATTGCCCAGAGTGTCGTCTGGAGCACCGGTGTCACACGCTGGAGTCACCTCGGGATCACAGGCATTACGCCACTTGAAAATATTGATGGTACCCACGGCACCACCTTGGCTGTAGTTGGTAAGTAACAGCAGATCGCCGGGTCTGTGGATACCCAGGAACTCTCCAAACCGGTCACCGCAGCGAAGGCCAATTTTCTCCTTGAGAATCCAGAAACCGGTATATGCAGACCCTTCAGTGGCAAGCCTGTCAGCGGCAAAATACAATACATTCTCAGGGCCGTCATGAGCGGCGTCTACCTCTGCGCGATAGAGCGCGGCCATCACATTAGTGAGGTCGTTTTTATCATTCGGGGTCTTGGTGTTCCATGTCCAACCGGGTATATCGTCGAAATCCTTGTTGGTCTGGCCGCCGAAAAAGATATTGGCGAAGTCCTCGGATGTAGAGTAGAAGCCCTCGGGGGGACATTGCGGCAACGCCTCTGTATCACTGTCTGTCATCCAGAGGTAGGCTTCGGCTGCGGTATCGGTAGACGGTGCGCCATTTTTTACGACATTCCAAATGGTCTCCCAATCTTCTCCGTCATACTGCGGCAGACCCAGGATTGTAAAATCCTCATCCCACGGGTTAGACGAGTCACATTCATCGCCAGGCACGTCGCCGGCCAAGGGATTGCAGAGATCACCCTCCACAATTTCAAAGACGCCATTGTTAAAAATAGCGTAGGCCAATCCCGAACTGAGTAGCACGCCCAATGTCACGAGCATTGCGACCAAATGACGATGTACAAATCCCTTTACACGTTTCATAACGACGATCCTTCCGGTAACTGCAGGCCGGACAAACGACTATCTACCCGGCACCCTTTCGGGTACCGAACCTGAGCGCGAAATCTATGCTGTTTGGCGGTGACGCAGCCGAACTTCTTCACACGCAAACTCCTCAAGCGAAGCCTGCAACGCAATAAGAACGGGAACACCTCCGTGTTGGAGTAAGCCGGACTACCCGTAATCGATCACGTTGCGCGATGCTTTTCGGTAGTCCAGCCACCTGTGGAGTCACAGGCCTGTGGCTTTGCGTGAATCGTCAGCCGCGGAAAATTCCAGAAGATCAAGGCGGACAATCCGTGCCCTTTCGAAGCAGTCGGTCATCAAAGACATGTACAGGTATAGTTCATATGCAGAATGCCACAAGTGAACCAGTTCAAAACTTTGGATTGAGAAGCTAGTTATTGGCAGCACAATGGAGAAGTATGAAACGTTAGATAAGAAGGACCTTCTAAGCGGTTGATTCTTCACACTTATCAAAGCAATAGAATGCGCCTCTGCTCGAGAAAATCAGCAGGAATGTCACAGTTTTTATGTGATGTAGATATAATGCTAGCGGCAGCTATAGTAATAAATTCTAGATCGCTTGCTGAAAGCCAGTGGCCGTACAGCCGCCACTTGTAACAATACGGTAACAATGTCGACACATCTGGACGGCTTCAACGCAATCCGGACAAATCGACTCCCTTGAGTTTTGCTTTGTATTCATCCGTTACTCGCCGTGCGTCCGAAGAGTTTGCTACTGCACTTGGTGTAATAAGTACTACCAGTTCAGTTTTGGACTCTGTAACGCGGGTCGTGCCAAAGAGCGCACCAAGATAGGGAATGTCCTTCAGCAGGGGAATTCCGCTGTCCTCTTCTTCCTTGCTATCCCTTATAAGGCCGCCAAGAACCAAGGTTTCCCGACTTTGTACCGCGACGCTGGTGGTAATTTCGCGCTGCAAAATTGTGGGCGAGTCAATATTGGAGGACGTTGTTTCTGTTACATCGTCGACTCGCTGAGTGATATCGAGCATCACCATACCACCCGAATTGACCCGTGGAGTAACCTCCAGGGTAACGCCAGTATCGCGATACTCGATTTCGGAAGTGATATTGCTTCCCACTACTCCGTTGGGATTCGCGACAGAACTGCTCGTATTGGTGGTCTCTGTTGTTCGTATGGGGACCTGGTCGCCAACCTTGATGACGGCCGTATGATTGTCCAGCACCATTAGCGAAGGCGCAGACAGCACATTAAGTCTGGAATCACCGGCTATCATATTGAGAACAGCCTTGGTTTCCGTGGCATCAAATAACGCATAGGTGAAGTTCACTGGGTCCTTCAGCGCTCCTGCAAGCGCATTCTCTCCACTAACATTTCCGCTAGCCGGTATATTGAGACCACCCCGGCCACTGTAGTCACTGCCCACTGAGTTGGTAAAAAACCATTGCATGCCGTACTGCAGATTGTCGCCCAGCGTCACCTCGACAATCGATGCCTCTATCAGAACCTGCATGGGCAGTACGTCGAGTTTTTCGATGGCCTTTTCCACTTCCTGATAATCGGTGGGTGAGGCTGAGATCAGGAGTGCGTTGGTTTCCGGATAGGACATAATGGAGATATCGCCAGTTTCAATACTGGACACGCGCTGATTCTGCCTGGCACTGCCGCCCTCATCCGCAACTGGCGTCGCGGTGGCGTTGCTCTCCCTGGCGGCAGCGGCATTGCGCCGCTTCTCCTCGAACATTTCTCGCAGCAATTCAGCCAGCTTTTCTGCCTTGCCATTCTGCACGTAGTAGACGTACATATTGACGCCGTTGGAACCCTGCGCCTGATCCAGCCTGGCCACCCAGGTCGAAACATCCTTCAGGTATTTATCCTGCGGCGTGATAACCATCAGGGCATTGATGCGTTCGATCACTGTAAACCGAACCAGGCCAGCCAGTGGTCCCTCAGCCTGGTCGCCAAATATCTGTTCCAGTTCGGACAGTACGACATTGGCATCTACGTTCTGTAAACGAAATATGCCAACCGACATCCCCTGCAACTGATCGACATCAAAAATCGAGATGCTCTCGCGTAAATTGAACAGTTCTCCCTGGGTTCCCGCCAGAATAAGCAGGTTTCGGTACTCGTCCGCCTCTACCACCGCCTTCTCGGATTTAACAGGCTCCAGTAGCTTGGCCATTTCCTTTGCCGAGATATATTGGAGGGGCACGATAAGCACCTGGTAACCCTGATCGGCACTGATGCGAGTGCTGGCGGACAGGGCTGGCGGCACACCGTCGGTGATAGGCAGGACTTCATAGAGATCACGGGTCTTAAGTATCGCCGCCCCATTCATACGCAAAAGGCTGTCCAGCACACCAACCAGCGATTCGCGATGTATAGGCTGGGTGGTGCGCATGGAGACTGTACCGGTAACACCTGGGTCCACGGTATAGTTCACTTTCAGGGTGTCACCAAGGACTGACTTCACCACCTCCGCGATAGGAGAGTTCTGGAAGTTCAGAATCACATCACCCTCGGCATCCGGGGCATCGTGCACACCTGTCGGAAGGGGCGCGATAAACCGGCCGCTGCCGCTGTGAATTTCCTGCAAGGGAGGGGAGGCAGTTTCCTCAACTGCCACTTCATTCGTAGCAAATGTATCTTGCGATGTTTCAGGAGAGACAACTGGCTCGGGAACTGCTGCCAGGTTTTCCGAGCCAGCTGGATTATGACTCGTAGCGACACATGATGTCAGTAGAGGCAACATTATAAAGCCCGGAAGCAGCGCTTTAGCCAAAGATATCATCAGTGATCACCCCGTGGCCCGTGCATACGGCTCCCTGGTTAATGAATTCGGCCTAGTCGCGATGGGCCGAACTCTGTCGATTGTTGTGCTTTGGAGGTATATTCTCGAGGCTCAGGCGAAACACCTTCTCCTCAACACCGTTAACCAAAGTAACTTCCTCCGGAGTAATCCTGGAAATTTCCCAACCATCCACTTCCGTCCCCTGCTCCAGTTTGAACTGGCGCTCGCCGCGAGAGTCATTAAACAGAGCGTAGGTTGAAACACCTGTGTCTACAAGCCCTATCAATTCCCAGACGCCGTCGCTAAATGTTGCGTCTACCATCTCGTCCGTAGCGCCCAGTGGCTCGCGCTGCCAGTTAAACAGTGATCTGTCCACAGCTTCCTGATAGTCCTCCAGTGGGCCAGCCTGGCTACCAATTCGGGCGAGGGCTGCCGAGTCACCCGGATAGTCACTCGAAACCTCCGCCTCTACAGACCCCAAAAACATAAAATAAACTGCTTCGTACACAAGCAATGCGATTAGAGCGGTGTTTATCCCCCAAAACATCTTTACCAGAGGATTCCCACTAGGTTTCATCTGACGATTCTCCCAGCAGGTACGCCACAAGATTGATTCGAATACCCAGGCTGAAATGTTCCTGGCCCACGGTACCAGGCGAGCGCGTCTGTACCGCCCCCTTGATAGGGCTGGAGCTAACGATGTTCAGTTGGTCGATAAGGACCACAGGCCGGGAATTTTCAATATCGTGTAAAAGGTCCACCAAGTGCCGAATCTCTCCGTTTACATTCACCTGCAAACCAATCGCGGTCACCGACGGGACTGCCCCGGCCTCATATTCCTGGGTGCTAACCAGTTGCGCACCGCTGCGCTCAACCGCATCGGTCACAAACTCGCGCAAGTTCGCCGAAGCAATCGCTGGTTTGCTGCCAGGAAGAAAGAGCTCTCCGCCGTCATTTTCCAGCGCCAGGCGCTGCGACGCGACATCAATCGCTTCCTCATGAGCCAGGAGGTACTCAAACCGGTGAGCCTGGCGTCGCTGGAACACGAAATCTGCAGCGCGAGACGCATAGTATGTCCAAAGTGGCATTGCTACGTACTGGACGAAAACCAGCAACAACACAGCGAGAAGCGCGATGGCTACCAGCCTCTGTACCCCCGGCGACAGATTCTTCACACGCCCTCGCTCGACAAAGTCATATCCAACTCGTACTGCTCCATTCCGGTTCGCTGGTTACGGATAACCGGCGAACGGAACTGTACGTTCTCCAGGTAGGGGGATTCCTCCAGAATTTCCACCAGATCGGATGCTTTGCTTGATTCACCCTGTAGGAATACCCGTGCCTCGTCTATATCGAAGCGAGCGACCCAGGTATCGTCCGGGAGCAGCCGGGTAATCTCGGACAGTAATTCAAGTTTTCCAGGGTCTGTGCGCAACCTCGAGAGAATGACCTCCTGGGCTGTCTGTCGACTTCGCAGTGCATTCCGCTTGGCGGCAATCAACTCCGCCCGATCACGATTCTCCGCGATCGCGGCCGTCAAGTTTGCCGACTGACGGTGAAATTGCCAAGCAGGGAAAATAAGTGCGGCCAGCACAAGCGACAGACAGATCAGGCCTGCCTTCCGAAGCGGCGCATCCCATAGCGTCCGTTCGGGTTGCCTGTCGCTGGCTTCCAACATATTCAGTGTAGGAACGCCCTCCCAATCATCAGTCTCCGGTACTACTGCGCCGGGAGCCAGGCCCAGTGCACGCAATTTCTCCAGCAAACGAGCCAGCCGCGCCCGCTCCATGCAAAACAGGTTTACCTTCAACTGTTCACGAGCCTCAAGACGCTGCGGCTCGCTGTAGCCAAACACCGTGATCCCCTTCCTGTAGGGCATGAGCCGGTCCAGTTCAAACCGTATGGCCGTTGCAAGGTTTTGCTCGGCAGCCAGAGGCAGAAAAACATCCCGTGACAGTAGATCGTGCAGCGAAAGAACAACCACGACATGGACGTTGTCAGGAACTCCGGATTCCAACTCCTCATGGAACCGGTGGACACCTGCCTCATCCAACTCCAGGACATTGGTACTGCCCAGCTCCCGGAGGCCGCTTTCTTCCTCCAGTGTGACGATCACATCGCCACCCTGGATTCTGACCAGCAAGCGGGCAGAGTCGACAGCAAAGGCTCGCCGTACCCAGTCCGGTACCAGCGGCTTCAACTCCCCAAGCCACCAATCCCAGAACTCTCCGAGACGCGCCAGGCCCTCAACCTGCATCCTGTTCCCCCGATAATGAAGGGGATGGTGACATCCTCGAATATTCGTTGACAGACACTTGTTCCAGCTCCACATCGCTGTGCAAATACGGCCGCCATTCCAGTGTGGTGATAGTCGCATCATGGCTCGACCGACGAAGGCGGATTGTCGTTGACAAGCCCGAGCGCTCACCCTGCCCGGTTATACCGACAGCCGATAAAGTATAGATGACGCCCCGTACTCGCGTGAGAAATCGCCGGTCGACCGATGGGGGACGAGGAGCGGGCAAGCCCGCGCTGCGGCTGGATCGACGCTGGGCAACGTAGTTCACCAGGGTCGCCTCACTGTCGTTGGAAATCGCCATCAAAACAGGTAACGACGCCACTTCCGGATTGACCCCGCGGCTCAGGGTGTGAACCGTTACCAGGGGCCTGAGCGCCTCGAATATTTCCGGCTCCATACCGAGCACCTGGCGCAACTCCTCTATACTGGTAAAAGGGGCGTCCTTGGCCTCCCAAGCAAGCCCACGCTTCTGGTAATCGTCGTCCTCGGCTCCGTTGAGCAAATTCAGGTGATCCTCATCGCGATAATCAAGGATAGCCGCGGCCAGCGAGTCCGCCCGGCTCATCTCCACGTCGAGGCTATAAAACAAGCGCGCCAACAAGGCCTGACCGGCGTAGTTTATATCAACCTTGCCGTGTTCATCGTTGACCCGCACCAGCGCATGCCCCTCACCGATGGGAATATCCAGCACTTCACCGTCCCCCAGCAGGCGATCATCGGGCCGGCGCTGCATCAGGTTGCCGTACACCACCTGGAAGGCACCCTCGGCAAGGTAGCGTGCCTCTATTGTGTCCCGAATGACTGACACCGCCCGTATGGAATAGCGTGTCGACCAGGTCAGGGCAGTCACCATGAGCGACATGAGTACTAACAACCAGAGCGCCGATAACAATATCGCCCCCCCTGAACCCCTTCTCCGGGCCTCAATCACCGTGGCCACCTCCAATCTCCTGGTCCCTGAAACGCGGCGCCACCGCGATTTCCTGCCAGGCTTCGTACTCCCCCTGCCGATTCAGTTCTTCGATCTGCAGGCGGATTACCCGTGGCGCCAGGTCGCTGCCCGCGGGCCATTCGGTCAGCCAGCTCTCTCCGCCTCCTCCGCGGCCAGTCGCTCCGTAGTATCGAATACTGCTGATACGAACCTGTCTCGCCACTTCAATCTGCCGCAGCGATACACCTTCCATCGACAGTCCGGCCACCTGGTCATAGCGCACAGGCTCACCGTCTCGATAGGGGAGATACTGAAGTTCCAGGACCTGCTCCCGCGTCTTGTCGTCGGTGATAATTTTCAGATTCCACCAGTAGAGGACGCCGTTATTCTCGTAGACCGGCATGGGCGCCAGGAAGTGCAGCGAAGATGCAGTACCGAAGAAGCCCACCATACCGACACCTTCCTCGTCGCGAATCCGTGGAAACCGTGCACTGTTGATATGTCGCCGCAAGAACTGGTCGACCTGGAAGCGGTGTTCGTTCTCGTTCTGCCGATCGGTAATTTTCTCCCATCCCTGGCCGGTCGCCCGCAGTCCACTGGCCATAAGCACAGTGATAAACGACATCAGGACCAGAGCCACGAGCAACTCGACAAGGGTAAACCCACACCCTCTGTGAGCCTTCGGAAGCAGATAACAGCTGCAATGCCCGATCATCGATCCTCCAGGAGTCGGACTGTGGCCAAGCTGACTTTCCGTCTGCCAAAATCTCCCCAACTCACTGATACGCTCAACAGGTAAGGGCGAACGCCACTCGTCTCGAGCAGGTTTCGATTGCCCGAAGCCAGTGAGCTGTCCAGGGGACTCAGATACTCCTGAATCCGGGTCTCCCAGCGAAATCGATCACCGACAAGCCCGCTGTCGAACGGCGCTGTTCGCGACTGGGCTGATAACAGACTCATTCGCGACTCTGCAATTTGCAGGGCGCGATAATAATCATCTGTAGTGCCGGTATTCCGCGCTGAAGACGAAATTGCCCGATAAATCATCGTCAAAGACACACTCACCACAGCGAGTGCCACGACCACCTCCAATAGGGTAAAACCCCCTGGCGACTTAATCGCCCTTTTCAATGGAGACCTCGCCAGTAATCCAGCTTACATCCAGATGAACTTCTGCTG
This sequence comes from Parahaliea maris, assembly GCF_008064665.1. Lineage (GTDB taxonomy): Bacteria > Pseudomonadota > Gammaproteobacteria > Pseudomonadales > Halieaceae > Parahaliea > Parahaliea maris. The sequence continues at coordinate 6,046 of NZ_VRZA01000006.1, read as the reverse complement.
TTGCTCCGGCAAGGGAAATCCGCGCCCCACTTGAGGAACCGTCAGGATAGAATGAGACCGTACCAGGTGTGTTTACTTGTCCATGCCGCGACGGATTCAGGGTCATCTGCACTGCGTCGGGCAGCTCCACTAACGGTTGATTGGGGTCGAGCCGGTACGCTCTGCCATCGGCCGCGATGGACAGGTCATATATCCTGCCATCGGCCAGAGCCCTGGCGCGCAAATAGCGCAACTGGCTCGCCAGCTTCTGGCTTTCTGTGCGCAGGTCTCCCGCTTCTGAACTGACAAGTCGTACCGAGACGATACTCATCACCATAACCAGGATTGCCATGACAAGTACGAGTTCCAGTAGTGTAAATCCTCTCGAGCACACCGGAGGGGCACTCGTCCGCCACTCACACCGGTATTTCATTGATACTCAGGATCGCCGACAGGATGGAAATCACGATCCCGCCAATCACCACCGCCAGGCCGACAATCATCACCGGCTCTACAATCGACAGCATTCGAGTGGTAGCGGTGCCCACCTCCTCATCATAGATCTCCGCCACCTGGAGCAGCATCGAGTCCAGCTCGCCTGTTTCCTCGCCCACCTGAATCATTTGCAGCGCAAACTCCGGGAACACACCACTATCCATAAGAGAGGCCGCCAGGCCGGTGCCCTCGCCGATATCCGCCGCTGCCTCAAGGAGCCTGCGTGTCATCAATCGGTTCCGCAAACTCTCACTGGCAATTTCCAGCGCGGCCATCAAGGGCACGCCACCCTTCAACAAGGTGCCCAGACTGCGACTGAACCGCGCCATTTCGATCTTGCCAACCAGACCTCCAACAAGGGGAAGTGTTAGCAGGCGGGAATCCCAGGCAAGGCGCCTTTGCTCATCGCGATGCAGTTGTCGCAGGTAAAAGTAGCCAACAATCAGGACGAGAAGTAGCACCCATCCGTACTGGTTAAAAAAATCAGCCGTTCCAAGTACGAATGCTGCCGATGCAGGGAGCTCGGCATTCATGTCTTCGAACATCTGGGCAAACTCGGGAAGCACATAGGTAAAGATGACAGCCAGAGAAATCACGGTGACAACAACCAGAATTAACGGGTAAATCAGCGCGGATGTCAGTTGGTCACGCAGGGCCTTGGCCCTGTCGAGATAGCGGGAAAGATCCGACATGCACTCGCCCAGGTTTCCCGACAGCTCCGCCGAGCGCACCAGACTGACGTAAAAATCGGAGAAATACTGTGGGAAACCGCGAAGAGCGGTAGAGAAAGAATCACCACTGCGAATTTTTTCCTGCAGTTTCTCCACCAGGGATACCAGCGGGGGTAATGAAGCCACGCTGCGAATGATGTCCAGTGCCCGATCAAGCGGCAGACCAGCCGCTACCAACGTCGAAACCTGGCGAGTAAAATCGACTATGTCCCTGTGTCCAAGGCCTTGCCGTGTCATCAGGCGCAAGGGGCCGGCAGTTACCTGCCGCGGGCGATCGTCACTGCCAATATCAAGCACGATAAGACCCATCATCTGAATCTTATCGACCGCCTCCTGCTCAGATGCGGCGTACACGTCGCCGCGCCGCGTTTCTCCTCCAGTAGTAATGGCCTGATAGGTGAACACGGCCATGTCAGGCCTCCTGCGTAACCCGAACAACCTCCTCGATGGTGGTCAGCCCCTGCACAGCCTTGCGACAGCCGTCCTCAAGCATGGTATTCATCCCTTCAGCCATTGCAGCACGGGCAAGTTGCCCCGCGCTTGCTTTCTGCAGTACAAGATCGCGAATTCCTTCGCTTAACCGGAGCATCTCGAGGATTGCAATACGACCGCGGTAACCCGTACCGCCACAGGCCTCGCAACCACGGGGCCTGTACAGCTGTAATGATGTGCGCCCGGCAAAACGTTCGAGGGCAAACTCCTCGACAAGCGCCTCGCTCGGCGTATAAGGTTCGCGACACTCGTGGCAGAGTAAACGTACGAGCCGCTGGGCTACCGCCAGGTTCACGGTCGAATTTATCAGGTACTCATCCACACCCATTTCGACGAGCCGCGTAATACTACTTGATGCATCGTTGGTGTGGAGCGTAGACAGTACCAGGTGGCCGGTTAACGCCGACTGGATGCATATCCTCGCAGTTTCCAGATCCCGCATCTCACCCACCATTATGACGTCAGGGTCCTGTCGGACGATTGAGCGCAGCGCCCCTGAAAAGGTGAGACCAACCGCCGGATTCACCTGAATCTGGTTAATTCCTTCCAGATTGTATTCAACCGGATCCTCCACTGTGATGACTTTTCGCTCCTCGGTATTGAGCGCGTGCAGCGCGGTGTACAGCGTCGTTGTCTTCCCGCTGCCGGTAGGCCCTGTCACAATCACCATCCCATGTGGCATGTCCAAGGCCCGGGATATCAGGAATTTCTGTTCCTCACTGAATCCCAGGGTATCGAAATCCAGTGACACCGCCTCCCGACGCAACAACCGCATGACGACGCTTTCACCATACATCGTAGGCATGGTGGAAACTCGAATATCCAGGTTTTCACCACGGACATGGAGATTGATCCGGCCGTCCTGTGGCAAACGCCGCTCCGCGATATCCAGGCCGGACATAATCTTGATCCGCGAGATAATCGCCGGCGCCATCGCCTTGGCAGGCGCGGACAGGTCGCACAGAACCCCGTCGATCCGACTGCGGACCTTCAACTGGTTCTCAAACGGTTCGATGTGGATATCCGAGGCGCGATATTCTACGGCTCTCTGGATCAACTCGTTTACAAGCCGAATGACGGGTGCCTCACTGGCCATATCCCGCAACTGTTCAACATCGGGATCGGTGGAATCGACACCGGATCCGGAAGGTTGCCCTGCGCCCGCCGGATTGGTATAAAGCTGTTGCAGGGCCCCGTGGATATCCGATTTCATCGCCACGCAGGGTTCGACATTCCGCTCAAATACCTTTTCCATCGACTCGATGGCGAACTTGGCTGTCGGATCTGACATCGCCAGCAGCAAGCGTTCCTCATCCAATTCCAGGGGCACTATGGCCTGGTCTACCAAGAATCGCTCCGACAGGCGGTCACAATCCACAGGAACAACAGGAAAATCATTTTCGGCAATCAGGCGAAGCGATAGCAGACGGGACAACGCCTCTGCGAGATCCCGTTCCTGAACCATCCCCAACCGTTGTAACAGGGATACCAGAGATTCATCCCCTGCCTGGTCGGCACGCATCCGGTGTATGCGGGCGAAGTCCGACTCTTTCACGGCGTTCTCAGCCAGCAAAGCCTCTTTCAGACGTTTTTCAAACGTCGTCTCGTCGAAGTCCTGAAGCGTATTTGCAAGCATACCGAGCTGGGTCTCCACCGGAGAGAGCTAAAGCACTCATCGAAAGTAGTGCGGAATCAACGCAAACGTCAAGCTCTACGTCCACTACTCCCGACACGGCTCACACCGATAGGTTGTGCGATCATTGCTTCGATGGCCTGTTTACACGACAGCCATGTATCCAAAAAACCGAACACCACCTTCACCTTTTCAAATTGGAGAGAATCTCCAACCCTTGCCTATACTCAAAGGGTTACCGGTCAGTAAGGCCCGATACCCCTCCGCGCGAGGAATAAGTACCTTACGCCCGCTAGCGACTGCTTTACCCATTTCGCAACCCGTGAGAGAGACCCAGGATGAGCAAACCCAGATTCCTAAGAAAAGCACTATCAGTTGCCACATTGTGTGCGATCGGTGCCACATCGATCGGCGCCAGCGCGGCGGACATGCCCGACAATGACTACTGGTGGCCCAACCGCCTGAGCCTGGAGCCGCTGCGCGACTCCTCCGCCTCCTCTGACCCCATGGGGTCTGGCTTCAATTACACGGAAGCCTTCAAGGAACTCGACCAGAAAGCCCTGGAAAAAGACCTGCGCAAGCTGATGACCACCTCCCAGGATTGGTGGCCCGCTGACTTCGGTCACTACGGTCCCTTCTTTATCCGCATGTCCTGGCACGCCGCGGGCACCTACCGCACCATCGACGGCCGCGGTGGCTCCGACGGCGGCATGCAGCGCTTTGCTCCCCTGAACAGCTGGCCGGACAACGCCAGCCTCGACAAGGCCCGCCGCCTGCTCTGGCCAATCAAGGAAAAATACGGCAGCGCCGTGTCCTGGGCCGACCTGATCGTGCTGGCCGGCAACCTGGCCATGGAAGACATGGGCTTCAAGACCGCGGGCTTCGCCTATGGCCGCGCCGATGAGTGGGAGCCGGAAGACGTGAACTGGGGCCCGGAAGGCCAGTGGCTCACCGACCAGCGCCGAAACGATGAAGGCCGCATCGAGGGTCCCTTCGGCGCCACCGAAATGGGCCTGATCTACGTCAACCCGGAAGGCCCTCACCAGAACCCGGATCCGCTGCTGGCCGCCGCCGCCATCCGTGACGCCTTCGGCCGTATGGCCATGAATGACGAAGAAACCGCCGCCCTGATCGCCGGTGGCCACACCTTCGGCAAGGCCCACGGTGCCCACAAGGCCTCGGACTGCGTCGGCCCCGAGCCGGAAGCGGCTCCCCTGGAAGAACAGGGCCTGGGCTGGAAGAACAAGTGCGGCACCGGTAAGGGTGCGGACACAGTGACCAGCGGCCTGGAAGGCGCCTGGACGGTGAGCCCGGCCCAGTGGACTCACAACTACCTGCAGAACCTGTACGGCTTTGAGTATGAACTGACCAGGAGCCCCGGTGGCGCCAAGCAGTGGAAACCGAAAGACGGCAAGGGTGAGGGCATGGTGCCGGACGCCCACGACCCGAACAAGCGCCACGCGCCGATGATGTTCACCACTGACCTCGCCCTGAAGGAAGACCCGGCCTACCGCAAGATTACCGAGCGCTGGCTGAACAATCCGGAAGAGTTCGAGGACGCCTACGCCCGCGCCTGGTTCAAGCTCATCCACCGCGACATGGGCCCGACCTCCCGCTACCTGGGCGACTCCGTGCCGGAAGTCACCTGGAGCTGGCAGGACCCGGTACCCGAGGCGGACTACAAGCAGGTCAGTGACCGTGACATCAAGAAGCTGAAGAAGGCGATTCTGGACAGTGGCCTCAGCACCTCTGATCTGGTGAAAACCGCCTGGGCATCTGCAGCTTCCTTCCGCGCCACTGACATGCGCGGTGGTGCCAACGGTGCCCGCATTCGCCTGGCACCGCAGAAGGACTGGGCTGTAAACAACCCGGCGGAACTGGCGTCTGCCCTGGCCAAGCTGGAGAAAGTCCAGCAGGACTTCAACAAGAAAGCCGGCAAGACCCAAGTCTCCCTGGCTGACGTGATTGTTCTGGGCGGTGCAGCTGCCATCGAGGAAGCCGCGAAGCAAGGCGGCCACAAGGTCGAAGTACCCTTCGTACCGGGTCGGACTGACGCCACCCAGGAGATGACGGACGCACGCTCCTTCGCGGTACTGGAGCCCAAGGCAGACGGTTTCCGCAACTACGTGGCAGCGGACTTCCCCCGCCCGCCGGCTGAAGCCCTGGTCGAGCGCGCCGCCCTGCTGGACCTGACGGTGCCTGAAATGACTGCCCTGGTGGGTGGCCTGCGGGTACTCGGTGCCAATGCCGACGGCAGTGAGCACGGCGTCTTCACCGACAAACCCGGGACCCTGAGCAACGACTTCTTCGTCAACCTGATCGACATGTCGACGGTGTGGAGCAAGTCGGAGACCATCGACGGCGTCTATGTCGGCAAGGACCGCGACTCAGGCAAGGCCAAGTGGAGCGCCACGCCGGTAGACCTGATCTTTGGCTCCAACTCCGAGCTGCGCGCCGTCTCTGAGTTCTATGCAGAGAACGACAGCAAGGAGAAGTTCGTCGAGGACTTCGTCGCCGCCTGGACCAAGGTGATGACCGCGGACCGCTACGACGTGAAGTAAGCGCGCTTGTTGGCAGGGAGTCCGCTCGCTGCCGCTTGCACGCCAATAAAAAAGGCGCTGCCCGTGAGGACAGCGCCTCAGACTGCTGACAAACCCCGGTTATTTAGCCGGGGTTTGTTGTTTTCGGAATACCACCGTCTTTGCTCGACGTCTCC
>NZ_VRZA01000005.1 GCF_008064665.1 Parahaliea maris | reverse complement strand
GGAGACGTCGAGCAAAGACGGTGGTATTCCGAAAACAACAAACCCCGGCTAAATAACCGGGGTTTGTCAGCAGTCTGGGCCGCGTGGAATGCACGCGGCCTTTTTGAGTTCAGGGAGTAGCGGGAGCTATACCCGCTTAGTTACAGGTCGGATTGTTGGGATCGGCCTGCGCGGGCGCCGGTGCGTTGTTCACCCAGCTGCAGTTGTAGGTCGCTGGTGCGGGTGAAGTACCCTCCTGAAGATTCAGCGTAATGGTGATGGTGCCTCGACCGGTTTCCGTCGGGCAGCCCACGGGGGACTGGGAACCCTCGTTGTCTCCGCTTTCGGTGCTGATGGAGACTGGGACGGAGAAGGCGCCATAGCTGGTGTTGTTGGGGACTGTCACTTCCTCCTGGCTGGCCAGTATACAGCCACCTTCAGCTTCCACCGTGATGGTGGAGTCGGCGGGTGGGCGATTGTTGAAGATGTCAGCGATATTGAAGAAGTAATTGTTGCCCTCGGAAACACTGGTGACGGAGCTGCCATTGCGGGTCAGGTCAAAGAACCAGCCGAAGGCTTCACCGGCCGACAGAATGAGGGTCGTGCTGGCCCGCACGTTGAGCAGGGACCGGCTACACCAGACACCATCGCCCTCGGGGGGGCAGAGCAGACCATTGTACCAAGCGGGGTTGGTGTTGCTGTTGTAGCGGTTGTCGTTGTTGAAGTCGACGAAGATTTCCTCGGCGCCGGAAATACAGGCAATCGAACTGGAGCCCTCGCAGGCTGCCCTGGCTGGGTCGAACAGTCCGTTCTCGTTGTGGTCGATAAAGGCTTCGGGCAGGTTGTCGAAAAGGTCTTGTTCGGCCTCGTCCATAATGCCGTTGCCGTTGCGGTCGATAAAGGATTCTTCGCCGATGGCCGTCACCAGGATCGTCGAGCGTCCGCCGCGAACCGGGCCGAGGTCACCGACAACGGGGCCGGTGCTATCGATGGTGATAACCGCGTTGCGGGTGTCGGGCAGTGTCGGATAACGGGGAGCCTGGCTGCGCCAGGTAACCGAGCAGCCGCCGTTGGTCGTGGTGCAGCTCGGGTCAATGGAGCCGTACTCGGTGGTGAACACCGCGCTGGTACCATCGGGGACGGGGTTGTTGAACTTGTCGGCCATACGCACGTTGATTGTCCGCTCGATGCCATCGACGCTGAAGCCATTCTCCACCACAAAGCCCTCGGTTACCGAGAGGCTGATGGAGTTCTGGTCCGGCAGGCCGGTGCTGACGGTGAGAATGTCGGACACGGTGGACAGAGTCTGGCCCGTGCCGTCGCCTGCCAGGACGGAAGCGATGACCCGCACCGCAGTGGCCACATCGCCTGACAGCAGGGTGACCTGTACCAGTCCATCGTCATCGCTGGTGTCGGAACTGGGGGTCAGGGCGAGACCGCCGATGGAGGTGGTCAGGGAGAAATTGACGTCCACGTCAGGCAGTGGGTTATTGCTGGAGTCCACCACCCGGAAAGTCACGATGGAAGATTCCTGGCGGTTGGCGCCGCCGCCGGTGCCCTTGAGTACGATCAGGTCGGGATCGGCGCTGACAAAGGTCAGGCTGTTGGCCCGGGGCGAACCGATGCTCAGGGTGACAAATGCCGTGCCGCTGCTGCCGCTGAGGGTGGCGGTGATTTCGTCGTCACCAGCACAGTCAATGGCAGTGAAGGTCGTGGTCGCACTGCCAGTAGATGTCTCCAGTGGGCTCGCGGGGTCGAGTTCGGCTTTGCCCGTAGCCAGGCAGTTACTGCGCAGGGTGACGCTTTCGGTGCTGGTGACCCGCTCGCCATTCTCGTCGACGATATCGACAAACAGCTCAGCGCTGCCGCGGTAGACCAGGTCGGTGCCCGGGTTCACGCCGATTTCATTTTCGATGAACAGTCCGTCTTCAAAATGTCCCAGACGCAGGCCGGGAGAGCCCACCTGGTAGTTGAGGGTCTGGGTGGTTTCCACGCCGTCGTCGTTGGTGACGCTGGCGGTGATGGCGCCGGCCCCTCGGTCGCTACCGGCTTCGAGGGTAAACACGGCGAAGCCTTCACTGTTACTGAGCGCGGTAGCCGGGGTCAGGGTGCCGAGATCGGCCTGAGCGCTCACCAGGGCGTCAGAGATGGCCGCGCCATTGGCGCTCCTGCGGGAGACTTTTACCCGCAGGGTCATCGGCCGGGAAGTCGAGACGGTATTGGTCGGGTTGCCGTCGGCATCCTCGAGGGTCAGGGTCAGGAAGTAGGCATCTTCGGTGCCGCCATCGCCGGGACCATCGATGAAGCCGCCGCCACCGCCACCACCTCCGCCTCCGCAGGCGGTCATCAGTGCAGTAATGGCGACGAGTGCCGCCAGGCGGCTGAAGAGAGTGGCAAACCGAGTGATCATTATCTTCCCCTTGTGCCCGCTTTTATAGAAGCTCTTGTTGGTCAGAAGCTTTTTGGCGTCCTGATGGTCGTTATTCCCCGGCGATAAAAGCCGGTCGGGACCCATCCCGTTTATTGTTACCGCCACAGGTTACCATGGTTATTACACAAAAAAACGATGGATAACATGGCGATACGGACTTTTTGTGATTTTCTCCCGAAACAGCGGAAAGCGGTGCCTGAGCCCGGTAGAAACGGGTGGTGCACCAGGGGGGCGATAGCGCCCCGTTAATCGGGGTTTGTCAGGAGATCGGCGCGAGATCGAGCAATGTCAGGATTGATCGCAGCTTAATTTCAGCCTGCTTCTGCGCTACAAAAGACCGGCGACACCCAGTAGCTTGACCGCACCGAGGCCAAAGGCCACGGCCACCACCACAGTGCCGAGCACGTTGGCGACAGGTCCGTTGGTGAAATCCCCGAGCAGGCTCCGCTGATTCATCACGACCAGCAGGAACACCGCGACGATGGGCAGCAGGAATCCGTTGGCCACCTGGGCAAACAGAATCGCCGTGAGCGGTTTGCTGCCGAGGGCGGCGAAGGCGGTGCCGGTGCCCAGTACCAGCAGCCAGACCAGGCGAAAGCCCGGCGCCGACAACTGGTTGCGCCAGCCCAGCGCACCGCACACTGCATAGGCCGCCGCCAGCGGTGCGGTGATGGCGCTGGTCAGTCCCCCCGCGAATAGCCCGGCGGCAAAGACGTAACGGGCCCAGCTACCGAGCAGGGGCTCGAGCTGGATGGCCAGCGATTCGCCGGTGAACGCAATTCCGGTGCCGAAAAACGCTGCCGCCGCAGTGCTGAGAATGGCGAGGGTAATCAGGCCCCCTACGCCTATGGAGAGCCCGGTATCGAGCCGGGCTTCGGCCAGGGCCTCACTGGTGGGAGCGGAGGCCGGCCATTTTTCGCGCACGGCGTTGGCGTGCAGGAACAGGTTATAGGGTACGACGGTGGTGCCGATGAGGGCGATCACCGTCATTACCGAGCCGTCGGGCAGGCTGGGCTTGAGCATCCCCTCCAGAATCGCCGTGGGGGAGGGAGCGACTTTCCAGGCCGTCAGCAGAAACACGGCGCTCATCACCAGCACCAGGAGGATCAGTGCTGACTCCAGCAACTTGTAGTGGCCGCTGGCCAGCAGGCCGGCCGCGGCCAGGCCGATGACCAGTGCCCACAGCCCGCTGCCCAGGGGGCTGACGAGGTCCAGGGCGAGGGCCGCGCCGGCGATATTGCCCGCTTCGTAGGCGGCGTTGCCAAAGCCGACTGCGGCGACCACCAGCAGCACCGCGCCACGGCCGAGAATCGGACTGTGAAAGTAGCTGCGCAGCGCTTCAGCCAGGCCCGCCCGGGTGACCAGGCCCAGGCGGGCAGCCATTTCCTGGAGGACGATGGTGGCGACCACGGAAAATAGCAGGGCCCAGAGCAGGGCAAACCCAAACTGGGCTCCGGCACTGCTGGCAGTGGTGATCGTGCCGGGGCCAATGAAGGCCGCCGTCACCAGCAGCCCCGGGCCGAACTTGCGCAGGAAACCGGTCGCTGTTGAGCTTGTCGCTGCCATGAGAAGAGTCCACCCGGGAGAAAATACAGCGCAGATAGTAACAGCCGGGACGGGACTTGTGGGCGCCATCGTCGTTACTTGCCCGGGGTGAACTGCTACCATGCGCGCCATGTCCCTGCCCGCACCAAGCCTGTCTGTCTCCCTGGTTGTCTACCAGAGTGACCGGCAATTGTTGTCGGCCACCCTGGACAGCCTGGAATTCGCAGTTGCCCGGGCCCGGGAGTGCGGCGCTCTGCAGGCGCCGGTCGTGCTGACGCTGGTGGATAACCGCTCACCGGAAAACTACCGCAGCCAGATACAGCCGCTGCTGGAACGGGACAGCGACGGGCTGGTCTGCAGGTGGCAACCCCAGGAGGAAAACCTCGGTTTCGGCGGCGGGCACAATCGGGTCCTGCGGTTGGCGAAGAGTGACCTGCACCTCATATTGAATCCCGACGTGGAGCTGGCCGCTGATGCGCTGGCGCAGGCCCTTCATTGGCTCGCTGACAATCCCGACACGGTCCTGGTGGCACCCGCTGCCAGGGGCGGCAGCGGAGAGGTCGAGTTCCTGTGCAAGCGTTACCCCTCGGTACTGCTATTGCTGGCGCGGGCCAGCGGCCAGCGCTGGATCCAGCGGATGCTGGACAAGCGCCTGGCGCATTACGAGATGCGCGAACTGGCGGCCGCGACGGATCCGGTGGAAGTGCCGCTGGTCAGCGGATGTTGCATGCTGGCGCGGACTGCGGCGCTGCAGTCGGTAGGGGGGTTCGACGAGGCCTTCTTCATGTACTTCGAGGATTTTGATCTCTCAATCCGCCTGGCCGCTAGCGGCCGGGTGGTGTTTGTCCCGGCGATGCATATCGTCCACCACGGAGGCTACGCGGCCAGCAAAGGCTGGCGGCATATCCGTATGTTTGGCCGTTCGGCGCTGATATTCTTCCGCCGTCATGGCTGGCGCCTGCTGTAGGGTCAACCCCAAAACCTGATAGACTGGGCCCTTTCACTACCCTGGCCAACCCACCTGTCCACCATGCCCTCAACCCGTCTCCAGACTCTTCGTCAGCACGCCTATCTCGAGGCGCTCGGCGTCAGTTGTTACGTCTCCCGGCAGGATTTGCCCGGAGCAGCGCCGGGGCGAAGACAGCAGTGGCAGCCGCAGTCAACCGGGCCTGTTGTCGGGTCGACTATGCCGCCGCAGCCGCTCACGGCTCCCGGCGGCTCGCCGCCGGCAATCCCCCCGGTGCTGGAACGTCCCGTGTCCCGGCGCCAGGGCAACGTCGAACCGCCTTCACCCGAGGTGCCCCTTCCGGCGTCGCGCTCGCCGGGACCTGTCGCGCACTTCACCCTCTGTGCCGTGGTCGCCGGGCCTTTTTTATGGCTGGAAGCGTTGCCCAATGAGGTGTTGGGAAAGGATCAGGTCCGCCTGATCCGGGGGATGGCGCAGGCATTAGGTGCCGTTAACGCGGTACAGGTGTCGCAGTTTGACTGGCCTCCCCACAACAATCGCCAGCTCGACCTGGGCGAGGAGGCAGCCAGAGCCGCCCTGCACAGCTTTCTGGCGCGCCAGATGGAGCAGCAGGGCTGCCGGGCCATCGTGGTGCTCGGTGAAGCCGCGGCTCGCCATTTTGGTGACCGCTTTACCCGTGCGTCTGGTGTCGATACCCCGTGTGTTACCGCACCGGCCAGCACAGCTGACATGCTCGCGGACCCACAGCAAAAACGGGCCGTATGGGAAGCAATCCGCCCGTTGCGGAGCACCAGAACGGCGTGACTGTGCAATTGCGCCGAGCAGTGCCGGCGGATGTGCCTGCCATGGCTGACATCGACGCAGCGGTTTCTCCCTCTCCCTGGACTACGGCACAATTTCTTGAGGCCGTAGTGGGCGAGGAGGGGCGTGACTACACCCTGGTAGCGGACATCGCGGGGGTGGTGTCGGGCTTTGTGGTTTGTCAGTGCGTGGTGGGTGAACTCAGTGTGCACAACGTCGCTGTGGCCCCCGGCGCACAGCGCCAGGGGCTCGCGAGTAGTCTCTTGCGGAGGGCTATCGCCGAAGCCGGCAAAGAGGCGCAGCGCTGCCTGCTGGAGGTGCGCGCCTCGAATGCCCCGGCCCTCGCGTTGTATCGCCGGCTGGGGTTTGGCGAGGATGGGCGACGCCCCAATTATTACCCGTGTGCAGGGGGCCGCGAGGATGCGGTACTGATGTCACTTGAATCAGGAGCAGAACGTGAACGTGCTTGAGACCGAATGGTGGAGCATGCTGGTACCACCGGAGTGGTGGGCAGAAGCAGAGGAAGACACCATCCTGGTGGGTGACCTCGACGACGTTGGCTGCATCGAAATGAGCACCTTGCACAAGGAAGGTGGCGTGTTCGATGCTACCGAAGTATTGCAAATTGCCGGGTCTGAAACGCCCGGCCCGCTGCAATGGCGCAAGGTACAGTGCGGCGACTTCGCCGGTGTGAGCACGGACTTTGTCGAGGACAGTGCGGCGATCAGGGAGTGGTACCTCTACGCGGGCGCGATGCTCCTGTTTGTCACCTACAGCTGTGACGAGGAAAACCGGGGCATGGATGATCCTGCGGTCGATGAAATACTGGATACCCTCAACGTACTCAACGCCTCGTAGGGCGGTAGCGCCCCGTCAGGAAATCGTACCGGTCACCCGCACCCGCTTGGCACCCTTGACCGGTTGCGCCTTGCGCGCGTCCTGGCGGCGCTTGATCTGGCGGTCGATCAGGTTTTTGCCTGCAATCAGCAGGCCGGTGAAAATAAATGCGCCAGGGGGCAGGATGGCCAGCAGGAAGGCCTGGTAGTCCTCCACCAGTACCACTTTCCAGTCAGCCGCAGCCGGACCGAACAGCAGGTCCATGTTGGCGAACAGGGCGCCGGTACCCAGCAGCTCCCGCAGGGCGCCGAGGAGTACCAAGATGATCCCGAAACCCAGCCCCATCATCAGTCCGTCACACATGGCCAGCGGCAGGGGGTTCTTGCTGGCGTAGGCGTCCGCGCGGCCGAGGATGACGCAGTTGGTGGTGATCAGCGGCAGGAAGATGCCGAGAATCTGGTACAACTCGTAGGTGAAGGCCTGCATCAGGAGTTCGATACAGGTCACCGCCGCAGCAATGATCATCACGAAGACCGGCAGTCGAACGGCATCGGAGACGACATTGCGAATCAGCGAAACCGCGGTATTGGAACACAGCAGAACCAGGGTGGTAGCCGCCGCCAGGCCGAGGGCATTGACCACGCTGCCCGTGACGGCCAGTAGTGGGCAGAGGCCCAACAGCTGGACGATGGCCGGGTTGTTCTTCCACAAGCCGTTAAGGGAAAGTTCGCGGTAGTCTGCTGCCGCCATCAGTGTGCTCCACTGTCCGCCGGGGCGGGTTGGGTTGCTGTGTCGGGGCCGTCGGCGAACAGTTCGCCGTGCCGCGTGCGCGCATATTCCAGTGCCCCTCTGGTTGCCGTTACCACGGCCCTTGGAGTAATGGTAGCACCGGTGAACTGGTCGAAGGCGCCACCGTCTTTTTTGACGGCCCATCGCTCCACGGACGGGTCATCCAGGGAGCGGCCGTCAAATCCCAGCACCCAGTCGGATTTATTCAGGTCCACCTTGTCGCCCAGCCCCGGGGTCTCCCGGTGATTGAGTACCCGTACACCGGCTACCGTGCCGTCGCGATTGACCCCAACGATGAGGTCGATGGCACCGGAGTAACCGTCCGGTGCAGTCACCGGCAGAATCACGGCGGCGGCTTGTCGGCCCCGGCGCGCAATATAGGCAGAGCGGGGCTGCTTGAGTCCGAGTTCTCCCGGGGGAATCGCCAGCGTGTCATCCAGCATGTTGTTGTCGTGGCGCTCGTCGGGAACGATCTCCAGCAGGGCTTTCTCCTCGGCCTGGCGCTGGGCCGCGGCGATGCGGTCGCGGGTGAGCAGGTAGGTACCTGCAATCAGCAGGGTGGTGATGACGGCAAATACACCCAGTAGCAGGCTGTTGCGGCTGATGGACTGGCCCAGCATCACTCGTCCCCCCCGCTGCGCTGTGGTTTCCGGTGGCCGTAGGTGCGCGGCTGGGTGTAGTGGTCGATAAAGGGTGCGGCGAAGTTCATGATCAGCACGGCAAAGGCCACGGCGTCCGGGTAATTGCCCCACACCCGGATCAGGTAGACCAGCAGGCCGGCCAGGGCCCCGTACACCAGCCTTCCCCTTACCGAGACCGCCGATGTCACCGGGTCGGTCACAATGAAGAAGGCACCGAACATGGTGGCCCCGCTCAGCAGGTGGAACAGGGGCGAGCCTCCGCTGGCGGAGCTGCCGCCGTCGTAAAACAGGGCTGCCATCAGTGCCAGTACCGCGAGAAAGGCAAGGGGGGCATGCCAGGTGAAAATACGGCGGTACAACAGCCAGGCGCCGCCAGCGAGGAAGGCGATATTGGCCCACTCCCAGCCCAGACCACCCCAGCGGCCGAAGACGGGCTGTGAAGCCCACAGGTTGTCGACCAGCAGGCTGTTGTTCTGCTTCAGCACGTCCAGGGGGGTGGCGGCGGTGACACCATCGAAGGCTCCCGGGGTGAAACAGGCCCGCAGGGCGTCGAGCAGTCCGGGGACCTCGCCGATACCGCGGGGCGCTTCCCAGCTGGTCATCTGGACCGGGAAGGAAATCAGCAATACCACGTAACCGACCATGGCCGGATTGAAGGGGTTGTAGCCGAGGCCGCCGTAGAGGTGCTTGGCCAGCAGGATGGCGGAGGCCATCCCCACGCCGATCAGCCACCAGGGGGAATAAGGCGGCATGGCGATGCCCAGCAGCACCGCCGTGACCAGCGCACTGCAGTCCCGCAGGTAGATGCCCAGCTCGCGACCCCGCAGCTTCAGGGCCAGGGCTTCAAAGGCCACAGCCAGCAGGCCGCCCCAGACAATGTTGACCAGGGTGCCGAAGCCAAAAAAGTGGGTTAATACCGCAATCCCGGGCAGCGTGGCCAGCAACACCTGCTGCATGACCCTGGGGGTGCTCATGGGGCCGTGGGCGTGTGGGGATGTGACGCGCAGCAATGCCATCAGCCGTTCTCCGCCTCGCTCAGCTCGGATTCAAGGGCGCTGACCTTTTCCTTCAGGCGCTCTACCGTCGCTTCCAGGGCATTCACAATCTTGTCCTCTTCGCCCGCTTCGCGGCCCTCCTGCAAGCGTTTTTCCGACTTTGCCAGGCGGGTCCGCAGACTCTCCAGTTGTTTGCGTGCTTTCTCCTCGGGGCTCAGTTCCGCCTCGGCGGCGCGCGCTGCCTTGGCTTTTTCGATGGCCGCTTCTGCCGCGCTCATGGTAGGAGGCGTAGCGGGTGTTTCTTCGGCTGACGGAGCCTTGCCAGCTTGCGCCAGATAGTCGGCCAGGGCTTTCTCGGCTGCCTCGAGCTTGGTGCGTGTCTTGTCCACACCGGTTTGCAGGGCGTCCACCAGGTCGGAGCCCTCGGCCTTCGCCTGTTCCAGCTTGCCGGTGGCGGTGTCCAGCCGTTTGCGGACGCTGGTTACGGCCTTTTCCAGCTTCTCCTGTTCGTTTTCGCTGCCCGCAGCCTGCTGCTGGGCGGCCTTCTTCGCTTTGGCTCGCTCGATGGCTGCCTGGATCGGATCGACCTCCGCTTCAGAGGCATCGGCG
Organism: Parahaliea maris; assembly: GCF_008064665.1. Taxonomy (GTDB): domain Bacteria; phylum Pseudomonadota; class Gammaproteobacteria; order Pseudomonadales; family Halieaceae; genus Parahaliea; species Parahaliea maris. The sequence continues at coordinate 430,231 of NZ_VRZA01000005.1, read as the reverse complement.
GCGGCCGCTTGCTGGGCGCGTTGCTCGGCGGCTTTCTTGCGCGCGGCGCGCTTGGCTTCTTTCTCGGCCTCTTCCCGGGCCAGGCGCTCCTGGCGAGCTTCAAAGCGGATCCGTGATTGCTCGGACTTCTCATGATCCCGACGCTGTTGCAGGATCTCCGCCTTGGAGGCCCGGTAATACTGCACCAGGGGGATATTGCTGGGGCAGGCCCAGGAGCAGGCGCCGCACTCGATGCAGTCGAACAGGTTGTGCTGCTCGAGCTTTTCGTACTCCTTGCCGCGGGCGAACCAGAACAGTTGCTGCGGCAGCAGGCTGGCGGGGCAGGCTTCGGCACACAGGCCGCAGCGAATGCAGGCTTGGGCGGGTGGCGGCGCAGGCAATTCAGCCGGGCTCGGGGCCAGCAGGCAGTTGCTGGTCTTCACCACCGGGACCGCGGTGTCCGTCAGGGTGAAGCCCATCATGGGGCCCCCCATGATCAGGCGCTGGTTGCGGCCCGGCTCGAAGCCGGCGAGGTCGAGCAGGTATTGCATGGGCGTACCGAGCAGGACCTGGAAGTTACCGGCCCGGGCAACGGCCTCACCGGTAACGGTGGTCACCCGGGAAATCAGCGGTTTGCCGAGAACGACAGCTTCGTACACCGCCACGGCGGTGCCGACGTTCTGGCACACGATCCCCACGTCGGCGGGCAGGCCACCGCTGGGCACCTGGCGGCCGGTGAGTATCTCGATCAGTTGTTTCTCGCCCCCGGAGGGGTACTTGGTGGGAAACACCACGATCTCGATGCCGGTACCCTCGGCTGCAGCCTGCAGCGCCAGGATACCCTCCGGCTTGTTGTCTTCAACGCCGATCAGGGTTGCCTGCGGACCCACAATGTGGCGCAGGATATCCGCCCCTGCCACGATGTCTGCCGCCCGTTCGCGCATGAGGGCGTCATCGGCCGTGATGTAGGGCTCGCACTCGGTGCCGTTGATGATCAGGGTGTCGACAGTGGCGCCGGGCTTCTCCCGCAGTTTGACCGCGGAGGGAAATCCCGCGCCGCCCATCCCGGCGATGCCGGCCTCGCGAATCAGTTCCAGCAAGTCTCCCGGGCTTTCACCCTCGAAGTTCTCCACCCCGCGGTGGGGCAGCCATTCATCCTGGCCGTCACAGTCGATCACGATACAGGGGGCATAAAAACCCGAGGGGTGGGGGATCGCCCGTTCCTCGATGGCGGCCACAGTGCCGGAACTCGGGGCGTGCTGCGACACGCTGACAAAACCATTGGCGTCGGCGATGACCTGGCCTTTCAGCACCCGGTCTCCCACCGCCACGATGGGGGTGGAGGGCGCGCCGATATGCTGTGACAGGGGAATCACCAGTTGGGGAGGGATGCCGGCATCCCGGATGGGTTCGCCCAGCGACTGGTGCTTGTTCTCCGGCGGGTGAATGCCGCCGTGAAAATCGAAAATTTTCCTCATGCGGCGCGATCGCTGTCCTGTGCCGGTGTTTCCGCCGTTAAGGCCAGGCTGTCAGTGGCGATGATGTCGACGTTGGCCCGGCCCAGTTCGGGCAGCTTCCAGTGCCAGGTTTGCAGTGTCTCCTCCTGGGGAATCATGTCAATGCAGTCCACCGGGCAGGGCTCCACACAGAGGTCACAGCCGGTGCACTCGCTGGCGATGACCGTGTGCATCTGTTTGGCGGCGCCGAGAATGGCATCCACAGGACAGGCCTGGATGCACTTGGTGCAGCCGATACACTCGTCTTCGCGGATATAGGCAATGGATTTGACCTTCTCCTCGCCGTGCTCTTCGTCCAGCGGGATGGCTTCCACATCCAGCAGGTCCGCCAGGGCCTGGATAGTGGCCTCACCGCCGGGTGGGCACTTGTTGATGGCTTCCCCCTCGGCGATGGCTTCGGCATAGGGGCGACAGCCGGGATGGCCGCACTGGCCGCACTGGGTCTGGGGCAGGATGGCGTTGATCTGGTCGGCGATGGGGTCGCCTTCGGTTTTGAAGCGCACGGCCGCAAAACCCAGCAGGGCGCCGAAGATTGCGCCGAGGCCCACCAGGGCAAACAGGGCGGCCAGCAGCGGGTATTGTGCAATCAGCTCAAACATCGCGCTCAGACCAGTCCGGCAAAACCCATAAAGGCCAGTGACATCAGCCCGGCGGTGACCATACCGATAGCGGCCCCCTTGAAGGGCTCCGGAACATCGGCCACGGCCAGGCGTTCACGCATGGCGGCGAACAGCACCAGCACCAGCGAGAAACCCACGGCAGCGCCGAAGCCATAAAACAGGGACTGAAGGAAGTTGTGTTCCTTGTTGATGTTGAGCAGGGCCACCCCGAGTACCGCGCAATTGGTGGTGATCAGCGGCAGGTAGACGCCGAGTACCCGGTGCAGCAACGGGCTGCTCTTGCGTACCACCATCTCGGTAAATTGCACCACGACCGCGATGACCAGGATGAAGGAGATGGTACGCAGGTACTCCAGCCCGAGGGGCGACAGCAGGTAGTTGAACACCAGGTAGCTGCAGACAGAGGCCAGCGTCAGCACGAAGGTGGTGGCGGCCGACATGCCCATGGCCGTTTCCAGTTTGTTGGATACGCCCATGAAAGGGCACAGCCCGAGGAACTGTACCAGCACGAAGTTGTTGACCAGAATGGCGCTGATCAACAGGATGGAATAGTCAGCCAGCATGGAGTCAGTGTCTTTGAATTAACGTCGTTTGCTGCGCGGGATGCAGGCCCCGCGTCAAAGCCCCAAAGTCAAACGACTAATGGTAAGTAGTTCACGCGGGGCAGACAACTCGTCATTTGTCATAAGCTCATAACCGCCGGGGCTGGTTCGGGGTTCTGCACCCGGACCGACCCGGCGGGTTGCGGCCGGGGCTACTTGACCTGCATGCCGGGCCTGGCGCCCGCGTGGGGTTCCAGCAGGAAAATGTCCTTGCCGCCGGGGCCGGCCGCCAGCACCATACCCTCGCTGACGCCAAAGCGCATCTTGCGCGGGGCCAGGTTGGCGACCATGACGGTCAGTTTGCCCACCAGGTTCTCGGGGGCGTAGGCCGCCTTGATGCCGGCGAACACCTGGCGCTGGCCATCGCCGAGACTCAGGGTGAGGCGCAGGAGTTTGTCGGCGCCCTCGACATGGTCGGCGGCGACAATTTCCGCGACCCGCAGATCCACCTTGGCGAAGTCCTCGAAGGCGATGGTGTTGTCCTCTTCCCCGGCGGGTTCTGCTGCTGGCTGGGGAGATGACGCCGCGGTTTTGGCGGCAGCTTCCGCGGTAGCGGGCGCCTGTTCCCGGCTCGCTTCGACCATGGCTTCGATCTGCTTGGGATCGATACGGGTAATGAGCGGCTTGAACTTCTCCAACCGGTGGTCGCACAGGGGCGCCTCCAGGGCGGTCCAGTCCAGGCTGTGGTTGAGGAAGGCCTCGGACTTTTCCGCCATCGCCGGCAGTACGGGCTTCAGGTAGGTCATCAGCACCCGGAACAGGTTGATGCCCACGCTGCACACCGCGTGGACCTCGGCCTCACTGCCTTCTTCCTTGGCCAGCACCCAGGGCTTCTTCTCGTCGATGTACTGGTTGGCGCGGTCCGCCAGGGCCACGATTTCGCGAATGGCCTTGTTGAACTCGCGGCCTTCGTACAGCGCGGCGATGTCCTGTCCGGCCTCTATAAAAGACTGCACCAGCTCGGGCTCGGCGCAGTTCGGGGTCAGGGTGTTGTCGAAGCCCTTGCGCAGGAAGCCGGCGCAGCGGCTGGCGATATTTACCACTTTGCCCACCACGTCCGCGTTGACCCGCTGGACGAAGTCTTCCAGGTTGAGGTCGATATCATCCACTGAGGCGCTGAGCTTGGCGGCGAAGTAATAGCGCAGGTACTCGGCATCGAGATGCTCGAGATAGGTACTGGCCTTGATGAAAGTGCCGCGGCTCTTGGACATCTTGGTCCCGTTCACCGTGAGGAAACCGTGGGCGTAAATGGCGGTGGGGGTGCGCAGCCCGGCCGAGTGCAGCATCGCCGGCCAGAACAGGCCGTGGAAATTGATGATGTCCTTGCCGATGAAGTGGTACAGCTCGGCCTGCGAATTTTTCTGCCAGTAGCTGTCAAAGTCCAGGCCCGCGCGCTCACAGTAATTCTGGAAACTGGCCATGTAGCCGATGGGAGCGTCCAGCCAGACGTAGAAGTACTTGCCCGGGGCGTCGGGGATCTCAAAGCCGAAGTAGGGTGCATCGCGACTGATATCCCACTCCTGCAGGCCGGCGTCCAGCCATTCACGCAGTTTGTTGGCGATCTGCGGTTGCAGGGTGCCGGAGCCGGTCCACTCCTTGAGCATGTCGCTGAAGGCGGGGAGCGTAAAGAAGTAGTGCTCGGACTCCCGGTCCACCGGAGTGGCCCCGGACAGTGCCGATACCGGGTCGATCAGGTCAGCGGGGGTGTAGGTGGCGCCGCAGGCCTCACAGTTGTCGCCGTACTGGTCGGGCGTTTTGCACTTGGGGCAGGTGCCCTTGATGAAGCGATCCGCCAGAAACAGTTCTTTTTCCGGGTCGAAGGCCTGGGTGATGGCGCGGGTGGCAATGTGCCCGTTAGCGCGCAGGCGACGGTAGATCTCTTCGCTCCAGGCACGGTTTTCCGGCGAGTGGGTGCTGTAGTAGTTATCGAATCCGATGAGGAAGCCCGCGGTGTCCTTTTCGTGTTCCGCCTGGACCCGCTTGATCTGTTCCTCGGGAGTGATGCCGAGTTTCTCCGCGGTCAGCATGATGGCGGTGCCGTGGGCGTCGTCCGCGCACACGTAGTGGCAGCGGTGGCCCCGGGACTTCTGGAAGCGCACCCACATGTCGGTCTGCACCATCTCCAGCAAGTGGCCCAGGTGGAGTGAGCCATTGGCGTAGGGAAGGGCGCTGGTTACCAGGATATCGCGGGTGCTGCTGTCAGCCATTGTCTGCCTGTGGAGTCGGGTGCAAAAAAAGGGGCGCCACTATAGCGCTTTTACCCGCGTTTTTCACCCGCCAGGCCAGGGTTTCCGCGGCTTTCGACCGGCCTCCAGCCGGGGGTGGCCATTGTTGCCGCGCCGGCGCCGGCGTATACTGCCGCCCTTTGCCCGAAAGGGCCCTGAAGGTCCCCGCGGGGCCGGCCGTCGCCGCTTGCGGCACCGGTAACCGATGGATCGCAGTGACCTCAATGTGCCCGGGAATGCACTCATGAACCAGATCAAGCACATCATCGCCGTTGCTTCCGGCAAAGGCGGCGTGGGCAAATCCACCACCGCCGTCAACCTCGCTCTTGCCCTGTACGCCGAGGGCGCCAGCGTGGGGCTGCTGGACGCCGATATTTACGGTCCGAGCCAGCAGCGTATGCTCGGGTTGGCGGAAGGTACGCGCCCACAGCAGGCCGACGGCGAGCGACTGTTGCCGGTGGAAGCCCACGGCCTGAAAACGATGTCCATGGGCTATCTGGCGGGTGAGCGCACACCGATGGTCTGGCGCGGGCCCATGGCCGGCAGTGCCCTGGCCCAGATGCTTGAGCAAACCGCCTGGGGTGAACTGGATTACCTGATCATCGACATGCCTCCCGGTACCGGGGACATTCAGCTGACCCTGTCGCAAAAGGCGACCGTGGCCGGCGCCGTGATCGTGACCACGCCCCAGGACATCGCCCTGCTGGACGCCCGCAAGGGTATCGAGATGTTCCGCAAGGTGGACGTGCCGATACTCGGCATTATCGAGAACATGGCAGTGCATGTGTGTAGCCAGTGCGGCCACAGTGAGCATGTCTTCGGCGCCGAGGGTGGCCGCCGGGTGGCCGCGGACTACGGGGTTCCCCTGCTGGCCAGCCTGCCGCTGGCCCTGTCCATTCGCGAGCAGACCGACGCCGGTCGGCCCACCGTGGTCTCCCATCCGGAGTCAGCGGAGGCGCAGGCCTACATCGATGCCGCCCGGGCCATCGCCGCCAGCCTTGCTGTCGAGGGTGGCGACAGCGGTGTGCGCCAGTTTCCCAACATCAGTATCAGCGACGACTAACACGGAGCAGCCAGAGCGTGAGCATCAAGTCAGACAAGTGGATTCGCCGCATGGCGGAAGAGGCGGGCATGATCGAGCCCTTCGCGCCGGGCCAGGTCCGGGCCGACGGTGACCGGCGGCTGATCTCCTACGGGACCTCCAGCTACGGCTACGACGTGCGCTGCTCGAACCAGTTCAAGGTGTTCACCAATATCAACTCCGCCACGGTGGACCCGAAGCATTTCGACGAGCAGAGCTTTGTCGACGTGGAAGGGGACGTCTGTGTGATTCCACCGAACTCCTTTGCCCTGGCCAGCACGGTGGAGTACTTCCGCATTCCGCGCAATGTGCTCACCATCTGCCTGGGCAAATCCACCTATGCCCGCTGCGGCATCATCGTCAACGTGACACCCCTGGAGCCGGAGTGGGAAGGGCATGTAACCCTGGAGTTTTCCAACACCACCACCCTGCCCGCCAAGATCTACGCCAACGAAGGTGTGGCACAGATGCTGTTCTTTGAGTCGGATGAGGTCTGTGAAACCAGCTACAAGGATCGCGGTGGCAAGTACCAGGGCCAGCGCGGGGTGACCCTGCCCAAGGCCTGACGGGCACTGACAGGTACAGGGGGGGCCGGTTTTACTCGCTGTCCGGGGTGACCGGCACGCCTTCGATGCTGGCCTTGGTCAGCAGCACTTCCACCGGCTTGTCGTCCTCGACATGAACGGTTTTGACCATCAGGTAATCCCAGTCGGGGGCGACCCAGATGTCCGAGCTGCGGTCCGGGTCGTCGTGCAGGCGCTCGAAGTGCAGGGTTTTGATGGGCCCGAGGCCGGTCTCCACGATTTCCTCGCCGACAAACTCGATTTTGTAGTCCTTGACCTTGCGGCCGTCGGCAACGGTGATAACCAGGTCGTCCCGGGGGTTGGGGTCGTTCAGCATCAGCAGGCGCAGGTGTTCCTGCTGGCTCAGGCGGTCCAGGGTCCCCGGCTTGTTCGGCAGCTCGTACCATTCACCCTTGTACAGGCTGCGCAGGGTCTCCTCGCCGGGGGTGATATGCACCTCGCGGCGGCGATTGATCAGGCCGGTGCCCTGGTACACGTAGGACTTGGGAATGACCTCGCCGTTCTCCACCCGGAACACGCTGACCTCGTGGAAGCCGGCCACCAGGATTTTGCCGCCGTTGGTGAGGGTAAAACCGCCTGCGCCGTCGCTCTTCAGCTCCCGGTTCAGGGTGAGATTCATGCCGATGGCGCTGGTGTTGTACTCGGCAGTGTAGGGTCGCAGGCTGTCGACCGCGCTGCAGACCATGGGCGCGAGGCTCAGCAACGCTCCCAGGAACAGCGTCCGGCGGCGCCCGTTTGCACGGGATGGTCTGACTTCAGGCGTCATGGTACTGGATGCCGCCTTCCGGTATTCGTTCTCCATCGAGAAACGCTCCTTGATCGCTCAGCTGGAGCCGGCCCTCGAGGTACCATTGGGCGGCCAGCGGATAGATTTTGTGCTCCTCAACAATCACGCGTGCGGCCAGGGTGTCGGCGGTGTCGTCTGGCTCCACCGGTACTCTTGCCTGTAGTACTGGCGGTCCCCCGTCCAACTCCTCGGTCACAAAGTGCACTGTCACCCCGGCTTCGCTGTCGCCCGCATCCAGGGCGCGCTGGTGAGTGTTGAGTCCCGGGTACTTTGGCAGCAGAGAGGGATGAATGTTCAATAGGCGACCGCTAAAAGCGGTAATAAACACAGAAGTCAGTATGCGCATGAAGCCGGCCAGGATGACCAGTTCGGCCCCGGCCTCCCGTAGTCGCGCTACCATGGCAGCGTCGAAATCCTCGCGGCTGGCGTAGTCGCGGTGGTTGATGACTGCGGTGTCGATGCCCGCTTCCCGGGCTCGCTGCAGGCCGCCTGCGTCGGGGTTGTTGCTGAGCACGAGGGCAATGCGGGCCCCGAGTTCTCCAGCCTGTACCGCATCGATGAAGGCCTGCATATTGGAGCCGCGGCCGGAGATCAGGATGGCGATAGGCGTAGCGGTGTCACTCATGCGTCGACCAGCTCTACCCCGTGTGCACCGGTTTCGATACGGCCAATCTGCCAGGCCTTGAGGCCGGACGCGTCGAGGGTGGCGAGTGTCTTGTCGAGGTCGGCCGGCGCTACGCACAGCACCATGCCCACGCCGCAATTGAAGGTGCGGTACATTTCCCGGGTTTCCACATTGCCCTGGCTCTGCAGCCATTCGAACACCGGGGGCCACTGCCAGCTGGTGGTGTCGATGTGGGCGCTGCAGTTTTCGGGCAGAACCCGGGGCAGGTTTTCCAGCAGGCCGCCGCCGGTGATGTGGGACAGGGCCTTCACCTGCGCCGACTTGAACAGCTCCAGCAGCGGCTTCACGTAGATGGTAGTGGGTTCCAGCAGGGCCTTGCCAAGGGTGGTGTCGCCCAGGGGCTGGCTGAGGTCGGCGCCGCTGACCTCGATAATCTTGCGGATCAGGGAGTAGCCGTTGGAGTGCGGGCCGGAACTGGCGATACCCACCAGCACGTCACCAGCAGCCACCTGGCTGCCGTCGATGATCTCGTCCTTTTCGACCACGCCCACGCAGAATCCCGCCAGGTCGTAGTCTTCACCTTCGTACATGCCGGGCATTTCTGCCGTTTCGCCACCCACCAGGGCGCAGCCGGCGAGCTCGCAACCCTTGCCGATACCGGTTACCACATCTACTGCGGTGTCCACATTGAGGGCGCCGGTGGCGTAATAGTCGAGAAACAGCAAGGGTTCGGCGCCGGCCACGACGAGGTCGTTGACGCACATGGCCACCAGGTCGATGCCGATGGTGTCGTGCACCCCGAGGTCCATGGCGAGGCGCAGTTTGGTGCCCACGCCGTCGGTACCCGAGACCAGCACCGGCTGGCGGTAGCCGGCGGGCAATTCGCAAAGCGCGCCGAAGCCGCCCAGCCCGCCCAGGACTTCCGGGCGTGCGGTGCGTTTGGAAACGCTCTTGATGCGCTCCACCAGTGCGTTGCCGGCGTCAATATTGACGCCGGCGTCCTGGTAGCTGAGAGAGGGGGCGCCCTTGTCTGTGCTCATGGGGTCTGGGTCCGGTAATCGAAATCTCGAGGGCCCGCTATTCTAGCGGCATTGCCCCGCCGTTACACCCCGCAGGCGCAATTGTTCACACAAGTGCCGGTGGTCAGTGGGCGGGGTCTCCATGCGGCGCCTGCCGTTGTTGCGAAGGGCTGCTACAATGCCGCCCGTGGCATTTTCCCGGGGAACTCTGGTGACCAATTTGTTCGTGCGCGCCGGCGCGCTGTTGTTGCTGATGGCTGTGCTGGCGGCGCCCTTGCGGGCGGAACTCGTGAAAGACCTGTACAGCGGCCAGACCCCGGTCAGCGACCGCAGCCAGGCGGAACTGGGGCGCGCGGCGCGGGAGGCGCTTTCCCAGGTTCTGGTAAAGGTCTCCGGTAGCACCGAGGTACTGGGTCTTCCCGGCATCGCCGAGGCGCTGGAGGATGCTCTCGCCCAGTCTCGGCAGTTTTCCTATGCCCGCACCGACGATCCTGAGCAGCCCCTGGCCGCCCGGTTCGAATTCAGCCAGCGCTGGGTGTCCGGGTTGTTGAATGCGGCCGGGGCGCCTCTGTGGACGGCCAACCGGCCCGCAGTGCTGTTGTGGCTGGTGCAGGACACACCGGAGGGGCGCCAGTTCGTGAATCGCGAAACCGCGCCCGAACTGGTGCGGCGACTGGAACGGGATTTCGAGGCCCGTGGGGTGCCCCTGCGCTTCCCGCTTTACGACCTGACCGACGCAGCGGCACTGTCCCCGGGGCAGGCCTGGTCCCTGAATGAGGTGAGCCTGCGACAGGCCTCCCAGCGCTACCGGGTGGACGAGATACTGGCGGGGCGCCTCAGTCAGCTCTCGGGTGGCCTGTGGCTGGGTGACTGGGCCTATCTGTCGGCCCGGGAACGTATCGATCGCAGTGCATCTCCGGAACCGGTCGACGCGTTCCTGGATGCCGGCGTGGCGCTGGTGGCCGAGGACATGGCCGCGCGCTACGCGGTGGCGGCCAGCGGCGCCCCCGCCAGCGGTGTGGCCATGCGGGTGAGTAATGTGCGCAGCTATGCCGATTACGCCGCGATCGTGTCCTGGCTGGAGGGACTTGAGCTGATCGATCACGCCAATGTCGAACATATCAGCGGCAACCGGCTGCAGCTGCGCCTGTTGGCACAGGCCGATGCCTCACAGCTGGCGTCCATCATTGAATTGAACCGTCGCCTGGTGCCTGTGACCACGGCGGCGGTCAGCGGGGAGTTGAACTACCAGTGGCAGAACTAGACCCCATCTCACCCCTCGGGCCGCGCCGCTGGCCCTGGTTTGTGGGGGTCGTATTGGCCATAGGAGTGGCCTTTTATGTGCTGCAACCGATCCTGCTGCCGTTTGTGCTGGGGGCGCTGATCGGTTACCTCGGAGATCCGCTGGTGGACATCCTCGAGCGCCGGGGCATGGGGCGTACCTGGGGGGTGACGGTGGTGTTCCTGGTGTTGACCGCGGTGCTGGTAATGGCGCTGCTCATTGCTGTGCCCGCCCTGATTCACCAGGTGGATGCCCTGGTGCGCAAAGTGCCGGACATCTATCGCTGGTTGACTGATACCCTGTTGCCGTGGGTCCAGGCCAACCTGAGCATTCCGGTCTCCAGGTTGCCTGAAATCGACTGGACATCAAGGCTGGCAGAGAACTGGCAGTCACTGGGCAAGGCTACCGCCACCACCCTGCGCGGCATCACCGGCTCCGGTGCAGGCCTTCTGGCCTGGCTGTTCAATATGGCCCTGGTGCCAGTGGTTGCGTTTTACCTGATGCGTGACTGGGACGTGTTGATGGCGAAAATCCTTCGTATGATTCCCAAGGCCTGGCAGGAGAACACCACCGTCATGGTGGGCGAGGCCGACGAGGTGCTGGGCGCCTTTATTCGCGGCCAGCTACTGGTGATGCTGGCACTGGGAGTGATTTACAGCATCGGCCTGAGCCTGGTGGGTGTTCAGCTGGCCCTGGTATTGGGGATGGTGGCCGGCCTGGCCAGCATTGTGCCCTACCTTGGCTTTATTGTGGGTATTGCCAGTTCCCTGCTGGTGGCGTGGTTCCAGTTCCATGAACCCGGCGCATTACTGCTGGTGGCGCTAGTCTTCGCTATCGGTCAGGTGCTGGAATCGGTGGTCCTTACCCCGATCCTGGTCGGGGACCGCATCGGGCTTCATCCGGTGGCGGTGATTTTTGCCCTGATGGCCGGAGGGCAGATCGCCGGTTTTCTCGGCGTGCTGGTCGCACTCCCCGTATCGGCGGTTATCATGGTATTCGTACGCCACGCAGTGGCCCGCTACCGGGCCAGCGAACTGTATACCGGAGAATAGGTGTGACAGCGACCTCCGGCGGCCACCAGCTGGCACTCAACGTGCAGTTGCGCGACGACGCCACCCTCGACAATTTTTACGTGACGGAGCCACTGTTTCCCCTGCTGCCGCTGCTGCAGCTGCAGCGTGAGGAGGGCGGGGAACCTGTCCTGTATCTGTATGGGAGCCCCGGTTGCGGCAAATCCCACCTGTTGCAGGCCAGCTGTCACCTGGCGTCAGAAGGTGCGCTGTATCTGCCCCTTGGGGAGTTGCTCGACTACGCTCCCGACGCGGTGCTGGCAGACGTGGAAACCCTTTCCCTGGTGTGTCTGGATGACCTGCAGGCCGTTGCCGGCAACGACGCCTGGGAGCAGGCACTGTTCCACTTTTTTAACCGGGCGCGGGCGGCAGACTGCAGGTTATTGCTGGCGGCGGATTCCTCTCCGCGCAACTTGGCAGTCCGACTGGCTGATTTACGCTCGCGCCTGGGGTGGGGGATCGTGTATCATCTGCCCGGCTACGATGACGAGCAGAAGGCGTCGGTACTGGCATTCCGCGCCGCTCGCCGCGGGTTGCAGTTGCCGCCGGAGGTGGCCAGGTACGTTGTCAGCCGGGCTCCCAGGGGGCTGGCGGAGTTGCTCGAGGTGCTCGACATTCTGGACAGTCGCTCCCTCGCCGAGCAGCGGGCACTGACGGTACCCTTTGTAAAACAGGTGCTCGGCTGGTGAGCCTGCACGGTCTCTCCGCTCCTGTTATTCCGTAATATTTGCGCAAAAACCAGCGTAATAATTCCACCGCAACATTATTAGAAAGTTCAAAATTCACTGCTATATTGAATGGAAGTTGGGTCGCACGACTCGGGTAGGGCGTGCGTAATTCTAGTTAGGAGAAGCGTCACAATGAAAAAACAAATTCTTTCCCTCGCGGCCGGTGCAGCACTGGCTTCGGTACTGGCGGCCCCCGCATCCGCAGAAGTACCCATTACCATTAATGGGGGGATTGGCCAGTGGTATTTCGATAATGATCGCAACCTCGATGACCACGCGACCCCATGGGTGAGCCTCGAGTACGCTTTCGATGACAACTGGGCCGCCGAGATTTTCTACGCCGAGGATGAGACCAGCTCCAATGACGGTTTTGATGTCGACGTCGCCACCTGGCAACTCGACATGCTGTATTACGGCGGCAGTTATATCGGTGAAGGCAACCGCGTACGCCCCTACCTCGCCTTTGGTGGCGGTGAAATTGACTTCGACGCCGACTTTGCCGACTCCGTAGAGACCGTCCTCAACGCCGGCGCCGGTATTCGCTACATGCTGACGCGCCGCTTCGGTGCCCGCCTCGAGGCTCGCCTGGTGCATAGCCTGGACGAGGGCAACAACGACCTGCTGCTGACGGCCGGCCTGAACTACTACTTCGGCAAGGTGAAGGAAGACGCACCGCCGCCGGTGGTGGCAGCTGCTCCGGTTGATTCTGACGGCGACGGCGTGACCGACGACAAGGACCAGTGCCCCGGCACACCTCCGGGCACCCGCGTTGACGCCTACGGCTGCCCACTGCCGGTTGAGCGCGTAGCCTCCATCAAGCTGAAGGTGAACTTCGACTTCGACTCCAGCAAGGTGAAAGAGCAGTACTTCAGTGATATCGGCGAGCTGGCGAAATTCCTCCAGCGCTTCGACGATGTAGATGTGCAGCTGGAAGGCCATACCGACAGCGTGGGTCCGGACGACTACAACCAGCAGCTGTCCCAGCGCCGTGCTGACGCGGTCAAGGATATGCTGGTGAACCAGTACGGTATCGCTGCCAGTCGCATCAAACCTGTCGGTTACGGTGAATCCCAGCCGGTCGCCAGCAACGACACCAAGGAAGGCCGCGCCGAGAACCGTCGCACCATGGCCACCCTGGAAGTGACCTACGAAGAGTAGTCTCGCCTAACCGGAGGTCCTTCCGGTAACGCCTGCCAGCTCGAAGCCATCGGCGTCCAGCTGGCAGGGAAAGGACTCCCGGTACTGTAACAAGGCGGCACCGTCCAGCACTGCGCTGACGGTGCCGTTTTCATTTTGCGGGTCGGCCAACAGGATGCCCTGGGCGTCAACGAGCAGGCTGTCACCGCTGTACTCCCAGCCCTTGGCATCACTGCCGACGCGATTCACGCCAGCCACGCAGGCCTGGTTCTCAATGGCGCGCGCCTGCAGCAGGCTGCGCCAGTGCAATCTGCGACTGGCAGGCCAGTTGGCCACGTACACGGCCAGGTCGTAATCGCCCGTGTTGCGACTGAATACAGGGAAGCGCAGGTCATAACATACCTGCAGCAGGATTCGCCAGCCACGCCAGTTCACGACCACCCGCTCGTCGCCCGCCGCGTAGCGCTTGTGTTCTCCGGCCATGCGAAACAGGTGGCGTTTATCGTAGAAGTGGCAGGCGTCGGGGGTGGTGAACAGCATGCGGTTGTAGACGGCATCCCCCACCTGCACCGCAATTGAGCCAGTGATGGCGCAGTCGCGCTCCCGGGACATCTCCAGCAGCCATTGCTCGGTTTCGCCGCCTGGAGGTTCCGCGTTCGCCAGGGCGTTCATCGAAAACCCGGTCGTGAACATCTCCGGTAGCACGACGAGGTCGCTGTCGGCGGGACAACCGGCGATGATCTCGCTGAACTGGCGACGGTTGTCGGCCGGCGCTTCCCAGGCCAGTTCGCACTGTACCAGGGTGACTTTCAGATTCTGCATAGGGTCTCCGCGGCCCGCAGCAACTGCTCGTCCTGTTTGGCGAAGCAGAGGCGCAGGTAGTGTTGCTGTGGTGGGGCCTGGTAGAAAATGGAAATGGGAATGCTGGCGACGCCCTGCTCGACGGTCCAGCGTTCGCACAGGCTGTGGTCCGGCTCATCGGTAATGTCGCTGTAATCCAGTAGCTGGAAGTAGGTGCCGGCGCTGGGGCGGAGCCTGAAGCGGGAGTTGGCCAGGGCCCTGTGTAGGAGGTCTCGCTTGGCCTGGTAGAAGCCCGGCAGGGTGCCCGGGTAATCGGGGTCCTCCGCCATGAAGTCCGCCAGCGCCAGTTGCACCGGCGTAACGCCCACAAAGCAGTTGAACTGATGTACCTTGCGCAGCTCTGCGGTCAGTGCCGGTGGCGCCACGCAGTACCCGGTTTTCCAGCCAGTCACACCGTAGGTCTTGCCAAAGGAATAGACTGTCACGCTGCGACTGCGCAGGGCCGGGTACTCCAGCACGCTGTGATGGCGGGCACCGTCAAACACCAGGTGCTCATAGACTTCGTCGCTCACCACCAGCAGGTCGCGCAATTCTGCCAGTTCCTCGAGGGTTTCCAGGTCGCTGTGGCTGAGCACCGCCCCGGTGGGATTGTGCGGCGAGTTGATCACAATCATCCGGGTGCGGGATGACAGTGCGCCTGATACATGGTCCCAATCGACGGCAAAGGTGTCTTCGATCAAGGGGACGTGAATGGCGCGTCCCCCCGCCAGGCGCACGGCGGGTTCGTAGCTGTCATAGCTCGGGTCCAGCAGAATGACTTCGTCATCGCGGTCCACCAGCGCCATGATGGCACAGAAGATGCCTTCGGTTGCGCCCGGTACGATGGTGATCTCCTCGACCGGATCCGGTGTTACGCCGCGAAAGCGCTGGAGCTGGGCGGCGACCTGTTCCCGCAGCGCGGGTTCCCCGATCATTGGTGCATACTGGTTGTGCCCTTCCAGCGCATGGTGGGCGAGGGCCCGACGCAGCCCCTCAGGGGCCGGGAAGTCCGGGAAGCCCTGGGACAGGTTGATGGCACCGTGCTCCCGGGCGAGGGCCGACATGCGAGTGAATATGGTAGTGCCGATGTCGGGGAGTTTGCTGTGAATTGCCATGGCGTCCTGCGCTTGCGCGATCAAAGCTGGGTGTCCAGCGGCAGTTCGGTACTGTTCTTGATCTCGGTTACCGCCATATGGGAGTGCAACTCGCGGATGGCCGGACTGGCCGTCAGCGTGTTGCGGACAAACTCCTCATAGTGACGGATGTCCCGGGTCACAATCTTGAGCATATAGTCCCATATCCCGGTCATGGTGTAACACTCTATGACTTCCGGGTGGTCGACGATCTCCCGCTCGAAACTCATCAGGTTCTGGCGCCCGGTGGAGGTGAGGTTGATGGTGGCAAACACCACCACCTCCATGCCCAGGGCCTCCCGATCCAGCAGCGCCACGCGGCGCTGGATCACGCCCTCCTGCTCCAGCCGGTTGATGCGCCGCCAGCAGGGTGACTGGGAAAGATTGATGCGTTCGGCGATCTCCCCACTGCTCAGCGTTGCGTCCCGCTGCAGCAGTCGGAGGATGTCCAAATCCTGTTTGGCGAGCTCTGTAGGCATTTAAGTCTCCGGGCGGCATATTACTGCATAAATTATGCATTTTAGGGTCCAATGCCCGGGCATTTCAAATAACAATTTCTATACTTTTGGGACACACTATTCCAAATCGTAAGGTGAGTTGGATATGGCTACCCCGGGCAACACTGCAACACGCAAAGTTTCTCTCGACGACAAGTATGCGCTGGATGCAACCCGCGCCTACATGACTGGCATCGAGGCGCTGGTGCGCCTGCCAATGCTGCAGCACCAGCGCGACGTAAGCCGCGGGCTGAACACGGCGGCATTCATCTCCGGTTACCGGGGCTCTCCCGTCGGCGGCGTCGACCAGGCAATGTGGCGCGCCAAGCCCTGGCTCGACCAGCACAACGTGGTGTTCCAGCCCGGGGTGAACGAGGACCTGGCGGCCACGGCTGTCTGGGGCAGCCAGCAGACCAACCTGTTCCGCGGTGCCAAGTACGACGGTGTCTTCTCCATGTGGTACGGCAAGGGCCCGGGTGTCGATCGTTCAATGGACGTGATCAAGCACGCCAATGCCTTTGGCACCAGCCAGTACGGCGGTGTACTGGCGGTGGCCGGTGACGACCACGCCTGTAAATCCTCCACCCTGCCGCACCAGAGTGAGCACATGTTCATCGGTGCCTCGGTACCGGTGCTGAGCCCGGCCAACGTGCAGGAAGTCCTCGATCTGGGTGTCTACGGCTGGGAACTGTCGCGCTATTCCGGGTGCTGGGTTGCCCTGAAGGCCATTACCGAAAACATGGATTCGGCGATTTCTGCCGACATCGACCCCAACCGTATCGATATTGTGATTCCGGAGGAGTTCCAGCTGCCCCCGGACGGCGTGCACGCCCGCTGGCCGGACAAGCCCCTGGAACAGGAGCTACGCCTCAACAAATACAAGATCTATGCCGCTCGCGAGTTCGCCAGGGTCAATGGCCTCAACCGCATCGTGGTGGACAGCCCCAACGCCCGCTTCGGCATCATTACCTCCGGTAAAGCCTACCTGGACGTCATGCAGGCGCTGGAAGATATGGGTATCGACGACAAGGTCGCCGCCCAGCTCGGCCTGCGGGTCTACAAGGTGGGCATGCCCTGGCCGCTGGAGCCCCGCACCACCCACGAATTTGCCGAGGGCCTCGAAGAGATCCTGGTGGTGGAAGAGAAGCGCTCGATCATCGAGGACCAGCTGACCGGCCAACTCTACAACTACCCGGTGGCTGCCCGCCCCCGGGTATTCGGTGAGTTCGACGAGGAGGGGCGCGACCTACTGCCCAACCTGGGTGAACTGACCCCGGCCATGGTGGCGTTGGCGATTCACAGCCGGATCAAGCGCTTCTTCCAGTCTGAACTGATGGACCAGCGCGTCGAGTGGATCAACCGCAAGGAGGCCTCGCTGGCCACGCCACGGGAAACCATCGAGCGGGTGCCGCACTTCTGCTCCGGCTGCCCCCACAACACCTCCACCAAGGTACCCGAGGGCAGCCGCGCCCTCGGTGGTATCGGCTGTCATTACATGGCCACCTGGATGCCCGATCGGGAGACTCACACTTTCTCCCAGATGGGGGGCGAGGGTGTTACCTGGATCGGCCAGGCACCGTTCACGGAAACCAAACACGTATTCCAGAACCTGGGCGATGGCACCTACTTCCACAGCGGCTTGCTGGCGATTCGCGCCGCGGTCTCTGCCAAGGTCAACATCACCTACAAGATTCTCTACAACGACGCGGTGGCGATGACGGGCGGCCAGCCCATCGACGGGCCGCTGAGCGTGGGTGACGTTATTCGCCAGGTGAGCGCCGAGAACGTGCGCCGCATTGCCCTGGTATCGGATTCCCCCGAATCCTGGCGCGGAGAGTTTGGCGGCATCCCCGGATTCAGCCTGCATCACCGCGACGAGCTGGACGCACTGCAGAAAGAGCTACGTGAGTACGAGGGCACCTCGGTCATCGTCTACGTCCAGACCTGCGCCGCCGAGAAGCGCCGTCGGCGCAAGAAGGGGCGCATGGAGGATCCGAACAAGCGACTGTTCATCAACGACGCGGTCTGTGAGGGCTGCGGTGACTGCAGCGTGAAGTCCAACTGCCTGTCGGTGGTGCCCAAGGAGACTGAGCTGGGCCGCAAGCGCCAGATCGACCAGAGCTCCTGCAACAAGGACTACAGCTGCGCCAACGGTTTCTGCCCCAGCTTCGTGTCGGTCATCGGCGGCAAGCTGCGCAAGCCCGGCGGCGTCGGTGACGACAGCCAGGTGGTGTTCGACCCACTGCCCGAGCCCCAGCTGCCCTCTCTGGATCGCCCCTGGAACACGGTGGTAACCGGCGTTGGCGGCACCGGCGTGCTGACCATCACTGCGCTGGTGGCCATGGCCGCGCACATCGAAGGCAAGGGCTGCGCCACCATGAACCAGACCGGTCTGGCGCAGAAGTTTGGTGCGGTGGTGAGTCATGTCCGGGTCAGCCAGAACCAGGAAGACATCAAGGCCGTGCGAATCCCAGCCGGCGAAGCCGACCTGCTGCTGGGCTGTGACCTGGTGGTGACCACTACCTATGAGGCCATGGGCAAGGTCGCCCAGGGGCGCACCCACGCAGTGGTCAATGAAGCCGAGGTGCCCACCTCATCCTTCATCCTGGATCCGGACGCAAAGTTCCCCACCCGGTCCATGAAGGAAAAGATCAGCACCGAAGTCGGTGACGATACCCACTTCATTGATTCCACCCGGATTGCCACCCAACTGCTCGGTGACTCCATTGCCTCCAACCTGTTCCTGCTGGGCTTTGCCTGGCAGCGCGGCACGGTGCCGGTTTCCGCCGAAGCGCTGGAAGAGGCCATCGAGCTCAACGGTGTGGCCGTAGCGTTTAACAAGGCAGCCTTCCTCTGGGGACGTCGCTGTGCTCACCAGCCAGAGAAAGTACTGGCACTGGTCGAACAGCTTGCCCCGGCACCCAAGCCGCGTCTGGAGAGCGTGGACGAGATCGTCGCCGACCGGGTACAGCGCCTCACCGACTACCAGGACGCCGCCTACGCCGAACGTTACCGGGCACTGGTCGAACGGGTGCGCGCGGCAGACTCGCGTTCCGCGGAAGCCGACTCCATCACCGTGGCCGCCGCTCGCAACCTGTACAAGCTGATGGCCTACAAGGACGAGTACGAAGTAGCTCGCCTGTACAGTGATGGTGAGTTCATCAGGAAGCTGCAGCAGCAGTTCGAGGGTGACTACGAGCTGCGTTTCAACATGGCTCCGCCCCTGTTCAGCAAGCGCGACCCCAATACCGGCCACCTGATCAAACAGGAGTTTGGCCCCTGGATGATGAAAGCCTTCGGCCTGCTGGCGAAATTCCGTCGGCTGCGGGGCGGCAAGCTGGATATCTTCGGCTACACCGAGGAGCGCCGGCAGGAGCGTCAGGACATCGCCGATTACGAGGCGGTGCTGGACGCGCTGATGAAAGAGCTGGGCCCGGACAACTACACCGTCGCCCTGGAACTGGCGCGACTGCCCGCCAAGCTGCGCGGCTTCGGCCACGTGAAAGATCGCAACCGCGAGAACCTGGAACTGCGCAAGCAGCAGCTCCTGGCGCAACTGCGCGGTGAAACCCACACGGCGGCGGTGAAAATCGTCGACGCCGCGTGAACCATGAACTGACCACAATTGAATAACACTACCGAGGATTGGTGATGAGCGTTTTTTCTGCCCCGGCCTTTGACCAGCACGAACTGGTCTCCTTCTGCTCTGATAGCGATACCGGCCTGCGCGCCATTATTGCCGTGCATAACACGACCCTGGGTCCCGGCGTTGGGGGCTGCCGCATGTTTCCCTATAGCAGCGACGAAGAGGCCCTGCATGATGTGCTGCGCCTGTCGCGGGGCATGACCTATAAATCGGCGCTGGCAGGCCTGCCCCTGGGCGGTGGCAAGTCAGTGATCATCGGCAACCCGCGCACCGACAAGAATCGTGAGCTGCTGCTGGCGATGGGCGACTTCGTCAACTCCCAGAGTGGCCGCTACGTCGCGGCGGAAGACTCCGGTACCGGCGTGGCCGACATGAAGGTGATGGGCGAGCGCACCCACTGGGTCAGCGGCCTGGACGACAACGAGTTTGGTGGTGATCCGTCTCCCAGCACTGCCTGGGGCGTCTACCTCGGCATGCGCACCGCCATCCGTCACCGCCTGGGCGCCGACAGCTTCCAGGGTCTCAAGGTGGCGATCCAGGGTCTCGGCCATGTCGGCTACTACCTGGCCCGCCACCTGCGTGCCGACGGTGCCACCGTCTACGGCGCCGACGTGAACATCGACAACCTGCAGCGGGCGGTGAATGAACTGGGAGTGATTGCGGTCGACGTCAACGACATCCTGCAACAGGAAGTGGATATCGTTGCTCCCTGCGCCATGGGTGCCATCCTCAACGAGCAGAGCATTCCGACGCTGCGTAGCGGTATCGTTTGCGGCGCCGCGAACAATCAGCTCGCTACCCCGGAAGACGGCAATCACCTGCGGGATCTCGGCATACTCTACTGCCCGGATTTCCTGGTGAATGCCGGCGGCATTATCGATGTGCACCACCAGCGGGCCGGCTCCGCCGAGTCTGCCAAGCGCGAGCACATTGCGCGTATCGAAGGCACCCTGGCCGAAGTACTGCGGCGTGCCGATGAGTGCCACAGCTCCACTGAGTCCATTGCCGAGCAACTGGCCGGGGAGTACCTCGCCCAAAAGCGAGCGCAACCGCCAGCTCTGGCGGCCGTGAGCTGAACCGGAATTACCGGGCGGGTGCTGTCAGTGCAGCCCCGCCCGGAACGGCATATTCTCCGTTACCCAGCCGCAGATAACGCTTCAAATAATGCACGGCAAGGTAGAAGGGACCCGTATCCAGCAGGGCGACCGCCGCCTTGAACAGGTAGTTGCTGCCGATCAGCACCAATAGCGCCTGCAGGGCGATATCGCCGCGCAGGAACGCCGCGCCGAAAGTCACGCTGATCACCATCACCGAATCCACCATCTGGCTCATCAGGGTGCTGAAATTGTTGCGCACCCACAGGTACTTGCCCTTCGTGACCCGTTTCCAGAAGTGGAACAGCTGTACGTCGCAATACTGGGCGGCGATGTAGGCCAGCATGGACGCAAACACCGCCCCCGAAGTCGTGGCGTAGATCAACTGGTACAGCCCCACGCTGCCCTCCACCAGGTCGCCATTGGGCAGGGCCACCGGTGCCGCCAGCTGCAGCACCTGCCAGGGTGGCATCTGTTCGGCGGGTACCGGGGGAATGGCATCTCCCAGGAACAACACCCCCAGGATCAGGAAGTTGAGCCCGAGCCCCACGCTCACCAGGAAATTGGCTCGCGCCTTGCCGTACAGCTCGCACACCAGGTCCGTGCACAGGAAGGTCAGCGGATAGGGCAGCACCCCGACGGCCAGCGCCATGGGCCCCAACTGGATAAAGCGGGTAATGCCGATGACGTTGAGCAGGGTCATGGCGGCCAGGAAGGTGCCCGCCAGCACGAGAAACACGCGCTCCCGGCGCTCGTGGAGCTCCGCCGGGTCCAGACTGCGCCCGGTAGTGCCGGTGGTCGCATCCATGTCAGCTTTCCCGCTGGCCCAGGTTGGCGTGCAGAACGGCGCCGTTGATCACCGGGTTGTGGTGGGCCCAGTGCAGCAGCTCGGCGATTTCCGCCGGCTCGATCAGACGATTGAAGCTGTTCATGGCCGAAATGGCGTCCACCACCACGGCGTCGTCGCCAATGTGGGTGCGCAACATCTCGGTATCGGTGAAGCCCGGACAGATCAGTGCCGTGTGGATTCCCGTTCCCATCAGGTCCTGGCAGGTGGCGCGCATCATGCCCAGTTGGGCGTGTTTGCTGACCACGTAGCTGAAGGACCCGGGCACGGCCTTTTCCGAGAGCGTCGAGCCCACGTACAGCAGGCTGGAGCCGCGGGGCATGCCCGGCAGCAGGCGTCGATTGAGGCTATTGATCGCGACTACGTTGGTCTCCAGCACAGCACGCAGGCTGTCGCTGTCGCACTGGTCTGCGCTGTCCTTGCGCATCTGGCTGGCGTTGTGAATCAGTGTCACACTGGCGCTATCGCTCAGTGGCGCGCGCAGGCTGTCGCAGCAGGCGTCGATGGAGGCCGGGTCGGCGAGATCGCAATGCAGGTTGCTCACGCCGGGTTCGGGGCACTCCCGGCGGGAAAGATTGTAGACCTGGTAGTTATCGGCCAGAAAACGGGCGGCAGTCGCACGCCCGATGCCGACACTGGCGCCGGTG
Organism: Parahaliea maris; assembly: GCF_008064665.1. Classification (GTDB taxonomy): domain Bacteria; phylum Pseudomonadota; class Gammaproteobacteria; order Pseudomonadales; family Halieaceae; genus Parahaliea; species Parahaliea maris. The sequence continues at coordinate 408,271 of NZ_VRZA01000005.1, read as the reverse complement.
ATGATGGCGATTTTCATGGTAGTGGTCGATCCGGAATCCCTTGGAGTGTGCAGTATGCCGTTTTGCACGGCAGCGATTCAATGTTGTCCCCGGCGGGCGCTGTACTTGCCTTCCTCGTTTCGAGCCGCAACAATGGCGACCCCAGCCTGCGGAAAGACCCCCGATGGAGCGCCTGACCACCCTTCACATCGACAAGGAAAGCCACAAGTTCTCCGCTGCGCACTACACCATTTTCAGCGCCAGCGAACGGGAGCGCCTGCACGGGCACAATTATTCCGTATCCGCCCGTATCGTGGCGCCCATGGGCGACAACGGCTTTTCTGCTGACTACAACGTCTACAAGCGCCGTATCAAACAGCTTTGCGACGAGCTCGACGAGTACATGCTGCTGGCGGGCGATTCGCCGCATCAGCAGATCGGGGAAGAGGGCGATTACTACCGGGTCCGCTTCGCCGGTGAGCAGATGCTGTTCCTGCGTAGTGACACTCTCGTCCTGCCCATCCGCAATGCCACGGTGGAGGAGTTTTCACACTATTTGCTGGGGCGCCTGGTGGAACGGTCCCGGGGCGAAGACCTGCGGGAAATCGAACTCGGTGTCGCCTCCGGGCCGGGCCAGCGCGGGTCCGCCCGCTGGCAGTGTGCGCCAGATTAGCTATTCTGGGGGAACCCGTAGCCGATAGCACAGGGATGTGCCGTGAGCGATACCTGCCAACCCTCCCAGTTTCCCGGTTTTACACAAACTCTCCTCTGCGCGGTCATGCTGTGCGCCGGCGTCATCCTCCTCACGGGTATTGCCGTCCCCCCGGAGACACCCTCAACGACCGGGCCTGAAGCACCCGGCGACCTGTGGATGCTATCCGGGCTCGGCCTGCTATTTCTGCTCGCGGGCGTCATCCTGCTGATACCGCTCCTGCACCGCACTGGGAGGGCCCTCGCCGAGCGACGCTGGCAACGCCAGTTTCCCGGCCAGCCCTGGCGCTGGCGCGGTGCCTGGCAGGAAGGGCGCCTGGGTCATGACGCGGCGGAGCAGCTTTACCGGGCTTCCCTTTTGCCGGTTGGTTTTACCATTGCCTCGCTATTGTTGACGGCACTGGCAATCACCGTGATTGGCGGCAATGGTGAGTCCACGGTGTTTGAGACGCTTCTGGGCCTGGCGGGGCTGGCCGCGTTTATTGGCGTCGCTGTCTGGGGCTGGCGACAGTTCCTGAGGGCATGGGCCTTGTATACCTGGGGCAGGGGAAGCTATTTCACCCTGGACGACTTTCCGGCCAGTCCTGGCGAGCGCCTGATGGGCACCGTTGCAGTGCCGGGTGGAGAGCTCGACCGTGTGACCGCTTACCGTGTGACGCTGGTGCGTGAAGAGTGGAAACGGAGCGAAGGTGGGGGAAGCGGCAAGCAGCTGGTTCGCAGTACCGAGTGGGAGTCGCAGCCGGTGACGGACCCCTCTGTGCAGGACGGCGGGCTCTCCATTGAACAGCCGCTGCCACGTGGCCGCCAGGAGAGTAACTGGGGCAATCGCAAGCGCGCCTATCGCTGGCTGCTGGAGCTGCAGCTGGGGGAGACCGGGGAACTCTGCTACGAGTTCCCCTGTTTTCGCCAGCCGCGCTGAGCCTCCGGGCCAGGCCGCGGCAGCATGCCGCAGCGATGATTCGGAGCCGGGCCGGAGAAGTTCATCATCTGCTTAACCAGCCGGTTTGGCCGGCTTCGGTTGAACTCGTAACCACACCAATGCGGATACCCCGAATGCCAGTAATAGCAGCAGCCAGCGGTTCATCACCGGGATTGATGTGGGCGCAGCAGCGGGCGCACAGGTCAGGTTGATCGTCACCGTGGCGGCCGACGCGGAGTTGTCTGTGCCGTCATTGGCGAAATAGGTGAAGGTGTCACTGAGCCCTGGCGTGCAGGCAATTCCGGCAGGCGGCGTGTAATCGAAGCCGCCGCCGGTGGTGAGCTTGACGGCACCGCCCGCTGCCGGTTGCGTGGCGAGTACCATCCGCAGAGGCTGGGCGCCATCCGGGTTAACATCGTTGGCGAGAGGGCCGGGGCCCTGCACTGACAGCAACTGGCCGAAGGGGCCGGTATAGCTGTCGTCGCTGGCAATGGGCGGTGTGTTCACTGCTGCCGGTGTTACCTGGATCACCACGGTGGCGGCGCTGCCAGCATCTGCACCGTCACTCGCCTGGTAGGTGAAACTGTCCAGGCCGACATAGTTGGGGTCGGGCAGATACAAAAATCCCCCATCCTTGAAAAACTGCAGGGTCCCGTGGGCGGGCTGCGATGCCAGCAGCGCGCTCAGCACGTTGCCGTCCGGGTCGATATCGTTGGCGAGCACGCCGGGGCCGGGAACGCTCAGCGTCCGATTCTGCTCTGTGATATACGCGGTGCCGGTCGCGGGGTCGTTGCCTGCCAGCGGAGGCACGTTCACCGGTGTCACATCGATGGTCACTGTCGCGTCGCCACTGTCATCGGCGCCGTCGGATACCCGGTAGGTAAAACTGTCCTGACCATCGAAGCCCGGGGCGGGAAGGTAGCGGAAACTGCCGTCGGCCTGCAGGGCCAGGGCGCCGCTGGCGGGGTAAGTGGTGATGACGGCGGTCAACAGGTTGCCGTCCGGGTCACTGTCATTGAGTAACAGTCCCGGTGCGCCGATGACCAGTTCGGTGTCGCGGGGCGTCGAAAAGGTGTCCGCCGTTGCACTCGGGGGCAGGTTACTGCAGCGGATGGTGATGGTGACCGTGGCAGGGCTCGAGTCATCGATGCCGTCAGTGGCGGCATAAGTGAAGCTGACCTGCTGATCGGTGGCGCAATTGGCAGCCGGTGCCGGTGTGTAATTGAAGCCACCGCCACTGGTCAGGGCGACCGTCCCGGCTACGGGCTGGCTGAGGAGCGCGACGCCGACAGGCTGGTTGAGATCGGGGTCCGAGTCGTTGGCCAGCAGGCCCGGCGCAGGGACGCTCAGGGTCTGTCCGAACTGGACGACAAAGGCGTCGTTCACGGCGACCGGGGGGGCATTGATGCCGCTGGCGAGTACCACCAGGCTGACGGTGGCCTGGTTGCTCTCATCCCGACCGTCGGACACCCGGTAGGTGAAACTGTCGAGACCGACGTAACCGGCGTTGGGAATGTACTCGAAACCACCACCCGGCAACGTGTGCAACAGGCCGTTGGCCGGAGGGGTAAAGCCGAGGGGCGTGAGGGCGTGGCTTTCCGGGTCGATATCATTGCCGAGGAGGCCCGGCGCCGGAATCGTCAGCGTCGTGTTCTCTACCACCGTATACAGGTCATTGCCCGCCAGCGGTGGCAGGTTGGCGGCCGTGACGTTGATGGTAACGGTGGCCTGGTTCGTGCTCTCGCCGAGACCGTCACTGGCGCGGTAGGTGAAAGAATCCTGATAGTTTACTCCCGGAGCCGACGGCGGCCCCGGTTGGTAGCGGAAGCTGCCGTCGCTGAACAGGGCCAGGGCGCCGCCGGTGGTGGAGGTGGCCGAACTGACTTGCAGTGGGTTGGATTCAGGGTCCTGATCGTTGGCGAGGATGCCGCTGGCGGGCACGAACAACTCGGTGTCCGAGGGCGTCGAGTACACATCGTTGACAGACGTCGGCAACTGGTTGGTGCAGTGGATCGTGATGGTGACGGTGGCTGGAGAGGAAAAGTCGATACCGTCGGAGGTAAGATAGGTAAAGCTGTCAGTCAACTGGGTATCGGCGACACTGCACTGGCCGCTGGTGGTATAGGTGAAACCGCCGTTGGGTGCCAGTGACACAGTGCCCAGCGTGGGGGGAAACTCCAGCACCACCCGCAGGGGCTGGCGCTTGTCGGCATCCACGTCATTGGCAAGTACGCCGCGCGACGCAACGGTCAGCGGGACGTTGTCGGGGGTGTTGTATGCATCGTCCACGGCCCGGGGAATGACGTTGACGCCATTGTCCTTGATAATCAAATTGACGGTGGCAATGGCGATATCGGTGCCGTCGGAGACTTCGTAGTCGAACTGGTCTACACCGATATACCCCGGGTCAGGCGTATAGGTGAATCCGCCGCCACTGGTGGCCACGACAGTGCCGTGCAAGGGTTCCCTGCCGGCAACGGGCAGGCCGGAAATCTTCAGGGGCTGCTTGTCCAGGTCGACGTCGTTGGCGAGAACCCCATCCGGCTGGACGGTGAGGACAATGCCCTTTTCAGTTTCGTAGAAGTCGTCCGCTGGCAGAGGCACCCGGTTACCCGGAAAGCCCGGCGGTGGAGGTAGCACGGTGATCTGCATCTGCCCTGTGCTGCTCAGCACCGGTAGGGCATCCGATCTGATCTCGGTCACCGTGTACGCAAAGGCGTCAGCGCCGGTATAGCCGGCATTCGGGGTATACAGGAAGTCGCCAGTCAGAGGATCCAGCCCGGTTACGGTGCCGTGGGCGGGGCCGCTGCCGGGTGCCAGGGTAAAGCTCAGGCTGTCGCCATCGATATCGCTGCCAACCAGGGTGCCGCCCAAAGCAAAGTTGACCACGGTTTTAAGGCTGCTAGGCCCGGCTACCGGCGCGGTGTTCAGTGGGTTTATCACCTGGCTTAGCGAGCCGGTCCCCGTGGCGTTGGTCGCGTTGCCACTGTAGGTGGCGTTGATCTGATGGCTGCCGATGGTCAGGGCCGAAGTCGTACAGGTGGCCTGACTCGATGCGACACTGAGGTTGATACAGCCGCTGATTGGCGTGGAGCCATCGCGAAAGGTGACGCTGCCAGTAATACTGCCCTGGCCGCTGATGGTAGCGGTGAAGGTGACCAGCAGGGTTTCCTTGGCCGGGTTGGCTGAGGAGGCAAGGGCTACGCTGGCCGGGGGTAGAAAGCCCTCCACCCGTACCACCTGGTTGGGATTGCCAAAGGTGGAAAACAGGAAGTCCCCGGTCACCGGGTCGATCGCCGCGCCTTCTCCTCCGGTGAGGCCCGAAAGGAAGACCCGGCGGGTCGAGCTGATCGGGTTGCCGCCAGCGTCGATCTGGTAGGCGGCAATCGCGTTGTTGCCGTACTCCGTCACCAGCAGTGTCTGGGTGGCGCCAAATTCGGGAGAGCCCTGGGGCAGGTAAATCATTCCCTCCGGGCCGCCGGTCAGGGTCGCCGTTTGGGTAGCGGCAGTGAGGCGGAAGGTGCCGTTGCCATCATTTTCGTATTCGATATCGTAGAAGCGCGCGCCGCTGTAGCTCATCGCCTTGAGGCGGCCGCCGCCGTTCAAATCCGCCGGGACGAAGGTCAGGGCGCCGGGAGAGGCGGCAACGCCTATGGTCGACAGGGCAACCGACCTGTCCTGGGTATGACTGCCGCGGGCGACCATTCCGATCTCGTTGTTGGAATAGCGCGAATACAGCAGGATGCCGCTTGGGTGGTAGGCGACGCCGCCGTCATTGTTGGCGCCGAAGCCGGTGGCGACAGGCGTCCCAAATCCGGTGATCTTGCGGCTGACGGGGTCGCGTATCAGCGGGACTTCGTAGAAACGCCCGGCCGCGTCGTTGGCCTGGCCGCCGATCAGGATGGTATTCGGATCGCCCGGCTTGAAGGTCAGCCCGCCGTAGCGCTGGGGCAAGCCGTTGATCGCACCGAGTTCTACGGCACTATAGGTATTGTTGAAGGGAGCCTGGATCGTAATTGCCGCCGAGAGTGGCTGCGCTGTGACAATAGCCAGCAGGACCGCGACGCTGGTGAGCGAGTTCCTGCAACAGCGTCTCAGGATGGTCAGGGGCATATCTTGGATTCCCGGTGTACGGTCAAAAACCACAGCAACTATACATTATTCAGACGCCGGGGCGGGATGCCAGCCAGGACGCCTGTGTTTTGTTTGTCGTTTGCTTACTCTGTTGTTACGCACAGTTCCCTTCGACCGGTTTAGGCCGCAATCCCGCAGTGGCGCAGCAGCGCTTCCGGGTCCGGTTCGCGGCCGCGGAAGTCCACGAACATGTCCATGGCGTCGATGGATCCGCCCATCGCGAGGATCTTGTCGCGGAAGTCGGCGCCGGTCTGCGGATTGAAGATGCCCTCGTCTTCAAAGCGGGAGTAGGCATCCGCGGACAGCACTTCCGCCCACAGGTAGCTGTAGTAACCCGCGGCATAGCCGCCGGCAAAAATGTGGGAAAAGCTGTGCTGGAAGCGATTGAAGGCGGGCGGGATCACTACCGCTACTTCGCTGCGAACCTCGTCCAGCAAGCCCTGTACCGAGAGCGGACTATCCGCTGACCACTGCTGGTGCAGGCGGAAATCAAACAGTCCGAATTCCAGTTGGCGCACCATGAACATGGCAGACTGGAAGTTTTTCGCCGCCAGCATCTTGTCCAGCAGTGCCTGGGGCAGGGGTTCGCCGGTCTCGTGATGGCCGGTGATAAACGCCAGCGCCTCGGGCTCATAGCACCAGTTCTCAAGGAACTGGCTGGGCAGCTCCACTGCATCCCAGGCCACGCCATTAATACCGGAAACCGCGGCGACCTCCTGTTCGGTGAGCATGTGGTGCAGGCCGTGGCCGAATTCGTGGAACAGGGTGGTGAGCTCCTGCTCGGTGAGCAGGGAGGGAGCATCCCCCACCGGAGCGGTGAAGTTGCAGACCAGGAAGGCCACCGGCAACTGCAGTTCCCCGTCGCGCCGGCGACGCACCCGGCAATCCGCCATCCAGGCGCCGCCGCGTTTGTCGGCGCGGGCGTAGAGGTCCAGGTAGAAGCGGGCGACCGCGCTGCCGTCCCGGCGCAGTTCGAACAGGCGGACATCGGGGTGATAGCTATCGAAGTCGCTGACTTCCACTACCTCGAGCTGGTACAGGCGCTGGACCAGTTCGAACAGCCCGCCCAGTACCCGGTCGACCGGCAGGTAGGGGCGAATTTCCTCCTGCGAAACCTGGTAGCGGGCCTGCTTGAGTTTCTCGGCGTAGTAGGCCACATCCCAGGCCTGCAGTGCATCCACGCCGTGCTCGCTGCGGGCAAAGTCACACAGCTCCTGCCACTCCTTGCAGGCCTGCGGGTGGGCGCGCGCCGCCAGCTGCTGCAGGAAGTCGATAACCTGCTGCGGGCTCTCCGCCATTTTCGTCGCCAGCGACAGGGCAGCGTAGCTGTCGAAGCCGAGCAGCTGGGCAAGTTCCAGGCGCAGGTCGAGTATTTCCGTTATGAGGTTCGAATTGTCCCACTGTCCTTTACCGGGGCCCTGGTCCGAGGCCCGGGTGGCATTGGCGGTGTACACCTCCTCGCGCAGGGGCGCGTTGTCGCAGTAGGTCAGGACCGGCTGCACCGAGGGGAAATCGAGGGTCAGCAGGTAGCCCTCTTTACCCACTTGCTCGGCCGCCTGGCGGGCGCTGGCCAGCGCGGTAGGCGGCAGCCCGGTCAGCTCCTCCGCGGTGGCTTCACGACTCCAGGCGCGGGTGGCATCGAGTACGTTCTCGCTGAATTTACTGCCGAGCTCGGACAGGCGCTTCCTGATTTCACCGTAGCGCAGCCGCTGTGCCGGCGGCAGGGCGACCCCCGCCAGGCGGAAGTCGCGCAGGGCGTTGTCGATGGCTTTGCGTTGGGCGGTAGTCAGCTGAGCATACTCCGGGCTGTCGGCCACCTGCTGGTAGGCTTCGTATAGCGGGCGGTTCTGGCCCATCCAGGTGCTATACTCCGACAGCATGGGGAGGCAGCGATTATAGGCCTCCCGCAGGGCTTCCGAGTTCATCACACCGTTTAAATGCGACACCGGTGCCCAGCAGCGCTCGAGGTCATCTTCCAGGTCTTCGATCGGTTGCAGTGTGTTGTCCCAGCTCGGTGCGGTAACCCCGTCCAGTAGCGTTTCGATGGCGGCTTTGTTGCGCTCCATCAACTGGCCTACGGCTTCCTCTATGTGCTCTACGCGGATGCTGGAGAAGGGCGGCAGGGGGTGGAATTCGATCAGCGGATTTGACATGACGGGACGCGATAACTCGTGTGATGCAAAGGATGCCATGGTAACTGATCTGTGAAGGAAGAAGGAATGAACACATCCCGCCGACTCATCCCCTGGCTGTCGCTACCCGGCCTGGCCCTGCTGACGGGCGCTGTACTGGCAGCACCCAAATTCGCCCCCGAAGATGTTTTCCAGTTGCGCTACGCGAGTGATGCCCTGGTCGACAGCGCCGGCGAGCGGGCGCTGTATCTGCGCCACAGCATGGACATCATGAAGGACCGTTCCCGCACCAACCTGTGGCTGGTCGACCTCGACAGCGGTGCGGAACAGCCGCTGACCAGCGGCCCCAACAATATCAGCGGCGCCGTGCTGGCGCCCGATGACAGCCGGGTCGCCTACGTCAGCCGCGACGATGTGGGCTCACAGATCTTTGTCAGCTGGCTCGACACTCCCCGCACCGCCCAGCTGACCCGCCTGCCGGAAAAGGCCAAGAACCTGGCCTGGTCAGCGGATGGGCAGTGGCTCGCCTTTGCCATGCGGGTGCCTGAGCCGGCGCCGGTGATGGGCAGCCTGCCGCCCCGGCCCGAGGGCGCCGAGTGGGCGCCGCCGCCGGTGGTGGTGGATCGCAGTGTCTATCGCAACGATGGCAGCGGTAACAAGCCCCACGGTTACAGCCACGTGTTTGTCATGCCGGCGGATGGCGGCAGTCCGCGCCAGCTGACCTCGGGTGAATTCCACCACGACGGCAGTATCGCGTGGTCGGCCGATGGCAGGGCGCTGTACGTGTCGGCCAATCGCAACCCGGACTGGGCCACGGATGTGGTCAACAGCGATATTTACCGGATCGACGTCGCCACCGGCGAGTTGTCAGCCCTCACCGATCGCAAGGGCCCCGATGGCAACCTGGCCGTGTCGCCGGACGGTGAGCGTATCGCCTGGACCGGCTGGGATGATCGCCTCATGGGTTACCACCGCAACCGCCTGTATGTCATGGACAGCGATGGCAGTGACAAGCGCGAGCTGCTGGCGGACCTGGATCGCAGCGTCAGCGATCCCCAGTGGTCGGATGACGGGCGCCGCATTTACTTTCAGTACGACGACAAGGGCGACACGGTGCTGGCCTCTACCACCCTGGGCGGCAAAATCACCGAACTGGCGCGGGATATGGGCGGCAAGTCATTCGGGCGTCCCTATACCGGGGCTGATTTTGCCGTGGGCGGTGACGACGTCTATGCCTACACCGCAGGCTCCGCCGCTCTCCCTGCGGAGCTGGCCGTGGGCAAGGGCGGCCGCAACCGGCAGCTGACCCACCTCAACGACAATGTGCTGAAGTACCGCGAACTCGCCAGGGTCGAGGAACTGTGGGTGAAATCCAGCTTCGACCAGCAGGACATCCAGGCCTGGGTGGCACTGCCCCCGGGCTTTGATCCTGCCAAACGCTACCCGCTGATCCTGGAAATTCACGGCGGGCCCTTTGCCACCTACGGCCCCCACTTTGCCGCGGAGATCCAGCTCTACGCCGCCGCCGGCTATGTGGTGGTCTACGCCAACCCCCGCGGCAGCACCAGCTACGGTGAGGACTTTGGCAACCTGATCCACCACAACTACCCGAACCAGGATTACGACGACCTGATGACGGTGGTGGATGCGGTGATTGACAAGGGCTATATCGACGAGGACCAGTTGTATGTGACCGGTGGTTCGGGCGGCGGCGTACTCACCGCATGGATTGTGGGCAACACCGATCGTTTCCGCGCCGCAGTCGTCGCCAAGCCGGTGATCAACTGGACCAGTTTTGTGCTGACGGCGGATAACCCACCCTATTTCACCCGCTACTGGTTCGAAAAGATGCCCTGGGAAGACCCCACCACGTACTGGGAGCGTTCGCCCCTGTCACGGGTAGGCAATGTCACTACCCCGACGATGCTGCTCACGGGTGAATCTGACCTGCGTACGCCGATGTCGGAAACGGAGCAGTACTACCAGGCGCTGAAGCTGCAGGGGGTGGACACGGCGATGGTCAGGATGCCGGGGGCGTCCCACAGTATCTACAAGCGGCCGAGCCAGTTGTTGGGCAAGGTGGCGGCGATCCTTGAGTGGTTTTCGCGGCATTCGCCGGACGCCGGTGATAGCGAGTGAACCTCGGTTTGTTGGAGCGTTGAACCCGCACGCGCGGTACCCGAGGCCCTTCCGGGACACGCCGTGAACCCACACCCGAAAAGAGGGGTGGGCTCTCCATGGGGGCTCCTCATCGGCCGTCCAGGCCGCTGAAGGTCCCGGAAGGGCCACGGGTACCGCGCGCGCTCCGCCGGCATGTCAATTCTGATGCTGACTTCGGTTCCAGTTGGGTCGGAATCTCGCTCCGCCGCAGGGTGTGAGCTGGGGGTGCGCCTCCCCGGACCTTCAGCAGCCATGGATGGCTGCTGAGGAGCGCGACATGGACGTCATGATTTTAGCGTGTCCGGGGAGGCGTACCGCCAGATCGGACCCGGTCGACGAAGCACCTGCCGCCTGAGGCTGGAAGGGCTAATTCCACACAGAGGTCTACTTTTTCTTCATCAACGGCCCGGTCCCATCATTCACTACCGCACCGGCCTTGCTCCGCTTCGGCTTACCCTTGTTCTTCGCATCCCGCGCCCGCTGCTTCGGCTTGGCCCCATCCTTGGTGTTCTTTTTCTTCTTGCTGCCTGCCGCCTTGCCTGACCCCTTGGTTTTCTTCGGCCCACTGTACTTCGCCTTTAGTCCCGGCAGAGCGCGGTTTTCAAACTGCATGCCCAGGTAGCGCTGGATACTGACCATCAGATTCCACTGGCTGGCTTCCACCAGCGAGATCGCCACGCCCGTGGCGCCCGCCCGGCCCGTGCGGCCGCTGCGGTGGACGTAGTCGTCGCCGGAGTGGGGCAGGTCGTAGTTGATGACCGTTTCGATGTCCGGTACATCCAGGCCGCGGGCGGCGAGATCCGAGGCGCAGAGCACGTGGATCTTGCCTTCGCGGAAGGCAGCCATGACCCGCTTGCGCTCCTCAGTGGTCATCTCGCCGTGGAGGCAGTCCACCTTCAGCCCGTGGTGCCCGAGCAATCCGCTCAGGCGCTCCGCGGTGCGTCGCTTGTTGGCGAAGACCAGGCTGCGCCGCTCGGGCTGGGCCTGCAGCAGGGCCACCAGTAGCTGGTTCTTGTGCTCCTGCCCGTCGGCCAGGATACGCTGGTGGTGAATGCTGTCGTGGGCCTTGCGCGGCGGGTCCACGGCGATGGTTTGCGGGTCGTTCAGAAGCTGGCGGGTGAGTTCGCCCATGCCTTTGGTCTTGAGGGTGGCGGACAACATCAGGGTCTGTCGCCCGGGGGGGCAGAACTCGCTGATCTTGAGTACGTCGTCGCGAAAGCCCATGTCCAGCATACGGTCGGCCTCGTCCAGTACGAGCACTTTGAGGGCGGCGAGGTCGGCGCTGCCTTTTTCGCAGTGTTCCAGCAGGCGTCCGGGGGTGGCGATGACAATCTCCGGGTTTTTGCGAAACTCGGCTTTCTGGTACTTGAAGTCGGCGCCGCCGGTCAGGGCCATGGCCTGTAACGGGGATTTGCCGGTCAGGGTGCGGCAGGTTTTCAGTACCTGCCTGGCGAGCTCGCGGGTGGGTACCAGGACCAGAGCGAGGGTGCCGGCGTCGCGCGGGGCGTCCTCCGTCAGCAGGCGCTGCAGGGTCGGCAGCAGGTAGGCCAGGGTCTTGCCGCTGCCGGTCTCCGCCGATACCAGCAGGTCGCCACCCTCCAGAGCCGCGGGAACCACGCTGGCTTGTACCGGGGTGGGCTGTTCCAGTTCCAGTTGGTCGAGGGCGATTCGCAGTTGGCGGTCTAGGTCGAGCTCTTGCAGCACGGTGGGCATTCCAGTCAGGCGGTGATGGGGCTATTCTAACTTACTTACCGGCGGCAGGCGCAGCGCGGAAATCTCATCTAGACTGAGTCTGCCGAATCACAGGAGTGCAAGGGGGCTGCGTGGGCAACGTCAAGCGGTGGTGGGGAACTGGAATCCTGGTCTGGGCCGTCAGCATCGGTGCCGGCCTGGTGCACGCGGCGCCGCCGTCGGAGCTCGATACCAGCGAGCGGGTGGTTGCCTTTGCCGATGTCCACGGCGCCTTTGACGACTGGACCCAGTTGCTGCGCGAGCTCAAAGTCATCGATGACGCCAACAACTGGGCGGGAGGTCGCACCCACCTGGTGTCTACCGGTGACCTGATCGACCGCGGCCCCGGCTCGCGCAAGGTGGTGGAGTTGCTGATGCAACTGCAGCAGCAGGCGCGCGCCGCCGGCGGTGACGTTCACCTGACCCTGGGCAATCACGAGGTCATGGTGATGACCGGCGACCTGCGCTACGTCTCGGAAGCCGAGTTCGCTGCCTTTGCCAACGACGAAACCCCCGCCGATCGTGAGGCCCTGTGGCAGGGCTACCGGCAGGTCAATCCCGGTGGCAGCGATGAAGAGGTGCGGGCGGTTTTCGAGCGGGAGTACCCGCCCGGTTTCGTCGCCCTGCGCAAGGCCTTCTCACCCGGGGGCACGCTGGGAGACTGGCTGCTGCAGCAGCAGTTCGTCATTCGGGTCAACGACAAGGTGTACATGCACGGCGGCATTTCCAAGACCGCCGCCTTCCATTCGCTCGATGATCTCAATGAACAGATGATGGGCGAGCTGCGTGACTTTCTCGACAACATGTCGGAACTGCGTGCGGCCGGCGTCATGCCCTGGCACGTGGGATATCACGACCGTTTGCAGTTCCTGAACGCCCGGGCGGAGGAATTCGCCGCGGAAAACCCGCGCACACGGGCAGACTGGTTCGACCCGCTGCAGGAAGTGTTCGAAGCCCAGACGGCTTTTGTATTCAGTGACAATAGCCTCAACTGGTACCGGGGTTCGGCTATGTGCCACCCCTATGCCGAGAGCTGGAATACCGAGGTGTTCCTGAAGAAGGCGGGGGCGCGCCAACTGGTGGTGGGGCACACCCCTACCCGGGGCGATGTCCAGTCGCGAATGGAGGGGCTGGTCATCCGCCTGGATACGGGCATGCTGAAGAGCGTGTACAAGGGGCGCGCCTCTGCCCTGGTGTCGGAGCAGGGGCAGAGCGCCGTGCACTACCTGGGGCAGGCTGAGGCCACACAGCCCCTACCCGAGCAGCGAGACCTCGCGCTGGAGCTGTCGGGTGTCAGCGACACCGAGCTCGAACACTTCATGGAAACTGCACCGGTGGTCGCCATCGAGGATATCGGTACCGGCATCACCAAGCCCAAGCGGGTGACCCAGGAACTGGACGGGGTCAGTAACGACGCGGTGTTCAAGTACGAGGATACTGCGCCGGGCCTGGAGCGGCGCGTGCGCTACAACACGCGCTCCGACGACGACAGCGACCGTTACATCTACGATGTGGCAGCCTACAAACTGGATCGTATGATCGACCTGCAACTGGTACCCACCGCCGTGCTGGGCACCGTGGAAGATCAGGAAGGCGCCTTGTCGGACTGGGTCAATAACACTATCAATGAACGCGACCGGCTGGAGGAAAAGCTGCCCTTCAACAGCTACTGTGCCCAGTCCGAGCAATACCGTCTGCGCTTTGTATTCGACATCCTGATCCACAACGATGACCGCAACCTCACCAACATCCTGTGGACCAAGGATGATTACATGCTGCGTTTCATCGATCACAGTCTGGCGTTCCGCTCCAAGGCCCGGCGGCCGAAGCAGTACCGCAAGGTGGACCTGCGGGTTTCTGACCTGTTCATCGAACACTTGCAGGCCCTTACCGAAGAATCGCTGACCACGCAGTTGCGCCCGTACCTGCATCCAAAGCAGATTCACGCCATTATCGAACGCCGTGACCTGATCGTGGAGGAGGCCGTTCGCACCTCGGACCCCTCATAGTATGAAGAACCCCTTCCAGGCTTTCATGGACGTGCGCCGTGCGGAGTGGCCCCTCGCCCTCGCCATGCTCACCTACTTCTTTCTGGTGATCACCAGCTTCTGGATACTCAAGCCCCTGAAAAAAGGGCTGTTTATCGAGTATTACGATGCCAGCGGTTTCGACCTGCTGGGAGTCCAGTTCACGGCAGCCCAGGCTGAACTGTTGGCCAAGGTGCTCAATATGCTGGTGGCGTTTGTGGCCGTGGTGGTTTTCACCTGGCTGAGTCGTTTCCTGCGACGGCAGCAGTTGAGTTTCGTCTTTGCCGGCTTTTTTATCGTCTGCTACCTCCTGTTCACCCGCTGGCTGGACCAGCCGGGAGGTGGGGCGGTATGGAGTTTCTACCTGTTCGGCGATCTCTTCAGCACCCTGATGGTGGCCACCTTCTTCGCCTTCCTCAATGATGCGGTCTACCAGGAGACGGCGCGCCGTCTCTACGGTCTGGTGGGGCTCGGCGGCGTGCTCGGCGGGGTGTTCGGCTCTACTGTGGTCAGGGTGAATATCGACAACCTGACCTACCCGGACTGGCTGTGGATCTGCTCCGGCCTGGCGCTGCTGATCGTGTTCGCGGCCTGGCTCGCGGGTCGCCATGTGCAGGTGCCGTTGGCAGAGGAGCCGGAAGCGTCGGCCGAGTCGGTGCAGCACAATCCGGCTACCGAGGGAGCCAGGCTGGTATTCCGCTCGCACTATCTGTTGTCGATAGTGGCCATTGTCGGGCTCTACGAGATCATCTCGACCATCATGGACTTCCAGTTCACCGCCACCATCGCCCACTACCTGAGCGGGCCGGAGATCGGTGCCCAGTTCGCCCTGGTGTTTTCCATCACCAACTGGGTGTCGCTCATCGTGCAGCTGTTTTTCACCGGGCTGGTGATGTCGCGCTTTGGTGTGGGGATCGCCCTGCTGGTATTGCCCTGCACCATTGCCATGGGCTCAACCGCCTTCCTGTTATTCCCGGTGCTGTGGATGGGCAGCCTGTTGAACACGGCGGATAACGGCTTCAGCTACTCCATCAACCAGTCGGCCAAGGAGGCGCTCTACGTGCCCACGACGCCGGCGGAGAAGTACCGGGCCAAGGCCTTTATCGACATGTTCGTACAGCGCTTTGCCAAGGCGGTGGCGGTGCTGATCAGCCTCGGGCTGACGTTCGCCTTCGGCGACTTCGACAGCTTGCGCTACCTGAGCCTGATTACGCTGCTGTTACTGGTGCTCTGGGTGGCGGCGGCCCGCTATGCGGGGCGGGTGTTCCGGGCCAGCGAGGAGCAGGCAGCCGCGGCCAATTCTCAGCCGTAGATCACGGTAAAGCTCACTTCCGCCTCCAGGCCATCGAAATCCCGGGCAATCACCCGGATGCGTAGCTGGCCGCGGCTGTTGTCCGGTGGGTGGAAGCGAAAACGGCGCTTGAGGCCGTCGAACTTCACCCACTGGGGCAGCCGCTCGCCATCCTCCGCCAGGGCCCGGTAGCGCAGTGCATCGCCCACGTCGGGGTCGATAAAGGTATCTTCCGCCAGTTGCATGCGCGTCAATATGCCGGCAGGAATGATCATGTCCTCAAGGTCGCCGGTGGCAATGGGCGGCTGGTTGGACAGGCTGCGGGCGGCATCCTCGTGGTGGCGGCGGCCGATGGCAATGGAAATGACCAGCAGGGCCGCGGCGAGTAGTGCATTGACCAGGATAAAACCCTCCAGTGCCAGCCCCAGCACCGCGCTTGCCAGCAGTACGAAGCCACCGGAGAGGACATCGCCCACCCGGAAGAAAAAGGTATCGATGGTGTGCTTGCCAACGTATTTTTCCTCCCGCCGGACCGGCAGAAACAGGGCGTGCCGGGTGGTGGTCTCAAGGGAGTAGTTGACGCTGTTCTCCAGCATCAGCGCGGTTCGCACCACCACCAGCACCGGGATCAACGCCATCAGGCTGTAGTTGATGATCATCAGCACCGGCAACACGTAGAGCGCCCCGGCGATGCCCACCCGCTTGTAGATTCGCGACACCAGGAAGAGCTGGAACAGGAAGCCCAGCGCGGTGGTGGCGAACAGGTAGCGGGCGTAGAAGGTGGTGAGGTAGTTGTCTGCTGCCTTGTCGTCCAGGGTGTTGCTGTGTTCGGTCACAAAACTGGCAAGGATGTACTCGCCGTTGGTGTTAATGAGGTTCAACAGGATGACAAGGCCGGCAATCAGGCGCAGGGTCTGGCTCTGCCATACAATCAGGAAACCCTGGGCCAGCGGGTAATCCGGCCGCATCGGGCTCAGGGCTTCGCCGGCACAACCGGAGCCCGCAGGAATCAGGGGGCCAGTGCCGGCGGCCAGCCAGCCGGCGAGGCTGAACAGCAGCGCCGCCAGCAGCATCACTCCGCCGTGGCCTAGCAACTGGTCGACATCGGCGGACACCCCGGAACCGACCAGGGCCCCCAGCGCACCTGCTGCCGCCACCAGCGGGAAGATACGCTGCCCGGAGCGCAGATTGAACAGGTCGGCGGCGAAGGCCCAGAATACCGCGAGAATCATTACCGAGGCGATGCCCAGCCAGATATAAAACGCCACGGCGATGCGCTGCCCCATCGCCCAGGCTGCTGCAAACAGCAACAGTTGGGCGGTGAAGAAGACAATCGTACCCCGGTACAGGTAGTGCTTTTCCCCGTGGTCCCGCACCCGCCGGTAGAGTGCTGCGAACATCGGCACGATGAACATGAGCAGTACCGCCTGCACGGCCGTGGAGTAGGTTTTGAGTTCTGCCGAGCCGTCGGCGAGGATCATCGGTTCGCGGATGACTTTCAGCAGGTAGTAGGCGAACATGACGGCAAAGGACTGCATACAGAGCCGCTGGGATACCAGACCTTCCCCCGCCCGCAGGGTGGTGAACAGTGAGAAGAACCGCTCTGTACGGGTGAATCGGCGCGCCATGCAGACCTTAGCTTTTGCCGGGTTTGAACCGGCAGTATACCCCGATTTTCCGCTCTCGCAGGGGGCGGGTCACGTTACGAGGAGCAACAGATGCCAAGGGCAGTTCAGATCAGTGAGGCCGGTGGGCCGGAAGTCATGGAGCTACGCAATGTGCCGCTGGTAGAGCCGGGTCCCGGGATGGTGCAGGTCGAGAATCGCGCTATCGGGCTCAATTTTATCGATACCTATCATCGCAATGGCCTCTACCCGCTGCCGCTGCCCACAGGGCTCGGTACCGAGGGGGCCGGGGTGGTGACCGCTGTCGGGGAGGGGGCTGATCTCGCCGTTGGCGACCGGGTGGCCTACTGCTCGGCGGGTATTGGCAGCTATGCGGAGGTGCTGAACCTCCCTGCGGCCCGGCTGGTGAAGATTCCCGAGGGGGTGGACTTCGAAATCGCGGCTGCGGTGATGCTCAAGGGGCAGACGGTGGAGTACCTGCTGCAGCGCTGCTTCCCCCTCAATCCGGGCCAGACCTGCGTGTTCCACGCCGCTGCCGGTGGTGTAGGTCTGCTGTTCGGCCAGTGGGCCAGCGCCCTGGGGGCCACGGTGATCGGCACCGTGAGCTCTGCCGCCAAGGCGGAACTGGCTAGGGCCCATGGCTACCACCACGTGATCAACTACGCGGAACAGGATGTGGCGCAGGCTGTCGCTGATATTACCGGTGGCGTGGGCGTACCGGTGGTTTACGACGGGGTGGGGCGCGATACTTTCGAAGCCTCACTGTCCTGCCTGCAACCCAGGGGGATGCTGGTCAGCTTTGGCAACGCCTCCGGCGCGCCGGAGCCCGTAGACCTGCAGCGGCTGGCCCTGGGCGGTTCCCTCTACGTGACGCGCCCGACCCTGGTGAGTTACACCGGCAGCACCGGGGAATTACGCGACTCCGCCGCCGCGGTGTTCGAGCGGGTACTGGATGGCCGGTTGAAGGTGGAAATTCAGCAGCGCTACCCACTGGAGCGCATCGCCGACGCCCACCGGGACCTGGAGGCGCGGCGTACCACCGGCTCGACGGTGATCCTGCCGTGATGGACATGCCGGGCCCGGTGACCCTTCGGGGCGAACGGGTGCGACTGGAGCCACTGTCCCAGGATCATGCCCAGGGGCTGTACTTGCGGGGGCGCAGTGAGGCCGACTGGGCCTACATGCCGCGCTGTGCCTTTGTCGACCAGGCGGATGCCCGGCACTGGATCGACGACGCCCTGGCCAGCCCGGGGCAGTTACCCTTCGCCATCGTGGAAAATGCCAAGGACAAGGTGGCCGGCAGCACCCGTTACCTGAATATCCGCCCTGAGCACCGCGGTCTGGAGATCGGCTGGACCTGGCTGGGTGCCGAGTGGCAGCGGACCGGCGTAAACACCGAGGCCAAATTTCTCCTGTTACAGCACGCCTTCGAGCGCCTGGGCTGCATCCGGGTGGAGTTCAAGGCCGATGCCCGCAACCTGCGGTCGCAGCAGGCCCTGGAGCGTATTGGAGCCACCCGTGAGGGGGTGCTGCGCCAGCACATGGTGGTGCAGCAGGGGTATCTCAGGGACTCGGTATACTTCAGTATCCTGGACAGCGAGTGGCCGGCAGTGCGTGAGCGCCTGCAGGGCTTGCTGGACAGGGCCGGCCAGACCCTCTCCAGCCAGACTCTTTCCAGCCAGGCCCCGTCCAACGACTGAGGGTATTACTGCACCATTTCGTTGTCGGTAAACACGCCTTCGAACAGGGGGCCGCTCAGGTAACGCTCGCCGGAGTCCGGCAGAATGGCCACGATGGTCTTGCCGGCATTTTCCGGGCGACGGGCCAGGCGATCAGCCACGGCCATGGCGGCGCCGCAGGAGACCCCGGCCAGGATGCCTTCCTTCTGCATGAGCTTGTGGGCCCAGGCGAAGGACTCCTCATTGTCGGCCTGCTCCACCATATCGACCATCTCCAGGTCGAGGTTGGCGGGCAGGATGCCGGCGCCAATCCCCTGGATCTTGTGCGGCGCGTGGGTGGGTTCTTCGCCCGCCTTGGCGGCGGCGATCACAGTGGAACTGGCAGGTTCGACTGCCACCGTGGTGATGGCCTTGCCGCAGGTTTTCTTTATGTAGCGTGAAATGCCCGTGAGGGTGCCGCCAGTGCCTACGCCGGACACCAGGATATCGATCTCGCCGTTGGTCGCTTCCCAGATCTCGGGGCCGGTAGTGGCCTCGTGAATGGCCGGATTGGCGGGGTTCTCAAACTGGTGGGGACCCCAGTATTTCGCCGGGTCCGAGGCGAGGATTTCCTCCGCCTTGGCAATGGCGGCGGGAATGCCCTTGGCACCGTCGGTGAGGATGATGTCCGCCCCCAGCGCCTTCATCAGCTTGCGCCGTTCCAGGCTCATGGTGTTGGGCATCACCAGGGTACAGCCATAGCCCCGGGCCGCGGCCACAAAGGCCAGGGCGATCCCGGTATTGCCGCTGGTTGGCTCGACAATCGTCATGCCCGGTTTCAGGCTGCCGTCCTTTTCTGCCGCATTGACCATGGAAGTGCCGATGCGACACTTCACCGACATGGCCGGGTTGCGATTCTCCAGCTTGGCGTAGATTTTTCCCTCGCTGATGTGATTGATGCGCACCAGAGGCGTATTGCCGATGGTGCCCGCGTTGTCGTCGTAAACGCCAGCCATGATGTGGTCCTCCCTGGAGTGGTGTCGCGGCTCGCTGCCGCAAGTGCTGCAAGGTTAGTCGCCGCAGGTGAAGGTGTCCATCGGGCTTGCCAGGGCTCTGATTGAAAAAAAATCCACCCGGCGGGGAACTTCGTATCAAGGGGGCAGTCTTAACTGTCAGTTGTAACGCGGTAACCCGCTCTGGGCGTGACAGGTCCACAAGACGTCAACACGACCAGCCGGGCCCCATCAGGTCTCGATCCCCCTGGAGATAGTCCCTATCTCTGTTCCAACCGGCTCTTATGAGCCGGTTTTTTTATTTGTTGGGGCATACGGGCGTAATTCGGAATTATGTCTGGGGGAGCACGCGTGGTAGCCGGGGGCCTTTCGGGACCTTCAGCGGCCCGGATGGTCTGGGCCGCATCCGGACTGAGGAGCCCCCATGGAGAGCCCACCCCTCTTTTCGGGTGCGGGTTCACGGCGTGTCCCGGAAGGGCCCCGGGTACCGCGGGTGCGGGTTCAGCGCTCCATGGCGGCAAGAATCGACTCCCCCGTCTGTGGCCCCACCAGCGTCACCGCCAACTCCCCATCCGGGTTCAGGATCAGCGTGGTGGGCAGGACCACCGGCCTCGGCGTGCCCAATTCGGCGGCCGGGTCGGGGATAATGGGGAACTCGACGCCCAGCTCCGTCACCTGGGCCTCCAGTTCCTCCCCGGTCAGCCCGTCGTAATTCACCCCCAGTACCCGGATCTGCTCGTGCCCGGCATCCAGCCGGTTCAGCTCCGGGATTTCCTCGATGCAGGGTTTGCACCACTTGGCCCAGTAGTTTACCACCACCCACTGGCCTCGATGGGCTGCCAGGCCGGTGGGGCCAGGGTCGGATTCACTGCTGCAGGCGGCCAGTAGTACCACCAGGGTGGCCAGGAGGATTCTCATTCTTCAAACAACTCCACGAGATTCATGTTCAGGGTTTCCCGCTGGTGGTGGCGCTCCTCACGCAGCAGGGTATAGGCGCGCTGTTGCCACGCCATCTGGGCACCGATGTCCTCTTTCGCCAGCGGCCGCTCGGCATCCACCCACTCCTTAACCTGCCAGAAGGTAATGCCGTGCAGGTCCCGGCTCAGCAGGTAGTGGCCGCGCTGGTTCTGGGCGATGAGATTGTGCTGCTTGAACACCTCCCGCAGGTGGCGCCAGGTCTCGCTGTCCAGGCCCTGGACGACCTTGACGCGTCCGTTGAGCAGTTCGATCTCGCGCACCGGCCTGCCGCTGCGCTGACGGGTCCAGAACAGGTACAGCACATCCAGCGCCTTGAGCACGGTGGGGCGCGCCGCCTGCTCCGAACTCTGGTAGGCGGACAGGCTGTGAACGAAGATGCCCCCCATGAGGACGATATTCCACGACACATAGATCCACAGCAGGAACAGGGGAACCGCGGCGAAGGCGCCGTAGATAAAGGTGATGCTGGAGCCCTGTACCAGCGCGGTGAACAGGGTGCGTGCGAGGTTGAAGGCGATGGCCGCGAGCACACCGCCGGCGATGGCGTGGCGGAACGGAACCCGGCAGTTGGGGACCGACACGTAGAGCAGGGTGAAGGCCGCCGCGGTCAGTAACAGGGGGATCAGGCGCAAAAAGAAGTCCGTGGCGCCGATGACGTCGTAGTCCTCGATTACCAGCGCGGCGGCGGCTACCGCCCCGGGTATCCCCAGCGCCAGGCCAATGGTGATGGGGGCGAGACTCAGCACAGCCCAGTAGATCAGAAAGCTGGACAGGGGGCTGCGGTTCTCGCCGGTGCGCCAGATCTGGTTGAAGGCCCGCTCGATGTTGCGCAGCATCAGTACCGCGGTGATGACCAGAAAGACGATGCCGAAGCCGGTCAGGTTTTTGGCCTGGCGGGAGAAATCTGACAGGTAGCCTTCCAGTTCCGAGCTGGTGTCGGGCAGCATGTGTTCGAACATCAATCCCTGGATGCGAGTCTCCAGGCCGTCGAAGGCCGGGACCGCAGAGGCCATGGTGTACAGCACGGTCATCAGCGGGACCAGCGCAAACAGGCTCATGTAGGTGAGCGCGGCGGCGTTGTCGGTACAGCGGTCGTTGCCGAACCGCTGAAACAGGTAGCGAATGCGCGGCCAGATTCCCTGCAGTTTTTCTTTTATAGCGTCCATAACGGCATTATGGCACGGGTGCCGATACGCAACGAGAGGCGAGTATTGTCTTCCGTGGCCCGGCGCCGGCTTTGTTATACTGCCGGGCTTTTGAGCCTGTCCGGAGAAACCCGTGAGCGAATTCCAGATCTACCACAATCCCCGCTGTTCCAAGTCTCGCAATACCCTGGCCCTCTTGCAGGAGCACGGGGTAGAGCCGGAGGTGGTGTTGTATCTCGAGACCCCGCCGGACGCGGCGGGGCTGCGTGACCTGCTGGCGAAGCTGGGCAAGCAGCCCGCGGAACTGCTGCGCAAGGGCGAGGCCGAGTACAAGGAACTGGGGCTGGGCGCCAGCAGCAGCGACGATGAGCTGGTGGCCGCCATGGCCAGTCACCCCAAACTGATCGAGCGCCCGATTGTGGTTCGCGGTGAGCGCGCGGTGCTGGGCCGGCCGCCGGAAAATGTGCTGGCGCTGCTGGACTGAAACCCGTGGCTGATCCCTACATTCTGGTGCTCTACTACAGCCGCCACGGGGCGGTGGCGGAGATGGCGCGGCAGGTTGCGCGCGGCGTGGCTACCGTGTCAGGTATGGAGGCGCGCCTGCGCACCGTGCCGTCGGTATCGGCCGCCAGTGAACAGAGCGTCGCGGAAATACCGGAAGACGGCCCGCTGTACTGTGAACTGGACGACCTGCGCGACTGCGCCGGGCTGGTACTCGGCAGCCCGACCCGCTTTGGCAACATGGCGGCGCCGATGAAGTACTTTCTCGACGGCAGTTCCGGCCTGTGGCTCAGCGGGGCAATGATCGATAAGCCGGCGGGGGTGTTCACCTCGACCTCCAGCCTGCACGGTGGCCAGGAAACCACGCTGCTGAGCATGATGCTGCCCCTGCTTCACCACGGCATGGTGCTGGCGGGGCTGCCCTATAGCGAACCGGGGATGCTGAGTACCACCTCCGGCGGCACGCCCTACGGCGCCTCGCACTGGGCGGGGCAGGATAACAGCCGCCCGGTGGACGATACCGAAGCCGCCTTGTGCCGGGCGCTGGGGCGTCGCGTGGCCTCCCTCGCCGCGAGGCTGGCGGCGTGAGTGCAGCGTCGCCACGGGCAGGCCTGTCGCGCCTGTGTTGGATTATCACCTGGTCCGCCTGGATCGTCCTGTTTGTCCAGCAGGTGCTGGATGCCGCCATGAACGGCGTGCCCGCAGTGATCTGGCTGGGCAAGCTGCTGCCCCTGCTGCTGTTTCTGCCCGGTATGCTGCGCGACCGGCTGCGCAGCTACATCTGGCTGTGTTTTGTGTGCCTGCTGTACTTCATCGCACTGGTGGAACGTCTCTTCGCAATTCCCGGGAGTGCGCTGGCCATCGTTGGTATGCTTGCGGTGGTCAGCCTGTTCTGTGCCGCCATGCTCTATGTGCGCTGGCGGTCGCGTGAACTCAATGCCGGATCAGCCCCCCCGGCCTGATCCGGCAGGCAGTTACTACGGCAGGCAGTTACTACGGAGAGAAACCATGAGTAAGCCCTCGGCCCTGCGCCGGTTCTTTGGCGGGTTGTGGAATTTTGTCACCCGGGTCCGCCAGGCCCTGGCCAATATCGTGTTCCTGCTGATGCTGGTGGTGCTCTACCTGGTCTTTTCCGGTGGCGGGCCGGAACCGCTGCCAGCAAAAGCGGCCCTGCTGCTGAACCCCACCGGGGTGGTGGTGGAAGAGCGCTCGCCGGTCGACCCGCTCGTCGCCCTGGCCGGACAGGCCAATCCGTCCAGTCACGAGGTGCTGCTGCGCGACGTGCTCGACGCCATCCGTTATGCGGCGGAAGACCCCCGAATCAACGCGCTGGTGCTGGAGCTGGACGGCCTGATGTCGGTGGGTATGAGCAAGACCCTGGAAATTCGCGAAGCGCTGCAGGCCTTTCGCAGTTCCGGCAAACCCATTATCGCCCGGGGCGACTACTACACCCAGGACCAGTACCTGCTGGCGAGCCAGGCCGACACCCTGATTCTGCACCCCTTCGGCGCGGTAGCGCTGGAGGGCTTTGGCAGCTATCGCAATTACTTCCGCGACGCCCTCGATAAACTTTCCGTGAACGTCCACGTGTTCAAGGCCGGTGAGCACAAGTCGGTTGCGGAGCCCTACCTGCGCAACGACATGTCGCCGGGGGAGCGCGAAATTACCGCACGCTGGCTCACGGACCTGTGGCAGCGTTATACCGATGAAGTGGAACAGCGCCGCGGGCTTGAACCCGGGGCGGTGAACAGCTACGTCAACGGCTACGCTGCCGCCCTCCGGGCCCAGGGGGGCGACACCGCGAAGGCGGCCCGGGCCGCCGGCCTGGTGGATGAATTGATGCCCCACAGCCAGTCCAACGATTACCTGGCCGACCTGGTGGGCGCCCGGGATGCCGAGCATCGCTACGAGGCCATCACCTTCGAACATTACGTCAGGCGCCAGCGGCCCCTGTCCCTGTCTGAACCTCACACCGACCGGGTGGCTGTGGTCACCGCCGAGGGCAATATCCTGCCGGGGGAACAACCGCCGGGTTCCATTGGCGGCGACAGCCTTGCCTGGCTGATCCGCGACGCTGCCGCCCGGGACGGGGTGAAGGCCCTGGTGCTGCGGGTGAACAGTGGTGGGGGCAGTGTTTTCGCGTCTGAAGTCATTCGCCAGGCGGTTCTCGAGGTGCAGGCGGGGGGCCTGCCGGTGGTTGTCTCGATGGGCTCTGTGGCAGCCTCAGGGGGCTATTACATCGCCGCCAGTGCCGATCGTATCTTCGCCACCCCCGCTACCATTACCGGCAGTATCGGGGTTTTCGCGGCGATCCCTACCTTCGAGGACCTGATGGGGCGGTTGGGGGTCAGCACCGACGGTGTGGGTACCACCGACCTCGCCGGCTCCCTGCGGGTGGACCGGCCCCTGAACGAGCAGGTGGCCAGCGCCCTCACCAGTTCGGTTGAATTTACCTACCGCAATTTTCTGGAACTGGTGGCCGAGGGCCGAGGCATGACCGTGGAGCAGGTGGACGCGGTGGCCCAGGGCCGGGTGTGGAGCGCGGCGGATGCCCGCGAGCAGGGCCTGGTGGATGAGTTGGGTTCCCTGCGGGAGGCGGTTGCCGCCGCCGCCGAGCTGGCCGGTCTAGACGCCCCCGAAGTGGAATACATCAACCAGCCCCTGTCGCCGCGGGAGCTGCTGCTGCAGCAGCTGTCGGAACGGGCCAGCCCGATGGGGTTGGAAGCACTGGTGCCGCGCACCGCAAGTCTCGAACGCCTGCTTGCGCCACTGCAGGAAGCCGCGGACCTGATCGTCTCCCTGCGCGATCCCGCCCATCTCTACATGCGCTGCCTGGCCTGCCCCGGCCCGCTCTAGGGAGTCCGGTGTACCACTCCTTATAGCGCCGGGTTGGGCTCCGCGTTCGCAGTCCGTTTTGCCTGCCACTGTGCCAGGTCGTCGAGAATCATGTACAGGCTCGGGACCAGCAGCAGGGTAATCACCGTGGCGAAGACAATGCCAAAGGCCAGGGACACAGCCATCGGCACGATCTCCTGGGCCTGGACGCTGCGCTCCAGCAGCATTGGCGCCAGGCCGAAGAAGGTGGTCAGGGAGGTGAGCAGGATGGCGCGGAAGCGGGTAGTACCGGCGTCCATCACCGCGGTGAGGGGGGCAACCCCGTCGCGGATTGCCTTGTTGATGTAATCCACCAGGATCAGGCTGTCGTTGACCACGACCCCGGACAGGGCGATGACCCCCATCAGTGACATCATCGAGAGCGGGTAGCCGGTGATCCAGTGGCCCACCACTGCGCCGATCACCCCAAAGGGAATGACCCCCATGATAATGAGCGGTTGCAGGTAGGATTTGGTCGGCACTGCCAGCAGCGCGTAGATGCCGAACAGCGCCAGGCTGAAGCCGATCACCATGCTGCGGGCCATCTTGGCCTCTTCATCCGCCAGGCCGGAGATGCCCCAGCTCAGGCCCGGGTATTTCTGCATCAGCTGCGGGAGCACCCGCTGCTGGATGTCGGTCATCACCCGGCTGGGCTCCACCAGGTCCTTGTTGGCCTCGGCGGTGACCTCGGCGGCGCGCTGGAAGTTGATATGGGTGGCCTTGAGCAGGCCCTGCTCCACACTCAGGCGTGCCACCGAGCCGAAGGGGACTTCGCTGCCGTCGGGGGTGCGGATGTACATGTCGTGCAGGCTGCTGACGGTCTCCCGGTCGGCCCGGGGGTAGCGCACCATGACCCGGATCTCGTCGATACCGCGCTGGATACGCTGGGCCTCGGCGCCGTAAAAGGCGTGCCGCACCTGGCTGGCCAGGTCGTAGCGGGTGAGGCCGAGCGCCTCGCCCTCGGGCAGGATATCGATATGAAATTCGTCCCGGGTATCGCTCGCCCCGTTGCGGATATCGTAGAGCCCCTCGTAGTGACGCAGTGCCTCTTCCAGTTCCTCGGCGGCGGCGCGCAGGGTATCGAAGTCCTTGTGCATCAGGTCGAAGGCGATGCTGGGCCCGAACTTCGGCCCGTCGGCACTGGAAATGGCCAATACCTTGGTGCCGTGAATGTAGCCGATCTTCTCGCGCCAGCGGCGCTCGATTTCCCGGGTACTGATGGAACGCTTGTCTTCCTTGGTCAGTTCGACATCCACGCCGCCGGATATCTGGTCTGTGCCATAGGCGAAGATGTGGGTGATGAGTTTTTCGCCCCCGGTTGTGCTCTGGTGCTCTTCCTCGACCTCTTCCAGAGCCCGCACAACCCTCTGGACGGCCGCCAGGGTACGCTGCTCAGGGACGCCCTCGCTCATGGTGACTTCGGCATGCAGGAACTCGCCGGGAATGTCCGGTGCGATTACCGTGCGCACAATGCCCCCCGCGAGCAGGCCACCACACAGGATCAGTCCGGATACAAATGAGGCCACCGTCAGGTAGCGGTTGCGGACGCAGCGGGCAACGAAGGGCGCGTAGCGGTATTCCACGAAATGCTTGAGCCGGTCGTTGACCACTTCCTGTATGTGGTCGATATACAGCAGCAGGCGGTTGCGGGTCGGCGCGCTATGGGCGAGGTGGGCCGGCAGGATCCACTTCGATTCCACCAGCGAGAACGCCAGGCACAGGATCACCACCCAGCCGCAGGCTGCGGGCATGGCGGCAAATATGCCTTCCATGAACAGGGTGGGGGCAAATGCCACGATGGTGGTCAGTACGCCGAAGGTGGCCGGGGTCGAGACCCGGTACACGCCGCGGATCACGTTGTCGATGCTGTGCCCGTGGCGCTCGGTTTCCGAGTAGGCACTCTCCCCCATGATGATGGCATCATCCACCACAATCCCCAGCACCAGGATAAAGCCGAAGATGCTGATCATGTTCAGGCTGGCGTGGATGTAGGGGGTGTTGATCATCGCCATGGCGCCGAGGAAGCACACCGGGATGCCCAGCATCACCCAGAACGCCAGCTTGATCTCGAGGAACAGGGCGAGGATCAGGAACACCAGCAGGGCACCCATGGCGAGGTTGCCCATCATCATGCCCAGGCGCCCTTTCAGGTAATAGGTGGAGTCAGCCCAGGTTTCGATGCTGACGCCTTCGGGCAGTTCGGCGTTCTTCCGCTCGATGTAGGCTTTGGCGACATCCGCTGTCTTGATGATGTCCTGTTCGCCCATGGCGAAGAGTTCCAGCCCCAGGGAGTAGCGGCCGTTGAAGGTGGCAAAACCCTTCGCTTCCTCGAAATCATCTTTTACGGTGGCAATGTCCCTGAGCAGCAGGCGGGTACCATCCGGGTTCGTGCGCAACACGATATTCTCGAAATCCTGCTGCACGTAGGCCTGTCCCAGGGTGCGCAGGGCGATATCGCCGTGCTCGGTGCGCACGGAGCCCGCGGGCAGGTCCAGGGAAGAACTGGAGATGATGTTCGCCACCTCGCCCAGGGAGAGGTGGTATTCCCGCAGCAGTTGTTCCGAAATCTCGATGGAAATCTCGAAATCGCGGGCACCGACGATGCTGGCCGCTGACACTTCCGGGTAGGTCAGCAGTTCGCGGCGGATTTCCTCCGCCAGGGTCTTCATGCTGCGCTCACTGAGGGGGCCAGACACCTGCAGGGTCATGGCCGGGAACATGATTTCGGGCTGGCTGATAATGGGTTTTTCCGCTTCTTCGGGGAAAAACAGGATGGCGTCGATGCGGTTCTTGATGTCATCGAGGAGTTCGTTGACGTCGGTGCCATCGAGGGGTTCGATCATGACCCGGGCGTGAGATTCTAGCGCGTCGGACTCCACCCGCTTGATGCCGTCGATGTCGTTGATGGCCTCTTCGATTTTCAGCACGATGCCCTGCTCGACTTCCTCCGGCGGGGCGCCGGGGTAGGACATGTTGATAAAAATGGTGCGAATGTCGAAAGTCGGGAACATGGCGCGCTGAATGGTGAACGCGCTGCCGAGTCCCACCACCATGATGATGATCATCAACAGGTTAGACGCCACCGGGTTGCGAGCGAACCAGGCGATGACGCCGGTGGGTGTCTCGGTTTTCATCAGGCTTCCCGGCCGGCCGTCGACGCGGTGGCCTGGCTGGCGTCCGTTGGCGGTGCGGGGGTCTCCTTGCGACCGACCGCCTTGCTGGCGGCGGCGGGCTCGGCCTGGTATTCCAGACGAATGATGTCGCTACCCCGGCGAGAGACGACTTTCACTTCAGAACCGGTCAGCGAGGGATCGAGGCTGGTCAGGGATACCAGTTCACCGGCTTCCAGTCCGTCGGACACGTATACCAGGTCCCCGCCCGTGCGCAGGATGCTGATTTTGCGGTCCCGCAGGCGTTGCTGCGAATCGACGACCCAGACCTGGTTGCCGGCGCGCAGTACGTGGCGGGGCAGGGCAATCAGGTCTGGCAGGGCCCGGCCCTTGATATTGGCGTTGACGAAGGTTCCGATGCGCAGCGGGGTGCGCTCCGGGTGTTCCAGGGCGTAGGGGTCTTCCACGCGGGCAACGGCGTAGAGTACTCGCGATCGCTCGTCGAAGACGCCCTCGCTGCGCTGCAGGGTAGCCGGCCAGTGGGTCACGTTGCCGCCGATATCGGTGTAGAGATCGATGGGAGCCGCCCGGTTGTTGTTGCCGAGTTCTGGCAGTTCCAGGTACTCCAATTTGCCCTGGGGAATGGGCAGGCGCACCTCGGCGACACCAATCGAGAAGACTTCTGCCAGGGGCGAGCCAGGGCTGACATACTGCCCCAGTTCTACCGATTTGCCACTGATCAGGGCGGCATAGGGCGCGCGTATGACGCTGCGTCCCAGATTGTCCCGGGCAGTGCTGAGATCTGCCTGGGCCGCGAGCAACTGTGCCTCCGCCTGCTCGAGCTGAGGCTTGCGCAGGTAGAGTGCTTTCGCCTCCGGGCTGCGTTGGCTGCCGGCGGGAAGCTTCTTCCATTCCTGCTCTGCCACCTGGGCGCGGCCTTTTTCCTGTGCCAGGGCGCTCTCCGCCGAGGCGACGGCCGACTGGGCACGCAGCAGCGCAGTCTGGTAATCCCGGGGGTCGATGCGCAACAGCACTTCGCCCTCGGCGACAAAGCCGCCCACATTGAACGTATCGGACACCTCGATGACCCGGCCCGCCACTTCGGCGATCAGGTCGGTGCGACGCAGTGGAGTGACAGTACCCTGGGCCTGGACCGGGATGCGGATGGTTTCCATGACCGCTTCCGCGACATCGACGGTGACCGGCACATAGACAGGTTCGGCGATTTTGGTGGAGGGCCGGCCAAGGTACAGCAGGTAGGTCACCGCGACTGCAGAGCCCAGCATGAGGAAGGAAAGAGATAACTGTTTCTTTGTGAGCGCCACTGCGTATACCGATCAGAACTCCCGCGTTACGCGGGAGTTGAAATGAACCGCAGTTATATCACAGCCGGCGGTTGCCGGCTGTGAAATACTTGTAATGAAGGCCCGGTAACTGCGCCGATCAGGCGGCTTTTTCGGGCTGTTGCATGTGAACATCCATCTGCGGGAAGGGAATGCTGATGCCCTCGGCGTCGAAGCGGGTCTTCACCGCCGCGTTGGTATCCCACAGTACCGCCCAGTAATCCGCTGAATTCACCCAGGGGCGTACCAGGAAGTTGACTGAGGAGTCGCCCAGTTCTCCCAGTGCGATCACCGGAGCGGGCTCGGGCAGGATGCGGCTGTCGGCGGCCACAATGCTCTCCAGGATTTCCTTGGCCTTGCGGATGTCGTCGCCGTAGGAAATACCAAACACCATGTCGACGCGGCGGGTGGGCTTGGTGGAGAAGTTGGTGATGTTGTTGCCGAGGATGGCACCGTTGGGCACGATCACCACCTTGTTGTCCGGGGTGGTCAGGGTGGTGGTGAAGATACTGATACTGTCAATCACGCCCATCGCACCCCCGGCTTCCACGAAATCCCCTTTGGTGAAGGGCCGGAAGATAATCAGCATCACCCCGGCGGCGAAATTGGACAGTGAGCCCTGCAGGGCCAGGCCGATGGCGAGGCCGGCGGCACCGAGGAGGGCGATCAGGGAGGTGGTGTCGATACCGAGCTGGCTGAGCGCGGCGATCACTACGAACAGCAGCAGGACCCAGCGCATGATCGAGGCGAGGAAGCGCACCAGTACCTCGTCCATGCCGCGATTCTGCATGAATTTGTTGACGGCTCCCACCACGGCATTCACGACCATCCGGCCCACTACAAAGATGACCAGGGCCAGAACGATCTTGATTCCCCAGGGAATCACGTAGGTTTGCAGCAAGGTGGTCGGGTCGATATTGTCCATGAATCGGGCTCCTGGCCTGTGAAGTCACAAAGTATCACCCGAATATAGCCAATTTGTGCGGCACTGCCCAACTGCGAACTGTTAAACAGTTCGCGTTGCCGCTAACTGATACGAAATTGATTCACCCCGCCCCGCCCGGCTGCCCGGTCTGCTGCGCGTTATGAAGGGCATCGTGCCGGGCGACGACGGCGGCCACTGTCTGCACCTTCAGGCCGGTGGTGGCCCGAGGCAGGCTGGTGGCCAGCACCTCGCTTCCCGCCGTCAATTGACCCGCCTGTACCAGGACTTCGAGGCCGCCGTCGGCCTTGCTGCGCTGGCCGACC
Source organism: Parahaliea maris (assembly GCF_008064665.1). Lineage (GTDB taxonomy): Bacteria > Pseudomonadota > Gammaproteobacteria > Pseudomonadales > Halieaceae > Parahaliea > Parahaliea maris. Next base: position 377,692 of record NZ_VRZA01000005.1, on the reverse strand, counting down.
GGATTGACCTCCAGGGCCCGCAGCCGCTCGTTCTCGATCAGGAAAATGCGACGGTTGTCGTACAGGCTCTGGATCGGCAGGGCAATCGCTTCATCGACTGGCGGCAGCACCAGACGCAGTGCTACGGCGCGGCCAAGTTCCAGGTTGTTGTCATCGGCTGGCAGGCTGAACAGGCCGTCTACACCGCTGCGGCCGGTTCCCACTGCGGCGGCCAGGGTGTCCAGTGACAGCGCTGCGTCGCTGTTGTCGGCGTAGGCCTCCAGTGATTGCCCCGCGTTGAGCGCTTGTTTGATAGTGTCGAGGTTGGCCGCCGGCAGGGAGGCGCGGATCCGCAGGGCGCCGGTGTCATAGAGCGACAGCAGGGGAGAGCCCGTGTCCACCCGGTCGCCAGGGGCCACGGTGACTGCCGAGATCCGTCCATCGAAGGGTGCGTAAACGCTGGTGTCCTCGAGACGCAGCTCGCTGTCGTCACGCTGGGCCCTGGCGCGGTTTACGGCCGCCTCGGCACGGGCCAGTCGCTGCGGGTGTTTCTCGACCCGGGCCTGCTGCCGCGCCAGTTCGATGCCCTGCCGCGCGACCTCCTGCAGGGTATTTTCCATGTGTTCCGTGGCGATGAGCTGGCGCTGGTTGAGCCCTTTCAGGCGTTCCGCCTTGGCGCTGGTCAGGTTGTACAGCTCTTCCATATGGGCGAGCACCCGCTTCTCCGCGCGAATGTCCGCCTGCAGAGAGGCAAAGGCCGACTCGGCATCCGCCAGGTTGGCTTCGGCCTGCTCCAGCGCCAGGCTGGCGTGCTCGCGATCCAGGCTGACCAGCAGCTGGCCCCGGCTCACCCGGTCACCTTCCCGTACATGCACGCTCAACACATCGCCGCTGCCGTCACTGCGCAGGGCTGCGTGATGGGGGCTTTCCACCCGACCGAACAGCATCAGCTCCGGGGACAGGCTGGCTGTTGCCACTGCCACCGCGCTGACCGGCCACACCTTTTCCTCGACTTTTGGCTCGGGGGGCTGTGGTGCGGTGGCGAGCAGGGCGAAGGTGGCGAGCCCGGCGCTGCCGAGAATCATCAGCAGTACGCGATTTTTACGGCTGGGGCGGGGCAGGTAGTCGGCGAGGCGGCGGCCCCACTGCCTGAATGTACCGGTATTCATGAGTTTGCTCCTGCAAGGCCGGTGTCAGCGGTGTGGTGGTGTTTTGCCTGCCGGCGCCGTGCCAGGCGCCGGGACAGGCTCTCCAGCAGTGACAGTACCGCCGGAATCGTGAACAGAATCAGGGTGGAGCCATACAGCAGGCCGAAGCAGATGGCGACCGCGAGGGGTGCCATGACCTGGCCGATCGGCGAGCTCTCCAGCATCATCGGCACCAGCCCGAAGGCGGTGGTCAGCGACGTCAGTACCACCGGCCGCAGGCGCTCGCGGCAGGCTCTCAGGAGCGCCTCGTCCACCTGCTGGCCGGCCTCCCGGTTCGCCTTGTAGGCGTTGATGAGGATGATGGAGTCGTTGACGATGACCCCGGTCAGGGTAAACAGGCCCATGATGGCCATGGCCCCGAGATTGAGTCCCAGTAATTGCAGTCCGGCGAGGGCGCCGGTGAGCCCCAGGGGAATGGCCAGCATGACGGCCAGCGGCCAGCTCCAGGAGGCGAAGATCCATGCCAGGATCAGGTAGATCAACACCAGCCCGATCACAGCTCCCAGCAGCATGTCCTGGAAGACAGCGGCTTCCTCGGCGGAGCGCTCGCCCAGGCCGTAGGTCACGCCGTAGCGCTGGGTGATGTCGGGAATGACGTTTTCTTCCAGCTCGGCGATCACCGCCATTGGGGTGTTCTGCTTGCGGTCGACGCTGCCGTAGACATTGATGACCTGGCGGGCATCGCGGTGGTTGATGCGCTCGATGCCGCGCCGGGTGCTGACCTCCGCTACGCTCGACAGGGGCAGCACTTCACCCGCGGGGGTGCTCACCGGCAGCTGGGCGATGGTGGCCAGGTCGAAACGCTCGGCGGCGGGCAGCGACAGGCGAACTTCCAGTTCTGCCCGGTCCTCGGTGAAGATCTGCAGGCGGTAGCCTTCATAGGCGGCGTGCAACTGGCGGCCGATGTCGGCGGTGGTGAGGCCGGCGGCGCGGCCCTCGGTGGTGAGGCTGAAGACCCACTGTTCCTTGCCGTAGGGCAGGTCGTCGAAGATGTTGTTCACTCCGGGTACCCGTGCCAGGTGGCTTGCAAGCTCCTCCGCGGCGGCTTTCAGGCTCTCCACGTCGGCCCCCGAAAAGTACAGCTGCAGGTCGGGCCAGTTGTCCTCGCCGTTGCTGAAGTGCAGGGTTTCCACCCAGGGGCTCGGGGTAATGCGCTCCTGCCAGGCTGCGGAGAACTCGGCCAGGCTTACGTCGCGCTCGTTCGGTGGCACCAGTTCCACCCAGATTGCCGCGTATTGCGGTCCGGTTCTCGATTGCTGCTCCAGGTGCGCCCAGTTGCGCTGGGGTACGTGGGTCACGATCACTTCTCCGCCGAACTGCTCGTTGGTGGCCAGCAGTGCCCGCTCCATGTCGTCGAGTACGGCCTGTTTATCCTGCTCGGTGGCGCCAGCGGCAAACTGCAGATAGGCGTCGGCAAACTCGAAGTCGAGGCTGATATTCAGCTCCGGTTTCACCCGGCCACTGGCCAGCAGGCTCAGCGCGACTACAAAGGCTCCCAGGGACAGGGCCAGTACCGCCCGGCGATTGCCCAGGGCGCGCAGTAACAGTGGGCTGAACACGTCGTCCCGGAACCAGGCGAAACGGCGGTCGAAGGCCGCGCGGAAGCGCGCTGGCTTGCGCTGTTTCTGCATGGCCTGGAAGCTGTGGCGCAGGTGCCCGGGCATGATCAGGAAACATTCCACCAGGGAGGCAATGATCACGCAGACCATCAACAGGGGTATTTCGCGGATAAAGGGTTCGTCCAGCACGATAAGCGGCAGGAACGCCGCCAGCGTGGTCAACGACGACGCCATGACCGGCGCGAACATGTGCTGGGCACCGTCTGCGGCTGCCTGCTCCGGGCTGGCGCCAGACTCGAACCGGGACAGGGCGTGTTCTCCCACCACAATGGCGTCATCCACCACAATGCCCAGCGCCATCACGGCACCGACCAGGCTGATGAAGTTGATGGAACCCCCGAGGAAGTGGAACACGGCCAGGGCGCCGAGAAAGGAGACCGGAATCCCTGCGGTGACCCAGCCCGCCACCCGGGCGTTGAGGAACAGGTAGAGGGTGGCGATCACCAGTATCAGGCCGCCGAGGCCGTTGTTGAACACCAGCATCAGGGTCTCTTTGGCAAAGCGCCAGGCCTCCAGCCAGATGACGCTTTCGATGCCCTGCTCCTTCAGCTTGTCGTGGTTCTCGGCGTACCACTGGTGGAGAATGTCGGCCTCATCCATGATGTCGGAACCGGCAGCCCGACGCAGGATCAGGGTGATGGCCGGCTTGCCCTGATATTGCAGATGGCGCTGGTTGTCGCGCTGGCGGCGCTCGATGTCGGCGATGTCCCCCAGGCGCAGCAGCGGACCCTCGGACCCGGTGGTGAGGGGCAGTTCGCTGAAGCCCTGGGCGCTGCGACGCTGCTCCAGGCTGCGCAGTTTGCGCTCCAGCTGGCCGCTGCCGGCGCTGCCGGCGGGCACGTCGGCGCTGTTGTCGAGTATCCGGCGGGCGATTTCACTGAGGGGCATACCGAGGGCGAACAGGGTCTTGCTGTCCACCTGGATAGCAATTTCCTCCTCGGGCACCCCGCGGAATTCCACCTGGTCGACGCCGCGCGCCAGCAACTGGCTCTCGATATCCCGGGCCAGGGGAGCCAGCTCCTCCAGTGAGTCGGTGCCGGCCAGGAGCAGGGCGGCTACGGTTTCCAGGCGCTCGGCAGTTTTCACTACCGGGGTTTCCATATCAGCGGGCAGGTCGCGGGTCTGGGCCACCTGTTGCTTGACCCGGTCGGTGGCCAGCCCCATGTCGGTGCCGCGTTCGAACTCCAGGCGGATGTTGCTGTGACTCTCCACGGTGGTGGAGGTGAGGCTTTTCAGGTTTTGCAGGCTGCGCAGCTGGTACTCCACCGGCTGGGTAATCAACTGCTCGACGTCTTCCGCCGCGGCCCCGGGCCAGCTGATGTCGACACTGACGCTATGACTGGGCTGGGGCGGGTTGAGTTGCACAGTGAGCTGACGCAGGCCCCAGATACCGGCCAGCACCAGCATCACCATCAACAGGTTCGCGGCCAGCGGGTGGCGGGTAAAGGTATCGATCAGGTAATGGGCGTTAGTGTCCCGATCGGTTGCTGGCGTTGCCATGGAATAATCCCCTGCAGGTGTTATACATGGATATAACACCCCATCACTGGCTCCTTACAAGGAAGGTGCGGGGAGTTGAGTGGTTTTTGCGATGAATGGGGGAGAGGGGAGGCAGCGGGGGTCAATCGTTGCCGCATCGCGTTCTGGCGCCGAGGCCGGTTTCCGCGCCGGGCAGGTTCGTCATTGGGAGGACACCGGGTTCAGCAACCGAGCCGGGCCTGTATCAGGCGGCGCAAATGCGCTACCACCGGTTCGGGTAGAGTGTCGACCTACCATTTGGTAAGTAGCAGTTGGAGGCAACACCATGGACAAGCAGACACAGGTTGAATTGCTGGACGAACTGGTTCAGCTGCACCAGAGCAAGTCGCCCTTTCTGGACGAGCACTGGGTGAAAGTCGACAGTGATCGCTACACCTCGGGGAAGGTGTTCGACCGGGAGCGCGAACGCATCCACCGCGGCCTGCCGCAGATTGCAGCCCATGTTTCTGCACTGGCGGAGCCGGGGGCTTTCGTGACTGTCGAGGTGGTGGGTTCGCCCCTGTTGCTCACCCGTGACGAGCAAGGTGACGTGCGCGCCTTCTACAATGTCTGCCGGCATCGCGGTGCACAACTGGTGCCCGAGGCCGCGGGTTGCAAGCACCGCTTCAGCTGCCCCTACCATGCCTGGACCTGGAACAACGCCGGCGACCTGATCGCCGTTCCCCACGAAAAGAGCGGTTTCCCCGGCCTGGAGCGCGCTGAACACGGGCTGCATTCAGTGCCCTGTGAGGTGCATGCCGGATGGATCTGGGTGAACCTGGCGGAGGGGGCCGAAACCGTTGATGTGGCCGCCCACCTGGGCGAGATGGCGGCGGATATGGAGGCAATGCAGGCGCAGGATCACGTCGTGTTCGACTGTGTCACCCTTGACATTCCGGCCAACTGGAAGCTCCTGGTGGAGGGCGGGTTGGAGGCCTACCATTTTCGCGTGGCTCACCGTAACACCATTGCGCCGCTGTTCCTGGACAACCTGTCTTCCTACCGCTGCTTTGGCCCGCACATGCGCTCTATCCTGCCCCGGGCCACGCTGCCGGGTATCAGGGAGCAGGCCGCCAGCGACTGGTCCCTCGGTGAACATGCCAACGTGCTCTACACCGTCTTTGCCACCGCCCAGTTCCTGGTGCAGGAGGACCACTTTATCTGGATCCAGAGCAAGCCACTGGATGCCGGCAATACGCGGCTGGTGCTGTCGACGATGGTTCCCGTCGAAGCCAACACCCCGGAGCGCCAGGCTTACTGGAAAAAGAACCACGAACTCACCCTGGTGACACTGATCGAAGACTTCGACCTGGCCGAGGGCATTCAGCGCGGATTCAGTAGCGGCGTTCGGCAGCCCCTGAACTTCGGCCGCTTCGAGGGGGCGCTGGAGGCGTTCAACCGCACGGTGGACGGGTACCTTGCCTGAGGCAAAACGCGACAGTCTGAAGCGGGGCGTTCACCCCTCAACGCCAGCGGCCCTGGCCAGTTCCAGTTCGCCGTCGCAGGTGATCAGTTCCTACCGGGCGGCCTTCAGCAGTTGCTCGCGGGTGCCTTTCCTGCCGGTTCGTTGACGGGCCTGTTCTGCCGCCAATTCAGAGGCCCTCCAGCAGTCGCTTGGGGTGCATGCCATTGACCATGCCTATAAATGGTGGATGTATCGAATAACCCAGCATTCTGCGGATGTCTTCCGACACTTCCTTGTGCAGCGCCTGCGACGACTCCCCCGGCAGAATGTTGATGAACTGCAACTGCGACAACTAGTAGCCCTTGTCTACGCTGTGACTGTCACTCAGCATCGGGGAAGATCGAGCGTCCCCGCCCTGATCGAGCCTCTTGCACAGGCCGGCAAATATCGACCCGGTAATGTTGAGCCAGATGCTGAAAACAGCCCCTGGCATGGCGCTGGCGGGTGTAAAAAACTTTACCGCCAGGGCGGTGGCAAGCCCTGAGTTCTGCATCCCCACCTCGATGGCTACTGTGCGGCACACGGTCTCATCGTAACGAAGCAGGCGGGCCGCACCATAGCCAAGCATGAGACCAGATACATTGTGTGCGAGTGTTGCCAGCAGCACGAGGAGGCCGGCTGTCTCAAACAGGATCGCATTCATCCCGACCACGATGGCAATGATGGAAAGTATGGCGAGCACGGAAGCGGGTGCGAGATATTGCTGCACCGCATTGACTGCCCGGGGAAACATCCAAACCAGGGTTACGCCTGTCGCAACCGGCACGAGAATGATTCGGAACAGGCTCAACAGCATGTCTGTCACCGGGACTTCGACCGTTGTGCCGACAAGCGTTTGCAAGAGCAGCGGAGTCAGTACCGCACCCAGCAACGTCGAGCAGGCAGTCATGCTGACGGACAGAGCCAGATTCCCGCCGGCGATGTAGGTCATGACATTGGAGGATGTACCGCCTGCCACACAGCCAACCAGTAACAGGCCCAGCGTGAGCTCGTTGTCGAGTTGCAACAGGCTGGCAATAAGCAAGGCCATAACAGGCATGACACTGAACTGCAGCACCACACCCAGTAGCAATGCAGATCGGCATTCCCTCAAGGCAATGAAATCACGAGGCCGAAGGTTCAGGCCCATGCACAGCATCACCAGAGTCAACAGGGGGACGATCAGATCTCCGGAGTGCTGCAATAATGGCGCACAGGCATAACCCAGGCCGGCGGCCACGGGTGCCCAGAGGGCGAATAGTCTTACCAGCATATTCCTGATTCCCGTCAAAATGGGATGAACGGTTATTGTTATTTCACAGGTCGAACACTACCCCCGGATTGAGCATATTGGCGGGGTCGAGTGCGCGTTTGAGTGTCTTCATCAACTGTACTTCAGCCGCAGACCGTGAGTGCTCCAGCCAACCCTTCTTTTCCCTGCCAATGCCGTGTTCGGCCGATACCGATCCACCGTAGTCCGAGAGCGGTGAGTACACGCAGCTGTCCACATCGACGTGCAACTGTGAACCAGCAGCATTTGGGGTGATAAAAAGGTGCAAGTTGCCATCTGCGATATGCCCCAGTACCTGGCAGCACCCTTCTGGCCAGGATTGTGATACCGCTGTCTGAACTCTCTCGATGTATTCCTGCATGTGGCGAATCGGCAGGCTCACATCGTACAGGAAGGTCGGCTGGTGGATTGTTATCGCTTCGAAGTCCTCCCGGACGTTCCATAGAGAAGTGCGCTCTGCTTCAGACTTGGGCAGTACCGCGTCGACGACCGAGCCGGACTCAAGTTCACGTTGAAGTAAAGCGAGAAAGCGTTCGCTATCCCGTTCGACATCGACTCCGCGGCTTTCCAGAATGACATAGAATGGATGAATTCGATCCAGCGGTGGACGGTGCCACCCCGGCGCTGTTACAGCACGATAGTAGTCACCCCACATGACCTCATAGGCGCAAAGATTGTCTCCCAGTTCCGACTGTGCCTGTGACAGCAGGTGACAAACTGCCGCAAAATCCGGTAAGGCAACCAGCGCAGTATCGAGGCTGGTAGAGGCTCGTCGCAGGCGCAATACGACGCGTGTAACTACACCGAGCGTACCCTCGCTACCGATGAACAGCTGTTTAAGGTCATATCCGGCATTGTTTTTCAGCATCTGGTTCATGGCTGAAATGACGGTTCCGTCCGCGAGCACGGCCTCCACACCGAGTACGAGGTCCCGCATCATGCCGTGGCGAATAACGTTGATACCCCCGGCATTGGTGGAGACATTGCCCCCAATGGTACAGGAGCCGCGAGCCCCGAGATCCAGGGGAAAGGCCAGTCCGTGACCTGCGACCTCCTCCTGTACTGTTTGCAAAATCGCACCGGCCTGTACGGTCGCGGTACGACCTATGGGGTCGATATCTTCCACAGCATTCATGCGCTCAAGGGAAAGTATTACCTGATCGGAAGAGACCTCAACACCGTTGACGCAGCCTGTCAGGCCACCGTGAGTGATGACATGAGCGCCCTGACCGTGGCAGATGGCCAGAACCGCGCTGACCTCCGCGGTGCTTCGGGGGCGCAGAAGCACGCGGGCTCTGAGGGGCGAACTGTCCCAGTAGCTGCACGCCCGTGAGGAGATTTCGCCGCTGCTGAGTACGCCGTCGTCTCCGAGGACTTCTCGCAACTTGTTGATTAGATCGTCCATCTAGAACTCCCATTTCACCCGAATGCCGTATCGGCCTTTATTGCCTGGAATGCCCAGACTTGAGACCAGTGGGGCAGGCAGGCCGGCACGCTGCAACAGTGACTGATCGATATAGGATTCGAAGTACTCTTCATCCAGGATGTTTTTTCCAAACAGCGCCAGTTCGAAACCGCGATGACGATAGGCGATAAAACTGTCCAAAAGGTAATAGGCCTCTAGCGTTGGCGAAAAGGTTTCACTCAGGCTGGAACCTTCCCGCTCGCCTTTTGCCGTAACGCTGAGATTGAAGGTCAGCGTATCGCTGCCGACGGGGAGGATATAGTTGCCGGCCAGATAATAGTTCCAGTCCGGGACGAACAGGATTTTATCTGTAGGCAGTGAGAAACCTGTGGTTTGCTCGAACTGGCTGTCATCTGTAATACGTGCGTGCAGCAGGGTCAGGCTGGCGTCAAATTGCCAGCGGTCGGAGGGTGTATAGTGTGCCTCTGCCTCAAGGCCATAGGTCTCTACATCCCCTGCGTTGAGGTCGATTGTGACAAAACTGTCGGGTATGTCCTGATTGGGTGCAATGGCATTTTGACCAATGAAGTCCGAGTAGTCGTTATAAAAAACCGCCAGATTCACTGCCAGGCTCTCATCCAGATGCTGCGACTTGCTACCGACTTCATAGGTCCAGACAGAGTCTCCGTCGTAAATCAGATTGGGGGCTCCCGGGCCATTCTGGCCGCCGGAGCGGAAGCCGCGCGCCACCGAAGCGTAGGTCATGAAGCCGTCGTTCCAGAACTTGGTAAGAGAGACGCGGGGTTGCCATTCGTTCGCTTTGTACTTGTCGGCAGTGCTGGCTGATAAGGCGTCCAATTCCTGGCGGTCGTAGCGTATGCCCGCGGACAGTTCGAGGCTATCGCTCAGGTTGTAGAAGACGTTGGCAAAGACGCCAATGGCGTCGCTTTCTGATTCCGCAACACTCGGGACGGTAATACCGATGGGCACAATCGTTGTGAGGGTGGTTGCTTCAGAAGAGGAGTCGTTGAGAAACACGCCCACCAGGGTCGACGTCTCCTCGGACCATTGGGTGTCGAATCGAAATTCGAGTGTGCTGGTTTCCAGCAGGCTGTCGCCCTGACGCCGGACGAAGTCAACCGGGCCATAATCACCGTCGGTTTTTCCATCCATCTCGCGTCGGTAGTACGCGGCGGTGACCGTGGCAGTCGTGTCCAGGGAAGGGATCTCGAATTCCCCGGAGATGTCGGCGCTTTCATAGGTATAGGTGGCGATGCTGTTGATGTTCGACAATGCGCTGTATCGATAGTCCTCCGGGCCGTCCACCCAGCGATACGGTGTCGAACCACCCTCTACCTCGTCGTAGCGCAGGTTGAGCTTGAACTTGGTGTTCTCTCCGGGCGTATAAATGACCGTGGCGTTCGCGCTATCCTGGTCCAGTGGGTTGCCTTCCCCGCCTGCCAGTTCGTTTTCCATGAAACCGTCATGGCTGTGAAAGGCAGCGCCGACCCGGGCCAGCAGCACGTCCGTGATCAGCGGCCCACCGATGCTAAGGGATGCCGAGGAGAAGTCATCGGGTCCGGCATAACTTGCGCTGGCGCTGCCCTCAAACTCCTGCCCCGGTTCACGCGTGATGACGTTCACGGCGCCGCCCAGGGTGTTGTTGCCGAACAGGGTGCCCTGCGGTCCGCGCAGGACCTCGACGCGGGCAACGTCCAGTAGCGGGCTATGCAGGTAGGACGTATTCGGCTGGTAGATACCATCGATAAAAATTCCTACCCCGGGTTGCACAGTATCAATCAGCGTGGTGCCGACACCGCGAATAGAAATAAAAGCCCTGCCCACGGAATCCGAGTTGATATTGATCCCGGGACTGTAAGCCGCGACGTCCTTCACTGCGTAGAGTTGCAGAGAATTGAGCTGGTCTGCCCCGAGGGCGGTGACGGCCACGGGAACTTCGTTCAGCGATTCATCGCGGCGTCTCGCGCTGACGATGACTTCTTCGATTGTCGTCGCAGAGTGCGTACTGCCTTGATCCTGTGCCTGGGCGTTTCCAGTGGTCGTCACAGCAAGCGTAACGACAGCGACGTACAACGGAAGCGGGGATGCGTATCGGCAAGTTTTCATAATTATGTCCTCGATTAACGCGTTGGTTGGGTAGGGATGAGTGCGCGAGGCTACCGGGGCGGCATCTCGCAGGTGAAATTGCTGGCGTCAGCGGGATCGCCTTCGCCTACGTAGCTGGCGAACCGCGGGTATTTGCAGAGTGGGCGAGAGAGCTTTTCCTCGTCCTCGCTACCCGCCTTGCGCGCCACCAGTTGTTGCTGTGAAGGTGCTATGCCGTGTTCTACCCAGCGGTCGAGAGCGGCCATGAGATCGACCTCGTCAGCCCCCGTTCCCCCCCAGCAGTGGCCGACACCGGGTGCCAGAAATAACTCTACCGTTTCTTCGGCTACCTTCGAGCCTATGGATTTCGAGACAGCGTTGAAGTAGGCAATGGTGTCCAGCGGGCTGACCGAGGTGTCTTGCAGGCCGTTCCACAGGATTAACTTGCCCCCGCCCTCATGCAGCGGTGCCAGGTTCGGGTCGAAAGCATTGAACTGTTGTTCGAGCTCAAGAAGCCTGGGCAGGTAATTCCCGGGATTCCAGTTCCAGGTATCAGTACTTTCGTCACCTGTGACGAAGGAGCGAACGAATCCCTCGGAAAACAGCATCTGTATGGAATAGCCAGTGAGATTTGGCCAGATGTACTCACCCCATCCCTTGTCACTGTTCTCGCCTCCATACAGGTATCCGGGATGCTGGAGTGTTGAGTCGGGGAGTGTGTAGGGGGTGGTAATCGCGCGGAGGAGTTTTACTTGCCGCGCCTGCAGGCAGTTACGGCCATCATTGCCGTCCTCGCTACAGGCGAGTACTGCTGGATCAAAATCACAGTACTGCGGCAGACTGATGATGTTGTCGTCTAAACCATCACTGGCATCGCAGTGTGCGAGGACTGCCTCCTGTAAAAGTTGTCGCTGGTGTTTATCCAGCGCGAGGTCTCCATTGCGTATCAGCGAACCGATCCGGTTGAATTGCAGGAACAGGCCGAGAATATTCCCTGCAGGCGCCCGGGCGATAATGCCGTCAAAATCGTCGGGGTAGCGCTGAGCCAGGATCAGGGCGTCGTGTCCGCCCATGGAACAGCCCTCGAAATAACTGTGTGTCGGAATCTGGCCAAACCATTCTTCGACGACGGTAAGGGCGTGGGGCAGTACCCGATGCTCCGAGCGATACATGAAGTCCGCCAGCATTTCCGGGTCGCGCGCGAACTCGGCTCTGAAATAGGCCAGAGGGTTGAGCGAATCCGGCTTGTCGTGACCACCGTTTGAGGACGCCAGGGCGTAGTGCTCTTCCAGAATGGAGGGACTGAGTACCAACTTGAACGCGTCGTCCAGCAGTTCCCCATCGAATCCCCCGCCACCGATAAATGCCAGTTTTCCGTTCCAGTCGCTGGTCGGTAGCCAGACGTTGAACCGCAAGGGGGAGTTGTCAATGGAAGCGGTCAGGACGCAGTAGGAGCGTCCGCCGGTCGGCCCGGTGTTCACCAGTTCCGATTCAACCTGGGCCAGCCCCTGCGCGCTGAGCTCGTCAGGCAATAACCGACAGGTTTCAGCGGCGCCGTTCGCCGCGGCCCCGCTTCCGGGAGCAGAGCGGGAACAAGCTGCCAGAATCAGACAGACCAGGAGGAGGGCAGTGCGGTGCACTGCGTTGTCCAGGGCTGCTTTTATACCGTGTTGCATTTTTGGCCCTCAGATCATCAAACCGTGACAATCGTAGGACGCACCCTAAAGGTAATAATGGTTTGTGTCAACCTGTATTATAGGTTTGGGATTCAATGAGTGATATGTAGGATTGAGGCTTACGTCGGCACTGGTTATCATGCCTTCACCTGCTGCACAGCCTCTGATAGTCGTCGCATCGAGATTGCAATGAACAAAGCCGTTTCCCGCCGCCCGGAATCGCCTCAACCACAGACCATGGTCCAGTCCGTCATCGCGGATGTGCTTCGCCACATCCATGAGCGACAACTCAAAGTGGGTGACACGGTGCCGAGTGAGGGCGAGTTCGGTCAGCAGCTGGGTGTCTCGCGGACGGTCATGCGTGAAGCGTTCAAAGCGCTCGCCGCCATGAATATTATCGAGGTGCATGCTGGCCGAAAGGCGCGTGTCAAGGCCTTTGACAGCACCTTGATGGCGTTGACACTGAGCCATGGTCTGCATACGGAACAGCTGACCGTGCAGCAGCTTTGGGACGTGAGGCGTTCCATGGAAATGCGCACGGTTGTATTGGCCTGCATGCACCGCAGTGAAGCAGTGGCCGCGGCACTGCTGGAGCTGACGGAGAGAATGCGTGCCACACATAATGACGTGGCAGCCATGACGGAACACGATATTGCCTTTCACGAAGAAATTGCCAAGGCCACTCGAAATCCGCTGTTTCCCGTACTGGTTTCTTCGTTAACCCAGGCGATGCGTGAGACCAACCCGATTGTGTGGCGCTCCCGTACCCGTAGCGAAGAGCAGTTGAAAGTGGTGGACTGGCACCGGGATATCGCTGAAGCCATTCGTGACCAGGACCCCGGGCGCGCAATGGAGGCCATGTCGCTACACTTCGATGAAGCCCTCCGGGGTCTGGTGCTCTCCGGTTTCAACTGAGTACAGGTGCCCCTTCCGACTGGAACCATCCCGTAGTGGGAAGAGTTAAACCGCGCCGGCTGCCCCGTGATGGGGCTGGTGTTATAGTCCCGGCACACTCATTCGCCCACCATCCGCGCTAACGTGCGCGAGAGAACGGAATGCCTGCATGACAGCTTTTGACAAACCCGCCGCACTGCTCGGCACGGAAGGTACTCAACTCGGACACACTGACTGGATAGAAGTCACCCAGCAGCGCATCGACCAGTTTGCCGACGCCACTGGCGACCACCAGTGGATTCACGTCGACCCGGTGAAGGCGGCCGACGGTCCCTTCGGCAAGACGATAGCCCATGGCTATCTCACCCTGTCCCTGGCCAACCTTTTCCTGCCGCAAGTGCTCAAGGTCGAGAACTTCTCCATGGGAGTTAACTACGGCTGCGAAAAGGTTCGCTTCCCGGCGCCGGTGCCGGTAGGCAGCCGCCTGCGGGGCGTTGGCGAGGTGGTCGGCACCGAAGAGGTAAAAGGGGGAGTGCAGGTGGTGGTGCGGATGACGATCGAGGTTGAAGGTGGTGAGCGGCCGGCTTGCGTGGTCGACACGATCAGCCGCTTTTTTCCCTGATACTTCCCGGAACTGAGGGAGCACCCCATGATCGAGACCAGCGATGAGATAACGCCCGTCTACCCCGCCGCCACCGTGATCCTGATGCGCGATACCGAGGAAGGGCCCGAGGTGCTCCTGGTGCAGCGCAGCAAGGCAGTGCGGCATATGGGAGGCCAGTGGGTGTTCCCGGGTGGCCGCGTCGATCCCGAGGATGCGCCGGAGAACGGCGACAGCTACCTGAGCGCTGTCAACGCCGCTATTCGCGAAACCCGCGAGGAGGCGGGGTTGGTGATCGACGCGGATCAGCTGGAATATCTGTCCCACTGGACTACGCCCGAGGGCGCGAAAAAGCGTTTCGCCACTTGGTTTTTCCTCGCCATTCTGGAAGATGACCAGGAAGTCGAGGTAGACGGCGGGGAGATCGCCCTGCATCGCTGGGTGTCCCCGGCAGCGGCCTTGCGGGAAATCGATGACCCGGACAACCCCTTCAACCTGATGCCGCCTACCTTCGTCAGCCTGGTAGACCTGGCGTCCCACACCAGTTGCGCGGCAGCACGCAGCACTGTGCGCCAGCGCGACGCCCTGATGTACGCACCCAACATGGTGTTCATTGAAGGCGGCATCTGTTTCCTGTATGAAGGCGATGCGGGCTACGGTACCGGCGACGAAACTGCGTCGGGGCCCAGGCACCGTACTTATATGGTCAACCAGCGGCTGGAGTACATACGTGACGCCCAGTGAGCTGCCAGAACCGATAACAGACCGGGGAGCTTATGGGGGAAGAACAGGGACAGATGGGGGGAGCGTTGGGGCGGCGTACCCTGCTGAAAGGATTGGCTGGCGTCGCAGGGGCTGGCCTCACGACCGGTGGCTCTGCAGCGGTACTCACCCGTAGCGAAATCGACGGCTGGGACCTCGGCACCGAGGTACTGGTGGCCGGCTCTGGCGCAGCGGGGGTAAGTGCTGCCCTGGAGGCCCGTCGTGCGGGCGCGGCGGTATTGCTGATCGAATCCCTGCCGCGGCTGGGTGGCTCCTCGGCCATGTCCGGCGGCGTGGTGTACGCCGGTGGCGGCACCGCGCTGCAGCGGGCGTTGAACATCGAGGACAGCGCCGAGGCCATGTACGACTTCATCGTCGCGGCCGGCGGCCGCCACCCCCAGCTTGAAAAAATCCGACTGTACTGTGAATCCAGCCCGGAACACTTCGACTGGCTGATCGAGCAAGGCGTTCCCTACAGCATCAAGTTTACCGAAGCCAAGGGCCTGCCCTTTGGCGATGAATCGCTCTACTACTCGGGTAACGAACTGGCGTGGCCGGCCGTGGAGGCGGCGCTCCCCGCGCCGCGCGGGCATGTGCCGGGGGTGCCCGGCATGAACGGCGGGCGCACCCTGATGGAAGCGCTGCTGGCGCAGTTGCAAAAATCCGGCGCCGGTACCCGCACCGGTCTCGCCGGACGTCAGCTGGTGGTAGAGAGCGACGGCCGGGTGGCGGGCATGGTGGTGGAGGACACTGCCGGCAAGCGCCTGCGCATTCGCGCCAGTCGCGGTGTGGTGCTGGCCTGTGGTGGATTCATCCACAATCGGGACATGCTGCGCCGCTACGCGCCGGAGCTCTATGACTGTTCCGTGCCCTGGGGGAACGCCGGTGACCAGGGCGACGGGATCAATATGGGGATTGCCGCCGGGGCCGAAGCGTTGCGAATGCACCAGGGCTTCGCCATTGCCCCCGTGTACCCGCCTGATAACGTGTTGTCCGGTATTGTGGTCAACCAGTTTGGCCAGCGCTTTATCGCTGAGGATTCCTATCACGGGGTGCTGGGCGACGCCATTGCCTTCCGGCAGCAGGGCAGGGCCTACCTGGTGACGGATGACCAGAGCAGCTACAAGGCGCAGCAGGATAATTTCCCGCTGCTGGCCGAGGGCAACACCCTGGGCGACGTGGCGGCGCGAGCCGGTTTCCCGCAGGGCGCCCTGCAGCATACAGCGGCCTACTACAACCGTTTTGCCGGCTCTGGTCGCGACCCCCTGTTCCACAAGAGCCACCGTTACCTGCGCCCCCTGCAGGGTCCGCCCTACCGGGTCTGGGACCTGTCGGTGAACCGGGCCTTCTTTCCCGCCCACACTTTTGGCGGCCTGCACACTGACGTGGACGGCCGGGTGATCGGCAGCTCCGGAGAGGCCATACCGGGGCTGTTTGCCGCTGGACGGACCGTGGCGGGGCTACCCACCGCACCCTATATCGCCAGTGGCCTGTCAGTGGGAGACTGCACTTTCTTCGGCCGGCGCAGTGGTGTGGCTGTGGCGCAGATGGAGGTAATGGCATGAGATTTCGACTGTTATTTTGTAGCCTGATCTGCTGGTTGGGGGTGGCGGTCGCCGTCCCGGCCCAGGAAGCGACTGGTGACGCCTCCGGGCTCACCGGCGACCCCGAGCGGGGGAGGCTGGTGTTCGGCCCCTGCCGTACCTGCCATTACCCCGACCCGGCGATGGGGCACAACAATGGCCCCAACCTGTACCGCATCTTTGGCAGGGTGGCGGGCAAACAGGAAGGTTTCGAGTATTATTCGGACACGTTCAAAAAGGCGGAATTCGTCTGGACCCCGCAGCTGCTCGACCTTTGGCTGGCCAACCCCGGGGCGATGTTCCCGGGCTCAACCATGATGAGCCTGGGGGTGCCGGAGCCCCAGCGCCGGGCAGACCTGATAGCCTACCTGAAGCAGGCGTCGGTGCGCGCCGGTGACCCGAATCTGGAGAGTGAGGATTGAAGTGACAGAGACAGCATTACGCTCGGTACTGTATATGCCGGGCGCCAACCAGCGAGCGATGGACAAGGCCCGCGACCTTCCCTGTGATGCCGTGGTATTTGACCTGGAGGATGCCGTGGCGCCCGATGCCAAGGCCGCCGCCCGCGATGCCGTGGTGGCGCAGCTGGCGGCCGGAGGCTACGGACACCGGCAATTGGTGGTGCGCTGCAACGGGCTCGATACGCCCTGGGGGGAGGCAGATCTCCGCACCCTGGCCGCCACCGGTATCGATACCCTGTGCCTACCCAAAGTGGAAAGCGACGAGGCGCTGGATCGCGTTGCCACGCTGCTGGCCGAAGCCGGGCGCAGCGATATCCGCCTGTGGGCCATGCTGGAAACGCCACCGGGGATTGCCGCGGCCGAGGAAATTGCCCGTCACGCGGCGGTCAGCGTACTGGTGATGGGCACCACAGATCTCGCCGCGGAGTTACGGGTCTCCCCGCAGCCGGACCGGCTTGGGCTGCAATACGCGCTGGGGCGCGCGGTAATGGCAGCCCGCCTGGCAGGTATTGCGGTGCTGGATGGAGTGTACCTGGATCTCAAGGACAGCACCGGCTTTCGCGCGATCTGCGAACAGGGCAGGGCACTGGGTTTTGACGGCAAGACCCTGATCCACCCGTTCCAGATCGATGACGCCAACGCCGTTTTCGGTCCCACGCCGCAGGCCGTCTCCTGGGCGGAGCGGGTGTTGGCCGCCTGGTCCGAGGCGGAGCAGGCGGGTACCGGGCTGGCGGTGCTCGACGGCAAGCTGGTGGAGGTCATGCACGTGGACGAGGCGCGCCGCACCCTGGCGATGGCCCGGCAGATCGCCGGGCAAGCGGAAAGTTAAGCCTTCACGATCACCGAGCTGCCGTGGCCGAACAGGCCCTGGTTGGCGGTGATGCCCACTCTGGCGCCCTGCACCTGCCGATCGCCACTCTGTCCACGCAGCTGCCAGGTGAGTTCACAGACCTGGGCCAGTGCCTGGGCGGGGACCGCCTCGCCAAAGCAGGCCAGGCCACCGGAGGGGTTCACGGGAATCCGGCCACCGATGCTGGTGTCACCCTTGCGCAGCAGGCTTGCCGCCTCGCCGCGCTCACACAGGCGCAGGTCCTCGATCCAGTCCAGCTCCAGAGCCGTGGACAGGTCATAGACCTCGGCCACGTCGACATCCTCCGGGCCGATGCCCGCTTCTTCATAGGCCTTGATGGGCAGTGACGCTCGAAAGCTCTGGGCCTCGATGCCCTGCGCTGCGGCGGAGTCGGTGGCGATATCGGGCATTTCCACGACACCGCTGGCGAAACTGGGAGTGACGGTGGAGATAGCGGCGACGCGTGGGGCATCGCCCTTGCCGATCCGTCTGGCATAGTCGACGCTGGACACGATGAGGGCGGCGCCACCGTCTGAGGTGGCGCAGATATCCATCAGGCGCAGCGGGTCGGCAACCATGGCCGAGGCGGCCACGTCTTCCTCAGTGAAGCACTTTTTGTAGCGCGCCCGAGGATTCTTGCTGCCGGCGGCGGCATTCTTCACTTTTACCTTGGCGAAGTCGGCCTGGGTATCCCCGTACAGGTCCATGCGCCGGCGGGCGTACAGTGCGAAATAGGTGGGGTTGGTGATGCCGAGATAGAAGCGTACCCAGTCCGGGTCTTCCGGACGGTAGCCGCCGGCGGGCGCCAGGAAGCCCTTGGGAGTGGTGTCGGCGCCGACAACGAGGGCAACCTCGCATTCCCCCGCAAGGATTTTGTTGCGCGCTGCCGCCAGGGCCTGGGAGCCGGAGGCGCAGGCCGCGTAGGAGGTGTTGACCTCTGCCCCCTGCCAGCCCAGGGCCTGGGCAAAGGTGGCGCCGGCAACGTAGCCGGGGTAGCCGCAGCGCACGGTGGCGCCGCCGGAGACGAAGCGCACATCGCGCCAGGGAACGCCGGCGTCACGCAGGGCCTCACGGGCGGCGGCCACTCCGTACTCGACAAAGTTGTGCCCCCATTTTCCCCAGGGGTGCATACCAGCGCCAAGGATGGCGATTTCATTGGACATTGTGTTCTCCAGATTGCCTTGTGCCGGTGCGCCTCAGGCGGCGACGGGTTTCCATTTCCAGGTGACTTTGATGTCGTCTTCGGTCTCGTGGAGGGTTTCCAGTACCAGCTCCATGGCCATGCCCACCTTGAGGTCCTCGGGCGTCACACCCTCCACCACCTGGCCCAGCACGGTCATCTGTTCCTTCTTCAATTGCACTGCGGCGATGGTGTAGGGCTCGAAGGGCTCGGCCGCGACAAAGGGGGCCGGTGGCTTGTAGCAGGCGTTGGTATAGCTCCACACGGTACCGGTCCGGCTGAGCTCCACTTCCTCGAACTCGGTACTGTCACAATCCGGGTTCTTGCAGTAGTGGCTCTGTTTGGGGAAAAAGTAGGTGCCGCAGCCGCAGCAGCGGGTGCCGATCAGGTGCGGCTTGTCACCCAGGGTGTGCCAGCCTTCGATGGCCGCGGCACGTGGTTTGTCACTCATCGGATTCCCTCCTGATAAATCGCGGCCCAGAGTACTATTCACCCCCTGCCGGTAAAAGGCGCAGGCCTCAGGCCTCGCGGCGAGGGTTTATCAATGCAGACCTGACCGGCGCTTATTCCCCGTGCTTGCGCGTACCGGCGCTTCGGGGCACAGTGCGGGTCATGTGTGGACGCTTCAATGTTATCGATAATCCCGGCTTACAGGCGCTTTTGCGGGACCTGGGGGTGGATATCAAACTGCCCCCGGGCATCAACCTGGCACCGACCGATGCGGTGCCCCTGGTGCGCGAGACCGGGGAGCAGCGGGCGGTGGAGGCTGCCCGTTGGTGGCTTACGCCATCCTGGGCGCCGCGGGTGGAACAGAAGTACGCCATGTTCAATGCGCGCTGCGAAACCCTGGCCAGCAGCAAGGCCTGGCGCCATCCGTTCCGGCAGCAGCGGGGCATCATGCCCATGAGCAGTTTTATTGAATGGCGCACTCAGAATGGCAGCAAGCAGCCGTGGTTGATCTCCAGTCCCGGCCGGGCCCTGGCGGCGGCTGCCCTGTGGGACGTCTGGGAAGGCGAGGAGGGCTGCTTGCTGAGCTGCAGCATGGTCACCACGGCGGCAGCGGAAGCCTTCACTCCCTGGCATCACCGCATGCCGGTGCTGCTGGAGGGGGAGGAGTGCGATCGCTGGCTGGATAACAGCCAGCCCCTGGGCGCTGATGACAATCTGTTCCGCAGTGAACTCAAGTTTGCCTGGCAACTGGAGCCCCTGTCGACGGCGATCAATCGCAGTGGCCGGCATGAGCCGCAGCTGCTGGATAGCGTGGGCGAGGCGGTTGTGCTGGAGGCGGCGGCATCGTGAGCGCTACCGGGAAGGGACGACAGCGCCGGACCGAGGGCAAGCGCCGGCACCAGCAGATC
The DNA here is from genome assembly GCF_008064665.1 of Parahaliea maris. Lineage (GTDB taxonomy): Bacteria > Pseudomonadota > Gammaproteobacteria > Pseudomonadales > Halieaceae > Parahaliea > Parahaliea maris. Next base: position 357,757 of record NZ_VRZA01000005.1, on the reverse strand, counting down.
ATCGAGGGCACCCTGCGTCTTATTGCGCGGGACGGCATTCGCGCTGTGCGACACCGTGCCGTGGCCAAGGAGGCCGGAGTCCCCCTGGCGGCGACAACCTACTATTTCAGCGATATCGGCCAGCTGTTGAGCGAGGCCTTTACCTGGTTTGCCGAGCAGCGCGCGGGTGCCGTTGCAGCCCTGCAACAGCGTCTGCAGGATTGTCTGGTCCGGGCCGAGTCGGAGCCGGATGGTGGCCGGGAGCAACTGGTAGAGGATATCGCCGGGGCCCTGGCGGAGCATGTCATCGGGCAGGCGGCTGCACCCGAGGACAGGGCCATCGAGCTGGCCTTCAAGCACGAGGCCTGGCGCGACGAGGGATTGCGCGCGCTGAGCGAGCAGCAGGAGCGCCGCTTTGTCGCCGATGTGGAAGCCCTGCTGGAGAAGACCGGCAGCCCCGATCCCTACGCCGACAGCCAGATTTTTCTGGGGTTGATCTATCGCCTCGAGGCCGAACTGACCTTTGGTGAATTGCCGGCGGCTGATGCTCGGCGGGTATTGCGTCGCGCGGTAGCCCTGCAGCTGGGCTTGCCGGTCCCCGGAAGACCGGTCCCGGAAGGCTAGCCCCCCGAAGGCCGGCCCCCGGAAGGCCGGCCCCCGGAAGGCCGGACCCCGGGCTAAAAGTGGCACAAACGTACCAATATCTATTGCCGCAGGGCTTCGCCTTGGGGCACACTCTTGGCCTGTATTGCAGCCTCCGGGCTGCAATCGGGCCGGCCTGAGGGCCGGCGACGAACTAAAAAACGCCACAAGGCGATGTTGTCAGGGGGTAATCATGTTGGAGCATGCCAGGGGATCATGGCAGCGTAAGGTACTTGCCACTGCGGTGTTCGCCGCGTTTTCATCCACCCAGGGCGTCTGGGCCCAGGGGCTCGAAGAGGTGCTGGTCACCGCCCAGAAGCGGGTAGAGGGACTGCAGGATGTCCCGATATCGGTTGAGGCCTTTGGCACCGAGCGTATCGATAATCTCGCCGCCGAGGATATCGGCGATCTGGGTGTGTTCACCCCCAATGTGGATATCAGCAAGGCGACCAACCAGCCGAGCTACTCTATTCGCGGGATTGGTACCGATGACTTCGGCATTGGGGCCGACCCGGCTGTCGGTGTCTATGTCGATGGCGTGTACGTGGGCCGCTCCGGCGGTTCCAAGGTGGCCTTCAATGACATTCAGCGGGTCGAGATTCTCAATGGCCCCCAGGGCACACTGTTTGGCCGCAACGCGGCAGCGGGGGCCATCCAGTACGTCACCAACAAGCCGGAAAACGAGTTCACCGGCTGGACCCGGGCCACCCTGGGTAACTATGACAGACGCCAGCTGGAAGGCGTGGTCAACGTTCCGCTGACCGATTCCCTCTATTTCCGCACCGGCCTGCTCTACAAACAGCGGGACGGCTGGGTAGACAACCTGTTCAACGGCGACGACCTGGCGCGTCGGGACAACCGGTCCATCAACGCCGCCCTGCGCTGGCTGCCGACCGACAGCCTCGACATTATGCTGCGCGCTGAATACGACGAGGTAGACCAGGACTCGCGGCCTGCTTCCAGTGCGGTCTGGGGGCCGCGGGATAACGGCCCCGGCTTCACCAGGGTAGAGAGCGATGAAAAATTCCCTGAACGTCGCTACCTGTTCGGCAGTTCACTGCACGTGACCTGGGATCTGGAGGCGGCGACCCTGACCTCCATTACCGCTTGGCGCAAATACAGCACCTACAACCCCGAGGAGAAGGACGGGTCCGCCGAGCTGCTGTACCGCTTCAATGACCTCAACCGGGAGCGCAACAAGCAGTTCAGCCAGGAATTCCGCCTCGACGGCGAGGTCGGCGATCGTTGGCGCTGGACCACCGGGGTCAATTACTCCTGGGAACACGCCCGTCAGCAGAGCGGCATTACCCTGAGTGCCCAGGCCCTGGACAAGCTCATCGCCGAGCGGGAAATCGGCGTACCCTACAGCGCCCTGACCCCGGGGCAGCCGCTGGACATTGCCTTCCTCGTGGTTCCCGATGAGTTCAACCGCAGGGCCTTCACCAGCGGTGCCGAGGCACTGGCCCTGAACGCGGACTTTATCGAAAATATCTACATCGACGGCGAGTACGAGTCCTACGCGGCGTTTGCCGATGCCACCTTCGACCTGACCGACACCATCTCGCTCACCGCCGGCCTGCGCTATACCGACGACAGCAAGGAGTTCGGTCGTTTCACCGAGTACAATGACTACGCGCTGGCGTTTGCCTTCACCACCGAGACCCGTATCGACGCCAACGGCAATTACGATCCCAATGGTGAACTCGGTTACCTCACCACGGAGGAAAGCTGGTCCCAGGTGACGCCGCGATTTGTGGTGGACTGGGCCGTGGCAGAGGATGTCTTGCTGTACGCGTCTTATTCGGAAGGTTACAAGGCCGGCGGCTTCAACAGTGCGGGTGAAATTCTCGCCCCGGCCTTCGATCCGGAAGAAGTCACCAACTACGAGGTGGGGATGAAGTCCACCTGGCTGGACGATACCCTGCGGGTCAATGCCGCGGTGTTCAGCTACGAGTACGACAACCTGCAACAATTGCGTTTCATCGACGCCGCCTGTCTGCCCAATACCAACACCGGCGCCTACCTGTTCGAAACCTCGGATGTGGAAGGCGATGGCGCCGAGCTGAGCGTGACCTGGCTTCCCATTCCCTCGCTGGAACTGTTCTTCAATACCGGGCTGCTGGATGCGGAATATACCCGTCGCCAGGATCGGACCGTGGTCGACGGTGCCTGCCAGGTGATCGATCGGTCCGGGGAGTCGTTTGCCGAGTCGCCCGATCTGAACTTCAGTGTGGGCGGTAATTACACGCTGGACTTCAACAGCGGAGCATCACTGGTATTCTCGGCGGCCTACAGTTTCAGCCAGGGGGTTGGCCGTGACAGCTGCGTTTATGTCGTGGACAACAGCGCCGAAGGGCTGCCCTCGGATGTGTACACCCTGACGGAGATCGACGGCCAGTTGGTGATCACCAATGATTCCGCCACCGGTGACCTGGATGCGCCGCCCTTCGACTCCTGCCCGGACACGGATGATCGCGAGCAGCTCAACGCGCGGGTCACCTATTACAGCGCCAATGAACACTGGGAAGTGGGCGCCTTCGTGGTGAACGCCACGGATTGGGAGCCGGAGATTGGGGATCCGGGTGGCCTGGGTGGTGAAACCGCTTCCAACTTCTCTGACGGGTCTCCATCCTGGACTCGCCGCAATGAGCCGCGGATGTACGGTGTGGAGCTGCGGTACAACTTCTGATGTTGCGCGCCGCCACCGGATAACCCGGTGGCGGCGCGAATCCCGTACGCGTTGTACCACTTGAGCAAATCCACTTTTTCTTTCATCCCCCGCAGGTCCGGTACAACCACTTGAGCCATCCTAACGGATGCAGGCGACTATTAGCCGATTGCGATTCAACCCGCCCGCAGATTACGCAACAATCCCGTTCCCACTTTTAACTACCAAGGAACCAGCGTCATGGCCATCTACGCAATGACTGGCGGCGCCACCGGGATCGGCGGTGAACTGCGCAAACAACTGACCGAGGGCGGTCATGAGGTCATCTCTGTCGACATCAAGGAAGGCGACGTCATCGCCGATCTGTCCACTGACGTGGGCCGTCAGGCCGCGGTGGAAGGTGTGCGAGCCAAAGCCCCTGACGGCCTCGATGGCCTGATTGCCTGTGCCGGCCTGCCGCCGGTGGCGCGGCCCTTGTCGCTGATTACCCAGGTCAACTACTTCGGGGTGGTAGCCGTGGTCGAAGGCCTGAAGGACCTGGTGGCCAGGCGCAAGGGCACGGTGCTGATCGTGTCCTCCAACTCGGCGCCGATGGTGCCCGCCGATGATCCCTACGTGCAGGCCTGCCTGTCGGGTGATGAGGCCGCCGCCTGTGCGGCAGTCGAAGAGCGCGATGGGCACGTGGCCTACGCTGGTTCCAAGCGCGCGATTGCCACCTGGATGCGTCGCAATACCGTGCCCTACGCCAAGGCCGGGGTACGCCTGAATGCCGTGGCCCCGGGTATCACCCAGACTCCCCTCACCGATCGGGTGTTCGCCGATGAAGAGCTTGGCCAGACCATGCGCGACTTCCAGGCCAGCGTGCCCTGGGGTGGCATGGCCAGCCCGGCCCATATCGCCAACGTCATGCGCTTCATGCTGAGCCCGGAGGCGGATTTTATCTGTGGTGCGCTGTTCTTCGTGGACGGCGGTTCAGACGCGATGCTGCGCCCGGACCACTTCTAGGACTCTTCGTTCTCCAGTGCTGCCATGTCCTCGCGCAGCGCTCTGGCGATATCGTCGGTGAGTTGTCGCAACAGGTGACTGTAGGCGGCGGCCATCGCGGCGCCATCGCGGTCGCTGCCCCCTGACTGGTAGCGGCCGATACGGCGGGCAATCTCCCTGTCACTGCCTGGCTCACGCAGGCGCCATTCCGCCACCAGTGTGGTCTGATCTGCACCGGCATCCAGTTCCAGCAGCCAGACCTGTACCGCATAGGCCGGGCGATCGCTCGCCGGCCAGGGGAAGGGGCGGATATCCTGGGTGTCCAGCGCCTCGGACAGATTGAGGCCGAGCACCCGGGTGATGCCATGGGACAGGGGCTCCGCCCAGCGTTCGTAGCTGGCGATGTGCAGCTGGTTGTCGCCGCTGACAAACACCATGCTGTTGCGATCCAGGTACTCGGGTATCACTATCGGACCAATTCCGAGTGACGGACTGACGCCCTCGCCGCCACTACCTGTCGCGCTGAGACGATAGTACTTGCTCTGGGGTGTGCTGCCACAGGCTGCCAGCAACAGTGCTAACAGCAGGGCGAAGGTAACGCGGGTCAGTGCGATCATGGCGTATCCTCGTTTTTGCCACGCAGTAGCGCTTCGGGCTGTTCTTCCAGCGTTTTGGCGAGTAATTGCAGGGCGCGACCCGCCTCGGCGAGCTCACTCAGCGCGCGGTTGAGCTCGTAGGTGGTGGGCGAGTCCTGGGCGACCAGGTTGTTAACGCTATCCATGGTGCGCTCGAAGCTTTCCAGCGACTGCTCCAGTACCTTGAGCTGTTCGTCGACAACCACCCCCACGCGTGGCAAGCCCTCGTTAACGGTGTCCAGTGCCTGGTTGGCGCTGGCCAGCATCGAATTGACGCCAGGCTCCAGCCGGGCCAGCGTGGCACGCACTTCATTACTGAGGGCGGTAAATGACTGCAGGGTGGTACGGACCTCCGCCGGCAGGCCCTGAAACTGCTCGTTGGTGATCACGGTTTTCAGTCCCGCGGCAATGCTCTGCAGGTCGTTGGCCACCTGGGCGAAGTCGATGTCGTCGATCTGGCGGCTCAGTTTCTCGAGGTTGGTGGGGATGGTGGGTATCTGCAGATAGGGAGAATCGATATCCGGCAATTCCACCGGTGTGCCGGGGTGGAAATCCAGCTGTATGTATAACAGGCCGGTAAGCAGGCTCTGGGTGTTGAGCTGGGCCCGCATGCCGCGTTCGATCAGCATTTCGCTGAAGTCGTCTGGCACCGAGCCGCGCTGCTGGACATTATCCGATCCCAGTTCCGCCTCCACCAGCATGATCAGCTCGTCGTTCTCGCCGTCGAGGATCAGGTTGATATCGGTCACCTGGCCAATCTGCACGCCGCGCAGCGCAACCGGGGCGCCCACCGACAAGCCCTTCACTGAGCCGTCGAAGACCATCACGACTTTCTCGCGGCCACTGCCGATGCCGCTGCCGACGATAAACACAATCGTGGTGACGACGATCAGGATGGCCCCCAGGATGAAGGCGCCGATGGCGACGCTGTGGCTGTTTTCACTCATTATGCGGTCTCCGCCGGTGCACTGGCTTCCCTGGCAAGGAATTGTCGCACAACCGGTTGTTCGCTGTGGTCACGCAGCTCCCGGGGGTTGCCGTAGGCGATCATGGTTTTGGTCCCCGCATCCAGGTAAACCGAGTTGGTGGCGATGCTGAAGATGCTGGGCAACTCGTGGGTGACCATGACCACCGTGGCGCCGATGGACTCCTTCAGCTGTACGATCAGCTCATCCAGCAGGCTGGAACTGATCGGGTCGAGACCCGCCGAGGGCTCGTCGAAAAACAGGATGTCCGGATCCAGGGCGATGGCGCGGGCCAGGGCGGCGCGTTTCTGCATCCCGCCGCTGATTTCAGAGGGGTAGTAGCTCTCGTAGCCGCCGAGCCCCACCAGAGACAGTTTGTAGGAGACGACTTCGCTGATCTCCGCCCCGCTGTAGTGGGTGTAGAGCTGCATCGGCAGGGCGACGTTCTCGCCGATGGTCATGGAGCTGAACAAACCCCCGGACTGGTAAGTGATCCCCCAGCTGCGACGCATCCGGTCGCGGGTAGCCTGGTCGGCGTGGGTAAAACTCTCGCCCGCGTACAGTATGTCGCCGGCGGCGGGCTGGATCAGCCCGAGCATGTGCTTCAGCAGGGTGCTCTTGCCGCAACCGGAGCCACCCATGATCACGAAAATATCCCCCCGGTTGACGTCGAAGTTCAGGTCGCGCTGAATCAGCCGGCTGCCGTAGGCCATGGTGACGTCGCGTACGCTGATGTGGGCTTCGGCTTCGGTCACGGTGTCAGATTCCCACCTGCTGGTAGAAGATATTGATGGCCGCATCGGCCACGATCAGGTAAACCAGTGCCGTGACCACGGCGTCGGTCGCCGCATTGCCGACTGCGGCGGACCCGCGGCCGGACTGGATACCCGAGCGGCAGCCGGCGATCGCGATCAGTACGGCGAACACCAGGCTCTTCGACAGGCCCACCATCAGGTGGGTGAGCGACAGGGCGCCCTCGATCTGGGAAGTGTATTGCAGCAGGGTGATGCCCATGCCGCCCGCCACGATGCCGCCACCAATGATGCCCAGCAGGTCGGCATAGATGGTCAGCAGTGGCAGCATGACCACCAGGGCCAGCACCCGGGGTACCACCAGAAATTCCATCGGCGAGACGCCCATGGTGGTGATGGCATCGATTTCCTCATTGGTCTGCATGGTCCCCAGCTGGGCGGCGTAGGCGGCACCGGTGCGACCGGCCATCACCACCGCAGTCATCAGCACGCCCATTTCCCGCAGCATGCCGATCACGACCAGGTCGGCCACGTAGATTTCCGCCCCGAGCTGCTTGAGCTGCACGGCGCCGAGGTAGGCGAGGATCATTCCCACCAGCACGCTGGTCAGGCTGATGATGGCGAAGGCGTTCGGCCCGGCCTGGTAACAGAAGTGGCGAAAATCTGTGAAGCGGGTGTTGGCGCGGCCCAGCAGGAGCCGGGTCAGGGCGATGCTCAGGTCGCCGAGAAAGGCCAGGGCGCTGCGGATATCGGACCAGGCGACCCGCGCGAGGTGGATCGGGTTGAGTTGCTTCAGGCGGTCCTGCCGGGGCTCCCGGGGCCGCACGTGGGGCGGGACCACGGTGGCCACGTCCAGCAGGCGCTGGGCGCCCTCGGGTAGGGACCGGGTGTCGAGGGCAATACCCTCGGCCTCACAGTAGCTGTGGCACTGCAGCAGAAAGGCCATCATCAGCGAGCCCCACTCGCCGAGCTTGCGGTCTTCCACCACCAGCTGTTCCGGCGCCAGCGCGATCAGCTCGCTGCGCAGGAGTGAGAAGTCGGGGATTGGCTGGCTCTGCACCCAGTCGCCTTCCAGCGCCAGTCTGATGACCCGGGGGGCGTCTTCGATCAGCTCGTACGCGGGCGCTTGCGGGTTCATTCAGTCGCTTGGGCTCACCAGGGGCCTCCAGTCTACTGGCTGGCCCGCAGGCGAGGCAACTGCACCTACTGGAAGGGCAGCGGGGTGCGCAGGGGGTCGATAATGTCGTAGGCCTTCTGGTAGATATCTTTCACCGGCAGGGTATTGCCCGCCTCCCGCCGGCGGGAAATCATGGTCATGGGGAACAGGTAGTTGTCACTGTCGCGGTAGCGCAGGGCGCGGCTGCGCCCGAGATTGTCCTCGTAAACCACCCAGTGCATGTCGAGGTCGGTGGCCAACAGGTCGCCCATGACCAGGCCCATGGCCTGCAGGCGGGCGGTGTCATCACTGCGCACCACCGTATCATCGAGCAGCCGCTGCAGCAGTTGCAGGTCCTGGCTGGTGTCGCCGGTAAACCCCTGGCCGTACTGGCGCCGGGCCAGGTCTTCCAGTTCGCTGCGCTGGCGGGTCATGAACTGGCGGTCAAGGAAGGACAGGTCGTCGATCTGGGGTGGCTCCTGGGCCAGGGCCCGGGTGGCGGTCACGGGGGCGAGAGTGCCGAGCAGGCAGAGCAGCAACGCTGGCAGCAGCAAACGCACGAATGTCATAATGTCCTCCTTGTCTATACACTGTCTTGTTCATAAGACCAGCAATGGGCGCGTAAGTTTAGCGTAATCAGGTTGTCATCCGGCCCCCTACATGGATAATTGCCCACTTTCCTCACGGCCCGCCCCGGGCCCGGCCAGGCGCCGGCCTCTGGTGGCCTGTATCCGCAACTCTGGAGAGCACGCATGATAACCGGCAGCATTGTCGCCCTGGTCACCCCGATGCAGCCTGATGGCAGCCTGGATTGGGAGGGGCTGGCGCGCCTGCTCGACCTGCACATCGAGGCTGGCACCAGCGCCATCGGTGCGGTGGGCACCACCGGTGAGAGCGCTACCCTCAGCGTGCCCGAGCACTGCGAGGTGATCCGCTACTGCGTCGATTACGTCAAGGGCCGTATCCCGGTCATCGCCGGCACCGGCGCCAACTCCACCCGCGAAGCCATCGAACTGACCGCCGCAGCGGCCGATAATGGCGCCGACGCCTGCCTGCTGGTGACCCCCTATTACAACCGCCCCACCCAGCGCGGCCTGCTGCAGCACTTTACCGCCATTGCCGAGGCCGTGGCCGTGCCGCAGGTTCTGTACAACGTGCCGGGGCGCACCGCGGTGGACATGCACAACGACGTGGTGGTGGCCCTGTCGGCCCTGGACAATGTGGTGGGCATCAAGGATGCCACCGGCGACCTCGAGCGGATCCCCGACCTCAAGGCGCGCTGTCCCGAAGATTTCGCCATCTACTCCGGCGACGATCCCACCGCCCTGGAACTGATACTGCTTGGCGGCCACGGTAATATTTCCGTGACCGCCAACGTCGCCCCCGGACTGGTCGCCGAGCTGTGTCGGCTGGCGCTGGCGGGCGAGCGCGAAGCCGCCGCCGCGGTGGACGCCAAACTGGCCGCCCTGAACACCGCCCTGTTCCTCGAGGCCAACCCCATTCCGGTCAAGTGGGCCCTGCAACAGCGGGGGTTGATCCAGCCGGGGATTCGCCTGCCCATGACCGAACTTGATCCCCAGTACCATGCCCAGGTGCTGGCGGCACTGGAATCAGCGGGAGTCTGAATGAGCAAGGTCTTTACAATCGCGGCGAGAGCCAGCCTGTGTGCAGCGTTGCTGGCCAGTTCCGGCTGCAGTTACCTGTTCGGTGACGACGGCATGTTCCGCGACAAATCCGAGGACTACAAAGCGGCCCGGGAAACCCCCCGGATCCGTATGCCCGAGGGCCGTGAGGCGGGCCAGTTGGAGGAGATCTACCCGATCCCGCCGATCAATGAGGACCTCGTCATGGCGGGCGAGTTCGAAGTGCCCCGGCCGAGCCCGCTGGTGGCGGGAGCCGCCGACGAAGTGGTGCGGATCCAGTCCCTGGGTGACGACAGCTGGGCCCTGGTGGCCATCCCGCCCGGCCAGCTCTGGCCCCAGGTGCGCGGGTTCCTTGCGGCCGCCGGTATCCAGGTCGGGCGCATGGACGCCCGCGCGGGCATCATGGACAGCAACTGGCTGGAGCTCGACGGGCAGCCCGTCCCCTCCCGCTTCCGCTATCGCATCGAGCAGGGGGTCCAGCGCGGCACCAGTGAGCTGCATGTCCTGCAGATGGAACAGCGTGGCGCCGATCCGGCGGACAACGCCTGGCCGGCGCAGTCAGACAACGTGCCTCAGGAGCGGGAGATGCTGAAGGCGGTGGCCCAGTACGTGGCCAACAGCACCGACTCCGCACCGGTATCGATGATTGCCGACCAGGCCATGAGCGCCAGCGGCAAGATTGCCATGCAGGAAGGCGCCGACGGCAGCACCTACATCCATGTCGGCCTGCCGTTCAACCGGGCCTGGGCCTCGCTGGCCAAGGCGCTGGAGGATTCCCACTTCGAGATCACCGACCGGGACCGCAGTGCCGGCACCTACTATGTCACCTTCCTCGGTCCCCAGGGCGCGGAGGAAGACGGCTGGTTCGACTGGCTGTTCGGTGATGAAGAGCATCCCCTGGCGGGCAAGCCCTTTGAGATAACGGCCACCGCCGACGGTGACAACGCCGTCAATATCCGCATGCTGCCCCAGGGCGACCAGCCGGAATTCGACCGGCGCCAGGAGCAGGCCATGCTGGCGATCATCAAGGGCAATATCAGCTGATCGGCTGTGCGCTTCGCATCTCTCGGCAGCGGCAGCAAGGGTAACGCCACGCTGGTGTCCGCCGGCGGCTCCCTGCTGCTGGTGGACTGCGGCTTCTCGGTACGCGAGGCCGAGCGCCGGCTCGCCCCCCTCGGCGTGTCTGCCACTGACATCGATGCCATTCTGGTGACCCATGAGCACAGCGACCACTGTGCGGGGGTGGCACGCCTTTCCCGGCGCCACCAGATTCCGGTCTACCTGACCCACGGCACCCTCGGCAGTGGCCGTATTGACGCCTGTCACAGTGTTCACCCCATTCACAGTGAGGAGCCCTTCCGTATCGGCGCCATCGACGTGCAGCCGGTAGCGGTACCCCACGATGCCAGGGAACCCTGCCAGTACCGTTTTTCCTGCGCCGGCCGTACCCTGGGGGTGCTCACCGATCTCGGCAGTATCACCCCTCACGTGGTGCGCCACTACCGCGGCTGCGACGGCCTGGTGCTGGAGTTCAATCACGACCTGACCATGTTGCAGGGGGGCAGCTATCCGCCTTCCCTGAAGCGGCGTGTGGCCGGGGACTGGGGGCACCTCAATAACCACCAGGCGGCGGCGTTGCTACAGGAAATCGGCATTGCTGACCTGCACTACCTGGTGGTGGCCCATATCAGTGAGAACAACAATTGCCGGGAGCGTGCCGAAGAGGCGCTGGTCTCGGTGTACGGGGCGCTGGACGAGCGGGTGGTCTGGGCCGACCAGCAGGGTGGGTTCGGCTGGCTGGAGTTGCCTCAGTCCGACGGGGCCTGAGCCTCGGCAGCCCGTTGTGCTTCCCGCGCCCGGTCGCGTTTCCAGCGCCGGTTGCTCCACAGCCAGCTCTCCGGTTCCTCCCTGATGGCCGCTTCGGCCCGGGCGATGTAGGCATCGATGATGTTGTGGCTGCCCTTTGCGTAGGGCGGATCGGCCAGTTCGTGGAACTCCATCTCGTAATGCCCCCGGCGCAGGCGCCGGCACTGGGCGAAGATCACCGGAAACCCGGTGAGCTGGGCCAGGCTTTCGGCGCCCTGGTAAAAGGCGGCCTCGCCATTCATGAAGGTGGTCCAGTAGCTGCGTTCGCGGCGAATGGGCGCCTGGTCGGCCACCATGACGAAGATCCGGAATTCCTTGCGCCGGCGCAGGATATCCCGGGTGGACTCTTCCATCGCCAGGGGCCGGGAGCCGAACTGGCTGCGAATGTCGTAGATCAGCTCGTCGACTGTCTTGTTATGCAAGGGCTTGTACACCGGGTCGATCGGCATGCCCAGGGCGGTGGTGGCGCCGTGCAGCATCCACTCCCAGTTACCCTGGTGAATGGTGAGCACAATCACCGAGCGGGTCTGGTCCAGGCTCTTCTCCAACAGCAGTTCGGGATTGCGCACCTGCACCCGCTGGCGAAAGTCTTCCGGACGCATGCGCCGGGCCTTGACGATTTCCAGCGCGACCTGGGTCAGCTGACGGTAGAACTTTTTTGCCAGAACTGTGATTTCACTCGCGTTTCTTTCCGGAAAGGCCTGGCGCAAGTTCTTGTAGACCACGGCTTTGCGATAGCCTGTGATGTAGTAGAGCACCAGATAGGCGAGCCATGCTGTTGCGTACAGCAGGGGGAAGGGCAGCCAGCTGATGAGTCGGTAGAGCAGCATTGCGGGTGTGCCAACTAGCGGTCGCAGTGAGTGGGCAGCCGCAGGTGGCTGGCGCGCAGCAGGGCCTGGCGGTCCGGGCAGCGCAGGGTGCCGTTACCGGCGAGGTCCACACTGTTGAGCGCCTGTAGCTCTGACAGGGGCAGCGGGTCGACAATGCGGTTGTTGGCCAGGTAGACCGCTTCGAGATTGATCACCTCGGCCAGCTCGTCGATGTTCTCGATCTCGTTGTTGCCGAGGTCGAGGGTGCGCAGGCTACTGAAGGTGGCGAGCCCGTTGAGAACGCGGATGCCCGCATTCCGGCAGGACAGTTCCTGCAACTGGCTGGCGCTGGAGATCTTCTCGCGATCGATGGCGTTCTCGAGGCAGGTTTGCAGCGCCGGATCCACCGCGGTGAAGTCGGTGAACAGCGGCAAGGGGGTATAGACCCGACGCTCGTTCACAGTAATGTCGTACTGCTGGCAGGCGCCGAGCAGGCAGGGCAGGAGCAGTGCCAGTACGCCAAGGATGGGGTGTCGCATGAGGATACTCTTATTAGCAGCGTTGTACGTAGTTTCAGCCTGGTTGGTGGTGAACGGTTGGATTCCGCCTGGCAGATGTCGGCGGCTTGCTGTCGCCGTGACGTCACAGCGGGCCGGGACCTATAATGCTAGCGTGTCAGGCGGCCAAATACGAGCACCCCATGGATGAGCAATCCGGCAATCAGAGGGAGGGCGGCGCACCGCGTCAGGACAGCCCTCCCGTTATCAGCCTGGTCCAGCGCGGCAACCTGAAGTCGCTGGAGGCCACGTTACGCAAGCAGTGGCGCCTCGGGCAGAACATTGTCCTCTGCTGGAGCGCAGATGAGCGCGGCCTGCTGGTGATCCTTGTGCCGCATTACTTCCTCGGCAATTACTGTGCGCACCCGGGGGAGGACGGTAGCGATAACGAACACTTTGTCCGCGAACTGATTTCCGGCACCCGGCGCAAATCGCGAGACGAGCTGTTTGCCATCGCCGCGCGCCTGGATATCGCCCCGAGTTTCATCAAGCTGGACCACAGCCTGTCGGAAGAGCACGCCGTACAGGATTCCGTCGAACAACTGATCAAGCGCTACGGCATCAGTTACGTCGACTGCCGCGCCGTGCTGCTGTTCGATATCGCCCAGTTCTCCCTGTTTACGCCGTTCGAACAGGCCAGTCAGCTGAACAGCCTTTCCTACTCCATGAATTCGGCCTACAACAAGCTGCAGGCCAAGGGCGTGGAGGTCAATTTCGCCCGCACCACGACCGGCGACGGCTACTATGTCTGGAACCGGGACACCGGCCCCTATGCCAACCAGGACCTGTTCACCTTCCTGCTGCTGGTGGTGGCCGACAACGCGGTGGCCCGGGCCGCGTCCCACGGCAATACGGTGCCCGTGATTCGCAGTGCCTATCACGCCGGCAGCCACTACGAGCTCTACCAGGCGGAAGGCGTAAACCCCACGGTATTCAGTTACATCGTCGGCGACGTCACTATCGACCTGGCGCGCATGGTCGACCTGGCGCAGCCGCACCAGATACTGGTGGGCGACTTTTCCACCCTGGTGAGGCAGAACGTGGAGGGTGAACTCACCGATACCAAACTCACGGCCCCGGCCTTCGTCAAACACTGCAGCAGTGCGCTGGAGGTGGTGCGAGGTGTCCAGTTATCCGGCAAATCGATTGCCGACATGCGCTGCAGCCTGTCGGGTGAGGACGACGTGGGCGAACGCCGCGCCGCCAGACGGTTCCGCATAACCGACAAGCACGGCCTGTCCCGGCACGCCTATAACCTCGAAATCAATATCGGGTTTGCCGATGGCCAACTCCATCTGGGGCTCGACAGCGAACACCTGGGCGTCGACAGCGGACAGGCTGAAATGGCCGGGGGAGAGGCGGCAACTCGCCCCGCCACGTCAGTGGACGAGTCGATCGACGATCTCGCCAGCCTGTTGCGCAAGCGACCCTCCGGCCGGATGTCGGAGGACTAGCCAATGAGCACGTGCCGGGCGCCGCACCTGGATGTCAGCGAATCGGTCGACGTGACACGCCCGGCAGCGGTGGCCGAAGCCCTGTGCGAACTATTCAGCCGGCGCTACCCGGGTCACCCCACGGCGATTATCGAACGCCTGGTGGACGACTTTGCCCGCTTGTACCGCGGCGACTACCCGGGGTTTCATGCCTGCGACGTGAAATACCACGACGTCCAGCACGTGCTGGATGTCACCCTGGCCATGGCCCGCCTCATGGATGGCTACGAGCAGGCGGCACCTGAGGCAGCGCGGCTGGGGCCTGAGCAGGCCCTGACCGGAATCTGCGCGGCCCTGTTCCACGATGCCGGTTATATCCGTCGCACCCACGACACCCGCCATGGCAACGGCGCGGCCTATACGCGTATTCACGTCAATCGCAGTGCCCGCTGGCTGCGGGAGTACCTGCCAGGCATTGGCCTCGGCCGGCTGGCCGGGCCCGCCTCACGGATCGTGATGTTCACCAATTGCTCGCGAGACCCCGCAACGGTCCCTACACGCACCCCTGCCGAGCGGCTGCTGGGGGAGTTGCTCGGTACCGCCGACCTGATGGCTCAGTTGGCCGATGTCTGTTACGTGCAGAAATGCCGCGACTACCTGTTCGACGAGTTTGTCGAAGGCGGTATCGCGGGCAGTCGCGCCGAGGGCTACCTCGGCTCCACCTATCGCACGGCCAATGATCTGCTGAAATCCACCCCGGCGTTTATCCGCTGGGCGATTCGCGAGCGTCTGGAGGAAGGGTTCCACGGTGCCTACCACTATGTGGAGCCGCAGTTCGGGGGTGCCAACCCCTATATGGAGGCTATCGCCGACAATTACGCGAGGCTGGAGGCGAGCCTCAGTCACAGCGCCAGCGCCTGATCCATGCCCTCACCGCAACTTGCCGTTGTCCGCACTGATGCGGATCACATCCCGTATCTCGAAGAGCTGGCCCTGCGCCTGCAGCTACCGTTACTGACTGCCGGTGAGGTTGCGCAGCGGGAGGAGCTCGATTTCCTGCTGTGCCTCGAGGGCGGGCACCTGGCCCTGCTGCAGGCCGGCCCGAAGGCGCCGGGGCCTGTACTGGTGGACTTTGGTGGTGGACGCATGCGCCAGCGCCGGCGCGGCGGGCAGAACGAACTGCTGGGCCGGGCAGTGGGGGTAGGCCGGCGGGAGCAACTGGGGGTGCTCGACGCCACTGCCGGCCTGGGCCGCGACAGCTATGTGCTGGCCGACCTGGGTTGCAAGGTACTGTTGTGCGAACGTCACCCGGTAGTGGCGGCCCTGCTCGACTCCGGAATACGGCAAGCGTCGGTCAGTGAGGATACCTGGCTGGCGGCAACCGCCGCGCGCATGAGCCTGGAGGCGGCGGATGCCCGCACACTGGCGGCCGCCCGCCTTTCCGGCATACAGGTGATCTACCTCGACCCGATGTTCCCCCACCGCGGTAAAAGTGCTGCCGTCAAAAAGGAAATGGCGGTTTTCCAGCAGTTGTTGGGTGTGCCGGAGGACGAGAGCGATAGCGAGGCACTATTGCATTGGGCACTGGCGCAGCCTGTTGCCCGGGTGGTGGTCAAGCGCCCATTGAAGGCGGCCCCCCTGGGAGGGCTCAATCCCTCCCATGCCATCCGCGGCAAGGCGGTGCGCTTTGATGTGCATGTTCTCGCGGGGCTCGACAGCGACGTTCTACACGGCGGCTCTGGTGCGGCTGGTGTAAGCTAGCCCCTTTTCGCAAACGCATAACAAGGAGCAAATAACGTGGAACGCACCTGTGCACTGGTGACCGGAGCCTCTTCCGGGATTGGTGAAGAGTACTGCCGGGAACTGGCATCGCGCTGTGACCGTATTATTGCCGTGGCCCGGCGCGGCGACCGCCTGGAACAGCTGGCCCAGGCGCTGCAAGGCCAGTGTGAGGTAGTGCCGGTGGTGGCTGACCTCGGGACGGTGGAGGGGGTCGCCCGCACCATCGAGGCCCTGCGCCAGCAGGGGCCCGTGAGCTACCTGGTCAACAACGCCGGCTTCAGCACCCTTGGGCCCTTTGCCCGGTCTGATATCGAAGACGAACTGGCGATGATCCGGGTGCACGTGGACGCCAGCGTCCAGCTGTGCCGTGCTGCCCTGCCGTTCATGCTGGAAGCCGGCCAGGGCTTCGTGATCAATGTGGCCTCCATCGGCGGTCTGCTGCCAATGCGCAACACGGCGGTCTATGGCGCCTGCAAGGCCTTCCTCAACAGCTTTTCGGCATCGCTACAGGAAGAAGTGGCGGGGAAGGGCATACTTGTCCAGTGCCTGTGCCCGGGCTTCACCCACACTGAAATTCACCACACCGAGCACTTTGCCGGATTCGACAAGACGCGTTTTCCCGAGGAGATGTGGATGACGGTGGAGGAGGTTGTCGCTATCAGCCTGCAGGCGCTGGACACGCCCGACTTGCCCCAGGTGCCGCTGGTGCCGGGGGAAATGAATGTGGGTGTGGTACGCAACGCCCTCCAGCAGCAGGTGGACTCAATCCGCTCAATCCAGTAGCAACTTTTCCAGAATGCCCCGGTACATGGCCGCCAGCCGGGGCAGGTCATCTGCGCGCACACACTCGTCAATCTTGTGAATGGTGGCATTGACCGGGCCCAGTTCCAGCACCTGGGTGCCGGTGGGCGCGATAAAGCGGCCGTCTGACGTGCCGCCCGCAGTGGACAGCTCAGTCTCTATGCCGGCCACTTCCCGGATACTCTCGACAGCGGCCTCGACCAGCGCGCCGCTGGGGGTGAGGAAGGCCTGTCCGCTGAGGTTCCAGTCGATACTGTAGTCAAGGCCGTGGGCGTCGAGGATGGTCTCGGTGCGCTGGCGCAGTTCAGTATCGGTCACCTCGGTGGAGAAGCGGAAGTTGAACACCACCTCCACTTCACCGGGGATGACATTGGTGGCGCCGGTGCCGCCGTTGATATTGGAAATCTGGAAACTGGTAGCGGGGAAGAAGTCGTTGCCTTCATCCCAGACTTCCCTGGTCAGCGCGTCCAGCGCTGGCAGGGCGCGGTGGATGGGGTTGTCGGCCAGGTGGGGGTAGGCAATGTGACCCTGGATACCGCGAACCGTAAGCACAGCGCCAAGGGACCCCCGCCGACCGTTCTTCACCACATCGCCCAGGCTGCTGGTACTGGAGGGTTCACCGACGATGCACCAGTCGATGGCCTTGCCCGCATCAACCAGCGCCTCCACTACCTTGACCGTGCCGTTGACCGCCGGCCCCTCTTCGTCGGAGGTGATGAGAAAGCCGATGCGCCCCCGGTGCTCCGGGTGGCTGGCGACAAACTCCTCGCAGGCGACAATCATCGCGGCCAGGCTGCCTTTCATGTCGGCGGCGCCGCGGCCGTACAGGAGGCCGTCGCGCAGGGTGGGTTCGAAGGGCGGGGACTGCCACTGGGATTCCGGGCCGGTGGGCACCACATCGGTGTGTCCGGCGAATACGACAATGGGGCCCTCGCTGCCGCGTTCCGCTCCTTTCCCGCTGCGCTCGGCTCCTTTTCCGCTGCGCTCGGCCCACAGGTTCTTCACCTCGCCAAAGGGCATATCCGTGCACTGGAAGCCGATGGCCTCAAGGTGCTCCGCCATCAGGGCCTGGCAGTCGGCGTCCTCGGGAGTTACCGAGGGGCGTCGGATCAGTTCGCAGGCCAGGGCCAGGGTTTTTTCCACGGTTCAGTACTCAGTTGTGCGCGTGCAGTTCGTGATTGAGCTCGATGGCGCTGCGGTTGGTCAGGCACTCCACCGCGCCGTTGGCCGAGTTGCGGCGGAACAGCAGGTCTGATTTTCCAGCCAGGTCCCTGGCTTTCACGGTCTCTACGCCATTGCCGTCCGCATCCAGCATCAGCACCTTGGTGCCTGCAGTCACGTACAGGCCCGATTCCACGGTGCAGCGGTCTCCAAGGGGAATGCCAATGCCGGCATTCGCTCCCAGCAGGCATTCCTTGCCCACGGAGATGATAACGTTGCCGCCGCCGGACAGGGTGCCCATGGTGGAACAGCCGCCGCCCAGGTCAGAGCCGGCGCCTACCGTGACCCCGGCGGAGATCCGACCTTCGATCATGCCGGGGCCGTCGGTGCCGGCGTTAAAGTTGACGAAGCCCTCGTGCATGATGGTGGTGCCTTCGCCGAGGTAGGCGCCCAGGCGCACCCGCGCGGTGTGGGCAATGCGCACGCCGGTGGGGACCACGTAGTTGGTCATTTTCGGGAACTTGTCTACACAGCTTACTTCCAGGGTTTCACCGCGCAGGCGGGCGGCCAGTTGCCGGGCCGGGAGTTCGTCCAGGGCCACCGCGCCCTCACTGGTCCAGGCGACGTTGGGCAGCACACCGAACATGCCATCCAGCACCGTACCGTGGGGTTTGACCAGGCGGTGGGACAGCAGGTGCAGCTTCAGGTAGGCTTCGGGCACCGTGGTGGGAGCGGCATCCTCAGCCAGCAGCACCGCAACCACCGGGGCACTGCTCTCCAGCAGGCTGGTAGCCAGTTCGGCTGCGGTGGTTTCACCGGCGGCGGCCAGTTTTTCAGAGAGCCCCTGCAGTGCAGCACGGTCCAGGGCGGTGTTGTTGTCGCAGCCAGCCAGGGCCGCTGTCAGGGCCGCGGAGGGCGCGAGGGCGGGGTGCGGAAAGTAGACCTCCAGCCACTCCCCCTGCTGGTTGTGAGTGCCGATGCCGAGGCCGTATGCGAATGCTGTGTCTGTCATGGTGCTGCGAATCCTGTGTGTTCTAGAGAGTGTGGCGATTGAAAAGCTGCTGGTAGTCGCTGTCCTTGAAACCGGTTCGCCGCTCGTGCCCGGTGTCGAGCAGGGGGCGCTTGATCAGCGTCGGTTGTTCAAGGATGGCGCTGAGGGCGGTACTGTCGTCCATGGCCTCGCGCTGGGCAGGTTCCAGTGCCTTCCAGGTGGTGCTGCGTTTGTTGACCAGGGTTTCCCAGCCGAGTTCGTCGAGCCAGGTTTTGACCTGGTCGGCTTCCAGGCCGTCCTCGCGAAAATCGTGGAACTGGTAGTCGATGCCGTGGTCGTCCAGCCAGCGTCGGGCCTTTTTCACGGTGTCGCAATTCTTGATGCCGTAGAGCGTAATCACCTGATATCACCTCCCAAAAATCGGCGCGTAGCATAGCAAAACAGGGCACTTAGTTGTAGCGAGGCTCTGTGGTTACAATGGCAACTACAACGCCGCCCGGGGGTGCCACTTCTGGGCGGAACCTGGAGAAAATAACGACAATGAGGAAGCAGTCCATGACACCGACTCTGCAGGGCCTGGCCGGCCCGATGTTGGCAATGTTTATTTTGACCCTGCTGGTATGGGTGGTGATGTTTGCCCGCCGTATGTCCTACCTGGGGGCCAACAAGATCGACGCCGAGGAGCTTCGGGCGCCGGCGGAAGTGGAAGCCCTGCTGCCGCCCCAGGTACAGTCGCCCGCCAACAACCTGCGCAACCTGGTCGAACTGCCCGTGGTTTTCTATGCGCTCTGCCTCTACCTGACGGTTTATACCCAGGTGGACGGGTTCTATGTTGCCTGTGCCTGGGTCTTCGTAATCTTTCGCTACCTGCATTCCGCCGTGCATTGCAGCTACAACAAGGTGATGCACCGCTTCCTGGTCTATCTTGTCTCTTCAGTGGCACTGTGGGTCATGGTCATTCGAGCTACCCTGGGATTGTTGAGCTGAGCTTTGTTGAGCTGACCTTGGGCGCCGTCGTGAAACTTCCGTAGGGGGAGAGCAGCATGCCGGGTACGTCATCGAGAATCTGGATCAGTCTTGTTGTTCTGGTCCTGTGGGGCGCCGCCACGATGTTCGGTGCCCAGTGGCTCGGTGGCGGCGAGGAAGTCGCCCTCGATGAACTGGTCCAGCGGGGCGTTGGCTGGCAATTCGTGACTGCCATTCTCATCCTGCTCGTCGCGATCGTTGCCTTCAAGTGGAAGGACATCGGGTTCGGCAAGCCCCATTCTATCCTTCGCGTGCTGTGGTTCCCGAGTATTTACCTGCTGCTCATGGTAGCCGGCATCCTCTATCTCGGCGTACCACCTCTGGGCGCGGTCCTGTTGGTGTTCGTGAACACGATGATGGTCGGCTTCTCCGAGGAGGTCATGTTCCGCGGCGTACTGTTTCGTGCGTCGATCGAGCGGATGCCGGTCTGGCCCGCCATTCTGCTGAACATGGTGTTGTTTGGTGGGGTGCACGCCTTCAACGGCTTTATCACGGGCGACTTCAGCGCGGCGTTCGCACAGTCGGCCGCTGCCGCCATGAGTGGCCTGGTCTTCATGGCGATACTGCTGCGTACGGGGTCGATCTGGCCCGCGATCATCTATCACGGCCTGTGGGACTTCCTGCTCTTCGTGGTCGGCCTGGCCAGCACCGCGAATGGAGGAGGTGCCGGGGACGCGAGCCCGCCGGCTTTCGCTGCCTACGCCCCGATGCTCCTGAATCTCCCCAACTTTATCTTCGCGCTGATTCTCCTTCGCAATATCCACAGGCATCCGGGCTTTGGCAGATGACCAGGTTCAATCACTCGTTCTGGCCGGTGTCATTGTGGCGATCCTGTGTCACCGAACCGTAAGTCGCCTTTCTCCCAGGAGCATCTGGACTAGACTCCATGAAACGGCAGGTATCGGCTGATATTGGATAGCGTTCCCTCACTCATGCTTACGGAGCCGGAGGGCTGGCAGATGACACTGGATCACTTGGGAAGCATCGGAGAGTTTGTTGCTGCAATAGCAACATTGATCACGCTTATCTATCTCGCCTTTCAGCTCAGGCAAAACACGCGAGCATTGAGAGCGACTGCTTTCCAGAGCGTAGTCTCCGAGATGGGAAAGAACGTGGAACCACTTTTGAACAATGCAGATCTTGTAGAACTCTTCATCAAGTGTAATTCCAGCCCCGAGATCCTGACCGCTGCGGAGAGAGTTCGGGTCAACGCTTTGTATCTGGCTACCTTCAGACGGCTCGAATCGGTGTACGTGCAATATACGCTTGGAACCATGGAGCTGGAAAACAAACTCGGTTTTGAGGAATCCATAATTCCTTTACTGCACGGGCCTTACGCAGAAAAGTGGTGGGGAGAGGCAAAGAAGTCCTTCTACGCTCCATACGTCCGTTACATCGAGGAACAGATTGCCGGTGGTCAGGTGTCCACAAGATCACCAAGTATGCAGCTCTGAACAGTAGCCTAGGCAGGGGATGGAGATGACTTCATGAACTGGGAAGCAATAGGTGCTGTTGAGATCTCTTGCCCCATTTGCGCAGTACAGTCGTGGCGAAGACAGTTAGCCAGGTAGCTGGTTCCTGCTTGATCGTTCCCCGCCGGATGCCGTATTTCCCCCTCTCCTCAGTAACCCGTCTACTGCCATTTCGTAATCCATGATCTCGCCGGTCCAGTATGTGCGGGTCGATGAGGCGTCTACATTGGGAGCCAGTCTTCGCAGTACCTGAGCTGACGTCTCCGCGGAGACGTCCGGAGATTGCGGGAAGACGCTGGTCTGGATGATCGCGCCGGCTGGCGTCACATTTGTAAGCGAGGGCCGCTAGTGGGTATGGCCGGTCCTGAGCGCTACTGCGACTGCCTCCAGCGCCCTGGCATTCAATGCAAACGCCAGGTGGCTTGAGTCGACTTGCACGTGCTGCGCCAGTGGTGACTCTGGTAGCCTGGCGATGTCCGTGCCGACGATGCCGTCGCGATCGCTGTAGATCACGCATGTGGGGACCACGGGCGCAGCCGCTTTTGCCAGCCAACTGTCAAAATCCTGCGTTTCAATTGGGACTGTGCTGCCGCTAAGACGGCGCATCAGCTTGAACAGGCTGGTCCCGCGCGGGTCTCCAAAAGGGGAACCCAGGGTGATAACGCGACGTGTTATGTGGGGTAGTTGTCGAGACGCATCGAGGGCATACAGTCCTCCCATACTCCACCCTAGAAGGCTGACCGATTCACCCGTTGTGGCATGAATCTCGCGAATTCGTTCGACGGTGAGTTCGACCAGCCGTTCGCGAAAGCGCGATGCATCATCGACGCTTTTGATCTGGTCCTCCACGCTCTCGACATTTCGACCCGCTGCCAGGGCGAAGGGCCGATACCCTATTCGTTTCAGGAAATAACGAAGGGAAGCGGTCGAACCGTCGGCCGCTCCGTAGCCGGGCAGCACCAGTACCGGGTGCCCGTCGCCACCGCTGTGATCACGGATCAAGCGGGCCAGGCTGGATACGAGACGAAGGCTCTCCAAGGTTGCCCGCGGGAGTTCGGACAGCGTCAGACCCAGAGGGGGTGGAGACGGCAGTAAGTTCATGGTTTCTTTCTCGCAACCCAAATTCACGAATACAAACAGGCGGACATTGGAATCACGAGCGGTATACGCAGGTTTACAGCTCCTTGGATCAGCAGGAGAAACAGTGTGTGTCAGGTGCGGCCCGCCCTGATCGGTGTTACCGAAGACAGTCCGGGCTGGAAGCGGTGCCGGTAATAGCGTAACTGGATGCCGGAGACCTCGATGTCGCAGGTCTGGATATCCGTTGGCATCACCTTTTGCGCTGCTTTGTAGACAGCCTCGGACAGCAGTATTTCGTCGCCACAGGCGATGTCTTCCCCCAGCTTGGAAGCGATGTTCATCTGGTCGCCGAAGTAGCCTTCGAGCGTCTCGGAATAGAGCAGGCGGCCGTAGCCGATGCCGGCACTGATCCGGAAGCGTTCCCGCTCGTTGAGCATCAGCCCGGACTGGTACACCGCCTGCTGCAGGGCCAGTGCGGCGCGTACGGCATCACTGGGGTCATTGAAGGCAGCCGTGGCATTGTCAGCCTCGAAATGCAGGCGTTTGCAGCGGTGGTTCTGCAGGACTGATTCGCAAATCTGCCGCAGTTGCATGAGGCGCGACAGGAAATGGAGAATACCGTGGCTCTGGGAGGTGCGGGAAAACCCGGAGGAATCGATGATCAAAATGGCGACGGTCTCGCCATAGCG
The DNA here is from genome assembly GCF_008064665.1 of Parahaliea maris. Taxonomy (GTDB): domain Bacteria; phylum Pseudomonadota; class Gammaproteobacteria; order Pseudomonadales; family Halieaceae; genus Parahaliea; species Parahaliea maris. The sequence continues at coordinate 334,666 of NZ_VRZA01000005.1, read as the reverse complement.
ATCCCAGATTTGCTGTTCGTTCTCACAGGGATCGCCGCCCTCTGCGATCATCCGTGACATACACTGAAACAGGTTGTCCCCGTCTACGATCATGGTGCCCCCACTGCCTGTTTATTGTTACAGGCTAGTCCAAACTTGCCATTCTAGACAGCGCGGGGGGCTTTGCCCGGGAAAGGTGCTTCCCGGGCCGGTTTCTGGTTTCAGAGTGTGAACTGGTTCACAGCAGGGGGGCGATCACCAGGCTCACGATGGCCATAACATTGATCAGGATGTTCATCGACGGGCCGGAGGTGTCCTTGAAGGGGTCGCCCACCGTGTCGCCTACCACGGCGGCAGAGTGCGTGTCGGAACCCTTGCCACCCAGGTTGCCCTTCTCGATGTACTTCTTGGCGTTATCCCAGGCGCCGCCGGCGTTGGCCATCATCAGCGCCATGAGCACACAGCCCAGCAGGGCACCGCCGAGCATGCCGCCGAGGGACGCTGCACCCAGGCCAAAGCCGACCAGGATGGGCGCGCCCACGGCGATGGTTCCGGGCAGCACCATCCGGCGCAGGGCGGCGGTGGTGGCAATGTCCACGCAGCGGGCGGTGTCCGGCTCCGCGGTGCCTTCCAGCAGGCCGGGAATCTCGCGGAACTGGCGACGGATTTCGTTGATCATGTCGAAGGCTGCGTCGCCCACCGCAGTCATGGTAATGGAGGCGATCAGAAAGGGGATGGTGCCACCGATAAACATACCGACCAGCACCGTCGGGTTCGACAGCTCCAGGGTGAAGTCGGGCTGGTGGAGCTGGATGGTCTCGACGAAGGCGGCGATGATCGCCAGTGCGGCGAGGGCCGCGGCACCGATGGCGAAGCCCTTGCCGATGGCCGCGGTGGTGTTGCCCACCTCGTCCAGGCCGTCGGTGATCTTGCGGGTCTCTTCCCCCATGCCCGCCATTTCCGCGATGCCGCCGGCGTTGTCCGCCACCGGTCCGTAGGCGTCGATGGCCATGGTAATGCCCACCGTGGACAGCATGCCCACCGCGGCTATCCCCACACCGTAGAGGCCGGAAAGATGGGTAGAGATGAAGATGATCGCCGCCAGGAACAGGATGGGCAGCACCACGGACTGCATGCCTACCGCCAGCCCGGTGATCATGACCGTGGCTGGCCCGGTTTCCCCGGCGCGAGCGATTTTGCGAACCGGTCCGCCACCGGTGTAATACTCGGTGATCAGGCCGATCAGCACGCCACCGACGGCGCCACACACCACCGACCACCAGATATTGCCCTCGAGCCCCATGCCCTGGATGACCAGCAGGGCCAGGCCGATAAAAATGACCGGGGCGAGGATGGTGCCCGTGCGCAGGGCCGACTCCGGGGCCGCCTTGCTGCGCAGGCGCACCAGTGCGATCCCCACCAGGGAGGACACCAGGCCGATGGACGCCAGCGCCAGTGGCAGGAACATGAGTTCACTGCGGTGCATGATCTGCAGGGTCGAGGCGATCGCGATGCAGGCGATCATGGAACCGCAGTAGGATTCGAAGATGTCCGAGCCCATACCCGCGATGTCGCCCACGTTGTCGCCCACGTTGTCGGCAATCACCCCGGGGTTGCGTGGATCGTCCTCGGGAATACCGGCCTCCACCTTGCCCACCAGGTCGGCGCCGACGTCAGCGCTCTTGGTGTAGATGCCGCCGCCCACCCGGGAGAACAGGGCCACGGTGGACGCGCCCATGCCAAAGCCGTGGATGGCGTGGGCGGTGCCGGGGTCACCGCCGAAATACCAGTACAGGCCGCCGAGCCCGATCAGCCCGAGCGACGCCACGCACAGTCCCATGACCGAGCCGCCATAGAAACTGATGGCCAGGGCCAGGGGAGCGCCGTGAGTGTGGGCCGCTACCGCAGTGCGAACGTTGGCCTTGGTGGCTGCGAACATGCCGAGGTAGCCGGCGCTGGCGGAGGAGAGCGCGCCAATCAGGAAGGCGATGGCGGTGTCGACGCCGAGGGGGGAAACAAACAGACCGATGAGTAAAACGAGGGCAAACAGGCCGAGCATGGTGTACTCGCGCCGCATGAAGACCATGGCGCCAAGGTGAATCTGGTCGCCGATCTTCTTGACTTGCCCATCGCCGTGATTGTGTCGCGACATGACGTGATAGATCACGAATGCGACGATCAAACCCACGACGCCCAGTACCACGGGTATTGCAAGATACTCCGTCATAACTGACACCCATTATTATTGGTTAGGGGGTCTTTACATGCTAACCGGCATGGTTGGGGGGATACAAGTAGGGTGTCAGGCCTTTAACGTCTTCTTCGGATGTTTCCGCTCTGGATAACAGGTGCGGCAGATCTCGCAGACCCGGCCGTCGCAGCCCCGCGCCGTACAGAACTCCCGGCCGTAGAAGATGATCTGCAGGTGCAGCCGGTTCCAGAACTCCTCGGGGAACAGCCGCTTCAGGTCCCGTTCCGTCTGGGTCACATTCTTGCCGCTGGTCAGGCCCCAGCGCTGGGCCAGGCGGTGGATGTGGGTGTCCACCGGAAAAGCGGGAACACCGAAGGCCTGGGACATCACCACACTGGCCGTCTTGTGCCCCACGCCAGGCAGGCGTTCCAGGGCCTCCATGTCCTCGGGGACCTCGCCGTCATGGTCCTCCAGCAGCATTTCACTCAGCCGCTTGATGGCCTTGGACTTCTGCGGCGACAGGCCGCAGGGGCGAATGACCTCGCGAATCTGTTCCACATCCAGCGCCGCCATATCGGCGGGATTGTCGGCGAGCGCGAAGAGGGCAGGGGTGACCTGGTTGACCCGCTCGTCGGTGCACTGGGCGCTGAGCAGTACCGCCACCAGCAGGGTGAAGGGGTCGGTGTGGTCCAGCGGCACCGGGGTTTCCGGGTAGAGTTCCTGCAGGCGCTCGAGAATGTAGGCCACCCGTTCGGCTTTTTTCAGCATGGGGCGTCCTACAGCGAGTTGATGACGTGGACGATCCGGTGGGCTGCCTCGATACAGGCCTCGGGCTCTGCCACCAGGGCCATTCGCACCCGGCCCTCGCCCGGGTTGCCGTTGCCGGCGTCCCTGGCCAGGTAGCGGCCGGGGAGCACGGTGACGTTGGTGTCACGCAGCAGGGCGCGGGCGAAGTCGGTGTCCGGTATCGGAGTGGCGGGCCACAGGTAGAAGCCGGCGTCGGGGCGGCTGACATCCAGGTGCGGCTCGAGAATCTCGAGCACGGCGTCGAACTTCTGCCGGTACAGGTTGCGGTTCTCCACCACGTGGGTCTCGTCATCCCAGGCGGCGATGCTGGCGTACTGGTGGTGCAGGGGCATGGCGCAGCCGTGGTAGGTCCGGTAGCGCAGGAACTGCTCGATCAGCCTGGCATCGCCCGCCACGAATCCCGAGCGCAGCCCCGGCAGGTTGGAGCGTTTGGACAGGCTGTGGAAGACCAGGCAGTTGTGGTAGCTGTCGTCGCCGAGTTCCGCGCAGGCCTGCAGCAGGCCGGGGGGCGGGTTGTTCTCGTCGGGGTAGATCTCGGAGTAGCACTCGTCGCTGGCGATCACGAAGTCGTACTCGCGGGCCAGCCGGATGAGTCGCTGCAGGGTGTCCATGGGCAGCACGGCTCCGCTCGGGTTGCCCGGGGTGCAGATGTACAGCAACTGGCAGCGCTGCCACTGGTCGTCGCTGATGCTGTCGAAGTCGGGGGCGAAGTCCTGCTCTGGCCGGCAATCGATGAACACTGGTTCGGCACCTGCCAGCAGGGCCGCTCCCTCGTAGATCTGGTAGAAGGGGTTCGGGCACAGCACGCTGGCGCCTGCCCCTGGCGCAATGACGGCCTGGGCGATGGCAAACAGGGCTTCGCGGGTGCCGTTCACCGGCAGTACGTGGCGGGCCGGGTCGAGTTCCTTCAGCTTGAAGCGTCTGCCGAGCCAGCCGGCAATCGCTTCCCGCAGCGCCGGAATGCCGGCGGTGGCGGGGTAGTTGGCGAGCTTGTCCAACTGGTCGGCGAGGGTCTTCAGCACAAAGGCCGGGGAGCGGTGTCGCGGCTCGCCGATCGACAGCGCGATGGGCTCATGGGCCTTGCTGGGCTCGATATCCGCGAACAGCTCGCGGAGTTTTTCAAAGGGATAGGGGTGCAGCAGCTCGAGCTGTGGGTTCATTGCGGTGGTAACTCTTTACTAAAGCTGTTTATCGAGGCGATCGCGAATGGCCTGCTGGATGGCCTCGCAGCGTGCCGGATCGGTGATCGGGCTGTCGTCTTCCTCGGTGATGAAGAACACGTCTTCCACCCGCTCGCCGAGGGTCTGGATCTTGGCGGCCTGCAGCAGCACATCGTGCTCGACGAATACCTGCCCGATCCGCGCCAGCAGCCCCGGCCGGTCAGGTGACGCCACTTCCAGCACACTCTGGTTCTTGATCCCGTCGATGGACATTCGGGTCTCGGTGGGAATGGTGAACGACTTCATCTGCCGCGGGGTGAGGCGCTGCACCACGGCGGGTTTGCCGCTGTCCTGCATCAGGCTGCGAGCCAGGTGCTCGCGAATATAGCGGAGCCGGGCGCCGTCTTCGGCAATGGAACTGCCGTCAGAATCCAGGACGAAGAAGGTGTCCAGGGTCATGTTGTCATTGGCACTGTAAATCCGCGCATCGTGAATCGACAGGTCCAGTTGCTCCAGCTCCGCACATACCCGGGAGAACAACTGGGCCGTGTTGATGGCATGGATAAATATCTGGGTGGCATTGGCGACACTGGAGTCGTTGGAACTGCGGATGAGCACCAGTGGCTGGTCTTTCTGATGGTGGCCAGCGATGGCTTCAGTGTGCCAGGCGATATCTTCCGCGCGCTCCCGCAGGAAGTAATCCTCGCCCCGCTCCTGCCACAGGTCTTCCAGTTCCTCGACGGTGAAGCCCCGGTACTCGAGGATATCCATCGCGGCGTCGCGGGTCTCCTTGACCCACACCTGCTTGTCTACCGGGTTTTCCAGGCCGCGGCGCAGGGCGCGCTTGGTTTCCGTGTACAGCTGGCGTAGCAGGCTGCCGCGCCAGGCGTTCCACAGGTTGGGGTTGGTGCCGTTGATATCCGCCACGGTCAGGGCCAGCAGGTAATCCAGGCGGTTCTGGTCGCCCACGTGTTCGGCGAACTGCTGGATAACCTCCGGGTCGGAGATGTCCTTGCGCTGGGATACAGCGGACATGAGCAGGTGATTCTTCACCAGCCACACCACCAGGTTGGTGTCGCGCTGCAGCAGGCCATGCAGCTGGCAGAACCGCTCCGCGTCGACCGCTCCCAGTTCCGAATGGTCCCCGCCGCGCCCCTTGCCGATATCGTGGTACAGGCCGGCAATGTACAGCAGTTCGATTTTGGGCAGGCGGCGAGCCACCCGGCTGGAGACGGGGAAGCGCTCCTCGAATTCGGGCTTGTGGAAGTGGCGCATGTTCTGGATGACTTCCAGGGTATGGGCATCCACTGTGTAGGCGTGGAACAGGTCGTGCTGCATCTGGCCGACAATGCGGCCGAACTCTGGCAGGTAGTTGCCGAGAATACCGTAGCGGGTCATCCGTCGCAGCTGTCGCGTGACCCGGAAGGGGGCCCGTAAAATGTCCAGGAACAGCTTGTGGTTGCGTGGGTCGGAGCGGAAGGCGTCATCGATCAGGTGACGGTTGTCGCGAATCAGGCGAATGGTGGGGGCGCCGATACCGAGAATGTCCTGGTCCTGGGCCCCAAGCAAGAACACCTCCAGCAGGGCCGGCGGGTACAGCTGGAATAACTTGGGGTCGAGGGCCTCGAGGTAGCCGTTGCGGGTGCGGAAGCGCTCGTTGATCTCGCGCAGTTCGTCGTCGCCGCTGGCCGCCAGGATGGCCTGGTCGAAATTCTGGATCAGGACCTCGTTCAACTGCCCCAGGGCGAGGGCCCAGCGATAATAGAGCTGCATGAACTGCTCCACCGCCAGCTTGTCGCCGTCTTCGAAACCCCACAGGTCCGCCAGCGCGCGCTGGTGGTCGAACAGCAGGCGATCCTCCTCGCGGCCGGTCACCATGTGCAGGGCGTAGCGAACGCGGGACATGAATTCGCGGCCCCGGTGCAAAATGCGGCGCTCGTCGGGCGTGAGAAAGTCCCCGCTGGGAATGTCATCGAGGCTGGCGACGCCGAAGTAGCGCTCGGCAATCCAGCCAATCACCTGCAGGTCGCGCAGGCCGCCAGGGGAGCCCTTGACGTTGGGCTCCAGGTTGTACTCGGTGTCGGCGTACTTGTTGTGGCGGGTTTCCTGTTCTTCCATCTTGGCGCGGAAGAACTCGCCAATCGGCCACATGTGGTCGGGCGAAATGGCCTCACTGACTTCCGCCATGAGCGCCTCGCTGCCACGAATGACCCTGGCCTCCATCAGGTTGGTGAGGATGGTGATATCCCCGGCGGCCTTGTCGCGGCACTCGGCCACGGTGCGCACACTGTGGCCCACGTCCAGCCCGATATCCCACAACAGGGTGAGAAAGGCTTCGATCGGCTCGCGGCAGGCCTCGCAGTCCTCGCCGGTCAGCAGCAGGATGTCCACGTCCGAGTGCGGGTGCAACTCGCCGCGGCCGTAACCACCCACAGCCACCAGCGCGAAGGCCTCGGGCCAGGGCTGTCGCTCATACAGGGCGCCCAGTAGCGAGTCCATGAAGCGGGCGCGCAGGCGGATCAGGTCACGGGCTTCCGCGCCGGCGTGAAATTGTTTGTCGAGGTAGGCGTCGGCCGCTTTCAGCGCCGCCTTGCAGCGCGGGATCGGGCTCGCACTGTCGAGGTCGGCGTTGAAGGCCGCTACGTCGAACATTGCCTGGGGCAGTGAAGGGGGGGCGGCCGTCATCGCTGGATCAGAAGCTCTCGTTGCTGCGGCGGGTAAAGATTTCGCAGCCGTCTGCGGTCACCCCGATAGTGTGTTCCCACTGGGCGGAGAGTCGTCCGTCCCGGGTGGTCACCGTCCAGCCGTCTTTCTGGTTGAGTTTGGTGTGACGGCGGCCGGCATTGATCATGGGCTCGATGGTAAAGGTCATGCCAGGCTCCAGCACCAGCCCGGAGCCCTTCTTGCCATAGTGCAGTACTTGTGGGTCCTCGTGGAACACCTCGCCGATGCCGTGGCCGCAGTATTCGCGCACCACCGAGTAGTAGTTCTTCTCCGCATGTTGCTGGATCACGTGGCCGATATCTCCCAGGGTGGTGCCCGGGCGCACGATGTCCAGGGCCTTGTACAGGCACTCCTGGGTCACCCGCACCAGGCGCTGGGCGTGTTCAGGTACATCGCCTACCAGCACCATGATGCTGGTGTCGCCGTGGAAGCCGTCCTTGATTACGGTCACGTCGATGTTGACGATATCGCCGCTTTTCAGTTTCTTGGTGTCCGAGGGAATGCCGTGGCAGACCACCTCGTTGATCGAGGTGCAGATCGATTTGGGAAACCCGTTGTAGTTGAGGGGGGCGGGAATGGCGCCCTGCACCTCGGTGATGTACTTGTGGCAGATGGCGTCGAGCTCGCCGGTGGTGATACCGGGTTCCACTTTGGGTTCGATCATCTCGAGCACTTCGGCCGCCAGCCGCCCGGCAACCCGCATGTGTTCGATGTCCTGCGCTGTCTTGATGGATACTGCCATTTATAACCTATTGAAATCACACAATTTTACGCCACGACATGTCCTGTCGGGGAAGTCTTCGCGGCGCTGGAAAGGAGCTATTCTACCGCAAGCAGAGTGCAAAAGCGTACGCCACCGGTGGAACAGGCCGAAAGAGGACCGATTTCCGCCTTTTCTCGCAGGGGTACTTGTGGTATAAAGCGCGCCTCGCTACGGGGGTGTCCTCTCAACTGGAGGTCGCCGACACGGGCGGGAAACAACGCCGCACACATATCGCAACCTCTCCCAGGGTGCCGGTAAAACCGGTTTGGGTGGGGGATATGTGGAGGACTAACCCAAATACAAGGTATTTATTATGTCGCAAGTAAGCATGCGCGACCTGCTGCAGGCGGGCGCACACTTTGGTCACCAGACCCGTTACTGGAACCCCAAGATGGGCAAGTTCATCTTTGGTGCCCGTAACAAGATCCACATCATCAACCTCGAGCACACCGTGCCAGCCTTCAACGAAGCGCTGACCCTGGTGAAGCAGATGGCGGGTAACAAGAACAAGATCCTGTTCGTTGGCACCAAGCGTGCTGCCGGCAAGATCGTCAAGGAGCAGGCGGAACGCGCCGGTATGCCCTACGTGAGCCATCGCTGGCTCGGCGGCATGCTGACCAACTACAAGACCATCCGCGCCTCCATCAAGCGTCTGCGCGAGCTGGAAGCCCAGCAGAGCGACGGCACCTTCGCCAAGCTGACCAAGAAAGAAGCCCTGATGCGTACCCGTGACATGGAGAAGCTCGAGCGCTCCATCGGTGGTATCAAGGACATGGGCGGCCTGCCTGACGCGATCTTCGTGGTAGACGTTGACCACGAGCGCATCGCCATCACCGAAGCCAACAAGCTGGGCATCCCCGTGATCGGCATTGTGGACACCAACTCCAACCCCGACGGTGTGGACTACGTGATCCCCGGCAACGATGACGCCATCCGCGCCATCAAGCTGTACGTCACCGCAGTTGCCGACGCCTGCCTGGCCGGTAAATCCGAAGCCGGTGAAGCCGTTGTGGCCAAGGACGAGTTCGTCGAAGAAACCGCCGAAGCCGCCGCCGAGTAAGCACACTCGCCCCGGTCACATTGCGGTCACCGGGGCCCGCCATAATCCCCGGTGGCAACATGCGAACCGGGGATTTTCGTTTTCAAGACATTCCCCTTGAGGGACAAGCAGGAGGACAGTATGTCTGCAGCACTGGTCAAAGAACTCCGCGAGCGCACCGGACTGGGCTTGCTGGAATGCAAAAAAGCCCTGGCCGAAGCCGGTGGCGACGTTGAAAAAGCCATCGAGGAACTGCGCAAGTCCAGCGGCATGAAGGCCGCCAAAAAAGCCGGTCGTACCGCCGCTGATGGTGTGGTTGCCACCCGCGTAGCCGAAGACGGCTCCTACGGTGTGGTTGTTGAAGTCAACAGCGAGACCGACTTTGTCGCCCGCGACGCCGGCTTCCTGGCGTTCGTTGGCAAGGTGGTTGAAGCCGCCTTCACCAACAAGCAAACCGACGTGGCCGCCCTGATGGAAGGTGAGCTGGAATCCGACCGCGAAGGCCTGGTGCAGAAAATCGGCGAGAACATCGGTGTTCGTCGTGTCGAGCTGGTCACTGCCGACGCTGGTGTAGTAGGTCAGTACGTTCACGGCAACAACCGCATCGCGGTACTGGTTGAGCTGAAAGGCGGCGACCAGGACCTGGCGAAAGACGTTGCCATGCACGTTGCCGCTGTGAACCCGCGTGTCGTTTCTCCCGCCGATATGCCGGAAGAAACCATCGCCAAGGAAAAAGAAATCTACACTGCCCAGGCGGCCGAGTCCGGCAAGCCGGCTGAAATCATCGAGAAGATGATCGGCGGCCGTGTGAAGAAGTTCCTGGCGGAAAACTCGCTGGTCGAGCAGGCTTTCGTTAAGGACCCCGACGTAACCGTTGGCAAGCTGGTCGCCAATGCCGGCGCCGAGGTTGTGTCTTTCGCGCGCTTCGAGGTAGGTGAAGGTATTGAGGTCGAGAAAATCGACTTCGCCGACGAGGTAGCGGCCCAGCTGAAGGGCTGATCGCCACGCAACCTTCGAAAACGGGGCCTTTTGGCCCCGTTTTTCGTTTTATCTCCAGATTTTCTTGTTACGCGGGCGCCGCCGGTAGCTGGCTGGGGTGGCGCATCGCCGTCCCGGCAGAGCCCTTCCGCGACACGCTAGAAGCATGCCATCCATGGCGCGCTCGGCAACGGCCGTCCCTGGCCGTTGACGGTCGCTACAGGGCTCTCCCGGGACGACGCTGCTTCGCTTCCACAGCGGAGCATGTACCGAACGATGTTTGGTTAGGTTCAGGCTGGATGCGATCAGGGTCGGGCGGGCAGTGGGCGTGCCTTGGCCGAAGCTAAGGTGCGTGGCGGCGGAGGCCTTTGGCGGACTCTATGAGGCATGGATGCCGAATAGAAGCGTACATGGACGTATTCACAGCGTGTCCGCCAAAGGTCTCCGTCGCTGCGTGCCGCTCGGGAGTGCTTCCCTGGGCTCTTGAGTTTGCTGGACACTGCACCGGATGCTCACCTGGCCCGCTCCGCCTAATCCCCAATTACCACTGGGGTGTAACACTAATGTCCTGTAATATACGGCCCCAGCTCAGGAGGCAGATTTATGGCAACAGGTACAGCCGAAAAAAAGTACAAGCGTATCCTGCTGAAACTCAGCGGTGAGGCCCTCACCGGGGCCGAAAAATTCGGCATAGACCCCAAAGTACTCGATCGCATGGCCCTGGAAATCGGCCAGCTCGTCGGTATCGGAGTGCAGGTCGGGCTGGTGGTTGGGGGCGGCAACCTGTTCCGCGGGGCGGCCCTGCAGGCGGCCGGGCTCGACCGGGTCACCGGCGACCACATGGGGATGCTGGCCACCGTCATGAACGCCCTGGCGCTGCGCGATGCGCTCGAGCGCTCCAATATCGCCACCCAGGTCATGTCGTCCATTCCCATGAGTGGCGTGGTCGATCACTACGATCGCCGCAAAGCCATTCGCGCCCTCGGCAACGGCGACGTCGTCATCTTCAGTGCCGGAACCGGTAACCCGTTCTTCACCACCGACTCATCCGCCTGCCTGCGGGGTATCGAAGTGGAGGCAGACCTGGTGCTCAAGGCCACCAAAGTGGATGGCGTGTACTCCGCCGACCCCTTCAAGGACCCGGACGCCGTCAAATACGAGCGGCTGAGCTACGACGAAGTATTGGACAAAAAACTGGAAGTGATGGACCTGACCGCAATCTGCCTGTGTCGGGACCACAATATGCCGGTGCGGGTATTCGAGATGGAAAAGCCCGGCGCGCTGCTGAACATTGTTCGCGGTGGCCAGGATGGAACCCTGATCGAATAAGCCCCGGACAAGGAGAGAAACGTGATTGAAGACATCAAAGCCGAAGCGTCCGAGCGCATGGACAAGAGCCTCGAAGCGCTGACGCACAATTTCAACAAGATTCGTACCGGCCGGGCTCACCCCAGCCTGCTGGACGGCCTGAAGGTGAACTATTACGGTGCCGATACGCCGCTGAACCAGATGGCCAACATCAACGTGGAAGACGCCCGTACCCTGGCCCTGACGGCTTACGACCGGAGCACCATTCCGGAGATCGAGAAGGCGATCATGAAGTCGGATCTCGGGCTCAACCCCACGACCGCTGGCGAGGTCATCCGCATCCCGATGCCGATGCTTACCGAAGAGACCCGCAAGGGTTATATCCGCCAGGCCCGGGCCGAGGCGGAAGCGGCGCGGGTCTCCGTGCGTAACGCCCGGCGCGACGCCATGGGCATGCTCAAGGAAATGGTCAAGGAAAAGGAAATCAGTGAAGACGACGAGCGCCGTGGCCAGGATGCGGTCCAGAAGCTGACCGACCAGTACGTCGCCAAGGTGGAGGAAATGCTCTCCACCAAAGAAGCAGACCTGATGGAAATTTAAGCCATCGCGTCCATGTCCATATCTGAAGGGTCTGACAAGGCAGAGTCCAGTTCAGACCGGGTCATACCCCGCCATGTTGCCATCATCATGGATGGCAACAACCGCTGGGCCCGGCGCAACGGCGTACCGGGTCCGGCCGGCCACCGGGCCGGGGTGGAAGCGGTTCGCGGGGTATTGCGGGCCTGTCGCGACAACGGCGTACAGGTGCTCACCCTGTTTGCCTTCTCCAGTGAGAACTGGGGGCGCCCGCAGCCCGAGGTGCGCGCCTTGCTGGCGCTGCTGTCACGCTATCTGCGCAATGAGGTGCGCGAGCTGCACAAGGATAACGTGTGCCTGCGTTTTATCGGCCGGCGCGACCGCTTCAGCGAGCGGCTGCAGCGCCTGATGCGCCAGTCGGAACATCTCACCCGTGACAATACGGCGGCCACCATGGTGATCGCCGTCGACTACGGCGGCCAGTGGGATATTGCCCAGGCGGCCCGCAAACTGGCGGAATCGGTCCAGCAGGGCACGCTGGCGCTGGACGCGATTTCCGCGGAGAGCCTCGGTTCCCACATGTCCATCGCCGATTTGCCAGCGCCTGACCTGTGCATTCGCACCGGGGGTGACGCCAGGATCAGCAATTTCATGCTCTGGCAATTCGCCTATAGTGAGCTGTATTTCACCAATACCCTGTGGCCGGATTTTGGCGAGCTGGAGTTTGCCCGGGCACTGGCCGATTACAGCCGCCGGGAGCGCCGCTTCGGCCTGCGTGCCCCGGACGACCTGGTAGCCGGAGGAGGGGATGCTTAAACAGCGGGTACTAACCGCGTTGGTCATGGCGGCACTGTTTCTCTCGGCGATGGCGTTGTTGCCGCTGCCGGGGCTCGCCCTGTTCTTTGCTGCCGCAGTCGCGCTGGGTGCCTGGGAGTGGGCACCACTGGCCGATTGGCGCTCGCCCGTTGGCCGGGTGCTGTTCGTGTTGCTCAATCTCGGACTGTTAGCGGGTTTGTATGTCTATTGCGATCTCGGCGCCCGCCCGCAGCGAGCCCAGGTGCAACCGGTGCTCGGCCTCGCCTGCCTGTGGTGGTCATTCCTGATGCTCTGGGTAAAGGGCTATCCGTCCAGCGCCCTTCTCTGGCGCAGTTTTGCGGCTCGCACCGTCATGGGCATGCTGGTGATGGGCTTTGCCTGGGTGGCGGCGGTCTATCTGCTCAGTTTCCCCCGGGGCGGTATTCTGATGGTGTGCATGGTGCTGATTGTCGCCGCGGCCGATATCGGCGCCTACTTTGCGGGCAAGCGCTTCGGCAAACACAAGCTGGCAGCGGCCGTCAGTCCGGCCAAGACCTGGGAGGGATTCTGGGGCGGGATGGCGTCGGTGGTCCTCCTGGCCCTGCTGTTCTGGTACCTGTTACCGCCGGCGATGGCCCACATCAGTCTCACTGCTGTGATCGCTGTGACGGTAGCGACGGCACTGGCTTCCGTGGTGGGTGATCTCACCGTCAGCATGGTCAAGCGCGAGAGCGGCGTGAAGGACAGCGGCTCCCTGTTGCCGGGCCACGGCGGTGTGCTGGACAGGCTGGACAGCATCTGTGGCGCAGCGCCGGTGTTTGCGCTGGGCCTGCTGCTGGCTGGCTGGTAGTGTCGTGATGAACAGTACCACTCAGCAGGCCGTTGCCGTACTCGGCTCCACCGGCTCCATCGGCGTCAGTACCCTGGATGTCATCGCTCGCCACCCCGACAGCTACCGCGCCTGGGCCCTGGCGGCCAACACCTCGGTGGAGGCCATGCGGGACCAGTGCCTGACCCACCAGCCCGAATACGCCGTGATGATGTGTCCCGATGCCGCCGAGCAACTGCGCGCTGTACTGCCGGCGGAATTGGGTACCACGGTTCTGCAGGGTGAAGAGGGGCTGCACAAGATTGCCACCGACCCGGCCGTGGATGCGGTGATGGCGGCCGTGGTCGGCGCCGCTGGCCTGCCCTCGACCCTGGCGGCGGCCCGCGCCGGCAAGCGGGTATTGCTGGCCAATAAAGAATCGCTGGTCATGGCAGGGCACTTGCTGATGGAGGCGGTGCGCGACTCCGGCGCTCTGCTGTTGCCCATCGACAGCGAGCACAACGCCATTTTCCAGTGCCTGCCGGTAGACCGTGCGGGCCGGCCCGGTCGCGCCGGGGTCAGCAAGGTGTTGCTGACGGCCTCCGGAGGCCCTTTCCGCACCTGGACGCCCGCGCAAATGGCCGCGGCCACGCCGGAACAGGCCTGTGCCCACCCCAACTGGGACATGGGCCGCAAGATTTCGGTGGATTCTGCCACCCTGATGAACAAGGGGCTGGAGCTGATCGAGGCCTGCTGGCTGTTCGACCTGCCGGCGCCACAGGTAGAGGTAGTGGTACACCCCCAGAGTATCGTTCACTCCATGGTGCAGTACGACGATGGCTCGGTGCTGGCGCAGCTGGGTAATCCCGACATGCGCACCCCGATTGCCTACGGGCTGGCCTGGCCCCAGCGAATCGACGCCGGTGTGGCGCCGCTGGACCTGATCAGCCAGGGCCGGCTGGATTTCGAGGCGCCGGATGAAGGCCGCTTCCCCTGTCTGCGTCTCGCCCGGGAATCGGTGATGGCCGGTGGCACCGCGGCGGCCATCTGTAACGCGGCCAATGAAGTGGCGGTAGCGGCTTTTCTCGATGGGCATGTCGGGTTTGGCGACATACCTGCCATCATCGAGCGCACTTTGGCGGATACGCCGGTAGTTGAACCGGACTCGCTGGCTGTGGTCGAATCTGCTGATGCCCAGGCGCGCGCCTGTGCGGCGTTGCTCGTGGAAAACCGGAATAGCTGATGGAACTGCTGTACACAATTGCGATTACTCTCGCCACCCTCGCCGTGCTGGTGGCGGTGCACGAATACGGCCACTTCTGGGTGGCGCGCCGCTGCGGCGTCAAGGTGCTGCGTTTCTCCATTGGCTTCGGCAAATCCCTGTGGACCTGGCGCGATAACGAGGGCACGGAGTACAGCGTGGCGGCTATTCCACTGGGCGGGTACGTGAAGATGCTCGACGAGCGGGAGGGCGAGGTCGACCTTGCCGAGGTGGATCGGGCCTTCAACCGCAAGCCCGTGCTGCAGCGGATCGCCGTGGTGGCGGCCGGTCCCCTGGCCAACTTTGCCTTGGCGCTGGTGGCCTACTGGGCGCTGTTTATGGCGGGGGAGAGCGGATTCGCCCCGGTGATCGGCGAGGTCAAGCCGGGTTCCGTGGCGGATGTGGCCGGCCTGGAGGCCGGGCAGGAAATCGTGGCCGTAGATGGCCGGGAAACCCCCACCTGGCAGGCGCTCAACTTCCAGTTGCTGGACCGCATCGGCGACAGCGGAGCCATCGCCTTTGCCGTCAAATACCCCGATTCCGACGTGATTTACGAATCCGAGGCCATCGTCCACGAATGGCTGTCGGAGCAGGAACAACCCGATCTGTTCGGCGGGCTCGGCCTGACCATGTACACCCCGGATATTCTGCCCGAGGTGGGCGAGGTGACCCCCGGCAGCCCGGCCGAGCGGGCCGGCCTGCAAACCGGTGACAGGGTGCTCAGCGCCGACGGCGTCACCATGGCGCTGTGGCAGGACTGGGTGGCCTACGTGCGGGCCCGGCCCGAGCAGTCCATCGCCCTTAAAGTCCAGCGCGGGGACGAGGTGATCGATACCCGCATTACTCCTGAACGCATCGTCGATGACGAGGGCGAGGCCTTCGGCCGTGTCGGCGTGGCGGTAGTGGTGCCGGAAATGCCGCCTGAGCTGGTGCGCAGTTTCTCCCGGGGCCCCCTGGAGTCGCTTGTGGCGGGCGCCCAGCGCACCGCCGACCTGACCGTGTTTACCCTGAATTCCATCAAGAAAATGCTGCAGGGGCTGATCTCACCAAAAAACTTGAGTGGCCCCATCACCATTGCTAAAGTGGCCACCGCGTCCGCCAAGTCGGGGCTGGAATCCTATATCAGCTTCCTGGCCCTGCTCAGTGTCAGCCTGGGTGTTCTCAACCTGCTGCCCATTCCAGTGCTGGATGGCGGGCATCTCCTGTACTACACGCTGGAGCTGCTGGCCGGGCGCCCTGTACCAGAGAAAATACAAGCTTTCGGGTACCAGTTGGGTCTGTTCGTGGTCCTGTCGATCATGGCGCTGGCCCTGTATAACGATTTTGCACGCCTGTGACCGAGCGTTTCGGGAAGCTTAAAAAACAACCAATTTGACTTCGGGCAGGCCCTAACCGGTGTTTGACAAGACTTTGAGTAAGCGACTCCCCCTCTGGCTGGCGCTGAACGCGGCATTGGCTGCGCCACTGGCGACAGTCTCACCTCTGGCCGCCGCCCAGACCTCCTCTTCATTTATCGTCAGTGATATCCGCGTGGAAGGCCTGCAGCGGATCTCGGCGGGCAGCGTGTTTGCCGCCATGCCGCTGGCGGTGGGCGACCTGGTCAACGAAGACGCCCTGCGAGCCGCGGCCCGCAGCCTGTTTGCCACCGGCAACTTCGACGATATCCGCATCGGCCGGGACGGCAACGTGCTGGTGATCATGGTGGCGGAGCGCCCCAGCATCAGTGAGATCAATATCGAGGGCAACAAGGCCATCGAGACCGAAGCGCTGATGGACGGCCTGAAGAGCGCCGGCCTGGCCGTGGGCCAGGTGTTCCAGCGTTCGACCCTGGAGGGCATGCAACTCGAGCTGCAACGCCAGTACGTGCAGCAGGGCCGTTACGACGCCAACATCGAAACCGAGGTGCTGCCGGAGCCGCGCAACCGGGTGTCCATCAATATCGATGTAGACGAAGGTACGGTTGCGGCGATCAAGCATATCAACGTGGTGGGTAACGAGGTCTTCGACGACGAGGAACTCACCGACCTGTTCGAACTGAAAACCACCGGCTGGCTGTCGTTCTTCACCAACGACGACAAGTACTCACGGGAAAAGCTCACCGGTGACCTGGAAACCCTGACGTCCTACTACATGGACCGGGGCTACCTGCAGTTCAGCATCGATTCCACCCAGGTTTCGGTGTCACCCAACAAGGAAGAGGTATACATCACCGCCAACGTCACCGAGGGCGAAAAGTTCACCGTAGGCCAGGTGGACCTGTCGGGCGACCTGGTGCTGCCGGAATCGGACCTGCGCCGCTTCGTGCTGGTGAGTGAAGGGCAGACCTTCTCCCAGCAGCTGGTGACGTCCACCGAGGAGTACCTCACCCGCCGCCTGGGTAACGAGGGCTACAACTTCGCCAAGGTCACTGGCATTCCCGAGGTGAACGAGGACGACAATACCGTGGCGATGAAGTTTTTCATCGACCCGGGCAAGCGCACCTATGTGCGCCGTGTGGGCTTCGCCGGCAACATGAAAACCGCCGACGACGTGCTGCGCCGCGAGATGCGCCAGATGGAAGGCGCGCCCGCCTCGGCGGCTGCGATCGAGCAGTCCAGGGTGCGCCTGGAGCGGCTGGGCTACTTCAGCAAGGCGACCGTCGAGACCCCGGAAGTGCCCGGCCACGACGACCTGATCGACGTCGACTTCACCGTGGAGGAACAGTCCTCCGGCAGCATTGGCGCCAGCTTTGGTTACGCCCAGGACGCGGGCCTGATCCTCGGCCTGAACCTGCAGCAGGACAACTTCCTCGGTACCGGTCGCCGGGTGGGCATTGCCCTCAACAGCTCCCGCTACCAGGACCTGTACAATTTCAGCTACACCAACCCCTACTACACCGAAGACGGCGTGAGTCGGGGCTTTAACGTGTTCTACCGCTCCACCGACCTGTCGGAAGTGAACGTGGCCAGCTACACCACCGATACCCTCGGTGCGGCGCTGAACTTCGGCTACCCGATTGGCGAGACCCAGCGCCTGGGCTTCAGCTTCGGTGTGTCCAACACGGAAATTACCGCCGGCCGCTTCGCAGTGCAGGAAATCAAGGCCAGCCCGCGCTTGCAGGAAGGTGTGGACTTCTACTACGACAGCACCTACGACCCGATCAACGACATCTTCACCGGCGTGGAAGAACTGATGCCGGTCGACGCCCTGCCGGATGGCTCCCTGACGATTCCTTCCGATCCGGGCTTCCTCGACCTGCATGGGAACGAGTACCTGAACTGGACGATCACCGGTAGCTGGACCCAGTCCACGCTGAACCGCGGTCGCCTGGCGACTCGCGGCGCCTCCCAGTCCGTGGCCCTGGAAGTGGCTGTGCCGGGCTCCGATCTCGAGTTCTACAAGCTCACCTACCGTGGCGAGATCTTCTTCCCCATCGTCAACGAGTGGACGCTGCGCTTCCGCACCGAACTCGGCTACGGTGACGGCTACGGCGATACCCAGAGCCTGCCTTTCTACGAGCACTTCTTCGCCGGTGGGTTCGGCTCCGTCCGCGGCTTCGAGAGCAATACCCTCGGCCCGCGCAGTACGCCCGCCGAGCTTTACGACGTAGACCAGCCGGTGACCGGCGTCGACGAAGACGGCAATGCCATCGAGATCGGCGGCCCCAACGGTTCCCAGTTCGGCTATGTGCGCGATCCGGCAACCGGCAAGCTGCTGTTCACCACCGTGCGTGACGATCCCGATCCCTTCGGCGGCAACGTGCTGATCGAAGGCAGCGCCGAACTGCTGTTCCCGCTGCCCTTCATCAAGGACCGCAGCAAGCTGCGTTCCGCGTTTTTCGTGGACGCCGGTAACGTGTTCAACACCCAGTGTTCATCGAACCAGCTCAACTGCTTTGATGTGGATGCCGACGAATTCCGCTACTCGGTGGGCGTGGGCGTGAGTTGGATCACTGGTTTCGGCCCGATGACCTTCAGCCTGGCGAAGCCGCTGAACGCGGGCCCCGACGACGACGAAGAGGTGTTCCAGTTCACCCTCGGTCGTGGTTTCTGATTTTTTGCTAACCTGAAATGGAGTTAATTGTGTCCAGACTGTTGAAAATTGCACTCGCTACCCTGGCCCTGAGCCTGCCCGCACTGGGCTGGGCCCAGGGCAAGATCGCGGTGGTCAACCTCGAGCAGGCCATTTTGCAAACCGACTATGCCCAGAAACAACTGGCCGCGGTGCGCAATGGCGACGACTACAAGGCCGACAAGGCCGAGTACGACAAGCTCAAGGATGAGTTCGATAAACTCGTCAAGGACTTCCAGAAAGACGCTGCCGTCATGAGCCCCGAGCAGCAGGTGGCTGCGCGCCAGAAGCTGGCCAGCAAGCAGTCCGACCTGGAGCACGTGACCGGCAAACTGCAGAAAGCCGAGCAGGCCGCCGGCCAGGTACTGCTGCAGGAAATGTCCCCGAAAGTGCAGGAAGTCCTGCGTGAGCTGATCGCCACCGAAGGCATCGGCCTGCTGCTGCAGCGCCAGTCCGTGATTCACGCCGACGCCGGCTACAGCATCACCGCCAAGGTCACCGACAAGCTGAATCAGCTTCCCGCAGAATAACGGGGCCTGACCACGTGATCACACTCGGGGAGCTCTCAGAAAAGCTGGGTCTGGCTTACTCGGGTGATGCGCAGCGCCGTATCAATGGCCTGGCGACGTTGTCTGCCGCCGGGCCCGATCAACTGGCCTTCCTGGCCCAACGCAAGTACCTGGGGCAACTGGCCGCGACGCGCGCAGGCGCGGTGATCGTGCCGCCTGATCTCGCTGACCAGTGCCCGGTGGACTATCTGGTCGCCGATGACCCCTACCTGTGCTTTGCCCGGGTAAGCGGCTTGTTCGATCGCGCGCCGGTACCGGCTGCCGGGATACACCCCGCGGCTACGGTAGCCGCCGATGCCCAGGTCGACCCTGAGGCTGCCATAGGTCCCAATGCGGTGATAGAGTCGGGCGCCGTGATCGGCCCCGGCGCGATTATCGGCGCCAACGTGTACATCGGCCAGAACAGTCGGGTGGGAGCGGGAACCCGGGTGCATCCCAACGCGGTGCTCTATCACGATGTGCGGGTAGGGGAGCAATGCACCATCCACTCCCAGGCGGTGTTGGGTGGCGATGGTTTCGGCTTTGCCCCCGGTCCAGGCGGCTGGGAAAAAATTCACCAACTCGGCGGTGTGACGCTAGGTGATCGGGTGGAAGTAGGCGCCTGCACCACGATTGATCGCGGTGCGATCGAAGATACGGTGGTGGAAGACGGCGCCATCATCGACAACCTCGTACAGATAGCCCACAACTGTCGCATCGGAAAAAATACCGCGATAGCCGGTTGCACCGGTCTCGCCGGAAGCACGATTATAGGGTCGAACTGCACCCTCGCCGGTGGCGTCGGTGTAGTGGGGCATGTGGAGATTTGCGACAACGTGCACGTGACGGGCATGACCATGGTCACCAAGTCCATCACCGAGCCCGGTTCGTATTCTTCAGGCACCCCGATGTCCACGACCCGGGACTGGAAGCGTAGTGCGGTCCGCTTTGCCCAACTGGATGCTATCCAGCGGCGCCTGGTGGCTGTTGAAGCCAGGCTGGAGAAGCCACAAGACGGGTCACAAGAAAGTTAACAGGAGGACATCCGGTCCCATGATGGACATCGCTGAAATTCGCAAATACCTTCCCCACCGCTACCCCTTCCTGCTGGTTGACCGGGTGGTGGAGCTGAACCTGGGCGAGTCCATCGTCGCCTACAAGAACCTCAGTATCAACGAACCTTTCTTCGACGGCCACTTCCCCGATTTGCCAGTGTTTCCCGGTGTTTTGCTGGTAGAAGCCATGGCCCAGGCTGCGGGCGTGCTCGGATTCAAGTCCCAGGACAAGACGCCGGCGGACGGTTCGATCTACTATTTCGTCGGCGCCGACAACCTGCGTTTCAAGCGCCCCTGTGTACCGGGAGACCGGGTGATGCTGCGGGCGAAGATTCTCGGCGACCGCCGCGGTATCTGGAAGTTCGAGGTGAGCTCCGACGTCGATGGGGAACTGGCCGCTTCAGCCACGATTCTCTGCGCGGACCGCAAGGCCTGAGCTGACCCATGATCCACGAGCAGGCGATTGTCGATCCCGCCGCGAAGCTGGCGGATGATGTCCGTGTCGGCCCGTGGACCTACATTGGCCCCGATGTCGAAATCGGCCCCGGCTCGATTGTCGAATCCCATGTGGTGATCAAGGGCCCGACGATCATTGGTGCCAACAACCACATTTACCAGTTTTCTACCGTGGGTGAGGCGACCCCTGACCTCAAGTACCACGACGAGCCTACTCGCCTGGTGATCGGCGACAACAACGTCATCCGCGAGAATGTGACGATTCACCGGGGTACGGTGCAGGACCGCTCCGAAACCACCATCGGCAATCACAACCTGATCATGGCCTATGTGCACATCGGCCACGACTGTGTGCTGGGTGACCACATCATCCTGGTCAACAACGCCGCCCTGGCCGGCCACGTGCATGTGGGCGACTGGGCCATCCTCAGTGGCTATACCCTGGTGCACCAGTTCTGCAAGATCGGTGCTCACAGCTTCAGCGGCATGGCGACCGGTATCGGCAAGGACGTACCCGCCTTCGTGACGGTGAGCGGCCAACCTGCCGAAGCCAAGACGATCAATGTCGAAGGCCTGCGACGCCGGGGCTTCTCCAACGACACTCTCAGCCAGCTGCGCCGGGCTTTCAAGATTCTCTACCGCCAGGGCCTGACCCTCGAACTGGCCCTGCAGCGCCTGGAAACCATGCTGCGGGATACGCCGGAAGTGCAGATGCTGATCGACTCGGTGCGCGCATCGGAGCGCGGTATCGTTCGCTAGATGCGTATCGGCATCCTCGCCGGTGAAGCATCCGGAGATATCCTCGGCTCCCGTGTACTGGCTGGCCTGCGCAGTCGCTATCCGGACCTCGTGGTGGAGGGCATAGGCGGCCCGCTGATGGCGGCCCAGGGTCTGGACTCCATGTTCCCGATGGAACGCCTGTCGGTCATGGGTTTCGTCGAACCCCTCAAGCGCCTGCCTGAATTGCTGCGTATCCGTGGCGCCGTTTACCGTCACTTTCGCGACAACCCGCCGGACCTCTTCCTCGGAATCGATTCGCCGGACTTCAACCTGCGGCTGGAACGTAAACTGCGCAAGGCCGGTGTGCGAACCGCCCACCTGGTGAGCCCCACAGTCTGGGCCTGGCGGGCCGGGCGCATGAAAGGGATCAGCCGGGCGGTGGATCGCATGCTGTGCCTGTTTCCCTTCGAATTACCGATTTACGCGGAACACGGTGTCGCCGCCAGTTTTGTCGGCCACCCGCTGGCGGATGAGATCCCGCCCGAGGTCGATGCGGCGGCCGCGCGCGCTGAGCTTGGCCTGCGCGGGGAGGGGCGATTGCTTGCCCTGCTGCCGGGTTCGCGTGGTGGAGAGGTGGGCTTGCTGGCGCCCCTGTTTCTGCAGGCGGCGGCCGAACTGGCCAAGCGACACCCGGACCTGCACTTTGTGCTGCCCGCCGCCAACGAGGAACGGGAAGCCCAGTTGCAGCACATTCTCGGCACCTTTCCCGGCCTGCCGTTGACCCTTGTCAGCGGCCAGTCCCGTGAGGTCATGGCGGCTGCGGACGCCGTCCTGCTGGCCTCCGGTACCGCCACCCTCGAGGCAACCCTGCTCAATCGGCCCATGGTGGTCGCCTACCGTATGGCGCCCCTGTCCTGGGCCCTGGTATCGCGTCTGGTGAAAACCCCCTTTGCCGCCCTGCCCAACATTCTCGCGGGGCGAGCCCTGGTGCCCGAACTCATTCAGGACGCCGCAACCGTCGACAATGTGGTGGCCGAACTGGAACCCCTGCTGCTGGGGCAGGGCGCCGCAGAGGCCCAGCGCGATGCCTTTTCTGCTATCCACACTGACCTTGCCCTCGGCTTTGCCGTCCACGCTGCCGATGCCCTGATAGCCACGATCGAGGGGCGGGCCTGAAATCCATGGATGATCTGTTTGCCATCGATTACGAGGGACCGGGACTGGCGGGTGTCGACGAAGTGGGCCGCGGCCCGCTCGCCGGCGACGTGGTTGCCGCCGCGGTTATCCTCGACCCGGAACGTCCTATCGAGGGGCTGAGGGATTCGAAGAAGCTCACTGAGGCCAGGCGGGAAACACTGGCCGTGCTGATCCGCGAGAGGGCCCTGGCCTGGTGTGTGGCGCGAGCGTCGGTGGCGGAGATCGACGAGCTGAATATTCTTCACGCCTCGATGCTGGCGATGAAGCGGGCGGTGGAAGGGCTGTCTGTGCAGCCGGGTTATGTGCTGGTGGACGGTAACCGTCTGCCGCGCTGGGATTATCCTTCGGAGCCGGTGGTAAAGGGGGACGACCGGGTGCCAGCCATCGCTGCGGCCTCGATCCTGGCCAAGGTGCAGCGCGACGGTGAGTTGGTGGCGCTGGAACGGGAATACCCGGGCTACGGCTTCGCCGCGCACAAGGGCTACCCCACGGCGGCCCACTTGAAGGCCCTGCGTGAACTGGGGGTGACGCCGGTGCATCGGCGGAGCTTTGGGCCGGTGCGGGATTTGTTGTAGGGGCTCTTGTAACTCTGATTGGCCCATTATTGCTCACTGTTCCCGGCGAGCTTCGGTGCCTCGGTTCGGCACCGCCAAGGAAGCGGCGGTAGGCCCCTCCGGGACACGCTGTGAATACGTCCATGTACGCTTCTCTTCGACATCCATGTCTCAGAGAGTCCCTCCGGGGCCTACCCCCGCTACCTTGGCTGAACTGCATGTCAAAGAGATCGAGGGCCGCACGAGAATTGCAGCCGTAGAATCTGCTGCCCGCAGGGGCAGAGTGATGAGCGTTCGCCGTCGGGGTGGCCCCGTAGGGACTCTATGAGGCAGGACGCCGATTAGGAGCGTACATGGATGTACTTGCAGCGTGTCCCGGAGGGGCCACCCCGACGGCGGATGCGGTGCCTGTTGTACTAACCCCCGCTTCGCCGACGGTGCCAACCGAAGGATCAGAACAAATTTGAACACCGTCGCTAGTCTGAAAATCAGCACAGCGTTAAACTCCCCCCATGACCGAATTCGTACACCTCCGCGTCCACACCGAATACTCCCTCGTCGACGGCATCGTCCGCGTCAAGTCCCTGATCAACCGCACCGCCGAACTCGGCATGCCCGCCGTGGGCGTGACTGATGTGGCGAATTTTTACGCGCTGGTCAAAATCCACAAGGCCGCCTTCGGGGCCGGGATCAAGCCCGTATTCGGGGTCGACCTGAACCTCCTCGAGGACGAGGACGGCGAGCGCAAATCCACCGTCTGCCTGTTCGCCATGAACGACACGGGTTACCGCAACCTGACGGAGCTTATCTCCCAGGCCTACCTCGAGGGGCAGTACCTGGGGCGGCCTTACGTCACCCGGGAGTGGCTGACGGCGAAGGCCGAGGGCGTACTGGCCCTGTCCTGTGGTGCCGCGGGTGATGTCGGGCAGGCGATCCTGGGTGGCAAGCCGGAACTGGCGGAATCGCGCCTCAAATTCTGGATGGAGACCTATCCGGGGCGCTTCTACCTGGAACTGCACCGTACCGGCCGGGAGGGCGATGAGACCGCGCTGCACGGCGCGGTAGCGCTGTCAGAGACGTTCCAGTGCCCGGTGGTGGCCACCAACGACGTGCGCTTCATCGCGGCTGACGAATTCGAGGCCCACGAGGCGCGGGTCTGTATCGGCGAGGGCCGCCCCCTCGACGACCCCCGCCGGCCGCGCAACTACACCGAGCAGCAGTACCTGCGCTCGCCGGAGGAAATGGCGGAGCTGTTCGCCGACATTCCCGAGGCCCTGGCCAATAGCGTCGCCATCGCCCGGCGCTGCAGTGTCACCCTGGAACTGGGCAAGCCCTACCTGCCGGATTACCCGGTGCCGGAAGGCCTGACCATGGACGAGTTCTTCCGCCAGCTCTCCCACGAGGGCCTGGATGCGCGGTTGGCCGTGCTGTTCGATAGCGCTGCGGCCGATTTCCCGGAGAAGCAGAAGGCCTACCGCGAGCGGCTGGACTTCGAGCTCGAGACCATCATCCAGATGGGCTTCCCCGGCTACTTCCTGATCGTGATGGACTTTATCCGCTGGGCCAAGCAGCACGATATCCCGGTGGGGCCGGGGCGGGGCTCCGGTGCCGGCTCGCTGGTAGCCTACGCGCTGGAAATTACCGACCTCGACCCGCTGGAATACGACCTGCTGTTCGAGCGCTTCCTCAACCCCGAGCGGGTGTCGATGCCGGACTTCGACGTCGATTTCTGCATGGAGAAGCGCGACAAGGTGATCGAGTACGTGGCCGATACCTACGGTCGCGATGCGGTATCCCAGATCATCACCTTCGGCACCATGGCCGCCAAGGCGGTAGTGCGGGACGTAGCCCGTGCCCAGGGCAAGTCCTACGGGCTGGGTGACAAGCTGTCGAAGATGATCCCCTTCGAAGTGGGGATGACCCTGTCCAAGGCAATCGAGCAGGAGGAGGTGCTGCGGGACTTCCTGCAGGAGGATACCCAGGCCCAGGAAATCTGGGATATGGCAGTCCAGCTGGAAGGTATAACCCGTAACGTCGGCAAGCACGCCGGGGGCGTGGTGATTGCCCCCTCCAGGCTGACGGACTTTTCGCCCCTGTACTGTGACGAGACCGGCTCCGGCCTGGTGACCCAGTACGACAAGGGCGACGTGGAAGACGCCGGCCTGGTGAAGTTCGACTTCCTCGGCCTGCGCACCCTGACCATCATTCACTGGGCAGTGATGATGATCGACGAGGTGCGCGCTACCGCCGGTGAGGACCCGCTGGACATCATGCAGATCCCGCTGGACGACAAGCCCAGTTTCGACCTGCTGCAGTCCGCCGAGACCACCGCGGTGTTCCAGCTCGAATCCCGCGGTATGAAGGACCTGATCAAGCGCCTGCAGCCGGACTGCTTCGAGGACATCGTGGCCCTGGTGGCCCTGTTCCGCCCTGGCCCTCTGCAGTCGGGCATGGTGGACAACTTCATCAACCGCAAGCATGGCCGCGAGGCCATTTCCTACCCGGATTCCCAGTACCAGCACGAGTGGCTGCAGCCCATACTGCAGCCCACCTACGGCATCATCCTGTACCAGGAACAGGTGATGCAGATTGCCCAGGAGCTGGCCGGCTACACCCTCGGCGGCGCCGACATGCTGCGCCGGGCCATGGGCAAGAAGAAGCCCGAGGAGATGGCCAAGCAGCGCAGCATCTTCGAGGACGGCGCCAAGTCCAAGGGCGTCGATGGCGAGCTGGCGATGAAGATCTTCGACCTGGTGGAGAAGTTCGCCGGTTACGGTTTCAACAAGTCGCACTCGGCGGCCTATGCGCTGGTGTCCTACCAGACGGCCTGGCTCAAGGCCCACTATCCGGCTCCCTTCATGGCCGCGGTGATGAGCTCGGAACTGGATAACACTGACAAAATCGTCCTGTTCTACGAAGAGTGCAACCGCATGGGCCTCACGGTGAAGCTGCCCGACGTCAACGTCGGCCAGTACATGTTCACCGTGAACCCGGAACAGGAAGTGATTTACGGGCTCGGTGCCATCAAGGGCCTGGGCGAGGGCCCCATCCGCAATATTCTGGCGGCCCGGGAAGAGGGTGGTCCCTTTGTCGACCTGTTCGATTTCTGCGCCCGTACCGACCCTCGCAAGGCCAACCGCAAGGCAATCGAGGCGCTGATCAATGCCGGCGCCTTCGACTCCCTCGGCGTGGAGCGCTGGGTACTGATCGACAGCGTGGACGACGCCCTGAAAGCGGCGGAACAGAGCGCCAGCAACCGCGACAGCGGCATGACCGACCTGTTTGGCGAGGTCGTGCCGGCGCCGGGTGAGGCGGGGGAAGACGTCTACGCCAAGTTCCGCGCAGCACGGCCCTGGTCCGGCAAGGAGCGGCTGGGACGCGAGAAGGAAGCCCTCGGCCTGTTCTTCAGTGGCCACCCGATCGACGACTACGAATCCGAGGTGCGCAAATTTGCCCCGACCCGGATTGCCGATGTCCGCGGCGACAAGCAGGGCAGCCAGGTACTGGCGGGCCTGATCGTCGCTATCCGCACCATGAAGACCCGGCGCGGCGACACCATGGCGGTGTTGCAACTGGACGATCGCTCTGCGCGGATCGAGGTGACGGTGTACGCCGACACCTATAACGAGTACCGCGACCTGCTGGTGAAAGACAATATCGTGATTGCCGAGGGCAGTGTGGCCCACGACGATTATTCCGGTGGCCTGGCCATGCGCGCCAAGGCGGTCCGCAGCCTCGAGCAGGCCCGCGAGAACTACGCGTCTTCGCTCACCATCGAGCTCAGCCAGGAGATGGTCGACGAGGGCCTCACCGAGTGGCTGGAGCGCACCCTGAGCCAGGCCGGTGGTGGCAGTTGTCCGGTTTCCCTGCTGTACTGCCAACCGCGCAATCGCGCCCGGGTACGCTTTGGAGAGCGCTGGCAGGTGGTGCCCTCGGATGACCTGTTACAAACCCTGCGCGAACGTGTGGGTAACGAGAAGGTGGCGCTGGAATATGCCTGATCGCCTCCGAGTTGGCGGATGAGCCAATGGTTGCGGCCGTTGGCCGCGGCCCTGTGTTGCAGCCTGCTCGCCTCCTGTCAGTACGGTCGACCGCCTCCCTGTCCCGTGCCCGGTCCGGGCGATCTCGCGCCCAGTGCAGGCTGCCTGCTGCTGTCGGCAGACGGCATGCTGGTGGTCGAAAACTGGAAGGGCAAGCTGAGTCCGCCCGGTGGGCTGACCAACCAGGGCGAGTCAGCCCAGTGTGCCGCCCACCGGGAAACCTGGGAGGAGAGCGGGCTCGATGTTATCCCGGGAGAACTGCTCGCGACCTTCGACACCGGCTTCAATCTCTACCGCTGCGCCATGGCGCCCGGCGCCGGAGAACTGGCGCCCCACGCCATGACCGAAGTGCGGCGCGCCTACTGGCTGCCACTGTCGGACTTTGGCGCGGCACGCTGGCGCTACGAGGGCCAGGGTGAGCAATTACAGGCGCTGATTCAATCCTCTGAACCAGCGCAGGTTTCTCGCTGACTCTCCCCCCTTTGGGTGGTGTCGTCCGGCACCGGCGCTGGCAGTCTCTGTGTCGGTATCAACAACATAAGAGACAAGGAGCACGCCAATGCTGTTGCAAGACAAGGTCGTTATCGTTTCGGGAATTGGTCCGGGGCTGGGTCAGGAACTCTCTACGCTTGCGGCGAAGGAGGGAGCTGCCGCAGTGGTGCTGGCAGCGCGTACTGAAGCCAAGCTCAATGTGGCCGAGCAGGAAATCCGGGACCTGGGCCTCGACACCAAAGTCCTGAAAGTGCCGACGGACATCGCCGACCCCGAGCAGTGCCGCCACCTGGCAGCGCAGACGGAGGAGGCCTTCGGTCGCATCGATGTACTGTTCAACAGCGCCTACGACCCCGGCAGTTTTGAGCCGATTGCCGAGGCTGATCTCGACGGCTGGCGCCGCAGCATGGAGGTGAATTTCTTCGGTACCATGCAACTCACCCAGGCCTGCATACCCGCCATGCGCAAGGCCGGTGGCGGCAGCGTCGTCATGATCGCCACCATGGTGGAGCATAAACCGCTGGCCACCCAGGGTGGCTACGGCAGCACCAAGTCCGCCCTGCGCAGCGCCACCAAGCACCTTGCGCTGGAACTGGGCAAAGACAATATTCGCGTCAACAGCGCCCACATGGGCTGGATGTGGGGGCCGTCGGTGGAAGGGTATTTTGACTGGCAGGTAGCCGAGACCGGGCGCGATCGCGACGAGATGATCGCCGAGGTGTGTCGCAACATCCCCCTCGGCAGTATTCCGGATGATGCCGACTGCGCCAAGGCTGCGATTTTCCTCGCTTCGGACTACGCCGCCGCGGTGACAGGCGCCGCCCTGGACGTGAACGGCGGCGAGTACATGCCGGTCTGAATCAGCGACCGGTTGCGTTGACCCTGTAACCGGGGCACCGGACAATGGGCCTATTTGCGCGAGCAGTGCCGGTGGCCTCCGACTACCAGATATCCGATGCCATGAACGAACTGCTGCTGGCCCTCTCCCGGGGGCCGGTGGCTGACCCGCCGTGGGAGGAATTCCTGCGTCTGCTGGGCCGGGCCCTGGGGGCAGATTTTGTCACCCTGATCCTGCGTGCGCCGCGGGAGGGGGACGCCGGCGTGGTGATCAACTCGGTGGTCCTGTCTTCGGAAGTTTTCGAGTCCTACAACGAGAGTTATTTCGCCATCGATCCCTTCGTTAACCTGCCCGCGGGGGAGGTGTACACCATCGACGAGTTCATGGCGCCCCAGGAGTATTACGCCTCCGAGTACTACCGGCAGTACGTCAAGGGCACCGGGGTGCGCCACCTGATGGGGGCTGATCTCGGTGACGATTTGGGCAACAGTGCGCGCCTGCGCTTTGCCCGGGTCGAGGGCAAGCCCAACTTTGGCGCCGGGGAGCGCAGCCTGTGTCGCTGCCTGTTGCCCCACATCCAGCAGACCATCCGCCTGCAGGCCCGTATCGCCAGGGTGGAGAGCGAGCGCTCCCTGTTTGCCAACGCGGTGGACCGGATGGCGGTGGCGGCGATCATCCTCGACCAGAGCGCCCGTATTCGCCACAGCAACCGGGCCGCCGAGCGCCTGCTGGGAGAGGGGCACTGGATGCAATCCGAACAGGGCAAGCTGCGCCTGGCCAACCGTGCCGACAACCAGGCTTTTCGCACCTGTCTGGAGGAGGTGATGGAAGCACACCTGCGCGGTGAACCCGCGTTTATCCGCGCCCTGCGCCTGTCGGGTCCAGAGTCGCCTGGGGCCGGAGTGCTGATGCGCCCGCTGCCACTGGTGGCGGCACCGGATGGCAGTCGCAATCCCTCGGTGGCGCTGTTCATCTCCGATCCCTCCCAGCCCCGTGAGGCGCCCCACGAGGTGCTCATGACCCTGTTCGGTTTCACCCGCGCCGAGGCCAACCTCGCCCTGTTACTGGCCAACGGGGCAACCCTGGACGAGGCCTGCGAGCAGTTGGGCATATCCCGCAATACCGGCAAGTCACACCTCAGCGCGGTATTCTCGAAAACCGGGGTGACACGGCAGACCCGTCTGGTACAGTTGATCCTGCGAAGTGTCGCCCACATGGGCGAATAGCAGGACCCACAAGGAGCAATGCCGTGTCTAATATCAATAATATCGAGGCAGCCGTTTTTCGCCGTTTGCTGGAACATCTCGACAGCCGCAAGGATGTCCAGAATATCGACCTGATGGAACTCGCAGGCTTCTGCCGCAATTGCCTGGCCAAGTGGTATATGGCCGCGGCAGAGGACGAAGGCATGGAAGTGGACTACGACGCCGCACGCGAACGGGTCTACGGTATGCCCTATGAGGAGTGGAAGGCGAAGTACCAGAAGTAATCGCCTGCTACGGGGCCCCGGTGGCCCCGTAAAATCCCTTTACTGAACGCCCCTGGCTGCTTTGCTGCCCTTGCCGGACCAGCGTGCCCGCAGGCGGGCAAACGCGTGCGAGCAGTCCTCGCCGATCAGGTAGAGGGCCGGCACCATCATCAGGGTAACAAACAGCGCGAATAACACGCCAAAGGCCAGTGACAGTACGGCCGGCTTGAGAAACTGGGCGTCGGTCGAGCGCTCCGCCATGATCGGGATCAGGCCGATAAAGGTGGTCAGGGTGGTGAGCAGAATGGGGCGGAAGCGTTGCACGCCCGCCTCGATCACGGCTGTCACGGCATCCCGGCCCTGTTTGCGCAGGCAGCCGATGTAGTCCACCAGCACCAGGTTGTCGTTGACCACCACGCCCGCCGCAGCGCCGATGCCAAAGTAGGAAAAAAGTGCCAGCGGCATGTTGAACAGCAGGTGGCCGAAAATGGCGCCCATAAAGCCAAAGGGAATGGCGGTCATGATCAGTAGCGGCAGGGCATAGGAGCGGAACGCCACGGCAATCAGGGTGTACATGGCGAAGGCGGCCACCAGGTAGAGAGCGACAATCTGATTGAAGAAATCCTGCTCGGTTTCCTGCTGGCCACCCTTGAGAATGGTCAGGCCGGGATAGCGTTCCTGCAGGTCGGGCAGGAAGCTGTCCTGTACATCGCTGTTAATATCGCTGACCAGTTCTGGCACCGCATCAGCGGATACCTGCAGGGTGCGCTTGCCGTCGCGTCGCTCGATGCGCTGGACGCCACTGGCAATTTCCACATCGACGACTGACAACAGCGGCAGCTCGCGTCCGTCTCCGGTGCGTACGCGAAAGTGGTCCAGCGAGGCAAGGCTGTCGCGCAAGGCCCGGGGATACTTCAGCATGACGCGAACATCGCCATTCTCCCGGGGCAGGCGCTGGACCTCTTCACCGTAGTAGGCCTGGCGAACCTGTTGCGACACCTGGGCCAGGTTGATCCCGAGTTTCTCCGCCCCTGGGCGCAGTTGCAGGTGCAGTTCGTCCGACTCACCCCGCAGGCTGTCGCGAATGTAGTAGGCGCCATCGTAACTGTGCAACTGGGCCTGCAGTTCGCTGCTGGCCGCACGCAGGATTGCCATATCGCGGTGTTGCAGCAGGTAGGTTAGCGCAGGCCCCTGGTCGTTCAGGGTATAGCTGACGGAGATGGCATCGGCATCGGCGACATCGCCCACCAGTTCTTGCAGGCGCTCGGCTATTTCTCTGGCGGACTGGTCGCGCTCGGTCGGTGGCGCCAGCCGGACCAGCGCAATGACACTGTCGCGGCGGGAACGCGTGTACCAGCCCCGCACCACTGAGTCACCGCCAGTGGCGCCGGCATCAACTTCCTCGACCAGCTTGCGCTCTGCATTCTGCAAGTGCCGCAGCACTTCCAGCGAGCGGGAAAAGGGCGAGCCGGAGGGCATCTCGACGTTGATGTAGATCTGGTCACCCTCAACTTCCGGGAAAAAGGTGAATTTCACCCATCCGGCAGTAAACAGCCCCATGCTGATAGTGAACAGGGCGATAAAGCCGGCAGTGGTCAGGTAGCGTCGCCGGGTGGCCCAGCCCACCAGGGCCCGGTAGCGGGTATCGGCAAACCGCACGATACCTTCTTCCAGTGCTTTCTGGCGCGCGCGCCAGCCGGTGAGGTGCTCGCGGTGTTCCAGGTGCCGCAGGTGGGCGGGGAGAATCAGGAAGGCTTCGATCAGGGAGATGGAAAGGGCGGCAGTAATCACGATGGAAAACTGCTTGGTCATATGACCGCCTTCGACATCCAGGAAGAACCAGGGGGCGAAGGCAATCATGGTGGTCAGCACTGCGAAAATGACTGGCTTGGAGACCGCACTGGCGCCGGCCACCGCGGACTCCGGTCCGCCCCCACTGAGGTGGGCCTGCTGGTGGATACTCTCGCCAACCACGATCGCGTCATCCACCACAATGCCCAGTACCAGCAGGAAGGCAAAGGTGGACATAACGTTGAGCGATACATCGTTGCCGGGCAGCAGGGCGAAGGTGCCCAGGAAGGCGATGGCGATGCCTACCGTGACCCACAGAGCAACTTTCGGGCGCAGCGACAGGATGAGTACAGCGAATACCAGTGCCAACCCCATGTAGGCCGACTTACCGATGGTGCCCATGCGGCTATTGTAGATATCCGCGGAATCAAACCACAGAGACAGTTGAACCCCCCTCGGCAGGCTTGGGCGGACCGATTCCATCCAGCCCCTGACGGCTTCCGAAGCCTTGACGATCTGCATGTTGTCGGTCGACATGGCCTGCAGAAGAATCGCAGGCTCGCCGTCCATGGTGGCCAGTATCTCGTTTTCCTCGAAGCCATCGATGACCCGGGCGACATCACCCAGGGTCACGGTTGCCCCGGCTTCCGTCTGGCGGATCACGATCCGTTCGAAATCTTCCTGGTTGTCCGCCAGGTTACGGGCCCTTAAACGGATGTCCCCGGTGGCGGTGCGCACCTGGCCGGAAGACAGGTTGACCGAGCTGCCGCGGATAGCGTTTGCTACCTCGTCGAAGCTGAGTCCGTAACGCCGCATGGAGCTTTCCGAAAGCTCTACCGTCACTTCTTCCTGACGCGCGCCAAACAGCTCCACCAGTGACACGTAGGGCAACTGGGCCATTTCGTCGCGCAGGTCCTCAGCGAGGCGGGTGAGCTGGCGTTCGCCCACATCCCCGTGTACTGCGACCCGGATCATCTCCTGGCGCATCTCAGTGCGCTTGATCCTCGGCGGTTCGATGTCCCGGGGCAGGCCGATCACGGCGTCCACCCGGTTCTTCACGTCATTGAGAAAATCGTTGATGTCGACATAGGTGTAGGTGGCAACGTCGAGCCGGCCGTAGCCCTCGGTCGCAGTGGCATTGACCCGCTTGACGTTATCGAGGTCCTTGAGCGACTCCTCTATTCGCTGGATGACCTGCTCTTCCACTTCCTGGGGCGCCGCGCCGGGCCAGGTCACTTCCACCTGTACCTGGTTGATCACGAACTGGGGAAAGGCTTCCCGCTCCATGGCCAGGAATCCCAGATAGCCCGACAGCAGGATGCCCACCATCAGCAGGTTGGCCGCCACCGGATTGTAGATCCACCAACGAATAAGGCGTTCCATGGTTACCCCCAGCGATCCCGAGCGCTCAGTGGTTGGTTGCGAGTGCGGTTGCGTCGTCGTCGATGCCGACGATCGCCATGCCCTGGATCGGATTGCGAATGGCAGAGATCACGATCTTCTCGCCACCCTCCAGGCCTTCGCGAATCACTGCCTGTTCGGCATTGCGCTGCAGTACATTGACCTGGCGGATATCCAGGGTGCCGTCGCTGGCGATCAGGTAGACCGTATCGCCGGCCCGCAGGCCGGCGGCGGGAATGACGGTGGCGTCGCTGAGCCGGCGGCCGGTGATGGTCGCCTCGACGAACAGGCCCACTGCCAACGGCATGCCCTTGTCGGACACATTTTCGTCGTAGGGGGAGTGAACCTCTGCGAGACCGTACAGGGTCCGGCTGCCCGGATCGATGGCGGCATCGAGTCGGGTGAGCCGGCCCCGCCACTGCTGTGGCTCACCGGCTACCCGGGCGCTGAAGGTGACCGGCAGGCCAGAGCCCGCCGGCGCGGAGTAGCCGATCGGCAGGTCGAGGGATGCCAGTTGGGCGTCTGCCAGGGGTAGGCGTATTTCAACCACATCGGTGGCAAAGGCGTGGCCGATGACGGTGCCAGCGCTCACGAATTGCCCCCGGTCCGCCCGGGTGCTGGTGAAACGACCGTTGAAGGGGAGGCTGATGCGGGTCCGCTCCAGGTTGAGCCGGGCCTGCTCGAGGCTGGCCTCGGCCGCCGCGAGGCGCGCCCGGGCCTGGGCCACCTGGGGCTTTTTCAGGGCCAGGGCCGAAGCATCGGGTTCATTGCGCAACTGCTTGCGCGCCACGTCGGCGTCGGCCAGGGCCTGTTCCAGGCCTACCTGGGCTTCGGCGACGCCGGCCTCCGCCTCATGTGTGGCCAGGCGGTAGTCGACGTCCTCGATGCGCAGAAGGGTCTCACCGGCGGAGATAAGCCCGCCCTCGGTGAACTCGGGAGAGACCTCGATGATGCGGCCACTGACCTGGCTGACGATGTCCAGCTCGGTGCGTGGACGCACTTCGCCCTGGGTGCTGACCTCCAGGGTCAGCGGTCGCCGCTCCGCGGTGGCGGTGTACACGCTCACGGGGCGCGCCTTTTCCGAGGACTTTTCCGGTTCCGGTTTGGTGGCGTGGAGCACCATGAAAATTCCGATACCACCACCGACGACCAGCAGCGGTGCAAAGAAGCGCACGAGTTTTTTTGCCATCACCTGTTCCGTTTGCTGGCTTCACGCCCTGGTGAACTGCACGGGATATTCCCGGCCCTGGCGTGATGCCTGTTTATTCTCTGTATGAGACGAATTGTGCCAGTTTTCCCTCAGCCTGGCTGTAACCGGTTTGCCTCGCCCCCAAAGCTACTCTTACGGGGTATTGCCGAACCTGGATCCATTGGCAATAGTCGGGAAAGCGGAAACATTTACTTCACGCCAGATCAGGGGGAACTATGGCGCATTGCAGGCAGTTCACAGCAAAATTCCGAAAAACCGTATCCTGGCCCACGCTCGTGGCGGGTTTCGCCCTGGCGCTGCCGCTGGGGGCACAGTCAGCCGACCAACTGCTCTACAACGGCCGCATCTATACCCAGGATGCCGACCAGCCCTGGGCCCAAGCGCTGGTGATAGACGGCGACACCCTGAGCTATGTGGGGGACACCGAGGGCGCCCTGGCGCTGGTGGATGCCGGGACCGAGCGCGTGGACCTGCAGGGCAAGCTGGTGCTGCCGGGCTTTATCGACACCCATATTCACGTGGGCGATACCTTCCCCTGGGTGTTCTCCGTCTCACTGGGGCCGGAAATGGCGCCGGACGAAGTGCTGGCGGCGGTGGCAGATTACGCCCGCGAGCACCCCGACCAGAATCCGCTGATCGGCTATGGTTTCCTCGGCGCTGCCTTTGGCGACCAGGGGCCCACCGCGGCCATGTTGGATGAGGTGGTGCCGGATCGGCCGGTGATGCTGTTCGACGAGGGCTTTCACACTGCCTGGATCAACAGCGCGGCCATGAGGGCAGTGGGGCTGGACGCAGACACTCCCGACCCGGTCCCCGGACGGCACTACTACAAGCGCTACCCGGATGGCAGCCCCACCGGCTGGCTGATCGAAGGCGGCAGCTTCAACTGGATCAGCGAAAAGCTCGGGGTGGTGAATGCCGCCAGTCTTGCCAGGGGAGCCGATGCCTTCCTCAAGACCATGTCTTCCATGGGGATTACTGCCGCGTTTGATGCCGGTATGGTGGATGGAGGCGAAGCCACCTTTGCCCTGATGGAGAGCCTGGTGGAAGAAGACCGGCTGCCGGTGCGGGTGGTGGGTTCGCTGTATACCAACACCGATGCCAAGCTCGACAGCGCCCTGCCCACACTGACGGAGCTCAACGAGCGTTTTCACTCGGAATTTTTTGACCTGCGCATGCTGAAAGTCTCCCTGGATGGCACGGTGGAGGCGAAGACGGCCTACCTGCTGGAGCCTTACCTCGAGCCGGCCGGCCACCGCGGTGATTCGCTGGTATCGCTGGACAAGGCCGAATCGGTCATCCTGGCCGCGGCGCGCAAGGGTATCGACCTGCACCTGCATACGCTGGGCGATGCCGCGGTGCGTATGGGGCTGGATATCGCCGAACAGGTGCGCACCGAGCTGCCCGACTCCGGCGTTCGCATTACCCTGTGTCACCTGCAGATTGTCGATCCCGCCGATGTGCCCCGCTTCGGTGAGCTGGACGTTATTGCCCAGTCCACGCCCAGCTGGTATGTGTACGACGATGTGGCCGAGGAGTTTCTGGGGGCGAAACGGCTGGAAGAATTCTATCCGCTGAATTCGATGGCTGCCGCAGGCGCCCGGATTACCCTGGGCACTGATTATCCGGCGAGCTGGATCGGCCTCGATGGACTCAACCCCCTGTTCAATATCGAAATGGCGATGACGCGACAGCCGGCGGGTGATCCCGACTTCAAGGTGCAGCCGCCGCTGGCGGAGCGCATCAGCCTGGAGCAGGCCATACGCGGCTATACGCTGGACGCCGCCTATCAGTTGCGACTGGAAGACCAGGTGGGTTCACTGGAGGTGGGCAAACAGGCGGACCTGGTGGTACTGAGCGACAACCTGTTCGAGATAGACACCTACGCCATCCACGATGCGAAGGTGGTGATGACGGTGGTGGATGGAAGAGTGGTCTATGCCTCGCAGGGACAGCTGCAGGTGGGAGCTGCGGTGGACTGATGTAGCACCGTCTTGATTACATCAGGGGGTGGTCCTTTAGCGGTTGCTTTTCACCGACGCCTGCGCGATGAATGCCGTAGCTGGCTTCGAAATCTTTTGCGCTCAGCGGCCGGTCGAGAAAGTAGCCCTGGACCACATCGCACCCCAGTTCCTTGAGGCGCTCGAACACGGGCTCGGTTTCCACACCTTCGGCGACCACTTTGAGGGAGAAGTTGTGGGCGAGATCGATGATGGCCTTGACGATGGCGTGGTCCTTGCCGCACTCGAGCATGTTGTGGACAAAGCTGCCGTCGATCTTGATTTCATCCACGGGCAGGTCGCGAAAGTACGACAGGGATGAATAGCCGGTGCCAAAGTCATCCAGCGAAACCTGAACGCCAATCAGCCGCAGGCGTCCCAATTGCCCCAGCATGGTCTCCGTGTCCCCCACCATGATGCGCTCGGTGACCTCCAGCATGAGGCGCTTCGGCGTCACCCCGTAAATATCGAGCGCATCGCCCACCACGGCGACAATCTGGTCATCCAGCAGCAGTGTGGGGGCAATATTGACCGCGATACTGAGATCTTCCGGCCAGCGAGCCAGGCGGGCGATCGCCGACTTGATGGCCCACCAGGTCAGCGGACGAATAATCTCGTTTGCCTCTGCGACGGGTATGAATTCAGCCGGTGAAATGAAGGCGCCATCAGCCGTCTGCCAGCGCATCAAGGCCTCGGCGCCCGCCAGGGAGCGGTAGACGGTGTTCAGTTTTGGTTGGTAGAAAAGCTGTAACTCACCGCGTTGCAGCGCAATCTCCAGGGTTTCCAGCAGGGTGCGTTGATTGTCGGCTAGGCTCTCGGCCACCGGCGTATACAGGCGGACGTTCGTGCTGTTGGCGCGAGCCTCGCGCAATGCGAGGTTGGCCTGGCGCAGGGCTTCCTCGGATTCGCTGCGGGAATCTTCGGTGCTGGTGAAACCGGCGCGAAACCCCAGTTGTATCGGCCGGCCGAAATGCACGTAGGGCTCCTTGAACAGGCGCTCAAGTTTGATGGTGGCCAGGTCCAGCTCACCTCTGGAGCGGATGCCGTGCAGCACCACCATGACCCGGTTATCACCCAGTTCACGGGACTCGTCACGGGACCGCAACCACTGTTGCAGGCGCTGGCAGAAAATGCGCTGGAAGTCTTCCCGGGCCAGGCGGCCGTGGCGGTCGAGGAGCATGTCACCGTCGGCCAGTTCGATCACACCCACCATGGAGTGATCTGCGGAAATCATATGAAGTACTCCTCGCTGTCCACGCCGTAGCTGCCGGGCGGCAGTTCGCGAACAATCCAGCGCTCGGTGTCGCGAGGCTGATCCGCGAGGTCGATGATCTCTATTCTGTCGAGGCGCTGGTGGTTGGTGTCCAGTACCGCCACTACTTCCGGTTTGAGCCGGCGGGATTCGTTCTGCCGGGTGACGATGCCCACTTCACCGCTGCTCAATTCCACCAGCGTGCCAGTGGGAAACAGGCCGATGGCCTGGATAAACTGCTCGACCAGGGCTTCCTGGAACGTTACCCCCTTGGCCTCGATCAGTTCCTGTACCGCGGCATGGGAAGTGCGAGCGGGCGCCCAGGGGCGGGGCTTGATCATGGCGTCATAGGTGTCCACCAACCCGGCAATCCGGGCCAGCAGGGGAATGGCCGCTCCGTCGACACCCCGCGGATAACCCGAGCCGTCCATGCGTTCGTGGTGGTTTTCCACGATGGCCAGCGCTTCAAAGCCGATCTTTTTGGTTTCCGACAACAGGTCACTGCCCATCGCAGGGTGGGCGCGAACAATGCGGCGCTGGGATTCGTCCAGGGGTGTCTGCTGTTGCAGCAAATTGGAGGGTAGCTGGGTCATGCCGACATCGCACAGGGCACAGCCGAGGGCGAGGGTCTCCAGGTCGTCCCTCAGCAGGCCGATCTGGCGACCGAGGATTGCCGCCCAGACTGCCATCGACACACCGTGTTCAAAGCGATAGTCGCCGCTGGCTTTCAGGCGGAGCAGGGCGGCGGTTGCCTCCTGGTTGCGGAAGAGGGTTTCGATCAGGGGATTGATGGAGTCCTGCACCGACTGAATATCGGATTCCCGGCCGGCTCGCAGGGAGTCGAACACGCTGTCGAGGGTGGTGGCTGCGTTGTCGAAGCAGGCTCTCGCTGCCTGCATATCGGCCTTGAGTTCCAGGCGTTCACGCGCAGGCTGGTGGGTAGGTTCGAGTTTCAGGGAGAGGAATTCCCGGGCGCCTTTGTGCTCAGCGTCCACGTAGACGTGCTCCACGTATTGAGATACGTAGAGGATTTCTTCATTATCCCTCACCACGAATCCCTGTAACGCGAAAGGGGTGTCCAGCCAGGGGCGGTCGAGCTCCGCAATAAACATCCCCGGTTGCAGATTCATGGCGGGAAGCTTTACCAGGCGCATCCCGAACT
The DNA here is from genome assembly GCF_008064665.1 of Parahaliea maris. Classification (GTDB taxonomy): domain Bacteria; phylum Pseudomonadota; class Gammaproteobacteria; order Pseudomonadales; family Halieaceae; genus Parahaliea; species Parahaliea maris. Next base: position 296,043 of record NZ_VRZA01000005.1, on the reverse strand, counting down.
CCGAAAAATGGCGCAACTTATAGCACGCTACCCAGAAACGCCGGGCAAGGTCGATGGAAATGTGTCGGAACTGTGACAAGGTTCCGTTTCTGGGGGGCAGAATAAACGACGAGCGCCTACCCGGTCAGGGCGTCGAGGTGCATATCTGTTTCAGGCTGCCGCGGCGGCCCTAACCGCAGGTCATAGAGAAGAAGGGCCCGGCAATGTCCCGGACCCTTCCTGATGCGGTCCGCTCATGAGCGGACCTTGGATGAAGTGGCTGCTCAGGCAGCCTGGTCGGCGCTGCCCGCGTCGTGTTCCAGCGCACCGTTGCCGATGCTGATCTTGCGGGGCTTCATGGCCTCGGGGATTTCCTTCACCAGGGCAATCGTCAGCAGTCCGTTCTCCAGCTTCGCGCCAGTGACCTCGACGTGCTCCGCCAGGTTGAACTTGCGTTCGAAGGCGCGGTTGGCAATACCGCGGTGCAGGTAGCGGCGCTCGCCTTCGTCCTGCTTGCGGCCGCTCACGGTGAGTACACCGCCTTCGACGTGGATATCCAGGTCACCTTCGCTGAAGCCGGCCACGGCCAGGGTAATGGCGTAGCGCGCGTCATCCAGTGACTCGATGTTGTAAGGAGGGTAACCGCTGCCTGCGGCATCGCTGCGGAATGCGGCGTCCAGCAGGTTGGCCATACGGTCGAAGCCCACGCTATTACGGTACAGGGGGGTAAAGTCGATAGTGTTCATCACATATTCTCCTGAAGAAGCAACACGTTCGTTGATGTTTGCCCTATGGCGCTCTGTGTAAGACACGCCCGGTGCACTACCAGATCTGGGGCTTGCGCCGTTGTTTTCAAGGGGGCCAGGTGAATCTCGGCAAAGGCGGAAAAAATGTGCCAAAGTGACAGTTAACGTGCTGACCCGGAAGCTGTACTGGAGGTTTTGATGTTTGTGGCCCTGATCCTGTTCATTGCCGTGGTGACGGCACTGCTGTACTACCGCGTGTCCCTGTTTGCGGGTTCGGTGGCGCTGCTGGCCGCCACGTTTGTGCTCAGCCTGTTTGCCGGGAGCATGTGGTGGCTGTTCTGGCTGGTGCTCGCTGGGGTGGCGGTACTCAATTACGGGCCCCTGCGGTTAACGTTGTTGACACGGCCCGTCTACGGCATGTTGCAAAAGGCCATGCCGCCCATGAGCGATACCGAACGCGAGGCGCTCGAGGCTGGCACGACCTGGTGGGAGAAGGATCTGTTCTCAGGCCATCCGGACTGGGCAAGATTCCAGGCGATTCAACCGCCCACTCTCAGCGAAGCCGAGCAGTCCTTCCTCGATAACGAGGTGGAAACCCTCTGTGCAATGATCGACGAATGGGAGGTGTACCAGCAGCACGATCTCAACGAAGCCACCTGGGCCTACCTGAAAGAGCAGGGCTTTTTTGGACTCATTATCCCGGAGGAATTCGGTGGGCGCGATTTCAGCCCTTACGCCCAGAGCCGGATCATGAGCAAGATTGCCAGCCGCTCGATCACCGGTGCGGTCACCGCCATGGTGCCCAATTCCCTCGGGCCCGGTGAACTGCTGATGAAGTACGGCACCGAGGAGCAGAAGCAGCGCTGGCTGCCGGGCCTGGCAAAGGGCGAGGAAATTCCCTGCTTCGGCCTGACCGGACCCGAAGTGGGCTCCGACGCCGGCGCGATTCCCGATACCGGTGTGGTGTGCAGGGGGCAGTTCGAGGGCGAGGAGGTGGTCGGGCTGCGGCTCAACTTCCGCAAGCGCTGGATTACCCTGGCACCCATTGCCACCGTGGTCGGTCTCGCCTTCAAGCTGCGCGACCCCGACGGCCTGTTGGGCGACCCGGACAAAACCGACTACGGCATCACCTGTGCCCTGCTGCCGGCGGATACCGATGGCGTGCAGATCGGCACCCGGCACAATCCGGGCACACCGTTCATGAACGGGCCGATTATCGGTCGCGATGTCTTTATCCCCCTGGACTGGATCATTGGCGGCCCGGAGATGGCGGGCCGCGGCTGGCGCATGTTGATCGAGTGCCTGGGGGTGGGGCGCGGTATTTCCCTGCCGTCCCTGGCCACCGCGAGTGGCGAGATGAACTACCTGATGGTGGGCGCCTATTCCCGTATTCGGCGCCAGTTCAACATGGAGGTCGGCAAGTTCGAAGGGGTACAGGAGGCAACCGCCGACATCGCCGCTTCCGCGGTGACGCTCGAGGCGATGCGCGAGCTGGTCACCCGCGGCCTCCAGGATGGCGCACCTTCGGTGGTTACGGCCATGGCCAAGTACCATGCAACAGAGCTGATGCGGACCAGCGTCAACCACGGCATGGACGTGGTATCCGGGCGGGCGATCCAGATGGGGCCGCGCAATTTCATGGCCTTCGCCTATCGAGGGGTTCCAGTGGCCATTACCGTCGAGGGAGCCAATATCCTGACCCGCTCGCTGATGATTTTTGGCCAGGGCGCGATGCGCTGTCACCCCTATCTGTTCGATGAGATGCAGACCCTGCAGGAGGCCGGCAGCGAGGCGGGCCTGAGAGCCTTTGACGGGTTGCTGCTGCGCCACCTCGGGCATATCTTCAGTAATATCACCCGGCTCAAGCTGTTCGGCTTCACCGCCTCCCGCTTCAGCCCGGTGCCGGCGTCAGCAGACGATTTCAGCCGCCGCTGGTACCAACACCTGAATCACATGAGTGCCGCCCTGGCGGTATGCGCGGACATTGCCCTGGGGGTACTGGGTGGCGAGCTTAAGCGTCGCGAGATGCTCTCGGCCCGCCTCGGCGACGTCCACAGCCAGCTGTTCATCGCCTGCAGCCTCCTCAAGTTCCGTGAGCACGAGAAACGCAGCGAAGCGCTGGACTTGCATATCGACGTCGCCATGGCACTCGCGCTGTTCCGGGCACAGACGGCCCTGCTCGCCTATCTGGAGAATTTCCCTGTGCGCTTCCTGGGCGCTACGTTCCGCCTGGCCTGTTTCCCGCTGGGGCGGATTCACAAGGGGCCCAGTGACGAGCAATTGCGGCGTCTCGGCAACCTGATCATGGAACCCAACCCGGTGCGTGAGCTGCTGGCGAGCCGGATCTACCTGCCTCAGGATGCCGAAGACGCGGTCGGGCGGGTGGAGCGAACCTACCAGACCTTGCTCCAGGTGGACGACACCTGGCAGCGTTTTCTCAAGGCCTGGGGCAGGGGGGAAGTCAACGGGGAAGACATGGACTCCGCGCTGGCAGATGCCGTCTCCCGGGAAGTTATCAGTGAGGAGGCAGCGGCGGGTATCCGGCAGTACGATGCCATGCGCTTCGATTGCCTGCTCACGGATGATTTCGATTCACTCTGAGGCGGCGACTCCCCCGGCAGGCGAGATGCCTTCAGCACTATTAGCACTACCAGCAGGAGGCTGCGGGTGCATCTTCAGCCGTGTCAGGATCAGCGCGGCCACCACCAGCACGCCGCAGTAAAGCCAGAACGCGCCGTGGTAGTGGCCCGCCCGGTCAAACAGCCAGCCGGTGACCACAAATCCCGGCATGACCAGCAGGGTGATCAATGGGTTCATCAGGCCCATTACCCGGCCGTAGCTGGCAACCCCGAATATCACTGCCAGCAGGGCACCCCAGACCGGCAGCATGCCGCCGGCGGCGAGGCCGATACTGATACAGGCCAGCACCGAGAGTGGGTAGTTCGGTTCGGTCTGCAGTAGCAGCAGGCCCGCCAGTACCAGGCCGATGGCAAGCCACAGGCCCAGCCGCAGGCTGATGCGATCTGCCGCCATTCCGAACAGGATTTTACCCACCAGCCCCGATCCGGCAGTGACCGTCATCAGGGCCCCCGCCGCATCCAGGCTGATGCCGGTACCCTGTGCGTAGGGCACCAGGTTGGCCATCAGGGCGGAATACACGCTAAACATCAGCCCTACGGCCAGGCCGATACTCCAGTAGGCCGGGTGGCGGATGATGTCCTTGAGGCCGATGGCCGGGGGCGCGCTGCCTGCCGCGAGGTCCTGTTCGGTGCCGTCCGGGTGCAGGCCCAGGTCGCCGGGATAGCTGCGCATGACCAGCAGCATGACTGGCAGCAACATGACCAGGGCGACCAGGGCGAGGTTTTCCAGCGCCGCTCGCCAACCGTAATCCGCAATCCAGTTGCCCAGCACCACCGGCAGCACCACGCCGCCCACGGAGGTGCCTACAGCGGCGATCCCCAGCGCTTTGCCCCGGGCACGAGTGAACCAGCGCGAGATGGTTGTCGAGCCCACCAACGGGCCCAGCAGCAGGCTGGAGAAGCTGATGGATACCCCGAACAGGATGACGAACTGCCAGATACTTTGGCTGAGTGACATCCCGTAGAGTCCGCCGGTAAAAATCAGTGTGCCTGCTGTCATCAGCGCCCGCACGGAAAAACGGTCAGCCATGGCGCCCAGGATGGGTGAAATGACCAGCCCGGCCAGGGTGGTGACGGTCATCGCCAGGTTGACCTGGGCCCGGGTGGCGCCGAAGGTCTCCTGCAGGGGCACCATGAAGGAGCCGAAGGAGTAGGTCATAAACCCGGTGACAAACAACTGGGCGAGAAATACGCCGCCGACAATGCGCCAGCCGTAGAACATGGGTAACTCCAATTATTCTTGTGTGAGGGCGCACTATAGCCCAGGGGCGCGGTGACACCGGTACAGTGCTGGCTGAAAATTAACCGTGGTTCAGAAATTCAAATTGTGTGGAAATCCCGGTTGAAAGTGGAGTCTGCCCTACCCATCGCCCTATACTGCCCAGCAAAAAGGCGCCTCTCACTTCGCGCCAGCAATCGGGGACAGGAACCACGCAATGTCAGTAAACAGGGGAACCGTGGCCGTGATCGGCCTGGGCTATGTCGGGCTGCCACTGGCGGTCGCACTGGGGCGAATGGGGCCCACCATCGGCTATGACACCGGACCCGGCCGGGTGGCCAGCCTGCAGGCGGGGCGCGACCCCAGTGGTGAAGTCGCCGCCGACTCCCTGGCCGCGGCCGGCCAACTCTCTTTCAGCGACCGGGCAGAGGACCTCGCCCCAGCCAGTGTCTATATCGTTGCCGTGCCCACCCCGATCGACGACGCCCACCAGCCCGACCTGTCCGCCCTGCGCGCCGCCTGCGAGGCGGTGGGTCCCGGGCTGGCTGCGGGGGACCTGGTTATCTTCGAGTCGACGGTGTACCCGGGGTGTACGGAGGAGGTGTGTGTGCCCCTGCTGGCAGCACTCTCCGGCTTGTCCTGGAACGAGCCCGGCGGCTTCCACGTGGGTTACTCTCCTGAGCGCATCAATCCCGGTGATGGCGAGCACAGCCTGCACAATGTGATCAAGGTGGTGGCGGGGGACTGTCCTGACACACTGGGGCGGATGGAGTCTCTCTACGGCGCTGTGGTCGAGGCCGGTTTGCACCGGGCCAGCAGCATCAAGGTGGCCGAGGCGGCGAAGGTGATCGAAAACACCCAGCGGGACCTCAACATTGCCCTCATGAATGAACTGGCGATGATCTTCCACCGGCTCGATATCGACACTCTCGAAGTACTGGAGGCGGCGGGCACCAAGTGGAACTTCCTGCCGTTCCGCCCAGGCCTGGTAGGGGGACACTGTATCGGGGTAGACCCCTATTACCTGACCTACAAGGCCCAGGCCGCGGGATTCCATCCCCAGGTGGTGCTTGGCGGGCGGCGCACAAACGACGGCATGGGCCGCTACATCGCCCAGCAGACCGTGAAACAACTGGCTCGCGCCGGCCACCCGGTCAGCGGTGCGCGAGTGGATATCCTCGGACTGGCGTTCAAGGAGAACTGCTCCGACCTGCGCAATACCCGGGTGGCGGATATTGTCGGCGAGTTACAGGAATTTGGCTGTGAGGTGCGGGTGCACGATCCGCTGGTCAGCCCGGAGGAGGCCCGGCGCGAATACGGCCTGACACTGTCGAGTTGGGAAGAACTGGGTGAGTCCAGCGCGGTCATTCTCGCCGTGCCCCACCGCGAGATCATGGCCCGCGGGCTCGAGGGCGTGCGCAGCCTGCTGGTTGGCGACGGCCTGGTGGTGGACGTGAAGTCGGTGTTGCCGCGAGAGGACGCCGCCGGGTTGCGGATCTGGCGGCTTTAGGAGTCCGACAGGCTCCTAGGGTCGCCAGCCCAGCCAGTTCTCCATGATCGACCAGCGCGGAGGTTTGTCTTCCGCGCCTTCCCCCAGAATCCAGTAATCGTAGTGGCGTTGCACCAGGCCGGAATTGTCGGCGAAGATGATCCACTCATTGATGACGTGGCGCAGGGCGGCATCGCCAATGGCCAGGCCGAAGGCAGAAGGCAGACGCACCGGGTTGGGCTGGGGGGCGATCACCGTGTAATCCGGGTAGAGCAGGCTCCAGGCCGAAGCGTTTTCCACCGGCATCAGGAAGGCGTCGATTTCCGGATCCGCGCCTTCAAAAAATGCCCCCCAGAATTCCATGACCCTGAATTCCACGTCGGCGCCGTCGAAATAATACTCCATGCTGCTGCGGATCTGGGTGGAGTCCAGCGGCACCCCGATGACGAGACCGCGGCTCTGGCGCAGGGACGCGACGTTGCGGAAGTCGTGGCGGCGGTGGTCCAGGGTGGCCAGGCCGACGGTGCCGGTAAAATAGGGGTCGCTGAGTTGTAGCTTGCTGAACCAGAAGGGCCGGTACCAGATACCCGGCATGATATCGATGACGCCGGATTTCAGCAGCTCGGGAATGGCCGGCCATTCCACCGGGACGAATTCCGCGCGCAGCCCCAGGGATTCGGCAAAGTCCTCGCTTAACTCAATATCGAAGCCCACCAGTTCACCGTGGCGGTTGAAGAAGCTCATGGGCAGGTTGTCGGGGGCAAAGCCAATACGCAGGGACCCGCGTTCCTGCATCCAGGCCAAACGGGAGGTGTCCGGTGGCGGCGGGTCGGCCTCCGGCAGCCCGGTATGGACGATGGTGTCGGCGTGCAGGGTGGACTTGTGCATGGACGTCAGCACCTTGTCCATGTTGTAGCTGGTATCCACTACCGCCCCCAGCAATAGCCCGGTGCCGATGACCGCGACAAACAGGCCGGCGAGCATGGCGAGACCGGCGCGCAGTATGCGCCCGGTTTCGAACACCAGGAATCCGCTCATCCCCGCGGCGGCGAGCAGGGCGAAGACGATCAGGTTGACGGCGGTGACCAGCGAATCGAATTTGCCGGTGAGGATGGTGGTGGGGATGTAGAGCTGGAACAGGTCCTGGGGCAGGCCGAACAGGTCGATCAGGAAGGGCAGGGCCATCTGGGCCTTGGCAAAATAACTGGGAATGCCCGCGGCCAGCAGGGTCGGGTAATCGCTGAAGGGCAGCGGTGCGCCGCTGAGCCAGGCGGCGAAGGGAATGAACAGCAGGGTGAGCAGCTTGCCCGCGTTGGGAAAGTTGAACATGACCGGAATCATCACTTCCGCCGCCGAATCGGAGGTCTCATCCAGCAGGCCGTGGCGCTCCAGCAGGTGCTTGCAGCGGTCGATAAGAATCGGCAGCACGATAAAGGCGCTGTTGGCGATAAAGGCCGTCAGCAGGGCTTCCTTGGCCACGCCGACCACCTCCCGGTAGCTGAAGGGGGTTACCGCAGTGACCAGCAGCGGCAGGATCAGGAAGGCCAGTACCAGGGCGGCGACGCCGAACACCACGAAATACACTTCCAGCCGCAGCCAGGCCTCCATGGTGATGGTGCCGGCAAGGACCGCCGCGAGTGCCATGACACCGACGGGGGTGAGGTCGATAACGAAATGGGTGACCCGAACGATGGCGGCATTCCAGATCCGCATCGGGTCCAGCAGCTTCTCCTTGTCCGGCAGGGTCATCAGGCCGATGCCGATCAGGCAGCTGAACAGCACGATCGCCGGCACCACATTGCCCGACAGGGAGGCGAAGGGGTTGTTGGTGAAATAGATATCGGTGAAGGAGAAGGGCTCCCGCTGTTCGACCAGCGCCTCGCTGTAGAAAGACGCAGTGGTGAACTCGGGGAAGGCCAGGGGAAACAGCATCAGCACCACTGCCGTGAGCAGCCAGATCACCAGCAGGATGCCGCCGCCGCGCAGGGCCAGCCGGCGAGCCTGGGACACCTCCAGCTGGCCAAAGGCGATCACCAGCGAGGTGATCAGGTAGGGGAGCACCGTCATCTGCATCAGGCGGATGTAGATATCCCCCACGGGCTGCAGGGCAGTGGCGCGCTCGCCGAAAAACGCGCCCAGCCCGATGCCCACGCCCAGGCCGACCAGAATGCGCGCGGAGAGACCCAGACTCCGCCACCGATTGTAGATTGCCCTCATTACCCCTCGATAGGGCGCAGCGGCCCGATTATGATTTGCTTCCCCGTGTGTGCGGATTGGGTACTATGCCCCTATGGCCATCGATAATACCTAGCATGAGTACCTTGCGCGACTACTTGCCGTTGAATTGGACTACTGCGCTATACCGTTGCCTGGCCGGGGGCCTGGTGCTGGCCCTGGCGGCGTGCGCCAGCCTTCCCTCGCAGCAGGAGGTCACTTCGACGGAAGCGGTCCTCCCGGTGCCGCTGGTTGCCGGTACCGCCGCCACAGACGCCCGCGCCGCCTTTCGCCAGGTGTTCTGCCCGCTGGCACTGAGCGAGCGGGGCAGTGGCGGGGAGGGCTCCTGCGAACAGTGGCTCTGGCGCCTGGAGGACGAGCCGGCAGCCGGGCTGCCGCAATCGTTACCGCCTCTGCGCCCCTCCCTGCGCGTGTTTGTGGTTGGCGGAGCATTTTCCGGCTGTTTTGGCGACGCCTCGCTGGCCTACCGTCGAGGTCTGCAGTCGCTGCAACAGGCGGGCTTGCCGGTGCGCAGCATTGCCATCGAGAGCCGCTCCGGTGACCAGCGTAACGCGGAACTGATCGCCCGTGCACTGCAGGCGCAGCCGCCCGCGCCGGGCCAGCAGACCCTGTTGATCGGCTATTCCAAGGGCGCGGTGGATATCCTGAGCTTTCTGGCGACCTACCCCGAACTGGCCGCGGCAGTGGATGCCGTGGTCAGTGTCGCCGGGCCAGTGCAGGGTAGCCAGGTCGCCTCCCGGGGCGCCTGGGCCTATGATACGTTTTTGGCGAGCGCCTTCGCCGGGCGCTGCGATCCCGGGGACGGGCTGGTGGTTGACAGCCTGCTACCCGAGACCCGGCAAGCCTGGCTGGAGCAGCATCCCCTGCCGGCGCATATCCGTTATTACTCCGTGGTGGCGGTGACGACCGAGGAACATATTGCCCGTGGACTGCGCCTCAGCTGGCAGCTGCTCGCCGGTGAGAGCCGGCTCAATGACGGGCAGTTGGTGCCGAGGGAGGGGCTGATTCCAGGCTCGGCGTTACTGGCCTATGCCAACAGCGATCACTGGGGGGTGGCTATCGATATCGAGGACGAGCTCACCTTCTTTGCTGCCCGACCCGACACAACGGCGTTTCCGCGCTCGATACTTTTCGAAGCTCTGTTACGCTATGTTGGAGCCGATCTCGAGCCCGACCATGTGAGTGACTTCCGGTGAAACTGATACGTCCCTCATTGCGCCTGCCAGCCTTGTTGCTTGCGCTGTTGCTGGGTGCCTGCAGCAGTTACCATCCCGGCAAGTCCAGCGCGCCCATTGAAAACGATATCCGCACCCAGTCGAAGCACGGACTCACTGTTTCGACCACGCTGCTGTCCGACCAGCAGGCCGCATCCATCTACGGCGTCAATCTCGATGACTTCGGCCTGCAGGCCATCTGGTTGCGCATCGAAAATCGTTCGGACCACAGTCACTGGCTGCTGGTAGCGGCGCTTGACCCGGATTATTTCGCCCCCGGCGAGGCCGCGGCTATGTTCCAGCCACAGTTCGCAGCCAAGGATGATGAGCGCATCAACAACCAGTTCCACCGGCTGGCGATGCCCCTTAAAAGTACAGCGGGCTCGGTAAACGAGGGTTACGTGCTGGCTCCGCGGCATGAAGGCGGGCGCTACATGGCAGTGACCCTGGTGGGCGAGGAGCACGCGGTACACTTCGACTTTTCTGTGACCCTGCCGGATGGCACCTTCGATTTCGAACGCCTGGAGCCGGACAAGATCTATGCGGGTCAGGTGCGGGACGATCTCAACCAGGCGCAATTGCGCGAGCGACTGCGTGCACTGCCCTGCTGCACTGCCAGCGATGAAGGTGCCGACGCCGGAGACCCGCTTAACCTCGTCGTCCTGGGCGATGTCGGGGACGTGTTATCTGCCCTGTCGCGGGCAGGCTGGTCACACACTCACCGTATCGATATGCACACGGTGCGGCGGCTGGTGGGGGCCGCGGTTTCTGGCGCCGCCTATCCGGTGGCCCCCATTTCCCCGCTGTACCTGTTTGGCCGTCCCCAGGACCTGGCCCTGCAGCGGGCGCGCAATACGATTCTGCAACGCAACCACGTGCGCCTGTGGCTTGCCCCTTTCCTGTTCGAGGGCAAGTCGGTCTGGGTAGGGCAGGTGAGTCGTGACGTGAGCATCAAGCCGACTACGCTCAGCCCCAACCTGGTCACCCACGTGATCGACCCGAACGTGGACGAGTCCAGGGAACACTTGCTGCAGAGCCTGATAGTGGCGGGGGTGGTGAAACGCTTTGCTTTCGTGGGGGGCGTGGGGCTGTCGTCCCCGGATGCTCCTGCGGCCAACCTGACAGAGGACCCCTATTATACCGACGGCCTGCGCCTGGTTGCCCAGATATCCGGGCGTGAAACCACCCCGATGGGGTCTATCCACTTCCTGCCCTGGCAGGACAGTCCCGACCCTCTTGCTCCCGTGCAGCAGCGCGAGTGTGGAGCGGAGGGGTGCACGGTATTGCGGCCACCGGAATTGCAGGCTGAGCTGCCTGGGGAGCCGGACCGTTGATGTCTCGGATCGGTTGACGTGAAAGATAAAGACGCTGTCGCTACCGGGCTGACAGCCGGTATTGTCGCCTTCCTCATCTGGGGCCTGGCGCCGCTGTATTTCAAGGCCCTGCAGCACATCCCCGCGACGGAAATCCTGGCCCATCGAAGCCTCTGGTCGCTGGTGCTGGCGCTGCTGGTGCTGGCACTGCTGGGTAAGCTTCCCGACCTGTACGCCACTCTGTGTGACCGGCAGCGACTGCTGACCCTGGTGCTATCCACGCTGTTGATCGGCAGCAACTGGCTGGTGTTTATCTGGGCGATCAACAGCGCCCGGGTCACCGAGGCCAGTCTGGGATACTACATCAACCCGCTGCTGAACATCCTGTTGGGGATTGTCTTCCTCGGCGAGCGCTTCCGCCCCCTGCAGTGGGCGGCGGTGGCGATGGCCGGTGTCGGTATTGCTCACGAGCTGTGGCAGTTCGGGCGATTGCCGCTGGTGGCCCTGTTTCTGGCTACGTCCTTTGGCTTTTACGGCCTGGTGCGCAAGCGCGCGCCGGTGGAAAGCCTGACGGGCCTGGCGGTGGAAACCCTGCTGATGTTCCCGCTCGCGGTGGGTTACCTGCTGTGGAGCGACAGCCCGACCAGTAACCTTCTCGACAATACCGCCGCGATGAATGGCCTGCTGCTGTTTGCCGGCCCCCTCACCCTCACACCGCTGCTCCTGTTCAATATCGCCGCCCGCAGGCTCAACCTGTCCACCGTAGGGTTTTTGCAGTACATCGGGCCCACCCTGATGCTGGCCCTGGCGGTGCTGCTGTTCGGTGAACCCTTCAACCCGGACAAGGCGGTCACTTTCCTGCTGGTCTGGCTGGGGCTGACCCTCTACACCGCTGACGCACTGCTGCAGCGTCGGCGCACCCGTTCCCAGCGCGAGCTCGCCCCGAAAATACCCAATATTCAAAAATAATACTCGGCAGGATGGTTCCGTTTACGTAGTATGGGGCTGCGCAACGCGATCCCGGGGCGGGCGATGCTCCGGGACGCGAACTCCTGTGAACTGAAAACAATAAACAAGGTACGCAGTATGGCTTCTACCCAGGCGGCAGTGGCAGCGGGCTCCTACACCGGACAGGGCTTCGGAACGCCTGCCTACCGCAGTTTCGTGCTCTATACGCTCACCCTCGTCTATACCCTCAACTTCATTGACCGGGTATTGATCGGCGTGGTGGCGCAGCCGATTATCGAGGAATTTCGCCTGCAGGACTGGCAGTTTGGCCTGCTGTCCGGGTTTGGGTTCGCCCTCATGTATACCCTGATGGGCATACCGATCGCGCGGCTCTCGGAGCGCTATAACCGGGTGCGGATCATTGCCGCCAGCGTCATCCTGTGGTCCGCGATGACCGCCTTGTGTGGCGTGGCCGGTGGCTTCCTCGCCCTGCTGGTGTTTCGCATCGGCGTGGGGATCGGTGAGGCCGGCTGCACACCTCCGGCCAACTCCCTGATCGCCGACTACTTCCCCCCGCGCAGCCGGGCCCGGGCGCTGGCGGTCTATTCCATGGGGATTACCATCGGCGGGGTACTGGCCAATGCCTTCGGTGGCCCGGTGGCGGAGATGTTTTCCTGGCGCGAGGCATTCCTGGTGCTGGGTATTCCCGGCGTGGTGATTGGTATTGCCGTCCTGTTCATCATCAAGGAGCCCCCGCGGGGTTACGCCGACCCGCCCGGCACGCCCGAAGTGGAGCGGCTGGGGTTCCGGGAAACCGTCGCGGAACTCACTCGCAAACCCACTTTCTGGACCAACACCCTGGCAGCGGCGCTGGTCGCCTTTGTCGGCTACGGCCTGATCAACTTCCAGGCCGCCTTCTTCCAGCGTGTCCACGGGATGTCGGTGGCCGAGGTGGCAATGGAAGTGGCGGTGCCGTTGGGGCTGGCAGCCTCCTTTGGCGCCTTTGCCGCGGGTTACCTGACCGAGCGCCTCAGCACGCGTTTTCCCAACGCGGTGGCGTGGATTCCAGGCCTGGGCCTACTGGCCGCGGTGCCAATGTATGTGCTGGGTCTCTCGGCAGACAGTGTCGGGGTGGCGCTGGGCCTGATGATCATCGGCGCGATCCTCCATTACAGCTACCTGGGCGCCCAGTACACCATCTGCCAGGGCGTGGCGAGTACCCGCGCCCGCGCCACCGCGGTGGCCCTGTTCCTGTTCATCGTCAACCTGATCGGCTACGGCCTCGGGCCGCTCTGGGTCGGACTACTAAGCGATATGCGCATGGAAGCGCTGCTGCAGGACTCGCCCCATGCCGCGGAACTCAGCCTGCAAGCTTGCAAGGGGGCGGCCAGCGCATTGGTCGATAGCCTGGGTGAAATCAAGGCAGGGGACTGCCTGGCGGCGAGTGCCGAGGGGCTGCGGCAATCCCTGAGCTCGACCATTCTGGTGCTGGCGTTGGCAGGGGGCGGATACCTCTGGATTTGTCGTGGCCTGCAGCGGGACCTGGTCTCCAGGTTGCACTGAAGGCGGCCCGTTTACGCTCCGCATCGGGGTAACAAAATCACCTGTATGGGGCAATTTTGTTACCTCTGGCGGGTCATATCAGGTAGTCGGTTCCCGCCCGTTGTTCACTTCCGGTGCCTTCGACTTCCAACGCTTTAGCCGCTTCCAAGTTGTTCCACCGGCTCACAGAAAGGCACTTTCAGCTTATTGCCCCAATAATGCGCACAATTTGAGCGTTATTGGTGCGGAGGGCCGGATTGGGCGGGTTCATGCAACGTTTCATCTGTAACTGTCAGCTGCCAGAGCGACTAAATTTCAGGTGTTACCCGCGGGGCATAAATCTTACTTATCGAAACATATGTATTATTGATTTTACTCTGTCCCGGGCATGAATTAAGGTTTAATTGCCCCTCCTTTGTTTTTGCGTGCATTAAAATAATTTTTCGCACTTTAAACGTTTTTGGCCCGCCACTTGCAATAACCTCCTCGGGTTCCCCAGACCCTGTTCCTCGGAGCACACGGCCAACAGTGTGTCCGAAGGGCCTCGGGAAATTCCTCTTTCATCCAATAGGTCTTCCTGCCCGCCAGAACGTTATCTGCGCCGGCCGGAGGCACAGAGGGGGTCACCATGTCCACAAAAGCAGTAAGCACACCTCACAGTACGCTCTATACCGCACTTCGCGCGTGCCTTTATGGCACCGCCGGTGCTGCCGCGCTGGCTTCAACGCAGGTGCAGGCCCAGGGCGCAGCCGCGCTTGAGGAAGTTGTCATCACCGGTTCTCGCGTCGCCCGCAGCGGCTTCGAAACGCCGACACCGGTTTCCGCGCTGTCTGCGGAAGATATCAAGGCAGACGGCTCTGCCAACGTGGCGGAGTTCGTGATGACCCTGCCCTCGGTGCAGGGCAGTACTACAGGTTCCACCAGCTCGGGCGCCCTCAGTAATGGTGAGGCGGGCATCGCCGCGCTGAACCTGCGCGCACTGGGCGCAGGCCGGACCCTGGTTCTTCTGGATGGTCAGCGCTCTGTCGTGTCATCCTCCTCCGGCCGGGTCGATACCAACACCTTCCCGCAGTCCCTGGTCAAACGTGTTGAGGTGGTCACCGGTGGTGCCTCGTCGGCTTATGGCTCTGACGCGGTGAGTGGTGTGGTCAACTTTATCCTCGACAAGGACTACGAAGGCTTCAAGGTAGACCTCGAGTACGGGCAGGTGGGTTCCGGCGGTGGTGAAAACGACAAAATCACCCTGACCGGTGGTATTCCCTTTGCCGATGGCGATGGCCACCTGCTGTTCAGCGCTGAGCAGGCCAACCAGGACGGCATTCACTACGAAGCACCGGACTGGGCACAGAAAGGTCACTTCGCCATGGTTAACCCCAATCCGGGCGCCGGTGCCCCGACCTTCATCACTGGTAACAACATCGGTATTTCCGCCTACACTCCGGGTGGCCTGATTGTCGATGGCCCGCTCATGGGTACCTACTTCGGCGAGGGTGGTTCCATCAACCAGCTGAACTATGGTGCCGTGGCCGGCCAGTGGATGCAGGGCGGCGACTGGGAATACACCAACTCCGGCATGGTGGGTACCAACTCCCTGCTTGCCGAAGACAATCGCGACAGCGTATTTGGCCGGGTCAGCTACAAACTGACCGATTCGCTGGAAGTCTTCGGTCAGGCGTCTTACGCCGGATACGAAGGCTACAGCCACTACATCAATCCGACCGACCGTAATATCACCATCTATGCGGATAATGCCTACCTGCCCGATGAGGTAGCTGCGGCTATGGCCGAGCAGGGCCTGGACTCCTTCCTGATGTCCACCAGCAACGCTGACATGCCCGCCTCTGGCAGCCGCAACAAGCGCGAGACGGTGCGCCTTGTTGCCGGTGCAGAGGGCATCTTCGAAGCCTTTGGCAAGTCCGTTGACTGGGACTTCTACTACCAGCACGGCAAGACCGAAACCGACGAACACCAGACCCCCACCTTCAACTTCTCTCGCCTCGCCATGGCCACCGATGCGGTGATCGACCCGGCGACCGGCGGCATCGTCTGTCGCTCAACCCTGAGTGATCCGGGTAACGGCTGTGTGCCGCTGAATCGTTTCGGTACCGGTGTCGCCAACGAGGACGGTCTGGACTACGTACTGGGCCGCCCCCGTCGCCAGCAGGAGTTCCAGCAGGACGTCGCTGCGCTGACCTTCAACACCAACGACTTCGAAGGCTGGGCCGGTCCTATCTCCCTCGCCTTCGGTCTGGAGTGGCGTAAGGAGCAGATGGACGCCGATGTCGACGACGAGTACACCAGTGGCTGGAAATACGGCAACTACAAGGAGACCCGTGGCGAGTACGACGTAACTGAATTCTTCGTGGAAACCGTTGTTCCGATCTTCGACGGCCTGGACTTCAACGGTGCAGCGCGCCTGACCGACTACAGCACCTCGGGTGAAGTCACCACCTGGAAGGCCGGGTTCACCTACGCTCCGATCGACGACGTGACCTTCCGGGTTACCCAGTCCCGTGACATCCGTGCCCCCAACCTCAGTGAACTGTATGAGACCGGTACCGCACGGACCAACGCCGTGGCGATCAACGGTGAATCTGTTCCCTTTATCCAGGCCCTCAAGGGCAACCCCACCGTGGCGCCTGAAGAAGCGGATACCCTGGGTCTGGGGATCGTGTTGCAGCCGAGTTTCGCTCCCGGCCTGGCTTTGTCTGCTGATTACTACGAGATTGAAATCGACGGTGTGATCTCCTTTGTCGGTGCCCAGGACGTGGCTGACTTCTGCTTCATCAACAATGTCCAGTCTTACTGCGACCAGATGAACTACGTAAACGGTCAGCTCAGCACCATCGACCTGTACTACGACAACCTCAACAGTATGACTGCCAAGGGTATCGACTACGAGGTCAGCTACATGTTCTCGCCGGGTGATCTGATTGACGGCTTCCCGGGTCAGGTATCGCTGCGCGCCATGGCCACCAACTACCTGGAGAACATCACCGACAACGGTGTGACTGCCAGAGATCTGGCCGGGGTCAACGACAACTGGAACTACACTCCGGACTGGGTATACCGCATGACGGCGACCTACACCCTGGAGGACTGGATGTTCAACCTGACCCTGCGCGGCGTGTCCGACGGCGTACTGAGCAATGAGTTCGTTCAGTGCAGCAGCAACTGCCCGACGGTTGCCGCAGGGAAGTACACCATCAACGACAACAGCGTGGATGGCGGGCTGTTCACCGATGCCTACCTGTCCAAGGTCATGAGCTTTGGCGACGTCGAGTCGGAGTTCTTTATCTCGGTCAAGAACGTGTTTGACGAGGATCCCGAGCTGATCTCCAACCCCTTCTATCAGGGTGGCGAGAACACGGTGGCCTATCTGCAGACCAACCGTACCCTGTACGACACACTCGGCCGTACCTTCCGGGTGGGTATGCGACTGGAGTTCTGATTCCGGCTTACACTCCGCGGAAACACCTTGTCTGAAAGCCAGCCCGTCGGAAGCCATTCCGACGGGCTGTGTTCCGGACAAATAAACCCCTCGTCACCGGCCAGTTGCCGAGTACAGACGGCGTCCGCCGATACGAAACAGAACCAGGAGTACACATGCAAGCACCTGCACCCCTCAAGGCGCTTTTTCGGGGAGCCTTGTTAGGCGCAACTCTGCTGGCCCCACTGGCCGGCAACGCCGCAGAACCCACAGCACAACAACAGGCGATTCTCGATGCCGTCCAGTCCCGGGCCAAGCAGGCCCAGGTCATGAACGACATGATTTTCAGTTTTGGCGAACTCGGTTTTCAGGAGTTCGAGTCCTCACGCTATCTGGCACAGGTACTCGAGGACAACGGTTTCACGGTCGAACGGGGTATGGCCGGTATTCCTACCGCCTGGATGGCCAGCTGGGGCAGTGGCAAGCCGGTTATTGCGCTCGGCTCCGACATCGACGGTATTCCCAAAGCCTCCCAGAAACCCGGTGTTGCCTACCACGACCCCATTGTCGAGGGCGCGCCCGGCCACGGTGAGGGCCACAACTCCGGCCTGGTGCTCAATATCATCTCTGCGCTGGCTGTCAAGGAGTACATGGAGGAGAACGGTCTCAAGGGGACCATCAGAATCTGGCCCGGTATTGCCGAAGAGCAGCTCGCAACCAAGGCCTACTATGTGCGTGCGGGCTATTTCAAGGATATAGACGCGGTACTTTACGCCCACGTTGGCAGTGATCTTGGCACCATGTGGGGCGGCAACATGATGAGCGGTATGGTGTCGGTCAAGTACAACTTTCACGGCGTGGCCGCCCACGGCGCGATGGACCCCTGGTCGGGTCGCAGCGCCCTGGACGCCGTGGAACTGATGGACGTGGGCCTGAATTTCCGCCGCGAACACCTGCGTTTGCAACAGCGTACCCACGGCATTATCACCGATGGTGGCGACCAGCCTAACGTGGTGCCCTCCGAAGCCAGTGTCTGGTACTTCTTCCGCGAGACCGACTACGAACACATCATGGACCTGTGGGCCACTGGCGACAAAATTGCCAATGGTGCCGCCATGATGACCGACACCACCTGGGATTCAGAAGTGCTCGGCTCCGCCTGGCCGATTCACCTGAACAAGCCGATGGCAGAGGAAGTGTTCAACAATACCCAGTTAGTAGGGCTGCCGGAGTGGTCTGATGATGACCAGAAGCTGGCAAAAGCCCTGCAGAGTGAGCTGGGCTTCGAGCCAGTTGGCCTGAAAACGGAGATGGGCGACAAGCTGATGGGCGGGTTCCCCGCCAAGATGAACTACGGGGGCGGCTCCGACGACATCGGTGATATCTCCTGGAACGTGCCGACATCCATGCTGTTCTACCCTGCCAACATGCCCAACATCATCGGCCACCACTGGTCCAGTGGTGTTGCCATGGCCACCCCGATCGCCCACAAGGGGGTGGTCGCCGGTGCCAAGACCCAGGCCCTGACCTTGCTGAGCATGATGACCAAACCCGAACTCCTCAAGTCGGCGTGGACCTATTTTGACGAGGTTCAGACCAAAGACGTCAAGTACACGCCACTCATTCGCGAAGAGGACCAACCCGCGACCTGGCTCAATCGGGACACCATGAAAATCTGGCGTAGCGATATGCAGCCCTATTACTACAACCCGGAAAAATACGACACTTATCTCGAGCAGTTGGGTATCGACTATCCGACCATACGCTGAGTTAACCTGCTGGTCGTTGCTTGCGACCACTTGCACGCTGCCGCGCATACCGGCGGCAGCGTGCTTTTTTAATTGATCCACCAGAGTCAGACAGAAACATTCGCTAAAACGACTGGAGCATTCATGCAAACACATCCCCTTCGCGCGTCGCTTCGTGCCTGTACGTTTATCGGTGCCGCACTGCTGGCCCCGCTTTCCGCCCTGGCGGTCGACCCCACCCCGGTCCAGAAAGAACTGATTGCTGCGGTGGACGCCCGGGCCAAGCAGGCCCAGGTGATGAACGACATGATCTTCAGCTTTGGTGAACTGGGGTTTCAGGAAGTCGAAACCTCGCGCTATCTGACCGCCTTGCTGGAAGAAAATGGATTCAAGGTGGAGAAGGGTATTTCCGGTATTCCGACCGCATGGATTGCCACCTGGGGTAGCGGCAAGCCGGTGATTGCCCTGGGCTCCGATATCGACGGTATTCCCAAGGCGTCCCAGAAACCCGGCGTGGCCTACCACGACCCGATCGTCAAGGGCGCTCCGGGCCACGGCGAGGGCCACAACTCCGGTCAGGTGGTCAACATCGTTGCCGCGCTGGCGGTGAAGGAGTACATGGAAGAAAACGGCCTCAAGGGCACCATCAAGATCTGGCCCGGTGTGGCGGAAGAGCAGTTGGCCACCAAGGCTTACTACGTTCGCGACGGTTACTTCGATGATATCGACGCGGTGCTGTTTTCCCACGTCAGCAGCGACTTCAATACCAGCTGGGGCGGTGGCTACGGCAACGGCATGGTGTCAGTGCAATACAACTTCCACGGTGAGAGCGCCCACGGTGCGGGCGACCCCTGGCGCGGTCGCAGCGCACTGGATGCCGTGATGCTGATGGATGTCGGTATCAACTTCCGCCGCGAGCACCTGCGCCTGCAGCAGCGTACCCACGGCATCGTTCCCGACGGTGGCGACCAGCCCAATGTGGTCCCCTCCGAGGCCAGCATCTGGTACTTTTTCCGGGAGACGGACTACGAGCACATCAAACAGCTGTGGGAAATTGGCGACGATATCGCCAAGGGCGCGGCCCTGATGACCAACACAACCTGGGACTCCACCGTCCTGGGTAGCGCCTGGCCCTGGCATATGAACAAGCCCATCGCGGAAAAGATGTTTGAGAACATCCAGTTGGTGGGCATGCCCGAGTGGAGCAAGGACGACCAGAAGCTGGCCAAGGCCCTGCAGGAGGACCTGGGCTCTGATACCGCGGGCCTCAAAACCGAGTTGGCGGAAAAAGTGATGGAAGGCCGGCCGATGAAGGAAAACATGGGCGGCGGTTCCGACGACATCGGTGATGTATCCTGGCGCGTGCCGACGATCACCCTGCGCTATCCCGCCAATATCCCCGGCACCCGTGGCCACAACTGGTCCAGCGCCGTCGCCATGGCGACCCCGATTGCCCACAAGGGCGTGGTGGCTGGTGCCAAGGCCCAGGCGCTGACCCTGATGAACCTGCTGACCGAACCGGCCCTGCTGAAAGCGGCCTGGACCTATTACGACGACGTCCAGACCAAGGACCAGAAGTACATTCCGCTGCTGCGTCCCGAGGACAAGCCGGCCACCTTCCTCAACGAGGAAATCATGACCCAGTGGCGTCCGGTGATGAAGGACTACTACTACGACCCCTCGAAGTACGACACCTATCTGGAGCAGTTGGGTATCGACTACCCGACAGTCAAGTGAGGTGGGTGGTGTGTTAGGCAGCGCGGGAGAGCGACATGAGTGAACTGATCGGCGCGATCAACGCCTTTGCCTGGGGGCCGGTGATGCTGGTGCTGCTGCTGGGCACGGGTTTGTACCTGACGCTTGGCCTGCGCTTTGCCACGGTACGCAGGATCCCGCAGGCGATCGGCCTGCTCTTGCGGGGGCGCAGCGGCGCCGGTGAGGGCGATATCTCGCCCTTCGCTGCGCTGATGACCTCCCTGTCAGCCACCATCGGCACCGGCAACATTGCGGGTGTCGCTACCGCGGTAGCCCTGGGTGGTCCCGGCGCACTGCTGTGGATGTGGATTACAGCCCTGCTGGGGATGGCCACCAAGTACGCCGAGGCGGTCTGTGCAGTGCATTTTCGCGAGCAGGATGCCCACGGCAATTACAGTGGCGGACCGATGTACTACATTCGCAACGGCCTGCACAAGCGCTGGCACTGGCTGGGCTACGCGTTCGCGATCTTTGGCAGCCTGGCCGGCTTCGGTATTGCCAATACCGTGCAGTCAAACTCTGTTGCCGAAGTGCTCAACGACTCCTTCACGGTGCCGCCGCTGGCAACCGGGCTGGTGTTGATGGTTCTGGTGGGGGCAGTGGTGCTCGGCGGTATCAAGCGTATTTCCAACGTGGCCAGCTGGCTGGTGCCCATGATGGCCGCGAGTTACATCCTGATGAGCGTAGTGGTGCTGGTCACTCACATCGACCAGATCCCCCATGCTGTCGGGGTGATTGTCGACAGTGCGCTTAACGGTTCGGCTGCGGCGGGCGGTTTCGTCGGAGCCACGGTCTGGGCGGCCCTGCGTTTCGGCGTGGCCCGGGGCATCTTCTCCAATGAGGCGGGCCTTGGCAGCGCGCCCATCGCCCACGCCGCCGCACGTACCGACGAGCCGGTACAGCAGGGCATGATCGCCATGCTGGGCACCTTCATCGACACCCTGGTTGTGTGCTCCATGACCGGGCTGGTGATCGTCATCATGGATGTGCTGCCCTCGGGTGCCAGCGGTGCCACCCTGACCTCCATGGCCTTCGCCAACGCCTTCCCGGGTGGGCAGTATATCGTGACACTGGGGCTGTGCCTGTTTGCGTTTACCACCATGATTGGCTGGTCTTTCTACGGTGAACGCTGTGTGGTCTACCTGTTCGGCACCCGCGGCATCCTGCCATTCCGGTTGGCATGGGTTATCGCGATCCCGCTGGGAACAGTGATCCAGCTGGACCTGGTGTGGCTCATCGCCGACACGTTGAATGCCTTCATGGCAATTCCCAACCTGGTGGCGCTGCTGTTGCTTTCACCGCTGATCTTCAAACTGAGCCGGGAGTATTTCTCTGCCGGTAGTAAAGAGCCCCAGGCAGACGACGGTGCCGTCCAGCCCGAAGGTTCCTGATGTCTGTCCAGTGACTGATCGCAAGAAACTACGGGAAAGGTGGGCATGCTGAAACGTTCCATGTCGTGGCTGACCCTGGCGGTCCTGTTCGCGGTGCCGATGCTGGTGGCAGTCAGACTGTGGGCGGAGCCGCTTCCTGCCACTACCGCGGTCGCTGCCTTTACATCGGCACAGGGGTATTTTCGCGTTACCTACACCTCCGAGCCCATCGTCATCAACCGGATGCACAGTTGGCAACTACAGCTGGAGGACGCCGAGGGCAGGCCGGTCACCGGTGCCGTCATTGCAGTGGATGGTGGCATGCCGGCCCACAACCACGGCCTGCCCACCCGGCCGCAGGTGATTGAGGCCGCAGGGGCGGGCGACTACCGCATCGACGGTTTGCGTTTTCATATGCCCGGTAACTGGGAAGTTCGCCTGCAGATAACCGCCGGGGCACTGAGCGACGAGGTGGTCATTACCCTGAGCCTATGAGATCGCTGAACTGCACCGGAGTCCAGGCCAGGGCGAAAATGGCACTGGTCGCCCTGTCGGTCGTCCTCGGTGTGGCCTGTTCGGGCACGTCGGATCACCATGCAGATGTCGCCCCCGTCTGGAGCGAAAGCGAGATCGGACTGATTCAGTCCCTGTCCCTGGACGCCTTGCCACCGCCGCCACCCAGCCCGGGTAACGCCGTTGCTGACCAGCCAGCCGCCAGGCAGTTGGGCGAACGATTGTTCTTCGATCCCCGGTTCAGCAGCAACGGCGAGATTTCCTGCGCCAGCTGCCACCAGAGTGCACTGCACTTTACCGATGGTAAGGTACTGGGGCAGGGTGTTGGCACCTCAGCGCGCCACACCATGAGTGCGGTGGGCGCTGCCTATAGTCCGTGGCAGTTCTGGGACGGCCGCCGGGACAGCCTGTGGGCCCAGGCCCTGGCGCCACTGGAAGATCCGGTGGAGCATGGCGGTAACCGGATGTTTTACGTCCGCCTGTTCAGCGAACTGCCGGAGTATCGCGAACCCTACGCAACGCTGTTCGGTCCGCTGCCGGATTTCAGTGATCCCGCGCAATTTCCCGAGCACGCCAGCCCGCTAGGCAAGGCGGAATGGCAGGCCGCCTGGCAGGAGATGACGCCCGCCAGCCGCGATCGTGTCAACCGGGTCTTTGCCAATATGGGCAAGGCCATCGCCGCCTACGAGCGCACCTTGCTGCCGCAACGAACCCGCTTTGACGACTTTGCCCGGAGTCTCGGACAGGCCGGCTCTCAGGAAGGAGTCATCCTGAACCCGGCGGAGCAGCGTGGACTGCGCCTGTTCATCTCCGGCGGCCGTTGCATCGAGTGTCATAACGGCCCGTTGTTCACAAACAATGAGTTCCACAATACAGGTGTCCTGCCACCCGAAGGTGAGCGACCTGACCTGGGCCGCAGTCTCGGCCTCGGCCAGGTGCTGGCAGACCCCTTCAACTGCCTGGGAGACTACAGTGATGCAGCGCCCCAGCAGTGCCAGGAATTGCGCTTTGTGCGCAAGGGAATGACCCTGATCGCGGCTTTCAGGGCGCCTTCGCTGCGCAATGCTGCGTACACCGCGCCTTACATGCACAAGGGACAGATTGCCGACCTGGCCGCCGTACTGGATCATTACAACCGGGCCGAACAGGCAGCCATCGGTCACAACGAGGCGGAACCGCTGGGCCTGGACGCAGCCCAACTCAGGGATCTGGAAGCTTTTCTGCGAACCCTCTAGCCCAGCGGTAAGGCGAGACGGCCGCCGAGATTCACGGGCCCCCGGTGAGGGCGGGCACAGGTGCCAGCGAGCCCTGTTGAAACAGTGCTGTCAGCGCCCTCCAATCTGTTTTATTCGCGCCGGCCCCCAGGGACAGTCGTTGCAGCAGTGGTGCCCGGGCGGTCGTGTAGGCCGCACTGTACGCACCGTAATGATCGACAAATTCGAGCAGTTCCACCGGGTTGGAGACCAGCGCCTGGCGCTCGAGTTGGCGAATGGCAACGGCCGCGCTCAGCGTGCCGTCGTGATACTGGGCCAGCACCGGGATGGCGTAGGGCGCCAGCTCTGCCAGCAACCGGTTTATGCGATGGTGTGTGTCGAGTTGCATGCTGTCCACACCTGCCAGCGGCAGCAGCACCTGGGATTCGAAGGCCAGTCGTTCGTCGGTGGTGAACAGCAGGTCGACCCCGAGGTTGGCGGTGGCCTCGCGCAGGGCGGATTGGGGGGTGCGCAGCAGGGCGAGGGTATTTTCCACCGCGCCGTCCATAGCGCTGTCGGCCGCCTGGTCGCGCAGGACAAACTGGGTGTGGTGTCCCGGGTAGCCTTCGTGGCAGGCGATATCGAGGGCCTGGGACGCAAAGGCGATGCGCAGATCGTTCACCTGCAGCACGCTGTGGTAATCGCCCTGGTAGGTGTGCCAGGGCGAGGTGACGTCGCGGCTCCACGCCAGGCTCAACGCTTCCCCGGCCGGGAGCGAGAGGTGGGCCAGAGTGCGCTGCCGACATTCCGCCAGGGCGCGTTCAAATACCCCGCGACGACTCTCTGCCGGTACCAGGAACTGGCGTTGGAAGTTCGCCACCCGCCAGGCGAGATTGCCGCGACCCGCGACCAGGGTGTCGAGTTCATCAAGGATCGCCCGGCGTCGCCCATCCTCCAGTTTCGGCAGGGGCAGGTCATAGAGCTGTGCTGCCTCATCCGCGAAGCTGAGGCCGCTGTTTCCCGCCACTGCAGCCAAGATATGCTGCAGCTGCACAGCGTGTTCGATCAGGTTTCGTTTGCGCTGGTCCAGCCCGGCTGGCTCGGCGGGTGTGGCGGATGTAGAGAGCGCAGCGAGATCAGCACTCAGGGCTGCAACCTCCCGTTGCAGCGTTTCCAGGTCGCTCTCCGCGCCGGCCGCTTTCAGATCCGTCGGCCCCCAATAGCTGTCGAGCTCCTCCGGGTGCTGTTGGGCCAGTGCCAGGGCCAGACGGACGTAGCGCTCACCCAGGCGATCCAGCTGCGCTTCAGGTGTATCCCCGAACCAGTAACCCGTCGCGGCGAGCGCCACTCCGGCGCAAAAGCTCAGCGCCGCCAGTAACGCCATGTACCCTCTTACCCCGGTGGAAGCCACCGGAGACGGTGAGTTCCCGTTATTCCGTCCGCAGTGCATCTATCGGGTCGAGCAGGGAGGCACGGCGTGCGGGATAGCTGCCGAACAGCAAACCGACCGCGCCGGCGATGCCAATGGCCAGAGCCATGGCAGCAAGGGGAACTTCAGCGGGCCAGCCGAGGGACCAGCCAATCGCCTGGGCGCACAGTATTCCGGTGACCAGGCCGATCAACCCGCCGAGCAGGCTGAGGGTGATGGCCTCCACCAGGAACTGCAGTGCGACATCGGCTGAGCGGGCGCCGGCGGCCATGCGCAGTCCGATTTCGCGGGTGCGTTCGGTGACCGAGACCAGCATGATGTTCATGATGCCGATTCCACCCACCACCAGGGAAACGCCGGCGATACTCGCCAGCAGGGCGGTCATGGTGTTACTCGCCTTGTCCAGGGTGTCGGACATCTCGTCCAGGGTGACCTCGTCGAGTTTGGGCAGGTTGGCCAGGGCGAAGGCGGCCGCCGGGGTGTAGAGCCCGCGGGTCAGGGCCTGGGCGGCCTGGGTCTCCACGGTGAAATCATCGGGGATACCGCCCACGCTGCTCTGGGCAGCGAGATAGCCGTCCTGCGTTTCGGCGCTGCCGTCGCTGATCCCGTGCCGCAGGCGCAGCAGGTTGGTGATCTCGGCCTGGATTCTGGAGGCCTCGCCCGCTTTTTCCGCTGCGAGGGTAATACTCTCGATGTGACCGAGGCCAAGGACGCCCTGCAGCGTGGCCCAGGGTACGAACACGACATCGGCGTGATCATCGGCCTGGCCGTCGGTGACGCCGATCACGGTGAATGAATGGTTGCGTATACTCAGCACCTGGCCCACCGGGTCGCTGCCGGCCCCGAACAGCTGGTCCGCCAGTGCCCGGCCCAATATGGCGTCGCTGGTATCGCTGTTGGAGAACATGCGGCCCGGGCTGATATTCCAGGAATACATTTCGGCGTACGCCGGGGCAATGCCCTGGACCCTGGCGAAGGCCCTGGCCTCGCCACTGGTCAGGAAGGTGCGTACCGCCACGCCCGGGCTCACCGCGAGGACGCCGTCGACCTGTTCGACGATGGCCTCGGCGTCGGCCGGCACCAGGCTGGTGGCGGCACCGCGTCCGGCGACAATACCGACGCTTTCACCGCCCCGGGTGTAGTTGCCGGCCTTGACGAACACCAGGTTGGTGCCGGCGGAGGTGATCTCGCCCTCTACCGACCCGCGTGCGCCGGTGCCGAGGGCGACCATGGTCAGCACCGCTGCCACGCCAATGATGATCCCGAGCATCGTCAGCAGGGTACGCATCCGGTTCCGGTTCAGGGACCGGAGCGCCAGGCGGAAGTTAACTGGCATCGTCGCAAACATCGTTTTACTCCTGCATCAGAATTCGGCCCGACACCTTCACTGGTGGACCGGGTTGGGAAAGAAGACTACTCGGCTCTTGTGAGTTCACCGCCGCTACTCGGCTTTTACCAATTCACCGCCGCTACTCGGCTTTTAGCGCCACCACCGGGTCCAGCCGGGCGGCGCGGCGGGCGGGGCCGTAGCCGAACACAATGCCGGTCAGCATCGCCATCACCAGCGCTGCCATCACCATGGCCGGCTCCAGTACGGCGGCCCAGTGAAAACTCTGCTGGGCCACCAGCAGGCCCAGGTAGCCCAGTACCAGCCCGAGGCAGCCACCGGCAACGGCGAGCGTTACGGCCTCGGCGATAAACTGCAGCATGATGTCCTGCATACGTGCGCCGAGGGCGAGACGCAGGCCGATCTCCCGGGTGCGTGCGACCACCGAAACCAGCATGATATTCATGACGCCGATGCCACCGACGAGCAGGGAAACGGCAGCCGCGCCGGTGAGCAACAGGGTAAAAGTCCGACCGGCCTGACGCAGGCTGGCGGCCATCTCTTCCCAGGACACCTTTTCCAGCTCTACGAGGTTGGCGTGAACCGCGCGAGACAGCCGGGGGTCGGTACCCAGGCTGGGCATGGAGGAGGTGCTCTGGGTGGTGACACGGAAATCGTCAAAGGTGTCGTCCGCCAGCTGGCGTTGCTCCCGCAACACCCGGCGGATGGCCTGGGCGACACCGCTGGTCGTGGCGACCGAGCGGCTGCGGACGTTTATCTCATCAAAGGACTGGCCATCCAGCAGTTGCTGGGCCAGGGTCATGGGCACGTGCACGGTGGGCACCACGATGGAGCTGCTTTCGTCCTCGATGTCCACGACCCCGACCACGGCAACGTCCTGTCCGGCGAATGACAGCTGTTGTAACAGGGGGTCCTGATCCGGCCACAGGCGTTGCGCTACTGCCGGGCTGACCAGCATGACCGGGGTTCCGGCAGCGTGCTCCTGGGCTGTTACCATACGCCCCCGCAAGACTTTCCAGCCACTCATGACCTCCCAGTCGGTCTGGAACCCGTGGACTCGCGCAACCCGAATGCGCAGCTGGGGCTGCTCGTCGAGGCTCACGTTGCCGGCGACACTGGCAGCGACCGAGCGCACATCCTCAACCTGGCTGGCGATGGCGTCCACTTCGGCCTGGGTCAGGGGCCAGGCAGGTGAGCGATGGCGGGTTTTGCGCACGGTCACCGGCGTGACGGGGGCCGCGTCGCTGATCGGATCAGTCTGGAGGCCAAAGGGGTCGACCGGGCCCTGGGAGACTTCACCGCCGCTGCTGTCCTGCTCGCCGTTGCCCGTGACGGCGGCGGTAGAGAAGTTGCCCGAACGGACACTGATGAGGGTGGGGCCGGCGCTCTCGATCTGGGACTCGATCTGCAGTTGCGCGCCGCGGCCGAGACCGGACACGATCACTACCATCGCTACCCCGATACTCATGCCGCAGAGTGTCAGGGCGGCCTGCAAGCGGTTTTGGCGCAAGGCCCGGGTGGCTGTGTGTAGATTGATCAGCATCTGCTCACTCGCTCTGGGGAAAGGTAAAGGCCGGCACTCATGACGGGAGGCGGCTGCAGGAAGGCGCTGGCGGGCACTTCCACCAGTAAGGGATCGCCCTGGAACACAAAGCCGATACGAATGATGGTGTCCGGCCGGGTGACAGGCTGTGCCTGGCCTAGCCAGAAATCGCCGCCGGGGCTGATCTGCAGGGCGACAAACTCCGCCGCCTCACCATTGCGGTCCACTTCGATGGCGACGTCGGAAACCACGATAGCCGGCAGTTCGGCTCGGCGGGCGTCGCTGTAGTAGAGCTGTAGTTCACCGCCCGGCGTCAGTACCAGTTCGAAGTGCAAGTCGTTGTGCATCATCACGTAACCGCCGTGGCGGGCGTCGCTGGCGCCGTGTTCCTCATCCTCGTGGGCCTCGCCGCCGGGTGCGGTCAGCAGCAGGAGCAACAGCAGGATCAGTGCGAGTGCGGAATCTCCCTTGCGCTCCGCAGCGCGGGTTGCGGCGCTATTCATGGTGCAGCGCTCCTATCGGGTCGAGGCGCGAGGCCTTGGTGGCGGGATACACGCCGGCAGCGATGCCGAGCAGCGCAGCCACGCCAATGGCGAGCACGGTGGACAGCGGCGAAACCACGGTGGACCACTGCAGAACCCCTTCCAGGCTGGAAGCGGAAATGAGGCCCAGCAGGGCGCCGAGAACGCCGCCGCAAAGGCTGAGCAGCAGGGACTCGATCAGAAACTGGGTGGCGATGGCATTGGGCCTGGCACCCAGGGCCATGCGCAGGCCTATCTCGCGGGTGCGCTGGGTCACGGACAGCAGCAGCAGGTTCATCACCCCGATACCACCCACCAGCAGGGAAACGGCGGCCACACCGGCGAGCAGGGCCAGCATGGTGCGGTTGGTGCGTTGCAGTGATCCGGAGAGTTGCGCCACGGTCAGGTCATCTACCCGCGCGAGATTGCCACTGACGATGCGGGCAATATCCGGCGACAGCCCCTTGCCCAGTACCTGTTCCGCCTGGGACTTGACCGTGAAGTCATCGGGCATGCTCTCGGTGATGCCGTGGCGGTCCCGCAACAGGGTCTGGATCTGGTCCGCCACCTGTGAGGTGCCCTCGATGGCCCGGGTGGTGACGGTGATGGTGTTGAGCATGCTCAGGTTGAGCAGTTGGTGCACCGTGGTCACCGGCACGTAGAAGGCATCGAACTGGTCGTCGCCCACTGCCGGTGTGCTGGCCCAGCTGCGGCTGTCAACGACGCCCACCACCTCGAAGGGCTGGTTCCACAGCAGTACCGTTTCGCCGACGGGGTCGACGCCGGCGCCGAACAGGCGCTCCGCGGCCACCCGGCCCAGCACCAGCACCTGGGCGCTGTCGTCGACCTCGTTGCGGTTAAAGAAACGCCCGTAGGGCAGGCTCCAGCCGGGCCGTACTTCGGGCAGTTGTTCCTCAGTGCCATGCATCCGGGTCAGCCAGCGCTGCTTCGGTGCATTTTCGACCGTCAGGCGCGCGTTTTCGTGGACCCCGGAGACCACCAGGTGCACGCCGGGGATGCTGTCGCGAATGGCCCTGGCGTCTTCGATGGTGAGGGTGGCTGCGGCGCCGAGCCCGGCCATGGTATCGCCCAGGCGTTCCTTGGCGGTGGGGTGGTCGTGTACCGCCATTGGGTCGTTTTCAAAATGTACCGGGCGGAACAGGAAATTGTCCGCCGGGTTGAACAGGGCGCTGGACAGGGCGGGGCCCTGGCGGCGCAGGTTGGCCACGTAATAGTGGCCCGATTGGTGCAGCAGGCTGGCGTGGTCCGCCGGCGCCGTGTAGTCGTGGGAGCGGCCGGCCTGGTAGTTGCCGGCGGTGACCACGATCATGTTGGCCCCGGCTGCCAGCAGCTGGTCGGCAATGGCCTCCTGGGCGCCGCGGCCGAGCGCCAGGCTGGTCACCAGTGCGCCGACGCCGATGCACACACCCAGTACCGCCAGCGCAGCCTGGGCGCGGTTGCGCAATAGCGCCCGCAGTGCCACCGAAAAGTAATGCCGGGAAAATCCCATAGAGCGGTCTCGTGTATAGAAAGTCGTGCGGTTCAGGCGTTCGCGGCAGCCAGAGCCGGCTCGCTTTGCTCCTGGTCCTCTTCGACATGCTCCATGGGGGTTGGGGTATTGGCGACATCACTGACGATCTCGCCGTCGCGAACGGCAATAATGCGGGTACCGTAGGCGGCGATTTCCGGTTCGTGGGTAATGAGCACGATGGTGATACCCAGTGATTCGCGCAGGTTCTGCAGCAGGCGCATCACTTCGATACTGGTTTTGGTATCCAGGTTACCGGTGGGCTCGTCCGCCAGAATCAGCGAGGGCTTGTTGACCAGGGCCCGGGCAATGGCCACGCGTTGCTGTTGCCCACCTGAAAGCTGGCTGGGGTGGTGGTCGGCGCGCTGGGACAGGCCGAGGCTGTCGAGGGCTTCCAGGGCGCGCTGCCGACGCTCTGCCGCCGGTAACAGGGGCCGGGAGTAGAGCAGGGGAACTTCGACATTTTCCACAGCTGTGGTGCGCGGCAGGAGGTTGAAGCCCTGGAACACGAAGCCGATTTGCCGATTGCGGATATCCGCGAGCGCGTCGCGGCTCAGGTTGGACACGTCCTCCCCGCCGAGCAGGTAGTGCCCTTCTGTAGGGCGGTCCAGGCAGCCGAGAATATGCATCATGGTGGACTTGCCGGACCCGGAGGGTCCAGTGATCGCCACAAACTCACCTTCCTCGATATCCAGGGAAACCCCGCGCAGTGCGTGCACGGTGTTATCGCCCAGAGCGTACGACTTCTTCAGGTTCTGCAATGAAATGACGGGCATGCTGTTGTCCTGTAGTTAGTGGAGAGAGTGGCGAGTCAATCCCCCGCCGCCTGCCGGCGGCGGGGGGTTGAGGTTGGAGAATTCGCAGATTACTCCGCGGCGGGTTTGTTCAGGCCCGCGTAGTTGTACAGGATCATGGCGACGGATTTCTCCCCTCCGGCCATACCGTAGATTTTCTTGGCCCCTTCGATCACGAAGTACTCGTTGGCCGCGTGGGCATTGCCGCCGACACCGGCTACGCCGCTGACAATCGGGATATCCAGGACGTCGCCGGCGAACAGGTAGGCGGGCCAGTAACCGCCCAGCATGGAGGTGACGTCGCTGAGCGGGTCGTCGAACTCGATGTTGAAGGCGTTGTACATATCGCGCACGGCATCGGCCAGTTCGTTGTCATAGCTGCGCTTGGCCCAGGGCACATCGCCGACCACATTGATCTCCACGTCCTCGTAGCCGTGCTTGTCCAGGTGCTTGCGCAGTTTGTCGACAATGTCCATGCCGTCCTGGTTGGGCACGTAGCGGAAGTTGTGCTTGGACACGATGCGGTTGGGCAGGATGGCGCCGGAGCCGCCCTCGAACATGTTGCCCGCCCAGATGCCGTCGAGGTTCATTGAGGTGCCGTAGCGGGCCATCTTCAGGAAAGTCTCCGGGTCGTCGGCAATGAAGCGCGCAACCCCGAGATTTTGTGCCGCCACGTCGAGTTTCACGCGCTCGGCATTCTTGGCGAGCAGCGCTTCTTCCTCCTCGGAGAGCGGGACGATGTCGTCGTAGAAGCCATCGATCATCACCTTGTTGCCGGTTTCGTCCACCAGGGTGGAGAGCATCTTGATATGACGCCACGCCGGCGCATCAACGGCGCGTTTGTAGCCGCCATGGATATTGCTGCGGTTCGGGCCCTTGCCCCACTTGGCGCCGTCGGTGATGAGTTCCACGAACACGCTGCCCTCTGAGCCAGCGCTCATGCTGCCCTGGAAACCGAAGCGATACATGGCGTCGGCGCCTTCAAACAGCTCGGGATGGTCGCGCACGAATTTGCGGTAACCGGTGGACATGCGCTCCTCGTCGCCCTCGGCAACAAAGATGAGGTTCACCGGCAGCTTGCCGGTAACCGCTTTCATCGCCATGAACGCATTCAGCTGCACCATCTGCGGCCCCTTGGAGTTGGTTGCACCGCGGCCAATCAACACCTTCTTGAAGGGTTCCTGCTCCACCAGCCGGGCTTCGAAGGGTGGAGACTTCCACAGGTCGGGCTGGGTGACGGGCATGGTGTCGTACATCCAGTACAGCACCAGGGTCTTTTCCGCACCCTCGTCACAGTGGGCGTATACCACCGGGTTGGCCTGGGTACCCCACTCGGTCATCCCCGGCTCGTAGACCTTGGTTTTCTGGCAGCCCAACTGGTCGAAGAAGCCCTTGACCATGAAAGCGGACTCCTGCATGCCTTCACCGGTATTGGAGATACTCGGCTGTTGAATCCACTTTTGCAGATTGACCACGTGGTCGTCGATGTTGGCGTCGATGTAGTCGAAAATCTCCGCCAGCTCCGGGTTGTGCACAGCTGACATGTCGATCGAGATTTCTTCATCCGCAACCGGGCGTACGCCCAGCGAAGGTTTGCTGCTGGGGGGAGCGGCGACTGGCGTCGCTTCTGCCGTCGCCGGGGCGGCCGCGACGGGCGCCTTATCTTCCTGGCCGCAGGCGCTCAGAAACAGGGCACCGCTCAGGGCGAGGCCTGTGGCGATGCGGGTGGGTAAGCTCGGAAATCTCATCAACTGCAACTCCTGGTTTTCAAGTGAGGGCCGCGGAGCGTTCGGGAATGACCCGGATTCTCCGCTAGGCCTGAAAAAAATCCGTGGAACCAGTGCAATCCCGGCAGTAATTCTGCGGTATCCTGTAGGCATGTAAGTGGCGTGACGCCAGGGCGAGAATCAGCGCCGTCTTGTGTCGTCACTGGCAATGTTTCTGCATGCGCAGTTGCAAGCGCTTCTGTGGGCTTGCGTACAGGTTGCGTTCCCCGTTGCCGGTTTACGTTCCCGGCTCTCGATACAGGGAGCACTGCAAGCAACAGGCCAATTCGGGTTTTTTCAGGGAAGAAGGGGAGGGCCCGGGGAGAAATTGAATTGGGGCACCAAAAGCATATCGGCTGTGGTGGAAACAGCCGAATCAATAATCCTGATCCTCCCATAACATTGACTAATATCATGGTGCCTTTCTCGCATTTTCGCGCTGGATAAGCAGGTTGGCGGATGCGTATGGAGAGATTGAATGTATGAACCGATGCCCCTGAATTGGGCGGCAAAAACGCCCGGCTTGCAGATCTGGTGCGTTGTGCGCCCTGAAGCGGTGCGGGCCATGCCGGAGGAGGGGAAAGCACCTTGGTGAAACAGGGTATACGGAACCTGCCGATGGACTGCCTTCGCTCCTTTGTCTCAATTGTGGAGCTGGGGAGCTACACCCTCGCCGCGGAACGCCTCGGCAGGACCCAACCCGCGATCAGCCAGCATATCCGCAAGCTGGAAGAGCTGGTGGGGGACAAACTGATCTTGCGGGACAGTGCCCGCCTGGAGCTCACCGGCGCAGGCAAGCGACTGCTCCAGTACAGCCTGCGAATTATCGAACTCAACGACCAGGCGATCAGTGAGTTCATCAACCCCAGCGTGTCCGGCAAGTTGCGGCTGG
Organism: Parahaliea maris; assembly: GCF_008064665.1. GTDB lineage: Bacteria > Pseudomonadota > Gammaproteobacteria > Pseudomonadales > Halieaceae > Parahaliea > Parahaliea maris. Next base: position 262,889 of record NZ_VRZA01000005.1, on the reverse strand, counting down.
GTATTCCCAGCGAATTCGCCGTTGTGCTCATGCCGCGCATCCTCGGCCAGTTCAGCGCCGCCTATCCCCAGGTCGCCCTGGATGTGCAGTGTGTGCTGAGCAAGGACCTGCTGCAGGACCCTTCCCGTTACGACCTGATACTGGCGCTGCAGGAATGGCCCAATTCCCAGCAGCCGGGTTATCTGAAGACCGAGTCGCTGGTCTGGGTGGGTAGTGATGATTTTGATATGCGCCAGTACGATGAGGTGCCGCTGGTGGCGGCGCCGGTGCCCTGTATATACCGCGCCCGGGCGGAACAGGTACTGACGGAAAATCACATCAATGCACGGGTGGTTTACACCATTCCCGACCTTACGGGTATTGAGGCTGCGGTGGAGGCAGGGCTCGGGGTGACTGTACTCGCGCGCAGTACTGTGCCGACCAAACTGCGGGTACTGGAGTCGTCCCGCCAGCTTCCCGATCTCGGCTCGGTGGGTATCAACCTCATCACGCCCCATGCACCGGCCTCGACGGCGGTATCACTGCTGGCGGAAACGATCGCCGATTACCTGGTGACGCACTGAGTGGTGAAGCCCGCACTGGCGTAGCGCCAGTGCGGTGAGGCTTGTTACTGGCCGTCGTCTTCGTAACTCGCTACCGGCGGGCAGCTGCAGAAGAAGTTGCGATCGCCGTAGACATTGTCGATGCGGTTGGCGCTCGGCCAGAACTTGTTGCTGCGGGTGGCGGCCGTTGGGAACAGGCCCTGCTCGATGGAGTAGGGGCGGTCCCAGGCCGCGCGCAGGTCCGCCTGGGTGTGTGGTGCCTGGCGCAGGGGGCTCACCTCGATGGCCCATTCGCCGGATTCCACCCGGGCAATCTCCTGGCGAATCCCCGTCATCGCTTCGATAAAGCGATCCAGTTCCGCGAGGGACTCGGACTCGGTCGGCTCGATCATCAAGGTGCCGGGCACCGGGAAGGACATGGTAGGCGCGTGGAAACCGTAGTCCATCAGTCGCTTGGCGATATCTTCCTCGGTAACCCCGCAGGACTCCTTCAACGGCCGCACATCGACGATGCACTCGTGAGCCACCCGGCCGTTGCGGCCGCGGTAGAGGATCGGGTATTGCTCGCCCAGCTTGAGTGCCAGGTAGTTGGCGGCGAGGATGGCGACCTCGGTCGAGTGTCGGAGCCCCTGCTGGCCCAGCATGCGGATGTACAGGTAGCTGATGGGCAGAATCGCGCCGGAACCGAAGGGGGAGGCGGATACCGCGCCGTTCTGGGTAGCCAGATTGGGTACGTCGGTCACACTGTGTCCGGGCAGGAAGGGGGCCAGGTGGCTCTTCACACCAATCGGGCCCATGCCGGGGCCGCCGCCGCCGTGGGGAATGGCGAAGGTCTTGTGCAGGTTGAGGTGGGAGACATCCGAGCCCATCAGGCCCGGCTTGGACAGGCCCACCTGGGCGTTCATGTTGGCGCCATCCATGTACACCTGGCCACCGTTGGCGTGCACGATGTCGCAGATCTCCACGATGTTCTGCTCGAACACACCGTGGGTGGACGGATAGGTAATCATCAGGCAGCTGAGGTCGTCGGCGTGGCGCTCGGCCTTGGTTTGCAGGTCGTCAATGCTGACGTTGCCCTCGCCGTCGCATTCCACGATCACCACTTTCATCCCCATCATGGCGGCGGACGCGGGATTGGTGCCGTGGGCTGAAGCGGGAATCAGGCAGATATTGCGCTGTGCCTGACCGATGGATTCCTGGTATTTACGGATGGCCAGCAGGCCCGCGTACTCGCCCTGGGCGCCGGAGTTCGGCTGCAGGGAGATGGCGTCGTAACCGGTGATCTCCACCAGCAGGGCTTCGAGCTCGGTGAACATCTCGCGATAGCCGGCGGTCTGTGACTCCGGTGCGAAGGGGTGGACGTTGGCAAATGCCGGCCAGGTAATGGGAATCATCTCGGCGGTCGCATTCAGCTTCATGGTGCAGGAGCCGAGGGGGATCATCCCGTGCACCAGTGAGTAGTCCCGGTTTTCCAGCGCCTTCATGTAGCGCAGCATCTCCGTTTCGCTGTGATAGCGGTTGAAGGTCGGGTGCTGCAGGATCGCGTCGCCGCGGCGCTGGCTGGCGCTGATGCCGGTGGCGATTGTGCCGCCGGCAAGTTCGGCGTCGATGGCGTTGAGGTCGAGCCCGTGCTCGCTGCCCAGCAGCAGGTCGAACAGCTCCTGTACGTCCGCCGCGGTGCTGGTTTCATCCAGGCTGATGCCCAGTCGGGCATCGCCCACCGGGCGGAAATTACAGCCCGCTGCCAGCGCGCGCTGGTAGATGGCCTCGCGCTCTCCACCCAGGTCGAGGGTGAGGGTGTCGAAGTAGCTGCTGTTGCAGGTCAGCCCCTTGCGCAGTAGTCCGGTGGCGAGGATGGCGGTCAGGCGGTGGGTGCGTTCGGCGATTTTACGCAGCCCCTCGGGGCCGTGGTAGACCGCATAGAAACTCGCCATGTTGGCCAGCAGGGCCTGGGCGGTGCAGATGTTGGAGGTGGCCTTCTCCCGGCGAATGTGTTGCTCGCGGGTTTGCATGGCCATGCGCAGGGCCTGGTTGCCCCGGGTGTCGACGGATACGCCGATAATGCGTCCGGGCACCGAGCGCTTGAGCTTGTCGCTGGTGGCAAAGAACGCGGCGTGGGGACCGCCAAAGCCCATCGGTACTCCGAAGCGCTGCAGCGAGCCCAGCACCACGTCGGCGCCCATGCTGCCGGGGGATTCCAGCAGCACCAGCGCCAGGGGATCTGCTGCTACCGATACCATGGCCTGCTGCTGGTGGGCCCCGGAGATGAGTTGCTTCAGGTCGCTGATATCGCCGTAGGTGCCGGGATATTGCAGCTGCACGCCAAACACGTCGTGCTGGTCGAGCTCCAGCGGGTTGCCGACCACGACGTCGATATCAAAATATTCCGCCCGGGTTTTTATGACGTCGATGGTCTGGGGGTGAACGTCATCGGCGACAAAGTACACGTCGCTCTTCTTGCGGTTGGAACGCTTGCACAGGGCCATGGCCTCCGCTGCCGCGGTGGCCTCATCCAGCAGGGAGGCATTGGCCATCTCCATGCCGGTCAGGTCCATAACCAGCTGCTGGAAGTTCAGCAGGGCCTCCAGGCGGCCCTGGGCAATTTCCGGCTGGTAGGGCGTGTAGGCCGTGTACCAGGCGGGGTTTTCCAGTACGTTGCGCAGGATGACCGGGGGCACGTGGGTATTGTGGTAGCCCATGCCGATGTAGCTTTTGGCGACCTGGTTTTTTGCCGCCACTGCCTGCAGGGCTGCCAGCGCTTCTACCTCGGTGCAACCCTCGTCCATGGAGAGGGCGTCCTGCAGCAGGATACTGGCGGGCACTGTCTCGCTGATCAGCTGGTCGAGTGAGTTCACCCCCAGCGCTGCGAGCATGGCGTCCTGGTCGGCGGTTCCGGCCCCGATGTGCCGCCGGGTAAAGGCGTCGCGGTCTTCCAGTGCCGACAGGGCGAGTGTGGAGGTATCGGTGGCGGCGTGGGCCGCTGGCTGGGTGTCGGTGGCAGGGGCGTTCATGCTGTCAGTCCTCCGCGGTGCTGCTGAGATAGGCGTCTGCGTCGAGCAGTTGCCCGAATTCCTCCGGGTCGCTCGCCCGCAGGGTCACCAGCCAGCCCTCTGTGTAACAGGCCTCGTTTACCAGTTCCGGAGCGTCTTCCAGCGCGCTGTTTACCTCGACCACTTCGCCACTCACCGGCGCATATACGTCGGACGCGGCTTTTACCGATTCCAGCATGGCGAGCTGTTCTCCCTGGCCAATCTGCTGTCCTGCCTCCGGCAGTTCGGCAAACACGACATCCCCCAGTAACTCCTGGGCGTGATCGCTGATACCAACGGTCACCGTGCCGTCGCTGTTTTCCCGCAGCCATTCATGGGTGCTGGTGTACTTCAGTTCAGTGGGCGTTTCGCTCATGTTGCTGTCCTTGTCCGTAAAGAAGAGACGTAAAGAATAGGCGTGATCTGGCGTTGTAACGTTTAGCGGTACAGGGGGAAACGCGCACACAGCGCCTGGACCTGTTCGCGCACTTTGGCTTCGACCTGCTCGTCACCTTCCGGGTTGGCCTGCAGCGCGTCGAGGACGTCGCTGATCAGGTGGCCGACCAGGCGGAATTCCTCAACACCGAAGCCGCGGGTGGTGCCCGCCGGAGTGCCCAGACGAATGCCGGAGGTGATCGCCGGTTTCTCGGGGTCGAACGGAATGCCGTTCTTGTTGCAGGTAATGCCGGCGCGCTCCAGGGCCTGCTCGACCTGGTTGCCCTTGAGGCCGCGGGGGCGCAGGTCCACCAGCATCAGGTGGGTGTCGGTGCCACCGGTAACGATGTCGCAGCCGCGTTCGACCATCACCTCGGCGAGGGCCCGGGCGTTACTGACGACCTGGTCGATATAGGTGCCGAAGGCGGGCTGCAGCGCTTCGCCCAGGGCCACGGCCTTGGCCGCAATGACGTGCATCAGCGGGCCGCCCTGGAGGCCGGGGAACACGGCGGAGTTGATTTTCTTGCCCAGCTCCATGTCATTGCTGAGAATCATGCCGCCGCGCGGGCCGCGCAGGGTTTTATGAGTGGTGGTGGTCACCACGTCGGCGTGGGGCAGGGGGCTCGGGTGGGCCCCGGTGGCGACCAGGCCGGCGATATGGGCCATATCCACCATCAGGTAGGCGCCGACGCGATCGGCAATGGTCCGGAAGCGGGCGAAATCGATCTCGCGGGGAATCGCGGAGCCACCGGCGATGATCATCTTCGGCTGGCACTCGACAGCCAGGGCTTCCACTGCATCGTAGTCGATGCGTTGGGTCTCCGGGGACACGCCGTACTGCACGGCGTTGAACCACTTGCCCGACTGCGCCGGCCGCGCGCCGTGGGTGAGGTGGCCGCCGGCATCGAGTGACATCCCCAGGATGGTATCGCCCGGTTGCAGCAGGGCCAGCATCACCGCGCCATTCGCCTGGGCGCCGGAGTGGGGCTGGACATTGACGAAGCTGCAGCCGAACAGTTCCCGGGCGCGCTCGATGGCCAGGGCTTCGGCCTGGTCGGCGAATTCACAGCCGCCGTAGTAGCGACGGCCGGGGTAGCCCTCGGCGTATTTGTTGGTCAGGCAGGTGCCCTGGGCTTCCATGACCGCGCGGGACACGATGTTTTCCGAGGCGATCAGTTCGATGCCGTCCGCCTGGCGGCGCGACTCTTCGCTGACGGCGGCCTGGATGGCCGGGTCGGCGCTGGCCAGGTCCCGGGTGAAGAAGTCGGCACAGGTGGGGGAGGGGTAGGCCGCGGTGGTGGTGTCAGTGGTCATAATCTGTTGTCTCCGGCGTGAATTCTCGAAGTTCGCTTCAGCAGGCAACCGTATTGACGGCCAGCCCGCCGGTGGCGGTTTCCTTGTACTTGGCCTGCATGTCGAGGCCGGTCTGGTGCATGGTGCGGATGACGGCATCCAGCGATACGTGGTGCTCTCCAGTGCCGCGCAGCGCCAGGCGGGCGGCGTTGATGGCCTTCACTGCCCCCATGGTGTTGCGTTCGATACAGGGCACCTGCACCAGTCCCGCAATCGGGTCGCAGGTCAGGCCCAGGTTGTGTTCCATGCCAATTTCAGCCGCGTTCTCGATCTGCTGGTTGTCGCCGCCCAGCACGGCACAGAGGGCGGCGGCGGCCATGGAGCAGGCCACGCCAATTTCACCCTGGCAGCCCACTTCCGCCGCTGAGATAGAGGCGTTGTGCTTGTACAGCATGCCAATGGCGGCGGCCGTCGCCAGGAAGGTGTTGATGCCCTCGGCGTTGCTGCCGGGAACGAAGCGGTCGTAGTAGGCCAGTACCGCCGGTATCACGCCGGCGGCACCATTGGTCGGTGCGGTCACCACCCGTGCGCCGGCGGCGTTCTGCTCGTTGACGGCCATGGCGTACAGGTTGATCCAGTCCATCACGGTGAGCTGGTCGCTCAACCCCCGCTCCGGTTGTCGGCGCAGTTCGCGGTAGAGTTGGTTGGCTCGCCGGGGGATGTTGAGTCCGCCGGGCAGGTTGCCGGTGGCCTTGCAGCCGAGGCGAATACATTCGTCCATGGTCTGCCACAGGCGTGCCAGCCCTTCGCGCGTCGCTTCTTCGCTGCGGAATGCCGCCTCGTTGGCGAGCACCAGATCGGCAATGGTCAACCCGTGGTCGTCGGCCTGCTGCAACAGGGAGCGGGCATCGTGGAAGGGGTAGGTCACCGCCACCGGTGCAGTGGCGACACCCCGCCCCGAGGCGTCGGCCTCCGCGCAGCTGAGGACAAAGCCGCCGCCCACCGAATAGTACACGTTGCTGTAGAGAATGAGCCCGGCCTCGTCCAGGGCTTCCAGCCGCAGGCCATTGGGGTGCTTGGGCAGGTTGTCGCCGTGGTGGAAGCGCAGGTGTTCCGAGGCCCGGAACGGGACGGGGTGGCATCCGGCGAGTGGCAGGGTACCACTGCGCTCGATCTCGGCCAGGTAGTCGGGAATCTGGCGGGCGTCGACGTCTTCGGGGGTTTCTCCGAGAAGCCCCACGATCACGGCAGTGTCCGTGGCGTGCCCGAGACCTGTCATGGCCAGAGAGCCGTACAGGTGTGCCCGGATGCCGCATACCGTTGGCAGGTGCCGGCGCTCCGCCAGCTCTTCGAGAAAGCGATTGGCGGCGACCATCGGGCCGACGGTGTGGGACGATGAAGGCCCCACGCCAATCTTGAACAGGTCGAAAATACTGAGGGTCATGCCACTGGATCTCTTCCAAAGCCCGGTGATAAAAAACGACCCGGACAGAAGCCGCGGGCCGTGGGGGAGAGTGACAGGCTAGCAATGAGAGTTCCGATGCGCAACAAAAATTTCCAATAGGAAACTTTTGGTGCGTACTGGTGTACACTGTGCCTCATATTGGAACTAGGTGGCGGCGCGCAGCTGCGATAGCATTGCGCCCGGAGCCGACGGGTGAGGAGCGGGAGAGGAAAATGCCGGATCAGCCACATTTTTTACAGGAGCAGGAAGGGCTGATGGTACAGCGCAAGCGGGCCGAGGCCATGGTGGAGCCCCTGCAACTGGGCAAGCGGGTGCGCGAGATCCGGCTGAGCCAGAACCTGACCCTGGAAGAGGCCAGCAAATTGACCGGCCTGGCGCGCTCCACCCTGTCGAAGATCGAAAACGAGCAGATCTCGCCTACCTTCAGCGCCGTCAACAAGCTGGTGAAAGGGCTTGGAATCGACATCCCGCAACTGTTTGCCCAGCCTGTCGAGCGGCGCAGTTCCGGCGGCCGCCGCGATATTACCCGGGCCGGCGAGGGTGAGCCGCACCCGACGCCCACCTACGAGCACGAAATGCTCGCAAACCAGCTGCGGCAGAAGAAAATGCTGCCCTATCGAACCGCAGTGCGCGCGCGTTCGTTTGACGAGTACGGTGACTGGGTGCGCCACGGGGGAGAGGAGTTCCTGTACGTCCTCGCTGGCAGCATCATGTTCTATACGGAGTTCTACGAGCCCATAGAGCTGTTTACCGGCGACAGCGCCTACTATGATTGCGAGATGGGCCACGCCCTGACCTCTACCAGTGAGGAAGATGCGGTGGTGTTGTGGGTGACGGCCTGAGCCGAAGTGTTTGCATTGGCGGAGCTGATCCGCTACTTTTGTTTCCTATTGGAAACATGGCGGTCTCATGACCGCCTGCCATTGAACGTATTGCCACCGGACCCCCGCTCCCATATTCGTGTGCCTGTGAGCGGGTGTTATTGATTGAATGCGGAGAACACAATGACCGACCACGCTGCCGGGGATCTGCTGAAAACCCCTCTTTACGACCTTCACATTGAACTGGGGGGCAAGATGGTGCCCTTCGCCGGCTATGAGATGCCCGTTCAATACCCACTGGGGGTAAAGAAGGAGCACCTGCACACCCGGGACAAGGCCGGCCTGTTCGATGTGTCGCATATGGGCCAGCTCAACCTGCGTGGCGAGAGTGCCGCGGCGGCCCTGGAGGCACTGGTGCCGGTAGATATTATCGACCTGCCCGAAGGCAAGCAGCGCTATGCCTTGTTCACCAATGCCGAGGGCGGCATCCTCGATGACCTGATGGTCACCAACTACGGTGATTGCCTGTACCTGGTGGTCAACGCAGCCTGCAAGGCCCAGGACATTGCCCACCTCGAGGCCCACCTCGGCGATGCTGTCAGCATGGAGCTGCTGGACGACCGCGCGCTGGTCGCCCTGCAGGGACCGGCTGCCGCAGCGGTCATGGCCCGCCTGGCGCCCGCAACCGCCGACATGGTGTTCATGGACTCCCGCCGCATGACGATTCTCGGGGCCGATTGTTTCATCAGCCGTTCCGGCTACACCGGTGAGGACGGTTTCGAAATCTCCATTCCTGCCGCCCAGGCCGACGCAGTGGTCCGTGAAATCCTGGCCCAGGAAGAAGTCGAGCCCATCGGCCTCGGTGCACGGGATTCCCTGCGTCTCGAGTCCGGCCTGTGCCTGTACGGTCACGACCTGGATACCACCACGACCCCGATCGAGGCGAGCCTGATCTGGGCCATCAGCAAGGCCCGTCGCGCCGATGGCGAGCGCCCCGGCGGCTTTATCGGCTCCGACGTGGTGCTCGAACAGATCGCCACCAAGCAGGTGGCGCGCAAGCGGGTAGGCCTGGTAGGCGAGGGGCGTGCCCCGGTGCGCGAAGGCACCGAACTCTTCGATGCCGAGGGTAACGCGGTGGGTGCCGTGACCTCCGGGACTTTCGGGCCCAGTGCCGAAGCGCCGGTGGCCATGGCCTACGTGACGGCTGATTGCGCGGCTCTGGATACCGAGCTGTTCGCCGAGGTACGCGGCAAGCGCCTGCCGATGCGGGTCAGCAAAATGCCTTTCGTGCCCCAGCGCTACCATCGCGGCTGATCACGGCTAAAGCGCTCTCACTACCGTATAATCCCAGCCACAGGCCAGCGGCTGTTTACCCACCTCGAGGGGCAGGGTAGTCTTCCGCTGTGCCTCGGGCATACAGTTCAAATAACAGCTGGGGTTAGATGGCTATACAGCAACACTACTTGCGCATCCTGAAGCGTCAGGTCCAGGGCCACCTGCAGGAGCAGATGGAGCCAGAGGCTTATCAGGCTCTCCTTGCTGATATCGGCCCGGTCCTCGAAACGCCGTCTTCCGAGCGTGACGCAATCGCCCAGATCCTGCAGGGGATCTGGAAGGCGACCAACGACGAATGCTTCGGGATCAGCCCCGACCCGGTGCCGAGGGGGACCTGGGCGCTGACCTGCGACTATATGTCGGATGGCGAAACCCTGAAGATGGCCCTCGACCGCGGCCAGCGCATCAGCAGTTTCCTGCCCCCCGTTTGCCATCGGCTTACGGTCTCGCGCGAGGGGCAGCGGATATTTCTCGGCATTGGCACCTACGTCGGGCCCGACGATCCGGAGCATTTTCTCACCGAGTTCTACACCATGCTCTGGCACCGGTTCCTGTCCTGGTGCATCGATACCCCGTTACCGCTGATCGAGGTGCACTTTGCCCACCAGCAGAGCGAGCGGGAGCACGACCCCCGCAGCCTGTTCGATTGCCCCGTGCTGTACGGGCAGGACAGCAGCTGCATGGTCTTTTCCAGTCATCTCCTGGATTGCGCCATCGAGCGTTCCCCCGCCGAACTACAGAGCTTCCTGAAAGAATCCCCCGCGCACATCGTCGACATCTTCAATGACCGGGTGAGCCTGCGGTCACGGATCAGGGCCGAGATTCACAATGCGATTGAGCTGAATGGCAGGGTGCCCTCACTGGAAGACCTCTGTCAGGAGCTCGAGCTCAGCCCGCGCAAACTGCGCACCCGGCTCGCCCAGTTGGGCACCGATTACAGCCGGATCAAGGACGAGTACCTGCGCAACCACGTGGCCGACCTGCTGCGCGACCCCCGCTACAGTATCGACGAGGTGGTCGCCCAGTCGGGCTACTGTGATTCCGCCAGCCTCACCCGGGCCTGCAAGCGCTGGTTTGGTATGCCGCCGGCGCGCTATCGGGCGGAGCTTTAGGACCTATTCCTGCAGGTGCTTTGCCTGTAAGTGCTATGCCTGCAGGTGCTCGCGGAAGAAGGGAATGACCCGCGAGAGCGCGAAGTCGACGGGCTCTGGCCTGTCGTACAGGTCGTAGTGTGACCAGCCTTCCGCGACCACGATCTGTTTTTCCTTCGATGCGGCCCTTCCGTACAACTCCCAACCATCGCGGTAGGCGCCAAAGCCGCCGGGCTTGTCGCCGATGACGATCATCAGGGGCTGGGTCAACAGTACCTCCGCCTGCAGGAAAGCGTCCCAGCCCATGGCGGCGCTGTTAAAGGAAAACAGGCCGCTGGTCGCGCCGTTGGCTTGTTGGCCCCTGGGGGTTTTGTAGTAGTCCGTTGCTTCCAGTACATCAATATCGGTCAGCCCGTTTTCCCGCCCTTCCGCTACCGATGCTGGCAGGTAATTGATGACATTGCGCTCCGCGCCCTGTGCTTCCGCCGTGCGTTGGGCGGCCATCGCGTCCAGCGCGGCGACGGGGTCAAATTCACTGAAGGCTTCCCGCATCAGGCGGCCGAAGTTGACTCCGGTGATGGAGGTGAGGGCCTTGATGCGATGATCGGTGATCCCGGCATGAACGGTGTAGGCGCCACCGCCGCACACGCCGATCGCGCCGATCCGCTGTGCATCCACGTAGGGCAGGGAAACCAGATAGTCGATGGCGAAGCGGATGTCCGAAACCCGGATTGCCGGGTCCTCGATAAAGCGCGGCGACCCACCGCTGGCGCCCTGGAAGCTGGCGTCAAAGGCCAGCGCGATAAAGCCTGCTTCCGCCAGCGCTCGGGCGTAGATGTTACCGGAGGTCTGCTCCTTGCAACTGCCGATGGGGTGGGTGCTGACAATAGCCGGGTATTGTCTCGTTTCGTCGAAACCCGGCGGCAGGTAGAGGTCGGCTGCCGTGTCCCAGCCGAGGTTGGCGTAGGTCACGCCGACTTTGTTTTCATGGCTCATCTTCAGTACTCCAGTTACAGGGTGCGTCCGAAAAACGGCGCCAACGCGGCGACGGCTTCTTCGACATACTCGGGCACGTCATAGAGGGACATGTGGTTCGCACCCTTGACGATGTGCATCTGCTTGTCAGCGCTGGCCGCGCGCTCCAGCAGGTCGTCGCTCATCCACTTGCTGCCGGCTGCATCGCCCACGACAGTCAGTACTGGCTGGGTCAGGAAGGCCTCCGCCTTATGGTAGGCGTCGTAAGTGATGATCTGGTTCAGACTGCGAGCCGTCATGAACCCGGGGGCATTCGGGTGTTCGCAGCGTGGCGTGTGGTAGTACTCCCAGGCTTCGGCCAGTTCGGCGTTGGGTGCGTCTTCCTTGCGCATGGGGGCCAGCGGCAGGGTCGCCAGGTCGGCGTTGCCGGCGTCGCTGGTCCGGGATTGTGAACCCATGGCGAGCAGGGGGCTGGCGTCAGCATCGCTCACCGTGTTGTCCCAGCCATTGCGGAACATCTGGCCGATGTTGACCGCGCTGACGGTGGCCAGGGCCTTGATGCGGGGGTCGTTGATTGCAGCGTTGGCACTGTAACCACCGCCCGCGCAGATGCCCATGGCGCCGATGCGCTCGGCGTCGATGTAGGGCTGGGTGGTCAGGTAGTCGATGACCGCGCTGACATCCTCCGTGCGCACATGGGGGTTTTCCAGTTGGCGGGGTTCGCCGCTGCTCTCTCCCTGGTAGGAGGCATCGTAGGCAACGGTGACCAGGCCGTGTTTTGCCAGGTGCTGCGCGTACAGCCCCGCGGTCTGTTCTTTCACCCCGCCGCCGGGGTGGGAGACCACCAGGGCCGGGTAGGTCTGGTTGCCGTCAAAGCCCTCCGGAAAATAGATGATGGCCGACAGGGTGGTGCCCTGGCCATTGAGGTTTTTGATGCTGATCTTTTCCATGGTCTTGTCTCCTGTTGCGCTCTCGCGGTGCGTGGCCACGCGCCACAGGAAGCATAGTAGGTAACTGACACCGTTCAATAAATGGGCCTAAAATGACATGACTGTTAAGCAGGAGTTACCAATATGTCGCTGGATCCGTCACAGGTGCCGGCCCTGGTGTGGTTCTTCCACATTGCCCGTCATCGCAGCTTTACCAGGGCTGCCAGGGAGATGGAGGTCTCGCGCGCCGCGCTCTCACAGCAGCTGAAGTCGCTTGAGCAGCAACTGGGTGTGCGTTTGCTCAACCGTACGACCCGAAATATGTCTTTGACTGACGAAGGTCAGCGCCTGCTGGATGCGATCAGCCCGGCCATTGGGAGCATTGAGCGTGCTGTGGCGGAGGTGGGTGAGGCACACGCGGAGCCTTCAGGGGTCCTGCGGATCAATACCTCCCGGATCGCTGCACGCCTGTTGCTGGAGCCGCACCTCGAAACGCTGCTGACCCGCTATCCGCGGCTGCGCCTGGAGCTGGATTACAACGACGGCCTGGCGAACATCGTGTCGGAAGGGGAGGACCTGGGGATCCGGTTGGGCGAGAGCGTCGACGAGCACATGGTTGCGATCCCCGTGACGCCGCCCATCGAGATGGCTGTCATCGGCTCGCCCGCCTACTTTGATCGCTGCGGTGTGCCGGAAACACCGGCTGATTTGCAGCACCACAATTGCCTCGCCTATCGTTTCAGCTCCAGCGGTACCCTGGATCGCTGGACGTTCACCTCCCCCGACAGCGAGCATCGCACCATTGTCTTCGAGCCCAGGGGAAACGCGGTGTTCAACGATGACGAAAGCATGCTGACCGCAGCTGTGCAGGGCGTGGGCCTGGTGAAGTACCTTGATCTCTGCGTCCGCCGGCAACTGGAGGAGGGCACCCTGGTCCGGGTGTTGCAGCCCTGGTGCAAACCCTTTCCGGGGTTTTTCCTCTACGCGCCATCACGAGAACAGCGGCCTGCGAAAACCCAGGCGCTGATCGATTTTCTGGTGGCGCAGCGGAGTTCTCTGGGATCAAAACGGTCTGTGACAGGCAAAGCGCCGTGATCGGGTAGTGTTGGCCGGCGCCGGCGTACTGTGCCAATAGTGATTCTGCGGTGCTGCCTGCACCTGTCTGGCACTAAAATACATAGGTATGCGTAAAACTCCCTCGCCGCGGGCTCACACGCTGGCGATTTTGCTGGAAGATGGAATGTTGAAAGCTGAAGCCTACCCACGCTTCTATCCAGCGGTTCCCCGGCACTCGCGGGCATTGCTAGCGTACTGGTAGTCTCTATCACGGACAGACGTCCCCATATCACTTTTTTGCAGAGGGTCTTGTATTGGCTTCTCATTCACTTGAAGTTAATGGCGTGGTTCATCACGTCGAGGCAGACCAGAACGAACCGCTGTTGTGGATCCTGCGGGATGCCATCGGCCTGGTGGGCGCAAAGTACGGATGTGGTATTGGCCAGTGTGGCGCCTGCACCGTTCAGTTGAATGGTCACCCGGTGCGTTCCTGCTCGTTGCCGGTGAGTGCAGTCGCGGGGCAGAAGATCACGACCATCGAAGGCCTGTCAGACGGGGATGATCTGCATATCCTGCAAAAGCTCTGGGTGGAATTCGACGTACCGCAATGCGGCTATTGCCAGGCGGGGCAGCTCATGTCGGCCGCCGCGCTCCTTGAAACGAATCCTGATCCCAGTGATGAGGAAATTGACGCCTATATGGCGGGGAATTTCTGCCGTTGCGGTACCTACAACCGGATTCGCAAGGCCATTCGCACGGCGGCCGAAATGAAGAATAGCCCTGCTGTGACTGTCGCGGATTCCGGGGCTCTCCCTCTGGCGGGCGTCCCGCAAGAACGTGCGTGAGAGGCATTGACCATTGACAACGCGTAAGCCCTCCTCGCGACTCACGGATACCCTGAAAGGCAGATTGCAGGCCCGGGGGATTGATTTAACTACCTCCACAGCGGCGGGGGAGGAGAGCCTCGTGGTCAGCCGTCGCGGCTTCCTCAGGCTCTCCGGCTACGGCGGCGGCAGCCTGGTGCTGGGCTGCTATTTACCCCTGTCGGGCACTCCGGAGGTCAACGCAGCCCCTGCGGTTGACGCGGTGGAGCTGAATACCTTCATCAGTCTGGCAAAAGACGGAACCATCACAATCTATTCGCCGGGTCCGGAGATGGGCCAGGGGGTAAAGACTTCACTGCCCATGATCGTCGCTGAAGAAATGTGTGCCGACTGGTCGAGTGTGCGCACGGAAGCGGCGCCGGTAGAGGAGCGGTTCGGGCGCCAATCTTCGGGTGGTTCCACCAATATCTGGCGTCATTTCCAGGCCATGCGGATCGTCGGCGCGACCACGAGGGAGATGCTGCTGGCGGCGGCCGCTGAGCGAATGAAGCTGCCCAGGACAGAGCTGAGGGCGGAGCAGGGAAGAATCCTGCACAGTTCCGGTCGATCCATAGCCTTTGCAGAACTGGTCGGCCCGGAACTGGAGCGGCAACCGGTTCCGTCGCCCGAAACTTTGACGTTCAAGGATCCCTCGACCTATACGCTGCTCGGTACCCGGGTGGGGCAGACGGACAATGCCGATATCGTCCAGGGACGTCCCCTGTTTGGTATCGATCAGCAGGTTCCCGGGATGTTGTACGGCACTTTCGTCAAGTGCGCCGTGCTGGGGGGGAAGGTGGTCAGCGCCAACCTGGAGGAGGTTCGTCGGGCACCCGGCGTGAAAGACGCCTTCGTGGTAAGGGGAACGGGTAATCCCAGTGAACTGTCCGATGGAATTGCGATCGTGGGGTCCTCTACCTGGGCAGTATTGGAAGCCCGGAAAAAGCTTCAGGTCCAATGGGATGAAAGCGAGGCCTCCCGGGATAGCTGGCAGGCTTTCCAGGAGCAGGCTGACAGGGTGAGCCGTGAGACAGGCGAGACCCCAGTGGCTGACAGCGGCGATGTCGAAGGGGCGTTTGCGCATCCGGACCATCGGGTCGCAGACGCATTCTATCAGTACGGTTTCGTCTCGCATTTATGCCTTGAACCGCAGAACTGCACCGCTGATTACCGTCACGGGACGGGAGGACAGGCCGATAGCCTGGAACTCTGGATACCTTCGCAGATACCCGGGAGGGCCCGGCAATACGCGCAGTCCCTGTTCGGGCTGAACCCTGAAGACGTCACCATCCATCAGCTGCGCATGGGCGGTGGTTTTGGCCGGCGTACGAGCTATGAGTACGCCAACGAAGCGATCGCCATGTCAAGGCAGGTCGGGGCACCGGTCAAAAACCTGTGGACCCGGACCGATGACATCCAGCACGATTATTTTCGTGCGGCCGGGGCGCAGCGGCTGCGCGCTGCACTGGATGCAGAAGGCAGACTCGTCGCTTGGCAAAACCACTTTGTCGGTGTGAGTAACCGCGGAAAAGTAGTGCCGGGAAGTGTGCTCCAGCCATCCGAGTTCCCGATGCTGAACCTCAACCATGCGCGTGCCTCCCAGACCGCACTGGAGATTGCCACGCCCTGTTCCTACTGGCGCGCCCCTGGCGCCAATGTCAATGGTTTTGTGGTGCAGTCATTCCTCCATGAATTGAGCGTACTCGCGGGCAGGGATCATCTGGAATTCCTGCTGGAAATCATGGGGGAGCCGCGGTACCTCGGCGCACCGAACCAGTGGTCACTGCACACCGGCAGGGCTTCTGCCGTCATCCGCCTGGCCGCGGAGCGGGGTGGATGGGGGGGGACGGTTCCCGATGGAGAGGGGCTCGGGCTCGCCTTTCACTTCAGCCATGCTGCGTATGTGGCGGAGCTGGCGCATGTCGGCGTGGATGAAGCCGGCAAGGTCAAAGTCCATAAAGTCACCGCCGCGGTGGATGTCGGCCCGGTCATTAACCTGAGCGGCGCGGAAGGCCAGGTTGAAGGCGCTATCATCGATGGAATCAGCGCCATGATGGGTCAAAAAATTACTATGGAAGGCGGGAGGATTGCGCAAACCAATCTCCACGAGTATCCGGTACTGCGCATGCCCCACGCTCCGGTGGTGGAGGCACATTTCATTCAGTCTGATACCGCCCCTTCGGGCCTGGGGGAGCCGGCGTTGCCGCCGGTCGCCCCTGCCATTTGCAACGCCATTTTCACCGTGACGGGCAAGCGGGTAAGAACGCTGCCGATTGCGGACGCCGGCTTTGCTTTCGCCTGACCCAGTGGCATTTACCGTGCCCGGTAGTCGTGTAGCCCGGGTATGTGCAAAGTAGACATTAAATGAGGACTTATGGAACAACGCGAACTCCAACTGTCGTCGCTGATCCGGGCGACGATTTTTGTGCGTAACCTGGAGAAGGCGACCGCGTTCTACCGCGCGCTGGGTTTCGAGGAAACCTACCTCGATATGGTGCTCGATCACCCCTCGGCCAGTCAGGTCATCGGCCTGCCGCAGCACCACCCCTATCCCGCCCGCATTCTGAAGCAACCGGGCCCCAACTTCGGCATGCTCGGACTGTTCGAACTGTCGCCGGCCCAGGGCGCTGCAGAGGTCGACAGGGGCGACGGTGCCGCCCGCATCGGCGAGGTGGCGCTGGTATTTTACGTGCGCTCACTGGAACGCACCCTGCCGTTGCTGGAGCGAGCCGGCGCGCGCTGGATGCCTGATCCCCAGACATTTCAGATGGGGGATTTCTCTGTTCGCGAGACCTGTGTCCGGGATTGCGATGGCACGCTGCTTTCCCTGATCGAACGCCCCCCGGAAGACCAGTTGCGAACGACGCCGCCTCCCGTCAGCTGACGGCCAAGCGTAAGAGAGCTGGTTGCTCCCGGCTAATCCGGTTCCGCGCCATACTGTGAGCCTGCCTGGAGGAGATCCTGCAGGCCCAGGGTTGCCGACACCTCGTGCAGGTCACACATCTGTGAGTGCCACGCGCGTGTTGTACCCTGCTCGCGCAATTGCGCCAGCATAGTCTGAGACTGCCGCGTGAACAGGTTGATGAGCGCCGCCGGATGCAGTGCAACGCGATAGCCCAGGGCCTGCAGCGAGTCACAATCGTCCACCGGACTGTTGCCCCCTTCCACCAGATTGTGGATCAGGGGAGCCCTGGCTGCGAATCGCCCTGCGATCAGTTGCATGGCTTCCACTGTGGGAGGTGCCTCGATGAACAGGGCGTTGGCACCCGCCTCAAGATAGGCCTCGGCCCGGTCCATGGCGGCCTCGAGCCCCAGAACGCCAAGGGCGTCGGTCCGTGCAAAAATCAGTGTATTTTCGTCGCGCCGGGCGTCGAGCGCCGCTTTCACCTTGCCGACCATCTCGCTGGTCGCGACAACCGATTTACCCGCGAGATGACCGCAGCGCTTGGGGGCTTGCTGGTCCTCGATCTGCAATGCGCTGGCTCCGGCGCGCTCGAATTCCCGCACCGTACGCTGCACATTGAGGGCGTTGCCAAAGCCGGTATCGATATCGACGATAATCGGCAACTCGATTCGGTCGCGGATGCTGAATACGGTATCGCAGGCTTCCCGGGCACAGACCAGGCCCATATCGGGGCGGCCGAGCCGGGCGAAGGACAGGCAGGCGCCGGAGACAAAGGCGGCGGGAAAGCCGGCCTGTTCCACCAGTAGAGCGGACAGGCCGTCGTAGATTCCGGGCGCCTGGATCACTCCGGGCTGCTGCAGGAGGTGGCGCAACTGTTTGCGGTGATTGTTGCAGGGGGCTGTTTCTTGCATCGAATGCTACCGGGATGAAGGCGAGAGGGGCTCCACCCGGGAGCACCCCTGGCCAGTTGTCGTCAGGCGGGCAGGCTTTCAGGCCTGCTGTTCGCGAAAGGCCTTGAGAATTTCGCCGGGCGGTGCAGTCCAGACGCTGTCCTTGCCCGTGATGTAATCCAGCGCCTGCTCCAGTTTGGCAATGCGGTGGGGTTGGCCGAGCATCCAGGGGTGCAGGTTCAGCGCGAGAATCCGCCCGCTGTCGCTCTGCTCCGCTTCCTGCAGCAGGAAGTCGGCTGCATCGCAGACCTGCTCCAGCCAGGATTGCTCCGAGTGCAGGTTGTTCATGATGACGAAACGGTCTTCCAACTCATTCGACAGCGGCATCGCCCACAGGCCGCCATTGCCGGTATGGAAGCGGTAGGGCATGTCGTCGTTGACCCAGTCGCAGAAGTATTCCACGCCGTGCTCGACGAGCAGTTCGGGGGTGTGCTCGCTCTCGTTGCGGGCCGGGCTCAGCCAGCCGGTTACCGCCTGGCCGCTGGCCTGTCGCAGGGTATCCAGGCATTCGGTTACCAGCGCCCGTTCTTCGGCTTCATCCTGACCGCCGTAGTGCAGCGCATCCATGTGCACGCCGTGGGCCAGTATCTCGTCCCCGCGCTCGGCGATTGTGCGCAGCAGGGCGGGCGCTCGCTCCGCGAGCGCCGAATTGACAGCGAAGCCCGGGCGCACGCCGTAGCGATCGAAGGCCTTCAGGAAACGGTAGATGCCCACGCGGTTCCCGTAATCGCGCAGGCTGAAGTGGCGCAGGTCCGGGTAGGGCATGGTCATGCCGCCCGGGACGGCAAAGGGCTTCCCTTTCTGGTTCAGGGGGAAAAACTGCAGGCAGACGTTGACCCACAGCGCCAGCCGTTTGCCGCCCGGCCACTGAACCGGGGAGCGATCAGTGAGCATCGACCAGTCGTAGCGGTCGTGATCCATGCCGTATGCGCGGCGGGGATACTCGAGGTGTTCGCGTTCCAGTGCCATGGCCTCAGCCCTCCTGCGCAGCGATGGCCGCCACGGCGTTGCCATAGTGATGCTCGAGGTAGTGCTCGGCGATTTCCCGGCCGGTCGTCACCCACACATCGGAGTGCCCGGTGATGTACTCCAGCGCCTCCTCAAAGGCTTTCAGGCGATGCGGGCAGCTCACCTGGTAGTTGTGCGTGGGTATGCACATGACCGTGCCATTGTCGGCGCCTTCCTGGTACAGGCGGTCGAAGTTGTCCTTGAGCATCTGGCCGTAGCGGCGCGGTTCCACCTTGTTCACCACGTAGGCGATGGTGTCGTTCATCTCCAGCGAGTAGGGTACCGAGACGAAGCGTTGGCCATTGCGGACATGGACGGGAGTCGGCTGGTCGTCGTGGAACAGGTCGCAGGTGTAGATGCCCCCGGCCTCGGCGAACAGGTCGATGGTGTGTTCGGAGTGGGAGAGTGCGGGCGCCAGGTAGCCCGCTGGCTTGCGGCCGGTGTGTTTCTCGATGGTGTCGACCGAGTCCTGGATCATCTCCCTTTCCTGCTCTTCCGACAGGCCGTAGGTGTAGCGGGTGTTGTAGATGCCGTGGCTGAAAAACTCCCAGTCACGCTCGGCGCACATCCGGATGATTTCCGGGTGATGGTCGCACAGGGCGGTGGACAGGGAAATCGAGCCGCGGATACCGTAGCGGTCCAGCACCTCCATCTGCCTCACGTGGCCGACCCGGTTGCCGTAATCGCGAATGCTGTAGCCGGGTGTGGCCGGGTAGGGCTGGGGCCAGGCCTTGCGGTGGGGATTGGCCGGCGGGTTGAGTTCGTAGAACTCGATGTTGGGGGCTACCCAGAAAGCGACCCGGGCACCGCCCGGCCAGCTGATCTTCGGGCGCCCTTCCCAGGGCCAGTAGTCGTAGAGTCCGGGGTCGGCTTTCATGCTGTGTGCTTCCTTTTCTGTGGTGGCTCAGGCCTTGCGGCTGTCCAGCCAGTCGAATACTTCCTGCACCTCGAGGACGTCCGCGTACTTGATGGCGAGATCCGTCAGGTTAGCGAAATGATAGGATTCATGCTTGTCGGATACGCACTCCTCCGGAACGATGGTGCGGTAGCCGCGTGACAGTGAGTCCACCGCGGTGGCGCGGATGCAGCCGGACGTCGAGCCGCCGGTGATGACCACGGTGTCGACCTTGTGCCACACGCACAGGGACTGCAACTGGGTCTCGAAGAAGGCCGACGGCATTTTCTTGCAGTAGATCACATCGCGTTCACGATCGATGTCCAGGCGGTCATCGAACTCGGTCCGCTCGGAACCGAACTTGATGTTCTGCAGCGAATCCGGCGTGTCGGTGCGGGTGCCCCAGACACCGCAGTCCTCGCCCGATGCCATGTAGGCCACGTGGGTCCACACCACCGGCCAGCCCAGGGACCGGAATTTTTTTGCCAGGGTGTCGGTGTATTCCATCTGGCGGGGGTCGGTCTCGTAGGCGGTCTTGAACAGGTCGGTACGGGTGTAGGCCTTCTGCGGGTCGACATTGACAAGAATCGCCTTTTCGCCAAAGCCGAAGCGTGCCCGGGAGGGGTTGGCCTTGAGTTCCTGGTATATCTGGCGCGCGGTTTTATCGCTGGTTTCCATTATCGGGTCCTGCTGGCAGGGCGCTCCCGGGGGTGCGCCTGGATATTAATCATAAAGGTATACCAATAAATCATATACCCTCGTGGCGGCAAAGGCGAGTGCGCGAATTGCCTTTAATGATATAAAAATATAACATTACGGTTTTGCGGGAACTGACTGCGCTCCTCCCCTTTGGGGCAGGCCGACATCTAGCGAAGGGATCAGCCATGAACAAGACACTCGAAGGGGTTCGCATCCTCGACCTCACCCACATGCTCTCCGGCCCCTATGGGGGTATGATCCTGGCGGACCTGGGCGCCGAAACCATCAAGGTAGAGCCCTTGCATGGCGAAGGCACGCGCAAGTTGCTGGCGTCGGACCCGAAAAATTCGCTCGCCGGTATGGGGGCCTACTTTATCACCCTTAACCGCAACAAGAAGAGTGTAGCCATCGACCTCAAGAGCGAGGAGGGACTGGCCCAGTTCTACAAGCTAGTGGAAGTGTCCGATATCGTGCTGAGTAATTTTGGCGCGGGTGTACCCGAGCGCCTCGGGATCGATTACGCATCCCTGAGCAAGGTCAATCCCCGCATCATCACCTGCACTGTCTCCGGCTTCGGCTCCGATGGCCCCGGTCACAAGCGGCCGGCCTTTGACCAGGTGGCCCAGGCGAGTGGAGGCGGGATGTCTATTACCGGTATGGAC
Organism: Parahaliea maris; assembly: GCF_008064665.1. Lineage (GTDB taxonomy): Bacteria > Pseudomonadota > Gammaproteobacteria > Pseudomonadales > Halieaceae > Parahaliea > Parahaliea maris. Next base: position 241,936 of record NZ_VRZA01000005.1, on the reverse strand, counting down.
CCGGAGCACCCGGTGCGGGCCGGCATTCCCATCGGTGACCTCGGTGGTGGCATGTTCGGTGTGATGGGCATCCTGGCCGCGCTGTATGAGCGTGAACGCAGCGGTCGCGGGCAGCACGTCGATATATCCATGCTGGACTGCCAGATTTCCCTGCTGAATTACATGGCGACCATGCATTTCCTGTCCGGTGAGAACCCCCACCCGATCGGCAATTCCCACTTCGTGCACGTGCCCTACAATACCTTCCGCTGTTCTGACGGTTTCATCGTGATTGCTGTCATCACGGACAATTTCTGGCAGAACCTGAAAACGGTCACGCCGTGCCCGGAGTTCGATGATCCTGCCCTGGATGGCCAGCCGGGCCGCTGGGCTGCCCGGGACATGATTGAAACAAAACTGAACGAAATTCTGGGCACCAACACCTGCGCGTACTGGCTTGCCCAACTAGAGGAAAAGCGTATCCCCTGTGCACCGGTCAACAATTTCAGTCAGGCGCTTTCCGATCCCCAGGTGCTGCACCGCAAGATGGTCGTTGAATTGCAGCACCCCGACGGCAGTAGCACACAGGGCCCCGGGAATCCCATCAAGCTGTCGCGCACCGGTGAAGACGAGTACAGCCCAGCGCCACTGCTGGGCCAGCATACTGAAGAGGTGTTCACCGCGTTGTTGGGCTACAGTGACGAGGAAGTGGTAAAACTGCGCCAGCAGGGAGTGATCGGCTGATGGGTGAACAGGTCATAATTAACGATGTGGGTCCCCGTGACGGCCTGCAGAACCAGCCCAGGATCCTCAGCGTCGAGGAGCGGGTACAACTGGTACAGGCGCTGGCGGACGCCGGCATGAATTACATCGAGGCGGGCGCCTTCGTGTCACCGAAGGCGGTACCGGCAATGGCGGGTACCGACCAGGTCATGGCGCGTCTGCAAGCTCTGGAGGGGGTGGCCCTGAGCGCCCTGATCCCCAATGCCCGGGGCTACGAACTGGCCCGGGCCGCCGGTGTGAACACCGTGGCCATGGTGCTCTATGCCAGCGATGGTATGGCCCAGGCCAACGTCAAGATGACCAGGCAGGAAGCCGAGGCTGACGCCGCAGCCATCATCGCTCGAGCTCGGGAAGAGGGCGCTCGGGTGATTGCCACGATCTCCGTGGCTTTTGCGTGCCCATTCGACGGCGACACCGACCCTGCCCTGGTGCGCGATATTGCCCAGCGATTCGCTGAACTGGGCGCGGACCGCATCGTGATCGCCGATACGATTGGCGCCGCCAATCCGCAGCAGGTGCGCGAATTGATGGACCCGCTGGTGCCGGCCGTTGGCAGCGAGCGACTTGGCTGTCACTTCCACGATACCCGCGCCATGGGGCTCGCCAACGTGTTCGCAGCCCTGGAGTCCGGAGTGCGCTATTTCGATGCGTCTATCGGCGGTCTCGGTGGCTGCCCCTTTGCGCCCGGTGCAAGCGGCAACGTCGCCACTGAAGATGTAGTGATGATGCTCGAACAGATGGGCTACAGCACGGGCATCGACCTGGACCGCCTGCTGCGCGCTTCAGACCTTTCGGAAACCCTCACTGGCACCGCGCCCGGCGGTCGCGCCAAGCGCTGGCTCAAGCCCTGGCTGGAAAAACAGGTAAGCGCCTGCACAGCTTGATAATTGTCATGGTGGCCCATCCGGGCCACCGTGCAGACTATTCCTCAGTCAGTTAATACCCTTTCAGCCGGTCCGTGCCGGCACCACAGCCCGTGCGAGGAGGCAGAGTATGGCACCCATGAATATAGCCGTTGTCGGAGCAGGAATAGCCGGCCTGACGGCGGTGCTTGCTCTTCGCGATCGCGGTCACACAGTGACGCTTTACGAGGCTGCCGACGCCTGGGCAGACATTGGTGCCGGCATCACACTGTCGCCCAACGCGATGCGGGCACTGGACGCGGTTGGCGTTGGTGAGGCCGTCTATGAAACGGGTGTGGAGCCTGTTGAACAGCATGTGTCCCACTGGCAGGACGGGCGCGTTCTGCTGGAGGTGGATCGCAGCAAGACCTTCGATACCTACAAGGCCCACTACGTCTACATCCATCGCGCCGACCTGCACCAGATCCTGGTCGCAGCGGCCGAACAACGCGGCGTGACCATTGTCCTCGGCAAGCGGGTAACGGATATTGACTGTGAGGGCGAGGGCGCGCGCCTGCTGTTCGCCGATGGTAGCGATGCACAGGCCGACCTGGTCATTGGTGCCGATGGGCTGAAATCCCGTGTGCGCCAGATGTTCGATCCGGTGGCACCGCACTTTACCGGGCATATTGCCTTCCGTGCTCTGGCGCCGGCCAGCCCCGCGATCCAGCACTTGGTCGACCAGCCGGGCATGCACATCGGCCCGGGTAAAATGGTGGTACGCTACCCCCTGCGCAAGGGCGCGCTGTTGAACCTGGTGTTCTTCGCCCGCCAGGATGGCTGGACCGAGGACGGCTGGTCGATTCCGGCATCGCCCGAGGAACTGACAGCGCTCTACGGTGACTGGTGTGAGGATATCCAGTCCATGATTGGCGCCATCCAGCACGGGACGCTGTTCAAGTGGGCCATCAACGCCCACAGCCCGCTGCCCAACTGGAACATCGCTGACAAGGTCACCCTGATTGGCGACGCGGCACACGCGATGACCCCCTTTCTCGGGCAGGGTGCAGCCACCGGCGTCGAGGATGCTGTGATGCTGGCGCGGGTGCTGGATGACGCGGCCTCGACAGGTGAGGCATTGCAGCGCTACCAGGCGGCGCGGCACGAGCGCACCAGTTTCATCCAGGCAGAGTCCAACGCGAATGCCGACCGCCTGCAGGGGCAGGAGTCCGAGATGTATGGCCTCGGCAATCTGCGCAACGAAGAGACCCTGGGGCTGTTCCACTACGACTGCACCACGGAGCCAGTCTAGCCCACGCCGATCGCGGGGCCTGACATCGCCGGCCCCGTTTACAGACAAGGGGTGACGGGGCCGTCGCCGCCATTTCAGGAGCCGACCGCGACACTATGGAATCATCCGCCGAGTTCACCTCGCAAACCGTGGAAGCCGGAGACCTTGCCCCGCGCAAGTCCGTCCCGCGCAAGACCATGATCCTCTACGGCTTCGGCCAGACCGGGGCGCAGCTGTTTCGCGATTCCCCGGCGGCCCTGTTGCCGTTGTTCATGACGACTATGCTGGGCGTTGCGCCCTGGCTGGCCGGGATCGTCGTCCTGATTCCCAAGCTCTGGGTCATTATCTGCGACCCGTTTATGGGCGCACTCTCAGATCAGTACAAGCCCCGGCACGGGCGCCGGCCGTTTCTCGCCGCGGGGGCTGTGTTGACCAGTCTGGGATTCATCTCCCTGTTTTCCTTCTCCGGATTTTCCTCCCAGTGGGCTGCTGCGCTGACCGTAGGCCTGCTGTTTTTTCTTGCCTCCACCGCCTTCAGCGCCTTCTCTGTACCCTACCTGGCGGTGGCGTCGGAGCTCTCTGAAGACCCACACGAACGCACCACCATCCTCGCCTTTCGCATGATTTTTGCAGTAGCCGGGGTGATCATGGGCGTCGGTCTGGCGCAGCCGCTGGTATTCGCGCTGGGTGGGGACGCCGCTGCCTGGCGTACCATGGCGATCATTTTTGGCGGCCTGTGCATGTTTGCCATGCTGGCGACAGCCTTCGGCGTACCTCGCGACTATGGTCACTCCGGGGCCGTCCCCGCGATGCCGGGCAAGATGTTGCTCAGGCTTTCGGTCGTGAAGCAGAACCGCCCGTTCATGATCCTGACCCTGACCTTCTTCATCCAGTCCATTGCCCAGGCCAGCGGCTATGCGGTGGTGGGTTTTGTCTTCCTCTACGCCATCGCCGATATCAACCTCCTCCTGCCTTTTGTGCTGGTCATGGCGGTTGGTTCGGTGCTCAGCCAGCCCATGTGGGTCAAGCTGTCACGCCGCTGGGGTAAGGAACGGGCTTTCTGGGTCGCCTGTATCGGCTGGGGCCTGGTGACGATCACCTGGTTGTGGATCGGGCCGGGTGAGGACGTGCTGGTGACCCTGCCGCTGCTGGGTGAGCTGTCGACCCAGCATTCCCTGGTATTGGTTCGGGCGCTGATCATCGGCTGTACCAACTCGGGCTTTTCGGTACTGACTTTCTCGCTGCTGACGGACACCATTGAGTTGCAGCGCCGCAAGGAAGGCAGTGTCGACGAGGGATTGTTCTCGGGCATTTTTTCCGCCACGGAGAAATTGGCCTTTGCTCTCGGGCCGGTGCTGGCGGGCCTGGTGTTGAGTGCGGTGGGCTTCCAGTCATCCACCGGCGGCGCGGTACCACAGGACCAGGAAGCCATCCGCGGGATGATCTGGCTCTACTCCACGATTCCTGCCGGGGTGCTGGCGTTGAGCCTGGCGGCCTTTACCCGTTATCACAAGGCGGCGAAAGAGGCGTTGGGCTGACGGAGTGGTATAGGTGTGATTCCCTGTTCCATCATTTTCGTCTAGGGCCGGGAAATATCTGAGAGGCTTCGACGTCTGACTTGTTTGGCGTATAGGTGTACTTGCGCCGCGCGCGCAGTGCCCGGAGCCTTTCCGGGACTCGCCGTGAATACATCCATGTAGGCTCGACAGCGGCATCCATGCCGCTGACGGTCCCGGAAAGGCTCCGGGCACTGCGCGCGCTCTATCTCGAGTATTTTCATTCTCGCAACTTCGAATCCGACTAATTGGATCTTCGCGTTGAAGCAGGGTGTGAACTGGGCGTGCGCCCAGGTCGCACCCGGTCTACAGAGTGCTATCCATCGTTATTTCACTCCACTTTCCGCCTATTTACGAAGCGTCAGAAAGAAGGCCGGTACGACCTGACTCGGGCCGGCCTTTTGTGTAACAGCTCAGGTCAGCTAGCGCGGGTCAACGCCGCAGGCCCGTAAGTACGACCGACAGCACGTGCAAGGTAGAACAGCACCAGGTAGGCCAGCATGGAGGTGGTGAGGCCGAGGGAGGAGGGGAACAGCCATTCCAGCCACAGCAGTTCACTGTTCGCAGTGGCGGCCACTGCCACGATTGCCCCGATCAGGTACGACAGAATCGCCACCGGATTCCAGCCGTGCAGGTGTTCGAGGTGCTCGCTGCGGTACTTGCGCCGGTTGATCACGTAGTAGTCGATGATGACCGGACCGATCAGCGGTGGCACCAGGCTCGCCAGCAGGTTTACCCAGCTCAGGAAATGCTGGTAGATGAACAGTCCCAGCACCGTGCCCAGCAGGCCGCAGATCACCGTCGTTACCCGTTGCGGGCGACGCAGCACATTGGCGGTCTGGATGGCGGGCAGGTAGAGATTGGTATCGCCGGTAGTCCACAGGGCCAGGCTCATGGCGATCAGCCCCAGGCCGCCGATCACTGCACCCTGCTCCAGCATATAGGTCGTGAATTCATAGGTGCCCGAGGCGATCCCGCCCATCGAGCCGACGATCTGCAGGAACCACTGGGAAATGATCAGCACCACGAACGGTATGGCCAGGGCGACCCAGGCCTTGCGGGCGAAGCGCGTGTACTCTGGCATGACCACAGCGCCGACAATCCAGGAACCTACTACGAGGTTGATCGCCTGCGGCATGGTCAGGGGAGCTTCACCTGAACGCTGTTGCGACAGGGCGAGAAACTCGCTCCAGCCGCCCACCTTGTCCACATTCAGCCAGGTAGCGTAGATACCCACGCCTACCAGCATCAGCACCGAGGGCATGCTGACCTTTTCCAGCGCCGAGACACCGAAGTAGGTGGTCACGGTGTACAGCAGCCCGGCGAAAATGGCGACGGCGTAGAAGGTGGTACTGTCAAAGGACTGGGCCCAGGCGAAGCCGAAGGCGCCGACCACCAGACCCTGCCAGCCAATGGTGAGGAGCGCGACAAACAGTACCGGTACCCGGGCGCCAATATTGCCGTAGGTAAAGCGGTACAGCAGGCCGCTGTTACAGGCGGTGCGATAGCCGATGTAGCCCACCAGCGCGCCGATCACGAAGTTCATTGCGTTGCCGAGAAAGGAGGCGATCAGCAGGTCGGGCCAGAAAGGCATGCCCTGTCCCAGTGCGCCGCCGGTAAGCAGGCCGGTGACCAGAAAGCCCCAGCCGAAGGCCAGGGCCAGCAGGGGCAGGGCGTTGCGGCGCTGGTCCGGTGTCAGTGGTGCCAGCGGGTTATCGGCGCTGGCCGCTTCCTTTTCCGGGTCCAGGTGCCACCAGGCCCTGAGCTTTTCCTTGATGTCTGACATACCCTTCCCCTTTTGCAGTCGTGAGGCAGGGTTCTATAAATATTATAGATATAACAATAAATCAATAAATAGGGTGGGGTCGTCGCCCTATTCAGAGAGTTCGACCAGTTCGTACCAGGTGTTGACCTGCTCCCAGGTCATTTTCAGGAACAGGCAATCGTCCTCCCGCACCCAGATGTAGGCGGGAGGCCAGTCCGGGTGCCAGCGCAATGCCAGTTTGCGCGCGGCAAAGGCACCCGCCGCGACCTCGAGCAACTCGTGGCCCAGCCAGGCGACTTCAATGTTGACGGGCGTAGCGCGCAGGTCCTCGTCGCCGTTCTCGGAGATGGAGTTGGTCAGGCCGCGCACGACCCGGTATTCACCCGGGCGGCTGTTGTCGACGTGGCAGGTGACCAGGGCATCCCCCTGCAAGGGGTGGAGACCCAGGTAGCGATAGGGCTCGCTGTTGTCGAAGCGCTGGGAGAGCCGTCCCATGCCGGTAATGGTGCTCTCGACGGCAATCTGCTGCATGTTGAAGGCGTACCAGCTACTCGCCACCACCTGGCCATGGCGGGTGAGCCGGCAGAAGCCGTCCAGTGGCCAGCCCTTGCTGTCGAGCGCGATGCTGACATCCCGCAGCAGGCCGATGTCGTTCATCTCGCACAGGGCGCGCAGGGTGCTGCCACCGGTGTGCTGCGCCAGTTCGAATCGTTCCTGGCCAAGCAATGTCTGTCCTTCACCCCAGTAGGCGATACGCCCGCGAACCAGTCTGTCCAGTGCGTTGGCCATACGCTCAGGCGCCTGGCATGTTGCCGCCATCGACGGGCAGGAAGATGCCGCTGATGGCTGCATTATCACTATGGGCCAGGAACAGCACGGCGCGGGCAATATCTTCCGGTGTGGCCAGGCGATTGAGCGGGCTGTGGCTGCGCAGGGTGTCAAGCAACTGTGATTCCGTCTGGCCTGCTACGAGGTTGCCCATCAGCATGTCGGTGGGCACCGCTCCGGGCAACACGGCATTGACGCGGATGTTGTACTTGCCAGCACTGGCAGCGGCGGTGCGGGTTGTCATGAGCATGGCGGCCTTGGAGCCGCAGTAGCCGCTTGCCATCGGGTTCGCGGTGATGGACATGCCGGAGCCGATATTGACAATGGCGCCGCCGCGTTCGCGCAGGTGCCGTATTGCGTGTTTGCAGCCGAGAAATACGCCGTCGCTGTTCACGGCGAAATGGCGTTGCCACTCGGCCAGCGGCATGTCCTCGAAGGGGATATTGGGCTGAAAGTAGCCCGCGTTATTGACGACCACGTCGATATCGATGCCGCGCTCGCCAGCCATCGTGAAGAGATCTTCCCATTGGGCTTCACTGGTGACATCCAGCCCTACGGGGTCAATGCCTGACCCGATCGATGTCGCAAGCGCTTCGGCGGATGCAAGGTCGATGTCAGCCGCAAGCACATGTGCACCCTGTTCGGCGAAGGCTCGCACTATGGCTGTTCCAAGCCCGCCGGCACTGCCGGTCACGAGTACGGTTTTCCCCGGGAATTGCTGGTGCTTGGTCATGGCTGCCTTTGGCTATTGCGAGGGGGCACAGTGTGGTGTCGCTATCAGTGGGTACCGGCGGACCGGCCGGGCCTTTAGCGGCCTGTTCGTGTTTGGCTCGATCAATCTAGCATGCGCGACGCAGAAAACGGATTGACTTTTGTCATGGCTGCCGGGCCGGTGTGGTGAGTAGCCTGAAGACAATTGACGCGGGAGCACGGGCGGGTTGGTGTGAGACTTGTCCTGATCACGCCCCGATCCTGTCATGCTGCGAGCTGTCATTGAACCAACCCATCGATAGAACAGGGCCTCCCATGAGCGACGGAACACCAGCGCCTTCCGCATCCCATCCACGACCATTGCGAGGCGAGCGTCGCACGGGAAAGATTGACCTGTCCTCCATCGACTGGCCCCGCAATGAATTCAATGTGGGGATGCTCTCCCTGAGTGCCGATCCCGTGACCGGGGCGGAGACCTTTGCCCTGAATTGTCCCGATAATTTCGTTTATCCGGAGGACGCGCACTTTTACGACTGCGAAGAAGAGCTCTATCAGTTCAGCGGCGAGTTTCACCACGACGAGATCGATCCCTATTACAAGGACACCTATGTCTACCGGCCCATTGGGACGGTATACGGCCATGGCGAGGGCTCACACGACGGGGGCATCATCATTGCATCGCTGGCCAGGGAGCGGCGTCGCTTTCATTTCCAGGAACACCCGGAGCCCTGGACCGGCCACTACCTGGTGGATCAGTTGTGGAATCCGAGGCCGGTCTCCCCGGCCATTGTCAATGCGCAGGACCTCCCCTGGGTGAATGACGAGGTCAACGCCAGTTGCCAGGTGAAACTGTTGCGGGGTGCTCCCGGAAAACTGAGCCAGTTTTCCGGTGTCAGCGACCATTCCCCCTGGGCGGCCGAATCCGCCTTCATTCTCCGGGTTCCCGCTGGGTACTCGGGTTCCTTTCCGAGCTGGCCCGGTTTTGTACTGGAGCTGCTGGTGATCGCAGGGCAGGCCACGATTGATGGAGATTCCTGGCACCGGGGTTGCTACGGCTTCGACCCGCAGCTGGGCGAGTGCACTGTGCAGGAGCCGCTGGAGATCTATGTGCGGGCCTTTGCCGATTACTAGGCCGCGGCGTTGAAAAACCGGTATCGCGTTTTCCTTTCCACCTTTCCCGACCGGTACGGGATCTACAGCTTGCCAGCGGAGAGCGTTACCGGCGCCCGCAGTGCCTTACAGGAGACACCCGTTCATGACAGCTAATGTTACTCCGCTCCCTCCGGAGCAGTGTGGTATGCGACATCGCAGCTACCGGGGCAAGTTTCTTTATGTCACCGAAGGTGTCGGGGAGATGGGGCGAGAGTATTTCGACGTAACGGTGCAACCTGGTGGTTCGCGGACATTGCGCGCCCGCTGCGAGATGGATGACTACCGGTTGCTACGGGATGTCGTGATGAGCGTCGGGCAGGACTGGCGGCCTGTCGACGCCTTCGTTCGCCTCACGGCAGAGGAACAGTTCGTGGGGTCTTCCTGGTACCGCTTTGACGGTTGCGACGCCGAATGCGAGGGCCTCACGGCTGAGGGGGGGCGAATTTCCCGGCGCGCCAGTCATCACAGTGAGATCGAATGCTTCGGTACACACTCATTACACGGGGACGCCTGGCTGGTAGGCCGGCTGCGCAATTTTACGGGTGAGATGAAGGATTTCGAGATCGCCACCTTCGCCACCTCTACGCTCGCCAACGGTGGGTCAGGCCCCGACCTCATTCACCTCGAGGCGGGATTTTCCACCAGCCATGATCTCGGACTGGACGAGGTTACTGTTCCGGCCGGAACGTTCAATGCGCAACGGGTCCTGATCGAGGTGCCGGGTGTGGACGATTTTGAAATATGGGCGTACGGGCAGGACTGTGTGCCGGTCCAGGTCATCTCCCACGGACTGAACCAGTATTACCACCTGGTGGAGCTGGAGGGCGAAGTGGAGTGAGGGGCGAATGACAAATGTCATGGCTGGCCGTCAAAAAACCCATGTAGCCTTTTTGATTCTGTCGCTGGCGTCCTGCTATTCCAGTGTCCGGCAGCCTTCTGCCCGCGGCAGCGTGCGTGTGATCCGGCGGTTGCACGTCTGAGATCAGGTTTTCTGAATTTGTGTGCCTGGGAAGTTCGGGGCTCGCGTCTTTTTGCATCAGCACAGCGCTGATAAGTTGAGGGGATGACCATGAAACGTTCACATTTTTCCGCGATAGCAGGCACGTCGCTGCTCTCGGTGTTCTCGGCAGGATCATTGGTGCAGGCGCAGGAAACGGCCTCCAACCTGGTGATCGAAAACATTGTGGTCACCGCCCAGCGCAGGGCCGAAAGTATCCAGGAAACCCCGGTTTCCATCACTGCTCTCGGGTCCGATGATATCGAGAAGTTCCAGATTGACAACGTCAAGGATCTTTCCCAGGTCGCGCCCAATGTGCTGTTCAGAACAGTGACCGGAGGTAGCGCTTCCATCGCCCCCTACATCCGTGGGGGTGGTACCAGTGACGGTTCCAACATCACCTCCGAGGCGGAGGTCGGTGTTTATATAGACGATATCTACCAGCCCCGCTCGGCGGCCTCGTTCATCGAGGGTCTCAACGTGGAGCGTATCGAGGTACTGCGTGGTCCCCAGGGTACGCTCTACGGACGTAACAGTTCGGCCGGTGCGCTCAAGATCATTTCCGCAACGCCCACCGAGGAGCTGACGTTCAAGAACGAGATCGGAATCGGTCGCTGGGAAGAGTTCTACGACAAATTCTACGTCGGCGGCTCGGTCAGTGAGGATGGCCGCCTGCGTGCGGGCCTGTCCGGCATGTACCGTGATCGCGATGTTGGCCGTCAGGAGAACCTGACCCTGGATCGGGAGGTAGGCGAAGAGGAGTTCAAGGGCTTCCAGGCCGACCTCTATTACGAGGGCGATGCCTTTACCGCGCGGCTCAAGGGCTTCTACAGCGACTTTGACAGCGACGGGCTCTGGGCCTCGGCGCTGGACCCCTTCAGTATGACCGGTTCCTACGAGGACTTTCCTTTTACCTCCGGCGCGATCGACAAACTGCTCTCCCCCTATGAGTCCTACACCACCGACAAGCAGTACGGCACCAGTTTGCACCTGAGCTTTGACCTCGGCGAGAGCATGAGCCTCAGCTCCATTACCTCCTGGAGCGAGCTGGAGGACGATTGGGCTGTGGGTTTCTCTGGCGGCGTCGCCAATGCAGCGCTCGGTATTCCGTTCCCCGGTTACATCGAGCTGTTCGAGCGCGAGTCGGTCAGCGACCAGGACAGCTTTACCCAGGAGCTGCAACTGCAGGGTGAGGCCTTCGATAGCTTTGTGGACTATGTGGGCGGCCTCTACTACTTCCGGGAAACCGGTACCCAGGCCCTCGAATCTGCCATCTTCTTCGGCCCGTCCTCCACACTGTTTGATATCACCACCGACAGTTACGCGGCTTTCGGCCAGGTCAGCCTGAACTTTACCGACAGCCTCGCAGTGATCCTGGGTGGCCGGTATACCGAGGACAAGAAGCAACTGGATGCCATGGTGGGTGGCCTGCCGGTCAACAGTGACGACAACTTCAGCGAGTTCACTCCTAAAGCCGCTGTCGAATACCAGTTCAGCGACGATATCCTGATGTTTGCCAGCTACACGGAAGGGTTCAAGGCCGGTGGTTATAACGGCCTGGCGTCTACGGCCGAGGCTCTCGGCACGGCGTTCGAACCGCAGACCGTGGAGGCCTGGGAAGTCGGCTTCAAGAGCGAGTGGTGGGACAATCGTCTGCGACTCAACCTGGCGGGCTTTTTCAACGAGTATGCCAGCCTGCAGCAGCAGGCGGTGACCAATGAGGGCGTGTTCATCACCGAGAACTACGATGCCGAGCACAAGGGCATCGAGGCGGAAATTTCCGTGCAGTTGTCCTCTTCACTGTATGTGTGGGCCAACGGCGTCTACCAGGATAGCGAGTACACGGATACCACCGCCTCCGGTGGTATCTCGACCGGTTCGCTGATCGGTAACCAGATGACCAACGTGTTCGACTACCAGTTCGCGATTGGCTTCGACTACACCCGCGATATCGGCCCGGGCACGCTGTCATTCGGTGCCAACGTCAACGAGCGTGATGACCTGTTTTCTACCTCCGATAATGCCCCGATCGGTCACGTGGCCTCCCAGACCCTGGTGGACGCCTACGTTTCCTACGGCTGGGACCGCTGGAAGCTGGCACTGTCAGGCAAGAATCTGACCGATGAGAAGTACTGGAACACCGGGTTCGGCTTCAGCGTGGTGCAGCCACGCTTCATGGCGGATCCGATGACCTGGCGCCTGGGTCTGAGTTATCAGCTGTAGCGAACGCAGGCCGGCCGCAGTCGGCCAGCACCGGGATTCATTGCCCCCGTTCCGGGGGCAAGCCCGGGAGACCGCAGTGTAAGCGGACCATCTCACTCGCGGGCTCATGAGGGCCCGGCGGCGCCAGAAAGTGGTAGACTCTCTGTCCTTCGACCAGATTGGAGAGCGCTTCCCCGCAATGAATCACCCGTCGTCCACTTCCGTGGGATTTGAAGACGATTGCCCGCTGTTTCACGACCTCAGTCGTGAGGAGCGGGAGCAACTGGCGTCCATCTCGCGCCTGAAGACGCTATCGCCCCAGCAGTACCTGTGTCGCCAGAATGCGCCCTCCGACTGGGTGTTCAATATCGCCTCCGGTACCGGCCTGATCGAGCGGCTGTCGTCTACCGGGCGGCGCCAGGTGCTCGCCTTTATTTTTCCGGGAGACTTTGCCGGCCTGAACAACTCCAGCCAGTTCGAGTACGGTATCAAGGCGCTTACCGACATGAGCGCCTATGAGTTTCCACGGGAAAAGCTCTACACCCTGTCGGAGGATCTGCCCCACCTGAAGGCCAATATGCGCAGCATCGGCGCCCTGGTGCAGGCGCTGACCTTCGACCAACTCTATCTTCTTGGCCAGAAGAAAGCCCACGAGCGCCTCTGTTTCTTCTGTATCCACATGCTGGAACGCATGCCGGGGGCGACACCGGAGGGGATCAACCTGGCCATGTCACGACAGGATATTGCCGACTTTCTCGGCATGACCGTCGAGACGGTGAGTCGCTCGATGGCCAAGCTGAAACAGGATGGCATCGTGGCCACCCCTGCACCTCAGACGATCAGAATCCTCGACCTGGAGCAGATGCAGGATCTGGCGGATATCCACTGACCCTCACCGGGCACCGCAGCTCAGCGCTCCAGCACTTCCATAATCACCTTTGCCCAGCGCACCTTGCTGGCTTCCAGGCTGGTAAAGCCCGCCGGCAGTGTCGTCGGGGAGAAATCCTCTGTGGCGGCCAGGTGGGCGCCTGCCTGCTGGCAATCGGCGAGGCGATAGCGCAACGCCGCCTCCAGGTACCCGCTCAGCCCCGTAGCGGACTTGAGCAGGGCCACTACATCCCGTTGCAGCTCCACCGCCTTGGGCGGCCGGGCGGCGGGGCGCATGGTGTCCGCAGTGCGGTGCCGCCAGGAGCTGTACAGTGCACGGTCGCGCAGGTAGTGCCAGGCGCGCAGCAGGTGGGCGCCCGAGGGGTCCACCTGCAGGTCCGGCAGTGAAGCCGCATCATCGGGGTCGGCGACGGTATCGGCGAGTACCGGGTTACAGCAGATCAATTTACCCACCAACGAGGGGGCCTCGCGCTGCAGCTCCAGTGCACAGGCAGCCGAGGCGCCTACCGCGACGATGTCGAACGCCCCGACGTCCAGGGACTCGAGCAATTCCAGCACTGCCCCAGCGAAAGCAGCGGGTGTGGCCGTTGCGCCGGCAGTGCTCTCGCCGTGACCGGGGAGGTCCGGGGCAATGACAGGCCGCTGCCCGGACAGGGCCCGCGCCAGTTCCTCCAGTGAGTCTGCTGCGAGACCGGCGTCGTGCAGCAGCAGGAGCGGGTGCTGTCCGTCAATGTTGCCCGCTGCGAGATAGTGGAGCTCACCTCCGGGCGTGGATTGGAAGTAGCGCTGCAGGGGGCCGTCGGGTGTAGCGTTTGCCAGTGTGGCCGTGACGTCGCTGTCGGCGTGGCGGCGGGCGAACTCTGCCAGGATGCGGGGAATGTCCTCGAAGTCTTCCGCGATGCAACTCTCTACTCCGTCGGGCAGGGGCGGGAAGTGCTCGACGTAACGGCTCAGGGCATCGGCCCTGGCCACCAGCAGTTGGGTGGGCACCCGCAGTCGCGGGATATCATCCGCAATCGCGTAATCGAGTACCGCACGATAACCGCTGCGGTAGTTGTCGCCGGCATCCATCATGTCCATCACGCATTCGTGGATGCCCTGGTCGTCAACTGGCCAGTGAATTCTTGCCTCGTGAGAATGCTGGTACCAGGGGAAGAAGTCGTACTGGTCCTTGTTGCGCCCCCACAGCCAGGTGAGATGACTGCCACTCCAGTCCGGCAGGAAAGGCGGCATGTAACGCTCATAAAGGTCCTGGCGCTCGGCCTCCGTGTTGACGAGGATACCGTTGGCAATGAGGGCGCCGACGCGGTGGGGGAAGCGCACTGCCAGGCGCAGGCCGAGGATGGCGCCGGTGTGCGTGCCGAAAACCAGCGGGTTTTCCAGACCCAGGGCATCGAACAGGCCGACCAGGCCATCGACGAACTCGTCGATGCCGGGTTCGCTGTTGGCGGGGGCTATGGGGTCGGACTGGCCATACCCGGGTGTGTCCGGGGCGATCACCTGGAACTCGGTGCTGAGAAATGCGATCAGGGGCAGCAGTTCCGCGGAACTGCGGGGTGACTGGTGGATGAGGACGATGGCAGGGCCTTCGCCGCTCGTCCGATAATGCACCTGGCGCTCGCCTACGCTGGCGTAGGCGCGGCGAATAGCTGTAGCCACGGTAAATCTCCCTTCCAGTTAGTCCTCAAGCAGCCCGAGGTTGCCCGCCGCCAGGCTGTGCCCTGGGTCGAGGTGCTGCTTGATGTTGCGAATCAGGTCCAGCGCCGGCGCCTGCAGCCGTTCACGATAAGGGTAGGCCTTGCCGAGCTGGAAGTTGACCGCGCCGTGTGAGACGTAGAGATCGGTGAGCGCCTGTTTCAGTTCGTGTACATAGGCCCGGGCCTCTGCATTGCTCTCGTACACCGGCAGTTGTGCGAGGTAGTCGGCCGGCACCACGGCCCGGTGATAGTCGGTGATTTCGTCCGGCCAGTACAGCGCCAGCTCATAGAGAAAGCCCGACGAACCGACGGTGGCAAACATACCGCCGTGCCAGATACCGAGGCGTTTCATTTCCGCTTCGCGCGAATGGAAAAGATCTACCAGCGCGGTGTGAAACCCGGGAACCCTGGAGTGGGGCAAAATGCCGTGCAGCGGTACCCAGCGTTCGCCATTGGGGCCCAGCGTGTTGTAGAAAGGAGCGAAAGGCATGCCGCGCACCACGGAAGGTGCTGTGGCGGGTATCTCGGTGCCCAGCCCTGTCACCAGCTGGCGGATACGGTGCAGGCGGCTTTTTACTTCGCTGTCGTCGATACCCTCGACGATGTAGTGTGTCATGTAGGCGGACTTGCCGATGATGCGGCGCGCGGACAGCCCCGCACTGGCGAGCTGTTTGAAGCCTTCCCACCAGGACGGTGAACTGTTGAGGATGGACAGGGCAATTCTCAGCGTATCGCCGGCATTGTCCTGGCGCGCAATCTGTCCCTGGGACAGGGCGCCATCCAGTGAGAAATGGGTGTCCTCGAGGCGCTCCTGGGCAATCAGTCGCATCGACTTGTGCATGGACCCGAAATCCGGGAAGGCGAAGGATACATTGCGGTGTGCGGGGCGCTGCTTCAGTAGCGGCAGGGTAATCCGTGCCTTGATGCCGAGGCTGCCGCAGTCACCGGTAAAGAGGCCGGTGAGGTCCGGGCCGAAGTAACGAAGGAACGGGCTGTCGGTGGCGCTCGCCGAGCCGGTGCGCAGCAGGGCCCCGTCCGCCATGACCACGTCCATCGACAGCGCGGATTGCGCAGATATGCCGTGGGCACCGGAACCGTGGCTGATCGTATTTTGCGACATCGAGCCGCCGACGGTGGCGATCATCCCAGAGAAGGGCCCCCAGAAGGGCGTGCGCAGGCCGCGTTCGTCAAGTGCCTGCTTCAGGGTTTCCCAGGTGGTGCCGGCTTCCACGGTAACGTAGGCGTCTTCTTCGTTGATTTCGACGATGCGGTTGAGCTGGCTGAGATCGATCAGTAGCTGGTTGGGGCTGTCGGCCAGGTAGCCGTCGGTGTAGGAGGCGCCGCCACCGCGGATATTGACCGCAATGCCCTCACGAGCACACAGGCGCACGATGTCCTGGAGTTGCTCCACCTCGCTGGGGCGGACCACCGCCAAGGGTGTCTCCAGCTGCCGATAGACGTCGGTGTACAGGGCCGATCCGGCTTCGCCGACGAGGACCTGGTCGCTGCCGGTGATGGCCGCAAGTTGCTCGCTAAGGGTGGTGCTAACTGTCATTCCGCGTGTTTCCTGGGGTGAAGGGGCGCTTGCAGTGATGGCCCCGGTTGGCGCAGCATGGATGTCGCCGGTCTCGAATGATGATGCTACCGATTCGGTTCAGGACCTCCTTGACAATTGTCATGGCCGCAAGTGCGGTGCTGTGGAGACTGGCAACTCCTTCCCGGTCATCAATGAAATTGTCGAGGAACGTTGAATGCGGCGAGCCGTACTTTTCCTGGTTGCCCAGTTATTGGCAGCAACAGGACTCACAACAACAGCACTGGCAGCCGAACAAGCGGCAGTGCCGTTTGCCGAGCAGGTACCGCCAGACGCGCCTGACTATCGCAACTCCGCGTCATGGGCCGCCCTGCCGGAGGCGCCGGGCGCCTCGGCGGCGATCCCCCCGGGAGCATCGCCGGTCAGTGCCGAGCGGCCCGCCGACGTATTCTATGTCCACCCGACCACTGACCTGAGTAGCGAACGTTGGAATCAGGACGTAGCCGACGCTGCCACCAACGCCTGGACCGATGTCAGCGTGATCGCCCGCCAGGCCAGCGTGTTCAATGCCTGCTGTCAGGTCTACGCGCCGCGCTATCGCCAGGCCAGCATGCTGGGGGTACGCAGCAGCGGCCCGGGGCGCGAAGGTGAGAACGCCTACGATCTTGCCTACACCGATATATTGCGCGCGTTCGATGATTACATCGAGCATCGCAACCATGGCCGCCCGTTTATCCTCGCCGGGCACAGCCAGGGCGGCTTGATGGTATACCGCCTGCTACGCGACAGGATCGACTCGCGCCCCCTGCAAGCCCGCCTGGTGGCGGCCTACGCGATCGGTGTCGACTTGATGGAGGGCGATTTCGGGCGCAGCTTCCAGACCCTTTCGGTGTGTGCCGAACCAGCACAGACAGCCTGTGTACTCTCCTGGAACGCCGGAACCCGCGAAGTGAACCTCGACCAGTACCAGTCTCTGGCGGGGAGCCGCTACGCCCATGAATACCAGACCCAGGAGGGGCGGCGGGGCGTCTGCGTCAATCCGCTGACCTTTCGCGCGAGTCAGCCAGCAGCCCCCGCCACTTCGAGCCTGGGTGCGGTACCCGGCAAACCGGGGGAGGGCGCCCCGCGTGCGCTCGTGGCGGGAGGTGTCGCCGCCCATTGCCAGCGGGGCTTCCTGGTGGTTGATGTCGATCCAGCACTCGAACTGGCCAGTTTGCCCGGCGGCAGCATGCACTACCACGATTTCGGCCTTTTCTATGAAGATGTCCGACGCAACGCGCAACTGCGCGTGAACCACTGGCTGCAACAGCAGGCGGACGCCCAACCCTGACCAGGAGACTCAGTTTCATGAAAGAGGGGGATGGTTCAGCGGCCGGTTAGTCCCGGCGCGAGCGCCCCGCGCAGATGGGCCTGGCGGGATTGCCGAACGTCACCGACGATATTGTGGCAGCCGTCAAGGCCCCGCCCCCGGCTTCAAAACAGCACACGCGACGCAGTACCTTGCTGCATCGAAATAGAATTCAACAGGAGAACAACATGTCTGAAAAAGTAACCCGCCGCTCGGCGCTCAAGGGACTTGGCGCACTGGGTGCCGCCGGCCTCACGCTGTCGGGGCCCTCGGCCAGGGCCGCCAACAAGCCGGTTGTCGGTCTCGATTCGCGCTATGGAATAAACGATCTCGACCTGTCCACGCCGGAAGCGCGCTCGAGCATCATCACCAAGGTGATGGGCAGTATCGGTACCGAGGATACTCACGCCTTCATGCGCTTCCACATCTACGGCTACCTGGGAGATCGCAGCCTGGTGCCCCTGTTTTCCATGAACAACTACCTGGTGCAGAAATGGAAATTGATTGAGCCGGGGACCTCGGAACTGCGGCATTACGAGGTGGGCTACTACTGCGAGTTTGATACCGACAACCCCATAACCCACTGGACCAACCCGGTGACCGGCAAGACCGTGGAACTGGAGCAGTTCGTCCTGGGGCCGATCGGTCGCATGTATACCCCGCAGGGAATCATCGCCCCCGGTATCGCTCCCAACCCTCTTCGGGTGAACGTGGTCGGTAACCGCGTTTTCGTGCCAGCGCAATCGCTCGAGACCTTCCCCAACATGTTCACTCCGGAGGAATTCCCCGAGCTTTCGTCCGGTCCCACTATTTTCTGGGATTCCATGTACACCTTCTCCGCCAATATCGAGGACGTGCTCAATCCGGAGCTGACCTCCGCCCCGGCGGAAATCCACATGCAGAACATGACCAGCTGGCAGCCCTTCTTCGGCTTCGGCAACTTGCCTGGACGCAGCATGGTGCGTTCCTGGGGCTGCAACATCTCCGGCTTCGATGCCCTCGAACCCCAGGTACGCGCCGGCTTTGAAAAATATACGCCGGATATTTTTGAAACCGATACCTGGAACGATGTCCGCTTCGATTCCATGGATTATTACAACAAGGTGAAAGCCGAGAGAGCCGCCAAGGCCGGGGAGTCCTGAATGAAACCTGGAGCATTGGCACTGGTGGCGCTGATGGCATTGCCCGCCGTCGCCGAAGATATGGAAGCGATCTATCAGGCGCGTTTCAAGGCCACCACAGCGAACGGTGGCTATATTCCCGAGTACGCGCCGCAGGAGCCTGTGGCCGGCGCTGAACAGGTGGTGCCGCTGCCGGTTGCTGCCTCCGGCAAGCTGACCGTCGATGAGGCGGCCCTGGATCGGGCCGAGGAGTATGCCCGCGCCAACAACTCCACGGCCTTTATTGTCTGGCACAAAGGTAAAATACAGCGCGCGACCTATTTCGGCGACGTCACCGCCGCTACCCCGCTGACCACCATGTCCCTGTCCAAGCCGATGACGGCGCTGGCTGTCGGCCGCGCCATCAAACTCGGTTATATCGATTCGCTGGATCAGCCCCTGTCGGATTTCTTTACCGAGTGGCAGGGCACGCCGAAGGCGTCGATGCGGGTGCGCCACCTGCTGGACATGCGCACCGGCCTGCTGCCCCAGGCTTACAGCCCGGACCCCGACCACCCCCTCAACCGGGCCTACCTGTCGCCGGAACACGGCAAGTACATCGTGGAGGAATACCCGCTGGTGGAAGCGCCGGGCTCGGTGTACGGCTACAGCAATGCCACCGCCGACCTGGTTGCCGTGTTGATAGAGCGTGCCACTGGCCAGCGCTACGGCGAATTCCTTGGCGGGGAAGTGCTGGCGAAGATCGGAGCTCCCGGGGGCAGCCAGTGGGTCAACCGCCCGGGTGGTATGGCGCACTCGGGTTGCTGCGCCTACTTTCCCGCGGAAACCTATCTGCGCATGGCCATCCTGTTGCTGAAGGGTGACGGGATCGCAGGGGAGCAGCTACTGCCCGATGGTTACGTGAAAGAAATGCGCACTGCTACCCCGCAGAACCCCCACTATGGGCTCGGGCTGTGGATCGGCGGCGAATATATCGCCCGTCGCAGTTTTGCCGGCCCCCACGCATCGGGTCCCAAAGTGCTGCACAGCGAACCCTTCGTCGACAAGGACATATTCATGTTTGACGGCAACTTCAACCAGGTGGTGTACATCGAGCCCAACTTCGACCTCATTGTACTGCGCGTGGGTAAAAACCCGCCGAAATCGCCGGAGTGGGATAACAGCTTCCTGGCCAACACCCTTGCCCGCGCCGTCAAAGACCGTAATCCCGGGTGAATCCCGGCACTGATCTGATACCAATTACGCAGTATAAGGATTGACTATGACTTCCGAACTCGACTCCCCGGGCCTTTCCCGGCGCTCCTTTGTTGGCGCCGGTCTGGCCGCCGCCGCCGGTGCCTCCACGGTGATACCCGCCGCCGCTATCGCGGCCGGTGAGCCGCGTGCCAACGCCCACATCAAGCCGCTGGATGTTATGGACCCGAGGGAAAACCTCTACGGCTTTGCCAAGCTCTGGGGCACCATCGGCGACAAGGCCGTGCTGTCCGGTTACCAGGGAGTGCAGTACGCCATCGTCGGGTCACAGCGCGCCAAGCCGCTGTTTGGCTACTGTGGTTTTGGTAATATCCGCAACAAAATCCTCCCCGATGGCACGGTGAAGGTCATGGGCAAGGAGTGTGGCTATTTCACGGACCTGGCCACTGGCAAGATCATCGATCACTGGGACAACCCGTGGACCGGGGAGCGGGTCGAAGTTTTCCCCTTCCTCAACGACCGCTTCCGCGGCAGCCTCGGCCTCACGCGAAAAGTGTTCAAGGTCGGCGATGGGGAAACGGTGAACAACGACATGGGCGAGGGCGGTGGTGCCGGTGAGCCCTACCGCCTGCCATGGCAAGTGATCGGCGACCAGTACCTGCTGGGCTGGGACTACGCCCACGAGTACACCAACCCGGTGACGCCGGAAGGCTGGCCTAAGGCTTCCACCGGTCCCAGGGTGAACCCATCGGAGCACTTCACGATCTTTACCCCGCGCGACGAGATTGACGACCGCTCACTGGAGACGGCCCGATATACCGCCGGGTTCATGCGTCAGGCACCCTGGTGGCCCTGGATGATGATGGGGCAGAGCGGTGTTCACGGTGTGCTGATGGGGCGCATGCACAGCTACCAGATCACCGGCGGGATGGACGATGTTCCCGCCGTCGTCCGGGAGCGGGTGGAGAAGGACCGTCCCGATCTGTTCGAGGAGCCGACCGACGGGCCGGATCTGGGGGTCATCGGTACCCTGGAGGCTTACGCCGAGCAAGTTCCCCCGGAAACACCCGGATACCAGCGGGGCAGCTGAGCCCAGCGGTCGAAGTCTCACGGGCATGACAATTGTCATGTCTTTCAGGGGCCGGATGGGTCACTGTTAACGCCTGAATTATGGCCCGGCGCTTCGGCCCGGGCCTTTCTGCATTGGTCACTGACGCCTGTGCCATGTGCGCTGGCTGCGTCTGCTGGCACAGTCCTTGCGACGATTCCCGTGAACCGTATCGCCGGCAGGGAAGGTCGCCGAAGTGGCTGAAAATGCACTATTGCCTGTATATGGATGTCGATGCAACAGAGGTCCTGTGCCCTGCCAGGCCATGGCGTTGACATTAATGTCCTAAAGAGATAATTATATATCAAATATAGCAATTGTCTTTTAGTGCGGTCGCCCAGCGTCAGGCTCGGTGTCACAGGGCTTCCGCGAAAACAGTTCGCCAGCCGGCCAGCCGGCAGGTAAAAGCAACGAGGTTACAGTCTATGAGTTATCGCCTGGGTGTGGATGTAGGGGGTACGTTTACCGATCTTCTGCTGATTAACGAAGAAAACGGTGAAACCTACACCGCGAAAGTCCCTTCAACGCCCCATGATTCCTCTGTGGGCGTGCTCAACGGCGTGGCCCGGATCTGTGAGGAATCCGGTGTCGACCCGAAGCAGATCGACCGGGTGATGCACGGAACTACCGTAGCAACCAATGCGGTACTGACCGGAAAAGGCGCGAAGGTGGGTCTGGTTACCACCGCGGGCTACGAACAGACCCTGCAGGTGGCG
This sequence comes from Parahaliea maris, assembly GCF_008064665.1. Classification (GTDB taxonomy): domain Bacteria; phylum Pseudomonadota; class Gammaproteobacteria; order Pseudomonadales; family Halieaceae; genus Parahaliea; species Parahaliea maris. The sequence continues at coordinate 220,224 of NZ_VRZA01000005.1, read as the reverse complement.
CGTTCCTTCTGCCCCGGCGGTCTCGGCGGCTGGGTGAGCTTTGTGAAGAGTCCGCTGCTGGCTCCGCTGGAACTTACCATCGGTGCCACCGAGCGACTTGGCGCCTCCGGCGAGATCATCACTGAACTGGACGAGGCGGCCCTGCGGGCCGACCTGGAAGCACTGTATGCCAAGGGCGAGGTCGAGGCGCTCACCATCTGCTTCATCAACGCCTATGTGAACCCGGTGCATGAAATTCGCGCTCGCAATATCGCCCTGGACGTCTTTGGCGATGTCCCGATTTCCATCTCCAGCGAAGTCGTGCCGGAAATGCAGGAGTACGAGCGTACCGAGACAACGGTGGTGAACTCCTACGTGCGGCCAGAGGTGTCGCGCTACGTGAAGAACCTGCAGTCCTCGCTGGAAGAGCGCATGGGAGATGACGTACTGCTCTCCATCCTGCGCTCCGACGGTGGCCTGGCCTCAGGTCGCGCATCGGCTGACTCCCCGGTCAATCTGTTGATGTCCGGTCCTGCCGGCGGTGTCACCGGCGCCATCTACTTCTGCAGCCGCGCCGGCTTCGACGACATCCTCACCTTCGACATGGGTGGCACCTCCACTGACGTGGCCCTGATCCAGGGCTCGCGTGCCAAGGTCCGTCGTGAAACCATTGTCGGCGACGTCCGCGTGCGGGCCCCCTCTGTGGATGTGCGCACGGTCGGTGCCGGCGGCGGTTCAATCGCCTTCGTACCGGAGCTGACCAAGGCCCTGCGGGTCGGTCCCGAATCTGCAGGCGCCGTCCCCGGGCCGGCCGCCTACATGAAGGGCGGTGAAGAGCCCACCGTGTGCGACGCCAACGTTGTGCTGGGTTACCTGCCGTCCGATGTGCAACTGGGTGGCGCGATGGCCATCAATCGCGAGGCCGCCGAGAAGGCCGTCGCCAAAGTGGCCGATGCCATGGGTATCGACCTGATGGCGGCTGCCGAGGGCATCATCCGTATCGCCAACGAGGCGATGTTCGGCGCCCTGCGCCTGGTCTCGGTGGAGCAGGGTTACGATCCCCGTGACTTCTCGCTGGTAGGCTTTGGCGGTGCCGGCCCGCTGCACGCCAACGCCCTGGGTATCCTGACCAACGCCTGGCCGGTGATCGTGCCGCCCGGCCCCGGTGTACTGTGCGCCTATGGCGACGCCACCACCCAGGTGCAGGATGAAGCCGCGCGCACCTACCTCACCATGGCGGAGGACACCACGGCGGAGCAGCTGATGGCAGACCTCGTTGAGCTGAAAGGACGTGCCTCGGAATCCCTGATCGCCGACGGCATCAGCGAGGATGACCTCGAAGTGATCTACCAGGCCGACCTGCGTTATTCCGGCCAGGCCTTCGAGATCAGCGTGGAGTTCACGCAGGCGGAACTGGCGGACAAGGGGCTCGCGCTGATCACCGATTACTTCGATGCGGAGCACGAGAAGCTGTTCACCTTCAAGCTGGGTGACGGCCACGAAATCCTGATGATTCGCGCCGTCGTGAAGGCGCGTTCGGGCGAGATCGCGCAGAAGGAACTTGGCGACAAGGGCCTCACGCTGGCTGACTGCAAGCTGCACGAAACCCGTTTCTACTACGACGGCAGCTGGCACGACGGCTATATCTATGACCGCAAGCTGCTGCACGAGGGCATGGTGGTGCCGGGTCCGGCGATTGTCAGCGAAATGGATTCAACCACCCTGGTGCTGCCCGGCTATGCCGCCCGAGTGGACGCCATCGGCAACCTGCTCATCAATCCGGCCGATGTGGCTGCTGAGTAATCAAGGGGGAACATACAGTGACTGCGAATATTATTGAAACCAACAAGACCCCCCTCGAGCGCGTGGACGTTGAGGGTGTAACCGTCGATATCATTGAAAACGCACTGCGCAACGCGCGCGAGGAAATGGACGCGGTGCTGTTCCGGACCGCCATGTCGCCGGGTATCCGCGAGCAGGGTGACTGCTTCCCGATGATTGCCAATCGCGATGGCAAGATGGTCGTGGGCCAGTTCGGTTCCTTTATCCCGGGCTTCAATAGCGCCTACGAGGGGGACATCGAGGAGGGCGATATCATCCTCACCAACGACCCCTACATGTGCAATGCGGCGGTGTCGCACCTCAATGACTGGATTGTGCTGCTGCCAGTCTTCAAGGACGGGCGCCACATCGCCTGGGCGGCCATGTTTGGCCATATGTCCGATAACGGGGGCATGGTACCCGGCTCCATGCCGATCGAGGCCACCACGATCTTCCAGGAAGGGATTCGCATCCCGCCTGTCAAGTTGTACAAGAAGGGCGTGCTGCAGGACGAGATGCTGGAGATGATCCTGCACAATGTCCGTACTCCCCAGTGGAACCGTTTTGACCTCAACGCCCTGGTGGCGGCCTGCAAGACTGCGGCCCGCCGCTGTGTGGAACTGGCCGAACGCTTCGGTGATGACGTGTTCAGCAGCACCATGGACATCATGCTGGATCGCAACCGCATGGCGATGAGCGAGATCATCAAGATGATCGTGCCGGAAGAGCCGCGTGAGTTCACGGATTACCTGTGTGACGACGGCAAGGGCATGGGTCCCTATGGTATTACCTGCAAAATGTGGCGCGAGGGCGAGCGGGTCATCTTCGACTTTGAAGGCACCGATCCCCAGGCACAGAGCTCGGTGAACTTCTACCTCAATGAAGACATGTTCAAGATGTTCTTCGGCTCATTCACCATCAACATTGTGGACCCGCAGATCATTTTCAACGACGGTTTCTACGACCTGGTCGATGTGCGTATTCCGCAGGGCACGCTGCTCAAGCCGAATTACCCGGCGGCGCTTTCCGGTCGTACCCACGCGCTGGGACGCATTTTCGATATCCTCGGGGCCCTGCTCGGCATGGGTGCCCCCAAGGAGCTGCTGAACGCCGCGGGCTTCTCCGATTCGCCGCACCTGTTCTACTCCGGTTACGACGACAAGGGCGAATGGTTCCAGTTGTTCCAGATCGGCTTTGGCGGTATCCCCGGGCGCCCGGTGGGCGACGGTCCAGACGGCCACTCCCTGTGGCCCGGTTTCACCAACGTGCCCAACGAGTTCATCGAGTCCTATTTCCCGATGCGCATCGAGAAGTACGAAACCATCACCGACTCCGGCGGCGCCGGTCTGCATCGCGGCGGTAACGGCTTGAGCGTGGCCTACCGCTTCCTCTGTGATGGTGAGATCGGTATTCACGATGACCGCTGGCTGGTTTATCCCTGGGGTGTGAATGGCGGTGAGCCGGGCCTGCGTTCGACCAAGCTGCTGGTGCGGGCCGATGGCAGCGAGGAATGGCTGCCGTCCAAGCGCGAGGGTATTAAGGTCAAGTCCGGCGACCTGCTGTACTTCAACACCTGGGGCGGCGGTGGCTGGGGTAACCCCCTTGAACGCGATGCGCAGCTCGTCCTCACCGACGTGAACCGCGGGCTGGTCTCGGAGGAAGGCGCCCGCCGTTACGGTGTGGTGATTACCGAGGGAGCGGTCGACGAGGCGGCGACCGAGGCCCTGCGCGCCAGCATGGCGGAACAGCAGGGAGACATCGAGGAGGTCTTCAACCGCGGTGGCACGATCGAAGAGATCAAGGCCCGCTGCCTCGAGGAAACCCACCTCGAACCCCCGGTTGCCCCGACCTTCCAGCGCCAGGCCAGCTAGTTCGCTCGGCGTCACAGTATCTACCGGGCGGCCGGCTTGCACCGGCCGCCCCTGTTTCCAGCCCGCTAATCCGGAGACCCTTTTACAATGGCCGTCAACGCCAGAACCCTGTATGACAAACTCTGGGACCGACGCTGTGTCTCGACGGACGACGAGGGCGTGGCGCTCATCTACATCGATCGTCACATCATCCATGAGGTATCTTCAGCCCAGGCCTTCGAAGGCCTGCGCGCCGCGGGTCGCAGACCCTGGCGCAGGGAATCCATCCTGGCGACGCCTGACCACAATGTTCCGACGACCGATCGCGAGCTGGGCGTCGACGGCATTACCGACCGGGTGTCCCGCCAGCAGGTCATCGCCCTGGACAACAACTGCCGCGAGTTCGACTTGCTCGAATTCTCCCTGACGGATTACCGGCAGGGCATCGTCCACGTCATTTCCCCGGAGCAGGGCATGACGCTGCCGGGTACCACGGTCGTGTGCGGCGACTCGCACACCGCCACTCACGGCGCCTTCGCGGCGCTGGGTGTGGGTATTGGCACCTCGGAAGTGGAACATGTACTGGCCACCCAGTGCCTGCGGCAGCAGAAGGCGCGCAACATGTTGGTCCGGGTGGATGGTGCCCTGCGCCCGGGTGTCACCGCCAAGGATGTCGCGCTTTACATCATCGGCCAGATCGGTACTGCCGGGGGTACGGGTTGCACCATCGAATTTGCAGGTGAGGCGATCCGCTCCCTGAGCATGGAAGGGCGCATGACCCTGTGCAACATGGCGATCGAGGCGGGGGCCCGGGCCGGGCTGGTGGCCTATGACGCCACCACCGAAGCCTACCTCAAGGGGAGGCCGTACGCGCCTGCGGGCGAGGACTGGCAGCGGGCAACGGCGGACTGGCAATCCCTGCACAGCGATCCGGACGCTGGCTTTGACCTTGAACACATTTACGCTGCGGCGGATATTCGCCCCCAGGTGAGCTGGGGTACTTCACCGGAAATGGTCGTCCCGGTCGATGCCGCCGTCCCCGGCCCGCAGGACTTTGACAACCCGGTCAAGGCCGAGGCCTGTGAGTCGGCGCTGAGCTACATGGGCCTGAGCCCCGGCCAGGCGATCACCGACATCCATATCGACCGCGCCTTCATCGGTTCCTGCACCAACTCGCGCATCGAGGATATTCGCGAGGTGGCCCGGATCGTCGAGGGCAAGCGCATTGCGCCCGGGGTCAAACAGGCGCTGGTGGTGCCGGGTTCCGGCCTGGTGAAACGCCAGGCCGAAGAGGAGGGGCTGGACAGCATAATCCTCGCCGCGGGCTTCGAGTGGCGGGAGCCCGGGTGCTCGATGTGCCTGGCCATGAATGCCGACCGCCTGCTGCCAGGGGAACACTGCGCCTCCACTTCCAATCGCAACTTCCAGAGTCGCCAGGGGCTCGGTGGTCGCACCCATCTCGTCAGCCCCGCCATGGCCGCTGCCGCCGCCATTAGCGGACATTTTGTCGACGTCAGTCAAGGAGAGTGGGTCTGATGGACGCGTTTACCACCCATCGCGGGCGGGTATTCCCGCTGGATCGCAGTAACGTCGATACCGATGCCATCCTGCCCAAGCAGTACCTCAAATCCATCAGCAAGTTCGGCTACGCCGACTGGCTGTTCGACGACTGGCGCTACCTGGATCCCGGTGATGTTGAAACGGATACCCCCAGCCGCCGCAAAAATCCGCAGTTCGCACTGAACGAGCCGCGGTACCAGGGCGCCAGCATTCTGCTGGCGGGTGACAATTTTGGCTGCGGTTCCAGTCGGGAACACGCTGTCTGGGCCCTGCGCGACTTCGGCTTTCGCGCGATCATCGCCCCCGGTTTTGCCGATATTTTTTTCAGCAACTGCTTCAAAAATGGCCTGTTGCCCCTGAGCCTGCCTGCGGCGACGATTGCCGAGTTGTTCGGCCTGGCCGCCGCAGAAGCGGAATTCGAACTCGAGATCGATCTCGCCGCGCAGCTCGTGCGCTCGGCAACGCGTGAGTGGCACTTCGATATCGATCCGGCCCGCAAGCATCATCTGCTCGAAGGCCTGGATGATATTGCGGTGACGCTGGCCAGCGTCGACACCATTCGCGGTTTTGAAGCCCAGCTGCAAGCCCGCGAACCCTGGTTATTCCGGGCCGGCCCTGACCGGGCCTGAGCCGGTGAATCACGGTGAGTTCTCACTTTTTAACCTGGAGCTGTTTGTCATGCGATTGCCCGGACCCTGTACACATCTCGTTGCCCTGTTCTTCAGTCTGCTGGTAGCAGGGCCCTTTGCCTCGGCGGCGGAAACCGCCGGTACCGAAGGGGCCCACCCCTACCTGACCATTGCTGAACTGCGCGAGCGATTCGAGGATGCCGAGAGTCGCTACCTGACGGTCGGTGACATGCAGATTCACTACAAGGACGAAGGGCCCCGCGATGCGCCGGTCCTGATGATGGTCCACGGTTCCGAGAGCAGCCTGCGTACCTGGGATGTGATAACGGACGACCTGGTTGATCGCTACCGGATCATCCGCTTCGATATTCCCAGTTACGGACTGTCCAATGGGGCTTCGGACAGCGATGTGGAAACGATCGTACCTACCGACATTCCGGTGGCCCTGCTCGATCACCTGAAGGTCGATCGCGTGACCTTCGTCGGCGTGTCCAGCGGCGGCACCATGGGTATGTACCTCGCTGCCCGCCGCCCCGATATGGTGGAGCGGCTGATCATCTCCAATACGCCGTCGGACCCGGTCGTGACCGACCACCTGGTGATGCCGCAGTCCTTTATCGATGCCACCGCCCGGGCGAGAGCGACGGGTTTCCAGGATGAGGAGTTCTGGAACGAGTTCCTGAGTTATTTCTCCGGCGAGGCGGACCGCATTTCCCAGCAGACACGCACCGAGTATTACGATTTTTCCCGCCGGACACCTGAGAAGCACCTGATTGCGATGATCGCGCGGATCGGGGATGGCAAGCAGGCGAAGATCGAGATGAAGAAAGTGGTAGCGCCGACCCTGCTTATCTGGGGAACGGCTGATCCGCTGCTGCCGGAAGCGGCGGCGGTCGCGGTGGCCCGCTATCTCGAGAATTCCCAGATTTCGAGAACGCTGATGCCGGATGTCGGTCACTATCCTCCGCTGGAAGTGCCGCACCGCTTTGCGCAACTGATTGCAGCCTATGTCGAGGCGGTGGTGCCCAACCTCTAGGGTTGCGGCGCTATCCCCTGGAGGGAGGGGCCCGTAATGGTGCGGGCCTATTCGATGTCCGCGAGGCGCCTGACCTCGTCATAGTCTTCCACCCGCAGACCGTGTCGCGACGGTGTGGAAATGATGTTCTCCCGCTTGAGTTTGGCGAGGGAGCGGCTGACCGTCTCGACGGTCAGTCCCAGGTAGTCGGCGATGTCCTGCCGGGTCATGGGGAGGTCGATGTGCTCCAGGGTGGCGCCGGGCATGCGCTGCAGGAACATCATGACCAGGAAGCAGATGCGTTCATCGGCTTTCTTCTGGCCGAGGATGAAAACCTGGTCCAGGGCGTGCGCCAGTACGTTGGCGCTGATGTCCTTCATGTTCTCCTTCAGTTGGGGAGAGGTTTCGGTCAGGGAGCGCAGCTTTTGCTGGTTGAACTCGTAGGCAGTGACCTCGGTGAGGGTTTTTACCGCGTACTCCCGCAAATCGGAGTTGCTCAGACCCACGAAATCGCCGGGGAAGAGAAAGGCCAGCACCTGGCGACGTCCTGAACTGGACATGCGCTCCACGAGTGCGGTCCCGGTGACCAGGTTGAAGACCTGGTCTGCGGTGGTGTGTTGAGTGAACAGGTACTGTTGCTCGGAGCGTATTCTGAGCTTCGCAATATCCGCCAGGTCGCGCAGCTCGGCGTCGCTCAGACCCTTGTAGAGCGCGTAGTTGCGGCCGAAGTTGACGGTGGCCGGGGGCAGTTCGTTGGGTGTCATGGCGCTAGATCGATTCCCGCAGCGGGTGATTGTCGGGGCGGCAGTATAGAGCCGCAGGTTGTGGAATCCCACGGTTTGCGGTGTTTTACACCCCCGGGCCCGGTGTGGCAATGCCCCGGGTAAAACTGCCGGGGCCGAAGTAGTTGACATAAATGACCTAAAGAGATAACTATAGGGCATATAAAGTAATGGCGGTCGGTAAACGGTACTCGGGGCGCGGGACGTTCTCTCTACCGGATTGCGGGCTCGCCTGTTTGGAGGAATTCATGCGCAGCATCCTGTTCGCTGTACTCACCCTGGTGCCCTTGTGGGGTTATCCGGCGCCTGAGAACCGGTTGGGCGACTTCGAGTACTGGCAGCAGTCAGAGGGCTGGTGGCTGGGGAACAACAGCTACATGGACGGCCAGATGAATTACCGGGTCAAGCAGTATCACACGATCACCGGGATCGCCGTCGAGGACGGCAAGGTGGTCGAAACGGAATACAAGTTCTTCCCGCCAGGGGAGGGCAGTGCCTTTGCGAGTGGCGGCAAGGTTGGCGCCGACAGGGGAATCGAAATCATCACGATCAGTGAGCACGCGCGGGCAGACAGTGCCGGCACGGTCAGGCAGGTCAGCATTCGCCCCGACCTGGCGGGGTCGAACGGTATGGAAACACGCCTGGTGGCGCCGGATTCCGCAATCCGGCGCGTCCTCGACCCGGTCAGTGGGTATGAGCACTACCGCCAGTTCATCAGCCTGAACCCGCGCGACAAGCGCTATGTTATCAATATGGGGCTGGTGTCAGAGAGCGCAGATGAACATGCAGATATCGGCAGCCTGCGAGGCTTCGCTGTGTCCCGGGCCGAACGAATAGCGGCGGATCGTGTCGAATCGGAACGGGCCCGTCTGCGGGTTCTGCATGCCGTGGGAGGGACCGTCTCGTCGGCGCCCGACGGCACGCGCACTGTTGAGGTCTATGAAGATCCGGAAGGATAATTATTCCCGCTAACCCCGGGGATTCAATCACCACCAATGAGTGAGGTAGGAAGGATGAAAGACGAATCAGCCACCAGCAGTGGCAAGGGGCGCAGGGATTTCCTGAGCCTTGCAGGCCGGACCGCCGTGGGTGCAGGTGTTGCAGGTATCGGGGCTTCAGCGCTGGCTGCAGACAAGGACTGTGGCAGCACGGTGGACTATTCCACCCTGAAGTACGACGACAATTTCTGGAACCGGGACGCCTGGGCGCGCCTGATGTCCAACCTGGATATCGGCAAGCAGAAGTTCGGCTGGTTTTCCGGTACGGTCAATGGCGTGCGCGACGGCGAGGCGGTGAAGCCATTATTCGGCTTTGAGGGTTTTTCCTTCGCCCGACTGGTCGACAAGGGCGACGGCGTCTACCAGAAGTTGCTGCGTGAAGTGGGCTTCTACACCGATCTCAAAACAGGCGAGGTGCTGGAGCACTGGGACAACCCCTACACCGGCGAGCGGGTGAAGGTGGTTCCCGTGGCCAACGATCCCTTCAACCACGAGATTGGCCCCTACTATCCGGAGCCGCCCTCATACGGTGGCCTGAACAAGTCCAAACCCGTGAAGCGCCCGCTGCTGCTCAACTGGCGTGAGACCGGCGACAACAAGGTCTTCCTTCACTCCCCGATTCACCTTTTCTATCCCTCCGCGCTGCAGCCTGAAGAGTGGCCGCGCGAGTCCGCGGGCAAGATGAACCGCGTTTCCGAGATGTTTACCTACGTCATCGACAGGGATGACCTGGCGGACCCGGCCAAGACTTCGGTGGAGTACTCCGGTGCCTGGTCGCGCATCACCCCCTGGCTGCCCTGGATGCTGATGGGGCAGGCGGATGGCCATTGCTATTACGACTGTATGATGGGTGGCTACAACGACATGCGGGTGCTTTCCCCCAAGATCAAGGCCTATGCCGAGAAACACTATCCGAAGTATTTCGAGGCGCCGACCGAATGGGTGGATCCCAGCTACTCCAGCCTGGAAAACTACGCCCGTGAACAGAAGCCCGCGCCGGTGAAACCGTCCGGGAAGTAAGTTTGGCGGGGTACGGGCCGCGTTGTATGCCGGCCCGTGCCGCGCACTGGAGTAAGTCAGTTGATTAACAGAAGACAGTTCCTCGGCCACATGGGGGTCCTGACCGCCGGGGCCCTGCTGCCCCTCAGGCTGCTTGCAGCCGCCGAACCTGACGTGGTGGTCATTGGTGCCGGCCTGTCCGGGCTGTACGCTGCGGAACTGCTGGAGGCTGCCGGTCTCAAGGTTCAGGTGCTCGAAGCCCGGGACCGGATTGGTGGTCGGCTCTATACGCTGGACGATGTCGCCGGTCACCCCGAGGCGGGCGGCCAAACAGTGGGGCCTACCTACGGGCGCCTGATATTCACTGCGCTGAAGCACGGCGTTGAACTCAAGCCCATGGCCTACACGCCGGGTTCGGAACCGGTGGCCCAGATCATGGACATCGCCGGCCAGCGGCTGCTGCCCGACCAGTGGCCGGATTCCGCGCTCAACCCGCTGCCCCCGTCCCTCCGGCAATTGCCGCCGGACCAGGCACTGTTGCAATTACTCGGTGATGCAGGTTTTGAAACCGCGGACGACTGGCTGAGTGCGGATTATGCCTACCTCGATCGTTCCCTGGGCGCTTACCTGCGCGAGCAGGGGGTCAGCGACAGGGCGGTTGAACTGCTGGGGGTCAACAGCAACTACGGGCGGAACCTGGACGAGACCTCCCTGCTGGCCATGCAGCGAGTCAAAATGCTGCTGCTGCAGGGGTTTGCTACGCCCGGTGGCTACAAGGTCGTGGCCGGCGGTAACCAGCGTCTGCCGGAGGTCATGGCCGATAAACTGGCAACCCCGGTGCTCCGTGGCAAGGTGGTGAAGTCCATCTCCCGCAAGGGCGTGGGGATGGAGGTCGCCTGTGAAGATGGGTCGACCTACCAGCCCCGCTTTGTTCTCTCGACCCTCCCGCTTCCTGCGCTACGCAATGTCGACATTCGGCCCGGTCTTCCCGATCTGCAGGCAGAGGCGGTTCGCGAAGTCGCCTACGGCAGGGTGCTGCAGTTGCACCTGAGTGTTACGCGCCCGTTCTGGCAGGGCTCGGGCTTCATGCCCAATGTCTGGTCCGACGGGGCCATAGAGCGGGTGTTCGCTACCGATCCCCGGGAGACTGGCCAGCCCACCAACCTCACCATCTGGATCAACGGACAGGGTGTTGAACGCTTCGACGGCCTGGCTGAGTCGGCGGTGGAAGCTGCGGTAATGGATGACTTCCACCGGGCCATGCCCGAGGCTAAAGGTGGGGCGAAGGTCGAGAAAGTCTGGTCCTGGGAATCATCCCGCTTCAGCGGCGGCTCCTTCGCCAACTGGTTGCCCGGGCAGATCGCTCGTTATGGCAATGCGGTTGCCGAGTCTCACGGCAACCTGTTTTTCGCCGGTGAACACACTGCCCGCTGGGCTTCCGGTATGGAAGGTGCACTGGAATCCGGTGAACGGGCCGCCAATGAGATCCTCGCCAGGAACCGGCAGACAACATGAAGAGTCTAGTAATGAAAACATCTTATGCACTGGGCGCCACGCTGGCGCTGCTACTGTGCTCCCCGGGCGTCTTCGCGGCCGGCGAGGAGAAGGCTGCACCGCCCGCTGTTGCCGGGATCTGTTTCGGCTGCCACGGTGGTAACGGTATTAGTATGAGCGGCGTCTGGCCTAACCTGGCCGGTCAGAAAGAACCCTACCTGATCAAGCAACTCAAGGACTTTCGCAGCGGTACCCGCAAGGATCCGATGATGGAGCCGCTTACCAAACACCTGACCGACGAGCAGATCACAGAACTCGCCCGGTACTTTTCCAGTCAGGCCGTGAACGGCGGCCTGAAATAGAGAGTCAATTCCATGTCACATGCAATTCCCACCGCCGAACTGTTGCAGCGCCTGGCTGCCGGGATCGGAGATGAGCACGTTCTTACGGATGAACATTCCCGCCAGCTGTATGCCCAGGATGTCTACGCCACGGGGAAACCCGCGCTGGCCGTCGTCCGGCCCGGCTCGACCGGGGAACTGGGCGAGGTTGTCAGGCTCGCGACGGAGGCGGGCTATGCGATTCTTCCCCGGGGTGGTGGTATGTCCTATACCGGCGGCTATCTGCCGGTGGAGGATAATACGGTCATTGTCGACTATGCGCGCATGTCGCGGGTACTGGAGATCAATCGTGAGGACATGTACGTCACCGTTGAGTGCGGCTGTACCTGGAAAGTGCTGCACGAGGCGCTCAAGGATAGCGGGCTGCGCACGCCCTACTGGGGCACCTTGTCCGGTATCTATGCAACGGTTGGCGGCAGCCTGAGCCAGAACGCGATCTTCTGGGGCTCCGGCCAGTTCGGGAGCGCGGCGGACTCTGTTATCGGCCTTGAAGTGGTATTGGCAGATGGCTCTGTCGTGCGCACCGGGGCAGGGGCGCAGGTGAACGGCTCGCCCTTCTTCCGCCATTACGGGCCCGACCTGACGGGGCTTTTCACCTGCGATGCCGGTGCCCTCGGCTTCAAGGCCGTTGCCACCCTGCGCCTGATTCCGGAGCTGCCTGCCCGGGAGTATGTGGCGGTCGACTTCAAGTCGGGCGACGACGCACTCGCGGCAATGAGTGAGATCGGTCGCAAGGGGCTGGCCATGGAGTGCTTCGGCTTCGACCCCTTCCTGCAGGCCCAGCGTATGAAACGCGAAAGCCTGGCCGCGGATGTGAAATCCCTGGCAGGGGTGATGAAGGCCAGTGGGTCGCTGCTCGGCGCCTTGAAGGATGGGGCCAAGGTTGCCCTCGCAGGCCGGCGCTACATGGACGACGTGGACTTTTCCGTGCAGGTCATCATTGAGGAGCGCTGCGCGGAGGCTGCCAGGCTAATGGCGGAGGAAGTGCGGAGGATCATCGCCCGCTACAACGGCAAGGAAATTGAAAACAGCATCCCCAAAATCGTGCGGGCCAATCCTTTCGGACCGGTCAACAACATGGTCGGGCCCGATGGGGAGCGCTGGGTACCGGTGCACTCCATCCTGCCCCATTCCAAAGTGCTGCCTGCCTTCAAGGGGGTCGAGGCGATTGCCGAGCGCCACGCGGAGGCTATTGCGAAGTACGGCATCGGCATGGGCTACCTGTTTGCGACGATCTCCACCAACGCCTTTGCTCTGGAGCCCGTGTTCTTCTGGCCTGAGGAACTGAATGACCTGCACCGCCAGAGTGTTACACCCGAACACCTCTCACGCCTGAAGGGTTTTCCGGCCAATCCGGAGGCGACCGAAGCCGTGGCGCAGTTACGTCGGGAGATCGTTGACCTTTTCACAGAGATCGGTGGCGTTCACCTGCAGATCGGCAAGACCTATCGTTACCGGGAGGGGCTGGACCCGAACACCTTCAAGCTGGTGAATGCCATCAAGGGTCTGGTCGATCCATCGCACAAGGTCAACCCGGGCTCACTCGGGCTCTAAGGGCGCTCGAAATTGGGGGTGGACACCGCCCGTTAAACTCGGCGTGTGTGTCCTGGACATGTCAGCTGTTTTTGCAAACCCGATTGCTTCGGTGGGAGAGTGCGTGCGCGCTTGTTAAAGTTATGTCATTATGCCAAAACCCGGCATGAACAGTGCACTGGTCACGAATGATGAATGAGCGACGCAGATTGTTAAAACACGGTGCGGGCGGTGCAGCACTTCTCGCAACGGGTGCCATACCATCTGGCGCCGGGGCGGTTGAAAGCGAAGGGACGGAAAAGCCTGTTTACGCAGGCATTATGGGGCGCGGTTATGCACGCGGGCCCTATGGTCTTGTTCATTTTCACGATTCAGCCGGGCTCGTTCCTTCACCGCGCAATGACAGGCCCCTGATACTGTTGCACCAGTCGCCCGCTTCGGCACGGCAGTTCGAGGCGGCGTTTGAGCCGCTCTCCCGCCGGGGCATCCGCTTCGTGGCCATCGACACGCCCGGTTTCGGATTCTCGGACCCCACTGATTTTGTACCCCGCATCGAGGACTGGGCCAGTTCCATTGTTGCTGTGCTCGACCACCTGGGCATAGATCAAGCCGACATCCTCGGACATCATACGGGTGGACTGCTGGCGACGGAGGTCGCGCTGCAATCGCCTTCGAGGGTAAGCCGGCTGATTCTCAACGGCCCCTTTCCCATTACGGAAGCTGAGCGCAAGAAATACATCGCCGGTAGTGAGCGTAGTCACGAGCGAGGTAAGCCGAAGCTCGATGGCTCGCACCTTGCCACCAGCTTCGCGCTACGGGTAAAAATGTACGGCGCCGACCCCATGCCAGACCCGGCAACCATTACCCGGATTGTCGTGGAAAAGTATCAGGGCCTGGGGCCCTATACCTGGGGTCACCACGCCGCCTACCGCTACGACCACGCCAGCGCGATCAAAAAACTGAGCCAACCGACCCTCATTCTGACCAATACCGGTGATGACATCTACGATCTGGCCCCCCGGGCCGCGGCGATGCGCCCCGATTTCGATTATGTGGAGCTCCAGGGGGGGACGCATGATATTGTGGATCAACAGCCTGAGCAGTGGGCAGACGCCGTTGTCAATTTCATTCTCGCCCGGGAATAGACCAGCGCTGCCTTCCACCAGTAGCACGCGTTTGCCGTACGCTATCCGGGGCTGACGATGAAAAACCAGCTGCCACTCCCTTACGCTGCACTGGCCCTCCAGGTCACCTGTGCTTCGGTCAATGCATTGCGGGACAGAGAGGCTGTGGAGCAGTCCATGCTCGCCACCATCAACAGGCTGGGCCGGCAGATTCGAGCCAGCAAGGCCTTTATCGGCCCACAGGTGCGGCTGGTGGTATTGCCCGAGTATTTCCTGACGGGTTTCCCCATGGGCGAGAGCGTTCCCGAATGGGGCGCTAAATCGGCGATCGAAATGGATGGCCGCATCTATGAACTCCTGGGCAAAACCGCCAGCGACCACAATGTCTTCCTGTCCGGCAATGTGTACGAGTTGGACCCTTACTTTCCCGAGCTGTATTTTCAAACCAGCTTCATTCTGAATGACAGTGGCGATGTGGTCCTGCGCTACCGCCGCCTGATATCCATGTTTGCGCCTACACCACACGATGTGCTGGATCGCTACCTGGATGTTTATGGTAGTGACAGCCTGTTTCCGGTGGTCGACACGGAACTGGGGTGCCTGGCCTGTGTTGCGTCGGAGGAGATCCTTTACCCGGAAATCTCACGGGCTATGGTGTTAAAGGGTGCGGAAATCATCTGTCATTCCTCCAGCGAGGTGGGTAGTCCGGCCCCGACGCCCAAGAATACGGCCAAGGCTGCACGTGCCTATGAAAACCACTGTTACGTGGTATCTGCCAATTCCGCCGGTATCAACGACATCGATATACCCTTTGCCTCAACGGATGGCGGTTCGAGAATAGTCGATTTCCATGGCCAGGTGCTGGCGGTGGCCGATACCGGCGAAAGCATGGTTGCCAACGCCGATCTGGATATTGCCCATCTGCGCCACTATCGGCGTCGACCATCCATGTTCAACACATTGACCAGGCAGCGACTGGAACTGTTCGCCGATGTCTACGGCAAGCAGTGTGTTTACCCAGCCAACACGCTGCTTGACGGTGATCAGGTCAGGGTGCCTGATCGCAGCCACTTCCTCGACACCCAGGCCCAGGTGATTCAACGCAAGATTGCCGAGGGGATGCTGTGACCGAGCCGTTGCAGGTTCGCAATCCGCGCACCGGTGAGATCGATACTGTATTGGCGAGTACAACGGCGACGGAGTTGATGGATTTGGCTGGGCAGGCCCGCGCTGCGCAAATTGCCTGGGCGGCGCGAACACCTGTGGAGCGCGCCTCGGTACTTAAGCAGTGGCTTCGGGCTTTGCAGGATCGCCGCACAGAACTCATTCAGGCGCTGGCCACCGACACTGGCCGACTGCGGGAGTCCGAGCTCGAATTCGACACCGTCCAGAATATGCTCGATCGCTGGTGTCGGCAGGCGCCACAGTTACTGAGCGAACCCGGCCCAGTGAAAGCTGCCATTCCCGGCTTGCTGATTGACGGCCAGGCCGTTCCCTACCCGCTGGTGGGTATCATCAGTCCCTGGAACTTTCCGCTGCTCCTGGCATTGATCGACGCCATTCCCGGATTGCTTGCCGGCAGTGCCGTTATCGTCAAGCCCTCCGAAGTCACTCCCCGATTCGCCGAAGTCCTGCGTGCCAGTCTGCGGGTGGTCCCCGAGTTGACGCCCCTGGTGGGTATCGCTCAGGGCGATGGCAGTGTCGGTGCAGAGGTGCTGGATCGCGTCGATATGGTGATTTTCACCGGCTCGGTCGCCACCGGGCGCCGGGTGGCCGAGGCCGCTGCGCGACGTTTCATTCCCGCCTTCCTCGAACTGGGTGGGAAAGACGCCGCACTGGTCCTTGACGATGCGGACGTCGAACGCAGTGCCGCGGCGATCACCTGGGGCGGGATGGCCAATGCCGGACAGAGTTGTCTCTCGATCGAGCGAGTCTACGTGGCCGAAACCCGATACGAAGCGTTTGTCGAGGCTCTGGTTCGCAACGTATCGGCTTTGCGACTCAATATCGGGCAGATTGGGCGTGGCGAGATCGGTCCGGTGATTGCCTTGAGGCAGGTCGACATACTGGAGCAGCAGTTGCAGGATGCCCGGGAGCGGGGGGGCTGCGTGGCGGTCGGCGGGGAGCTGATCGAGCAAGGTGGCATCTGGTGTCAGCCCACTGTACTCACTGGCGTTGACCACGACATGCAGGTAATGACCGATGAAACCTTTGGTCCGATCCTGCCGGTAATGCCCTTCGCTTCCGATGAAGCGGCCCTTGCGCTGGCCAATGACAGCGTGTTCGGCTTGTCCGGTGCGGTGTTCAGTGGTGACCCCGGTCGTGCGCGACGAGTCGCCCGTGGTATCGAGGCCGGTGCCATCAGTATCAATGACTGCGCCCTCACCGCGATCGTCCACGAAGGCGAGAAGCAGTCCTTCAAGCTTTCGGGTCTGGGCGGTTCACGCATGGGGGCTTCGTCGATTCGCCGCTTCTTTCGGCGCCAGGCCCTGCTGGAAAATACCGGGTCTACCTGGGACCCCTGGTGGTTTCAGGCTTCACCCTGACAAAACAAAGTTGGACTCGGTCTGCTGGAGCGTGGTGCGATGTGTGGCGGTATGGCGCGGGAGGCTGTTGTCAGCTGCAGACAAAAAGGCCCGCTACATGAGCGGGCCTGTCAGGCACGGGTGGACCCGGTGCGGAACTAGAAAGGTTTGGTGGCGCCGAAGAACGCGACTGTCGCAATACCGATCCAGTACAGATAGGCCAGGTAGCGGGACAGTTTGATCTGTTGTTCCAGCCGCGCTTCCAGGGCGGCGTCCTCCCGCTCGGCCAGGGCGCGGAAAATCATGGTCCACTCACGCATGACGAAGCGCAGCCAGAGGCCGATCACCAGCAACAGTGAGAACACGAAGATCTTGGCGGAGAACCAGAGCTGGCCGGAGCCTCCGGCGAAGGGGCCATAGCCAAGCAGTGAACTGACGCTCACCACCATCAGTACCGGAATCAGCAGGTAGCGGATGTATTCGTCGTACTTGGTCAGGCGGATGCCGAGATCGGTTTCGCGGAAATAGAACGCCGACCAGCACAGGGCCAGCCAGCTGCCGAGGGCAACCCACACCGCCACCAGGAAAGCGCCGCCGAAAGGCTGTACTCCCCAGAAGTGGCCCATGTGGAGCCCCAACGGTAGCAGCATGATGATGCCGGTGCGAGCAAGGATGTCGATGCGGTAGGCGGTCTCTAGATGGCGACGCCGCTCTTCCATCGACAGTTTGCGGTTAACGATGTTGTAGGAGGTCTGGAAAACGCCCCATTCCCCTCCGAGCCAATACACCATAGCGAGTATGTGCAACCAACGCAGTACAGCAAGTTCCATGTTGTCGCCCCTCCAGGACGTAGCGGTATTTAGATACTGGACGTAGCGTAGGACTGAAAATGTTTGCCTACATTAACAAATGTCAAGTTGGGCTGGCCCCGTTTCGCTAGGATGTCGGCTCCGTGCTCTGCACAGTGTCACGCAATATCGGTGTTTGCATATTCAGTCATTGAACACCAAAATATTAAAGATATATAATTATATCAAATAGGCTGGAGAGCGCGGTGTACACGCACCACGTTGCGATTGGGGGGCAACCATAGGCGAGATGGCTACAACACTGTTTGAGAAGCTTTGGTTGGAACACGAAGTCGAGCAGTTGGACGACGGCGACTCGCTCATCTACATCGACCGCGTTTTCCTGCACGAACGGACGGGGTCGGTGGCGCTGGAGAGCCTGTCCAGTGAGGGGCGTAAGGTGCGGGCCCCGGAGCGGGTATTTTGCAGCATGGATCACATCGTTGACACCTTGCCGGGTCGCGGCGACGAAACCATGGTGCCCGCAGGCACCGCATTCATTCAGTCCACCCGTCAGGCCTCGCGGCAGGCCGGAATTCGCCTGTTCGATGTCAACGACGCCGACCAGGGTATCGTGCACGTTATTTCGCCGGAACTGGGTATTGTCCAGCCCGGCTGTACGCTGGTCTGTCCTGACAGCCACACCTGTTCCCAGGGCGCATTGGGCGCGCTGGCCTGGGGTATCGGCTCCAGCCAGGCCGAACATGCCATGGCCACCAGCACGCTAGTCGTCAAAAAGCCGCGGACCATGCGCGTGACTTTTCGCGGAGAACTGTCGCCGACGGTCACCGCCAAGGATCTCATCCTTCACCTCATCGCGCGCTACACCACGGCCGGCGGTTCTGGCTACGCCATCGAATTCGCCGGCGAGGTGGTGGAAGGCCTGGATGTCGAGGCGCGGCTTACCCTCTGTAACATGGCGGTGGAGTTTTCAGCGTTTACCGCGGTCATCGCGCCGGACCAGAAAGTGATCGATTACCTGAGGGGGCGTGAGTACGCCCCGGCCGGTGCAGACTGGGGGCGGGCCGAGGCTTTCTGGCGTACCCTGCATTCCGACCCCGGCGCACACTTCGACCGCGAGATAGAGGTCGACTGTGGTGAGCTGGCTCCCTGCGTCAGTTGGGGCACCAGCCCCCAGCAAGCCTGCGCAATCACCGGGGCAGTTCCCGAGATCGATCCGGGCCTGAGCGAAACCGATCGTGCATCCCAGCAGCGTGCCTATGACTACATGGGTATTGCGCCCGGGCAGGACTTGCGCACGCTGGCGATAGATGCCGCCTTTATTGGTTCGTGTACCAACAGCCGAATCAGCGACCTGCGCCGCGCAGCCGACGTGCTCCGCGGGCGGAAGGTCGCGCCGGGTGTGCGCGCGATCTGTGTGCCGGGCTCCCAACGGGTAAAACGCGAGGCGGAAGCCGAAGGCCTGGACAAGGTGTTCACCGAGGCTGGATTCGAGTGGCGTGAGCCGGGATGTTCGATGTGCTTCTTTGCCGGTGGTGAGAGCTTTGGCTTTCGCCAGCGAATCGCCACCAGCACCAATCGTAACTTCGAAGGCCGCCAGGGCCCCGAGGCCCGTTCACACCTGGCCAGTCCGGCGACAGTAGCGGCCTCCGCCGTGGCCGGTCACCTGGCCGACCCCCGGGACTATCTGTGATGGAAAAATTCCTTATCCACTCGGGCGTGGCTGCGCCGCTGCTGCGGGTGAACATCGATACCGATGCCATCATTCCCTCGCGGGAAATGAAACTGGTGTCGAAGAAGGGGCTGGGCGAGGGGCTGTTTGCCGGTTGGCGCTACACCGAGGCCGGCGGGCGCACGCCCAACCCCGGTTTTGTGCTTAACCAGCCGGGCTACAAGGGTGCCACTATTCTCCTGTCCGGCCGCAACTTCGGTTGTGGTTCATCGCGGGAACACGCTGTGTGGGCGCTGGCCGAATACGGTATTCGCGCCATTATCGCCCCCAGCTTCGGGGTGATTTTCCAGGGTAACTGTGAACGCAACGGCATTCTGCCCATCGTTCTGCCGGAAACGGTCGTGCAGTCCCTCGCGACACAGGTCGCTGCGGACCCACAGAGCCAACGGCTGACCATCGATCTGCAGCAGCAGTCTGTCATTGACCCCCAGGGTACCGCACACGCCTTTGATATCGCGCCCTCCAGCCGGCAGATGTTACTGGAGGGGCTCGATCAGATCGGTCTCACGCTAAACCGGCTGGACAGGATCGAGGCGTTCGAACGCGATTTTCGCGAGCGCAGACCCTGGCTCTTTGCGACGAATCCGTAGGAGCTTGTTCAATGCACGACTTTGACTTTGCTTCTACGGCGAAGGTCGTCTGCCGGCCCGGTGCGGCTGCGGACCTGGCCCGTTTCTGCAGGGAACTGGGCATGCAGCGCCCGATGCTGGTCACCGATGCCGCGCTGCTCGCCACCGGCCTGGTCGACGCTGTGATCGCCGGGCTGGACCGGGCGGGCCTGCCTGTCCTCGTCTACTCCGACGTGCAGCCAGATCCCCCGGAAGCCGTTGTCTCGTCCTGTGCCGACAAGGCGCGGGAGCACGCGATTGACGGTGTTATCGGCTTTGGCGGTGGCAGTAGCCTCGACGTGGCCAAACTGATCGCCGTACTGGCGGCCGCCGATGGCAGCGTCGCCGATTATTTTGGCATCGAGCAAATCGCGGGAGAGCGCCTGCCGTTGATCCTGGTGCCCACCACGGCGGGGACCGGTTCCGAGGTGACGCCGATCTCCATCATTACGACCGGCGAACATACCAAGGCGGGTGTGGTTTCCTCGAAGCTGTTGCCCGACCTGGCGCTGCTCGATGTGGAGTTGACCCTTGGCCTGCCGCCGGCAGTGACCGCGGCGACTGGTATCGATGCCATGGTGCACGCCATCGAGGCGTTTACCAGCGTGCAACGTAAAAACGTGTACTCCGATATGTTGGCAGTCAAGGCGCTGCAGCTCCTCTCGGCTAACCTGGTGGAGGCGGTGCGTAACGGCGGCAATCGCGAGGCGCGTTCAGGCATGTTACTGGGGGCCATGATGGCGGGCCAGGCCTTTGCCAATGCGCCAGTGGCTGCCGTCCATGCCCTGGCCTATCCACTGGGTGGGCATTTCCACGTTTCCCACGGCCTCAGTAATTCCCTGGTCCTGCCCCATGTGCTGCGCTTCAATGCACCGCAGGCGGCGAGCCTGTATGCCGAACTGTTACCCGGTATCGGTGGGGTGGGTAGCGGTGATGTCGAGGCTGACTGCGCCGCCTTCATCGTACGCATGGAAGGTTTTATCAGTGCCACGGCGCTGCCGCGGCGCCTGCGGGACGTCGGTGTCGGGGAGGCAGATCTGCCGATGCTCGCCGCCGACGCCATGCTCCAGCAGCGCTTGCTGGTCAACAACCCGCGCCCGGTTGCGGAGGCCGATGCCCTGGCCATCTACCGGAGCGCTTACTAGCCTCCAACAGAGGCATTCTCACGCCGATTTCTGGAGTTGAAGATCGAAGATGGCTAACCCGATAGTGAAAGACAAACTGGCCGCGGGCGACTTTATTTTTGCCCCCGGTATCCAGGACATGATTACCGCCGTGGTGGCGGACCGTGTGGGTTTCGAGGTGGTGTACGCCTCGGGGTACTGGCTGACTGCGTCGGCCTACGGCCTCCCGGACGCTGGCATTGTCAGCTATACGCAGATGGTGGATCGCGTCGCGACGCTGGTGCGGACCAGCAAGGCGGCGGTTATCGCCGATGCCGATACCGGTTACGGTGGACTGCTCAACGTCCACCACACGGTGAAGGGCTACGAGGAAGCCGGCGTGTCGGGCATTCAGCTGGAAGACCAGGAGTTCCCCAAGAAGTGCGGCCATACGCCCTACAAACGGGTGGTCTCCTGCGAGGAGATGGTGGAGAAGATCCGGGTCGCGGTGGAGGCGCGGGTGGACCCGAACCTGCAGATTATCGCCCGTACCGATGCCTTGCAGTCGGAGGGGCTCAGCGCCGCCATCGACCGTGCCAATGCCTACCGTGCCGCGGGTGCGGATGTACTGTTTGTCGAAGCCCTGCACTCGGATGAGGAAATGCGCACTGCCTGTGCCGAGGTGGACGGGCCGATGATGGCGAATATGTCCAACGGCGGACTGACACCCATGCGCAGCGTCGAGGAAATGCAAACCCTGGGCTACAACATGGCGATCTTTCCGGCGCTCACCAGCCTCGCTTCGGCCTGGGCCGTGGAAAAAGCACTGCGCGAAGCACTGGGGCAGGGTGGCACACCGGAGCCAGAGGGTGTGCCCCTCTTTGATTTCAAGGAGTTCTGTTCCCTGATCGGCTTTGAGGAAGTCTGGGACTTCGAGAAGAAGTGGGCGCGGGACTGACGCGCGCTCTCCCTGAAAATGACCTGCAGGCATGTCTCCCGTCAGGCGAGACTGGCTGCGACAAGCGAATCAACCGAGGATAACGCACATGAGTGACAGTGCAGCAGACAACTACGCCGGGGTCTACGGCAACCGGATCGGCTTTGGTAAACGCCCGGCCCTGGTCCTGATCGACTTTGTCGAGGCCTATTTCGACCGCGATTGCGACCTCTACGCCGATGTCGAGGAGGCACTGGCATCGGCGCTGCGCATCGTCGAGGAGGCCCGTGAGCAAGGCATCCTGGTGGTCTACACCAAGGTGGAGTACCACCCCAGTGGCATCAACGGCGGCCGCTTTTTCGAGAAGGCATTGCCGCTGCGTCACCTGGTCGAGGGTTCGCCGATGGGTGCCTGGGCGAGCGGGCTGGAGCCCGCAGCTGGCGAGCTGGTGGTCAGCAAACAGTACCCCAGTGCGTTCTTCGGTACATCGCTGGCCTCTACCCTGACCGCGGCGGGTATCGATAGCGTCATCCTGACCGGGCTGACCACCAGTGGCTGCGTTCGCGCCAGTTGTGTGGACGCCTGTTCCCACGGCTTTATCCCCATCGTGGTCGCCGATGCCTGTGGTGACCGCCACGACGGACCCCACGAGGCCAACCTGTTCGATATGAATGCCAAGTACGCCGATGTCGTATCTGAGGCCGAGATCATCGATTACCTGAAGTCGCTTTAGGACACCGGCAGGGCGGTCTTCGTCAGCGGCCCGGCACGCCCCGCTCAAGGGGAGACAGAGGAGTTATGTATGAGCGTTAACCGGCAGCTGTGCCTGAAACGCAATATTCAGCAGGGAGAGCCGGTCAGCCTGGATCTCTTTGAGGTTCGGGAGGCGCCGTTGCCGGAGCCTGCAGCGGGTGAGTTCCTGGTAAAGACTGCTGCCCTCGGTTTTTCCCCGGCCCAGCGGGCTTACCTGATGGGCACCGCGAGCCGCTTTCATGCCCCCGTGGACCTCGGTGAGGTCATGCGAGGTCGCGGTGTCGGGCGGGTGATGGCCAGTCGGCACCCCGATTTCCGGGAGGGAGACGTGGTCGCCTGTTCTACCGGGTGGCAGGACTACTCGATCCAGAGCGGTGATGTCAGCGGTATGCTGGTGAAGACACTGCAGCGCGTGTCAGACCCCCAGCAGCCCCTGCATCTCCATCTCGGCATACTGGGGTCGTCCGGCTTTTCCGCCTACTTCGGCTTTCTCGACATCGGCCGGCCGCAAGCCGGCGACACGGTCGTGGTTTCGGCGGCCGCCGGCGGTGTGGGTTCGATTGTGTGCCAGATCGCCAGGCTGAAGGGTTGCCGCGTTGTCGGCATAGCCGGTGGCGCCGAGAAATGCGCCTGGCTGAAGCAGGTGGTCGGTGTCGATGAGGCTATCGATTACAAGGCTGATGACCTCGACCAGAAGTTCCAGGAGTACTGCCCCTCTGGCATCGATGTGTATTTCGATAATGTGGGGGGGGATACCCTCGACGCCGCCATGAAAAACATTGCCCTGCGGGGCAGGGCGGTTATTTGCGGGATGATTTCCACGGAGTACCACGAGCCGCCTTTACCCGGGCCCCGCTACTACTACAACCTGATTTACAAGCGGGCGCGGATGGAAGGCTTCTTCGTCTGGGACTACCACGAACAGTTCCCCGCCGCGGAGAAGGAACTGATCGACTGGTACAAGGCGGGCGACCTGAAGCCTACGGAGGTGGTCTACCAGGGCTTGCTAAGTGCGCCGGATGCCCTGCAGAGCCTGTTTTCAGGCGCTGACTGCGGTATCCGGGTGGTGGACTGCTAGCGTCCCGGGTCCTCTGAAAACCAGGCGCCACGCGGCGCCTGGTTTCGTGTGGTGCAGTGATCAGGCGTCGTCGATGGTCAGGTCCATCTGGTACTGAAAGTGTTCCGGGTCGTAGCGCACGTGCAGGTAGTCGCGCAGCTTTTCGTCGGAGTCGTAGGAGCGGCGCACCATGCTCAACAGCGGCGTGCCGGGTTTGATACCGAAAGCCTCCGCAATGTCATCCGGTGCGGAGATCGCACTCAGGGTCTGCTTGACGTGGGTAATGATCAGGCCCTGCTCACGGAAGATTTCCAGACGCGGAGTGGATTCCAGTTTTTTGACCGTGGGTTTTTTCTTGAGGCCCGCAGTCCAGCTTTCGTAATAGCCGAAAGGTATCCCGTCGCGGGAGCGAACGCGGACCATTCTCACCGCCGTAGCATCGTCGGCCAGTTCCAGCTCCTTGCGGATTTCTGCCGGTGGCTGCAGTTCACTGACTTCCAGAATCCGGACCTCGGTCTGTCGCGCCATGCTCTCGATTTCCTGCAGCATGCCGACCAGGGGAGCTTTCACCGGTCCGGGGGTATACTTGAAAATGACGTGGGAACCTTTGCCGCGCCGGCGTTCGACGA
This sequence comes from Parahaliea maris, assembly GCF_008064665.1. Taxonomy (GTDB): domain Bacteria; phylum Pseudomonadota; class Gammaproteobacteria; order Pseudomonadales; family Halieaceae; genus Parahaliea; species Parahaliea maris. Next base: position 195,886 of record NZ_VRZA01000005.1, on the reverse strand, counting down.
GCTTTTCGCCAGCCAGTTCGTCCATCGCGCGCTTGGCGGTGATACGGGACACACCAAAGGCTTCCGAGAGTTGCTGCTCTGTCGGCATCAGGGTGCCGGTGGGTAGGGTGCCGTTGAGAATCAGGTTTCTCAGCAGGGTGTACAGTTGGTAGTAGAGCGGGGCATGGCTGTCCGGGTCCAGTGCCTTCCGCTGGCGAGGGCTGATCAGCTTGTCGATGGAACTCATTGCGGTCTTTTCTCGTTAATAGTTGTAAGGCCATAATGTTATAGCAAATAGATCATTTGGCAAGGAGTACTGTTTTCCAACACTTTTGTACCTGCCGTTTTTCGTCAACTAGTTGTTATATAGACGTAATGATATTACATTATTTCATAATGATGCCCTCGTCAGGGCGTCCTTGCCCGACACCGTTGCCCAGCAACAGAGAGATCAAACCATGAACAGATACTACCCATGGGTCATATCCGGCATCGCCTGTATCGTGCTGCTGGTGAGCAATGGCATGAGCATTACCGGCCTGTCCGTGTATGACGAGGCACTGCTCGACGAGTTTGGCTGGAGCCGGGGCGAACTCAAGTTTCGCGACATGGTGACGTTCTCCACCAGCGCCATCCTGGCGCCTTTCGGCGGCATCTTTCTCGACCGGCTGGGGGTACGGCGCTGCATGCTGGCTGGCTGGTTGATCCTCGGCGGTGCCTACCTCGCCTACAGCCAGATGGACTCCCTGACGGTCCTGTACCTGGTACATGCTGCGCTGGGCCTGGTGCTGGTGCTCTGTGGACTAAACCCTGCGGTTATCCTCGTTTCAAGCTGGTTTGAAGGCAAGCGGGGCGTGGCCATTGGTATTGCCCTGGTGGGTACCAGCCTGGGGGGCATGGTCTTTCCCCAGTACGGGACATTGATGGCGCAGTGGGTGGGCTGGCGTGAGGCCATGCAGTGGGCCATCGTTTTCCCGGCCTGTATGTTTGCCCTGGTGTTCTTCATCGTGCGTGACCTGCCGGGTCAGCTGGGAATGGAGCCTGTTCGCGAAATTGCGGGTGGCGGCTCGGCGAAGCGCATGACGGCCGGCGCCGACATGGGTTATCTCGAAGCGCTCAAAACGCCCACATTCTGGGCGCTGGCCATCACGGCCATGACCACGTTCTACACGGTGCTGGCGGTGCAGGCGCACCTGTTCCTGTACATGCGGGACCTGTCCTACGACGCCCAGACGGCCACCAACGCCATCAGCGCGTTTTTCGCCTGCGCAGTCATCGGCAAATTCGTGTTCGGCCTGCTATCGGATTACCTGGACTTCAAGCGGGTGTTCCTCGGCAATGTACTGGTCATGCTGGCGGGGGCCAGTTGGCTGGCGTTCATGCACGGCAGCCTGATCTGGCTTGCCGTGGCGGCATTCGGCCTGGGCTGGGGCGGCGTGTACACCACGCTGCAGTTGTCCGCGGTGAACTGTTTCGGGCTCAAGTCGGCGGGCAAGATCCTCGGCACGATCACGGTGCTGGACTGCTTCGGCGGTGGCCTGGGTATCTGGCTGACGGGAGAGTTTTACACCCGTTTCGGTAACTATGACCTGGCCTTCCAGATTTTTGTGGCGCTGATCTTTATCGCCACGGTGGCGATCACCCAGGTCCGCCGGCCGGAACCGCGGCCACTGCAGGCGGCCGCGGCCTGATCCGGGTGGGGGCGTTACCCCCAGGCTGATTATTGTCATGGCGGCCTGCGTGTCGCCCCGTTAGCGTATGCATGTCCCGGGGGCGGTCGCGCCTCCCCAGTAACCCAATCGGATTTATGAGCATGACTGCAACCGAAAACCTCCAGGTTAAACTCGCACGCTTCCCCGACGGAGAGCCGACGCCCGACGACTTTGAAGTCGCCGCGGGCCCCGTGCCGGAATGCGGCGCCGGGCAGGTGCTGTGCGAGACCCTGTTCCTCTCCCTGGACCCCTACATGCGTAGCCAGATTGCCGGCCGCCATATCTCGGGTACCATCGCGCCGGGGGATGTCATGCTGGGCGAAACCGTGGCCCGGGTCGTGCAGTGTGACTCCGGGGCTTTCCAGGTGGGTGATCTGGTGCGTTGCCAGGGAGGTTGGCAGCAGTATTCGGTGCATTCGCCGGAGGCGCTGCACCGGCTTCCCGCCAATGTGGTCAGTCCGTCCTACTACCTCTCCGTGCTGGGTATGCCGGGGCTGACGGCCTACTCCGGGCTGATCTGGCAGGCCCAGCCGAAGGCGGGAGACGTGGTGGTGGTGGCCGCGGCCACCGGCGGCGTCGGCGCCATGGTAGGGCAGCTCGCCAAACTCCGAGGTTGCCGGGTTGTGGGCATTGCTGGCGGCGAGACCAAGTGTCGTTACGCCGTTGAGCAGCTCGGTTATGACGCCTGCATCGACCGTCGCGCCGGGGACATCGGCTGGATCGAGTCAGAGCTCGACAGGCTCTGTCCCGAGGGTGTCGACATCTACTTCGACCTGGTGGGCGGCGCCCTGTTGAATGCCGTATCGCAACGACTCGCTGTCGGTGCGCGGGTGGTGCTCTGCGGCATCATGTCCGAACTCAACTCCAGCGATCGCGGCGCGGGCCCGCACCCCGGGCTGTGGATCAAGGCGCGCGCCTCGGTATACGGGCTGGTGGTCTACGACTTTGAATCACGCCGTGACGAATTTATCGCTGCCTGCCTGCCCGCGGTGGAGTCCGGTGATATTCAGTGCCTGGAAGACTGCTATGAGGGCCTGGCCCGGGCGCCGGAAGCCTTCTGTCGCCTGATGCGTGGCGAGAACATGGGCAAGGTCGTTATCAAGGTCGCCTGACCCGGGCCCTTCCCGTGCTGTGATTGCCGGGTATTCCGGCAGGTTTCGATGGCGGTGGTGCGGATCACAAGGTGATCCGCCTGCATTCGAGCGATTACAGCTGGACCGTTACCGCCTTGGTTTCCAGATAGGCATCCAGCCCCTCCTGGCCGAACTCCCGGCCCCAGCCTGATTGTCCGTAGCCACCAAAGGGAATGTTGGTGCCTACGGCACCGTGGCAATTCACCGAGACATGCCCGGCGCGAATCCGGGAGACGAGGGCGTGTGCGGTCGACAGGTTGCGGGTCCAGACGCTCCCAGACAGGCCGTACTCGGTATCGTTGGCCATGGCAGCAATGGCGTCGAGGTCGGTGGTGGCAAAGCGCTGGATGCTCATGACCGGGCCGAAGATCTCCTCCCGTACGATCGCCATGTCCGGTGTGCAGTCACCAAAAATCGTCGGCTGGACGAAGTTGCCGGGGCCCTCCAGGGCCTTGCCGCCGGTGATCAGTGTTGCGCCTTCCGCAATGCCGCGTTCGATGTAGCCCATGACCTTGTCCCGGTGCGCGGCAGAGATCAAGGGGCCCACCAGGGTTGTCGGGTCGAGCCCGTGCCCGATCACCATGCTGTCCGCGAAGGCCTTGAGGCCTTCCACCAGCGCATCGTAAATACTGTCGTGAATGAAGATGCGGGTGCCGGCCATGCAGTTCTGGCCCTGCAGGAAAAAGGTGGCCATCGCCACGCCCGGTACCGCCAGTGCCGGGTCGGCGTCGGGCATCACCACCACCGGCGATTTGCCACCCAGTTCCAGTGACACCTTCTTCAGGTTGCCGGTCGCCGCCTGAATGACCTTGCGACCCGTGGCCGTTGAGCCGGTGAAGGAAATTTTATCGACGTCGGGATGATTGGCCAGGGCAGCGCCGGCATCGACGCCGAGGCCGTTGACAATGTTGAGCACGCCGGGGGGGAAGCCGGCATCATCCATCAGTTGGCCCAGTAACAGGATCGACAGCGGTGTTTCTTCCGACGGTTTGATAACTGCGGTGCAGCCCGCGGCCAGTGCCGGCGCAAGCTTGAGCACGGCAGTGGAGATGGGAACGTTCCACGGTACAATCAGGCCGGCAACACCTACCGGCTCACGCAGGGTGTAGGTCAAGGCCTCGGCGTGCTCGGTGATGTGCCGGGGTGGGCTGGTCGTGCTGCCTTCAATGCGCTGGGCGGCACCGGCGTAGTAGTCGAACATCTCTGCGATATTGGCGATGGTGAGGCGCGCAATGCCCACGGGCATGCCGTTGTCCAGCACTTCCAGCTCGGTAAACAGGTCGGTGTTGGCCTCAATCAGCCGGGCCAGGCGTGACAGCAGGCGCCCGCGCTCGAAATGGGTGAGTCGCCGCCAGGGGCCATTGAAAGCGTTGCGTGCGGCGGCCACGGCTGCATCGATGTCGGCCCCGTCGCCAATGGCCACATGCGCCAGTACCTCACCGATTGCGGGGTCGGTGGTTGCCAGGGTTTTGCCGGCCTTGCCTTCAACCCGACGGCCGTTGATCAGCAGGTGGTGCGGTTGCTGCAGATAGTCGAGGGTGGCTGTTGAGGGCGAGGGTGGCTTGGCGGTGCCGGCCCGGGCGGTCGGCCTGGATTCGTCAGTCATGGCGATCTCCGGTTTGATCTGCTGTGACGCGCGCCATTTACTCGGCTGCGCAAAAGTCTTAATATTATATCAATCGCTCTAACAAGCGAAGGGGTTTCCCGAGGCAACCTTGTGTCTGGCGGGAACAGTCTCCCTGCTTCACCCACAACCCACTATGATGATAGGCGCACCCTGCGCTTTACCAGGAATTGCTTCATGAAAAAGGGCTACGTCGACCTGCCCGAGGGTCAGGTTCACTATATCAGCGCCGGACAGGGGCCCGCGCTGCTCCTGTTCCATCAGGCACCCATGAGCGCTGAGGAATGGACCGATATCATTCCCGTGCTGAGCGCACACTTTACGGTCATTGCACCTGACATGATGGGGCATGGCAACTCGGATACGCCGGATCACGAATACGAAATGGCGGACTACGCTGCTACCGTGCTGCGTCTGATGGACGCGCTGGGCGTCGAAGATGCCGTGGTCTGCGGCAACCATTCGGGCGGCGCGCTGGCCACAGCCATTACTCTGGCGGCACCGGAGCGTGTCCGCAAACTGATTGTTTCCTGTGAGATGCTGATCTCCGCGGAGCAGATCAGCACCTTCCTCGATGGCCTCAAGAGCAAGCCGCTGTCGAGAGAGCTGCCCATGGATGAGCCGGGCCAGTTCCTGGTCGACGCATGGGAACGCTACAAGGCGCTGGCGCCCACGGCGGACGCGGATACCCGCTTCCTGCCCTTCGTGATTGGTCAGAAGTCTCGCCTGCGTCCCTACGATGCGCATTTCGCCGTGCTGCGCTGGATGTCCGAGGCCGAATGGATTGCGCAGGTTGAATGCCCGACCCTGGTGGTGGGCGCGGAACATGACCTGTTCTTCAATCAGGCGTTGATGGAGACCACTCCGTCCCGGGTGCCGCAGGGAACGTTCGAAGTCATTCGCGACGCCGGCGCCCTGAGTACCTTCGAACAGCCGGCGGCGTGGTCTGACGCTATCCTCAGGTTCGCGCTCGATTAAGTCGCGCCTGCAGCGGGCGGGGCAACGGAGCCCCGCCTTTTTTATTTGTGCATCAGAACGGTCGGGCCCTGGTCGGTAACCGCACTGTCCAGCGCCTTGCGCGCTTCGCCATCTCCCTCACCCAGGCCGTGGATCATCAGCAGTGACAGGGCACCCGCAGTTTCCAGCTGGGCCAGCTGTTTGGGGCCGGGCAATTCCGGGCGACAGATCGCGCCGCCAAAATAGTGGTCCACACCCTCCAGAACCAACCCGTACCGCTCGCCCCCGCTGGCCGCAGCCTCGTAGGCGTCCAGGTGGGGTTCCCAGCCTCCATCAGTGCTCATGGGGATATCCAGGGTGCCGGTCTGTATCAGGGCGGGCCGCGCCAGTGTGCTGTAACCCTCCTTTGAAATCAGGCCGGGCAGGGTGGGTGGTGGTGAAAAGGCCAGTACTACGGTGGCCTTGGGGTCCGCCAACGGGGCGCTAAGGCCTTCGGGCAGATTGGCTTCGGCGCCCCCCAGCGTCAGTGCTAGCAGCGCGCCATAACTGTGGCCGGCAGCGATATAAGTCTTTTCTCCCAGCTCCGCCGAAAGCGCCTGCATGTCTTCCAGTCGGGCCTTCCAGCTCGCCATACCCGGAAAGTCCGCCTGCCGTGGATGGTCGGTTGAATCCACGTGCAGGGGTGCGCGTATTTCGTAGCCGGCCTCCAGCCACTGGTCGAACAGGGGCTCGTACTTCCACGGCGCAGAGGATGCGCCGTGGGAAAACAGGATGACGCCGCGAGCGGGCTGTTCCCCGGGCTGCCACTGCCATACCTGGACCGCGCGTTCTCCAATGAGCAGCTCCCTGACGGAGGCGTCCTGTTGTCCCCCGGCAGCGAAAGCGAGGGCGTTGTGGAGTAGGCCCAGGAGCAGGACGAGCAGTAGTGTGGCTGGGGATCGTTTCATGAAGTCTCCGTCGAGGTGGGGGGGAAGTGTTGCGTTGCGGTGGCGGGAACCCGGCACAGCAACAGTATCAGCAGTGCGGCCGAGAAGGGCAGCAGGCGCTCGAAGATCTGTCCGGGGGCGTCCGGGAGCAGGTACAGCGCCACGGCGAGAACGAACCCGGTGACCATGGAGGCCAGGGCGCCGGTGGGTGTCACTACCGCACCTGCGAGGCGCACAAAAACCAGCGGTCCGAAGGCGGAGCCGATGGCGATCCAGGCAAACAGCACTCGCTCGAAAATCGTGGCGGGCAGGGCGAGGGCGACCCACACCGAAACCAGGCAGACAAGGACAATCGCGCCGCGGGAGACCAGCAGCGGCCGGTTGGGAAAACGGCGGTTGAGGCCGAGGTCCAGCGACAGGCTGGAGGCGGTGACCAGCAGCATGCTGTCCGCGGTAGACATAATGGCGGAGAGCACCGCCGCCAACAGTATGCCGGCGAACACCGGCGAGAACAGCAGGGCGGTGAGGTCGAAGAAAATGTTTTCCGGCGTCTGGGTTGCCGGCAGCAGGATGTGTCCGGCGAGGCCGAGAAAACACATACCGGCAAAGACCAGCGCATACCAGGCCGTGGCAATCCAGCGGGCCTGGTGCAGGGCGCGCTCGTCCCGCAATGCCATAAAGCGGGTGAGCAGGTGGGGCTGGCCAAAGGTGCCGATGCCGATGGCGAGATTGCCGACGATAAAACCCAGGGTGGCCAGTCCGAGGTTGCCCCCGCTGAGGCTGAGCTGCTCTGGCTGGTATACCTGCGCCAGGCCGCTGCTGAAACCGCTCCAGCCGCCGATGGCAAACCATGCCGCCAACGGTAACAGAACCGCCGCCAGCGCCATCATCAGGCCCTGCAGGGTATCGGTCAGGCTGACGGCCCAGAAGCCGCCCAGCAGGGTGTACACCATGATGATGCCGCCCCCGATGAGGATGCTGTGGCTGCGGTCCAGGCCGAAGGTGCTGCTGAAGGTGTTGCCAGCGCCCTGGAACTGGGAGGAGATATAGAACACGAATGAGACCAGCACGATGACGGTGGCGAACAACACGATGCGCCGGCGCGCCGGGCCTTCGCTGGTGTGGGCAAGGAACTCGGTCAGGGTGACGATCTGGTGGCGGCGGCTGTAAGCCATCATGCGCGGTGCCACCCACCACCAGGCTACGATACACCCGAGTACCACGCCGATCACAATCCACAGGGTCGAGATGCCGGCGACGTAGGCAATGCCGCTAACCCCGAGCAGGGTCCAGGCCGATGTGGCACTGGCTGAATAGCTGATGGCTGCGACCACCGGCCCCAGCTGGCGGCCACCGAGAAAGTAGTCCTCGCTGGTGTGGGTGCGGCGCTGGGCCCAGAAACCGATGGCGATCAGCAGTGCCTTGTAGAGCACCAGAGTGACGAGGACGGTTGTGGTATCCAAATCCCTGCTCCCGGTATCGCTTGGTCAGCCCGTTGGCGCCGCGGTTTGTACTACCCGACCGCAGTCAGGTTTCGTCGCGCAGCACGCCCAGGGTGACCAGTTTGTCGATGCTGTCCTGGTCGAAGCCTGCCGCCTTCAGCGTAGCACGTGTATCGCCCGCTTCGGCCGGCGGATCATAGCGCAGGCCGAAGCGCTCGCCGTTCATTTCGATGGGCAGGGCGGGCAGCTTGGTCTGGCTGCCGTCCGGCAGGTGGATATCGAGCAGGCCGTGCGCATTCAGGTGGGGGTCGTCAAACAGGTCTTCGGGCCGGTTGATGGGTGCGTAGGGCAGCCCTGTGTGGTCCAGTTTTTCCATCAGTGAGGCCTTGGACAGGCTGGCGAAGACTTCGCTGATGGCGGGAATAATGCGGTCGCGTTGTTCAAAGCGCCCGCTGTTGGCGGCCAGGCTCGGGTCGTTGGCGAATTCCTCCAGCCCGAAGTCCAGGCAGAACTGGCGCCACTGGGTGTCACTGACCACGGCCACAAACACTTTTTCACCGTCGGCGGCTTCAAAGGTGTCGTACACGCCCCACGCGGAGCGGCGAATGGACATGGGGGGCGGCGCTTCGCCGGACACGGCGCACTGGGCCATGTGCTGGCCTACCATGTAGGCGGTAGTCTCGAACAGGGCGCTGGTCACGAACTTGCCGCGGCCACTGGCGTGGCGCTCCTCGAGCGCCGCGAGAATGCCGATTACCCCGAACATGGCACCGGTAATGTCGATCACAGAGGAGCCTGCGCGCATGGGCTTGTCGGGCAGCCCGGTCATGTAGGCGAGGCCGCCCATCATCTGGGCCACTTCGTCCAGTGCGGTACGGTGTTGATAGGGACCGCTGAGAAAGCCTTTCAGGGAGCAGTAGATCAGGCCCGGGTGTGCCCGGGACAGGGTTTCGTAGTCCAGGCCCATGGCGGCGAGGGCGCCGGGCCGGAAGTTCTCGATCACCACATCGGCCTGGGCGATCAGGGTCCTGACCACTTCCAGTCCTTCCTCTGACTTGAGGTCGAGGCACAGGCTGCGCTTGTTGCGGTTGTACATGGGGAAGTAGCCGGCGCCGGAGCCTTTCAGGCGGCGGGTATTATCGCCCTTCAGGGGTTCGATCTTGATCACTTCCGCGCCCAGGTCGGCGAGAATGACGCCCGTGGCGGGCCCCATAACCATGTGGCTCAGTTCGACCACCTTGATGTTCTTGAGGGGGAGGCTGGTATTGGTCATATGGTCCCTGTATTCGGTCCTGTGTTGTGTACCGGCGTGCGGTGCAGTGCTAAAATATAATAATATATCATTATGTGTAAAATGAATCGGGTCGATATTGTGAAAAATCAATTGTCGACCCCTAAAGTCGGCACTCCTGGAGGAAAAAGCAGGTGACAATGAACGGAATCGACATTCTGGTCAGTGAGGTGGGCCCGCGGGACGGGTTGCAGAGTATCAGTCAGATCATGCCGACCGCGGCCAAGTGCGAATGGATCAGTCTGCTGGCGGCGGCCGGTGTGCGCGAGATCGAGGTCGGCTCCTTTGTGCCGCCGAGCGTGCTGCCGCAGATGGCCGATACGGCGGAACTGGTGGTTCATGCCCGTACAATCCCCGGTCTCGAGGTGGCTGTGCTGGTGCCCAATTTGCGCGGTGCCGAGAATGCGCTGGCCGCCGGTGCACACAAGATCAGCATTCCCCTCTCGGTCAGTGAAACCCACAGTCTCAAGAATGTGCGCCGCACCCACGAACAGATGCTGGATGAAATCCGGGCGATCGCCGGGCGGGTGTCTGCGCTGCCGGAAGCGCAGCGACCCCACTTCGAGGTGGGCCTGTCTACGGCCTTCGGCTGTACCCTGGAAGGGCCTGTTTCAGAGGATCTTGTGGTCCGGCTGGCCGCAGCCGCTATCGAGGCCGGCGCCGCTGAAGTGGGCCTGTCGGACACGACGGGCTATGCCAACCCGGCCCAGGTGCGTCGCCTGGTGAAGAAGGTCTGGGACGCGGTAGGGCGTGAGAAACTGAACGGGGTGCACCTGCACAATACCCGTGGCCAGGGCCTGGCAAACGCACTGGCGGCAATGGATATCGGTATTACCACCGTCGATGCCTCAATGGGGGGGGTTGGTGGCTGTCCTTTTGCCCCGGGTGCTTCCGGGAATATCGTCACCGAGGACCTGGTCTTTCTGGTCGAGGCCATGGGCTTGCGCACCGGTATCGATTTTGACGGGTTGCTGCGGGCTCGTGAGTACCTTTGCGCAGCGCTTCCCGACGTGGAGATCTACGGGTTTACGCCCGAGGCGGGGCTGCCCAGGGGTTTTGGCGAGCAGTGAGCGGGCTCAGGCGGAACTTCACCGCCTGTCCCCGTATGCACGGGAAAGATTTTCCTCCCTGGATGCCGGGCACGCGAAGAATTGGGTTGACTTGTAAGCAATTACGGACAACTATGTGACCATAAAGACCTATTAATATGTCATTAAAAATAATTTTGCTCCGGCGCCCGCTGGTACGGAGTCATTGTAAATCCAGGCTAATAAGCCGGGGGAAGGAGAACAGCAAAATGTCAAATGTAATCAAGTCGCGTCCACTGTTGCTGGTGGCTGCGGTTGCGGCAATCAACACCGCATACGCGCAGGAGCCCGCTGCCAACAGCGAGGCGGCAACCGGGATCGAGGAAATTGTCGTTACCGCGCGGAAGCGCGACGAATCGATCCAGGATACCCCCTTGTCGATACAGGCATTCAGCGATACGGCGCTGGAGGAGCGCGGTATCGACAATATGTCGGACCTCACCAAGTTCACGCCGGGCGTTAATTTCAACGGCGGTACCTCCCGGGCCAATAGTGACTTCTCTATTCGCGGCATGACCCAGGTCTCCGCCACCGGCGACAACCGTCGCGACCTTGTGACCGTGTTTATCGACAACGTACCCTATGTCGGTAGCCCTGCGGGTATCGGGACAGAAGATCTCGAGCGGATCGAGGTGATCAAGGGGCCGCAATCGGCCCTGTTTGGTCGTGCTACCTTCGGTGGGGCGATCAGCATGATCACCACCACGCCGGGCAACGAGTTCAAGGGGCGGGTCGGATTTACCGGGGCAACCGACGGCGACTACAAGATCAATGGTTCCATCGAAGGCCCGATTATTGAGGATATTCTGGCAGCCCGCGTAACCTATGAAGGGCGCGAATTTGACGGTTTTTACGAAAATTCCCTGGATGGGAGCCAGTTGGGTGGTACGGATCAGGAATACTATTCGGGTACTCTGAGCTTCACCCCCACCGAAGACCTGGCGTTCAAGGTGCGTTACAGCAACCGTGACGATGAAGACACCGAGGCCGCCACCCAGTTGAGTGCCCGCTACACCGATTTCAACTGCGGTCCCTTCGTCAACCCGCCGCCGCCCCGGCTGCTCTTTGGTCTGCCAGACGGAATGACCCTGGAGCAGGCCAGCATGTTCTACTGTGGCGAGCTCAAAACGCCGGACGTAAACTCGCTCGGCATCAATTCGGAGGTGCCGGCCGCGAGTGAAGCTGTGCTGCCCTTCAGTGACCACAAGCTGTTGCTCGAGCACGAGTTGCTCTCGGCCGCGATGGACTGGACCTTCCTGGACGGCTACACGCTGTCGGCGATTGTCAGTGACCAGGAGCAGTCAATCCGCAATCTGTCGGACTTTGAGCGTGCTCCGGAAGACCGCTACCAGAGTTACTCCATCAACGAGCAGGCACAGGAGACCTATGAACTGCGCCTGACCTCTCCCGCTGACAGCCGCCTGAGCTGGATGCTGGGGGTTGCCCGCCTGGACGCGGATTTCAATACCGGCGGCGGATTCATCTACGGCACCCTGTTCGGGCCGGCGGCGGGTGGGCCCTTCAACCCGCTGAGCCTGCAGCGCAACAACTCCACTACCGACTCGATCTTCGGCAGTATCGGATTCGATATTACCGATGCGATCAACATCAGCGTGGAAGCTCGCCGGCAGAAGGATGAGATTACCAGCGGTGTCGGTGCTCCCGGTGAATTTTCCATCGAGACCGAAGCTACACTGCCGCGCGTACTGGCGCGATGGGCCCTGAGCGACGAAACCAACCTCTATTTCAACTATGCAGAGGGTAACCAGCCGACGCAGGGTTACTCGGTTTACTTTGAGCTGACGCCTGAGGAGCAGGCGGTGGCCCGGGCCAACGGCGTGTCGGCCTCGGCACCCGAGGCGACGGTGAACAACTACGAGGTGGGCCTCAAGCACCGCAGCGAAGATGGTCGCTGGTACCTGAACACTGCCCTGTACTATCTCGAGTGGCAGGATCGCCAGGTGCTGGGTGGTCTGCAAATCGACCTCAATGGCGACGGTGTGATCGAACTCAACGCGGCACCCGACGGCGAAATCTTCAACGTCGTGCCGATGTCCGGCGGTGACAGCGAAACCATGGGCATCGAGATCGACGGCGCCTTCAGCCTGACCTCCAATATCACACTGGGTGGCAGCTTCTCCTACGCCGATACCGAGATTACCAAGTCGCTCAACGATACCCAGATGCAGCGCGTGTTCGGTAAAGAGGATGCCAAGGGGCAGAAATTCCCGCAGGTGCCCGAGACCAGTGCGGCGGCCTTTGTGCAGTACGATGCCCAGTTCACTGACGACATCGACTGGTTTGCGAGGCTGGATGCCACCTACATCGGCAAGCGTTACACCTCGCTGGCAAACATTTCCTGGATTGGCCCCCAGACACGTGCCAACCTGCGTGTGGGTCTGACCCATGAGTCATGGGACCTGACCCTGTTCGTCAACAACCTGTTTGACGACGACACCCTGGAATGGGCCCGCTCGCAGGGCGACAGTGCCGCGGATCCGTTTTTCTTCCAGTTGTCTGCGGTCGAGGTGGCCTTGCCCAATCCGCGGCAGACCGGCGTGACCCTCAACTACCGGTTCTAGCATCACATCCTCCGGACGGTGTGGCTGGCCAGTGGGCCAGCCACGCCCCACTCAACAGACACGAAAAGGAAACCGATAATGGCTGACACATACAAGGTGTCTCGTCGGGGCGTGCTGGGCGGTGCCCTGGGCGCGGGCGCGCTGGCGGCTGCGGGGCTGGCGATACCCCCGGCGACAGCGGCGAGCAGCAAGTACGCATCCCTGAATCTGGAAGATCCGAAACAGCGGAGCTGGGCGCGCGCCAAGGTGATTGGGGCGGTAGAACCGCAACTGGTCTACACGTTCTATCGCCTGCACCTGTACGGTTACATGCATGGCGGTAACCTGGTGCCGTTCTTCACCATGAATAACCTGAACATTACCCGCTGGACCCCGCTGGAAAACGGCAACTACCGCAGCGTTGGCGCCGAGTGCGGGATCTACTGCAAGTTCGATACCGATGAAGTGCTGGATGTCTGGGAGAACCCCATTACCGGCGAGAAGCGCAAGGTGTGGGATTTCCTCGGTGGCCCAATGACGGTTGAGCTCGGGCCCGACGGCATCATTACCAGCGGCGCGGTGGAATTGAGTCCGGAAGTCATGCGGATGGAAGTTATGGGCGACAAGCTGTTTGTGCCGACCGCCGCCCATATGTCCGTACCCAACCCCTTCCCCCCGGCGAAATGGCCCAAAGGCTCCACCGAGGAGAACCGCTACTGGGATTCCATGCTGGTGGCCGCCGCCGACATGGATGAAGTGCTCAATCCCGATATCGCGATGGCCAACTCGTTTCTCCAGTTCCAGAACCTGGGCAGCTGGCACCCCTGGCTTGGGCTCGGCGGGGAAGTGGGCAGAACCTACGGCAGGGCCTACGGTACCAAGTACACGAGCCTGGACGACATGCCGCCGGGCGTCGTTGCCGGTATCGAGAAGCGGGTTCCGGATATCTTCGACTTTGAGTCGTGGGAGGAGCCGCGTGTCGAGATGCTCGACTACATGAAAGCCAACAAACCGGAGTAACCTGCTCTCCGGTATGGGATCGGCCTGACGGGTCGGTCCCTTGAGCCCATAGTGAGACTGCCAGTGCGTTTACCGCTCCTTTCCCTCTTGTTAGGGACATTCCTGATTCTGTCGGGCGCCGCCGGTGCCCAGCCCCCCATGCAAGCGTCTGCCGCCGTGCCCGGCTACCTCCTGGTCACAGGCTGGTACAAGGACCTCGGTGTTCAGCGGGCTTACACCGCTGAGATGACGGAAGTGATCCGGCGTTACGGTTACCAGGGGGCAGCGATCGGCATGCCTGGGGTCAATCTCGCCGTGCTCGAGGGCGAGTGGACCCCGCGGTTCATGATCCTGGCAAAGTTCCCCTCGGGGGACGCGGTGAGAAAATTCTGGTGGAGCGAGGACTATCAGCAGGCGAAGAAGCTCCGTCTGGGCCAGGGCTACCTGGACGTCGCGACCGTTGATGGCCTGCCGGGCACTGAGGCCCGGGTCGATGGCGAGGCGGCCTACCTCGTGTTCTTTGCCGACCTGAAGGATCGCAAAACCTTTCTGGAGCAGTATGCGCCCTTCGCGCCAGCGGTAGTCGCTCGGCATGGTGGGGAGTTTGTGATCCGCGCCGACCGGACCCAAATTGAGTCTCTCGAGGGCGACTGGATCAATGCCAGTCTGGTCGTGGTGGAGTTCCCTTCAGTCGCTAACCTGAAGGCCTTCTGGGGCAGTGAGGACTATCAGCGCCTGTCCCGGATTCGCGCGTCGACTGGCAAGTGGTCAGTGGTCGAAATCCTGCCCATGGAGATGAACTAGATGTCGATTCAGCGAAGCCTGGTAGTGGTCCTCGGGGTGGTCCTGGCCGGTGCATCTGCTCTGTCTGGTTGCCAGTCACGTGATACAGCCCTGCCAGAAGCTGCGCCTGAGCCCGATTTTTCCCTGGTAACGACCGGGCAGGGTCCTGTTCGAGGCGTGGTGGCCGAGAGCATTGTGGCCTACAAGGGAGTTCCCTACGCCGCAGCGCCAGTAGGGGAGCTGCGTTGGCGGGCGCCACAGCCGGCGGCGCCCCGTGAAGCATTGCTGGTTGCCGACGAATACGGCAACCGCTGCATGCAGCCTCCGGAGCGGGAGGGCTTTCCCGCGCCGAAAGAGGCGTTTACCCAGCCCCAGAGTGAAGACTGCCTGTACCTCAATATTTACCGGCCTGAAACAGCGGCAAGCGACCTGCCGGTGATGGTCTGGATTCCCGGCGGTGGCCTTGTGTCGGGTTCGGGGGCGCGGCCCGTAAACCACGGCGGCAACCTGGCGCGCGAGGGCGTGATCGTAGTGTCGATCAACTATCGCCTGGGCAGCTTTGGCTTCTTTGCCCATCCGGAATTGTCCGCCCGCAACCCGGACGGGGGGCGCCTGTATAATTATGGCCTGATGGACCAGATCGCAGCCCTGCAGTGGGTGCGCGACAATATCTCGGCCTTTGGTGGCGACCCGGGCAGGGTGACTGTTTTCGGGGAATCGGCCGGCGGCGCCTCGGTTTACGCGTTGTTGGCGTCGCCGCTGGCCCGGGGCCTGTTTAGCGGTGCCATCGCCCAGTCCGGGTACGGCTTCAGGCTGTACCAGAATATTGCCGCCCGTGTCGCACCCGGCGAGGCGAGTGTGGAGCAGGGCGGGGTGGCATTGGTAGAGCGCATGCAGATGCCTGAAGCCAGCCTGGCCACGTTGCGCGCCCAGCCGGCCGAGGTGGTGGTAGCGGCGACCGACTTCAGTAACTTTATCCAGTTTGCGGTGGACGGTGTGGTGCTCGAGCAGAGCATTCACGACACCTTCGCCAGCGGCCTTCAGGCGCCAGTGCCCGTGATCGTGGGTAGCACTGATGCGGAAACCGCGATGGTTCCACCCGAAGCCCAGCGCGCCGGCATGGCCCGCTACCTGTCAGACGCCGCGATGACCGCCCTGGCGCCCTGGTACGGCGGTGAAGCACTGCGGGACACCTTCCTGCAGAGTGACTTCGGTTTTCACTCACAGGTCCGGACAGCGGGACTCGCCCACGAGAAAGCGGGCAATCCGGTCTACGTGTTTCGTTTCGGTATGGCGCCGGAAGGTAGTACCCGTCGAGAGCTCAATGATGGACCGGTCTACGGTGCCCCGCACGCGGCGGATATGCCCTATGTCTTCGGCAACTTTACCGGGGATCATTTGGAGCCCACGGAGCCGGGGCCGGTCGAGCGCCAGGTGTCTCGCCAGATGATGGCTTACTGGACCAACTTTGCCAAAACGGGTGATCCCAATGGGGAGGGGTTACCTCGCTGGCAGCAATCCCAGGGCCGGTACACGATGATGTTTACCCCTGATGGCACCGAGTCGCGAGCAGACAACTGGGCTGCACGGCTGGATGAGTTGAACAGTGTTGTCAGCTCTGACCGGGTTCCGGCGGGCCAGATAAGCGGCGAGTAGCCCCCCGTTCCGATCATGCCGGCGAGCGTATTCGCTCGCCCCTTCTCTCCCTCCTTTCCTTGCTTCAAATGATATATAGCTATATTAATAGCTTTACATGTCATATCGATCCTAATATATTCAATTGAAGTCGGCGGATACTCTGGAGCACAGACTAATACCGTAACGGTAAGGTTATTACCTCGCGTCAATGCCTTGCGCGGTGTCTGCAGCAGAATCCGGAATTCATTTTAGGTTCGCTAATTTGAAGGGATGGGCGGAATGCAGTTACGTAGTACTCTCCTGGCGTCGACGCTGTGTTGCGTGAGCCTTGTTGCCCCATACCTGCAGGCAGCTGATAGCGCAATGGTCAAGCGTGGCCAGATGCTCTTTCTCCAGTGTCGAGCCTGTCACGACACCCAACCTTCTACGACCACAAAGGTCGGTCCCAACCTGCATTGTCTCTTTGGCCGTTCCGCTGCTGGCGCCGCGGACTACGCCACATATTCCGAAGCTCTGCGCAGCAGCAAGGTCACCTGGAACCGCGAATCGCTGGACCAGTGGCTGGTTAACCCGGCGGCTATGGTTCCCGGTACCACCATGGCCTTTGCTGGCGTTCCGTCTGCGGAGAACCGGGCAGCGCTTATCGCCTTTCTGGAGCAGAGCACTGCATGTAATTGATCGATAGCCAATTTTATCCACGCCAATACTGCCAGTGATGCGCTGGTACCTACAGGGGGAGGCATGAGCGAGCAAGACAGCGGGGCCGGTACGCCGGACAACATCGAGCGGCGGCGTATTCTGGCCGCGGGTGCGGTGGGTGCGGCTGCAGTCGCGTTGGGCGGGGGCGCTGCAGCGACCCAGGCAGCGCCCGCGCAGGGCGCGACGCTGGTGGCGGCAGACGGTGACTACGAGAAAGTGCCGCTGCGCAAGGACAATATTCGTGTCACTGCGGTGCAGTCCATCATGCGGGGAGTCCAGAACACGCGGCGACCCGAGCGTGAAATGAAAGCCAACGTCGATCACATGATTGAATTGATCGATGCAGCTAACGGCTTCGCAGGGCCCCAGGACCTGGTGTGTTTCCACGAACAGCCCATCATGGGTTATGGCACGTGGCCGCGAGAAGAGGCGTTGCGTGTCGCCATTGAAGTTCCCGGCCCGGAAACCGAAGCCCTTGGCAAAAAGGCCAAGGAGTACGGTTGTTATATCACCTTCGGGACCTACGCACGCGACCCTGACTGGCCGGGCCATCTGCTCCTGACCGGCGTATTGATCGGTCCGGACGGCAGCGTGGTGGCCAATCACTGGAAGACCAACAATCATCGGGGTTTTCGCCCCGGATGGGATCTTTTCACTACCTCGATTTACGATGTGCTGGACCAGTACCGCGAAATGTACGGAGAGGATGCCGTACTGCCGATCGCCCGCACTGATATCGGCAATATCTGCTGCTCGGTAACGCCGGCCCAGCCGGACATTGTCCGCGCCATGGCCATGAAAGGGCTGGAACTTCGCCTGAGTTCTTCTTCCGGCGGGTACAGCGTGAACGAGGCCGAGCTGAAATCCCGGCATAACAATCTTTGGAGTGTGGTGTGTAACCAGTCTGTGTCCCCTGAGCACAAGGGCTTTGCAGAGTTTTCGGGCTCGGGTGATACCGCAATATTTTCCCCGCGAGGTGTCGCATCGCAGGCCAAGTCGGTGCATGAAGAATTTGTTACGGCGACCATACCCATGGCCAGCTTCCGTGCTTCCCGCACCATCCCACCCAGTGTACCCATGGAGATGATCATGCCGGTGTACAGCGGCTATGTGCCGCGCTTCGGGCCCAATGGCCAGAGTGATTATATCCCCGGCGATGCGGCAGATGCTTCGCGTCATTTCCAGAAGCTGCGGAACTGGTAACTCACATTCAATTCAGGAGGTTCAGGCATGACGCAAAAACTTAGCAGGCGATCCGCTCTGGGATTGATGGGTGCCACGGCGGCAGGTGCTGTGCTGCCGGGGCAAATGGCATTGGGCGCAGGTGGCGTGACCAAGGTGCCCGACCTGGCTGACGCGGCCACGTTGTCCAGTGCGTTCCGCAAAACCGCCTATTCAATGGACGAGAAGGTCTATTTCTGGTGGCTGCGCGGGACCCGTTTCGGTGTCGTGGACGCAGAGGCGACGCCATTCTGGGACATGTATGTCGGGACCTGGTTTACGACGAAGGACCTGGGCGAGGGTGACTATGAAGTCACGATGGCTGGAGCGAATTTCTACACACCGCCCGGCTCTACCGAATTACTGGAATCGTTCCAGAATCCTTACACCGGTGAAACTGTCCCCGTGAGTTATCGGGCGCCCAAACCCTGGAAAACGGTGATGGGCCCGGAGGGTGGCGCGGCCTTCGCGCCCGACATGCCGGGTATGAAGATGACGCGCAGTACCGCGGCGGGACCGGGCTGGATCGAAGGTGATGATGTGGTCATCCGCGGTGACATGCTGGTGTATGCCGAGCCGCTTGACCCGGACAGCGATAAAAAGGCCTTTCGCGTCAACGACTGGTCGACTTACGTCGCAAAGTTGTCCGATGTGGCCGACCCTGCTGTCAAGAGTGCGCCCTGTGTGCAGTACTTCACCGACATTCTGACCTGGCCCAAGTGGCTGAACATGGGTGACCAGCCCGGGAGTTATGTGTCCCGGTGCTTCGGGAGGAAAGTAGCCAGTGTTGAGGAGATGCCTGCAACCTGGCGCAAGCTGTTCGCACAGGCCCTCCCCGAGGCGGCAAAAGATCCTGTCAGCCTGTTGCAAGGAGCCTGAGCATGACGCGAATTACCCGTCGATCAGTACTGGTAGGCGCCGGTGTCACGGCACTGGCCATGGGTGCCGGGGCAAAAGGTGCCAGGGCTGCCCAGGCTGGGAGTACCGCCAAGCCACCGCGAACGGCCAAGGCGGATGTGCTGGTGCTCGGTGCCGGCCTGTCCGGCCTTTCGAGTGCGGTGACGCTGCAGGAGCAGGGGCTCGATGTGCAGGTTATCGAGGCGCGTGAGCGGATTGGCGGACGGATCTTTACCCGCTTTGATATCCCGGGCCTGCCGGAAGTGGGGGGGCAGAGTTTCGGTGCCGGCTACGGCAGGGTGATGGATGCGGCAACCCGCATGGGCCTGAAGATCTATCAGTACAGCGAGAAGCGCCTGCGGACGAAGTTCGAGCTTGTCGTGAATGGCGGTCTCATGAGCGCGGAAGAGTGGGCTGCTTCGCCGCTCAATACCCTGCCTGATGACCTGCGCAAGCGGATGCCCTGGGAAATGTCCGGTGTGGCCATGCAGGGACGCAATCCCCTGGTGGGCTCGGACGATTGGCGTTCGGACGCCAACAGTGTTTACGACGTATCGATTCACGATTTCCTCAGTGAGCGCAATGTACCGGAAGAAGTGATACGCCTGGGCTTTTCACTGAATCCCTATTTCGGTACATCTGCCCACGATATTTCTGCGGTTCAGTATTGTTTCAACCAGGCGTGGGTTGCCGGCCAGGCGGAGATCGCACCGCATGTCTACGCCATCGAGGGGGGCAACCAGCAACTGCCGATGAGATTGGCAGAGAAGCTCAAGCGGCCGGTGGATACCGGCAGAGAGGTTGTATCCGTAGCCACCAACAAAGACGGTGTAGAAGTTCGTTGTCAGGACGGGAGTGTTTATCGGGCCGACAGGGTAATCTGCTCGCTGCCTTATTCCGTTGTCCGCACGATCCGCTTCGACCCGGTGCTCACTGGTAACCATGCCATAGCCGTTGCGACACTGCCCTACATGATCAACACGGTCATTTTCCTGAAGGTCAATCGACCCTTCTGGGAGGAAGACGGTCTCTCGCCCGCCATGTGGACCGACGGAATGCTGGGCACCGTCGCTGCCCACCGGTCCGGCCCCAATGAGGATGTGACCGCGCTGGTCGTGAATCCGCGCGGGCATCGGGCGGCCTACCTCGACCGGCTTCCCAGGGAAGAGGCGATCAGGCGCGTTATCGCCGAAATCGAGTCCATCAGGCCCAAGGCGCGTGGTGCGCTCGAATGTGTTGGCTATCAATCCTGGAACCAGGACCCTTACTCGGCCGGCGATTGGGCGGTGTTTGCGCCAGGGCAGATCAAGCGGTTTGCCAGGGAAATTGCTTCGGTACATGGCCGCGTGCATTTTTGTGGCGAGCACACCGCTGTGGCAAACCGCGGCATGGAAGGTGCGATGGAGTCCGCCGAGCGGGTTGCTATCGAGGTCATGACTGCAGGTTAAAAGTAGTCGTTCCATTTTTGTGCAGCAATGTTAGCCGTCTGGAGAGAGTGATGAATGATCGACGTCAATTCCTGAAGCAGGGTGTCAGTGGTGCTGCAATGCTGGCGGCAGCCGGGGGCACCATCGCTTCGGGTAACGCGTCTGCCAGCGATGCCAATAGCGTCTACGACGGCGTCATGGGGAGAGGTTATGCCCGGGGGCCTCACGGCCTTGTGCATTTTCACGATTCCGCCGGATTGGTGGATGATGCAGAGAACAAGGTACCCCTGGTGCTGCTGCATCAGTCTCCAGCGTCCGCCAGGCAGTTCGAATCGGCCTTTGGGCCGCTCGTCGAACGGGGTGTTCGATTTGTTGCGATTGATACACCCGGGTTTGGATTCTCCGACCCCACTCCCTTTGTGCCAAAAATTCAGGACTGGACCAGTTCCATTATTGCCGTGCTCGATCATCTCGGAATTGAGCAAGCCGATGTGCTTGGGCATCACACAGGTTCTCTGATCGCGACAGAAGTAGCGCTGCAGTCGCCCTCCCGGGTGCGCCGACTGATTCTTAACGGACCTTTCCCGGCCAGCGAAGCAGAGCGGCAGAAAATGATCGATCGCGAAGAGCAAGGGCTTGAAAAGGGTAAGCCCAAGCTCGATGGGTCGCATCTCACGTCGAGCTTTGCCGTGCGTGTAAGGATGGGCGGTGAGAACCCTGACCCCGCGATCATCACGCGTATCGTCGTGGAGAAATTCCAGGGGCTGGGGCCCTACACCTGGGGGCACCACGCTGCCTACCGCTATGACCACGCCAGTTCACTGAAGAAAGTGCGTCAGCCAACTCTCATACTGACCAATACCGGCGACATGCTTTACGACCTTGCGCATCGCACGCAGGAAATGCGTCCCGACTTTGCGTTCGTCGAATTGGAGGGCGGTACCCAGGATATCGTCGACCAGCAGCCAGAGGCCTGGTCTGATGCTGTGGTGGCTTATCTCGTCTCAGGGCAGTGACGGGGAGTCGCGCTATATTTCGAGCACTTTCGGCGCTGGGGGAGCCCCCGGCGCTAACCCGGTCGCCGGCCCGCAGTATCCATGAAGGGGCGACCAGCAGCTGATTCCGAATCCCGTCGCTACTGCGAAATGTGTTGGAAACAGAATTGTTGACAGCTCGTCGGTCAGATGTTAAATATTAATGACATAATAATATGTGTTTAGATTATTCATAAGGTTCGATCGGACCAGGGCTGTAGAGAATATGGCTACTGGTAGGGAAATGTGCGCAATCTCTCGAGGGAGGGAACGCAATGAAGTATCTACAAACGCTAATGTCTGGTTCGACCAGTCCCACAGCCGTCCCCGCTTCTGTCGGGGAAACTGATGGGTGCAACATCGCCGCAGTCGACTTTACCTCTTAGGGCCGGGGCGGAGGATGACTAGAGCACCACATGGCTCGCCGATCAACTCTGAAAACTTCTTTTTTCTGGCGGGTGGTGATTACCGCGCGACGTCTGTTGACCTGGGTATGGATCTGGTGACACGGCGTCTCGGTGATTTCGATCCCGACTGGAAGGCTTCATCCATTCCCAATCTGAATATCGATGGACTGGAGATTTCCGAGTTGGAAGCTCGGGAAGGGCAGTAAATCTAGGATGATAACAAAGACAATGACGATTGCGGCCCGTGTTATATCTCATCAATTTGAGAGACATTATTTAAACGTGGAGAAGGCAGTATGAACTTATTTTCAGGAAGCTTACGCCAGTTGCTCGTAGCCGGGGGTGGGTTGGTCTTTGTGGCAGCCCAGAGCGGCGGTGCTGCTGCGCAGGAGGACAGCGATAACGCTCAGGTAGGGCTCGAGGAAGTCATCATTACGGCGCGGAAGCGGACCGAGACGGTGCTCGAGGTTCCTCTTTCGGTTCAGGCTTTTAGCGCCGACCAGATCGAGGCGGCGGGGTTGACCGAACTGGAGTCGCTGGCAACCATGACCCCTAACCTGGATTTCCAGAACATGGGTAACGGCCAGCCCGGACGCTTCAATCCCGGGATTCGCTTCCGCGGCATGGAAGTGCAGGCCTCCGGTCCGACCAACCAGACGGGTGGATTTTTCGTCGACGGCGTTCCGGTAGCGGCCGGTGGCAGCTCGGTTTCCTTCACCGATATCGCCCGCGTAGAAGTCATTCGGGGCCCGCAGCCAGTGTACTTTGGGCGCGGCACATTCGGTGGCGCCATCAACTACACGACGGTCGATCCGGGTGAGGAGTTCTCCGGCAAGATTTCGGCGGGCTACAGCCCCACGTTCGGCAGCAATGACTTCAGCGCCTATGTCGAAGGCACCCTTGTCGAAGACCTGACCGCGCGCTTCACCGTGTATTCGAATACCGCGGGTGCCCCGTTCACGGCCTCTGATGGCGGCAAGCTGGGCGAGGAAAATACCCAGGGCGCCTCGTTGATCTTCAATTTCACCCCCGGCGACAACCTCAAGGTGAAGGCGCGCGTCGCCTACAGCGAAGACGACGACGGTGCACCTTCAACGACCTACGTACCGTTTCGCCTGACTTCCAACACTCCCGCCGGCACGCCCATCTCGGTATTGACCACCGAAGGCGTGGTGGACACCGCCTTTGCCAAACCCTGGTACGTGGGTGATCTTCCGGAAACCGAGGTGGACGCCAACTCCAATTTCTACAATTTTGTGGGTAGCGACGGTGTCTTCTACAACTCCGGCGAACTGTTGGCGGATACCATCGCGGCCGATGGAGGCTCACTGCCCGGTCCCGGTGTGGACGGCGTTGGTCTCAGGACGGACCTGCTGGTGACGTCGCTGGCTATCGATTACGACCTGAACGATGCCATCACGTTGTCCGGCCTGTTCGGTTACAACGAACGTGAGACCACTGTTATCAAGGACTCTGACTCGTACGCAGCCCCGACCTGGCTGACCGCGACTGGATTGGACCTTGAATCCTGGACTGCCGAAGGCCGGATTAATTACGACAACGGTGGGGCCCTGCGTGTGATGGGCGGCGTTAACTATGCTTCGCTGGACCAGTATGGTGATATGGACGGCGGCTACAACGTGTTTGATGGCTACTTCGGCACGCTGGCGGTTGGCCGGCTGGCCAGTAACCTGGAAATCGCGACCGTCGAAACCCTCGGTGTTTTTGGTTCGGTGGAATACGACCTGTTCTCCTGGCTGACCGCGACCGCGGAACTGCGCTACCAGGAGGACACCAAGAAAGACTCCTCCGGCTGGTTTAACGGCACGATAGACGGCGAGGAAGTCGAGCAGACGTTCGAGGACTGGTTGCCCCGATTCATTCTGTCGGCGACACCCTTTGAAGGCGCAAACCTGTATGTCAGCTACGCCGAGTCGACGCTGCCCGGCAGCAAGAACAACTCTCTGGACAGAAAGACGCCGGAAGAAAAAGCTGAAATTGCGCAGCTCTATGGTATCGAGACCTTCATTCCCAAGGATGAACTCAAGGCCTACGAACTGGGCTGGAAGCAGTCGTTGCTCGACGGGAACATGTGGATCTCCGCAATCGGCTTCTATCAGGAATGGGAGGGTATGAAGTCCTCAGTCGTGTACGCCTACGTGCCGACGGTCACACCCAATAACGGTCCTTCTTTCCTGGGTGCCACTGTTGCCGGTTCCAGTACACAGGAAGGTATTGAACTGGAAGCCAACTGGCGCGTTAACGCCAATCTGGTAGTGCACGGTGCCTACGGCTATGTGAAATCCGAGTTCGATGAGTTCTTCGGTAGTTCGATCAACTCTGTTATCGGTCTCCCGACAGGCACGAACTATCTGGCCAACGGTAAGACGCTGCCACGTTCGCCCGAGCACAGTGCCGCCATGAGCGCCACCTGGACAGATCAGCTGGTCGAGGACTGGGATTACTATGTGCGCGGCGACCTGATGTACCGCGGTGAAACCTACACTGACGAGTTGAACCTCACCACTCTCGAAGCCTACACGCTGGCGAATTTGCGGCTGGGTATCGAGCGCGATGACGGCCTGATGTTCGAGCTGTACTGCAACAACTGTGCCGATGAAGAAGGTTGGGCTACCGGTCGCCGCTACACCGACCTTGGTGAGAACCCGAACTTCTTCGTCAACCAGGGGATGGTGGTCGACCCGATCACGCCCCGTGAATATGGCGTTCGTTTCAGCTACGGGTTCTAAGGTAGCCGACATAAACCCTGTTCAAGGAGAATTGAGTGAAGCAACTGCAATTAGGTTCTGCATTTTCACTGGCTGGTTTGCTGACACTGTCTGCATTGAGCCTGCCAGCCGCGGCAACCGACTTCACTCCCAGTTGTGGTGCCCCGTCCGCGGGCACCATTACCCGGGAGGAAATCGTCGCCAAGTATGCGGATGAAAATTCGAAGTTCATACGGCTCGAGGGTAACGACGGCATCAACCTCCACTACAAGGACCAGGGTAGCGGACCGGCTGTACTGCTGATTCACAGCTCGGGCGGTGACCTGAAGGACTGGGATGGATGGGTGAAGGAGCTTGCCACCTCTTACCGCGTCATCCGCTTCGACCTGCCTGCCTTTGGCCTGACCGGTCCCGTACCCAGTCGGAATTACTCGATCGATCGCTATCTGACGCTGGTTGACAGCCTGATGGACAATCTCGGAATCGAGCACTTTACGATTGCCGGTACGTCCTACGGCGGGCTGGTGGCCTTCCGCTACGCGGGAACGCGTACCGACCGGGTTGATGCGCTGATATTGCAGAATTCGGCGGGTATTGAGTACGGCGGTCACAAGGGAACGAAGGAACGCAAGCGGGATCCCAATAAACCGTTTGTCCCCGTTGCCTGGACGACGGAGAAAATGGAAGCCACGATGAAGGACGGCATCAACGATCACAGCCGGGTGACACCGGAGATGGTCCAGCGTAAAACGGACTACTGGAATGTCATCGGCAGGGACTGTGAAGCCTTCGTCGCAACCAATATGTATGAGCGCGGTAATCCCCAGCGTGTTCTCAGTCACGTGAAGGCGCCGTCACTGGTGCTTTGGGGTGAACATGGCAAGGGTTTGTCACCTGAGACAGGAAAGCTTTTCGCGGATGCACTTACCAATGCGGAAAGTGTAAAGCTCGTCATGTATGAAGGCGGTGGGCACCTGATGCACCTGGGACGGCCTGAAGCCACGGTCAAGGACGTCAAGGCATTCCTCGACAGTACCATTACCAAGTAGTCAAACTGCGGTCTCGTAGTGGGTTGGGGTAGGCGCAGATCTTTGTGCCTACCCCATTTTTTTGGGATTTCCCGCTATGCGGGACGCACACCATCGGTTAATGCTTCTACGCGCGACGGCATCGCGCTCAGCTAGTCCTTTTCCTGGCGCTAACGTGAAGTACGAAGACTACCAGCGTTGCAAGTCCTACCACCCAGTGTGCATAGGAGAGCACGCTTCGCCATAGATCAGAGCCTACGTAATACAGTGCATAGCCAGAGATTCCGAGCCACACAATCACGCTCCACAGTGCACCACCAGATACTCTGCTCAACCGCGCACGCCACGAAACCTTGATGTGGGCGATCCAGAACATGCCGAAGAGCCAGATGAGGGGGAGTGCCGCCGCAGCGTGTAACATCAGCCATACGCCCTGGGCAGGATGTGGATTGAAGAAGCCGAACTGGTCCTCTACGCGGACAAAGTAGTCAAACACCAGCCAAATGGCCCCGGATAGATAGACGGCAATACAGGTCGTATATGCACTCCACTTCCGAGCCGGTGACAGGCTTCCTGTTCGACGTTTTACCGGATTCTGTGTCACGTTGTCTGTCCTGTTTCAATCCAGCCAGATCTTGAATCGTACATGACGGATGCCGCCCGGAATTGTTCGAGAATCGGCTCCGCCTCGGCGCCAAGTGCCAGCACAACCTTTGTTAAAGCATCTGCGATCATGCAGCGCTCGTTAACGACCGATGCAAAGCGTTGTTCGCGCAGGGGCCTGCGTGAAATGCCATGTCTGTGGGCGCTGCTGCCGGCAGTGGCACTGCTATCCTGGCCAGAGTTGCAGGCGCTACTCGCCAGCCCCCCACGCTCCAGTTCGATAGTGGGTACAGACGTGGCAGGATAATTGGGTACCCTGAGACAGACCGATTCCTGCCGTTCACCAAAAACGCGTATTTCACCTCCGGCATTGACACGACCATCCAGGCAGTTTGCCTGTGTAAGTATGTGTGCGGCCCTGTCGACGGCGTAACCTTTGGCAATACCGCCGAGATCTACCCACAGGGCGCGAGAGAACTCAACCTCTCCGTTAGCCAGTAGCAGGATGTCTCTGAAATTTGCCATTGGATGCGCCGCCGGCCAGTCATCGTGGCGCGGTAAGTGGCCCTCCGCTGCAAGCGTGTTACCGATACTTACATCGAATATTCCCGAGGATGCGGTCGAGATCTCTAGCGCACACTCGAGGACGTCGTACGTGCGCGGGTCGACCCGGACAGGGCCCCTGTGCGCACACTGATTGAGTCTGGCGATGTCGCTGCCTGGACGGTGGAAGCTCATCAGGCGGTGGATCGTGTCGATCTCGGTGAAGGCCTCATCGATTGCCCGTTGGGCGGAGGGTGGATCGAAGTGGGTAACGGATATCTCCACGAACGTGCCAAGCATCGGGCGCATCATGCTTAATTCAACGGTTGTCTCACAAGGAGTCGTCTGATTTTTCGCTGTGTGCATCGCTTGGTCGGGGTGGGAGATGGAGCGGGTTGACGAGAAAAAGTTCCTTCTCTGTCTGCATTATTGTATGCAATGGAATTGCCTGCAATGCATTTTTATTATGCCGGGAGATACTGGCCAGAGAAGAATAAATTCGTTCCAACATCTGAAAATATCGCGCATTCCAGTCGATACTTCTGCATGAGTATTCACGTAATGTAATCGAATGAAATGAATGGCATGCATACCTGATTGACTAAATATTTAAAACTGTTTACATCTAATCTCTACAGTATTTTTGCTGTTTCCGTACTTATCGAATTAGCTACGCGCATCCGTACATCCAATCTGAAGAGGGTAGGGCACATTGGCCAAGCTGACTAAAAGGCAGTTTCTTTCCGTTGCTGGAACAACCGCAGCCGCAAGCCTGGCCTTGCGTGATGGGGTCGCTCATGCTGAACCGGCCGGGTCGTGGGACCTTATTGTGGTCGGTGGTGGAACGGCCGGAATTCCCGCCGCTATTTTTGCCGCACAACGGGGGGCGAAGGTTCTGATCCTGGAGGCTGCGGGTGCTCTCGGTGGTACGCTGTATCTTTCCTCTGCGCAATTGAGTGCGGCGGGCACCAAGCTGCAGGAAGAAAAAGGCATAGAGGATACCCCGGAAGAGCATTTCGCGGACATTATGAAAATCAGCAAGAATACGGGTAATCAGGATATTATCCGGCTTGCTGTGTTCAACGCAGCTGCCACCTTCGACTGGTTGATGGACAGTGGTCTGGAACTGCTTCCGGACATGCCGACCATCGCCTATGGCCACGACCCCTACAGCAAGCCACGTTATGCCTGGGCCCCCAAGATGGGTATCGATGTGCTGAATGTAATGATGGGGCAGCTGCAGCCTCATATCGACAGCCAGCAGGTCGAGGTAATGTTACAGACCCGCGCGACGGCACTGATTCAGGACGAGAGCGGGAGCGTTACCGGTGTTGAATCCGTCGATGCGGATGGTGTCGCCCGGCAGCATATTGCCCAGAGTGTCGTGTTGACCTCCGGGGGCTATTCCGCCAACGACAAGCTGTTTGAAGAGCTGGAAGGCAACAAGCGCTACTGTAACTGTACGTACCCCATGAGTCAGGGGCACGGCCTTTCCCTCGGTGTCTCCGCGGGTGGCTATATCAGGGGCATGGAACATCACCTGCCACTGTTCGGAGCTGTGCTCACCAGCGACGACTACCCCAGCGGGAAACTCACCACGCACCGGCCCTGGCCTCCCCACAATCCCCCACTGGGTATTTTCATTAATACCGAAGGTGAGCGGTTCATGGCTGAAGATGTACCCAGCCATGACGCGCATGAGCAGGCTCTCCTGGGGCAGACCGACGAGCGCTGCTGGCTGGTCTGGGATGACGAGATGCTGCAGAATCCCGAGTACGCCCTGTATTTTTCGCGCAGATTTGATAGGGAAAAACTGAAAGAGGCGTTTGACAACGGAACGGCTTTTTTCGATAAAGCAGACTCACTCCCCGAGTTGGGTCAACTCGCTGGGTTTGACGGGGATAAAGCGGTTGCAACCCTGGCTGAGTATAACCGCGGACAGTCGTCCGGCAGCGATCGCTTCGGCCGGAAGCACATGCCACTGCCACTGGCTAAGGCACCCTTCTATGCCGTTCGCTTGCAGAGCTGGCAACTGGTTACGTTTGCGGGAATCGCAGTGAATGACAAGCTGGAGGTTATTCGCCGCGACGGGCAACCGGTACCCGGACTTTATGCGGCTGGAGAAGTGATCGGTGCAGGGGCTACAATGGGGCGTTCGTATTGTGGCGGTATGCAGGTAACACCGGCAATTACCTTTGGCCGCATGCTCGGACAGGATATTATTCCCCTTAAAACCTGATTCGGTGCCCCATCATGCTGGACGTCAAGCGACTAAAATATTTTCTTGCGGTCGCCACATACGGCCAGGTCAAACGGGCCGCAGAAAGCCAGAATATTACGCAGTCGGCGCTGACTCGCAGCTTGCAGACGCTTGAGGCGTCCGTTGGTGCGCAACTACTGCTGCGGACGTCCAATGGTATCAAGTTGACCCCTGCCGGGGAGACGCTAAAGGAGCATGCCGAGAGGATTCTCAGCTATGTTTCGGTTGCAGAATCGGACCTGGAATCACAGCTGAGAAAGAGCGCCCGTGAGTTGCACATCGGTGCGAGCCGGCTCTTTGTTAACCAGATCCTGCCTTCAGCCATATTCTCAACCTTGAAGCAGGTTCCTGAGTTGTCTGTCACCGTGCACCAGGGCTTTATGTATGACCTGGTGCCGCGCTTGCGCAATGGCGAGATCGACCTGGCTTTTTCCATTATCCCCAATGATATCGACAGCCCGGATCTATACGTAGAAACGCTGCTCGACGATTCCACCGCGCTCTCGATCTATATTCGCGAGGACCATGCCCTGCTGAAAGGGAACAGGCCCCTGGGAAGCTGGATCTCCCGCTTGAATTGGGTCTTGCCGCTGGGTGAGCAGTACGAGACGTTCTTCAGGCGGTACTTTGAAGAGAAGGAACTGCCCGTACCTGATGTCAGTCTGCGATCTGATAGTGTGGAATTGATCATCAGTGCGATGATCGATCATCAGTTCGCGGCCTTCCTGCCCAAGTCGGTGGGCGATCAACTCATGGAGAAGGAGAAACTGGTGAAGATCTTCGGGTCGACCAGGAAGCTCTCCTGGCCTGCGGGCATCGTTTATATGAATCGCTCGATCAGAACCGCGGAAGCAGAGATGATCTGTAACAAGGTCAGAAGTATTTGCGCCAATCTGTAAGCGGCTGCACCGTTCCCAGTGCTTTTGGTGATGCCTGGATCCCCCTGTTCATGGCAACTGCCACAGCGGCGATTTTTACTGCGCGGGAGTCCGGGTAGTGGGCGCAGAAGTCACGATTGAGTAATAGTTGAGTTGGTGTGCAAATCAGTCATACGTATGAGGATGATTGACGGAATCCGGCCACTATCGGCTCTTCCGTATTATAGACTCAACAAGGTAGGGGTAGAGCAAGAAACAGATTCAAGCATTGCATGTGTGCCACAAATACCTGAGTTATTGAATGGAGATTACGGCAAATGAAGGAAATTCCGGAAGGTCGCGAAACCTATACCGCTGAACCCATAAAATCCGATATCGACGAAGCCATGTTTCTCGGCAATCCGGTACTGGACAACGTCGTGAATTGCCTTGTCGCTCTGGGATCGGAGGTGTGGGCATGCAAGCGTCGCACCAAGGTACTGGAGGCCGTACTGGCCAAGAAGGGCATTTCTCAGGAAGAAATTGAGCGATACCAGCCGAGTGCCGCTGAAGTGGAGGCCTGGGAGGAGGACCGGGACCGTTTCCTGGCGCTGGCGATGGGGCCGCTGGGCTTCCAGAGTCACGTACCTGCTTCGGCCAGGTTTTCCAGAAAATAGCCTCGGGATCCCGGGATTCTGTTGACTGAATTGATAGTGGAGAGATAGATCATGTTGGATAGGCGTGAGTTGCTCGGGTTGTCTACGGTTGGCGTTGCTGCTGCTGTAGGTATGGGTTCAATGCTGAAATCGAAGTCGGTGCTTGCTGCCGAAGCCGCCCAACTTGCGGCCGATGGCGGCTTGCGAGGTGCGGATGGCCGTCATGTCCGGCTGGGTGAACTCGATGTCGAAAGTCGCCAGGACTACACCAAGGGATACCGTGTGCTTAACCGGCGCTCCTACCGCCAGGTCTCCGAGGACATGTTTGAGCGCCTGATACAGCGCGAGGGCGTGGATCCGACATCCAAGATCAGTATCGACGAGCTGCGGGCACTGGTTGATCTCGACCCCAATATCGGGCTGATGCATAAATCCTGGCTCGCGAACCAGCGAGTGACCTGGAAGAACCTGCAGGACCACTACCATCAGAACGCCGATTTCTATCTTTCACAAATGGAAGCGGCCGATAAGTCGGGCCCCGGCAGCCTGGAACTGCTGGCCTCCCAGTCAGCGTTGCCTGATCACGTCAAACACGAAATTCATATTCAGCCTGGCGGCTATGTCGGCGATCCCTTTGCCGGTCACCTTTACCACTACGGCACCAACAGTTTCTGGTTTGGTACCCGAGGGCACAACGAACAGGACGAAATTCACCGTGAAGTCGCCCATCGTATGCCACTGCCGAAAGACGGCAAGGTGCGTCGAATCCTGGACTATGGCACCGGGGTGGGTCAGTTCGCGATGGCCCTGAAAGCGCGCTTCCCCGACGCTGAAGTGTGGGGGCTGGACGCCGGCGGCCCGATGGTGCGTTATTCACATATGCGTGCCAATAATCTCGGAATACCCGTGAACTTTATACAGAGTGTAGCCGAGCAGACCCAGTTCCCGGATGGTTACTTCGATATGGTGACGAGTTTTATCGCTCACCATGAAATGCCCGCACAAGTAACGCGGCAGGTCGTTGCAGAAGTTGAGCGTATCACCCGTCCGGGCGGTGTTTATTACCCGCTGGACTTCATCTCGGGCGGTACTACCTCTACGCCTCGCGGTATGTTCGGCCGCTGGTACGACCACCGGTGGAACAATGAAGTCTGGTCGATGGAGTACCACTCGATAGACTTTACAGCCGAAATTGCCAAACGGGATTTCAGGCAGGTCAAGGATGCGCAGGCTGCAATGCGCGGCTTCGGCATACGACACTTTGAGCGTGTCTAGCCGGCTTTCAACGTCGATGTTGGGTCCTGGATTTTGAAATTCAAATTCCATCTGGCCCCCGTGATGTCCGCGGTCGTGGCGGTTTCTGCTGCGGCCGTGGATCTGCAAACGGTGGAAGAGGCCGGAAACAAGATCTATCCGGACGCCAGCCTTTCGCCGGCGGACTTCACTATCCCCTCGACAGATTTTGCGCAACTGAAGCGAGAGTTCGACGTCCCGGCTTTTCGACCCAACGTAAAAGCCTGGAGAACCCAGGAGGGAGACTGGCTTTTTCTCGACCAGGTGTACGGATTGGCTGACATCGTCTCCTACATGGTAGGTATCAACCAGGCAGGCGAAATCGTCGGCCTTGAAATCCTGACCTGCGCCGAGGGCTTCTGCGATAACCTGTTTACCGTTGAATGGCGGGCGCAGCTATCCGAGGCGCGGGTGGGTAAATGGCGCCCCCGGGATAGAGTTCCCATCATTTCCGGGTCTACGATGTCGACCACGCATGTCGCCGACGGCGTCAAGAAAATGCTGGCAATACACGCTGCTTACCTGCCTGGCCAGAACTGAGTAGTCCGCCTTAGCTGCGCTAACAAACGATCCTCTGATTGACCGTCACGCGACACCTCGCCTCAACCCGACGTTGATGCGGGTTGAGGAGGCATTTGCGTGCCCGACCGGGGAGGTCTGTGCGGGGGCCGATCAATTACCCTCGCTGAAACACTGCTGTGCAAACGCCCTGAGTTCCGCATTGAAGCGGTCAGGGTCTTCGTAGAATGCGGTGTGTCCGGCATCCTCGAAGATCGACAGTGCAAAATTGGATTTGTTCGCCGCCAGTGTTTTGGCCTGGTCGACCTGTGCCGACGTATCCTTCGCGCCCAGCATAAGCCTGGCTGGAACGCTGATCTGGTCGACCAGATCCACGTTACTGAGAGAGCGACTGGTCATGGCCTTTCTGGCGTAGACGGGCAGCATCAGGCCGACCCCCTGGAAAACCTTGCGGTCGCTCTGGGGAATTTTCGACTCGGTCAGCCAGTCCACCAGGGCATCGCTTGCCTCGTAATTGTCGGCCGGATTATGGCTCACTTGCAGGGTTCGCAGCCGTGCATATTCTGCGATTTTTTCGGCGTCTGCCTGGGGTTGCTGAAATGGCAGCAGCCCCCCGGTACCTCCGGTCAGAATCAGCCCCGCCAATGCTCCGTCACCCCGCTGGCGAATATAGTCCATTGCGACGGCGGTGCCGTAGGACCAGGCGAGCATCAGCGGATGATCAATCCCTGTTGCCTTCATGACGGCGTCGACATCCTGGGCCCAGGTCTCCGATTCCTGGTAGGCTTCAGGTGTCCAGGGTTTGCCCGAGCCACCGTGGCCCCGCAGGTCAAAGGCTACCAGGTAAAAGTCATCGGCAAGGGCTGAGTCAAATTGCTTCTTGAAGCTGTAGTGACTCTGGCCAATGCCGTGCACGAGCAGTATGGGTGGATTCTTTGGATCGCCAACGGTGACAACATTCAGGGGAACGCCGCCACCCCCCGGAACCGTCGTGTACTGCCAGTCAGCAGCCAGCGCGACCGAGGTCGCCAGGGAGAGGAACAGTAGAGCCAGGTACTTCTGCATGATTACCCCTTAAAAAAGTCAGGTTCCTGATCGAGTATGAGCGGGACAAGTGCGGCGGGGAAAGCGCCGGGACTGCTCAGCTTGACGCCTGAAACATGCCACCAGAGTGATCCCTCCTGCTCCATATGCATCCAGTCGCGCCAGTTCTCGATCGCCGTAAAATTGAGGCGTGAGCGGGCCCGGGTTATGTTCGGGTCGATCATTTCCCGCCAGTCACCGGTAAAGGTCATAAGGTCGGCGTCCGGTAGTTTGGCTGCCGGGCCGGGCGACATGGCCTGCTCGTGCATATGCAGCACCCCGTCTACAAGGTGCCACGGGCGACAACCACGAGACGGCTCTGCGCTGCTGTTCGCCATCGCGCTTGCGTCGGAAAACAGCCTGAACGTGGTGTCGTAGTGGGTGGCGGGTACCTTGCAGTCCCGGTTGTTGTAGGGGTTTTTCCAGCTTGTCAGCAACTGCTCGGTAGACCAGTCGAGCAACAGGCCGATGTAACGTGAATCGGCCTGATACTCGAGCGCTGAAACGCGTCGATAAACCGTTCTCTGCGCTCCCATGGTCTTGAACAGTTCGCGTGGCTTTTCACCGCGCACGAGTCCCATGACCTGTCCGCGGATCAGCTCGTAAACCGGAACCGGTTCCAGGTCTCCACGCAGCTTTATGTAGGCTCGCAGGTTGTCTTCCGGCACGTCGAGCTGCGACTCCCGCAGGGCGGGCGGGGCAGCCAGCGCAACGCCGCCGGTGGCCATTGCCGCTGCACCCGCCATCCCCTTCAATAGATCGCGTCGACTCGCCACGCGGTCAGCTCCAGGTGTCAGGGCCAGCGGTCAGGATCGCGCCTTTGTAATCATCCTTGAGTCGCTGTTGATACTCCTGGGGGATTTCGTCGAGCGAGGCCAGCTTTCTGCCAGAGGAGTGCCAGACGAGGTGCCCTTCTCGTTCCCCCATGTCCATCCACCCCTGCCACGGAGACAGGTAGGTCGATGTGAAGTGGGATGGGAGGCTGCTGATGTCAGGGTCGAGCAGCTGGTCCAGTGGGCAAAAGACCGTCATCGACTCCATCAGTGGCTGGGGCGGGTGCTTGGAGAAGCGGTTGGATGACATCCAGGCGAGGTTGCCGCTGCGGTGCCATTCAATCAGCCAGGGCTCGGGCTTGGTATCCGGCCGCTTGGGTGACACGAAGCGCCAGCCGTCTTCGGAGAAGATGTTGCTGTCCTGTCCGCCGAGCTGGTTGGCGTGTACCTTGTTCACTTTCCCCGTGAACGGATTCTGGTACTCCCGGATCATTTCTCCGGTGTCCTTGTCGCGGAAGAAGGTCAGCGTGCGCGAGCTGACAGAGAACGAGCCGTCGTCCCGTTCCCGCACGTAGTAACTTTCTGTCCCTTCGAGATTGAACAGGTGTAGCGGGGCGGAGTCGCCAATCTGGGCGTAAATACGACCGGTATACCACCAGAGGATATCTTCGGCTGCAGTGCTCATTTGCATGCGCAGAAGGTTGCGCCAGGGGGCGGTCTCCCCCCAGGGCAGCCAGGTAGATCCGAGCATGTCGATCGATGCCCTGGCATTGGTGATTCCGCCGATCCCCAGTGCCCCCAGGCCGGCTAGTAGTGTGCGGCGCTTGATTTCGACTGTCATACTCCTGATCCCCTCGTTAGTGTGGTTGGGTAATGGTGGTAACAGTACTGTTGCGATTGCCACGGGCCCCTTCAGGTTCTGGCCTCTCGGGCCTCCTTGTGAGCCGCTTTCTGTTCGCCGCTCGCATACCCCCCCAAAGACCAGTGCCCGGTCGATATGCGGGAAGGCAAGTCGTGATCGCTCTGAGAATCAATATAGAGAGAGAACAATGCCAAGTAAAGTCATACATATAACAATATGTCAATAAGCTATGGTAGGGTGAAGGTGGCCCGCCCCTGGCGGCACTTGACATATGTCATGGTTGATGCGGATTTTGTCCTCCTACACTCTCTGTGGCGTTTTTGCAGGGCCGCCGCAGATTGCAATGTCTCTGGCGGGGCTAACGCGAAACTGTCGCCGCACTCCCGGGCACTCTGCCGGGGTAGCGGCTTGCTGGCGTAAACACTGAGGGCAACATCATGGTAACCAGAAGAAACTTGATCAAAGGTGCTGCTGCGGTGCCGCTGTTATCCACCCTGGGGGCGCCGCTGCTGAAGGCAGCGGAACGGTCTTCGGTCATAGTGGTGGGCGGCGGGCTCTCGGGCCTGTACAGCGCCCTGCTGCTGGCCGATGCCGGGCTCGACGTGACGGTGTTGGAGGCTTCCCAGCGAATCGGCGGGCGGGTATACACCAGAGACGGCGTGGAAACCCGGCCGGAATTCGGCGCCAGCCAGATCGGGCGTACCTATGCCCGCGTCATTAACCTGTGTTCCCGACTCGACCTGAAACTGATTCCGGAACACCGCAACCTGATGCCTATGTCCAGTTACCTGGAGCAGAACTGGGTTCGTTCCGATCAGTGGGCGGATTCTCCACTCAACCGGATGGTGGGTGATGAGCGAAAAATGCAGCCGGCACTGGTGGGCAGCCAACTGCTGTCAAAGTTCAACCCGCTGCAGAATCTCGATGACTGGCTGAACCCGAAATTTGCTGATTACGACGTCTCGATACTGGAACTGATGCAGCGCAACAACGTGTCCCCGGCGGCCATTCGACTGGCCGGCATTGGCAATGATCTCTATGGCTCATCGGCCCTGGGGCTGATGCAGGAAAAAACACGGGGCCTGTTCGACGCTCGATTCGGTAACCAGGAGGTCGAGGAAATTGACCGTCCCTACGGCTTTGCCAATCGCAAGCTTGAGGGTGAATCCCTGGCCCGGATCAACAATATTGAGGGTGGCTGTTCCCGCATGCCGGAAGCAATGGCCGCGGCATTGGGCGACAGTGTGCAAACCGGCAAGATGGTGCGAGCGATCGACATGTCGGGCGATCGTGCTGAAGTGCGTTGTGTCGATGGCAGTCGCTACACCGCGGATTTCGTTATTTCCGCGTTGCCGTTCTCCGTCCTGCGCAATGTCTCCATTTACCCCCTGCTGCAGGGGCCGCAGGCGGATGCCGTGCACAAGATCGGCTACGCCGGTACCACCCGGGCCTTCGGCTTTATCGAAGAGCCCTACTGGGAGCAGGACGGTTTCGAACCGTCCTTCTTCACTGACGGCACCATCCATATGCTGTGGGCCCTGGAGAAACGCCCCGACGAGGACAAGCATCGCTTCATGGTGGTGTTTACCGAGCCCGCGGCATCCCGCATCGACCAGTTCCCCAAGGACCAGGCTCTGGCCCTGATGGAGTCGGAAATTGCACGTATCCGCCCGTCTACCAAGGGCAAGCTGCGCTTCCTGGACATGTACGGGTGGAGCAACAACACGTTTATCCGGGGTTGTCGCCACATGTTCAAGCCGGGGCAGATCAACGCTTTCGCTCGGGAAATGATCGTGCCTCACGAGCGCCTGCATTTTGCCGGAGAGCATACCCGTCGCAGCGACTTTGGTATGGAGTCGGCGCTGGAGAGTGGTGAGCGCGCGGCGTTTGAAATCATCGGCAGGGCGTAATGCGGGCGGTGGGGAGGCCTGGTATTTCCGCCGCCCGGATCGGTTTGGTCATGATTATCGAATATCAGAGGAAGTGAACATATGCGAATCAGAACAATGCGCGGGAAGCTCGGCGGCGTAGGCCTGCTGGCGCTGTCCCTGGCCGGTGCGGCTTCCTGGGCGCAGGCCGAGGATGATCCGGCACTCGCTGCCAAAGGCAAACAGTTCTTTATGCTCTGCCAGTCCTGTCACGCGATTGACGACAGCAGCGGCATGCGTATCGGCCCCCACCTGAAGGGTGTTTACGGGCGTCCCGTTGCCGCCCTTGACGACTTTTCCTACTCGGCGGCGCTCCGGGAGCAGGACTTTGCCTGGGACGGGGAAAAGCTGGATGCCTGGCTGAAACGCCCCTACGACCTCGTGCCGGGCAGCAGCATGAGCTTCGCGGGTGTTGCCAGCGAGGACATGCGTAAGGCCCTGATCGCCTACCTGAAGACTCTCTGAAGGTTATTCCCGGGCGGCGACGTGGCTGGCGGGGGCTTGTCTTCCCCCTGTCGCCACCGGGAAAGGGGCTGCCGCCTGGCGCCTTTCCCCGTAGTTGACGAATGTCATGGTCGACGCTGCTCTCTTCTCTCTAAACTCATTCTTCATCACACCGTTGCAAGGGCTGAATCGCTATGAAAAATCCCCAGGTAATTGTCGCGGGCGCTGGTCCTGTTGGCACCGTTGCCGCCTATCGCCTTGCCAGTATGGGCATCGATGTACTGCTGGTAGAGGCGGGCAATGACTGCGCTATCGATTTGCGTGCATCGACCTTCCATCCGCCGACCCTGGAGATGCTCGATGAACTGGGTATGGCGGACACGCTGATCGAAAAGGGCCTGAAAGCGCCGGAGTACCACTACCGGGAGCGTGAAAGCGGCGAAGTGGTCTCCTTCGATCTCTCCGAGCTTGCCGATGAAACCCGTTTTCCGTTCCGCCTGCAGTGCGAGCAGTATGTTCTCGCCAGCATGGTGGCCAAGAAGCTGGAAAATCACCCGCGTGCGGAAGTGCGTTTCAGTCACCGGGTCGTCCACTTCACCCAGGATGACGAGGGCGTCGAGGTGGCTCTGGAAGGCCCCTTCTCAATCGAGAAGGTCCGCGCCAAGTACCTGGTTGCTGCCGATGGGGGTAACTCCATTATCCGCAAGTGGCTGAATGTCGATTTTGAAGGCTTCACTTATCCCGAACGTTTCCTGACACTGTCCACCAAGGTAGAACTGAAGGACTACATCCCCAACCTTGCCTACGTGAACTATGTCTCCGATCCGCGCGAATGGCTGGTGCTGCTGCGTGTGCCCAGCGCCTGGCGCATCCTGGTCCCGGCGAAAGAAGACCAGCCCGACGAATGGCTGGTCTCCGAAGAGAAAAAGAATGAGGTGTTTCGCAACCTCATCGGACGCGAGGACGTGGAAACAGGCCACAGAACCATCTACCGCGTGCATCAGCGCGTGGCGAGCAAATTCGACCATGGCCGCGTGGGCCTGGTCGGCGATGCCTGCCACCTGAACAACCCGCTGGGTGGCTTCGGGATGAATAGCGGTATCCACGACGCGTGGAGCCTGTGCAGCAAGATCAAGGAAAATCTTGATAATGGTCACGACGATTCCCGGTTTGCCGCCTACGACGCGGAGCGGCGCCCGGTGACCCACCGCTTTATCCAGGCCCAGACCATGCAGAACAAGAAACTGCTGGAGCACAGCCCGGAGGAGAACCACGCCCTCCGTCTGCAGGAAATGAAAGATATCCAGAAAGACCCCGTCCGCCGACGTGAATTCCTGCGTCGACAGGCCATGTTCGTTAGCCTGGAAGAAGCCCAGGCCGCCAATTAGGAGAGAGTGAAATGACTGATGCACTTGGTTACCGCGCCAAATTTGGCGTACTTGGCCCCTCAACCAACACGATCGTACAGCCTGACTTCGACGATATGCGTCCGGCAGGTGTGACCAACCACTACAGCCGGATCATTATCCAGAACGCCCAGGCGATTTCCGACGAGTCCTTCATGCAGGGCACACTGGAGATTGATCGCTGCACCGTTGATGCGGTGAAAGGCGTGCTGACCTGCGCACCCGATTACCTGGTAATGGGTATGTCGGCTGTGACCTTCTATGGCGGCGCCGAAGGTGCGGCCAAGTGGAAGCAGAATATCGAGGAAGTCTCCGGCCTCCGCATCTCGACCGGTTCCGAGTCCGTGGTCGCTGCACTGCAGGCCCTGGGTAATATCAAGAAGGTGTCTTTCCTGTCGCCTTACTTTCCGGTGGCCAACACCGAAGTAGCGAATTTCCTCAGCGACCACGGCTACGAAACCGTCCGCGACAAACCGCTGCGTCGCCCGAGCTGGACCGCGATTGCCGAAACCACCCCGACCATGGTGCGCGAGGCGGTAGCGGAAATCGACGGTGACGAGGTCGAAGCCATCATTCAGGTGGGCACCAACCTGTCCATGGTCAAACAGGCCGCTCAGCTGGAGCTGGAACTTGGCAAGCCCGTGATCGCCATCAACACCGCGACTTACTGGCACGCCCTGCGCGCCTACGGCATCCCGGACAAAATCTCCGGCTTCGGTCGCCTCCTCGAGGAGCACTGAGTCATGCAGTACGATTACGTACCGCTCCCCGAACGCGGCCAGCTGCGCTGGCCGGATGACAAACGGGTGGCACTGATCCTCACCTTCAACCTGGAAACCTGGGACCTGGTGAAGGATTACGATCAGCCTTACTACGCAGGCGGGCCGGCGATTCTGCCGAATACCCTTCCAGGTAACATCCCCGACTACCCTAACTTTACCTGGCGGGAGTACGGGCAGCGGGTCGGTATCTGGCGCCTGTACGAGCTGTTCGACGAGCTCGGCGTGAAAGCCAGCTGTACCACTAACGCGGTCACCTTCGAGCGCCGCAAGGCCATGGTGCAGGCCTGCCTGGACCGCGGCTGGGAACTGCTGGCCCACAACTACGAGCAAGGTGAATTGCTGACCGACTTTGCTCACGACGAGGTCCGCGAGCGCGAGGTCATCTCCCGCTCCATTGCCGCCTACGAAGAGAATGTCGGGCGCAAGCCAAAGGGTTGGTTGTCATCTTCCCTGCGTGGTACGCTCAATACGCCGGCCATCCTGGCGGAGGAAGGTTTCAAGTTCTACTGCGACATCATGAACGACGATCAGCCGTTCATGATCCGCACGGAAAAAGGACCGATTGTATCGGTGCCGTATTCCAATGAACTGAATGACTTCACCATCATTACCCGCCGCAATCACACCACGGACGAGTATCGCGACATCCTCATCGAGGAGCTGGATACCCTGTACCGGGAAGGGGAAACCCAGGCCCGCATCATGAACGTGGGTATCCACCCCCACGTGTCCGGGCGCGCGTACCGGGTGCGCGCGCTGCGCGAGTTCATCGAGCATGCCAAGTCCCTGCCAGGAGTCTGGTGGGCGACGCGGGAAGAGATCGCCGACTGGTACCTGCAGCATCACGAAACGCACATTCCGGGACAGCTGGATTGATCTTTCGCAAAGCCCGGCCACGCGCCGGGCTTTTAGTATGCTGAGCATTCACTTCAGGAGACCTCGTCAATGTTAAAAACCTGGTTGATCACGGGGGCCAACAGGGGGATCGGGCTGGAGTTTGTCCGCCAACTGTTGCAAAGCGATGATCGAATTATCGCCACGGCGAGAGTACCGGAGCAGGCCGCAGCGCTGAATGCGCTGGCGCAAGCCCACCCCGGGCGCTTGCAGATCCTGCCGCTCGACACCGGTAGCGGCGAATCCATTGGTCATTTTGCGGCAGCGCTAGGGGGTGCGACTGTCGACGTACTGGTCAACAATGCCGGTCTCTATGGCGGCAGCTGGGAAACCAGCGCTGCGGCACAGTCAGTGGAGGGGATGGACTACGCCCTGTGGGAGGAAATATTCAGGGTCAATACCATCGGCCCGTTCCGCCTGACGGTGGCGCTGCTGCCCCACTTGCAGCGTAGCGATGCCCCTCTTGTCCTCATGATGTCCTCTGACCTCGGCTCGATCACCAATAACACGATGGGCCAGAGCTATGCCTACCGCAGCAGCAAGGCGGCGCTGAACATGGTGACCAAAGGACTGTCGGTGGAGCTGGCAGGGAAGGGGATTGCGGTGGTCGCGATGGCGCCGGGCTGGACCCGCACCGATCTCGGGGGCGCCAACGCACACTGGTCGGTGGCCGACAGTGTCAGCCACCAGTTGCAGGTTATCGCCGGGCTGGGTCCAAAGGACAGTGGCTGCTTTGTGAATCTGCTGGGAGAAGCCGTGCCCTGGTAGGGCGCTGGGTACACAATGGGATGTGGTTACCTCCTGGATACGAAATCCAGGAGGCAGGTAGAACTTACACTACGGCGCAGATTGTTTTCCATTCCAGGTAGTTGTCCATGGCGACCTGGCCGCTTTCCCGTCCATAGCCAGACTGCTTCATGCCGCCAATCGGCAGGGACGCGTCGAACATGGAGTGGGTGTTGATCCAGATGGTGCCGGCCTTGATCTGGCGCGACAGCCGCTGGGCGCTGGAGAGGTCCTGTGTCCAGAGGCTGCCGGCGAGGCCGTATTCGCTGTCGTTGGCCCAGTTGATGGCTTCTTCGATGTCATCGTAAGGCTCCGCCACCAGCACCGGTCCGAAGACTTCCTCACAGTGCACAGGCATGTCTCCGCGAGTGCCGGTGATCACGGTGGGCTGGATGAAGGTCCCGTTGGGGCCTGTTTGTTCACCGCCACAGAGAACGCTGGCGCCATCGCGACGGGCACCCTCGATGAAGGACATGACCCTGTCCGCCTGGCCTTTCGATACCAGTGGGCCCATCTCGGTGGACTGGTCCAGGCCATGTCCCAGCTTGAGGCCGCTACCGTAGGCAACGATTCCCTCGATAACCTGATCGAATACCGAGCGGTGAATATAGGCTCGCGAGTTGGCAACACACACCTGGCCGCCGTTGAAGAAGATACCGTTGGCGACCCCCGGGATGGCGAGTTCGAGATCGGCATCTGGCAGCACGATGGCCGGTGACTTGCCGCCCAGTTCCAGGGTAATGCACTTGAGGTTGGACTGGCTGGCGGCGACCACTGCGCGACCTGTTGCCGTCGATCCGGTAAACGCCACCTTGTCGACACCGGTGTGTGCGGCGAGTTGGGCGCCTGCAGTGCGACCGTCGCCGGTAATCACGTTCAGCACACCGGTGGGGAGCCCCGCCTCGTGCATCAGTTCACACAGGCGCAAGGCACTCAGCGAGGTGAGCTCGGCAGGTTTCAGCACCACCGTACAGCCCGCGGCGAGTGCCGGGGCCAGTTTCATGGCGGTCAGTACCAGGGGAGAGTTCCAGGGGGTAATCGCGGCTACCACTCCCACCGGCTCGCGGACGGTCCAGGCCTGTACCTGTTTGCCCTCGGGTTGGTAATTGACCGAGGTGGTGATGGTGCGGCCCTCAATGGTCATGGCCTGCCCGGCGAAGTAGCGGAACTGGTTGGCCGCGGCGGGAATCTCCGCCCAGCGTGCTACGGCCCAGGCCTTGCCCTGATCCAGGATTTCCAGTTCGCTGAGTTCGTCGATGTGCGCTTCAATCTTTTCCGCGATGCGAATCAGCAGCGCGCTGCGTTCGAGCGGGGTCATCGTCGCCCACGGCCCGTTGAGCGCGGCCCGTGCGGCAGCCACTGCGCGATCGATGTCCGCTTCCGAAGCGTTGGCGATACGCGCCAGCACCTGGCCTGTGGCGGGGTCGCAGGTGTCGAGGGTCTGCCCGTTACTGGCCGGGGAGTACTCGCCGTTGATGAATATGCCGCGCTCCTGCACTGACGCCAGCAGCGCCTTTGCCAGGTCACTGCCGGGTGTGGGGGCGGCGAGTTGTTCGAGATGTTGGTGACTCATAGGGATGCCTGTTCTGGGATGGGTGGCCGTGTCCGGACGTCAGTTCACCGCGATATCGTCGATGATCTGCTTGAAGGACTCCCGCGTCTCCGCTTCAGCGGCCTCGTTGGCCTCTTTGCGGGCGAGGTAGAACAGGCGGTCGAAGAAGCCCTGGCGCCAGGCCTCGCGGCTGCGCAGTGCTTCTTCGTCCAGTTCCAGGGTTTCAATACCCGCCGCCAGGTCGAGTCCGTTGGCCTTCGCCACCCGCTCGGAGGCGTCGAGGCGGTCGCGCAGCACGGTCAGTTCACTGGCGAGCACCATCACCATGGAGGTGAGGTTGTCGAGGCCCTCGGCTTCGTAGAAAGAGGGGCGTTTGCCGCGGGCGTCCTTGATGACATGTGGGCGTTGTTGTTCGGTTGCGTCAGACATCATCATGCGGCCTCGTGCTTGCGTTGTGGTTTGTGGGCGATCAGGACTTCCCAGCCGCCGCCCGGGGCGAATTCTCCGGCGGTAAAGTCGCGGTCAGCCACCTCGCCGGTGGACTCCGCGTCGTAGCCGGCGGACTGGTTGTTGAACTCCATCACGGCCATCGGTGCCGTGTCGAAGCGAACTTCGTCCCGCGGGAAGCCGGCTTTTTCGGCCAGGTCGATCTGGTCCATGTCGCGCATGGCGCCCCAGAACGGCTCGTTGTTGTACCAGGTCTCGTTGTCCAGGATGAACTGGGTGAAGGGGTCCATCAGGTCGAAGGGCGGCAGGTCGGCATGGATCATCAGGCCACCCGGTGCCAGCAGGCGCTCGCATTCATTGAAGATGCGCGGCATGGCCTTGCCACTGGTTTCGTGCAGCAGGATATGGCTGACCACCAGGTCGAAGTAGCCGTCCTCGAAGCGGGTTTCCTCGGCGTTCATCTGGGCGAAATTGATGTCCTTGCCCATGGCCTGGGCGCGGGCGTGGGCGTAGCGCACGACCGGTGCCCCGACGTCGATTCCCCAGATCTCCGCATCGGGGAAGTATTCCTTGTAGGGCAGGGTGGAGTGACCCACGGTACAGCCCATGTCGAGAATACGGCGCGGCTTGAAGTCCGGCTTGTTCCGCTTCAGGTAATTGCAGACGGAGCGGCCCATGTCGTCGTTGTCGGGTCCGGTGTAGCCCATGGTGTAGAGGTAGACACCGCGGTCGTAGAGTACACCTGCGGTGATGTCATCTTCGGTCACCTCCGAGCAGTAGCCCCCAGGCATGCAGTGGATGTCCAGCGCGCTGACATAGCGCGGCGGCACAAAGTCTTCCGGAATGTCGAGCTGGCTTGATGCCTGCGCCGAGTAGGCTTTGGCCTTTTCGATCAGCTCCGGCAGCTGGCGGTCGATACTGATATTGGTCGACTCCCACAGCAGCTCCTGCGCAATCCGGTTGGTGGATGCGTAGAGCTGGAAGTAGGGGTCCTTGACCATGGCCTTGCGGATTTCATGGCGGTTTTCGGGACGCTTGCCGGTCTCGCGTTCGTAGCTGGCCGCGACCCGTTTCTCGTAGATGGGCTGCAGTCCGGGAAGCAGCTGCTGCTGGATGAAGCCGCGCAAGCTCTTGGCAAACTCCTGGCGGGAGGCTTCATCGTGAGTGGCGTCGGGCAGCATGCCGTGTGGTGCCTGCTGGAAACAATTGAGCATGTCGGCGTACCTCGCTATGGAGTGGGTCCGGCCAGCGCTACAGGCCGGACAGAAATGGGCGGATCGTGGTACCTGACAACCGATTCTATAGAGCGTCCCCGCTTATCAACATTGACAATTGTCATGCCTTGCCGGCCGCTCCTGGCGGTCGCCGCGGGGGTTTTGAACGCGATGTCGGTGTATAGATAAATATCTATTAAAAAAATAAAAAGAATCTATTGGCGTCTATTTAATGCTTGGGGGTACTCTGTTCGCAATTCACACGAGCAAAGCCGTTTTCCAGGAGGCAGCATGCGACCCCACGTAGAAATGATTGATGAGAAAGACCTTATCTTCCACCCCGCAGAGCTCATGGGCGGCACTGGTACTGCACGCCAGCGTAACCTCAGCTACGACGAGGAAGACGGGTCCGCTTCACTGAAAGTACACTTCGACACCGACTGGAGCCGCCCTGCCGGCCGTCACACCGCGCA
This sequence comes from Parahaliea maris, assembly GCF_008064665.1. Classification (GTDB taxonomy): domain Bacteria; phylum Pseudomonadota; class Gammaproteobacteria; order Pseudomonadales; family Halieaceae; genus Parahaliea; species Parahaliea maris. The sequence continues at coordinate 150,936 of NZ_VRZA01000005.1, read as the reverse complement.
GACCGAATGGTACGTACTGCAGGGTGAAGTGAAGATTGGTGACGAAGTGCTGGGCGAAGGCGGTTACTGGTGTACACCGGCTGGCGTGCTCTGCCCGCCGCTGGAAGTCAAGGCCGGTACGGAAATCCTGAACTTCCGCGAGTACGGTGACTGGACGTTCGAGGAAGCCGACAAGGACGCCGACGATGTGCGCGAGGACCAGCATCTCGTTGTCAAGCACAGCAAGGAAATGGACTGGATCGACGTGGAGAGCGGCAGCCCCATGCGTTTCGACCTGGGTGGCACGCCAGTGCCGGGGCTGTTCATCAAGCTGTTGTACCGCGATGAAAAAACCGGCTTCTACACCCGCCTGATCAAGGCCAAGCCAAACTGGCGCGAACACCCGCTGGCGCACCACCCCGTGTTCGAGGAGGCCTACACCCTGGAGGGCTCCTTCGACTTCAACTTCGGCGAGCAATGGCCCGGTGTTTACTTCTTCCGCCCTGCACTGGTGCGCCACGGCGACTTCACCGCGGGGCCGGAAGGCACCGTCTGGCTGCTGCGCTGCGACGGTGACCTGGTGGACTGGTATACCGAGAACGCGTCGATGGAAATGAAGGGCGACCCGGTCAACTGGGGCCCGGATTACCCGCAAACCATTGCGCCTGTGCCCCTGCAGCCAGTGCGCTCGCGCTCTATCGGTCCGATGAAGGATCCCTACTACAGTTGAGCATAACTGGGCCCTGCGCTGCGTCGGGCTCAGTATTATTCAGGGGGCTTTATGCCCCCTTTTTTTATGTGTGCGGGAGAGCCCGCCCCCTATCGGGTCGGGAGCTTTGGTCGGTGGTGCTCTTCCCAATAGGGCGTCGCCTCCTGGTACATGGCCCGTCCTTCTTCCAGCAGGTAGGTGCGGCAGCTCTCGGCGACCACGGAGAAGGTTTTGCCTCTGCGGAACACCAGGTTCCAGTGGTCCAGCAGGGGGAATCCGGCCACGGGCAGTTGCACCAATTCCCGGTGGTCTCCCTCATCCAGGCAGAGGCTTGGTACAATGGCCAGGCCCATGCGGGCCAGTACGGCGTGTTTGATCCCCTCGTTGCTGGCAATGGTCAGTTGATGGCGCAGGGAATAGCCCAGCTTTTCCAGGTGATATTCGACGGCCGCCCGAATCCCCGCGCCTTCTTCCCGGACGATGAACAGTTCATTGGCGATATCCTGCCATTTCAGTGAGCGCGCGGTCGCCAGGCTGTGGGTCTTCGGAGCGATCACTACGAGGTGGTTCTCGCCAAGCTGGGTGATGTCGACATCCAGGTCCTGCGGTGGAAAACCGAAAATATAGAGGTCGTCCAGGTTGTTGCGCAGCCGTTCGGTGAGCTCTGCGCGGTTGCCGACGTTGAGGGTGACCTCGATCGACGGGTAGCGGCGGTAGAAGGGGCCGAGCAGGTGAGGCGCAAAGTACTCCGCCGAGCTGACGATGCCCAGGCTGAGGCGCCCTTTGTGCATGCCCTGCAGCTGGTTTAGCGCCATCTCCAGACGATCCGTACAGTCAAAGATCTCCCGGGCGTGTTCGAGCACCAGTTCGCCGGCATGCGTGAGTGCCAGGCGCCGCCCCGAGAGGTCGTAGAGCGGAGCGCCGATAGTGTCTGCCAGCTTGCGCATCTGCATCGACACGGTGGGCTGGCTCAGGTGCAAGCGTTCGGCCGCAGCGGCGATGCCACCGGTCTCGGCGACAGCCACCAGAATTTCCAGCTGGCGAAAGGTGCCTATGCGTGCGGGCATGCGATGGCTGCTCATGGCGCGAAATCCGGTCGTGGCCTGATGGTCAGTAAGTTTCGGGGTGAAGAGTCGATCCTGATAGCGAACTGATTATAGAGCCAGCGGCTTATGAGTGGGAGTCCCACACCGTCAGGAGGCCGGGCAAGCGGCAGAACTTCGGTGGCTGGTAAAATGTGTTGCCATCTCTAAAGACCTATTGTAATAATAATATAACAATATCTTTGGCGCTTTAGAGCTGTGGCCAGAAGGTCCGGGCTCCCACTCGCCTGAATCCCCGGCCAGCGATGCCGATGACGATCACTTTACAGAGTACGAAAGACAGAGGTTTCAGAAATGAATCGACACAAACTACGCGGTATCGCGCCTGGCGCACTCGGCGCAATTGCTTCGGCACTGAGCGTTGGCAGCCTGCCGGCGCTGGGCCAGGTCGCGCTGGAAGAGGTGGTGGTCACTGCGCGGAAACGGGACGAAAGTCTCAGTGATGTGCCCGTGGCGGTGACGGCAGTGACCGCCGAGGACATCGAGAACCGCGGGCTCGTTGAAATCAAGGATCTGGCCGACGCGACACCGGGCTTTGTGGTCTCGGACAACTTCAGTGGCAAGACCGATCGCACCGTCCAGACCTTTACCCTGCGCGGATTTTCGCCCAGCAGCGGTGTCGAATCAACGGTTTCCATGTTCATCGATGGCGTCCCGGTTTCATCGACAACGGCCATATCATCCATCGGCAGTCCCGAACGTGTGGAAATCCTGCGCGGCCCGCAGAGCGCGTATTTCGGTCGTAATACGTTTGCCGGTGCAGTGAATATCGTTAACAAGACACCCGGAGAGGAGTGGGGCGGTGCCGTCGACGCGACGTTCGGGAACTATGACTACTACCGCCTGCGCGGAGAGGTCGAGGGTCCGCTGATCGCAGACAAACTGGCGTTCCGCGCCTCCGCCGAGACCTATTCCAAAGAGGGCGCCTGGGACAATGACTTCGGTGGCGGCACCCTGGGCGACCAGGAAACGACTATGGCCAACCTGTTCCTGGTAGCCACGCCCACTGACGAGTTGACGATCAAGGCCTTCGGATTCATGTCCGATGATGAAGATGGCCCGGCCGCCTCGGGCTTTGAATCGGCGTACGACATCACTGACTTCTTTGGCAATGTTCTGGTCCAGGGACAGCCGAACTGTACCTTGCAGGGCAACCCCTATTTCTGTGGCTCTCCCGACAGCAAGGTGGATCCCTACTCCTACAACACCAGTGCCGGAGCAGACCTCAAGGCCCTGCTGAAAAGCTCAGAGAACCGGTTGACCGATACCGATTTTCTCGACGACTACGGCATGCGGCGGCAATTCCAGCACGGTCATCTCACGGTCGACTGGGACATTGCCGACACGGGTTTTACTGTCTCGTCGCTGACCGGCTATAACAAGGAACAGTGGATACTGCTGAACGACATCGATCACTACGGATCCGACATGTTCAATTACGGGTTCCTCGTGGAAGCCGATCAGGAAGACCTTTCGCAGGAGTTTCGCCTGACCTATGATGATTCCGGCAAGTTGCGAGCAACTGTCGGTGCGAGCTATCTGGATACGTCTGTCGAGCGAACGCTCACCAGTATTCTGTCCTTTGCTCCGGTGCCCTCGTCGGTGACCCCCAGTGGTGAAAACCAGTCCGAGACCGTAGGCCTGTTTTTTGGCCTCAGTTACGACATCACCGACGCATTGACAGTGAGCCTTGAAGGACGCTACCAGGAAGATGAGCTGACCGCCCTCGATGTCGCCGGAAATGAAATACTGTCCGAGACCTTCGATAACTTCCTGCCACGCCTGATTGTCGACTACAGCATTTCCGATGACCTGATGATCTACGGCTCCTACGCACAGGGGGTCAACCCTTCCGCCTTCAACCTTGGTTTGCTGGCCCAGAGTGAGTACGTGCAGCAAGTTGCCACCGACGCCGGCATTACCCTGACGGTCGACCCGGAAGAAGTGGACAACTACGAGATCGGTATCAAGGGCTCAGCCCTGGATGGCTCCCTTAATTACGCCGCGGCTGCCTATTACGCCCAATGGTCCAGGCAGATCAACCGTATCAATATCGTAGTGGTAGAGCCTGGTGAGGACATTGCGACGAGTTTCTCCGGGGTGGCCAACACTGGTGAGGTCGACCTGTACGGCCTGGAGTTTGAAGCCTACTGGGCGGCAACCGAGAATCTGAGAGTCAACCTCGCCGCGGCCTATACCGGGTCCGACATTGGCTCGTTTACCAATGCGCAGCTGACCTCCCTGACTGGCATCAGCGACTTTTCCGGCAAGGAGCAGCCTCACGTCTCCGAGTATTCTGCTAACCTTGGACTGCAGTACAGCGGTGCACTGCCCTTCGACGGTGCCTATCCTTGGTTTGCCCGTGCCGACTATGTCTATAAATCCGGCCAGTGGAGTAACCCTGCGAACTTCCTCAAGACCGAAGACATCCATCGCGTCAACCTGCGCACTGGTGTGACGGTTGGCAATGTGGACGTTCAACTCTATGTAGACAATCTGTTCGACAATGACGAATACACCTCGTCCTATGACTACTTTGCCTTTGATGCTTCGTTTGCCTACTTTGGTAACCACTCCGGTATCGTCTACGGCCTCGCGCAGCCCCGAACCTATGGCGTGCAAGCCAAGCTGCACTTCTGATAGCGCCAGGTAACCGGAACCGTGTCCGACCAGACGAGAAGGGACCTCCTCAGGCGAGCGGCGCTGCTGTGTGGCAGCGTCGCGAGTGCCTCGCTCACGACACGGCTTCTGGCCGGGGAGGATCCCCGGGCGCTTGTCACCACAGCGACGTTCACCGAACGCCAGCAGGCCGCCGTATCACGCTTGTCGGACATGGTCATTCCCCCCACCGACACCCCCGGTGCGCTTGCAGCGGGCGTGCCGGACTTCATTGCGTCAGTGGTGGGTCACTGGTACGAGGCAGCGGAACGCAAGGTCTTCCTTGAGGGGCTGGAGCGGCTGGATGCTCGCAGTCGGGAGCGCGGGCTGCAGGATTTTGCCGCGGCGGGCGAAGCACTTCGCGAGGAACTGCTTCGCGAAGAGGAACAGCTGGCCATCTCGCCCACTGACGCGAGCGGTGTTGCCCAAAGTGTCCCCCGCTTTTTTACCCAGCTTAAAGAACTGGTGGTATTCGGTTACTACACCTCCGAAGTCGGCATGAAACAGGAACTCGCCTACCTGCCGATGCCAGGATACTACGACGGCGACTACGACCTGTCGAAGGTCGGCAGGCAATTTGTCCACTGATCCCCCTGTACTCGAGGTTGCATTTTCAGATGTCCGATAACGCGCCACAATTCGATGCGATTGTCATTGGTTCGGGGATTACCGGCGGCTGGGCGGCCAAGGAGCTGACTGAGCGCGGCTTGAAGGTACTGATGCTCGAGCGCGGGGCGATGGTCGAGCACGGCATCGATTACAAGACCGAGCATATGCCGCCCTGGGAACAGCCGTTTCACGGTAAACCCCCGCGGGCCCTGTATGACGAACAGTATCCGGTGCAGCGCCGCTGCCACGCCTTCAACGAGGGCACCCGACATTTTTTCAACAATGATCGGGACAACCCCTATGCCAGTGATCCGCAGGGCTTCAGCTGGATTCGCGCCAACGTAGTGGGCGGACGCTCCCTGCTCTGGGGCAGGCAGGTGTATCGCTGGAGTGATCTCGATTTCGAGGCGAACAGCAGGGACGGGCACGGCATCGACTGGCCGCTGCGTTATCGCGACCTGGCTCCCTGGTACTCACATGTCGAAAAATTTATCGGCGTGAGTGGCCAGGCAGAGTCGTTGTCGCACCTGCCTGACAGCGAATTTCTCCCGCCCATGGACCTCAACGTGGTAGAGCGGGGCTTCAAGCACCGCATCGAGCAGGGCTACCCCGACCGTTGTGTCACCCATGCCCGCGTGGCCATGCTGACCCGGCCCCATAACGGCCGGGGGCAGTGCCACTACTGTGGCCCCTGCGAACGCGGCTGCTCGGCGGGCGCCTATTTTTCTACCCAGAGCTCGACCCTGCCGGCTGCCCGTGCAACCGGCAACCTGACACTGAAATCAGACTGTGTGGTCGAAGGTATCGACTACGACCCCGTGACGCGTCGGGCCACGGGGGTTCGCGTGATCGACGCCAACAACCGGCGCCGCAGTGCTTTCACTGCCCGCCTGGTGTTCCTCTGCGCGTCCACCATCGGCAGTACCCAGATTCTGCTCAACTCCCGTTCCGAACAGTTTCCAAACGGCCTCGCCAACAACAGCGGCGTGCTTGGCCACCACCTTATGGACCACTACACCGGTATCAACGGATTTGGCATGGTACCGGGGTATGAAGACAAGACGATCTATGGCTGGCGCCAGGCCGGGCTGTATATTCCCCGCTTTCGCAATCTCGATGACAGGAGTCAGTCCCCCGACTTTGTGCGGGGCTACGGGGTCCAGGGTTTTGCCTTTCGTCTGGGCTGGCAGAGTATGGCGGCGCAGACGCCAGGCTTTGGTGCGGACTTCAAGCGCGCCCTCCGCCAGCCGGGTCCCTGGGGCATCATGCTGATAGGGTTTGGTGAGTGCCTGCCCTATCGGGATAATCGTATCGAGTTGGACTTCAAGCGTCCTGATCGTTTCGGCATCCCCCAGGTCAAGGTGCACTTTGCCTGGGGTGAGAATGAGCGCAGCATTGGCGCGGATTTTCTCCAGCAGGCGGGGACCATGCTGGAAAGCGCCGGTGTACAGGGCGTGCGGATGACACCCAATTCAGCTGTCCCGGGGATGGGCATCCACGAGATGGGCACCGCCCGGATGGGCGACGACCCCACTGAATCTGTACTCAATCGCTGGAACCAGGCCCATGACGTCCCCAACCTGTTCGTGACCGATGGGGCCTGTATGACCTCGTCGTCCTGTGTGAACCCTTCCCTGACCTACATGGCTCTGACCGCGCGTGCCGTCGATTACGCCGCCGCACAATTGCAGACGGGTCAGCTTTGAAGAGTATTCACCTGCAGATGCTCGGGAAGTTACTGGTCTGCTGGTGTGCCCTGGTATCCGCCGCGGTCCAGTCTGAAATCATTGACTGCCCGCTGCGTGAAGCGCCCTATTCGGTGGATAGTCCGCTGCTGGATGTCCTGCTCAGTGAAGCCGCGGTCGAGGCGGTGAAGTCCGAGCTTCCCGGGTTTCCGGATGATCTGCCGCCCTTCCTGGTCGGCACGGCGATCCCGAGTTTCGCCGCCATTATCAGTTTGCGCAGTAATGCCCGGGCACTGGGGTTTGATGCATCCAGCCTGGCTCGCATGGACAAGCTCCTGCGAACCGTACCGGTAACGCGTGACGACCAGCGGGCGCGCTGCGCGCGCTATGACAATGACGTACCCGAGTTGGGCGTGCTGACGGCGTCGCCCGCGGTGCTGGTGTTTGAAAAAATTACCGGCTTTGATCACGGCGACTCGGTAGTGGCAGCTCGAACCGCGATTGAGCGCATTGCCGCCCAGCAGGGCTGGTCCGTCTATACGACGGATCGCGGCGGGGTGTTCACAGCGCAAGCGCTGGCAAACTTCGACGCGGTGGTCTGGAACAATGTCAGTGGGGATGCCCTGACTGTCCGGCAGCGAGCGGCTTTTCGGGACTATATCGAGTCTGGCGGCAGCTTTGTCGGGTTGCACGCGACGGGCGGTGATTCCATCTACCCTTGGCAGTGGTTTGCCTCGACGTTGCTGGGGGCCCGCTTCATAGGGCATCCCGGTAATCCCCAGTTCCAGAAGGCGACGCTGCTGACAGAAGCTAACGCTGCCGGGATAGGGCAGGGATTGGCACCGGGCTGGGCGATGGAAGAGGAGTGGTATTCCTTTGCTGAAACACCGCGAAAAGACAGCGTAAGCGTACTGCTTCGCGTCGACGAATCTACCTACTCTCCCGTGAGTTGGGACGGCACCGATATCAGCATGGGCAGTGACCATCCACTGGCCTGGATGCGCCGTGTCGGAAGGGGAAAGGCCATTTACTCGGCTGTGGGCCATCGCCGGGAAAGTTATGAACACGCGGCGTATGAGGAATTTCTGAGCCAGGCTCTGTCCTGGGCGATGGCGCCAAACGACACAAAACATGGAAACGGGAGATAAACGAGTGAAACCTCTTTGGAAAGGTCTGGCAGTGATGCCGCTCTCCGTCATGCTGGGGCTGCAGGCTTGCGATGCGAATCGGGAAGCCAGTCCGGTGCGCAGCGACCAGCCTGTAGCCGTCGACAGCCAGGCCCCATCCTTCATCAAGGTAGCGACCGCAGAGGGGCCGGTACGCGGTGTAGAAGCCTCCGGAGTGATCGCCTACAAAGGCATCCCCTACGCCCGTCCTCCCGTGGGGGAGTTGCGGTGGCGAGCTCCCCAACCGCTGTCGCCCCGCGATGCGGTTCTGGTCGCCGATGAGTATGGAAATCGCTGTATGCAGCGTCCGGTACAGCCAGGTGGCTTCCAGCCGGAGGAAGCCTTCACCCAGGCTGAGAGCGAAGACTGCCTCTATCTCAATGTGTACAGGCCAGCGGGTGCAGAGGCTGACTTGCCTGTAATGGTCTGGATTCACGGCGGCGGGCTGGTATCCGGTAGCGGGTCGCGACCGGTCAATTATGGTGGCAACCTTGCCGCGAAGGGGGCGGTGATTGTCGCGATGAATTATCGCCTCGGACGCCTGGGCTTTTTTGCTCACCCGGAGCTTTCGGAGGCTAATCCCGACGGCGGGCGCCTGTTCAACTATGGCCTGATGGACCAGCTTGCCGCTCTCGAGTGGGTGAAGACCAACATCGCGGCCTTTGGAGGAGACCCCGATCGGGTGACTATCTTCGGGGAATCTGCGGGTGGTGCATCCGTTTACAGCCTGGTCAGTTCGCCCGCCGCTCGAGGGTTATTCAGCGGCGCGATTGCCCAGTCCGGCTACGGCCGCGGGCGCCAGCCCCGGGTCGCGTCGCTGGCGCAGGATGGAGATGTCATTGTTGAGGAGGTGGGTCCCGCAATAGCCGAACGGCTGGGTATGGAAGATGCTTCACTGGAGGCCTTGCGCGCATTACCCGCCGGGGAAGTGGTCAGGGGAACCGATTTCTCCGGCTTTATCTCCTTTGCGGTAGATGGGGCTGTGGTGACGGAAGACCTCTGGCAGTCATTCTCCAGCGGCTCGGCGGCAAGTGTGCCCATGATCGTCGGTGCGACTGACGCCGAATTCACCATGGGACCGCCGGAGGCCATTCGTGGGGCGCTTGAAGGGAGCTCCAGTACTACTCCGGAAATCATTGAATCCCTGACCAGCTTTTACGGTGATGAGGCGACCCGCGATACCTTCATGTATAGCGATTACGTGTTTCATGCCGTCAACCGTGCCCTCTCGGTAGCTCATGAAGATCACGGCAATGCTGTCTACACCTACCGCTTTGCCATGCCGGGCAGCATGTCGAAACCCCACGATATCAACGGGTACAAGGTGTATGGCGCGTTTCATGCGGGTGACATGCCTTACACCTTCGGCAACTTCACCGGTGACCATATGGAGCCGAAGGAGCCCGGCGCGCGACAGCGCCAGGTGTCAGACGAGCTACAGCAGTACTGGGTGAACTTCGCGCGGTCAGGCAACCCCAACGGGGAGTTGTTGCCCGATTGGCCCCAGGCGAAGGGCGGCGTCACGATGTTCTTCACACCGGAAGCAACCTCCGCACAGGAGGATCTCTGGAATGAGCGTCTCGATGCACTGAACAAGGCGCTCGCGGACTAGCCGCAGCGCCTGGCCAGCCGAGACTAAACCCCGCCTGACTCCTTGTTATCCGCGGCCGGCAGCGTGATGTCTTCGTCTTTCACGCTCTCCCGGAAGCCCTTGATGGCGCTGCCGAGGTCACCGCCAAGGTTGCGCAGACGTTTGGTGCCAAAGAGCATAATGACAATGGCGAGCACAATGAGCAGTTGCCACATGCTGATTCCAGCGAGTCCCATTCCAGTTCTCCCATGAAAAAATGAAGTGAAAAACCACCCCTTCGGAGTGGTCCTTGAGAATAGCGAAGGCTCAGGATAGCAAGAACGCCCGGAGGAAGTACCTGACAAAAATCAATGGGTCTGCGCGGTCGGAACGGCCGGCACGCCCAAATGTGCCCGGTTTGTTACTGACCCGGGCGCTCTGTGTGGCCCTGCGGCGGTTAGCCGGGTAGGGAAGTCAGAGCCCCCAGCGCTTCACTACCCCGGCGTCGATACCAAAAAGATCGAGCACGCGGCCGACACTGTGATTGACGAGGTCGTCGACGGTCTGCGGCCGGCTGTAAAAGGCCGGCAGCGGTGGGGCAATGATGGCACCCATTTCCGAGAGGGCGGTCATGGTGCGCAGGTGCCCGGTGTGAAAAGGTGTTTCCCTGACCATCAGAACCAGTTTGCGACGTTCCTTCAGCACGACATCCGCCGCCCGGGTCAGCAGCGAAGAGGTCACGCCGGTTGCGATTTCCCCCATGGTCCGCACGGAGCAGGGTGCAATCACCATACCTGAGGTGGGAAAGGAGCCGCTGGATATACAGGCGCCGACATCCTTGATGGGATGCACTTCATCGGCGAGGGCTTTCACGTCGGTGGGAGAGAAGTCGGACTCGTAGCTGAGCGTCAGCTCCGCAGACTTGCTCATCACCAGGTGGGTCTCAACGGGGGTCTTCTGCAATATCTCCAGCAGGCGGATACCGTAGACAATACCCGAGGCGCCGGAGATGCCGATAACAAGGCGTTGTGTTTCCATGATTGCTTCGAGCCTGGCCGCTGTCCGGCGGCATCCGTCCGGTCAGCGTTATTGCCGTCCCGGTATCAGGCTTTACCGGGTTCTTCGGCGTTCTCGGCTGGCACGTCCTGTCCATCCTCTTTCATGCTGTCCCGGAAGCCCCTGACGGCGCTGCCAAGATCGCCGCCGATATTGCGCAGGCGCTTGGTGCCAAAGAGCATGACGACGATGGCGAGGATGATGACGAGTTGCCAGATACTGATTCCACCCAGTCCCATAACGGTTCTCCTGTGAATTGGTGAGTCGAAGTACCACGCGGGGTGAGTGGTCTTTGAAAATCTCCGGGCCTCAGGATAGCAAGATTTCCGGGGGGATGTCCCTGAAATTCACCCGGGTTCGTCAGCCCGCTGACTTCTACTCGACACCGGTCAGCACAAACTTCTGCACGCGGCGCCCGGTGCTCACTTCGCTGGTGTAGAGGTTGCCCTTGCTGTCCACGTCGACACTGTGCAGCCATATGAATTCACCCGCATAGCGCCCGTTGCGCCCCAGCGCGCCCAGGATCGCGTAGTCCGCGGCATCCAGAATCCACACCTGGCCGTTCATCATGTCGGCGACGTACATAAACTTGCCGTCGGGAGACCAGGCGATATCCGAGGCTGTGCGCAGGCCTCCGGTGTCGCCGGCGATGACAAGATTCCTGACGAAGCGGATTGCGCCGTCCTCGGCAGAGTTGAACACCTGAATACGGTTGTTGCGGCGATCACAGACGTAGATCATCCCGTCCGGTCCCCGGCTGACACAGTGCACGATGTCGCCGAAAATGCCTGCCTCGGGGTTGGCGCCACCGTCGGCGTTGCTGGAGGCCTGGGACTGGTCGAAGTCGCCCTCGCGGGTGCCGCCATCCGGGTCCTTGCCGTAGGCGCCGAACAGCCGGCTGAATGTATTGCGGGCGGAATCGAAGCCAATGACACGTTTGTTGGTATAGCCGTCGGCGACCAGTACCTCATTGAGGCGGGTGTCGTGATGAATGTCCGCCGGATTGCCCAGCGCCTCGCGGTCACTGTTGCCGCCTGTCACGCCGCGGATACCGTACTGGCGGATGAACTCGCCGTCGGCGCTGAAATTGAGGACCACGTGGTCGTCCTTGCCGTTGCCACCGATCCACACGCTGTCCCGGTCGTCCACAAAAATGCCGTGCACGACCTGCGGCCACTGGTCCACGCCGTCGATTCTGGGCGCCTGGTCCGACCCTCCCCAGCCGCCGAGGTAGTCGCCGGCGCTGGAAAACTGCATGACATGCGGGGCCGGGCGGCAGCACACCGCCGTGGGTGGACTCTGGGCCAGCCCGTTGTCGGAGAAGTCGAGTGAGTTGGGGCGCTGGATGATCCACACATTGTCGTGGCGGTCGACCGCCACACCTGGTATCTGGCCGAGGGTGAGGTCATCCGGCACCTGCGGCCAGGCTGCATCCACGGCAAAGCGGGGGATGGGGCGGTCGTTGAGCTGTTGAACCTTCGCCGGTACCAGCGCCTGCGGCACGTCTGCGGCGTCCGTTGCGGTGGCACTGGCGTTGGCGGAGGGCAGTCCCGAGAGCATTAGCAGTGCTGCGAAAAATCCATTGCGCCGTTTGCCGTCGTTTACTGCGGTCGGTTCCATGGCCCCGCTCTACTCCCGATGTTGGCGTTGTCGATGTCAGAGTGGCAGTAGACCCTGTACCGATTCCGTGCGCAAGGGCCGGCGGTGTGCCGCCTCACCGGTGGCATCAAAATGTTACCCGCGAATTGCGCCAGTTGATCCGAAACTGGCCTCCGGGCGAAGTTATCAGGACAATGCCCACAATGGCCTACAATACTGGCATGGCGACCCCCTGCAGGAAAAGCGAGCGTGACAAGCGAACCGATCGACAGACTACCCGGTAACCCCGCCGGGCGCCCGGTGTTCCTGGTAGTGGACGACGACCCCATGGTGCGCAAGATTGTCACCCGTGGGCTGATGCAACTGGACCCGGCCGAGGTGCTGGAGGAAGAGGACGGCCTGGCGGCTCGCGAGGTACTGCGGACGCGGGCGGTGGATGTGGTGGTCACCGACGTGGTGATGCCCCAGCTGGATGGCCTGGCGCTGATGAAATGGGCCCAGGAACATCGCCCCGGGCCATTGTGGATCGTGCTATCCGGCCTCGATACATTCGATGCGGCGGTCGAGGCGTTGCAACTCGGTGCCTTCGATTACCTGGCCAAGCCGCCGGAAGTACCGCGGGTGCGGGTGGCGGTGCGCAATGCCCTCGACCAGATCAAACTGAAGCGCGAACGCGAGCGACTGTATGCCGAGCTGGAGGACAGCAACGTCCAGCTGGCGGACAAGGTGGATCAGCTGCAGCAGGTCTGTCGCGTGCTCGAAAGCCAGGCCGCGGTCATCCAGGCGGATCTTCACCGGGCGGAAACAATCCAGCGCGCGCTGCTGCCCCAGGATCCACCCGCCATCCCCGGCTGGTGCATCGAGACCCTCTACCGCCCGGGCCACCGGGTGGGCGGGGATTTCTACGACGCGGTGGTGCTCGATGACCATCTCCTCGGCCTGGTCATCGCCGATGCCGCGGGGCACGGTGTGGCCGCCGCCATGCTTTCTGTACTGTTCAAACTGCGGCTCAAACAGCGCGATCGAACCGGGCAGGTGCTGCAGCCTGGCGAGGTGCTGCGGCGGCTCAACTACAGCCTTTACGACATGTTGTCTGCGTCCGGCGCCTTTATCACAGCGGCCTATATCCTGCTGGACCTGCGCAGCGGGGAGGGCCACATAGCCCTGGCGGGCCACCCACCCTGCCTGGTGGGCTCGGACCACCGCACGCCACAGCGGCTCGAACGCACCGGCCCGGCCCTCGGGCTCGAAGAGGAGCCACACTACGCCCAGCACACCTTCAGCCTGGAGGCGGGTGACCGCCTGATGCTCTATACCGACGGCATCCTCGACGGCGGGCCCGAGTCGCCGGACACCGACAGTCTCGCCGCGGGCCTGGCCGAGGTAGGTGACCGGGCGGCCTTGCTTGGTGGCCTGTTCGAGGATGCGACCCGCGGCCTGACGGGCGACCGTGACGATATCACCCTGTTGCTGATACAGCGCTGCGAGGGCACGAGTCACTTCGACGGCGCCGCGCCCGCGCGCCAGCAACAGGCCGCCGAGGCCCCGGCGCCAGAACCGGAACCCGCTGAGGCCCCGGAGCTACCCCATCTGGAACAGGGCGCCGAGGACGGACACGGGTTCATCGCGATTGTCGGCTCCGTTACCTGGCTGTACAGCCAGGCCCTGCTGGATGCGGCCAGCGCGCTGCTGGCGGGCCACGATCGACTTACCCTGGACCTGAGCCGTTGCGAGCACCTCGATAGCACCTGCCTGGGCACCCTGCACGAGATCGTCACCTCCAGCCCGGAGGCCCTCGAGCTGCAAGGCGTCTCTGACGAGGTGCACAAGTTGTTCGACGAACTGAGTATGCGTGTGGTGCTGGAGCATATTTGCCCCAAGGCCAGGGCACTGCCCGGAGACATGACCGTGGTCGATACCACAAGCCTGAGCCCGCAGGAACAGGGTGCGCGCATCCTCAGCGCCCACGAATCCCTCGCCCGCCTCAGCGAATCGAATCGCAGCCAGTTTCAGGGGGTAGTTGATTCACTGCGCTCCGACCTGGCCGACGCCGACTGACAACCTCAGGTTTCCCGCTCCGGGAGCGCGGCAATCAGCGCTTCCTTAAGCCGTTGCAGGTTCTGTTGCAGCCGTTGTAACGCCGGAGGTGCCTGCGACAGGTCGCCGGAACGGCCGATATTCTCCAGCGCGAGGGCAGACGCCGCGGTGGCCCTGCCACCGATCAACTGGGACGACCCTTTCAGGGCGTGGGCCGCCCGTTGCAGGCCGGGCGCATCCCCGGCTGCGGCGGCATCCTCCACGGCGTCCAGCATGCCGGGATACTGCTCGAGGAACATCTCCGTCAGCTCGAACAGGAAGTCTTCATCGCCTTCGAGATTGTGCAGTGCACCCTGCCAGTCCAGGCAGGGCTGCTGCTCATCGCCCGCCGGGGTGGCGGCAGCAGCAGTCCCGGGCTGCCCGGGTTCCGCCCCGGCTTCTGCAGCCACACCTTCCACCGCCTGGTACAGCGCCTCGGCGCGGAAGGGCTTGCTGACAAAACCGTCGGCCCCGGCGGCGAGGCTGTTTTCCCGGTCCTCGACGGTAGCCGCCGCGGTCAGCGCAACGATATGGACGTGGCGGTCGCTCCCCTGTTCCCTTTCGCGAATGGTACGGGTGGCGGTCAGCCCGTCCATGACCGGCATATGCTGGTCCATCAGCACCACATCGAACGTTTGGTTGGCGACCGCTTCCACTGCCTCGGCGCCATTGCTGGCCACCTCAACCTGATGCCCGCGCCGGCCGAGCAGTTCCATGGCCACCTTGCGATTGATCGGATTGTCCTCCACCAGCAGGACTTTGCGCGCGGCGACTCCGACGCTGCCTGCCGGGGTAACCTCGCCCGATTTCTGGGTGACCCCCAGCGCGTCGGTCATGGCGGCCAGCAAGTCGGAGTGCTTCACCGGCTTCATCAGTACGCGGGAGATCGCCAGTTCCTTGCGCTGTGTTTCACTGATCGCAGAGCCGGCGGAAGTGAGCATGAGGATGCGCAGCTCCTGGTGTGCGGGTAGCCGGCGGATCATGGTGGTGAGTTCAAAGCCGTCGACATCCGGCATCATCACGTCCAGCAGGGCAATCGCGAAAGGCTTGTCGGCCTGCTCTGCGTTTTCGAGCGCGGCAAGCGCCGGGCCGGCCCCGTCGACCACGCAGGGAGCCATCCCCCAGTTGGTCAGCATCTCCTCCAGGATCATGCGGTTGGTGGCATTGTCGTCTACCACCAGCGCCGGTAGGCCGCGCAATTCCTCCGGTTGCAGGGCCAGCGGTGCAGCCTCGTCGGAAACGGCAAAATCGGCTTCAAAGTAGAAGGTGCTGCCCTGGTCTGGTTCGCTCTGCACCGACAGCTCGCCGCCCATCAGTTGCACCAGCTGATGGGAAATGGCCAGGCCCAGGCCGGTGCCGCCAAAGCGCCGGGTGGTACTGGCATCGGCCTGGTCGAAGGCCTGGAAGATTTTCTCCTGCTGGGCCGGGGTAATGCCGATCCCGGTATCCTTTACTTCGAACCGGATCCGTACCTGCTTCTCGTCGGAGGACACCAGTTGCAGGTCCAGGTCGATTTCCCCCTCTTCGGTGAATTTGATGGCATTGCCCACCAGGTTGACCACGACCTGCCGCAAGCGCAGGGGGTCGCCCAATACCCAGTCCGGGACCCCCGGGGGGATGTGGAAGGTCAGCTCCAGGTCCTTGGCATTGGCGCGCAGGGCAAGGGTCTGCAGGGTGTCGGCAAGCACCTCCCGCAGGGAGAAGGAAATGGACTCCAGGTCGAGCCGGCCGACCTCGATTTTCGACAGGTCCAGGATATCGTTGATCAGCCCGAGCAGGGTGTCGGCGGACTTGATGATGAGTGAGACATACTCCCGCTGCTGCCCCGTCAGCTCGGTGCCCTCCAGCAGCTCCGCCATGCCCACCACCCCGTTCATGGGGGTGCGGATCTCGTGGCTCATGGTCGACAGGAAGCGGCTCTTGGCTTCCGTCAACTGCACCAGCTTCTCGTTGGCGACACCGAGCTCCCGTGTTTTGCCTTCCAGTTGTAACGCGAGCCGGTGCTTGCTGCGCCATGCGCGCAGGATGATGCCAATGAGCACGAGTACCAGCAGGAGGACGGCGCCAATGGCTATCAGGATGAAGCGCTGGCTCTCGATAGTGCTGAGCTGGCTCACCAGCACCGAGCTCTGCTCCTGGATCTGGCGCTCCTGCTCGGCGATCTCCAGTTGCTGGTCCTCAAGGCGCTTCAGGTTGCGTTCGATCCGCTCGGTATAGCTGGCGATGTAGGCTTCTTTTTCCAGCAGAATCTGTTCTTTCTCCTCGAGTTCCGCGGCATTGTCATCGAGGCGGCTCTGGCTATCCGCCAGACTCTCCCGCACACCCTCCAGGTGAGTCTCGAGCTGCGCCAGCTTGCGTTGGTTGGAGGCGACTTCGGCCCGCTGGCGGTCGATGGTATCGCCCTGTGCCGCCAGCAGTTCCCGCTGTTCGTTCAGCTGCTGTTGTTGCTCCGCCGCCATGGCCCGGGCTTCCGCCAGCTTGGCCTCGCTCTGTTCGTAGATGTCCGCCAGGTCGACTTTGCTGCCGCCGAACAGCAGCAGCTCCCGGGAGGGGGTCATGCCGGCATTGGTGATGTTGCTGGCGTTGATCTCGAAGCCGAGCCTCACCTTGGAGGAGAACATGAAGTTCACCATGATGTGGGCCTTGTTGCCGGCGCTCTCGGTCACCAGTAGTGTGCGGCTGCCCTGCAGGGTCCGGCCGATGTCGGCCAGCTCACTGTTGCGTGACTGGGGCAACACCAGCACATTGGCCTCGCGAGCGGCCTTCAGCGAATCGTAGACCTTCACTTTTACCGATTTGCCCCTGATGGTGATACCTCCCATCTGGCTTACCAGCGCGGCCACCAGGGTCCGGTCATTACCCAGAACACCGAGCACAAAGTGGTTCATGGCCGCTTCATTGGGCCAGGTGGTGTTGTCGATGATGGAGACCAGAAGCCTGGCCTTGGCGTCGTCGATAGTGACCACTTCGCGCTGGGCCTGGGCAGGCAGGGTCAGCGCCAGCAGCAGGGCGGGAAGGATCAGAAGCAGGCGGGTCGTTATGCGCAACAGCGGACTCCTGCAGGTGGAGGCACACAATGAATATAGCAAGACGGTTCAGAAGCGTCTAAATTCCCGCTGGCCCGGAATGGCCTGTGCCAGTTGTTCCAGAGCGGGCCGATATGGTGTCCTGCGCGCGGTAATTGCTATGCTTCCTCCTCATTGTTTTCAGGCCGGTGCCCGTGAAGCCATACCTCTCCATACTGATGTTTCTGGCCTTGACCGCTGCGAATGGCGTTCAGGGCTCTGACGGGAGTGCCTCCAGGCAGAGCCCCTGGCTGCTGGCTCCGGTGCTGAGCAGCAACCCCAAACTGGGTACCTCTGCCGGCGCCCTCGGTGCCTACGTACACCAGTTTGCGCCAGAGGCGCCGCCGTCGATGTTCGGGGCTATGGCCCAGTACAGTACGACGGATTCCTACACCTACGGCCTGTTCGCCCGTGCCTACCTGGGGGAGGACCGGCACCGGGTGCTCGGCTTTGTCGGTGGGGGCAAGGCCAACAACGACTACCAGGACTTTCTCGGCAGCGGCCGGGAGGTGAGTGTCACGGACGATATCACCCTGGGCTATGCGGCCTGGCTCTATCGGGTCTCCGATCACTGGTACCTGGGCGGCCAGGGGCTGGTCAACGACTACGCGATGCTGGGTTCCAATGAGTTTATCAACATTGGCCTCGGGTTACTGGGGCTCGATGGATTCAGTTCCAACGCCCTGGGCTTGAAGGCGGAATACGATAGCCGCGACAACACCGAGGCCCCCAACCGTGGCATCTTTTTCACAGCCGGCAATCTGGCTTACCGGGAGGCGCTGGGTGGTGAGGAGTCCTTCGATGTCTACAACGCCAGTTATGCCCAGTACTTTGCCCATGGTGCGGGCTCGGTGCTGGCCACCCATGCGGAATTGCGCTTGACCGACGACGCCCCGCCCAGTGGCTACTCCTCGATCCGCATGCGCGGTTATGTCCAGGGCGAGTTCCGGGACACCCACTCCGCCCTGGTCGAGATGGAAGAGCGTTACTTCCTGGCCGAGCGCTGGCGCCTGGCCGCCTTCGCCGGCGTTACTTGCCTGCTCGACAGCTTCGGTGATTGTGGCGATACATCGAATCTCTATGCTGCGGCAGGGCTCGGGGTGCACTTTGTATTGCGACCGCGGGAACAGATGACGATCCGCCTGGACTTTGCCAGGGGAGAAGGGGGGAGTCAGGGGCTCTATATGGCCTTTGGACAGGCGTTCTGAGGGGCAGGCTCCTGGTTAGTCGATACCGGATTTATGGCACCGGTCGGTGTATTACTTCCGGATGGGTGGTCCGAACCCTCGGGTAGTAACGTATTGACCTGGTGTAGAGAGGTCCTGTGGAGCGATCATGGCCACCATTTTACTGTCCCAGCTACCCGCAATGGCCGGCGAGTCCGACTTGGTCATCAACTCCCTGCAGAACTGCCTGTACCAGGCACAACTGCGGGTCGATGACGAGTTACACACCCTCTGCCGCAACGACGGCAAGCCGATCACCTCCCACAGTCTGGGTCAGATGTACGAGCAGCTGGGAGGGTATGCCTTCCGCGGCGTGTACCTACGCCAGACCAGTCCCTACGACGAAATGATCGGTCAGCCGCCGGCCGCAGGGAGCAATCGCCTGGAGGTGGCGGTTGGCTGGCGGGAGCTGGGGGCGGTTTCGGGTCGATAAAGTCCAGGTCGAAGGATCCGAAGCGTTCGTTGGTCCACAAGCAAACGCAGGAACCCCCAACAAGTACGACATCAATCCCATGGGCGGCCAGAGTTTCCACTACCAGCGCTGCGGTCTCGGCTCGTCCTAGCCTACCCAGCTCAGTACTCACAGAGGCTTACCGGTGCGCCGTGGGCGTCTGCGATCAAGAGTCAGTTGTTCTCTTACGCCTTGAGGTAGTTGAGTCAGGGCTTTGTGGAGAAGGGCGATCACTTCTCCCTTGAAGGCATAACGGGGGTTGAACTCGAAAACACGAGTTCTGCCTACCGTTCGGCTGACGAGCAGACCGTCTCGCTCCATTCGCAACAATTGATTCTGGACCGTACTCACATCCATCGACCAGTTGTTCGCTATCTCTCGCGCATACCCACTATTTCGCGCCGCGAGAAAAAGCAATACTCGCTCTGCGCCCTCGCTTCCGACAATGGCCTCAATCATGGGTTTGCTACCTGACCGAAAAATGCGGCTATATTACCGATTTTATCGGTCAAAAGGAAGTTTCATAGATATACTGATGTTGGCGAATCCGAGACTCGGAGACTTCCGGTAGACCGCATAGAATCAATAGACCGAGTTGGCTTGCTTTACTGTAGGTGGAGCCATTGTAGCGCCGGCTACTCGACGAAGGACATATCCCTGGCCGCGATAACCCTGCCTTTGAACTCGTTCCGCACAGAGGCGACAAGCGCTTCGGTATCCCGCTGGCTGCGGTTCATGAAGTGCGACAATACCAGCGTGCCGACGCCGGCTCGCTGGGCAATCTCGCCAATGACACGCGGTGTGGCGAACAGCCTGGTCGCCGGCCCGGTGGTATCGTCGGCGATACCCACGTGGGCTATCAGGATGTCGGCGCCGCGGGCCAAGCGCTCCAGGTTACCGCGCGCGTTGGTGGTATCCCCGCCGAACACCAGCGTGCAACTCCCCACCTCGACGCGCCAGGCCACCGCTGCCACGGGCCCGTGGTCTACTCCCAGTGCCGACAGCTGAATATCGTTACCGGTATCCATGCGCCATAGCTCACGCTCGTCGATGTCGACGTCACGAACGTCGATCCAGAAACCTTGCTCCATGGGCCGGGTATGGTCACTCAGGTAGCGAAAGGCGCCCTGCTCCCCCAGCAGGGCCTCTACGTACTGGCGGGTGGAGGGCATGAGCTGATTGCCGGAGGGGCCGAGGACCAACAGGGCCTTGTCGCGTTCACTGAAATAGCCGCCCTTGACGTAGGCGGGGAGGTCGACCGCATGGTCCGTATGCAGATGAGTAAGCAGGATGGCGCTGAGGTCCTCGAGCAGCGCGCCGGATCGATCGAAGGCGACGCTGCTGCCTGAGCCGGCATCGACCAGCAATACAGCGCGACCGCGCCGCCACACCAGGTAGCTACTGGACGCCCTGCCGTCATCGAGTTCCGGGCCGCCACTACCGAGCACCTGCAGGCGAGTACCCTCACCCTGGCAATCACTCGCGGCTACCGACAGGGAGCAGTTCAGTGCCAGGATTGCGGTACACAGTCCGGCTTTAAACCGGTTAAAAAAATAGCGCATACTGGGCATAGTGATCGTATCCTCGAGAGATCGTGAATCCCGTTCCAGGCTCAATCCAAATCCTAGAGAGAGGAAGCGTAACCATGTTACCCGTCGTTTGTCGCCGTGCCATCCCGCTGGTTGTTGCACTCGCATTGTCTGGCTGTGCCTCAACCGGGCAGGAAGCCGGAGATGATGCTGCGGAACAGGACCCCCTCGCGGCTCTCCTAGATGACGCCGAGGACTGCGTTCCCCTGCAACGCATTGATCGCACCGAGGTGATCGATGAGCAAACGGTGCTGTTTTTTATGCGCGGCAGCGAGGTCTATGCCAACAGGCTGCCTAATCGCTGTCCGGGATTGCGCCGTAACAAGACCATCATGTACAAGACCTCCCTGAGTCAACTGTGCAACCTGGATGTGATCACAGTACTCGACCAGATGGGAGGCGGACTCCAGCGCGGGGCGTCCTGCGGGCTGGGTGACTTTGTGCCGATCAGTGAGGCGACGGTCGAGTTGTTACGCGAGAATTGAAGCGGGAACGCCAGTCGAATTGAAGCAGGTGCCAAGCATATGGACATGTCAGGCCTTCGGAATCGTTTCAGTACCCCACTGCACATCCAGATCTATGCCAACAAAATCCGGGTGTCGACCCTGGATCTACCCCAACGCCATATGGAACGTATCCCCCAGGAACCATTCACAACACCTCGACTGTTAGTTGGGAACTTCAAAAGCGCGGAAAAATGCCTGGCTGACGCAATCTCGGAGTTAACTCGCGGGAAGTGGATGAAAAAATCATTTCGTGTCGTTATCCAACCGATGGAAATGGCAGAGACTGGATTATGCGAAGTGGAAGAACGGGTATTGTCCGAACTGGCCAGTTCGGCGGGGGCCCACGAAGTCGTCATTCATGTGGGAGCCCTCCTCAGCAGAGAGCAGGCGCTCGACATGGTGTAGCCGAGGATGAGTCGTTATCAACTCTATCGTGAGCTAATGCACTTTACGATTGTTAAAGATGGCGATATGGACTGGGCCGGCAAGTTCCATTTTACACCCTCCGGGTTTGGCTTCGAGGCGAATGACTCCGAGGGTGGCACATTCCGACTTGTCTCCAGTGGGATGCTGTTCTGGAGAAAACTCACGCTGATTGACGGTCATCAGGAAGTCGATCGATTCAGCCCTTACAGATCGCGTAAGCACGATGTTGTATTGAAAAGAGGAAGAGACATATTCCTCGACGGACGCGATGCGTTTTCGTTTTCTTATCGCAGGGAACTGACCGAGCACGGTATGCGTATTGCCTCCTGGGAGTATCCGCTTACGCCTTATGAGCGCACGATCTATACGCTTGTTCTGCTGAGGGAGCAGGGGAGAAGACCGCCGGGGACCGCAATGTAGGAATCCAGCATTCCCCACAGCAAGCAGCCAGTTGGTCAGGCACTGCAAAATCATCGTCGGCAACCTGGCCGGCGCGGAGGCCGGCCAGGCTGACGTGTCACTGGCTGGAGTTACTCCTCCCGATACGAATCAATCGCCGGACAACTACAGTGCAAATTCCGATCCCCATACACATTGTCCACACGATTCACCGCCGGCCAGTACTTGCTGGCGCGCAGTGAGGCTACCGGGTAGGCCGCCTGCTCGCGGGAGTAGGGGTGTTCCCACTCGCTGTTCACCACGTCTTCGAGGGTGTGGGGCGCGTTGACGAGGGGGTTGTCCTTCTCGTCGAGCTTGCCGTCCTGCACCGCCTGGATTTCCTCGCGGATGGCGATCAGGGCGTCGCAGAAGCGGTCCAGTTCCCACTGGGACTCGGATTCGGTGGGCTCGACCATCAGGGTGCCGGGCACGGGGAAGCTCATGGTTGGGGCGTGGAAGCCGAAATCCACCAGGCGCTTGGCGATGTCTTCCTCGCTGATACCGCTCGCTTCCTTCAACGGGCGGATGTCCACGATGCACTCGTGGGCCACGTTTCCGGTGGTGCCGGTATACAGGATCTTGTAGTGATCCTTCAGGCGGTGGGCGATGTAGTTGGCGTTGAGGATGGCCACCTTGGTCGCGTGCTGCAGGCCTTCGCCACCCATCAGGGCGATGTAGGCCCAGGAGATGGGCAGGATGGAGGTGCTGCCGTAGGGCGTGGCGGAAACCACGTCGTTGTTCTCGTCCAGGCCCGGCACCGGGCTCACCGGGTTGGTGGGCAGGAAGGGGGCCAGGTGGGCACCCACGCCGATGGGGCCCATGCCGGGGCCGCCGCCACCGTGGGGAATGCAGAAGGTCTTGTGCAGGTTGAGGTGGGACACGTCCGCGCCGAACTTGCCGGGGGCCGCCAGACCCACCAGGGCGTTCAGGTTGGCGCCGTCCACGTAGACCTGGCCGCCGTGCTGGTGAATGACCTCGCACAGCTCGATGATGGATTCCTCGAACACGCCGTGGGTGGAGGGGTAGGTCACCATGATGCACGACAGGTCGTCGCTGTGGCGCTCGGCCTTGGCCTTGAGGTCGGCCATGTCGATGTTGCCCCTGGTGTCGCACTCCACAATCACGATCTTCATGCCCGCCAGCGCGGCGCTGGCCGGATTGGTGCCGTGGGCGGAGGAGGGGATCAGGCACACGTTGCGCTGATGGTCGCCGCGGCTCTCGTGGTAGCGGCGAATGGCCAGCAGGCCGGCGTATTCACCCTGTGAACCGGCGTTGGGCTGCATGGAGATGGCGTCGTAGCCGGTGCACTCCTTCAGCATGTGCTCCAGTTCCGCCAGCAGGGCCTGGTAGCCTTTGGTCTGCTCGGCAGGCGCAAAGGGGTGCAGGGCGCCGAACTCGGGCCAGGTGATGGCCAGCATTTCGGTGGTGGCGTTGAGCTTCATGGTGCAGGAGCCCAGCGGGATCATGGCCCGGTTGAGGGCGATGTCCTTTTCTTCCAGCTTGCGCATGTAGCGCAGCATCTCGGTTTCCGAGTGGTAGTCGTTGAACAGCGGGTGCTGCAGGTAGTCCACGGCGCGCAGCAGGCCGTTCGGAATGCCATCCAGCTCGGAGACTTCCTCGTCCAGGCTGGTGCAGGGGCTGGTGGGCGCCTTGCCGGTGAAGATTTCAAACAGCGCGTCCACGTCGTCGGCTGTGGTGGTCTCGTCCAGTGACACGCCCAGGCGGTCGTCGCCGATCAGGCGCAGGTTAAAGCCCTTGGCCAGGGCGCGGGCCACGATCTCGTCGCGTGCTTCGCCCACGGTATAGGTAAGGGTGTCGAACCAGTGGCCGTTGTCCGGGGTTAGGTTGGTGCTGGCCAGGGTGCGCTGCAGCAGGCTGGTCAGGCGCTGGATGCGCTGGGCAATGCGTTGCAGGCCAGCCGGGCCGTGATACATGGCATAGAAGGCCGCCATGATGGCCAGCAGGGCCTGGGCGGTACAGATGTTACTGGTGGCCTTCTCGCGGCGGATGTGCTGCTCGCGGGTCTGCATGGCCATGCGCAGGGCCTGGTTGCCGCGGCGGTCGACGGACACGCCGATGATACGGCCGGGGGTGGAGCGCTTGTAGGCGTCGCGGGTGGCGAAGAAGGCCGCGTGGGGGCCGCCAAAGCCCATGGGTACGCCAAAGCGCTGGGTGTTGCCCACCACGGCGTCGGCGCCGAGCTCACCGGGAGATTTCACCAGCAGCAGGGCCATGATGTCGGCGGCTACCGTCACCAGGGTTTCGGCCTCGTGGGCCTTTTCGATCAGCGGCGAGATGTCTTCCAGATGACCGTAGGTGCCCGGGTATTGCAGCAGGGCGCCGAAGGCGTCGGTGCTGCCCAGCAGCTCGTTGGGGTCGCCGATCAGCACGTCGATGTCCAGGGCCTCGGCGCGGGTTTTCACCACCGCGATGGTCTGGGGGTGGCAGTCCTCGGCGATGATGAAGGTCTGGCTGCGGTTCTTCTTGTTCACCCGTTGCAGCAGGGTCATAGCTTCCGCGGCGGCAGTACCTTCGTCCAGCATGGAGGCGTTGGCCAGTTCCATGCCGGTCAGGTCCATCACCATCTGCTGGAAGGTCAGCAGTGCTTCCAGGCGGCCCTGGGAGATCTCCGGCTGGTAGGGGGTGTAGGCGGTGTACCAGCCCGGGTTTTCCAGCACGTTGCGCTGAATGACTGCCGGAGTGTAGGTGTTGTGGTAACCGGTGCCGATGAACGACTTGAACACCTGGTTCTGGTCGGCCAGTTCACGCAGTTTGCGAATCACGTCCTGTTCGGTCTGGGCGCCGGGCAGGTCCATGGGTTGCTGGCGGCGAATGGCGGCCGGCACGGTGTCGTCGATGAGGGCGTCCAGGCTCTGGTAACCCAGGGCTTCGGCCATGGCCTGCTGCTGTTTGACAGTCGGGCCGATGTGGCGTTGGATGAAGTCCTGATGGTTTTCCAGTTCAACGAGGGACGGACGGCTCATGGGGGCTCCGGAAGTGCGCAAAACGGTAGATTTGGGGGCGGTGTTTAGAGGGCGCGATATTAGCAGCAGCGCCCCCTCCGGGCAAACAATCGGACGCTTTTTGAGCACCATTTGCGGGGCATGTCACGGGCGCCTGTGAAACTATTTGACCGTCTCCCGCTGCAGGACCTGCTGGCCACCATTCGCGACTGCGAGCACTGCGCCGATCGCCTGCCGCTCGGGCCGCGACCGGTACTGCGGGCCAGCACCAGTGCGCGGCTGCTGATTGTGGGGCAGGCGCCGGGTACCCGGGTTCACGCCAGCGGGGTGCCCTGGGATGATCCCAGTGGTGATCGCCTGCGGGACTGGCTGCAACTGGACAGGCCGGCTTTCTATGACGGGACCCGCATTGCCATTGTGCCCATGGGCTTCTGCTACCCCGGCCGCGGCAAGTCCGGCGACCTGCCGCCGGACCCGGAATGTGCTCCCCGCTGGCACGGACTGCTCCTGCAGCGAATGCCCCAACTGGAGCTGACCCTGCTGGTGGGTAGCTATGCCCAGCAGTATTACCTCGACGCCCCGGGCACCACCCTGACCCGGCGGGTACAGGACTGGCGGGACTATGGACCCATGCAGTTCCCCTTGCCGCACCCGTCTCCGCGCAACAATTTGTGGCTGCGGCGCAATCCGTGGTTCGAGGGGGAGGTGATTCCGGCCCTGCGGGATCGCGTGCGGCAGATGGGGCTGTAACGGTTGGCAGGGCACCTCGTTGCCCCTCTACATTGCCAACGAGTGCCACATCTCCGACACTGGTCTGCTTTGGCTCACCGAACTAACAATCAATAACGAGGACACACCATGGAGCTGGTCACACCAGAAAGCATCGGCCTGGACAGCCGCCAACTGGGCCGGGTAGGGGAGCACCTGCGCCGCGCCTACATCGAGCCCGGCAAGATCCCCGGCTGCATCAGCCTGGTGGCCCGGGCCGGCAAGGTCGGCTACCTGGATATCGCCGGGCAGCGGGACATCGCCCGCGGCGAGCCGATGACCGAGGACACGGTCTTTCGCATCTACTCCATGACCAAGCCCATCACCTCCCTGGCCCTGATGACCCTGTACGAGCGCGGGCTGTTCGCGATCGATGACCCGGTGTACCGCTTCATTCCCGAATTCCGCCAGCTGGCGGTACGCAAGGCCGGCTCCTACCCCCTGTTCGAAACGGTACCCTGCCAGCGGCCGATGACCATTCGCGACCTGCTTACCCACACCTCGGGCCTGACTTACGACTTCCTGCGCGAGTCCAACATCGATTACGCCTACCGCAAACTGCAGGTGGGCAATCCGGCGCCGGGGTATACCCTGAAGGACATGATCGGCCAGCTGGCCCAACTGCCGCTGGAGTTCTCCCCCGGGGAGTGCTGGAATTATTCACTGGCCACCGATGTTTGCGGTTACCTGGTAGAGGTGCTCAGCGGCAAGCCGCTGCCGGAATACCTGGACGAAGTGTTGTTCCAGCCGCTCGGCATGCGCGATACCACCTTCAATGTGCGACCGGAGCAGGTGCCGCGGCTGGCCAGCTGCTACGAGCGCAATGCCAAAAAAGAGCTGGTGATGAACGATGATGGCCAGGCCACCCAGTTCAGTGAGCGTAGCTTCTTCTCCGGTGGTGGCGGCCTGTTGTCCACGGCCAGCGACTACTACCGCTTCTGCCAGATGCTGCTCAACGGCGGTACCCTCGACGGCCAGCGCATCATCGGCTCACGTACCCTGAATTTCATGACCCGCAACCACCTGCCGGGTGATGTGGACCTGGCGGAGTTCGCCACCGGCAGTTTCAGTGAAACCGCCTACGAGGGGGTGGGCTTCGGCCTCGGTTTTGCCACCAAGCTGGATCCGGTGGCTAATGGCTACCCCGGTTCCGCGGGCAGCTTCTTCTGGGGCGGGCTCGCCAGCACCCTGTTCTGGGTGGACCCGGAGGAGGACCTGACCGTGCTGTTCCTGACCCAGCTGATGCCCTCCAGTACCTTTAACTTCCGCGGTCAGCTGGAGGCACTGATCTACGCGGCGCTGGAGTAGCCAGCGCCCGAGTGGCTTCTGCGTCGCTGCCCGGCGGCGCTTTACAAATATTTACAATTCGTATTGTTAATGAGAATCCTACGCATTACCCTTCGCGTGTATCGCTAAATCACACTATAAGGGCTGTGCCACCGGCAGCGGGGCGCTCCCGACCGCAAGAATGCAGTACCCAGTGGGGGGAATACTATGCACAAGCGCCTTCTCGCGCTCGCCGTGGCGAGCCTCATGCCGTCTGCCTGGGCCCAGGTGGCCCTGGAAGAAGTGAGTATTGTTGGCACCCGTGAGGTGGCCCGGACCCTGCCCGGTTCCGGCGCCCTGGTCGACGCGGAGCAGATCCGTATCGAGGCCGCCAACGACATTAACCAGCTGCTCAAGACCGTACCCGGTATCTACATCCAGGAAGAGGACGGTTATGGCCTGCGGCCGAATATCGGCATCCGCGGCGCCACGTCCGAGCGCGCCGGCAAAATTACCCTGATGGAAGACGGCGTGCTGATCGCCCCCGCTCCGTACTCCAATCCTGAGGCTTACTACTTCCCCACCGCCCTGCGCATGCACAGCGTGGAAGTGCTGAAAGGCGCCCCCTTGCTGCGTTACGGCCCGCAGACCACTGGCGGGGTGGTCAATATGGTTTCCACCCCGATCCCCGAGCAAAACACCGGTTCGGTCAACTTCCGCTACGGCCAGAATGCCGAAGCAGACCTGCTGGCGTCCTTCGGTGGCCGCTCCGGCGCCTTCGGTTTCCTGCTGGAGACGGCCCAGCGCCGCAGCGACGGCTTCAAGGACATCGACCGCAGCAACCAGGATTCCGGCTACAAGATCGAGGACTACCTGGTGAAACTGGGCTGGGAGGGCGAGCGCCAGAGCCTGCTGCTGAAGGCCCAGTACTCCACGGAAGTGTCCGACGAGACCTACCTCGGCCTGACCGATGCCGACTTCGACCGCGACCCGGACCGCCGCTACGGCCTGTCCCGCATCGACGAAATGGACAACGACCACAAGGGCTACAACCTGACCTACCGGCTCGACCTGAATGAGCGGGTGAACCTGTCGGCCACCGCTTACTACAACGAGTTCGCCCGGGACTGGTTCAAGCTGGGTGGCGGTAGCGCCTTTATCAACGCCGCCAATGCCGGAGACCAGGTAGCCCAGGGCGTGCTGGAAGGCACCGTGGACGCCACCGGCCTGGCCTACAAGCACAACAACCGCGAGTACGAGTCCCGCGGCATCGACGTGAATTTCGACGTGGACCTCGGCGCCCACCAGCTGGCCGTGGGCGGCCGGGTGCACGAAGATGAAATGGACCGTTACCAGCCGGAAGAGATCTTCAACCAGGTCGACGGCGAGCTGGTCTTTGTGGAGATCGATGAGCCCACCGGCAGCGACAACCGTCAGGAAGAGGCGGAAGCCCTCAGCCTGTGGCTGGTGGATACTTGGCAGGTATCTTCTGCGCTGCAGATGAACCTGGCCCTGCGCTACGAGGACGTTGAGTCCCGCCGCCGCCAGTACGCCACCCCCGACCGCTCCGACGCCCCCAGCCGTCGCGGTAACGACAGCGACGAGTGGCTGCCCGGCGTGTCCTTCACCTACGACCTGACGGATGCATGGCACATTCTGGCCGGTGTGCACCGCGGCTTTTCCCCTCTCGGTGGCGGCGCTACCGCCAACGAAGATCCGGAAACCAGCGTCAACTGGGAAGCGGGCTTCCGTTACGACGGTGCCTGGTTCGTGGAGGCCATCGGTTTCTACAGCGACTTCGACAACAAGACCGAGAACTGCTCCAACGCCAGCCCCTGCAGTAACGGTGCAACGTCTGGCACCTTCAATACCGGTGAAGCCGTGATCCAGGGCCTCGAGCTGCAGCTCGGCACGGCACTCGAAGCGGGGAGCCTGAACATTCCCCTGCACCTGATGTACACCTACACCGACGCCACCGTCAGTGACGACAACCCCACCCAGGGCTTCGAGGACGGCGACCAACTGGCTTCGGTACCCGAGAACACCTTCAGCCTGCGCGCGGGTATCGAGACCGCCATGGGCTGGAACAACTACCTGGTGGCCAAGTACATCGACGAGCTGTGCATGGATATCGGCTGCAACAACGGCGGTGACCGTTTCGACCGCTCCGAGGACCTGTTCGTGGTGGACTACATCAGCCGCCTGGAATACACCCCGGCGATGTCGGTGTACTTCAAGCTGGAAAATGCCTTCGACGAGCGGGCGATTGTGTCCCGTCAGCCCGATGGTGCCCGGCCCAACAAGCCGCGTACGGCGTCGGTGGGGGTGGAGTGGACCTTCTGATCGCCGCGGCGAGGCAGAGTTTAGCCTGCTGCTGACTCCGCGGCCCGGTAGGCCCTGAGGCTGGCAAAGGCCAGCAGCGCGGCCGCCGGGCACACCAGCAACGGCAGCAGGGCCAGCGACTGGTTCAGCGCGCCCTCATCGCGAAACAGGAAGTCGGTGAGGGCCGCCACCGCCGACGGCCCCAGCGCCAGGCCAAAAAAATTGGTGCAGAACAACAGCAGGGCAGAGGCCTGGGCGCGCATGGCGTTGGGGGTGATGAACTGCAGCGCCGCCACACCTACCCCGTAATAGGCATTGAGGCAGAACACGATCGGCCCGGCTGCCAGCAGGGCCAGGGTGGCGGAGGGCGCCAGGGGGCCAAGGCTCGCGGGCACAATCCACAGCAAGGCGATCAGCCCGATCAGGCGCACCGGGGCATCAAGGTAGCCGCGCCGTATCAGCGGTTGCACACACCAGCCAGCCGCCACGGTGCCCAGGCTGCCGGCCACCAGGAACAGGGTGCCGAACTGGCCGCCGGCTGCGCTTCGGGGCAGCTCGAAGCTGCGGATCAGAAACTCCGGGTACCAGGCCATGGTGCCGTAGCCGAGCACCGCCAGCAGCGACAGCGGCCCGATAATCCCCAGGTAGGCCAGCCAGTGGCGGCGGAACTGCCCGACCACCTCACCCAGGCCGATACTGCTACCCGCAGGGTTCTGCGCCGAGCCCGCTGCAGCACCGGCCCCTTCTGCCGCAAGCCCGCGTGGCGGCTCTTTCAACAGCATCAGCAGCGCCGTCAGTAGCAGCCCGGGTGCGCCCACCGCAATGAACGTCATCTGCCAGGCAGATACGGCGCCGAACAGGGGCAGGTGGATTGGCCCCATCCCGGCAAACCAGGCGTAAGCCGCGCCACCCAGCACGTAGGCCAGCCCCCCGCCCAGGGTGATCCCCAGGCTGTAAATGGCCAGGGCCCGGGCCAGCTTGTCTTTCGGGAACAGGTCGCTCAGCAGTGAGAACGCGGCGGGGGACAGGGCGGCTTCACCCACGCCCACACCCACCCGGGCCAGGAACAGGCTGCCAAAGCTGCGCGCGGCCCCGCACAGGCAGGTCATCAAACTCCACAGGAAAATACCGGTGCTGATGATCCACACCCGGTTGTGGCGGTCTGCCAGGCGGGCGATGGGCAGTCCCAGCACAATGTAGAACATGGAGAAGGCAAAGCCGTGCAGCAGGCTGTACTGGAAGTCGCTGATGGCGAATTCCTCACGGATCGGGCCAATCAGTACCGCCATCACATTGCGATCGACAAAGGACAGGATGTACGCCAGCAGCAACAGGAGCAGGGCGTAATTGGCCTGCCGGGGTTTGGGGGTGGATGGCAAAGTGGCGCTCCTGCTTCTTATTATGGGTGAGTAGGGTTGGCGCGGTACGCGCGGATACCCCGAATTCAGCCGGAGGGACGGTAGCGGATCTCCGTGATGATAAAACTGCGCTCCCCGGTGGGGCTGCGCACCGTCACCTCGTCATCCAGCCTGCGCCCCAGCAGGGCCCGGGCCATGGGCGAATCCATGCTGAGCTTGCCGGCAGCCAGGTCGAACTCATCCGGGCCGACAATGCGCCATTCCTGCTCCTCGCCGTGGTCGTCTTCCAGGGTCACCCACGCGCCGAAGAACACCTTTTCGGTGTCATCCGGGCTGCGGTCCACCACCTTGACCTCGTCCAGGCGCTTGTTGAGGAAGCGCACCCGGGAATCGATTTCCCGCAGGCGGCGCTTGCCGTAGATGTAGTCACCGTTCTCCGAACGGTCGCCGTTCTTGGCCGCCTCGTGCACGGCCTGGGTGACGGTGGGGCGCTCCACTTTCCACAGTTGATGCAATTCCGCCCGCAGGGCGGCTTCGCCCTCGGGGGTGATGTAGGCTGAGCCGCGGCGGCGCGGCGGTCGGTATCTGCTCATGGCGGGCATGATAGCGCCGGCGGTGCCGGGCGCGCCAGCAGCCTCATAGAATGGCGTAAAGGTGGACGCGGCGGGGCTGGGGCTGGTAGAAGGGGGACCACAATGCTGCGAGCTCAGGAGTGCTCATGCCTTCACGAATCCGGACCCGCGCTGTGGCCGCGGTCCTTGCCATTGCCAGCCTGTGGCATGGTAGTGCACTGGCCAGCTGCCTCGACTGGCAGGGCAGCCTGCGCCAGGGCGGGCTGGTGTGGGCACGGGTGACCCCGGGTACCGGGGTGCAACTGGCGGGCGAAGCACTGGACGTGCTCGCAGACGGTACCGTGTTTGCCGGTTTTGGCCGCGATGCCCCCGCCACGGCCGCGCTCAAACTGACCGGTAACACGGCTTGCAGTGAAATCCTGACTGTGGTCCAGCGCGACTATGACATCCAGCGAGTGGAAGGTGTCCCCCAGCGTACGGTCACGCCATCGCCGGAGCACCGGGCCCGCATTGCCCGGGAGCAGGAGCTGGTGGGAGCCGCCAAAGCCCGCAACCTGCAACGCGATGACCTGCTGGAGGCCGCGTTAACCGGTTTCCAGTGGCCCGTGACCGGCCCTATCTCCGGTGTGTATGGGAGCCAGCGCATCTACAACGGTGAACCCCGCAGCCCCCACTACGGGGTGGACGTAGCGGTGGCCACTGGCACCATCGTGCGGGCGCCGGCCGCGGGGGTGGTGACCCTGGCGGAACCCGACCTGTTCTACTCCGGCGGCACCATCATCCTGGACCACGGCTACCGGCTGTCGTCCTCCTTTTTACACCTGAGCAAGGTGCGGGTGGCGGTGGGGCAGGAGGTGGCCCCTGGGGACATTATCGGTGAGGTGGGCGCCACCGGCCGCGCCACCGGCCCCCACCTGGACTGGCGCATGAGCTGGCGTGGACACCGGATTGACCCGCAACTGCTGGTGCCGCCCATGGCTGAACCGGCGGCCTTGCCGGGAGGCTGAGGGCAGCTTGAGGGCTGGTTGAGGAGAGAGCCGCGCGAGGCACTGCCACCGGGTGATAAAACCCGTATAATGGCCGCCCATTTTTTGACCCGCAGAGGCCGTCATGATTGACGACAAGCTGTTGAGCATCCTGGTGTGCCCGGTGAGCAAGGCACCCGTGGAGTACGACCGCGAGAAAGAAGAACTGGTGTGCAAGGCCTCCGGCCTGGCTTACCCGGTGCGCGACGGCATCCCGGTCATGCTGGAAAGTGAGGCGCGCCAGCTCACTGCCGACGAAAAACTCGGCTGATCCAGGCTCACCACCCACCCCCATCCCAGGCAGAGGCACCCATGTCAGAGACCATTTTCGGCAAGATCATCAGCGGCGAAATCCCCACCGACTTCCTCTATGAAGACGAACATTGCGTGGCGATCAAGGACATCAATCCCCTGGCCCCGGTGCACGTACTGGTGATTCCGAAGAAGGCCATTGAGAAGCTGTCCGATGCCGAGCCGGACGACCAGGCCCTGTTGGGGCACCTGATGCTGGCCGCGGGCAAGGTGGCAAAGCAACTGGGGGTGGATGACGCCTTCCGCCTGATAGTGAACAACGGCAGCGGCGCGGGCCAGACCGTGTTTCACCTGCACCTGCACATCCTGGCGGGGTCTACCCTGTCCGAATCGCGCATGCTGGGCTGAGCCCGGGAATTTTTCCAAAGCGACTTTTTATTACGCCCGTCAGAGACTTTTTTAAGCCCGTCAGAGACCATTAACGAGCCCGTCAGAGACCTTTTATGAAGACCGTAGAGATACGCGAAGCTTTCCTCAGCTACTTTGAACGCCAGGGCCACATCCGGGTGCCCTCCAGCTCGCTGGTACCCGGCAACGACCCGACCCTGCTGTTCACCAACGCGGGGATGAACCAGTTCAAGGACACCTTCCTGGGGACGGACCCGCGCGCGTATAACCGGGCCACCAGTAGCCAGCGCTGCGTGCGCGCCGGCGGCAAGCACAACGACCTCGAGAACGTGGGCTACACCGCCCGCCACCACACCTTCTTCGAGATGCTGGGCAACTTCAGCTTTGGCGACTACTTCAAGCGCGATGCTATCCGTTTTGCCTGGGAGTTTCTCACCGAGGAGCTGAAACTGCCGAAAGAGCGCCTGTGGGTCACCTGCCACGTCTCCGACGACGAGGCGGAGCAGATCTGGATCGAGGAGATCGGCTTCCCGAAAGAGCGCATCTCCCGGCTGGACGAGGACAACTTCTGGCAGATGGGCGACACCGGCCCCTGCGGCCCCTGTTCCGAGATTTTCTACGACCACGGCCCGGACGTGCCCGGCGGCCCCCCCGGCAGCCCGGATGACGACCTGGATCGCTACATCGAGATCTGGAACCTGGTGTTCATGCAGTTCAATCGCGACGCCAGCGGTGAAATGAACCCGCTGCCGGCGCCCTCGGTGGATACCGGCATGGGCCTGGAGCGCATCGCCGCGGTGATGCAGGGCGTACACAGCAACTACCAGATTGACCTGTTCCAGGCGCTGATCAACGCCGCCGCCGATGTGCTCGGCGTGGCCGATCGCGAGCATGCCTCCCTCAAGGTGATTGCCGACCACATCCGCTCCTGCGCCTTCCTGATCTGCGACGGTGTGATGCCGGGCAACGAAGGCCGTGGCTACGTGCTGCGCCGCATCATTCGTCGCGCCGTGCGCCACGGCAACAAGCTGGGGGCCACCGGGCCCTTCTTCTACAAGCTGGTGGCCACCCTGGCTGCCGAGATGGGCGAGGCCTACCCCGAGCTGGTGAAACTGCAGGCGCAGGTGGAAAAAGCCCTGCTCACCGAGGAAGAGCAGTTCGCCAAGACCCTCGACAACGGCCTGCAGATTCTCAACGAGGCCCTGGAAGGCCTGGCCCGCACTGAAATCCCCGGCGACGTGGTGTTCAAACTCTACGACACCTACGGCTTCCCGGTGGACCTGACCAACGACATCGCCCGCGAGCGCGGCCTGACCCTGGACATTGCCGGCTACGACGCCGCGATGGACGAGCAGCGCACCCGCTCCCAGGAGGGCGGCAGCTTCAAGGTGGATTACAACGACATCCTGAAGCTGGACGGCAGCACGACCTTTACCGGCTATGAGTCGCTGGTGGGTGAGGGCACCGTGACCGCTTTGCTGAAAGACGGCGAGCCCGTCGAGCAGCTGGGCACCGACGATACCGGCGTGGTGGTGCTGGACAGCACCCCGTTCTACGGTGAGTCCGGTGGCCAGGCCGGCGACACCGGCTACCTGAGTGCCGACGGCCTGCGCCTGGAAGTGACCGACACCACCAAGGCCCAGGGCCACCACCTGCACCACGTGAAGGTACTGGAAGGCACCCTGACGACAGGTGCCAGCCTGCAGGCCCAGGTCGATTCCAGCGTGCGCCAGCGCACCCGCCTCAATCACTCCGCCACTCACCTGCTGCACGCGGCCCTGCGCACTGTGCTCGGTGACCACGTGACCCAGAAGGGCTCACTGGTGGATTCCGAGCGCCTGCGCTTCGACTTCTCCCACTTCGAGGGCGTGAAGCCGGAAGAGCTGAAAACCATCGAGCAGATGGTGAACGCCCAGATTCGCGCCAACACCCCGGTCTCCACCCGCCTGATGAGCATGGAAGAAGCCATGGAGGCCGGCGCCATGGCCCTGTTTGGCGAGAAGTACGGTGACGAAGTGCGCGTACTGGCCATGGGTGAGGACAACTTCTCGGTGGAACTGTGTGGCGGTACCCACGTGGACCGCACCGGCGACATCGGCCTGATGCGCATCACCTCCGAATCTGGCGTGGCCTCTGGCGTGCGCCGTATCGAAGCCGTGACCGGCGCCGGCGCCCTGACGGTTATCGACAGCCTGGATGCCCAGCTGACCCAGGTCTGTGACGCCGTCAAAGGCACCCGAGACAACGTGGCCGCCAAGGTCAGCG
The DNA here is from genome assembly GCF_008064665.1 of Parahaliea maris. Taxonomy (GTDB): domain Bacteria; phylum Pseudomonadota; class Gammaproteobacteria; order Pseudomonadales; family Halieaceae; genus Parahaliea; species Parahaliea maris. The sequence continues at coordinate 115,826 of NZ_VRZA01000005.1, read as the reverse complement.
CCCTGCGCGCGGAAACCCGCGAGCTGGAAAAGGAAGTGGCCCGCCTCAAGCAGAAGCTGGCGACCTCCGCCGGTGGCGACCTCACCAGTGCCGCGGTTGAGGTGGACGGGGTGAAAGTCCTGGCCGCCAACGTGGAGGGCGGTGACGCCAAGTCCCTGCGCGACACCCTGGACCAGTGCAAGAACAAGCTCGGCAGTGGGGTGATCCTGCTGGCGGCGGTGGACGGCGACAAGATCGCCCTGGCCGCAGGCGTGACCAAGGACCTGACCGGTCGGGTGAAGGCCGGCGACCTGATGAAAGAGTTTGCCGGACGCCTCGGTGGCAAGGGCGGCGGTCGCCCGGACATGGCCCAGGGCGGTGGCACCGATGTGGGCGCCCTGGCGGATACGCTGAAGGCGGTACCCGACTGGGTGGCGGCGAGCCTGGCCGGCTGACCCGCCGGCCTAAAGGGGCACCCCGTCGCAAACTGCACTATTGCCGGTTTTCAAGGGCGCACTATTGTTGTTTAATGCAGCCCCTTTGATTCCGGGCCCTGAGTGAGCACATGAGCCTGATCGTACAAAAATTCGGCGGTACCTCGGTGGGTAGCATCGAGCGTATCGAGCAAGTTGCCGACAAAGTGTCCCGCTTCCGGGCGGAAGGGCACGACGTTGTTGTGGTGGTGTCCGCCATGAGCGGCGAGACCAATCGCCTGATCGCCCTGGCGCACCAGATCCAGGACCGCCCGGTACCCCGGGAAATGGACGTGCTGGTGTCCACCGGTGAGCAGGTGACCACGGCGTTGCTGTCCATGGCACTGAACAAGCGCGGCGTGAAAGCCAAGAGCTACAACGGTAGCCAGGTGCGTATTCTCACTGACGACGCCCACACCAAGGCCCGCATCCGCGACATCGACGACGAGCGCCTGCATGCCGACCTGGACAAGGGGTACGTCGTGGTCGTGGCCGGTTTCCAGGGGGTGGATGAGCACGGCAATATCACCACCCTGGGTCGCGGCGGTTCGGATACGACGGCGGTGGCGCTGGCAGCGGCCCTCAAGGCCGACGAATGCCAGATCTATACCGACGTCGACGGCGTATACACCACCGACCCGCGCATGGTGGATGGCGCCCGGCGTCTGGACCGCATCACCTTCGAGGAAATGCTGGAAATGGCCAGCATGGGCTCCAAGGTACTGCAGATTCGCGCCGTGGAATTTGCCGGCAAGTACAACGTTCCGCTGCGGGTCCTGCACAGCTTTGAGGAAGGCCCGGGCACACTGATTGCGCTGGAGGACAGTTCGCAAATGGAAACTCCAACAATTGCAGGCATCGCCTTCAACCGCGACGAGGCCAAGCTCACTGTAGTGGGCGTGCCCGACATGCCCGGTATTGCCCACCGCATTCTCGGCCCTATTGGCGAGGCCAACATCGAAGTGGACGTGATCGTGCAGAACGTGGAGCACGACAACACTACCGACTTTACCTTCACCGTATCCCGCGGCGATCTTGCCCGCGCCGAAGAAGTCCTCAAGAAAGTGGCCGAGGACATCAACGCTGAAGAAGTTCGCTCCGACAACAAAATCGCCAAAGTCTCCATTGTCGGTGTGGGCATGCGTTCCCACGCCGGTGTTGCCAGCCAGGCCTTCGCCGCCCTGGCGGAAGTCGGCATCAATATCCAGATGATCACCACCTCTGAAATCAAGATTTCGGTGATCATCGAAGAGAAGTTCCTCGAACTGGCCGTGCGTTCACTGCATTCGTCATTTGGCCTGTCCAAGGAACCTCAGAACGAATCACCTGCCTAATACCCACGGAAGGCGGATTCGGATTCAGGGTCCAGTTTTGCTATCTTGTAAAACTGAACTACAACTAGGTTATTGGAAGTACTTGGTTTGCCCCACGCCACCAGGATCGGTGGCGGGTAGCACGTTGCGTTATATCCACAACCCAACAGGCCCAAGACTGGAGAAAAGGACATTATGCTCATCTTGACACGCAGGGTTGGAGAATCACTGATGGTCGGCGACGAAATCACCGTTACCGTCCTTGGTGTCAAAGGCAACCAGGTGCGCATCGGCGTGAACGCGCCGCGTGATGTAGCAGTGCACCGTGAAGAGATCTACAACCGGATCCAGGACGGCGAAACGGACGCACCCAAAAAAGAAGAATCTTCCCGCTAAAGCCCCCGCAAGGCTTTGAATTCATAGCCATTGTGGTATGATGCCGCGCCTGTGTTGAAGGGCGGTATGCCAAGGGAATATCGCAGATTTCCCCAGACGGAAATTCATCGACACAGACAATCCGGAGAGCTGGCCGAGTGGCTGAAGGCGCACCCCTGCTAAGGGTGTATAGGTTAATCCCTATCGAGGGTTCGAATCCCTCGCTCTCCGCCACTTTTCTCTGTAAGTTATTGAAGTTACAGGAAAATATATCATGTCAATTTCCCGTGGGACCAAATTGGGACCATCGACTCGAAAATTCTAAATCCCACCGACCTGATTTTCAGCACCAGTCGCGGCACAAATTTTCTTTCTGTACGCATAGTCCAACGCGGTACTCCTCTTATCCGTATTTTTGAATGCTTGAAAGGCGGTGTTCCTGGCTACCTGAAATAGTAACGTTGGACTGATCGTTGTTAATTCAATAACGATACGGTAGAGAATGCGAACAGGAGAAAAGCATGGTTATTCAAGCCGAACGTCTGTTGCACCTTGATTCAAATGTCACTGGCTCACTGCTGCCGGCGATACTCAAAATCTTCAGCCAATGGCGCCTTACCGCTGCACAGCAATTAATCCTGTTGGGGCTTGGCAGTGAGGAGACTCTGTGCAACTGGAAGAGCCAGCCGGATAAGGCCAAGCTAACGGGGGATCAACTGGAGCGGACCAGTTACATTCTGGGAATATTCAAGTCCCTTCAGGTTCTGCTGCCCGAGCAGACGCAGGCTGACCGGTGGCTAGCTACCCCGAACGACAATCCACTGTTCAAAGGTACAAAACCACTGGATCACATGCTGGCCGGTCAGGTGAGCGATCTGGCGGTAGTTCGAAATTTTCTCGATGCGGAAAGGGGCGGTTGCTGATCGCAGAAAATGTAGGAGGGTAAGAGTACACACCTCAAGCACTGTCTTTGAGTTCGTGCTCCAACGCCTTCTCCACCAGTTTATTCAGACTGATTCCTGCAGCTCGGGCTACCTGCACAGCCTCTTCATGCAATTGCGGATCAACTCGAACATTGAAACGGCCTGAGTAGTCCTTCTTCACAGGCAGACCCCGCTCCTCGCAGACGGCTATAAACTCCTTGAGGGAGCGTTCAGCTTCCCGCTTCAGGCCCTTTACGCTGTCTGAGAAAAAATCAGCGCCACCGTTGAGGCCAACGAATTCACCGCGAAACATTTCGATATCCGGGTCATAGTCAACTGTTGCCCGAAACCCATTTACTTCCATCATCTTGATCATGGCGTTACCCCGTGACTTTCCAGCCATTTCTTTACACTTGCCACAGCGCCTTTGTCAGTATCAGGACTGGGGTGTGGCCTGTGGAATACCCGCACCTCGTTTTTCCAAACCACTGCTACGCGGCTTCCAGCTCTTTCTTCAACTTCAGCGCCCAGTGCCTGCAGTAAGGACTCGATCTCCTTCCACGGAATCGAGCCGCTTACAGGGCGGGAGTATATCCTCGTGAGAGTACGGTGCTGTCGTTTGTTCATCTCGAATATGGTACTGAATATTAGTACTATTGCAAGCGGTCCGAAAATTACATGTTCGCTATGCTCTAAACTGTAAGTAGATCAGTATTTCTGCGGCTGGAGGATGAAGATTGGAAATTGATCCGGCTGAAGTTGATGAGGCGACTGCCGAGACAGAACTGGAGGTCATTGAAGCCAGGCTCATGGCCCTTGAGTTGGAAAGGCAGTCGCTGCTTGAACGCAAACGGCAACTTGTTGCCATGGAGCGGGTCAACGATCGGACGGTGCCGGCCATCGAAGTGCCGGTGTCGACGGGCGACAAAATTGCATTGTTTCGTAGTTTGTTCCGCGGGCGGGACGACGTTCACGCATTGCGCTGGGAGAACACTCAGGGGCGTCGAGGTTATGCCCTGGCCTGCGAAAATGAGTGGCGCCAGGGGATCTGTTACAAACCGAAGGTCAAGTGTGGAGACTGTCGCCACCAGGCTTTCCTTCCTCTGGATGATCGCGCGGTCTATGCGCATTTGTCCGGGAAGAAAACCGTCGGGGTGTATCCGCTACTGCGCGACGATCAGACCTGGATTCTGGCCGTCGATTTCGACAAAAGTGACTGGCAACAGACGGTACGGGCCTTCTGCCGCGTCTGTGAAGAACATGGCGTACCTTGTTCGGTGGAGCGCTCCCGTTCCGGTGAGGGTGCCCATGTCTGGCTGTTCTTTACTCAGCCGGTGCCGGCGGTGCGCGCACGTCGATTGGGATTTGCAATTTTGGACCGGGCGATGGATCAACATGCCGGCCTCTCCTTTGAGTCCTATGATCGTCTGTTTCCTAACCAGGATACGCTACCAGAGGCCGGGTTTGGCAATCTGATTGCGCTCCCCTTGCAACAGGGGCCGAGGCAATTGGGGAACTCGGTATTCGTCGATGTACACTTCGAGCCATTCGTTGACCAGTGGGCCTACCTTGCCGGTGTCAGGAAAATAGAACCGGAACAGATAGAACAGTGTTTGAGCCGCCTGCAGGATCCTGGCATATCTGACTACGATACGAAGCCCTGGGAGCAGGGACTGCCGGTGTCTAAAGTCGCTATTACCGGTTGCCCCAACGCCATTGAGGTTACGCTGGCGAACCGTCTGTACCTGCCGGTGGAGACGCTACCACAAGGGTTACTCGCACGACTGAAACGCCTCGCGAGCTTCTCCAACCCGGTGTTTTTCAAAACCCAGGCTCTACGATTTTCTACTCAGGGCATACCGCGTTTTATCAGCCTGGCGCAGATCGAGCAAGGTTTCTTATCCGTGCCACGCGGATGCATGGACGAAGTGCTGGCATTACTCGCAGAACATCGGATTTCGGTAACTATTGATGATAAGCGGATGAGTGGCAGGCGATTACGGGGACTGCAGTTCAAGGGCCGTCTACGGCCTGAACAGACGAAAGCGGTATCGGCGCTCGCCAAGCACGAGACTGGTCTCCTGCACGCCCCGACCGCGTTCGGAAAAACCGTGACGGCTATCGGATTGATCCATAAACGTAAGGTCAATACGCTTATCCTGGTCCACAGTCGGCAGCTTCTCGATCAGTGGAAAGAGCGACTGGAGGTGTTCCTGGAAGGCTGCGATATTGGAGTCATTGGTGGTGGTAAGCGAAAACCCAGTGGAGCGATCGATATTGCGACCTATCAGAGTATGCTCGATCGTAAAACTAACGCTGTCGACCCGCGGCTGTTTGATTACGGCCAGATCATAGTGGATGAATGTCACCACATTGCCGCTCCCAGGTATGAGGCACTAATCAGTGAGGCACGGGCGAAATATCTCGCCGGTATAACAGCGACGCCCCATCGGCAGGATGGTCATCAATCGCTGATTTTCATGTTGGCCGGTCCAATCCGGTACGCGGTCAAAGATGATCAACGCCATACTTTTGAGCAGCGTGTAATAGTCCGTCGTGTTCATCGGGCGCCACCACAGGAACTTTCCATTCCAGAGAGTCGGCCGCATATTGCGGACATCTACCGTTGGCTGACACTGGACGATGAACGGAACCAATTAATCATTGGAGACGTGGTCGCTGCGGTATCGGAGGGGCGCAACCCATTACTTTTGACTGAGCGCCGGGAGCATGCCTCGCTGTTGGCGGATCGCCTTCGAGAGCTTGGTGTCTCCTGCCAGGTACTGAGAGGAGCCATGGGCGTCAAAGAGCGAAACGCCGCGATGGCAGCCTTGGACACTACCCAAGTTCTGATTGCTACAGGGAAGTATATCGGGGAGGGCTTTGATCTCCCGCGGCTTGATACATTGTTCCTGTGCCTACCGATTTCCTGGAAGGGCTCGCTCGCGCAATACGCAGGGCGGATTCACCGGCAGTTTGTGGATAAGGACACGGTGCGGATCTACGACTACCTCGATACCACCATCCCGACACTGGAGCGTATGTTCGGGCGTCGGGAAAAAGCGTATGCGGCCCTTGGCTATTCCATCGCTGATGGGGCGGCACAAGCTCAGTTTCAGGCGAACTTACCCCTCCCGCCTCAGTAATATGATCCTGGTCGCAACGGGTACCGAATTTGTTGGGTTTTCCTGCAGCATTTATCAATGTTGTAATACTAATCGTTGGTCAGAGCCACTGATCCAGATCCTGCTGCCCAATAATGGCCATTATTTCCACGGTTTCGCCCTGAACCCGATAATAGATGCTGTCGATTCCGCACACGCTGCGCCGGTACCCGGCTCGGATTTCGTCCACGGCTGGATATGAGAATGGTTGTGCTGCGAGCTGTTGGAATCGATCAAAAAACGCGTTGAAGTAGATATCGGCCTGTTCTTCTCCATACTCACGGAGCCCGCGCGCGTAAATGCGTTTTAAATCGGACTTCGCATCTTCCGTGAGTCTATAGGTCCCCATTGTGCCGCGCTTCCGCTTTGGCTTCAGCGAGTATCTCCGCTCTTCCCTGACTGGTGAATTGGCTACTTTCCGCGTGGATGAGCCTGGCACGTATGGCCTCGATCTCCCGTGCCTTGCGGATGAGATCGTTGATAACCTCACTCTTGCTCGAAAATTCTTTGCTCTCGACCTGCGCTCGGAGCCATTCGTCGTTAGGTGGTGTGAAGGAAATACTTTGTCTGGACATCTCGCGGCCTCCGGATATGCGTGGTGTAAATATGCACCAATTATGCGCCTGTATCGATGGGTGTCAATGCTGGGTTGCTACCAGGGAACCTCGCTTGAAACGCGTGACTACGACAGGGCTATAATCGAAAGTGAGCGACTCATGGTGAGGTGCGACGGGTTTCGTGTTGATGACGGTATGCATGGAAGGCTTTGCCAGTACCTACCTTGATGAAGCCCGGGGGCATGTGCGGCTGGATCCGGGGCTGGATTTTGGGACCACCATGGGACCACGCGAGCGCCTTTTCATGCCACCCCACGCCCAGCCCAATTTCTAAGTCTTTGATTTTAAGGGCGTGGGAGAGCAAGGACTTGGTTCGAACCCCGGGACGCCGGCCGCTCCGCTTCGACAAACTCGCCCCAGGGGCGATTTTGAGACGAGCCGCAAAGCGGCGAAGATCGTGCGCGACCCCGGCCGAGGGGCACAACGGCCCATAGGCCGTTGTGATCCATCCCTCGCGGAGGTAGGCGAATGTATTCTCTACTCGTTGAGAACATTGCCAATCACACTGATTCTTCGATCATGCGCCGACACTGTTTCATCACGATCTGTTCGATCCGCTGAAGCGCGGCGTAGTCCCCGTACAGTCTTTCGAAAGCTTCTCGAGTGGGTTGCAGTTGTTCCAGTAGTTGAGCCGCGACATCCTGAACCTGATCCTGGAGAAATCGAGGGCGCACGCCACAATGTTGCGCAAGTGTGTCCCAGTGTTTCCGGGAAACGACACCGGGATTGCGTTCCTCTCCAACGGAAAATGCCAGATGGTAGTCAATACGTTCGATGGCACGGGTGCAAACCAGGTCATAAAAAGGCGCTAAGCGAATTTCGCCGTTGGCCTGGTACAGCAGTGAAAGGTTTTTGGCGTGGCCATCCGAATTGCCCGCCAGTACGTTGAAGATTTGCCAGCGCAGCAAATGCTGCAGATCGTTGGCGGGATCACTGGAAACGTCCTGAACCAGCCGATAACAATCGGCGAAAGACGGACCGCCATCTGCCTGGTACTTGCGTTCGTGCCCTAAGCCTAATGCCTGGCAAAAATCCTCCTGATGCAGTCTCACAATCTGATTGCGCTCAGTGCCGTGCCGGTCGTAGCGTTCAATCAAGGCGTAGTGCGTATCTGCAATGGATCGCAGCTGGATGTCGACCACCGGCAAACCAATAGCGCCGGCCAGTAGTGTCGTGAAAGTTTCGTATGCGGGCAGGTGGCGGTAATCAGACAATTCGAACTTGAGGATATGGCTGGAAGGCGATTCTTTTTTAGGCAGCCAGTAAGCGCCATTCCTGACCAACAGCGGACACTTGTCTTGTGCTCCGGCCAGAGACAGTCGCGGGCGTTCGTTTGCGCTCCACGTGTGTACCTGACCACGACGTGCCACCAGATTGGCGAGATCTTCATCCGCGACCTTGTAGTACTCGTACTCAGTGGATGGTTGATGCTCCGCTTGCAATACGGACAATGCCCCTGCGCATTCGCCGCCAATGGCCCTGAGCAGATCAAAATCGGTATTGGCGATTTTTAGATCGCGAACAACCCGCTCGCGAACGCCACCCTCCGGCAGCAGGTTGGCGAAGAAGCGGTGGGCGAGCCCTTCTTCGGGCGTAGAAGCCTCGTGTTGCAGGGGCAAGGTATAGGAAATTGCAAACCCGCCCTGTGCCAGCCAGTCCTCTTCATAGCGAAAGCCGATCTGCCCCTGGGTATTGCGCCACAGGTAGCCGACAAGCCGTTGATCGCTCCAGACGTTGAGACCATCCGGATCAAGCATGGCTTCCTGCTTCGGGCTCGATTGGCGGTTTTAACGGAGCGTGCCCGCGGGGCTGGATGACCACTTCCAGGCCCAGGGTGCGTAGCGCTTTCAGCACTTTGCCCAGTTCGGCGGTTTCTTTGCCACGCTCGAATTCGGATAGAAAGCGGGTACTCAGGTTGCCCAGCCCCGAGATCGTTTCCAGCGTTAGCTTTCGCTGTTTCCGGTGAGCGCGCACCAGTTTACCGAGATCCTCAGCGGATCGGATTGCACCGTATTGCACCTGATCTTGAGTCATAATCTGTCCAGATAAACGAGCGTACGGTACAAATTAGCATGAGTATGGCGTTAAAGCAGTATATTAATACCGTACGTGACAAATATTAGGTTGCTGGCTTGCCTGAGCACATTTGTATCACGTGCGGTAAAAATAGATGGCCGCCAGTATAGAGCTACAGATTAGAGGCGTCGCGCGAGGACTTTGTTCGAACCCCCGGGATGCCGGCCGCCCACTCAGACCTCACAACTCATACCAGCGTTTTTAAAGAGAAGTTTGGCGGCCCCTATGGGAGTCACGGGCCGCCAGGGTTTCACCTTTTTAACAAACCATCCGTACTCCTTCGTCGAAAGTCACTGTACTGCCTCATGCGATCTCCATGTGGCCATACGTCGCCGTCTTGCTCCCTTGGTCCCGGCCGGGATATTCCTGCCACTCGTGCCTGCTTTTGTGACCAAGTGCACTAACACGCCCACCGCCTATAAGCAGTAAACGAAACACTGGCGATGATTGGCGACGACCCTGGCATTGATGCTCCGGGCTAGCTTTGCCAAGCTTGAAGTCCAACTGGCGCTCCTTCGAAAACAAACTCATTGAGGAACATGCGCTGACCGAACAGGTTGCGCTCTACCGTGGTCAATTCCGCTTCTTCACAGATGTCGCCCCAGGTACTTCGGATAACATTGAGTTGCCGCTTGATGATTCCTTTCGCTGCATCTCCATCGAGTTGAAAGTGAGGAGCGGCCTCAAGGCAGTTTGCCACTGTGCTCGCTCTGTTATCGCCAGCGATCAGCATGGCCTGGCTGGCCACATTACCCGTGCGGCTCTGAGGGCATATGTCATAGGCGGGTGTCAGGGACAATTGTTCTCCGTCCCAGAAAGCTGCGTGGTTGCGGGCATGATCGTCCGTGTTACCACACAGGATGTTAAATACCAGCCGGCCAAATAACTCGTGCAGGGTCGACTTTGGGGAGGTAAAGCGGTGCCGGATAATCTCCGCGAGGTCTTCGTAGCTGGCATAGCGCGCCATCATTTCATCGAGGCCGAAGAGGGTAAGCGCAGACATCATGAACTTGCGTGTCCAGCCATCCGCTGTTCGGGCGCGGTCAAATCGCTCAATCAGCAGCACATCTTTTCCAGCAGCGTGCGCAAGGCGGACCGGGGCGACGCTAAGCCCAACTTTTTCAGCAAGGCGCATGGCAACGTACTCAGCCTTCACCACGTTGTAGGTGTCCGTCGACGAGGAAAACTTGGCAATCAGTTTCCTGTCGCCATCCTCAAGTAGTGCTTTGGGGCGCGCACCCCCCAAAGAGGAGCCATGAAACAGAGCCTGATCCAGGTCGGGCGAGAGAGGGATCCCTTGTTCAACTTTCTCTGCGGCGCTCAAGAGCTCTTCGATTGTTGCTGTCTCCATCGTACGCGGCACGTATTCTGAGGGAGAGGGCTGGAAGTCGAGTGCGCCCACACGGTCTGATCCAGACGCCAGCAGGTAGGTCAACTCATTGAGTGCCGCCATGTCGATGTCCTTGCCTTTGCGCCCGAAGGTACGGTTCAGGATAACCCGGCGCCCCCATGCGTCCGGTGCAGAGTCGCGCAGGCAGCCGGCCATGTTCAGGCCGGTTTCGGGCGGAATCGCCCCGCGGCGTAGGGGCAATTCCGGGAGGTATATTGGCATGCAGTTATCGCGCTGCAGATAGCTTTGGCCGTAGTTAAAAATTAGCCGATCGCCGTCGCGAGAAACTCGCCCGGCGACCATAGGCTTTGTCGCGCCCGGTAGCCAAAGCCAGACGAAGGCTTCATCCGGCGCGTCCAATCGTGGACGCTCAGAAGTCATCATCGACCTGCTGCTTTTTCTTGCGGGCGGCTTGTGGGAGCAGGGTGAGTTTATTGTGCTCAACAGCCAGATGTCGTGTCAGTGTAGCCGGTTCGGCTTCAAAGAGGCGGAGCCCCAGAATCGCGGCCAGTTCAAATGCGACGCCGATGGATGTGCCCATTTCACCCTGCTCTATCCGGTGTACGAGGCCACGTGAAACTCCCGCGCGCTCGGCGATATCTGCCACCGTCAGGCCGCGCTCAATGCGTGCGTTACGAACCATTAATCCGAGAAGCTCGACAGCCTCTCGGGCGTATCGGGAATAGCTTCTGTGTGCGGGTTTTGCCATGGGCGATAGATCTATAAAAAGGTCATAATGGTATCTAATGCTTCATTTGTGAGTCATACTCGCAGTAAGTTGCCAGTTTGGCAAGGCTTCTGATGCGCAAATGTACTGTAAATAGATCATTACATCTGCGGGGGCTGGCGCCAATGAACACAGGTTGGCCAAAGTAACCAGGTACGTTACTGTGCGACAACCCGTCAGTGTCGGCGAGATGATTACCGAGGAATTCCTTGTGCCCCTTGGCTTGACCCAGGGACAGTTGGCACAGGCCATGGGTGTGAGTCGAAAAACTGTCAATGAGTTGTGTACCAATCGTCGAACCATTACGGCGGATTCTGCGTTGATGCTGGCCAGGGTTTTCGGCAATACGGCAGATTTCTGGCTGAACCTGCAGCAGCGGAACGAGCTTTGGAAAGCGCTGAATACACCGAAGCGGCGTGCCCGAATCGAGAAGGCCAAGCCTATCGCCGCTTGAAGTTTATGCGTCACTGGCCGACTTCCCTGCTATTCCTTCGGGAATTTTTGGGACCACCATGGGATCACGCACGCGCCTTTTTATGCCACCCTACGCCCAGCCCAATTTCTAACTCTTTGATTTTAAAGGCATGGGAGGGCATTCGTTAGCGGCGCCGCGCGAGGACTTGGTTCGAACCCCGGGACGCCGGCCGCTCCGGTTCGACAAATTGCGCAGCAATTTGAGACGAGCCGAAACGCGGCGAAGGTCGTGCGCGACCCCGGTAACGCATATCAGTCCCTGCCCCGTTTACCCCGCGACAGGTTCCTGGGTTGCCGCACTGGGCCAGGGGTCACTGCAACAGGGTTTCAGTGATCGGGTGGAACGTATCCGCGCTCTGAATCAGCGAGTGGGCTGTCAGTCCGGGCACACCGTACACTTCCGTGCTCACACCGTGATCGAGGCGAATCTTGTCCAACAGCAGGTCGAAGTCACCGTCCCCGCTCAGCAGAATGACGCGATCGACGCGACTCGCGGCCTCCAGCACGTCGATGGTAATGCCCACATCCCAGTCTCCCTTGGCGGAGCCGTCCGCACGCTGGATATAGGGCTTGAGGCGTACCGTGAAGCCAATGTGTCTGAGGGCATCCTGAAAGCGTCGCTGACCTTCGTCGCCCCGGTCGATAGCGTAGGCATTCGCCACCCGTATATCGCCCTGTGCGCTGACCGTGTCCCAGAATTTGCGGTAGTTGAACGGGCGCTTCCAGGTGTCGCGCGTGGTGTAGTAGATATTCTGTACATCGACGAACAGGGCGATAGTGGGCATGGTTAAGCTGTCATCTCCAGGGGCGCCGGTGCCGCGCTCACACCTTTCTGGCCAGCACTTTCCGGCCTTTTACACGGGTTGCGGACAGAATGGCCAGTGCCTTGCCAGTCTGTTGTCTTGTCACCGCCACGTAGGCCACGGTGTCGAAGATGTCGATCTTGCCAATGTGGTCACGGGTGAGCTCCCCGCTCGCAGTGAGTGCGCCCAGGATATCCCCGGGGCGGAGTTTGGCCCTGCGTCCGGCGTTCAGGCACAGGGTTCTCATGGCGGCCGGGATGGGCGCATCGCGTTCAGCGGCCGCGGGCAGGTTGCCGAGGGTCGGTGCCTTGCCCAGCAACTCCTCGATCGCATTCACCCGAGCCGCCTCGGACGGCTGGAACAGGCTCAATGCCAGACCTTCATTGCCGGCACGCCCGGTGCGTCCGATGCGGTGAATATACACTTCCGGGTCGTGAGGTAACTCGTAGTTGACGACGGCAGCCAGTTCCTTGATATCGAGGCCCCGGGCGGCGACGTCGGTAGCGATGAGCAGGCTGACACTGCGATTGGCAAACTGCACCAGCACCCGGTCGCGGTCTTTCTGTTCCATGTCACCGTGCAGGGCGACCGCGCTGATTCCCCGCTGCCTGAGTGCGTCGGCCAGCTCCTCGCACTGCAGCTTGCGGTTGCAGAACACGACGCAGCTGTCGGGGCGAAAGTGCTGTAACAGAGCCACGAGTGCCCCGGTCTTTTCCCTAAGCCCGGTCTCGTAAAACAGCTGCTTGATGACGCTGTCGTCATGCACGCTCTCCACCGTTATTTCGACCGGGTCTCTCTGAACCTTGCGGCTGATGTCGAGAATCTCTTCGGGATAGGTTGCTGAAAACAGCAGGGTCTGGCGCTGATCCGGGGTGAAAGCGATCAGGGCAGTGATGTCGTCGAGAAAGCCCATGTCCAGCATGCGATCGGCCTCGTCGAGCACCAGCGCGCGCACCTGGTCGAGTTTCAGCGAACCTTTGCGACAGAGTTTGAGCAGGCGTCCAGGAGTGCCCACCACGATATGTGGCGGATGCTCCAGCGAGGCCAGTTGCGGGCCCATGGGGGTGCCGCCGCAAAGGGTGAGAATCTTCACATTGGCGAGCGGCCTGGCCAGAGAACGCAGGGCCTTGCTGACCTGATCGGCCAGTTCCCGCGTCGGGCACAGCACCAGCACCTGGGTCTGGTAGCGGCGCGGGTCGAGGCGTTGCAACAGCCCTATGCCGAAGGCGGCCGTCTTCCCGCTGCCGGTTTTGGCCTTTGCTTTCACGTCTTGGCCCGCCAGCACTGCCGGCAGGCTCCCGGCCTGAACCGGTGTCATGGCCTTGTAGCCGAGTGCGTCGAGATTGGCGAGAACATCGGCGGGCAGCGAGAGGCTGGAAAATTCGGTGGGGGTCATGGCAAATTCATTCTCATTCGGTAATGGGGCAGGGGCAGTGCCGAAGCGCCGTGCCCGTGCAATACCAGCGTGGCGAGAAAGCCAGGCCCGTCCTGGATTCTACCAGTTCCGACACGGAGGATAGTGAACAGTATCAGGAGTTGTTATCGCAGGCAGGCGGTATGTCAGCTCTGGCCGCTGGCGGCCGCGGTCACCTTGAGCTTCTGCCCGGGCTGCAGGTATTGCTTCGTGGAAATGCCGTTCCAGCTCACGAGCTGCTGCTGGGAGATGTTGAAGCGCCGCGCGATACTCCACAGCGAGTCGCCCTTGCGGATCACGTAGACGCCGTGGTTCTGCGCGGCACGTACCGGAGTTGCGGTCTGGCGCGCGAGGCGCGGTTCGGGCATCACGGTACCGGGCAGGATAAGGGTCTTGCCGGCGCGGATACTGGTCCCGCGCAAGCCGTTCAATGCCTGCAGCTTCGACACGCTGGTGCCGTAGCGCCGCGCGATCGTCCACAGCGACTCGCCGGAACGGATGCGATGGGTCAGGTCTGGCTGCTGATGGCCGAAGCGCGAATTGCCTGGAATTGCGGCCATATACCCCTCCAGCGGCCCGCCGAGACGGGAGCGGGGGATACGCACCGCGTAGCCCTGCGGGATGTACTTCTCGCCACTCCAGATCGGGTCGCGCAGCGCCGGGTTGGACGCCCGGAACTCCGCGATCGGCACGCCGGTCGCGGCCGCCAGGGCACTGGCGGGGATGAAGGCATCGAGGATGACCTGGTCGTAGTCCATCGGTGCCGCGACGCTGAGGTCGGGGAAATAGTTCGACGCGTGCGTGTCCACTTCCAGTGCCGCGAGGAACGAGGGATAGAAGTTGCGCGACGCGAAACCGAATGCCGGGCCATTGTACTCCTGAATAAGCATGCCAATGTCCTTGGTGCCCACGGTCCTGGCAGCCCGCAGCACGCCCCCGGTTCCGTGGTTGTAGCTGGTCAGCGCGAGCGGCCAGGTGCCGGTGATCTGGTAGTTGCGCTTGAGCAATTCGGCCGCGCCCTGGGTGGCGGTAAACGGGTCCATGCGCTCGTCCACCACGTGGTCGACGCGCATGAACTGGCGGGCGGTGGATGGCATGAACTGCCACATGCCGGCCGCGGCGACCTTGGACCAGGCATCGGGGTTGAAGGAGGACTCAACGTGGGGCAGCACCTCCAGCTCGCGTGGCAGGCCGCGGGCGGCGAGCACCTCGCGGATGTGCGGCTTCCACTGCCCGGAGCGCACGAGCCCCTCGCGGAAGCGGTCGGACTGGCCTAACTGGAAGCGGACGTTCTGCGCGGCGCGCGCGAAAGTGTGATTGGACGTGCCCTGCGGCCAGGTAGACAGCACCCGACGCTCTGTATCCGAGAGGTTGGTGCGCTTGCCTTTCCCGAGAGAGGTCAGCGCACTTGCCGTGCGCAGCTTGGCGTTGTTCACCTGCCGCTCGCGCTCGGCATTGCTGCCGGACGCGGGCAGGTTCACCGTATCGTAGATGACAGCGAGATTCTCGGCGTCGTGAATGTAACCCTGGTTGGTGGTGATCTGGGTGTAGACCCGGGTCCAGAACTGCACCGCCGGCTCCAGCGAAACTGGCCGCGGAAACTCACCTGCTTGCGTCCCCAGTGTCATCGCCAGTGCGGCGATGGCTATCAGTCCCCTGATCATGCCCGCTCTTCCGCTTGTTGTTGTGCTGGTTATAGCAGAATTCCCGCGCCGTGTAAGCGAATATCCGGGGGTTTTTCAGCAGCACGGCCGGCGGTGCCGACAAGGGATCAGGCGGAAATGGTCGATAGTGGCGCCGCGCGACGACTTGGTTCGAACTCTCCGCTTCGACAAACCGCGTCAGCGGCGAAGGGCGTGCGTGCCCGGCTCAGCGTCGTAATCACCCCTGCCTCGTCAACCGCCTCTCCAGTAGCGATTGCATATCCCTTCGCCCGTCTACGACAAAGTAGACGTAAACGGACCGTTGGCTTATCTCGTAAATGACGCGATACGGTTTAAAGTGAACCTCCCGCCTGAATACTTTGGCTACTTTGGGCGAGCATTTTCAGTAATGCCAACGACTCCTGGGTCTGTTCATAACTGACGATGTCCTGCAGTACCGCTTTCGCTTCGCCGTGCTGTGTGATGACCATGAGACGTTGCTCCTCACTGACATGTCGTAACGCTTCGCACTCAATTATAAAAACAGCCCCAGCGTCGGCACGTTCACATCCGCCATGTCCATGAGGATTTCACGGCGGCGAATCCGGTAGTCGCCATCAACTTCGAGCAGGCGGTCGCGGCGCTGACCGGCGTAGAAGAAGTCCCTGGCCCCCGGCCGGGAATAGTGCAAGTGAAAGTTACTCACCACCGAGTACTCATCACCGGCAATATCGAGAATCTCCACATTGCCGATAATCCGCCGCGTGCGTGCGGGGGGATTTTCCGCCCAGGCATTGATCTTGAAGCTGCGCTCCACGCGCAACATCAGGTAGATGTAGTTTTCATCGCGAATGGGGCAGCCGTCGGAGTCGATGCCTTCCAGTTCCCGGTCGACCTCGATCATGGATTCGTGGCCCCGCTCGCGATTGTCTACCAGCAGGTTGTTGCGCCCGGGCATGGAATAGCTGATGTCCTCACTGCACAGGCCCAGCCAGGTCTGGTACTGGCGGTTATCGAGCAGCCTCGCTTCGCGGTAGTAGAACTGCTCGATCGACCACTGCAGTTCCGGTGTGATGTTGGGCGCGCTCATGCTCTTACCTCCGCAGCCAGATCGTCCCGCCAGCGCTGGAAGAATGCCCGCGCATAGAACTCATTGGCGGTGCTGCTCACCAACCCGGGCAAATCAGCGTGCGGTTTTTCTTCGCCGAGGCCAAGGCCGTAGTAGAAGGGGCGGTCGTCGGCAAAACCGATGTTGGCGCCCTTTAACTGCTGCATCCAGGATTCGGAATCTTCCTGTTCCAGAATCCCTCCGGGTCCAAAAAACGAGGTGTGATTGGCCCGCAGAATTTTCTTCAGGTGCGCCGGCGCATCGGCGGGTACCACCGACCAGGACCAGTACTCCACCTTTCCCGGGCCCCGGGGGTGGGACACCTTGAAGGCGGCGTTGGACCAGAGAAAGGAGAGATTGGGATAAATGCCGTAGGTGAGGCCTTTCATGCGCGCGCGAATGGGACCAACCCGGTCGCTGGCTTGCGCGTGGACTTCGCGCAGATACTCCTGCAATTCGGCACCACCTGTTTGGCCGGGAATGGACTCGAAGCCCCAGCCCACGGATTCCACCGGAGCGTCTTCCGGCAACAGGCGGAAGGTGGCGCCGTGACCTGGCTGGGTAACCACCGAGTAACCGTAATCCACAATCTCCTGATTGGCCTCTGCCGGAATGATGGCGGCGTGCAGGAAGGGACCGTGATTGACATCGCCCAGCTGATTCTCCACCGGCAACTTCCAGTTCGCATCGATGACCCAGCGCTGGGGAGAGCCCACAAATTCAATGCCCGCGGGAAAGCGCAGCAGGAAGGCGTCCAGGTAAAAACGCATATCCCCCAGGTAGTCTTCCAGGGGTTCGATACTGTCGTTGAAGGAGCCGAAGATAAGGCCACGCCAGCTCTCCAGCCGCGGCACCCGCTTCAGGCCGAGGGCGGATTTGTCGGGGCATTGCGCGACCTGCTTTTCCTGGGGAATGGCGACCAGGTCGCCGCTCACCGAGTAGGACCAGTTGTGGTAAGGGCAGACAAAGCGCCGGGTGTTGCCGTGGCTGGCCCGGCACACCGGCAGGCCCCGGTGGGTACAGCTGTTGATACTGGCATGTACCTGTCCATCCTCGCTCCGGGCGAGGATAACCGGTGTTTCGCACATGTACGCCTGGACAAAATCCCCGGGTTTGCGGATCTGGGATTCGTGCCCCAGGAACAGCCAGGAGCGGCCAAATATGCGTTGCTTCTCTGCTTCGTAGACCGACGCATCACTCCAGCAGCGGCGGCTGATGAGGCTGGCGTCGTCGTTTACCAGGGAATAGGGATCCAACACGAGGTCGCTCCGTCGGTTTTCAGGAAGTAGGCCGATAAAAACTAACAGTCGTTAATTAAATATGCAAAATATAGCCGTCTAATACCTCGAAATTGCTAGTATGGACCAATTAAGTTAACGAACAGTAAGTGATAGTCGGGGTAGACGCTAAAGTGAAAGCCAGAACCAAGGGCCAGCAGACCACCGACCGTATCCTGAATGCGGCTGAACCCCTGTTTGCGGCGCAGGGCTATGAGGCGACGAGTCTGCGCATGATTGCCAGTGCCGTCGGCATTCGGGTGCCTGGCATTTACAACCACTTCGAGAACAAGCGCGCCCTCTATCGGGCCATGCTCGATCGCGCGCTGATGCCCATGGAAAATGCCATGCGGGAGCACCTCGAGCATCCCGACTCCGGGCAAGCTTTCGCCAGCCTGCCCGCGGTCATGACCGAATTGCTGGCCGAGCACCCCGCCATGCCTGCCTTGTTCCTGCAGGCGCTGCAGGGCAGAGACGACGGAGAGGGCGGCGCAATCATGACTGAGTGGCTGCAAAAGCTGTTTGCCAGCGGTATGGAAACCACGAAGAGTCTTGGCGGAACGCGCCTGAGCCGGGAGGACATGGCCTTGCGTATCATCGCCATGTTCAATCTGTGCTGTGGGTATTTTCTGTGTCAGTCAGCGTTTGCGTCCATGGTCGGCGACCAGCACAAACTGGACGATGACAGCATTCTCAAGAAGCAAAAGCAGTTACTGGCCCGAGTGCAACTGGCCATTATGCTCGATTGATCGGTGGGGGACGCCGGCCGCCCCTTACTGCTGCAGCGGAGTGAAGGGGGCCATGCGGTCCGGCCCCCCCCGGCATACGCTGTCAGTCTGGCAGCAGGTCTCCCATTGCGGTATTTACCAGGTACGAGGCGTCCCAGTCCGGCACACTGACACCGTGCCGGTAGATGACCAGGTCCTGTGACGGAACCATGTGGACGATCCTGAAACCGCCGCCCTCCATGATCCAGGTGTCATCAGCCTTGAACGGTTCAGACTGGGGGATGCGTTGGCTGCGCACTTTATCGAGCGGGGAGCCAAGCCAGAGTCCCAGCCCGAAGTTGCGGTACTGTTTCGAGGGTGTTGCCATGATGTCCACCCATCCTTTGGGAAGGATCTGCTGCCCCTCCCAGACGCCATTCTGCATGACCAGAACACCGAGCCTTGCCCAGTCCCGCGGGGTTGCACGCATACAGCACATGACCCGCGCGACGCCGCCAGGACGGTCCAGCTGGAAGGCGGCATCCGCTGCCCCGATTTTTTTCCACACACGCTCGGACAGCAGTTCCTGGACCGAGGTGCCCGTGGCACGTTCGATGACCAGGGCCAGCAACTGCGTATTCTCCTGCGCGGTCTCAAACTTCGTGCCGGGCTCAATGGCATAGTCATAGCTCAAGGCGGCCCGCACCACGTCACCGCAATACACCAGGCACAGATCCTTGTTGCCATAGACCGGCCGCAAACCCAGCTGAGGGGCCACCTCCAGGCCTGAAACATTCTGGGCGAGCTGACGAACGGTGACTTTGCCACGCAGGTCGGTCTTCCATTCAGTGATGTAGCGGCCGATCGGGTCGTCCAGTTTCAGCTTGCCATCGGCGACCGCGAATCCCAGTAGCATCGGCGTAACGCTGCGCGTGATTGCGCGCCCGTTCACGATCTCGTCCGCCGTCATTCCGTTCCAGTAGTTTTCCGTCAGCAGGCGCCCCTTGTGAATGACAATCAGCGCATTGCTTCCGTGTTCTTCTGCCCAGGTCGCCATGGCCTTCAGGGTGGCATCGGATATCTCTCCCGCCGTCCCCTCGTGGTCACCCTGCGCTCGCGCGGGAAAGAACGGCTGGGGGGCGCCATGAACGACACCCGGAGGCCAGTAGAAATAGGGTTCAGGCTCGTACGGGTTTTCAGGTTGGGAGGTGAGGCGCCAGAAGAATACCGGGTCGTTGTATGACGGGTCCTGGATGGCTTTGTCGGGGTCGGGGATGCCGGGCGGCATGTCGGCAGCAAATGCTCGGGAGAGCAGGAGGCTGAAGATTACGGCAAGATATACACCACTTTTCATCTCTTGGTCCTTTCGAAGCCCGTATCGAAATACAGATCAGGTAAGAAGGCATCCATGGTTCTGGATGTCGTGCATTGAATGAACAAATAATTTAATAACATAACAATAGATCAAATGCACGCCCGTTCTTTGCGGATATAACGCCGGATCCTGGTGTTGTCACCGGCGGCTTGCTGGGTGCCTAGAACGAGTACGCTGAAACCGTGACTCAACGGGTACGCAATTTCAGCGGTTCAGTGGTCAGGCAACAGCAGCATGCGCAAATTAACCTTGGCGAAGCGAAAATTGCACTGCAGGTGGCACAGGATCTGGCAAGGTTGAACGTGCAGAAGTCAGTGGGACTGGCGATTCAGTTAAGCACCCGGTACCCGCGCCCGCGCAGGCACTGTTTGACCACGCGCACTTCTTCTCTTTCACCTTGAGCCGCACCGCGGGCGCCGCCGCTGACCGCGCCGACACCGGCGCCCTGCTGCACGTCCCGGCTGTTACCAACGGCTGCGCCAATCAGGCCGCCCACAACGGCACCGGAGGCCGCGCCCTTGGCGACTTTCTCGCCGGTGCGGACCTCGTCTGCATAGGAACGGCACTCTGCCAGGTCCTGCTCGTAGCGGGCCATGTTAACGCCCTTCTTGTCGATGATGACCTCATCGGTCGTGGTGCAGGCGGCGAGAGTCACCGCGAGACAGGCCGCCATGGGTGTGGCGGTGAATTTGTGAATTCCGGCTGCCATGATGCCCTTCTCCCTGATGGGTGGGTCTCAGTACTGATTGGACCACTTATGTGTTGTAAAGGCTTCGCCATGCATGTAAAGAAGTGTAAACCAGTTCTGGCCAAGGCCACCCGCTTCATCAACGAGGAACATCGATGACTGCTACAGCAGAACTTTCCGGCAGCTGCCTGTGCGGCAAAGTCCATTACACCGCCACTGGCGAACCCGAACGTTTCTACCACTGCCACTGTTCCCGCTGCCGCAAGGTGACTGGCACCGGGCACGCGTCCAATCTGTTTGTACGTGGGACATTGCGCTGGGACAGGGGAGAGGAACTGATCAAGCGCTACCAATTGCCGGAGGCGGAGCGCTTTTCCAACTCGTTTTGCAGCGAATGCGGTTCGCGGCTGCCTTTCTTTATTGAGGCGATGGGCATGGTCTTCATTCCGGCAGGGTCGCTGGATCAGGACCCGAACTTCATGCCACAGGCGCGTATCTTCCAGGACTCGCGAGCCAGTTGGTCCTGCGATACCACGGACATTGCCTGCTTCGACCGTTACCCGTCCTGAGGGCAGGCGAACTGCGCCAGTTCTTGCGAGCTTAGCGCCCGGCTCTGTCCGGGTGCCAGGGTCTCATCCAGTTCCAGCTCGCCTATGGCTACCCGATGCAACGTCAATACCGGGTTACGGAAGCGGCCGAACATACGTTTGATCTGGTGGTAACGACCCTCGGTGAGTTCAACTTCTGCTTCGAACTCAGACAGGATTTTCAGGCCAGCCGGGCGCGTGGTGATGCCTTCATAGCTGAAGTACATGCCCTGGGCAAAAGCCTCGATGTATTCTGGTGTCAGTGGCCGCGCCAGGGTGACGCGGTAACGCTTGGCGATACGTTGCTCAGGCGATGACAGCCAGCGCGACCAGCGGCCATCATTGGTCAGAAGCAGCAGCCCGGTGGAATTGAGGTCGAGGCGGCCGGCAATGTGTAAATCGCCGGGGTATTCTTCACCCAGCAATTCGATCACCGTGCGGTGCTGCTCATCCTGCGTGGCACTCACCACCCCCCTGGGTTTGTTCATCATCAGGTAGATCGGTGTTGCGCCCTGCAGAATGCGCCCATCCAGGGAGACGTGAGTAAACTGTTCGATGACCTGGTTGATTGCGCGGGCCGGTTGCCCGTCCACCGCAATACGTCCGCGCGCCACCAGCGGGCGTACGTCCTTGCGGGCAATACCTGTCTGCTGGCTGATAAAGCGGTCCAGCCGGGCGCGCTTTGAGCGGCTTGTTTCGCTCATACTGGTATGGCAATCCACCTTGTCCTTATGGCTCGAAAGTATAAGGCAGTGTCATACCGATAAAGAATCCCTTGCCTGGGCCGTTCAGCCGGAACCCGACGGCCGGCTCGATATACAGGCCCTCCGCCAGCCAGGAGGTCATGCTGAACTGCAGGCTGAAGAGCTCGTCGCTGAGCAGGGTGGCATTGTCGAAACGGGTCTCGTCGATAAACAGTCCCGATAGCGTGGTGTTGAGGGACAGGGTGTCGTTGATGGCGAAGGCGTAGCCCAGATTCAGGTCCAGCCGGTTTTCGGGTTCCAGCCGGGTAATGTCCTCGAAGTCATCGCTGTAGGTATGGCGGTAGTGGAGGTTGGCAAACAGCACCACCGGGTCGATGCTTTTCACCACGCCAAGGCCGGCCCCCAGTGCATAGGAGGAGTGGTCGCTGTCGCTGGGAATGCGCCCGTTGAGAGTCAGGATGATATCCGGGCGCCCAACCGTCTCGGTGAGCAGGGTGCGGCGCAATCCGAGGCGAAAATCGCCCAGTTCCGAGCGATTGTCGCTGGCGATTGTCTGGTCGGCCACGCGCAGCTTGGTGTCCTGGTCGGACCAGGAGGTGCTCAGGAAGATCTCCGTCTCCTCGAAAAGGCCGTAGCGAGCCAGCAGGAGGCCGGTCAGGCCCTCGCTCTCCAGGTCCGCCAGGGCGATGCCATCATCGATTTGTACCAGTTGCTGGGCGCTGCTCTGTGAATAAAAGCTGCCGAAATCCAGCGTTACGTCCCCCGGGCGCAGCAGCACCCGCTGTCCGCGCAGGAAAATATCACCGGCGCTGCGTTCCTGGGGAGCCTCACCAATGTGCTCGGGGGAGCGCTCGCTCGCGAGTTCGCCGGCGTCCTCCGCCGTGCGCCCGGTGCCCGCGCCCCGAACACTGGCCAGGGCAGTGGTTGTGAGAGGGGGCTCGCCGTCGAACCGTTCGGCGGAGGCGATCAGGTGCCAGTCCCCGGCGAGCCAGGCCTGCAATGCCTGGCGACTGAAGCGCCAGTCATTCCCGACACGTCGGGCCGGTATCCCGTCCTCAAGGGCCAGCAGGCCCAGGCTTGCCGGGTCCAGTTGCAGGTAGCGAGCGGCCTGATCCAGGGTCAGGACCTCGGGCCAGTGTTCCGGGGCGGGCTCCGGCTGGTGTCCGTCGGTCGCCGCCACGGTGGTGGCCCAGGTGATCAGGATGCCGAGTAGCAGGGCGCGGCCGCTGCAATGCGGGGTTGCTTCCGGGTTGGCGAGTAATGTCACGGCGCTACCTCGACAGGTTGGGTAAATGTTCAAAGGGGCTGCCGACGCTCAGTAATTCGCGCGCGCTGAGCATCTCTGGTTGGGGTTGGTCGGTGTCCGGCACCGCCAGTGGGCTCGACGCCGCCGGCAGACCTTGCTGCGGCTCCACCACAAAGATGATTCCCTGTCCGTGGTCGTCCAGCCAAGAGTCGAGGAAGCGGTAGCCCGCCAGACGGATATTGCCGCGGGAAGGATCGGCCAGGTAGACGCGGTCACCGCGGGTGCCACGCAGCACGGCAAAGTGCTTGTAACCCTGGGGCTCGATAAACACGATCACCGGGCCGTTGAGGCGAGAGAGGGATTCCGGCGTCAGGCGATAGCCCTCGGCCCGGTAGCCGCGCGCGCGTGCTACACGCTGCAGATCCAGCAGAGAAAAGCCCTCGGCGCGCCGCAGTGCCTGATCACTCTCGGGTAGCAGTTGGAACAGGTCGTGAAGAATCTCGCGCTCGGTGACCGCATCGCCAAATTGGTAGCGCAGGAGGGTTGCCAGGGCAGCAGCCCCGCAGGAGAAGTCAAACTGCTGGCGCACCAGGTTGGCGTCGCGCAGCGCCCGGAAGGAGGTGACGGGCGCGTTGACCCGGTCCCCGTTACCGATGGAGACGCTCGCGGCCCCAGCGGGCCCGGCGGCCACGAGCGTGGCAGTCACCGCCGTCGCGATGACCCGGCAGTCAAACAGCCGTGGCAACTCCGGTCTGTGCCGGATGATCAGGCCTAATTGAGGAGGCGGAGAATCGCCGGCCGATCGTTACCTACAGCGCCTATCGATCCCGCGGCATCAGTGGCAGCGGCAGCCGCTGCAGTGGGCAGTTCGGTCTTGCCCGTTTGCTGCAACACCAGGAGGCGTACGTGACCCTCCCCACGGACCTGGGCCAGCTCGTCACTGGTCATTTTTACCGCCGGAACATCTGCGAGGGTAGCGAGAGGTTCGTTGGCCTGGAGTCCGTTGGTGGCGGATGCCAGGGCAAAAGCGGTAGCGAATACGAGGGGGGTGATTCTCATGGCTGTTCTCCTTCACGGGAGGACCCGCGTTCACAAGCCAGGCAGGGGAGGGGGTGGTGCTGCCGAATCTTCGCTCAGGAGTATAGTCCAGAAGTGGGGCTCCGCAAGCGCCATGGCGGCTCCCTGAAATCCCTCAATCAGCCAGTGTTGCGAGCGCTTAACCAGACCGCCAGCCCCTGGCTGTTGAGCCTGACATCCATGCCCAGCACGTCCTGCAGTTCACTCTCTGACAGTGCACAGCCGTGCTCCCGCGCGCTGGCAAACAGGTAATCGGCCATCCTGCCCATCAGTTCGCCTTCCCACTGTTCGGCCGGTGAACTGGCCGCAACGTCTTCCGCCAGCGCCACATAGTCGTCCACCTGCGCCAGCAGGCGCTCTCCCAATGCCTGCGGGGCATCCACCATGCCGTAGTGCGTGAGGTAGATACGCGCCGGGTTCAGCGCCAGCAACCGGCGTATGGAGGCCTTCAATGCCGCAGGGTCAAACTGCACCGGTGTCGTGGTAGGGAAGATGAATGGCCCCTGGTGGGTGGTCAGCCGCGGGTAGGCCAGCCCGAAGGTATCGCCGGTAAAAATGCCCTGTGACAGCGGGTCGTGAACGCAAAAGTGGTGACGGGCGTGGCCCGGGGTATCGTAGAACACCAGTTGGCGGTCACCTAACTCAATGCGCTCTCCGTCGGCCATGGTCCTGACCCGGCTTTCCTCCACCGGAATGATGTCACCGTACATTTCGGCAAAGGCTGCTTCACCGTAAACGGCCATGGCGCCCGCCTTCAGCTTGGCGGGGTCTATCATGTGTCTGGCGCCGGCGGGGTGGACCAGCAGCGTGGCGTCTGGCAGTGCCTGCATCAGGCCACCCACACCGCCGGCATGATCCAGGTGTACGTGGGTCGGAATGACGAACCTGACCTGGTCCCGTGCAATGCCGCGCTGGTCGAGCAGGTCGAGAATGATCGGCACCGTATTGTGGGTGCCGGTCTCGATAATGGCGTACTCAGGGCCCCCGAGCAGGTAACAGGCGGCCAGTTCCTCGCGCATCATGGCGGTATCGATACGGGTGATACCGTGGCCGATATCTTCATACATCTGGAAGCTCATGGTGTCTCCGTTCGGGGGCTGCGGGGTTCCGTCACAGTGTACCGAATATCCGGAGACCAGCGCGGCTCAGCCGCCGGGCAAGCGGTCAATGGACAACGTTATCCAGCAGCGAGGAGATCACCCCGGCGATTCCGCAGTCCCGGGTTTGGCGATACCTGACCGGCTTGCTCGCCTGATCTAATTGGCGTATAAACCGGTCATATTTGGCTGAAAAATGTTCATACATAAATACGTAACTACATGTTATAAATAATTTTATTTTGCGTTATTAACCGGACACAAAAGCGGACATGAAAGCGGGCACGACAGGCTTTGTCGATCGCGGTGAGGCCATTGCGAGTATGGAGCCTTTGGTCATCGGCGACGCTTCGCCTCACCGGGCTAAATTGACTGAGCTTGCGGTCGAACTCACCGCGAAGTCCGCTGGCTTGCGTCGCTCCCTGCCCGAAGGTGTAACTACAGCGCTTTCCATTTTGGTCCGGTCGATGAACTGTTACTACTCCAACCTCATTGAGGGTCACGATACCCATCCGGTGGATATTGAGCGGGCGTTGCACAGTGATTACAGCAATGAGCCTCGCAAACGCGACCTGCAGTTGGAAGCGCGGGCTCACGTGGCGGTGCAGGCCTGGATTGACGAGGGCGGGTTGGCGGGCCGGGCGGCCACCGTCGACGGCATTTGCGAACTGCACCGCCGGTTCTGCGAACGGTTGCCCGACGACCTGCTGTGGGTCCAGGAGCCGAAATCGTCGGAGCGCGTACTGGTCGAACCGGGCATTCCCCGGCAGCGCGATGTCATTGTCGGCGATCATGTTGGTGTCAGCCCGGGGGCTTTGCCGCGCTTTTTGCAGCGCTTCGAGCAGGCCTTCGCCGGGCAGGGCAAGGCCGCAACGATAGTGAATGCCGCCGCCGCCCACCATCGGCTACTGTGGATTCACCCCTTTCTCGATGGCAATGGCCGCGTTGCGAGGTTGGTCTCCTATTCAATGCTGCGTGACGCACTCGATACCGGCGGCATCTGGTCCATAGCCCGGGGGCTCGCCAGGCACGAGGTTGACTACAAACGTCATTTGGCCGCCTGTGACCAGCCCCGGCGTGGCGACCTCGACGGCCGTGGTAACCTGAGTGAAGCGGCGCTTGCGGAATTTTCCGGGTTCTTCCTGCAAACCTGTATCGATCAGGTGGCTTTCATGGAGGCGCTGGTCCAACCCAGGAGTTTGCATGGACGCATTCGCCGGTGGGTGGATGAGGCGGTGTCAGTGGGTGAATTGCCGCCCAAGTCCGCCAACGTCCTGGAGGCGGTGCTGTACCGGGGTGAGCTATTCAGGGCGGATGTCCCCGGCATCGTCGGCACAGGGGAGCGCCAGGCGCGGCGCGTGGTATCGGCGCTGGTGAGCGCGGGTGTGCTGCAATCAGCCAGCTCCAGGGCGCCACTCTACATCGCCTTTCCCGCGCGCCTGGCGGGGCGCTGGATGCCGGGGTTGTTTCCCGATGCGTGACAAGACTTTTTCTCATACCAGCAATACACCGAAGAATTAGACAACGGGAACCAGAGTTCAGTCATGTACCCAAGCATTATCGCCAGTGAACTTCAGCCCGCCTCACGGTGATCACTCAATGGATAAAATTCGCCAGTGCCAGGGTCAGCGCATAACCGGTACCGTAGGCCACTACCAGCGCCGGCACATAGCGCAGGTAGCTCATGAACGTCAGCTCCTCGATTTTGCTCATCGCCAGAATACCCGCCGCCGAACCGATCGCCAGTAGCGAACCGCCAACCCCCACCGCGTAGGTCAGCGCCAGCCACTGGGGCGTGTTCAGCACCGGGTTGGCCTTCAGCAGTGCCGCGGTGAGGGGCACATTGTCCAGCAGTGCGGAGATGGCCCCGGCAAAAAAATTGGACACCTCAGGCGCAAATTCGCCGTAGGCCCGGGCCAGCATCTCCAGCGTACCGATTTCCTTGAGCATACCGACCAGCAGCAGAATCCCCAGGAAGAACAGCAGCGTGTCGTACTCCACCTGGCGAATGTACTCGAGAATACGGGACTGCTCGCTGTCGCTCTTTACTGTGCGCCCAATCAGGAACATCAGCGACAGGCCGGTGAGGAAGGTCAGTACCGGCGGGATGCCGAAAAAGACATTCAGCACCATGGTCGCAACAATGGTGGTGAAGAAAATGGCGGCGATCCAGATATCCACCCGCTCATAGCGCATCTCCACCGGGTGCAGCACCAGTTCACCCTCCAGCTTGATGGCGAAGAGGCCGGCCAGCACCAGTACGCCGACTGCCGACGGCAGCATGAGGGTCAGCAGCTCTGACATGGACACATGGCCCGCGAGGAAGATCATCAGCGTGGTCACATCCCCGGTGATCAGCGCGACGCCGCCGGAGTTCACCGCAAATACCACCAGGGTCGCCAGTTTCAGCCGGGTCTTGCGATCCAGGTCGAATACCTGGATCAGCCCCAGGCTCACCAGCGTCGCAGTGACGTTGTCGCAGATGGAGGAGAGCAGCAAGGCAAAGACCGCCACCCGCAGCAACAGGCTGCGCACCGACAGGCGCTGGGGAAAAATACTGCGCACAAAGTTCTGCACCACCCCCTTGTCGTTCAGGTAGGCCACAAAGGTCATGGTCGACATAAGGAACAGCCACAGCGAAGCGATCTCCAGCAGGTTCTCATCCAGCCGCTCCGACACCAGGTGTTGCGCCTCGCGCGTACCGGCATGCATAAACAGGCTGATCCACGCCAGGCAGCCCAGCAACAGCGTGGTCTTGGCCTTGTTGACGTGTATGGCCTCCTCGAGAACGATGCAGGCCAGGGCGACCACTGCCAGGGCGATCAGGTACATCTCGAACATGGCGCTACCTCACTGGGTTTGCAGTGGTTCAGGGCGGGAGAAATCCGGCGGGCGAATGAAATCACGCTCACTGGTTTGGGTCTATCGGACTTTAGTCGATCATGCTGTGGTAGGCGGAGGCGTCATCAATAAGTCCTAATCACGATTATGGGTTTGTGATTGGTCCCAGTAAGATAATGGCTGCTATTATCAACGCTGCTGCCAATGGAGGGCTGTATATGGGGGTGGATGATTGCCCATTTTGCGATATCGCGCAGGGCAGGAGTAACGGGAGAATACTTCAAGAGAACCCGTGCGCGTTTCTAATAGCTGATGGGTTTCCCATTACGGAAGGACATAGCCTCATTATCCCAAAGCGACATGTATCTTCTTTTTTCTTGACGACAGAGGATGAGAGGAAATCACTTTTGGACTTAGTTGACCATGCTAAGTCCTACCTTGACCAGAAGTTCAGTCCCGATTCCTACAATATTGGAATAAATGATGGACCTTCAGCAGGGCAAACTATCCCCCATTTGCATATTCACTTGATTCCACGCTATTGCGAGCCAGGCGTAGATCCAAGGGGAGGTATTCGCTGGATAGTTCCCGAGAAAGCAAGTTACTGGAGTGACCGGTGAGCCTGCTTGACTACGAGAGAGGTTTCTCTAGCCTAAAAGTAAATACACACGGCGGCGGTGAAAAAAGCCCTCATAAAGTTGCCATGCTCCTCGCAGTCTTGGATCTGTTTGACGCAAACGAAATCAATGAAAACCGTATTGATTTCAATGAAAAGCTGAAAACGAAATTTTCCGCAAACTTCAATACGCTGGCCGGACCAAGGGATCGGGACAACCCCCACCTCCCTTATTTCCATTTGCGCAGCAGCGGGTTCTGGCACCACAGGGTTAAGGCTGGATGTTCTGGCGTTTATGCCAGCCTCAGTACAGCAAGTGGTGCTGCTGTGATCCAGGAAAACATTGACTTTGTTTATCTCGATGACGAGCTCTTTGAGTTGTTGAGTTATGGAACATGCAGAGAACTACTACGCGCGGCTTTGTATAGAAATCTAAATTCAAATGATTTAAGTAAGCTGCTTAATGTCGGAGCCGGGTGGGATTGGCTGGAGTGTGAAGCGGTCGTAGGCGATTATTTCGAAATGCTCAATCTCGAGCAGTCTGGAGTGTCTTATAACAAAGCAGCACATCGTAGGAAGCTGAAGGCTGCGCTCAACGGCCGTAGTGACGGGTCAATTGAATACAAGCACCAGAATATCAGTGCAATTTTGCTGGAGATGGGGCAGCCATACATTCCAGGCTATAAGCCAGCTTTCAACTATCAGGCCCAGTTGAAATCGGTTGTTCTCACTTACCTGGCTGGACATCAAAGCGATATTGATCGAATACTCGAAAAGGCCACACAGGTTTCCTCTGAACCTCCTGAGATTATTGATTGGTTGGCGGTCCTTGATGCTGAAATTCCTGAAAGAATCGTTAGTATTCAAGAACCGCATCGACGCTATTTGGCAAGTAGGCCCAACTTTGCTGAACGGGAAAGGGTGAACCGAAAGCTGGGTGAGCAAGGCGAAGCATTCGTTATCGAGTTTGAAAGGCGCCGGCTTATCGCATTGGAGAGAGCAGATCTCGCGGCAGAAGTTATGTGGACAAGTAAGGAAGAGGGGGACGGTCGTGGTTACGATGTGCGTTCCTTTGATCCCGACCTTGATTCAGAGCTTTTCATCGAAGTGAAAACCACGAACAACGGCAAGTACCAGCCTTTTTTCATCAGTGCCAATGAGCTGGCTTTTTCAAAAGAGCGTGCTGAGCAATACTCTTTGTACCGGGTTTTTGACTTCAAAAAGAAGGCGAGAATTTTTCAGTTGCCAGGCGCGGTGGATAAGCATGTAAATCTGCTTCCCAACAGTTACAGAGCTAGTTTTTCACAGTAGTCCGTAGTGATTGTTACAA
This sequence comes from Parahaliea maris, assembly GCF_008064665.1. Classification (GTDB taxonomy): domain Bacteria; phylum Pseudomonadota; class Gammaproteobacteria; order Pseudomonadales; family Halieaceae; genus Parahaliea; species Parahaliea maris. The sequence continues at coordinate 85,802 of NZ_VRZA01000005.1, read as the reverse complement.
GCAAGCTGACTATCGTTACTGCCCGTCACAAAAATCCTCCACCCCAGCCTCACAAGCCGACGGCCTCTCAACAACCGATTCCCCACCCGTCGCCCCAGGGCAGCCAAACCTCACTGCTAGGTTCGCCAGGTCCGCGCCTTTACTGGCGCCGGTATCGTCCCCCGCCAATATCAGGAACGCGGATTCACCCTCGCCACAGGTGAAGCCATTTGCTGCGACGACACCCACCAGTGAGGAATCCAGCCTCCAGGCCATGGTTGCGCCGGACAGGTTGCGCACTTCCTTGCCGTCGCCGGATACTGACCAGGTGTCGCCCAGGGCTGCACCGTAGCCAGCGAGCACGCGCTGGGCGCGCTCCGGGTCGGTGATCATGCCGCTTACCGTGTGGGCGGATTGTCGGGCCACCATGACCCAGCGACCATCGGCGTGGACCAGTACGGGCGATCCGTCGAGGGTAAGGCCGAACGACTCCGGCAGGTCACTGTCGGGCCAGCGCTCCACCAGGCGGGGGAGCTCAGCGGAGCGGCAGTGAAATGTGGAGAGCATGCGTTGGGATAGTGCTTTGGCCTCATCCGCCCCGGGGGTCATAACGCTTATGGTCACGGCCACACCCACCTCGGGGCAGGCGAGCTGGGTGATATAGAACCAGGCGCGGCCATCGTAATCCAGCAGAGCTTCCAGGCGCGGCGGATTGCTGTTGGGGGCGGCGTTGCGCTCAACGATGCGCATGTCGTAGGCGTCTCGCATAGCGTTGAGGGTGCTGTCGAAGGGGGCGAGGTCTGTGTCGGGGTGGAGGTACCAGGACACCTCGGCCCGCTTCAGGTGAGCCGTGCGAACGTAGCGCCCACTGGCCCCCATGTCGTCATCGATCTCCACGGTCCAGGGGGGCAGCGCCATGCTGAAACCGGAGCGTTTGACCGCGGTGAGTTCCAGGTCTCCCGCGTCGGTTTCGGCCGAGGAGTGTTCACTGACCAGGCCTGCTGTCGCTACCAGCAGAGCCGTTGTGATGATCTGGCGTAGCGCACGTGCCCCGGTCTGCATGTTGTTCCCCTTTCGGGCGCGCATCCTGCACGGCGCCTCGGTCATATTTCATTTTGGCCCACCTGTTATGTACGCCAGAGATTCCTGAGTATAGGCAACGGCGAACGGGTGAGCTTCTCGAGGTTAATCTGAGTCGCCGGATGAAGAGGTTCAGTCCGGGAGTACTCTCGGTGTTAGATCTGGCTGTCGTACGCCATGCCCTCGATGTCACGGGAGGTGAATTGCAGCTTCAGGTCCTTGTGTTTCATTGGCATTACGCACCCCTGGTGCCCATGGATCAACGCGACTGAACCGGTACGGCCCGACTTCCGTAATGTAGGAAGTGATAACGCCAGGAAGGGGTGATGACAGAGCTGTACTGGTTCCGCAATGAATTGCGCATCGAGGATAACCCCGGCCTGGCGGCCCACGCGGGTGCCTCTCACCTGCTCTGCGTCTACTTCTGGCCGCGGTCACGGGGCTGGTGCAACGTGACCGGCTTGGGCGAGCAGCGGGAGCGGTTCCTGACAGAATCACTGGCGGCACTGCAGGCGGAACTGCGGGAGCGGGACCAGGAGCTGATGGTGTTGCAGGGCCCGCCGCAGCAGTGGCTGCCCGAACTGGTCGAGCGCTATTCGGTGAAGCGCGTGGGTGTCTCGCGGTCACCCGGCGTTTATGAGCGTCGGGAGGTGGAACAGGTGGCTCACCTGCTGGAGGTTCCCCTGATAGTGCACGAGGGGAATACCCTGTTTGCGGCTGGGCAACTGGCGGGGCAGGGCGGCGGCCTGCCAGTGCAGTACACTCCCTTCCGAAATCGGGTGCAGGGCCTGGAAGCAGAGCATCCCGTGGGGGTGCCGGCGTTGCCACCGAGGCCGAACGGGTTGAATGTGCGGACAGTGCCCGAGCCATCGGCCCGACCCCACCCGGCCTTTATCGTTCGTGGCGGTACTGCAGCGGGGCATGATCGACTGCGCGCCTGGATGCTGCGTGAGCGGGCGGTGGATAGCTACAAGGACACCCGCAACGAACTGGAAGGCCTGTTCTTTTCCAGCTTCCTGTCCCCCTGGCTGGCCAACGGGAGCGTGTCGATACGCCGGGTGGCCCGGCTGTTGCGGGACTACGAGCAAGAGCACGGGGCCAACGAGTCAACCCGGCACCTGTACAGCGAATTTTTCTGGCGCGAGTTCTTTCACTGGCGCGCCTATGAGGACGGCGCCAGCCTGTTCCACGCGGCTGGCCGCAAGCAGCGGCGCCACCTCCGAACCTTCGAACCGCGCAACTTTGCCCGCTGGTGTGCGGGCGCCACGGACTACCCGCTGGTGAATGCGCTTATGCACCAACTGGTTGCCACGGGCTGGATGAGCAACCGCGGCCGCCAGATTGCGGCCAGTTGCCTGGTGAACGAATTGAACCTGGACTGGCGCTACGGCGCCGCCTTCTTCGAAAAGCACCTGCTCGATTACGACGTGGCGAGCAATTACGGGAACTGGCAGTACATTGCCGGCGTCGGCGCAGACCCCCGCGGCGGCAGGCATTTCAATATCGACAAGCAGGCGGCGCTGTACGACCCCGATGGCGCGTTTGTGCAGCGCTGGGAAGGGGAGTGTGCCCCGCAACCCGAGTTTGTTGTGGATGCGGCCGACTGGCCGATTGCCTAGGCGGGGCGCGCCGATCCCCTCCGGCGCCCCGGCCTCTTTTTTAGCCGGCAATGAATCCATCCCATCACCACCGCCGTATCAAGCCAAAAATCGCCAAGGAGAAGTCCATGGATGCCGTCGTCGCCAACTATCCCACCCACCACCGGGATGCCATCTCTGATGATGCGCGTCGGGTTCGCAACGCGCTGCTGGAGCGGGGGCTGGAGACGCCGCTGATCGACAACGGCTTGAACCGGGAGGAGAAATTCCAGCGCATCAGTGACGCGTTCACGGAGATCACCCGCACCCTGGGCCTGGACCTCACCGACGACAGCCTGTGCGATACCCCGGACCGCATCGCCAAGATGTACGTCGACGAGATCTTCGCCGGCCTGGATTACGGCGAGTTCCCGAAGGTGGCGGTGATCGACAACAAGATGCAGGTGGAGGAAATGGTGCTGATCGACGATATCGATCTGGTAAGCACCTGCGAGCACCACTTCGTGACGATTGACGGCAGCGCCCGGGTGGCCTACATCCCGGGGGAACGCATTATCGGATTGAGCAAAATCAATCGCATCGTGCGCTTCTTCGCCCAGCGACCCCAGGTGCAGGAGCGCCTGACGCAACAGGTGCTGGTGGCCCTGCAGACCCTGCTGGAAACCGAAGATGTGGCCATCACTATCAATGCCACCCACTACTGTGTGAAAGCGCGCGGGGTGATGGACAGCAACTCCAGCACCCGCACCACGGCGCTGGGCGGGGCATTCAAGAGCATTCCCTCGACGCGAGCGGAATTCCTGCGATAGCCGCGGGGCTTGCACCCGCAGTTGCCTGGGGGCAATATCCAGAAAAACTCTAATAACGCGTCTGCCTGGAGCTCACCATGCCCACCTGTCTCATTACCGGTGCTTCCTCGGGAATAGGAGAAGCACTCGCCCGGCAATTTGCCGCGGGCAACCAGGACCTGGTGCTGGTCGCCCGCAGCGCCGACAAACTGCGCGACCTGGCCGGGAGCCTCGCTGCCGAGTACGGGGTAAAGGTGCAGGTGGAACGGGTTGATTTGGCCGCGCGGGGTGCCGCCGGCAAGCTCGCGGCCAAACTGGATGGCAAGGGTGTGGCTGTCGACATCCTGGTCAATTGCGCAGGCATCCTCGAGCACGGGTTATTCGTGGATCTGGAGCCCGCCGAGCATCAGCAGATCATCGACCTGAATATTGGCAGCCTCACCGCCATGCTCGACGCGTTTCTGCCGGCGATGGTGGCGCGGGGCAGCGGCCGGGTGCTGAATGTGGCCTCGATTACCGCCTTCCAGCCCATGCCCAGGCTGGCGGTCTATGCCGCGAGTAAAGCCTATGTGCTGTCGTTGTCTGAATCCCTCGCCGAGGAATTGCGGGGCACCGGTGTGACCGTCAGCGCACTGTGCCCGGGGGTAACCGCCACCAATATGGTCAGCAAGGCCCAGCAGAAGAGCGGGGGCCTGAATTTTCCGCGGTTCCTGATCGGTGAGGTGGAGATGGTTGCCCGGGAAGGCTACAGCGCCTGCATGAAGGGCGAGGCCATTTGCGTACCGGGGCTGAGCAATCTGGCGGCTGCGATGGCGGGGCGCGTCACACCCAAGTGGCTGGTACGGCGGATTACCGGGCTGGTGGGGCGCCATACCACCAGCAGTTGAGGGAGCCGCCGTGCAGTGATCCGCAAGCCCGTGCTAGCATGACAGGCATGGTGTTAACGTACGCTCGAAGGTGTGCTCTTGAAATTTTCTGAAACTCTCTCGACCTGGTCGAAAGCGCGACGCTGGGGAGCGGCGGTGGTACTGCTGCTCGTCGCTGCGCTGCTGTTTGTGGTCTCTGGCCAGACCCGCTTTCCCGATCTGCCAGACCTGGCAGCCATTGAAGACACCGCCACCCGCAAGCAGGCCTTTTACGACTACCTGTTGCCCATCGTGCACTACCACAACGACCTGATCCAGGAAGACCGGCAGCGCCTGGCAACGGTGGTCGACAAGGCGGGTCAGGGCGAGGAACCCGGTTGGCTGGAGCAGCGCTGGCTTGGCAACCTCAGCGCGGAGTACGAGGTCGAGTATTCGGGGGACAACCTTCCCGAGGTGCTTACCGTCCTGCAGCGTCGGGTGGACACCATACCGCCCGAGCTTGCCATGGCCCAGGCCGCGGTGGAATCCGGCTGGGGGCGCTCGCGGTTCGCCGTCGAGGCCAACAACCTGTTTGGCCAGCGTTGCTACGAGGAGGGTTGTGGCCTTGCGCCGCAGGGGCGTAAATCCGCCCGCTTCGAGGTGCGTGAGTTCCCCAGCATCTCGGAAGCCATTCGCCGCTACATGAACAACCTCAATACCCACGAAGAATATCGAGGGTTCCGTGATATCCGCGCCCAACTGCGCCAGAAAGATGAGGAGCCGCGCGGTGAAGTCCTGGTCAAGGGGCTAAGCGGCTATTCCACCCGGGGCGAGGAATACATCAGCCAGCTCAGCGGCATGATGCGCCGCAACCGGTCACTGCTGGAGAAGGCGGGTGAGGCATAAGCCATGATCCGTGCGGCGCTGGCGCTACTGCTGTGCTGGGGGGTAGCGGCCGGCGCCAACGCCGCAGACCACGGTGTTATCCTGATTTACCATCGCGTTACCGAAGACGGGCCGGCGTCCACCCGCGTCAGCCCCACCCGGTTCCGCGAGCATCTGGACTGGCTGGACAGTCACGGTTTTAGCGTCCTTCCCCTGTCGCGCCTGCTGGATGATCTGTACGAGCTGGGCGAGACCCGGGAAAACGCGGTTGCCATCACCTTTGACGACGCCTACGCCTCGGTGTACCAGGCGGCCTTCCCGCTGCTGCGGGAGCGCGACATGCCCTTTTCGGTGTTTGTTGCTACCGATGCTGTCGATAAAGGCTACAGCCACTTCATGAACTGGGAACAACTGGCCGAGATGCAGGCCAGCGGGTTGGTGGAGATCGGGCCGCACTCGCTGAGTCATGCGCACCTGGAACAGCGCAAGCCCGGCGAAACCGGGAGCGACTGGCGTCAGCGCGTCTCCGCGGAGATAAAGGAGAGTGCCGAGCGCCTTGCCGCGAAACTTCCTGAGCCGCCGATACCTGTGTTCGCCTATCCCTTCGGCGAGTACAGCGCCGCCACCCTGGAACTGGTGGCCGAGGCCGGCATGCGCGGCCTTGCCCAGCAATCGGGTGCCTTTGGCCCGGCGGTACCGGCCCGGCGCATTCCGCGGTTTGCCATGGCCACGGGTTACGATGCCCTGGACCGGCTCGCGACGGCGGTGCGCTCCCGTCCCCTGCCCGTCGAGCGCGAACAGGCGCAGCCCTTCTTCCTGCAGGCCGGGCAGGAGCACCCCGGTAGCCTCACACTCACTCTCCAGCAGGGCGCGGTGGCGCCGGGAGCGGTGAATTGTTTCTCCTCCTCGGGTGGGGCGCTGGAGACTGCGGCCCAGGGGAGCGAACTCACGGTGACGCTGCCGCCATTTACCGCCGGCCGCAACAAGGTCAACTGCACCGCAGGCACCGGCACGGCGGGGGAGTTTTACTGGTACTCGCGGATCTGGACCGTGGCCGATGGCGAAGGGCAGTGGCTGAACGAGTGAGGCCAGGCGTGCACCAGAAGAGACGGGTTTCCGTCGATCCCGGGGGTGTTATAGTGTGTCCCACAGACAGTGGTGACCATTCACAGAACTGAACATATCGGCCTGCAGCCCATGTGCTGTAGCGACGCCAGGCAACCCCATGACGACTAGCTTTATCGAACGGCTCCTGCCCGACTTTTATCGCTGCGCGGAACAGCCCGGCAACTGGCAGCTTGTGCTCGACCAGGTGCGGGATGAACTGCAGGTCGGCAGTGTGGTGGTGCAGAAATTCCGGGTCGACGGCAACCGGCTGCAGCAGCAATGGGTGCTGCGTGACTCCCATTCCATGGAGCACGCCGAGTCCCACGATTGCCTGGTGAACAATGAAGAGAACCCTCGGCTGCAGCTGGACGAGTCCAGGCTGCCTCTGCAGGACGTGGCGGTGATCCAGGGCGACCAGGGCTTTGGCCGCATGAGGCAGGCTGAATTTCGCGCCCTGGACGAACGACTGGCGCTGCTGGGCCTGGCCCGCCCGATCATCCTCGGGATCCGCTACAGCAATGACAGCAGTCTCAGCATGCTGCTGCATCCACGCTGTGACGGCAGCCAGACCGTGGACAACCGCCACGGGCAGTTCCTGCAGCAGCTCGCCCCGCATCTCAAACAGTCTGTCTCCCTTTACGAAAAGCTGAGCCAGTTACAACAGACCAACGACACCCTCAGCCAATGCCTCGACCGCTGCAATGCCGGTGTGGCGGTGCTGGGTGCCTCGGGCGAAGTGCGCTGGCTGAACGGCAGCGCACGGGAGGTGTTGCAGCGCAGCCGCCACCTCTCGCTTGCCAACGGCCGACTGCGTTGTGCCGACCCGGATGACGCGAACAGGCTGGCGGAACTGGTGGCCGCTGCCGCCAGTGGCGAATCCGCTGGAGAACGCTTTGTAGGCGCGGTGGGGCCGGGATGGGACCGGCCGGTTCAGTTGCTCGCAGTGCCAGTGCTCGCTGCTTCCGGGCCCTGCGTTGCCCTCTACCTTTCCGACGACGCCCTGCGCAGCGAACTCTCTCCCGAGGAAGTTGTTCAACTCTACGGCCTGACTCCCGCGGAGGCCCGCCTGGCGATTGCCCTGTGCGAGGGAGCAACCGTGAACGAGTACGCCGAGGGGCGTGGCGTCGCGGTCGGTACGGTGCGCATCCAGTTGAAAAGTATTTTTTCCAAGCTCGGACTCAATCGTCAGCCGGAACTGGTTCGGCTGATCGGCTCCTCCATCACCACGCGGACCCGCTCCTTCTCGAGCTGACACAGCGCCCCCCCTGGCGCTTACTCCTGGCCCTCCCGGCCCCGATCAGGCTTTTTCATCGGCCATATCTCAAATTGGATATGACCGGTGAATAGACCGCTGCGTACCATCGCTCCTGCAATTTGAGTCACCCGCCCGCAAGGCGTAGCCCGGCACGCGTGTCGGCAAGAGCAGGAGTACGCAACATCATGAAAACAACACTTTACCGTCCAGCTGTGCGCTTTGCTGCCGGATGCCTGGCATTCGGCCTGCTGGCGGCCGCAGCCCGGGGGCAAAATGCCGTTGCTCCCCAGGTTGCCGCGGTAGGCCCGGCTTCCAGCGTGCCCATGGCGGTACAGAACCTGCGCTGGCATATGAACGATGCCGAGATTAACGCATTGACCTTCCGCAGCATGCACTCGCTGTTTACCACGCGAGCGGTGACGCGCTCCGGCAGTGTGTTGCGATTGCCCCGGGAAGATCACGACCTGAACTTCAACTACACCTTCGAGGGCGAAGAATACACGGCGGATGAGGTGCTCGACCGCACCTACACCAATGCGATGCTGATCATGAAAGACGGCGTGGTGGTGTATGAGAACTACCTGAACAACAGCGAAGCACAGACGCACTTCATGGGCTGGTCGATGACCAAATCGCTGGTGTCCATTCTGGTGGGCGCCGCGCATGAAGCGGGGCTGATCAAATCCCTGGACGACGACATTACCCGCTATCTACCGGAATTGAGCGAGGGCGCCTACAAAGGGGTCAGCGTGCGCCAGGTACTGCAGATGCGCTCCGGCGTGGACTACGAAGAAAACTATGACTTCTCTGCGCCCGGTCTGGCGGCGCGCAACCACATCATGGCCCTGGTCAAGAACGTGTCGCGCTTTGTGGACCCGGCCAGAACCATCAAGCGCGCCCACGCGCCCGGCGAAGTCTTCGCCTACAAGACCATCGACACCGCCGTGCTGGGCCTGTTGCTGGAACGGGTCACCGGTATGTATCTCGCCGATTACATGCAGACCACCCTGTGGGAGCCGATGGGAGCGGAGTCAGATGGCTTCTACATCATGGACGGTGCGCCGGGAGTGGGGCGCGAATTCAGCGGCGCCGGATTCAATGCCGTGCTCCGGGACTTTGCCCGCATCGGTCTGATGATGCTCAACGAGGGGCAGGTCAACGGCCACCAGGTGATTTCACCCGCCTGGGTAGCGGAGTCCACCCGGCCCGCCGGCGACGAGAAAGCGCCCCTCGATTATGGCTACCAGTGGTGGACGGTCTCCAACACCGAGGCGTACTCCGCGATCGGGCTGCAGGGCCAGTACATCTTCGTCGATCCCGAGAGCCGCACCGTCATTGTCAAGCTCAGCTACTTCCCCCCCAACGATCCAGAGGAAACAGCGTCGCGGGAAACCTTCAGTTTCTTTGAGGCCGCCGCTCGCTGGCGTCCGGAGTAAGCGGGTGAAAGCCCGAGCGGACCTACCTGATTCCTGAACAATAACGCCGACGAGGATACGTCATGATGAAGAAAACGAGGCTGTTTACCGTATTGGCCAGTGCCGGGGCAACACTTGCGTCGGCCCCGGCGACCACCCTGGCACAAACAGCGCCTGCCGGCGCGATGCTGGAAGAGGTGCTGGTGACCGCCCAGCGCCGGGAGCAGAACCTGCTCGACCTGCCGCTGTCGGCCACGGCCCTGAGCGGAGAGGCCCTGAAAAACCGGGGGGTGACCCGCATCATGGACCTGCAGACCGCGACGCCCTCACTGTCCCTGACCGACACCGGGCCGACGCTCACGGCCAATATCCGCGGTATTGGCATCGCCACCAACACGCCCAATATCACCCCGGGGGTGGCGGTGTATGTCGATGGCCTGTTCCAGCCGCCGATCGTGCAGTCGAGCAGTTTCTATGACATCGCCTCGGTGGAAGTACTGCGGGGACCCCAGGGGACCTTCGTAGGTAACAACGCCACCGGCGGCGCCATCTTCATCAACTCGAAAGACCCGGTACTGGAGGAGTTCGGCGGCTACGCCGAACTGGAAGCCGGAAATTTCAGCCGCTGGGGCCTGGAGGCAGGGCTCAATGTGCCGGTCAGTGACAACCTGGCCCTGCGTTTGGCCGGCTTCACCACCGACCGTGACAGCTACTACGACGACATCGGCCCCTTCGACAACGAGGCAGGCAAGCTCGAGGAATACAGTGCCCGGTTGGGCGTACTGTGGAGTAGCGGCGCGTTCGAAGCCCTGCTCAAGGCCCAGGTCAATCACCGCGATACCGGCGGCTACCCGGCCCAGCCTGTGCCCGGCACCAGCTATGCGCCGTTCCGCACCGGCGATGCCTTCACCCTGGAGTACGACACGCCGGTGTCCTACGAGGACGAGGGGGAGATGGTCAGCCTCAAGCTGGACTGGGAGATCGCCGGCGGCATTACCCTGCGTTCACTCAGTGGCTACCAGGACAAGACCATCGACAACGAAGCCGACGTGGACGCCAGCTCCGCCCCGATCCAGGCCAACGGTGATATCAGCGAGCTTTACCACGCCAACGAAAAGCAGTGGAGCCAGGAGTTCAACATTATCTCCCCCACCGAGGGCCGGTTCGACTGGATCGTGGGCGCCTATTACCAGGAAAACGAAATCCGGGTGCCGATCACCGATACCCAGGCCGGCTTTATCACCGACATTTTTGGCGGCAATGACCGCAAGGTGACTGGCCTGTTTGCCCAAGCCAACTACCGCCTGCTGGAGTCGCTGGAAGTCGAGGCCGGTATCCGCCGCTCCACCTACGACGTCGAGGGCTTTGGCGGGATTTTCATCGGTCGCGGCATACCGGTGTTCCCTCCCGGTGGGCTGCAGGTCGCCGACCTGTCAGGCGACTATGACGACAGCCAGACCACGGGCAAGGTCGCCCTCAACTGGTATCTCGGTGACTCGCTGATCTACGGCCTGGTCTCTACCGGCTACAAACCCGGCGGTTTCAATTCGGCGACCTCCCAGTTCGACAAGGAAGAGGTGATCAATTACGAGGCGGGCTGGAAGTTCAGCCTGATGGATGACCGGGTTCGCACCCAGCTGTCGGCCTTCTACACCGACTACTCCGACTTCCAGTACGCAGTGCTGGAGCCCAGTACCGGGGTGGAGGGATCGGAAAACCTGGCGGATATGACCATCCAGGGCATGGAAGCCCAGGTGCAGGCGCGCTTTGGCGGCCTGACCATCAGCGCGACGGCGGGTTACATCGATTCCGATATCGGCGGCCAGCGCTTCGTCAACGTGCGTGCGCTACCGGGGACCAACCTCGGGCCCCAGTGCCCACCCGGCCAGCCTTCGGCGCCGCCGCAGTGCTTTGACTACTCGCTCTTTGTGGTGGAGACCGACGGTGGTAACGCGCTGTTCGCGCCGGAGTGGACCTACAACCTGGCGCTGGCCTATGACCTCAACCTGCCCGGGGGCATGCTGCTGACACCGCGTCTGCAGTACTCCCACGTGGATGAGCAGTTCACCTACCTCGCCTACTCACCGGTGTCGGATGTACTCGATGCGCGGGACCTGCTCAACGCCTCGCTGACCCTGGCCGGCGAGCGCTGGACGGCGGAGATCTACGGCACCAACCTCACCGACGAGGAGTATGTCAGCGGCCAGTTCCTCACCACCGAATTCTACGGGGCGCCCCGTGAGTACGGTGTGCGCGTCGGCTTCCGGTTCTGAGGCTGTAGTGGGCGTGAAACCGATGGCGGGAAGGTGGCTGGTATGGCGTGCTGGCGCCCGGTGGCTCGCGGGCGCGACCACGCTGGCGCTGGCAGGGTTTGCCCAGGGGGCGGCACCGGTGGCCGACACCGTGCTGCTCAATGGGAAGGTGTACACCGCTGAGCAGGCACAGCCCTGGGCCGACAGTGTCGCCATCAAGGACGGCCGCTTTGTCCTGGTGGGCGAGCGCGAGGCGGCGCAGCAGTGGATTGGCAGTGGAACGGTGGTGCGGGACCTCGGTGGCGCCACGGTGCTGCCGGGGCTGATCGATGGTCACAGCCATCCCGGCATTCTTTCCCTGTTCGCCTCAACCACGCTGGCGGTAGCGCCAGATTCCGACCCCGAGAGCCTGCTCGACTGGTTGGGCGATTACGCCGCGGAAAATCCCGATATCCCCTTTATCGTCGCCGGCTTCTGGCGCACCGGGGATTTTGGTGTACAGGGCCCCGACAAGGCCCTGCTCGACCGGGTGGTGCCCCATCGACCGCTGGCCCTGCTGGATGACTCCGGACACAGCATGTGGCTAAACAGCCGGGCGCTGGCCGCGCTGGGGGTGGATGCGAATACGCCGGACCCCGCGCCGGGCCTGGCGTTCTACCAGCGGGATGAACAGGGCGAGCCGACGGGGTGGGTGAAGGAGTTCGCCACTGCCCCGGTGCAGGAACGGGTACTGCGGCCGCAGGACACGCAGTTGTTCAAGGAACATCTCGCCGATTTTCTGTACTACCTCTCCAGCCAGGGCGTGACCGGTCTCTACGACGGCGGCAATCTCTGGTTGCATGACACGGTGTACAAGGCGTTGGCGGAACTCGACGGGGAAGGGCGCCTGCCCCTGAAGTACGAGGGCACGGTGCACGTGCACCTGCCCCACCAGATCGATAGCGCGGTTGACGAGCTTAAACGCCTGCGCCGTCGCTATGGCAGCGAACGCCTGCGCTTCAACACCATCAAGATCCATTTCGATGGCGTCCATGAGATTCGCACCTCCGCGGTGCTGGATGACTTTGCCGACGAGCCCGGCAACCGCGGTAATACCCTGGTCAGCCAGCAGCGGCTCACCGAATTCATTCGCGAACTGCACCGGGAGAAAATCGACCTGCACCTGCACGTGGTGGGCGACCGGGCCACGCGCATAGCACTCGATGCCTACGAGGCCGCCGGCGCGCAGGGCTGGGACTATCCGCGCCTTACCCTGTGTCACCTTGAACTGGTCGACGATGCCGACATCCCGCGCTTCGCTGAACTCGGCGTTATCGCCAACTTCACCCCCCACTGGTTTGGTGACCTGTTCCAGGGGGGCGCGCAGACCCTGGGCGAGCGCAATAACCACAAGATGCGGGCCCGCAGTTTTGACGATGCCGGCGCGACAGTGACCTTCTCCAGTGACGTGGTAGTGCCCTTCGAGCGCGAACGGGCCAACCCCTTTCTCGGCATGCAGACAGGCCTGACCCGTCAGGAACCGGCCCTGGGGCGGGAGGGGCCGGTAATGGCGCCGGCTCACGAGCGCCTGAGTCTGGACCAGCTGCTGCAAGGTTACACCCTTAACGGCGCCTACCAGTTCCGGCAGCCGGAGCGGGTCGGTTCGATCGCCGTCGGCAAAGACGCCGACCTCGTCATTCTGGCGGACGACCTGTTCGCCATGGACCCCTATCGTATCGCCGACACCCGGGTGGTCGGCACCATGGTAGACGGCCAATTCATCACCCGTTAACAGACAGGAAGACAACGATGGACCACGAGATCACACGCCGCGATACCGTGCTCGGCCTGGCCGGCGTTCTGGGTGGGATGAGCCTGGGCAGCGCAGGGGCGAGGGCCGCCGACTGGACGCCGAAGCCGCCCTTTGTCGGCCGCCAACTCAATGCCGAACTGGTGTTGCAGATTAACGTCAAACTGGGGCCTATCGAGGACATGGGCGCAGGTGCAGACGGTCACCGGATCAACTACCCCATTGTCGGGGGCTACTTCAGTGGGCGCGGCCTCAAAGGCGAGGTGATTCCCGGCGGGGCGGATATGTCCGTGCGTCGCAACGACGGAGTCACCCTGATAGAGGCGCTGTACCGGCTGAAGACCGATGATGAGCAGGTGCTGATCATCGATAACGCGGGCATCTTCCGTCCCAATGCCGTGGGCCGGAAAAAACTGGCCGCTGGCGAGGAACTGCTCGAGCGCGACTATTACTGCCTGACCAGTCCAAAGTTCAAAACACCCCCCGGCAAGTACAACTGGCTCACCGAGCACATCTTCGTCGGCACGATAGACGATGTCAGTGAGCAGGAAGTGTTAATCGGTTGCTACCTGATGACGCAGGTGGGATAGCGCTGGGGCCTGGATCGCCCCCCCGCCAGTCGATAGCTACAGAGGTGCCGAGACTACTCGATCTCCATTACCGACAGAGCCTTGCTGAAGCGCAGCGTCACGAACCCGGTGTCATAGGTCGAATTCCTCGCCCACCCAGTAGTTGCCGTCGGTGTCGCGGGCAATGGACTCCACGTCGAAATCGAAACTCCTTAACAGGCGGCCGCTGATGATGGCCGCGTCGGTGGGATGCCTGAATCGACGTGGGAGCCACGGCTACCTTGGGGTACTTGGTAAAGTCAGTCTCAATGACCAAGTCCACGCCATTGCCATCGTTGAGGTAACCCTGCGGGTCGGAGAATGCGGTGAAGCCGTTGTTGGTGACGTTCCCCGGATTGGTCGTGCCGTCGCCCTCGGTCTTGAACTCCGGGCTGATTTTGTAGAAGCCGATCACATAATCCAGCGAATTGTTCTTGGAACCGAAGCCGTTGTCTGGCACGGCCTTGTGGCGGGTCAATCAATAAAAAGAAAAACCCAAATAAAACGATCGGGGTTTTCGAACGAAACCTAGCTGTATTCCTGGTCGCGGGGCGGGAACACCACCAGGTCACCCGAGATCGAGGTCCCCATCGTGATCTTGAAGTTCAAACCCTCGCCCTTCTCGCGAGGAAACGCTACACCGACTTTGGTGTAACTGGTTTTCATTTCACCGCCAGATTCAAACGGCTCCTGTACTAACACATTCAGGTGTTTCGGCATGGTTACTCTCCTTACCTTGATGAATCCCATGCAGGCTTCGTCCCCAAGGGGTCGAAACCCGGATGGGGAGGATGCAGGTCGCCCTGCGACTTAATGCGACTGTGAGCCGCGACTAAGTGAATTCAGGATACGGCGGGGGCGGGAAAGAGCAATGTTAATGTTTCTGAAGGGGTTCGAATTGGAAAGCAAGAATGAACATCTCAGCGGGAATTAAGTGTTGAAGATGCGGGGGATACTAACCGGCTAATAATCAAACCATCAGCTGATCGATATTTCGTATAGTGGAGACTGCTACTGGTCCTTGTGGGACGTAATTGCGTCTTTTGGGTTGTAGTAAAGTAGGTCGCCAAGGATGATCCTGGCCTCGACCCTGTCGCCGACGGGCTGTTGAGTCGCTTCTCGTTGAGGACGTAATGCCTGCGTTTACCAATCGGCAACGGTAACGGTAACGAAAGCGCTATAACCGACCTCAGACGTGAATACATCTTCGATCAATACTGATGCCCACGACCGTCAAGGGGTTTTCTATACGTGTCAGCATTGCAGCAGTAGTGGAGCATACTTAAGTCGAATGATGGCGGATTCGATACTAACGGGTTGGAATGAATAAGATTGCTAATCGTATTCGCTGACCGATTTTACTATGGCGCAATAGGCCCATAGGAGGTTGTCGTGAAACATTGGATATACCTGGCGCTAGCCATCACTTTTGAAGTTGTTGCTACTTCAAGCCTGAAATCCAGCGAGGGTTTTACCCGGCTCGTACCATCGGTCATTGTTATTGTTGGCTATGGGGCCGCATTCTAGTTTCTATCCCTTACCTTGAAGTCGATTCCCGTTGGGATTGCTTATGCGGTTTGGTCCGGGCTTGGGATCGTTCTAGTATCCGTTGTCGCGTGGCTGTTACACGGGCAAAAACTTGATGCCTGGGGTGCGTTGGGTATGGCGTTGATAATTTGTGGGATCGCCGTGCTTAATTTACTTTCAAAGTCCAGTACTCATTAGGCCGCTATAAAATCCCCAGTTGTCGACGCCCCTACGCTTATCCCGCGCAAAGATCGATCACCCGTCAAAGAGCGCAATACGTTGATTGCCCAACTCAAATGAATCCCATAATTCCTTATACGTTTTTTTAGTTCGTGGATGCTTACCTCCGGGTAATAGCTCTGCCAGCGGGGCGAGGACGTGAGCGTTATAAAGTATCTCGGGCCTGGGTAGGATGACAGTATCGAATGTTCCAATAGTGTTCCCATAAAGCAAAATGTCGGCATCGAATCGACGAGAGCTGTTTGGCGACGCGGGAAAGGGGCGGCCCAGTGAAAATTCAATTAGCCGCAAGGAACGGTACAAGTCCGCGAGGGGCAATTGTGTTTCTATCCTGGCCACCAGATTCAGGAATGGATCACCGTCAAAACCGACCGAATTTGACTTATAGATTGACGAACATTCAAGCTGCCCAAACGCTTCTTTCAAGCGATTGATGCCGAGGAAAAGGGACTCAGTCGGCTCAATGTTACTGCCCAGTCCCAAGTAGACCTGCACTGGACTGGAATCAGGCGAAGTTTTAGAAAGAACTTTTGCAGCATGCGAGGTCATAATGAGTCACCTACTTCGCGTCATGCATTTGCTATCTAACGTAGATTGCTTCGTGCAATGCTTTAGTCATTGCCAGCATGTCTCTACCTGGCCTGAGACTAGTAAGACCCGACCGTGTACATTTCCGCCTTGACGCGCCACCCCTGCTCGTATCGAACCCATGCATACACGATTCTCAGGTATTCGGTCTGTACAGAAGGATCTTTACAGGTGATCGATAGATCGACCAACGAGGTGACGGCGTCACTACCGACGATGAGCGGATCCACGAGAGTGAAAATCAGCTCGGGCTCTGGGCCCCAACTTTGAACGAGTTCTGTGAAGTCAGGGAGAAATGCTTCGATGCTGCGGATCGCGCCTGGCCATCCCTCACCGACTACTAACATATCGGGCATGTACAGTAGTTTCGCGATGTCCTCCACATTGACACCAGAATGGACCGCTCGTGCCACCGCATCCAGTGTCTCCTGAATTTCGACCCGAATTTCGCTCATATTCTATTCCTCGTCACATTCTTGTCGCGGGCTCTGTTAAGAGAGATCAAACCGCTCCTGAAGCTTTGAGCGACTCAATCTGGTCATCGGTATACCCCAGGATGTCTTTGAGCACCATGTCGGTATGCTCGCCCAGGGTGGGTGGCGCCTCATAGCGATCCAGTGGGGTTTCGGAAAATTGAATGGGGTTGGAAATGAGTGGCAGATCCGCTGATTCGGGGTGCTTAACCGATTTCAGCATGCCTCGGCTGAGGATCTGCTCGTCTCTGAAGACTTCGTCCAGTTCATTTACGGGGCCGCTTGGGATGTCGGCCTTCTCCAGGGCATCCAGCCAGTAGGCCTTGGTATTGCTCATGAACTTCTCCTCAAGCAGAGGAGTAAGCAGTTCACGGTTTTCGATTCGACTGGTCGGTGCAGCAAAGCGTTCGTCATTCGCCAGTTGCGGCTCGCCAATCGCATCACAAAAGCGGAGCCACTGTGTATTGTTACCGACGGTGAGTACGAGTTGACCATCGGAGCAGTGGAATGCCTGGGAGGGCGAACCACCGCCGCCCACATTACCACGGCGCGGTGATATTTTGCCTGAGATCAGGTACTGCATTCCGCGGTGGCTGAGAGTGGCAACCATGGAGTCGAGGAGGGCAATGTCAATGTACTGCCCCTTGCCCTCTGGCGAACGATCGCGATGGGAAAGGGCTGCCAATACCGCGGTTACTCCATAGTGACTGGTCAGAATATCAACAATGCTCAGCCCGCTACGGGTTGGCCCACCACCAGGGAGGTTATCCGGCGCTCCAGAGACGGCCATATGACCGCCTGCGGCCTGGAAGATCGCATCATAACCGGGTCGATGAGCCATACGGCCGGTCTGGCCATAGCCGGTGATTGAGAGGTAGACCAGCCGCGGATTCAATTTGGATAGCGAATCGTAGTCCAACCCGAATTTGGCGAGGGTACCGACCCGGAAGTTCTCAATCACGACATCCGACTGCTTCGCAATCGCCCTGACAACCTCCTGCCCGGACTCGGAACCAAGGTTAACCGTCAGAGATCGTTTGTTTCTATTGGCCGAAAGGTAGAAACCCGACTCCCGGGTTCTCGCTCCGGCTGTATCATGGAGAAAGGGAGGGCCGTAGGAACGCGAGTCATCGCCGTCTCCTGGCTTCTCGATTTTAATCACCTCCGCACCCAGATCTCCAAGCATTTGTGCGACAAGGGGGCCAGCTAACACCCGGCTCAAATCGAGAACTCGTATTCCTTCCAGTGGCAAAGTCATCTAAACATCTCCCATCTTATGCAATCTTGCTATATCAATATCGTGTGGCTTTACCCTACGAAGCGGGTGATCATTTTTTCGGTCAGAAAGTTGCGGATCGCGAAGGTGCCTCCCTCAGTGCCGTACCCGGAATCTTTCACGCCACTGAAGGGGGCTTCAATGTTCGATGAAAAAATACGGTTCACGGCGACCATTCCGGCCTGAATGTTCTCGGTAAGGAAGGCTTCTGTCTGGATGGAATTGGTAAAGATGTAAGAGGCGAGCCCGAAAGGTAACCGGTTCGCCTCAACAAGCGCTTCTTCAACGGTATCGAAAGGCCGGATCAGCGCCACTGGGCCGAATGGCTCTTCGTTCATGGCCCGCGCCTCGGTAGGTACATTCGAAAGCACGGTGGGCATGAAGAAACAGCCTGTTCGCTCCAGGCGTTGACCTCCACACTTCAGAGTTGCGCCAACTTCAATGGCATCCGCGACGAGTGCTTCCATTGATTCGATGCGACGCTGGCTGGCCAATGGACCCATATCCGCTTCCGGGTTGTCACCTGCATCAATTTTGAGCGCGACGGCGCGTTCGCGGAATCGCGAGACAAAGTCGTCATAGATCTTTCGGGCTACGAGGAACCGTGTTGGCGAAAGACAAACCTGACCAGCATTCAGGAATTTCATTTTCACCAGTTGTTCCACGGCGAGGTCCAGGTCGGCATCTTCACAGACGATTACCGGTGCGTGACCACCCAGCTCCATGACGACGGGTTTCATGTAGCGACCAGCGAGACTCGCTACGGTTTTGCCGACTGCGACCGAGCCCGTTAACGTGACGCACCTAATTGAGTCGTGTGCGACCAGGTAGTTGGATATCTCTGCCGGGTTGCCATACAGCAGGCCAACTGAGCCGCTCGGAAGCCCCGCGTCCGCGAAACATTTCATCATTCCAGCGCAGGCACCCGGGGCCTCTTCAGGCCCCTTGAGAATGATGGAGCAGCCAGCGGCCAGCGCCGCGGCCACTTTCTTGACCGCTTGTGACACTGGGAAATTCCAGGGTGTAAAGGCCGCAACCGGGCCAATCGGTTCCAGCCGTGTCAAGGTGTGCGTGTCTGTCGTTCTCCCGGGAATGACCTGGCCAAAGCAGCGCTTGCCTTCCTCGGCGAACCACTCAATGACATCAGCGGCCCCGGAAACCTCGTGCTTGGCCTGGGCAAATGGCTTGCCCTGCTCGGCACTCAGATCAGCCGCGATATCGCCTGCACGCTCGCGTAGCAAAGTGGCGGCCTTGCCAAGTATGGTTGCGCGCTGAAATGGCGGAATATTACGCCAGGCGTTGAAGCCTTCCTCGGCTGCGGCAACAGCATTCGCCAAATCTCGCTCTGAGGCGACGGCGACATGGCCACACGGCGAGTTTGTGGCAGGATCGATAATTGTGAGTCGATTCCCTTCACTACCGGATACCCACTCACCATTAATAAGAAGGCGCACATCCAGCATTTCTACTGATACTTGTGACTCCGTCATCTCCATTTCTACCTCATCTAACATTGGATTTGGTGGGCGGTGGCGAATTTCAGAACCCACGGA
Source organism: Parahaliea maris (assembly GCF_008064665.1). Lineage (GTDB taxonomy): Bacteria > Pseudomonadota > Gammaproteobacteria > Pseudomonadales > Halieaceae > Parahaliea > Parahaliea maris. The sequence continues at coordinate 66,544 of NZ_VRZA01000005.1, read as the reverse complement.
CGAGCGGTTCTGCGATATCGACTCAAGATTGATTAGGACATTAGTCCTAGATGGGAAATTCTAGCGGTTCGCCCGGCTTTGTCAACAGGTTTCAGGCAGACTTCGTCCTGCTGCCCTAAAGAGTCAGCAGGGCGGCACATGACCAGCGGGTCGAACAATATTGCTGCAAGGGTATTGTCATCCGCCTGGATCAGGGGTAGTGTATAGGACATCTGTACTAGATGGCGTACTAAGAACGCTTTAGCTTTGGGCCTCGGAGCGTCTGGAGAAAGCAATCGGCGCCGAAGGAAAGCCTGCGCTGCTTCGGGCTGGTTTTCTTGCCTGGTTACGGTGGCGCTCAGGGTGAGCGGTAAGTGGCACGTCTCGAATTGATTTAACGTTCAGTAGGAATACGCCGGGTAATGAACAATGACTGATACATATATTTTGACACTGCAGTGTCCCGATCAGCCGGGATTGGTCGCCGAAGTTGCCAGTTGCATCACTGAGTACACCGGCAATATCCTTGAGGCTCATAACTTTAATGATCGAGACGCAAAGCGCTTTTTTATGCGTATTGAGTTCGATCTGGCAGAGGCAAGCGCCTGTGCAAAATTCAAAGACGCCTTTACCGTGCTGGCAGACACCAAGGGTATGGACTGGGCACTGAGGGACAAGAGACAAGCCAGAAAAGTCCTGCTACTCGTCAGTAAGTTTGATCATTGTCTCTCCGATCTTCTGTACCGGAATCGAATTGGTGAACTCGACATGGATGTAGTGGGCGTGATCAGCAATCATCCTGCCGAATCCATTGGGACTACCTCTCTGAAGCATTTTCCCTTCTGGCACTTCCCGATTACCAAGGAGACGAAGCCGCAGCAGGAGGCTCAGATCAAGCAGGTGGTAGAGGAGACCGGGGCAGAACTGGTTGTACTTGCCCGCTATATGCAGATCCTCTCCGATGACATGTCAAGCTATCTGGAAGGACGTTGCATCAACATCCACCATTCGTTCCTTCCCGGCTTCAAAGGTGCCCAGCCGTACCATCAGGCTCATGCGCGTGGGGTAAAAATGATCGGTGCCACAGCACACTACGTCACCGCTGATCTTGATGAGGGACCGATCATTCACCAGGATGTGGAAACGGTCTCTCACGCCGACACGCCTCAGGATATGGTCAGAAAAGGACGTGATATTGAGCGGCAAGTGCTCGCCGAAGCAGTCCGTCTGCATCTCGAGGACCGGGTGCTGCTGGATGGGCAGAAAACCATTGTATTCCGCAGCTAGATAGGGCCCGGACGCAGTTTTATCCGGGGTATGTAGGGGCCGCTCAAGCTCTCCTTACCTGCCCGGCTTGCCCAGAACTAACGTTTGTAGATAAGCGGTAGTAAGAATGCACTATCCAGATTGTTGCCCTTGCCATCTGCGGGGCGTGAGGGTAGCAAACAAAGATAACCAGATTAGGGAGAGATAAGCCGTGACAACTGAACGAACTGAGAGGGTCATTGTTTCAGGGGCAACTTCAGGCATTGGCAGGGCGATCGCCATACGTTTGGCCTCTCGAGCCGCGGTGGTCGGCGTAATGGGGCGCAGAGAAGAGGCCGCCAGGGAGGTTGCTGCCCAGGTAGAGGAACTCGGCTGCAAAGCTGAAGTTCTTCAGGCCGATGTCTCGCAGCCGTCAGCGGTAGAGGATGCGATTGGGGCCTTCGTAGCAAAGTATGGGGGCATCGATACGGTTGTTTCCTCTGCCGGCATTGCTCTGACAGGTCTGGTGAATGATTTTGGTCTCGACGCCTGGGACCAGATGATTTCCACAAACCTGAGTGGGACGTTTTACCTGGCCAAGTACACCCTGCCAGAACTGATCAAGACCCGCGGTACTTTCACCGCGATCAGTTCCGATGCAGGCACCCAGGGTGCCCAGGAGTTTGCTGCCTACTGTGCCACCAAGCACGGGGTGAATGGTCTCATCAAGGCAATGGCACTGGACTATGGTGCCAGTGGTGTACGCTGCAATGCGGTTTGCCCCGGCTTTGTCGAGACACCGATGGCAGACCAGCTCCTCGATGGTATGAGCACTGAGGAAGTGGACTACTACAAGAAAAGTGTTCCACTGGGTCGATTTGCGCGCCCTGAAGAAGTGGCAAATGTCGTTGCACACCTGAGTTCTACAGAAGCCGCATACTCCCACGGAATGATTTACGCACTCGACGGTGGGGCCACCTCCGGGTACTACTCTGCGCCCGCCTGAGTAGGAGCTGGCAATGGACACAAAGGTAGCTGTGGGTGAGATAGCCGCTCCATCTGGAGACGCCTTGGATAAGGAATTGGCGAAAAGGCTTACACTGTTACGTGATATAACGCCAGACGAGGACTGCGCAGCCGGAAGTCGTCCAATTCTACTTGCTGCGTTGTGGTGGACTTTGACAGGGTTTGCGGTCTGGTTGGCTGGGGTGCTGGTACTGACGTGAAATCAGAAGACTTAGACCACGCGGTTCTTGACGGACGTTTGCCGATCCTTCCGCAGGAGCGGGTATTTGCGACCGCCAGGAGCTTCACTACCACCTGTATCACCTTTGGTGCCGCCATATGGGTGTTTCTCGTCGGAAGCCTGTTACCTTCTGTGGGAAACGTCAAGCTCGGCATCGTCGGTTACACGAGTGGTTTGATCATCGGGTTTGTGCCCTGTGTACTCGCCAGCGGTGTGCCCTCCTTCCGGTTTGGTATCGATACAGTTGATGCCAGTAAATCGGTGTTTGGTGTCAGGGGCGCATTCCTGCCCATGATCGGCATCCTGTGCACTTCGCTGGCCTGGAGCACCATTATTATGGCGATGGTCGCTCAGGGAGTGACCAAGCTCGTTTACGGCGACGGGAGTGGCGAGGGTGCCATGCTGACTGTTGCTGTCGCCCTTGTCGTTGTGGTGCTTTGCTGGTTGCTGGTGCGCAAGGGGCTAACCTTCATACAGCAGGTCAATAATGTTGCAGGGCCGGCGCTCATTGCCCTGGCGACACTGAGCCTGGCCCTGCTGCTGTGGCGTTTTGGCTGGGATTCGCTGTGGACGAACAAAGAGCCTGAGGCAGGCGTGTATACCACGGATCCGTTGAAGTCACTGGCGTACGCGCTCGAATTCGGGATAGCGACATCGTTGGCTTGGTGGCCCTATCTGGGCGGCATGTTTCGAGCTGTGAAGCATCGACGTCATGTCATGACGCCGTCGATGATTGGTTTGACCCTTGTGGGCGGTGCCTACTGCTCGAGCGTGGCGGCACTTGCCGCATCGGCTTTCTCCACTTCCGATCCGCTGGCGTGGATTACCTTGCTGGGTGGGCCGGTGCTGGGTACGGGCATCGTTATCCTCATTCTTTTTGCCAATATTGCCATCATGGGTATGCTCATCTACTTCGCGGGCGTCTCAGTCCAGCAACTGCGGCCGCTGGCACATATACCCTGGAGTGTATTGCTGGCCATCCTGCTGGTGCCGGTGGCTCTTGCAGCCTTCAGTACCTCATGGGTACTGACGCAGGTGGCTACGGTGACCGTGTATGTCGGTATGCAGTTTGTCTCCATTACCGCGATCGGTATTACCGACTATTACTTGCTCAGAGGCCAGCATATCGATGCCGAGCATCTGTTCGCCCGCTTGCCGGGCGGCCGATACTGGTTCTGGGGCGGGATAAACTGGGTTGCCGTGCTCGTGGTAGCGCTGGGAAGTGCAACGTATATCTGGATATACAATCCAGTGACCCTGGAAACAGCGGATGTTTTCCGCTACCTGGGTGCAAGCATCCCCGTGATGTTGGGTTGTGCGGTGTTGTATTACCTGCTGATGCGTCTTATTGCCCGAGCAGGAGTGGGAAGCTATCCGTTCGCCCGCGACAGGAAAACAGTAAGCGGTATTACCGAGGTTGGGCTTTAGATCCATATGTTGACCAGAAGAAGACTTGTATCCAGTGGCGTGGGTCTCTCATTGGCCTCCCTGGGTGCGTCTCCTGCGATGCTGGCAGCATCTTTGCAGCAAAAGCCGGCGTTGACGGGAGAATCCCTGCTCGTCGAGACATCTGAAGGTGTGCTGCGGGGCGTACAGACTGAGGCCCTCAATGTCTTTAAAGGCATCCGTTACGGGGAGGCTACGTCTGGACACTATCGCTTTCGTCGGCCCCAACCCGTTCAACCGTGGGTCGGCACGCGTGATGCCCTGAGCCTGGGAAGCCCTGCGCCACAGGATAGCCGCGATCTGGATGCATGGCAGGACCCGCTTCTCCCGGGCAGTGAAGACTGCCTGTTTCTGAACCTGTGGGCGCCTCGCGGCCGGAGTGAGGCGCTACCGGTGATGATATTTATACACGGTGGGGCATACCACACAGGTTCTGGCGGCGTGCCGCTCTACGACTGTGCGGCTCTGGCGGAGGGCGCCGGCGCTGTCGTCCTTAATCTGAATCATCGCCTGAATCTGTTTGGCTATCTGTACCTGGGCGGCATCGGGAATGACTACGATGCTAACGTGGGTCAGCTCGATATTATCGAGGCATTGCGCTGGGTGCAGCGTAACATTGCGGCCTTTGGTGGCGACCCGGCCAATGTCACCCTGTTTGGTGAGTCCGGTGGCGGGCTGAAAATCAGTACGCTGCTCGGTATGCCCGAGGCAAAGGGATTGTTTTCCAAGGCGATCGTGCAGAGTGGCTCGCAAACACGAGTCCGATCTCCTGAGGCTGCTTCCCGGGAAGCAATGCTGGTGCTCAACGAACTCGCTATATCCCCCCGCGATGTCGACAAGATTGCTGAGGTTGATACTTCAACCCTGATCTCTGTGGCGCAGAAGGTGACCAGCCAGACCTGGAGCTATGAACTGAATAGCATGCCGTTCTCGCCGGTGCTTGATGCGACGACTGTTCCCTATCAACTCGACACGAGAGCGTCACGGGAAATCTGGTCGCACGTTCCCCTATTGGTGGGGACGAATGAAGCGGAGGCAGCACTTTACTACTACCCACAGACGTCCCTGCCGGCACTACCCGACGATCGCGCGCTTCATCTCGAACTTGCAAATATCTGCCCCTGGCTCACTCCCGGGGAGCGTGACCTGCTGGTGCAGGCATTTCGCAAGTACAGTCCATCGGCCTCTCGAGAAGAAGTATTGATAGGTTCGGGATCCCTGGCGTGGTTCTGGAAGGGGGCGCTTAAGCAAGCGGAACTCAAAGCGCAGATGGATGCAGCGCCAGTCTACACCTATCTTTTCGGCTGGCGTGATCCCGTGTTGGGTGGACAATGGGCGACTCACGCGACGGAACTCGTATTCCTCTTCGATCATCTGGACATGAACGATATCTGGGATGACACAGATATCTCCGGTAATCGGGCCAAGGGGGATCCGTCGGGACACCGCTTTGAGCTCAGAGATGCCATTATATCGAGCTGGGGAGCATTTGCCGCAACCGGCAATCCATCGAGTAAGTTGACACCGTCCTGGCCGGTTTATACGCAACAGAGTCGATCGACCATGCGCATTGATACTCAATGGACTGTTGTCGATGAGCCGTATGGTCCGCACCTGCGTCGTCTGGTACAAGACTTATAAAGGAGTTTCGAAGGGGCCTTGGCCGAAGGCTGGGTCTTCCTGAGCCTTAATGGGCAACGAGGCATCTGATGCGTTCGGCTGCCTGGAGGAGGGTGCCAAACGCCTCCGATCTGCGGCCAGCAGTGCCGGCAGAGCCGCCACAGCGTGCGTCGAGCCCTGGAATCGCAACTGTGAAAAGAATAAGAGGCGAACAACATGGATAAAAACATGCCTATCAGCCGCCGCAACTTCCTGCTCACGTCGGCAATCGTTAGCGTTGCTGCCTACGGCAAGGCTACCAGTGGGCGCTTGGGGCTGGAGAAAGATCCGTTTATTGAAGACCTGATTGTTCGCATGACGCTGGAAGAAAAGGCGGGGCAGCTGCACATGGAAAATGTGCTCACGCCGCGCATGATTCAGCCCAACTTTCAGAAAATCAATCCATTCACTCCGAATTTTACTCCGGAAGTCGCCGAAGGGCTGTTGAATGATCAGCTCGCTCGTATTCGCGCTGGCGCCATAGGTTTTATGACTTCACCGGAAGATATCGATTCCACAATTCTGGCGCAAAAGACAGCGGTGGAAGAAACCCGCCTGAAAATCCCCCTGCTGTTCGGTGCCGATATCATTCATGGTCACCAGACCGTTTTTCCAGTACCCATCGCCGAGGCGGCAAGCTTTGAACCGGAACTGGCTCGCCAGACCGCTCGAGCCTGCGCGCTGGAGGCGACGTCCAACCTGGGACTGGATATGACGTATGCGCCGATGGTTGATATTGCACGAGACCAGCGCTGGGGCCGCGTGGTGGAAGGTGCCGGAGAGGATGTACTTCTGGGTGCCCGATTCGCCGCGGCGAGAGTGAGCGGTTTCCAGGGCGAGTCTCGCGACGATCTTCACAGCCTGCTGGCCTGCGTCAAACACTTTGCCGCCTATGGAGCAGCGGAGTCAGGGCTCGACTATGCGGGTACAGCTATTTCAGAGCGGGTTCTGGCCGAGGTCTATTTGCCGCCCTTTAGCGCTGCCTTTGATGCCGGCGCTATTGTCACAATGGCGGCATTCAATACCATCGACGGCGAACCCAGCACAGGCAGTCACCACCTGCTGACAGAAATTTTACGCGGCCAACTGGGTTTTTCCGGCGCTGTGCTATCAGATTTTCAGAGTGAACTGGAATTGATAAAGCATGGCTTCGCAGCGGATGAAAAGGATGCCGCGCGACTTGCATTGAGTGCGGGCTGCGATATCGGTATGGCCAGTGGAATATTTCCACGTTATGTCCCGGAGCTGGTCAGGGCAGGGCAGCTGGATGAATCCGTACTGGATCAGGCTGTACGGCGAATTCTGCTTGTCAAAAGGGAAGCGGGCCTTTTTGATGATCCATTCCGGCGAATCAGCGAACAACGGGCCAGGTCACCGGCGCCCTCGTCACACCGCAAGCTTGCGCGTGAGGCGGCAACAAAGTCCGTGGTGATGTTAAAAAACGACGACAACCTTCTGCCCCTGCCAAGCTCAGGTAAGCGTATTGCCCTGATTGGTCCATTTGCTGCAGACCAGGAAAATCTCGACGGTCCCTGGTCACCTTTCGTACCCGAGAGACCTTCTGTTCCACTGGTCGACGGTATCCGTGGAATTATGCAGGAGCGGGCGAACCTTAACGTGGTCAAGGGCTGCGATATTGAAGCCTCGATTGCAGGTGGTATCGATGAGGCAGTAAATGCCGCCCGTGAGGCTGACGTAGTTATCCTGGCTCTGGGTGAATCTACTGACATGTCCGGAGAGTCCGCGTCGCGTACAGAAATTACAGTTCCGCCAGCACAACAGGATCTGGCCGAAGCGGTTTCCGCCACAGGCAAGCCAGTAGTTGTGGTGTTACGCAACGGTCGCGCTTTGGCCCTGGATGGTGCCGTACGTGATGCTCAGGCAATTCTGGTCGGCTGGTTTCTGGGCACTGAAACCGGGCCGGCGTTGGCCGACCTTATTTTTGGCAAAGTATCGCCCTCAGGACGACTCCCCATGACCTTTCCGCTGGCTTCCGGACAGCAACCCTTTTATTACGCACGCGAAAGTTCTGGCAGGCCACCGCAAGGGGACTCTACTACAAAGTTCACGTCCCACTTTTTGGATATACCCCAGGTACCCCTGTATGCGTTCGGTCACGGTTTGGGTTATGCAGAGGTGGAATATGGACCGACTCAGTGTAATGCATCGAACTTGAACCTCGCAGGTTCACTTGATGTCAGCGCAACTATCACCAACCAGAGTCGCCGTTGGTCCGCTGAAGAAGTCGTTCAGCTTTATATTCACGACCGCGTGGCAAGCCTGGTGCAACCGGTACGTAAAATGGTCGACTTCAAAAAAATTAAACTAGCACCCGGAAAAAGCGAGACAGTAACCTTTACGTTGACCGCCGCGAATCTGTCGTTTTTGAAGCGAGACTTACAACCAACTGTTGAGCCCGGCGAATTCGATGTCTGGATTGCGCCCTCTGCAGAGAAAGGCACACCGACCACGTTCAATCTAATCGGCGCGTAAATCACAAGCGTATTGTACGGGTAATGCACCAGATAGATCTCAAAGTGAAGCCCCAAAAGAGATAACCTATCAGTACTACAAGTGAAAATGGGGCGCCCTTTACAAACTTGGGCGCAGGTTTTCATCCCGACACTCCCGACCAATTTAGTGTAGGGGATATTAGCTACATACGGCTTCGCAGAGGATTAATTTACCAGGCAGTTTTAATGGATACCTGATCTCGAAGGCTCATTGGGTATGTCGCCTTGCAAGGGCTGGAAGAACACCTGTCGCTGGCAGCACTTTACGAAGCATTTATGTTTATCAAATAAGCGCATGGCTTGATTCACCACACCGATTGAATCTACCCAGTATCTTGACCAGAGCTATATTTTGCGTCAAAAGCGGCCTAATGAAATGTGAATGAAGTTCCCATATCAGGGATTCACCCCAATTTGTGGGTCATCTTTGGGTGCAAATCAACAGCGAATGGCACTACATCAATCAGGAGCCATCGCGACTCACGCTTCTGTCACCAGAGCGGCAAGGACACGCTGTACTTCCGGCGCGCTTTCCCTGCCGTGCCCGGCCATTAGCTGCAGATAGTCATTGTTGTTCCACTGCTGGATTGCAGTGCCGTAAGCGGGCAGGCCACGCATGCGCTCCAGCCAGTCGGCAATGGCCGGCCGGTCCCGCCACCAGAATGACAACTGCAGTTGATCGAGCCGGTCGATGTAGGGCACGTAACTGAAGTCCGCCAGGCTCAGCTGATCTCCCGCCAGCCATGCACGCTGCTGCAGCGCGTCGTCCATGTCCGCCAGCAGCTGGTTATAGCTGTACAAGGCGAGACTGAAGCGTTTGCTCGCGACGCCGTTGGGCAGTACGTCGCGCATAAAACCCGCTCTACCCGGGTCGGGTATCTGATCGATGAAACGCTCAATCTGCTCGGTGTCCGGATAGCGCTGCAGCAACTGGTGGCGGAACGCCACGCAGAAGCTGATGGCTGCGACATGTTCATGCAGACCGGCATCCAGGCGTATCAGCCAGCCGCGCATTTTTGCCCTGAGCGCTGCGTCCACCGGTCTCAGCGGATGTCCCTCTACCGTGTCCTCGAGGTACTCGATGATGGCGTTGGACTCGGTGATGACTGCACCGTCATCCACCAGGACCGGCACCAGGCCTTTGGCATTGATCTGCCGGAACGAGGGCTTGAACTGGTCTCCGGCGCGCAAATTCAGGTGGTGGCCCTGCCAGGGAATTCCCTTGTACTCGAGTACAAGGCGAACCTTCTGGGCACAGACCGACATATCGTTGTGGTACAGCTCCAGCATCATGTGCTCCGGCGACCTAGATCGGATCCCGCAGCGCCATCATGGAGTCGCGCATGATGCCGGCATGCTCGGCCTTGTCTCCACCCTGAATCTCGATCTCCCCGAGCCTGCCAGAGTTCTCCACCACCATACGGCAGCGCTCCCAGCGGCGTTCCTGGAAAGCAGTCAGGGCCTGTTCCAGGCTGTCTGCACGCACCAGTTCCTCCACCAGGACAATCGCGTCCTCAATACCGATGCACGCACCGGAGGCGAGATGGGGCGTGGTGGCGTGTACCGTGTCACCGATCAGGACCACGCGGCCACGATGCCAGGGCCCGGCCACCAACAGGCCGTCCAGCGGGCGATACAGCACCCTGGAGTCCGCGGTGATCTGGGCCGCCAGCGCCTGGACTTCGGGTGCCGGGAAGTTGTCGATCAGCAGTTGTCGCAGCATCCCCGGCAACTCATCCTCGGCGATTCGCTCGCGCGCCTCGCGATCTTCGGTCAGGAACAGATAGACCTGCTCCTTCGACATGGAGTTGATACCCGCCTTAAGGTGCTCACCGACCCACATGCGCGTGCAGTTCAGGCCCTCTGGCCGCGGCAGTACCGCGCGCCAGACACCCTGACCGGAATAGCTGGGCTCGGGCGCTTCCGGAAACAGCCACTTACGTGTTTTTGACTGCAGGCCATCGGCGGCGATGACCAGGTCGAAGTGATCACTGCTGCCATCGGTGAAGGTGACCAGAGCGCCCTGCTCGTCCTCCTCGATTGACTCATAACTCTGGCCCAGGCGGACATGGGTACCACTCTGTTCAACCACTCTGGACATGATGCGCGCGAGCACCGGGCGCATGATAGCGCCCTGGCCGGGTATCTCCGGATCGACAAAGCGCGGCATGGGAATCGTGGTAATCAGCTGCCCGGTAGGCGCCATGACTTCCAGCCCGTCGTTACCGGAACCCTGTTCGAGAAAGGCGTCCAGAATCCCGAGCTGACGGAAAGCGCGCAGGGTCGCGCCGCCGATACTGATACCGGCGCCATCGGCCTGCCAGTCCGGGTCAATTTCCACGAGGTGTGTTTCGATGCCCTGCTTGCGCAACTCGATGGCAGCCGACATGCCGGAAAAACCGCCGCCCACTATCAGTACTTTTTTAACGATGCCCGTCATTTCACTACTCCAACGCTGTTATTACTATTGAGGTCTGCCAGCACCTCTCCCTCGTCACTCAACTGCAGTGGAACAGGGATTAGGGACTCACCGAGGCAAGGCCCGGCCGTGCACAGGCCGGTGTCGATAGCAAATCGCGCACCGTGTGCTGAACAGATAATGTCTTTGCCACCAGCGTCCAGGTAGGCGTCCTTGCGCCAGGGCAGTGCAGTGCTGCCGTAGTGGGGACAGATATCCCGGTAGGCGACCAGGTCGCCGCCACGCCGCACGACAAATACGCTGTCCTGGCCCTCATCCAGCGGATCGAAGCCCCGGGCTTCGCCCTCCGCCAGCTCCTCCACCTGGCAGAGCCTCACCCAGTCGCGCCACATATCACTGGGGCTTGGCGCCCGGAGGCGGTCCCATCGGAGACCACTTTTCCGTGTACTTGAACAGGAAAGCCTGCGAGTTGTCAGCGCCCGGGGCGCCCTCGCGCGCCGTCCACTGATCATCGTGCAGGTCCATATCGGCGTCGTACTCCATGTTGCAGCCCAGTGGACTCTTGAAGTACCAGAACCAGTTGGAGCCGAACAGGTGGCGGCCGGGCCCCCAGAAACTCTGATAGCCCTTTTCCACCATATTCCTGCCCGCGTGCATCACTTCGGTGGGGCCGGCCATATGGAAGGTAAAATGTTCACAACCCAGCATGTGCGGTGGCGTCTGGATGAAGAATACGGTGTGGTGGTCCGTGGTTCCCGCGGGGCGCATGAAGGGGCCGACGCCGGTGAAACGGTCAGTGGTGATGAACCCCAGGCGCTCCGCGTAGAAGGCCTCCGCCCTGGCGAAGTCCGGTACAAAGTAAACGATATGTGAAAGCGAGCGCGGCTCCGGTGCCGCAACTTTTTGAACGCCGATATCGTTGACCGCACGTTGGTGGGAAGACCCCGGGGCGTTGACGATCTCTGCAGGCAGCGACAGTGTTGTGCGTACTGTTACCTGAAAGCCGAGGGCAAAGCCCATATCGTCAACAGACTCGATGGAGCCATCCGCAAGGCGTTTGACCTCCCTGTCGGACGACAGCTCGGTTGCAATGGCCTCCAGCGTCGCTTGGTCAGCGACACCGTAGACGGTCTTGCGCAACATGGTCGGGGTTTCCAGCGCCGCGGGCAGCGAGGGATCATCCTTTGGCTTGATGATGACGCCGGTGCCGTCAAGCGCCAGGAAGCGATCGTCGCCCGCCGCCTTGAGCCCGTAGTCGGTCAGGTACTGACGGCAGGATTCCATGTCGTCGACACCAAACACCAGAAAATCAGGTCCGATAATGTTCATGTATTTATTCTCCTTTCAGACTATTCGACAGCGGTGCGCCCACCGAGGTGTTCAGCAACCCAGTCGGCAATGTAGTGGCCAGCATTGACACTGTTATCGAAGCTGGAGTGCTGGACTCCGCCCTCGCGCTCAGTGAAGATTTTCAATTCGCGATCGGGGCTGTTTACCAGTTGCTCGTAGGTGCGCTCGGCCCACTTCAGTGGGATCTGGCTGTCTTTCTGGCCGTGGGTCACCAGGAAAGGCACCTTGATCTTTTCGACGACACCGTCCAGGTGGACGTTTTCGGCAATTTCCATGAAGTGCTCGATCGAGTCGGCGCCCCAGACCCAGCAGACGTGTTTCCAGTAGTGGGGCACCGGGAAGTCGCCCTCACGCTCCAATCGGCGCTTCTGCACATCGCGCCAGTCGTGGTTGGCGCCCCAGACCACGCCGCAGGCAAACCGCGGTTCAAAGGCGACGGCGCGCGGGCAGTAGTAACCACCCAGGGACACCCCTTCCATGCCGATGCGCTTGCTGTCGACGTCGGCACGGGTTTCCAGGTAGTCCACCACCCGGCTGGCCCAGTGCTCGCTGTCGTAGCGCGCCTTGAAATCCTGCAGGCGCAGCGCTTCACCGGTACCGGGCTGATCGACGATGAGGGATGCGACACCGCGCTTGGCCAGCCAGCGCGGCAGGCCGACGTGGTATTTCATCTCTTTGGTAGAGTCGAGGCCGTTGACCTGCACCAGTACCGGGGCGGGGCCGTCGACGCCCTCCGCTGGTACAAAGAGCGCTGACAGGTGCTTGCCTTCGTAGGGAATTTCCACCCGGGTACAGGGCGCGCCCGACAAGGCAGCCCCCTTCTGGAATAGCTCGAGGGACTCCCTGTACAGCTCCATTCGGCTGGGGGCATCGTGCGCCTGCAGGCGTTCACAGGTCGTCAGGTAGATGCCGGCGCGAAGGTATTTCTCGCCCGCGGACAACAGGCGCCCGCGCTCCTCGTCTTCCGCCGCCAGGCCACAGAGTTTCTTCGACATGGTTTCCCAGACATCGCGAAAGGCCTGGGTGCCCTCGGCATCGGGTTGCTTCGCGGCTTCCTGCAGGGGCGCGCACATCTCCTCGATTTCACCGATGCGGGCGCCCATCTCGATGGCGAGATCCACCGAGAGATTCCACACATAGTTGGTGGGAAAATACTTGAACATGACGTGTCCTCGAAATTTGTCAGTCTTCTATAATCGCCACCGCGCGTACGAAGCCGGCGGATGCGTGCTTGATCTTGTAGGGGAAGCAGGAGACTACAAAGCCGTGATCGGGCAGGCTTTCCAGATTGCTCAGCTTCTCCATCTGTCCGTAACCGATGTCGCGACCGGCCTTGTGCCCCTCCCAGATAATGGAGGCGTCACCGGTCTCCTGATAACGTTCGCGGGTAAAACTGAAGGGAGCATCCCAGCTCCAGGCATCGGTACCGACAATGCGAACGCCGCGCTCCAGCAGGTAGAGGGTCGCCTCGCGCCCCAAGCCCACACCGGCACTGAGATACTCGGGCTGGCCGTAGACTGAACCCGCGCGCGTGTTGACCAGCACGATGTCCAGCGGCTTGAGTGCGTGCCCGATACGTGCCAGTTCGGCCGCCACCTCGTCCGCGGTTACCACATGCCCGTCGGGAAGATCGCGGAAGTCCAGCTTGACCCCCGGCTGCAGGCACCAGTCCAGCGGCATTTCATCGATGCCGTAAGCCGGCTTGCCGCCATCGGTGGTCGACGCGTAATGCCATGGCGCGTCCATGTGGGTGCCGCTGTGCGTCGTAATGTTCATCCGCTCGGCGGCCCAGGCTTCGTCACCGGGCAGGTCCGATTTTTTCAGGCCGGGAAACATCGCGGCCATTTCCGGCCAGCCCTGCTGGTGATCGGTGTACTCGATGCTGGGCAGCAACGGAGGCGGATCGGTATAGGGGTTGTTCTCCAGCGTCACGGAGAGGTCAATCAATTTGCGGGTACTCATATTCTTCACTCCGGATTCCTTGGCGACCAGCGGACGTCAGGCGTCAGCCACTTTGTATTGCGTAACTTGCTGGTCGATTTCGCCAAAGACGGCATCGCCATCGGCCAGTCTCGCGGTCATACGCACACGGTCGCCAAACTTCATGAAGGGGGTCTTGACCTCACCGGACTCGATGATGTCAATGGCGCGGCGCTCTGAAATACAGGCCGAGCCTCGGCTCCGATCGCGGGTAGATACCGTGCCGGAGCCGAGGATGGTGCCGGCGCTCAGTCGCCGTGTCAGCGCGGCATGGGCGATCAGTTCGTGGAAGCCAAAGTGCATTTCACCGCCGTTGGGATTGCCAAACCAGCGACCATTCCACTCGATTTCCAGGTCCAGGTGCACACGACCGTCCTTCCAGGCGGCGCCCAGTTCATCAGGCGTGACAGCCACTGGCGAGAAAGCAGTCGATGGCTTGGCCTGCACAAAGCCGAAGCCGGTACGCATCTCTCTCGGTGCCAGTGCGCGCAGGCTGACATCATTGGCAATCATCACCAGGCGAACATAGTCCAGGGCCTTGTCTGCCGGTGTCCCCATGGGGACTTCGTCCACGACCACGGCGAATTCGCCCTCGAAATCGATACCGTGTTCTTCGGTGGTCACTTCCAGGTCAGCCCGGGGGCCGCGCAGGTCATCTCCCGCCCCCTGGTAAATCAGGGGAATCGTGTCGGCCCCCTCGATCGGCTCCAGGTTGAAAGCCAGTTGCATCAGCTCACCATGACTCAGGAACAGGGAGCCATCGAGCCATTGCCAGGTACGCGGCAGTGGCGCCATCGCCTGCTCCGGGTCAAAGGCGAAGGAGCTCTCCACCTCTGCTGTGTTGAGTTGCTTGTAGAGAGCCTGCAATTCGGACTCGACCTCCCTCCAGTTTGCGATTGCCGACAGCACGCTGGGGGCAAGGTGATCGATGCGTATGGCGCGTTGTTGATCCTGCGATACGAGGACCGGACAGCCATTCGCCTGATCGCATTTAAGAGTGGCTAGCTTCATGAAGCGTTTCCTGACAATGATTTGCCTAAGGCCAGTAATCCCGGAAATTTCTCCAGCACGGCGTCCCAGATGCGCAGACTATGCCCTGGCTTGCACTACCAAAACGCGTTTCGCCGCACTGCGTTTTATGTCATGTTCTTGCATCACGGTCATCGCTACTCTCATCGTGGCAATGCTATGAGCAGTTTTTCAATGGGTCATTACACCTATGCAGAGAGAGGCAAGCAGGTCACGTTTTGTCGGATCGATGCCGAGAGGGTCTAACGCACAAGGACCATACGACGTTGCTCAGGACGGCTGAACATCAAATCGAGCCTGGGAGGCAAGTAAGAGGCACTGAACTCATTGAATACTTCAATATCATGAATGCCCGGCTTCAGCCCGCCCGCCTTCTTTACTAACAACATGGCGGCATCCAGTGAATTCCAGTGAATATCAGTGCTGTCGGCGAGATCTTTCTGCGCTATGGTCTTGCCGGAAACTTCCCAGGCAATCTGATCGCCCTCGTAAGTGGTGCCGTCTACGGTCACGGTGATGGGCCTGACCTGTGACATCCATACGCCGCGATAGTAATTGAGTCGAATGGGTACCTGAAAGCCCGTTATGTCATTACCGTCGACGATGTTGCGAAAACCACGTTGCTGAATAATTGAACGCTCTAACATATCTTCTTTCGCCCTTAGTCGATTTCGCCCAACAGTTTACGCATCATTACATGCTGTTTGCGCAGTTGATCCGATGAATAACCCGGTACATCCTTGTTCTTGC
Source organism: Parahaliea maris (assembly GCF_008064665.1). Lineage (GTDB taxonomy): Bacteria > Pseudomonadota > Gammaproteobacteria > Pseudomonadales > Halieaceae > Parahaliea > Parahaliea maris. Next base: position 50,928 of record NZ_VRZA01000005.1, on the reverse strand, counting down.
CCTCGTACTCGCTAAGCAGACAGCCGTCCCACTGTTCGCGGATCATAACCGCCAGAATCTCTTTGTAAGGGTGGGTTGGATCCTCCAGGTCTTCCGTCATATGCGTAAATTTGGCATGGCAAGCGTAGGTATAGGGCAACAAATCAACCATGTCTTCGGGCTGACACGGTTTGTCGTCATAGCCCGGGATTTCAAGCCGATCCGCAGTCTGGAATACACCTAAATCGATATTCAAACCGAAATGTTTGGTGCCAGTCTTTTCGATAAATTCCACATAATCGTCAACCATTGCTGACTTCAGGGCTGTCGGTTGATGCAGTTCCGGGCACATCCTGACATTGTGTTCTTCGGCAACCGGTAACGCCATTTCGATAAATTCCCGCCAGTTCGGTACCGGGTTGAGAATTTCATCTACTACACCTAACTTGGTACGCATGACGGTAAAGCCCAGTTTGCTAGCGAGTGTTATATCCCGCACCAGCATTTCATACGACTGTTTGGTGGAGAGTTGTTTTTCTGGAATCATGCGCGAGTCGACCCAGTGGCCGTACTCAACAGGTTCGATATCGTACTTCTCCAAGAGGAAAAACCAGTTTTCCAGCCACTCTTCGCCAGGATTGGGGTAGTTTTCGATATGCCCGTTGGCGAGAATTTCGAGGCCAGTCGCGCCCATGTCATACATATCGGCTAAGCAGTCTTCCAGGGTCATAGTAAAACCCAGTTCTTCTGCATAGCAGTACAGCGAAACGCCACGATAGGGAACACCCTTCGTTCTTTCTCGCTCAAGTTTTTTTCTGTGATCGTAGATATTCATTCTATTAACTTTGATTGCAGATGAACCGATTAAAAAACGCCCGACCTAAACTGGTCGGGCAAACACCACCTATTTGAAATTGTAGGTGAATCTTACGCCGTAGGTTCTCGGTGGCTGGAACTGGTATGTGTTCCAGTGGGCCACATAATTTCTTGCCGCATTGGCCAATATATCTTCGTCGGTAACGTTTCTCACGTAGGCTTGGAGTTGCCAGTTGTAGCTGCCTGGTGCGTAGCTCAGCGATACGTTACCTGTGGTGTAGGAGGGTGATTTCAAGTCTTCGGTATTGAAGGCTGAATAGTAGAACGATGAGGAGTACTTGGCATCGACCTTGGCGGTCAATTCACCCTGGTTACCCAGTGGGAATACGTGTTCGTAGCCCAGAGTGAAAGAGAGATCAGGAGCATTTGGAAGATCGTTACCCGAGATGTCCACTTCATTTCCAGCACCATCCACAATGGGATCGTCCAGATTATCGAAGGTGGCATCCAGGTAAGTTGCATTCAAGTCGAACCTGCCGTTGTCACCCACCAGAGCGAGAACTTGAACTTCAAGTCCGTTGATGGTCGCGCTACCGACATTGAACACGCCAGCACTTTCGCCTGAGATCACTTCTGTGGACTGAGACGCCTGGTAGCCCTCGTACTCGGTCGTGTACAGTGCAGCATTAAGCTGCAGGCGATTGCTGAAAAGATCGTTTTTAGTACCGATCTCCCAGGTTGTCACCTCCTCTGGGTCGTAGTTGATCGAAGGCGCCGAGCCATTCGAGTTGAAACCGCCGCCCTTGTATCCTGTGTCTCGTTTCAGATAAACCAGCGTGTCTTCGGAAGGTGTCCACTCCAAGCCGACATGATAGGTGTCCTGTGAATTATCGATATTGCCGTTGCCGGGCGTTGTGATCTTAAAGGGTAAAAATCCAAATGTAGCAACTTCCAGATCCAGTACCGCATTCCCGGTGCGTTCCTTTTTATCGTCGGTATTCCGTGCGCCCGCCGTGATTTTAAACTGATCATTGATTTGATAACCCAAGTGAGCAAAGTAGGCTTTGGACTCGGTCTCAATTTCGTAGTCAAATTTGATCAGGTAACGACCCGCATAGGGGCCACCGTTCTGCAGTAAGCCTGAGTCGATAGTGTTTTCTTCTTTAAAATAGAAGTAACCAAACTGAGCGGTAAACGCTTTGTCTTGCGGAGTTGCAAAGCGAATTTCGTGGTTGGTCGTGTCAGGAGTTTCATTCTGTACAAACTGTGCTGGAATCAGGGTGCCAGAATCTGTGCCATCCAGACGATGGGCCCAGTCTTGCTTGTCGATGCCACCGGAGTAAGTAACGTCGATGTCGCCGGGCAGTCCACTGTAAGTCACTTCCCAGCGCGTACGTTCGCCGTCAAGCTCGGTGAGCGCCTGCGAGTAATTGGTGTAGTTTTCTGTGTCAATGTCGTCGATATCGAGCTTGGTTTCCAGCGGGCCATTGAAGGGCGTGTCACCCACCTGGTCGACGCGATCCTTCTGGTAGCTGATCCAGCCATCCAGGGTTTCGGTCGGCTGAAACGCAAGCTGGGCGCGCCAGGAATAGTTATCCTCATCGTCGGAGCGCTGTCCAACCGGTTCCAACTTCCTGTATCCATCGTGTTCACGGTTGATTCCGGAAATTCGCGCCTGCACCTTCTCGGTAATCGGAACATTGAGCATCGCTTCAATATTGCGGGCATTGTAATTTCCGACCTCCAGGGCAACTTTGCCTTCCAGTTCGTCAGAGGGTCTATTGGTAATGATATTGATCAGACCACCCGTTGAATTACGACCGAAAAGTGTTCCCTGAGGACCTTTGAGTACTTCCACCCGCTGCAAGTCGTACATGTTGGCAAACACGCCAAAGGAGCGGTTGGTAAAAAACCCGTCTCTGGCGATCGAGACTGAGGGATCGCCCGTTTCGGTCACGTCGGTACTGGCTATACCTCGAATCGCGACGTATGCAGCACCGTTGCTGGTTGTCACGTTGATGCTGGGATCGATATTCTGTAACGCGATCACATTAGAGATGCCGGATTCCGCAAGGGTACTACCTGTATAGGCAGTCAGCGCAACAGCGGTATCCTGGGCGCTGGTTTCCACGCGATTGGCGGTAACGACAACTTCCTCCAGTTCGGCAGCAAGGCTGTTAACCGATGCTATCGCAAGTGGAATAGCGGAAATGCCAAGAGCGATTTTTTTAGATCTGGCTGGAATCATGGTTTTCATGTTTTCGATGACCTCGTTTTATTAGCGTTATCTGGCGAAAGATCAACCGTGGTTTCTTTACTCGCCAGTTTTGAGAATATATTAGAATCAATATTCACATTCTATATAAATGTTGTCAACTCATCGTTTGTTGTACTGGCGCAGCCAGTTCACAGTCTGCCTAAACGTCCAGGTTCACTAGTATCCAGAAGATGGATGTTCAGATTTCTCTTCTCTGAATCCGCAACCTGGTACCCGGGTTGGTGCTATCGCGTACTTGTAACTTATTGTTTAATAACGCTATTTATCTTCTGTCTGACGATTGAATTTGTGGAAAAGCCTTATTTTTATAGCAATTTGTATGTCGTATCATCTAATCTAAGCAGCGATTAGATATGAACTTAATATCGATGTCAACTACAATGGCGGCCCCGTTGCTTGCCATTGCGGGAGTCCGTCTGGCACAAACCCGTTGGTACAATGCTTACCGTATTGGAAGAGAGATTACAGTGATGAAGTCAGCGATGAAGCGTTACCACAAGGAGAATTTACGGGACGATCTGCTCAGGGCGGCGGCACAAGTCGTAAATCTCGAAGGCTACGAACAGTTATCGATTCGGCGTTTGGCAAAAGAAACCGGAGTGTCCCCTGGTGCCCCTTATCATCACTTTCCGGATAAGCGGTCGTTGTTGCTCGCCGTTGCTCTTGAGGGATACCGGGAACTGAATACTGTACCTGTTACGCCAAATTCATCGATGAACGTAAAGCCGCGAACCCACTTGTTCAACGTGTGCCGTCGTTTTCTGACTTTTGCCGCGGAAAATCCGCGCCTGATGACGCTTATGTACGATAGCGAACTCACCCGCCCAATTCCGGACCCCGCCATTGCCAAGGCGCAACAACGGGGCGCAGAATTTCTGCAGGAGGCAATATTGGTGATAACTCCCAGGCTTTCAGCCAAAGCTCTGAGCGTAAGGGTCGCCACCCTCTGGTCCACGATATTTGGCTTCGCCATGCTACGGAACCTGGGAATGATTCAGACAAATCACGTTGTCCGGGATCCATTCTCTTCGAAACTGGCCGACTCGGTAATACAGCAAGCGATCCATGTTATGGAAAGTGATTAACGCTGAGGTGCCGGAAAAGTGATATCGAGGATCATGGCAATGAGACGCCTGTCAGACCTGACTATTCTATTTCTACAGTTGCTTTTCGTTGGTGCCGCGACAGGCGACGATCTGTATAACGGCTTCGTGAATCCGCCGGAATCCGCTCGCCCCCAAGCCTGGTGGCACTGGATGAATGGCAATGTCAGTAACAAGGAAGCATTGAACGATCTGCAGTGGATGTACGAAGTGGGAATTGGTGGCGTTCAGGTTTTCGAAGCTGGTATGGGGCAACGTTTACCCGATGGCCAGCGCCTGGTTTACGGCAAACCCGCATGGAAAAAAGTGCTGGCTGAGAGTGCGAGCAAGGCAAGTGAACTGGGCCTCGATTTTTCGATCACCACGTCACCGGGTTGGAGCGCCACCGGGGGGCCCTGGGTCAAACCGGAGGACGCCATGAAAAAGCTGGTCTGGTCGAAAACGTCGATAAAGGGCGGAGGACAGGTGCAAAAGCAATTGCCTGCACCGCCCGCTGTGGCAGGCCCTTACCAGGATATTCCGGCTGATACACATGGCGCAGCAGCGAGCGAACATGAGTTGGATTTTTATAGGGATATTGCTGTTCTGGCAGTCCCCTTCGAGGGGAAAGATATTGAATCGCTCGCTATCAGCGCCAGTGCAGAAATTGACCACGTGGCGGAGCTGACAGACGGCCAATTCTGGCCCGCCCAGCAATTGCCCGTGGACAAACAGGGCAGTGCCTGGCTGGATTTGAAGACGGCCACAGTTGCTGACGTGCAGGGTATTACACTGGGTTTGCCGGATCCACGCGGTTTTGGCACGCCAGCGCCACCTCTGGTTGAATTTCAATACAGTCTGGACGGCAAGCGTTTCGAAACCGTTGCAATCTTGCAAGCCACCGCTTCCCCGGTACGCTCTGCTTCGTTCGCACCGGTACGGGCAAAATACTTCAGGGTGGCATTTTCGCGGGACCCCAGACCAGGCTTTATGGATACACTGCAGTACGCTCCCGGAGCCAACCTTCTCCCTTTCCCTGCTCGTCACAGCAGCTACGCGATATCCGAGATCACGCTGCACACCGCCCCGCATGTGAACGCCGCTGAGGAAAAAGCCGGCTTTGCGGCTGCTGATAACTATTACGCGCTGGCCAACCCTGCATCGTTGCAAGCCTCTGCCAGGCTGTCAGAGGTTGTAGACGTCACTCGCTATGTGGGTTCTGACGGGCTCTTGAGCTGGGATGCGCCAGAGGGTGAATGGCGGATAATTCGGCTGGGGTATTCACTCACAGGCCACAAAAACGGGCCGGCGCCTGAGGAAGCAACGGGACTTGAGGTGGACAAGCTGGCGGCCGATAAGGTGCACGCCTACCTGGAAACGTACTTGCAGAACTATAGTTCAAGCAAGGATACCCTGATGCCCGGCATTACCGGACTTCTGAGCGATAGTATCGAATCCGGCCCGCAAAACTGGACCGATAATATGTTGCGGGAATTCAAGACAATCCACGGCTACGACGCACTGCTCTGGTTGCCCGCACTGACTGGAGAAGTTATCGAAAGCCCCGACGCGACAGATCGCTTCCTGTGGGATTTTCGAACAGTCATTTCCCGGCTGATAAGCCAGAATCACTATGCCGTTATAGCCGATTTTGCCCACACTCGAGGATTGCAGTATTACGCCGAGGCGCTTGAGGACCACCGTCCACAGTTGGGCAATGACCTGGATATGCGCGCGGCTGCCGATATACCCATGTCCGCATTCTGGCATTATTCCGCGGGTAGCTCTCCGAAACCAACTTATCTGATGGACGTCAAGGGTGCGGCTTCGGTAGCCAATGTGTATGGCAAGCCGCTGGTCGCGGTGGAGGCCATGACCACCTTCGGGCACCCTTGGGCGGTAGGGCCGCGCGAGTTGAAAGCGGTAGCCGATCGCGCCTTTGTTCAGGGGGGGAACCGACTGATGCTGCACAGTTCGGTGCATCAGGCCCAAGGCAAAGATTTCAGTCCGGGACTGCCAATGATGCCGTTGCTGGGGCATTACTTCAATCGCAATGTCACCTGGTCAGCTATGGCCAAGTCCTGGATTGAGTATCTGTCCCGAACCCAATACCTGTTGCAACAGGGTTTTGCGTCGGCGGATTTTGCTTTCTTTATCGGTGAGGAAGCACCGGTAACCGGACTGTACGGAGACCACTTGCCGGAAGGCATTCCGGCCGGTTTCAACTATGACTTTGTGTCGGCTTCCGGGTTGCAGCAGTTGCAGGTAGTGGACGGTAACTTGCGTAATCGTAGCGGCAATAGCTACAAGTTCCTCTATCTGGGTGGCTCCAGCAAAAGGTTAACGTTGGACACGCTGCGACGAGTAGGGGAGTTTGCCCGGTCAGGAGTAAAGATTGTTGGCCCGATACCGATTGACTCTCCTTCGCTGGGAGATGACAAGCAGGAGTGGCAACGGATCGTGGACGATATATGGAAGCGCAGCAATGTTATGGACTCGAACTCGATTACCGAGGTTGTCGAGCACTATGGCTTGCCGCCAGATTGGCAATTTATCCCCACCGACGCTCCCGCTGAATCTCTACTGGTGCAGAAACGTCAGTTGCCGGATCGGGTCATCTACTATTTGGTCAATGCTCAGGATGAGCCTCTTGAGGGGCAGTTTTCTCTTTCCGGGTCCCCGATGCCTGGAGAACCGTATTTCTGGCTGGCTACGACCGGCGAACGGCACTCTGCATCCATCGGCAACAGGGGCGAGAAGGGTGTGTCCATCGAGCTGCAACTTGCTCCTCAGGAATCACGATTTCTGGTGTTTGAACATGTGTCAGAGTCCCCGGTATCGCAGCCTGTTGGGCTGCAGTGTCAAAATTCAACCGTGTCGCCGGCTGGTTTTACACGTCCCTGGACAGTGGAGTTCGACCAGCGCTACGGCGGGGCCCCGGATCTCGAACTCGAGCGATTACTGCCGCTGAACCAACATGCGGATGATCGCGTTCGCTATTACAGCGGTGTCATCACATATCGCAACACGTTTGAACTTGACGACACCAGCCTGCAGCAATCCCGGAGTGTCTGTTTTTCCCTGGCGGGCGTTGGGGACATGGCTGAAGTTTATGTCAATGGCCAGTCGGCAGGGAGCGTGTGGACACCGCCTTATGCACTTGATCTAAAGCCATTCCTTGGCACAGGTGAAAATACGGTCGAAGTACGGGTGGCGAACCTCTGGGCGAACCGCTTGATCGGTATGGAACGCAAAGGTGAAACCAGAGACAATTTCCCGGCACATGTGTACAAACCTGCGGCGCCACTGCGACCCGCGGGACTGATTGGGCCAGCAGTCCTGTCGTATTAGTAGATTGATAATCCTGCGCAGTTACCGGACCGGTAATGGTTTGGGAAAAACCAAAAGTTAAACGGGCCTCTCGGAGGCCCGTTTGGGGTTTTACGAGGCCGCTGTCGGGGATCTAACCCTGAGACGCGAATGCTTCATCCAGGAACCGGCGGCACATGGCGTGGTGCTTTTCCACCATGCCAAAAGCGTCCTGTTCTGTCATGTCGAGATAGGCGTGTCCTTCCCATTCTGAAGACATGGTCAGGTTTCTCTCCGTTGTTGAAAATATGCGCATTAACCCTGCATAGTCGATAGAGGGAGAATTACCAGTTTCATCGATATCGTAGTACTTTCCGTGGATGTGGACAGTGCGTGGCAGTAGTTCTTCCCAGTCCGCCAGATTCTCGCGTCCAAACATAGTGAATATCAGTCTGGCCTGTACAACTGGAAGTTCGGGTTCCCCCAAACTCCTGGCCTCTTGCGAAAAGTCCATGTATCGCTTAATGGGTACACCTGGAGTTTTCCAGGCGCGGTCCAGCGCTTCAATTCCGGCTTCGCTCATACCTCCTGATCGCAGCTTATCCAACATGCCCAATGGTATTGCCCGCATGGTGGCACTGAAGTCCGGGATGAAACCAAGATATTCGGAGTCGATGAGTTCGTAGGCTTCCCGTGTAGCCAGCACTTTAGGTGTATTTGGGCCTTCGGGAGCATGAATTTCCATGCCCAGCTTTACCTTGTTGCGTGCGGCGATAGGTTCGAGCTTCTGCAGAACTTCAGGAGTTAATCCAATTTGAATTCGAACCACTGGAACATTGAGTTCACCTGCGAGTTCGATCTGCGGGCGCATATATTCGACACTTTCGTCGGTACTCATCCACGCGTCCTTTTTGAGAGCTATATCGGCGTTGCAGGCCAGTGCAGTCAACACCAGATTGTTGCGCTCTATGGCGCTTTTCAGCTCTTTGATATCTTCCTTCGAAACCTTGTTGGGGAAACCACGCAGGCTCTGAAAGCCGATTAGCTCTACACCTGGTCCAAGATTGCGACGACCCATTTCATCAATCAACTGTGGAAGTGTGTAAGCCCCGGCGAGCCATTCGTTAGTCATGGAATACAGGGTAACACCCAGACAAATACTCATTTTACCGTCACCTCTGTCATGGCCTCGGTGCGCTTAACCAGCGCGGTTTCTGGTCCGATAATGATGTAGGGAATCCGTGTATCCAGTGTTACCTGGAGGCTGGTCCTGCTGCCTTTGGATAAAGGGGAATTGTCGTTGACCTGAATGGTCAGTGGATCCTGTACGAACCACCAGTCATCGACCAGATCGGCCAGTTCTTCGACTGTGAGCTGTTTGTCGTTATAACTAATGCGAATATCGTCCTGAGGTATCGCTTTATCCGCGATCCTGATACTGATGTTTTCGACACAGGACAAGGGCAGTGAGCGGTACCACGCCAGATGGACGTCAATTTCGTATCCCAGAGGAGTGCTGCGAACAGACTCCGGACCGAGGACATTGGCTTCTAGAGTCATGATTTCCTCCTAACTCTTTTCTTATGCAAGGATAAATGTCGGAGTTGGCTACATTTTGCATAATATTAGAACTGAAATTCCAATAAATCAATCATAACGATCTGTGTTAATTCATTTGCAGGCCTTGATATGGATATTTGGCGTAGATTATTCGTTTGATATACCCCTCATAACTATGGCGGCCACAAAACCGTTGACTTATATAGAATGCACATTCTAGTATAGTCGCAAGGGGTTGATGGTTACCTGCTGCTCCCGCCCGACGATTGGATGAATGATAGATCCACACTCTGGCCTGACCTGATACATCCAGTCAGATAGCTGCCCCCGTAATAGTTTTCTCCAGAAAAATGCATAACAACTATCGTTGAAACTGTAACTATGAGTTCGATCCTTGCTATACATAAGCGACTAACCCTGGTTCCGCAGGGGATGATCATTGTGATCTCCGGCTTCTTGCCGCTGTTTGCAATTGTCTCCATGTTCCCGGCGCTGCCTTCGATCATCGGACATTTTCAAGACAACCCAAAAGCCCGGGAGTTGGTGCCGCTTATGGTTTCGGCGCCGGGCTTAACTATCGCATTCCTGGCACCTTTTGCTGGCTTTTTTGTTGATAGGTTTGGCCGCCTTCCCCTGTTGCTATGGGGAACGTTCTTTTATGGAATTTTTGGCGTTGCGCCCTTCTTCCTGGACAGTCTGACGCTGATGTTCGTGTCGCGCCTGCTTCTGGGTGCCTGTGAAGCCGCTATTCTGACCGTGGTCAACACCCTGATTGGTGATTACTGGGAGGACGAAGGGCGCAGGGACTGGTTGTTCCTGCAGGGTATCGCCGGACCGGTTCTGGGAGCCGTTACGATCTGGGTCGCTGGGCCTGCAACAGAGTTGCGCTGGAACGGGATGTTCCTGATCTATGGTGTGGCGTTCGTTATCTTTATCTTGATGAAGAAATTTCTGTTTGAGCCGGAATCCCACGCCGCCCTACGCAATGGGGAGGCAGGTTCTGCGAAAACTGAAAACGAAACTTCTTCTTCGCTCAACAGTCCATTTCCAGCGAAATCGATGACCCAGGTCGGGTTGCTGACTCTTTTTGGATCAGCGCTGTACTACGTTTTCATTATCTCCGGGGGGTTGGTGTTCAATGAGATCGGTATTACCGAGCCCTCCCGAATCAGCGATATTTCAGCAATACCCGCGCTTTTCATCATAGTTGGCGCGCTCGTATTCAGAATATTGAGCACTCAGGACAACACCGTACAGTTGGGCAGTTTTCTTCTGGTGTTGTGTACAGGATTGACGATTATTGGCCTGGCGAAAAGCGTACCGGTACTGGTGCTTGGCCTTGTGATTCAACAGACTGGTGCCGGAATGACAGTGGTAACGCTGATTGCCTGGACTCAGACCAAACTACCTTATCAACATAGAGGCAGGGGAATGGGCATCTGGACCGCCTGCTTTTTCTTCGGACAGTTTTCCAGCCCGTGGTTGGTAGCAAGGTTGGAGAACCTGACGGGCACGGTTCAAGGTGCTTTTGTAGTTTCAGGAGTAATCGGACTTGCAGTGGCGGCCATGATGTTTCTAACTCATGTTAAAAATGCGATTCAGAGGCGTGAACTGGCATAGTTCACAGGGCCTTTACTGCGAGATTACGTACAAGTACGGATAACCTGCTTAAGGTGTCGCCGCATAGCTATAAATCCCGTTGTATTTCTTCAATTTCACCACGCTTGCCGCGTTAGACGGCCCATCGCGGCGCTCAATTGGCGATTCGATAATTCGGAACAGGAAAGCATAATGGCTACTAATCAATATGATGCGATCGTCATCGGCACCGGTGCGACCGGTGGATTTGCTGCCAAAGAACTGGCAGAGCGGGGCTTGCATGTCATAGCTCTGGAGGCGGGGCCGGCTCACGACGAAGCCAGATTTCAGCAGATCGGCGGAATGAAACCGCCAAGGGCGCTGGAACGCATGCTGTCGGGTATCAAGGGGCAGCATGTGCAGGCCAGGGCGTCCTGGTTCAGTCCCGACAAAGACTTCCTCTTCGTTAACGACCTTAAGAACCCCTACACCAATTCCGGTGAGCACTATCTCTGGGTGCGCGGTCGCCAGGTCGGTGGGCGCTTTCAGACCTGGGGGCGTGTAGCCCTGCGTATGTCAGACGTTGATTTCAAAGCCGCCAGCATGGATGGTATCGGTGAAGACTGGCCTATTTCCTATGCCGATCTGGAACCCTATTACGATCATGTCGAAAAATTCCTGGGGATTATTGGTGCTCCAGCTGGGATTCCCAATCTACCGGACGGTACTTTTGCGTCCCGGGCTGGAGAGAGCCAGCTGGAGCGACAATTCCGCGAAACAGTACAGGCCAAATGGCCGGAACGTAAGTTTACTCCCTGGCGTTATGTGCAGAAGGACGCAACCTGTCCCGATGCCAATGGAGAAAAGCATATTACCTCTCCGATTGCGGCCGGACTCGCCAGCGGCCGACTGACATTGCAGCCCGATGCGGTGGTGAAATGTATTAATACTGATGCGTCGACAGGCAAGGCAACCGGTGTTACGTATATAGACAGAACGACCAAGCAGGAACACCACATCGAAGCCAATGTCGTGGTGGTGTGTGCGTCGACCATCGAATCGGTTCGTATCCTGCTCAATTCTACCAGTTCACGTCACCCAAATGGATTGGGTAATACAAATGGCGTTCTCGGTCGCTATTTTATGGATCAGGTCAATGGAATGGTGTTCGGTACGGTGCCAGGCAGCTTTGGCTGGGAAGGGGTCGACAGCCAATCACCGGCTGACAATCACGGCGGCTTCCTGATCCCGCGTTTCCAGAACTTGAATGGTGTCACTCATCCGGAATTTGCCCGAGGTTACAATATCCAGGGGATGGCCGGTCGCATTGGCGTTCCGGAGCATGTCCCCTCACTGTTTGGTATGACGGCGCAGGGCGAAATGCTGCCCAGCTACGACAACTGTATTTCATTGCATCGCAGCAAGAAAGATGCCTGGGGAGTTCCGGTAGCAGATGTATGCATTGCCATGTCTGAGAATGAACGCAAGATGCTGCGTAACCAGATGGACACCATGAAAGAAATGGTCGTCTCCAATGGCTGGAATATCGAGATGGCGGCCAGCGCCCTTGGGCTGGAAAACCCGGAAACCCTGATGCCGCATGATAACTGGTTTGAGCGATTGATGTTTCGCCTGTCCTACAGGAAATCTATCGGACTAGGGTCGGCGATTCACGAGTGTGGTGGCGCACGCATGGGTTCTGATCCAGCGAACTCGGTAGTGAACGCGCAAAACCAGTGCTGGGACGCGGAGAATGTTTTTGTCACTGACAGCAGTTGCTTTGTAACCAATGGCTCGGTTGGACCGACCCTGACGGGTATGGCATTGACGACACGCGCCTGCGAATTTATAGCCGGGCAATACAGCGGCACATCGCAATTTGCACTGGCGGGATAGCCAGTAGGGGAGGGCGGGGCAAGCTCCACTCCAGCGTTCAATTCCCCGGCTAACCGATTTTGTTCAATGTCCTGTGTGGATGAATTAACAGGATTGACATAAACGCGAAAGCAGCGCCCAGAACATAGGGCGCGCCAGCGAATACAAATCCGGTTACACCAGACGAAAACACACTGAATAACCATGGCATCAACAGCGGCGAAATAATTGCTGCGAAGCTGTTGACGCTGATTATAGCCCCCTGCAGAGCGCCCTGCTCGTTGGCGGACAATCCCTGGGACATCAAACTGCGAAGTGCGCCCTGAGACATAAAGGCCATTGCATGGGGGACTATAAACAGTACGCCCAGAGCAGGGTGGTCGCTCAGGGCGAAGCCGAGCAGACCAACTATCATCAGCACTAGTCCGATATTGGCGGCTTTTGCGTCGCCGTACCAGTCGACCAGCTTTTTCAGGATAAATCCCTGGGTAACCACGGTAACAATGCCGTACAGGCCAAGGGAGAAGCCAATTTCCCGCGGCGTCCAGCCGTATTGGAAGGTGGTGAAATAGGGCCAGGTTACGGTCACCGACTGCAAGCCTAATTGCATGAGCAGGGTGGCAAACAACAGTGCGGTCATCTGCGGGTATCTGTGCAGATGGCGGAAAACACTCCAGGCGCTGGATTGCCTGAATCTGAACTGACGGCGTTCTCTTCTGGAAAGGGATTCGGGAAGCGCGTAGATGCCGTACAGCACATTCAATAGTGCGAGAGATGCGGCGATGAAAAAAGGCAGGCGAATGCCCCACTCCGATACCAGGCCGCTCAGCACGGGGCCTACCATGAATCCGAGGCCAAAGGCGGCCCCCATCATGCCAAACGGACCCGCGCGTTTTAGTGGATCGGTGATGTCAGTGATATAAGCCGCAGCTACACTGTGGGTGGCGCCGAACAGACCGGCCAGGGCCTGGGCGAAAAACAGCCAGGCCAGTGAGGGCGCCAGGCCCATCATCACGTAGTTCAGACCGAACGCCAGAAGTGATACCAGGATGACCGGGCGGCGACCGAGAGAGTCGCTGAGGCTGCCGAGGATCGGCGAAGAAAAAAATTGCACCAGGGAGAACAGGGCCGTGATCGCTCCCCCGTAGATGGCAGCCTGGGAAATATTGACGCCGGCCAGTTCCTTGATGAGTTCGGGAATCACCGGTATGAGGATACCTATTCCCACCGAATCCAGAAAAATGGTGATGAGAAGAAATGCCACTGCATTGGTATTGCCGGCTGCAATCATGCGTGTGTTGATCCGTTACTAAAAAGTCGGGACGCTACTGCAATTGAGCTGGTGAGTGCGGACTGCCCGGTATCGTCGCCTGTCGTATTTATAATTGTCCGTTCTTGACCAACTCTGCCGCGTAATTTGCTGCGCGCGCAGTAAACGCCATGTAGGTGAGAGAGGGGTTCTGGCAAGCCGATGACGCCATCGCTGCCCCGTCGGTGACGAACAAGTTGGGGATGTCGTGGGCCTGGTTGTTGCTGTTCAAAACTGAATCAGCACGATCGCGGCCCATCCTGGCGCCGCCCATTTCATGAATGGCCATGCCGCCTTCATTGGGTTCTCCAGAAGACATCAATACCCGCCCGCCGATCAGTTCGACCATTTTCCTGGCTTCAGCTGCGGCCTCCTGAAGCGCCTTGCGTTCATTGTCGCCGTGTTCGAAATCGAACAGTACTTGCGGTACCCCGAAACTGTCGGTCTTGTTGGACTGCAGGATACGGTTGCTGGCGCGAGGAATGGACTCTGCGAATGCGGTCAGCGCAAACATCCACGGACCGGGCTTTTGCAATTCGTTCTTGAACTCAGTTCCCAGTCCTGCCATGCGTCGGCCGCGATTCCAGGTCAGGCGGTAGGCTCCCCCCTGGTAGGAATAGCCGCGCGAAAATTCGACATTGTCCGGTGTCTCACCCAGGTTGCGGAAGCGCGGAATCACGATACCCGTAGGTCGTACGCCCTCGTAATAGTGTTCATCAAAGCCCGGAATCTGGGCCAGCACCGCCAGGCTACTGGCGTGATCCATAAAGTATCTACCGAGCACACCGCTGCTATTGGCAAGACCCTTGGGAAATGTCCCGGACGTGGATCTCAGCATCAGCGCCACACTGTTGACGGATCCGGCGCACAGGAAAACCACTTTGGATGAATAGCTCTTCCGAGCGCCAGTTTCCGTATCGATAACATTGACGCCGGTGATGCGTTTGCGGTCGGCATCGTAGAGGAGTTTGTCCACCAGGGTGTTGGTTTTCAAGGTGAGATTACCCGTGGCGCTGGCGGCTGGCAGAGTCGAGCTCTGGGTAGAGAAGTAGGCGCCGAAACTGCAACCGCGCGCGCAGATGGACCGATACTGACAGGGTGAGCGGCCGGGTAACGGTTGAGTGATGTTGGTGGTACGGCCTATGGTCAGGCGTCTTTCAGGATAAGTCCGGTCAAGCTGTTCCCGCAATGCTGCTTCCACCGGATTCAAGGCCATGGGCGGCATGAATTTACCGTCCGGGAGCTGGGGCAGATTTTCCGGCGCGCCGGAGACACCGATAAACTCCTCAACGTGATCGTACCAGGGGGCGATATCTTCGTAGCGCACTGGCCAGTCCACGCCGTGCCCGTCTCTGCTGTTGGACCGGAAGTCGACGTCACCCCAGCGGTACGTCTGGCGGCCCCATATCAACGAGCGACCGCCAAGCTGATAGCCGCGAATCCAGGTAAAGGGTTTACCTTCCACGGTTTGATAGGGATGCTCCCTGTCGTTGACGAAATGCTGATAGGTCCATTCGTTCAGGTGATGGACCCGGCTCTGGATCGGGTAGTCCCGCTTGAACAACTGTTGGTCACCCTCGCCGCGCCAGGGCAATTCCCAGGGTGCCTTGAATTCGGTTTTGTAATCGCGGCCGTGTTCAACGTGTCGGCCTCGTTCGAGTAACAATACTTTGAGGCCTTTTTCTGTCAGTTCTTTAGCGGCCCAGCCACCGGTAATACCTGACCCGACTACGATAGCATCGAAATCTGTAGTAACTTGTGTGCTCATCCGAAGTCCACCGCTGTCCAGTCATTTGACCATGCCTTGGTTATACCGTCCTTTATCTCAACGTCAGGTATAAAGCGACCGGGCACCAGTTCGTAATGCAACTCCTGTGAGGCGCCTACTTCCGATGTGTAGTAGCCCATCAGTATCAGCGTCTTGAACTTTTGCCAGAGCAGGGAGGTTTCATCCTGTGAGTGCTCGATATAGGCGCGATTATCGATAGCGGCAAGAATTTGGCTTTGCTCGGCCGCAGTGCTTTGCAGGAACGGGAAATCTGTACTCAAAAGCTCGGCAAAACGCTGCAGTTCTCCTGTTGAGGTTGCCAGCAGGCCGTTGTCGACGGCACCCAGTATCCACTGTGAAACTCCCACCGCTTTGGCGCCGGGCGTCTCTGTGCTCGGGATCACCAGATCGCAGACTATATCCAGGGTTTCAAGCATTGAGTCGCCACCCAAGGTGGCTGATGTCGGGGACGTTTCCTCAACCGATTGCCAGATTTTCTGACATGAGGTAGTCAGTGTCATCATGGCGGCTCCACCAGCGGCCAAAAGAAATCCTCGACGCTGCATGACTACACCTCCACCCAGCTGGAATTGGCGTTGGAACTCTCCACGGCCCTGGCGATAAAACGCATGCCGTGCACACCCTCGTCAATAGAGGGATAGCCACCGACAGGCGGCGTGCCATCGATAAAGCGCCTGACATCGGCGAGAAACAAACGGTAGAGATTGGCGAAGGCTTCCAGGTAGCCTTCAGGGTGACCACCCGGGGTGCGGGTCACCTCGGCTGCTGCAACGCTCTTCAAGCTCACTGATGTGCGAAGATATTGCCAGGGCTGACCGGCCGGTTTAAAGATCAGGGTGTTGGGCTCCTGCTGGTGCCACTCGAGCCCGCCTTTGGAGCCGTAGACTCTCAGGGAGAGATTGTTTTCCTCACCGCAGGCGACCTGGGAGCAGGTCAAAGTACCCTTGCCGCCACCTTGCAGGCGCAACAACATGTTGGCGTCATCATCCAGCAGCCGACCCGGTACGAAAGCAGTCAGGTCGGCACAGATGGATGCAATATTCCTGCCGGTGACGAACTCGACCAGGTTGGCGGCATGGGAGCCAATATCGCCTACACAGCAGCTGATACCGGCGCATTCCGGGTCGACCCGCCATTGGGCCTGCTTGGCCTCGGGGTCCTCTTCCACCGCGTCCATAAGCCAGTCCTGCTGGTATTCCACCAGGACTTTGCGGATTTCACCCAGTTCATCATCAAGTACCATCTGGCGCGCCTCGCGCACGGCCGGATAGCCGGTATACGTGTGCGTCAGGCCAAACAGAACCCGGCTCTCACGGGCGACTGCGGCCAGTTCTTCCGCTTCTTCCACAGTGAAGGCCAGCGGCTTTTCACACATGACGTGGATTCCGGCTCGCAGGAAGGCTTTGGCCGCCTTTGCATGCAGGTGGTTGGGGGTGACGATCATGACAAAGTCTATGCCGTCTTCACGTGCGGCCTCTTGCTGGGCCATGGTCTCGAAGTCGTCATACCATCGCGATAGAAACCAGTCTTCGGCACTGGTACGGGCAGTTTCTGCGGTCGACGACATGGCACCTGCGACGACCTGCGCTTGACCGTCCAGTTCGACTGCGATGCGGTGTACAGCCCCGATGAACGCGCCGCGGCCTCCGCCGACAATGCCGCCACGTAATCGTCTGTTGCTGCCAGGATTTGTGTTTGTGATGTCCATGTTATGACCTGTAAGCCTCGCGCCCGAAACCCTGTACTGGAATTCCGAGACTCGGCATGACTTCATGTTGCATGCTATACATGGCGGCCGCGGCTTCATCGATTGCCCGGCAGAAATCCACAGAGCCCTTGAGCAACGGTGCCAGTTTCTCCCTGTCCTGGATGCGTGCCGGGGGATATTCGTGTTCGACCACCAGATAGGTTTTGGAGGGGTCGATGTCGAGTAACTCTCGCGCCGCCAGTTGATGATCGAGCCAGTCCACAGTGCGGTTCTGCAGGTAGGCGAGTGGATCGTGTCGGGCGCTACCAGGTAGTTCGTGTTCACAGATGGTGGTCTGCTTCTTCCAGGCGTTGACCTGATCCGCGGGGTTTTCCGAGGGTTTGCCATCGATCCAGTCACCGCGCTCCATGGTCTGACCGCCGTAACCCCAGGCGGAGACGCCGCGTGAGTCCGTGACCTGCCCCTTGACGTGAAATCCTTCAATCAGAAAGCCATAGCCCTCATCCTTCAGGTATTGGAAAATGGATCGTGTATCCTGGCCCATGAGAACCGCGTGGGACGGATCGTAGTGAATGCGGAACTGGTCACCCAGGCCATGTTTCTCACAGATGCGGTGAAGTGCGATCCAGGGGCCGGGCGCGTAGGCGATGTTGTTGTGCCAGATGTCGGTGGTGTTCCAGCCCGGCATCGGGCACTGCTCGACCCGGTAGGAAAGGCCGCGGGCCTTGGCCTCTTTCAGCAATGGGACGAAGACCTCCTCGAACATCACCAAGTTCTGGTCCATGGACAGGCTGGGGTTGCGGCCGACGAATCCACAAACGGCCTCGGCGCCAAGCAGTGAGGCGGCATCGAACACCCGTAGCATGAAATCGTGCTTCATCTTGCGAGTCTGCTCATCGTTGACCAGCATATTGTCGAAATAGCCGAGGTCGGACAGGCCGACGCCGGTGTCTTTCATCGCTGCCAGTACCCGCTGCGCGCGCTGTGCGTCAAAGGCCTGGCGCAGATCGAGAGTATTGGCAACCGGGTCGAGCATCGCCTCGGCCGGTACGTCGGATTCGCTCGGATGTAGCGCCGCGGACAGTTGAATGAAGGGTGAACCAATGTCTCGTGAGAAGGCGAGCCACTCTTCGATGGCGAGATCCGGGTCATTATCCCGTAACTCCCTGGGGGTGAGCTCTTGCAGGGCGGCAGTGAGCACACTCAGCTTCATGTGCTTGGGTTGATACGGTGTGACCATGTGCATTTTCCCGTCTGCTCTATTTTTGGGTTTAAGGCTGCGGAGTCATTTTCTGAAGCAGCGAATGACTGAATCGTGCTGCTGTGATTCGGGCTTCCGCTGTTTATTGCAAGATGTCACTGCGTCCTGGAATTTCTGGTAAAGACAGAAAAATGAGCAGCCGTGTTTCTCACTTGGTTCCGCCATCGTCGCAGGCAGAACATCTTCATAGCCGGTAAAATCGTTGCTCCTGATCGCTACATCGCCAAGCGATGTGCGTTGGGTTTGTAGTTCTCAACGAATTCGGTGAAGCCACCAATCACCTGCGATACGAATGAGTAGTGAGTGCAAAAAATATTAGCAACAGCGCCTTACTGTCGGGGAACTTCTACCGCAGTACCTGTATCCAGCGGGGGCAGGTAGTCCGACAGCTGGCGCGTGCCGGTCTCGGATACCGAGATGCGAGGATTCCAGCATGGGAACGGTCCTTATTATAAAGTGTCCCACATAATAGAATTTACATTCTATTATTGTCAAGCCTGATGAGTTCTCGATTACCCGGTGGCTGATGGCTCGGCTTTCAACTGATCCGGGTGTCCCAGGAGGAAGTGCAGTGATACTCGGCTGAGGTCATCCAGGAGTGTATCCCAGTCGCCTTCGCCAATTATTTCGGGCTCTGTTCCCAGGCCAAGATGGCGGGACAATGAGGCGTAGATGATCTGAAAGCAGATACTGACTGCGCGCTCGGGGTTCTCCTGCCGGATTTCACTCTTACGCTCCAGTAAAAGTCGCTCGAAATCGCCGACATTCTGGGCAAAGTGCATCTTCCCTCTCTTGGCGACGACTTCATCAACGGAAGCAATCCCCATCAGTGGGCGTAAAATTTTACTGTGCCTTTTCAATAACATACCAAACTCTTTGGTAATTGCTGGCACCAGTTGCCTGAGCTGTAATTCCTTTCTTCGCAGTTCATTGATCAAAACCGCTGTCTCGACTTCCATTACACCCAATTCACGCGCGTGAACTTCCCGAATCAGGTCGTCCTTGCCCGAAAAACGATTGTAAATCGAACCGATGGATACCTTGGCGCGTTTGCTGGCTTCCTGCAGGGTGAATTCGTTGTAGCCTCGTTCGGCCAGTATCTCCGAAGCGGAACTCAACAGGCGTTCGAGAGACGCCTTGCTGCGATTCTGCTTTGGCTCGCGGGCATATTGCTGTGTTTGAGATGACAGGCGCTTTACTGTTGCCTTCGAAACCATGGGGGTTATCCGATTCAATGTGACTGAGCGTGAAATTCGAAATAGAATTCTAGAATGTAGTTAGTATAGTGATATGCAAGGATATTGCCAGAGCTGGGATGGCTCGGGGATAATCTGCAACTGATGGTGGAAGGCCACAAAGATGGCCAATCCCGATGTGGAACTGTGTCAGAGAACACCGGCCCCCAGTCTGCGGGTCAGTTCGGCAGGTGTTATATACTGCGCGTTATCAACTCGGCAGAAGCTGGGAATGCGACATGGGCAGAACCTACTCCACTGAAGATGTAAGAAGCCAGGATGGCTTTGACCATTGGGAAGACTGGGTTAGCACCACCTATTCGGCGCCAACAACAAACATCAACCTGGCTGACGGTCAGTTTCGGGGGTCTCTGGCCGTAAAGTCGTTGGGCAAAAGCGCTCTGATAACACGCATTCAATCATCACCCGTTGCGTACAATGAAGTGACCACCTCTGAGTATTCAGACAACTACTTCATTTGTCTTTCCCTGTGTCCGATCTCACAACTGACTCAAAACGGGCAGACATCCGAGCAGGAGTCCGGTGATATCGTGATATGTGATGGTGGCCAGCCGTATTCATTCCACTTCCCGAAAGGTGACGATCAGGTGGTGATATCGCTGCCTCACACGATATTCGATACGCATATCAACGATGCTCAGAGCGTCACCAATAAAACCTTGAAGCACGGATCGCCGCTCGGTCAGTTTATCGCTTCAATGATCTCGCAGGCCTGGGAATCGGAGGAGCAAGAAGAGTTGTATGGCGATAAAGTACTCGAATCGATTTTGTCGATGCTTGATACCGCCTACCGGGCAGCATCTGACGGCGATAAACGGCAGGTAACTGAGTACAAAAAGGACAACCTGCAACGTGCGAAGGAGTATATTGTCACCCATCTTTCGGACCCGGCCCTGTCTCTGGAGCGAATCTCCCACGACATCCATCTTTCATCGAGAACGCTGAGTCGACTGTTCGCCAAAGAGGGAACCACGGCAATACGTTGGCTATGGCAGCAGCGCCTTGATGCCTGCCGCAGGGCGATATTGTCCGAACCGAACGCCCAATTGGGCGATATAGCCCATCGCTACGGATTCTCCAACACGGCCCACTTCAGCAAAATGTTCAAAGAAACCTATGGCTTGCGCCCGTCAGCGTTTCGCGATCAATATTAGGTAGCTGTCTCTGCCAGCAAAGTCGGTTGTCTTTCCTGGAGTAACCCCCCTTTTTTCACTCACCGATACTGGACCCAATTCAGAACAGCCCGACCCCACGAGTGAGATTGGAATTATGAAAGCCCTGGTAGCCACCGATATTGGAGCCACTCCGAAAATGGCGCTTGAGGAGCGACCGTCTCCTGAGCCAAAAGCTGGATATACTCTGGTAAAAATGCATGCGGCGACAGTGAATCCGCTCTCGAACCAGATTCGCCACGGCCATGTCCCGGCCGCTCGAGCACCTCTCGTGTTGAGCAACGACGGCTCCGGGTTCGTCATTGCCAGTGACAAGTACCTGCCAGGCGCGCGGGTCGCCATTTATGGCAGTGGTGACTTAGGGGTCAAGGAGGACGGGTTGCAGCAACAAGAGGTCCTGGTGGCCAACAAATGGATTGTAGAACTGCCTGACAACATCAGCCTCACAGAGGCAGCCGCGTTGCCTATCAATTACGTGTCGGCTTATCAGGCGATCCAGCGCGTTGGTCTGTTGCAGTCCGGGCAAACAGCACTGGTTTCCGGTGCCTCGGGTTCGGTGGGTCATGCATTGATCCAGTTGATCAACGCCTTTGGAGCCACTCCCATCGCAGTCGTGTCGAACACATCAAAGGTCGACAGCGCGCGGGATTCGGGAGCGGCACACATCATTGATCTGTCCAAGCAGTCACTTGTCGACTCGGTACTGTTGCTAACCAACGGTAAAGGGGTTGATCTCGCTTTCGATACAGTTGCAGGTGACATTCTTGAACCGCTGATCAAGTCACTGAAATCCAGGGGCACCGCAGTATCGATCGGGTTTGCGGGAGGCGTAAAGCCCGTTATCGATATCGTCGATATCGTGGTGTTTGAAAAGAGGCTGCTTGGGTTTGACGCCCATCTTGAGCGTGATGAGGACGTTCAGACAGTTATCAGCTCGATCTGTCGACTGATCGAGCAGGAAAAGATCCGCCCACGTATCGATTCAGTTTTCCCTCTCGCCGAGTATGAAGAGGCCTATCGCTACCTGGAATCTCGCAAAGCCAAGGGCAGCGTTTTGCTTAAGCTGGATACAATTCAGGAGGAAACATGATGAGTAACACCCGCAACCAGAATACATTGAGATTGGTCTTCCCTCAGTGGCAAGGGGGTAATAACCCTCCTTATTTTTTCGGCGCGCAGTTATTGAACTGGCTCGCCCCTGCCACCGAAGGAGACGTAGAGCATGTCGATGTTGCGGAACCAACCGATATACCGTTGGAAAACGAAGACGGAATTCTTGCCAGAACGGCTCTGATTGAACAGCTCAAGGACGCACGCTCTCGGATCGACGCTCATCAACCCGAGCGTATCGTCGTACTGGGTGGCGATTGTCTTGTCGACCTGGCTCCCTTTGCCTACCTGAACGAACGCTATGATGGCGACCTTGCCGTGCTTTGGGTCGATGCTCATCCGGATATTATGACTCCGCAGCAGTTTACCAATGCCCATGCCATGGTTCTGGGCAATCTACTGGGCCGGGGTGACAGCCAGTTTCTGCAACATGTCAAGCAGCCGCTGAAGCCAGAGAACGTCTGCTACCTGGGGGTTAACAAGGCAAGCGAATGGGAAAATGAGCAAATGGAAAGCCTGGGGCTTCGCAATATCAGCCCTGAGCAGCTTGTGGCTGAGGGCAGCGAGCCCATCCTCAAATGGTTCAAGTCTACGGGCGCAAAACACCTGGCAATACACCTGGACCTGGATGTGCTCGATCCCGACCTGTTCCGTTCCCTGCTGTTCGCAAATGTCGACGATGATCCAGCTGTCTTTGACGGTGTGGCGAAAGGTAAACTGAGCATGGGACAGGTGATTGACGCGCTGTCGGATTTGTCGCAGGAAAGCGACGTAGTGGGTATTGGGATCGCCGAGCACCTGCCGTGGGATGCACTCGCACTAAAGAAGATGCTGGAGAAACTGCCGCTAATTGGCGGCAGTCGATAGCAGAACGAAATTCGCTGCAAGCCAACAGGGCTACCGGGAGTTGATACAGGACCAACGCTGTTCGACAGTGCTCCCTTGTTGCCTCAGTTGGCTATGCAGGCGTCCGACACGTCAGATTGACCGGAGGACAGCGCTGAACTTACCCGACTTGCGGCCAGCAGTGCGGGCAGGGCCGCGGCAGCGCAGACAACGCCACCGCCGATCCAGATCAGCTGACTCAGATTGTTGTTGATCAGGTAACCGACGACATAGCTACCCATTGCGTAGCCGACAAGTGTGATCCCGAGCAGTACAGCAGGCAGGCGACCCTGGGTGTCAGCGAAGGCTGCCGTGATCTGGAAGGCGCTGATGGTGAACTGGTAGGCTGCCGAGTAGAGGCAAAAAGCGATAGCAAAGGAAATCGCACCGCCGACGGTCCCTACCGCGATACACGCGGCGATACAGCTGGCAGCCCCGAGAAGCATCGTACGGACCAGGCCAACCCGGGTTTCCACCCAGGCCGCCGCCGTTCCTCCGACGAAACCACCAAACACGGCAAAAACCAGAAGACCACCAATCAAGCGCTCCGAGAGGCCGTTGTCCAGGCCGAGTTGCACTGAAAAGGTCCAGATTCCACCTAACGGAATAAACATTACCAGTGTGCCAAGACACAGGAGCAGGGGAGTGACTCCCGTTGCGTGGTCGCTCGGTACTGCAGGGGCGTGATCGGATTCAGCCTCATCGTTTTCATGCACAGACGTACGGGTCGCTAGAAACGTAGCGGCTGCCAGTCCAAGACCGAGCACCGCAAGTGGAACAAAGACCCTCACCCCCGGGTGGTCACTGGGAACCCAGGGGATGAAAATAAGGAAAGCACCGATCATGACGGCCGACAAGCCGTTGGCCAGGCCAAAGGCTGGCGCGGGGTTTGCCGACCTGGCGATCGTGTGCGACACGGCCGCCGCAGCCAGCCCACAACCGAGACCAACGAGACCGCGGGTCACCGCCAGTGGCAATAGCCCAGGGACCCAGATCGAGCTCAACTGACCCAGAGCAACGCAGAGGGCTCCGAATATCCCAGCCATGACCCCTAACCTGGTAGGCAGGGCAGCCGCGAAGATGGTGGTCAGCGCAAGTGCAAGCACCTCGCTCATCGCAACAGTGCCGATCTGCTCAGGGTTGAGCTGTTGCACACTGGCAAAGGCGGGCACCTGAGCTGGAATCACATTGCAGGCCGTGATCGCCGCGGCGTAGGCCAGGACGGCGCTTAGAATGACTCTGGATCGGAATGCCTCGTGCATCTCAACTCCCCTGCAGGTCTGCTAGGTATTTAAGCCTCTGGAAACAGGTGCTGGTAATCTGACCAGAGCTCTTCGAAGCGAGGCATAAGCATCTCCGCCAGACCGATCAGCGCGGCCTTCTGCCCAGGCAGAATTTCTTTCATCCCCTCAGCGAACTCTTCCGGTGTTACGTGGTAGTAAGGGTCAAGGTCGGTATAAAGGCATTCGGTTACCAGGCGAAGCGCGGCAATGGTCTGGAAGGCGTGCACCTCGGTAAGTCGCTGTTCCAGATCCTCGTCGCTGATGTCCCCGAAGTAGTATTTGATGGCTTTGATACAGGTTTGCTCATCGGCCTCCGCCCACATCAGCATTTCGCCCAGATCGAACATAGGGTGCCCGTAGGCGCCGCCATCCCAGTCAATGATCCTGATTTCGCCAGAAGGGCTCTTGAACAGGTTTACAAAGGTCATGTCGTTGTGGGTAAACGTAGGGATGAACGGACCGATGCCGCGTTCAAGGCGATCGACAATACCTCGCAGGCGAGGTAGCTGGTCCGCCCAGGGGGAGGGCTGCCAGTCAGTAGCGGCCTTTCCAACTTCCATGGCATCCATCCAGCGACGTATCGTATCGAAAGGCCACCAGTAGCTGATGGTTTCCTTCACTGCCGAGCCGCCGTTGTGA
The DNA here is from genome assembly GCF_008064665.1 of Parahaliea maris. GTDB lineage: Bacteria > Pseudomonadota > Gammaproteobacteria > Pseudomonadales > Halieaceae > Parahaliea > Parahaliea maris. The sequence continues at coordinate 26,039 of NZ_VRZA01000005.1, read as the reverse complement.
ATGACCTTCATCATGTCGATGACACTGCGCATGACATCAGGGTCTTTCATGTCCTCAAGGCTGAGGCCCTCGCCCTCCACGAATTCTGTTACTGACACGTTGGGCTCTGCGTAGATCAGGCGCGGGCCAATGCCGAGGCGTTGTGCCGCCAGCGTCGATTCGATGACGGCGGTTTGTCGGGTACGATACTGGTCGAATCCAACCCTGATGGCGTACTTTGGGGCACCGTCGACATAGGCAAAGTAGGTCCGGTTGGTCAGCCCACCAAACTTCTGGCGAACCTCGGTGTTTTCCGGCCAGATTGGCAGGTCCGCGATGTAGTCGCGGACTTTTTCCGGTGACCAGTCCCGGCGCACGTTTGAAATTTCGCTGAAAATGGTGTGTTCAGTACCGCTGTTGTCACCAGACATTTTAGCCCTCCAGGATCGTTCTGTTATAGCTGCCGCATATCTCCCGGGCTGACGGCCGGGCTTGCGCGCTGTTCGGTTGATTGGCCTTCGGCCGCTTGAATTGTTGCTCAGGCTCGCATCCGTTCACTTTTCGGGTCATAGAAGCCGCCAAATTTGAGTTCTACCGGATACCGGGTGCCGGCAACTTCCACCTCGAAGCCACTTTCAGCAAGCCAGTCGGCGGTCACACCGCCGGCGTTTTTCACGGAAGCCATGCCCAGGCAAGCGCCCATGCGGAAGCCCCACGCGCCCGACGTCACATAGCCGACAAGCTCGTCTCCTCGCCAGATCGGCTCATTCCTGTACAGGTAGGGGCCATTTTCGAGGCTGGCCCCGGGTACGTGCAGGTGAACGATTCGGTTCTCGATGGGGCCTGCGTCGCGCTGTTGCTCAAGCACTTCGCGGCCGATAAAGCTATCTTTGTCAAAATTGACGGCAAAGCGCAGACCGGCTTCCAGTGGTGTGTCGTCTTCGCTGATGTCGTGCCCGAAGTGTACGAAACCTTTTTCAACTCGCGACGTCATCAACGCAAAGAATCCGGCATTGACCAACCCCTTGGAAGCACCCGCTTCAAAAAGGGCATCGTAGACGTGTCGACACAGGTCGCCGGTCGGAAAGATTTCGTAGCCGAGTTCCCCCATGAAAGAGCGACGCAATACCCATGCTCGGCCCATGCCAATATCCATCAGTCGGGCGTGCCCGAAGGGAAGCGAGGCTTTGGATACATCCTCATCAGTGAGCGACTCAAGGATTTCCCTGGAGGCAGGCCCGGACATGGAGAACATGCCATACTGTGCCGTGACGTCAATGCACTGGGCATTGAGACCGGCTGGTTTATTGGCGTTAAACCAACAGCGGTCCCGGACCTGACTACCAGGGCCCGTGATCAGCAGAAACTCTTCCTCTGCCATGCGCATGAGTACGATATCGGCCTCGATACCGCCGCGGGGATTAAGCCAGTGGGTATAAACAGAGCGACCAACCGGAACGTCCATCTCGTTAGCGGAGAGATGATTCAGGGCAGCGACAGCGTCCGGACCGCAAATCAGTAGTTTGCCGTAACAGGATTGATCTACCAGTACGGCCTTATCCCGTGCTGCTTCACACTCAGCGGCAACCTTGGGGAACCATTCCTGATAGCCGAGGCTGGGTTTGTGGGGGAGGGTGGCACCGGGTTTGTCATAGTACAGCGGAATTTCCCAGCCTGCCCGTTCTCCCATCACCGCACCGGCGTCAATGAGCCGGTCATGTACGGGCATATGGCGTATGTTTCGTGCGGTCTTTAACTGGTGACCTGGCCAATGAAGCGTCATGTTGAAGCCGAGCGACTCGGTTACACGCTCCTGCATATAGCGGGTGTTGGCCTGGAAGGGCATCAAACGATGTGAGTGGGTCGAGGCCATTCCCTGGCTTGGCAGGCCGTCGCGAATCCAGTCTGCCATCATTTTACCTGCGCCGCCGGACGACAGAATGCCGTGAGAGTTGAAACCCGACGCGATATAGAGCCCCTGCACTTCAGCTGCCGGCCCCATAACAGCCCGGCTATCGCTGGTAAAGCTTTCGGGGCCGCAGAACATCAACTGAATACCGACCTCGTTTAATACTGGAACCCGGCTGAATGCCTGCTCAAGCTGTGGTTCGAGGTGCTCGAAGTCGAAAGGCAATTCAGAGAAGGAGAATTCAGTTGGGATGTCCTGTCCCCTTGGGGGCCAGGCCTTCGCCTTGGGCTCGAAAAAACCGACCAGAAGTTTACCAGCGTCTTCCTTGAAATAAGCCGATTCGTCAGGGCTGCCCAGCACTGGGAGGGTCGGGTCGAGGTTAGGTACCGACTCTGTGACAATGTAGTAATGCTCCGCGGAGTAGAGAGGAAGCGCCACGCCAAGCTTTTTAGCGATCTTGTGACTCCACAAGCCACCGGCAAGGAGTACCGTGTCACAGGCGATTTCGCCACGGTCGGTTTTAACACCGACCACCCGTCCTTTGTGGGTAAGAATGTCGTCGACTGTAGTCTTCTCGAACGCTTGGCCACCATGAAGACGCGCACCCTTGACCAGCGCCATCGTCGCATCGATCGGATTCACGCTACCCGAACCGTGGATGTAAATGCCGCCGTGAACACCTTCCGGGTTGAGTAGGGGCCAGCGAGACATAACGCCGTCCAGGTCAAGTGCGTCCACCTTGACACCCATATGCTGGGAGGCGGAGGCAGAGCGGCGCAGCGCCTCGTATCTCACTTCATTGGTGGCGATGTACAGCGTGCCCTGCTCGCGAACACCGGTCGCCTGTCCCGTCTCCGCCTCGAGGGACTTGAACAAATCACAGGTGTACTGCACCAGTCGGGATTGGCTGGCCGACTCACGCATTCTGGAGGTTAGGCCCGCTGCGTGCCAGGTAGTGCCGCAGGAGAACTGGTCGCGCTCCAGCAGGACGCAGTTCTCGACGCCCGACTTGGCCAGGTGATACAGGGTTGAAGCGCCAATGATACCGCCACCGAGGATGACAACATTGGCTTTTTCGGGCAAAGGTTTACTCATTTTCTTTCCTCAATTTTTTCAGGTTGCGTTCGGTGGGATTGCCTTGGCGACTTGGCTAATCAAAGTGCCAGAGACTCGGTAATACTCATTCCCAGCCAAACCATGCATTCATTGCCGCATTCACGGAACTGGTCTCAAACACAACCAATTCTCGGTAGTCCTTCAGAAATTCCCAGGTACCGCTCCAGCCCTTGGGGACGACAAAAACGTCTCCCGGGCCATAATCGTGTCTCTCACCTGCGTCTGTCTCGAGCACAGCTCCACCGCTGAGCACATAGACGTGCTCGTCATAGGGCAAAGACTCAAAACGAAGCTGGCCTTCTTCCGCCTGATAGACCATGGCAGTGAGGTGTTCCCCTTCAAACCAGACCTTGAGTGCATGTCGCCCAACCCGGCGTTGTTGCATGCCTGCCGGCCACGGCTCGAAGTGTTCGAGTTCCGTGCCGCCGGCTACCGCCTGGGACAGTCGCACTGGCTCGATGAGGCGCGGCTGATCGTCTGCGTTCGACATGCTTGCTCCAAATTTTTCTTGCTTAATGTGAATGGTCTAGTACTATTGTCCTAAATAGTGGCAATGTCAATACGCGTATCAAAATTCGGGTTCGTTCATACGGAGCCAGATACAACCCCGAGGAGTCAGTGATGAGTTTGCAGGATCGTAGAGTTCTTATAACCGGTAGCACTATGGGAATAGGCAGGGCCGCTGCCGAGGCGCTACTCAAGGCAGGGGCAAAAGTTGCCATACACGGCCGTAAACTTGAGCGCGTCGAGGAGGCTGCCGCAAGCCTGGGATTTCCCGACAGAACGTTCGTGGTTGCCGGAGATGTTGGTGATCCCGATTCGTGCCGGGCATTGGTCGATAGCGCCACGGAGCTGTTGGGAGGGCTCGACTACCTGGTGTGCAATGCCGGTATCGGCGACCTCTCATATCCAGAGGACATCACCGAGGAGCATTGGGACAAGGTGATGGACGTCAACTGCCGCTCGGGCTATCTCCTGACGAAGTTTGCGCTCCCGGCATTGCGTGAGTCCCGAGGTGCGGTTTTGCTGGTGGCATCAGCTGCCGGTGTCTGTGCGGGTCCTTCCGATAACTTTGCCTATGCGGTTGCCAAGGCCGGCATGATGAGTCTCGCACAGTCGTTGGCTGTTGAGCTCGCGCCGGCGGGAATTCGCATAAATGCCCTTTGTCCCGGCTTTATAGATACCCCTCTCATCGCGGAGGAGAATGCGGCAACCGGTGGTCAGGTGCACCGATTTGTTGAAGAAGCTACTTTGCTGGGACGCATTGGTACAGAAGAGGAATGTGCCTCAACAATTGAGTATCTCGCTACCGACGCCGCTGCGTACTTTACCGGCGTGCCGATCGTGAATGATGGCGGCCTGACGGTTCAGCGCTCCTGGGGTGGGCGCAACTAGTCGCCAAATATTGATTGTAGGAAGAGGATAAGTGACGTGACGAGCGCAATGAATTTTTCAGGAAAGAAAGTCCTGGTGGCGGGTTCAGGTGACCCAGTGCAGCAGGCAATTGCCAAAGCTTTTGTTGAGGCTGGTGCTTCGGCTGGCGAAGTGGATATTCTCGGAGCTGTGCAAAGCGCCGGTGCCGACGCTGTCAGTGCCAAGGTCAAGGAATATATCGCTACAACGGGTGGTCTGGATGTCCTGGTAGTTACTCTGGGGATCAATGACATGGAGCTCATTGAGGCAGCCTCGGCTGACAATTGGCAAGCAGGGTTTTCCATGCCACTCAAAGCAGCATTTTTTGCCGCCCAGGCGGCGATACCGGCGCTGCGTGAATCGAGCGGGGCGATTGTAAATGTGACTTCAACGCTTGGCCAAATGGGCGCAGCTCCTGGACTGGCGATTCCTGCCGCAGCTATGGCGTGTCTTATCCATCATACGCGTATGCTGTCACTTCGCCTGTCACTCGACGGTGTGCGAGTGAATTGTGTATGCCAAGGCTACACATCGGAGAAGGAGATCGTCGGGTTGACCGCAGCCAATGATCAGCCGACGGCTCCAACTATGGAAGATGAAGTACCAATGGGAAGGCTTACCCTTCCTGAAGACGTTGTAGGACCGGTGCTGTTTTTGGCATCACCCCTTGCCGGATTCATGACAGGGAATGTGCTGTCAGCCGATGGTGGAACGTTCTCCGGACACTAATCCAAAGTGGTTAGTTATTTCTACATCGATTGAATCAGACAGGAATCTATTGGCAATCTGCTATGCGTATACTCATTATCGGTGCTCTTGGAAACCTCGCCTCGCCAACAATTGAACTACTGGTGGCGAAGCACCCTGATGTAACACTTCGACTGACCAGTCACCGTGATTCAGGCGTCATGGAGCTCGGGGAAAAGTATCCGTCGGCAGAAGTCATGCAGGCTGACTGGAACGACCTGGACAGCCTGAAAAGAGCCGTCAAGGATGTCGACCGGGTTCTTGTTGTCATGACAGACTGGGTCATCGATGAATCCATCGCCACGCCTAATCTGATCGAAGCATTGAATGCCGAGGGCAGCGTGGAGCTTGTACTACGGTTTATAGCCCTGCCTCCGGGGCTGACCCGGGAAAGTGTACCACCGGATGTTTTCGCCACGCGAGGCGGGGCCATGCTTACGCTGGAGGCGAAGCCGCTTCTCGACAGCAGCCAATTGCCCGTGTGCTATGTCAATGCGGCCTGCTGGATCGGATTCAACATTGAGTGGTTTTACGGTGAAGATATACGTAAACTGCGGAAGATCCGTATGCCCGCCGCCACCGACATGGCCAGGCAATGGGTTGCTGAGGGGGACCTCGCGGAGGCCTTCGTGAAAATTCTCACCGATCCCGCAGAAGATCATGTCGGCCGTGAATACCTTGTCACCGGTGGTACCCGTTATACCTACCAGGACCAGGCTGAACTGATCAGTCGCGAGCTGGGAGAGCGCGTCGATTGGGTCGATGACGATACCGGCCTTCGAGATATCATGGGCGACAAATTCGATACGCTCATGACCTACCTCGGGCACGAGACGCAAGTATACGGTGCTGTGCCAGCTACACAGGAGCTGGAAAAGTTATTGGGGCGCGAGCGAACATCGCTTGAGCAGTATGTACGTAGTATCAAAGATTCGTTACTTTGAGGCCCCAATTCGTCAGGTTCCAGGAGTTACAGTTTCGATGTCAGCAGAGGTGATTGAAGGAAAACACAACACCCGGAAAACGACCGCCCGAAAGAAGAGTGCTGTCAAGAGCGGGGTTGCCCGAAAGAAAAGAGCCAGTGCTAAAGTCAAAAAGCCCTCAGCTTCTACGGGGAAAATGAAAAAGCGCGAGACGGTAGACAGCATTCTTATTGCATCTGAGGAAGTCTTGCTTTCGGTAGGCTACTCAGGCCTCACAGCCAGAAAAGTGGCTGAGGAAGCAGGTATTGCAGTTGGCAATCTTACCTACCACTTCCCTTCCATGAAGAAACTCCACCTGGCACTCATCGAGAATGTGCTGGGGCGCTACCTGAAGCGTTGGGAAGATTTTCTTGAAGAAGAGCCTGCAGGTGATGTCGAGCTGTACTCGATTCGCGAAGTCCTCGATTGGTTGATCACTGACGCGATTGAGCCGCGCACCGCTCGATTGTTCCGCGAACTCTGGGCGATGGCAGAGCATTCGAGCGCTGATGCAGCTTTGATGGATGATTTTTATCGGCAAACGACAGAGGCTGCGGCCAAGGTATTACGTCGGCGCTGTTTTCCGCAACTTTCTGAAGCCGAAGCAATGGACCTGGCCTATTTTATGGGCGTGCTATCGGAAGGCTCCATTGTACTTTTTGGCACCCTGCCAGACTCCAAACAACGCGTGGCCAGCTTTAAGCGGCATGCGATCATTTCTATGGAGTCGTTGACAGGACACCTTCATCCCGAATCCTAGCCTTAGTTGGCCCGTGCTTATCCCGTAATCTTCTAAGTCCCACTATCTGAATGTTTGGCTATTAGCCGGGCCGAAATCGCCTGAATTTTGGCCCGATTAAGCTTGGGCGCGCCGTTCCTCGAGCGGCACAAAATTTTTACAATCCTCAGCCAAACAAACCGCTTGACAATAACAGGACAATCGTCCTAAGGTATCCACATAGTACAGTTGTCCTAGCAATTGTTTCAGCAAATAAGCGCTGTACTTTGCCGGGTTCACAGGTTGCACGCACGACATAGCTGACGCCACCCGAGTGAATAGCTATGAAGCGATAGCAGTCAGACACTTAAAGTTGGATTGTGGGGAAGCATAATGGCGATAAATTCAAAAGTATTAACTCGTACGGCAATGTTCATGGGTACTACCAGTGCGATTCTTGCACTGCAAGCAGTACCGGCTTCTGCACAGAAACTGACCTCGGGGTTGATTGAAGAAGTCGTTGTAACAGCCCAGAAGCGAGAGGAAAATCTTCAGGATGTACCAATTGCCATTACCGCGCTTTCGGGCCAGTCCCTCGACGAGCTTGGTCTGGACAATGCCGAACAGCTTGGCGCGCAAGTGCCTGGCTTGGTGGCGACTTCCTTCTCGGGTGGTGGCACGGTTTCGCTGTTCTCGGTACGTGGTGTTTCTCAGAATGACTTTGGTGAGCACCAGGAAGGGCCGGTAGCGGTCTATGCGGATGGCGTTTACATCCCCAGCACCAGTGCCGCTGGCGCGACGATGTTTGATTTACAGCGGGTCGAGGTGCTGAAAGGCCCGCAGGGAACACTGTTCGGTCGTAACGCCACCGGCGGTCTTCTCCACCTGATCAGCAAAAAGCCGACAGAGGAGACTGAAGGGTACGTTGACCTGACCGTTGGATCCTACGATCAGATCACGGCAGAAGGCGCTTTTAGCGGTGCACTAACGGATACGTTGCTCGGACGCCTGTCGCTTTACTCTGACAATGCAGATGGCTACTTCAAGAACACACTTACCGGCAAGGACGGGCGCGGTCGTGAAAGCCACAACGGACGTTTGCAACTGCGTTGGATGCCGTCCGACAGTGTGACAGTTGACTTCGTCGGTCGATTGATGGACAACCCTCGCCAAGTTCAACAAGCCTACGATACCCGCCCCTCAAGCGGTGCGGCAAGAGGAGACGTTGAGTTTGACTACTTCGGCAACCCCGATCAGGGCTCAGAGCCGAACAAACACGCGCACGCAGTGGATGGCTACCTTGAGAAAGAGGCAAGTTCGTACGAGTTGACAGCGGCGTTCGATGTGGGAGACACAGCGACGATTACCTCGATTACTGCGTTTGGTAACGTGAAAAAGCAGTATCAAGAGACCGACGGTAGCGCAGGTTGGGAGATGCGGATCCCTCAATATACCTACGCAACGGACGTTGACCAGGACCAGTTCTCGCAGGAGCTTCGCATTAACGGCAGTGGGGATAGATTCCGGTACCAGGCCGGTATCTTCTATCTGCTGATTGATGGTGATTACGGTATTGATACTGATTTCCCCGGGTTCGGGGGAAGAACCCTGGTAGATGCAACGCTCAGGACTGAATCACTCTCAGTGTTTGGTCAGGGCGAGTACGATCTGACCGATAACCTGACCGCTGTTCTGGGTGCCAGGTGGATCACGGATGAAAAGGAGTATACTAACGACAGCCAGTGCGCGGCTCCCTCAGAAAACCTGACCGAGATTGTGTTCGGTGAATTTTACGAAGATTGTCTCGTCTACAGCTCATTCGATCCCGACGATCCACTCATTGTCGAATTTCCCGGCACATATAAGGATGATCGCGATGACAATATGGATGCATTCACTGCGAAGTTGAATTATCAGGTCACCGAAGATGTACTGCTGTACGGCGGGTTCAGCCGTGGCGCCAAGGCCGGTGGATTCAATGTACCTACAGATGGCTTTACCTACCTGGATGAATTGACCTTCGATCCTGAGGAGCTTGATGCCTGGGAAGTCGGTGTTAAATCCAAGTTTTGGGACGGAAAAGCCCAGCTGAATGCTGCGGCCTTTTACTACGATTACAAGAATTACCACGCGTTTACGTTCGCGGGTGTCACGAATCTTGTCAAGAATGCGGCCGCCGAATCCCAGGGTGGCGAGATTGAATTGATACTGACGCCAGCCGAGGGGTGGTATCTGTCTGGAGGACTTTCCTTCCTGGATACGGAGCTGAGCGACATCGCAGCGAACCGCGATGGTTCGGAAGTCTATCCGGCTCAGGATATGGTCCTGTCACCTGAATTCAGCGCCAACTGGATCGTCAAGAAAGCGTGGCAGTTCAATAGTGGTGGCTCAATCGATTTTCAGATCGACGGCAACTACGTTGGTGAGCAGGAATACAGTGCGAATACCAGTGGCGTTACCCAGGGTGACAGCTATTCACTTTGGAATGCCCGCATGGGGTATTACTCTCCTAGCGACAAGTGGGAAGCGAGTGTGTTCGTGCGTAACCTGACCGATGAGGAATACCATGTTTATGCCTTCGATCTGGTAGCGTTCACTGGCTTGTCTGCCGAGGTGTTTGGTCCGCCGCGTTGGTATGGTGCACAAGTTCGTTATCGCTTCTGAACGCTTTGAGTAAAACCTTTAATGGGGCTCCGGCCCCATTTTTTATACGTCCAGAAAGACCGTCGTCTTTCCCTTTGCTTCCGCTACTGGTCCGAGCGATCTCCCGATCGCGCATATTCCACCGCGAATCCTCACTACTACCTTTCGCGAGGTATTGTCCTTGGTCTGCAGGTAAAACAAAGTACCTGCGACCAGTGGTTCAATCTACTAACTAACAGTATTTCGAACGATGAGATTCAGCGACTGTTAGCTGGCCTGAGGTGAAATGTCGTCCAACGCGTCGACCGATATTGTCCCAGCCGGTTTGAGTACTAATCTGGAAATCCATTTTTTGAGGGGGTGAAATGGCGTTTAAAAATCGGAAAGACGTAAAAATTGCGATGCTTTTGGGTAGTTCGAGTGCAATGCTCGCATTCCAGCCCGGGTCGGCGTCTGCACAGCAACTGACATCAGGACAGATTGAAGAGGTCGTCGTTACCGCACAGAAGCGCGAAGAAAATGTGCAGGACGTGCCGATAGCCATCACGGCGCTGTCCGGGCAGGCACTTGACGAACTCGGTCTGGATAACGCGGAGCAGCTCGGGGCGCAGGTGCCCGGCCTGGTCGCTACCTCCTTTTCGGGGGGGGGTACCGTTTCCCTGTTTTCGATTCGTGGGGTTTCACAAAACGATTTTGGAGATCACCAGGAAGGCCCCGTCGCCGTGTATGCGGATGGTGTCTATATCCCGAGTACTAGCGCTGCGGGAGCGACCATGTACGACCTGGCGCGTGTGGAAGTTCTCAAGGGGCCACAGGGAACCCTGTTTGGTCGTAACGCGACCGGCGGTTTGATCCAGCTCATCAGCAACAAGCCGACGGAGGTGACCGAGGGTTATGTCGACCTGACCGTCGGATCGTATAACCAGTTTACCGTTGAAGGTGCCCTGAGCGGTGCGCTGACTGATACCCTGCTGGGGCGTATTTCAGTCTTCTCGGACAATGCCGATGGCTACTTCAAGAATCCGCTGACCGGCAACGACGGGCGGGAGCGTGAGAGCCATAACGCTCGAGTCCAGCTGCGCTGGATGCCGTCAGACCGCGCCACAATTGATTTCGTCGGTCGTTACACGGATAACCCGCGCCAGATCCAGCATGCCTATGACGCCCGGCCGTCGACGGGTGCAGCACGAGGCGATGCGGAGTTTGACTGGTTTGGCAATCCCGACCAGGGTTCAGAACCCAACAAGCAGTCTATCGCTGCGGACGGCTACCTTGGGAAGCGCGCAGATTCCTATGAGTTGACAGCTGCTTTCGATGTGGGTGAGACGGCGACGATAACTTCCATCAGCGCCTATGGAAATGTCCAGAAGGAGTATCGTGAAGTTGACGGTAGCGCAGGTTGGGAGGGGCGTATCTCCCAGTATACGCTCAGCAGTACCGTGGACCAGGACCAGTTTTCACAGGAGCTGCGTCTCAACGCAAGTACCGACAAACTCCGCTTCCAGACCGGTGTTTATTACCTGCTTATAGATGGCGATTTCAGTATTGATACAGACTTTCCTGCCTTTGCCGGGAGGGCGCTTGTGGATGCCAGTCAAAAGACCGAGTCCTGGTCTGTATTCGGGCAGCTTGAATACGATATCACGTCGAGCCTTACTGCTATCGTGGGTGCCCGCTGGGTCACCGACGAGAAAGAATATTCAAACGACACTCGTTGTGCCGCACCGTCAATAAACTTGACCGGGGAAGTGTTAGGAGAATTCTACGATGACTGTGTACTCTACAGCTCGTTTGATCCGGCTGACCCGCTTATCGTCGATTTCCCCGGTGCCTTCAAGGATGATCGCGATGATACGATGGATACCTATACGGCGAAACTGAATTATCAAATGACCGAAGATGTCCTCATCTACGGCGGCTATAGCCGTGGTGCAAAGGCGGGCGGCTACAATATCGCGGGAGACGGCTTTACCTACCTGGACGAGCTGACCTTTGACCCGGAAGAGCTCGACGCGTGGGAGCTGGGGGTGAAGTCGAAATTCTGGGATAGTAAAGCCCAGTTAAACGTTGCTGCATTCTACTACGATTACAGTAACTATCAGGCCTTCACTTTTGCGGGTGTAACCAATCTGGTCGAGAATGCGCAAGCCGAAGCCCAGGGCGGCGAGATCGAGCTCGTTCTGACCCCTTCGGATGGTTGGTACTTTTCTGCCGGGCTTGCCTTCCTTGATACCGAGCTGAGTGACGTTGCAGCAAGCCGCGATGGCTCGGCGACCTATCCGTCACAGGACATGGTGCTGTCGCCCAATCTCAGTGCAAACTGGATTGCGAAGAAGGCCTGGACCTTCGGTAACGGCGGCTCGCTGGATATTCAGGTCGACGGGAACTATGTCGATGAGCAGGAGTACAGTGCAAATGCTACTGGCGTAACACAAGGCGATGCCTACACACTATGGAACGCGCGCCTTGCCTACTATTCCAGTAACGATGCGTGGGAGGCGAGCGTCTACGTTCGCAACCTGACCGATGAGACCTATCACGCCTATGCCTTCGACTTCGTGTCCTTTAGCGGCCTGGCTGCTGAGGTGTTTGGCCCGCCGCGCTGGTACGGTGCGCAGGTGCGCTATCGTTTCTAGCACGCTACCCTTAGCAAGGTATTGTCACGTCGGCGCAGGCTAAGCATAGTAATCGTGAACACTGGCCTGCGTTAAGCCAACTCCTATTCGAATGAGGATCTTTCAATGGCGTTTGTCTGGACCAAGGAACAAGTCGAAAAATACACGGGATACTACAAGAGTATCTCTACGAGGGGATCCAACCTCACACTGTCGTTCGAAACGACTGCAGACTATGCACGCTCAGTACTCCCTCCTTGCCTGGAAGTGGCTGAAAAGCCACTTGTCAGCCTCTCGGTCGGTTCATTTATGGAAATCTTCGAGGGGTATCCAAACCGGCCGGGGCGGGACTCGGCCTTACTTGTGGGTATCAACGCGGTATATAAAGGGCTCGAAGGAACCTACTTTCTTGCTGTTATCGAGACCGAAGAAGTCAACGTGACCACCGGGCGCGAGGTCTGGGGGATGCCGAAGAAAATTGGCACCGTCGACTATTGGGAAGACGGTCGCAAACTCTGGGTTTTCTGCGAGCGCAAGGGGCATCGTCTGGTAGAACTCGAAGCTGAGCTTGGCCCGGAACTGGGTGAACAGGAAGACTCGATCGAGTACTACTTTGAACTTCGCGGACAGTTTGCAGCCGACCTGTCAGCGGTTCATCATCCCGAGCTCGTAGTGCAAAAGATGCCGTCGAAAACCTCCAGGTTCAGGGAGCTATCGAATCCCTATGTCAATCTTACAGGCTCGCCTTTCGATCGCGGTATAGGGACACTTGAGCTTGGCCAGTTCGCCGGTGGATCAATGTCCGGTGGTGAAACTGGCTACCAGCTCGACAGTGTCACGGACCTGAGTGGCGATGGAAATGATTACTTTCCTTATCTACTCGGAAGATTCTACGACCTGTGGGAGGATTACGAGGACCGGGAAGGGCGTCCGCGCTCGCCGACTTCCGTTTGAAGCCCTGCCCATGACCCAGGCAGAAGAGCGCACAGCGGATTCGGGGCAGGCTGCGACCCTGCAGCACAACCACGCCTCGATGGGGACGATGACGGTGCTGGGGCTGGCCGCCATGCAAATCGGCCCGGGCATTGCGCTGGCCGGCGGTTACCTGATTCTCTACGCCGGTAATGCTTCGTGGCTGGCAATGTTGGGAGCCCTGCTAGCGACTGCTGCCCTGGGTGTAGGCGTGACTGCATTCGCGCGTCGCTTTGTTGTCTCGGGGGGGCTGATCTCCTACGTTGGTTCGGTGCTGGGGCCCTGGCCGCGAGCGTTCGCAGCGGCCGGCTACCTCGTCGGCCTACTGGTCTCGATGGCTGCGGTTGCGACCGGGGTGGTGATTTTTACCGCGAGCTTCCTGTTGGAGATGGGATTCGGTTGGGGAAGTTCTGCAGTCGGTCAGGCGATATCGGCAGTGGTATTGACGGCGTGCGCGTGCGCCCTGGCGTATCGCGGTCTGGACACGTCAGTGAGAGTATCGGTAGTGCTGACGTTTGCCGGAATTCCCTTCGCTGTCTGGGTCTCGGTAGCGGCGATTGCAAACACCGATTTTAGCCTGGTGGAACAGTTCAACTTCTCTGGCGCCGACTTCCGGCTGGCCGTAGTCATACCTGCAATCACAATTGCTGCGGCAAATTTTGTCGGTTTCGAAGGGGTGACCGCGATGGCCTCGGAGGCGCGGGATCCGCGGCGTTCAATTCCCCGCCTGATTGCGTTAATGCTCGGTGTTTGTGGGCTGAGTTACGTAGCCATGATCTGGATCCAGGTGCCCGTATTAAGTTCCAATCTCGAAGCGCTGGAAAGTGGCGAGTCGCCCACAACGATTCTGGCCCACGTCGGCAATGTATCATTTCTTGCCGCGCCGCTTGATCTACTCCTTGCCGCCGCAACGTTTGCAGGGCTTGTTGCGACGATCAATTATGGCTCGCGTATCATCGGTACCGCGGCTGCAGATGGTCTTCTTCCGAAAGGACTATCCCGAATTCATCCCGTTTATCGCTCACCCGTTACGGCCATCGTATTCATAGGCGTTATCGCCGGGGGGTTGCCGGTACTCCTGCAGCTGATTTCTTCTGCGTCTCCGCTCGAGTCATCCGTGTACCTGTACACCTTCTATGTGTACTTCTACCTGCTGCCCTACGTGCTCGCAGCGATAGCAGCCGTCGTCATGCTGGTCCGCGAAGGCGGCTTCAGGATCTTCCAGATCGTTACAGTGACTGGCAGCGGGCTGGCCTGGGGATACTTCTTCTGGTTTGGCCTGAGTCATTCTGACGAGGGAGTGTTCGGAATGCTTCCCTGGCTATCCCTGATACTGACGATGGCTCTTTTTCTCATTTTTGCGATCGTCCAGTGGAGGAGCCCCTCCCGGATCAGCAAGCTGGAGGAGGTGCTATAGGCACCTTTCCTCCGGTGCGTACACCGCGACCGAGGAATAGCAGGTAACAATCCTTCCTGCTCGGCATTCGCTCTGTTCCCTACCATTTGTATGGTATTGCCCATCTAGCGCACCTGTCACACTCTCTACCTATAGCGTTCGCTTAGAAATTTTCGACGCGAAAAGTAACGAAGAGCAACTGTAGGAAAAAATCATGACATCGGTTCCAGGCACAGCTGACGTAGTAATTATCGGGGGCGGTATAGCCGGCTGTTCGATCGCATATCACCTTGCAAAACGCGGAGTAACAGACGTCGTTTTATGTGAGCGAAAACAGCTAACATGTGGAACGACCTGGCACGCGGCCGGTCTTGTTACCCAGCTTCGCGCAAACCGCAGGATGACGGAACTCGCCTACTACACGGGCCAGTTATTCCGGGAACTGGAAGCTGAAACCGGGCTGGCGACAGGCTACATGCAGCGCGGATCGCTGCGGCTGGCAAAAACACCCGAACGGCTTGAGGAACTCGCCCGGGGAGCCTCCATGGGGCGTTGCTTCGGACTTCCAGTCGAGCCGGTTTCGCCGGGCGAGATCAAGGAGAGATGGTCACCGGTAAATGTCGACGGAATCGTCGGCGGCTTCTGGTTCCCCGAAGATGGCCAGGTCAACCCGATCGATGTGACCATGGCGTACGCCAAGGGTGCGCGCATGCGGGGTGCCAAGGTGCTGGAGCAGTGCCTGGTAGAAAAAATTATTGTGGAACAGGGCAAAGCCCGCGGCGTTGTTACCAACCAGGGAGAGATAAGAGCAAAGTCCGTCGTAATCACTGGCGGTATGTGGTCGCGCGATCTCGCCGCGCAGGTTGGCGTGAGCATCCCACTGCACGCTGCAGAGCACTTCTATATTGTTACTGAGGCAATTCCCGGTCTTCCGGGGGATCTGCCCGTCATGTTCGTCGGCGACGAGCACGCCTACTACAAGGAAGATGCAGGGAAACTGTTGATTGGCTGTTTCGAGCGCGACGCCAAACCCTGGGGGATGGACGGGATCTCGCCGGAATTCTGTTTCGATCAGCTACCAGATGATTTTGATCACTTCGAGCCGATCCTGGAGCAGGCCATCAATCGCGTGCCGCTACTGGCGGAGTCGGGAATCCAGCTGTTCTTCAACGGGCCGGAAAGTTTTACACCAGACAATCGCTATCACCTCGGCGAGACACCGGAGGTACAGGGCCTGTTCTCTGCCTGCGGGTTCAATTCCGTGGGAATACTCTCGTCAGGTGGTGTTGGTAAAGTCATGGCTGACTGGGTCGTTGATGGCCTGCCTCCGGTTGAACTGGTTGATGTCGATATCCGTCGCACTCATTCTTTCCAGTCGAACAGGAAGTACCTGCACGACAGGACGACCGAGAGCATCGGCGCGATGTATGACATGCACTGGCCGAATCTGCAGTATGAAACCGCCCGCAACGTACGCCGGAGCCCATTCCACGACCGGCTCATCTCCGAGGGGGCGTGGATGACAGAGATGAACGGCTACGAGAGGCCGGGTTTCTTCGGCGTGCCGGGTGAGACGCATGACGTACGCTACTCCTATGGACGCCCCAGCTGGTTCGAGCGAACTGCCCTGGAGTGCATTAACACGGCCGAGAACGTGTCGATGTTCGACCTGAGCTGTTACGTCAAATACATGCTCGAGGGGAGGGATGCGCTGGAAGTCCTGAACTATGTCTGTGCGAACGACGTGGACGTTCCACATGGCAAGGTGGTCTATACCCAGTGGCTGAACCCTCATGGCGGTATCGAGGCAGACCTGACGGTGACTCGACTGAGCGACACTTCTTTCCTTATCGTCACTGTCGCAGCATCACAGCGCCGCGACCTGGCGTGGCTCCAGCGGCATATCCCTGCCGATGCGCATGCTTTCGTCACCGACGTTACCTCGGGTATGCCGATGCTGGCGCTCATGGGGCCGAAATCACGCGAGCTAATGCAACGGGTATCGCCGGCGGATTTCAGCAACGAAGCTTTTCCCTTTGGTACCAGCCAGGAAATTGACCTCGGCTATGCCAAAGTGCGCGCGTCTCGTGTCACCTTTGTGGGAGAGCTGGGCTGGGAATTGTATATACCGGCAGAGTTCGCACAACATGTCTATGACGTCCTTGTCGAAGCTGGCGCGGAACTTGGCCTGGGGCACGCGGGCTTCTTTGCGCTGAACTCGCTGAGAATGGAGAAGGGCTACCGTCACTGGAGCCATGATATCGGCGAGGAAGATACGCCCTATGAGGGCGGCGTTGGCTTCGCTGTTGCTATGAATAAGCCTGGTGGTTTTATAGGCCGGGAAGCGCTGCAGAAGCAGCTGGATAGCGGTCCTCTGACGAGACGGCTCGTACAGTTCAAGCTCAAAGACCCCAACGGTCCGTTTGTGTTTCACCATGAACCGATCTGGGTTGACGATAAGATCGTCGGTTCAGTCACCTCGGGGGCTTACGGCCACAGGCTACAGGCATCACTGGGAATGGGATTTATTGAAGCCGAAGAAGGCGTGGATGCGGACTTTCTCTCTGCTCACGAATTCGAGGTTGAAATCGCCTGGAAACGCTACCCCATCGAAGTTCAACTCAAGCCCTGGTACGACCCCGCAGGTAAGTGCATAAAAGCGTAGTTCAATGCCCCGGCGCGCTCCGGAGAATTCTGAGCGCTACCGGGGATCTTTGACTTCAGTGAGGGAGTAGTGGAAGAGACCGTTCAGAGGAACGCACTGGTCAGCTTGACTCCACTACCACCGCGGTGTCCTGTATGGGCTTCGGTGGCAGCAAAGTAGCCTGGATCCAGGTAGCCTGGATCCAGTAGTCGGCGCAGACTGCGCAAGGGCGGGTTATTGATCCCCGCCAAATGCTTCCTTGTCAGAGTAGGGGAACCACCAGAAGTCCTGAGAGGTGCAGTCAGGATCGATCATTACCATCTTCGAGTGGCGGAACTGATCGAGACCCTCGGAGCCTAGCTGACTGCCGATACCGGAAAGTTTGCGACCACCAAATGGCTGGGCATTGTTGTCCATCAGCGGGGCATTGATCCACGTCATTCCGCATTCCAGTTCCTCGATAGCCCGGGCGGTCTCCTTGAGGTCGGTCGTGTAGACCGTCGAGCCGAGACCATATTCAGAGCGGTTGGAGAGGACAATGGCCTCGTCAAAGTCCGCTACTTTGCAGATCGACATTACCGGCCCGAAGCTCTCGACGTTCATGATTTCCGCGTCGGGAGATACATCCTTAAGAATGACCGGATTGACGAAGAATCCCTTGTCCAGGCCGGCGGGTCGGCCGCCGCCAAATGCGACGCTCGCGCCTTCCTCGATAGCCCGGTTTACCAGCGCTTCAAAACGGGTGCGTTCGCGTTCCGACACCATGGGTCCCATGTCAACGTGGTCGAGGCCATTGCCGATGCGAACCTCCCGGGCCAGATCTATCACCTTGCTGACAAAATCGTCGTAGATGGCCTCATGAATATAGAAACGCTCAGCGGATGTACATACCTGCCCGGCGTTGAAGAAGGCAGCGAAGACCGCGGCCCTTGCCGCGACGTCCAGGTCGGCTGACGGCATGACGATAAAGGGATCATTACCAGATGTTTCGATCAGGGCCTTTTTGAATGTCTCAGCACAGGCGCTGGCTACCATTTTCCCGACTGTGACACTGCCTGTGAAAGCCACGCCGTGTACGTCGCGATGCGCCACGAGTCCCCCGCCGATCCTGCCCCCGCCGGTGACGCAGGCGATCAGTCCGCTCGGTAGGTGGGGGAGCAGACAGCGCATAAGCAGTAACGATGAAAGTGAAGTTTGCTCGGAGGGCTTGAGTACGACGGCATTGCCGGCACCCAGTGCCGCTGCCGCCTCCCAGGCAAACAGGCAGAAGGGGAAGTTGAAGGTCATGATGATGCCGACAACGCCCAGGGGGTGCTTGGTTACGTAATTCTGGTGGCCGCCCACGACCGGTCCGGCAATTCTGCCGTTGTCCAGGCGGGAGGTCTCAGCGTAGTGGCGAAAAGCCAGGATGGCCCAGTAGGCTTCATCGAACGCTTCCTTGTACGGTTTGCCCATTTCGCGAGTAAGCGACTCCGCCAGCAAGGCCTGGTTCTCTTCGATACTATTGGCAATCCGGTGCAGGGCGTCAGTCCGATCAAGCGCAGAAAGGCGCGACCAGGCCCGCTGCGCCACCAGCGCACCGGCAATGGCGGTATCCAGCTCGGCATCGGTACTATCTGCGACGGTTCCAACGACTTCTGCACTCGCAGGGTCGATGACGTCGAACGAGCCGGTTGCGGCGCTACGCTGGAATTCACCGTCAATCAGAATTGTATGACTAAAGTCGGCAAAGGGCTGAAATGAATTCATTGTGTACTCCAATTGAACAGCGATGGTTAGTGGTGGGATGATCCGACGGGACTCTGACGTTGCGACGATGCGTAATGGCGTAGTTGTGTATGCTCGCGGTGCGATGCGAGCGGCCTGAATTGCAGGCAAAGAGCTGATCAGAGCCGGGTCTTTAGGGCTAGCTTGGTTAATTGGGCTGGCACAGGCAATACCATTGGAGGGGTATGTTGTCAGGCCCGACTTTATCCGGTGAGTGTGCGTCGTCCATATCGATATCCGTCGCTTCAATGAGGGCCACCCATTACACCTCCTTGGCAACCAGGATTTCGCGCTGAAACCGAGGCGCCGCGAGGCTTTCAGGGATCCGATTATCTGAACACCTTTGGAACTGGCTTACAGAACTCTACTTGGAATCCAGGAAATCCTCCAGATCGGACGCCACTGCTTGAGCACGCGTTAGTAGGAACAAGTGGCCGCACGCGACCACGTGAAGCCGGGCGTTTGGTATCATCCTGGCTAACAGTTTACCGTTGGCTAGCGGTGCAATAGGGTCATCACTCCCCGACAAAACCAGTGTTGGCAACTCTAGCTTGTGTAACCACGGTAGGCTACTCCAGCCCATCAACGCCCATAGTTGGTAATAGTAGCCCCGCACACTGGGAGGTGTCATCTGACTGGCATGCGCTTTTGCCTTGAGCTTATTGGTCCGTAAGGAGCCGCCATAGATCTTCGGTGCGATGGAGACCATGTAGTCAGGCGAAAAATACCGTAGCGGATTCGACATGCGCACGATCACCTCCATGCGCGGTGGGAGCATCAAGTGCCCCGGAGTAGTAGCCGCCAGGATAAGCTTCTCACACCGCTCACTGTATTGCCGGGCGAATTGTTGCGCCAGTAACCCGCCCCATGAAATCCCCAGTACCGCCACTTTTTCATAACCAAGGCGATCCAGGAGTTGAGCCGCCAGGCGTGCATAGTTTCGCATTCGCCATGGTCGCTGCGGTGTGGTGGAACTGCCCGATCCGGGCATATCAAACGTGACTATCTCGCGGTTTGGCATTGCCGTAATAATGGGTTCGAGCAATTCAAGCCCGGCGCCAATCCCGTTGAATATAAGTAGAGCAAGGCCTTCCCGCGCTCCTGGTCTGATGCCGGTACGTACATTCACTCCTTCAATTTGTAGGTAGCGAATGTCAAGCGCGTGTTCATCCAATGTTTCAGCCTCTCACATAGAGACCAGGTGCTGGCTCGATGGGCGCGTAGCCTTTGCCGCCGAGCTTTTTACTCGCCCTGATTTTACGGCCAGAGCGGTTGGCTAACCAGTCATGCCAGTCCAGCCACCAGGAACCGGGCTGCTTTTCTGCTCCCGCCAACCAGTCTTCATGCCGCGCAGGATTTTCCGGATTGCTCAGGTAGCTTGCCTTGGGGTTCCCTGGCGGATTGACCAGCGCCTGTACATGTCCGCTAGTGCTGAGTATAAAACGAACAGTTCCTCCAAGAATTCGAGTGCTTCGATAGCATGCATGCCACGGAGTTATGTGGTCGGTGGTGCCGCCTACCAGGTATTTGTCGCAATCCAATGCCTGCAAATCTATTCCCTGATCATGTATTTTGAGAGCACCTGGTGTGGCAAGCGGATCTGACAATAGAATATCAAGGAAATCGCTATGGAGTTGTGCTGGTAGACAAGTTGTGTCGTTATTCCAATACAGTATGTCAAAGGCCGGTGGCTTACTGCCCATCAGGTAATTGTTCACTACATAACTCCACACGAGGTCATTGGGTCGCATCCAGTTGAATACTCGGGAGAGATCCTTTCCTTCCAGTACTCCATGTTTGCGTGAGGAGCGCCGTGCCGACTCTATTGAATCTGGTGAAGCAAATGCCGTTATCTCTGAATCGCCGACCGCTTGACTGAGTACGCAGACGCTGAGACTTAAGCTGTTGATCGAACTGTCACCGGATTGCTTTAGGTAACTGGACAAGATAGTGGCCGTGATGCCGCCCGAGCAGGCACCCGATATATTGATGCTATCTTGTCCAGTGATTGCTTTTATAGCCGTAACGGCCTGTACCAGCGCTTTTATGTAGTGTTCCATGCCCCAACTCGAAAGCTCGGCGGTGGGATTGCGCCAGCTAACAGTAAAAACACGATGACCATGCTGGAGCAGGAACTTGAACAAGCTCTTTTCGGGTGAAAGGTCAAGAATGTAGTACTTATTGATTTGCGGTGGAACGATTAGCATCGGTCGCTGATAGACCGAACTGGTAAGCGGTGAGTACTGAATCAGTTCCAGAACTTCATTACGAAATACCACGGCCCCCTCTGTGGTAGCAAGATTCTTCCCGACCTCGAACTGGCTCTTATCTACCTGAGATGGCATACCATGGTTGTTGCGCATATCGTCCATGAGATGACGCATGCCTTGGATCAGGCTGCCGCCACGAGTGGCTCGAAACTTCTTGAGCGCTACTGGGTTGGTCAACAAATGATTTGTCGGGGCGAGACTGTCCTTGATCACCGAGAGCACGAACTGCGCCTTTTGTTCGTCCAGGCTATCCAGGTCAAGCTCTGCGAGCCACTCATCCATTGACTCCCCGAGGGCAAGGTAAGCCTGCAATACCCAGTGATAGAAACCGCTATCCTGCCAACTATCATCTTTAAAGCGACGGTCCCCCTGCGGCACACCGCGTTCTTCAAGGCCTGCAGTCAAATCAACAATCTTGCCGCTATAACCGGCTAAATGCTTGATAAGGTGGAGGGGGTGACGTAGGAAATGTCGTGACATGTTTGCAACGGCATCTCTGATGTCATCCCTGCTCACACCGATGAGCGGGCTCAGGCCGACTACGTCCTCCGCCTGCTGATTGAGTTGCTTCTGTTCACGTAATTTTCGAGCACGTTTCTGTTGTGCTGACAAGGCCATAGCCATCCACCTCTTTCGATGCGTTAAAGTACCTCAATACTTTATTGACCATTCGCATTTTTGCTTCGATTCTAGATCACTTCTATTTGCATACCCACGCCACGATAAACTTTACCCTGCGACGAAGGGATTTACTGAGAAGACCACTAAATTCTTAGACTGACGAAAAACAGGTAACTTTCTGCGCTGCCTTTGATTGAGCACTACATATGCAGCGTGAATTGCGCAAAAGCGCCAGTGACCTAACCCTTTAGCGTCGACTATGTGTGATGTGTTGAACGCGTATAATTGGTTCTCACGATTTAAAGTCGGGTAATAATTTGAGCGAGGAGTATGTGAGCGAGGCGGTATCGTGGCAGAGAAACATTAGAGAGGTTGCAGGTAGAGGCTGAGTGGATCACTGTCAATATCAATACTGACTTCTTCTATAACATCAATAAAAAGTGTAAACAGCTCCGCTTGACAGCTGATGTCCAACTTCCGGTAGATGTTGCGCCTGTGAACCGCGGTCGTACCCTTTGCCATTTCCAATCTTTCCGATATGACGTCGATCGGGTAGCCTCTGAGCAACAATTGGACAACCTCATACTCACGATCCGTTAGTACGGATCGGCCAAAATTACTCCTGGCGCGTTTTAGATTGCGGTGAAAATTGATTTCGTCGGTGGTAGCGGGAGATATCGAAGCCGGATCGACCAGGTAATCTGCACTTGCAGTCAGAACTGCGACTACTAACGGCACTATCAGCCTCGCAGCAACAATATCTTCTGAGGAATATCTTCCGACATGATGCGAGCGGGCAAAGGATAGTAGCAGATGCCCCCCAGAACCGTGTGACATACAGTAACAAACCTCGTCCACCAGTTCGGTTGCACGATAGTGATAGCGATAGAATTCACTTTTCTCGAAACTATCATCCTCCACCAGTTCGCCGAGACTCATAACGCCAGACTGCTCGGTCCTCTCAAGGGCCAGGTAAAACGGGTCGGTAAGGTAGAAACCTCGCTTATAGTCGTGTATCTGCCTGGTTCTCTTTGCATTGTCGGTACGGTGCACAATGATGTCGGGGCCAAGGTCTGGTTTGAAGTAGAAGAGCATTACCTCATCGGCCGTCAAAAGCACCGAAATCGCATCAAAAAGCGCTTCCACCTTTTCTGCCCCCTGGGAAGACACAACTCTTCCGAGCGACTCGTACCACTCGCTGGATTGCAGAAAAGAGGCACACTTTGTCGACATCAATACACCAACTCCTGAGTAAGGCAATTTTCACCGGGATTGGACAGCTCCTGCCCGAATGCCTTCATTGTGACCGTTTTGACGGGCATGGCAACTCGCTGACCAACTTATTGATTGCCTTAGCAATTTGCAGGCCAGTTACCAAATCCACAGCGCTCCGGAAACAGCTGCTCAGGAACAAATTGAGCCCCTGAAGCCCTGTGTCACCGCCTTATCCAGAGCTTGAATTTATGGAAATTGGGCTTGCAGCGCCTTCAGGCTGATGCTATCCTAGTACATATGTCCTAGCGATGCGGCCTTGAGTAGCGGCATTCGCATGACGAACGCAGGAAGCCTGGGCTTCCCGTCAGAATTCTGGAATTTTCCCGTGAAGGTCCTTGTAAGACCTTAGGGCCCCGACAGGGGCCCTTTTTTTTGGCCGGTAGTTTTGCGCCAGCATTCCCAAAACATATTTTTTTTCATGCGCTCCAAAAGTCCCTTGATCGATCCTTCGGAAACATCTAGTATTAGGACGCATGTACTAGCGAACAGGTGCCACCTGTAAACTGTTCCCGGCCATCATCCTTCGTGAATGGCCTGTGGACAGATGACGGTAACTGGCGCCGAAATGGATGGGGAGAAACCGCCATGACAAGTAACACCAGCACTGCACAGCAACGGCTTATAGACGCCGATCACGCTCACCTGCTTCACCCTTTTTCGTCGCTTTATAGCCAGAAGAACAAAGAGCTCGCGTTCTTTGAGTCAGGCGAGGGAATCTGGCTAACAAGCGCCTCTGGGGAGAAGTATATCGATGCAGCCGGCGGGTTGTGGTGCACCAACGTAGGCTATGGTCGCCAGGAACTCGTTGATGCTGCCTCAAGCCAGATGTCAAAACTGTGTTATCTGCACAGTTTCTCCAACTTCACCCATGAGCCTCAGATCGAACTGACGGAGAAGTTGCTGTCTCTTCTGCCGAGTGGGTTTGACCGGATTTTCTATGGACTTTCGGGGTCGGACGCCAACGACAGTAACGTGAAGCTGATCTGGCGTTACAACAATGTGTTGGGACGACCCGAGAAGAAGAAAATTATCGCGCGTGAATCTGGGTACCACGGCTCCACTGTTACCGCGGGTAGTCTTACAGGTATTACTGCAGCCCACCGTGCATTTGATATTCCGCGCCCTGGGTTCCTGCACACTGTCGCTGCGGATTGGCACAGAAGGCCCGATCACATCGCCACTGAGGAAGAGTTCGTTCGCTATCTGGCTGACGAGTTGGAAAAGCTCATTCTTGCGGAAGGTCCTGACACGATTGCTGCCTTCTTTGCTGAGCCCATCTCCGGATCAGGCGGCATTATCCCGCCCCCTGCTGGCTACTTCGAGGCGATAGATGCGGTACTGAAGCGTTACGACATCCTGATGGTCGCGGATGAAGTGATTACCGGATTCGGAAGGACAGGCACCTGGTTTGCCTCTCCGCGCTACAATATCAAACCCGACTTGATGACCCTGTCCAAAGGGATCACCAGCGGTTATCTCCCACTGTCCGCCAGTGTTTTGTCTGAGCGTGTAAGCAAGGTGCTTTACTCAGAGGCCGAGGCTGACGGCGCCTTCGGGCACGGCTTTACCGCCTCAGGGCACCCGGTTTGCACGGCCGTAGCGATGGCAAATATCGATATCCTGGAGCGCGAAAAGCTCCCGGAGAACGCGGCCAAGGTCGGAGCTTATCTGCAGAACCAACTGCGGGAGCAACTGGGCGACCGGCCGTTTGTCTCGGACATCCGCGGAGAAGGTCTGTTGATGACCATTGAATTCGACAAGGACAAGGAGACCCGTACGCCCTTTGTTCAAGCCTCCAAAGCCGGACACTTCGCGATACAGGCTTGTCACGATGAGAAACTGGTAATTCGAGGTGCGAGGGGACGAGCACTGGCGGCTATGGCTCCGCCACTCACCCTGACTGAGTCTGAGGCAGACCAGATCGTGGAGCGCCTCCTGCGAGCGTTTACCCGGATTGAGGACGCCATGCATAAAGGCGAGTTTGATTGATATGTCTGCGCTTATTCTCGATGGCAAGGCTATCGCAAAACAAACCGAGGCTGAGTTGTCAGAGCGCGTCGAGCGGCTTAAGCAGTCCAGTGGCGGGACGCCGATTCTGGCAACGATCCTGGTTGGTGGAGATCCGGCCTCGGCGACCTATGTGTCCATGAAGCAGAACGCGTGTCGTCGAGTTGGTATGGAGTCCATCGCGGTAAAACTGCCCGAAGAGACAACTACAGAACAACTCCTGTCTGCCATTGAGGAACTCAATGGCAACCCTGACTGCCATGGCATTCTTCTGCAGCATCCAGTGCCGGAGCAGATTGATGAGAGGGCCTGTTTTGACGCGATTGCCCTGGAAAAGGACGTCGATGGAGTAACGTGTCTCGGATTTGGTCGCATGGCCATGGGGGAGGAGGCCTATGGTTCGGCCACGCCCCAGGGCATCATGCGTCTTCTACAGGCTTACGATATTGAGCTCGAAGGCAAACATGCTGTAGTGGTGGGGCGTAGTCCTATTCTCGGCAAGCCAATGGCAATGATGTTGCTTAACGAAAACGCCACCGTGACGATTTGTCATTCCCGTACCCGTAACCTGCCTGACATTGTCCGCCAGGCGGACATTGTGGTCGGGGCAGTAGGCAAGCCTGAGTTCATACGCGCTGAATGGATAAAGGCGGGAGCCGTAGTCGTTGACGCGGGCTATCACCCCGGCGGTGTAGGTGATATCGAGCTCGGTCCGCTTGAGGCCACGGCCACGGCACTGACGCCGGTACCCGGAGGGGTGGGGCCGATGACGATTAATACACTGATTCTGCAAACGGTATTGGCGGGTGAGAAGAAGCTGAAGCGCTAAGGAGAGCGTGTTGGTGGATTAACCCTGATACCGGACATTCAAGGCATATTGCCGGGGAACAAATTCGATGAAAGTGCTAGTTGCTGTAAAGCGCGTTGTTGACTACAACGTCAAGGTTCGCGCCAAAGCCGATGGCAGTGATGTTGATCTTAACAA
>NZ_VRZA01000004.1 GCF_008064665.1 Parahaliea maris | reverse complement strand
ATCGTTATTACAGCCCCATTAAACAAAAGCCCCGGTCTTACGACCAGGGCTTTTGAAGGTACTTTGTCAGCAGTCTGGGCTCCCACCAGGGAGCCCCTTTTTTGTATGGCCCTGGACCAGGCCTTGGTTCTAACCCCCCGGTTCGACAAAACGCAAAGCGTTTTGAACCAAGGCGCGCAGCGCCGCAGCCCGCGAGGGTCACAACACGCCCAAGCGTGTTGTGAGTAATCCCTGTCTGACTCCCCACGGTTCTCTATCGACCATCCAGGGAGCCCCTTTTTTGTATGGCCCTGGACCAGGCCTTGGTTCTAACCCCCCGGTTCGACAAAACGCGCCAGCGTTTTGACCGGGGTCGCGTACGACACGAGGCGCAAAGCGCCGCAGCCCGAAGGGTCACAACACGCCAAAGCAGGTTGCGAGTCATCCCTGCCTGATGCGACGGGCTGCTTCTGGACACGCACACGCTTCAAGCTGTGTGTCGCTTGAGACCTCGCTCATTTGTCAGAGACCTCACAGTTCCCAGTCCAGCACCAGGGCGGCGACACCGAAAGCGACCATACACACACCGGCGATAAGGGCGAAGGTGAGGCCTGAAAACTCCTTGAGCGGTGTATCGAACACTTCCGTGGGAGAGTCCGGGTTGAAATAGACGGTTTTGCGCTGGCCGATGGGAAAAGCACTTTCACGTGTCGATTTGCGACGACCCTCAATCCGGTGCTCGTTGCCGTCATCGTCGCGATACGCATAGATCGCCTGGTAAGCCTTTACCGTTCGCGTATCAGTACCCGTAATGGTGGTGTCCTGGAGCTCTACAATGACTGCTTCGGTCTTTTGGCCGCGATTGAAGTGCATGCGGGCCTCGCGCAGGCCATTCACGCCCGTGTACACAAAGACCAATCCGAAAACAATAATGATTACTGACATGTCCTGCCCCCCGACGCCCGAGCACTACCAATAAAAATGTAATATGGATGGAGACGGCTATCTGCGTATCACTGTGAAGCGTTTTCAGCGCTCAGTCAAAGCCCGCCCTCCCCGCTCACATCCAGGTCCCCCGTCTCAACGACATCAGGCCCATGCACAACGTAATCGACAACCCGACCGGCAGGCCCCAATCTGCGACCGCCTCCACCAGAAACAGGAAGGGTGTGTCAGACTGCTGACACACCCCGGATATTTAGCCGGGTAGTGCGATTCTGGTTGATCTGTCCCGGCCTTCTATACTGTCCCGGGTACCCGTAAACATGAAGGGTAATTCACACAGGACATCAAAGAAGGAGAACAACCCATGTCCCTATCACACTTGCTGCGCTTGGGCGGCCTGCTTTGCATGCTTGCCAGCGGTCTCGTCCACGCACAGGACAAGCCCAATATTCTGATCATCTGGGGCGATGATATAGGGTGGATGAACCCCAGTGCGTATCATCGCGGCATGATGGGCTACAAAACCCCGAATATCGACCGTATCGCCAATGAGGGGGCGCTGTTTACAGACTGGTACGGTCAGCAAAGCTGCACTGCCGGCCGCGCCGCCTTCATCACCGGCCAGAGCCCGTTCCGCACCGGCCTGCTGAAGGTCGGATTGCCCGGTGCCAAGGAGGGCCTGTCAGAGAAGGACCCGACGATCGCCGGGCTGCTCAAGAATCACGGCTACATGACCGCCCAGTACGGCAAGAACCACCTCGGGGATCTCGACGAGCACCTGCCAACCAACCACGGCTTCGATGAATTCTTCGGCAACCTGTACCACCTGAATGCGGAAGAAGAGCCCGAGAGCCCCGACTACCCCAAGAGTGCCGAATTCAAACAAAAGTTCGGGCCTCGCGGTGTCATCAAGTCCACCGCCGATGGCAAGATCGAGGACACTGGCCCGCTAACCAAAAAGCGGATGGAAACCGTCGATGAGGAAGTGACGGCCGGAGCCATCGATTTCATGGAGCGGGCAGCAGCGGCGGACAAGCCCTTCTTCCTGTGGTGGAATTCGACGCGGATGCACGTCAATACCCACCTGAAGCCCGAATCTGACGGTGTTACCGGCCTCGGAATCTATGCCGACGGCATGGTGGAGCACGATGGTCACATCGGCCAGATACTCGACAAACTGGAGGCACTGGGCCTCGATGACAATACCATTGTGATGTACTCCTCTGATAACGGAGCCGAGGTGTTCCTGTGGCCTGACGGTGGCATGACCCCATTCCGCAATGAAAAGAACTCGAACTGGGATGGTGGTTACAGGGTGCCTACCCTGATCAAGTGGCCCGGCGTCATCAAACCCGGCTCAATCTACAACGATGTGTTCTCGCACGAAGACATGCTTCCCACCATCATGGCGGCCGTCGGAGAACCCGATATCAAGCAGAAGCTGCTGAAAGGTCACCGTGCCTATGGGCACAACTACAAAGTCCATCTGGATGGCTACAACCTGATGCCCTATTTCAAGGGCGAGACCGAACAAGCGCCGCGCAAGGAGTTTTTCTACTGGACAGACGATGGCCAGCTGGCCAACTTGCGCTACGACCGCTGGAAAATGGTATTCATGGAACAGCGGGCGCACGGTTTCAGTGTCTGGGAAGAACCCCTGGTCACCCTGCGCGTACCGAAGCTCTTCGACATGCGCGGCGACCCTTTTGAACGTGCTGAACACGACGCGGAGGGCTACAACATCTGGCGTTTCGACAGGGCCTACCTGATCCTGCCAGCGGTCGACTATGTATCGCAGCACCTGGCAACCTACCGCGACTTCCCGCCGCGGCAGAAACCCGGGTCCTTCAATCTCACCCGCGTACTCGAGACGTTGCAGCAGAACCCCAGCACCAACTGAGGCTTTCCCCACCAGCCAAACCGGGCCCGGCCAAACTCTCTGGCCGGGCTCTCCACTCAGGCAACAAACTGCCGCGTAAACACCTCTGCGTCCCGGCTGAGGAATCTGCCACCGCGGTCACCTGGGTTACCGCCAGAAAACAACTAGACGTCTGCCCTCACCCACCGCAGGTCATTCACTCGTGACTCGATGGTGCGCAGCAATCTGTTCTTCGCTCAGACGAAGGAATCGGGCCGCATTATTGTAGAAAATATCGGCTTTCTGCTCCCGGGTGAGAAAGTCGGCCTCCTGAATGACTTCAATGCACTCGCCGATCACTTCCGGCCACCACATTTGATCCGACCCGAACATGATGCGCTTGCCCAGTCCCCGCAGCATCAGTTGTTCCAGATACATCAACATGGTGCGCTTGTCGAAAATATGCAGGTTGGTGGAAACGTCGACGTAGACGGTAGGGTACTGATACATGAGGCCGGTGATTTCATCGAGAAATGGCCAACCAGCGTTCTCCAGATAAAGACGCAATGACGGGTATTTGCGCAGCACAGGCGCGACACGTAACGGGTGGCCCAGTTCCGAAGGGAACTTGTCACCTCCTCCTCACCAGATACAACAGAAAAGCAGCAATGAAGGCAGATATTGGATATCTCATCACAGCACGCCCTTGTGGCAGGCACGCTAAATCCTGAACAGGCGGCAGCAGATCGAGACATCAGGGCTCAATACTGAAGTCCTGTTATCTGCGATGGCCGACACCTGGCCCGGTAGCTGTACTCTATTATCCGGGCCAGAGGATGAGTTCACCGGCCTACGTCAAAGCGCCGCTACGGGCATGCACCCGGATTTTCGCCCGGGTCATCCTGTACCACGACGGCCCGCAGGGACAACAGGACCTTATTGAGCTGCGAGTAGGCCGGGTCTCCCATATAACCGCTGTTGCCGCGGCGACACTGGACCGCTGCTTCTTCAAGGTCTTCGAGGAAAGCGCTGAAGGAGTGATGATCAATGCTGAGCCCCCCATGGGCACAGGACATGTCACGCCCGACATAGACACAGGGGCCTCCCGTTGCAGCACAAGCAAAATTGACCAGTGAGGTCCTCAAGTCCTCCGCTTGTCCGGCATTGAGCTCTCCGGCAAAGAAGTCATTGATGCGGTCATCTCCGGTAATGACCTCGAGGCCGGTATCAATCCAGCACTCGATGGCAGGTTGGCCACCAAGGTCATCATAGAGTGACTGCGCGTTCGACATGCCACTGTAGCAAAAGGCGGCGGTGACCAGGGATGCGGAAAAGAGACGTACGACAGCTGCGCGAGACGGATTCATGTTCATGACGAGTCCTTGTTCGACAGAACCGTTAGGGAATCATAAATTCGGGATACAGCGGCTGTAAGCGTAGACCGAGGATACGGTTTCGACAAATTGTCCGATGCGTCTCCCCCTTCCGCGACATCGGGGTGCTCTGTTGCATATTTCCATATGGAATTTGGAATTGAGTTTTTGCAGCACAACAACATTTATCCAATCAGCCCCCTGCTCCGACCTACGTAAACCGCCACATGAGCGCGAGAGCGTCTATACTCAACCCTGAGCCTGGCGATTGCGGCGGGTTCTCCTGCCTGTTGCTGCAGCTCTGCACTCACAAAATACGTTGTTACCCCTCAAACCTTCCCGAAATTGACTGTTCAATTTGATGGAGGTTCCTCATGAAAATCCTCTCTAAATCCATGCCCCGATGCTCTCAGCGTCCACACGCAGGAAGCGTGCGATCTCTGGTCTTCATCCTGGTGATCGCGTTCGGCATTCTGCCAGCGGCCGTCGCAACCGCCGACGGATCGCCAGGGCCCTACAGCGCTTCGGCGCTAAACGGTACGTACGTGTGGTCGGGGATGCTGAAGTTTGGCGCGCCAATCCCGATACCGGCGCTCATTGTCGACGGCGCGCCCCCGCACGACCAGGTGTCACCCGGTGAAGTAGTGGGTATCTGGGCCACAATTCTCGGCACCATGACCTTTGACGGAGCCGGCAACGTCACGCGCTTTGACGATGTGGTCAAGTCCGGGGAGATCGTGCCGCTGCCACCTGTACCCTTCGAAGCGCTCCCTCCCTTTCCGGAAACGGGATCGGGCGTCTACTCTGTCAGCGAGAGCGGCACTGTCGGCATTCAACTGACGGGGCGTGATCCTTCGAGCCCTGAAGGCCAGGTCGACTTCGAAAATGACCTGCACTGCGTTATCCAAAAACGCCAGCAGGAAATGCAGTGTGTGATTGCGCGTTTCAAAACCTACTTCGTTGACCCGAACGGCTATGCGAGCCCGATTACGGGCTTGATCACCATGAAGCGTCAACACTGAGACACACTTCCCACTGTATCCGAGTGACCTGAGGCGGCTCTGGTCACATCCCGGCGCCCGGAGGGGTCCAATAGCCGCTTGCTCCGGGTTGCGCTGCTCGCTGGATCGACATCAGTGATCGGTCAGGCCTTCTCTTGCGGCAAACGAACCGTTGCGCAGAAAGTAGATCACCTGCCCCTGCACATCCGCATTCCACATCATAAAGGTGTGGGATGCCGGCATCTGGATAAAATCACGCGTGCCTTCCACCCGGGTTTCGGCCACTGACACGGTACCGTCACTGGGTAGCGACGGCGCCCCCGGCAACGGTGGACGCCAGGCCAGGGTGCCGGCGATCACACCCAGTTCAAAGTCCACCGGGCCGAGTTGTCGTGGAACGGATACCGGCCCGGTTCCCAGTTGTGCAATGGCTGCGGGCCGCAGCCAGCCAAGCCAGTCCAGCGCGGCATAATAGTCCGCCAGCTCGCTGCCCTGATTGGGGGGCCCAAGCATGACCACCCGCCCCAGGTGCGCGATGCGGTGGTAGGCAAGGTACTCACGGACCAGGATGCCGCCCAGGGAGTGGGTGACGAAGTGGACGTGCCTTGGCCGGAACTCCACACACTCAGCCAGCCCCTTGTTCACAGCCATCACGGCGAGCTCATCGATGGAGTACAGCAGCGAGGGATAGGTGATGTTGGCGACGTTGTAGCCTGCCTTACGCAAGGCCCAGGCCATATCCACCATGGACAGCTGGGTGCGGCCAAGTCCGTGCAAGAGCACGATGCAATCCTCACCCGGTCTGTCTGCGGCGGGCTCAATTGGCCGGGCGTCGAGCGGCGCTGCGAACACCAGAGCGAGAAACAGCAGTACACCAGGCAGTTTCATTCGGCAGCCACCTTGATCAGCCTCCATCAATCCCGCTGGAAACCAACAGGGTGTACCCCGCAGTGAGGCATCCTCGGTTCACTGCCCTGCCGATCCGAAATAGGGAACTGACGTAAACGTTTCGCTCACCTCGAGCAGCCGCTTTTGTGCCTCGGGGTCGGAGGCCTGGGGAATGGCTTCGTCCGCCTCGAACACATTGAAGAACTGCCCGGTACCCACGTCGTCATTGATCAGTTGCAGCAGCGCGTCGCGGCCAGTTTCCACCGATGACTGGGGTTCGATACCCAGGTCGATGACCATGTCTGTGTCCATCAGGCCCGAGGGGAACAATGCG
Source organism: Parahaliea maris (assembly GCF_008064665.1). Lineage (GTDB taxonomy): Bacteria > Pseudomonadota > Gammaproteobacteria > Pseudomonadales > Halieaceae > Parahaliea > Parahaliea maris. The sequence goes on along the minus strand of NZ_VRZA01000004.1, from coordinate 453,126 downwards.
TTGGTGACGATATTGCGGGCCGCCAGTGCATCCTTCATGGCATAGGTCATCATGATCTGCGCGTTTTTGCTGCGCAGGTAGGCATCCAGGCTCTTGTAGTTCTTCTCGAACATCAGGTCGTCAAAATCCAGGGGGCGCTGCCCCGAGGCGACGTTCACCACCCGGCTGGGAGCGCTGGCCTCGAGCAGGGGCAGCAGCAGGTTGGTCAGCATGTAGCCAGCCAGGTAGTTCACCTGGAAATGCAGCTCATAGCCGTCACCCGATACCCGCCGACCCGCCTCGTCGGAAAGTGCGATACCGGCGTTGTTGACGAGGACATCGAGCCGTTCGTAGTCCGCGAGAATACGCGTGGCGAGGTTACGGGTTTCCTCCAGGCTGGCAAGGTCCGCCCGGTAGAACCTGGCGCTACCGCGGCCGCTGTCCTTTATCTGCTGGAGCACTTCCCTGGCACGCTCTTCGTTGCGGCCGTGGAGGATCACATGATCACCCGCCCGGGCCAGGGCCAGCGCGGTTTCTCGCCCCAGGCCGCCGGTGGAACCCGTCACCAGGATGACGCGCTGGCCTGGCGCGGGGGACATCTGTTCCGCTCGGGCTTTGCCTGGCAGCACGATGAGTGCCGCCACCAGAAGCGTCACAGGTGTCCACATAGCCACAACCTTATGGTCGACATTACCCCTGCTCACCTGCATGGTTTACATCCCTGTCGTCTATAGAACCTGCTCCCAGTGTAACCCCTCTGTAGTTGCGGGCCACACTCCACCCTGCAATGATGGCATCCCATCCACTGCGAGCGACCCAATGCGCCACGGCCAGACCCTTCCCGACGACGACAGGCCCCTCAACTGGCGAATCCTGTCGCGACTTTGGCCCATCCTGCGGGAATACCGCTGGCGAGTAATCGCCGCCCTCGCCTGCCTGCTGCTGGCCAAGGGCGCCGTGATCGCCATCCCCTTCCTGCTCAAGCATCTGGTCGACGGCCTGGATGCAACCGCCGGTATCGAACTGGCCCCTTTGCTGGTACTCGGCCTGGTACTGGCCTACGGCGGCGCCCGCTTTGCCAATGTGTTCTTCGGGGAGTTGCGCGACACCATTTTCGGGCGGGTGACGGAACGGGCCATGCGCCGTATCGGCCTGCAGGTGTTCCGCCACGTCCACAGCCTGGATCTCGACTACCACCTGAATCGGCAGACCGGTGGCCTGGCCCGGGATATCGAGCGCGGCGTTACCGGCATCAGTTTCCTGATGCGGTTCTTTATTTTCAATATCGCCCCGACCCTGTTCGAAATTGCCATGGTGGCGGGCATCCTGCTGCTGAACTACGGCCCGCAATTTTCGGTGGTGGTGGTTGTCGCGGTGGTTACCTATGGTCTGTTCTCCTTCCGCGCCACCGAGTGGCGCACCCGCTTCGTGCGGGAAATGAACCAGGCGGACTCCATCAGCAATACCCGGGCGGTAGACAGCCTGCTCAATTTCGAAACGGTGAAGTACTTTGCCAACGAGGCGTACGAAGCCGGGCGCTACGACGAATCCCTCGCGGTTTGGGAGCAGGCCCGGCGCAAGAATCGCCTGTCCCTGTTCACCCTGAATGGGGGCCAGGCCCTGATTATTGCCATCGCCCAGACCGTGGTGATTGGCCTCGCGGCCTGGCAGGTGCGGGCAGGCGCCATCACCCTGGGCGATTTTGTGCTGATCAACCAGTTCATGATCCAGCTGTTCATGCCGCTGGGCTTCCTCGGTTTTGTCTACCGGGAGATCAAGGGCTCGATGGCGAATATCGAGAACATGTTCAAGCTGCTGGCCCTGCGGCCGGCAGTGGTGGATGCCCCGGACGCCCAGGTACTGGACAGTACCGCCAACAGCGTCAGCTTCGACAACGTCAGCTTTGCCTACCAGGAAGACAGGCCGATTCTCAACCAACTCAGCTTTACCATCGAGCCCGGCAAGAAACTCGCCATTGTCGGCGCCAGTGGCGCCGGTAAATCCACCATCGTGAAGTTGCTGTTTCGCTTCTATGACCCCTCTTCAGGAACCATCCGCATCGGCGGGCAGGACATCAGCCAGGTCACCCAGCACTCCCTGCGGGAACAGGTGGGCATCGTGCCCCAGGACACGGTGCTGTTTAACGACACCCTGTTCGAGAACGTGCGCTACGGCCGGGTGGATGCCAGCCGCGAGGAGGTGGAGAACGCCATCCGCCTGGCCCACCTCGACGCCTTTATCGCCCGCCTGCCCGACGGCGGCGATACGCTGGTGGGCGAACGGGGCCTGAAGCTCTCCGGGGGCGAAAAACAGCGCGTCTCCATTGCCCGCACCATTCTCAAGGGCTCCCCTATCCTGGTGTTCGACGAGGCCACTTCATCGCTGGACAGCAGGTCGGAGCGCGCCATCCTTGACTCCCTGGCGGAGCTGGCCCGGGAGCACACCAGCCTGGTCATTGCCCACCGCCTGTCCACCGTGGTTGACGCCGACCAGATCCTGGTGCTGGACCAGGGCGAGGTCGTGGAACAGGGCACGCACACCGAACTCCTTCGCCGGGGAGCAAAATACGCGGAGTTGTGGCAGGCGCAGCAATCGCGTGCCGCCGGCGAAACCGCCCCAATAGCAGTTCTGAACTAAAAATGGCAGCCCTCAGTTAATTGGAACCGCCCGCCCTGATCCAGAGCCCTCTTATTTATTACCGTGCCACCGGAGCAAAGCTGCTCAAAAGCTGATCTATACTGGGTTTACAGCCCTTCGATGCCGATAAACATCGCTTGAAATTGGAATTCCCGGCCTTATTATGGGTCCAAGTATCGAACGCAGTAACTGTGCTGCGCACAATGGAGTAAACGATGCAAAACAAGCCGCTGTACCAACGTGAGTACAACCTGAACACCGCAGGCATGGAGTCTGTCGTGAGCACCAACAAGGTGCTGAGGAATACCTACATGCTGTTGGGTATGACCCTCGCTTTCAGCGCCCTGACTGCGGGTATTTCCATGGCCATGGGCCTGCCCCACGGTGCCGCTCTGGTGCTGTCACTGGTCGGCTTCGGGCTCCTGTTCGTGGTCCACAAAATGGCAGACACCAGCAAGGGTCTGTGGGCCATTTTCGCCTTCACCGGCGTGATGGGCGCCTCCCTCGGCCCCCTGCTCAACGCCTACGCAGCCATGCCCGGCGGCCCGGCGCTGGTCATGCAGGCCCTCGGTGGTACCGCCATCGTGTTCTTTGGCCTGTCCGCCTACGCCCTCACCACCCGCAAGGATTTCTCCTTCATGGGCGGGTTCCTGATGGTGGGCCTGATCGTGGCGGTCGTGGCCATGATTGCCAATATTTTCCTGGCGATCCCGGCACTGGCGCTGACCATCAACGCCGCCGTGATCATGATCATGTCCGGCCTGATCCTGTTCGACACCAGCCGCATCATCCACGGCGGTGAAACCAACTACATCCGCGCCACAGTCTCGCTGTACCTGAACATCTACAACCTGTTCATCCACCTGCTGAGCCTGCTGACCGCCCTGGGTGGCGATGACTGAGCCTCGCCCCGCGCTGCACGAACCCCGGTGCCTGCCACCGGGGTTTTTTGTTTTTGGCCCGCCACACACGTCGTGAAATACGCCCTCCTCGTCCTCGCCCCGCCCGGCAGCGCCAGCTACAGCGCGCTGCACTTTGCCCGTGCCGCCCTGGAACGGGGCCACAGTATTGAACGGGTGTTCTTTCTGGATGACGGGGTCAATAACGGCCTGGACACTACCGTGCCCCCCCAGGGGGAGCGCGATATTCCGGCGCTGTGGGGCGCCTTCGCCCGGGAGACCGGTGTCGAGCTGGTACTGTGCGTCAGTTCCGCTGTACGGCGTGGCCTGCTCGACGCCACCGAGGCCCAGCGCCATGAGAAGCCCGGTCCCACCGTGACCGAGGGATTCACCATTGGTGGCCTGGGGCTACTGCTGGAAGCGAGCGTGGCCAGTGACCGTGTCCTGACCTTCGGGGGCCAGGCGTGAGCGCTGTAAAGTTGCTACTGGTCTGCCGTCACGCGCCCTACGGCAACAGCCTCGCCCGCTCGACCCTCGATACCGCCCTGGCGGCGGGTGCCTTTGACATGGCGCCCACTCTGCTGTTCATGGCCGAAGGGGTGCTGCAGTTGTTACCCGAGCAGGACCCTACGGACGTGGGTACCCGCAATCATCGCAAGGTGCTGGACTCACTGCCCCTGTACGACATCGACCAGCTCTACGTGGACGGCGCCGCACTCGCCGAATACGGCCTGACAGACATGCCGCTGCCAGAGGGCGCTGTCGTTGTCGACGGCGACGGCATGCGCAAACTGCTGCAGGCGGCCGATCACCTGCTGGGGTTCTGAGATGATTTTGCACACGCTCAATGCAGCCCCGGAACAGGGTGTCTTCCAGCAGTGCCTGGGGCAGCTGGGTACCACTGACGCCCTGTTGCTGATGGGTAATGGGGTGTACGCCGCCCTGGACGGCTCTCCGGCGGCCACCCGATTGCTGGCGACAGGCGCAACACTCTATGTACTGCAAGACGACGCCCGCGCGGCCGGCGTCCTGCCGCGGCTGTGCCCCGGGGTAAAGGCAGTCGACTACGCCACCTTCGTCGAACTCACTGAGCAGTTTCCCCGGCAGCTGGCCTGGTACTGAACATGCTGGAACCCGGAGCATTCGACAAGGAGGGTTTCCTGCGCAACCTCGAGGACTGGAGCCCCGAGGTCGCCGGCCAGATCGCCAGCGCAGAGGGCATCACCCTGGAACAGGCCCACTGGGAAGTCATCGAGCTGCTGCGCGACTATTTCGCCGAATTCGACTCCTCCCCCGCCATGCGCCCTCTGGTAAAATACTGCGCCGCCAGGCTGGGGCCGGACAAAGGCAAGAGCATCTACCTGCTGTCCCTGTTCCCCGGCTCGCCGGCCAAAATCGGCAGCAAGATCGCCGGACTCCCGAAACCCGAAAACTGCCTCTAGGAGGCGCAGCCCATGGCCTCAGCACCGCTCGCAGCCGTTACCGCCGAGCATCCCTTCGCACCCTATGTCCGCATTCTCGGCAAGGGCAAGACCGGCACCCGCTCCCTCACCCAGGACGAGGCCCGCGATGCCTTCGGCATGATCCTGCGCGGCGAGGTAGAGCCGCTGCAGCTGGGTGCCTTCCTGATGTTGCTGCGGGTCAAGGAGGAATCCGGGGCGGAGCTCGCCGGGTTCGTGGAAGCCTGTCGCGACTGCATGGAGCCCAACGCCCCAACCGGTGCGGCGGACCTCGACTGGTCCAGCTATGCCGGCAAAAAACACCAGCACCCCTGGTTCCTGCTGGCGATCCTGCTGCTCAACCAGGCGGGCTACCGGGTATTCCTGCACGGCGCCGGCGGCCACACCGCCGGGCGCCTGTACACCGAACAGGCGATGGCCCAGCTCGGGTTACCGGTGGCGAATAACTGGCAGCAGGTGGATGCACAGCTCGCCGGCGAAGGCCTTAGCTACCTGTCTCTCGAGCACTTCTGTCCCGGCCTGTACCAGATCATGCAGTTCAAGTCGCTGCTGGGGCTGCGCTCCCCGGTCAATACCTTTGCCCGCATGCTCAACCCGCTGAATGCCCCGGCCAGCATCCAGAGTATCTTCCACCCCGCCTATGCCGCGCTGCACCTGGAGGCCGACAGGCTACTGGGCCAGCCCGCCTCCCTGGTGTTCAAGGGCGACAGCGGCGAGGTCGAGGTAAAACCCCAGGCCAACACCCGCCTGCTGTTCCAGCGTCAAGGTGAAGGGATAGAGGCCACATTCCAGCGCGCCCTGGGGGATCGTGTCGCGGCCGTCGAACAGCCCGACGTGGCGCCACTGCGCAGCCTGTGGCGCGACGAAGAGCGCAATGAATACGGCCTGCTGGCCACCCTGTCGACCTGCGCCAGCGCGCTGATGTTGCTGCGCCCGGAGCTGGAGGCCAGCGAGGCCACGGTGGAAGCCGAGCGCCTGTGGCACGCCCGGGATGCAGCGAGGTTGCCGGCATGCCCCTGAGCAGCTTCGCCCCCGAGGGTTACGCCAGCCAGTTGGCGGACAAGGTGACGCAGGTCAGTGCCCTGCTGGCCCCTTTCGATGCGCCGGCGCCAACCGTATTTGCCTCGCCGCCCGAGGCCTTCCGCATGCGCGCCGAGTTTCGCATGTGGCACGACGGCGATGAGCTCGACTATGTCATGTTCCGCCGGGATGATCCCAAAACCCCGGTACCCATTCGGGACTTCCCCATCGCCTGTGACACGATCCAGGCGCTGATGCCGCGCCTGCGTGAACGCCTGCGCCCGAGCGAGGTACTCCGGCGCAAATTATTCCAGGTGGAATTTCTCAGTACGCTGGCGGGCGATACCCTGGTGACGCTGGTGTACCACCGCCGGCTGGAAGCCGACTGGCAGGCCGAGGCCACACAACTGGCTGACGAACTCGGGGTGGCCATCGTGGGCCGCAGCCGCAAGCAGAAGGAAGTCCTGAGCAGAGACTACGTGACCGAAACCCTGCCGGTCGCTGGCCACAGTTACGACTACCGCCAGTACGAACAGGCCTTCACCCAACCCAATGCCCGGGTCAATATACACATGCTGGAATGGGCGGTTGCGGCGGCCGGGGGACTGGACGGCGACCTGCTCGAACTCTACTGCGGCAACGGCAATTTCACCCTGCCCCTGTCACGCTGTTTTGACCACGTGGTCGCCACCGAACTGGCCAAGACCTCGGTCCGGGCAGCGCGCTGGAACCTGGAACACAACGGCATCGACAACGTGCAGATGATCCGCCTGTCGGCGGAGGAAGTCAGCCAGGCCATGGCCGGTGAACGGGAGTTCCGGCGCCTGGCGGAACTGCCGCAACCGCTGGCTGACTACGACCTGCGCACCGTATTTGTCGACCCGCCGCGAGCGGGCCTGGACCCGGCCACCGAAGCCATGGTCAGCCAGTTCCAGCACATTCTCTACATCTCCTGTAATCCGGAAACCCTGGCCGGCAACCTTGCCCACATCAGCCGGACCCATAAGGTCGAACGGTTTGCCCTGTTTGACCAGTTCCCCTACACCCATCACATGGAGTGTGGTGTACTGCTCAGCCGCCGTTCGAGCGTGAACTGACTATACTGGAAGGAATCACCGCCACCCCAGGGAGGTAGCAACGATGGAACTGGTCAAACTCTCCACTACGGAAGTTGAAGAGCAGCTGGCGACACTGCCCGATTGGGGGCTCGACCAGCACAAGCTCTACCGCCATTTCGTGTTCACCAATTTCGTTGATGCCTGGGGATTCATGAGCCAGGTGGCGCTACTGGCGGAAACCGCCAATCACCACCCGGAGTGGTCCAACGTCTACAACCGGGTGGAAATACACCTCACCACCCACGACGCCGACGGTATCTCGGAACGGGATTTCGCCCTGGCCCGACAGATCAACAGCCTGCTCTGACGAGTTGCCCTAGCAGCGAATCCCGAAAGCCAGCAGGCCTCGGCCCAGCACCTCGTCCAGCCGTTCGCCGTCGCCCTCGCTGATCTCGATGGACTTCAGCTGCAGTTCCCGGTACACCTCGCGCCGACGCAGGCGCGCCGATAGCGCACCGGCGGGCACGTCGCTGTCCCAGCAATCGATATAGACATTCCCCTGCGGCAGGTAGAAATCCGCTTGCAGGGGTTCCTCACAGGGCAGCGCGCGGCCGTGGGCATGGGCCAGTTGCGCCAGGTAGAGCCAGTCGCACACCTGTCGCTGCAGCAGCGACCCGAGTTGATGGCCGTCCAGCCCTGCGTGCTGCAGGGGGGCGCTGTTGGCCGCCGCGAACAGGTCCGGCTCGCCCTCTATGACACCCTCTACAGCGCCCTCGCCCGGCGTTTCCGCCGCCGGCGGCAGCATCCGGGCCAGCTCCCGCAGCACCACCGGGTGATCGACAATTTCGTGGGGCCAGGTCACATAGAAGGCGCCACTGTTTTCACTCTCGGCCTGCTGGCCGCCCCAGCGCCGCCCCAATTCAGTCAGTTCCCAACCCAGGATGCTGTGCTGTTGCAGGCCTATCTCGGCCAGGGCCCGATTGATGCTGCGGGGGTGCAGTCCGGGGAAAAAGCGCCTCAGGGAGGCCGCGGTGATGCGCTGATTGGACTCGATGGATCCCAGCAGGGGGTGGTCCACCAGCGTTTCCGGCCAGACGATATAGCGGCCAAAACGCTTGCTGTTGCGGTAGCTGCCACCCTCGTACTCGCCCTTCGGGGTCAACAGCCAGTTGTCGGCCCGGCGCTCGATCCAGCCATAGTCCCGGAGGGTGACAAAGAGCTGCTGGACCGGCAGGTCCAGCGCCTTGGCCAGGGCCGTGGTGGACAGGCGCTCCGGGGCGTCGCTCACGGCATCAACCCGCCAGGGCCGCTTCGCGGTAGCGTTGCTCCAGGGCACTGTAAACCCGTTCGGCGAAGTCTTCCGCCTGGTGGTCCAGCTCCGCAATCAATTCCACCAGGTGCTCGTTGTCTTCCCGGCCCTGCCAGTTCTTGATGTAGCTGCCGTCCTTGTAGCCGTTGTCCTGGCGGAAGAAGTTGAGGACATTCTTGCCCACGTAGGCCGAGTAGAGGCTGTCGAAATCGAGCCCTGAGGCCAGCATCAACTCCCAGAAACAGGTGGGCGAAAAGCTCCTGGTCTCCAGTGAATGGTGGGCCAGGGCTTCGGTGGCCTCGCGCACATCGAGACCTTGCGGGCTGAACCCGGCCACCTCGGCGGCGATCTCCGCCGCCATTTCAGTCAGGCCCTTGCCGGGGGTGAACAGTGCCGACATGCCGAAATGCCAGATATCGATCACCTCGAGCCGAACCTGCTCCATGTCCGGTTCCTGCTTTTTCCACCACTTGTAACCGTAGTGCTCGACCAGTTCTCCGCACTCTATCCAGATTGCCCGGTACCAGGCGAAATTCTGTTGTATCCACTGCTCGTGAACCCGGGTGTTCATCCGGTGCTGCATCGCCAGCATGTTTTCCAGTGCCTGTTGCAAAGCCTGACCTCGTTCTGTTGGTACTGTGGTTGGTGTCAATCGCGGCAAGCATAGCAGCCGCCTCTCCCCGGTGACAGATCAGTTGTCGACCGCTGTCCAGCTACCCGGGATGTTGTCCTCCACCAGCTCATTGATGCTGATGCTCACAATGTCGTGATCCTGCCCCACCTCCGCAGCAAACAGCGACTCCTTGCTGCTGCGGGCGATGACCATCGACAGGGGATACTTGCGCCGCAGCCACAGTGCGGTGCGCAGGTTCTCTTCCTCGCGCCCGGTGCCGAGCACGAAGACGGTGTTGTCTCCGGTCACCTCCACTGCGTCGCTGACCTTGCGCCAGACCTCCGGGTGGGCGATGTCGCCCTCGTAGACCTGGCGCTGGTAGCCGCCGGAAAACGCCATCTGCTCGTCGGCCACCAGCACCCGCCGTTCGGCATCGCGGTCGATAATCAGGACCGACGCCAGTTCGTCGATAGCACAGCGCTGCAGCTCTTCGAGAATGGTTTGGCCGAAACGGCCAAAGCCGGCAAGGATCACCACGTCCTTGGAGCGGGTTTCGTGGAAGTGGTGGATCATGTGGCTGCGCACCAGGCCCGCTGCCGCCAGGTGGTAGGTATTGAAGGTTTCGCACTGCTGGGCGACCCGGGTATCCGCCATGGCGCGCATAAAGCGCAGGTTGCCACAGTGGATGACCACACGCTTGCCGATATCCGGCCTCATCTGTAGCAATTTGCTGGCGGCTTCGTAGCTGCGCAGGCTGTTGTCATCCAGCAGCAGGATTTTGCGTGCGCGGGTCACTTTCATCTGCTCGAGGCAGTATTCGTGGGTGATATCGCCCACGATGACCAGGGCATCGAAACTGTGCTTGAGCTCCTCGATCAGGGATGAATCCATCGCCGCGTGACTGACCACCACCACCGGGATTTTGGGGTTACGCTTGCGCAGGACCCGCAGGTAACTGAAGGTGAGCTCGTCGTGGCCCACCACAATAATGTGGTCGCGCAGGCGGCGATACTGCCAGCGCCGGGGTGCGATGGCCTTCAGGAGGGCCTCTACCAGGGTAGACGCTGCCAGAATCGGCGCGCCAAAGAAGCAGATCCACAACAATATCCGCGGCACCAGGCCACCGCCCTGAGGCGTACCCAGGTCTGCCCCACCCAGCATAAACAGGGTCAGCGCATAATAGACTTTCATCAGCAGTGAGCCGTCGGCCACTTCAGGACGCTCGCTGACCGTCACCCCCATCTCGAAGGCAAGAATGGAACTGAAGAAGAAAAACAGGGCGCCGGCGCTGCGCCAGGGAAAACGTCGTTTTATCTGTAGTGGTTGCATGTGGCGAACAAAAGGGCCAAGAGTAGCGGCGCCGGCGGGTGCCGTCTACGACTGGTCCAGTTTTTCCAGATAAAGCAGCGTGTTGAGCCAGGAAACGAAGCGCGCACTGCAGGCAGGTGACAGTTGCTGCATGGTGGACAGCGCCCGGGTGGCCAGTTTTTGAGGATTCAGGGGCCCGGATTCCTGGGGCGCTTCGGCCACCGAGTGGGCCAGCAGTTGCTCGGCCCCGGTGCGCTGCATGCGCTGGCGGTAGGAGCGCGCCGAGCGCAACTCCTGCCGTTCGACCGTACTGCCGTACTCGGCCAGCAACTGTAATTCCTGCTGGCGCAGCTGGTGCTCAAGGCCACCAGCGGATTCCTCTACCGGGGAATCCCGGTGCAGCGCCTCGATCTGGCTGACCAGGGCTAACAGCGGCCCCGGTTCCCGCGACAGCTCCTGGCTCTTCTCCAGCCGCGCCAGGGCGCGGCCGTTCCAGCCTTCCAGTGCCGAGTTGATCGCCGGGGCCAAGGCCGGTTCCCGCTCATACAGCGCCCGTGCCCGCTCCACCCAGTCACTGCGGGCTGTCTCGACACGGTCCGCGTAAAGGCTCATCTCGCAACGGGCGCGCCCCTCATACCACTCGGCCAACTGGCCCTCGGCGCCCTGTGCCCGTGCGACCAGGGCATCCAGGTAACTGAAGCCCGGCGGGTCAAAATACTCGGCACCGATCTCCCGCAGCTGCGCCAAACCCCGGTCCAGGGCCAGGGATTCGACATCGGGCACGGGGCCCGGCAGATGCAGGCCGCTTGCTGTGTCCGCTTCGTTATCCGGGCCGTTTGCCGTCACGACCTCCGCCTCCAGCGCCGGGGTATCCTGTGGGACGGTCTCAGTCATCGCTCCCCAGCCTCGGCACCGGGGCCATCTCCACCCGGCGATTGCGGGCCCTGCCCGCCTCGTCGGCGTTGGCCGCCACGGGTTGTTGCTCACCAAAGGCCGAGGCGAACACCAGGGACGCGGGCATGCCCTCCTCTATCAGGGCCCGGGTGACAGTGAGCGCGCGCTGGGCAGACAGTTCCCAGTTGTCCTCGAAGTGCAGGTTATCGCTCTGGATGGGCAGGTCGTCGGTAAAACCGCTGACCATCAGCAGCTCGTCGCGCTCCGAGAGATAATCCTGCAGCGGGCCGATCAGCGAACCGAGCAACTCACGCCCCTCGTCCTGCAGGTCTGCCGAGTTAAGGGCAAACAACACACTCCCGGAAATACCAATGCGCCCGTCGCGCAGGGAAATGCGGCCCGACGCCAGTGGATCCGCCAGCGCCTGCTCGAGCTGCTCGCGACGCTGCTGCTCTACCTGGCGCTGTTCCGTTTCAAAGGCCAGGTCCTGGGCCAGCTCGAGCTGGTAGCCAATCACCCAGACCAGGATCAGCACGAACACCCCGACCAGCGCAGCCATCAGGTCGCCAAAAATGGCCCAGACCGGTGTCTCGGTGTTGCTGTCGTGCAGGTCGCTCACTGGGCGGCCTCGGGTTCAAAGAGCTGCTGCTGGCCACCGAGCTGGCGCAGCTCCTCGATAATTTCCTTCTGCGACAACACGCTGTGGTCGATAATCTCCCGCGCCTGGGCCACGTAGTAACCCAGCTGCTCGTCGCTGCGCGCGCCGGAGCGTTCCATGGCCTGCTCCATCCGCTCCAGGCCGTCGATCAGGGACTGGTTGGCATCGCTGAACTGGCCCACGGCCGCCCGGAAGGCCTCGCCCAGGCTGGCCACCTCGCCGGCGCTACCGGCCACGTCCACTGCAAGGCCTGACAAGCGCTCAACGCCGTCGTGTACCTGGGAGCCGATGTGTTCGCCCAGCTCGGCCAGGGTTTCCGCGGAGCGCGATACAGCGGACTGCACCACGTCGTACTGGCCGGCAGCGGAATTCTCCAAACTGCCCATCAGACTCTGCAGGCGCTCCAGCAACTGCTCCCGCTCCTCCAGCAACTGGTTGTCCCGGGCGACGTTGTTGGACAGTTCCTCGCGCAGTTTGGCGATGACCTCGGCGGCGGCCTTCGGTGTCTCCGAGGCGGTCTCGATCAGGCGGGTCAGGGGGGCTTCCAGAGACGCGCCCAATTCGGCCAGGTGCTGGGCCGCTACCCCCTCGAGGGCCTGCAGGCGCTCGGCGGCCACCTCGGCGCGACCGGCTTCGGCGTCCCGCAGGGCGCTGAGCTGGGTGGTCGTGGTTTCCAGAATGGCCTGTAGCTGTGCGTCCTGCTGTTCCAGTCTCTGAGCCTCGACGGATTCCGCGCGCTCGCCCTGTGCCTGCAGGGCGTTCTGCAGCGTCTGCAACCGGTCGAGCAGTTCCACGGTGCGCTCGCCCTCCGCGTCCCGCAAGGCGGCGATGCTGGCTGCGCTCTGGGTCATCAGTTCGCCCAGTGCCTGCTCCTGCCGGGCGAGGCGCTCGGCGTCGGCACTGGCGGTAGCCGCGCGGTGCTCCTGCAGCACAGTCTCCAGGGCCTGCAGGCGTTCCTGTGTCGCCGCTGCCCGCTCGGATTCCCTGTCGGCCAGGCCATCGAAGGCATTGGCGCTCTGCTCCAGCAGGGCCTGAAGGCGATCCTGGGTCGCAGCGGCCCGTTCAGACTCCTTGTTCGCCAAGCCATCGAAGGCGCCGGCGGTCTGCTCCAGCAGGGCCTGCAGGCGCTCTTCGTGTTGCACCAGCCAGCGGGTTTCCGCCGCCTCCCGGGCCGCGGCCATCTCGCCCATACGGTTGAACACGCCCTGAAACTGTTCCTGCAGCTGGTCACCCTGCTCGCGCTGGCGCGCCTGCTGCTCACGGGCAACCTGCTCGATACCCTCGCCGATACGCTGGGCAAGGCTGCCGTTGGCCTCGCCCTGTCGTTCACCCGCAGCCGTCAGTGCGGCATGGACTTCATTGGTCGCACTGGTAAATTGTTCGGACAGCACTTCCGCCTGTTCCCGGGCCAGGCTGGCCAGTTGCTGCCTGGTGGCCTCGCTGTGCTCAGCGAGCGCTGAGACCGCCGCCTCCATGGAGGGGCGGATGCCCTCTCCGGCCATGCGACCGCTCTCCGCCAGGCTGGACTTCAGGCTGCTGCCAACCTCCTCGCCCAATCGCGAAAAGTCTTCCCGCAGGGCGCCGTACAGCTGTTGCTGGTTGCGTTCCAGGGTATCGCCCAGTTCGGTACCGAGTCGGGCCAGGCGGTCCACCAGGGCGTCGAGGCGTTCAACCACGGCGGGCACTGCCGCAGACTGGGCCTGCAGGGAATCGAAAGCAGCCTGGCGTCGCCGCTCCAGGTGCTGGTCGGGGAACACGTCGTGGGCAAAGGTATCGAGGGCGCGACCGGCAAGCAGTCGCTCCCGGCGACACAGTACCGACAACAGGCCCAGGCAGGCCGAGGCGGCAATACCGGCAACCGAGGTGCCAAAGGCCACGCCCAGGCCGGCGATCGGTGCGGCCAGGCCGGCGCGGATGGCGTCCAGTTCAGTGCTGCCCTGCAGCGCCCCCACCGCCCCGGACAACGTATCGACCATGCCAAAGAAGGTGCCCAGCAGCCCGAGCATCACCAGCAGGCCCACCAGGTAGGGTGTCAGCACTGGCCCGGGCAGATGCGACGGCTGTCCTTCCAGCCGCCCCCGCGCCGCTTCACGCAGATTGGGGTCGAGCCCCGCCAGCCAGGTGGAAGGCTCCCCAACCTGCCCCGGGGGCAGGGCCAGCGCCGTCGCCAGCGTGCCGGTCGCCTGGCGAAAACGCCAGAGTTCCAGTACGCCCGCGGTGTAGGCCAGCGCGATGAGCGCCGTCACCGCGAGCGCCAGGCCATTGACCCCGACAAAACGGGCGGCGACCCACACAACAATAGCGGCGCCCACCAGGGTGACGAGGAAAAACGGGAGTCTATTCATAGTGCTTCACTTTCTTGGGTTGGGGCCTGGCAGGGAGTTTGGCCGGGGTGTTCCGCCAGGTGTTCGTCGAGGGCCTCGATCAGCCCCAGCACCGGTAACAGGCGGGCATCGATTTCCGCCAATAGCAGCGCCTGTACATCCGACTTGAGTTGTTGTTCCGCTTCCGCCGCGCCTTGCAGCAGGGCCTCCCGCGCCGCGGCCTGCATCTTGACCAGCACGCCGGGAATGGTCGCGAACACACGCCGGCTGTGGACCGCCAGAATGTCGCCCAGCACTTCGTCCAGGTTCGCGAGTTGGGCCAGCCCGGAGTCCGCACCACTGAGGGCATCGCGGCTGCGCTCGTGCACACCGCGAACACGGGCGTCCATTTCCCGCTGGTGCGCGCTGTAGAAGCGCTTCAGTGCATCGCCGCCCCCCGCTTCCATCACCGCTTCCGGCCATTGAATACGGGTAGCGCCGGTCCCGGGGACCAGGCTGCGCATCACCGCGGCGATCATGGCAGCGCGAACTCGCAGGAAGTCCTCTCGCGCCCGCCGTGGGTCTTCATCCACCGCCTCGAATGGCCGGCGTTCCAGCATGGCCAGGGTGTCCGCCAGGGTGACGGAATTGGAGAGGTCGATCATGCCCCCCAGGCGCGGCCCGAAATGGCGCGATTCCGTACCCGCGGCAGGGCCGCCCAGGGTACTGAGAAGACTGATCAGACGGGACTGACTGAAGGCTGCGGAGGTCGGGGCTCGGCTCATCACGTATCGGGCAGATGGAAGACTCGCCCCAAAGCGCAGATTATTAGCTAACTTATTGATTTAAGTGCGCTTTTACCAGCTTGCAGGCAAGAAATTGCTAAGCCCGCATTATACGTGGGCCGGCGTTGATGGCAAGCGGCGCGAAACGTTGCGGATTGTGGTGCGACGGGCGGGACTTGAACCCGCAAGGCCTGTTAAAGCCGGGGGAGTTTAAGTCCCCTGTGTATACCAATTTCACCACCGTCGCGTCAGGCAGTGTCGGAGGTGGCCGGCAAATCCGGCAGGCCCCCGAGGCGGCGGCATCATAGCACAGCGAAGTCGGCCCGGGGCAAGCCGCGGCACATGCTACACTGCCCCAACCCGTAACCCGGCCCGGAAATGCATGCGACTGCTTGCTGCTGCCACACTGCTGATCATCGTCCTGGCCTCCGGGCTGGTCATTGGCGGCGCCGCCTGGGTGCTGCAGTCTTCCGAGCGCAGTGTCGCGCTCGCCCGGTGGGCCGTGGCGCAGTTTACCAACCTTCGTCTCGAGCTCGTATCGCCGCAGGTGTCCGTCGACAAGGGCGAGCTCAGGGCCGGGCAGTTGCTGCTCTACCCCCAGCATCATCCGGAACTGCCGCTGCTGGTGATTCACGACCTGGAAGCGTCCTTCCGGCCCCGCGACCTGCTGCGGCGGCAGCTGCGGCGGGCCAGGGTCAGCGCGGGCAATCTCACCGTCTATGTAGGACCCGGAGACCCCGGCCAGAAGCCGAGCCCGGCGAGCTGGATGCGTTTCCTCAGATGGTTACCGGGTCAGCTCGAAGTGGCTTCCGTTCACCTCCTGCAACACGATGTGGAACTGCTGGTGTTTCCCCTCCAGCAGTTGAGCGGCCAATTGCAGGACGAGAACAGTTATCGCCTGCACGCCGTCGGCGACCTCCAGGGTGAGCCGTTGGATACCACGATCCATCTCTACGCCATGCGCAGTGAAAGGGGGCTCCGGGGCATCCAGCTGCGCGCCGACCTGCACGCCACCCGCAGTGCACGGGTGGCGGTGCTGGAAGGCGAACTGCTCGGAGGCACCGAGCGCTTCAGTTACGACTTCAGCCTCAACGCCGCCCTGCCGGACATCCACCTGTTGGCCGGGCGTGGCGCGGAGCTCAGTGGCCTTGCCGGCGCCCTGCAGATGCGCGGCCGCATCCGCGGAGATCTCGACCAGTTCCGCCTGTCGGATGCCGATTTCGGGCTGTTCAATGCGCCCGACTACGAGTTTTTGGCCCATGGCGAGTTCGACTATCGCGGCCCCGATGACAACCTGCTCCAAGTCCAGGCCAGCGGTCAGATCCAGGAACTCGCACTGCTGCTGGACTGGTTTGATGTCGACCTCAGTGGCCTCGGCAGCGCCCGGGCAGAGCTGGATATACAGGGACCCCTGGCTTCCCTGGCAGTGCCCTCCTTCACGTTGAACACCCATCATGGCGCGGGACTGGACCTCACCCTGCAAGGTAGCCTGGGGCCCGGTGCGCTGAATGCCGAAGGGGCGCAACAGCGGGATAACGAGGTCCGGGTGCGCGCAGCGGGGCCCGAACTGTCGGTACTGGAGCCCTGGCTGGGTGACAACATTCCCGACCGCACGGGCCCTTGGGAAGTCACCGCCCTGGCCACCGGGCGCCGGGATCAGGTGACGCTGGCCAACATCTCGGGGCGAATCGGCGAGCCGGGCGGGACGGTGCTGAACGCGAGCGGCCGTATCGAGCAGATCGATACCACAGCGCCCTTCAGCCCCGCCTCAGTGCAGGGCGTAAACCTGCAGTTGACCGGCACGGCCGAGACACTGGAGCGGATCAACCGGTGGTACCCCACCGGCCTCGATAACGCCCACCGGCTTACCGCTGACGCCGACCTCACCGGCAGTGGCGACGCCCTGCAACTGGAAAATCTCAGGGCAAACCTGGAAGGGAGTGACCTCACCGTGGCACTCACCGGGGCACAAGGACTCATCAGCAGTCCACAGTGGGCGTTGTCCCGATTCAATGGCGATCTCGCCGCCAGTATCAGCGACACCAGCGCCCTGTCCCAGTATTTTTCCGCAAGCGTCCCGGTGCTGGGTGCGGCTTCCGCCACCGCGCAGCTCGAACGAGTAGCGGGCACCTTCCGCCTGACGAACGTACAAGGGGAAATCAACAGCGAGCAGGTGCAATTGAGCCTGTCGGGCGAGCTCCCCAATCTGCGCACACTGGAGGCCACCCGGCTGGATGTCGTCTTTTCGCGCCTGGACATGCGCAACCTGATCCACTCATTGGTGGACGGGTTCACCTACCCACAGCCGCTGGGCGCGTTGGCGGGCCAACTGGCATTGCAGCGCACAGCAGGGGAATGGCACATGCCCCAAATCTCTGTGGCCAGTAGCGGGACGCCCGCCATCAAGCTGCAGGTTGATGGCGCAATGCGCGATCTCGCCGGGGCACCGAGTGGTGGAGGCTCGGTTGAACTGGCGATCACTGACCGGGAACTGCTCAAAGTGATGAGCGGGCGCGAACTTCCCACACTGCAGGCTTCTTTTTCAACCCAGGCCAGCGCGGGGAAACTCGATTTCAACGGCAGTGCCACGCTCGCGTCTACCACGCTGGCGCTGCAGGGGAAGCTGCGCCACCACAACCAGGAGGTGCAGGGACTGGTGCTTGAGCTGTCTTCCCCCGCCGTGGTGCTGGCAGACCTGGGTCTGCAATCCGATCCCGGGCAAGCGGCAAGCGCCCAGCCGGCGCCGCCTGATCGCAATGAGCAGGCCACCCCGTTTTCGCTGGAGGAACTGATCGGCTCCCTGCCCCGCTACCCCCTCGACTTGCAGCTGCACCTGGGGTCGGTGCGCGGAGAGAACATTGACCTCGAGGGCATCGACCTGGCCATTGAGGGCAGCGAGCGCCGTTATCTGTTGCGCCAACTGGATTTGCGCGGCGATGAGTCGCGACTGGAGTTGGCGGGCGTCATCGACCTGGCGGCCCAGCCACCCGGCATCAGTCTCGGTGGCCAGGCGCAGGCCCTGGATATGTACCACGTTGTGCGCGACCTGGGCTTGCAGCTCGACGTGGCCGGCATCCTCAACCTGCGCGGCGGTATCAGCGCGCGCGGCAATCACCGGGCCGAGTGGCTGGGGAGTCTCGACGGCAATGTCTCGCTGGCGCTCGAGGACGTGGAAATTGAAGGTGCCGCCTACGACCTGCTGGCGACGGACCTGCTGGCCTGGCTGTATTCCGGCGCAGCACTGGAAAAATCGACCCACGTGGACTGCACCATGGCCAGTTTCAGCCTTCGTTCCGGCGTGGCCAAAAGCGAGAACCTGTTCGCCGAGTCACCGCGCATGGTCGCCACCGGCAAGGGTACATTCGACCTGGTGCGCGAAACCCTCGACGTGCGGATAACACCACTGTCAAAAAACCGCCTGTTGCAGATTCCCTCCTCCATCACCCTCACCGGCAAACTGCGTAAACCGCGCACCTGGGTGTCTCCCATTACCGCTACCGTCGATGCCTCAGCCAAGGCGATGACCCTCATTCCCGCGCTGACGCTGAAACTGCTGGGCCTGCGCAGGGACGACGACAAACCCATGCGTCCCTGCGAGGCACTGCCCCCTGCCTGAGACAGCGCAGCTTCGCTCGCGTCGGGCGCTGGCGCACCGGTCGGGCCGTGTTACACTCAGCGCCGCAATAACAAGCATTCCGGAATAACTCTATGGCTTCTTCTCGCGGCGAATTCAGCTCGCGTTTTGGTTTTATCATGGCGGCAGCGGGCAGCGCCGTGGGACTGGGCAACATCTGGGGCTTTCCTACCCAGGCCGCAAGCAACGGCGGCGCGGCCTTCCTGCTGGTCTACCTGTTCCTGGCCTTTTCCCTGGCCTACCCTGCGCTCATGGCGGAACTCATCATCGGCCGTCACGCCCACGCCAATGCGGTGAATGCCCTGCGACAGATTTCGCCGGGCCCGGTCAGCAAGCGCATCGGGGCAACGACAGGGATAGCCGGTTTTATTGTCGCCAGCCTGATCCTCAGTTTTTACGCCATCGTGGCGGGGTGGATGATGGCCCACTGCCTGGCCTCACTGGCCCACCTTGCGGGCATGGAAGACCTGGCCAGTTGGCTCACCGAGTTCAGCTTCAGCCGTAACATCGTCTTCATGCTGATCTTCATGGGCCTGACCATCGGCATTATTTCCGAGGGTGTACAGGCCGGTATCGAACGCTGGTCCAGCCGCCTGATGCCAATGCTGCTGATTACCCTGGTGGTGCTCACCGGTTACGTGTTTACCCTCGATGGCGCCAGCGATGGCCTGCGGGTTTACCTGCTCCCGGACTTTGAGCGCGCCCTGTCGCCCAAGCTGATTATCAGCGCCCTCGGCGCTGCCTTCTTCTCCCTGTCCCTCGGGGTGGGGACTATGTTGATTTACGGCTCTTATGTGTCCGACAAGGAAAACCTGCCCACGCTCGGCGGCATGGTGACCCTGGTGGACATCTCCATCGCGGTACTGGCCGGGTTCCTGGTGCTGCCCGCCATGTACGTGGCGCTGCACAACGGCGTGGAGATTTTCAATGAAGCGGGGGCGCTGATTTCCGAGGACACCCTGATCTTCACCGTACTGCCAGCCCTGTTCGACACCATGGGCGTGGCCGGCGTGGTGGTCTCACTGACCTTCTTCTTCCTGATGAGCATCGCCGCACTCACCTCGTCCATTTCCATGCTCGAGGTCCCGGTGGCCTACACCATCGAGGAACACGGGGTCACCCGCAAGAAAGCCGTACTGATCATCGGAACGCTGATCGCCGGTGTCAGCACCGTGATCCTGCTGAACTTCGGCCAGTTGTTCGGGCTGGTTATTGCGGTGACCACTCGCTACAGCCAGCCGCTGCTGGGCTTCATGCTCTGCGTGTACGCCGGCTGGATCTGGCACCGCGACAGCCTGCTGCAGGAATTGCGCAAGGGAAATGCCGGCGCCGAACACAGCCTGTTCTGGAAAATCTGGCCGGGCTATGTGCGGGTGGTGTGCCCGCTGATCATCCTGGCGATTTTTGCCCAGTCCCTGCTGGGCTGACGCCGGGGTTCAGTTCAGCGAGAGGCTGCCGCGTTCCTCTACCCGCTGGGTGGGCAACAGGCCCTTGAAATCGATCTTGGCGGCAAAGCGGTAATCGAGGGTATCGCCCTGCTTCTGCCCCAGCTCCGCCAGCAGCCGCAACATCTCGAACAGGTTGATACCCGCTTCCAGTTTCACGGTTTCCTCGGCGTAGGGCTCGATACGCGGGACCTCGTTGGTCACGCCACTGACCAGTTCACGGTCGAGAATGTCGATGGTGTAGCTGATACCCACGATATCCAGCGCCTGCTTGTTGGGGTTGGCGACCCGCAGGGTAATCTCGAAGCGGGGCCCCGAATCCCGGGCCGGCAGGGAGCGCACATTGTCTACGCTAACGGTGGGCGGGTCCATGTCAGACATCAGTGAAGCGCAGGCACCCGTCAACAGCAGCACCATGGCACACAGGCCGCGCAGCACAACGCGCCCTTGCCGATTGATCGCAATCATGGTGATTCTTTCCCCTGTTTCCTATTGGCCGCCGCCATAAAAAACAGGGCGTAGCCAAAGCTGCCGCCGGCAAACACCAGGGCCACCCAGTCACCGGTTTGCAAATACATCCAGCTACTGAACACAAACATCGCCAGGGTCAGGGCCAGACCCAGCCAGCGCGCGGGCTGCGACATAAAACACTCCTGTGGACACGATCAGGTGAACGCCGGCCTTTTCAGCAGCCGGCGTTTGCCGCCATAATACCACCGCAATGAACAAGTTTATTTTTGTCTTTCTCGCCGTGCTGATCGGGCTCTTCACCGTGGAGATGCTGACCCCCGTGCAGGAGCACGTGGTGCAGCCTTTTACTACCGGCCTGGCGACGCTGAGCGCAGCGCTCATTACCCCCTTCGACGCCAACGTGATCGCCTATGGCCGCGTCATCGAGCACACGGTGAGCCGCTTTGCCGTATCCATTGAATCGGGTTGCAATGGCGTGGAAGCCGCCATCGTACTGATCGCCGGCATTCTCGCCTTTCCGGCCTCTGTGCGAGACCGCCTGCTGGCCATCGGGCTGGGTTTCCTGACCATCCAGGTGCTGAATATCCTGCGCATCATCAGCCTGTTTTATCTCGGCCAGTGGAGCGAACCGGTATTCAGCTTTACCCACCTGTATCTCTGGCCGGTATTCATCATGCTCGACGTACTGGTGGTGTTCCTGCTCTACCTGCGCTACCTCGATCGCCGCCCGCGGCTGGCAGAAAGTAGCAATCCGTGAGCAATCGCTCCCCCTATCAGTTCATGGCCTGGGTCCTGCTGTTGATGCTGCCCTTCTTCGGGCTGTGGTATGCACTTGGCAACCTTCCCGCGGCCCCGGCTTTCCTGCTGGCCCGCTACGCACTCGAATGGGGGCTGCCGGATATTGTCGACAGCGTGTCCCTGGACCAGACCCGCATGCTGGTGGTGACGGCCTTTGGCGAACACAACGGCGCGCTGCTGCCGGCCGAGCAGGCGGGACACCAGATGGCCTTTGCGGTGGACACCCGGCTGGTGTCCTATTCGATCCCCTTCTACGCGGCCCTGCATTTCGCCTCCGGGGTTCCGCAGTCCCTGGAACGCTTCAGCCGGGGTCTGCTCATTTTGTGGCTGCTCATGGCGCTGGGGCTGCTCAGCATCCAGTTGAAAAACCTGATGCTGGGCCTGCAGGACACCCTGTTCACCCAGGCTTCCATGCCCCTGCCACCACCGCCGGTCATTGCCCTGCTCTACCAGCTAAATACGCTGATCGTACCCACTCTGGCACCAGTACTGGCCTGGTTGTGGAGTGCGCGAGACGCGACAATCCTGACCAGCCTGCGACTCGGAAGAACACCTGCGCCGCACTGATCTTCTTCGGCAAGATCAACGTACCAAACGCAGCCAGACCATTGCACCCGCGACCGCGGGAATTTAACGTGGGGTTGTAACAAATGGACGGTAATCCGGCGATGAACGACGAGGTGAAAGCGCAGCGCCCACCGGTGGGCATCGGCGCCTGCCTGAACGGCCAGGCGGTGCGCTACGACGGCCAGACCAAGCGCCCCAGCGGCCCGGTGGCACGCCTGCGGGAAGCCTTTGACATCCGCCCCTTCTGCCCCGAGGTGGGCATCGGCATGCCCGTGCCCCGCCCGCCCATTCACCTGGTGGGCAGCGATGCGGGACAGGTTCGCGCACTCGACGTCGCCAGCCATACCCGGGATTACACCGAGCAGCTGGCGGACTACGCCCGGCGGGTACTGGAGCGCGCTCCCGAGCTATGCGGCTACATCCTGGTCAAGAACAGCCCCAGTTGCGGCTACGACCGGGTCAAACGCCACGCCGACAATGGCCACGCCGTGGCGTCGGACACCCAGGGCATCTTTGCCAGTGCCCTGCACGCCATCGATCCGCTGCTGCCGCTGGAGGACGACGGACGACTCAACGACCCCGGACTGCGCGACAGTTTCGTGTCCCGGGTGTTCGCCTACCGCGACTGGCGGCAACTGCGCGAGCAGGAACTGAGCCCCGCGGCCCTGATCGACTTCTACAGCCGCTACAAGTACCTGGTGATGGCCCACAGTGTCGGCAGCTACAAGCAGCTGGGGCGGATGCTGGCCAGCGCCGGCAAGCAGGACCTGGAAGCGCTTGCCGACGAGTTTATCCACGCCTTTATGGCCGCGCTGTCGGAGCGCGCGACCCTGCGCTCCCACAGCAACGTGCTGTTTCACCTGTCAGGCTACCTCAAGCGCGACATCAGCGATGCCGAACGCCAGCGGCTGCGGGCACTGATCGACGAGTACCGTTGCGGCCATGTTCCCCTGGTTGTTCCCGTGACGATGCTCCGCCATCACTTTGCCAACCATCACAACCCCTACATTGCCCAGCAGGCTTACCTGCAGCCCTACCCGGACCAGCTGGGCATGCGCAACCAGCTGTAGGCATGCTGGCACCTCCGATCACTACGACAACTGCGGCCACGGCGGGCGCCCGTGAACTGGCCCGGTTCATGCGCCGCCACCCTCGCATTGTGGTACTCACCGGCGCCGGTATCAGCAAGGGATCCGGCATCCCGACCTACCGGGACGAAAAGGGCACCTGGCTACACAGCCAGCCGATCACTCACCAGGCCTATCTCGGCGATGAGCATGCCCGGCGCCGCTACTGGAGCCGGTCGCTGCAGGGCTGGCCTGCGATACGGGACGCCCGACCCAACGCTGCACACCTCAGCCTGAGTGCCCTGCAGCGCCAGGGCCGGGTGGGCCTCATCGTGACCCAGAATGTGGATCGCCTGCACCAGCGCGCGGGCAGCCGCAACGTGATCGACCTGCACGGGCGGGTCGACCGGGTGATCTGCACCGGCTGCGGCGAGTATCTGCCCCGCGAAGCCCTGCAACAGCGCTTCGCCAGGCTGGGGTTTCATCCGCTGGCCAACGGCGCGGCAGCGCGACCCGACGGCGATGCGGACCTGCCGGAGAGCAGCGTGCTGGTACCACCGATCCCCCATTGCGAGGGCTGCAACGGACTATTGATGCCGGATGTGGTGTTCTTCGGTGGCGCCATTCCGCGCGCCCGGGTGGAAACGGTGTACGCCGCCATCGACGAGGCCGACGCCCTGCTGGTGATCGGCAGTTCACTGCAGGTGTATTCCGGCTTCCGTTTTTGCAAGCACGCGGCTCACACCGGCAAGCCCATCGCCCTGCTGAACCCCGGTACCAGCCGGGCCGATCCGCTGGCCACCCTGCGGCTGCCACTGGACTGTGCGGCCGTGCTGGAAAACCTGCCGGCGGACTGATCCGCCCCCACCACCGCCTGCGTACTGTGTGCATGAGTAACCCCATCCTCTTCTGGTTCCGCCAGGACCTCAGACTGAAAGACCATCCCGGACTCCAGGCCGCGGCAGCCAGCGGACGCCCTGTTATTCCCCTCTACATTCTGGATGACACCTCGCCGAGGCACTGGCGTATGGGCGGCGCCAGCCGCTGGTGGCTACAGCAGAGCCTGGCTGCCCTCGGCAGCGCTCTGCAGCGCAGCTATGGCCTCACCCTGGTCCTGCGCCGTGGCTCGCCGACCGACATACTGCCGGCGCTCGCCAGCGAGACCGGCGCCGATACCGTTATGTGCACCCGCCAGTACGAGCCCTGGGCAGCCGATCTCGAGCAGCAATTGCACCGTGCTTTGGCAACCACGGGGGTCGAACTCAAACGCTATCCAGGCAACCTGTTGTTCGAGCCGGGGACCGTGCTCACCCAGGGAGAAACGCCCTTCAAGGTATTTACCCCGTTCTGGAAAAGCTGCCTGGCGCGGCCCGAGCCGCGGCTGCCGCTGCCGCCACCGGAGCGCCTGGTGCCCGCCTCTCCGGTCCCTGACTCAGAATCTCTTGAAGACTGGCAGCTGTATACCGCCCAGCCGGATTGGGCAGCGGGATGGTCCGAGCGGTGGCACCCCGGCGCCCAGGGCGCGGGCGCCGCGCTGGCACGCTTCCTGGGAGAAGCGGCAGAAGATTACAGCGACGGACGTGATATCCCTTCCAGGATGAGCACCAGCCGCCTGTCCCCCCACCTGCACTTTGGTGAAATCTCTCCCCGTGCCGTTTGGCATGCTTCGCGCCAGGCAGCGCGAGACCGCCCGGCACTGGGCGACCAGATCGACAAATTCCTCAGTGAACTCGGCTGGCGGGAGTTTTCCTACCACCTGCTGCACTTCTTTCCCACGCTGCCGGAAAAGCCTTTCAGGGAGACTTTTGGCGCCTTCCCCTGGCGCCAGGACGACGCCCAGCTCCGGGCCTGGCAACAGGGCCAGACGGGCTACCCGCTGGTGGACGCCGGCATGCGCGAGCTCTGGCAAACGGGCTACATGCACAACCGGGTGCGCATGGTCACTGCATCGTTCCTGACCAAACACCTGATGCTCCACTGGCGCGAAGGAGAAGACTGGTTCTGGGACACCCTGGTGGACGCCGACCTGGCCAACAATGCCGCCAGCTGGCAGTGGGTGGCCGGTAGCGGCGCCGACGCGGCGCCCTATTTCCGCATCTTTAACCCGGTCACCCAGGGCCAGAAGGTGGACGCCGGGGGCGACTACATCCGCCGCTGGGTGCCGGAACTGGCTGAATTGCCCGACAAATACCTCCACCGCCCCTTCGACGCCCCGGAAAGTGTCCTCAAAACAGCTGGCGTTGTCCTCGGAGACACCTACCCCGAGCCACTGGTCCCCCACGCCGAAGCCCGCCAGAGAGCCCTGGACGCCTACCGGAGTCTGACGGGCTGAGGGCTCCGAAGGATGGCATTTCCGCCCCAAGTCACTACACTGGACAAAGGGGAACCGAGGCCGGAGAGGCCCTCAGGCACAGGTGTGCCTGCCCCGCAGATTGACGGATAGGGCCGTCAGCAACCGACTCAAAGGAAGACACAATGACCCGCATTACCCATAAGACCCTCCTTGCCAGTGCCCTCACACTCGGCCTGGGTGCCAGCTTCGCCGCCGCCGACATCGCTGAAGTTACCACCGAGCAGGGCGATGTCATGACCTTCGAATACGAGGGCGATAATCTCCGCATCAACATGCAGGAAAGTGGCGCCGGCGGCTACATGCTGGTGCGCGACGGCAAGATGTACGTGGTGAACTACAACGACGGCCAACCCATGGTGTTCGACCTGGGCTCGGCGTTCCAGATGTTTGGCTCGATGGCGACCAGTGCCACCCCGAGTACAGTCGACAGCAAAGTGATCTCCCTGAAAGCAACCGGTGCCAGCGAAACGCTGGGCGGCATCAAGGGGGATGTCTATGAACTGCGCTTCATCGACCACGAGGGTCGCGAGCGGCAGGAAAACCTCGTGCTCTCGGATGACCCCCTCGCCATCGGCTTCCGCGACGCGATCGAGAAAATGGCCCGCACCCTGGCCGCGTCGGTCGACGAGAAACAATTCGAGAAAGAACTCAAGGCCAGCGAGAAGCTGCAACAGCAACTGGCGGACCTCAACAAGGGTGTTCTGCGCTACGGCAAGGATATGCAGATACGCTCGATCAAGGACACCACCGTCGACGCCCAGCGCTTCGTACTGCCTGCCGCCCCCACTGACCTCGGCGGCATGATGAGCGGCATATTCGGCGGCGGTAGCAGCAGTAGCCAGAAAAGCGGCCAGAGCAGCGGCGGACTGGGCTCGTTGTTTGGCGGCGGCAGTTCCTCTGACAAGGAGGAAGCCCCCGCCGAAGAGGAAGGCACCGGGTCAGCCGCAGAGGGCGTGGGCAAGGCGGTCGGCGAAGCCTTCGGCAAGCTGTTCGGTAAGTAAACGGCTCAGGCCGCCCAGGCGAGCAGCCCTTTGAAGGCGGCCTGCAACCTTCCTGACACCGTCTCAGCAAACGCCGGATCATAGTCCGGCGTTTCTGCACCCTGCGCCTCGCGCATGTAACAGCACTGTGCCAACTCCATCTGCACCGCGTGCACACCAGTTTCCGGAACGCCAAAGGAGCGGGTAATCCAGCCCCCCTTGAAGCGGCCATCCTGCACACAGGTGTAGGGCTCGCGATCAATATGGCGGCGCAACAGCTCGACGATCTCCGGCGCACAGCTGCGGCCGGAATTGGTGCCGATATTGAAGTCGGGCAGCACACCTTCGAACAGCCGCGGTACCTGGCTGCGAATCGAGTGCGCATCGTAGAGCAGCACCCTGGGGTGTTGCGTTTGCAGGCGGGACAGTTCCTGCTTCAACGTGGCGTGATAAGGGTCGTAGTAAAGACTGCGCCGCCGGGCGATTTCCTCTTCATCCGGCTCAGCGCCAGGCGTGTACAGCGGCGTGCCGTCAAAAGCCGTCACCGGGCACAGGCCGGTGGTGGCCTGCCCCGGGTACAGGCTCACGCCGTCCGGGGCGCGATTGACGTCGATCACGCAGCGCGAAATCGCGGTCCGAACGATCGTGATATCCAGCGCTTTGGCAAACCCGTAGAGCCGCTGTACCCACCAGTCGGTGTCGTAGCGCGCCAGCGGCAGGGAGACCAGCCGTGCGGCGACGTCCTCCGGGATTTCGACCCCGGTATGGGGCAGGCTCAGGACCATGGGCGCTTCTCCACGGGAAACCTCGAGCCAGGTTTCAGCTGTCTCACTCATCGCACTACCCTCCCAGGATCCACTGCAGGGCACGCTGATAGGCCTGGCCGATCTCGTCAGCCAGCACATGTCGGCCCTCACTCACGCACAGCTGCCCTGCCCGCCAGACGCAGTCAATTGCGCCCCGCCCAGAGCCGAATATCCAGCTATCGACGATGGCGTCGCCGCGGCGTTCCAGCAGCGCGGGATGCTCTGCACGCAGACTGAAAAAATCGGCCGGTGCGCCGACGCGCAACCCCGCCCCGGTGCCCAGTGCCTGCCCGCCTCCGATCAGTGAGGCCTCAAGCAGTTGTCGGCCGGTAGAGCCCCCCTCCTTCGCCAGCACATTCCGGCGCTGGCGGGTCAGCCGCTGTCCGTATTCCAGCAGTTCCAGTTCGCCGGCGAGATCGATGCGGACGTTGGAATCGCTCCCCACCCCGATACGCCCGCCGTGGGCCAGGAATTCCTCCACGGGAAAAACGCCGTCGCCGAGATTCGCTTCAGTGATGGGGCACAGGCCTGCCACCGCGCCGCTCCGCGCCAGTCCTTCGCACTCCGCGGTGGTCAGGTGGGTGGCATGGACATAGCACCAGCGTTCATCCGGCGGTTGATGCTCCAGCAGCCACTCCACCGGCCGCCTGCCGGACCACGCCTGGCACTGCTCCACTTCCGCCATTTGCTCGGCAACGTGGATGTGCACCGGGCCGGATTCAGTCAGGGCTACAAGGCGCTGCAGCTGCGCCGGTGTCACCGCGCGCAGGCTGTGTGGCGCAACACCCAGCACCCCGCCGTCCAGCGCCGAAAGTTGTGCAGGCAGGGCTTCATAGAGCCGGGCAAAGCTGTCGAGGTCATTGATAAAGCGGGCCTGGGCACCGGTTGGCGCCTGCCCACCGAAGCCACTGTGGGCATAAAACACCGGCAACAGGGTCAGGCCGATCCCGGTGCGCTCCGCGGCGGCGGCGACACGTGCCGAGAGCTCCGCGGGATTGGCGTACTGCTGGCCATCGGCATCGTGGTGTACATAGTGAAATTCACCGACCCGGGTGAAGCCCGATTGCAGCATCTCCGCAAAGGCCTGGGCGGTGATGGCCTCGAGATCCTCTGGGCGCATACGCTCTACAAAACGGTACATAAGCTCGCGCCAGGACCAGAAGCTGTCGCTACGGCTCTTGTTGACCTCGACCAGCCCGGCCATCCCCCGCTGGAAGCCGTGACTGTGCAGGTTGGGCATGCCGGGCAACAGGATGCCAACCCGGTGATCACCGGCCACCGGCGCCGTATCAGCGATGACTGCCGTGATCCTGCCGGATTCCACTGACAGCTGTACGCCTTGCGCCCAGCCGTCGGCCAAGAGAGCGCTCTCCGCGTAGTACCTAAGGGTCATGATTTACTGCTTACCTGTCATATACGGAATGTCCATTCATGCGGACGCCACTTACCGGGACGCGTATTATCGCCAGTTTCAACCTGAATTGTATATACATCTTGAGGCCATTTCCCTATCCAGTGCCACACCGCTCGGTACGATCGCCAGGTGGGTAACAGACTGCAGTCTACGTATTTCGCGCAAAACACAGTTATGATTGACGACAGGCCTGCAGAATCAAGCTACCGGTTCCGGATTGTCGACAGGGGAAGTTGAATGGGCCAGATAGATGATCTTGGCGACGCCGTCTCGCTGCTGATTACTGTGGCAATCACTGTCCTTTTCGTCTGGCTTTGGCTGGGCCCGACAATATACCGTCCCTTCAAGAATCGGGGCCTCGAGAAATTCCGCTCGTTCCTGGCAGGGCTTGCTGCGCGGCCCGAGGACTATGAATACTTCACCACCGGACACATTATCTGGTCGCAGGTATCGATCAACGAGATTGAGAAAATCATCAGTAACATGGCGGTAAGATCGGGCGGCGAGACAGGACCATTCCCGGCTCTACCCCGCTTTCTGCTGCACGTTCATGAACATAAAAGGCGGGTGTACTTTGTACCAACTAACGCCAAAGTCTTCGATTGGGACAGTATCCCTCATTACGAGCAGTATGTGAGAGACAGAACAGACGACGGTTGACGTGAACACCAGGGAAGGTGCGATGATGAAAAGTCATACGGGTTCGGGAGAACAGAAACCGGGCAGTGGTGCTGGAATAAACCCCTCCCGGTTGCAGATTGACTTTGCTCTGCCGCTGATCGACGCGAATCGCGTGTACCGCATACGGCGCCTGGGAACGTCTCTTCAACATCGATGGTTCTGGGGGATCACTGCGCTACTGACAATTACCGCGATCGCGCTTGCCCTCCATCTCAATAACGGGAAGGATTATATCCTGCGGTCACTCGCTCTTTCCCTGTTCGTCCCACTGTTCTCCTGGTACGGCTATGTAAACAAGTACAGATTCATATTTGGATCAGCTTCGGCTATCCGGCTGGTAGGTGGCAGGACGGTGAAATTCTCCTACAGAATCACAGAATCAGGCCTTACAGAGATCATTGACGGTAGCGAGGGGAAGATTCCTTTTACAGACATCCTCGATATCCAGGCAGAACGTGGAGAAACCACCCTGGTTACGCGGCAGCACCGCATCGTAATCCCTGCACGCTCGGTTGAGCGAGGGGAACTTGGAGCGTTCCTGCAGCAACTGAATAAACGGGCCAACCCTGATGCCCGCTGATAACTCCGGGCTTCACACAAACTCGAACGCCACGGCGGAAGCGCCGTCTCTCTGGCCCGGCAAAGTCGCCAGTCGATCCAAACTGCACGCAAGGTAAATCACCTGAATCAGTGTAGTTTTTGGCAGCCATACGATGTGTGGCTATAGTTTCTCATACAGGGAAGTCACTACGCACAGAATGGAGCGCATTAGCTATGACTATGAAAAACTGTCAAAGCTGTGGGGGTCAACTCGAGCAGACGCTGGACCAGTGTCCGTCCTGCGGCGCCATCCAGGAATCCTTCGCCTACACCAGCAAAACAGCGGCCGCCGTCCTCGCGTTTTTCGGCGGCAACTTTGGCCTTCACCGGTTCTATCTCGGGCAGTGGTGGGGAGTCCTCTACCTGTTGCTGTTCTGGACGTACATTCCGGCGTTGGTTGGGATTATCGAGGCCATCGTATTCTCGCTTCGCGACCAACAAACTTGGAATGCCCAGTACAACAAGGGCATATCTTTCGGTCGCGAAAAAGGCGGCCTCATTCTGATCATCGTTCTCACTGTCGGCATGATATTTATCCTGGGCATTCTCGCCGCCATCGCGCTGCCGGCTTACCAGGACTACACCATACGCGCGAAGATGACAGAACCGATGCTGGATGCGGCCGAGTTAAAGATGATCGTTGCCGAACACGTGCTCGTCGAAGGAGCCTGGCCCCAGTCCCTGGCGAGCACCGGCAGTGACTTCCGCCCTCAAAGTAGCCTGGTTCAATCCGCAACCATTGAGGATGGGGTCATCCACATTCAGGTCGCCCCCGCCACGGGCACACAAGGTGAACTCATATTTGTACCGAGCTACGAGGAAGGTGAAGTCACCTGGAGTTGTGAGGAGTCAACGGTGCCGGCCCGTTACTTGCCTGCGGCCTGCCGGTAAAAGATGGCTTCATGCAGGAACTGACAGCCTTGAGTCTGTTGCAGTGGCTGGCGGTGGGCGAGTTCCTGATAATGTATGGAATCTCACTGAAGTTGTCCGGTAGGGGTTATGTACCAGGCCTGTGCCTATGCCTGTTTGGCACGACGATCCTGATTATCAAGCTGGTTCTCATGCCGCTCATTCTATGGACACTATCGCCCCTTGCGCAGTTTTCCCAATGTAGCTTGAGGCAGACATTGCATGCCGAAACCCTTGTCTGTGGGCGTGCGATGGGTAGCGCTTACGCATGTTTTGCCGCCGCTGGAACGGCCGTTGTATGGCAGTTCATCGCCGAGAAGGTATTTGACAAAGAGGCGCGCTGAGCAGTGACGAGCCCTTAATCAGGTATTGCGCATCAGGCGTCTCGGAACGATGAAGCAACGCCAGCTGCTCTGGCGGCCAGTAGCAGCGCTGACCTGCATCGCGATGCTGGGTATCTATCCCTCCCGGAGCTGAAAACCGGATACGCTGGCGTCCGGCAGTATCTCGTCTATGCTTGTTGCCATAGAGGTAAGCGCTGGACCGGAGGTGCATCATGTACCGAAATGCAGCCGCAGTACTGGTTGGTTCACTTTTGGCATGCTCGATGTCAGCCCCCGCCTCGGCCTGTGGCGAGAGTCTTTACCGTGTGGGCAAGGGCGTCGCCTTCCGCGAATACAGCGCCCCCTTGCCTGGCCGCATCCTGGCCCTGGTGACAACCGAGAGTGACCGGGTCATGGCATCCATCCTTCGGGACGCAGGCCACGATGTGCATACGGTGGAATCCGTGGCGCAGTTGGGGAGCGAACTGACCAGCGCCGAACACGAGTTCGACGTCGTCATTACCCTGTACGAAGACCACGCCGCAGTACAGGAGGAAATCGCTCAGGCCCGGTCCGGTGCTGCCTATCTGCCCGTCGCCGCAGCCGACAGTGGCCAACTCGAGCACGCACGGCTCATCAACCGGGATGCGCCATCGACTGAGGACAGGGTCAACACCTTCCTGCGCGCCATTCACCAGACCCTCGTTCGCAGAGCACCTGCCTGAGGCAATTCGTGAACGCTGCGCCAGGGAGAAGGTGCTGTTGTCCTGCCGGGCCGCGCCACTGGCTGGCGACCGGTGTAGCCTACCTTGCGTCGGCGTCATTCTGCCTTGCCGACAACAACCCCTCCGGACACCGCGGCGAAATGTCCATTGGTTACCAGTACATTCACATCGATGGTTACGAAGCCACCTTTGGTAAACTGGATCTCGGCACGACCGATACCCATATTCTGAATTTTGACGTGTCGTTTGCGGTGACCGACCGCTGGTCAGTGTCATTGGGGATTCCCCTGGTCAGAAAGCGCTATCACGGGCCACTACCCCATGACCCTGACAGCATTATCCCTCCCGCCGACCAGGAGAATATCGACGATGGCAAGTTCCGTACCGATTTCCAGGACTTCCACCTTGGCGTTAACTACAGAGCCTGGGAAAACGCCAACTTTTCGTTTTCTCCATTCATCTCCTACGGCACACCCAGCCATGATTATCCCTTTTTCGGCAACGCCGCCATCGGCCAGAACCTGTGGAAACTGGAGCTGGGTTTTGACCTGGTCTATGTGCCCACGTTTTCCTACTGGTACTTCCGGTTCGCACCCAGCTATGAATTTGTTGAAGAAACCCTGGGGGTCAACATCAACAATGTTCGGGTGAACGCGGCAGCGGGCTATTTCGTCACAGACCGGGTATCCCTGAACGCCTTCGTACTGGCCAAGCAGGGTAAAGGGCTGGATTTTCCGGAGGATTTTCCGCCGCCGCGCAACGACGAGTTCTGGTTCAATCACGACCGGATGGCGCGACACAATTACGTCAATCTTGGCCTGGGGCTGGAGTGGCAGGTAGATCCCATGTATCACGTCAGCCTGTCGTGGATGACCATGGTGCACGCCGAGCAAACCCATATCATGCAGGACACCATTACGATGGGGCTCTCTAAGGCGTTCTAGCGACCTCCTCCGCTCCCGTCCGGGTCTGCGCCAGCGCCACCTGTTCCAGTGTCTGCGGGAGAACTTCCCGCAGCTTGCGCTTGCGCTCCAACACGTTGTCCAGAACCACCTGGTAGCGGCGATTACCGGCCATCCGCTTGCGAAAACAGGGCTGGTCCCGCAGTACCGGATACCACAGTAACCCCAGCGTGGTGGTGGTTTTCTCCAGTTCGGCCAGGGCCATTTCCTGCTCACCCGAGATGGACAGCAGGCACGCAAGATTCATGTGGGGGTGCCAGGAATTCATATCGGCCGCCCATTGCCGGAACATGCCGCGGAGGTAATCAATCAGGCGCACCGCGTCCTCGCGGCTCCCCGCTTCCATCAGTGCATCCGCCAGCATGACACCCGCCTCGATATCCTGCAGCGTCGCGCTGTCACGATACAGGCGTTCAGGCAGGCCCTGGGTGCCCATGAGCCGTATCACGATGTCGGGCCTGTCTGTGGCCGCATAGGCCCGCGCCAGGGTAAAAAGTGCCGCAGAGGACTTGTCTTCCAGTACCAGGTTGAACGCCATTTCTATCAGTTCATCGTACTGGCGCGAGAAGTACAGTGTGGCGACAGACTGCTCCGGGTCGTATTGGCGCGCAGTTTCCAGGTCGCCTATTCGGGTATACAACTCGGCTAACCGCCACCGGGAGGCGTTATTCATGGGCGCCTGCTCCCGTGCCTGGCTCGACCAGGCGATGGCCTTGTCGAGATCACCCACCACTTCATAGATACGGGATATCACCAGGTCCGCCGCGGCCGAATCGAAGGTCCCTGAAATCTGCGCAACCAGTTTTTCGGCCGGCGCGTACCAGCCGTTGGTCGCATAAAAATTGCCGAGTGCTTCGTAGCGCCGAATCGACATTGGGTCCAGGTCGCGAGCGCGCTCGAGGTAGGGGCGCGCGGCCAAAGTCTCCGCCCTGGCAACGAGATACAAGCCGTAGTCTGCCAGAGCGTCGGCGTTGCTGGGGTTCAGTTCCACGGCCCTGCGCAGGTGCTCACCCACGCCGTCGGCGTGTCGTGCGTAAAGGTACAGCCCGACTGTATGCTCAACCTGCGACAGTTGTTGCCCGGTCGCCTGGGCAGCCTCAATGAATACCTGCGCCTCGTTGACGTTCCCCCTGTACAGGAGCGCGGCCGCCATCCGGCTGTTCAACAACGCCGACCCGGGATCTTCGGCCAGCGCCTGGCGGTAGGTCGCAATGGCCTGATCCAGCTTATCCTGGTCGATAACGTCCTGCTCCAGGGCGCTTTTGAGATGGCTATTTGCCAACAGCATCAGGGAAAAAGCAGCATCGCTGCTGATGGCGACGCGACCCTCGGTAATTTCGCCTGGTGATTCACCCACCAGCTGCTGGGCAGCATCGTCGAATACGCGCTCCTGCAGGTCCAGTAAACCCTCCTCCCCCTGCTGGTAGCTTCTGCTCCAGACCTGCCGGCCGGATGCCCCGTCCAGGATAAACAGACGCAACTGGACGCCCTCATCCCCGTACTCCAGTTCACCGCTGATCAACCACCTGGCATCGAGAGCCGCGGCGATAGCAGCCGGGGCCGTGGTTTCCAGACGAAATTCACGCGATGAATCCCGCCCCACCACCTGCAGGCCGGCAACACTGCCCAACTGGTCTCGCAACTGGCCGGAAAGGCCTTCCCCCAGATACTCGTACTCACCCTCGTTACCCAGGCCACCCCGATGGGCGAAGGGAATCACTGCGACCGGATGGCTAACCGGCGTTGTGTTGGGCACGGAGCGCAAAACGGCAATGAGCGCAGCGCCCAGCAGGGTCAGCGATAGTACTATCGCCAGGCGTTTGTGCTTCCAGAACGCCGCCACTCTGGAAGCGTTTTGTCCTTCAGGACCGTCAACCGCTGAACCGGTCTGTTGCAACGCGCCGAGAAACGCCCCCATCGAGTGAAACCGCGCACCGGGTTCTTTCGCCAGAGCGCGCTGGAGAATACCTCGCAACCAGGGGGAAAAAGCCGCCAGGTCAGGCACCTCGTCGTGGCGGATCTGGTGAATCACCGCCTCTACCCGGTCGCCATGGAAAGGCCGGGTGCCGGTGATCATTTCGTAGAGCAGAATGCCGAGGGACCACACATCTGTGCGCTGATCCACCCCACTGCCGCGGGTCTGCTCGGGGCTCATATAGGCCACGGTGCCCACAATGATATTTTGTTCTGTTCGGTCTGATTGCGTCAGCTTGGCAATGCCGAAGTCCAGCAAGCGCACTGAGTCCGCGGACTCGAAAATCACGTTGGCGGCCTTTACATCCCGATGCACGATGCCCGCCTGATGAGCGGCACAGAGTGCCTGGGCTACCTGGATCGCAATGTCCACGGCCCTCGAGACGGGAAGCGCCCCCTTCCTGAGCACTGCCGCGAGGGTCTCACCGGTGTAGAACGGCATCACCAGGTAGTGCTCGCCGTCCTGCGACTCACCGATTTCGTAGACCAATCCGATATGCGGATGGTTGAGCGCCGAGACGGCCCGGGCCTCGATCATGAAGCGTTCGTCCGACAGGCCGGACGCCTTGGAAAGCACCTTGATCGCAACTTCCCGCTGCAGTGCAGGATCGTAGGCCAGGTACACGCGGGTGTGCCCACCCTCACCCAGTATCGAACGAATTTCAAAGCGCCCGATACAGGTTCCGATCTTCGGGTCTTCGATATTTTCCAGCAGGACATCCACGGCCGCATTGACAGCACTTTGCAACTCGAGCGTCAAACCGTCGCCGTCTTCACTGTACCTGAGCAGGTCTTCAACCTCGGCGCGAAGTTCCTGGGGTTCGATGGTGGAGAGAAATTGCCGCCGGACATCGCCCTCCATGGACGATGCCTGCTCGAACAGAGCTTCGATGACGGCTAGGGACTGTGCCATGGATGGTTTACCTCCAGGCCTTTGCCTGGCGCGGGTATCCGGACATCTGTCATGTCGAAACTATACACAGTATGGGTGACAATCCGGTCAATCGCCCTGATTTCTGGAAAACCAGCCAGTTCGTGATAGAAAGCATCGGTATTCGGTGTAAAGCTAAAGAGAGTGTGTTTACACAGGGGTGATACCGATGCAAACGATTCCCGGGTTGCGGGGGGAGTGCGGCATGTCTGATATTGCGGTGGAGGCATCAACATCCAGGGCGGGTGGCGCTGTCGGGATTTTCCCGGCATTGGTACTTGCGCTGGCAGCTTATGCAGGCTTTCCAGGCGAGGCGCGGGCCCATACACCCCACCAGTGTCCGCAGGACTTCCCGGATCTACCGGCCATTTCCGGGCATCTGGCACAGGGCGATATCGACAGCGGCCGCATTAGTTTCAGCAACCTCTTTCGCCACGGCAGGGAGGTCTTCTCCGCCAACTGGAATCACTGTGACGGTCAGGGCAGACCTGCCACTACCGGCACCGGTGCCGCCCGAGTGCCCGATGAGCCCGCCTTCATCAGGACCTCTGGCCCCGACGCCAACTCCTGTGCCGGCTGCCATAACGTACCACGCGCGGGTGGCGCGGGAGATTTCGTCGCCAATGTCTTTGTACTCGCGCAAGCCCAGGACCCGGTGATCACGTCGCTGGACCCCGCATTCAGTAATGAACGGAATACGCTGGGCATGTTCGGCGCCGGCGCCATCGAGATGCTGGCCCGTGAGATGACGGCCGAGCTACAGCAGGCGGCCGCGCAGCTGGGGGACGGAGAGCACACGCTCAACGCGAAAGGTATCCCCTTCGAGGTTACCCTCTCTGGTGGCGAGGTCATTGCCAGCCGGGGAGTCGACACAGACCTGGTGGTCAAGCCCTTTCACCAGGCGGGAGTCGTGGTTTCCCTGCGTGAATTTACCGTAAACGCCTTCAACCACCACCACGGTATGCAGCCCGAAGAGC
This sequence comes from Parahaliea maris, assembly GCF_008064665.1. Lineage (GTDB taxonomy): Bacteria > Pseudomonadota > Gammaproteobacteria > Pseudomonadales > Halieaceae > Parahaliea > Parahaliea maris. The sequence continues at coordinate 416,586 of NZ_VRZA01000004.1, read as the reverse complement.
GGTTCGACCTGAACCCCGCCAACGGCTTCAATGTCGATCACGATGGGGACGGTATCAGCGGGGAGATGACCATTGGCGACATTACCGCTGCTACGGTCTACCAGGCAGCGCTTGCGGTTCCCGGGCGGGTCCTGCCGGCAGCCCCCCAGGCCAGGCGCGAGGTTGCAGCCGGCGAAGCATTGTTTGAACAGGTGAGTTGCGCCGACTGCCACATACCGGCGCTGTATCTGGATAACCGCCAGTTTGTCGAGCCCAACCCCTTCAATCCGGCGGGCACTGTGAGCAGCGGAATATCCTACGCCTTCGACCTGACCCGTGAGGGCGAAAAACCCCGACTGGAGCACTACGGTAACCAGGGGGCCGTCGTGCGCGCGTACACCGACCTCAAGCGGCATAACCTGTGCGATGAAGAGATTCGGGTACTTTGCAATGAGCAACTGGCACAGGGACGCCCGGAACAGGACGGACGACCGGGCTCCGAGTTTTTTCTCACCCGAAAACTCTGGGACGTGGGTAACTCGGCTCCCTACGGCCATCGCGGGGATCTCACCACCATCACCGAAGCCATTCTGGCCCATGGGGGTGAAGCACGAGCGTCGCGTGATGCCTTCGTGGAGCTAAGCGTTGACGATCAACGGTCGGTGATTCGCTTCCTGCGTTCACTGCAAGTTCTACCTGAGGGATCTCCGCGAACTTTGATCCGCCCCTGAAGATTTTGTGACACAAACCTGCTCCTGATCGTGTGTATAGACACAGCAGGCCAAGGAAAGGCATTTCGAGGCCGGCACAACAGCACGTCGCTTTCATATCAGGAGGTTGTCATGTTCAGAGAGTTTGCAGTTCACAGATCGTTAGCTTGGTCATTCGGCGTGGCCGCCATTGTCCTGGGCGCTGCTCAGTCGTCGGCAGAGGTCACTGTCCAACACTCCGATGTCATCGGCCAGGGAATGGTCGGCCCCGTCGTCGCCCCGGATGGAGCAAAACTGGTTCGTTCGGAGAAGGGCTTGAATGTCAGCATTCGTATTCCAACCCCGGTGGGCTATGTCTACCCCACGGGCAACATGTGGAACCCCGACGCCGTGCCCGGGCACCCCGAAGTCTATTCATTCTGGGTGTTTGTTTTTAACTATCCCGAGGAATGTGCGATACCGAATGCCTGTGGCCTGAGTGATTTCGGGGCGGGGCGTGGAGCGCCAGCCGCGTTCAATGCCGGTGGTCACGTGTTGGGAGACGCACCGCATCTTCAGCTGAGCGGGCGTATTTCGCTTAACAGTACGCCGTTTCTTCCCCCGGGAGGAGCACTGATAGAACCCGAGACAGCGGAGGTGCACTTCGCCATTGCGCCACACGGTCAACTGTCTCCCGAAGATATGCCTAACCAGATAAACACGCCCATCGGTTCACCGGATCACTGGTGGATGGCCTTCTTCCACTAGCCCGCACTATCACACCAGGCGCCCGATACGCGGCGCCTGGTGCATTGACTCAACTGGCTCAACTTTCTGGACTTTCCATCGCTCGCCGAAGCCACGTTAGCGCAAAGCGCCAGGAGCGGTTTACCGTTGCGGCCGACACATTCAGGTGACTGGCGGTTTCGTCGATCGACATACCACCAAAAACACGGCACACCACAATTTTTGCCATGCGCCCGTCTTCGGCCTCCAGTTTCTCCAGCGCATCCTCGAGATCCAGCAGAGTGTTCGATTCGCTGAACAGCCCCCTGGCCTCCGCCGTTTCCAACTCGAGGTGGGGTGCAGCCCCGCCCCGTTTTTCTGCTTTTGCGTCCCGAGCGTAGTTGATCAGTATTCGCCGCATGGTCACGGCGGCAGCGCCGAGGAAATGGGCGCGTGAGACAAAATCAGCCTGGGACTGGTCCACCAGCCGGAGGTAGGCTTCGTTAATAAGGGCTGTGGTTCCCAGCGTCTGGTGACCGAGCACTCGCGATCGCTGGCGATGGGACACTGCCCTCAGGTCCCGGTAGACACACTCGAACAGCTCACCCCAGGCTTCCTCGCCCTCCCCGTCCGAGACGCGCCGGAGCAGCGCTGTGACGTCATGAGTGTTATTCAAGCTGGCCTGCGCTGCTCATCTGAGCGAAAAACATCCTGTGTCAAACCTTCCTATATCCAACGTTATAACCACCATTGGTTTTGTCGAGCGGATCGTTTCAGGTGCCAGGTCGGATTATCGCCAGGGCAAAGAAGAATAAGTAGGCCAAAATTCCACGCATAGCAACAAGCTTTCGATGAAAACTACAACTGACCAGGCAATTTCACCTACTACACTGGAAGATACGGAAAAATCGAAGCAATCAGGAAATGACTCAATGTTCCAGGAAGCGCTGAAGTCCACGCGTACCGCGTACCAGTTGATACCCTTTGTTTCCCTGATCCTGATGGTGTTTTCGGTCTCTGTCATCCCAACGGGCGAGCTTTACACCCAGGCGAGTCGCCAGATAAAAACGGCGCTGGGAATCGACTGGAGTGCCTATCGGCAATGGGCCGAGCGGGCGCTGGAACCCTACCAGGAACAAAAACGGCAGACCATCCAGGAAACTGACCCGGTCGAAGTGTACGGGGGACGACAGAGCGACACACAACCAATCGAAGCGGCCTGGCAACTGCTGAATACCCATTTCCCGCTGTTTCGGCCGGAGGTTACACAGCGGGATGCACTCGAAACCGTGGTAATCGAGATGGACCAGTCGATCAGGACCTACATCGACACAGCAGCACCTGAGGAAGGGCTCGGTGAGTTTGATGTGACCATCCCACTTGATATCTACCGTTATTTCCACTCCCCCGAAGCACAACGCGATGCAGTACTGATTGGCCCGGATGCCGAAAAAGCAAAAGCGGCAATCTGGAACAGCGTGGGGGAGAAGATCATTCACCAGACGCGATACGAAGGCCCTACCCTGCTCGCAAGTGAGGTCTCCATTGCTGCCAATGTGCTGGTAGAAGCAGTGCCGATAACCCGGGTGGGCGGCGGGAGCGATGAGAGCTATCGGACCGTCGTTCACATCAAAGGCTTCAGGGCCGATTGGCTGGACCCAGCTACAGCGCCGGACTGGGAAGCTGTGCAGACCCGCTACGTGGACGCCGCCTCCCAATCGATACCACAAACCAGTATCGCCACCTGGTTGGCGACAGCGTATCCGGAAATGGGCATATCACCGCAGGAGGAAGGATTTGTCCCATTTGGTGGGCTGGAACATGTCTGGCGGGAGATCGCTGATCGACCACTGATTGATGCCGATCTTTACCTCAACGCGCTGGCAGCGGAGGAGCGCCGCCGCGGTGACAAAGTCACCCTCATGGGGGTCACCGTGCCGGCCGGGCTGGTGCCCTTCGCTGGCCCCCTGGCATTGCTGTACCTGCAATTCAATTTGCTACAGCTATTGCTGCACGTTACCCGGCACGCCCCCCGGCACCGCGAAGTTCTAGCGGAATTTCCGTGGCCCGTGCTGCATGGTCAGCGTATCTGGTGGCTGCATCCCGCCACCTGCCTGGTTGGGCTGCCGATAGCTACCCAGTGGGTTATCGCGCTACGAATGACTGACGCCGATCCTCTGTGGGTCAATATAGGTTGGGTGTTAACGGCCTGCAGTGTCGCCTGTTCGCTTGTCGCGTGTCGTCGCCTCGTTGGATTGAGGAGCGTGGTTCCTGTTGATGAGTAACAAACCTGGCAAGGCATCAACCAGTGCCCGTTTCGGTGATTCACTTCCCTGCCTCGATTGTGGCGGCCCATACCCCGGAAGGACTTGAGGCCGACCTCTACGGAACCGGCGAACTGATAGAATCCTTCGAGGCCAGAGTCGCAAAATCTTTACTGAGCGGCCGGCGCCGGCTCTACTTGCAACGGCTTCGTTGCGAATTTCTGCTCCGCCTGCCACACGTCATAGGCAGACTGCTCTGCCAACCATATCCTCGCATCACCGCCGCGCTCTACCCCCAGCCAGGCCTCGATCCGCAGGGCCATCTCTGGCGAGATGCCGGCGCGGCCGTTCAAGACCCTGGACAGCGCCACACGGGTCACGCCAAGCTGACTGGCGGCCTCCGTGACCGTCAGGCCCAGCGCGGGTAATACGTCATCGCGCAGGGTGATGCCTGGGTGTGGCGGGTTGTGCATACGGCGCATCATTTCATCCTCAGTGGTAATCCATGTAGTCAACCAGCACGGCGTCCTCGGCTTCGAACCGGAAGGTCATGCGCCAGTTTCCGCTGACTGACGCCGCATAGTGGCCTTTCAGATCACGGCCCTTCAGCGGGTGGAGTCGCCAGCCTGGGAGATTCATGCCCTGCACATCCTTTGACTCATTGAGCCTGCCGAGCATCCTGGCTAGCCGCGGTGCATGAGCGGCTTGAATTCCTGCCGTACTCCCTTTCTCGAAGAATGCCTTCAGACCCTTGTGCCGAAATGACTTAATCACGAATGAGTGTATACCGTAAAGTTACACTTAACAATGCCTGGCAGCCAAACCTGCCAGCCGCCACGTTACCGGACTTCACCTGCTCTCGCAGTGTAACCAGGTAATCCGCCCAGCTGTGCATCATATTCGCCCGTTCCTCAAGGAACGATGAGCGGTTGTACGCCCTGCCGTTTGCATCCTTCACAGCATGGGCCAGCTGATGCTCTATTACACCAGGCCGGAAACGCAGCGCCTCATATAGCAGGGTGAGAGTAGTGGCACTGAAGCCGTGGGGAGTGACCTGCTCTTTGCTATACCCTTCTGACGAGCACGATGTGCTGAATCAATTGTCCCACTGGACTCTGCACGCATAAGGGCCGCCAGCAGTTCCTGAGACTCAAGATGCAGGAAACATCAGACCACTTGGCCAACGTCGGATCAAGTTGCTCAGGAATGTCCACATACGTAGCGCGTAAACAGCCGGAGCGCCGGACACTACACTGTGAGCCGTGCACGGGAAGTCACATTTAAGTTAGTGGAGGCTCGGGTCGGAATCGAACCGGCGTACACGGAGTTGCAGTCCGCTGCATAACCACTCTGCCACCGAGCCTTCAAGGGGGGATTGTGTGAGGGTTGGAGCGGGAAACCGGGTTCGAACCGGCGACCTCAACCTTGGCAAGGTTGCGCTCTACCAACTGAGCTATTCCCGCCTCACACAGAGGGTGCCCATTGTATGAATTGTTGCGCCGGAGTCAACATCCCGCGGAGAAAATTCCGCTAAATATCTGAAAATGCGCGATTTTATTGTTCGCGCATCACATCTCTGGCGGCCCGCAGGTAGATCACCATGGACCACAGGGTCAATACCGCCGCGCTGTACAGCATCAGGTAGCACAGGGCCAGCATCCAGCTCTCGTCCTTGACCGGGTCGATGGCCAGCAGGCCGACGATGGCCACCATCTGGAAGGCGGTCTTGACCTTGCCCACGTAGGACACCGCCACCGAGGTGCGCTGCCCCAATTCCGCCATCCATTCCCGCAGGGCCGACACTACGATCTCCCGGCCGATGATCACACAGGCAGCCAGGGTGAACAGAATGGTGTCGTGCCGCTCCACCAGCAGCACCAGTGCCACGGCCACCATCAACTTGTCGGCCACCGGGTCCAGGAACGCGCCGAAGCTGGTCATCTGGTCCAGGCGCCGGGCCAGGTAACCGTCGAACCAGTCAGTGATCGCGGCAATGGCGAAGATGCCCGCCGCCACCAGCAGGTGTTTCTCGAAGGGCAGGTAAAACACCACCACCAGGACGGGGATCATGAAAATACGCAGCATGGTCAGCGCATTGGGAATGTTGACGTGCAAGCTCGGTGCTCCTGGCTAGTCTGCGGCCGTGTGCAGGTGATCGTAGATCTGCTGGGCCATGGTGGCACTGATGCCGCCCACTTTCTTGAGTTCGTCGACGCTGGCGTTCTTCACGCCCTGGGCGCTACCGAAATGGCGCAATAGTTCCCGGCGCCGTTTGGCCCCCACCCCGGGTATGCCTTCCAGCAGGGACTGGCGGCGCGCCTTGTCGCGGCGGGCCCGGTGACCGGTGATGGCGAAGCGGTGCGCCTCGTCGCGTATGTACTGTATCAGGTGCAGTGCAGAACTGTCCCCCGGGAGTTGTCGCTCCCGGCCCGAGTCGCCCATGATCAGGGTCTCGAAGCCGGCCTTGCGGGTGACACCCTTGGCCACCCCCACGACCGTGACATCGAGTATCTGCAGTTCCTCCAGCACCGACAACGCCTGGGCGACCTGCCCTTTGCCGCCGTCGATCAGCAGCAGGTCGGGGAGAACGCCCTCCCCCGACTTGAGGCGCTTGTAGCGGCGCTCCAGGGCCTGCTGCATGGCGCCGTAATCGTCCCCGGCCGCCACGCCCTCGATGTTGAACTTGCGGTAATCGCCCTTGCGCGGGCCCTCCTGGTCGAACACCACACAGGATGCCACGGTGGCCTCACCGGAGCTGTGGCTGATATCGAAACACTCCATACGCTGGGGCGGCTCCGGCAGGCCCAGTTCGGCCTGCAGGGCCTGTACCCGCTCCTGGGTGGTTTCGCGCCCGGCCAGGTGGGCGGCAAGGTTGGTCTGGGCGGTCTGTACCGCCAGTTGCAGCCAGCGCGCCCTGGCCTCCCGCACCCGCGAGCGCAGGCGCACCTTGCGGCCGGCGGATACGGTGAAGGCCTCGGCCAGGGTATCGGCGTCATCCGGCAGCGCGTTTACCAGGATGTCACGGGGAATCTGCCGCTCCCCGCCAAGGTAGTACTGGGGCAGGAACGCCGACAGCACTTCCGCCTCGCTTTCTTCCAGTTTGAGTGGCGGATAATAGGTTTTACTCCCCAGCACCCGGGCACTGCGCACAAACAGTACCTGCACGCAGGCCCTGCCCCGGTCCAGCGCGGCGGCGAGGATATCGAGGTCACCACTGCCGCCCTCGATGCCCTGGGTCGCCTGCACATGCTGTAACTGGCTGAGTTGGTCGCGGTAACGGGCGGCCTCCTCGAAGCGCAGCTCGGTTGCTGCCCGCTCCATGTCATCCGCCAGCCGCACCATCAATTCCTGCGACTTGCCTCGCAGGAACAGGCTGGTGTTCTCCACCTGTTCGGCGTACTCCGCCTCGCTGACCATGTCCACGCAGGGGCCGGTGCAGCGGTCTATCTGGTACTGCAGGCAGGGGCGCGAGCGGTTGCGGAAATAGCTGTCTTCACACTGCCGCACCTTGAACACTTTCTGCAGGAAGTGCAGCGATTCGCGCACCGCCGCGGCGCTGGGATAGGGCCCGAAGTAGGTCCCCTTGCGCCGCTTGGAACCGCGATGCAGGCTGAGGCGCGGCCACTTGTCCTCGCTGGAGAGGAAGATGTAGGGATAGGACTTATCGTCCCGCAGCAGGATGTTGTAGGGGGGCTGGTGGGTCTTGATCAGGTTGTGCTCGAGCAGCAGCGCGTCCACCTCGGTGGACGTGACCGTGACCTGGATATCGGCGATGCGGCTGACCAGGGCCATGGTCTTCTCGGTCAGGCCACTGGCCCGGAAATAGCTGCTCACCCGATTGCGCAGGTTCTTCGCCTTGCCCACGTACAGCAGTTCCCGTTCGGCGTTGTACATCTGATACACACCGGGGCGGGTAGTCAGGCGCTTGAGAAAGGACTTGTGATCGAACCCGCTCACTGTCCCGCGCCCTGCGCTGCGCCCTGCACTTCACCATAGACCCTGGGTTCCATTTCCAGCGCCACACCAAAGCGCTCCTGCACCGACAGCTGGATGGCACGGGCCAGTTCCAGCAGGCGCGCGCCACTGTTGGCGCCATAGTTCACCAATACCAGTGCGTGGCCCGGGTGAACGCCCACGCCATTGCGTTGCTCACCTTTCCAGCCGGCTTGCTCAATCAGCCAGGCGGCGGGGATTTTTATCCGGCCCTCGCCCGCCGGATAAGTCGGCATGCCGGAATACTGGCCCGCCAGTGCCTTTGCCACGCTCTCGGCTACCACGGGGTTCTTGAAGAAGCTGCCGGCATTGGGGTCGGTCGCCGGGTCTGGCAGGCGGGCGCCGCGAATTGCCACCACCGCGTTATACACATCCATGCCGCCGGGCTCGGTAATACCCTGCGCCTCAAGGTAGACTGCCAGGCTGGGATATCGCGCTTGCGCAGGGGCTTTCAAAGGCAGGCGGAAATCGACGGCCGTCACCACCACATCCGTCAGCTCGCGCTTGAAAATACTGTCGCGGTAGGCGAATCCACAATCGGCGGCAGACAGGGTCTGCTCTACACCCGAATCGAGGTGCACTACCTGCACCGCCTCAACGAACTGTTCCAGCTCGACGCCATAGGCGCCGATATTCTGGATGGGTGCCGCGCCCACGGTACCGGGAATCAGCGCCAGGTTGGCCAGGCCGCTGTAGCCCTGCCCCACGGCCCAGGTGACGAAGGCATGCCAGTTCTCACCGGCTGCTACCCGCAGGCAATGTGTGGTGTCGTCGCTGTCCAGCAGTTGCCTTCCGCGGCTGGCCAGTTGCATGACGAGGGCATCCACATCCCCGGCAAACACGACATTGCTACCCTCGCCCAGGGGCAGGATGCCAAGGCCCTCGGCCCGCGCCCAGACCCGCGCCTGTCGCAGCTCATCGAGTGATTCCACGCGCGCAAAGGCGCGCGCCTGCGCAGCCAGCGCCAGCGTGTTGTGCGCCGCAAGGGAAAAATCAGGGTTTATTTGCACTCAGGATATCCGTGAGCAGGCCGTCACTGGCCGCTTCGATCAGATCCAGTACGTGGTCAAAGCCGTCGTCGCCACCGTAATAGGGATCCGGTACTTCCCTTAAACCGGTGTCGGCAAAGTCGAGGAACAATCCCAGGTGGCCGGCAAAACTGGCCGGACGCATGGCGCGCAGGTCGCCAAGATTGCTCTCGTCCATGGCCAGCACGTAATCAAACAGGGAGAAGTCCGCGGGCTCGACCTGCCGTGCCCGCAGGTGTGAAAGGTCGTAACCACGTTGCAGCGCCGCGGCCTGGGCCCGCCGGTCCGGCGGATGGCCGATGTGCCAGTCACCGGTGCCGCAGGAGTCAACGACAATACGCTCCTGCAGTCCGCGCTGCGCAACCCGTTGCTCAAACACACCGTGGGCAGTCGGTGACCTGCAGATATTGCCTAAACAGACAAAGAGCACATTCACCTGTGTCATCACTGCTCCCCCTCCAGCAACTCGCGCAGCCGCTCAAGGTCCTCGGCGGTATCGACACCCCCCGGTACGGCGGCACAGGCTTCGGCCACGTGAATACCCACGCCGTGATAGAGCGCGCGCAACTGTTCCAGTTGTTCCAGCCGTTCCAGCGGCGCGGGCGCCCAGGTGATATAGCGGTGCAGGAATCCGGTGCGGTAGGCGTAGATGCCGATGTGGCGGAACCAGTCCCCGGCCGGCAGGCTGTCGGGCGCCCCGCCCTGTGCGGCGTAGGCATCCCTCGGCCAGGGGATAGTGGCGCGGCTGAAGTAGAGTGCGATGCCGTCGGTATCACTCACCACCTTCACCGCATTCGGGTCCCACAGTGTTTCCACACTCTCGATACGCTCACACAACGTGGCGATGCCCGCACTGGTGTGTTGTTGCAGGTTGTTCGCCACCTGGTCGATCACCGCCGGTGGAATCAGGGGCTCGTCGCCCTGCACGTTCACCACGATGTGGTCATCGGCAAAGTCGAATTGCGTCACCACTTCCTGCAGGCGGTCGGTGCCGGAGGGGTGGTCTGCGCGGGTCATGCACACCTCGGCGCCAAAGGCATCCGCGCAGTCGGCGATGCGCTGGTCGTCAGTGGCAATGATCACCCGCTCGGCCGCACTGCTGGCGGCCTGCTGCCAGACACGCTGGACCATGGGCAGGCCGGCGATATCCTGCAGCGGCTTTCCCGGCAGTCGGGAAGAGCCATAGCGGGCGGGAATTACAACGGAGAAGGACATGGGCTGAATTTCCGTAAATGAGGGTTCCGTAACTGAGGATTCTGTAAACGGTGTTATCAATCGGCGCGCCGGGCGAGAGCGACCACCTCGTCTAGCAGGGCCTGTGGCAGGGTCGCGTCAATCGGCAGGTACCAGGCCTCGGCAAGCCGCTCGGCGGGCAGCACTGCGCGACATTTTACCGCGTCCTTCTCGGTCATGATAATCCGCCCGCCGGACATCCCGAGGAAGTCGGCCTCGGTATAGGTGTGGTGGTCGGCAAAGGAGTGTTCGGAAAACTGCAGGCCCGCCGCTTTCAGGGTGTCGAAAAACTGCTGTGGTTGTCCGATACCGGCCACGGCCCGGCAGGGGCCAGCCGAGGCGAACGCCTCGAGCGAGAGTTCATCACAGCCATCGAGCCGGCGCACCCGGCCCAGGGTATAGCGAACACCCTCCTCCGGCGAATCGCTGCCCCGGCGCAGGCGAAAATTGACCTCGTCCAGGCGCACCGCCGGCTCCCGCAATGGCCCGGCCGGCAGGCAGTGGCCGTTACCCATCCCGCGCGCGGCGTCGAGCACGGCAATTTCATAGTCCCGGGCCAGTGCGTAGTGCTGCAGGCCGTCGTCACACAGGACAATATCCACCTCCTGTTCCAGGGCCTGTACCGCCCGCGCCCGCAGGGGGTCGACCACCACGGCGGCACCGGTACGCTGGTAGATCAGCAGGGGTTCATCGCCTGCGTCACTGGCCAGGGAAATTTCCGAGAGCCGATGGGGATACAGCGGCGCCCGGCCGCCGTAACCGCGACTGACCACCCCGGGCCGCAAGCCCGCCTGCTGCAGGGCCTCCACCAGGGCGATGACGACCGGTGTCTTGCCTGTGCCACCCACAGTGATATTGCCCACCACCACCACGGGCACCGGGGCGCGATAACTGCGCAGGGTTCCCCGCCGGTACAGGCCACGCCGCAGTGCAACCACGGCGCGAAACAGCCCTTCCAGCGGCCACAGCAGGCACAGCCAGAACGCGCCCTCGTACCAGGCCCGTTCCAGGCGCGCGGCGAAAGACATCAGTCGCTGAATTCCTGATGGTAGAGCTGGGAGTAAATGCCGCCTTCGGCGAGCAGTTCGGCGTGGGTGCCCTGGGTCACGATACGGCCGGCATCCATCACCACAATGCGGTCGGCCCGCTCCACCGTCGACAGCCGGTGGGCGATCACGATGGTGGTGCGGCTCGCGGTGATCTCATCCAGGGCTCGCTGGATGCGGTGCTCGGACTCGTTGTCCAGGGCGGAAGTCGCCTCGTCCAGAATCAGCACGGGAGCGTCCTTGAGGATGGCCCGGGCAATCGCCAGGCGCTGGCGCTGGCCGCCACTGAGGCCGCCGCCGTCGTCGCCGAGTAGCGTATCCATTCCCTCTGGCAGCTGGTCGATAAACTCACTGGCGTAGGCGGCCTGCAGCGCGGCCTGCACCTGCTCCACTGATGCCCGCTGCAGCGCGCCAAAGGCGATGTTGTTACGCACGGTGTCCTTGAACAGGGTGACATCCTGTGACACCACGGCAATCTGGGCGCGCAGCGAGTCGAGGGTGTAGTCATCGATGGGCACGCCATCGAGGGTAATCGCGCCGTGCTCGCAGTCATAGAAGCGGGACAGCAACTGCACCAGGGTGCTCTTGCCGCTGCCGGAACGACCCACCAGGGCAACCGTGCTGCCCGAGGGCACATCGAGCGTGATGTGCTGCAGCACCGGCCGTTCGCCACCGGGATAGCTGAAGCTGAGATCGCGAATGGCCAGGTCGCCGCGCGCCCGGTCCACGGTATAGGTCCCGGTGTCCCGCTCACCCTCTTCGTCGATCTGGGCGAAAATGTCCTCCGCCGCCGCCAGTGCCCGCTGGATGGTGCTCTGAATGCCACTCAACTGGCGGATGGGTTTGCCCAGCAGCCCCGCCGCCGTAAGGAAGGCCACCAGGCTGCCACCGGTAAAGTCCGCCAGCATCACCGGGTTCAGGGCGATCCACACCAGCACCGCCAGCGACATCGCCAGCAGCGACTGGATAACCGGTGTCGACAGGGCGTCGGCAAAGGCGAGTTTCAGGCTCTGCTCGCGGTTGTAATCGCTGGCCGCCCGGAACCGGTCGGACTGCTGGCCCTGGCCGCCAAAGATACGGATTTCCTTGTGCCCGCCCACGCTCTCGTTACTCACCTGGGTCACGTCGCCCATGGAGTTCTGGATACGGCGGCTGTAGCGACGGAAGTGCTTGCCCACCACCGACACTACCAGGGCGATAATTGGGGCCACTGCAAAGAACACCAGCGCGAGGCGCCAGTTCTGGTACAGCAGATAGCCAATCAGACCAATAACGGTAAGACCCTCGCCGATAATGATCTTCAGCGCCTTGGTGGCCGCGCCGGACACCTGTTCGACGTTGAAGGTGATCTTGGAGATCAGCGTGCCCTGGCTGTGCCTGTCGTAGTAGCTGCAGGGGGCGCCGAGCATTTTGTCGAACAGCTCGCAGCGCAGGGTGTGAATCAGGTTGCGCGCCACGTTGGTCATGAAGTAGGTGCCGGCAAAGTAACCGGTGGCGCGGCCGAAGGCCAGCAGCACGGCGGCCACTGGCACCGCCACTCGCGCGAATTCCAGCCGGGTGCCCTCGCCGCCCTCCCAGAAGCGGTAGGCGATGCTGGCCACTACGCCCTTGTCGGACTGGGCGGTATCGTTGATGGCATCCAGCAGGAACTGCATCAGGTCGGCCAGCAACACATTGCCTGCCGAGTACACCGCGAAACCGACCACACTGAGCAGGAACATTTTCCAGTACGGCAGCGCGTAGCCCAGCAGCCTGCGATAGAGCTGCCAGTCGGACATGGTGCCCTGGCGGGCCACGTAGCGGGCGGTCCTAGCCATTGCCGTCGCTGGCGGGCTGCCGGGTGGTGATGCTGAGGTGCACGAAGCCCATCTGGCCTGCCGCGTCCATCGCCCGCACCACCGACTCGTGGCTGGACTGGGCATCGGCGGTAATGATCATGGGCAGGGTGGTATCGCCGGCAGACACTTTGTAGATGGCGGCCTGCAGGGTGCGGGGCCGGCTGTCGACCAGGCGCTGGCCGTTGACCCGGTAGGTACCCGCCTCGTCGATCATGATTTCTACCTGCTCGCCCAGGCTCTCCCGCGGCTCACCGCTGGCTTCCGGCAGGTCGATACTGAGCTGGGTCTCCCGGGTAAAGGTGGTGGAGACCATGAAGAAGATCAGCAGCAGAAACACCACATCGATTAGGGGTGTCAGGTTGACGCCGACTTCCTCCCGGCGCTGGCGACGGAATTTCAACGCCGCGCTTCCTCGGGTTCCTCGGAGTGCAGCGCATCCACCAGTTTGATGGTTTCCTGCTCCAGTTCGACCACGATGCCATCGATGCGACCGATGAAATAGCGGTGCATCACCAGTGCAGGAATTGCCACGGCGAGGCCTGCGGCGGTGGTGATCAGCGCCTCGGAGATACCGCCGGCCAGGGCGCTGGCATTACCGGTGCCCTGGGCCATGATTTCGGCGAACACCTTGATCATGCCCACTACCGTACCCAGCAGGCCCAGCAGGGGAGCCACCGCGGCGATGGTGCCGAGGGTGTTGAGGTAGCGCTCCAGCTCATGGATCACATGGCTGGCGGCTTCCTGGATGCTCTCTTTCATCACGTCGCGGCCGTGGGAGGCGTTACCCAGGCCCGCTGCGAGAATCCGCCCGAGGGGTGAAGACTGGCGCAGGCTCTTGAGGCGGCCGGCATCGATTTCGCCAGCCTTGAGCTGCTTCCACACGGTGGCCAACAGGTGGGGAGGTGCAATCTTTTTCGGGTTCAGTGTGTAAAGGCGTTCGATACAAATCGCAACCGCCACGATAGAACAAAGCAGGATCAGCACCATCAGCCAGCCGCCTGCCGTTACCAGTTCGAGCACACCTGTTTCCTGTAACAGCGAGAAGTGGCGCCATTATACGCACAGCTACCAGATCGGATAAACCGGCGAAGTGGTCACTTCGCATTAACGAATACCGGGCTGACCCTTAGCGCCAATAGAACTGCTGCAGGCGCCGGTGGGCCACCACCTCGAGAGCACTCTCACCGGGTTCAAAGATCAGTTCGATCGCACCCTCATGGGCGCTGAACCAGGCCCTGGCACCGCTGGCGGCGATACGCCTGAGCACGTCCGGGTGGGGGTGGCCGAAGCGATTGGCATAGCCGGCGCTGATCACCACGTGCTGTGCCGCAACCTGCTTCAGGAAGGCATGGCCAGTGGAGCTGTTGCTGCCGTGGTGGGCGGCCAGCAACCAGTCGCTGCGCAAACCCCTGCCCCAGTAACGCAGCAGTTGCCGCTCGCGATCACTGTCGATATCACCGGTCAGCAGCACCACCGTAGCGCCAATCTGCAGTTGCAACACGCAGGAGCCATTGTTGCGGCTGAGTGCCTGTTCCTCCGCGGGTGCCAGAAACCGGAGCGTCACCGGGCTTGCAGGCCAGTGCCAGGCCTCGCCTGCCCGGCAGTGCCTGGCCCGGGAAAGATCGGCCCCCGAGCGCACCGCCACCACTTCCACACCCTCCTCGATATCGACCCAACCCGCGCTGTGGTCGCTGTCACCGTGGCTCAACACCAGGGTATCCAGGCGCCGGATTCCGCGCTGGCGCAACAGCGGCAGCACGACACTGTCGGCCACGGTCGGCCCTCCGGGCACGCCGCCGCCGGTGTCGTACAGCAGCGCCCGGTCTCGGGTGTAGAGGAGGACGGAGGTGCCCTGCCCCACGTCGATAAACAGCAGGTGCACCGCATCTTCCGACGCCGTCTTCGCCACCCCCGGCGGCAGCAACGCGGGGGTGAGTAGCAGTGCCACCGCCAGCCACTTGCGCAACGCCGCGACAGGACTGACAGCCAGGCCAATCGCCACGGCGGCAAGCACAAGCTCTGCGGTGGACGGGCTGAATCGCCAATAGAGCCAGTCGGGCCGGGCCTGCACTATCCCGTCCGCCAGTGGCAGCAGGTACCCCAGGGGTATAGCCGCGGCCCGCCACAGCGCGTCCGCAGCGGACCAGCCTGCCAGGGCCAGGAATGTGGCTGCCAGCGACAGGGGTATCACGTAGAGCCCGAGCAGTGGGACCACCAGCAGATTCGCCGGCATGGACACCAGACTGGCGCCACCAAACCAGCCGCCTGCGAGAGGCACCATGGCCAGCGCCATGTAACCATGGGTACCCAGGATCGCAATCACGCGCTGGCCGAACCGACGCCCTCTCCCATGCCATTGCAGGCGCCACAACAGGCAGGCGACGGCACCGAACGACAACCAGAACCCGCTGCCCAGGGCGGCGAGCGGGTTGAGCGCCAGTAACACGACCGCCGCCAGCCACAGGCAGTGTCCGGCGGCGGCGCCACGCCCCAGCGCCGCGGCCACTACCACAACGCACAACATCAACAGGGCCCGGCAGGTTGCCAGGGAAAACCCTGCCAGGGCGGTATACGCCAATGCCATCAACAGTGCCAGCAACCCTGGCAACTGCAGGGCAACCCGGTTTCCCGCCAGTGACAGCAGCCGCCCGATCGCGTAACCCAGCCCTGCCAGCAGGCCAATATGCAACCCGGAAATCACCAGCAGGTGATTGAGGCCGAAGGACTGGAACAGTCGCCACAAACCGGTATCGAGCGCGCTGCGCTCGGCGACAGTGACCGCCTGCAGTACGGCCTGGACGTCCCGGGGCAGGCCGAGCCGGGCTATTCGCTCGCTGATCCGGGCCCGGGCCCGGTGGTGCAAGGTGGCCAGTCCGGCATCCACCGCGGGCAGGGGCAAGGCTGAACCGGGTGCACTGCGTACGCTGCCGGTGGCGTCGATGCCACTGCGGGCGTACCCGGCCTGCATGTTGTAGGACCCGGGATTGACCAGCCCCCAGGGGCGCCTGAGCAACACCTCGAAGCGCCAGCGGCTGCCGGGCTCGATGGCGGCCTCACCGTAATAGCTGAGCAACAGCCGGCGGGGACCGCGGCACTCAGGGGCCGACAGCGAGCTTACCTCGAACTCGAAGCGCTGTTGGCGGGTGCGCGCGTCAAAGTACGTGACCCGGGGTAGCGATACCACCCGCCCCGCCACCACCAGCGGCTGGCGCACACAGCTCTCTGGCAGAGTGCGGGCGACAGTGGCATGCCCATGGAGAATACCGACCAGCAGGCCCAGTAAACCCAGCCCGGCCAGGCGAGCGCCGCGCCGGGCGCGAAGCACCAGCGCCGTTCCGGCAAGCCCCAGAAGCAGCACGACAGGCCAAGCCGGTAACCACGGCAGCCCGGCCGATATCAACAGACCCGCCACCGGCGCTGATATCAGCCCTCCCACTGGTGGGCAATCCCGCCGATGTTGGGCATAATGGCCGCCCCCGCTGACTGGGCGCCTTGCGCCAGGAGCTACAGTCGACCACAGCGCAGCGCGGGTTCACACGTCGAATCAGGCCAGCGATGCCCAAACATACCCTCAAACAGATCATGCCCTCCCCTGCCAGGCTGCGGGAAATCAAGGCGCTTGGTTTTCTGGGCGAGTGGATTTACCAGTCCAATTTGTGGCACCTGAACCGCTACTCGGCTTCGATGGCGTTTTTTATCGGCCTGTTCGTGGCCTTCGTGCCCCTGCCGGGGCAGATGGTCATCGCCGCGCTGCTGGCCATCCTGGTGCGCTGCAACCTGCCGCTGGCGGTCACCCTGATCTGGATCACCAATCCGCTGACCATCCCGGCCATTTTCTACCTGGCCTACCGGGTGGGCGCATTGTTGATGAACGAGCCGGTGCAGTTCATGCACTTCCAGCTCAGCCTCGAGTGGGCCACCGAGAGCCTGCACGTGATCTGGCAGCCCTTCCTGCTGGGCTGCCTGGTGTGCGGCCTGTTTTTTGGCTCCGTGGGCTATTTCGTGATCAGCATGCTGTGGCGCTGGCACGTGGCCAATCGCTGGCATGCGCGCAAGGCGCGGCGGCTGACGGCAAAAAAGCTTCTGGAAGAAAACCGCCCCGGCCAGTAACACCCGCGCGGTGTGCGCCTACAGGTCCTGGTGCAGAATCTGCGCCGGCGCCAGCCTGGCGGCCCGCACTGCCGGATACAGGGCAGCCAGTAGGCACATCAGCAGGGCCACCCCACCCACCAGCAGCACATCCGAGCCCAGCACATCTACCGGCACGAAGGACACGGGGTAGACGTCGGTGTCGAGGAAGCGGTAGTCCAGCAGCTGTTCCAGCCCGGCCACCAGGGACGGCACGGCGAGGCTCAGGCCCACGCCCAGCAGGCAGCCAAGCGCAGCGCCCACCAGCCCGATCACCGCGCCCTGCAGTACGAACACCCAGGCGATGTCACCGCCGCCGGCACCCAGGGTGCGCAGGATGGCGATGTCGCCCTGCTTGTCGAACACCACCAGCACCAGTGACGACACCACGTTGAAGGCAGCCACGGCGATAATCGAAAACAGCAGGATGGATACCAGGTCCCTGGACAGCTGGATGGCGGCATACAGGTTGCCGTGGGTCTGCATCCAGTTAGTGGCGTAGTAGCCAGGGGGCAGGTTCTGCACCAGCTCCCAGCCCACCCGGGCCACGTCGAAAATATCCCGGGTTTCCACCTGCAGGCCACTGGCGGCACCCTCGGCGCTAAGCTGCGACAGGGCAAAGTCGAAGTCGACCAGGGCAACACTCTGGTCCAGCTCGGTACCGGTATCGAGCACACCGCACACCCTCACCTGGACGAAGCGGGCCTCCTTGGCGCCCACCCCGGCCCCCTGCCCCGGCACAATCAGGGTGAGAGGGTCGCCGGGGCCAACGTCCAGGCGCTGGGCCAGCCCCTTGCCCAGGGCAAGGGCGTTGCCGGTCTCGGAGAAACAGCTGAACTGCCCGGGGGGGAGGCTCGCCAGCAGGGCTCCCGCGTCGCTGCCGCCAATGACGCCCAGCCCCTGGGCGGTCTCGATGCGGCGGCCGTGCATGAACAGGGCGTTGAACTGGACGAAGGGGCGGACCGCCGTGACATCCGGGTGCCGGGCGACCGGGCCCATACGCTCGCGCCAGTCGGCCATGCCCTGGTGGGCGTACAGGGTGATGTGGGGCACCAGCGACAGGATCCGCTGGCGCATCTCCTTGTCGAAGCCGTTCATCACCGACAACACGGTAATCAGCAGGGTGATGGCCAGCACCAACCCGAGCATGGAAAGCGACGACAGAAAGGTCGAGAGATGACCCCGGCCAAAGGCAAAGCTGTAGCGCAGGGCAATGCGCAGGCGCTGTCCGGTATTCACTGACGCTCCTGCAAACGGCCCTGTACCAGCTCCAGGGTGCGGTGCATGCGCGCGGCGATCGCCGGGTCGTGGGTAACCACCACAAACGCCGCCTGCTCCCGTCCCAGTTCATCGATCAGGGCCAGCACCTGGGCGGCGGAATCCGGGTCGAGGTTGCCGGTGGGTTCATCCATGAGCACCACATCGGGCCCGGCCACCAGGGCCCGGGCAATGGCGACGCGCTGGCGCTCACCCCCGGACAACTGCCCGGGGCGGTGGGTGAGGCGGTGGCCCATGCCGACCCGCTCAAGGATGGCAGCGGCCCGGCGGGATGCCTCCCGCCGTCCGGCACCGGCAATCAGCAGCGGCATGGCCACGTTTTCGCCCGCATCGAACTCGGGCAGCAGGTGGTGGAACTGGTACACGAACCCCATGCGCTCGTTGCGCAGGCGGCAGCGCGCCCGCTCGTCGAGGCGGGCGATATCCTGACCGGCCATCAACACCCGCCCGGTGCTCGGATCATCCAGCCCGCCCAACAGGTTGAGCAGGGTCGACTTGCCGGAACCGGAGGCCCCCACCACCGCCACGGTCTCGCCGGGCAACAGGGTGAACTCGACCCCTTCCAGCACCTGCACGTGGTGGTCGCCGTCGCTGTAAACCCGGCCCAGGTTTTCGCAACGCAGCACCGCCTCTTTCATACCGGCTTCGTTCATAACAGCTTCATTCATATCCGCCCCGTCCATACCTGCCTCACTCATAGCGCAGCACCTCCGCCGGGGCGACCCGGGCAGCGCGCCAGGCCGGGTACAGGGTGGCCAGCAGGCTCAGTGTCAGGGAAGCCAGTACCACTGCCAGCACATCCCCGCCCAGCAGGCGGGCGGGCAGTTCGCTGATGAAGTACACCTGCGGGTCGAACAGCTTGACCCCGAGCAGCACTTCGACGAAGGCAGTGACCGGGGCAATGTAGGTGGCCAGCAGGCTCCCGAGTAGCGCACCGACGCCAATCCCTACCAGCGCCAGACCGAGTCCGTGGGCCACAAACACCACCATGATGCCCCGGGCACTGGCGCCCATGGTGCGCAGCACGGCAATGTCGCGGCGTTTTTCCGCGACCGACATGACCAGGGTCGATACGATATTGAAGGCGGCCACCGCCACCACACTGAGCAGCAGCAGGCTGACCATGATCTTCTCCATTTTCACGGCGCGAAACAGCGAACCCTGGGTCTGGCTCCAGTCGCGCACGGTAATATCCGCGGGCAGCGTCGGCGCCAGTTCCCGGACGATCTCCGGCGCGCGATAGAGGTCGAGGGTCTTCACCTGTAAGCCCTCTACCCTGCCCCGCTCACCCAGCAGGCGCTGGCCGGTGTCCAGGGAAACATAGGCCTGGTAGGTATCGGGTTGGGCGCCCACTTCGAACAGCCCCACCACCTGCAGGCGTTTGGTACGGGGAAAGGCGCCCAGGGGCGTCACGGTGATACGCGGCACGGTCACTTCAACGCTGTCGCCCGGCATCACACCGAGCAGGCGCGCCAGGGCCGAGCCCAGCACCACCGAAAAGGGTTCCGACTCCAGGCGCTCCAGGGAGCCATTTACGATGGCCTGGGGCACCCGCGACACCTCGCCCTCGGCGCCCACATCGATCGCGGTCAGCACACCGCCGTGGAGCAGGTAGCGGCCACTGAAAATGACCTTGTCGCTAATGTAGGGAGAAACCGCCACCACCCCTGGCCGGGCGCGCAGGTCTGTCGCCAGCGCCTGCCAGTCGGCGATGCCATCGGCGGAGGATTCGAGATAGGCGTGGGGAACCAACGACAATATGCGCTGTTGCAGTTCGCCAGCGAAGCCGTTCATCACCGACAATACCGTAATCAGGCTCGCTACCCCGAGCACCATGCCGAGCATGGACACCAGGGCAATCAGGCCGGTGAAGCGGCTGCGCTTGCGGCTGAAGCTGTAGCGCAGGCCGATGAAGAGCGCGTAGTGATCCGCCAGTGACGAGAATAGCCGCAAGCCGTGAGCGTCCCTGCCGGGCCAGTGCGCTAGCGTTTTTCGCTGGCGTCGTAGAACTGCGGGCGCGGGGGCTCGGACGCTTCGCCGCCGCGGGTTTCCTCTTCACAGCGCTGGGGGTCACCGCCACAAATGGTGCAGGACTGGTCGATACCCGTGGCGCCGATACCGCCACAGGATCCCTTGATGGGAGCACGCCCCGCCATCACACCCACGGCCATCGCGGCAATTACCGCGGCAAATACCACTACAGTGATCAGGAAAGTTGCCATATTCACCTCGCCGGCCCAGTCACTGGGCCTGTTCCTTTACTGCCTCGCTCGCCGCCAGATAGGGCGCGAACGCAGCTGTGTGAGTGGCGACAAGTTCTTCACCCTGCCGCCGGATAAAATATACCGCCAGGCCCTGCTCGCTGGCCACCCGCAGGGCGTCCTCCGCACCGAGAACCTCGAGCGCTGTCGACCAGGCGTCGGCCAGCATGGAGGATGGCGCCAGCACCGTCACCGACACCAGGTCGTGGACTACCGGATAGCCCGTACGCGGGTCGATACTGTGGGAGAAGCGCTTGCCGTTGAACTCAAAATAGTTGCGGTAGTCGCCAGACGTGGCCACCGCCACATCGGTCAGCGCCAGACCCACGGCCGGCACCCGGGCCCCCGCCGTCGGCTTCTCGATCGCCACGCGCCAGTCATCGCCGCGGGGGCTTCGGCCGGACAATCTCATCTCGCCACCTACTTCGACAAGGAAATCGTGGACTTGTTGCGTTTCCAGGTAACGCGCCAGGCGGTCCACCCCGTAGCCCTTGGCCACGGAGGAAAAGTCCAGCTTGACGTCGCGCAGCTTGCGCACCCGCCGCTGGTCCGCATCGACCTCCAGGTAGCGTTGCCCGACAGACGCCAGCGCGGACTGCACCGCCTCCTCCGAGGGAATCTGCGTCTCGCGGGTGCGGGGGCCAAATCCCCACAGGTTGACCAGCGGGCCCACTGTCACATCGTAGGCCCCTTCGCTCTGCTCGCCCACCGCCAGGGCCGCCTCCAGCACCGTCAGGAAGGCGCCGGAAACGCCCACCCATTCGTTCACGGCCGCGCGATTGACCACATTGATCTCGGCATCGTCGCGATACGTGGACATGCTGGCGTTGACCTCGTCCAGCTGGGCCTGCAGGCCCGCCTGCATCGCCTCGGGGTCCTGCAGTGCGCCGCTGTCGGTGTAGGTCACATTCCAGGTGGTACCCATGGTGTGACCGCTGAGTTTGATCGCATCGGCGCCGGGCTCGCCACAGGCACCCAGCAGCAGGAACAGCGGCAGCAGAATACAAAAAAGCCACCCCTTGGAGTGGCTTTTGTTGTGGGGAGCGACTGCGGTCACTTAACCACCGAAGTCGTCCAGCATGATGTTTTCCGGCTCGACACCCAGATCCGTCAGCATCTGGATCACAGCGGCGTTCATCATGGGCGGTCCACACATGTAGAACTCGCAGTCCTCGGGAGCCGGGTGGTTCTTGAGGTACTCCTCGAACAACACGTTGTGGATGAAGCCGGTGAGGCCGTCCCAGTTGTCTTCGGGTTGCGGGTCCGACAGGGCCACGTGCCACTCGAAGTTGTCGTTCTCGGCGGCCAGCTGGTCGTACTCGTCCTGGTAGAACATCTCGCGCAGGGAGCGCGCGCCGTACCAGAAGGAGATCTTGCGCTTGCTGCCCAGGCGCTTGAGCTGGTCGAAGATGTGCGAACGCATCGGCGCCATACCGGCACCACCACCGATGAAGACCATCTCGGCGTCGGTGTCCTTGGCGAAGAACTCACCGAAGGGACCGTACACTTTCACCTTGTCACCGGGCTTCAGGTTGAACACCCAGGACGACATCTGGCCGCAGGGGATGCCCTCACTACCGGGAGGCGGCGTGGCGATACGGATGTTGAACTTCACAACACCCTTTTCTTCGGGATAGTTGGCCATGGAGTAGGCGCGGATGACCGTGTCCTTGACCTCGGACTGCAGTTTGAAGAAGCCGAAACGCTCCCAGTCGCCGCGGTACTCTTCGTCGATGTCGAAGTCTTCGTACTTGACCAGGTGCGGCGGGCACTCCAGCTGCACGTAACCACCGGCGCGGAAGTCGACGTTCTCGCCTTCCGGCAGCTTGAGGGTCAGCTCCTTGATGAAGGTCGCCACGTTGGGATTGGATTCTACAGTGCACTCCCACTGCTTGACCCCGAACACCTCTTCCGGCACTTCGATCTTCATGTCCTGCTTGACCGCGGTCTGGCAGGACAGGCGCCAGCCTTCGGCGGCGTCGCGACGGGTGAAGTGGCCTTCCTCGGTCGGCAGCATGGAACCGCCGCCCTCGTTCACGATGCACTTGCACTGGGCGCAGGTACCGCCGCCACCACAGGCAGAGGGCAGGAACAGGCCACTCTCGGACAAGGTCTGCAGCAGTTTGCCGCCCGCCGGAACGGTGATGGTCTTCTCGCCGTTGATCTCGATGTGGACATCACCACTGCTCACCAGCCGCGAGCGGGCAAACAGGATGATGAAAACCAGTGCCAGCACGATCGCAGTGAACATGCCGACACCCAACACAATTGTCATATCCATAACTAGTCTCGCGCCCCTGTTAGATGTCGATACCGCCGAAGGACATAAAGCCCAGCGACATCAGGCCCACGGTAATGAAGGTGATACCCAGACCCTGCAGGCCGTCGGGGATATCGGAGTACTTCAGCTTCTCGCGAATACCCGCCAGGGCCACAATGGCCAGCGCCCAGCCGACACCGGCACCGGAGCCAAAGGCCACACTCTCGCCGAAGGTGTAGTCACGCTCCACCATGAACAGGGAGGCACCCATGATGGCGCAGTTCACGGTGATCAGCGGCAGGAACACACCCAGGGCGTTGTAGAGCGCCGGCACGTACTTGTCGAGGAACATCTCCATGATCTGCACGATGGCAGCGATCACGCCGATGTAGGACAGCAGGCCCAGGAAGCTCAGGTCCACCTCCGGCATACCGGCCCAGGCCAGGGCGCCGTCGGCCAGCAGGTAGTGGTAGATCAGGTTGTTGACCGGCACGGTAATGGTCAGCACCACAACCACGGCTATACCGAGGCCCAGGGCCGCTTCCACCTTCTTGGAGATCGCCAGGAAGGTACACATGCCGAGGAAGAAGGCCAGCGCCATGTTCTCGATGAACACGGCCCGGATAAACAGGCTCAGAAAGTGTTCCATTTAGGCGGCCTCCTCGACAGCAGTGTGTTTGGCAATCTTGTAGTCAGGTGCTTCCACCTGGCTCTTGTCCCAGCTGCGCAGGGCCCAGATGAACAGGCCGATCAGGAAGAAGGCGCTGGGGGCCAGCAGCATCAGGCCGTTGGGGTTGTACCAGCCGCCTTCGGTCACTACCGGCAGCACCTGGTAGCCGAACAGCTTGCCGGCGCCGAACAGTTCGCGGAAGAAGCCGACCACCAGCAGGACCACGCTGTAGCCCAGGCCGTTGCCGATACCGTCGAGGAAGCTCGGAATCGGCGGGTTTTTCATGGCGTAGGCTTCGGCGCGACCCATCACGATACAGTTGGTGATGATCAGGCCGACGAATACCGACAGCTGCTTGCTGATCTCATAGGCGTAGGCCTTGAGTACCTGGTCCACCACGATCACCAGCGACGCGATCACGGTCATCTGCACGATGATGCGGATGCTGCCCGGGATGTGCTTGCGGATGATGGAGATGAACAGGTTGGAGAAGGCCGTCACGCTGGTCAGCGCGATACACATCACCACGGTCACCTGCAGCGAAGTGGTCACCGCCAGGGCCGAGCAGATCCCGAGGATCTGCAGGGCGATCGGGTTGTTCCGCAGGATTGGCTGCGTGAGCGTTTCCTTTACTTCAGACATCTCAGGCCTCCCCGGCTTTCAGGTTTTCGATAAAGGGCTGGTAGCCCTGCTCACCCAGCCAGAATTGCACCAGGTTGCTGACCCCGTTGGAAGTCAGGGTCGCACCGGACAGACCGTCGACCTGCCAGGCGGCATTGGCACTGGACGGGTCTACGGTGCCCTTGATCAGGCCGAGTTCAACCTCTCCGTCCTTGTACACCTTCTTGCCGGGCCACTTGGCTTTCCAGCTGGGGTTGTCGACTTCGCCGCCGAGCCCGGGGGTTTCGCCGTGTTCGGCAAAGCCCAGGCCAATGACGGTGTTGAGGTCGGACTCCAGCGCCATGTAGCCGTACAGGGTGGACCACAGGCCGTAGCCGTGGACCGGCAGGATGATCTTCTCGAGATCACCGCTGGCGCTGCTCACCAGGTACACCTCGGCGTAGTCGCCGCGGCGCTTGATCTTGGCGATGTCGGCTTCGGCAGACAGGGTCTCGGACATCGAGGGGTCCTTGGCCGCCTTGCGCGCATCGAAGGTCTTGGGGTCGACCTCGTCGGTGAACTTGCCGGTGCGCAGGTCGACGATACGGGATTCGACCTGTTCGAACTGCGTCTCTACCGACACGCCCTGCTCCAGCATGCCCGCCGCGGCGAGAATGTTGCGCTTGCGGTCAAGGGTCTTGTTCACCTCCTGGACGGGCTTCAGTACCACCGCGGCGGTCGACACCACCACGGAGCACACGATGCACAGGGAGAAGGCGACGATCAGTGTTTTCTTGATGCCGTCGTTACTGGACACGGGCGAGCCTCCGTTTGATATTGGCCTGGACCACGAAATGGTCCATCAGCGGGGCGAAGATATTACCGAACAGGATGGCGAGCATGATGCCTTCCGGGAAGGCCGGGTTCATCACCCGGATCAACACGGTCATCACACCGATGAGAATACCGAAGGCCCATTTGCCGCCATTGGTCATGGCCGCCGATACGGGATCAGTCGCCATGAACATCATGCCGAAGGCGAAACCACCGGTGACCAGGTGCCAGTACCAGGGCATGGCAAAGGCCGGGTTGGAATCGGAGCCGGCAAAGTTGAGCAGCGTGGACAGTGCCACCATGCCCAGGAAAACGCCGGCAACAATGCGCCAGGCGGCAATCCGCATGAGCAGCAGTACTGCACCACCCATCAGGATGGCCAGGGTGGAAGTTTCACCAATGGAGCCGGGGATGCTGCCGAGGAAGGCGTCCATCCAGGTCCACTGTTCCTGCACCGCGGTCATACCCTGGGCGGCCGCTACCGACAGCGGGGTAGCGCCGGTGTAGCCATCTACCGCCGTCCACACGGCATCGCCAGACATGGAGGCCGGGTAGGCAAAGTACAGGAAGGCACGGCCGGTCAGGGCCGGGTTAAGGAAGTTCTTGCCGGTACCACCGAACACTTCCTTGCCGATCACCACACCGAAGCTGATCCCCAGGGCCACCTGCCACAGGGGGATATCCGGCGGACAGGTCAGGGCGAACAGGATGGAGGTCACGAAGAAACCTTCGTTGACCTCGTGCCCGCGCTTCATGGCGAACAGGACTTCCCAGAAGCCGCCCACCACAAAGGTCACGAAGTAGATCGGCAGGAAGTACAGGGCGCCGAACCAGAAACAGTCCCAGATGCTGGCCGGATCGTAACCGCCAAAGGCCGCGATCAGGCTGCCACGCCAACCGCCCACTTCCGCACCGGTGGCGGCGATGACGTCATTGGCCTGGAAGCCCAGGTTGTACATGCCGTAGAACATGGCCGGGAAGGAGCAGAACCAGACAGTGATCATGATGCGCTTGAGGTCGACACCGTCGCGCACGTGGGCACTGCTCTTGGTCACTGAGCCCGGGGAATAGAAAATGGTATCCACCGCTTCAAAAAGGGCGTACCACTTCTGGTAGCGGCCACCTTCGTGGAAGTGGTGTTCCATGTTGTCCAGAATTTTGCGCAGTCCCACGTCTTAACCCTCCTTCTCGATACGCGTCAGGTTGTCCCTGAGGATGGGACCGTACTCGTACTTGCCGGGGCAAACGTAGGTACACAGGGCGAGGTCTTCCTCGTCCAGGTCGAGGCAACCCAGCTTCTGGGCGGTCTCGGTATCGCCGACGATCAGCGCGCGCAGCAGCTGAGTCGGCAGCATGTCCATGGGCACAACCCGCTCGTAGCTGCCCACCGGCACCATGGCGCGCTCGGAGCCGTTGGTGTTGGTGGTCATGGCCAGCGGCTTGCTGCCGAACAGGCTGCTCAGGTAGATGCCGAGGCTGGAGTGGCGGTTGGCACCCGGAGAGAGCCAGCCCATGAAGTCGCGCTGACGGCCTTCCAGCAGTACCGATACCTGGTTGTGGTAGCGGCCGAGGTAGGCGGTGGGCGCATGGGTAGTGCGACCACCCAAAACAGAACCGGAAATCACGCGGTTTTCACCGTCCTTCAGCTGGCCGGCGCACAGGGCCTGCAGGTCGGCACCGAGGCGGGTGCGCAGCAGACGGGGCTGTTCCACCTGGGGACCGGCCAGGGCGATCACCCGGTCGGTGTAGAGCTTGCCATCGAGGAAGGTGCGACCGATGGCGATCACGTCCTGGTAACCAATGGTCCAGACCGGCTTCTCGGCGCTGACACCACCGCGCAGCAGGTTGATATGGGTCCCGGCCAGGCCCGCAGGGTGCGGACCGGCAAATTCGGCCACTTCAATATTGCTGGCGCTACCGGCAGGGATATTGGCACCTGAAGCCTTACACAGGTAGAGGCTGCCGCCGGTCAGCTTGGCCAGCAGGTCCAGGCCCAGTCCAAAGGCCTCTGCCTGGTCGGCGATGACCGCAGCGGGGTCAGCCGCCAGGGGCTGTGTATCGATGGCAGTGACAAACAGCGCAGCCGCTTCACTATCGGTGGCAGGCACCTTGCTGAAGGGGCGGGTTCTCAGCGCGGTCCACAGGCCGGTCTGCACCAGCTGCTCGCGTACTGCGGAGGCATCCAGGGCACGGGCTGCCGTGGCATCGTGAGCGGCAAAGCTCTCGAAGGCCTCATCAGCGCTGACTTCGATAACAACCGACTGCAACACGCGGCGGGCGCCGCGGTTGATGGCGGCCACTGTGCCGCCGGCGGGCGCGGTGTAGCGCACGCCCTCGGTTTTCTTGTCTGTGAACAGCAACTGCCCGGCTTTCACCGTGTCGCCGACTGCCACCTCCATGGTGGGCTTCATGCCGACGTAGTCAAAGCCCACCAGCGCTACAGCGCGGGCGGCAGGGGCATTTTCAATAGTTTGCTGGGGCGCACCCTGTAAAGGGATATCCAGGCCCCGCTTGATCTTGATCATACGATCTGCCTGCAGATTGAGAACAATAGTGTGTAGCGACTGGAGACCCGACTGGTCTTACCGGCCATACCGCAGCCGGCAGAAATCCGCGTCAGTCAGCTATTCCCGCCTGAATTTCAGGCAAAATGAGCCGCCCGGATTCGAGCCGCGCGCATTATAGCGGAATGCTCCCCCGGATGGCCACCATCTCGGGGGAGCAGCTGCTTGATTTAGAACAGATTTTCTCTCAGAGCGTGAGAAAAGCTCATCCTTCCCGGGGATAGACCCGGTAGTTGATGCCCGCCATCTGCTCGAGAATCCGGTACACCTGGCAGCTGTAGCCGAATTCATTGTCGTACCACAAGTAAACCACGGCCTGGGTACCGTTGACGATGGTCGCCTGGGCATCGTAGATGCAGGCGTGGCGCGAGCCCACGAAGTCACTGGACACCACTTCCGGCGAATTCGAGTAGTCGATCTGTTTGCGCATGGACGAATGCAGGGCCGCATTGCGCATGAACTCGTTCAGGGCTTCCTTGTCGGTGGCCCGGCCCAGGGTCAGGTTCAGGATGGCCATGGACACGTTCGGGGTCGGCACGCGAATCGCGTTACCGGTCAGCTTGCCCTCCAGCTGCGGCAGCACCTTGGCCACCGCCTTGGCAGCGCCGGTTTCGGTCAACACCATGTTCAGGGGCGCACTGCGGCCGCGGCGCTCCGCCTTGTGGTAGTTGTCGATCAGGTTCTGGTCGTTGGTGTAGGCGTGAACGGTTTCCACGTGCCCGGTGATAATGCCGAACTCGTCATCGATAGCCTTGAGCGGCGGCGCGATGGCGTTAGTGGTGCAGGACGCCGCGGAAATAATGGTATCGGACGCTGCAATGATGTCGTTGTTGATACCGGCAACCACGTTCTTCATGTCGCCCTTGCCGGGTGCCGTCAGGATCACCTTGCTCACGCCGGGGCACTTGAGGTGCTGGGCCAGGCCATCCTCGTCACGCCACACACCGGTGTTATCGACCACGATGGCGTTCTTGATGCCGTACTGGGTGTAGTCCACCTCGGCGGGGGAATCGGCGTAGATCACCTTGACTTCGTTGCCGTTGGCCACAAAGGACTGGTGCTCCTCGTCCACGCGGATGGTGCCTTCAAAAGCACCGTGCACGGAATCGCGACGCAGCAGGCTGGCGCGCTTGACCAGGTCGTTGGGGGCCTTGCCCTTGCGCACGACAACGGCGCGCAAGCGCAGGCTCTCGCCACCGTCGGTCTTGTCAATCAGGATGCGGGCCATCAGGCGGCCGATACGGCCAAAACCGTACAGCACCACATCGCGGGGCTCTTCTACCGGCTTCTCGGTAGCGCCGACCAGGTCTTCCACCTGGGCGGTGACATACTCTTCGATGGTCTTGCCGGCACCGTGGCCGTGGTCGTAATAGTTGACCGCCAGGCGGCCGATGTCGATATGGGCCGGACCCAGGTCGAGCTGGCTCAGGGTCTGCAGCACGGGCCAGGTCTCAAACTCGGACAGTTCGTTCTCTTCCACCTGACGCACGTAGCGGTGATCCTTCATGATCTCCAGCACAGAGCGGTTTACCAGTGATTTGCCGTAAATGTAGCATTTGACGTTGTGCTCGCGGGCCAGCTTGCCCACCACGGGAATCATGCCTTCGGCCAGCGCTTCGCGCTCTTTCCAGTCCCGGAAGTAGTCTGCCGGGCGCTCTCTCTTGCGTTCGCTCACTGTGTGTACCTTTCTTTAGTGCATTGGGTCGGGTTTCGGGCGCGCGTATTATCCTCGCCCACCCCCGCCGGGGCAAGGCAGAGCGGTCATATTTACACCCCGGCGACACCCCTTCAGGTCAGGCCACACGGGCGAGCCGGGCGCTTTTGCCGGGGGAAGGCCCCGAGTGTCATCAGCGGGTGGAGAGACCGCTCCCTTCCCCTTACAATAGCGCCCCCTGCCCGCGGGCGGGGCTCCCAGTAACTGCTGCCGACCGGATTCGCTCATGTTCCACGCCCTGCTCGCCACCACCCCCTGGCCCGACAAGCCCGGCAGCCGCACGGCAATCGGGCCGTTATACGGGAGCGCACAGGCACGCTGTGTGGCGGAACTGGCCAACACCGAACGCCTGCTGCTGGTAGTGACACCAGACACCAGCGCCGCCCTGGCCCTGGAGCGGGAACTGCCCTTCTTCTTGCCCGCAGGCGTGGAGTTACTGGCCTTCCCGGACTGGGAGACCCTGCCCTACGACAGTTTTTCCCCGCACCAGGACATCATTTCCGAGCGCCTGAGCACCCTGTACCGCCTGCCCTCCGTGCGCGGCGGGGTACTGATCGTGCCCATGCCCACCCTGATGCACCGGATCGCGCCCACCGAATACATCGCCGGCAGCAGCCTGGTGCTGGCCCCGGGGGACACCCTGGATGTCGACACCTTTCGCCGGAACCTGGAGCGCAACGGCTATCGCAATGTCGATACCGTCTACGAGCACGGGGAATTCGCCCTGCGCGGCTCCCTGCTGGACATTTTCCCGATGGGCTCCAGCACGCCCTTCCGCATCGACCTGCTGGACGACGAGGTGGACACCCTGCGCACTTTCGATCCGGAGACCCAGCGCACGGTAGAGAAAGTCGAGGCCATCAACCTGCTGCCGGCCCGGGAGTACCCGCTCAATCCCGGCGCCATCAGCCGCTTCCAGCTTAACTGGTACGAGGCCTTCGAGGTCGACCACGACGCCTGCCCGGTGTACAGCGAAGTCAGCGCCGGGCGCTCCCCCGGCGGCTGCGAATACTTCCTGCCCCTGTTCTTCGAGCAGTGCGGCACCCTGCTGGACTACCTCCCCGAGGACACCCCGGTGGTGGCGGTCGGCGACCACCACGGCGCCGCCCAGCGCTTCTGGGGCGAGGCCAACCAGCGCTTCGAGGAGTACGGCATCGACCCCCGCCGCCCCCTGCTGCCCCCGACCCGCTGCTTTACCCCGGTGGAGGAGCTCTACCACCTGCTGGGCCAGCGCGCGGTGCTGGAGTTGCGCCTGAACCCGGACGCCCCGGTCCACGTGAGCGCCCCCAGCCTGCCGCCGCCGGAACTGGCGGCGGGCGAGAGCCGCGAGGCGCCGATGGCGCGGCTCGGCCGCTTTATCGAATCCCAGCAGGCCCCGGTACTGCTGTGCGCCGAATCCGCCGGACGCCGGGAAATGCTGCTGGACAGCCTGAAGCAGGAAGGCCTCAAGCCCGTCGCCGTCAGTAACTGGGCGGAGTTCGAAGCCAGCAACGAGCCCTTCGCCATTGCCACCGCCCCCCTCGACCGGGGCATGTACTTCGGGCCCGACCTGCCCGCCCTGGTCTGCGAAACCCAGCTCTTTGGCAAGCGCGTGGCCCAACGCCGGCGCCGACGCAAGGCGGAGGAGTCGAGCAACGCCAATATCTTCCGCGATATCTCGGAACTACGGGAAGGTGTACCGGTGGTGCATCTGGAACACGGCGTGGGCCGCTATGTCGGCCTGCAGACCCTGGAAGTGGATGGCGAGGTCAACGAATTCCTGACCCTGGACTACGCCCAGGGATCGCGCCTGTACGTGCCGGTAGCCTCCCTGCACCTGATCAGCCGCTACGCCGGGGCAGACCCGGAGCTGGCCCCCCTGCACAAACTGGGCTCCGACCAGTGGGACAAGGCCCGGCGCAAGGCCAGCGAGCGCGCCTCGGACGTCGCTGCCCAGCTGCTGGAAGTGTACGCCCGGCGGGAGGCCCGCGAGGGCCACAGCTTTACCATCCCTCACCCGGACTACGACCTGTTCGCCGCCACCTTCCCCTTCGAGGAAACCGCCGACCAGGCCGCGGCCATCGAGGCGGTACTGGACGACATGGCGAGCCCCCGGGTCATGGACCGGCTGGTGTGTGGCGACGTGGGCTTCGGCAAGACCGAGGTCGCCATGCGCGCGGCCTTCATCGCCGCCGCCAACCGCAAGCAGGTGGCGGTGCTGGTGCCCACCACCCTCCTCGCCCAGCAGCACCACAATTCCTTCGCCGACCGCTTCGCCGACTGGCCCTTCAATGTGGAGGTGGTATCGCGCTTCAAGACCGGCAAGGAACTGGCCGCGGTCAGCAAGCGGGTCAGCAGTGGCGAAGTCGACATCCTGGTGGGCACCCACAAGCTGCTCGGCCAGGATTTCGCCTTCGGCGACCTGGGCTTGCTGATCATCGACGAAGAGCACCGCTTCGGGGTGAAGCAAAAGGAGGCCATCAAGGCCCTGCGCGCCGAGGTGGATATCCTCACGCTCACCGCCACGCCGATCCCCCGGACCCTGAACATGGCCCTGGGCGGCATGCGCGACCTGTCAATCATCGCCACCCCACCGGCCCGGCGCCTGTCGATCAAGACCTTCGTGCGCGAGCACAACATCGCCCTGGTCAAGGAGGCAGTCCTGCGGGAGACCCTGCGCGGCGGCCAGGTCTATTACCTGCACAACGAGGTGAAGACCATCGAGCAGACCGCGGCCAAGCTGCGTGAGCTGCTGCCAGAGCTGTCGATCGCCGTCGCCCACGGCCAGATGCGCGAGCACGAACTGGAGCGGGTGATGTCGGACTTCTACCACCAGCGCCATCACATTCTGCTCTGCACCACCATCATCGAGACCGGGATCGACATACCCAACGCCAACACCATCATCATCGAGCGGGCCGACAAGTTCGGCCTGGCCCAGCTGCACCAGTTGCGCGGCCGTGTCGGGCGCTCACACCACCAGGCCTACGCCTACCTGCTGTGCCCGCCGCGCTCGGCGATTACGCCGGACGCCGAGAAGCGGCTGGAAGCGATCGAGGCGGCCGGAGACCTGGGCGCCGGCTACCTGCTCGCCACCCACGACCTGGAGATACGCGGTGCCGGCGAACTGCTGGGGGACGAACAGAGCGGCCAGATCCACAGTGTGGGTTTCAGCCTGTACATGGAAATGCTCGAACGGGCCGTGGCCGCCCTGCGCCGCGGCGACATTCCCGACGTGGACGCCCCGCTGGACGCCGGCACCGAG
This sequence comes from Parahaliea maris, assembly GCF_008064665.1. GTDB lineage: Bacteria > Pseudomonadota > Gammaproteobacteria > Pseudomonadales > Halieaceae > Parahaliea > Parahaliea maris. Next base: position 384,237 of record NZ_VRZA01000004.1, on the reverse strand, counting down.
GTGAACCTGCACACGGCGGCGCTGATCCCCGAGGACTACCTGCCCGACATCAACACCCGCCTGGTGCTGTACAAGCGCATCGCCGCCGCCGACAGCGATGAGGCCCTGCGGGAGATCCAGGTGGAGATGATCGACCGCTTCGGCCTGTTGCCGCCGCAGGTCGACAACCTGGTACAGGTATCGCGCCTGCGCATCGCTGCCCAGCGCCTGGGTATCCGCGCCATTGAGGTGGGCACGCAGGGTGGTACTATCGATTTCAACGACAATACCCGGGTCAATCCCCTGTCGCTGGTGAAGCTGGTGCAATCCGACCCCACCGGTTACCAACTGGCGGGGGCCACCCGGCTGCGCTTCAAACGCGAGCTGGAGCAACCCGAGCAACGCCGGCAGTTTGCCGAGCAAATACTGGACAATTTCGCCGCAGACGCCACGGATAACGCCGCCTGATGAATCGACGCCTGACTGCCCTCGCCTCACTCCTCGGCCTGCTGGCCACCCAATCCGCCTGGTCCCAACTGGAGCTTGTCCCCGAGGAGGACAGCGGCCAGCGCTGGTACCGGGTGGAACTGATGATCTTCACCCAGGGCAACGCCGGGGCGGCTTCGGCTGAGCGCTGGGACCCGCTGCCCGAGCTGGCCTACCCCGAACGGCATCGCTTCCTGGTGTATCCGGAAAAAGTTGAAGCGCGTATTGCCGCCCACCCGGCCGGGGAAAACCAGGCCGTAACCAGCACCATCGGCCCCGAGGGCAAACAGACCATCGAGTTCGTGAATATCGAGATCGAGGAGGAACCCGAGCTCACCGAGGGCCCGCTGGATATTCCCTACCGCGAGGCGGCGCCCACAACGGAGCCGTTACCCGACGCGCAGCCGGGGGGCGACCAGGCGCTGCTTCCCGGGGAAGCCGTGCCAACAGACGGCGAGCTGTTACCCGAAGAGGAACCCGCCCCGCCGCCGCGCCCGACTCCCTGGGTGGTGCGCCCGGCCGCCGAGCAGGAATTCCGCGGCAAAGCCGCCTACATGGAACGGCGCGGCGGTTACCAGATGCTGTTTCACCAGGCCTGGCTGCAGCCCATGGCGGGCGAGAACGAAGCCCGCGCCATCATCATCGACGACTCCGGCAGCGAGGCCAGCTACCCGCGCCTGCAGGGCAGTGTACGGATCTACGTATCCCGCTTTCTGCACATCGACACCCATCTGTGGCTGAACACCGAGGGCGAGTACCTGCCCGGTGACTGGCGCATGCCCGCCCCGCCGCTGGCCCCGGCCTCGCTGAGCATTGTCGAACCTCTCGACCCGAACGAATTTGGCGAATACGTGGTGCGGGCGGACGCGGTACTTGATGGCACCGCGTGGACCGACGGTGAAGCGGTGTCACCCGGAGAAATCGCGGTGAACCCGACGCCCGGGGCGCTGCCGCCCCCCTACCCCTACCGCCACGCCATTGTGCTGCAGCAACACCGACGCATGCGCAGTACCGAGGTGCACTACCTGGATCACCCGATGCTGGGTGTCGTGGTCAAGCTGACCCCCCTGTCGGAGGAAACCCTGGAGCAGCTGGGTGAGGCCGAAGCAGAAGCCAGGGCCGCCCTGGAGCAGGAAGCCGGGGTGCTGGAGGGCGCCTTACCGGGCGTCCTGTAGCGCGCGCCGCGCGACCAGGGTCTCCAGCAGCTTGCGCACGGCGCCGGCTTCCCGCGCCAGGATCTGGTGCATGATCGCCAGCGACAGGGGTACATCCCCCAGCCCCGCGGCGGCGTTGACCACCATACAGACCGAGGCGTACGGCAGGCCCAGCTCCCGGGCCAGGGCCGCTTCCGGCATCCCCGTCATTCCCACCACGTCGCAGCCGTCCCGGGCCAGCCTGCGCACCTCGGCAGCGGTTTCCAGCCGCGGCCCCTGCATCACACCGTGCACCCCGCCCGGCTCGCAATCGATGGCGGCCTGATCCGCCGCCCCAATCAAAGCCTGGCGCAGCTCCCGGTCATAGGGTTCGGTAAAGTCGACGTGCAGCAACTCACCGCTCAAGCCGTCATCGAAGGTGTGTTCGCGGCCCCAGGTGTAATCGATAAGCTGGTCCGGAATCAGCAGCCGCCCCGGCCGCATCTCGCCGGTAATTCCCCCCACGGCATTGATCCCCACCACTGCTCCCACCCCCAGCGAGTGCAGGGCCCAGAGGTTGGCGCGGTAGTTGATGCGGTGTGGCGGAATGGTCGCGGGGCCACCGTGCCGGTGGAGGAAGTACACCACCGCCTCCCCCAGCCGGCCCTCCTGGATCGATCCGGAGGGCGCGCCGAAGGGCGTGTCCACGGCGTGCTCCCGGTAAACCACCAGGCCGTCGAGTTCGGCAATGCCGGTGCCGCCGATGATGGCCAGCCCCGTCATCGAGCCGGCTCCGGGGCAGCCGCCGGCTCCGGTTCACTGTGCTCCAGGTGCAGCGTACGGGTGGGAAAGGCCACGTCGGCATCGTGGGCGTGGATGATCGCCAGGATACGCAGCAGCACATCCTGCTTGATGCGGTGGTACTCCGCCCAGACCGTAGTCTTGGTAAAGGTGTAGATGAAAAAGTCCAGCGACGAGGGACCGAAGCTGACGAAGTTGACCATCAGGGTGCGCTCGGTATCGATTTCCTCGTGCTGCTCCAGCATGGCCTTCACCTCGGCGACAATCGCCTCCATGGCGGCGCTGTCCTGGTAGCGGATACCGATGGTCTCCTTGATGCGCCGGTTGAGCATGCGCGAGGGGTTCTCAACGGCAATCTGGGTGAATACCGCGTTGGGCACGTAGAGAGGGCGCTGGTCAAAGGTCCGGATGCGGGTCAGGCGCCAACTGATCTCCTCGACGGTACCCTCGATCTCCCGGTCCGGGGAGCGAATCCAGTCACCCGGGGCAAAGGGCCGGTCGAGGTAGATGCTCATGGCGCCGAAGAAGTTGGCCAGCAAATCCTTGGCGGCAAAACCCACGGCGATGCCGCCGACCCCGCCGAAGGCCAGCAGCCCCGAGACCGATACACCGATACTCTGCAGCGCCATCAGGGACGCCAGGATCCACAGGGTGATGCGCAGCAACTTGGCGATGGCGTGCACCGTGGCCTTGTCGGTGGAGGTCTTGCTGCCCCTGTCCTCGTGCAGCAGTTCCTCCTCGGAGTAATAGACCAGCCGGTGCAGGAACCAGGCCAGCAACAGGACCAGGGCTGTGTCGTAGGCCCCGAATACCAGCTGACGCCAGCTCTCACCCAGGGAGTTCAGGGTGAGCAGCAGGTAGACCACCACCACCCAGAGCACGACCCGCAGGGGCAGCTCCAGGGCGCTCATCACCACGTCGTCCCAGCGGTTCTGGCTGTGGGCCGCGGCCCGATGCAACCTGCGCACGAGCACCCCGAGCAACAGGTGTACGCACAGTGCACCCAGCACCAGCACGGCACTCGCCACCAGCGGGCCGCTGCCCTGCCACAGGGCGTTCAGGTCACCCATCCATTCGCTCAACATGTCCACCGGCCCCGGGTACTCCTTATTCGAGAGGCTAACGCCAATTTTTAGACAAAGATTTTATGTATTCAGTGAATTTTAAAGCGCTCAAGCTATATAAAAACCACACCTTGATGAAGTGGAATTTTCAAAGCTGGCGCAAGCATATGATCTTGCAGAGAATCTTTTAATCCTGTTCAACGCGCTATTTCGGCAGGCATTTTTAGACGAATTTCACATAATGGACAGGCCAGCCTGAGGTGTTATGTTGATCCACCCAACATCTGGAACGGTCGTGAGTGTACTGCAATGAAAATGCTGAGTCCCGTAGTCGGTGGCTGGTACAAGGATCTGGAAACACACGAGTTGTTCGAAGTGGTCGCCTGGGATCCGTCGACGCTGACCATCGAAGCGCAATTCCTTGACGGCGAGGTCACAGAATACGATCTCGACGCCTGGCGACAGCTGACCCTGGCCCAGGCGGAGGCCCCGGAAGACTGGCGCACGCCCTTTGAGCTGGACGACGATGACGGCATGGACCCCGATTCCCCCTACCACCCCGAAGACTGGAACAACCCCGTCAGTATGATCGAGCCCGATACCATGTACGGCGTCGAGGATTATTAAAGCCCCTGATCCCCGAGTTCCGGCTGGGCGCGAAGAATCGCCTCCCGATACTGGGCCGGTACCGGACAGGGACGCCGTGACGCCTTGTCAACGAACACCTGGGTAATCGACCCCGCTGCCAGCACCTCGCCCGAGCCCTCATTGGCCAGCTGAAAGCCCATTTCCGCACTCGAACGCCCGAGGCGGTTGTATCCCACACTGACCCGCACCCGGTCGCCCGCAACACACTCCCCCACAAAGTCGCAGTTGATATTCACCGTGAAAAAGAAACACGGTGCCTGCTGCGGGTTCATGGCGGTCATCCCCAGTGACTCCATGTAGTGTCCCCCGACCTCGTCGGCGTAGATCATGTAATTGGCAAAATACAGATGGCCCTGAGCATCTGTGTCGCTGTAACGGACCTTCAGCACGTCGGTATATGCGGTAGGTGGGTGCAATAGCCTGGTGGCGGTGTCAGTCATGGTGTTGCGGGTTCCCTGTACAGTGAATTCGCCTGATCGGGCGCCAGGCCCGGGTCTCTCAGCCCGGCGACGCCCACGCTAGCCGAAGCGCAGGGGCAAAGTAAACAAGCCCCTTGCGGTGGGTTTCTTCTTCCCCCGGGCCTGTATATACTCACAGGCCTGTACATATAAACAGTTCGCGCAGCGCAGAGGACGAGCCCATGGAACAACTGACCCGGCGGCAACAGCAGGTACTGGATATCATCCGCGCCCACATCGGCGATACGGGCTACCCCCCGACCCGGGCGGACATCGCCCGGGAACTGGGCTTCAAGTCCGCCAATGCCGCGGAAGAACACCTCAAGGCCCTGGCGCGCAAGGGCGCCATCGAGATCATCCCCGGCGCCTCCCGCGGCATTCGCCTGCCCGAGCGAGCTGGCATTCCCATTGTCGGTCGCGTGGCCGCCGGGAGCCCCATCCTCGCCCAGGAGCACATCGAGGACTACTGCGAACTGCCCCAGGAGTTCTTCCGCCCGCGGGCGGATTATTTCCTCACCGTGCAGGGCGACAGCATGATTGACGTGGGCATCTTCGACGGCGACCTGCTGGCGGTACACAGCACGCCGGTGGCCAATAACGGGGAAATTGTGGTGGCCCGGGTGGACGACGAGGTCACGGTGAAGCGCCTGCATCGCACGTCCAGCAAGCATTTGCTCGAACTGCTGCCAGAGAATCCGGATTATGACCCGATCAGGGTCGACCTTCGCGAACAGCAGTTCGCTATCGAGGGTTTGAGCGTAGGGGTACTGCGCCGCAGTCTCTAAACCGCGGCGTCAAACAGCCGCCCCTAGTGAAGTACGCGGGGGGCGGTATCGGGCTCGATTTCTTCCGCTTCGTCCACCGTGGACAGGTTCGAGGCGGCCTCGATACCCGCCTGGATCATGGCGCGGGCCACTTCCAGGGTGTTATCCATCAGGTAGACGCGGGATTCATCGGAAAAGCGGATGCGAACCAGGGGGTCGGAATCGTCCTCGGCGCGCTGCAGGACTATTTCCCCGTCGCCCAGATCGACGATTTCCAGTACGGATGTCGGCACTCAGTTACCTCATTTGCTACAAACTGCGCCTTCATTCTATCAGCGCTGCCGGTCGAGTTACCACCCGGGTGGGGAAAGACCCTCAATACTCATCCATGGAATCGGCCATGCGGGCGAAGCGGGATTCCAGTGAGTCTACCCAGCCGGCGAACTCCCCGGGGCCGGTGGCCTGCTCCACGGTGCTGGCCAGGTTGCCCGGGCTGCGGCGAGTCGCACCGGGCGCGGGGCATTCCCAGCCCAGCATATCGGCCAGCCAGCCACTGCGTTCCAGTTGCTCGAACTCACGGATCTCACCCGCCACGGCCTTGCCTTCCGGGGGCGGCGCCAGGTCGGCGACGCGGGTCGGCGGTGCCGCCGGGAGTTCCCCTGGCGCGCTGACGGCCAATAGAAACCAGCCGTAGGCCCGCAGCAGGTGCTGATGGCAGCCGGAGCCAAAGGCAGCGGCCAGGGTGCTGGCGGGGACGACCCCGGCAGAGCTGTCCCGCTGCCAGGCAGCGAGGACCAGCCGGGCCAGGTAGAGGTGGTGGTTGGCCAGCCCCCGGGGGGAACTCATTTCTTCGAGCGCCCCTTGCTCTTGGTCGCCTTGGCGGACTTGCCCTCTTCCACGTCCCACTTGCTACCGCTGTAGAACGCTTTCCAGCCGGTCGCCTTGCCGTCGACTTCCGTCATCACGTACTGCTCCTTGGTCTTGCGGCTGTAACGCACCTGGGTGCGATTGCCGTCGTTGTCGACGGTCGGCGCGTCGAACAGGAAGCTGTACTTGGGGTCGATCTCCTGGCGATGGGGCAGCAGTTCATCGACAAAGGGCGCCCGGGTTTCGCGGTTGCGCGGGAACTGGCTGGCGGCGAGGAACAGGCCCGCGGCGCCGTCGCGCAGGACGTAGTGGTCCTCCACTTTCTCGCAGGCCAGTTCGGGCATGGGCACAGGGTCCATCTTGGGCGGTGCCGGTTCGCCGCTGCGCAGCAGCTTGCGGGTGTTCTTGCAGTCCTCGGCGGTACAGCCGAAGTACTTGCCGAAGCGCCCGGTCTTGAGCTGCATCTCGGAGCCGCACTTGTCGCACTCCAGGGTCGGGCCGTCGTAGCCCTTGATCTTGAACTTGCCGTGCTCGACCTCGAAGCCGGAGCAATCGGGATTGTTGCCGCACACATGGAGTTTGCGCTGCTCGTCGATGAGATAGCTGTCCATCGCCGCGTTGCAGATCTTGCAGCGGTGTTTGCTGCGCAACAGGCGGGATTCCGCCTCGTCGTCGGCGTCCTCGCGGATCGCCTCGTCGCCGGGCACCAGGTTGACCGTCTGCTTGCAGCGTTCCTTGGGGGGCAGTGAATAGCCCGAGCAACCGAGAAATACCCCGGTGCTGGCGGTGCGAATCTGCATCGGCCGGCCACAGACCTTGCAGGGAATATCGGTCATGGTGGGCTCGTTGGGCTGCATGCCCACCGGCTGCGGTTCTTCGGCCTGTTCCAGCAGCTCGCTGAATTCGCCGTAAAAACGGTCCAGCAACTCACGCCAGTCGAGACTGCCCTGGGCTACTTCATCCAGGCGTTCCTCCATGGTGGAGGTAAAGCCGTAATCCAGCAGCTCGGTAAAGCTTTTCTGCAGGCGCTCAGTGACGATCTCGCCCATTTTCTCAGCGTAAAAGCGCTTGTTTTCCAGGCGTACATAGCCGCGATCCTGGATGGTGGAGATGATCGAAGCGTAGGTGGAGGGGCGGCCAATGCCACGCTTTTCCAGTTCCCGCACCAGGCTGGCCTCACCGTAGCGCGGCGTCGGCTTGGTGAAGTGCTGGGCCGGATCGAGCTTTTTGAGGTCCAGCACGTCGCCGGACTTCAGGTCGGGCAGGACCACATCCTCGCCCTTGCGCCCCGCAGGCGGCTGCACTTTGGTGAAGCCGTCGAACACGATGATCCGCCCCTTGGCGGTCAGCTCGAAGTCCCCCGCCGCCACCGTAACGGTGCTGGACAGGTACTCCGCCGGCGGCATCTGGCAGGCCACGAACTGGCGCCAGATCAACTCGTACAGGCGCTCCGCGTCGCGCTCCATGCCCTGCAGCGCGGTCTGGCGCAGGTTGACTTCGGAGGGGCGGATGGCCTCGTGCGCCTCCTGGGCCCCCTCCTTGGAGGAGTAGCGGTTGGCGCTCTCGGGCAGGTACTTCGCCGGGAAGTTAGCCTGGATATAACTGCGGCAGGCCGCCACCGCCTCGTCGCTGAGGTTGGTGGAGTCGGTCCGCATGTAGGTGATGTAGCCCGCTTCGTAAAGGCGCTGGGCCAGCATCATGGTCTTCTTGACACTGAAACCGAGGCGGGTACTGGCCGCCTGCTGCAGGGTCGAGGTGATGTAGGGCGCCGGCGGTTTCGAGCGGGTGGGTTTGTCCTCCCGCTGGCTGACCTTGTAGGCCTGCTGCTCCAGTTCGGCAACGGCGGCGCGGGTGGTCTGTTCGTCGTTGGGGCGGAACTTCTCGCCCTTCTGCCGCACCACCTGGAAGCGCACGGGCTCGATGGCCGCGGGCGCCAGGTCGGCGTGAATTTCCCAGTATTCCTCGGGGATGAAGGCGCGAATTTCCTTCTCCCGCTCGACGATGAGGCGCACCGCTACCGACTGCACACGGCCGGCCGAGAGCCCGCGAGCCACCTTGGCCCACAGCAGGGGGGATACCATGTAACCGACAACCCGGTCCAGGAAGCGCCGCGCCTGCTGGGCATTCACCCGGTTATAGTCCAGATGGGCCGGGTCCTCGAATGCCTCGGAAATGGCCTTCTTGGTGATTTCGTTGAACACCACACGCTGGAAGCGATCGTCATCGCCGCCAATGGCCTCGCGCAGGTGCCAGGCAATGGCCTCTCCCTCGCGATCAAGGTCGGTTGCGAGGTAGATGGCATCGGAATTGGCTGCCAGCTTCTTCAGCTCGGCGACCACTTTTTCCTTGCCCGGCAGGATCTGGTACTCCGCCTTCCAGCCGTGCTCCGGGTCAATGCCCATACGGCGGATCAGTTGCTCGCGCGACTTCTGCTTCTTGTAGGCGGCCTTCTCTTCGGGGTCCATCTTGCGGGTGCGGGCGGCCTGCGCGGCCCTCTCCTTGGGATCGACCTTGCCGCCACTGCCCGCGGTGGGCAGGTCGCGGATATGACCTACGCTGGATTTCACGATGAAGTCGGAGCCCAGGTACTTGTTAATGGTCTTGGCCTTGGCTGGTGACTCAACGATAACGAGTGATTTGCCCATATGCTCCTGTGAACCCGGGTACCGGGCTGTTCCAGTTCTGCCCCAAAGGGAAAAAAGGGGCATATATAAGTGCCTGATCCGCCCGGGTCAAGCAAAAAGCCCGGATCAGGCCGTCAGCTGCTGCCCCCATTCGGCCAGCAGGCGTTGTATCTCGGCTACTGTAGCCACGTCCCCGGACTCTCGCCAGTAGATTCCACAGGAGGCCTCGTCGACGCTGGCTGCCAGCACCGCCTCCGGCATGCCCAGCAGTGCTTCGGGAACCGGTGCCCGCTCCCCGAGAGCACGCCAGCTCCCCTCCTCGCAAAGCCAGGCACCGCGCCGCCTGGCGCGGCCCCGGGAGGGGCGCAGGCGCAGGCCGTAATAGATACTGTCGGTGCGCGCACCCCTGGCTCCGGGCGCATTGCTGTTGGGCAATTCACGAAACTCCACAAACAGCCCGCTGACCGCCGCTGCCTCGCGCAGGCTGGCCTGCCTGCGCTGCTGCTTGCTCGGCACGAAATGCGACAGGGGCGCGAGCGCCAGGGCAATCACGAATATGATAATGAGGTAGGTCAACCGGCGGGCTCCCGCTTGCAACTTGCGAATGGCGCGACATAGTATGCTATAAAGGCCTTGCAGTCGCCGAGCAGTCTACCTTAGGAGTACATCATGACCGCGTACAAGAAAATCCTGATCGCTGTTGATCTCAGCGAAGATTCTGCCGAGGTGGCCCAGAAAGCCCGGGCAATCGGCGGCGACAATGCCGCCGAGATGCACCTCATCCACGTGATCGAGCCCCTCAGTTTTGCCTACGGCGGCGACATTCCGATGGACTTTTCCGGCATCCAGGACGAAATCCACCAGCAGGCTACCCAGCAACTCGCCACCTTCGGCACCGCCCACGGCATTTCCGCCGAACGCCAGCACATTGTCCTTGGCCGCCCGGAAGTCGAAATTCACAGCGCCGCCGAGGAAATCGGCGCCGACCTGATCGTGGTGGGCAGTCACGGCCGCTACGGCCTCGCCCTGCTCATGGGCTCCACGGCCAACGGCGTATTGCACGGCGCCACCTGCGACGTACTGGCAGTGCGCGTCGGCGACGGCGACTAGACGGGCGGGCCCACCAGGGCCAGCAGCCCCGCCTCTTCGAAGGGCCAGTGCAGCTCTTCGCTACCGCTTCGCAGCACCGGTATCAGCAAACCGTAACGCTCAAACAGGACATCGTCATCGGCGATGTCCACTACTTCGTAACTGAACGTGCAGCCTGCCGCCTGCAGTGCCTGCAAAATTTCTTCCGCCTGTTCGCACAGGTGGCAGCCGGAGGTTCCCAGCAATTCCAGTTGTTCGCCGCTTCCGGCCATAATCGTTTCCCTGAGGCCCGGGATGGCAGCGACTGCCACCCCCTGCCAGAATCATGTAGAATCGCGGTTCCGCAAATTCGAATAAGCCCCGGAGGTAATAAGAAGTGGCGCTATTCTCGCAACCCACAGCACGCGCGCTAGCCATCCTGGACCTGTTGATGGCCAACCCGCACCAGGCCTTCGGCCTGACCGAGATGACTCGCCGCCTCAATCTCAACAAGGCCACCTGCCACGCCATCCTGACCACGATGGCCAATTACGGCTTCCTTATACAACACCCGAAGACCAAGGCCTACCGGCTCGGCCCGTCCATCATTGCCGCCGGCAACGCCGCCTTCGCCCAGTTTCCGGTACTGGAATACGCCCGCCCGGAACTGGAGGGCCTGCAGAACGACCTGAAAGTCGGTTTTGCGGTGACGGCTCGCTCCAAGCTGCACCAGGTGCTGCTCGCCCTGTACGGACACGCTACACCGTTGATCGACTCGTTCCAGCTTGGCCTGCGGCTGCCCAACACCGCCCCGATCGCCGCCTGCTTTACCGCCTTCTCCCCGGCCAAGGCCCTGGAAGCCTGGCTCACCCGGGCCCACGAGTCCCGCGGCGGCTACAACGAGCGCCTGGACCAGAAATTGCGGGTCTCGGTGATCGCCATCCGCGCCCGTGGCTTCGAGGTCACCCTGAAAACCAAGGCCGAGGAAGAGCTCACCGCCGAGTTGTCACGCATCCACCAGAGCTGGAGCCTGACGGAGCTCGAAGACGCCGCCAACAAGTACCAGCACGATATTTGCGACGAACACTACCATCTGGATCGCATCGATCCCAAGGCGAAGTATAACGTCAGCACCATTGCCGTACCCGTGTGCGTGTATCGGGACATGCCGGTGATGTGCTTTGTGGCCGGCTCCATCGACAAACCGATCACCGGTGCGCAAATCGAGGAAATCGCCGCGCGGATGAAGGAATCCGCCGACCGGGTCACCGCCCTCGCCATGGGCAAGGCCAGCGTCTAGGGCTTTCCACTCCATGTCCGACAACCCGGCCTACCGTAAACGCAAGGCCTTCTTCGATCGCTTACTCACCGTGTACGGCCGCAAGCCGGTGCTGGAAGTACTGCAGAACAGCAGTCTGCAGTGCCACGCCCTGCACCTCGCCGAGAGCAATCGCGAACAGGGCATCATCCGCGAGATTCGCGAACTGGCCGACCAACGCGGCATTGAAGTAAAACACCACGACCGCCAGGCCCTGTCGCGGATATCGCGCAACGGGCGCCAGGACCAGGGGGTCGCGCTCGACGTCATCTGCCCTGCGTTCCGGCAGGCCAGTGAAGCGCTCCCCGAGCTGCCCCCCAAAGCCCGCCTGCTGGCCCTTGACGGTATCAGCAACCCACAGAACCTGGGCATGATCATCCGCTCGGCGGCCGCCGGTGACATCGACGGGATTCTCTACGCCAGCCGCGGCAATGCCGCCCTCGGCCCGCTGGTGATCAAGGCCAGCGCCGGCACCCTCTACCGGGCGCCGCTGCTGTTGTGCGATTCTCTGCCCGAGATCCTCGCCGAGTGCCGGCAACAGGGCATGGAGGTTTGCACCCTGGCAGCCCAGGCACCCGAGTCCCTGTTCGAGTACCGGCCAAATAGCGGTTGCGTTTACGTACTGGGCAACGAAACCGAAGGGGTCTCCGGGCCGGTACAGGCCCGGGCCACCCGCAGCCTGTCCATCCCCATGCGCAACGGCGTGGAGTCCCTCAACGTTGCAGTAACGGCCAGCCTGATTGCCTACGCGGGCCAGATGGGCTGAAAAATTCGACGCGTCAGTCGTCCGCCGGATTCACATCGATAATAATCTTGCCCCGCGCCCGGCCGGATTCCGAGTAGGCAATGGCCTCCCTGACTTCAGCGAGGGGATAGTGGCGGTCGATCACTGGCGACAATTCACCGCGGGCCATCAACTCAGCGAGATATTCAAGGTCCTCGCCTCTCAGGTGCGCCAGGAAGGGCTTGAGGTTCTCGTCAATAAAATTCGAGGCAACGACCGCCACGGCCAGATTGACCAGTGGCCCCACCCAGTTGCCCTTACCGGCCCCCACCATCACCAGGGTGCCCCCCGGGGCGAGCGCTTGCCGGTTGACGAGGGGGCCGTGGTTGCCCACCGCGTCGATAATAACGTCCCATTGCTGCCCCGACCGCGTGTAATCCGCCACCGTATAGTCGATGACCTCCGTGGCACCCAGGCTGCGCACCATTGCCAGGTTGCGCGTACTGCATACCCCGGTCACTTCAGCGCCCATTACCCGGGCCAGCTGTACCGCAAAGGTGCCCACACCACCGGAAGCGCCATTCACCAGGACCCGGTCACCCGGCTTCACCCGCCCCGAATCTCGCAGGGCCTGTAAGGCCGTGACAGCGGCTATCGGGACGGCGGCCGCCTCCGCGTAACCGACGTTGTCGGGAAGGTGGGCCAGGGATCCCTTGTCACTTCGTTTGAGGTAATCGCCAAAGGCGCCATTGGCGCCACCGTACACCCGGTCACCGGGTGCGTAGTCTTCGACAGCGGCGCCTACCGCGACCACGGTCCCGGCAAAATCCACGCCGAGCTGGTGTCGGCCGGGGCTGCCAATGCCAGTGTCGAGACGCATGAAATAGGGTTCACCCCGGAGATAATGCCAGTCCAGCGGGTTCACGCCGGCGGCCCGCACCTGCACCAGCACTTCGTCACTCTTGATCTCAGGTATGGGGGCGACAACCGTTTCCAGGACGTCAGGGCCGCCATAGCAGCGGGAAATAACGCTGCGCATACCGTTCTCGCCAGCGTAGATCTCGGGCTGTTCGGGACAGGCGTCGGTGCGGGACATGAGAAACGCCAGTACGACCAGCACCAGTAGAACGAGGCCGGCCAATCCGGCCAGCACATTACGTAACAATTTCACCAAGAGGCTCCCCCAATCTGCTCGGGTACGCTGCACTAAAAAGTATCAGCTTACTGTGTCGGTACGGCCGACAACAGCATGCCCGTCGCAGCGAGAGGGCGCCCTGGCGCACAACGCGTTACTTGGAGAGGTAACCCATCCCCTCTTCCAGGCCCTTGAGGGTCAGGGGGTACATGTGGCCTTCCAGCAGCTGGTTGGTCATGGCGGTGGATTGGGTCCACTCCCACTCTTCCTTGGGAACCGGATTGATCCAGATGACTTTTTCGTAGGTTTCCCGCAGGCGCCGCATCCACACCTCGCCCGACTCCTCGTTCCAGTGCTCCACGGAACCACCGGGCTGGACGATCTCATAGGGCGACATGGCGGCGTCGCCGACAAAGATCACCTTGTAGTCGTGGCTGTACTTGTGCATCACGTCGAGCAGCGAGGTGCGCTCGTTGTGGCGGCGGATGTTGTTGCGCCAGACGCTCTCGTAGATGAAGTTGTGGAAGTAGAAATACTCCATGTGCTTGAACTCGGTGCGAGCGGCCGAGAACAGCTCCTCGCAGACCTTGACGTGGGGATCCATGGAGCCGCCCACGTCAAAGAAAATCAGCACTTTCACCGCATTGTGCCGCTCGGGCACCATCTTGATATCCAGCAGCCCGGCATTGCGGGCGGTGGAGCGGATGGTGTCGTCCAGGTCGAGTTCGTCCGCCGCGCCGGTGCGGGCAAATTTTCTCAAGCGGCGCAGGGCCACCTTGATATTGCGGGTCCCGAGTTCCACGCTGTCATCGAGATTCTTGAAGTCGCGCCGGTCCCACACCTTGACCGCTTTCTTGTTGCCGCCGTTGGGTCCGACACGAATGCCTTCCGGGTGGTAGCCCTGCTGGCCGAAGGGCGAAGTGCCCCCGGTACCGATCCACTTGTTGCCGCCCTCGTGGCGCTTCTTCTGCTCCTCGAGTCGCTTCTTGAACTCCTCGATCAGCTTTTCCAGGCCGCCGAGGGACTCAATTTTCGCTTTCTCTTCCTCGGACAGGTTCTTCATGAACTCGTTGCGCAACCAGTCGTCCGGAATCAGTGCCTCGATGATGTCGTCGAGTTGTTCCAGGTCGCGAAAATGCAGGCCGAAAGCGCGGTCGAAGCGGTCGAAGTACTTTTCATCCTTCACCATGCAGGTGCGGCTGAAAAAATAGAACTCGTCGACACTGCCGAAGGCCACGTGCTGCTTCAGGCCCTCCATGAGGTCGAGCAGTTCGCGGGTGGTGACCGGAACGCCGGCGTCGCGCAAGCCGTGAAAAAAGTTGATCAGCATGAGGTCCTGCCTATGCCGGTCTAGCGGCTTTCCCGGCGGTGCATGAAGGCCAGTCGCTCAAGCAGGTGCACATCCTGCTCGTTTTTGAGCAGCGCACCGTACAGCGGCGGAATCGCCTTGGTCGGGTCGCGCTCCTTCAGCAGTTCGTCGGGAATGTCATCGGCCATCAGCAGTTTGAGCCAGTCGATGAGTTCCGACGTCGAGGGTTTCTTCTTCAACCCGGGAATGCCGCGCACATCAAAGAACACTTCCAGCGCTTCCTGCACCAGTTCCTGGGCGATGCCCGGATAGTGCACATCCACGATCTGGCGCATGGTGTCGCGATCGGGGAAGTTGATGAAGTGGAAGAAGCAGCGGCGCAGGAAGGCGTCTGGCAGTTCCTTCTCGTTGTTGGAGGTAATGATGATGATCGGGCGGTGCTTCGCCTTGATGGTTTCGCCGGTCTCGTAGACGAAGAACTCCATGCGATCGAGTTCCACCAGCAGGTCGTTGGGAAACTCGATATCGGCCTTGTCGATCTCGTCGATCAGCAGGACCACCTGCTCGTCGGCATCGAAGGCCTCCCACAGTTTGCCCTTCTTGATGTAATTGGCGATGTCCTGGACCTTCTCGTCGCCCAGCTGGGAGTCACGCAGACGGGACACGGCGTCGTACTCGTACAGGCCCTGTTGCGCCTTGGTGGTGGACTTGATGTGCCACTGGATCAGGCGTTTGCCCAGGCCGTCGGCCACTTCCTCCGCCAGCATGGTCTTGCCGGTGCCGGGCTCCCCCTTGATCAGCAGCGGGCGCTGCAGGGTGACTGCGGCGTTCACCGCCATGCGCAGGTCCTCGGTCGCTACGTAGCGATCGGTCCCCTCGAATTTCGTGCCATTGGTTGTCATCGCATCTTCCGTCATAAGATCAGGCAAAGCCCACAAGGGTAGCGAGCAGCGGCGGCCCGTGCAAGCGCGTCAGCGCTGGTCCCGCTGGTCTGGGAGGTTGTCTGGGAGGGTGTCTGAGAGCGTGTCTGGGAGGGCGTCGGCATCGGCGCGCAGGCCCTGGAGGACCGGTTCACCCTCCCCCGCGGAAGCGTCGCGAAAACGGCGTTCCCACAGGGCCAGGCGGCGGCGACGGCGGCGGCGCGATATCCACCAGGCCAGCAGCGCCACAAACACCAGTACACCGACCAGGGTCAGCAAAGGCCCCTGGAGGCTGGCGTCGGGCAGCTCGGCGGGCCGCGAGCTGATCGCGTCTTCACTCGGCCCCGCGTGCACCTCCACATGCATCGGCAGTTCGCGCTGCAGGGTCTGGCCGGACACCCTGGCCAGCAACTGGTAGCGGCCACCGTAGTCCAGTGCCGGAATGGTCACCCGGTACTCGCCATTTTCCGGTAACGGGTAGCTCCCGCTCACGTCGATGTGCTGGCGGTAATTGCGGGGCCCGCTGATATCGATACTGATGTTGAACAGGCGCAGTAATTCGGGGTCCCGAATCACCGCGTCGCCATCGCGCAGGCGCAGCCCGAGTTCACTGACCCGGCCCGCCGGCATACTGTTGGGGAGGGGGTCCACTTCCAGGTTGAGGTCGGCAATCACCGTGACCCGGACCCTGGCGTCACCCGGCGCTTCCAGCGTCCACACCCCGGGTGCAGGTGACCTGACGGTGACCAGGGCGAAGCGGTCGGCGACGAACCAGTCCGCGCCTGCATCCCGTCCCGGCAGATAAATCGCTCCATCGGGGCCACGCAAGGACAGGGCCGGTTGCATGGCGCCGTAAAACAGCAGGGCAGTGAACTCCTCCACGCTGTCGTCGATCTCGAAGCGCCCGCCTTTCAGCGGCACCTGGGCGGCAGGCGCCACCATTTCCAGTGACTGGACAAAGATGCCCGACAGGGCATCGGCCGTCCTGGCCTTCTCCGCGAGCCCCCTGCTCTCTTCCGCCAGCGAACTGAGGAAGTGCCAGTCCGCCTCATCGGACAGGGCGATGGTGTGCACCGGGATGCCGGTCGCTCCCAGGCGCGGCGCGGTTTCCGCCAGCACCTTGCGGGCCGCGGCCGCATTGGCCATGGGCGAAGTCGATACATCCACCTTGCCGTCGGTCAACAGGACGATACTGCTGCGGTAACTGGGGTCCATGCTGCCGATATCGTAGGTAGCCGCCGCCAGTGCCGCGGGAATATTGGTGCGCTGGCCGGAGTTGTCGATGGCGGCGACCGCGGCCCTGGCCTGCTCGCGCCAGTTGCTGTCCACCTCGCCGTGAGGCACCAGCACTTCGACCGTTTCACCGAAGGTCCATACCCCGGCGCGGGCACCATCGGGCAGCAAGCGCACAATCAGTTCCAGTGCGGGAGCCCGCAGGTTGTCGGGATCCGATTCCTTCATGCTGCCGGAGATATCAATCAGCAGGCGCAGGTCGGGCTTGAGGGCGCGGGCCGAGGGATCCGCCTGCACCAGCAGGGGCAGCAGCATCACCAGCGGCAGTAGCAACCCACGCAGAGTACGGGGCAGGTCAGGGATAAACCTCATCGATGCGTGTCTCAGGGCTCCGCCGTCTCCGGTGCTTCGGCCGTTACCTTGTGGCCCCGGTGCCGAAGCACCGTCAACCCCAGCAACAGGGACAGCACCAGTGCAGCCCCCAGCATGAAGCCGAGGGGCCGCAGGGCATGGGCCGCGGCCGCCTGGTCGATGGTGAGCCACTGGAAGACGGCCACGATCAGGGCCGGGGCCAGGGTTTCCACCTCCGCATCGGGATAGGCCGGCGTCAGGAGCACGGCGGCACCGCACAGTACCACCAGGCCGATCCAGGCCGGGCGCCAGGTATGGCGCAGCCAGAACGCAAACAGCAACAGCGCCAGCACCGCCGCGCCGAGATAGGCGGCCATGGCGATGTGGTAGCTCTGGTCATTCAGCACAGGTATCTCCCCTACTCGACCCAGGTAATGATGTGCTCATCATAACCATCGGGATGTACATATTCATCCGAGATCGCCCGCCCCCGGATCGATACCCCGGCCCGGTGGACGCTGTCGCGATCGCCCGACACCAGCGGATGCCATTCGGGCAGTGGCTCACCGTGGGCCCGCAGGCGATAGGCGCAGGTGCTGGGCAGCCAGTCGAACTCGGCGCTGTTCTCGACCGTGAGGTGAACGCAGTTCGGCACCAGTACCGAGCGCCGCTCATAATCGCTGCAGCGGCAGTTGTCCTCGTCGAGGTAACGGCAGCGCACCTTGGTGTAGTACACCTCGCCGCTGTCCTCGTCTTCCAGCTTGTGCAGGCAGCACTTGGCGCAGCCGTCACACAGGGCCTCCCACTGCTGGCGGTCCAGTGCCTCCAGTGGCAGGGTGTTGAACCAGTCAGCCATCGGCGCGCTCGCGCCGGCGCAACTCGGCCTCGGAGGGCGGCATCTGCAGGTAGAAACCCTGCTGTTCGATTTTGTCCAGGACCTCGGCGGCATCGGCCCGGGCCAGTTTGCGCCCGGAATCGAGCATCAGCACCATTACCGAGCGCGGTTCGCCGAACTGGGCCATCAATGCCTCCGGGACATCGGCCAGCCCACGGGCCCGGTCAACGTAAAGGTACATCTCTTCCTTGCGGGAGCTGCGGAAGATTTCACACAGGCGCTTCATGCCCCACTCTCCTTGAACCCGTGCTCCGCGAGAAAGCGGACCAGCGGGTCGATCACCCGCTCGCGCCGCCAGCCCTGCCAGTGCCGTGGCATGGGCGTGCCCTCTCCGTTTCCGGCACGACGCACCAGGGCGTCGTAATCGCGGCTGTTCAGCAGGATTTCCGGCGCCACCTCCAGCTCAGCGGCCAGCGCTCGGGCCTTGCCCTTGAGACGTTTGGCCAGGTCGCGCTCACGGCCACCGGGTGGTGCCGGCAATGGCGCCGGCATGGCCGAGTCAGGCTGCTCCGCGTGCTGGCCCAGCACTTCCAGGATGGCGTCGGCGTAGCGGCGCTGGGCCGCGGGCTGCAACTCTGCCGCGGCGCGCAACTGGGCCCGGTCGCGGGGCAAGGCCCGGGCGATCTGCAGGCAGTCCTGGTCGGTGATAATCCACGACCGCGGCTTGTCGCGTTCACGGGCGGTGTCCTCACGCCACTGGCACAGTGCGGCCAGGGCGCCGAGCTGGCGCGGATTCAGCTTCCAGCCACTCTTGATACGGGTGTAGTACGGCTCCGGACCCGCCTGCTGGGCGGCCGTCGCATCGGCGCCGTCGGCCAGTACCCAGTCGACTTTGCCCGCAGCCTCACAGGCCGCCTGCAACTCGTGATACACCGCCAGCAGGTAGAGCACATCCTGCGCCGCGTAGTGACACTGGGCCTCGGTCAGGGGGCGCTGCAGCCAGTCGGAACGGGTTTCATCCTTGGGCAGGTCCACGTCGCAGACCGCAGCGACCAGTGCCCGGTAGCCGAGGCCAAAGCCCCGGTCCAGCAAGGCGGCAGCGCGCTGGGTGTCGAACAGCGGATCCGGCTGCACGCCCAGCCACTTGTTGAACACTTCCAGGTCTTCGCTGGGCGAATGCAGTACCTTGACCACGGAAGGGTCGGTCAGCAACGCAGCCAGGCCGCTGGTATCGCTGATGGCCAGCGGATCCACCAGCCAGGCGGTGTCCCCAAAACACAGTTGCAGGAGGGCAATCTGCGGATAAAAGGTATTGCGGCGCATGAACTCCGTGTCCACCGCCACCGCGGCAGCGCCGGCATTGTCCTGCAGCACCCGCTGCAGGGTCGCGTCGTCTTCTACCAGTTCCCAGTTGGGCATTCCTGCACTCATTACTGCTCCATCTTGTGATTCATCTAACCCTGCTCCACGGCGCGCCGGCCGCTGAAGGCGTGAGCCAGGGTATTGCCGTCAACGTATTCCAGCTCGCCTCCGAGGGGTACGCCGTGAGCAATGCGGGACACGCGGACCCCCCGGGGGAGCAGCATGTCGGTCAGGTACCAGGCGGTGGCTTCGCCCTCCACCGTGGGGTTGGTGGCGAGAATGACTTCCTCGATGCCCTCGTCCAGCACCCGCTGCTGGAAGCGGTCGAGGCCGATTTCCGCAGGGCCGATACCGTCGATCGGGGACAAATGCCCCATCAACACGAAATAGAGACCGCGGTAACTGCCACTCTGTTCCACCGCCAGCACATCGGCGGGGGTTTCCACCACGCAGATGATGCTGGTATCGCGCCGGCTGTCGGCACAGATCTCGCAGATGTCCAGTTCGGTGAAATTGCGACAGCGCTGGCAGTGATCCACCTTCTCCACCGCCTGGGTGAGCGCCCGGGCCAGTGCCTCGGCCCCTTCCCGGTTGTGCTCCAGCAGGTGCAGGGTCATGCGCTGGGCCGACTTGGGCCCGACACCTGGCAGGCAGCGCAGGGCCTCTATCAGCTCCAGCAGTGCGGGACTGAACTTCATCGCGGGCGCCTAGAACGGCATCTTGAATCCACCGGGCAGGTTCAGCCCGGCAGCGAGGCCCGACATGGCCTCCTTGTTCTTGTCCTCGACCTTGCGCACGGCGTCATTGACCGCGGCGGCCAGCAGGTCTTCCAGCATGCCCTTGTCTTCCGACAGCACACTGTCGTCGATCGTTACCCGGCGCACATCGTGACGGCCGTTCATCACCACTTTCACCAGGCCGGCGGCCGCTTCACCGGTCACTTCCGCCTGGGCTAGTTCTTCCTGCTTCTTCTGCATGTCAGCCTGCATTTTCTGGGCCTGCTGCATGAGGTCCGAAAGGTTGCCTTTCATGATCTTTCCTCGGTGTTTCAGTTATCCAGGGGAGCGATGGACGCCCGGTCCAGCTCGCCGTCGAAGCGTTCGATCAGGCGCTGCAGCACCGGATCGCCCTCGATGGCAGCCTCGGCCTCGCGCTGTCGCTCCTCCGCCAGCCGCAGGCTGCGCCTGGCCGGGGTTTCGCCGGCCAGCGGCCCGACCGTAATCGCCACCCTGATCCCGGTATCAAAATAGTTCTGCAGGGCCAGCCGCACGCGGTCGGAATGGCCGCTGTTGAACAGCGTTGCGTTGTGCTCGTCGAGCACGAAGGCCAGTTCGTTACCCGCGACCTCCCGCAGCTCACAGTTGGAGGCAATATTGTAGACAATGCCCACCAGCCCGAGTTGCTCCAGCAGGTCAGGCCAGCTGGCGGGGGACAGGGCGGACAGAGGCATGGCATCCGCCGGCCGGGCCGGGGCTTCCGCCACGGCAGGCTCTGGAGCCGCCGTTGCAACCGGCTCCGGTTCATCCCACGGTGGTGGCTCCGGAACCTCCGGAGCCGCGAGGGACTCAGGCTTTTTTGCGCTGGGGCCGCCCTCCCCCTCGGCGGCCTGAAGGCTGGGGCTGGCAGTGTCCCCGCCGCCCACCGGGGCGGCACTGGACAGGGTTTCCACCGCGATGGCGGGCCGGAAGGCCAGCATTCGCAACAGGATCATCTCGAACCCGCTGCGGGGGTCGCTGGCCAGGGGCAGGTCCCGTTTACCGTTGATCGCCATCTGGTAGTAAAGCTGGGCATCTTCGGGAGTCATGCTGCGGGCGAGATCCGCCACCCGTTCGGCATCACCCCAGCTGTTGTCCACCGCGTCCGGCACCACCTGCGCCAACGCCACCCGGTGCAACAGGGTAATGAGTTCATCCAGGCTGGATTCAAAGTCCGGGGCGTGCTCGCCCATGGCGGCCACCACATCAAGGGTCGCCCTGGGGTCGCCGTCGACCACGGCCTCCAGCACCTGGTAGACAAACGTGAGGTCTACCGTACCGAGCATGGACCGGACTTCGGCTTCGCGCAGGGCACCGGAGCCAAACGCGATCGCCTGGTCCGTCAGGCTCAGGGCGTCGCGCATACTGCCCGCGGCGGCGCGCCCGAGCAGCCACAGGGCCGGCTCCTCGAAGGTCACCATCTCCTGCTCCAGCACGTGCCGCAGGTGCCCAACCACCTGCTCCGGTGGCATGTTCTTGAGGTTGAACTGCAGGCAGCGCGACAGCACGGTCGCCGGCAGTTTCTGCGGATCGGTGGTGGCCAGCAGGAATTTGACGTGGGGCGGCGGCTCCTCGAGGGTTTTCAGCAGCGCGTTGAAACTGCTGGCGGAGAGCATGTGCACCTCGTCGATGAGGTAGATCTTGTAGCGGGACCGGGTGGGCGCGTACTGCACGTTTTCCAGCAGTTCCCGGGTGTCTTCCACCTTGGTACGGGAGGCGGCATCCACTTCCAGCAGGTCGACGCTGCGGCCCTCGGCGATTTCCAGGCAGGAGCCGCACTTGCCACAGGGTTCGGAGCTGACGCCCTCGTCACAGTTCAGGCACTTGGAAAAAATCCGCGCGACGGTGGTCTTGCCGACCCCGCGGGTACCGGTGAACAGGTAGGCGTGGTGCAGGCGGTCGTGATCCAGGGCGTTGATGAGGGCCTTCAGCACATGCTCCTGGCCCACCATCTCGCGAAAACTTTTGGGCCGCCACTTGCGCGCCAGAGCCTGGTAGGACATGCCGGTCGTTGCCTTACTGCAAAAGGCGCTAGGATACACCAGCGGCGCGGGGGCGGGGAAGGAAGTCCGCAGCAGCGAGCGGGATTGACCGCTCAGGCCATCGCGCCCTGGTTATTGCGCCAGGCCCGGGGGGAATGGCCACTCCAGGCCTTGAAGTGCCGGCTGAACACGGCGACGTCGGCATAGCCCAGCTGCAGGGCGAGTTCGGTAATACTGACCCGGGGTTCCGACAGGTGCTGACAGGCCAGGTTGAAGCGCGTTTCCCGCAGGATATCGCCGTAACCCGTACCCCTGGCGCTGAGCCTGGCCTGCAGGGTACGCGGTCGCAGGTTCAGTGTTGCCGCAATCTCCGCCAGCGAACATTCCCCCGTGGGCAGCAAGCGACTGATCACGTCGGCCACCTGCTCTTCGAGTTGATTGGGGTACAGGGTCTGCAGCCTGCCCACATACTCCTCGAGATGCCGGTTGAGGGTATCGACATCGAGGTGGGCTGGCCGCGCCAGATACTGCGCGGCCAGCCCAACGCCATCGAAGCTCTGGTCAAAATGCAGGTGTTGATACTGTGTCACCCCCTGCCCGGAGCCATCCTGTGGCCGGGGCTGCCGCAGGTAAATGGGGAGTGCGTACGGGTCACTGTCCGCCATGACGGCAAGAAACCGGGCCGCCTGGGCCAGGCTCAACTGCATGAGTTGTTCGAACCCCGGCGACTGGCCGATAGCGATGCTGAGCTCCAGCCTGGCACTGGTCTCCTGCACCGAGAGCACCAGGCGCAGGCCGCTGGCGTGCAGGTACAGATAGCGCTCGGCGACCTTGATCGCTTCGGCCACGGTGGAGGCTCGGGAGGCGATCAGCGGCAGCGCCCCCAGCACCCCGATCCCCTGCCGTTGTCCCAGCAGCAGCCCGAACAGCGGCTCCTTGCAGGCCTCGCTACAGACATGCAGCAATTCGGCCATTTTGGTGTAGGCGATGTACTGATCAGGGTCGCGCAGCTGCGCCGGGCTCAGTCCGGTGCTGGCGAGCAGAGCTACCGGGTTCTCGCCCCGCTCCCGCAACAGCCGCTCAATGCCCTCGATACCGCCAATCCGCACTCGGTACATCTGTTAGGGAATCTCCTCCACCAGATTGCGTAAAATATCAACTAATATGTAGAAAATGTCAAGTTTCTGCTCAAAGGCCGGAGTAGAGTGGGCACCATTCCGAAACATAACAACTGTGGACCACCACGAGGAATCACCATGTCACTAGAAGGTAAGGTTGCCGTCCTGACCGGCGCCTGCGGCGGTATCGGCAAAGCCATCACGCGTACATTCGTCTCACAGGGCGCCCGGGTACTGGCGACAGACCTCTCGGCTCCCGCCCTCGCCGATCTGCAACAGGAACTGGGTGACTCGGTCGCCACCATGGTGCTGGACGTCTCCGATTTCACGGCAGTGACCAGTGCGATGGACAGAGCGGTCGAGACCTTCGGCACGCTCGACGTTGTCATGAACAATGCCGGCACCGGCGCCCCCAAACTGCTGCTGGAGCACGAGCCGGCGCAGGATTACGACCCCATCACCGCAGTTAACCAGAACGGTGTGTATTACGGCATCCTCGCAGCCGGCAGAAAATTCGTCGAGCTCGACCGCCCCGGCGTGATCGTCAACACCTCCTCGGTATACGGCACCATGGCGTCGGAATTGACCTTCAGCTACAACGTGAGCAAGGCCGCCGTGGACATGATGACCAAATGTGCCGCACTGGAATTCGCCCCGCACAATATTCGCGTCTGCGCCGTGGCGCCGGGACGCGTCAACACACCGATCATCGAAGGCTACAAGGCCTTGGGCCTGCTCGAGCACATCACCCGCGAACAGATGCGTGAGCGCCTGATCGAGCCCGAAGAAATTGCCCGGGTGGTCGCCTTTCTCGCCAGCGACGAAGCCGGTTGTATCAACGGCACCACCGTAGAGGCCGGCGATGGCTTCAGCGGCTTCAAGTATCCCCTGACCCAGCGCTTCGCAAGCGCCTGAGTAACCCAAGCAACGGCTTCACCGGTCGTGAGGCCCCCCACTCTATAAGAGGCAACAACCATGGCACTCCCGGAAACCATCAATCACCAGGATTTTCTACTCACCCTCAATACCAACCAGGAACCGATCGTCGTGGACGCCCTGCCGGGCGTCGATGTCTGGCCACTGTTCCTCGACACGGAAAACGGCGTGTGGGTACTGCGGGTTCGCTTCCACCCCGGCACCACCCTGCCCAAGCACTTCCACACAGGCGTTGTGCACTTCTACACCCTGTCGGGCATGTGGCACTACCTGGAATACCCGGACCAACCCCAGACCGGCGGCAGTTATCTGTACGAGCCCGGCGGTTCGATCCACACCTTCCACTGCCCGGAGGATTCCGAGGGCAGCGACGGTTTCATGGTGGTCGAGGGCGCCAACATCAACTTCGACGACGAGGGCAATTTCGTCAACATCATGGATGCCGGCTGGATCGAGGACGTGTTGCTGGCCGTGGCGAAAACCCAGGGAATCACGCCGCGTTACATCAAACCAGGCAAGAACGCCGGGTACTCCACCGACTGAAACATCACGGCTCCGCGGGGGCGGCCGGCACTACGGCCGCCCTCCAATAAAGACAAGCCCATAATAATCTCTAACAAGAGGAATGCGTCATGACCTATACCGTAGGCGCGAAGCAACAGAGAGTTCCACTGAAACGACTGGCCGCGGCCATCCTGGCCTGCCAGGCGACAGTTGCCAGTGCGCAGCTGGAGGAAGTCATCGTCACGGCACAACAGCGCTCTGAATCACTTCAGGACGTGCCCATTTCCATGGTGGCGATGAGCGGTGCCCAGATCAACGAGCAAGCCATCACCAAGATGGAAGATTTCACCATGAACATGCCGGCGGTGACGGTTGCACAGAACCCCGTCGGCAACTTCCTGTTCATTCGCGGTGTCGGCACACCCGGCGCCAACCAGGGTATCGAGCAATCGGTGGCCATTTTTCACGACGGCATCTTCATGGGTCGCCACCAGCTATCCCGCGCTCCCTTCATGGACCTCGACCGCATCGAAGTCCTGCGCGGACCGCAGAGCATACTGTTCGGCAAGAACACCATTGGCGGCGCGCTGAGTCTGCACACCGCCAGGCCCACGGATGAATTCGAAGGTTCCATCCAGGGTCTTTATGGCAGCTACGGCGAAACAGAATTCAACGGCGTGGTCTCCGGGCCACTGACAGACAGCCTGCGGGGCCGGCTGGCGTACCGCAATTACCAGCTCGATGGCTACCTGGACAATGTCATTACCGGCGACGATGCTCCCGAGCGGGACGATGAGACACTGAGGATATCGCTACAGTGGGACGTGACCGACACGGTAGTGGTCAATGCCAAGTGGGAGCACAGCGAATTTGAACAGAACGGCTCCATCACCCAGCTCGGGCGCGTCGCCGAGGTGCCCTACAACGGAACAGCCGCATTGATCACCCAGCTGAATCGCGCGTCGGTGGCCTATGCCACCGGCGGTGACGGTATCGAGGCTATCGATGACGAACGCGCCGTGGTCAACGACGGTGGCGCGATTCTCACGGCCCTGGGCGTTATACCACCCGGCGTACCGGGCTTTCCCGACAAGCCGGAGGGCAGCAAGAATGAAATGGACGTGGGCCACATCAATGTCGAGATGTTCCTGGGCGAACATACCCTGACCCTGATTTCCGGTCTTGCCCAGTACGATTACCGGGATATCTGTGACTGTGACTTCTCTGCGCTGCCTTTCATTGAGGTCGATGCCATCGAGGATTATGAGCAGTTCAGCCAGGAAGTGCGCCTGACCTCCCCGGCCGGTGAAACCTTCGAATATATTACCGGCCTTTACTACCACGATGCAGACCTCTACTACCGGGCACTGGATGCCTTCGGCACCGCCGCCTTCGGCGCTCCGAACGTTACCCGTGACTACGACTTCGACCAGTCGCAGAAACAGTGGGCTGTGTTTGGTTCGATCACCTGGAATATGACCGATCGCTTGCGCGGTACACTCGGCCTGCGTTATTCCGAGGAGGAAAAAGAGGTCAATCGGCAGCTCAGAAAACGTTTTACAGCCGGCTGGGACTTCAGCAGCACCGTTGGCGCCCCCGCTGGTACCTTTGCCTACGGTGACAGCGCCGAGGAGTACGACCGCTTTACCCAGGAGCTGGCGCCGGTGGCATCTGCCATCGATGCCACGGTATGGAACGATTCCGGACTGCTGGGAACCTATGAGCACGAGTTCGTCAATCGCAAACGCGACGAAGACTTTGTCGACTGGTATCTGAACTTCGAATTCGACGCTGGCGAAGATACGCTGATCTACGCAACGGCTTCGACCGGCGTCAAGGGCGGCGGTTTCGATGCGCGTTTTCTCAAGGAATCGGTTGGTCCCCGAGCGGGACTGTTCGAGTACGATGAGGAAGAGTCACTGGCAATGGAACTCGGGATCAAGACGACCCTGCTCGACGGCGGCATGCGCCTGAATGCCGCCGTGTTCCGCAACGAGATATCCGACAGCCAGGTCAGTGTATTCGACGGAGCGACAGGCTTCGTGGTGGTGAATGCGGCGGAAATTGTTTCCCAGGGGCTCGAACTGGACCTGCAGTGGGCCGCTACGGACAACCTCACCATCAGTGCGGCGGGATCACTGCTGGATTCCACCTATGACAAATGGGATACCGCACCCTGCTGGGCCAGCCAGCTGGTAGATCCAGGACACCCGGAATATAAACCCGGCTGCGTCAACGGCTTCCGCGACGCCAAGGGAGACAACACCGGGTTTTCACCGGAAGTGGCCTTCAATCTCAACTTTGATTACGGCATGCCGGTTGGCGATTCGCTCGAAGCCCGCGCGGTACTCAACATCAACTATTCGGACGAGTTTGCCACTGTCGGCGACCTGGACCCCCTGATCGGTTACCAGGACAGCTTCACGATGCTGGATTTTCGCCTGAGCCTTGGCGAATACAACGGCACCTGGGAAGTCGCCCTGATCGGCAAAAACCTCACCGACGAAGAGGTCAGCTACAACAGCAATGACCAACCGCTGGCGAACGGCAACGGCTTTCATTCCATGAGCCGGCTGCGGTCCTACGCCCTGCAGGCAAGCTACCGCTTCTGATTGCCGACAACGGACCTGAAGGACTCAATGCCGGCTGCGTGACAGGCAGCCGGCCAATTTCGAGGAAATGATTATGTCAGTAAAACGTGTAGCCCTCGTGACCGGTGCGGGCATGGGCATCGGTAAAGCGATCGCCAGCCGCCTCGGCCAGGACGGCTTATCTGTCGCGGTCAACGATATCGATGAGGCGACCGCCCAGGCCACGGCGGAAGCGTTGCAGGCCGAAGGCGTCACCGCCATAGGGGTTCAGGGCGATATCAGCCAGCGGGACCAGGTATTCCGCCTGGTGGAAACCGTGGTCGGCGAGTTTGGCCGTCTCGACGTCATGGTGTGCAATGCCGGCATCGTGCAGGTCGACCCGATCCTGAACATTCAGGAGGACGATTTCGACAGGCTGTTCTCCATTAACGTGAAAGGTGTACTGTGGTGCGCCCAGGCCGCGGCGCAACAGATGATGACCCAGGGTGGTGGCAAGATCATCAACGCCGGCAGCGTCGCCAGCTTCCTCGGGCATCCACTGCTCGGTACCTACGGCGCGTCCAAGTTCGCGGTGCGCGGGCTGACCCAGATCATGGCCCGGGAATTCGCCGACCACGGCATCACGGTGAACGCCTACTGCCCGGGTATCGTCGACACCGGCATGTGGGAGACCATCGACTCCCGCGCCAGCGAGGTCATGGGCACACCCCGTGGCAGCATGGTCGAGGCCGCGCAGGGGATGATTACCCTCAAACGCATGGAACAGCCCGAGGATGTGGCGAAATTCGTGTCGTTCCTGGCTTCCCCCGACGCCGATTACATTACCGGCCAGTGCATGATGGTCGATGGTGGCATTGTCATGAATTAGGGCCTAACCTGTGAGGGCCTGGGGTCTCCACGACGCAGGCCCGGTTTACCGCAATCCCGCAGTAATCCAGGCTGCCCCCACCGTGGAGCCAGGCCCGACACACTATGAGGAAGGCTTATGAACTGGATGTCCCTGCGGCCCGCCGCGGCTGCCCTGACGATGCTCGTCGCGCTCTCACCTGCGACAGGACAGGCTACCGATCCGCTCCCCACCCAGGTGTACTGGGGTGACACCCACCTGCACACCAGCAATTCTTTCGACGTCTACCTGTTCAACACCCCGACCTCGACCCCGGACACGGCACTGCGCTTTGCCCGCGGCCTGCCGGTGGTTAGCCCCACCACGCAGGTACGCTGGCAGCTGAACACGCCGCTGGATTTCGCCGTGGTGGCAGACCATGCGGAACTGGTGGGCTCCATCGTGCGCCTGTTCGAAGGTGACCCGGCAATTGCCAACACCAACGCGGGCAAGGCCCTGGCCAGGGTCGGCGGGCAACGCACCGAGGAGGAGTTGCAGGCGGTCTACGACGAGATCGTGCGCCTTGGCAGCGGCTTGCCGTCTGAATCCGGATTAACCGCGCCGGAACTGGTGGCCGACATGCATGCCGGCGACAAACGTCGCCCCACCTGGGAGGCCAATATTGACACCGTGGAGCGTCACGATACGCCCGGTGAATTCACTGCGTTCATCGGCTGGGAGTGGAGTGCCCAGCCCAAGGTCGGCAACCTGCACCGGGTCGTCTTCACGCCCCAGGGCGGCGACGTGGCCCGTCAGTTCCTTCCCTACAGTTCACTGGAGAGCGGTGACCCACAGGATCTCTGGGCCTGGCTGGAGGAGACCAGCGCACGCACCGGGGCCGACTTTGTCGCCATTCCCCACAATGGCAATATCAGCATGGGCCAGATGTTCCCGCTGGTGGACCAGAGCGGTGATCCGCTGGATGCAGAGTACGCCCGGGCCCGGGAGAAGTGGGAACGGGTGATTGAGATCACCCAGATCAAGGGCGACAGCGAAACCCATCCCCTGCTCTCCCCGACGGATGAATTCGCCGACTTCGAGACCTTCCCATTCGTGCTGACGCCTGACGGACGCACTCCGGACCCCACCGAGGGTGACTACGTGCGCGCCGGCTTGAAACGGGGCCTGGCCTGGGAGGAACAACTGGGCACCAATCCCTTCAAGGTCGGCGTCATCGGCAGCACCGACAGCCACACCGGCATGAGTGCAGTGGAAGAGGACAATTTCGCTGGCAAGGGCCAACACGATTCCCGCCCCGGCCTGCGCCCTCACCTCACCGGTATCGGCGGTTCCAGGGGCTGGGATATGGGAGCCGCCGGTTATGCCGGCGTGTGGGCCACGGAGAATACCCGCCAGGCGATCTTTGACGCCTTCATGCGGCGCGAGGTGTACGCCACTACCGGGCCGCGCATTACCCTGCGTTTCTTTGGCGGCTTTGAGTTCGACGCCACCGATACCCAGGCACAGGACCTCGCTGCAGTCGGCTACGCGAAGGGCGTTCCGATGGGCGGCGACCTGAAGGGAGAGAAGAGCAAAACCCCCACCTTCCTGCTGGCCGCGATGAAAGACCCCAATGGCGCCAATCTCGACCGCCTGCAGATCGTGAAGGGCTGGCTCAAGGCGGACGGCAGCACGGCGGAAACGGTGTATGACGTGGTTCTGTCAGGCGGGCGCGATGATGGCGCCGAACTGGTAGGCAACACGGTGGACCTGGAAACCGGGGAATACACCAATACCATCGGCGCCACCGGCTTTACGACCGTCTGGACTGACCCCGACTTCGACCCCGCCCAGCGCGCCTTCTACTACGCCCGGGTACTGGAGATCCCGACACCGCGCTACTCCCTGCTGGACGCCATCGCGCTGGGTATCGACATCGAGGAAACCGGACATCCCCCAACGATCCAGGAAAGGGTGTACAGTTCACCCATCTGGTACACCCCGTGACGGGTGGCATGTAACCGGTCCTGACAAGCATCTGGGCACAGCGGTACCGGGACGGGTACCGCTATCAAACACGCTTTGGAGGATGTTATGCGCGCACTTTATTCACTAATGGCTATCGCTACCCTGCTCGGAAGCGCTCTCTCGTCTACGACACTGGCAGCAGCTGATGCCCCTGCCCCCAACGCCCAGCGCGACGTCTACTTCGGCAACCTCCACGTACACACCCGCTATTCTTTCGACGGTTTCGCCAACGGCTCGGTGACTGCCCCGGATGATGCGTACCGCTGGGCCCGGGGCGAGGCGATCCCCGGGGGCGGCGACGGCTCGATGCTGAAAATCCTACGCCCGCTGGATTGGTACGCGGTCTCGGACCACGCAGAATTCCTTGGGGTGTTTCCCAAAATGGCGGACCCCGAGAGCCCGTTGAGCAAGCATCCTCTCGCCCCCAGAATTACCTCCGATGACCAGGCCGTCGCCTTCCAGGCCTATTCGGACACGCTCAACAACATGAGCGAGGGCAAGGTGGATTTGGAACTGGTAGATCCGGACATCGTGGGCACCATCTGGTCCGAGGTTGTGAGCACCGCTGACAAACACAATGACCCGGGCACTTTCACGACTTTCCCCGCCTACGAATGGACCTCGAACCCGGGTAAGCAGAACCTGCACCGGGTGGTCCTGTTCAAGAATTCCATGGGTATTCCAGGCCTGCCCTTTTCCGCCATCGATTCCGACCGTCCCGAGGATCTTTGGCAATGGATGGACGGCCAGCGTGACAAAGGCGTGGACCTGCTGGCGGTGGCCCATAACGGCAATGCCAGTAACGGCCTGATGTTCCCTGAAAAATCCAGCTACGGCGGCAGTCCGGTAGACGCCGACTACGCCAGTGCGCGCATGCGCAACGAACCCGTCTATGAGGTCAGCCAGATCAAGGGCACCTCGGAAGTGCACCCCACGCTGTCGCCCAACGACGAATTCGCCAATTTCGAAATCTGGGACTATACCCTGTCGGCGGATGCCAAACCGCCAGAGAAAAGGCGCGGCGGCTATGCCCGCGCCGCCTATGTCGCGGGCCTTGAACTGGCCGCCTCGGGGGCAGGCAACCCATTCAAGTTTGGCCTGATTGGCGATTCGGATACGCACAACTCAGCCTCCATGGTCGAGGAGAACAACTACCGCGGCAAGTTCGGCATGGAGAATGATGCCGGGCACCGTCTCAATGGTCTTCCTGGCTTTCCCGAGGCCAACAACCTGCAGGTACGCCGGTTCAGC
This sequence comes from Parahaliea maris, assembly GCF_008064665.1. Lineage (GTDB taxonomy): Bacteria > Pseudomonadota > Gammaproteobacteria > Pseudomonadales > Halieaceae > Parahaliea > Parahaliea maris. The sequence continues at coordinate 353,167 of NZ_VRZA01000004.1, read as the reverse complement.
TCTGGTGGCCTGGCGGCGGTCTGGGCCGAGTCCAATACCCGCGATGCCATCTTCGACGCAATCCAGCGCAAGGAGACCTATGCCACCACCGGGCCGCGCATGAAACTGCGCTTTTTCGGCGGTTTCAATTTTGACAGCAAGGCCATGGCGGGCGGCAGTGACTGGCTGGCTAAAGCCTATGACAAGGGCGTACCAATGGGTGGCGATTTGCACTCAGCGCCTGACGGCAAGGCGCCCGTCTTCCTGATCATGGCCGCCATGGAGCCAGACGGAGCCAACCTCGACCGGGTCCAGGTGATCAAGGGCTGGCTGGAGGATGGCCGGCAGAAGGAAAAGATCTTCGACGTCGCCTGGTCCGATGATCGCAAGCCCGATGAGCAGGGCAATCTGCCGCCGGTGGGCAATACGGTAAATATCGCCGAGGCCAGCTACGACAACAGCATCGGTGCGCCCCAACTGCAAGCGGCCTGGACTGACCCCGAGTTCGATCCGGCCCAGCACGCGGTATACTACGTGCGGGTGCTGGAAATTCCCACGCCGCGCTGGTCCACCTATGATGCGAAGACCCTGGGTATCAAACCGCGAACAGACATCCCGGTGACCATCCAGGAGCGGGCCTGGTCTTCCCCAATCTGGTACACCCCCTGAACCCGCACCTGAAAAAGCCTGACCCAACGGGTCAGGCTGTTCCGGAAGAACGCGAGGACAATTGAGCTACACGCCGGCTACGACGGTCTAGTTTCGCTCGGCCAGGAAAACAAACGCCAGGTGGCTCAGCAATTTTACGCCGTTGCTCAATGCGGGTTCATCAATATCGAAGTAAGGCGAATGGTTGTGCTCCGATTTCATAGGATCCTCACCGGGCGGTGTTGTACCGAGCCATAGAAACAGGCCGGGTGTTTCATTAGCGAAATAGGAAAAATCGTCGCTGCCAAATACCATGGGACCTTCATTAGCGCCCGTTTCACCCACCACCTGCTTGATAGTGGGGAGCATGCGCGCGATCAGGGCCCGATCATTGATAAGAGCGGGATACCCCTTCTGGATGTCGATGTCTGCGGTTGCGCCGACAGCTTCAGCATGATGTTCTACCACTTGCTTGACGTCAGCATGAATAGCCGCACGCTGATGGTCGTAGAAACTGCGAATAGTTCCTTCCAGAGTAACCTCAGACGGGATGATATTGTGGCGCACACCGCCGCGGATAGTACCCACGGAGATCACGGCGGGCGACTCCATCAGGTTAACCCGGCGGCTGGCAATGGTTTGCAGGCCCAACACAACCTGGCCGGACAAGGTCACCGGGTCGACACCGAACCAGGGCATACTACCGTGGGATTGGCGGCCCTTCAGGGTGATGTGAAACGTGTCTGATGCCGCATGTGCCGGGCCACTGCGATACGTAACCGTACCCGATGTACCTGCCCCAACATGGAGTCCAAATACGGCATCGGGTTTCACCGTGTCAAATAACCCTTGTTCCAGCATCAGTTCCGCGCCGCCCTCTTCCCCTGGCGGTGGGCTTTCTTCCGCCGGCTGAAAGATAAACATCACGGTTCCGCTCAGCTCTGAGCGCTGGGCAGCAAGAACGCTCGCAGCTCCCATCAACATGGCAGTGTGGGCATCATGGCCGCAGGCGTGCATCACTGGTACCTGTTTGCCCCCGTACTCTGCAACGGCTGTTGAGGCAAAGGGCAACCCGGTCATCTCCTTGACCGGAAGCGCGTCCATATCCGCACGCAGCGCCACCACTGGCCCAGGCTTGGCGCCTTTGAGAATACCGACCACGCCGGTATGAGCGATACCTGTTGTAACCTCGATACCCAGGGATTTCAGGTGATTTGCGACAATACCAGCCGTGCGATGCTCACGATTACCCAGTTCCGGGTGCTGGTGAAAATCGCGGCGCCAGCGAATGACATCACTTTCTACCGCATCGGCTGCGTGGTCGAGGGTAGACTGAATATCCGCCGCATAACTGGTGACTGGCATCGCCAGCAGCGTAGCTAACAACATGTTTCTGGGGGAGATCATCAGGGATAGCCTTCTTTACGTGTGAGTGTGGGATTTCATTGCTGATAGTTTCACTTTTCCCAGGCGGCTCTGCTCTCTGCTTTCAATGACTGTCGTTCACTTCAACAGTTTTTTGCGTCGCCCCTCTCAACCATTCCCGAAATTTCCTGGAAAACAGTGGAAGAAAAACAACGCCAAGCATCAAGGCAGACGACCAGAGCAACGGCCCCATCTCATCAGCGCTCAGGCTGCCAGCAAAAATGCTGTAGCAAGCAGCACGAACCACAGCGCCTACCGACAGTGCCGCAAAAAATATCATCGCCGGCATAGGAGTAACGCCTGCGACGCTATGCACGGGTGTCAACAGCCCAAGCGGATAGCCGGTGAAAACTGCTATAACAAGAGCACTGTTAAGTTGCCCGCCAGTATTAATCACTTTTTCCAATCGCTCTGATGCCTGCTCCCTGACGAAATCCCTGCCGCCATATCGCGTCAGGAGAAAAGCCAGCATCCCAGTGATTACCAGGCCCAAAGCGCCGTAAATCGTCCCTTCCAATGCACCAAAGCAAACCCCCACCACCAGTAAACCCAGGTGTGAGGGAATACCCAGTAACATTCGGAAGGCAACAAACAGAACGGCGACCATTGGCGCTACCGGCCCGGACTCAGTAATCCATGAGCGCAGGGACTCTACTGAAAGCTCAACATCAAAAATTTCTCTGGCATAGGAGCCGGCCACCAGAATAGCCAGTATCACCAAACCCAGCAGCAGCAACTTTCGATAGGTTTTAGACATAGCAGTATTATTAGTGTCTGAGTGAGAATTTACTGGTAGCAAACGATGGTCGAGTCGTTTACCAAATGACCGATATCCGACTCAGAAAACCCGACCTCCGATAATACCTGTTGCGTGTGCTCTCCTTTCAGCGGGGCTCGCTTGAAACCACCAAACGCCGTTTCACTGAATTTCACCGGCGTCCCAGCTACCACTTTGTTATCTTTACAGCCGGGCTCTTCAACTTCGATCAGCATATTCCTTGCAGCGAAATGGGGGTCGTTAAAAATCTCCCGCGCATCCTGGACCGGAGCCACAGGTAATAAACCACCGAGTCGCTCCATGAACTCAAATTTGGTCAGCTGCAGCAGATACCTGGCCATGCCCTCCTCCAATGCTTCCAGATGCTCTTTTCGCTTCAGGGCATCAGAAAAACGCGGATCGGTATGCAGGTCGTTCATATTTAATTGCTGGCATAGAATATCCCAGTGAGCATCCTGCATCGCAGCTATCGATACCCAACCATCCTTCACTTTAAAAAGACCCGCCGGAGCAGCCAGATGGTGGTGATTACCCGCCGGGCTCGAAGATTTACCAGCATAGGAGTAGTTGTAAACCAGGCTCTCGCAAATCGACAAAATGCTATCTGCCATCGCCACATCGACATGCTGAGCCTCTCCAGACTGTTTCGCCCGATGTAGCGCGGCCAGGATTCCAAATGCCGCATACATCCCAGGGACAATATCACCCAGGCTGGAGCCCACACGGGTGGGCATATCGCTGCGAGGCCCGGTCATGCTGACCAGGCCGCCCACGGCCTGGGCAATCGGGTCAAATGCCGGCCAGTTCGCGTAAGGGCTTTCACCGTTTCGAGCATCACCAAAGCCGCTGATGCTTGCAAACACCAGAGTGGGGTTGCAGGCCTTGAGTTCGTCAAAAGACAAACCCATCTCCTCCATCACACCGTTACGAAAGTTTTCGACGACAACGTCGGCCGTCTCGACCAGTTTTTTCAGGATCGCTACGCCTTCTTGCTGGCGCAAATCAAGCACAACACTTTTTTTGTTGCGATTCACACTCTGGAAGAAACCTCCCAAAGCCTTCGCGCCACCATTGCTGGCAAACGGCCCGGCCAGGCGCGTTGGGTCACCGGCGGGCGACTCGATCTTGATGACTTCGGCCCCGTGGTCTGCCAGCAACATGGTACAAAACGGGCCGGCCAGCATACGGGTTAAATCCAGCACCCGGATACCTTGCAATACACCAGTGGGCTCGGTACTCATCGTTATTTCTCCAGGAATTCAAGACTTCAGCTTTAGTGACGCTGGAATGTCGGGGCGGTGCCATTCATCATCGCCTCTATACCGGCGAGGAAATCTTTCGACTCCAGACACTGCGCATAGGCTTTCAGCAGCGATTCACCTACTTCAGGCGGTTGGCTGAAGTGGTTCACCGCGACTTTCATCGCCTCCACGGGTAATGGCGCTAAACCTGCATAGCGCTCAGCTACGGCAATGGCTCGATCACGGACTGACGAAACATCAACCAGCTCATGCAAGAACCCGCAGGCCAACAGTTCAGCACCCGGCACGCTCTCAGCAGAAAGCAATAGTCGTTTCGATACGCCACGGCCTACGTTGGCTACCAGCCGCTGGATACTACTCAAGGGATAGTGCAAACCAATCCTGGCCGCGGGGATCAGGGCCTTTACTTCGGCAAAGCCTATGCGGTAATCGCAAGCCATAACCAGATCGACCCCACCACCGTATACATGACCGTTTAGCGCACAGATCGTCGGACACCTGAGCTGTTCAATCTCCAGCGTCAGTTTTTCGAACGCCAGGCCGCCCAGGTTCTCTTCGTCGTAGGAATGCTGCTCTTGCTCATGACTGCCGACAACCGCCGCGATCGCCTTAAGATCAAACCCCGAGCTAAAGCAATCCCCCGTGCCGGTCAATATCAGCGCGCGAACCGATGTATCGAGCCCAATTTCTCGAATAGTTTCGCGAAGAAAAATGACTCCATCCGTCGAGATGCGGTTACGAGAGGCCGCGTTATCCAGGGTCACTTCAACGATCGCCCCATCTCTCCGGACGGAAATTTCACCAGAATGTGCTGCTGAAACTGCCATCGTCCCTCCTCCATCACAGGTTGTGGAATGCTCAGCAGTGTAATCAACAGACGGACTAACGCTTGACAGTTAAAGACAGTTATTTGACCATTTGAGACATGCACTCACATCACGCCAAGACTGGATATGCTGACGTCATCAGAGCTAATAAGAACGACCGCGCTCAACGGATTCGCCGACCTGGTGGCCGAGTTCAACGTGAGCCCGCTGGACTTAATGCATGAAGCGGGCATCAGCCCCCGGTTACTGGATGACCCGGATCACTTCATTCCCTACAGAGCGTATTGCCAGTTGATGGATTTGGCGGCGCAAACAACCAAAACGCCCGAGTTTGGCCTGTTGTTGGGAGACAAGCGGAATCTGTCCAATCTTGGACTATTTGGCGTGGCACTACAGCAAGCGAAGAGCCAGGCTGAAGCAATCGAGGTTTCCAGGCGCTTTCTCCATACCCACAACCAGTGCTCTGAATACACTTTTCAAACCGATAACGGCATTTCGCAACTCACACACACAACCAAACTTGCCCAACACTACCCTCATATACAGGCCAAGCTAAAGAGCATGGGGGTTGCCAACAGCATCCTCAAACTACTTCATGGCAAAGATTGGCGGCCAATTGAGGTGTGGCTGGATATTGCCCCTGTGGGCGATAGGAAAAAGATACAAAGGATTTTTGCGGCGCCCGTGGTATTCAATCAGCCCGAGTCCAGCATCCTATTTTATGAACAGCCGATCGCTGATGCGTTTTTCAACACGGAAAAGAACAGTTATCTACAAAAAGTCGTTCACCAGTACCTCGAGAAAAGCAGCCAGACAGAAACAGGAAGGATTTCGGATCAGGTCACTGCATTAATCAAGACGACACTGATGTCGGGCCAGTGCTCTAAACAATCCCTTGCCGAACTACTGGCATTGCACCCACGCACCCTGCAGCGCAAGCTGGCAGCTGAAGGAACTGACTTCAGAATGCTGTTGAATAAGGTCAGAAAAGAGTCGGCGCAGCACTATTTGCAGTCCACCTCTATGTCGCTTAGTGAGATTGCCGAAGTGCTGGGTTACACCGATCTCAGTGCTTTTTCTCGTGCGTTCAAGCAATGGTGTGGCCTGTCGCCACAGGCTTGGCAGCGAGTTGAAAAAAGCTGACCAACGATAAGCTATGGCGCCCCGGCTGTGGATACCACAGTTCCAGGGCCGAGATGTTGGAATGATGAACAGGTAAGAATCTGCCGACATACCAGAATGCCAACATACTGATAAATACGGCTTCTTTAGGGAAAGTGGAGGCGACCCGAACAGCCACACCCCGGCACACGAGTCAGTAACTACCGTTGCTCCCTTCCGGGCCTGGCGGGGTTCACTACCTATCGTTGCGAGGGGACCGCCCGGGCCACCATAGCGCCTGCACCGTGGGTCTGGTGGTGCAGAGGGCGCGTATTGTGTCCTAAAGGTTCCTACCCTGCAAGGCCGATATCCCCGCACGTGCAACCCGGCGGTGCAATTATGCGTCTTGACATCAATGTTACGACCTCTAACATTACGCCTATCCAGGCTTACACTTCGCAACGGACACCTCCCAATGCCCAGCCCCTCTTCTCCGAGCACCACTTCCCGGCAGCGCGTACGCACCGCCGCGGGCGCAGCCGTGGCACTGCTGCTGGCGGTCGGGCTGAGCAGCCTCCTGCACTGGCGGGCCGGGGCATCGGATGCCCGGGAACCCGCCGCAGCGCTGCCCGTGGCCACCACGGTATTTGAGCAGAACGCAGGATACGCGGAGGAGCGCCGCTTCCTCGGTGTTACGGAAGCGCCGCGCAGAACCGATCTCGGATTCGAATCCGGCGGGCTGCTGGACCGGGTTGAAGTAAACGAGGGCACCGAGGTGGAGGCCGGACAGCTGCTGGCCGAACAGGACCCGCGCCTGCTGCAGTCCCGCCGTAGTGCCGCCGCCGCCGAGCTGGAAACCCTGCAGGCCGATCTCGAGCTGGCCCACCTCAAGGCCCAGCGCCAGCGGGACCTGCAGGCGAGCGGCGCGGTTTCCCGGGAAGCCTTTGACGAAACCCGCCTGCGAGCGCAGGCCCTCGAGTCCCAGCGCAAGTCAGTGGCCGCGCAACTGGAACGACTGGATATCGAGCTGGAAAAACTCGCCCTGCGCGCGCCCTACAACGGCGTGGTTGCGGCGCTCTACACCGACCCGGGCGCCGTGGTCTCTCCCGGCACCCCCATCCTGCGCCTGATCCAGGCCGGGCCCCGGGAAGCCCACGTGGGCGTGCCACCGGAACTCGCAGCCGATCTGACACCCGGCAAGGTCTACCCGCTGCAGTGGCGCGGCCAGACCCTGAACGCGCCACTGCGGGCGGTCCGTCCCGACCTGGACCCGGCGTCGCGCACGGCAGTGGCCGTGTTTGAACTGCCGGAAACCCTGGCCGCCCTGGATGGCGAGGCGATCACCCTGCAACTCCAGCGCCACATACCCGAACCGGGTGGCTGGCTACCGGTCAGTGCGCTGCTGGAAGGCCAGCGCGGAGTGTGGAATGTACTGGCGCTCAAGCAACAGGACAGTCACTGGCTAACCGTGCGCGAGGCGGTCGAAGTGCTCGAGCTGCGCGGTGATCGCGCCTACGTCCGCGGCACCCTTGCCGATGGCGCGCGGGTGGTCGCCGACGGCCTGCACCGGATTGCCGCGGGCTCCGCGGTCCAGCCGCTGGAGCCCTGACACCGTGCTGGCCCAGGCCCTGTTCCGGCACCGTCGCTTTGTCACCCTGCTGGTCATCATCATCCTGGCTACCGGGCTCAGCAGCCTGCGCTCCATCGGCCGCCAGGAAGACCCCAGCATCACCAACTTCCTGGCCACCGTCACCACGTTTTTCCCCGGGGCTCCACCGGCCCGGGTAGAGGCACTGCTGACCCGCCCGCTGGAAGATGAGCTGCGGCGGATTCCGGAAATCGACGAGCTCTCCTCGACCTCCTCCGCCGGCGTGTCCTTTATCAATATCAAGCTGGAGGAGACACTCTCCAAAGTCGACATTCAACGCGCCTGGACCGAGATTCGCGACGCACTGGGCGAGGTCAGCACCCGGTTCCCCCCGGGGGCCGGGGCGCCGGTATTCGACGATGACCGTCTCACCGCCTACACCACCATCCTCGCCCTGAGCGCCGCCGAGGGGCGCGAGGTGCCGCTGTCACTGCTGCACCGCATCGCCCTGGACCTGGCCGACGCGGCGCGCAATGTAAACGGTACCGAACGGGTCGACCTCTACGGTGAGCCGGTCGAGGAAGTCCGCGTGGCGGTGGACGAGGCGGCAATGACGTCCCGCGGCCTGAGCCTGGCGGAAGTCGCGAATGCCCTGCAGCGGGCCGATCCCAAGGTCGCTGCCGGCCGGGCCAGTGGCGCCGGCACCGACCTGCTGGTAGAGGTGAGCGGTGAATTCGACTCGCTGGCGCGGATTCGTGCCGTTACGGTCTCCGCGGGTGACGGCGGCGGCGTGCGGGTGGGCGATATTGCCCGGGTCTACAAATCCCGGGTCACCCCGCCTCCGGCCATGGCGCTGGTGGATGGCAAGCCCGGCATCCTGGTTGCGGTGGCGATGACCGGGGGCCAGCAGGTGGACCGCTGGAGTGCGGACTTCGCCAGATTCACCGAGCAGTGGCGGGCCCAGGCGCCCGCCGGTATCGAACTGGTCACCACCTACGACCAGAGCGTCTATACCGAAGCCCGGTTGCAGGGGGTGGTCGAGAACCTGGTGCTGGGGGTCTCCCTGGTCCTGCTGGTGCTGCTGGCTACCCTCGGCTGGCGCGCGGCCGTCGTGGTGGCCGTTATCCTGCCTTTGTGCGGACTGATGTCGGTCACCCTGCTCTACTACTGGGGCGTGGCCATTCACCAGATGTCGGTGACCGGGCTGATCGTCGCCCTGGGGCTGGTGGTGGATGGGTCTATTGTGATGACCGATGAAATCCGCAAGCGCCTGCTGGCAGGTGAGGCGCCGGTCATGGCCATCAGGGGCTCGGTCCGCCGCCTGCGCATTCCCCTGCTCTCCAGCACCCTCACCACCATTCTCGCCTTCATGCCGCTGGTGGTGCTGCCGGGACCCGCGGGCGACTTCATGGGCAGTATCGCCAAGGCCGTGGTGGTCATGCTGGGTTCGTCCCTGCTGTTGGCCATGACTCTTACCCCGGTTCTCGCGGCCCGCCTGCTCCCCGCCGGCCTCACCCGCGAACATCACTGGTGGGAACAGGGCCTGGACAGTGGCCGCGGCGGTCAGCTGCTGCAGCGCAGCCTGGCGTTGGCCCTGCGCAATCCCGGCGTTTCCATCGCCCTCGCGCTGTCATTGCCGGTGGCGGGCTTTCTCGCTTTTTCCAGCCTCACCGCGCAATTTTTCCCGGGTACCGACCGCGACCAGATGTACGTCCAGGTCAAGTTGCCCGACGGTCGCTCCATCTACGACACCCAGGCCCTGGTGGAACGGCTGGACGCCAAACTGCGCGGCGAACCCCTGGTGCGCCGGGTGGACTGGACCCTGGGTGAAAGCCCGCCGGCCTTCTACTACAACATGTACCGCAACCGAGAGGGGATCCCCAGCTGGGCCGAGGCGCTGGTGCTGACCCGCGACGAGAACCGGACCGACGACCTGATCCGGCGCCTGCAGCGCGAAGTGGACCGGGAATTCCCCGAAGCCCGCGTAATCGTGCGCGGCATCGACCAGGGTCCCCCGGTGATGGCACCGCTGGAGGTGGAGATTTACGGCCCCAACCTGGAGCGACTGCGGGAGCTGGGCGAACAGTTCCGCCAGCGCATGGAAGCGGTGGCGGACGTAACGCACACCAACGCCAGTTTGTCAGGCGGCGCACCCAAGCTGGTGTTCGAACTGGACGAGGGCCGCACCCGGCTGGCGGGCCTGACCCTGTCGGACGCCGCCGATACCCTGGACGCCAGCCTCCGCGGGCTCACTGGTGGCGAGTTGCTGGAGGACACCCAGCGGCTACCGGTCCGGGTGCGGCTCGACGAAGACAGCTGGAGTGACGCCCAGGACATCGCCTCCCTGCGCATTGCCGGTGCACCGCGGGCGGACCTGACACGCCCCGGCGGCGTTGCCCTGGGTGCCCTGGGCACGCCCCACCTGCTACCCTCTTCCAGCCCCATTTCGCGCAAGGACGGCGAACGGGTCAATATCGTCCAGGCCTTCCTGATGCGGGGAGTGCTGCCGGAAGAAGCCCTCAAGGCCTTACAGGCCGACCTCGCCGCCAACCCCATTCCCCTCCCCGCCGGCTATCACTTCAGCTTTGGCGGTGACGCGGATGTGCGGGCGGAAGTGGTCGAGCAAATCATGGCGCCGATGGGCATGATCCTCGCGGCGATGCTCGCCACCATCGTGCTCACCTTCAATTCCTGGCGCCTCTCGGCCATCGCCGGTCTGGTATTCGTGTGCTCCTTCGGCCTCAGCCTGCTGTGCCTGGCCCTGTTCCGGTACCCTTTCGGGGTGCAGGCGATGATCGGGGTCATCGGCTCCATCGGGGTCTCGATCAACGCCGCCATCATCATCATGACCGCGCTGCAGCAGGATGCCGCCGCCAGCGAGGGCGATACCGGCGCCATTCACCGGGTGGTAATGGACTCCAGTCGCCACATCGTCTCCACTACCGTCACCACCTTCGGCGGCTTCCTGCCACTGATTCTGGAGGGCAGCCAGTTCTGGCCGCCCTTCGCCATGGCCATCGCCGGCGGAGTGTTACTGTCCACGGTCATTTCCTTCTTCCTCGTGCCCCCGCTGTTCCTGGTGGCGACCGGCTGGCAGCGCCACCCGGAACAAGGTGACGCCACGGCGGCGCCGGTGGCCTGAGGCGCTATACTGAGCTGCCCGGTGTCCGCACCCTGAATGAAAACCGCCGAACCATGACAGAACAGAACCAGACCCGCTCACTCTCGATACCCCGATTCCCGCGTGTCAGCCTTCGCAAGCTGCTGCTGCTGGCGCCGCTGTGCCTGGCACAACCAGCGGCTTTGGGCAAAGACGCTCTGCCTCTCTGTCGCGCACTGCCCCCGCTGCCGGGTAGCGTGGAATCGCCAGACCTGGCACAGCAGCGCGAACAGCACTGCGATGTGGATCTCAACAATAACAACACGGCCATCTGTGCCAAGACCTGGAGCACCAGCCCGGCTGCGCTCATCTACGCGTTGGAGGGCACCGCCTGGGCCGGCAGGGTCGCAGAGTTCGAACGCGAAGTCTGCCCGCGTGGAACCCGGGCGATTCAGGACGCCCACGCGGAACTTGGCGTGTTCAAACACTCCATGAATGGCCGCAAGACCAGCGCTACCTATGCCCCCGCCTCCCTGCTCTACCACCACCTGGGGGCCTGGCTGGGGCTGCGTATTCACATTCCCATCGCAGTGGAGCTGCAGTTTCCCGTCGACTGGTATCGTGAGCGCGTTGTCAGCCGCGGCCTTAAGGCCAGCGCCAATCGCAAGTCGCTGGCCATGTTGCATGCCGCGTGGGTGGAAACCGACGCCCTGCTGGCCTCGCCACAGTCCCACTCCCAGGCTCGCGAAGTGCTGACGCCGGACAGGACCCACATCTGGGGTGCCAGCCTGCTGTTCACCGGCAAGCGCTACGGCCCGGAGGTCAGCGGTACCCGCGCCTCCGGCTGGGGCAAGGGCCAGAACTACGACTTCCAGAAAACGCCGGAATTCATTGCCCTGCGCAGCGAGGGACCGCTGCAGGAAGCCGTGACTACAGGCATCGCCAGGGCCGTGACCGATCACAAGATGGAGCTCGCCATCGAGGACGCCACACCGCTGCAGGTTGCCTGGTGGGCGGGTGAAGTCGCCGAGATCGTGGTCATGGACTACCTGCTGGGTCAGCAGGACCGCATCGGCAATATCGATTACCAGTGGCGCTGGCTGTGGCAGGACGCTAACGGCTGGCACTCCACTCCGCACAAGGGGCAGGCTCCACCTGAAGCCCAGCGCCTCAGGGTCACTTGGCTCAACGATAACGACGCCGGGATTCGCGGCAGCTACGCCAATTTTGCCCGGTCAACCGGGATGATCAATGGCCTGCGCCATTTCGATCCCACCCTCTACCGGCGCCTGCGCCTGCTCGGAGCGGACTTTGCCACCCAGGGCCCGGTGTATCAGGCCATCGCCAGTGACTATCACCTGCCCGACAGCGACCTGGAACGTATCGGCGAGCGCTTGCAGGAGTTACTGGAGGTGCTCGGTACGGCCTGTAGTGCGGGCGAATTGCGCTTCGACCTGGCACCCGAGGCCATTCTTGGTTCCAGCGGCAAAGCCGCCGACGTCAGCTGCGATGCGTAAGCTTGCACCGCTACTGGCCCTGCTGTTCAGCGCGAGCAGCTGGGCGGTCAGTGAAGTGGATATCCTGTCGGACCTGAACGGCCGCTACGGTACGGTGGGCTACCATGAGCGGGTTTCCGCGGCAGTGGCTGCCATTGTCGCGCGCCGGCCCCAGCTGGTGATTGCCGCCGGAGACCTGATCGCCGCCCAGCGCCGCCCGCCACTGTCGGCGGAGCACCTGGCGCGCATGTGGCAGGCCTTCGACGACACCGTGTTCGGGCCACTTGAGAAGGCGGGCATCCCACTGGTGGTCAGCGCCGGCAATCACGACGCCTCAGCCTTTGCCGGATTTGAGGGTGACCGCACCGCCTTTGCCCACTACTGGCAGAGCAAGCCACCGCCGATGGCGCTGCTGCCAGGTTCCAACTACCCCTGGTACTTCGCGGGCAAAGTCGGCTCGCGCCTGGTGGTCAGCCTGTATGTCACCGTGCAGGGCGAATTGCCCGGTGAGCAGAAGCAGTTCCTCAGCACACTGCTGGACACGCTGGATTCAGGGGTCAGCGAAGTCTACCTGGTAGGCCATCTGCCCCTGCACGATCTGGCGAAGGGCCGCGAAGGCGACTCGCTCGATGACCCGGCACTGGAAAAGTTACTGGCGAAGCTGACGGTGCCAGTGTGGTACGTGAGCGGCCATCATCACGTGTTTTACCTGGGCCGGGACGGCGACGGGGAGTTACTGCACCTGGCCGCGCCGCCACTGGGCGGCAACCGGCGCACCTGGCTCGCTACCGACAGCCACTCCCCTTTTGGCTTTATCGCGGTGGACAACGCGCGCTGTGTCAGCCTGCATAGCCCTCCGGCCTTCGGCCCCGTCGCCCCCCGGGGCATCCCGTCCCGAATTGGCAGCCAGACCCTCGCCAGCGATCGGGTCGCCACCAGCAGTGGCGGCCACTGCCAATGACGGATACAGACTCGGCAGCGGATACACCGCTCCCTGTGATCTACCGGGACGAGCAACTGGTGGCGATCAACAAGCCCTCCGGCCTGCTGGTGCACCGCAGCCTGATCGACCGCCGCGAAACCCGCTTTGCCCTGCAACTGGTGCGCGACCAGATCGGCCAGCGGGTCTACCCGGTCCACCGACTGGACAAACCTACCTCGGGGGTGCTGTTGTTCGCGCTGGACAGCGGCACCGCCCGCACCCTGTCCACGGCATTCGAGGAGCGCCGGGTGGGCAAGGAGTACCTCGCCGTCGTGCGCGGCTACTGCCCCGAAGCTGGCACCATAGACCACCCGATCCGGGACGACCCGGACCCCCTGCTCAAGCAGGACCGGGGCCCGCCCCGGGACGCCCGCACCCGCTACCGGCGCCTGGCGACGGTGGAACTGCCCCACGCCGTGGACCGCTACCCGAGCGCGCGTTACTCGCTGGTGGCACTGGAGCCGGAAACCGGGCGCAAGCACCAGTTACGGCGCCATATGAAACACCTCGGCCACCCGATTATCGGCGACGCCAAGCACGGCAAGGGTGTGCACAACCGGTTCTTTGCCGAACAACTCCAGGCCCCCCGCTTGCTGCTGGCATGCACCGGCCTGCGGATAGCGCACCCGGTCACCAACCAGCCACTCCATCTCCAGGCGCCCGTGGACGCAGTCTTCCGCCACCTGGTGGTCACCTTCGACTGGCAGGCGGAACTGCTGGCGGCCACCCCGTGGGCACTGGAACCCCTCGCCGGCACGCCGGCCCCAGTGGACCCATAAGTCCCGCCCGCTGGACCTACGGCCGGCCCGGGCCGGACATCTACCATAGCGTTTTATCATCCGGACAGTGGACGAGCAGGCATGGAGTGGGTGGATCTTACGGCGGGAGCGCTGGTGTGGCTGAGCCTGGCCGTGTGCCTGGCGTCGCTGATCAGTTCCGTTACCGGCATGGCCGGCGGCGTGCTGATGTTCGCCGCCATGAGTGTGTGCCTGCCGCTGCGTGTACTGGTGCCCATTCACGGCGCCGTGCAGGTAGTCAACAACGCCGCCCGCAGCTGGTTCCTGCGCGGCCACATCCGCTGGCGGATGTGCCTCCCCTTTGCCCTGGGCGCGGCCCTGGGCGCCACCCTGACCACCCTGTTCATCGTGCGCTACGTGGGCGAGTTCTTTCCCCTTTTGCTGCTGGTCGGCCTGATTCTGTACACCCTGTTCAAACCGAAGCACTTGCCGGACCTGCGCATCCCCGACGGCGCCTTCTTCTGGGTGGGCATTGTGACCGGCTGCATGGGTATCCTGGTGGGTGCGATCGACCCCTTGCTGGGCGTGTTTTTCCTGCGGGATGACCTCAGCAAGCAAGAGGTGGTAAGCAACAAGTCGCTGATGCAGATGTTCACCCATCTCACCAAGATACCGGCCTACCTGTACCTCGGCTTTTCGTTCCTCGACAATGCCGCGCTTATTCTGGTGCTGACGCTGGCGGCAGTGGTCGGCGCCCGGCTGGGTGTGTTCCTGCTGCACCGCGTCAGCACCAGGGCCTTTTTCCAACTCATGCGGGTCGCGCTCGCGCTCGCCGCCTTGCGAATCATTTACCAGTTAGCCCAGATGGGAGTCTGAGATGTCTCAACAATATTCTGTCCTCAACCCGTTCGATAACACACTCCTCGGCGAGTACTCCTACAGCAGCTGGGAACAGGTGGAGGCCACTCTGGCCCGGCTCAAGGCCGGCCAACCGACACAGCGGGCAACCCCCGCCTGCGAGCGCGCCGCGGTGCTGGCGCGGCTGGCCGACCTGTTGCGGGAAAACGCAGAGGACCTGGCCACCCTGATCACCCGGGAGACCGGCAAGACCATTTCCGACGCCCGGGTGGAGATGAACCGCGCGGTGAACGCCGCCGTCGCCAGCAGCGAGGAGGCCCGCCAGATCAGTGGCGAGGCGCTGGACGCCAGCGCCTATGCCCCCATGGGCGGCAAGATCGGGGTGGTGTGCTGGCGCCCGCTGGGCACCATCCTGTGTATCACACCCTTTAACTTCCCGATCAACATCGCCGTGCACAAGATCGGCCCGGCCTACGCCGCGGGCAATACCATCCTGTTCAAGCCGGGCCCGCAAAACACCGCCTCGGCGCAGTTCCTGGTGGACCTGTGCTACCGCGCTGGCATGCCGGAAGACGCCCTGCAGCTGTGCATGCCGCCACTGGCTGACATGGACCGCCTGAACGCGCACCCGGATATCGACGCCATCAACTTCACCGGTGGCAGTGCCGCCGCGCGAGCCATTGCCGCCGTGTCCGGGTACAAGAAGCTGCTGCTGGAACTGGGCGGCAACGACCCGCTGATCGTGATGCCCGACGCCGACATCGAAGCCGCGGTGACCGCCGCCATCAACCACCGCTTCGCCACAGCCGGCCAGCGCTGCACCGCGGCCAAGCGCCTGTTTATCCACGACGCCGTTTACGATGCCTTCCGCGATCGCCTGGTGGAAAAAGCCAGTGCCCTGAAAGTCGGCGACCCGATGGACCCGGAGACCTTCGTCGGCCCGGTCATTCACCGCCAGGCCGCTGAAGGCATCGAACGCACCGTGGAGCAGGCCCTGTCCCAGGGCGCGACAGTGGCCCTCGGCCACCGCTACGAAGGCGCCTTTGTCTACCCGACTGTGCTGGAAAACGTGGCGGCCGACAGCGAAATCATGGTGGAGGAAACCTTCGGCCCGGTGATGCCCCTGTACCGCTTCACCGCGGTGGACGAGATCATCCCCATCATCAACAACAGCCCCTACGGGTTACAGGGCGGGATCTTCAGCAACGACCTGGCACTGGTCAAACGCCTGTTCGAAGCCCTCGATGTCGGCACCCTCGCGGTAAACGACGGCCCGGGCTTTCGCACCGAGCACTTCCCCTTTGGCGGGGTGAAGGCCAGCGGTGTCGGCCGTGAGGGGATCAAGTACGCGATTCGCGAGATGAGCTTCACCAAGACCCTGGTGATCTGAGGCACACCACAGACCAGCTGGAACGAAATCTGCATGCCTCTACGGCATGCAGGCTTATAAGAGAACACCACGCCGCGGTGTCCTGGGGACACCGCAATGACATTGGCGACCCTCGACTACGTGGTGATCGGCGGCTATTTTGCCGTGCTCATTGCGCTCTGCCTGAGGGTGATGCGGCGCTCCCCGGATACCGACGAGCTGTTCCTCGCAGGGCGCAGCCTGGGGCCTGCCGTGATCGGCCTGTCGCTGTTTGCCTCCAACCTGTCCTCCACCACCCTGATTGGCCTGCCTGGCGCCGCCTGGCAGAGCGGCATCTCGGTCGCCAACTACGAGTGGATGGCGGCGCTGGTGCTGTTGTTCACGGCGGCCTTTGTGGCCCCCGTGTTCGTCGGGCGCCGGCTGACCACGGTGCCGGAACTGCTCGAGCAGCGCTTCGACAGCCGCCTGCGCAAATACCTGTCCGCCACCTCGCTGTTCCTCAGCATCGTGCTGGATACCGCGGGCAGCCTCTACGCTGGCGCCCTGGTACTGATGATGTTTTTCCCCGGGCTGACCCTGGGCCCCACCTGCGCCGCCATGGCGGTGTTTGCCGGTGTTTATACCGCCGCCGGCGGGCTGCGAGCCGTAGCCTACACAGACGTGCTGCAATCTCTGGTGATTCTGCTCGGCTCGGCCATTCTCGCGGTACTGGTATTCCAGCAATTCGACTACGACTGGAGCCAGGTCAGCGGCGCTGTGGACGCCGGGCACCTGTCGTTACTGCGGCCACTGGACGACCCGGCCCTGCCCTGGCTGGGCACCCTGATCGGCCTGCCGGTGCTGGGCTTTTACTACTGGACCATGAACCAGTACGTCGCCCAGCGCCTGCTGGGCGCTCGCGACCTGGAGGCGGCCGCCCGGGGGGCAATGCTGGCGGCGGTACTCAAGTTGCTGCCGCTGTTCCTCATGGTGCTGCCGGGGGCCATGGCCATCGTCCTGCTGCCGGACCTGGAGCGGGCCGATACCGTGTTTCCCCGCCTGATCATGGAATACGCCCCCGCGGGGCTCGCCGGCCTGATGCTGGCCGGGCTGATGGCGGCGATCATGTCCAGTGTCGACTCGGCCCTGAACTCCGCCTCGACCCTGCTGATGGTGGATTTCGTCAAGCCTCGCAGGCCGGGCCTCTCCACCCGACAGATCGCCCGCTGGGGCCGCATTACCACACTGACCCTGATGCTGCTGGCAGCCCTCTGGGCCCCGGCCATCGATCGTTTTCCGGGCCTGTTCGCCTACCTGCAACAAACCTTTGCCTACGTGACCCCGCCGTTGGTGGCAGCGTTCACAGTGGCCTTCTGCAGCCGCCGGGTGGGGGCCAGCGCCGCCCTGTGGGGTGTGGCCGGCGGCCACCTGGTTTCCCTGGCCTGCTTCATCGCCGCCCAGTCGGGCTGGCTGCAGCTGCACTTCACCATCGTGGCCGGCCTGCTCTATGGCATTACCATCGTCTTGATCCTGTGCCTGCAGGCCAGCGGCCGCTGGGAGCCGGCCAGCCCCTCCCAGGCCATATTTAGTGAACGAAGTATTTTTCCGTCCCTGCCACGTCGATTACGGCTGCAAATGCTGACCCTCGCGGCCATTACTCTCGGTCTGGTGATCCTGTTCAACTGATCCAGACGAACCATTTCAGTGCACTCCGATCTATTTTTGATCGCATTTGGTGCGCATATTCTCGAGGAAAAACCCGCTCTTCACGAGAACTCGGGGCGACTAACGGGCTTGCAAAAAACATTCAACCTGTCCCTCAGGGCCTGTATTGCCTTTCCAGCGGTTCGGGCCCAGGGTCGCTGGTACGGAACCTGCATTGTTTCGTATTGAAAGCAATTGCGCCGGGCGCCGATCCGGCAGGAAGAGTGAATGCTATTAGCTACCGACCTCGACGGTACGTTCCTCGGCGGTGATCTCGAAGGCCGCACCCGCCTTTACCAATTCATCGCCGCCCACCCCCAGATAGACCTGGTCTTCGTGACCGGCCGCGGACTGGAGTCCGTTATCCCCCTGCTCTCGGATCCCACCATCCCCCAGCCCTCGTACATCATCTGCGACGTGGGCTGTACCGTCGTGGATGGTGAAACCCTGCAACCCCTGCACCCCTTGCAGGGCGAAATCGACCTGTTGTGGCCGGGGGAAAGGACCGTTGAGCAGCAGCTGGCCCACATCGACACCATCCAGCGCCAGGAAGTGCCCCAGGAACGCCGCGTCTCCTATTTTTGCGAGGCCGACGCAGTCACCGAGGAGATAGAGGCACTGGTCGAAGCCCTCGATTGCGACCTGCTCTACTCCGCCAATCGCTACCTCGACGTGCTGCCCCGCGGTATCAACAAGGGCCACACCCTCACCCGGCTGGTACAACACCTGGGGATAGACCCCCAGCGCGTGCTGGTGGCCGGGGATACCCTCAACGACCTGTCCATGTACCACCAGGCCTTCAACGGCGTGTGCGTGGGTGAATCGGAAGACGCCCTGCTCGACGCCACCCGCCACCTGGGGCGGGTCTACCACGCCGACAGCGCCGGCTGCGGCGGGATTCTCGAGGCGATCAGCTACTTTGGCTACCTCGGCCCCGCGGGCATCGACGTGGAGATCGGCGACAGCTGCCAGTCGGGCAAGTCCGATCTCGTCATCGTCTACCATCGCCTGCCCTACGAGGAAGTAAAGGAAGACGGCACGCTCAAACGCCGCCGCCCCCGCTCACCCAACGGCATTATCCCCACCCTGTTGAGCCTCTTCGGCAGCGGGCGCTCGGGTTCCTGGGTGGCCTGGTCCCAGCACGAAGGCGACCCGTCGACCTTTGAAACCCACACCGAGGTTGACCCGGTGAATTGCCCGCGCCTGACCGCCGCCCGGGTGCCGCTGACTGCGGAGCAGGTCGACGTGTTCTACAAGAAGTTCTCCAAAGAGGCGTTCTGGCCAACGCTGCACACCTTCTGGGAGCGCGCCAGCTTCGAGGAAAGCCACTGGGAGGTATTCCTCGAGGTCAACAAGCTGTTTGCCGAGCGCACCGCTGCAGAGGCTGCCACCGGCGCCACGGTCTGGATTCACGACTACAACCTGTGGATGGTGCCGGCCTTCCTGCGCGAGATGCGCCCGGATGTGACCATCGCCTTCTTCCACCACACCTACTTTCCCTCTGCTGACGTTTTCAACGTGGTGCCCTGGCGCCGTGCCATTATCGGCAGCCTGCTGCAGTGCGACTACATTGGCTTCCACATCCCCCGCCAGGCGGAAAACTTTGTCGACGTTGCGCGCGGCGTAATGCCGCTGGAAGTGGTGGAGAAATCCAACTGCGCGCCGCGCTTCTTCACCTACGGCTGCGCCGTGGGGCTGGACGAGATGACCACGCGCATCAAACTGAATGATCGCCACATCGGGCTGGGCGCTCACCCGGTGGGGCTCGATATGAGCCGGGTCGAAAAAGTACTGGCAGACCCAGGCACCCAGCAGCGCATGAACGAATTGCGCGAGGAACTGCACGGCCAGCGCCTGGTACTGTCGGTGGAGCGACTGGATTTCACCAAGGGCATTCTGGAAAAACTGGAGGCCTTCGAACGCCTGCTGGGAGACCACCCGGAACTGGTCGAGAAAGTCACCCTCATCATGGTGTGCGTACCCGCCGCCAGCGGCATGACCATCTACGATGAATTGCAGGCCCAGATCGAACAGACCGTGGGCCGGATCAATGGCCACCTCGCCACCGTCGGCTGGACCCCCGTGCAGTTCTTCTTCCGCGCTCTGCCCTTCGAGGAACTCGTGACCTACTACGCCATGGCGGATGTCATGTGGATCACGCCCCTGCGCGACGGGCTGAACCTGGTGGCCAAGGAGTACGTTGCCACCCAGGGCCTGACCGACGGCTGCGGGGTACTGGTGTTGTCGGAGTTCACCGGCGCAGCCGCCGAGTTGCGCGGCGCGGTGCTGACCAATCCCCACGACCCCCGGGAGCTGGCGGATTCCTGTTACTTCGCCCTGAACATTGGCCGGGCCGAGGCACGCAGCCGCCTCGCCGAGGCCTACGAGGTCGTGTCCCACTACGACATCAACTACTGGACCCAGGACTTCCTGTCGTCGGTAAAGACCTACGCGGCGAGCTACGCGGGCGAAGTCACCCGCCTGCCCCAGGCGGAGGAAACTACGCCGGGGGAAACCGCCGTGGCCTGAGCGCCAGCGGTTTGACCCGACGCATCACTACAGGTAATCACGAGCCAAGGAGCGAGCATGCTGTTGCGTAACGCCGTGCAGTTAATCTGCTATCCCAACCGGATCGGCAACAACCTGGCGGACCTCCATACCGCGCTGGAAACTCACTTCGCCGACGCCCTCGGCGGGGTGCACATCCTGCCCTTCTACCCGTCCAACGCCGACGCCGGGTTCTCGCCCCTAACGCACCGGGAAGTGGAGCCGGCGTACGGCAGCTGGGACGATATCGAACGCATTGCCGAACACTTTGACGTGTGCGCCGACCTGACGGTGAATCACATCTCCGACGAGTCCGAGGAGTTCCAGGACTTTATCCAGCACGGCTTCGACTCGCGCTACGCCGAACTGTTCGTGAACGTGGACGACTTCGGCGAGATCAGCCACGACGACATGGCCAAGATCCACATCCGCAAGGAAAAGGAACCCTTCCGGGAAGTCACCTTCGCCAACGGCGACAAGGCCAGGGTCTGGTGCACTTTCACCGAGCAGCAGATCGACCTGAACTACAACTCGCCCCTGACCTACGAACTGCTGGAAAGCTACATCCGCGAGATGACCAGCCACGGGGTCAAGCTGCTGCGGCTGGATGCCTTCGGCTACACCACCAAGGAAATCGGCACCAGTTGCTTCCTGGTGGAGCCCCAGGTCTATCGCAACCTGGACTGGATCAACGAAGTGTCCCTGAAGTATGGCGCTGAGTGCCTGCCGGAAGTCCACGACCACACCAGCTACCAGTACGCCATCAGCCGCCGCAACATGCACCCCTACGGCTTTGCCCTGCCGCCGCTGCTGCTGTATTCCCTGCTGGACGCCAACAGTGTCTACCTGAAAAACTGGCTGCGCATGTGCCCGCGCAACATGATCACCGTACTCGACACCCACGACGGCATCTGTATTCCCGACGTGGAAGGAGTACTGCCGGACGACAAGATAAGGATTCTGATCGACAACATTGACGCCCGCAGCGCCGACCCGATCCTGCGACGCTCGGCCGCCAACATTCACAGTGTGGGCGCCATCTACCAGCTGACCTGTACCTTCTACGACGCCCTGATGCGCAACGACGACGCCTACATCGCCGCGCGCGCCATCCAGTTCTTCACCCCTGGCATTCCCCAGGTGTATTACGTGGGCCTGTTGGCGGGCTGTAACGACGAGGACCTGATGAACGAGACCGGCGAGTTGCGGGATATCAACCGCCACTACTACAGCCTCGAGGAAGTCAGTGAGGCCGTGGAGCAGCCCGTGGTCCAGCGCCTGCTCGCGCTGATGCGTTTTCGCTGCAGCTACCCGGCCTTTGACGGCCACTTCGAACTCAATTATTCCAGTGACTCCAGCGTGTGCATGGCCTGGCGCCACGGGGAGCACTACTGCCGGCTGTTCGTGGACCTGAATTTCAATACCACCGCGGTCACCTACCGGGACCCGCGGACCGGGGAAGAGCGCACGCTGGACGCGACCTGAGTGAGCCCGGTCGCCGGCGCCGACTTCCTTCTATATTACCGTTGACGCGCTCAGGCACCGTGAGTATCATGCGCCTCCTGAAATCAAGGGGTAGCCAAGCTTCCCTGCATTTCTGTTCGGGGTATAGCGCAGTCTGGTAGCGCGCCTGCTTTGGGAGCAGGATGTCGGGAGTTCGAATCTCTCTACCCCGACCAACTTTTCCGCCACAATCTGGAAAGTTGGGAGCAGTGATTTCAAACCCGCGATGGTGGCCGTAGCTCATCGGGTAGAGCACCGGATTGTGGCTCCGGAGGTGGGGGGTTCGAGACCCCTCGGCCACCCCAATTTTTCTCTCGCTTTGACAGAACATCGCCCGCCCCCTATTTTCTAGGAAGGGGCGCGCTCTTGTGCGTGGAACACACGAACAACAGGAATTCCTGCGATGCCATCACTGCGACTGTCCGTGACGCTGGCGACCCTGTTATTGGTGACGCCGGCGGCCTTCGCGCTCAACGAGGCGGAACGCATCCAACTGCTGGAAAAGCAACTGGCAGAGCAGCAGAAAGCCATCGATGCCATGCGCGAGGAAATCCAGCGCCTCAAGGCAGCGCAACCTGAGGCCGCTTCGGTCCCGGTCCAGAAACGACACTCGGACGCCATACCCGTCAGCGAACAGCAACGCGCCCAGCAGGAACAGGAACCTGTCGTCGCTACCGCTCCGACCTGGGATGACGAAAACACCTTGCATCTGTATGGCCACGTGCAACTGGACGCTATCTACGACTTCAAACGCGTGGACCCAACCTGGAATTCCACCCTCCGCCCCTCCACCATTCCCACCACCGACGGCCAGTTCGGGGCGGACGGCGAAACCATCTTCGACGTGAAGCAAACCCAGTTCGGCTTCAAGGGCAGTACCGCGACGCCCCTCGGTGTCATGGAGAGCTGGTTCGAGTTCGACTTCTTTGGTACCGGCTCCGACGCCGGCGACACCAAGTTCAACCTGCGCCACGCCTGGATAAGCCTGGGTGGTCTCGGGTTTGGCCAGACCAACAGCAATTTCATGGACATCTCGATTTTCCCCAATGTCACCGACTGGTGGGGGCCGTCCGGGATGGTGTTCAATCGCAACCCTCAGATCCGCTATACCTGGGACCTGTCCGACGCGGAATTTGCGATGGCGCTGGAAAAACCCAACGGCAGTTTTAACAGCGGCATCTTCGGCGATATCTCACCCGGCTTCGATGACGCAGTAACGGCC
Source organism: Parahaliea maris (assembly GCF_008064665.1). Taxonomy (GTDB): domain Bacteria; phylum Pseudomonadota; class Gammaproteobacteria; order Pseudomonadales; family Halieaceae; genus Parahaliea; species Parahaliea maris. The sequence continues at coordinate 330,062 of NZ_VRZA01000004.1, read as the reverse complement.
AGCACCCCTTATCCCGATCTCACCGCCCACTGGCGAGACGAATACGTCTGGGGGCACTACCAGGTCGGGGCCGTGCTGCGGCAACTGGAAATCGAGACCCGTGGACTCCCGGGGGGATCGAGGAGCGATTCCGAGTCGGGCTGGGGGCTCAACCTGACGGGGGTCGTCAACAGCATTGGCCGGGACCAACTCAAACTGGGGCTGGTCTACGGTGAAGGCATTTCCAGCTTCATGAACGACGGCGGGGTCAACCTCGCGCCAGAGAACAACCGGGCCGTAGCGGTACCGGTGCTGGGGGTTACCGCCTATTACGACCGCTACTGGTCGCAGCAGTGGTCTTCCTCCATGGGTTTCTCGGTGAACGACGCCGACCCGCGCAGCCAGCAGGCTGAGGATGAGTTCGACACCGGCATCTACGCCAGCGCCAATCTGCTCTACACGCCCTATCCCGAGCTCCTGATGGGATCGGAGCTACTCTACGGCAAGCATGAAGATGTAGGAGGTCGCACCGGTGAAGACTACCGGATCCAGTTCACGCTCAAGCACAAGCTCGGTGTCAGCTTCTAGCTGCGCGCCGCTGTTGAATCGCCTGACAGCGGCCCTTGGCCTGGCGGCAGCCCTGCTGGTTGCCAGCTGTGACAAAGCCGCCCCTCCCGCCGTTGAACAAGCACCCCCTGCAGCTGAAGCGTCAGTCGCGGCTCCCGCGGCAACGTTCAGTGTGGTGGAAGCAAGCTTTACTGACATGCAGGCCGCCATGGAAGACGGACGCGTTACATCGCGCCAGCTGGTGGAGCAGTACCTCGCGCGGATTGACCAATACGGTGAGCAACTCGGCGCAGCGCTGGCGGTCAGTGATACCGCACTGCAAAAAGCCGACGAACTGGATAAAGAACGGGCCGCCGGCAAGGTGCGCGGGCCACTCCACGGGATTCCCATTGCCCTGAAGGACAATATTCACACCACCGACATGCCCACCACCGGTGGAGCGCTGGCCTTCAAGGGTTATGTACCGCCCTACGAGGCCACCCTGGTGAGTAACCTTGAAGCAGCGGGCGCCATTATTCTGGCCAAGACCACCCTGACCGAGCTGGCCAACTGGGTCGCCACCGGCATGCCCAATGGCTACAACGCCGTCGGCGGCTACAGCTACAACCCCTACGACCCCCGGCCCGACCCGCGCGAAGGCTTCGACGACGGTCGTCCGGTCCTGGATACCGGTGGCTCCAGCTCCGGTGTCGGTACCGCCGCCAATCTGTGGGCGGCCAATGTGGGTACCGAGACCAGTGGTTCTACCCAGATTCCCGCCAATAACAATGCCCTGGCCGCGATCAAACCGACGGTGGGGCGCATCAGCCGCCACGGCATTATCCCGATCACCGCAGACCAGGATACCGCCGGGCCGATGGCGAAATACGTGGCCGACGCGGCTGCCCTGCTCGGCGCGATGGAGAGCCAGGACGCCAACGACACCACCACCGGTATCTGCCCGCCCTCTGCCAGCGGGGCCTACAGTGAACACCTGCTTGCCGACGCCCTGGCCGGGGCCCGTATCGGAATTCCGCGGTCGTTCTATTACCAGCCTGTGACCCCGCCGGGCAGTGACTCCCCGACCGGGGGCCTGTCCGCAGCGGAGGCAGCCGCCATGGAGCGGGTCATGGCGATCCTGCGCGACAAGGGAGCGGTGATCGTAGACCCGGCTGATATTCCCAGCGTGATCGCCGAAGCCCCCGAGGACAACCAGCTCCTGTTCGGCAACTGTTATGACCTGCCCCAGGGGAAGGGGGGCGACGAACACTGCTCGATCATGCTCAAGTACGGCATGAAGCGCGACTTCAATAGCTGGTTGGCGAGCCTCGGCGACAGCGCACCGCTGGCCAACCTTACTGCCCTGCGTGAATTCAATCTTGCACACGAGGCACAGGGCGCCATCAAGTATGGACAGGCGGAGCTGGATATTTCCGACGAGATGGACGTGGAGGCAGACCGTGACCGCTGGCGCGCCGACAGGGACAAGGACATCCGCCTCTCGCGCACCGAGGGTATCGACGCGGCGCTGCAAGTGCACAACCTGGACGCCCTGCTGTTCCCGGCCTGGAAGTCGGAGAACATCCTCAACAAGGCGGGCTACCCGGCTATCATCGTGCCCTTCACGGCCGTGCCGAATACCCTGGACCCACCCCTGCCTGAGGGGTTTGATCCACGGCCCCTGCCCTTTGGCATCAGTTTTGTTGGCACTGCCTGTTCGGAACCGCGACTCATCGAACTGGCTTACGCCTTTGAACAGGCCACCAAAGCCCGCCGGCCTCCGGCCCGGTTTCCCTGACCGCCTGTGCCAGAGCACTCGCGAACAGGTGAGGTAACGCCCGGACTCTGGACACGCCTGTCAGCCGGGCTGCTGCCAACCCTGTTCCTGGCGCTGGCGGTCCTGCCCTCCTCCCTGGCGCTCGCCGGCGCGCGCGACCTGCAAGCGGTAGTCGACGAAGCCTTCACCGCCTACCGGGGGGTAGACGATGGCGAGGTGGCCACCTACATACCGGCACTGGCAGAGGCCGATCCCGATCACTTTGCGGTGGCGATTGCCACGGTGAGCGGCGAAGTGTTCAGCGCCGGCGACAGCAACCGGACTTTCGCCATCATGTCCGCAGCAAAACCCTTCACCCTGGCGCTGTTACTGCAGCAGCAGGGCCCGGATTTCGTGTTCGAGCATATTGGGGTCGAGCCGACAGGCCTGCCCTTCAACGCGCTGTCGAATATCGAGGACCCGCCCCTGGCGCCGCTCAATCCGATGGTCAACGCCGGCGCCATTACCGCCGTCAGCTTGCTGCAGGCGGAATCAGCCGGGCAGCGCTGGACGCTGCTGCAAAACTGGTACAGCGCGTTTGCCGGCGAACCACTGGAGCTAATGGATAACGTTTACCGTTCTGTCAGCGAGGGCGGCTACCGCAACCGGGCGGTGGCGGACCTGCTGCAATTGCACGACCGACTGGGCGCCAGCCCTGCGGAGACGCTGGAGGTGTACAACCGCCAGAGCAGTGTGGGTGTCACAGCGAAACAACTGGCGGTGATGGGGGCCACCCTGGCCAGTGGCGGCAGCAACCCCCTTACCGGGCAGCGCGTTCTCTCCCCGGAGCTGATCGATGAAGTACTGGCAGTGATGATGACCAGCGGCTTTTACGACGAAAGTGGCTGGTGGGCATACACCACAGGGCTGCCGGCCAAGAGCGGCGTCGGCGGTGGCGTGGTGGCCATTGTCCCCGGACGTATGGCGATCGTCGGCTACTCGCCACGCCTGTCACCGGCCGGCAACAGTGTCCGCGGCCTGCTCGCCGTACAGCACATCGCCCGCGAACTGAGACTCAACCTGTTCCGCACCGCCCCTTGATGATGGAACCCGGCAAGCCGAATCGTTATACTTGCGCCCTTTCGTGGCCGGGGTGGTCAAACTATCCCCGCGTGACGGCCATGAGATCCCCGGGGGTATAGCTCAGTTGGATAGAGCAACGGCCTTCTAAGCCGTGGGTCGAGGGTTCGAATCCTTCTACCCCCGCCATTTCATTTCCTTACGCAGGGATTCCGTACATGTCGGCACTCATACTCGATGGCAAAGCTCTGGCGCAACAGACCGAGGCAGCCCTGCTGCAACGAGTTGAGGCGCTGAAAGAAAAGTCCGGCGGGAAAACCCCGATCCTGGCCACCATCCTGGTGGGCGATGACCCGGCCTCGGCCACCTACGTGAAGATGAAGGGCAACGCCTGTCGCCGCGTGGGCATGGATTCCCTGGCGGTCGAGATGCCCTCCTCTACCACGACCGACGAACTGCTGGCCAAAATCGACGAACTGAACAGCAATCCCGACGTGCACGGCATCCTGCTGCAACACCCGGTGCCGGAGCAGATCGATGAGCGCGCCTGCTTTGACGCCATCGCCCTGGAGAAGGACGTGGACGGCGTAACCTGCCTCGGCTTCGGCCGCATGGCCATGGGCGAAGACGCCTACGGCTGCGCCACCCCCCAGGGCATCATGCGTTTACTCGAAGCCTACGATATCGCCATCGAAGGCAAGCACGCCGTGGTCGTGGGCCGCAGCCCCATCCTCGGCAAGCCGATGGCGATGATGCTGCTGCAAAAGAACGCCACCGTGACCATCTGCCACTCACGCACCCAGGACCTGCCCGCGCTGATCAAGCAGGCCGACATCATCGTCGGCGCCGTGGGCAAGCCGGAGTTCATCAAGGCGGAGTGGATCAAGGACGGCGCGGTCGTGGTCGACGCCGGCTACCATCCCGGCGGTGTCGGCGATATCGAACTGGGCCCGCTGGCCGAGCGCGCCGCAGCCCTGACCCCGGTTCCCGGCGGTGTCGGCCCGATGACCATCAATACCCTCATCATGCAGAGCGTGGAGTCCGGCGAGAAATCCCTCGCCTGATCTGCAGGACTAAACCCCAGCCCCTACTCCGCGGGCTTGCTCCGCTGCAGGGCCACCAGGCTGTCGGTCAGGCGCGCATTGGCTCGCGCCAGCTGGCGGCAGGTACGACGTAATTCATCCAGGTACTGCAGGCAAAGGTCGACCTGTTGGATAGACAGGTCTCCCCCCGCCGTTTCCTTCAGCAAGTCGCGTTTCAGGCCATCATAGGCCTCCCGGATGCTGTCGTACTCCGGCAGCAATTCCTGGCCGCTCTCCTTGAGTCCGTCTTCCCAGGCTCGCACAAAGGCTTCCGCCCGGGCGGTAAAGTCGGTTATCGCCTGTTCCGCCGCTGCCGGCAGTGATTGGCCGGCCAGTTCACTACGCAGCCGCTGGATATCCGCGCCCAAGGCGACCACGGTGAGGTAATGCTGCAGTGCAGTAATCAGGTTGGCGACAGTATCCACGAGGAACGGCGTCAGCGAACCCCGATTGAGTTGCACCGCAAACTCACCCACCGCCGATGCCAGGCTGCGAATATCTGCCCGCTCCTGCACCGCGTTGTCGGCACGATCACGCAGGATATCCAGCAACCCTCTGCAGGCATGCAAGGCGATCCGCCTGACCTCCTTCGCCATCGCGGTAGTGCCGGTGTAGGGCACTCCGAGGGTACTGCGGTCGAGGTAGCGCGGCCGGGCGACTTTCTGGTCGGCCGCGTGAAACAGGCGTGAGAGCTCTCTCACCAACAGCGCCGAAAGCGGCCACATCAGCAGCACGCCCATCACATTGAACAGTGTGTGGAAGACCGCCAGGGTGACGGCCGCGCTGGGTTCGAGGTGGGCGCTGTCCTGCAGGAACCCCACCAGCCACAACATCGGCCCGAGCAGCAGCAGCGCAACGATCGCCGTCAGCAGGTTGAACGCCAGGTGGCTGATGGCAACCCGTCGCGCGTTGGGCGTGGCGCCAATCATTGTCAGCAGCGCGGTCGAGGTGGTACCCAGGTTCGCCCCGATCACCACCGCCGCCGCCGCATTGATTTCCACCAACCCGCTCTCGGCGGCACTCAGCGCCACCACCATGGCGGCGCTGGAGGACTGCATGAGGGTGGTCATGCCGAAGCCGATAGCAACGTAGAGCAGCAGACTGGCGAGGGTCAGTTCGGTGAAGCCGGGCAGCGCGAAGCCGTCCGCCAGCCCTTCGAAGGCCGATTTAAGCGCGCCGATACCAAGGAACAACAGGGCGAAGCCCACCACGGCGACGCCGTAGGAACCGCGACGGCTGCGGCCGGCGGTCAACTTGAGCAGCGCCCCAACCCCGACGAGGGGCAAGGCGATGGCGGCGATGTCGAGCTTGAAGCCCACCAGGGCGACAATCCATGCCGTCATGGTGGTGCCGACATTGCTTCCGAAAATCACCCAGACGGCACGTTCCAGGCTGAGGATACCGGCATTGGCAAAACCGATGGTGGCCACCGTCACCGCGCTGGAGGACTGAACCACGGCGGTAATCAGCAGGCCCGCCGCCAGGCCCCGCAGGCGGGTGTTGGTCCACTGGGCGAGCAGGCTGCTCAGGGCATTACCGGCGGCGAGCTTGAGGCCGTCGGTCATCATCGACATCCCGATGAGCAGCAAGCCGAGCCCGCCCAGCAGGCCCGAAAGTACTGACCAGAGGGAGGCCGAATCCATCAGCAATAGCGACCCGGCATAAGGCGGGCCGCGTCAGGGCTGAACGGCAATCCTAGCTGCGGCGCCACTTGGTTCCCTCGCGGGAATCCTCCAGCACCACGCCCTGCTCCAGCAGTTCCTGGCGGATGGCGTCGGCGCGGGCGTAGTCCTTCGCCGCCTTGGCGTCCTGGCGGGCCTGGATGGCGGCCTCGATCTCCTCCGCGGAGATACCGTCGCCGGCGTCGCCCTGCAGCCAGTCTTCGGGATGCTGGTCGAGAATGCCGAGCAGGTTGCCCGCTACCAGGAGGCGCGCCTTGATGCCCGGTTTGTCTTCGTCCGCCGCCTTGTGCAGCTGCTTGGCCAGGGCGTGGATCTCGGCAATGGCCACCGGGGTGTTAAGGTCGTCGCACAGGGCCTCGTAGAACGGTTCACCTTCCAACTGGATTTCCATGTCCAGGGGGATGTCGTCTACTTCCCGCAGGGTGTTGTACAGGCTGGTGAGGGTGGCCTCGGCCTGGTCCAGCAGCTCGGCGGAGAAATTCAGGGGCGAGCGGTAGTGGGCCGACAGCAGGGCAAAGCGCAGCACCTCACCGCGGTACTTGCCCAGCAGGTCGCGCACGGTGCGCACGTTGCCGAGGGACTTGGACATCTTCTCGCCGTCGATGTCGATATAGGCGTTGTGCATCCAGTAACGCACGTAGTCACCACCGTGGGCGCAGCGGCTCTGGGCGATCTCGTTCTCGTGGTGGGGGAAAATCAGGTCGCGGCCGCCGCCGTGAATGTCGATGGTGTCGCCGAGATGCTCGCGAATCATCGCCGAGCACTCCAGGTGCCAGCCCGGGCGGCCGAAGCCCCAGGGGCTGTCCCAGCCAGGCTCGCCCTCTTTCGCCGGTTTCCACAGCACGAAATCGCCGGGGTGACGCTTGTAGCTCGCCACTTCCACCCGGGCGCCCGCCAGCATGTCGTCCAGCGAGCGGCCGGAAAGTTTGCCGTAGTCGGCCATGGACTCCACCGCGAACAGCACGTGGCCCTCGGCAGCGTAGGCGTGGCCTTTCTCGATCAGCTTTTCGGTCAGCTCGATCATCGGGCCGATATTGTGGGTGGCGTGGGGCTCCAGGGTGGGCGGCAGCGCGTTCAGCTCGCCCATGTCCTCACGGTACTTGGCGGTGAACTCCTCGGTGACCGACTCGATGCTGCGATTGCCGTCGCGGGCCGCGGCAATGATCTTGTCGTCCACGTCGGTGATGTTGCGGGCGTAGATCACCTCGTCAAACAGGGTCTGCAGCAGGCGGAACAGGGTGTCGAACACCACCACCGGGCGGGCGTTACCGATGTGGGCCAGGTTGTAGACCGTGGGGCCGCACACGTACATCTTTACCTTGCCGGGCTCGATGGGCGTAAAGACTTCCTTCTTGCCGCCCAGGGTGTTGTAGATCTTCAGGGACATGCTTGCTCCGGCTTATCCGTTGTTCCAGGTGTCGCGCAGGCCAATGGTCATATTGAAGACCGGCGCTGCCTCGGTGTGCTCGAAACGGTCCGCCACAAAGTAGCCCTCCCGCTCGAACTGGAAGCCCTGCTCCGGTTCCGCCGCGGCCAGGCCGGGCTCGATCCATGCGCCTTCCACGACTGTCAGAGACTCCGGGTTCACCAGGGTCATGAAGTCCTTGTCGCCCTTGTCCGGTGCCGCATCGGTGAACAGGCGGTCGTAAAGGCGCACGGTAGCCTGGCGGCCCCCGGCGGCAGATACCCACTGGATCACGCCCTTCGGCTTCACACCGTCTTCCGGGTCGTTACCGATGGTGTTGGGGATGGTGTGGGCGTGCACTTCGACAATATTGCCGGCTTCGTCCTTCACCACGCTGTCCGCCTCGATCACGTAGGCGTTACGCAGGCGCACGCGCTTGCCCAGTACCAGGCGCTTGAACTTCTTGTTGGCTTCCTCGCGGAAGTCCTCTGCATCGATGTACAGCTCCCGGGAAAACGGCAGCTGGCGCTCACCGAGATCCTCGCGGCTGGGGTGGCAGGCAGCCGTCAGCTGTTCCACCTGGTCTTCCGGGTAATCGGTGAGCACCACTTTCAGCGGCCGCAGCACACACATGGCCCTGGGCGCATTCTCGTTCAGGTCGTCGCGGATGGCGTGTTCCAGCATTGCCACGTCCACCACCCCGTCGGATCGGGTCACGCCGATCATCTCGCAGAACCTGCGAATGGAAGCCGGGGTAAAGCCGCGGCGGCGCATGCCGGACACGGTGGGCATGCGGGGGTCGTCCCAGCCGGAGACCACGCCGTCGTCCACCAGCTGCTTGAGCTTGCGCTTGCTGGTGACCGTGTAGTTCAGGTTGAGGCGGCCAAACTCGTACTGGCGCGGGCGGTGCGGGACCGGCAGGTGCTCCAGCAGCCAGTCGTAGAGGGGGCGGTGATCCTCGAACTCCAGGGTACAGATGGAATGGGTCACGCCCTCGATGGCGTCTTCCTGGCCGTGGGCGAAGTCGTAGGTGGGGTAAATGCACCAGTCATTGCCGGTCTGGTGGTGCTCCACCTTGCGGATGCGGTAGAGAATCGGGTCCCGCAGGTTCATGTTGGGGGACGCCATGTCGATTTTCGCCCGCAACACGCGGCTGCCCTCGTCGAACTCACCGGCCTTCATCCGGCCCAGCAGGTCGAGGTTCTCCTCGACACTGCGCTCGCGGAAGGGGCTGTTCTTGCCAGGTTCGGTCAGGGTGCCGCGGTACTCCCGGGCCTGTTCGGCGTTGAGGTCGCAGACGTAGGCATCGCCCTGCTCCACCAAATGCACCGCCCAGTCGTAAAACTGCTGGAAGTAGCTGGAGGCATAACGCACCTCGCCGGCCCACTCGTAGCCCAGCCAGCGCACGTCTTCCTGGATGGAGGCCACGTACTCGGGGCTCTCTTTTTCCGGGTTGGTGTCGTCGAAGCGCAGGTTGCACTCGCCGCCAAAGCGCTGGGCCAGGCCAAAATTCAGGCAGATGGACTTGGCGTGCCCCACATGGAGGTAGCCATTGGGCTCCGGCGGGAAGCGCGTGATGAGCTTGCTCACGCGGCCGGACTCCAGATCCTCGGCTACAATCTGCTGTAGGAAGTTGTTGGCGGGTTTGCTTTCCATAAAAAACGTCGGCTTCGGGGTAAAAAGGGCGCGTATTATAGCGGCTGAAACCGGTCTCTTATAGGTAAATACCCCACTGCTCGCGCGCGAAGGCAAAAGCCCGTATTATTGCCGGCCATTTTTGCAAACCCCACATGACCATCACGATCCAGCAGGACGCACGCCATGATCATTATTCGCACAACCTTCGGCCCCATCACCCTCGAACTGGACGCGGAAAAAGCGCCCAAGACCGTTGAGAACTTTCTCAGCTACGCCCGCGACGGCTTTTACGACGGCACCATCTTCCACCGCGTGATCGACAACTTCATGATCCAGGGCGGCGGTTTCGACACCAACATGAGCCAGAAGCCCACCGGCGAGCCGGTCGAGAACGAGGCCGACAACGGCCTGAAGAACGACTTTGGCACTATCGCCATGGCCCGCACCATGGACCCCCACTCCGCCACGGCCCAGTTCTTCATCAACGTGAAGGACAACGACTTCCTCAACCACAGCGGCAAGAACATGCAGGGCTGGGGCTACGCGGTATTCGGTAAAGTGACCGAGGGCGAAGAAGTGCTGAACAAGATTCGCGCCGTGGCCACCACCAGCAAGAACGGCCACCAGGACGTGCCCGCCGAGCCGGTGATCATCGAGACCGTCGAAATCGTCGAAGGCTGATCCCGCCAGCGTGAGCGCCACCTGGTTCATATCGGACCTGCACCTGGACCCGAACCGGCCTGCCATCACGCAGGCCTTCGGGGACTTTCTCGACGAGCGCCGCGACGCCGACGCCCTCTATATCCTGGGTGACTTCTTCGAAGCCTGGATTGGCGACGACGACGATGCCCCACTGGGAACCGAGGTCGCCGGGCTACTGGCCGACTACAGCGCCAGCGGGCCCAAAGTATTCCTGATGCAGGGCAACCGCGACTTCCTGCTGGGTGAGGACTTTGCCCGCCGTAGCGGCGCCACCCTGCTCCCCGACCCCACCGTGATCGACCTCTATGGCCGCCCCGTGCTGCTGATGCACGGCGACAGCCTGTGCACCGGCGACGCCGAATACCAGCAGTTCCGCCGCATGGCCCGCAGCCCCGAATGGCAGGCCGAGGTGCTGGGCAAGCCGCTGGCCGAGCGCCGGGCCCTGGCCGCCCAGCTGCGCAGCATGAGCAGCGAGGCCAACAGCAACAAGGCCGAGGACATCATGGATGTGACTCCGGAAGAAGTTGAGAAAGCACTTGAACAACACGGTGTGGACTGCCTGATTCACGGCCACACCCACCGGCCGAAGCGGCATGTGCAGCAACACGGCGAGCGCTGGGTGATGGGCGACTGGCACAGCCATGCCTGGGTGGTCGAGGCGACCCCCGAGAAAATCGCTCTACTCAATCTCTATGTATAACAATAACTTGAGATAGATTTATAAAGTCTATCTCAAGTATCCAGCACCCCCTGCCCCACGTTTAATCTTCCGGCTGATACCAGATGGGAGAGGTGTAGGTGCGCTCCTGGTGGATACCTGAATCGCCCTCAGCCAGGTCAACGCCGTAGAAGGCGGCATCGTGAGCCGTCCAGCGCGGTGTGGGTATCTCGAGTACCCGCACATAATAGAAGGCGTTCAGCGCGGGATCGAAATCCGGGTCCTTCCATGCCGCAATGAACTCCGTGGCGCCAATGGTGTTGCTCCAGGTGGCGGTTTTCAGATCCACCGTGTTACCCACCGGCGTCAGGCAGCGGCCGTCGGCCCCTATCTTGCGGCCATCCGACACCACCACATCGTAGATGCGCTCCTGGCGCTTGCCGTCCTTGTCCAGCCAGCCCTTGATGATCTGCACCCGGTCCAGGTTGGCACCGATCGGGTCCTTGAGCGCAGCCACCAGGAAGGTGGGCGACTTGCCTGTTGGCGCCTCGCCCAGTTCACCGCCCATGGGCACACCCTTGGCGTAGCCTACGGTGGCGGGCTGCCGGGTCTTGGTATCCCCGGGGCCAAAATCCCAGCCGGCGAAGAAGCGCACCAGCATCCGGGGGCCGGTGGTGGCGTAGGTTTCCCGGCGGGCCATGGCGTCGAACAGGGCTTCCCGGGTGTTGTCCGTGGCCCAGACCCCGGCGTAACCCGAAGCCAGGGTCTCCCAGTTCATGATCTGCAGGTTGCCGAACTTGGCAAAAGCGTGCTGCATCCGGTCGGCGCTGGGCTCGGAGCCCGAGTGCTTGCCGAAGAAGTTGTCGTCGTCGGCCGTGGCCAGTGAGGTGTGGCTGTCGGTAGAGCCGATCATGCCGTACTGGTAGGGGTTGATGCCCAGTTTGGCCTCGAGTTCGAGGCCGAGTTGCAGACCGCTGCGGGCATACTCGTGGACCAGCATGTCGTCGGTTTTCAGTTCACTCAGGTTCAGGTTGCCCTTGTCCCAGGTGCCGTAATCGGCGTATTCGTCGTTCGGCGACAACAGCGGGTGAGCCTCGCCATCGCCCTTGATCTGGGTCGCCTCGTACAGGGGCTCCCACTTGGCCCTGGTTTCGGCATATTCCCGGGTGACCGGCTTGTTGTCGACATGATTAACCAGCGGAAACATCAGGCCATTGGACATGTTGCCGTTGTGGGCAATGGCCAGCACGTCACCACCGGTCTTGTCTTCGTACTCCTGTAGTTTCTCCCACAGGTACTCCGGGTCGGTGCTGCCCTGGGGCGGATAGGTGGTGGCGGGGACCGTCTGGCGCGCCTGCTCTCCCCCGTCCCGGTAGATCACCACCCGGTGCAGGTTCTGCCCCGGCGGCACCTGGGACGTCCACTCATAACCAATGAAGGCGGTAAAGCGGCCGGGCTCGTTGAAGTTTTCCGCCGCGGAGATGGTTTTTTCCCAGGAGGATTTGTACATCTCGCTGTCCGGCCAGTACATCAGCGCGTCCGGGAAGGTGCCGCGGGAGAAGGAATCGATAATCTGCATGGCCACTGACATACCTTTGCCCGCGTTGATGTCGTCGTACCACTGCTTGCCGGTCTTGTCCGCCAGGATACGCGGGTCGCCGGCAAACATGTCCGGGAAGAAGCCCATGTTGTCGGAGTGGTCGGCAATCACCAGGAAATCCAGCGGACGGGCCAGCCGCGCGCGGCCGGCAGTGGTGGACTCCACCTCCTCGCCACGGGCAAAGCGGTAGGCCTCGTCCAGCCCCAGGCGGTTACCGAAGGCACCGGCATCCATCGAGAAGGAGGTGTGCAGGTGGGTATCTCCCCAGAACACACGGGTGGAGGCTGAACCGGTGGCATAAGGTGAATAAGGCAATTCCGGGTCAACCGGCTTCAGGGCCTCCCCCGATACAGTGCCGGCCTCCTGTGCGTAGACCGAAGGGGCGGCGACAAGCGCAGCGAAGACACAGTACGCCAGCCTGGGAGCAAATGGACGGATCACGGTAATACCCTCCTTTCCTGAAGGATGGGCCACCCGACGTGGCGACCCTCAGCCTGGACCGGCAGACCGCCGGCGCATTCTTGTTGTTGTAGCCGATGGGTAGCTGTAAACCCATGAACTGAGTATGAGTATAGACAGGGCAGGCAGATCCGCGCCGGCGATTGCACCGGCGCTTGATTCAGATCAATTATTGAGTGGAATAGTCTTTAAATTCATAAGGTTGTGAAGCCTTTTGAAAGCAAAACTACGCTGCAGGCACGCCGCTGTGAAAGCGGAATTCAGTGTCCGGGGACTCGATCAGCTCGCGCTCCACTTCAAGTAACACCTGAAGTCGTTCACCGACCTCCTCCTCCGAGCTGATCTGCCGCGCCAACTTCAGGTAGTCCATGAAGTGGCGGGATTCGGACTTCAGCAGGGAGCCGTAGAAGGCACCCAGTTCCTCATCCAGTACCGGCACCAGGCAGGCGAAGCGCTCGCAGGAGCGGGCCTCGATAATGGCCCCTACCAGCAGGGTATCCACCAGCCGGCCGGGCTCCTGCTTGCGCACCTGGTCGCGCAAGCCGCCGGCGTAGCGGGCGGCGCTGAGCTGTGGGTAGTCGATGCCCCGCTTGCCCATGATGGCGATCACCTGCTCGAAGTGGCGCAGCTCTTCCCGCGCCAGCCGGGACAGCTTGTTGAGCAGCACCGGGTGGTCGGTGTAGCGGTACATCAGGTTGAGGGCGGTGGAGGCGGCCTTCTTCTCGCAATTGGCGTGGTCCACCAGCATCAGGGCAGGGTTCTCCAGCGCCCAGTTCACCCAGGCGGGCGGCGTGGCGCAGGACAGGAACTCGCGGATGGGCGTGATATCGACGGCCTTGCTCATGCGGGGCTCTCAGCTTCCGACAGGCTCTCGGCAAAGAGATCCGGCGTCTGGATATAGCGCTCGTAGTGGGCCTCGGACAAAATAAAGAACTCCCGGTCGATCAGGTCGCGCAGTTCCACCAGGGGCAGCGCGCTGAAGTCGGCATCCACGGCGAAGCCGAACTCGTGGGTGTCGGTGATCTGCCCTGCCCCGGCCTTGAGCAGGCTGAACACCCAGCAGTACTCGTCGTGGTGGGCCACATGGCGCACCTGCTGCACCTCCAGCTGCCACTGCAGCAGGGCCTTGTCGGTCACCCGCAGCTTGTTGCTCACGCACTGGGACAAAAAGCCCGACAGGCGCCCGTCGATGGCCCGCTTCTGCTCCGGGGTGTAGCTGTTCCAGTGGATGACCTCGTGGGAAAAACGCTTGCAGCCCCGGCACACAGCATCGCCGATACCGGTGGAACAGACGCCGATACAGGGGGTTTTGATGGTGGGGTCGAGCATAAATACGGCTTTACGAGGTGCGGTGAACAGCGCCACCGAGTCTAAGGTATCAGCTGGGTGAATGCACGGTATAAGCGCTTGATTAATTTAATTGTTTCAAGGAACGGGCTATAATCCGAGCCCGATTTTTCCTCCACCGGACTGCCCCGGGGTCTGCAACTGCCGCGACCCAGCCATCGGGCGGCCATCTCTAAAGGAGCTCTACCGTGCTAGAAGCCTATCGTGAACACGTAGCGGAACGCGCCGCCCAGGATATTCCCCCCAAGCCCCTGAACGCCGAGCAGGTTGCGGCATTGGTGGAGCTGCTGAAAAGCCCGCCGGCGGGTGAAGAGGCCTTCCTGCTGGAACTGATCACCGACCGCGTGCCCCCGGGTGTTGACGAAGCGGCCTACGTGAAAGCCGGCTTCCTGTCTGCCATCGTCAAGGGTGAGGCCACCTCCCCCCTGATCGACAAGCCCGCCGCAGTGAAACTGCTGGGCAACATGCACGGCGGCTACAACATCGCCACCCTGGTGGAACTGCTGGACGACGCTGACCTGGCAGAGCTGGCCGCCACCGAGCTCAAGCACACCCTGCTGATGTTCGACGCCTTCCACGACGTGGACGAACTGGCCAAGGCCGGCAACGCCAATGCCAAGGCGGTGATGGAATCCTGGGCCGCCGGCGAGTGGTTCACCTCCCGCGACGACGTACCCGAGTCCATCAAGGTTGCCGTGTTCAAGGTAACCGGCGAGACCAACACCGACGACCTGTCCCCCGCGCCCGACGCCTGGAGCCGCCCGGACATCCCCCTGCACGCCCGCGCCATGTACAAGATGACCCGCGACGGCCTGACCCCGGAAGAGCACGGCGTGACCGGCCCCATGCAGCAAGTCGCCGACATCCAGGCCAAGGGCCTTCCCGTTGCCTTCGTTGGCGACGTGGTCGGTACCGGCTCCTCCCGTAAGTCCGCCACCAACTCTGTACTGTGGTTCTTCGGCGACGACATGCCCGGCGTACCCAACAAGAAAGGCGGCGGCATCTGCATCGGCGGCAAGGTTGCCCCCATCTTCTACAACACCATGGAAGATGCCGGCGCCCTCGTGTTCGAGGCCGACGTCGACAACCTGAACATGGGTGACGTGATCGAGATCCGCCCCTACGACGGCAAGATCCTGAACGAAGCCGGCGAGACCGTCTCCGAGTTCGAACTGAAGTCCGACGTACTGCTGGACGAAGTGCGCGCCGGTGGCCGCATCAACCTGATCATCGGCCGCGGCCTGACCACCAAGGCCCGCGAAGCCCTGGGCCTGCCCGTTTCCGACCTGTTCCGCACTCCGGAGCAGCCCGTCGACACCGGCAAGGGCTACTCCCTGGCCCAGAAAATGGTCGGCAAGGCCTGCGGCGTCGAGGGCATCCGCCCCGGCACCTACTGCGAGCCCAAGATGACCACCGTCGGCTCCCAGGACACCACCGGCCCGATGACCCGCGACGAGCTGAAAGACCTGGCCTGCCTCGGCTTCTCCGCCGACCTGACCATGCAGTCCTTCTGCCACACCGCGGCCTACCCCAAGCCCGTGGACATCGACACCCAGCACACCCTGCCCGACTTCATCATGACCCGCGGCGGCGTGAGCCTGCGCCCGGGTGACGGCATCATCCACAGCTGGCTGAACCGCATGCTGCTGCCCGACACCGTGGGCACCGGCGGCGACTCCCACACTCGCTTCCCGATGGGCATCTCCTTCCCCGCGGGCTCTGGCCTGGTGGCCTTCGCCGCCGCCACCGGTGTAATGCCGCTGGACATGCCGGAATCCGTACTGGTGCGCTTCAAGGGCGAAATGCAGCCGGGTATCACCCTGCGTGACCTGGTGCATGCCATCCCCTACTACGCCATCCAGGAAGGTCTGCTGACCGTCGAGAAGAAAGGCAAGAAGAACATCTTCTCCGGCCGCATCCTCGAGATCGAAGGCCTCACCGGCCTGACCGTCGAACAGGCTTTCGAGCTGTCTGACGCGTCTGCCGAGCGCTCCGCCGCCGGCTGTACCATCAAGCTGGACGAAGACACCATTGCCGAGTACCTGCGCTCCAACATCGTGCTGCTGCGCAGCATGGTGGCCGAGGGCTACGGTGACCCGCGCACCCTGGAGCGACGCGCCCAGAAGATGGAAGAGTGGCTGGCCAACCCCGAGCTGATGGAAGCCGACGCCGACGCCGAGTACGCCGCGGTGATCGAGATCGACCTGGCCGAAGTGACCGAGCCTGTCGTCTGCTGCCCCAACGACCCCGACGACGCCAAACTTCTTTCAGAAGTTGCGGGTGACAAAGTCGATGAGGTCTTTATCGGCTCCTGCATGACCAACATCGGCCATTTTCGTGCGGCCGGCAAACTGCTGGACCAGCACAAAGGCAGCATCTCCACCCGCATGTGGATCAGTCCGCCCACCCGCATGGATGAGCACCAGCTGATGGAAGAAGGCTACTTCAACATCTTCGGCGCCGCCGGTGCGCGCACCGAAATGCCCGGCTGCTCCCTGTGCATGGGCAACCAGGCCCGCGTGGCGGCCAACAGCACCGTGCTGTCCACCTCCACCCGTAACTTCCCCAACCGCCTCGGCGACGGCGCCAACGTCTACCTGACCAGCGCCGAGCTGGCCAGTGTGGGCGCCATCCTGGGCAAACTGCCGACCCCGGCGGAGTACATGGAATACGCGCAGAACCTGGATGCCATGAGCTCCGAGATCTACCGCTACATGAACTTCGACCAGATCGTGGAGTTCCAGAAGAGCGCCGAGGAAGGCAAGCGGATTGCAGCGGTGGAGATTAGCGAGGTGCCTGCGGCCTAATCTAGCGCCTTATATTCAGGCCTTAAACCGAAAGCCCCGTGCCTGAGAAGGTGCGGGGCTTTTTTGTGCGTGCTCGGGCGTTGCACCGCCTCTGCAAGCGCCGTATCGATTGCATGTTTGTATCCAGAAGGATACGCTCGCTGAACGTATGAAGTTCAGCAGACTGAAGTCTTCTCCAAATGGCTCTCGAAGCTAAAGGATCGAAAAGCCTTGGCGAGAATACTGGTTCGAATCCAATCACTGCGCCGAGGTAATACTGGCGATTCGAAATCACTAGGTTCCGGCCTGCATGAACTCGGAATACATTTTGGGCCAGGCTACCGAGTCTACTTCACCCGCAAAGCTGGCCTTGTGGTGCTCCTCCTATGTGGCGGAGATAAATCGAGCCAAAGCAAAGATATAGCTCGCGCTCGGGATATATTGTCCGAATTGAGAGCGGAGTAACAGCTATGGTTAAAATCACAGAATTCGATCCAAGTGCCTATCTCGATAGTGAGGAAGCTATCGCAGAGTTTCTCACTGCTGCGCTTGAGGAAGATGACCCCAGTGTATTTCTTGCAGCTATTGGGCATGTCGCCAAAGCACGGGGCATGTCTGCTATAGCACAAGACTCAGGCTTGGGACGGGAGAGTCTCTACAAGGCGTTTGCTCCTGGGGCAAAGCCGAGATATGAGACAGTCCAAAAGGTTCTGCATTCCCTTGGCGTTAAAATCAACGTGTCAGCCGCGTAACAAGGCCAAGCAGCGGGTCGCGCGTACCACGCGCCCTTGTTGGCGGCGTTACATGGCCCTCACATCACGGTATTCTCGGAGGTGGCAAAATGAATCTTCCAGATGAGTTAGACCATGAAAAACTGGCTGAAGTGGCTCTCGCAATCTTGTCGCTGACTGCGATGGATGACGATTATGGAGTCCGAGTATGGAAGGGCATGGATTGGGGTCTAACAGAGTTCTTGTACGAAAAGGGCTGGATTCATGATCCCAAAGGAAAGCAAAAGTCCATGGTCCTAACCGAAGAAGGGGCAAAGCTAGCACCCGAATTCATGAAGAAGCACTTTGCCAAGTAAAGCGCCAGGTTCCGGGGCATGTAACAAGAGCGGGCAGTACGCTCCCTTCGGTCGCCGGACGTCCGTTGCTAGTACCATCTATAACCTAAAAACGTCTCCGCGGAGACGCGGCTTCGCCGCAGGCTGCCGGTTAACGCTGCGTTACGCACCAAGCCACTATCGCGCCACAATTGCATGAATACCGTGTATCCATTAATATTCTGACACATGATAGTTTCATTCGGCGATCGTGGCACTTCGGACCTCTTCAACGGCATTTCCAGTCGGAAGAGTAGGAAATTTCCAGGTCCAATACATGAGCAGGCACTTTATAAGCTTGACGTTTTGAATGCGGCTCAAGTGCTCGATGATTTGAAATCGCCGCCTGGAAATAGACTTGAAGCACTGAAAGGAGACTTAAAGGGCTTCCATAGTATTCGAATTAATTCTCAGTGGCGCATCGTGTTCCGCTGGATTGAAAGTGGTGCCCATGATGTCCAAATCATGGATTATCACTAGAAAGGTGTGAGGTAACTTATGATTCCTAGTAACAGAACAGCTACCCATCCTGGGGTAATACTTCTCAAAGAATTCCTGGAGCCCTTAGGGGTTAGCCAAAAGGCGCTTGCCGCTCACGTAGGTATTTCAGTTCAGCGTGTCAACGAAATCGTGCGGGGCAAGCGAGGCGTTACGCCTGAAACAGCCTGGCTGTTCTCCGAGGCATTTCAAACCACGCCGGAATTTTGGCTTAATCTTCAGGCAATTCATGATCTTTCCGCCAATCGGCCGGCTACTCATGTCGAGCCGCTTCTGAGCGTGAGCGCGTAACAAGGCCACGTTGCGGACAACTTTCAGTTGCCGCAACTGACGGCTTTATGCATAAAAAGGCCTAGGCGATTAAAATTTTATTTCAAGCATCCTCATTTATTGTTCTGCTTGGCGTAAGCAGTGTTCTCGGATTTATGGAGCTAGCCGGGGAAATGGGGTTAGCCATACTGGCCGGCGCTATTGGACTGGCTTTTTCAAATTTAGATAAGATTTCACGCTTCAAAGGTGCTGGATTCGAAGCTGAGATGAAAATGGTTCATACCATCATAGAAAACCAAACCGAACCAAGTCCGGAACAGAAGAAGCAAGCCATACAGAGTGATGGCCTATCCGATGAGGAAGCTAGAATACTCGTTTCTCTCCAAAAGCCGGGATACACATGGCGATATGCTAGAACAGTTTCTGGTGAGGTATCGCTACCGTTGGATAAAACGGAGTCTATTCTTTTTTCCTTGATGACGCGTGGTTTTGCCAAAAATGGCACAGGGTCAGACGGTGAAATTTGGGCAATTACAAACGTTGGGAAAAGCGTTCAAGAACAGTATCGAGCAAAAGCAGCAAAAGGGGTCGGAGGGATTAGTTTCTGACCAAGACCAATTTGCTGGAATTCTTATGTCTCTGTCCCCTTTATCTCTGCTAGTAAAAGTGCCCCCATCGGTCCATGGGGCGCTCAATACCCCTACCCTAATCGATACGTAGACCGATCGGAAATGATTTGCACGCTAGATGTTTCAAGCTAACCTGATGAGAATGTGGCCGCATTATAAAATGGAGTTCGAAATGCGCTAAAGGGACCAGAGCCCCTCTCCCAACGCATTTGAGCTGAATGAAGCAAAGGGTTCTTAACCATTAAAAGGAAGCGTCATCATGGAAACTAGCGAAAGCACCAAATCCAGATGGGCGGCCTACTTTGGTGGTGCAACGGTTGTCGCGTCTTTGTTGCTAGTGGCTTGGGAAAATTCGTCAAAACACTGTGGCCCTGGCGGCTCAGGCACTGCAGGATCTTAATTCAATGGCCAACGAGATTCTGCTGACAGCCGCGGAGAATGACCAATTATCTCAGGTGCTGGAAAAAGGAAATCAAGATATCTCCTCTCTGACTGGCGCCGAGTTCCAACAGTACTGGGGATATAACTACGCATTGATGAACTCGTTAGATGCGGCGCACGGCTTTTACAAGAAAGGCATCCTTGGCGAAGATGATTATGCCGGCTGGCGAACGTACACATGCCAGTACCTACGAGGTCCTTCAGTCCGGGAAATATGGAACAACGACAAAGCGACCTTTGGTGACGACTTCGCCGCATTTGTCACGCGTGAGTGCAACTTATGAATGCGCGAATTAAGGTATCAGGGCCCTATTCCGCACTGAAAAATAAGCCAAAGAATACTAACACTACCTCATTTGATGAACTGACCAGTTTGTAGCTGATGGGGGATACGCATATGGATGCTCCCTATCTTATCCAGGACCACCAGGAGGACCTCTCCGCTATACTCTCATCGGGAAGCAATCAACTGCTGGATATACGATGATTCTACAACGCATGGCCGAGAGCCTCAGGTCTCGAAATTGGGGAAACCTTTTTACTGAGCTGGTTATAGTCGTCGTCGGAGTTTTCATTGGACTTCAAGTCGATACCTGGAACGATGCTCGCTCAGACGCCAAGCGCCGGGAACAAATTGTGGATGCGCTGGCTACCTATCTAAGTGACCTTAGAAGCGTTCAAGAAAATGTAAACGCTGAAGTAGAGTTGGGGTTGGCGTCATGGGAATCTGCCTATGCAGACGGCAGGCGCCCCCCGCCATTCTATTATCGTCACCAAGGGTCCGATACTGCGCCAGACATGTGGTCGACCCTTAAACAAATGCAGCTGACCGATCTTTTTGACCCCGTCACCCTCTTCGACTTGTCATATTTCTTTTCCGAACTCGACGGCGTTGGGCAGAAGCACGTTCGCTACATAACCTTTGTAGAGAATCAGATATTGCCAGGATTGGATAGCAATGAAGAAGTCTTCTACGACCAGAATGGCGAGTTGAGAATGGAATTTCGGGCAAACATGAATCGCCTGCGCGAACACGTCCAGGATAACCTGCGGCTTACTCGATGGGCTGATTGTCTCGTTTATCGCCTCGGAGCAACGCGCACTTTTGACCAGTCATGCCTCAGCGTGGACCACCAGTTAGATGGAATGAGCCGAAGATTGTAAATTTAAGGGACAGAACCCCTCCCCCCGATAGCTCTTCCTGCGGCTTCATTTATTTGGCCGCCCGGTGTTCCCGCTGCTATCGTGTGCTGAGTGCATTAGCCTGCAAGGGAAGGCTACCTTTCTGAGGAGATGAAGTCATGATCAAACCTCATGCAATCGACCATATTGTGTTGCGTACGGAGCGCTACCAGGAGCTGATCGAATTCTACTGCAATGTGCTTGGCTGCAGGATTGACAAGGTCGCTGCAGATGATTTCGGTTTGACACACCTTCGGGCGGGCAGCGCACAGATCGATATCGTCGATGTCCACCGGCCGGCTGGCCAGTCGGGTGGACCTGCTCCGGCATCGGAGGGAAATAACGTCGATCATTTCTGCCTTCAAATCGAAGCGGTCGACGAAGCTGCGTTGAAGGCCTACCTGGAACAGAATGGCGTCGAATGCGGCGAATTCTACGACCGCTATGGCGCACAGGGTATGGGACGCTCTATCTATATGAAAGATCTCGTGGGCAACAACGTGGAACTGCGCTTCGTTATTCATGAATGAACCGGGATAAGGGGTCAGAGCACTTCAGCTAGCAAGTAGAAATCGTCCAAATTTTGTATCTCCCCGTCAAAAGTTTTACCTTCCATACATACCTCTAAGGCCGGCAGCCCCAAGTAATGAAATGTCAGCCAGCATCAAAACGAGAAGCTACGGAAAAATGGAAAGATTGTTTGTTTACGGAACACTCGCGCCAGGAAGGTCGAATCATTATGTCTTGGAGGACATATCAGGAAATTGGGAGGCAGCCACTTTAACGGCGTACATGCTGGACGAGGGCTGGGGCCTGGAGCAAGGTTTTCCTGGAATCGTTCCGTCAGACGAAGGCAAAGAAGTAAGAGGGTCGGTTTTCTCATCGGATCACCTATCAGAATATTGGTCGATGATTGATGAATTCGAAGGTAGCGATTACCAGCGAGTACTGGTCCAAGTCAGGATAGAAAGCGATGAAGTTATTGAAGCCTACGTTTATGCACTTGCAACTTGAATCAAAGCTGCCCCCTTTTATGCAGATTTCCTGGCAGCTTATACCTAAGTGCCTTCGTTACTGGTGCCATCTATGACTGAAAAACGTCTCCGCGGAGACGTCACTTCGTGTCAGTGCAAAAAGGGACGGAGGGGTTATTTTTTGAACAAGACCAAATTGCTCAGATTTTAATCCCTCCGTCCCCATTATCAAAAACGACAGGCACTTGCTATGGATCAGCTAAGGAGTACGGTAGTCGCCACGACCCTGTGGTTTTGCTATTCCCGTTAGCGTATCTGGTGAGCGCATGGTCGCGTGATCGCCCTACTGACCCAGCACCCGCCTGAAGCGTCATATATTAAAAATGACCAGGAGTCACTAAATGTCCGTTCCATTGTTTTGCATTGCACTTCTCGGCCTATTGGTAATACTGCTCGGCTTCAGAGTCTCCCTTGCTCGCGCAAGCTCCAATACCGTTTACGGAGGCGAGATTGATCCTGTAAGCCCCCTGTACAAGGCTCAACGGGCGCATGGCAATACGGTAGAGTACGCGCCCATTCTGGCAATCATGATGCTTGCATTGGCCCAGGCACCACAACCCGGGTGGGTACTTTGGTCGATGATCCTTGCCACTTTCTTTCGGTACCTCTTTGCAGCCGGAATTCTGTTTCCCGCTACAATGGCAAAACCCAATCCAATGCGGTTTATTGGTGCCCTGGGTACGTATCTAACCGGCATTTCACTTGCTGTTGCGCTAGTGATTCAGGCGGTAAATACATAAACTGTCGCGCAATTACACACCGGCCGTATAAAGTGCGGACGCTGCGGGGCAGCCTACGATTTCGAAGCAGGTCGCTGACCTACCAACCGAAAACATCGCCTAAACCGCACCTCAACTTGTTCATATTCTGTTCAGAAGTAACTTGAGATATTCAACCATGTCACAATTCAACGACGTATCAGTCACCAGAGAAGCCAACATCTACTTTGACGGCAAAGTTACCAGCAGAGCGGTGCACTTTCCGGACGGGACAACGAAGACCCTCGGCATCATGCTGCCCGGTGACTACGAGTTCGGTACCGAGGCAAAGGAATTGATGGAAATCCTCTCTGGCGATCTCGAGATCCAACTGGTCGGGGAGGATTGGAGGAAGATCTCAGCTGGCGAATCCTTTGAGGTACCAGCCAATTCAAGCTTCAAATTGAAGATCACTGAAGTCACCGATTACTGTTGCAGCTATCTGACCCAGGACTGATCGATGACACCCGAACAGTTGGTCGACGCACTGAAGACCCACCAGGCGCTGGAATTCGAAGACACCATGGCGGTGATCGACGAGCATTTTGACTACACACCGACCGCCTTCAAGAACGGCGAGCAGGCGAACGAACCTGGCCAGAATGCGGGGTCCTGCAAGATTCTGGCCTTCGGCCAATTCATGGGCCTGAGCGAAGAGGAAGCACTCCGCGGTTTCGGACGTTTCTACCGGGACGTCCAGAACACACCGGACGGAGATGACCACGGCAACATCCGTAACTTTATTCGTTACGGCTGGAGTGGCGTCTCGTTCGATTCAGCACCGCTCCAGCGCCGGTAACCCGGCTATCAAGGGGGCCGAGCCCCCTTTCAACCCCTTGCGATCGGGAACGAGCGCTCTCTACCTGGGCACTATTGCTCAATAATTGAACAATCCCTCGACACTAACCCATTATCTCCGTATAGTGCCCGCCCCGCTGTGCGTCCCCGCAACAGGGATGCCCAACTGCCAGTAACATCACTTGCCAACCCGCAGGAATACGCTCTTGATCACCACCGCGAACATCACCATGCAGTTCGGTGCCCAGCCGCTGTTTGAAAACATCTCCGCCAAGTTCGGCAACGGCAATCGTTACGGGCTGATCGGAGCGAATGGCTGTGGCAAATCGACCTTTATGAAAATCCTGAGCGGCGAGTTGGCTCCCACGGCGGGCAATGTCTCCATTGCACCCGGCTGTACCCTGGGCATTCTGAGCCAGAACCAGTTCGCGTTCGAGGAATTCACCGTGATCGATACTGTGATCATGGGCGATACGGAGCTGTGGCAGGTCAAGCAGGAGCGCGACCGCATCTATTCTATGCCGGAGATGAGCGAGGAAGATGGCATGCGCGTGGCGGACCTGGAGGTCCGGTTCGCCGAAATGGACGGCTACAGCGCAGAGAGCCGCGCCGGTGAGATCCTGCTGGAAGCGGGCATCGAAGAATCCCTGCATTTCGGCCTGATGAAGCAGGTCGCTCCGGGCTGGAAGCTGCGGGTGTTGCTGGCCCAGGCACTGTTTGGGGACCCGGACATCCTGCTGCTGGACGAGCCCACCAACAACCTGGATATCCATACCATCCACTGGCTGTCGGAGATGCTGAACCAGCGCAAAAGCACCATGATCATCATTTCCCACGATCGCCACTTCCTCAACTCGGTGTGCACCCACATGGCGGACATCGACTACGGCGAACTGCGCATCTTCCCCGGTAACTATGAAGCCTTTGTCGCCGCATCCACCTTGATCCAGGAACAGCTGCACGCGGGCAACGCCAAGAAAGCGGCGGAACTCGAAGAGCTGCAGAGCTTTGTAAACCGCTTCTCGGCCAATGCCTCGAAAGCCAAGCAGGCCAGTTCCCGGGCGAAGAAGATGGAGAAGATCAAACTGGATGAAATCAAGCCGTCCAGCCGGGTTTCTCCCTATATCACCTTTAACCATAGTAAGAAGCTGCACCGCCAGGCCCTCACCCTGGAGGGTATCTCCCACGGCTTTGACGGGGTTCAACTGTTCCAGGGTGGCGAAATGCTCGTGGAAGCCGGTACCCGCATGGCGGTGATCGGGGAAAACGGCGCCGGCAAGACGACCTTCCTGCGCTGCCTGGTCAATGAACTCCAGGCTGACGCCGGCGTGGTCAAATGGTCAGAGAACGCCGCCATCGGTTACTGCCCCCAGGACAGCAGCGCGGACTTCAGTGGCGATCTCACCATTTTCGAGTGGATGAGCCAGTGGCGCACCGCAAAGCACGATGACCTTGCCGTACGTGGCATGCTCGGCCGCCTGCTGTTCACCGCGGACGATGCCAACAAGAAAGCCAGCGTCTGTTCCGGCGGCGAAAAAAACCGCCTGCTGTTCGGCAAACTGATGATGATGGACACCAACGTACTGATCATGGACGAACCGACCAACCACATGGACATGGAGTCCATCGAGGCGCTGAACAAGGCGCTGGCCAAATACGATGGCACCCTGATTTTCGTCAGTCACGACCGCCAGTTCGTCTCCTCACTGGCCACCCGGGTGGTTGAGATCAAGGACCAGACCCTGGTCGATTTCCAGGGGACCTACGACGAATACCTGGACAACAAAGCCAGAGCCGAATCGAAGGCTGCCTGAGGCAAGCATTGCGACGCACTGCCAGCCAGCGCGCAAATGCATCAACTCGTCGCGAATTAAGTCGCAGTAGCTCCTTTCCTCGCTAAACTGGGCCCTCTTGAGTCACTACAGTTTAGGAAGCAACAAAAATGGCAAGGATGTTACTTCTCTCCATTCTACTGATCAGCGCAGTCAGTCTGCAGGCAGGAGAAGACAAGAAAGTGCTTATTGTGGTGTCCAATATGATCGATATGGGCGACCCGGAAAAACACGAAGCAAGAAACGACCTGTTCGAAGTCGCCCCGCCCTTTCACGTCTTTCTGAGCCACGGGTATGCAGTAGATTTCGTCTCCCCCCAGGGTGGCGAGGTGTTTTTCATGCGGGAGCCCCTGGGAATCGCCAGCTACACCATCAAGTACGAGGGTTTCCTTGAGAAAACAGCAAACACACTGTCGCCGGACCAGGTCAATCCAGATGACTACTGGGGTGTGTTTACCGGGGGCGGCTACGGAGTCATGTTCGATGTTGCGAGTGATACCCGAGTCCAGTCCATCATCGCGGACATCTACGAATCCGGTGGTGTGGTGGGAGCCGGTGGTCATGGGTCGGCCAGCATCGTCAATGTGACGTTGTCTGATGGCGAATACCTCGTCAAAGGCAAAAAGGTGGCGGGCTTTCCCAATTCCACGGAAACCAGCAAGCCCTGGGCTAAAAACGGCACACTCCTGCCTTTCCTGATCGAGAGCCAGCTGAATAAGCACGGCGCGATTGCCCAGAACAAGGAGAATCTGGCAGATAAACATGAGGTGGTCGTGGACCAGCGCATCGTTTCAACGATGTTCTTGCCGTCTGCTGCTCTGGTTGCCAAGGAAATGATCAATCTGGCGCCGGAGCTCTCCCTTGAATAGCGCCTGGCGTATTACCATCGCGTTTATCCTGTTGGTGGCAGGCCTGTACCCCCTGGGTGTTTGGCTGCTGCTGAGGTTCCAGAGTGCCAGCCCGTTAATGCTGACCGTCGGGTTGGCAACCGTGGGCGCCTGCCTCATTTGCGGTCGCCAGCTCAGGTCACTGGGTTGGCGTTGGGGCGACTGGAAGTATCAGTACCAGAGCTATCTGCTCCCTCTCGCCTATGTGGCTCTGGCCTATGCCGGAATATGGGTGTTTTCATTCGGGGATTGGTATGACACTGGCTTTGTAGAAGAGCTAAGAACCGGCTATATGCTGGAATCGTGGTCCGACGAGTCCATTATTGCGTTACGGTTCGTGCTCACTGGCACAGTGAGCTTTTTCCTTCTCCTGCCCGGCGTGCTGGGCGAAGAGATGGGTTGGCGGGGCCTTCTGGTACCCGCGCTATCGCAGAACCTCGGATTCACTCAAGTGGCGCTACTCAGCGGTGTGCTTTGGTCCATGTTCCACTGGCCACTGATGTTCCTGGGCTTCTACGGTAATGCCGAAACCCCGCTGCTCTTTCAGCTCGCGACGTTCACGGTCTGTCTCGTATCGATGTCATTTGTGATGACGTACATACGCTACAAGACCGACAGCCTGTGGCCGGCCGTAACGTTTCACATGAGCCACAATGTATTCCTGCAGAAGTTCTTCGCCCCCATGACCGAGGCGAATGCGGCCACCGTATGGTTTGCCGATGAGTTCGGGATCGCTGTACCCTTGGTAGCAGCCTGTTTTGGTCTTGTCTATTGGCAGAAGGGGAATCTGGACTTTGGCCATATTGTGAAAGCAGACACACATATGAGGTAAGGGGATTCGTTATGGAGCAGTTGCCTTTATGAGCCAATATTCCCTGTCACTCCTTGGCGATGGGAGCGAGCTTGAGCTGACAGTATCTGGCAACATTGATCTCTTAACTACCATGCAAGAGGCCGGATTATCAGTACGCAGTAGTTGTCGCAACAGTGTCTGTAGACTGTGTAAATGTCGATTGGTTGAGGGGGAGATTAGCTACCAGGGGCGACCGCCTTGCGGGCTCCTGGATCGACACATTGCCGAGGGATACATCCTGCCCTGTATCGCCTTTGCCCGCAGTGACCTGATCCTTGATAATCTCTCACTGAATAAATCGATTTAAGGGATCGGAAGGAAGCTCCATGGACACTGAATTCTGGCACCACAAATGGCGCGAAGGTGATATCGCCTTCCACGAGGGAGCGCCCAATGCCCTGCTTCAGGCCCACTTCTCGCGCCTCGACGTTCCCGCTGGCGGCCGAATCTTCCTGCCCCTGTGCGGCAAAACGCGAGACATTGCCTGGCTGCTGGAGCGCGGCTATCAGGTAGTAGGCGCGGAACTGAGCCAGCTCGCTATCGAGCAACTGTTCAGCGAACTGGGCCTTGCACCGCGCGTTGAGGAGACGGGCAGCCTGATTCACTATAGCGCGGCGGGGATCGACATCTTCGTCGGCGACATTTTCGACCTGCAGCGCGACACCCTGGGGCCAGTGCAGGCCGTGTATGACCGCGCGGCCATGGTGGCTCTTCCTCCTGACACCCGCCGACGCTACAGCACTCACCTGGTCGACATCACCAGTGCGGCACCGCAGTTCCTGATCACCTTCAACTACGATCAATCACTCATCGACGGCCCACCCTTCTCGATCCCCCAGGAAGAGCTCGAGCGCCACTATGGCGCCATTTACCAGATGACAGAACTGGCACGGGAGCCGGTGACGGGCGGTCTGAAAGGCCAGGTCGAGGCCGTGGAACTGGCGTGGCAGCTGATTGCGCGGTTACATCCAGAATGACGGTTAATCTGGTCCTAACAGCCCTGTTCGGTGCGTGCCTGTTTGTTCTGTACAGAGTTTACAGGGCGCGCGTCATCGCTCATCGGGCACACCTGATCGATACCTACCGCTTTCCACCGTCCATTGCCGAGAAAGTGATCAAGGCTTACCCGCATTTAGGACCCGCCGACGCCGAGTTAGTGATGATGGGGCTCAGAGAATACTTCCAGGTCACCAATGTCGCGGGCAAGAGAATGGTCGCCATGCCCTCCCAGGTGGTGGATGTGGCATGGCATGAGTTCATTCTGTTCACACGGCAGTACCAGCATTTTTGCAGCAAGGCATTGGGCCGGTTCCTTCACCATCCCCCTGCCGAAGCCATGGTAACGCCCACCTCGGCACAAACGGGCATCAAAACTGCCTGGCGCGCATCCTGTCACCGGGAAGGCATTAAACCGGACTCACCAACCAGGCTACCGCTGCTGTTTAAACTGGATTCTCAACTGAACATACCGGACGGGTTCAGGTACTCGATCAATTGTCTGGCAGAAGGCAGGAATGACTACTGTGCCGGCCATATCGGTTGCAGTTCAGGATGCGCCGGGGGTTGCAGCGGTGACTCATCGGGCTGCGGTGGAGGCTGTGGGGGCGATTAAACGGCAGGAACATTTATGAACAAACAATTACACTCCGAACCCGATTCCCCCGAGGGAGCAACGGCCGTCATCAAGCACCAGGTACGTTTCGACCGGCATGCTGACTATGAAGCATGGGTAAAGGAAATTGCGCCCCTGGCCAAGGCCGCTCCCGGCCATCTGGACTGGCACATCGTGCGACCGGTTCCCGGCCGCAGTGAGACCTTTACGGTGATTGTTCGCTTTGATACGGATGAACATCTGATGGATTGGATGAACTCACCCACTCGCGCCAGCCTGATCGAGAAGGTTCAACCGCTGCTCGTCTCCGGGGACGGTGTCCATATCAGCAGCGGATTGGATTTCTGGTTTTCTCCTCCAAGTGCTAAGGCAGCGGTGCCGGTACGCTGGAAGCAGTTCCTGGTGACCTGGTCTGCCATATACCCGCTGGTGCTGGCGGTGACCCTCATCATGACGCCGCTCATGAAGAACCTTGGCTTGCCGCAGAGCCAGTTACTCGTCACCCTCGCGGTGACTGGAGTCGTTGTCTACCTCATGGTGTACGCCGTGATGCCCTGGTACACAAAGCTGGTTCAGCGGTGGCTGTTTGATTAAGTGAAATCCACTCGCCTCCTCCTCCGCTCGGCCTTGCTGGTCCTGGGCCTGGTTTCACTGGCCACCTTCGCGGACGACACCGCCAGCTGTCTCACTGGCGTAGCGCCTGTCGCAACTCACAACGGGGCAACGCTCAGGGTCGGAACCCTCAATATGGCCCATGGACGCGGGACCGCCATGAACCAGATGCTGCTGGGTAAAGAGCAGATACAGGACAACCTGGACACGCTTGCCCAACTGGTGGACCAGCAGCAACTGGATTTGCTCGCACTCCAGGAGCTGGACATCGACTCATTCTGGGCCGGTGGGTTTGACCAGGCGCAATGGCTGCTGGGCAAGACTGCGTTCAATTGTGCAGCACTGGGAATGCACGCGGAAACATGGTTCTATCGTTTTGGAACGGCTCTGCTCTCTAGCATTCAGCTACATCAGGCGCGCAGCCTGAGCTTTGACCCTACTCCCCCCTCCACCACCAAAGGCCTCGTGGCAGCCCGGATTCACTGGCTACACCTGGGCGAATCAATGCCCGTGCTGGTGATATCTGTACACCTGGATTTTTCCCGCAAGAGTGTACGCGAGCGACAATTGGCGAATATTATCCAGACCGTCGCCAGCAGCCCGTTACCGATCATCCTCATGGGAGATTTCAATGAACAGTGGCAGGAAGAAGACTCTGTTGTGCGCCAACTGGTAGAACAGGCAGACCTGCACGCCTACGAGCCAGCGTCGACGGTGCATCCGACCTACAAGGCAAAGCGCCTGGATTGGATCCTGTTATCGGACGATTTCGAAATCACGAGCTACAGTACAGCAATGGATGCAGTGTCAGACCACCGCCTCGTCGTCGCGGAAATTCGTTGGAGGGATCCCCAGTGAAAGTATCGATCTTCAGCAGGTGCCTTCTGATAGCGCTACTCTCCTGCCTGATGTCGGCCTGCGCAACCACAACCATCAGCCCCGAGGATTGCCCCGCAGGCACTCAGCCCCTGGAGAACTGTCCGCCTCTGGAAGCAATTAACGACGAACAGCTCAATACCTGGTACGAGCTGCGAGAGACCCTGCCCGGAAAGTATGCTGATAGGGATAGCATGAAACTCGGCATCGAGGCCGAGGTCCCGGTGCAGGACACCCGGGCGAAACTGCTGGGAAGCCGCCCCGAGGAAGCGCTCAGGTCGATCGCTGCGAAAATCTACCTGATCGAAGAGGCTGGACACAGCGTGGACGCGGTCTACTACATCTTCAAGGACGACATTATCGGCAGGGCGATGCTGGGTGCACTGTGCGAGGCCGTCATCCGCGGCGTGGACGTGCGCCTGATGGTCGACTCGATCGGATCAGTCGGGCTGGACAAAACCTGGCTGCGTGCACTTCAGAGTTGTGAAGTGCAGGCGGGGTTTATTCACAATGCGAAGGGGCAACAGACGACCCGTCGGGCCCGGGTGCAGGTAGCCATATTCAACGCGGTGAGCAAGTCGCCCTTTACCTCCAATCGCCGCTCTCATGACAAGTTGCTGGTGGTCGATGGTTTCGTGCCGGAAAAGGCCGTGGTGATGACCGGCGGGCGCAATGTCTCGTTATCCTACTATGGCATTCTGGCAGACGGCACGCCCAACCCGGACACCTACAACGATGCGGAAATTATCCTGCGCCCGGGGTCATCGACTGAGGAAGAATTCACAGTCAGCGCGGTAGCAGAGACGTACTATACCCTGTTATTTCAGTATAAAAACAACAAGCAGCTGCGATCGAAACAGTTTGCCAACGGCACAGACCTCTACAGCAAGCGCCGAGAGGAGATGCAGCAGGCGCTCGTCGAATTGAAATCCCTGCCGAGCCTGCAGCCCAGCTTCGCAGACATGAGTGAATACCTGGAGTCCGGGTGGCATACCGCCAATGTTCGCCTGGCGCACGAATTCGGTAATCTGGTGAACAGAGCGGTGGTCACCGACGCCGTTGCCAACCTGGCCACCAACCCCAACTCAATCATGCACCTTATCTCCAGCGCGGAGGGTGCAAACAAGCGTCACGTACGTATCGTCTCGCCCTACCTGTTCCTGGCGCGCTATTACGATTCCGAGGGAAGCCTGCTGCTGGACGAGGCACAGCTGCTGCTCGACTGGCTGGACGAAGACCCGGATCGCCGCTGCGAGATGATAACAAACTCCGTACTGACATCAGACAATCACCCCGCCCAGTCAGTTGTGGATATGTCCATGGCACCAGGGATGCTGCTGGACGACGAGCACAGGAAGGCCTGGCTCTCGGGGCTTGAAGACAGCGAGCTGAACCCGGAACTGGTGGAGAGCGACGCATGGAAAGCACTGGTCGACAACCCCCGCCTGAGTATCTATGAAACCGGGCGACTGGACGACACATCCCTCGGTGGCGACACCTCCTACGGCAAGCTGCACGCCAAGTTTCTGCTCGGCGACAGTGTGGGCTTTATAGGCACCGCCAATTTCGATTACCGCTCCCGCCTGTTCAACAACGAAATGGGGTTTTTCTTCGAAGGGCCCGAACTGAGAGAGGAATTCATCGCGGAATTCGAATTCCTCAAGGGGATGTCCTATCGTTGGGGTTCGCCGGAGTGGTTGGAAATGCGCCGGCAGATCATGGACAACGGCGGCGTCAGGGCCTGGGCACTCAAGAACCAGCGCTCACTATTCAAGATGCTGAATGCCACCGGACTGGAGTACCTGTTCTGAGGGAATGGAGGGGCCAATGTTCAAGAGGTTTCAGATGCGCAAACCAGGAAACCACAAGCGTCAGCCGGGTACAGCAACTGGCTTTGGTATCGCTGTCGGCCTCGCTAGTCTGGTCGGTAACTGACCCGGTCAGCGCTTACAGCCGGTTTTCCCCTACATCGACAACCCGGCACTGCAACCGCTTGAAGCGCGAGCCGAGAAAGATCAGCAGCCCGCCTATCAGCAGTGCAGCGATGCCGATCACCCAGGAGATCACCGCCACACCGGTACCTGGCCAGACAGCCAGGATCAGCCCGACGATCGCGGTAACCAGGCCGACGCGCTTGCCTGCCTCCTTCGCCGGGTCGTCCGCCGCCAGCTTCCGCGCGGTCAGCACCTGACCCAGGCCGACGAAGAAAATGGCCGCACCGATCATCATCAGTAACGTGCGCAGTGTGGCGTCGGGCCAAAGCACCAGGACTACCCCGATCGCGAGTACAACGAGGGCTTCACCGAGTTGCTCCTGAAGCTTGGAGTAGCGCGCCGCAACCACCAGCGTGATGGCGCCATCGGCGAGGCAGTAAATGCCGACCGCCAGCAGCAGTAATCGCACATTCTGCTCCGGCCAGAATATGGCGAAGATACCCAGCAGCACTGCCAGCGAGCCGCGCAGCAGCAGATACCACCAGACATCGCCGAGCCTGCCCGCTACCCCGGCCTGCAGCTTTTCCGCTGCGGCTTCCAGTTGTTCCTCTCGGTCGTCGTTTACCATGGCTGCACCGGCTTTTGTTATGGCACTCAGGAGTAGTTATAGGCCAGGTGTGGGTAGATGTCACAGGGCGCTTTTTGTTTTGTCTAAGTCTCCCGACGCCCGGATCGAGCGCAGATAAAAATTGAGTGGATTCAGCGTGTTGCAGATACTCCTGAAAAGGAGCATATTCAAAGCGATGGTCGGATTCGGCGCTGGGGCCGAATTTCCGAAATGGATGGCCGATATCTTCGGGTTGTGCTGCTACCCGATGGTAAAACCGTTCATAACGCATTCTTTGACAGAGGTTTCAGGCCATGAAAATCACGTATTTTCAAGACACGGACACGCTGTATATTCAGTTCCGTTCAGTCGAAATTTCTGAATCCAGAGACCTGGACGAGGATACCGTGATCGACCTCGATGCCAACGGCCAAATTTGTGCAATGACAATGGAACACGCCAAGGTCCGGACCGATATTCCTCACTTCTCCTTCGAAGAAGTTGC
This sequence comes from Parahaliea maris, assembly GCF_008064665.1. Lineage (GTDB taxonomy): Bacteria > Pseudomonadota > Gammaproteobacteria > Pseudomonadales > Halieaceae > Parahaliea > Parahaliea maris. Next base: position 296,909 of record NZ_VRZA01000004.1, on the reverse strand, counting down.
CGCCTGAATAAAAGAAGAAGCACGCTCCTCCCTACCAACTGAGTTGCAATTAACAGGAACATACTCCATGTACTACATCGTGGAAACGGACAAACCCTTTGATCAGGTATTAACCGACCTGGAAGCAGCGGTAACCCAACATGGGTTCGGTGTGCTTCATGTGCACAACATCGGGCAAACGCTCAGGAACAAGGGTGAGGATTTCAAGGAGCAGTGCCATGTATTCGAAGTGTGCAATCCTCATCAGGCCGCCAAAGTCTTGAGCAGCGATATGCGCCTGAACATGGCCCTGCCCTGTCGGATATCGGTCTACACCGATCAGGGCAAAGCGTATATAGGCCTGATCAAACCCGAACCCATGCTGTTGTCACTGTCGGATGATGACGACCTCAAAGTGGTCGCCTCCGAAGTCCAGCAAAAGATCATTCAAATGGTCGATGATGCCTGTTAAGGCGTGCCGCTTTACCACTACTGCGGTACGGAAATCTGCATCACGGGCAACTCATCCGGCATCCCGCCGAGTGAAACCGCACAGCGCGAAAAGCCGTTAAAGTAGGCCACTGCCATCGACAGGTGAACCAGCTCTTCCGGCGTGAACTCCTGGAGCAGCTTCTCCTTGAGTTCGCTGCCCAGGCCGGCGGGGTCGTTCAGGTACTGGTCGGTGAAGGCGAGGATCAACTTTTCCCGGTCGGTGAGCGAGGTCTGCTGAAAATCGTCATCGATCATTTGCACCTTTTCTTCGGTCAGGCCATCGGCCACGGCAATGTCGTAGCGAACACTCTTGCAGAACACGCAGTTCACCTTGCGGGCATTGCGCAACCTGGCGATCTCGACTTCCGCCGGATTCAGGAGGCCCCCTTCCCAGATCACCCGGGTCAGATCCATATATTTATCGAGCGTTTCCGGCACAAGGCCCAGCGCGGAATCCCGAACGATGTTACCGGTCTGCTGCTGCGGAGCGGTGACCCTGGGTTGTGATGCCATTGTTATTCTCCTTGGCCGCCATTTTTGGCAACGTCTGGCGCCGACAGCTGCCACAGCAGGCTCAGCCGCGTCATGCCATCGAATATGCCGAGTGCTTCCACCAGGGCCACCAATCCGGCGTCACCGTAATGCCCCTTGACGGCAGCGGCTATGTCATCGGTAATGGCCTGCGCATCCATGGCATAGATTTCGGTGAACTCGATACAGGCGCGCTCGGCGTGGGTGAAGCCGTCGCAACTTGACCAGCCAGCGAGCTGTTCGCGCTTGCCAGCGCCGATTTCGCAGTCCTTTCGCGCCCACTCCAAATCGCTGTTGTGGAGCTGCGCCAACCGCAAGCGGCACAACTCCAGTGTCATGCCGGGAATATGCGGCTGGGTCCAGAAACTCTCATACAGCGCCTTGAACGTGCCAGCCAGCTCCGGGACAGAAGCCAGCGTTGTGGCGCGGTCGGTACCGCCGTTGATCCAGTTCATCCGGTTCGTCCCTATCGGAGTGTGCGGGTGCGTTTACGATAAAGTGCAGTAGTGCGTCGACTGCGCCTTGCTGTCAACGCAACTGGTAGCAATGGGTACAGCCAAGAAGATGAATCACTTACCGGGTATCAATTACTAAACTCCGCTCGGGCCTGGTGCGACGTCAAACCAGTGCAGGGGCGGCCCACCGGTTTAACCGGTCTCGAACTGGCTATCGAATGGGTTGTCCAATGAATCCCTCTTCGCGTTACCATGGGAACCATCAGTTTCAATTACACAATCAATGCGCTATTTCGCCTACGGCTCAAACATGTCACTCGCCCGCCTCAGGGAGCGCGTACCCAGCGCGGCCCGCATCGGGTGTTATGCCCTGCGCGAACACGACCTCAGGTTCCACAAATCTGGCAGGGACGGCTCGGCAAAGTGCGATGCCTTCTTCACCGCCAGTGGCCTCGACGTCATTCACGGTGCCCTCTTCGAAATAGACCCCGGGGAGAAACCCTACCTGGACCGGGTAGAAGGGCTCGGATTCGGGTATGACGAAAAGGAGGTCATCCTCACCGCCAGCAATGGAGCCAGAGTAACCGCAGTGACCTATGTCGCCACCGTGATCGATCACACTTTGAAGCCCTACTCCTGGCACCTGAACCATGTACACATTGGTGCGACGGAAATAGCCGCTCCCGGTGACTATGTGGAACGCAAGATACTCGCCGTAGACGTTATTGAGGATCGCGACACGGCGAGGGATTCGCTGGAGCGGGCCATACACCACCGAGGCATTGCACCATGAATATGAACCAGGTCACCCTGCCCGTGTCGGATATGCAGGCAGCCACCGCGTTTTACCGCAGGATGGGCTTTCTACAGATCGTCGACACCGCACACTACGCCCGCTTTGAGTGCACCGAGGGGCAATCCACGTTTTCGCTGTCGCTGGAGACGGAGGCTTTCGTCAACGGGAGTGTGATCTACTTCGAGCACGAAGCACTGGATGAACTGGTCGCAGGGCTCAAGGAGAAGGGCTTTGCATTTGACCAGGATCCCACCGACATGTCGTACCTGTGGCGCGAAGCCATCCTCCATGACCCCTCCGGCAACAAGATCAAGCTGTTCTGGGCCGGTAACAACCGGCTGAACCCGCCCTGGCGGGTGGAGCGTCGGGATTGAGGATCAAAACGAGGCATAGCTCTCTGGCAGGCCGATTTCAACGACAGACCAACCCCGACACCGACTCCTGTCACCGAACGCGCGGCAAAACCCTCGGCGTACCCGAGCTGATCGCCATTGCCCTCGGCGGTATGGTCGGGGGAGGCATCTTTACCATCCTGGGTATTTCCGTGGCCATGGTGGGTGTGTACACGCCCCTGATTATCCTGATTGGCGGCGTGCTTGCCTGCTTCGCCGCCTACTCCTACGTCAAACTGGGTGTTTACTACAAAGACGAGGGCGCCACTTACTCCTTCTTCAAGAAGACCTTTCCCGCCTCGCCATTTGCCGCTTCGCTCATCGGCTGGTGGGTCATCTTCGGCTACATCAGCACGCTTGCCCTGTACGCCTATACGTTTTCCGCCTACGCCATCAGCGGGTTTGCCTTTGGCGATAGCGAGCTGGCAAGAAAGCTCGTCGCCGGCGCCGTCATTCTGGCGTTTACGCTGATCAATCTGTGGAGCGTCAAGGGCATGGGCAAGGTCGAGGACCTGATGGTCTACACCAAGCTGGTGATACTGGCGATTATTTCCTTTGTGCTGATCAACAACGGCAGTACCAGCCTGCCGGTACTCTTCCAGAGCCAAACATCGGTCAATATCGTGTCCATCCTGATCGCGGCGTCGCTCACCTTCGTCGCCTACGAAGGTTTCCAGCTGGTCATTAACGCGGTGAATGAAATGGAAGAGCCGCAAAGGAATATTCCCAAAGCCATTTACACGGCTATCCTGCTTGCGGTGCTGATTTACTTTGTGATCTCGCTCGGCGCCATCCTCGCCATACCGTTTGATGACATCATCAGGAACAAGGAGTACGCCCTCGCCGCCGGCGCGGAGCATGTGCTGGGGCACTGGGGTAAGGAACTGATTATTGCCGGGGCCCTGCTCGCCACCAGCAGCGCCATCAGCGGCACGGTGTTCGGGGCCTCAAGGCAGATGGCGGTGATCGCCGACGACGGCTACTTCCCGTCTATTCTGTCTCACCGTAACCAGCGTATCCCGACCTACGCCATTATCTGTATGTCGGCATTGGCCTTCCTGCTGGTTTTCGCGGGCAGCCTGCAGGTAATCCTGGAATTCGGCAGCGTCACCTTCCTGCTGGTGTCACTGCTGATGGCCTTCGCCAATTTCCGAATTCGCCATCTCACCGATTCCTCCACCCTCGTCACCCTGCTGTCCTGTGCCGGCCTGCTGGCGGGAACGGGGTTTATTCTCTACTACGAGTTCGCCAACCAGCCTGAGCAGTTGGTATTTATCGTAGCAATATATGTGGTTTTAACCCTGGGCTCGTGGATTTACTCCAGACTGAAATGACGTGTGCTCCGCCCTTGGGCGAACATGCATGCCAAAGAACAAGCTTGGGAGCCGTCTAGCGCCGGCACTTGGGTTTGACCGTGAAAACCGTTATCTTCGCAGGCCGACCCCGCAACCGTCTGAGATGCAGGCGAAGGAGAATCGTAATGCTCCGTTTTTGCTACTCGCTGGCTCTTGCAGGAATCCTCGCATTCCCCCCGTTCTCCACAGCAGCCGATACCGCGGACCTGATCTATTCCGGCGGCCCCATCCTGACGATGAACGATGCTCAACCGACCGCTGAAGCCATTGCGGTCGCAGACGGGAAGATCATTGCCGTCGGCACCGGGGAGGCCATCAAGCCCTTCATTGGGGAGCAGACGAAACAGGTCGATCTCCAGGGCCAGACCCTGCTCCCCGGCTTCGTGGACTCCCACGGGCACGCTTTCCTGATCGGTTTCCAGTCGCTCTCCGCCAACCTGCTGCCACCACCCGACGGTGAGGGCGAGAACATCGACGCGCTTGTCGGCTTGTTGCAAGACTGGACAAAAAAGAACCAGGACTACATCGACCAATACGGCTGGATAGTGGGCTTCGGCTACGACAATGCCCAGCTCGCGGAACAGCGCCACCCCACCCGGCAGGACCTGGATCGCGTGTCCACTGACCTGCCCGTGCTTATCGTGCACCAGTCGGGCCACCTTGGCGTGGCGAATTCCAAGGCACTGGACATGCTGGGTGTCACTGCCGACACCCCGAACCCGGATGGTGGCGTGTTCCAGCGGGAAGCGGATGGCAAGCAACCCAACGGGGTCGCCGAGGAGTACGCATTTTTCCGCCTGGTGGGCGGCATGAGCCAGACCTGGACCCCCGAGCTGCAGGATCGCTTCGTGGTAGAGGGCACCAAAGTCCTGGCCTCATTTGGTTACACCACAGGCCAGGAGGGGCGAGCCAACGGGCAGGCCCTCGCCGCCATGGAGCGGATGGCCGATGCCGACAAACTGAGGATCGACCTGGTGGCCTACCCGGATATTCTGGAAGTGATGGACATCGCACCCAGCCGGAGTTACACCCACCACTTTCGTGTGGGCGGCGCCAAGCTCACCATCGACGGCTCTCCCCAGGGCAAGACGGCATGGCTGACCCAGCCCTACTACGTCCCGCCACCGGGGCAGGACAAGGATTACGTGGGCTATCCCGCGATCAGTCACGACCAGGCCATGGACGCCGTGGACAAGGCCTTCGCCAACAACTGGCAGATTCTGGTCCATTGCAATGGCGATGCCGCCATCGACCTGCTCATCGAGGCGGTAGCCGCAGCGCGCAAGAAATACCCGGATGTTCATAACCGCCCCGTGCTTATCCACGGCCAGACGCTGCGCAAGGACCAGGTCGGCAAGATCAAATCCCTGAAGATCTTCCCCTCCCTGTTCCCCATGCATACCTTCTACTGGGGCGACTACCACCGCGATTCGGTTCTGGGCCCCGAACGCGCGGAGAATATCTCCCCCACCGGCTGGCTGATGGACGAGAACATGATGTTTGGCACCCACCACGATGCCCCGGTCGCCCTGCCCGACTCCATGCGGGTGCTGTCGGCCACGGTCACCCGGCGTTCCCGCAGCGGTGCGGTGATCGGGCCCCAGCACCGGGTGAGTGTCGCCACGGCGCTCAAGGCCATGACCATCTGGTCGGCGTGGCAGCACTTCGAAGAGGACCGCAAGGGCACCCTCGAAGGGGGCAAGCTGGCTGACTTTGTCATTCTGTCGGACAACCCGATGACCGTAGACCCCGAGTTGCTGGATAACCTGAAAGTCCAGCAGAGCATCAAGGAAGGCGTACCGATCTACACCCGGGAGGAATAGCCCCGCCCGACACTGGCCCATAGCCAATATTTATACCCGGATAATATTGCAATTTATTTTTATCCGGGTATATTTACGCGCTCACACAATGAGCCTGACGCCATGACCGACAAACCAAACTCCTGCACCGCCTTCAGTGGCGAGCGCAAACTTGCCTCGGGCCCGGCCAGGACTGTGGCCCGTAAACTCAAAGAGAATCTGACCACGACAGAGCAGCAGAGCGTGCTGGTATTTGATGACGCCAGTGGCCGCCTGCGGGACCTGGACCTGAGCGGAGAGCTCGAGCAGGTCCTGGCGAGGCTGGAACAACCCACAGAAGATGCTCCCCGGCGCCGCGGCCGCCCCAAACTGGGTGTGGTCCCGAAGGAGGTGACCCTGCTGCCCCGCCACTGGGACTGGCTCAATGCCCAGCCCGGGGGTGCGTCGGTCACGCTGCGCAAGCTGGTGGACAACGCTCGCCACGGGAAAGCCAGCAATAGCCAGCGACAGCACCAGGAAAGCTGTTATCGGGTGATGCATGCCCTGGGTGGAGACCGTCCAGGGTATGAAGATGCACTGCGGGCGCTGTACGCGGACGACCTCGCTGAGTTCCGGCACGCCATCGACACCTGGCCGCGGGACATCCGCAATTACCTGGGCCGGTTTGCCGACGGTGCCTTTACCGGGCCTGACGAGGGAGCCCGCTAGCATGCAGGACCTCACTCGCGGCCCTGTACTCGGCCACCTTGCCCGCCTGTCATTGCCGATTGCCGTCGGCATGCTGTTGCAGAACCTGTATCACCTGGTGGACCTCTACTTTGTGGGGCGCCTGGGGGATGCGGCCATTGCCGGCGTGAGCGTAGCCGGTAATTTGCAGTTCATGGTGCTGGCCGGGTGCCAGGTGCTCGGTGTCGGGGCGATGGCACTGATCGCCAATGCCTGTGGTCGCAAGGACTTCGACGACGCGCGCCTGCTGTTCAACCAGGCGCTGGCCATGTCGGTATTGCTCGGTTTTATCACACTGGGAGCCGGCTACCTTGGCACCGGCTATTTCCTTGAGGTAATGACCGACGACCCCGCTACCCGCGAGGCGGGCCGCGCCTTCCTGTACGCCTTTATACCCGGCCTGGCCATGCAATTTGTATTGATGGCCATGGGCAGCGCCCTGCGCGGTGCGGGCGTGGTGAAGCCGGCCATGCTGGTGCAACTGTTCACCGTGGTCCTCAACGCCCTGCTGGCGCCCATGCTCATCGCCGGCTGGGGTACCGGTATCGCCCTCGGCACCGCGGGCGCGGGCCTCGCCAGCAGTATCGCCATTGCCTGCGGCCTGTTGATGATGACGTATTACTTCCTCCGGCATGCCATCGGGCTGCGCTTCGACCTTGCCGCCATGCGCCCGCGCCTGTCGGTCTGGCGGCGGATACTCACCATCGGCCTGCCCCCGGGCGGGGAGTTCGCGCTGATGTTCGTTTACCTGTCGGTGGTGTACTGGGTACTGGCGGACTTTGGTGCCGCCGCCCAGGCGGGCTACGGTGTGGGCCAGCGGGTCATGCAGACCCTGTTCCTGCCGGCCATGGCCATCGCCTTTGGCGCGGTCCCGCTGGCGGCCCAGAGCATGGGTGCCGGCCGCCCTGACCGGGTGCGGGAGAGTTTCCTGCGCGCCCTGCAACTGACCTCGGGCATGATGCTCCTGCTGACGGTGGTGTGCCTGGTCTGGCCCGAGTGGTTGGTGACGCCCTTCTCGGATGACCCCGAGGTAATCGCCGTCGCCGCGACCTTCCTCTCCACAATCTGCTGGAACTACGTGCCCACTGGCATCATCTTCCTCGCCTCGGGGATGTTCCAGGCGCTGGGCAACACCCTGCCGGCCCTGGTGAGCAGCGCGTCGCGATTGGTATTGTTTGTGCTGCCGGTGCTGTTCCTGGCGGGCCACGAGGCCTTTGGCATCCAGGAGCTCTGGTGGCTGTCGGTGGCCAGTGTGTTACTGCAGTCGCTGTTCAGCCTGGCGCTGCTGCGCCGGGAAGGCGCCAGGCACGGCATCCGCGTGTGGCGAGCAAACAACAGCGAGCTCGCAGTGCCGCAACCGGCAAAGGCCGGGCAGCAGTGAAAGCGCCGTTACACCCGGTCCCTGGGACGGATACTGGAAATGGGAGCCCCCGCGGGTCATATAATGCGGTGAAATAACCTAACCATAACCTAACCATAACCATAACAATGACAACAGGAACTAACCCGAATGCCCTACCTCCTCATCCTCGCCGTGGCATTACTCACGGCCTGTGAAAAAGCCCCCTACCCGACAGCTGCTACCCCACTTGCACCGGAGGCCCTTGAAGCCCACAGCCAGCTGTTCCGCAAAGGTGTGGAGAAAGTCACCGACGGTGTGTACGTTGCCATTGGCTACGGCCTCGCCAACTCCATCATGCTGGAGGGCGACGACGGTATTGTCATCGTCGACACCATGGAAACTGCAGAGGAAGCCCAAGCTGTGCTGGCGGCGTTCCGTGAAATCACGGACAAACCCGTCAAAGCCCTGATTTACACCCACAATCACACCGACCATGTATTTGGCGCCGCCGGTTTCACCGGGGGCAAGCAGGTACCGGTGTACGCCCATGAGAGCACCAGCTACTACATCAACCGGGTGGTCAACCAGATCCGGCCAATCATCTCGACGCGCTCGATGCGCATGTTCGGCACTCACCTGCCCCCGGGCGAGCGCATCAACGACGGTATTGGCCCGCATCTCGGCGTCACGCCGGAGAGCGTCCTGTTCTCGCTGCCGCCCACCCACACTTTCGAAGACCAGCTTTCGATCAATGTCGCCGGGCTCAACATCGAGCTAGTACACGCCCCGGGTGAAACCGAGGACCAGCTGTTTGTCTGGGTCCCCGACAAGAAAACCGTGTTGCCAGGCGACAACGTCTACCAGGCCTTTCCCAACCTGTACACCATCCGCGGCACCGCCTACCGCGACGTCAAGCAGTGGGCCAATAGCCTTGACCGGATTCGCGCACTCGGCGCTGAACACCTGGTGCCGAGCCACGGCCGGCCACTGCAGGGCGAGGGCCAGATTGCCACCCTGCTCACGGACTACAGCGACACCATCAACTTCGTGCACGACCAGACCCTGCGTTACATGAACCACGGGCTGACACCCGACGAGATCGTCGCCAAAGTTCAACTGCCCGCCCACCTTGCCAGCAACCCCTGGCTGCAGGAGTTCTACGGCAAACTCAGCTGGTCGGTGCGCTCGGTGTTCGACGGTTACCTCGGCTGGTTCAGCGGCAACCCCAGCGAACTCCAGCCCTTGTCGCAACCCGAAGAGGCCCGGCGCATGGCGGCGCTGGCCGGAGGCAATGGCGCGCTGCTGGAGAAGGCCCGCCAGGCCCTGGAGGACGGGGATACCCAGTGGGCCCTGAGCCTGAGTGACCACCTGATGGTGCTGCAGCCGGAGGACGAGGCCTCGCGTTCCCTGCGCACTGATGCCCTGCGCAAGCTGGGCGAAACAGAGGCCAACCCCAATGCCCGCAACTACTACTTCACCGTTGCCCGGGAAGTACAGGACGGGCTCAAGCCGGGCTTCCGTCCCGCCGTCAACGAGAATTTCCTTGCCACCCTGCCCATTGAAAACTTCCTCTACGCCATGCCTCCCCTGCTGAAGGCGGAAGACACCCTGGAGGAAAACACCGCCCTCGGTTACGCCTTCAATGACAGCGGCAAGCAGTTTACGCTGCGTATCCGCCGCGGCGTGGCCACAATCCACACCGGTATCGACGAGGACGTCGTGGCCACACTCGATACATCTGAAGCCACCTGGAAGGCCATTGCGGCAGGCCTGGAGAATCCTGCCGCAGCGCTGGCTGGCGACTCCCTGGATATCGAAGGCAGCAAGCTCGCCGCGCTGCGCATCCTCGGTTACTTCGAGACCATCGACTGACCCGGGCCGCCATCGCATTCGCAAGCCCACGCCAGTAAACTCGGACAGGACTTCACTGTTAACGCGAGGTTTACTGGCGCATGAAAGTACTACTGGCTTCCCTCCTCACCCTTACGGTGCTTTTGCCCTGGGAGACAAACGTCGCCTCGCCAGCGGATGTCGCCAACAGCCGGGCCACTCCCCTGCAGGTTTTCCTGGTCCGCCACGCGGAAAAGGTGGATGCCAGTAGCGACCCCGCACTGTCGGAGGCCGGCCTGCAGCGCGCACAGGCCCTCGCCCACACCCTGCGCGATGCCGCTATCGAGCATATCCACAGCTCTGACTATATCCGCACCCGCGACACCGCAGCGCCCCTGGCGGAGCTGCTGGGCCAGGAGGTCAGCCTCTATGACGTCGAGGCACTGCCAGACCTGGCCGAGGCATTGCGAACAGCGGGCGGGCGGCACCTTGTCGTCGGCCACAGTGACACTACCCCCGAACTGGTCACCCTGCTCGGGGGTGAACCCGGGCCAGAGATCAATGAGGCAAGCGAGTACGACCGTCTCTATCTGCTCGCGATCGACACGGCGGGGAATGTGACCACGACCCTGTTACGTTACGGGGAAGGCCCGCCATAATCAGCGCCGTGAATATCGCTACGACGGTGACACTGGCACTGGTGCTCACCTTGCTCACGACCTCGAGCTGCGTCACGGCCCAGGCCGAACCGGCCCCAACCCGGGCCTTCCAGCGCCCGGCAACCGTGCCTCATCCCGAGAGCAACCCCTACACGCCCGGCAAGTTCGCCCTGGGGCGCAAACTGTTTTTCGACCCGCGCCTGTCCCGCGACAATGACATCAGCTGTGCCACCTGCCACAACCCGGCTCATGGTTGGGAAGACGGCCGGGCACTGGCAGTGGGGAGTGGGCAGGCTGTCCACGAGCGCCATAGCCCCACCTTGGAAAACCTGGCCTGGGCCCCAGCCCTGCTCTGGGATGGCCGCGCGCCGACGCTGGAATCCCAGGTCTGGTTTCCCCTGACAGCGCATGATGAGATGGCCCAGGATGTACGCGAACTGATGGCGGAACTGGGCGCCGACCAGAGCTACGTGGAGCACTTCAGGGACGTTTTCCCCGAGAGGGGCATCTCGCTGATCACGCTGTCCGCCGCCATCGCTACCTTCGAGCGGGAAATCGTCAGCGGGTGAAGCCCCTTTTGATCGCTGGGTGGCCGGTGACGACCAGGCCATTTCGCCGCTGGCCAGGGAGGGCTTTGTCCTGTTTACCGGGAAGGCGGGATGCGCCGACTGCCACAGCGGCTGGCGATTTACCGACGATACATTCCACGATGTCGGCCTGCCGGCCCCGGAGGACACCGGTCGCTACCGCTTCAGCCGGGAACCGGGCGACCGTTTTGCCTTCAAGACACCCGGCCTGCGTAACCTCGCGTCGCGGGCACCCTATATGCACAATGGGTCAATGAACACACTGGATGCCGTCATCCGGCATTACAACGGGAACTGGTTGCAGCGACCAACGCTGTCTCCCCTGTTAAGGGATCCGCATCTGAGCGAAGATGACATCACTGCCCTCCTGAGCTTTCTGGACAGCCTCAACAGCGACGGTGGGACGCAGGTACCTGACACCGCAACCCACACCCCTCAGGGAGGCAAGCCATGATACGCAGTGCCACGCAGACCGATGCCGCTGCGGTCGCGCATATCTATAACCACTATGTGGAAAGCACCGTGGTGACCTTTGAGACCGACCCGGTCAGTGACGGCGAAATGGCCGGACGTATCGACGAGTGCCGGCATGCGTCCCTGCCCTGGCTGGTCGCCGAGGACGCCGGCGAGATCATTGGATACGCCTACGCCAGCAAATGGAAGGGACGCTGTGCCTACCGCTATGCGGTGGAAGCCACCGTGTACCTGGATCACCGCGTCGCGTCCCACGGCTGGGGGACAAAGCTGTACGGCGAACTCTTCGCACAACTGAAGCAGCAAGGCTTGCACACTGTGATCGGTGGCATCGCCCTGCCCAATCCGGCGAGTGTGGCCCTGCATGAGAAATTCGGTATGGAAAAGGTTGCCCACTTCCGCGAAGTGGGGTTCAAGTTCGACCGCTGGATCGACGTGGGTTACTGGCAAGCCCTGCTGGACAGTTGAGGGAACCCGTTAGCGTCCCTGAACTCCAACACGTGAGTGTTTAACATCCGAGCAATCAGGAGGGATATTTCGTTCCATGAGCACAGACTGGCCACCCCATGTCACCGTCGCCACCGTGGTCGAGCGCGATGGCCGCTACCTGCTGGTAGAAGAACGCGACAAGGTCACCGGAGATCTGGTGTTCAACCAGCCAGCCGGCCACCTGGAGCCGGGCGAGACGCTGTTCGATGCCGCCCGGCGGGAAACCCTCGAGGAGAGCGGCTGGGAGGTCGAGTTGCTGGGCCTGTTGGGCTGGGCCCTGTACACCGCACCCTCCAACGGCGTGACCTACTACCGGAGCACCTTTATCGCCCGCCCCCTGCACCAGCGCAGCGAGCTGGCACTGGACCCCGACATCCTGCGCACCCACTGGCTCGATTACGGGGAAATCCTCGCCAACTCTGCTAGAATGCGCAGCCCTTTGGTGCTCGCGGCGATCGAACAGGCTCGCAGCGGCACCCGGTACCCGCTAGACGCACTACAGCATTTATGAGCAACGCATCCACCAAGGTCATTGTCGGCATGTCCGGCGGTGTCGATTCTTCTGTTTCCGCACTGCTGCTGAAGGAGCAGGGCTACGCCGTGGAAGGCCTGTTCATGAAGAACTGGGACGAGGACGACGGCACCGAGTACTGCACCGCCAAAGAAGACTTTGCCGACGCCCAGGCGGTGGCCGACAAGCTCGGCATCCCCCTGCACGGCGCCAATTTCGCCGCCGAGTACTGGGACAACGTGTTCGAGCACTTCCTGGAGGAGTACCGGGCCGGCCGCACCCCCAACCCGGACATCCTGTGCAACCGGGAGATCAAGTTCAAGGCCTTCCTCGACTACGCCCTGATGCTGGGCGCCGACCTGATCGCCACCGGCCACTACACCCGCCGCGGCGAAGCAGACGGCAAGGCCACCCTGCTCAAGGGCCTGGACCCGAACAAGGACCAGAGCTATTTCCTGCATGCTGTGGGTCACCATGAGCTGGAGAAGACCCTGTTCCCGGTCGGCGAGATCGAGAAGCCGGAGGTGCGCCGGCTGGCGGAACAGTACGACCTGGCCACAGCAAAGAAAAAAGATTCCACCGGTATCTGCTTTATCGGTGAGCGCCGCTTCAGCGATTTCCTCAAGCAGTACCTGCCCGCCCAGCCCGGCGACATTCACAGCCTGGAGGGCGAGGTACTGGGGCGCCACCAGGGCCTGATGTACCACACCATCGGCCAGCGCCAGGGCCTTGGCATTGGCGGCCGTGCCGACGCCGCCGACGCGCCCTGGTACGTGGTGGACAAAGACCTGGAGCGCAATGTGCTGTTAGTGGCCCAGGGCAATGACCACCCCGCCCTGTTCAAGTCCACTCTGTATACCGGCGCTATCTACTGGGTGGCGGGCTCAGCACCGGCGCTGCCCGCACAACTCACTGCCAAGGTGCGCTATCGCCAGGCGGACCAGGCCTGCACCCTGCACCGTGACGGGGAGGGCTACCGGGTCGAGTTCGATACCCCCCAGCGCGCCATCACCCCCGGGCAGTCAGTGGTGTTCTACGCCGACGACACCTGCCTCGGTGGCGGCGTGATCGAGCGAGCCGCCCCATGAGCAAGCGCGCACTCAGCGACATCGAACAGCAGACCCTGGCCCTCGCCGGGGTGGTGCAGGCTGCCCGTATCGTCGACCAGATATCCCGCACCGGCAGCTACCCGCCGGAATTTCTGGAGGCCTCCATCAACAGCCTGTTCAAATTCGACGCCGAGCGGGTGGAGGACGTGTTTGGCGGCCTGCCCGGCATCAAGCTCGGCCTGCAGAACCTGGCCGCCCTGCTGGCCAACCAGCGTGAAGCGGAAAACCGCGACATGGTCCGCTACGTGTTTGCCCTGCTCTACCTGGAGGGCAAATTCAGCGCGGACCCGGCCATGATGTCCGTCGTGCGCTCGCGCCTGGAACACGCCAGTTTCCGTGCCGAGCACTTCGCCGGGCACGTCCAGGATGTCTGCCACAGCATCTCCGGTGTCTACCAGGACACCCTCAGCAAGCTCAAATTCCGCATCAAGGTGACTGGCAGCGCCCAGCACCTGCAGGACAGCAAGAACGCCGACATCATCCGCGCCCTGCTGCTGGCGGGGATTCGCTCGGGTTTTCTCTGGCGCCAGCTCGGCGGCCGGCGCTGGAAGCTATTGTTCCAGCGCAAGGCCCTGCTGCGCTGCGCCCAGGACCTGTCCCGCAGCACCAGCCTGGTGTAAAATCGCCGCCCCCAACCACCCCCAAATCTATTTCCCGGAGTCAGCATGGACCTGTCAGCGCTTACCGCCGTATCCCCCATCGATGGCCGCTACGGCAGCAAAACCGCAGCCCTGCGCGAGGTATTCAGCGAATACGGCCTGATCAAGCGCCGGGTACTGGTGGAAGTCCGCTGGCTGCAGCGCCTGGCGAGCCACGCCGGGATCGGCGAAGTGCCCGCCCTGTCCGCCGGCGCCAATGCCCTGCTGGAAAGCATCGAAACCGGCTTCAATGTTGAGGGCGCCGCGCGGATCAAGGAGATCGAGCGCACTACCAACCACGACGTGAAAGCGGTGGAATACTTCATCAAGGAACGCTTTGCCGACAACGCCGAACTGAACGCCATTTCCGAGTTCGTGCACTTTGCCTGTACCTCCGAGGACATCAACAACCTGTCCCACGCGCTGATGCTGCGCGACGGCATGAATGACGTGATCCTGCCGGAAATGCAGCGAGTGGTGGACGCCCTGACCGACCTCGCCGTGGCCAGCGCCGAGGCGCCGATGCTGTCCCGCACCCACGGCCAGACCGCCAGCCCCTCCACCATGGGCAAGGAAATCGCCAACGTGGTCGCCCGCCTGCGCCGCCAGATGCAGCAGATCGAGCGGGTGGAATTCCTCGGCAAAATCAACGGCGCCGTGGGCAACTACAACGCCCACCTGTCGGCCTACCCGGAAGTGGACTGGCAGGACAACGCCGAACAGTTCGTGACCTCCCTGGGGCTGACCTTCAACCCCTACACCACCCAGATCGAACCCCACGACTACATGGCCGAGCTGTTCGACGCCATCGCCCGCTTCAACACCATCCTGGTGGACTTCGACCGGGACGTCTGGGGCTACATCTCCCTGGGCTACTTCAAGCAGCGCACCATCGCCGGGGAAGTGGGCTCCTCCACCATGCCGCACAAGGTCAACCCCATCGACTTCGAGAACTCCGAAGGGAACCTGGGCCTGGCCAACGCGGTGTTTGGCCACCTGGCCGCCAAGCTACCAGTCAGCCGCTGGCAGCGGGACCTCACCGACAGCACCGTACTGCGCAACATGGGCGTGGGCATGGGTTACAGCCTGATTGCCTACCAGGCCAGCCTGAAGGGCATCGGCAAGCTGCAGCTGAACGAAGCGCGCCTGGCCCAGGACCTGGACAGCAGCTGGGAAGTACTGGCGGAGCCCATCCAGACCGTCATGCGCCGCTACGGCATCGAGCAGCCCTACGAGAAACTCAAGGCTCTGACCCGCGGCCAGGATATGAACCGGGAAACCATCCAGGCCTTCGTGGAGACCCTGGAGTTGCCGCAGCAGGCCCGGGACGAGCTGCTGGCCCTCACGCCGTCCAGCTACATCGGCAACGCCGTAGCCCAGGCCAAAGCCATCAAGTAACACTCTCCCCACAAGCTCCCCGCCCGACACTGCGCTAAATTCGCAGTGTCGGCTCCCTGTCGGCTGGTTCATAATGGCGGCATCATCCATCGCGCCACAGGCCCCCTGCCCGCTCCCCATGCCCCCGACCAAGCCCCTGACACTGCCTATAGATATCGAGCACTTCCTGGCCGAGTACTGGCAGCGCAAACCCCTGCTGATTCGCAATGCGATCGCGGATTTCGAAGTGCCGCTGGATGCCGACGAACTCGCGGGCCTGGCGATGGAGGCGGAAGTGGAATCGCGCATCGTGGAGGAAGCCGGCGGTGCCTGGGCGCTGAGCCACGGCCCCTTTACCGAAGCGGACTTCCAGCGCCCTCCCCCCTGGACCCTGCTGGTTCAGGCGGTGGACCAGTTCGTACCCGAAGTGGCCGCACTGCAGCAATTGGCAGCCTTTATCCCCCAGTGGCGCGCCGACGATGTGATGGTGAGCTACGCCACCGACGGCGGTAGCGTGGGGCCCCATTTCGATTACTACGACGTGTTCCTGCTGCAGGGCGAAGGCGAGCGCCTGTGGCGCCTGGGCCAGCATTGCGACAGTAGCAGTCCCTTACTGGCGGGCTGCGACATGCGGGTACTCGAGCACTTCGAATGCCAGCAGGAGTGCCTGCTGGAGCCGGGGGACCTGCTGTACGTCCCGCCGGGGCTGGCCCACTGGGGCATTGCCCGGGGCGAGTGCACCACCTTCTCCATCGGCTTTCGCGCCCCGGCCCGGCGCGACCTGCTGGCCCGCCTCACCGACACCGCCCTCGACAGCAGCAATGCCGACAACCTGCTGGCTGACCCGCAGCGCGCCGGTGCCGATCGCTCCGGTGAAATAACCGCAACCGACCTTGAGAACGCCCGTCGCCAGGCCATTGCGCTGCTGCAGGACGAGCAGTCACCGCACTGGTTCGGTGAACTGGTGACAGAACCGCGCTATGACCTGAAGGCAGGCGACGTTGACGAGGCGGATATCCGCGCTTTACTCAAGGGGGAAACCCCACTGTATCGCGACCCGACGGGGCGGCTCGCCTGGACCCGGCAGGGCGACGACCTCGTGGTGTTTGCCAACGGCGCCAGCTGCGACGCCCCTGGCGCGATGTTGCCCTGGTTGACAGACTTCTGTGCCCGGGGGCAGGCAGACTGTGGTGACCTGGAAAACTTGCATCCACAAGCCAGCGGGTTACTGTACTTCCTTCTTGAAAGCGGTGCAGCCTGCATCGATGGCTGAGCGACCTACACTGGAAACGGAGCGACCCATGTCGAATGACACAGACACCCTTACCCTGCAGCCTGTCAGCTGGAGCGAGGCCTCGAAGGCCCTCAGTGAACTGCGCCGCGTGGTGTTCATCGAGGAACAGGGGGTACCCAAGGATATCGAGTGGGATGGCCGCGACAACGAAAGCCGCCATGTGCTGGCCCTGCGCGGGGAGACCCCGGTGGGCTGTGGCCGGCTGATGCCCGACGGCAAAATCGGCCGGATGGCAGTATTGCCCAGCGAGCGCGGCAAGGGCACTGGCGGTGCGGTCCTGCAGCGCCTGATCGAGCTGGCAAAGGAGTCCGGCATGTCCCGGGTCTATGTCCACGCCCAGCAGCACGCCGCCCCCTTCTACCGCCGGGCAGGCTTTGTCCCCCGCGGCGCCACCTTCGAGGAAGCCGGCATTCCGCACACCACCATGCACCTGGAAATCCCCCAGTAACATGAACGAGGAGCAGACGGAGCCCCGGCAGGACTTTGTCGCCGGGGTCGAATACCCCGCTCCTTTCGACGACTACGCCCAGGCGCTGGCGGAGAGCGCGCGGCGCTACTTCTGCATTCTCAGCCCGCGGCTCGACACCCGGGTGTTTGACCGCCCGGAGCTGGTCAGCGCCCTGGCCGCCCTCGCCCGCCGCAGTCGGCAGACTGAAATCCGCGTATTGGTGAGGGAAGCGGCGCCGCTGGTAAGACAGGGCCACCGCCTGCTGCAACTGGCCCGGCGCATGCCCTCCAAGGTGCGCCTGCAGGTGCTGGCAGAACACCCGGAGTGGCCGGGACAAACCCTGGTCGTTCGCGACCACGACGGCGTGCTCTACCAACCGCCAGACAGCGACAGCGGCGGCTTCTACGAGCCCGATTCCCGCGCTTCCACCCAGCAACACCTCGAACTGTTCCAGAACCTCTGGCGCAGTAGTGCGCCAAGCGTGGAATTGCGGCGCCTGGATCTTTAGCGGGCCCCTACTCCGCCATCACCCGCGCCAGCCGCTCCGGTGAGCGCCAGCGGCTGCCCAGCAGGCGCCAGAGATAGATGGCCGCCAGGGCCAGCAGGGTCGCAACAAAGGCCCACCAGCTCGCCATCGGCCCAAACGCCAGCACCTTGATGATGTACACCTGGAACACCAGCATCAGCACGTGGATAAGCATGGAGGTAATCATCAGCCAGCGAGTATCCCCGGCGCCGCGCAGGACGCCACTGGCAATCAGGATGGCCGCGTCCGCCAGCACGTAGGTCGCCAGGCCGATCATCATCTGGCTACCCAGGGTTACGATGGTGCTGAAGTCCTCTCCCGGTGTGGCGAAGACGTTCATCAGTTGCTCGCGCAGCACGATGAAGAAAGTGCCCAACAGGATCGAGTAGCCGAACGCCAGCAGGAACGCGGCGCTGATCACGTGGTTGGTGCGGGTCATGTCACCGGCACCCACGTAACGGCCAATCATGCTGGTGACGGCAATGTTCATCCCGATCAGCGGAACATAGTTGAGCATGTCCCAGTTGAACACGATGGCCATGGCGGCACCTTCGTTCACCCCGTAGGACTGGAACAGCAGCAGGAACAGGTTGAAGGTGGCAGCACCCACAAACACTTCCATACCCGAAGGCAAACCCAGGCGGACATAGCGCTGCAGGATGCCCCGGTCGTAGTGGAACGAGTCCATCACCGAAAAACGCCGGCGGTGCACGCGGTTGAAGTAGAACAGTGCGTAAACCGCTACCGAGAAGCCGGTGGCAATCACCGTCCCCAGCGCCGCGCCCTGTATGCCCAGGGCCGGCAGGCCCATCACGCCAAATATGAGGGCATAGGTCAGGGGAATGTTGACCAGCACCCCGAGCACGTCGGAGATCATCACCACCCGGGTCCGGGCAATACCGGAAAAATAGGAGGCGATACAGGTTTTGGTCAGGGCGAGGAAGGAACCCGCCAGCAACACGAAGAAGTACTGGCGTTCGAGTGCCACCTGGGCCGGAGCGTGCCCCATCCATTCAAAGAGGTTGGCCGCCTGCCAGCCGAGCAGTAACAGCAGGGGCTGGCAGGCTGCCGCCATGATCACCCCCTGGGTCACCACCCGCGGGCACTTGGCCAGTTGCCCGGCCCCCATGTACTGGGCCGCCAGCGCCGTGGCGTAGGAAATGACCCCCTGGAACAGGGAAATCGTGACAAAGAAAGTGACACCCCCACCCAGGGCAGAGGCGATGTGCAGGGCGTCGATCCGCGACATGAAGAGCCGATCGGTGAAGACCATCAGCGCAAAGGCGCTCTGGGACACCACCATTGGCAGTGCCAGCCGGAACAGCTCCTTCAGGGTCGCGGACGAGAACATAAATCAGCGGCTGGCGGCAATCCACTCGTCGACGCGGCGTTCGAGAATTGCCAGCGGCAGTGAGCCGCCGCCCAGCACCAGGTCGTGATAGGCGCGGATATCAAAGGCGTCGCCCATCTCGGCTTTGGCGCGCTCGCGCAGTTCGAGGATTTTCAGCATGCCCACCTTGTAGGAGGTCGCCTGCCCCGGCCACACCAGGTAGCGCTGGATCTCCGAGCGCACGGCGGTTTCCGGAATGGCCGAGTTATCCAGCATGTACTGGACCGCCTGCTCCTCACTCCAGCCCTTGGCGTGCATCCCGGTGTCCACCACCAGGCGAATCGCGCGGAAGATCTCCGCGCCCAGGCGGCCGAAGTTGTAATAGGGATTGTCGTAAACGCCCATCTCCCAGGCCAGCAGTTCCGAGTACAGGGCCCAGCCCTCGCCGTAGGCGGAGTACCAGACATTGGTGCGGAACAGCGGCAGGTCGGTGCGCTCCAGTGCAATCGAGCCCTGCATGTGGTGGCCGGGGTTGCCCTCGTGGTAGGCGGTGGTCTGCAGGTCGGTACGATTGTTGGCGCCCATGTCCGAAAGGTGCATGTAATAGACACCCGGACGACTGCCGTCGGCCGTGCCACTGGAGTAGTGCGCCGCAGCGCCATCGCGCTCACGGAAGGCCTCGACCCGGCGAACCTCCAGCGGCGCCTTGGGCAGGATGCCAAAGTACTCCGGGAGTTTGGCGTCGATCAGGTCCAGATAGTGGATCGTCTCGTCGATGAACGCCTGGCGGCCGGCGTCGGTGTTGGGATAGTAGAACTGCTCGTCACTGCGTACAAACTCGAAGAAGGCCGCCAGGTCCCCCTCAAAGCCCACTTGCTTGCGAATCGCATCCATTTCGCCGCGAATACGCGCCACTTCGGAAAGCCCGAGTTGGTGCACCTCCTCGGCGCTCATATCGGTGGTGGTATAACTGCGCAAACGATAGGCATAGAACGCCTGCCCGTCAGCCAGGCTGGAAACACCCAGAGGCTGCTCCGAGGTGTTTTTGCGGTCTGACTCAAGCCAGGCCACCAGCCCCTTGTAGGCTGGCTCCACTGCTGTCAGCAGGGTTTCGCGAGCCTGCTCGAGCAGGGCCGCGGCGCGCTGCTCGTCCACCGCGCCCGCTTCCTGCAGCCCGGCCACCTTGGTCTGGATATCGGCCCACAAAGGAGCCGTGGCGTCGGTGTCGTCAAACGGCGCCCCGCTGACAACTGCCCGGGACTGGTCGATCACGATGTCGTAGGCAAAACGCGGCGGACGCACTCCCTTGTCGGCGCCCCGTTGAGCCCGCTCCTGCACCTGGCCAAGGGCCCGGGCTACACCCTCCAGGCGGCTGATATAGTCGAGCATGTCCTGCTCGGTAGCCACGTTGTGGAAGTTGATCAGGAACTGTGGCAGCGACGTGTGCACGGCGGTTACCTGGTCCAGCACATAAGTGTGCGGACGCCAGCCAAGATCCTCGACCGCGCGGTCGGCACGGTAGATCCAGTAGTCGTAACTGACCCGGGCCTCGGAGTCCAGGGCCTGGTAGTCGAACCCGGCCTTCAGCGCGGCAACCGTACCCTGGCGCCATTGCAACTGGGCCTCGGCTGCGGCATCGCTGTAATCATCGATCTGGTCGTACTGGGTCTTGCGGCCCAGTTTGGTCTGCTCCATGGGGTTGAACCCCAACTCTTCTTCGTAACGCGCGTCCAGCCACTGGGTGAGGCGTTCGCTCTCACTCGGGGCTGCCACGGCGGCCAGCGGCACCAATAACAGTGCCGCAATCAGGTTGCGCATGGTGTAACTCCTTGCCTGAAATGGCGAATATCGGGGCGCTGTTGCAGCTCCTCGCCACAGAATTCGAGGGACCGGGCCTGCTCTACTGGCAACCCCCGGACAGGCGACCTAGTATAGTGACTGTGCCACCAGAAACCAGTACCTGTTCAGTTCGCTGGAGCACCGCGTTATTAAGTAACAAGAGCCAGAATTTATGCCACAAAGTGTTACTCATTGCCCACATCACACCGCACCCTGGGCGCTCGCTATAGCGATAACAGCCACCCTCACCCTCCCCGCCACCGCCCAGGAGGATTCGGGCATCAATTTCCGAGAACTGGGCCAGGGCTATGCCCACATGATCAGTTTCGCTGCCGCGCCGGAGATCTCCGCATCGGGCTTCCGGATCGACAGCGAGACGCCCAATACGGACAACGTCATGGCCGTGCTCAAGGTCCCGCTGTACAAGGAATTTGAAATCGAGGACAGTGACTGGCGCTGGTATGCCCAGGGCGCCTTCAGTTCACTGCGCTACACCGAGGAACTGGACGACCTTGAACTGGTTCCCGGCATGGATATGTTCACCACTGACATCGATGCCGAGTGGGAGGCCTACACCGGGGTGGCGGAAGCCGGCCTGATCATGCCGCTCACGCAATCCCTGTCATTGACCGGCGGATTCGGCGCCGGTGGCACCCGGCTCAAGAATGATTCGAGTATCAGCAACGCATTTGTGCGCGATATTCTGGCACCGGTGCTTGAAGGTCAGGTCATCAACTGGCGCACCAGCGCGGTGATCGGCCGGGCAACCGTCGGGCTGGCATACAGGGACACCTGGTATGACAACCTCAAGGTCCGGGGCAGCACCAGCTATGTCTACAGCTATGTGGAAAGCTTCAATGAATCCGAAGGTTTCCCCAGCTTCCAGGCGAACACGGGCAGTATGTCAGCCAAATTCGACGTTGCCCAGCCCCTGTCGGCGACGATCAATGAGCACCCGCTGTACCTGATCGGCCACGTTGCCGGCACTGCCTTTACCGGCCCGGGACGCGACCAGTTCGGTTTTACTCACTTCTACGAAGTGGGGGTGGCACTGGGTTACCGCCAGGTGGCACTGGGGTTGCAGGCAGTGCTGGGGCCCGATGTAGACGGGCTCACCATCACC
Source organism: Parahaliea maris (assembly GCF_008064665.1). Taxonomy (GTDB): domain Bacteria; phylum Pseudomonadota; class Gammaproteobacteria; order Pseudomonadales; family Halieaceae; genus Parahaliea; species Parahaliea maris. Next base: position 274,805 of record NZ_VRZA01000004.1, on the reverse strand, counting down.
TTTGACTATGGCTTCTGAGTGCAGGGCTTCTGAGTGCAGGGCTTCTAGCGTTTGGCAACGCCCAGCTCCCCCAGTGTGGCAGCCATGTCCTGGGCAGACGTAGCGGGCTCCACGTCGGTATCGATCTTCAGCACCTTGCCATCCGCGCCAATGTAGATGGTGTGGCGCTTGGCAAAGCCGAGCATGTGCAGCACGTCATACGCTTCGGCGGCGGTTTTCTCCGGGTCGCTGAGCAGGGGGAAGTCTGCCTTGGTCTCCTTGGCGAAGCCCTTGTTGTCCTCCAGAGGGTCCACACTGGCCATGAAGTAGCTGACGTCGTACTCCCGGATCAGGTGGCCATTCTCCGCCAGCGACTTGCATTCAATGGTACAGCCCTTGGTGTAGGCCTTGGGAAACCAGGCCAGCACCACAGCCTGCTTGCCGCGGTAATCCGACAGGGTGTAGGTCTTGCCGTCACTCGCCTGCAGGGTAAAGTCCGGGGCCATATCGCCGACATCCAGCGCAGATGCGGGTAGCGCGACCAGCAGGCTCAGGGAAATCAGGGTCAAAAACTTGCGGAACATGGTTAGTTCTCCGTTTCACATGGGGCAGTGCTACACGTGGTGGGTTCCACCGTGTAAGGTACGCGAGTTCGCGCAGTATGTATCACCGCGCATCATTCAACAAATACTGGACTACCGCATGAAATACCAATCGACCGCGCCACTGGCGCTGGCGACCCTGCTGGCGGCGCCGGGGCTACTGGCCGCCGAAGAGACGGAAGCAGGATGGGACGTTAACGCTCCCGCCTACTCCGTCAAACCCACCCGCGCCGAAATCGACGTCACCGAGGGCACCTGGATGAGCCTGGATGTCTCCCCGGACGGCAAGCAGGTCGTGTTCGACCTGATGGGCGACCTCTACCTGCTGCCGCTGGCGGGCGGCGAGGCCCAATCCCTGACCTCCGGCCACGCCTGGGACATGCAGCCGCGCTTCAGCCCGGATGGCAAAAAGATCGCGTTTACCTCCGACCGCGCCGGCGGCGACAACATCTGGACCCTGGACCTGGACGCCAACACCTACCACCAGGTGACCTTCGAGGATTTCCGGTTGATGAACAACCCCACCTGGAGCCCGGACGGCGACTACATCGCCGCCCGCAAGCACTTCACCACATCCCGCTCCCTGGGCACCGGTGAGGTCTGGCTGTACCGCGCCGACGGCGGTGAAAACCAGAGCGGCCAGCTGGTCGTGGAACGCCCCGCCAAGACCTTCCAGAAGGAACAGGGTGAGCCCATGTTCACCGCGGATGGCAAGGGCATCTACTACACCCTGAACGCCACCCCCGGGAACACCTTTATCTACCACCAGGACAGCAACACCGAGCTGTTCCAGATCCGCCGCATCGACCTGGGCAGCGGTGAAGTGACCACCGTAGCCGGCGGCCCCGGTGGCGCCGTGCGCCCTACCCCCTCTCCGGACGGCAAGCAGCTCGCCTTCGTCAAGCGCGTGCGCTCCGAATCCCGCCTGTTCGTGAAAGACCTGGCCAGCGGCGAGGAGCGCATGGTGTACGCCGACCTCGACCAGGATATGCAGGAAACCTGGGCCGTCCACGGCCTCTACCCGAACATGGACTGGACCCCCGACAGCGAAGCCATCGTGTTCTGGGCCGGCGGCAAGCTGAAGAAAATCAGCGTGGACAGTGGCGAGGTCAGCGACATCCCCTTCCACGTGAAGGACACCCGCGACATCTACCCCGCTCCCCGCTTCAAGGTGGACGTGGCACCGGAGCGCTTCCGCACCCGCATGGTGCGCTTTGCCCAGCCCTCCCCCGACGGCAAGGCCGTGGTGTTTGAATCCCTCGGCCAGCTCTATGTGCAGCGCGGCGACAGCGCCCCCAAAGCCCTGGCCTCCGACCCGCAGGACGGCTTCGACTACTCCCCGGTGTGGGCGCCCGACGGTGACGACATCTATTTCCTGCGCTGGAACGATGAAAGCCTGACCTCCATCCGCAAGGTCAGCGCACGCGGCGGCCGCTCCCGTGCCGTGAGCGACGCCAGGGGCCAGTTCACCGAGCTCGCCATCGACAATGAAGGCGAGACCCTGGCCTTCCGCAAACGCCCCGGTTCGGCCCTACTCAACCCCGCCTGGGGCGTGGAACCCGGCGTTTACCTGATGGACATCGACGACGGCCAGCCCCGCTTTGTGAGCAAACGCGGCACCGCCCCGCACTTCGGGCCGGACGATGGCCGCCTCTACGTGCAGGAACGCGCCGACAGCGCCACCGGCCGCGGCAGCAGCACCGCCGTCACCAAACTGCTGTCCATGAACTACAACGGGAACGAAGTCCGCGAACTGGCCCAGGCCGAGTTCGCCACCACCGTGCGCATGTCCCCCAGCGGCCGCCAGCTGGCCTTCGAGGACAGCCACCACATGTTCCTGGCGGACATCCTGCCCAGTGGCAAGCCAGTGGTACTGGACGCTCCCAAGCCGGCCTTCCCCAGCGTCAAGCTGAGCACGACCGGCGGCACCTACCTGTACTGGAATGCCGATGGCAGCGCCGTGAGCTGGTCCGTCGGGCCGGTACTGAAAACCGTCGCGGTGAAGGACGCCTTCGCCGAAGGCTTTGAGGCCCCCAAAGGCGGCCGCGACCTGTCGATGGAGGTGGAGGCCGTCAAGCCCGACACCCGCGTGGCCCTGGTCAACGCCCGGGTCATCACCATGGACGGTGCGCGTACCGTCCACGAACGCGGTACCGTGCTGCTGGAAGGCAACCGCATCAAGGCGGTCGGCGCCACGGGCGAACTGAGCGTTCCGGCCGGCTACGAGCAGGTGGACCTGGCCGGCAAGACCGTGATCCCCGGCTTTGTCGACATTCACGCCCACGGCCCCTACGGCTCCGGCGAGATTGTGCCCCAGCAGAACTGGAACCTGCTCGGCCACCTGGCGCTGGGCGTGACCACCGTGCATAACCCCTCCAGCGTGGCCAGCCTGGTGTTTGCCGCCGCGGAATACCAGCAGACCGGCAAGATCCTCGGCCCGCGCATCTTCTCCACCGCCGAGATCGTGTACGGCGCCAAGAGCACCTACTGGTCACCGGTGAACAGTCTGGACGACGCCCTCTCCCACGTGCGCCGGCTCAAGGCCCAGGGCGCCATCTCGGTGAAGAACTACAACCAGCCGCGCCGTGAACAGCGCCAGCAGGTGATCGAGGCAGCCCGCCAGGAAGGCCTGATGTCCGTGGCCGAGGGCGGTTCCCTCTACCACCTGGACATGAACCTGATCGGCGACGGCATCACCGGTATCGAGCACAACGTGCCCGTCATGCCCATGTACGACGACGTCACCCAGTACTGGAGCCAGTCCCAGGCCGGCTACACCCCGACCCTGGTAGTGACCTTCGGCGGCCTGACCTCCGAGGACTACTACTACCAGGACACCGAAGTATGGAAGCACCCCATCCTGTCCAACTTCGTGCCCCCGGCAGTGCTGCAGCCGCGCTCTGTGCGCCGCCCGATGGCCCCGGAAGCGGACTACCGTGACGACGACGCCGCCGCGGCCGCCAAGGTGCTGCTGGACAAAGGCATCATGGTCAACACCGGCGCCCACGGCCAGCGTGAAGGCCTGGGTACCCACTGGGAGATGTGGAGCTTCGTGCGCGGTGGCTTCAGCCCCATGGAAGCGCTCTCCGCCGCAACCATCAACCCCGCCACCTATCTCGGCATGAGCGATGACGTGGGCTCACTGGAAGCCGGCAAACTGGCGGACCTGGTGATCCTGGAAGACAACCCGCTGGCAGACATCCGCAACACCGATCACATCAGCCACGTGATGGTGAACGGCCGCCTGTACCGGGCCGGCGACCTGGGCGAAGAAGTGACCGGGGATGCCGAGCTCAAGCCCTTCTACTGGCAGGGCAAGCCGGAGTCGGAGATTCGCTGATAGCGGACAACCGCTAACTGGAAGGCCCCGGGGTGCAAAGCCTCGGGGCCCTCTACAGAGCTCCTCTACTGACCTCCCCTGCAAGCTTTTCTGACATTTTCGACCATACTTTGGTATCTGCATTTGCGCCACCAGCGGGCGCAGGAGGTCGATACCCATGTCCGCAATTCCAGACCAGGAAGCCATTATGCAGCTTGGCACCGCTTTCTGGGGGTCAAGGACCCTGTTAAGTGCCGTCGAGCTGGGCCTGTTCACAGAATTGGCCGCAGGTCCGAAGAGCGGTGAAGATATCAGGCAGCGCCTGGGCCTGCATCGACGAAGCGCAACCGATTTCCTCGATGCCCTGGTCGCCCTGGGCATGTTGTGCAGGGAGAATGGGCTCTACTCGAATACGCCCGATACAGACGCCCTCCTCGACCGCAACAAACCAGCCTACATTGGCGGTCTGCTGGAAATGTTCAGCGCGCGCCTCTTTCGCCATTGGGCCAACCTCACCGAGGCCCTGAAAACCGGTGTGTCGCTGAACGATACTGAAAACGACGATCCTTTCGAGGTGCTCTACGACTCCCCGGATCACCTGAAGCAGTTTCTGTCCGCCATGACTGCCATCAGCCTGGGTCCCGCAAAAGCGGCAGCAGAGCTGTTCCCCTGGAACGAGTTCAAGTCTTTCATTGATGTCGGGTGCGCCCAGGGCGGGTTCACGGCGCAGATTGCCATGGCTCACCCACACCTGACAGGCGGCGGTTTCGACCTGCCACAGGTAGGACCTATTTTTGATGATTACATGAGTTCACAGGGTGTATCGGAGCGGATGACGTTCTACCCCGGCAACTTCTTCGAAGACGCGTTACCACCCGCGGATGTGATCGTCATGGGCCACATACTTCACGACTGGGATCTCGAACAGAAGCGCGCACTGGTGCAAAAGGCCTACGATGCGCTGCCCGAAGGCGGCGCCTACGTGGTCTACGAAGCACTGATCGATAACGAACGGCGCGAGAACGCCTTCGGATTACTTATGAGCCTGAACATGTTGATCGAGACTCCCGGCGTTTTCGACTATACCGGTGCCGACTGCGAGGGCTGGATGAAAGACGCGGGATTCCGTGCAACCCGTACCGTCCACCTCGTAGGACCTGATTCGATGGTTATCGCTACGAAATAGCCAGCAAGCGGCCACCTCCTGCTCACTCGCCACGGGCAACATTATCACACGCCCGATGGTTCGGCGGGTTCTCAATCTAACTCATGCCATGCTGGACCGGCAGAGGTGACGGTTCGCTGTCAGGCCGATCAAGTAACTCCGCCTCGGAGGCGCCAGCGCGATAGCGCGCCAGTAACTCATCAGGATCGTAACCGACACCAATGGGGTTAGCGGCAAAGAGGTCACTGCGCATAAATGCGTTGGCTTCTTCGACACTGCAGCTCTCTACCTGGAATTCGTGCCGGTTGCCGTCCGGGTCCTGGTAGTACAGGGACAGCGTAAAGCCATGATGCACCGGCCAGTAAGGCGAGATACCGAGCCCTTTCAGCCGTTCGTAAGTCTCCAGCAGCTCCCCCGCCGACGCGAAGGTGAAGGCCACGTGGTTGACGCCCACCTCACCGCACTCCACCGGCGCAACCGTCGGTTTCAGTACATCGAGGTTGGCAAAGGCAAAGCGGTGATGCTCTTCGTCGAAGGTCATGAAGGTCAGCGCAGGGTCCGAGTGCACTATCCAGGCCCCGAACACCGTCTCGTACCAGGCAATCATTTCCTCGTAGCGGCGAGTCATGAACACAACGTGGGCAAGGCGCGGCTTTGGCATGTTGGTCTCCCGGTTTGTTATCGGGTAAGCATAGTCCCGGGGCCGCTTTTTCGCCCAGTGCATTTGGCTTACAAAGTGCTATTATCGGCGCTTGGGGCTATTCAGGGACTAATAGCTGTGTCGGGATTGATCGGGGAATTAAAGCGGCGTAACGTCTTCCGGGTGGCGATAGCCTACCTCGCCCTCGGGTGGGTCATCGTCCAGGTGACCGACGTAGCAGTTCCGGCATTAAACCTGCCCGAATGGGTACCTTCACTGGTGTTTTTTCTCGGGCTCATCGGTTTCCCCGTCGCCCTCCTCTTTGCCTGGGCCTTCGAGCTGACACCCGACGGTCTTAAACGCAGTGAGGATGTGCTGCCTGAAGATTCAGTCACCTCTAACACCGGCCGGTTGCTGGAACACCTCAGCCTCGGACTTCTCGCGATCGCCCTGGGCTTTGTGGTCTGGGACGCTTACCTCAGTTCTCCCAGCGATGAAGCGCCGCCAGCGGCTGCCCGCATTTCGGAGATTACTGAAAGCGCGGATGCCCCGCCACTGCAAGCCTCGATCGCCGTGCTGCCCTTCGAGGACATGTCCCCCGCCAAAGACCAGGAATACTTTTCCGACGGGATCTCCGAGGAGATTCTCAACCTGCTGGCGAAAACGGAAAAGCTGCGGGTGGCTGCGCGCACGTCGTCCTTTGCCTTCAAGGGCACCAATGCCGACGTCAAGGACATCGCCACCAAGCTGGACGTAGGCAATGTGCTGGAAGGTTCGGTGCGCAAGTCCGGCAATACCCTGCGCATCACTGCCCAGTTAATTGACGGCGACAGCGGTTACCATATCTGGTCGGAAACCTACGACCGCGAGCTCAAGGACGTGTTCTCGATGCAGGATGAGATCTCCGGCGCCATTCTGGGGGCGCTGAAGTTTCACCTGCTCGGGGAGCAGGCCCATGCGGCAGCCGACACTACGAACATGGACGCCTACAACGCCTTCCTGATCGGCCGCAGCCGCTTGAACCAGCGCACCCGGGAGGACGTGCTGGTAGCCCAGGAGAAGTTCCAGGAAGCCGTCCGGCTCGATCCCGATTTCGCACCCGCACACTCACTGCTGGCTGCCACCTGGATCTTCCTCGGGGACCAGTGGGAGACCGACTCCAGCGACCGTCTCAGCCCGGAAGAGGTAGAGCGGGAGGCCATCCCGGCCCTGGAGAAAGCCCTGGCGCTCAACCCGGAAAGCGCCGATGCCTACGCCATCCGCGGGCTGCTGCACACCCAGCGCTATCGCTTCAAAGAGGCTGGCGCCGACCTGGACATGGCCATTGCCCTCAATCCCAGCCACGCGCTGGCCTACCTGTGGCGCTCCGAATTGCGCTTCGAGGAGCGCAACTACCTGGCCATGCTGGCGGACAAGGAGCAGGCCTACGCCCTGGACCCGATGTCCCTGGAGATCTCCGAGGGTCTGGCCCGGGATTACCGGAATTTCTGGCGCCCCGAGGACGCCGACCGGATCGCAGACCGTATGGAACAACTGCACCCCGGCAGCCTGCCGGCCAGGCGCACCTCGATCCAGAACCTGACATCCCTGGGCCGCTACGCCGAGGCGCTACCGCTACTGAAAGCCGCCACGAAAGCCTATCCGGACAACGAGCGGATGCGCTCCTACTACGCTTGGTCGTTCGACTTCCTCGGGCTGCAAGACGAAGCGCTGGCGTTCGGGCTGCCCGATCTGTCCATGGAGGTCCACCTGGTGCGCAACGAGCCTGAGGCCGCCAGGGCGATTCTCGAGGCGACCACCCCGGAGGATGAGCGCTACAACGCCGTGCTCTGGCAGGGAATGCAGCTCGAGTACTGGCACGGTGACAACGACAGCCTGGCCCGCGTGGTCGCCGCCTACACCCAGGAGCTGGAGCGCCGCGGTGAGCCGTGGCAGGAGCGCTGTCACTTCGACCTGATCCAGTACTACCGCAAGCTGGGCCAGGGGGATCGCACCGAGCAGATGATGGCGCGCTGTCGGGACGAGACTGTCGGCATGCTCGAGGCGGGCTACCTCTGCCCCTGCAGCTGGTTCAACCTGGTGCTCGTCGCCATCCTGGACGGACAAACCGACGAGGCGGTGCGGCAGGCGCACGAGTGGCTGGACAAGGGCGACAGCTATTACGGCGTCGAGATACAGCCTATCTTCGCCGAGCTCAAAGATCACCCCGAGTTCCCGACACTGCTGCGCCGCAATGCAGACCAGATTGCGCGTCAGCAGCGGATCTACAAAGCGCAGGGCAAGGGGTCAGATAACTCCTGATACCTGGCGGTTTAGTCGAGCGTATTTTTGTAAATCTTGCCGTCCTTCATGATGAGATCGAAATTCTTCTCAGGATCGGCGATGAGATCGATATTCTCGAGCGGGTTGCCATCCACCAGGAGCAAATCCGCCAGGGCGCCCTTCTCGATGACACCGTTCTTTCCGGGATAGGGATCCCTGGGTCCAGATAGCTTGAAGAGCTGGTAATTGGTGCTGGTGGCCATTTTCAGCACCTCCCATGGTTCATACCATCTTGTGAGTTTTGTCAGTGCTTTGCCCTGTTTGGCCGCAATCTCGGCACCGTTTTGCAGATCCGAGCCAAAGGCGACCTTCAAATCGTGTTTTTTGGCTAATGTGTAGGCTTTCTCCGTGCCTTGGGTCATTTCCAGGAATTTCTGTTGTTCGAAAGATCCCTCGGGAAATGGAGGAGCGTCTTCATCGTTCAGCAAGGGCTGCAAGCTAAGCCATGCATCCTTTTTCTTGATCAGCTTTGCGGTGTCTTCCGTTATCATCTGGCCGTGATCAATACTTTGAACCCCTGCTTCCAGCGCTCCCCGGACCGCGACATCTGAATAGGCGTGTACGAGTACATAGGTGTTCCAGGTCGCTGCCGTATCCACTGCCGCCTTCATTTCCTCCAGCGTATATTGCCTGACATCCAGAGGGTCACTAAATGAAGCCACGCCACCGCCCGCCATGACCTTTATCTGAGTGGCGCCGCTCATTAAATTCTCACGCACCCGTCTCATCACCTGGGGAACACCGTCTGCGACCTTTGTCCACCCCATGATTTCACCATCGAGAAGTTCTCTTCCGTCTTTCCTTGTTATCGCTGTGGGAAAGCGGAAATCTCCATGGCCGGAGGTCTGCGTGATATAAGCACCCGAAGGATAGATTCTTGGCCCTGTATATCGTCCCTCGTCGATCATTTTCTTGATGCCAAAAACCGGACCTCCAGCATCGCGAACCGTTGTAAAACCTCGCATCAGCGTCGCTTCGGCGGCTTCTGCCCCCGCCAGGGTCAGATAGCCAAGGTCATTGACGAGGATTTCCCTGCTTGAAATATGGGCATGCATTATGTGAAAGTGAGCATCGGTAAGGCCGGGCATCAGGGTACGACCGCCCCCATCAATCACCTTGCCGCCAGCAACGGCCAATGGCTCCGTTGACACTTCCGAGATCAGGTTGCCCGTCACCACGACATTGGCGTCTTTGATCAGTTTCTCATGGACACCGTCGAAAACGTTGACGTTGGTAATCAAGGTAATATCCGGTTGTTCCTGCGCGAACACAGGCGCAATGGAAGTGCATATCAAACACACCGTAAGGCTCAAATAACGTCGTACGCTTAGTGATTTCATTTTGTGCCCTCTAAAAACGTTAAACGAGTCAGCAGGTAACAATCCGATTACAAACTGTTTTTATAAATCTTCCCGTCTTTCATAATCACGACGAAGTTGTTGTCCGGATCGGCCACCAGATCGAGGTTCTCGAGTGGATTGCCGTCTACGAGAAGGAGGTCGGCCAGGGCGCCTTCCTTCACGACGCCGAGCTCACCGGGATAGGGATTTCGCGGCCCGCTCAACTTGAGCAGTTGGGCGTTGTCATAGGTGGCCATTTTCAGCGCCTCAAAGGGGCTATACCAGCGCTTGAGCTTGGCCAGCAGCTTACCGTGTTTCAGGCAAAGCTCGGGGTCGAAGATAACGTCCGTACCCCAGGCGGTCTTCACGCCATACTTCTTGGCCATTGCGTAAGCGTTGTCCGTACCCTCTGTCACCTGCTCGAACTTCTGCTGATTGACCGAACCCTCGGGAAAAGGAATGGCGTCCTCATCGTTGAGGATGGGTTGAATACTCAGCCACACATCATTCTTGGCCATCAGTTTGGCCGTATCTTCGGTGATCAACATGCCGTGTTCTATCGACTTCACACCCGCCTTAATCGCCATTTGAACCGCTTCGTCACTAAAAGCGTGAACGGCTACGTAGGTGTTCCATTCGTCAGCGGCTTCGACGGCGGCTTTGAGTTCCTCCAGGGAGTATTGTCGGACGTCGAGCGGATCGAGGTCAGAAGACACACCGCCACCCGCCGTGAGTTTGATCTGGGTTGCCCCGCGACGTAACTGCTGACGTACTGCACGATAGACTTCAGGCACACCATCCGCGATGATCGCGTGGCCAGATGTCTCCAGGTAGGGGGCGTGGTTTGGCTCTAGTCCTGGCCGAAAATCCGCATGTCCGGAGGTCTGACTGACCAGCGCACCGGAAGGATAGATGCGGGCTCCGGGAATAATCCCTTGGTCAATAGCTTCATTCAATCCAAAGGTATTACCACCAATATCACGCAAGGTGGTAAAACCGCGCAGCAGGTCTTCCTCAGCCGTCTGCGCTGCCATGATGCCCAGGTAGAAGGCGTCCTTCGTCATCACTTCCGCCACGGAGAGCTTGGCCCACATCATGTGCCAGTGCATGTCGATGAGCCCGGGCATGAGCGTCTTCCCGGCGGCGTCGATCACTGTCGCGCCCTGTGGCGCTTTGATACTGGACTCAATGCTGGAAATTTTGTTGCCTTCGACCAGCACACTCATCGGTTCGGACAATTTTGGGGAAGTGCCATTGAAGATGCGGGCATTGGTGATGAGGGTCGGCTTCGACTCTGGAACCGCAGCAGCCTGTGCGGTAACGCTGCCACCGAAAAGGGTTGTTGCGAGTGCCGCGGCGGCAGCGCCAGCGACGAGGACTCGACGATAGAAGTTAGCCATTTCCTGTTCTCCTTCGTTCATCATTAACTGGTGTGCAAGTAGACCGCGCTATGAGCGAAGGTCTTGCTGGTCTGTGCTTTAGTTCGCGTTGAGGTTCTCGAAGATCCGGTAGAAAAAGCCGATGGTTTTTGCGTACTCATCCACCAGGAGACGTTCGTTCACCCCGTGGAAACCTTCAAACTCCTTGACGTTTTCGAGCTGCAGCGCGGTAATGGTGAAAGTGTCCGGTGCAAAGGGTCGGGCCTGAAAATGTTTTGAATCCGAGCCGCCGATCACGAAGAAGGGCGCGACAATCAGGTCATTGCCCCAGGTCTGGCGGATCGTCTTTTCGAGCGCCCGGTAGGCATCGGTGTCGGGATTGGCGATGGCCGTCGCGGGGGTGGAGGCGGAAATGTCCCGCACGGTAATGCGATCGTCAGCAATAGCATCCTTCACGTGCTTGATGATCACTTCGGGCGTATCCCCCGGCATGGGCCGGAAATTGACCACGGCCGTCGCGGAGGGCGGCAGGACATTGTCCTTGGTTCCCGCATTGAACATGGTGACGGCGATGGTGGTGTGCAGCATGGCCCGTGTGACCTGGTTGCCGGCCATCGCTTTGATGAATTGCTTTTCGAGGTCGGTCATTTCACCGTCTTTGCCGAAAGCGACTGCCTTGTACATCGGCTGTTGCTCTTGCGGCAGTTCCGGACCCATATAGCGATATTGCGAGCGAACGGCCGGATGAATCCTGTAGGGGAACGGTGCCGCCTCCAGTTTGGTGATGGCTTCCGCAAGGATACCGATATTCGATTCCTCGGGCGGCTGTGACGAGTGTCCGCCAACGGCGTGAATGGCCAGTTCAAGGCTGAGATAGCCCTTCTGGGCGATACCGATCAGCGCGGTATTGTCCGGAATACCGGGGAACAGGCCGGGAATGAGCGGCGCCGACTCGTCCATCACAAAGGCGAAGCGCTTGACGCCCCGCTTTTCGAGTGTTTCGGCGATGAAGCGGGCGCCCTCTGGCCCGCCCACTTCCTCGTCCTGGCCAAAGACGAAATACATCGTCCGCCTGGGCTTCCAGCCCTCCTTGATCTTCATTTCAGCGGCTTCGAGGATGCCGTGGATCTGGTTCTTGTCGTCCACCACGCCGCGGCCCCAGATGTAACCATCGGCAATCACCCCGGCAAAAGGATCCTGGAGCCACTGGTCACGCGAATCGTCCGGCACCGGGACCGCATCCATATGTGCATAGAACAACACAGGCTCTGCTTCAGGATCGGTCCCCTGCCAGGTATACAGAAGGCTGTAAGGGCGTGGGTCCCCAAGGACCTCCCGTTTAAGCGTTTTGGTCACATTGGGGTAGGATTCCGCCAGGTAGGCGTGATAGTCGGTGAATGCCTTGGTATCAAAGTCGTCCCTGTCCTGGTTTGAGATAGTACGGAACTGCACGGCCCCGGACAGGCGCTTCACGGCGGCATCAATATCTACATCAACGGTAGTTTGCTCGATGCCCTGCATCTGCATGGATGAAAAGTCCTGGCTGGCAAGGCCCGTTAAGGACAGGCTCATGCCGAGTGCCGACGCCCATATACATTTCGTCCAACTCTGCTTCGAGGTGTTCATTCCGGATTTACTCCTGATCAGGTGATGCATTGCTTCTGGCGTACAAATTCTCATTACCCAACATTAAGACAGGCTTACTCCGTGCCGCCGAATGATTTTGCAATCGCTCGCGCCATGACCTCCTCCTGTTGCTTGCCGGTGCTGAACCACACCACGACCGTATCCGCCGACGGAGAGATGTAGATGCCTTGGCCACCGACACCTCCTTTGTAGAAATCCCCGTCGGGGAACACGATGTCCCACTGGTAGCGGTTCGTCAGGCCCGCTATGTCAGGAAATGAGCTCTGCAGTAGCGTACCCACAGTGCCACCACCATAGATCTCAGGCTTGCCCGTATGCTGAATCGCATCAATCAGCGCGGGAGGAATGATTTGTTCCTTACTGACCTTGCCCCAGCTCGGGGTGTAGAGCATTGCAAAGCGGCCCATATCACGCAGGGTTGTGTTGATAAAACCCCAACCATTACCCAGGCCGTGTTCGGTGACTCCGACGAAGGCGTCATTCTGCGCACCGATCTTGCGCCAGACGCGGGCCCCGAACTCTTCGTTGAGCGTATGGCCGGTGACCTCATCAACGATCAGTTCCAGCACAAAGGTATTGATGGAGTTGTATTCGAAAACGGTATGGCCGGGCTTGACCCGCTTCATGTTCCGAAGCACGTCAAAAGGTGACAAATTGAGCTTGTCCTTGTCTTCAAACAGGCCCAGGCTCACAGCCCATCGGTACCAGCCACGCTCGGGGTTGGTCCGCGCGTCGTGCTCTTCATGTTCGGTAGAATCCAGGCCGGTCGCCATGTCCAGGGTTTCTTCGACGGTCACGTTGTCCCACTCGGAACCCTTCAGTTCGGGAACATAGTCACTCACCGGTTGCTTGAGATCGATCTTCCCTTCGAGTGCCAGTAAGGCCACTAACGTTCCCGGAACGACCTTACTGCAGGAGAACCACTGGTGTTTATCAAAGGGCCGCATGGTTTTATAGTGTTCGTACACCACGCTGCCTTTATGCAGCACCAGCAGCGCATCCATCGTGCTGGATTCGAAATGCTGGGATACCGTCTCCGGCGACATGCCCGGGCGGGTAAATGTGAGCTGACCGAGTTTGGGGTCTATCTTCTCCGGCAACTGGCTGATAGGCCCGTCCCGGCTGATTTGCATCGTGTAGACGAACGCCGACATGTTCTGCCAGGCATAGAGGGTTTTGTCACTGGCCACCTGGATTTGAACGACATTGGCGGGAGTGTGAAAGTAGTCAAAGATATCGCGCACCTCCGCAATCGGAGTGTCTCTCGATACGATGGGTTCCTGGGCCACCGCGGGCAGTATGCCCAGTGTGGTTAACAACATAGCCCAATTGATAAGTCTCATTTTCATTTCTCCAAAATCCATTACCAGGGCAGAGGCACCACCGGCGCGACAATAAACCGGATTTGCCAGTCCGGGCCAAAGGTATCCGGGGCTTCTATGTACTCCCAGTACTCCAGGCCGAACTTCCACGGCGTTTTACCAATAATCGTGGTCTTGTTGACGCCAACACCCACAGGGAAGGTCCAGCGCTGCCCGCTCGGGGCTTCGTGGTCGTAGGCGAAGGTCGGGCCGGAGCGCAGTTGCCAGCCCTCTTTCAAATTCACCACCCAGAAGTACTGTCCGGCGGTCACGTTGGTATCGACGTCGTTGTCTCCGGCAACGTCCCACTGATGAGTCACCAGCAAACCCAGCGCGCCCCAGGGTTTGACCAGTGCGACCAGCGCTTCCGGACCAAGGGCCCACTGGTCCTTGCCAAGGGCGTCATCGGTTGCAGTGGGTAATGTCCCGACCATACCGCCAATGGCGACAATACCGTTGTCGAAGGTTTTACCCACGCCCACATCGAAACCGATATCGCCCAACTCGAAATCCAGCTCCTCGTACCCCCCAGCTACAGGGACATCCTGCTTGAGGATGACGGGAACCGCAGGGCGGGCGAAAAAGTTCATGCCACTTTCCAGGGGGTAAGGCAGGCTGGGCTGGAAGGTCATGCGCAGGGCACTTTGCTCGTCCGCATCGGTCAGGTCACCGTCGAAGGCGATATAGTCCAGGTTAAAGTTCATCGTGCCCAACGCGGTATTCGGGTTGGCCAACTCGGCGGCAATTTCCGCGGCTGTTTTCTCGGCGGACCCCTCTTCCGCACTGGCCATGCCTGTATACCCCAGCAAGCAGGTCAGCACCGCGGTGCCGAGATGCTTGAAGTTCGGGCATTTCATGGGGGCTCTCCTTCTAGTAGTAATAGAACGTACTGAACTGAAGTCGCGAAGCGTCACCGTCATTACCGGCAACAGTTTTCTTTTCGCCCCACATGTACTCCATGCCCACCCGAAACCGCGGATCAACGTCATAGATCAGGTTGGCGTGGGCCGCCCAGGTCTCGGCCATTTCATCCGGCTGGAACAGGTCGGGAATTTCCTCCAGCCGGGTGTAGGCATAGTGGAGATTGGTTGAGAATTTACCGGGGAGCTTCAGGTGCAAACCGATGTTGGCATTCCAGCCCTCGGCCAGGTCCAGCTTGCCGTCCTCCCCCAGTGCAGCGTTCGGCGTCCCCGCGTTGGCGAAGGCAATAATGTCCGCTACCGTGCCATGGGTATAGCCGGCGTTGAAGCCAAGGAAGTGCTGGTTGTCCTGGTCGAGATAGACCCTGGAGCCGATAACGGAGGTCCAGCCCAGTTCAGACTCGTCATCGACACCATTCGCCCCGTCGAAACGCACCTCGTTGAGTGCTGCTCCGACACTGACGACGCCGTGGTCCCAGGGGTAGCTGAGGCCACCGGAAAGGCGCGGTGCGTCCGCCCGGGCCAGGCCGCGGCCGTCAAGGCTGTCCGGTGTCAGGATGCGCGTATCGTCGTAGGCTTCAAGGCCGACAGCCCAGTCAACCGCGCCGAATAGCTTGTCGCCATCCCACTTGATCTGTTCAGAGCGCCCGCCGAGGATGGCGTCACCAGCGGCGAAATCCATCAGTAACGGCAGGGCGCGCAGTTCCGTAATGATCGACCAGGTGCGGCCGGCCAGCAGCTGTCCGAATTGCATGTAGGCATGGCGCAGGCGGAAGTTCGTGCTGTCCGTGCCATCGAAGAAATCGAACTCCATGAAGAACTTGTCGATCTTGTAGGGCGAGTTGATATTGCGAATTTCCAGATTCGTACGACTCTCCCTGATATGTAACTTGCTATAGCTACCACCCTGGGGTGAACCGTTCACCGGGATACCTACCGACAAAAACTGGTAGGGGTCAGCTGAACCGTCAAAGTCAAAGATCAGGTCGGTCTTGGCATAACCACCGATGGAAAACCGGTAGTCCGATCCGAACAGGGGTACGGACTTCTTGAAGTCAGGGTCGTTAAGTTGTTCACCGCGCCCCAGGCCGGCAATGGGCATGTTGGACAATATGGCGTCGGTATCGGGTTCCGTCAGTGCCGCGACATCAGCTCCCGGTTCTTTTGCAGGGGCCGAACTGGCTGAGCCCTTTTCCAGGCTGGCGTCGTTGGCGGCAATCGGCTGGCTGGCCAGGCCAGCCTGTCGCTCCGCATCCCTCGCTCGCAGGACATCAAGCTCCTTCTGCATTTGCGCCATTTTTACCTGCATGGCCTGCATTTCCTGCATCTTCACCTGCATGGCCTGCAGCTGGCTTTGCATCTCCTCAAGGGTCATCGTCTGGCCACTGACGGGCAAAGAGAGTGCAGCCAGCATGGCCATCAGCGGCGTTGCCAGCCTCGGTGCCGCAGCGCTGAACGGTGCTCTATTTTTAACTGACATAATATCCGCGAACTCCTACGTTATATCAGTAAACGTAAGCCATCTGCAGAGATTGCGGACAGCTGCCCGGCTTAATCAGGAGCCTTTGTAAATCAAAGCCAGACAGGGATACTATAGGCGCGCTCGCTGCTGATTTTTTGATGAAAATATGATGAGGCGAAAAACGGGCACCTCGGTCAACAAATGTACACCCGGGTAAAGCGGTTGGAATAAGAGGCAAGGTGAACGAGTTGTGAAACGCAGAGCGTTAACGCCAATCAGCGACGAGATTGCGCCGACCTATCGGTTTGCGGATTTATGTTTTCGGCCAGGCCAGGGATTGTTTCGCAACAACCTGCGACTGCCTGTGCCGCCGAAGGAAACTCAGTTACTCGAACTCCTGCTGCGGGCAGAGGGGGATGTAGTCTCGCAGGCCACCATCGAGCAGGCCCTGTGGCCGCGACAGGACGTTCACTACGACTCCCTTGCCCGTTGTGTTTACTCCCTGCGCAAGATTCTCCGCCAATCCGGAGTTGACTGTGTTCAGACGGTATCCAAACACGGCTACCGGATTACCGAGTCAATCCATTTACAGCACCCCGGGAGGCACCAGCCCGCCCGGCTCGACGCGGTGGAAACCAGCAGTACCCCCGCCTATTCCTACTACCTGTCCGGACTGCGCGAGGCCAGCATTCCCAGCCCCGAGAAACTGTCCCTGGCTATCAGGTTTTTGCAGAAATCAGTGGCTCTGGACCCCACCTACGACGCCGCGCTGGCCCTGATCGCGGATGTGACCATGTATCAGTGTGTCCGGGGGTACCTACCACCGGAGAAAGCACTGATGCAGGCACAGCACGCTTACCTCACGGCCCTCGCCCACAACCCTTCTCATGTTCCGTCCCGGGTAGCAAAGGCCTGGTTCAAAGGGATGATTGGTCAGAACCTGGACGAGGGGCTTGCAATACTGGACGAGGCGCTGGAGGACGATCCGGATTATGCGCCGGGCTATGCCCATCGGTCCTGGTTCTCGCGGGCGCGCGGAGACGCAAAAGCGGCCGTTCTTGACCAGCGGGAAGGGGCCAAACTGAATCCCGAGGCTCTGCTGAACCGCCACGGTCTGGCATTTACACTCTTTCATAGCCTGAATGTCCAGGAAGCCATAGAACTCGAGACCGAGTTGGCCCAAAACTATCCAGACGACGATACTACCCATACCTATCTGGCGGTTTTCGAAGCCTATATGGGCAGAGAGAAAGAGGCGCTTGAAGCGGCAACCCGCGGCATGGCCCTGTCGGCCGACATTCCAGGCATAGTGGCAAATATCGCCTACGTCGAGGCAACAGTGGGCAGCCGCTCCAGGGCTGGCGAGCTGGTCCGGTTTGCGCTGGAGAACAAAGAAAACCGAAGTCCGCGCCCACACATTGCCCCTGCTCTCTGTGCGCTGGGGCGAGAGAGCGAAGCGATTTCGTTAATGATGGCTAGCAAGCAGGAGCACTGCCCCTGGTTCTACGGGATGAGAACGGACCCGCGTATTGCTGCCATTGTGAATGAAGACCGACTGGTCAGGCTGTATGAGTAGGTCCACCCCCTCGCGATGAATACCGCCTCAGAACGGATTCAGCGTATAACCTTCCTGCTGTAACTGCGCATGCGCCGTCATCGCCGACAATGCGATGGTCACACCCGGCAGCAAGTCCTCCTGCCCCACGTCTCGCATGGCCGCGGTCTGGCCACAGAGTTGAATAGTCGTTCCCGCAGCGACCAGTTCCGCTATCAATCCGGCATTAGGGTTGGTACTTCCGCGCGCCTTGTCCGTCAGCAAATCCTTCCAGGCGCCGCCGTGCACGACAACAGCCGCTGAGAGATTCCCTGCTGGCACGCCGGCGGCCCCGTGCATATTCAGGAACCGTGCGGGAGTGACCAGCTTGCGATTGAGGCCGTCTTCAGGGCCCGCCTCGGCGACATCGAAAGCCACCATGAACCGGGTATCCGCAGGCAGTTCGACAGCCGTCACAGGTGCGGAGGCGCCGAAGCCAGGCACAACTGTGCCAGGTTTGAACGCTTCCGGCCCGGCCAGTGCGGGTATAGCGAGGGTGATCACAGCAGCGATAGAGAGAGTGGAACGGATCATGCTCGAATTCCTTTGGATATTTGCGTACTTGTCGAGGTCCCGTCCCAATCCAGTTGAAACGGTCCCCTGGATGCCCATATTACGGAAAAGCCAGCGACTGTCAGCAATATGCAGAATCGATATAAGAACCCATCCGGAATGATTTGAAACACGCCGCACTATGAACCACAATAAATACTGTATATTTATACAGTATTTATTGTGAGGCGTACCATGAATGCTCCCGCCCGAATTGCCGACTTCACCTTCGAGGACAACGCCGAAGAACTGGCTCAACAGATCACCCTCCTCGCCGGGCAGATCAACGCAGCCACCCATCGCTTGCTGAAACTCATCGCCGAGTTCGACAACTGCAAGGGCTGGAGTGGTGGCGGCACCGTACGAACCTGCGCTCACTGGCTCAACTGGCAGTGCGGCATCGTGCTGGGGGCCGCACGGGAAAAGGTGCGGGTTGCCCATCGACTGGAGGAACTGCCACTGATCGATGCCGCGTTCGAAAAAGGCGAAATCAGTTACTCCAAGGTCCGGGCCATGACGCGCGTAGCCACCGCGGACAATGAAGACTACCTCCTGATGATCGCCCGTCACGGTACCGCCAGCCATATGGAAAAACTGGTGGGCAAGTTCGACAAGGTTAAAAAGCAACTGTCGGATAGGCGCCGGGAGAACGAACAGGAGAACAACCGCAAGCTGCTCTACTACCAGGACGAAGATGGCATGTGGGTCATCCACGCCAAACTGCCGCCTGAAGCGGGCGAGCAGGTTATCAAGGCGCTGGAAGCTGTGGCGGCGCCGATTCAGGCTGAGCATCAAAAGACACTATTGGAGCACGCACCCGGGGAACTGGAGGACGTCTCCGCGGAGACGTTTTCCGAAACCGTCGAGCGAGAAGAACAGGAATCAGGCAACCACTTCCAGGAGTTACTGGAACACACCCGCGCCGATGCCCTGGTCAAGATTACCGAACACTTTCTCGCCACCAGCGCAGGAGCCAATTCCCTTCAGGCCCTGAAAGGCGCCGAACGCTGCCAGATAATGCTGCACGTAGATATCGACACTCTGCAAAAGAGCGGCTCGACGCATTCCCATGGCCCCCACTGCTGTGAATTCGAGCATCAGCAGTGGCTCAGCCCGGATACCGCCCGCCGGTTGTCCTGTGACGCCAGCCTGGTGACCGTGCTGGAAAACAACAATGGAGAAGTGCTGAATATTGGCCGCCGCGCCCGCACCGTGCCGCCAGCCATTCGCCGGGCCCTAGCACTGCGGGACAAAACCTGTCGTGTGCCGGGTTGCTGCGAATCGCGCTACGTGGATGCCCACCATATCCGGCACTGGGCCGATGGCGGCGAGACCAGCCTGGATAACCTGGTGACGCTATGTCGCTATCACCACCGCCTGCTGCACCAGGGCGGTTTCAGTATTGAGGCCGTACAGAGTAACGGAGTGGATTCACCCGCCCTGCGTTTTAGCACGCCAGCCGGCATCACCATCGAAACCAGTGTCTTCCCGCAATTTCCCGACGTCTCCGCGGAGACGTCGGCGGAGGCGATGCGACAACTGGCCCCAAATGTAGACGCTACCACGGGGCGCCCCTACTGGACCGGCGAAGCCATGGACTACGGCATGGCGATCGACGGATTGCTTAGGCGAAGTCGACAAACTTGCTAAACGGCATCTCTCGCAAACGCTGGCCCGTCGCTGCAAAAATCGCATTCGCCAACGCCGGCGCCGCGGGTGGCACCGGTGGCTCGCCGATACCGGTTATCCGGCCGCCGGACTCGAGCCCATTGATTACAATCTGCGGACACTGGTTGATACGCATGCCCGTGTGCTGGTGAAAATTGTGCTGCTGGGCCATGCCGTCGGCGTAGGTGATTTCGCAGTTCATCGCATGCCCCAGGCCCCAGATGACACCGCCCGCGGCCTGGTTCTCGAAATTGATGGGGTCCACTACCTTCCCTACCTCGGCGGCCATAAAGACTTTCTCCAGGCGAATGCGCCCGTCCTGCTGGCTGACCTCCACCACCTCGGCCACCGGTGTGCCGAAGGAAACGACCAGCGCCACGCCGCGACCGTGGCCGGGGGGCAAGGGATCGTTCCAGCCGCTCATGTCACGCACCGCTTCCAGTACCCGACGGCTGGCGGGGTCGTTGCACAGGGCGAGCCGGCCGGCCAGGGGGTCCTGCCCCGCGGCAATCAGGGCTTCGTCGATGGCGGATTCAATAAAGAAGCCGCCGGTGGATGCACCCACCGAACGCCAGGAACTGGTCGGCGCCAGTTCCGGTACGCGATAGGCGTTAACCTGCATGTTGGCGATATCGTAAGGCGCGTTCCACACCCCCGCCGGTATCTGGTTGTCCGGCCCCGGGATCGGCATGCCGGCGCGTTCCATCTGGGAGGTAACCGCCGAGGGCGTGGCGATGCCGATATCGAGCGCGGTGATGCCCCCCTCCCCGCTCACCACCCGAACCCGGGCCATACCGATCTGGCGAGGGAAGTCGTGGGCAAAGTCCTCCTCCCGGCTGAAAGTCAGCTTGATGGTCTCTCCGGGCAATTTGCTGGCGATCTCCGCCGCATAGCGGATGTTCTCGAACTCCAGGCGGTGCCCGAAGCTGCCGCCGCTGTAGAGATTGTGCAAATACACCTGCTCAACAGGCAGGCCGGTGATGTCGGCAACCAGTTGCTCCGCCATGCGGGGAAACTGGTGAGAGGCCCAGATATCGACCCGCTCCCCACTCACCCGGCAGACGGCCGACAGGGGTTCCAGAGGTGCGTGTGCCACATAGGGTGCCCGGTACTCCAACTCAAGGGTCTCGCCGCCACCGGCTGACGCCAGCGCGGCCTGTACGTCGCCGTCGTCGCGCCAGCGCTTGTCCAGTCGCTCCTCGGTGAAGGATGACTCCACCGCCGCCCAGTGCTGGGCCATCTCCGGCGGATAGGGAGCCTCGCCCCACTCGCACTGCACGGCCGCAATCGCCTGGAAGGCATTCCAGGTATTGTCGGCCAGCACGGCCACGCCACCGGTGACTGGAAGAATTTGCCGTACACCCGGCATGGAACGCGCCTTGCTGTCGTCATAGGACAGCAAGGCCCCGCCCTGGCGGGGATTGAATCGCACGGTGGCATTGATCGCCCCCTCAGGCATGAGGTCGATGCCGAAGTCCTGGGTACCGGTGGACTTGGCGACAATGTCGAGCCGCAGTGACGACTTGCCGATAAGGCGCCAGGCCGACGGGGGGCGCAGGGACACGTCCTCCACCGGGGGAATTTTCGCCGCGGCGGCCGCCAGTTCGGTGTAGGGAATACGGCGGCCGTCGCGCAGGACCACCGCACCGGATGCGGTACTGAGCGTGTCCACCGCTTCCCCGGTCTTCTGTGCCGCGGCGAGCTTGAGGGTCTCACGGGCAACCGCACCGGCCCGGCGCAGCTTCTCCCAGGAGTCGGCCACAGTGGAGGAGCCGCCGGTCATCTGCTGGCCGGACAGTTTGAGCATGGCCCCCACCGCACCTCGGGCAGCGCGTGCTGCAAAACCCTGGTCATCCGGCGGGAAAGGCACGGCATCCAGCGCCATGGCCGTGTTCCAGTAGGCGGGCGATGGTTTCCCCGGAGCGACCTCGAACTGGCCTGCGTCGAGATCCAGTTCCTCGGCGATCAACAGGGCCTGCACCGAGCGAGCGCCCTGCCCCACATCGGTGTGGGGAGCGATCAGGGTGATGCCGTCCGGGCCAATCAGCACCCAGGGGTTGAACGTCACCTCACCGGCCGCCAGGTCATCCGCCAGCGGGTTGTCGGGATCCTGTTTGACTTTGTAGACACCAAAGGCCACGCCACCCGCCAGGGCGACGCTGCCAAACAGAAAGGTCCGGCGGGTCAGGGTGGCGAGGCGCCCCATAATCAGCTCTCCTCGCTGGCGAGCGTTTGCGCTGCCCGCTTCACCGCCTGGCGAATACGCGGGTAGGTGCCGCAGCGGCAGAGGTTGCCGGCCATGGCGGCATCGATATCGGCGTCGCTGGGCGCAGGGTTGTTGGCCAGCAACCAGGCGGCCTGCATCACCTGGCCCGACTGGCAGTAGCCGCACTGGGCCACCTGCTCGTCGATCCAGGCCTGTTGTACCGGGTGGGGCTCGGCGGGGGTACCCAGGCCCTCGATGGTCACCACCTCGGCACCGGCCACTGCGCCCAACGGAAACTGGCAGGAGCGCATGGCCTGGCCATTGAACAGCACGGTACAGGCGCCGCACTGGGCGATGCCGCAACCGTACTTGGTGCCGGTGAGGCCCAACTCGTCGCGCAGCACCCACAGCAGCGGCATCGCTTCCGGGGCGTCGACCTCTACGGGCGTGCCATTGAGGGTGAAACCGGTCATCTCGGATCTCCTTGTATGATCAACGGTCGTGCTCGTGGCACCACGCCAGCACCAGCGCCGCCAGTTCCGCCCGCCGCTCCTCCTCGCGCTTACCGGCGCGAATCTGGGCAAACAACCGCGCCAGTTTGCGCCGCTGGCTGTCGTCGAGTTGCTCCAGCAGTTCGGCATCGAGAGCGAGGTCGCTGCGGTCAGCATGGGTACGGTGACATAAAAGCTTGTGGTGTAACAGCGCGCGGCCGAGCACCACAAAGGGAAAGTTGAGATTGCGGCTGGGGCCGTAGCTGAGTTGTTTGCCGCCGGTGGGAATCCCTTTGACTTTGAACTGGGCGATCTCTTCGGCGTAACGCCAGGCCCCGACGCCACCAGTGATTGCCCCGGCGGCCCCAGTGACCAGCGTACCCAGCCCGCCCAGCAGCCCGCCGGTCGCGCCGTCCAGCACCATGCCGGTACCGCCGCCGATAATGGCGCCCGCGGAACCCGCCACCGCGGCGAGGGAGGCGCGACTCAGGCCCCACAGGTACCAGTCCTCCACCTGGAACAGGTCCGAGTCCTCCAACGCCAGTACCTCTTCACTGCGCTGCAGGTTGTGGTAGTGAAAGAGCTCTTCCACCTGGCGCCGGCACTGCCGTTCGCGGCGCGCCAGGGACTCCTTGTAGCGCAGGGCCAAGGCGGCCTCCACCGGGCCTGAGGGCGCACCCTCTGGGATTTTCTGGCTCACCTGGTAAGTGAGGGCGGCGGCAATCAAATCGGCGATCAGCGAACTGCTGTCCCGGTGTTGCTGTTCGCGCTCCGCCCGCAGCACCGCCACCGCCCGCTGCAGGGAGGTTTGCCAGTCCGGGTCGAGGTGGCCGAACAGTTCCAACAGCTCCAGTTGCTTGGCGAACTCGGCGCGGTGAGCATTGAACAGACGCACGGTGCGAAAATACTGGCCGAGGCCGGCCTGCCACTGGGCGGCGTAGTCGTCATTATCGATGGGGTTGATCACCGCGAGACTGGGGCGACCACACCAGCGCAAAATCTCCATCTCGGCCTCGTAGTCGACGCCGAAGGGACAGGAGCCGTCCACCACGTAAATGATGCCGGCGCCGTCGATGATCGGCCGCAACAGCTCGCACTCGTCACGAAAGCGCGGGTCGCCCTCGTGCCCTGCCACAAACTCGCGGACCGCCCGGGGCCTGCCGGCGGCGTCGCCGCAGTGGGCCTGCAGCCAGTCCAGCACTTCCCGGGCACGCTGGATACCCGGGGTATCCACCAGGCTGTAGAGAGTTTCACCGTCCACCTGCATGGGGAAGGTCCGGGCCTTGCGGGTGGAGCCCGAGCGGGCGTCGATGTAGACCGAATCGTCACGGGCCAGGGTGGCCACAATACTCGACTTGCCCTTGTTGGGGCGCCCCACCACGGCAAATACCGGCCCGCTCATACTGGCGCCACCCGGTTGAGAATGCGCACGTCGACGCCGGCAAAGGGCAACTCGCGGGCAAAGCCCCGCCAGTCCTCTACCTTGCGATGGGGAATCGAGCGCCCCGGTAGTGGCACCAGGCAGATGCTGCAGCGCAGGGCGGCCGGCAACAGGGCCAGCATATCGGCCAGTTCCCCGACCGGCGGCTCCCAGGATTTGACCAGCACCAGCAGGTGCTCGTAGTGCTCACTGTCGAGCGCGGCCAGTGCCTGGCGGTCCTGTTCCAGGCCGGCCTGGCCGAGGGTGAGCACCGCGTCTGCCGGCACCGATGGCAGCTCCTCGAACTGCCCGGGCAGGTCGCTGCCGAGGGCGCCGGCCCAGTCAATCAACAGCAGCCCCTCGGGCACCGGAACAGGGGGTTCGACTGCCGGTGTCGCCACCGGGGTTGCACTCTCTTCACCCACCTCGGGGGCCTGGGTGGACACCAGCGCCGCGTCCATCCGCGCCAGCACGCGGTCGGCGCCCGGCAACCCGGCAAATGCCCGCCGCATCAGTTTGGGACCATACCAGCGCGCCAGACCCCACAGCAGCAGGCGGGGCAACAGGGCGTAGACCAGCAGGCAGAGCAGGAGGAACGGCCACCAACCCCGCATACCGTCGATACCGGCGCGGTCCAGTACCAGCGCATCGTGGTGACGGCTGCCGGCCACCACCTCCGGCGGCACCGTGGCCCAGGGCAACCAGTCGCGCCAGGGCGCTGCGAGGGTGTCCACCAGGCCCTGCACCGCGCCGTCTCCCGGCGCATAGGTAGAGCCCCACACGAAGACAAAATCCTTGAAGGCCGGCACCGCGACAAAGGCCACCAGTGCCGCCAGGGTAAACAGGGCGCCCCACTCCTGGCCAAAGCGCAGGAACAACAGTCGCAATACCCCGCCCGCCTCCCGCAGGCTGCGCTGGTCCGGCAGGCTGCGCAGGACAAACCAGCGCGCGGGGCTGGCTGGCAGTCCAGCCGGCACGAAACCGCTCACGGTGCGTACCAGCGCCACAGTCGACAACACGCTCATGATCAATTGCAGGACAACAAAAACCAGCAACAGCAGGAATACATTGACCAGGCCCTTGCCACTGCCGAGCAGGAATCCCGCCATCGCGACGAAACCGAGTACAAGGGCAAGCAGGCGCGACAGGTTGGCACCCATCGCGCCGCTGTAGCGACCGGAGTCCTCCGCCACAGGGGCAACGTGATCCAGCCAGTACAGCAGGCGCTCAGTGTGACTGCCGCCGCTACAGTCCCGGCCGATGCCGTGGTCGCGCTGCTTCAGTTCGGCCAGCGGCACCTGGGCATCCGCCTCCAGTTGGCCAGACAGTCGGTAGAGATCGGCGAGATCAGGGCGTTGAGGCACGTCGGTCCTGCTGTTCGTATGGTCTGCGGGTATTCTACACAACGCTCCACGCGGTAACCTATGGGCCAGGTGAATAACTCAAACCCCGGGACGCATTACCGCGCGGAGACTGCTTCATGAGCCAACGGCAGAAATGGCCGATTCGTTGGGACCTGCTGGTCCGCTACCGCTATATCGAAACCCTGGTGTTGTGGGAGGGCCGACTCACCACCCGCCACCTCTGCGAGACCTTTGGCATTGGCCGCCAACAGGCCAGCAAGGACATCAATACCTACCTGCGCGAGATCGGGCCGGGCAACCTCGAGTACGACAAGTACCTCAAGGGCTACAAGCCCACGCCGGATTTTTCACCCCGGGTGACCCAGGGCCTGGCCGATGAGTACCTGCACCTGATGGCGCGCAACAACGAGCTGTCGAACGTGTTCGAATCCCTCGCCCTGAATGTCGCCAATGTCGAGGTGCTCTCGGTGCCGGTGCGGGATGTGGCGCCGGAAACGCTGCGCCCGATCATGCAGGCAGCGCGGCAGCAGCGCCGCCTGGAAGTAGACTACGTCTCCATCAACAACCCGGATAGGGAGGGGCGCATCATCGTGCCCCACACCCTGGTATTCACCGGCCTGCGCTGGCACGTCCGGGCCTGGTGCGAAAAGAACCAGGGCTACCGGGACTTCGTCCTGAGCCGTTTCCGGGACGCCCCGGAGATGATGGACGAATCACCCCACGGCGCCGACGGTGACAGCGAGTGGAACACACGGGTAACCATTCGTATCGTCCCCGACCCCCGGCTGCGGCCGGAACAGCAGGAGGTGGTGCAGGCCGACTTTGGCATGGAGGATGGCGCGCTGTTGATCTCCACCCGGGCGCGGCTCGTCTCCTACGCCCTGCGGCTACTGCATATCGACCCGGCGGAAATCCGCGAGGAGGCGGCGGCCCAGCAGATCCGGGTCGAGAACCTCGAGGAACTGCGGCCCTGGCTGTTTGGGTGAGGTGGCGTTGAGGTGGCATACGGCCCACCGGAGTCGTTACACTGATCACTGATCGGGATGCAGGGTGAACGCCATGGGCGCTTACAACAGCAGGACAGGCAGCTACCGCCAGGCCTATAGCGACGAGAGCTTCTGGCTGAAACTGCGGCGCTTTGCGGGAACCGCGGGGCGCGAGCTCACCGAGAAGGCGCTGATGCTCTACTACGCGGCGCGGCGCCCCGAAACCCCCACCTGGGCCCGGGCCACCATTTACGGGGCGCTGGGCTATTTCATCGCACCGCTGGACGCCATCGTCGACATCACCCCGGGCATTGGCTATACCGATGACCTCGGGGTGCTGGCCGTGGCCTTCCTGACCGTGGCCCGCTACGTCGACGCCGACGTGCGCGCCCAGGCCGCGCGCCGGGTCGACCAGTGGTTTGGCCCCAAGGTCATTCCGGCCCCGGACCACAAGGGTCACTAGGACAGCGTCAGGACGATCTTGCCGATGTGCTGGCTGCTCTCCATGAGCTGGTGCGCCGCTGCAGCCTGCTCCAGCGGGAACGTCGCCGCTATTACCGGCCGCACCTCGCCAGCGGCATAAAGGGGCCAGACAGACTCGCGCAGGGCCGCGGCGATGGCGGCCTTGTCGTCAGCCGTGCGGGGGCGCAGGGTAGATGCCGTCAGGGTCAGGCGCTTGACCAGCATGGGCACAAAATTCACCTCCGTCTGGAAGCCCTGCTGGAAGGCGATATTGACGATGCGCCCGTCCATCGCCGCCAGGCTCAGGTTGCGGCTGACATAGTCGCCCCCGACCATGTCGAGGATCACATCGACCCCCTCGCCCCCGGTGGCCTCCCGCAGCACGTCAACGAAATCCTGCTCCCGGTAGTTCACTGCCAGTTCCGCGCCCAGGGCCTCGCAGGCGCGGCATTTCTCGTCACTCCCCGCGGTGGCAAACACCCGCGCGCCCAGGGCCTTCGCCATCTGGATGGCGGTAATACCAATGCCAGAGCTGCCGCCGTGCACCAGCAGCGTCTCGCCTGCCTTGAGGGCGGCGCGTTCGAACACGTTGGTCCACACGGTAAAACAGGTTTCCGGCAGGCTGGCGGCCTCCACGGCGCTCAGGCCATCGGGTATCGGCAGGCACTGGCCCGCGGGCGCCACAGTGTAAGCCGCGTAGCCGCCGCCATTGGTGAGGGCACAGACGGCGTCACCGACCTGCCATCCCGTCACGCCTTCGCCCAGCGCTGCCACGCGGCCCGCTACTTCCAGCCCGGGCAGGTCGGAGGCGCCGGGCGGTGGCGGGTAGAGGCCGCGGCGTTGCATCACATCGGGGCGGTTGACCCCCGCCGCGGCCACTTCAATCAGCAGTTCGCCCACAGCCGGCACGGGCAGCGGCCGGCTCGCCGGTACCAGCACCTCGGGGTCGCCGGGCTGGCTGATTTCGACACAGAGCATGGTGTTGGGGGACATGGCACTTCTCTCCAGCGGAAAAGCGCCTATTCTGGCACAGCCCGGGCAGGGACTACGACGCGGCGTCGCCCTCCCCGGCTGCCAGCGCGCTGAAATGCTGGAAAACCTGCAGCTGGACCTCCACCAGCATGGCGGCCAGGGGCGCCTGCCAGGGCGCTTCGGCGCCACCGCTTTCACCGAGGCCACCGGGCCAGTGTGCCAGGTAGGCCTCGCCCTGCTCAGCCGCCAGGAAGTGATCGAGTTCCGCCGCCTTGTCCACCGCCAGCAACCAGTTGGTTTCGCGCATGGCGACCCCGAGACGGGGATGGGGGTGGGCTGCGAGCTCGACCAGCAATGACAGGCTGCGGGCGTCCAGTGGCCGGTAGGCGGTCAGCCTGAGGCGCCCCTCCTCGGTGGCCGCCAGCGCCCCGAGCATATAGCCCTCGCGCTCCAGGGTAATCACGTCGTCGTCGAAATCCACCGGGCCCAATTCCAGCCACCAGGCCTCGTTGCGGGCACTGCGTACCGGGGCGACACCCTGGTCCACCGAGCGGCCATAGGGGGGTACCCCACCCAGCTGTTCCAGCAGGCGCTGCATGCTGTACTCCATGGCGAGCCAGTCGCTGTGGCGCCTGGCACTGCTGCACTGGAGTTCATAGAGCATTGCCGGCGGCGAGGTGGCGCCGACGCTGTCTTCCAGCCCGGCGCAGGGCACCGCACCGTGATCGTCGAGTAGCTCAGAGGCGGGAGGCAGACCGAGCTGGCCCAGGAGTTCGTAGTGAAAGGCGAGTCTGGTGGGTTGGGGCATGTGGGCTCCTCCCTGAGCGCGTTAGCCAGTGACAGGCTGCCGGGGGAATCCGTCCCCTCGGTCGAAAGGTCCAGAGTATGGCGCCCGCCCGCCAACGCAAGACGAGGCGCGCGGAGTTGAGCAGCGGGTCACAAATTCACCGGCCGCTGGCAGAGTATAGTCCAGCTTGCCAAGGCTGCCAGCGGGCCTGAAGAAGGCTGCCAGCGGGCCTCAGTCGCGCAACAGGCGCAGCTCGCCGTCGAGGTGGACGTCCTGTTGCGGGAAGGAAATGACCACGTCGTGCTCGCGAAACAGCGCGTCGATGCGGAAGCGCAGGTCACTGCGGATCACCCGCAGGCCACGCTCGGTGCTGGAGTGAATCCACACGTTGAGCTCGAACACCAGGGCGCTGTCGCCGAAATCGTCGAAGATCACCATCGCCTCTGGCTCCTTGAGCACGTCGGGGTGATCCTCCGCCGCCTGCCGGATCAGGCGCTCGGTCAAACGGACATCGGAACCGTAGGCCACCCCTACCCGCACCGCCGTGCGCACCAGGGAATCCACCAGGGTCCAGTTGGTCACGGTGTTTTCCAGCAACTGGCTGTTGGGGATCAGCAGGTGCACACCATCCACCCGGCGAATGCGGGTCGAGCGGGTATTGATCGCCTCCACGGTGCCGCGCACGTCGTCGATCTCGAGGAAGTCGCCGATCTTGATCGGCCGCTCCCACATGAGAATCCAGCCGCTGATGAAATTGTTGATGATGTTCTGGGCACCGAAGCCAATACCGATGGCCACGGCACCGGAGACAAAGGCAAAGGCCGTTAGCGGTACACCCAGCAGATCAAGGGTCACCAGACCCAGGATGACCAGACCGACAATCTGGTAGGCGCGGATCACCAGTTGCACCGCATTGGGGTCGGTGCCGCGCCGGCCCAGGCTGGAGCGAAGGACACGCGCGCTCCACAGAAT
Source organism: Parahaliea maris (assembly GCF_008064665.1). Lineage (GTDB taxonomy): Bacteria > Pseudomonadota > Gammaproteobacteria > Pseudomonadales > Halieaceae > Parahaliea > Parahaliea maris. Next base: position 245,195 of record NZ_VRZA01000004.1, on the reverse strand, counting down.
GACGGTGAAACCGGCCAGAATGAAGGCCAGTACGGTAAAGATCTTGGCCAGGTCGATGGTGACCTCGCCGAAGACAATCAGCGGGGTGTGGAGAATGCTGTCGATTTCTTCCATGCTATTATCCAACGCAGCGTTAACCCGAATGGTAGTGGTCAAGGCACGGTTGATCAATTCGACTGTGCCCCTGGTGGAGCCTGGAGATGATACGAGCCAAGTTGCTGTCGACGGACGGTCAGCAGGAATGCGGTGAGCTGGAACTGGTAGAGCGCTGGCGCGACACAGAGGGCGCCTTCCTGTGGCTCGACCTGGAGGGCGACATATCCCCCGAGCGCAAGGAGTTACTGCTGTCGCTCGGCTGTTCGGAACTGGCGATTACCGACAGCAACCGCCTGCGCCACCCCCCCAAGATCGAGAGCTTCGCCGACAATACCTTCATCCTGTTTCGCGGGATCGCCCGGATCGACGACAACCTCAACCTGGTGCCGCAACAGGTGGGCCTGTGGGTGGGCGACAACTACCTGATCTCGGTGCACCGCGGGCTGTCGGTGAGCGTCAACCATTTCTGGCAGGAGGCGCCCGAGCGGCGCTCCCTGGCAGACCCGGCGGAGCTCGCCCTGCGGATACTGCATTTCGCCAGCGGCCGCTATCTGGACAAGATCCTGCAGTTTGAGGATGAGCTCAGCGGACTGGAGGACTCACTGCTGACCGGGGAGTCCGACAGCACCATGCGCGAGCTGGTGGGCTACCGCTCGCGCCTGCGCAAGTTGCGGCGGATTTTCAACTACCACCAGGTCATGACCGAGCAGTTGCTTCACCATGGCACGCCGCACCTGGGCGAAGGCGACCCCGACGACGCCACCCACCACCTGCGGCGGGATCTCTACGACCGCTGCGAGCGGCTCTACAGCCTGTGCAACATGTACTACGAAATCTGCGGCGACCTGGTGGAGGGTTATATCTCGCTTACCTCGCACCAGCTCAACAACACCATGAAGGTGCTGACTATCATCACCGCCATCTTCGTACCACTGAGCTTTCTCGCCGGCCTGTACGGCATGAACTTCGAGAACATGCCGGAACTGCACCTGCGCTACGGCTATTTTGTGGTGCTGTTTGTGATGATTGCGGTTGCCAGCACGATGCTCTGGCTGTTCCGCAAGATCCGCTGGCTATAGCTTAGGGCCCGGTCAGTTCACGGATAATGGTGCTCCAGTGGTCGAGGGCGCCGAAGAAGGCTTTCTTGGGGACCCGCTCGTTCAGGCCGTGGGCAAACATTTCATCCGGGTCCATGAAGATACCGCTCACCGCCCAGGTCGGGATGCCGGCTTTGCGGAAATGCATGCCGTCGGTACCGCCGGACTCCATATAGGCCAGCAGTTTCACGTCGGGATAACGGGCGTGAACGGCTTTGCCCACCGCCGCCATCACGTCGTCGCGCAATTCTGAAATCGGACTCGCGGTAGGATCACCGAGCAGGTTGAACTCGATCGCATCGTTGCCCACCACCTGGCGCAGGGTCGCCTCCACATCGTTAACCGACTCACCGGGGAAGATACGGCAGTTGACGGTGACCGTGGCCGATTGCGGCAGGGCATTCTCGGCGTGGCCGGCCCGCAGCATGGTGGGGATACAGGTGGTGCGTGTGGTGCCGACATAGGAGGACTCCCGCGCCAGCCGGTCCGCCGCCTCTTCGTCACTCGGGTCGTAGGCGAAGCGGGTCATGGCCTCGCCCAGTTCCCCGCCCATCATTTCACCGGTCTGTTGGAAGTACGCCAGGGTCATTTCGCTCCAGCGCACCGGGAAGCGATAACCCTGGATATTACGAATGGCGTCGGACAGGTCAAAGATGGCGTTGTCCGCCCGGGGACGGGAGCTGTGGCCACCGGGATTCAGGGCAGTGAGTTCCCAGGTAGCGTAGGTTTTCTCGGCCGCCTGGACGGTGTAGACCAGGGCCCTGCCCTGCTTGTCCAGGTCGCCGCCGCCGGCATCCGAGTTGAGCGCGTACTCTGCGCGCGCCAGTTCAGGTGTCTCGTAGGCCAGCATGCGCGTAGTCGTCATGCCGCTCTCCTCGTCCCCGGAAAACACCAGGTAGAGGTCGCGATTGGGCTCGAAGCCCTCCTTGCGCAGGCGGATAAAGGTTGACGTTAGCTGGGCGACGCCGAATTTGTTGTCGATGGTGCCGCGGGCATAGAAGTACTTGTCGTCCTCGGTCAGTTCGAAGGGCGGGCGCTCCCAGTCACTGGCCAGGGCTTCCACCACATCCATATGCCCGAGAAACAGGATGGGGGCCAGCTTGCTGTCGGCGGCACCGGGATAGCGAGCCACCAGGGCGGCAAAGGGCCCTTTGGGAATCACCTTCACGTCGGCTTCGGCAAACCCGGCGTCCTGCAACTGGTCCGCCAGGTAGTTCGCCACCGCCAGGGTATTGCCCTTTGCCTTGGAGGTGTCCACCTCGACGATACTGCGGTAGATATCCAGGGTGCGGCTGGCGTGCTCGGACAGTACCGGGTCGGCAGCGTGGGCCAGCAGGGGGAACAGTGCGCCGAACAGGCAGGAAATACGCTTCATCGATAGCTCCGGATAAGCAGTTGAGGGAGGGCCACTGGGCAAGAATGTCGCCTGGTTGCTGTTCCCAAGGCAAGTCCCGGACTATTGTAGGGGTATAGATAGCGATTGATAAGGATAAAAGCTATGCGCAGAATTGACCTGGCTGACGCCGGTTTCCTTTACATGGAAAAACGCCAGACCCCCATGCATGTGGGCGGGCTGCACCTGTTCACCCTGCCCGACGGCGCCGAGGCAACCGAATTCCTCGGCCAGTGCCTGGAGGTGTTGCGAACCGATGAGCCCTACCGCAAACCCTTTGGCGATTACGTCGCCCACGGCCGGGCCGGCGCGCTCGGGCCGCTGTACTGGGAAAAGGACCGCAACTTCGACATCGATTACCACGTACGGCACTCGGCACTGCCCCAGCCGGGCAGGTTCCGCGAACTGTTCGTACTGATTTCCCGGCTGCACGGCATGCTGCTGGACCGCAACCGGCCCCTGTGGGAGAGCTACCTGATCGAGGGGCTGCAGAATCGCCAGTTCGCCCTGTACACCAAAATGCATCACGCCGCGACCGATGGCGCCGGCGCCATGCACATGGCCAATGCCATGTACTCCACGAAAAAGTCCGACCGGTCCGAGCGTTCGCCCTTTTCCCTGGCCGCCTACGAGGAGTACAAGGCCCGTTACCGCGCACAGAAGCAGGCCCGGGTCGTGCCCCGGGGAGCGGAGCTGCGCAATGTCTCGGAGGTGCTGCGGGAGCAGTTTGACACCACGGCCCACCTACTGGGCGCCCTGCGCCGTTTTGGCGGCGCTTTCATTGGCCGCGGCGAGGGCCTGGCGGTGCCGTGGCACCACGTGCCCCACACCTCGATGAACACCAATGTCACCGGGGCGCGCCGGTTTGTCGCCCAAAGCTGGGACTTCGACCGCGTTCGCGCGGTCTGCAAGGCGGCCAACGGCACCGTCAACGACATTGTGCTGGCCATGTGTGGCGGCGCCCTGCGGCGCTACCTGATATCCCAGGATGAGCTGCCAAAGCATTCCCTGAAAGCCATGACCCCTGTTTCCCTACGGGAAGAAGGCGACCTGGATTCATCCAACGCCGTCGGCTTTATCGTCGCCGACCTCGCCACCAACCTCGACGATCCGGAAGCGCGCCTGCGGCGCACCCAGGAATCGATGCAGGCCGGTAAATCGCTGGTCCAGAGCCTCTCCCGCCGCGAGGCCATGCTGTTCATGCAGATCACCCAGGTACCCGCCCTGCTGACCTCGGTGCTGGGGCTGGCGTCCCGCTTCCCCGCCTTCAGCACAGTGATCTCCAATGTCCCCGGCCCCCGGGAGCAACTGTACTGGAACGGTGCCAGCGTAGACGGCATGTACCCGGCGTCCATCGTCTTCGACGGCTTTGCCATGAACATCACCCTGGTCAGTTACAACAACAAGTTGCACTTCGGTATTGTGGCCTGCCGCCGCTCCATGCCCCAGGTGCAACGGCTTATCGACCACCTGGAAGATGCGCTGCAGGAACTGGAGGAAATGGCGGGCCTGGTGCCCGGTGGCAGCCAGCGGAAAAAAGCCCCGGTATCAAGGAAGAAAACCGTATCCCGGAAGAAACCTGTGGCCAGGAAGAAAAAAGCGGCCAGCGCCTAGAGTTTCGCGCTGGAGAAGGTGTCGCAGGCGTCCAGGTCACCGGATTCGAAACCGGTGCGGAACCAGCGCACCCGCTGTTCCGAGGTACCGTGGGTAAAGCTGTCCGGCACCACCTGGCGCCCCGCCTCCCGCTGCAGGCGGTCATCGCCAATGGCCGTCGCCGCCCGCAGGGCTTCCTCCAGGTCGCCGCTGTCCAGTAACTGGCGCTGGGTGTCTGCGGCGTGGCCCCAGAGGCCGGCGAAGCAGTCCGCCTGTAACTCCTGACGCACCGACAGCGCGTTGACCTCGGCTTCGCTGCGGCCACGGCCGGCAGCGCGAACCTGCTGGCTGATACCGAGCAGGGTCTGCACATGGTGGCCGACTTCGTGGGCGATCACATAGGCCTGGGCGAAATCACCCGGGGCGCCGTGACGGGTCCTGAGGTCATTGAAGAAAGAAAGGTCGATGTAGAGCTGCTGGTCGCCCGGGCAGTAGAACGGCCCCACCGCGGCTGTGGCCATGCCGCAGGCGGAATTCACCCTGCCTGAGAACAGCACCAGCGTGGGCTCGCGATAGGCGCGCCCGAGCCCGGCGAACAGTTCGTGCCAGGTCTGCTCGGTATCGGCCAGCACCACTGAAGTGAAATCCGCCAGTTCTTCCTCCTCCTGGCTGAAGGTCGCCGGGGCACTGCTGTGGCTGGTCACACCCCCGCCGAGGAACATCCCCAGCACGTCAATGCCCAGCAGGCGCCCGCCCACCAGCACCAGCACACCGACGATCAGGAGCGTACGGCCGGCCTTGCTGCGGATCAGCGCAGGGAGAAAACGCAGCAGCAAGGGCGTCGCAGAGGCCGCGCTGCTGTAGGACGGGCTTTCGCCCCGCCGGTCATCGATATTGCTACTGCGCCTGCCGCCTTTCCACCGCATGGAGTCACTCCCTGAACCTGCTCCTACATTAGCACCTGATCCGCCTCTGGCAAGCCCGAGCGAAGCTGCCTATGATGGCTCGACGGGATGATCCACGGACAGGTACAGGATATGAGTGACGGCATTCTCATCGGCGGCAGCGCAGCGGGCAAGGTTTACCTGAACCCACGTTATGCCAACCGGCATGGCCTGGTCGCCGGCGCCACCGGCACCGGCAAAACGGTCACCCTGCAATGCCTGGCCGAGGGTTTTTCCGACCTCGGCGTTCCGGTGTTCCTGGCCGACGTGAAAGGTGACATATCCGGCATGTGCCAGGCCGGCAAGCCCCACCCCAAGGTGGACGAGCGGGTGAGTTCCATCGGCATTGCCGACTATCACCAGCGGGCGTACCCAGTGGCTTTCTGGGACCTGTTCGCGAAACAGGGCACCCCGGTGCGCGCCACCATCTCGGAAATGGGCCCCCAGTTGCTGTCGCGCCTGCTGGACCTGAACGAAACCCAGGAGGGCGTCATGACCCTGGTGTTCGAGTTCGCCGACCGGGAGGGCATGCTGCTGGTGGATCTCACCGACCTGCGTTCGACCCTGCAGTACCTCGCCGACAACCGCAAGGCCATGGGCGCCAATTACAGCGTACCCGTGGCCTCGGTGAACGCCATTCTGCGGCGGCTGCTGGTACTGGAACGGGAAGGCGCCAACAGCTTCTTCGGTGAACCGGCCCTGCAACTGTCCGACTTCATGCAAACCACCCGGGACGGCCGCGGCGTCATCAACCTGCTGGCAGCCGACCAGCTGATCAACAGCCCGCGAGCCTACTCCACCTTCCTGCTCTGGCTATTGTCGGAGCTGTTTGAAAACCTCCCGGAACTGGGTGACCCGGAGCAACCGGTACTGGTGTTTTTCTTCGACGAGGCACACCTGCTGTTCCGGGATGCGCCCAAGGCGCTACTGGAGAAAATCGAACAGGTGGTGCGACTGATCCGCTCCAAGGGGGTGGGCGTCTACTTCGTGACCCAGAGCCCGGCGGATATCCCCGACAGTGTACTGGCCCAGCTGGGCAACCGGGTGCAGCACGCCCTGCGTGCCTATACGCCGGCGGAACGCAAGGCGGTGCGGGTTGCCGCCCAGTCCTTCCGCGAGAATCCGGGAGTCGACACCGCCACGGTCATCAGTGAACTGGGCGTGGGGGAAGCGCTGGTGTCGACTCTGCAGGACAAGGGGATACCGATGCCGGTGGAGAGAGTGTTGATCCGGCCGCCGCAGTCGCGCATGGGCAAGGCAACGGCCGAGGAGCGACAGGCGGTGCTGGACCGGGATCCCAACCTGAAGCGCTATGGCGAAGCGGTAGACCCCCGCTCGGCCCATGAAATACTCAGCGAACGCACTGCCGCGGCCCTGGCCAGGCAAAAGGAAGCGGACCTGGAAAAGCGTGCCGGGCGGAGTTCGTCCCGCGGCGGCTCCGGGCGCCAGAGTGCCTCGGAGGCGTTCTTCAAAAGCATGGCGCGGGCGGCCGGCAGCAGCCTGGGGCGGCAGTTGTTCCGCGGCCTGCTGGGATCGCTGCTGAAATAGTGCCGAAATAGTGCCCTATTGGAGTACAGGTCAGTGGCCGTTGCCCGGCCTGACCTTCTGTACTGCTCCCTGGACTGCCAGGGTCAGGGCGCCGGCAAGCACACCGAACAGCGCCGCCAGGATAGTGAAACCGGCAAAGTGAATGACCGGACCGACGACCCGGATCGCACTGCCCGCCTCCACCAGGTACTCGAAGACCTCCGCCACCGGATGCAGGCCGTGAACCAGTATGCCGCCGCCGACCATGAACATCGCCAGCGTACCCACCACCCCCAGCGCCTTCATCAGCCACGGGGCAAAGCTCAACAGTGAGCGGCCAAGCCAGTGCAGGAAGCGAACACCGGCGCCCTCCCCCTCGCGCTGACTGAGCCAGAGCCCGGCGTCGTCCAGCTTGATGATCCCGGCCACCAGCCCGTACACGCCCACCGTCATCACCAGCGCGATACCCGCCACCACCATCACCTGGGTGCTGAACACCGCGTCGGCCACGGTACCCAGGGTAATGACGATAATTTCCGCGGAAAGAATGAAATCGGTGCGAATGGCCCCGTTGATCTTGGCCCGCTCTTCCTTGACCAGGTCACGCTGTGGATCGGCAACCCGCTCCACCAGTTCGTGTTCGTGGGCCGCGTCCTCCTCCTGCGAGTGGAGGATGGGGTGGGCCAGCTTTTCGAAGCCTTCGTAGCACAGGAACAACCCCCCCAGCATCAGCAGGGGGGTTATCAACCAGGGCGCCACGACGGAAATCAGCAGGGCCGCCGGCACCAGGATGCACTTGTTGCGGAAGGAGCCCTTGGCCACCGCCCACACCACGGGCAGTTCGCGGTCGGCGCGCACGCCAGACACCTGCTCGGCATTCACCGCGAGATCATCGCCCAGCACGCCAGCGGTTTTCTTGGCGGCGACTTTCGACAGGACCGAAACATCGTCCAGGATGGTGGCGATGTCGTCGATCAGTACCAGCAGGCTACTACCGGCCACAGTTGTCCTCCACGTGCTATCCAGAAATTTCCCGGAGTGTAACCGAGAAAAGCGCGCGAGTAACCGCGGCCGGGCCTAATCGTGATGGCGTCGACGCTTTGCCGGGTCGTGCATCCCGGTCCGGGGGTACCGCGGTAATTTGCCGGTGGCGAGGTAACGGTGGATCGACTCCTGGGAGCGAATTTGCGCGGTCTTCTTGCGGCCCTTGACCTTGTGGTTGTCCTGGTCCGCATCGAGCACCCGGGCCTTGACGTTGTCGTGCCACTGCTGGTCGAGAATGTCCTGGATCATCTGCTGCGCAGCGGGGTCATGGACCGGGCACAGCACCTCGACCCGGAAGTCGATGTTGCGCGTCATCAGGTCGGCGGAACCGATCAGGTAGCGCGGTTTGCCGCGGTTGTAGAACACGTAGGCCCGCGGGTGTTCGAGGTAGCGGTCGACGATGCTGATGGCGTGGATATTCTCGGAAATACCGGGAATCCCCGGCCGCAGGGAGCACATTCCCCGTACGATCAGGTGAATTTCCACCCCCGCCCCCGAGGCCTCGTAGAGTTTGTCCACCAGGGCGCTGTCCACCAGGTTGTTGCACTTGAGGATCATCATCGCCCGGTAGCCCTGGCGGGCGTTGGCGATCTCCTTCTCGATCAGGCTCTCGATACCACTGCGGGTGGAGTGGGGAGAGACCAGCAGGTGCTGGTATTCCGGGCGCTTGTAGTTGAACTGCAGGAAGTCGAACACGTTGTAGACATCCCGGCCGATTTCCTGGTCGTAGGTGAGCAGGGTGAAATCGGTGTACAGGCGCGCGGTCTTCTCGTTGAAATTGCCGGTACCGATGTGCGAGTAAAAGCGCGGCGTGCCGTTCTCCTTGCGCTCGATCAGTACCAGCTTGCTATGGACCTTCAGGCCCGGCACACCAAACATCACGTCGATGCCGTTGTCCGTCAGTCGCTCGGCCCAGGTAATGTTGGCCGCCTCGTCGAACCGCGCCGCCAGTTCCACCACCGCCAGCACCCGCTTGCCGTTCTGCACCGCATTGACCAGGGCATCGATCACGCGGGACACCTTGGCCACCCGGTACAGGCAGATCTTGATGCTGCTCACATGCGGGTCGAGGGCGGCGGTCTTGAGCAGGTCCACAATGTAATCGAAGGGATGGTAGGGGTAATACAGGAACACATCCTGCTCGCGAATACTGTCGAACAGGCTGCCGGGTTCGTCGAGCCGGGGGATGCGAATGGGGGGCTGGGGTTTGAACTCCAGGTACCTCGGTCCCACATTGGGAAACGACATGAAGTCCTTGGAATTATGGTAGCGGCCGCCGGGAATCATGCTGTCGTACTTGCCGAAACCAAAGCGGGAACTCAGGTACTCGAGCAGCCGCGGCGGCATCGTGTGGTCGTAGACAAACCGCACCGCGTCCGCCTTGCGCCGCTGCTTGAGGCTGCTGGCCATCTTCTCGATCAGGCTTTCCGTAATATCCGGATCGATCTCCAGTTCCGCGTCGCGGGAAAACTTGAAACAGTAGGCCGCCGCCTCATCCACCGGGAACACGCCACGGAACATCTGCGGCAGGCAGGCCCGGATCACGTTGTCCAGGGCAATAAAGACCTTGCCCTGCTTGCCCTTGCGCCGTGGAATCTCGACAAAGCGCTCCAGCCGGTCGGTGGGCACCTCGACCACGGCGTAGTTGTAGTCGTCTCCCGAGCGGATATCCATCGCCAGGTAGATCGATTCGTCGTTGAGCATTGGAATGGCCTGATCAGGGCGCAGCAGGATGGGCTCCAGCTCGGGAAGCACGGTCTGGGTGAAGTACTCCTGGACAAAGGCCGCCTGGCCGGGGTCGAGCTGGCGCTCGTTGATCATGTAGATGCGGCGCTTGCGCAGGTCGCGCAGGACCGAGTTGTAGACCTGTTCGAACTCCTTTTGCTGCTCGACCACCCGGTTCTGGATCGCGGCCAGCAATTCCTTGGCCTGCTGGTGGGCCTTGCCGGAGGTCACCGAGATAAGGCGCCTCACCTCCGCCACCCGAACGCGGAAGAATTCGTCCATGTTGTTGGAGAAAATACCCAGGTAACGCAGGCGCTGGATCACGGGCACGGAATGGTCGGCGGCCTCCTGCAATACCCGAGCGTTGAACTGTAACCAGCTCAGTTCTCTCGAGATGAAGAGTTCCTGGTGGGATTCCGCAAGGCGCAGCTTGATCGGGCTGGGCATACAGGTCCTTGAATGCGAAGGTGACAGCACACGGGGCAGAGCGCCCCGTAAAACGACACATTGTGTGATCCTAGCATGACAGTTTTATGACAGCGATCACCCGCGACATTTCAAGGACAGAAAAAAAAGCCCGGCACATGGCCGGGCTAAAGGTAGGGTTTGTTACCTACAGGGGAATCATTCATTGGCGGCAATCAGTTCGAGATGGCCGAGAACCGTCACAAACTCCGCAGCGACGGCTTCCATCTGGTCGCGCATCTCATTGTGCCCCGGGCTCGCCTGCAAGGCCTTGCAGCCCTCTTCCACCAGGGCGACCAGCGTGATCAGCTCGAACTCGTCGAACTCCAGCGTCACCAGCGGCGAGCGTCGGTCGAGGCAGTGCTCCAGGGCAATCGTTCTCATCAATCATCACCAACAAAAAAGTAGAGGGAAAAAAGGGCCCGGTTGGTCAGAGACATGGCCGGGCCAAGGTAGGGAACTTTCCCCTCTAAGGAGCCGTTGTAAACTTCGCTCAGGCCGCGGCCTGCTCGAAGGCATCCGGATACGCGCTGCGCACCGCGGAAAAACTGTAATCTTCCATGCCCAGTTCCTTGAGCACCGGCTGCAGATCATCGCCGGCGCGAGAACTCAGGCGCTTTTGTACCGCCTCTACCAGGCCGTAGCGGTTGGCCATCTGCCAGGTGCCCGTGGCCCGGGTCCGCTTGCCCTTGCTGTAGCTGAGGGCCTCTTCGTAGGCGTAGATGGCGCGGACGGCTGCCAGTTCGAGTTCACTTTCGGTGGCGTAGCCCTCGGACCGCAGGTCCACGGCGCGGCGATAGGCCTGCTTGGCCAGTTCCGGGTGCCCCTGGCGCTGGGCATTACGCGCGAACACGTAGCATTTTTCCGGTTCGCTGATTCGAAGTACCAATTCGTGCATGTGCTTTCTCCTACCGTTCTGTCTGCGAGGTTTCGACCTCGTTCGTTGACCACGGTGTAAAGATTACGCGCCGCGCGGAAGTCTCTACATGGCAGAGCGCGACAAGCGCATAACAGTTTGCGACAGCCGGTGACGCCAGTTGATACAGCGCGGGAGGTTGAGGAGAAAAAGGCTTGATTCAGAAAGAAAAAAGCCCGCAAATCGGGAAGAGATGGCGGGCTAAAACAGCCGTATGTTTCGGGGCGGAAACATCGGCCAGGGGACGTGTAGCATGCGACGGGCCGTCACATGCTAATTTCAAAAATAGACCGCTACCGGCAAATGGCAAGTTCTGGTGCGAAAAAAGTTCGCCCTGCCCCAGTTGCGAGCGATAACCAGCCTCAGGGTTTCAGGGCCAGCACGTCGGTGTGCAGCAGGGCGAGAACAGATTCCGCTGTATTGCCGAGCAGGCGGGCCTTCACCCCCTTGCGGCCGACAGTCCCCATCACCACCAGCTGGGCCCGCACCCGGGCGGCCTCACTGGTAATGACCTTGGCCACCGGCCCGCGCTTGACGACAAAGGCGCTGCGGGGCAAGTCGTACTCCTGGGCGAGTTCGGCAATCAGCGGCGCCATGTTCTTTTTCTGTTCCCTGACGAAGGCTGCGGGGTCGACCATATCGAGCTCAGCCAACAGGGTGGGAACCTCTACCGCACAGATCAGCTTGAGTTCGGCATCCAGCGCTTCGGCGATGTGGCGGGACTGCTCGATCACTTCCAGGTTGAGGCGCCGCTTGCCCTTGACGCGGGTGCCGAGGTCGAGGGCCGCCAGTACCGGCTTGGTGCGATGCCACTTGTCCCGGGCCACGATCAATACGGGTACCGGGCACTCGCGCAACAGCTGCCAGTCGCTGGGGGTGTGGGTCACGGATTCACTGCGGCGGCCGGTCTTGATAACACCCCAGTATTTGCCGTTGGCAACCCGGCGTTTGACCCAGCCGCTGATATCCCGCTCCCAGATCACCTTGATGCTGACCTTCTGCCCTTCCTGACGGTATTTGGCGACGCGCTCCTCGGCCTCCTTTTCGCGTTCGCTGAGCAGGCGCTGCTTGAGCTCCGCTTTGTCACTGGCGCTGAGGTCCAGCCCCTTGAGTGAAGACCAGACAAAGGCCACTACCTCAACCGAATGCCCCAGGCGACGGGCCAGTTCCATGCCGCGCGGCGTGGCGGCACAACGGTTGGTGGTATCGGCAATAACCAGGATCTTTGCCATATCGCTCCCTCGTGTTCAGATTTATTCCCCGCGGATTATAGTGATCGGCGAGGCTACCTGAGAAGGGTTAACACGATAAATACCCCGACACTGGCCGCAAACCCGCTCCCGGTTCCAGCGCCGATAGTCCGCCAGGGTGATCAGCAGGTCGAAGCCAAGGGCGGTTATCAGTAACAGCGCAAACGACCCGGTGATCTGCAGCGCGCTCACGGCGTCCTGGTGCCAGAGAAACAGCGCCGGCAGCGCCAGGCCCAGCAGGCACAGGCCGAGCAGCAACAGCAGGGAGCGCGGCGGGAAGCTGCGCGGTACTCGCTGGGTATACCAGTCGAACAGGGGTGGCAGATCCTGCTCGTGTAACAGGGCCAGGAAAAGGCTGCGGCGGGAAGCGGTGGCGCGCGAAGCGCAGAAGGGACAATGGTGATGCGACATGGTACCCGGGGCAGGAATCTGAAACGCGGGTACTGTAGCGATGTACTGAAGCCATTGGCATGGCCAGCCGCGACAGCGGCATGCCCTATTCCGCCAGACTCAGCGGCTGGCGACATCTTCCCGGTAGTCAGCCGGGGCCTGGCCGGTCCAGCGCTTGAAGGCCCGGGAGAAGGTACTGGGCTCGGAGAAGCCGAGCAGGTAGGCGGTCTCCACCACTGAGCGTCCCGGGCTGCGAAGGTATTTCTGGGCCAGTTGCAGGCGCGTGTCCTGCAGCAGGTCCATGAAACTGGTGCCCTCCTCCTTCAACTTGCGCTGCAGGGTGCGGTTGCTGACGTGCAGGGCGTCGGCAATCTGGCGCTGGCTGGGCGGTCCGTCGGGGAGCCGTTCGATGATCTTGCCCACCACCTCCCGCGAGGTGCTCGGGGAGAGGAATCCGTCGAGATAGGCCTGGCTCTGTTCGTCGTTGACCCTGGCCAGCTCCGGGTCACCGGTCACCAGCGGTTCTTCGATGTCACCCCGGGACCAGCACAGGCAGTTGACGGGTTGGTCGAAGGATACCGGCGCCGCGAACTGGTACTCCCAGGGATGGGGTTCAAGCGGGGCCGGGCGCGTCATCTGTACCGTAACCGGCGCTAGGTATTCACCCAGGGTGAGGCGACACATTCGCACAATGACAGCGAGGCCGTAGTCCACCTCGGCGGGCACGGCCGCGCCCAGCTCAGTGGTTGCTTCCGAGAACACCCTGACGGTGGTGTCGTCTTCCTCCAGGTGCAGGCGCGACGCGGTGGTCAGCAGCTGGTTGAACCGGATCATGCGCCGCAGCCCGTCGTAGACGGTATCACTCGCCAGCCAGGCCAGGCCGAGGCTGCGCAACACCTGGGGCTGCAACTGACGCGCGGCCAGCAGGCCAAAATCCTCCTCGCCAGTCACCTCCACGCAGTGCTGCAGCAGCCGCCGCCAATCGGCTTCAGCGATGCGCCATTCGGGATTGGCCACCTTTGCCGCGTCGATACCGACATCTGCGAGCAGCGAGATCGGATCCTCGCCGCGCAGGCGCAGGGCTGCCGCAACGGGCAGTATGACCGCCCCCATCAAGGAAGCACCCGCTCCTGCACCGCCGCCTGAATTGCCTGTTGTTGTCATGCCAGCTGCCAGCTACCTCGCCCGGCAGCCACTATAGCATCCGTCCCTAGGCGTAGAACCAGTACGCCACCGCAATAGCCGCACCGATACCCGCAGCGTCTGCGGCCAGGCCGCAGGCCAGGGCGTGTCGCGCGTGGCGTATCCCCACCGAACCGAAGTAGACCGCCAGTACATAGAACGTGGTTTCCGTGGACCCCTGCATGGTGGCGGCAAGCCGGCCCTGGAAGGAATCCACCCCGTAGGTATTCATGGTATCGATCATCATGGCCCGGGCACCGGAACCGGACAGTGGTTTCATCAGCCCGGTTGGCATGGCATCGACCCAGCGGGTATCCCAGCCCAGCAGGGCCACACCCTGGCGCAGCGCGTCCATGACCAGGTCGAGGGCACCGCTGGCGCGGAAGCAGCCAATGGCCACCAGCATGGCGAGCAGGTAGGGAATGATCCCTATGGCGGTTTCAAAGCCCTGGCGGGCGCCGTCGATAAAGGTGTCGTAGACATTGATTCGTTTACGGTGGGCCGCCAGTAAAAACAGGATGATAAGACCGAAGATCATCAGGTTGCTGATCAGGCTGGACTGTCTCTGCAGTTCTTCCGCGCCCAGGGTACCGAGCCAGGCCATCAGCGCCAACAGGGTGGCAAAGGCCACCCCGATGAACCCCATCACCACCCCGTCCCACAGCCTGAGCCGCTGTACCCAGGCGGTGACCAGCAACCCCGCCAGGGTGGAACAGCTGGTGGCGATGAGGATCGGCAGGAACACCGCCGCCGGGTCCTCGGCCCCCATTTGTGCCCGGTATAACAGGATGGTCACGGGAAACAGGGTGACTGCCGACGTATTGAGCACCAGGAACAGGATCTGTGCGTTGGTGGCCACGGCGGGTGCGGGATTCAGGCTCTGCAGGTCCTTCATGGCCTTGATACCCAGGGGGGTGGCCGCGTTGTCCAGCCCCAGTACATTGGCAGACAGGTTGAGCGTGATGGAGGAGATGGCCGGGTGATTGGCGGGAACTTCCGGCATCAGGCGCCGGAACAGGGGCGACAGCAGCCGCGCCAGTTTGTCGACCAGGCCGCTGGCCTCCCCGAGGGCCACCACGCCCAGCCACAGGGCCATCAATCCGATCAGGCCGATGGCCAGCTCCACCGACAGTGCCGCCATGTCGAACAGGCTGGCCACCATGCGCTGGAACACCTCGGAATCCCCGAGACCCAGCCATTGATACAGTGCACTGACAAACGCCAGCAGGAAAAACCCCAACCAGATCCGGTGCAACATCAGCCGCCCTGTCCCGCCAGGAAGCGGGTGATACGCGCCGCCGTCTGCTGCGGGTACTCCAGGGGAAACAGGTGGCCCCCGGTGCAGGACTCCAGCTCCGCCGCAGGCTGCAGCCTCGCCCACCGCCGCATCGCCGGCGGGCGCAGAATATCCGAGGTCTCGCCGCGCAACCCCAGGGTGGGCACTTGCAGGCGCATGAGCCGTGGCCATACCAGCGGCACCGAGGAATAGACCGCTGCTTCCCAGCCAGGTGACCAGGCCAGCTCGAACTCGCCGCTGCTGCCCGGCCGGGTGCCGGCGCGGATGTAGTCCCAGAGGGTTTCGTCAGTCATGCCGGAGAAGGCGCGTTTGCCACGGTGAAAGTCGAAAGCCGCCTGCTGGTCTCTGAAGCGGCTTGGACGCAGCAGGGTCTTGCGAATCATCGGCATCTTGCGCAAGCCCTTGACCGGGGTCAGGGCCAGGCCCACCGCCTCCCGGGACGGGAGAAACACCGGGTCCAGCAGGATCAGGCCGCGAAACAGCTGCGGCGCTTTCACCGCCGCCAGCATGGACACCACCGCCCCCAGGGAGTGTCCCACCATCCATACCGGCTGGTCGTAACTGCGGCCCAGGGTATCCACCAAATCGGCGGCAAACTGCCGCCAGTTGGCCCGTGCCGGCGCCGGCTGCTGAGCCGCGTCCTGCCACAGGGGCCGGTGCAGATAGCCGGACACCGTGCAGTGCCGGGTCAGGGGTTCCAGCAACTGGCGATAGGCCCCCGGCGGGTAACCGTTGGCATGAGCGAATACCAGTGGGGCCCCCCTGCCGCCAAAGGATTCCAGGCGGTCTTTCATCCGCGGGCTTTCTCCTGTCGCTGTAATCAGCCGCAAAGCCTAATCCAATGTCCGCCCATACAAAAGCTTGCGCCGCCACCCGGGATGCCGGTACTGTGCGTTTATACAGCCCGCCGCTGCGGCCGGTGTAAGCGCGGCAACGGCGTATTCGACTATAGTTAATGCCACCGGGGCCACACCACACTGACGCACATACCGTTTCCTTCGTCCCGGAAGGAGCTCCAGCATGAAAACACGCGCTGCTGTCGCCTTTGAGGCTGGCAAACCCCTGGAAGTGATCGAGGTCGACCTGGAGGGACCGCGCGCCGGTGAGGTCCTGGTCGAGGTCATGGCAACCGGCATCTGCCATACCGATGCCTTCACCCTGTCCGGTGACGACCCGGAGGGCGCCTTTCCCGCGATTCTCGGCCACGAGGGAGCCGGCATCGTCAGGGAGATCGGTCCCGGCGTAACCTCACTGAAACCCGGTGATCACGTGATTCCGCTCTACACTCCGGAATGTCGCGAGTGCAATTTCTGCCTGAACCCGAAAACCAACCTCTGCGGGGCGATCCGCGAAACCCAGGGCCGCGGCGTGATGCCGGACGGCAGCAGTCGCTTCTCCCTCGATGGCAAGCCCATCCTGCATTACATGGGCTGCTCCACCTTCTCCAATTTTACGGTGCTGCCGGAAATTGCCCTGGCCAAAGTGCGCGACGACGCGCCCTTCGACAAAATCTGCTACATCGGCTGCGGGGTTACCACCGGCATCGGCGCCGTAGTCTACCGGGCCAAAGTAGAGGCTGGCAGTAACGTGGTGGTTTTCGGCCTGGGAGGCATCGGCCTCAACGTGATTCAAGGTGCGCGAATGGTGGGCGCGTCAAAAATCATCGGTGTCGACCTGAACCCGGACAAGCGGGAACTGGCGGCAAAATTCGGCATGACCGACTTCATCAACCCGGCCGAGGTGGACAACGTGGTGGAGGCAATCCTCGACCTGACCGGTGGCGGCGCCGATTACAGTTTCGAATGTATCGGCAACGTCAACGTAATGCGCCAGGCGCTGGAATGCTGCCACAAAGGCTGGGGCGAATCCTATATCATCGGCGTCGCCGGGGCCGGCCAGGAAATCAGCACCCGCCCCTTCCAGCTGGTGACAGGCCGCTCCTGGCACGGCGTGGCCTTCGGCGGTGCCCGCGGGCGCACCGACGTGCCAACCATTGTCGACTGGTACATGGATGGCAAGATCAATATCGACGACCTGATCACGCACACCATGCCACTGGCTGAGATCAACAAGGGCTTCGATCTCATGCACGGCGGCGAGAGCATCCGCTCCGTGGTCATTTATTAAGGAGAAGTAGTGGAAGTACTCAACCGACAGCGCTGTTTTGAAGGCGAGCAACTGCGGGTTCAACACCGCTCCCAGAGCCTCGACTGCGACATGACATTTTCCCTGTACCTGCCCCCCGCGGCCCGCGGGGGCGTTGTGCCCCTGCTGTACTGGTTGTCCGGCCTGACCTGCACCGACGAAAACTTCGTCCAGAAAGCCGGGGCCCAGCGCTATGCCGCCGAGCACGGTGTGGCCATTGTCGCCCCGGATACCAGCCCCCGGGGGGAAGGCGTTGCCGATGACCCCGAAGGCGCCTGGGACTTCGGCCTCGGTGCCGGTTTCTATGTCAACGCCACCGAGTCCCCCTGGGACCGCCACTACCGGATGTACGACTACATCGTCGACGAACTGCCGGCCCTGCTGGCCGAGGAATTCCCGGTGGATGTCGAGCGCGCCTCCATCTTCGGCCACTCCATGGGTGGCCACGGCGCACTGGTGATCGCCCTGCGCAACCCCGCCAAGTTCCAGTCGGTGTCCGCCTTTGCGCCCATCGTCGCCCCGAGCCAGTGCCCCTGGGGCGAGAAGGCACTGGGCCAGTATCTCGGCCCCGACCGCGAAAACTGGAAAAACTACGACAGCTGCGCCCTGATCGAAGCCGGCGCCCTGCAGTTGCCGATGCTGGTGGACCAGGGCGACGCCGACGACTTCCTGGAGGAACAGTTGCGCACCGGGTTGCTGGAGCAGGCCTGCGCCGACACCGGCTACGAGGCCACCATCCGATACCAGAGCGGTTACGACCACAGCTACTTTTTTATCAGCAGTTTTGTGGGCAGCCATATCGCCTTCCATGCCCGGGCGCTGGAACACTCCCTGGCTGAAGACTGACGGGAGTGGGTCCACCCTCGCCCTCCGGCCTGCGGCCGGCCGCCTTCCTGCTGCTGATGGTGCTGGTGGCGCTGAACCTGCGCCCCGCCCTCTCCTCTGTGTCGCCGCTGCTGGCCCGGCTGCAGGCCGACCTGGCCCTGTCACCGGCGGCGGTCGGCGCGCTCACCACGGTGCCCGTACTGTGCCTTGGCCTGTTCGCGCCGCTGGCACCGCGCCTGTCCCATCGCCTGGGGATCGAACGCGCCCTGTCCTTCGCCCTGTTGTTGCTGGGGTCCGCGCTGCTTCTGCGCGCCCAGCACCAGCTATTTAGCCTGTTTGCGGGGACTATTCTGGCCGGCGCAGCCATCGGCATCGGGGGCACCCTGTTGCCGGTGCTGGTGAAACGGGAAATGCCGGAACGGGCGGACCTGCTGACCGGGGTCTACACCATGGCGCTGTGCCTGGGCGGCGCCCTGGGCGCCGGCCTCAGTGTGCCCCTGGCCGGGTTGCTGGGAGGCTGGGCACCTTCGATTGCGTTCTGGGCCCTGCCTGCCGCCATTGCCCTGATCGCCTGGCGGGGCCTGGTGGCTCACCTCTGGCCGCAGCACACAGCGGACAGGCCCCGCGAGCGACACCCCGGCCTGAGCCGCAACGCTCTGGCCTGGCAGGTCACCGTACTCATGGGCACCCAGTCTTCCATTGCCTACATCGTCTTTGGCTGGCTGCCGGTACTGCTGCTGCAGCGCGGTATCGGCGAGGCGACGGCGGGGCTGATGCTGGGCTTCTCGGTGCTCACCCAACTGGTATCCGCTTTGGCGGCGCCCTGGCTCGGCCGGCTGGGACGCGACCAGCGCCCGGCCCTGGTGGGCCTGCTGTCGCTGGCCGCGGTCGGGTTTGCCCTGGCCATGCTGGGGCCCGCCAGCCTGGTGTGGCCCGCCATGGTTTTGCTGGGCCTGGGCCTCGGCGGAACCTTCAGCCTGGCCCTGACCCTGCTGGTGCTGCGCAGCGCCACGCCCGCCATCGCCGGCCAGCTCTCGGGCATGGCCCAGGGCATGGGCTATTGCATCGCCGCCCTGGGGCCCTTCGCCGTCGGGCTGCTACTGGACTGGAAAGTCGGACTGGCCGGCATCACCGTGCTGGTGCTGGCGATCCTTGCGGTGGCCATGGCGTCCGCCATTCTCGCGGGACGCCGCCTGCAATTGCGGGTGGATGAGAGCAGTGGGGAGATCACCACCGCGCCGCCGGAGTACTGCAGATAAGCCCGGTGCCAGCTCAGCCTCTTGAACCGTGACAGTCGAGCCCGTCGACGCGATGACCTACAGTGTGTTCCCGCGACAAGACCGGAGAAGGCACCATGTCCGAGCTCGACACACTGAAAACCGAAATCCGCCAACTGCAGGATCGCCAGGCCATCCTGGAATTGAAGCACCGCTATCTCGACGCCTGCGATGCCAAGCAGCCCGCCGAGGTCCTGGCGTGCTTTGCCGCCGGTGAAATCGACATCGACTTCGGCCACATCGGCCGCTTCCAGCGCCGCGAGGATTTTGTTGCCGTGTTCGAGGAACTGGGTTGCCACGACCACATCGTGGACATGCACCACGCCCAGAACCCCGTCATCCACCTGACCGGGGCCGACACGGCCGAGGGCCGGGTGGGACTGCACTTCCACAGCCTCAACACCCGGGACAAGACCGCTTTCAAACTGGCCGGCCAATACCGCGACGAATACCGTCGCATCGACGGCCAGTGGCAGATCAGCCGCAGCCACTTCCGCCCGCACTGGGTGGAGATGCGCGATTTCTCCGGTGCCGCGGACGTGGTGACCTACGCCGGCAACTGCATGCCGGGGTGAGCGCTGCGCACAGCGCGTCATCAGTAACACACCAGCTTCAGGCTGAGGTCCACCCAGCACCAGGCAACGTGCCAGTGCTCGTTGCCCGGCAGGTAAGCCAGCGCCCAGGCGGGCAGGTCCAGCGTCACTGCGATGTTTATCCCTACCAGCATTCCCCATTCTCCCGGGGGAGCTCCCTTTGCCAGGTTTTTTTGGGCAAACTCCCGCCCTGCCCCTGAATCGCGGGGCGGAGTTGCACTGTTTATGGGTCTATTTTTGGGTCTGTTGCGAAAGCGGCGCCTTGCTGGCGCCGCGTATCAGAGTCGGGAAAACTCCCGGTTGAGTTCGTACTGCCGCGAAGTCACATAGGACTCCATGTCCTCGACCCGCTTGAGGGCGGCATCGAGCCGGTCCCGCGCGCGCTGCAGGCGCTCGCTGCTGGGCTCCGAGTACTGGAAGACCTTGCGCGGGCGGTAATGCTGGTAGCGCTCGTCGTACTCCATCTCCAGCTCCGGATCATCGGATGGGTCATCGGCAAAGGCCGCCCCTTCGCCGAAACGCCGGTCCGGGCGCGGCGCCAGTAACAACCAGGCGCCGAGGTAAACCCACAGGGCCAGGGTACCGGTAAACAGGAAGGCCCCTACCCAGAGCAGCCGGACCACCCAGTGGGCGACATCCCAGTGATCTGCGAGCCCCGCGGCCACGCCCGCAACCTTGCCCTCTCGGGTATTGCGGTAGAGGTTCATGCCCCAGCCACTGCGCTTGCGCGAACGGATGGTGCGGTGGCAGCGGCGGGTCTCCTCGCGGAAGTCGCTGTACCCTTTATGCCGATAGTGCCTGCGGTGACGTCGTGTCATGGCTTACTCCTTGTGCCGCGAATCGCGGTCTGTCTGCGCCCGCCAGTCCGGATGCTCCGCATCCAGGATCGACTCCAGCGCAATGATCCTGTCGGTCAGTTTGTCGACCGTCTCCAGCATGTGCTCCACCGACTCGCGATCATCCTCGCTCAGCCCGCGGCTGGAGCGATTAACACTGCGGTAATGCATGATGAGCCAGAGCGGCGCCACGATCACCAGAAACAGGATCGTGGGGACAAACATGAAGTTCCAAAATTCCATTTGCTGATTCCCTGGACAGCGTGGCACTCAGGCCATGCTGCCATTGTCGAGTGGGTTCGCCAAGCGTCGTGCCGGCGGCCGGCAGTGTCCCGCTGGCCACCTTACTCAGGCTGGCCGCTGCGGGGAGTGGCTTGCGGCTCACTGCCACCGCCAAGCTCGGTTTTCAGGCGCTGCAGTTCATCGTTGATCCGCTCGTCCTCTGCCAGGGCGTCAATTTCAGCAGCCAGGTCCGGCGGTACATCGCGGCCGATGTCCATGGACTCGAGCTGGCTCTCCAGGTTGTCCATCCGCCGCTCGAAGTGCTCGAAACGGGTGAAGGCATCATCCAGGGCCTCGCGCTGCATCTGGCGCTTGACCTTGATCCGCGACTCCACGGTCTGGCTGCGCATGAGCATGGCTTTCTGCCGCGCCTTGGCATCGCTAAGCTTCTGCTGCAACTGGGCGACCTCTTCTCCCAGATGGGCAATGTGCTCATCCAGGGCCTTGAGTTCGGCTTCCACTGTGGCCAGTTCGTCGAGAATGGCGTGCTTCTCCTGCAGCGCGGCACGGGCCAGGTCCTCGCGGCCCTTGGAAATGGCCAGCTTGGCCTTGGCCTCCCAGGTGTCGGCCTCGGCCTGCACCTGCTCCAGGCGCCGCGCCGCCGCCTTGCGATCGGCCAGCACCCGGGCCGAGGAGCTGCGCACCTCCACCAGGGTGTCTTCCATCTCCTGGATGATCAGCCGGATCATCTTTTGCGGGTCCTCGGCAGAATCCAGCAGCGAGTTGAGGTTGGAGTTGATGATGTCGGTCATGCGGGAAAATATACCCATGGTCGTGCTCCTTGCTTGTGTTCGTTCAGTCGTCAAATCCGGGTTTCGAAATCGGCTCGGCGGCGCAGGGGCCGGCCCAGCCAATAGATGGCTTCCACCACCATGCTCATCTGCACCAGGGTCCAGAAGGCGGCCTGCCAGCCGGCCATGGCACCGGTGAGGGCGCCAGCCAACAGCAATGCGATATACACAAGGCGTCTTTCCTGAATTGAATTCACGCTTCCTGCTCCTGGCGAATCTGCTGTTGGTATTACAGAATCCGTGCCAAAATCCTATTTACCTGTTATTTATCAATAAGTTACTAGGTTTTTATCGATAGCTTGCGAGGATTTCTCTACTCAATTTTGGTGTTTCTGACCTTATTAGAGGTATATTTAACCTCTATATTTGGCTATATATACCCATATGAGAACGCCTGACAGTATCATCGGTGACTCCGCTGCCCTCGCCGCAGCGCTGGAACAGGTCTCCAGGCTGGCCACGGTGAACCGGCCGGTGCTGGTGCTGGGGGAACGCGGCACCGGCAAGGAGCTCGCTGCCGAGCGCCTGCACTACCTCTCCCCCCGCTGGGACGCTCCCCTGGTCAAGGTCAACTGCGCCGCCATGGCCGAGTCGCTACTGGAGTCGGAACTGTTCGGCCACGAAGCCGGGGCCTTTACCGGAGCCACCCGCGCCCACCGCGGCCGCTTCGAGCGAGCCGACGGCGGCACCCTGTTTCTCGACGAGGTCGGCACCATGTCGCCGCGCCTGCAGGAGAAGCTCCTGCGGCTGGTTGAGTACGGAGAATTCGAGCGCCTCGGGGGGCACGACACCCTGCGCGTCGATGTGCGAGTGGTCGCGGCCACCCACGCCGACCTGCGCCAGATGGCGGCCGCCGGGGAATTTCGTCACGACCTGCTGGACCGACTGAGCTTTGATGTGGTCCACCTGCCCGCCCTGCGCCAGCGCACTGAGGATATCCCCCTGCTGGCGGATCACTTCGCCGTACAGATGTCGGCCGAACTGGGCTGGGAACTGTTCGCCGGCTTCACCGAAACTGCGCTGGAGGCCCTGCAGGCCCACCGCTGGCCGGGCAACATCCGCGAACTCAAGAACGCGGTGGAGCGCTCCCTGCACCGCTGGGAGGACGCCGCGGAACCGGTGGCCAATATTGTCATCGACCCCTTTGTTTCACCCTTTGCCGACGCCCTCGAGGTATTGCCGTCGTCAGAGGGGCCCGGAGAGCCTCAGCCCCCCGCCGGGCCGGCGCGGGATTTCGCCACCCGGCTGGCCGAAATAGAAAAGCAACTGCTGGAGGAAGCGCTGGCGGAAAACGGGCATAATCAGCGCCGTACCGCCGACGCCCTCGGTCTCAGCTACGACCAGTTGCGCGGCATGGTACGCAAACACGGACTGGGAGGCCGGCGCAGGGGTCGTAAAGCAACATGAGTGAGTTGACCGACGAATCACCTGAACAAGCCCTGCCAAGGGTGATCGACGCGCTGAACAGCGACAGCTTTTGTGTTGCCCTGCTGGACTACATCGCCAGCGTGGCCCACTTCGACAGCGGGGTAATCATGGCCTACCCCGACGACGGCGAACTGCGGGTGGTGCACAACGCCCTGCACGCCGGCGACCAACCCGGCTTCGGCGGCCCCTACCGCGATGGCCTGTGGCTGCTGTCCCCGTTGTACCTCAGTGCCAAGGCCGGGGTCCGGGGCTATTTTCATATCCTCGACATCGCCCCCGACAATTTCCGCGACAGCGAATACTATGCGCTGTATTACAGCTCCAACGGGGTGGTCGATCACTGCGGCTTCCTGCTGGAGACCGGCGACGGCACCCCGCTGGCAATCTCCCTTGAACGCACGCCCGCCTACACCCGTTTCCGGGCTGCCGAACGACGGCAGCTGGCCGCCATTGCCGCCACGCTGGCGGCCCTGGCGCGCCGGCACTGGCCGGCGGGTCCAGACACCGGCACCAGCGGCGATGGTGGACTGCACCGACAGGTCGAGGCGGTGCTGGAAGCCTTCGGCAGCAGCCGTCTCACCCCGCGCGAGCGCCAGGTCGTGCAGTGGGTGCTGCGCGGCCACCCCTCCAAGGTCGTTGCCCGCGAGCTGGGCATCAGTGCCCAGACCGAGCAGGTACACCGCAAGAACATCTACCAGAAACTGGGCCTGTCGTCTCACAACGAGTTGTTTTCGCTGTTCTTCGACGCCCTGGCACAACCCTTTCGCCCCGGCGAGGATCCCCTCGCCGGGCGCTATCCACCTACCTGACTTCAGGTATGGCGACGCCCCCTGCCGCTCACTATGCTAGGTTGTCAGGTGAAACCGACACGTTGGACACAGAAAAGGATTGACCATGAACCTGTCACTGCAAGACCCGAGCCTCCTGAAAACCCGTGCCTACATCGACGGCGCCTGGGTTGATGCCGACGACGGCGCCAGCTTCGCCGTCTACAACCCCGCCACCGGCGAAGAGATTGCCCAGGTGGCCAAGGTTGGCCAGGCCGAGACCGCCCGCGCCATCGCCGCAGCGGAACGGGCCATGCAGTCCTGGAAAGCCCTGCCCGCCAAATCGCGCTCCCAGGTGCTGCGCAAGTGGTTCGACCTGATGATGGCCCACCAGGAAGACCTCGCGATCATCATGACCGCCGAGCAGGGCAAGGTTCTGGCGGAATCCCGCGGTGAAGTGGCCTACGGCGCGGCCTTTGTCGAATGGTTCGGCGAGGAAGCCAAGCGCATCGACGGCGATGTCATCCCCGGCCCCGGTGCCGACCGCCGTATCGTCTGTATCAAGCAGCCCGTGGGTGTGGTCGCGGCCATCACCCCCTGGAACTTCCCCAACGCGATGATCGCGCGCAAGGCGGCCCCGGCGCTGGCGGCAGGCTGCAGCATCGTCATCAAACCCGCCACTGAAACTCCCCTGTCGGCCTTCGCCATGGCGGAGCTGGCGGAACGCGCCGGTGTACCTGCAGGCGTACTGAACGTGGTGGCCGGTTCCTCTTCCGCCATCGGCGGCGAACTGACTGCCAACCCCATCGTGCGCAAGCTGACCTTCACCGGCTCCACCCCGGTGGGCAAGATGCTGGAAGCCCAGTGTGCCGACACCATGAAAAAGACCTCGATGGAGCTCGGCGGCAACGCTCCCTTTATCGTGTTCGACGACGCCGACCTCGACGCGGCCGTCAACGGTGCACTGATATCCAAGTACCGGAACGCCGGCCAGACCTGCGTCTGCTCCAACCGCATGTTCGTGCAGGACAGCATCTATGACGCCTTCGTCGAGAAGCTGGTGAAGGCCACCGCGGAACTCACCGTGGGTGATGGCCTCAAGGACGGCATCGCCGTCGGCCCGCTGGTGAACACCAAGGCGGTAGCGGATGTGGACGGGTTGGTGCAGGCCTCGATAGCCTCCGGCGCCAAAGTTGCCCTGGGTGGCGGCGCCCATGAACTCGGCGGCTGTTTTTACCAGCCGACCATCCTCACGGAAGTGACCTCGGAGATGGCCGTATTCCGCAACGAGATCTTCGGCCCGGTGGCCCCGGTGGTGCGCTTCTCCACCGAGGAGGAAGTCATCGCCATGGCCAACGACACCGAGTTCGGGCTGGCCTCCTACTTTTACACCCGCGATATCGGCCGGGTGTGGCGGGTCGCCGAGGCCCTGGACTACGGCATTGTCGGCATCAACGAGGGCATCATTTCCAACGAGATGGCCCCCTTCGGCGGCGTCAAGGAATCCGGCAGTGGCCGCGAGGGTTCCAAGTACGGCATCGACGACTACGTGGAAATCAAATACATGCTGATGGGCGGCCTGGACCGCTGATCAGCTCGCACAGGAGTTATCATGACTGACCTCAATCTCGAACACTGGTGGCAGCCCTTCACCAACGTCAGGGCCTTCCAGAAAAACCCCCGGATCTTCACCCGCGCCGAGGGCAGCTTCCTGTTCCGCGAGGACGGCGGCGATGTCCTGGATATTACCGCCGGCCTGTGGTGCTGCAATATCGGTCACGCCCGCAAGGAAGTCGCGGACGCCGTGCACGCCCAGCTGATGGAGCTGGACTATGCGCCGCCCTTCCAGTTCGGCACCCCGCCGGCTTTCCAGTTCGCCAGCCGGCTGATGGAACACACGCCAGAGGGCATCAACCGCATCTTCTTCACCAACTCCGGCTCCGAGGCGGTGGACACGGCGTTGAAGATCGCGCACCTGTACCAGTTCGCCCGGGGCAAGGGCAGCAAGACACGCTTCATCTCCCGTGAACAGGGCTACCATGGCGTCAACGTGGGCGGCACCTCCATGCAGGGACTGCCGACCAACCGTCACGGGTTCCCGGTCCTCAACGAAGTGGACTTCCTGCCGGGCATGCTGGACATCAGCCGCAACGCCTTCAGCCGCGGCTGCCCGGAACACGGTACCGAGCGTATGGCGGAAGCCTTCGAGCACATCGTCGCCCTGCGCGGTGCCGACAGCATCTGCGCGGTGATCATCGAGCCGATTTCCGGCGCCGGCGGCATGGTACCCCCGCCCAGGGGCTACCTGCAGAAGGTGCGCGAGCTGTGCGACAAGCACGACATCCTGCTGATTTTCGACGAGGTCATCACCGGCTTCGGCCGCACCGGCTCTGCCTTTGCCGCCACCGAGTTCGGCGTCACCCCGGACATCATGACCAGCGCCAAGGCCATCAACGGCGGCACGGTACCCATGGGCGGCGTGTTCGTGAAGGATTCCATCCAGCAGACTATTTTCGACCACACCCCGGAAACGGTGCCGGAGTTCTTCCACGGCAATACCTACGCCGGCACCCCGGTGGCCGCGGCCGCGGGCCTGGCAGCCCTGGATATCTACGAGTCCGAGGGCCTGTTCACCTGCGCCAGCGGCGCCAAGGGTGAGCACTGGGCCAACACCCTGCACGCCATGAAAGACCTGCCCAGCGTGATCGATATCCGCAACTACGGCCTGCTGGGTGCGGTGAGCTTCGACCCGGGCGAGGCGCCGGCCAAATCCCTGGGGCCGAAGATTCACCAGCGCTGCTACGAGAACGGCCTGCTGTGCCGGGCGGTGGGTGACCACATGGTGATGTCACCGCCGCTCTCGATCACCGAGTCCGAGATTGGCCTGTTCGCCGAGCGTTTCCGCAAGAGCGTGCTGGAAGTTCTCGGCTAGGTCCTCGGCCAGGGCCAGCGGTAATCTTTCACAGGGGCGCCATACGGCGCCCCTTTTTTGTGTCGGGCCACTGGTGTCCCCTTTCACGGTGCGTATACTGCGCCAGCGAATCCCCCCACTATGCAAGAGGTAGACCTTGACGCATATCGTAATCGTCGGCGGCGGTGTCGGCGGATTGGAACTGGCCACGGCCCTGGGCAGAAAACTCGGACGCAAGGGCACAGCCGAAGTCACCCTGATCGATCGCAATCACACCCACATCTGGAAACCGCTGCTACACGAAGTGGCCTCCGGCTCCCTCGACGCGGAACTGGACGCCGTCAACTACCGGGTGCACGCCCACCGTAACGGTTTCCACTTTGAACTCGGCACACTCTGTGGCGTAGACCGGTCCCACAAGCGCATCCAGTTGGCCCCGCTGGTCGATGACACCGGCGACGAGATCCTCCCGCACCGGGAAAAGGCCTACGATTACCTGGTGCTCGCGGTGGGCAGCGTCTCCAACGACTTCAATGTCGAGGGCGTCAGCCAGCACTGCATCTTCCTCGACAGCCCCGGGCAGGCCCAGGTGTTCCACCAACGGCTGGTGGATCGCTTTATCCGCCTCGACCAGGAGCTGGAGTCAGGCCAGGTGGACCGCAAACTGCGTATCGCCATCGTCGGCGGTGGCGCTACCGGCGTCGAGCTCTCCGCCGAGCTGTTCAAGGCCCGGGAGTGGTTTTCCACCTATGGCCTGAAAACCATTACCCCGAATCACCTGGAAGTGTCCCTCATCGAAGCCGGCCCGCGCCTGCTGCCGGCGCTGAACGAGCGCATCTCCGCCGGCGCTCACCGGGAACTGCTCAAGCTCGGAGTGAAAGTGCGGGTAGCGACGGCGGTGGTCTCCGCCAGCAAGGAGGGGCTGACCACCAAAGAAGGTGAGCTGATCCGCGCCGACCTGATGGTCTGGGCCGCGGGCGTCAAGGCACCGGGTTACCTCGCCGGCATCGAGGGTGTCGAAACCAATCGCATGGGCCAGTTGCTGGTGGAACCCACCCTGCAACTTAAAGGGGACCCGGACATCTATGCGCTCGGCGATTGCGCCGGCTTCGGCATGACCGGCCCCGATGGCGAGCAGCGCTGGGTACCACCCCGGGCCCAGTCGGCACACCAGATGGCCGCCTGCATCGCCAGCAACCTGCGCCGGCGCCTGAAGGACAAACCCCAGCAGCCCTTCCAGTACAAGGACATGGGCTCGCTGGTGTCACTGAGTGAATACTCGGCGTTTGGCCGCCTGATGGGGGGTCTGGCCCGCGGCGGCATCAGCCTCGAGGGCAAGGTCGCCCGCCTGGCCTACGTGTCACTCTACCGCATGCACCAGGCGGCGATACACGGCTGGCCGCGGGCCATGCTGCTGGCCTTCACCGACAAGATCAATCACTTCATCCGGCCGCGCTTCAAGCTGCATTGATCCGGCCGGGTTTTTCCTCGACGGGGGGTTCAGGGGGCGTGACCAGCATGTCGTCATGGGCCTCCATCCGCCAGGGCAGAACCGCCGGCGAAATGTGCAGGAAGTGCAGGTGTTTCTCGAACTGGTCGAGGATATCGGTGATGATGTCCTGCTGGTCGAAGCCGTAAACGTCATAGGACTGGCCACCCCGGCGCAGGAACACTTCGGCACGGTAGTAATGTTTCTGCTCGCCATCGCGGGCAGGCATTTCGGGGTAAGCGAAATCCGGAAGCAGATGCTCGAGCAGGCGAATTTCGTAGATGAAATCGACGTACTCGTCCTTGAGTACTTCAAGGAACACCCGGTGGTGTTCTTCATCCTTGTGAACCTGCGCCTGCCAGCCCTCCTTGATCAACTCCCGCTCGACCCGGTGCATGGCCTTGTAGACCGTGGTATCCATGAAGGCCTGCACCTGTTGCCACCCGGGAAATGTCACCAGGCTGTGCAGCCGGTTCCGCCACAGACTACGGCCATTGGTGCCGGAAAGGCGCTGCTGGACATCGGTCTGCAGACTGCGATGGTGATGCCCCTCGATGACCAGCGCCCGCCACATGCCGAATGCGGCGATGATCATGATCACGCTGAACGGCAATGCACTGACGATGGTCATGGTTTGCAGGGCACTCAGGCCACCGGCCAGCAACAGGGTCGAGGCCACGATGCCCTCCACCGAGGCCCAGAAAACGCGCTGCCAGACCGGCGTCTCCAGTGCCCCACCGGAGGCCAGGGAATCGATCACCAGCGAACCGGAATCCGATGACGTCACAAAGAACGTGACGATCAGAAGCACTGTGAGGAACGACAGGATCGAGGTGAGCGGCAGGATTTCATACAGCTTGAACAGGGCGATCGCCTGATTGTTCTGAACCTCCCCGATCAGGGTAGCGTAGCCCTCGTTCATGATCTCGTTGAGCGCGGTGCCGCCAAAGATGGAAAACCACAGGAAAGTAAAGATCGAGGGCACCAGCATCACCCCGAGGACGAACTCCCGGATCGTTCTGCCGCGGCTGATTTTGGCGATGAACAGGCCGACAAACGGCGCCCAGGCAATGGTCCAGCCGAAGATGAACAGGGTCCAGTTACCGATCCAGTCGCTGCGCGTGTACGCCTGCAGGTTAAAGGTCCGTTCCACGATATGGTTGAGGTAGCTGCCGGTGTTCTGCAGGAAGGTTTCCAGGATGTGGATGGACGGGCCGGCGAAAAACACAAAGGTCATCAGGGAAATGGCCAGCAGCATGTTGATGATCGAAAGCCGCTTCACACCCTTGTCCATACCCGCCACCACCGAAAAGATCGCAAGACAGGTGATCAGCACAATGCTTGTGATCTGCACCGTATGACTGATCGGCACCTCGGGCCACAGGTAGTGCAGGCCGGTATTGATCTGGGTGACCGAGAGACCGAGGGTGGTGGCGATGCCGAACATGGTACCGAGAATCGCGAACACGTCGACGGCGTGACCGATGCCGCCGTAAATACGGTCACCGATCAGCGGGTAGAGCGCAGAACGGATCGACAGCGGCAGACCGTGACGAAAGGCAAAGTAAGCCAGCACCAGGCCCACCAGGCCGTAAATGGCCCAGATGTGAAAGCCCCAGTGGAAGAATGCGATCTGCATGGCCTGGCGGGCGGAGTCGAGGGATTCCGGCGCGCCCTGGGGTGGCGCGGCATAGTGCAGCACCGGCTCGGCAACGCCGAAGAACAGCAGGGCAATGCCGTAACCGGCGGAAAACAGCATCGCAAACCAGGCGGGAAAACTGTACTGGGGATCCGCGTGGTCGGGGCCCAGCTTGATGTGCCCCCAGCGGGTCATGGCCACGCCGACAATAAACACCAGGAAAAACGCCACCGACAACATGTAGAACCAGCCGAAGGTGGTGGTGATATAGGCCAGGGTACGCGCGAAGGCATCGCCGGCGAGATCAGGATTGCTGATCGTTCCGATGACCAGCAGGACGATGACTACAACAGCGGGGATGAAGACGGGAATGAGGACGGTAGAGGTGTTGCGGTTTTCCTTGGCTGGCATGAATCTCCCCATGGCCTGACACATTTCGCCAACAGCCTAACATTTGTGGGGTTTGTTTTCAGGCACATGCCACAACGAAAAAGGCCCGGCGATCACCGGGCCTTTTCAGGAGCATGGAGAAGTCAGGCGAATTGCTCGCCTGACGCTGCCTTCTCCACCGCAATGGCCGGCGGCTCAAAGCGCTCGCCGTACTGGGCAGCCAGTTCACGGCAACGATCGACGAAGTTCTGCACGCCGTAGGTGTTGACGAACTGGATGAAGCCGCCGGTCCAGGTCGGCGCACCGATACCCATGATGGAGCCGATATTGCCGTCATCCACCGTGCGCAGAACGCCTTCCTGCAGGCACTTGAGTGACTCGATCACCTGACGGAACAGCATACGGTCCTTCATATCCTGCTCCGGCAGGCTCACGTCTGCGTTGTAGTACAGGTCGAACAGGCCGGGCCAGATATCCTTGGATCCGTCTTCGGCATACTCATAGAAACCGCCGCCATGGTAACGGCCTCCACGACCGTGTTCCTCGACCATGGTCGCCACGACCTCGCGGGTAATGGCCGCGTCAGAGTGCGCGTCTTCCACGCCCATTTCCTTCCAGGTCTGCTGGGCCTTGCGAGTCAGTTCGAGGCTGACCTCGTCATAGACCGCCAGCGGACCTACGGGCATGCCAACTGCCTTGCCCAGGGAATCGATCTGGACCGGGTGGCAGCCCTCTTTCAGCATGCGCACACCCTCGTCGAGGTAGGTGCCGAAAGTACGGGAGGTGAAGAAGCCCAGGGAGTCGTTGACCACGATCGGCGTCTTGCGGATCTGCTTGGCGTAGTCGAAAGCGCGGGCGAGGGTCTCGTCCGAGGTCTTCTCGCCGCAGATGATTTCGATCAGCGGCATCTTGTCCACGGGTGAGAAGAAGTGGATACCGATAAAGTTCTCGGGCTTGCTGCTCGCTTCCGCCAACTGGGTGATGGGCAGGGTTGAGGTGTTGGAGCCCCATACACCGTTTTCCGCCAGGAAACTCTCGGTTTCCTTGGTGATCTTGTGCTTCAGTTCGATATTCTCGAACACCGCTTCGATGATCAGGTCACAGCCTTGCAGGTCGGCATTGTCAGCGGTTGGCTTGATCAGGTCCAGGATGTCGGCCTTCTGCTCCTCTGACATCTTGCCCTTGCTGACCCGCTTGGCCAGCAGACCTTCGGTATAAGCCTTGCCTTTCTCCGCCGCTTCCGCGGAGATGTCTTTCAGCACCACCTCGATACCGGCCATGGCAGAGGAGTAGGCAATGCCCTGCCCCATCATCCCGGCACCCAGAATGCCGACCTTTTTGACCTTCTGCGGCTCGACACCTGCAGGGCGGCTGGCGCCACCGTTCAGCCGGTTCATTCCGAAGAAGAAGGTGGAGATCATGTTCTTCGCCACCGGCGTGGTCACGAGGTAGGTAAGACCCCGGGACTCGACGCGCAGCGCAGTGTCAAAGTCCACCCGGGTTGCAGTAACAGCGCAGTCCAGGATTTCTTCCGGCGCGGGCAGCAGGCCACGGGTTTTCTGGCGCAGCATCGGGGGCGCCATGGTGATCAGCTGGGCCACCGCGGGATGGTTGGCATTGCCACCGGGAATCTTGAAACCCTTGCGGTCCCAGGGTTGAACCGCCGCGTCGGGGTTGTCTTTCTGGGACAGGATCCAGGCCTTGGCTGCCGGCACCAGCTCCTCGCGAGTCGCCACCAGTTCGTCCACCAGACCCTGCTCTTTGGCATCGGCCGCCTTCACCCGGGTCCCCTCCAACAGGTAGGGCAGCGCGGTCTGCAGGCCCAGCATATTGGTCATGCGGACCACACCGCCACCGCCGGGCAACAGGCCCAGGGTGACTTCCGGCAGGCCCACGATGACACCCTTGTCATCCCAGGCGACACGGTGGTTACAGCACAGGCAGATTTCATAGCCACCGCCCAGGGCAGCGCCGTTGATGGCCGCAACCACCGGCACCGGCAGTTTCTCGAGACGGCGCAGTTGGGGCTTGGTGTGAACTTCCAGCTCCTCGAAGAAAGCCGCTTCCTCGCCCTTGGGGGTCGCCAGCAGGTCGTACAGGTTGCCGCCGGCAAAGAACACTTTTTTGGCGGAGGCCAGCACCACACCGGTGAGACCCTCTTCGCTTTCCAGCTTTTCCAGGGTTTCCCCCATCGCCACGCGGTACTCTTCGTTCATGGAATTGACCGGGCCGGTCATGTCCATGGTGACCGTTACGATACCGTCGGCGTCTTTTTCGTACTTGAATACACTCATTGTCTTGAACCTCTGTCTGACGGCCGCTTACACGCGCTCGATAATGGTGGAGATACCCATGCCGCCGCCCACGCACAGGGACAGCATGGCGCGTTTGAGGCCGCGGCGCTCCAGTTCATCCAGCATGATGCTGACCAGCATGGCGCCGGTGGCACCGAGGGGGTGACCCATGGCGATTGCACCGCCGTTGACATTGGTGACCTCGTGGTCGATGCCCAGGTCCTTCATGTAGCGCATGGCCACAGAGGCAAAGGCTTCGTTGATTTCCCACAGGTCGATATCGGATTTGTTCAGGCCGGCCTTTTTCAGGCATTTTTCCGCGGCGGGGCCGGGGCCGGTCAGCATGATGATGGGGTCGGTGGACAGCACGGCCGTGGCCACGATGCGGCCGCGGGGGGTCAGGCCCAGGTCCTTGCCGGCTTTCTCGCTGCCGATCAGCACGGCGCTGGAACCATCAACGATACCGGAGGAGTTGCCCGGGGTGTGCACGTGGTTGATTCGGTTGAGAGTCGTGTACTTGGACAGGATCACGTCATCGAAACCCATTTGCCCAGGCATTTCGAAGGAGGCGCGCAGTCCAGCCAGGCCTTCCAGGGTGGTGTCGGGCTTGATGAAATCGTCCTTTTCCAGGATGACGATGCCGTTCTTGTCCCGCACCGGAACCACGGACTTGTCGAAGTAACCGTTGTCACGGGCATGCGCCGCGCGCTGCTGTGAGGCCAGGGCGAAGGCGTCCACGTCCTCGCGGGACCAGCCCTCCAGGGTGGCGATGGTGTCGGCGCCGATGCCCTGGGGCACGAATCCGGTTTTCAGGCTGAAGGCCGGGTCTCCGCCCATGGCACCACCGTTGGAGCCCATAGGCACACGGGACATACATTCGACGCCACCGGCGACTACCAGGTCTTCCCAGCCGGAAGCGATCTTCTGGGCAGCAATGTTGACCGCCTCGAGGCCCGACGCACAGAAGCGATCCAGTTGCACGCCGGCAACCGACTCGTCCCACTCGGCGTTCTGCACAATCATTTTGGCCACATCGGAGCCCTGCTCACCCACCGGGGTCACACAGCCCATCACCACGTCATCGACGTAGGAAGTATCCAGGTCATGGCGCGCCTGCAGGGCCTTCAGCAGGCCGGCGCCGAGATCGACAGGTTTTACTTCGTGCAGGGTACCGTCGCGCTTGCCCTTGCTGCGGGGCGTGCGCACGGCATCATAGATGTACGCGGAATTGGACATGATGAAGCCTCTGGCGTTGGTGGTCGGTCAGCGCAGCCCGATGACTGCAAATCGGCCCACATGTTGCGAGCCTGGGCCCCCTGGCGCAATGATGCCGGAGAGCTAAAAAATTGACCCAAAATGACACACAAACCCGCGCTAGAAGCTGAAACGATTGCCGGATTCGGACGGCTCCACCCTGCCCTCCACACCCACCAGGCCTTCGTTCACCAGCCGCTCCAGGGTACCGGCATCGGCCCCGGTATTGGCGACAAAGCGCTGGCCGTCCTCCATCCGTCCCAGCACGATACCCCGGGCCGGCGTGTCGCCCTGGTAGCTGGCCGTGAAGGCCTCGATCGTTCCCCGGCCGCGCGGCGACTCGGCTACCGGCAGCGATTGGATAGCGTCCAGTTCCGCCTGCAGGTCTCTACGGGTTCCAACAGGCCAGGGATCGTTACCGGGAAGGCGGCTGTAGACGCCAATCGAGTGTTTGGTCAGGTAATTGCCGTTGGCGGTGACCATCCCGTGCTCGCCCTCCCCTGCCCGCAGCCGCTGCACCATTTCCACGATGCCATGGCTGGAATAGTTGTTACCGGGGCCACCGAACAGGGTCAGCCCGCCGGTCAGGGTGACGCCGCGCGGGTCGTCGCAGGCGATGCCAATGGCGTCGCAGGCCACCTGCACCGCCGAGGGGAAACAGCTGTAGATATCGAACAGGGCCATGTCGTCGACCGACAGGCCCGCCAGGGACAGGGCCTGGGCCGCGCAGGCGCGGATCGCCGGCGACTGGTGCAACACCGGGCGTTCGCTGACATTCCAGATATCGTTGCCGTCGGCGGTTCCCCGCAGGTAGATTATCTGTTCCGGGGCAACGCCGAGTTCCTGCGCGGTTCCCGCCGTGGTCATTACCAGGGCCGTGGCCATATCGACGGCGAGAATGGCGTTCATCACCCGGGTATAGGGGTAGCTGATGAAGCGATTGCCGTCTGCCGTCGAGACAGCCGCTTCCGGGGTCCACTGTTGCTGGCGCCAGGCATGGGGATTTCCCGCTGCCACCTCGCTCATGCGGCTGACCAGCCCGCCCAACACTGCGAGGTGCTCCGTCTTTGACCAGCCCTTGGCATGGCGCAGGGCGCTCTCGAACAGGGGATAGGTATTGACCGGCTCGTACATGCCATGAGCCTGTTCCAGCTTGCTGCAGGGTCGGCGATATTCGCCGAGCACGACCGGCTCGGCATCCCCGCCCAGCTTCCAGTGGCTGACGTCGGCGCCGGTTTTCAGGGCCTGGGACAAGGTGGCAAACAATTCCCCGCCACTGATCAGCACGCCCCGGCTTGCGCCACTGGCCAGACGGTCGGCAAAAAAATTTACCAGCTGCTGGGGCGTATTGCCTCCCACGTGAGCGGTAAATGTCTGCGCACTCAGGCCGAGGCGCTGGCACAGTGCATCGCCAATGTTGCCGGGCAGCAGCTCCGAGAGGCCCGGCACCTGGTTGGCGAGACAGGGTACGGTGGCCACCGTGTCGATCGCCGTGCCAATGCCGGCAGCACCGGTATCGCCCAGCGCGGCGGCGCTGACGTCCGCCAGCGCATCCACCAGGCTGCGGCTCGGGTCCCTGTCGCGCCAGGTCTGCTGGGCAACGCCGATCAGGACGGGCCGGTTGTCACTCATGGTTTCCCCTTGTCGTTGTTCTTGTCGTTGTGCTTATCGTTGTCAGGGCGCCGCGCTGGCAAAGGCCTGGATACTCTCCAGGTGCCGTGAGATCGCCACCAGCCGGGGGTACGGCGCCAGGTCGAGTTCGAAGCGCCGCGCGTTGAACATCTGCGGCACCAGGCAGACGTCTGCCAGCGACAGCTCCCCACCGTAGCAGTAATCCTCCCCCGTCACCTGTTGCTCCAGGGCGTCGAAACCCTGGCGCAACCAGTGGTGGTACCAGGCCAGTTTCTCGTCCTCGCTATGCCCGAGTTCACGGGTGATGTAACGGAGTACCCGCAGGTTGTTCAAGGGATGGATGTCACAGGCGATGGCATACATCAGGGCGCGCACCCGGGCGCGATCCAGGCTCGCCGCGGGCAGCAGGGCCGGCTCGGGGTGGGTCTCCTCGAGCCACTCCAGAATCGCCAGCGACTGGGTGACTAGGGCGCCATCCTCGAGCCGTAGCGCCGGCACCAGTCCCTGGGGATTGACCGCGAGGTAGGCGTCGCCGCGCTGTTCGAATTCGAGCAGGTTCACCGGCAGGGACTGCCATTCAAGCCCTTTCAGGCCGAGGGCAATCCGGACCCGGAAGGCGGCGGAGGAACGCTGGTAGTCGTAGAGTTCAATCATGTTGTGTCTCCGGTGTCAGGCGAGCGTCTCGGCGAGGAAGTTCTGCACCGCCTGCCAGGAACGACGGTCCGCCAGCGGGCTGTACACGGTCCCCATTTGCGGGTTGTTGGCCACCGGGTTGGTAAACGCGTGCATCGTATTGCCGTAGGCGTGAAGCTGCCAGTCGGCTCCGGCCGCCGACATTTCCGTGGCCAGCGCCAGCACCGACTCCGGCGGCGCCATCGGGTCGTCATATCCGTGCAGGCACAGCACGCTGGCATCGATGGCTTTACCGGCGGTGTTCCCGGGGGCGTCGAACAGGCCGTGCAGGCTGACCACCGAACGCAGGGGAGCGCCCACCCGGGCCAGGTCGAGAGCGCAGAGCCCGCCAAAACAGTAACCGATGGTTGCCATGCAGTTGGCGTCGACCTCGGGCTGGGCCGCGAGCGCCTCCACGCCCGCCAGCAGGCGGCCCTGCAACAGGGGGCGATCATTTTTGAGGGGCAGCATCAACTGCTGGTTTTCCTCGACGCTGGTACCGCGCACTCCTTTGCCGTAGACATCCAGTGCCATGCCAACGTAACCCAGGCCGGCCAGCGCTTCGGCCCGGCCCTGTTCGAATTCACCCCGCCCCGCCCAGGTATGGGCCACGGCCACGCCGGGCCGCGGAGATGCCACCGCGTCGTCCCAGGCCAGCCAGCCGGCAAAGGTGATTGACTGGTGGGTGTATTCCACTTCGCGGGTTTGAATGGCCATGGCCTGGTTCCTGTGCTGCTGCGGGAAAGGGGCCATAGCCTATTACAGGGTGACGGCAGGGGCCAAGCCTGTAACCTCCGACAGGTGCCGCGAATACCCCTCAGGCGCAGACCCGCAGGTAGGGCCTGCCGCCCCGCTCCACCAGGCCGTGGAGTTCGATCCCGTTACCGCTGCGATACTGGGCCAGCAGGAAGCTGGCCACTTCCCGGGTAATGAGCTGCCCCGGGTTGAGGGCGGGTATGCCCGGCGGGTAAGGCACCACCTGGTCGGCACTAATCGCACCGACCAGGGCCTCGTTGATGCCGCCGTCCTCGCGGTCAAGGGCCCGCTCACGCGCCGGGCCAAAGAACGCCTCCCGTGGCAGGCGCACAAATTCGGAGAGCGGCGGCAGCGCGCTGACCGGCGCCTCGGGCGCATCCTCCGGGGGCTCCACGGGGCCGCGCCTGGCGAGCTTTTGCAATGCGTTGAGCAGGCGCAGGACCTTGCTCTGGGTCGCGCCAAGGGTCACCAGTACGGTAAAGGTATTGTGGGTGACCTTCTCGATCTGGATGCCGTAATCCTCAAACAGCGCCAACTGGACTTCCCGCGCGCTCATGCCCGAAGCGCTGACATCGACGCTGAGCTTGAGCGGGTCGAGGCGAATGCCGTCATCCACCAGGCTGGCGGGCAACATGTCCTCCAGCTCGAGCACCCGGAACACACCGGTTTTCTGGATGCCCTCGCGCAACCGCGTGGCGATACCAAGGCAGCGCTGCAACTGGCTGTACCCCTCCAGGCTCACCTGCTTGCGGGCCACGTCCAGGCTGGCAATCATCGCGTACTGGGGGCTGGTGGAGGTGTGCATGTTGAGGTTTTCGCGAAAACGGTGCTCGTCGAAGTCCGGGTCCGCCACGTGAATCATGCTGGCCTGGGAGAAAGCGGACAGCATCTTGTGGGTGCTCTGGGTCACGTAGTCTGCACCGCAGTCCAGCGCGTTGGGACGAAATGCGGGGTGCGCCCTGCCGTGGGCATACCAGGCCTCATCGATCAGGACCTTGACACCACGTTCGTGGGCCGCGGCGATGATCGGCGCGAGGTCGTAGCGGAAGCCGTCGTAGGTACACGAGGTGAGCACCAGCAGGCGCGCCTCCGGGTGCTGTTCCAGTGCGTCGAACACATGCTTCTGTGGCACCGGTCCGTACATGCCATAGCGGCTGTTGACCGAGGCGGGCAGGTAAACCGGCTCGGCACCGAAAAGGATCACCGCGTGGTGGACCGACTTGTGGCAGGCTTGGTCGAGTATGACCTTGCCACCGGCACCGAGCAGGTGCTGCACAATCACCTTGTTGGCCGTTGACGTGCCGTTGGTAACAAAAAACGTATGCTGTGCGCCAAAGGCCTCGGCGGCCAGTTCCTGGGCTTCCTGGATCACGCTGTGGGGCTCCAGCAGGGAATCCAGTGACTGCACCGATACCGAGAGATCAGTGTTAAAGATGTGCTCGCCCATCATGTGGTAGAAGTCCGCTACCCAGGGGCTGTCGCGCAGGCTGTCGCCACCGCAGTGGCCGGGGGTGTGCCAGGCGTCCTTGGCGCTGTATACATAGTCCCTCAGGGTGTCCGCAAAGGGAGTGCGGGCACGGCGGGCGACGGCGCTGCGAATGTGGCGGCACAGCTGACCGGGGCTGATGTCGTCCCGGTCCAGCAGTTCAGCACGCCCTTCAACGGTGTCACCCTCGGGTTCCACCATCACGAAGAGGTCGAGCTCCGGGCGCAGGGCGCGCAGTTTCTCCGGCAACGCGGCAGCGCCTGCCAGGCCCGGCAGGTCGAGGACGGCTGCCTGCAGTTCTCCGCGCTCCGCGGCGAGTCGCAACAGGGCATCACCGCTGTCGCAGGCGGTGAACTCGAGGTCAAAATCACCGTGACGGCGGGTATCAGCGGCCGCACTTCGGGCCAGGCCGGCCAGCAGGTTCTCACGTCTCGGGGTGTCGCCACTGACAATGGCGACGGTAACAGGCTGGGGACTCACACTGGCTCCTTTTCGAATTCTGCCCCCAGTGTAGGGACATCATTCGCCAGAATGAATCGACAAAACTGACGGATTAACGCAAAATTTCCGTCAATTTAACGGAATGCCACTGACCGTGAGTACACTGGACACCCTCGATACCCTCGACAAGACCGACCGCCGCCTGCTGGACCTGCTGACGGCCAATGCCCGGGCCAGCACCAGCGCCCTGGCCCGGGAGCTGGGCCTGTCCCGCTCCACCGTCCAGGACCGCATCGCGCGCCTGGAACGGCGGCGGGTCATCGAAGGCTACACCCTGCGCTACAACGAGCAGTTCCGGGCGCGCATGCTGCGCGCCCACGTGATGATCCAGATCAACCCCAAACTGGCCCAGCGCATCGGGGCGGCACTCGGCGAAATCAGCGCGGTGAAAACCCTGCAGACGGTGAGTGGGGTCTATGACCTGGTCACCACCGTGGAGGCCCCCACCACCGAGGAAATGGACGCGGTACTGGACGCCATCGGCGCCATCGAGGGGGTGGAAAAAACCACCACCTCGATCGTGCTCAGTACCAAGTTCCAGCGCTAGCGCAGCGCCTTGTATCAGGCAGCCCGGCGGGGGTAGGCCTCCGGGTCGAGGCGCTGCATTTCATTTTCAATCCAGCGTTCAACCTCGTCCATCAACTCCCCCGCCTCGCGGCCGGCTGCTGACACCGGCGTGCCTATGGAGACATCAACCACCCCGGGAATGAACGAGAAAGAGCGGCGCGGCCAGCAGCGACCGGAGGTCACCGCCACCGGAATCACACTGGCACCGGTGGCCACCGCCAGGCGGGTGGCGCCGGTTTTGTAGGCGCCGCGTTTGCCCCGCTCGGTGCGGGTGCCCTCCGGGAACATGATCACCCACTTGCCGCGATCCATCAGCTCGGCGCCCTGCTCGGCCACCTTGTTCCAGGCCTCGTTGCGTCTGCTGCGGTCGATATGGATCATGCCCAGCCGCGCCATACACCAACCAAATACCGGTATCGACAGCAGCTCCTTCTTGAACACGTAGGCCAGGGGGTGCGGTGTCATGCTGGGAAAGAAAAAGGTTTCCCAGGTGGACTGGTGCTTGGGGCACAGCACAATGCGGCGCATGTCATCCTTGGCCGGCAGGTTTTCCGCCCCGTGCACCCGGTATCGAACGCCGCCGATAACCCGGGCGACCAAAATGACGCCGCGCAGCCAGGGTACTGCAAACCACCACCACAGCTTGTCGTCCCGGACAAACAGGGACCCCGTCAGCAGCACCACGCCAATCGGAATCACCGACACCACCATCCACAGGAACACCAGGGCAGAGCGCACTACATTCATAGGGTGGCGCCCTCTTCAGCCACCGGATTCTCCCCGGAACCGGGGTCTCCCTGGCCCTGCGCCTCCTGTAGCCGGCCGGGAGGCCGCGCGCCAGCCTCCTGCAGGAACCGCGCGACCTCGGCAAGTGCCGCGTCCGCTTCCTCCAGTTCAGGCGTGAACAACTGCCACACGTGCACCATGTGCGGCCAGGTCTGCAGCTCAACCGCAGAGCCCGCAGCCCGGGCCCGGCGCACGTAGCGACGGGCATCATCCAGCAGCATCTCTGCCTCGCTGGCCTGCACCAGCACCGGTGGCAGGTCGCGCAGATCACCTCGCAGGGGGGACACGATCGGGTCGGAGGGGAAGAACCGGCTGCCCAGCCAACTGCTCCACCACAGCAGCGGACGGGGGTAGCGCAGCATGGCGCCGAAGGCCGGGCCGAGCATGGGATCGCTAGCCTGGTTGCTACTCAGGCTGGGCGACGTGAGCGTACCGTCGGTCGCCGGTGAAAAGGCCACCGCCGCGTCGGCCTGGCGCAGCCCCTCATCGCGAATCCAGGCGATCAACGACAGCGTCAGGTTGCCGCCCGCGGAGTCACCCGCGACCGCCATAAACCGGGCGGGTGCCGGACCCTCGGGGCCGTT
Organism: Parahaliea maris; assembly: GCF_008064665.1. Classification (GTDB taxonomy): domain Bacteria; phylum Pseudomonadota; class Gammaproteobacteria; order Pseudomonadales; family Halieaceae; genus Parahaliea; species Parahaliea maris. Next base: position 204,371 of record NZ_VRZA01000004.1, on the reverse strand, counting down.
GTGCAACAGCCAGCGCCAGGCCTGTTGGCAGTCTTCAATACCGTCGCGCCGCGAGTTCTCGGGCATGAGGCGATAATCCAGGGAGAACACGGCGCAGCCACTGAGTCGCGACAGGGCGTCGGTAATGGTGCGGTGGCTGCGAGGGCTGCCCGCCAGCCAGGCGCCACCGTGGATATACAGCAGGCGCTGGTCCGCGTCACAGCCGGGGGCCAATACCCACTCGCCACGGACCCCGCCCTCTGTCACCGGGACAAAGCGGCTGTGCAGGTCCCGCCCCTCGCTAATGGCGTCCATGGCCCGGCGGATGGAGTGAATACGGGCCCTGCCCCGCAGGCCCTGACTGGCGCGCGTCAACTCGCCCAGTTGCTCCACCACCCCCTGGTGACCGTCGGAGGGCGGCGTGTTGGCAGGGGCAGGGAGCGGCTCGTCGAGCCAGGTGAGATTGGCTCCGCGCAGCTTGAACACGGTGAACGCGCACAGTGCCACAACGGCAACCAGCAACCAGAACATGGGGATGTCTCCTGAACACAATGGGGTGCATTAAACCAGAATGCCACCGCCAGACAAAATGCCGCGTCCCACTCACTGTATTTGCCCGGTGGCGCGGCTATACTAGGTGGTTTGCAGTTTCAACCGACGCACCCGTTGAGCGGGTGGAACAGCCGAGTGAAAGAAGCCACGTGAAAAAGCCCGTGTCCAAAGCCGAACTGCGCGCCGACCTCGAGCGCGCCACCGAGCGTTTCCTGCGCAAGGGCGGCCAGGTCACTGCGGTCCCGCGTGGCACCAGTGGCAGCGACGCGCACACCCCCCAGAATGGCCTGAGTCGACGCCTGTTCGTTGAACCTCGCGAACAGCGCACCCTGATTCCCGAGGTGGTCGCTGCCATTGAAAAACGGCGCAAGGCCATGCTCAAGCGCAAGCCCCAGCCGAAACGCTCGCGCCTGCCCCGCCCCCGCCGCAAGACCATTTACGACGACTTCGGCGAACCCCTGCGCAAGGTCTGGGTCGACGACTGAGACCCGGACAATAAACCCGGGCAATAAAAAAAGGGGCTGTCGAGCCCCTTTCAGAGTACCGCGGTGCTGGTCAGGCGAAGCGACGACGCAGCGCAGTGATCAGGCCACCCAGTGACAGCAGCGCACCGCCGGCGAGGCCGACCAGGAACAGCGGGCTGGCGGTAGTGGGCATTTCCGGTTCATCCGCTTCCTCAATGGTGATGACGGCGATTTCGACATCATCTGCCGGCTCTTCGTCGTGAACCGCCAGCGCCCAGCGGTCGTGGGGCAGGTATACGTTCAGCTCCTGGCCACGGCTCAGCTCGCTGGCCCGGTAGCTGCGGCCGCCGATTTCGGCGCGCCAACTGCTCGGTACCTGGATGCTATGGCTTTCGCCCTTGGTGCCATCCACGTGAATGGGGCGGAAGGTCACGCGATTGCCGCGGACCCTCAGCACCTCGACGCTGGCCTTGGCGTAGAGCTCACCGTTTTTCTCGTAGATGCCCTTGCAGGACTGGGCGATTTCGGGGTACGCCGCCAGCACTGAAGCGGACCACTCGATATCGGCACAGGTCGGGGCGGCCTGGGCGGCCACCTGTCCACTGAGACTGAGCGCGGCGGTCATTCCGGTTGCAACGATCAACTTCTTGAGCATGTCAATTCCTCCTTAGTTTCGATTGACATAGTTTTTGTCCAGCGAAGCACTCACAACAAAGCGCTGTGGCGCGTGCCCGACGAAGTAGAACGGGTAACAGGTCACGAGGGTCAGCCGCTGCTCATCGGTATCGGCGAGCACGTGGGTATCCTCGATTTCCACAATCCGGGTGGCGTCCACGGTGAAATACTTCGGCCCCTGCAGGGTCTCCAGTACCACGCGGTCGCCCAGGCTGATGTCCTTCAGCGCGCGAAAGTAGCCGTCGCGATGGCCGGCGATGCCGATATTGCCGCCCTCGTGGGGGTAGGCCATTCCGTCGATTACCCCGGCGCCACGGTCCATCGTCAGTTCCGAGTCGATGGAATAGACCGGCAGTTGCAACGCCAGGGAAGGGACATTGAGAATGCCGAGTACCGGGGGAAGGTCAAGCTGCAGACTGGCCTGATAGTCGGCTACTCGGCCGGGAGACCAAAGGCTGGTGTCGGGGGCTGGCAGGGCATCTACCGGGAGTGAAGCCATTGACGGCTCGCTGTGGCCTGCGCTGTCAGAGGCCATATCGGCCACTTCAGAATAGGCGAGCTGCACCTGCTTGAAGGCAGCGATGTCAGTCTGCCGCTCGACCTCGCCCACGGCCAACTGGCTGAGGAATAAAGCCGAACAGACCAGGCCGGCCGCATAGCAGCTCCACTCGATAGTGCGCATCAGGCGATTGCGCCAGGACATGGGCATGGACGCTCGCTTTCCCCCAGTGTGTGCCCTGACCACGGGCGTATGGTTATCGGTCGATACAGGGGAAGTCTAACCCGCCATGAGGAAATTGCCACCCCCTTTGGCAATCCGATTGACCGAAATCAAACTCCGGTAAGCGGTTGAACCGGTATTGCCGGTGCACCGTATACTGAAACAGCCCAATTACAGGACCATGCCATGCTCGAGCTGAGGGAAAGCTGCCACGTACCACGCAGTACTGCAGAGGTCAGCCGCTACCTCGCCGACTTCTCCACCGCGGCAGAGTGGGACCCGACCACGGTGTCTGCGAAGCGCCTCGATAGCGGCCCCATTGCCGAGGGGGCCCGCTTCGAGCTGGTATGCAAACTGCCCCTGGGCACGACCCGGGTACGCTATACCCTGACCGGGCTCAAGCATGGGGAGCAGCTGACCCTCTCGGGTGAGAGCGCTTTCTTTACCGTCGACGATGACATCCAGCTCACCGCCACAGACGGCGGCTGCAGGATCGACTACCGGGCCAGTTTCCAGTTTCCCGCGTTCATCGAACGCCTGGTGCAAAAGGACCCCGCCGGCCTGGAAGCCATGGGACGCCGAACCATCGAGAGCCTGGCGACTGCCCTGCGTGACGACAACCCGTCGCCCGAGGCGCAGGAGGATACGCGGCGCGCCGACCGCTGGCTCCTGCCAGGCGTGGCCCACTTTACCCGCGCTGGCTATCGCCGCGGACGCCGGCGCTGGCCGGCAAGCACCACCGACATCAGTGGCCGTCACATCGTGCTGACTGGCGCCACTTCCGGACTCGGCATGGCGGCGGCCAGCACACTCGCCGACGCGGGTGCCCACCTCACCCTGGTAGCGCGCAACCGGGATCGGGGGGAATCCACGGTGGCCGAGTTGCAGAGCCGCAGCGGCAACCGTGACATTGTCCTCGAGTGTGCCGATCTCGGGCTGTTGCAGGACACCGATGACCTGGCTGCAAGACTGCGCGAACAGGGCCGCCCGGTCGATGTTCTAATCAACAATGCGGGTGCGTTGTTCAACCAGCGCGGAGAGACAGCGGAGGGCCTGGAACAGAGCTTTGCCCTGCTGTTGCTGTCGCCCTGGCGCCTGGGGCTCGGCCTGCTGCCCCTGTTGCGGCAGAGCCACGGAGGAAGGGTCATCAATGTTGTATCCGGCGGCATGTACACCCAGAAACTGGACCTCGACATTTTGGCAGGCCAGACGGATGATTATAACGGGAGCGTCGCCTACGCCCAGGCCAAGCGAGCGCTGATGATTGTCACCGAGCACTGGGCCGAAGCCTGGTCCGACGATGGCATTAGCGTCAATGCCATGCACCCCGGCTGGGCCGATACTCCCGGGGTCGAAAGCGCCCTGCCGCTGTTTCACAAACTGGTAGGGCCCTTCCTGCGCAGCCCGGAAGAAGGAGCTGACACCATTGTCTGGCTGTCCCGGGCCCGGGAAGCGGGCCTGGTGAGTGGCCAGCTGTTCCTGGACCGGGAACCCCGGCCGACACACCTGCTGCACAGAACCCGTGAATCTGCCGCGGACCGCGAGGCCCTTCTCGCTCTTCTCGAGCAGTACCGACCCGACTCCAAAGGGTAACCACTCAGGTGACCAGCCTCAGCTTTTGAACTGGCACTGGCATTCGACCTGCAGGGCGCCACCGGCTATTGCAATGCGCCCGGCGCGTGACTACGGTGACATCACTCACCCACCTGCGAATCGAGGAGCAGAGCGTGGCTGGAAACATTCGTCCCTTCCGTATTGATATCCCCGACGCTGTTCTGGCAGACCTGAAAACGCGCCTTGCTGCAACACGCTGGCCGGACGCCGAAACCGTCGACGACTGGAGCCAGGGGATACCACTGGCCTATGTCCAGGAGGTGGCCGGGTACTGGCAGAGTGGCTATGACTGGCGCCAGCGGGAGGAGGCGCTGAACCGCTGGCCCCAGTACCTGGCCGAGGTGGACGGTCTCGACATCCATTTTATCCATGCCCGCAGCCCCCACGAGGATGCCCTGCCCCTCATCATCAGTCACGGCTGGCCCGGTTCGGTGGTGGAGTTCAACAAGGTCATTGCGCCGCTCACCGACCCCGTGGCCCACGGCGGCAGGGCCGCCGACGCCTTCCATGTGGTCGCCCCCTCTCTGCCGGGATACGGCTTCAGCGGCAAACCCACGCGAGCCGGCACCAGTGTCGAGCGCATAGGCCGACTGTGGGGACAATTGATGGCCCAGCTCGGCTATGACCGCTATGTCGCCCAGGGCGGAGACTGGGGCAGCATGGTCACCCAGAGCATCGGACAAACCGAGACCGAACACTGCGCCGGCATTCACATCAATATGCCCACTGTTGCGCCCGACCCGGAAACCATGAACAACCTGAGCGCTGCCGAACAGTCGGCGCTCGAGGCGATGGGCTTCTACCAGCAGTGGGACTCCGGCTACTCGAAACAGCAGTCCACCCGCCCCCAGACCCTCGGTTACGGACTGGCGGATTCGCCTACCGGCCAACTGGCCTGGATCCTGGAAAAATTTTACGCCTGGACCGATTGCGGGAAGGACGGTGTAAAACATCCGGAGAACGCGCTTTCACGGGACGAAATGCTCGATAACGTCATGTTCTACTGGCTCAACAACGCCGCTGCCAGTTCCGCTCGCCTGTACTGGGAGAGCTTCAATTCTCCCAACCTGGACCCCATCACCATGCCCGTTGGCTGCTCCATATTCCCAAAGGAAATTTTTCGCAGCAGTCGTCGCTGGGCGGAAAAACGCTTTACCCAGCTGATCCACTGGAACGAACTGGACCGCGGCGGTCACTTCGCCGCCTTTGAGCAACCCGAGCTGTTCGTCAATGAAGTGCGAACGGCTTTCCGCACTTTGCGCTGAACACCCCAGAGGTAACCATGTTCGACTTCTACACCGGCGTATTCAATCCCTTCGCCTCGGAGGAGATCAGCCCGCCACACACCCGCGAGTGGGCTGCCAAGCGGCGACTGGCGGATGCCCTGCGCAACCTTGCCGAACTCGCCGTGACCTCCGACGCCAGCGTCGAGCAGATCGAGGAGAGCGCAACCCGGCTTGAACAGATCGCCAGCAACCTCGCCAGTGCCCCGCGCTGCCTCGGCACGCTGGCCTTCATGGCCAATGGGGAACACGGCAGTTACGGCGAAATCAATCACGAGTTGAATGCGGTGGGCGGCCAGAGCAACCCGCTGGCCCCGGGCCTGAATCAGTGGCTGGAAGGCGATGTCGCCCACGGCACCGTGTGCTGCGGATACGCCTATGAGGGACCGCCGGGCTTTGTCCACGGCGGACATGTAGCGGCCATCCTCGACCAGTTCCTGGGGATGGCGCAACTGGCCGGCGGTCGCCCGGGCATGACCGGATCGCTGACAGTGCGCTACCTGCGCCCGACTCCGCTTAACACAGAGCTGCGCCTGCGGGCCGAGGTGGTGCAGAACGAGGGACGTAAAACCGTCATGCGGGGGGAGATCAGCAGCGAAGGCGAGGTGACCGCCACCGCCGAGGGGCTGTTCATCGAGCCGGGCCGGCCCATCCAGGACCTTGGGAGCTGAATCAGTCTTCGACAGGCTCTTCACCGCCAACCGGTTGGCGGCGATAGGCCGTCACATTAAACCCCGGCGTATCCAGGGGGTGCGGAGTCGGTATATCGGGATCCACCAGATGACTGCGAGCGGGCCGCGGGGGCGTGTCCCTGCCCGTTTCCGGCTCACTGGTATCGAGGGTCGGGCCAGGTGCCGGGCGCCTGAGCACCTCGGGAGCCTCCAGGTCTGCGTCAACTAACGCCACCTTCGGGACTTCCGGCTGGCCTGGCTGCGCGTCTGGCTGGTTTTCTGGCGGCTCGTCTGGCTGCCCGTCTGTAAAAGCATCGGGAATCTCTGCCGCGATAAAGCTCAGGGGCTGCAACCGCGCCGGGGGCGCGTCATCGTCGTGCCTGGCCACCGCCGGTGGGCTGACGTCCAGCCTGCGAGCCTGCTCGGCCAGGGTGCCGGCGAGTTCCGCGGCGATACCGGCGGCTGCACGGTCGCGATCCATGTCCGGGCTCTGGTTGACGGCCACAGCCACCTGTTCCACCGCCTGGGCGGGTACAGCCTCGGGCACAGGGGCCGATGAGGCCGGTGCCTCTTCCTCCCGCTGCTGACGCAGGTGCAGGCGCTGGCGCAGCACTTCATTGGCGCAGGCATACCAGCGGCCACACTCGGCAGATTCGGCGGGATTGGGCATCCGGTGTTTGCGGAAGTTGCGCTGGGCCAGCATGAAACGTTGCTTGACCGCGCGATAGAAGTGAATGTGGCGTTCGGTTTCCAGCGCATTAAGTTCCTCCCCACGCCGGATTTCAATCAGCTGGGGCGGCAACTGCCCCTGCAGGGAGTGCAGCAGGTCCGCCAGAAAGCAGAGGCGAAAAGCGGCCTCCGCTCCGTATTGCCCGGCGGTGTCGCAAGGCAGGTACAGGTAGTCACCCAATTCAGAAAAACCACTGGTGCGCATCAGCAGGTTGACGCTGTCGTTGAGCGGCCCCACCGCGAGCTGTCCGTCGACGATAAAGTCCACGCCGCGGCGCATGGCATCCAGGGTCGCGGTGGCGCGCTGCCGCGGGCTGGCTTCCCACTCGATCTGGACGAAGCGCCTGCTGTTGGCGCGCAGGGTTGCGGCGAAGGCGTTTTGCGGACGGGCGGGGATGACCGGGTCCGGGGCGTCGGCGTCCGGTGGAATGCCGTGGCGGGGGTTCTCCAGCGTCAGGCGTTCCATCCAGCTGGCGAAGGGGGACTTGCGAAACAGCACCAGGTCGTCGGCACTGAAACTGAGCTTGTTATCGGCACTATCGCGTTGCATCGGGCCCCGGCAGTTGTTCGTTAATACGATGCAAACAGCAGGGGCAGATGTCCGCCCCGGCCGTTTGTGTATTTATATCGGAAGCCCGCAGCGCTGTCCACGCTGCGCGTGTAATCAGGCGGCTGGAGCGAGCAGAATGTCGGCCAGCTGTGCCCGATGCCAGGCGCCATCGCCCCACAGGGCCTGGCTGTGTTTCTGGCGCTTGAAGTACAAATGAACGAAGCACTCCCAGGTAAAACCGATACCACCGTGATATTGCACGGACCGGCTGGACGCAAAGCCCGCGAGGTCGCTGGCACTGGACTTGGCCATGTGCGCGAACTGCGCCACTTTTTCCGGCTCGTGATCGTAGGCACAGGCGGCGTTGTACACCAGCGAGCGGGTTTCGTCGGCCATGATCATCACATCCACCAGCGGGTGCTTGACCGCCTGGAAGAATCCGAGGGGATGGTCGAACTGCTTGCGGGTGCTGACGTACTCGACGGTGGTCTGCAGCTGCCACTCTGCGGCCCCTGCCATGTCCGCCGCCAGCAGGGTCCAGATCGCCGGCAAAGCCTGGTTGACCGCGGCAAGGCCGTTGCTGCCGACGCAGGTGGCCAGGGCCCCGTCGAACGTGACCCGCGCCTGGTCGCGGGTGAGGTCGACAATGGCGTCTGCCTCGATGGTGACCCCATCGGCCCCCGCGTCAACCCAGTACAGGGCCAGACCGCCCTCTGCCCTGGCCAGGGCCAGGATGCGATCCACTTTGCCGGCGTCCTGCACAAAGCAGGCAGTGCCGGAGAGACGCCCGCCCTCCGCTGCCAGGGGCGTATCTCCCGGCAGCCAGCTGCCCGAGGGCCCGGTCAGCGCCAGGGTCGCGGACAGGCCGCCGCAAATTTCTTCGAGCGCCCCGCGGCCCTGTTCGCCACAGGCGGCCAGGACATAGGTTGCGTTCAACGTTCCCAGCAGGGGACAGGGAAAGGCAGCCCGGCCCAGCTCTTCTACCAGGCCGGCCACGGCCACCAGCGGCATGCCCAGGCCACCGGCCTGTTCCGGCACCGCCAGCATGCTCCAGCCCAGCTCCACCATCTGGTGCCAGAGGTCTTCGCGCCACACCAGTTCGGGGCTGCGCTCGGGGTCGGGGTTTTCCGCTACCAGCCGGTGCAGTGCATCCACTGGCAGGTTGTCGGCAAAAAATTTGCGTGCGGAATCCTTGAGCAGGCCCGCTTCTTCGCCAAAACCAAAATCGTTCGGTTGTGCCATGTTGTTCTCCTTATTCGAGCGGCTCACTTGGACTTGGGCATGCCGAGCACGCGCTCGCCCAGGATGTTGCGCTGCACTTCACTGGTGCCTGCAGCGATAGTCATGCCGAAGGTGTTCATGTAGGCCAGGGGCCACTGGCCACCCGCCGGCGCGTTGGGATCGGCCAGGTAGAGGGAGGCCGCAGCACCCTCTATGTCCAGTGCCAGCTCGGACATTCCCTGGGCGATCTCGCTGGCCAGCAGTTTGTTCTGCAGGGGAATCCGCATCGGGTGATCCAGCAGGGCCTGCACCCGGGAGCGTCGCTGGCTCTGCTCGAAGGCCTTTTCCCGGATGGCCAGTTGCATCATGCGATCTCGCAGCAGCGGGTCGTCGGCCGCCGTTGCGGCTCCCCGGGGGGTGTTGCGAGCCAGCTCCATGACCGCCGCCGCATTGACCTCGTGGGTCGCTTTGCTCTTCATGCCGCCGGAACGCGGTGTTTGTAGCTCGCCCGCCCCGCGCTCGTGCAACAGCGTAGTCATGGCCACCTGCCAGCCCTTGCCCAGTTCGTCCAGGCGATAGCTGTCATCCACTTCGAGGTCTTCGAAGATCACCTCGTTGAAGCCGGTTTCCCCGGTGATCTTGATCAGCGGGCGCACCGTGACGCCCTTGCCCAGAGCCTCCCGGATCGGGACCACAAAGTAGGACAGACCGTCGTACTTGTGGGACTTGTCGGTGCGCAGCAGGATGATCATCCACTCGGCAAAGTGGGCCAGGGAGGTCCACACCTTGTGCCCGTTGATCACCCATTTGTCACCCTTGCGTTCAGCAAAGGTCTGTACGCTGGCCAGGTCGGAGCCGGCACCGGGCTCACTGAAACCCTGGCACCAGATATCCTCTCCGGAAAACAGGCGCGGCAGCAGCCGTTGCTTGAGTGCTTCCTGGGCGTGGTAAAACACGGTAGGCGCCGCCATCCCCAGGCCGATAACATTGGGGAAGAATGGCGTCTGCGCGCGGATCATTTCCTGGTTGGCGATACGCTGGCAGTCCTTGCGCCCGCCACCCCCGACCTCCTCCGGATAGTCGCAGCCCACCAGCCCCGCATCGTAGGCCGATTTCTGCCAGGCCTGCAGGTAGTGGAGCTGAGGCTCCGTCATGATCTCCAGGGCGCTCTGGGGCAAGCGTACCGGGGGCTCCCCCGGCTTGTTGGTCGCCAGCCAGTCTCGACAATACTGACGAAACTCGGCCTGTTCGGGGCTATCTATACGCGCTGACTCTGACATCAGGACTCCTTGTGATTATTCGATGAATGACCGGGATGGCGAGGTCCGCAGTTTGCTAAATGGCGTCGGGCGCCGCAACTGGCATTATCAATAGTCGCCCCGCCACTGCGAGGGCCCGGGGCGGGACTAGTAGTGAGGCGGGCGCTCCTGCTCTGCCCCCGGGCCGGGAAGGTCGTCGATGACGGAGGCATGCTCGTCCTGGCGCTGCTTGAGCAGTTCGACCTGCCGCCTCAGCAGGAGAATCTCCTGTTGCTGGGCAGAAAGGGCGCTGTTGAGCGCGCTGAGGGTATCGTCCTGGAAGGCGAGTTGGCTCTGTAGGTCATGGAGCTGTGCCAGGATGGCGTCGTCGCTCATGGGGGATCTCCGTTCAAAATGCGCTGGCAGGCTAATATACTGCCGCCACTTTCACAAAGCACTGCGAGAACAGCATGGCAAAACGGGACAAATCCTCCGGCAACGGCAGCCGGCTGGTGTACTCCACCGATGTGGGCCGGCGCTGCCCCCAGTGCGCCCGACCGGTGGCGGAATGTGTTTGCGGCAAGGACCGCCCGGCCTCGGTGGGCGACGGCATTGTCCGCATCCAGCGCGAAACCAAGGGGCGCGGGGGCAAGGCCGTGACCGTGGTGAGGGGGCTGCCCCTGGCCGGCGCTGAACTCAAGGCCCTGGCCAAGGCCCTGAAACAGCACTGCGGGGTCGGTGGCGCCATCAAGGACGGCAATATCGAAATCCAGGGGGATCAGCGGGAGGCGATTCGGTCAAAACTGGAAAAAAAAGGCTTCACGGTAAAACTGGCCGGAGGCTAAATAAGAGCATATTGCTACATTTGACGAAGTTAGCCTTTCTTCATTGGTATATGGCAGCATATTTCCTGATTTTTTATATCCTATATGGCTAACAAAACTATAAGTTACGTTATTCTTTCCAAAATCTTCTAAAGAAAACCCTCTCAACTCGTTATTTTTATTGGATTTATTTTTTTGCTGTGCTAAAAATGACCCTAAGGGCGCGCATCGTTCGCTAAGTTCGGGGGCAACACCGGCGGCAACGGCGTGAAAAACGGACAAGACCACCCCGCCCTGCTTTATCAGCACGATGCACCGCAAGGTGCGAAAGAAAATGAGTGAAACGGCAGTATCTGACGGATTTGACATCCCTGCGAGGAAGTGGGTTATGTACGTTACCGCAGAGCACCTGAGGGACCAGGTCATACGACCAACCCTCAAATACCTTGGTGTCTGGAACCCCGGCACCGAAACTCTCCTGCTGGACGCCGCTGTCTCGGCGCCTGATCTCGGCCTGTTCTCGGCGCGCAAGGACGGCCTCGGCCTGTTCCATATCACCGCCGCACAGCACCGGGACATCTGGGATCGCTACCTGGCCTTCAAGCCCGAGATGGCGAGCCGGATACGGGGGCTGGCGAGCCAGAGGGCGTTCCTCAGCGACCCGGACAGCGAACTGACCACCAACCTGAGCTACTGCACCGCCATCGCCTGGTTACTGCACCAGCGCGCCGCCGGCAGCAATCGCCAGGACGCGCCACAGCCTGCCAGCGCCGCTCGCTTCAGCGCCTGAGCGACTGCCGCAGGTACCTCAGTACGCCGCCGAGCGCTCAGCCGCGCTGAGCACCGGTGTCGGCTCCTCCCCCATGAGGTGCTGGAATACCACCGCGTATTCCAGAATCGTCTTCACGTAATTGCGGGTTTCCCGGTACGGGATGGTCTCCGCCCACACTTCCACCGGCACCGTTTCACCAGCCTTGTTGCGCCAGCGATCCACCCTGCTCGGCCCCGCATTGTAGGCCGCGAGGGCAAACAGGCGGTTACCCTGGTAGCGCTTGAGCAATTCGCTGTAGTAGGCACTGCCCAGCATCACATTGTGATCCACCTGGTAGAGGGCATTGCTGCTCGAGGATACGCCCAGCCGCCGCGCCACCTGCCGCCCGGTGGCCGGCATGATCTGCATCAGGCCGCGCGCCCCGACCGTTGAGTGGGCCCGCGGATAGAACGAACTCTCCCTGCGCGCGATCGCCATCAACTCGTGGCTGGGCACGTTGCGCAGCGAGCCATAGCGCTGGAAAATGTCGCTGTAGGAGGTGGGAAAGCGCAGGTTGACCGCGTTCCAGGCCCGGGCCTGTCCCGCCGCGGCAATGGCCATGTTGTGCCAGCCCTGCTCCGTGGCATAGGCCCCCAGCCGTAACTGCTGCTGCGGGTCATTGGCATACACACCCAGTAAGAATGACCACTCCGCCTGCATGTTGGCGGGCTCCTCCTGGAAGTCCAGTTCGATGGCGCGCTGCAGCCCGGGCAGATTGAGTAATTCCGCCCGCTGGGTATCATCCAGTTCCAGGGGCTCCTCATTGAAGCGATAAGGCACGCCGAGGCGGTCCGCGGCCAGGAAACCGTAGTAGTCGCGCTCCCTCGCCAACTCGGCATAGGTGCCGGTGGCAAGTTCGGTCTGCCCCCGCTGATCGTAAATGCGCGCCTGCCAGTAACGCCACTCCTTACGCTGCCGCCCCTCCGCCGATAGCTGTGCCAGCGCCCTGTCCATGCCCGCCCAATCCTGCTCCTCCAGTGCCCAGCGCAGGCGGATCTCGACCAGGCCGTCGTCACCGACCCGCCCCAGTGCGTCATCCAGCCAGGCGCGGTTGACCTCCGATTTGGCAAACAGGCTGCGCAGGGCGATGGCCGACTCGACCATCTTTACCTGCTGCCCGGTGAAGGGCATTACCGGTTCAAAGCGCTGCCAGTAGTCCAGCGCCTGCTCTGGACGATAGCGGGCCAGGTACACCAGTCCGCGCACCAGGACATCCCTGGAGCGGGGATCGGCGACCGGCAAAGAGAGATTTCGCATGCCGCGGGGATTGTCATAGACCTGCTGGAGCCTGTCCGCCCAGGGGCCCAGCTCCGAACTGGCCTTGCGCGCCACATAGCGCATCAGCGAGCGCTCCCGCGCATCGAAGGCCAGCAGCATGCGCTCCCATACTGCCGAGTCGTCCAGCTGCCCGGCTTTCATCCAGGCCGAAAATAGCGGATCGCAGGGTTTGGGGCGAGACTCGCCGTGCACCCACAGGCGACGCGCCCCTTCCCAGGCCGGCTCGGTAAACCCGGTGGCGAGCCGCGCGCGGAAGTAGTAGCACTTGAGTTCGATACTGTTGGGTTCGGCGGGCATCAGGGCCAGAAAGTCATCCCAGCGCCGGTCCTTCCCGGCGCGCTCCAGGTAGCCACCCAGAAAGCGATTGGTCAGCGGGCTCCCCTCGCTCGCGCTGACAAAGTCCATGGCCTCCTGGCGGGAAATCCGGGGAGACCTGCGGCGCAATTCGTAGTAGTCGAGGTACAGGGCCAGCGGATAGCCGTCGAGCGTAGCGCGCAACCTGCGGTATTCCGAGGTTCGCCCTTTTTCCAGAGCCTCCTGGGCACTCTGGTAGGCCGTTCGCCACTCGTCCAGTGCTGCTGGCGCCCCCGTTGACATGCTCGCCCAGCCCGAAACCACCAGGGCCACCACCAGAACCAGCCAATTTTGACACCGCAAAGAAGCTTACCTCGTCGCCACACCGCCGCCATACATCGTGGGTGAACCCCACACCAGATGCACCACAGAGTGATACGGAGACTCGGCGATTGCAAGCGACCGGGGGCGAAACTGGCGGCGCGCAATGAGAGCCGCGGCCATAGAACCCGGCCGCCCCGATAAGTTAGTTATCAGGCGTTAATTTTTGTGCAATTTTTCGTCAGAATGTCCACAGAAATTGCGCCAGCGGCGAAATGATCGCTTATTATTTAACAATCACTTGATAACAAGATCGCACAGATGAGCCAGGTTTCCCGCAAAGGCGAGCGCACCGCTGCCGCCATACTCGACGCCGCCGAGCAGCAGTTCGCCAGTAAAGGCTATCACGGTACGTCCCTGCGCCATATAGCCCGGGAAGCCGGCCTGCAGGAACCGGGAATTTACAACCACTTCCAGGGCAAGGAAGCCATCTACTCCGCCGTACTGCACCGTCTGCTGGACCCGGTGGGCACTGAGCTGTCGCGACACCTCGCGGCAGCCAGATCGCTGCCTGAGATGATCGAACTACCCGGTCTGCTGATGGACCTGCTGGTCCGTGAGCCCAATCTGGCCCCCCTGCTCCAGCGCGCGCTACGCGAGGAAGCCGGCCTGCCCGGCAACACCGTACTCCATCGCTGGCTGACCCGCCTGTTCAACGAAGGCATGGCGGCGGCGGTGGAGGTGACCGAGGACATCGACCTGCAGCGCGAACGCATGGTGATCAACATGCTGGCCCTGTTCAATGTAGCCACCGGCTACTTTGTCTCTGCCCCGGCATTTAGCCAGCTGGAGGCCGGCGACCCACTGGACAAGGACAACATCAGCCGCCAGAAGCAGCTGCTGCACAGGATAATGCGGGCGATGATGGTCAGTTAAAAGACCTACTTCCGCTGCCAGGTTCCCTCGTCCATCTGCAGGCCGAGTTTGTCGGCGCACTCGGACTCTACATCCCCGGCGTCACTTGCCAACCCCGCCATTCCGGCCACGCCCGCGCTGCGGGTTTCATTGCGGATACAACCTTCCATCAGGCGCGCATTTTCCCGGGCCTGATCGGTGGGCGAGAGGGACCGGGGCTGCATGTGGTTGGTGTAGTACCAGTAACCAATGGCGACCACGGCAATGAGGGGCAAGAGTCGTAGCATGGTGCTTCACCTGCAAGTCAGACTTTGTAGTGTGAAATACAAGCTTAGCTTCTTCGCAGCCGCACTGCTGAGAACCGCCCGCCAGCTAAGGCTCGAGCCCAGATACTGCCCGCGTGAAGGCTTTAGCCAGTCTTCGGCCAGCAAATTGTCACGGTCGCTTTACACGGATCAGTTTTCCGGCTCCGGGAGAGGATGCGCCAGGATTGTTTTGATGTCGCCGCGTATCAGCCCGGCAGTAATCCCGGTCATGGTATTGACCTGCCGCATGAACTGGTCAGGGTCGAAATAATCTATCCCTGCGGCGCTGGACCAGTAGGCGCCCATGGAGACCATATTGGATGCGATTACCTCGATGCCTAGCCGCCGAGGGTGGTGCCCCAGGCCGAACCAGTGTCCCTGTGATTGCCCATGTACTCCGGGAACATCGGTCGCGCGCAGGACCTGGTTCCGTGGTTGGTGTTGCTCCAGCGCACCACGTGAAAGCGCTACCAGGTCCCTGTAGGGAGTGACGTAGAAGCCTCCGTTCTCCATCTGCCCCGTCGGTAGATAGCGGCCGTTCCGTTCGGCGTACTCGACCTGACCCAGGTGTTCCAGGTGCACGCTGGCAACCAGGCGGCCATGCGCCGGCGCCAATGCGCCGCCGGCCCCTAGCACGCGCTGGATGTCGTAGCCCGGCAACGCCGCCTCCCGATCTGGAATGAAGTGCCGACTGTCGAGAAACAGCATCAGGCTCTTGTCGCGATGCCGCTGGTCGATGCGGGAAAAGTAATGCAGGATCGAGAGCAGGCCGAGAGGCCCGTTCTCCTGAGAGATCGAGGGGCCGTCGGTGTGGGAAATCATCAGAATGATTTCATCGTCGTCGCTGCCGTAGTTGCGCCCCGGTAGCACGGCGGCCAATTGGTAAGCCTGTGTGGACTCCTCTTGAGCATCGAGAACCAGGATCCCATGACGGGCGCTTTTCGCGGCGGAGATGACCTCGGCGCCTGCCTCGCGGCCTAAGTACAGCGTAGGAACATTGTAGATTGCCGGTACCGGGAAACTGTACAAACCTCTAACACGCTCGTCCGCCATATCAAAGATCAGCACGACTCCCGCCGCTTTGGTCTGTTTAATACGCTTCAGGTAATGCGGCTCCGGAAAGGGTAATTTACCCTGCAGATTGGCGGCAAACAGTTGCGAGGCAGTACTCGACGAGACGGTATCCTCCACCTTCAGCCACTGACCCGCGCGATAGGGGTAATCGGCCGGCGCATACAACCAGTCCGGCACCTGGCGCTGGAAATCGGTAGGGGCAACCTGGAGAACAATGATCTTGCCTGCCAGCACGGCGGGATCAGGCAGGGCCTCGAACTCCTCGCCAGTCACCACGACAAGCTCGGCCCTGACCCCGTTGGGCCCGGTGTCTCCGGAATTGGCCCCGTAGTTGGCAACATCAATCTGCCTGTCGCCGATGCGAAGGGACCAGCCGCTGCGGTCGGGCCACTCCGAAGTATGCCAACGGTTATAGCGAAAAGTGTTACGTCGCAGGTCAACCATGCCCAGCTGTCCAGCTTCGCGCTCTATCAGTGCGAGGTAACTGTTCCAACCACTACTGCCAGCAAAGGTCGGACCAAACTGGTCCTTGGCCTGATGCCATGCCACAACCTGTTCACGGGATATCGTCAGCGGTGCGCAAAAGTTTTGCAGGCAATCACCTCCCGTCGCCGCCGCTGTCATGAAACTGTAAACTATCCCGATGTAAGCTACACTGACCTGCATCAACCTGATAATAATACGGTACATATAACCGCTTCCTCTCACCTCGGCCCCCTGAAACCGGACCAGTCATTAGTTACGCGCGCGTTCTTCTGGCATCGGCTTCGACCGCAGCACACCGGGAGGGGCATCGGCCCAGGCAACTCCCAATTTCCATTCAACAGGCCAAAGGCATGCTCGCACAGGCAACAAATCAGGACTCGAAGGCACCGGCCAACCCGGAGGGGATGGCCAGAACACCCTTGAATCGCCTGCTGGCGATCGCTGCTACCGAAGGCCTGGACACTGGTGAATTGTTCGATCGGGTCGGGGTAGACCCGAGGCTGCTGCTCATCAAGGGACGGCCAATCGATCGCAGCCAGTACCTGTCCGTGGCCAACGCGCTGCTCGAGGCCCTGGACATACCCGATATCGGTTTTCGCTCGGGAACCTCTTTCCGGGTCAACGATCTGGGGGTTCTCGGCCATGCCATGCTCAGTAGCGAAAACATCGTACAGGCCATCCAGACCTACCTTCGCTATCGCTCCGCCTTTGGCTCCACCTTCCCGGTACGGGCCTTGATCCATGAAGGTCAGCTGGCCCTTACCGCAGAAATCGCCCTGCCGGACAGTCCGCTGAAACGCTACCAACTGGAAAACTGGCTGCTCACGCTCACCGCTCTGCGCGAGCTGGTGAGCGAGCCGGACGCCCTGTTTCGCTCGATCAGTTTCGCCTATTCCGAACCGGCTCATAGCGACCGGCTGGTCGAGCAGTTCCGCTGCCGCCTCCTGTTTGACCAGCCCGCATCGCTGGTCGTATTCAACCCGGAACTGACCCGCGCCCGGCTGAAATTCGCTTGCGAAAGCGTACACAGACTGTGTGCACAGGAATGCACTCGAGCGCTCAGAAACCTGTCGCGCCCCGACACCCTCGATGTGGCGGTCAAATCCATGCTGGTGGACGTTTCCACCGACTTCCCCTCCCCCGCCGACCTCTCCGCCCGACTCAATATCAGCGAACGCACACTGCGCCGCCGGCTGGCCGACCTCGGTACCAGCTACAACAAATTGCTGCTCGAGGCGCGCATGGAACTCGCCGCCGCCTTCCAGGCCAGTGGCGCGAGGAGTATCAAGGACATCGCGCTCAGTCTCGGCTACAGTGAGGTAGAGAGTTACCACCGCGCGTTCAAGAGTTTCCATGGGGTCACCCCTGGGCAATTCGAGGCGCGGCACACCGACCCCTAGTCTCCGGCCGCGCCTGCCCAGCTCAGAACTGCCAGTTCACGCCTACGCCGTACATACGCGGCGCACCGAAATAGGCGCCCTGCATACCGACGAGAGTACGTACGCTGCTGCGGTACTCTTCGTCGGCCAGGTTTTTGCCATAGAGGTAGACCGACCAGCCACGGGCGGGATCGCCGAGGCTCACCCTGGCGTTTAGCAGGGTGTAGCTTTCAGCCTGCAGTGCCGGAGTGTTCTCGATATCGCGATAAGTGGAGTCGGTATAGGTCGCCCACATAGAAGCGCGCAAATCAAAATCGCCAGCATTGCCCTCCCAGGTGATATCACCGGTCAGGCTGGTGCCGGGCGTACCGGGAAGCTCATTGCCTATGCGCGCCTGTGCCTCGGCGGGATCATCACTGTTCCATTCGGTGATTTCCGAGTCCAGCACAGTTGCCGACAGGCCGGCGGACCAGTGTTCGTTGATCAGATACTTGATATCCAGGTCGAGACCCATCACTTCCGACACCGCGGCGTTCTGGGTAACCGCTTCGGTAATCCCGTTGCCAAGATCTAGGATAGCGAGCACCTGCTTGTCGGAGTAATCGTAGTAATAGAGCGCCGCGGAAACATCCAGGGTATCGTCCAGCAAACGGGATTTTACGCCGAGTTCATAGGCCAGCAGTTCTTCTGCGTTGTAAGGCAGGAAACCGATTTCCTCAACGATGCCAGAGCCGTCGAAGCCACCGCTCTTGAAGCCTCGACTGACAGAACCGTAGACCAAGGTGGCGTCCGAGGCCGTCCACGACAACTTCAGCTGACCGGAGACGTCCTGGTCGTCGTAGTCGGATTCGCCGAAAAGGCCACCGGCCACTTCCGGGTAAACCGCGGCCACGATGGAGGTGCCGAAGGGATCGTTTTCCCAGGAACCGCCCTCGTAACGTTTTTCCTCGTCGGTATAGCGCAGGCCACCAGACAACAGCAAACTGGGACTTAACTGCCATTCAACCTGACCGAACACAGACCAGCTCTCGTCATCCTGGTCATAGGCCGAAATCAACTCACCCAGCAGGTAGTCCCAGCTGCTAAGGGAACGGTGATAGTCGATACTGTCCCGGGTCGCGTTGAGACCCGCCAACCAGTACAGCGAATCCCCTTCGCTGGAAATCCGGAACTCCTGACTGAAGCTGCTTACGTCCTCGTCGTAGGTGGGCTGCGCCAGACGCAGCGGCACGAAGTCTCCGACCGAGTAATCCCTCGACAGGCTTTCAACGCCGGTCAGCGAGGTAAATGTGAAAACGTCGCCTTCCCAATTGAGTTCGAGGGACGCACCGCGATTGCGGGCATCCATTACACCAGCGAGGTCATCGTAATCGACGTGTATCGCACCTTGTTCAGGCTGGAATACACCCAGCGGATCGCCGTTGAGATTGGTCGAGTTGACGATTTCAGATCCGTCATTGGCGTAATGTACCCGCAGGTCCACCGTCAGGCGATCGCTGGCTTGCCAGAGCGCGGAAGCACGACCGGCCACCACGTCCTTGTCACCGTAGTCTGACTTGGCGGAGATGGATGGAATTGCCGGTATCACGCCCGGCGCGCGGCTGAATCCGGCCGTGCTGTCCACGGTGCCCTCGCGCTGAATATAACCGCCGCCTTGAGCGGAAAAACCGGCGAAACGCAGCTTCAGAGAGTCGCCGATGGGCGTATCAATCGCGCCCTGGAGGGTGGTCTCGCCATAGCGGCCGTAACTCAGGTCGACATGTCCGCCGATGGCGTCACCAGGCTCGACTGACACGAAGTTGATCGCGCCGGCAATGCTGTTGCGTCCGTACAATCCGGCCTGGGGGCCTTTCAGTACCTCGACCCGCTCCAGGTCGAAGAGCGGCATGCCCAGATACGAGCCAAACGGTAGGTAGACGCCGTCAATGAATGCGGAGACGGAAGGGTTGTTGTTGATCCACGGGTCTGTCGAGCCAATGCCGCGAATCGCTATGACCGGGTTGTTGGTACTGTTGCCCCGGGCGATATCCAGGGCTGAGGTATTGACGCTGAGATCAGCGAAATCCTGAATCCGTTTCTCGTTGAGGTCGTCGCTACCCATAACCGTCATCGATATCGGGATGTCGGTAGCGGACTGTTCGCGCTTCTGGGCGGTGACCGTTACCTCCTCCATCACCAGCCACGGGACTTCCACCTGACCGAAAACTGCGGAAGCACCCAGGGTGCCGGCTATCGCCAAGGCGAGCCTAGAGTGTCGTTGTGGAACGTAAGGAGTTGCCATGTTACAAGCCTCGCATTGCCGTGCGTGAGTTTCAATGCAGGCAATGCTAACAACGACCCGATTACACACGTATGACATAGGTGGCCAAGCTATTGATGCGAGTGGCCGCTGGGAACAAGTGTTCCCGACATACCAGATAGGAACGCTCAATCTGGCGCTTACGTTTTTGTGGGCTCGTTTGAGGAACGATATATTAAAATTTTTATTGAGTATTCAGTGTGTTATGGCCCGCCCGGCAGGAGTCGAACCTGCGACCTTGGCCTTAGGAGGGCCCTGCTCTATCCGTCTGAGCTACGGGCGGGTAACTCTGGAGAAGCCGCGCATTATGGGTAGTGAATTCGGACATGGCAAGCCTTCGGCTTGCTCCTGCTCCCGCTGCGCGGTCCAGCCACGCATCGCAGATGCGCGGCGTTCGGCTGCGCGCAAAGCTGACGCTTTGCCAACGCTTGCCTCACCCGTCTGAGCTACGGGCGGGTAACTCTGGAGAAGCCGCGCATTATGGGTAGTGAATTCGGACATGGCAAGCCTTCGGCTTGCTCCTGCTCCCGCTGCGCGGTCCAGCCACGTATCGCAGATGCGCGGCGTTCGGCTGCGCGCAAAGCTGACGCTTTGCCAACGCTTGCCTCACCCGTCTGAGCTACGGGCGGGTAACTCTGGAGAAGCCGCGCATTATGGGTAGTGAATTCGGACATGGCAAGCCTTCGGCTTGCTCCTGCTCCCGCTGCGCGGTCCAGCCACCTTGCAGACCACCTCATAGCCATCTATACCTGTAAGTGATGCCGGCCCGGCGCTGTACGGGCCTGTCCCGTGCGGGAACAGGGTGACAGACGGCACAAGCCTTATCGACACCGGCATTGCCAGGGATTGGACAACCCCCGTCTGTCGCCGTCACTGCGGCTGAATTGCCGCGGGAGGGATTTCCCATGGCCACTTACAGTCATCACCATGAACCGCTTTACCAGGTCCACCAGATACCCATGTCGAGGCCCTTCGTCTGGCTCGGACGCGGGTGGCAGGACCTGATTCACCATCCCATGGCCAGCCTGGCCTGGGGCGCGCTGGTCTCGGGGCTGGGGGCCCTGATCCTCGCCTACGGGCGCCACCCCTACTTCATCGCCGCCATGGCCTCGGGTTTCCTGCTGATCGGGCCGGTGATCACCGCCGGTCTGTGCGAGCTGTCCCGGCGTCGGGACAGTGGCGAAAAAACCGAAAGTTTCGAGGACTCCCTGACCCCGCTGCGCCACAACCGCAAGAGCCTCGTCGAGTTTGC
The DNA here is from genome assembly GCF_008064665.1 of Parahaliea maris. Classification (GTDB taxonomy): domain Bacteria; phylum Pseudomonadota; class Gammaproteobacteria; order Pseudomonadales; family Halieaceae; genus Parahaliea; species Parahaliea maris. The sequence continues at coordinate 183,436 of NZ_VRZA01000004.1, read as the reverse complement.
CCAGATCCTGCTGCTGATCTCGCTGATCTGGTTCACCGTGTCCGCCAGCATCCTGTTCTTCACGCTCGGGGATATTGCACCCGCCGTGACGACCACCGTGTGGGGTGACGTTATGATGAGGCTGAGCGCCCCCCAACTGCTGCTCTATATCGGCAGCGGGGCGGTACTGGCGTTGATGGTCTTCGTGCTGTCGGTGGTCACTGTGCCGATGATTGTCGATCGTCACGTGGATGCCAGCACGGCCATGCGCACCAGCCTGAAAGTCAGCCTGCGCGACGCACCGGCAATGATGGTCTGGGCTGCGCTGGTCACCGGCCTGGTCGTGGTGGGCTTCGCCACCGGCCTGATCGCGATGGTGGTCATTTTCCCGCTACTGGGGCACGCGACCTGGCAGGCCTATCGCGATCTGGTCTACTGAAGGGCTGGCACCCGGACCAGCCGGGCACCGGCAGAAGAGGGATTACAGGCGGAAGCTGACGCCCACGACCTGGGTGCAGGCCTGGCTGTCCACAAAACTGCGCAGGCGGGCGTGGATTACCTCCGCGTCCTGCTCCGGCAGGCCAAACATCAGGCCGTCGAAGTAGCCAAGGGCCTTGGCGTAGATCACATCACCCTCTTCCGGCTCATAGGAATCGAGGACTTCCGAGCTGAGTACCTCGAAATCGTCCGGAGTCAGGTAGCCCAGGGAGTCCTGCGCCAGCACACAGGTCAGGTGGCGAGCCGCCACAAACTCGTCCGGGCCAAGGGAAAGCGCCTGGGCACGCAGAGCCACCAGCGGCAGGAGCAGTCCGAAGGTGAGGGTTAACAGAGATGTAGGGAGGCGTCGCATGTGAGTCCGCTGGTTAATTCAAGGTTGCGGGCGCAACAATACTAAGCCTCCGTTACACTAATATGACAATCGAGTGAATTTTTTCGTTCAGGCCAAACGTTTAGCCACGTAGGCCATGAATTCGGGCGCATTGGCCTGCTGGTCGGCATCAATTTTCCGGGCAATGTCGGTATCGGCCATCATTGCGTCCCACTCCGCCAGGCCCGGTACGGCCGCCAGTACATCCAGATTGAGGTGTGTCGGCCCCACCAGCTTGGGAATGGCCAGGGCATAGCGCAGGAAAATGTCCGCCACGCTCAGTTCTGGCCCCGCCACATAGGGTGAAAAGGCCGCCAGGACCTTCAGTCCATTAACGCCGCGCTCCATGGTCTCGCGGACCTCGGTCAATGTCGCCGGGGGAATATCGGCATTGGCAAGCACCGCTGGCAGTAGCCGGCGAGCCGACAGCTCGAGGTAGAGCTCCGACAACTTGGTGATGCGACGCACCCGGGCCCGGTCCTCGGCATTGCGCGGCAGCAGGGCCGGCTGCGGGTAGGCGTCCTCCAGGTACTCCAGCAGTACCGAACTCTCCGACAGGGTGGTGCCCTGGGCCGTCTTCATCGCCGGCACCTTGCCCATCGGGTTGACGGCGGCCAGTTCAGGGGAGCCGGGGTAGGTAATTTGCTCGTCGAAATCCAGTCCCTTGACCATCAGGGCGTGCTTGACCATGTTGTGGTAGTTGCTGAAGGGAAATCCATAGAGGGTGATCATGCTGTTGTTCTCTCTTTAGTGGCTGGGGTTAGGAACCGGGAGCAAGCTGAACAGTATAGGCCTCCTGCGGGCATCCCGCGCTACCCGTTTCTGTCTTGCCCCAGGGCAAATTTGCACCCCCCGACGCGAGCATAACGCCAGTGCTGGTCTACTATTAATGGACGGTGGTTTGCGGCCGGCTCCGGCCTGTGCCTCGATCGCACCACCTTGCCTCCAGGGGGATTCAAGCGCCATGAAAAGACTCTGCGCCATTGCGCTGGCCACTGTCGCCAGCCTCGGTCCGTGGCAGTGCCTGCACGCCGGCGGGCTATGGCTGAATGAGTACGGCGACCCCGCCAGCGGGCGGGCAGCGGCCGGTGCCGCCGCCGGCGTGGATGACGCCTCCACCATGCTGCACAACCCTGCCAGCACCATTCGCCTGGAGGGCAACCAGCTGCTCGCCAGCGCCGCCCTTTTGCAGCCCGTATTTGAGTTTAACCAGGACATGACTGGCACCCCCGGGCCCGGGGGTGGCAACGGGGGTGATGCAGGCGTGCTCTCGCCCACCGGCGGTGTGTTCTACGTGCATGACAGCGGCAGTGACAACTGGCAGGCCGGGCTCTACTTCAGTGGGCTGGCGGGTCTGGGGCTGGACTACGACGACGACTGGGTCGGCCGCTACCAGAGCATTGAAAACAGCCTGCTCATAGCGACCCTCGCCCCTACCGTCGCCTGGCGCTTCACGGACCGTCTGTCACTGGGTGTGGGCCTGCAGTACTACGTCGCCACCCTCGACCTGAGCCTGCGGGTGCCAAACCCCCTGCCCAACCGGCCCGACGGCCGAGCCACACTGGATGGCAGTGATACGGATTTCGGCTTCACTGCGGGAGCTCTGTACGAGTGGTCTGAGAGCACCCGGATCGGGGTGAATTACCAGAGTGAACTGAGCCCGGACTTTGGTGGCCAGCTCGAACTCAAGGGCCTGGGTGTCGCGGTGGATACCAACACCGAACTGACCCTCGCCCAGAAAGTCCGCCTGGGTATCTACCACCAACTCAGTGATCGCCTGGCACTGGATATATCCCTCGGCTGGGACGACTGGAGTGCTCTGGACAAGGTGTTCGTGGCCGTCGGCAGTACCGGCGCCAGCCTGGACAAAAATTCCCGGGACACCTCCCACGCAGCGCTGGGTTTCCAGTACCAGCTCAATCCCCGCTGGCTACTCACCGGAGGTGTGGCTTATGATACGAGCCCCATGGAGTCCCGTTTTCGCACAGCCGATATGCCCCTCGACCGCCAGGTGCGGGTGGCTGTGGGCGGCGAACTGATCCTCAGTGAATCCCTCAGCGTCGGTGGTTATGTCAACTACGCAGATGTCGGCCGTGCCCACATCGTAGCGCCGCAGTTTCAGGGTGACTACGAAACGACCGACATCTACCAGCTCGGCATGAATGCCAGGTGGCATTTCTGAGGGAGAGCTGTACAGTCTCGCGGTCGGGCCGCCGCCAGTTCCGACTGGTTTTCACCCTGCTCACCTGCCTCGGTTCGCTGATGCCCGTCGAGCCTGCCCGAGCGAATGGCCTGGTAGATCGTGTTGTCGAGGATTTCCAACAGAGCGAATTCGTCTTCCAGCGCTCCGGCTCACTGGTCCCCTTCCCCCCCGTCGCCACCATTGGAGGCAGCCAGTATGGCAGTGCCGAGGTCTCCCGTTCAGACCGGGGTGAAGCCATCGAGTACGACCTGTCCACCATCTCCCAGGCTGCGGGCATTCCCTGGCTGGTGACCGAACGCGATGCCGTGATCGTCGGTGAATACCTCTCCTGGTCAAAATTTGACCTGAAGAATGGCCCACGGGACAGCTTCAACGTGGCCACGGTGGGCCTGCCTGTCGGCTGGCTGCGGCAGGTCAACCCGCGCTGGCAGACCGCCGCCTTTGTCATGCCCATGGGCCACAAGGCCTCGCTGCCCGACGCGGACTGGAGCTGGCAGGTCCTGGGGGGCGCCTTTGCGCGCTATGTGCAGACCGACCGCCTGTGGTGGGCCTTTGGCGTCTACGCCGATATCGCTCCCGGAGAAGACTTTTTTGTGCCCTACCTGGGCGCCTCCCTCTCCCTCAACAACCACTGGACTCTCAGCGCGGTGATGCCCTGGCCCGCCATACTCTATGCGCCCGACGATAACTGGCTGTTTCGCTTCGGGGTTACGCCCTCCGGGGCCTCCTGGTCAGCGGCCCCCTCGGGCACGAGCGACGATGTCGCCATGAACCTGGACGCCTGGGACCTCGGCCTGACCGCCGAAAGACGCCTGCTGAAAAACGTCTACCTCGGGCTGGAGGCCGGTGTGGGCGGGTTCCGGGGCTTCCGGGTGAACGACAATTCCTCGTTCGAGGATATCGAGGTCGATGCGGGCTCGAGCCCGTTTGTCCGCCTGCAACTGAAGCTGCGCCCCGGGTTGTTTGACTAGCGAGCAGCTCCCGTCACTCGGGGAAGATCCTGCGCCAGTCCTTTTTCATGTCCACCACTACCCAGCCGCGTTGTGGCGCTTCGTCCAGCGCCTGGTCGAGTCCGCCGACATGGGAGCCGTGGTCATAGGCATATTCCCGCTCGGCGTCCGTGTGGTGAAGAATCAGGCCGAGACGGGGCCTGGTATCGCCAGCGTCTCGTGGCATCGTGGTGTACTGCAGCATCTGCAGGTCGCCGTCGGAATTGCCTGCGGCAAAAATCGGCCGACGCCCGATGTGGCGGTAGATACCGACCGGCTTGCCGGCCTTGTCGTCGATCAGGGAGATTCCGGCATCACGCACGATGACCGGAACACCATCGCGCATCTCAAAATGCGCTTCCAGCGTCGTACCGACCACCTGCTCCGGGGGAATGCCGTAGAGTGGTTCGGAGAACGCCCGAATGAAGTCGATACCCCCTCCCGACACGATGAACACCTTGAAACCGTTCGAGCGCAGGTAGTCGAGCAACTCCAGCATGGGCTGGTAGGCCATCTGTGTGAAGGGGCGCCCTGTATCCGGATGCCGGCTGGCCTGCAACCAGTCGCTCACCTCGGAATGGAAAGCGTCGCCAGTCACTCCCGCATGGGATGCCATGAGGATTTTCATGACACCCTCCATCCCGGAGGCCATCAGGGCCTTCATATCGCCGGCCAGTGCGCTTTTAAAAGGTTCTTCCCTCGCCCACTCGGGATGCTCCGGCGCCATTTCCCGCAGGCGCGCCATGGCAAAGAAGGCCTGGAAATACACCGGCTGCTCGGCCCACAAGGTGCCGTCGTTATCGAAGGTCGCGATTCGCTCGGCGGGGGGCACATAACCGTCACTGCTCTCCCTGGTAACGTTATTCACAAAGGCGACGATCGCATTCTTTGCCGCACCGTCCTGCCAGGAAGGCAGTACTTCACCTGCCAGCACGGTGACAGACCAGAGCAAGCTGGTCAGCGTCAACGCTACCAGCCGCAAACCCGATCCGATGATCGACATCCTGTATCCCCTGTCACGCTACCGTTGAGTGAAGCAGGCGCTACCTGGCGCCCGCCCCGGTTGCTCAGCCGCCAGCCCGGACTTTGTCGAGCCCGTCGCGAAGCTCGCCCGCCCAGCGCCGCAGTATGCGGTCAGCTTCGACTTTGTTGGTGACGCTGTTGCTCCAGCTCATGTAACTGTCGTCGAAGTCCCGCTGGCGATCGAGCACCCGCACCAGTACATCCCCGGTGTTGGCGTCCACTGCCTCCAGCATGAGCGTCATCTCCCCGGCCGAAGTGGTATAGGTGCGGCTCATACCGGCACTGCGTACATCCGGCGCATTGATATCCAGGTTGACGATGGCCGGTCGCAATACCAGCACCATTTCACCCGGGGTGAACTCCTCAACCACATTGTAGGCAGGCTCTTGAGCCAGGGCCTCGCGGAACATTGCCTCACAATGGGCACCGAGGGCGTCCTTGATACGGTCCACATCCTTCTGGGTAACGCGATTGCTCAGGCTGACGCGATTGGAATTCTGGTCGCGCATCCAGTTTTTGCGAAATTCAACCTCGCAGGGCGTCACACCGTAGGTGGAATAAGCCGTCAGGTCCACGCCCGGCTTTCTGTACACCTCGGCAAAGACCGTGTCGGGAACGAGTTGAAGACCGTCGGGGGTTTCCGCCGGGGGAGCCGGAGCCATACTGGCGCAGGCTGTCAGCAGCAATCCGGACGCCACGGTAGTGGCAAGCGCGATGAATCTGTCCATCGTCAATTCTCCTTGGAATGTGAGTGCGACATCGACCAGTGCTTTGGAGTGTAGACCAAATCAGCCAGACCACCCCCTCAGCGGGGTTTATCTTACTATGCAACCCGGCAGACAGTTAACAGGCCACCCGGATGATGAAATTGTAGCGCAATGCGCTGGCATGAACTTTTCTCGGGGCATAAAAAAACCCGCGCTTGCGCGCGGGTTCACAGAAGCGAGCGAGAGTCTGTCGCTTAGTCGAGGGTACCCTCGAGGATCCAGCCAGCCCACCAGGCGTCATTGGCTGAGGTGCCCGGTTCAACCGCACCCACGAAGTCGGTGTCGTCGAACGTAAAGCCGGAACCGTTGTCTACTGCCATGATGCCGGGAGCACTTACCAGGGCCGCGGCCTCGGTGATGGCGTAGGCGTCATCGATGGTGACAGTGGCATTGTTACCCTCACCCGCGTTGTCTTCTACGTCGGCTGCACGCTTGTTGTAGAAGCCGTCGGCACACTCACCCAGGATATTCACCAGGGTGACATCGGAGCTGACGATGGTGGAGCCGTCACCGTTGACATCGGCATCGTCGATGCGGATACAACCGGAGTCGAATCCTTTAACAGCCGTGTTGTAGATGGCAGTCGTCAGGGCGCCGCGCAGACGCATGCCCGGTTGCGCACCGGCGTCCGAGTCGTCGTTGTTGTTTACCGGGCTACCCAGGATCAGGATGTTGGCCAGTACCGCGTTGGTCTCGGGAGCGTACTCGTCGTCTGAGGAGTTCGCTTCGATGGCACGCGGGTCGTTGGAGCCGGTAGGTGCATCCTTGTTGGGATCCTTGCGTACGATGGCGTACTGGATGTTGCCCTGGTAACCCTCGTCGAAGTCGATATCGTCGTCGTCGTTGTTGGTCAGCACCAGGTACCTAGCGTTCACCGTACCGCCGAACCACTCAACACCGTCGTCGAGGTTGCCGTGCACCTGGATGTACTCCAGGGTAGTGCCGTGACCGACACCTTGCAGGGTCAGACCGTTGATCTCGTTGTTGGGACCAGCGACCAGACCACCCTCGGCGATACGCACGTAGCGCAGGGAGCCGGAGTTGTCGGCAGCATCGTTACCGCCGTAGTTGCCCACCACGGTACCACCTTCGCCGACCACGTTACACACAGTGCCGCTGCCGAAGCAGGCGCCGGTGCCACCCTGGCCGTACTGGGGTGCGAAGCCCTGCATGATGATACCGCCCCACTCGCCGATGCCGTCGATACCGTCATCCAGGCTGGAGAAGGTGATCGGGCTGGCGGCAGAACCATTGGCAATCAGCTTGGAGCCGCGGGTAACCAGCAGTGAACCGTCGTCAAAGGCTTTCACTTCAACACCGGCACGCACCGTCAGGGTGACGCCAGCATCGCGAACCGCCTGTACATCGGCGTCGGAGCTGACGGCCTGGTTACCGGTACCCACCAGTACCTCGCCGGACAGACGCCATTCAACGCCAGCCACCAGGGTGTAGTCGGTGTCGACCGTTCCGGAGATGGTGCACACACTGTTATCGCTGTTACAGCTCACGAAGTCGGCGGTCTGCACTTCTTCTTCAGCGCCCAGGCTGCCGGGGATGGTCCAGCCTTCCCACCAGCCGGTGGCCGCATCGGGATCAACCGCGCCAACGTAGTCGGTCTGGTCGAAAACAAAGCCAGAGCCAGTGTTCACAGCATTGATAACCGGCGCAGAGGAAAGCTGTGCAGCCGCCTCGTTGATTGCCAGGGTGCTGCTGTAGGTCAGGGTCTGCTCGACAACGTTGGACTCGGAAACCGGCAGTTCGTGGCTGTAGATACGATCGGCACAGTCGTTCAGGATGTTTTCCAGAATCACAGTGGAGGGCTCGATGATGGAGCCGTCACCGTTCACATCGGCGTCATCGATACGGATACAACCGTAGTCGAAACCCTGGACAGAGGTGTTGTAAATGCTGGTGGTCAGGGCACCGCGCAGACGCATGCCGGGCTGGCGGCCAGCGTCGGAAGCGTCGTTGTTGACCAGGGGGCCACCGATGATGGTGATGTTGGCCAGTACCGCTTCGGTTTCCGGCGCGTACTCATCGTCGGAGGAGTTGGCCTCGATAGCGCGGGGGTCGTTGGACCCGGTGGGCGCCTCTTTGGTCTGGTCTTTCTGGATGATGGCGTACTGGATGTTACCCATGTAGCCTTCATCGTAGTCGATGTCATCGTCGTCGTTGCCGGTCAGTACCAGGTACTTGGCGTCAACCGTACCGCCGAACCACTCCACACCGTCGTCCAGGTTGTTGTGAACCTGTACGTACTCGACGGTAGTGCCGTAGCCCACACCCTGCAGGGTCAGGCCGTTCAGCTCGTTGTTGGGGCCGGCGACCAGGCCGCCCTCGGCGATACGTACATAGCGGATGATGCCGCTGTCGTCGGCGGGGTCATTACCACCGTAGACAGACACATCCGTGCCACCTTCACCTTCCACGTTACACACTTCGCCGTCGCCGAAGCAGGCGCCAGTGCCGCCCTGACCGTACTGGGGCGCGAAGCCCTGTACAACCAGGCCACCCCACTCGCCGAGGCCGTCGTAGTTGTCGTCCAGTGAGCTGAAAGTAATCGGGCTGCTGGCGGTACCTTCGGCCATCAACATGGAGCCGCGGGTCACGATCAGGGTACCGTCGTCAAAGGCCCGGATGTCGGTGCCGGGTTCGATTTCCAGGGTAACGCCATTGTCGCGCAGCGCCTGCACATCAGCGGCGCTGGATACGTTCTCGTTACCCTCACCAACAGTAACCGTGCCGGACAGACGCCACTGGACATCGCTGGTCAGCGTGTAGTCGCTGTCGACCAGGCCGCTCAGGGTACCGACGCTGCAATCGTCATTGAAGCTGACAAAGGAGGCTTCGACGACATTATCGCAGTCGGTATTGCTACCACCGTCGCCACCGTCGCCGCCGTCGCCGCCGTCGCCGCTATCGCCGCCACCGGTCTCAATATTGATGGTTACGTCGTCACCCTCGTCGCCACTGCACCCCGCGAGGGCGGTGAGCGCGACCAGGGTTGCTACAACAAGCCCTTTACGATTCATGATTCAGTCCTTTCGGTTAATGGTTTGCCGCTGGTTGATGCTGAATTTGTGCACCCGGTGACCCAGGGGCCACCGTGTACGGTTAGTTAAACTGGTAGGTGATCGAGGCGCCGAAGATGGTGCCGTTTTCATAGCTCTCGATCACGTTGTTGTTCTGGGAGTACTCGACCTTCTCGTTCAGCAGGTTTTTCACCTGCAGTTCGAGGGTGAGCGACTCGCTGAACATTTTTTCGTAGGTCAGGTCGACAATGATGCGGCCATCCTCGATCTGCGGGCCGGTATTGGCACCGCGGGCGATACGGAAGATGCGGTCGTCAAAGTAGTTCAGCAGCAGGGTGAACTTCTGCTCAGTCGGGTAGTGATCGAAGCCGAGCTGGATGTTGCCCAGCCACTCGGACTGCCCCTGCAGGGCGCGACCGTTGGCGTTGGCCCCCTCGAGACGAATCGAGTCAGCACTGAGCTCTACTTCCGAGTCGATGTAGGACACGTTGCCGGCGACGAACATCAGGTAATCGGTCTCGTCGAGCACGTTCATATTGGCGTCCAGCTCGATACCGTTGAGCTTGGCCGAATCCTGGTTGCGGAAGGTGATGCCGGAAGCGGCAGAACCGGACGCATCAGGCAGTGCACGCTCCACCGGCTTGTCGATATCCTTGCGGAAGAAGGCCAGCGAGATGCTTTCGTCATTGGAGAAGTAGTACTCCGCACGCAGGTCGTAGTTCTCGATGGTGGATACCTGCAGATCCGGGTTACCGAAGATCGGATCGTCGGTGACCGGGTCATAGGACAGGGACTCGGAACGCTCGATCAGGCCCGGGTAGGAGACCGTTTCGCTGTAACCTGCACGCAACTGGATGTCCTCAATAGGACGGAAAGTCACGTTGAAGGCCGGGTATACGTCATCGTAGTCGAGTTCGTTGGAGTTGCCGTTGGCCTCGTTCGGGTAGCTGAGGGCCTGGCTGAAGTCCTCGAAACGGGCACCCAGGAGCACACTCCACGCTTCACCCAATTCGGTATTGGTGGTCAGGTAGTAGGCCTGGATCTCCTCTTCGGAGTCATAGGAGTCGGTGTCCGCGGTATTGGCCTGCAGGCGAACCCGGTCCAGAGCAAAGTTGTAATAAGGGAAGACGTCCTTCTCCAGATCCTGGTCCAGACCGAGGTCCAGGTCGCTACCGTTGTCGCCCAGGCGAATACCGAAGCGGTACTGCTCCACTTCGCGCTGCTTGTCGGACCACAGCACACCCACCTTCACCTCGGTCATATTGGAGCTACCCCACTCCAGCGGGATGGTGTAATCCACAGAAATATCATTGCTGTCCTCCACCAGGTCGGACCAGCGACGCTCAAAGGCGGAGGTAGACAGGTTACCGTTGAAATAGGTGTACTGGCGGCGGTCCGGCTCGTCCCGGTCGGTGCGCGAGTAGGCCAGGCGCCAGTCCAGGGCATGGGTGCCGTGGTCAAACTCGAATTCGTTGTGGCCAGTGAAAGCCTGGGAGAAGAACTGGCGTTCAACCCATTGCAGGATGGCACTGTCGATCTGGCTGTCTTCGAGGTCGACACCGCTCTCCCAGCGGGTGGTATCTTCGCTGCTGCGCAAGAGGCTGGTTTTACTCAGCACTTCATTCGCCGCGCCGTATTCGTAGCCCGCCACGAAATAGCCATTGAGCGAGATGGTCTCTTCGGCGCGTTGATAGCCGCCGGTCACATCCAGCGGATTGTTCAGCCTGGCGTCACCGCGATCGGAGGTTGAGTAGCCGTAGTCACCCGCGGCATAAAAACCGAACTCGCCACTGTCCGTGGGAATACGATCCCCGTAGGAGATGGAGAGGCCACCGTCCGGCAGGGCTTTCTTGTCCCCGATGTTGTAGTCGTCCTGGAAGGCCACGCCCAGACGGGCCGCTTCCAGCGGTGCGGTACAGCGGTCGGGGTCGATGGCGGGGTCACAAACGGTCAGTGAGGTACCGCCATCCGTCGCATTGACAACGCTGCGGGGCAGGCCGCGCAGCCCGCTGTCAAAGCCGGTCCAGTCGGTGTCGGAGCCGCGATGGCTGATGATGTCGTCACCGGTGAAGTCAAAGTTGTAGGCGGTTGAAGCGCCGATCTTGAAGACTCGCTCGTCGGGCAGGCCCTTGGTGTTGATCTTGATCGAGCCACCGGTGGTGCTGGCCAGCTGGTCCGGGCTGTAGGACTTCTGGATCTCGATGCCACCGAGAATATTGGTGGGGAACAGGTCGAGCTGAACGTCCCGACGCTGGGGGTCGGTACTGGGCATCAGCAGGCCGTTCAAGGTGCTGGAGATATAGCGCCCGTCGAGGCCCCGCACGGTGGCGTATTTGGAGTCGGTCACGGCAACGCCCACCACCCGGTTCAGGGCCGCGGCAACATCGGAGTCGCCAAAACGTTCGAGCATTTCCACGTCGATGGCATTGGTAATGGTGGTGGCAAAACGCTCCATGGAGCCGGCATCCTGCATGGGGTTGAAAACCCCCATTACTACCACTTCCTCCAGTGCGGTTGAGGGCAACTGCATGGTTTCCGCCGCGGATTCCGCGTACAACTTGATCTGGGCGGTCACGCCGAGATCGGCAAGCACCCGAACGTTCGATACGGTGGCATCTTTGTATTCCGGGTGGGATACCTTGAGTTCATACTCGCCCCGGGGAACGTCGACCTGGTAGATACCATTGGCATCCGTAGTCACCGACTTGCCTGCTCCACCGACGATGATGGTGGCACCGGGAACCGGTGCATTGGCGGTGTTGGTAATGACACCGGTAACGTAGCCGGTTGCGCCGACATCGCCGGCGCTGAACTTGCGAACGCTGACCTGCGGCTCATCGCCACTGGCACTGGTGAAAACAATGCTGACCTCAACATCCTCATCGGCGGCCGCATCAAAATCTATGGGAAAAGAGAGGTCATCATCGGTAAGGGTCAGTGTGTGTTCGCCGCCACTGAATTCGCCCTCGGCACTGCCGCGGCTGTCGGTGCTACCGAGCGGCTCACCGTCCAGAGCAGCTTCCACACCACGCAGTGGCGCATCATCAAGGAACAGCTGTACATATAAGCCGCCGGCCAGCGAGTGCTGCGATACCAGCGAGGCCACCAGACCCATGCCAAGATAGGATTTTTTCATGTTGCTGCGCTTCAGCCCCCAGTTAAGGAAAACGGGATGCGCGACGCTCCCCCGGGGGCGCGCCTCACTGGAATAAAGCGCACTGCCAAGGGAACTCCGTGCAGATGGGCGCATCGTAGTCCCTCAACATGACAGTTTTGTTAAAGTTTTCGGCGGCGGGCAAAAACTTGAGACGCTCGTCCAACAACCGCCTCGATTCAGCCGATAACAGCGGTAAAAGTACCAAAAGCATTGTCATAAATTGTTCAAATTATCGTCTTTTTCCTGCAACAGGCGCTCGCCATGCTGCCACCAAACCAACGGCAAGCGAGGTCAAGGGGATGGCACGCAACAACCCAGAGGTGAATCCGGGAGAGAAACAACGCATGCGGGACCAGATCCGCCAGCAGGTGGAAGAGTTCCTGCACAAGGGCGGCCGCATCGACGTCATGGACCGCACGCCCCCGCGCAGGCAGGCAGGTGAGCGCGGTTCGGTCTGGCACGGCCAGGACGATTTCCAGCAGTTGCTGGACTGAGGGAGACCTATGCTCAATATCCAGAATGTACTGGAAACCCGCTACCCCTCCTTCTTTCAGCGCCACGCGCGCAGTGCCCGGACCCTGTCACGTTTCCTGGGCTTCCTGTTCTACCAGTCCCGCTTCGAACAGTTCGGCCGCGACTACCCCCACCTGAGGGGGTTCGACTTTGTCGATGCGACGCTGGGTTACTTCGACTTCACCCTGAAGCTGCGGGACAACGAACGGGTGCGCATCCCGACCAGTGGACGCGTAGTGATTGCGGCCAACCACCCGATTGGTTCACTCGACGGGCTGGCGCTGCTGAACCTGGTGCGACAGGTACGCCCGGACGTGAAGGTGGTGGCCAACGACCTGCTCACCGCCATCGAGCCACTGCACCCGGTACTGCTGCCGGTAAACAATATGGGCGGCAATACCGCGCGCCAGAACCTGCGGGCGATCCGCGAGCACCTCGAGCAGGACGGCGCCCTGATCATCTTCCCCGCCGGGGAAGTCTCGCGCTTCGGCGCCAAGGGCGTGAAAGACGGCGAGTGGCAGAGCGGCTTCGTCAAGATCGCCAGCGCCACCCGGTCGCCGGTGCTGCCGGTGTTCGTGGCAGGCCGTAACTCGCTGTTCTTCTACAGCCTGTCCTTCCTGGCCCGCCCGCTCTCCACCCTGTGGCTGGTACGGGAAATGTTCAAGCAGAGCCACAACGCGGTAGAGGCCAGGGTCGGCAAGCCGATTCCCTATGACAACTACGCGTCGCTGGACCTCTCCGCGCAAAAGATTGCGAAGATGTTCCGCAAGCACGTCTATCGCATCGCCCGCGACCGACGCCCGATCTTCCGCTCCATCGAAACCGTGGCAGCCCCGGAAAACCCGCTGCTGGTCAAACGGGAACTGGAACAGGCAGAACACCTCGGCAGCACCGCCGACGGCAAGCAGATGTATCTCTGCCGCATGGACGATGCGCCCTGCGTCATGCGCGAACTGGGCCGTCTGCGCGAGCTGACGTTCCGCAGTGTCGGCGAGGGCACCGGCCTGCCGCGGGACGTCGACCGCTTCGATCGCGACTACCGGCACCTGGTACTGTGGGATGCCACCGACATGGAAATCGCCGGCGCCTATCGTCTCGGCGACGCCCGGGCATTGCTGGCCCGGGGCGGCAAGGACGCCCTCTATACCCATACCCTGTTCGAGTTCGGCCCCGGTATGCAGCCCTACCTCGAGCAGGGCCTGGAACTGGGCCGCAGCTTTGTCCAGCCCAAGTACCAGACCCGGCACAGCCTGGACTATTTGTGGCAGGGTATCGGCGCCTTCCTGTGCCGCAATCCGGAGTTCCGCTACCTGTTTGGCCCGGCCTCGATCAGCCGCCTCTACGGTACCGAGGCCATTGCGCGCATCGCCTGGTTCTTCAGCAGCCACTACCAGTCCATGCCACTGGAAGTGACGCCGCGCACCCCCTTTACCATCCAGCCCGAACTGCAGGCCCGCCTGGCCAGTGAGTACACGGGGCTGGACCGCGAAGAGGACCTCAAGGCCCTGCGCGACACGCTCGCCGAGCAGGGGATGCCCATTCCGGTGCTGTACAAGCACTACGCCGGGGCTCTCGAGCCCGACGGCGTGGTCTTTACCGCCTTCAATATCGATCACGACTTTGGTGACTGTGTCGACGGCTTTGTGCTGGCGGACCTGACCCGGCTCACCGAGCGCAAACGCAAACGTTATCTGGGCACTGGCACGGGGGACGTCAGCGCCACTTGACCCACGGGGAGGGGAAAATCGATGGAGGCATTCAACGCGGACGGCAAGATTCACTGCAGGACACTGTGGATTTCCGACGTTCATCTGGGCAGCATTCACTGCAAGGCCGACTACCTGCTGGCGCTGCTGGATCGCGTCAAGTGCGAACGGCTGTACCTGGTTGGCGATATCGTCGACGTGTGGGCCATGCACCGCCGGGTATTCTGGCCCGAGGCCCACAACCAGGTCCTGCGCAAGCTGCTGAAACTGTCGCGCAAACAGGTGGAAGTCATCTACATACCGGGCAACCACGACCAGAACTTCCGCGAGTTCTGCGGGGCGGAGTTCGGCAATGTGCACCTGCGTGAGCAGGCCATCCACGAGACTGCGGACGGACGGCGCTTCCTGGTCATTCACGGCGACGAGCTGGACTACGCAGTGCGTTACAGCCGTCTCAACCGCGCCATCGGTGATATCGCCTACGACTTCCTGATGTGGGTGAACCGCTGGGTGAATCGCGGTCGTGAATTGATGGGAAAACCCTACTGGTCACTGGCGAAGTGGGTAAAAGGCCACATCGCCCAGGCCGAGCAGGCCATCAATGCCTACCAGGACGCAGCAGTCCTGATGACACGCCAGAAAGGGCTGGACGGGATCATCTGCGGCCACCTCCACCACCCTGTAATCAAGCAGTACGAGGGTGTCCTCTACTGCAATGACGGCGACTGGGTGGAGAACTGCACTGCCCTGGTGGAGGACTTCAGCGGCAGCCTGCACCTGATACGCGGAATCGGCAGCCCGGAATCGGCGGTGCCGGTACTGTTCGCCGAGACGGCCCCCGCCGGCCAGGCCTGAGGCCAGTCGGTCAGGCCTCGACCAGCTCGAGCTGGCCCGGCTGCCGGCGCACACGCCGGGCAACCGGGGTGCGCATGGCCTGTAGCCCGCCGATACTGCCCAGCAGGGTGTCTGCCCGGTAGCGGTCCTCGCCTTCCAGGCTGGCGTAGTGATCCAGGCAGCGCTGGAACATCCACTGGCTGTAGCTGTGGATGTAGCGGGTGCCCTGCACTCCGCCGGTCGTGAAGGGGTGAAAACCGAGCACCCGGGGCAGGCTCCCGCCCGGGTTCTGTTCCAGCCACCCGGCGTTGTGAGCGACCACGTCCACCGCATCGGGCAAGTGTTCGTGACACATTCTCTCCAGCACCGGCATCAGGGTGTCGGGCACGCGGTCGTCGGCCAGGAATTCGCCGCTACAGGGTTGCGGGTTGTTCATCCGCTGGACCCAGCGATAGACATTGGGGGCGGTCCGCTCCATCAACTCGCGGGGTACCGGGTCCCGACCCAGGTGGGCATACAGCGGCCCGATCAGGCCGAAGTCGCCTATCGACGGGCGGCTGCCGAGCAGGAAGTCGTACTGGGCGAAGTGGGCATCGAGCTCACCCAGCAGTTCGCGATAGGACTTTTCGATACCGGGGATGGTTTCCTCCGTCACCCCCAGGGCAGGAATCGAGCCGCGGAACGGCGCACAGAGTTTTTCCCCGAGATGCACTTGTTCTTCCTCACTGGCGTCGGGGGCACTCATGGCGCCGAACTCACGCATGATGAAGGAGTATTGCTGGTCGATCACACTCCAGCGATAGTGCATGGCCGGCATCACCAGCCACTCGTCGCCGTAGAACTCGAGCATCAGCGCCACCAGCTTCTGCAGGGAGCCCGCCGGATACACGGGGGGATTGGGATGCCGGGCCTCGAGAAAATCGATGATGTCGGTGGTGTCCTGGACCACCTCGTCGTTATCCGTGACCAGCACCGGCACAATCGCCGCACCCACACGCGGCAGGATAAGTTCCTTGTGCACCTCCCGGGTGGCGGGCAGCTCCCGATAGTCCAGCCCCTTGTAGCGCAGGTAACAACGCGCCTTGCCGGTATACAGCGACAGCTCACCACCGTAGAGCGTGTAGGCCGGTGTGGGTTCGGATGTCATTATTATTTGCTCCGTCCGTCGAATTTACTGCTGCGCCAGGCGCCTCAGCAGGATAGCAGCTCGCTTGGCCTGCTGCGGCAGCAGGCGCATGTCGGCCATCTCGTCCACGGTGTGACCACCGCTTCCCAGCAAGCCAAGGCCATCGATCGCCTGCTCCACGTAGCCCGCGGCAAAGGAGATATCCGCCGCGCCGGCCCGGCGCGGATCGACCGGCGTAACGGGCCCATAGCCCAGCTCTTCACTCACCGTACTGTACAGCGCCAGCAACTGCCGGTTGCCCTCGGTGGACGGCATCGGCGGGTAACCCTCGCTGAAGGTGAGCACGGCACTGGAGTGAGGGCTGTTGTCGGCGGCCACCTTGTGCATTACCTCCTGCGCGCGGCGCAGTTGTTCCGGCGACACCGCCCGGATGCCACCGTTTACCAGCGCACTGCGGGCAATCACATTACTCTTGCCAAACACATCACCGCGGCCGCTGGTGGCATCCAGGCTGACATCGGTGCCCGCCACCAGCACGCCGGGATTGAAGGTGAGGTTTTCCTCGGCCCGGAGGGCCTCGCGCCAGGCGGTGAGGATACGCGCCAGCTCGAAGGCCGCGCCGTCACCGATGTCTTCACGGAACACCTGGGAGGAGTGAGCCGGTTTGCCCGTCACCTCGAGGCGCCAGCTGGTGGAGCCACGACGCGCGGTGGCCACGGTGTGCGGGTCGTTATCGCCGTTTTCGAAACCTAGGGCGACATCCGCCCAGCGGGCGGCGTCCACCAGGGCGGCATTGGCGACATCCAGCGGCCGACCGCGGAGTTCCTCGTCGCCAGTGAGTACCGCCGTCAACTGCAGGTCGTCGAGCAACCCCGCCTCCGCCAGGGCCGACAGCGCCAGCAACATCACCACATTGCCGCCCTTCATGTCGGCGATACCCGGCCCCGCGGTATGGTGTTCGTCCACCACTTCGAAACGCTGGAACGGGCTATCACTGGCGAATACCGTATCCAGGTGACCGATCAACAGGACTTTGGGGCCCCGGGTACCGCGACGCGCCACCAGGTGGCCGGCGCGGTTGAAGGCCGCGCCGTCAACCCACTCGGTGGTGAAGCCCAGTGCCTCAAACTCCTCCGCAAACAGGTCACCGACCTTCCGCACACCGGGAAAATTCATGCTGCCCGAATTGATGTTGACCGCCCGCTCCAGCACCTCGGTGTAGCGCGCCGTGGCGCCGTCGACCGCTTCTGCGACGGAGGTTTCCACCGGGTCGAGGGCAAGGACCGGCACACTGGCGGGAAGGGTAAGGCAAAGCATAAGTAAACATCGGCGCAACACAGGCGAATCTCCGTAGTAACCAGGTGAAGGTATGTGGTCCGAGACCTTAGCACGCAGCTCACGCCAGAGACCACGGCGCGGGGCGCGAGGGCCAACTTGCCCGCCCCTGTCGAGGCCGCCCTGAGCACGCCTGGGAACAGCTGCAAATCCTCAATTTTTCATAATGTTTACAGTGAGTTAGGCGCCCTATCACATTCAACAGCTTGCTCGAAAACCCCCGCTGACGGACCTTAGGCGGCGATAAGAACATATAACTGAGAGGTCCCAACGTGAACGCAAACATTCCCGGTAAACGCTTTCCTGGTCACCAACGCATCCTGGCCCGCGCTGTGGCCCTGCTGGCCCTGCCACTGGGCAGTACCGCAGTCCAGGCCCAGGGCAGCGACGAAGTCCTGCCGCTGGAGACGGTGATCGTCACCGCCCAGCGCTATGAACAGTCCGTCAACGATGTCGGCATGGACATCCAGGCCTACCAGGGGGAGCGACTGGAACAGCTGCGCCTGGACGATGTCGACGACCTGACCGCGGTGGTACCGAGCTTCACGGTCGCCCAGAGCTACCAGGGTGTGCCCACCTACACACTGCGCGGCGTGGGCTTCAACACCATCAACATGTCGGCGACCTCCACGGTCGGCACCTATGTGGATGAGGTGGCCTACCCCTACCCCATCCTCAACGCCGGCCCCATGTTCGACATGGCCCGGGTGGAAGTGCTGAAGGGCCCCCAGGGTACCCTGTTCGGCCGCAACACCACCGCGGGCCTGATCAACCTCGTCACCAACAAGCCCACCGAAGAATTCGAGGCCATGGTGAGCGCCGAAGTCGGCAACTACGACACCTTCAACCAGGAAGCGATGATCTCTGGCTCCCTGTTCGACGGCCTGCAGGCGCGGCTGTCGATTCGCAATGAGGATAGCGGCGAAGGCTGGCAGGAAGCCATCGACAGCAACGAGACCCTCGGCGAGGTGCACCGCACCGGGGTTCGCGCGGCAGTGGCTTTCCAGCCCACCGACACCCTGAGCATCGACTTTTCCTACAATGGCTGGCGCGACACATCCGACACCCTGGCCGCCCAGGCCATCGGCTTTACCCCCGCGACCACCCCGGGCGGCGGCGGTACGCCAAGCCTGTTCAACGCCCCGGGCCTGGCGGACTACATCGCCAACAACCAGCCCAGAAATGCCGAGGACGCCAACTGGGTCAGCGCTGCCCAGCGCGGTGCCGACATCGGTATTGGCGCCGGCCTGGCCGGCGACCTGGACAACGACGCCTCCCTGGACGCCTACAAGCTCAACATCGACTGGGAACTGAACGACGACATGCGCATAGTCGCCCTCACCGGCTACCAGGACTTCGAGCGCCAGGCCCTGTCCGACTGGAGCGGCGCACCCTTCGAAATCCTGGTGCAGGACGCCTACGGCACCATCGAGAGCTTCTCCCAGGAACTGCGCCTGGAGGGCAGCACCGAGAACACCCGCTGGCTGGTGGGCGCCTATTACGCGGAGGACGAAATTCTCGACTCCAACCGCACCCTGCTGGGCGAGAACGCCAACGTGCCCATGATTCGCTTCTTCACGACCACCCTGCTGGAGACTCCTTTCAACTCGGGCGGCTATACCCTGACCGACGCCCTGCAGGCCTTCCGTACCTATCGTGACTCGGCGGACATCGACACCACCACCAAGAGCGTATTCGGCAGCGTGGACTGGGAACTGGGCGACACCCTGACCCTGACTACCGGTATTCGCTACAGTGAAGACGAGCAGGATTACGGCGGCTGCTCCAGCGACTTCAACGGCAGCATGCTGCCCAACGTCAACGTCACCAACCGCGCCCTGTTCTTCCAGACCTACGGCGCCTTCGTCGACGAGATCAGCGCCAACGAGTGCAACACCTTCAACCCGGAAACCCTGAGCTTCGGCCTGGTGGAATCGAAACTGGATGAAGACAACGTGTCCTGGCGCGTGGTTGCCAACTGGACCCCGACAGTGGACACCCTGTACTACGCCTCGGTATCCCAGGGCACCAAGGCCGGTGTGACCCCGGTGAACGCAGCCAACATCTCCACCCAGAACGCCCCGGCCACCCAGGAAGAGCTGCTGGCCTACGAGGTGGGCATGAAGGCGACCCTGCTCAACCAGCGCATGCAGTTCAACGCGTCGGCCTTCTTCTACGATTACACTGACAAGCAGCTGAGCGTGTACTTCTCCGACCCGATCTACACCGCCCTGTCACGCATCAACAACGTGCCCGACTCCGAGGCCTACGGTCTGGACGCCGAAGTGACCTTTGCCGTCACCAACAACCTGACCGCGATCTTCGGTGGTACCCTGCTGAACACCGAGGTCAAGGGCTACACCGGCATCGACGCCGGCGGCCAGCCCGCCGACTTCGACGGCAAGTCCTTCCTCTACAGTCCGGAGGTTGCCGGCAGCCTGACGCTGATCTACGATCGACCGATTACGGATGGGTTGGGTATGTCCATAGCCCTGAACGGACGCTACCAGGATGAAAGCTACGGCAACCTGGCCAATGATGACGATCACAAGATCGACAGCTACAGCCTGTTCAACGCCACAGCGTCCATCTACTCGCTGAATGAGACCTGGAACGTCAGCCTCTGGGGCAAGAACCTCACCGACGAGTACTACTGGAAGGCGGTTGCCACCAACGCCAACACCGCGGTGCGCTTCCCGGGCCAGAGCATGACCTACGGCGCCAGCTTCACCTACCGCTTCTGATGGCCGGTTCCGGCACCTCAAGAGCCCGCATCCTGCCCCTGCGGCAGGCTGCGGGCAGCGGCATTCCCCGCCATTCCACCGCGTCCCCCAACCCGGTGTTGCACTCATGCGCGACTCGGGGCACTCTTGAGCGCGATAACAAGAGGGGGAAACCTGTGATGGCGGTAGTACCGACAGCGGAACAGCGTGCGGAGGAGCAGGACGAGGTACAGCATCTCGCCGAGGCAGTCGCCGCAGTCGGGAAACGCATCGGGCTACCCTATATCGCCGCCAGCGCCGATATCTCCAGCCCACACCCCCTGATCGACCGCGAGGGGCGCCCCCTCGCCGAATCCGTATTTCCCTGGCTCGATCCCGACCTGCGTTACTGGGAAGACCCGGGCTTTGCCCTGCGGGCGGCCATTATCCAGGCCTGCCGGGTCTGTGCCGAACCCTTCTACCTCACCCAGGGGAAACTCGGGAGCTGGCGTCACAACGGCGCGCTGGACGCGGTGAATGAGCAGGAAGACTTCGACGGTTTCGGCGTGGAATCGGCGATCATGGTGCCCTGCCATCTGCCGGGGGGCGTTATTGGCTCCATTGTCTGGGCCAGCCCGGACAAGTCGTTGCCGGTGACCGCCATTTTTCAGGAGCACGCCAGCGAACTGCTGACCCTGGCCCTCACCTTCCTGGCCAGTTACCGCGACTGCAGTGCCCGGGCGCGCATGGAGGCCCCTCCCCGCCTGACTCCCAGGGAGATCCAGTGCCTGAAGTGGGCAGCCTTGGGCAAAACCGACGCCGAGGTCGCCATCATCATGGATATCTCCCTGCCGACGGTGCGCTTCCACATCACCAACGCCGCCCGCAAACTGGCGGTCTCGGGACGTTCCCAGGCGCTGTACCGGGCGGCCATGCTGGGCTATATCGGTGCGGCGGCAGGGCCCGCGCGCAGCTGAACAGGTACAGGTAATGTTTCTAAAAAGTTACCGTTATATAAACAGCCCTTCCTTGTTCCAAAACATTAGTCGACTTGCCGGGGCTGCTCTGGTTTCATGAAGTTGCGCCTGCGGGCGCCACTTCCGGGTATTGCCGGGCGCTTTTGTCCAGCTACCCGCTTCGACAACTCGCTACAGACATCTGGAGCCCACTCCTGCCGCCAACCGCACGTTACGCGTGCGTCGCTCTCGCCTCGGCGGTGGAAACAGGCTCAAGACGGAGGCAACCTCTATGAGAAGACAGAAGCGCGATATGAACTCCAGGGCTTTTGACCGCGGCTATCAGGCCGGTGTTTCCGGCCGCAGTATCGACTACTGCCCCCACGCCAATGAGGAACATCGACAGAACTGGGTTTCCGGCTGGCGCGAAGGTCGCGCCGACCAGTGGGACGGTCTGACCGGCGTGTCCGGCGTCCACAAACTTCGCGCCCTGTAATCACAGAGGCTTCGAACACCCGCAAATCATTCCGGCCGGCGGGCTACGCCGGCCCCTTTCAATTCCGCAGGCTGCTCTGGGCCAGATCCAGCAACTCCCGGTTTGCCACGGCGTACATGGCAAAGTCCGGCGAATTGGTGCTGTGCAGCTCCGATAGCATCTCGCGCCAGCGTTTCAGCAGGGTTGCCTCCTGCTTCGACCACTGCTTGAAGCACTGGTCGGGGTCGCCATCTTCGCACCAGTGACGCAGGGCCCCGGCCGCCAGGGTCCGCTGCTGCCATTCCAGGTCCTCGAGGTAAGTATCCCGGGCCAGGGCCTGCCATTCATTGTCGACCTTGCTGGCGAGAATCTGGCCGCCAAACCAGTCGAGTTCCAGCTTGTCACCGAGGTAGTAGTAAAGCTGGGCCACACGCTCCAGTGAGGAGCCAGTCTCGCTGCTGGCCTGGATAATGCCCAGGGTGGTGTAGGACAGTACTGCACCGGCAACCCGGCCCGCCAGCAGGTCGCTGACCCCGGCGTCGATGTAGTGCTGTTCGAAAGCGGTGTACTGCTCCTTCAGGCGGCCACGCAACAGTTGGGGTACCAGCTCCCGCAGCTGGGTCACCCCCTCGCCAAACTCCTCGATACAGGTGCTGGGCGCCAGGTTGTGGCGCCGGTTGCGCAGCAGCCAGCGCACTCCCCTGCGCACCAGCCGGATCAGGTTGAGCATCATCTCCATCTGCACCCGGGCGTCGACACTGTGGTCCAGGGCCTCGATTTCGTCCCACAGGGCAACCACGTCGTAGACATCCATCACCGTGGTATAGGCCCGGGCGATGTCCGCCACCGGGGCACCGGTCGCCTTGCGCTGGCGCATGACGAAATTGAGCCCCATGCGATTGACCATGTCGTTGGCAATCTGGGTACACATGATTTCCCGGTGCAGGCGGTGAGCCTGCAGCTCCTCGCCGTAGGTCGCCACCAACTGGGAGGGGAACGCCGTGCTGACCTGGCTGGCGAGACGGGGGTCCTTGCCGAGATCGGAGTCAATCAACTCCTCTTTCAGCATGGCCTTGCTGTAGGACACCAGGATCGCCAGTTCCGGCCGGGTCAGGCCCTTGCCCTGGACCCGGCGCTCGGTCAGCTCCTCGTCCGAGGGCAGGAATTCCAGCTCCCGATTCAGGCGGCCCCTGGATTCCAGGTCGGCGATGAAGCGCTGGTACTCACCACTGCGCTCGGCCGCCTGGAATTCCGCAAGGCTGATCGCCTGCACCTGCCGGTAATTGTTCTCCAGCACCAGTTCCGCCACCGCTTCGGTCATGTCCTCGAGCATGGCGTTGCGGTGTTTTTCCGTGAGGTCGCCCCGCGCCACAATGGCGTTGAGCAGAATCTTGATGTTCACCTCGTGGTCGGAGCAGTCGACCCCGCCGGCGTTGTCGATAAAATCGGTGTTGGAGCGACCTCCGTGCAGGCAGTACTCCACCCGGGCCAGCTGGCTCATGCCGAGGTTGCCGCCCTCGCCCACCACCCGACAGCGCAACTGGTTGGCATTGACCCGCACCGCATCATTGGATTTGTCCCCCACGTCGGTGTGGGACTCCAGCGAGGACTTCACATAGGTCCCGATACCGCCATTCCACAGCAGGTCTACCTCGGCCCGCAACAACCGGGAAATAAGCTCATTGGGCGTCAGGCGGCTCTCGCTGATATCGAAGCGGGCCTGCATCTGGGGCGAGATGCTGATCGACTTGGCAGCCCGGCTGAAGATCCCGCCACCGGCGGAGATCAGGCTGGCGTCGTAGTCGGTCCAGCTGGAACGCGGAAGATTGAACAGACGCTGGCGCTCGGCGAAGCTGCTGGCGGCGTCGGGCTCCGGGTCCACAAAAATATGCATGTGGTTGAACGCCGCCAACAGGCGGATATGGGGCGACAACAGCATGCCGTTGCCGAACACATCCCCCGCCATGTCCCCAACACCAATGGCAGTAAAGTCGGTGCTCTGGACGTCGATACCGATTTCACGGAAATGCCGCTGCACCGAAACCCAGGCCCCGCGGGCGGTAATGCCCATTTTCTTGTGGTCGTACCCGGCGCTGCCGCCGGAGGCGAAGGCGTCCCCCAGCCAGAAACCGTATTCCTCGGACAGGGCGTTGGCGATATCGGAGAACGTTGCGGTGCCCTTGTCCGCCGCCACCACCAGGTAGGGGTCTTCCTCGTCCTTGCACACCACCTGCGACGGACGCTGGATACCACTCTCGACGCGGTTGTCGGTAATATCCAGGAGACCGCGAATGAACAGCTGGTAGCACTCGATGCCCTCCTGCTGCACCTCGTCGCGGCTCATGTCGGCGGTGAGGTTCTTGGCCACGAAACCACCCTTGGCGCCCACGGGCACAATCACCGCGTTCTTGACCTGCTGGGCTTTCACCAGGCCGAGCACCTCGGTGCGGAAATCCTCCATCCGGTCGGACCAGCGCAGGCCACCGCGGGCCACCTTGCCGCCGCGCAGGTGAACGCCCTCCACCCGGGGCGAGTACACGAAAATCTCGAACATCGGCACCGGCGCCGGCACATCGGGAATTGCCCGGGGATTGAACTTGAAGGAGAAGTAGGGCTTGAGTTCACCGTTGCCCGCCTGCTGGAAGAAGTTGGTCCTCAGGGTGGCTTTGATCACGGTGATGTACTGGCGCATGATGCGGTCTTCACCGAGGTTCTCCACCTGTTCCAGGGCATCCACGATCCCCTGCTCCACGGTCTGCTCACGCTCCGCCCGCCAGTCTTCGTCGCCGTCGAATACCGGCGAAAAACGGGTCAGGAACAGCTCCACCAAACCTGCTGTAATGGGCAGGTGGTTGGCCATGGTCTCGGCGATGTAGTCGACACTGTAGGGGAACTGTAACTGCCGCAGGTAGCGGGCATAGGCCCGCAGCAGGGCAATTTCACGCCAGCTGAGCCGGGTTCCCAGCAACAGCCGGTTGAAAGAGTCGTTCTCTGCTTCGCCAAACCAGATGCGGGTGAAGGCGTCTTCGAACTCGTCGCGCACCTGCTCCAGGTCAATGTCATTGGACAGTGAGTAGATCAGGCTGAATTCCTGGATCCAGTAGCGTTCACCATCGGCGGCCTTGACGCCGTAGGGGCGCTCGGACACCACCCGCAGCCCCAGGTTTTCAAGGATGGGCAGGATGTCCGACAGTGGCAGCGATTCCCCTTTGTGGTAGAGGCGCAGACGCAGCTTGTCGTCCTCCTCCTCCAGCAGGCGGTACAGTCGCATGGCCAGTTCCCGGCCATTGTCCAGGCTCAGCAGGTTGTGAACATCCATCACCGCAACGCGGGGATCGAAATCATCGCGATAACCCGGGGGAAAGCCTACGCCGAGATTGCGCGCGTAGCCTTCGCCCTGCTCCTCGCCGAATTCCTCCACCAGTCGCATGCGCAGGCGATCTTCCCAGGCGAGTGTGGCTTGCACAATTTGCTCCTCGATTTCATTGACGTCGTAGTGCCGTTGCTCGGTCGGGTCGACCCGCAGCACGAAGTGACAGCGCACCAGAATGGATTCGGAAAAATGGGTGGTGAACTCGGATTCCTCGGCACCGAAGGCGCGGCTAAGGATGTTTTGCATCTTCACCCGCTGTTCCGTGTGGTAGCGGTCCCGCGGCATGTAGACAAGGCAGTTAACGAACTTGCCGTGGGCGTCCTCGCGCACGAATAGCCGGGTCTGGCGGCGCTCCTGGATGCGGTTGACGGCCATCACCGTGTCGTACAGCTCGCGGATGCTGGACTGGAACAGCTCGTCCCGGGGAAACAGCTCCAGTACCCGGGCCAACTCGCGGCCATCGTGTTCGCTGGTCTCAAGGCCGGACAGCTCCACCACCTGCTCGACCTTGCGCCGCAGGATGGGGATCAGCGCGGGGTTCATGGTGTAGACGGTAGAGGTAAACAGGCCGATGAAACGGTGCTGCCCAATCACTTCGCCGGTCTCGTCAAAGACCTTGATCTCGACGTAATCCGGGTAAGCCAGACGGTGAATACGCGAGCGGATCCGCGACTTGGCGAAACTGAGCTGGCGCCGCTGCAGTTCTTCCGCCGGCATGGCGTTGAGATCGGTGGCGAGTTCACGGGCGCCGCGGGTATTGCGCCGGCGCAGCAGCCCGAGGCTCTCGGCCTTGGCTACGTCCACCTCAAACTGGGAACCGCTGCGCCGTACGTCGAGGTATTCATAGCCGAGGAAGGTCATATGATCCCGGCACAACCACTCGCAGAAGGCGCGGGCTTCACTGCGATACTCCTCCTCGATGCAGGTACTTTGCCCAATCACCTCGACAACCTGCTGCAGGCGTTCGCGCATGGCCGGGAAGTCATCCACCACCAGGGACACCTGCGCCAGGATTTCCTCCAGGGCGCTGCGCAGTTCGTCCATCTCGTCGCTATCGGAATGGCGGCCTATCTCGAAATAAAGCAGGCTCTCGTGTGAGAGTCCCTTGCGGCTGTCGTCGTTGTCTTCCGGCACCGCCTGCAATTCGCCGTGCTCGTCGCGATGGGTGACCAGGTTGCAGCTGGCCAGGGTGTGTATGCGGATATTGCGCTGGTTGAGCTCGCCCCTTACCGAGGCGGTGCAGAACGGCATGTCCCGGCACAGTATCGCCACCACGGTGTACTTGCTCTCCCAGCCGTGACTTTGCAGCTCGGGATTGAAAATCCGTACCTTGGCCGCGGGCGATTCCCACCGGTCCATAAAATGGAACAGCCCATACAGGCAACCGTAGAGGTTCTCGACGGTACGCCCGCGCATGTCCTCGGCGGGGAACCGCGACATGAACGTCGCTGACAGGTTATGCAGGGACTGGCGGTCGTCCTTGTCCCCACGTTTATCAATTCGCTGTGCCAGCTCTTCAAGCAGGCTGTTTTTCAGGGCATCCCAGGCCATCGGATTCTTGCGGGCTCCAATTTACGGCTTAATTTTTGTGGGTCCGTTTACCAGACCTCGGCTTTTGCGGCATAGTCTAGACCAATTGCCCTTCGCTGTAGTCAGTTTCAACTGGAACTTTTGCACAGGCAGCCAGTCTGAGGCACATCCCGTGCTGCAGGGTTTGGCCTGCAGCGGGGCATTGGCTAGAATCCGGCGCTCGCACCGATCACCGTGTGCACCAGGCGCCCACAGGCAAGAACAACAGGAGAACGCGTGGCAAGCGCAGAGCTCAGAGCACTCGAAAACTGGCTCAGCCAGCAGATCATTGGCCAGTCCCATCTGGTCCAGCGCCTCATCATCGCCCTGCTGGCAGATGGTCACCTGCTGGTGGAAGGCGCCCCCGGCCTCGCCAAGACCCGGGCCATCAAATCCCTGGCCGATGGTATCGAAGGCAGTTTCCACCGGGTCCAGTTCACTCCGGACCTGTTGCCGGGGGATGTCACCGGCACCGAAATCTACCGGCCCCAGGAAGGGAGCTTCCACTTCCAGCCGGGTCCCGTGTTCCATAACCTGGTGCTGGCCGACGAGGTCAACCGGGCACCGGCCAAGGTGCAATCCGCCCTGCTGGAAGCGATGGCCGAGCGCCAGGTGAGTGTGGGTAGCGAAACCTACGCCCTGCCGAACCTGTTCCTGGTGATGGCCACCCAGAACCCCATCGAGCAGGAAGGCACCTACCCCCTGCCCGAGGCACAGCTTGATCGCTTCCTGCTGCATGTTCGCGTGGGCTACCCGGATGCACGTGCCGAGCGCGACATTCTGCGCCTGACCCGCTCCGAGGCCGTCCACAACAGCAGCGAGCCGCCACCGCCGCTGACCCAGGAAGCGGTGTTCGAGGCGCGCCGCGAAGTACTCGAACTGCACATGGCGGAGTCGATCGAGGAGTACATCGTGCAACTGGTGATCGCGACCCGGGAGCCCGGCCACTACTCCAGTGAACTGGCCGGCTGGATCGAATACGGTGGCAGCCCCCGGGCGACCATCGCCCTCGACCGCTGCGCCCGTGCCCATGCCTGGCTGGATGGACGCGAGTTCGTATCCCCGGAAGACGTCCAGGCCGTGGCCGCTGACGTCCTGCGCCATCGCCTGTTGCTGAGTTTCGAGGCCGAGGCCAATGGTGTGACCGCGGACCAGGTGATCCGCGAACTGTTGAGCCGGGTGCCAGTGGCCTGAGCCGCCGCCGATGTCGCAACACGCACCGCAACTTCCACCCCAGGGCGCCTACTGTGAGCTGGCCAGCCTGATCGGCCTGCGGCTGCTGGGCAGCCAACTGGACCTCGGGCGGCGCAAGCGCGCCCTCAACCAGCTCACCGGCCCCAACAAGTCCAGCTTCCGCGGCCGCGGTATCGACTTCGAGGAAGTGCGCGGCTACCAGGCGGGCGACGATATCCGCAGCATCGACTGGCGCGTCACCGCCCGCACCGGCAGCGCCCACACCAAACTGTTTCGCGAGGAGCGGGAGCGCCCCGTGCTGATTGCCGTGGACCAGCGCAACAGCCTGTTCTTCGGCTCCCGCCACTGTTTCAAGTCGGTACTGGCGGCCCACCTTGCCGGTGTCCTGGCCTGGAGCGCCCTGGACAAGGGAGACCGGGTGGGAGCACTGCTGTTCAATGGCAGCGAACACCGGGAAATTCGCCCGCGCCGCAGCCGCCGCAATGTGCTGGCCATCCTGTCCGAGTTGAACGCCTACAACCACCGGTTGCCGCTGCCCGAGTCCGGTAATGGCAGCAGCTTCAGCGACATGCTGTCTCACCTGCGCCAGGTGGCGCGACCGGGCAGCAGCATCTATATCATCAGCGACTTTCACAATGCCGCCCGCGACCGCGCCGGAGAACACCTCTACCAACTGGCCCAACACTGTGAAATCACCGCCCTGGCCTGTCACGACCCGCTGGAAGAAGCCCTGCCCAGGGCGGGAGTCTACACGGTGACCGACGGCCAGCGCCGCACCCAGCTGAGCACCGCGGACCGCCGCTTGCGCCAGCAATTTGCGGAACGCGCCCGCAGCGAGGCGCAGCAGTGGGCGACAGACCTGCAACGGCTGGGCATTCCCCTGCTCTCTTTCAGCACCGGCGAGCCCCCGTTTCCCGTGTTGCAGCATTACTATGGCGAAGGCAGGCACTGACCGTGCAAGGCGACGATCCCCTGGCCCGGTTGCAACCCCTGCGCCAACCCCTGGAAACGGGCTGGTGGCCCCCCGCCCCCGGCTGGTGGCTACTGGCTGCACTGGTGCTGTTGCTGGCCGCCGCCGGGGCCTGGCAGCTCTGGCGTCGCCACCAGCGGCGTCGCTACCGGCGCCAGGCGCTGGCCCAGCTCGAGGCATTGCAAGCGAGCTGGCCCGCCAACGACCCTGCAGGCTTTGGCGGCCAGTGCAACCGCCTGCTCAAAATCGTGGCCCTGCGCAGCTTTCCCGGTGACACCGTGGCGGCACTGAGCGGCGAGGCCTGGAGTGAATTCCTCAACGCCAGCGTGAAGGCCGGCAAGGAGAACAGCGACAGCCGTTTCACCCCCGCTTTTGACCTGCAACTGTACCGGCCCGATGGTATCGACCCGGCCAGTCGCGACCAGTTGTACCGCGCCAGCCGGCGCTGGATCGCGCACCACGAGGCTGCGTCATGATTGAATGGCAATGGCCCTGGATACTCCTGTTGCTGCCACTGCCCTGGCTGGTGCGGCAACTGCTGCCCGCTGCCAACAGCCAGCAGGCGGCCCTGCGGGCGCCGTTCTTCGACAGCTGGCGCGACCTCAGCGAGAGCACCGGTGGCGCCCGGGAGGGGGGCAACTGGCCGACACTGGTTTGCCTGTCGCTGCTGTGGCTGCTGCTACTCCTTGCCGCCGCGCGCCCCCTGTGGATCGGTGAACCGATCGAATTACCCAATAGCGGCCGTGACCTGATGCTCGCTGTCGACATCTCCGGCAGTATGCGGATGGAAGACATGGTGGTCGGCCAGCGTCAGCTGCGACGGATCGATGCGGTGAAAGTCGTTGGCGCGGATTTTATCAGCCGCCGGGAAGGCGACCGACTGGGGCTGATTCTGTTTGGCAGCAAGGCCTACGTACAATCGCCCCTGAGCTTCGATACCGGCACGGTGAAGGATTTCCTCGAGGAGGCCCAGATCGGCTTTGCCGGCCAGGAGACCGCCATCGGTGATGCCATTGGCCTGGCGGTGAAGCGGCTGAAGGAGCGTCCCGCCGAGAGCCGTGTGCTGGTTCTGCTCACCGATGGCCAGGACACCGCCAGCTCGGTGCAACCACTGGACGCGGCGCGACTGGCCCAGGGCCTGGGCATCCGCATCTACACCATCGGTATCGGCGCCGACCGGATGACCATGCCGGGCCTGTTTGGCTCCAGTTTTGGCAGCCGCCAGATCAACCCCTCGGCGGAACTGGACGAAAAAGGCCTGTCGCAAATTGCTGACCTGACCGGTGGCCGCTACTTCCGCGCCCGGGACCCGGAGGAACTGGTGGGCATCTATCACCTGCTGGATGAACTGGAACCGGTAGAGCAGGATGCTTCGACCTACCGCCCGCGGCAGTCCCTGGGCTACTGGCCACTGGCCGGTGCCCTGCTGCTGAGCTTTGTGCTGGGAATAAACCACTGCCGGCGCCAGGGCCTGTTCCAGCGCACGCCAGCCAGCGAGAGAGCGCTGTCATGACCCTTGGCGCCCTTCACCTGATGCGCCCCGAGTGGCTGTGGGCGCTGCTCCCGGCCCTGCTGCTGGGCTGGGCCCTGGCGGCTGCCCACAAACGCTCGGGGAGCTGGACCGCGGTGATCGACCCCGCCCTGCTGCCCTACCTGGTGAGTGAATCCAGTACCGGTAAACGCCGCAACCTGCTGCCCTGGCTGCTGCTGGCCTGGCTACTGGCCTGTGTTGCACTGGCCGGCCCCAGCCTGCGTAAAATCCCGCAACCGGTGCAGCAACGGCAGGATGCCCTGGTGGTCGTGCTCGACCTCAGCTATTCGATGAAAGCGGCCGACCTGGTCCCGTCGCGCCTGGACCGGGCGCGCCAGAAGATTCTCGACCTGCTCAAGCAACGGGAGGAAGGCCAGACCGCCCTGGTGGCTTTTGCCGGCGACGCCCACGTGGTCACCCCCCTCACGGACGACACCGGGACCATCGCCAACCTGCTCCCGGCCCTCAACCCCGACATGATGCCGCTCCCCGGGAGCGACGCGGCCTCTGCCGTCAGCCTGGCCCTGGAACTGCTGCGCAGCGGCGGCGCACTCGATGGCCGCATTCTGCTGATCACCGATGGTGTAGCCCGGGACCAGCACAATGACATCGCCGGGGCGCTGGATGCCGCCGGGGTGGAGCTGGAGGTGATGGGTGTCGGTACGGCCAGCGGTGCGCCCCTGCCCCTGCCGGATGGTGGTTTCCTCAAGGATGCCCAGGGGACGATCGTGGTACCGGGACTCGACAGCGGCAGCCTGGCCACCCTCGCCGAGCGCAGCCGGGGCCGCTACATGGCAATGCAGGTAGATAACAGCGATCTCGAACGCCTGGCCCACCCGCCTGCCCTGCCGGGGCGGGAGCGCCTGAGCGATTCGGAGCGCCGCGCGGATCACTGGGAAGACCAGGGCTATGTGCTGGTACTGCTGTTGCTGCCTGTCGCGGTGTTCCTGTTCCGTCGCGGCGTATTGCTGGGGCTACTGGCACTGTTGTGGCTGGGGAATCCCCAGGCCGCTCGCGCCCAGAGCTGGGATGACTGGTGGCTGACGCCGGACCAGCAGGGCCAGCGCGCGCTAGAGGCGGGCGACGCTGAGCAAGCCAGCGAGCTGTTCGACAATTCCGCCTGGGCGGGGACCGCCGCCTACGAGGCGGGCAACTACGAAGGCGCTGCCCAGCGGTTTGCCGAGGGCGACAGCGCCGATGACTGGTACAACCGGGGCAACGCCCTGGCGCGGGCGGGCAAGCTGGACGAGGCGATCGCCGCCTATACCGAGTCCCTCGACAGGCAGCCGGAACAGGCAGATGCCCAGGCCAACCTGGAGCTCGTCAAACAGCTGAAAGAACAGCAGGAGCAACAGCAGCAGAATCAACAGAACCAGGATGGCGAGCAGGACCAGCAGGACCAGAATCAACAGAGCAACGACTCGCAGCAGCAGGACCAGCAGCAAAACCAGCAGCAGAACCAACAAAAAGGCGACCAGCAAAATACCGACAGTGAGTCCGGGCAGGATCAACAACCCCGGGACGACCCGGCTTCCGAGGATGATGAGCAACCGCAAGCGGATGCCCAGGCCGGTAATCAGGAAGAGGAAGAGGACGAACAGCAGCAAGCATCCCCCACGCCTCAGGATCAACAGGACGGCGAGGGTCAAGAGCAGAGCAGCGCGCCGGTCAGCGCCGAACAGGCCGAGCGCGACCAGGCCCTGGAGCAGTGGCTGCGACGGGTCCCCGACGATCCCTCCGGCCTGCTGCGGGAGAAATTCCGCTACGAGAGCCGGCAACGTCTACAGCAGGGAGAGACACCGCGAGATGAACAGAACTGGTAACCGCCCCCACTCTTCGGTGTGGCTGTTATGGCTGCTGACGTCGATGTTGACGTTGGTGCTGGCGCATCCCGCCGGGGCGGCACTGGAGGCCAGGGTCGATCGCAACCAGATTGCCATGGGCGATACCCTGCGCCTGGAAATTACCGCCACCGGGGGTGAAGACCTCAACAGTATCGACTTTGGCCTGCTTCAGGAGCAGTTCGATATTCTGCAGCGCTCCTCCTCCAACAGCGTCAATATCGTCAACGGCCAGCGCTCTGAAAGCCGCAAGCTGGTGCTGGAAATAACCCCCCAGCGCCAGGGTGACCTGCTCATCCCTTCCCTGGTCAGCGGCAGCGCCCGCACTGCGGCGCTGTCGGTGAGAGTGGGGCCGCAACCGGAATCGCCCACGGGCGACACCGAGGTGCTGTTCGACGCCGAACTGGACCGGGACCAGGTCTACGTGCAGGGCCAGGTGGTGCTGACCCTGCGGGTACAGCAGGCCATCAATCTCGACAATCGCAGCGTCACCGAGCTGAACCTGGATAACGCGTTCGTGAAACCGCTGGAACAGAACTCCTTCCAGCGAACCGTCGGCGGCCGCCCCTGGCTGGTACATGAAATACGCTATGCCATCTTCCCTGAGCAGAGCGGCACCCTGGAGATTCCCGCCCAGACCTTCTCCGCCAGGGAGAGCCTGGCCCGACGCAGCCTGTTTGACCGCAGCAGCGGCCCGTTGCTGCGGCGCTCGACTGAGCCCCTGACCATAGAAGTGCTTCCCCGCCCCGACAGCTACCCGGCCGATGCCACCTGGCTGCCGGCGCGCAACCTGACCCTGGAAGAACAGTGGTCAGTGCCTCCGGAGCAATTACAGGCGGGTGAAAGCGCCACCCGCACCGTGCGGATCGTGGCCGATGGCCTGCAGGGTGCCCAGTTGCCCCCTACCCTCTTCCCCGCCCAGCCCGGTCTGCGCTACTACCCCGACCAGCCGCAGATCAGCGAAACGGAAACCGGCAACGGGCTGGCCGGACAGCGCACCGACAGTGCCGCGCTGGTCCCGGGAAGCCCGGGCCATTACCGGATTCCCGAAGTCCGTATTCCCTGGTGGGATACCGAAAGCGGCGAGCTGCGCGAGGCAGTCCTGCCGGCCCGGGAAATTGAAGTCACGGGAGCGGCACACTCCCAGGTGCCAGCTGCCCCGCTACCAGACCAGCTTGCGTTGGACGCTCCGCCATCCCCCGCGGCCCTCGAACCGGCCGGCACGACGGAACTGTGGTGGTGGCGAAGTGTTGCGGTAGTTTGCGCCCTGGGCTGGCTGCTCACGCTGGCCTTGTGGTGGCGCGGGCGAAACCCGGGGCTGCCAGAGCAGAAAACGACGGATCGGCAGGACGGCAGTGAAAGCCAGGCTTTCAAGCAACTGATGGCCGCCTGTGCCAGCAACCAGTCCGCCGCCGCACGGCAGGCGCTGCAGGCCTGGGGCGCCAGTCTCTTTCCGGGTGAAGCCGGCCCCCACCTGAAGACCCTGCGCCAACAGGCCGGCAGTGAAGAGCTGGACCAGGCGCTCGACGCCCTGGAGCAGGCCCTGTTCGCCCCCGGCGGCGTCCCCTGGGAGGGAGCCTCCCTCGCCCATTGCGTGACACGCCTGCGTCCCGAATTGCGCAAGGCGGGAAACGCCCGGACGCCCGACGGACTGACCCTGTACCCGGCTTGACGCCGGGCACCTGCAGTTGAAGGCTTAGCCTTCCAGGGACTTGCTCAGTACTTCGAAGACATCCGGCGACAGGTCCGGCAGCGCCGCCAGGCGCTCCAGTTCCGCCCGCATTTTCACTCCCTGCTCCCCGGCGTAGTTACGCCAGCGGGTGAGCGGTGTGAGCAGGCGCGAGGCGATTTGCGGGTTGCGGATGTTCAGGGCTTCGATGATCTCGCCGAGAAACCCATAGCCACCGCCATCTGCGCGATGGAACTGCAGCGGGTTGCCATTGGCAAAACCACCCACCAGTGCACGCACCTTGTTCGGGTTGCGCAGGTCGAAGGCGGCGTGCTCGAGCAGGCCGCGGACCCGTGCCAGCGCCTGCTCACCCGGCACTGCCGCCTGCACTTGCAGCCACTGATTGACCACCAGGGTCTCGCTTTGCCACTGCCGGTAAAAGCTGTCCAGCGCCTCGTCGCGCTGGGCGTCGCTGCCGCGCTGGCTGATCACCCGCAGGGCTGCCAACTGGTCGGTCATGTTGCCCGCGCTGGCGAACTGGGCCCGCGCCAGGGCGATGTGCTCGGGACGCGCCAGCGCCAGATACTCGAGGCTCAGGTTGCGCAGGCTGCGAGCGGCCACCTGGGTGGCTTCGGGAGCGTAGGGCTCACTCACCACGTTGCGCCGGTAGGTGTCCAGCCAGGCGTTTTCTGCGTGCTCCGCCAGCGCTTTCAGTACCGCTTCACGGGCGAGGTGGATGCTCTCCACCCGGGCACCGCCACGGCGGGCCGCCAGTTCCGCCATGTAACCCTCGCCCGGCAGGCGCAGCATTTCCGCGACCATCGCCGGATCGAGGCTGGCATCCTCCAGCAGGACGGTGCAGGCGTCGAGGAACAGCGGATCCACCACAGGTGCGTCGCCCCCCAGGATCTGCCCTTCGACTTCTTCCAGTACCGACAGGGCCAACTGTTGCGCCGCATCCCAGCGCACAAAACCGTCGTCGTCACGGCTCATCAGGGCGCACAGTTCCCCCCGGCTGTAGGCGTATTCCAGGCGCACTGGCGCCGAGAACCCGCGCAACAGGGAGGGCACGGGCGGTTCACGCACGTCCTCGAAGACAAAGGTTTGTTCGGCTTCCGTCACCCTGAGAACAAGGTGGGTGTTGTCCCCGGTCTCGGGGTCCGGCGCTTGCCCGGCCAGTTGCAATGGCAGGTTGCCGGCATCTCCCAGCAGGCCCATGGCCAGGGGAATCAGCAGGGGTTGCTTGTCGGCCTGTCCCGGCGTTGGCGGGCAGGACTGGCGCACGTGCAGGCGGTAGCGTTCGGCATCGGCGTCGTACTCACCGTTCACCGACAGTACCGGCGTGCCGGCCTGGGAATACCAGCGGCGGAACTGGCCGAGGTCCACACCTGAGGCGTCCTCCATGGCGACCACGAAGTCCTCACAGGTCACGGCCTGGCCGTCGTGACGCTCGAAATACAGGTCCGAGCCTTTACGGAAGGCTTCAGCGGCTAGCAGGGTATGGATCATGCGCACCACTTCCGCACCCTTTTCGTAGACGGTCAGGGTGTAGAAGTTGGAGATCTCGATAAAGGAATCCGGCCGTATCGGGTGGGCCATGGGACCGGCGTCTTCGGCGAACTGGGCGGTGCGCATAACCGTGGCGTCTTCCACGCGCTTGACGGTACGCGAGCCCATATCGGCGGAAAACTCCGCGTCGCGAAATACCGTGAAGCCCTCTTTCAGGCTCAGCTGGAACCAGTCCCGGCAGGTGACCCGGTTGCCCGACCAGTTGTGGAAGTACTCGTGGGCAACGATCGCCTCCACCGTCTGGAAGCCCTTGTCGGTGGTCGTGGCGGGACTGCACAGCACACAGGAGCTGTTGAAGATGTTGAGGCTCTTGTTTTCCATCGCCCCCATGTTGAAATCATCCACGGCGACGATATTGAAGATATCCAGGTCGTATTCACGGCCGTAGACTTCCTCGTCCCAGCGCATGGACTTCTTCAGTGACAGCATGGCGTGGTCGCACTTGTCGAGGTCCTTCTCCTCCACAAAAATGCGCAGGTTGACCTCGCGCCCGCCGCAGGTGGTGAAACTGTCCTCCACACTGCGCAGGTCGCCGGCGACCAGGGCGAACAGGTAGGCTGGCTTCGGGAAGGGGTCGTGCCAGTCGGCGCGGTGGCGGCCGTTGTCGAGCACTTCGCTGCCCACCAGGTTGCCGTTGCTCAGCAGCACCGGGTAGCGGGCGCGGTCGGCCTCCACGCTCACCTCGAACTCGGCCATGACATCCGGCCGGTCCAGGTAGTAGGTGATCTTGCGGAAACCCTCGGCCTCGCACTGGGTACAGAACATGGTGCGGGACTTGTACAGCCCTTCCAGCGACGTATTGTCCTGGGGCCGGATGCGGGTCCGGGTGGTGAGGGTGAACTGGTCGGGCACCGAGGCCACCTGCAGGGTGTCGTCGGTCAGCGAATACTCCTGGCCTGCCAACTCCCGCCCGTCCAGGGCAATGGACAGCAACTCCAGCTCCTGCCCGTGCAGCACCAGCGCCTCACCCGGTTCGGCGGCGGGATTACGGCGGATGTGCAGCGTCGCCGCCACCAGCGCGTGGTCCTCGTACAGGTCAAAAGCCAGCCGGGTACGCTGGATCAGGAAAGCGGGTGGTCGGTAGTCTTTCAGGTAGATGGCGCTGGGGCGTGCGTCTCGCATGGGATACCTCAGTCAGAGTCGGGACAGGGCGACCTGGTAGCCGCCGTACTTGCGCAGGTTGATCACGCCGGTATCGAAGATCAGGTACTGACCCTTGATCCCGGTCAGGGTGCCCTCGATGGAGGGCGTCTTGTCCAGGTTGAAGGACTTCACCTTCACCGGGTACTCCAGTACCGGATAGTCGATGACCGTCTCCGCCTCGCCTTCCAGCACC
The DNA here is from genome assembly GCF_008064665.1 of Parahaliea maris. Lineage (GTDB taxonomy): Bacteria > Pseudomonadota > Gammaproteobacteria > Pseudomonadales > Halieaceae > Parahaliea > Parahaliea maris. The sequence continues at coordinate 146,719 of NZ_VRZA01000004.1, read as the reverse complement.
GTGATGGCCTGCAGGCCGTGCTCATCCTGCAGGCGGGCGATGTCCCCGGCGCACTCGGCGACCAGTTCGGCACGTCGGGCCTCGAGATCCACCGGCTGCCCGGGCCCCTTGAGCATGGTCTGCCAGCTCGTCTTGTCGGCCACGTGGTTCTTGAACAGGGTCTCCACCAGGCCGGACTGGAAACGGCTGCTGACGCGAAAAATGGGCTGGGCCTGGCTCGCCCCCTGGTCCATCCAGCGCGTGGGGACCTGGCTGTGGCGGGTGATTCCCACCTTGAGCCCGGAGGTGTTGGCCAGGTAAACGATATGGTCGATCATGCAGTGCTGCTCACCCCACTCCGGTTCCCGGCAGGTTCCCAGGTGGTAGTGGCATTTTTCCGGGCTGACGATACAGCTGTCACACTGGGCCAGGCGCTTGAAGCAGGGGTAGCAGTAACCCTGGCTGAAGCTCTTGCTGGTCTTGCGGTCGCAGTGGATACAGTTGATCTGCCCCTGGTAATCCAGCCGCAGGGCCTGGCCCAGCAGGTTATTCAGGGGTTCGAGGTGGTCACCCAGCACCATCTGGTACTGCACGGGTGATTCCAGCGCGGTCTTCATCTTGCGCAGGGGACCTGCGGAAAGTTCCTGGGCCAAGGGGCCTCCTTTGGTCGGATCAGGTGGGCGTGGGACGCGTTCGCGCGCGCCCCTGTGGGTTCAGTCGCGCCAGTTCAGGGGCACTTCGGAATCGGGGTCGTCACCCGGGTTATCACATGAGTCGCCCGCCTTGTGCCCGCGGTCGATATAGCCCACCCGCTGCTCCTGGGGCAGGTTGCGCTCCCCCCAGGCGATCAGCGCCTGCAGGCACTCCTGGCGCTGCTCGCGACTGAGCCGGCGGCCGTCGGGCCACTTGCCCAGCTCCACGGCGAGCTTGAGTTTGTCGTAGACCTCGGGGGTCAGGCTTTCGATCAGTTGCTGGTATTCCATGGCGAACCGGGGATGTAGGGCGAGGGGCGCGATTATAACGCCCCGGGCTCAGGCTTTGGAAATCCGCGACAGCCCGCCGAAAAGCGCACCGAGAACGGCGCCGCTGAGCAGGCCACCCACGTGGGCGGCATTGGCAATGGCGCCAAAGCCCAGCACTTCCACCACCCCGACGACACAGATCACCAGCCAGCCCACCATGAACAGCATGATGGCGGGCCTCGGCTGCAGCCCCCAGCGAGGCTGCAGGGCACCGGCCACCCAGGAAAAGCCGAGCAAGCCGTAGACCACGCCGGACATGCCGCCAAAGATGGCGGCGCCGCCGAACAGGTACTGGGCGCTGTTGGACACCAGGGCGATGGCGGTAAACAAGCCGAGCATATTGACGCTGCCCATGACCCGCTCGACCCGGGCCCCCAGTTCCCACAGCCACAGACTGTTGAACACAATATGCAGCCAGCCGAAGTGGAGGAAGGCCGGTGTCACCAGGCGCCAGTACTGGTGCCCCTGGGGCAGAAACTCGATCTGGCCCTGCTGCAGGGTGAAGGGATTGAAGGTCAACAGGGCGAGCCAGCTCACCGGGGCGTTGAAATACACCAACAGGAAACCCGCCGCGCTGAGCGCCAGCAGCACCAGAGTGACGGGGGCTCCGCGCCAGGTGGCGGGTGCCGCTGCCGCGGGCGCCCTCTCCCGCTGCTCGATCTCGATAGTCACTTCGCCGGCGCGCCAGGCCCGGTACAGCTCGGCCACCGGGGCCACGTGGCCTGCGTCCATGACCTTCAGTACCTGCTGCCCCCGCTCCTCATAGATGCGGTGCATCACGCCGCGCTGCCGCAGGGCGACACTCAGCGGCAGCAAATCCTCGTCGAGCCCGACGCGCAGCGCCGGGTAACCGTCTTTCATCCGCAGCAATACCTAGTTAACCAGGGCGTAGCTCCAGCGCAGCTTATCCCTGCAGCTGGCATAGAAGCTGTGACCGATGGGGTGCAGCAGGGTCAGGCGGTGGGGCTTTTTGCTGATCACCACGCAGTCACCCGGACGGGCGGTCATATTGACCTGGCCGTCGCAGGTCACCGGCGGGTGAATGCGGTTGCGCCCGAGAATGTGAATACTGATCTCGCTGTTGCCGTCCACCACGATCGGGCGGCTGGAAAGCGCGTGGGGGAACATGGGCACCAGCACCATGGCATCCAGGGTCGGGTGCATGATGGGCCCGCCACCGGACAGGGAATAGGCGGTGGACCCCGTCGGTGTGGACACGATCAGGCCGTCGGCGCGTTGGCGGTAGACAAAGGTATCGTTGATGGACAGCTCGAACTCAATCATCTGGGCCGAGGTCCCGGAGTTCACCACCACATCGTTGAGGGCGTCCGCCTTGCCCACTGTCTTGCCGTCGCGGGTGACCCGGGCGTCCAGCAGGAAGCGCCGTTCCCGCTCGAACTTGCCGTCCAGCACCGCGGGCACCTGCTGCTTGATTTCGTCGGGGCTGATATCCGTGAGAAAACCGAGGCGGCCGCGGTTGACCCCCAGCACCGGGGTCTCGTAACGGGCCAGGGTGCGCGCGGCACTGAGCAGGCTGCCATCACCGCCCACCACGATCACCAGGTCGGCGTCTTCCCCGATTTCGTCCAGGCTGGCCAGCTGGTGGCTGCCCGCGGGCAGCAGCTCGCCGAGGCGATCCTCGAGCACGACCTCCAGCGCCCGCTCGTTGAGCAGCGCCAGCAGTTCCTCGAGCACAGCCTGTACGCCCTCGTGGGCACTGCGACCGACCAGGCCAATTTTCTTGAAGGATGGCTGCATTCTTTCGCGTTCCGCCCCGAATGGACTGGTAGTATAAAGGTTCCGCTGATCAATTAGGTAGTGCCCCCGCGGCGCAGGCCTACTGACCAGGGGTGCCCAGACACGAGTCCTGCCGGGGAGAACGCATGCCAAACCTGCTCTCCACTCCACCCGATCAGGCCCCGGCCCTGCGCCAGCGTGCGGTCCGCGACCTGGCCTTCGCCTGCCTGTCGCCACCACTGCTGCGCAGTGGCGCCCTGCCGGGAGCGCCGGCGCCGGTCTCCAACACCGGCTTCGCCGCCACCGCGGAACGTCTTCGCTGGCTGGTGGCGCTGGACCACAACCCGGCCCCCCTGCTGGCGCGGCTTGCCGCCCACCCCCAGACGCGCCTGGGCCTGTATTTCGAGACCCTGTGGCAGTTTTTTCTCGAGCAGGATGCCGAGGTGGAGCTGCTGACGCACAACCTGCCGGTACGTCAGGCAGGCCAGACGGTCGGCGAGTTCGACTGCCTCTACTACTGTTATCGTCGCCAGCGGGCAGTGCACCTGGAGCTGGCGGTCAAGTACTATCTGCATCGCCAGGACGCGGGATGTGATTGGGATCAGTGGCTGGGGCCCAACAGTCGCGACCGCCTCGACCTGAAACTCACCCGCCTGCTGACACACCAGAGCCAGCTGTCCCTCCACCCCGCCGGTGCCGCACTGCTCGAGGCAAAGTGTATCCGCGACCCGTTGCGGGAGGTGGAGGTGAAAGGCTACCTGTTCCACCACCTGCAGGAAGACGCGGTGGCACCGGAGGGCTTCAACCGCGCCCGCTCACTGGACACATGGTGTTACCTGAAGGAGCTCGACAGCGCCCTGCAGGCGGGAGAGACCTACCGGGTGCTACCGCGACTCGAGTGGCTGGCGGCCGCCGAAGTACCGGCACAAGAACGGCTGGACGCGGCGGGCCTGCATACGCAGCTTGGGGAGCGCTTTGGCGAGGGGGCCGGCGCGCAGCTGGTGGCGGCCCTGGGCACGGCGGGCCAGGAGACGCGACGCTTTTTCGTCTGCCCGGACAACTGGCCTGACTGATCAGGCGGATGGCCCCAGCCACGCAAAGCCGCGGCGCCCCTGCAAGCCCCCCGTGTGGACCAGCACCAGCGGCAGTGTGGTGTCGAGTGTGGTGTCGAGCTGCCCCGCCGCCAGCATCTGCCGTACTGCCAGCAGCGCCTTGCCGGTATACACCGGTTCCAGCGGCAGGCCCATGCTGTCGCTCCAGTGGATGCAGGCTTGCAACGCGTCATTGCACCGGGCGAAGCCGCCACAGTGATAATCGTGGCGGATTTCCCAGCGCGCCACCCGGGACGCCCGCAGGGCGTCGAGGTTGGCCTGGACGCGGGCAGCGGTATCGAGTGCGCCCTTCAGGGCCGAGATACCGATTACGCGGAAGCGTTCGTCGAGGCCCGCGGTAATACCCGCCAGGGTGGTTCCCGTACCCGTGGCCAGCACGACCACTGCGCCCGACGGAAAGCGCCGGGCAATGGCCTCGCCGATGGGCAGGCAACCGCCGGCACCCGCCGGGCAATCGCCGCCTTCCGGAATCAGAACACCGGGACCGTAGCGAGAGACCATCTCCCGCTGGAATGCGTCGTCGTTACGGCGGCGATACGCCGAGTACGCCAGCGCGTGCAGCCTCATACCCTGGCGGGCTGCTTCCTCGAGTGTCGGTGTGGCCAGGTTCTCGCCTCGCACCAGGCCCACGGTTTCCAGGCCACGGAGGCCGCCGGCGGCCGCCAGCGCATGCAGATGGTTGGACCAGGGGCCGCCGAAGCTCATCACACATCTGGCACCGCCGGCAACCGCCGCCGCCAGCAAGGGATGCAATTTGAACGCCTTGTTACCGGGCGCTGCCCCGCCGCTGCGATCGAGTCGCAGCACATGGACCGGACAACCCTGTTCGGGCAGCGCTAATACCTGCCAGTCGTCCCGAGTAAGTGACGGCGGTGAGGCTTGCATGGCTATTCGTTGCTGTCTCCAGATTATTGCCGCAACGACCCGATTGAGTCCGCTCCAGTGACTCTGCTATCGTGGGCACTTCTTCCGGCCCCGAGAGGGGGCTCTATGGGCCTGTTCGAAGAACTGAAGCGTCGCAACGTCATCCGCGTGGGGATTGCCTATGCGGTAACGGCATGGCTGTTGCTGCAAATCGCCGACCTGGTCCTCGACAACATCGGCTCTCCGCTGTGGGTCATGCAGGCCTTCATGCTCCTGCTGGGCCTGGGTTTCCCCCTTTCCCTGCTGTTCGCCTGGGCCTTCGAAATTACTCCCGAGGGTATCAAGCGCGAGGCCGAGGTAGACCGCGACGCCTCCATTACCCACGTAACCGGACGCAAGCTGGACTTCGGCATTATCGCACTGTTGGTGGTCGTGGCGGGCTATTTCTTCTGGGAGTCGCGCTTTACCCGCGAGCACCCGCCCGCCGAGGCGCCTGTTGCCGCTGCGGCCGATGCCGCCAGGGCGCCCTCCGCGGCGGACACCACCGGGTCGACACCGGCACCTGTCACCGCTTCCGGCACGCCCTCCATCGCCGTTCTGCCCTTCGTGAACCTGTCGTCGGACCCGGAACAGGAATTCTTCTCCGACGGCATATCCGAAGAACTGCTCAACGTACTGGCCCAGTTCTCGGACCTGCGGGTGGCGGCGCGCACCTCCTCCTTCCAATTCAAGGGAGACAACCGCAATATCAGTGATATTGCCAGCCAACTCAACGTCAACCACGTGCTGGAAGGTTCGGTACGCAAGGCCGGTAATCGCCTGCGTATCACGGCCCAGTTGATCGAGGCCGAGCACGGGTATCACCTGTGGTCCGAAACCTACGACCGCGAACTGAACGACGTGTTTGCCATCCAGGACGAAATCTCCCTGGCCATCAGTGAGGCACTGCGGGCGGAGCTGGAACTGGAAAACCAGGGCGACAGCGGACCCAAAGTGGCGGCCACCGCCAACACTGCCGCCTACGAGGCCTACCTGCACGGGCGCTACCTGATCAACCAGCGCGGCAACAAGGCGATCACCCAGGCGGTGCAGGAACTGGAGCGTTCGGTACGGCTGGATCCCGAATACGCTCCGGCCCGGGCACAGCTGGCGATCGCCTATACCCTGCTCCACAATTCGCCGTCTTCCTATGGCGATCTTACGACCGCCCAGGTCATCGCCAAGGCCACGCCCCATATCGACCGGGCTTTCGCCCTCACCGAAACCCTGGCGGAGGCCTGGGGTGCAAAGTGCCAGTTGGCCTCGACACAGGAGGATTTTCAGCGCTCGGTCGAATACTGCCAGCGGGCCCTGGAACTTAATCCGGCCTATATCGATGCAATGAACTGGATTAACAATAGCGCCCTGCTCTCAGGGCAGTACCAGCTGGCCTACAGCTACATCAAGCGCATCCAGGAAGTCGACCCGCTTTCGGTCATTGGCCGCCTGAATTATGCCGGCATGTTCCTCGGCCACACCGATCCGGAGCGGGCCCACCGCATCGCCGATGACCTCCTGGAAGTGAGTACCTGGGCCGGGCACTCCACCCACGCCAATGTCAGCGCCAGCGAGGGGAACATCGCGGAGTCCCTGCGCTGGTCACTGCTGGCATTCCGCGATAACCCGCTGGACACTTACAGCCATGGCGGCCTCGCCGGCGGCCTGAGTATCGTGGGGCTGGTCAGCGAAGCGCGGCGTATTTCCGATTACGCCCGCACCTTCGCCGCGGCGACACCGGAAGAATTCGCCGAGGCGCGAGGTTATGCAGAGACCGCCGTGAACACGGACCCGGACAACACCAGCAACCTGCTCACTCTCGCCTACAACACGTATTACGCCGGCGACCTGGACGCTGCACTCCCGCTCTACCGGCAAATACACGAGATCGCCGCACCGGACCTGCCCACCAGCCAGGGCTACAGCCTGCACCCAGGCCTGCGTTACGCCTGGCTACTGCGCCGCACTGGCGATGAATCCGGTGCCCGGCAACTTCTCACAGCCATCGAGAAAGACCTCGACAGCCGCGAGGGAACACCCCTTACCCTGTTCCCTTCCTATATCAAGGACCGGATCGTTCTGACCTGGTTAAACGGGGACGAAGAGGGAGCGTTGACGCAGATGGCGGCGGCAACCCCAAGTCAGCTGGCACCCCGCAATGAACTGCTCGACCCGCTGCTGGCGCCTTCACAGCAGGACCCACGTTTTGTCGCCCAGTTGGAACGCTACGATGCGTGGGCCAGTGAGCAGCGCGAAGAGGTGCTGACGCTGATCTGTGAGAACAACCCGATCCCCGACAGCTGGCTGCCGCTGCCGGAGACCTGTCAGGGCTTCAATACCGCGGCGCGTTAACGCGCCGGTTCAGAGACCGACGTTGTTCTTTTCCAGCACCTGTTCGGCGCGGTAGCTGGAGCGGACGAAGACGCCGGACACCACTTCCAGGAAGCCCTTTTCCAGCCCCCACAAACGGTACTGTTCGAATTCGTCCGGAGTGACATAGCGCTGGATGGGCAGGTGATTGGCAGTGGGCTGCAGGTACTGGCCGAAGGTGAGGATGTCCACCTTCGCCGCCCGCAGGTCGTCCATGGCCTCGCGAATTTCCTCGTCGGTTTCACCCAGGCCCAGCATCAGGCTGGTCTTGGTGAGCACGTCGGGACGGTGGGCCTTGGCGTGGGCCAGCACCGCGAGGGTCTGTTCATAGGAGGCGCGGGGGTCGCGCACCGGATGGGTCAGGCGACGCACGGTTTCCACGTTCTGGGCAAAGACTTCGATACCGGAATCCACCACGGTTTCCACATCGGCCAGAACCCCGAGGAAATCCGGGGTCAGGGCTTCCACCGCCGTTTCCGGGTTGTCCTCTTTCACCCGCCGCACGCAGGCGGCGTAGTGGCCAGCGCCACCATCGGCGAGGTCGTCGCGATTAACCGAGGTCAGCACCACGTACTTCAGGCCCATCAGCGCCACCGAGCGCGCGGTGTTGTCGGGTTCTTCCGAATCCAGCCAGCCTTTGGGGTTACCGGTGTTGACGGCGCAGAACCGGCAGGCGCGGGTACAGACGTCGCCCATCAGCATGATGGTGGCAGTCCCCGCGCTCCAGCATTCACTCATGTTGGGACACATGGCCTCTTCACAGACCGTGGCCAGGCGATGCTCGTGCACAATGCCCTTCACCTTCTCATAGGTGGCCCCGCCGCGGGCGCGAATGCGCAGCCATTCCGGCTTTTTCAGGCGCTCGCCCTGCTGGCTGCTGGCCTTGATGCCGTCCTTGATCGCAGTGATGCCACGGTCGTTGACGAACTTCTGGCCGCTGTGTACCTGAACCGTGGGAATGAGATTGCTGTCTGTCATCGACTGTCCTGAACTGTCCGCGGGGTGCACCCGATGGGCGAAAGGCGCTGATTATAGCGGAATTGGCGGCCAATACCGAGGTCTGTCACTGGGGTATACCGCGCGCCCGCTGGTTGGCGCGGGCATCAGTCCGGCGACTCCTGCCAACAGCAGCACGGGTGATTAGCCCTTGGCATCACGGTGTAACTGGGGCTTAATGGCGGCATCGGTCAAATTTTTTATTTGGGTAAAGTATGGAACCTTCTCCTGCCCCCGAGGGGCGTCGAGAGCGCAAGAAGCGCGAGACCCGGGAGCGCATCCTGCAGGTGGCCCAGGCCCAGTTCAACCGCCACGGCTTCGAGGCAACCACGGTCGAAGCCATCGCCGAGCAGGCGGATATTTCAAAGCCCACCCTGTTCAATTACTTTCCCAGTAAACTCAGCATCCTGCAGGCCCTGCTGCCGGAGGTGGACGAACGTTTTGCCGAGGTGATCGAAGCCACTGCGCAGACCTCTGCCGTGACCGGCAAACGGCTCGAAGCGTTTTTCAATTACGTCGCTTCCATGACGGAAGCGACGCCACACCTGACCCGCTCACTGATGCTGCAGTCCCTGCAGGTCTACGGATCCACGGAACCGTCCGAAGGTCCCAGCGACCTGCGCCGCTTCCCCGCCACCCGCAATGCACTGCAGAACCTGCTGGAAGCCGGCATCCAACGCGGTGAAGTCCGCAGCGATGCCAGACCGGAGCAACTGACCGAATACGTCACCGGGATTTACGTACACCAGTTCATGACCTGGCTGATCGACCCCAACTACCCCCTGCATCGGGAGTTGGTGGCAGCAGCAACTTTTCTCACCGCTGCCCTGCGGCCCGCTCCGCCTGCCTGACCCCCTCAGACATCACACGCCACTGCCCGGATCTCCCGCACCGGGCGGGTTTGTCAATTTAAACCGCAGGGCCACCCCTGCCTGAATTTGTGTGTGGCCTGCTGGCCCTTGGGCGCGTATCTTTTGCCCGCGGTAATATTTTAAACTCCGGTTTATATAAACCAGCCGCCCGATAAGACCCAGGCAGCACGCCTGCATAACAGATTCAGCGAGGCCTACATGCACCACGCAAGACCTTTCCGCCACGCGCCACTGGCGCTAGCCATCTCCCTGTTGAGCGCCCCGGCCGCCATGCCCACTCTGGCCCAGGGATTCGCCCTTGAGGAAGTGGTGGTCACCGCCCAGAAACGGGAGGAGTCCAGCCAGGATACCCCGATCTCCATCACCGCCCTGAGTGAGAACGCCGTGGAGAACCGCGGCATCGCCAACAGCGAAGACCTGATCGGCGAACTCCCGGGCCTGTCCGGCTACACCGCGCCGGGCTCCCGCGGCGCCTCCAGCCTGGCCATGCGCGGCGTCTCCGCCGGCAACCCGGCCAACCTGTCACTGGACCCGTCGGTGGCCATGTACATGGACGGCGTCTATGTCGGCAAGCTGGTGGGCTCCGCCATGGACGTGGCCGAGATCGAGCGCATCGAAGTCCTGCGGGGCCCCCAGGGCACCCTGTACGGGCGCAACTCCACCGCCGGTGCCGTCAACTTCATCACCAAGAAGCCCACCGGGGAACTGGGCCTGCGCGCCAGTGCCAAGGCCGGTAACTACAACTTCCGCGAGTTCAAGACCAACCTCGACCTGCCGGCTTTTGGCGCTGTCGGCGAAGGCCTCGGCGAGTTCGCCCTGAATTTCGGATACCAGACCCGCCTGCGGGACGGTTTCTACGAAAACGACAGCCCCGGGGGCGAGGACTTTGACGACCTCGACCGCCAGGCCTGGCGTGCAGCGGTGAGCTGGAACATCACCGACAGCGTCTACGTGGACTACATCTACGACCACAGCGAGCTGGACGAAATCGGCGCCCTGCAACAGGTGGTCGGCCTGACCCCACTGGACGCCGCCGGTAACGTGAGCCGCCTGCAGGCCATGCAGGGTGTCCTGCTCGCTGCCCAGGGCTGGGCCGCCAACCCCGGCGCCGACTCACGTATCAGCGAGCGCTGGATTCCCTCCCTGCAGCAGAGCATCGCCGCTTACCAGAATGCCCTCGACCGTGGCGAGGGCCGCGCCGATGACGGCCTCGCCGACTTCGCACCGGCGTCGAAAAACGATGTGGATGGCCACGCCCTGACTGCCACCTGGGAAGCCGGCGACCTCGGTTTCTTCGGTGACGTCACCTTCAAGTCGATTACCGCCTACCGGGAACTGGAAACCAGTGTGTTCGGTGACCTGGAAGACATCGACAGCCGGGTTGACGGCAACGGCACAGGCGCCTGGTCAGACCTGGTGCACCTCACCCTGGCGCAAATTTATGGCGCCGAAATCGGCTTCACCGGCGCACCGTCGGGTGTGTTCGCAGGCCGCCTGTGGAACGGCATCGACGAGATTGGCGCCTTCCACAGCAAGCAGGACACCACCACCGGTTACGAGCAATTCTCTGAAGAACTGCAGATGGTCGGCAGCACCGAGCGCATGGAATACGTGCTGGGCCTGTACTACTTCGAAGACGAGGGCGAGTACCGCCGCAACGCCATCTTTGCCGCCCCCCTGAACGGCGCCGGCAGCCAGTATTACGACAACGCTACCGAGGCCTGGGCCAGCTTCGCCCAGACCACCTGGACCCCGGGCTGGCTGGAAGACCACATCGCCCTGACCTTCGGTATTCGCTACACCGAGGAAGACAAGTCCATCGACTACGACTACGGCGCCTACGACACACCCTTCAGTTCGGTTCCTGCGCAGGCGATAAGTCGTGACGAGAGCTTCTCCAATGTCAGCGGCAACTTCACCCTGGCCTACCAGGTCACCGACGATTTCAACACCTTCCTGCGCTACGCCACGGGTTACCGCAGCGGTGGCTTCAACGGCGAAGTGTATGACAACGCGTACGACGAAGAGACCATCGAGCAGTACGAGATCGGCTTCAAGACCGACTGGTGGGACAAGCGCCTGCGGGTGAACGGCTCACTTTACGCCTACACCTACGAAGACCTGCAGGTCAGCCAGATCAAGACTGACAGCGGCGCCGCCACCAGCCAGATTACCAACGCCGGTGAAACCGAGCGCTGGGGTGGCGAACTGGAGATGATGGTGTCTCCGCTCGAGGACCTGGTGCTGGGCCTGACCTACTCCTACGTCGATGGCGACTTCGAGAAGTTCCCCGATGTCTGCGGCACCAATGTACCGACCACCTGCCTCAGCGGCGTGGACAACGCCCAGCGCGGCGCCTCGCCTGACCACCAGGTCAGTGTATCCGCCGACTACCTGTTCGCCCGCACCGGTTTCGGTGACATCACCGGCTACATCCAGGCCAACTGGCAGAGCGACTGGGTGGAAACTGCCCTGTGGAGCGGCGTGGTCGGCGGCGACCCGGTGATCTACGACCACCTGGGCATGGATGAGCGCACCATCGTCAACGCGCGCCTGAACCTGGAGGGCATTCCACTGGGGGACGGCAACCTGCGCTTCACTCTGTGGGGACGCAATCTGACCGATGACGATTACCCGACCTTCGGCATCAACCTCGGCAGCCTGGGTCTGCTCACCGAGCAGTACGGGGCGCCGCGCACCTACGGTCTCGAGGTCACCTACGACTACTGAGTAAGAGCAAAGTCCTTCTGCGGGCGGCCACTCCCTCGGGTGCCGCCCGCTTTTTCGGACAGCCAGTTACCACCATCGGCCTGAGACCGCCGGGCACCGACTCCCCCAATCTCGCCTAGCTGGTATTAATAGTAATACCGCCATCCGGCCTGCTGACCAACTCGGTTATGGAGGCCAGCCCCTCTCCTGTGTATCGTTTTCCCACGGATAATTATTTATCTGTAGTTAGCTTTTAGTCTTTTGCAGGACAGAGCGGCCGGACACCCGGTGCCGTTAATAATGATAGAGAGAGGCCCTCATGCTGTTACCGAAGTACCGCCTTCAAACCTACCTTGCCCCCAATCCCCTCGCCCTGGCAATCTCCCTGCTGGCCGCCCCTGCCGCGCTGCCTGCGCTGGCCCAGGGCGGCGCTCTCGAGGAAGTGGTTGTCACCGCCCAGAAGCGGGAGCAGTCCAGCCAGGAGACGCCGATATCCATTAGCGCGCTGAGCGCCAGCAATATCGAGAACCGTGCCATTCGCAATACGGAAGACCTGATCGGCCAGCTACCCGGCGTAGCCGGCTTCTCGGCGCCCGGCTCCCGCGGCGCGACCAGTCTCGCCATGCGCGGGGTGGCGGGCGGCAACCCGGCCAACCTGTCGCTGGACCCTTCGGTGGGTATGTACCTGGATGGCGTTTATATTGGCAAGGCAAACGGCTCGGCCATGGATGTAGCGGAAATCGAGCGTATCGAGGTTCTGCGCGGCCCCCAGGGCACCCTGTATGGCCGCAACTCCACCGCCGGTGCCGTCAATGTCATCACCCGCAAACCCTCGGGTGAATTCGGGCTGCGGGCCACCGCCAAGGCCGGCAATTACAACTTCCGGGAATTCAAGCTGAACATGGACCTGCCCTCTGTGGGTACCAGTGGCGAGGGCCTGGGTGAACTCTCCGCCAGCGTCGGTTACCAGACGCGCCTGCGCGACGGCCTCTACGACAACAACAGCCCGGGCGGGGATGATTTCGACGAACTTGACCGCCAATCCTGGCGCGCGGCGATCAATTGGAACATCACTGACAGCTTCTACGTGGACTATGTCTACGACCACAGTGAACTTGATGAAGCTGGCGCCCTGCAGCAGGTGGTGGGCTTCACTCCGGTGGATGCCGCCGGCAACGTTAGCCGTATTGCAGCACTACAGGGCACCCTGGCCGCCGCCCAGGGCATGGCCAACATACCCGGTGCGGACCCGCGCATCAGCAGCCGCTGGATACCGTCACTGCAGCAGACCATTGCCGCCTACCAGAACGCCTTGGAGCGAGGCGAGGGGCGAGCCGACGATGGCCTCGCGGACTTCACCCCGCGCTCTGACAACACGGTTGACGGCCACAGCCTGACACTCACCTGGGAAGCCGGCGACCTCGGCGCCCTTGGCGATGTTACCTTCAAGTCCATCACCGGCTATCGAGAAGTGGAAACCAATGTTTTCGGTGATATCGAGGACCTCGACAGCCGCCTGGACAGCAATGGCGTCGGCGCCTACTCCGACCTGGTGCAACTCACCATGGCCCAGATCTACGGCGCGGAGATCGGCTTCCTCGGCGCCCCTGTCGGCGCCTTCGCCGGCATGCTGTGGGACGGTATCGACAACCTTGGCGCCTTCCACACCAAGCAGAACACCTTCACCGGCTACGAGCAATTCTCCGAAGAACTGCAGATGATCGGCAGCACCGATCGCCTCGAGTACGTACTCGGCGCTTACTACTTCGAAGACGAAGGCGAGTATCGGCGCAACGCCATCTTCGCGGCCCCCCTCAATGGCGCAGGCGCCCAGTACTACGACAATGCCACCGATGCCTGGGCCGGCTTTGCCCACGCCACCTGGACTCCCGGCTGGCTGGACGAGCGCCTGTCACTGACTGCCGGCCTGCGTTACACCGAAGAAGAGAAGGAGATCGACTACGACTACAAGGAGTTCGCCACCCCCTTCGGTTTCAACCCCGCGCGGGCGGTTAGCCGCGCCGAGAGCTTCTCCAATACCAGCGGCACCTTCACTGTCGCCTTCCAGGCGACCGAAGACATCAACACATTCATACGCTACAGCACTGGCTACCGCAGCGGCGGCTTCAACGGCGAGATCTTCGACAATGGCTTTGACGAGGAAACCATCGAACAACTGGAATTAGGTATCAAGAGCGACTGGTGGGACCGCCGCCTGCGGATCAACGGCTCACTTTATACCTATACCTACGACGACCTGCAGGTCAGCCAGATCAAGACCGAGGGCGGCGCGGCAACCAGCGTCATCACCAACTCAGGGAAAGCCGACCGCTGGGGTGGCGAACTGGAGCTGCTGGTCTCGCCATTGGAGGACCTGGTCCTGGGCCTGAGCTACTCCTACATCCATGGCAACTACGACAAGTTCCCCGCCGTGTGCGGGACCAACGAGCCGGCCACCTGCCTGCCGGCGGACGACCTTGCCAAGCGCGGCTCCCCCAGCAATCAACTCAACTTCACCGCGGACTACCTGTTTGCCCGCACCCACTTCGGTGACATCACCGGCTACGTCCAGGCCAACTGGCAGGACGCCTGGTACGAGTCCGCACTGTGGACCGCCGTGGTCGGCGGCGAACCGGTCATCTCCCCCCACCAGATTATGGACGAGCGTACGGTGGTGGACGCACGCCTGAACCTGGAAAACATTCCCCTTGGCAATGGCAGCCTGCGCATCACGGCCTGGGGGCGCAACCTCACCGACGACGACTATCCCACCTTCTCCATCAACTTCGGCACCCTGGGGCTGATTTCGGAGCAGTACGGGCAGCCGCGGACCTATGGGTTGGAGGTGAGTTACCAGTACTAAGTCGAGCCTTAGGAAGCGCCAACACAGCCACACAGGCTCTGCGCCCCTGCACAGGGGCGCATCCACCCTCAATCAGCAGTCCTGATATCCCCTGATACAGTCGATTCTGCACCAAAGTTGACAACGCTAGCATCTTGACCAATTCTTGGTACCACTGTCGCTCACCTGACGGTGGCGACTTCATCCAATAACGTCGGAACAGCTCGCGAGTGAAGTGGTATACCTCAGCAGGGGATAACAACACCTAAATTTCTGAGACATACACCCTGTCGCAACAGCGGCGGGGGGCTCGTTAGCTGTACCTGTGCAAAAACCTTTGGAGGTTTACGTGCAACTATCGAAGTTACTCATGGTATCTGCTGTCGCCCTCGCAACCTCAGCGCATGCAGCGCAAGGTGGCAAGGTGGCAAGGACAAGACCAATATCAACCAGAACAGCGCTGTGCCCACGCATCTGCAATCTTTGCGCCTTGCGGAGCCTATAACGCGCTCACAGGCCGAAACCCTCGACAGAGGGCTCAGCAACGCGAGCGGGACTGTGCAAGTCATTCTCCGCCTGAGCGAGCCGTCCCTGGCCCAGGCCGGCGGCCGCCACAGCCAGCTACAGCGTGTTGCAAGCCAGCAGCAAGCTCTGGACGCGGCGCTGGCTGCGGCAGGTGCTCGCAAGCTCGGCGCCCTCAGCAAAACCTTGAATGCCGTCATGGTGGAGGTGGATGCCTCCCAGCTCTCCAGCCTTGCAGCCAACCCTTCGGTCACCGCCATTCGTGAAATAGGCCGCTATCACAAGACCCTCGATGAAACGGTTTCCCATATCGGCGCAGCCGTGGAACTGGTGGGTGACAATGACGGCAGCGGCATCTCCGTCGGCGTGGTGGACAGTGGTATCGACTACTACCATGCGGCACTGGGTGGTTCGGGTATCGTTGACGATTATCTCAATGACTCGGGCACAGTCCGTGAAGATGGTACTTTCCCCACAGAAAAAGTCGTGGGTGGCTGGGACTTCGTGGGTAGCATATGGCCTGATCCGAATGACGTTGTGCCGGGCGACGGACTGGCTGAGGACCCCGACCCCCTGGATGACGGCGATGAGGCCGGGCACGGGACTCACGTGGCCCACATCATCGGCGGCGAAGGTAACGTCGATCTCGGCATTCCTCCCGGCGTGGCACCGGGGGTCGACCTCTGGGCCCTGAAAGTCTGCTCCTCGGTTTCGACCTCCTGCTCTGGAGTCGCACTCCTGAACTCAATCGAGTACGCAGCGGACCCCGATGGCGACCCGGAAACCGATGACCACCTGGATATCCTCAACCTGTCCCTGGGCTCGAATTACGGCCAGGCCTTCGACGACGACCTGTCAGCCGCCATCGATGGCGCAACGGCCCTGGGCATTCTGACGGTGGCCTCCGCCGGGAATGCCTCCGACAAGCCCTATATTGTCGGCACACCGTCGGCGACACCTTCCGCCCTCAGCGTGGCGCAAACCCAGGTACCCTCGGCCAGCCTGCAGCTGATTTCCGCTGGTGGCCAGGATGTGCCCGCTGTGTTCCAGCCGTGGTCCGTCGAACCCGATGGCACCGTCGAAGGGCCGATCAGGTACGGCAACAGCGACGGCAGCAACCTCAACGGCTGTAAACCGTACGACGCCGGCACCTTCGACGGCAGCATTGCCTTGATCGACCGAGGAGGCTGTAACTTCACCCTGAAGATTCTCAACGCCGAACTTGCCGGCGCCAGTGCCGGCATCATCGGCCTGGTCGCCCCGGGCGCCCCCTTCTCTGGCGGTGACGGCGGCGACGGCCCCATTACGATACCTGGCTACATGATCAGCCAGTCTGCCTCCAACTTCCTGAAAAGTCTGGATGAGGATAGCGTAGCGGCCATCGACCCCGATAACGGTCTGCCGCTGGTGAACCAGATGGTTGGCTCCTCATCTCGTGGTCCGACCCTGCAGTTCAACGCCCTGATCAAGCCGGAGATCGGCGCGCCGGGCGCGTCGGTATCAGCGATTGCCGGCTCCGGTACAGGTACCGGGCCCTTCGGCGGTACGTCCGGTGCAGCGCCCATGGTATCCGGTGCCGCGGCACTGGTTCTGGCAGCGGATACCGACCTCAGCCCGGCCGAAGTACGGGCCAAGCTGGTCACCACGGGTGATACCAACATCGACACGGACCCCTTTAGCGGATTGGCGCCGGTAGCCCGTATCGGCGGTGGCGAGGTACGCGCCAATCGCGCCCTCAACACAGCGGTATCCGCCTGGGATGTCGATACCCTGTCTCCGGCACTTTCCTTCGGCTTCCTGGACGCCTTCGAGGAAACTACCCTGAGCAAGACGGTGGTAGTGACCAACTATGGCGACAGCGACGTGTCCTACGCGGTCTCCTCCGCCTTCCGCTACGCAGCAGATGACAATGGGGCAGTGTCAGTCGATGCCAGCCAGTCCTCCATCGATGTGCCTGCCGGCGGCTCGGTGGAATTTGATGTCACACTGACTGTCAGCCCGGAAGATCTGACGGCATGGTATGGCAACTCCGGTTCTCTGGGGGCCGACCCGGCCTGGATCACTGACCTGGAGTACGACGGCTACGTGAACCTGGATGCGGACGGCGTGGACAATGACATCCACCTGCCCTGGCACATCCTGCCGCGTAAATCCGGCAACCTGGCCGTATCCCTGAGTGGCAAGGGTCAATTCACGCTCAGCAACGAGGGCGTGGGAGACACTCTGGTTGAATCCTACAACCTCATCGCGACCAGTGACGATCTGCCCGAAGGTGAACGTGGAGCCAACAATCCCATCACTGACTTCAAGGCACTGGGCTATCGCACAACTGCGGTACCGGCCGGTTATTGCAGCGCCGAAAAGTCCTTCGTGATCCAGTTCGCCGTCGCTTCCTGGGAACGCCAGACTCATGCCAACGTGCCCAATGCCTGGGATCTCTACCTGGACTACAACGGTGACGGGTTCCCCGAAGCCAATGTGTTTAACTATGAGCTGGCTGGCAACCTGAGTGACGGGCGCAATGCGGTTATCGCGACTGACTACGTTGGCGGTACCCAGACCATTTACTTCCTCACGGACCATGAGACCAACAGCGCCAACACCGTTCTCACGGTTTGCGCCGAGCAGATCGGGCTGGACGGTAGAGGCCTGACCCACAAGGCTCAGGTCGCCTTTGGTGGCGCCTACGATCTCTATTTCACCGGGGAATATACGGACTTCCTGACTGAATTCGAGCTCAGCCCCGGTGTTGACGATTCTCCGGTGACCTTCCAGGGGAACAAGTCGGGCTACACGGTCTTGCCCAACGGCGGGAGTGTCAAAGGCACGAGGTCGGGCAAAACCGGCGCTCTCCTGTTGTTCCGCGGCGGCGCGCCTGAAGGCAATGAGCATGTCATCATTGAGTAGGCTGATTTGCTGACCAACAAAAGGGCCGGCTCTGCCGGCCCCAGACTGCTGACAAACCCCGGTCATTTAGCCGGGGGTTGTCGTTTTGGAGATACCGCTTTCTTTTCCCGACGTCTCCGCGGAGACGCCGCTAGACTGCCCTGAACTGGCCAGAAGCCCGATAAAAGGTTTCCCCCTGCGCGGACAGCGGTACTCATCCGCCTCACTATGTAGGTCGGCTGGGAATCTCAGACCGCTGGTTCCCGACCTCACCATGCACTAGGGGCATATTGTAGGGATCTATCACAAAAGCGCAGACCATCCCCGTGTTCTCGACGTGTTTCTCGACCACCTGAGAAACGGGCAGCACGACTAGCCCCCCTCCTCTGCGACCCCCTACCCGCGATATCCGACCGGGGCCATACTATGGCTTCGGCGGCTTCAAATTACGCCCTGGTACCGCAGTGACTCTATGAGCGGTTCCTTATACCCCAACGAGCTCAAGATGGACTCTGTGTGCTCACCCTCAAGTGGTGGCGATGACCTGATTTCTGCAGGTGTGCCACTGAATCTCGGCGCAGGAGCAGGCTGGAGAACCCCGTCAATCTCCAGAAATGTTTCTCTGTGTCGATTATGGGGGTGCGCCGCAGCCTCAACGAAATCCAGTACTGGCGCGAAACAGGCATCGGTACCTTCTAGTAGCTCACACCACTGGTCACGCGTTCTGGTTTTGAACAACGACGCCATTTCCCCCTTGGCTCGCGACCAACGGGTCTTGTCGAACTGGTTGTTGAATCCAGGCTCGTTAGCGAGGCCGCATTTCTCCATCAGCAAGTTATAGAACCTGGCTTCCAGCGCGCCCACGCTGATATAGCGGCCATCTGCACACTCGTAAGTACCATACCAGGGCGTGGCGCTGTCAATGATGTTGTCGCCCCGTTGGTTGCTCCATACACCTGCCTGATGAAACGAGTACAGCAACGACGTCATTACAGCCGTTCCGTCTGTAATCGCCGCGTCTATCACCTGACCTTTACCTGTCTTTCTGGCGTTGAGAATTCCGGCCACTATGCCGAGGGCAAGCATCAGTGCGCCTCCCCCAACATCGCCTACGAGGGTCGGTGGCGCGAAAGGCGCCTCCTCGCGGTGACCTGAGTAGTAAAGTGCGCCGCTCAATGCGATATAGTTGATATCGTGTCCGGCGCAATTTGCCAGTGGACCACACTGCCCCCAACCGGTCATACGGCCGTAAATCAATGCCGGATTTAACTCCAGGCATGTCTCTGGACCCAATCCCAGACGCTCCATTACCCCGGGACGAAAACCTTCGATCAATGCGTCGGAGTCACGGATAATGTCCAGAGCAACTTCTGCTGCGACAGGGTTTTTGAGGTCCAGGGCAATTGAACGCTTGCCACGATTCGAGATGGCATACTTGCCTTTGGTGACAAGGTCTATCAGTGCACCCGAATCGCCCCCTTTGCGTTGTATAACAGTGACTTCCGCCCCCAGATCCGCAAGAAACATTCCACACATGGGTCCCGGCCCCAACGCGGAAATTTCAACGATTTTTATACCTTCCAACGGTCCCATTCTATTCCTTTGCTCGCTTCACTGAGTTCTCAATCACTGAGAACCGGCTAAACATTCAGTTACCTGGCCTGCATAACCGTCGCCGCGTCCAGTCGAACTGTCCGGCCATTCAAATAGGGGTTTTCGATCATAAAGGTGCAGGCATGGGCAAACTCTTCTGTTTTGCCCATTCGTTTAGGTGCCTCGCACATATCGATGAGGGCGTTCTGAACATGATCATCCAGCGAACGTACCAGCGGCGTACCGAATAGACCCGGAGCAATGGAATTGACTCGAATGCCATATTTCCCTAGTTCCCTGGCCGCCGGCATATTCATTCCGTTGACACCCGCCTTGGAAGCACTGTAAGCGCACTGCCCTATCTGTCCCTCAAAGGCGGCGCCTGAAGATACATTCACTACAACGCCCCGCTCGCCATTTTCGTCGGGTTCGTTTAAGGCCATCCGTTCTGCGCACTTGGCCATGACATTGAATACACCGCACAGGTTGACGTTGATAACCGTTGCATAGCGGGACAGGCTATCGGCTTTCCCGTCCCGGCCCAGCATCTTGCACGGAAGCGGTATCCCCGCGGCATTGATATCCGCATGGATGGCACCAAACCTCGCCATGATTCTTTGTATTGCCGCGTCGATACTGCCCTCTGATACTACGTCCGTTTTGCAGAATAGCGCGTTGTCTTCCCCCAGTGCGCTCACAGTTTCGACTCCGGCCGATTCATCCAGGTCGAGAATGGCGACTTTCGCGCCTTTCTCGCGCACCATGTAATTGGCGGTCGCCTGACCCAGCCCGGACGCACCGCCCGTAATGACCACTACCTTGTCTTGCAGATTCAACGCTGACTCCCCTTTACGTTATGTCGTCGACGCAACAGATCAATGCTTACCTGAACGCTTGCACACCGGTAAGGCATCGAGCGATCAACAACTTCTGAATTTCAGTGGTACCATCCGGGATCGGATTAATGATCGCCTCACGCGCGAGTCGCTCAACGATAAATTCTCTGGTAACTCCGTTGCCCCCGTGGATTTCTACCGCGTCCCGGGTTGCGGTTACTGCCATTTCAGTGCCATACCATTTCGCCATGGAGCACTCTTTGTCGGCACGCGCCCCGCTCTGCACTTTATCGATGGCTCTGTAGGTGAGCAGACGCGCTGCGTCGATATGCGTCGCCATCGTCGCAATTTTGTCCGCAATCAGTTGATGGCCGGCAATGGGTTTACCGTGCTGCGACCGATCTTTGGCATAGCCAATGGCTTCATCCATCGCGCGACGGGCAATACCAATTCCCCACATGGCCATATGGCATCTCGCGAACTCAAACATCTTGAGCGTATTCCTGAGACCGCTCCCCAGTTCACCAAGAGTATTACTGACAGGGACCCGCACATCGGCAAGAAATATCTGTGCGGTGGACTGACCGTTGAGGGCGATTTTCTTGATCCCGGAAACATCGTAGCCATGCTCTTCCCGATCTATCAGTATGTGACTGATCTGTCCCTCACCGGTCTTGCAGGTACAGACAAGGAGATCCGAGTATTCACCGTTGGTGATCCACGTTTTCTCGCCGTTGATTACCCAGTAATCGCCGTCTCGCACTGCCCTGGTGTTAACAGCAGCCACGTCGGACCCCACATCCGGCTCTGAAATACCCATGGAGATGAATTTGTCGCCCGAGATAATATCCGGGAGGTACTTGCGTTTGATCTCGTCCGACCCCAACTGGCAAATCAGTTCTGCTCCCACGCAATTGATGAAGCCCGGGATGGCGATATCCAGAGAGGTGTAGGCAACCTCTTCGAAAACCATGAGGTGGGTCAACCAGTCCATGCCAAAGCCGCCCCACTCCTCAGAATGGGGCGCCTTGATGAGGCCGTACTCTGTCAACTGCTGGGTCCACTTTTGCATCTTTTCGCGTGGGATAAAGCCGTCTCCGTGGGCACGGAACTGTGGCTCGATCTCCGCGTCAAGGAATCTGCGGAGGCTCTCGATAACCATTTTCTGTTCTTCGGACAAGGAAAAGTTCATCATTACTCTCAACCGTTATTTCGCTAAAATGCTCACCACCGCAGTGGCCTCTTCGACGCCGTAGATTCCGCCGCCGTTTTCCTGAATGGCAATCCTGGCACCGCTCACCTGGCGTCGGTCCGCCTCGCCACGTAACTGGGTTACGAGTTCATAAATCTGGCCAAGGCCGGTTGCACCAATGGGATGACCCTTGGATTCGAGACCGCCTGAGGGGTTGATGGGAATTTTTCCGCCTATCGAGAAATCACCGCTTTCAGCGGCTCTTCCTGCCTCTCCAAAGGGAGTCAGACGAAGGTTTTCTGCCTGGATGATTTCGCCCATGGCCGTGGCGTCATGTACCTCGGCGACGTCAACGTCTTCGGGACTTACCCCGGCGATCTCGTATGCATGAACGGCCGCCAGGCTGGTTATGTGATTGCGAAAATCCGACGCCTCACGCGTGGAACCTGAACGCACGACGCTGGCCACAAGTTGTACTGCTCGAGACGCGTGGCCCCGAAGCCGCTTCAGGCCCGACCGGCTGCACAATACCACTGCAGCGGAGCCGTCGGAGATCGGCGCACACATGGGGAGCGTCAGCGGATAGGTAATTGGTGGCGCTGCCATAATCTCATCTACGGTATATGACGTCTGATACTGGGCTAAGGGATTGTGAACGGAATGGGCGTGATTCTTTGCGGAAACCGCTGCAATCTGCCGCTGTGTAGTACCAAACGTCGCCATGTGTTGACGACAAAACGCGGCATAGACGTCCATGAACATACTGTAGGGTTTACTGGATTGGCTGCCTTCAGGAGGCATTATCCCGAGGCCCATGCTGACTAACCGGTCGCGGTTGGCCTCTACGGATGACACATCCCAGGCTGAGTCAAAGGCGGCAAACATTCTGGCCTTGTCGGGGCTGGTCATTTTTTCGGTACCCACGGCGAGGGCGATATCGCAGTCGCCGGCTCGAATAGCTTGTCCGGCCAGATGCATGGCTGAACTGGCTGAAGCACAGGCGCCTTCTACATTAAAAATCGGGATACCCTCAAAGCCCATTGAGCGCAGTGCTATCTGCCCTGGTATCATGTGCTGATCATGCAGATAGCCGATGACACAGGACCCAAAGTAGGCCTGGGAGACATCGGTCTTGTCAGCACCAGCATCCGCCAGTGCCGCTGCAACCGCCTCCCGGGTCAGGTCCTGGTAACTTCGCTCAGGATGGCGACCAAACCGGGTCATGCCGACACCAGCGATATAGAGATCTGTCATAAATAGGTCCGTAGGTTTCTTGTGTTATCGCAGGCTCAGTAGCCGCGGAACCGTGGCTTTCGCTTTTGTGTGAAGGCAGCGATACCTTCTTCGAAATCCCAGGATCGAAGATGTTTACGCATTGCGACCTGTTCACGTTGGAGTGAGGCGCTACGACTTCCATCACTAGCGCGGTTTGCCACGGACTTCATCCGCCGCATAGCCAGTGGGCTATTCCCTGCTATGTGTTCCGCCAGTTTTTGTGTCTCCGTCTGGAGACTGTCGCTGGAGACCACTTCATTCACGAATCCATAGTGTTGCATCTGCTCTGCCGACAAGGTCCGGCCTGTCAAAAGGAGGTATTTCGCGATATTTAACGGCACCAGTCTGGGCAGTATGGCGGCGCCGCCTGCGCCGGGATAAACGCCAAAGTTCGCGTGAGCATCACCGATCCTCGCGCTCTCCGCAGCAACAACCAGATCGGCGCACATGGCCATCTCCAAACCGCCGGCGAGCGTGATCCCGTTGAGCGCTGCAATTACTGGCTTGGGGAAGTCTCTGAGTGGATCCAGTACGTTCTCACACAGGCGGTCGAGAATGTCCATTTCGCCTGCTGCGACAGCATTCGCCTCGACCACCTGCTTGAGATCCATTCCGGCACAGAAGGCCCTACCGCTGCCGGTAATCACCAGTACGGAACAACAATCGTCCGCGGCAATAATGGGGAGATACTGTTCGAAGAGACTAATGATGCCACTATCCAGCGCGTTCATCGCCATCGGCCGGTTCAGGATCAGCCAGGTAACTGGCCCGCGGTTCTCTAGAACCAAAACGTCATTACTCATGGATATATAACTGCCATCTGTTGGACTTTCTAACCAACATGCCGGGATTGATTGCGCCAGTATTTTTGCCGAACATCCTTGCGTAGAACTTTGCCGACTGAACTGAGCGGCAGTTTGTCGACAATGGAAATCGACTTTGGCGCCTTGTAGCCGCCGAGCGATGTCCTGACCAGCGCTATCAGGTCTTCAGGCCTCACGTTCATCTTTTCACGGAGCACAACTTCAGCATGTACCGCCTCACCCCACTCTTCATGGGGTATCCCTACAACAGCGGACATCAACACTGCTTCATGGGAGTTGATCACGGCCTCTATCTCAGTTGCGTAGATGTTGAATCCACCGGAGATAATCATGTCCTTCTTTCGATCTACGATGAAGGCAAAGCCCCATGGATCAAAGTACCCGAGATCGCCGGACTTCCAGTAGCCATTGTGAAATTCCCCGCGTGATTTCTCAGGATTATCGAGGTATCCAAGGCAAGTACCCCTTGAACGCAGCCAGAATTCGCCGGTTTCACCATTTGGCAACTGGTGTCCCTCGTCGTCTACCACAAGTACTTCGATACCGGCGGTGACTCGACCTGCAGATGCAAGTTGAGACTCGGATTGAGCGTCTACACAGTGATCCTTTTTACTCAGGGAGAGAGCCAGGGCGAAATGCTCTGTAGATCCATAGACCTGGATGAAGATGTTGCCCAGTCGTTGCTGCAATCTCTGGAGCTTGGCCGGACTCATAGGTGCTGCGCCATAGAAAACATTTTGCAGCGAGGAGAGATCAAGTTGCTCCAAACCGGGGAGTTCAAGCAATCGATAAAGCAGCGTGGGAACCATAAACGAGTGGGTAATACCCTCTTTCTGTATAGTCTGGCAGTACTTATCGAGATCGGGACTGTTCAGAGTAATGTTGCAACCACCGGTAAAGAACGCAGGAATGATAAACATGCCGCTTCCGTGACTCACAGGTGCTACATGTACCATCCGCGTGCGCGAAGTCCAGTTACCGTCTTCAAGTGCGTACATACTGTCACGCAGTCCAAACCAGTTATCCGCACAGTAAAGAGCCGGCTTTCCCTTGCCTGTCGTGCCACCCGTAAATCGGATCAAAACGGGATGCTCCCGGTCGTCAATTTCGATATCGGGGTTTTCACAGGACGCAGTATTCACCAGATCCCAAAAGCAAAGCACGCCGGGCCGGTCCTCTTCAACCGGGTCCATACAAAGAATCTCAACGCCTCTGTCACGCAGCATCTGGTAGTGACTATCGAGTAACCTGTTCTCTATAAACGCCACTCGAGGCTTCACTGTGTCTACCTGACTGATGTGCTCCTCAAGCGAATCCCTGTAGTTGGTAAAGACTCCCGTAAACGGGCCCTTGAGGATGGTAGGCATATGAACAAGAGCGAGATTGTCGTTCTCCAGGATACAAATGAAGCGGTCACCCGTACTTAACCCTATTTCGTGGGTCAACATGTTCACTACTCGGTTCGATATATCGTGTAACTCGCTGTAGGTGAACCGCCTGTCGCGTTCTACATTGACGATAGCTTCACACTGACCGTAGCGATCGGCCAGGGCCTGAAACTGGCTGCTAAAATTAATCTTCATTCAAAGCATTCTCTAACACTGGAAACTTATTGTTTTATTGACAATATCCCGATCCTGACTTCGCTTCAGGTCATCTCGTTTACATTTTGTGTCTTTGCGACTTGTCGGGAATGTACGGGGCAAGGCGGTGACATCACACAGGCCTCAAAAACTGTAGGTGACCTCCGCCCCAAATATCCTGCCTTTGGCGAGTGGAGCGAAGGTCCCACCCAGCGCTGCGGGCCCTAGCATCTCGGGAAGCTGGGTATCCCCGCCGTGTTTGACCTCATCCAACAGATTCTTCGCATAGAGGGAGAAAACCCAATGTGCATCGTTGGAAGTGAAATCAAGGCCCACATCCAGGATGTCCTGAGCGTTGATCACGCCAAGATTATTATCGGTCACCACGGAGTCGTCACGGTAGGCGAAATTCATCCGCGACGTCATATAGCCCCAGTCACCCAGATCGAGATCGTGAGTAACACCTATGCTATACGTCCATTCGGCAGCACGGGGCAGATTCAGGCGCCGGTCGGCGCCATTCACAACACCATCACCATTCAGGTCGAAATAGACTTCGTCGTACTCTGCGTCGAGCCATCCTATACTGGCCTGTACGACGAGTGACTGGGTCAGGCTGAATATTCCGTCCAACTCGAACCCGGTTATCGTTGCGTCGGCGGTGTTTTTGATTACCTGCACCACTCCGGACGCTGGGTCGGAAAGATTCACTTCGCGCTGCATATCGAGGATATTGTTATGGAAAATCGCTCCATTCAGGCGTCCCCATTCAAACTCCGTTTTTAAACCGATCTCGTAGTTATCCACCTGCTCCTGATCAAAGGGTCCGGGGCCAAAATTGACCGTGTCTCTGGCGGTATTGCGCAAGTTGTAGCCACCCGAGCGGTAACCTCTGGTCCAGTGTGCATAGATACGAGCGTCATCAGATACAAGGTAGGTCAGCCCGATTTTTGGTGATAGGCTGGACCAGGTTTCCTTGTCCTCGAAATCATAGAGGCAAGACCCCTCGATCACGTCACAGGGCGTGTTCACATTCTTGTTAAGTGAAGCAATCTTCGCGGACTTCTCTTCGGTGCTATACCGCAGCCCTCCGGTTAACACCCATGTATCTGAAAGGTCATAATCAACTGAAGTGAATGCGCCCAGTGTCTCTACCTCATAGAGGCCCCCACCACTCTGGGTTTGCGCCGGCGAGCCATCGGGAGTCAGGGCTCCCAGTAGATTACGCCCTTCAGCGTACTCGATGTCGTTTCTGAAGTAGTAAATTCCCGCGGTGTAATTGCCACGATTCAGGAAGCGATCGTTATAACGCAGTTCGTTGCTGTACTGTTCCGCTCTGGTTCCAATGGCCAGGTGGAAAAGAGAAACCGGTTGTGCATCAACGTCGCTAACAGCATCTTCCTTATAGTCTCTCCAACCGAAGATATTTGTGATGGTTCCCTGCTCACCTACCCCCCAATTCATTTCCGCATTGAGGAAATTGGTTTCCGTCTCCTGATGCCCCTCTTCGTCGATACTGAAATCAAACGAATTTCTGCTGAAATCAATCGGTGTTCCAGGGATTCCGCTACCGTTTGTATGTGATTGAGATGCCGGCCCCTGACCGTCCGTTTTGGTGTATTCATAGCGCAGAACAAGCTCAAGGTTTTCTGCCGGAGACCAGACTATGACCGGCCGATACATCTGCTGATCGAGTTTTCCAAAGTTCCGGTTTGTTTGCTTATTCTCAAAGTATCCCTCGTCGCTGTTCTGGTATGCCGTGAGTTTGGCGCTCAAGGCGCTGGTGACAGGCCCACCAACTGACGCCTTGAGGTAACCGTTATATCCACCACGACCGCCACCATCGACTGCTGCCATAACAGTGGCTTCAAACTCCTTCCCGGGCTTCCTGGTATTTACCAGAACAGCACCTCCGGTCACATTGCGACCGAACAGTATGCCCTGGGGGCCTCGCAACACCTCGATCGACTCGAGATCAAAGGTGTCAAATATGATGCCGTTGTTCAGCCCCATATACACACCGTCGACGAATACGCCGACGGTCGGGTCAATCGACGGAATGGAGCTGTTGACACCGAGGCCGCGAATCGAGAAGTTGGCCGTTCCCTTGGTCGTACCCACCTCGTCCATCGCCACGTTGGGCATACTCACCGCAAGGCTGGTTAAATCCCTGACCTTCATCGCACGAATTTGTTCGGCACTCACGGCTGATACCGAAAGAGGTGCGTCTTGCATTCCCTCTTTCCGTTTGCGCGCGGTGATGACAACTTCTTCGAGGATTGCCGCAGCAGCGCCTCGGGTGGACTGGACTTGGGCGTTGGAGGGTGTAACTACACAGGACAGTACTGCCGTGCCGATTATGGATTTTATGTGTTTGCTCGATGCGGTAAGCAATCTTGAATCAAAACTGGGCATCGCTTCTACTCCTTTATAGTTATGACGACCCCGGGGGGGAGCATCGGACCACTGCGCCGGGCAACTCACCTCTTTGCGGGTTGACTCTTTGCAGAGTCGGCAAGATATTACGCGCGCAGACAGGTTCGACGCAGGTCAATGCGTTCCAACCTCTCGTCAATTCGTAAGAGATTTCTATAAAAGAAACAGAGTGCTCTGATACAATCTGAGCGTGTTAACAGCCTCGGACATGCCCGACACAAACCTTGTTAATCTCATATATATCAATAACATAGCTTGAGAACAGAGAGACGAGTCATGAGCCTGGATGAGCCAAAAACCATCGCGGGATGGACGCGCGCCATCGCCATGGCCATAGAGGTCCAGGGATTGGACAGTGCAAGCCTGTTTCACCAGGCAGACATTTCGCCCTGTTCGACTTCCGATCCCGACCAGCGCATCGAAGCAAGCAGGGTAACCCACCTGATGCGACTCGCGGTCGAAGTGTCGGGCAACCCGGCGTTTGGCCTGCTGGTGGCGCGCCAGTTCCAACCGACCTTTTTACACGCTCTGGGTTTCTCACTCTATTCGAGCACAACGCTGCATGATGTCTGTGTTCGACTGGCTCGCTACTCACGGCTTGTCAGCGACAACATCAGCCACTCTCTGCTGGAAGCGGAGAACTGTTACATGTTCAAGGTTGAGTTAGTCAATCCCAACGCCAGCATTGAAAGCCTGGATGGATGGGTAGGCGCGATCATCCAGATATGCCGGCAGATATACCGACCTGATTTTTCTCCTTTACGCATTGAACTGGTCCGCAGCCGACCTCTTTCTCACGCCGAAGATTTCGAGCAGTTTTTCGGTGCGCCAGTGTCGTTCGCCCAGCCAGCCAACGTCATCTACTTCACAAGGGCCGACATGCATGAGCAACTACCGTCTGGCAGCTCGGTCCTTTCGCAGCGCAATGATGAAATTGTCATAGAGTACCTGGCACGACTCGACAAGGAGGATATTGTCCATCAAGTCGAGGATAAGCTACTCAAGCTACTCCCAACAGGAGACTTCAGCAAAACTCGCGTTGCAGACCTACTGAATATGAGTCGCAGCAAGCTACACAACAAGCTGGAGGAAAAAAATACCAGCTACCAGGAAATTCTCGAGGCCCTGCGATCAGATCTTGCAAGAAAATATATCGAGCAGAACAGCTTCAGTTTCTCTGAAGTTGCGTACCTGCTCGGTTTTACCGATACCAGCAATTTTTCACGGGCTTTCAGGCGCTGGACTGGTATGACGCCTTCGCAGTTCAAAGACAGGTCCAAACGCTAACTTGCGCCGAGTCTTCTACCGTATAGTCACCGCATCACCAGCAATACAAATAGCTACTCCATACGATAGACCCTATATCGCAACTTGCAGCGAGTTGTCTAATTCGTGAAGTCGGCGGCGCATTACTTTCCCTGAACTTGTTTTCGGCAGATCGTTAACGAACTGAATCGCTCTTGGCACTTTGTACGGGGCCAGATAGTTGCGGCAGTGCGCCAGGATACTTTCAGATGAGGGTGATGCGCCGTCTTTCAGCACAATGTAGGCTTTAGCCAGTTCGCCTTTGTCAACGTCGTTAATTGCACCTACCGCCACCATTACCACGTCTGGGTGACTCGATATCACCCGCTCCAGTTCTGCCGGATAGATGTTGTAACCGGCAGTGATGATCATGTCGTTTTTCCTGTCAATGACGTAAACAAAGCCTTCTTCATCCATCCATGCAACATCACCGGTACTCAGCCATCCTTGTTCATCGATAACCTCCCTGGTAGCTGAGTCGTTATCGTAATATCCCTTCATTACGATAGGTCCCTGTATCGATAACTCGCCTGTTTCTCCTGTAGAAACTGTCTTTGATTTATCAGAAAGATCAGTGATCCTGACCTTTGTGTAAGGTAGTGGTACGCCGATCGAACCTTGCTTTTGGGGACCGGTGACAGCGAAGGTGGTGCCCAGTCCACCCAGTTCGGTCATTCCCCAGAGTTCTATCAACGGGCATCCAAAAAGACGCTCGACCTCCTGTAGTTTGGCAATTGACATCGTTTGTCCCCCGACTGTACAAAGACGCACGGAGCTCAGGTCACAGTTTGCGGATTCCGCAGCATTCACCATATAGTGATACATCGTCGGCACTCCCTCAAAGAGAGTCGCCCTGTGTTCCTCAATGCTTCGGAGAGCGGCACTCGCGTCAAACCTTCGATGGGCCACGAGCGTCATACCACACTGAATGGCACTGTTCAGTACGATATTCCCGTAAACATGTGAAAAAGGTAGTGCGCTAACAACGGTATCGTCGCTACAACGGGCATGCATCAACGATGACATCGCTACATTGAGCAGTATGTTACTGTGAGTAAGACAGGCGCCTTTCGGATAACCAGTGGTACCTGAGGTGTAGGCGATGGTACAGACCGCCTCGGAATCCAGACTATCGGTACTGAAGCTATCGCCATCCCCATTCAGCAGGCTATCAAAGGATAGAACGCCATCCGGTGGTATCTCACTGCCAAACATGACAAGTCGCTGCTCTGGACAGCGTTTTACCAACGCAGCGACGTTTTCCGGATGATCGGACGAAACGAGGATGATCGAGGTGGCGCAGTTCTTCGCAATAAATGCCACCTCTTCAACCGTCAGCATGACATTGACCGGATTGATAACAGCACCCGCTTTCAAAGCGCCGTAATAGCATACGACCCATTCCCAACAATTACCCGCGTATAGGGTAATTCGGTCTCCTGAAGTTATGCCCAATGAGACAAAGGCCGCGGCGCAGCGATTGGTCTCACGTTCGAGGGCCGCAAATGTCGCTACGCGATCCTCAAAAACGAATGCTGGCTTCTCACCATACTTCTTCGCTGCCTCTGCTGGAACCTCGGCAAGTGATCTGAGCATGCTTTTACCCCCTCCTATCCGCTCTTGCGTGATGTTCTACATTTATACAGTCAAGGCTCAGAAGTTGTAACTTGCTGTCAGGCCGTAGGTTCTCGGCGTGTTGTAGAGGTCACTGGTGATACCAAAGACGTCGATAATAAAGACCTGTTCAAGATACTCTTCCTCCAAGAGGTTTTTAGTCCACAGGGAAATCCGCCAATCTTCATCCAAGCCACCAATGGACAGCCGGGCGTTGAGCAGGGAATAATTATCCACAAAGCTCAGCATCGAATTGGTCGCTTCTTTGTACATGCTGTCGGTATATTTGTAGTCCAGTTGTAGATCGACACTGAGCGATTCAAAAATATTGGGAGAATAATTGGCTATGGCGTTGAACTGCCACTTTGGGGAGTTCGGCAGGTCATTGCCATCGAGACCATCCTGGTGCAATTCAGTGGTCAGGTAACCGACGCCACCGCGAATCTGCAACCCATCTGTAACAAGCCATTTCAGTTCCGCTTCAAACCCACCGATGTCAGCCTGCTCAGCGTTGGCAAAGGTCAGCCCCAGATCGCTCGGAACGAGGGTTTGGATGTCCTTATAATCGTAATAGAACCCCGCGGCACTAACTTCCAGCGTATTCCCCGATAGGCTTGACTTTATACCCGCCTCGTATGCAACGACATTCTCAGCATCTATCGGCCCCATCTCTTCCGGGCTGAAAGTTACGTCGGCATAAACAATGCCACTCTTGAACCCCGTCGTGATGTTGGCGTAGATCATGCTGCTATCCGAAACGTTGTAACTCGCCCCGAGTCGCCAGGATACGTTGTCGTCGTCGATCGCTATAGCAGTGCCCGCACTGGTAGCAAACTCGCCTGAGAAATCGGAGGGAAGCCCAAAGCCACCCAGCTCCGGGGGAGCGTACAAGACAACGCTTTGATCGAATGGATTGAGGTCGGTCGTACCTCCCACGGCATCTCGTGATTCCCTGGAGTATCTGGCACCAATTTGCACAGTGAGCCTGGGCGTGAGATGAAAATCTATCTGGCCAAACACCGCATAGGCATCGGTGTCCTGATCCATGGTTACCCGATAAAACGTGGCGAGACCGTCCGTGGCGTCAGCCACACTGTCACTTCTTACGCTATCACGTGAATAAAACATTCCGAGCGTTGCGTCCAGGGTTTCGGCGGAATAGTTAAAACGGAGCTCCTGTGACGCCTGTTCAATTTCAACATCAGTTGCCGTTTCAAAATAGTGGTAGCCCTTGGCACTACCATAAAGAGATTCACCCATTTCGATATCGGTTCTACCAAGACTTGTCACAGAAGTAATGCTGGCGAAATCGCTGAACTCATAGTCCAGGCGGGCAATCCAGAGCGCGGCTTCTGTTGCAACACCATCCCCGGCAACCCCGTCCGCGTAGGATACTTTGCCATAGCGCTGATCCGGGAACGATTCAAAATCAACATTCAACAATGTTGCGCCGACGCCAAGCGCCACAGCCGAGCATTCCGGCGCCCGAACAGGCTTCCCGGACTGCAGGGCGGCACAGGGACCAAGGGCCGGATCGGTGGGATTGAGGTAACCACGGTTCTTGAATCCCTGAAATCCCGCATTCTGGTCAAAAACAGAGATACTGGTATCAAGGGACAGCGCATCGCCATCATAGCGTAATGAAATCCTGCCAGTGCTCTGCTCTGATCCTTCAAACTGACTACCCAGTGTATTGTCCTGATAACTGTCATCGCGATTACTGTAACGGCCAGCCACGCGTGCCGCCCACTGATCGGTAATTGGCATGTTTAGAGCGCCCTCGAACTCGTACAGACCGTAGTTACCCGCAGATGCGGTCGCGTAGCCTTCCCACTCTGAGCCCGGACGGCGTGAGAAGTATCCGATCGCGCCGCCAGTGGTGTTCCGGCCATAGAGTGTCCCCTGGGGCCCCTTGAGCACTTCAACCCTCTCCATATCAAACGTACTGAAGTTGAGCATGGCTGCAGAGGTTAGAAAGACTTCGTCGAGGTAGACGCCCACGGCCGGGTTATTATTGAAATTGAAGTCATTTAAGCCAATTCCGCGAATAGTGATTGCCGGATTGGTCCCGGCTATCGTGCCCTTGATATCGATATTAGTGACGTAGTTCTCGATATCCATTGCATCATTAATACGGAGGTCTTTGAGGTCGTTGGCAGACAATGCCGAGATCGTGACTGGCACCTCCCTCAGGCTTTGCTCCCGTTTTTGTGCCGTGACAATAACTTCTTCCAGCACAGAAGCGCGCTCAGCCGCACTCGCTTCTACCGCCATACTGGAACCAGCCACTACCAAGGAGGTCAACAATCGTGTTGTCGTTACGTTCATAATTTCTACTCCACTTGCTTTTATATATTTGTGTTTCAAATACGCTTAACGGATAAACCCTGTTTTCAGCTCCCGTTCGTGTAACTGCCCTGTACTTATTGAGCTCCCGGAGCTTCTGGATAGCTTGAGAGTAATTTCCTGGCATCGACTATCCTGTGAACATCCCCGTGTGCGTAGGTCGGCAACGCCAGTCCGAAGAGATCAGTCGTACTCTCGAGATAGTCGCCTTCGTTGATCGCGCGCATGGCCTCGCTGACCCTTTTCAACCACGCGGTATTTATGACAAGCGGTCCATGCGTATTGAAATGGCAATTCAATGGAAGCTCTGCAAGAGCAGTAACATCCCGCTCGAACTGCTTCAGGTTGTTTGCCAGAAACGCTATGGGCGTAAATGCGTCACCGGTGAACAGCACGTTCCCCGCTTCCTCATAGAGGACCACGTCTGCGCTGGTGTGGCTTGTGGTCTTCAGGACTCGCAGCACTTTGTTACCCAGGTCGATTCGCTGACCCGGCTCCAGATAGCGGAGTTTTGACCATGCAAGTGGAGGTACATTTTGCAGTGCAGGGTCGAACCCGGCTGGCGGTCGCGGTGCAGGAGGGGGAAGCAGCGCGGCGTAGTACGCCGTCCATGTTCCCGGCTGGATTCCCTTCCCAAGTACATCGGTTGTCCACGGGTCTTTGAAAACGTGCACGGATTCAAATTCCCTGTTCCCTCCCACGTGATCCAGATGCGCATGGCTGTTGATAACCATGATTGGATTACTCGGAAGTCCCTCTCGCGCACGGACGAAGTCGATGGCTTCACGGATGCTCGCGATACCCATCCCGGTGTCATACAGCACGTCTTTGGCAGCACCCGGTATCAGAAAGCTGTTCACCATTTCCGAGTGTCCATGCTCCATGAAGCCATAGATTCCACCGGGTAGTTTCTGCACCTGAAACCAACCAGCAGGTGTTTCAGTCACCGGTGATACGGGTGCGCAGCCAGCATCGACCTTGCCGAAATCCGCCTCAAAACCACTCCATAGCGGGGGAGAAACTGGCACCGCTACATCAGCGAAGGCATACCTCCCCCCGAGTACAACGAGCAGCAGGTACAAAACACTCGACTGGAACATTCGCGTAACCCTCCCCACATTGGCACCTCTTCTCTACTTCAACTTCCCAACCTGCAGTTTTTGATCCTGAAGGCTAATTTGATTAGCCGTAAGCTACTCTGATTAGCCTTTAATGTCAACGGTAGGCTCAAAACGATTCTGTGATACGGTCACCCTTGTTAATTGCCGACGAAAGCAGGCGTCAACAAGCCGACTGTCAACTGGCTCGATCAAGGGATCACCATTGGAATCGATAGAAACTATCCACGCAGAACTACGCAAGGACCTGGCTTCCATAAACCGCAGGGGAACCAAGTACCGACTGGTGCAGGAGGCAGAACGCCTCATCGCGCTGCGCGGCATAAATAATCTTCAGATCAAGGATCTGGCAGAGGCAGTCGACATACGCCCCCCCTCGGTGTACAAGCACTTTCGCAACCGTGAAGCCGTTATCGATCAGATAGCCCGGGAATTCTTCGCAGTTCTTATGGATCAGTTACGCCTGGACACCGCACGACCTTGGGACAAAGAGCTACAGTATTCGCTCAATAAACTTTGCGAGATGTTCGCCGACCGGCCCGCCTGGGTACGGATATTCCTGTACGATTTCTCAGTCCCGGGAGGGCTCGAATTTATTACTGCCATCATTGGCCCGTGGCAGAATCAGCTGCAAACGGGCCTCCTGTCCGGGTTACGATTGCGCCTGCAGAACTGGCTCACATTCTGGGGTGAGCGGGGGGAGGTCAAGAATATTGATGCCGATTGGCTACTGAATGTGATACTGGGGACTCTCGCCCTCAACCTTACCTGGAGCGATCGCCCCATACAGGTAGCCCCCCTTCCCCGAACAGAGCTCAAACGACTCCAACTACTGATGCACACCACAGTGAAATCCATCATCACCCCCACTGCGGGTGACTAGTCCATTCGAGCCCCGGGCCTCAGGGCTCAGGGGCGCTGAAGGTCAAGGTAACAGGCGAATCGTCCAAGGCTATTCTGGCGAAGCTACCTCAGCAGCCGGTATCCGGTTCATTGCGGGGTCATTGGCCGGGTTTTTAACACACCACGTACCCGCCGGATGGTAGATATAGGCCACACAGGCATTGCAGTTATCGCAGCCTGACTCGGTGAGTTCACCACTTTGGAATTTGTTAACCAGCGCCGGGTCGTGAATCAGCGCGCGGGCCATCACCACACAGTCGAAGCCCTCGGCCACCAACTGCTCGGCATTGGCGAGCGACTTGGCCCCGCCTACGTAGGCCAGGGGAATCTGTACCGATGCCCGGATGCGGCGTGAGTTCTCCAGGAAGTAAAGTTCCCGGAACGTCACCTTGCGCTCGCTGGAGGCGGCAGCCTTCATCATCAGCGCGGTGAGGCGCTCACCCTGGGCTTTCAGCACCGCACTGATCGCCTCGCGGTTCATGTTGCTGCCGAACATGTACCAGGTGGATTCGACATTGCGGCCACCCGAAAGCACCAGCATGTCGGCACCCGCTTGCTCCAGCGTGCGCGCAGTGACGATGGAGTCTGCAACCTGGGTGCCCCGGCTCAATCCATCGGCAACGCTGAGCTTGGCGATAACGGCCAGGTCGTCGCCCACCGCTTCCTTGACCGCGGCCAGCACGCGCGCAGGGAAACGCACCCGGTTTTCCGCACTGCCGCCGTACTCGTCGTCGCGCCGGTTGCTCAGGGGCGAAATAAACTGGTTCAACAAATAGCCATGCCCCATGTGCAGCTCCACCGCGTCGAAACCCGCCTCGCGGCACAGCTGGGCCGCGCGTACGAATTCCCCGGTCACCCGCGTCATGTCGTCGGCGTTCATCGACCGGCTGAAAAAATTGCCTTTCAATGCGCCGGCCGGGTTGAACCCGCCGCTGGAGCTGATAGTGCGCCCCCTGACCTTCATGCCGGTAACGAAGGAACCGCCGTGGGTAAGCTGCGCGGAGATGGCGCCACCCTCGTCGTGGACGGCCCCGGTCAAAACCCTGAGGTCCGGCAGCGCTTCCTCCCGCAGCCAGATCTGGTTGGGCAACGTGCGCCCCTCGGGCGCGACGGCCATATAGGCCACCGTGGTCAGCCCCACACCCCCCGCGGCCAGTTCCCGGTGATGCCGGACCAGCGCATGGGTAGGCTTGCCGTCGATACACATGGCTTCGTTGGCACCGGATTTCACAAAGCGGTTGCGCAGCGTCAGGGGGCCGATGGTGACAGGGTCGAAAGGTGTTGGCGCAGCGGTCATGGGCGGGCTCGTCCGGCTATCGTTTTATCGCGGGCGATGATAGCAACTCGAAGGCCGGTCGCGGGCGCTTGCGCAGTGTTGCGCACACGGCAGTTCAATAATGCAGGACTCGTGCAAGCGTTTGTCGAACCGGCGCGTTCTCTCCGCATTCCGGACTGCCCATACAAAAAAACCGCCTCAGGGGCGGTTCATGCAACGGGTTCCGGCAAGTTCCCTGCAGTGCTGCGCACTGCTCCGGACGGGATTGACCTGTACCACGCTTTGGCGTGTTACAGCCCTGCGGGCTCGCGGCAATGCCGCTCGGTCCAAACGCTACGCGTTTGTCGAACCGGCGGGTTCTCTCCGCATTCCGAACTGCACATACAAAAAAACCGCCTCAGGGGCGGTTTCT
This sequence comes from Parahaliea maris, assembly GCF_008064665.1. GTDB lineage: Bacteria > Pseudomonadota > Gammaproteobacteria > Pseudomonadales > Halieaceae > Parahaliea > Parahaliea maris. The sequence goes on along the minus strand of NZ_VRZA01000004.1, from coordinate 110,059 downwards.
TTTGTATGTGGCGGACCGGACGGGACTCGAACCCGCGACCTCCGGCGTGACAGGCCAAAAATGCCACCTTTCCCTTGTTTTTGATTTCAGTCTCAAAATTTAAAATATTCAATTTATATTATATTTTTCAGCATCTTATAATGTTCCTTCTTGTCCGGCCCTGTACTTTTCTGTTCCGGAGAGCCCGTCAAAATGCGCCATATTTGTGTGGCTATTGTGTCACCGTGGAAAACACGGAACTTGAGACAGCCTTTCTCTTAGGCCTATAATTGCGATTCAGAGGCCCATCTAAATGTCCCAAAAACTCAACGCCACAATCATCAAAAACCTGAAGCCCAAGGCAAAGCGCTACCTGGTGACAGACAGCCAAACCCCGGGGCTGGTACTGAAAGTCAGCCCCAATGGCGGCAAATATTTCTATTACCGATACCGTCCTTCAGGTAGCAGCCGCGTCCTCGAGGAGCCCATTGGGAACGCGTCGATTTTATCGCTGGCGGACGCCCGGGATGCCGCAGCCATCAAGGCTGGCGAGGTGGCAAAAGGCATTGATCTAAGGGCCGCTAGGCGAGCGGTACGGGAACAGGAAGCACTAGACGCCGGAGAGGCAAACGACGCTCACCTTCATCTATTCAACTACATCGACAACTACTACTCGCCTTATGCGCTGGAACACAGCGTCACCGGGGCTGAGATGGTAAAAACCCTGAAGCGGGAGTTCGAATTCCTCAAGGACAAACCCATCGATCAAATCGACAGCCGTGACATCGAACAATGGCGCAGCTCTCGCGGTCGAAACGTCACCTTTGCCCGGATCAAACGGATTTACACCTACCTGAAGGCGTGTATCAATACGGCCCTGAAGCACTACAAGCTGATCGATCGTTTCGAGCTACAGAATTATTCTCTCAAGCGAAAAATCAATGAAAAGGTGAACCCGCCCAAGGTCCGATATCTCACCCGAGAGGAAGAAATACAACTACTGTCTGCGCTTGAGGAGCGTGATAAGGAACTTAAGGACAAGAGAGCTCGCTATGTGGAATGGCAATCCAGCCGCAACCACAAAAAGAAACGGCTGGAGCCCTATTCTGATCAGGATTACCCGGACCATGTGACCCCGATCGTTGTGCTCGCCTACCACACCGGGTTTGATATGGGGGATATTTTCGACCTCCATTGGGAGCACGTTGACTTTGCCAACAACCAGATACGTAAAATCCGCAACAAGACCAGCCACCAGGCTGAGAATCCTCAGCCGGTCGTCGTGCCGATGTCACCCACTGTGAAGAACGTTCTGGAACAATGGGGCCGCCAGCATGGTACGTCCGGACGAGTCTTCAAGAGCCCGAAAACGGGGGGAAGACTGGACAATATCTCCAAAGCCTGGCGATCCGTCTTGAAAGAGGCTGAGCTGAATGATTTCAGATTTAAGGATCTGCGCCACACATTTGGCAGTTGGCTCGCCATCGACGGCGTGAGCATTCTGCAAATCCGGGATCTGATGGGGCACACGGACGTGAAGACCACCCAGGTCTATGCGCACCTCTGCCCGGCTAAAAAGGAGCAGTCGATTCTGGCAGTATTCTCATGATAACTATTTGGCGATCCAGAAACCTGCGATCAAAGGGCAGCCGTTCTACGAGCAGCATCCATTGCCTGTACTCTGCTTCCGGACAGACTCATCACTGTAACTGCCGCTCGCTCGTGGAGGTCTTCAGTTGGACAATTTGCCGGTCTTTCCCGGCCGTCAACCGCTCACCATGAATCACGGTGGCTTATAGCGCTGCACACCGATTAGCTTTCTGACTGGAACCTACCAGCCATAATCACAGCACACTTCACCACCTTCATCATAAGCATCATCACAATGCTATCGCCCATCAACACCCTAACCAGGGCCAACCAAGGGCGTGGCACGGCAGCGCAGGTTATTGGCCCCACCTACGCTGGGGTAGTTCATTTTCTGATCAGGCCGCGGCCTGATCAGCAATCTCCAGAAGCCTCCGGTAGAGTTCTACCATGGCGTATGTATCCGTCTCACAGTATTTCAAGAGTGCCTCCCTGAGTTCGCCAGTACTCCCCTCGAGCTCTCCTAGCATCATTTGCTCTAACTTGAGCGCAGCGACGTCCCCTGAGGCGACCTCCAAATCTGCGTACCCGGCACCAGGCACCAACGCCGGCAGGACCGATTTAATGCTGAAGCTGCCATGGAATTGGGGGTGGTAGACGTTGTTTCTCACGATTGGGAGAAGATCTACCAGTTTGTCTGCAATAGTGACTAGCTCGCCCTCAAGCTCCGGGCAAATATTAACCAGCCCCTTAATGCAAGACCTTTCAAATCCCGCGTTGTAGGCAATCACTGAGGCCGCGCCGTCACAGGCGTTCACCAGTGCTTTGGCAAGGTCCGGCCGCGGGTCGCCTCCAGGCACAGCCAGCCATTCATAGTGTTCTATAGCCCCATCAGCGGCCATCACATGGCAGCTGAACTGAACGGGAACCTGGGTGTACGGGCTACACCCATCCCAAGCAGGTATTGCCATGGACACGGTCTCAAAATCCAGGAACGCAGCCGGGAAGGACAGAGTGCTCAATCCATCCGTCAGGCCCGGCTCTATGATTACCTGATTAGCACGGACTGAATCGACCTGCCTCGCCGCCGTGGCGCTGAGTTTCACATCAGCCCCGATCTGATCGACGGTTTGTACTCCTTGGGCTACCAGGCTGCGCGCCTTGTCCTTACCCAGTCTATACAGGGTACTGACGTGATGTTCAGGCAGTTCCGGTAGGCAACGTCCTTTGAAAGGGCAGTCTCGCGGAGAATCACAATGTTGGCCAGGCTCGATCTCCGGTTTCTCTTGAATCATGACCAATTGAAGTCTCTGCTCCAGCTCTGCCAAATCACCCAGCAAGGCCTCCGCCCTGGAGGTGACGTCTTCGGAAGCAAACAAGTTGGACAGGTCGGGATACTTGCAATCCCTGTTCAGGTATACCACCTCCGCGCGTGCAACCTGCAGCCCTGCTGCTCTGGCGGTCATCAGCTGAACAGCAATGTCAGGGATATGCTCGTCTTTGACACTCGTGGAGGACTTCACTTCCCGAATCACCCATCCATCTGCCTCAAGCGAAAGTATGTCGATAGCAACAAAGGTGTTTTCATGCTTGAAGGCAGCCTCGTAAATCACGCTGGCGCCTGCGGCTATCGCCTCTCGAGTCAACGCACACTTCTTTTCGTACTCATATCGCTCGCCTTCGATGAGCAGGCCGCCTGGATAGTAATCTCTGGCGACATTACCCACCCGGGTGCCGCTATCCATGCGTGCCCGTGCAACTTCATCAACCTCAAGCTCAGGCGCATTCTTCTCATTCACTTTCAGCCACAGCTGGAGCGGGCACTGGTGCCCCGCCATGAATCGGCTTTTTGAAAGTACTGGTCCGTTAGTCATTTCACTCTCCTTAGTAATCTCAACCTTTGGATAGATACGCCGTGGCAGCTTCAATGCACGGTAGCGCCGACGGGAACCTCGGCATCTTCGGCCTCGCAGCTATCCGCTGTATCCTCCATTGCGTTCGCTACCGCATGGGTGATTCCGGTCATCACCACAGGGAAAACGGAGATGCTTCCCTCGGTCACCTTCAAGCCCAGCTCTGTTGCGACCAAGCTCAGGGCGAAAGAGACATCACTAGGCTCAGCACCCCTCTTCAAAAGCGCTTTGGTCATCACCCTTACCTTGCGACATATCTCTTCCTGCTCTTCGTTCATATCCCCTGCGCTCTGTTTACCAATTTATGCGACCTCTATGGGCGCAATTTCATCCAGATGCGGCAAAGAAGCCGTAGAAAGCCCCTGGAGCTCGCCGCATATACCCACGACATTGACGGTAATCCGTTCCAACTGCCCCTCTCGCTTTTTCCAGAGCCTCTGCATAGCAGCCTTCTCCCGCTCCAGATCATCACGCATGGCGGCATACGCATCCAGCACGGCCCTCACTTTCTGAGCGAACTGCGCTGAGCACACGTAGTCGTATAGCGCTTCCATTTTTTCGTTCTTGCCGGATGAGGCGGTCTTCTGGCGAAACGCTTCTATGAGAATGGCCCGAAGTGCATCTGCAAGCGGTTTCGCAAACTCCGGCCTAACGAGCCAGATGCCGTCGATCTGCGTGAACGGCTCGTCGACGTTTGCCGGGTAAGCTGTGCTAACAAGCACGCCGATCTCGCCGCCAATGGACTGCTGGTCATCCTTCAGCTTGGCAATCCACTTATTCGACCAGTTCTCGGCGCGCTTGGTCTCCCACACAATCCTTCCCGCGGTGGCACCGCTCCTTAAGTTGACCGTTTGGATTACGTCTGCGCCTCGAACGCCCTTCGATACAGACTCTATAGAGTCAATGGGGAAGGATTGGGTAAGGACATCCTCCAGCTCAAGTTCCAGCACCTCTCCCTGAAGCTGCTGTGATCCTTGTTCGAGCTTCCGTTTCAGATCTTCATTGGCCTGGTGGGCATCGTCGATCTTCTTGCGAAGCTCCGCCTCACGCAGCTGAAATTCATTCCCAAGCTCAGAACGAAGAGCTTGCTGCTGCTTCTCCAACTGTCGTTGCAGGTTGAGCTCGAGATTTCGCTTCTCTTCGTCGAGCGCTTGTTTAGCTTTCCTCAGGGCGAGTTCTTCCTGGCGGAACTCTTCTAGCTTCTCGTCCTTTTCGGAAAGTTGGGTTTGGAGCTCATCAAGCGCCTCCTGAGCTTCCTGCTTGGCTTCCAGGACAGCCTTCTCTCTCTCCTTGATCAGCTTCCCTTTAACCTTGTCGCGATCAGCCTCCGCTTCCTCGAGCTTCTCGCTGAGTTCACCGAGCTGTTCTTCAAACCGAGTAGCCAACTGGCGCTCGGCCGTTCTCAGAGCACGGGCTTCCAGTGCCTCTCGCTCTTGGCTGAGCTTCTGGTCGTACTCCTCTTCGTAGCGCTCTATCAGGTGATGCGAGATACCCTGGACCAGGGGAAATTCATGGGAACAATCCGGGCAGGTAACGGGATCGTTGGGGTTGATTACGATGCGTTGGCTCATTGTGAGTCTCCAATATTGTGTAACGTATACACCTCTATTGCAGAGACCGTGCCAGCTATTTATCTATCTGTTTTTATTAGCTTTTTTAAGATACAGCAAGCCTGCAGTAGTAACTTTTACTATCTAAATATAATATTTATTATGCAATGATGATTAAATCGAGGAGAATGCTATGTGCAATGAGGCACAGATCGGAAACTAGTTGCGGCTGCTCGCGTGGCCCAAACCACACTACATAGCAAAAGGTGCTGCCTGAAGACTCTCATGGGAGGGCCAGCTTCGACCATACTCGGCCAACTGCGGGGCACTAGATACCACCGTCAGACAGCTCCCCTTAGTGCTTCGCTTCAGACGTGTCAGCCCGGTGTAGATTAGTGCGAGATCTTTCTCACTCACCGTTTCTCCAATGTAGACGACAAGAATCCGCGACTCCCAACCCTTGAAGCTATGCAATGTAGTCGCCTTTACTCTGGCGTCACCCATGTAGAAGCCTACCTTCTGTCGCCTGGACTCCTGTTCATCGGGGTGATATGTGTGAACAGACTTTATCCCCTTCCCTCCCAAGAGTTTGACTACCTCGTAGCCGAAACTCTTGAGCCCACAAAGGAAGGTCGCATCAGTGATCGCCAGGTCTTGCAGGGAACTTTTTTGAAAGAACCTCAAGATTTCCTTACAGCAGACCTCAGCAGCCTGTTCAGGGTTGATCTGCACCCAGCGAAGTTCGGCTGGCTCCAGATCGCCTTCTATCTGCCTGTTCTCAGGTAGATTGGTTATATCTTCGGGAAGGAAACGCTCGGCAAATTCTCTAGCCTTTGTCAGCGCTTGCTGGGGCATCCGATAGCTGACAGGAAGCTCAGCCCATCCCCCGCGAAAACCTGCGCCGGTCATTGCCTCATCTGTCCAGGCCCTGGCGGTTTCGTAGATATCCTGCGTAGCATCGGCAACAAGCAACATTTCCCCACCTTGTTTGCAGACCTTGCGGAGGACACTCCACCAATGAGGCATAAAATCCTGCCCCTCATCCACAAGCACCGCATCATATCGAGGGACCTCGCTACCCTCCTGGCTATCAAGGATATTACCCACTAATCCAGGCAACACGTGGTCCAGAACGCGATTGGGATTGGCATCATCTGCCCAGAGCTGACTATATTGTTCCTCGCAGCCGGCATCTTCACAGACCCGTTTGCACCAGGCATGAAAATGGAGCCAGGTGATATCCGATCTTGTATTACCTCTTTCTCTGGGCCACCGGACCGCAATGTCCATCAAGTAGTGAAGAAGTGTGATGTTAAAAGTCACTACCAGTATCTGCTTGCCTTGATTAAGCAGCTCAGCAGCGCGAGCAGCCAAGACCAATGATTTGCCGGAACCAGCAGCCCCTCTTATTCTTCGGTAGCCTGACTGAGTTCTACCAGTAACGAGCCCCCTTTGGTTTGGGTCGAGTATGAGCGGCTCTCTTTGAGTCGATGCATAATCGGGTTCTACGAGCCAATAACGGATGTCATCAGCAATAGCGGGATTCATTACCTTAGAATACTGTCGTACGCCCTCAGGAAAGACTGTACCGATATTCCCGCTCTCAATGGCAGAAGCGCCGGAAACAGGATTGTAGGCGGGATATCGGTCCATTCCGCGGTGCTTGAGGCTCATCGCAAAAAGACTCCGCACCCGCTCGTCGTCCGCGAAGGGAAAAATAACACCAGCCGTGATGACGGCAAATCCTGCGCCTTGCTGGAGCCTCGGGCAATAAAGCTCGAATATCTCGTTCTTATAGCGATAAACTTTTTCTACAGGGTTATCTGACTGCCTGGAGAATTTTTTGCCATCTTTGATAGCTATCAAGCCCGGAACTCTACCTTTACGCTCTTCTACGCTGTAATGCATAGCATCCAGGTCCCAGTCTTTAACCTCAAAAACTGCGATTCCAACTGAGGGGTTCAGGAGGACAAAATCTGGCCGAAGGCCATTCATATGTGGCTGAACGTAAATTTCCCATTCAGGAGCGAGGTAGTTGTCAAAGAGATCAAATACCTTTTTCTCGCCAGCAGTCATTGGCTGACGGAGCCGATCAAAATCCTTCTTTGGGGGTGAAACGACCCTATCCATAGATCTTCCTTACAGCATTTCCTTTTGCATAGGTGATCAACCCGCAAAACGATGTTTCTTGGTGGCGTTTATCCTATTTATCGAGGCGAAACTCTATCTCAAATTTATCACCATCCCACTCGGTAATTTCTCCAATCCAGTCAGTTTTTGGGTGAAAAGTGTTGCCGAGATTGGAGGCTGCACCACCGGCAGCTATAACCTCGGGCTGTTTCGACTTTGCGATAATTGCCCTGACGGGAAGTCCGTCTCTAAAGGCCTTTTCCAGATACGCTGTGAATTCGTTGTTACCGGCCCCACTCCAGCGGGAAACCTTATCAATGTAGGTCATCGTATCCTTGCTGCGTTTTTCAAAGAACTGGTTCCAAAGACTAACAACCAACTCATTGGATTCACTAACAGCGGAAACAGACCACTGCACATTTTTCTGAATGGCCCCAAATTTAGCGAATGCTTCAGATATCAGCACGGAATTTACGTTTCCTTCGTCTAGGATCAGCGCAGGCTGATCAAATAACCAAATGATTTCTCAGGGGAATACACCCAGATTTACGTCAACTAATGAATATCAATGAGGTGAAGCCTCTTTCGAGACCTGGAAACAGTAACGTATGCTGAGTTTGCTTCGATGTGGTTTTCAAGGTCAAAGTGGTTAAAGTACGGTGCTATCACAACGTCAAACTCTAGACCCTTGGTTGGTCGTGGCGTCGTGAAATGAATATCGATCTTCCGATTGAGGTCGCGACTGTCTTTAGAGTACGTGCTTTCACGAAAAAACATGCTGATATCATCGCGCAATTCTGACTCAAGCTGCTCCGCCAGTTCGTCGGTCGGTAGAATGACAGCAACCGATCCAAAACTCGCATTCTCGATATATTTCAGGACATGTTCCTTCGCCGTCTCGAGCCCACATGTATCGCTTGTAAGATCGTCACCATAGATAGGCTCTGGCACGCCAGAAACGGACACACTCCCTTCTTCGGAAATTTTGGCCCGAAAATGTAGTGAGTGATTGGCCAAATTCTTCGTCTGGCGCTTGTTTTCTGTCAGTTGAGCTACTTCCAGTTCTGAAGAATTAGCATTGGGGAAGCACGCGGATAGCGAACTTACCTTCCCAACGTACAGCTGCTGCTTGAAATCACCAACCGCGGTGACAGCACTGCGCCTTGGATCCGCCTGGCGCCCCATCAAAAACACCTCAATTTCAGTAAAGTCTTGAACCTCGTCTATGAAGACTGTTGAGCTATACCTAGGTTCAGCTAAGAAAGCTGCAATACGTTTCTGGTCTGTTTCTGAGTACGTGTGCCCCTTGGAATAAAGCTCACAAATAGCCAGAAGCACGTTCATATCGGCATTTGTAAGTCGCTGATCAGCCTCTCTCGATGCAACCTCCTTGACTTCCAGATCGCCATACTTGGCTGAAAGCCCTTCTAGCGACTCAAAATACCAAGAGGTAATAAGCGGCATGTTCCCGGCTGTTGTGTCCATGAACATCGCTTGACGAAATTCCGTCCTCGCGCGATCTCGGATACTGTTTTTCAGCCAATTCTGGATTCTACTCGGGAACTGACGGCCATTGAATGGGAGTAGCGGCTCGTCAATAACGTCGCCTCCCCTGGGACGCGTGTGCCAACCACCCTCGTAGTAGTACCAGCGCGAGTCTTCACTAACGAGATCATAGAACTTCTCGTAGTAGCCCTTCAATCGTTTCGCCAGTCCCTCTCCCAAGAATCTATCTTCTGGAGTATTTTCTGATTTATCGATATAACTAATTAGTTCGGAGGAGACTATGTCCCAAACCTGGTGCAGCAGGCTCGCATGATCCACCCTCAACTTTCCGAGTCGCGCATCCTCCATCTTTACGCGGTCAATCCAATCTGCGCGCTTCTGCAGGCAGTCACGAATTTCGCCAAGGAACTTGGTGGTAAGCGAACGCTCAACATCACGTAACCAATTCATGGATGACTCAAAGGGCTGCCCAGAAGACCTTAGTGCAGAGAAAGCGCCCTTTGGATTTCCAGGTATCTTGAGTTGTAGTATCTGAGCGCGCTGACGAAGTAGATCACTCTGGAGATCCTTAAACTCTCTGACTCGCATATTTGGCAGCCCGAGCTCGTTCACCGCCTTCTCCAAATAGATGATCAGTTGCTTATTGAGCACAAATCCTGTCATAGAAGACTGGTCTGCAAAGAACTCATCTCGCTCCTCAACACTGTATCTGGCGTCATGAAGTTGTTTTACTCGACCCAGCGCAACTGAAGTCTTTCCTGATCCAGCAATACCCTCCACGATCAACAGGCCGCGGGCCGGCCGGCTCATTAGTTCTTCTTGAGCTTTGGTAGTACGCGTATAGAAGTTGGAACCGAGCGACTCGGACTCATCCTCTGAAATCGGCCCATCGCCCAGATCCATTGAAATTTCAGCCAAATCACCGACTTGCTCCGAGTACCTAGCCTTCCAGCTGTCAACTGCGCTTCTTACGTTCGATAGAACCATCCTAGAGTCTGGATCTTCAAGAAGCACGCTCAGATACTGCATCTGACTGAAAGTATCCAGGCGGCCAGCGTCGAAACGATCCAGTAGATCAATCGATATAACCTCACACTCGCCCTGCTGAGGAAGTTCTATGACATCCCCAACCTCGGCAGGCGCAAGCTTACGAGATACAGGCGCTAAACGATTAACCACGTTAAGCAATTCACCACGTGCACCCTTAATAATCGAATAGTTCGCTTGGGAAACGCGGTACTTCAGCTGTTCGCCGCGTTCATTCTCTAGAGTGACAACTTTTCCGAAAGCCCTACGGCGCAACTCTTCAAGGACCTCAATCGTCGCGTGCTTATGTGTATTTACTGTGTCTAGAGCATGCGGATTCGCCAGAGCGGTCGATATATCACTGTTGCGCTGTTGTTCGAGTTCTGCATCAACTTGGAGGTTGAATATATCCAATACGCCTATTTCGTGGTCAGCTTCAGCTACCAAGCGAACCTCATCACCTGAATCAGCCAAAGCCTCCCACACACTGTCTTCTGGTTCTTGACCGAGCAATGAGGAAATTTGTTTACGAATTTCGTCCATGACTGCTTCTACTCCTGGGCTGTACCGACTACTCTAAAGTTATCTAACGATTGGAAAACTGTCGCCTCAGGCCGGTAACGGTTCCATTCAGTATTCAATTTCTGAGGTTTCATCATAGTTACGTCCGTCACCCCTTCCTGGGCATCCAACTCAGACGGAATATTGAAACCCCTATCGAACCTAATCCCCGCTCGTTCCGTCATGAGGTATCGAGGGTGCACTTCTTTCTTACCTGAATCCTTCCACCAATAAAAAATCACCTCAAAACCAGCGGTCAAAAGCGGAGGGATATTTTGTCGTACCAGGGACTTCTCGTGCTCTAGATCAAAAGGCTTGCCTTTCTCGACTGCAAGATCAGATGTATGTACTTCCACCTTTGCGAAGTTGCGCCGCTTTCCCATTCCGGCCGCTTCGAGCAGGCACCTCAATCCTTTTTGATAGCCCCGACGACCGGAAAAGTACGGGTCTACGAACTTTATACTTTTACTATTTGCCAGCAAGAGGCAAGTCGCTTCCGAGTAACTCTTGGCCTTCTTCTGAATCTGAGTATCATGCAGATCATCGAAATCACTGTCGCTCAGTCCCCAAATATCGCATACATCGTCAGCGTCCGCTTCGTGTGGAGTTACTATTCTATGGAAAGGCTTACCGTCACGTTGAGCACGGGCGTTCTCAAACCAACTTTTGTCGCCCAGATAGGGTCGCCCACTACCAACCAGGTAACCTTGTTTTAGATCACGAAGTCGCTCTTCTACCTTTGAATACTGTGCAGAGCCGTATAGTTCCTTCCTAGCTTTCTGCGAGAGGTCCCTTAACCAGGTCTTGGGGAACTCAGGTATCACGGCCCCATTGTGAAACCCAAATCTAGCCTCTATGAGAGCCAGAGCCTTCCAATCGGCGATTGTATCTGGGTCTACAGCAAACTCAGCCAGCAGCATCAGAAAAGCTCCTCCGCTCGTTCGCCAAAGAAACCGTGCGGCCAGCGATCAATGAACTCGCCATCTCCATCAATTCCCATCGGTATTAAGCGAGTCTCACCTTGCACGCAGTCGACATAAACGACATTGATATCTTCCGGCAGTACAAAATCCCTGATCCCGGATATGGTACCGCTGACCTCTCCCCCGCCTGCCTCTCGTATTCGACGAAGTATGCGCAGCATCAGATGTTCGCTATGGGTCTCGATAAGGAATGTCTTATCCCTCAACAGTGCTGCCTGGATGAATAAGTCCCCAAGTTCCGCCTGCAGCCGGGGGTGAATGTGAAGCTCTGGCTGCTCAATGGAGAAAATTCTCAGCCTTTCTGACAGGGCGCCAACTATCACAGGTAATAGTTGAGAAATGCCGACGCCGACATCCTCTGGGTTGACCTCAATACCGCGACGCTCGTCCCTCAGGAATACCTGTTTCTCAACCGGGACTTCATCCAGGAGCATGTCAAGCTCATCCAAGACTGACTCCTCTACCCTGCCCGACTGAATCAAGGACATAACCCGAGAAGCCAAGGCTACTTTCTTGTACTCTTCTATCTCTACGCTGTAACCGGTTTTGAGTCCGAACTCGCCAGAATCATCGTGCATCCAACGATTAATTTCGTTCAGCAGATGCTCCTCTTCATGGAATAAGGTATCCCATGCAGCAAGCCCATTAGCCCAATCGTATTCGGTCGCCTTTCGCGGACGATACCCTCTGGGTGGTATCTCCCTTATAGGCCCCAGGTATTTAAGCTCTGAAAGCTCATCGGCGGCCGTCTCCAGCACACCAAGAATTAATGTAGACAGTAGTGCCCGAAACTCTGCCTTGGAATCGACTCCTTCTCCATCCTCGACGGACCAGATATCAGCCAGTTTCAAAGGCTGCTTGTGAAAGGGAAGTGCATTCTCTGCATCTTCCAATCCAATCAAGCAGGTACCATTCGACTCGAGATACCTCTCCTCAATTACGCCTCCAAACAACTCGTACAAGCCGCCTTCTACGAATGGATTATCAACCAAACAGGCACTGTGGTTTAAAAGAAGCTTTGTTATTTCAACCCTACGAAGATCGCTGCTCGCGTGAATCGAGACAAAGTGATCACCATTCAATCCTAGGTTAAAATGACTAACATAGGGTCTTTCACGCAAAGAGCTCCATGACACCTCAAGAGAAAAGTCAGCGGAATTTATTTCGCTAGTGATAAGCGCAAGGTCAAAACTGCCAATTTCACGCGCATTGGCATTCCTGGCTTCGAATCGTTCCCGGAAAACTTCGGCCGCCTTCGTTTCGACGAGGTCGACACTTGAAAGGTCAAGCTTTAGACCAAGGCCAACACTCCAATCCAGATTATGTTGATGAACGAACTGTTCAAAGCCACCGAGATTAATAGAACCGCCCCCCAGGGAGGTTCCGTCGGCATTTATTGCGTGGAGATTCAGGATGTCATTAAGGTAATTCAGCGCGTGCAGCACAGTGCTCTTTCCCGCACTGTTCTGACCAAAAAACAGGTTGATCGGCTTTAGGTCGTATTGGACTCGTCGACCTATACCTTTGAAACTCTCAATTTCTAGAGACGTGATTTTTCTCATCGTTTCAGCCTTTGTCTATTTGAGTACGAGCGAGGTATTCAGTCGATTAACGCTTCGAAGATTGTTGGCTGGCTGATTGAATAAAGTCCAACTGATCCTCTACGCTTTCAGGCATCTCAGTTTGCTTATTGTCCACGGCTTATAGCTCTCCTGAAAACGCTTTCTGGCTGAGAGATCTGAACAATGGGATTGCCTCCGCTCCCTCCATTGCCGATTTTATGTGCATTACTCGACCTACTATCGAGGCGTACTCCATCTGCAACTCTATAGGAGGCAGTGGAAGCTCAAACTCCCGGATCATTCCCAAATTTAGGTTCTTTTGACGCACGCCTCTCCGCTGAGAAAGATAGTGGTGCTTTGCGACCATTATGAACGAGTAAAACCACTCAACATTGACCGATGCATTTGGCTTCAAATTTGCACAAGCTTGATTACTCGATGAATCTTCTCTCAATATCGAAGCTTTGAAGGCCGCCGTATCATACATTCCCAGCAAAATGCTTCCGGCATTGAAGACCCTTGCGCTTGTATTCTCGATAGCGTCCTGTGTGATTTTTTCAACTGAGCCAGAAAGATATCTGGAATTCAACTCCCCCGCTGAATACCAGTTTATATCGCCGTCAAAATACTCAGGAACTCTCCTGGAGGGTGTTCCACCACTCGACCAACTCCCTAAATCTGAGAATGCCTTTCTTTCCCATTTTTTTGGGTTGGTTACCGGATCACCAAACATTTCCAGAAAAACAGCGCGTAGGAACTCGTCAGCGAGCTGGATTGCTTGCTGGCGTTTGCGGCGGAGGTTGTCGGCCTTGTCGAGGATCGCCGCGATACGTTTTTGATCGCTAAGCGGTGGAAGAGGTATGCTGATACTCCTCAATAGTGGCATATTCAAGCCAGCTCTATCCTTATCACCCGTTAAATTGCGGATCTGGCGATATTGAGACTTCAGGTAGTAGAACAGGAATTCTGGGTCAAGCTCGTCTTTGCTATTTGGATTAATAGATACCACCGATTGATTGCAAGTCGCATTTTCGATTCTAAGGAGAGCAACTGTACCGCGGGTCTTCCCTTGTCCATTGAGAGCTATCAAGACACTATCTTTGGGCAAATAGCGCGCGTTGGAATTTTCGACTGCCTTCGTCGTTATCCGTTTTTCACAATCAAATATCTCGCCTTTATGTATATCCCCAGAAACAATCCACGGAATGTCGCCGCCTTCATAATATTCAGGTTCAGAGGTTTTAGGGGTTCCACCCGTCATAAGGTTACAAACTGCACCAATTTCTACAGCTTGCCATTTCACAGCATAGACTCCAGCTCTTTCAGCTTGTTATGAATATCGCCTTCCAATTCTATTAAGCGGCCTAAAATTTCCTTAGGAGGCTCATAATTCTCTTCCTTATAAGAGACTTCTTTATACCTGTTTATGGACAGGTCGTACTTATTCCCAGCAATATCTGTCTTCCCAACGAAAAACGCTTTGGCAGTCTTATCGCTCCAACGCTCTACCGATTTTCCCGCAGCTGCCAGCTGGCTATATTCCAACCACTGATCCACTAGGTCTGGCAGATCATCGCTGCCCTCTCCACTAAGAGGGGTTCTCTTGTCATCCAATGAAAATCCATCCGCCAGCAGGTCGTAAAACCAAACCCGATCCGTCTGGCCACCTTTGGTAAAGATCATCACCGCGGTACTCACACCCGCATAGGGCTTGAACACGCCACTTGGGAGGCTAACGATGGCCTCCAACTGGTTATCTTCAATCAGGGTTTTTCGCAACTGTTGGTGAGCTTTGGAGGAACCAAACAACACTCCATCCGGCACGATCACCGCGGCTCTACCGCCAACTTTTAGCATCCGTAGAATCAGGGCAACAAACAGCAGCTCGGTCTTTTTGGTCTTAACAGTGCGAAGGATTTCCGGGTCGACATCCTCCTCGTCCAGGCTACCTTTGAAAGGTGGATTTGCCAGAACGAGGTCAAAGCTTTCTCTGGCTGATTTTGGGAAACGCTCAATGAAACCCTGGCTGAGCGTATCCTGATAGTGGATATCCGGCTCGGTAACGCCGTGCATCACCAGGTTCATTGCTGCAATGCGCAGCATGGTGGCGTCGAAGTCGAAACCGTGAAACATGTCTTTGTCTACATGCTCTCGGTGCTCAGCCAATAGATCGCCGGTGTAGATGACTTGCTCCTGCTCTTCGCCATTCTCATCAAGGACAACTTCTCGGATAGTGCCGTCCTTTGAGCTGTATTTTTTCAGCATGAACTCATAGGTCGTACTCAGGAACCCTGCCGTACCGCAGGCGGGATCACAGATACGGTCGGTTGCCGACGGGTCCATCATATCAACCATGGCGCGAATAATGTGCCGCGGTGTACGGAACTGGCCGTTAATGCCCGCTGTGGTGAGCTTGCTCAGTAGGTATTCGTACAGATCACCCTTGGTATCACCCTGGTTCAGGGGAAGATCGTTAACCATGTCGATAGCCTTACGCAGTAGCGAAGGCTTTTGAATCATGAGCTGGGCATCCTTCATGAACTCGGAGAAGAGGGAGCCTTCGCCGCTGGACGTCTTGAAGAACGGGAACAGCTCGTCGCGTACCACTCGCAACAGCTCGTCGGCAGATTCGATGTGTCGAAAGTTCTGCCATCGCAGGTGCTGCTGTTCGTCGGAGAAACGACGGCTGAAGGTTTTCCCGGATCGTTCGGCCCGTTTCTCGTCGCTGGTCTCGTTCATGTCCAACAGACGGGCATACATCAGGAAGGTGATCTGCTCGATCACCGTCAGGGGGTTGGTTACACCCCCCGTCCAGAATTCCACCCAGAGCTTGTCGATCTTGCCTTTCAATGCGCCTGTAATCATTGTCTTGTCTTTAAACTGCTTGCTGCCTGGCTAGCCCAGGCAAACTAGTACTTAGCGTTTGGGTTGTTCTACAATCTGCTCGGATACCGGCAGCTCTACTTTTTTAACGGGCTGCTCTGCCTTGACAGTAAACCCGGCGACAAAACCCGCTATCAGGTGAGCCTGCTCGTCCTGGAACAGCCCATCGATACCATCGGTATGCAGTGACTTGAATGGCTGTTCGTAGAGGTCGGCAATCGTCATATGACCTCGACGACAGATTTCACTTTCCAGCAGGCCCAGAAATCGCTGCTGCATCGCATTCAGCTTGATGTGATGCTCCTGAACAAATTCGGTGAATTGTTGTTTGATCACGCTAACATCCAGGCCAACGATGGTACGTAGAAGCTGATCCAAACCGGCGGTCGAGTCCGGAAAGAACTCTGCGAGCAGGTTGAGGTCCACACGGGGGTTCTGTGTATGGACCATCGCATTCAGCTGAGCCAGCTCAGTTTCCGTTACTGGCTCCCCGGCGCGAATCTTCCGCAGCACAGGGTCTTTCTCGAACAGTGGCGTCAGCGTTTTCTCAACTTCCTGCCGGTAAATCTCGTAATCCACTGTGCGGATATTGGTCTTTCGCTCCTCGGTCAGGTACTCGCCCTCGTCTTCCTTGATATCCAGGATCCTCAGGGGCTGCGGGGGTGGCGTTGCGCCCTTGTCGCGCAGATGAATCACTCCACGTAGGCTTTGCCGCTGCTGCTCGAAATCATCGAAAGCCGCTACTTGCCAGAAATCGTCCTGCTGAATCTGGTTGATCTTCGCGGCCTTGTTGCGAACCTGATTCAGGTGCATGGACAGCGTTCGCACCTTGCCCAGTATCTGATCCTTAACCGGCTCGAGGAGGCCGGGCTGCGCCATCCGGGCGTACTGCGCATTGACGATGTCCAAATCGAATTTGAGGGCCTCGCTTTGCCCCTTGATGTTGCGCCACTGCATCAACGGGGCCATTTGATCAAACAGTAAGCCCTTGGTCACGGGCGCAAACTGGTGGAGAACGTCCACCTGGCTCAACTGCTGCTTGAGCGTCCAGTTGTCTTTGATGGCGATATTTTTATCGTCGAGGCTGTCAATATCCTGCTTGATCAACACGACCATCTTGCCAAAGGCGTCCATTTCACCGCGCTTCAACGCTTCTTCAGCGAAAGTAAGCCTGGCCTCGAACAGCTTCTGGCTGAGTGACTTGCTCTGGCGAGGGTCTTCCTCTTCCGGCTCCATCTCAAAATATTCGAAGTTGGCCCAGTGGTCGAAAATCAGAAACTTTGACTTGTCGTCGCTGCCGTCTGTGGCGGGGCCATACAGGTTCGGGCATAGACGCGTACCGCGGCCGATCATTTGCCAGAACTTCACCTTGGATTTCACGGGTTTGGCGAACACCAGGTTCAGCACCTCCGGGACATCGATACCGGTGTCCAACATATCGACAGAGATGGCTATGGTGATCTCGCTGCCTTTGCCGTCGGTAGCCTTGAAATCGTCGATAAGCTCCTCGGCGCGCTCGAATTTTGAGTGGATCACGCGGCAGAAGTTGCCTCCGTATTCGGGGTACATCTCAGCAAACAGCTGGGCCAACAGGTCAGCGTGCTGGATATTGCGAGCAAAAATGATGGATTTGCCGAGGGTCTGGCCATCTGCCAGTCGCTGACCACTCTCCATCAGGTTCTTTAGGATGGCGCGGTTGGTGTCTTTGTTGAAAACGGCTTTATCGAGGCTGGCGGCGTTGAAATCCAGCTCATTGGGATCAATGCCCTGCTCTTCCAACTCGGCGATCTGTTCATCGCTTAGGCTGTGGCCCTGGATACCCTCACGCAAGAACTGTGTGGTGTGGCTGACCACCTTGAAAGGGACCAGGTGGCCGTCCGCCACCGCCTGTTCCAGCGGGTAGTTCGCCGTCGGCATTTTGTACTCACAACCGAACAGCTGGCTGGTTGACCGGCTGATCATCTCTACCGGAGTGGCTGTTAGACCCAGCTGAAGTGCATCGTAGTACTTAAAAATATCGCCGAAGACGTTGTAGATAGAGCGGTGAGACTCGTCGGCGATAATGAGGTCAAAGTAACCTGGATCAAACTCTTCCATGATGCGCATCATGCCGGGGTATGTGGCAATGTATAGCTGAGCCATCCCTCGATCGACCTTCTTACTCTTACCAACAATATACAGCGGCTCACTCAGGAACTCGTTGTATGCCTTGCCGGCCTGCTTGCGCAGCTCCTTACGATCACACAGGAACAGCACGCGCTTGGCCCAGCCGGCATCAATCATGCGCTTGGTGAGCGCGATGGCCACACGCGTCTTACCCGTACCTGTTGCCTGCACCAAGAGCGCCTTACGGTGATTCGCAGTAAAGCGCTCACATACGCGGGTGATGGCTTCAATTTGGTACATCCGCCCGGCGATGTCCGTATCGATGGGGGTGGCGCTCAAATCCTTACGGGTAATTCGCTGTCGAATCAGGTATTGCAGGCTGTCCTTGCCATAGAAGCTGTACAGTTTTCGCGGGGTAGCCTTCTGTGCGTCATCCCAGATGTAGATATCGTGTCCATTGGTGTAGAAAATCACCGGACGCTGGCCATGCGCCTTTTCTAAAGCGTCCGCATAGAGTTTGGCTTGCTGTCGGCCCTTTTCGGCATTCTCTCGTGTGCGCTTGGCCTCGACGACGGCTAGCGGCTTGCCATTGTCGTCGTAAAGTACGTAATCACAGTAGCCAATACCCGATTGCGTCGGCTGGCCATCAACCTCGACTTCAAACCGGACTTCCTCGGTATCCTTGCCTTCGACGAGGTCGATATCCCAACCGCGGCTGTGAAGCTCGCTATCGATCAGGCGCCGACGCGTCTGGGCTTCGTTGAGTTCGAGAAGGTTCTTGGCAACCTCGCTTGCCTTCCTACGCTGCGCAAGCGCGGCATCATCCAATTGCTGTTTAAGGTTGGCAGCTTCCGCCTGCGCCTGCTGCTCCGCCTTTTGGGAGGCTTCGAGCTCAGCCATTGCCTGGTCAAAACGGGCCTGGTGCTCGGCCAGGCGCTTCTGCAAAGCTTCAGCCTTCTTGGCAGAGAGCTTCTCTGCTGGCTGCGGTTCCACGAAGGGCTGCAGATCTGACTTATCGCCCTTCTTCAGCGACAGGAGTAACCAGGAGCCCAAAATATGAGCTTCTTTCAGTAACCACAGACTGCTGCCTTTACCGAACTTACCCTCGTGTGCGGCTTTATTACCTTCCTTGCGTATGGCATGCAGCTTGTCGATGATGGCGGAATCAACTACAGACGCGAACGCGTTGTTCTCCAGGCGATCAATGAACTTGTCATTGGGGTAGCTGGGCAGAGACCACTCGCGATAGACGATACCCACCAGCTTCTCAGCGAAGCAGCGCAGCTTGATCAAAGCACTCTGTGGGTCATCGAATACATACTTCTCCGCATGACCGCCCAGATTCGCCAGGTCTGGCCAGTGAGGTCGAAGCATTTCGAAGTTCTGTGATGTCATAGGTTCAATTCTGTCCATGTTGCCCCTTGAGCAAGGGGCATGCCAACTATTCCTTTAGTCCTACATCTTCTATCCACTTATTCAGTGTCTGGTAGTTATTGAGCCCTAGTTTTTCGGCCGATTTGGTTTTGTTATTGCCCGTCTCCGCTAACGCTTTCTTGATGTAGTGACGCTTTAACTCCTTTATAACATCCTGAATATCAAAAGAATTATCCAGGCTCCTACCCAAAAGGTCACCCGCCTTTGCGGGCCGCTCCAAGAGTGCTTCACGCATTTCGCGCTCAGTGATGGTTTCACCGACTGACCATACAGCCGCGCGCGTAAGGCTCGCCTGTAGCTCCCTGACATTGCCCGGCCAGCCATGAGACTTCATAACATTTATTGCCTTAGCAGATAATTTTTTATGCTTATAGCCGGAATCCAAGTCCAGCTCCGCCTCATTTATGTCCTTGAGAAACTTATCCGTCAGCAGCATCAGATCCCCTTCTCGCTCTCGCAAAGACGGAAGATTGATAATTCCCACGGCAATTCGATAAAACAGGTCCTCCCGAAACTGTCCCTCCACCACTTCAGCCATAAGGTCGCGATTTGTTGCTGCTATCACACGTACATCGACCTTTATCCTGCCCTTATCGCCGACGCGAGTGAAGGTGCCATCATTGAGTACTCGCAATAATCGCACCTGTGTATCTGCAGGCAGCTCTCCGAACTCATCCAGGAAAATGGTGCCGCCATCGGCCTCTTGAAACCGCCCTACCCTATCCGCGACGGCTCCAGTAAACGCACCCTTTTTGTGTCCAAACAACTCACTATCAGCGAGGTCTTGCGGAATAGCTCCGCAGTTAACCACTACGAATTCAGAATCAGCCCTTGAACTGGACTCGTGGATTGCCTCTGCAAACATCTCCTTGCCTGTACCCGACTCGCCGAGAATCAAGACGGGAATATCTCGCTTAGCAATCTTCTCAGCCTTCATAATCTGTGCGTTCATTAGCGGGCTCTGTCTGATGATGCTCTCAAACGCCGGAGGTGTGGCTGCCTGGCCGGCGGCCATCCTTCGCAAGTTCGCGTCAGACTCTGCACGAATGTTAGGGATGTAGTCTGCTGCGATATCGAAGGGCATTATGAAATCAGTTATGCCCTGTTCTTCTGATGCCTCGAGCATCGCTGCGGGAAAGGCGGTCTTGCACATCAAGATCCAAATTGTCTGCATTTGAGGCGTACCGGGACTTATTAGGACCGACATATCCTCGAATGAAATCTCTGCAGACAGTGCTTTCATTAACTTACTGGCGGCCTGGTAAATGTCCCCATAATGAACCGGAGTACTTAAGTCAGCTTCATGGAGGTGAATCTCGACATTTACCTGGGCACCAAGCCAATCACCATAGGCATGAACTTCATCGCGGTCGTAGTTATATAACAGATGCACCTTCGCATGAGGCCTCTCCTTTAGCGTACTCAGAATCGGGCCAGGTTTATCGCTGATCCCTCTAGACGCATCCAGGTCACGGCCTCCTACCCAGCAGACAAGCGCTTCTTTTGTCATTTACCTAGCCCTTCTCACTGCGCACACATTCAAAACGAGGCCCGAGGCCCCCGCACCCATCAATATAACAAATATATTTATTTTGTGAATGTGTTTTTTATGCCTCAACTTGCAAACAAACACTCAAACTGAACTCTAAACTAAGATTTTTAAATAATTAATCCTTGATAATCAATTAGTTATTAACATCCCTCTCCCTTCAGGCAAATACCTGGCACATCTCCTGCTAAACCTAAGTCAACAGCATATTTATTTCTGGATAGGCAATGACAGTGTTACCACCCAAGAATATCGTTTTTGGCCAGCCAAAGGAATTCCGGGGACTGGCGATCGCGCCAATCTTTAATTTCACGCAGGAGTCAGACCTTAGCTACATGACTCTGGACCAGGCGTTTGACAGGTCCGGCGTCGAAATAACTGAGACCAGTGACTCAGGTAGCGTTCCCGAGCTCAAGCTCGAGAACAAACTGGACAGCCCCGTACTCCTGCTCGACGGCGAGGAGTTGGTAGGCGCAAAACAGAACCGGGTGGTCAACCTCACGCTGCTCGTGCCCGCCCAGACCACAGCAGTCATACCCGTATCCTGCGTGGAGTCGGGCCGCTGGTCTTACCGCTCTGAAAACTTCGAGCGTACCGACCGGACCCACTTCGCCCGCGGCCGGGCCAAAAAAATGGCCTCTGTGAGCCGCTCAATGCGGCAATTGGGCTCTCGGCGCAGTGACCAGGGCGAGGTGTGGTCTGAAATTGATCGCAAGTTCTCTGTAATGGAGTCCACATCGAATACATCGGCCATGGCAGATATGTATCAGGGTGTGGCGCCGACACTTGATGAGTATGTAGGCGAGCTCGAACCTGAGGCTCGCCAGGTGGGTGCTTTCTATTTTCTGCACGGCAAGCTCGTGGGGATGGATCTTTTCGACAAGGCCACTACCTACGCCAACCTGAACGGCAAGCTCATCAAGAGCTACGCCATAGACGCACTTGAATCTGCCCCCGTCGACCGCCAGAGAGCCTCACTCTCAGAGGCACTGCGCTTTCTTGAAATTATCGAGGGCGGGCAATGGGAGCGCTACGACTCCGTCGGCATGGGCCAGGACCATCGTCTTCTCTCAGGCCATCTGGCCTCGGCAGCATTGGCCGTAGAGGGCCAAGTCGTCCACCTGTCAGGGTTTGTGACGGAGCAAGCGCCCTCGGGCTATCGCCCGGGACGCAGGCACAGGCGGAGCCTCTAACGAGGCTCTGAAGGGGAACACCCAATAGGGCCGCGGCAAGGACGCCGCACTAACTGAATTTCAACGACACCGATGCACGGGAGCAAGCGCATGAACAAGCCTAAGAAAGTTCGCCAGATCTACGCGGAGCTCCAGCGTGTATACGGTGGCGAAATTCCATCTCACGAATTACTGGAGTGCGCGTCGCTGATTGCAGATGCAGCGGATGACTCCGTCAGCCCGTCGCCCAGGACTGCATTTCATGGGCGCACGCCGTTTTCAGAACTTCCAGTGGATGAGGTGATGGAGCGCTGGAGCTGGCGGATCGTGAGCCAGGAGTACTCGTCCGAAGATGACTTCGGACCCCACATATCCCAGGAGACTCTCTTGGAACACACGCTTTCCATGGCGGCATAAGGAAGAGCTATGTCATACAGCAGAACTCAATTGGTGCTGGGGGTAAAAGAGCACCTCCTCGCAGGCCACCCCATCACGCAGCTCGAATGCATTGTTCTCTTCGGCGTGCCCAGCCTGACCAAGGTGATTTCAGATATGCGCAGAGACGGATATGTCATCAAGTCGAAGCGCGTACCGTTCGTGGCCGCACTGAGAAGGATCAACGAGTCCGCAACGCTGGAACCACCACGGAACCTTCCGGTTAAGGAAGTGACCTTGACGGAGTACTGGCTGAGCCGATGAACAGGCGATTCAGCAAGCGACAGAGGCGAATCTTGGCTTGGATAGCCGGGGGGAAGTGCTGCAGTTGCGCCAAGCCGCTTGACCAGCAGTTTCATGCAGATCACGTGTTGGCCTACTCAAAGGGCGGTGCCACCACAACAGACAACGGGCAGGCGCTGTGTGCGACCTGCAATCTACGGAAGGGTGCAAAATGAAAATCAAACTGCGTAATTGGCAGCGTGAGGCACACAACAAGGCCATCGATTGGCTGGTTGCTCGTGGCGAGGATCGTCATTTCCTCATCAATGCGGCCCCGGGTGCGGGCAAGACCCTCGCGTCCTGCGCTATCGCTGAAACACTCATTCAGATGGGTGAGATAGAACGGGTTATCGTGATCGCGCCGCGAGCAGAAGTCGTGAACCAGTGGGCTGACGACTTCCGGTTCGTCACCGGTCGTCACATGGCCAAAGTCACCGCAGCAGATGGCGACATTGAAGGCCTCTCCGTCGATGTTTGCGCCACCTGGGCTGCCATCCAGGATCTTCTGCCAGAGCTGCAAGCGGTGTGCAGGGCCAACAAAACCCTGGTGATCTGCGATGAGCACCACCACGCCGCGGTAGAGGCGGCATGGGGCCGCGGTGCAGACGGCGCCTTCGCGGACGGTCGCTATGTCCTGGTGCTCACAGGCACCCCCATTCGCTCAGACGGAGCGGAGTCTGTATGGCTCGCTTATGACGACGCAGGTGCCATCGACCATCCCGAGGACGGCACCTATACCCTCACCTACGGCGAAGCTGTTGATCTGGGTTACTGTCGCCCCGTTACTTTCCACCGCCACGAGGGTAAATTCACTGTCGATCTGGATGGTCAGGAGGTGAAGGTTTCTGGGCACGAAAAGGCAGAACTTCCGCCCGAGCTGAAGCGGGTTCACGGGCTTCAGAAGGCCCTGGACTTCTACAGGCTGGCCAAGACGCCGCAATTTGAAAAAGACCAGGTAACACCCCTACAGGACGGCTACCAGGCGACCATGATCGAATGGGGCAGCAACAAACTCTCTGAGCTTCGTCATCGTATGCCCGAGGCGGGAGGCCTGATTATCGCCCCCAGTATCCAGATGGCCGAATATATGGTCGACCTACTCGAGCGCATTGAAGGCGAGAAGCCGATACTGGTACACAGCCAGATGCCCAACCCAAATGCCAAGATCCGCGCCTTCCGAAACACGGACAAACGCTGGCTGGTCTCGGTAGCGATGGTTTCAGAGGGCGTGGACATCAAGCGCTTGCGAGTCCTGCTCTACCTGCCTAACGCGCTGACTGAGCTGGCATTCCGCCAGGCAGTGGGTCGAGTAGTCAGGACGATGGGCACGGACGACGACACCCGGGCTTACGTGGTGATGCCCTCTTTCCAACTCTTCGAGGATTTCGCAAGGCGCGTTGAAGAAGAGATGTCTCCGGCAGCTCGCGGGGGTGGCGACACCCCAAAGCACAAGGTCTGCAAGGAATGCGGACACGAGTGCGAACTCGGTGCAGCGGCCTGCCCGGTCTGCGGACACGAATTCCCCAAGGCGCCCGAGCGACTGAAGCCATGTAGTGCCTGCGGCGCACTGAACCCGATGACTGCCAAGAGCTGCCACGCCTGCGGCAATTCTTTCGAACAGGCTTTCAAGCTCACTCTGGATGAAGCACTCCGAACAGGCGCTATAGTTCGCGGAATCGACATTGAAGAAGAAGAAGTGCAGAGCGCCGAAGAGATTGCACCAATTGTCCGTGGTCGGATTCTCAGGAGTGGCGATCAGAGGCTGGTAAAAATCATTCAAACCCTGCCTGATGAAAGCTGGGCCCGGCTTCGTTCAATCCTGGAGGCAAACTAGTATGCACTGGACAACACACTAAACCACTAAATACTTACGGCCAGTCAAATGCCGTGCTAACCCAGATAGACCCGGGTAATTTCGAGCCTGGAATGCCCAAGCTCCTCACTGATGGTCAGGCGACTTTGCTCATCAAGGACACGCTGCTCCGCTGTTAGGGCACCACGACTGGGCCCTCCTGCACTCGGTGACGGCCACCCAGTCAGTTCCTGATAACGCACCTGCGCGTAGGCATGCCGTAATCCGTGCAGCTTCGACAGCCCCGCCCGCGCAGTCCACCGTTCATAGGTGCGCAGTTGCTGAACATAGTTCCTGTTCGCCGG
Source organism: Parahaliea maris (assembly GCF_008064665.1). GTDB lineage: Bacteria > Pseudomonadota > Gammaproteobacteria > Pseudomonadales > Halieaceae > Parahaliea > Parahaliea maris. Next base: position 85,244 of record NZ_VRZA01000004.1, on the reverse strand, counting down.
AATCAGTGATCCTTTTCCCGCCAGTCGATGCGCCTGCTCGAGCACGCTAAGCTGGTCCTCCGTTCGAATCGGGATGATGCGTGGCCGGCCCCCCTTGGTCCAACTGCGCTTCAGGTACAAGTGATCGCCCCGGTCGGCATAGCTTGGGTTAAACTTCATCGCCTCCTCGCGTCGCAAGCCGAAGGCCCGCTGCAACTGCAAACTCATCACCACGTGGACATCCCTGATCTGGGCCAGTTGCCCGGCGCCAACCTCGCAGGCCTTGGAGGTCTGACTCACGAAGGTCCGATTGGGTATGCCGTAGAAGTCGTTGGAGCGGGCAATGACGTTGCTGCGATTGACGCGGGCCGCCCACCACCGTAGCGCGTTCATGCGGTTCTTGATCGTGCCGGCGCCCAGCCGCTGTCGCGTCCAACGCTCGACAAGCGCCTCGACGTGTTTGGGTTTGAGCGACCGACTGGACATGCCGCGGTAGCCCATCTCATGCAGCTGATCCGCGATCTGGTTCAGCATATGGCGGCGCGCCGCCTGCGTGGACTCGCTGCCCTCGCGGTTGTCGTAACACAAACGTTTCAATTGGTAGTTCAGGTCTCTCACAGTGTCGACTCCCATCGCTGAGTGTTTATGACCTACCGCGGGCTCGTAGCCCGGCTGGCTCGCTAGCGCGAAACGGTCAAGGGACACCACTCCCCGGCAACCTGAAAGTGCCTACTCTCAGGCAACACCGCCGGATCCCGGAGGGAACCGAACCGGTGCAGACCAATTAGCCCCCCAGGGGCAACGTCGTGATGGCGATGACTTCTCCTCCCTTTTTTTGTACTGCGGCACCATCGCCGCGGGTTGCATGAAACGTCGTGCGGGCACGACGCGGTTACGATGCTGACCAGGTCAGCGGTCAGAACGACAGGCTATTGCCTGGTTCCGGATGGGCCGATCGCCCAGATGCCACACTGTCGCAGTGGCCGCGTTGAATTCGTCAATAGCGGTGCCAGTGTAGGTGCGCGTCATCTGGCCGTAACCCCGCTATTCATCCTGGCGCCGGCGCGGTTTGCGGGCGCAGCGCCATTGTCACTACATCGCGCGGCGCGGTAGTGACAAGGGCGACAGTTCGCCGTGTTCAGTTCAGATCTCGACTTGCACAGCCCGCGGCAGCCTCCCGTCACTCAGGATGAGCTACGACAGTGGCATTGTGGTTGAGGAATTTGACCCGACCGGGAAACACAGTTTTCCAGCGACTAGGTTTTTGATTAGAGTCTAATCACCCGGTAACCGGGAAACGGGCGGATTGGCCGGCGCCACTAGCGACGCGGTATGCCCTCGGGATTTCCGTACTGTGTCCAGCGTCGGGTCAGGTGCCAGATGGCGCGCAGGTCCACGTTGGTCTCCGCTCGGAGTGCCAGGTAGTCTTCGGCTGTCAACAAGGCGTCATCCTCATCCTCGACCCGGGCTTTCCACGCCGTCCACAAGGCGTGCGCTTGCGCCTCGTCAGGTTCGGCCGGGCGACCCACGGCCGGCTTCAGGGTTAACAGGCGGCGCCACCGGGTGTACTCCTTCGCGCCCAACCCGAACAGGGTCTGCATCATGTCCTGTGGGGCGTCAGCCTTGATCAGCGTCTGCTGCATTTCCTCCGAGGCCCGCAGTTGGCGGATATGCTCAACCATGTGGCAGAACACGTCACGATTCAGGTCCACCCGCAGGCAGTGAACGCGGATGGCGTCGATGCGATAAAGGTCCGCGATGTTCAGGCGCTGCAGGGCGTCGATTTCCCTCGGCCCGAACCCTAAGTCACGCAGCGCCGACTGGTCCGCCTCTGCCAGACACCGGATTGCATAAAGCAGCACTGCCGTGATCAGGTCCGCCTCTTTGGTGGTAGCCATGGTCCTCTCCTGTCCCTATGGGAGTGGCTGACCGGCGTCCCGTGCGACCCGGTGCAGGGCGCGGCAGTTCTCCATCAGCGCCACGAGGTTTTCCCAATCCGCATCCGGCAGCCAGTGCCACAGCCGGGCAGCAAGGGAACCCGCCTCCAGTGGTTCCAGTGGCACCACCGACCCAGACGGGGTCGGCTTCACATCCGCGCACGCGGCCAGTTGCCACCACAACGCCGCGCCCCATCGCACCGCATCCGTATCCGGTAGATCTGTGCCTGCCGTATCGGGCACTGCCTGTACCGCGAAGCCCACACCCTGATCCGTGAGAGGTTGAATCAGGGTCCCCAGCCCGTGGGCCTCGGCAAGCTGCCGGGCCAGTCGATACGCCCGATGCCTGAGTTGGTTCAGTTCGTGCTCCGTGCCGGCATCGGTCTCGCCGTTTTCCTGGGCTTTTGCAGGGGCCGTCGCTCCGGCCTGTGTCGACGTCGTCGCGGGTCGCGGGTTAGGTGGATTTCGGTGTCCCCTACCAGCTGCTGGCGCCACTTCTCCGGGAAGTTCCTGCATTGATTCAGCGGCTGGGCATTCCGGCGCAACCGCCGGAAATGGCTGGCCAGCGATCAAGGCCTCCAGTTCAAGACGCACGAGTGCGATATCCGCGTCCGCCGCATCGGCAATCTCCATTTCAATTGCGCCCCGCAACACCTCGGTGACCCAGTCCGGGCTGTCGTAGCGACGACACAGCGCGGCGAAAATGGCATCGAATTCCCCGTCGGAACCCAGGGACCTGCTGAGCCAGAGGTTGCGCGCAGCGCGCTCCAGTGCCTGGATCCGCACCACCTGCGGCGTACCCATGCCGGCCGACAGCGCCTGGGGAATCAGCGGCCAAAGCGTGTGTACCGCGTAGGCCATCCGGGAGATCAGCGTCTGGCTGAAACTCAGACCCCGTGCGGTAATCAGTTCCGATAAACGGCGCTGGGAAAGCGGAGCACCCGGCATTTCCGCCTCGAGCAGTGCTTTGGCTTCGAACACGGCGCGGGCCTTGTCGATAAAGTGCAGGTTGTCGCGCAGCTCGTTCTCGCGCAGGTGTGACAACAGCACATCCGATTCCGCAACCCAGGGTTTATAGACGCAGTCCAGGTAGCGAAACGCATCGTCGCTGGTTTCCTGATACAACGCCCGCAGGGCGCGCAAGCGGGAATTACCCCCGGCCAACAGCATATAGTCCGTCTCGCCGGGTCGACGCGTCACCACCAGGGGCTGGTCCAGCCCCTGAGACCGGATCGAGGCCTTGATCCGTTCGTACTCGCTGTTCCGGCAGCGCCGCGGATTGCGGTCATAGCCACGAAGCCGGGTGACTTCCAGTCGGATCAAACGGGCCTCTTCCGGCACAGTATTCGGCTCCGGTGGGGTGAGCGGTACGCGATGATGTTCAGGCTCGGTTGTCATGGCGTCTCATCGCCCGCGTTCAGCGGGCTAACGGTTTTTGAAGCTGTCCGGAACGGGAAGATGACTTTCATCACCCCGGTCAAGCCATAACTCAATTCCAAATTACCGTATCAGCAAACCCACCCGGATTCATTTGTAATGTTTCTGAACGGTGAACATCGCCCTGCCCTCCTCACAGACCTTCACTTCGGCCAGGTTCCTGCCCCGGTTCGCCATCACTTATCTAATGGCGCCGCCACGTGTCCGTATTCCGCGTTGCGATGATTGCCCGGATTCGTAAATTTGGGCTCTACCGATGCGGTGCTAAAGGGTGTTTACTCAAATGCCCGCCGCATCGAAACCTTACACCTGGACTTACCCGAATCCGGGAACAGGTTAAAAGCTCGAAGCGACGAAGGAGCAGGAACATGAACAGTAAAGAAGCGGCAGCCACTCTGGGCTATGCAGAGAAGACATTGCGGGAATCGAGAGTCACCGGCACATTGGCCGGCGTGACAACGCCCGCCTACATCAAGCGCGGGCACCGGGTCATTTATGACGAGGAGGACCTGCTGGAATGGACCGCGCAGTTCCGCAAAATCACCAACACGTCGCAATCGTCCATCGACCTCAAATGACTATACATACCACTTCGCGACAGTATCACTAAGTGGTAGACTTAGGCTAATGGCTGTTTACCAAACAAAGACCTTTGCGCGGTGGGCAAAGAAGGCTGGATTGCGAGATGCAGAGCTCTACACCGCAGCTCAGGAAGTTGTTGCTGGTCAGGTTGAGGCAAAGCTCGGCGGTAATGTCTACAAGAAACGGGTAGCCCTCCCTGGCGGCGGCAAGAGCGGTGGCAGCCGAACACTAATAGCCACAAGGAAGGGAAAGCATTCGTTCTTTCTTTATGGCTTTGAAAAAAATGAGCGCAGCAACATTAAGGAAAACGAGCTGTCCGTCCTGAAAAGTGCTGCGAAGGTCTGGCTTTCAATGACCGCTGCCGGACTAACCGCCGCCCTGAAGGCTGGAGAGATTAAAGAGGTAAAGCGAGATGAGTAGACTACTCAATGAAATGCATGAAAGCATGGCCGGCCTGCACGAAGCGGGTCTTCTGAGCACAGATGACATGCGCAAGTTCGATGCCGCCTGCCTTCCTGAGGTGAAGGAGTACACTCCAGCTCAAATCAAGAAAATCCGCACCCGCAGCAACGCAAGTCAGCCGGTCTTTGCGAAGTGTCTTAACACCAGCGCATCCACCGTGCGGCAGTGGGAAAGCGGTACCAAAAAGCCCAGCGGAATCGCCCGGAAAATGCTCAGTCTTGTCGACAGCAAGGGGTTGGGAATATTACTGGACGCTTAACTGCGAGTAGCCGAATGCCTGGTACGAATGGACGCCCGTCCCCGTTAATGGGGTAGAGCCAAAGCCAGTCTGTGTGGCTATTGTGTCACTGGGGTAAATAAGGAACTTAAGACAGACTTTCTTGCCGGACAAAAATCAACGTAACTAATTGATTTTTGTCGAAAGAAAATGGCGGACCGGACGGGACTCGAACCCGCGACCTCCGGCGTGACAGGCCGGCATTCTAACCAACTGAACTACCGGTCCAACGGCAGCATACATATCGACATCGATTGGTGGGTGGTGACGGGATCGAACCGCCGACCCTCTGCTTGTAAGGCAGATGCTCTCCCAGCTGAGCTAACCACCCCCTGAGCCGATGGACGCGCATTATAGAGAGATTGGCGGGGCTGTCAAACGTTCGTCATGATTTTTTTTAATTTTTTTCGGAGCGTTAAAAGCGCTTGATTTTAGTAGTAAAATTTGACCTCGCGCGAGGTCACCAGGTCAGCCAGGGAGAACCCTCTGCGACACACCGTTTGCCCCTGTCCCAGTCCGGAATCCCCATGGAAATCTACAAGGAATTTCACTTCGAGGCGGCCCACCGCCTGCCCAACGTCCCCGAGGGACACAAGTGCGCCCGCCTCCACGGCCATTCCTTTCACGTGCGCATCAGCGTCACCGGCGACGCCCCCGAGCCCAGCGGCTGGGTGATGGACTTCGGCGACCTCAAGGCGGCCTTCAAGCCGGTGCTGGAGCAACTGGATCACTACTACCTCAACGACATCACCGGCCTCGAAAATCCCACCAGCGAAAACCTGGCCCGCTGGATCTGGCAGCGCCTGCAACCGGACCTGCCGCTGTTGAGCGCGGTGGAAATACGTGAGACCTGTACCTCGGGTTGCATCTACCGGGGCGACTGAGGCGCCTGCACCAAAGCTGTTACAAAAAGGTAACAACTTTGAAACATCTTGACAGATTCCCAGGCGCTATAGAAAAAGGTTCCATCGATTCCGTTCACCCGTCTGAGTCACCCGTCAACGCCCGGTTGTTTCCATCTGCGGTGCAAAAGTTACGTTACGTAGCAGATGACTAAATGTTATGCACATGCATTCACAGAAATGAAACTTTCACTAGCTTAGGTATTTCTTTAAATCAAGAACTTCATGTAATTTTCTTATCTCGTTGTTTTTATTGGATTTTTACTAATTGCTCGAATTTTAAGCAATTTGTAACAAACGCGGTAAGTACTGCGCTGCACGAACGGTTAAACAAAATACCCACTGAGTTATCCACAGATTCTGTGGACAAGACCGGGGAGCGGGACGCTGTTACAGTAGCGCATCATTTGGGGGCACCAGGATGAAACCAGCATTCGCACAGCACTGGTGCACTGTCCACCTGACAGAACACCTGCCAAGCCCGACCATCGCGAAAGTTCAGAGGTAAGCAAACGGACATGGAATTCAGTCACTGGCTCTCGTTATTCACGGTGTGCCTCCTCGGCGCTATCTCCCCGGGTCCCAGCCTGGCGGTTGTGTTGGGCAACACCCTGCGCCAGGGACGCGCTGCCGGACTCGCTGCCGCCTTTGCCCACGGCTTCGGCGTAGGCCTGTACGGCCTGATCACCGTCAGCGGCCTGGCCCTGGTGATGACCGGGTCCCCGCGCGCCTTTGCGGCCATCCAGATGGCGGGCGCGGGCTACCTGATTTACCTGGGGGTACGCGGCCTGCGCAGCAGCCATTCGGGCGCTTCTGCAGGGCTCAGCGAAGGCGGTGGCGAATCCTCCCGCGGCAGCGCCCTCTCGGGGTTTCTGGTGGCCTTCCTCAACCCCAAGCTCGCGGTATTCATGCTGGCACTGTTCAGCCAGTTCCTCGGGCCCGGCACGGACTGGACGGTAAAGGGAATCATGGTGCTGACAGTGGGACTGACCGACGCCGGCTGGTACGCGTTGGTCGCGGCGATGGCGTCCCACCCCCAGGCCATCGACTGGCTGCGGCAGCGCGAGCAACTGATCGACCGGGTGCTCGCCCTGGTGCTGCTGACCCTGGGTACGGTGGTACTGGCGAGGGCCCTGATGGCACTCGGTGGCTGAGGTCAGGGGAGAGTCGGTCGGTCAGTGCAGCGTGCGATTGGGTTCGCTCACCACCACTGCCTGCAGGTGTTTGCCCAGCATGATCACAAAGCCCTGTTCCCGCACCACGCCGTCAAAGCTGTAATCAAAGCGATACTGGCGCCAGATTTTCCAGCGGCCCTGCTGGTCCCGGCTCAGGGAGAGGCGGTTGATGTGAACCGACTGGTCCAACAACTGGAAGTCATCGCGCTCACCGGCCCGCTCCACCGCCTTCACCGCCAGTTCGCGGACCCGGGTGGCGTCCAGGAAATACAGGCCCAGGGCTCCGAACAGGAACAGTATCAGGATTTCACCGAGGCTGAGGTACATCGCTTTGCTGACTCCGGCAGGCCCGGGGGCCGGATGATTGTCTGACAGGGGCGGCAAGCATACCGACCGGTTCGCCGCGACGCCAGCGCGGTGGTTTTACACAGTGACTATCCGAGTGTATTGTCAGCCATCGCCAAGGAAGAGCTCCATGCCCGAACAGCAACCCGCCGTCTCCTCCAGCAACCGGGAAGTCACCCGCCGTGAACAGCAGCGCGAACAAACCCGCCTGCGGATCCTGCGAGCCGCCATTCACTGCTTCACCCGCTCCGGCTTCACAGCTGCCTCGATGTCTCGCATCGCCCAGGCCGCGGGGGTCAAGAAGGCCCTGGTACAGTATCACTTCACCACCAAGGACAGCCTGTGGCAGGCCGCTGCCAGCCTGTTATGGGAAGAGCGCAATGCGCGCCTGGCGCAGTTTATGGCCATCCAGGACGTGAACGGCCTGGCCGACTCCCTGCGTCCCGCTTTCACCGCCATAGTGGAGTTCACCCGCGAGCATCCCGAGTGGATGTGGCTGATGTTTCACGAAGCCCAGGGCGACAGCCCGCGGGCGCGCTGGCTGCGGCAACACTTCCTGGAACGGGACTACGAACTCGGCGTGCGTTTCGTGCGCGGCTGCCAGCAACAGGGGCTGATGCGAGATGCGGACCCGCTGCAACTGCTGCACCTGATCACCGGGGCCCTGACCTACAACCTGCTGGTGGCGCCGCAAACCCGCGCCATTACCGGCACCAACCTCGCGACCCGGGAGTCCATAGACCGGCAGGTAGACCTGCTGCTGGCCATGCTGGCGCCCTGAAGGGATCACCCGCCCTGCGGCGCCAGCAGGAAGCGCCGCACCGTGGCATTGAACAGGCGTGGCTGTTCCGCGTGCAGCCAGTGGCCACAGCCCTGTAGCACCCGCAGCCGGGCGGCGGGAAACAGCGACTCGATTGCCTCGCGGTGTTGCGGCAGAATGTAGTCGGAATTTTCGCCCTTGATAAACAGTACCGGCCCGGTGAACGGGGCCGAAGCCTCCAGCCGCCCCCGCGCCGCGCCGTAATCCCGCAGCAGTCCATCCAGGTTAAAGCGCCACTGGTAACGCCCGTCCTCGCCCCTGGCAAGGCTCAGGAGGAGGAACTGGCGCACCCCCTCCTCGACGATGAAGTCCCGCATGACTGTCTCCGCCTCGCTTCGCGAGCGGGGCGCCCGATCCCGCACCGCCTGCAGGGCGGCGAAGATGGCGTCGTGGTGGGCCGGGTAATCCACCGGCGCGATATCGGCCACCACCAGCCTGTCCACCTGGCCCGGGTCATCCAGGGCAATCCGCATGGCAACCTTGCCGCCGAGGGAATGGCCGCAGAGATGGGCCCGTGCAATGCCGCGCTCTCGCAACCAGCCGCGGATGCCGTCAGCCAGCGACTCCAGGGTCATGGTTTCCAGCCAGCCGGAACGCCCGTGATTGGGAAGATCCAGGCAGTGCACCCGGAAATCGTCCTGCAGCGCGCGTGCCAGCGCACCGAGATTGTTGCCCATACCGAACAGGCCGTGGAGCAGGATGACGTCCGGCCCCTCGCCCTGCGTGGAAGATTGGATATGCAGACTCACTGCGCGCTGTGACCCCTTCGAGATTTTGCTACCATGCGCCCCACTATAACGGATCAGGAGTCCCCATGCGTTTGTTCACCACCGTTGCCCGTATCGGTGCGGCCTTGTTGCTCGCCGCCGGCCTGTCGGCCTGTAGCAGTGGCCCCAGTTACAACCCCACCACTTTCCAGGCGGAAATGGACGGCGGACCCGAAGCCTTCAAAAAGGTGAAGACCGTCATCATCCCCCACGTCAATCTCGGCCCGCCCTCACGCAACTACCTGCAGGATGTGGAGCCCCGGGTCGACGGCCTGGTCGGCACCTACCTGAAGAAGAACGGTTATAAAGTGCTGCCACAGCGCGAGTTCCGCCAGCACTGGAACACGGCGGTGCGCGCTTTTGGCGACCCGGTAGACCCGACGACTGGCAAGGTCAACATGAAGAGCTTTGTCCAGATCATGCAGAGCGTGCGCGACCAGCTGCGTGAAACCACCGATCTCGACGCCTTCGTGTTCACCGACATCGTGGAGTTTGAAGTGCCCTTCAACGGCGGTCTCAAACACCTCGCGCGCTGGGACGGGGTGACCCGTCGCCCCTCCTTGCAGGGCCCGGGCAGCGGCGTTTCGGCCGACTTCGACTGGAATATGAACGCCGCTGTGGCCTCGCTGCAGATCAGCATTTATGACATCGAGCTGCAACGGCTGTTTGCCAGCCGCGGCGGACTCGATGCGACCGACGCCATCGACACCCGCTCCTCCGCCGGCCGCTATGTACGCCGCCGCAACATTCTAGAAAACGAGGAGTACGTGATGGAGGGGATCAAGCTCGCCTTCCACCCCTTTATCCAGTGGGAAGACTGGCCGGGCAACCCGGACTGACGCCCCATGCCCGACATCACTTCGCACCTCCGCCCTGGCCGCTGCCTGTCGCTGGCACTGGCCGTCGCACTCCTCAGCCCTCTGGCCGCCCAGGCCAGCGCCGGGTTTGAGGCCTGCCGGACACAGCTGGGCGACAAGGCGATCGCCGAAGGCGTATCCGCCAACGTGGTGCGCACCACCCTGCCCACGGTCAAGGAACTGCAGCGGGTGGTCGAGCTCGACCGCAAGCAACCCGAGTTCATGCAGACCTTTGCCAGCTACGTGGGGCAGCGCGTCAGCAACCAGCGGGTGCAACAGGGGCGCAACCTGCTGCGACAGCACGGCGCCTTTCTCGACGGCCTGCAACAGCAGTACGGGGTACCCGCGCGCTACCTGGTGGCCTTCTGGGGGCTGGAAACCAACTACGGCGGCTACCTCGGCAAGATGCCGACCCTGGACGCCCTCGCCACCCTGGCCTGTGACCCGCGCCGCTCGGACTTTTTCGCCTCCGAGTTCGTGAACGCCCTGCGCCTGGTGGAACGGGAATCACTCGACCCGGCACAAATGCAGGGATCCTGGGCCGGCGCCATGGGGCACACCCAGTTCATGCCCTCTACCTACCTGCAGTACGCCCTCGATGGCGACGGCGATGGCCAGGTCAACCTGTGGCGCAGTGAACGCGACGCCCTGGCCTCGGCGGCCAATTTCCTGCGCGGGCTCGGCTGGACCCCCGGGTTGCGCTGGGGGCGCCAGGTGTCGTTGCGGGACGGATTCGACTACAGCCTGAGCGGCAAGGGACGCGGCGCCAATCTGGGCGAGTGGTCGGCTCGGGGGGTTCGCAATCTCAACGGCAGCGCCCTGCCGGCTGCCGACCTGCAGGCCGAACTGCTGCTGCCGGCGGGCCACACCGGCCCCGCCTTCCTGGTGTACGACAACTTCGAGGTGGTGAAGCGCTGGAACAACTCGGAAAACTACGCACTGTCGGTCGGCCTGTTGGCGGATCGCCTGGCCGGAGCTCCCGCCGCCGATTACGCCAACGGTGAAGCGGAACCGCTCACCAGCGCCCAGCTGCGCCAGGCCCAGGAGGCCTTGCTGGCGGCGGGCTATGACCCGGGCACCCCGGACGGGATTCTGGGAAGCCGCACCCGCGCCGCCCTGCGCGCATTCCAGCTGGCATCTGACCTGCCCGCCGACGGTTATCCCGACAGCACCACGCTGGCGGCGCTGCTACCGCAAAACTGAAAGCCCCGCGCTATTCCGCGGGGCTCCTCAGGCCGCCAGGGCCTCCAGCCCCCGCTGAATACACCACATGGCTGAGAGACAGCCCAGCAAATAGACCGGGACCGGCGCCAGCCGCCGCGCCGTCCTGCCGAGGGGGCGGCGAATAAACAGCCACACCACCAGCACCAGCAAGATAAACGCCACCTGGCCGATCTCGATGCCCACGTTAAAGAACAGCAGCGCCAGGGGCACATTGTCCTGGGGCAGGCCCGTCGCGGCCAGGGCGCCGGCAAAGCCCATACCGTGCAACAGGCCGAAGCCCCCCGCCAGCCACCAGGGATAGCGTTTCACCAGGCCATCCCCCCGGGTCAGCTCCACCGCCAATACAAAAATGCTGACGGCAATGGCAAACTCCACCAGTTCGACCGGGTAGTTGATATAGCCAAGGGCAGCGAGGGACAGGGTCACGCTGTGCCCCACGGTGAATGCGGTGATCGTCCACAGCAGTCGCTTGCCGCCGCCCACCAGCAAGATCAGGCCAAATACGAAGAGCAGGTGATCGACGCCGCCCCAGATATGCTCGATACCCAGCGCCGTGTAATCGCCCATGACCTGCCCTGCGCCAGGTTCGGCGGGCACCACAAATTCCGCTTTCTCGGCGGTGAGCACCTGCTGGTAGTGGCGGCCGTCCTGCAGGTCCACCATGACCATGGCAGAGGCCTGGTTGGGTCCGAGCCCGTCTATCCCCAGGCGCTGGCCCACCAGGCCGGCCTCCCCCAGCGCCCCGCAGTCCAGCAGCAGGGTCGTCACGCGCCCGGTGCCCTCCACCTGGGCAGGCGGGGCCTGTATCACTTCGCAGGCATCCGGCCAGCGCGGACGCATGGGCACCGGGCTGGTTGCCTGCAGCGGGGTTTTCCACACCAGGTTGAACTGGTTGTCGCCCACTTCGGTGACCTTGAGCAATGAAGGGGCGAAGCGGTGCGCCTGGGCAGGCAATGCCAGCCCCACCAGCCAGGCCAGCAACACCAGGATCACACCACGTCGGGTCAGTCTGGTCATGACGTACGCACCTCGTAGTCCTCGCGCAGATCGGCGATGGCATCCGCCAGGGCAGTAGCGCGCCGGCGCGAGAGCAGGTCCCGTTCCAGTTGTTGCCGCACCTCCTCCAGGGTGGCGTCGCGCGAGGGTTCGATAGCCTCCACCCACACGTAGTGCAGGCCGTACGTCGAGCGCAGGGGGCCAACCCACTGCCCTGCCTGCGGTATGGCCTCCTGCAGGTTCAGGACAAAAGCGGCGCCAAAATTACGTGCCAGCTGGTCGGGCGTTTGCTGGCGGAAGACGTAACCCGGCAGAAAGGGTGAGCTGAGACTGCGGGCCTGTTCCGCGCTGAGCCCCTCGCTCTGAATGCGCTCCACCACCGCAGGTACTTCGTCTTCCCGCTCTCGGTTGAAGTACAGCTGCTCAATGGAATAGCGCGGCGGCCGCCGCAGCTCTTCGCGCCGGGACTCGAACTCCGCGGCGATATCGACCTCATTCACGGGAAGGGGTGGCCGCGCCGCCAGCAGCAACTGTTCCATCACCTGAATCATGCGGCGCTTGATGACCTCGTCGCCCAGGTGAAGGCGCATGTCCAGGGCCTGCTGGTAGATCTCCTGTTCGCTCTTGCCCTCCCCCATCTGCAGGAAGGCCATGTTGCGCAACAGGCGCTGGTAGACCACCTGGTCGTACAGGTGCAGTTCCAGTTCCAGGGCGCGCTGGAACAGCATGTCGCGGTCGAGCTCCTGGGCCACCATACCCTGGAGCTGCTCTTCGCTCGGGGGGCTGCCGGCCAGGGCCAGCCACTGCTGGCGCAGGCTATCCACACGCGCTGGCGCCAGCGGGCCTATCACCGGTTTGGGTTCGGGGAACGCCCAGCGCTGGAGCTCGAACAGCGCCAGACCGAGCACAATAAAATGAATCCACGGCCGATTGAGCCGGGCCAGAAATGCCATGGGAAATCCTCGCCTGGTACGTTGGTCGGTAGGGAACTAGTCCTCGTACTCGGCGGTGGTTTTTTGCGCCTGGGCGGTGATACCCGCGGTGAGGTCGACCTGGCTGAGCATGCCAGCGTTCCAGGTGGCGATATAGTTGAGGCCATCTGCGACAGAATGATCGCGGGCGTACACCAGCATTTCCTTGGTACCGCGAATGGCCAGCGGCGTTTTGGCAGCGATGGTCAGGGCGATTTCGCGTACGCCAGCATAGAGCGCATCCCGGTCCTCGAACACCCGGTTTACAAAACCCATCTGGCAGGCCTCCGCTGCATCCATGGTGCGCCCGGTATAAGCCAGCTCGCGCGCCACCCCCTGGGGAATGATGTGCGGTAGCCGTTGCAGGGTTCCCACATCCGCGGTCATGCCGATATCGATCTCGCGAATGGAGAAATGTGCATCGGTACTGGCATAGCGCATGTCACAGCAACAGGTGAGATCCACGGCCCCGCCGATGCAGGTGTTGTGTATCGCCGCCAGCACCGGCTTGCTGCACTTCTCAATCGCCGAGAGGTTGTCCTGCATGCGCAGCACCGTGCGCCGGAATTGCTCAGACCGGCGAGCCGGGTCGCTGTGTTCGGAGAGCACTTCACCGAACATGCCGAGATCCAGGCCGGCACAAAAATGCTTGCCGTTGCCCGTCAGGATGACCACCCTCACCCCGGGCTCGGCATCCAGCCACTCGAAACATTCCTGCAGCTCGCGCCACATCGGCCCGTTCATGGCATTGGCACGGTCCGGGCGGTTGAGGGATACGGTGGCGACCTTGTCCTCAAGGCTCAGGCTGAGGGTTTCGTACTGGGGCAGCATAGGGTTATCTCTCTCGCTAGTTGGGTGGGGTTACCAGTGACTCAGAAAGTCCTGTGGATTCAGGCCAGGCAAACTCTTGGGGGCCGACGCCCGGGTGCCAAGGTATAGGAATCCGGTAATCTCTTCGTTGTCGGACAATCCCAGGGCCTGCATCACCGCCGGGTCAAAGGCGGCATCACCGGTGCGCCAGATGCCGGCGTAACCCAGGGCTTCGGCGGCCAGCAGAATACCCTGCGCGGCGCAACCGGCCGACTGCCGCTGCTCTACCGCCGGCACCTTGGGATGCTCGGTCAGGCGGGTCACCACCACCAGCAGCAGGGGCGCGCGCAGCGGGGCGCTGCGCGCCTTGTCGCGGGCGGCCGCATCGGCCTCGGGGTTGCGGGCCAGCAGGCAGCGCTCAAGCACCTCCCCAAAGGCCTCACGGCGCTCTCCGGCAATACTGATAAATCGCCAGGGCCGCAGCCAGGCGTGGTCCGGCGCGCGGGTCCCGGCGGCGATCATCTCCCGCAGTTCCTCCTCTGCCGGGCCGGGTTCAGTCAGGCGTGGCGCGGAGTTTCGTTGCTGTAAGAGGGTCAGTAGATCAGACATGGTAGGTGGTAGACGCCGGGTTCCTGGGACAGTAAACGGACCGCATGATAGCAGCAAAGCCGGTACCCGCGCTCTTTCAGGCGGCGCCCACCAGAAGATTCATGAAACCGGCGTCTCCCGGGCAGGCATCCACATTGTCACTCCAGCGGGCGAGCTCTTCCATTGAGCAGGCCACCAGGCGGTGTTCGATGTGATCGACAATCCACAGCGGCTGCCCCAGGCTGGCGAGCAGCTCCACCAGGGTGCGTCCGCTGCTACCGGCCTGGCGCAGGGAGAGCGGTGTGAGCTCGATCAGGATGCGCGGCATGCGCGGGAGTGTTCGCAGCAGGGGCACCAGCCCCGACATCACCTCGTACTCGTAGCCCTGGGTGTCCACCTTGAGCATATCGACGCGCCGGGTCTGCCCGCCGAGCCAGCGCCCGCCATCCAGCAGGGGCACCTCCACACTGGCCCGGCCGCCTCCCGTGTCGAACATCTGGTGATCGCCCAGGTTATCCTCGCTGAGGTGCAGCCTGGCAACGCCATCGGCTGCAGCCAGGGCCGCCGCTTGTAATTGAACCCGGTCGGCACAGGCGTTGCGTTGCAGATTCTCCCGCAACAGCGCGAGATTGGCAGGGTCGGGTTCCACGGCAAAGACCCGGCCCGCGGGCCCCACGCAGAGCGCAGCCAACACCGTGAAATAGCCGATATTGGCACCCACATCGACAAACACATCCCCGGGCTCGAGAAAGCGCTGTACCAGGCTGGTTTCAAAGGGCTCCCAGATACCCGTCTCCAGCAACTGGCGGGAAATACAGAGGTCCTCGGGCCCGTGAACCCGCATGGAAAGCCCGTCGGGGACACCGGGTACCCGCAGGGTGGCGACAGGCTCAGGGCGCATAGGCACCGGGGGCGACGCCAGTCCAGCGATGAAAGGCGCGGGAGAAACTGCTGGTATCGGAAAAACCCAGCAGGAACGCGATTTCCGTCAGTGACTGCCGCGGTGTCTGGCCGAGGTAGGAACAGGCCAGTTCACAGCGGGTTTCGTTGAGTATCTGGTTGAAGGAGCTGCCCTCGGCGCTGAGTTTGCGCTGCAGGCTGCGGCCGCTCATTCCCAGTTCCCGGGCGTAGTGTTCGTGACCGAGGGCACCGCCGGGCAGGTCGCGCACCAGCAGGTTGCGCAGCCGGGTGGCCACACTGCCCATCTCCAGCTGCTTGAGATAGTCTTCGATCACCCGGTCGCTGGAGCGCGCCAGGCTTTCATTGCCCCATTCCAAAGGCTGTTCCAGCTCGGCGCGGTCGAATTCCATGCGGTAGCGATCCGCGCCAAACTCGATGGGTGCCTGGAAAAACTCCCGGAACGGTGTTTCGTCGGCGCAGCGTTTGCGCAGCAACGAGACCTTGAGCGGGGCGAAGTCCTTGCCGCGAATTTTGCGCGACGAACGCAGGATCAGCGACAGGATGGCCTCCATGGCCTCCTGCGAAGGCCCGAGATCCGGTGTCCACAAATCCCAGGACAGGACAACGCTGTTCTCCCCGACATCCAGTTCCACCCGGGCGGCGTCTGACACCATGGCGTTGAAGCGGGCCACTCGCTGCAGGGCCTCCAGCAGCGTGGAACTGGCCATGAAGGCGTAGCCAAGCGCGTGAAAGGTGTTCTGGTTGGAATAGCAGGGTACCCACAGGCCCAGCGTCTCGTCCTCCAGCGCCTGCACACTCAGATCCCACAATCGGGTGGTGGCCGCCAGCGGCAGGCGGGCATCCGGATCGGCCAGTTGCTCGTGGTCGAGGCCCGACTCCTGCAGCAGCAGATCGGCATTGCAGCCATGATCGCGTAGCGCCAGCAACAACACCTTTATCCAACTGCTCAAAACAGTGGGCTGGCGTTCGACATCCTGGCTACATTGCGGCTGTGGCATCTTCGGTCATTAAGTTGGCGTATTGGGTCATGCGCGACATGCCGGGCTTGTATACCTTAGACACCGCTGCAATGTCTACTTGATCACCATAATAACGGAGATTGAACCAGCTTATGACCAGTGCCCGTATTCCCCGAGACAAAGACAACGACTACACCCGTGAGGCTGCTGCCGCGCGCCGCGCGTTCATCGAGGAGCAGAGCGGTGCCAGCCTGGAGCAGACAGGACAGTACTCCTTCGACCCGGCGGTGTTGCCCGGCAATATCGAAAATTTCACCGGCATCGTGCAGATGCCACTGGGCTTTGCCGGCCCGGTGCGCGTCAACGGCGAGCACGCCGAGGGCGATTTTTACGTTCCCATGGCCACCACCGAGGGCACGCTCGTCGCCAGCTACAGCCGCGGCATGCGCCTCACCCGCGAGGCCGGCGGTATCACCACCACAGTGGTGGACGACGCCATGCAGCGCTCCCCGGTGTTTGCCTTTGCCGATGCGCGGGGTGCCAGGGACTTCGGCATCTGGGTGGCAGAGAACTTCCCCGCCATCAAAGCCGCCGCGGAGACAACGACACGCAGCGGCAGGTTGCGCAACATCGAACAATATCCCGCCAGCCGCATGCTGTACCTGCGCTTCAATTACACCACCGGAGATGCGGCCGGCCAGAACATGTGCGGCAAGGCCACCTTTGCCGCCTGCCGCTGGATTCTCGACAACTATCCCGGCGCTATCACCCGCTACTTTTTGTCGGGAAACATGGACACCGACAAGAAGCACTCGCAGATCAATACCCTGCACACCCGAGGCAAGCGCGTCATCGCCGAAATCACCCTGCCCCGAGATCTGCTGCGCGATCTCATGCGTACTACCCCGGAGGCCATGTACGCGGCGCGTATGACATCGCAGCTCGGTGGTTTGATGGCTGGCGCGGTGCACAACGGCGTGCACCCGGCTAACGGAATTGCAAGTGTGTTTATTGCCACGGGACAGGACGAAGCCAACGTGGCAGAATCCCATGCCAGCCTGGTGCATGCGGAAATTACCCCCGAGGGTGATTATTACTATTCCGTGACACTGCCCTCGCTGATCGTCGCCACTTACGGCGGCGGCACCGGACTCGCAACCCAGCGGGAATGCCTTGAATCGATGGGTTGTTACGGTGAAGGCAAGGCCCGCAAACTGGCGGAAATTATTGCCGCTACCGTCCTCTGTGGAGAAGTATCACTGGGCGCGGCAGTGGTTTCGGAGGAATGGGTCAGCAGCCACGACACCTATGGCCGCAACCGCCCCTGAACTCCAACCTCGCGGTTTTCATTTCGATAATAGCTATAAGCATCAACATGAAAGAGGGAGTTACACCCATGAAAACAACTACCCGTTATACACGCAAGAATCCACTGGCTGCCGCCCTGAGCGGCTTGCGCTGGTCGGCCGGTGCAGCCCTGCTCGGCGGTGCTGTCGCCACCTCGACAGCCGTCACCGCACAAGCCCAGGAAGAGGCCCGCAGGGGTTCCACTTCTGCACTGCTGGAGGAGGTGGTCGTCACCGCCCGCAAGCGCGCGGAGGAATCCCAGGATGTCCCTCTGGCCGTTTCGGCGTTCGGATCAGACCAGATTGAAGCACTCAAGGTGCGCGACCTGACCAACCTCTCGGTCGGTATGCCCAATGTCGCCCTCGACGACGTCGGCACCACCCGCGGCACCGCCAACTTCTCCATTCGCGGCCTCGGCATCAACAGTTCCATCCCCGGCATCGACCCCACCGTCGGCCTCATCATTGACGGCGTCTACCAGGGCATGAACAACGGTGTGCTGTTCGACACCTTTGACCTGGCCAGCATCGAGGTCCTGCGCGGCCCACAGGGCACGCTGTTCGGCCGCAACGTCACCGGCGGCGCGGTACTGCTGAACACCAAAAAGCCCGGCGATGAATTCGAACTGAGCCTGCGCGCCGCCGCGGACCAGGGCGATGAAGGCGGCCTCAACAGTTACCTGATGGGCAGCGTGGGCGGCCCGGTCACCAGCTGGATGGGCGCGCGTCTGACCGCCTACTACAATGACGACCAGGGCTTCCTGGAAAACAAATTTGACGGCGACGACATCGGCAAGATCGAGCAGACCATGGTGCGCCCGGTTGTGGTGATCACGCCAACAGATCGTGTCGAACTCACCCTGCGCTACGAGTACTCCGAAAACGAAGGTGACGGCCCGGTCGGCCAGTGTCACACCAACGGTTCCGGCGTACCCTGTGCCTTCCAGGGCTTTGACCGCAAGGAATTCGGCGCCTCCCTCGACGAGGTGGGTTCCCAGGACAGCGAAACCAACGCCTTCACGGCCCAGCTCGACTGGGACGTGGATTTTGGCGAAGGTACCGTGACCAACATTTTCGGCTGGCGCACCTACGACGCCAACAGCGTTGGCGACATCGACGCCCAGCCCGTTTGGCTGTTCCACGCGCCCTCCTGGCTGGAAACCGAACAGTTCAGTAACGAGCTGCGCTACAACGGCCTGTTTGGCAACAATACCAACGTCACGGTGGGCACTTTTTACTTCACCAATGACATCACCTACCACGAGCGCCGCGAGTTCGGTGGCATCGTCACCGGTGGCGTGGCCCCGTTCCTGACGGCGGATGGCGGCGGCACCCTCGATGTGGAATCCTGGACCGTGTTCGGTCAGGTCGACTACGACCTGTCGAGCGACTGGACCCTGACCGCCGGCATCAACTACTCGAAAGAGGACAAGGATGCCGACGTGGTTTCCCTGATCCGCAACGTCAACTCACCGTGTAACGTGGTGCTGAACAACGACTGCCCCTACGACTTCGAGGACGAGGAAAGCTGGGACAGCGTGTCGCCCAAGCTGGGCTTCACCTACCACATGACCGACAGCTCCCGCATCTACGGTCACTGGTCACGCGGCTTCCGCTCCGGTGGCTACAACCTGCGTAACACCTCCGTCAACCCCGATGACATCCCCGGTCCTTTCGACCAGGAGCAGGTGGACAGCTACGAGCTGGGCTACAAGTCTGAATTTGGCCGCGGCAAGCTGAACGCTGCCGTCTTCTACAACCAGGTCGACGACATGCAGCGGGAAATCAACCTCCCGAGCCAGGGCGTGGGCGTAGTGCAGCTGATCCGCAACACCGCGGAGGCCACGCTGCTGGGCGTGGAAGTCGACGGTACCTATGCCCTCACCGACAACCTGATCGCCATGGCGTCGGTCGGCTGGCTGGACGCCGAGTACGACAAAGTCAACTTCGACCTGAACGGCGACGGCGTCATCGATTCGGCAGACAAGGACCTGGATCTCCCCAGGGCGGCGGAACTGACCTACTCCATCGGCCTGAACCACGACCTGGATTTCGGCGATATGGGCTACCTGAGTTCACGAATCAACTACGCCTACCGCGACGAGTCCGCCTACACGGATAACAACCTCGGTTATATCGACGAGCAGGATATCCTGGACCTGGGCTTTGACTTCTACTCCGCGGGTGGCCACTGGGTGTTCTCGCTTTACGGCCGCAACCTGCTGGACACCGTGAAGCACGGTGGCGACACCCAGTTGCCCAACGATCTCGGTGGCCTGATCCCCTGGGGCGGTACCTTCTCACCGCTGGCCAAGGGACGCCGTTACGGCATCGAGGTGACCTACAACCTCTGATTTCGCCGTGAACCTGGCGGGGGCGATGGCAACCTTGCGTTACATCGCCCCCGCTGGCCTCCCCCCCTTCGTGGCGGGGGTAGCGGATCGGGAAGACAAATAAAACACTTGAAAACGATAGGTTGTCACACGGAGGGCCCCACCAGCACACTTGATCAGATGACTACCACTACCGCGCTCCTGGCAGCCCTGTTGACAGGCGCAGCTCCAGAGTACGGCAGTGGCTCAGGAAGGAGGATACCGGCCGCAGCGGCAGCAGTGACCGCGAGCATGCCCGGCCTCCAACCTCTCGCAGCTTTCAGTTCGATAATAGCAATAAACGATAATAGAAAGAGGGAGAAGCACCATGCACAACAACACACTCGAAATCCGTCTACGCCCGCTGTCGGCGGCCCTGTCCGGGCTCGGTCGATCGACCGGGGCAATCCTGCTCGGCGGCGCGGTTGCGCTAGCCAGCAGCGCGGCGACGCAGGCCCAGCCAGAACGCCGCGGAGCTTCAGCTGTCATGCTGGAGGAAGTCGTGGTGACAGCGCGCAAGCGGGCGGAATTGTCCCAGGACGTACCCATGGCGATTTCCGCCTTTGGCTCAGAGCAGATCGAAGCTCTGAAAGTGCGCGACCTGACCAACCTGTCGGTGGGCCTGCCCAACGTGGCCCTCGACGACGTGGGCACCACTCGCGGTACCGCCAATTTCTCGATTCGCGGGCTGGGGGTGAACAGTTCGATCCCCTCGATTGACCCGACTGTCGGCATCTTCGTCAACGGCGTGTACCTGGGGGTCAACAACGGCATTATCTTCGATGTGTTCGACCTGGAAAGCGTTGAGGTCCTGCGCGGGCCCCAGGGCATCCTGTTCGGGCGCAACGTGACTGGCGGCGCCATCCTGATGAACTGGAAGCGCCCCACCGAAGAGTTCGACGCGACGGTACGTGCCGCGGTTGACGGGGGTGGCGATGGTGGCTTCAACCGCTACCTGATGGGCGCCATCGGCGGCCCGGTCACCGACTCCCTGGCGGTGCGCCTGACCGGCTACTGGAACGACGATGAGGGCTACTTCGAAAACCAGTTCACCGGCGAGGACACCGGCGCCGTGGAGCAGCAGATGGCCCGGGCCAGCATCCTGTGGACACCCACTGACAGCACCGAGCTGATTGTGCGCTACGAATACAGCGACATCGACGGCGACGGCCCGGTCGCCCAGTCCCACACCAATGGTTCCGGCGTACCCGGCACACCGTTCAACGGTGACCGCGACAGCTTCGACGTCAACTACGACGAGACCGGCTACGGCCTGGTGGAATCCGATTTCCTGAGCGCCGAGTTCAATATGGACGTGGGCCTTGGCGACGGCACCATCACCGCCATCTACGGCTGGCGCGACGCCCAGAGCAGCTCCCTCGGGGATATTGACGCTCAACCCGTCGCCCTGTTTCACGCCCCGGCCAACCTCGACAGTGAGCAGAACAGTTTCGAACTGCGCTATAACGGCCAGTTCGGCAACGCCAATGTGACTACCGGCCTGTACTGGTTCGACCACGACATGGTCTACCACGAGCGCCGCAACCTGCTCGGCGCCCTCACCGCGGCCTTGACCGGCGGCGCCTTGCCGGACAGCGTGGCCTACCAGATCCAGGACGGCGGCGGCTACTATAACGTGGAAACCCTGGGCGCCTTCGCTGCGGTGGACTACGACCTGACCGATCGCCTGACCCTGACTGCCGGAATTCGCTGGTCGTCGGAAGAGAAGTCCGCCGAGATCGCCTCACTGGGGGTCAATACCAACGTGCTGGATATCCCGGGGACCATCGTCAATGGCGTCCCGACCTACGCCAACCCGCTGTACGCCTCCGATACCCGCTGTAACTTCGTCGAGGGCCCGGCCTGCCCCATCGACTTCCAGGACGACAACACCTGGGATACCTGGGCACCGAAGATCGGCTTTACCTACGCGCTGGATGACAGCGCCCAGGTCTACGGTCACTGGAGCCGGGCGTTCCGTTCCGGGGGCTACAACCTGCGCAACACGGATCCGAGCTTCCCGCCCGGCCCCTTCGACGAGGAGCAGGTGGACAGCTACGAACTCGGCTACAAGTCGACCCATAGCTGGGGCCGCCTGAATGCCGCCGTGTTCTATACCGACATCGGCGACATGCAGCGCGAGGTCAACCTGCCCAGCGAAACCTCCGGGGTGCTGCAGATCATCGATAACACCGCCGATGCCAGTATCTATGGCCTGGAGATCGACGGCGCCTTCCCGATCACCGATGACCTGGTGCTGACCGCCGGCCTGGGCTACCTGGATGCCAGCTACGACAAGGTGATCTTCGACCTCAATGGCGACGGCGTGGTCGACAGCGCGGACAAGGACCTCGATCTGCCGCGGGCACCGGAGCTGACGTACAACGTGGGCCTGAGCTATGACATACAGGTTGGCAACTGGGGCTATGCCTCGGCCCGACTCAGCTATGCCCACCGGGACGAGTCCGCCTACACCGACAACAACCTGGGTTATATTCTCGAGCAGGACATTGTCGATGCCGGCCTCGATTTCTACAGCAACAGCGGCCACTGGGTACTCTCGCTCTACGGTCGCAACCTGCTGGATGAAGTGAAGCACGGTGGCGACACCCAGTTGCCGGCGGCCCTGGGCCCGATTCCCCTGGGGGGTACGTTCTCTCCGCCGGCGAAGGGCCAGGTCTATGGCGCAGAGGTAACCTACAACTTCTGACCTCCAGCCGGGGATTAACCAAAAAGGGCGGCCAGATGGCCGCCCTTCTTCGTAGCACTATTGCATCAGTCGTCGGGATTCAGGGAACCGAAGGGAGACTCTGTCTCCAGGGACACCCGGTGCGGGCCAATCTGGACATCACTCGCGCCCAGGGTTACGTCGTCATCACCCAATACCCCGTAATCGAAGTGATAGGTCGGCGCAATATCTCCGGCGATCATCGCCGCATCGTAGGCCGCCTGGCGCTCGCGCACCCCTTCGTTAGCAGCTTCCCAGGCCTGCCATTCGGCAGCGGAGGCCCGCATGCGCACCAGCTTCCGGGTCACGTTGGGACTCAGCAGCGAGGCGGTGGCGTTGTTGCCACCGAAGCCCTTGGAATTCACCAGGGTGTAATGCAGGGCCTGGGGGTCAACCGCCTGGTGGCTGGTACTCAGGGACAGGTGGTCACGGTGAACGTCCTCGGCAAACTCCTCCACCGTAGTGATACCCGGCACCAGGCCGTGTGCCCAGACGCCCAGGGTGGCCGTCACCTGGTCGCCGGAGGCGGAGCCCAGGGAGTGACCGAGGAAGCACTTGATGGCCGCCACCGGCCACTGCTCGATACCGAAGGCCCGGGCCACCTCCTCCAGGATCCGCGACTCGGTCACCCGGTTCTGGGGGGTACCGGTGCCGTGGGCCTGCACCAGGCCGCCGCTGCGCACGGCGCGCTCACCGATGATGGCGCGGATGCCGGCCAGGGCCTTGGTCATGGTGAGGTAGTTACCCACACCGGGGCCGGAAATGGACTTCTTGAAACCGTCGGCGTTAACGAACACATCGGGGGCGGCGCCGAACATGGTCGCCCCGGTCTCCAGGGCCAGGGCGTCGTCGAACAGCACCACCATTTGTGCCGATTCGGCGATAGTAAAGCCGCAGTTATCGGCGAAGGGCCGGCAGGCCCGGCGGTGATCGGGGGCCTGGCTGTCATCCAGTCCATCCAGCGCGCGCAAGCCCTTGTCGGTGGCCAGGGCGCCCATGGCGGCGTAGCCTTCCATGACTTCCGGGTTGATCGGCGCCTCGGCGGAGCCGATGAACGCGACCCGGGCCCGGCCGCTGCGGATATCATTGATACCCAGGCGCAGGTTGTAGAGGAACGACGCACAGGCGCCGAGGGAAGCGCCGGTTGAACCGAGGCTGCCGAGGACGTAGGCGTTGACAAAATCCGCCGGCATTTCCGCCAGGCTCAGGGGGCAGAACTTGGAGGTGACCCGCTGGCCGTTGTAGCGGGCCTTGAGCATCCCTCCGGCCCCGGCGCCGTCGAGCTGGCCCATGGCGCTGCCGGCGTAGACGCTGACCTGGTCCACCGGCACCTTGCTGGCAATGTGTTCCCAGTCGAGCCCCAGGCTGCCCAATGCATCGGAGGCCGCGTAGACCATCATCTGCAGCCCCCGGGGGTGGTTGCGGGAGGCGTACAGCTTGCCGGGCTCGAAGCCGGTGGGCAGCTGGCCCGCCGCCTTCACCTCGAATTCACGGATGGTGGGCAGCAGGAACTCCTGCTGGCCGCGGATCTTGACGTTGGCGTGGGTGACCGAGGTGGGCGTGACCTCCCACTCGGGGGGAATCACCTCGGGCAGGTACTGGCGCTTGATATCGAAGGTCACCGGCTGGCCGTTGCTCTGGGTCGGGAAGCGCCGGTTCCACTGCACCCGGTCCACGTCGAAATGGTTGAGTTCCACCCGCCGGACCAGGGTGTGGTCGAGGATATGTTGCTCGTCGACGGCCTCCAGCCCCATCAACCGGGCCAGGGCGGCGAAAGTCTGGTCACGCTCGGCCTGCGGCAGGCTGCCCTGCACCAGGCGCCGGTAAGCATGGTGGCTCGATGCCCTGCCCGCGCCGTTGATACCACCAAATCCGACAATCACCGGCAAACGCTGAGCACTCATTACCACTACCACCTCTTTATGACATGAAGAAGGCCAGTGTACGGCCGCTCACCCCAATGCCATCAGGGTATTTTTGTCACTTTTTATGCTATTTTGGACACACCGCTTCCTCCGGCCATTTCCGTCAATGTACACCGCCGCCGCCGCCCTCTACCCCGATGCCCTCGCCAGCAGCGTAACCCTGCCGATGGAGATACTGCAGGCCGCCAGCCAGATGGCCAGCGTCAGCGAACGGGGCCAGCCCCAGGCCCGCTTCCTGCTGACCGGACCCGACACGACTCCCCTGCGCCTGGCCAGCGGTATCCAGCTGACCCCCGACCTGCCCTTCCGCGCGCTGTCGCAACTGGACCTGCTGATACTGCCCGCCATCTGGCGCACGCCCCAGCCCACCCTGAACAGCGCTGCGCCCTGGTTGCACCAGTTGGCGACTATCGCCAGCCGCGGCACCCGCATCTGCAGCGTGGGCACCGCCAGTTGCCTGCTGGCCGAGGCGGGGCTGCTGGACGGGCGCCCCGCCACCACCCACTGGAACTATTTCAAGCGCTTCGCCCGGCGCTACCCCCGGGTGCAGCTCAAGACCCGGCACCTGATCACCCAGAGTGACAACATCTACTGCGTCGGCAGCGTCAATTCCATCGCCGACCTGATGGTGCACATCGTCGAGGACTGGTTTGGCACCCGGGTGGCGAGAGCGGTGGAACAGCAGTTTTCACCAGAGATCCGCCGTTCGTTCCGGGCCGCGGCCTACCAGGACGGCCCCCGCAGCAGTCACCACGATGAAACCGTGCTGCAAGCCCAGCAGTACCTGCAGGAGCATCTGGCCAGCGGGGTCAACCTGGAGAGTCTGGCGCAGCAACTCGACGTGAGTCCGCGCACCCTGGGACGCCGTTTTCGCAACGCCACCGGCTACAGCCCCCAGCAGTACCTCAACAGCCTGCGCCTGACCACCGCCCGCGACCTCCTGCGCCGCAGCAACCTGAGCATCGCCGAAATCAGCTGGCAACTGGGCCTGCAGGATGTGAGCTACTTCGCCCGGCTGTTCCGGCGCCACCACGGGGTGAGCCCCATGCGCTACCGCGAGGTGGCCCGGGGCAAGCTGTTCGATCCCCGCCAGGGGGAGTCCTGAGGCCCCGGGCGCACAGACTCGCGCGCTTGAGTGCGGGGCGGGTCTGTGGCTAAATGAGCGCCCATTTCAGGGTCCACCGCCCGGCGGCTGTGGCCCCGCTTCCACTCCACTAACCTGACCGGAACCACACCATGAGCCAAGAAGCAGTCGTCATCGTCGCCGGTGCCCGCACTCCCATGGGAGGCCTGCAGGGCAGCCTGGCTGAAGTCACCGCCCCCG
This sequence comes from Parahaliea maris, assembly GCF_008064665.1. Taxonomy (GTDB): domain Bacteria; phylum Pseudomonadota; class Gammaproteobacteria; order Pseudomonadales; family Halieaceae; genus Parahaliea; species Parahaliea maris. Next base: position 59,540 of record NZ_VRZA01000004.1, on the reverse strand, counting down.
AACTGGGCGCCACTGCCATCGCCGAAGCCATCGCCCGCAGCGGCGTAGACGCGGCCGATGTGGACGAAGTCTTCATGGGCTGCGTTCTCCCCGCCGGCCTGAAGCAGGGCCCGGCCCGCCAGGCGGCCATCGGTGCCGGTATCCCCAAGAGCGCGGGTGCGGTCACCCTGAACAAGCTCTGCGGCAGCGGCATGCAGGCCACCATCTACGGCTACGACAGCATCGCGGCTGGCACCAACAAGGTGGTGGTGACCGGTGGCATGGAAAGCATGACCAACGCACCCTACGTCATGCCTGGCGCCCGGGGCGGTCTGCGCGCCGGCCACAAAACCGTTTACGACCACATGTTCCTGGATGGCCTGGAAGACGCCTACACCGGCCGTGCCATGGGCAGCTTCGCCCAGCAGACCGCCAACGAACGCGGCCTGACCCGGGAGCAGATGGACGCCTTCGCCGTGGAGTCCCTGACCCGCGCCAAGACCGCCATCGAAGACGGCTCCCTGAAAGCGGAAACCGTGCCGGTCACCGTCAAGACCCGCAAGGGCGACGTGGTAGTGGAAGACGACGAGCAGCCCCACAAGGCCGCCATCGACAAGATCCCCAACCTGCGCCCGGCCTTTGACAAGGAAGGCACCATCACTGCGGCCAATTCCAGCTCGATTTCCGACGGCGCCAGCGCCCTGGTGCTGATGGCCGAGAGTGAAGCAGAACGCCGCGGCCTCAAGCCGATGGCTCGCATCGTGGCCCACTCACGCCACAGCCAGGAACCGGCCGAGTTCACCATCGCGCCCATCGGTGCCATGCAGAAGCTGTTCGAAAAGACCGGCTGGAGCAGCGAGGACGTTGACCTGTTCGAGATCAACGAAGCCTTCGCCATGGTCACCATGCTGGCCATGCAGGACCTCGGCCTCGACCACGCCAAGGTCAATGTCCACGGCGGCGCCTGCGCCCAGGGCCACCCGATTGGCTCCACCGGTTCGCGGATCATCGTCAGCCTGATGTACGCCCTGCAGAAATACGGCAAGAAGCGCGGCGTTGCCGCCCTGTGTATCGGTGGCGGTGAGGCCACTGCGGTAGGCATCGAGCTGCTGTAACCCGGAGATTCCCATGGCTCTCAGCAGCATCCCCGACATTCTCGACGACATCCGCGCGGGCAAGATGGTCATCCTGATGGACGACGAGGACCGGGAGAACGAAGGTGACCTGATCGTGGCCGCGGAAGCGGTCACGCCAGAGATCATTACCTTTTTCGCCAGCGAGGCCTGCGGCCTGATCTGCATGCCGATTACCGAGGAGCGTGCCCGGCGCCTGCAGCTACCGCTGATGGTGCGTGACAATCGCTCCCAGCACGAGACCAACTTTACCGTCTCCATCGACGCCGCCGAGCGCAAGGGCCCCGGCATCAGCTCGGTGCAGCGCGCCCACACCGTCCATCAGGCGGTAGCCGCAACGGCCAGCCCCACCGACATCATCCAGCCGGGCCACATCTTCCCGCTGGTGGCCAAGCCCGGCGGTGTACTGCGCCGGGCCGGCCATACCGAGGCCGGCGTGGACCTGGCGCGCATGGCCGGGTTCGAGCCGGCGGCGCTGATCGTCGAGATCATGAACGAGGACGGCACCATGGCGCGCCGTCCGCAACTGGAAGTGTTTGCCGAAAAACACGGCCTGCGCATGGGCACCATTGCCGACCTGATCGAGTATCGCGCCCTGCATGAGCAGTCGGTGGAACTCAGCGACAGCAAAACGGTGACAACCGAGTTCGGTGAATTTGAGTTGCACACGTTCCACGACCTGGTGGATGACACCCTGCATTTCGCCATGACCCGCGGTGAAATCCGCGAGGACGAGGCCTGCCTGGTGCGGGTACAGACCGTCAACACCCTGCGTGATGTACTCGGTACCCGAATCGACGGCAGTGAAGGCTGGTCCTATCGCCGCGCCATGCAGCGCGTCGCCGAGGAGGGTTGCGGCGCGGTGATCATGATCGGTCAGGACCAGAGCGCAGCATCCCTGCTGGATGAAGTTCGCCAGTTCCCGGAACCCCCTCTGGTAGCGGGACCCGCCAGCTCCGACGGCACCCAGAACTACCGGGTCATCGGCACCGGCTCCCAGATTCTCAAGCGCCTGGGTGTGGGCAAGATGCGTCTGCTGTCAGCCCCGGTCCACTTCAACGCGCTGTCCGGCTTCAACCTGGAAGTCACCGAATTTATCCAGCCCTGAGCGGGGCTGCGCCGCCCATCAGTCGAAGCGGGGCTCGCGCTTCTCCATGATGGCCATCACCGCCTCGATGTTTTCCGCTGAGCCGGCCTGGCGCGCCATGGCGGCCTGCTCCGCGGCGAAGGCCGCGTCGATAGCGGCCCGGTGAGGCAGGCGCAGGCAGCGCTTGATCTCGCGCAGCCCGTTCAGCGGCCAGCGCGCCACGATCTGCGCCCGGGCCAGCGCCCGCTCCAGCAATTCGGCCTCCGGCACCACCTCCAGTACCAGGTTGAGCTCCCGCGCGCGACCGGCGTCAATCCACTCGGCGCTGTAGAACAGCTCCGCCGCTCGCTGGGCGCCGATATTGGCCTGCAGCATGTAACTGCTGGCCCACTCCGGCGGCAGGGCCAGTGCGGCAAAGGGCAGCCGCAAGCGCAGGCTTTCGCCGGCGTACACCATGTCGGCGTGAAACAGGACGGTTGCGCCGCCGCCCACCGCGACACCGTGCACCGCAGCGATAAAGGGCTTGTCGAAGTCCGCCACCGCGCGGGCGGCGGATTCAAAGGGGTGCTCACCCTCACCGGCGTCGGTGAAGCTGGAGAGATCCACCCCGGCGCTGAAATTGTCCCCGGCGCCGTGCAGGACCACGCAGCGCACGCTGTCATCCTCCGCCGCCGCGGTAAAGGCTTCCCGCAGGGCAATCCACAGGGCATTGTCGATGGCGTTTTTCTTGTGCGGGCGATTGAGTGTGAGTTGCAGGACGGCGCCGTGGCGTTGTTGCAGCAGGACCTCGCTCACGCCTGCCCCCCGTGGAAGCGGACAAAGTCGGTCAGCGGGGCGCGCTCGGTGCGGCAGCTGTTGACCGCGTCCTCCGGGTCCGGGTAGCCGAAGGAAATCCCGAACAACAGTTTATTGGTGCCCTCGATGCCCAGCGTTTCCCGCACCGGGTTGGCCAGGAAGCTCAGGGCTGTCTGGGGGCAGCTGCCGAGGCCCCGGGCGGTCATGGCCAGCATCAGGGTCTGGGCAAACATGCCGAGATCGGCGGCTTCGCGCAGGCCGAAGGGTTCCGGCAGGAACAGGAAGGCTACATGGGGCGCATCGAAGAAGGTGAAATTGCGCATGAAGGCCTCCTGGCGGCGGGCCTTGTCTTCGCGGCTGATGCCGAGGGAGTCGTACAGTGCCTTGGCGGCCCCATACTGACGATCCTTGTAGACGCCCTCATAGGTGCCGTCGTAGGGAAAATCCATGCTGAATTCCCCCGCCAGGAATTTCTCCGGCAGGAGCCTGCGCAGTTCCTCCAGGACGGAGCCCGATGCCACGTGCACCTGCCATGGCTGGGTATTGCAGTTGCTGGGCGCCTGGGCCGCGTCGACAAAGATGGCCTCGAGGGTTGCCTGGTCAACCGGTTGCGGTAAAAAGGCCCGCAGTGAGCGACGCTCGGCCGCGACCGCACTAAAAACACTGGCCTGTTGGGACATAAAACCTCTCTGGTAACAAAGTGGGAAGTAATGGATGCGGAAGTTGAGCGAGCGGGCGACGGACGCGTGCCGGAATCGGCAGAGCCTCTGCTCACTCGCCGGTGAAGCGCGGAGGCCGCTTCTCCTTGAAGGCCTGCATGCCCTCCCGGGCATCCGCCGAGGCAAACACCGGGCCGGCGAGGGCATCGGAGGCGACCATGGCCGACTCTTCCGCCATGTTTTCCTGGTGTTCGCGCAGGGAGCAGGTCACCGCCTGGACGGCCAGTGGCCCGTTCTGGCAGATACGCCGGGCCATGCCGCGGGCGGTGGTAAGGGCTTCGCCGGGCTGCACGATACGGTTGATCAGCCCGCACTCGAGGGCCCGCTGGGCACTCATGTGCTCACCGCACAACAGCATCTCGGCGGCAATGCAGTAGGGTATCTGGCGCCGCAGGCGGATCGTGGACCCGCCCATGGGATACAGGCCCCGGGCCACCTCAGTGACCCCGAACACGGCGTCCTCGGCGGCGATCCGGATGTCGGTGCCCTGGAGAATCTCGGTGCCGCCGGCCAGGGCATAGCCCTCGACCGCCAGCAGAATGGGTTTACTCGGCAGGTTGTCCCGTAACAGCGCCTGCCAGTGCACGTTGGGCACTTCGGCCATCACTGCCAGGAACTCCTCATTGGCCTCCTGGCCGTCGGGGCCGGCCTTCAGGTCCATTCCGGCACAGAAGGTGTTGCCATTGGCGGTGAGTATGGCGCAGTAGAGGTCCTCCTCCTGGTCCAGCAGGCGCCAGGCCCGGTACATCCCCAACAGCATGGCGGGCGTAAAGGCGTTTTTCGCCTCCGGACGATTGAGGGTCACGATCAGGACGTGACCATCCTGCTCGATGATGCAGTTTTCGGTGCTGATATCCAGCTCTTCCACGGTGTTGCCCTCCCGCCCCACAGACATCTGCTTCTAACTCGCCAGGTGGCGCCCCGACAGGGCAATCTCGAGCGCCTTTGGATAGGCCGGCTTGCCACTTGGTGCCCTGGGCACTTCTTCCACCAGGTGCAGTTCCCTGGGAATCTTGTACCCCGCAATGTGCTCCCGTGCAACGCTTTGCAGCGATTCGAGGCTCAGTTCGGCGCCCGGCCGGGCTGCCACCACGGCAGTCACCTTGCTGCCGAGGCGCTCATCGGGGGTGGCAACCACGAGGCAATCGAACACCGCGGGGTGGATTTTAAGCGCCTGCTCTACCTCTTCAGGGTAGACCTTTTCTCCGCCTGTGTTGATGCAATTACTGCCGCGGCCGAAAACAGTGATGCTGTCGTCGGCTTCCAGGCGGGCTTCGTCGCCGGTCAGCAGCCAGGTCTGGCCTTCCACCGATACAAAGGTCCCGGCGGTTTTTTCCGGGTCGCCGTAGTAGCCGGTGGGAATGTGCCCGCCGCGGGAGAAGATACCGGTTTCCCCGGGCTGGGCGTGGCGCCAGCGCGCGTCGCCCTGCTCCACCAGCACCGACATGAAATCACTGCGGCTGACATTGCCAAGCCCTTCACCGCGCTTGCCGCCGCCATCCAGGCCCATGCTGCCGCTTTCCGAGGAGCCGAAGGAGTTGGTGATGAAGGCATTGGGGAAGTGTTCCTTGAAGGCATCCTGCTTGCTTTCGGAGAACACGGCGCCACCGGAGCCGATATTGAAAATAGCACTGAGGTCCCAGCGCCCGGGGTTGGCCTCCAGCGATTCCAGCAGGGGAATGGCCATGGCGTCACCGACGATGGTCACCGAGTTGACCTTTTCCCGCTCGGCAATGCTCCAGACCTGTTCGCCCACTAGAGAGTGGTGGGGATTGAGCACTACCGTATTCCCCGCCAGCAACTGGATACAGGCGTACCACCAGCAGGCGCCGTGCATCAGCGGCGCCAGCGCCATGCCGATAATGGGGAAATCGCCCACCCGGGATGCGATCTGCTCCGGCTCACTGATGGCCCCGTCCGGGTGATACCAGCCCCCGCCCCCCATGGCGGCATAAAACACGGCCTTGTGCGGCCACATCACTCCCTTGGGCATGCCAGTGGTACCGCCGGTATAGAGCACGAACAGGTCGTCGTCAGCCCGCTCGGGAAAATCCCGCTCCGCACTCTGGCCGGCCAGCACCGATTCGTATTCAGCGCTGCCCACGGCATCGACATCCGCTGCGCTGTCGTCGTCCACGTAGACCAGTGTGGTCAGTTTCGGGGCCGCCTCCAGCACCTCGGCGATATGCGGAGCGAACTCCCGATGATGCAGGCAGGCCACCAAGTCAGCGTTATCGAAGATATACAGCAGTTCATCGCGGACGTAGCGGTAGTTGACGTTGATGGGCACCGCACGCAATTTGAAACAGGCCAGCATGCCTTCAAGGTATTCGTTACAGTTATAGAGATACAGACCAACATGATCGCCTGGCCCTACCCCGCGACTGGCCAGGTAGTGGGCGAGCCGGTTGGCCCGTTGCTCGAGCTGGCCGTAGCTGGCACGCTGGCTCCCACACACCAGCGCATCGCGACCGGGAACCTTGTCGGCAACCATTTCAAACAGGTCGGCAATATTGAAATGCCTTGTCATAACGACGTCCTCGGCTGTTGTTGACAGTCTAGTTGGGTAACGGATGCAGTCCACCGGTCCCGGCGGAAGCGAGATGGCCTGAATCCGTGTGGGGAAAGGAAAATCAGGGTTTATCGGCCCCGACAATCCACATGGCGAAGAACTGGGCACCGCCGCCATAGGCATGCCCCATGGCGAGTCTGGCTCCCTCCACCTGGTGGGCGCCGGCGTCACCGCGCACCTGGCGAGCCGCTTCGGCGAAGCGGATCATGCCCGAAGCGCCAATAGGGTTTGAGGACAGCACCCCCCCGGAAGGATTCCAGGGAATGTCCCCCCCCTCATCCATGGACGTGGCCCCTTCCATGGTGAGGCGCCAGCCCTGGCCCTCCTCGGCAAAGCCCAGGTTCTCCAGCCACATGGGTTCGTACCAGCTGAAGGGAACGTAGATTTCGGCGCAGTCGAGCTCCCTGCGGGGATCGCGAATACCCGCCTGGGCGTAGACATCGGCAGCGCAGTCGCGCCCCGCGCGGGGGTTCACTTCCTCGCGCCCGGCGTACATGGTCGGCTCCGAGCGCATGGCCCCACCGCGAATCCACGCCGGGGGCCGGGGGCTGGAGTCCACGGCATCCTCGGCGGCAATCACCATGGCACAGGCCCCGTCCGAGGACGGACAGGCCTCCAGCAGGCGAATCGGGTCCCACAGCATCATGGACTCCTCCACCTCCTGCAGGGTGATATCGGGCTTCTGCAGATGGGCGAGCGGGTTGCGGGCTCCGTGCAGGCGATCCTTCACCGCGACCTTGATGCCCACATCGTAAGGCGCTCCGGAACGGCGCATGTACTCGCGAATAATCGGGGCAAAATAGCCCCCGGCGCCGGCGTTGAGGTGCACGGCGAAGGGTTGGGGGGTGGACAGCGCCCACATGGCATTGGACTCGGACTGTTTCTCGAAGGTGACCGTGAGGACCCGGCGGAAGGTGCCGCTCTGCACATGGGAGGCCGCCACCAGCGCGGTGGAGCCCCCCACTGAACCCGCGGTGTGCACCCGCAGCATGGGTTTGCCGTTGGCGCCCAGGGCGTCTGCCAGGTAACACTCGGGCATGACGATGCCCTCGAACATGTCCGGCGCCTTGCCGATCACCACGGCGTCGATATCCTCAAACCCGAGGCCGGCGTCCTCGAGGGCATTGACGGCGGCCTCGCGCAGGAGGCCGGCGATGGAAACGTCGCCGCGCCGGGTCTTGTACCGGGTCTGGCCGGTACCGATTACTGCTGCCAGTTGTGCCATTACGCTGCCTCCAAAACTGCGACCAGGTTCTGCTGCAGGCAGGGCCCGTTGGTGGCGTGAGCCACACCGCGCCCGGCCTCTCCGGCAACGATGCGCTGAAACACCTCGCCGATCCGGGACAGCCCCGAGGCCATCATCAGATTGCCGGCCAGCACCCCCCCCGAGGGGTTGACCCGGGTGTCCTCACCGAGGCCGAGCGCGCGGCTGAGGATGATTTCCTGGTGGCTGAAGGGCGCGTAGAGTTCGGCCACATCCACCGCGCCGGCATTCATCCCCGCGGCAGCCGCCGCCTTGCGGGTGGACACGGAATCGGTGAGGTCGCGCAGACACAGATTGTGGCTCTCTATCCGGTGATCGATCCCGCTCAGGCGAACGTAGGGCATACCCCAGGCTTTGGCCTGCTCCACAGTGGCGATAATCATCGCCGCCGCACCGTCGGATACCGGGCAGCAGTCGTGGCGGCGCAGGGGCGAGAGGTAATGCGGCTTGGCAAGAAGGTCGGCAACGGAGGTTTCACCGGCCAGCTGCGCCAAGGGATTGGTCATGGCATTCCGCCTGGACCGTTTTACCACTTCAGCCATATCACCCTCGGTGATCAGCCCGGCATCCAGCATCAGGCGGGCCTGCAGTGCCGCCAGAGACACGGTGTCCACCCACAGCGGCGCCAGATAGTAGGGGTCGAGCTGCTGCGACAGGACGATCGGCAATTCACCGGGAGAGGATTTGGCAAAGCCGTAGATCAGGGCCGAGTCCGCGTGGCCCATACGGATTTTTAACACGGCCTCATACAGCGCCCAGGCGGCGTCCATTTCCACATGGGACTCGCGTATGGGCGGCACCGCACCCAGGGCATCGACACCGGCCACGAAAGCGAAGGCAGCGCCCTGCAGATAGTCGCAACTGCCGGAACAGACGAAGTCCACGTCCTGGGCGTTGGCCAGCCCCACCTGGTCGAAGACGGCCCGCAATTCGGGCATGATCAGCTCCACCTCGTTGGCGGCACCGGCACTCGCCTGGCAGGGCGACTGATGAAACGCGACGATGGCAATTTCTCTCTGGGCACTCATCAGGCCTGGCCCTCCCAACCTTCCACCGGCAGCCGGCCAATCAGCTCCACCGGGACGTCGGGTTCCTCCAGGGGGCGGTAGTAGAGAATGTTGTCCATCTTGTAATCCCACTCCTGCGCCGGTTTCCACACCGCCTCAACCCGCTGACCGATATGTACCTCCTCGTTGACGCAGTCGCTGAGCAGGTGAATGAAGGAAATATTGGCACCGTCCGGCACCAGGTTGGCAACAATGTAGGGCGGCTTGATCGGGTTGCCGGGAATCGGGATGTAGACGATGGTGAAGGACTGCACCGTGGCCTTGTTGGACAGGGTTACCTCCTCATCGGTGGCAATGCCACAGGCCGGGCAGGACCCGCGCGGGGGAATGTAGACCTGGCTGCAGCCAGGGCAGCGCTGCCCGGTCAGGCGCCCCTGCTTGAGGGCATGCAGGAAGCGGCTGGGGGCGCGCCCCGCGGTGAACTGGTACTGCAGGTAGATTGGCGCGTCCATGCCGGTGACCGGCTCGCGTGCCTGCGCGTTGTTGTCTTCGCTCATGGCGCCACCCCCGCCAGTTCAAAACAGGCGATATCGCTGATATGACCACGGGGTTCATCTGCCCAGCGTACTTTGACCCGGGCGCCCGTGTGCAGGGCCGCTTCATCGGTCGCAGCAATACAGTGGATCATCGCCACATCGGCGCCATCGAGTTTGATCATCGCCCAGGCGAAGGGCTGCTGGAGGGGATGCGCCCGGCGCGGCTCACTGACCCAGCACCAGCTCATCACCTCGCCCTCCTGGCCAACCTCCACGAATTCGTCCAGGGCCGCCGCGGTCTCCGGGTCGTACTCCATCGGCGGCACGATCACCCGGCCGTCACTGGCGCGGATACCCTCGATGCGTTTGTCACGCAAGGCGGTGAGAAACCGGCCCATCACGGGCCCGGTGGAGCGGGTGTAGGTAAATCCCAGCTCGAATGCCTCGCTGAGTACGTCGACGTCGGTCATGGCTGCCCTCGCCTGATTGATTGGTCTTATGACGTTCAGTATCGAGCAGGCCCGGCCCTGTCTCAATGACATGAAGTTCCGGGACGGCTGACTTTTCTGATCAGCTGCCCGTGGACCAAAGGGTTATTCAAGGTCACCTGTGGTTCTGCTAGGGTGCGCGAGATAACTGCAGCCATGGAGCCACAGCATGCCCCTCACCCAGCGTCTGTTCGTTCGTTACTTCACCACCGCCCTGTTGCTGGCGGTGCTACTACCGTGCTGGGCGGTCTCCGCCAGGGCCGGCACCGCCGCTGTGGCCAGTCCGGAACCCCACGCCACCGCGGCGGCAGTGGCGGTGCTCGAGGAGGGGGGCAATGCGGTCGATGCCGCCATTGCCACGGCCTTCGTGCTGGCCGTTACCTACCCGGAGGCGGGCAATATTGGCGGTGGCGGCTTCATGCTCAGCTACATGGATGGCAGTAGCGACTTTCTCGATTTTCGGGAAAAAGCACCCGCCCTTGCCAGTCGCGACATGTACCTCAACGACAGCGGCGAAGTGCACCCCACCGCGTCGCTGTTCGGAGGCAAGGCCTCCGGGGTACCCGGCACGGTCGCCGGGATGAGAGCAGCCCACGAGCGCTACGGCAGCCTGCCCTGGAAACGCCTGCTGCAACCGGCCATCGACCTGGCTTACCGCGGCTTTGTGGTGCCCGAGCGCCTGGCCGAACTGGCCGACGAGGCGGCTGTCGAGTTTGGCCAGCACAGCAACTTCAGCAGCTGGTTTGGCGCCATGAAGGCCGGAGAGCGTTTCCCCCAGCCCGATCTGGCCACGACGCTGATGCGCCTGGCGCAGGACCCGGACGACTTCTACCGCGGGGTCACCGCAAAGAAAATCGTGCGCACGATGAAGGCCACCGGGGGCCTGATCACGGCTGCGGACCTGGCCAGGTACGAACCTGTGTGGCGCCGGCCGCTCAGCGCACAGTGGCGCGATTACGAGGTGGTCACCGCACCGCCGCCCAGCTCCGGCGGGGTCGCCCTGCTGCAGTTGCTGCACATGCACGACCTGGCCGGCGCGCACTTCGAGGGCTTGCCCCACAACAGCCCGCGCTACGTCCACCTGCTGGCGGAGCTGGAAAAACGCATGTTCGCCGACCGCGCCGAGTACCTGGGTGATCCCGATTTCGTCGACGTGCCGGTGCAGGAGTTGCTGGCACCGGACTACCTCGCCCGACGGGCGAAGGAGATCCGCCCCGACAGCATCTCCCCTGCCACGGCGATCGAGCCCGGCCTGGAATCCACCGAGACCACCCACTTCTCGATCCTCGACGGCGACGGTAACGCGGTGTCTCTCACTTACACCCTGAACTGGGATTTCGGCTCCGGTACCGTGATCGAAGGCGCCGGCTTCCTCATGAACAACGAAATGGATGACTTCTCGGCCAAGGCCGGTGTGCCCAACGCCTTCGGGGTAGTGGGTTCCGACCGCAACGCCATAGCACCGGGCAAGCGCATGCTCTCCTCGATGACGCCAACCCTGCTACTGCGTGACGGCCAGGTGGCACTCGTGGTCGGCAGCCCCGGTGGCAGCACGATCTTCACCACGGTCTTCCAGGTGCTGCTGAACCTCGAGGACTACGCCATGCCGCTGCAGGAGGCCGTGGACGTGACCCGCTTCCATCACCAGTTGCCCGAGGCCACGCTGATCCGCCACGACCAGCGCGATATACCCGCCGCCAACCGCAAGGCACTGGAAGCCATGGGCTATACGGTAGAACCCAACAGCTGGGGTAATCTCGGCGACGTCCAGGCCATACAGGTCAGGCAGGGCACGGTCAGCGCCGCCGCCGACAGCCGCGGCCGGGGCACCGCAGAGGTGATCGCGCCAGACTGAGGGCCCGGCAAGTTCCCATAGCTATACCGTCGCCCGCAGAATGCCCCGGCAGGGCTGATGAGCGCGGCAAAAGCTCTGATAATGCGGCAAGCAACGGGCGGCCACCCGTTGCTCTCAACGTACAGGCAGCACACAGGAGTGAAACCATGGGACTGGCAAGTATTGGCTATCTAAGAATCCAGGCGAGCGACGCCGACGCCTGGATGGACTTCGGCACCAACATGCTGGGCCTGATGGATGCACAGCGCGAAGACAGCGCCGGTGCACGCTTCCTGCGCATGGACGCCCACCCCTTCCGCTTCATGATCGAGCCCGGTGACAGCGATTGCCTGCTGGCCTGCGGCCTCGAGTATCGCAGCCGCGACGACTTTGACAGCGTGTGCGCCGACCTGGAGTCCGCCGGTTTCAGCGTCGAGCCGGGCGCCAGCGGTGAGGCCGCGCGGCGCTGCGTCAGCGGTTTCGCGTCCATCACGGATCCCGGCGGCAATCTGCTCGAGCTGTATTACGGCCGCAAGCTGGACTACAAGCCGCTGATTTCCCCCACCGGGGTTTCAGCCTTTGTGACCGGTGACGAATACACCGGTGACATGGGCTTTGGCCACGCGGTGGTACCCGCTCCCGACATCGAGGCCAGCATCGACTTCTACACCGGCCTGATCGGCCTCGCCATCAGCGACGACCTGACGCCGCCCATGCCGGAGGGCGCCCCCGACACCCGGGTGGTCTTCCTGCATGCCGACAACCCCCGGCAGCACTCCCTCGCCCTGTACAACCACCCCAGCCCGCTGGGTGTGGTGCACATCATGGTGGAAGTGAGCACCCTCGACGAGGTCGGCCTGGCCCTGGACCGGGTCAACAAGGCCGGCCACCCGGTGATCGCCAGCCTGGGACGCCACGTGAACGACAACATGTGCTCGTTCTACGTGTTGGCGCCCGGCGGAATTGCCGTGGAATACGGCTACGACGGACTGCAGGTGGACTGGGACAACTACACCCCCACGGTCAGCACCGAGGGCGATCTCTGGGGCCACGAGTACAACTTCCCGGGCTGACCCATCGCAGGCCGCCGGCTGCTGGTCCCCACTTACTGCAGTGGGGACTTCACCTCGACCTGGACCGGAATCCAGCGACTCTGGATATAGGACAGGGTCCCGTTGCTGCGCATCAGGTTGAGCGCCCGTTCCAGTTCTGACTTGAGCGCGAGGTCTCCCTGGCGAACCGCCCAGGCCAGCATTTCTTCCGTCAGCGGCGCATAGGTACTGATCAGGTCGCCGTTGGCGGAATCGTTTGCCAGCTGCCAGCTGGTGGGCGCATCGTGCACATAGAGATCGATGCGATCCTCCCGCAGGGCCTTGAACGCCTGGTCGGGATTGGCGAACAAGCTGACCTCGGCATCCGGCAACTCCCGCGCGGCAAAGGCAGCACCGGTGGTCTCCGGCTCAACGCCTACACGCACACCTTCCCGATAGATCGCCCAGGGCTGGGAAAAGCGGGCAATCTTGTCCTGGTACATGATGGCCATCTGCCCCACCCGCATATAGGGTTCGGTGAATGTCACCCGGGCACTGCGTTCTGCGGTAACGCTCAGGCCCGACATCAGCACATCGACCTCGCCGCGCTCGAGCGCAGGCAGCAGGGCGTCGAATGGCATCGGAACCAGCTGTACTTCCCTGCCCAGGATCTTGCCAACCGCCAGGGCATTGTCAGGTTCGATACCCACGATGCGGCCGTCCTGGCGATAAGCCAGCGGCGCATAGTCCGGTGACAGGCCGACCCTGAGGGTTTCCGCCTCGCCTGTTTCCGCCTCGCCTGTTTCTACCTGGACAAGCGCGGTGCAGAACAGGCACAACGCGAAAAATACCTTTATTGTTTTCATAACACATCCCGGATAAAAGTCGCTTGGCATGGTAGGTGACTTGCCCGCACCCCGCAATTCCCCGCGTCCCCACGAGAGCCGCGGTCAGTTCACCGGCTTCAGGCGCAGCGAGCTCCACACCGCCGCCACCGCCAGTGCGGCCAGCAGAGCCAGGACCGTGGCGGTACCGTAGCGAGCATCGACCCATCCGAGCCCGCCGCCGCAGAGCAGGAACAGGCCGATCACAGTATTGCTAACGGCGGTGTACTGGGCCCTGTTGCCTCCACTGGCCATATCCACCAGATAGGTTTTGCGGCCGATGCGAACGCCGTGGTGGGCCACCGCAGCAAAGAACAGGAGCAGGCCCGCCACTGGCGGGAAACCCAGCCAGGCCGGATGCCAGAAATTGAGTGCGAGGGTCGCCAGCATCAACAGCAGTGACAGCGAGGCCGCGCTGGCCATCACCTTCTCCGAGGCATGGTCGGACCAGCGTCCCCAGACGTTCCCGGACAGCAGTCCCGCCAGGCCTTCTGCCAGCAGCAGGGTGGCGAAACCGAAGCCCCCCGCCCGGCTGTTCTGCTGGATCAGTACCACCAGGTAGGGAATGGCGAAGGCGGTCGACACCAGCAACATGCGCGAGATCACGAAGTGGCGGAAGTCTGCATCGCTGTGCAACAGTCCGATACTGCGCAGGGCCTCGGTAATGGCGTTACCCCCGCCCTCGGTGGCTCCCGGGACCTCCGGCACCCCGGAGTAGACCATGGCAGCCAGTAACCAGAGCACGGCGGAGGCGGCCAGCAATCCGGCAAAAAACCAGCGACTGCCGGCCACCGCGTCGCTGCTGTAAAACAGGGGGGCCAGCAACAGGGTGCCGGCCACCGCCAGGGTGATGGCCCCCGAGGCCGAGGCCGCCAGACCGCTCAGCCTGCCGCGCCGGCTCTTGGAGACCGTCTTGCCCAGCACATCCTTGGCCGCCACCGAGCACACCCCGCGGCTCAGGCTGAACAGCGCCAACAGGCCGACAACGGTTATCCCGAGGGCATGCCCCTCGAGCGCAAGTACCGCGGGCAGCATCAACAACAGGCAGACGCCCTGGCCCACGCTGCCCGCCACCCAGAACACTTTGCGCAGCGGATACCCGCGCATCGCCTGGGCGACGAACAGCTGCGGCATCAGCGACAGGGACTCCCTCAGGGGCACCAGCATGGCGATGTACAGCGCTGGCGCGCCGAGAGAGGACAGCATCCAGGCCAGCACCAGGCGCGAGCTGGTGAGGGTGTCGCCAATCTTGGTCAGTACCTGCGACAGCAACTGCAGGGTAAAGGCCCGCGGCTGGTCAGCGCAGGCAGACTCCGGAATATCGCGGCAAACTCGAGCATCCTCCTCCTCGACCAGTTTTGCGTACACCTGCTCGCTGAATGCTGCCATTTATCCGTGTCCCCTTTGCGACTGCTTTCTAATGCGTATGATGCGAATGTTGTAAGCTGAGTGACTGCCGCTCAAGGGCGGCCCTCCAGCAGAAGTGTGCAGCGCCGGCGGCCGCTTTCGCAAGCGGCGGGTGACGTCGCTGGTTCACGACTGGCATAATCTTGCGGGAAAGTTCCCCGTACCTCAGCCGACCACTCACTCGAAACTCGCACAGCGACAAGGCAGTTACATGAACCAAAGCCCCCCTCCCCAGGCCTGGATGCAGGACAGTCTGCGCGAGGGCTACGTGGCCCTGTCTCGCGGCAATCACCAGGGGGCCATCAACTGTGCCCGCAAGGTGCTCACCGCCAAGCCGGACCTGGCCGAGGGCCACTTCCTGGTGGGCCTGGTCGCCCAGGATCGCAACGAGACGGGGATGGCCGTACAGGCCTTCGGCTCGGTCACCAAGCTGGCGCCGCAACACGGTGCGGCCTGGGCCCAGCTGGCGCGCCTGTTCATGCGCATGGGACACGTCAATCGCGCCGATGAGGCACTGTCGAAAGCGGTGGAATTCCAGGACGACAATCCTGCGGTCCAGGACGCCATCGCCACGGTTTATACCCTGCTGGGCGACGCGCGCGAGGCGGGCATCTGGCTGGATCGCGCCCTGGCCAGCCAGCCTGACAATCTGCCTTTCCTGATCAATCACGCCAACAACCGCATGTTCCTCGGAGACTTTGACGTGGCGGAGACCAGCCTCCGTCGGGCGCTGGGCAACCGGCCCGGCAACGCCAACGCCCACTGGTTGTTATCCAACCTGCGCAAGGCGCAGGACCGGGAGCACATCGGCCAGTTGCACCAACTGATCGGCGCGAGCAGTGACCCGCGCGACCTGGCCTACCTGAATTACGGCCTGGGCAAGGAACTGGAGGATCTCAAGGACTGGGACGCCGCCTTCGCTGCATTTGCCGCCGGCGCGAAGGCCCGCCGCAGTACCCTGCAATACGACGAGGCCGGTGAGGTGGCGCTGTTCGATACCCTGCAGGACCTGCTCACCGGGGACTGGCTGGCGAGTCGCGCCCCCGGCTGCCCCGACCCGTCACCCATTTTCATCGTCGGTCAGCCGCGTACGGGCACCACCCTGGTCGAGCGGATCATCACCAGTCATTCCCAGGTGCACTCCGCAGGCGAGCTGCGCCAGTTCGACGGCGCCATCCGTCGCCTGCTGAACTACCAGGGCAAGTCCCGCAACTCGGCGGAGCTGGCGCGGGGTGCCAGTGAACTCGACATGGCCAGGCTCGGAGAGGCCTACCTCAGTACCAGCCGCAAGCTGCGCGGCAACCTGCCGCGCTTTGTCGACAAACTGCCCACCAACTACCGCTACCTGCCACTGATCCTGGCGGCCCTGCCCAACGCGCGCATCATCCATTTGCGACGGGATCCCATGGACGCCTGTTTCGCCAGCTTCAAGCAGTTGTTTGCCGACGCCTACCCCCACTCCTACGAGCAGACCGAGATGGCGAGGCACCACGCCCGCTACCATCGCATGATGGGCGTCTGGCGCCAGCGCTTTGGCGAGCGCTTCTTTGAAGTCGATTACGAAGCCGTGGCAGCCAATCCGGAGCCACACGCCCGCACCCTGCTCGAATTTCTCGACCTGCCCTGGGAGCCCGCCTGCCTGGAATTTCACCAGCAGGACGCGGCCGTTACCACCGCCAGCGTGGTCCAGGTCCGTGAGGCGGCACATACCCGGTCAGTCGGTCGCTGGCGGCGCTACGCTACTCAACTCACATCGATAAGCGACACCCTGACGGCGCTGGGCATTCCGCTCGAGCACACGCGCTGAGACACTCCCGCCTGCTGCCGCGGGCGACTCAGGACGGCCTACCCCTAAGTGGGTAGGCGTTTTTACCCGCACCATATTGCATCACCGGAATCGTTTCCGTAGTCTGAAATTCGCCCGACAGAACTGAACCACCAAACCAGAATCCGCTGTAAAAACAGCACTTCAGTTCGCCGAAATGCCATAAAACCTATTCCAGCGTTTCGGGTGGCTGTATGACGCCCGCAAACCGTTTTCATTCCTGCAACCCATCCTGGGTGAAGGACGTGTACTTGCAAAAAAAGGGGTAGTCATGAGTCCAAACCAGTTTTCCCGGTCCCGCACCGCTCTCGACAGGGCCGCTCGCCCAGGCAAGAAGTTCCAGCGCAACGGCCTCGCCATTGCCGTTTCCTCCATTCTGATGACCGGTGCCGGCGGCGCGAACGCCCAGGCGCTGGAAGAAGTCATCGTTACCGCTACCAAGCGCGCCGCCTCGGTGATGGACGTGCCGCTGTCTGTCTCCGCCCTCTCAGGGGATTTTCTCCGCGATGTGAACCTCGATGACGTCAAGGACCTGGTTTCCTTCACCCCGGGCGTTACCGGTAACTCCAAAGACAGCTTCATGGACTCGATCCGCGTCCGCGGCATCGTGACCAACGACTTCGGCAACGGCGGCGACCCCTCCCTCGGTGTGTACAAGAACGGTTTCTACCAGGGCCGTAACGGTTCCGCGGTGTCCAGCCTGTTTGACGTCGAGCGGGCCGAAGTACTGCGCGGCCCCCAGGGCTTCCTGTTCGGGCGCAACTCTATCTCCGGCGCGCTCAATATCTTCACCCGGACGCCGACCCAGGGGGAGCGCGACGGTTACATGGACGTGCGTATCGGCGAACGCGGTATCTTCACCGGCGAGTTGGGCGCGAGCTTTGATCTCACCGACAGCTTCTCGGTACGGGTGGCCGGCTATCATTCCGAGGAGGATGGCTACGTACGCAACATCGCCACCGGCAAGGATCACATCGACCACAACAAGGATGCCATCCGCATCACCGGTCTGTACGACGCCGGCGGCAACCTGACAGCCAAGCTGTACGTCGAATACGAGGACCGCGACCAGTCAGGCACCATCTACCGCGCCACCGGCAATGCCGGTTCCTTCGCCATGCTGGAGGAAATCTACGGCGACATCGTGGTGCCCTCGGACCCGCGCAAGATCAACATCGATGAGCCGGACAACGGCATTATCGACGAGGGCGAAGCCATGAGTATCGGCCTGGTGGTCGACTACGACCTGGGCTGGGCCACCCTGACCTCCCTCACCGGCTACAAGGACCACAACTACCACTACACCGAAGACTACGACGCCACTCCTCTCACCATCTTCAACTATGAACAGAAGCAGGACGGCGACTATTTCGAACAGGAACTGCGCCTGACCTCCGACAACGAGGGCATGTTCAACTGGTATACCGGGGTGTCCTACTACCGCGAGGAGATCGACTCCCTGTTCATGGGCCAGCAGGACGAGGACCTGTACTGCACGGTGTACTGGGGCGATACCTGTGAGGGCGTGTTCGACTACTACAACAACGCCTACGACGGCGCCTACGCCTACGTGCTCTACGACTACTTCGGCACCTACGACTGGGTCGCCAGCCCCACCGGGCGCATGGACGACTGGAACCAGACCAAGGGCGTGTTCTCCGGCTGGGCGGCCTACGTGGATCTCAACTTCCGCTTCAGCGAGCAGTGGGACGCCAGCGTCGGCGTGCGCTACAACGAGGACAAGAAAGAGTTTTCCCAGGAGGTACGGACCGACCTCAACCCGAGCCCGGTCCTCGGACCGCGGGTGCAGACCGGTTTTTACACGCCTGACGGCCCGGTCAAGGACTCCCGCACCTGGTCCGAGCCGACCTACCGCGGCGTGGTCAATTACCGACCCAATGACGACGTGCTGCTGTACGCCAGCGTCACCACCGGCTACAAGCAGGGTGGCTACAACAGCTTCAAAGTGGACCCCGACGGTTTGTGGGGAACCATCTACGCCTACCCCGGCACCCACAAACCCGGCTCCTTTGACGGCGAGAGCGTGATCTCCTATGAGGTGGGCTTCAAGGGCACCCAGTGGGACGGCCGCAGCCAGGTACAGTTGAGTGCCTTTATCTACGAATACGAGGACCTGCAGGCCACCTGCGGCGTGCCCGGAGAGCCCGGAGTCGTCATCTGTAATGTCGGCACCGTGGACGCCAACGGTGTCGAGGGCACCTGGAACCTGGGACTGAATGACTACATGGATATCGGCCTCGGCTTCGCCTGGTTCGACAGCGAGGCCAAGGGTATCCAGGAATTCTGCTCCGAGGGTGAGCGCGTGCTGGGCGACATCAACGCCTGCGAGGGCCAGGCCATGCCGGGGGCACCCGAATGGACCGCCTTTGCGGTAATCAACGGCAGTGTGCCCGTCGGCAAGGGCGAGATCTACGGCAACCTGTCCTGGAGCTGGGAAGACGACGCCCCCAACAGTTACCTGCCGCTGAACGCCCTCACCACAAGCTTCCCTGAAGGCGCCCGCGAGGTCGGTGAGTTCAACGACGTACAACTGCTCGCCGGTTACCGCGCCGACAGTGGCTGGGCCGTGGCCCTGTATGTCGAGAACCTGCTCGACGACGAGTACTACGACGCGGGCAACAGCGGAGGCAACCCTAGCAACCCCTACGTTCAGTTTGATATCAGCCCGAGCCGCCCCCGGACCACCGGTGTGCGCCTGATGTACAACTTCTAGGAACCGTTCATGTCCAGCAAGAAAGGTATCACCCGCCGGGATTTCCTCGGCGGGGTTGCCGTCGGCATGCTCGCCGGCGGCCTCCAGCCACTGCGAGGCTTTGCCCAGACGGCTTCGGGTTCAGGGATCTACTACCCGCCCTCGCTCACCGGGATGCGCGGCAGCCACCCAGGCTCCTTCGAGGTGGCCCACTCCATGTCCTGGGCCGGCGCGAAATACCCGCAACCGAAGCAGCTGACAGAAGCCGTCTACGATCTCATCGTGGTTGGCGGGGGTATCTCGGGCCTCGCCGCCGCCCACTTCTATCGCCAGAAACTGGGTGCGGGGGCAAAGATTCTGGTCCTCGACAACCACGACGATTTTGGCGGTCACGCCAAGCGCAACGAGTTCGATGTCGACGGCAAGAAACTGATCTGCTACGGCGGCAGCCAGTCGATCGACACCCCCGGCAGCTATTCCCCTGCGGCCAGCCAGTTGCTCAAGGATGTCGGTATCCACACCGAGCGCTTCTACGACTATTTCGACCGCACCTTCTTTGAGCGCAACCAGCTCGAGCGAGGCCTGTACTTCTCGAAATCGCGTTACGGGCAGGATGTGATTGCCCCCGATTACCGCAATGGACCCTCGGCGGAGAATCGCCAGCACAACACCGACATTTTGCAGCAGTACCCCCTCGATGAGAGTTCGCGGCAGGCACTGCTCAAATTATTGAATGAAGAGATCGACTACCTGGCCGGCAGGCCACAGGCCGAGAAAGTGGCCTACCTGCGCAGCATCACCTACAAGGATTTTCTGCTGGGGGATGCCGGCGTACCAGAGCCGGTTTACGTCCTGCTCAGAGACGGCATTCGCGGCTGGTGGGGTGTTGGCTGGGATGCCCAGAGCGCCCTCGAGGCGGCCCGCATGGGCTTGCCCGGAACCCTGCACCTGGACCTGGGCGACTACGACCAACGTTCCCCGGAGCGGGACGAACCCTATATTTTCCACTTCCCCGACGGCAACGCCGGGGTGGCCAGGTCGCTGGTGCGCAACCTGCTGCCGGAGGCGATCCCCGGGTCCACCATGGAAGACCTGGTGCTGGCACGCGCCGACTACGCCGCGCTGGACAAGGCCGACAGCAACACCCGCATCCGCCTGAACAGTACCGCCGTCGATGTGCGGCACACGGCAGACCAGAAGTTCGTGGACGTCACCTACGTCAACCAGGGCGATCTGTACAGGGTGCGCGGCAAGCACACGATCCTCGCCTGCTACAACGACCTCATTCCCTATATCTGCCCGGAACTGCCCGCCGAGCAGCGCGAGGCCATCGAGTACTCCACCAAGGTGCCGCTGGTGTACATGAGTATTGCCCTGCGCAACTGGCGGGCCTTTGCCAGTGCCGGCTACAGCAGTTTCACCATCCCCGATCCGGAGATGATGCACTCCATCGGCATGGATTTCCCGGTGAGCATGGGCGGCTACCACTACGCCAACGACCCGGACCAGCCCACGGTACTGCACGGATCCTACGTACCCTGCGCGCCCGACCAGGGCCTGGAGGCCAAGGAGCAACATGTCCTCGGCCGGCGCAAGCTGTATGAAACCCCCTTCGAGGCGTTCGAGCAGCACATTGTCAGCACCCTCGACGGCGCACTGGGCAGCAACGACTTCGACCCGGAGCGGGATATCGCCGCCATCACGGTCAACCGCTGGCCCCACGGCTACGCCTACGAATACAACGAGTATTCCGACCCACCCGAGTACGGCCCGGATAACGGACCTCACCTGTTGGGCGCGCGCCAGATGGGAAGAATATCCATCGCCAATTCCGATGCCTCGGCATATGCTTTCGTCAACGGCGCCATCGACGCCGCGTGGCGTGCCACCAACGAACAGGTGAGTTGATAAAGTATGGAAGTGAGCGGAACTGCGCTTTCCCTGGTGCCGACGGCACTGGTTTTCATCATGGCGGTGTGGACCCGCCGCCCCATCGAGTCGCTGATCTGCGGCGGCCTGCTGGGTTTGATCATGCTCCACGGCAGCGGCTTCGTTACCGGGCTCGCCGAGACGTCCCTGCGGGTGCTGACCGATGAGGACGTAGCCTGGGTGATCCTGGTCTGCGGTTTCATGGGCAGCCTGATCGGCCTGCTGATCCGCACCGGCTCTGCCCGGGCCTTTACCATCGCCCTGGCCAAGCGGGTACACAGCCAGACCGGCGCCCTCTTCACCACCTGGGCTCTCGGTATTCTGATGTTTGTCGACGACTACCTGAACTCCCTGGCGGTGGGCGCTGCCATGCGCGACCTCACGGATAAATTCCGGGTGTCCCGGGAAAAGCTGGCCTACGTGGTGGACACCACCGCGGCACCGATCAGCGTGATTATCCCCTTCTCCACCTGGGGCGCATTCTTTGGCGGCCTGCTGGTCGCCAACGGACTGGCCGAGGAAGGCCAGGGCCTGGCGGTGTACATCTCCGCCATTCCCTACATGTTCTACGCCTGGGCCGCAGTACTGCTGGTACCACTGGTGATCTGGCGTGTCATCCCGGACCTCGGGCCGATGAAGGCCGCCGAGACCCGCGCCCGGGAACTCGGCCAGATGGTGCCCCCGGATGCCGAACACATCGAAAAGGCCAACAAGGCCATCAAGCCACGGGACGATGTGCGCCCGCGGATGTGGCTGTTCGTGGTGCCGATGCTGCTGCTGGTATCCAGCACCATGTACTTCGACAACGACTTCCTCGTGGGTATCTACATCACCCTGGGCGTCACGGTGTGCCTGGTCCTGGGCCTGCGCCTGCTGGACATGCACGACACCTTCGACACGGTGATCGACGGCTTCAAGACCATGATCGAGCCCCTCGCCGTACTGGTGGCCGCGTTCATTCTCAAGGACGTCAACGATGCTCTCGCCCTGCCCTCCTACGTGGTGGGTGCCATGGAGCCCATCATGACCGCGGAGTTGTTGCCGGCGGTCATTTTCGTGAGCATGGCGCTGGTGTCCTTCATGACCGGCTCCAACTGGGGCGTGTTCGTGATCGTCTTGCCTATTGTGACCACCCTCGGTCACAAGTTGGGGGCCGACATGACCCTGGTGATTGGCGCCACCCTGTCAGCGAGTACCTTTGGCAGCCACGCCTGCTTCTACTCCGACGCCACGGTGCTCACCTCCCAGGCGACCGGGTGTACGCCGCTGCAACACGCCCTGACCCAGTTCCCCTACGCCCTGATTGCCGCGGTGGTCTCCACCATCGGCTACCTGGGTATTGCCTATCTCTAGCGACATAACACCCACAACGAGGAGTTTCGAAATGCGTTTGATTGCAACCGCCTGTGCCGCCCTGTTCGCCAGTTCTGTGGCCCTGGCCGACGATGTCATCACCCCCGCCGAAATGACCAGGGCTGACATTGCCGGCAAGATATTCGACAGCGAAGCCACCAAGAAAACCGAACGCGACAACGGCACCGTGCTGGATATCACCTCGCTGCTGAGTTCCGACAAGAAGTTCGCTTCGGGAATGTACAAGGCCCCCGCCTCCCGCTGGGAAATCAATGAACCCTATGGCGTCGATGAGTTCATGTACTTTCTCGAGGGCAGCGTGACCCTCACCTCCGCCGATGGCAGTGTGCAGGTGATCGAAGCCGGCGAAGCCGTTACCATCCCGAAGGAATGGACCGGTGTGTGGGAGACCGAGGGCTATACCAAAATCTGGGTCATCTACTCCCAGGACGGTTCCGGACTGTAATCACTGACAGGGAATGCACACCAGCATGAACAAACGCCTGACGCGCACTACCCTCGGCCTTCTCATGGGCATGGCCCTGTGCCTGCAAGCCTGCACCGAGCAGGAGGCAGCGGCCCCGGTACCCGAGCCTGCTCCGCGCTATGACGGCGTGATTCTCAACGGCACCGTCTACGACGGCAGCGGCGCGCCGGGCGTGCAGGCTGATGTCGCCATTGACGACGGCCGGATCGTCGCCCTGGGCGACTTTGACAGTGACAACACCAAAGACGGTGGTTTCACTATCGACGCCAGCGGCAAGGCGGTGGCACCCGGCTTTATCAACATGCTGAGCTGGGCACTGGATTCCCTGATTCACGACGGCCGCAGCCAGGGTGATATTCGCCAGGGTGTGACCCTGGAAGTGTTCGGTGAAGGGGAGTCCTGGGGCCCCTGGAACGACACCATGAAGGCCGAGGAAAAGGCCCGCCAGAGCGACATTACCTACGACATCGAGTGGACCAGCCTGGGGGAATTCCTGGAGTACCTCGAACAGCGCGGTGTATCGACCAACGTGGCCTCCTTCGTCGGTGCCACCACGGTGCGGGTGCACGAAGTGGGATACGAGGACCGGGCGCCGACCGCTGAAGAACTCGAGCGCATGCAGGCGCTGGTGCGCCAGGGCATGGAAGAAGGTGCGCTGGGCGTGGGCTCCTCGCTGATCTACGCGCCGGCCTACTACGCCAGTACCGAGGAACTCATTGCCCTCACTTCAGTAGCCGCCGAGTACGGCGGCATGTACATCTCCCACATGCGCAGCGAGGGCAACCGGCTGCTGGAAGCCATCGACGAACTGATCACGATCGCCCGGGAGTCGGGTGCACCGGCGGAGATCTACCACTTCAAGCAGAGCGGTGAATCCAACTGGAGCAAGTTCGACGAGGCGGTGGCGAAGATCGAACAGGCCCGGGCCGAGGGCCTGCGGATCAGCGCCGACATGTACACCTACACCGCGGGCTCCACCGGTCTGGACGCGGCCATGCCGCCCTGGGTGCAGGAAGGCGGCTACGCAGACTGGCGTGAACGCCTGCAGAACCCGGAGGTCCGCGCAAAGCTGCAGGAGGAAATGCTCGACCGTGAAGCCGACTGGTCCAACCTGATGCTGGCGGCCGGCCCCGAGGGCACCCTGCTGGTGGGCTTCCGCAATCCCGAGCTGCGCAAGTACACCGGTAGAACCTTGAGCGAAGTGGCCGAGGAACGCGGAACCAACCCCCAACAGACCGCCATGGACCTCGTCATCGAGGACGGCAGCCGGGTCCAGGTGGTGTACTTCCTGATGTCCGAGGAGAACGTGAAGCGCGGGATCGCCCTACCCTGGATGAGCTTCGGTTCCGACGCTTACTCCATGGCGCCCGAAGGCGTGTTTCTCAACAGCAGTACCCACCCCAGGGCCTATGGTAATTTCGCCCGCCTGCTGGGCCGCTATGTCAGGGACGAGCAGGTGATTCCGCTGGCGGAGGCCATTCGCAAGATGACCTCTCTGCCGGCGGCCCACCTCGGCCTGCGGGAACGCGGCTCACTGGTGCCGGGGTACCACGCCGACGTGGTGGTGTTTGACCCGGACACGATCAACGATGTGGCGACCTACGACGACCCGCACCGCTATGCCGTGGGCGTCAGTGACGTGATTGTCAACGGCGTGCAGGTACTGCAAGACGGCGAGCACACCGGTGCCACTCCCGGGCAGGTGGTGCGCGGCCCGGGCTGGACGGGCTGGCAGGACTGATCAGCCGCCCTGCTCTGCACCAGGCCCCGGTGCCGGCATCAGTTTTGCCCCTTCCTGATCGGTATTGATCGCGCGAATGGGATAGGGAATCACAATGCCCTCTTCGGCGTAGCGCTTGTGCAGGGCCTTGACGAAGGCGGACTTGACCCAGAATCGCTGGTAGTACTCCTGGGCCCGCAGCATGACCGTGAGGTTGATACTGGAGCTGTCGAAGGTGTGGAACAGCACGAAGGTGTCGTAGTCCCCCACCCCCCACTCGTGGGTTTTCAGTATCTCCCGCGCCACTTCCAGGGTCACCCGTTCCACGTGGTCGAGATCCGAACTGTAGTGCACCCCCACCTCCACCGGCACCGACAGCTCCTTGCTGGGATAGAAGTAGTTGATGATCTTCGAGTTCGACAGGGCGCTGTTGGGCATGATCACCGTATTGTTGGGCAACATGCGAATCCAGGTGGACCGCCAGCCGATCTTTTCCACGAAACCCTGCTCGCCCGAGTCCAGTTCGATAAAGTCGTCTACGCGAATCGGCTTGTCGATAACAAGTTGCACACCGGAAAAAAAGTTTTCCAGGGTGGGCTGCAAGGCCAGGGCAACGGCGAGCGAGGTGATCCCGAGCGAAGCGACGATGGGGGTGATGGAAATACCCAGGGTCCCCATGATCATCAACAACCCGATACCGAAGATCACCCCGCGGGTGATGCCCTTGAGAATACCCCGGCTACTCTGCAGGGTTTGGGAGCCGTCCGCGGCGTGCAGTTGCAAGGCGCCGATGGCAAAGCGGTCGACAAAAATCAGGATGGCGAAAATCAACAGTATCTTCGCGGCCACCACGCTATTGCCGTTGATCGGGCTCTGCATCACCCCGTAGTGGCGCAACAGGCTCTCCAGCAGGAACAGGCAGGCCACCAGGATGGCGATGGTCAGGGGAAAGTTGGCCGCCCGCAGCAGCAGCGAGTCGTAGCGATACTGGGAACGGTCAGTCAGTCGCGTAAGGCGCACCAGAATGAAGCGTTTTATCGCCAGGAATACGATCGCCAGGGCCAGGACAGCCCCGGTCAGTAGCAGCCAGGTAGGGATTTCCAGCGTTCCGATGGACACTTCGCTCATGCATCGCCCGAGAATTGCTCCGATAACCGGGTACGATGCAAGAATTATTCCGCGCCGGAGCGACCCTCAGTCAAACACCGAGCGCAGCAGTTCGAAGCTGCGCTTGCGATCATCGAGGTAGTACATGTTGCTCACGACCATGACCTCGTCGGCGGCAAAGCGCTGCGCCAGGTCCTGCAGCTGGGCCCGCACCTGGGCCGGGGTACCCACCGCCCGGTTGCGGTTGCGACTGGCGATAAACGCTTCCTCGCGGGGGCCGACGGGCCAGGCCAGGGCCTGCTCCGGGGTCAGCGAGTGGCCGTCGCTCTGCCCGGTCACGAAGCGATAGAAGTTCAGATCAAAGGTGAGCTGCAGGGCCCGGGCGCGGGCCTCGTCGTCGGCACAAAACACACTGGTGGTGATGATGGCGTAAGGCGCTGGTTGCAGTTCCGAGGGCTGGAAATGGGCCTTGTACAGATGGGTCAGCTCCGCCGCCGCCTGGGGATTGATAAACAGCCCCAGGTTGTAAGGCAGACCGCGCCGGGCGGCGAGTACTGCGCTGTCGGGACTCGAGCCGAGCATCCACAGGGGCAACCCGGCGGGTGGCCGGGGGCTCACCAGGGGCTTCGCCGCCGGATCCCACAGGTAATCACTGAGCGCCGCCACCTGCTCCGGAAAGCGTTCGAAGCGCGGCCGGCCATCGGGTGACAGGGCGGCGGCCGTGGACATATCCGCCCCCGGTGCCCGCCCCACCCCGAGGTCAATGCGTCCCGGGTACAGGTTGGCCAGCAGGGAGAACACTTCCGCCACCTTGTAGGGGCTGTAGTGCGGCAACATAATGCCGCCGGAGCCCAGCCGGATAGTGGAGGTTGCCGCGCCCAGGGCCGCCAACAGCACTTCCGGCGCGCTGACCGCAACCGAGGGAAAGGCGTGATGCTCCGACACCCAGAAGCGCTCGTAACCGAGCGCTTCACAGTGCCGAGCCATGACCAGGGATTCTTGCAGTGCCTCGCCGGGAGTATCGGCCGAGCGCGCCAGGGATTGATCCAGTACCGAGAGTTTCATCCGCACAGTTTACCCGAGGCGCGAGCACATTCGTGCATCGTTCGCGATGGAGCTGCCCTCATCAGCCCCCGAGTTTCGCCTGCAGTAACAGTTCGGTGCGCCGGTCCGGCAACAGCACGCTGCGATCCACCCGGAAACAGGACAACAGGCTGTTCAGCTCGCCCTGGGGGTGCGGCTGGTAATCGGGCGGAATGGCGGAGCGCTGGCGCACCCGGAAATTGCCGGCGTCGGCAATGCCGTAAAAGGTCGGAGACGCGGGCGTCTTGGCGTTGTGCGGGGCAAAGCAGTGAGCGCGGCTATCCGGGTGCAGGTGGGGCCGCAGGTTGTTCATCAGGGCGATGATGGCGTCCCGGTGGAGGAAGTTGAGCACGTCCCAGAAGAAACACAGGTCGAACAGCGCGCCACCGGGCAGACAGAGGGCCTCCTCGATACGAGCTTCCAGGGACGGTCCTTCCTCGCCGCCCTCATTGCGGCGCAGCGGCAATTCGTCGTAGAGGTCGGCGAAGTGCAGCTTGCAGCGGAAGGCGGAGAAGAATTGTACGGTTTCGGGCAGCGCCGGGCCGATGTGCAGCACCGTCAACGGCCACTCGTCGTCGACGTGCTCAAACAGCGCGGGCAACAGCCGGGATGGCTGCAGGTCACTCATAATAAAAAGCGGGCTGCCGAATGGCAGCCCGCCCTGTCCTCATTGCCGATTCAGCCGCTTTTCAGATCCAGGTTGGGCGCATTGCTCGCCGGCGCGGCGGCGGGCTTGGGCGCGGGTGCGGGGGTTGCCGCCGGCTTGACCACGGCCTTCTCACCCGGGTCCATGTCGATGCTGCCCTTGAACACGGCGCCGTCTTCGAGGGTCATGCGCGGGGCGATGATATTGCCGCGCACGTGACCGGTCTTGGCAATGATCACTTTCTCGCCGCCGGTGATATCGCCAGTCACCTCGCCGTTGATGATCACGGTGCGGGCCTTGATGTCGGCCTTGACCTTGCCCGACTCACCCACGGTGACTTCATGGGAAGACAGGTCGATGGTGCCGTCTACGCTACCGCGAATGACGAGATCCTCGTCACCGGTCACTTCACCCTTGATCTTGATGCTCGGTCCAATCATTGCGGCACTCCTTGAGGCGGAAACTAGAGGTTGGCTGTAGTCGGGGGCAGCCTGCGACGGAGGATCCTGCGGTGCAGTCGCCTTGGGCTCTGGCACGGCAGCCGGACGTTCCGGTGCTTTGCCCTTATCTTTATTGCGATCAAACATTATTCAATTACCACGTGTAACCATAGGTGGGAGTTTTATGCTATCAGCCTGTCAACGACATAACTAGCATTCTGTGATCCGCATCACACTTTTACGCCCGAGCCGGCAGACTAACCGAGTGAAGACTAGACTCTCTGTACGTTTTTTGTTCAGCAAGCTCCCGTGTCAGGGAAGGTGGTACCCGTGACAATCATCCTGCTGGCCATTGTGGTCTGTCTCGCCTTCATCGTCCTTTCCCGTCCACGCCATCGTCGCGGGGAGCGCCGCAGAATACGCAGCGGTTCGCCGGGCTTTCGCTACCGCGGCGTGTCGGTACACGCGGGTCCCGAATGCTGCGGTGCCGTGCGCAAGCTTGAAAACAGGCGCTACCTGCAGGACGCTGCACCATTGCTGCCCCTGGCCCGCTGCGACGCGGAACGCTGCCAGTGCACCTACGAACACCACGAGGACCGGCGCAGCCAGGTCGACCGCCGCGACCTGCAGGACCTGGCCCTGGGTCTGCACCACCGCGCAGACGGCCCCGAGCATCGCCACAATCGCGGACGGCGCCGGCTCGACTATGCTCATTGACTGGGCCCATTGACGGGGCCCATTGACACTACACCCACCCGTCAACGCTGCTGTCTGCTGGAGTAGCCTACCCTAGCGCTCGATGTAGCGCCGCGCAAATGCTTCCATCGCCCGTTTCTTGTCATCCAGAGACGAGCGCTTCCCCAGCGTGAAATAAAAGGGCGGCACCACCCCGGCGGTCATGCCCTGCTGGCCCAGGCGCCGATAATCGTCCGGGGTGGCGGGTTCCGTCAGGCCGACCAAGGTCTCGAACGGCTCCTGTTCCCGGCCCGCTTCGGCGCGCAAGGCCGCGAGCCGTTGCAGCAGGGGCGGCACCTCCGCCAGGGTATTGCCCGCGCCAATCCAGCCATCACCGAGCACCGCGGCCCTGCGCAGGGCTGCCGGATTGGCGCCCCCCACCCACACCGGCACCGGTGCCGGCGGCGGCGGTTCGATCTGCAACCGCGGGAAGTCGTAGAACTCACCGTGGTGCTCCACCATGCCGCCGCGCCACAGGGCCTGCATGATCTCGATCATCTCGTCCATACGCCGGCCCCGGGCGCGGAACTCGACCCCGTAGATATCGAATTCGTCTTTCATCCACCCCGCGCCGACACCGAGGGCGAAACGCTCACCGCTGAACAGCGACAGCGCACCAGCCGCCTTCGCCACCTCGAACGGATTGCGCAGTGGCAGCACGTAAACAGACGTGGAAAAGCGCAGGCGAGTGGTCGCCGCGGCCATGAAGGCCAGGCTGACCCAGCAGTCGGGATAGGGATCCGCCGCCGTCATCGGCGGCTTGCCATTGTCCGAGTAGGGATACGGTGCCTTCACCTCCTCCGGGTAGACGGCATGGTCGGCGTTCAACACCCCCTCAAACCCCAGCTCCTCCGCGAAGCGGGCCACCGGCACCAATTGCTCCGCCTCCATCCACGTGACTGACTGCCAGAATTTCATGTACTGATCTCCTCCGCTCCCACAACCGGGCTCGCTCGCGATCGATGCTAGAGGGGCTTGCATCGGGCGGCAAGATATTTTTAATATGACCGCATTATTTTTTGGCTGATGCGCTCAAGCGGGTATTTGCGATGAACGATAACAACCTCCCTGCCACCTGGCCCGATTGCCGCTATGATTTTCGCGGCGCCAGGGTGTTGGTGACCGGCGGCACCAATGGGATTGGCGCCGGCATCGCAGCAGCCTACGCCGCAGCGGGTGCCAGCGTCACCATCACCGGCACCCGGTCCCGGGCCGCCGACTACGACCGCGATCTCAGTGCCTATCGCTACCTGCCACTGGAGCTGACAGACAACGAGCAGATCGATGCGGTGGCCGCTGCCCTGCCGGCGCTGGACATCCTGGTCAATAACGCCGGTGGCAACTTCATGCTGGAGGATGAATACCAGCCGGAGGTCTTCGAGAAGTCGATCCAGGTCAATCTGCTCAGCGCCTATCGCCTGGCCCGGGCCTGCCACCCCCTGCTGGCCGGGAGTTCGCTGCCGGGGGGCGGTGCGGTGATCGGGCTCGCCTCCATGACCTCCTACTTCGGGGTGGAAGTGGTACCCGCCTACGGCGCCGCCAAGGCGGCGCTGGTACAACTGACCAAGACCCTGTCCATGCGCTGGGCCCGCGACAACATACGGGTCAACGCGGTCGCGGCGGGATTGATTCACAGCAATATGACGGCCGGCTTCCTCGCCCACGAGGAAGCCGCGGCCCCCAGCCTCGCGCGCACCCCCCTGGGCCGTTTCGGCCAACCGCTGGATATTGCCGGTCCGGTACTGTTCCTGACCAGCAGCGCCGCCGGCTACGTCACCGGCCAGACCCTGCCGGTTGACGGCGGCTTCTCGGTGGCGGGTTGAGCCGTGCCCGCCGCAAAACAACGCCAGAACGCGCGCAGCGAAACCACCCGCGCCCGGCTCATCGCCGTCGCCGAACAACTGTTCGCGGAGCGCGGTGTCGAGGGTGTCTCCCTCAGTGAAATCAACCGCGCCTCGAAGCAGCGTAATTCCAACGCCTGCCAGTACCATTTCGGCAGCAAGGACGGTCTGCTACAGGCCATTGTGGACAAGCACGTTCCCGGTATTGCCGCGCTCAGGAACCAGCGTATCGCAGCGCTGGAAGCAGCCGGCGAACTGACCCTTGAGTCCGTGGTGAAGGCGTGGGTAGAGCCGGTCGCAGACAAACTGCAGGACCCGGACGGTGGCCTGCACTTCATTCGCGTCAATGCCCAGCTGACGTCGACCCATACCCTGTCGCTGTTGAAACCGGATACGGCCACCCTGCGGGCCGAGGGCGCCGAGCAGCTGGCGCGCGCCTTCAGGCTCACCCTTCCGCAACTGCCAGACGCGGTGCGTGAGCAGCGCCTGCAACTGGCGGCAAGCCTGCTGTTTCATGGCCTGGCGGACCATTCGCAACTGCTGGAGAACATGAGCCGCCAGCAGGTGACAGCGGACTCGATTCTGCGGGATGACCCGCTGTTTGTTCTCAACCTGGTGGACGCAATTTACGCGCTGCTGGCTGCACCGGTTTCCCCCGAAATACAGCAGCGGCTGCAACTGCTCTCCCCCTGAACCCCGGAGCCCCCGATGACAACGGCTATCCATATCGATGATCTCGCCCACCCCGAACTGAACCCGGCACAACGGGCCGCACTGGCCTACGGCGAGGCCCAGACGGTGGACTTCACCGAGGCGGCGGTGCTGGCGGCGGCCAGAGACCGGACCGGGCTGGAGGATTTCGGCCCGGATGATTTTCGCGAGCGCCTGCAACTGCTGCTCGATGAATGGGGGACAGATACGGGAATGACAGCGCTGCAGCGCAGCAACCTGTTCGGCTACCTGGTGCGCTATGCCAGCAATCGCCTGCTGATCCGGGATTTTGCCCGCCGTCACCCGCAGGCCCTGGAACAACCGGTCCGCCGCCCCCTGATTGTCGCCGGCCTGCCGCGCTCGGGCACCACCCACCTGCTCAACCTGCTGGCTGCGGACCGTCGCTTCCGTTCACTGCCCCTGTGGGAATCCTACGAACCCCTGCCTCTGCCCGGCGAGCCGGTGACCGACGACAGCAGCGACCCGCGCTACCAGCGCTGCGCGGCGCAGTGGGAAGGCATGCAGCAGACCACCCCACTGCTGGCCGCAATGCACCCGATGAACCCCGATCATATCCACGAAGAGTTGGAGCTGATGGGCCCCGACTTCGCCTCCTATAATTTCGAATGGCTGTCGCCCAGCCCGCGCTGGCGCGACCACTACTACACCCACGACCAGGGCCCCCACTACCGCTACATGCGCGACGTGTTGAAGTTATTGCAGTGGCGCAAGGGACCGGACCGCTGGGTGCTCAAGTGCCCCCAGCACCTGGAACAACTCCCGGTACTGCGGGAGGTATTCCCGGACGCCACCATCGTCATTACCCACCGGGACCCGGTGGCGGTGATCCAGTCGGCGGTAACCATGATCGCCTATGGCCAGCGCATGAACCGGCAACGCATCGACCTGCCGGCGCTGGTCGATTACTGGAGCGACCGGGTCGAACACCTGTTGCGGGCCTGCGTGCGCGACCGGCCGCAGCAACCGGAAGCCCGGACCATCGACGTCCCCTTCCATGAATTCATGGCGGACGACATGGCCATGGTGGAGAAGATCTACGCCCGCGCAGGTACCGATCTCGACATCCAGGCCCGGGAAGATATGCAGGCCTTTATCGTCGACCATCCCCGTGGCAAGGAGGGGCGCATCCGCTACCGCCTGCAGGAAGACTTTGGCGTCGACCCGGCGGCGCTGCGGGAGCGCTTCGGCTTTTACTTCGAACGTTTCGATGTGCGCCCGGAGGTACGCTAGCGCGCTCATCCCGAGCTGGCCCCAGCCGGCATATTTACCACCCGCAGCGCCAAATTGCGGGTGACAGCCAGCCCTCTCCTGTGTTCTACTAAATGAGAATTGCTTGCATTTGCAAGTAACCGCTGTCCGACAATCCCCGAGAGGTACACATGCGTTTTCCAAGCCCGGTCCTGCGCCGTGTAACGGCCGTGCTGGCCAGTGCCCTGCTGGCAACTTCCGCCCTTGCCAGCGAGGTCAACGTCTACTCCGCCCGCCAGGAAGCCCTGATCAAACCCATTCTGGATCGCTTTACCGAAGAGAGCGGCATCAAGGTCAACCTGATTACCGGGGGTGGAGACGCCCTGCTCACGCGCCTGCGCAGTGAAGGTCGCAACTCACCCGCCGACATGCTGCTGACCGTGGATGCAGGCCGGCTGTACCGGGCACGGGAGGCCGACGTGCTGCAACCCCTGCACTCCGACTTCCTGAAGAAAGTCGTACCCGCCAACCTGCGCGACAGCGAAGACTACTGGTACGGCCTGTCGGTGCGGGCGCGGGTGATCGCCTACAACCGCGAGCGCGTGAAGCCCGAAGAGCTCAGCACCTATGAGGCGCTCACCGATCCCAGCTGGAAGGGCCGCCTGTGTATTCGCTCCTCCGGCAACATCTACAACCAGTCCCTCGTCGCCGGCATGATCGCCACCGAAGGCGCCGACGCCGCGGCCAGTTGGGCCAAAGGCATCGTCGCCAATTTTGCCCGCCCCCCACAGGGCGGCGACCGCGACCAGATCAAGGCGGTGGCTGCCGGCCAGTGCGACGTGGCGCTGGTGAACAGCTATTACTACGGCGCCATGCTGCAGTCCGGTGGCGAAGAGGAGGCTGCCGCCAACAAGGTCGCCCTGTTCTTCCCCAACCAGGACGGGCGCGGCACCCACGTCAACGTGAGCGGTGCCGGCATCACCAGGGCCGCGACCCACGTCGCCGAAGCCAAGGCTCTGATCGAGTTCCTGGCGGGGGAAGAAGCCCAGCACTGGTACGCCGAACGCAACAACGAATACCCGGTGCGGGAAGATATCGAACCCAGCAAGCGGTTGCAGTCCTGGGGTGAGTTCGAATCCGATTCAGTTGACGTGACCGATCTCGGACGCTTGAATGCCGAGGCAGTCATGATCATGGATCGGGCCAATTGGAAATAGCCACCCGCACTCAAGCCCTGCCCCTCAGTCGCCGGTCACGCGCCAACCTCGGTTGGCGCGTTCCCATGTTGCTGACCGCGGGAGTGATTGCGGTGCCGGTGCTGGTTATCGTCGGCAGCCTGTTCCAGGGCTTCAGCCCGGTCTGGGAGCACCTGCTGGCCACCGTGCTGCAGGACTACGTGGTCAACTCCCTGCTGTTGATGCTCGGGGTCGGGGTCGGCACCCTGGCCCTCGGCCTGACCAGTGCCTGGCTGACCGCCATGTGCGACTTTCCGGGTCGACGTTTCTTCAACTGGGCGCTGTTGCTGCCCATGGCCATACCGGCCTACATCATTGCCTATACCTACACCGGGATCCTGGACTACGCCGGGCCCGTACAGAGCGCCCTGCGGGCGCAGTTTGGCTGGGGCTACGGCGACTACTACTTCCCCGCCATCCGCTCGCTGGGCGGCGCGATCTGCATGCTGTCGCTGGTGCTCTACCCCTACGTCTTCCTGCTGGCGCGGGTTGCCTTCAGGGAGCAGTCCACGGCGGTGCTGGAAGCCAGCCGCAGCCTTGGCAAGGGTCCCTGGCAAACCCTGTTCCAGGTCGCCCTGCCGATGGCGCGACCGGCGGTAGTGGCCGGGGTCAGCCTGGCGCTGATGGAAACCCTGGCCGACTACGGCACAGTCGCCTATTTTGGCGTCAACGCCTTCACCACCGGCATCTTTCGCACCTGGTACGGCCTCGGCGAATTGCAGACCGCAGCCCAGTTGGCCGCCTTCCTGCTGCTGTTTGTCTTCACCCTGTTCCTGCTCGAACACTACTCGCGCCGGCGCCTGCGCTTCCACCACAACTCGGCGCGCCAGCAACCCGGGCGCATTGTCCTGGAGGGCTGGCGCGGCGGCCTGGCCTGCGCGATCGCCGGGTTTATCCTGCTGGCCGGATTCCTGCTCCCGGCGCTGCAACTGGGACAGTGGGCGCTGGAGCGCTGGGGAGACACGGACCTCAGCGCCTTTTCCCGCCTGGTGGGCAGCAGCTTCGGCCTGGCGGCCATGGCCGCCGCGGCCTGCCTGCTGATCGCCCTGCTGCTGGGCTACGGCAAACGCCTGCACCCGGGGCCGGTGGAAAACCAGGCCGCCCGGGTATCGGCAATGGGTTACGCGGTACCGGGCACCGTCATTGCCGTTGGCGTGCTGATACCCTTTGCCTGGCTGGACAACCGCATCGACGGCCTGATGCGTGAACATTTCGACATTTCCACCGGGCTGTTACTCAGCGGGACCCTCACCGCACTGGTATTTGCCTACGTGGTGCGCTTCCTGTCGGTATCACTGCAAACGGTAGAATCCGGCCTGGCACGTATCCGCCCGAGCATCGACGAGTCTGCCCGCTCCCTCGGCCTGCGCCCCCTCGCGGTCTTGCGGCGTATTCACCTGCCCATGTTGCGGGGCTCCCTGGCCACCGCCCTGCTGCTGGTGTTCGTCGACGTCCTGAAGGAATTGCCCACCACCCTGATTTTACGCCCCTTCAACTTCAACACCCTGGCGGTGCGGGCCCACGAGCTGGCGTCGGACGAGCGCCTTGCCGATGCCGCCCTGCCGGCCCTGGCCATCGTGCTCATCGGCCTGCTGCCTGTTATCCTGATGAACCGGACCGCGGGCGCCCACGAACCACAGCAGAACTAGCATGAGCAGCCAACTGGCATTGGAAAACGTTGCCGTAGCCTACGGCAGTTTTACCGCGGTAAGCGGCGTATCACTGACCCTGGAGAGTGGCGAAATCGGCTGCCTGCTGGGACCTTCGGGCTGTGGCAAGACAACGCTCCTGCGCGCCATTGCCGGGTTCGAGTCGATTTCCGCGGGCCGCATCAGCCTGCGCGGCGACACCATCAGCCAGCCCGGCGCCATGCTGCCACCGGAGCGGCGCCGGGTGGGCATGGTATTCCAGGACTTCGCCCTGTTCCCTCACCTCTCGGTTGCCCGCAATATCGCCTTCGGCCTGGCGGCAATGCCGGCAGCCGAACGGCAGCAGCGGGTAGCGCAAATGCTGGAACTGGTATCACTGGAGACCTACGCGAACGCCTACCCCCACGAACTCTCCGGGGGCCAGCAACAGCGGGTGGCACTGGCTCGCGCCCTGGCGCCAGCACCGGAGGTGCTGTTGCTGGACGAACCGTTTTCCAGCCTCGACAGCGAACTGCGGGAGCAACTGGCCGGGGAGGTACGCGAGTTGCTCAAACGCAACGGTGTCACCGCCATCCTGGTGACCCACGACCAGCACGAGGCCTTCGCCATGGCCGACCGCATCGCCCTGCTCCGCCAGGGGCGGGTGGCGCAGCTCGATACCCCCTATAACCTGTACCACAACCCCGGCAGTGAGTTCGTGGCGGAGTTCATCGGCCAGGGCAGTATTCTCACGGTATCGGTCAACGAAGCGGGTGAACTCAACGACGGCCTGGGTATGCTCGATATGGGGCATCGCCACTGGCAGGCCGGTGAGACCCTGCGCCTGCTGGTGCGCCCCGACGACATCGAGTACGACGAGCACAGCCAGCTCAGTCTCGTGGTGCGTGGCAGGTCCTTTCGCGGGGCACACTACCTGTACGACCTGGTGCTTCCCGATGGCCAGCACGTACCGTGCCTGGCCCCCAGCCACATCGATGTACCCCCGGGCGGCCAGCTGCCGGTGCGTTTCAACCTGCAGCACGTGGTGGTATTCGAGCCCGATACGACCCCGGCCGAAAGTGCTACTGCCTGAGGGGCAGGTCCATCCAGGTCCAGGCCATGCCGTCGGGCTCGCGCCCGGCGGGAAAAACCGCGAGTTGCTCGAGGGTTCCGGCGTCCCGAGCCGAAATCAGGTCGGCGTGGGTGTGGGCGACAAACAGCAACTCGTAGTCCCGGGACAATAACAGGCCAACCGGAATGGAACCGCTGACGCCCTGACCGGCGAGAATGGAATCCGCGTCCTCGGGCACCGGAATATCGAATTCAATGCGCTGGACGACTTCCCGGCGCTCACTGTCGATCACCACCATGGCGTCGTCTGTGGCCAGGGTCACAAACACCCTGCCACGGCCGTCGTCGGCGGCAACCCGGATCGGAAAACCGCCTACCTCGATCTCCGCCAGCTTGCGCAAGGGGCGAACCGCAAAGACGCTGATGGTGCCCGCGTCCCGGTTGCTGACCCACACCTCGCTACCCTCCTTGACCAGCGCAATACCTTCGCTGCCGGCACCGGAGGCGGCATCATCCGCGAGCACTTCCTCGTTCAGGTCGAGCTCACTCACGGTACCGGAGCCGATACTGGCTACCCAGGCACCGCTGCCGTCGCGGGTAGCCGCCAGCATGTGTGCGACGTCGTGATCGACGGCAATACTGTTGCGCACGGTTTGCCCGGGGACATCCACCACCAGCACGCTGCGCTTGCCCTCAGCGGTCACCACCGCGGTATCCGCCCTGACCCAGGCAATGCCATGGGGCCGGGACCCCAGCGGAAGTTCGATGGTCGCTACCGGACGCAACTTGGCCAGGTCCAGCAGTGTCAGCGTGTGCCCGGGCTTGTCGCGGGTGCCGTAATTGGCCACCAGGGCGCGCAGGCCCTCCGGTGACAGGGCGATTTCGTGGGGCCCCTCCCCTACGGGCAGGGTAACAATGGGCTCGAAGCCCGGTGTTCGCAGCAGGGTCACGGAGCCCTCGGCCTTGTTCGCCACCAGCAGGGTGCCCGCCTCCACCGCAGGCGCCAGCCAGAGACTGAGCAGCAGGGCCAGGGAGCGTGCAAAGGTACGACGCATGATGTTCCTCTCGCGCGTTGTTATCAGAGTTCGCTGGCGCCCATCATAACCCAGTGAATCAGGTATCGCGCCCCGGGATGACTTCCCATTCGGGCGCCTCGAATTCCCCGATGACGTTTATTGCAACAAAGGGTGCCTCTGCTGCAATGATGTCACGCACCCGGGCCGGCAGGTTCTGCTCCATCGCGTCGCGCTGGTGTTTGCTGTCCCAGGTGGCGATGGCCAGCAGGACATCCGGCTCGCCCATTTTGCGGTGCAGGCGGGTTCCCCGCGCCCCCGGCGCGCGCTGGATAAGGCGGCTGGCTCGCACCCAGGCGTCTGCATACTGTTCCGGGCTGTAGCCGGGTTTGATGTGAACCTCGAAGATAAAGTGCATCACCTGCCTCCTCGACCGATGTTCAATTTCAGCCTGGGTACCTCGCCAGTCAGGTGATCCTACAACACTGGCGATGCCAGGCGGGAAACCTGAACCCCGAGGCGCCACCAGAAAGGCTTCTGGTCCAGGGCCTCGGGGTCGATCAACTCAGCGTGCTCAAAGTCCTGCACAAACATCGTTTCCATTTTTCCGGCGAAGCCCTCGTCTACGACAATAGCCGTCACCTCGAAATTCAGGCGGAAGGAGCGATTGTCGAAGTTGTGGGTTCCCACGGCGGAGATGCGGTCATCGACCAGCACCACCTTCTGATGGAGGAATCCGGGACGGTAGGCATAAAAGCGGATGCCCAGGCCACGCAGCCGATAGATGTAGTCGAAAGCGGCGAGGTAAACCGGCAGGCTGTCGCCCTTGCCCGTGGTCAGGATCCGCACATCCACCCCCCGCAGTGCAGCCAGTTGCAGGGCCTTCATCACGGCGTCATCGGGCACAAAATAAGGCGCAGTAATCCAGATACGTTGCTGCGCTCCGCTCAGGGCCGATACAAAAAACAGGCTTGCCGTCTCCAGCCGCTCGTTGGGCCCGGTGGCCAGGATCATCGCCCGGGTGTCCGACTCCGGGGCGGGCACCGGCTGCCAGCTGACCTCGGGAATCTGGCGCGTAGCCCAATACCAGTCCCACAGGATCACCCGTTGCAACTGTTGCGCGGCCGGCCCTTCAATCCTGACGTGGGTATCCCGCCAGGGCGAAAACTCCGGATCCTTTCCCAGGTACTCGTCGCCCACGTTATGCCCGCCCACCCAGCCAACCCGGCCGTCGACAACCACCATTTTCCGGTGATTGCGAAAATTGATCTGGAAGCGGTTACGCCAACCCTGGGTTGGCTTGAAGGAGCTGACCTGCACACCGGCCTGGCGTAACTCCTCCAGGTAGGCTGCAGTCAGCCCCTTGCTACCGACCTCGTCGTACAGCACCAGGACCCGCACGCCGGCCCGGGCGCGCTCGATCAGGGCGGACTGCACCCGCCTGCCGAGTTCATCGTCGTGGATCATGTAGAACTGGAACAGAATGTACTCGCGAGCACCGGCGATACCCTCGAGGATGCTATCGAAGGTCCTCTCGCCGTTAACCAGTAAATCCACCCGGTTGGCCCGGGTTTGCCAGAGCCCGGAAATCGATTGCAGCGCCCGATACCAGGGCTCCCCGGTGCCGATGGCTACCCGCCAGGGGGACATTTCCGTCTCGTATTTTTCCAGCAGACCGTCGATTTCATCCTTGCGGGCCGCATAGGTTTCCTGCATGCCCTCGAATTTGTTGCGCCCGAAGACCAGGTAGGCGGGCACCGCGACGAAGGGAAACGACACCAGGGACACCGACCACGCTGTCGCCCCCTGGGCCGTGCGTGTATTCATCACCGCCTCTATCGCACAGAGGATTCCCGCAATGTAAAAAGCCGTCGCAATCGAAGCATACATTTTTCGTTTCCCGGGCTTCACGTGTCCTCCACCGGATGCCAATACCAACGCCTACTGCAACCGGCGTTGCGACGCAGACACTCCTGTACCAAGGTAGCAGCTATTGTCCAAGGTGCCCCCGACAAGGTCATTGACGTACAATTGCGTATTCGCCCCCGTCGACGATGTCACCCACTTCCAGCGCCTGCAAATGACAGCAATACCCCAAAATCCGCTACCCGGAAAATCCCCCAGCCCCTGGCGCTTCTGCATTGCCCCCATGATGGACTGGTCGGATCACCACTGCCGCTATTTCTGGCGCCTGATCAGCAAACAGGCCCTGCTGTACACGGAGATGGTCACCACCGGCGCCCTGATTCACGGCGACCGCGAGCGCTTCCTGCATTACAACGCCGAGGAGCACCCGGTGGCGCTGCAACTCGGTGGCTCCAACCCGGCCGACCTCGCCCGCTGCGCGCGCTGGGCCCAGGAATGGCACTACGACGAGGTCAACCTCAATTGCGGCTGCCCCTCGGACCGGGTGCAATCCGGCATGTTCGGCGCCTGCCTGATGGCGCAGCCGGCACTGGTTGCCGACTGCGTGCGCGCTATGCGCGATGCCTGCGACATTCCGGTCACGGTGAAGCACCGCATTGGCATCGATGACATGGAGAGCTACCAGCAGATGCTGGATTTTGTCGGGCCGGTGGCGGATGCGGGCTGTGAGGTATTTATCGTGCACGCGCGCAAAGCCTGGTTGCAGGGCCTGTCGCCAAAGGAAAATCGCGAGATTCCGCCCCTCACCTATCCCTGGGTCTACCAGATGAAGCGCGACCTGCCGCACCTCACCGTGGTCATCAACGGCGGCATAACCGCGCTGGACGAATGCCAGCGCCACCTGGAGCAGGTGGACGGGGTGATGCTCGGTCGCGAGGCCTATCACAACCCCTGGTGTCTGGCGGAGGTCGACAGCACCCTGTTCGGGATGGACAAACCCGCCCCCACACGTGATGATGTCATGGAAGCGCTGTTACCCTACGTGGAGCAACAGCTGGCCCGGGGCGCCCGGTTAAATCACATCACCCGGCACATCCTCGGGCTCTACCAGGGCGTGCCGGGAGCCCGCCGGTTCCGACGCCACCTGAGCGAAAACGCCTATAAACCCGAAGCGGGCATCGACGTCCTGCGCGAGGCCATCGACAAGGTCCGCGCGCCCACCGCGACGACTGCTGCCTGAAGCCGTCACCAGAGCCCCAAAGCAGAGAGAGCCATGAGCGACAAACTCGAACAACTGAAGGCGATGACCGATGTCGTGGCCGACACCGGTGATATTGAAGCCATCCGCCGCTTTCAGCCGCTGGATGCCACCACCAACCCCTCCCTGCTGCTGAAGGCGGCAGCCCTGCCCCACTACGCCGAACTGCTACAGGGCGCACGCGCCTGGGCCACTGCCCAGGGCGGTTCCAGCACCGAGCAACTGGCCAACTGCTGCGACCGCTTCGCTGTCGATGTGGGCCGCGAAATTCTCGAAATCATCCCCGGTCGTATCTCCACCGAAGTGGACGCGCGCCTGTCCTTCGACGTGCAAGGCACCCTCGCCCGGGCCCGCAAACTGATCGGCCTGTACGAGTCAGCCGACGTGCCCCGCAACCGCATCCTGATCAAGGTGGCCTCTACCTGGGAGGGTATCCGGGCCGCCGAGCAACTGGAAAAAGAAGGCATCAACTGCAACCTGACGCTGTTGTTCGGCTTCAGCCAGGCGGCGGCCTGCGCCGACGCCGGTGTGTTCCTGATTTCGCCCTTCGTGGGACGCATCCTCGACTGGTACAAGGCCAATACCGACCTGAAAATAGAGCGCCCGGAAGACGACCCCGGCGTGCAGTCGGTCAGGCGCATCTACAACTACTACAAACAACACGGCTACCAGACCGTGGTGATGGGCGCCAGCTTCCGCAATACCGGTGAAATCGAGGCCCTGGCCGGCTGTGACCGCCTGACCATCAGCCCGGCCCTGCTGGAAGAACTCGCGGCAGACAGCGCAGCATTGCCGCGCCAGCTGGACCCGGCATCGGCCCGCAGCGACGACCCGGCCCACAGCCCGGTCGAGTCCGAGTTCAGGCTGGCGCTGAATGACGACGCCATGGCTACCGAGAAACTGGCCGAGGGGATTCGCAACTTCATCGCCGACCAGCTCAAGCTGGAGCAGCTCATCAGCCAGGCATGATTCGCGCACTCAAGGCTCTCTTTGAAACACCGCCCCAGGAGTCGGCGGAGGCACTGGAGCATCGCCTGCGGCTGGCGGCAGCGGCCCTGCTGGTGGAAACTGCCCGCGCTGATTTCGGTGAGGATGCCCGGGAGCGGGCGGCGATGGCCTCGCTGCTGGAACGGGCCCTGGGGCTGGAGCCGGCCGAGGTGCAGTCCCTGCTGGCGCAGGCGGCACAGCACGCCAACGAGGCAACCTCGCTCTACGAGTTCACCCGCCAGATCAACGACCACTTCAGTCCCGAGCGCAAGCAACGCCTGATCGAGGCCATGTGGTTGGTGGCCTGGGCCGACGGCAGTATCGACAAATACGAGGAAGCGTTGATCCGGCAGGTGGCTGAACTGACCTACGTGCCGCACGGTGACTACATTCGCGCCAAGCTCTCGGCGCAGGCGGCGAGCTCGCCCTAGCTACACTCGAGCACGGCCATCAGGTCGCTGAACCGGGCGCGATTTTCATCACTCAGGCCCATCAGCACCCGGTGGGCCTCGATCACCTTGTCCTTCACCACTTGCTCAGTGCCTTCGACCTGGGGAATTTCGTCAATCCCCGGAGTGTGGGCGCAGACTTCCTCGTGGAGGTCG
Organism: Parahaliea maris; assembly: GCF_008064665.1. Classification (GTDB taxonomy): domain Bacteria; phylum Pseudomonadota; class Gammaproteobacteria; order Pseudomonadales; family Halieaceae; genus Parahaliea; species Parahaliea maris. Next base: position 17,342 of record NZ_VRZA01000004.1, on the reverse strand, counting down.
AACAGCTGCTGGAAGCCCATGCTGTTGAGCAGGCGATTGATGCCCGGGCTGCAGCTGTAAAGGGCCGGGTGGAAGCCATAGCGGTCCTGCACTTCCAGCGCCAGTTTGGCCAGCAACCCCAGGGTCGTACTATCCAGGCCCTCGGTATCGCACAGGTCCACCCAGACACTGGCGAACTCGGGGTCGGAGAACATGCGCTGTATGAACTCGTCGATCGTGGTGCACAGCGTCAGCCGCACATCCCCTTCCATCCTGATTACGTACGCGCCATCCTGGCTGGCTGCTAGAATCCGGCCTTCTGACACTTCAACTCCGCTTGCTGATAAAGAGCGCCGCGATATCGTCCGGCGCCACTTCCACGTGATCCAGGCCGAGTCGGTCGACCATGGCCTCGGGGGTTTCCGCCTCGTGATCAAATGCGGCGAGCAGATGCGCCTCTTTCTCGATCAGGTCGGTACAGGGCAGTATCTCGAGTATGCCGTCGGAGAACAGGGCAATGGTAAAGCTGTCCGGCAGGCTGACTTCGTGCTCGGTGTACTCCACTTCCTCCATCAGGCCCACGGCTGATCCGCTCCCGGTGAGGTAGCGCGCCCCCTCGGGCGATACCAGCACCGGCTGGGGCAGGTGACCGGCGATACTGTAGCGCAGGGTATTGCGTTCCATGTCCAGTAAACCCACCACCATGGTGGCGAATTTGCCCACGTCCAGCCGCAGCAGCTCCTGGTTGGCCCGGTACAGCATGGCCACCGGACTCATCACGGTATCGTCTTTCTTGCGCGTGAAGTCGGAGCGCTTGCGGGCAAACAGGTTCTTCAGCAGCACCGTGGCGAAGGCCGAAGACGAGCCGTGGCCGGAAACATCCGCCATAAAAAACACCACGTGGCTGTCGCCGATGGTGAAATAGTCAGTGAAATCTCCACTGAGAAACAGGGAGGGAATCACAGTGTGACTGAAACTGTAGTCGCCAAGCAGCAAGGGGGTGGCAGGCAGCATGCTGAGCTGCACCTGGCGACCGGCCTGCTGATCCTGCTCCAGCACCTTCACCGTGCCGCGCAGTTCGGTGTTGGCCGCTTCCAGTCGCTTGCGGGACTCCTCCAGCTCCCGCCGCAGCTGGCGCTGCCGCACACAGCTCTCGATCGATTTGACCAGGGCATTGGCATCTTCCACCGGGCGCACGAAAAAGTCACTGGCGCCGAGGCGCAGTGCGGTCATGATCTGGGCGGCTTCGGCGTGGTCGGACAGCATGATCGCCGGCACCTGGATGTCCATTTCCCGCAGGGTGCGGCGGGCCGCCCCCCAGGACACACCGTTGAGGTCCATTTCGCACAGGATGACATCGAGGTCCGAGCTACCAGCCAGGGAAAAGTGGGAGTTGGTGACGTCGGTTACCACATCCACATGAAAGCCAGCTGATTTGACAATGTCCGCCAGCCCCTCTGCGCGGCCAGGGTCATCGTCAATAACTAGCACGTTACCATTGCTGGCCATCATCTCACTACGGACGGGTATTTGGCGCTGACACTACGCCCCTTGTACCCGGCAGGCAACCGCGACCGGGGGGCTTTGGGCAGGATTTCACACTATTGACACAATCGTGCCAAGTGCGGGGTTGCGGCTGCTCAGAACTCCTCCTCCCAGCCGTCTTCGGTACCGTAATTGGAGAAATCGTCCTGTATTCTGCCGTCATTCACCAGTACCTCACGCTGCTGCAGATATGCATCCCTGATGAAGATATAACGATCACCGGAGGTCAATTCATCCACATCCAGCAAACGGGCACGCGCATCGATCAGTTCGAGGCCGTACAGCGAGTTACGCAGGCGGACATTGTCGATATAGGTCTGGGGGATAGCGTACACATCAACGATGGACCCGGCACCGCTGCGCACGGTGCGCGGGCCAAACAGGGGCACCATGAGGTAGGGCCCCTCAGGCGCCCCCCACACCGCCAGGGTGTGGCCGAAGTCGGTGGGGTACGGGGTCAGGCCCATGCGGGTGGCCACATCGAAGAATCCAGCCACGCCAAAAGTGGAGTTGACCAGGAACCGCCCGGTGCCGCGGGCGGCGTTATTGAGGCGGCCCTGGAGCACTGCGTTGACTACCGAGTTGGCGTCGTAGAGGTTGGCAAAGAAATTGGTTACTCCGCGCTCGGCGAAGTCGGGCATGATGAAGCGATAGCTCTTGGCCACCGGCCGCATGAACCAGGTATCGAGGCCGTCATTGAAGGCGAACACCGCGCGATTGTAGTCTTCGAACGGGTCCTTGTTGGCATCGTCCTCAATAACCTGCTGGCCCCGGGCTGGTGCAGCCAGCAGGACCACGAACGTTAGCAGGAAAGGTAGCAAGCGATTCATACGAAGCCGTTCCAAATTCGGTGGCAGATGGTACGCCCCAGCCCGCCTAGGGGCAACCTTCATCAGAGGCAGGATCGAGGGGTTCCAGGGCGATGATGGCCCTGCGGGCGAACTGATTCAATTGCTCCGCCCCGAAACTGCGAATCACGTCCACTTCGGCGCCGAGCTCCCGGGCCAGTTGGTGGAGTACTTCGTCCCCGGATTGAGCGACGTTGTCCCGCAACAGCTCAGCCAGGCGCGCCGTTGCCGGATTCAATTCCATAAAACCCACGGTCTCCTCCCGGTCACGGTAGACCAGCAGGAAAGTGGGCTCGGAGACTTCCCGGGGGCGGAACGCCGGGCCGATCCGGTGTACGGGCCAGGCGTAACTCAATAGCCACGCGACCGGCGACCAGCGCGGGACGGCGTGCAATGGATCGAGGTCCCGGGGTAGCGCCGGTGGCTCGTCCTCGGAGACATCCAGCGCCAGCTCAACCCACTCGTAATGGGCCAGTTCGGCAATGAAGGGAGGGTCACACTCCCGGGGCGAGTAATCCTCGGTCAGGAAGCGGATAAACTCCTGGCTGATCTCGAGAAAATAGGGCGTGGCGCAACGGTGCACCGCCACGAAGGCACGCACCAGTTCCTGCCACTGCCCGGCGTCATAGAGGCTGCGCAGCACCGGGAAACCACTGCTGATGAAGCCCTCTATGTTGTTGTACACCAGTTCGCGGTACACCTTGAGCCGGCGCTCCTCTATCCCCTCCGGTGCATTTTCCGGCCGGGGGTCCCGCAGGTGGCGCGCCATGCCGAGCTGCGCGTCGAGCAGTGCAGACATCAGGCGCTCTCCCCCGTCGCCCGCTCCGGCGCCGCCAGTGCCTGGCGCCGGCGGACTTCGCCCACTTCCAGCAACAACTCGTCCAGGGGCGGGAGGTTGAAATCCCGTTCCAGCAGGGTCGGTACGGGGCCCAGTAAACCGTAGGCGTGGGACAACAGGGACCACACCGGGTCGATGACATCGGCGCCGTGGGTATCGACCTTGAGGTCGTCCGCCTCGTCAAAGTGCCCGGCCACATGGATGTAGCGCACCCTGGACAGGGGCAGGCCCTCGAGGAAGGCCGCGGGATCATAGCGATGGTTAATACTGTTCACGTAGATGTTGTTGACGTCCAGCAACAGTTCGGCACCGGAACGCTCGAGCACCTCGGTAACGAATTCCAGCTCGCTCATTTCCCGGTGGGCCTGGGCGTAATAGGACGCGTTCTCCAGCACCAGGGGCTGGCCGATCACCTCCTGGACCTGCTGGATGCGCTCCACCACGTGCGCCACCGCCTCCCGGGTGAACGGAATGGGCAGCAGGTCGTAGAGGTGGCCCTCGGCGGCGCAGTAGGTCAGGTGCTCGCTGTAAATCGACACACCCAGGTCATCCATCAGGGCGCGCACCGCGCGTACCAGGTCGAGGTCGAGGGGGTCAGGTCCGCCGATATCCAGCGACAGGCCATGCAGTACCAGGGGATAGCGGGCCGCCAGCTCGCGAAATTCGCGACCAAAGCGCCCCCCCACACCAATCCAGTTTTCCGGTGCGATCTCGAGAAAGTCGATTCCCGCGGGAGCTCGAGACAGAAGCGGGCCCAGCAGGGCCCGTCTCAAGCCGAGACCCGCGCCGCGGATCTCGCGTGTTGCCACCGACATTACTTGCCGCAAGAGCCTTCAGCTATTTTTTGTCACCGCAAGAGCCTTCGGCTTTCTTGTCGCCGCATTTGCCTTCGCCGCATTTACCTTCGGCTTTCTTGTCGCCGCACTTGCCTTCGCCGCATTTACCTTCGGCTTTTTTGTCGCCGCACTTGCCCTCACCGCATTTGCCTTCGCCGCACTTGCCTTCGGCTTTCTTGTCGCCGCACTTGCCTTCGCCACACTTGCCCTCTTCATGCTTGTCGTAGCTGGCCAGGTCGTACCCGCCTGAAAGCTGCTGGGCGGAGAAGGGGTTACTTTCAGCGGAGGCCATGGGGGCAATGGCACTGGCCAGGAAGGCGGCACCGAGCGCTGCGCTGAGGGGTTTCTTGAATTGAGCCATGATGAGTTCCCTGTGTCTGTTTTCTATAATCATTGTGAGCATAGCAAAACCCCACCGTCCGGGATCACACCCGGGTTCCATGCGGGGTATTTGCCTAAGCTCAGACACAGTATTGATGGTGAAGTTTCATCGCGCCCGAACACCGATTGGTAATATTTTACAATCTGTGAACCCGGTCTCGTCAGCGTGGGTGCTGCTCCAGCCACTGCTGAACGGCCTCCGCCTGAGCCTGCAGGCGCTTTTCCGACACCGGTAGCCGGGTCCCGAGCTGCTGGGCAAACAATGACACCCTGAATTCCTCGTGCATCCAGCGGTACTGCACCGCGGGTTCGCACAACAGCAGCAGGCCGGGATGTTCGGCCAGCGCCTCCGCCAGCGGTTGCCACAGGCCCTGCAGCAACGCGGTATTGCGCTGATCCTTGTCCAGCTGTCCGTTCAGGCGCTCCACGCGCTGCGCCAGCGCCTTCATATAGCGAGGGTACTGGGCGAGCCAGTTGCCGGGGGTGTCCCGCAGGAACCCGGGGGCCAGGAGAACCTGCAACTGCTGCTGGACGTCTTCCCGCGCTGCGGCAAATGCGCCCCCCTGCAACTTGCCCAGGGCCTGGCGGGCCGCCCCCAGGGGCGCCAGGGCATTGCGCACCAGCGCCTCCAGTTCATTGGCCGCCTTGACCACCGGCGGTCCTGCCCGCTGCTGCAGACCGTTGAAGTCTGCATCCGACCACGGCAGGGAGGCGTCCAGGCCCAGCGCCTGGACATAGGCGCCGTCAATCAGGTCATCCACCAGGCTCGCCCGCTCCAGGCCGGCTCCGGCCAGGGCCAGCTGGTCGGCGTTGGTGCGCAGCAGTTCCTTGCGCAGGAATTTCACCTGCTGGCGGTTCTGCAGGCGCAACAGGCGCAATACGCCCGCCCGGTGAGCGAGCCGGGCCTGCCCCGGGTAGTCCAGCAATTCCACGGCGGCATGCTCACCGTGATCCACCAGCGCCGGGTAGGACACGATTTCCACCCCGGCCTGGCGGAAGCGCCATTCCCGGGGCAACTGCCCCAGGTCCCAGCGGGTCACCTTGTCCCGGGCTGGAGAATTTTTACCGGCACTGCTGACACTTTCCCGGGTGTCCTCGCGAAATTGCGCCACCAGCGCCTGCAGATCGCGCCCCTGGGCCAGCAGCTTGCCGCGCTGGTCGACCACCCGGATGTTCATGCGGTAGAAGTCTTCCAGTTCGACCCCGTCCCAGGCCTCGGCAGCCAGCCTGACGCCCGCCAGACGGGACAGGGCCTTTGCCAGCTCCTGCACCAGGGGCCGGTCACCGGGCTTTAACTCCGCCAGCGCCCGATCCACGTAATCGGGCACCGGTACCAGTTGTTTGCGCTGGGCCTTGGGCAGGGATTTCACCAGCTGGATGCACTTGTCCCGCAGCAGCCCCGGTACCAGGTAGTCGAACCGGTGCCTCGGGATGCGGTTGAGCAGGCCCACCGGCACGGTCACCGTCACCCCGTCCGCCTCGCCGCCGGGCTCAAACTGGTAGCTCAGCCGCAGCTCAAGGTCATCCCATGCCAGATGGTCGGGGAACTGGTTACCCAGCTCGCCGGGATCCCTCGCCAGCAGCAGTTCCCGCGGTACTTCGAGGGTGGAGGCCGCCGCGCGATCCTTCTTCAGCCAGCCGTTCAGGTGCCGCAGGGTGATGATGTCCTCGGGCAGACGCTCGTCGTAGAAGGCGAAGAGGGTCTCCTCGTCAGCCACGATATCCCGGCGCCGGGTGCGCGATTCCAGGTCTTCCAGCTCCCGCAGCAGGCGCTGGTTGTGTTTCAGGAATGCCGGCGGCGGCTGCAGCTTGCCCGCTACCAGGCCCTCGCGAATCAGTAGTTCCCGGGCCTCCGGCGGATTGATCGGGCCGTAGTGAACGGAACGCTTGTCGGCCAGGGTCAGGCCGTACAGGGAAATGCGCTCATACGCCATCGCCCGCCCGCTCCGGGCCTGCCAGCGGGGCTGGTAGTAGTGGTGCTTCAGCAGGTCAGGGTTGATCTCCAGGGCCCACAGGGGGTCGATACCGCCGACCACCCGGGCAAACACGCTGGAAGTCTCCACGATTTCCGCGGCCACCAGCCACCTGGGTTTTTTCCGCGCCAGGGCGGAGCCGGGGAATATCTGCAGCTTGCGGTTGCGCGCCCCCAGGTACTCCCTCCCCTCCTGATGCTGGGCGATATTGCCCAGCAGGCCAGCCAGCAGGGCCTTGTGCACGCCGCTATAGTTTTCTTCGGGCGGCAGTTCCCGAGCCGGCCTGAGCCCCTGCTGGCGGCAGGCGATGGTGAGCTGGTAGTGGATATCCCGCCACTCACGCAACCGCAGAAAGGACAGGAACTCCCGCTGGCACAGCTTGCGCAACTGGTTCTGGCTCAGGCTCTGGCGCTGCTCCTCGTAGTAGCGCCACAGGTTCAGCCAGGCCATGAAATCCGATTTTTCGTGCTTGAAACGGGCGTGGGACTGGTCGGACTGCTGCTGCTTGTCTGCCGGCCGCTCCCGCGGGTCCTGGATCGACAGGGCGCTGGCGATCACCAGCATCTCCGCCAGGCAGTGTTGCTCGGCGGCCGCCAGGATCATCCGCCCCAGCCGGGGGTCCAGCGGCAGGCGACTCATCTGCCGGCCGATTGCGGTCAGTTTGCCGGCGGGCGACACCGCGCCCAGCTCTTCCAGCAGCTTGTATCCATCGCGCACCATGCGCGGATCAGGCGGGTCGATAAACGGGAAGTGCTTCAGCTCACCCAGGCGCAGGTTGAGCATCTGCAGAATCACGGCGGCGAGGTTGGTACGGCGAATCTCGGGGTCGGTAAACTCCGGGCGGCGCTCGAAGTCCTCCTCGCTGTACAGGCGGATACAGACCCCCGCCGCGACCCGACCGCAGCGCCCCTTGCGCTGGTTGGCACTGGCCTGGGAGATCGGCTCGATGGGCAGGCGCTGGACCTTGGTGCGGTAGCTGTAGCGGCTGATCCGGGCTTCGCCGGGGTCGATCACATAGCGAATACCCGGCACGGTTACCGAGGTTTCCGCGACGTTGGTGGCCAATACCACCCGCACCCCGCGGCGCCCGGACAGGTCGAACACCCGCTGCTGCTCCGCCTGGCTGAGGCGGGCATAGAGCGGCAGGATGTCCAGCTCGGTGTCCCGGCGCAACTGCTTGGCCAGCTCGCGGATATCCCGCTCGCCGGGCAGGAATACCAGCACATCGCCGCGCTCGCCGTAGTGGCCAGCGTCAATGTCCTGCACCACCTGCACCACCTGGGATTGCAGTCCCTGGTCGCGATCCTCGGCGGGGTCGATGTAGTGAGTCTCCACCGGGTAGGTGCGTCCGGAGACCTCGATCACCGGTGCGTTGTCGAAGTGCCGGGAGAAACTCTCCAGGTCGATGGTGGCCGAGGTAATAATGACCTTCAGGTCGGGCCGCTGTGGCAGGATGTTCTTCAGGTAGCCCAGCAGGAAATCGATATTGAGGCTGCGCTCGTGGGCCTCATCGATAATCAGGGTGTCGTACTGGCGCAGCAGGCGGTCGCGCTGGATCTCTGCCAGCAGGATGCCATCGGTCATCAGCTTGACCGCGCTGGCGTCGCTCACCTGGTCGGTAAAGCGCACCTGGTAGCCGACCACCTCACCGAGCGAAGTTTCCAGCTCTGCGGCAATGCGCTGGGCCACGGTGCGGGCCGCCAGCCGGCGCGGCTGGGTGTGCCCGATGCGCTGGCGGCGACCGCGCCCCAGTTCAAGGCAGATCTTCGGCAGCTGGGTGGTCTTGCCGGAGCCGGTTTCCCCGGCCACCACCACCACTTGGTGGTCGCGAATGGCCGCCATGATCTCCTCCCGCCGCTCTGCCACTGGCAGCTCTGCGGGGAAGCGGATGGGGGGAATCGTGCGCTGCTCTGTAACCGTCTCCTGCATACCGTGCTGCGAGCCTTCAGGCCTGTTCGTCGCGCAGCTCCCGACGCAGGATCTTGCCGACATTGGTCTTGGGCAGTTCGCTGCGGAACTCCACCAGCTTGGGTACCTTGTAGGCAGTCAGGCTGCGGCGGCAGAACTCGCGCACTTCCTCGGCGGTGAGGTTACCCGACTTGCTGACCACAAACATCTTGATCACTTCGCCGGCGGTGGCATCGGGTATGCCGACGGCAGCGCATTCCAGCACGTCCGGATGTTCGTAGAGCACGTCCTCCAGTTCGTTGGGGTACACGTTGAAGCCGGACACCACGATCATGTCCTTCTTGCGGTCGACGATCTGCAGGAAACCATCCTCGCGGATCTTGGCCACGTCGCCGGTTCGGAAGTAGCCCTCCGGGTCCATGACCTTGGCCGTTTCCTCCGGGCGCTGCCAGTAACCCTGCATCACCTGGGGGCCGCGCACCAGCAGTTCACCGGCCTCCTCGATGCCCAGGGAATTGCCCTCGTCATCGGCAATCTTCACTTCGGTGCCGGGTACCGGAATGCCGATGCTGCCAATGATGATCCAGTTTCCCGGGTTGGTGGAGACCACCGGCGAGGTCTCTGTCAGGCCATAACCTTCTGACACCGGGCAGCCGGTAATTTCCTGCCAGTGTTCGGCCGCAGCGTGGGTGAGCGCCATGCCGCCGGACAGGGTCAGCTTGAGGTTGGAGAAATCCAGCTTGCGGAAGTCCTCGTTATTGCACAGCCCCATGAACAGTGTGTTGAGGCCGCAGAAGATATCCGGCTTGTAATCCCGCAGGGTTTTCACCACCGAGCCCAGATCCCGCGGATTGGGGATGTAGATCATGTGGGAGCCCTTGAGCATGTTGTACAGCGACGTCATGAAGGCGTAGATGTGGTAGACCGGCAGCGGTTGCACGGTCACGTGAGCGTCGTCCCCCAGCGGATGGGTTTCCAGCAGGGCATCCACCTGCAGGGCGTTGGCCACCAGGTTGCCGTGGCTGAGCATGGCGCCCTTGGCCACGCCGGTAGTGCCGCCGGTGTACTGCAGCATGGCAAGCCCATCCCGCTCCAGCGGCACCGGGGAGAACGCCCGGCTGGCCCCTTCGTCCAGGGCCTTGTTGAGCGTGATCGCTCCCGGAATATCGAAGGGCGGCACCATTTTCTTGATGTGCTTGGCGACGTTGTTGATCACGAAACGCTTGAGCGGTGGATGCAGGTCGGCCAACTCGGTGACCAGGGTGTACTTCACACCGGTGCGCGCCAGCACATTGGCAGCGGTCTGGGCCACGTTGGCCTGCACTACCAGGGCCTTCACTCCCGCATCGTTGAACTGGTGCTCTATCTCGCGCTCGCTGTACAGGGGATTGGTATTGACGATCACGAGGCCGGCGCGCAGCGCGCCCAGCACCACCACCGGATACTGGATCAGGTTGGGCATCTGCACGGCGATGCGATCCCCCGGCTCGAGGTCGGTGAAATGCTGCACCCAGCTGGCAAAGGCTGCGGACAGGTGATCCAGGTCGGCGTAGCTCATGCTGTGACCCAGGCTGGAGAAGGCTGGCCGCTCGGCGAAGCTCGCAAAGCTGTGCTCGGCCATGCTCACCACATCGTTGTAGCGACTGACGTCAATACCGGGAGCTATGCCGAGTTCGGCGTCGAGTTTCGCGTACATCGCCGCCTGCGCTTCCAGAACCTGATCTGACATCGTTGTGGTACTCCCCTCGTGTAAATCTCGCCCCCACCGCGTCGGCCTGGGCTATGATGTGCCCCCTGTGACAGGAGGCAACAATGACAACTCGCAGTAATTTTACCTTCGACGAACTCACCGTCGGCCAGAGCGCCAGCTACCAGCGCCGTATCGACATGCAGCAGATCCGGCTGTTCGCCGCCGCCTGCGGCGATGTCAATCCGGTTCACCTGGACCCTGCCTTCGCCGCCACCACGGCCTTCGGCGAACCGATTGCCCACGGCATGCTTACCGGCGCCGTGGTATCGGCGGCCATTGCCATGGAACTGCCGGGACCGGGCACGATTTACCTGGGGCAGTCCCTGCGCTTTCGCGCCCCTGTAAAAGCAGGTGACACCCTCACTGTGGAACTCACAGTGAGCGAAAAACGCGAGCGACGACAGTGGGTCAGCCTGGACTGTACCGTGCGCAACCAGCACGACAAGGTGGTGGCCAGCGGCACCGCCGAAGTCATGGCGCCGACCGAGAAAACCGAGATCAGCCTGCCCCCCGAGCCGCAATTCACGGCCGACTGACCGCAGCCCGACTGAGCGCAGCCCGACTGAGCGCAGCCCGACTGAAACTCAGGCCGGGTCCTGGTCCTCGCCGGCGTCAGCGCCGGCCTCGGCCACCTGGGGCCGCGGCTCGCCGAACTGGCTGTGATCCAGGTACATCAGCTTGAGCATGACCGAGGGCTGGCCGGAGCCGGCATCGGCACCGAGCACCAGCACGCTGGGTTTGCCCTCTTCGTAAGTCACCCCGGTCACCCCGAATATCATCACATTGGGGTCGTCTTCCTGGGTAAATACCGTGATGTTTTTTTCCTGCCGCAGGGCGTCGGTCATCTGCGCCAGCAGCACGGTGAGTGAGTCGCGGAAACTGCCAAAGTTCAGTTTACCGCGGTACTCGCTGTGGTCCAGCGCCAGGTCAAAGCGGACCAGCGACTTGTCCTCCATCTGGACATTGGTCAGCGCAACCTGCTTACCCTCGGCAACCTCGCGGTAAATACTCTTGGCCTGGGTGCGATTGGCCTCGAGAAAGACCTTGTGCAACAGGTTTACGGACATCGTCAGGAATTGTTCCCGCGGGATGGACTGGGATTGTTCTCGCGCCATGGTGAGTCTCGCGTCGGTGCAAATCGGTGGTCATAAAGGGCCGCAAGTCTAATACCTGGGCCGGGCAAAAACCAGCGGCCTCGCTGTTGCCGGGCCGGGCCCTCTGCTATTATCGCCTGCCCTTTTTGCGGCCGAGATAGCGAGCTTCAGCAGCGCCGCGGTGCCCTGGACACGCCGCCTGCCGAACTGACCCCACATGCAGCGCGACAACCAACCCTGGCAAGCCATGCCTCCACCGCGCCTGCAGTGGAGCGATGCCGGCGTGCCGGGATCCAGCGAATTTGGCGATATCTACTTCTCCCGGGACGACGGCCTCGCCGAGAGCCGCTACGTCTTCCTCGAAGGCAACGGCCTGCCCCAACGCTGGGCGAATCACCCCCACGACGAATTTGTGATCGGCGAGACCGGTTTTGGCACCGGGCTCAATTTCCTGCTGACCTGGCAGGCCTGGGCCGCACTGCCACAACCCCGGCCCCGCCTGCATTATGTGTCGGTGGAACAGTTCCCCCTGCGACGGGCAGACCTGGAGCGCGCACTGGCCGCCTGGCCGGCCCTGGCCACGTTCGCGGCGGAACTGGTGGACCAGTATCCACCGCCGATCCCCGGCTGCCACCGACTGCTGCTGGCCGGCGGTGCGATCACCCTGGACCTGTGGTGGGCGGAGGCCGAGGATGCCCTGGCCGACCTGGACGACCACGGCCGCCGCTGGGTGGACGCCTGGTACCTTGACGGCTTCGCCCCGGCGCGCAACGCCGCCATGTGGACCGATAGCCTGCTGGGAAGGATTGGCGCACTCAGCAGGGCGGGAGCCACCGTGGCGACCTTTACCGCTGCCGGCGCCGTGCGCCGGGCCCTGCAGGCCGCCGGTTTCAGCATGCGCAAGGGGCCGGGGTTCGGCCGCAAGCGGGAGCGCCTGCTGGGTACCCACGCCGGCACTGTGCCAGTGGAAGGGGCCACTGCAGACACGACTCCCCCCGCCAGCCGGCCACTGCCAGCCGGCACTCCCTGGGACATTCCCGCCCGGAGCACACCGGCGCCGCGCAGCGCCCTGGTGATCGGCGCCGGACTCGCCGGCTGCGCCACTGCCGCCGCCCTGGCCCGCCGTGGCCTGCAGGTCAGCCTGCTGGAGGCCGGCGCTCTCGCGGATGCGGCGTCTGGCAATGCCCAGGGCGTGCTCTACACCCGCCTGTCCCGGCGGCACTCGGCACTGAGCGACTTCGCCCTGCTCAGTTTCGCCCATGCCAGCCGCGGCTATCGCGCCATGCTGGCCAGTGGCCAGATTCGCGCCGGGGTCGACGGCGACCTCTGCGGCTGCTTCCACCAACATCGCGATACGGAGGAACTCGCCGTGCTGGCCGAACGCCTGGCGGATATCCCGGAGCTGGCGTCAGTGCTGGATCCCGAGACAGCGAATGCGCGACTCGGCATTACCCAGACCCGCGCCGGTTACTGGTTTCCCGACTCGGGCTGGCTGTCTCCGCCCGCCCTTTGCCGGGCCTGGAGCGCAGCTGCGGGCATTACCCTGAGCGACCACTGTGGAGCCCTGCAACTGCGGCGGGAGGGGGAGTCCTGGCAGGCACTGAATGCCAGCGGTGAGGTGGTGGCGCAAGCGGATTGCGCGGTGATCGCCTGCGGCACTGCCAGCGGCGGCATCGCTGGCCTGGACTGGTTGCCGCTGCAGCCCATTCGCGGCCAGACCACCCACCTCCCCGCCGGCCGGCCCTTCAACCAGCTGCGGGCAGCGCTCTGCCATGAAGGCTATATTGCCCCGGCGCCTGGAGAGCACTGCATTGGCGCCACCTTCAACCTGGGTGAGGACACCTCACTGCAGCGGCCAGAGGATCACCGCTACAACCTGGACAAACTGGCCGCCGCAGTACCGGACTGGGCGAACGCCCTGGCTACCTGCGAACCGGACTCCCTCGATGGGCGCGTGGGTTTCCGCTGCACCACCCCGGACTACCTGCCGCTGGCGGGCCCGGTGCCCGATACCCCCGCCCTGCTGGAAGCCTTCGCCGGACTGCGCCAGAATGCCCGCAAAGCCATTGCCAGCCCCGGACACTACATGCCAGGACTCTACCTCAACACCGGTCACGGATCCCGCGGCCTCAGTTCAGCGCCGCTGTGCGCCGAACTCATTGCCAGCCAGGCCTGCAGCGAGGCCCCGCCGCTGCCGCGCTACCTGGCCCGCGCACTGGCGCCGGCCCGCTTCCTGATCCGGGACCTGGGCCGCAAGCGCCGGTGAGTCGCCTGCTCCTGCTGTTGACCCTGGCGCTGACGCCTGCGATCGTCGTCGCCCAGACGGTGCTGGACTACCGGGTACTCGAGCGTAAACCCCATTCCCGGGACAATTTTGTCCAGGGGCTGCAGATTGTCGACGGTGACCTCTGGGAGAGCACGGGCGGCTATGGTGAGTCCCGACTGCTGCGCTACGACTTCGCCACGGGCAAGCTGAGGGACGGCCGGCGTCTCAATCCGCGGCTGTGGGGCGAAGGCCTGGTCGTGGTGGAGGACCGGATTTTCCAGCTTACCTGGCGGGCCAGGGCCATGCTGGTCTACCGGCGGGACAGCCTGGAGGTGGAGCAGGTGCTGCGCCTGCCGGGTGAGGGCTGGGGGATCACCTGGAACGGTACCCAGCTGATCCAGTCAGACGGCAGCGACAAGCTGTTTTTCATGAACCGGGAAGATGCCAGGATCACCCGCACCCTGGCGGTCACTGCGGACGGCACGCCGGTCTACCAGCTCAACGAGCTGGAGTGGATCGACGGCCGCATCTGGGCCAACGTGTGGAAGACCGACGACATTGTTATCATTGATCCTGACACCGGCAAGGTTGAGTCGCGTCTTGACCTCACCGGCCTGCTGCCTGACAGTGACAGACTGCGCGGCACCGACGTTCTCAACGGCATCGCCCACAACCCCGCCGACGGCGCTATCTGGGTCACCGGAAAGCGCTGGCCCTGGTTGTTCCGGATCGAGCCCTTTGAGCGCGCCGACACCGCTCACTGAATCCGTTAGCTATCGCCAACCGGCGCACGATACGCGCCCTGCTGGAACCTATATGAGCACAAGCCCCCAGGCCCTCTCAACAGAAACCCACCCCGCCTTCGAAGCCCTGCGCCAGGTAGAGATCGACTCGCTCAACCTGCGGGTGGAAGAGTACCGTCACCGCGCCACCGGCGCCGTGCACTACCACCTGGCCGCCGACAATGCCGAGAACGTATTCCTGGTGGCCCTGCGCACGGTCCCCTCGGACTCTACCGGTGTAGCCCACATTCTCGAGCACACCGCCCTGTGCGGTTCCGAGCGCTACCCCGTGCGCGACCCCTTCTTCATGATGCTGCGGCGCTCCCTGAATACCTTCATGAACGCCTTCACCAGTTCCGACTGGACCGCCTATCCCTTCGCCAGCCAGAACCGCAAGGACTTCAACAACCTGCTGGATGTGTACCTGGACGCGGTGTTCTTCTCCAAGCTGGAGGAACTGGACTTTGCCCAGGAGGGTCACCGGGTCGAATTCGAGGAGGCTCACGACAGCAGCAGCCCGCTGGTCTTCAAGGGCGTGGTGTTCAACGAAATGAAGGGCGCGATGAGCTCCGTCAGCAGCACCCTGTGGCAGAATCTCTGTGAACACCTGTTCCCCACGGTAACCTACCACTACAACAGCGGTGGCGACCCGGAACACATTCCCGACCTGACCTACGAGCAGCTCCGGACCTTCTACAAAAGCCACTATCACCCCAGCAACGCCATTTTCATGACCTTTGGCGACATCGCCGCCAATGAGCACCAGGCGGTATTCGAACAGAAGGCCCTGGCGCACTTCGAACGCCAGGACCTGCGCATCGAGGTCCCGCCAGAGCAGTCCCTGCCACAGCCCCTGCGCATCAACCGGCCCTACGCCTTCGACGACAGCGGCCCCAGCGACAACAAGACCCACGTGGTTGTCGGCTGGGTCCTGGGCGAGAGCACCGACCTGCTGCAGATGCTGCGGGCACAGCTGCTGGCCAGCGTATTGATCGACAACAGTGCGTCGCCGCTGATGCACGCCCTGGAAACCACCGACCTGGGCCAGGCGCCCTCCCCCCTCTGCGGGCTGGAGGACTCCATGCGCCAGATGGTGTTCTGCTGCGGGCTGGAAGGCAGTGAAGCCGATCGCGCCGACGCGGTGGAAGCCCTGGTCCTGGAGGTCATCGGCAAGCTGGCGGATGAAGGCGTCGCCCACGAACAACTGGAAGCCGTCCTGCACCAGCTGGAACTGCACCAGCGGGAAATCAGCGGCGACTCCTACCCCTATGGCCTGCAACTCATCCTGCAGGCCCTGGGCTGCGCCACCCACTACGCCGACCCCATTGGCGTGCTGGACCTCGACCCGGTTATCGCGCAACTGCGACAGGACATCGAGAACCCGGAATTCATTCGCCAACTGGCCCGGGATCTGCTGCTCGACAACCCCCATCGCGTCACCCTGGTCATGCACCCAGACAAGGAACTGTCGGAGCGACGCGCCAGCGCCGAAGCGGAGCGGCTGGCGAAAATCAAGGCGGGGATGGAACCCGCCGACATGGAGCGCGTGATCCAGCGCGCCGAGGCGCTGGAACAGCGCCAGTTACAGGTGGACGACCCCAACGTATTGCCGCGGGTGGAGCGCAGCGACATTCCTGCCTCACTGCCGGAACTGGAATACAGCGAGCGCAACGCCGGATCGATGCGCCAGACCTGCTATACCCAGGGTACCAACGGCCTGGTGTACCAGCAGGTCATTTCGTCCCTGCCGGCGCTGGCAGACGAGCAGTTACCCCTGCTGCCTCTGTACACCAACATCCTCACCGAACTGGGCGTGGGCGGCGACAGCTACCTGGCCACCCAGCACCGGCATTCCGCTACCGTCGGCGCACTGAATGCCTTCACCTCCATGCGCGGGCACGTGGATAACGAACAACACCTGGACGGCAACTTCGTGCTGTCCTCCAAGGCGCTGGCGCGCAACGGCGCTGCCCAGACCCAACTCATGCTGGACACCCTGGCCTCGCCGGGCTTTGGCGAACACGGGCGGATACGCGAACTGATCAGCCAGCAACGGGCCCGCCGCGAACAGGCAGTTACCGGCAACGGCCACGGCCTCGCCATGGCCGCCGCCTGTGCCGGCATGAGCCCGCTGGCCCGGCTCAATCACAAACTCTCGGGCCTCTCCGGCATCAAGTCCCTGCGGGAACTGGACCAGAGCCTGCAGGTGCCGGACGCACTGGCGGCCTTCGCCGACGATCTGGCACAACTGCACAACCAGATCACCGGCATGCCCCGGCAATTGCTGTGCATCGCCGATGAACCCCACATCGAGAACTTTGCCCAAACCACCCTGGACGCCTGGAGTGCCGCCCCGGCCGCCACGGCGGGTAAACCCTTCCACCTGCCCCCGCTCCGCGAAACGGTCAAACAGCTGTGGGTGGCCAATACCCAGGTGAATTTCTGCGCCCGGGCCTACCCCACGGTACCGGTAGGCCACCCGGACGCGGCGGCGCTGGTGGTACTGGGCGGGTTCCTGCGCAACGGCTTCCTGCACCGCGCCATCCGCGAAAAAGGCGGCGCCTACGGCGGCGGCGCCACCCAGGACAGCGGCATCGCGGCCTTCCGCTTCTACTCCTACCGCGACCCGCGCCTGGCCGGCACACTGGACGATTTCGACGCGTCTATAGCCTGGCTGCTGGAGACTGCCCACGAGTCCCGCGCCCTGGAAGAGGCGATTCTCGGCGTGATCGGCAGCATGGATAAACCGAGCTCACCGGCCGGGGAAGCGAAGCAGCACTTCCACAACCGCATGTTCGGTCGTGACCACGACCAGCGCGTGATCTTCCGCCAGCGAATCCTCGATGTGTCGCTGGATGATCTGCGGCGGGTGGCGGAAAGCTACCTCAGGCCGGAACTGGCCAGTACGGCGGTGATTACCAGTGGCGCGCAGGCGGATGCGGGTGCCGAACTGGGGCTGGAGAAGTTGGTGCTGTAATAGACTTCCGGCTGTATCCGGAGTGTTTTGGAGTATTGAACCCGCGCCTGCGGGGTCCGGAGCCCTTCCGGGACTCGCCGTGAACCCATATATGGTCTCCTCCCCCGATGCAAGGCTGGAACTCGGTGTCAGGGACAGGTTGCTGCCATATATCCGGCCTGTTTG
>NZ_VRZA01000003.1 GCF_008064665.1 Parahaliea maris | reverse complement strand
ATCGTTATTACAGCCCCATTAAACAAAAGCCCCGGTCTTACGACCAGGGCTTTTGAAGGTACTTTGTCAGCAGTCTGAGCCGGCTTGAAGCCGGCTTTTTTGTTTCTGCGCCAGTACTGCCTACTTCTGCCTACCGCCCCCGACAGGCAGGGGCGGCCGCGGTGACTCAGCTGGCCTTGCGGGCATCCTCCTCGTCCTTCAGGGCGTGGAAGTTCTCCACCATGCTCTGCTCGTAGTTCTGGGCCTCCTCGGTATCCAGCGGGCGCTCCAGCGCCGCCCAGTCGATATCGCCATCAGTGGCGGCATTCTCGAACTCCAGGATCCCCAGTTCCTCGAACTTGGGCCGGATACGGTCGGTGAGCAGGCCGATACGCTTGAGATTGGGAATCACCCGCTGGAACAGCAGGTTGCGGAAGGTGGACATCACAAAGCCTTCCAGCACCTGTTTGCGGGTGGCCTCCACGTCCCAGCCAAAGTGGCGGAACACATCGGTGGCCACCAGTCGCTCGCGGCTCACTACGCAGGCCTCATAGGCAAACTGGGCGCGCTCCTCGCGCTCCTCATCCGACAGGGTTTTGACGAACTCCTCCAGGTAGTTCACGCCGAAGGTCACGTGGCGGGCCTCGTCCCGGGTGACCAGGTAAACCACGTCCTTGAGGACCGGGTCCGGGGTGGTTTCACGGGTGGTGTTGAAAGCCGACAGGGCCAGCCCCTCGATCACAATCTGCATGCCGATGAATTTCATGTCCCAGCGGGCATCGGTGAGAATCTTGTCGATGATGCTCTTGAGGTGGGTATTGACGGGATACATCAAGCCGATGCGCTGCTGCAGGTACTTGTTGAACACCTCGACATGGCGGGCCTCGTCGAAAGTCTGGGAGCCGGCGTAGAGCTTGGCGTTCAGCGTCGGCGCACAGGAGCAGAGCTGGGAGGCCACCAGCAGGGCGCCCTGCTCGCCGTGGAGGAACTGGGACAGGCTCCAGGCGTTCATGTGCAGCCAGAATTCCTTGCGCCCTTTTTCATCCAGGTCCAGGTAGGGCTGGTAGGTGTGCAGGTTGAACAGCTCCGGCATCCGCTCCTCTTCCGGCCAGGGGCGATCCCAGTTGATGTCCATTTCCGGATCCCAGTTGAGCTGCTTGCCGAGGTCGTAGAGTTTCTTGATCCGGTCGTCCTGCACCTTGTAGTCCCAGTTGTAGGACCCGGTCAGGGGGGTCTGGAAAATCTCGGCGATGTGGTCCACGTCACCGGCGGTCAGCAGGTCCTCCAGGTCGGGGTTGTCGCTGGGGTAGTCCGCCCCGGCAAACTTCTGGATCTTGCGCGGACTCTGGTCCTTCCATTCAACTTTCATCGGCCATCTCCTTAGCGTTATCGAAGCCTGTCACCACTATGGGTGAATCACCGACCTGGCAGCAAGGTGAAGTCTTGTCATTATAGGGTCATTTATGGCCAAATGCCCCCATGCCCAAGACCAGCACCCCAGCCCAGTACATCCTGATCCTCATCGACATGGTCGAAGAGCAGGGATTTGCCCGCGATGCCGTGCTGGCGGGAACGACACTGGCCCGCACCGGCCTCCAGGGCATCGGCGCCAGGGTCAGCGAGGAGGACTTCGCCCGCCTGGTCGGCAACGCCTTCCAACTCACCGGCGACCCGGCGCTGGGGCTCAAGCTGGGACTGCGCTGCAATCTCAGTGCCCACGCCGTGCTGGGACAGGCCTTCATGACCTGCCGCGACCTGCGCCAGGTGATGGAGCTGTTCCTCAAGTACTACCACCTGCTGTCGCCCGCGCTGTACCTGGAGTTCGAAACCCGGGATGGACGCTGCTACCTGACGACGGTCAGCACCCCGGTGGAAAATCCCCTGACCTTCGCCTACGAACTGATGTACTCCGCGATCCTCAACACCCTGCGCGGCTTGCTCAACCTGCCGGAACTGGCGTTGCGCATCGAGGTCCCCTACCCCGAGCCGGGGCACAGCGCCGAGTACTTCCGGGTGTTTGGCGAAGACGTGCACTTCAACGCCGTGCGCGGCCGGATCTCCTTTGACGCCGCCCTGCTGGAGACCGCGCTGCCCTCCTCCAACGCCGCCCTGCGGACCCTGTACGAAGAGGAGTGCGCCCGCCTGCTGGCCGACCTGGAGGAAGAGGACGCGGTAGCGGAACAGGCCCTGCGCCTGCTGCGCAAGCTGGAGGGGCAGTATCCGCAGATGCCGCAGATTGCCCGCATGCTGAATTTCAGCCCCCGCACCTTCCGCCGCCGGCTGGAGCAGGAGGGCGTGTCGTTCCAGCAACTGCTGGACAAGGTGCGCGCGGAGCACGCCACCCGCCACCTGCAGAACAGCCGCCTGCCACTGTCCACCATCGCCTACCTGGTGGGCTTCAACGACGCCTCCAACTTCCGTCGCGCCTACCAGAAATGGACCGGCCGCTCACCCCGCGAGGTGCGCGGTGGCGGTTAGGGCACTCTCGCTATACCTCGGCAGCAAAGCGGCGCAACGCATTTCCCGGGAGGGCTGGAATCCCGACCTGTTCAGCCTGCTGCTGGGCGCCTCCGGCGGACCCAAGTGGTTCATCCTGAGCGAGCTCGACAAGGTACTGTTCGGCGACTTCCTGCAACGCGGCTCGGCCCGGCTGGCCACCCTGGGCTCCTCGGTCGGGTCCTGGCGCAATACCTGCCTGGCCCTTGAAGACCCCGCTGCGGCAGTCACCCGCCTGCAGCAGGCCTACCTCTACCAGCAGTACTCTGCCAAACCCGACATCGCCGAGGTCAGCACCGCCAGCGGACGCATCCTGCAGGAGTTGCTGGGGGAACGGGGCGAGATTCAGGTGGCGGCAAACCCGCGCATTCACAGCCATATTGTCACCGCCCGCGGGCGCGGCCCCGCCGCCGCGGACGCCGGCCCCCTGCTGGCCTCGGCCATGGCGGCCGCGGCACTGGGCAACACCCTGCACCGCCAGGTGCTGCGCCTCGGTTTTCAGCGCGTGGTATTCCACAGCGACAGTCGGCCGGCCCCCGGGCTCCGTCTGGCGGACTTCCAGACCCGCTACAGCCCGCTCGGCGAAGACAACCTGAAGGCGGCGCTGCACGCCAGTGGCGCCATCCCCTTCGTGCTGACAGGCGAGCGCGACATTCCCGGCGCCCCCCGTGGTCAGTACTGGGACGGCGGCATCATCGACTATCATTTCGACCTGGCCCAATACCGCGGCGACGGCCTGCTGCTGTACCCGCACTTCCGCCCCGACATCACCCCGGGCTGGTTTGACAAGTTCCTGCCCTGGCGCACCCGCCCCCTGCAGCGCCAGGCGGTGGACAACCTGGTGCTGCTGTGCCCGAACCCGGACTGGGTCGCCCAGCTGCCGCTGGGCAAGATTCCCGACCGCAGTGACTTCCAGCGCCTGCCCGCCGAGGAGCGGGTGCGCTACTGGGAAACCTGTGTTGAACAGAGTCGTGCGCTGGCGGAGGAATTCGCCGCGCTGGTGGCGGGCAGTGACCCGCTGGCAGGCGTTACGGTACTGGAGCCGGGCGCAGGCGCCGCCTGATCAGCTCACGTGCTCGTCGAGGTAGCGCTGCACCTCGGCCTGCAACATGCCTTTGAAAGGCGATGCCAGCAGGCCCAGGCGCACCGAGACATCCACCACCCCGCCGGCGAAGGACAGCTCACCATCGACCCCTGCACCCTTGATGCGGACACAGTCCCCCTCCCAGCTCGAGCGCACACCGTGTTGCCGTTCGAGTTGCCGGGCCAGGCCTTCGGCGGCCTCCCGCAACTGCTCCTTGGGCATGGTGTAGTGCTTGCTCAGGCGGAATCCGGCCACAGGTATCGTCCTTTGTTTCTTTTTGCGTAGTATAAGTCAGGCGGCCCCGCGGCGCATGACCAGCCAGTTCCCGGCCAACACCAGCGCCAGCCCCAGTAGCGCCAGCACGCTCCACTGATAACCCTCCGCGAAGGTGGATATCAGCAGTGCGACGACCGGGAACAGCAGGGAGCTGTAGGCGGCGCGATCCGGGCCGATCCGGCCGATCAGGGTCACGTAGGCCCAGAACGCCACCACCGAACCGAACACGGCCAGGTACAACAGCGACAGCAGGTACTGGGGCTGCCACTGCAGGCGGATTTCGTGGCCCAGCACCACCGCACTCAGGTAGAGCGCCACGGCGCCGTAGAACATCCCCCAGGCGTTGCAGACCAGCACCGGCAGACCGGCCCGGGTATTGCGGGCGGCGAACAGGTTACCGACGGACGCGCAGCAGGTGCCGGCAAAGCACAACAACAAGGCCCGGAAACTGTTGTCCGAGAGGCTGAAGACCTGCAATTCCGGCAGGAACAGGGCCGCCATACCGGTGAGGCCCAGGGCGCCGCCCACCGCCACCATGGCGCTGGCCGGAATCCCCAGGAACAGGGCTCCGCCCACCATGTTGAGAATCACCATGGTCGAAAACACCACCGCCACCAGGCCGCTGGTCAGCTCGGCGGTGGCGGGATAAATGAACACGTAGTTGCCGCTGAACAACAGCAGGCCCTGGGCCAGGACAAAGGCATGCTGACGCAGGGGCAGGCGCAGTGACTGGCGCCGCAGTAACAGGAAAGCGAACACCAGCAGGGCCGCCAGCATGGAGCGGTGACCGATCGATACCAGCACCGAGACTTCGCCAAGCTGGTATTTGATGGCAATCCAGGTGGACCCCCAGATCAGGACCGTGAGGATGTAGAGCGCAACGTTGTTCATGGCCACCGTGTCAAAGGCCGCCATCGTTTAAGATTCCGGGGCCCCGGCAAAAGACGCACTTTAGCACCGGGGCACGGGAAGCCGCGGGGCTTATTTTGTGATGAATTCCCCGGCGTACCAGTTGAGCATGGCGATCTTTTCGTCCAGAGGCTTGTCCGGCTCCATCTCGTAAACGTTGCGGAACCCGATGATCACATCGGTAATGCCAATGGACTCAAGCTCCTCGATGCCCTCCCGGGTGAAAGCGTCCTGGCCGGTGGTATAGAAACGGAACGGACGGTCCGCTGTACCGTACTCATCGCGCAGGTCGTTGATTCGCCCGATGTACCCGCGCAGGTCATCCATCGATGCCCCCGCACACATCCAGCCGTCACCCACCCGGGCCGCACGCTTGAGCGCCACCTCGGCGTGACCGCCGATCAGCAGGGGCGTTGGCTTGCTCGGCGCCGGGCACATCTTGTTGGCCGGCATGGAAATCAGCTCGCCCTCGTAGCCGAAGAACTCCCCGGTCTCCAGCCCGCGCAGGATATCGATCTGCTCGTCAAAACGCTTGCCACGCTTTTCCCAGGGGATATCGCAGACCGCGAAATCCTCCTCCCACGGGCTGATGCCGATACCGAAGTCGAAGCGGTTACCGGAGAGCACCTGGATACTCTGGACCTGCTTGGCCACCACCGCGGCCTGGCGTACCGCCAGCTTGTAGACGAAGGTGGCAAAGCGAATGTTCTCCGTTACCGCCGCCATATGGGCCACCGCGATCAGGCTCTCCACGAAGGGCACCGCTTCGAGGAACTCCCGGCTGCCATCCTTGTTATAGGGGTACTTGGAGCTGGCCTCCTTGGGGTAACAGATGCTATCGGGAATGCTAATGCCATCGTAGCCCGCCGCTTCTGCAGCTTTGGCCAGCGGCAGGTAATGCTCCGGTTCGCTCATACCCACCTGGTAGCTGAATCTCATAGTTTGGCTCCTGTAAAATCACGCTGTGTCGATTGAGGCCTACAATGTAGCGGCAGGCTCCCCCCCGGTCATGGTTCCCTTGAATTTTCAGCACCCTGGCCTCAAATACTGAACCCTTCGAGCATGATACGATCACCCTCCGTGCCGGGATCACCGGCAGGGCAGCACAAGGCCGCAGCAATGACCGACAGCAGCACCCGACATCCCGCCGACAACACCCTGCGATTCCTGTTCGAGGAGGCCGATCTGCGCGGCGAAATCGTGCAGCTGGACCGCGCCTACACCGACATCCTGGCCCTGCATCACTACGGGCCTGGCGTCAGCCGTCTGCTGGGTGAATTCCTGGCGGCCGCGGTACTGCTGGCCACCACCCTCAAGTTCGAGGGCAAGTTGATCCTGCAGGCCCGCAGCGAGGGCCAGATTCCGCTGTTGATGGTGGAGTGCAGCAGCGACCTGGAAGTGCGCGGTATTGTGCGCGGAGCCGAGCAGGCCACCGCAGAGCGCTTCGACATGTTGCTGACCAATGGCCAACTGGCCATCACCATCGACCCCCTCAAGGGCAAGCGCTACCAGGGCGTGGTACCACTGGACGGCGACAGCCTGGCCAGCTGCCTGCAAAACTACTTCGAGCAGTCGGAGCAGCTGCGCACCCGCCTGTGGCTGGCCGCCGACGGGCAGCGCGCGGCCGGCCTGCTGCTGCAGCAACTGCCGGCCCAATTGGTGTCCGAGAGCGCGGTGCGCGACGAGCAGTGGAACCATGCCTGCACCCTGGCCCATACGGTCGGCGAAGAAG
Source organism: Parahaliea maris (assembly GCF_008064665.1). Lineage (GTDB taxonomy): Bacteria > Pseudomonadota > Gammaproteobacteria > Pseudomonadales > Halieaceae > Parahaliea > Parahaliea maris. The sequence continues at coordinate 789,213 of NZ_VRZA01000003.1, read as the reverse complement.
AACTGCTGGGGCTGGTACCGGCCGACCTCCTGCATCGTCTGTACCACGAGGAGGCCCTGCGCCTGTTCACCCCCCGGGATACCCGTTTCCGCTGCAGCTGTTCCCGTGAGCGCACCCTGAATGCGCTGGCCTCGCTGGGCGTCGACGAGCTGGAGTCCATTCTCGAAGAGCAGGGCGCCATCACCATGGACTGCGAGTTCTGCAACACCCGCTACGAGTACCTGAGAGATGACCTGTCGGCGTTGCTACCGGGGGCGCAGGACGGCCCGCTGCACTGATGACCCGGATGCGGCAGCCGTTCCTGTAAAATGGCCGCGAGATCGACGATTTTTTCACCAGTCAAGTTCGCAAAAAGGCCGGTTTCTGACATAATGGCGCCCCCCCGAGCCCCAACACATTGGCAGTACCGGTCCAATGCAGGCTGGCACGCTGAACACAGGAAACACGATGACCGCCGACATTAAAGCCCCCCAGGAACTGGTTGACCTGGGTACCTCGCAACTGATTGAAGAGTCCCTGAAACGCAACGAAGGCATTCTCGCCGACACCGGCGCACTGCTGGTTACCACCGGCAAGCGCACCGGGCGCTCCCCCGCCGACCGCTTCGTGGTTCGCGAACCCAGCACCGAAGAAGCCATCGACTGGGGCCCGGTCAACCGCCCCTTCGACGGCGACCAGTTTGACGCCCTCTGGGATCGCGTCGAATCCTATATTGCCGAGCGCGACCGTTTCGTTTCCCACCTGCACGTGGGTGAGCACAACGACCACTACCTTCCGGTCAAGGTCATCACCGAGACTGCCTGGCAGGGCCTGTTCGGCCGCAACATGTTTATCCGCCCCCAGCAGTACAACGTGGGTCGCAAGCCGGAGTGGACCATCCTCAACTGTGCGGGTTTCGAGTGCGACCCCGAGCGCGACGGTACCAACTCCGACGGCGTGGTCATCATCAACTTTGCCCGCCGCAAGGTCCTGCTGGCCGGTATGCGCTACGCCGGCGAAATGAAAAAAGCCATGTTCTCCGTGCAGAACTTCCTGCTGCCCGAGAAGGACGTGATGCCCATGCACTGCTCCGCCAACGTCGGCGACGAGGGCGACACCACCCTGTTCTTCGGCCTGTCCGGCACTGGCAAGACCACCCTGTCTGCCGACCCGGAGCGCTACCTGATTGGCGACGACGAGCACGGCTGGGCCAAGGGCTCCGTGTTCAATATCGAAGGCGGCTGCTACGCCAAGACCATCGACCTGAGCCAGAAAAACGAGCCGGTGATCTGGGACGCTATCCGTTTCGGCAGCATCATCGAGAACGTGGTGCTGGACGATAACCGCCACGCCGACTACTGCGACACCAGCCTGACCGAAAACGGCCGCTGCTGCTACCCGCTGGAGCACGTGGAAAAACGCACTGAATCCAACGCCGGCGGCGAGCCGAAGTGCGTGATCTTCCTGACCTGTGACGTGTCCGGTGTACTGCCGCCGATCTCGATCCTGAGCAAGGAAGCGGCGGCCTTCCACTTCCTGTCCGGTTACACCGCCCGCGTGGGCTCTACCGAACTCGGCGCCGAAGCCGGCATCCACCCGACCTTCTCCACCTGTTTTGGTGCGCCTTTCATGCCGCGCCCGGCCAGCGCCTATGCCGAGCTGCTGATGAAACGCATCGAGGATTTTGGCAGCCAGGTTTACCTGATCAACACCGGCTGGACCGGTGGCTCCGGCGCGCCCGGCGGCAATGGTGCCCGCTTCCCGATCCCGGTCACCCGCGCGGTGGTGGCAGCGGCCCAGAGCGGCGCCCTGCTGAATGCCCCGACCGAGCACCTGGACATCCTCAACCTGGACTTCCCCACTGCCATCCCCGGTGTGGATCCGAAGTACGTCAACCCGCGCAACAGCTGGGGCGACGTGGCAGCCTACGACGAACAGGCACGCAAACTGGCGGCCCTGTTTGCCGACAACATCGGCAAATTCGATGTCTCCGCTGCGATTGTCGAGGCCGGCCCCCAGGCCAGCTAAGCCCCGGGGTGGCCGCCAGCGGCGGTCACCCTCAACTCTCTTCTACCACCAGCCCGGCATTGCGCGGCCGGGACAGGCGCCGGGCCACCTGTTCTCCCATCAGGTACAGGCAGGGCACCAGCAACAGCGTAATACCGGTGGCAAACAACACGCCAAACGCGAGCGATGTCACCATGGGTATGAGGAACTGGGCCTGAACGCTGGTTTCGGACATGATCGGGACCAGGCCGATAAAGGTGGTTAACGAGGTCAGGATGATCGGCCGGAACCGGTCCTGACCAGCCTGGCCAAGGGCTTCCAGCACACCGTGCCCGGCGGCGCGCAGCTGGTTGATCCGGTCGATCAGCACCAGGTTGTCATTCACCACCACCCCCGCGCAGGCGATCACTCCCAGCAGCGAAAACATGCTGATCTGCCAGTTGAGTATCAGGTGGCCGAAGATGGCACCCATCACCCCGAACGGCACCGCCGTGAGCACCAGGATGGGCTGGAAATAGGAGCGAAAGGGAATTGCCATCAGAGCATAGATGGCCAGCATGGCCAGGGCGGTGTACTTGAGCATGGCGCCCATGAAGGCGCCCTCCTCTTCCAGTTCGCCGTCCAGCGCGAGCGTGAGCCCGGGGTAGCGCTGCTGCCACTGGGGCAGGTAGCGCGCAACGATGTCGTCGACCACGGCCCGCGGATCCGACGCCCCCTCGGTGACATCGGCACTGACCTCTAGCGTGCGCTTGCGATCCAGTCGTTCGATGGTCATGTAACCCGGTTCAAAACGCATCTCGGCGACGGTCGCAAAGGGTACCTGGGCACCGGCGGGCGTGCGCACCCGCAGTTCCTGCAGGTTGGCCACCGAGAGCCGCTCCTCCTCGGGGTAGCGAACCATCACCCGCACGTCCTCCTTGGTACGGGGAATACGCTGGGCCTCGGCACCGTAGAAGGCTTCCCGCACCTGCCGCGCCAGATCGGCCAGGGTGATGCCAAGGTTTTCCGCCGCGGGCTTCAGGTCGAGCACAATTTCCTGCCGCGGTGCCTGCAGGCTGTCGTTGACGTTGAATACGCCAGGGTAGGACTCCAGCACCTGGCGCAACTCCTCGGAAACGGCGTTCAGTGCAGCGACCTCCGGGGCCGCCAGCACCAGGCGGATAGGCTTGCCGCGCTCGTTGATGGTGTAGTCCATGTTGAAGTCTTCCACCGGGCCCAGCTCACCGATGGCATCGCGCCAGTCGCGCGCCAGGGCGGCGGTATCCACCCCCTCCGACTGGGTCTCCATCACTACCTTGAGGCTGCTTTCATTGGCCCTGGAGTCAATATGGCCAATGGCCTGCTGGCCACCATAGGCAGGGTCGGCGTTGTAGCGGGTCTTGACCCGCAGGGCGGCAGACTCGATCTGGCGCAGCGCCGCCAGGGAATCGGCAAAGGCCCCGCCCTCAGGCAGTTCCACCTCGGCCTCCACGTAGTCGGAGTTGACCGACGGAAAAAACCCGGCACGGATCCAGCCACCGGCGTAAATCGCCAGGCTCACCAGCAGCAGGCAAAGGAACAGGGCACTCACCAACACATTGTGCCGCAGGCAGCGCTCGAGAAAGGGGCGGTAGCGTTCGCTGGCAAAGCGGGTCATGCCATCGGCGCAGCGCAGGCGCAGTGACTCCAGGAACCGCAACAGGGCGAACCGGCTGGGGCGTGGTGGGCGCATGTGCGCCAGGTGCGGCGGCAATATCAGCAGGCACTCCACCAGCGACAGGGCCAGGGCGATAATCACCACGACCGGGATGGCCATGGCTGCCCGGGCCATATCACCGGGCATGAAGAACATGGGCACGAAGAAAATCATGGTGCTGATCACCGCGAACATGACCGGCTTGATCACACTCTGGGCACCGGACAGGGCGCCGTTGGCGCCCGCCTCCCCAACGCTCTGGCGGGAGTGAATGGCCTCACCCACGATGATGGCGTCATCCACCACGATGCCCAGGATCAGCAGGAAGGCGAACAGCGAAATCATGTTCAGGCTGACGCCCGTGTATTGCAGCAGGAACAGGGTACCCATGAAGGCCACCCCAATACCGACGCAAACCCACATCGCCAGCAGCGGGCGCAGGAAAAGCACCAGCACGGCAAACACCAGTACCAGGCCGCCGAGGCCGTTTTTCAGCAGCGTATCCACCCGGGCCTTGAAAGGGTCGGAGGAGTCGCGCCACATTACCAGTTCCACCCCCTCCGGCAAGCCGGCTCGGGTGGACTCGACCCAGGCTTTTACCCGCTCGGAGGTCGCCAGGGTGTTGGGATGGGACGTTACGAACACATGCATGTTCAGCGAGGGCTTGTCGTTGAAGCGGTTGCGGACGTCCACATCCTGGAAACCGTCCACGATGGTTGCCACCTCGCCCAGCAGCATCTGGGTGCCATCGCGGCGGGTCATCAGGGGAATGCGGGCGAAGTCACTGCCGGTATAGGCCTGGCCGCGGGTCTGCAGGCGGATATCCCCCCCCTCGTCCTTGATGGCGCCGGCGGGCAGGTTGAGGGACGCGGCGCGAATGGCGTTGGCGACGTCATCGAAGGTCAGGCCGTAGCGCCGCAGGGTCACCTCGGAAATCTCCACCGCCAGCTCATAGGGCCTGGGGGTATCCAGTTCCACCACCGACACGTCCGGCTGGGCGGACAGGTCATCCCGCAGGCGCTCCCCCAGTTGCTTCAGGTTGCGCTCGCCGATGTCTCCCGCCAGGGTCACGATAGCCATGTGATGGCGGAAGGCCATCTCGGTCACCACCGGGCGCTCGGCATCTACCGGAAAGGTATTGATGGCATCGACCCGGGTTTTCACCTCGGCGGTGAGGCGCTGCATGTCGTAGCCCGGCTCGGCCTCGACCACCACCTCGCCCATCCCCTCCCGGGCCTTGGAACGAATCTCCTTCACGCCGGTGAGGTCGTGCACCGCCTCCTCGATGCGCTGGCAGATCTGCTCCTCGACTTCCCTCGGCCCCGCCCCCGGATAGGCCAGGCTTACCCGCACCTTGTTGATCTCGAACTCGGGGAAAAACTGCTTGTCCAGCGCCGGCAGGCCAAACAGGCCTCCGATCACCAGGAAGACCATCAGCAGGTTGGCGGCTATCGGGTTGTGGATGAACCAGCGCACGGGCCCGCCCATCATCAGTACTTCACTCCCGCCACCGTGCTGACCTCCTGGGGGGTCACCACGTTACCGGCGGTGAGGCTTGGCGGCTGGCGTACCACTACCCGCTCGCTCCGCTCGAGACCCTGCACCCATACCTGCCCGGGGGACTCCTGCAGAATCTGTACCGCCCGCGCCCGCACCCGGTCGCGGCTGTCGACCACCAGTACCCCGTTGTCGTCGCGCAGCGCACTGCGCGGCAACACCGTCACCCCGGACAGTTGCCGCCCCTCAATCGTGGCGTGCACGAACAGCCCCGGGGCCAGCGGCGGGCGCCGACTTCCGGGCTCGCGACTGAAGGGCCTGGGAACCTCAACCACGGCGTAAACCATGCGACTGTCGACATCGATACTGGCGTCGGTGCGCACAATGCTGCCCTGCCACTGCCACAACTGATTGCCGAACCGGGCCTCGAGGGTCACCGGTACTGGCGCCGCGGAGGAATCCGCCTCCTCGGCATAGGTCAGGGGGAGATCCAGCAGGGCAATCTGGCGATCCGTCAACGGCAGGCGCACCTGGACCACATCAGTCGCGTAGGCCTCGGCCACCACAGTACCGGGGGTGACGTACTGCCCCACATCGACGTGCTTGGCACTGATCCTGCCATTGAAAGGCAGGCTGATACGGGTCCGCTCCAGGTCCAGCCGGGCCGACTCCAGATCAGCGCGGGCCGCTGCCAGCGCCGCCTCCGCAGCCGTCACCTGGGGCTCACGCAGGAACAGGGCATTGGCCTCCTCGGTACCGAGATCGCGCCATTCCCGTTGCGCCTGCCGGGCGCGACCACGCTCCTCGGCGAGGCGCTGCTCCGCCGCGGCAACCTGCGACCGGGCGCGGGCAATCGCCAGTTCGTAATTAACCGTTTCGACCAGCAGGAGCTGTTCACCCGCACGGAAAAAACCGCCAGCGGCAAAATTTTCCGCTGTCTGCTCGACGCGTCCAGCCACCCGGCTCACCAGGCTGACCATGCGCAGGGCTTCCACCGACCCCTGCGTGCGCACGGCGATGGCGCGGGAGGCCGGCTCCGCCGCCACCACGTCCACCGCCGGCGGGGGCAGTTCCGGCATCACCTGGGGCACCGGCGCGGGCTTGCCCACCAGCAACAGCCAGGATAGACCGAGGCCTACCGCCAGTGCGATCGCCGTCAGCAGCGCCTGTTTTCGGCCGGATTCAATCATGGGAACGGGTTCCTTGGGCACGGTACATGCCAGTCTGTCGCCTCCGCCTTAACCATCGCTGAAAATGCCGCGTTATGGCGCATCTGGTAGCGGCAGGAATTGACCACATTCTAGTATGTTTATTCTAATTTTCTTACGTAGTCTGACGGCCAATGGATGAGTACAGCTCGTCCCAATACCACGACACAGGAGTCGAGACATGGCCGAAGAAACCACCGCCAAGGTAGCCCCCAAGCGCAAAGCCGCTGCTCGCAAAGCACCCGCGAAGAAAAAAGCTGCTGCCAAGCGCAAAAGCACTGCCAGCAAGTCCACCGTGCGCTCAACCGTGCGTAAAGTGGAAAACAAGGCTGCCGCCTACGAGCGCGATGTGCGCAAGGCTGCCAAGAAGGCAGAAAAAGAGATCGACGCCGCCGAGAAGTCGATGGCCAAGTTCGCCAAGAAAGCCCAGGAAACCAGCCGCAGCGCCTTCCTGGCCGGCCTCGGCTTCTACGGCAAAGCCTTCGACCAGGCCCAGGAGCAGATCGAAACCCTGCAGGGCCGTATCGATGCCCGCCGCAGCAAGGCTTCCGACATGTACGCTGACCTGGTCAAGCGCGGTGAGAAGGTCGAAGCTGACGCTCGCGAGGCCATCGACGACATCGAGCTGCCCACCATCGCCGATCGCAAGGCGCTGGAAGCCAAACTGGAGAAGGCCCGCGAGCGCTTCACCGAGCTGAAAGAAACCATCAGCGCGAAGATCGCAGCGTAACTTCGAGCACACTTTTCCCCGGAGTTTCCGGGGTACTTTTTCAGGGGCCGCGAGGCCCCTTTTTTTATGTTCATACCACCCTCTCCCCCAAACCTGCTTTAATGCCAGCACACGCAAGTCAGACTGCAGGAGGCTTTACCGAATGAGCGACGAAAAAGGCAAGGTGGGCGATATCGCGAAAAACATCTGGTTGGCCGGTGTTGGCGCCTACGGCCGCGCCGTGGACGAAGCCCAGGAGCGGCTGGAAAAGGCGGGAGTGGAAACCCCCAAGCTGTTTCGCGACCTGGTCAAGGCGGGGGCCGCCCTGGAAGAAGAGGCCCGCAGCGCCGGCGAAGAAGCGAGGAACTCGGTGGAGGAGCGTATCGCGAGAGTGCGAGAGAACTTTCGCCTGCAACGGCAGGGCGATGACCTGCAGGCCCTGCACGACAAAATTGACCGCCTGACAGAACAGGTGGAAGCCCTCACCGCCACACTGGCCGGTGCGAAGACGAGCGGACGCAAAGCCGCAGCAACGAAGAAAAGTCCCACGGGCAAGAAGGCCCCGGTGAAACGCAAAGCCGCCGCAAAAACCGGGGCGGCGACAACTGCCACGCCCACTCGGAAAAAGGCCACTGCCAAGCGCAAGGTGGCCGCCAAAAAAACCACGCGCCGCAGTTAATAACGCGTGAAAACCCGGGACCGGATTCTGTTCACCAGCCTCGCCCTTTTCAATGAGGAGGGGGAAGCGCACACCACCACGGTGGACATCGCCAATGAGATGGACATCAGCCCCGGCAACCTCTACTACCATTTCAAGGGCAAGGAACAGATTATCACCGAGCTGTTCGAACAGTATCAGCTCGCCCTGGGTTCGACGCTTTCCGCCCCGATTGAACAACCACTGTCGGCCGAGGGCCGCGATGTTGAAAGCAACTGGTTCTTCCTCTACGTGGTGATGGAGGAGATGTACCAGTACCGCTTTTTCTACCACAACCTGGACAACCTTCTGCAGCGCTACCCGGATATCCGCCGCGGCTTCCAACGGCTGGTACAGCTCAAGCGGGCAGCCCTGCTGGCCATCTGCGAGGCGCTACTGGAGCAATCGGTGATAGATACCCGCGGCCAACAGCTGGCAGGTCTGGTGGAGAACATGACCCTCACCCTGAATTTCTGGCTCAACTACGACCAGCTCATGTACGGCAATCGCCGACCCCAGCTCACCATCCACCAGGGCGTGTTGCAGCTGATGACAATGATCGCGCCCTACCTGGGCGATGAGGAGCTGAGTTTCTACCGGGACTGTGAGCAGATCTACGCGACAATGCTTGAGCAGGCGGGTTAAACCGCGGACTTTACCTTGGGGTGCCTTACATCCCACATGAATTTCAGGCCGCCAAGGCCGTGAAATAAACGGACACCCGGCCCATCATCAATTCCTGGTGATGACTCCGGCAGGAAAGCCCGGGACGGGCGCTAGGATAGCCCTGCGCCTGGAGGGTCCGTTGCCTTCCCCAGGAACCGATGGGCCACATACAATACGACCGCACCGGTGGCCAGCAGCATCCACCAGGGCAAGCCGTAGCCGGCCGGCAACGTGCAGATGACCACCGCCACAGTCCCACCCAGCAACGCATAGGGTAGTTGTGTGGTCACGTGGTCCATGTGGTCACAGCCCGTCGCCAGCGACGACAACACGGTGGTATCCGAGATGGGAGAACAGTGATCCGACCAGACGGCGCCGCACAGGACACAGGCGATGCAGGAATAGAGAATATGCATGTGCGCGGCGTCAGCGATGCCGTTACTCTGCAGTACCGCCCAGCACAGAGGAATAACCAGCGGCATCAGGATAGCCATGACACCCCAGCTCGAACCGGCGGCAAAACCGGCGCCCGCCGCCAGCAGAAACACGATGGTGGGCAAGGTATAGGGTGAGAGCGTATCACCCAGGATCGATATCAGATACGGGGCTGTCTGCAGGACACGGGTGACATCCGCGATGGCCCAGGCCATCACCAGCAAAAGCAGGCCCGCAAGCATAAACTGCGCGCCGGCTATCCAGGCCTGCACGCATTCTTCCAGCCGCAATATTCCCTGGCCGAGGGATAGAAAAAAAGCCACCATGCACGACAGCAGCGAGGCCCAGATCAGCACTACGTATGCGTCCGCGCTGCCGACAATTTCCTGCAGCGAGTCCCCTTCCCCGCTGATGTACATCCCGCCAATAACACCGGCCACAAGGCAGACTATGGGTAACACGGCGTTTCTCGCCCGGCACGGAATACCCGGTTCATGCCCGAATTCGCCCGAAGACTGGTCTGTCGACTGAAGCGCAGCGTCCCGCGTAACCCTGCCCGAGGACCGTGCGCGCCTTTCAGCACGATACATAGGGCCGAAGTCCTTGCCGCTCAACACGATCAGGAACACGAAGAACACCGCCAGGAACGGGTAAAAGCTGTAGGGGATGGACTGCAGGAACAGGCTGTAGGCCGGCTGGTCGATACCCGTGAGACCTGCCATGGCATCCTCGATCAGGCCGACCTGGAAGCCTATCCACGTGGTGATGACGGCGACGGTGGCGACGGGAGCGGCAGTGGAGTCCACCAGGTAGGCTAGCTTTTCCCGGGATATCTTCAGATGGTCACTGACCGGCCGGGCGGCGTTACCGACGATCAGGGTATTGGCGTAATCGTCGAAAAAGATGCCGAGGCCGAGGCAGGCGATGACGGTCTGGCCGCGCTTGGGCGTTCTGGCTATGGGCAGGACCCTGTTGACGATTCCGACCATGCCACCGTTGCGGGAAACAATACCCACCATGCCGCCGATCAGCAAAGTGAACAGGATAATGGCGCCATGATCCCGGTCGATCATGGCATTGAGAATATAGATCGTCATGGTGTCGAAAACACCGGTAACGGCGCCCTGCCAGGTCATGCCGTTAATCATCCAGGCTCCGAGAATGAGCCCGGCAAACAGAGAGGGAATGACGGAACGCAGCAGGAAGGACAGTAAAATGGCCACCAGGGGCGGCAGGACTGAAACCCAGCCCGGCACCACGTGAATCTCCTGCGAGTGTAGCAACTGGTCGTGCCGGGTGACTTCGAGTCTGACGACTCCCGTTGCATCCTCGGCCAGCACGGCAGTGGTCAGGTCGTCACTCTCCACCCGTGACGGAAGCGCCCGGCCATCGAGCGTTAAACCAATGCCGTCCGTGCCCGCAGTATCGACCGAAATGCCCGCGGGAACACCCGTCAGCAGCACGCGGGGGGAATCGACGATGATATCGGCGGCGAACAGGGCCGGTGCTGACGCCAGCAGTAGTAAGGCAATACTGAGTATTCGACCTGGCAATCGGATCATCCCTGTTTTTCCGTCGTGTTCCTGATCGTACTCAAGGCGCCAATGATTGCTTCAATTGCTTCGTTGGCGCCTCAATGGCTCAATAGTACCCCAGCGTTGTTGAGCCGCACCACGCTTTTCACTGGTGGCTGCACGACTGCAGGTGGTGGAGAAATTTATGGCCCCGGAGCGCTGCCCACTGGCTTGTGCAGTAACATCACATCCGCACCAATGAACTCCAGCAACGCGCCCTGCTGCGCCGCCCACCACCGCCAGGTTGCTTCGCTGTAGAAACACACATGGGTTGGGTCATTTTTGTAGTGCCATCCGGCAAAGGCCTCCCGGTCGCGCACCAGCTTGGTCATCACCCCCAGCCAGCCATCGGGCCGCAGGCATTGCCAAAGTCGCGCCAGTTCCGCACCCGGGCGGTGCAGGTGCTCCACGACTTCCGTCGCACAGATGAAATCGTAGTCGCACTCCAGCACGGTTGAATCGGGGGCATAGAACACGTCGTAAAGCGCCACTGAATGTCCTGCCTCCTCCAGCATGGCCGCCAGCGCCGGGCCGGGGCCACAACCAAAATCCAGGCCGCGGGCATTGAGCGGCAGGCGCTCCAGCAGGGGCCCGGCCAGGCGCGACAGGAAGCGCCGGTAGCCAGGGTCATCCACCTGATTGTCGTGCAGGTCGTACTCGGCTTTTTCTGCGTCCCGGTCCAGGTAGTAGGCCGGCGGCACGAACACCAGCTCACAGCGGCTGCATCGCCGGTAGGGGCGGCGCCGGTCCCGATAGAACAATTCCGTCGTTCCGTTATCGCAAAGTGGGCAGTGCACGCTGTCACTCATCTGCTATGCTTGCCGGCGTTCCATAACAATGACCTCATCCAGCAATCCAGGAGATACACCATGACCATCAAGGCCGGTGACACCATTCCCGCATGCACCCTGAAAACCATGGGTGCCGAAGGCCCCGTGGACATCACGACCGACGAGATTTTCAAGGGCAAGAAGGTCCTGTTGTTCGCCGTACCCGGCGCCTTTACCCCCGGTTGCAGCAAAGCCCACCTGCCGGGCTATGTGGTCAACGCCGACAAGATCAAGGCCAAGGGCGTCGATACCATCGCCTGTATGGCGGTCAACGATGCCTTCGTGATGGACGCCTGGGGCAAGGCCCAGAACGCCGAGGAACTGCTCATGCTGGGCGACGGCAACGGTGACTTCACCGCGGCCCTCGGCCTGGAACTGGACGGTAGCGGATTTGGTCTTGGCAAGCGCAGCCAGCGTTTTGCCATGCTGGTGGAGGATGGCACCATCACCCACCTGAACGTGGAGCCGGGCCCCGGCATCGACGTCAGTTCCGCCGAAACCATGATGGCCCTGCTGTAGGGTCATCAGCCGCTGGCGGGCATTACGGTCACCCTGCCCGCCAGCCGTTCCCGGTCTGCATCGGTGGCCGGTTGCCCCGTTTCGTAGTAGTAGATCAACCCCGCCAGCACCCCGGTTAGCTCCTGTTCCATCGGTGCTCTGGCAACACTCTCTCCCAGCACACTGCCCAGCGCACCGAAGGGCAATTCCACCACAATCGCCAACGTTACCCGGGTCGCCTGATCCGTCAGTGGCTCCATGTGGTAGCGGAATTCCGCCTGGCGGAAGGGGCTCATCGGTTCCTCACCCTTGTGCAGGCGAATAACGAATCCCTCACCCTCGTTCCATGCCGTCACGGTCTCCTCAAGGTAGTTGCTACCGCTCTGGTATACCTTGCGCGAGGCGCCAACCCCCGTGGCGTAGGGTGTAGTGATTTCAGTCGCGGTCAGGCCCGGAACATAGTTGTGGGCTACGGACAGGTCACTCATGCGCTGCCAGGCCTCGGTGTGGGGGACTTCCACCTCGGCGCTGACCACCACTTCGATCGGTTTTCCCGGTCGCATGGCAGCCACCGCCATGGCAGCGACAATGGCCACCAGGCACAACAGAATCCATTTCACGACTTTAGGCATTGGCGTACTCCCGACGCACCAGGGCGGAAGCCCCGATGGAAAACAGACAATAGGCGAGGAAAAACCAGAATCCCGGCTGCAACTGCGCCTCCATGATCAGCAGGTCACCCATCTGGCCCGAGGCGGCGCCGGCCATGTAAGCCACCAGCATGGCCATCACGAAGACATCCGCCATGGACCACTTGCTCAGGGCGGCATTGAAAGCCAGCAGGGGCTGGCGCAGGTTGCCCACAACAGGGGTCAGGGCAAGCGCCTGCAACAGCAGCTTGAACACGGGAATCACCAGGCTGAACAGCACAATCAGCAGGGCGACCAGCAGGTTGCCGGTGCGGGCCAACTCGTTGACCGTGCCCCAGATAGAACGGGTATTGTCATACACCGTGACCTGGCCTTCGATCTGGTCGAGCCCGAGGAACCGGGAAAAGGCCCCCAACATGTTCCGGCTCTGGGTATCGGCCTGGTCGCCGGCCAGCAACTCGATACCGAGGTTGGCGATTTCGGATTTTTCAATGCTGCCGGTCAGGGTCAACACCGGCTGTGTCACCCCCGGGTACAGCAGGGCGATGGACACCGCCATCAGCAACAGGACCGTCAGGCCGCGGGATCTGGTCATGGCTCCTCCTCAATGAGGGGGCATGATACCGGAATGCCGCCGGCGGGAAAGCGCCGGCGGCGAGTGCCATTACATGTTGGCGGCGTCGAAGCTGGAGTAGAACTGGCCGTACCACTTGCGGAACTTGGCGATCGGGCCGTCGCCGTCACACAGCACCGGCAGGGGACGGTAGATCTTGTGCTCCCAGATGGGCTTGTCTTCCTCCAGCTGGCCGACGATGTTGGCGATGATGGCGTCATTCACCCCGCTGCTTTTCACTTCGCCATCCACCTTGGGCTGGGTGAAAGCAAAACGCAGCTGCACGTTTTCCTCGTCGATAGGTGTCACCAGGCCCATGAGGAAGGTGTCGGCGATGCCCTCGAACTTGGTAAAGCCCTGCCCCGGCCCCTGGGACCCAGTGTGAATGGCACCGTCCACTTCACCGCGTGGAGTGGGCATCTTCGCCCGCTGGATACCACGAGCGGTGGGGCCGTCGTAGGTGGTTTCCCATTTGGGCATATCGGCGGTGCGGTGGACGAAGAGGAAGTGGGCCGGGTCGGCCGCGTTCTCCGCCATTTCCTGGGTGTGGGTGGCCAGGTGCCACTCATAGCGCTTGAGGGGAGCCCAGTCCTCGCTGTTGGCCTCCTCGTGCTCGATAACCTCCCACAGCGGGTCGATACCATCGGGGTGATACCAGGCCCAGATCACCTGGTTGAGCTCGGTGACGGGGAAGGATTTCAGGCACTGCTTGCCCTGTACCTTGGGCGGCATATTGCGGGCGTAGGGCACTTCGGTGCACTCACCCTCACCGTTGAACTTCCAGGCGTGGAAAGGGCAGACGATGGACTCGCCCTCGATGCGACCGCCGCCGCCGGTATTCTCGTGAATGCCGTAACCCAGGTGGGCGCCCAGGTGCGGGCAGTAGGCGTCCAGCAGGCAGGCCTGGCCCGATTCGGTGCGAAACAGCACCAGGTCCTGGCCGAAGTAGCGGACTGCGCGGGACTCGCCCACAGCGAGTTCATCGGAATAACTCACGGCGAACCAGCCGTGGGGAATGGGCATGGGATAGCGTTTGCTCATGGCAGCGGGCCTCTAGTGATTCTTGTGTGCACAAGGTATCGCCCACAGCCACAATAACAATGACTCAATCAGTCACCGCAACTGGCATCAAGCGTCAGCCCCCAACGACAACGCCGGCGGTTCAAGCCAGTAACAGATAGCTGACCGAGCTGATCACCACGACACCCAGCAGATTGAGCAGGAAGCCCTCCCGGGCCATGCGCGCCGTGGTGATATAACCGCTGCCGTAAACCACCGTATTGGGTGCAGTGGCCACCGGCAGCATGAAGGCGCAGCTGGCACTCATGGCCGCTGGCACCATCAGCAGCATCGGCTCGATGTCCGCCGCCATGGCGGCGGCCGCCAGCACCGGCATCAGCAGGGTCGTACTGGCGGTGTTGGAGGTGGCCTCGGTCATAAAGGTGACGAGGAAGCAGACCACCACAATCAGCAGCCAGGGGCTCAACACCGTCAGGCCCGACAGCCACTGCCCCATCTGGTCGCTCAGGCCAGACGCCACAAACCCCCGCGCCAGGCATATGCCGCCGGAAAACAGCAGCAACACGCCCCAGGGGATGGTGCTGGCGCGCTCCCAGGTCAGCAATTTGCCGCCCTTGCCATCACCGATCATGAACATCAGTACCACCGCCAGCATCGCCACCGAGGCATCGTTGGCGCTGGGCAGGTCGAGCCAGACGCGCCAGCCCCCGAAAGGTTCGGCGCGGGTCATCCAGGCCAGGGCGGTGAGGCCGAAGATCAGCAGCACCCGCTTCTCCTCGGTGCGCCAGGCTCCCACGGCGGGTAGATCCACCTGCAGTCTGGACTCCATACCCCGGGTCAGCACCAGCGCCATCAGGGGAATCATCAGCACCACCACCGGCACGCCCCAGCTCATCCACTCACTGAAGGTGACGATCTTCCCGGTCACCTCGGTGTAAACCTGCATGAAGATCAGGTTGGGCGGGGTACCGATCGGGGTGCCAAGCCCCCCCACACTCGCCGCGTAGGCCATGCCCAGCAGCAGGGGTACCGCCAGCCGCTCGCGCTGTCCCGCCCCCTCCAGCACCGCCAGGGCCACGGGCAACAGCATCAGGGTGGTGGCGGTATTGGAGATCCACATGCTCAGGGCGGCAGCAGCCACCATGAAGCCCAGTACCAGCCGGCGTCCGCTGTTGGCCCCGAACAGGCGCACCATGCCCAGGGCAATCCGGCGATGGGCACCCGAGTGCTCCATGGCCTTGGACAGCAGAAACCCGCCCAGCAGCAGCAGGATCATCGGCGACCCGTAGGCCTGCCCTACCTGCGCCGGCGTCAGCACCCCCAGCAGAGGGAGCAGAGCCAGGGGCAGCAGCGAGGTAATGGGAATGGGTACCGGTTCGAACACCCACCAGATCACACACCAGATGGCCACCGTCGCCACCACCGCCATGTCCGCAGGATAACCCTGGTCATGCAGCAGCCAGCCCAGCAATACGGCCAACAGCGGTCCTGCCGGCAGCGTCAGCCGGTGTAGCAGCGCGAGACTCACGAGGCGGGCTTCAGCGGTACGCGCACCAGGCGGTCGCCGACGTAGGAGCCGACATACACCGCATCCTCGACCTGGACCGCGACGGTGCCCGCCCCCATCGGCGCGCCCTCGTGCCAGAACAGTTCGCGCTTGGCGAGGGTTTCGGGGTCGACTTCCATGACTGCATAGGGCAGCAGGCTCGGCGTGCCGGGGGGCAGGCTGAGGCTGTCGAACAGCGCCAGCAGGGAGCCAAACTGGCTCGCCACCAGTAATTTGCCATCCGGGCTCCAGCTGGCGTTATCGGGCTTGGACACCGACACCTGGCCCAGGGGCTCGCCTCCGGGAAAACTGAACTTGACCACTTTATTACCGAGATACATGTTCACGAAGAAGCTGCCGCCGTCGGGTGAAAGGACAATACCATTGGGAAACCGACCCTTGGTAGCGGGCAGCGTGCGATAACCCTCACCGGCGCTCCACTGGTATACCACACCGTTGTCAAAGCCAATGGCGGCCAGGAACAGCTCCCAGTTCGGGGATTGAGTCGATGTCATCCGGGTCACCAGAAAGCCACCGTCGGGCAGACCAGCAACATCGTTGAGGCTGGCGTCTTCCGGTGCTGCCACGCAGCCGCGCCAGGCCACCGCGGGCGCGCCCGGCCCCGGCAACCATTCGTAAAACTCCACCGATTCGCGACCGCCGTGGTTGACCACCAGCAACTGCCAGCGCCCGTCCTTCCGCTGGCTCAGGTCGATACCGTGGGCCAGCAGGATCTGTGGAGGTTGCCGGCAATCGGCCTGGCCCCAGGCGGTGCTGTCCCGGTCGGCACCGGAATACAAGGGGGTGACGCTGTGGTCGCCGGTGTCCAGCAGGAACAGGCCGCCGGGAGCGTGCATCTGGCCGAACACCAGCCCCTCACCGCCGGGAGCCACCACGATATCCTCCGGGGCGCTGAGACCGCAGACGGGCTCGATGCCGTCGCGTGTCTCACAGGGAACCGCCCGCTCTCCCGGGTCGGCAATTCCGGCACCGGATACGCCGGCCAGGCCGAGCAGGGCGGCCAGCAACATACCGGATACGGCTCTTGTCATTCTGTCTCTCCACAGCAGTGCGCAACTATCCTGTCCCAGCCTCGCCACGCTGTAAACCCCGGGGCTAGTGAGCGACCGCCCGAAGCAGTACACTGAGGGCATCATGAACAGTATCCAGAGTTCCTTTCCGCAGACCCTGGTCGACCGTTTCCAGCGCCGGGTCGACTACCTGCGCCTGTCGGTCACCGACCGCTGCGACTTTCGCTGTGTGTACTGCATGGCGGAAGACATGCAGTTTCTACCCCGTCGGGAAGTGCTCAGCCTGGAAGAACTCTACGAGGTGGCCCGCGCCTTCACCCAGCTCGGGGTGAGCAAGGTGCGCCTCACCGGCGGTGAGCCGCTGGTGCGTCGCGGTATTCTGGGGCTGGTGGAGCAGCTGGGCAAACTGCCCGGCCTGCGCGAACTGGCACTGACCACCAATGGATCGCAACTGACCAAAATGGCGCCCGCCCTGCGCGAGGGCGGCATTACCAGCGTCAATATCAGCCTCGACACCCTGGACGCCGAACGTTTTCGTGAACTCACCCGCACCGGTGACCTCGAGGCAGTACTGCGGGGAATCGAGGCAGCGGTGGCCGCCGGCTTCGACCGTATCCGGCTCAATGCCGTCATCCTGCGCGGGCGCAACGACCACGAGGTCCTGGACCTGGTGCGCTACGCCCGGGAACAGGCCGTCGACATCACCTTTATCGAGGAGATGCCCCTGGGGCATATCGTCGAGCACGACCGCGGACTGAGCCTGGCCAGCAGCGCCGAACTGCAGCGGCAGATCGACGCCGAGTTCCCCCTGCAAAGCCAGGGCGACCCGAGCGGCGCCGCGGGACCGGCCCGTTACTTCCGCATGGCCGACAGCACCAGCCGGGTGGGGTTCATTTCGCCCCACAGCAATAATTTCTGCCACCTGTGTAACCGCGTCCGACTCACCGTGTCCGGCCGCCTGCTGTTGTGCCTGGGCAACGAGCACTCCGTGGACCTGCGGGAAGTACTCCGGCGCCCCGGCTACGACAGCGCGCAGCTGGTAGAAGCCATCGTGTCCGCCATGAACCTCAAACCGGAGCGTCACCACTTCGGCGAAGAAGGCGCGACCGACATCGTCCGCTTCATGAACATGACTGGCGGCTAAGGACAGATTCACCTTGCATACCCAGGACTTCCCCCAGCTCGAGTCCATCGAGCGTATCGAGCAGGGCTTTGAGGCCCTGGGCTATATCTGCAGTACCAAGATCGCCACCGCGGTATTCCTCGCCTTCCAGCTGCGCAAGCCGGTGCTGGTGGAGGGCCCTCCCGGTGTGGGCAAGACCGAGCTGGCCAAGACCTGCGCGGAACTGCTGTCGGTACCGCTCATCCGCCTGCAGTGCTACGAGGGCCTGGACGAGGCCAAGGCCCTGTACGAGTGGAAGTACGGCAAGCAGTTGCTGTATACCCAGGTCCTGAAGGAAAAGCTCGGCGACCTGCTGCACGGCGCGCGCGGCCTGGCGGAGTCGGTGGAACGCCTGCACCAGTTCGGCGATATTTTTTTCTCGGAAGACTTCCTCGAGCCGAGGCCGCTGCTCAAGGCCATGCAGCAGGAGCGCGGTGCGATCCTGCTGATCGATGAGGTCGACAAGTCCGATTACGAGTTCGAATCCCTGCTGCTCGAGATTCTCTCGGACTACCAGATCTCGATTCCCGAAATCGGCACGGTAAAGGCCCGGGTTTCCCCCATGGTGTTCCTGACCAGTAACAACAGCCGGGATATTTCCGACGCCCTGAAACGCCGCTGCCTGCACCTCTACATCCCCTTCCCCACGGTGGAACTGGAGGAGCGTATCGTGCTGAGCAGGGTGCCCGATATCGATGCCACCCTGCGCCACCAGCTGGTGGCCTTCGTGCACAGCCTGCGGGAACTGGACCTGAAAAAGGCACCGGCGATTTCAGAAACCCTCGACTGGGCCCGCAGCCTGCTGCTGTTGCACGCCGGCGACCTGGAAGAGGACCTCGTACGCAGCACCCTCAACGTGCTGCTCAAGTTCGAGGACGATGTCCAGAATGCCGAATCCGGCCTCGGTGAACTCCTGCGCGCCGCCCGCAGTACCCCCTGACCCCCCATGCAGTCCGCCATCACCGGTTTTATCCAGCTCCTGCGCAGCCACGAGCTCAGGGTATCGCCGGCGGAAACCCTCGATGCCATGGCGGTGGCCACGACCCTGGGCTACGGCGACCGCGCTCGCCTGCGCGACGGCCTGGCCCTGAGCCTGGCCAAGAGCGCCAGGGAAGAAGCCATCCTGCTGCGCTGCTTCGACCAGTACTTCGACAAAACCCTCGCCGGGCAAGCCGACCCGGCTCCGGAAGCTGACCCGGCCGCCGCTCCCGAGTCACCGGCCCCGCCGCAGGAAGAGGATGCCACCCTGCTGCAGGAGGCGGCCGGAGAGTTTCCCGAACTCGGCGAAGCCCTCGCTACCCCGCTGCTGCAGCAACTGCTGGACAACGACCGCACCGAGCTCTCACTGGCCATGGGCCAGGCCGCGGCGGCGAGCGGCCTTGGCAACATCCGCATGTTCACCCAGAAAGGGCAGTACACCCGGCGCATGCTGGACGCCCTGGGCGAAGACGCCCTGCGCCGGGCCATCATCGCCCTGGAGCAGGCCGACAGCCCCCTGCTGGAGCTGCTCAAGGGGTACAGCGACAACCTGCGGGAGCAGGTGAGGGACTCCGTCGAGCGTGAATACCTGCTGCAGGCGGAAGGGCACAACCGGCAGTTTCTCGACGATATCCTGAGCCGCACCCGGCTCAACCAGCTGGAACAGCGCTACATGGACGAGGTGCGGGAGCTGGTGCGCAAGATGGCGCGCAAGCTGGCCGCACGTCACTCGCGCAAGCCGAAGGTGCAGAAACGTGGCCAGCTCGATATGGGCCGCACCCTGCGTCGTGGCATCGCCACCGACGGTGTCATGTTCAATACCTACTGGCGCAAGGTACGCCGGGACAAGCCCCAGATTCTCGCCCTGTGCGACGTGTCGGGCTCGGTGGCCGCTTACGCCAAGTTCCTGTTGCTGTTTCTCTACAGCCTGCAGGACGTGCTGCCGCGAGTTCGCAGCTTTGCCTTCTCAAGCCACCTGGGCGAAATAAGCGAGCTGTTCCGCGAACACCCGGTGGAGAAAGCGATCGAGCTCGCCAACTGGCGCTACGGTGGCGCCACGGACTACGGCAGCAGCCTGGAAGACTTTGCCGAACTGGCGCTGAACGACATCAACAGCAGCACCACCGTGATCATCCTGGGGGACGCCCGCAACAACGGCGGCGACCCGCGCCTGGAGATCATGCAGTCGGTGTATCAGCGGGCCCGGCGCGTGCTGTGGCTCAACCCGGAATCCCGTCGCGCCTGGGGCAGTGGCGACTCGGAGATGCTGCGCTACCAGAGCGCCTGTCATTTCGCCGCGGAATGCAATAATCTGCAACAACTCGAGCGGATAATCGATCAGCTGCTAAGGCTGAATCACTGAGAAGAACGACCAGCACATGGCCTATATCTGCAAGGATTGTAGTTATCGGGGGAAACGGGGCGGCGAGATGGGCGGCTGCCCGGCCTGTGGTTCCTTCAACATGGTGCTGGAGGGCGCGCAGAACGCCGAACAGGACGAGGTGCCCGGCAACGCCGCGCTGCGCATGAAGATCCTGATCGGGCTGTGGGTGTTCTTCTTCGCCCTGGTGATCTTCAAGTTGCTGGAGTAGTCCCGCCCCATCCTAAAAAGGACGGGGCTCTTCTTCCTCTTCCTCGATACTCTCCAGGCTCAACTCGACGCTGCCGTCTTCGCTGACCAGCCCTCCCTCCTTGGCAAACTTGATCTTGAGGCGGACGTTGTTGGGGGAGTCGGCGTTACGCAGGGCCTCCTCCTCGGAGATCAGCCCTTCCCGGTACAGGTCAAACAGCGCCCCGTCGAAGGTTTTCATGCCGATATTGCCGGACTTCTCCATGACCTCCTTGATGCCGTCGATATGCCCCTTGAGGATCAGGTCCGCCACCATCGGCGTACCGAGCAGGATCTCGATGGCCGCGCAACGCTTGCCATCCACGGTGGGTATCAGGCGCTGGGACACAAAGGCCTGCAGGTTGAGCGACAGGTCCATCAGCAACTGGGGCCGCCGCTCCTCCGGGAAGAAGTTGATGATCCGGTCCAGGGCCTGGTTGGCATTGTTGGCGTGCAGGGTCGACAGGCAGAGGTGGCCGGTCTCGGCGAAAGCGATGGCGTGCTCCATGGTTTCCCGGTCGCGGATCTCGCCGATCAGGATCACGTCCGGCGCCTGGCGCAGGGTGTTTTTCAGCGCATTGTGCCAGCTGCGGGTATCCACCCCCACCTCGCGCTGGTTGACGATGCACTTCTTGTGGTTGTGCACGTACTCCACCGGGTCTTCGATGGTCACAATGTGTCCGGAGCTGTTGCTGTTGCGATAGTCGATCAGCGCCGCCAGCGAGGTCGACTTGCCCGAGCCGGTAGCCCCCACGAACAGCACCAGCCCGCGCTTGCGCATGATCACGTCCGGCAGGATGGGCGGCAGGCGGAGTTTCTCCCAGTTGGGGATTTCGGCAACGATGTTCCGCGCCACGATGGCCACTTCATTGCGCTGAACGAAAATATTGACCCGGAAACGACCGTAGCCCGAGATGGAGGTGGCCAGGTTCATTTCCAGCTCCTGCTCGAACTCTGCCTGCTGGGTGGAATCCATCAAGCCGTAGGCGATCTGCTTGATCTCACCCGGCTTGAGAATCTCGCTGGCGATGGGGCGCAGGGCGCCCTCGAACTTGGCACAGGGTGGCGCGCCGGTACTCAGGTAGAGGTCGGACCCGCCCTTGCTCGCCAGCAGTTTCAGCCACTCGGTAATTCGTTCCACGCACCTGCTCCCCGTCACTGCGCCGCACAGCGGCACCGATAGTCTGTTGTTGTCGTTGTTTTGTTGCTGCTTTGCTGAATGCCGCCGCGCCAGAATACCGCGCAGCAAGCGGTTACTGTAGCAGCTTCGTCTTTCCGGACAAGCACCCGGGCGAGCCTATCTGGACTTTCTGCCACTCGCGCAGGGCCCGACTATGCTTCCCGTCAGCCCACACCGGAGCACCGCGGACTGGTTCACAGCCAATGCCTATGCTATACACGCGTATAGTCAATAAAAGGAATAACAGACCGTGGAAGAATCCCGCCCCACCCCCGTCCTCGAGGACATCGACGGCACCCGCCGCAAGCTCGCCCAGTGGTTCAGCGCACAGCGCGGCTACCCGATCGAGATTCCCGAACTCACCATCCCCGACGGCAATGGCATGTCCAATGTCACCCTGCTGTTCGACATCCAGTGGCAGCAAGGCGAAGAAACCCGCACCCAATCCTGCGTCGGGCGCCTGCAACCCGAGATAGACCGGCCGGTGTTCCCGAGCTACGCCCTGGAGCCACAGTACCGCGTGATGGAAGCACTGGGTCACCAGGGTCAGATACCGGTCCCGGAACTGCTGGGCCTGGAAACCGACACCCGCCTGCTGGGGGTCGAGTTCTACATCATGGGCCGCATCGACGGCCAGGTACCTTCCGACATGCCGCCCTACAACATGGATGGCTGGCTCCTGAACGACACCAGTGAAGAGCAGCGCGCCACCCTCTGGCGCAGTGCAGTGGACATGCTGGCGCGCTTTCACCAGCTGGACAGCGACGCCCTCGACCTGCCGGAACTGCAGCTCCCCCCCGGCAAGACAGCGCTGCAGGCGCAACTGGATTACTGGCAGCAGTACCACGACTGGGGGCTGGAGGGCCGCACCCACGAAATCGGCCAGCGGGCGCTGGACTGGCTCAGGGCCAACCAGCCGCAGGATGAACCCACGGCCCTGTGCTGGGGGGACTCGCGGGTCGGCAATATGATGTTCGCGCCCTCGCTGGACGAGGTGGTGGCAGTCCTCGACTGGGAGATGGCAGTCGCCGGCAACCCGGTGCAAGACCTGGCCTGGTTCAATTACATCGACGCGACTTTCGCGGAGGGCCTTGGCTTCCCGCGCCTGCCGGGCCTGCCGAGCTATGAGGACACGGTCGCCCAGTGGGAAGCCGCCACGGGGCGCAGCGCGGAGCACTACGATTACTACTGGATTTTCGCCGGCATGCGCTACGGCCTGATCATGTCGCGGATTATGCTGGCGACGGGGCAGGAGCACGAGATCCAGGGGAACTTTGTGTGCAAGATGCTGGAGAAGTATCTGGATGAACTGACCTGAGCCTGCCAACAATCGAGTCTCGAACAGGCCTACTGATTTCCGAGCCATCCATTGTGGAGTACTTAAACCGCCCTCGCCCGCCGGGGGCTACTCCGCGACTCGCTGCAAGTACATCCATGTACGCTCCTAATACGGATGGCCGCCCCCGGCATCCATGCCTCATAGGGTCGCTCCGCAGCCCCCGACGGGCGAGGGCTCGCACCGTGGTTGCCAAAATTGCGTACCACTGTTCTGGAACTAGGCACCACTCTGCGGGCGAGAGCGCCGTGGCGGGGAGGCTGCGTAGCGACCGTCAGCGACCTGGACGGTCGCTGTCGAGCGAGCCATGGATGGCAGGGTTTTCAGCGCGTCGCGGAGCAGCCTCGCCGCCGCGGCGCGGCCACCAGACCCGGTAAGTTTAAGGAACTCAAGGCCAACCATCCTGACTCAAGCAAGACAGGGCCCTAAAAACTAAAACCGCTCCTTCACCGTCAACAACACCTGCATACCATCCACATCGTCATCCCGCATAAACGGAAACGCCACATCCACATGCACCACTGAACTCTTCTCCGCCCGGCTCGAATTCAGCCGCAGACCCAGGCCCGCGTTGGCCAGCACCCCGCCGTTGGAACCGTTGTCCTGGTTCGCAAACCACGCCCGCCCCACATCCACAAAGGCCGCAAACCCCACCCGGATCAGGCGGAAAGGGTGCCAGTCCGAGTAATAGCGCTGCTCCAGATTCCACACCACCGAGCGATCGCCCACCTGGTAATGCAGATCGTAGCCGCGCAAGCCGTTGTGGCCTCCCAGCGTAAGCTGGTTGTCGTCGGTGAGACCGTCGGTGTAATCCACCCGCAGGCCGCTGTACAGCGCCCAGCGCTGGCTCTGCTTCAGTTGGTAGCGGCTCTCCGCCTGCCACCAGAAATTTTCCAGCTCGGCGTCATCGAGCGTCCAGTAGCCGTTGAGCCAGCTCGACACAACCCACAGCTGCCGGTCCTCGGCCAGCAGGGTATTGCGGTAGCTGCCGCGAAAGGCGATCTGGTCGCGGGTGGCGCCCAGGCCCTCGGTGGAATAACCCAGGGCCCATTCGTAGCGCTCGCCAACGAAAATGTCCTCGGTACGGCCGAGGTAGTTGAAGTTGTGCAGCTGGGCGAACTCATCTTCCACCGACTGGTAGCCAATCCAGGGGTAACTGTAGTCACGGTCTTCGGGCAGCTCCGCCGGGGGAATATCGGAGTCGCTGAACTCGAAGGCATTGTTCTCCAGGAAGTAGCCGAACAGCCAGCGATTGACCCGCTTGTCCACTTCCAGCTGCGAAGCGACACCACCATACAGATTGTATTGCTCCTGTTCGTGATCAAATTCCGAGACCTCGTCGCCGCGATACCAGATTTTCTGCTCCAGTTTCTGCTGGTCGAGGCTGGTGCCCACCGACCAGGGTTCGTAGATGGAAAAGAACGGTTTTTCGATACGCAGGCCGTGGTCGTAGCCGTCGTCGTTGTCGGTGTAGCGGGCCCGGACCTGCCAGCGACTGCCCATCACCGCCGGGTCGGCGTAGACAAAGGTGTAGCCGGCGCGCTCTTCGTCGCTGTCGTAGGCCACCAGCACCTGCTTGCCGGTGCCGAGGAAGTTGGCGTCGCGAAAGCCCACCGAGTAGGCGTTCTCCCCGCCGCTGCGGCTGAGTGAAAGGGCCGGGGTAAAGGTCCAGATATCGCGGGTGATCACTTCCACGTCGACGAAATCCCCGCACCAGCGCCAGGGACGCACGCGGGCGTCGTAGATAAATTTCAGGTTGCGCAAGATGCGTTCGGACTCTTCCGCCCGCCGCGGCTCGTAGACGTCACCCTCCGCCAGCAGCAACTGGTCGCGCAGCACCCACTCCCGGGTCTCGCTGTGGAAGTCGTTGGCCCAACGGTAGACCAGCCCGTCCTCTTTCGGGTCCTGCAGGTCAAACACGGAATAGCGCCGATAGCGGATACTGCGAATTTTCACGCCGGGTGGAATTTGCACCTGCAGTGCATCGTGACCGGGGGAGGGTTTGAAGCGAAAGGCGTCGGTATCCTCCTGCAGGGGCGCAGTGAGGCATGCCTCGTCAGGGTCCGGTTGCGCGCCCAGCAGAGGGGCAACGGGAATCAGCAACAGCAAGGGCAGCCACGCCAGTGATCTGCACCACTGCCGCAATGAGGAGGAGAGTCCCCACGCTCCCCGCATTACAGCCTGCACGCTTGTCATAACAACAAGATAGCGTGCCCCGCAGCGCCCGGCAATGCTCGCTGTACCCGGCTCTCTGTACTAGCAACAGAGGGGGCGATACACTTGCCCCCGGTTTGGCACCGGGCCGGCCAGGGGGGGCCGAATCCACAGGCCCCTCGTCCAGGAAAAAGGAGTGCTCAGTGTCAGATCAGTTGCAACAACACCTCAAGACCCTGTCCGGCAACGGCTCGGGGGCGCTGTTGCGCGAAATCCACCGGGGCATCGAGAAAGAAAGCCTGCGCATTTCCCCGGAAGGGCGCATCGCCCAGACCCCGCACCCGGCGGCGCTCGGCTCGGCCCTGACCCACTCCTCCATCACTACGGACTACTCGGAGGCGCTGCTGGAGTTCATCACGCCGGTGGATACCGACCTCGAAGGCAGCCTGCGGACCCTGGCCGATATCCACCGCCACGTCTATAGCCAGCTGAATGACGAAATCCTGTGGAGTGCCAGCATGCCCTGCGTGGTAGCCGGGGATGACAGCATCCCGGTGGCACAGTACGGCAGTTCCAACGTCGCCCACATGAAAACCGTTTACCGCTACGGGCTGGGGCACCGCTACGGCCGCGCCATGCAGGTGATTTCCGGCATCCACTACAATTTTTCCATGCCCCACGCCTACTGGGAGCAGGACTGGCGGGAAGCGGGCTCCCCGGGCGGCCTGAAAGACTGGATCACCGGGCGCTACCTGGCCCTGATCCGCAATTTCCACCGCTATTCCTGGCTGTTGATCTACCTGTTCGGCGCTTCGCCGGCTCTGTGTGCCAGCTTCCTGCGGGATCGCGACACCCACGGCCTGGAAAAATTCGACCCGGAGGGAAAAACGCTCTACCTCCCCTACGCCACCGCCCTGCGCATGGGCGACCTCGGTTACAACAGCGCCGCCCAGCGCGACCTGCAGGTGTGCTACAACTCGCTGGACAACTACGTGGGCGCCCTGCGCAAGGGCATCATGCAGCCGCGCTCCGAGTACAGCCATATCCCCTCGGGGCAGGATGGCGACTACCAGCAGCTCAACGACAGCCTGCTGCAGATCGAAAACGAGTTTTACAGCACCATCCGCCCCAAACGGGTAGCCTACTCCGGCGAAACCCCGCTGAGCGCCCTGCGGCGAGGCGGCATCGAATACGTGGAAGTGCGCTGCATCGACGTGTCCCCCTTCAACCCCATCGGTCTCGATGCGGAGCAGGTGCGTTTTCTCGACAGCTTCCTGTTGTTCTGCCTGCTCAGTGACAGCCCCGCCTGTGACGAAGCCGAGCGGGATCACCAGCAGGCCAACCTGCGCCTGGTGGTCAATCGCGGCCGGGAACCCGGGCTGCAGCTGAGCAGCCGCCAGGGAGAACGCAAGCTGACGGACTGGGCCAGCGACCTGCTGCAACAGATCGATCTCGTGGCCGGCGCGCTGGACGACGCCCACCACAGCGACGCTTACCGCCAATCCGTCGCCGCCCAGCAGGCCAAGGTGGATGACCCCGAACTCACACCCTCGGCCCGGGTGCTGCGGGAAATGCGCGAACGGGACCTGCCCTACTTCCGCCTGGCCCTGGCCTACAGCCAGCAGTGGGCACAGTACTTCCGCGAGGAGCCGCTGGCCGCCGACGCCCAGGCCCGCTTCGAACAGGAGCGGGAGGAATCCCTGGCAGCCCAGCGGGACATCGAGGCCAACGACGACATCAGCTTCGAGCAGTACCTGCAGCGCTTCTACGCCCAATACCAGGCGGTGTAAGCCGCCGCATTGTGAATTTTCTCGCCCACTTCCACCTCGCCTGGCCCGAACCCGGGCTGGTGGCGGGCGCCCTGGAAGGCGACTACCTGAAGGGGCCCCTGCGCGGGCAGTGCTCAGCCGATATCGAGGCCGGCGTCAGGCTGCACCGCGCCATTGACGCCTACACCGACCAACACCCGGTCATGGAAGAGCTGAGAGCGGCCTTTCCCGCCCACCTGCGTCGCTATGCGGGTATCCTCATCGACATCAGCTTCGACCACTACCTGAGCCTCGCTTGGGAGCGCTACCACCAGCAGCCCCTGGATGACTTCGCCCTGGCCGTGTACGACGTACTCGAGAGCCGCCACCATGAACTCGGCTCCGGCGCGCAGCGCATGGCCCGGCGCCTGGTGGACCATGACATTCTCACCCGCTACCACCGTTGGGACGCCGTGACCGGCACGGCAGAGCGGATCGGCGAGCGCCTGCGCCGCGGCAATGCCCTGGCGGGGGTGGAGCCAGCCCTCAGCCCCCTGCGGCCGGCACTGCAGTCGGCCTTTACCGCGTTTTACCCGGAACTCCAGGACTTCGCCGGCAAATACCGCCGGCAACTGAACCAATCCGCTGTCGGCGACTCAAACCAGCGCGGCACCCGCGTTGCGCCGCCCCCGAAAAATGTCTAACGTAGCCGCCGCTGCCCACTGCCAGGATCCTTGATGCCCATGCTGCAAACCCTCTCGCCCCGAACCGTCTTCTTCGGCCAGGCCCTCATGGCGCTGGTCGCCATGCTGTTCGCCTACTACTACCTGCAGCAATACCTGGAGCTGGCCCCCTGCCCCCTGTGCATGACCCAGCGCGTCGCCGTGGTGGCCGGAGGCGTGTTCGCCCTGCTGGCGGCACTGCACAACCCCCCTGGCTGGGGGCGACGAGTCTATGCGGGCCTGTGTGTGCTGGCGGCGGCCTTTGGCTGCGCGATCGCCGGCCGCCACGTGTGGCTGCAGCACCTGCCCGAAGACCAGGTGCCCGCCTGCGGCCCCTCGCTGGAATACATGCTGGAGACGCTGCCCTTCGCGGAAACCGTGAGCATGGTCCTGATGGGCGATGGCAACTGCGCGGACATCTCGTGGACCTTCCTCGGCCTCAGCATCCCCGAGCAGACCCTGCTGCTGTTCGTGGTGATCCTGCTGGTCAGCCTGTGGCAGACGCTGCGCGCTCGCCCCGCCTCCTGAGCACACCTGTCTATTGCCGCCCCTTCGGGGCCGGCTTATAGTAGGAAGCCTCCGACAGCCAAGGTGCCAGCGAGGCCGGGATATGCCACACCGCAGTGAGGACCCCAGGGAACAGTTTGAAGCCGTAGAGCGTCTGCTTACCGCCTGGCTAAAGGAGCGCCGAGCGCTGTTGACCCGCTACACCGCCCTGGTCGTCGCGATGGACGGCGACCCCACCCCCGACAGCCTGCACCAGCGCCAGCTCGACCTGTGCGGCCTGCTGGTGGACTACGTTTCCGCCGGCCACTTCGAGATCTTTCACCAACTGGTCGATGAAGCCGAGCGTTTTGATGACGGCGGCTGCGCCCTGGCGGCGGAACTGATACCGGCCATCAGCGATACCACCGAGGTGATTCTCGCCTACGAGGAAAAGTACACGGGAGAGGAGCCCGCAGACGCCACCCTCGGCAGGGATGTGTCGGCGCTGGGGGAAATGCTGGAAGTGCGTTTTGAACTGGAAGACCGGCTGATTGCCGGCCTTCACAACCGTCACCGGCGCCAGATGGCGCCGGCCCGGTCAGCCTGACCTCAGGACTCGGCCCCTTCCTCGGTCTCGGGCTTGACGATATCGAGCAGCTCGACCTCGAACACCAGTGCGGCGTTGGGGCCAATCATGCCACCTGCACCGCCGGCGCCATAACCCAGGTCAGCCGGGATGTACAGTTTCCACTTGGAGCCCACGGGCATCAGCTGCAGGGCTTCGGTCCAGCCGGAAATGACCTGGCCAACACCGAATTGCACGCTTTCACCGCGGCCGTAGGATGAATCGAACTCGGTGCCGTCGATCAGGGTGCCGCGGTAGTGCACGTCGACCACGTCATCCGGGCCGGGCTTGGCGCCGGCACCTTCTTCGAGCACTTCATACTGCAGCCCGGATTCGGTGGTTACCACACCTTCACGGGCGCCGTTCTCAGCCAGGAACGCGCTAGAGGCAGCAGCGTTGGCTTCAGCTTCCGCGGCCTGGGCGGCTTGCATTTCGGCCTGCATTTTCTGCTGGTAAGCCTGCATTTCAGCCTGGATTTCCTCGTCGGTCATGCGACCTTCCCTGCCTTCCAGCGCATCGCGCATGCCGGCAGTGAAGGCGTCGATGTCCAGCGGTACGGCGTCCGCAGACATGCGCTTGCCGAGACCGTAGGCAATGCCGTAGCTCAGGCGCTGCTGGGTGCTCTCCAGCTTGACTTCCGCGGCTGCCTGCTCAGGTGCCGGAGTCTCCGCTTTTTCGTTACAGGCTGTCAGGCCAACCGCGGTCACAAGGGCCAGCGGCAGTGCATATTTCTTCATAGGGATTTCCATTTATCGATGTATGTGTATTTCTGTGCCCCGCCAACCCGAGGCAGCATCAGTCCCGGACGTGCCGGAGCCGCTACCACAATACTGGCGGGATGCAAACGAAGCGCCCCGAATCATACTACCCCGAGCGCCCCGGGTGCCAGCCCGCATCCATGACAGGGCCGGACAGGGCTGCCGCCAGCACCTGCGCCCGCTGCGACGCCGCCGCCGGCGACTCCCCGGCGAGACGCAGGACCCACTCCAGATTCCCGCTCAGGCTGCCCCCGGAAGCCGGTGCCGGCTGCTGCCGGTGCCAGTCCCACAGGCCATCCTGCAATTCGCGCTCGGCAGCGAGTTCCAGCTGTTTCAGCTGTTCCCGCAGGTCGGCCAGCTCCGGCCAGGCCTTCCACTGGCGCCGCAAAGTGCGCAGGGGACGGATGACCTGCTGTCGCAGCGTGTCGGTACACGCCATGGCAGACCGCGAGCGCCGCTCATCCAGCACCTGTGCCTGGCTCGCGAGCCATGCGGCATAGAGCAGCAGGTTGACGTCGACGCCACACTCATCCTGTGCCTCAAGGCAATGTTGGGCCACGCCCGGGTTGGAGTAGGCGGCCAGGGAATAGTTCCAGAGAGGATTGTCCATTTGTCTTTCGATTGTCTTTCGATTGTCTTTCGATAACCCGCTTTCGATGACCCGCTGGTTAGCGTGCAGTGCAGCGAGTAGAATGCGCCGCCTGATGATCATACTACGCGATATCAGCCTGCGCCGCGGCACCCGCCTGCTGCTGGACAAGGCCAACGTTACCATCCAGCCCGGGCAAAGCCTGGCGCTGATCGGGGCCAATGGCTCGGGTAAATCCAGCCTCTTTGCCATGCTCCTGGGTGAACTGGGGGCCGATGGCGGCGATATCGAGGGCATGAACAACCTGCGCCTGGCCCACATGGCCCAGGAGGTCGAAGCCACCGACCTGCCCGCCGGTGAGTATGTGCTGCGTGGCGATGCCGAACTGGCCCGCCTGCGGCAGGAACTGGCCCGCCACGAGGCGCAGGGGGACTATGCTGCGGCAGCCCCCCTGCACAACGCCCTGGAAGCCATCGACGGCTACAGCGCCGAGCGTCGCGTACAGCGACTGCTGCAGGGCCTCGGATTTGCCGAGGGCGCCTGGGAGCGCCCGGTCAGCGATTTTTCCGGCGGCTGGCGTATTCGCCTCAACCTGGCCCGGGCGCTGATGGCCCCTTCGGACCTGTTGCTGCTGGACGAACCCACCAACCACCTCGACCTCGACGCCACCCTGTGGTTGCAGCAGTGGCTGCAGCGGTATCCTGGCACCCTGCTGATGATTTCCCACGACCGGGACTTCATCGACGCCACCTGCGAGCGCATCCTGCACATCGAACACAGCACCCTCAATGCCTACAAGGGTAACTACTCGGACTTCGAGGAGCAGCGGGCGGAACGCCTGGCCAACCAGCAGGCGAGCTACGAGAAGCAGCAGGCGCGGGTAGCCCAGATCGAGGATTTCGTACGCCGCTTCCGCTACAAGGCGACCAAGGCGCGCCAGGCCCAGAGCCGGCTGAAGGAACTCGAGCGGATGCAGAAGGTGGCGCCAGCCCATGTGGACTCTGTTTTCAGCTTCAGCTTCCCGGCACCGGACAAGAGTTCCGACCCGCTGTTGCGACTGGACGAGGCCATTCTGGGTTACGGCGACACCCCGATCCTGTCCGGTGTGGAAATGATCCTCCGCCCCGGCAGCCGCTACGGCCTGCTGGGCAAGAACGGCGCCGGGAAATCGACCCTGTTGAAATCGCTGGTGGGAGAACTGCCACTGCTGGCTGGCCAGCGCCAGTCGGGGGAGCACTGCCGGATTGGCTACTTCCACCAGCAGACCCTGGAAGCCCTGGACCTGGAGGCCAGCGCCGCCCTGCACATCCAGCGCCTGAGCCCGCAGGCCAGGGAACAGGAAGTGCTGAATTACCTCGGCGGCTTCAATTTCCGCGGCGACACCGCCACCAGCCCGATCCGCCCGTTCTCGGGTGGTGAAAAAGCCCGCCTGGCCCTGGCCCTGGTGGTCTGGCAGAAACCCAACCTGCTGGTACTGGACGAGCCTACCAACCACCTCGACCTGGACATGCGCAATGCCATGGAGGTCGCCCTGCAGGCCTATGAGGGCGCCCTGATCCTGGTCAGCCACGACCGGCACATGCTGCGCAACACCTGCGACGAGCTGCTGTTGGTGAATGCCGGGCAGGTCAGTGAGTACGGGGACGACCTCAAAGCCTATGAACGCTGGGTGTTGTCGAGCTACGACAATACGCCGGGCCAGTCCGACAACGCAGTGGCCGCCGACTCCAGCGCCGACACCGCGGGCAACAAGCGCGAGAAGCGCCAGCAGGCCGCGGCGGCCCGGGCCCAGTTGCGCCCGTTGCAGCAACGCATCCGCAAGCTGGAAACCGAGATGACGCGGACTGAAACCGCGCTGGCCGAGCTGCGCGGGCAACTGGCCGACCCGGCCCTGTACGAGAGTGGCGACACCCAGCAGGTAGCCCGGCTCACCCGGGAGGAAGGCGAGCTGCAACAGTCCCTGGAAAACCTGGAAGCCGAGTGGCTGGAGCAGCAGGAAACGCTGGAATCGCTGAATTCAGCCTGAGTCGGGCTCGCTGCCACTGATCAGGGCCAGCTTCAGCGGCCGGCTCAGGCGCTTGATCGCCGCCTCCCGTCTCAGGGCCAAGGAGCGGTCGGCCGCGCTTTCATTCCAGCGTAAACGCACCGGCCGCCGCCCCCGGGTATAACGCGGCCCGCCGGCCAGTTCGCCGTTGTGCTGCGACAGGCGCCGCTGCAGGTTGCGGGCGATACCCGTGTACAGACTGCCGTCCGCACACTCGAGTATGTATACCTGCCAACTGTCCTGCCCCGTCATGCTCCCCACTCTTCTGCCTGTCTGGCAACGTAATCCCGGCCCGATCGGGTGCTCGCCGGGGCCGGTTCATATAGCCCGCTGCTCTATGGACATGACGAAAAATTCCAGAGCCCTCGGTTGTGCCCTTTCCGGCCGGTGGTATGATAGCAGCCCTTAGTTTCTGGCGGTCACACGCAGGCCGCACGCAATCTGGAGAACACGATGAGCGAACAAATCGTACACGTCAGCGACGCATCCTTTGAAGAGGAGGTGCTGAAATCCGATCTGCCGGTGCTGGTGGATTTCTGGGCCGAGTGGTGCGGCCCCTGCAAGATGATCGCCCCGGTACTGGACGAAATTGCCGCCGAGTACGACGGCAAGCTGAAGGTGTGCAAGGTAGACGTGGACGCCAACCCGGATATCCCGCCGAAATTCGGTATCCGCGGCATTCCGACCCTGATCGTGTTCAAGAATGGCAACGCTGAAGCTACCAAGGTTGGTGCGCTGTCCAAGTCCCAGCTGACGGATTTCGTCCAGGAAGTCATGTAAAACCGCTCCGGGCCCGCTGTTACAGCGGGTCCTGTTTCTGTACAAGGGCGCGCGAGGGATTGCGAAGCCCCGGGAATACGGAATTTCCTGATCTACAATGAAAGCCCGCCAAAAAGCTATAGACGAGCCTATCGGGGCGTGCTACATTTCTTCGCGTTGCACCCTTCCGTGCCAATAATAAATCCGCTACTCACGTAATTTTTACTGCTTGGAATCGCCTGGACCTCCCTCTCGGAGTTGTGCCAACCGGCATGTCGATTCGTAGCGTTTTACCCTTTCCCTATTTAGAAAATCACTCCTATTCCCTATGAATCTGACTGACCTGAAGACCAAATCCACCCAGGAACTGATCGACATAGCCAAAGAGATCGGCCTGGAGAACATGGCCCGTTCGCGCAAGCAGGACATCATCTTTGCGATCCTGAAGCGCCACGCCAAGAGCGGCGAGGATATCTACGGGGATGGAGTTCTGGAAATCCTGCAGGACGGCTTCGGCTTTCTACGCAGCGCCGACAGTTCCTACCTGGCGGGCCCCGACGACATCTACGTCTCCCCCAGCCAGATTCGCCGCTTCAACCTGCGCACCGGCGACACCATCTCCGGCAAGATCCGCCCTCCCAAGGACAGCG
Organism: Parahaliea maris; assembly: GCF_008064665.1. Classification (GTDB taxonomy): domain Bacteria; phylum Pseudomonadota; class Gammaproteobacteria; order Pseudomonadales; family Halieaceae; genus Parahaliea; species Parahaliea maris. The sequence continues at coordinate 755,778 of NZ_VRZA01000003.1, read as the reverse complement.
AGCGCTACTTCGCCCTGCTCAAGGTTGGCGAGGTCAACTTCAACAAGCCCGAGAACTCCAAGCACAAGATCCTCTTCGAAAACCTGACTCCCCTGTTCCCCAATGAGCGCCTGACGCTGGAAAAGGGCAACGGCAGCTCCGAGGATCTCACCGGCCGCGTCATCGACCTGGTTGCCCCTATCGGCAAGGGCCAGAGAGGCCTGTTAGTTGCCCCGCCCAAGGCCGGTAAAACCATCATGATGCAGAACATCGCCCAGGCGATTATCAGCAACAACCCCGAGTGCTACGTCATCGTACTGCTGATCGACGAGCGTCCGGAGGAAGTGACCGAAATGCAGCGCTCGGTGGGCGCCCGCGGTGCGGAAGTCGTGGCCTCCACCTTCGACGAGCCGCCCTCGCGCCACGTACAGGTCGCCGACATGGTGATCGAGAAAGCCAAGCGTCTGGTGGAACACAAGCGCGACGTGGTGATCCTGCTGGACTCCATCACGCGTCTGGCCCGCGCCTTCAACACGGTGGTACCCAGCTCCGGCAAGGTACTGACCGGTGGTGTGGACGCCCACGCCCTGGAGCGTCCCAAGCGCTTCTTTGGTGCTGCCCGTAACATCGAGGAAGGCGGCAGCCTGTCCATCATCGCCACGGCCCTGATCGACACGGGCTCGAAGATGGACGAGGTGATCTACGAGGAGTTCAAGGGCACGGGCAATATGGAGCTGCACCTGGACCGCAAGATCGCCGAGAAGCGGGTCTACCCGGCCATCAATATCCGTCGTTCCGGTACCCGTCGCGAGGAGTTGCTCACGGGCGAGGAGGAACTGGCGCGCATGTGGATTCTGCGCAAGCTGCTGCACGGCATGGAAGATCTGCCGGCGATCGAGTTCCTGCTCGACAAGCTCAAGGACACCAAGACCAACGACGAGTTCTTCCTGTCGATGAAGCGGAAGTAAGCAAGAGTCGTCACGGCAGTTTCTACCCGGCGCCGAGCCGGGTATGGCCTGCCGGGACTCGCCGTGAATACATCCCTGTAGGCTCGTATCGCGCGTCCCTGCGCTCAACGGTCCCGGCAGGCCATACCCGCCCCGACACCTGACTCCTCCGCGCCTCAAGGGCATTCGGGTTCCTGCAAGTGCAGGGAGCATTGCACCCCTCTCCCGCAAGCGGTACTGTCCCCTCCTCCAATCCCAACAGGCCGGTAGACAGTGAACTACTCCGATCTCCGCAGCTTTCTCGACATGCTGGAACAGCGTGGTGAGCTCAAGCGCATTACCACCGAGGTTGACCCCCATCTCGAGATGACCGAGATCGCCGACCGCACGCTGCGCGCTGGCGGGCCGGCCCTGTTGTTCGAGAATCCCAAGGGTTTCAGTACACCTGTACTGGCCAATCTGTTCGGCACGGAACAGCGGGTGGCGCTGGGCATGGGTGCGGAGAATATCGAGGCTCTGCGCGAGATTGGCGAGATCCTGGCCTATCTGCGCCAGCCGGACCCGCCCAAGGGGATGCGCGACGCCTGGGACAAGGCGCCGATCCTGAAGCAGGTGCTGAATATGGGGCCGAAGCTGGTGCGCAATCCGGCCTGTCAGTACCACGTGAAGGAGGGTGAGGATGTCGATCTGTACCAGCTGCCCATCCAGACCTGTTGGCCGGGGGATGCGGCGCCGCTGGTGACCTGGCCATTGGTCATTACCCGCGGCCCGGAGAAGGAGCGCCAGAATCTCGGCATCTACCGTATGCAGCTGATCGGCCGCAACAAACTGATCATGCGCTGGCTGTCACACCGGGGCGGCGCGCTGGACTACCGGGACTGGCAGCTCAAGCACCCGGGCAAGCGCTACCCGGTGGCGGTAGCGCTGGGCGCAGACCCCGCAACGACTCTGGGCGCCGTTACACCGGTGCCGGATTCGCTGTCGGAGTACGCTTTTGCCGGACTGCTGCGTGGCGGCAAGACGGAGGTTGCCGAGTGCTTCACGCCGCTGTGCAAGGAGCACGGCCTGCAGGTGCCCGCCACCGCCGAGTACATCCTGGAGGGCTACCTTGAGCCGGGGGAACTGGCGGACGAGGGGCCTTTTGGCGATCACACGGGCTATTACAATGAGGTGGAGCGCTTCCCGGTGTTCACGGTGGAAGCCATTACCCACCGCGAGAGCCCGATCTACCACAGTACGTACACCGGCCGGCCGCCGGATGAACCCGCGGTGCTGGGACTGGCGCTGAATGAGGTGTTTGTGCCCATCCTGCGCAAGCAGTTTCCGGAGATTACCGACTTCTACCTACCGGCCGAGGGCTGCTCCTACCGCATGGCCATTGTCACCATGCGCAAGGAATACCCGGGCCACGCCAAGCGGGTCATGCTCGGGGTGTGGTCCTTTTTGCGCCAGTTCATGTACACCAAGTTTGTGATCGTCACCGACGACGACGTGAACGCGCGGGACTGGAACGACGTGATCTGGGCCCTGACCACGCGCATGGATCCGCGCCGGGACTGCACCTTTATCGATGACTCGCCCATCGATTACCTGGACTTCGCCTCGCCGGTGTCCGGCCTCGGCTCCAAGATCGGCATGGACGCCACTAACAAGTGGCCGGGGGAAACCACCCGCGAGTGGGGCAAACCCATCGTCATGGACGCCGCGGTGAAAGCCCGGATCGATGACATCTGGGATGAGCTGGGGATCCCGGGCTGATCAGAGACGCAGCGACAGCGCCTCCCGCGCCTCCCGCGCCAGCTCTTCCCGAAAATCGGGGTGGGAGATAGCCAGCAGGGCCGACGCCCGCTCCTGCAGTGATCGACCGCGCATCTGCGCAATCCCGAATTCGGTCACCACATAATCCACCTGTGCCCGGGTGGTCACCACGCCCGCCCCCTTTGCCAGGCTGGGCACCAGGCGCGATACCGTGCCGTCCCGGGCCGTGCTCGGCAGGGCAATGATCGACTTGCCCCCTTCGGAGTGAGCGGCGCCCAGCACAAAGTCCACCTGGCCGCCAACACCGGAGTAAATCCGGTGGCCTATCGAGTCGGCACAGACCTGCCCGGTGAGATCGATCTGGATGGCGCTGTTGATGGACGTGACCTGCTTGTTGCGGGCAATGTTGACCGGGCTGTTGACGAACTCGACATCGAGGAACGCCACCTCCCGGTTGTCGTCTACAAATTCATAGAGCGCCGGGCTGCCCATGGCGAAGGTGGTCACCACCCGGCCCCGGCCGATTTTCTTGCGGCTGTTGGTTATCACCCCGGATTCCAGCAAGCCCAGCACGCCATCGGAAAACATCTCCGTGTGCACGCCCAGTTCGCGATGCCCGCCCAGACAGGCCAGCGCCGCGTCGGGGATGCTGCCAATCCCCATCTGCAGACAGGCGCCATCTTCCACCAGGGTGGCCACCCGGGCGCCGATTTCACTGTCCACGGCCCCCGGTTCGCGCACCTCGTGATAGATCAGCGGGGCCGCCTCCCGGTAAGCGACATCGATCCGGTCCACGTGAATAAAACCGTCACCCAGAGTACGGGGAACGTTCGGATTGACGTGGGCAATGATGCGATCTGCGACCTCGCAGGCCGCAGCAGTGGCCTCGACCGACATCCCGAGGGAGCAGTTGCCGTGCCGATCCGGCTCGGAGACCTGAACAATGGCCACGTCCACCCGCTGCTGACCGCTGCGCATCAGGCGCGGAATGTCGGACAGGAAGATGGGCACGTAGTCCGCCAAACCCTGGTTGATCAGGTCGCGGGTTTCACGTCCGGCAAAAAAGCAGCGGCAGCGCAAGCGGCCGTCGAGGGCGGGATCGGCCAGTGAATAGGCGTGCTCGAGGTGGAGCTGCAGCAGGGTGAGCCCCTCGCAGTGGCGGGCGTGCTCAGCCAGGGCATCGAGCAACACCAGGGGCGTGGAGGCCATGGAGTGGCTCCAGAGGGTATCGCCAGACCGGATGCCACTGACTGCCTCGGCAGCGGAGTTGACCCAGCGGGCCATAACGCACTCCTCTCCGGCCAGCGAGCCGGAACGGTTGTCGCCCGCTGCGGGAGCGGGCTCGGGTTGGACTCAGGGTTCTGCCGCCAGCCGCCTGGACGCGCCTCTCTGTGGCAAGGCCCGCTCTGGTACGGCCCGCTCGGGCGCGGCCCGCTCAGGCATGGGCAATTCGGGCAGTTTCACATCGCGCAACAGCCCCTCTTCGAAGTAGCGTGCACTGACGGTGGGCTCACCCAGCGCACCCAGCAGGCGCCCGAGCTCGGCACACACTTCCGGCGTGTGTCGCAGCTGGTAACTGGCCTCCAGGTAATCCCGGGCCTTGCCCCACAACTCGCAGCGTGCCGACAGGCGCCCCAGGCACAACAGTAGCTGGGGGTCCCGGGGATGCTCTCCCAGCCAGGCTTCCGCCTGGGTGAGCTGGCGGCCCGGATTATCGCTGTGAACAAAGGCGTAGAGACGCGCCAGTTCGCTGTCCCACTCCTGCTTGAGGGCGCGCAGGCAGACCTTTTCCGCCGCCACGTGGGCGTCCTGGGTCAGCAGGAGAGCCACGTAGGCCCGCAGGAGATCGGGGTCGCGCTTCCAGGTCGGGGGCAGCGTCTGCCAGCGCTCGTATAATGCATCGGCGGCATCGCCGTCGCCGCGGCCGGCGATCACTTGCAGGCGACGCAGGTGCACCCTGCGCTCCAGCGCCTGTAACTCGTCTGCCGGCAGTACTTTGTGCTTTTCCAGGTCCGGCAGCAGGGCCGCGAGGCTATCCCAGTCCTCCAGACCTTGATACGCCTGACTCAGCAGGTCCAGCACATGGGGGTGCCGGGCGGCATTGCGCCGGGCCCGCACCAGGGTGGCGGCCGCCTGCTCGTACTGCCCGGCATCCAGTTTCAATTCCGCCTGGGTGAGTTCCACCGCAATACCGGCCTCGGCATCGGAGCGCTCCGCGGCACCGAGGTACTCCCGCATCTTGTCGCTGTCACCCAGCCGGTAGCTGGCGCGGGCGGCCATCAGGTAATTGAGCAGCGGGGCGTCGTTGTGGGCGGCGCCTCGCAGCAACTGGCGCCGCGACTTCTGCCAGTTGCCCTCGATAAAGGCAATCAGCCCGCGGTTGGTCAGCCGCGCTGCCTGGCGCGACTTGCGCGATCCCATCCAGCTGGCCACCGAGCGCTGCCCGCTGAACAGCTTGCGCAACAGGTGCAGGGTGAAATAAAGCAAGCCGACCAGCAGGACAAACAGCACCAGCCCCACCCAGAGGCTGGTCTCCAGGGTGTAGTTGCCGTAGGCCAGAAGGACATAGCCGGGATCGGTTTCGATCACGGCCACCACACCCACTCCCAGCAGGAGTGCAATCAGGATCAGGGCAAAGGCGCGACGCATGGCTTATTCGCCCGCCTGGCCGGTATCGGCCTCGCGCCGGGCGACCGCCGCTTCCAGCGTCCGCAGGGAGCGGCCGATATCGGGCAACTCCACGGTGACAGTCTCGCCCGCAAGCTGCTCCAGTTCGCGGTCCAGGGCCTGGGCCGACCGGGCGTCGGATTCGGCAAACTGCGCCACCCAGTGGCGCGCACGCTGCAGGCTCTCCCGGTACAGGAAGGCGTTACCCGACAGCAGCGCCACCTGGGCCTGCTCCAGCAACATCCGCAGGTTCTGGCGCACCAGCCCTTCCCACTGCGGGTCCATCAGCGCCTGCATCGGCACTTCCCGACGGCGGATGATGATGTAGTCCGACAGTTTCTGCACCGCGGCGCGATAGCCCTGGCGCAGGCGATCGCGCCAATCCTCCGCCGGGGCTTCCTGCAGCCGTTGCTCGGCCTCGGGCAACTCGAAGATCGCGAGGGCGGCGGCCTGCTCCGTCAGGGCGGACAACCGCAGGTAGAGTCCTTCGACATCGACAGTAGGCACGCCGCGCAGGGCCGCCAGCTCCGAGGCGATCGCACTGCGTGTGGTGTGCAGCCGGGTATCGTCCAACTGGAGAAGAATTCGGTCCGCGCTGCGCAGCAGGGCCCGGGCGGACTCAGTATCACCGGTCATGATCAGGCGCTGGTTGGCGAGCCGCAACAGGTACTCCGCCTCCGACAGCAACCAACTCTCGCGATCGGTCGCGCTGAAGCGGGCCAGCTCCCCCCCCTGCACCGCCACCCGCGACTGCAGGCTGGAGAGATCACCGGAAACCGCGTCCAGGGTCTGGGCCTGCTGCGTCAACCGGGGTTCAAGGCTGGCCAGGCCACTGCGCAGCTCGGACTGCAGTTTACCCTGGAGGTCGTCGCCGATACGGCGAATCTGCGCCTGCTGCTCACTGGCGTCCATCAGCTCGCGCTCGGTTACGGATTCCAGCAGCGCCAGCCGGTCGAGCAACGCGGTCTCGCGGCGCTGCGCTTCCAGCACCGTCCAGCCGGCGGCCGCAGCGAGGGCCAGTACCAGCAGCAGTGCCAGCGTGGCCAGCAGCGGGAAACCACCACCGGCCTTGGCGGGGGCAATCTCCCGTTCAAACGTTTCTGCGGGGGCGGGGACGGGAGCGGCGACGGCCTGCTTTTCCGCGGTATCGTCCGCCGCATTCTCTGGGGGCTGGGGCGCGTTGTTATCGTCCTGCTTGTCGCTCACTCAAGATCTCCGGTCTCTTGCAGCCACTGGTCCAGGGCATCGAGCATGGCGTCGTCAGAGGCATTGGCCGCCAACCGCACCCGCTCGAGTCCGGCGGCACGGGCCTGCTCGGCAACCCGCTCCGAGGGCACTACCACAGTAGTCTGCCATAACTTTGCGGTTTCTTCCGCACTCAACATGGCCAGCAGATTGCCCAGCCCCTCCCCGCTGCTGATCAGCACGGCGTCGATCTGCCAGTCCTCGAAACGGGAGGCCATGAGCCCCTCGGGCAGGCGCACCGGACTGCGGCGATAGCAGGCCAGCTGGTCTACCCTGGCGCCGCGGCGCTGTAATTCATCCCGCAGGAATTCGCGACCACCCAGCCCCTTGACGATCAGGGCACGCTGCCCGCTGAGCTCGCGCAGGCCGGCCAGCCGCAACAGGCCTTCGCTGTTCATCTCGTCGCCGGGTAACCGGGCATCGATACCGTGTTCGGCCAGGCTGCGGCCGGTGGCCGCCCCCACGGCATACCAGCACACCCCGACAGGCCACTGTGGCCAGTAGTCTTCCAGCCAGGGAAGGGCGAAGCGCACCGCGTTGCGACTGATGAAAATAATGTGCTGGTAGAGATCGAGGTCCAGCACACACTGGCGGGAGGCGGGGTCGAGCTCGGTGAGTGCCTGCAGCTGGATCAGGGGCTGGTGATGGGCGCGCAGGCCCCGCTGCTCGAGTGCAGCACACAGTGAATCCGCCTGCCCCTGCGGCCGGGTGACCAGTACGCCCCTGCTCCCCACGCTCAGTACTCCCGCTCAGCGACCATAGACCTCCGCCAGAATGTCTCCTGCGCCCTGGGCCAGCAGATCTTCCGCCACCGCGATGCCCAGGGCCTCTGCCTCGCTGGCAGGCCCCCGGCCCTCGGCCTGCAACAACAGCGAGCCGTCGGGGCGCCCCACCCGGCCCCGCAACCACAGCCCATCACCCTCGAGCTCTGCGTAGCAGGCAATCGGCACCTGGCAACCACCCTCGAGGCGTCGGTTGAGCGAGCGCTCGGCGGTCACGCACAGGGCGGTCGGCTCGTGGTGCAGGGGTTGCAGCAGCGCCAGTGTCGCGGGGTCGTCCGTACGCAGCTCGATACCCACCGCTCCCTGCCCTCCCGCGGGCAGTGACAGGCCATGCGGGATGCGCTGGCGAATGCGCTCTGCCAGTTCCAGCCGCAACAGGCCGGCGGTCGCAAGGATAATGGCGTCGTACTCGCCCTCGTCGAGTTTGCGCAAGCGGGTCTGGACGTTGCCCCGCAGGAACTTCACCTCCAGGTCGGGCCGCTGCTGGCGCAGCTGGCACTCGCGGCGCAGGCTCGAGGTACCCACCACGGCCCCCGCAGGAAGGGCTTCCAGCGTGTCGAAGCGATTACTGACGAAGGCGTCCGAGGGATCTTCACGCTCGCAAATGACACCGAGCTGCAAACCTTCAGGGAACTCCATGGGTACGTCTTTCATGGAGTGCACTGCGATGTCGGCAGAGCCGTCCAGCAGGGCGGTTTCCAGTTCTTTCACGAACAGGCCCTTGCCACCCACTTTGGACAGCGGCACGTCCAGCAACTGGTCGCCCCGGGAGGTCATGCCCAGCAACTGCACATCCAACCCGGGGTGCGCGCCCTGCAGGGCGTCGCGCACAAACTCTGCCTGCCACAGGGCAAGGAGGGATTCACGAGTGGCGATGGTGAGGGTGCGAGACATGGGGAAACGATCCGGAAGCAAAGTGGGCATGATAACAGTCGGGTGAGTGCTCAGCTAATGGAGAGCACTCAAGGATACGAAACCTCTGAGCGTGCGCACGTACGCGAAAAGGTGCTCCGTAGGCCGGGCGTGATCTGGGCGCACGCCTCGCCGGACACGCTGAAAGCATGACATCCATGTCGCGCTCCTCAGCGGCCATCCATGGCCGCTGAAGGTCCGGCGAGGCGTACCCCCAGTTCACACCCTGCTTCCGCGCAAAACTCTGCTCGCCCGGATACGGAGTCACGTGAGACAAATTATCTCCGACGGAGTGCGTCCGCGTGGCGGGGCCTTTCCGGGACCTTCAGCGGCATGGATGCCGCTGAGGAGCCCCCATGGACGGGTTCACGGCGTGTCCCGGAAAGGCCCCGGCAGGCGGGCGCGCGGGTCAAGAGCTCCACCATCCGTAGACGAAAACAAACTCTCTCACCGGGACAGCAACCGCTCCTTCACCGCAGCCAGATGCCGCCGGCTGACCGCGGGGCGCAGGTCGGTACCCTCCAGTTCGACACACCAGCCATCACCGTCACGCGCCAACCGCAGCACATGGGCCAGAGCCACCAGCGCATTGCGATGCACCCGCAGGAAGCGATCGCCAAACTCCTCCTCCAGGTCCTTCAGGGCGTCGGGTAACAGCAGTTCGCGTCCGCTGGCGTAGGCCGTCACGTACTTCTGCTCCGCCACAAAACAGCGAATGTCCGCCACCGGCAGCGTTTCCAGCCCGCGGTGCCCCTGGCTGCTGACCTGGCGCCGGCCGCTCGCGGGCTCCTCCCGCAGGGCCGCGACCTGGGCCCGGTTGACCCGGCCCGCCTGGGCCAGGGCCTGCTCGAGTTCCGCCTCGCGCACCGGCTTGAGCAGGTAGGCGACGGCCTGGTGGCGCAGGGCATCCAGGGCGTACTCGTCGTAGGCAGTGCAAAAAATGACTGCCGGAGGCTGCTCCTGTTCCGCCACTTTGGCTGCCAGGGCCAACCCTCCCATGCCGGGCATGCGCACATCCAGCAGGATCAGCTCAGCGTCAAACCGGGCCAGTTCGGCCACTGCCGACTCCCCGCTGTCTGCAGTGCGGCTCTCGACGTCCGGGCGCACCCGCCCCAGCAGGCGCTGCAGACGCTCCCTGGCCAGGGGTTCGTCATCTACGATCAGTACTTTCACCCGGTTACTCCCGCCGCGCCCGGAGCGAGTCCCGGCTCGGGGCAGGGCGGGCAGGGGTAGTGCAGACGCACCCGGAATTCGCCCCCGTCCCGCGCGAGCTCCAGCCCTGCGTCGTCGCCATACTGGCCGTGCAGGCGCTGTTCGATATTGTCGAGCGCAATGTGCATGCCTCCCACCCCCTCATCCACCGCCGCGGGGTTACTCACCTCGGCCTGTAACTGACCGCCCCGGCAGCTCACGGCAACGGTGATACAGCCCCCCTCACTGCGGCGGGCGATGCCGTGGTAGACGGCGTTTTCCACCAGCGGTTGCAGCACCAGGCTCGGCATGGGGATGTCCCGGCAGGCGTCTTCCACGTCCCACTCCACCTGCAGGCGCTCCCCCAGCCGCAATTGCTCGATGCCGAGGTACAACTCGCACAGGCGAACCTCGTCGGCCACGGTGACCAGCTCGGTGGCTTCCCGCAGGCTGCCGCGAAACAGCTCCGCCAGGTCCTCCACCGCGCGCTCGGCCAGGTCGGGGCGGGTTTCAATGAGGCTGACGATACTGTTGAGGGTATTGAACAGGAAATGCGGGCGGATGCGAGCGCGCAGGGCATCGACCCTGGCCTGGAGCTCTGAGTGCTCCCGCTGGCGGAGCTGCTGCTGCAGGTAGAAGTAGCGCAGCACCACTCCCGCCACCACCAGCGCCACCAGCAGGTTGCGCAGCAGGTTCCAGCCGTCGATGCGGCCGGCCTGCAGGTCGGGGTAGACCCAGCTGCTGGCTGCGGTGCTGGCCGCTGTGACCAGCAGCACCAGCAGCAGGCTGCCGCAGGTCGCGGCGAACACGCCCAGGCGGGCAAAGGGTCCGCGCAACAGGCACAGCAGGGCGGTGCTCAGCAGCACCACCCACTGCACGAACAGGGACGCCTCCCCCAGCAGGTTCCAGTGAAAGTTGGGCAGCCCACTCACCGCCAGGGTGTACACCAGCACCAGCAACTGGGCCAGCAGCACGATGAGAAACACCTGCCGCGTGCCGCACAGGTCCGGAATGAAAAATTCCCCGGGGGCGCCCGCCCCGTTACCCCCGTTCCGACCTTCCCGGTGCCCTGCTGTCTGTCCTGTTACGCCCGGCTGCATGCCCAGCTCCCTCCCCTGGATAGCTGGTATACTTGCATCCCGCTTTCGCACCGACAAGTGCGATCACACCGCGCCACTGTGGCGCCAAGGCCAATCAAGCAGGACTCAAGGGCACCATGAGCAAGGATCAGGACACCAGCAAGCTGTGGGGCGGCCGCTTCACCGAAGCCACCGACAGCTTCGTACAGCGTTTTACCGCTTCCGTAAATTTCGACCAGCGCATGGCGCAAGAAGACATCGAGGGCTCCCTGGCCCACGCCGCCATGCTGTGCCAGGTCGGTGTGTTGAGCAGCGAGGAGCTGGCCCAGATCGAGAGCGGCCTGGGCCAGATTCGCGAGGAAATTGCCAACGGCAGCTTCGAGTGGTCGGTGGAGCTCGAAGACGTACACATGAACATCGAGTCCCGGCTGACCCAGCTGATTGGCGTCACCGGCAAGAAGCTGCATACCGGCCGCTCCCGCAACGACCAGGTGGCCACGGATATTCGCCTGCACCTGCGCAAGGCCATCGACCACATCGCCGCCGAGCTGTCGCGCCTGCAGCTGGGCACCATCGGCCTGGCGGAGCAGCATGCCGACACGGTCATGCCCGGCTTCACCCACCTGCAGACCGCCCAGCCGGTCGCTTTCGGCCACCACCTGCTGGCCTGGAATGAAATGCTGGAACGCGATCACGGTCGCCTGCTGGATTGCCGCAAGCGCCTCAACCAGTCTCCGCTGGGGGCCGCCGCACTGGCCGGCACCACTTACCCCATCCAGCGGGAGCTGACCGCCGCCAGCCTCGGCTTCGACAAGCCCACGGAAAACTCCCTGGACTCGGTGTCAGACCGCGATTTTGCCATTGAATTCTGCGGATTTGCCGCCCTGCTGCTGACCCACCTGTCGCGCATGAGCGAGGAACTGGTGCTGTGGACCTCGGCCCAGTTCAACTTTATCGAGCTGCCCGACCGCTTCTGCACCGGCTCATCCATCATGCCGCAGAAGAAAAACCCGGACGTACCGGAACTGGTGCGCGGCAAGACAGGGCGGGTGAACGGTCACCTGATTTCCCTGCTCACCCTGATGAAGAGCCAGCCACTGGCCTACAACAAGGACAACCAGGAAGACAAGGAACCCCTGTTCGACACCATCGACACCGTGGTCGACTGCCTGCGCGCCTTCGCCGACATGGTGCCGGCGATTCGCGCCCGCGAAGACCACATGCGCGAAGCGGCCCGTCGCGGTTTCTCCACGGCCACCGACCTGGCGGACTACCTGGTGCGCAAGGGCCTGCCCTTCCGCGACGCCCACGAGGTGGTGGGCAAGGCTGTGGCCCACGGCGTAGCCAGTGGCCTCGACCTGGCGGAGATGTCACTGGAAACCCTGCAGGGATTCAGCGCCGACATCGGTGAGGATGTGTTCGAGGTCCTGACGCTGGAGGGATCACTGGCCGCCCGCGACCACCTCGGCGGCACAGCACCGGCGCAGGTACGGGCCGCAGCGGAACGGGCCCGGGCGCTGGTAGAAGCCCGCGCCTGAAACCCGCAAACCCGAAAGCACCGGCCCGGTTAAATGGGTAATGCCCTAACCGGGTCGATGCCTTAACCCGGTCGATGCCTTAACCCGGTCGATGCCCTAACCCGGTCGATGCCCTAACCCGGTCGATAGCGCAGATCAAACTGGAAGGTCACATCGGGAGCCGTTTCCACCGCGATATCCTCAATCACCGTGAAATCCAGCGCCCAGTCGGGGCTCGCGTACCAGCGCAGCCCGCCGCTCAGCAGCACTGCAGTACTGCCCAGGGCATCCAGGGCGCTGTCCAGTGGCGCGGCGTGGGTATCCAGCTGCCCCAGCAGGCGCCAGCGCTCTGCGAATGCCCAGCTCAGGGCGCCGCCGGCAAACCAAAGATTGCGCTCCTGGCGCGGCCCCAACAGATCCACTTCTCCCGCCCGCAGATAGCCCGCCTGGGCATGCCAGTCCAGGGGCAGCCCACCGAGCGCCTGGCCGCTGAGCCGCAGCGCCGCGTACACATCGCCCTCCCCACTGCCGGTAAAATCCCCGGGCTCCCCCGTGCCGAACTTGTAGCCCAGGGCCACGGCGAGATCGAGGCTGTCGTCGCGGTACAGCCGTCGCTGCACGGCCAAGCTGGCGTCGCCGATACCACTGCTCTCCCCCAGCAGGGCAAAGCGGAGCTGTTGCCGGTCGGCATAGCGATAGTCCAGCAGGTCGCTCGCGGCGTCCCCGCGGCCGTTGTCGGGCATCCCCCAGAAATCGTGCCAGCCGTCAATCGCGCTATCGAGCACGCCCTCGTCCTGCTGCAGCCAGGGTAGTTCCAGCTGCAATTCCCAGTTGGAGGCAAAGGCGTAGCGCAGCTCCAGCGCCAGGCGCCGGGTCTCGCCATCCAGGTTCAGGGCTTCCACACCGCTGCGATCACGCACATAGTGGTTGGCCACGCTGCCGTGCACAGCCAGGCTCCACTGACCCGGGTCAGCAACTGCCGCACTGCGCTGGGATGGCAGCCCCAGCAGACCTGCCACCGGGCTGAGATTCTTCACATACAGGGGTTCTTCCGCCTGTGGCGCGCGAGCTGTCTGCGCCTGCGCTGGGCTGGCGATCACCCACGCGAACGCCAGAAACAGCCCCCCGGCCGCGGCGGGAATTCGTCCGGCCATGATGGTTCCACTCTTATACTCGGTCGGTTTCATCATAAGGTCTGCTCGCACCCGTTTCTAGCAATGGCTATAATCGGCCGCTTTGGCACCAGAGCGGACTCCCATGCGCCAGCTATTCGCGGCTTTTCTTTTCCTCGCTGTCAGCGCACTGTTGCAGGGTTGCGGCCAGACCGGACCCCTGTACATGCCCGACCAGCCCCCCGCGGACGAGGATAGCGAGGCGGCCGGGTACAGCCCGACTCCCAGCAACTGAAGACGATCATGAACCACTTTCATTACAAGCAGGGCGAACTCCACGCTGAGGGCGTCAGCGCCAGCCGGATCGCCCGAGAGTTTGGCACCCCCTGTTATGTATACTCACGGGCGGCGCTGGAAACCTCCTTCGCCGCTTACCAGCAGGCGCTCGCGGACGTGCCTCACCTGATCTGCTATGCGGTAAAGGCCAATTCCAACCTGGCCGTGCTCGATATCCTCGCCCGCCAGGGCGCCGGTTTCGACATCGTCTCGGTGGGCGAACTGGAACGGGTGGTTGCCGCCGGTGGCGACCCGGCCAAAACCGTGTTTTCCGGGGTCGGCAAGACCGCGGGAGAGATGCGTCGTGCGCTGGAACTGGGCATCCACTGCTTCAACCTGGAGTCCGCCGCAGAGCTCGAAGTACTGAACCGGGTGGCCGGCGAACTGAGCCTGGTGGCGCCGGTCTCGGTGCGGGTGAACCCCGATGTGGACGCACGTACCCACCCCTACATCTCCACCGGCCTGCGCGAGAACAAATTCGGCGTCACCATGGACGAGGCCCTGCGGGTCTATCGCCGGGCCGCCGAATTGCCGAACATCAATGTGCAGGGCCTGGATTGCCATATCGGCTCCCAGCTGACCGATCTCAGCCCGTTCATCGATGCCCTGCACCGCCTGCTGGGGCTGGTGGACCAGCTGGCCGCCGAGGGCATCGAAATCCGGCACCTGGACCTGGGCGGCGGCCTGGGCGTGCGTTACCGCGACGAGGAACCGCCCGCCATTGCCGATTACGTAGCGGCCATCCGCGCCGAGCTCGGCGACCGCGAATTGACCCTGGTACTGGAGCCCGGCCGCTCCATCGCCGCCAATGCCGGCCTGCTGCTGACTGCGGTGGAGTACACCAAGCCCACCCCCGAGCACAATTTCGCCCTGATCGATGCCGGCATGAACGACATGATCCGCCCTGCCCTGTACCAGGCGTGGCTGGACATCCAGCCTGCCCGGCACGTGGCCGGCCGCGAAGCGAAAACCTGGGACATTGTCGGCCCGGTGTGTGAAACCGCCGACTTCCTCGGCAAGGGCCGCGAGCTAGCCATCACCGACGGCGACCTGCTGGCGGTATTCGGCGCCGGTGCCTACGGCTTCACCATGAGCTCCAACTACAACAGTCGCCCGCGCGCCGCGGAGGTTATCGTCGACGGCGAGCAACTGCATCTCGCTCGCCGCCGGGAAACCCTGGAAGACCTGCTGCGGGGCGAACAGCGCCTGCCCGACGGCGGCTGAGGCCCATGATTCTCCGCTTTACCAAAATGCACGGTGCCGGCAACGATTTTGTCGTGATCGACCTGGTCAGCCAACGCTGCAAGTTGCGCTCCAGGGACATCCGCAAGCTGGCGGACCGTCGCTTCGGTGTGGGCTGTGACCAGGTGCTGGTGGTGGAGCCACCCAGCCGCCCCGATGTGGACTTTCGCTACCGTATCTACAACGCCGACGGCGGCGAAGTGGAGCAGTGCGGCAACGGCGCCCGTTGCTTTGCCCGTTTCGTCAGGGAGAAAAAACTCACTGCCAAGAAACGGATTTCAGTGGAGACCGCCTGCGGTGTCATCGTGCTGAACGCGCGCGACCACGACCAGGTCGAGGTCGACATGGGTGCCCCCCGCTTCGAACCGGCGGACATTCCCCTGCGCGCGGAACAGCGCGCGGCATCCTATGTTATCGACCTCGGCGCCCAGCAACTGGAGGTGGGAGCGGTTTCCATGGGCAATCCCCACGCCATCCTCCGCGTCGACAACGTGGACACCGCCGATGTCGAGGGCCTCGGCCCGCAGATCGAGCGCCATCAGGACTTCCCCCAGCGGGTAAACGCCGGCTTCATGCAGGTCGTGGCCGAGGACACTATCCGCCTGCGGGTATTCGAACGCGGTGTGGGCGAAACCCTGGCCTGCGGCACCGGCGCCTGCGCCGCAGTCGCCTATGGCCGCAGCCGTGGCTGGCTGAGCGAGACCGTGACAGTTCAGCTGCCGGGCGGTAAGCTCTCTATTACGTGGCGGGGCGAAGGACACAACGTGATGATGACCGGCCCTACCGCGGTCGTGTTTGAAGGCACAATAAAACTCTGACCGCCGGGCGGCTTGCTACTCCCCGGCGCAGATAGAAAGACAGACCAGGGGAGAACAGGCCATGTCCGCCACCAACGACGCCGTCGCCCACAGCGACAGCATCTCGCTGGACGATGAACAGGTGCGCGAGTACCTGAAAACCCACAGCGATTTTCTGCAGCGCCACCCGGACCTGCTGGACCACCTGCACGTTAACCACGCCTCTGGCAGCGCTGTATCACTGGTCGAGAAGCAGGTGAGCGTACTGCGCGAGCGCAACATGGAAATGCGCCACCGCCTCAACGCCCTGACCATGAACGCCCGCGAGAACGACAAGCTGTATGAGCGCACCCGCGCCCTGGTGCTGCGCCTTCTGGACGCGAAGGACCTGCCCGGCCTGTGTAACGCCTTCATGAACAGCATGCGCGAAGACTTTGAAATCGAGTACGCCAGCATCATCCTGTTTGGCGACCCCGCGGAGTCCCGCGGCAACCTGCGCTACGAGGCCAATGAAAAGGTCAAGCTGGAAATCGGCGGCCTGCTCAAGGGGCGTAAACCCCTGTGCGGGGCACTGCGCGAGGATGAGTTCAGCTTTATTTTCCCCCGTGCGGGCGAGCCCGGTTCCGCCGCCGTGATGCCCCTCAAGGGCGACGACCGCCTCGGCTTTATCGCCGTCGGCAGCAGCGACGCCAACCGCTACTACACCGGCATGGGCACCCTGTTCCTGCTGCACATTGCCGATGTCCTGGTGCGCCTGATCGAGCGCCTGCCCGACAGCGACGAGCACTGAAGCGGCGAGCACAGGCGTCGTGGAAACCCCGGCCCGGAGACAGGAACACCCACCGCTGTCTGCCACCAGCCTTGAGTTTCTGGATTACCTGCGGGACGTACGACGCCTGTCACCCCACACCCTGAGCAACTACCGTCGCGACCTGGTGTCACTGGAGCAGTGGTGCCAGCAGCGGGACATAAGCGACCCGGGGGACCTGGTGGAGGCCGACATCCGCGGCTGGGTCAGCTACCTGCACCGTCGCGGACTGGCGGGCAACAGCATCCAGCGCTCTCTCTCCGCCTGCCGCGCCCTGTTCGATTACCTGGGCCGTCACCACGGCCTGCCCAGCAACCCTGCCCGGGGGGTTCGCGCGCCCCGCTCACCGCGCAAGCTGCCCCGCACCCTGGACGTGGACCAGGTCAACCGCTTTCTGAGCACCGGGGACGATGACGCACTCGTCCTGCGCGATCTCGCCATGGCCGAGCTGCTGTACTCCTCCGGCCTGCGCCTGTCGGAACTGGTGGCGGCCAATATCGAGGACTACGACCGCAGCGCGGGCCTGATCACGGTCACCGGCAAGGGCAGCAAGACCCGTACCCTGCCCGTGGGTTCGATGGCGGCGCAGGCAATCGAGCGCTGGCTGGTGCTGCGAGCGCCGGCGGCGGAGGACAGCGCGGGCACCCACCCCCTGTTCACCAGCAGCCGCGGCAGGCGCATCAGCCAGCGCAGCGTACAGCAGCGCCTGCGCCTGCTGGGACGGCGCGGCGGCATGGACCGGGACGTCCACCCCCACATGCTGCGCCACTCCTTCGCCAGCCACATGCTGGAGTCCAGCGGCGACCTCCGCGCGGTACAGGAATTACTCGGCCACGCCAATATCGCCACCACCCAGATCTACACCCACCTGGACTTCCAACACCTCGCCAAAGTGTACGACAATGCCCACCCCCGGGCCCGCCGCAGTGCCCGCAGCGATGAGGAAGAGACGTGAGCATCGAAGTCATCACCTTCGATCTGGACAATACCCTGTGGGACGTGGAGCCGGCACTGCTGCGGGCCGAGGACGCCCAGCGCGACTGGCTCCTGAAGCACCGACCGGGGAGCATCGAGCATCACGACCACGCCAGCCTGTGGGAACTCAAGAAGAGCGTATTCAAACGCCACCCTGAACTGGCCCATCACGTCAGCGATTTTCGCAGGCAGACCCTGATTGAATTACAGACCGCCGCCGGCTTTAGCGAGGCCGAGGCCCGAGAGGGCGCCGAAGCCGCCTTCGCGGCATTTCTCGCCGAACGGCAGCGGGTAGAACTCTACGCCGAGGCGCTGGAAGTGCTCGAGCACCTCGCCGGTCGCTACAGACTGGGGGCGCTCACCAACGGCAATGCCGATATCTACAAGACCGACGCCGCGGAATACTTTGACTTTGCTTTTCTGGCGGAGGATGTCGGGGCCAGCAAGCCGGCCCCGGACATGTTCCACGCGGCCCTGGAACTCACCGGCGCATCACCGGCCAGTGTCGCCCACGTGGGCGACAACCCGGAGCACGATATCAGCGGTGCCAAGGCAGTCGGCTTCCACACCGTATGGATGAACCCGCTGGGCAGCGAGTGGCCCGGCGGAGAGCCCGCGGACCGGGAAATTGCCAACCTGAAAGAGTTGCCGGCGGCCGTGGCGAGCCTCCGGGCAAAGACCGGCCCCGGCTAAGCCTTAATCAGTTCCCCTTGAGAATCTGTTTCTTGGTTTTCTCGTACTCTTTCTCGGTGATCACGCCCTTGTCATAGGCTTCTTTCAGGTCCATCAACTGCTGGCCCTGGGTTTCCGTCTGCTCGACCGTGGTGGTGCTGCCACCGCATCCTCCCAGGACCAGGGTCGATGCGACCAATGCCGCGCCCACTAATGTTTTGTCCCACATGGTTTTCTCCTTCTTGTGATCGAGGGCGAGAGGTTCGCTAGATCGCGTCTTCGCCAGTCTCCCCGGTCCTGATCCGGATAACCTGCTCCAGTTCGGACACGAAAATCTTGCCGTCACCGATTTTGCCAGTGTTGGCTGAATTGACGATGGAATCAATCGTGGCCTGGAGCTGGCCCTCGCCCACGGCGATTTCCAGCTTGAGCTTGGGCAGGAAATCCACCACGTACTCCGCCCCGCGATAGAGCTCCGTGTGACCACGCTGACGCCCGAAGCCCTTGACCTCGGTCACCGTGATGCCCTGAACGCCGATCTCGGACAGTGCCGAGCGCACATCATCCATCTTGAAGGGCTTGATGATAGCGGTAACCAGTTTCATAGCTGTTGGCCTTTGCCGGGAATGAGCTATCTATTATGGAGGGCGGGAGCGGATTCGCAATAGGTTTGGTTGGGCAGTGAATTTGAACGGATCGCTACCGGCTTCCATGCCTCTCGCGATCTACCGTACATCCTGTACATAAAAAAAGGGGGCCCAGAGGGCCCCCAAACACGCATCCGAAAATGCGCCCGCAAGACTATTTCTGGGTGACGAACTCCGGGTAGGCCTCGAGGCCACACTCGGACAGGTCCACACCTTCGTACTCTTCCTCTTCGCTGACGCGCAGGCCAATGATGAGCTTGATGACGTACCAGACGATGAAGCTGGTGATGAATACCCAGAAGAAGATAACCAGCGTACCGACCAGCTGCCCCATGAAGGTGGCGTCGCTGTCGGACAGCAGTACCGCGAAGATACCCCACAGGCCTACCACACCGTGTACGGAGATGGCGCCCACCGGATCGTCGATTTTGAGTTTGTCGAGGAACACGATGCTGAACACTACGATCACGCCGCCGATGGCACCGATGATGGTGGCCAGCAGGGGTGAGGGATCAGCCGGTTCAGCGGTGATGGCAACCAGGCCAGCCAGCGCGCCGTTCAGGGCCATGGTCAGGTCGGCCTTGCCGAACATGACGCGGGCCAGCAGGAGAGCGGCGATCAGGCCACCGGCAGCCGCCGCGTTGGTGTTCAGGAACACGTTGGCCACTTCGTTGGCGACGCCGATACCGCCCAGTTTAAGGGTGGAGCCACCGTTGAAGCCGAACCAGCCCATCCACAGGATGAAGGTACCGAGGGTTGCCAGCGGCATGTTGGCACCGGGGATGGCGCTCACGCTGCCGTCTGCCTTGTACTTGCCTTTACGTGCGCCGAGCAGGATCACACCGGCCAGGGCCGCTGCCGCACCCGCCAGGTGCACAATGCCGGAACCGGCGTAGTCGCTGTAGCTCAGGGCACCGATCAGCGGTACGTCCTTGCCACCCCAGGTCCAGCCGCCCTCGATGGGGTAGATGAAGCCAGTCATCACGACCGCAAAGGTCAGGAAAGCCCACAGCTTCATACGCTCGGCCACGGCACCGGACACGATGGACATGGCGGTGGCCACAAACACCACCTGGAAGAAGAAGTCGGACGCACCGGAGTAGACCGAGTCGCCGTCAAAACCCGCTTCGGCGGAATCCGCCAGCACCTGGGCGATTGCGGCGTCATCCATCTGGGCAACCGTGGTTACACCGGACAGGAACAGGCCACCGTCATACATGAAGTGGTAACCACAGATCAGGTACATGGTGCTGGCAATCGCGAAGAGTGCCACGTTCTTGGTGAGAATTTCAGTGGTGTTTTTGGCCCGGACAAGACCGGCCTCGAGCATGGCAAAGCCTGCTGCCATCCACATCACAAGCGCGCCGCACACCAGGAAGTAAAAGGTGTCCATTGCGTACTGCAATTCGTAAATATTGTTTTCCATGGGAATCAAGTCTCTCTAATTTGTGATCCTGGGAGCTTAAATGGCGTCTTCGCCGGTCTCGCCGGTACGAATACGAATCACCTGTTCCAGGTCGGAGACAAAAACCTTGCCGTCGCCGATCTTGCCGGTGTTCGCCGCCTTGGTGATGGCATCGATGGTCTGATCGACCACGCCGTCAGCCACTGCTACCTCGATTTTTACCTTGGGCAGAAAATCGACCACATATTCCGCACCCCTGTAGAGCTCTGTATGCCCCTTCTGGCGGCCAAAGCCCTTGACCTCGGTGACGGTGATTCCTTGCACCCCGATCTCGGACAGTGCTTCACGCACGTCGTCCAGTTTGAATGGCTTTACGATTGCCGTGATTAGTTTCATGGAACACTCCCGGTGTTATTAAAGGCGCCCGCTCGGGGCGCCGGATTTTGCTTAAAGCGCCTGTCGCCTTACATGCTCTTGGAGACCGAGAACACCAGGGTGTCGTCAACCAGGTCATCCAGGCCGAAGTACTCTTCGCCGTCGAGGTCAGTACCGACCCACGCCAGGCTCCAGTCCACTGCCCAGTAGGAGGCAGTCAGGCCAACTGAGTAATCGATGTAGGAGTCGGCTCCATCAGACAGATAGCCGCCATCCTGATCCAGGTCGTTGTAGCCGATGTGCAGGTCGAGTGAGAGGTTTTCCCCGAGACCCAGGCTGTAGTCGCCAGAGTAATAGAAGAACTTTTCAGTCTCCGCGTAGTAATCGTCGGAGTAGGCTATGCCCAGCGTGATATCCCAGAACGACACGCTGCCGTAGATTTCCTGGAAATCCCCTTCCAGGCCATCGTCACCGGGATAGTCGTAGTACAGGTAACCGACATCAATCCCGACACCGCTTTCGGTTTCCATGGCCCAGCCGACGTAGTAGTCGAGCTCAAGTGACCCATCAACGCCTTCCCCGTCGGCGGTGAGGAAGTCGACCGAGGACCCCCATGTTCCAATGTAGATACCGTTATCGAAGCCAAGGTCGAATCCGCCCTGGATGGCGATATCGTCGTTGGACTGGGAAATGCCGCGGAAGCGATAATCGCTGGTCAGCGTGACGTTCGCGCTGATCTCAGGCGCCGCCATGGCGGAAGATACGCCTGACAGCAGTACAGCTGCGGCAGTTGCGGAAAGCAGTTTCTTGTTGAGCATATGTAGTTCTCCTTGTAATAAATCCCCTGCCGCATTTATGGGGTGTAGCTTGCTGCGAACGGCTTTGGGAACGTTGTATAACCTGCGCCACCAAAATTGCACGGCCTGTGCCAGAAAGATTTTTATTCTTTAAAATCAACAGGATAAACAAAACATGTCCGCCAGAAGCAGAATAACCTCGCGCTCAGGGCACCTGATCGTGATCTTTTTTGGTGCGCCGCTCACAAATAGTGCACCCAAATGACCTGTGCCCTGCCGCCAATTTCCACTAGACTCCCCCGCATCACCCCGCAATCTCCACAGGTACAGCACATGGCGCTTAAACCGCCGCCCATCGGCGATGTCATCCAGCAGGTTAACGACCTGGTCGGTTCCAGCGGCCTCCGGGATGAGGTGGATCGCGGGGTACGCACCCTGACCCAGGCCGCCCTGGCGCGCCTGGACGTGGTCAGCCGCGAGGAGTTCGATGCCCAGGCAGCAGTGCTAAAGCGCACCCGGGCACGGGTTGCCACCCTGGAAGCCGAACTGGAAGCGTTGACAAAGGAACTGGAGGCCTTGGAAACCGCGGCGCAAAACCGCCGATAGGCGCAGAATTACTGCACCGCGCTCACGGATGAGCAATGGAGTTATCACTGGTTTACAGCCGGGCCTCCGCTGGCATGGCGGCGCCCCTGGTCCAGGTGGAAACCCACCTGGCCAATGGTTTGCCGGCCTTTCATATCGTGGGGCTGCCGGAAACAGCGGTGCGCGAGAGCAAGGACCGGGTCCGCTGTGCCCTGCTGAACTCTCACTTCCAGTTTCCCGACCGCCGCATCACGGTCAACCTGGCCCCGGCCGACCTCCCCAAGGAAGGCGGCCGCTTTGACCTCGCCATCGCCGTTGGCATCCTCGCCGCCTCGGGCCAACTGCCTGCCGAAAGTGTGACCCAGTTCGAATTTCTGGGAGAGCTCGCCCTCGACGGACGCCTGCGCCGTGCACCGGCGGTGATTCCCGCCGCCATTGAGTGCACCAAAACAGGGCGAACCCTGGTAACAGCCAGCACCAACGCCTCTCTCGCCGCCCGCGCACCCGGCAGTTGCGTGATCCCCGCACCGGACCTGCTCACCCTGTGCGCCCACCTCAATGGCAGTGCACCCCTGGCCCCGGCGCAACCGCCACGCAGCGAGGCGACCAGCCCCGGCGTTGCCGACCTCGCCGATGTGATCGGCCAGCCACAGGGACGCCGCTGTCTGGAGATCGCCGCCGCTGGCAGTCACTCGCTGCTCCTGTGCGGCCCACCCGGCACCGGCAAGACGCTACTGGCCAGCAGGCTGCCCGGCATCCTGCCCCCGCCGAGCGACGAGGAGGCCCTGTGCATCGCCACCCTGCGCAGCTTTTACGACGACAACGAGGCCGGCGATGAGCGGCGCCCGTTCCGCCACCCCCACCACAGCGCCAGTGCAGCCGCCATGGTGGGGGGTGGCAATCGCCCCCGCCCGGGAGAGGTCTCCCTGGCCCACGGCGGCGTGCTGTTCCTCGACGAGTTACCCGAGTTCAGCCGCCATGTCCTGGAGACTCTGCGCGAGCCCCTGGAATCCGGTGAAATGACCCTGTCCCGGGCCAACCACAAGTACACCTTCCCCGCACGCTTCCAACTGGTTGCGGCCATGAATCCGTGTCCCTGCGGCTACCTGGGCGACCTGGCCCACGCCTGCCGCTGCACGCCGGACCAGGTCAGCCGCTACCACCAGCGTATCTCCGGCCCGCTGCTGGACCGCATCGACCTGCAACTGGATCTGCGACGGATACCCGCGGCAACGCTGCTGCGCGATACCCAGGCGGGGGAACCGTCTGCATCGGTCCGCGCGCGGGTGGTGAGCTGCCGGGCTCGCCAGCTGGCGCGGCAGGGCTGCAGTAACAGTCAACTCGGGGGAAGCCAGTTGCTCGCGGCCTGCGCCATGGAACCTCCGCCACAACGGGAACTGGAGCGGGCTGCCGACCGCTTGCGGCTGTCCATGCGGGCGGTACATCGCTGCCTGCGGGTTGCCCGCACGCTGGCGGACATGGCACAGGTCGAAGCGGTGGCCCTGGAGCATGTACAGGAAGCCCTGGCCTATCGCGGACACGGCAGTGACCTCACCCCATCATGCTGAATGCGCCGGCGGCCTCAACGTGACAGGGCTTTTCTCAGTTCCATGGCACCCAGAAATACCAGTGCCGCGAGCGCGGGCCACAGCCAGTCGCGAGGCCGCAGGGGCTCGAAGCCAAACCAGCTGCCAACGCCGGGGGCCGTGGTAATAATGGCGACAAACAGGAAGGAGAACAGCAGCGCTAGCCCGAGTGGCCGGTTGCTGAACAGGTAGCGGCTGAACAGGGAGCCGGCGCTGCGTCGCGACAGGATATTCATGTACTGCACCAGCACAATACCGAGGAAGGTTGCCGCCTGGGCCATGGCGGTACTGCCGCCGGTGGCGAGCACCATGTAGAAACTGAAGTAGCCTCCCAGGCCCATCAGCGTGCCGAACAGGACCAACTCCAGCAAGCGCCTGCGATCGATGATATGGGCCCCGGTTTTCCGCGGCGGCTGTTGCATCAGCCGGGGCTCCGCCGGGTCGAAGGTCAGCGCCATGAGCGGCAGCATTTCCCCCATCAGATCGATGGACAGTATCTGCACCGCGGTGATGGGAATGGGGAGGCCCACAGCAGCCCCGCCGAAACCGATACAGACACAGCTCAGCTCCCCGATATTGGAGGTAATGGAGGAGAGGATCACGCTCCTCAGGTTCTGGTAGATAGTGCGCCCCTCGCGAACCGCCAGCACCAGCGTGGTCAGGTCGTCGTCGGTGAGCACTATCTCCGCCGCCTCCTTGGCCACATCCGAGCCCTGTTCGCCCATCGCCACCCCGATGTCGGCACTTTTCAGGGACAGGGTGTCGTTCACGCCGTCACCGGTGACAGCGACCACCTCTCCCAGCGACTTGAGCAGTTTGACCACGCGATACTTGTCCTGGGGAGAGACCCGGGACATGATCAGGGACTCCCCGGACAGTACCTCACGCAGTTCCCCGTCGGGCATCCGCGCGAGCTCGTCGCCGGTCAGTACCCGCCCCTCCGGCATACCGATACGCTCGGCGATGGCCGCGGCGGTGATCGGGTTGTCGCCGGTCAGCATGAACAGTCGCACCTGGGCGCCCAGCACCTCGGAGACCGCCCGGCGCACACCTTCCCGCGGCGGGTCGAGCATGGCCACCAGGCCGGCGAATACGAAGTCCTGTTCCGACGCCTCGATGGAAAATTCCACCTCGTCTTCACCAAATTCGCGGTAGGCCAGGGCGATCACCCGCAGGGAATCGGCACTGTAGGCGGCCACCTGCTGCTCGACCGCTCGCCGTTGGGTGTCGTCGAGTGGGACGACGACCCCATCGAGCTGGCAGCCAGTGCAGGTCTCGAGCACACTGCCGGTCGCCCCTTTCATGAATCCAATGGTGCGGCCGGCATGGCTGCGCACCAGGGTCATGCGCTTGCGCTCGCTGTCGAAGGGCAGCTCGGCGACCACCGGGTACGCACTGCTGCGTTCGTCGGGATCGAGGCCGGCCTTGATGGCCAGCGGCGTAAAGGCGGCCTCCGTGGGATCCCCCAAGGCATACCAGGCGGGATGGCTGTCGTCGGGTTCGTGGGTGCGCCCGTTACTGGCCAGCAGCCCATGCTGAAAGAAAAATCCGGCACGCCCCAACTCCTGCGACTCGAGGGCGCGACCCTCGCGCTGGATGGCCCCTTCCGGGTCATAACCCTGGCCGGTGATGTCGTAGCTGATGCCCGGCACCCAGGCCCGCACGATGGTCATCTGGTTTTCGGTGATGGTCCCGGTCTTGTCAGAGCAGATCACCGAAGTACAACCCAGGGTTTCCACCGCCGACAGCCGCTTGACCACGGCGTTCTCCCGCGCCAGCCGGCTCACCCCGAGGGAAAGCGCTACGGTGATCTGGGCCGGCAGCCCCTGGGGCACGCAGGCCGCCGCCACGCCGATAGCAAACAGGATGCTGGCGTTGACCAGCGCGGCGGTGTCGGCGTATTCAGCGCCGCGCAGCAGCAGGTTGAAGGCGAAGACCCCCAGCGCAATCACCGCCGCCATCTTCGTCAGCAGGCCCGCCAGCGCGTTCATCTCACGCTGCAGGGGCGAGCGGTCACGCTGAATGGTCTGGCCTACGCGAGCAATCTCGCCGATGGCACTGGTCATGCCGGTGGCGACCACGACTCCCCGGGCACTGCCGCGCGCCACCGTGGTCCCCATGAACACGAGGTTGTCCTGTTCAGACAGACCGCTTTCCGCCTCGAGTACCACGGCGGCATCCTTGTCCTGCGGCACCGACTCGCCCGTGAGGATGAAATCGTTGGTGGCAAGTTCCCGCGTCTCAACCAGCCGCAGGTCGGCTGCCACAGCGTCGCCTTCATCCAGCAACACGATGTCGCCGGGCACCAGGTCCTCGGCATCCACCTCGCGGGTTTCACCGCCGCGCACCACCCGCGCCCGACTGCGGATCATCAGGCGCAGACGCTCCAGCAGGGCTTCCGCGTGGTACTCCTGGTACAGGCCAATGGCGGCATTGGTCAGAATAATCACCAGCAGCACAATAGCGCCGCGAATATCCCCCAGGTACCAGGCCAGCGCTGCGGCCACGAACAGCACGACGATCAGCAGGTCACGAAACTGGTGAAGGAAGAGTTGGTAGAGCGGCTGGCGGCCACTCTCCTCGAGCAGGTTGGCACCAAAACGAGCGCGGCGTTCCGCTGCCTCCGCCTCGGCCAGCCCGTTCATGGCATCGCTGTCCAGACGGGCGATGACGTCCTCCGCCGACAACCGGTAGGCGGGCTCTTCCAGTCCTGCGGTACCGCGCTCTGTCCCTTGCTCCATCCCTTACCCTCGGCCCATCACCTATCAGCAAAGGGTAGCTCAATGCTGCGAGATCAGGTCCTCACCCCGCACCCAGGTGGCATGAAAACCGAAGGGAACACGTTGCGGCAGCCGCACACGGGCAACCGGACCGCCCTCTATGTCGCTGGCAGCAAACACCAGGCACCAGGATTGCCAGGACTTGCTGTCGGTAACCAGCGTCACCACATAGCCATCGTCCTCCCGGTCCGCCGACGTCGCACCCCGCCTGGGGGCGTAAACCGCTTCGCTGCCATAAACCCCGGCGCCGTAGTCCCATTGCCAGCGACGGCCGGTTTCGTTGTCGTACTTGACCAGGCCCGTGAATCGCAGCGTGTGGCCGCCTTCTCGTAAAAGGGGAATTCGCTGGTGGTAGGCGTAGCGACTCTTGAGCCCCAGATAGAGCGGATTGGTTTTGTTGAATTCGGTATTGAGGTCGTCGATATCCCCTTCGCGCACCTCACCGGTGCGCAGGTTAAAACGCCAGCGGTAGTTGTTGGCTTCCAGGCGCATGTAGGCGAGCATCGACGCCAGCTCGCCCTCGCCGGGCCGGGCCTCCGGCATCGGGTTGGTCGAGCGACAGCCATCCATCACCAGCCAGTCGCCCTCTTCCCAACAATTGCTGGTATGCAGGATGTAACCCGGCTCACATTCAAACCAGCGCACTTCATGCCCTTCGCCAAACCGGGGAATGACACCGAAGCGAATCGGCATATCGCGGTGAAAGGTCAACACGCGATACCGGTGTCGACGCAGTACTTCCATATCGTGGAAAAATGGCAGGTCGTGCAGAATGGTGTAGTGTCGACTGACCCCGATGTCGTGGGGTAGCCGCGGCCCGGGTAGATCGATTGCCACTTCATGCAACCGTTCACCGCGCATGTTCGCCACACCGTAGGTCATGTAGGGCGGCTCGTCACCGTAGGCGAAGAACAGCAACTCACCTGTGTTGAGGTCGACTTTCGAGTGGGCTGACAGTCGTCGCTCGCCACGCCCTGGCAACTCAAAGAAACCCCGGGTCTCAAGGCTCGCCACATCAAGCCGGTAGGGATCACCCGCGTTGTACCAAAGGCTGACGAGATCACCGTCGCAAAAGAACACATCCGTATTCGAGGTGTCCTTGATACCAAAACGCGACACACTGTAGTCAAAGGGGCCCATCACGCCGGGCGAAATAGAGTACCCCTCCTTGCGCTCCGCGCACAGCGCTGCCGTATCCACATAGCGATTGCAGTAACGTGCGGTCCCGCTGGAGAAATACACCCCGTGCAACATCCCATCGCCGTCAAAGGGGTGGTATCGATTGCGGGGTTGGAACCGGGGGTTAGGGCCATTGCGGAAATACGCACCCTCCAGGTCTGCGGGTAATTCACCCTCTACGTACAAACCACTGACATTCAGTTCATTGCATGTCGGCGCATACACACCATGGAGATACGGATTATCGAACTGATAGATCCAGGGCTGGGTATCAGAAAATTCCTCCACCCCTCCAAGGCACCGTTCGACAGAGGGGTACTCAAGGAGCTTGCTGAGTGATTGCATGCCTGACACCTGTTGTTATGTGATCTCGCTTGTCCGATGCTCGGGAAACGTAGTCGTTCGTCGTTCACTCTGATAAGGAGCCTTAAACGGACAGCCTCATCCTGATAGTAGAACGCCGCGTAATTGCACTCCACTGCAAAATGATCCAGCCGGTATCTGGACCTGCTTTGAACTGGCGGCTCACTGAATCGGTGCTGCGCGCTCCACTGGCAACTGCCACGCCGTAACCGGCCAGTAGCGCCCCAATTTCTCCCGCCGCCACCACGCGCCGGTCGCCTGTCGCTCCGGCCCCGTGGTGAATTGATAACGATAGAGCGAGGCACGCACATAACGCGGGGGAGCTTCCGGAAAAGGATTGACGGAAAACAGCGCCAGGACCGGTGGCGAACCTTGCAACAGCCCCTCGACCAGGCGCCCCACCCAGGGGTTGTTTTGCGGTTGCTGCAGCGCCGCAAACCAGAGCTGCCAGTCCAGCCGCGGCTGCCTCGGCGTTGCCCATCCGGGCCTGCGGAGCGGATCACCCGGTTTATAGGGGAGCTCGTACTCGATCCAGTGCCTGCCGTCATGCGAGCCCTCGAACACAATTTCACGACGCTGGGTGGTCATCACCGCGAACGGACCGTAACTGTTGGCGATCTGCCAGGGTGAACTCCAGTACAACAGCGTATAGCCCGTACTGTCACCCGGGATGCGCTGCATCGTGTTCACCAGTAGCAGTGCGCCGAGCAGCGCCTGCAATCCCGCCAGGGGATAGATCAGCCAACGCGCCCTACTCAGCCGAGGTGTGAGACCTGCTGCAGAACGGCCCAGCTTACGAGGTAGCCAGCGCTCGACACAATGGTCATCGAGAAGCATCAGGCACAGGCCGACGGTGAGCAAATTGAAGAAGTTGTAGCTACCGGTCAGGGTGATCGCCAACTGAAAGATCACCACCAGCGTGGCTGCCCACTGCCGCGGTCGCCGCGGCATCAGTATCAACCAGGGCACGATGAGCTCTACCAGCAGGGTAAAGCCAGCCCCCACACGCAGGAGGGCATCGGGCAACTGGTGCGCGTACCAGGCCAGGACGTTGGGTAATGGCTGGGTCTCGAAGTGATAACGCAGCGCGCTGAGATGACGCCAGGCCGGGTCACCGCTGAGTAGCTTGACCAGCCCGGACTGCAGCAGAAAACGAAACAGCACCCAGCGGTAGAGCCAGCTGACCAACCGTGGGCACCAGGGCAGCAAGATCGCCAGAAACCCGACCTCCAGCAACAGGGCATCCCACTGATAGCTGGTGAAGCGCTGGCCGGCATGGTAGAGGCTGAGATAAAACAGGTACAACAGCGGCAATACCACTCGCGTAGCCCGGCCAGCCAACAGGGCGAGACTCAACAGGCAGCCGGCAGCCCCCAGGGCAATAAAGGCTGCTGTGGAAGCGCCGAGCCAGAAAAAGGAGGGGACCAGAAAATACTTCTGCTTACCCAGGGACATATCCAGTGCGGCAAAGTAATCCTCTGTCGGCAGGATACCCTGCTCCCCGATCAAGCCACTGGCCTGCCAGGTCAGCGAGCCAAATGCCGCCAGGTACACCAGGGCCAGCAAGCGCAGAAACAGCCCTCCTACCAGTACCTGGCGGGCCGGTCGCAACTGCTCACCGAACATCCAGCGGGAAAACCGGGCAGCCCCTTGCCGATGGTTCGCGACGCGCCGGTAGCACCATTCACTGATCACCGCGAAAAGCGGCAGTGCGCGATACAGGCGCGCCCACAGACCGAGGTAGCCGCCCAGTTCCAGGGTGCGGAAGGCCGCGCCGGCACCACGACTCATCCTTCCGTTATCCTCTACCAGGTAGATCGCTTCACGAAAGCGCTGCTCGCCAATTTCCGGGAAGCGGCTGCCAACGTCCTGGAACGGCTGGTATTGCACACGCTCACCGGTGACGGCGCGAGCGTAGTCAACGCAGTAACGGCAAAAGCCGCAATCACCGTCGTAGATGAGTAGCGGCCTGTCTGGTGCAGGTGTCTTATCCAAGTCCCGGGCCCCGTGGTTCTGGCAACCACAGTCTAGAAAACGCTGGGGGCTCTGTCATAACAAACCGCTCGGGGCCCTGTCATAACAAACCGCTCGGGGCCCTGTCATAACAAACCGGATGCCCGGCAGCCCGGGTGCACGGTACACTGCAGGTTGACGCCAGGAAACAGGGAGTAACATGAAACCGGTTGATGCCGCTTCGCTGGTAATCGTACGTGATCGGCGCGAAGTGTTGATGGGGCTGCGCAGTTCGCGCCACGTCTTCGCACCGCAGCAGTACGTATTCCCCGGGGGCAGGGTAGACGCCGGTGACTCGCGGGTACCGGCCCCCTTTACACTGCCGGTTCCAGTGCAGCGGCGGCTGAGCCGCAGCGTCACTGCAGCGCGGGGAAGAGGTATCGCCATGGCGGCCGTGCGCGAAACCTGGGAGGAGACCGGCCTGTTGCTCGCCCGTCCGCTCGCATCCCCCCTGCGTACACGCTCTCCTGGCTGGCGCTCCTTTTACAACAAGGGCCTGGCACCGGCGCTCGACCGCGTCAGTTACTTTGCCCGTGCCATTACCCCACCCAACAACGTGCGCCGCTTCGACGCGCGCTTCTTTGTCGCTGACGCCTGCCACTGTGTGGGCTCCCTGCGCGGCAACGGCGAACTGGAGAACCTGCACTGGGTCAGCTTCGCCGATGCGGACAACCTGCCCATGTTCGGTATCACTCGGGCGGTGCTGTCGCTGGTGCGCTGTGCCCTGGACACCGCGCCGGTACCAGGAACAGCCCCGGAGGTGGCGCCAGAAGTCATCGAGAGGGAACTGGTGGAACAACACCCGGTGACACTGCCCTCCACCTAGTCCTGTCTCCCCGGTTGCACTGGTAAACCGTTCCCCACCGCCCCACATCAGCCCGGCAAAATCTTGATCTGGATCAAGTGCCCGCCAACTTCCCGGCCCTATAACGCAATTGTGGTATGAGCGCCTGCCTCGGTGCAGGCCATTCTGCACAGCAGAGACAACGACATACCAGGAGAAGGGCCATGACTGCACCGCAAATGACCGACACAGAACGACTGATTCAGGCCGCCCGGCAGATGATACCGGCCCTGCGCGAGCGACAGAGAGAGGCGGCCCGGCTGGGCAAACTGCCCCAGGCGACCGTCGACGAGATGCAGGCGGCCGGTTATTTCCGCATTCTGCAGCCAGCCCGCTACGGCGGTTTCGAACTGACCCCGGAGGTCTTTTTCCGGGTGCAGATGACGCTGGCCGAAGGCTGCATGTCCACCGCTTGGGTACTTGGCGTGGTCGCTATCCACAACTGGCAGCTCGCGCTGTTTGACGACCGCGCCCAGCAGGATGTCTGGGGCGAGGATAGCGGTGTGCTCATTTCCTCCTCCTACATGCCCGTAGGCAAGGTAACCCGGGTTGAGGGTGGCTATCGCCTGAGCGGGCACTGGGGGTTCTCGTCCGGCTCGAAACACTGCGGCTGGGCGTTTCTCGGCGCGATGGTGCCGCCGGAACAGGAAGGCGACGCGCCAGATTACCGGACCTTCCTGGTCCCACGGGAAGACTACGAGATTGTCGACAACTGGGATGTCAGCGGCCTGGAAGGAACGGGCAGCCACGATATCGTCGTCAAGGACGCGTTCGTACCGGAGTACCGTACCCATCGCTCGGCGCACGGATTCGAATGCAACAGCCCCGGTAACGCGGTGAACACTGCCCCGCTCTATCGCCTGCCCTTCGGCCAGATTTTCGTGCGCGCCGTGTGCAGTTCGGCGATCGGCGCTCTCCGCGGTGTGACCGACAGCTATATCGAGGTGAACCGCAACCGCGTGGGTCTCAATGACGGCAACAAGATTGCCACCGATCCCGATGCCCAGATGGCCCTGGCGGAGGCGATGGCCACGGTCGACGAATGCGAAACCATCATGTTCCGCAATTTCGACCGCATGCTGGGCAGCGCCAGCCAGGGGGAAACGCTTCCCATCGAGGAACGCATCAGGATGCGCTATGACGCCGCCAGGGTCGGTGCCCGTTGCGCCGAGGCGATCAACGCCCTGTTCATCGCCTGCGGCGCCCAGGGTATCCACCGGGGCCACCCCCTGAACCGTGCATGGCTCGACATCAACGCGGGGCGCACCCACGTGGCGAACAACCCCTTCAAGTTCGGACGCAATTTTGGCGGCACCCTGATGGGCCAGCCCAATTCCGACTACTTCCTGTAACCGGTACTGCGAGGAAATCACCATGACCGCAGAACAGAAAATTTCCCCCTACATCATCAAGGCCGAGCCCCGTCCGGAACGTTACGCCCGCGGCTGGTACGTGATCGGCAACAGTGCCAGCGTTACTACCACTCCGCGCATGCTCGGCGTGTTCGGGACCAAGCTCGTTGCCTACCGGGGCAGGGATGACGGTACAGTGCATATCCTGGACGGTTACTGCCCCCACATGGGTGGCGACCTGAGCAAGGGGGAGGTTTGTGGCGACTCCGTGGTCTGCCCCTTCCATCTGTGGAGTTGGGGCGCTGACGGGGTCTGCGACGGTATTCCCTACGCCAATAAAATCCCCGCCAAGGCAATCATCAAGTCCTGGCCGGTGCTGGAGAAAAATGGCCTGGTGCTGGTCTGGCAGGACCCGGAAAACCGTCCCCCGATCCCGGAGCAGGAACCCGAAGCGATTGCCGACTGGTACAGCGGCGAGTGGACCGACTGGGAGATGCGCGCCATCCCCATCCAGTCACAGGGCCGGGAGCTGGTGGATAATATGGCGGACATGGCCCATTTCGGACCCATTCACTATTCCACCGTGAAATCCTTCCGCAACACCATGGAGGGCCACAAGTTCGTCCAGTACATGGTAGGCGGCCATCAGATTCTGACCGAGGGCGATGACAACCTGCTGACCAGCGTGGCCACCTACGAGGGCCCCGCCTACATGACCACCACCATGACCGGGAGCATGGACGGTCACCCGATGAAGGTGCACCTGCTGGTGAGCCACATCCCGGTGGACATGGAAAACTTCATCATTAACTTCGGGGTGATGATGAAAAAGGATCCCTCACTCAGCCCCGAGCAGAACCAGGCCATGCTCGACGATTACACGGAGAAGAACATCGAGTCCTTCCACCAGGATGTGGCCATCTGGAACAACAAGTGCATCATCGACAACCCGCTGATGTGCGACGGCGACGGCCCCATTCACATGGTGCGCAAATGGTACAGCCAGTTCATGACCGACGTGGCCGACATCCGAGAGGACCAGGTCCGGCGCCGGGAGCACGTTACCGTGGAAGGGCCCAGTGTCGAAGAGGTGCTGGCCGCCCAGGGGCACTGAGCAGGCCCAGCCTGCGCGAAGTGCCTAACGCAGCTGCCGCAATCCCAGCCAGTCCGTGTGGAACGTCTCACCCCGCGGCCTGTCGGTGCGCTCGTAGGTGTGCGCGCCGAAATAATCGCGCTGGGCCTGTAGCAGGTTGGCCGGCAGGCGCGCCTGGCGGTAACCATCGTAGTAGGTCAGCGCCGCGCTCAACCCGGGCACGGGGATACCGCACTGAAACGCTGTGGCCACCACCCGGCGCCAGCCAGCCTGGGTACGATCGATTGCGTCCCGGAAGAATTCATCCAGCAACAGGTTCTCGAGCCCCGGGGCCTTGTCGAAGGCGCGCTTAATGTCCTCGAGAAATACCGAGCGGATGATGCAGCCGCCTCGCCAGAGCATGGCGATAGCGCCGTTATCCAGGGTCCAGCCGAACTCCCGGGCGGCAGCGTCGAGCTGGACATAGCCCTGCGCATAACTCACCAGCTTGGAGGCGTACAGCGCGCCCCGCAGGTCCTCGATGAACTGCGCCGGATCACCCTCGAAGGTACCTTCCGGGCCGGAGAGCTGCTGCGACGCACGTTCCCGCGCGTCCTTCTGGCCCGACAGGCAGCGGGCGTACACCGCCTCGGTGATCAGGGTGGTGGGCACGCCCAGGTCCAGAGCGTGCTGGCTCATCCACTTGCCGGTGCCCTTCTGCTTTGCGGTGTCGAGTACCTTGTCCACCAGGTAGTCGCCGGTATCGGGGTCGACCACGGTGAAAATATCGCGGGTGATTTCGATCAGGTAGCTGTCGAGCTCCCCTGCATTCCAGTCCCGGAACACCTCATACAGCTGGGCGTTGTCCAGGCCCAACAGTTCCCTGAGCAGGAAGTAGGCCTCACAGATCAGCTGCATGTCGCCGTATTCGATGCCGTTGTGCACCATCTTCACGTAGTGCCCGGCACCCTCTTCCCCCACCCACTCACAGCAGGGGATGTCGCTGTCGGGACCGACCTTGGCGGCGATCGACTGGAAAATGGGTTTGATGTGGGGCCAACCCGCCACGTCGCCCCCGGGCATGATGGACGGCCCCTTGAGGGCCCCCTCCTCGCCACCAGAGACACCGGCGCCGACAAATATGAGACCCGCTTCTTTCAGGGTAGCCGCGCGGCGGTTGCTGTCCACGAAATAGGAATTACCGCCATCGATGATGATATCGCCGGGTTCCAGTAGCGGCTGCAACTGATCAATGACCGCGTCCACGGCGGGCCCGGCTTTGACCATGAGCATGATCCTGCGGGGGCGCTGCAGGCGGGAGACGAAGTCGGCGAGACTGGTGTACCCGACCAGCCGCTCCGGCGTTCCGTCGGCGACCCGGTCCGACGGCGCTTCCGCCAGACTGTCGATAAACGCTGTGGTGACGTCGGGGCTACGGTTGTAGACCCCGATGGAAAAACCGTGGTTGGCGATGTTGAGCGCAAGGTTCTGGCCCATCACTGCCAGCCCGATGAGCCCGATGTCGTGATCTGTCATCAGCAGTACCTCTTCACAGTTTGCAGGCCGGGTGTCGGCGCGGGAGTGGCTGTTCAATCCTAGCGGATTTTTTCCACTCGCGCGCCGCCTGCCGGCCGTACAACCCGTTCACGGCACCGCCGCAAGGGGCGTTAGCTGAAGGTCTCGCCGCGCTCGGCCATGTCCAGCAGCAGTTGTGGCGGGGAGAAAACGTCACCGTACTTCGTTGCCAGTTCTGCTGCGCGCACGGCAAAGGCCTGCAGGCCATAGGCATTTACACACTGGAACACGCCGCCGGTATGGGGCGGAAAGCCGATACCCATGATGGAGCCGATGTTGCCATCGGGCACGCTGGTAAGCACCCCCTGCTCCATGATCCTGATGGCCTCCAGCACCTGGGGGAACAGCAGGCGATCGCGCACGTCCTGGAAGTCGATATCGACATAGCCGTGTGGCGCGAAATAGTCCTTCAGGCCCGGCCAGGTAGCGATCTTTTTGCCCTTCTCGTTGTAGTCGTAGAAGCCCGCACCCGCGCGTTGGCCGGTGCGCTTGCAGTCTTCAACCATGACCCGGATAACTTCGGAAACAGGACCACCATCAAAGGTCTCGCCACGCGCCTCGGCATCGGCCTTGCGCCCCTGCATACCGTGGTAGGCCGTCTCGATGGAGATACTGTCCAGGGTTTCCAGCGGCCCCATCGGCGAGCCGTTGAATGCTGCGGCATTCTCGATCAGGGCCGGATTGACGCCCTCCGCCAGCATCAGCTGCCCCTGCTCGATGGTCTGCCCGATAACGCGCGTGGTGAAGAATCCCGGGGCATCCTTGACCACAATGGGCTTCTTGCCCAACTGCTGCGACAGGTCGAAGGCCAGCGCCAGGGCCTCATCGGAGGTCTGCTCACCGGTGATGATCTCCACCAGCGGCATGCGCTCGGCCGGGGAGAAAAAGTGCATGCCAATGAAGTTTTGTGGCCGCACCGAGGCCTCGGCCAATTCGGTGATCGGCAGTGCGGAGGTATTACTGGCGAAAATCGCGGACTCACCGAGTACGGTCTCGGTTTCCTTCGTCACCGTGGCCTTGACCCGACGGTCCTCGAACACCGCCTCGATCACCAATTCACAATCCGCCAGGTCCGCTGCCTCACCCGTGGCGTGGATACGCGCCAGCAGCGCTTCACTGGCAGCCTCGTCCAGACGCCGGTCCCGCTCACAGGCGGTAACCGCATACTCTTTACCCTTGTCAGCCCGTTCCTGGTCGATGTCCTTCAGCACGACTTCGATGCCTACCTTGGCCGCATTGAAGGCGATACCGGCACCCATAACCCCGGCGCCGAGAATCCCGAGCTTCTTAACCTCGCGCTTGGCGATGTCATCGGGCCGTGATGCGCCGGCGTCCAGCTGGTTCATCTGCACGAAGAAGGTGGTCATCATGTTGCGCGACACCTGGTCGAGGAGCAGGCGCTGGAAATAGCGCGCCTCCACCTTGTGGGCGGTGTCGTAATCCACCCGGGCGGTATCCACCACCGCGGCAAAAATCACCTGCTGGGCGGGCATGTTGCCGTGGGTCTGGTTCATCACGTTAATCGGACCGAAGTAGGTCAGGCCCTGGGCCGCCGGGTCGTCCGGCAGGCCACCGGGCATGGCGTACTCCGGCTTTTCCCAGGGCTGGCAGGCCTCCGGGTTGGCCTTGATCCAGGCCTTGGCGTGGGCTGCCATCTCTGCCTCGTCTTCAGCCAGCGCATCGATCAGCCCGGCCTCCAGCGCTCGCTCCGCCCGCAGGCGCTTGCCCTGGGCAATCAGCGGCAGGGCCTTCTCCATCCCCAGCAGGCGCACCAGCCGCACCACACCACCGGCACCGGGCATCAGGCCCAGCATGGCCTCGGGCAGGCCGATCTGCACCTTGCTGTCGTTCAGGGCCACCCGGTAATGGCAGGCCAGGGCGATTTCATAACCACCGCCCAGGGCTGCGCCATTGATGCCTACCGCCACCGGCACCCCCAGGGCTTCGAGGCGCTGCAGCGGTTCCTTGCTCTTGAGCAATTCCTCGAACATGCGCTGGCGCTCGGCCGGCTCCGGGTTGAGGTCCATCTCCAGCATCTGGGTAATGTCGCCGCCGGCAAAAAACTGCCCGGGCTTACCGGAGCGGATGTACACCCCGGTGATGTCGTCCTTCATGGCCTCGAGTTCATCCAGCGCCTTCGGCATGGCCTCGGCGTAGTCGTCGCCCATCACGTTCACGGACTTGCCGGGCTGGTCGAAAATCAGTTCCACGATGCCGTCGGCGTCTTTTTCCAAACGGATATAGTTGCTCATTGTGTTTCTCCTCAATCCGTCCGTTACACGCGCTCAATAATGGTGGCAATGCCGATACCGCCGCCCGCACACAGGGTGACCAGGGCGGTGTTCAGGTCGCGGCGCTCCAGTTCATCGAGTACCGTGCCCAGGATCATGGCGCCGGTGGCGCCGATCGGGTGCCCCATGGCGATGGCGCCGCCGTTGACGTTGATCTTGTCGTCGGGAATGCCCATCAGGCGCTGGTAACGCAGCACCACCGAGGCGAAGGCCTCGTTGAGTTCGAACAGGTCGATGTCGTCGACCGTCATGCCGGCAATTTCGAGTGCCTTTTGCGAGGCCGGCGCGGGGCCCGCCAGCATGATGGTAGGCTCGGCCCCGGTGAGGGCACAGGCGCGAATGCGAGCCCGGGGGGTGAGGCCGAGGTCGCTGCCCACCTGCCGGTTGCCCAGCAGCACCAGGGAGGCGCCGTCCACCACCCCGGAGCTGTTCCCCGGGGTGTGGATGCAGGTGAGCTTCTCCACCTGGGGGTACTTGAACTTCAGGAACTCGCCGTGGCCATACTGCTCGAACAGCGTGAACGAGGGCTTGAGGGACGCCAGGTCCTCCATAGAGGTCGGGCGGATCAGTTCATCCCTGTCCAGTACGGTCACCCCGTTGAGATCCCTGACCGGTACCAGGCCCCGGTCGAAATGGCCGCCGTCCCGAGCGGCCGCAGCCCGGCGCTGGGACTCACAGGCGTAACGGTCCACATCTTCCCGGCTGAAGCCGTCGAGGTGGGCCATCAGGTCCGCGGCCAGCCCCTGGGAAATACCGAAGCTGTGCATGGCCACCCAGGGGTCACCCGCCGCGGCGCCGCTGGCGCCAATACCCAGCCGGGACATGCTCTCGACCCCGCCGGCCATGCCCAGGGACTCCATCCCCGACATGATCTTCATGGCCACGGTATTCACCGCATCCAGGCCGCCAGCGCAGTAACGGTGCAGCTGGGCTCCAGTGGTTTTTTCACTCCAACCGCTGTAGACCAGCGCCGTCTTGGCGATGTTCTGGCCCTGCTCCTTCACCGGTTCGCCGGTGGCCAGCACCACGTCCTCCACCCGCTCTTCCGGCAGGTCGTTGCGTTCCTTCATCGCCGCCAGCAGGTTGCCGACCAGGTCGACGGGTTTCACTTCGTACAGGCCGCCACCCGCTTTCCCCTTGCCCCGGGGAGTGCGGATGGCGTCGTAGATCAGCGCCTCTTGGTTCATGAGTGCCCTCACAGTAAAGTTGTAACCAAAATGTTTCCAAGGGAGGATATCTTCCAAATCTGCGGCGCCCGCGGCCATAGCGGGAGAGGCCAGCAAGCGCTGACTTAATCATTCAGCCCCCCTCCCGCGGAACCTTCGCGGGAGTGTGCTAATCTTCCGGCGTCAATACGCGGAGAGCATCCGGCATGGTGATTGAGGGTTTCGGGGCCATACTTCAGACGTTGGCCCAGTACGGCAACCTGGTCCTCCAGGGCCTGCTAATCATGTTTGGCGGCATGATCGCCATCTTCCTGCTCTACCGGCTCGTTGCCGCCTTTATCAAGCCGTCCGGGATCTGGGCGCGCCTGCTCAAGGTGGCCTTCGGTACCTTCTATGCCCTGATTCTGGTCATCACGGTGCTACTGGCCGCCAACCGGCTGGGCTACAACGTCCAGGGCATCGCCGGCATCGCCATCCTGGTGGTCCTGGTGTTGGCCACCATCGTGTTTTTCCTGATCCCCTTCCTGCCGCGGCTGCCCTTTGTGCCGGGGAACACCATCGAGGTCCGGGGGGTGTTCGGCACCGTAGAGGCCATCACCGCCTACCAGACGGTGATTCGCACCTTCGATGGCCAGGTGGTGTTCATGCCGAGCGCCCTGGTCATGGCGTCGCCTATTTCCAACTTCTCCACCCTGCCCACCCGCCGGGTCGCCCTGACCCTGCCGCTGGCACCCGGCAGTGATATCGACGCCGCCAGCGAGGCGATCACCGGCCTGATGGCCCGCCACGACAAGGTGCTGCCAGAGCCGCCCCCGGCGGCCCTGGTGACGGGACTGGACCGCAACGAGATCAGCCTGCTGGCCTTCTGCTGGGTGAATACCCCGGACTGGTTCGGGGCCCGGGACAGCCTGTACCGGCAGGCGATGAAGGCCGTGGCCGAACTGCCCGGGGTTGCCCTGGCGGCGGAGCGCATCCAACTGTCGCGGGACGACTGATTCCCCCGGGAGAATCCTGCTACACTGGCCGGCCTGATTCTCCCAGTGTTGTACCCGTGACCCAACTCAACCCCCGCCAACGCGAGGCCGTGCGCTACATCGACGGCCCCCTGCTGGTGCTGGCCGGCGCCGGCAGCGGCAAGACCAGCGTCATCACCCGCAAGATCGCCTACCTCGTGGAGCAGTGCGGTATCGATGCCAAACGCATCGCCGCGGTGACCTTCACCAACAAGGCCGCCCGGGAGATGAAGGAACGGGTGGGCAAGATTCTCGGCAGCGGGGGTGACGGACTCACCGTGAGTACCTTCCACCAGCTGGGCCTGAACATCATCCGCCGGGAGCGCAAGCACCTGGGGCTCAAGGACGGCTTCTCCATCTTCGACGGCGAGGACAGCAAGAACCTGATCAAGGACCTGCTGATCCAGGAACACGGCTCCGACGGCGACCAGGCCGGCACCGTCCAGCAGCGCATCTCCAACTGGAAGAACGACCGGGTATTGCCGGAAGAGGCGGTGGCCCGCGCCACCAGCCCCGCGGATATCCTCTGCGCCCAGGCCTACCTGCGCTACCAGCGGGCACTGCGGGCCTACAATGCCCTCGACTTCGACGACCTGATCCTGCTGCCGACCATCCTCTTCGAACACCAGCCCGATGTGCTCGAGAAGTGGCAGAACCAGCTCCACTACCTGCTGGTGGACGAGTACCAGGACACCAACTCCAGCCAGTACCTGCTGGTGCGCCAGATCGTGGGGCTGCGCGGCGGGCTCACCGTGGTAGGCGACGACGACCAGTCCATCTACGCCTGGCGCGGCGCCAAGCCGGAAAACCTGGCCCTGCTGCGGGAAGACTTCCCGGCCCTGAAGATCGTCATGCTGGAGCAGAACTACCGCTCCACCTCGCGCATCCTCAAGGCCGCCAACACCCTCATCGCCAACAACGAGCACGTGTTCGACAAGCAGCTGTGGAGTGAGCTGGGCATGGGCGACCCGCTGCGGGTGATGCGCTGTGCCAACGAACAGGACGAAGCGGACCAGGTGGTGGCGGAAATCCAGGACCACCGCCTGCGCAAGCGCACCCGCTACGGCGACTACGCCATTCTCTACCGCGGCAATCACCAGTCGCGGCTGATCGAGCTGGCCCTGCAACAGAGCGGCGTGCCCTACCACCTGAGCGGCGGCACTTCCTTCTTCGCCCGCAACGAGGTGAAGGACATCATGGCTTACCTGCGCCTGCTGGTGAACGCCGATGACGACAACGCCTTCCTGCGCATCGCCAACGTGCCCCGGCGCAAACTCGGCGCCAGCACTCTCGAAGCCCTGGGCGAGTTTGCCAACGAGCAGCACTGCGGCCTGAGCACCGCCTGCGAGCGCCTCAGCGAGGGCGTGATGCCCGAAGCGGGCCTCAAGCGCCTGAAGCAGTTCCACCACTGGCTGGAAAGCATGCGCCGCCTCAATGAGACGGAGGCTGGCGTCACCGGCATTCGCCAGTTACTCAGGGACATCGACTACGAGGACTGGCTGCTGCAGCTCAGCTCCAGCGAGGAAGTGGCCGAGCGCCGTATGAGCAACGTCCACTTCCTGGTGGACAGCATCGACCGCCTGATGCGCGACGAGGACATCACCCTCAAGGATGCCATCAACCGCCTGATCCTGCGCGACCTGCTGGAACAGCAGGACGAGGAAGAAGCGGGACCCGACTGCGTACAGCTGATGACCCTGCACGCATCCAAGGGCCTGGAGTTCCCCCACGTCTACATCATCGGCATGGAAGAGGGTTTTCTGCCCCACCGGGTGAGCGTGGAAGAGGACAACATCGCCGAAGAGCGGCGCCTGGCCTATGTGGGCATCACCCGCGCCCGCCAGACCCTGACCATGAGCCTGGCGGAAAAGCGCCGCCAGTACGGCGAGACGGTACCCTGTGAGCCCAGCCGCTTCCTGGCGGAACTCCCCGAGGAAGACCTGGTGTGGCAGGGCGGCGGCGAAGCCAGCCCGGAAGCCAACCAGGAACGCGCCGCGGAAACCCTCAGCGGGCTGAAAGCACTGTTCGCCTGACGGCGCCTGGTAATAGCGGCAGCGAACACCGCCATTCCCGGGCCCGGTCAGGCGCAGTTATTCTGCACTCGGCGCCCCCGGCGTGATCCCCAGCTTTGCCTTCATCCGCTCCCGCGCACTCTGCACAATTACGTAGAACCCCGGAATAAAGAAGGTGCCTACCAGCAGGGCTGCCAGCATACCGCCAAACACGGTGATCCCCAGCGACTGCTGCCCCGCCGAACCGGCGCCGCTGGCAAACACCAGCGGCAGAATCCCGAGAATGAAGGAGATCGCCGTCATGCACACCGCGCGGAAGCGCAGCCGCGCGGCCTCCCGTGCCGCTACGGGAATCTCCTCCTTCATTTGCTCGCGCCGGGTGCGGGCGAATTCGACGATCAGGATGGCATTCTTGGCCGCCATACCAATCAGCAGCACCAGGCCAATCTGGGCATACAGGTTCAGCGAGTGGTTGGTGAGCAACAGCGCCACGATGGCGCCGCCGATGGCCATCGGCACCACCAGGATAATCGCCGCCGGAATCGACCAGCTTTCGTACTGGGCCACCAGGAACAGGTAGACAAAGATCAGTGCCAGGGCAAAGGCCAGGGTTGCGGCGCTTCCCGCCTGCTGGGACTGGTAGGCCATACCGGTCCACTCGATGCGATAGCCGGCGGGAAGAATGTCCCGGGCCAGTTCTTCCATGGCTTTCATGGCCTCACCCGTACTGTAACCGGCAGCCGGGCTGCCATTGACGGAAGCGGCGCGGAACATGTTGTAGCGCGTGCCCACATCCGGCCCCAGTACCGGGCGCATCGATACCAGAGTGGCCAGCGGCACCATCTCGCCGGAGGAAGACTTCACGTAAAAGTGATCGAGGTCGGTGAGGTCGGAGCGGAACTGCGACTGGGCCTGCATGATCACCCGGTAGGTCTGGCCGAACTTGTTGAAATCGTTGACGTAGAGCGACCCCATCTGGGCCTGCAGGGTGGAGAAAATCTCGCTCAGGGGCACCCCCAGGTTCTTGGCCTTGACCCGGTCCACGTCGACAAAGAACTGCGGCACGTTGGCGCGGTAGGTGCTGAACACCCCCTGCAGTGCCGGGTGCTGGTTGGCCTCCACCACCAGGCGATTGAGCACGCCGGCCAGCTCTGCCGGGGAGCGCGCCAGGGTATCCTGCAGCAGCATTTCGAGGCCGCCTACGGCCCCCATGCCCGGGACTGCGGGTGGCGTGATGGCCATCACCTGGGCCTCGGGCACCTCCATGAACATGCGCCCGTTGGTCCGCCGGGCGATACCGAACACGCTGTTTTCGGCCTCGGGCCGATCGTCCCAGTGCCTGAGCTCGACAAACAGGGTACCGCCATTACTCGCCAGGGCGCCGGTCAGCACGGAAAAGCCGGTAATAGCCGTTACGCTCTCGATTGCCGGGTCTTCCGCGAGCTTGTTGCGCACCTTGTCCATCACGTCCTTGGTGCGATTCAGCGAAGAGGCGTCCGGCAACTGGACCGCCACCAGCATTGCGCCCTTGTCCTCCAGCGGGACAAAGGCCGTAGGCACCTTGATCACCCCGAAGGCGAGGCCGCCCATCCACACCAGGAACACCACCCCCACCACCAGCAGGCGACGCAGCAACCACTGGACACCGCCATCATAGCGGGACGTGATACGGCCAAAACCGGCGAGGAAGGCCTGGTACCAGCGCGCCTCCTTCGGCTTGCCGGGCTTGAGCAGCAGCGCGCACAGCGCCGGGCTCAGGGTCAGCGCATTGATGGAGGAAAAGACCACCGCGACACAGATGGTCACCGCGAACTGGCGATACATCTCGCCGGTAATCCCCGGCAGGAAGGTCACCGGCACAAACACCGCCAGCAGCACCAGGGTGGTGGCGATCACCGCCCCGCCCACTTCCTGCATGGTCACCAGGGCGGCATCCACCGGGCTCATGTCCTGGTCTTCCCGCAGGTGCCGGTCGCAGTTTTCGATCACCAGGATGGCGTCGTCCACCACGATGCCAATGGCCAGGATCAGGCCGAACAGGGTCACCGTGTTGATGGACATGCCCATGGCGAGCAGTACGGCAAAAGTGGCAATCAGGGATACGGGGATCGCCACCGTGGGCACCAGGGCCGTGCGCCAGTTGCCCAGGAACACAAAGGTCACCGCCACCACCAGCAGCACGGCGACAAACAGCGACTCCACCACCTGGTTGACGGCGGTGGATACGTAACGCGTGGTGTCGTAGCCGATCTGGTAGTCCATCCCCTCGGGGAAGCTGTGGGACACCTCCTCGATCAGTTTGTCGACAGACTCCCCGGCGGCCAGGGCGTTGGCGTCGGCCATCAGGTAGAGGGCCACGTTCACCGCGGGGGTGCCGTCCACCTCACCGTAGAAGTTGTAGCCGGCCTGCCCCAGTTCGACCTTCGCCACGTCGCGCAGGTAGATGGCGGAGCCATCCTCCCGGGCCCGCAGCACGATATCCTCGAACTCGCTGACCTCGTTCAGCCGGCCCTTGGTTTGCAGGGTGAATTCAGCCTGCAGGGGCCCGTCAAAGGGCGGGGCGCCGATCTTGCCCGCCGCCACCTGCACGTTCTGCTCGCGCAGGGCGGCGGTCACATCGGTCACCGACAGGCCCAACTTGGCCATG
This sequence comes from Parahaliea maris, assembly GCF_008064665.1. Taxonomy (GTDB): domain Bacteria; phylum Pseudomonadota; class Gammaproteobacteria; order Pseudomonadales; family Halieaceae; genus Parahaliea; species Parahaliea maris. Next base: position 712,057 of record NZ_VRZA01000003.1, on the reverse strand, counting down.
CGGTCCGGGTCCAGCCACAGGCGCATGGAATAGTCCGCCTCGCCGAGAATATCCGCCGAGGAAATACCGTCCAGGCGGGCCAGGGCGGCCTGCACGTTGATCTTGACGTAGTTGGAAATGAACTTGTAATCCAGCGACTCGTCGGGAGACATGAAGCTGACGATCTTGAGAATATCGGGGGAGCGCTCGTCGATGTTGAGGCCGCCGGCGGTCACTTCCTGGGGCAGGGCGGGCTCCGCCAGCTTGACCCGGTTCTGCACCCGCACCAGTGCCATGTCGGCATTGGTGCCTACCGCAAAGGTGACGGTCAGGCGGTAGCTGCCGTCGTTGGCGCTCTTGGACGACATGTAGATCATGTCCTCCACACCGTTGACCGCGTTTTCGATGGGCGTACCCACCGTGGCCTCCACCACTTCGGCCGAGGCGCCGGGATAGCGCCCGCTGACCACGATGTTGGGCGGCGAAATCGCCGGATACTCGGTGACAGGGAGGGAGTAGATGGCAATCCCGCCCACCAGGGTCATGACGATGGCAACCACCAGCGCGAACTTCGGCCGGCGGATAAAAAATGCACTGAACACGATGCCTCCTCAGCCCTCTTTTACGCCGGTGCCGGGAATGTCGTCGTCGACTCCCACCGGCATCGCGGTAACCTGGACCGTCATACCCGGCCGCACCTGCTGCAAACCCCGGACCACCACAGGCTCGCCCTCCTCAACCCCGCGGCGCACCAGGATATGCAGGCCGAAGCGGTCACCCAGTTCCACGTTGCGGCGCTCGATGATGTTGTTGCTGTTGACCACCAGGACGAAGGGCCCCTGCTGATCGGCCTGGACTGCCGCCTGGGGCATGAACAGGCCCTGCAGCAGGTTGGTGTCCTGCAGGATAACGCGCACATACTGGCCGGGCACCAGGATGGAGTCGGGGTTGGGTATCTCGGCGCGGGTCTCCAGGGTGCCGGTGTTGGCGTCAATGCGGTTGGCAAAGTAGTCGATCCGCCCCACTTCGGGATAGACCACACCGTCAGTGAGTTCCAGCGTCACCTCGATGCTGTTGAGTGATTCCGGCGTGAGCACGTTGCCCTCCTGATGGTCCAGTGCCGAGACATAGGTTGCCTCGCTGATCTGGAACAGGGCCTCGATGGGGTCGATGCTGACCAGGGTGGTGAGATTGCCGGAGTTGGGGCCGACGAGATCACCCGGGCTGGCACTGCTGCGGCCGATACGGCCGCTGATCGGCGCCTTGATGACGGTATAGCTCAGGGAGACCTCGGCACTGGTGACCTCGGCCCGGGCGGACTCTATCTGGGCGTCAGCGTCGAGTTTGCGGGCCAGCAGGTCATCCATTTCCGCCTGGGAAATGGCCCCCTTGGGCAGCAGCTCCTGGCCGCGCTTGAAGTTGCGCTCGGCATTGGCCTGGGCGGCCGTGGCCGAAGCCATCAGCGCCTTGGCCCTGGCGAGTGCGGCACGGTACTCGGAATCATCAATGGTGTAGAGCACGTCGCCGGCATCCACCCGCTCGCCCTCGCGGAACTCCCGGGAAGACAGGTAGCCGGTGACCTTGGCCTGGATGGCAACATCGTCGCGGGCCTGCAGGCGGCCCACATAGGTCGACTTGGGCTGGTAGGGTTCCGCAACCACCTCGTCCACCACCACGTTGATCGGTGGCGGAACCGCCGCCTCCTCGCTACAGCCCACCACCAGCAGGACGCTGGCAACCAGCATCAGAACTCGAAGTTTCACGGACTTCCCCTTAACTGGACGTTCAAATAAGTGTACCAGACAGACTGTGACAGCCCGGGAAGGTTGCATTAAAGAATGGCAACTTGTGGCCCGTGAGGGAGTGTGCACCAAGCGCACAGACAGAAAAGCCGCGGCGCCAGGGGCAGCCGCGGCTTCAGGGGGTTTGGAGCCGGGCCTACTGGCTTTCTTCTACCATGTAGTCCACTGCGGCGATCACTTCCTCGTCGGAGCAGTTGACGCAGCCACCCTTGGCCATCATGCCGGTACCCGGGATACCTTCAATGCCGTGCTGGTGCAGGGTGTCGATACCCTTGGCGATACGCGCCGCCCAGGCATCCACATCACCCTTGATGGGTGCACCACCGGCGCCGGTGGAATGACAGGCCATGCAGGCGGCATCGAAGACTTCCTGGCCGGAGCGGGGGCCGCTGCTCACAGCCACGGCCGGGCCGCCACAGCTGGTGTCGCCCTGCAGGCAGACATCCCCGATCGGGGCAATGCGTTCTTCGATGGCGGCGCGCTGGCTGTCGCTCAGTTCAACCGCGGAGGCAGCTACAGCGACCAGCAGGGTCGCCAGGATTGTCAGGGTACGGATCATACTACCGGTCCTTTTCTTGTGTGGCGCGCATTATAGCCAGATATAGGACGGGGGAAAACTCGCCTCTGGCCAGCTCCCCGGATTGTCCCTAGGATAGATGCCCACTCTCGACAGCACGGATAACAGAGGCCCTGCATGAAACTGTACACCTACGACCCCGCCCCCAACCCCAAACGCCTCCAGCTCTTCATCAACTACAAGGGCATCGATATCGAGACCGAGCAGGTCGACCTGATGAAGCTGGAGCAGTTCAAGGACGAATTCCGGGCGGTCAATCCGGTAGCCACGGTACCGACGCTGGTCACCGATGAGGGCGTCGTACTGGCCGAGGTGATCGGCGCCTGTGTGTACCTCGAGGAAAAATTCCCCGACAAACCCCTGCTGGGCACCACCGCCCTGGAGAAAGCCCAGGTCATCAGCTGGGACCACCAGATCTTCAACACCTGCCTGACGGCCGTGGCCGAGATCCTGCGCAATGGCAACCCGAACTTTGCCGGCCGTGCGCTTCCCGGCGGGCTGGACATTCCCCAGATCCCGGAACTGGTCGAACGCGGCAAGCTGCGCCTGGCACCAGCCTTCCGGGCAATCGATGCCGCACTGGCGGATTCCCCCTTCCTGGTGGGCGACAGCGTCACCCTCGCCGACATCGACCTGCTGGTGTGCACCGAATTCTGCGGCTGGGTGAAAGAATCCGTCCCCGAGGACTGCGCCAACATCCACGCCTGGCTGCCGCGTGCCCGGGAGGCACTGGGCCTGTAACCACCGTCAGAACCAGGCCCCGAGCTGCAGGAACAGGCCGGGGCCGGTAGCCAGCGTGCCCGCTGGGGAGACCTCCAGGCCACCGTACTCGGTCCCCGAGGGCCCCAGCGGAACGTTGAGCGCCGCCAGCAGTTGCCAGTCCTGCGCCATATCCCAGTTCAACACCACTTGCGCCAGCCCCGAGCCGTCGCCCACATTGGCGTACAGGGCGGGCTGCAGGTGCAGCAGCGGGGTCAACTCCACCTGCAGCGAGCTGGCCAGGTAGTGCCGGCCGATGGCGAACAGGTCGCCCCGCGCCAGGCGCATTCCCAGCGCCGTATCGGGTGCCAGGCCAGTAAGTGAGTAGTCACCCTCGCGCAGGCCGAAACCGTTGAAGTAATACTCGGCCACCGCGCTGACATTGTGGCCGCCCCAAACCCAGGACCAGGTCCAGTCCAGCACCGCACTGGTGACCCAGCCATCGGCGCTGTCGGTGCTCACGACATCGCCCCGCAGTACTGCGTCGCCGAGGTTGGTGCTGCCGCCGATGGCCAGCATGGTGTCACCGTAGTGCTCGGCCACCAGCAGGTCGTACTCCCGCTCCAGGGCAAAGCCGTGGAATTTGAGCGCGGAGGAGCTGACGTCACTGTTCACATCACCCGCCCCGTCGCGGCGTTCGACCCGCACCAGTTGCCAGTCGCTGCCGCTGTCCAGCAGGTACTGGCCGCTCAGCATGTCGTCGCCCACCTTGTATTCGGTGTCTACCGCGGCGGGGTCGAAGGGGTTGAAGACATCCACCGGATTGAAGATAAGCCCGTTGCCCCAGCTGATGGCCTGGCGCCCGAAGCGCCAGACCACGCGCTCCCCGGTATAGCCCACGCTGAGCCGGTCCAGTCGTTGCGCCACCGCGTGGCGGCTGCCATCACTGAGGGTGTCGGTCAGCTGCCACCAGCGCCGCTCGTCGTCCGGCAGCGTCGACGGCACAGCAGTATCCTGCAGCGCCGCGGGGGTATTGACGGTGTCGCCCCAGCGCCCCAGCAACTGGTAGTCCGCCTGCACATCCCAGGCGCCCCGGCGGCCGGCAAAGCGCAGGCGGAATTCCGCACCGGCATCGACGCTCTCGGGGCCATAGGCCTGGCGCAACAGGCTGTCACCGGGATAGTGGCTGCCGAACAGCTGGGTTTTCAGGTGCCCACCCTGCAGGCCGGGTATGTCAGCCCAGCTGGCCTGCGCTACCAGCAGGCCCATGGTGAGCAGGAGATTGCGTGTCAGTGCGCCCCTCATTCGACGGCTTCGGGGGTCCGCTGGTCGCTCTCGATACGACCATCCTGCAGGCTGACCACCCGGCGGGCATAGCGCATCACCCGGGTGTCGTGGGTGGCCATCACAAAGGTCACCTTGTGCTCGCGGTTGAGGTGGACGAACAACTCCATCAGCTGGGTGGCACTGTGGCTGTCGAGGTTGGCGGTGGGTTCGTCCGCCAGGATGAGCTGTGGTTCGCTGGCGATGGCCCTGGCCACCGCCACCCGCTGTTGCTGGCCGCCCGACAACTCTGCCGGTCGGCGCCCGGACAGGCCCTCCAGGCCAATTTCCGCCAGCACGGCTTCGGCCCGGGCCGCCCGCTCCTGAGCGCCAACCCCCTGAAGCTGCATGACAAACTCCACGTTTTCCCGGGCAGACAGGACCGGCACCAGATTGTAGGACTGGAACACAAAGCCGATACGATTGAGCCGCAGATCGGCCAGCTCGCCCTGATCGAGGGTATCGATGCGGGTATCGCCGAGCACGATCTCGCCGCTGTCCGGCCGGTCGAGCCCACCCATGGCGTTCAGCAGAGTGGTCTTGCCGGAACCGGAGGGGCCGACCAGGGCGACAAAGCTGCCAGCCTCGATATCCAGGCTGACATGGTCGAGCCCGGTGATTTCCTCCTCGCCCTGGTGGAAGGTCTTGCACAGGTCGCGGCAGTGGATGGCACTCACTCGTCTTCTCCTACTAGCATCCCGTCAATGCGAATTCAGGGCGCGGATCGGGTCCAGCCGGGCGGCCCGCCAGGCGGGTATCAGGCTGGCCAGTACCCCCAGCCCCAGCACGACCACCGTAGCCAGCACCATGTCGCGCCAGTACAGCGCGGGGTACAGGGTGGCGCCCATGGCGAACATTTCCATGCCGCGGGCCACCGACGACAGTTCGATCCCCGATTCCAGCGGCTTGATGGTCAGCCAGGCGGCGCCATTGCCCACCGCCAGGCCGAGCAACAGCAGGTACAGGCTTTCCAGCAGTACCTGGCGCAGGATCAGGCCCGGCCGCATGCCCAGCGCCTGCATCAGGCCAATCTCCCGGATGCGCTCGAATACCGCCATCGCCAGGGTGTTCACCAGGCCGAAAGACAACGCCAGGAACACCACCACCATGAACACCAGGGAAAAGCCGTCCTGCAGATCCAGCATGCTCGACAGGAAGGGATCGAGTTCGGTCCAGGGCAGCACTTCGAGCTGCGGCCCGGCGGCGCGGGCCAGGTGTTCCACCAGCGCCTGCGGCCGGCGGTAGTCGGTGGCCATCACGGCGACTTCCGACACCTGCCCGGGCACCTGCAGCAATTCCTGCAGGGCAGCGCGGCCGGCGTAGGCAAAGCGCTCCTCATCCCCCGGCAAGCGGGCCTTGTAGATGCCCACCACCCGCACGCCGCGATCCGCCACGTCGTTTTGCGGGTCCTGGCTCATGATCACCACCCGCTTGCCCAGGTCGGATTCCAGGCGCTCCACCAGGCGCTGCCCCAGCACCACGCCGCGGTCGTGCTCATCTTCCAGGAAGCGCCCCTCGCTGATGGTGGGCGGCACCGAGCCCAGCGCGCGCTCGGCAGCGGGGTCCACCCCCAACAGGGTCAAGCCACGGCTGGCGCGGGCACTGGCCACCATGGCGGGCACCCGCACCCGGGCGGCCCAGGCGGTCACGGGCGGTTCTGCCAGCGCTGCCTGCAAGGTACCCTCGGGCGACGGCATACTGTTCACCACGCTGGGATCGTCGCGGTAGGCGCGCTGGTGGATTTGCACCATGCCGGGCAACTGCTCCAGGCCGCTGCGCACCATCTCGTCCACCATGCCGCGCATCATGGCGCTCATGAACACCATGGCCCACACCCCGACGGCGACTGCCGCCAGCATAATCAGGGTGCGGCGCCGGTTGCGCCAGAGGTTGCGCCAAGCCAGGCGCGAGATGCCCGCTCCCATCACACGGCCCTCATGGCGGCAACCGGTTGCAGGCGCAGTAGCCGCAGGGCCGGGTACACTGCGGCCAGCAGCGCACCGAGGAATACCGTAAGCGGCCCGAGAAACAGCGACAGCAGACTCACCTGGGGATAGATGCGCGGCGGCAGGTTAAACCGCGCCGCCGCCTCGGCCATTCCGGGGTAGCTGAAACCGTAGGCGTCAAAGTAGAGCACCACCAGGGCGCCCAGGGCCACGCCCAGCAGCAGCCCGATCAGGCCGAGAAAGATGGTTTCCAGCAGCACCAGCCGCCCCAGGCGCTGAGGCCTGAGCCCCAGTGCCAGCATCACGCCGAACTCCCGGGTGCGCTCCAGCACCGACATCAGCTGGGTATTCAGTACACTGAGCGCCACCAGCACAATGAGCACGCCGTACATAAACCAGGCGCTGACCATGTCACTGCGGATGGCTTCCCGCAGCCCCGGCTGCAACTGGTCCCAGTCCAGGGCCACCAGCGACTCGCCAACCGGCAGGCTCGCCTGAATCTGCGGCACCAGCATGGGTGCCCGGTTGACGTCGTCGAGGCGCAGCACCACCGAATGGGCCCGGTCACCCAGGGCAAACACCTGCTGAAACCAGGCCAGGGGCGCCTGGGCCACGCCGCGATCCACCTCGGCCAGGCCACTGTCGATGATGCCCACCACCGTCGCCACACCGGCAGCCACCGACCCGTCGTATCCGCTGCCCAGCAGCGTCACCTCATCCCCCGGCGCCACCTTCAGGTTGCGGGCCAAGATACTACCCAGGACAATGGCCGCGTCATCGCCCTGCTGCAGGTAACGGCCGCGACTGACCAGCCCCGGGTAGCTGGACACCTGCGTTTCGAGCGCCGGTTGCACCCCGGTGAGCTGGATTCCGAAAGAGCGCTGTTCACTGGAAGCCAGGGCAAAGGTTACCGCCCGAGCTGCCGTGGCTTCCACGTGCGGTTCCTCCGCCAGGCGGGAGGCCAGGGCGGCAGCCTCCGGCACTGTCTGGCGCATTTTCTGCTCCTCCAGATAACCGAGGTGCTGCACCTGCAGGTGGCCGGTAAAGGCGCTCAGGGTGTTGTCGATCATCATCCGGTAGGAACCCAGCTGGATTGCAATCAGGAACACCAGCAGCGTGTTGCAGAACACCATGGCCCCTACCGTGAGCCAGGTGCGGCGGCTGTGTCGCCACAGGTTACGCCATGCCAGCAGGCCGGTGATATTCACTGGCGGGGATTGCGCAGGTTGGACAGAGTGAAGAGGTTGGCGGCCACGTCCACGTCAAACTGGATGGCGCCGGTGCGCAGCTCGGTCCACTCCTCGGGATTTTCCTGCTGGCTCATGCGCATCACGGTGGCCACGTTACGGCCGGACATGGGCTGTATTTCGAGGGCCCGCAGCGTTTTCACCAGCACATCGTCCTGGTCGCGAAAATCCTGCTGCAGCAGCACCCAGTCATCGCGCACCGTGAGCACCTCGCGCCCCCAGACGACCGCGGCTTCCTCGTGGGGAACGGACTGGATGACATAAACCGTGTGCCCGTCCTGCTCGCGGGTCTCCAGCAGGCTGTGGTCGTACTGGTCGATGATGTCAGTGTCCTTGCTGACATCCTTGTTGGAAAAGTCACTGCCCATCCAGTTCTGGCTCATCATCGAAGCGGGTATCTTGATCACCCGGTTGATACTGGGGGTGAAGGTCCACATATTGCCGTCCACCGTGAGGGTGCCGTTGCCGGCGTCCTTGCGCGGCGCCGTGACCCGCACCAGGGTGTGCTTGTCCCCCTCGGTCCAGGCCCGCATGGACATACTGCGCTCCCAGTCGGGGCGGTGGATGACCATGGTCATCTCGCTATAGGAAGTGGTACCGCGATAGTGGTCGATGGCGCTCCGGATGATCTCGCTCGCGGTGGGCGCGTCCGCCCCCAGGGCCCGAGTACACAGCAACGGGCTCAGCAGCAGAATAAGCAGCAGTCTTGCGGGCATGATCGACCTCCGCACGGCAGGGATGCACAGCAACTTATCACACCCGCCCTACCCCGCACACCGCGACTGCAATGGATGCAGCCCACCGCCGCGAACTGGGGTATAAAGGGCGCATGAAGAAAGGGCCTCTCCTACTGTTAGGTGTTCTGGCGTTGGCGGCCTGCGCCCGCCCGGGGCCGGAGGCGCTGTTCGACACCTATCTCGAACGCCTCGAGCGCACCCTGGACGTGGCGCGCCCTCCCGTCGATCGCCCACAACTCCCCCGCCAACCGGACAGGGCCGGGCTGCGCCTGGTGTTCGAGTCCACCAAGCTCGACACCCTCGACTTCCTGTCTCTGAGCGGTTGCGAGGTACAGATCACTATCGGCAAGCGCAACAGCAGCCTGGGCCGCATGGCCAGCGCCTCCCAACGCCTGCTGCTGGACCTGGAATACCTGCGCCTGGCGCCCGAGTGCATCAACTGGCAGCGGCAGAAGGGCAACGACGAACTGGCGCTGGTCCTGCGTGAGGCCTACCTCCAGAAACAGGCCCAGCTGCCCCGGCGCATATTCCTGGCCACCCTCGGCGGCCCCGAGTATCGCGCGCTCTGGCAGCGCCCGCACGACCTGACCGGCTACCCCGCCAATACCGGCCCTGCCGTGGTGACAGCGCTGGAAGCGATCACCACCGAAAGCGAGCGCTGGCTGGCTGGCGACTATCGCGCCGACAACCTGAACCTCGAGTTACTGCTCAGTGAGGTCAACAAGGGTGACGGCGGCGCCCTGTTGCTGGCCCTGGCAACACAATCCAGCTGGCTCGGGGTAGCCGACCGCATGCTGAATGCCCGGCAGGCACGAGGCCCCCTGTGCCTGCCACCCCTGCGCCCGGCGGTGGCCGATATCCTGCCGAACGTGGTGGCACGCTTTTTCGCCGGGGAGATCCAACCGTGGTCAGCGGCGGTCAACCGGCGCCAATACCAGCTGCTTCCGCCGGTGCTTGCGCTCGAATCACTGCTGCAATCAGCACTGCCGCCCGCCTACACCCAATGGCAGGCACAACGCGATGCGCTACTGGACCAGTGGCGACTGGCACCCAAGCGACACGTTCACGCGGTACAGGAACTGTTGGCGCCCTGCACAGCCTAATACGGGTGTAGGTCGCGTCGTGATCCCGGGTATACTCCTGAACTGGTCACGCATGCTTTACGAAACTTTTAATACGCAGTACCCAATACGCAATACCCAATACGCCCCGAGGAGATCGATAATGTTGAACGCCATCCGCCAATCCAGACGCGTACTGGCTGTCGTCGCCGCGAGCCTGCTGGTCACTGCCTGTGCCAGCAAGCCACCCAAGCCCGACGTGGACTACATGAACGACTACGATTTCTCCGGGGTCAAAACCATCGCGTTCTACGATGAGTCGGGCCAGGTCAGCGGTGACAACCCGATGCAGCTCAGCGATATCCAGATCGATCGCGTGGACGACGCACTCACCTACGCCCTGAAGCAAAAGGGCTTCCAGATTGTGGCGGACGCCAGCCAGTCGGACATGTTGTTGAGCTGGCACCTGGTGACCCAGTTCAAGACCGACGTACAAACCTATAACAGCCCCGGTATGTACGGCCCCTACTACGGTTACAACCGTTACTCCATGTACAACTGCTGGTCCTGCATGCCCGGCGGCACCGAGGTGGTAACCCGCAACTACACCGATGGCACCTTCATCGTCGACATGATCGACCCCGGTATGAAGCAGTCCGTCTGGCGCGGCACCATCCACTCCCGCATCAAGGACAAGGATCAGCTGAAAAACCAGGAAGTGGTCAACGCGGCCGCAGTGCGCATTTTCGCGGCCTTCCCCCCCGGCATGGCTGCGGCGCAGTAAGCGTACACCCCCACCGGCATAAAAAAACCCGCGACAGGCAACCTGTCGCGGGCGCGGGCGGCCACCCGGCTTAACTCTCTTTGGACAACACCAGTTTGCCCTCTTCCACCGGGATGCTGTCACCCGGGTGATAGGCCATGCGGATGGTGTCCTGTTCGCCGTCCAGGCTGTAGGTCACCTCGTAGCCGCTGACTACCTCGCGGGTATCCACCACGGTTTCGCAGCGTGTTTCGGTGGTGACGTAGGTATCACCGGCCTGCATCTGCTCCTGGGTCTTGTTACCGGCGTAACCACCGGCTGCGGCACCGGCTACCGTGGCAATCTTCTTGCCGCTGCCACCACCCACCTGGTTACCCAGCACACCACCGATCACGGCACCGGCTACCGTGCCGAGCACCCGGTGCTGGTCCTGCACCGGCTTCTGGCGGGTCACCGCCACGTCCTTGCAGACCTCACGGGGATCTTCCACCGTCTCACGCACCTCGGTAACCTCGAGCACTTCCGCTTCGTTGGCTCCTGCCCCCCCCGGGAGCAGGCCATAACTGGCCAACACGCCACCCGCTGTAGCCAGGGACACACCCAGTACCGCACCGGTCAACATCGACTTGTTCATTTTTTAACCTCCATCTATTGTTGCGCCAGGCCCTGTCCAACCTGTTGAATTTGAACAATTTTTCGCCAAGGGCCTTATCGCTTTGTCACCCGGTTGACGACTTTAGGCGCAGAGATATTCCCGTCAAGGATATTATTTACCTTTATTTACAATCACCGCTTATATCTAAATGACCTAAGCACAGCCTCCAACGCCCTGATGGCTGGGCCTGACCCGGCCACGGCGCTACAATCAAGCCCCCAATTGCAACCAGACTCACACCATGTCCGGATCCCTGAAAGACCAGTTGCTGCAAGCCGGCCTGGCCGATGCCAAGCGCGCCAAGCAGTTCGACAAGGAAAAACGCAAGGCCTCCCGGATCGCCCGCCGCAGCGGCGAGGTGATCGAGGACGAAATCAAGGTGGCCGCCCAGCAGGCCCGCGCGGACAAGGTCCAGCGCGACCGCGAACTGAACCAGCAGCGGGAAGAGAAAGCCCAGCGCAAGGCGATCAACGCCCAGATTCGTCAGCTGATAGAAACCAATGAAGTGCCGCGCAAGGGTGGCGATATCAACTTCAACTTCACCGACGGCAAGCAGGTGAAGAAGTTTTACGTGGACGCCATGCAGCAGAAGCAACTGGCGGCCGGCCGCCTGGCCATTGCCAAACAGGGCGACCAGTACGCACTGATCCCGGCCGCCGTGGCCGACAAGATCGCCGAACGGGACGTAACCCGGGTGATCCGCTGCCAGGAATCCGACGCCGCCAAACTTACCGCGGAAGAGGAAGAGTGGTACAAGGACTACGAAATCCCCGACGACCTGATGTGGTAAGAGGAAGCAACATGCTCGCAATGCGCCTGAAAGCCCCCGGCGGCCTGGACCAACTGACAGCCGCTGAGTTAAGCCCGCGCGACCCCGGCCCTGGAGAAATCCAGGTGGAAGTGAAGGCCAGCTCCCTCAACTTTCACGACTATGCCGTAGTGACCGGACTGATCCCCAGCGAGGACGGCCGCATCCCCCTGTCGGACGGTGCCGGTGTGGTCACTGCCGTGGGCGAGAATGTCGACCGTTTCGCGGTAGGTGACAGGGTGCTGAGCTACTTCTTCCCTCACTGGCAGGATGGCGCCCCTGCGCGGCCCCGAATGGGCGGTGTACCCGGCGACAACGTAGACGGTTTTGCGGCCGAAACCGTCACCATGCCTGCCACCGCCTTCAGCCGCATGCCCGCCAACCTCGACTTTGCCGAAGCCGCCACCCTGACCTGCGCCGGCCTGACCGCCTGGCGCGCGGTGATGGTGGAGACCCACCTCAGGCCCGGCGACTGGGTACTGGTGCAGGGCAGCGGCGGCGTATCCATTTTCGCCCTGCAACTGGCCCGCATGATGGGCTGCCGGGTGATCGCCACGTCCTCATCCGACGAGAAGTTGGCGCGGCTGGGCGAACTGGGGGCAGAAGCCCTGATCAACTACCGCAGCACCCCAAAATGGGGCGACAAGGTACTGGAACTCACTGGCGGCCAGGGTGCCGACCTGGTGGTGGAAGTGGGCGGTTCCGGCACGATAGCCCAGTCCGTTCGCGCCGTGGCCTTCGATGGCTGCATCAGCATGATCGGCGTCCTCACCGGCGTCTCCGGCGAGGTACCAACAGCAGCGCTGTTCCAGAAAAACGCGCGCATCCACGGCATCACCGTGGGCAGCCAGCAACACCAGGCGGACATGATCGCAGCGGTGGAAGCGAATAACCTGAAGCCCGTGATCGACAGCCACTACCCGCTGGCAGAACTGGCCGACGCCTTCCGTCACCAGGAGAGCCAGCAGCACTTTGGCAAGATCTGTGTGGATATTGGCGCCAGCTGAGGACCCTGAGGGCGCCGGCGAGTGATAGACTCAAGGCGCCTAAGTGGGTATTATGCGCGTCCTCTTGGGCTCCCCAAGCCCACTATAAACACCGCCCGTAGCTCAGCTGGGTGGAGCCGTTAAAAAACTGCGCAGCAGTTTTAGGCGGAACGACCGAAATCTGTGATTTCGGGCTGGCCCCCGAAGGGGGAGCGTTGCCAACGCTCTATCCACCGGAGGTTTGGGATAATGCTGAGACGTGTGAATACACGGACAACTTGTTCAGACCGCCCGTAGCTCAGCTGGGTGGAGCCGTTACAAAACTGCGCAGCAGTTTTAGGCGGAACGACCGAAATCTGTGATTTCGGGCTGGCCCCCGAAGGGGGAGCGTTGCCAACGCTCTATCCACTGGAGGCCTGGGAAAATGCTGGGACGTGTGAATACACGGAAAACTTGTTTAGACCGCCCGTAGCTCAGCTGGATAGAGCGTTGCCCTCCGGAGGCAAAGGTCAGAGGTTCGAATCCTCTCGGGCGGGCCATTTTAGTCCTTACCGATCAGCCACTGGCTCTACGGCTCTACCCCATTAGGGCTTGGAAGTTGCGGCCTCACTCACCCCCTTTTCCCGCAAAATCATGTGCAACAAGTCCGAAGTGGCTTAGATGGCCAGGGATAGCTGTAAAAATTTATTTTCATTATTTATCAATACGTTACGATAACGCCGAGCAAAATATCAGTCAGCAACACCACCAACAAGAAGGCAGACATGAAACTTTCCTTGAGATTGTACGTCATGTTGACGTACATTAGCGCAAATCAAGAGACTTGATCTCTCAGAGGAAGGAGAAATGACCACTTCAGCCCGTAAAGAGCGACTGGACATGAGAGTCGACTCAGAAACGAAGTCCCTGGCAGAAAGAGCTTCTGCGGCACTGGGCTGCTCGTCAGTTACAGAATACATCACTCGCCTGATTAGGCAGGATGCGCCTGAGATTTTGAAACAGCAAGCCTCTATCAAAGTTACGAATGACCAGTTCGATGCCTTCATGATGGCATGCCAGGACACTTCTGCCGTCCCCAGCGCCCGTATCCTGGAGGCCGCCAAGCGCCTTGATCAAGAAGGATTTTGATTGTCAGTTCCGCAAGAGTTTATAGCGCTCAACCCTTCACATTTTGACGTCAAGGCCTTCGATTGCGGAAAGCCTGACATGAACGCGTTCTTAGCCCGCTTCGCAGCAAAGAACATGGGATTGGGTTTGAGCAGCACTTGGGTATTGCCTGCACGCCATCCCGAGGAAGGCGCCAAAACACCAATGGCGGCCTACTACACCCTGGCTTCATCTACCGTCTCAAAAGCGGAAATCCCTGTTGAGGCCAAGCTACCGAATTATCCGGTGCCAGTCGTGCTGCTCGCACGGTTGGCCGTGGATAAGGCATACCAAGGCAAGCGCTACGGAGAGAAAACTCTGGTCAGCGCACTGAGGCATAGTGTGCAACTGACGGATAATGGACTGCCCGCCATTGGCTTGATTCTCGACTTGCTCGACGATGATGCGAAAGCATTCTACGACAGGTTCGATATGTTTCAGCCATTCACAGATGACCCAATGAGACTGTTTGTACCGATGAACGTACTCAGGCAAATTTGACGGGGGGGCCTCGGCCCTGACAACCTGAAGACCGGACTACATCCCGATCACCTGGGGCATTTTGATCGGCATGTCATCAATCCAGACTGCTTCAGCAGGGCGCCTGGGGTTTATGATGATCTGAATCGGATTACCTGTATCCAGTGTGCCGAAACGTCCCGATGAACCCCATGTAGTCTGTCCTCGATACTCCACTCCCTCGTATTCGTACGAATAGACCAAACGCTTCTTGAGAAATGATCCACCATCACTGTTGTTCTTCACCCTGCGCTCTTTGATCTCAGTGACTCTACCCTCCATGGGAACGCCGTGCTTACGGACGACGAGGAAAGGTCGCAGCCGCAAAGCGGCAGTAAGGCCAATAAGCAGCGCAATGGCCAAGGTTGTCGGAGCAACCCAGTCGGGTACAGCCATCAGACTCAAAAACCCGTAGGCGATGAGCGCTACTGCACAGTAGGCACCACCGAGCCGCCCCCAAAGCAGAAGAGTATCTACAGCTACCGCCAGTTGGTAGTCGCGCCTGGACGCCATGGGCTGTCCCCATTGATAACGAGAAGCAGTGAAACGCTATCACACAGTTAGTCAGATTTTAATCGGAAGCAGACTCTAAAACCGGGACTCGCGAATACCCGCTATGGGTCGAATGCGGCATCCAGCCTGAGCGAGGGCCCCGCACTTCAACCGTCCCCGCCAGAAGGTCGCGCATAGCAGTCATTAAGTGCCTGCACAAAGCCGTCCGCCTCAGACAGCACCTTGTCCAGCTGCCGCCGCCGCCAGCGTCCCCAACCGCGCGGGTTGGCATCGGCGAGTGAATTCCACCAGGCCTTGCGGTTCCAATCGAAAGCCCGCAGAACCTGATCACGATCCGGCCCCAGGGACTCGTCCTTCGCCAGTTTGCGTTGTGCAGCTGCGCCAGCAAGCGCTCGCAGGGGGTAGTAGATAAGACAAAGCAGCACAGCGAGTACCGCGCCCACCGTCAACTGTTCGGGAAGTGAGAGTCCGGTAAACGGCAGCAGGTGAAAGCCCTCCCAGTGCCCTCCCCCGATACTCCACCAGAGAAACAACCCAATCAGCAGGGAAAACACCGGCAGGCTGTACCAGAAGGTACGTCGGCGCCAGGCACGGCGGGCCTCGGTCAGGCGCGGCACGATGGTGTCGCGCAGATGGCGGGCGGTTTTGTCCAGTACCCCCACCACGCGATAGGCGCGCTCCACTTCCACCTGGTGAATGCGGGCCTCGATCTCTGCCAGGTCCTCGTCGCGCTTGCGCTCCAGGCGCTGGCGGATCTGATCGTCCTTGATCGGCAGGGCGGCACCCCGGGCGTAGATGCGGTAGAACCGCCCCGCGGTCAGCCCGTGCTGGGCCAGGGCGCGCTGCCAGGCGGCCACCACCTCCTCGGGGTTGTCTTCGCGGGCGGTGTTATCGATCTGGTTGAGGATATACAGGAACTTGGTGGCATCCGGTCGCTTGACCGTTTCCGCCACCAGGTGCTTCAGGGTATCGGCCATGGCCCCCGGTTCCGGGTGGCGGGCATCGAAGAACACCAGCACCAGGTCAGACAGGTTGATGATGTGCTCGGTAATGACCAGGGTCGAGTTGCGCTGCTGGTCGGCGTCGAAGCCGGGTGAGTCGATCAGAATCTTGCCGCGAAGGTGTTCCGCCTGCAGGGTCTTCAGCTGCAGGTAGGAATCCACCCGCCGCCCTTCGCCTTCCGCCACGCGCTCGATATCCAGGCTGATCTGGTAGAACGGGAAGCGTGGATCACTGTCCAGCGCCAGCCCCGGCAGGGAGGTCGAGGCGCCGCCAGTGCCGTAACAGACCACCGTGAACTTGTCGTCTACCGCCTGGTTGCCTGTGCGCTGCAGGTTCTCACCGGCGTACTGATTGATAAACGTGGACTTGCCCGCGGAAAAGGTGCCGAGCAGGGAAATGACCGGCCACCATGACACCTGGGTCGCGTAGGAGCTATCGCGCTCCATCAAACCCAGTTTGCGGGCAACCCGGTCGAGACGCTGAAAACTCTTTACACAACCTGCCAGAATCGGGTTTTCCTGCCGGAGGTGAGCCTCCAGGCGCTTGATCCGTTCCTGAGTGGTGCTTCTGGCCAAGTTTAAACCTCCCGGTTTCCCATTGCCGCCTCTTGGCAGTATAGGACGCATGTGTGAATTGCCACGCAAACCGACACCCGCTATCGCAACCCGGTCGGTTCATGACCCACCCTACCAGCCCGGCACTCCCCGAGGGAAATCGTCAGGTATCCGTCTTGTTCTGCTTGATGCGCTTCACTTCTTTCACCAGCTTGGCAAAGCTTCTCCCCTGGGAACGTTTTTCGGCCAGGGTGGCGGTGGCCAGTGCATTCTCTCGCAGGAGCTTCTGGTAAATAGCAGCATACCCACACGCGTGATGTCACCCGAACCCGGGATCGGTAGCGGAATTCGAGATGACCGGGCTACACTGAAGCCCCCGACAAATGGCGCTGACCAGGCCAATGGACAATCAATTCAACGCCGGCCTGTGGCGCCTGGCAGACCCCAAGATCAGTATCACCTCCCTGGCCGCCATGACCGTGGGCGCGGCGCCCGTTGCCGGGCACCCGGATTTTTCCTGGCCGTGGCTGGCCGTCATGGGGCTGGCCATGTTCTGTATGGAAGTGGCCAAGAACGCCTGGGGGGATGTCTACGACTACGACTCGGGTACCGACCTCGCGGTGCAGCCCGAGGACCGGACCAACTTCTCCGGCGGCAAGCGGGTACTGGTGGATGAACTGCTGTCCCGCCGCCAAACCTGGGGCATCGCCTTCGGTTTCGGGGCGGTGGGTATCGCCCTGGGCGCGCTGATGGTCCTGCTGCGCGAACCCGGCCTGTTCTGGCTCGGCACCACCGGCCTGGTACTGGGCTGGTCCTACCACGGGCCACCCCTGCAACTGGCCTACCGCGGGCTCGGCGAGCTGGACGTGGTGTTGTGCTACGGCCCACTGGTGGCCCTGAGTACCGGCATGCTGATGAGTCACAGCGTCAGCTCTGACGTTTTCTGGCTCTCCCTGCCGCTGGGTATCTTCATCGCCGCCTTCCTCTGGGTGAACGAGTTTCCCGACTTCCACGCCGACCGCAGCGCCGGCAAGTACAACCTGGTGGCACGCCTGGGCAAGCACCGGGCCAGCCGCCTGTTACCCGTGATCTACCTGGCCGGCTTTGGGCTGCTGCTCGTGTACCCGCTACTGGGTGGCCTGCCAAAGCCCGTCTGGCTGGGCTTCTCCGCCCTGCCCAGCGCACTGCTGGCCCAGTACTGGACCTGGCACGAGCCGGACACCTTTCACCGCAACCGGCCAGTGCAGCCCCTGACGCTGCTCACCTTCGTGCTCTACGCCGCCGGAGTAGGGGTCGGCGCTGTGCTGGGCTACTGAAACCAGACCGATGACGTCGCCTCGGCAGCACCGCTGCAAACCCATTGTGGACCTGGCCTGCGCTGCCGCGGCACTCGTGGGCCTGTCACCGCTGCTGTTGGCGCTTGGCCTGTGGGTGGGCCTGGGCAGCGGTCGCCCCATCCTCTATGGCCAGATGCGCCTGGGTCGCAACGGGGTGCCTTTTACCCTGTATAAATTCCGTTCGCTGCAAACGGGTACCGGCGACAGCAGCAGTATCGCGGCGGAAGACGATGCCAGGATCACCCGTCCCGGCCTGTTGCTGCGGCGCTGGCGGCTGGACGAGCTGCCCCAGCTTTACAATGTGCTGCGCGGTGATATGAGCCTTGTCGGCCCCCGGCCCCTGCCCCTGAAACACGCCGCTCACCTGCCCCCGGAGGCGCTCGCCGCGTTGCAGAGCGTGCGCCCGGGAATCACCGGGCCGGCGGCGGTGGATTTTCTTGCGGAGGACGCCGTACTGGCCGGGCGGGACGAGGCAGAATCCCTCTACCTGACCCGCCTGCTGCCAGAAAAAGTCCGTCTTCAGCTGGCGTACCTGGCAGATCCCTCCCCCTGGCGCGACTGGCCGGTTGTATGGCGCACCCTCACCAGCGTGTGGTCGGGTAGGGCGCGGCAGCGCTCTGCGGAGCATATCGCCCGCCTGCTGGAATAGCCGACCCCGCTGGACATCAGGCCCTTCACACGGGCAGTACCGTTTACCGCCGCGCTGATCTAGACTCAGCTCACTATGGATGACGACAACAAGAACCGCAGCGTGCCCCCGCCGGCCCCACCCTTGCAGCGCAAGCAGCGGTTGCCCTGGGAAACGCCAAAGCCAGCACAGCAGGATCCAACCTGCTCAGAGCAGTTACAGGCGATTCTGGAGAGCCCCTCCTACCAGCCCAGTGTCGAAGACACGCACTTTCTCGAGAGCGATGACGCCCGTGGCGTACGCCTGCAGCTGGACTACCTGAAACCGGAACGCCTGATGCGGAAGCACGGCATTCGCCACACCATCGTAGTGTTCGGCAGCACGCGGATTGTGGAACCGCTCGCCGCCCGCCAACGGGTCGTCGAACTGGAACACGCCCTGCAGCACAGCCCACAGGACCCGGAGTTCCACCGCCAGTTGAAGATCGCGCAGCGCATCGAGGAGAACAGCCGCTACTACGAAGTGGCGCGAGCCTTCAGCCGCCTTGTAGCGGAGTCTGGAGAAGGCTGCAGCGACTCCCGGCTGGTGGTCATGACGGGGGGCGGGCCCGGCATCATGGAAGCGGCCAACCGCGGCGCCTGCAACGCCGGCGGCGAAACCGTAGGCCTTAACATCACCCTGCCCCACGAGCAGTTTCCCAACCCTTATGTCACGCCGGAGCTCTGCTTCCAGTTCCACTATTTCGCCCTGCGTAAAATGCACTTCATGCTACGCGCCAGGGCGCTGGTGGCCTTCCCCGGTGGTTTTGGCACCCTCGACGAACTGTTTGAAACCCTGACACTGATCCAGACCCGGAAGATCAAACCCCTGCCCGTGATCCTGGTGGGAGAGAGCTTCTGGCGACGGGCATTCGATGTGGACTTCCTGGTGGAAGAGGGGGTAATCGACAGCGAAGACCGGGACCTGTTCTGGTTTGCCGAATCCGCCGAGGACATCTGGGAGAGCCTGCAGTTGTGGTATGAACGTGCCGGTGAGCCCCTGATTCAGCCCAATGACCCGGCCAACTCCTGCTGAGCGCAGGCAACCGGGCTCAGGGCGACGGCACCTTTTCCAGATGCACCGTGCGCATCAGCAGAAACAGCGGCAGACCCAGTGACACGCCCACCGTGAAGGTGCCAAGCGTGGGCAGCCACAGGTGCTTCATGCCCTTCGCGAGGCCTTCCGTCCAGATGAACACCAGCAGCACCAGCGCCGAGACCATCACGTCCAGCCACGCGAAGGTGCCGATGCCGGTGCGGATGGCATCCGCGAGGAACAACTGGATATCGGGGCCGTTTTCGACAAGCCAGGGCAGCAACGCGCCATAGGGTAAAACCGTGCCGAGGATACACAGCAGGCCGTAGACGTATCTCATGGAGCAATCTCCGTGGGATGGCGGTTGTGGATTCTCTCACGGGCAATGGCCGTTAAGTCGAGTCGGTCTGGATCGGGCTTGAGCATATCGAAGCTACCTGCAGGTCAGTCCACTGAGTTCACAGGATAGACCACTGCACTGCCTTCGTAGCGACTCAGCAAAGTCTCCTGTGACGATCGGAAATGGGTGACGCGCAACTTTTGCCCCGGGTATCCCCAATTATTGAACCAGCCTGCCGGCAGGCGATTTCAGCCCACCTGGTGTTCCGCGTATGCTGACTTTGATGACGGCACATTCATCGAATGCCGCAGCATTCCCGGGCGCGATCAGTAAACCCGGCAAGGCTGAATCCGCAGAGCAATAAAAGGAATAACAGGCGATGACCAGTAACAAGCTTGCGCCCCGCGTGGTCCGCTACGGCGGCGCCATGTACGGACAGGATGAAATTCAACAGGTGAACGCGGTACTGGAAGACCCCAACGGACTGATTCCAGGCACACGCGTCTGCGAATTCGAGGCCCGTGTCGCCGAATTCATGGGTAAAAAACACGGCGTCATGGTGAACTCGGGTTCTTCGGCGCTGATGATTGCCATGCGCCTGCTCAACCTGCCCGCCGGGTCCGAGATCATCACTCCCGCGCTCACCTTCTCCACGGATGTCGCCACCATCTACCAGGCGGGATACACGCCGGTGTTCGTCGATGTGGGCCTGGACAGCTACCAGATCCTGGCGGACCGGGTCGAGGACGTCATCACGGAAAACACCCGGGCGCTGCTGGTGCCCGACCTGGTGGGGGGCATTGGCGACTGGGACAGGCTGCGCGAGATTGCCGACCGCCACGGCCTGAAACTGGTGCACGACTCCTGCGACACCCTGGGAGGCAGCCTGCGGGGACGAAAGACCGCTACCCGGGCCGACATCTCCGTCACCAGTTTTTCGATCTTTCACATCATTACCGCCCTCGGCAACGGTGGCATGGTGTTTTTCGACGACGATGCCCTGCTGGACCGCGCCCTGATGCTGCGCGCCTGGGGCCGCTCTTCCGAGAAGTACATGTTCGGTACCAAAGTGGCGGAGAGCGACGGCCGCTTCCTGGAGCAGATGGATGGCGTCGATTACGACTCCCTGTTTATCTTTGAAGACCTGGCCTACGGCTTCATTCCCAACGAGGCGGGCGCGGCCTTCGGCCTCGGGCAGATGAACCGGATCGACGAACTCTGGCAGCTTCGCAACGCGCGCTTCCAGGATTATTACGCTTTCTTCGAACGGCACGCCGACAAATTCATCGTGCCCACCACATTGCCCGAGACCGAAACCACCTGGATCTGCTTCCCCCTGCAGATTCGCCCGGAGACCGGCTGGAGCCGCAAGGCCCTGCAAATCCACCTGGAGGACAGCGGGGTCTTCTCCCGGGTAATCTTCTCCGGCAACATCACCCGCCACCCCATGCTCAAGGGAAGGGACTACCGTATTCATCCCGCGGGACTGGGCAACTGCGACCAGATCATGCAGCACGGCGTCATGCTGCCCTGCCACCCCACCATGAGCGGGGAAGACCAGCGCTATGTCCAGCAGGTGCTGGAGGCGTTTATCGAGGCCGACGGCAAGCCGTAACGACCACTCGCGCGAAACGACAATAATCACCACGGGGACTTGTGCCGTCGCGTCCGGCTCTGGAATATGGGCAGTCGGCTGGCCCGCCACCCCAACGCAGCATAAGAACGACACATCGCCACAGGAGACCTCTACCCATGAGCGACCCCCAACTCCGTCAGCAATCGATTTACGACGTATTGCGCCGCACCGCCGCCCGCCACCCGGACCGGGCGGCCATCGCCCAGTTGGAGACACGCTGGACCTACCGCGAATTCAACACACTGTGCGTGCGTGCAGCCGGTGCGCTGGTGAAGCGAGGTATCCAGCCGGGAGACCGGGTGGCGGTGCTGTCGCGCAACTCCAATGCCTTTGCAGTAGCACGCTTTGCCATTGCCGCCGCCGGCGCCGTGCTGGTGCCGGTCAACTTCATGCTCAATGCCCAGGAGGCCGCCTACATTGTCGGGCACAGCGGCGCGCGGCTGCTGCTGACCGGTGCCAGCGAATGCGACAAGGCCCGCGAGGTGGCAAAGCAATGTCCCGCCGTGGAGGGCCTGGTGTGCCTGGACCTGAACAGCGAGGCGCCGGCAGACCTGGAGGCCTTCACCGCCTTCATCGCGGCGGAACCGCTGGCCAATCCACCCGCCGTCGACAGCCAGAGCCCGGCGCAGATCATTTACACCAGTGGCACGGAATCGGCCCCCAAGGGCGCGGTGCTCAGCCACGCCGCCGTGATGTGGCAGTATGGCAGCATACTCGTCGATGCCGAGGTGGCGGGTGATGACGTGCTGCTGCACGCCATGCCCCTGTTCCACTGCGCCCAATTGGACTGCTTCCTCGGCCCCTCAGTCCAGGTGGGTGGGCAAAATATCATCACCGATGACCCCACCCCCGCCAACCTGTTGCGATTGCTGGAGCAGGAGGGCGTGACAGCCTTCTTCTGCCCGCCCACCGTGTGGATATCCCTGCTGCGCGATCCCGGTTTCGACAGCACAGACCTGTCCAGGCTGCGCAAAGGCTATTACGGCGCCTCCATCATGCCGGTGGAAGTGCTGAAGGAAATCCAGCGGCGCCTGCCGGACCTGCGGCTTTGGAACCTCTACGGCCAGACCGAGATCGCCCCGGTGGCCACCATCCTCAAGCCCCAGGACCAGTTGCGCAAGGCAGGCTCAGCCGGCCAGCCGGTGCTGCATGTGGAAACCCGGGTAGTGGACGACGACGGCAACGACGTCGCCACGGGCGAGATCGGCGAGGTGGTACACCGCTCGCCACAACTGCTCACCGAGTACTTCAAAAATCCGGAAAAAACCGCCGAGGCCTTCGCCGGCGGCTGGTTCCACAGCGGCGACCTCGCCACAGTGGACGACGAGGGCTACCTCACCATCGTCGATCGCAAGAAGGACATGATCAAGACCGGCGGCGAGAACGTGTCCGGGCGGGAAGTGGAAGAGACCATCTACCAGCTGCCCTGGGTGGCCGAGGTGGCCGTAATCGGCCTGCCCCACGCCCGCTGGGTGGAGGCGGTTGCCGCGGTGGTGGTGCCCAAGGCCGGCAGCGAAAACGAAGCCGACGAGCAGGCGGCGATTGCCTTCTGCCAGGAGAAACTGGCCGGCTTCAAGGTACCCAAGCGCGTCGTGCTGGCGGCGGATTTGCCGCGCAATCCCTCGGGCAAGATTCTCAAGCGCGACCTGCGCGAGGCCCACGCCGGGCTGTTCGACGAATAGTCCGGGCGGGCCTGGTACGCCCGCCTGAGAGTGAGCTCAGCTGTCGACCGACAGGCCCATGCTCTGCAGGACTTCTTCCGGTAGTGCCGGTTTGGACAGGGTCGACAAGTGCTGGGCCCGGCCCGTAGCCATCTGGCGAGTGATCTCCGGATGGGTGGACACCCAGAACTCTCCGGCGGCAATCTGCGGCAGGATGCGCCGGGCCGCCTCGTAGCCGGAGATCCCGTCTGCCTCCAGCATCGCGTTCATCATGCTGCGGTGGGCTTCACTACCGGAATCGGTGGTGGTGCTACCGTCGCTGAAAATTCGGGTGGCAACCGGTCCCGGCAAAATCGCGGACACCGCAATCGGTGCCCCGGCAAGCTGCATCTCGAGGAACAGGCACTCGCTGTAGGAGATCAGCGCGTGCTTGCTGAGGATGTAGGAGGTCTGGATGGGCATCATGCCCAGGCCACCGATAGACGCGGTGTTGGCGATCCAGGCTGGCTTGCCACAGGCGATCATGCGCGGGGCGAAGGCACGGACTCCGTGAATGGCGCCGTGAATGTTAATGTTGAGGGTTCTGTCCCACTGCTCTGCGCTCAGCTCCCAGCTGTAACCGAGGGTCTCCACCCCGGCGTTGTCGATCAGCAGGGTCACATCCCCGAAGCGTTCGTGGACCGCCGCCGCCAGGGCGTCGATCGACCCAGCGCTGGACACATCAACGCGCAGCGGATGCGCCTCACCCCCGCCTTCGCAAATGGACTGCGCCACCTGCTCCGCCCGCTCCAGGGCGATATCGGCCACCACCACCCGCATGCCCGCCTCGGCGGCCACCCGGGCCAGGCCCTCGCCGATACCCGATCCAGCACCGGTAATGACCGCGACACCGCCTGCCAATTGTTCCAGGGAATTCGACATGCCCATCTCCTCCAGGTTGTTGTTATCTACTGAACAGAAAGCTGCCCATTATGGCCCGCGACAGGCGTCGCCTGCCTCCTGCATATGGCTGAGGCGGTTCAATGACGATAAACTCGGAGGGATAATACGGCTGCGCTGGTCAGATGACTGAGAGCGCAGCCGGCTTGCAGCGGGATATCGGGAGTGCCTGCCCCGTCTGTCAGTTCACTTCGTTAACCCGGTCCGTGGAGGGTGGTGCCACCGGGCTGTTGGCACCCAGGTAGGTAGTGAGCGCATCCAGGTCAAGGCCCCAGGTGACCCGCGATGACGCTTCGGTGAAGGTAGTGAAGCTGTCGCCACCATCGGCGAGGAAGCTGTTGACCGCCACCAGGTAGACATCATCCATATACACCGGCTCACCGTTCAACTTCACGTTGCTGACGGTGATCGATGTACAGCCGCCGCCGACAAGTTCCTTCTCGAGGTCGTAGGTGAAACCTGCCGATACCCCCAGGTGCAGGAACCGGGTGGGCTGGCACTGTTCTTCCAGCACCTCGACAATCTGCTCGCCAGTCATGCTGATCACCTCGAGACCATTGTTGAAGGGCTGGAAGGTGAAAGCCTCGCCAAAGGTCACATTGCCGTCGCCTTCGGAGCCGGACTGGGCGTAGACCAGGTCGGAGCGCACGCCCCCCGGGTTCATGAAGGCCACCTGGCTGCCGAAGGTCTGGGTCGCCCAGAACTGGGCGTCGGCGACCAGGTTGCCGGCCGCGGACTCGACACTGCGGTCGGAACCCGAGGGATCCCCCCCGCGATTGATATCCTCGGTAATGCTGCCCACCACCTCGTTGGCGAAGTCGTCGTACAGCGGTTGCCACTTGTCGATGACGGCGGTAACGGCGGGGTCAGGGGTGAGCTCTTCGCGTACCACGGCGTGGTTGTAGGCCGAGGTTTTCTTGCGGTCCACGTCATTGGTCTTGGGATCGAGCACCAGTGTGACTTCAGTCACCACCCGACCGTATTGATAGGCGGAGGTGACGATACGATCATAACCCGCGGCATCCGGCAAGCGGCAATTGTAGGGCTGGTGAGTGTGACCGGTGATCATCACGTCGATTTCCGGGTCCAGCGCAGCGTTGATGTCGGCCACCGGTCCCTCGAAGTCGTCACAGGCGTTGTAATCACCGGGGGCCGGCACCTGGTTGCCGCCCTCGTGCAGGAGCACCACAATGGCCTCAACACCCTCACCGGCGAGAACCGGAACCAGGTTATTGGCGGCCTCGGCCTCGTCGAGGAAGTCCCAGCCTTCGATCCCGGCCGCGGCAACGATGGTGTCAGTCCCTTCCAGGGTCATGCCGATGAAGGCCACTTTGACCCCTTCAACTTCCTCGATCCAGTAGCCGGGCAGCGGCGTGGTCACCCCGTCGAATTCACTGACCACGTTGGCAGCCAGCCATTTGAAATTGGCCCCGGCGTAGGGCGAGTCAGGGTAGTAACAGCCATCCACGGGATGACAGCCCCCGTTTTGCATGCGCAACAGTTCGTCGACCCCCTCGTCGAATTCGTGGTTGCCGACACCGGAGAAATCCAGGCCCATGGCATTGAGTGATTCTACCGAGGGCTCGTCGTGGAACAGGCCCGAGAACGCCGGGGTGCCACCGATCAGGTCACCGGCAGCCACGGTGAAGCTGTACCTTCGGTCCTGGCGCAATTCAGCCAGCTTGGCGGACAGATATTCACCGCCACCCTCGTCGACGCCAAAACCCACCGCGTCGGTCTTGAGGTGGCCGTGGTAGTCGTTGAAACCGAGTAACTGAACCTCGATTTTTCGGCCGAGTGCTTTGCCCTTACCGGGATGATCTATATGGGCAGGATTTTCCGCTTGTACTGCTGCCGCGATGAGTGAAAGTGACGCGGCCATTGCGAATGATGCTGTACGACGATGGTGCTTCATCATGGAACCCCCATTGTTTCGGATGGATGACTTGGCGAGTAACGGAACAAGTAACGGTGCTTCACAGGATCAGACGGTCATTCTGCTGGTATAAAGTTAGTCGCTTTTTTTCAAATTGACCGAGTCGTTATTGAAGCGTGGAAATATGACGGTCTGTGGACGTTGTTGTGACAGCGGCAGGGGGAGGGAGATCACTTGAAGTGGTGGTTTACACTGCCGGGGAAGCGCCGGCAGGCGCAGCGCTGTGAAACCGGTGCCAACGGCGGGAGCAGGTGTATCCGCCCGGGTGGACAGGCACACGCCTGCGACAGTGGCGCCCGGGAGCCCGAAGTGACGCCGACACCCTGTTTGCGCCATAGTGGAGGCCCCTGGCACCGAGGAGAAGCCCGATCAGCACGAGGTCGACCCTGCTACCCCCTGACTGGCCGCTTTACGCGACCCTGCCGCCCTATGGCTGCAAACTCTTGCAGGACATCGGTGTCGACCGGATAGCGCCAGCGGCTGACGAGAGCGAACCCCATGAGAATCTGCAGGCTACCGGTGACCGGCCGGGGCTGGACCTGCCTGTTCCCCTGGCCTCCTGTGCCAACGACGTATTACAGGCGTATCGGTCGCTGAGCGGTGTCGACGTATTGCCTGCACTGTCGGGTGCCCGCCTGCTGGACGAACGCCACACCCTGGATGCCAGCCGACGCGAAGGCGAAGCCCACTGCCGCCTGTTACCGACTGCCGACGGCGTAATCGGCGTGAATCTCGCCCGCGACAGCGACTGGGAACTGATGCCGGCCTGGCTTGAAGGGAACGAGGCAAGTAACTGGGAGCAACTGGCTGAGCAGGTGGCGAAGCGCCAGACCAGCGCCTTGCTGGAGCAGGGCCGCCTGCTCGGACTCGCGCTCGCCGACGCCACGGTCATCCCCTCCCGGGAAACCCCCTGGTTCGAGCCCACAACACTTCACAGCCCGCTGACCGCCGACCGCCGCGACCGCCGCCCGCGGGTGATCGATCTGAGCTCACTCTGGGCCGGCCCCCTGTGCAGCCGCCTGTGGCTCGCTGCGGGAGCCGAGGTCATCAAGGTCGAGGGCGCCCATCGCCCTGACGGCGCCCGCAGCGGCTCCCCCGCATTTTTTGAACAACTGAATTCGGGCAAGCGCTGCGTCAGCCTCGACCTGCACTTGCCCAGTGGACAGGCAGAACTCAGGGAGCTGATCGCCGGCGCCGATATCGTCCTGGAGGCCTCAAGGCCCCGGGCCCTGCGGCAGATGGGTTTGGTAGCGGAAGACCTGCTGCAAACGCATCCGGGCCTGAGCTGGGTCAGCATCACCGGTTACGGACGTCAGGAACCACAAGCCAACTGGATTGCCTACGGAGACGACGCCGCTATAGCCGCCGGACTGTCAGCCATTGGCCACCAGGTGCACGGCCAATGGCGGGTGTTCGGGGACGCCATCGCCGACCCGCTCACCGGCCTGCACGCGGCGCTCGCCGGCTGGGCCAGCTGGCTGGGGGGCGGCGGCCACCTGCTGGACCTGTCGCTGGAGCGAACCGTACGCCACTGCATAGTGGCCACGGCACCGGCTGACCACAACTACCGCAGCCGCTATCGACTCTGGCGATCCGAGGCCGAAACAACAGTGAACAGGGGACAACCATCATCACGCTGATTCACAACGTCTGCCTGTACGGTCACGACGACAGGGTCACGGTGCGTCTCGAGAACGGCCACATTACCGACATCCGGCCCCGCCATGGCAGCGACCTGCCTGTCAGCGACCCCGCGCACCGCTGGATCGAGGGCAACGGCGCCACCCTGCTGCCGGGTCTGCACGACCACCACCTGCACCTGATGGCCTACGCCGCCGCGCTGGACTCGGTACACTGCGGCCCCCCGGCTGTGCAAACAGAGGAACAGCTCGCGGGATGCCTGCGCGACGCCAACGGGCAGCCCGACGCAGGATGGTTGCGCGGCATCGCCTATCACGCCAGCGTGGCCGGTGACATCGACCGCCACTGGCTGGACCGTTACATTCCGGACCGCCCTGTTCGCGTACAGCACCGCGGTGGCCGCCTCTGGGTGCTCAACAGCTGCGCGCTGGAGGCCCTGAACCTGGACCAGGCCCTCAACCAGGACCAGGCCCAGGGCGAACTACCGCCCGGCCTGGAACGCAGCGGGGAACAGTTTACCGGCCGCCTCTACGAAGGCGATGCCTGGCTGCGCGCCCGGGTACCCCGCAAGCTCCCCGACCTGGCCCGGGCCAGCTGCCAACTTGCCCGCTACGGCATTACCGGCATCACCGATACCACCCCGGCTAATGGACTCGAAGAGTGGCGGCTGTTCGCCGCCGCCCAGGACCGCGGGGAACTGGGCCAGCGAGTGAGAATGATGGGCGGCCCGGACATCGCGCTTTGCCATGACACCGAGGGCCTGCAGCGCGGAGAGCTCAAGGTACACCTGCTGGAATCGCAATTGCCGGAGCTGGACCGCCTGTGCGACGACATCGCCGCGGCGCACGCCCGGGAGCGGGCGGTCGCCATCCACTGCGTGACCCGTACCGAACTGGTGTTTGCCCTGGCCGCGCTGGACGCTGCCGGAACCGTGAGCGGCGACCGCATCGAGCACGCCTCGGTCTGCCCTCCCGAGCAGCTGGAGGAGATCCGCCGTCTCAACCTGCGGGTGGTCACCCAGCCTCACTTTATCGAGGAGCGAGGCGACCACTACCTCGACGAGGTGGAGGCCGAGGACCAGCCCTGGCTGTACCGGGCCGCCGCTTTCCTGGAGGCCGGCGTACCCCTCGCTGGCGGCAGCGACACACCCTTCGGAGACGCCGACCCCTGGCGCCTGATGCGCGCGGCGGTGAGCCGCAGGACCTTACAGGGGAGAATCATCGGAGCGTCAGAGGCACTCACCCCCGAACAGGCTCTGGCACTGTTCCTCAGCCCCCCGCAGTCACCGGGCCTCGGCTTGCGCCACCTGCAGGTCGGTGCCCCCGCCGACCTGTGCCTGCTGAAGGCGCCCTGGGCACAGGTCAGGACCCGACTCGACGCCAACCAGGTGCGCATCACCTGGCGGGGTGGTCAGTGTATTTTCGACGCCGCTGCAACCTGATCCAGCACCCGCGGTCTAGCTTTCCCCTTTCCCCAGCTGCGCGCGCCGGAAACGGTACAGCGACAGAGCGAGGCTCGACCCCACCACCAGCGCCGCCCCGAGTATTTTCTGCGGCGTCAGTGACTCCCCCAGGAAGAGCACACTTTCGAGCATCGACAGCGGCAGGTAGAGGTAGTAGATCATGCTCGAGTAAATGGCCGGCAGCTCGGTACTGCTCTTGACCCACAGGCCGTGGGAGATGACCGTACAGAGCAGCGCCAGGGTCAGCAACTGGTAGACGTCCGCGGTCTGCAGCTCCCAGCTGGACAGGGGCCACAGGGGCAGGAAAAACAGCAGGGCAAAGAAGAACTGGCCCCAGGTGCGGTCCGCCGTGCGCACGCCCTCCGCCCGCTGGTGCAGCAGGGGCAGGACCGCATACAACAGGGCACTGAACAGGCCCACGGCGATCCCCTTGCTGGTGGCATTGTCGAAGGACAGTGCCGGGGACACCACCAGGCAGCCGGCAAAACAACAGGCGATGGCAATCCACTCCACCGCCGCTACCCGCTCACCGTTGAAGAACCAGGCCAGCAGCATGTATTGCACGCCGTAGGTCGTGATCGTCAGGGCGGCGATGGAGGGGGTCGACAATTTGATGCTGGCAAAGTAACTCAGCCAATGCACCGCAAACACCAGTCCGATCACCACCAACTGCCGCCACTGCCGCGGAGCCAAGCGCCACAATCGGCCCTGCCACAACACCATCGGCGTAAACACCAGGGTGGCGATGGCCAGGCGGGTGAAGCCGATGGTGACCTCGTTGGCGGTGGTGGCACTGATCAGTACCGGCGCCGCCGACATGGTGGCCACGGCCACCAGGGCGATGATGATCAGGCGACTGTTTACCACGGCGGCCTCAAGCCCCGGCTGACGGATCATCGGGGCCGCCAAGGGCAGCCACCATGGCATTCAGTTCGAACACGTGTTCGTCGTAGGCCTCGAGCCCCTCGAGGGCTGACACCAACTGGCACAGGTAGTCCCGGTTGCTGCCGCTGGGCCCGGTGCTGCCGGCAATGTGGCGCGCCATGTCCGACATTGGCGCCGCACCGAGAAACGCGGGATTATCGGGCGCCGCGTAGTACACCACGCCGGCCACTACCTCGTCGCTGCCTGCCAGGGTGATCTGTACCGGGGCGCGCACATAGCCGTTCTTCTCCCGGTGGTCCAGGTGCACGAACACGCTCTCCTCCACCCGGTAGGCCACCCCCCGGCACAGGGCGCCAGGAGAGGCCGTCAGAGTTACCACCCGGCCGGGCTGCTCCGGTGTGCCGCGGTGGTCGTGGGAGCCCTGCCAGAAGCGCCGCTCCCAGCCCTCGATGCTCGCCACCTCGCGGCGCAGGTAGGGGAAGTCGACCTTGTAGATCAGCGACCCGTAGCCGAATACCCAGGTTGCGTCCGGTCCTGTCTCACTCACTGCCCGCTACCACCTCTTGTTACTCTCACCTCTTCCTGCTCCCCCTCTCGCCACGCGACTATTACCGCCGCCAGGTCGGGCCGCACGAGACTAGCAGAATGCGCAATCGGCACAAGCCGACCAGGCAGCTTCCTTACACTCTCCCCGGAGGGTGTGTATCCTTGCAGGCCCAGACCAGACCGGAATGTGCCCATGCTCCCGCTGTACCGACCCGCCGTGCTCGGCTTTCTTCTGCTGCTGGCCGGCTGCGCCAGCAAACCCAGTTACGACATCGACTTCAGCGACAGCTTTGATTTTGCCGGCCTGCACAGCTACCGCTGGTACGACGACGTCCACCCTTCGGAAATGGCGGACTACCGCCAGTACAACAGCTCCGACAAGCGAGTGCGCACTTATGTCGACCGCGAACTGCGGCGGCGGGGGTTTAGCGAAGGCACTACAGGCCAGCCCGACTTCCTGGTGAACTACAGTATCTCCAAGCAGGACCAGATGCGCATCGACAGCTTCAGCGGGTATCCCCAGGGGGTGCACGGCGGAATGGGTGTCGGCACCTACGGCGCGGGCGTCAGTATTGGTTACAGCAGCGGGCCCAGCGTCAAGCACTACCAGGAGGGCACGGTGGTGCTGGATGTCATCGACACTCGCAGCAGCAAGATCGTCTGGCGGGGAATCGCCGAGGGCAAGCTGAAGGACTCCCTGACCCAGAAGGACAAAAACCGCATTGCCTCGGAGGTCTCCCAGGCCCTGCTGCAGGACTTTCCCCCAACACCCGGCCAATAGGCCGGATTGTCACCGCGCAACGCCCCCTGACAGGTATCGCAACATCATGAAGAAATATATCGCTGCCGCAGTTGTACAGACGGCCCTGGCACTGGCCCCACTGACGGCGCAGGCCGACGCCAGCGCAGACTTCGAACAACTGCTGGCCGACCACTGGGCCCGGGCCGAAAAGGAAAAGATTTTCTTTCGCACCGACCCTGATGCCTTCCGCCCGGACGGTATTCTGCCGGAAATGGACACCGAAGCCCGGGCCCGACGCCAGGCCTTTAACGAGGAAGTACTCAAACGACTCGACGCCATCGACGGCGACGCCCTGCAGGGGCAGGAGCGTATCAGCTACAAGCTGTTCCGCTACGAGCGGGAGACCGAGCGGGCCAGCTACACCCAGCACGACCATGTCTTTCCCATTACCGCCCTGTTCGGCTTCCACATGTATTTTGCCGACGCCCCGGCCAACATGGCCTTTGGCAGCGTGCAGGATTATGAAAAACTCATCGTCAGCTTCCACGACTACCCCCGCTACAACGGGGAACAGATCGCGGCGCTGCGGGAGGGCATCGCCACCGGCTACACCCAGTTCTGCGGCTCCTTCGGCGAGTATGATCAGACCATCAGCCGCTACATCGTGGAAGACCCCGCCAACAGCGCCTTCTTCGAGCCCTTCACGCGCTTTCCCGGCAACATCCCCGAAAAACAGCGCAAGCGCCTGAGCAACGAGGCGCTGGAAGCCATCGCCGAGGACGTCATTCCCGCCTACCAGGCCTTCGAAACCTTTTTCCGCAATGAATACATGCCCGCCTGCCGCCAGCGGGAAGGCATCACCAGCGTCAAGGGGGGTGACGAGTACTACCAGTTCCTCATCGGCTATTTCACCACCACGGACCTCAGCCCCAGGGCCATCCACGAGATCGGCCTTAAGGAAACCAAACGTATTCGCGGTGAGATGCAGGCCATTATCGACAGGCTGGAATTCGAAGGCTCGTTCCAGGACTTCCTGAACAGCCTGCGCGATGACCCGAAGTTCTATGCCGACAGCCCCCAGGACCTGCTGGAAAAACTGGCCTTTATCGCCAAGCGCATGGATGGCCTGATGCCGACCTACTTCGGCCAGCTGCCGCGCATGCCCTACACCATTCGCCAGTCCGTGGGACGGGGCGCCTTCTATGCCAGTGGTACGGCGGACGGGCGCACCCCCGGCGTCTACTTCATCAACGCCGAGGGCTACCAGAGCCAGCCGCTCTACAATCTCGAGGCGCTCACCCTCCACGAGGCGGTACCCGGCCACCACCACCAGACCGCGCTGGCACTGGAACTGGACCTGCCCGCCTTCCGCCGTTCGCTGTATCACTCGGCCTACGGGGAAGGCTGGGGGCTCTATTCGGAAAGCCTGGGCAAGGAGGCTGGCTTCTACCAGGACCCCTACAGCGACTTCGGCCGCCTGACCTACGAGATGTGGCGCGCCAACCGGCTGGTGGTCGACACCGGCCTGCACGCCTTCGGCTGGACCCGCCAGGAGGCCATCGACTATCTGCTGTCCAACTCGGCGATGACCGAAGCCGAGGTCACCGCGGAGGTAGACCGCTACATCACCTGGCCGGCCCAGGCCCTGTCCTACAAGATCGGCGAACTGCGAATCCAGGCACTGCGTGACAAGGCTGAAGCCGCCCTGGGTGAGCGCTTCGACCTGCGCGCCTTCCACGACGTGGTGGTGGGCAACGGTTCGCTGGCCATTGCCATTCTCGAAGAGGTGGTGGACGAGTGGATCGAGAGCCAGCGCTAGCGCTGGCTCCCTGAAGCCAACTTACTGATCCCGGCCCTCGGCGACATCCTCAGCGCGCTTCTCGAGGTAGTTGAAGATGGCCATAGCGTCGTCCTCGTCGAGAATCTCGAGGAACCCCACCATCCCCTTCTCATGACGCAGACCACCGAGCACGATGGGCAGGAACTGTTCCCGGGTCTCGGCGCTCATGTACCGCAGGTCGGGAACAGAACTGCCGGACACCGCGCGGTCGCCATGGCACACGTAGCAGTAGTCCATATACAGGCTGTAGCCTTCCGCCACCTTGTCGGCGTCGTAGGCGAACTCGCGTGGAGCCACCGTTTTACTGTCTGCGACCTCCGCCTGGGGCAGGACGGCACTACCGCCCAGCTTGAAAACCAGCACCCGTGGGTGAGACACCGCGCCCTTGCTGCGGGTGGCAGCATCCCCCGCCGTCAGGGCAAATGCGCCCCCCCAGCCCGCGGCCACCGCCACGTACTGCTCTCCGTTCACGGCATAGGTCATCGGCGCGGCCGCGATCCCGGTCTGGGCATCCATTGACCAGAGCTCCTCGCCGGAGTCGGCCCGATAGGCCACGAATTCGGCTTCCGCATTGCCCTGGAACAACAGGTTACCCGCGGTACTCAGCATGCCACCGTTCCAGATATTGGCGTGCTGTATGCGCCAGCGCTCTTTACCCGCCACCGGATCCCAGGCACTAATGTGCCCTTTTACCAGGGCCATGAGCTGGTCGCGCATTTCGGCGTCGTCCGGCATCCCGGCCTTGTCGGTCTCAACGCCAGTGTTCCAGCCCAGTTTGCGGTAGGTGAAATCCGTCTCGGAAGAGTACAGCAGGGGGATTTCCTGAGCCGGGATATACACCAGGCCGGCTTCGGGGTTGTAACTCATCGGATGCCAGTTATGGCCACCCAGGGGGTGGGGATATACCACGGCCGCGGTGCCGTTCTCGTAGCGAGCCTCGGGATTCTCCACCGGCCGGCCGGTCGCCAGGTCCACCCCGCTCGCCCAGGTCACCTGAGTGTAGGGTTCGGCGGAAAGCAGCTTGCCCGTGGCCCGGTCCAGCACGTAGAAGAAGCCATTCTTGGGCGCCTGCATGATGACTTTGCGGGTTTCACCGTCGAGCTCGATGTTCGCCAGGATCATGTGCTGGGTGGCAGTGTAGTCCCAGCTCTCCCCCGGGGTGGTCTGGTAGTGCCAGACGTATTCACCGGTATCCGGGCGCAGGGCGACAATGGATGAGAGGTAGAGGTTGTCACCGCCTCCGGGGCTGCGGATAGCGCGGTTCCAGGGAGAGCCGTTACCCACACCAATGTAGAGCAGGTCGAGCTCCGGGTCGTAGGCCATGGAGTCCCAGACCGTGCCGCCACCGCCGATCTTCCACCATTCGCCGCCTTTCCAGGTCGGCAGGGCCTGCTCCAGCGCCGGGTTCTCCAGCGGCTGGGCGGGGTCACCGGGCACCGTGTAAAAGCGCCACAGCAACTCGCCGCCATCCGCGCTGTAGGCAGACACAAAGCCGCGCACGCCCAGTTCGGCACCGCCATTGCCGATCATCACCTTGCCCTTGACGATCCGCGGTGCACCGGTAATCGAGTAGGGCCGGTCCCTGGGCGTGGTCTGCACCTCCCACACCCGGCTGCCGTCGCTCGCCTCCAGGGCCACCAGGCGGCCATCGATGGTGCCGAAGTAGACCCGCCCCTTCCATACAGCGACCCCGCGGTTGACCACGTCACAGCAGGTATTGACCGCCCAGCTAGGCGGCACCTCGGGGTCGTAGGACCACAGCAGTTTGCCGCTGGCCGCGTCCAGGGCAAACACCTTGCTCCAGGCGCCGGTGACATACATCACGCCATCGACCACGATCGGGGTGGCCTCGATGCCGCGCTCGTCGGGCAGGTCGAAATACCAGTCGAGGCCAAGGCTCCGGACGTTATCCGCTGTGATCCCGTCCAGTGGGCTGAAACGCTGCTCGTCGTAGGTGCGGCCGTGGCTCATCCAGTTCTGCGGCTCGGTATCGGCAGCGCGAATCCGGGCACCGTCCACCGCCGCCTGTGGCGGCTCCGCGACGGAGCTGGCGGGAGTACCCGTGACGGAGGACTCCGAAGGCGGGTCGGATGGTTCCTGGGTACAGCCGGCAGTCAGCCCCAACAGGGCGGACAGGGCCAGCGCTCCCAGGCGCGAACGAGTGTGCAGACCCGTTAGAGAGTCCATTTCGGGGGTAGTCTGGAAAACGTGCATTGCAGATACCTTCTGGCGTTGTACAGGGCCCGGCTTGGGCCCCTTGTCGTTATTATCGGCGGCCTTTGTAGGCCCCCTGGATTTTTTCCCACCCGCAGAGTAACGCAGGGCTGGCTGGATGGGTACCTGTCCAATCCTACAGGCACGGAGGGGCCACTTTACTCGGCCTGCACCCCGCTATTCACCTCCGCCAGGATGCTTTTGTAGGCTGCGTCATCCCGCGCGGCCTGCCACTGGGGGTCGATACCGAGAAACACCATGGAGTGTGAGCGCTCCGCCAACGCGCGCCGCAGCCAGCTATAGGCCTTGTCCCGCTCCCCCAGCGCCAGCCAGGCCTTGGCGACTTCATAGGAGGGCAGGTAGTCCCCGGAGCGAACGAGCCCGGTGAGCAGGCTCTGCGCCTCGTCACGCTGTCCCGACAGCGCCAGCGTCCGGGCCAGTGAAGCGCGGAAAATGCCTCCGGCCGCCGACAGACGGTCTGCCTCTCGCAAGACAACGACCGCCTCGTCCGGACGCCCCTCCGCCTCCAGGGTCCAGCCCTGCCACAACAGGGCCAGGGCGAAGTCGGGTGCCAGTTCCCGGGTCAATGCCAATTGCTCCAGCGCCTGCGCGTAGCGCCCCTCGAAATACCACACCCAGCCCAGGACGGCATTGGCAATAAGCGAGAGAGGGTCGAGTTGCCGGGCACGACGCATCTCGCGCTCGGCCTCCTCGAAGCGGCCTGCCGCCGTCAACAGGTTGGCGTACCACTGATGGGTCTTGGCGTGCACCGAACGCAGCGCAAGTGCGCGCTGGAAATGCGCCTCTCCCTGCGCCAGGTTCCAGTCGAAATAGAGCGAGACATAACCCAGGGTGGCGTGGGCCGAGGCGTTGGCAGGGTCGAGTACCAGGGCCTGCTGTGCCGCTTCCCGCGCCAGCGGAAACGCCTCTGTCGGGCGGCGGTAGTCGTAGAAGCCCTCGACGGCATAGGCATCCGCGAGCCCGGCCCAGGCCGGCGCGTAATCCGGCGCCTGGGAGGTCGCCAGCAGCAGGAAGCTAACAGCGCGAGCCAGGTCGTCCCGGGTTCGCTTGTGCCAGTAAAAGCGCCCCTGCAGGTAGTTGTCGTAGGCGCGGGGGTCCGGCGGCGCCTGGGCGGGCGCACTCACCTCCCCCGGAGGCGTCACCATGCGCCCCACCAGGGTGCGGGTAATCGCACCCGCAATCTCTTCCTGAACCGCGAACACATCGCCCTCGGAGCGGTCGTAGCTTTCCGACCAGAGTTGCAGCCCGGTGGCGGCGTCCACCAGGCGCACACTGATCCGCAGGCGCTCACCCGAGCGTCGCACGCTGCCCTCCACCAGGGTGTCGGCATTGAGCAGGCGCCCAATCTCCCGGGCCCCCAGACCCGCCCCCTGTACCGCGGCGGCGGAGGCACGGGACACCATCTGGATCTCCCGTACCCTACCCAGGCGGAACATGACCTCCTCGGCGAGGCCGGCGCAGAAATAGTCGTCACGGGCATCGCCACTGGCGTTGGCAAAGGGAAGTACGGCCAGGGTATGGCCTGTAACCCGGGCACTGTGGGACACACTGCCACCCGGCCACCACTCACTGAATACGCCCGGGCGCCACAACCACCCCCCGAACAGCAGCGCGGCCAGCAGCAGCGCCAGCAGGAGGGCAGCCGACCATCCCGGTAAACGGCCGCCGGACCGCGATGGAACCGGCTCTGGCTGTCTCGGTGCCACAGGCTCCGGGAGCGGGGCATCCGCCTCCACGGCCTCCTCGGGTGGCACCAGCCGCCCCTGGACCGCCGACACAAAGCGGTAACCGTGCCGCGGCACGGTTTCGACAAAGCGCGGGTGGTTGGCGGAATCGTCCAGGGCCTGGCGCAGCTTGCGCAGGGTGGTGTTGAGGTTGTCGTCGAGGAGCCCGCTGGCGTCTTCGGGCCACAGGGCGTGATAGAAGGTGTCGCGGGTAACCAGCTCACCAGGGTGCTCGAGAAAGATCTCCAGCGCCCGCAGCGGCATCTCCTGGATCACCACGCGCCGGCCCTGCCTGCGCAGCTCCCTGGTTTCCGGGTCGTATTCGAATTCAGCGAAGCGAAGTAGTGCCAATTGCCCGTCCCGTACCCTTGAGGGTCGCCGGGTGCTCCCATTTCGGCCCCCGCGCCGCGACCACTATTTTCAGTTATCAGGTCACCTGTCTCAGTATAGTGAGGAGGATGCAGAATCGTCGCAAAAACAGGAATCGGGCCACAGCGAGCAAACACAGGTGGGCAAGGCGGCCAGGGAGTGCCATTATCAGGGGAGGCTCCAACAATAAAAAGGAGAGCGCCCATGACCCGCCAACCCGGCATTCTCGATCTCATCGGCAACACTCCACTGATCCACCTGCGGGAGGCATCGGAACTCACTGGCTGTCACATTTACGGCAAGGCGGAGTTCATGAATCCGGGTGGCTCGGTCAAGGACCGCACCGCGCTGGGCATCATCCGCGCCGCGGAGGCGGCCGGGGAACTGCGCCCCGGCGGTGTGATCGTGGAGGGCACCGCGGGCAATACGGGCATCGGCCTGACCCTGGTCGCCAATGCCCTCGGCTACCAGTCGGTCATCGTGATGCCCCAGACCGCCAGCCAGGAGAAGATCGACCAGCTGGAGATGCTGGGCGCCGACCTGATCCTGGTACCGAACGCGCCCTACAGCAGCCACCAGCACTACATCCATACCGCCCAAAGCGTTGCCGAGGGGCGCGCCCACTCCGAACCCAATGGCGCCGCCTGGGCCCGCCAGTTCGGTAACCCCGCCAACCGCCAGATTCACTACGACACCACCGGCCCGGAAATCTGGGAGCAGACCGGGGGCAAGGTGGACGGCTTCATCTGTGCCGTGGGTACCGGCGGCACCCTGGCGGGGGTGGCGGACGCCCTGCGCGAGCGCAAGCCGGCGGTGAAGATCGGCCTGGCGGACCCGATGGGCTCCGCACTCTACAGTCACTTCAACGGCGGCGCGCTGCAGGCCGAGGGCAATTCCATTACCGAGGGCATCGGCGTTTCCTTCGTACCCGGCAACCTCGACGGCGTGGAGGTCGATTTCAGCTGCCAGGTAGACGACGACACCGCCCTGCCCTGTGTATTCGACCTGCTGAAACACGAAGGCATCTCGGTGGGCGGTTCCTCGGGCATCAATATCGCGGGCGCCATTGCCATGGCCAAAGAGCTCGGGCCGGGGCACACCATTATCACGATCCTGTGCGACGCCGGCAGCCGTTACCACAGCAAACTGTTCAATCCCGAGTTCCTGATGCGGCACAAGCTGCCTTTCCCGGAGTGGATGGCCAGTTGATTCGCAGACGCTGTATCCGCTCGCCGGTCAGGTAGCCAGCAGCAGAAACCCCTCTTCGTTGAGCCGGGCCTGGCAGCCGGTCGCGATCCACGCACCCGCACTCCCCTCCCGGCTGGCCACCTGGGGGCCACCAACATGGAGTTCCCCCGGGCTACCCAGGGGCAGGTCCTGGCCGCTGACCGCATCCACAACTCGCAGGCGGGTGCCGGGCAGCGGCATCCCCACGCTGCCCGAGAGATTCCCCTGCTGGACTTTCCAGTCCTTGAGATCGACCGCGTCGGGAATATTCAGGGTGGCAACGGCAGTACACCAGGCGCCACCGAAACCGGTGAAGACACGGCAGCCAAAGCGGAGTTCAAACCGTTCCCGCTCCGCGGTGTCCAGTTCACCTTCAGTACAGGCAACCCGGCGCAGAGACTCCAGCATCAGGGGATGGACCGCTGTCTCGGCAGCCAGCGCATCCACTTGTCCCGCGCGGGCCACCAGCAAGGTGGCATTGGCCCGGGCCACACCGTGGGCTAGGCCGGTCACATCCTCTGCCGGGGCATGGCACAGGAGCGGGATGCCCTCGGTGAGTGGCATCAGCAGGCCCAGCGTGAAGCCGGTGGGGGTGTCCAGGGGGAGCGCACTGGCCACCACGTCTTCCACGCGCGTATTGAACACATCCGACAGCTGTTTACTGTTCACCAGGATATTGCGATGGGAGAGCGGCAGGGCCTCACCTTTATCGAACAGCAGGGCTGCGGCAGCTTCCCCGTGCTGGCGACCGCCGCCAAGACGGTAGATCAACCGCGAGGGCAACAGGCGCAGCTGCAATGTACCGAGCAACTTCTGCCAGGGGGACACACCGGACAGCAGCTCTTCGATGTAGTGGACAGCATTCTGACCGAAGGCGGCAGCATCCTCGAAGCCCTCTTCCGACAACCCCTGTTCCGACAGCCCTGCCAGGGTATCGCGCCGGGTAACAACCCGCTGCACACCGGCCTGTTGCGCCAGCGCTGTTGCCTCTCCGGACAGCGGCAGCGGCACCACGGTATGACCACGCCAGAGCGCCGCCAGCACGACAATGGCCGCCTCCGTTCCCGGCGGCAACAGGATGCCGACAACGCTCGACGAAGCGCCGCCCAGGCGAGCGGCAACCACCCGCACCCGGGCAAACAGCTCGGCTTCCGTCAGGCGCTCGCCGGATGTGTCGGCGATAGCCTGCTCGGACGGACGGCGCCGGGCAGTGCGCAACCAGGCCAGGGCAACGGGGTCCAGGCTTTCGCTGTAGGCCTGCCAGGCGGTGACCGAGAGATCCATCACTTCCTGTTTGAGTTCCTTGGCGCCGGTCTGCAGTGGCAGGGGCTCGCCAAAGGCAACGATCAGGTCGCGGCGAAAATCCGGTGTGCGCGCGAGTTGCAGACCATCGTCCGCCCGGGACAGGCTGCTGCCCCAGAGGCCGTGCAGGTAGAAAGGTACGATCACACCCTCTTCCACCCCGTCCAGGGTACGCTGGTAACCGGTGTGGAACTTGCCCAGATGGCCGTTGCGGCTGATGGCCCCCTCCGGGAACAGGCACACGCACTCGCCGGCCTTGAGCAGGCTGTTGATGGTGGCAAGGGCCTCCTCGCTCTGGCCCGCGGCGATGGGCACCACGCCGAACGCTTTGAGGAGGGGCTTCAGGTACCAGGTTTCATAGATGCGGCGCAGCATCACGAATCGAATGGGACGGGGGCAGGCGATCTGCACCAGGGCCCAGTCAATCCAGGAAATGTGGTTACCCAGCAGCAGGGTGGCCCCGGACTGGGGCAGGTTGTCGAAGCCGATCACCGCCACCTTGTAACGGCGCTTGAGAATCCACATCACCAGGATACGGGCCAGGGAGTGGGGTAGCTTGCGCACGGTGTAGCCGGTGCCAATGACCGCCACCACGGTCAGCAGGTAGAACAGGCCGACACTGCCGATGCCCGCCGTGGCGAATACCACCGTCAGCACGAGAGCCGTCATCATGGCCACGTTCTGCACCCAGTTGTTACCCGCCAGTACGGTACCCAACTGTTCCTTGCGCGCCTGGAACTGGATCAGGGCATTGAGCGGTACGATGAACAGGCCGCCCATTACCCCCACCAGGAGGAAGGTGAGCCCCATGGTCACCGCGCTCTCCAGCCCCGGCAACACGAAAAGTCCGATGGCGATACCCAGCGCGCCCACCGGAATGAAGCCGGTCTCGATGTAGTTCCGGGAAGCGCGACCGGCCAGCATCGAACCCAGCGCGATACCAATCCCCGAACACGCCAGAATCCCCTGGATGACCACGGTATTGGTTTCCCCCAGCGCCTCCTTGGCAAAGGCCGGGAATGCCGCCAGCATCACCTGGGAAATCGCCCAGAAGGTGGCCAGACCGATGATCGACAGCCAGATGGCACTGCGCTCATTCAACACACGCAGATTCTGACGCAGGTAATCGAGCCGGGCGTAACGGGAAATTTGAAAACCGGTGTCAGGTGCGGCCGCCCTACGCGCCGGCAACAGGGCCGTAGCCAGCCACTCCACCAGGGCAAGCGCCATGAGCACCCAGCCGATGGACGCCACATAGTGCATCGTTTCACCGGGGTCACTCGTACCCGCCGCCGGCAGCAGGGCCTCGAACAACATCGAGAACACAAAGGTGCCCAGCAGGATACCGGCGATGGTAATGGCCTGGACCGCACCGTTGGCGGACGCGAGGTTGCCGGCGCCCACCAGTTCCTTGATGTAACCGTACTTGGCCGGACTGTAGATGGCGCTCTGTACCGCCAGCAGGAAAGTCAGGGCAAAGGCCGCCCAGAACCAGCCCTGGTAGTAACTGAAGGTGATCAGCCCGGTGGCCACCACCGCCACCAGGGCGGCGTGACGGATAATGCGGTGCTTGGCGAAGCGGTCTGCGAGGAACCCGGCGGGGGAAAACAACAGGATGAAAGGCAGCAGGATGAGTCCGTTCACTATCGCGGTCAGGATCACCTGTTGCTGGCCATCGTAGCTCTTGAAAATCGCGTTCTGGATCACGATTTTGTGACCGAGGTCGACGAAGGCATTGAGGAACACTACCGCCAGGTAGGCCAGGTATCCGCGCTTGTTATTGCTCATTGTGTGCTCTCTGTTCGCTGCTCTGTGAAGAGCGCCGGGGGAATCCATTCATGCCCGCCAGAGTAAGCGCAGGCCGCACATGTCGCTACCGAATACTATGTTGTAGCAGAAATCGCCACCTCTGGTACTATCCCGTGATACCCAACACACAGGGAATCACACTATGGCCCAGGTTACCGCACTGGTGGAGGCCCTCAAGTCTGCCCTCAAGTCCGCGGGGATCACCTATGCCGGCGTCGCAGCGGCACTGGCGCTGTCGGAGTCCTCGGTGAAGCGCAAATTCTCCCGCGAGGAGTTTACCCTGGCGGAGATCGACCGCATCTGCAGCCTCTGCGCCCTGGACATCAGCGCCCTGGTGCAACTGATGGAGCAGCGCCACGACCGCCTGCAGCGGCTGAGCGTGGAACAGGAACGGGAGATTGCCGACGACCTCGCCCTGCTGGTGGTGACCGTGTGCGTGCTCAACCACTGGCGCTTCGAGGACATTCTGCGCTTTTATGTTTTTGAAGAACACCAACTGGTACAGATGCTGGCCCGCCTCGACCGCCTGCGGCT
The DNA here is from genome assembly GCF_008064665.1 of Parahaliea maris. GTDB lineage: Bacteria > Pseudomonadota > Gammaproteobacteria > Pseudomonadales > Halieaceae > Parahaliea > Parahaliea maris. Next base: position 669,873 of record NZ_VRZA01000003.1, on the reverse strand, counting down.
GATCGAACTGCAACCCAACAACCGCATCAAGCTGCTGGTGGCCACCAACTTCGGCTGGCGTCCGGGCGGCCCGATCCAGACCCGCTTCCTCAAGACCATCCAGAAGGACTTTTTTGCCGCCAACTTCGACCGCCAGGACCACAGCCTTATAGTGCTGAACGGTATGCTGTCGGAGGAATCCAATTCCGAGTTCCGGCGCAAGCTGGAACGCCTGGCCCGGGAGTTCGACCAGCTCAACCGCGAGGACGCCGGCCTGCCCTTCACTGATCGCCACGGCTACACCGCGGTCATGGCCCTGCGCGACTGGCGCTACACGGGCTTTGCCCCGCTGCTCAAGGACGCCACCTGACGCCGGGTATCACCTGCCGCTACCTGCGGTGGCGCCACGCGGCGCTTCGCCTGCAGCAATTGCTCCCCGGCGGCGCCGCTGCCAATACTCCCTCCCGTCGAAACAACCACAGGAGGGATTCGACATGGAACAATATGAAATCAGCGGTAGCACCTCGGCCTGGGACATTTTTGTCCGCCTGTCTTTTGGCATCGCGGTGGGGTCCACCCTGCTGGGTATCTACATGATGCCCGGGGAACTGATCGTAAAGGGTTACTTCCTGATCAGTTCCCTGTTCCTGGTGTACGCCACCATCACCATGTCCAAGACCATTCGCGACCGGCACGAGTCAGAACGACTCCACAACCGGATCAGCGAAGCGCGCACCAGCAAGATCCTGCGCGACATGGACCGTGAGTAGGAGGCCGCAACCATGAGCGTATTCAGAAAACTGAACACCCTGCTGCGGGCCGGCGCCCGGGAGAGCGCGGAGCGTATTACCGGCGCCAACGCCATACGTATCTACCGCCAGGAAATCGTCGATGCCGAACACCTGCTGGAGCGACGCCGCAACTGCCTGGCGGGCATGATCGCCACCCGCCACGACCTCGAGCGCGAGATAGGCGCCTGCGACCAGCGCATCGCCCGGCGGGAAAAACAGGTGTCCGCCGTGGCACCAGAGCAGCGGGACGAGGCCTTGCTGCAACTGGCAGCACAGGACATCAGCAGCACCGAGTCTCACCGGGAAGCCCTGCGTCGGCGCCACAGTGTACTGTGCGGGCGCATCGACACCGAGGAACTGACCCTGCGCCGCCTGCTGGCAGAAATCCGGGAACACCAGCGCGAGGTCCGGTTACTCTCCGCGGAAGTGGCGCGAGGCGGCTGCCAGGCCATCGAACGCTACCAGGCCACCGTGGCCGGCCACCTCGCTACCCTGCGCGACACCCGGGCCAGCATCAGCGGCACGGTGAGTGACAACGATGCCGCGGAAGCCGGTATGAATGAAGCCATCGACCGACTGGAGGGCGACCCGCTGGACCGGCGCCTGGAGCGGGACGGGCTGGACGACGACTCCCGGCACCGGGAGGCGGTACTCGCCAGGCTGCGCGGATTGGGCGCTGCGGGCGCGACTTGAACGCCCATCCCGCCCTGCTCCATTTAGCATGCGCCATTGAACATTGCAGCAGGGCGGGAGTCCTAATAGGGTGAAGACCTGACGCCAAAGGAATACCCAGCGATGACAATCCGGCTTCTGGCCAGCGCCACTGCGCTCACCCTGCTCCTGCCCACCCTGGCTCTCGGTGAAAAGCTCAACAAGCGCGAGCGCGAGGCGGTGGTACCCTTCCTGGGCGTCTACCAGGGCGCCTTTGACACCGCCCTCACCCCCAGCCCGCTGGACGACCTCAACATCAACCCCTGCCGCGACTGCGATACCCACGGCGCGCCGCTGAAAGATATCTACCTGCAATTGGACCAGGCCGACAAGGGCCTGCAACTGAGCTTTCACCGCGAGCCGGAGGGCCCCGCCTTCGATCTGCTCGGCCAGTACTGCCACAGCGCGGTGGGGGAATTGAAAGACCTCAAAACCACGGAAGGCACCGGCAAGGACAGCGGTGACAGTTATCGCGTGATGACCGCCACCTTCGCCTTCGACCCCGGCCGCTGCCCGCGCAATGTCGCCGAGAACAAAGAACCCGAACTCACCCTGTCGCTGTTGCAGAACGAAACCCAGGGGATGCACTTCGCCAAGCTGGAAATCGACAAGGACCTGCGCCGTGTCACCACCCTCACCGCCAAGAACCGTGAGGGCGAGCGGGTGGAAGTGAAGTCCAACCCCGCCGACTACGGCAAGGACCGCCGGGAGACCCGTTCCTACCTCTACGAGGACGAGATGGGCGAAGGCAGCTACGTGCGCAGTAATACCACCGAAACCCGCTACTTCTCGATTCCAGTGGTGCTCAATGGCTATGTGGGCGCCAACCTGACCTGGTGGCCCCACAAAATTCTGGATGTAGAGGCCGAAACCGAAGAGGTACTGACCCGCCACACCGGTGTCTTCATGCCGGTGGCCCCGGAGCTGCAGGACGAAGCGGAATAAATTTTCGCCGCGCCCCAAGGAATCCGCCTGCTGGCGCGTCCTATCACAAACCCCAGGCACAGCCGGCCATGGCAGAGACCTTTACAGACAAGCGGACAGGCTCGCAGCAAGAGACCATCAAGCGCGCCCAGCGCGGCGACCGGGAGGCATTTTCGCGCCTGCTGGAAGACCACTATGCGCTGATGTACCGCTTTGCCTTCAAGTACTGTGGGCAGCGCGCCGACGCCGAGGATGTCACCCAGCAGGCCTGCGTCAAGCTGGCCAGGGTGCTGCCCCAGTTTCGCTTCCAGTCGGCCTTCAGCACCTGGCTTTACCGCCTGGTGATCAACTGCGCCCTGGACTGGCATCGCAAACAAACTGCCACGGGCGATCCTGAACTGGCGGACTCCGCGGTTGAAGGCAACGCCGAGCCGGCAGTCATGCTGCGGCAGGTACTGACCCGGGTACAGGCGATGGGTGAGGGCTACTGCGAGACCCTGGTACTGGTCCACGGCGAAGGGCTCACCCACGCCGAGGCGGCAGCCGTGCTGGAATTGAAGGAATCCACCGTGTCCTGGCGCCTGCACGAAATCCGCAAACGGCTGCAGCGCGAGCAGCAGCCGGGAGTAGAGGTATGAACGACGACGAACTCAAGCAACTGTTTGCCCGGCAGGATACGGCGCATGACGACTCCGCTCGCGACAAGGCTCTGAAGGCGGCCATGGCCGCTTTCGACGAGGCACAGGCAGAGGGCAAGGCAGAACAGGAAAAAACATATTCGGCGACCCAAGGAAGTGCCACCATGTCGCGTCTCATTCCCGACCATCAACCGGTTGGGAGAAAAGCCATGAATACAATCACCGCAGATTCACCCGTGAAACGCTGGACCTTCAGCGCCCTGGCCAGTGCCGCCGTACTGGTGCTGGGCGTCTTTATCACCCTGCAGATGCCCTGGCAGGCAGGAATGGAGCCTGCCGGGCAAACGCCGCCGTACCGTGAAACCCGGGATGACGCACTACCTTCCTCGCCCAAGGTGGCGTTGGAGGAGCGTGCCGTACAGGCCGAGCAGGAACTCGGCAGTGTGGCCAGCGAATCCCACATCGTGGTATTGGACGCCGACGCGTCGGCATCGGCACAGGCAGCCAGCGCGGCACCGCCCCCACAGGTGGCGAGAACCGAGAGGAAGCTACAGGCCGCCCCCGCGGCAGCCGCAGCGCGTGTCGAAGCCGACGGTTTTGCCGTTCCCGCCCTGGCTGCACGCATCGACCCGATGCCACCCCGGGGCTATCAGGAAACCGGCCGCGACCGCTTTGAAGCGGTGGAGGCCAACCCGGTAAAACGGGTTAGCGAGGCCCCGGTATCGACCTTCTCCATCGACGTGGACACCGCCGCCTACAGCTTCGTTCGCCGCCAGTTAAACCAGGGTGTACTGCCGCAGAAAGCTGCCGTGCGGGTAGAGGAAATGATCAACTATTTCCCCTACGACTACCCCGCCCCCCACAGCAGCGACCAGCCCTTCGACACGCACGTCACCCTGATGGATGCACCCTGGAAGCCGGGTAACAAGCTGGTGCATATCGGCATCCAGGGTTATGAAATACAAGGTGAGCAGCCACGCTCCAACCTGGTATTCCTGCTGGATGTGTCCGGCTCCATGAACAGCCCCGACAAACTGCCGCTGGTCAAACAGTCCATGGGCTTGCTGCTGTCCCGCCTGCAACCGGAGGACACCGTTTCCATCGTAGTTTATGCCGGCGCGGCGGGCACCGTGCTGGAGCCCACGCCAGCCAAAGAGAAACAGAAAATCCTCGACGCCCTCAACCGCCTGCAGGCCGGCGGCTCGACCGCGGGTGCGGCGGGCATCCAACTCGCCTACCAGCTGGCTGAGTCACAGCTCGTGAAAGACGGCGTGAACCGCATCATTCTGGCCACCGACGGCGACTTCAATGTCGGCATCAACAATCGGGAGGAACTCAAGGGCTTCGTCGAGCGCAAGCGCGAGTCCGGCGTGTTCCTGTCCGTACTCGGGTTTGGCCAGGGCAACTATCACGACGCCCTGATGCAGACCCTGGCCCAGAACGGTAACGGTGTGGCCGCTTACATCGACACCCTGGGTGAAGCCCAGAAGGTGCTGGTGCACGAAGCCACTTCAGCCCTGTTCCCGATTGCCAAGGACGTGAAAATCCAGGTGGAATTCAACCCGGCAACGGTCAGCGAATACCGGCTGCTGGGCTACGAAACCCGCCTGCTGAAGGAAGAGGACTTCAACAACGACGCGGTGGACGCGGGTGACATCGGCGCCGGACACAGCGTCACGGCGATCTACGAAATCACTCCGGTGGGCAGTGATAGCGGCGTCTTCGCGCCCTCTCGCTACCGGGCTACAGAAGCGGACAGTAGTAAAAGCGGCGAGTACGGTTTCCTCAAACTGCGCTACAAACTGCCCGACGAGGATGAATCACGCCTCATCACCCAGCCCATCGAAGTCAATGCGCGGCAGAGTGAAGGACTAGTGCGTGAAGCCCGCTTCGCCACCGCGGTGGCGGGCTTCGCCGAACTGTTACGCGGCGGAAAATACAGCGGCGACTGGACCTGGGCCGACGCCCTGGGCCTGGCCCAGGCCAACCGCGGCGACGACCCCTATGGCTACCGCGCGGAACTGGTCCAGCTGATTCGCAAGGCGGAAGTCGCCAAGGCTATGTAGCACATCCGTAAGCAAATCCGTAAAGAGAACAACAACGGCTCCTGCGGGGGCCGTTTTCTTTGGAGGGTTAGTGCGCTGGCTCCAGTTGCTGCGCCAACTCGAGCAGAGAGCGTACAGCGTCGTCTTTCGAGGTAGCTGCTCCCAGCTCCAGCGCCTGCACAAGCGCCACCCGCGACGGCGACACCGATTCGCGGGCCTGGGCGACGTCCCACTGCATCTGGGCCAGCAGCCAGAATTCCACGGGGTAGGCGCCGTCGGTCACCCGCTCCAGCAGCAGCGCCATTTTGGGGGTGATGTTGCGTTTGCCCTTGATCAGCTCGTTGACTGGCTGGGGTTGGTTGAACCCCAGCTGCCGGGCAAGCTGCGACTGCGAGCAGCCGCCCGGCTCGAGGATCAGGGACTCCAGCAGGGTGCCGGGATGAGAGACGGTCTTACTCACGAACACCCTCTACTGCAGGAGTCGCCTTGTTGCTCTCCAGCAAATGGCGATAACCGCCGATGAAGGACGCAAGATCGGTAGCGCTATGGGGCATCCACACCACGTTCTCGTTCTTCGCCATCTGGTCGAGGGTTTCCATGTAGCGGATACCTACCAGGTAGTCGGCAAAGTCCTCCTGCATGACTTCCTTCACCAGTTGTAGTTTGCGCTGTTCGGCCTGGGCCAGACGTTCGATCGCAGCCGCTTCACCCTCGGCCTCCAGCACATAGGCTCGCTGCTCGCCCTCCGCGGTAGCGATACGGGCATCCCGCTCACCTTCGGCTCGCAGGACCTCCGCACGCTTGAAACCCTCGGCTTCCGTCACCCGGGCGCGGCGCTCACGTTCCGCTTTCATCTGCTGTTCCATGGCGGACAACACATCCGCCGGCGGAATGATGTCCTGCACCTCAACCCGATTCACCTTGATCCCCCAGGACTGGGCCGCCGCGCCGATCGTTTCCACCAGGCTGGCGTTGATCTTCTCCCGGGAGGTCAGGGTATCGTCGAGGTCCATCTCACCGATCACGTTCCGCAGCGTGGTCTGGGTGAGGGTTTCCAGGGCAATGGGCAGGTTCTCGATTTCGTAAACGGCATCGCGTGCCATGGTGATCTGGAAATACACCACCGCATCCACCTGGATACCCACATTGTCCCGGGTAATCACCGACTGGGAGGGAAAGTCGTACACCTGCTCCCGCAAGTCCATATTGGTGATCGTTGTCACTACAAAGAACTTCTGACCGGCTTCCTTCTCCGTTCGCCGCCAGGGGATCTGGCGCGGCTGGTCGACCACCGGGATGATGATGTTGAGCCCGGGCTCCAGGGTCTTGTGGTAGCGTCCCAGCCGTTCGATCATCATCACCGACTGCTCCGGGACGATGCGAATGCCCTTGACCAGCAGTGTCATCACAAACACCACTATGAATCCGAGTATTACCATTGCTGCAATCGTCATGAGCCCTCCTTAGCGTGGCAGACGCTTTACAATCAAAGTCGAAGTTTTGACGCCCACCACCTCGGCGAGGTCTCCCTCCATCAGGTCATCTTCACTTTCCAGTGCCCAGCGGGAATCGCGGAACATGGTGTAGTAATCGCCCCCGACATCCGGGCTATCCATCACCGTGACCTGCTTGCCCACCATCCCGCGTACGCCAAAACGGGAAGGCTCCTGGTTCATGAAGGTTCGCAGGGCAAAGGGACGAATGCCCACAAAAAAAGCCAAGGTTCCGAGTGCATATCCCAGCAGCGCCCAACCGAGTTCACCACCCAGGTAGTGACCGAGTGCGGCACAGAGCGCACCGAACCCGAGACCGGCCATCACGAAGCCGGAAACAAAGATTTCCGCGGTAATGAGCAGAACGCCCGCAATGATCCAGAGGTGCCAGGGGCTGAGTCCGAGAACCGACATTAATGTATTATCCTTACATGTGTAATATGCAAGAATGGTAGCGCAATCGGCTGGCTTGTCAATTACCGGATATCCATCGCGCCTTGAAGGGATTCAATCCTGAGCCTGGAGAACAGATCCCGAATCCCGCCACTCAGTCACAGGCTTTGACTCCAACCTTGTTCGCCTGGACAGAGAACACGAGATTGTCGATCGCGCGATCCCGTGAGTTGTAGAGCCCGGAAAGGACCGAGTAGCTCTCACAGTCGGCGCTGCCGACCCCACCCGATTGCTCGGCGCCTTCCGCGCTGTATATGACGGTATAGGTGGTCGGGGTTGGATTGCGAAACAGCAGGCTGCCGTACCCGCCCACATCGATCCGCACCAGTTCCAGCCCCGATTCAAATTGCTGAAGCACCACAGGCTCCAGTTCCAGTTGCGCATTGACCGTATCAAAGGCCTCGATGCTGATATCCGCTGAGTTACCCAGCTGGCCCACCACCTTGACCACCGACTTGAAGGAGCGAACCTCCCGCGCGAAGTCGCGCAACTGGTCCAGCTCCTCCTTCGGCAAGTCGCCCCGCTTGTCCCGGCGGTATTGCCGGATTCGGTCATGCAACGCATCCGCACGTTCGACCTGTTCCTGCAATGCAGTGGTGTCGTCCAGGGAACTCCTGAAATCGTCGATCAACTCCTGGTACTCATCGTCAAAGTCTTCAGCAGACGCCGCGATGCTTGCGAACAGACAGCTGCCCAGAAAAAACCAGAAGAAAACTGACGTGATACGCTTTGTCATAAAGAAGTCCATTGGCCTCGAGTGGTCGACCAAAGGATTCTAGACCAGATTTTTTACATAGGACGATTAGTTGAGAGATCGGCAACAGCAACGCACTCGTCCAGTGCCTCCTCTCACCCTGGACGACTTGAGAAGCGCCGGTGCTCAATCGGGATTGACCGCCCCTATAAGCTGACGCTTCAGTGAGTCTCTTCAATTGCTCGCTTGACGTAATTCGAGAAATCATCGGCATAAACTTCTCCATATTCCTGCCAGTATTCAACGAATCCAGGACGTTGAGCTATCCAGATAATCTGTTTATACCGCGACTGCCATTTGCGCTCTGTCAAAGCACCTTCGCAGTACAGATCGTAGGCCTGTTCCATCGTGTGTATGTACAACGAAACTATTGCCTGGGCCCGTTTTCTTTCCTCTGGAGTTAGCTGGTCCGGATTATCCAGGTAGGTATAAAAGTGCGAATTCGCTTCCACGCTATCACTCAAAGTCTTGGAGAGTGTCATCGAGGCCTGGCTGTAAGCCGCCGCGGCAGCGCTTCTTGTAGCCGAGGTATTCTGCTTGATCTGCCGGATCAGATAGATGAGTGTGACTATAACGCCGATCGCTCCCAACGCCTCAGAAATTGAGCCCACTGCATCCCAGTTAATATCGCCGTAGCGCATCAGATAGCCCTCCAGCGCGTGAATACGGTAACAGCATAGACACTTTGAGGCCGGATGTGGTCGTTCTCAAGAGAAAGCGTGCTCGCCCGACCGCACCTCGAAGCAAAAATAGCTCATGTAAGTATCCAGTGTGAGCGTATGTGCCGGGTGAACTTCCACAACACTTCAGTCATTCCAGACTGTCTGGCCCAGACTCTGACGCCGCGAGACTTTCCGATGCTGCGATAGCCGCTTCAATGCGATGTGCAAATTTTGGCGGCGAAGCCGCCCCCCAGTCTAACCACCATTTTCGAAACCCGGGAAGACTGACTAACCAGTCGACTTGCATGTTCCTGGAGGTTTTCAGGCTTTCAGAGAGTATTCCTGAGGCTTCATATTCCTCCGCTTCCTGTAGATTCGTGATCATCGCGACCATTGCATTAGTGTATCTGTGGTATTCACATGGCGTCAGGGATTCCGGGTCCTGATGGCCGCGAAGCGTGAGGTCAGCCAGGGCTGCATTTTCAGCAATCATTCTCGAATAACCGGCTGTACCCTCCCTGTAGTTCGCAATGGTTGCCGCTCGTACCGACCGCGTGTTCTGTCGAATCTGCAAGGCCAGGTAAACCAGCGTCACGACTGTTGCTACTCCGCCAACAAATTCCGCAATTGCGCCAAGTGCTTCCCAGTTCACGATTACTTACCCATTTTTGCAACTCCAGAACCAAGGATAGACCGAAGAGCACCTCTCAACTAAAGATAGCTTACGGGGGTCATGAGAGCCGCTGCGACGCCGATTCGAGGCCAATCTCTACAAATCGACAGGTTTCCATCCTCTGCGGGCAACCTACAATGGCATACTCACAGCAAATCCATAAACAATCGGTGGCCGTCACCTCCTGGCAACGGCAGCAAATGAACAGGGCAGAACGCAGAGTACCCAGCGTGACAGATGACGAATCCGTGACAACGCTGCTGCATCAGTGGCGATCAGGCGATGCCAGCGCGCTCAACCAGCTGACCCCGCTGGTCTACGAAGAGCTTCGCAAGCGCGCCCGCGCGGCGTTCAGTGCCGAAAATGCGGGCCACACACTGCAACCCACGGCACTGGTGCATGAGCTGTTCGGCCGCCTGGCACCCGCCAACGTGAACTGGCAGGATCGCAGCCATTTTTACGCCCTCTGCTCCCGCATGATGCGCCGCATTCTGGTGGATCACGCCAAGGCCCGCAGCGCCGATAAACGCGGCGGCAAGGCTGCGCCTATTGCGGTGGATATCGAACTGATCGAAGACGCAACCAACCACGAGGACTTGCTCAGCCTCGACCGGGCCATGGAGAAGCTGTCCGAGCTGGATGCCCGCAAGGCGGAACTGCTGGAGTTGCAGATTTTCGGTGGCCTGTCATTCCGTGAACTGGAGGAGATCACCGGCCTGTCCAGCAGCACCCTGGATCGCGATTTGCGCTTTGCCAAAACCTGGCTCAAGACTCAGCTGAGCAGCCACTGAGGACTGGCCATGTCCGGTTCCAAGCCGCTCCCTAGCCTTTCATTGCCTCTCCTTTCTCCCGCCTGTACACGCTTCGCATGAGCAGCGAACTGTGGGCAGACATGGAGCGCCTGTTCCACGCGGCCCTGGAGCTCCCTCCCGGCAAGAGAGCGGCCTTTCTGGAGCGCGAGTGCGGCGACAATCGGGACCTGCTCGACGCGGTGCTCGAGTTGCTCAACAACAGCGACACCCCCGCGGAGCTCGATTACATTGTCGGCGCCTCCGCCCGGGACTGGCTGGAACAGAGCACCCTTGAACAGGGCGATCGCGCAGGTTCCTACCGCATCCTGCGCAAAATCGGTCAGGGCGGCATGGGTACCGTCTACCTCGCCTCCCGCGCAGATGACCAGTACGAACAGCAGGTCGCCATCAAGATTATTAACCAGCTGGCCGGCGAGAATGCCGATGTGCTGCGGCGTTTCCAGGACGAGCGCCAGATTCTGGCGAACCTGCAACACCCCAATATCACCCGCCTGCTGGACGGTGGCAGCCTCGAGGACGGCTCCCCGTTCCTGGTCATGGAGTACGTCGACGGTGAGCGTATCGACCGTTACTGCACCGCCCGCTCGCTGTCGGTGGACGCCATTCTGCGGCTGTTCGTCAAAGTGTGCGGGGCGGTCGAGCACGCCCACCAGAACCTGGTAATTCACCGGGACCTGAAACCCTCCAATATCGCCATCGACCACGACGGTGAACCCAAACTGATGGATTTCGGGGTCGCCAAGCTGATACGCAGTGGCGGCACCAGCGAGGACCCACAGACCCTGATGGATGAGCGAGTGCTCACTCCGCTCTACGCCAGCCCGGAACAACTCAGCGGCGAGCCGGTCAGTACCCTGTCGGACGTGTATTCCCTCGGCGTCATCCTGTACGAGTTGATGACCGGTCACCGCCCTTTCGATGGCGCGGACAGCGGCACCTGGGCTTACGCGCGGCGGGTCATCGAGACCGAGCCACCCTCCCTGCGCAAGCAGGCCGGCAGGCCGGTGGATGATTCGGCCGCGCCGGCGGCGACGCCCTCCCGGCGCCGCTTTAACCGCGACCTGGATAACATCGTCCTCAAGGCTCTGCACCGGGATGCAGCAAGGCGTTACCAGTCGGTAGCGGCCCTGACCCGGGATATCGAGAACTACCTGGCGCGGCGGCCCGTCAGTGCCCGACCGCCCTCGTTGCCCTACCTGATCCAGCGCTTCGTCCAGCGCAACCGGCTGGCGAGCGTCTTGATCCTGTCCTCAACGATCACGGTCACCGCCCTTGGCATCGCCCTCTGGCAGCAGGCCCAGGTGCTCGCGGTGGAGCGCGACGTGGCCCGGGACCAGCTGGCCCGCACCACGGCCGTACTCGGCCTGGTCGAGGAGATGTTCACTGGCTTACACCCGGATAACAGCGGCGGCAAGGACGTCACCGTGCGCGAGATGCTGGACCTGGCAGCCGTGCGGCTGGACGCCGACAGCGCCAAGGCCGAGTCCGCCGCGGCACCGGCCAGGGCGGTGATCCAGCGCATCATAGGCCAGACCTACAATGAACTTGGCCTGATCGAGCCGGCGCGACAGCAACTGAAGGAAGCCCTCTCCCTGCACCGCGGCGGGCAGATCAGGGATGACGAAGAGAAACTGCGCGCCCTGCTGGACCTGAGCGAAACCTACTATCTCGCCTTCGAACTGGAAGCCCGGCTGGAACTGGCGAATGAAGCGCTGGCCTTCAGTGAACAACTTTATGGGCGCGGCAACCTGAAGACACTGGAAGCCGCAAGCGCCGTCGCCAGCTCCCAGCACATGCTCGGCGAGCTGCAGCAGTCCCGGGACCGCTTCGCCGACATCTACCAGCGACGGCGGGAACTCCAGGGCGCAACACACCGGCAAACCCTGGGCACACTGCAGAGTCTCGGCGTACTGGAACACTGGCTGGGCAACTACGACGCGGCCCTGGAAGACTACAGCCGCTGCGCCTCCCAGGCGGAGCAGACACTGGGCCCCTCCAACACCCTGACCATGAGCTGCCTCAGCCGCCGCGGTCTCGTTCTGGAGACCATGGGCCGCTACGCCGATGCAGTCGAGGCGCTGGAGCAACACCTGGCACTGGCAGAGGAGGTACTGGGCCCCAATCACCCGGAGACCCTGCGCTCACTGCACAGCCTGGCGGACGCGCACCGGGGCCTGGGCCAGTACGCTGCTGCGGAACCCCTCTTTCTGGATGTACTCGAGCGCCGTCGCACCGCCCTGGGCGCCAACCATATTGAAACCCTGCAAAGCGAAATGAAGCTGGCACGGCTGTACCGGCTGATGGGGCGTTATACAGAGGCACGCCCGCTGATAGAGCACGCAGTGGCGGAAGAGGTCAGGCAGCAGGGTTTCGCCCACCCCGCCACCCTGATTGCCGCCCAGGAGCAGGCAGAGCTATTGCTCGCGCTGGACGATCTCGGCCCGGCGGAGCCCCTGCTAAAACGGATTCTGGCGGCGCGGGAGGAGGTGCTCGGCAGCAATCACCCAGAGCTGCAGCGTACCCTGACGGGCCTGGCGCGTATCGACCTCGCCCGCGACAAGCCCCTGGCGGCCAGACATTACCTCGAGCGAGCGCTTGCCCTGGTGGAACCACATGCGGACTACCAGCGGCAGGAGAAAGAAGCAGTTTTGACCCTGCTCATCGCCAGTAGCGAAGCCTTGCAGGACAGCGCGGCCAGTCGCCGTTACCGGCAGCAACTGGCCAGCTTCAGCGAGGACAATCGCTGAAGCCGGCGGAAATGGGTCAGGACGCGATAGCGCCGCAACGATACACCCCGTAGGTCTGTTCGCCCTGGGCGTTGACCTCGCTTTCTGCCACCACCGTATCACCACCCATCCGGGCACCGGCGTTCCGGGCCAGGGTCTGCAGTTCAGTCTCGACCTTCTTGCGATTGCGGTCGATGCTGGCCAGTTCACTGCGGGTGATCGCGACGGTGTTACCGAGCCGCTTGCAATGGGTAGGCGCAGCGGAAACGACCGTGACGGTCTCCCCCTGGGGGGTGAGGTCGACCCAGGAACAGGCAGCCAGGGGCAACAGCAGCAGGCCGGCGAAGATGGAACGCATGGTAATACTCCAGAACAGATGTTTGCTTAAGGACGGCCAGACCCCGCTCGCCATTCCCAGGGCGCAACGGGGCTGCGATCTACCCACAGCCCCCGGCGGGCCTGACGGGCACTGTTTTCAATATGGCCCAGGCGCAGGTCGTAGGGGGCGGATTGCTGGTCCCACCAGGCACAACCCTTGTGTACCAGCAGCTTGCTGACCGGTGTCGCCCGGAGATAGACCTCACTGACCAGCATATCGTTCAGTGGCCGCATATTGGCACTCAGGAGCACGCTGCGCCCGAGCACCAGTTCTTCCAGGCAGCGCCGCGCACCTTCGCCATAGGGCTGGTCCGGCTCGGGCGCATCCACCCCGCGCAAGCGAATGGTATGCGTACGCTCCTCGCTGTCGACCACCTGCAGAATGTCGCCCTCCACGACCCGGGTGACGCCCACCTGCAGCAGCCGGGGTGGCTCTTCCGTGGTCGACGGGGTGACCTCCGGTGTCGAGCTGCAACCGCCCAGCAGCACGAGCCCGACTGACAACCAAAGGAGTTTACCGTTCATCACCTGGCTATTCCCGTCCCGATTGGCGACCCGCCATGACACAGCCGACGCTTTGCTGCAGTATCCCCTATTCTTGAAACGGTTCACAGGAGACCCTTTGCATGTTGCCCGAAATTGCCAGAGGCCCGGCAACGGCCCTGGCGGCGATTTTGTTGGCGTGTCTGCCACTCACCGCCCCCGCCGCCGGGACACGCGAACCCGTTGAGGGTGATTACACCATCCGTGATTTCCGCTACGACGACGGCAAGGTCGGCGAGCTGCGCCAGCATTACACCACCCTGGGTACGCCCCGGCGCAATGCCGATGGACAGGTCACCAACGCCGTTCTGATCATGCACGGGACCACGGGCAGCGGCTCGGGGTTTCTCAGCGAGCGCTATGCAGGGGTGCTGTTTGGTGAGGGGGAGCTGCTGGATGCTTCCCGTTATTACATCGTGCTCACCGACGCCATCGGTCACGGCAAATCAAGCCGCCCCAGTGAGGGGCAGGCCAGCGACTTCCCCAACTACACCTACGACGACATGGTGCGGGCCCAGTACCGGCTGCTGACCGAACATCTCGGTGTCGACCACCTGCGGCTGGTGACCGGTACCTCCATGGGCGGCATGCTGAGCTGGGTCTGGGGCTACACTTACCCCGACTACATGGATGCCCTGATGCCCCTGGCCAGCCTCCCGGTGGAGATTGCCGGGCGCAATCGCATGCTGCGCAAGATGATCATCGATGCCGTCAAGAATGACCCGGGCTACAAGGACGGGTTTTACGATGAACAACCCGCGGGGCTGCGCGAGGCGATGTACCCGCTGATTTTCATGGTATCCAGCCCACTGCAATACCAGTTGGAGGCACCGACCCGGGAGCAGTCCGAAGCCAGGCTGGAAGGCCTGGTGCAGCGCTACAGCGGCAGCATGGACGCCAACAACCTGACCTACGCCTTCGACGCCTCCCGCTTCTATAACCCGGCGCCCCACCTGCAAAACATCACCGCGCCCCTGCTGGCCATCAACTCGGCCGATGACCAGGTCAACCCGCCGGAACTGCGCCTGCTCGAAGAGCACATCGTCAACGTGCCGCAGGGCGAGTCAGTGACCCTCGATATCACCCCGCTGACCCGCGGCCACGGCACCCACTCCCTGCCGAGCGTATGGGGGCCCTACCTGGCGCGCTTCCTCGAGCAGACCGCCATCCCGGAAGAGCAGAATTCCCGCGATGCCAGCGCGCTGACATCGCCGGAATCCTCCCCCTGGCTGGAGCAGGCTCCAGCGCAGTACGTGGCGCGCTTTGAAACCACCGAGGGCCTGTTTCGCATCGCGGTAAAACGCGAGCTGGCTCCCCGCGGCGCCGACCGCTTCTACCAGCTGGTGAAAAATGGCTACTACGACGGCGTGCATATCAACCGCGTGGTCCCGGGCTTCATTGCCCAGTTCGGCGTTCACGGCGAGCCGGAGATTCAGCGGCTGTGGAAATCCCGCTACATCGAGGACGATCCGGTCGCCGCCAGCAACACCCGCGGCAGCGTGGCCTTCGCTATGACCGGCCCCGATACGCGCAGCACCCAGGTCTACATCAACACGGTCGACAATGCCCGGCTCGACAGCAGCGGTTTTGCCCCCTTCGGCGAGGTCGTCGAAGGTATGGACGTGGTCGACCGGCTCTACGGCCTGTACGGAGAAAACGCGGGCGGCGGCCTGCGGGGCGGGCAGCAGGGCCCCCTGGAAACCGGCGGCAGCGAGTACATCGACCGCGAATACCCCTTGCTGGATTTCATTGTCAACGCGCGGCTGGAATAGCGCGCCAGAAGCCAGCAGTTGACGTCAGAAAGTACCGCGAATCAGGGCTAGCTGGCTCCCCGCGGGCAGCCAGC
Source organism: Parahaliea maris (assembly GCF_008064665.1). Taxonomy (GTDB): domain Bacteria; phylum Pseudomonadota; class Gammaproteobacteria; order Pseudomonadales; family Halieaceae; genus Parahaliea; species Parahaliea maris. The sequence goes on along the minus strand of NZ_VRZA01000003.1, from coordinate 654,445 downwards.
CTGCGCTGAAATCAGGGCGTGCGATGCCGGGTGAGGAGTTGTTCGAGTTCCGGCAGGCTGGCGGGGTCGTCGATGGTGGAAGGTACCGCGTACTCCTCCCCGTCGGTCATCTGCCTGAGGACCTTGCGCAGGATTTTGCCGGAGCGGGTCTTGGGCAGGCGCGGCACAATGAGCGTGTCCTTGAAGCTGGCCACCGCGCCGATTTCCTGGCGCACGCTCGCCACCAGTTCACGGTGCAACTGGTCCGGGTCGATATCCACGCCGTCTTTCAGCAGCACCAGGCCCAGGGGTTTCTGGCCCTTGAGTTCGCAGTGCACACCGATCACCGCACACTCGGCCACGGCCGGGTGGGCGGCGAGAATTTCTTCCATCTCGCCGGTGGACAGGCGGTGTCCGGCGACATTGATCACGTCGTCGGTGCGTCCCATGATGTAGACATAGCCGTCCTCGTCGCGGTAACCACCGTCTCCCGACACGTAGTAACCATCGAAGGTGGACAGGTAGCCATCGCGGAAGCGCGGGAAATTACCCCAGATGGTGGGCAGGCAACCGGGAGGCAGCGGCAACTTCAGGGCCACACTGCCCTGCTGGTCGGGGCCCAGTTGTTTACCGTCGTCATCCAGGATCTGCACGTTGTAGCCCGGCACCGGGAACGTCGCCGAGCCGGCGCGGGTCGCCACCGGCTCGATCCCCATGGGATTGGCGCAGATGGCCCAGCCGGTCTCGGTCTGCCACCAGTGGTCGACCACCGGCACCTGTAGCAACTCGCGGGCCCAATCGTAGGTTGGCGGGTCCAGCCGCTCCCCCGCCATGAACAGGGTTTTGAGGCAGGACATATCGTACTGGGCCAGCAACTTGCCCTCAGGGTCTTCCTTGCGGATAGCGCGGAACGCGGTGGGGGCCGCGAACAGGGCCTTCACGCCGTACTCACTGACAACCCGCCAGAAAGCGCCGGCGTCCGGCGTGCGCACCGGCTTGCCCTCGTAGAGGACGGTGGTGAGTCCCGCGATCAGGGGCGCGTACACAATGTAGGAGTGGCCCACAACCCAGCCAACGTCGGATGCCGCCCAGAACACGTCGCCCGGGTTCATGTTGTAGATGGCCTTCATGCTGTAGTGCATGGCCACCGCGTGACCGCCATTGTCCCGCACCACGCCCTTGGGCCGACCGGTGGTGCCGGAGGTGTAGAGGATGTACAGCGGGTCAGTCGCCGCTACTGGCGTGCAGGGCGCTGGTTCCGCATCAGCCGCGGCGGCCGCCCAATCGATGTCGCGGCCTGCCTGCAGTTCAGCCGCCGCTTCCGGGCGTTGCAGAATCACTGTGGCGCGAGGCTTGTATTGGGAAGCCTCGATGGCGGCGTCCAGCAGTGGCTTGTAGGGAATCACCTTGTCCACCTCAATGCCACAGGAGGCGGAGACCACCACCACCGGTTCGGCATCGTCGATGCGGATAGCCAGCTCGTGAGCGGCAAAACCACCGAACACCACCGAGTGTATGGCACCAATACGGGCGCAGGCCAGCATGGCCACCGCCGCCTCGGGCACCATGGGCATGTAGATCAATACCCGGTCCCCCTTGCTGACGCCCTGCGCCAGCAGGACGCCGGCAAAGCGGGCCACCTGGTCCAGCAGGTCGCTGTAGGTGATCGCGCGCTTGCTGTCGGTCACGGGGGAATCGTAGTAAATGGCGACCTGGTCACCGCGCCCCTGGGCCACGTGGTAATCGAGTGCGAGGTGGCAGGTATTGAGCTGGCCATCGACGAACCAGCGGTGGATGCCGTTGTCGTCGCGGTCGAGCATGGTCTCGGGCCGTTGGAACCAGTCCAGGGCGGCGGCCTGCTCGCCCCAGAAAGCCTCGGGCGCATCGATGGAGCGCAGGTACTGTTCACTGTAAGTCATGCCGGCGGAGCCTATTTGTGAGAGCTTTGTTATGGAAAGCGTTATAAAAGTCTATCGCCCAATGTAGCGGCGCGCTCCCGGCTTCGCCATACGACCAAAGTCGAAACGCCTGCAACACTTTGGGCCCGCCGCCTCTGTTATCATCACCTGACGGGTGTCCGGTCATACGCTCGGCCAGCCAGACAATAATCATGCCGGGGCAAGGTCAACGGTGTCGTCTTCAGTACTTTTCAGTCTAGCGCTGCTGTATATCTTTTTCCTGTTTGCCGTGGCGTGGCGGGTGGACCGCAATTCCGATCGCGGCCTGCACCAGACCCGCAGCCCGCGCTGGCGAGGGCTGGTCTATGCCCTGTCGCTTGGCGTTTACTGCAGTTCCTGGACCTTTTACGGCGCCGTGGGCAGCGCCGCCGGGGAACCCTGGTCTCACGTGCCGATCTACCTCGGCCCGATCCTGGTATTCCTGCTCGGCTGGCCGGTGATCCGCCGCCTGATGGCAGTGGGCGAGGGCCACCGGGTCACCTCCATCGCCGACTACCTCGGCGCCCGCTTTGGCAAGCGCCAGAGCCTGGCCATCCTCGCCACGGCGGTGGCCTGCGCGGCTGTCCTGCCCTACATCGCCCTGCAGTTCCGGGCCCTGGCCCAGGCCTGGACCATCGTCGGCGGGGAGGCCGCCCCGCTCACTGACATCGGCATGGATACCGCATTGTTTACCGCCATCCTGCTGGCGGTATTCACCATCCTGTTCGGCGCCCGGCGTCTCGACGGACATGAACGTCACCAGGGCATGATGACGGCCATCGCCGTGGAATCCCTGGTTAAATTGCTGGCGTTCATCTTTGTCGCGCTGCTGGCACTGGGCTACCTGCTGGGCCTGCCGGACAGCGGCTCCCTCAGCGCCTCCACCGAAGCCCTCAAGCACTTTTCCCTGTCGGGAGAATTTCTCGCCAATACCCTGATCAGCGGCCTGGCGGTACTCTGCCTGCCGCGACAGTTTCACGTCATGGTGGTCGAGGCCCAACCCGGCACCGATACCCGGCTGACACGCTGGCTGTTCCCGGTGTACCTGCTGCTGTTCATGTTGCTGGTGATTCCCATCGGATTGGCCGGCTCGGAAGTCTTCGCCGTGGCGGAGGGTGTCAACCCGGACACTTACGTCCAGCTGTTACCCCTGGCCCTGAATTCAGGCTTTGGCGCCATGGCAGCTTTTGTAGGCGGCATTTCCGCGGCCACCGGCATGGTCATCGTGGCCACGGTGAGCCTGGCGATCATGCTCACCAACGAGGTGGTCGCCCCCCTGCTCATGCGCTTCAATCGCAACTCGCCGGCCGCCGTACTGCAACTGGGCGACAACCTCCGGCGCACCCGCCAGATCATTATTGTCGGCATCCTGCTGGCGGCATGGACGGTTACCGGGCAACTCAGCGCCCTGCCCTGGCTGGCCCAGATCGGCTTTATCTCCTTCCTTGCGGCCGCCCAGCTGGCACCGGCGCTGCTCGCCGGCCTCTACTGGCGGCGCGCTCACGGCATCGCAGTCATGACCGGCATCCTGGTAGGGCTGAGCCTGTGGTTTTACTGCGGTGTGCTGCCAGCCCTGCTGCCGGAACACAGCCCCCTGCTGAGCTACGGTCCGCTGGGTATCGACTGGCTGCGGCCGATGGGCCTGTTTGGCATAGCCGGGGAAAGCCGGCTCGCCTACGCCACCGCCTGGAGCCTGTCTCTGAACAGCCTGTGCCTGGTGAGCCTGTCACTGCTGCTCAAGCCCTCCCGGGCGGATATCCGCCAGACCCGGCTGTTCCTGTCACACTCCGCAACCATCCCCGACGATGACGCAGAAGACTACGAGCTGAGCCTGATCCGGGGCAGCCAGCTCCAGGCGCTGCTGCTGCCCTTCGTGGAACAGGATGAAATGCAGCGCATGTGGCAGGCCTTCGAGGACCGCTACCAGCAGCGCCTGCTGCCGGGTGATCGGGTGCCCCGTTTCGTCGTCAGCCAAACCGAGTCGGTGCTGGCGAGCATGATAGGCGCCTCCTCGGCCCACAAGGCCCTGGAGCAGTTGGAGAGCTTCCAGCAGCTGGACTACAGCGACCTGGCGTCGATGGTATCCGACGCCAGCCGCCTCAACACTTTCAACAGGGACCTGCTGCAAACCACTGTGGAAAGCCTGGTACAGGGCGTCTCGGTAGTGGATGAACAGCTGCGGGTGGTGGCCTGGAACCACGTTTACCAGGACATGTTCAACTACCCCGAGCGCTTTCTCTACATCGGCTGCCCCATCGAGCGCGTGTACCGCTACAACGCCGAGCGCGGCTTCCTCAACACCAATAGCGAGCAGAGTATCGAGGAACAGATAGCGCGCCGCCTGCAGTGGCTGCGCGAAGGCAGCAGCTACCGCCTGGAGCGCACCCTGCCCGATGGCCGGCTGATCGAGATCCAGGGCAAGCCGATGCCTCGGGGTGGTTTTGTCACCACCTACATCGACATCACCCGCTATCGGGACATGCTGGCGGAGTTACGCGATACCAAGGAGGAACTCGAACAGAAAGTGGTGTCCGGGTCGGAGTCACTCAGCGCCAGTAACGCGCTGCTGCGCCAGGAAAACCGCCTGCGGGCGGAGGCGGAGTCGCAACTGAGGGAAGCCAACTTGAGCAAGTCCCACTACATGTCTGCCGCCAGTCACGACCTGCTGCAGCCCATCAACGCCGCGCGCCTGTTCACCGCCAGCCTGCGCCAGCAGCTGAACACTACTAAGGATTCCGACGCCACCCAGGTCGTCGACCAGATCGACCGCTCCCTGCGGCGGGCGGAGCAACTCATTTCCGAGCTGCGGGAAATCGCCCGCCTCGACTCCGGCCGCTACCAGCCCCAACTCACCGACTTCCCGGCCGGCCGCCTGCTGGATGCCCTGCGTGACGAGTTCCGCGAGGATGCAGAGGGCCAGGGGCAACGCCTTACCGTCATGCCCAGCAGCCTGTGGCTGCACTCCGACGAGGCCCTGGTGCACCGGATCCTGCAAAACCTGCTGTCCAACGCCCTGCGCTACGCCCCCCACGCCCATATCCTGGTGGGCGTCCGCCGGCGCCCGGGCATGGCGGAATTGCAGGTTATCGACACCGGGCCCGGGATTGCCGAACGCGACCAGGTCGCCATTTTTGAGGAGTTCCAGCGGCTGGTGAAATCCGGCACTGGCAAAGGCGACGGCCTCGGCCTGGGGCTGGCGATTGTGCAGCGCTGTGCGCGCTTACTCGATCACCCGCTGCGCTTGGAATCCGTCGTGGGGGAGGGCACCCTGTTCTCGGTCACCGTCCCCCTGGGCGAGGCGCGTGACCTGCCGGTGGAAGACGAACCCCGGCAGGCACAGGATTTGGCCGGCATCACCCTCACCTGCCTGGATAACGAACCCCTGGTACTCGAGGGCCTGCAGCGCCTGCTGGAAGACGCCGGAGCCCGGGTCATCACCGCGGCGGACCGGGCCGGCCTGACCCGGGCCATGTCGGAACAGACGCCCGACCTGATTCTCGCCGACTATCACCTCGACGCCGGCGACACCGGTCTCGACGCCCTGGCCGCCCAGTCCGGCCCCCTGCCGCCGGTCGTCGTGTTGTCTGCCGATGACAGCGGAGAAGTGCGTGAGAAGGTGCGCGAAGCCGGCTATCGCTTCCTGCCCAAGCCGGTGAACGCCGCGCGCTTGCGGGCGTTGATTCTCGCCCTGTTGCGGGGCTAGACCGGCGCGGAAAGATCCTCGGGCGGCTCCACGCTGAGACTGGTGAGTGCCAGCACTGCCTGGGTGCGGGAAGTGACTCCCAACTTGCGGTAGATCTCCGTCATATGCGCCTTGACCGTCGCCTCCTTGACGTCGAGTTCGTAGGCGATCTGCTTGTTGAGCAGGCCCTCCACCAGCATCGACGCTACCTTGAATTGCTGCGGTGTCAGGCTGGACAGAGCCTCGGCAACGTCAAGCGCCTGCAGGCTGGCGCCCTTGGAACCGGCCTGCAGCCCCGGGTGCAGGCCGCGCTCGCCCGCCATTACCGCCTCGATGCAGCTCTGGATCGCGTCGATATCGGCAGACTTTGACAGGAACGCGGCCGCGCCGTGATCGAAGGCGCGGCGCACGGTGTCAGGGTGGGTGTTGGCCGAAATCATCACCACTGGCGCTGCCGGAAAATGGCCGCAGAACCAGGACAGTGCGGAAAAGCCCACGGCACCGGGCATGTGCAGGTCCAGCAGAAGCAGGTCGATGGCGCCGCCACCCAGGGCCAGCTGCTGCAGGTCACTCACTTCCGAGGCCAGCTGTACCGTGTGCTGCGGGAAACGCTGGGCGATGACCTGCTGCAACGCGGCGCGAAACAGCGGGTGGTCGTCGGCTATAAGAATGGTATGTGCAGTCACGGCGGCACTCCGGGTAACGGCCAGTTTCACCGAACATCAATCCGGTCCTGCCAGACAATGTAATCCCCGCTGCGGGCAAACGGAAGTGATTGACTATCGACTTTGGTCCAGTGTCGACCAAAGTCTAATGGCCGCAATGACAGCGTCGACCAATACTGCCACTGCTCAATTCATAACCAGAACAGGAGCAGTGAAGATGCGCAAGCACACCCAGCATGTCCTGATAGCAGCAAGCCTGGCTGTCGGTTCCACTCCCGCGCTGGCAGACGCCGTGGCGGACAAGATTGCCGAACTGGAACGCCAGATCGCGGAACTCAAGGCTCAGGTGACCTCCAACAGCCAGTCCATCGTCAGCAACAGCAGCGACATCGAGGAAGCCCGGCCGATGGCCAAGGGCACCACCATGCGCTACGGCGGTTATATCCAGCTCGACGGCATCGCCAGCAGCTACTCCGAGGGCAGGCCCTCCAGTTCGCTGATCAACGACTTTATCGTGCCCTCGGTGATTCCGGTGGAACCAGCCTCGGGCGACGCCGACAGCTACAACAGTTTCAGCCTGCACGCCAAATCATCGCGATTCTTCTTCACTACGAAGACAAATACCGATGCCGGCGCCATTTCCACCCGTATCGAACTCGACTTCATGCTGAGCCCGGCCGGGGACGAGCGTATCTCCAACTCGTGGAACTCGCGCCTGCGGCACGCCTTCGTCAACTGGGATTACGCCGAAGGTAGTTCGATTCTGGCGGGCCAGACCTGGAGCACCTTCTTCAACGTCGGCGCACTGCCCGACGTGCTGGATTTCGTCGGCCCGGTGGGCACCATCTTCAACCGCCAGCCGATGATCCGCTGGACCAGCGGCCCCCTGCAGCTGGCCCTGGAGAATCCCGCCACCCGCCTGAACCAGTTCAGCGGCGGCAGCGTCAGTACCCGCCTGGATGACGCGGAATCCATGCCCGACATCGTCGCCCGCTATAACGGCAAGGCCGGTGACCTGAGCTGGTCCATCGCCGGTATCGCCCGTGAGCTGGACTACGAGGCCCGCAGCGACAGCGCCACCGAAGCCGCCAGCGACAGCCAGTTCGGCTACGGCCTGAGCCTGGCGGGCAAATGGATGCTGGGCCGCGACGACCTGCGCTTCATGTTCAGCTACGGCGACGCCCTGGGCCGCTACCTGGGCCTCAATGCGTTCAACGACGGCTACATCGACGCCAACGGCGACATCGAGACCATCGACCAATGGGGCGGTTACGTCGCCTACCAGCATTACTGGAGTGACGAGTGGCGCAGCACCTTTTCGCTGTCCGCCGCCTCCGCCGACAATCCCGACACGGGTGAGTTCGGCGGGGCCAACAGCCTTGCCAGCGACTACCAGACCGTGCACGCCAACCTGAACTGGCTGCCGGCGCCGAAACTGCAAATCGGCGGCGAGCTCAGCTACGGCAAAAAGGAACTGGAGGACGGACGCAAGGGTGATCTGAGCCGGCTGCAGTTTGCTGTGAAGTACGCGTTCTAGGGTCGGGCGCACCCGACCAAAGTCGAAAAGAACGGGAGGAGTCCCGGGTGTATAGTGGACTCTTCTCACCATAACAATGCTAACGGAGAAGTTGTCATGTCCAAGCTGACAGAAGAACAGGCCGCGGCCTACTGGAAGCGCAACCTCGCGCTGATGATCAAACTCCTGGTGATCTGGTTTGTGGTCAGCTACGGCTGCGGCATCCTGCTGGTGGATGTTCTCAACCAGATCCAGATCGGCGGCTACAAGCTCGGCTTCTGGTTTGCCCAGCAGGGTTCGATCTACGTATTTGTCGCACTCATTTTCTACTACACGCGCCGTATGGCGGCATTGGACCGCGAGTTCAATGTCCACGACGACGAATAGGGGGCTGTCATGGATCTTCGTACACTAACGTATATCGTGGTCGGGGCGACCTTCGCCCTGTACATCGGCATCGCCATCTGGTCGCGGGCCGGCTCCACCAAGGAATTCTACGTCGCCGGCGGCGGCGTGCACCCGGTGGCCAACGGCATGGCCACGGCCGCGGACTGGATGTCAGCCGCGTCCTTCATCTCCATGGCGGGGATGATCGCCTTTATGGGCTACGGCGGCTCCGTCTTCCTGATGGGCTGGACCGGCGGCTTTGTGATCCTGGCGATGCTGCTCGCCCCCTACCTGCGCAAGTACGGCAAGTTCACCGTGCCCGAGTTTATCGGCGACCGCTTCTACTCGAAGTCGGCGCGGGCGGTAGCGGTGATCTGCCTGATCATCTGTTCGGTGACCTACGTCATCGGCCAGATGAAAGGGGTGGGCGTAGCCTTCTCCCGCTTCCTCGAAGTGGACTACGACACCGGCCTGTATGTGGGCATGATCCTCGTGTTCTTCTATGCAGTACTCGGCGGCATGAAGGGCATCACCTACACCCAGATTGCCCAGTACTGTGTGCTGATCCTCGCCTATACCATCCCGGCGATGTTCATCAGCCTGCAACTGACCGGCAACCCCCTGCCCCAACTGGGCCTTGGCAGCACCCTGAGCGGTAGCGACACCTACCTGCTGGACCGCCTCGACCAGGTGGTGACGGACCTGGGCTTCGCCCAGTACACCATCAGTGAACGGCTATCGACGCTGAACATGTTCGCCTACACCGCCTCGCTGATGATCGGCACCGCGGGCCTGCCCCACGTGATCATCCGCTTCTTCACCGTACCCAAGGTGAGCGACGCGCGCTCCTCCGCTGGTTGGGCGCTGGTGTTCATCGCCATCCTCTACACCACTGCCCCCGCGGTGGCCGGCATGGCACGCCTCAACCTGATGCAGACCATCGAACCGCAACCCGGCAACTATCTCGCCTACGACGAGCGTCCCCAGTGGTTCAAGAACTGGGAAACCACCGGCCTGCTCGCTTACGAGGACAAGAACGAGGACGGCCGCATCCAGTACAGCGCCAATGCCGAGACCAATGAAATGGTCAAGATCGACAACGACATCATGGTACTGGCCAACCCGGAAATCGCCCGCCTGCCCAACTGGGTAATTGCCCTGGTGGCAGCCGGTGGCCTCGCGGCAGCGCTATCCACCGCAGCGGGCCTGTTGCTGGCGATTGCCTCAGCCATCTCTCACGACCTGCTCAAGGGCATGATTGCACCTAACATCTCCGAGAAGGCGGAGCTGAACGCCAGCCGTGTGGCCATGGCCCTGGCGATTGTCGGCGCGGGGTATCTCGGGCTCAATCCGCCGGGCTTCGCCGCGGGGACGGTGGCCCTGGCCTTCGGTCTCGCCGCCTCGTCGATCTTCCCGGCGCTGATGATGGGCATCTTCTCCAAGGTCGTCACCAAGGAGGGCGCCATCGCCGGCATGGTGGCGGGTATCGGTGTTACCCTGTTCTATGTGTTCCAGCACAAGGGCATCATGTTTATCCCGGGCACCGCCTTCCTTGGCGACACTCCCGAGAACTGGTTCTTCGGCATCGAACCCAATGCCTTTGGTGTGGTCGGCGCGGTCGTGAACTTCGCGGTAGCCTTCGCGGTGTCCAAAGTGACTGCACAACCGCCGGAGTCCGTGCGCGAACTGGTCGAACATATCCGCATCCCCGCGGGTGCCGAAGTCGCCCACGACCACTGAAGCTGTAACCACAGGAGACGCCACCAGCATGTTCACCAACAAACACATCGTGATTGCCCTGCTGGTGGCTCCCATCCTCTCACTCATCGCCTGGTTCGGGGTCGGCCATTTCACCAGTGAAAAGCCCCACGCGGCCATCCCCGGGCAGGTGTACCCCCTACTGGAAAAAAGCAACTGCCGCTACGACAGCGGTGCCTGTGAACTGGTCAATGGCGATGTCACCCTGCGTTTGCAGGTACTCCCGACAGACGCCACCCCCCTGCTGGAACTGAGTTCCAATGTCAGCCTGCAGGGCGTCGCGCTCGCCGTGGTGCCCGCAGGCGCCACACCCGCAGACAATGTTCCACCGGAGTCGATGACCAGCGTGAACAGCGACACCACACTGTGGCAGTTACCCCTGGCGGCGCCCCTTGCAGAGGGCGAACGCCTGCGGCTGGTTGCGATAACACCGGATAACCGGTTTACTGCAGAAGTGTCTACCAATTTCAGCCGCTAACCACCGACGCAACTGTTATCGCCCAGACGGCCGATAACACCGGGTACCGGCGCAGCGGGAGAACTGCCAGCCATGTCGTCCGCAGACCAGCATGAACCCGCATCGGGCAGCAGAGCGATATCGCCTGAGCTACAATCCCTGGTCGACTTCCTCGGCCAGACCCTGCCTTTCAACGAACTCGATCCGGACACCCTCCGGGCCAGCGCCGCGGACATGGAGGTCATCTACCACCGTCAGGGAGAGCGCCTCGTCACCGGTGATGGCAGCGGTTTGCGTGTTGTACGCAGCGGCGCCATCGACTTGCGAGACGGCCAAAACAAGCTGTTAGACCGACTCGGAGAGGGAGAAAGCTTCCATCTCGAGCGCCTGAACCAGGCGCACTCCGAAGGTGTGACCGCCACCGTGATCGAAGACACCCTGCTCTACCACCTGCCCAACCACCGGTACCTTGCCCTGCGCGAGGCCCACCGGGATTTCGACCGCTACTTCCACACCCAGCGTAGCCGCCGCCTGCGGCGCGCGGCCCGCTACGAATCCCAGCCTCACGCCATGACCCAGGCGGTGGCGTCGGTGATGACCAGCGACCTGCTGACGGTGCGTCCTGATACGCCTATCAGCGAGACCGCCCGCGCCATGACAGCTCGCCGGGTCTCCTCGGTGTTCGTAATGGACGGTGAGACACTGGCGGGCATTGTCACCGACCGTGACCTGCGAGAGCGTGTGCTCGCCGCTGACCGCTCACCCGAGACCGCCACCCGCGACATCATGACCGCTGATGTGCGCTGGCTGCAGGCAGAGGCCAGCCTGTTCGAAGCACTACTGACCATGACCCGGTACGGTTGTCACCACCTGCCGGTCCTGCGCGACAACAAGCTCTGCGGGGTTGTCACCACGTCCGATCTCATGCTGGCGCGCCAGGATGACCCGGTGTTCCTGGTGCAGCACATCTACCGTCAGGAGGAGGTGGCCGGCATCCAGAGCCTGTTGCAGGGCGTGCCCAATCTCATGGTGCAGTGGGTCAACACCGGTATCCGGGCGCGCCAGGTCAGCCGGGTACTCACCGCCATCAGTGACGCCGTTACCGTCCGCCTGCTGCAGATCGCCGAAGCTCGGTTGGGGCCTCCCCCGGTACCCTACTGCTGGGCCGGGTTCGGTTCCCAGGGCCGCCAGGAGCAGCTGCTGGGTGCCGACCAGGACAACGGCCTGATCATCGACAACAGCATGGGCGAGGAGCACGCGGACTATTTCCAGCGACTGGCGCAGTCGGTGTGCGACGGACTCGATACCTGCGGCTACCCCTACTGCAACGGCAACGTGATGGCGATGAACCCCGAGTGGCGCCTGCCGCTGGCCCAGTGGCAAGAAAAGGTCCGCAGCTGGACCCGCACCCCTACACCCGACGCGGTGATGCGGGTATCGATCTTCTTCGACCTGCGCGCCATTCACGGCGACGCGAGTCTGTGCGAACAACTGCAGCAGACCATGCTGTCCGCTTCGTCCGACAACACCATATTCCTGGCTGCACTGGCGCAAAACGCCCTGGACAATCCGGCGCCGCTCGGCATTTTCCGCCGTTTCGTGGTCGATCGCGACGGCCAGCATCGCGACAGTCTGGACCTGAAAAAGCACGGGGTCATGCCCATCACCGACATCGTCCGACTCCACGCCCTCGGTCATCGTGTAGCTGCCGTCAATACCGACGAACGCCTGCTCGCCCTGGAGCAGGCGGGTGCCTTGGCCAAAGTGGACGCACGCAACCTGACCGACGCCCTGCACTGCCTGCAGCGCTTGCGCCTGCAGAACCACGTGGAGCAGCAGCTGCGCGGTGAGAAGGTGAGTAACTTCCTCAATCCCAGGAACCTGTCGAAGATGGCCCGGGAACAGCTGCGGGACGCCTTTTCCATTATTCACGATGCCCAGGCTGGCGTGCGTCTGCGCTTTCGCCAAGGCATGGGTTGATGTGGCCGCTACCCTGGCGCCGCTGGCGCTACCGCTCGCGGGTCAGCGGCACTGTACTGGCCCGGTGCTGGGAAGCGCCCGCCCCGGCTGCCCGTCGCCCCTGGGTGGAACAGCGCTTCCTGGTGTGCGACGCAGAGATGTCGTCTCTGGACGTCAACGAAGGTGAGTTGCTCAGTCTTGGCTGGGTGGCGGTGGACGGTGGCCGCGTCAACCTGGCCTCCGCCAGTCACTGCCTGATCGCCACCACCGGCAGCGTGGGCCAGAGCGCCGGCATCCACCAGTTGCGGGACTGCGACCTGGAGCAGGCGGGCAGCGAAGCCGACGCCATTGACCGCCTGTGTGAAGCTGCGCGGGGAAGGGTACTGGTATTCCACCACGCCCCCCTGGACCTGACGTACCTGAACCGGGCCAGCCAGCGTCATTTCGGCGCGCCCCTGCTGCTGCCGTACCTGGACACGCTGGCGATGGAAAAACGCTACCGCGACCGCGTCGGGCAAGCCGAACACAACGGTGGCCTGAACCTCACCGCCTGTCGCCGCCGCTACGGCCTGCCCGACTATCCCGCGCACAATGCACTGGTGGATGCCCTGGCCACCGCCGAGCTCCTGCTGGCCATTGCCAGCCATCGCGGCGGCGTGGATCGGGAAGGCCGCAGCAAACCTGCACGCCTGAAAGATTTACGCTAGTGCCCTTCACGCATCGTGTAGGACTACACTAGTCCCATAACTGCAACCACGGCGGAGTGACCATGGCCGACACAACCATTACCTTTCACGGCGCCGCCGGCGAGGTCACCGGTTCCTGCCACCTGCTACAACTGGCCAGTGGCCGCCGGGTGATTCTGGACTGCGGCATGCACCAGGGCGGCGACGCAGTGGATCGCATCCAGGACGAGGATTTTCCCTTCGACCCGGCCAGCCTCGATGCGGTGATCCTGTCCCACGCGCACCTGGACCACTCGGGGCTGCTACCCCTGCTGGTACGCCGCGGCTTCCGCGGGCCCATCCTGTGTACAGCCGCCACCGCCGACCTGCTGGACATCATGCTGCACGACTCAGCTGGCCTGTACCTGCGCGACCTGGAGCGGGAGAACCTGCGGCGGGAACGCCGCGGTCGCAAGCCGGAATCCCCGGTGTACGATCAGGAAGACGTCGAGCGGGTGCTCAGGCAATGCCGGCCGCTTGCCTATGGCACGCCGTTCGACGTATTCCGCGAGCTACAGTTGAAGTTTCACGATGCCGGTCACATTCTCGGCTCCGCCATCGTCGAGCTGACTATCGGGGACGGCCACGACACCCGCACCCTGGTCTTTTCCGGCGACCTGGGGCGCAGCGGTTCGGTGCTCATGAAAGACCCCACACACCTGACAAAAGCAGACCTGCTAATGATGGAGAGCACCTACGGCGATCGCGAACACCGGTGCGAAGCCGACACCCTCGACGAACTGCGTGAAGTGTTGCACGACACCTGGCGTCGGGGGGGCAGTGTGATGATTCCCTCATTTGCCGTGGGCCGGGCGCAGGAAATCCTGTTTCACCTGGGCGTGCTTTACAAAAATGGCGAACTCGACCCCTGGCAGGTCTACCTGGACAGCCCCATGGCCATCGCGGTTACCCGGGTCTACGACAACTGGCTGAATGCGCTCGATGGTGACGACATCAAACAGCTGAGCGAGGTCCACCGTGACTCCCTCGCCAGTTTCCTGCCCACCCTGAACCTGGTCGAGGACACCGAGGAATCGATGGCCATCAACCGGATCAAGTCCGGGGCGATCATCATTGCCGGCAGTGGCATGTGTACCGGCGGGCGTATCCGCCACCACTTCAAGCAGCGCATCTGGGACAACCGCAACACCGTCATTTTTGTCGGCTTTCAGGCCCGGGGCACCCTGGGCCGGTTGCTGGTGGACGGCGCCAAAGAGGTCAAACTGTTTGGCGAGCCCTATGCCATCAAGGCCCGGATCGAGACCCTCGGCTGCTTTTCCGCCCACGCCGGGCAAAGCGAACTGATCGAGTGGGCGGGATCGTTTACCCCGCGTCCGCGGATGGTACTGGTGCACGGCGAGCCGGAAGCGCAGGTCGTGCTGGCGCAACGTCTGCAGGAGGAGTTTGGCATGTCGGTAGAGGTGCCCGCCCGGGGCGACCAGCTGACGCTGTAAGTCACGGGAATCCACGGCGCCCCGGGGGCGCTACGTGCCACCGGGTCCGGCCCGGATTTCGCTTTCCTCTGCGGCGACCCGGGTCAACACTGCCCGGGCGGCCAGTGGCCCGGCCAGTTCAAACAGCACGGTGGCGGAAATCACCACCGGCAGCAGCGTTTCCTGCAGATCCGGATACAGGCCGGCAGCGACAAAGGCCATGGCCAGGGCGACACCCGCCTGGGGCAGCATGGCCAGGCCACCCCAGCGCGAGAACCCGCCCTGGGTCCAGGCCGGGACAGCCGCCAGCCAGCCGCCCAGCACACGCCCGAGCAGCCGCAGCAGTAAATAGGCCAGTAACAGGGTGCTGACCCCGGCAAAGGCATCCAGGGTCAGGTAAGCGCCGCAGAAAATGAAGAACAGGGCCAGAAACGGCCACTCGATATCCTCGACGGCATGAAACGGGCGGTGGTGGTGGCGCGCAAAATTCACCACGGTCATTCCCATCGCCACACAGGCCAGCAGGTGCGATACCTTCAGCCACTGCGCCAGGCCCGCGCACAACAACACCATGCCGAGCGCTTCCATCAGGGTCGGCTCACCTCGCCGCAGCCGACCCGACAGGTAGGCCATGGGCAGCCCCAGCAGCACGCCGAGCAGGAGTGCGCCAAACAGCTCGCGCAAAGCGTGCAACAGAAAGTCGGCGCCCATGTCCATCGCGCCGGCGGACACTACGTGCAACACCAGTACCGTTATGCTGAACACGATGAGACCTATGGCGTCGTCCACCGCCACGATACCCGACAACACATCGGCGAAGCGGCTGCCGCGCTGCTGTTCGCGGATTGCCTCAAAGGTCGCTGCGGGGTCCGTGGCGGTACCGATGGCCCCCAGCAACAGGGCGAGATGAATTCCCCCACCCAGCAGCAGCACCCCCACGGCCACGACCGCGTAGGTAACCAGCGTTTCCCATAGCGCCACCCACATGATGAGGTGCCCCAGGCGCCGGATCAGGTCCATCGACATGCGGCCGCCAACGAGAAAGCCCACCATGGACAGGGCCAGCACCGAAATGAACTCGAAACTGCGCGCAGAGCGCGGATCCACCAGCCCCGCCACCGAAGGACCGAGTAAAAACCCCACCAGGATCAGCAGGGAAATACGCGGCATCCGGGTGTGCCGGCCCATCGCCTCGGCCAACACGGCCAGCAACAACAGCAGGCCCAGGGTGATCAGCTCGCTGGCCAGCACCGTCACGCGGAGGCCTCCTGCAGGGAGCGCAGCAGATCCTTGGTCGCGTGGTGCAGGTCGCGGTTTACATTCAGCATATTGGTCAGGTCGGTACCACTCACCAGGTCTCTCGCCGCCATGTCACTGACCTGCAGGTTGGCGGACTCGTAATGCGCGTCATTGTCACGCAGCAGGCGCTCGATTTCATCTGCCCTGCCTGCCCGCAGCGCCGCTTGCCGGGCCAGGCGCAGGTAGGCACCGGTGGCGTGGGCCATGTAGTGGCGGTGTTGCCTATACAGTGATTGCGCCGCTTCCTGTTCACTATGACGCTGGACGAAGAGGTGCTCGCGAATGTCCCTGAGCGTCTTGCTGCTGTAACTGAGGGATCGAGCCTCACGTATCTGCCGTTGAATAACATCCACCTGGTCGATGCTCAACTGCTCCGCTTGCAGGTCGTAGGAAAAGGCCAGCAACCCGGACTCCTGCTGCTTGAGCCAGGCATAGCGCTCCTCCTGGCTTTCCCGCATGGCCAGCACCGCGTCCAGTTCCCGGGCCAGTTCGGCGGGCAACTCCAGCGCCTCTACCGGTAGCTTGAAGGTGTGCAGGATCAGCGCAATCGCCTGCAGGCGCATCGACTCCAGGGTGCGCCCGGTGGCGGCCAGGGCGGCATCCGGCACGCTGACGGGCACTGAGGCCAGGTCGACGACGGCGGACTCGCCTCCCAGGAAGCGGTTCCCCAGCCAGCGCGACCAGGGTTTGAGCCAGGGCAAAAACAGCAGCAGGCCCACCAGGTTGAACAGGCTGTGAAACAGCACCAGAGAATACAGTGGATCCGACAGCCCGAAGGCTGAGAGGATCAGCGGCAGCAGTGGCAGTACCACCAGCAGCGCCAGCACATCCACCACTAGGTTGAACAACAGGTGAGCGAGCGCCAGTTGCCGCTTCACCACACTGCCGCCAATGCTGCCGATCAGCGTGGTGCTGGTGGTGCCGAGGTCTGCGCCGATCACCAGGGCCGCGGCGGCGGGCAACTCCAGCAGGCCGCCATTGAGGGCCGCCAGGGTCAGCATCATCACCGCCGAGCTGGACTGGATGAGACCCGCCATGCCTATCCCCGCGAGGAAGTACACGGGAATTGCCTGACCGCGCAGCACTGCGAGATCCCAGCGGGCGGACAGGCCCTCCACCGCCTCTTTCATGATATCCAGGCCAAGCAGGATCAGGCCGATACCGAATATCAGGCGGCCCAGGGCACCCCAGTGCCGCCCCCGCAATGGCAGCAGGCGCAGCAATGCGCCGAGGGCCATCCCCGGCAGTGCCAGGGCCTGCAATGACAGCTTGAAACCGATGGTCGCCACCATCCAGCCGGTCATCGTGGTCCCCAGATTGGCGCCGACCAGAACCCCCACCGCGTTGTACAGGGGCAGTACCCCGGCACTGGCGAAGGCCAGTACCAGCAGGCTGACCAGGGAGCTGCTCTGCAGGATACTGGTGACCAGCACCCCCATTGCCGCGCTGCTGACCGGGGAGGCGGTGGAACGCGAAAGCCAGCGCTGGAAAGTGCGGCCACCCAGGGCGCGCACTCCGCCCTCCAGTTCGTGCATGCCGAACAGGAACAGGGCGAGGCCGATGGCCAGCGCCACTAACACACTCAGGGTTGCCAACAGATAGTTTCCTCCCATCCGGTATGTATGATTTTTTATTATAGGGCCGGAAGGACCCGAGGGGAGGCAGCTGCCGCCTGTGTTAGTATCCGCGGCAACCGCGCAGACAGGTAAGGTTGTGAAAGACGAGTCAAAGACAATAACCGACGGACGTCGTCAGCGGGGCGAACAGTCGCGGCAGCGCATTCTATCCGAGGCACTGCGGCTGTTTTCCCGCCACGGGTATGCCGGTACCAGCCTGTCAGCCATTCGCGACGCTACCGGGCTACCCGTCAGCTCGCTGCACCACCACTTCGGCAGCAAGGCAGGCATCTGCCTTGCCGCTATTGATGCTCTGGGAGAGACCCTCAGCGGCAGTGGTTTGCAGCAGCGCCTGCAATCAGTGACCGGTGCAGAGGCGCGAGCCCACCTGCTTGTACAGGGCATTTTGCGACACAATGAGCAGGAATATCCCACCCTTCTGCTGATCATCAGGCTGGCGATGGACGGCGACGATATCGACCCCGCCATTCGCCCGGCAGTCCAGGCCATCCGCAAGAAGGCGGTCGACGGACTGGCGGCGAATCTCAGGCTGGTCTTTGCGGAGCGCAGCCCCCCGTTGCCGCGGCCACGGTGTGAAGTCATGGCCCGGCGCCTACTGGCGATCATGGATGGCTGGCTGGTAAGCCAGCTGACCGATTACCCGGATGCATTGCCCGCCTGGTCCGCCCGGGACCTCGAGCACCTGGTACTGGCCCTGGCGGAGGACTGAGGCGGCTCAGGCCGCCTGTTCGATACCCAGCTCGTCCCGCACCAGCGGCATCACCAGTCTCGAAAACTGCTCGATGGAGCGCTCCACCATGGACTGCGGCATACCGCCGGCATCGAAGTAGCAGTACAGGTGGTCGATACCACCGACATCCCGGTTGGCCTGTACAATCCGCTCGGCGATCTGTTGCGGAGAACCGCACAGGTCGAACTCGCGCCAGTCGCCCGACAGGTCCTGGGCAGTCGCCAGCGAAGCCAGCGCCTGGATGCCGGCTGTCACGCCCTTCCCGCGGACGATCTCCTTCATGAAACTGCGGTACTGACCCATGTAGGGTGCCCACGCAGCGTGCGGGTCTGCACTGTCATTATCGACATAGCAGTAGGCAATCGCCGCCACTTCCATTTCGCTCTCGGGGTGACCTGCGGCCAGATAAGCTTCCCGGTAGGCTGCTGCGACAGGCGCGTAATTGCCGTAGCTGCCGAAGATGGTGGCCAATTGCAGTTTGTAGCCCTTGCTCCCGGCGGCTACCGCCTTCTCGATCGTGGTTCCGGTTCCCATCCAGATCGGGATGGACCGGCCGGAGTAGGTGCGCGGTTCTATATGCGCGTCCTTGAAAGGCGCGCGAAAATTGCCCTCCCACTGCAGTTTCTTTTCGGACCACATCCGGTCGAGCAGATCGAGCTTTTCCACCATCATGGCGCCGGCGTCCTGCGCGGACTGGCCAAACAATTCAAAGGTGGCGGGCGTGATGCCGGGCGCCACGCCAATTTCGGCGCGCCCTTCCGAGAGCAGGTCCAGCGTGGCGAAGTCCTCGGCAATGCGCACAGGGTCATGGTTTGCCAGCAGGGTCACCGCCGTACCGAGACGGAGCCTTTCCGTCTTCATGGCGATGGCCGTGAGAACCATCTGCGGGACCGCGAGGATATAGTCGTTGAAATGGTGCTCACCCAGCCAGATCGCCGAGTAACCACACTTCTCCGCCAGCACGCCCTCGGCCACCCAGCCCAGGTGCTTCTCAGCCTGCGACTCGTTGTAGCTGCCAGTGACCGGATTGGGAAGGTGATCACCGAGTGAAAATACGCCAAATTCCATTGTTCTGTCTCCGCCAGTGTCTGTGCGCAGGGTTATTCTAAATCTATTATATCGATCGATACAACTGTTTGTTTTAAGGAGCCCGACTCAACAGACCGTCCACTGCCATTCCGTAGTCCATGGATTCGCCGGTCCAGCAGGGCCGGAGCGTATCGGCATCGATGTGCGGTGACCACGAAGAGAGTGAATCGGGGGAGATTTCCGCGGAGACGTTGGGGAACTGGGGATAGACGCTGCTTTCGATGGTCACGCCAGCCGGGGTTGAGAAACGCAGTGTGGGTGTTGACGCTTCAGTACCCCGGGGTTCCACATCAATAGCAAAGCCTCCCTGGTGCAGCAGGCGATGGTGGTAGCGACAGAGCGTCACCAGGTTGTCCAGGCTCGTTTCACCGCCATCAGCCCAGTGCCGGATATGGTGGGCATCCACATAGCGCGATTCGCAGCAGCCGGGGAAGCGGCAGGTCTTGTCCCGCAGTGACAACGCCCGGCGGATGGATGGCGGTACAGTGCGAGTACGGCGGCCGATATTCAGCACCTCACCGTGTTCGTTTTCCAGTACGGTGACCAGGCTGGCGTCGCAGGCAAGGCGGCGGGCGGTGGCGGGGCTGAGCCACTGTTTGTGTTCTAACTCACAGCACTTGGGGCCGTGTGGTTGCTGACCCTCTTGCTCTCGCAGTGTGCCTATATCAACGTGGAGCATGATCTGGCAGCGTTCTGCGCCTTTCAGGGCGTGGATCGTTTCACCCTCGCTGTGCGTCGCCAGAAAATGCTCGGTGATTTTTACCAGTGCATCGGCGCGCGTCTGCTCAAGCAGTTCCTGGAAGTGATTGCCGGATTCCCGCTCTTCCCGTTCGACGGCTTCGGAAAACGTCTCCGCTGAGACGTCCTTGCATGTACCTTCTTCGCGCTTTTCCTGAAGCTCCTTTTGACGTTCCGCCTGCAATGGAGCCACTACGGCTTCGACTGCCTTGATGACTTGCTCGCCGGCTTCCGGCGGCAATTTCGCATGGATGACCCACATGCCCTGTTCATCCTGGTAATAAACCAGCTTGCGGACGTTGTCCTGTTCATTCTCCTGCTGACGGTCCGATAACTGTTTCTGTACCCGGTCGAACTTGCCTACCAGCTTTTCCATATGACTGGCCGTGCCGTGGCGGGCAATCATCAGCAGGTAGTCCTCGTTGTCCTTCGTGGCGACACGGGTCATTGCCCGTACTTTGGAATAGCTGATCTCGCCTTTGGCAAATGCCGCATCTATCTGGGGTAGTTCACCCAGACAATGAGCCACTCGTACTTTCTCGCGAGCGGCCCCCAACGCGATCCCGCACTGCCAGTTGAGCCAGTAGGCACAGGAGCGCACCGTACCGCCACCGCTCCAGCCCTTGCGGTGATCAAACTCTGCAATGAGTTTCAGCAGGCGGTGATTGGCGGCGTTGATCTGGCCGGCGAGGAGGGTGATTTGCCGAGCGAGATCATCGGTGTCATCTGCGTGAAAAGGTTCTGTGATTCGGACTGGAAGGTTCATGGTGACGCCATCGAAATACTGGTTGTATATACAGTATTTATTGTGGTTCACATGCTAGCTGGGTTCAAATTATTCCGCCTGGTTTTTAATATCGATTGCGACTAGATAAGGCTCTCGATAGTCCTTTTGGATAATGGATGTCCGGAACATTGGTCGGTTACCGGGTGTCCGCTTTCGCCTAATTTGCGGTCAGAATCACCCAAGCTCGTTTGACAACTCTCTCGACCCCACGTCACCTTTTGAATCCAACAACTGCTATCTCGACTATTATTATTAGCTCCCCATCGATATGGGAGTACACGCTTGACCGAGGCCGAGTTAAACGACCTTATTCTGATATCTGCGGGTCAAATAGATTCGTCTTTTGAGTATTGGCTGACAATAAGTTTCGGTGTTCTGATCGCGACGCACGTTACTCGGAGATCAATCCCGTTACGTCTGAAATTATTGATTTGCGGTCTTTATTTTGCAGGCTCCGTATCCGCTGTCTTGCTTACAATCGGAGATATGATGCAGATTTTTCAATACGCTAAGCAGCTGAACACTCCACTCGCTGGAATCGGGCTTAGTGCTACAAGTGATGTAATTCGGTTTCTAATCTACTTCATCGGCACCTTGTCGATATCCACCGCAATATTTCGCTATGAGCGGTGGACCGGAGGCAGTGGAAACTGAATTACGTCAAGCGGGATTATATGATCACGGTGAAATTGGCAGCTATGAGGTAAAAGCAATCCCAACGACCCGAAAACAGACCAATCGATCCCAGCAATTCTTCCAGCCGGGGAAGCGCAGCCAGCAGGTGCAGCAGAAGATGCGGGCTCCTGGTCAGGAGCCCACCGACAGCGGATAACTAGGAGGCCCTGTTCTCGATCAGGTTATCGACAACAGACGGGTCCGCCAGGGTGCTGGTATCGCCCAGGTTCTGCAGTTCGTTCTCGGCGATCTTGCGCAGGATGCGGCGCATGATCTTGCCGGAGCGGGTCTTGGGCAGGCCGGGTGCCCACTGGATGACGTCGGGCTTGGCGATGGGGCCGATCTCCTTCACGCAGAGAGCGATGAGTTCCTTGCGCAGTTCCTCGCTGGGCTCCACACCGTCCATCGGTGTGACATAGCAGTAGATGCCCTGGCCCTTGATATCGTGGGGGAAGCCCACCACGGCGGCCTCGGCGATCTTGTCGTGCAGCACCAGGGCACTTTCCACCTCGGCGGTACCCATACGGTGACCGGAGACGTTCAGCACGTCGTCCACCCGGCCGGTAATCCAGTAGTAGCCGTCCTCGTCACGGGAGGCGCCGTCACCTGTAAAGTAGTAACCGGGATAGGTGCTGAAGTAGGTGTCGATCAAGCGCTGGTGGTCGCCGTACACGGTGCGGATCTGGGAGGGCCAGGGCGACTTGACTACCAGATAGCCGGCGCCGGGGCCTTCGATTTCGGAACCGTCCTCGTTAAGCAGGGCCAGGTTCACCCCGAACATCGGGAACGAAGCGGAGCCGGGCTTCAGGTCGGTGGCGCCCGGCAGTGGGGTGATCATGTGCGCGCCGGTCTCAGTCTGCCACCAGGTATCCACGATCGGGCAGCGGGACTCGCCCACGGTCTGGTAATACCACTCCCAGGCCTCGGGATTAATCGGCTCACCGACGGTACCCAGCAGGCGCAGACTGGCGCGGGATGAGCGCGTGACCGGCTCGTCCCCCACCGCATGCAGGGCGCGAATGGCCGTCGGGGCTGTGTAGAAAGTGGCGACCTGGTGCTTGTCGACGACTTCCCAGCAACGGCCGGCATCCGGGTAGGTAGGCACCCCCTCGAACATCAAGGAGATCGCGCCGTTGGCCAGCGGGCCGTAGACGATATAGCTGTGGCCGGTGACCCAGCCCACGTCGGCGGTACACCAGTAGACTTCACCCTCGCGGTAGTCGAAGACGTACTTGAAGGTCATCGCCGCCTGCAGCAGGTAACCGCCGGTGGTATGCAGCACGCCCTTGGGCTTGCCGGTGGAGCCGGAGGTGTAGAGGATAAACAGCGGATCTTCGGCGTCCATGGACTCCGGCTCGCAGTCTGCAGAGGCGGCTGCCGTCGCTTCGTGGTACCAGACATCACGGCCGTCCTGCCAGTCGATATCGCCCCCGGTGCGCTGTACAACGACGCAGGTATGTACGTCCGGGCAGTGCTCGAGGGCGGCGTCGGCATTGGCCTTCAGCGGCACCTTCTTGCCACCGCGCAGGCCCTGGTCTGCGGTGATGACCACCTGGCAATCGGAATCGAGAATACGGTCCTTGAGGGCCTCCGGGGAGAAGCCGCCGAACACTACCGAGTGGATGGCGCCGATGCGGGCGCAGGCCAGCATGGCGTAGGCCGCCTCCGGAATCATCGGCATGTAGATGCATACCCTGTCGCCCTTTTTCACGCCGCGTTCGCGCAGGACATTGGCAAGCTTGCAGACGGAATCTTTCAGTTCGGCATAGGTGATGTGCTTGCTGTCGGCCGGGTCGTCGCCCTCCCAGATAAAGGCGGTCTGGTCGGCACACTGGGGCAGGTGGCGATCGATACAGTTGACGCTGGCATTGAGCTTGCCACCGGCAAACCACTCGGCCTTGCCCTGCAGGAAGTCGGCTTCGACCACGGTGTCCCAGGGCTTGTCCCAGGTGAGGAATTTCTCCGCCTGCTCGGCCCAGAACGCATCGGGCTCGTCGATGGAACGCCGGTACATCTCCCGGTACATCTCGGCGTTGATGTGGGCGTCGCTAAAGCTGGCGGGAACCTTGTGCAGCGGGAACTCAGACATGTTATCGATCCATTATGATTCTCGTCGAACCCACGATGATACTCCTCGGGTCCGACGGGGCAACTCGACCAAAGTCTAATGATGGGGCGACCAAGGTCGCACAGGCGGGATCGGTGAGGGCAGGCAACTGCCGCTTGTGCCCCGGTGCCGGTCTGCCTAACATCGCGCCATGTCCGAGCCAGCAACCAGCGCCCCTCCGCCTCTGCGCAAGATTATCCATATCGATATGGATGCCTTCTTTGCCAGCGTGGAGCAGCGGGACAACCCCGAACTGCGGGGCCGACCGGTGGCGGTGGGCGGCGGCTCCGCCCGCGGCGTTGTCGCCGCCGCGAGTTACGAGGCCAGGGCCTTCGGCGTGCGCTCGGCGATGCCTTCAGTCACCGCCCGCCGGCGCTGCCCGCAGTTGGTGTTCGTCAAGCCCCGGTTCGAGGTCTACAAGGCCGTTTCCCGGCAGATTCATGCCATATTCCGTCGCTATACCGACCTGATCGAGCCCCTTTCCCTGGACGAGGCCTACCTCGACGTCACCGAGGATCGCCGCGGCGTGGGCAGCGCCACGGGCATCGCCCAATTGATCCGCGAACAGATCCGCAGCGAAACCCACCTCACCGCCAGCGCCGGCGTGAGCTACAACAAATTCCTCGCCAAGATCGCCTCGGACCAGAACAAACCCGATGGCATCTGCGTGGTACGCCCGGAACAGGGCGCGGCCTTCGTCGCCGCCCTGCCCGCACGGCGCTTCTACGGGGTCGGCCCCCGCACCGCGGAAAAAATGAGCCGCCTGGGCATCCACACAGGCGCCGACCTGCGCACCTGTGACCTGGACTTCCTGCAACAGCATTTCGGCAAGAGCGCCGACTACCTGTACCGGGCGAGCCGGGGAGAGGACCACCGACCGGTCAAGCCCGACCGGGTGCGCAAGTCGATCGGCGCCGAGCGCACCTACGGCGAGGACCTGCTCACCGAGGAGACGCTGCGGCCGGCCCTGGACGCCATTGCCAGCACCGTCTGGGAGCGGGTGGAAAAACACGGCAGCCGCGGCCGCACGGTCACCCTCAAGGTGAAATTCAATGACTTTCAGCAGATCACCCGCGCCCGCTCTTTAGAACAGCCAGTCGGTGACCGGGACAGCCTGGCCGCCATCGGTCAGGACCTTCTGTCCGGGGAACTGCCGGTGGCGCGGGGCGTCCGCCTGCTGGGACTGACCGTCTCGAGCCTGATCGCGGCAAACACCGTCGCGGATCCGGCCGCCAGCCACGTCGCGGAGCCGGCGCCGCAGCAGGGCAAGCTGCCGTTCTGAACCGGGCGCCCCGGCACCCCGACCCTCGCGCCGGCTGACCCTCGCGCCGGCATGACACCCCCGGCAATCTGGGTTAGCGTGAGCGCTTTGCAAGTTGCAAGGAAGCCCAATGCGCCACCGCCTGTCCGTACTCCCCCTTGTCCTCTCATGCCTGTTGCTGAGTGTCCCGGCCGGCGCCGGCGAGCGCTACGCCAACCCCCACGCCGATGAACCCATTGGCACAGTGCGAGACGTATACAGCGGGACCCTGTTCCCGGACGTACAGGTCAATACCTTCCGCAATATCGACCGCCTGTTTCCCACCCGGGTAGTCGAGGCAGGCACGACCCCCTATCCCCTGCCGCCTGCGGATCACGCGCTGGAAAACTTCCGTTTCGAATCCCGGGGCAGGACCTACGACCTGTACGATTTTCTCTCGCTCAACCGGATCAGCGGCATCCTGGTACTGAAAAATGGCGAAGTCGCCTTTGAGAAATACCTGCTGGGGAATGGGCCGGATACGCGCTGGATGTCGATGTCCGTGGTCAAGTCCATTACCGCGACCCTGGTGGGCGCGGCGATTGCCGACGGCCATATCGACAGCCTTGAAGACCCGCTGACCCGCTATCTGCCCGTATTCAAAGGCAGTGCATACGACGGCGTGACCATCCGCCAGCTGCTGTTGATGGCCTCCGGCGTAGCCTGGAACGAAGCCTATACCAACCCCGACTCGGACCGTCGCGCCATGCTCGAGGCACAGCTGGCGCAGCAACCCGAGGGCACTCTGAAACTGATGGCGCGGCTGCCCAGAGCGGCCGAACCGGGTACCCGCTGGAACTACAGCACCGGGGAAACCCAGGTGGTGGGCGCGCTGGTGGCTGCAGCCACCGGCAAGCCGGTGGCGCAGTACCTGTCGGAGACCATCTGGCAACCCTTCGGCATGGAGACCGACGCCAGCTGGTGGCTGGAATCAGCGGACGGCCTGGAGATCGGCGGCAGCGGCCTGTCTGCCACGCTGCGGGATTACGCCCGCTTCGGCCTGTTCATGCTCGGCGGTGGCAAGGCCGGCGGCAAACAGGTGCTACCCAACGGCTGGGTCGAGGAGGCAACACGGGATCACGACATCCCCGGGAAGCCGGAGCCCTATGGATTCATGTGGTGGCCGCTGGACCGGGGGGCCTACGCCGCCATTGGCATCTTCGGCCAGTTTATCTACGTCAACCCGACGCAGCAGGTGGTCGTGGCCATGTGGAGTGCCCAGCCAAAACCCGAGGGCAAGGACGCGGTGGATGAATACCTGTTCTTCAACGCCCTGAGCGACGCGCTGGAGTAATCCAGCGCGCCATCAGCGCAGGAGGCCTCAGCAGCCGCTGCTTTCCCGTGCCAACTGTACCCGCAAATGGAACAGTGGGGCCTCATCACCAGCGATCATATCCGGCACTGCAGGTTCTCCGTCGGTGGCTTTGAGCACCTGCTGCAGTACCGCACAGGCAGCCGTCGTGCGGCCTGCTTCGGCGTGGCTCGCGGCCAGCTCCAGCCTCCGTTGCAATACTCCCAACCGCGCCTGGGCAGCCGGCCCCCCGGCTGCGCCAATTCCGCCCTCGGCAATCTCGGCGAGCAGCGCCGCTGGCAGGTCGGTAATTGCCGGGGTCGCCAACGCCAGTTCCAGCCCGACCAGCAGCGGATCGTGGTCGGAGTTGCGGGTGGGCGTGGAGGGGTCGAACCAGCTCGCGTCACGGCCGAAGTCGAGGTTGTAATCGAGGGCGTCGGCCTCGTCCGCGTTGATATGCCAGGTGGCTGCGGCGGCCTGACTGGGGGCCAGCGCAGCGCTCAGCAGGATGTAGTCGAGGGTACCGATCTGGCCATCGAACACGTAGGAATAGGCATCACTCGGCTCAACACTGCTGAAGCCGCCGGCTAGCAAGCGCTGCACGGGATCTTCACTGGCGTAGCTGTTGAGATCACCCAGCAGTACGGTGTTGGCAGTATCGATTCCCGTAGGCGCGCTCACCAGCCAGGTCAACAGGGCCCGGGCTGCTGTATCGCGGCGTGCATTCCAGAACCCGGCACCGTCTCCTACGTCGTAGTTCGGGCTGGCTTCATCCTCAAGACTTGAGGGGCCTTTGGACTTGAAGTGGTTCACCACGGCGGTGAAGGTCTGCAGGGTCTCACGGTGCTCGAAGCTGGTCGCCAGGGGCACCCGGTTGGTCGCTTCGCCCTCGAATACCGGGTCGGCTTCGAAATCGTGGGCGCCAAAGCCCGGCAAGGTCGCCGCAACGCTGTCATCCAGCAGGGCGGGCTGTGAGCCCGGCACGATCCGCAGTACCGCGGGCTTGTAGATCAGGGCAGTAGCGATCGCGTCACCACCGACAAAGGATGATCCGGGGTAGACATAGTCGTAAACGCCAGCCCCCAGGCGGGTGTTCAGCGCGCTCACCAACACCTCGATGGCGGTGGAACCGTCATTCACGGTATCGAAAGCGTTCTCGATTTCCACCAACCCCAGCAGGTCGGCGTCCAGGGATGTGATGGCGGCGACCGTCTTGGCCAGCTGGCGCTGGTATTCCTCGGCGGAATCCGCACCGCGAGGGTCGTGCCCCAGTGCGGTGGTGTTGGAGCCGATGTCCAGGGTGGTGAAGAAGTTGAGCACGTTGAGCGAGGCGATGCTGAGGTTACCCGCCACCCCCGGTGCCGCCAGCGGCCGCACACTGGTGCTGACGAAGGTATTGGCGCCATCGCTGTGGGCCCGCACACGCCAGGTAGCGCCGGAAGCCGAGTTGCCTGCCCACTTGTAGTCGAGCACACCCGTCAAGCCGGTGACGGTGTCTCCCATACGCACGGCCGTCGCCTCGTTGTAGGGCGCGAAGCCATCGAGCTGGTCGATGGCCGCGTTCTGTACGCTGAGCCCATCGTCGTAGGTGATGCGCCGCGCACCCAGGTCCTGCTGGAACTGCTGGTACAGTGCGCTATCCGGCGTGTTGAGCTGGGTAAACTGGTAGGGCCGTTCTCCCGCCACCAGCTTGATCTCGTTGAAGCGGTCCAGCTGGTATTGCTCGGTAACCTGGAGAATGCCCGGGAAGCGGACCAGCATCCCCTCGTAGGCTTCCAGGTCGGGCTGGAAGCTTCCGTCCTGGGCGGTACTGGTGGCGGCTGCCGGCAGCGTAATATCGGCCACTGTGACCTGGTCGAGCAGGCCGCTGGCCACGACGACCACCTCGCTGAGGTCCGCCAGCTGGGTCTCGCCAAAATACTGGGTCACGGTGCCCGTTACCTGCACCCGGTCACCGAGACTGACATCCACCCCGAAGCCCGTATCGTAGACGAACAGCCCCTCGGAGGAGGCCGGATCCCCATCTTCATCGGCGCTCTCCTCCTGCAGGAAGAAGCCGCGAAGTTCGCGCCCGCTATCGACGTCACCGTCCTGGAAGTCTCCCACGACGATCGCGTCCACCTGTACCTGCTGCTCTATCAGCGGGCTCACGTCGGTATCGCCGAACCGGTTGCTACCCTGGGTGTCGGGTGTGCCCTGAATCGCCGAGATCAACTGCAGGGGAGCCGGTTCCGGCTCCGGTTCCGACCCGGGCTCGCCACTTGCCCCGGCCACCGGCACCGAGTTCGCTGCAGCCAGGTTATCGCTGAAGTCGTCCAGGGCATTGGGCCCGCTGAACTGCCACTGGCTGATATCAAATGTTGCCGAGGGCCCCAGCGCGCCGTCCCTGGCGGCCCAGCCATCCAGGTATTCCCAGGGCTGACCGCTGCCATCGACATTGATATCGCCAAACAGGTCGACGACCACACCGTTGTGGAACAACTCGATGGCGTCGTCACCATTGATCGACATGGCACCCGACGTGTAATCGGGCGCAAAGCCAAAGAAAGCGGCAAAACCATCCGTCTCCGTCGCCACGTAGAGGTACTCACCGGCGGCAACGCTTACCGCGGGAAAGGTGAACTCCTCGCCGTCCGTGCCGCCACCGTTGTTGGCTGACCCCAGGCCATAGGCGCTGAGATCGGCGATATCGGCCGTCACATACAGCTCCACTCCCTTCGGAATACCGCCCGTCAGCGGTCCGTCGAACACGGCAGTAATGGTCAGCCCGGCTTCGGCACAGGCGGTGGCGCTGAGAATGGCGCCGGCAATCAGCAGTCTCTTCATGATGGTTACACAGTCCCGGTAGCGTTGGCGGAAGTGACTTCTCACAGCCGTGCACCGCCAAAGGCGATACGGCCGGAACGCGTAAGTGGAACAGTTTTGTATGACAAAGTTGTGCCCTGCTTGTGTCTGGTATAAGACGCTTTTCTTACAATGAACTGCTTTTGCCCCAACATCATAAAGCCTGGGGTGGGCATCGAGCACAGAACCGGTGATTTCACGCCCGCCTGCTCGCGAGGCAATTGTCTTTCCTCGTCGCCAGGCCCTTGGTAGCAGGGCCTGTGGGACGGTAAGCTAGACACTGACACCACGATTCGCCCCACCCGGGCGAAGAGGAGACCTGCACGCCCCCATGGCACCACACCGCCTGCCCCCGCTGGCCATTACCCTGGCCCTCACACTGGCCTCCATGCCGGCCAGCGCTACCGACGAAACCACCATTGTGGAGCAGGTCCAGCCCACTCTGCAGGCGGCGAGCACCGCAACCGTGAATGCGGAGACACCGGACAACCCCGGTGCCGAAGAGGAGGAGGCGGAGCCGGTCAGCCGCGCACGCCACGTCAACCTGGACGAGCCCATCAGCAATGCCGAAGCCAGCCAGAGTGCCAGTGAGCCGGAGCCGGAGCCTGAGCCGGCCCCTCCAGCCACCGCACCGGCGGAGCAGCCAGGCCACGAGCCGCCCCCGGCGCAGTCGGACACCAGCGATGAGCAAGCGCCAGCCGGGCCCGCCCCGGCCACTGAAACCAGGGCAGATGCGCCACTGGCAGATGAGCAAAGCGTAACGACCGGGACTGGGGCCGCCGAACCTGCCGGGGAGTCGCAGACGGCTGAGCCCTCCGAGGAAACCGCACCCCCACCCTTCATCCTGCTCGGCAGCGAGGTGCCTGCCGCGACGTCGACCCGGCTGGCCTGGGCTCCGAGCCAGTCCTTTGAAGGCATCTACAGCGCCACCCCCGTTCTGGTAGTCAATGGCGCACAACCCGGTCCAGTGCTGTGCCTGACCGCCGCGGTGCACGGCGACGAACTCAACGGTGTGGAGACCGTGCGCCGGGTCCTTTACAACCTGGACCCGGAAAAGCTGCGCGGCACGGTCGTCGGCGTTCCCATCGTCAACCTGCAGGGCTTCCACCGCGGCTCCCGCTACCTCAGTGACCGCCGCGACCTCAACCGCTACTTTCCCGGCGACCCCGGAGGCAGCTCGGCATCGCGGATCGCCTATTCCTTCTTCCACGAGATCATCCAGCACTGCAGCGCGGTGGTGGACCTGCACACCGGCTCTTTCTATCGCACCAACCTGCCCCAGCTGCGCGGCGACCTGGGTAATCCGAAGGTCGTCAAATTGACCGAGGGCTTTGGCTCCACCGTGGTCCTGCACAGCGACGGCGCCCAAGGCACCCTGCGCCGGGCTGCGGTGGAGGCCGGCATTCCCGCCGTCACCCTGGAGGCGGGGGCGCCGATGGTGCTCAGCGAAGACAACGTGGCCCACAGCGTCAAGGGCGTGCGCACCCTGCTCAACCACCTGGATATGCTGAGCAAATTCCGGCTCTGGGGCGACCCGGAACCGATTTACTACAACTCCACCTGGCAGCGCGCACCGGAGGGCGGAATCGTGTTCAGCAAGGTCCTCCTGGGCCAGACCGTGCGCAAGGGCGATCTGCTGGGCACCGTGACCAACCCGATCACCAATGTGCGCACCGAGATTCGCTCCAGCTACAACGGGCGCATCATCGGCATGGCCCTCAACCAGGTGGTACAACCCGGCTTTGCCACCCACCACATCGGGATCGAGGCGCCGGAAGAGCAGATCAGCCCGCCGGAGGATGTAGAGATCCCTGCGGAAGAGGCTGCTTCCGATCCCGCCCCAGAGCAGGCCGCCGACAGCGTTGCCACTGCACCTGACCCCAACAGCCCTCGATCCCAACCTGCGGCCCTTCCAGATAGCCCTCCGCCCGGGCCGCAGAGTGGAAATGGTGGAACCACCAGCAACGTGCAACCCGCCGCAAACCGCAAAGAGCCCACCACCGAAGAGGACAATCCGCCCCTGCAGAATGCGGAGGACGAGGATTTCGAGGCCAGTCCGCAACCGCTCGACGGCAATGAGGACGACATGGCCGAGGCCACCTGATTCGTCCAGGTAATACCTGACTGTTGCCTGGGGTTTTATAGTCGACTAAAATAGTCGGGTATGAAACCTATGAAATCACAGTCCGCACCCCGGAGTGCGCTCTTGCCATGCGCCTGACGACTCGCGGCCGCTATGCGGTGACATCCATGCTGGACCTGGCGCTGCACCAGGGTGAAGGCCCGATACCCCTGGCCGGCATTTCCGCGCGCCAGGATATCTCCCTGTCCTACCTGGAGCAGCTGTTTTCCCAGCTTCGGCGCGGCGGTCTGGTACGCAGCGTTCGGGGTCCCGGGGGCGGTTACCACCTCGGAAAATCCGCCGGTGAAATCAGCGTCGCGGAGGTCATCGAGGCGGTCAACGAGAGCACCGATGCGACTCGCTGCCAGGGCAAGGGGGACTGCCAGAAGGGCACCACCTGCCTCACCCACCACCTGTGGATGAACCTCAGCGACCAGATACACGAGTTCCTCGAGGGTATTTCTCTCCTGGACCTGGTGGATCGCCAGGAAATACGGGTCATCGCACTGGAGCAGGAGGCCCGCGTAACCCCCTCCGACACCAACGAAGCGGACACTCGCTCCGATTTGCAACAGGCCTAGCCCCCGCCGCGCGGGCTGGCAAGCACACTGACAGGTCACACACTATGTCGCAGCAACAGATCGATCGCGCCATCTCGAAAGAGTATGCCGCGGGTTTCACGACCAATATTGAGTCGGACACCCTGCCCCCCGGCCTCAACGAGGACGTGATCCGCTTTATTTCCCAGCGCAAGGACGAGCCCGAGTGGCTGCTCGAGTGGCGCCTGGAAGCCTACCGGGACTGGCTGGAAATGGAGGAGCCCAGCTGGGCCCACGTCAACTACCCGCCGGTGAAGTTTGACGAGATTTCCTATTTCTCCTCGCCCAAGGATCACAAGGACCGCCCCAAGAGCCTGGACGAGGTCGACCCGGAGCTTATCGCGACCTACAACAAGCTGGGCATTCCCCTGCACGAGCAGGAAGCACTGGCCGGGGTCGCCGTCGACGTGGTGTTCGATTCCGTGTCCGTTACCACCACCTTCCGGGAAAAACTGGCCGAGGCCGGGGTACTGTTCTGCTCCATCTCCGAGGCGGTGAAAGAGTACCCGGACCTGGTGCGCAAGTACCTCGGCAGTGTGGTGCCGCGCAAGGACAACTACTACGCCGCACTCAACAGCGCGGTGTTCAGCGACGGCTCATTCGTGTACATCCCCAAGGGTGTGCGCTGCCCGATGGAGCTGTCCACCTACTTCCGCATCAACGAGCAGAACACCGGCCAGTTCGAGCGCACCCTGATCCTCGCCGACGAGGGCAGCCACGTGAGCTACCTCGAGGGCTGCACCGCGCCGATGCGCGACGAGAACCAGCTGCACGCGGCGGTGGTGGAACTGGTGGCCCTGGACGGCGCCGAGATCAAATACTCCACCGTTCAGAACTGGTACCCCGGCGACGCCGAGGGCAAGGGCGGCATCTATAACTTCGTCACAAAGCGCGGCGTAGCCCACCGGGATGCCAAGATCTCCTGGACCCAGGTCGAAACCGGCTCCGCCATCACCTGGAAGTACCCCAGCTGCATCCTCCGTGGCGATAACAGCGTGGGCGAGTTCTACTCGGTCGCACTGACCAACAATGCCCAGCAGGCCGACACCGGCACCAAAATGATTCACCTGGGCAAGAACACCCGCTCCACCATCATTTCCAAGGGCATCTCCGCCGGCAAGAGCTCCAACGCCTACCGCGGCCTGGTGCGCATGAGCCCGCGGGCCGAGGGTGCGCGCAACTACACCCAGTGCGATTCCCTGCTGATCGGCGACCAGTGCGCCGCCCACACTTTCCCCTATATCGAGAGCCGCAACCCCAGCGCGGTGGTGGAACACGAAGCCACCACCTCCAAGGTCAGCGACGACCAGCTCTACCTGTGTCAGCAGCGGGGCCTGGACGCGGAGAAGGCCGTGTCGATGATCGTGAACGGCTTCTGCAAGGAAGTGTTCCGCGAGCTGCCCATGGAGTTCGCCATGGAAGCGGGCAAATTGCTGGAAGTGAGCCTGGAAGGCTCTGTGGGCTAAGGCCCCTGTCACCGAATACTGAGAGAGAACGACTGATGCTGAAAATCGACAACCTCCACGCCCGCGTGGACGACAAGGACATCCTCAAGGGCCTCAACCTGGAAGTGAAACCCGGTGAAGTGCACGCCATCATGGGCCCGAACGGCTCCGGCAAGAGCACCCTGGGTCACGTGCTGGCCGGCCGCCCCGGCTACCAGGTCACCGCCGGCAGCGCCAGCCTGCTGGGCCAGGATATCCTGGCAATGGAGACTGAAGAACGCGCCCACCTGGGCCTGTTCCTGGCCTACCAGTACCCGGTGGAAATTCCCGGCGTGAGTAACATGGAATTCCTGAAGGCCTCTGTGGACGCCGTGCGCGAAGCCCGCGGCCTGGAGGCGATCAGCAGCGTGGACTTCATGAAAAAGGCGCGCGAGTGCTGCAAGGCCGTGGACCTCGACCAGAGCTTCCTCAAGCGCGGGGTGAACGAGGGTTTCTCCGGTGGTGAGAAGAAGCGCAACGAGCTTATGCAGATGATGCTGCTGGAACCGAAGCTGTGCATCATGGACGAAACCGACTCCGGGCTCGACATCGACGCCCTCCAGGTCGTGGCCAAGGGCGTGAACGCCATGCGCGACGCGGAACGCTCCTTCATCCTGGTAACCCACTACCAGCGCCTGCTCAACTACATCGAACCTGACTACGTGCACGTACTGGCCGGCGGCCGCATCATCAAGTCCGGCGACAAGTCACTGGCCCTGGAGCTGGAAGCGAAAGGCTATGCGTGGCTGGAGGACGCCGCCTGATGAGCGACTTCATGCAACAACCCCTGGCAGCCGCGGCGAAACTGGCGCCGGTGTGGCTGGCGGCGGTGCAGGAGCGTGGCCGGGAACAGTGGCAGGCCACCACCCTGCCAACCCGCAAGACCGAGGCCTGGAAGTACAACAATCTGCAGGCATTGCAGCAGCGCTTCACCGCGGTCGACCGCGAAGCGGCCCCCAGACTCGGCAAGCTCAACTATCCGCAGCTGGCGGGCAGCACCCTGGTGTTTGCCGACGGCCAGTTCCGGGAAGAACTGTCCCGGGTGGAACTGCCCGCAGGCGCCCGCCTGGTGCGTTTCAGCGAAGCCGACGAGGCCGCCGCCGAAACCATCGCCAGCCAGCTGGGCTCTGCCGTCAATACCGCCAACCACCGCTTCGCGGCCCTCAACGACGCCACCATTGCCGACGGTGTATTCCTGCAGATCGATGCCAATACCGTGCTCGACCAGCCCATCCACCTGGTGTGGCTGACCAGTGGCCAGGTCGACGCCCTCAGCGTGAACCAGCGCCTGCTGGTGCAACTGGGCGCCAACAGCCAGGCCAGCGTGGTGGAGAGCTTCGCCAATACCGATACTGGGGGCACCGCCTTCACTAACGGCATTACCGAACTGCTGCTGGGCGATGGCGCGC
The DNA here is from genome assembly GCF_008064665.1 of Parahaliea maris. Taxonomy (GTDB): domain Bacteria; phylum Pseudomonadota; class Gammaproteobacteria; order Pseudomonadales; family Halieaceae; genus Parahaliea; species Parahaliea maris. Next base: position 619,836 of record NZ_VRZA01000003.1, on the reverse strand, counting down.
AACTCAATCACTACCGCCTGCAGCTGGAGCAGGGAGAAGCGGTTCATATTGGCGGTGTGCACGCCGCACTGGCCGCCAATAGCACCCTCAACAGCTTCCACCTGGCCCTGGGCAGCCGTCTCAAGCGCGTCGACCTGGTGGCCGAGCACCGGGGCCAGGGTGCCCACTGTGAACTCAACGGCATCTACCTGCCCCGCGGCGAGGAACAGGTGGACTACCATACCTGCATCGAACACGCGGTACCGCACTGCACCAGCAGCGAGACCTTCCGCGGCATTATCGGCGACGAAGCCACAGCTATTTTCAACGGGCGCATCCACATTCACCCGGATGCCCAGAAAACCCGCGCCGAACTGTCCAACAAGAACCTGCTCACCAGCAACCGCGCCGAGGTCAACACCAAGCCGGAGCTGGAGATCTACGCCGACGACGTGCAGTGCGCCCACGGCGCCACCGTGGCGCAGATGGACCCGGCCAGCCTGCACTACCTGCGCACCCGTGGGGTACCGAAGGATGAGGCAGAAGTCATGCTGAGCTACGGCTTCATCAACGAACTGGTGGACGGCATTCGCTGTGAAGACCTGCGCAACTTCCTGAAACCGATGCTGGCCCGGCGCTTCGCCCGCAATGAGAAGCTCACAAGGCATATTTTGGAAGAAGAAAGCCTGGAGTCCGGCGATGAGTAAGGTCGAGACGATTACCCCGCGTACTTTCGATGCCGCCGCCCTGCGCCGGGACTTTCCCATTCTGCAGCAGGAAGTGAACGGCCACCCGCTGGTCTATCTGGACAACGCGGCCACGACCCAGAAGCCCGAGGCCGTGATCGAGGCGATCGCCCACTACTATCGCCACGACAACGCCAATGTTCACCGCGGCGCCCACGCCCTGTCGGATCGCGCCACCGCTGCCTTCGAACAGGCCAGGGAAACCGTGTCCCGCTTTATCAACAGCCCGGAAGCCTGCCAGGTGATCTGGGTGCGCGGCACCACCGAGGCCATCAACCTGGTGGCCCACAGCTGGGGACGCAGCAACCTTGGGCCCGGTGACAAGGTGCTGGTGTCCTGGCTGGAGCATCACTCGGACATCGTACCCTGGCAGCTGGTGTGCGCCGCCACCGGCGCGGAAGTGGTGCCCATCCCCATCACCCCGGAGGGTGATATCGACATGGCAGCCCTGGACACCCTGCTCGACGAGCGCGTCAAGCTGGTGGCGGTGAACCACGTGTCCAACGCCCTCGGTACGGTCAATCCGGTGCAGGAAATCGCCGCCAAAGCCCACGCCGTCGGCGCCCGCATCCTGGTGGACGGCGCCCAGGCCACGGCCCACTGCCCGGTCGACGTGCAGGCACTGGACTGCGACTTTTACGCCTTTTCCGGCCACAAGCTCTACGGCCCGACCGGCATCGGCGCCCTGTGGGGTCGCCGGGAACTGCTGGACGCCATGCCGCCCTTCCTCGGCGGCGGGGAGATGATAGAAACCGTAAGTTTCGAGGGCACCACCTTCAACACCCTGCCCTTTAAATTCGAGGCGGGCACCCCCAACATTGCCGATGCTATCGGTCTCGCTACAGCCATCGACTACCTTGGCGGCATCGATATGACCGCCGCAGCGGAGCACGAACTGGGCCTGCTGGCACAGTCCCTGGAATTGGCCAAGGGTGTCGAGGGACTGCGTCGCATTGGCGCCCCGAAGGAATCCGTGGGCATCTTCAGCTTTGTGCTGGACGGCGTGCACCCCTCGGACCTCGGCATGCTGCTGGACCAGCAGGGCATCGCGGTGCGCACCGGGCACCACTGCACCCAGCCGCTGATGGCCCACTACCAGGTACCGGGTACCGTGCGCGCTTCCTATGCGCTGTACAACACCGCAGACGATGTCGAGCGCCTGTTTGCCGGAATCCACAAAGCCGTGCGGCTTTTTCGCTAGGAGTTTTACATGTCGGTAGAAAGTTTTGACGTGACCCGCGACGCCATCCACGTATCGGAGGCGGCAGCGATACACCTCAAGAAACAGCTGGAAAAACACGGCGGTCGCGGTGTGCGCATCAGCGTCAAGGAGAGCGGTTGCACCGGCTACATGTACGTGATGGACGAGGTCGAACACAGCGAAACCGGCGACCTGGTGATGAACCTGGATAACGGCCTGGAAGTGTACATCGACCCCGCGTCGTTGCCGGTGCTGCAGGGCACCGAAATTGCCTACGAGAAAGAAGGCATCAACCGCACCATCAAGTTCCACAACCCCAATGTCACTGCCGCCTGTGGCTGCGGTGAAAGCTTCACTGTCAACTGAGGTCTGTCGTCCGATGAGCGCCCAGGAACGCACCATGCTCACCACCCGCCGGGACTGCCCCGGACGGCTGGTTCCCGTCGGCGACCCGGTCACCATACCGGCCCACACCTTCGTCACCCTCACCCAGTCACTGGGCGGCAACTACACGGTGATCTTCAACGGCAATATGGTCCGGGTCGACGGTACCGATGCTGACGCCCTGGGCCTGGAGCCCCTGAAACTGGCCTTCGAGTCCCCGGCCGACGGCAAGATCAGTGAAGCCCAGGTATGGGAAGCGCTGCACACGGTCTACGATCCCGAAGTGCCCGTCGACCTGGTCAACCTCGGCCTGATCTACGAATTGAACATCGACCAGGCCAGCGGCCGGGTTACCATTCACATGACCCTCACCGCGCCCGGTTGTGGCATGGGGCCGGTACTGGTGGGTGACGTGAAATACCGTGTGTCCCAAGTTCCCCACGTGAAGGACGTGGCGGTTGAACTGGTGTTCGACCCACCCTGGAGCCGCGAGATGATGTCCGAGGAAGCCCAGCTCGAGACCGGAATGTTTTGATGAGTGACAACCCCTTCGGCAACAGCATCACCGCAGACGACATCGTCGACACCCTGTCCTTCTTTGACGACTGGGAAGAGCGCTACAAGTACATCATCGACCTGGGCAAGGAATTGCCGCCGATGGCCGAGAATCTGCATACGGAAGAGCGCAAAATCAAAGGCTGCCAGAGCCAGGTATGGATCGACACCCGGCTGGAAGACGGCCGCCTGCAACTCGACGTGGACTCCGACGCGTTTATCGTCAAGGGGCTACTGGGCGTGGTGCTCGCCGCCTACAACAACAAGGCCCCGGCAGAGATACTGTCCTTCGACATCGACGGCTACTTCAATCAGCTGGACCTGCTGAACCACCTCTCCCCGACCCGCGGTAACGGCCTGCGGGCCATGGTGGCGCGGATTCGTGACATCGCCACCGCCGCTGCCTGATCCCGTCCTCGGGCACTACAGCGCAAAGCGGTCCTCTCCGTAATCCGGGCACTCGGGCACCGGCGCCGGATGGTGCAGGCTGACCCGGCTGTCGACCTCCCAGCAGGCATCGAAAATCGAGCAGTAGCAGAAGCGCACCGCACTCTCCGGGTTCGCCACCAATTGCTGTAACTTGCGCGCCAGCGCCGCGTCGTGCGTACTCAAGGCCTCAATCGTCTCACCGGGGCTGACCACCCGGTAGCTGATGTAGTTACGCGACAGGCTGGCCAACTCACCCCCGCCCGCGGCTTCGATCAAACCTTCAAGGTCGGCTATCGGCTCACCGGCGGCCAATAGCTGCAACTGCGCCACCCGTGCCGGCCCCACGCCGACATTGGCAAACTGAAAGGCAAAGCTCGCGCTCTCGGCAGAGTCGTGGTCCTGGATAGAGAATTGCAGGAAGGGCCACACCGACGCCGCGGTCTGCTGCCTGACAGCGGCGGACTCCGTGATGGCTGCATAGAGCGCAATAACACCCACCACGATACCCACCAGGGCCAACACGTTCTGCCACAGGGCCATGCGGACAAAGGAGCGTTCCACCGAGGTCATGCGGCTGGTGTCAATAGGGACGTCGGAATCCGCCTCTGGCGATGAAGGGTCGGCCAAAACAACTCTCCTGGTCTATGCGCGAGAACCACAGTCTACCCCAGCTTGTCCGCACCGGGCCCCGCACATTGACGATAGCTCGGCGCCTCCCTATTATTAATGCGACCTCATTAATAATGAAAACGACCATGGCTACCATGATTGCTGCCCGCATCCACGGACCGGACGATATCCGCCTCGACACCGTTACCACCCCCGAGGTGGGGCCCTGTGACGTGCTCGTCCGCGTCGTAAACTGTGGCATCTGCGGTTCCGACCTGAGCTATGCCCGGCTGGGGGGGCTGCCCGGCGCCCATTCCCCCTTTGCCTTCGGCCATGAATTCTCCGGTGTTATCGAGGCTGTGGGTGAACAGGTTGTCCATCTGCAGGCTGGGGACCGGGTAGTGGTCAATCCGGAGGCCGACGGCAACGGTATCGGTAGCGATGGTCTACGGGGGGCTTTCGCACCGCTGGTGCAGGTCCGTAATGTCACTCCTGACTCGGGTGCCGTTTTCACACTGCCCGAGCAACTGGACTTCGCGACCGGTGCACTGGTGGAACCCTTGTCGGTAGGCATGCATGCCGCCAACCAGGGCCGCATCACAAGCGGTGACAAGGTGGTGGTGCTGGGGGCGGGACCCGTGGGCCTTGCCGCAGCCATCGGCGCCCGCCATCTCGGCGCTCAGAAGGTGTGCGTGATAGACCGCTCGGACCACCGCCTCGAGGTCGCCCGCCAACTGGGGCTGGAGGCACTCAGGGCCAATGACGATCCCTCAGCTCTCGCCCGACACCTCCAGGGCCTTCATGGCACGGTCATCAACGATCCGCGCCTCGGTGAGCAACCGGGTACGGATGTTTACATCGAGGCCACCGGTGCAGGGCCGGTCTTCAGGCAGATCTGCAGTACCGCCCGCAAGGGGGCGCGCATTGTGGTGGTCGGTGTGCACTTCGTGCCCGTGGAACTGGATATGGTCAACCTGTTGATGCGCGAACTACAGATCACCGCAGCCATGGAATACCCGGTGGAGTTCCCGCAGGTGATCGACATGCTGAGTTCGGGCGAAGTCGATGTGCGCCCCCTGGTCAGCCACCATTTTCCACTGTCGCAATTCACCAACGCCTTTGCCCAGGCCCAGCGCCCCGATGAAGCCGTAAAAGTTCTGGTGGACTGCCAGGACTGAATTGAACCCGCCAAGGACTTAGCGATGCGCAATCCAATCTATAAATCCCGCCCTGTAGCTCCCGCTGCGGCCACCTTCGACCAGCGCTGCCGCCGTATCAACGACTTCATCGTGTTGGCGGAGGCCTGCTCCAACGTATACCTGATCGAAACACCTGCAGGGAACATCCTGGTCAACAGCGGCATGGGCTTCGAAGCACCGGTGATTGACCACAACCTCAAGCGGCACAGCCACGGCGACATCAAATACCTGATTACCACCCAGGGCCATGTCGACCACGTAGGCGGGGTACAGTACTTCCGCGACCGCCACCCGGGCCTTGCGTACATCGCCCAGGCCGGCAACAGCGAGCACCAGGCCTACGATGCACGCCTGCAACCCTTCCGGGCCGCCCGCTCAGCCTTTCGCTTCCAGGCCGAGTTTGCCGAGCTGTTCAGGGGTTACGCCGCCGCGGGCTACACCGACATCAACCCCCAGGACCACCCCACTCCGGATCAGGCATTTGAGCAGCGCTTGGCGCTGGAACTCGGCGGACTAAAGCTGGAGCTGATCGCGGTGCCCGGCGCAGAGACCAATGACTCACTCGTCGTCTGGCTACCCGAACAGCGTATTGTCCTCACCGGCAATCTGTTCGGCTGTCCCTTCGGCCACTTTCCCAACCTGGTAACCATCCGGGGTGACCGCTACCGGGATGCGCTGGTTTGCGCAGACTCCGCACAGGTGGTGATGGACCTGGAACCAGAGACCATTCTCTACGGCCACCACGACCCTATCATCGGCTCAGAGGTGATCCTGACCGAACTCACCGCCTACCGCGACGCCATCCTCCATGTCCACGATGCCGTGGTGGAAGGGATGAATGCCGGCAGGCCCCTGCACCAGCTACAGCAGGAAATCACCTTGCCTGCGGCGTGTGAAGTGGGAGAAGGCTACGGCAAGGTGAGCTGGAGCGTGCGCGCCATCTGGGAGCATTACGCCGGCTGGTTCAAGCACGAGTCCACTACCGAGCTGTACAGCGTCCCCGCATCGGAAATCCATACTGACCTGCTCGAACTGGCCGGCAGCACCGCCCTGGTAGCCCGCGCGAGAGAGCGCTTCAACCGCGGCGAACCAGAAGCCGCCCTGCACCTGCTGGACATTGTGCTGGGGGCGGAGCCGGAACACCCCGAAGCGGTAGAACTCTCGATACACATTCACCAGCGCCTGCTCGAAACCGCCCAGGGATTTCGCACTACCGGCAACTTCTGGCTGGAGGGCTGGCTGGAAAATCGCATCAAGCTGTTACAGGGCGGCAGCACGCCGGCACTGGAAAATGTCTGAACAGAAATCGCGGACGACTCAGGCCAACTGGTAACAGGGCCGGTAGTCGCTCTCACACTCACCGAGCTTCATCCGCTGCTCGCGCACCATCATGCGCAGCAACGAGTCCATCGAACGCAGCAGCCCGGGTTCGCCATGCAACCGGTAGGGGCCGTGACGGCGCACCTGCTCGATCCCGAAAGCCTTTACGTTGCCCGCCACCAGCCCGGAGAACGCCCGGCGCAGCTGGCTGGAGAGCTCTGCCGGTGGCAGCCCGGAAGACAGGTTGAGGCCAGCCATGTTCTGGTGGGTGGGTACAAAGGGCACTTGCAGTGACGGATCTATCACCAGGTCCCAATTGTAGTAATAGGCCTGGCCAGACTCGCGGCGCCGGTTGTGCACCTCTGCTATCGACTCCTTCACTGCGCGCCCCACGCCAGCGGCGTCACCAATAATCAGCTGGTAGTAATCCCGCACCCCCTCGCCCAGGCAATCGACCAGGAAGCCGTCCAGTTGCTCGAAATAACCGCGGCAGGTTTCCGGACCGGCGAACACCAGGGGTACCGCGCCGCGATTGTCCTCGTGCATCAGGATGCTCAACAGGTAGAGCACCTCTTCCACGGTACCGACGCCACCCGGGAAAACGATAATGGTGTGGGCGAGACGCACAAAGGCTTCCAACCGCTTTTCGATATCCGGCATGATCACCAGTTCGTTGACGATCGCATTAGGCGACTCTGAAGCAATGATGCCCGGTTCGCTGATACCGATGTAGCGCCCATCCTTGATCTGCTGCTTGGCATGCCCTACCGCCGCTCCTTTCATGGGCCCCTTCATGGCGCCAATGCCACAGCCGGTGACGATGTCCAGGCCACGCAGGCCCAATTCGTAACCCACCTCCTTGGCATAATCGTACTCTTCCCGGGGAATCGAGTGACCGCCCCAGCACACCACCAGCTTGGGGTGGATATCCGGTTGCACGATGCGGGCGTTGCGCAGGATCCGAAACACCATATTGGTGGTGTCGGCCGGGAGCGGCGGCGACTCCTGGGTCGCCAGAATCTTGAAATCGGTATAGACGATATCCCGCAGGGCCGAGAACAGGTGCTCCTGTATCCCCCGAATCATGCGGCCATCGACAAAGGCCTGGGCGGGCGCATTGGCCAGCTCCAGGCGCAGCCCCCTGGGCTGGGGCACCACCCGGATGTCGAAATCGGAATAGTCAGCGTAAATTTCGGCGGCGTCGTCCTTGGCGCTGTCGGTATTGAGAATGGCCAGCGCACAGCTGCGAAACAATTTGTACAACTCTCCCCGGCTGCCGGTAAGCCCCTCGATCTCTGCCCGGGACAGCAGGTTGAGTGACTTCAGGGGGTTGATAACAGCACTGGGGATTTTTTCCATGGGGCACACCCGAATGACAACCGAGGAGCCCTCACTTTAACACCTGAATATGTCGCCGCGCAGTCCATCGAAAACAGTGGAAATACTTTACTCTAACTGCCACAAACAGGTTGTACCGTGCTTCAGGCAGCCGCTCCGGCAGCGGAGTCGGGACCAGGTTGAACCCACAGCTCTGTGGGCCCGCGTACCACTGCCTGGCGGATTTCCACGTTATGCCCCGGCATGAGGCGCATGCCCGGGAAGCGCGAAAACAGCACCTTGAGCGAAGTTTCCAACTCCCGCCTGGCGAGGTGGGAGCCGAGACAGAAATGGACTCCGTGTCCAAACGCAAGGTTCTTGTTTTTTCGATCCGGGTCGAAGGTGCGGGGATTATCGAACACCTCCGGGTCGCTGTTACCGGCGGTAATGCCGAACAGCACCCAATCACCGGCTTTCATGTCCACACCCCCGAAGTGCACCTCCTTGCTGCACATCCTCGGCAACAACGCAGCGGGCGGCTCGATCCGGAGCCCCTCCTGAACGATGCTTTCGCGGTCGGCATCGCTGCCGCGCGCCCGCTCCACCAGCGCCCGATCATTCAGGACGTAGGTCAGCAGGCTGCCGAGGTTTTTATACGTGGTATCCGAGCCGGCGGGAAACAGTAATCGGCAAAATCCGAGGATCTCCTCATTGTCCAGCCGCTTGCCCTCGAACTCGGCGGTCGCCAGTATCGACAGTACATCATCTTCGGGATGGTGCCTGCGCGCGTCAATGATCGGGGCCATGTACTCGCTGAATTCGGCGCGCGCCTTCAACGCCCCTTCCGGATCCCAGGGGAAGTCGATCAGCTTGAGCGCCCACTCCAGGAATTTTGCCTCGTCGTGGGTGGGAATTCCCAGCATTCGGGTAATGATGGAGTACGGATAAGGCCGCGCGTAGGACTGCACCAGATCTACCGATTCCCGCCCCGAAATCCGATCGGCAAAACGATGCGCCTCAGGCTCCAGCAGCGATTCAACCACCGCCCGCACCTGCTTCGGGAAGAAAGGGTTGGAGACCAGCGTGCGGTTGACCCGATGCTCGTTGCCACTCATGGTCTGAATGGTCTTGCCCATCGCCGGTTCGGAGTGAATCCGGTAGGCCACCTCCGCCTGGAAGTGCTCTTCATCGGAAAACGCCTGGCGCAACTCGGCGTTGCGCAGGATCAGCCAGACCGGCTCGCCGTGGTACTTCACCCGGACCACCGGCCCGTGACAGCGCAGACTGTCGAGAACTCGGTGCAGGTCCGGCAGGGCATCGTGGGCAAAGTCAATGTGGGACAGCAATACATCCTCGCCTGTCATAACAGGGCCTCCAGCCATTGAAGTTGGGCGAATTATGCCCGCACACTGCCACCCCCTCAGCTACCATATGGTGGCAATCTGTTGAGCACGGCGGGAGTATAAAATGGGCGTGTCGCTGGTCGATCAGGCACTGCTGGAAGACATTTACGAAGGACCGCTCGAGGAGCTGCCCTGGCAGGGACTGGTCGCTCGCATACGGCAGCGCTTTAACGTGGTGGGGTGCAGTCTCTACCTCAGCCTGCCCGGCCCCGGCGAGTGCGGCCTGGATGTCTCGGATAACGACTGGGATGTGGAGGTGCTACGAGAGCACAACGCCAGGCATTACTACCGCGACAACCCTTTCGACTACAAAGAAATGCAGCCGGGAACCGTCTACCGCTGGACCGACTTCATCAGCCGGGAACAGTTTGTCGAAACACCCTACTACCGCGAGTTCTGCCAACCCGTCGGCTTTGACTTTGCCCTGTGCCTGGGCATCGACGAACCTGGCGGGATGGCAATCTGGCTGTCGGTGGTGCGCAATGAGGCGCAGGGGGACTTCAGCCGGGAAGAAGCGCAGGCCTTTCAGGCACTCTATGCACCCATGCGCCGTGCGCTGCGTCTGCTGGCCCGTATCCAGCACTCCGAAACCGAGCGCCAGGTCTATCAAACCGCGCTGGAACAGATGGCGATCGGCGCGCTGGTGCTCGACACACAGGCCCGCGTCGTCAGCTGCAACGCGACAGCGCAAGCCTTGATCGCAGACTGCGATGAAATCTCGATCATCGGCAACCGCATCAAACTGCAGGATGTGGCACTGCAACAGGTGCTTGCCGGGCATTTCGAGGCGGTAATGGCAAAGGCAGATCCCACGTGTGAAGTGATGGCCATCCCCCGCAACAGTGAACCTGCGCTCGGCTTGCTGATGCGCGGCCTGCGGGGAATATCGACACTGTCCGGCCCACAACAACCTGCCCTGGTCGTTTATCTTTCCGATCCGGCGCGCCACCAGCTGGCGCCCCGCAACCTGGTCGCGCAGCTGTTCGGCCTGACCCCCACCGAGGCAACCCTGGCCACCATGCTGGCGGACGGACTCAGCCTCGCGGAGGCAGCCTCGGCCATGCATGTATCGGAAAACAGTGTGCGCAGCTACTGCAAACGCATCTACTCCAAGACGGGGCTCAGTCGGCAGGGGGAAGTGGTCAAGCTGGTTCTGCAAAGTGTGGCGGGGCTTGCGCGCTCACCAAGTAGTCTGCACTCGCAGGATCCAGCTCCCGCAGGACCGCGCACTGTGGCTCGCAGGTGATGGCGCGTGGGACCTTCTCTTGAAATACCGGGATTTCTAATTTTTGAACTTGTGGTATGCTCGCTGGACAGCGACGAATTCTTCACCTCGCGAAATCGGGTGACCCGCAGTAACAGGAGAAGTAAGCGCGGGGAGCGGAGGGTACTTGAAACCGGTTCACCCGGGCCGCGAGCGGGTCAATGAGGCACAGCTATGCACCAATTAACCGGGCTCGACGCGTCCTTTCTGTATCTGGAAACGCCGAATGCGCCCATGCACATCTCCGGGCTGGCGATTTACGATCAATCAACCTCGCCCGGAGGCAAGGTCCGGTTCAAGGACGTTATCCAGAACTACAGCCAGCGCTTGCAGCCTATCCCCGCGATGACGCGGAAGCTGGTCGAAGTCCCCCTGAACCTCGATCACCCCTACTGGGTGGCCGACGGCTTCTACGATCCCGAATTCCACATTCGTCACATTGCGCTGCCCAAGCCAGGCGACTGGCGCCAGCTGTGTATTCTGATCTCACGCCTGCATGCCCGGCCGCTGGACCGCAACCGGCCCCTGTGGGAGGTGTACGTGATTGAGGGCCTGGACAAGGTCGAAGGCGCACCCAGGAACAGTTTCGCGGTATTTACCAAGACTCACCACGCCGCCATCGACGGCACTTCAGGCATGGAAATCACCGCCGCAATTCACGACCTCTCACCGGACTACAAAGCCTCCCGCGAACCCGCCATCGTTGAGGTGGACCGCCAGCCCAGCAGCCTTGGACTGCTGGTCAAGGCGCAGATCAACGGCGTGAGGAAACCCTTCCGCTTCCTGAGTGTCGCCCGCAACACCGTGCCGGGCTTTGCCCGCGCCTACAACGCGACCCGCCAGGGCAAGTTGCGCACCGCCGGTAAAGTGCCGCGCACGCGCTTTAGTGGCAAGGTGTCGCCGCACCGGATCTTCCAGGCTGTCAGTGTGGACCTGGACGATATCAAGGCGGTCAAGAACGCGCTGCCCGGCGCCACGGTGAACGACGTGGCACTGGCCATTGTCGGGGGGGCCCTGCGCAAATATCTCAGCGCGCACGATGAACTGCCCGCCGACTCACTGGTAGCCATGGCGCCAGTTAACGTACGCTCCGACGATGACAAAACCGGCGGCAATATCATATCGGCCCTCACGGTTGCCCTGCATTCCGATGTAGAGGCGCCTCTGGAGCGGCTCAAGGCGGTGCGCGACAGCACCCGGGACGCCAAGGAACTGGTCAATGCCATTGGTGCCAAGGCCATGACAGACTACAGCCAGTTCATACCGTCCATGCTCACAGCCCAGGCCGCCCGACTGGCCAGCCGCTGGGGCCTGATAAGCCGTATGAAGCCGACCTTCAACTGTGTGGTCACCAATGTGCCGGGGCCCGCAATCCCCCTGTACAGTACGGGCGCCCGAATGATCGCCAACTACGGCACCGGCCCGGTACAGGATGGGCTCGGCCTGTTTCACGTCATCAGCAGCTATTGCGGCCAGTTTGTCGTCTCGGCCACCGCCTGCCGCGACATGATGCCCGACCCGGGGTTCTACAGGGACTGCCTGCAAAGTGCGATCGATGAACTCATAGCCGCCGCCAGACCCGCTCGCCGCAGCAACAAAAAGGGAAAATAAATGCGCCCGCCACACTGGTCTCTTGCACTGAGTGAAGCGCCCCGCGTAATGGTCGAGGCCGCCACACTACGGCTCACCAAACCGCTTTTGAGGCGGGGCCCCAAGGGTGATGGTCACGCCGTCATGGTGCTCCCCGGCTTTATGAGTGACGACCCCTACAATCGCTCCCTGCTCAAGTTCCTCGGCGAACTCGGCTACCGTGCCCACGGCTGGAACCTCGGCCGCAACCTGGGACCGGGCAATATTTCACTTCGGGAGATCGCCGCAGCAGTGCGCCGCCTCGAGCGCCAGAGTGGCGGCAAGGTATCGCTGATAGGGCATAGCCTGGGCGGCATTTACGCCAGGGAAATCGCGCGCGAGAATCCGGGGGTTGTTCGCCAGGTGATAACGCTGGGCTCCCCATTCGGTGCTGGTCGGGACCGGGGCTCCAACGTGCACCACCTGTTCAAGCGACTCAACCCCGGGCGGGAAGCCGACCCCGAGCATCTGGCGAGGCAGGAGAAACTGGCGGTCGCGCCGCCCGTACCGACGACCTCCATCTATACCCGCGGTGACGGTATCGTGAACTGGCGCACAAGCATCCAGAAAAAGGATCACCCGGAAACCCAGAATATCGAGGTACCCGGCAGCCACTGTGGGCTGACGCATAACCCCACCGTGTGGTACCTGATTGCCGACCGCCTGCGGCAGCCAGAGGATCTATGGCAGCCCTTCAACTCCAGGGTGTTTCGCCACCACTGATTCCTGTGCTACGCAATGGCCCCCTCAGGCTTTACGTGACCCTGATCGCCGCGAAGTTGTAGACGCCTGTACGAACAATTTCGGTGCGCGCCCCCTAGTACAGTACATTTCCCGACCGATGTTGGTGCAACGGGAGAGACGGGCGTGACCTGGCAACACCGAATCGTGGCGCTTACTCGTGCGCTGAGATTAAAACGCGCCTGCTCAGTCTCCAGAATCGATTTATGGCGGCCCTTTTGCATGTGAGTTCCCGTGAGCCTGTCGAACCCACAAACTGTGTTACCCGGGTTTCCGTCAAAGGGTGAAGGAATGAAATATCTGATAAAGGCAGCCGAGGTCTGGCAGCCAGACCTGACCGGTCGCGCACTGGTATTGAGTTCTGCGCATTTCGGGAGCAACTATGGCGAGAATTTGCAGGAATTTCAGAAAGCAAGCCAGGCCATGCAGTTTGGCGTCAATGAAGGTCTGCCGGGAATTACCTGGGCCGCGCGCCGCCCCCTGATCTGGACCGACCTCAATTCCGCCCATTTCAAACGCAGGGACCTGGCGGAGAATGCCGGCCTGGAATGCGGCCTGTCGATCCCGGTATTTGCAGGCGAATTCTTACTGGGCGTGGTGGTGCTGTTCTTCGCCGCTGATGACCAGGTTTCCGGGGCCGTGGAGGTGTGGCACAACCACGACTACTACGACAAGGAATTGCGTCTCAATGACGGCTACTACGGCGCCATGGAGAAACTCGCGTTCGTCTCCCAGCGACTGAGCATCATGTACGGGCGCGGCCTGCCCGGCACCGCGTGGCAACAGGCTACCCCCGTCATCATGAACAATCTCGCCGAATCCACGGGTTTTCTACGTGCGCGGAATGCCGCCGAGTACGGCATTTCGACGGGAATTGCCGTGCCGTTTTTCTACACCGACCGGGATGTCCAGGTCGTGGCGCTACTGTCGACCGACGACACTCCCGTGGCCCGCCGATTTGAGGTGTGGCGTCCCGATGAATCGCGCCGCTATCTGTTATTCAGTGAAGGGTATTGCGCAGAGGGGAACGATCTGCAAGCCGAATACCGAGGCATTGCCTTTGATCGCAATGAATCAATCATGGGTGAGGTCTGGCTGAACGGCCGGCCGGTTGCCTGCCCATCGGCAGAGCCGGGCAGCACGGGGGCTGTCTACATTCCTGTCGTCATCAACGGGTTACTGGACGCGGTCGTAAAGTTCGAGTTTTGACTGCGCCGCCGTACCACACATCCGTCACACAGGTGCCGGTAAAGATTCCATCACGTCAGAGCTACCCCGCGTAAACCCCGTTTACTGCAGGGTAAAGCTCACACTGACAGCCACAGCATCCCAGGCATAGTCACTGAGTGAGACATCGGTGACTGTGGCGGTATAGCTGCCCGCAGCAGAGCCGCCCCTTCCTTTCCTGTCAGGTGCCTGTGTCTGCCAGCTGAGTTCGAAGCCACCTGAAGAATCAACCGGATTCGACTCCAGGCTGGCGACGACTGCACTGCCGTCACTGATACTCACACGCACGACCGCCCCAGCAGGTACGGCTTCCCCACTCTCAGCGACACCCTGGATTATTACGGCATCGCCGGCGACGAAAGTGTCGGTGATTTCAAAGGTCGTCTGCGCATTTTTTCCCTTGCCGCTGGTAACCCAACGGCCGGTTTGCAGGGTATCGAGCACGCCGATAATCGCCTGGCCCGAAGCGCCCGGGGTGGCGCAGATAATGTTGCTGAAGCCGGACTGTGCGCTGCAACCGTCAACCAGCGTCACTTCCACATTCAACTTGTAGCAATACTGCTGGCCGTTACTCAGGCCGGTGTCGGTATAGCTGCCGCTATCCCAGGGCTGAGATGCGATTGCCTGGGCCTTGCCAGCCTGGTCGTAGTAAAGGCCGAACTGGTAATCAGCGTACTCCGGTGGCAGTTGCGCCAGTGACTGCCAGGCGAGAACCACTTGCTTGTTGCCCCCCGCCGCGGCATCCAGCACCGGCACCGGTGCATCGCAGGTCGCCGGCACCTCCCCCCAACTGGCTGAGGCCATGACGTGTGGTTGAGCCATCCGCGTGGTGGCGTCGCCCGCGTTAAGCCAGGCGTCCAGCAGATTCAGGCCCTCGTCGGCAAGGAATGCATTGCTGCCTTCGTTGGCGTGGGCAAGAAACTGGATGTACTCCCAGCTGGTAGGTTGGTAGAGCAGGTCGATCACGGCGGAGCTGGCCCCGACCGCCGCGGCCATCGCGCCAATATCAAGATCGTCCCAGTACTCGTAGATGCCTCCGGGCACACCGCCGTACCGGGTATCAGGCACCGGCAGGGCGTTGCGCTTGCGCGCCTCATCGTATCTGAACCCGTAAGGCGGTATCCGGTTGTCCTTGACCACAACGTTGTTGAGCACGAAGTGGAAGCTCTCCTCAGCCTCCCCGGCCGCCCGCGCCGCCAGCTGCCCCAGGGTCTCGAGCGGCGCACCGGTAATGCGGTCGTACGCAAGCACCAGGCCGCTGTCGTAGCCGTGGCCGATGAGCTGCGAGGCCCAGCCCTGGGTCAAGCCGTAGTGGGATTCGTAAATGCGGTTGCGCGGATCATCGAGATCGAGGATGGAGTGAATGGTCTCGCCGTCCACCAGCGGATCACTCACCGAGATCGGACCGTACTCGCCGATCTCGTCCACCAGCGTCCCGCCAGCATCATAGAATTTGATGTTGAGCCACATCCTGCGGCCTTCAGGGTAACCGGAGATCAGCTTGTGCCCGGTGTGGTTAATTACTTTCAGTGTATTACCCTGCAGCTGCAGGGTGGCCGCCAGGTCGAGCTGTTCCCGCGCGCGCAGGGCGCCGTCGTGCATGGCGTCCAGGCTCGCCTGCGCCATGTTCCCGCCGAGCCGCAGCTGCCCTCGAGCGTTGAGGTAATCGATCACTACCGGCATCCAGTAATTGCCGCCGGTCATATCGTGCAGCGGCATATCCGTACGCAGCGGGATACCGCGCTTGTTGGCGCCCGTGCCGGTGACCGGGCGCACATGGCAACTCTGGCAGGTGTAGTAGCGCGGTGTGCCGTCCTCGTAATCGATAGTGCCGGCCGCGGCCGCTGCGGCATAGGCCGCCTCCAGCGCGCCCCCGCGCAGGTCCGCGGGCAGCGAGGGATAATCCTTCACCAGGGTGGTCGAGACCTGCCCCGAACGGTATTCGCTGAAGGTGCGCTCCACCACACCGTATTTGTAGGGCGGGTTGTTGAAGGCCGCCTTGCCCTCCACGGAACCGCCCAGCTCCCCCGAGGCGACCACGGGGTCGGCGGTGGGCTGAGCGCCCTGGTTATGCGCGAGGTCGCCGACCACCGGGTTGGACACGTCGTGGCAAGTGCCGCAAAAGTCGGCGCTGCGGTGGAACTGCGACATCATGAACTGGTGTTTGGGTTCGGCATCGGCGAAGGGGCCGAGTTTCTCGTTGCCGCCCCACATCGAACTCATGCCAGAGCCGTAGTAGCCCTCGGACTCATCATTGGCGACAAAGGGCGGATTCATCACGCCCATGTGTTCCGAGTTGTCCGGGTTGGTCACCTTGTGGCAGTAGTCGCACTCAACGCCGTCCGAGTCACCGCTGGCCAGACCCGAACCGTCGGTGGGCGTGGAGCGCCCCGCCAGCCAACCGCCAGTGCTGTGGCAGCGCAGGCAGAGATCCCCGGCGCCATCGAAATCCTGTTCCGCCACGGCGAGGGTGGCCCAGAAAATCGGGTCGCGCCCCGCGTGCGCCATCATTGAACCGCGCCAGTTATGGGCCGGCTCCACCGCGGAGTTGTAGCCGCCGTGGCAGTTGTCGCATTTATCGGGAGACTCCAGGTTAGCTACTTCGCCCGGCTGGGTGCCAGGCTGCTGTACGTCAGTGGGGACGGTAACTGCGGCTCGAACGCCGATCCCCAGCAGCAACATACACAATGCAAAAACTCGAAACAGGTCGCGAGCCCGCATAATCGGCCACCTCTGGTGCACCTAATCGTAAGTACAGGGTGACAGGAATTACACAGACTGCATTGACGGTGCTCAATATTTAATCAATTAGATTCCCTGAGGGGGGCTGGGAAGTGGAGGGGCGACGACCATCCGGCAGAGTGGATTGATTGGGGACAGGCATCTTACGCATCCTGTTGCCTCAGGTTCTCTCATCCAGTGGCTTTCACCACCAGCTTGCCCATAAGAGCCCCAATCGACCCCGCCACTTGCATATTTAATAAGCATGCTTATAATAAGCGACGCCTTATGTAAGGAAAGTTACAAATGAACGCCAAAGACCACTCCGCAACGATGAGCTTCGAGCTGCACAGCTCGGCCCGTCTGTTGCGGCGGAACTTTGACCGCCGCGCCAAGGAGCATGGCCTGAGCCGTTCGCGCTGGCAGGTGCTGTGGCACCTGGCTCAGGAAGAGGGCATGAAGCAGGCCGAACTCGCCGAGCGCATGGACGTTGCCCCGATCAGCCTCACCCGCCAGCTCGACAACCTGGAACAGGAAGGCCTGGTAGAGCGCCAGCGTGACGAGCAGGACCGCCGTTGCTTCCGCATTTACCTGACCGAGGCGGCGCAGCCAGCACTGGCGGTACTGCGTGAACTGGCGCAGGAAACCCGGGAACAGGCCATGCACGGCCTCAGTGAGCAGGAAGTTAACCAGTTACAGTATTTATTGAGCCGGGTTCGCCAGAACCTGAGCTGCGAGGAGAAGTAGTACCGTGAGCAAATCATCCAGAGCCGCTCTACGCCGTTTCGGACTGAGCGCCGGCGTTGTCACCGCCGCCGCTGTCGCCGCCTGGCTGACCTTTGGCGGGCGCGGTAGCGTGCACACGGAGAACGCCTATATCAAGGCGGACATTCTGTCGCTGGCCACCGACGTCGGCGGCATTGTTGCGGAGGTGCCCGTCGAGGCGAACCAGCGCGTAGCGCGCGGGCAGCTCCTGGCGCGGCTGGAAGACACGCCCTTCCGCCTGGCTGTCGCAGAGGCCGAAGCGCACCTGCACCAGGTCCGGAATGAATTACTGTCGCGCCGTGCAGACTACGCCGAGGCTGAAGCGGCCCTGCAGCAGGCGCAACGCGACGCCGACTATTACCAGCGACAGCTCGGCCGCAACGAGAAAATGGGCCCCATTGCCATCTCCGAGGCACAGCTTGACGAAGCGCGCCAGCAACTGGCGCGCGCCCACTCCCAGATCGCCATCAATCGCGAGAAGCTGTCCAGCCTCGCCGCCGAACTGGGTGGCGACAACACCACGCCGCTGGAAGACCAGGCCGACCTGAAAGTCGCCCAGGCCCAGCTCGACAACGCACGCTACAAGCTGTCCCGCACCGAGATCTACGCACCGGTAGATGGCCTGATCGCCAACGAAGTTCCCAAGGTCGGTGAGATGGCGCCCTCGGGACTCACCCTCATCAACATGCTCAGCACCGAGGATACCTGGGTAGAAGCCAACCTGAAGGAAACCCAGCTCGCGGGTGTAGCAGCCGGCCAGAAGGCCACCGTGACGATCGACGCCTATCCCGGCGTAAAGTGGGAGGCGACCGTTGACAGCGTAAGCCCGGCCAGTGGTTCAGAATTCGCGCTGATTCCGGCCCAGAACGCCAGCGGCAACTGGGTCAAAGTGGTACAGCGGGTGCCGGTGCGCCTGCGCCTGACGGCGCCCGATGGTGAGCAGCTGCCGCTGCGCGCCGGAATGAGTGCCGAAGTACGCATCGACATTGGCTCACCCGGAGAGCGTCCTGGTGCGGCACTCGCCAGCACGACATCACAGGTTGTGCTCAGCCAGTGACCGAACGTCGCGGCAATGTCCTGATGATCACCGCCAGCACCATGCTGGCGACTATCATTCAGGTACTGGACACCACCATCGCCAACGTGGCGCTACCGCACATGCGGGGCAGTCTTGGCGCGGGTGTCGACCAGATCACCTGGGTACTGACCTCCTACATTGTCGCCACGGCCATCATGACCCTGCCGGTGGGCTACCTGGCCCAACGCTTCGGACGTCGCAATGTCTTTCTCTGGTCGGTAGGCGGCTTCACCATCACCTCCATGCTCTGCGGCCAGGCCAGTTCACTGAACGAAATGGTGTTCTGGCGGATGCTGCAGGGCGTGTTCGGCGCATCCCTGGTGCCCCTTTCCCAGGCCACCCTGCTGGACATTTTCCCCAAGGAGAAACTCGCCTCCGCCATGGGCATCTGGAGCGTCGGGGTGATGGTGGGCCCGATCCTCGGCCCGACCCTGGGCGGCTGGCTCACCGACTCCTACTCCTGGCGCTGGGTGTTCTACATCAACGTGCCCCTGGGGGTGCTCTCCATGATCGGCATTTACCTGTCGATGCCAGATTCCGACACCAGCAGGAAACGCTTCGATTACTGGGGTTTTGCCTATCTCGCCCTCGCCGTGGCGACCCTGCAGTTGCTGCTGGACCGGGGCGAGCACGTGGACTGGTTCGAGTCGCTGGAAGTCCAGCTCTACGCGCTGATGGCGGGACTCGGGTTGTACCTGTTTGTAGTCCATAGCGCGACCAGCGAGAACAAGTTCCTGTCTCCGGCCCTGTTCCGCGACCGCAACCTGGTCGCCGGGCTGCTGTTTATTTTTGTGATGGGTATTGTGCTGCTGGCCACCATGGCCCTGCTGCCGCCCTTCCTGCAGCAGTGGAAGGGTTACACGGCCGTTGGCGCCGGCATGCTGATGATGCCGCGCGGCATCGGCACCATGATCTCCAGCCTGCTGGTCGCGCGCTTCCTGCGCTACTTCGACGCCCGGGTGGTGATGCTGGCAGGCATCAGCCTGGTGACCTACGCCCTGTACTACATGTCCGGTTTCACGATGGAAGTGAGCGAGCGGGACATCATCATCACCGGCCTGCTACAGGGCCTGGGCCTGGGCCTGGTCATGGTGCCCACCTCTACGCTGGCTTTCGCCACACTCAGCCCGGCCCTGCGCAACGAGGCCAGCGGCCTGTTCAGCCTGGCGCGCAACCTCGGCAGCAGTATCGGTGTATCCATCGTGATGGCCGTACTTTCGCGCAGCCTGTGGATCAACCAGCAGGAACTGGGCGCCAGGATCCAGCCGTCCCCTGACCTGGCGGCTGCCCTGCACAGCGCAGACAGCCTGCTCGCCATGCCGGCCGCCATTACCCACGAACTGAGCCGGCAGGCGGCGGAGATCGCGTACGTGAATGATTTCTACATGCTGATGCTGATCAACCTGCTCGCCATGCCACTGGTCCTGCTGCTCTCCAATCCCGACCGCAAGGCGGCCAAAGCCCTCAAGCGCGCGTCTCGATCAGCTGCACCCAGTAGTCCAGCACGTTGAGTTGCTGGGCTGCCAGCTTCAGGCAGACCAGCAACGGCACCGCCAGCAATACGCCCGCCGCCCCCCAGAGCCAGCCCCAGACAATCAACCAGAGCACCAGCAGCAAGGGATTCAGGCGCATGTTGTGCCCCAGCACGAGGGGTGTCACAAACTGCGCCTCCACCAGGTTGATGCAGAAATAGCTGACCATGGGAATCAGGGCCGCCCACTCCAGCCCGTATTGCACCAGCCCCGCCAGCGACAGCACGCACACTGACACCAGGGGTCCGACATACGGCGCAAAGTTGAGCAGCCCGACCAGGGCCCCCCACAACAGGGCATCTTCCACCCCCAGCAGCCAGAGCACCGCGGCGGTGACAATGCCCAGCCCGGTATTGATCAGGCTCACGGTAACAATGTAGCGCGACAACTCACGCTGGACCCTGGCCACCACCAGGCCGGCCTGGCGCTTGTCACGCACCCGGGGAAACAGTTCGATGGCACGCTGCCACACTCGCGGCCCGAAACTCAGCAGGAACAATACCAGGATGATAAAGGTCAGCAATTGCACCAGCACCAGTGGCGCAGCGCTGACGAAGGACACCACCAGTTCCAGCCCACCCTGCAGCAACCGCTCGGTCACCGCGCCCTGTGCGGGCTGGGGCGCCACGGACTGGGGAGCCGGTTCGGCCTTCGGCTCATCCTCATCGGAAAACCAGCCGAAAAAATTGAAACCCTGCTCTTCCTCCTGCGCCGCCGGAGCGGGTGCTGATACATCCTCCTTTTTGGGCGCCAGGGATTCGGTCAGGGAGTCCAGCTCTTCCGTCAACTCCAGGCCCAGCTCCGGCAGGCGCTTGGCCCACTTTTGCGCCGGCTCGGCGAGCTCGACCCCCAGCAGGCCAATGGGGCCACCGATACAGGTCAGGAGAACGATGGCGGATATACTGCGGGGAATGTGAAAGCGCTTTAGTGCCTGTACCAATGGGCTGAGTAACAGGGAAAACAGCAGCGCTACTACCACCGGAATCAGCAGACTGCGGGCAAAGTACAGGGTGTACATGACTGCCAGCGCCAACAGGCAGTAGAGAGCAATGGTACCGGGCGGCCTCACCCGTAAGGGAGAAGGCGGATTCGCCAGACGCGGTTCCTGTTTACCCAAGTTTCGCGCCTCCTGCGATCAGTGCACCGTCAATCCGAACCAGCCTAGCTCAAGAGCCAATCGGGGCCAAGGGTGCATTGCGGAGGTGTCTGCCAGAACCGGCTCAAACTGCCCCGGCAGTTGTTACCAGGGCGAGCCGGGTTGTCGGGCGCAGGGCAGCAAGCGCAAACGCCACCCCTGCAAGCAGGGTGCTGAGGTTGACCCACAGGGCAGCCCCACCCAACGCATCCAGACCATAACGAGCCACGTGCCCGGCCACCAACACCAGCATGACCGACGCGCCGGCCCACAACAGGTTGCGACGGGCGCGGAGGTCTTCGTCGACGATTCGTGCGTAAATGCAGGCCGCAACCAACGCCAGCCAGAACACTGCCGTGGCCGGCAGCGCCAGCCCCAGGATGAGGTTGGCCACTTTCACGAGCATGCCACCAAAGTGACCGAAATGGATTCGGTAGACGGAGAAGATGGCCTGCTTGCCGGCCTCGGCCGTCCAGGCCCACAGGGAGGCAGCAACCATGAGCCAGCCGGCGGCAACCACCTGGGGGCCTGACAGCGACAGCTTGCGCCAGGAGCTGTAAAGCCCGGCGACACCCGCGACACCGAGGGCCAGCCCTATCCATCCGAACACAGAGAGATCCCCATTAATCATCAACGACACACGAAGCGATGGTGCCACGCGCCAAGCACTTAATGATAATGAGTTTTATTTGCAATAACAACGAAAGCGGTTGCGACCAGCCTTGTTGGCCGCCCTGGCAGGCCGTCCGCTATGGCCCCGCTGAACCATGGGGAGCGAACCCGGGCTGTCGACGGGCTCACTCTCCAGAGATCTACGATCAGTATTCGTAAATCACATCAACACCGTAGGTACGCGGCTCACCAAACATGGCGGTGGGCACGCCCGCATTGAAATGGGCGATGTAGTAAGTCTTGTCCTCCAGGTTTTTCCCCCACAGGGCAACGCGCAGTTCGCCACTGGGTACCGGCAGGGCGGACAGTGTCAGCCTTGCATTCAGCAAACCGTAATCACCCACAATGTATTCGCCGGAATCGGCGGTGCTACTGGTGTACTTGTCGTCCTGCCAGGCGTAGTTGAGGTTGGCCCGCAGTTCGCCGAAGGGCAGCGGCGGCAGGGTGTAGTCAAGGTCTGCGGTGACAGAATGGCGCGGGCTCTGGGTAAAGCGGAACTGGTCACTGAGATCGGCGCCGGTGGCGTCTGTGATCTTGTCGTACTCGGCGTCGAGATAGCCGTAGCGCAGGTTGACGCTCAGGCTCCCGGTTAGCAACGCGGTGGCATCCAGTTCAAACCCGCTAATGGTCGCCTCACCCGCGTTCAGCACGTCAGTCACGCTGATATCCTCGGGATCGGACTGCACGTTGATCTGGATATCGTCGTAATCCGCCTGGAATGCCGCCATGTTCAGGCGCAGTCGGCTCTCCCACAACTCCATCTTGGCGCCCAGTTCCCAGGACACCAGGGTCTCTTCACCGAAACCGCGTTCAAAGGCCTCAATGCTACTGGAGCGGGTATTGAATCCGCCGGTTTTATAGCCCTCCACCATCTTGGCATACACGTTCACGTTATCGCTGAGGTCGTACGCGAGCACCAGCGACGGGCTGGTATTGGTGAAGGTGTTGTCACCGGCCCCCTCTCCGCGCGGGATAACCAGATCGACGCCGATGGGCTGGATCGCCTCCGACTTGCTGGCCTCACGCTGATCCTCTGACCAGCGCAGGCCCAGGGTCAGGTGCAGGCGTTGGTCCAGCACATTCGGGGTCCAGGTAGCCTGGCCAAACGCGGCCACTGCCTCGTTGCCAATCTCCCCCACATTGAGGCTGTGGATCCCACTCACCGGCACCAGGGTGTCGCTGTCGTAGCTGCCCTCTTCGTCAAAGTAATAGAGGCCAACAATGTACTGCAGCCCGCCGTCGCCGGTTTCACCGAGCAACTGCAGCTCCTGGCTCCACTGCTCCTGTTCGATATTGGAACTGGTACGAAAGATCGGGAACGGGCCAAACACACCGGTGTGGTAATCCATGTTCTGGAAGTTATCCAGCGAGCGCCAGGCAGTGATCGACTTCAGCGTGGCATGGGCACCCACGTCCCAGGTCGCTATCAAACTGTGGCCTTCTGCAGTCACGTCGTTCGCCTCGAGGTTCTGCAGGGCGGGATTGCCTTGCGCTGGGCGCGCCGCGGTTTCGGGGTAGAGAGGCACCGCCGCAGTATAGACGGGCGTATCGCCGATATTGGAGCGATCAAAAGCGTAGCGCAGCTCCAGGTGATCGGCCGCCTGCCACAGCACATCAGCCCGCAGGGCATCGCGATCGCGGTCGCCGAAGCGGTCCTCGCCAGTACCGGCGTTGTCGATAAAACCCTCCTGCTGCGAGGTCACGTAACCGAAGCGTGCCGCCACCGTGTCACCCAGCGGGACATTGACGGTGGTTTTGCTGCGGAACAGATCGCGCCGGCCAAGGGTGAACTGCTGGCGGAAGCCCCAGTCCCCCACCCAGGGGGTCTCGGTGATGTAGTTGATGGCGCCGCCGGTGGCGTTCCTGCCATACAGCGTACCCTGCGGTCCGCGCAGCACCTCGATACGGGCGATATCGGCGGCCTCCATCGCCAACCCCTGGGTGCGAGCCAGGTAGACCCCGTCCATATAGACGGCAACGCTCGGGTCCTGGGTAATCTGGTCGTCACTGTTGCCGATGCCGCGGACGTAGATGCGGGCAGTGGCGGCGCTGTTGGGGTGGGGTGTCAGCTGCAGGTTTGGCACCACGCTGCGCAGGTCGGTGAGATCCTCGATTCCACGGGTCTCCAGCTCATCGCTGCCGAGGGCGGCGAGTGATATGGGCGTATCCTGCAGCGACTCTTCGCGCTTCTGGGCGGTGACGACGATCTCTTCCAGCATCGGCTGAGCGAGCACAGCCACCGGGGCGCTCAGGGGCCCCGCCAGCAGGCAGGCACAGGCGATGGGTTTCAGCGACGCGACAGGGGGCAGCTTGCGGGCTGTGTTCATGTGATGACCTCTCTAAATGGAGTTTGGGCGGGCGGCTTGGCCTTGGGTGCCGCGGGTGAACCCGGATTCTGGGGCCTGCATTTTTATCTACCTTCGCGCAGGTAGATAAAAACTACCTGCAGGCAGGTAGATTAACAAGCCAGCAAACGTTACAGTTTTGTCCAACTAGCGGGACGCAATCGTGTCGCGCGCGACGAATGTGACAGGAACAGCGATCATGCAGGCCAAAACCAGCCGCCGGGGAGAGCAGACACGGGAGCGAATCCTCGATGCCGCCGAACAGGTATTCGCGGAAAAGGATTACTCCGCTGCCCGGCTGGAAGATGTGGCCCAGGCGGTGGGGATCAAGCGCGCGTCCATCGTCTACTACTATGCCGGCAAACAGGAACTGTACGACGCGGTAGAGGAGCGCATATTTACGGCGATGTCGAGCCATACCCAGGGCACCCAGCGGCCGGGGGAGAACGCCATAAACCAGCTACTGGACCTGCTCGATGGCTGGCTGGACTTTCTGGTGGCGCGGCCAACGGCTGCCCGTATCCTGCTGCGCACCAGCTCCAACAGTTACAGCGACAGCCGCGCGCCCATCCGCAACTCGGCGGGAGCGCTCACCGCATGGGAAGAAATCATCCGCCGGGGGCAGGCCAGCGGGGAGTTTGCCGAGGCCAGTCCGATGCACCTGCTGCACCTGCTGGGCGCGGGCTTTATCTATTACACCGCAACCGCACAATTGCTGGGTGATGAGCGTAACTACGATCCGGCCAACCCGGTGGAGCTGGAGGCCTTCCGGACCTTGATGCACCGCAGCGCGAAAGCCCTACTCACGCCCTGAACCCGCGGTAGCAACGCAGGATCAGTTGGCGCCGCCGCGCAGGTGGGCCGCCAGTTCGGGCAGGGCCTGGCGAATTTCCTGCACGGCGATCCCGGCCATGATACGCGCCCCCTCGGGAGAGAAGTGGGTATTGTCGTCCAGGCCATCCGGGTAATTGGGGAATACCCCCGGAGCCAGGATGAGAAACAGGGACCTCGACGCCTCGGAGCCTCGCTCCAGCAACAGCGCGCCACTGTCACGGTGCATGTCCAGCAGGGGCACCGTCGCCTCGGACGCCAGGGTTCGCACCAACCCGGGATAGGGCCCATGGGTATCGAAAAAGCTGCCGCGCTCGTCGTAGCGCCGGCGCATCACCGGCGTCATCAGTACCGGATTTCCCCCGGCGTCCCGCACCTCCCGCACAAAGCGGACCAGGTTCGCGCGGTAGTCCGCTGGCGGTGTATAGCGATCGGTCTTGTGTTCGCTGCCGTCGTTGTGACCGAACTGGATGAACACGTAGTCACCGGGTGACAGCGCCTCGACGATGGCCTGCCAGCGCCCCTCCTCAATGAACGTGCGGGTGCTGCGGCCGTTGCGGGCGTGGTTTTCCACTCGCACGGCGCCCTCATCGAACCAAGCCTGCAAGGCCTCGCCCCACCCGGTTTCCGGCCGTTTCTCCGCCACTTTAGGCGCCATGGTGGAATCCCCCGCGAGATAGAGGGTAAGCGCCTCGGCCCGCAGGTCCGGTGCCAGGCTCTGCAGCAGCCCCGCGCACAACAGGGCACCCAGTAAGCGAATTGATCTCACAGTCTCTCCTTTTATTATCCCGTCGTTGCACGAACCCGACATTGCCACCGGTGGCAGCATAAAAGCCAATGCGGAGAGATGCAAGTCGCCCGGCCTGTCCGCCGGGCCCGGGATGCCCAACGCCGCTCAGGCCCCGCCGAACACCATCCGCAGCAAGCCGGCCAGGCTGACTACCAGCAGGCCGCCGCCAAGCACCCGAAAGAACACCCCGGTATCGGCGCGCAGCGTATAGCTGTGGAAGCGCAGCCCCAACAGGTGGCCAAAGCCGGCGAAGGGCAGCAGGGCCAGGGTCGCACGCCACTGCAGGTCGACCCCGGTCCAGGCAAAGGCCGCCAGTTTGATAGCCACCAGCACAAACCAGAGGACAAACAGGGTGTCTCGCAGTTCGTGCTTGCGCACCCTGCTGGCGGCCACGGGCACCACCAGCGGCGCGGCGACCAGCGAGGTTCCACTGACATAGCCGCCCAGCACCATGAACAGGGTGTCCACAGTGCGACTGTGGCTCTTGAAGGGCTTCTCGAGCAGGTAACTCACGGCGTACACCGACACCACGACGAAGATGAAACCGCTGACCACGTTGGTCGGCAAGGTCAGCACCCCGGCCACACCAATCAGCTTGGGCACAATCATCAGTGCCAGGGCGTAGCGCAAAAATGGCCAGTTGACCGTGCTTTCCGCCCGCCCGTCCCGGGCCCGAACATGCGCGGTGGCAATGGTGAGAAATGAAAAGAACAAAAGGTGCATCGCGATGATCGGCAGAAACACCAGGGGCGCGTTGTACACCATCAACAGGAAAGGCAGGGTCAGCACCGCGCCGCCAAACCCGAGGCCCGAGCGGACAAAACCACTCCAGACGAAGAGCAGCGCCACCGCCGCGTACTGCCAGAATTCGAGATCGCTCACTGCGCTGCTCCCCGGGCCAATGCCCGGTAGGGTTGCAGCGCCCCTTCCAGGCGGTCGAAGCCCTTGTACTGCTGCAACACCAGCGGATTGCTCTCGATTGCCTGGAACAGTTTTGGCAGCGCGGGGCCCATCGCCTGCAACTGGAGCAGCGGATGCAGGTACACCCGGATGGTGAAGATCACGGCACCGGTATCGGGTAACCGGCGCAGGGACTGCCGCTCCACCCGGTAGTAGAGTTCAGCGTCCGCCGCTTGCGCCGCGTCGTCGTTGCGCTGGTTGAGACGCCCTCCCCGTTGCAGGCTCCAGTTGAAGCGCACGACCGGATGCTCGACCCGCAGGTGGCGAAAGAATCGCTCCACCCGAGGCAACAGGGTGGCGTTGAAGCCTGGAATCACCGCGTGAATATCGCCCAGTGTGCCTCCGATCTTGTCTTCCAGGCGCCAGTGGCTGGCGGCGCAGAGGCTGGCCGCCGTCAGGCAATGGGTATCCCCCCTGGGTTCCATGATCACCAGGTCATCCGCTACCCACAGGGAGGCTGTCCACAGGGGCTCGGCACTGGTCACCGGCGCCCTGAAACCACCGGGCAGGCAATACAGCCGCGCCCCCTCACGACGGTAGCAGTCCCCGTGCTCCCGCAGCAGATAGGGCAACAGACACTCCGCCAGCTCCCGTTGCGCAGGCAGTGATTCGGGCAGTGCATTGTAGACCCTGTCGCCGTAACGCCGGCGCTGGGCCAGCTTGTTGAGGTGATAGCGTCCCGCTTCACCATCGGGCTCGATCCAGCCATTACTACCCAGGGGTGACAGGCCCATCAGCAGGATATCGGTGTGATCGAGGTGTGGCAGGTGACGCGGCCGGCGATGATCAAATTTCATGGGAGGAAACAACACGGAACAGGCTCCACACCTTACCGGAAAGTCACCAGCGGGCAAATACGGACCCGCTTCACAGTCGCGCGAGTGCAACCCAATGGCATTCCAGCTGTCTGCTAACCTATAGGCACTTTTTATGACGGGGAGACTTTATGCGCCGGGTTCTACTTTTCCTCCTGCTCGCACCACTGCTGCTGGTGCTGGCGGCAGCACTGCTGATTCCACTGTTGGTCGACGAGGAGCAGTTGCTCGATCTCGCAGCTGAGGCACTGGAGAAAAAGACCGGGGCCACCTTGCAGGTCAATGGCGAGGCGAAACTGCAACTGCTGCCCCGTATCGCCCTCGCCATGGAGCAGGTTGAACTCACCTTGCCCGGGGAGGCCCAACCGGACCTCAGCGCCGGCAAGCTGGAACTCGGGGTGCAATTACTCCCCCTGTTCTCGGGCGAAGTACAGATACAACGACTGGCCCTAGAGAGGCTGCTGGTCACCCTGCCGGCGGCACCGGAACAGGAGGCCATCGACACCAGCCAGCTCAGTGACGCCCAGCTCGACGCCTGGTACGCCGCCCGCCGCGACATTCTGAGCGAAGCGGGCAAGGGCGCGGGACTGGCCCTGGCAGCCCCTATGGCGCTGGAGGTGGCCGAACTCAGCCTGCGCGACTCGCGGGTGGTGCAGATGCGCGCCAAGGGCGAACCGCCACAGATCATCGAAATCAACTCGCTGCAGGCCCGGGACCTCAATCTGGCGGGCCACCCGGCACCGCTGTCGCTGTCGGTGGCGGTGCCATCGCTGCAGGAGGGTGAGCCACCCGTGACCCTGGCACTGGAAACCACCTTCACCGTGGATGAGGGAACCCAGCGGGTCGGCCTCGAGGCGCTGGACGCGGAAGTCCAGGGGGCCACTGCGGAGCCGGTCAAATTCTCGGCTTCCGGCAACCTCGACCTCAACCGGGTGGTAGCCGACCTGACCCTGGAGCTTGCCAGCGGCGACACCCGTGGCACGGGAAAACTGCGCTTTGCCAGCTTCGAAAGCCCACAGATCGACGCCGACCTGCACCTGACCACCTTCACCCCGGCCCTGTTGGCCCTGGCGGGTACCGACGCCGCAGGTGATGTCGCAGGGGATGAATCCAGCGCCGGCGCTGACAGCGGTGACGCGCCGCTACCCCTGGCTGCCCTGCGCAATATCGACACCCGCGCCAAACTGGTCATCGACAGTGCGCGCTTTGACGGCCACGAGATCACCGACCTGCGCACCCAACTGCGGGTGGTGGATGGTGTCGCCCGGATCAACCGACTTAGTGGGCAGGTGCACGGCGGTACGCTCAATGCCACCGCCACCCTCAATGCGGCCTACAACGAAGCCCGGCTCACGACCCGCGGCAGCCTCGAAAAAGTGGACCTGCCGCAATTGCTCGCGGCGCTGGAAGCCGAACCACGGCTCACCGGCCAGGCTTCACTCACCTGGGACCTGAACAGCAAGGGTCGCAGCAGCAACGCCTTGCGCGACGCGCTCACCGGTCCAGTGAAGATTCACACTGAGGATCTCGTCCTCGAGGGGATGGGTATCGAACGCATGCTGTGCGAGACCGTGGCCCTGGCAAATCGCGAGTCACTGGCGGCCGAGCTACCCGAAGACAGCGCGTTCGAAGCCTTTACGGTGGACGTACAACTGGGTGACGGCAAGGCGCGACTGGCCCCGCTCCACGCGGAGCTGGCCAACCTCCAACTCAATGGCAAGGGATCAGCGCAGCTCGACAGCCTCGACTTCAGGGCCGACTTCAACGCCCGGCTGGAGCCGGGGCTGGCCGAGCTGGACCCGGCCTGTCGTGTCAACGAGCGCTTCACTGCCATCGACTGGCCCGTGGAATGCAAAGGCAACCTCAACGGCGACCCTGGCGAGTGGTGCGGCGTAGACAGCGGTGAAATCGTGGAGGAACTCACCAGGAACGAGGTACAGCGCAAGGTCGAAAAAGAAGCCGGGCGCCTGTTCGACAAGCTGCTGAAAAAAGACTAGTTGATCAGGCGGGGCCCTGCCCTTAAAAGCGCGCCCTTGCAAGAGCTCGCCCGCCGCGAACGGCGGGCGGCCGGCGCTCAACTCAGGCTGAGCGCAGCGATCTCGATACGGGCCGCTGCCCCGTAGAGCAGGGAAGCATCCGCCTCAACGGTTTCCGGCGGCATGACCGAAGGCCAGGCGTTGGCATCGAACAGGCCCTGGATGATGCCGTTCACCTTCGCCAGGGTCTCCCCCAGTTCGGCGTTGTCACCGGCATCCATGTTGGCCACCAACGAACGCGCGGTCTGGGTAAAACCGAATGCATCCTGGTACTCGTGACCGTTGACGACCACGCCGTCGACCACACCCAGCCCGTACTCCTCGCCCGCCGTGCGGATAAGCTTGACCGCGACCTGCAGCCGGGCGACAGGGGACAGGGTTCCCACCCTGGCTTCCGCCGCGCTGATACCCTGCAGCACCGCATTGTAAGCGGATTCCACCGCCTCCGGTTCACTGCCATCCGCTTCCACCGCAGTCGCCAGCGCCGTCAGCTGCTCGGCAAAACCAGCGCTGCCACGGGCCTCGAAGGCCGGTACCAGGTCGGCGTAGAGTTCGCTCTTGGGGTGTTTCATGTGCATCCGCGCATGCTCGATGTGGCCTTCACGGTAGAGCTCCAGCCCCACCAGCAGGTGGCCGCGCATCAGCCCCAACTGGGAGAGGTAGGCAACGTCGTTGGTGGCCGGGTCCACGTTCTGCGCCAGGCCTTCACCTTCGCCTTCGCTGCCTTCACCTTCGCTGCCGCTGGCGATGCTCTGGCCGGTCTCCACCGCAGCCGCAAGCTCAGCGTCGGCGGCAACGCCCAGGGCGGAACCTCCAACCAGTGCCGCCAGGCTTAGGCTGGACCACAATTTGGTGCGTTTATGCATGCTCTCGGTTTCCTTGTGTCATCATGATGCCGGCCAGTTATAGCAAAGCGGGGGCTTTTTGAAAATGATTCTTATTAAGGAATCCACTGCAAGGAGGCTGTCACACCCGTGCTGACCTGCATCGAAAGCGTCATCGACGCCCCCACCCTGGAAGCCGTCCGCGAGCAGGTGATCGAGAGCGCCAGCTTCTCTCCCGGACATCATACCGCTGCGGGGCGCGCCCGGGAGGTAAAACACAACCTGCAGGGCATCGCTACCGACAGCACCATCAAGGGTGTCACGCGACTGCTGGAAAAAGCCCTGCTGGCCCACCCGGTCTTTCGCGCCGCGGCCCGCCCCCGCAAGCTGGCTCGCATGCTGATCAGCCGCTACGAGGAGGGCATGGGCTATGGCTCGCACATCGACGCCCCGGCCATCGACGGGGTGCGCACCGACGTCTCCTTCACCCTGTTCCTGTCGGCGCCCGACGAGTATGAGGGCGGCGAGCTGGTGATTGAATCCGGCGCCGGCGAGGATGCCATCAAGCTGCCGGCGGGTGCGCTGGTGTGCTACCCCTCGAGTTTCCTGCACCGGGTGGATCCGGTTCGCCAGGGCACCCGGCTGGTGGCCGTGGGCTGGCTGCAGAGCGAGGTTCGCTCCGTGGAGCAGCGCAGCCTGCTGTTCGCCATGGACACCGCCCTGGCCCGGCTGCGGGAGGCTCCCGACGACCGCCGGGCCCTGGACGAACTGGCCAATGTCCGCGCCAACCTGCAACGTATGTGGATGGAATAGGAATGACCGCTCAAGAGATGGGGCGCGCGCTGCCACCCGGTTACAAACTCCACTGGTATGTCATTCAGTCAGTGCTCGGGCAGGGCGGCTTCGGCATCACCTACCTGGCGCACGACACCAACCTCGACAAAGCCGTGGCCATCAAGGAGTACCTGCCACAGCAGTTCGCGCGGCGTTTGCAGGACAGCCGGGTGGAAGCGCTCTCCGAGGACACCCGGGGCCAGTACCAGTGGGGCCTGGACCGGTTCATCAGCGAGGCGCGGACCCTGTCCCGCTTTGAGCACCCCAATATCGTCCGGGTCCACGCGGTGTTCGAGGAGAACGGCACCGGCTACATGGTCATGTCCTACGAACAGGGCGAAGGGCTGCAAGACATCCTGAAACGGCAGGGCAAGCTGGATGAGGCCACCCTGCTGGGCATTCTCAGGCCCCTGCTGGAAGGCCTCGAACTGGTCCACCGACAGAACTTCATTCATCGCGACATCAAGCCCGACAATATCTATATTCGCGGTGACGGCAGCCCCGTGCTGCTCGACTTCGGCTCCGCCAGGCAGTCCATCGAAGACCAGCCCCAGGCCATGACGGTGATGGTGACGCCGGGCTACGCCCCCTTCGAGCAATACTCATCCGACAGTAACGACCAAGGGCCCTGGACCGACATTTACGGCCTGGGCGCCACCTCCTACAAAGCCATCACCGGCCGTCTGCTGACCAATGCTGTCGAGCGCAGCAAAACCGAAATGGGCGGTGGCCCGGGGCCGGTCGCCGGTGAATTACTGAAATCCACCGAAGACGGTTATTCCGAAGCCCTGCTGCGGGCGGTCAATCACGCCATTGCCTTCGACCCGAAGAAGCGCCCGCAAACGGTACGGGAATGGCTGGCGGAACTGCCCACCCCCTCGCAACTTGCCGACACCGTGGTCGATGTGCCGCCGGCGCCGCCGATCAAACCACGGGCCCAACAGGCCGGATCGCGCCGGGGCATTTACCTGGCTGTGGCGGCCGTGTTGCTGGTGGCCGCAGGTGCCGGCGCCTACTTTCTACAACAGGGCGCGGCCAGGCCCGCCGCGGCTGAACCGGTGCCAACACAGGCAGCGCTACCAGCAGACACGCCACCTGCCGAACCGGCAACGCCCCCGCAGCAGTCCGGTGACCAGACAGCTGCAGCCCCCATTGAGGAGGAGTCCAGGGCGGCGCCCGTCGCGATGGTATCTCCACCCGCAGCGGAGGCACCAGCGGACGATCCGCAAGCCGAGGCGGAGCGCCGTGAGCAGGAGCGGCTCGAAGCGGCGCGCCTGGAACAGGAGCGCGAGGCCGCGCAGCGACAGGAGGAGGAACGCCAGGAACGCGAACGCCTGGCCCGGCAACAACTGGAAAACGAACGCAGGGCCCTGGAGGCGGAAAAAGCCGCCCTCGCCCTGGAACGGGAAAAGGCCCTGGCCGAGCAGCAACGCCAGGCCGCCATCAACAGCAGGATACAGGCGTCAGAGAAAGACTTCGTTGCCCGTCGTGCCGCGGCCCCAGACACCTTTGAATACGACTCCAACGACAACCCCCAGCCCCTGGAAACCTTTCCCGCCAACACCGTCACGCTGCAGGCCTTCGCCAATGCCAGCCGCTGGCAGGGCACGGGGCTGGCGATAGAGCGGGGGCGCAGCTACCGCATCAAGGCCGGTGGGAGCTGGAAAATGGGTACGCTGTGTAATCCCACCGACGCCACCGGCAAGGGCATGTACGCCCTGTTGTGCCAGAACCTTGGGGGCCAGACGGTGGCCGGTTACGATCACGGCGCGCTGATCGGCAAGATCGGCCGCGGTTCGCTGGCGTTCTACATCGGGCCGGAATTCACCTTCACGGCAGGGGATGAGGGCGAGTTATTCCTGATGGGTAACGACGCTGCCCCCTACATCGTGGACAACTCCGGCAGCCTGTCTGTGACCATCACCAGCACTGGCCAGTAAGCGGGCCGCGCTCAGTGAGCGCTGAAAGCCTGAACACAGTAGCCCTTGGCCAGGGCCTCCTGGACTTTCGGGTCCTGCGCCAGGCCACCCTGGCCCTCGCTCAATGTCCGGTTGTCGACGTGTTTACGCTTTTCAATTTTCACGTCGCGAAAACCTTCGCGCATGACAAACACCTTGGCCAACTGCTCGGCGCCAAACAGGTCGGCAAAATCGATATAGACAATAAAGGGAACCTCCTCACCCTCCCGGAAATCGGCGTTGCTGGTTTTGGAGACGGCATTGAGTGAGAACAGATACATGAAGCTTTCCTTCGAGCCTGGGAGCAGGCCAACTGATTGACGATCGCCGGCTCCGGGCCGGCAAAGGCACCTATTGTCCCTGAATTCGCCCCGCCTGGCATACCCAGGCGGCAAACGTTCAGGCGCCCTCTTCCAGCGATATTCGTGTCGCCAACCGGTGGCATTCCCCGGGAGCGAGGCGAACGGGGTCGAGCACGGTATTGGCCGCCTCGATGCAGAGAAAGTCCTTCTGCTGCTCCATTCCCACATCCACCAGGTCCGCCGCCCCGGCACCGGGATTCCAGACCACTGTGGATCCACTGCCGGCTTTGCCGATCTGCAGGCGGCGCCCCCAATCGGGGTCTATCGCCTCGACAGCGGTGTTGTGGTCATAAATGCGGTCCAGGGCACCCGACAGGCGTAACTCACCCGCCTGACTGGCACGGGCCCCCGCCCTCAGCTTGTCGAGGTACTCGCACCCTTCCAGACCCTGCACACGCACAAGGTTAACATCGGAAACCACAAGGTAGGTGTGCAGGGCCTGGCTTATCTCCAGGGACTCCCCCCCGCTATTGCGGGTCTCGAGACTGATCTCCAGTGCCCCTCTATCCGCCGTGATCCAGACCACCGGATCGAGACCCGGCCACAGGTCAACCGCCGGAACTGCGCGCAGCGAGCACCCGTCCGCGCGCTCACCGGTTACAGTCAACTGCCAGCGCCCCGTCCGGGCCACGCCGTGAGCGGGACCGGAGGGAGCGTCACCGAACCAGGGCCAGCACAGCGGGATACCCCCACGAATCGCCGCCGGGGCGGGTTTCAGGTTGTCGCTGAGCCACAGCAGCGGACACTGGCCCGCAGGCCGGAAATGCAGAACCTGCGCCCCCTGCTCCGCAACGACCAGTTCGCCCCAGGCCGCCTTCAGCAACAGCAGTTTGAAACCCTGCTGTTCCCGCTCGTGGATGCCGTCCGGCAATGCCTCGAGCATCGCCAATACCGCCTGCCTCATAGTTTCCCCCGTACCCTGCTAGCATATACCCCAGGTCCAGCCCTGACCCCAACCAGAAGGATCCCCTGATGTTTTTCAAAGCGCCCGACGACTCGACTGCCCAGGTAACGTTCCTGACGGCTCTGAGACACCTGGTCTTCTTCCAGGTCAAACTCGGCGCCGACGCCATCAGGGACCTGGTTTTCAGTCCGGTCAGTATTGTGGTCTTTCTGCTGGATGTCATTCGCAAACCTGCCATTGAAGACAGTCTGTACATCAAACTGATGTGGCTCGGACGCAAATCCGATCGTCACATCAATCTGTTTGACGAATACAAGGAGAAGGGGCACTACACCGTGGACGAGGCGATCGAGTCACTGGGGCGCCGGGCATTCGGTGAACTGGGAGACAACGCAACCCGCTCCGGAACCGACCGGGAGCGGGCTGAGTAAACCACCGGCAGGGCATTGCCGGCCGAGGAAGCTCAGATTGCCGCGCTGAGCTTGCGGATCGTGCGATTGAGAATCTCGTCGTTCTCGGAGTAATCCACCGGGCAATCCACCAGGTGCACGCCTTCGGTATTCAGGCAGCGCTCCAGCACCTCACCCAGTTCCGCAGTGCTTTCCACCCGGTGCCCTTGGGCCCCGTAGGACTCGGCGTACTTCACGAAGTCCGGGTTGCCGTATTCCAGGCCCCAGTCGTGGAAGCCCATGTTGGCCTGTTTCCAGCGGATCATGCCGTAGGAGGAGTCGTTGAGGATCAGGCACACCACGTTCATCCCCAGGCGCACCGCGGTCTCCAGTTCCTGGCTGTTCATCATGAAGCCGCCGTCACCGCAGATGGCCATTACCTTGCGCTTGGGGTGGACCAGGTGGGCCGCCATTGCCGAGGGCAGGCCGGCGCCCATGGTCGCCAGGGCGTTGTCCAGCAGCACCGTGTTGGAGCCATAGGCCCGGTAGTTGCGGGCGAACCAGATTTTGTAGACCCCGTTGTCCAGGCAGATGATGCCGTCGTCGGGCATGGCCTTGCGCACCTCCGCCACCAGGCGCTGGGGATAGACCGGGAAACGGCCGTCGTCCGAGCCCTCGGAGATGTTGGCATCGTGGTGCTCCTTCACCGTCATCATCCGCGAGAAGTCCCAGGCGGGTAGTTCGCGCTCGGCCAGGCCGTTGTTCATCTGCCAGATGGCGTTGGCGATGTCGCCAATGACCTCCAACTGCGGGAAGTACACCGGGTCCACTTCCGCCGAACGGAAGGACACATGAATCACCTGGGTGCCGGTGGACACCTCCACCGGATTGGTCTCGTGGTGATCGGACCCCTCCGCCATATGGCCGTGCTGCATGAAGAAGGGCGGCTTCTCGATCACATCGTGGCCCACGTTGATGATCAGGTCCGCCGCCTCAATGGCGCGATGGACAAAGTCTCCAGCAGACAGGGCGGCACAGCCCAGGTAGAGGGGGTGGCGCTCGTCGATCACCCCCTTGCCGAGCTGGGTGGTCACAAAGGGAATACCGTAGCTGTCCACCATCTGGGTGAGCATCTTGCTGGTGAGCTTGCGGTTGGCCCCGGCGCCGATCACCAGCAGGGGCGAGCGAGCGGCGACGATGCGGTCCACTGCAAAGCGGATGGCCTTCTCCTCCGCCACTGGCCGGCGCACAGTGGAGGCCGCGATGGGGTACTGTTCTGTATCCTCATCGGCAATGTCTTCCGGCAATTCCAGGTGCACTGCGCCGGGTTTTTCCTCTTCCGCGAGGCGCAGGGCCTCGCGCACCCGGCTGGGGATGTTGTCCGCCGACACCAGCTGGTGGGCGTACTTGGTGATGGGTTTCATCATCTCCACCACGTCGAGGATCTGGAAACGCCCCTGCTTGGATTTTTTCACCGGTTTCTGGCCGGTAATCATCATCATGGGCATGCCGCCCAGCTGGGCGTAGGCCGCGGCGGTGGTGAAATTGGTGGCCCCGGGCCCCAGGGTCGAGAGGCACACGCCGGTCTTGCCGGTAAAGCGGCCATAGGTTGCCGCCATGAAGCCCGCCGCCTGTTCGTGACGGGTCAGAATGAGCTGGATCTTCTCGGAGCGCGAGAGGGAGTCCAGAAAATCCAGGTTCTCCTCACCCGGTATGCCAAATACGTAGCGAACGCCTTCCTGCTCTAATGCCTGTACAAACAGGTCTGATGCTTTTGTCACTGCACTCTCCCCAAATCCATGGTTGGTTAAAAGATGCTAGCACAGGCTGGGGAAATGACACGCCGGGCGGCATGGTTCATCTATTTGGAGGATGTGCCTGCCGCACCGGGCCGCCATCATCGCCACACTCGCAGTTCACCGCCGGCTGTGGGATAAGAAACCCTATAAGAATTTGATCGCCATTCGATCGACCAAGGAGCACCGCATGCTCGAGCACCTGAAGGCCTCGGTAGAGCCCATTACCGAGAGCGCAGACACCATCGCCCAGTCACTGTGGGAACTGAATGTACCGTCCCTGCTGATGACCCTGGTCCACCTGACCGGCGACACCAGCGTGCTGCAGCGCTACCGCTCGCCGCGCATGATCAGCGTCGTCGAGGCGGGCGCCAGCGGCGAACAACTGATGGAAGGTGGCTACACCCGGGAAGAGGCGGCTCAGGTCCACGAGGAACTCCTGGACGCCATTGCCGCCTACCGGGCGCGGGGCGGCAGCCTGCCGCAACTGGATGACAGCGTGGTAAGCGCACTCTACCGCTTCTTGTGCGGCCACGAACTGGACGAGCGCTACGAGGCGTTCATCCGCGAGGAGATCGCCCTCGACGGCGTCGACCAGCGCGGCCTGAACCTGGAGACCGCGGCCCTCAAGGAAGCCGGCCGGAATTTCCCGGTGGTCATTATCGGTGCCGGCATGGGCGGTGTGCTGGCAGGAATCCGCCTCGGGGAGGCGGGCATTCCCTACACTATCATCGAGAAGAATCCCGGGGTCGGCGGCACCTGGTTCGAGAACCACTACCCGGGCTGTCGGGTGGATGTTCACGGCCATAGCTACAGCTACTCCTTCGAGCCAAATCACGACTGGAGCAGCCACTTCCCGTTGGCGGACGAAATTCGCGCCTACTTTGACCGCTGCGCAGAGGACTACCGCGTCAAACCGAACATTCGCTTCAATACCGAGGTGACAGCCGCGCGCTGGGATGAGGCAGCGGGCAGCTGGCTGGTGGAAGTCGCCGATGCCAAAGGGCATTCACAAACACTGACCGCCCGCGCCCTGATCAGCGCCGTAGGCCAGCTCAACCGCCCCCGCCTGCCGGACATCGCGGGCATCGAGACCTTCGCTGGCCCCCTGTTCCACTCCGGCGCCTGGCCGGAAGGGCTGGACCTGGCCGGCAAGCGGGTGGCAGTGATCGGTTCCGGGGCCAGCGCCTTCCAGATCATTCCGGAACTGGCCGGGACCGCGGGGGAACTCACCGTATTCCAGCGCTCTCCGGCGTGGATGTTCCCCAACCCCGGCTACCACACCGCGGTGGGCAAGGGGCAGCAGTGGGCCCTGAAAAAACTGCCCTACTACAGCAAGTGGTACCGATTCTGGCTGTTCTATACCTCGGTCGAAGGCGTCTACGACAAGACGCTGGTGGACCCTGCGTGGCATGACGCGCACTCGGTCAGCGCCGCCAACGACGAGATGCGCGAGGGCCTGACGGCATGGATCGAATCCCAGGTGCACGACCCGGCCCTGCTGCAAAAGGTCCTGCCCACCTACCCGCCCTTTGGTAAACGCATCCTGCAGGACAACGGCACCTACCTGGCCGCCCTGCAGAAAGACAACGTGTCGCTGGTAACCGAAGGCATCGAAGCCATAGAGCCGTCGGGGGTGCGTACAGTGGACGGCACCCTGCACGCCGTGGATGCCATTGCCTGCGCCACGGGCTTTTACGCCGACCGCTTCCTGTTTCCGATGCAGATTACCGGCCGCGACGGGATCGGGCTCAGCGAGCAGTGGTCCGAAACCAATGGCCGGGCCTACCTGGGGATTACCGTGCCCAATTTTCCCAACCTGTTCTGCATCTACGGCCCCAACACCAACCTGGTGGTCGCAGGCAGCATCGCCCACAATGCCGAGTCCCAGGTGAATTACATCCTGCGCAGTATTCGCCTGCTGCTGGAGCAGGGGCACCGCGCCATGGAGGTGAAGCAGGAAGTCCACGACGCCTACAACAACAAAGTCGACCGCATCAACGCGGGAACGGCCTGGGGCTGGGAGGGCGTCAACAACTGGTACAAGAACGAGGCCGGCCGGGTCACCGCCAACCTGCCCTTTCGCATTATCGACTACTGGCAGATGACCAAGCAGCCCGATCCAGCGGACTACCGCTTCAGCTGACTATCGTTTCAACTGAGTACGCGCTGTAACAGGCGCGGGCCTTCGTGGTAGTTTGGTCCGGCGGCAACCGTCCTGCGGGGCCAATACGGTTGCAGGCGCCCCGCTGCAGAAAACGGACCCGAAACCGCCATGAACCTGTCACTGGACACCTATAACAGCCTGCTGGAAGCCCTGTATAACGGTGCCCGCGAAACCTCACCCTGGACGGATTTCCTGCGCCAGTTGAGCGGCCTGACCGATGCCCGGCTCACGGTGCTGAACCTCGCCCGACCGCAACCGGGTGACCCCGGTGTCCTGTTCATGAGCGACGACCTGTTCGACAGTGAACACCAGCTTCAGTACGCCAACGACTTCTCGGCGCTGGACCCCTTCGTCAACCTGCCTCCCGGAGAGGCCATCACCCTGGAGGAGGTGGTGCCCCTGGGCGAACTGAGACAGACACCCTACTACCGCGAGTTCATGCAGCCCTCGGACCTGGTGCAAATACTGGGCATCGACGTGCCCAGGGAGCACGGGCCGGGCATTTTCCTGCGTGCCCTGCGCGGCGAGGGAAAGCCAGCGTTCGGTGACACGGACCGGAAACTGTTCAACCTGCTGGGCCCGCACCTCAGGCAATTGCAAAGCTGGCTCGACCAGACCCGGCGCCAGGGTTTCGAACTGGGTATCTACGACAGCGTCGCCAGCCGCCTGGAACTGGCCACCGTCTTGCTGGACCGCGAAGGCCGTATCCTGCAATGCAATCCGGTGGCCCGGGCCCTGCTGAGCAGCAGCAGGCTGATCGGTGATCGCAAGGGCAAGCTGACAGCCCTCCGCCGGGGAGACCAGGGCCGCCTGCAGGCCCTGTTGCAGGAGAGCGGACAGGGCCGCAGCACCCCCTCCCTGGCCCCGGCTCTGCGCCTGGGGGATGAAGACCCGGCTCAGGACCTCTACCTGGTCATCAAGCCACTGGCCGCTGACAAGGGCGCTGGTGTGCACCCGGAAGAAGGCGGCCCCCACCTGGCGGTTTACATCAGCACGCCCGAGATCCTGAGCCCGGAACAACAGGGCCTGTTGCAACAGCTGTTCGATTTCACTCCCAGCGAAGCCCAGCTTGCCATCGCCCTGGCCAATGGCATGAGCCTCGACCAGATCGCCGAGGAACGCTGCGTCACCCGCAATACCCTGCGCACCCACCTGCGCGGCACCTTCCAGAAAACCGGGGTCAACCAGCAGTCCGCCCTGGTGAGCCTGGTGCTGCGCAGCGTCGCCGGGCTGGGCTAAGGATTCGACCGCTCGGATATCAGCCTGGGTGAGGCCGGCAGCCTGACCGCCACCCTCTGGGGCAAGAACCTGCCCGACGAGTTCTACCGCCAGAGCGGCATCGGGGCCTTCGAAGGGATTAGTTTTGCCGGCATGGTCTACAATCCTCCGCGGATGTACGGCTTCAACCTGGACTACCGCTTATGAGGCGGCAGGCGCTTGCGGCGGATCAGGCCCCGGCTTCCGCCGCTTTTTGCGCCGCAACCAGTTCGCGCACGTCCTCCAGCAGCTTGTCCTTGTCGAACACAATGCCGTCCCGAATCACGTAGCGAATGCCCTCGGTGCGTTCCAGGGTGTGGCTCTGCTCGTCGAGCTTCAGGTGCCCGGTGCCATAGAGCACCTTGAAGTTGGCCACCGGGTTCTCGTTCACGATCACCAGGTCCGCCCGTTTGCCGATCTCCACGCTGCCGATTTCATCCTCCATGCCCAGCAGTTCGGCGCCGTTGAGGGTCGCCGACTTCAGCACCTCCAGCGGGTGAAAGCCCGCCTCCTGCAGCAGCTCCAGCTCGCGCACATAGGCAAAGCCGTAAATCTTGTAGATGAAGCCCGCATCCGAGCCCACGGTAACCCGGCCACCGGCGTTCTTGTAGTCGTTCACGAAAGTCATCCAGCGCTGGTAGTTGCGCTTCCAGGCCACCTCGTCGGCCGTGGTCCAGTCAAAGAAGAAGGAACCGTGCACCTCGGGGCTCGGCTCAAAGGCACGGGCGATGTAGGGCATGGTGTACTCGTCGTGCCAGGGCGCATGGCGCGCGCGCATGACATCCCGGGCGGCCTCGTAAATGGTGAAGGTAGGATCGAGGGTAAAGTCCAGCGAGATCAGTTCATCGATCGTCGCCTGCCAGCGCTCGGAGCCAGGAGGCGCGGCCTGCAACCACAGGCGACCCGCCTGGCCGAAGCGATCCTGCTCATTGCTGTAGTTGTAGTCGTAGGGGTAATCCTGGATGACACGCTCCTCGAACATGGCCTCGGGTAAACCGTACCAGTGCTCCATGCTGTCCAGGCCCATCCGTGCGCTGTCCAGCACATTGGTGCCCGTGACTGA
This sequence comes from Parahaliea maris, assembly GCF_008064665.1. Classification (GTDB taxonomy): domain Bacteria; phylum Pseudomonadota; class Gammaproteobacteria; order Pseudomonadales; family Halieaceae; genus Parahaliea; species Parahaliea maris. The sequence continues at coordinate 578,599 of NZ_VRZA01000003.1, read as the reverse complement.
CAGTTGGGAGTGGTGGTAGGCCGTCTTCATACCGAGCTCGCGCGCCTCGTCCATGGCCGCCTCGATCAGGTCCGGCGCGGCGCCGAGGAATTTGATGCCATCGGCGCCGCGCTTGCGCACGGCGCGCACCCACTTGCGTGCTGCATCGGGCGATTCCATGGCCTCGGGGAACATGGAGTGCACCACCATGCGCGGCGCGCTGATTTCCCCGCTGGCACTGCGCTTCTTGTGGTCGAGGGTCCAGCCGAGACCCATCATGGCGCCGACGTCACGCACTGTGGTGACACCGTGGGCCAGCCACAGTTTGAGCACGTACTCGGGATCGGTGAGCGACCCCGCCGGCGCGTGAGAGGGCGTACCGAGATGGGCGTGGGCATCGATCAGTCCCGGCAGGACATACTGGCCACTGGCATCGATGACCCGGCTACCAGGCCCCCAGTCGTTGCTTCCCCCGTGAATGCCTGCCGTGCCGCCCCCCTTGATATCGGCGATACGATCGCCCTCGATGACAATGTTGACCGGCCCCCGCGGAGGCGCGCCGGTGCCGTCGACCAGGAAGGCGTTCTCTATCACCAGACGCTCGAAAGGCCCTTCGCTTTCATCACCACGCGGTGGTGCCGTGCGCGGCGCGGCAACGCCGCGGGCGAGCACGCTGGTTATCGCTTCCTCTCCCGGTGTGACCTCTTCCGCCCCAGCCTGGGAGGACAGAACGGCGGCGCAAGCGGCGGCAAGAGCGAGAACGCGCAGGGGCGCGGTAGCGTGTTTCATGGGATCATTCCATTGTTGCGGTGCGCAGACTATAGCACTGCCGCTCGCGGTCAACGCAAGGAGTGCCTATGCTAGGGACTCATGCCAGCCACCTGAACGGAAACGGGGACAATGCGCAAAACAATGACCAACCTGGCCCTGGCCGCCACCATCGGCCTGACCGCCGTTGCCACCAGCGCCACGGAACCAACGCCGGAGGCCACCCGGGTTATCAAGGAGCATCAGCTGCGCGAGACGGCATTGCCTTTAAGGGAGCACAAGGGCTGGCGGCCGCGCAAAGTGGTTGTCTCCCTGCCCGCAGGCTTCACTGGCAATACGCCTGACGTGGAGCTGCAACTGAAGCGCGCAGCGGGGAGTATCGAATTGGTCATCGACCGCTCAGGCAACTGGGGGGTGGACCCGGAGCTGCTCCAGGGTGCCGACGCTGTCATTGGTATCTGTTCTGAGCGACTGCTTAAGGCAGCAGACTCCCTGTTCTGGCTGCACAGCTACCCGGTTGGGGTCGACGGCTGTTCCGGCGCCGATGAGCGCCTGTTCGAGGGCAAGGTGTTCAGTAACAGCCAGCGTCTGTCGGGCCCGACCATCGCCGAACACACCATTGGCATGCTGATGAGCATTGCCCGCGCCCTCCCCGCCTACCACCGGGCCCAGCTGGACAACGACTGGAACCGTGGCATCGCCGGCCAGGAGCGCTTTGGTGAGGTCGCAGGGAAAACCATGCTGGTGGTGGGTCTCGGTGGCATCGGCACAGAAGTCGCCCAGCGCGCCCACGGCCTTGGCATGCGGATCATTGCCACCCGCAACTCGTCCCGCGAGGGTCCGGACTTCGTCGATTACGTGGGACTGGCGGATGAACTCGGCGAGCTGTCAAAGCAGGCCCATGTGATCGTCAACGCCCTGCCCCTGACCGACGAAACCCGCGGCCTGTTCGACAAGGACTTCTTTGCCGAAGCGCGGCCAGGGGCGATTTTCATCAGCGTTGGTCGCGGTGGCAGCACAGTCACCGACGACCTCGTTGCGGCCCTGCGCTCCGGGCAGGTGTACGGAGCGGGCCTGGACGTGACCGACCCGGAACCGCTCCCGGACGACCACCCATTGTGGCAGATGGACCGGGTCATCATCACACCCCACGTTGCCGCCAGCGGCGGTGACGCGCGCCTGCGCACCATGATCATCGCCCTGGAAAACCTGCGCCGCTACGTGGCCGGGGAAAAGCTCCTCAGCCCTGTGGATATGGTGCGCGGCTACTAAGGCGAACCCCGACGCATTTCAGAATACGCGGAAGCGGCGCTGTACGTGCCGCTGCCGCAGTGCAATCGCCGCCCGCCGCTGTGCGGGACTCACCTCCGGCGTGTCCGTGGGGAAGCAGTCGCGTACCCCGGACAGTTTGACGACCCGCGCGCTGATGGTCGGCCATTGATCTTCGGGAGGTAGCGTACTGTAGGCCCAGCGATGCGACAGGTAACCCCGCGGCAGTCCGGTGGTATCCACCCAGTTGGGCACGCCAGGGTCGCGATGGGCCACCACCCAGCGCTGCACCCCACCCTCACCCATGTGCATCTGGAAGCCATTGAGACTGCTCTGGTGGTTGGCGTAATCCGGTGACTCGCCCCACAGGTTGCCCAGGTGCATGCCGGTGTACACGGGCTCGCCGTGGTAGCGGGCCTCGATATACAGGGCCTCATCCTCGGCCAGGTCGAATATTCCGCCCGCATAGATATTGGTGCTCATGCCACCACCGGTATCGCCGGAGGCGGCATTGGGTGAGTTGTAGCTGTTGACCGGCATGAAATAACGCCCGTCACCTTCGTGGGTGCCATTGCAGTTGAGTACCCGGTCGTAGAAGGCGAGCCAGAAGCGCATCTGTCCCTGCACCACGTCGCCGAGTTTTGTCAGCGATGCTGCCGCCCGCGCGGGGTCGAGGGCCGGCGGGTGCTCGCCTTCGGTATCCAGGCAGGTAATGGTCAGCGGGACCGCCTCCTCGCGCTCCCAGTCGTAGAACAGCTGCCGCCCGCTGATATAGGTGGCGTAGCGATCGCCGCCCCCGGGGTCCTTTGAAGCCGGCGGTTTGCGCGTGCAGATAAAATTGCCCTGGTAACCGGCAGGCAGCTCCGGCCCCAGCAGGATTTCCAGTTCACCGTTTTCGCCCACCAGCAACTGCGAGGTATCGAGCGTGCCGAAACCGGTGCGGGAACCGGGCATCAGCTCCCGCAGGTCACCGGTATCGCCGGCGAGCTGACCATTCTGGGTCTCGAAAATCAGGTACTGCGGCGCCAGCGGCCCGCGAGCCGCCCGGGGTTCGCCGCGCCAGTGGCGATGGTCCGGCAGGGCCGCGTGCACCCGGTAGCGTTTACGACCATCGATCGCGGCATAGAAGTAGATGGCGTCGGCATTGTCGATAGTGGACTTGTTGTACACCGACAGCGCATTGCGAAAGGCGGGGTAATCCGGGTCTTCAAAGAAGCTGCGCTCGATGGCGTGATGCATAAAGCCGGCGAGGTAGCGATAACCCTCGGCGAGATTGCGATCCGAAGGCGGCGGGGGAAAACACGCCGGATCATCAATCACATCCCGAGCGGCCTGCAAACCTGTCAACATCTGTTCCCAGGCGGCGTGCAGTTGCTGACGGGCCTCAGTATTATTGTCTGTCATGCTATCTGCTCCCTATTGCCAGTCGCTGTCGATATCCGCGGGCAGGAAGGCGTCTCCCAGCTCGGTCACACCATCCAGGCCGTAGACCTTGCGGCCCAGGGCATGCAACAGCTGGCGGCTGTACGCCACCTGACCAATGTGGCGTTCACTGCACAGTGCCAATGCTGCCTCCGCCATGGTCTCCACGGGCTCGGCCCAGTCGGGGTGGCGGCGGGCGATATCCCGCACCTGTTCTGCCCCGGGGGTCAACACAATGCTTTCCGGAGCCAGTGAATTGACGCAGACACCGTCGGCTGCAACCTCGTGGGCCAGGCCTTCCGAGTAACGATTGAGTGCTGCCTTGGTCGCCCCGTAGGCGGCGATCACCTGGGCGGCGATGGCAGAGTCTCGATAGGGCACCTTGGGCTGCTCGCAGGTCGCGGAGCTGATGTTCAGAATCCAGCCGTGGCCGCGCTCGCGCATGCCGGGCAGGACTTGCTGGGCGAGGTCAATCGGCGCGTTGAGGTTGAGGTCGTACATCATGTTGCGCTGCTCCAGCGTCACCGCGCTGGGCAGTGCCATCTTCCCCGCCGCGGCATTGTTCACGAGGATATCCAGCGGCCCCAGCGCCTCCTCGGCCCGGGCGACCAGTTCTGCCCGGGCGGCGATATCGCTCAGGTCGCAGACCAGGGGAACGGCCCTGCCACCGGCAGCGGTTATCGCGGCCACCGCCTCCTCGAGCGTGCCCGGCAGGCTACCGTGGCTTCCCAGGCGGGAGGCACAGAGTGCTACGCTCGCTCCCTCTGCGGCAAAGCGGCGGGCGATCGCCAGACCAATGCCGCGACTGGCGCCGGTAATCAGTGCGGTTTTTCCCTGTAATCGATTCATGCTGTGGCTCCTTGTTGTTGTTCTGCCTGTTCTTTCATCGCATGCCGCGGCCAGCCATAGCGTTCGAACTCCTCGCCCAGCTCCGACTCGATACGCGACGGTGAAAGTTCGTAGTCATCGATACTGTATTCAAAGCGTGTGCTGTGGGCGCGCTCCCTGTCTTCCTGGGCCAGCAACCAGGCATCGAAGCTATCGCTATAGGGTAGTTCCAGGGCGCGGTAGATGGCCTGTACCGTCGCCCGGGGCCGGGAGGTGAGTTCACGGTAATCGACAAACAGGTGCGGGGTATCCGGATGCGCCGCCAGCACCGCCCGCGGATTGCGGAAGGAATCAAAGGAAATTTCGGTCATGACCCTCAGGGAGTCCGCGTACTGTTCCGGCGTCCAACCCTTGCCGCGCCAGGACACCTCCAGCAGCTTGAGCGTGCTGGGAATGCATTGGTGGGGGTTGCGTACCAGCACCGCGATGCGGGCGTCGGGGAAGGCTTCGATTAGCGCCCCCACCCAGCCGCACATCACCGGGTTCTTGCTGAGGTGAATACGGTTGCCGCCGTTCAGCAGCAACTGGCGTTTTACGCACTCACGGTAGTGGTGCAGCCAGCGACGCCGCTTGCGGGCCGGCATCTGGTCGACATGGAACTGGTCAATCCTGTGCATCAGCGGTACGTCCAGTGCCCACTGCTGGGTGACGAAAGCGGCGCGCATGACAAACTGGTCTTCCTCGGCGTTCCACAGGCTCATATCGTGAATGTGGCGGTACTTGCCAAAGGTGCGCTCGTCCCAGGCCTTGAGGCGGCGCAGGCAGGGCCCGCCCAGCCAGGCGTCCACGCGCCCCAGGGCGCGAATGAGCTTCTTCTGCAACAGCGAGGGAAAGAACAGCTCCCAGTACAGGAAGTAACTGAACGTATCGCCGTCTCCCGCTAACAGGCGGTGGGCCAGGGTCGTGCCGGAGCGGGCGTGCCCCACAATGAACACGGGCCGCTCGACCTGTTGGCGCCACAGGCGGGGGAACAGGAGGTAATCCAGCAGGAAGCAGAGTGAATGGAACAGGGTCGCCAGCGGTACCAGCACCAGCAGGCGCAACAGCATCCGCGGCCGTCCCGACCAGTCCTTGAGGGACCAGACATGGCGGAGAACCCGCCCGTAATACTGCAGATCAAAATACACGACGACCCATCCTTCGTTCACCTTTGGAGTACCGGCAGACTAGGGCTCGGGGAAAGCGTGAACAACTGGCATTCCAGCATCGGGACAACGCACGCAAGCCACTGAAAATGCACTGGTTTTAGAGACACGCAACGGGCACACTGGCCTTCACTTACATTTTTAATAACAACATCGCCGCGACAGACTGCCATGAGCGAGAAACAACCACCCCGCGCCCGCAAGCGCCCCCGCCAGAGCCGCTCGCTGCACACCATGCGCGCCATCCAGGAAGCCTGCCTGAAAATCCTCGATACCGAGGGCGCCGACCGCCTCACCACGGCGCGTATCGCCGAGGTAGCCGGGGTGAATATCGCCTCCCTGTACCAGTACTTTCCCAACAAGGAGGCCATCCTCTCCGACGTCTACGAAGCGCGCATGGCGGAATTGCTGACCCAGGCAGCCGAGCGCTTCCAGACACTGCAGGCCATGGCCGACCACTCGGTGGCAGACACCCTCGCCGCCATCATCGACATGGAGTGTGACCAGTTACTGGCCTTGCAACAGCTCGACCCAGCCTTCTTCCGCGAATACCAGCACAGCTTTGACATCCACCAACGGGTGGACGAACTCACCCAGTCGCTGGACAACCCCTCCTTCGAGGAATGGCTGGAATGGTGGCTGCGGGACAAGGGAGTGGCGGGCGACCCCGCCTATCGCGCGCTGCTGTTGCGCCAGACCCTGCGCGGCAACCTGTCCCAGGCGATGCGGGAACAGCCCGCGTTGCTGGATGATCCGGCCTATCGCCGGGAACTGGTGCAACTCATGCTCAGCTACCTGAGGGCGTGAGGGCTGTCCGAAGTGTCCGCTCACTGTCCGCTCACCACCGGATAAAGTGTCCGCCGCGGCCTGTGTCCGCCGGAGCCACCTCCGGGCAGCCCCTAACACACAAAGCCCACAGCAACCTAACCCCCTGTTTTTATTGATTTTATAAATAAAAACCAGGAACTCATCAGCGCGCAGCAAGACGCTGGCACGGCTCCTGCTATACCCGGTGACACACAGTAGAGGTCACCATGATCAAAGACACCACCGCACAGGACACACGCATCACCCGGCCGGCCTTTCCCTGGCTGCGGGCAGCGAGCATCAGCCTGGTACTGCTGGTGGGAGCGGGCACCGCGATCACGGTCGCGGCGCGCTGGCTCAGTGGTGAGGTCGTGGTAAAGAATGAACGCCTGCGCATTGCCGAAGTCCGGGCGGGGGACCTGCTGCGGGACGTCTCGGTGTCCTCCCGGGTGGTGGCCGGTGTCAGCCCGACCCTCTACGCACCCAACGCCGGCACGGTGACTTTTCACGTACGCCCCGGTGACCACGTGGACCAGGGCGCTGTGCTGGCCAACATCGACAGTCCCCAGCTCACCAGCCAGCTGGCCCAGGAACAGGCCAAGCTGCAGCGCCTGGACATCGACGTCAAACGCCAGGCTATCCAGAACCAGAAGAACGACCTGGTAGCGCGCAAGGATCTGCAGCAGGCGGCGGTCGCGCTGGCAGCAGCGGAGCGCGAACACCAGCGCAACAAGCTGGCCTGGGACCGGGGCGCTATCAACGAAGTCGACCTGCGTCGCGCAGAGGACGAGCTCAGCAGCGCGCGAATCGCGCACGACCACGCGGTGGAAGAGGCCAAACTCAACCGCGCATCCAGGGAATTCGAACAGCGCACCCGGGAACTGGAATTACGGCAACAGGCCCTGCTGGTGGAAGAACTGGAGCGCCTGGTGTCCGGGCTGAAAATCCGCGCGCCCATTGCCGGGATGGTCGCCAGCCTGTTGGTGGCCGACAAGACCTCGGTGGCGGACAACAGCGCCCTGCTCAGTGTGGTGGATCTCAGCCAGCTGGAAGTAGAAGCACAGGTGCCGGAAATCTATGCCGACACCCTCGGCCTTGGCCTGTCCGCCCAGGTGAAGGTGGGGCCCGCCGAGTACCCGGGCACCGTCACCAGTATTTCTCCGGAAATCGTCCAGGGACAGGTGGCCGCACGCATTCGTTTCGAAGGCGACCTCCCGGAAGGGTTGCGCCAGAACCAGCGATTGCAGACCCGGCTGCTGCTGGATGAGCACCGCGACACCCTGGTGCTGACCCGCGGCCCCTTCGTCCAGGACGGTGGCGGGCGCATCGCCTACGTGGTCCGCGATGGTTACGCCGAGCGCAGCAGTATCGAAACCGGCCTTACCAACAGCAGTGATGTCGAAATAGTGTCCGGCCTGAACCCGGGTGACCAGGTGGTGATTTCCAGCCTCGAGCCCTTCCGCAATGCCGAGCGGGTACGCCTGGACTGACACAGTACCGAGACTTTACCAACACCCATGCATTCAAACCCCACAGACTCAAAGGACCAGCCCATGCTGAGCATGCAAGACCTGAGCAAGGTATACCGCACCCACCTGGTGGAAACCCACGCCCTGCGCGAGTTCAGTATCCACGTCGAGGAAGGGGAATTTGTCGCTGTTACCGGTCCCTCTGGCTCCGGCAAGACCACCTTCATGAACATTGCCGGGCTACTGGAAGAACACAGCGGCGGCCGCTACCAGCTCGACGGGGTCGAGGTATCCGGCCTGTCGGACCGGGAGCGCTCTGCCATGCGCAATGAAAAACTCGGCTTCATTTTTCAGGGTTTCAACCTGATTCCCGACCTCAACCTGTTCGACAACGTGGATGTGCCCCTGCGCTACCGCGGCTTTGGGGCGAAGGAGCGCAAGTTGCGAATCGAGCGGGCCCTGGAGCAGGTGGGCCTGGGTTCCCGGGCTCGCCACTACCCGGCGGAGCTGTCCGGCGGTCAGCAGCAGCGGGTCGCCATCGCCCGGGCCCTCGCCGGCGAACCCCGCATCCTGCTGGCAGACGAGCCCACCGGTAACCTGGACAGCGCCATGGCCCGGGCGGTGATGGAAATCCTGGAGGGCATCAACGCCGCCGGCACCACCATTATCATGGTCACCCACGACCCCGAGCTGGCGGCGCGCGCCCGGCGCAACGTGCACATCATCGACGGCCAGGTGACTGACCTGCAGAGCAGCTTTGCCGACAGCGCTCTCGGCGTGTCAGCTCCCCGGGAGAGTGCCGCATGACCCGCTACTACTTCTGGCTGGCCGCCAGGAACCTGAAGAACAGCCCCTGGCTGAGCGGCCTGATGGTGCTCGCGATCGCCCTCGGCATCGGCGCCTTCATGACCTCCTACGCCATCTTCCACGCCATGTCGGGAGACCCCATACCCCACAAGAGCCATCAGCTGTTCTCGGTGCGGCTGGACAACTGGGATCCGGAGGACGCGTATTCCGAGCCCAACGAGCCGCCGACCCAGATGACCTACCGCGATGCCCGCTACCTGGCGGAGGCCGGCAAGGCCCGCTACCAGACGGCCATGTTTCGCGTCGGCATGGCGGTGCAACCGGGCAACCCCGATATCAAGCCGCTGCTGTCCCACGGCCGCATGACCTACAGCGACTTTTTCGCCATGTTCGAGCCACCCTTTCTCTATGGCATGCCCTGGACGCGGGCGGAAGACGGCGCGCGCAGTACCGTAGTGGTACTGTCGCGGGCAATGAACGAGCGAGTCTTTGGCGGAGAAAACAGCGTTGGGCGGCAGCTCCGGATGGACGACGGTGAATACACCGTGGTCGGTGTACTGGACACCTTCGACCCGCTGCCGCGCTACTACGACCTGATCAATACCGATCCTTTCGGTGACGGCGATGACTTCTACCTGCCCTTCACCCTCAACGACACGCTGAAGAAGCGACCCAACGGCAACAACAGCTGTTACATCGACCCACCGGAGGATAGCTACCAGGGCTACCTCGACTCCGAGTGCGTGTGGGTGGCCCTGTGGGTGCAGCTGGACTCCGAAGCCGAGCGCCGGGATTACCAGACCTTCATCGACAACTACGTGATGGAGCAGAAACGCCACGGTCGCTTTCCACGCCCCCTGAACAACCGACTCGACGACGTCATGGACTGGCTCGATAACCAGGGCGTAGTGGACGAGGACACCCGGATCCAGGTGGGCCTGTCCTTTGCCTTCCTGCTGGTCTGCCTCCTCAACACGGTGGGACTCATGCTGGCCCGGTTCCTGCGTCGCGCCGGGGAAGTCAGTGTGCGCCGCGCTCTTGGAGCCAGCCGCCGGCAGATATTCCAACAGTACCTGACCGAGTCGGCCGTTCTGGGCATCGCCGGAGCGCTGGTGGGCCTGGTGTTCGCCGCGCTGGGACTGGCGGTGGTGCGGGGCCTGGCACCGCATATCGCCGCGGTAACCCACCTCGATCCGTCCCTCGGCCTGTTCGCCCTGACCGTGTCAGTCTGCGCTGCACTGCTGGCCGGCATTTACCCCACCTGGCGCGCGTGTCGCATCGCTCCCGCCGCGCAACTGAAAACCCAGTAGGAAGCCACCATGGAAATTCGCCCCATATTCTCCACCATTCTTCGCAATCCGGTCGGCCTGGTGCTGATCGGCCTGCAGGTGGCCCTGACCCTGGCGATTGTGGTCAATGCGCTGCACATCATTGGTACTCGCCTGGACAACATGCGGGCCAGTGCCGGCATCGATGAAAACAATGTCCTGATGATCAGTAGTACTGCGTTCAGCGTCGACGACAAACCACTGGATATTGCCCGCACCGATCTCGACTACCTGCGCTCACTGCCTGGGGTGGTGAATGCCATGGCGGTGAACACCCTGCCCATGACCGGGAGTGGCTGGTCCACCCAGGTGGAAGCCGCAGAAGACCCGGACAGTCATGACATCGCGACGGCGATCTATTTCGCCGACGAGACCCTGGTAGAGACACTGGGCCTCGACCTGATCGCCGGACGCCCCTTCCGCGCCGGGGAGGTCACTCCCTTCAGCATGGACGACAACCTGCGTCCCCCCGTAGTCATAGCCAGCGCAGCGGCGGTGCTCGACCTGTTTCCTGACCTGGAGCGACCCGAGGACGCCCTCGGACGACTGATCTGGAACGGTGACGAGAACGATCGTGCAGCCAGTGAAATCATAGGAATCGTCGACGGCATCAAGGCGCCCTGGCGCGGCTTTTCCGTGAAAATCTTCGACCACGTTACCTTCGTCCCCCACATCCCGACATTTGATAAATCCGCGCGTTACGCCATCCGCAGCGAGGCCGGCCAGCTGGACAAACTGGCGGGGAACGTGCGGGAGCAGCTGGCCGCTCAAAATCTGCGCCGGGTCGTCGGCGAGCCCAGGACCTTCCCGGAAGTTCGCGAGCGCTTCCTGCGCGGCGACAAATCCATGGCTGTGATGCTGATTGCCGTGGTCGTGCTATTGCTGCTGGTGAACGTACTGGGTATCGTCGGGCTGGTAAGTTTCTGGGTGACACAGCGCACCAAGCAAATCGGCACACGACGCGCCCTGGGCGCCACGCGAGGCAACATTCTGAGATACTTCCTGATCGAGAACGCCCTGATCACCAGCGTCGGCGTGTTGCTGGGCGCCGTGCTGGCCATGGCCCTGTCCAACTGGCTGGCCAGTGAATTCTCGGTACACAGGCTGCCCTGGTATTACCTGGCCTACGGTGCTGCGTTGCTGAACGCCCTGGGCCTGTTCGCTACCTGCCTGCCCGCCCTGCGTGCCGCGGGGATCGCCCCGGCCATCGCCACCCGCAGCGTGTAACGGGCCATGGCGAAATCCATCCTGGTCATCGACGATAACGCAGCGGTCTGCCAGGCCCTGGAGCTGCTGTTCGAGCTCGAGGGCTGGACTACCGTGAGCGCCGCCAGTCCCGAAGCGGGACTGGCACTGCTGGAGGAGCGCGATGTCGACCTGGTAGTGCAGGATATGAATTTCCACGACGACACCACTTCCGGCGAGGAGGGCGTGCGGCTGTTCCACGACCTCCGCTCACGCCAACCGGACACGCCGGTCATCCTGCTGACCGCGTGGACCCATCTCGAATCGGCTGTGGAGCTGGTTCGCGCCGGCGCCGCCGACTACCTGGGCAAGCCCTGGGACGACCGCAAGCTGGTCACCAGCGTGCGTAACCTGCTGGAACTCGGCGATGCCCGTCACCAGCTGCGCGCACTCTCCGACCGCCAGCGTTCGGCGCGGCAGGCGCTGGCTGACGAGTTCGACCTCGGCGATCTCGTGTTCGCCGACAGCGCCAGCGAGAACCTGGTGCGGCTGGCCTGCCAGGTGGCCCGCTCTGACGTGCCGGTACTGATCACCGGCCCCAATGGCGCCGGCAAGGAGCGTATCGCCCAACTGGTACACGCCAACTCGCGGGTCGCCGCAGGCCCCTTTGTCTCGGTCAACTGCGGGGCGCTGCCGAAAGACCTGATGGAAGCCGAACTGTTTGGTGCGGAAGCGGGCGCCTACACCGGGGCTACCCGGGCCCGTGTGGGCCGGTTCGAGGCGGCTGACGGCGGTACACTGTTCCTGGACGAAATCGGCAACCTGTCGCTGGAAGGCCAGATGAAATTGCTGCGGGTACTGGAAACCGGTCAGTTCGAGCGCCTGGGCTCCAACCGCACCCGGCAGGTCACCGTGCGCGTCGTGTCTGCCACCAATGCCGACCTGCCCTCGATGATTGCCAGCGGGGATTTTCGCGAAGACATTTACTACCGCCTGAACGTGATCGAACTGGCCCTGCCACCCCTGGCGGCCCGGCCCGACGATATCCTGCCCCTGGCCAATGCCTTTCTCGGCGCGGACAAACGCTTCAGTCCCGCGGCCGTAACCGCCCTGCGCGAGCACAACTGGCCAGGCAATGTGCGAGAGCTACGCAATGCAGTCACCCGCGCCAAGTTGCTGTGCGAGGGACCGGTGGTAGACGCGAGGGATCTCGGCCTCTCGGCACCCCCTGCCGCACACCGGACCGACGTCACCCTGGCCAGCACCCGCGCCGAGCCCACGCGGGAGGAGATCGAGCAGGCCCTGTTGACCACCGGCGGCGTGGTCGCCCAGGCAGCCCAGCAACTCGGGCTGTCACGTCAGGCACTGTACCGGCGTATGGAGCGCTATGGCCTGCATTGACTTCGGCGCTCCACCGTGAAACGCCTGTTGCTCTGGCTGGGCTTGCTGGCGGGCGCCCTCGCCGTGCACGCCCTGCTCGGCCTGTGGCTCACCGGGCTGCCGCTGTGGCTCGCCACGGCCGTGACGCTGCTACCGTTCGCCCTGCTGGCACGCAGGCTGGAGGCCACGCCCTACCGCCAACAACTGCGGGCCCTGTCGAGCATGATCGCCGGCTGGCGCGACAGTGACTTTGCCCTGTCCATCAGCGCCCCCGATTCTCCCGAGCTCGACCACCTCACCCGGGAACTGAACGCCGTGGGCACCCTGTTGCGGCGGGAGCGACACAGCCTCGTCCAGCGCGAGCTGCTGCTGCAGACCGTGATCCAGTCAAGCCCGATGGCGGTGATGCTGTGCGACAGTGACGGCCATATCGTGTTGGCGAACGTCAAGGCGCGACAGTGGTTTGGCCGTCAGGGCCAACTGGAGGGCCATACCCTTGCAGAGGCCTCCAGCGCCCTGCCACCCAGCCTGCAGTCTGCCCTGGAAAAAGACGGTGAGAGCATGTGTACCCTCGGGCAGGAGCCGGACCTCGATACCTTCCACGTCTCCCGCACCCGCTTCGAGCTCAATGGCCAGGCGCACTACCTGATTCTGGTGCGGCCCATGACCCGTGAGCTGAACCGGCGCGAGGCAGCGGTGTGGAAGAAGGTGATCCGCCTGATGAGTCACGAAATCAACAACTCGCTGGCACCGATCAGCTCCCTGGCACACTCCGGCCGCACCCTCGCCAACCAGCACGGCGTGCCCAGCCTCGACCGGGTTTTCGACACCATCGAGAGTCGGGCGCGACACCTCAACGACTTCATCGCCGGCTACGCCCGCTTCGCCAAACTGCCACCGCCACAGCCGGAAGCCGTGGACCTGCGGAGTTTCCTGACACCGCTGTGCGGCGCCCTCGATTGCCAACTGGACATGCCGGCAGCCGGCCAGCACGGCTGGTTCGACCCGGCGCAACTGGAGCAGGTGCTCATCAACCTGGTGAAGAACGCCCTGGAGGCGGGTTCAGAGTCCGGCGATATCAGCGTACACTGGCTGTCCGACCCGGCCGGAGATGTCCTGGAAGTACGCGACCGCGGCCAGGGCATGGCAGCCGACTCCATGGAGCGGGCTCTGCTGCCCTTCTATTCCACCAAGCGCAGTGGCTCCGGACTTGGGCTCGCCCTGGCCCGGGAAATCATGGAGGCCCATGAAGGGTATATCGACATCCGTCCGCGAGAAGGTGGCGGCACCGTGGTCTCGCTCTGTTTTGAGCGCGCCAACCCCGACAACGCATCAGCCATCAACCGGTAGAGACATTCAGCCCCATGCGCGACATTGAATTCAGCACAGTCCAGAAAGAGCGAATGGTCAGCAAGGTCAAAGCCTATTTTGACAGCGAACTGCAGCAGGACATCGGCAGTTTCGAGGCGGAATTCCTGATCGATTTCTTCGTCCGCGAGATCGGCCCCTACTGTTACAACCGAGGGCTATTTGACGCCCAGCAGTTATTCAACGAGCGGGCGGAGGAACTGGGCTACCTGCTACAGGAGCTGGAGCAGCCGGAGGAGTGAATAATGGGGTCAATAATGGGGACCCCGACTAATTCTTAAGCCGCCCGCAGAGCGCGGCCCAGGGTCTGCCTGCCGAGGTCCTCACCCAGCGTCCCGTCCCGCCACACCACCTCACCGCGAATCAGCACGCAGGGGACCACCCCCTCGGGGCGATTGACCATCTGTTCGTGCTCGAAGATGTCACGGTACACCAGCTCACGGGTGTCGTTGGTATCCCAGACCGCCAACTGTTCCGGATCGATCAGGGTGATGTCGGCCTGGGCGCCCGGCTCGATCGTACCGACGTCGAGACCGAAGAAGGCCGCGGGCTCCCGCGTAAGCCGGCGTACGATCGCACTCACGGTATCCAGACCCTTGCGCTGGGCGAGCTTCAGTGACATCAGGTTGGAGTCGTAGAACGCCATATTGGTGATGTGGGCGCCGGAATCATTGAAACCGGGCAAGGCCTGGGGATGCAGGAGGAAATCCAGCGTGGCGCGATTGCCGGCATTGCTGACATCGATCCAGTAGCGGAAATGGCGATCGTACTGGCGCAGCAGTCCGAGCATGAAATCGGCATCATCGGCCACCGGCTCGCTGAAACCGGCAAATACATCACGCTCGGCATCCGAGCGCGCTTCGCCTGTGGCCCCTTGCTGAAAACGACACAGGCGCTCGAACACCGCCTGCAGTGTTTCCCCTTCCCACTCGGGTACCGGCGCGCCGTCAAAGACCATCCGCTCGAGGTCCCGTATCACCAGATTGTCGGGCATGCCCGCTTTCGCTTTCAGGTGGGCAAAGTTGCGACCGCGGCGACCGTGGTGCCAGTCGTGCCGGAACTGCGCCACCCAGGCCGGATCGTTAAGCAGGGCGCGCCGGCCCTCCACATCGTCGTATTCCTTTGCAATCAACTGGCAGGTGGATTCGAGCTCTTCATAGAGAGGGCTGACGATGCCGTCGGACCACACCCGGAAGTTGGTACCCAGGGCCTGAAAGTGAATATTGCCCTTGAACAGGCGGCTGTTCATCAGCCGGGCGAAGCCGAGAAAGGCGTTCGACGCCTTGGGTGCCAGCACAAACTCCATGACGGACAGGGCGGAGGTCTTGAGCGTCTTGCCGAACAGGCGGCCGCTGGTGAGGGCGAAATACCCGAACGCCTTGAGCCGGTTTTCGATAATGGGCGTGGTCTGCCATACCCGGTCGTACTGGCGCACCACCGCCAGCAGGCGCTTCATCTCGCGAAAGGAGGCAAACTGGGTGGGTATGCGCTTGTCCGTGTTGGGCGCGTTGGCCAGGTAGTGGAACGGCAGACCGTCGGTGGACAGGCCCAGGTAGCCCTGTTGCAGCGCTCGCTCGAGCAGCTGCTCCATCTGTTGCAGTTCACCCTCGGTGGGTTCCCGGCTGACGCTGGCCTCCAGGCCCATCACCTCGACCCGCAACATCGAGTGGGGCACAAAGGCAGCCACGTTCGGCCCCAGCGGAATGTCCTCGAAGTGATCCATGTAGTCGCCGGTATTGTCCCAGGTGACTGCATCGACGCTCTTGGCGAGGACTTTCTTGGGAATGTTTTCCACCCGGGTAAAGCAGTCGACTATCGGGTTCTGCTCCCCTTCCAGTTGCTTGCCGAAGCAATTACCCAGGCTGCAGTTACCGAACAGGACGGTGGTGGTGCCGTGGCGGACCACCTCGGGCAGCCCCGGTTCGAGGTCAACCTCGAGGTCGAGATGGGTGTGGATGTCCAGCAGGCCGGGCATCAGCCATTGGCCGCTGGCGTCGATCACCTGCGCCGCCTGCCCCTGTGGCAGGTTGATCCCGCGGGCTGCAACCTTGCCACCGGCAATCGCGATGTCTTCCTGCCGCGGCTCGCTGCCACTGCCGTCAAAAACCAGTGCTCCGGTGATCAGGGTATCCCAGGCCGTGCTCATACCGCGTCCTCTTACTGTTGTTATGGCACGCAGTGTAGAGGAGGTCGCGCATGTACTCCACCCGGACCGGCGTCAACCTTCTGCTACTGGCGGGACTGACTCGTCTGTTGCAACTGGACTGAACCACCCCCGGGTCCGATTGGCAAAGGCCACCAGCGACAGCATCACCGGCACTTCGACCAGGACGCCGACCACCGTGGCCAGGGCCGCACCCGAGTGCAGGCCGAACAGGGAGATGGCCACGGCCACCGCCAGTTCGAAAAAGTTCGAGGTACCAATCATGCAGGCAGGTGCCGCGACTGCGTGCGGCAGCTTCATCCGCAATGCCATGGTGTAGGCGATGGCGAAGATGCCATAGGTCTGTATCAACAGGGGAATGGCAATCAACACAATGGCCATGGGATTGGCGAGGATAGTCTGGGCCTGAAAACCGAACAGCAGCACCACCGTGGCCAGCAGTCCGAGAATCGACCAGGGCTTCATCCGCGCCAGGAAGGCGTTCAGGCGACTGTGGTCATCGGCCCGATCCAGCTTGTGCCGGGTCCATGCACCGGCCAACAGGGGTACCAGGACATAGAGCAGGACCGACAGCAGCAGGGTATCCCAGGGCACATGGATGTCGCTGATACCCAGCAGCAGGCCCGCGATGGGAGCGAAGGCGAAGATCATGATCACGTCGTTGATCGACACCTGCACCAGGGTGTAGTTGGCATCACCCCGGGTGAGCTGGCTCCACACAAACACCATGGCGGTACAGGGCGCCACCCCCAGCAGGATCATCCCGGCGATATATTCACTGGCCGTTTGCGGGTCGACCATGTCGGCGAAGATGACGCGAAAGAACAGCCAGCCCAGCAGAGCCATGGTGAAGGGCTTGATGAGCCAGTTGATTACCAGGGTCAGAACCAGTCCACGCGGGTTGCGTCCCACATCGCGTATGGAACTGAAATCCACCTGCACCATCATCGGGTAAATCATCAGCCAGATCAGCAGGGCCACCGCGAGGTTGACGTGGGCAAACTCCCAGGCGGCAACCATTGCGAACACACCCGGCACCAGCGAACCCGCCGCAATACCGGCGATTATTGCCAGCCCCACCCAGACACTGAGATAACGTTCGAAAATTCCCATGTTCTGCTCCGGTTGGCGTTCAGATCGAGCGCTGGTTGACGCGCTGACTCAGTTGCTCGGCACTTTCCACCCGCTCCGAGTAGCGGTCAACCAGATAGTCCCTGTTACCCCTGACCAGCAGAGTGAACTTCACCAGTTCCTCCACCACATCGACGATACGGTTGTAGTAGGGCGAGGGCTTCATCCGACCGTCGTCGGCGAACTCCAGGAACGCCTTGGCCACCGATGACTGGTTGGGAATGGTAAACATGCGCATCCAGCGCCCGAGCACGCGCATCTGGTTCACGGCATTGAAGGACTGGGAACCACCGCTGACCTGCATCACTGCCAGTGTTTTGCCCTGGGTTGGCCGCACGCCACCGATATTCAGGGGCACCCAGTCGATCTGGCTCTTGAGTATTCCGGTCATGGCCCCGTGTCGTTCGGGAGAACACCAGACCTGCCCTTCAGACCACATCATCAATTCGCGCAGCTTCTGCACCTTGGGGTGCTGATCGTCGCCGCTATCCGGCTGCGGCAAGCCCCGGGGGTCAAATATGCGCGCTTCGGCACCCATGGCGACCAGCAGGCGGGCGGCCTCCTCGACCACCTTGCGACTGTAGGAGACCTCCCTCAGCGACCCGTAGAGCAGCAGAATCCGTGGCGGGTCGGTATCGTCGACAGCCACGAAATCCGCTGTAGCGGGCTTGTGGAATTGCCCCGAATCCACATTGGGCAGGGTTACATCAGCGACACTCATCCTGTTGCTCCTTCCTGTTCGAGGGCCTCTCGCAGTGCTGCGCCCCCGACGCCGTCGCGGGCAAGCCGGGCCAGTATCGCCACGCGGCCTTCGACCTGTTCAATACAGTGGTTAAAGGCCGCCGCCTGGGCCGCGGTATCGCCTTCAATTTTCGACGGGTCACTCAGCCCCCAGTGCATCTTGAGGGCGCCTCCCAGGTACAGGGGGCAGGCCTCCCCGGCGGCGGCGTCGCACACCGTGATTACCAGATCGGGAGCGAACCCGGCAAAATCCTCCCAGGACTGGCTTTGCAGGCCTGCGGTCGAATAACCGGCCTCCGCCAGGTACTTCAGGGTCAGCGGGTGCACCTCCCTCGCTGGCTGGCTACCGGCACTGCGCGCTTCGATGACATCCCCCGCACGCTGCTGCGCAATGGCCTCGGAGAGGATGCTGCGGCAGCGGTTGTGGGTACAGACAAACAGTATTTTCATAAATGTACTCTGAGGTTAATTGCAGGCCGGCACGCTGTCGCTTTGGGCCAGTCGCTCGCGCGCTCCCACCAGGTAGTCCGTGCACGCTGCCGCCGTCCCCTCCAGTACCTGCCGGGACCAGTCCGGCAATTCAGGATGCAGGCGGTAATAGACCCAGCGCCCCCTGCGTTCCCCTTCCACCAGGTCGCAATCGCGCAGTTCCGCCAGGTGGCGGGATACCTTGGGCTGACTGAGATCCAGCGCCACCATCAGTTCACAGACACAAAGCGGCCGGCAATCCGTCAACAGGAGCAGGGACTTCAGACGCGTGTCATCAGACAGGCACTTGTAGAAGGCCAGAGGGGACATCAATTACATGCGATATTTCATATATATGGTTATCCAAATATATAGCAGTCCGAACCTGCCCACCAGCGGCCGCAGAAAAAATCTCACCGGTTGGCGAAGCTCCGATCACCCGGCCACCTCACTTGATATTGCTCAATGTCCATCCCCCCTGCCGCTGCCATACTGGTCACGAGTATCGGACCAAAGTGACAGCGACGGCAGACGGTTTACTGAACCGACATTGGAATTAACATGAGCAGAGATCACATCGAGTTTGTACAGGCCCAGGACCTGGCGTGGGAATCCGACCCCGCCTTTGACGGCCTGCAACGCAAGCTGCTCAGTATCGACCATGAATCCGGAGCCAGGACCCAACTCCAGCGCTGCCCTGAAGACTACCAGCGCGACGACCACCACACCCTTGCCTGTAATGAAGAGTTCTACGTGCTACAGGGCTGCTTCTACCTGAACCACTTTGTTTACTCTCCCGGCTGCTACGGCTTCTTCCCAGCGGGTTTCGAGCGCAGCAAGCTCTACGTCCCGGAAGAGACTGTACTGCTGCGATTTTTTGATCACGAGCCTGCACCCTACGCGGCTGATTCCGAGGCAGCCGACCAGCGCGCTCACGGTCTCGAGGCCATTCCATGCCTGGACACCTACCGTATGTCCTGGGATACCAGCGTCCATGACGTCAAGCTGACTCACCTTGGCCTGGCGCGCAAAAACCTGCGCATCGACCCTGTGACGGGCCAGCGCACCTTCCTGTTCATGACTTCGCCACAATCCCACCCCATCAATTTTCGCGGACACCAGGAGTCCCACCCCACCCCGGAGGAGGCCTACCAGTTGCACGGTGATCTCACCGGGCAGTCGGGAACGATGTACCCCGGGGCCTACTTCTGGCGCCCGGAGTATATACCCCACGGCCCGTTTGGTACCCGGGGAGGAAGCCTCTCCCTGATTCGCTTTGTCGGGGGAGAGCACGTCAATCTGTGGAGTGACGAACAACACGCGTTCAACTACAACGAACCCTACCAACCGGAATTGCCTGACTGGATGGAACGCAAAGGTCGCTTCACACCGGTCCCCAACTATTGAGCGCAGTTCCATTTTCCCGCAGTAACATGCCATCGGGCTTTTATTGACCGAATCACCAGCAGGCACCCTCCCGCACAACACCGCTCTTGCGGCATTCCGATACGCCTACCTGTAGCCAACACGACTTCGAGCTCCCTGCTGACAAGCCTCCTTGCGGCAAGCCCCCACTGATCGAGTACGCGAGGGTACGGAACACGCAAACCCCAAAAAAAATCCAGATTCTCTGGGCAACAAGGCGTAAGGCTCTCGCTTAGGACATGAAAGCGCTCGTTAGCGGTCACTCAGGATGCAAAGTAATCGCTAGCGATGGATCGCTTTCACGCAAATTACCGGGACGTGTTCCATCAAGGAGGAACCATCATGTTAAGAAGCATAATTATCGGATCTGCACTGGCCATATCGGTGAATGCTATGGCCTTGCCCAAGGGCAAACCTTTTCAGGAGATTGCCGCGGAACTGACAGCACTGGAATCGGAGATGGCCGCTCTCAGGGAACGCCTCGACGAAGGGGACAAGGAATTACGCACAGCGATCGATTACCTGGCCAAGATGATCACATTGAACGCATACGCGATCTCGAGTGTCGAGGACGTTCTCGTCATACTACAGACCCAGACCAAGGACCTGGCCAGCGCGCTCAACATCAGCAACAAAGCCCTGGCTGCGTTGGCGCTGGAACTGGCGCAACAGGTGGCAGAGCTGCAAGCCGCAGACGAGGCGTTGGCCGCCCGGCTCGAGGTGCTGGAAGCGATTGACCATGCGAGGGTGACCGGGCAGTGTCCGGATGGATCAGCGGTGGTCGCCATATCGGAATTTTCCCTGACCTGCGAAGCGATAGAGGTAACGGGAAATCCCAATATCTATCGGAAAAACGTCGTGGAATCTGCTGCCACACCGAGGGATATCATTGTCGGCGTCTCCTGCGACAACGCCTCGGACAAGGCCTATAACGCCGGTTTTCTGGCCAGTCCACCGACCGCATCAGTCAGCGAGAATTTCGAGATATTCCACACTTTCACAGATACGCCGAGGCGCCAGGTACGCGCCACCAACGCGACGCGCCTGGTGGCCTACGTCGACTGCGAGTTGGCCAACCCCTGATAGCGGGGCCGGCCCGGCCTCGGGCACCGATCACTGGGGCGACGGCAACACCTGCCCCAGCGCCTGGTAGGCCTTCTTGAGCCAGATGCGAGCGCGTTGGCGCTCCATCAGGCTCAGGTGATCGGCATTGTCATCCTTGACGTTCTGCGCCGCCCAGAAACTGAAACTCAGGTCGTCTATCCGGCGCATGGTCTCCGGGTGCAGGCCGGGCAGGCTGACTTCGCTGGCCGGGGTTTCACCGCCCTGAACAAGGGCATCCACGGCCGTAAAGTTTTTCCCGCAGCCGTGGTTTTTCACCACCACGCAGTCCATCTGTCCGGCGTAGCGGTCGAGGAAGCGCTGCAGCAGGCGCGCTGAGTCCACCCCGTCGTCCACGACATACCAGTAACTGAAGCGGGTACCGGTTTCCTCGCACAACTCCAGCACACCGCTCTCCTCGAGCCAGCGCTCGAGGAAGCGCTCGCTCTGCGCCGGCAGGTCGACCACGATCTGCAACTCGTCCTCCAGCGCCGACTCCATGATCTGGTCAGTGCTTTCAAAGGAGTCCAGCACGATGGAGCGGGTAAATTCAGGGTAGAAGCGGGCCAGGGTGCTGTGGGACTGGTCCGCGTCGAGGCCCCGATAGGTCTGCGCCGTATCGAGGAAGTACTGGGAGAGAAGTCTGGAGAACACGGACTTGCCAACACCGCCTTTTTCTCCACCCACGAAATGAATACTGCTCATAGCATCAACCACTTTTCAGAAGTCAGTCAGGAAAAACGTTATCGCACATATTGTCTGCGGTATTGTGACAGCTTTCACCTCCTGACGACCGCAAACAATTCTGCATTGACCGAAGAAGCGCTGAATCCCGCCCACACCACAGAATCTCTTGCCTCCGCGGCTAATGCAATACCAGCAGCAGCGTGTACGGTGCGACAGTGATTGGCGCTTTTAACTGGTCACGTCTCCCACCCAGATCGGGCGCATTTTCTTCGCCGGGTCGCGCATTATCTCGATCTCACTACCCACTGGATATCGCGCTTTCCGGGCCTCGGACAGGTTGAGCGTCTGCCCTGTAGCACCCTCTCCGTCTTCCCATAGCAGTCGATAGGCCTTCTCACGCGATCCCGAAACATCCTTGACCCCGGTGACCCGGGCTGCGACGCGCTCGCCAGACTGGAGCATGCGGATCGCACCACCAGCATATGACCAGACACCCCGAATAAGATAAGCACCCAGAGCGAGTATCGCCAAACCACCATATCGCAGCCAGCTGAACCATTCCTTGGACGAGTAGTGCTCGATCCAGATCGTTTCAGGCGACTCTGGCAGGTAGGAAATGGGCAAGGTATCCCCCTCCATCAACTGATCGAAGAAAGTACGGGACACGCTCTCACTGCCGGAATAACTTTGCCCTTCAACCGTATAGTTCACGTACACTGCCCACGACTTATCTCTTTTTTTGATGCCCGTCCTGTGTTCAAGCTCCATCAATCTGGAGACCGTAGCCTGGGTGTCAACCGCCCCTTCCTGACTGCCCTCGACAAGCAGCGCAGCCATGAATGATGCGAGAAAGAGCAATAGACCCACTGCAGAGACCAGCACGCCAAACCACCCATTGTTTCGCCTGAACAGTGAAAAGCGTGTAGGTGTCTGGCCGGACATCATAAGCAATCCTCTCTCGGGGTCATTCGAATGGCGCTGCCTGATAACAGGGTCGCCCAGGCAATGTCCGATTGCAAATTTACGCTCGGCCGCAGCCCCGGGTACAGCCATTCTGTAACCGGATTTCGGCTATTCAACCAGCCAGTAACTCCGCTCCAACTCGCCGCTGTCCACGGCCTCTCCCATATGAATCGCCGGACGGAAATGGGTTTCCCGCAGGAGCCGCCGGATCCGGAAGCCGGTATCTTCCGGGCCCGATACCAGTGTGACCTTTCTGGCCTGCCCGCTCGCCGACACTGAAAAGCTCAGGGTCACTGCAGCGTCCCCCTGTTCGGGAGGAATGACCTCCCCCATCGCTCCGTTGGCCGGCAGCTCTGCCGGCTCTTCCAGCCAGTCCGGGCGTTCCGCTTCAGGGGCGGCCAGAATCGCACGCTCGACCGATTCATAGGCCTTGCGCGCATTGCGCCGCTGGTCGTTCCACTGGTACCAGTCGCCCTGCTCCAGCCTGATGGCCGCCAGCCAGAGCGGAGGCAGGGTTGGCCAACGTTCGATGTAGTCCTCGAGTATCCGGGCACCGTAGCCCACAGAGCGGCGCTGCCAGCTGTCCAGGATATTGCGCTCCGAGCCTGGCTGGACCGCCGTGGTCGTAGCCTCCGCGATCGGGTCCATGCCCTGGAGCAAGTAGAGGTTGAACAACTGGCTCATCACCAGTTGCCGGTGCGCGTCCGGGTCCGGTTCGGGGGAAGCCAGGTAGCTCTCGAGCAGGCGGCGGTTGGTATCAAGAAGTTCCAGCAGCCGGCCGCCTACCGCCTCGTCGGGAATCTGCTGCAGTACCTGCCGCTGCCAGCTCAGGTAGCGGTCTGCCGCCTGCAGTCGCTCCGGCGTATACGGTGGGAGCCCGCTGCCCGCCACCCGAAACAGCTGGCGATGCACCCGATCGAGCCCTGCGACGTCTCCCTGCTTACCGTAGAGCGCCATTTGCGCCTCCAACAGCGGGACCAACGCCTCACTCTCGAAGCCGCTGTTGATGCGCTCGACATACACTGCCCGCTCATACAGGCGCAGGGCCTCGTCGTCCTCACCCTGCTCTTCGCGCAGACGCGCCAGCGAGACCAGGGGCTCGGTCAGCGTTGCAGAATAGGGGCCTGTACCCAGTTCGCCCTCGCGGAGGGCCTCGCGATAGGGTCGCGATGCCTCACTGGCATGCAGGGGATTGGCAGCAGGCACGTCCGGTGTACTTACCGGTGCGCTTTGCCCCTGCACCCGCACAAATTCCCGTCCATAGGCCGCTGGCAAGTGCGCCAGCGAGCACTGCGGATACCACAGTCCCAACCAAAGCAGTGGCCACAACAGCGCGTACCGCCGCAGGCTATCTGCCATCATGAGGAGTCCGGTGAATAACAAGGGAGTTTCTGATCATCGCGTTACCGAGAGAGGTCATCGCCTGGGATACAGGTGCCACCTTCCCGTCACCAGCCTGAGAATCAGGTGCAATGCAAAGTAGGCGAGAAAGCCGAGGGCGAGAATGAAAAGCCACTCCGGTTCAACATGTACGGTTCCACCCCAGGCACCGCTCCACTGCCACATCCAGATATTAAATGCTGTCCACAGGACCAGCCCTAGCAGGCTGAGCAAGGAAAGGAGCCTTGAGGCTGTTGCAGAGGCCATCCCTCTTCTCCCTGTTCTCTTCCGGCTTCTGGCTTCGACCCCCATACACTGTAGGAAAAACGCGGACTGCGCAATGACTCCACAGGGTGTATCGCGCCAAGCCCGGCTGACCCGACGGCACGCGAACCGGCCAGGGTCGCGATCAGTTCGCGACCTGGTGGCCTATCTCACGCCTGCGCCACAGCCAGTAGATCACCGGCAGAATCAGCAGGGTCAGTACCACCGAGCTGACCATTCCTCCCACCATGGGCGCCGCCAGCCGGCTCATCACTTCCGAGCCGGTGCCGCTGCCGTACAGGATGGGTACCAGGCCAACAATGGTTGCCGCAGCCGTCATCACCACCGGGCGCACCCGCAGTACCGCGCCGTGCAGCACCGCCTCGCGCAACGCTTCATCGCTGGGCGTTGCATTGTCCCGCTGCAGTTCGGCAAAGGCCTGGTCCAGGTAAACCAGCATGATCACCCCGGTTTCCACCGCGATACCGGCCAGCGCAATCACCCCCACCCCTACCGCGATGGAGAAGTTGAAGCCGAGCAGGTACATCAGCCAGACGCTACCCACCAGAGCCAGTGGCAGGGTGCCCATCAGGATCGCCACCTGGGTGAAGTTGCTGAAGTTCATGTACAGCAACACCACGATGATGGCCAGGGTCAGGGGGATGACGTACATCAACCGCGCCTTCGCGCGCTCCATGTACTCGTACTGGCCAGCCCAGGTCACCGAATAACCCGGCGGCAGTTCCAGTTCCTGCGCCACCACTTCCCGGGCTGCCGTCACGTAGCTGCCGATATCCACACCGTCGATGTCGACAAAGGTCCAGCCATTGATCCGGGCATTCTCGCTCTTGATCCCGGGTGGACCGTCCTCCACCCGCACCTCGGCCACGTCGGCCAGTGCGATGCGCTGACCGGCGGGCGTCACAATGGGCAGCAGGGCCAGTTGCTCTGGCGAGTCGCGATAGGCCTGGGGATAGCGCAGATTCACCGGGTAGCGCTCCAGCCCTTCCACTGTCTGGGTGACATTGGTGCCGCCAACCGCCGTGGCAATTACCTGCTGCACCTGGGAAATTCCCAGACCATAGCGCGCCGCCTGCTCACGGTTGATGTCGACGTTGATATAACGACCGCCGGCCACCCGCTCGGAATAGACGGAAGCCGTACCCGGCACCCCGGCCAGCACCTGTTCCAGCTGTTTGCCGATTTCCTGGATGGTATCGAGGTCCGGCCCGGCGACCTTCACCCCCACCGGGGTCTTGATGCCGGTGGCCAGCATGTCGATACGGGTCTTGATGGGCATCACCCAGGCGTTGGTCACGCCGGGCAGTTTCACCAGGGCATCCAGCTCCTGCTTGAGTTTCTCGGTGGTCATACCGTCGCGCCATTCATCCCGCGGCCTGAGCTGGATAAAGGTCTCGATCATGGTCAATGGCGCCGGGTCGGTGGCCGTTTCGGCGCGGCCGATCTTGCCGAATACGGTGGCCACCTCGGGCACCGTGCGAATCAGCTTGTCGGTGTGTTGCAGCAGGCGGCGCGCCTCGCCGATGGAAATGCCCGGGTAGGTGGTGGGCATGTACATGAGGTCGCCCTCATCCAGAGGCGGAATGAACTCGCTGCCGATGTGTTGCAGTGGCCACAGGGCGCTCAGGGTGAGCAGGGCCGCCAGCGCCAGGGCTGTTTTCGGGCGCCCCAGCGCGGCCTTCAGCGCCGGCAGGTAGGCGCGCATCAGTACCCGGTTGACGGGGTTCTTCGCCTCGGGAATCACCTTGCCGCGAATGAAATAACCCATCAGTACCGGCACCAGGGTAATGGCCAGCGCCGCCGCAGCACCCATGGCGTAGGTCTTGGTGAACGCCAGGGGCGAGAACATACGCCCCTCCTGCGCCTCCAGGGTAAACACCGGGATGAAACTGACCGTGATGATCAGCAGGCTGAAGAACAGCGCCGGCCCCACTTCCACAGCACTTTCGGCCACCACCTGCCAGCGGTTCTTTGCCGTCAACGGGGTCCGCTCCATGTGTTTGTGCATGTTTTCGATCATCACGATGGCGCCGTCGATCATGGCACCGATGGCGATGGCGATCCCGCCCAGGGACATGATGTTGGCATTCAGGCCCTGCAGGTACATCACCACAAAGGCCGCGAGAATGCCGACAGGGAGGCTGATCACCGCCACCAGCGACGAGCGCAGGTGGAACAGGAACAGGGCGCACACCAGCGCCACCATCAGCAGTTCCTCGCCCAGCTTGTACCACAGGTTTTCCACCGCCCGGTCGATCAGACCCGAGCGGTCGTAGACCGTGACCAGTTCCACGCCCTCGGGCAGACTGCCCTTGAGGCTCTCGAGCTTCGCCCTTACACCGTCGATGGTGGCGCTGGCATTCTCGCCGAAGCGCATGACAACGATGCCGCCGGCCACCTCCCCGTCGCCGTTCAGTTCCGCCACCCCGCGGCGCATCTGTGGCCCGAGCACAATGTCGGCAACATCCTTCAGTAGCAGGGGTGTGCCATTTTCGTTGGTGCCAAGGGGCACATTGCCAATATCCTCGGCGCTCTGCAGGTAGCCGGAAGCCCGTACCATGTACTCGGCCTCGGCCATCTCCACTACCGACGCTCCCACTTCCTGGTTGGCCTCGCGGATCGCGGTCTGGATCAGGGACAGGGGAATGCCGAAGGCCCGCAGCTTGTCCGGGTTCACCTGCACCTGGTACTGCTTGACCATGCCGCCTACCGTGGCCACTTCGGAGACACCGGGCACAGTTTGCAGCTCATAGCGCAGGAACCAGTCCTGCAGGCTGCGCAACTCGCTGATATCGTGCTGGCCGGTGCGGTCCACCAACGCATAGAGATAGACCCAGCCCACGCCGGTGGCGTCCGGGCCCAGCTGTGGCCGCGCATTCTCCGGCAGCGACGGCGCCACCTGGCTCAGGTATTCCAGTACCCGGGAACGGGCCCAGTAGAGATCGGTGTCCTCATCGAAGATGACGTAGACGTAGGAGTCCCCGAAGAAGGAGTAACCACGCACGGTCACCGCCCCGGGCACCGACAGCATGGCGGTGGTCAGCGGATAGGTCACCTGGTCCTGCACCACCTGGGGCGCCTGACCGGGGTAGCTGGTCTTGATGATGACCTGTACGTCGGAGAGATCGGGAATGGCGTCCACTGGCGTATTGCGCACAGCGAACAGGCCCATGCCCACCAGAATGGCGGTGGCAAGCAACACGAAGAAGCGGTTGCCGACTGACCAGCGAATGACCGACTCAATCATTGCGCTGCTCTCCATCGACCGAAGCATCATTCATGGTCGAGTGATCCATGCTGCCGTGGTCCATATCGCCGTGATTCATGGTCGAGTGATCCATGCTGCCGTCACCCATATCACCGTGATCCATGGTCGAGTGATCCATGTTGCCGTCGTCCATATTGCCGTGATCCATGGTCGAGTGATCCATTGCCGCCATCGGCTGCATGCGCTGGAAGTCGGAATTCTTGCTGGATTCCGAGTCGAGCAGGAACTGGGCCGACACCACCACTTCGTCGCCTTCAGTGAGGCCCTCGAGAATCTCCACCGACTGCTCATCGAAACGACCGGGGCGAACTGCCACCGACTTGAAGCAGCCGTCACCCAGGGCCAATACCACCCGGTCCTGCCTGCCCGTGCGGATCAGGGCTTCCCGCGGCACCACCAGGGCTTCGCCTCCAGACTCACCGCGGATACTGATCTGGGCGAACATGTTGGGCCGCAACTGGCCGTCCTCGTTGGCAAAGCGCAACCTCGCGCGCACGGTGCGCAACTCGGGATCGAGATCCGGATAGACGTAATCCACTTCGCCCTCCCACTCCCGGCCCGGCAGGTAATCGAGGCGCATGGTCACCGGCAGGCCGGCCTTCAGGCCCGCCACCTGCCGCTCGAAGACTTCCGCCTCCACCCACACCTCGTCCAACTGGCCGATAGAGAGCATCGTGGTGCCCGGCTGCACGTAGAAACCCTCGCGAATGGCCAGCTCATCCACCACACCCCCCTGCACCGCGTAAAAGGTCACGGTCTGTACCGCAGTGCCGCGCCGGCGCAGCTGCTGGATGAATTCCTCGCTCAGGTGCAGGGCACGCAGGCGCGCGGCAGCCGCGTCGATCAGGGCGCTGTTGTTGCGCTTGAGGGCAATCAGCAACTCTTCCTGCGCGTTAACCAGCTCGGGGGAATACAGCGCGTAGAGTGGCTGCCCCTGTTCCACGGGGTCACCGGCGGCCTTCACATACAGCCGCTCCACCCAGCCCGACACCCGCGGGTGAATATGCACCAGGCGGTCTTCGTCGTAGTCCACATAACCCACGGTCTGGATCTCGGTCTGCCAGCTCTGGTGCCGGGCCGGCGCTGTCCGCACCCCGAGATTGTTGACGACCTCCGGTGAGATGCGCACCGTACCGGGGCCGGCATCGCTACCGCCCTCCTCGTACACCGGGATCAGGTCCATGCCCATCGGCGATTTTCCGGGCTGGTCACGGCGGTAATTGGGATCCATGGGCGCGACCCAGTACAGGGGCTTGCGCTCGGCGGACGATTCATCGTTCACACTTTGGGCAGTTCCGCCCGACAGCAGCAACGCCGAGGCACCGGCCCCGACCAGGGCACTTGCAATGACAGTCAACAGGGTTTTCACGGTGCTTTCTCCTCTGCGGCGTCGAGGCCAGCCAGGTAATAGTTGAGGCGGGCAATGGCGCGCTGGCGCTCCACCCGGATACCCAGGGCTTCTACCCGGGTGTTGAGTTCATCGATGCGCGCACGCACCACTTCGGCAAAGTCGCCGTCGACGCTGGTATAAGCACTGAGCGCAGCCTCGGACTGTTCGTGCATCTGCGCCAGCAAGCGG
This sequence comes from Parahaliea maris, assembly GCF_008064665.1. Taxonomy (GTDB): domain Bacteria; phylum Pseudomonadota; class Gammaproteobacteria; order Pseudomonadales; family Halieaceae; genus Parahaliea; species Parahaliea maris. The sequence goes on along the minus strand of NZ_VRZA01000003.1, from coordinate 549,592 downwards.
TCGCTGTACAGTGATTCGCGCGCCTCCAGCTGGGTCAGGCTGGCGCGCTCCGCTTCAAATCCGGCCCGCAGGCGACGCAGCGCCAGGGCCCGATCGGTGCGGCTGGCTTCGGCCTGGGCCGCGGCCGATTGCAGCTCCCGGTCCTGGCGATTGGAGGTAAACAGCGGCAGGTCAAAACTCACCCCCACCGAGAAGAAGTCCGCCCGGTCCATGCCGTCCGGAGCGTCGTCACGGTAGCCGTAGCTGGCGTTCACACCCCACTGGGGGCGGAACTTCTGCCGCGCCAGCTCCACATCCACCTCGCTGGCGGCAATGGTTTGCTCGACACTGGCCACCACGGGGTGAGCCGAGAGCACCTGTCCCAGCCAGGCGGCGTCCACCGGGCCGGCCGCCCTGACCCGCTCCGGCGCCCGCAGGGCCAGCTCGGGCAGCGCCCCACCCACGCCAACCCCGGCGCCCAGCCACTGGGCGAGCTGGCCGACGGCGGTATCGTGCTGCTGGCGCAGGCGGGCAATGCGGTCATCCAGGCGGGTGAGTTCGAGCTGGGCGCGAATCACATCCTGCTGGCGGGTCTGGCCGAGGGCATTGGAATAGCTGTTCTGCGCCACTTCGAACAGGTATTCGAACAGCGACCGGTCCCCTTCAATCAGGCGGGCACTTTCCTGCGCCAGCCAGGCGTCAAGCCACAACCCCGCCACGCTCACAGCGAGCTGTTCGCGGCGGTCCGACCTGAGGTGCGACTGCTGCTCACCCAGCAGGGCAAAGCGCTGCTGGCCGAGCTCGAGGCTGTCGCCCCGGGGCAAGGCCTGGCTCACCCCGACCTTGAACTGGGTCATGGGTTCCTGGTTGAAATTGAAGGTATCAATCGGCAGGTTGGCGGCGCCGAGGCTGATCATCGGGTCCGGCAGGCTGCCGGCGGCCACTTCACTGGCCGCCAGCGCCTCCTGACGCAGGCGGCTGCCTTCCAGCCAGGGGTCTTGCTCTCGCGCCAGCGCGATGGCGTCTTCCAGAGACAAGGGTCCCTGGGCCAGTACAGGCGAGCTCAGACTACATAACACCACCACCAGGCTGGCGATACGGACAAAGGGTACGGCGAACATTGTGATTTCCCCATCTCGGGAGCTGGCGAACCAGCGCTGACACAAACCTCCGGTGCACTACACCGCAGGGTCAAAACGCGTCGGACAGGCGTAGCTGTCCTGTGTCAGGCAAAGATCGGGGGACGTTCGAAACGGGAACAGGCGGGAGAGGTATTGCGCACCGGAGCAGGTGGCAACAGGGCCGCCGAAGGCGGTAATTGCAGCACGTCGACCGTGCACGGCAGCGCCGCACCGGTGAAGCAGGCCTGCATCGGACAGTGTTCGCTGTCATCGCAGCAGTCACCACTACCGGGCAGGTTGGCACCGGGCATATCAGTGTCGGGCATCTCCATGCCGGACATTTCCATGCCAGGCACACTCATATCCATATGAGCGGCGTGGGCCGGGCCATCAACGCTGCCGGCACCCGGACACGCACCCGCCCCCACCGACTGGAATGCGAGGCCCAGCAGGAGGAAAACGGTGATCAACAATGTGTTCAGTCGCGACAGCATGGGCGGATTATAGTCGGGACCGGGTTGTGGATAAAGTGTCCAGATTACCGCCAACTGGCACCGGGTGCCTTCCCCCGGCAGGGGTGATACAGTCGGAAATTCACCCCAACAGCCTGCCAGCGCCCACACCGCCATGACGTCTCCCTCCCACTGGCCCTTCGACAACAGCTACGCCAACTTGCCCGGGCAGTTTTACAGCCGCCTCGAGCCCTCGCCCGTCACCCGGCCCGGCCCGATCCGGATCAACCGGGAACTGGCCGCCGAACTGGGCCTGGACGCAGACTGGCTGGCCTCCGGTGCCGGCACCCGGGTGCTCGCCGGCAACGCCCTGCCGGCGGGCGCCGAACCGCTGGCGGCCGTCTATGCGGGACACCAGTTCGGCGGTTTCAATCCTCAACTGGGGGACGGGCGCGCCATCCTGCTGGGCGAGGTCGTGAGCCCGAGCGGTGAGCGTTTCGATATCCAGCTCAAGGGCTCCGGGCGCACGCCCTATTCCCGGGGTGGCGACGGCCGCTCTCCCCTGGGGCCGGTATTGCGGGAATATATCGTCAGCGAAGCCATGCACGTTCTGGGGGTTCCCACCAGCCGGGCCCTGGCGGCAGTAACCACGGGCGATACTGTCTACCGCGACAGGGCCCTGCCAGGCGCGGTCCTGACCCGGGTGGCCCGCAGCCATATCCGGATCGGGAGTTTTGAATTTTTTGCCGCCCGCCGCGATACCGGGGCGCTGCAACAGCTGGCCGACCATGTCATCGCGCGCCACTACCCGGAGGCGGCGAGCGCCGCGAACCCGGCGCTCGCCCTGCTGGAAGGTGTTATCCGGCGCCAGGCGGCGCTGGTGTCCCGGTGGCAGCTACTGGGCTTCATCCACGGGGTCATGAATACCGACAATATGCTGCTGTCCGGCGAGACCATCGACTACGGCCCCTGCGCATTCATGGACGACTTCCACCCGGAGACGGTGTTCTCGTCCATCGATCACAACGGTCGCTATGCCTGGTGCAACCAGCCCTCCATCGCCCACTGGAACCTGTCGGTGCTGGCCCAGTGCCTGTTGCCGCTGCTGCACCAGGACGAGCAGGAGGGGGTCAAGCTGGCACAGGCGGCGGTGGACCGCTTCCCGGAGCAGTTCCTGGCGGCCCACCAGGCGGGAGTCAACCGGAAACTGGGCTGGCAACAGTCCCGCGATGGGGACCGGGAGCTGGTGGAGGAACTGTTCGAGCTGATGGCGGCCGAGCGCGTGGACTTCACCCTGTTTTTCCGCCGGCTGGCAGATTTTGCCGCGCCGGCCAGCGCCGCGCCCAAGGTAGAGGAACTGATGCCCTTGCCGGCGCGGTTCCTGCCCTGGATGCAACGCTGGCAGGCCCGCTGCGACGCCGAAGGCGGCAATCCGGAACAACGACAGGCCGCGATGTACCAGGCAAACCCTGCCTTTATTCCCCGCAACCACCTGGTGGAGGCCGCGATTGCCGCGGCGGTCGAGAGGGAGGATTTTCAGCCCTTCCACAGTTTGGTCAAGCGACTGCGCAATCCCTTTGACTACGAGCTCGCTGACCGCCGCTACGCCCTGCCCCCGCAACCGTCAGAGGTGGTCCACCAGACCTTCTGCGGGACCTAGGTAGAGGCTGGGCGGTACCTGCCTGCCTCTCCGGCACCCTGTCGCAAGTGCGAGCTTGCGGACTTTGCGACCCCCACTTACTCTCGGGGCGTAATGCTCCATACCAATAACAAGGTGTCCTCCAGATGACTGATTCCTATGCCAAAGGCCCCTCCGAACCACCGATTCGCGACGTGACCGTCGGCGAACTGCTGGCCGAGGCCGCGCGTGACAATCCCGATCGGCTGGCCCTGATCGCCGGGGTTCCCGATCCGGCGGCGCGCCGCCAGTGGACCTACGCGGAACTCTACGACGACGCCCAGGCCCTCGCCCGGGTACTGGCGGAGGAGTTCGAACAGGGGGAGCGGGTGGCGGTGTGGGCCGGCAACGTGCCCGAGTGGGTCATCGTGGAATTTGCCGCCGCCCTGGCCGGGGTCATCCTGGTTACCGTCAACCCCTCCTTCCAGGCCAGGGAATTGCAGTACATCCTGACCCAGTCCCGGGCCAGCGGCCTGCTGGTGCAGAACAACTGCCGCGGGAACCCCCTGCTGCAGCACGCCGAACAGGTGCGCGGCGAGTGCCCGGAACTGCGCTGGATGGCCTGCCTGGACGACATGGATTCGCTGCTGGCCCGGGGCCGGGAAAGTCAGCAAGCCCTGCCCTCGGTGCGCCCCGGCGACCCGGTGATGATCCAGTACACCTCCGGCACCACCGGCTTTCCCAAGGGCGCGCTGCTGCACCACCGCGGCCTGATCAACGTGGCCCTGTTCAGCATGGCATTGCAGGGAGCCGGAGACGCCGGCGTGCTGGTGAACCCCATGCCGCTGTTTCACACCGCCGGTTGCGGCCTGGCCGTGCTGGGCGCCGTGGGCAGCCAGTCCACCTTTGTGCTGCCGGAAATGTTCGAGCCAGGGCTGATACTCGAGCTGATCGAGACCTACGGTGCCCGCAACCTCGTCGGCGTACCGACCATGCTGGTGGCCCTGTTGGAGCACCCGGATTTCGGCAAACGCGACCTGTCCTCCGTCCGCTTCATTGGCTCCGGGGCCGCCACGGTGCCGACAACTTTGGTGCGGCGGCTGGAAGAGACCCTGAATGCCCCCTTCTCCATCGCCTTCGGCCAGACCGAGTGTTCCCCCACCGCCACCCTCACCCTGCCCTCGGACAGCGTCGAGGACAAGGCCAGTTCCGTGGGCCGCGCCATGCCCCATACCGAAGCCAAGATCGTCGACCCGGAGACCGGGGAAATTGCGCCAGTGGGCACGCTCGGCGAGTTCTGCACCCGCGGCTACCACGTGATGCTGGAATATTTCGATATGCCGCAGGCCACCGAGAAGACCATCGACGCCGATGGCTGGCTGCACACGGGCGACCTCTGCACCATGGACAAACGGGGTTACTTCACCGTTGAGGGTCGCCTCAAGGACATGATCATCCGCGGCGGGGAAAACATCTATCCGCGGGAGATCGAGGAAGCCCTGTTCCGCCACCCCAGCGTGGCCGAAGTCGCCGTGGTGGGCCTGCCCCACGACCGCTGGGGCGAGGAAGTCGGCTGCTTCCTGCGCCCCACGCCGGGCCAGGAACTGGATCAGGAAGCCCTGTTCAGCTACCTGCGGGAGAACCTGTCTCCCCAGAAAACCCCGCGCCTGTGGTTCGAGGTGGAGAACTTCCCGCTGACCGGTTCCGGCAAGATCCAGAAGTTCAAATTGCGGGAACTATGGCAGAACGGCGAATTCAGCCCCATGGAATGAGCCCCGGCACTTAGACTCCCCCCGGGCCAGGCAGTATAATTGCCGCCAGCCCGGGAGCCAGCACGCGCCGGGGCACCCGTCCAACCAGACCCCGACCGAGCAGCGCTTTGACTATCGAATTTTTCGGCAAGACCCTGTCCGGCCCCTTCACCGTGCCCTCCGGCATCGTGACCACGGCCGTGCCCATCATCCAGTACGTCTTCGACAACATGCCCGAAGTGGGCGTGTTGACCACCAAGAGCATTGGCCTGGAGCCACGCCTGGGCTACCGCGAGCCGGTGCTGAGCCAGTATGCCCCGGGCTGCTTTGTCAACGCAGTGGGGCTGACCAACCCCGGCGCCCATAAATCCGCCGAACTGATGGCCCAGTTGCAGGTCCCGGCGGACCGCTTCCTGCTGACCTCCATTTTCGGCGGCAGCGTGGAGGAGTTTGTCGAGGTTGCGAAGATCCTGGCGCCGGTGTCCGACGGGCTCGAGCTCAACCTCTCCTGCCCCCACGCCAAGGGCTATGGCATGGCCATGGGCCAGGACCCGGACATGGTGCGGGAGATCGTCAGCGCGGTGAAGGCCGTGGTCGACATCCCGGTGATTCCCAAGCTGACTCCCAATGCACCCAACATCGGCGAAATCGCCAAAGCCGCGGCCGAAGGCGGCGCCGACGGTTTCTGTGCCATCAACACGGTGGGACCCGGTTACACCTCGGCCCACGGCCATCCGGTGCTGTCCAACGGCGCCGGCGGCATGTCCGGCAAGGGTGTACTGCCGATCGGCCTGAAGTGCGTGCGCGAGGTGGCCGCGGCCACCGGGCTGCCGATTATCGGCTGCGGCGGTGTCAGCAGCGCCGACGACGTACGCGCCTTCCTTGACGCCGGCGCCACCGTGGTCGGCGTGGGCTCGGCCCTGATCGGCCTCACCACCGACGAGATCGCCGACTACTTCCGCACCCTCGCCGACGACCTCGAATCCGGCCGCAACCAGGCCGAGGGCAACGTTCACTACGACATCGACATGAGCTTCCGCCCGGTCACCCTGGTGGAGAACCAGCGGGTCTGCGACGACATCTGCGTGCTCACCTTCGACCGCAAGGTCAACGTGCAGGCCGGTGAATTCATTTTCCTGTGGATTCCGGGCCTCGGCGAGAAACCCTTCTCCGCCCTGACCGATGACCCCTTCTCCCTGGCGGTTATCGACGTGGGAGAATTCACCCACGCCCTGATGGACCTGGCCCCGGGTACCGAGGCCTATGTACGCGGCCCTCACGGCATCCCCGTCGCCCCGCCGGAAGACGGCAGCATCGTCGCGGTGGCCGGCGGAACCGGTCTGGCGGCGGTGTACCAGCTTGCCCGCGACTTCGGCAACGCGAAAGTTTTCACCGGTGCCCGCAGCGCCGAGCGGCTGTATTTTGTCGAAGAGTGCGCACAGATCGCCGAGGTCCACGTGGCCACCGATGACGGTAGTGCCGGTTATCACGGTGTGGTCACCGAACTGCTGCGCGAACACCTGCAGGCCATGACGCCCGAGGAACTGGCAAAACTCGTGTTCTATAACTGTGGCCCGGCGCCGATGGTGCACGCCGCGGTGAAAGTGCAACGCGAGTACTGCAAGGACGAGCAGATTTTCAGCTCCATCGACTACCTGACCAAGTGCGGCGTGGGGATTTGCGGTGCTTGCGCCTCCCCCGACGGCCGTCGCCTGTGCGTGGATGGGCCGTTTTTGAGCACAGTTTAGGCCCGATTAACCCACCCGGACTGCTATCCTAGGGGCTCACATTCCCCGAAGTGATCGAGCTATGTCCGACGGAATTCACCACGCCCCCTGGGAAAAGGCCTTCGACCGGCTGCTGACGCCGCTGGAAGAATTCATCCACCGCCAGACCACCAGCGGCATCCTGCTGATGGCCTGCGCGGTCATCGCCCTGGTGGTCGCCAACAGCCCGCTGCTGCACGGTTACGAGCACTTCCTGCACACCCCGATCAGCCTGGGCTTTGGCGAGGGCGTGTTCTCCCTGTCGATTCATCACTGGATCAACGAACTGCTGATGGCCTTCTTCTTCCTGGTCATGGGCCTGGAACTGAAGCGGGAGCTGCTGGTGGGAGAACTGTCCTCCCTGAGCCAGGCGCTGCTGCCGATTTTCGCAGCGGTCGGCGGCATGTTGATACCGGCGCTGGGTTACTGGATCTTCAACACCTCGGGCCCGGGCGCGGCGGGCTGGGGCATACCCATGGCGACCGACATCGCCTTTGCCATCGGCGCCCTGAGCCTGCTGGGAGCGCGGGTACCGAAAAACCTGGTCACCTTCCTGATCGCCCTGGCCATCGTCGACGACCTCGGCGCGGTACTGGTGATTGCCCTGTTCTACACCAGCGACCTCAACCTGACAGCACTGCTGTACGCCGCCCTGTGCACCGGCCTGCTGGTTTGCCTCAACGCCATCGGCGTGCGCCGCACCCTGCCCTATGCGGTGGCGGGCACCCTGCTGTGGATGGCCATGCTGGCCAGTGGTATTCACGCCACCATTGCCGGAGTGGTCATCGCCTTTACCATTCCCATCCGCCCCAAGTTCAAGCCGGAGGTGTTCATCGACAGGGTAGAGGACTCCTCGAAGAAAATGCGCAAGGCGGTGTGGGACAACCCCGATATCATCCACAACAACCGTTTTCGCTCGCTGGTCACCGCGCTGGAAGACGGGGTGCACCTGGTACAGGCCCCGGCCCAGCGCGCCGAGCACGCCCTGCACCTGCCGGTGGCCTACCTGGTGATACCGGTATTCGCCCTGGCCAATGCCGGTATTCCCATTGACCTCGCCGAGGTTAGCAGCACCCTCTCCAACCCGATTACCCTCGGGGTCATCTGCGGGCTGTTACTGGGCAAGCCCCTGGGGATCGCCGGGTTTACCCTGCTGGCACTGAAACTGAAGGTGGCGCGCCTCCCTGAGGGGTTGGGCATGGGCCATATCGTGGGCGTGGGATTGCTGGGGGGCATTGGCTTCACCATGTCGATCTTCATCGCCGATCTCGGCTTTGCCGATAGCCCCGCGGACCTGCTGATGGCCAAGACCGGGATCCTGCTGGCCTCCCTGGTCGCGGGCCTCAGTGGCTTCTTCCTGCTGCGCGGGCTGGGAAGGCCGGCAGCCTGAGCGCGCGCTGCACTCAGGACGCACTTAAGCGGCCGCTCTCCTTGCGCTGGTCCACCAGTGCCATCGGGTCCTCCCGCAGTTCCTCCCACAGGGCCAGGGCCCGCTGGTACAGGGCATCGGCGCGGCTGCCGGGGGGAATGTCCTGCTGCTCACCGGCGCCGTAGCGCTTGCGCAGGTGGCGCATCAGGTTGTAGCAGGTGGTCATTTCACCGGCACTCACCAGGATATCCATCTCACCGTAGCCGCGCCAGGTAACGTGAGGGTTCAGCCACAGGGCGGTCTTGGTGTGGGTTGCCATATCGACGATCTCGCACATTTCCTCGGTGGGTGCGGGCACCCCCGTCAGGCGCTTGTCGTCATCCAGCAGGGTGGAAATTTCGTTGGTCATGATGCGCCCGGACAGGGAGTGCTCGTCCAGGCTGGCGGAATACACCGTGCTGTAGCTGAGCTGGCGAATCCGGTTCATGTAGACCTTGGAGGTCAGGGCCACGGTAGAGCCGACCCGCAGGCTGATCATGCTGATAGCCTCACCCAGCTTCAGCTTCTTCAGGTAGTGCCACGGCTTGTGGCGGAAGGGTGGCATGACCTTTTCCATTTCCCGGTTCAACTGGACGATGGTGAGCCGGGTCTTCAGCACGACGGCCGCCAGCAAGAACATGATGGTCGTGGGAAATATGAAGGAGAAGAATTTGCGGAAGGTCCCTCCTTCCATGCCGATATGGTCCCGGTAGGTCCACAAGTCCCAGAGGCCGTCGCCAGCGCTGAGCACCATGAGTCCGGTCAGCACCCAGATGAAGGCGTCGTACTGGCCCAGCTTGCGGCGGGTGAAAAAGTTGGAGTCGCTTTTCGGCAGGGGCTTGCTGGGGTAGAAGGTTTCGCTGCGTACCGGGGTGTCTGAGATGATGAACAGGCGCAGGTGACTGAGATCAATGCCGTCGTCGCAGGCATCCGCATTCATCCGGGCCTTTGACGCCCGGGAGAAGCGGTCCAGCCAGTCCCCCCAACCCTCGACCGAGGTGGGCTCGGTGACGCTGGCGGTATCGTCCTCCAGGCAACCGGCCTGTTGCTGGCGAGCCCGGTCACGGCGCATCATGGCCAGCAGGATACTGGTCACCCCCTGGTTGTCGTACACGCCTCCATCCATCAGGGCAATCTTGCGGTTCGCACCGCCGGTCTGGCGCTCGATCTCGTCGGCGACGGCCGTGCACACGGGCCGCCCGGGTTCGTCGTCCCGGGGCCAGTGGAAATCATCCGGGAAAAACAGGGGTTCCATACCCGCCGGGATACAGGCCGAGGCGGCCATGACATCCGCCATGCGCATGACCCGGGCATGCGCCTCGTCCACACTGACATTGCCATTACCGATCTTGCAGGGGAACTGGCTCTTCTGGAAACGGAAGGCGATACCGGTCTTGAACTCGGTGGCGTTGAACATGACCTCCGTCAGGTGCGCATCGGTACTGTCCCAGAACTGGCCAAAGGTGTGCGTCTCGTAGAAGCGGGAGAAGTACTGCTCGTGCAGTACGTTGGCCATGGAAGTGATCAGGTCGCGCCGCCCGGAGGGATAGAGCGAATCCTGGTTCTGCCGGACCTTGCGGAAGATTTCTTCCATGGTGTTGAGCCCCGGCAGGAACTCATAGAGGTTGTCGAAACACTCCTGGTAGCCCTTGCCCTCCGCCTGGCACAGGGCATAACTGGTACCCGCCAGGCTGCCACCGGATACCGACGACAGGATGTTGATGTTGCGCAGCAGGTCGACCCGGTCGAGCATGTCCAGCGCCCCCAGGTGAAAGCCGGTCGCCCGCAGGCCACCGCCAGACAGTGAAATCGCAATGTGCGACAACAATCGTTCGTCGTTGGGATCGTCACAGCAGTCGTCTACCTGTTCGACAGGCGTGTGATCGTGGACGTGGTCGTGAACTTCCATATTCAACCTCCAGGTCAGGAATGCAGGGCCAGGTCCGCGCGGCGCAGGCGCTGGTCGTCGATACGTTGCACCTCCCACACCAGGCCCAGCGTTTCAAAAAGACAGATCACCCCGTAGAACAGATCGGGTTGCCACCAGTACAGGCCGGCACGGGCGGAGCGGGGGAAGCGATGGTGGTTGTTGTGCCAGCCCTCACCATAGGTGAGCAGTGCGACCAGCAGGTTATTGGTGGACTGGTCCCGGGTGGCAAATGCCCGCTGGCCCCGGCAGTGACAAAAATAGTTCACCGCCGAACTCTGGTGCAGCAGGAGTACCCCCGGCAGGCAGCCACCGATTACCATCATGTTGAAACCACCAATCAGAAACAGCACGACGCAAACGGTCAATGCCGGCAGCGACCCGTGGCGGTAGAGAAAGGACAGTTCCGGGAAGTCGAACCAGTGAGCGGCCTCGCGGCGAATTTTCGGCTCACTGTAGCCGCAGTCGATCAGGCTGCCGAACCAGCACTGCCACCAGCCCTGGTGGGGGGCGTGAACATCCCCCTCGGCATCGGAGTGGCGGTGGTGCAGGCGGTGTTTGCCGGCAAAGTGCACGGCGTTGCCAAAGGACAGCGCGGCCATCAGGGCCAGCGCAAACTGGAAGACCCGGCTGGTACGGAAGGCGCGATGGGCGAAATAGCGATGCATCGCCACACCCACACCGATCGCCGCCAATGGATAGACGACGGCAAAGGCCAGCCAGTCGGCCGTGTCAGTGCCGCGCCACAGGGCCACCAGCACCAGCGCGTGCAGCAGGGCAATCCCGATTCCCCGATACCCCTGTTGCCAGTTCTTCATCGCAGTTGTACCACCTCGGCAGTAGTCTGGCGGCGGGCCGGGGGCAGCACGTCATCGGCAACTGCGGGGTTCACCTCGCCACCCCAGTTCACCAGGTTGGTGGGCAGGAAATAATGGCGGTACTGCTCCGCCACGGGCAGGCAGGGCGTATAAACCCCGTCCAGGACCTCGGTGGTGGAAACATGGGTTCGCTGTACCTTGCGCCGCAGGGCAGCCCCCGGCCCCAGCACCGCGGTCGGCGCCATGATAGCCGCGGTGGCAATACTCGACAGCAACATCTGGTCGCGATTCAGGCTGTGACGATAGCGGCGCAGGAACCGGGCCTGATGCTGCAGGAAGCGCTTGCGATAGCCGGCAAAGCGCCGGCCCGCGCGGATAAAATCGATCACCTCCTGCTGCGGGTCCAGGGTCGGCTTCAGGCAGAGCGTGGACCCCTCCATGTGCCGCATGTGGGTGTTGGGCAACAGCAGGCCCTGGTCCAGACTGTCCTGGAAGAAGGGCGTACCGGGAAAGGGGATGGCGGTAAAAATGAAATTGGGTGGGGGAATTTCCGGGTTGTCGCAGATGATCTCCAGCTCCCGGTTCATCTGCGCCAGGCTGTGACGGGTCGGGTCATACACCAGCCCGTACTGCACCAGCACCCCGCCGTCACAGGCCCTGCGTAACAGCTCCGCCTGGTTGTAACGGCTGTTCTGCTTCTTGTTCTGCTCCCCGAGCCACTGCTCGTCATCGAATGACTCGACGCCCACAAACACCGAGATACAGCCTGTTTCCCGGGCGAAGTCGATGTTCTCGTCCTCCCAGAAGAAGGTATCGGTGACAAAGCCGCTCCAGTACTTGAACTGTCCCGCGGCCCGCCGCGCCTGGAAGCGCTGTAGCCGTTCGCGAAAACTTTCCGGGCCCGAACCCATGATCTGGTTGTCCTGGAAGAAGAAGATCGGCCGCTTGCCCAGCGCCTCCATCTGCGCGTCGAGGTAATCCATGGGCGGCACCTCGTATTTGCGCCCTACCCCGGTCAGGCTGCAGAACCCGCACTGGAAGTTGCAGTTGCGGGAGGATTCCGCGTAACCCAGCCGATTGATCCAGTAGGCCAGGTCATAACGCGGATTGAAGCGCTCGGCGAGATAGTCGGCCCCCAGTGCCTCGCGGATGACTTCGGCTATCTCCTCCACGTCCCCAAGGCAGGTGTAATCGAAAAAGGCCCGGGAGTAGGTTGGCAGGGCGCGCACACCGTGCCCGCCCGCGGCGACAACCACGTCGGGGTTGGCGGTTTTGGCATAGGCGGTGAGGTGCAGCAGGCGGTCGAAGGATCCGGTGAGGCCGGTCAATACCAGCATGTCCGGCCAGCCGATCAACTCCGGCTGGAAGACCTCCAGGAAGCCGCTGTTGACCTCGTTGTAAAGTCGGACATCACAGGTGGCGGGATTGAAGTAGCCGGCCAGCAGGGCCGGCGCCACCGCATTGGGAACCTGGTTGGAGCGCTTGATGGCCATGCGCTCATCGGGGAAAAAGACATTGACGATCAGAATCTTCTTACGCTGTCGCATACTGCAAGTTCCCTCTTCTGTACTGAAGCCGGTTACAACTTCCGTTGTGTCATCCCTGACCCCTGCGAACTCGTCATCCAACCCGCCGGGCAAAGCCAAAAGCTTATAGGGAAACCCTTCTCGCCAACAGACCGCGTTTCGTGGCCTCGTTCACAATTGCCAGGGCCTGCTGGTAATCCTCGCTAGTATCCTCGCCGGCGTAACACGCGAGCACCTCGTCCAGCAGTTGCAGGGCCTGGCCTTCATGCCCCGGCAGGGCGTGCAGGTTCAGCGCACAGGACAGGGCAAACGGCAGATTATGTACCTCCCGCGCCTGTTCGATAGCCTGCAACAGAACGCACGCTGCGCGCCCGGCATCACCGTCTTTCCTGTATGCCAGGAGAGCCTGTAGGCGCAGGTTCTCACTGCCATAAAGCCACTCGCCCTGGGCCTCGATATAGCCGGCATTTTCCCGGGCGAGGTCTTCCGCTTTGTCCAACTCACCGAGCCCGATGAGCTCACCCACTACCAGTGCCCTGAGGTAGCCGCTGCCAGAGCGGGCCCCAGCCGCCAGCACGATGGCAAAGGCCTGCTGCATCGCCTCGACCCGCTCCTGTGGATCCTCGAGGGCGCTGGCACGGAAGAACATGCCAAGCGGGACAAAAAATGAAAAGCCCCGTTCCTGGCAAATATCGATCATTTCGCCAGCATGGGTCGCAGCCTGCTCCCGCTTACCGCGCATACGCTGCAACCAGGTCGAGAAGAACAAAACCCATGCCAGGCCGTAGGGCTGGCCGTGGTCTCTCGCCATGGCCAGGGACTTCTGCATTGCCGAATCTGCCCCCTCGGGATCGCCGTGAAACCACAACGCCAGGGCATACATACACAAGAGGTGCGGTCGGGTGTCGTCCCGGCTGGGCGTCTGCCGGCTGAAGTCGGCATCGCTGTCTATATAGTCGAGTGCACGCTGGAAGTACTCCAGCGTGCCGGGAATATCGCCGCGATAGTAACGGGAATAGCCCGCACAGTAGTTTGCCTGGAGCTGCTCCGGCGCTTCGTCGATGGCCTCGGCCAGCCGCAGCAGCTGGTCGGACAGTTCCAGCGCGCGGTCGTACTCGCCCCGTATCAGGTAGTACATCCAGAGCCCGACGATCATCTTGAACAGGGCCGGGCTCTGCTCCACCTTGTCGCTCAGTTCCAGGGCACGCTCGAAAGCCACCCTGACCTCGGGGTTGGTGTAGCCCCGGGTAGCCAGACGGATCATCCCCATCAGGTTTTGCAGGGTGATCTCGAACTGGTTGCGCTGCTCCGGGTCCTGCACATCCTTCAGTGATGCCAGGCCGCGCTGGACCTGCGCCATTGCCTCCTGGTTGGCGAACCGCGCCTGGAATAACTGGGCGGCGCCAACCCAGTACTCGATTGCCTTGGGCGCATTGCCCGCACGACTGAAATGATGCGCCACCTGGGTGGGACGGGTCTGGCCGATTTCCGGGAATTGGGATTCCAGCTTGTCGGCTATCACCTGGTGCAGGCGCTGCCGGGTTCGACGCAACAGGGACTGGCTGGCCACCTCCATGATCAGGCGGTGCTTGAACTTGAATGTCGCCTCGGGAAAGGCGCCTTTCTGGTAGATCAATCCGGCGTTGACGATCGAGCCCAGTACCTGGCGCAGCAGTTTTTCCTTGCTGTCTTCACAGACCGCCCTCAGCAGTTCGTAGCTGAACTCGAAGCCCAGCACCGAACACAGCTGCAGCAGAGGCTTGGCCGGGCCGAGGTGATCGATCCGCGCGGCGAGGGATGCCTTGAGAGTGGAGGGAATGGTGATCTCTTCGCCCTGTGCACCCAGTTGGCGGCTTTCCAGCAGGCTACGGGTCAATTGTTCGATGTAGAGCGGGATGCCACCGGCATGGTCAATGATCTGCTGCACCACTTCCGGCGCCAGCCGGTCGTCCCCCGCCTGCTCGCGCACCACCTCCGCCGCAATCCGGGCCGGCAGCTTGTTGAGATTGATTTCAATGACATCCGGCAGGTTGGCCCAGGCCGGTTCAAATTCCGGCCGGGCGGTAAACAGCCCGAGGATCGGTGTAGAGGGATCGTAAGCGAGCAGGCTTTCGATCAGGTCCCGGGTGGAGGGGTCCGCCCAGTGCAGGTCTTCCACCGCCAGCACCAGGGGCTTGCGCGCCGAAAAGCGCTCCATCAGGGTGACCAGCAGCGCCAGGGTTTTCTCGCGGACCTGTTTGCTGCTGCGGTTGGTCGATACCAGGACCTCGTCGTCTCCCGTATTGGATACCAGGGCGGCCAGCAGGGGAACCGCCTCTTCGTCGCCCTCCTCCAGCACTCCGCCAACGAATTCCTGCAAGCGCTGGAAACGCTCCGCCGGAGTAAGACGCTTGCCCTCGAACACTCTGCGCTCGAAAAAATTGATCAGGGGCCGGAACGGCGACTCGCGGTAGTAGGGCTCGCAACTGAGCAGCATCAACTGCGCTTCACCGCCAGCCACCAGCTCCTTGACCGCATTGAACAGCAGGCTGGTCTTGCCCATGCCCGGTTCACCCTTGATGAGCACGTACTCCGATTCGCCCTCCAGCACGGTCCGCCATTGCTCCATCAACAGCGAGTGCTCGTGGTCGCGGCCGAAGATTTCCGAGTGCTCGGCCATGACGTTGGCCAGGTCGCCGGTCAACTCCTTGCCGAGCTGGTAGACCGCCACCCCCTGGCCAAGACGTGGGTGAGACTGACGCGCCACCTCCTCGAGCATGAAACCGGAACGCAACAGGAGGCGGGTCTCTTCACTGAGGGCTGTCTCCCCTTCGGCCACTTCGGCCTGGAGAAATCCGGCGACTCCGACGGTATCACCCAGCAGTGACATCACATCAGCGTCACCGGCCCCCTCGTCGATAATAATGGTGGCTGAATGCAGGCCGGCCCGACTGATGACCCGGGTGTCGGGGCCGTCGGCGATATCGTGAGCCCGGATACATTCCAGCAGCTCCCGGGAAAGGCGCGCGGCCCGGCGGGCGTCATCCTCATGGGCCTGGGGAAAACCGAAAGCCACCACGATCTCGTTGCGACCGCTGGGCATGCGTGTGCCTTCGTAGCGACTGATCGCCTGGTCGATGTCGTCCTCGATACCGGCGAGGAAACCGAGCAGCGTCTCGGGATCCTCTCGCCCCCGCAACAGGCCTTGCAGGGAACACACCATGGTGGTCACCTGGCGTGATTCCGAAAGGTCCATGGGCACCGCCAGGCTGGCGGACTTGAGGCGCAGGATGTCGCCGGCTTCCTCGACCGGATCCGGACGCTTGTGGAAAGCCACGGGGGTCGGCGGTTCCGCGAGGCCAACCAGGCTGGGGAGGCGCGTCAGGCGCGCGAGGATGACGACTACCGGCAGCCCCGCCACCAGCGTGGCAATGAGGGTCTGCATGATCCAGGCAGGGGCGTCGAAGCTGGGAAGAATGATCTCGCCCATCTGCATCAGCAGCCACGCGGTGACACAATACGCACCCGCCACCCGGATCACCGGGTGGTTGCGCAACTCCTGCCGCCACTTGCCCGCGGCCGGCTCAGCCTTCTGCGGGTCCCCCATTGCAGACGTCCCTACCCAATATTTTCGGACTTGTTGTTCTAGCGATCGCCAGTTTAGCAAACATGGGAGATGGCGGCGCGGAGGATTGGGGGTTTTGGGGAGATTGGGGGGACAATCGCGGGAGTGGTGGTTGCGGGTGGCAGATGAATCGTTGCAGCCTTTGGGCTGCAACGACCCCGATGGGGCTTCGGCGCTGGCGCGCCTCGTTGCAAACTCTCCCGGGGGGAGAGTTTGTCGAAGGCAGTTCTCATCTTGCGGATACTCCCTCCAAACAAAAATGCCCCCGCGGTTGCGGGGGCATTTTTGTTTGGTAGGACTACCCAGATTCGAACTGGGGACCTCTACCATGTCAAGGTAGCGCTCTAACCAACTGAGCTATAGTCCTGTAAAGAGGGGGGCGATTATAAGGAGGAATTGCGCGATCCTCAACCGCCTTTTTACCCGAATTTGACCCCGGCGCAGCGGCGCCTTCCGGTGGTCAATATGGGCGCTCGGGCGGGCCGACGCCGGGACAGCTCCATAAAAACAGCGGCCTGGTGGCCGCTGAAGGGGTATTGCCTGACAACCGTCCCGTCAATCAGGCCCTATGGTGCCCCGGTGAATGCTCTGGCCATCGCGCTCCAGGCGCAGATGGACTTGCGGTGTGGGGGGAGTACCCTGCGCTGAACCACCGTCCCTGGTGTACGGCTCAAGCATGAGCCGGTAGCGCTGCTCTCCTGCCACAGCCAGTCGCAACACGCTCTCGTCGCTACCACTGGCCTGTTGCATCTCGCTGGCTCCGGCGGCGTCCTGCCGCCAGCGCCATTGTTCTCCGTCCAGGCTCAGGACCAGTTCGGCCGCGGTTTGTGCGTCCAGTTCCAGTTCCAGCGCCAGTTCGCTGTTGTCGCGGACCAGCAGTGCACGGGCATCCATACCCGGCCACTGCCAGTGCTGCTGCGCCTCGGGCGCAGCCGCGTCAAAAAGGGTGCCGGTCATCCTTGACCGCAGCTGGCTGTCCATGCCCAGCTCTGACACACCCCAAAACTGCACCCCGATCCCCACAGCCATGACCAGACTCGCGGCCAGGGCCAGCCCCCCGACCAGGGGGCGTAGCGGACGTCGGCGGGCGGCAAAATCCACGTGCCGCACAGTGCTTTCCTTGCGTTCCGACCTTTCCTTAATAGCCGCCTCGGGAATACGGACCTTGATCGCCGCTGCCAGATCCTTTGGCACCGGCACCTCAGGCACCGCATCCAGGGTGCTTCGCAGGTGCGCGAGTTCCGCCAGCCAGGCCTGGGCCTCAGCGTTACCACGGAACTCCTCCTGCACCCGACGCCACTCCGTTGGCGTCAATTCTCCATCGAAGCCGGCCTGCAGGCGCTGCTTGTCGCTATCGCCCAGCATGGTCAGCCTCTTTTGCGAGCAGTCCGGCCAGCATGCGACGGCCCTCGAACAGGCGGGATTTCACGGTTTTCTCCGGCAGGGCCAGGATTTCACCGATCTCGCTGTAGGAGCACTCTGAATAATGTCGCAACACAACCACCGCCCTCTGTTCGTCACTCAGGCGCATCAGTGCGGCCTGGATTTGTTCCTGAAGCTGACCGTGCCGGGCAACCAGCTCCGGACCAGGGCCCTGATCTGGTAGCGACTCGTCAAGGCACTCGCCGCCTTGCCTTCGTCGCTGGAAGTCGAGTGCTTCATTGACTCCAATCCGGTAGATCCAGCTGAAGAACTTGAATTCCGGGCGATAGCTGTGCAGGTTTTCGAATGCACTGAGAAATGTTGACTGTGTAACATCTGCCGCGTCCTCGCTGCTTCCCAATATCCGGTAAGCCAGCCGGTAAACGGCGCCGTGGTAGTGGTCTACCAATTCGTTCAGCGCCTGCCTATCACCCTGTTGGCCCCTCAGGACCAGTTGGCCATCCCTGGCCTTTTCCAGCTCCTTACCCATAAGTACTGAGGAGCGGGAAAAAAGTTGGGAAAATTTTTAAAAAAGTTTGGCAGGGCATGGCAGACGCCCGGCGTCAGGCGGGATCGCTGGCCGGAACAACCTCGAAAAGCATGTCGAAACCGGAGAAATGCAGGATTTCGGCAATGTGGGGACTGACCTCGACAAGCCGCAGGCCGGCGCCACTGGCCGCCAGCCGCTTGTGGGCCTTGAGCAGCACGCCGAGGCCGGCACTCGAAATGTACTCCAGGGCCGCCATATTCACCTCGGCCGCCCCGGACAGGGCTTCAAAATGAGGCTCGGCGGAAGCCGCAGCAGCAGCGTCAAAGCGACCGGACAAGTGCAACCCCCCGGCCGCGGGACTGATTTCAAACATGCGCCGCCTCCTTGCGGGCCAGGAATGACAGGGTGGTGCGGTCGTCGCGGCGTTCGCAGTGCACCGCACCCACCAGCTGGCGCACCAGGTGCAGGCCGAGCCCGCCTACAGCGCGCTCTTCCAGCGGTGTGGCGATATCCGCCGGGGCGGCGGACGCCGGGTCGAAGGCTGTGATCTCACGATCGGTAAGCCGCACCGAGATGCCGTTATCCACCGCTTCGAACTCGAGGATAATTTTCTCGCGGGCCTGATTATTGTGCCGGATCATATTTACAAACAGTTCTTCGGTTGCCAGGTCCACCGTATAGGCCAGGGAACCGGGCAGGTTGTGTTTGGCAAAATAGGCCCGTCGGGCGGCCACGATGCGCTCGATTTCACTCAGCTCTCTGTTCAGGGACAGCTTCATACTGTGTGTTTACCCCTGCGGGCTCCCCGCCGAGTGTAGAACAGCACCCGGCAAAGCAAAAGGCAGCGTTGCTCAGAGGGCCTGGCGTTTGACCAACACAATGGTGAGGTCGTCCTGCTGTTCCAGCGCACCGGCAAAGGCTTCCAGGGATCGCAGCAGGCTGGCGGCCAGCTCACTCATGGGGCCGTGCTGCAGGTCGCGAACCATGTTCGCGACGCGCTCCCGCCCGAACAGGCCTCCCTCGCCCTCGCACTCGTACACGCCGTCCGACAGCACCGCCAAAATATCACCAGGCTCCAGCGCCAGGTTGCGGATGGGGGCGGCTTTTTCCACCGCGACCGTGCCCAGCGGAAAGGTGGTTGGCCCGTACCAGTCGCAACTGTCGGCGTCGGCCCGGTAGTGCAGGATAGGGCCCTGCCCGGCGGAAAAATAGCTGACTTCGTGGCGCTCGCGGTCGAGGAAGCCGGCGAAGGCGGTGACGAAACGGTCGTCGGGCAGGTCCTCGTCCAGCTGGTTGTTGACGTGGATGTAGGCCTCACCCAACTCCGCGCCCACGCGAAAAGCCACCCGGAACATGGCCTGCATCTGGGTGGCGCACAGGGCCGGGCCGAAACCGTGCCCGGTGGCATCTCCCAGCAGCAGGAATACGCCCTGGTCAAGTTGCACCAGGTCGAACATATCGCCACCGGTTTCCGCCGCGGGCAGCAGGCGGCCACAGAATTCGTAGCCCGGGACCACCGGCATTTCCGGCGGCAGGATACTCATCTGGATATCCCGGGCGGCCGCGATATCGTCGGCGCGCAGGCCCTCGGCGCCTGTCAGGGCCGCTTCAGGAGTCATGTTGGTCCTGCGCCTGCCGCCGGAAACACCCGCTTGCCGGCCACATAGGTAGCGCGCACGGGAATCTGCCACAGCGCGGCCTCGGGCAGGGCGAAGTAATCGCCGTCAATCAGGATAAAATCTGCAAAATAGCCCGGCTGCAGCTGCCCCAGAACCTGCTCCTGATGGGCAGCGTAGGCAGCGCCCCGGGTGAAGAGCTCCAGCGCCGCCTTACGGCTCATCTTCTGTTGCGGCAGCCAGCCTCCGGGTGGCTGCCCGGCATGGTCCTGGCGGGTAATGGCGGAGTAAAGTCCGAAGAAAGGGTTGGCTGCCTCCACCGGAAAGTCCGAACCGCCGGCCATATGGGCACCGCTCTCCAGCAGCGACTCCCAGGCGTAGGCGCCGCGCAGGCGCTCCGCCCCGAGACGGTCACCGGCCATGTTCATGTCACTGGTGGCGTGGGTGGGCTGAACGGAGGCAATGACATTGAGGGCGGGAAAGCGGGCGATGTCCTCGGGGCGCAGGATCTGGGCGTGCTCTACCCGATGGCGCAGCGCAGCACTGTCCGGGTCGCTGTTGAGGGTTTCATAAAGATCCAGCACCAGGGCATTGGCCCGGTCGCCTATCGCGTGGGTGTTGACCTGGTAGCCCGCCGCCACCGCCCGATGCATGTTGTTTGCCAGCTCCTCCCGGGTCTGCAGCAACAGCCCACGATTGCCGGGGTCGTCACTGTAATCGGCAAACAGGGCAGCGCCGCGGGACCCGAGGGCACCATCGGAGACAATTTTCACGCTGCGTATATCGAGTTGATGCGCGGGATCAACCAACGGCCCCTGCTCCAGGTAGCGATCGTTGCCGGGGTCGGTCACGTCCAGCATGGCGTAAACCCGGATCGGCAGCCGCCCCTCTGCCCGCAACTGCTGGTATGCGGCTGCCTCGCGGGCGGAGATACCCGCGTCGTGCACAGCGGTCAGGCCATAGCGCGCCAGGTCTTCGAGCGCGGTATGTTGCAGTGCGGCAAACTCTGCCACCCCGTCGGCGGGCATCACGCCGTAGACGAGGTTCATGGCATTGTCGATGAGCACGCCAGTGGGCTCGCCATCGGCATCGCGAAGGATCTGTCCGCCGTCAGGGTCCGGGGTGGCCGCACTGATACCGGCCAGCGCCAGCGCCCGGGAATTCACCCAGATGGCATGCCCATCGACCCGCGCCAGAACGACCGCCTGGTCCGGCGCCACCGCGTCCAGGGCTGCGCGCCCGGGAAAGTCCTTGCCGGGCCACAGCACCTGGTTCCAGCCCCGCCCCTGCACCCAGTCGGTGTCGGGATGCTCCGCGAGGTAGGCCGCCACGCGCCCGGCGGCGTCGCCCTCGCTGGCGCTGCCGATCAGGTCGACAGTGGCGAGGGCACGCCCCCAGGAACTGACGTGACCGTGGGCATCGATCAGACCCGGCAGCAGGGTTGCGCCCTTGCCGTCGATGCGCTCCCCCGCCCTGCTGGCCAGGGCGGCCTCGGCTTCTCGATACAGGCGGGTTACCTTGCCGTCATCGAACTCCAGGGCCACAAATTGTTCGAGCTCACTGCCGTTCAGGGTGTATCCATTGACGTTATGTACCAGGGTGGCGGCCTGGGCAACACCACCCAGGCAGAGCGCCAGAGCCACCAGCAGGTTTTTTTTCATAAGGGAGATTCCAGGTAGCTTCGGGCCACTGCGGCAATTTCATCGACATCATATAGCCTGCATCCACGAGCGTAAAAGTGCTGCAGCGCGGTGTCGTCGGGAAAGCTGTAGTAATTGCCGCCGCTGGGCTGCGGCCAGGTTTCCAGCGTTTCACCCGCGGCGAGGGAAGCCACAGCCTGCAACATCAGTTCGCAGCCTCCCGGATACAGGGCCAGCACATTGGCCAGATAGCTGCTGCGGTAATCGACCGGACGGGTACTGGTGGCAACAATATCGCCGGTGTCGATACCGGCATCGCGGATGTAATGCAGCGTAGTGCCAATGGTATCGACGCCATCATCCATGGCGCGAAAGGTAGCCATCACCCCGCGATAGTCGGGCAACAGTCCGGAGTGCAGGTTGAGCACCCCCAGCCGGGGCACGGCGATGGCGGCATCCCGCAGGATCCCGCCATAGCGAATGCTCAGTACCAGGTCGGGAGCCGCCCCCCTGAGGGTTTCCAGCCCCGGCTCCGAGTTGATCCGGTCGAGGGGCGCCAGCCCCGCCCCGAGGTCGGCACAGAGGCGGGAAAAACCCGCATAGCGGGCCCGGCCCTCGCCCACACCGTCGCCAAGGGCGGGAAACAGCAACTCGGTGAACAGGGTCTGCTCGAGAAACTTCAACATGGCCAGATCCGGGTGGCTCGGCCCGCTGCCACCGACCCGGCCGGACAGGAAAACCTGCACCCGGTGGTCCGCCGTCAACGCCGGCAGCAACTGGTTCAGGGCCAGGTTGCTGGCCAGGTCATTGTTGGTCAGGATCGTGATATTCATGGCGAATGCTCCCGCGGGCCTCAGCGCAGGTATCTTGAGGGAAACTGGCTGAGACAGTCAGCGAGTGCCTGCGCCGCTGCGGCCTCGTCTCCCAGTTGTCTGTGCGATGCGGTCAGCAGGTTGCAGGCACCCCACAGGTAGGGGGCGTCCTCGAGTACGCCCTCGGCAATCCCCACCGCTGCCGTGTAATTACCCAGCAGAAACTGGCGCCAGCCCTCGCTGAGCCGCGACCATTCGGTCGCTGGCCCCAGGTCCAGGGTCCGGGGCAGCGCAACACCCGGCCGCGCCAGCAGAATCGCCGACCCGGTGCGAAACACCGGTTGCCAGCGCCGCTGCTGGACCAGGTCGCGTATCTTGTGCCGGGCATTACCGCGATCCGAGGGCCAGAGGAAGTAGTCGGCCCCGGACTGCTCGACAATATCCATCCACCCGGGATCACCGCGCAGCACGCTGACGTAATTGAGATAGGTCTGGTCGTCGTAGAGGGTGTTGGCCCGGCCGTCGATGTATACCGACACGGCACCATCGGTGCGCAGGTGCAGGTAGCCGCCCCAGTTGTAGTAGGCAAACACTTTGCCCCTGATACCGCTGCGCTGCATTACCTCGACCATGAAATGGGGAAAGCTGTACTCCGCCGTGAGATAGTGAAAGGCCGGCGCCGCCTGCAGTGGGTAGGGCGCCAGGCGATAGAGGCCCAGCACCAGGGCCGCCAGCCACAATCCCCAGCGCCAGTACCCGCGCAGAAGGCCCAGCAGAGCACCGCAGGCCGGGGCCATGAAGACTGCCAGGGCGATGCCGAACAGGGGGATAAAACGCCGGCTGGTCAGGGCCATGGCCAGGGTCAGCAGGGCAACACCCAGTGACCACCAGGGGAAGGTTGTCGACCGCCGCACCACCGGCAGCAGCCAGCACAGCAGGCTCAGGGGCAACAGCGGCAGGACCCAGAAAAACAGCGGCGACTGGATACCGCCCGGGGTCCATGGAGGCAGCCACTCGGCAATCGAGCGGAACGGGGACTCCGCCTGCAGGGCATAGGTCAAGGGGTAGATCACGACCTTTACCCCATCGGGGTTCAACACACACACGGCGACACAGCCGAGCTCCCATTTCGCTACCTTCCACACGGCATCCCAGCTCGGCGCGTTGAAGGGGAACAGCAGGAAAGGCAGCACCAGCAGGCCGAGCATGAATCCGCCGTGGAGGTTCACCCACACCAGGAACAACAGGGCGAATTGCCAGAAGGGCGCCCGCCTCACCCCCAGGTGTAACAGCAGCACGAAGGCCAGCAGGCTGTAGAGATGGGGCCGTATGTCGATAAAGGGTGCACCGACCGCCAGGGCCATGACGGTCAGTAGCAGTGCCGCCGCGTGAGAACCACAGAGCCGGTACAGCAGGGACTGGAGCAGGCCGTAGCAGAGCACCACGACCAGCAGCTTCCAGTACAACAGGGCCTTGAGGCCAAACAGGGAGTACCAGCCGTAATAGACCAGGTCCGCCAGCCACTCGTGATTGCGCCAGCGTTCACCCGCCGCGCTGTAGGACCAGGTATCCCGGAGCCAGAGAGTTCCCTGGTCCAGTATTTCCCTGCCTCCGGCGAGGTGCCACCAGAGGTCCGCACCCGCCATCTCGGTAAATCCAAAGCCCAGGAACAACAGGGCGCCCAACAGGTACCAGGCGGCGCCTTCAGCCAGTGACGGCGTCGGCGCCGTTGCGGTTTTCACATCAACCATCCTGTTCGCTCTCCCGGCGCGGATGCAGGCCGCGGAGATAATAAAGTTGTCTCTGTTTGCTTTCCACGTAGGTCCGGCCCAGGTACTCGCCGATGATGCCGAGGCAGATCAACTGGACGCCGCCAAGGAACAGCATCACCACGATCAGGGAGGGATAGCCGGGTACCGGGTTGCCGAACAGGAGAGTACGTAACAGGAAAAACACGCCGTACAGAAAAGCCGCTCCCGCGGTGACAACCCCCAGCAGGGTGGCGAGCTTCAGGGGCACGGTGGAGAACGACGTAATGCCTTCCAGTGCCAGGCTCCACAGGCGCCAGTAATTCCACTTGGTCCGCCCTGCGTGGCGCGGGTGGCGGTGGTAGGGCAGGGCCTTCTGGGGAAAGCCGATCCAGGCGTAGAGCCCGGACATGTAGCGGTGTTTCTCCCGCAATCCCTTGACGGCCTCCACCGCACGCCGGCTGAGCAGGCGGAAGTCGCCGGCATCGGCGGGGATCGGCACGTCGCTCAGCAGGTTGATCACCCGGTAGTACCAGTGAGAGGTCCTGATTTTCAGCCAGGTCTCACCCTCGCGGCTGAGGCGCTGCCCGTAGACGATGTCGTAGCCCTCCTGCCAGGCGGCCAGGAAGTCGGGGATCAGCTCCGGCGGGTCCTGGAGGTCAGCGTCCAGCAACATCACGGCGTCGCCACTGGCGTGGTCGAGCCCGGCCGATACCGCGATTTCCTTGCCGAAGTTGCGGCTCAGCTCAATCACCGCCACCCGCGGATCGCGCTCCCGCAGGGCCAACAGCCACTCGGCGCTACCGTCACTGGAACCGTCGTCGACAAAGAGGAACTCGAAGTCCTCTGCCCGGGCCTCGGCAACATCGTGGAGACGACGACAGCATTCCGGCAGCACGTCCATCTCGTTGTAGACGGGCACCAGTACGGTGACGGTAATGCCGGCGGTACCGGCTTTCGGGGTGGGCTCAGACCTTGGCGCGCCCGCCGCCACTGGAGTGGTCAAATGCTGTTCCTGCATCAGGTTATCGATGTTGCCTGCAAGTATGGTGAGCAGCGCAAGTGCTTGTCCAATCTACCTTCCAGCCACCCGGAAAATATGAAGGTCGCCAACAAAGAGCTGGAAGGTGCCGTACCAGCGCTTGTGCAGCAGTAGTTCCGGCATGAAATTTTCCACCGCGATCACCCGTTCGGGGGCCAGGTAGTCGATTTCGCCCGCCAGCGCGCGACGATAGAAATCCGCGTTGAAGGGTGAGGTCTTGACCAGCCGCTGCAAGTCGTGGGTGAGGGGGCCGTTCAACTCATTGGCGAAGGCGGTGTCGTACCAGTTTTCGCTGAGCAGCAGATACTGGGCCTGCCTCAGCACACCGCCATCGGCGCGGGCATAACTCTCGCGGAACAGGCCCTGGGCGACGCCCTGCAGGCGCGGCGGCTGCACGTAGTAACTGAACAACAGGCGCTGGGGCCGGGCCGATTGATACCACTGGCGCAGCTCGATGCGTGGATCATTGTGATAGTCGGACTCCACATCCCAGGCCAGTAGCGCAGGCCATAGCAGGAAGGGCAGCAGCCAGCGCCGGCCGCGTTCACCCAGCCAGGACCAGTACCCCATCGCCGCCAGCAGGGCCGCGGCAGGAATCAGGGCGAGGTAGTGCCGGTAGTAGGTCACAGGTGCCGGCACCAGCATGAACAACAGGAAAACCACCACCGGCAACAGGCACAACCAGGGTCGCCAGGGCCCACCCTGGCGCAGCAGGGCGCGGATGCCGGCGGGGATGCACAGCGCTGCTGGCAAGCCGAGGCCGACCATGATCACCAGCGGTACATTCAGGGCATTGCGCGGCCACTTGTGCCAGCCAATGGCCCCGTAGCTGGAACCAAAGCGGCCTTCGAGGTCGCCCATGGTGTAACCGGCAACCCAGCCGGACTGCAACAACAGCAACCCCAGCCAGGGTCCGAGCATCCACAGCGGGATCATGCCCGGGGCGATGCGGCGCCAGGGTACGGTGAGGTAACAGAGGGCCAGCAGCGGCGTCCAGGAACGTGGGAAATCGGTATTGCTGAGGCAGCCAAAGGCCACCACCAGCGCCAGCACCGCAGCGCAGAAACGCCCCTTGCCCCAACCGCGGGTAACCGTCTCCCCGAGCCGGGCGGGCAGGGCCGCCGCCAGGGCAAACGCCGCGAATACCCAGTACTTGGCCCACACTGCTGCCACCAGTAGCGGCGGTGCCGCCCACAGCCAGCGCGGCCTCCGGGTGCAGGCGGCGATCGCCACTGTAATGAACAGGTAAATGAAAAACACTGATGGCGCATCCACAGTACCGCTGTGGGATTCGCTGATGTGGAAGCCGGACAGGGCCAGCAGGGCAGCGGCGGTGAGCCCAACGGCCGGCCGTCCCGGTAGCAGGCAGAAGGCTGCGAGGGCCAGCAACACCGGGGT
This sequence comes from Parahaliea maris, assembly GCF_008064665.1. Taxonomy (GTDB): domain Bacteria; phylum Pseudomonadota; class Gammaproteobacteria; order Pseudomonadales; family Halieaceae; genus Parahaliea; species Parahaliea maris. The sequence continues at coordinate 523,454 of NZ_VRZA01000003.1, read as the reverse complement.
CAGGGCGCCGGTAATCGCGGAGTACACCCGCGCCACGCGGATGTGTTCCGGGCTGTGGCAGTATCCCCTCACTGCCATCTCGTCACCGGCGACACCGGCCGGGGGGCCGGCACCCAGCAGGTCGGCAATGGCGATGGTCTGGCGGCCGACAAAGGTGGAGTAGTCGAAGCCCTCCAGTGCCGCCCGGCAGGAGCCTCCCTCGTCAAAATTCACCAGGTTGAAGGTCCCCGGCCCGTCCCACCCCCAACCCACCAGGAGTGCGCTGTAGAGCCTGGGCCCCAACCCGACCAGAAAAACAGCCAGTAGCAATGCAACGGTGGCCCTCCCGCCCCGCCACGCGTTGAATGTCATAGCGCCCCCTATCAAAGAACGCGAAGTATCCCCTACCAGGCGGTCTATTGAAACCGCAGGTATATTCACAACCCGCTATAAGAGACATCCCATTTACTGCTAAATAGTCTTACAAGCGCCCCCAGAAGCCGTATTCAAGGATTGCGCCGGCCATATCTGGCCACTTATGACCAAGCTGTTAGTTGTTTTTACACTAACAAACCAACGCTATAAGCCCAGGAGTTGTAAGGCACTGTACCGGGACGGGTGCCCCCTCTGGTGGCGCAGAACGCCGGTGCTATACTCGGTGAAAACGTCGTGCCAAATCGCTGCCGACGCTTTATCCGACAGCTGCGGCCCGACGGTGGTTGAACACCCGGGCCCGGGTTTTGCTGTCTCCCCTCCCCCGCGGTGTCCAACCCCTGGATTCCATAGGGAGGCTACATATGAAACGCCACTACTTCATCAGCAATGACCTTGACGATCTCGAGCTGGTCGAACACGACCTGCAGGAAGCCGGACTGGTCAAACCCCAGATTCACGTGCTCAGCGAAGACGACGCCGGGGTCGAGATGCACCACTTGCACGAAGTGGAGGCCGTGCTCAAGAAAGACGTGGTCCACGGGACTGAACTCGGTGCGGTGGTGGGTATTATCGGCGCCGCCGCCGTACTGGCCATATTCTGGTTCACCGGCATCACCGAAACCTACACCTGGGTGCCAGCCATTTTTCTCGCCGTCGTGGTGCTCGGGTTCTGCACCTGGGAGGGAGGGCTCATTGGCATCGGTGAAACTCACACCGATTTCCGTCGTTTCGAGGATGACCTGCGCGCCGGCCGCCACGTACTGTTCGTCGACGTCGACGCCAACCAGGAGGACGCCCTGCAGGCGGTGGTCAAACGCCATCCGGACCTGAAACCCGCCGGCGATGGCAGTTCGACCCCGGGCTGGGTGGTCAGCCTGCAGCAGAAGTGGGCCAACTTCATGAGCACGGCCCCCTGAGTCAGCAACACCGTTTCCAAAAGGCCGCCTGACCCGCGCAAGGGGTCGGCCGCCAACCGGAGCAACACACCGGTAAATTCACAGGCGACACCGGGGAAGCCACAACAATAATCACCGGTCGGAGTTGCTATGAAGCTGGTCATCGCATTGGTGGTACTGGTCGTGGGCTCACTGTTGTTCCACGTCCTGAGTCCCTGGTGGTTTACCCCACTGGCCTCCAACTGGCACACCGTCGACACCACCGTCGACATCACCCTGTACATCACCGGCGCCGTCTTCGTGGCCGTCAACCTGTTCATGGCCTGGGCGGTCTATCGCTACCGGCACCGGCCGGACCAGCGCGCCCACTACGAGCCGGAGAACAAACGCCTGGAAACCTGGCTCACCGTGATTACCGCGGTCGGCGTCGCCGCGATGCTCGCTCCCGGGCTGGTGGTGTGGGCCGACTTCACCCAGGTGCCCGAGGAGGCGACCCCGGTAGAGGTGGTCGGCGAGCAGTGGCAGTGGAGCTACCGCTTCCCGGGGGCAGACGGCGTACTCGGGGAGGTCGCTTCCCGGTATGTCGGCCCCGACAACCCCTTCGGCATGAGTCCCGCCGATCCCGCGGGGGCCGATGACATCCTGGTCTCGAGCAACGAGCTGCACCTGCCACTGGATCGCCCGGTGAAGCTGCTGCTGCGCTCCAAGGATGTGCTACACGATTTCGCGGTTCCCCAATTCCGGGTGAAGATGGACCTGGTTCCCGGCTCGGTGAGTTTCGTCTGGTTTACCCCCACCCGCACCGGGCGCTTCGACGTACTGTGCATGGAGCTGTGCGGGATCGCCCACTACGCCATGCGCGGGCAGGTGGTGGTGGACACCCAGGATGACTTCGACACCTGGCTTGGCTCCCAGTCCACCTGGGCGGATATCAGCAGCCAGCCCGCCGGTGACCCCGACGCCGGGCGCCTGGCCTACGCCACCTGCAGCGCCTGCCATGGTCCCGAGGGTGAAGGCAATCCCGCCATGAATGCACCGGCCCTCGCCGGGCTGGAAACCTGGTATCTCGAACGCCAGCTGCGCTATTACCAGCAGGGGGTACGCGGTGCCCACGAGCAGGACAACCTTGGCGCACAGATGGCGGCGATGGCCGCAACGGTGGCCGCCGGCAGCGCCATGCGCAACCTCACTGCCTATATCGCCAGCCTGCCCGCCGCCGATAGCGACGCCACTGTCGAGGGTGACCCCCACCGCGGCGCCGCCCACTTCAACACCTGCGGCGCCTGCCACGGCCGCCTCGGGCAGGGCAACCATGCCCTGCAGGCTCCGCGTCTCGCGGGCCAGCAGGACTGGTACCTGAAACGGCAGCTGGAGAACTTCCGCCGCGGCATTCGCGGCACCCACGGCGACGACAACTTTGGGCACCAGATGGTATTGATGGCGCGTTCACTGCAAAACGAACAGTCCATCGACGACCTGCTGGCTTACGTGAATACCCTGTAGGAAGGAAAGGCTTATGCAACATACCGCGCTGGCCGACCAGACCCTGGAACTGCACGACCCGCACAGTTTTGTCACCAAGTACATCTGGAGCCAGGACCACAAGGTGATCGCCATCCAATATGGCCTGACCGCGGTGTTTGTCGGGCTGGTGGCCCTGGTGCTGTCAGGCCTGATGCGCTTGCAGCTTGGCTTTCCCGACACCTTCGATTTCATTACCCCGAGCAGTTACCTGCAGTTTGTCACCATGCACGGCATGATCATGGTGATTTACCTGCTCACCGCCCTGCTGCTGGGAGGCTTCGGCAATTACCTGATTCCGCTCATGGTCGGTGCCCGGGACATGGTCTTCCCCTACATGAACATGCTGAGCTACTGGATGTACCTGCTGTCGGTGATCATCCTGATGGCCAGTTTCTTTGTGCCCGGCGGGCCGACCGGCGCCGGCTGGACGCTGTACCCGCCACAGGCCATCTTGCAGGGCACCCCGGGTTACGACTGGGGCATTATCCTGATGCTGGTGTCGCTGGCGGTATTCATCGTGGCTTTCACCATGGGCGGCCTGAACTACGTTACCACCGTGCTGCAGGCCCGTACCCGCGGCATGACCCTGATGCGCATGCCGCTGACCATCTGGGGCATTTTCACCGCTACGGTGCTCGGCCTGCTGGCCTTCCCGGCCCTGTTGGTCAGCGCCATCATGATGCTGCTGGACAAGATCGTCGGCACCAGCTTCTTCATGCCGGCGCTGGTCTCACTGGGTGAAAACCTCGACTACACCGGCGGCAGCCCGGTCCTGTTCCAGCACCTGTTCTGGTTCTTCGGCCACCCGGAGGTCTACATTGTCGCCCTGCCCGCCTTCGGCATGGTGTCGGACGTGCTGGCCTGCCACGCCCGCAAGAACATCTTCGGCTACCGCATGATGGTCTGGGCCATTGTCGCCATCGGCGGCCTCAGCTTTGTGGTGTGGGCGCACCACATGTACGTCAGCGGCATGCACCCGGCTTTCGGCTTCTTTTTCGCCACCACCACACTGATTATCGCCGTGCCTACGGCGATCAAGGTCTACAACTGGGTGCTCACCCTGTGGCGCGGCAACATCCACCTGCGGGTGCCCATGCTGTTTGCCATCGGCTTTATCTTCACCTTCATTCACGGTGGGCTGACGGGGCTGTTCCTCGGCAACGTGACCATTGACCTGCCCCTGTCCGACACCTACTTCGTGGTGGCCCACTTTCACATGGTGATGGGGGTCTCCCCCATCATGGTGCTGTTCGCCGCCATCTATCACTGGTACCCGCTGATGACCGGGCGGATGCTCAACGACGCCCTGGGCAAGGCCCACTTCTGGCTCACTTTCCTCGGCACTTACGCCATCTACCTGCCCATGCACTACCTGGGCTTCCTCGGCGTGCCGCGGCGTTATTTCGCCATGGGCAGCACCGACTTCATCCCTGAATCGGCCCTGTCGCTGAACGCCTCGATTACCGTTTCGGCGCTGATCGTCGGCGCCAGTCAGCTGATCTTCCTGTTCAATGTTTTCTGGAGCCTGCGTCACGGGGAAAAGGCGGGACACAATCCCTGGGGCGCGACGAGCCTGGAATGGCAGACCCCCGACGTACCGCCCCACCACGGCAACTGGGGGCCGGAACTGCCCACCGTGTACCGCTGGGCTTACGACTTCAGCGTACCCGGCGCCAGCCATGACTTTATTCCCCAGAATGAACCACCGGACGCGGCGCACCCGACCAGCGATGAACACGATGAGCGAGGAGGTGCGATATGAGCCTTTTCAGCACCCTGCGCGAAAAGCCCTGGGAGCCACAACCACAGCCTGCAGTGCCCGGCCCGGCGGTGGCTGCCGACCCGATGTCCACGGCCCGCACCGCCCTGCGCTTTATCATGGCCATTGTCAGCGTCCTGTTTTTCCTGTTCATCATTACCTTCCTGTCGCGCTCCCAGTACCCGGACTTCCAGGCCCTGGCCGGGCAACCCTGGCAGCCCTTCACCGACACCAGTCGACTCTGGTTCAACACGGCACTGCTGGGTGGCAGCAGCCTGGCGATGCATTGGGCGGTCATGTCGGCGCGGCGGGAGCAGCTCAACCATGCGGTGCTGGGCGTCAGCCTGGGCGTGTTCTTCGCTATCGCCTTCCTGCTGGCCCAGCTCGATCTGTGGCAGCGCCTCAGCGCGCTTGGCTACTACGTCAACAGCAACCCGGCGAACAGCTATTTCTACCTGCTGACCGCAGTGCACGGCCTGCACCTGCTGGGTGGCATGGTGGTGCTGGCAAACATCCTGTTCCGGGTGTGGTATGACGACAGCCTCGCAAGCCTGAGCGGGCCGCTGTCACTGTGTGCACAGTACTGGCACTTCCTGCTGGCGGTGTGGCTGGTGCTGTTCGCCCTGCTGGCCAGTTCACCGGGAACGATCAATGCGCTGGCGGCGCTGTGCGGATTCTGATTATGGATACTTCCAAACCCGACAACAGCGGCTACACCGAACCCGGCGTCAGTGGCATGGTGGCCGACTGGGCCGCCGACAAGCAGGCCTTCGACATGCCCTGGGGCAAGTTGATGATGTGGATTTTCCTGCTGTCTGACACCTTCATCTTCAGCATATTCCTGACCGGTTACATGAACGTGCGGCTGTCGGCTACCGACAACTGGCCGAATCCCAGCGAAGTCTTTGCCCTGGAGATGTTCGGCCATCACCTGCCGCTGATACTGATCGCCATCATGACCTTCGTGCTCATCACCAGCAGCGGCACCATGGCCATGGCGGTCAATTTCGCCTACCGGCGGGACCGGCGCAAAACCGTATTGCTGATGGCCGCTACCGCGGTGCTGGGAGCCTCGTTCGTGGGCATGCAGGCTTTCGAGTGGACCAAACTGATCGTTGACGAAGGGGTCCGCCCCTGGAGTAACCCCATGGGCGCAGCCCAGTTTGGTTCGACCTTTTTCATGATCACCGGCTTTCACGGCATGCACGTCACCGCCGGGGTCATCTACCTGTCGATTGTCGCCCGCCGGGTTGCCCGGGGTGACTATGAACAAAAGGGTTACGCCATCGTCGAGATCGCCGGCCTGTACTGGCACTTCGTCGACCTGGTGTGGGTCTTTATCTTTGCCTTCTTCTATCTGTGGTGAGGTGTCCCCATGAGTGAAGCCGCCACTGGCCAGCAGCACCCGATCGGTATCTACCTGAAGATCTGGGCACTGCTGTTTGTGCTATCGACCTTCTCTTACCTGGTGGATTTTTACCACCTGCAGGGCTTCTGGCGCTGGTCGCTGATCCTGTTATTCATGTTTCTCAAGGCGGGCTTTATCGTGGCCATCTTCATGCACCTGAGCTGGGAGCGCCTTTCCCTGAAGTACGTACTGATGCTGCCACTGATCGCCATCCTCGTGCTGATCAGCCTGATGGCCATTGAGGGGGATCACACCTATTTCACCCGGGAACTGTTTTTCGACAATTGAGGTAGCCCGGTGTCTCTGTCTCCCAAGGCCCGCATGCTTGTCGGGATTCTCGCCGCCAACGCTGCACTGCTGTGTGCCGCCGCCTGGGCCATCTACCAACGGCCGCCGGCACCTCCCCACATCCAGGGGGTCTATCTCGACAACAGCCGCGCACTGCCGGACTTCACTGTCCTCGACCAGCACGGTCAGCCCTTTGGTAATAGAGACCTGCTCGGCGCCTGGCATCTGTTGAGCTACGGCTTTACGACCTGCCCCGACATCTGCCCAACCACCCTCAACCAGTTGGTGTCCTTCACCGAGGCGCTGACCGGGGCTGAGGACACCGCAGCACCCCGGATCCTGTTCTACAGCATCGACTACCGACGCGACACGCCGCAACAACTGGCGGCCTATCTACCCTACTTTGACAAGGACTTTATCGGCCTCACCCACGAGGACGATCCGGATAACCCTCACCTTGGCCTCGAACAGGGGCTGGGCCTGCTGGCACAACTGGAACCCCTGAGCGACAGCGAAGATGCGATTGCGAGCAACGACTACCGGGTGAGTCACGGAGTGGCGCTCTACCTGCTGAACCCGGCGGGGGAACTACAGGCCGTTTTCAAACCGGTACAGACTGGAGCGGGGCTGCCGGGTTTTGCACCCGAGACCCTGGTCCGGGATTACCGGGCGGTTCGACAGTACGTTGCAGCCGGTAATTGACATCCCGCCACCTGAACCGCCTGACTGCCGTCACCTTCCCACCGCCTTTCGGCGTCATGGCGATTGCGCCCCCGGCAGGCGCTCGCGCAGCGCAGGCTTGCGCGATGCGCGGCACTGGGCCAACCTTGGTGCACCCTCTGGCAACCGGATATCTCAGTATGGCTTTACGTTTACCACGCAGCGCCGGGTTGGCGACCCCTTTCAGCGCCCTGGCCCTGGCTGCCCTCCTCAATGCGGCGCCCGCCCTGGCGGTGGACAGTGAGGCCCTGCAGGCCGCCGTCAGCGCACGCAGCGACGAGGACAAACAGCGCGACAGCGCCCGCCACCCCCTGCAGACACTGACATTTTTTCGTGTGGAGCCCGGCATGACCGTGGCCGAAGCGCTGCCCGGCGGCGGCTGGTACACCCGCATCCTGGTGCCCTACCTCGGCAGTGAAGGGACCCTCTACGGACTCAACTACGTGGACCGCATGTGGCCCATGTTTGGCTACGGTGATGACTGGGTGAAAGCCCGCAAGGCCTCTACCCGCGACTTCGCCGGTCAGGCCAAAGGCTATGGCGCGGAGGGCATCACCGCCCGGGGCTTCACCTTTGGCACCGTACCGCCCGAGGCCCAGGGGCAGGTGGACCGGGTGTTGATGATCCGTGCCCTGCACAACCTGTTCCGCTTCGAGGACAGCGCAGGCACCCTGTCCCAGGCGCTTTCAGCAACCCGCGCCCTGCTCAAGCCCGATGGCCTGGTAGGCGTGGTACAGCACCGCGCGCCCGAATCGGCCAGTGACGCCAGCACCAATGGCAGCCGCGGTTACCTCAAACAGTCGCAGGTGATTGCCGTTTTCGAGGCCGCTGGCTTCACGCTGGTGGACCAAAGCGAGATCAACGCCAACCCCAGGGATGAGATTGGCGAAACCGAGATCGTGTGGCGCCTGCCGCCCAGCTACAGCGGCACCAGGGATGATCCGGACAAGAAAGCGGCGGTAGACGCCATCGGCGAGTCGGACCGCATGACCCTGCTGTTCAGGAAAACGGGGGACCCCCAATAGGTTAATAAGCACTAAGAAATAACCCTTAGTTATCATTAGAAATAAGATAATTTCATGGGGTTATTTCTTGCCGTGGCCGGATCGCTTCCTATACTGAAATTGGGCGGCGGCAGATCGTATGCATGCATGGGGTGACTCACGATCGTTGTTACACCGCTGTCCCTTTGGGGAAGCATGGAGCGCGTAGTCAGAGACGCGCCAAGGCTGGGGGACGTACTCCGCTGAGGCAGGAGGCCCGGACGCAAAAGCAACATTGGTATTACCCCTCGTACGCCACCAGATTCTGGTGGCGTTTTTTTTATGTCCATGGAGAGCCCACCCCGCTTTATCGGGTGTGGACGGTACATCCCGGGAGGCATGGAGAGCCTGCCCCTCTTTTCGGGCATGCCGGCAGGGATGAGCCCAAATTCACTGCCCAACACCCACAATTTGACCCTACGCAGCCACTTTGCGTTATGCTCCATGAACAGGCCCCGATAACGACGCCAACACGGGCCCTGACAGAATTAGATCGGACAGGGAAACAATGGCAACACTCAAGCAACTGCTGCGGGACATTGAGTCCTCGCCGGAAGGCCCGCAGATTGCGGCAATTTTCGATTTCGATGGCACCATCATCGCCGGCTACTCCGCCACCGTTTTTCTCCGGGAACAGATTCGCCGGGGAGACCTGTCGCCGCGGCAGCTGGTAGAGCTCACCACGGCCATGACCAGCTTCGGTCTCGGCAACCTCGGGTTTTCCGCCATGATGGCGGTCACCGCCCAGTTCATGCGTGGTGTCGAGGAAAGTGCTTACGAAGAAATTGGTGAGCGTCTCTACCTCAGCCATATCGCCCGCAGCGTCTATCCCGAGTCACGGGCACTGATCGAGGCTCACCAGGCCAAGGGACATACGGTAGCGGTCATTTCTTCAGCCACCCCCTACCAGGTGGAGCCTGCGGCGCGGGACCTTGGCATCCCGAACGTACTGTGCACCCAGCTGGAGGTAAAAAAAGGACGGTTCACCGGCCAGGTCATCTCCCCCACCTGCTTTGGTCAGGGCAAGGTCGATGCCGCCGAGCAACTGGCCTCCCAGTACAAGGCCGACCTCGATGCCAGCTTCTTCTACAGCGACAGCACCGACGACCAGCTGCTGCTGGAGCGGGTCGGTTATCCCCGCGCCCTGAACCCGAGCGCCCGCCTTGCGGGTGTCGCCCGGGACCGGGAGTGGCCCGTGGCACGCTTTGGCAGCCGCGGTCGCCCCACCCTGTCGCAATGGGTGCGTTCGGTGGCAGCGACCGTCAGCCTGGTTCCAAGCTTCGCCGCGGGCCTGCCCATCTATGCCCTGACCGGCTCGCGCCGTGACTCCCTGAACTTTTCCTTCTCGCTGTTTGCCGACACCGCCAGCGCGCTGATCGGGCTACACCTGCATGTGAAAGGCGAGGAAAACCTCTGGAGCCATCGCCCGGCGGTGTTCATCTTCAATCACCAGAGCAAGGCGGATGTGGTCATCATGACCAGCCTGCTGCGGCGGGACATCGCCGGTGTCGGCAAGAAAGAAATCAAGAAGCTGCCCGTGATTGGCAAGGTACTGGAGATGGGCGGCGTGGTGATGATCGATCGCGCCAACGCCCGCAGTGCTATCGAGGCGATGGAGCCCCTGGTGCAGGCCATGCGCGAAGAGGGCAAGTCGGTGGTACTGGCGCCCGAAGGAACGCGCAGCATCAACCCCAAACTCCTGCCCTTCAAGAAGGGCGCTTTCCACCTGGCGATGCAGGCCGGTGTCCCCATCGTCCCGGTGGTCATTCGCAATGCCGGCGACGTGGCACCCAAGGGTGACTTCGTATTCCGCCCCGCCACCGTGGACGTGGAGGTTCTGGCCCCCGTCGACACCAGTGACTGGAGCACTGACAACCTCAACGAGCATGTCCGCGAGGTACGCAACCTGTTCCTGGCCGCGCTCGGTCAGCCGCTCGAGGCGGCGCCGAAGGGTCGGGGTAAAACCCCGACGCGCGCCAAGAGCAAAGCCACCGCCAAGACAGGCAAGCGCAAGTCTCCCGTTCGCAAGGCCAGCGCCGGAAAAAAGGCGGCCAGCAAGAGCCGCAAAGCGACCAGCAAGGCCACCAGCACAACCAAGGCAGCGACACCCACCCGTAAACGCCCCGCCAGCAAGGCGTCCAGACCCGTTAGACCCAAAGGCAGCGGTACCGCCACCAGCAACAAGAGGGGGTGAACATGCAACTGGCCCAGAAACTGCAGCAGGCCAGCGCCTGGCCGGAGAATGCCAGCGGCAACGTGGTGTTTGTGCTGGATGCCCGCAACCGGGTAGAACTGGACCTGCTCAGGCAGTGGATAAGCCACCAGGCCGGCAGCGCTGCCTGCAAGAGTGTCCAGGTTGCGGTCAAGCTGGCGGATGATCGCAAGGGTATCGACGCCAGTGCCCTGCAACCGGAACTGGAGGGCGACGACGAGACGATCATTGCGCCCCTGCGGGTCGCCTGGACCCTCGATACCGAGGTGATCGAGTCTGGCCCGCGCCTGCGCGACCTGTTACTGGGAGACCCGCGGCAACCGGGCAGCCGGCGCGCTCGCAAGATTCTCGCGGAGCAACCCGAGCGCATGCACCTGATTGCCGGCCAGCCAGACACCCTGGCCAACCTGCGTGCCCGTTACCAGCACAAGTACCACCGGGAAAGCCGGGACAACCGCGCGTCCTTCGCCATCTTTGTGGCACGGCAGGCGGCCATCGTCCTGGACATTGCCGAGCGCCGGCTGCAGGGAAGCCGCTACAAGGTGCCGCGCTATGTCGCTGAGAGCCTGCGCGCCAACCGCTCTTACAACGAAGCGGTAGAAGAACTGGCGCAGCAGAGCGGCAAGAGCAAGAGCGAGCTGATGAGAGAAGCAGCGAGCTACATGAAAGAGATGATCTCCACCCCGAGTACCTTCTGGCTGGATGTCTACGCCCGCTTCAACAGCTTCTGCCTCGGCCTCGGTTACGAGGACCGCATCGTCTACGACCAGCAGGCCGTGGAGGAGATGCGCAACATCGTGCGCGACCACCCCACCATGCTGCTGTGGACCCACAAGACCTACCTCGACGGCATGGTAGTACCCAAGGTGCTGTACGAGAACGACTTTCCCATGCCGCACATGTTCGGCGGCGCCAACATCAACTTCGCCGGCATCGGCTTCCTGGTACACCGTGCCGGCGGCATCTTCATCAAGCGCAGTTTTCAGGACAACCAGCTCTACAAGGTCACCCTGCGTCACTACATCGGCTACCTGATGGAGAAGCGCTTCCCGATGAACTGGTCCTTCGAGGGCACCCGCTCCCGCCTCGGCAAGCTGATGCCACCGCGTTACGGCCTGCTCAAGTACGTACTGGAGTCCTGCTACGCCAACGACCTGAACAACATCCACATTATCCCGGTGACCATCAGCTACGACCTGATTCGCGATGTGGAGGAGTACGCCACAGAGCAGACCGGGCGTGGCAAAGGCGCGGAGTCACTGCGCTGGTTCATCGGTTACGTGCGCAGCCTCGCCCGCCCCATGGGCAAGGTCTACATGGATATTGGCAAGCCGGTGGTACTGGATAAAGCACCGGATCCCGAGGACAGCCTGGCCCTGTCCAAGATCGCCTTCGAGGTGGCGGTGGAGGCCAACCGGGTGACGCCCATTACCTTCCCCTCACTGGTGGCCATGAGCCTGTTGGGAGCGGCACCCCGGGCGCTCACGGAAACCGAAGTGGCGGAGGATCTCGATCGCCTGCTGCACTGGGCGGAAGAGCGCAACCTGCGCATTTCCCGTGACTTCAATCGCTCCTACGCGGAGCAGATGGACGGTCTGCTGGGCATCATGATCGATGAAGGCATCGTCAGCCGCTACGACGAGGGCCCGGAGACGGTCTACGGCGTGGCGCCGGAACAGCAGCCTGTTGCCAGCTATTACCGCAACACGATCATCCACTTCTTTATTCACAAGGCCATTATCGAACTGGCCCTGGTCAAGGCCAGTGAAAACGCCCGCCACGCCCCGGTGGACAACTTCTGGGCGGAAGTCGATAACCTGCGGGACCTGTTCAAGTTCGAATTCTTTTATTCACCCACCAAAGAGTTCCACCAGCAGATTCGGCAGGAACTGGAGCGCTATGACGCAGACTGGGAGAATTCGATCAAACTCGGGCGCCGCGGCTTCACCCGCCTGCTGGTCAGCATGCGGCCGCTGGTAGCCCACATGTCCCTGCTCACCTACGCCGAGGCCTATTCCGTGGTGGCGGATCTCGCTGCACGGCTACCCTTCGGGGAGGCGCTGGAGGAACAGGACTGCGTCACCCAGGCGCTGAAGCTGGGCCGCCAGGCCTACATGCAACGCCGTATCAGCAGTGAATCCTCCATCGGCAAACTGCTGTTCAAGAACGGCCACAAATTGCTGAAGTCCCGCCAGCTGACCCTGGAGGGAGACGAGAAGGTCATGGAGCGGCGCAAGGCGCTGGCGCGCGAGCTGCGGGAAATCCTGCGCCGGCTGGAAGTGGTGCGCGCCATCAGCATGGCCAACCGGGCCACCATCGATTACGAGGCACCTGAGGGGCAGAACATTCTACTGGAAGAGTCACTTGCCCCTGCGGAGGCGGGAGGAAGAAGCGCATGATCAATCTTAAAGTCGGCTTGCTGGGCGGCGGTTCCTGGGGCACCACAGTGGCCAGCCTGGTCGCCCGCAATGCCCCGATCACCCTGTGGGCCCGCAATGCGGACACGGTCACGGAAATCAACCAGCAGCATCGCAACAGCAAATACCTGGGCGATGCCACCCTGCCCGAGCGGCTGCGGGCGAGCACTGACATACAGGAAACCGTGGCCGACGCCGACGTGGTGGTCATGGCCATCCCCTCGCAGAATTTTCGCCTGGTGCTGGAGGAGGTCAAACAGCACGTGCGCCCCTGGGTCCCCATCGTCAGCCTGACCAAGGGCCTGGAACTGGACACCCGGATGCGCATGACCGAGGTCATCAACGACGTGCTGCCCGGCCACCCGGTGGGTGTGCTGACCGGGCCCAACCTGGCCCGGGAAATCATGGCCGGACAGGCCGCGGCCAGCGTGATCGCCATGGCCGACAAGGTCATCCTGGCGGAACTGCAAAAGCTGTTCAAAAGCGGCCTGTTCCGGGTCTACACCAACGACGACGTGGTGGGCTGCGAACTGGGCGGGGTGCTGAAAAACATCATCGCCATCGCGGTGGGCATGGGTGACGGCCAGGGCGCCGGCGACAACACCCGGGCAGCGCTGATTACCCGGGGGCTGGCGGAAGTCACCCGCCTCGGGGTGGCCATGGGCGGACGCCCGGAGACCTTTGCCGGCCTCGCCGGGATGGGCGACATGATCGCCACCTGCACCAGCCCCCAGAGCCGCAACCGGCATGTCGGTATCGAACTGGCCCAGGGCCGCACCATGGAAGCCATCGCGGCGGATATGTTCATGGTGGCCGAAGGCGCCAAGAGCGCCCCCGCCGTGATGGCCCTGGCGGAGGAATTCGGGGTGGAAATGCCCATCGCCAGGGACGTCTATCGGGTCCTGAACGGCGAGTGCACCGCCCGCGGCATCTACAAGGGCCTGCTGCGCGTCGACCCCGGCGCCGAGCACGAGCCGGGCTGAGCCCGGGCCGCAAGGCCAAATTCCTCCTACCATCATGCCTCACCCTGGTGCAAAATGAGCCTATCGGGGTGATAGGGCACCCCTCACCAGTGACGACCGACCATAACGATGTCGCCTGACCGGAAGGGAGTGAAACTATGCGAATTGCTTGCGCGCTTGCGCTGGCCCTGCTGTGTTGTGCCACAGCCCAGGCCGGCGCCTCAAAATTTGTAGGCCTGGGTGGCAATCCCGGCCTGCGTTCCGCCTCGGCGCTGATCCTCGACGCCGAAGGTAACATCATCTACGGCAAGGACACCGAGACCGTCCGCTCTATCGCCTCCATCACCAAACTGATGACGGCGATGGTCGTGCTGGACGCCGGCCTGGATCTCGATGAATCCATCACGATTACCCGCGAAGACCGTGACACGGTGCGCCTCACCGGCTCGAGACTGGACTACGGCGCGACCCTGTCCCGGCGGGAAATGATCATGCTCGCGGTCATGTCCTCGGAAAACCGGGCCGCTGCGGCCCTGGGCCGGACCTTCCCCGGCGGCATGGATGCCTTCGTGGCAGCAATGAACGCCAAGGCGAAATCCCTGGGTATGGTACATAGCCGCTTTGCCGACCCGGCCGGATTGCGAACTGAAAACCTGTCCACCGCTTCCGACCTGGCACGCATGGTCGCCGCCGCCGACGACTACCCCCTGATCACTGAGGCGGGCACCACCCAGCGCCTGGAAGTGCGGCCCTATACGCGCCGCGGGCCACTCACCTATGGCAACACCAACCGCCTGCTGAAGAATGAGAAGTGGGATATCGCCCTGTCAAAAACCGGCTACATCAACGAAGCGGGACGCTGCCTGGTGATGAAAGCCAATATCGAGGGAGAGGAATTGTCCATCGTGCTGCTCAATTCCTTCGGCAAGTTGACCCCCTTCGGTGACTCCAACCGCCTGCGCAAGTGGCTGCTGGCCGGCACCTGAAGAGCATGCTTGACCGGGCCCCCGGGGCCTGAAACACTGGGCCCCGAACGCACTTCGAGGGTCCAGACCATGCTCAGCAGGCGTCAGCTTCTGCAACTCAGTGCCTCCGCGGCCGCCGCGGGCAGCCTCGGCTTCAGCACCCGCTTAGCGGCCAGCACCTCCGAACTCATTACCAAAGCCATACCCAGCTCGGGTGAAGACGTGCCGGTCATTGGCATGGGCACGTCCCGCACCTTCGACGTGGACGCCAGCGACGAGGCCATTGGCCCGCTGAAGGAAGTCCTCGATACCTTCTTCAAGGCCCGGGGCAGCGTCATCGACTCTTCACCCATGTACGGCAAGGCGGAGTCCCGCGTCGGTGACATCCTGCGGAAGCTGGAACCCAGGCCGCCGGTATTCGCCGCTACCAAAGTGTGGACCGAGGGACGCGAAGCGGGCATTGCGCAAATGGAGGAATCAGCCCGACGCATGGCAGTAGAGCGTTTTGACCTCATCGCCGTCCACAACCTGGTGGACTGGAAAACCCAGCTGGACACCCTCAAGCGCTGGAAAGAGGAAGGCAAGGTGCGCTACATCGGCATCACCACCTCCCATGGCCGGGATCACGAAGAGTTCCTCCACGTCATGCGCAACGAACCCCTCGACTTCGTCCAGTTCAGCTACAACATCGACGACCGGGTTGCCGAGAAGGCAATCCTGCCAACGGCGGCAGAGCGCGGCATCGCCACCATGATCAACCGCCCCTACCAGCGCGGCTCACTGTTCGGCATGACCCGGGGCAAAGACCTCCCCGACGTGGCCCGGGATATCGACTGCAGCAGCTGGGGGCAGTTTTTCCTCAAGTTCATCATCGGCCACCCCGCGGCCACCTGCGTCATCCCGGCCACCTCCAAGCTGCACCACATGGAAGACAACATGCAAGCCAACTTCGGCCGTTTGCCCGACGCCGCCCAGCGCGAGGAAATGCTCCGCGTATTCAGCTCACTGCAGGCCAGTGTGTGAGCGAGTCGAAGCCCAACGCCCTGCAACGCCTGCTGTCGCTGGCCTGTGACATTCACCCCCGGGAAGTCACCGCCACCCTGACCTCTTTCCTGCTGGTGCTGATCCTGATGGGGGCTTACTACCTCCTGCGTCCCCTGCGCGATGCCATGGCCAGTGACTGGAGCGACGCCGAGGTCAGCTGGCTGTGGACCTTCACCTTCTTTTTCAGCGCCGTGGCGGTCTCCCTCTACGGCACCGCCATCACCCGCATACGCTTTCACTACCTGGTGCCCGGGGTCTACGGTTTCTTTGCCGCCAGCTTTGTGCTGTTTTACCTCGGCGCGGCCAGCGACCAGCACCCGGTGGTAATCGACAAGGCGTTCTATGTCTGGATCAGCGTGTTCAGCCTGTTCCATATCTCGGTGTTCTGGAGCTTCATGGCCGACACCTTCTCCAAACCCCAGTCCAAGCGCCTGTTCGGCTTTATCGGCGCCGGCGCCAGCGTGGGGGCCATCGGCGGCCCCGCCGCCGTCACCCTGCTGGCCGGTGACACCGGCACCCAGCCCCTGCTGCTGGTAGCCGCCGTCCTGCTGGTACTTACCCTGCCCGTCATCGCCCTGCTCCAGCGCCAGAAAAATACTGTCCTGCACAACGAAGAGGTACACGTAGGCCAGGGCGACTTCGACTATGTCGGTGGCAACCCCCTGTCCGGGTTTGTCGATTTTGTCCGCAACCCCTACCTGCTCGGCATTGGCCTGTTCATTTTCTTCTATACCGCCATCAGCTCTTTCGTCTACTTCCAGCTCAAGAATCTGCTGGCGGACTACGACGAGGCCACCCGGGCCCAGATATGGGCTGCGATGGACCTGGTGGTGAACACCCTCACCATCCTTATCGCCGCCTTCGCCACCGGCCGCATGGCCAAGCACCTGGGCCTGCCCTTCACCCTGGCGTCGGTACCGGTGTTCATCGGCGCGGGCATGCTGATGCTGGCAGCAGCGCCGATGGTATCGGTGGTGGTCGCCATCCAGGTGGCGCGGCGCGCGGGCAATTACGCGATTTCCCGGCCAGCCCGGGAGATGCTGTTCACAGCCGTCGACCGGGAAACCCGCTTCAAGGCCAAGCCGGTGATCGACATTGTGGTGTACCGCGGCGGCGACATGATCAACGCCTGGGGCTTTACGGCACTGACCCAGGGGCTGGGGTTGGGGATGGCGGCGGTGGCTGGGGTCGGCGCGGTGATTGCGGCGGTCTGGGCTGCCTTGGGAATTTATCTGGGACGGCGGTTTAACGGGATGAAAGATGACGGCCCTGCGAAAGCTGTCACAGCTGTGCCCGCTGACTAGAAGATCAGGTGAAGTGGCGCCCCGCGCTGTGGGGAGGCCTTCCCCGGACACGCTGCAAGTACGTCCATGTACGCTCGTGTTCGGCGTCCATGCCTCACACGGTCCGGTACAGGCCTCCCCACATCACGGTGCTTCAGTCCTCCCCCAATGCTTCGCACCACTCCCGCAGGCCAACGAGTTATCCCCTGCCACCCTCAGTGTGGCTGGAACCGAGCAAGCCGGGGAGAAGGCGGCTGGCCGGGAGGGCCATGTAGCGACCGTCAGCGGCCTGGACGGCCCGGTCCGGCGTCCCGGCTGCCGAGCGAGCCATGGATGGCAGTCTTTATAGCGCGTCGCGGAATGGCCCTCCCGGTCGGGCGCCGCCGCCAACCTGGGACTGAAACTCCAGCCCCCAATTCCAGGTTTCATAGGAACAATTTGCCTCTCCGGAAATCCTTATCGTTCAAATACCAATCCGGTAAACCAACTATTTGTGCCGCTCGCCACTTCATCCCGCCAAGTGATTTTCTAGTAGAAAGTGTTGTCTATACTGCACGCTCACTGAATTGGAGGAATTTCACCATGGCAACAGCCGCCGATTACGGACTGGGCCCGAACGTCTTCCCGCGGGGCTGGTTCATCGTCGCCGAGAGCAAAGAACTGGACCAGGGGCCGCTGGCCGTGCGCTTCTTCGGACAGGACATGGCCCTTTATCGCGGAGAGAGCGGCCGCCCCGTGCTGCTGGACGCCTACTGCGCCCACATGGGGACCCACCTCACCGATAGCAACAGCGCCATGATCGTCAAGAACGGCGAGCAGATCGAAGGGGACTCCATTCGCTGCCCTTACCACGGCTGGCGTTACAACGCCGACGGCGACGTCGACGACATTCCCTACCACGATGGCCCCTGCCCCAAATCCGCCTCCATCCGCTCCTACCCGGTGGTCGACAACATGGGCTGCATCATGGCGTGGTACGACCCCGACGGTCGCGCTCCCGACTACGATCCGCCCCACCTGCCCCAGTGGGACGACCCACAGTGGGTCAAGTGGGAACTGGACCACCTGGGTGAACAGAACATCCACCCCCAGGAAATTCTCGACAACATGGCCGACGTTCGCCACCTCGGCCCCACCCACGGTGCACCTAGCGAGTACTTCGAGAACGAGTTCAGGGATCACGTCTACATCCAGCGCCAGGGTGGCCCGATGCAGTTGTACCAGACCTACCTGTACACCACGACGTGGTATACCGGTCCCGGGTTGCTGCTTTCGAAACAGGTATTCGGTGACACGGTCATTTTCGAGTTGATCGCCAATACGCCGGTTGATGACGGGGTTGTGAGGTGCTGGCACGCCTGCCTCTACCGCGGCAGCGCCAGCCCCGCCACCGCCGAGGACCGGGAGGCCGCCCGGCAGGCCCAGGCCGGTGCCCTGGAAGCGTTTTCCGCCGATTTCAATATCTGGCAGAACAAGCGCCCGGCGCTGAAGATCATGCAGTTGAAGACTGACGGCCCCTTCAAGGTGGGCCGCCAGTGGTATTCGCAATTCTTCAAGTCACCCGAGGATGCCGCCAACCTGCAGCAGGAGCTGAACGGGATCCTGCACACCCAGGGCATGGACAAACCCTCGGAACGCGGTCACAACATCGACGACGGGCTGCCTTTTTAAGGCAGCCCGGGCTCGCAGCAGCTCCGCTTCAGTAGCTCCAGTTCACTGAGGCGCTGAAGCTGCGCGGCGCACCGTAGAAGCCCTGGTCCCAGTACAGGCTGCCGATGTACTTCTCGTCAGTCAGGTTATTGCCGTTGACAGCGCGGTTATCGATATCAACCCTGGCGTAGCTGAAGTCCAGCTGCAGCCCTTCTGCCAGGCGCCCGCTAAGGGTGAGATCGAAGCCTTCACTTGCGTAGTTTCTTCCGTCGTAGAAATCGATGGGGATCTGGTTGTTGTTCGGGTCCGCCACCTGGCCGGCAAACTCGGCGACGTTGTCCTGCTCCGACTGGTAGTACGCCAGGGTAGCCAGAAGCCTGCCGTCAAAGAACTGCCCCTTCAGACCGATTTCATCGGTGCTGCCTTCGGTGTGGCTGGCACACACGGAGTAGTTCTCACCCAGGCGGTACACAAGGCCCGCATGGGGCAGTACCTTGCCGCTGACCTCGGTGAGCTTGCTGGTACCATAACCGACGCCTGCGGCCTCCCAGTCCACCACACGGGCACCGGCGATCAGGCTCAGGTCGTCCGTCACCTTGAAGCGGGTGGCCGACGGGTTACCGGCCCCACTCATCTGTTGTGAAAACAGGCGCCGGAAGTCATACCACTGATCCCCAAAAGTCGATTTGATTGTTGGAGGCAGTCCAGGAAAAGCCGAATTGTAATGCCAATCATTACCATTTAATAGTTCGGTAATGCGTCCCGGTTCGAAACTTCCCTTGCTCGGCCCGCTCTAAGCATTGACGGCAGATTGCTCTAAACTGGGCCGCCAAACCAAGGAGATACCATGAAACGACTTGCCACCCTGTGCCTTGCGGCCACGGTCATCGCCGGCTGCGCCACCAGCCCCACCGGCCGCAGCCAGTTCATGCTGGTTTCACCGCAATCCGCCATCGTGGAATCCAAAAAGGCCTACCTGAGCACCATGTCGGAGCTGGACAAGGAGAACAAGCTCATCGACGACCCGAAAATGGCCGACCGCGTCGCTACCATCACCGGGCGCCTGGTCACCGAGGCCGTGGCCCGCTACCCCCAGTCCGCCGACTGGGAATGGAGCGTTGCCATCATCGACGATCCGAAAACCGTCAACGCCTGGTGCATGGCGGGTGGGCGCATGGCGGTGTACACCGGCCTGTTCGAGCAATTGAAGCTCACCGATGACGAGTTCGCCCAGATCATGGGCCATGAGATATCCCACGCCCTCGCCAATCACACGGCAGAGCGGATGTCCCGAGCCATGGCAACCAACCTCGGTGTGGTCGCCGTGGCTGTGGCCTCGGACAATCACGCGGTCGCCCTGGGTGGCGCAGCGCTGGCCGCCAAGGTCGCCCTGGAACTCCCCAACAGCCGCACCGCTGAAGCCGAGGCGGATCAGATCGGTCTCGAACTGGCGACGCTCGCCGGCTACGACCCGGACGCAGCCGTGACCCTGTGGGAGAAAATGGCGAAAGTCGGCGGCGGTGAACGCCCGCCGGAGTTCCTCAGCACCCACCCGGCACCGCAAAACCGGCAGGCGGCGCTGGCCTCAATGGGCAGGGAGGTACGCCAACTGAACCCCACCGGCCAACTCGCCGCGGTACACCCGGTGGCTATTGTCCGCTGACCAGCATACCGACAGGGCGCGGCGAACGCAGGTAGCTCACCTCCGGTATCTCCCGCGCCAGTACATCCTTGAGGTAGGTGGCGGAGGCCTCGCGTTCCACCCCGGAACTGGAAAACGAACGCTCGAAGAAACTGGCGACCACCACCCGGGTAATCATCTGCTGGCGCAGTACGTTCATGGCCTCGGGCAAGGGGTCCAGCTTACAGAGTTCGTCCTCGAAGTCGGCCAGAATGCCCTGCTCCGGCGTTCCCAGCAGGTGATACCAGGGCTCTTCCATATCGTCGCCAAGATTCCGTGACACCACAAAACACGCCATCATGTCGGTATTGCGCAGCCAGCGCAGGTAGATCGCCGGCACGGCAAAGCCGGCATGCGACGCGCCGGCGACCGTCACCAGCTCTGCGCCCGGGCGCTTGTCCGGAATGGGTTTGGCGTTGCTTGACCAGGGCACAAGCGCGTCGATATCGCCCGCCAGCATCATGAAGGGAAGGTCCGGCGCGTTGTGGAAAAAGGTGGGACCCAACAGGTAGCTGGGGCCGGCAATGGACAGGGCCGCAGCCACGCGCTCATCCCGCCACTGGGGGTGAAAAGCGACCAGCTGGGTGGTCATGCCCCCCAGGGACAGGCCAAACACGCCGATGCGCTGTGGATCTACCGTGCCGCCCAGTGGATCACCGGCAGCGGCCGAGCGCGCCAGCATGCGATCGATCACGAAGCTCACGTCCCCCGGCTGGTTGACCACGTCTTTGATCTGGGGCCCACCGGGCGCGTACATATTGGTCAGGGGGAAATCCACCGCCACAACCACGTAACCGAGGCTGGCCAGGTGTTCGGCGAGGTAGCTACCCCCCTGGTGATTGGAGGAAAAACCGTGGCTGTAGACCAGCAGCGGATACGGCGCTCCCTGCTCCTCGGCCGGCAGCCACACCGTGCCGGCCAGCACCCGGTTCGACGCCCCGGCGAAGTCGCCGTTGGCATCGGTGCGCCGGCTGCTGTCTTCAAAGCGCACCTCGAAGCTATCCACGGCCAGGGGGCCGCTCTGCAGGCGGGCAGCACTGGCGCTACCCGCGGGAAAGGGGCTCGCCTGCCAACCAAACCTGAGCGCCGCCACTGCGGCGACGGCAAGCACAACCAGTAGCAACAACAGTTTTTTCAACACGTCCATTCCCCCCTCGACCAGTCCTCAGTGAATTATTCCTCCGTGCACGGGGTATGAACACCCCCGTTGAGGTCAAATGGACTGGCCTAGCCCTGGGATGGTAAGGAGCCGGTCTCGTCCAGCAGCTCCGCCGTGTGCTCACCGAGCCGCGGCGGGGCACGCCGATAACTCACCGGCGTGCGCGACAACTTGATGGGATTGCCCACCAGTTCGAGACTGGCGTTGTCCGGGTGGGGCACATTCACCCGCATTTCCCGGGCGAGAATCTGGGGCTCTGAAAAGACTTCCGCCACGGTATTGATGGGTCCCGCCGGTACGCCCGCGGCTTCCAGCCGATCCAGCCAGTCGCTTTTGCTGCGCTCCAGCAGGGCGCGCTGCAACTGCGGGACCAGCTGGTCGCGGTTGTGCACCCGTTCACGGTTACTCATGAAGCGGGGATCCTGTGCCAGTTCCGGCAAACCCAGCACCTCGACAAAGCGGGCAAACTGGGTGTCGTTGCCCACCGCCACAATCAGGTGGCCGTCGGCGGCAACGAAACTCTGGTAAGGCACGATATTCGGATGGGCATTGCCCAGGCGGGTTGGATTCAGCCCGCCCACCAGGTAGTTGGTCGCCTGATTGGCCAGGGTCGCCGCGGTCACGTCCAGCAGGGCGAGATCGACCTGCTGCCCCAGGCCTGAGCGATCCCGCTCCGCCAGCGCCGCGAGAATACCCACCGTGGCATACAGGCCGGTCATGATATCGGTGAGGGCCACTCCCACTTTCTGGGGCCCGGCACCGGGTTCGCCGTCCGGCACCCCCGTCACACTCATCAGGCCGCCCATGGCCTGCACCAGGAAGTCATAACCCGGGCGGCTGCGCAGTGGTCCGGTCTGGCCGAAACCGGTGATGGAACAGTACACCAGCCCCGGATTGGACGCCTTGAGGCTGTCATAGTCCAGGCCGTAGCGGGCCGCATCACCCACCTTGAAGTTCTCCAGCACCACATCGGAGTCCGCGGCCAGGCGGCGCAGGGTCGCCTGGCCCTCCGGGGTCTTCATATCCACACACACCGAACGCTTGTTGCGGTTGGCGCAAAGAAAATAGGCGGACTCCGTGGTATCGGCACCGGTTTCGTCCTGCAGGAAGGGCGGCCCCCAGCCGCGGGTATCGTCGCCGCCGCCAGGTCGCTCGATCTTGATCACTTCGGCGCCGAGATCCGCCAGCAACTGGCTGGCCCAGGGGCCCGCCAGGATGCGGGACAGGTCCAGCACCTTCAGGTGGGACAGTGCTCCCATCAGAACGCGGGGATATCGGTCTGGGTACGGCCCAGGATCAGGGCGTGCACGTCGTGGGTGCCCTCGTAGGTGTTGACCACCTCCAGGTTCACCATGTGGCGCATGATCGGGTATTCGTCGGAGATACCGTTACCGCCGAGCATGTCGCGGGCGACACGGGCGATCTGCAGCGACTTGCCGCAGGAGTTGCGCTTGATCAGGGAGATCAGTTCCGGCGCAATCTGCCCGGCGTCCATCAACTGGCCGGCGCGCAGGCAGCCCTGCAGACCCAGGCTGATCTCGGTCTGCATGTCGGCCAGCTTCAGTTGTACCAGCTGCTTGGAGGCCAGCGGCACGCCGAACTGTTTGCGGTCCATGGTGTAGTCACGCGCCGCGTGCCAGCAGGCCTCGGCGGCCCCCAGCGCACCCCAGGCGATACCGTAGCGGGCGTTGTTGAGGCAGCCAAAGGGGCCTTTCAGGCCGTGCACATTGGGCAGCAGGTTTTCCTCCGGTACAAAGACCTCATCCATCACGATCTCGCCGGTAATGGACGCGCGCAGGGCCAGTTTGCCCTCGATTTTCGGTGCGCTCAGGCCCTTCATGCCTTTCTCCAGCACGAAGCCCCGAATCTTGCCGTCGTCGGTCTTGGCCCAGACCACGAACACGTCGGCGAAGGGGCTATTGGTAATCCACATCTTGGCGCCGGACAGGCTGTAACCGCCGTCGACACTGCGCGCCCGGGTCACCATGGAGCCGGGGTCGGAACCGTGGTCGGGCTCGGTCAGGCCGAAGCAGCCGATCCACTCGCCGGTGGCGAGTTTCGGCAGGTACTTCTCGCGCTGCTCCTCAGTGCCGTAGGCATAGATCGGATACATCACCAGAGAGGACTGGACGCTCATCATGGAGCGGTAACCGGAGTCGACGCGCTCGACCTCGCGGGCGATCAGGCCGTAACTGATGTAGTCCACGCCAGGGCAGCCGTAACCGGAGATGGTGGAGCCCAGCAGGCCCATCTCGCCCATCTCCTTAAAGATACCCTTATCGGTGTGCTCGGCCCGGAAAGCCTCACGCACCCGCGGCGCCAGGCGCGACTGGGCGTACTGGGCGGCGCTGTCGCGCACCATGCGCTGCTCGTCGGTGAGTTGCTGCTCCAGCAGGAAGGGGTCCTGCCAGTCGAGTTTTTGCCAGGATTTTGCCTGTGCCATGGTGCGATTCCAGTGCTTGCGAATGATCCATGAAAGGTAGCAAATGACTGTAAATTTATAAAATATATGTTGTTTATTGAATCCATATATTTTTAATATTCACCAATATGGACCTCCGCAAACTGCACATCTTTACCACCGTGGCGCGCTGCGCCAGCTTCAGCCAGGCCGCAGAACAACTGCATATGGCCCAGCCCGCCGTCAGCATCGCCGTGCGTAAACTCGAGGAGGAACTGGGCCTGCACTTGCTGGATCGCAGTGGCCGCAGGGTCCAGACGACCTCCGAGGGGCTCGAACTACTGCAGCGGGCGGAGTTCATCCTGGCGGAAGTCGCCGAGCTCCAGCACAGCCTGGGTGAGCGCCGGGACCTGCTGCGGGGTGAACTCTCCGTCAGTTGCCCTTCCATGCTGGCCACCTACTTCCTGCCACAACTGCTCGGCGACTTCCTCGCCGAACATCCCGGCCTGAGCGCCAACGTCATCCAGCGCGGCACCACCGACATCCGCCAGCAGCTGCTCCGGGGGGAGATGGAGATCGGGGTCATCAGTGGTGATGCCGATATCAGCGATAACGCCCTACACTGCGTGCCCTTGCTGGAACAGCCCATCCTGCTATGCATGCACAGTGAGCACCCCTGGGCACAGCGACGGGAGATTCAGGTGGCGGAATTACAGGACAGCCCGA
Source organism: Parahaliea maris (assembly GCF_008064665.1). Lineage (GTDB taxonomy): Bacteria > Pseudomonadota > Gammaproteobacteria > Pseudomonadales > Halieaceae > Parahaliea > Parahaliea maris. The sequence goes on along the minus strand of NZ_VRZA01000003.1, from coordinate 498,902 downwards.
TGGTGGTATACGAGAGCGGCTATTTTATCCGCGACCAGCTGGACCGCCTCTGCGACGCGGCGAGCGTGCAGCCGGAATACCGTATGCAGAGCAACTTTCTCCCCCTGCTGGTAAGCATGGTCCGCCAGGGCATCGGCACCACCATTGGCCTCGCCATCCTGGCCGAGCAGGAGCCCGGCATTGTCGGCGTACCCCTGGCGGGCGACGCGCACCTGCGTATGGCCCTGGCCAAGCGCCGGGGAGCCACCATCTCCCGGGTGAACCAGGCGTTCCTCGACTGGCTGGGCGGGCAATTAAGGTCCGGGCCCAATTGAGCTATCATGCCGTCTCACACCACAATCTCCGTCCGGCATGAACGACCTCTCCGATTACAGTCAACAGCTATCACTTCTCATCGATGCAGTGGGTGAGGATCCTTTTCCCGGGCAACTGGTCGGGACCTTGCGTTCGCTGGTGGACATCGACGACGCCACGGTCATTTTCTATCCCGAACGGGACTATCCGGTGGTAGAGCACTTCGAGGTGCCCGAGCCCAGCCAGAACAGTACCCTGTCCCAGTTTGTGCTTGGCCCCTTCCTGCTGGACCCCTTTTACGTTGCCGCTACCGAACTGCGCTTCGGCCTGTTTCGCCTGCGGGAATTGGCTCCCACCGGCTTCAAGGACAGCGAGTACTACAAGAACTGGTACCGCAACTGCGGCTATCAGGACGAATGCGGCTATGTCATCAGTCTCGGCGACAATGCTTTCCTGAATATCGCCCTGGGCAAAACCGGCACCCGCGCAAGTTTCAGCGCGAAGCAGGTGAAAACCCTCGCCGACGTCCTGCCGGTCATTGAGACCCTGTGCCAGAGCCACTGGGGCACCGCGAGTGTGGCCAACAAGGCCGGCAGCATCGATTTGCGCGCCCAGCTGCACAAGGCCCTGCAACATTTCGGCGAGACCCTGCTCACGGACCGGGAGGCCCAGGTCATCAACCTGGTACTGCACGGACACTCCACCAAAACCGTCGCAGAGAAACTCTCCATCTCCATCGAGACCGTCAAGCTCCACCGCAAGCACGCCTACGCCAAGCTCGAGGTCAGCTCCCAGGCCGAGTTGTTCTACCTGTTCCTCGACTCCCTGATGAGCGCCAAGGACTACGCTGGCGGAGACACCCTCGTCGCCTACATGCAGCCACCCCAGTAACCGGCTGAACATGAACACACCCCGTGAACAGAACCTGCAGGCGCTGCTGCAAAAGGGCTTTGCCGCCCTGGAACGCGGCGATTATGAAACCACCGGCGAGTGCTGCCAGCAGGCCCTGCAGCAACAGCAGGACCTGGTACCCGCCCATTTCCTGGTAGGGCTGCTGGGGCTGGAAACCCGGGACCGCCGCACCGCGTTCAACGCCTTTCAGTCGGTGGTGAAGCTGGAACCTGATCACGCCGCGGCCTGGGCCCAGCTGGCGCGCCTGTACATGAGCGAGGGCCAGGTCAATCGCGCTGATGCCGCCCTGCGGGAAACCCGGCGCATCAAGCCGACCGACCCCAATGTGCTGGACCTGATCGGCACCACCCTGTCACTGATGGGCGAGCACAGCGCCGCCCAGGCCTTCTACGCCCGGGCCAATACCGCACATCCCCGGCACCCGCCCTTCATGCTCAACCTGGCGAACAATCTCGTGTACCACGGCGACAGCGAACAGGCCAACGCCATTTTCGACGATATCGTCGCCTTGCAACCCGATAGCCCCCAGGCGCACTGGGCCCTGGCCACCGCGCGCAAGGCCACTGATGACAGCCATATCAGCACCATGCGTGAGCTGTTGAAGCGCCACGGCAACAACCCGCGCGCCCGCGCGTTTTACGCCTACGCCATCGGCAAGGAACTGGAAGACCAGCAGCGCTGGGAAGAGGCGTTCGAGGCCTTCAGCATGGGGGCAAGCGCCCGCCGCGAGACGGTGGAGTACGACGAGGCCGGGGAACAGGCCATGTTCGAGTACCTCGAACAGCACTACACCCCCGAGTGGCTGGAGAGCCGCAGCGAGGGTGAGGCGGACAGCTCACCGATCTTTGTGCTGGGACAGCCGCGCACCGGCACAACCCTTGTGGAACGTATCATTACCAGCCACTCGGCGGTCCACTCGGCCGGCGAGTTGCAGCAGTTCTCGCTGGGACTGCGGCGGCTGTCAGGCTACGCCCGTCCGCAGCGATTTTCCGCCGAGTTGTTTGCCGCAACCCAGGAACTGGATCCAGCCAGGGTCGGCAAACTCTACCTGCAAAGCAGTGCCCGCATGCGCGGCACTACCCCGCGCTTTGTCGACAAGCTGCCCCAAAACTACCTGATGATTCCCCTGATTCTGGCCGCCCTGCCCAACGCAAAAATCGTGCACCTGGTACGGGACCCGATGGACGCCTGCTTTGCCAGCTTCAAACAGCTGTTCGCCGACGCTTACCTGCACTCCTATGACCAGGAAGAGATGGCCCGCCACCACGCCCGCTACCGCCGGTTGATGGCCTGCTGGCGCGAACGCTTCCCCGGCCGCTTCTTCGACATCAGTTACGAGGACACCGCCCGCGACCTGGAACCCAATGCCAGGGCGCTGATCGACTACCTCGACCTGCCCTGGGAAGACGCCTGCCTCGATTTTCACCAGCAGGACAGCGCGGTCTCCACAGCCAGCGCCGTCCAGGTTCGCGAGCCGGCCCACACCCGCTCGATCGGCCGCTGGCGCCGCTACGAACAGCAGCTGGAACCCATGCGCCGGGAGTTGCTGGCGCAAGGTGTGGAGGTCTGACGCCGGCCGCTGCGACGAGACAGAAAAAGGCCACGAATCTGCGCTCCACGCCCCTGTAAATAAGTCACAACTCCCGACGCACCGAAATCCCCCCCCATAGGGGTATATTATTTCCCGGACGCTTTCACTAGGTTAAAGCGCTGCCATTTGCCGCCCCGAAAGCGCGCAAGAATGGTCCATAGCAACAACGCAAAATAACGCAGGCGGGGGAACTCAGCATGATCAAAACGCCAGGCCAACTCACAGCAAAAACCAAATTGGCGAGGGCGGTATCAGCGGCGGCCATGGCCACCGCACTGGGCACGCCGGCCTTTGCCCAAAGCCTCGAAGAAGTGGTGGTTACCGCCACCAAGCGCAGCGAGTCCATCCAGGATGTGCCGCTGGCCATCACCGCGCTGTCCGGCGACTTCGTCAACAAGGTCAACCTCAACGACGTCAAGGACCTCGTGTCCTACACTCCCGGCATCACTGGCAACAGCCAGGACAGCTTCATCGACGCCATTAGCGTCCGCGGTGTGCGCACCCAGGACTTCGGTGTGGGTGGCGACCCCTCCGCGGCCTTCTTCAAGAACGACCTCTATGAAGGTCGCAATGGCTCCGCGGTCACCAGCCTCTACGATGTGGAGCGGGCGGAAATCCTGCGCGGGCCCCAGGGCTTCCTGTTCGGCCGTAACTCCATCGGCGGTGCGGTCAGCGTACACACCCGCAAGGCCGAGATCGGCAGCAGCGACGGCTATATCGACCTGGACCTGGCCGAGCGCAACCACGGTGTACTCGAAGGCGCCATCAACCTGCCGGTAAGCGACAATTTCGCCATGCGCCTGGCAGGCTATTACTCCACCGAGGACGGCTTTGCGAAAAACGTGTTCACCGGCGACGACATGATCGAGCACGACAAGTGGGCCCTGCGCTGGTCCACCACCTTTGAGGCCGATCGCCTGTCCGTCAATACCCTGGTGGAATACGAGGACCGCGAGCAGAGCGGCTCCATGTACCGTGCCATCGACAAGGGCGATATCTGGGACGCCTTCGACACCGCCCTCGGCGGCGTCGAGCTGCGCGGCAGCGACGAGGACATCGACTCCGACATTTCCCATGGCGAGGACGACAGCGCCGAGATCCTCACCCTGGGCCTGGCCATCGATTACGACTTCGACTTCGCCACCCTGACCTCGAACACCGGTTACAAGGACCACGACTACTACTACAGCGAGGACTACGATGGTACCCCGGTAGACATCAATACCTACCAGCAGGACCAGACCGGCGACTACTTCCAGCAGGAACTGCGCCTGACCTCCAACACTGACGGCCCCCTGTCCTGGTACGCCGGTGTGAGCTACTACGAAGAGAGCATCGACACCGAGTTCGGCTTTATCGGCCAGGAGGATGTGTTCTGCCAGTACTACGGCTACTACTACAACTCCGGCATGACCTTCTCCGGCTGCCAGGAGCTGTACGCCTACTACGGCTCCAGCTTCAGCCCCTCGGCTGACGGCACCCTAACCGAGACCGGCCGCATCAAGGGCGAGTACAGCGGCTGGGCGACCTACGTCAACCTGGACTACTACATCACCGAGAACTTCGACGTGGAAGTGGGTGTTCGTTACACCGACGACGAGAAGGACTTCTCGATCCTGGTGCCCACCCCCGAGAGCGAACTCGGCCCCTACTGGGCCTATGGCTTCTCCACCGCCGAATACATCAGCGATACCCAGAGCTGGGATGACACCACCATGCGGATCATGGCCAAGTACCGGCCGACCGACGACATGCTGCTGTTTGCCAGCTTTACCGAGGGCTTCAAGTCCGGCGGCTTCGGTAGCTTCAACCTGGACAACAACCCCGCCGGCGACCCGGCCCTGGGTAACGTGGATATCGTCCAGGCGGACGGGTTCCGGCCCAACCAGTTCGACCCCGAAACCGTGGACTCCTGGGAGATCGGCTACAAGGACAGCTGGTTCGACGGCAACGCCAATGTCGACCTGACCGCCTTCTACTACGAATACCAGGACCTGCAGGTGGTCACCTTCGACGGCGGTGCCTCGCTGGTACAGAACGTGGGTGAAGTGGAGTCCTGGGGTGTGGAAGGCTCCCTCACCACGCGCCTGAACGAGTACTTCGAGTTCTACCTGGCACTGTCCTATCTCGACTCCGAAGCCACCCAGCTGCAGTCCATCTGCGGCCTGGAGGACCCGGACGGCTGTGAAGGCAGCCCCCTGTTCTGGGCCCCCGAGTGGTCAGGTGCGGCGGTACTGGATGGCCGTTACCCGGTATCCGGTGGCTATCTCACCGGCAGCCTGGAAATCTTCTGGGAAGACGAGCGCGGCGGCGGCTGGGAGAACCTCAGCGAGACCAAGATCGACGCCTATGCCGAATCCGCCCTGCGGGTGGGCTACCAGTCGGATGACAACTGGTACGTGGAAGGCTACGTGGAGAATCTCACCGACGAGTTCACCTGGGACGGTGAGAACAACAATGGCGGCCTGATTCCCTCCCACTTCTTCGGTCCCAAGCGCCCTCGCACCTTTGGTGTTCGCCTGGGGATGAACTGGGAGTAATAGAGCTCCTCCCGCACATGCAGCCGCCTTCGGGCGGCTGTTGTGTTTCTGGCTACCCCCCGGGCTGTGGGGACGACGTAGAGAGGCGCTGTCAGCCGCGCGAAGCGCGCATGTACAGGAACTGCAGCGCCAGGGTGGCACCCGCCAGACTGGTGATCTGGGCATGATCGTAGGCGGGGGAGATCTCCATCACATCGAAGGCCACGATGTTGAGGTCGGCGATACCTTCCAGGATACGCAGGGCCTGTGACGAGCTGAGACCGCCAATCACGGGGGTACCGGTACCCGGGGCAAAGGCCGGGTCGAGGCAATCGATATCGAAAGTCAGGTAGGCCGGCGTGTCACCCACCCGCTCACGAATGGCAGCGATGGTCGTTTCCACTGACTGGCCATTGACGGTGTGCGCATCCAGCACCAGGTACTCGTGGTCGTCACGCTCGTACTCGGTCCGAATGCCCACCTGCACTGACCGCGAGGGATCCAGCAGGCCCTCCTTCGGCGCGCGGTGGAACATACAGCCGTGGTTGTACTTCTCGTCTTCGTCGTAGGTGTCGGTGTGAGCGTCAAAGTGAATCAGCGCCAGCTTGCCGTGGTGCTCCACTGCCCCCCGCAGCAGCGGCAGCGTGGCGAAGTGATCGCCGCCAATGGCCACCGGGGTTTTACCCGCAGCGACAATTGCCGATGCCGTGGCCTGCACTTGCGCCAGCATGTCCTCACTGTCGCCGCCGGCAAAAATCACGTCACCGTAATCAATCGCCGAAAGCTTGTCGCCCAGGGCAAAATTCCACGGCCAGCGACACTCTTCCCAGCGCAGGTTGGCACTGGCCTGACGCACCCCCGCGGGGCCCGAGCGGGCACCCGGGCGGCCACTGGTGCCCAGGTCATAGGGCACGCCAAAGACCACCGCGTCCACGCTGTCGTCCGCCAGGTCGCGACTCAGGGGCAGCCCGGCAAAGGTGAAGATGTTGGCGTACATCGAGTGGTGGTCCAGCGGCACTGCGGTGCCGGTCGTGGCTGGATCGTCGTGGTGTGACATGTGCTTGCTCCTGGGCGACGCCTACAGGCAGGCGTCGTATTCCATGGGGGTTACCAGGCGATCGAACTCGTCCAGTTCCTGCTGCTTGAGCAGGGTGTAAACATGGTGGAACTCGTCGCCAAAGTACTCGCGAATGATGTCGGAGGCGGCAAAGCGCTCGAGGGCTTCCGGCCAGTGCCGGGGCAGGCTTGGCGGCAGCTGCTCATAGGCATTGCCCTCCAGTGGCTCCGGGGCCTCCAGGTGATTTTCAATCCCGTACAGAATGCCCGCCAGGATCGCCGCCAACACCAGGTGCGGGTGGGCGTCGGCTCCCGCCACCCGGTGTTCGATACGGGTGGCGGCCGGGGAATCCGCCGGCACCCGCAGGGAGACCGTGCGGTTCTCGTAGCCCCAGCAAGGCGCCATGGGCGCGTGGGACCCGCGCTGGAAGCGGCGGTAGGAATTGAGGTTGGGTGCCAGCAGCAACATGACGTCGGCCATGCTTGCCATGCAGCCGGCAATGGCCTCGCGCAGCAGTGGCGTGCCCGCGCCGGTGCCATCGTCGAACACGTTGTTGCCCTCGCGATCCACCAGCGAGCAGTGCACGTGCATGCCGTTGCCGGCCAGGTCACCGAAGGGTTTGGCCATGAAGGTGGCTCGCAGGTCGTGCTCGCGGGCCACGCCCTTGATCGCCCGTTGCAACATGATGGCCTGATCGGCGGCGATCAGGGCGTCGTTGCTGTGGTAGAGGTTGATCTCATACTGGGAAGGCGCGCTCTCCTTGATCAGGGTGTCCACCGGCAGACCCTGGGCATCGGCTGCGTCGCGCATGGCGTGCATGACCTCACCCATCTCCGCCATGGTATCCAGGCTGTAAGTCTGGCCAGCGGCGGTGAAGCCGCCAACGCGATCTGTCTGGGTGTGCAACGGACGGCCGAATTCGTCCAACTCGTCCTTCAGCAGGTAAAACTCCATCTCCGTGGCCATCACCGGGGTGTAGCCATGGGATTGCAGGCGGTCGATCAGACCCTGCAGCAGGAAGCGGGTGTCCAGCGGGCTGGGGGTGCCTTCAGGGTCGCGCATGGACATCAGGACCTGCCCGGTGGGCCGGCTGGCCCAGGGCACTGGAACGAGCGTCTCGATGTCCGCCTCGCAATAGCTGTCACCGTCGCCGGAGTCGAATACCCAGGCCTCCACGTCGCGGCCGAAGACATCAAAGGCCAGGGAACTGGCCGGCAACTTCAGCTCGCCCGCCAGGACACTGTGAATCTTGTCGCGCGTGACCCATTTGCCGCGCAGGCCGCCGGCAATATCGGGCAGGATAACCTCAAACACTTCTATGTCGGGGTAGGCGTCGAGAAAGGCCTGCAGGCGTTCGCCGCTGTCAGCCATGGTCTGGTTTTCCATCGTTATGTAGTTCCAGGAAATAGTTCCGGGGAATCGCACCGGGAGTTTGCCAATCCACCACCTTTGGGGAATGGCGAATCCGCCGTGCTGTGACAGACTAATATGGTAGGCATTAAACACCGAACTGCGAACCGCGACTATAACACTTCCGGGTAGAGTCCCGGCGACGCAGCAAGCCGCCCACCACGGGCAGAGGCACTGGAGGAACCGCAATGAACAAACCCGCAGATACCGCAGCGCTCAAGCAACTCGACCGCGCCCACCACCTGCATCCCTTTACCGACCTGCACGCCTATGCCGAGCAGGGTGGCCGTATCGTCAACCGCGCCGAGCACATCTATATCCACGACACCGACGGCAACACCATGCTCGACGGCATGTCCGGCCTGTGGTGCTGCAACCTGGGCTACAGCCAGAAGCAGATCGTGGAAGCGGTCTACCGCCAGCTACAGGAACTGCCCTACTACAACAACTTCTTCAAGTGCTCCAACCAGCCCGCCGTGGAGCTGGCGACCATGCTGTCGGAGGTCACTCCGGGCCAGTTCAAGCACGTGTTCTTCACCAACTCCGGCTCCGAAGCCAACGACACCAATATCCGCCTGGTGCACCGCTACTACGACCTGCTCGGTAAACCCGAGAAGAAACTGATCATCAGCCGCAAGAACGCCTATCACGGCTCCACCATCGCCGCGGGCTCCCTGGGCGGCATGGCCCCCATGCACAAGCAGGTGATCGGCCTCGACTACATCCACCACATCAACCAGCCCCACTGGTTCGAGAACGGCGGCGACATGAGCCCCGAGGACTACGGCGTCCAGGTCGCCCGTGAACTGGAAGCGAAAATCGACGAACTCGGCGAAGACAAGGTCGCGGCCTTTATCGCCGAGCCGGTACAGGGCGCCGGCGGCGTGATCATTCCGCCCTCCACCTACTGGCCGGAAGTGCAGCGCATCTGCGACGAGCGCGACATCCTGCTCATTGCCGACGAAGTCATCTGCGGCTTTGGCCGCACCGGCAAGTGGTGGGGCAGCGAGACCTACGGCATGAAACCCCACCTGATGACCTTCGCCAAGGCCGTCACCAACGGCTACATGCCCCTGGGCGGCGTAATGGTCGGCGACAAGGTAGCTGACGTACTGCTCGCCGGCGGCGGCGAATTCGCCCACGGCCTGACCTACTCCGGCCACCCGGCGGCCTGCGCGGCGGGTATCGCCACGCTGAATGTGCTGAAGGAAACCAACATCATCGAAACCTCCGCAACCGAGGTGGCGCCGCACTTCCAGCGCCGCCTGCGCGAGTTCGAGAGCCACCCGGTGGTCGGCCAGGTACGCGGCCAGGGTATGTTCGCCGCGGTGGAACTGGTCAAGGACAAGGGCAGCCGCGAGCGCCTGGCACCGGAAAGCGCCGGTGCGGTGTTCTGCCGCGACAGCGCCAACAAGAACGGCCTGATGGTGCGCCAGACTGGCGACGCGATGATCATGGCGCCGCCGCTGGTCTGCTCCACCGGCGAGATCGATATCCTGATCGAGAAGCTGGGCATTGCGCTGGATGAGACAGCGGCCCACTACGGCGTGAAATAACCTGTATTTGCCCGGCCTTTAGTGCCGGGCTTTTTTTGCTCAGTTAAAAATAGTCACAGCCCTCGAAGTTTTTGATTGAGCATTGAACTCGGGTGGTGGCGGGCCCCATCCGGCAGGGCTGTTCCGCGACGCGCTATAAAGCATGCCGTCCATGGCTCGCTCGACAGCGGCCGTCCAGGCCGCTGACGGTCGCTTCACAGCCCTCCCGGATGGAACCCTTCACTCGGAACTTTTGGCGTTCTAATAAGATTCGGAGCCTAGCAACCAATCGAAACACTCATAGTGGCGACTGAAGGCACGGTGCGTGGCGGCGCCATTGCGGACTCTCTGAGACATGGATGTCGAAGAGAAGCCTACATGGACGTACTTGCGGCGTGTCCGCAATGGCGCTGCCACGCGCCGGGCCGCCACCAAATGATAAAAAAGCACACGGATAAATACAGATGACAACCGGACAACCCCAGAAAACCCTGCGCCAGCGTGACATGGTCCTGTTCACCGTGTCCGCCATCCTGCTGCTGGACACCCTTACCGCTGCCGCCTCCGTCGGCGCCCCCAGCATCTTCTGGTGGCTGTTCCTCGGCGTCGTGTTCTTCCTGCCCTTCGCCCTCATCTGCGCCGAAATGGGCTGCGCCTACCCCGAGCAGGGGGGCATCTATGCCTGGATCCGGGATGCATTTGGAGGACGCTGGGCCTCCCGGGCCACCTGGTGCTACTGGGTGAACACCGCCGTGTGGATACCGGCCATTTTTATCCTGTTTGCCGGTGTCTTCAAACAGCTGTTCATGCCCGACCTCAGCTTGGGCGGGCAGCTGGCCATCGGCATCGGCCTCACCTGGCTGGGCGTGGCTGTGAACATTGTCACCCTCGAAGTGGGCAAGTGGATTCCCAACCTCGGGGCCATGCTCAAGGTAGTGATCTTCATCGCCATCGTCGCCGGTGCCGTCGCCCACATTGGCGAGCACGGCATGGCCAATCCCCTGACCCTGGAGACCATCAAGCCCGACTGGGGCAGCAGCCTGCAGTACATCCCGGCCATCATTTACGGCATGCTCGGCTTCGAACTGGTCAGCGCCGGCAGCCAGGAAATGCGTGACCCCGCCCGCGACGTACCGCGCGCCATCCTGATTTCCGGCTGCGTGATCCTGCTGCTCTATGTGCTGGGCACGGGCGCAGTGCTGGCGGCCCTCCCGGCGGGGGACATCAACCTGGTGGAGGGGCTGGTGGACACACTGCAGATGTTCTTCGGCAGCCTGCCGGGCGGGCAGTTCATCGTTCTCGCGCTCGGCATCGGCGCCCTGTTCACCTTCTTCTCCAACGGGGTCACCTGGGCGCTGGGCTGTAACCGGGCGGCGGCGGAGGCCGCGATCGAGGGTGAGTTACCGCGGATTTTCGCCCTGGAAAGTCGCAACGGCACACCGGTGGGCGCTGCACTGTTGATGGGCCTGGTCAGCACTGTGGCACTGCTGCTCTACGGCCTGCTATCGGGCAGCAACGAGGACCTGTTCTGGGCCCTGTTCGCCTTCAGCGCGGTGATTTTCCTGCTGCCCTACCTCGGCATGCTGGCCAGCTTCCTGCGCCTGCGACGGGACGACCCGGACCACCCCCGCCCCTACCGGGTACCCGGTGGCCCCGGGGTGGCACTGCTCTGTGCCAGCACCTGCATGCTGGTGCTGGGCCTGTCGATCGTGCTGTTTATGTACACCCCCGGGGAGGGCTTGCAGTGGCAGGTTGTGGCCGGCGTGCTGGTCACCCTGGTGCTGGGTGAAGGCGTGATACGCCAGGCCGAAAACCACCGTCGGGTGCTTCCCGGACAAGTTCCGGACAACGGCTCAACTATCTAGCCCCCTGCGCCACCCGCGGGACTTACCCCCGCGCGGGGCGCTCCGTACACTGGCCTTCGACGTTTCCGCAAGAACAGAAGAGGACAGTGACATGGGCGAGCAGCGCCAGGTACTCAACAAGAAAAACATGAACATGACCGGGGGCCTGCCCCTGGAAGCTGGCGACGGAGGGCTGGAGGATCTGCGCAGGAGCGTGCAGCAGTTGATGGACATCGAGGCCATAAAGCAACTCAAGCACGCCTACTTCCGCTGTATCGATACCGCCAACCTGGAGGAACTGGCCACCCTGTTCCACGACGATGTGCTGGTGCATTTCATTGGCGGGCACTACGAGTGGAAGGTCGAGGGCAAGCAAAATTACCTCGACAACATCCAGCATGCCTTTACCAATGTCTCTGTAGGCCACCACAACGGCCACCAGCCGGAAATCGAAATCCACAGCGCCACCGAGGCCCGCGGCATCTGGTACCTGGCGGATCACATGTGGATCCTGCCGCACAAGTCCCACACGACCGGAACAGCGCTCTACTGGGACAGCTACGAGAAGGTCGACGGCAAGTGGCTGATCCGCGAAACGCGCTACGAGCGCCTGTACGAAATCAACACCCAGCTGGCGGAAAACCCCAGGCTGAGTTCACACTACCTGGGTGTACACGGACCGGCACCCGCCGAAGGCTAGTCCGCGTCACACCGGGCACGCGGGTCAGGTACCTTCGCGGCGGGGCGCCACCCACGCAAGGCCGGTATCAGAGCAGCGAAGCCGCTGCCCCCCCCGGCGGGCCCGTGGCGAACGGGCCCGTCGAACGCCAGCTTCGACAAAATCAATTGGCCGCCGCCACAAATGAGACATATTCTCATTTAAAAGCAACCCCAACCGGTGGAGCGAGCCCATCATGACCAAGTCCATTACCTTTACCCTGATGCACTTCTGTATCGCTATGTCCGTGGCCTACGCACTGACCGGCAGCCTGGCCATCGGCGGCGCGATCGCCATTGTCGAACCACTGGTCAATAGCGTGGGCTATTACATTCACGAACGCCTGTGGGAGACCCGGCGCAACAACACCGCCCTGGTAGTGGCCTGAGGTCCCGCTAAACTGATCTGGCATCAGCTTCACCGCGTAGCTCCCCTATGAACCAGAGCGACAACAGTCCGACCACCACCGTAGAGCCAGTCGCCCCGCGCGCCCGCCTGGTGGAACGCTGGTGGTTTAACGCCCTGTGGTTTCAACTGTTCTGGCTGTGCGCGGTGCTCGGTCGCGACAGCCTGTTACCCGTCACCGCCCTGCTGCTGGTTCTGCACTTCGCGCTGGTCCGTTCCGCCGTAGCGGAACTCGCTGCGCTGGCGCCGGTCGCCCTGATCGGCGCGGCCGTCGACAGCACACTCAGCCTGACCGGTGTTTTTCAGTTTCCAGGTCCGGGTCCTATTCCCCTGTGGCTGCTGGCCCTGTGGTTCGCCTTTGCCACCACCCTGAGCCGCAGCCTGGACGCCCTGTGTCGACGCCCCCTGCTGGCCTGCCTGCTGGGCGCGCCAGCCGCGGGCAACTACCTCGTTGGGGCAAAACTCGGGGCAGTGGAATTTGGCTTCAGCACTACGCAGACGCTGTGGCTGCTGCTACCTTTATGGATGATATTACTGCCCTTACTCTGCGCGGTGAGTAACCGTCTCGGGGGAACGCGATGAACACCTCCAGGTCATTTTTTCTGCGCACCTGCCTGCTGGCCACGGCCCTTGGCGCGATGTGTGCGAACGGTGCAGCAGGTGCAACCGAGGACGACCTGCAACCTGTCGGCGAGGCACGGCTGCAGGTGTTGTTGTGGCCTGTCTACCAGTCGCGACTGTTCGCCCCGGGTGGCAGTTACAACCCGGACGCGCGTCCGCTACGCTTTGAAATCACCTATCTGCGCGATATCACGGCAGATGACCTGGTGGACAGAACCCGCACCGAGTGGGAGCACCTCTCCCTGAAGCACCCGCAGCAGGAACAGTGGCTGGCGCAGTTGCAGAACCTGTGGCCCGACGTGCAGGAAGGCGACACCCTGTCACTGGTGCTGGACGAGACCAGCAGCCGTTTCTACTTCAACAACGACCTGTTGGGGGAAATGCCGGATGCAGCCTTCGGGCCACAGTTCCTGGCCATCTGGCTGTCGCCCGCCACCAGCCGTCCCGAGTTGCGGGAAGCACTGCTGGGCATTGCCGGCGACTGACGCATCGGTTCTGTCCGGGAGCCGACAGTTCCTGCCCCCCGCCCCACCTATACTCCCTGTGAGCTCTCACACACCCAGGCAGGCGGGGAAACACCGATGGAAACTTGCAGCAAGGCCCTCATTACCGGTTGCGGACGCGGCATCGGCGCAGCTGTTGCCAAACAACTGGCCGCACAGGGCGTCGAACTGATCGCCATAAACCGCTCGCGGGAGCCAATGGAACAATTGATCGCCGAGCTCAACGGGCAGGTCAATGTTACCCCGTATTTTATCGACGTCACCGACTTCGAGAATCTGGACACGCTACTGCAGCAGGTAATGAAAGAGCATCCCGACATCGATCTCGTCATCCTCAATGCCGGCCTCGACACACCCCAGCGCATCGAATCCTTTGACTGGCGCATCGCCAGGACACAGATCGATACCAACCTGACCGCCAACTACGTATTCGCCGCGCGACTGCTTCCACAGATGATGGCGCGGGGCAACGGGCGATTTGCCGTGGTTTCCAGCCTGGGCGCCTTTGCCGGCTGTCCCTTCGAGCACGCCTACAACGCCAGCAAGGCCGGCGCCCGCATGATGGTGGATGGCTTGCGCGCCGAACTGCTGGAGAACCCGGTTGGTGTCACCGGTATTTACCCGGGCTTTGTCGCCACGGGCATGATCGAGGGCAACGCTTTCGACTCCTCGTCCGCCATTAGCGCAGAAGAGGCCGGCAAGCTCATCGTCGGGGGCCTGATGGAGGGCCGGGACGAGATCATCTTCCCGGAAGAAATGGGACAACTGGTCTCACAGGTCGTGACCCTGTCACCGGCGGAGCGCGCCGGAGTGGTAAGGCAGCTGATGAGCAGTGAATTCAGCGCGGGCTGAAACCCGCCAGGTATTCAGCGAGCTTTTCCTCACCCCGCTCGCCGAACAGAATATCGCAGGCTTCTACCAGGCCCGGAGCATCGACAATTTCCTCATGCCGCACCACCAGGTCGATCTTGGAACGGCGGCGCATGAAGTCTTCCAGTTTGACGATCATTTCCCGACGCGCCGCCAGTTCGATTTCGCAGCGGGTGTACTCGGCGCGGCGAATCAACAGCTTCGCCTGTCCGGCGTCTTCGCGAATGCGTTCCAGCAGCCCGAAAGCGGCTTCCCCGTAGCGCCGCCAAAAACGTTCGGACAGGGGCTCAGGGGAACTCGGATCGGTCATGGCGTCGAGGTTCATCAGTTCGGCCTGCATCAGGAATTCCGCGTGCAGGTCCGGCCCAGGCTCGCCGTACCAGCGCCGGCCCGGCTCGGGCACCTCGATACCCAGGTCACCCACCAACTCGGTGATTTCATTGCCGACATTGAGGCAGTCCGTCAGCTTGCCGCCAAAAATACTCAGGTGGCGCCGCGCCTCGTCCACCTCGATTTCATGCTTGCGCGAAAGCTGTACCCAGTCGGCCACACCCTCGGAACCGGCGATGGCCAGCGGGCGCACACCTACCCGTTCTGCAATCACATCGCCCCGCGTCAGGGGGCGCGGCAGGTCCAATAGCGCATTGGCATTCTCCAGGACGAAGTCCCGGTCTTCGTCGGTCACCGCGACCCGCGGACTGTCGACCTGGGTGTCGGTGGTACCAATGCAGGTCTTCGGGCCCATGGGAATCAGGAAGAACAGCCGGCCGTCACTGGCGAAAAAGGTCAGCACCCGGCGATTGTCGGTGATGCGATCAACGATCAGGTGAATACCCTTGGAAAACAGGTGATGGTGGCGGGTCGTAATGTTATTGCGCACGTTGAGTTCGTCGACATAGGGGCCGGCCGCGTTGATCATCACCCGCGAGCGAATCGTGAAGGTCTCGTCGCTTTCCAGGTCCCGCGCTTCGGTTCGCCATTCCCCGTTTTCGAACACCGAGCCCAGAGACTCGACGTAGTTAGCCGCCACACAGCCATAATTGAGGCTCTTGCGAATAAAGTTGAAAACAAAGCGCGCGTCGTTGTCATAGAGATAGCAATCACTGTACTCCAGCCCGCCAGCAGCCTTTTCAGTATTGATCTCCGGCTCCTGCTCCTCGATATAGCGCGCGGTCAGGTAACGCGGCGCCCGGGTCACGAAGCGCCCCATGATCCAGTACAGAACACTGCCGAGAAAGACGAAGAATGACCAGAAACGGAAACCCTTGTGAATAGTGGTGAAGAAGCGAATTTCCTTCACCGTGGAGGGGTAGGCGCGCATCAGTTCGTTGCGCGACTTACACAGCTTGTTGACCAGCAGGTACTCGTGGCTCTCCAGGTACTTGATACCGCCCCAGGCGAGGTTGGAAGAGTTGGAACTGACGCCACCGGCAAAGTCGCCGCGGTCGATGAGGGCAACTTTTACCCCGCGACCGGCGAGTGCCGCCGCTGAAACCGCACCATTGATCCCACCGCCGACAATCAGGACATCGAAGGCCTGCTCTTTCAGCCTGGCCACGTTGCTGTTGCGAAGACTGACTGTCACCCCGATACCTCCGATGTCGAACAACTACTCTACAGTTGCCAGTGCTGTTCACACAATGTGATGAATTCACGCGCACTGTCACTGAGAGTACGGTTGGCCCGGTAATACAGACCTACCCGCTTGTCGATGCGTCCGAAGGACAGGTCGTCCATGATGTGCAGCGCCCGGCAGCGGGGGTGCTCGTCCAGCAGCCGTCGGTCGAGAAAGGTCACCCCCATACCCTGCGCCACCATGTGGATGCGCAGTGTCAGGCTGCTGACCTCCCACACAGTACTGAACTGGTCCCTCAGGCGCTGGATGGAAGGCCGCATCTCGGGGTTGTCCAGGGCCGAGGCGATCAGTGGCGTGCGCCGCAGTGCGCCCGCATCCCCGGCCACCATCGCCTCGAATGCGGGGTGCTGGGGGCTAACCACCAGGTGCCGGGTGTCCTGGTACAGGGGAACGGTGTGAAAGGCCGACATCTGCTTCTGGAACGGCCCCAGGCCCAGTTCCACCTGACCACCCAGCACCGCATAGATCATGCTGCGGCTGGGTAGCTCCTGCACACGCATTGTCACAGAAGGATTCAGGGCGTAGTAAGCGCTTATTAACTCCTGGGCATGGAAGTAGTTGATCGAAGCACTGAAGGCCAGGCTCAGGCTCTCCCGCGAGCCGTCCCGCAGCCGCGCGAGCTCCTCCAGGGTCTGCTGCTCCCGGCCCAGCACCTCCACCGCGTGGTCGAACACCCGGCGCCCGGCATCGCTCAGGGTCAGCGATTTGCCCCGCTGTACCAGCGGCAGGCCCAGCTTGCTCTCCAGCCCTGCCACCGCCTGGCTGATCGCGGACTGACTGAGGTGGAGGGCCTCCGCTGCCCGGCGAAAGCCCCCCTCCTCGACCACCGCGCGAAAGGCGCGCAACTCGGCGTTCTCCAGCCTCATATTAGTTTCACTTATAGTTTAATCAGTTACTTTAACTCTACTGATTTCTCGCAGGTTCGTATACTGCTCGCCCGCACAGGGAGGAATCGACATGACTGATAACGAAAACCTGGAATCCTTTGATCTCGCCGGGGTCATCGTGGGGGAGACCGCCATCTCCGACGTGGACGGCGCGGCCGGCCGCCTGAGCTACCGCGGCGTGGATATCGTGGACCTGGCAGAGCGCCCCTTCGCCGAAGTGGTCTGGCTGGTGCTGTTCGGGGAGACCCCGGATGCGGCCCGCCAGGCCCAGCTCAACCGTTTTCTTTGCCAGCACGCCCGGCTGACCCTGGAGGAGCGGCAGGTGCTGAAGCTCCTGCCCCAACACCTCCACCCCATGCTCATGCTGCAGGGGATGGTACCGCTGATCGAGCTACCCGAAGCCGAGACCCTGGGGGTTGGCCTGGATGCGGAGCACGGCCTGGTCATTGCAGCCAAGATCTCCGCGCTGATCGCCGCCTGGTACCGCCGCGAGCAGGGCCTGTCGCCCCTGGGCGGCGGGCCGGACGACAACTTCCACCAGCACTTCCTGACCCTGCTCCACGGCCAGGTGCCCGACGCCGATGCGGTCCGCATACTCGACGCCACCCAGATCCTGCAGATGGAGCACAGCTTCAATGCGGGCACTTTCGCCGGTCGCGTCTGCGCCAGCACCCTGGCGCCCATTCAATCGGTGATTTCCGCGTCGATCGGCACCCTGTACGGCCGCCTGCACGGTGGCGCCGACCAGGCCGCGCTGGAAATGGCCCAGTCCATCGGCGCTCCGGAAAAGGCAGCTGCCTACGTAGCCCAGTGCCTGGCGGAGAAAACCAAGATCATGGGCATGGGGCACCGGGAGTATCGCACCGTCGACCCCCGTGCCAAACTGCTCAAACCCATGGCCATGAACCTGTGCAATGACCCCGACAGCCGCCGGCTGCTGGACACCCTGATCGCCGTGGAGCAGGCCTGCCAGCAGGAGTTCGCCACGCGCGGCAAGGAAATCTGGGCCAACGTGGAGTTCTACAAGGGCGCGGTGTTCCACAACCTCGGCCTGCCGACCCACTTCTTCACGGCAATGTTCGCCATGGCCAGGGTTTATGGGTATATCGCCCACTACCTCGAATTCAGCCGCGAATCGCGCCTGATCCGCCCACGGGCGCGCTACGTTCCGGCGCGCGAACCCGCCATGGCCTGAAGTCCGCAGGTGCAGGTGCCAGCCCTGGCACTTGCACCCCTTCACGACAGTGTTATAACTCCGGGTACCTGTCGCCCGGAGTCACCGCATGCCACGCCCAGTCCGACTGCTGCGCCCCTACCTGTGGGGACTGTGGATTCTGCTCCTCGCCGCCTGCGGCAATGAAGCGCCCGACCAGGCCCTGGGTACGCTCGAGCGCGACCGCATCATCCTGCGCGCTACCGCCAGTGAAATCATCACTGCACAACCCCTGCAGGAGGGCCAACCGGTAGCGGCTGGCCAACTCCTGGTGCAACTCGACGCCCGCAACCAGCAGGCCGTGGTGGCCCGGGCAAAAGCAGAGGCGGCACGCGCGGCAGCGCGTATGACCGAGTTGCGCAACGGCGCCCGCAAGGAAGATATCGCCGCAGCCACAGCCCAGGTATCCGGTGCCCGCGCCACCCTGGTTGATGCCGAAGCGAACTACCAGCGGGCCCGCAAACTGGTCGAGCAAAAGCTGGCAGCGCAGGCCAGCGTCGATACCGCCCGCGCCAATCGCGATGCCGCGGAAGCCGCCCTGGATTCGGCCCGGGAGCAGCTGCTGCGCCTGACCAATGGCACCCGCCCGGAGCAACTGGAGCAGGGCGCGGCGGAACTCGAAGCCGCCCAGGCAGAGCTGGCCCTGCAGGAACACTACCTGCAGGAACTGAGCGTCACCGCGACCCGCGACGCCTGGCTCGACAGCCTGCCGTGGAATGTCGGTGAGCGTGTTCCCCAGGGCGCGACCCTGGCGATCATGCTGGCCAACAATAAACCCTTCGCCCGGGTGTATGTGCCGGAAAAACACCGCGCACACCTGCAACCGGGGATGGAGTTCACAGTCCACGTGGATGGTATCGAAACCCCCTTCACGAGCCACCTGCGCTGGATCGCTACCGACCCGGCCTTTACGCCCTACTATGCACTGAACGCGAGCGACCGTTCCCGGCTGGTCTATATGGCGGAGTTCGACCTGGTAGACGGCGACGAACTGCCGACCGGCATACCGGTACAGGTCATGCTCAGCGGTGACTGAACTCGCGATAAAAGCGCAGGGCCTGACCCGCCTGTTCGGTGACCTCACCGCCGTCGACGCCATCGACCTGCAGATCGAGCGCGGACGCATTTTCGGGTTTCTGGGACCGAACGGCTCCGGCAAGACTACCGCCATCCGCATGCTGTGCGGCCTGCTCACACCCAGCGCCGGGGAAGTGACCGTGCTGGGCCACCCGATTCCCCGTCAGGCCGAGCTTTTACGCCGTGAGATCGGCTACATGACCCAGAAATTTTCCCTGTTCACCGACCTCAGCACACTGGAGAACCTGCGCTTCATGGCCAGCATCTACGGCCTGCCTCGCAGCCGCCGCAAGGGTCGTATCGAGGCAGTACTGGCACAGTTTTCCCTGCAGGAACTGCGCGACCGAAGGCTCGACGCCATGAGTGGCGGCCAGCGCCAGCGGGTGGCCCTGGCCGTGGCGACCCTGCACGAGCCGACCCTGCTATTCCTCGACGAACCGACCTCCGCCGTGGATCCGGAAAACCGCCGCGACTTCTGGGAAAAGCTGTTTGACCTGAGTGCGGCCGGCACGACCATACTGGTGTCCACCCACTACATGGATGAGGCCGAGCGCTGCCACCAGCTGGCCATTCTCGAGCGCGGCCGGATACGGCGCGACGATACCCCCCAGGCCCTGATGAGTGCGCTGGAAGGCCGGGTCGTTGAAGTCAGCGGCGAGTCCCTGCGCCCGCTGCGGGAAATTCTGGTTACCCAACCGGAGATTATCTCCGCCGCCCAGCAGGGCAACCGCCTGCGGGTACTGATGACACCTGAGGTGGAGGATCCGCTCCAGTGTCTCGACCGCCTCGCCGGTCCGGGCAGGGCTCTCGAGCGGACCCTGGCACGCCCCAACCTCGAAGACGTATTCATGGCAGCGACCGCAAAGGGAGGACCGGCATGAAAAGCCTGGTGCGTATCCTCGCCGTCACCCAGAAGGAATTCCTGCAGCTATCGCGCGACCGGATCAGCTTTGGCATGGTGGTCATGATTCCGCTGGTCCAGTTGCTGCTATTCGGCTACGCCATCAACACCGAGGTCCGTCACGTTCCCATTGGCATTGTCGATCTCAGTAACAGCGCCGCGGCGCGGGTGATCACCGAGCAGGTACGGGTAACCCAGGTGGTCGACATCATCGACCACTACGACACTCCGCAGGAGGCTGAGCAGGCAGTGATTGCCGGCGCCGTGCGGGCAGTACTGCTGTTTCCCCGGGACCTGCCACGGCGCATCGCCAGCGGTGACACCGTGGGCCAGTGGCTGGTGGATGGCTCGGACACCACCATCAGTCAGGCGCTGCTGTCCCTGCGCAGCATGCCGCTGCAACTCAGCGCCGGCGCCCCGGCGGGAGCCTACCAGAGGGGGAACCCGAGCTTCGAGGTGAGCCTGTTCTTCAACCCGGAGCGGCGCTCCGCAGTGAACATCGTGCCCGGCCTGACGGCCATCGTGTTGACCATGACCATGATCCTGTTCACCGCCCTGGCATTGGTGCGGGAGCGGGAACTGGGCAACATGGAATTGTTGATCACCACCCCCATCCATCCGCTGGAACTCATGGTGGGCAAGCTCGTGCCCTATATCCTGGTCGGGTTGGTACAGGTGGCCATCATCCTCGGGCTGGGGCACGTGATTTTCCGGGTGCCCTTTGCCGGCGGCCTGGCAGCGCTGGCGGTCTCCACCCTCGCCTTTATCGCCGCCAGCCTGACCCTCGGGCTGATCATCTCCACCGTGGCCCGCTCCCAGCTGCAGGCAATGCAGCTCACGATCTTCATCCTGCTGCCCTCGATCCTGCTCAGCGGTTTCATGTTTCCCTACGAGGCGATGCCCCTCGCAGCACAATGGATTGCCGAGGCCTTCCCCGCGACCCACTACATCCGCCTGGTGCGAGCTGTGGTATTGCGGGGGGCAGAAACTCACCTGCTCGGCGGAGAACTGCTGTGGCTGGGGGGCTTCACCGTGCTAGGCCTCGGCCTGGCCACCGCCCGCTTCCGCAAGACCCTCGACTGAGTTGCAATCGGGGGCCGCAGGTATCCATTGTTGTACCTGATGCGCTACACATCGCACCGGCAGTCGATATGCTTTGCTCCTCGCACTTAATAAAACCCAAAGGCTCGACACTTTTTACTTAATAAAACCAAAAGGCTCGACACTATGACCTACCGCTTCGACCCCGAAATCGCCCCCCTGCTGGAATTCATGCCGCCGGTGGACGTCGCCGACCCCGCTGCCGCCCGCGCCGCCTTCGCCGGCGCCACCGCGGCCATGATTGCCGAACTGGATACCAGCGGCGTTGAGTTCGCCGACCGCACTGTGCCCGGACTTGACGGCGCCCCCGAGGTGGCAGTGCGCGTTTATCACCCGGCGGGGGCCAGCGGCCCGTTGCCCGGCCTGGTCTATATCCATGGCGGCGGATTCGTCCTCGGTAGCACCGACAGCGAGCACGGCATCTGCGTCAACCTGTGTCGCGCCCTCGGCATTGTCATTGTATCGGTGGACTACCGCCTGGCACCGGAAACCGCCTTCCCCGGCCCCCTGGAAGACTGTTACGCCGCCCTGCTGTGGACCGCCGGGCAAGCCGCAGAACTCGGCCTGGACCCGGCGCGCCTGGGCATCGGCGGCCAGAGCGCCGGGGCTTGCCTGGCCGCGGCCTGCGCCCTGCGCGCCCGGGACGAGCAGGGCCCCGCCCTGTGTTTCCAGTTGCTGGGGATTCCGGTGCTGGACGACCGCCTGGACAGCCCCAGCATGCAGCAGTTCACCGATACCCCGGTGTGGGACCGCGGCAAGGCGGAAGCCAGCTGGAAGTACTACCTGGGTGACACCCTGAAGGCAGGTGCCGACAACGTACCGGCTTACGCGGCGCCTGCCCGCGCCGCTGACCTCGGCGGCCTGCCCCCCACCTATATCTCCACCATGGAATTCGACCCCCTGCGCGACGAGGGGCTCGACTACGGCATGCGTCTGCTGCGGGCGGGAGTACCCTGCGAGATCCACAACTACCCCGGAACCTTTCACGGCTCCAGCGTGTTTGCCCACACCCAGATCCACCAGCGGGAAATGGCGGATATGCTGGCGGTACTGCGCCGGGGGCTGGGTGTGGAAAAAACCGGCTGAAACACAGCCAGCCCGGGCCGGGTGTGCTGAATGGCCAGTGGATTCTGGCCTCTTTGTCCCTGTTGCCTGCCAGATTGCGTCCCTAGAATCGCAAGACAGCTGCGAGACACCCTTCGTCGCCGAGCCAGCGGCCGGGCCCCGATAAGAACAAAGGAGACACCATGAGCACCGACGCCCTGTACCACCCGCCTCTGATGCCCCACCTGCTGGTGGAAGGCCTCAACCGTTACAACGACGAGCCCTGCCTGTACCTGGGCGACAAGGTGGCGAGTTACCGCGAGGTGCGCGAGCAAACCAGCCAGCTGGTCCAGGCGCTGAAGGCCAGCGGCCTCGGCCAGGGCAGCCGGGTGGCGGTGATCTCCAGCAACCGGCCTGAGGTACTGTCGAACATCGCCGCCATGCAACTCACCGGCTGCATCGGCACGCCGCTGCACCCGCTGGGCTCGCTGGAGGACCACGCCTATGTGCTGCAGGCGGCGGAAATCGACGCCCTGGTGTTCGACCCGGGTGCCTTCGGCCCGGTTGCAGCGGCCCTCAAGGAACGGATTCCCGCACTGAAACTGCTCTCCTTTGGCCCCTCAGACATCGGTGATGACTATCTGGCCCTGGCGGAGACATTCGCGCCACAACCGCTGGTGGCGCCAGAGGTAGACCCGGAAGACACCGCGTCTATCAACTTCACCGGCGGCACCACGGGCAAACCCAAGGGGGTCACCAGCGCCTACCGCACCACCGCCTACATGACCCAGATCCAGCTGGCGGAGTGGGAGTTCCCGCAGGAACTGCGCATGCTGATCGCCACCCCCCTGTCCCACGCGGCGGCCGCCTTTTTCATTCCGGTGCTGCAAAAGGGCGGCGCCTTCTACGTGATGCAGGGATTCAGCCCCGACGGATTCTTCGACATGGTGGAGCAGCACCGCATTACCGCGACCATGCTGGTGCCGGTCATGCTCTATTTCCTGCTCGATTCGCCGCGCTCCGCGACGGCAGATATGTCCAGCATGGAGACCATCTTCTACGGTGCGTCGCCGATGAGTCCGGCGCGGCTGCAGGAAGGCCTGGAGAAGTGGGGACAGGTTTTCTACCAGTTCTTCGGCCAGTCCGAGGCGCCCATGGTCATCGCCAACATGCGCAAGGGTGACCACGACCTGGCCCGGCCCGAACGCCTGGCGTCCTGCGGGCGGCCCTCACCGTGGATTCACTTCGCCCTGCTCGACAGCGATGGGCAACCCGTGGCCCCCGGAGAGCCGGGGGAAATCTGTGTCCGCGGCCCACTGCTGATGAAGGGCTACAAGGACATGCCGGAGCAGACCGCCGAAGCCTTCGCCGGCGGCTGGCTGCATACCGGTGACGTCGGCCGGCTCGACGAGGACGGCTTTCTCTACATCGTCGATCGCACCAAGGACATGATTGTCACCGGCGGTTTCAACGTGTACCCGCGGGAGGTGGAGGATTCGCTTTCCAACCACCCTGCCGTTGCCCAGGTGGTCGTGATCGGCGTGCCCGACGAACGCTGGGGAGAGGCGGTCAAGGCGGTGGTGGTGCTCAAGCCCGACTCGGCAGCCAGCGACAGCCTGGCCGAGGAACTGATCCAGCACGTCAAGGCCGCCAAGGGTTCGGTACAGGCGCCCAAAAGCGTGAATTTTGTCGCCGGCATTCCCCTCACACCGGTGGGCAAACCCGACAAGAAAGCAGTGCGCGCCAGCTACTGGCAGGACAGTGAGCGCAGCATCGGTTAATTGAACCGGGGGCGGATGCGCTCCGGCGACCGCCGGCGCCGGGGTAGACAGATGGCGCGCCAGCCCCCAACATTACCGCCCCCAGACAACGCGGACTCCACGGCATGCCCAGCGACCAGCCAGAAACCTTCCGCGGCCTCACCTACCCCTACGGCCGCCATGCAAACCCGACTCCCGGCCAGCCGGAGGAAATCGCCCCCGGGGTCTACTGGACCCGCTTTGCCATGCCGATGTCGCTGGACCACATCAACATCTGGCTGCTGGAAGACGGCGACGGCTGGACCGTAGTCGACACCTGCCTGAACCTGCCGGACGCCCGCGCCACCTGGGAACAGCTATTCAGTGGTTTCATGGGTGGCAAGCCCGTCACCCGTGTAATCTGCACCCACATGCACCCCGACCACGTCGGCCTGGCGGGCTGGCTGGTGGAACAGTTCGGTTGCGAGCTGTGGATGACCCGGGAAGAGTTCCTGATGTGCCGCGCCATGGTGGGCGACACCGGCCGCAAGGCGCCGGAAGTGGCCATCCGCTTCTATCACCAGGCCGGCTACAACGAAGAGCAACTGCAGGAGTACCGGGATCGTTTCGGCGGATTCGGTTCGGCGGTTTACACCTTGCCCGACAGCTATCGCCGGCTGGTAGACCGTGAAACCCTGACCATTGGTGACCGCTACTGGCAGGTCATCGTCGGCAGCGGCCACTCGCCCGAGCACGCCTGCCTCTACTGCCCGGCGCTCAAGTTGCTGATATCCGGGGACCAGGTGCTGCCCAAGATCACCCCAAACGTCAGCGTGTTCCCCAATGAACCCCATGGAGACCCGCTATCGGAGTGGCTCGCCTCCAGCAACCGGATCCGCTCCATCCTGCCCGACGACCTGCTGGTGCTACCGGCCCACGAGGCTCCCTTCTATGGCCTGCACACCCGCCTGACCCAGATCATCGAGTCGCACAAGCGCGACCTGTCAGCACTTTACGACCACCTCAGCGAACCGCGCCGGGCGGTGGACTGTTTCCCCGCCCTGTTCAACCGTACCCTGGACGGTCATAACTTCGGTCTCGCCACGGGCGAGACCATGGCCCACCTCAATTGCCTGCTGCGCCGGCGCCAGGCCAGTTGCGAGCTGGATGACAACGGGGTGAAGTGGTACCGCCAACTGCCCGAGGGGGCGGCGTTCGATTGAGGGTCCCGGGCCTCGAACGGCACGCGACAGCCGCGCTCAGGTGATAGGGGGACACTCGACGTGCTGCAACGCCTGAAGGCCCTGATCCTGCGCCAGTATTACCGTTTCAGCAGCGTGCACGCCTGGCGCGGCGCCCTGCCCACCCCGCGCTACAGCGAGCGCCAACTGCCGCTCTCGCCACCGGTCAATATCCGCATCTACCCGGGCGAGCGGGGTGCAGAGCACCCCTTGCTGGTGTACTTCCACGGCGGCGGCTGGGTCATCGGCGACCTCGCCAGCCACCAGCCCTTCTGCCAGCGCCTGTGTGAGCTTTCCGGGTGCAGCGTGGTGTCGGTGGACTACCGCCTGGCACCGGAGCACCCCTTTCCGGCGGCACCCGCGGATTGCCTGGCCGCCACCCGCTGGATCGCCGGCCACCCCGACGAATGCGGCCCCAGTAACGGCCAGTTGGTGTTGGGCGGCGACAGCGCGGGGGGCAATCTCGCCCTCTGCACCGCCCTGGCCCTGTCCGATGCGCAGCGCGAGATCCTGGCGGGCCTGTTATTGATCTACCCGGTGACCGACCACTACAGCGCCGGTTACGACTCCTATCGCACCCGTGCCACCGGGCAGGTCCTCACCGCCAACCTGATGCGCTGGTTCTGGGATACCTATCTCGGGCCCGCCGACCCGGCCGGCGAGGCTGTCAGCACTCGCCCCCTGCTCAGCCCCGCGCTGGAAAGCCTGCCACCATCGATCCTGGTCACCGCCGGTAAAGACCCCCTGCTAGACGAGGGGCGGGCACTGAAAGACCGGCTGGAGCAGGCCGGTGTGGCGCTGAACTACCGCCACTACGACGCCGAGGAACACGGATTTGCCTGTTCCCATGCTCCGCGAGACGCCGCCAAAGACTGTCACACACGGCTGGCAGACTGGCTCAGTAGCCTGGCCGGGCGCGCCTGAGCGGCCGCCCCGGGAGCGGTAAAGCGGTAATTTGCCACGCAGCGGGACAAGGCGCTCCCGGGTTTGCTATCATTTCCCACCCCAGCGGCCCGTCAGAGGCCGCGGACTGAATCACCGCCAAATGCTCCCGCAAAGCCGGGTTCGACACACCCCATAACTCACCCCTGTTGAGGCATGACGTGTATGAGTCAGTTGGTTGATTTAGTTATTTTTGGCGGTACCGGGGATCTATCTACCCGCAAGCTGCTACCCGCCCTTTACCAGTTACACCGCCACGGCCTGGCCGAACGCCTCGGCCGCATCATCGCCACCGGGCGCGGCGAGATCGATTCCGCCGCCTTTCGCGAGGAAGCCCACGGCAACCTGCGCCACTACCTGGCGGACCACCACTGGGACGAAGCCATCTGGACCCGCTTCCGCGATTCCCTGCATTACGTGAAGGTCGACGCCGACCACGACGAGGACTACACCAGCCTGGCGGCCTGCCTGGATGAGGATAGCGCCCCGATCCGCCTGTACTATCTCGCGACGTTGCCCTCCCTGTACGGCACCATCTGCCAGCACCTCGAGCGGGCCGGCGCCGTCAACGACAAAAGCCGCGTGGTGATGGAAAAGCCCATCGGGCATGATCTCAAGTCCTGCCAGGCCATCAACGAGGAAGTGGCCACGGTGTTCGCGGAGGAGTCCACCTTCCGTATCGACCACTACCTGGGCAAGGAAACCGTGCAGAACCTGCTGGCGGTGCGCTTCGGCAACCCGCTGCTGCACCCGGTGTGGAAGAATACCTTCGTCGACAATGTCCAGATCACCGTGGCGGAGGAGATCGGTGTCGAAGGCCGAGGCAGTTACTACGCCAAGACCGGCGCCCTGCGCGACATGGTACAAAACCACCTGCTGCAGGTGCTGTCCATTGTGGCGATGGAACCGCCGGCCAGCCTCGATGCCAGCGACATCCGCGATGAAAAAGTCAAAGTACTGCGCTGCCTGCAGCCCATTACCGCCTCCAATGTCAAAGACTGCACAGTGCGCGGCATCTACGCCGCCGGTGCGGTGGGCGGTGAAGCCGTCAAGGGCTTCCTGGAAGAGGCGGAGTACAAGGACGCCGAGGGCACAGAGACCTTCGTTGCCATCAAGGCCACCATCAACAACTGGCGCTGGGCCGGCGTGCCCTTCTACCTACGCACCGGCAAACGTCTCAGCCGGCGCTATTCCGAGATCGTCATCGAGTTCAAGAAACAGCCCTTTTCGCTGTTCGCCAATGACCCCAATGAACTGACCAACAAGCTGGTGATCCGCCTGCAGCCGGACGAGACCATCACCATGCACACTCTCAACAAGAAGCCGGGGCTCACCCGCAACCTGCGCCTGCAACCGGTGGAGCTCCACCTTACCGACGACCGCAGCGACAAGGACGACAGCTACGACGCCTATGAGCGGTTATTGCTGGACGCCATCAACGGTGACCAGACCCTGTTCATGCGCCGGGACGAAGTGGAGACCGCCTGGCGCTGGATCGACACCATCATCGAGGCCTGGGAAGAAACCGGCATGGCGGTGAAGTCCTACAACTCCGGCACCATGGGCCCCAATGCCTCCACCGCGCTGACCGCGCGCGACGACCGGAGCTGGTATGAGTAAGCCCTGGCGCCTGTTCGAGGATCGCGAGGCACTGGCGCAGGCACTGGCCGAACACCTCGCACAGCGGCTGCGCGACGACATTGCCGGGCGCGGCGAAGCCAGTCTGGCGCTGTCCGGCGGCAGCACGCCCAAACCCATGTTCCAGGCACTTGCGCAACAGTCACTGAATTGGGAGCAGGTGAGCCTGACCCTGGTGGACGAGCGCTGGGTTGACCGCGATCACCCCGACTCCAACGAGTGCCTGCTGCGGGAGAACCTGCACCGGGGACCGGCCGCCGCCGCCAGACTGGTGGGACTGAAAACTCCCCACGCACGCGCCAGTGAGGGCGAAGGCGAGGCCGAAGCCCGTATCGCCAACCTCCCGCGCCCCTTCAGTGCCGTGGTGCTGGGCATGGGAGGTGACGGTCATACTGCTTCCTGGTTCCCCCAGGCCGCCAACCTGCCCCGCCTGCTGGATCAGAATGGCAGCGCCCTGGTCGCCGCCACCGAGCCGGTCACGGCACCTCACGCGCGCATGACCCTGACTCTGCCGGCAGTACTGAACAGCAGTGAAATCATTCTGCATATTACCGGCGACGACAAGAAAGCCGTCCTTGGCGAAGCCATCGCCCGCGGCTTCCCCGTTGCCGCCGTACTCAGGCAATCCTCAACACCTCTTTCCATCTGGTGGGCACCATGACCGATTCCCGACTCGCGGACATCACCGCACGCA
The DNA here is from genome assembly GCF_008064665.1 of Parahaliea maris. GTDB lineage: Bacteria > Pseudomonadota > Gammaproteobacteria > Pseudomonadales > Halieaceae > Parahaliea > Parahaliea maris. Next base: position 470,510 of record NZ_VRZA01000003.1, on the reverse strand, counting down.
TCAGCGAGCGCTCCGCCAATTCACGCCGCGCCTACCTCGACCGCATGGGCGAGATGCGCGGCAACGGCCCCGTCCGGGGCAGCCTGTCCTGCAGTAACCTGGCCCACGGTTTCGCGGCCTGCGGTGAAGGCGACAAGCAAAGCCTCAAGTTGACCGAAGCCGCCAACATCGGCATCGTCAATGCCTACAACGACATGCTGTCAGCCCACCAGCCGCTGGCCGACTACCCCGACCTGATCAAGCGCACCGCCCATACCATGGGTTGTACGGCCCAGGTCGCTGGCGGCGTTCCCGCCATGTGCGACGGAGTCACCCAGGGCACGGCGGGGATGGAACTGAGCCTGTTCAGCCGCGATATCATCGCCGGCGCCACCGCCATCTCCCTGTCCCACAACATGTTCGACGGCGCGCTGTGTCTCGGCGTATGCGACAAGATCGTCCCGGGGCTGCTGATCGGCGCCCTCAGTTTTGGCCACCTGCCAGTTATCTTCGCCCCCGCGGGCCCCATGACAACGGGGCTGTCCAACAAGGACAAGGCCCACGTCCGCCAGCAGTTCGCCGAGGGCAAGGTGGGCCGCGACAAATTGCTGGAAGCCGAGAGCCAGGCCTATCACGGCCAGGGCACCTGCACTTTCTACGGCACCGCCAACAGCAACCAGATGCTGCTGGAAGCCATGGGCCTGCACGTACCCGGCGCCGCCTTCGAAAACCCGGGCACCGCATTGCGCGACCAGCTGACAGTAGCCGCCGCCGAGCGCCTGTGCCGGATCACCGCCCTGGGCAACGAGTACACGCCGATGGCCGAGGTGGTCGACGAGAAATGTATCGTCAATGCCATTGTGGCCCTGCTGGCCACCGGCGGCTCCACCAACCACGCCATCCACTGGATCGCCGTGGCCAGGACCGCCGGCATCATCCTCGACTGGCAGGACTTCAGCGATCTCTCTTCCATCACGCCGCTGGTCGCCCGTGTCTATCCCAATGGCAGCGCCGATGTGAACCATTTCCACGCCGCCGGTGGCAGCGCCTACGCCATCCGCACCCTGCTGGACAACGGCCTGATGCACGAGGACGTGAAAACCGTCTGGGGTGAGGGCCTGCGCCACTACACCCGGGAACCACGTCTGCAGGACGGGCGACTGGTACACGTGGAGGGCATCAGGGAGAGCGCCGACACTGCCGTGCTCCGCCCTGCCGATGCTCCCTTCGACGCCGAGGGCGGCCTGCGCCTGCTGCAGGGGAACCTGGGGCGCTCGGTGATCAAGGTATCGGCGGTGGCCGAAGAACACCGGGTGGTGGAAGCGCCGGCGCGTATCTTTACCGAGCAGGACGACCTGCGCATTGCCTTCGAGGCCGGTGAACTGGACCGGGACGTGGTCGCAGTCGTGCGCTTCCAGGGGCCGAGCGCCAATGGCATGCCCGAATTGCACAAGCTGACCCCCTTCCTCGGGGTGCTGCAGGACCGGGGGTTCAAGGTTGCACTGGTGACGGACGGCAGAATGTCGGGGGCCTCAGGCAAGGTGCCCGCAGCCATCCACGTCTGTCCCGAGGCCCTGGCCGAGGGCCCTATCGCCCGCCTGCGGGATGGCGACGTGGTTCGCCTGGACGCCTCTGCTGGCACCCTGGAGGCACTGGTCCCCACCGACGAGTGGGCCCAGCGTGAGGCGGTAGCGCGCCCCCCCCACCACAGCGATTACGGCACCGGGCGGGAGCTGTTCGGCTTTATGCGCCGCGCCGTGAATGACGCCGAGTCCGGCGCAACCGTGTTCCAGTGAGTGTTTTCCGCCCGGCACCCATCGCCGGGCGGAACGCACGGCGTTACAGGAAGCTGAAGGTCACGGTCACCCCGTAGGTTCGCGGGTCAATGATTCCCGCGTAACCCAGGGCTGCGGAGCGACCCGGGGGTTCGCGCACAGTGATAGCCTCTTCATCGAACACATTGTTGACGTAGGCGGACACGCTCCAGGCATCAGAACGGTAGTTGGCTGTCAGCCGGGCCAGGGTGTAATCCCCGGCGATGCGCTCGTCGGTGTTTTCCAGATCGCCGAAGTACTCATCCACATACTGGGCAAAAATTCCCGCGCCAAAATGGTCGGTGAAGTGGTAGTACAGGCCGAGGTTACCGGTCACATTCGGCGCCGTGCTCAGTTGGTTGCCGGCTACGTTTGCGTAGCTGTCCCCGGGCTCAGTGATCTCGGTTTCCAGTAGCCCCAGGCCCGCGCTCAGCTCCAGGTTCTCCCATACTGTTGCCTGCGCCTGCAGTTCCAGGCCATAGGTCTCGACCTCGTCCATGTTGGTGATGGCACGGCTGGAGTTAAGAGCCTGGTAGCCCTCGTAGTCGTTGTAGAAGAGATTTGCACTCAGGCTCAGCGCACCTTTGAGAAAAGCGCTGCGCAGGGTCGCTTCGTAGGTATTCACCTCTTCCTCATCGAACAGGTAGTACTCCCCCGTCGCAAAGGCAAAAGCGCCGCCCGGGGCGTTGTAACCCTTGCGTGCACTCACTCCGACCGTAGTGTCGTCGCTCAAATCGTACTGCAGTACCAGTTTCGGCAGAGTGATGGTCTTGTCATTCTGCAGCTTGTTGGCAAGCGCAAACGTTATATAGTCAAAATTCCGGTTCTGCTGTTCCTGCTCTACACGCAGCCCCCCGGTAAGGCGTAAACGATCACTGAGGGCGTAGGTGAGTTCGCCGTAGACACCGGTAGATTCACTTTCGTCGTCTCCCACATAGAGATAGGCGCCGGTGCTTTCAAAGTCCTGTTCCCGCTCAAAGTAAAACAGGCCCGCAAAACCGGTGAGGGTGTCGCCCTCGCGACCCAGGTTCATCCTGGCATCCAGGGTGACATTGGATTCATCGAACAGGACGTCCTGTTCCAGCGCCGGGTCCGCCTCGTAGCCTTCAAAGCCCCACTGGTAATCCATGGCCGCCGCCAGGATATCAAATGAGAGGTAATCACTGAGTCGGTAGTCGAGACGCAGGCTCACCGTGTCGGAATCTGTCTCGATGTTGCGAAAAAAACTCCGCTTGTACTCAAAGGGGTCATCTGCCGTGTAGAACACACGTCCGGTATCACCCTGTTCGTTGTTCCCGGAGTAGGCCAGCAGCGCGCTGAAATCGGCGTTGGGGGCCCACAGCAACTTGGTCTTCAGACGCCAGGTATCAATGGCATTGGGGTCGTAATCCGGCGGATTGCCGGCAAAGCCCGCCGTATCGGTAAGCGTCTGCGCGTCGAGTTTCTCAGCCGTCACACGCACGGCCAGGGTGTCCTCGAGCAAAGGCGCGTTCAGCATGACCGCGCTGTCGACATAGCGCTCCTGGTCCCGGTAGCCCATGCGCGCCGCACCGTCCCACTCACCCAGGCTCGGGTCGTTGGTCTTGATGTATATCATGCCGCCAATACTGTTGCGGCCATTGCTGGTGGACTGGGGGCCGCGGTAGACCTCGATCTGCTGGATGTCCCAGATTCCGGAATCACCGGTGAGATCTGCGACAAACGGCTCCGCCACGCCATCAATCAGGGTGGATACCCGGGCCTTGGCGCCGCCGGTAATGGAGTTGAAGCCGCCGGCGGAGCCGTTGCCGGCCACCCCACGGATATTGGGCACGGTTCCCGTGGTGACCACCACGTTAGGTACTTCAGCCACCACGTCAGAGACGCTGTAATGGTGCAGGCTGTTCAGGGCTTCCTCGCCGATCACGGATACCGAAGACGTGGTGTCCCGAAGAGATCGCTCGACCTTTTCCCCGGTGACAACAATGTGTTCCAGCACCAGCCGCTGGGGCTCTTCGACAACTCCCTCCTGCGCCACAGCCGCTGCACTGGCGAGTGCGGACGACAGGGAGAACGTCAGGGCGGAGAGGGGTAAATGGGCGGCGCGGTCGCGGCGGTGGTAGTTCACGGGATGATCCTCGATATTGGCGAAGGGTTTGAGTGGGCTGAGTGGGCTGACTCCCCGAAACGGATGGCAGTCCACGCGGCTCGATCAAATGCAAATATAAATGAGAATCATACTTATTTGCAATAACGCCAATTTCGCTGCACTATATGTCCATCGTTTGACAGGCCGGCCGGCTTCCGCCTGACGGCCATCAGTTCTGCACGCTTACCGGAGAACTCACCGTGAATACCCCTGTGGGCTCACTTTCATTGCTGTGCCTCACCCTGGCGGCGCTCTGTCTCTACCTGGCCAGTCCGCACCAGAAACTGGTTCAACGCCCGCTACCCGGGCGCGCCCTCGCGTTGACGGGCATTGCGCTGGGAGTATCTACCCTGGCACTTCTCAACAGCTACTTTGGTCCCGCCATCGCTGTCTTCATCCTCGTCACCGGGCTGATGCTGCTGTGGTCCCTACCGCCACTGGCCATCGCCTGGCTCCACCATAAGCGTCAGAGCGATAACGGGAGGGCCAGCCGATGAAGCCGTTCCGCTACTCGAGCCGGGGCTGGCTGGGCAAGGCGAGCGCCGGGCTGATTGCAGGGTTCCTGCTGGCCTTATCCTGCGGCGGACTGCTGGCCCGTTTCGGCCTGGGTGGTGTGGCGCCCTTCGGGGTGGAGCACCAGTTCACCATGTGGCTGGTCGCTCCGCTGCTGGTCACAGTACTCAGCACCTGCTTTCTGTTTCGCTCCGTACGTCAGGCCTGGTTGTGGCTGGGCACGGCAAACCTTTTGACCTGGGGCCTGTTGCTGGCGATTTGATGCCGCCACCCCATCCACTTTTCCAGGGTGCACGCCCCATGCAGTGCCCACGCCAAGGACACAGGTAACCACCATGCGTAGCGATATCGTCAAGATGTACAAGGACGTCCACACCTGGACGGGTATTGTCAGCGGGCTTTTCCTGTTCATCGCCTTTTACGCCGGCGCCATCACCATGTTCAAGGAACCCCTGCAGCACTGGGCCTCAGCGCCTTCCGGCTTCGGCGAACTCACCCCCCTCGAGGACACGCCGGAACTGATTTCCCGGGTGCTCGCCGAATACCCCGATGCTCGAAAGGGCTACCAGATCATCTTGGAGCCCTCGGCCAAATACCCGGCGCGCATGAACTGGGAGCTCTCCAATCCGGACGCCGACGACCACGACACACCAGAGTTGATGCACGCCAACCTCACAGCGGAGGGCCATCTTTTCGTGGCCAGGAGTGGCGCTTCGCCGGTCGCGCAACTGGTGGACGACCTGCACCGCCAGGTCGGGCTGATGCTGCCGCACGAGATAGCCATGCCCATCATGGGCACTGTAGCCCTGCTATACGGCGTGGCCCTGGTATCCGGGGTGATCGTGCTGTTGCCAACCCTGGTCAAGGATCTCTTCGCCTTCCGCCTGGGTAAAAACCTCAAACGCCTGTGGCTGGATTTCCACAACCTGCTCGGTATCTTCAGCCTGCCCTTTCACCTGGTCATGGCACTGACATCCGCGATCTTTGCCTTCCATGACCCGATATACGCCGCCCAGGAGCAGTGGGTGTTCCAGGGTCCCAACAGCTTTATCCAGCGCGAAAGACGGCAGCCCGCAGCGGGCGCCCCGACCGGCGAACAGCTGGCACCCGGCCAGCTCGTGGCTCGACTGCATGAACAACAACCCGGGTTTGAGCCCCGGCGCATGATCTATCGCGACACTCCACGGCAAGGTCCGTCGCTGGCCATCTTTGGCGACAACCCACGCTTCGGCATGCGCTCACCGGAAGGCGGGGTGGTTGGCCTGGATCCGGTAACGGGCGACATCCTGATGACCGACTACATGCCGGGACTGCAGAACGGCATGGGAGCCACCATCACCAGCTTCTTCTCCCTGCACTTCGGCTCTTATGGTGGCAACACTGTGCGCTGGAGCTATTTCCTGCTGGGTCTGGGAGGTGCTGCGCTGTTCTACAGCGGCAACCTTCTGTGGCTGGAAACTCGCAGGAAGAAGCTGAAACAATCCGCACCCCTGCAACAGATCGAGCAACGCCGGTCAGCGCGCTTTCTCGGCCCTTTGACCGTCGGGGTAACACTGGGCTGCATTTCCGGCATTTCGGTCACCATTGCCGCTGCCAAGGCCCTTCCGGTACTGGTGTCGCAGCCCGGTCACTGGCACACCGCAATCTACTATGCGGTATTTCTTGCGGCGCTCGGCTGGGCTTTCCTCCGTGGCACCGCGCGGGGCGCTGTCGGCCTGCTGCGGGCCTCCGCCCTTGCCACCGCACTGATACCTGCGGCGAGTCTCACGGTAGCGCTGCTGCCTGGATCGGGCTGGAATCACTCCGACAGTGCGCTGGTGGTGGACCTGGTGGCCGCCATCGGGGCGCTCGGGCTCGCCCTGCTGGCAGGACGCACGGCGCGGCGCATCAGCAGCGCACCGCAGGACAGCATCTGGTACGTGGGTGCTGTGCCGGTGGCGGCACCCAGCGGGCCCACTTCCCTGCGCCAGGCCTGAGAGGACTGCCCGTCAGGCAGTAATGTTGGCGAGGATGATCATGGTGTTTTCCCGGTCCAGCAGGCGCGGCACCGGGTAGCTCTCGCACTCGGCCATGGCGAGATCGCATAGATAGTCGTAGTCGCTCTCCCGCAGCTTGTCGGAACGCTCGGGGATACCCACCTTGCTGCGCAGTTCACGCACCGCCTGGATGAAGGCCTCGGCGAGCCGGGACGGGGCATCGCCGGGGCTGCCCGCGCCTACCAGCAAGGCCAGCTCAGCCAGCTGCCCTTCCACTTCCTCGCGACAGAATTCGAGCACGTGCGGCAGCACCAGGGCGTTGGCCATGCCATGTGGAATGCCGTACTTGCCACCCAGCTGGTGGGCTATGGCGTGCACGTTGCCTACATTGACCTGGTTGATGGCGATGCCTGCGTAGTAGGCGGCGGTCGCCATCGCCTCCCGCGCCTCCACATTGCTGCCGTCGCTGACTGCCGCTTCCAGGTGTTCGAAGATCAGCTTCACCGCAGCCCTTGAGTGCTGCAGACGTGTGCCCCGGTCCCAGGTACAGATGTAGGCCTCGACCGCGTGGGTCAGGGCATCCATGCCTGTGGCTGCCGTGATGTGGGGCGGCAAACCCAGCGTCAGGTCGCTGTCGAGTGCCGCGGCGCCGGGCAACAGTGACGCCCCGGAGATAATGCCTTTCTCGTGGCTGACCGGGTCGGAGATGACCGCACCCATAGTGGCCTCGGACCCAGTGCCGGAAGTCGTCGGTACCGCGTAGAGGGGCATGACTTCGTGGCGCACCTTGCCGAAGCCCACCCAGCTACGGGGGTCCTCGTCACTGCCGGCGGCGGCGGCAATGATCTTGGCGCAATCGATGGAAGACCCCCCACCGATGGCCAGCACCGCCTCACTGCCGTGGGCTCGCAACACCTTCACGCCCTCTGCCACCTGGTCGTAGGTCGGGTCGGGTTTCACGCCGTCGTACCAGGCGAGGTCGACCTCCGCGGCCACCAGTTGCGCCACCGCCCTGTCGGCCAGCCCCATGTCCCGCAGTGGTTTGTCGGTGACCACCAACACCCGTCGGGCACCGCTGCGCACAATGTGACGACACAACTGGGCGGCACTGCCGCTGCCAACGAACACCATGTAACTGGCGGCAGGACTCAGGCCCGCGAGGACTTTCATCAGGGAAATCAGCAAGCGGTGTTTTAACCGGCGCAACACAGGCGACATGAAGGCACTCCATTGAATTATTAGTATTTACTGCACCGGCTATGGGAGGTGCCGGGCAGCGCACGCCAACGTTAGCCGGTTCAGCCGTTGGATGCCATACCTACAAGGCTCCGTTCACCGGCGACGATGACAGCATCGCGACCGGAGGCCTTGGCGTCGTAGAGCGCGATGTCCGCACGCTTGAGCAGTGAGGCGATATCATCCTTTTCCTGCCATTCGGCTATACCGAAGCTGGCTCGCAGGTCGAGCTCCAGGCTGCCGTACCGCATGGGTTGCCGCCGCAGTGCAGCGCGGAAGCGCGCCGCGATGGACTCCGCCTCTGCACTGGTCATTTCGCCGAGGGTTACCGCGAATTCTTCACCGCCAATGCGGCCAAGGGCATCCTCCAGCCGCACCGATTCACGCAGAATCCTGGCAAAGTGCTGCAGCGCCCGGTCCCCCATGGCGTGTCCGTAGCGATCATTGATGCGCTTGAAGTAATCGATATCGGCCAGCAACAGCGTCAGCGGCTTGTTCGACCGGCGGCAGCGCGCCCACAAACCTTCCGTTGCCACCATAAATCCACGGCGGTTATTGAGGCCGGTCAGGGAATCGGTCAGGGACATGGTGTTGAGCCGGCCGGCGAGATCAGTGGCCAGCAGGAAAATCACCGAAATCCCCAGGGCGATGAACAGCGTCGGCATCAGGCCGAAGTTGACCATGCTGTACAGCTGGTACATGAAGTCCCGCGACCCGCTGTCCAGGTTGAGCGCGATGGCTGCCGCCAGCCCTTGGGTCAGCCCGAACAGCTGGTGTATCACCGCCGCCACCAACTGGGCCAGGCGTGGCTCCCGGGAACTGCGCACCAGCGCGAGCGCAATATGGGTCATGGCCAGGAAGGTGAACCCCGGGGCGAGTGCCGTGCGGATGCTGATCACCGGATCCCACAGCGTTACGGCGGCGGAGGTCACCGAGAGCAGCGTGTACGCGGCCAGGAGGAGACGCCAGTCGGTGTGTAATTGCAGCCGCTCCCTGTGCCCCCATACCGCAAACAGCACCAGGGCAAAGGACACCATATTGGCGCTCTGCCAGTAGAACGCCGGCGCGGGCAGCAGGTCGCGCGCCAGATTCAACAGGTACTGGAGCGCCACCAGGCCAAAGCTGACCGACCACATGAGGGCATGCCGCGGCCTCTCGAACAACCGGTACGCGAGATAATTGGCTCCCGCCAGGATAAGGCTGATTACCACCAGAGAGGTAAGCAGGTAATCAATCACCCCACCCATCTGCAGGACTCAGGTATGAACGCTAGTAGTCATTAACCCCATGATTACCCAGCAAAGGAAGCCGATCAATAGCCATTTGTAAATGAAATCTACCAAATACCGGGGCGCTCCCCAGCACCCCGAAATCGGTATAGGTCGTTGGCAATTGACCGGCGGCAGGTCTCCCGGCGCTGGTTAGCCCCGGCGCGGCCCGCCATTGCTGCCGGGCCAGCGGGACCCGGAGATCGTATCGGCGAAAGGCATGAAACCCTCCGGATCGAGCTTGCCCGCCAGCGTGATCTCCCGGTCCAGGAAAATCGGCCACCACAGGTGGGCCGACACCTGCTCCCGCATCGGCAACCGGCTGGCCAGCGGATCCCAGGGGCTGTCGCGCAGGACCAGTTCGCCCTGCACCTCCTCCTTCCACGCCGTGCCGTACTTACTGCGCACATGCACCACGTGGGGCGGGAAATCGTAGCCGCGAGCCGGGTCCGGCATCACCCCCACCGCCCGCGACACCTTGATCCACCACTCATTCTGCTCCCACTCACCCTGGGACACATTCTCTCCCTTCGACACCCCCTTGAACTCCACAAAGGTATAACCCTGGTGGGTACAGCGCGCCGACACCTGCGGCCCGAGGCGATAGTACTCCGTGGTGCAGGGATACTTCGGCTGGCCGTTAGTCTCCTGACTGATGAAAATCGCCGACTCCTGGTCGATGCCGTACCCCAGCGTGTACTCACCCTCAATACCGTTGTAGTCCGCATTCACCGTGGTCACGATGCCAAACTCCGGCTCGTCCGGTACCGGAAAATTGTAGATCGTCAGGTTCACGTGGGGATCCTTGCCCGGCTCAATGCCCGGCGGCAACAGCGCCGCAATCTTGTCCGGGTCCGTCCGGTACACAATCTTCAGCATCGGCCAGTTGACGATATCGCCGGGGTTGCCCTGGGGCGCACTGCTCTGGTCGGTCATGGTGTTTGCCTCTTGGTTATTTTCTTAAGGTTTACTGCGCTTCGATCTGAATTATTCCAGCCGTTCGTTGGCACGGAGGCACCGCTGCGGGCGGGCCGCGCAGCGACCCTCGGCAACATGGAGAGCCTGCCCCTCTTTTTCGGGCATGTTGCCGAGGAGCCTCCATGGATGGATTCACGGCGAGTCGCGGAGCGGTCCGGCCGCAGCGGTGCCGTAACTGGAGCGGAGCCCCTCGAAACAATCACTCACCCGCCCACCTGATCCGGCACCGGCGTCTTCCGCTCCATAATCATGTCGCAGCGCGCCCGAATCTTCGCATCCGTCTCCGGCGTCGTTTTCAACAACCAGAACGCATCCCGCTCCAGTCCCTCGATCGCCATCTCCGCCACCTCATCCGGATGCGTCGTCTGCAGCTCAATGCCAAACTCAGCCGCCATCTTCTTCATGTCGTCCACCGAGTTGATGCCCGATTCATTCCCGCCGGACTCCTTCTGCAGGGCTTCCGGCCGCACCCGCCCGGAGTTGAACAGCCCCGTGTCCACAATATGCGGCCCCGGGAACAAGGCGCTCACCTTCACCGGCAGATTGCCCGCCTGGACCTGGTAATGCAGATTTTCAGTAATGGTGTGCACAGCCGCCTTGGTGGCGGTATAGATGGGCTGGTCCGGATACACCAGCAGGGCGCCGTTGCCGGAACCCGTCACCACAAAGTGGGTGGTTTCCGTCTGGCTCACCAGTCGCGGCATAAACGCGCGAATGGCGTTGATCACCCCCCAGAGATTCACATTCAGGCACCACTGCCAGTCCTTCTCCGAGTAGTCCCACATGGCGCCCGATTCCCCTGCGCCGATGCCGGCATTGGCAAACACCAGCTGGATACCGCTGAAGCGCTCCTCGGCCAGGTCGGCCAGGGCCTGGTTGCTGTCCAGCTGGGTCACGTCACAGTGGGACACCACCGCATCGATCCCGGCCGCTTCCAGATCTGTGGCAACCTGCTCCATTGCAGCGGCATCCACATCGCCCACCACAATCTTCGCTCCGCGCCGCCCAAGGGCAAACGCCAGGGAGCGCCCCACGCCGCTGGCTCCACCGGTAATAACCGCCACCTTGCCGGTGAAATCCTGCATCAGGCAATCTCCCTCACATCCACGTAAAACTGGCGCACCCACTTGCGGAACATCACCAGGGTCTTGTCCTCACGACAGAACACCGGCTTCTGTTTATGGACCTTGTTGGCCCAGATCGGGTAATCCTGGCTGAGCCCCTCGATAATGCCGTTCATCACATCGTCACCCGCGAGGTCCTCGATTTCCCGGCGCACGGTCAGGGTCCAGCGCAGCAAGGTCCTGTTCAGGTCAATGGGCTGGGCGCTGTTGTAGACCACCATCTGGGCCTCCGGGGAGTAGGTGGTGCGGACCACCGCCAACCCGGGCTGATACACAGTGGCGTGCAACTGGTTGGGGAAATCCGTGTCCTTCATGTCCGAGCGCAGGTGCAGGATGCGACCGTCATCGTCGATGGTCACCGAGGATTCCGGGGTGTGCATCTGCTTGTGCACGTACTGGAAGTGGACCGGGTCACAGGAGTTCTCAGCGATGTCCTGGATGTGTACCGGCACCTCGAACTCCGCGTAACGGGGAGACGTCCATTGCTCGTCGCGCAACTCGACGAGATCGGGCAATTCGTATTTCGGCGCGGTGTTCTCCGGGTGAAACCACACATAGATTTCCCCGTTGCGCTCTTCCACCGGCCACATGCGAATCCGGGCGCGATCCGGGATTTCGTCGCAATAGGGAATCTCCACGCATTGGCCGCTGCTATCGAAGCGCCAGCCGTGGAAGGGGCAGCGCAGGGACTCGCCCACCACCCGACCTTCAACGCCCAGATGGGCCCCCAGGTGAGGACAGAAGGCGTCCTGTAACACCGGCACTCCGCTGCGGGAGCGGTACAGGGCGAGTTCGCGGTCGAAGGCCTGTACCCGTTTGACCTCACCCACCAGGAGTTCATGGCTGCGGGCGACCGAATACCAGCCCATGGGAAAGTCCGGTGTGGTGTTGGTCCTGGATTCACAGGCTGCAATGATCTGGGTCATGGTTGTTCTCCCGTGGCGCTGGGGCCAGAGCGTTGGTTAATGAGTCAAATCAGTGAAAGATGGAAGCGTCCGGGCCGATGTCATCGGCCACTGCCTGCAGGGCGACGCGGTCGAGGCCGTACCAGTCCACCGCGTTGTCGCCGAGAATCTTGCGCCCGTCCGCCTCCGGCAGGCCGGAGAAGGTTTCACGGAAGTAGTCGGCGGTGTGGGGCCAGGTCCCTTCCGGATGGGGGAAGTCACTGCCCCACATCAGCTTGTCGACACCCAGCTGGTTGCGCAGGTCAAGGTCGCGCCGCGGTACACAGGACGCCCCGACAGCGACATTACGGGCAAAGTATTCGCTGGGCGAGAGAGACAGGTGGGAACGGAAATCCCCGAGCTTGGCGGAGAAGTGCACGTCGGTATAGTTGTGGTCCATCAACCGCAGCCAGGGAGGCAGCATAAATACGGTGCCGCCCTCTGTCATGACAGCTTTCAGTTTCGGGTAGCGTTCGAATACGCCGCCCCAGATCATGAAGGTCAGCGGACGATACAACCACCACATCACCTCGGACACGTAGATGCCCATGGCGCCGGGCAGACTGTCACTGCGGTCTTCCTCCGGCCAGTTGGCACCAAAATACTCCGGGTGTGGCGCCGGCCCGGAGTGGAAGTGAATGATGACCCCGAGGTCTTCACACACCTCCCAGAAGGGATCGTATTTACGGTCGTGGTAGGGGGCCTGGTCTTCCCACAGGGTCGGGATCATCACCGAGGTAATGCCGTTGTCCACACACCAGCGCACTGCATCGACCGCTTGCTGTATATCCCACAACAGGGGAATGGAGGCCACCCCGATATGCCGCGCCGGGTTGTGGGCACAGAATTCCGCCAGCCAGCGATTGTGGGCCATGGCGCCCGCCCACTGCAGTTCGGGTACCGCGTTGCGGGGGGACAGGCCGAGGCCCGCCCCGAAGGGCGGCGTGTTCATTTCCGTGATGCCGTCGGGAAAAATAATCTCCGCCGCGATACCATCACCGGCGAGCATTTTCAGGCGCTCGTTATAATCCCAGGCGCCGGTCAAATCCTGCTCAATGGGTGCGCGCCACTGGTCGTTGATTTCCTTGATCAGGAAGCTCTGCTCGGCTTTCTGCATCATGTCGACCTGGATGGGGACCGCCATATCCAGCATTTCGTGGTAACGGGACTCGACATAGGGTTTATAGTCGGCAATACGCAGGCCGGCGTGGCAGTCGGAGGACACCACTATCAGGCGATCAGACATGACAACAACACTCACACACTACGGGCACGTGATTATTAATCGGCATAAGGGTGGCCCCGCTCACAACTTATGCTCATATGAGCATGCTTGCACATATGTATACAAACTAGTTTAATGAAAACCGGAATGCAAGACCCCCAGGAAAAATTCATGGAGACCACTGCCCCCCTCGACCGACGGGAAAAACGTAAACTCGAGACCCGGGCCCGGATCGAGGACGCCGCCTACGCCCTGTTCCAGCGCCAGGGCATTGAGGACACCAGTATCGAGATGATCTGCCGGGAGGCGGATGTGGCGAGGAGGACCTTCTACAGCCACTTTCCCAATAAACACGCCCTGCTGGGCGGACTGGGTGTCTCGCGGCTCTACAGCCAAGCGGAGCCCATGCTGCGACACCTCATGGAACAGTTCGAGAGCACCCGGGAGCGACTTGAGGCGATGATCGACTACATCGAGGCGAGCTTTTCCAAGTACCAGGAGATTGACCGGCAGTTGATCCTGACCGCGCCGGCGGTATTCGCCAACGACCCCGACCAGCAGCGCCAGATCAACCGCAGCGCCAAGGACAGCTTTGCCAGCCTGATTGCCGCCGGCCAGGCGGCGGGGGATGCCAGCCGGGCCTACTCCCCCGAGATCCTGGCGGCGATGATCGTCGGTACGCTCAATACCCTGACGGTGAGTTGGGCCATCGACCCGGACTATCCCATCTTCGCCAAGCTGGAGGAGGCCCGGGGGATGTTCGAGGCGTTGATCTGTAGCGATTAGGGGGGATCAACCCCTCAGGCAGCGAAGGACGACATCAATGTCCTCCACCGTGTTATAGACGTGCGCTGACAGGCGCAGACCTTCTGCTCTCTCGTCAAAAGCGACCCCCGCCTCGCCCAGCCGCGCCACCGCAGCGGGGTCTTCGGGTTTGACAATCACCGTTCCGCTGCGTTGTGCCGGCGCTGCCGGCGAACGCAATTCCCCGGGCGCGAGGCCGGCGATCAAGCGGTCGCCGAGCGCCAGGTTGTGATTGCGGATGTGCTGGATGCCGATACGGTTGACCAGCCCCACACTGTTGGCGGCCAGCACGAAGGGCATGACCGACGGGGTACCGCCCATGAACCGGCCGGCGTCCGCGGCGTAATCGAAGTGATGGATGTCGAACTCGAAGGGATTGCTATGGGAGAACCAACCCACGTCGAGGGGCTCCATTTCGGCAAAACGTTCCGGCGCCAGCCACAGGAAGCCGGCTCCAGGTCCGCCACAACACCATTTCACGCAGGAGCCCAGCACCACGTCGGCCTGCCACTGCTGCAGGTCGATGGGGATGACCCCCAGGGACTGGGCGACATCGACAATACCCAGTATGTCACGCGCGCGGGCCAGGGCGAGGATCTCCTCCACCGGCGCCAGCTGGCCGGTATTCGACCAGGCATGCGTCACCAGCACCGCGCACACGTCATTCGTGAGCGCCGTCTCCCACAGAGCCGGGTCCTGCAGGTCACCTGTGGCCGGCAGCATACGACTGCGATAGCCCAGTTTCTGTGCCTGTTCGATCACAAACCCGACGGAGGGAAAGTCGCGCTCAGTGAACAGGATGACATTCCGTTCGGGTTGCGGACGCTTCGCTCCCAGTACTTTGACCAATCCACTGGATACATTCACCTGGGGGCATATCGCCTCCGGCCGGGTATTCAGCAGGCGCGCCAGGGCGCGTGGAAACCCCTGCAGTGCCTCCATCCACTGGGGCCAGGGCTCGGCCGTGCCGGCTTCCCAGGGGTCGAGGAACCCCTGGCGCAGAGCCTCCAGGCTGCTGGTCGGCAGGCGACCCACCGAATGGGACAACAAGTAGATACCCGGCGAGGGCGCATAGCAGGTCGCCCACTGCGGGTCGACCAGCCCGTCTACAATGTCACTCACGATGCCTCCGGTGCCAGCAGGCCACGCAGGGTCGCCAGCTCCCGGTAGCGCGATGGAATATCATCCCGCGGAGCGCCGGCACGCAGATCACAGAGGGTTTTCAGCGCCTTCAGCAGTACCGGCAGGGGCGGCCCGCTGGCGGTCAGGCCCGCGTCATCCGCCCGCTCGCCCTCGTCGGCGGGTTGCACGATGAACTTCTCCACTAACTGCTCGTGATGCTGCAGGGCGGTGCGGCCATGGGCCTCGCACACCTCCAGGAACAGGCGGAGGTTGCCCTGGTACCACGGCGCCCCCTGCTGGTCCAGCTCTGCCAGGAAAGCATCCAACAGGCTCTGGCGGCGCATACAGTCGCGCAGGACGAGCTGGTCGTCGGGGCGCATGAACAGGAACTTGTCGACCAGGATCTGGGAGTAGTACGGGTCGTCGGCGCGGCACAGCCCCAGCAACAGGTCGATCACGTTGATGCCGGCAAAGTCACCGGCATTGGCTCCGCGGTACTCCCGCAGGCCCACCCGGTGCGGCTTGTAGTAGGGTCGCACGCAGTAGAAGAAGCGCTCCACATCCAGCACCTCGAACAACTCCGCGTTGTAGCGGTGCACCTCCTCCAGCGAGGCTTTCGCCTGGCGCAGCAGGTCCGCCGCCACCGGGTGCGATATTCCCAGCGGCAACAGGTGCAGCAGGGCCTCGGCGGCGCGAATATAACCGAAGGCGCCGCGGGTGTTATAGGCGATGAAGGTGATTTCGTCCTCCAGCGAGGTGAAGGACTTGAACACACCATTGTGCGCCCGGTTGTGGGTTTCCAGGTGGGCCGAGGCAAAGCGCGGCACAGTGCCGAGGGAGGCACCCAGTTGCATGGCCAGGGCCGAAGCTTCCGTCAGCGGCGAGCGGGTTTCCCGGCTGGGCTCGGTGAGTTCGTGGCGACGACAGGCCGCCATGTAAAAACCCACGTTGCCGAGCAGGTCGAAGTTGGCATCGAAGCCCTCATCCGTATTGCCCTCCCCCAGCAGCACGCTGATATGGTCACGGCCCTCGGTCAGCAACTGCTGCTTGATGGCATCGCCGACGCCGGCGACATTGGCACGGTCGGCCTGGGCAAAATAAAGGGCTTCGAGCTCGCTGTTCATGTCGCGGAAGGGTCCGCGAATCCAGGCGTCGAAGGCCGCGGCATTGGGTGTAATCACGGTACTGCTCCGGGTTAGTCTGTAGTGGCGGCTGCGTCGGCGAGAACGCCAGCCCGCCGCCAGCGCAACAGTCGCAATAGCAGGGCGGCATTGATCAGCATGATGCAGCCGTAGAGTGTCGGCACGATGGCCAGCTCCCAATTCCCCAGTATAGTGAGGCTAAGGAAGGTGGCCATGGTGGCATTCTGGACGCCGATTTCCACCGCCAGCGTCATGCGCTCGCCGTCCTGCAAGCGTGCCAGCCAGGCCAGGGCAAGGCCGCTGCCCATGGCCAGCAGATTGAGCAGGTAGATAACCGGCCCCGCCGTCAGCAGGTTGTCCAGCAACAGGTCGGCGCTGCTGACCACCGACAACAGGATCACCAGCACCAGAATCACGATGGAAACCGGTCGCAGGGCCCGCACCAACACCTCCGCCTGGCTCGGCAGCATGCGGCGCAACAGCATGCCCGCCGTCACCGGTAACACGGTCATTTGCAGCAGGCGCTCGACGGTATTGCCAACGTTCAATACCGGGGCATCGCCACCGGCGTAGAAATAATCCAGCCCCAGGCCAATCAGTACCGGCGTGGTGATAATGGTCAACAGGCTGGAACAGGCGGTCAGTGTCACCGAGAGCGCCACGTCGCCGCGGGCCGCGAACACCACCGCATTGGAGGTGACACCACCGGGGCAGGCCGCCAGAATGACCAGCCCGGTGGCCATGGCCGGCGGCAGCCGGAATAGCACGGCGAGACTCCAGGCGATCAGGGGCAGCAACAGCAACTGGCCCCCGAGGCCCACCGCAGTCGCCTTTGGCCGGCGCAGCAGGCGGCCGAAGTCCGCCAGGGCCAGGGACAGGCCGAGGCTGAACATGATGGCCATCAGGCCCAGGGGTACCACTCGGGTATTGATCAGAGCGATTACATCTTCCGACACGCTTCTCTCCCACTACTGACGGCGCCCGGTCAGGCGCCCCAGATTTCCCGTTGCAGACGCAGGAAATTCTGGCCCAGCACTTTCTCGATGATGCGCGTCGGCTGCCCTGCGGCGGCCATCATATCAGCCAGCTGACGGAACTGCCCCGGCCCCTGCAGATCGGGGATGAAGGGCACTACCCCGGGCTTCTCGCCGCGGGCGGATATCCCCGCGGCACGGCGCGCCACAATTTCGGCATCGATGGCTGCGTGATACGCGGGCATATCATCGATGGCCGTGGTTCCGCCATCGGTGCCGATACCGACGTGATCCTCGCCGCAGATATTGATAGCGTGCCCTATATGGCGAATCACGTCCTGCGCATCAGGGAAGCTGTCCGCCTTGAGGAAGGGCATGAAATAGATGCCCGCCACCCCGCCGCGCTCCGCCAGGGCACGCAGTTCAGTATCGGTCTTGTTGCGCGGCAGGTCACTGAGAGCGCGACATCCGGTATGGCTGATACAGATTGGTCCACGGGAGGCGGCAATGGCGTCCAGACAGGTCTGTTCCCCGCTGTGGCTCAGGTCCACCAACACCCGCGCATCGTTCAGTGCGGCAACCACCTCGCGGCCAAAATCGGTGAGGCCACTGTTCTCCGGCACCATGGAGCCGGCACCTACGTGGTTCCCGTCATTGTAGGTCAGTTGGATGATGCGCACACCGAGTCCGGAAAATATTGCCACCCGACTGGTATCGGCACCCAGCATGGTGGTGTTCTGGAAACCGAAGATCACCCCGGTGCGACCGCTGCGCCGGGCTTCGATAATGTCCTCGGCGCGCAGCACCTTGAGCAGCTTGTCGGCGTGTTGCTCGATGATGCGGTTCCAGCCGGCAATTTCCGCCACCGTGTACTCAAAGGGTTCCGCCGGCCCGGCCACATGCCCCAGGGTCACGTTGATGGCGCTGGTGCCGGAAGCGACGAGATCCGCCAGCGCGCGCTCATCCAGGTGCTCGTAACTACTGCCCACCGGGCCGGCGGGCGTATCCGACGGCTGCAGGCGCAGATTGGGATTGCCGATACCGCCGAGGTTGTTGATCACCAGGGTGTCGCCAAAGTCATAGTTCCCCCCCGCAGCGAGTGACGGCGATAGCCCTCCCAGCCCACTCAGGGCGGCACCGGCCATGGAGTATTGCAGTAAGTGACGGCGTGAGATTTCGCCCATGTCAGCCCTCCTGGAAGGTGTAAACGACATTGATACCCACGGTGCGCGGCTGGGTGGTAAAGATGCGGTCGGGAATGCCCTCCCGCGCCTCCACTTCCCAGTTCACCGGCTCTCGCACATCGGCGATGTTGGTGACGTAAAGAGCGGCTTCCCAGTTGTCCAGGCTGAGTCCGAGGCGCGCCCCACCCAGGATGTAGTCACCGTATTCCCGGGCATCACCGGAGCGTCTGGAAAAGGTGGTCAGCGCCGTACCGACGTAGGAGGCATCCAGCGAGGCATAGGCGTTGTAACCGCCGAGCTCGAATTGCTGCTCCACGATCAAACCGGCCGAGAAGGGGAAGGTATCCGGCAGGCGGTCGCCATCCCGGCCGGCGGTTATATCACCCGCATCGTAGGCCGGAGTATTTTCTGCCAGTTCCTGCTCGGAGTAATTGGCATTGAAGCGAATAGTCAGGCCGGGCAGCGCCTGCGGGCGCAGCACCGACTCCAGCTCCACCCCCAAAAGGTCGGCCTCGCCGGCGTTGCCGATGTAGGAAAAGGCCTGGGTGGCATCCAGCAGGCTCACCTGGATATCCGTCCACTGCATGGCGTACACAGCGCCGTTGACTCGAAGCTGGCCGTCCAGCCAGTCGCTCTTCCAGCCAAATTCGTAGTTGTCGACCAGATCTGGCTCGAAACCACGGGGTACCGGACGACCGCTGGGGGTCTGCAGGTTCAGGCTGTTGGCGCCGCCCTCGCGGAAACCCTGGGAATAGACCAGGTAGGTCAACACTTCATCGCTGAAGCGCCAGGAGGCCTGCAGTTTGTAGATGACGTCGCTGTTGTCGGCTTCCAGTGGCGTTTGCAGGCCGGCCGGCTCGCCAAATGGCGTGGAAATCTCATTGGCCTGGGACCAGGCATCCACCTCAAAGGCGCGAAAACCCGCCAGCAATTCCAGCCGCTCGCTCACCTCCCAGGTGAATTCGCCAAACAGGGCCTGGTTGGTAAATTCAGTTTCACCGCGGGTATCAAAGAAGCTGGCGGGATTCGACGGCACCAGGCCGGTATCGGGATCGACGAAATAGCCGATGGAACTGTTGCTGGTTTCGCGCTCCTGGTAGAAGGCGCCGACAATCATCTGCAGGGGCCCATCAAAGCGCGAGGCGTAGCGCAGCTCCGCGCTGAATAGTTCGCTGTCGCGATTCTGGTTGACGCTGCCCGGCATGGGTACGAACTGCGACACATCGAAGGCGAAGAAGGTCGCGCGATCATACCAGGAGGCGGTGGCGGTGATATCGCCCGAGCCCAGCCCGTGGTCCAGGGTCAGGTTGTACATGTTCAGCTCGTCCTCGAAGGGCAGGCGGACCTGGCCGGGGCGGCTGTCCTCGTGCTCGTTGACCAGCGGCTGGTCATCCACTTCCAGGTTCTGGTACCACGCCGAGCCATTCAGGGTGGTGCGCTCACCCAGCTGCAGGGTGCCCATCAGGCGCCCACCTTGGCTCTGGGCGGAATTGGTACCGCTCTTGCCGAGGTCGGGCAAGTCGACATAGCCGCCTTCATCACGATAGAAACCCACCGCACGCAGGGCGAAACGGTCTTCCACTACCGGCGCATTAAGCATAGCGCTGACCTGGTAGGCCTCACTCGCGTCGCGGGAACGGGTGCCGGCATCCATCTGCACCGAGCCATCCAATTCCGAAAGGTTCGGCTTGTTGGTGATGTAGCGCAGGGTGCCGCCCTGGGAGCCACTGCCGTAGAGCGTCCCCTGGGGGCCGCGCAGCACCTCCACCCGTTCCAGGTCATAGAGCTGCAGATCGGTCTGGGCGACGTTGGTGCCGCCGGTTCCGGTGGCGGGAATCTCATCGAAGTAGGTACCCACCTGGGCGGCGCCGGCGGACGAGGCCAGCCCGCGGATGATGACCTGTTCGTTGCCCGGCCCGTTGTTTACTGCGCTCAGGCCGGGAATAAAGCGGGCCATGTCCTGGATGCCCATGGCACCGGTCTGCTCCAGTACCGCGCCGCCGATGGCGGATATATTGGTGGGTATATCCTGCACCGTGCTCAAACCGCGCTTGGAGGCGGTGACCACCACCTCCTCCAGGGCGAGGCTGCGTTCGCCGGGACTGCCCTGGGCGACGGCGGCAGAGCCGGCCAGGGTGCTGATGGCAAGCACCAGCAGTTGTTGTCTGGAAGGAATCATTGCTGTGTTACTCCTGTCGTTAGCTGGATGGCGCCTTGCGGGCTGCTTCCGGCTGGATATTCTCGATGCTCATTGTCGGGCTGTATTTCAGTCCTGTGCGGCCTCGGTTGCAAAGTCCGCCCGGACATAGTGGCGACCGTGTTTGACCGTCAATTCAAGTGAGCGCAGGGCGGAGAGGTCGCGGCTGGGGTCATCCCGCAGCAGCAGAAAGTCCGCACGTTTGCCCACTTCGATGGTGCCGCTGTCGCCGTCGACGCCGATGGTGCGAGCGCCAATCGCTGTCGCTGCATGGAGCACCTGCAGGGGCGTCATACCCGCGTACTGCACCAACGCCTCCAGTTCCTCATAAAGGGCCGGCCACTGCTCATTGCGGGGATTGATGAAGTCGGTACCCGTGGAGACGGCCACACCGCGCCCCGCAGCCACCTTGACCAGCTCGCCAGCGAAGGCCAGAGGACAGCCCACGTAGGGCTTGCCGGCGTTTTCCGCATCGTTGGCAAAGCGTTCTTCGGCCCTGCCGTAGAGTCCTAAGGTGGCGTCGAGTATGGTGCCGCGGGACGCCATATCATCGAACACGCCGGTGATGCGGGCATCCGCCGGATCAATGCTGGCGTAATCGGGTTCGTCGCCGTGATGGTAGATCTCCGGAACGCTGTCGGTGGTTTCAAAGGCCAGCCGGCATACGTGGGAAATCACGTCCACACCGGCAGCGACTACCTCCCTGGGCGCAGCGGGAAACACTGTTGAATGAGCCCAGACCTGCATACCCTGGCGGTGGGCCTCCGCAGTGATACGTGCCACCTCAGGCGCGGGCAGGTTGGCGTAGATCTTGATGGCGGTGGCCCAGGCACCCTTGGCCTGAGCAACCGCCAGGGCCATGTCCGTGTCGGGAGCTACGGCCTGCATCCAGGGCACAGCACCGGGCACCTCGCCGCGCGCCGAGGAGGCTGGGCGCGGGTCCTGGAAGAAGCTCTCGCCGGCCATCAGTGCCACGTAGTACACGTCCGGGCCCTCGATGCGATCCAGACGCGTATCCCGGGCCAGCCCCGCCAGCACCCGCACGTCCCCGGCCATGTCGCGCACCGAGGTCACGCCGCCGTAGAGTTGGCGGCGCAACAACAGCAGGGGCTCCTCGTCCTCGGGCGAGGTCGCCAGGTGTACGTGGGTATCGACCAGGCCAGGAATCACGTAGCGGCCGGCCCCGTCGACCACTTCCACACCCTCGGTGGCCAATTCGGAGGCCTTTGCATTGGGTACGATGGCGCTGATTCGACCGTTTTCAACCAACAGCGCGCGGTCGCGCTGCACCGGGGTACCGCTGCCATCGATCAGGTTAATTTGGGTGTAGAGCCGGGTGCTGGTCTCGAGGTCTGCCTGCTCGCCACTGGCGAATGAGGCCATCGCGAGCGCAGAGGTGGCGACCGCAAAGCGCAGGAAATTGCGAATCAGGGGAAAGCTGGTTACTTGCATCAGAAGGGAATCTCCGTACCTAAGTTTTCCTGAACAGCCCGCTGGTAGAGGTGCTGGGCCACCACCAGGTCCTGGGCGGCGACGCCCAGAGACCGGTATACCGTGATATCTCTGCGCTGCCGCCGCCCCGACAGTGTGCCCTGCAGCACTTCGCCAATTTCCCCGCAGGGGAAGTCGTCGCCGATCAGCCCCTGCTCGAGGCCCGAGCAGAGTTCACCGGCCTGATCCCAGGCAGCGGTCCGTGAGTCGAGGTAATAGCGACACAGTGGCAGCGCCGCGGTGGTGATTTCCTGGCGGTCGCGGGTACAGGCGCCCACCAGGTTCAGGTGCATGCCCGGCGCCAGCATGCTCTGGTCGATCACCGCTGAAGGGGAAGAGGTCACCGTGCACACCACATCGGCGCCGTCCAACGCAGACCGGGTATCGCTGAAGGCCCTCAGCTCCACGTCCTCCGGCACCTGGAGGCCGGCAAAGAAGGCCTCGGCGCGGCTGGTATCGCGGAAGCAGACCCGGATTTCACGGAAATCGCGCGCCGCGCACAGAGCCCCGGCGTGGGCAGCGGCCTGCTCGCCGGAGCCCACCAGGGCCAGCACCGAGGCGTCATCGCGCGCCAGTCGGTCAGTTGCCAGCGCACTGGCGGCGGCGGTGCGGCGGGCAGTGATGATGCTGGCGTCCAGCATTGCCAGGGTCTGGCCGTGCTCGGCGTCGAACAATAGCATACAGCCGCTGTGGGAAGAGAATTGGGTTCCCTCGTTGGCGGGCATGATGTTCACAACCTTGATACCAAAGCAGGCCGGGCGTTCGATGTAGCCAGGCATCATGCCCAGCATGCCGCCCTCCGGCATGAACATGCCCCAACGTAGCGGTGCGACAGTGGCGCCCTCGCTGACCAGGCGCATGGCCTGGTCTACCAGTGCAATGGTGGTATTCCAGTCCAGCATGGCGCCAATCTGGCGCCCGTCCAACACTCGCAAAATTCCGCTCCGCTGTTCTTCAGTCCGGGGCAAAGTATTCAGCGCTGGCAGCCAGGGCGTCCAATACTGCTTTTGTATGAAAGCGATAGCTTTCACATATGAAAGTGCCGGGGCAGCTCAGGCCAGGTTGCGACGGCGGGCGTAGGCGGCGCTGACATCGCGAAATTGCGACACCACCGTGGACGTGTTGTCGGCATTCAGGATCAGGTGCACATCCACTGCGGCCAGGGGCTCTATGGGGACAAAGCTGACATCGGTGCTCCAGGACGCTTCGGTACAAGCGGGCACCAGCGCAACCCCCACACCGGCGGCCACATAGGCCAGCAGGACATCGGTCTGTTCCGACATCGCCACGATATCCGGCCGGAAACCCGCCTGCCGGCACTGACTGACCACCTTGTCGTAGTTGGAGGGGAACAGATGACGCTGCAGGGTGACAAACTTCTCGTCGCGCAGTTCACCGATCTCCACCCGCTCGCGCCTGGCGAGAGTGTGGGCGGGATTCACCGCCAGTACCAGGCTCTCATGCACTACCAGCTCAAAGGCCACCTTCTGGGTGCGAAAGCGATCCGACAGGGGCTGCACCGTCAGGTCGACAAAGCCGACATCGATGCGTCCGTCCAGCAGGGCCTCGTACTGCTCGTCGGAGCGCATGATCGCGAATTCCAGTTTCACCAGCGGGTGCGCGCTGTGGAACTCCCGCACCAGAGGAATGATCTCCCGCAGGATGGCTGAGCCCATGTAGCCGATTACCAGGGTCTGGGCCTCGTTGTGCGCGGCCTGGCGGACATCGCCCACCGCCTTCTCCACCTGGTGCAGGATCGCCTCCACCCGCTGGTAAAACAGCTCTCCGGCGGGCGTCAGCGCCACCTTGCGGTGACTGCGGTCGAACAACTGCACCCCCAGTTCGTCCTCCAGATTCTGGATCTGCTGGGTCAAGGGGGGCTGGGAGATATTGAGTTTGCGCGCGGCGCGTCCGAAATGCAGGGTTTCGGCCACGGCGGCAAAGTAACGCAGGTGTCGCAGTTCCATCGGTGCAGGGTGGCTTCGGTTAGGCTGAATCGCCTAGCCTAACGGCAATTGCCGCTATAGGCACCTTGTCAATTGCGCGAAGCGGTGCCCTGCTGCCGGGCCTGCAACATCATCTGCATCTGGTTCATCAGCCGGTCGATGGAGAAACTCGCGGTCGGCTGCCGCGGCGGGAATTCGCGGAAGGTGCCCAGCCACTGCCCGACAACCTGCTGCATGGGCACAAACATCCACAACTGGTCGGCAAAGAAGCGCGTGTACATGCCCGAATCGAGCGATCTCTCGTAGGGATCGCTGCGCAGGTGGACGATGCGGGGAAAATTCAGGGGCTCCCGCGGACCGGTCCAGCCTTCCATCTGGAATGCAAAATGTACTTTCCAGTCCTTCCAGCGCACGGCGTTAAGCTGGGCATTGTCATCGAAATAAAACAGGGTTTCCCGGCGTCCCGGCCCCTTACCCGCCAGCAGATCAGTCTGGTTGTAGCCATCAAGGTAGACCCGGTACTGCTTGCCGCCAGCGCTATAACCGCTCTTGAGCTTGCCCGCAATATCTTCAACTCCGGCGGCCGCCATCAATGTGGGCATCCAATCCAGGTGGGAGAATATATCGTTGATCACCCGCCCGGGCTCCACCACCCCGGGCCAGCGCACCAGCGCGGGTACCCGGAAGCCTCCCTCCCAGGTCGAACCCTTCTCCCCGCGGAAAGGCTCGGAGCCACCGTCGGGGTAGGTACCGAGCTGAGCGCCGTTGTCGGTGCTGTAAATGACAATGGTGTTGTCACTGACACCCAGCTTGTCGAGCTGGTCCAGCAACTGCCCCACGTTGTGATCGTGCTCGTTCAGGCCATCTGCATACAGGCCATAGCCGGTGCTACCTTCCCACTTGTCGGAAAGCCGGGTCCAGTTGTGCATCCGGGTCGCGTTGAACCAGACAAAGAAGGGCTTGTCAGCGGCCACGGCGCGGTCCATGAAGTCTACGGCGGCATCGGTAAACTCCTGGTCCACCGTTTCCATCCGCTTGCGGCTGAGTGGGCCCGTGTCCTCCACCCGTCCGTCGGCATAGGAGTGAATCACACCGCGCGGCGCGAAACGCTTGCGAAACTCGGGGTCCTTTGGATAGAAGTAGGTTTCGGGCTCCTCCTCGGCATTCAGGTGATAGAGGTTGCCGAAAAACTCGTCGAAGCCGTGATTGCTGGGCAGAAATTCGTCCTTGTCACCCAGGTGGTTCTTGCCAAACTGCCCGGTCGCATATCCCAGTGGCTTGAGCAGTTCCGCCAGGGTCGGGTCTTCCGGCCGCAGGCCGATATCAGCCCCCGGCATTCCCACCTTCAACAGGCCGGTGCGCAGCGGGTGCTGGCCGGTGATAAAGGCCGAGCGCCCCGCCGTACAGCTCTGCTCGCCGTAGTAGTCGGTAAACATGGCCCCCTCGCGGGCGATGCGGTCGATATTCGGCGTGCGGCCGCCCAACATGCCGCGGTGGTACGCGCTCAGGTTTGACCAGCCAATGTCGTCACCCCAGATCACCAGGATGTTGGGCTTGTCGGCCGCTCCCGCCAGCGGCGACAGGACCAGCAGTAACAGCAGGGCAAAACGTGACAGTGACACGAGCATCTCCTTATTGGAATTTTCGGCGCGGTACAGTCTATCCAGCATTACCGGGCGCCACAGTAAGGCGCGGACCCGTCACCGGGAATGGAACGTCTATTTGTACCGCAAGCGGGCCATTGGCCGATCCTGTCACCTGGCCTAAGATGGACGACAACAGGCTTTAGGGGGAGCCGGGAGATATGGGAAAGGCTCAGGGACAGGCGCCCACGGACACCGCTGCGCAGGAGGATGCTTCCAGAGAGGTACTGCGCTGTCGCAACTGCGGTGCAGCACTGCGCGGGGAGTTCTGCCACAGTTGCGGCCAGCGCGAAGGCCATGACCTGCGCTTTTTGCAGGCCGTCGGCGAAATTACCGGGGATGTATTGACCTGGGACTCGCGCTTCTGGCGCACGCTGTTCCCCCTGCTGTTCCGGCCGGGCTTTCTCACCGCGGAATTTATCACCGGGCGCAGGGCACGCTACGTCCCGCCCTTCCGCCTCTACCTGATCATCAGCTTTATCACCTTCCTCACGCTCTCGATCACGACCAATGACGCCATGGTGGTGTTCGATGAAGATGGCGACGCAGAGATTCAGGCACCGCTTATAGTCGGTACGAACGGCATAAACGAGTCGGCCGACGTGGAGCAGAGCGAGGAAGACGAACCTTCCTCCAAGGCGATTAAGGGAATCGATCTCGGCATTGACCCCAATGACCCTTCGACTCCGCGCTGGCTGGCCAGACTGGGCGAGCGTATCGAAGCCAACGGCCACCGTGTCGAGAAAGACCCGAACCTGTTCCTGGACCAGCTTATGGACTCGCTGCCCCAGGCCATGTTCGTTATGCTGCCCTGCTTCGCCCTGCTGCTGTGGCTGTTTTACCTGTTCTCCCCGTTCCACTACCTACAGCACCTCGTGTTTGCCCTGCACTTTCATTCTTTCCTCTACCTGCTCTACCTGCTGAGCGAGGGCCTGGACTGGGCGGGCCTGGAGATCGGCGGACTGTTAACCGTAGCGATGCTGGCCTATCTGCCGCTGGCGCTGCGTCGGGCTTACGACTCCTCCACCAGTGCAGCCATTGCCAAATCGCTGGGGCTCTACCTGCTCTACGGCATCTTGCTGGCCCTGGTGCTCGCCGCGGTCTCGGTCACGGTGATTGCCCTGCTCTGAGCGCCCGCAGGTGAAGCCGGGTAGGGAATTGTAAAGTTCGGTTAAGTCGCCTTTTGCGCCCGGGAAAAATCGCTAGACTGCGAGGCTTCCCCAACTCCCGGTAGCGACAAAAACAGCGCCCATGCAACCCCGACCGAAGACAATCCAGCGCCTGGCAGGGGCGGTATTCGCAACGCTCTACCTGGCCGGCTGCGCCAGTTCGGCCATTTCACCGGAAACCCGGGACCTGGCGCTCCCGGAGCAGTGGCAGCAAGCGGAGGCTTCCCAATCCGCGGACCCCACCGCACAGTGGCTGTCCGAACTGGCCAGCCCCGACCTGGAGTCCCTCGTGGCCGAGGCCCAGGCCGGCAATTACCAGCTGGCCCTGAGCCGTGCCCGGGCAGCCGAACTGAAAGCGGCGGTCACCAGCACCGGCGCTCCCCTGTGGCCCGCCCTGACCCTGTCCGTGGACGGGGGGCGGGACGGCCTGGAAAGCGAACAGAGCGCCGACCTCGTCACCGAGTCCTGGCGCGGCAGTCTCGGCATCAGCTGGGAACTGGATATCTGGGGCAAACTCAGCGACCGCCAGCGCCAGGCGGAACTCAACTATCACTCATCCCTGGCCGACCTGCGCAGCCAGCAGTTGCAACTCGCGGCCGATGTGGCCACGGGCTGGTTCAACGCCATCGCCAACGCCCGCCTGGAAGCCCTGCTGGAGCAACGACTGGCCAACGTCAGTACCGACCTTGCCCGCCTCGAACAGGGTTACCGTCGCGGCCTGAATGCGGCGCTGGACGTGTACCTGAGCCGCAACACCGTGGCGGACAGCCGGGCCAACCTGGCGCAACAGCAGCAGAGTCTGCTGGAATCACGCACCGCCCTGCAGCGCTCGCTGGCACGCTATCCCGATGGTGATCTCGCAGCCGCCGGTCTGGAGCTGCCCGAACTGGTGCCGGTGACGGCCGCCGGCACCCCCGCCCAATTGCTGGAACGACGCCCGGATGTGCAGCAGGCATGGCTGGACTTACTGGCAGCCGACGCCGGCCTGGCCGCGGCCCACAAGGATCGCTTCCCGTCCTTCAGCCTTGTCGGTAGCGCCGGCGGCACTTCTGGTGCGCTGCACGGGCTGCTGGACGCGGGCCTTACCAGCTGGAGCATCAGCGCCGGGCTGACCCAACCCCTGTTTGAGGGGGGGCGCCTCAAATCCCTGGAGGAACAGGCCCGGGCGCGGGTGAGCCAGGCGGAACAGGCGTACCTGGACGCCGTGTTCAATGCCATGGCCGAGGTGGAAAACCTGCTGGGCGCCGAGCAGAACCTGCGCACCCAGCTGGCCGCCCAGCGGGAATCGCGTCGCAATGCCGATATCGCCTACGAACTGTCGCTGCAGCAGTACCAGCGCGGATTGGTGGACTACACCACCGTGCTGGAATCCCAGCGTCGGGCTTTCGATGCACAGACCGCGGCCATCCAGAGCCACGCCCAGGCGATTGTCAATCGCATCACACTCTACCGGGCACTGGGAGGGAACTTCGCCCTCCCGGAACCCACCACCACCTGACTGGCGAACTGTCCGAATGAATTCCCAACGACCCTACCACTCCCTCCGCAAGGCCCTGCTGCCGCTGGTGGTACTGGCCGGCCTCACCGCTTTGGCGACGCTGGCCCTGCTCAATCCACCGTCCGCCGATCGCATGCAGCCGACACCGGGCCCGCGGCTGACGGTTGAAACCGTCAGCGTACAGCCCGTCCGCTACCAGGTCGCTGTGCAGAGCTTTGGCACCGTGCAGCCGCGCACCCAGAGCAGCCTGCTGTCCCAGGTAAGCGGTGAGATTATCTGGGTGAACCCCCAGTTCCGTGACGGCGGCGTGTTCAGGGCCGGCGACGCACTGCTGCGCGTGGATGCCAGGGACTACGAGGCCGACGTACAAATCGCCAGGGCCACCCTGCTGGAGGCCCGCCAGGCGCTGGCGGAGGAGCAGGCCCAGTCACAGCAGGCACTGGCAGATTGGGAGCGTCTCGGCGACGGCGGCGAGGCCTCCGAGCTGGTGCTACGCAAGCCCCAGCTACTGGCTGCCCGCTCTACCGTCGCCTCGGCAGAGGCGGCCCTCGACAAGGCAGAACTCAACCTGGAGCGCAGCACCGTCAGCGCCCCCTACGACGGCCGCATCCTGAGTACAGAGGTCGACCTGGGTGAGGTGATCGCCAGTAACAGCGCCCTGGCGGAAATTTACGCCACCGACTACGTCGAGATCCGCCTGCCCCTGGCCAACGCCGACCTCGAGTATGTCGACTTGCCGGAGCCGGCGCCGCCGGAGGTGCACGCGCCGGTTTCCCGCGTGCCGGCGCAAATTCACTCCAGCCTGTCCGGCGGCAGCGACTGGGAAGGATTCCTGGTTCGCACCGAAGGCGCGATCGACAGCAGCACCCAGCAACTGCACGTGGTGGCGCAGGTGGACGACCCCTTCCAGCTTCTGGCGCAGGACCGTACCGGGACCCGCGGCCGCAAACCCCTGAAGATCGGCGAGTACGTCACCGCCCGGATCGCCGGCCGCAGCCTGCCCGGTGCCATCGTCATCTCCATCAGCACCATCTATCAGGGCAGTTACGTCTACGTGGTCAGTGAAGGGCTGCTGCAACGCCGGGACGTCGAGATCTCCTGGCAGAATGCCAGCGACGCCGTGGTGGCCGAGGGCCTGGCGGCTGGCGACCAGCTGGTAGTAACGCCGCTGGGCCAGGTAACCTCCGGCACACCCGTCGCCATCGCCGGCCAGGCGACCCAGGTCGCAGAGCGCCCCCGGGATAACAGTATTGCCAGGCGCGCGGATGCCCCCAGTGGCATGCTGCCGCCCCGAGGCAGCGCCGGAGGCTCGCCATGATTGCCTGGTTTGCCCGCAATGCGGTCGCCGCCAACCTGCTGATGTTCAGCATTGTGATGGGCGGTATTCTGGCGCTGAAAACCGAGCTTACCCTGGAGATTTTTCCCGACCCCGAGCCCGACACCATCAGCATCAGCGTGGCCCTGCGCAGCGCCACTCCCGAGGATGTCGAACTGGGTGTCGCCACCCGCATCGAGGAAGCAGTCCAGGATCTGGAAGGCATCGACCGCATGACCAGCCAGTCGGTCGAAGGCTCCACCACCGTAACCCTGGAACTCGATGACAGCTACGACGCCCGAAGCATCCTCGACGACGTCAAAGGTCGGGTGGACGCCATCAACACCTTCCCGGCGGAAGCCGAGAAGCCGGTCACCAGCCTCGCCATGCGCCGCCGCGCGGTCATCGACGTGGTGGTGGCGGGCGCGCTCGCCGAGGACGAACTCCTGAACTATGCCGAGCAGGTGCGCGACGACCTGCTGCGCATCGATGGCATCTCCCAGGTGGACCTGTCTTCGGTGCGCAACTACGAGATCGCGGTCGAGGCCTCCCAGGACCGCCTGCGCCAGTACAGCCTGAGCCTCGCCGACATCGCCGCCGCCATCAGCGACAGTTCACTGGACATTTCTGCCGGCAACCTGAGGGCCGCTGGTGGCGACGTGCTCATCCGCTCCAAGGGTCAGGCCTACCGGCGTTCGGATTTCGAGCGCATCGTGGTGAAGACCAATCCCGACGGCAGCATCATCCGCATCGCCGATATCGCCAGGGTCAGCGATGGCTTCGAGGAAGAGTCCCTGAAAACCGCCTTCAACGGCAGTCCCGCGGCCTTCGTCAAGGTCTACCGGGTCGGTGACCAGAGCGCACTCGACGTGGCCACCAAGGTCAAGAAATACCTCGCGGAGCGGCGATCGAGCCTGCCCGTGGGCATGCACCTGGACTTCTGGGATGACGACTCCACCATCCTGCGCAGCCGCCTGGGCACCATGCTCGAAAGCGGCATTGAGGGAGCGGTGCTGGTGATTCTGCTGCTGGCCCTGTTCCTGCGTCCCGCTATCGGCTTTTGGGTGTTCATCGGGATTCCCGTCTCCTTTCTCGGCGGCATAATTGTTATGGGCATGACCGGGACTTCACTGAACGTGATGAGCGCCATGGGCTTTATCATCGCCCTCGGACTGGTCGTGGACGACGCCATCGTGACCGGGGAAAACGTCTACACGCACCTGCGGGAGAGCGAGAGCGGCCTGCAGGCCGCCATTCGTGGCACTCAGGAAGTGGCCACGCCGGTCACCTTTGGTGTGCTGACCACCATCGCCGCATTCCTGCCCATCGCCTTTATCGAGGGTCGCATGGGGGCCATGTTCGCTCCGATTCCCGCAGTGGTGATCCCGGTGCTGCTGTTTTCGCTCATTGAGTCCAAGTTCGTCCTGCCGGCCCACCTGGCCCATATCCGCATGAATGGCGCCAGCGGCCAGCGCAACCGCTGGAGCCAGTGGCAGAACCGTTTCGCCACCCGCTTCGAACAGCTCATCCTGCGCCATTACCAGCCGCTGCTCCGTGTCGTTACCCGCCATCGCTACACCACCCTGGCGGCCTTTACCGGTGCCCTGCTACTGATCGCAGCCCTTGTCGCCAGCGGTTGGACCCGCTTCGTGTTCTTCCCCAATGTGGAAGGGGAAACCGGCCGGGCCGAGTTGACCATGCCCGTTGGCACTCCCTTCGAGGTCACCGACCAGTTCATCACCCGCATCGGCAGCGCGGCACAGGAACTGCAGGAGCGCTACCGCGACCCCGGGACCGGCGCCAGCCCGATCGTCAATATCCTCACTGTGACCGGCTCCGGCGGCGGCCGCGGCGCCAGCGCCAACCAGGGCCGGGTGACCTTTGAGCTGACCCCGGCTCAGGACAGAAGCCACGATATGACCACCACCCGCCTGGTCGACGAATGGCGGAAACTGGTGGGCAGCGTGGCCGGGGCGGAATCCCTCACCTTCCGCTCCACCATGTTCCGCGCTGGCGAACCGGTCGATGTACAACTGAGCGGCAAATCACTGGAGACCCTGAGCGCGGTGGGCGAGCAGGTCAAGGAGCGGCTGGCCAGCTACGCGGGCGTCTTTGACATCGCCGACAGCCTCTCCGACGGCAAGGAGGAACTGCACATCGAACTGACCCAGCAGGGCCACGCCCTCGGGCTGACCCGCAATGATGTGGTCAACCAGGTAGGCAGGGCCTACAAGGGCGCCCAGGCCCAGCGCATACAGCGCGGCCGCGACGACATACGCGTACTGGTGCGGCTGCCCCGCAGCGAACGCAACAACCTCGAGACCCTCAACACCCTGCTGATCGACACACCCCAGGGCGGGCGGGTGCCCCTCAGCCACGTCGCCACACTGACCCCGGATAAAGGCCCCTCCAGCATTACCCGGGTAGACGGCTACCGGGTGCTCAATATCACCGCCGATGTGCAAAAGGGTGAGGTCAATATGACGGCCCTGCAGGCCGAACTCAGCGCCTACCTCGACCAGTTGTTGCAACAGTTCCCCGGTACCGCTTACTCGCTGGAAGGCGAAGCCCGCGAGCAGCGCGAGTCCTTCGGCAGCATGCAGGCGGGCCTGGTGGCAGTGGTCTTCGTGATTTACTGCCTGTTGGCACTGCCGCTGCGCTCCTATACCCAGCCCCTGGTGGTGATGTCGGTCATCCCCTTCGGCCTGATCGGCGCCGTACTGGGACACTGGCTGCTGGGCCAGGCCCTCACCCTGCAAAGCCTGCTGGGTATGATGGCGCTGGTCGGCGTACTGGTGAACGACTCGCTGGTACTGGTGGATTATTGCAACCAGAAAGTCGCTGCGGGGGAGCGCCTGCAAAATGCCGTGATCACCGCCGGGGTATCCCGGTTCAGGCCGGTCTTCCTGACCTCGATGACGACCTTCCTCGGGCTGCTACCCCTACTGACAGAGCGCGCGACCGACGCCCAGTTCCTGATTCCGATGGCGATATCACTGGGCTTCGGCATCCTGTTTGCCACCCTGATCACCCTGTTCCTGGTTCCGACCAACCTGCTGATCGCCCAGGATATCAGCCGCCTGCTGGGCAGGGCCCGAGGGCTACCGCAGCCCGTGCCCTCCTGATGACGCCCGCCCTTCACTCTGTGACCTGTTCGGCGACCGCCAGATCAATCAGCGTATTCCCCGAGCAACTGCTCCAGCTCCCGCTGGGTCCGGGCGTAATGGGTCAGGGCCCATTTCCCGGCTTCGTCCGCGGCGGGCAGGGAATCCAGCGCGTTCTCAAGTTCAGCCAGCCACTCCAGCT
This sequence comes from Parahaliea maris, assembly GCF_008064665.1. GTDB lineage: Bacteria > Pseudomonadota > Gammaproteobacteria > Pseudomonadales > Halieaceae > Parahaliea > Parahaliea maris. Next base: position 437,534 of record NZ_VRZA01000003.1, on the reverse strand, counting down.
GCCCTCGATACTGGCTCACTGCCAGTCCGCTGGCCAGTGACGCAGCCACTGCGGTCTGGGGCAACATTACACCCCGTTGGTTGATGTCGCTGACCAGGGCCAGCGCCTCCCGGGCAGCGGCCAGCACCTGGCCGCGCATCTCCGCCACCCGCATACGCAGGCCTTCGACATTGGAGCTGTCGGTGAGGTAAAACTTCAGCAGGGATTTGTGCTCGAGCCGGAGGCCCTCCCCCGGCGCTTCCAGCCAGGCCGCCAGTTGGCGCCGGCCCCGGGGAGTAATGGAATAGACGGTACCGCGCGCTCCGCCAGCAGCCGCAGGCCTGCCCCGGGCCAGGCCCAGCTTCACCAGACGCTTGGGTTCGTTGAATAACTGGCTGCGAGTGCGCGGCAGGATATAGCGGATGACGCTGTGCTCCATAAACCGCGCCAGCTCGGCAGCGGTCCAGTCACGCTTGGCGAGCAGGCCTAACAGGCTGTAGGCCGTGGTATTGATCATTGTATCCACGATTCTCCCGGACTCCTCTCAGCGATCCGCTGGCGCCAACTTGACCGCAAGGCAGCACTGGCGCACTATTTAGTCCAAATTGGACTTATTCAGAGATTACGCCATGAAACGCCTTACCGCCAGCCTGCTGCTGGCCGGCCTGTGCAGCCACACTGCACTGGCCCAGCCCACCAGCTCAGCCGCTGAGCACCTGTCCGCCGCCATCCAGCTGGCCACGGTGAGCCACCAGGACCAGGCGCAAATTGACTTTGCACCCTTCAAGGACTTTCTGACCTTCGTCGAGACCAGCTATCCGCTGGTGCACCAGAAGCTGCAACGGGAGGTCATCGCCGACTACAGCCTGCTTTACACCTGGCCGGGAACAGACGCGCAATTGCAGCCGGTGTTATTCGATTCACATTACGACGTGGTGCCCATCGAGCCGGGCACCGCTGATGACTGGACCCACCCGCCCTTCGACGGCGTCATTGCCGACGGCTACCTGTGGGGGCGTGGAGCGATAGACGACAAAGCCACGGTGATCTCCACCCTTGAGGCCATGGAGACACTGCTCGCAGACGGGTTCGAACCTGCACGGACACTGATATTTTCCTTCGGTCACGATGAAGAAATCGGCGGCCGCAATGGTGCGGCCAATATTGCCGCCCATCTGGAAGGTAAAAATGTGAAACTGGCCTATATGGTTGCCGAAGGGGGCATCGTCGTAGAGAACAACCCGATGCTGCCAGAGAAGCCGATGGCCATGGTGAACCTTGCTGAAAAGACCTATGCCACCCTGACGCTGGTGGCCCGCGGCCAGGGCGGCCACTCCTCCATGCCGGTCGAGGACAACGCCATTGTCAAACTGTCCCGTGCCCTGGCCACGCTGCAGGACAACCCGTTTGAACCCGAGCTGATCGAGCCAGTGTCCAGTATGCTCAGGACCGTGGGCGAAGAGGTTGGCGGACTGCAAGGATGGTTGCTGAGCAACCAGTGGCTGAGCGAGCCTCTGTTGCTGTCCCAGTTGACTAAAGACCGCATGTCCCAGGGCATGGTGCGCTCCACCACCGGCATCACCATGTTCAATGCCGGAGTGAAAGAGAATGTGATCCCCCAAGTGGCGGAGGCCAAGGTGAACTTCCGCCTGCTGCCGGGCGTTTCCGTGGAAACCCTGGTGGCGCGAGTGGGCGAACTGATCGACGATCCCTCCATCCGGATTGAGTCGGAGAGCTGGAAAACCTCACCACCCGTGGCCGACATGGAGGGCGAGGGCTACAGCATGATTCGCTCCAGCATCAACACCGCATTGCCGGAAGCGCTGGTCACCCCCAGCCTGTTGATGGCGACCACCGACACACCCCACTACCAGCACCTGACCCGCAACATCTACCGTTTCCACCCGGTGGTGGTGCGCCTGGAGCAGAGCGCGGGCGTGCACGGCACCGACGAGCGTATCGCGCTGGAGAGCATCGACAAGGCTGTAGCCCTGTCGAGCGCCCTGATCCAGGGAGCTGGCGGCGCATGAGTCGGAGGTTTTAAACCTCAGCCAATAGCCGCCACCTGGTACAGGAGATCAACATAGCCGAGGGTGGCATCGGTAATCCCCGCGACCCTCGGGTTGGTGGAGTCCACCACGTAGTATTCGTTCGGGGCATGGGCGCCGGAGCCATGGCCGAGGCCGAAGTGCCCGGCGGGCAGTGACAGGGGCGGCGCCGTAAACATGGCCCCTGGCCAGGATCCGGCGAGGCGTGGATTCAGCGTCGCATTCACGCCGGCCCGGCGGTAGGTGGCCAGCTGGGCCTGGATGATGGCGCTGGATTCGGCGGTTTCGGTGGGGTCGTATCCACCTCCGACCACGATCTCGATATCGCTGAAGCCCCGCTTGTCGAGGTGGGCACGCAGCTTGGTCTCGGCTTCGCGGCGGGTCTGGTTGGGCACCAGACGTAAATCCAGCTTGGCGGTGGCGCGGCCGGGCAGGATGGTCTTGCCGCCCGGGCCGGTGTAGCCGGCGACCAGGCCCTCGATATTCACCGTCGGTTGCGAAGCGAGCCGCTCCAGCGCCTGCTGGTAGGGCAGGTCGTCAATCCACCTGGCCACGCCGAGTTGCTCTTTTCGTGCTGCCTCACTGCCGGAGCGGGCAGCCTCGGCGATCAACTCTTTTTCCCGCGCACTCAGTGGCCGCACATTCTCGAACCAGCCCTCGATGGCCGGCGTATTGCCGTCAGCCGTGACCAGCGATTGCAACGCCTGCACCAGGCGCCAGGCCGGGGAGTCCACCATGGCCTTGTAACTGGAGTGGATATCCGCGGCCGGTCCCCGGCCCCAGCTCTCGCCACTGGCCACCAGTTCCAGCTCAACCACGCCCTTGGAGCCAAGGTTCACATTGACGCCGCCATTGATGTCCTGCCAGCTGGCTGGAATAAAAATCCCTTCCGAGCCCTTGAGGGCCTGCATGATGTCCGGGCGCTGCACAATCTGCTGGAAATGGGGAGAGGCAATTTCCTCCTCACCCTCCGCCACCAGCAGGATGTTCACCGGCGGTTTCACCCCGGCATCGCGCATGGCGTGCAGGGCGGCGAGGAAGGTCGCTTCCGGCCCCTTCTGGTTGACTGCGCCGCGGCCGACAATAGCGCGGCCAAAGCCGGGCTTGTCGACAATTTTTCCCGCCAGCGGCGGCGAGCTCCACTCGGCCGGGTCGAACTGCTTCACGTCGTACATGAAGTAGACCGCCAGGGTGCGCGGAGCGCCGTTGTCCATGACCGCATAGACACCGGGGTGACCGTCGGTGGGAATGATCTCGGCGCTGTCGAAGCCGGCGTCGAGCGCCAGCGCCTTCATGTACTGCGCCCCCTCGGGCATATTGAGGTTCTCGGCGGCAATGGAAGGCAGCGCGATCCAGTCCTGGATGCGCTTGATATCCGCAGCACGGTTGGCTTCGGCGGCCTTGCGTACCTCCGGATAGAAGCCGCCGGTAGTGGCCGCCATAACCGCCCGGGGAAACAGGGCGCTGGCGCCCAGCATCAGGGAAGTGTTAAGAAAATGGCGCCGGTCCATTCCGATGTCTGTCATATCGATCCTCCTCGGGTTCGACACGCAGTCTAGCGCCGCAACAACACCTGCGCCATTTCAGAAGGCAAAGGCTTCCGGTTCCAGCGCCATCACGGTATCGGGTGAGGCCATCGCGGCCGCCGCGTGCGCACCGGCGCGCGGCAGCAAACGCTGGAAAAAGAAACGGGCGGTGGCGAGCTTGGCGCGATAGAACGCGGCATCGGCGGGCTCCGCCGCCAGCTTCTCCTGGCACACCTCGGCCACCCGGGCCCAGATCCAGGCGTAGCTGACATAACCGGAGAACATCAGGTAATCGACCGAACAGGCCCCCACCGCCTCGGTGTCTGCCATCGCGGCCTCCCCCACCTTCATGGTGAGCTCGCCCCATTCCCGGTTGGCCGCAGCGAGGGGCTTGATAAATTCCGCCATGGACTCATTGCCGTTGTGACCTTCACAGAACTTGTGAATGACACGGGTAAAACCGCGCAGCAGCTCACCCCCGCTGCCCAGCACCTTGCGCCCGACAAGGTCCAGCGCCTGAATCCCGGTTGTGCCCTCGTACACCGTGGAGATACGGTTGTCCCGGGCAACCTGCTCCATGCCGTGTTCGGCGATATAACCGTGGCCGCCGAACACCTGCATACCGAGATAGGTAACCTCCTGGGAGGTTTCGGTACAGAAGCCCTTGGCGATGGGCGTCAGCAATTCCAGCAGCGCCGTGGCCTGTGCCGCCTGCTCTTCGTCGCCGCGGGCCGCCAGGTCCGCCTGTTGCGCGAGCCAGTAAAGAAAAGCGCGGGCTCCCTCGGTAAACGCCTTCTGGGTCATGAGCATGCGGCGCACGTCCGGGTGCACGATGATCGGGTCCGCCGGCCCACCCGGATTTTTGGGCCCGGTCAGGGAACGCATCTGCAACCTTTCCTGCGCATACCCGAGCGCACCCTGGAAAGCGCGCTCACTCATTGCCAGCCCCTGTAACGCGGTACCAATGCGCGCGGAGTTCATCAACTTGAACATAAGGGCGAGGCCCTTGTTCTCCTCGCCGAGCATGAAACCACGGGCGCCATCGTAATTCATGACACAGGTAGCGGAGCCCTTGAGCCCCATCTTCTTTTCGATGGCCCCACAATTTACGTTGTTGAATGCACCGAGGCTGCCGCTCTCCTCTACCCAGAACTTGGGGACGATAAACAGGGAAATTCCTGCAGTACCATCCGGCGCACCCTCGGTGCGGGCCAGAATCGCGTGCACGATGTTGTCGGTAAAGTCCTGCTCGCCGCCGGAGATAAAGATCTTGGTGCCGGTGATGTTCCAGGTGCCATCACCGTTGTCGGCGGCCCGGGTGCGCAGCAAACCCACATCCGAGCCACAGTGGGCCTCGGTCAGGCACATGGTGCCGGCCCACTCACCGCTGAGCAATTTTGGCAGGAATCGCGCTTTGAGTTCCGGGGAGCCGCCATTCAACAGGCAGGTCACCGGGGCGCCGGACAGGCCCGAATACATATTGAGGGCCCAATTGGCGGAGCCCACCATTTCTCCGACACACATCCCCAACGACATGGGCAGGCCCTGGCCGCCTTCTTCCTCCGGCACCGTCAGGCCCTGCCAGCCGCCCTCGCCCCAGGCCCGGAAGGCCTCGGCAAAGCCCTTCGGGGTGGTGACACGGCCGCCCGAAAATTGGCAGCCCTCGGCATCACCGGACTCGTAGATGGGCGCCGCAACGTCCTCCGCGAATCTCGACCCGCCCTCGATGATGGCGTCAACCAGTTCCGGTGAAAGCGGGTTGCTGTCCTGCAGTGCGGCGTAGTGGGCGTCGCAGTCCAACAGGTCACGCAGGACAAACTGGATATCCCTGAGGGGGCTCTTGTAAGCGGGCATGGGTACTCCTTGCATGGCGCCAGTAACGGCGTTCAGTCTAGGCAACCCCCCTTGGCGCCACCACTGCGGCGGGGGCCACAAATCGCTGGCATTTCCTTGCAGGTCCGTATGTGTGGGAGGGCAGGGATGGTAATCCGGCGCCGGGCTCCTTACCCTGACCCTATGTCGACTGGGCAACGACCCTGCACCGGATCAGAGAATGAGTGGAAATCGCGAAGCGCGGGAACAGAAGAAAATGGGGCTGGCCATGCAGGCCCTGGCCTGGATCGTACTGATGGCCCTGCTGGGAGGTTATTTTTCCGGCCTGCTGGAACAACAACAAAACCCTAACCAGAGCGTCAACACCGTCACCGGGGCCAACGGGATCCGCGAAGTAAGCCTCAAACGCAACCGCTACGGCCACTATGTGACCAGCGGTAGCATCAACGACCAGCCCGTGCTGTTCATGCTCGACACCGGTGCCACAGGCATCGCGGTCCCCGACTCCGTGGCCCGGCAACTCGGGCTGGAGCGGGGGCAGCGCATCGCCACCCAGACCGCGAACGGGACCGCGGCGGCCTATATCACACAGCTCGATAGCGTCGGGGTCGGCGATATTCGCCTGGCCCGGGTACCGGCCACCATTCTGCCCGGGCTCGACAGCAACCAGGTGCTGCTGGGCATGTCATTCCTCAAACACATCGAATTCACCCAGCGCGGCGATACGCTGACACTCCGGCAATACCCCCGGCAGGACTGAGCAGACCACGTCAAAACGTAAATTCGCACTGGCCACGGGACCCACCCGCAGTCGTTTGCTAGAATGCGCCCCCGACTGACAAGCTTCCCAGTGCCATGAAAATTACCTCCTGGAACGTGAACGGCCTGCGCGCCGTGATGAAGAAAGACTTCGCGGCTTCACTGCAATCCCTGCAGACCGACGTCATTTGCCTGCAGGAGACCAAGGCCCAGGATGACCAGGTCATTGCGGCCCTCGAAGGCATCGACGGCTATCACGTCTACAGTAATTCCGCTGAACGCAAGGGCTACTCCGGCGTTGCCATCCTCAGCCGCACTCAGCCGTTGGCAGTTCAGGCGGATATCGGCATCGAGGAGCACGACCGGGAGGGACGGGTTCTGACCGCGGAGTTCGAAGACTACTACCTGGTGACCGTCTACACCCCGAATTCCGGCAGCGAACTCGTCCGCCTGCCTTACCGACAGGGCTGGGATAACGCGTTTCTGGAATTCGTAAAGAAACTGGAAGCGCACAAACCGGTACTGATGTGCGGTGACTTCAACGTCGCCCACCGTGAAATCGATATCGCCCGTCCCAAGCCCAATTACAATAAAAGCGCCGGCTATACCCAGGCGGAGATCGATGGCATGGATCGCATCATCGCCGCCGGTTTTACCGACACCTTCCGCCACCTGCATCCCGACGAAGTGAAGTACAGTTGGTGGAGTTATCGCGCCGGGGCCCGGGGCAAGAACATTGGCTGGCGGATTGACTACTTCCTTGGGTCCGACAACCTGGTACAGGAACACATTACCAGCGCCGATATTCACAACGAGATCATGGGTTCGGACCACTGCCCGGTTTCGGTGGACCTGAACGCTACCCTGGCGGGCTAGCAAAGGGGCCGACAACCACCCACGCCAGCTTGCCAAACCCAACGCATTCCGCGGCCCCGGTGGTATAGTGAAAGCAATATGAGTCCTCACCCAGGAGGATTGGGCAGTTGAATTCCAGAGCCAACAGCAGTCGCGAACGCATTCTCGGCACCGCCGAAGCCATGATTCTGGAACACGGTTTTGCCGGCACCACCATCGAGGACATTATCGACAAGGCCGCCATCACCAAGGGCGGATTTTTCTATCACTTCGAAGGAAAGCTGGCGCTGGCCAAGGCCCTGGTAGAGCGCTATATCGAACAGGACGACGCGATGTTCCTGGAGCTCAGCGAGCGCGCCGACGCCCTCAGTGAGGACCCCCTGCAACGCCTGCTGATTTTCCTGAACCTGTTGACCGAGACAGTGGCGGGGATGACCTCGGTGCACCCGGGCTGCCTGGTGGCCGCCTTCACCTACGAAACCCAGCAATTCAACGACGAGATTCGCGACATGATGCAGCAGGGCATGCTCGGATGGCGCGCCATGCTGCAGGAGCGCCTGGAGGAAACCCTGGCGATCTACACGCCGGTTATCGAAGTCTCACCGAGCGCGCTGGCCGACATGTTCAGCTCGACCCTCGAGGGCGGCATCCTGCTGGCAAGGATCTACGATGACAACGAGGCATTGATGGAACAGGTGCAGGCCTACCGAACTCACCTGCGATTGCTGTTCGGCGATATTCGCCCCCCTGCCGTCCAGGAGTCGTGAGCCCACTGGCCCGATCCGTCAATTGAGCTAGACTGCAAAAGGTCATCAACCTCTCAAGTTGGAGGTGCTGTTATGGACCGCCGTCAGTTCTGCCGCTCCGCCGCAGGAGCCAGCCTCGCCTGTACCCTGCCCTTTCCCTTCCTGTCAGCCGCGCACGCCAGCACCAGTCTTCGCGCAGTGACCTCCGACGGTGCCGAAACCGAACTGGAGCGCGCCGCGGTTCGCGAATTCGGTGGCGAGCTCGACGGACCCGTCATGATTGCCGGCGACTCGGGCTACGATGCCGCCAGACGCATCTGGAACGGCATGCACGACAAACATCCCGCGCTGATCGCCCGCTGCGCCAGCAGCCGGGATGTCGTTCACGCGGTCACCTTCGCCCGCGAGCGTAATCTGCTGGTGGCCATACGTGGCGGTGGCCACAGCTGGCCCGGCAAATCGGTCTGTGAGGGGGGCATCATGATCGACCTGGCCGACCTCAACCAGGTCGACGTGAATCCCGAACGCAAGATTGCCTCCGCCGCCGGAGGTGCATTGCTCAACAACCTGGATACCGCGAGCCTTGCCCACGGGCTGGTCACCACCGCCGGGGTGGTGTCACACACCGGCGTGGGTGGCTTCACCCTCGGCGGAGGCTTTGGCCGTCTCAATCGCCGCTACGGGCTGGCCATCGACAACCTGGCCGGCGCCCGGATTGTCACTGCCGACGGCAAGCTGAGGACCGTATCCGCCAGCGAGGAGCCCGAGCTGTTCTGGGGGCTGCGCGGCGGGGGTGGCAATTTCGGTGTCGTCACGCAGTTCGACTTCCGCCTGCATCCGTTTAACAGAAACGTACTGTCCGGCCTGATCATGTGGCCCATGGCACAGGCTCGGGACGTGCTGGAATTCTACGGAGAGTGGTCGGAAAAAGTGTCGAACGACCTCTACACCGGCCCCCTGATGGTCACCACACCCGAGGGCGATGGCCTGGTGGGCATGGAGGTCGTTTACGCCGGTGACCCGGCACTCGGGGAGAAAGAACTGGCCCCCCTGCGGGCCATTGGCAAAGTCGCCGAGGACGGCATCAAGGTACAGGACTACATGGTCCTGCAGACCCACGAGGATGCCACCTTCCACCACGGCGTGCGCTCCTACGCCAAGAACGGGATGGTCAAACACATCACCCAGGGGCTGGTCGACGCGATGATCGAGGCCTACCGCCCCGACCCGCGTCTGGCCTTCTTCACCCACACCGCCGGCGGTGCGGTCAAGCAGGTGGGAGAGCTGGATACCGCCTTCCCCCACCGCAATGCCGAAACCATGGTGATTGTGGCCGGCGCCTGGCTGGACCCGGCGGAGGACGCCTCGGCGATGGCCGCGGCCCGGGAGTGGTTTGCGGCCCTTGCCCCCTTCACCGGTGGTTACTACGACAATATCGAGTTCGAGGGTGACAGCAGTGCCGCTGGCAACTACGGCCCCGCCTACTCGCGACTCCAGAAACTGAAGTCACAGTACGACGCGGGCAACCTGTTCCGGCTCAATAGCAACATCAAGCCGGCCTGACGGCCGGCTGGACTCGCAACGGCCTTAGCCGAACTGGTAAAACGCGACCTTGTTGCCATCCGGGTCGCGGAAGTAGGCGCCGTAGAACATGTCGGGAATGCGTTGACCCGGTTCGCCGTCGCAGGTCCCGCCAAGCTCGATGGCTTTATGGTACAGCTTGTCTACCAACTCCTTGGAACCGGGATTGATGGCGATCATATTGCCATTACCGGGGCTCGGATCTTCCTCGTTATAGGGAATGCACACGGCCAGCATGGGCTCCCCCATGCCCTTGCCGATCATGGCGATGCGGTCCATGTCGAACAACACACTGGCACCCAGGTCTTCCAGCAGGGCTGTGTAGAAGGCCTTGGCTTTTTCCATGTCGCTAACACCGATGGTGACGTATCCGATCATTGTTTTATCCTTTGTATGGCATTGAGTTTCAGGGTTTGAATCGCTTGTCGCGAATATACAGTGTGTAGGAACCGTCATCGCGGACGTTCCGTTTTTCCATGTCGAACAACTCTGTGACCTCGATCAACTCACTGAGTTTCCGATAGCCGTAGTTGCGCGAATCGAAAGAACTCTGGTTGGCGATGTGCTGGCCCACAAACGAGATGTTGGCCCAGCCGAGCTCGTCGGAGGTGGCATCCACCGCCCCGCGCAACAGGTTGATGAGTCGGGCATCCTGGTTGAGGGTCTTCTTGCTGGCCTTCTTGCTCTGGTTCGCAGTGCTTTTTGTACCGCTTTTTTTGGGTTCCTCCTGTGGCGCCATCAGGGCCTCGAGAAAAACAAACTTGTCACAGGCGGCCTGTAAAGACGTCGGGGTTTTCTGCTCGCCAAATCCGTATACCACCAGCCCCGCCTCGCGAATACGGGTGGCCAGGCGGGTGAAGTCGCAGTCGCTGGTCACCAGGCAGAAGCCGTCGAGCTTATCGGTATAGAGCAGATCCATGGCATCGATGACCATGGACGCGTCGGTGGAATTCTTGCCCCGGGTATAGCTGAACTGCTGGATCGGGCTGATGGCGTATTCGTGAAGGATGTCTTTCCACGAACCCAGCTGTGGCGTGGTCCAGTCCCCGTAAGCGCGTTTGACACTGGCGACACCGTAGGTCGCAATCTCCTGAACCAGCACCTCACACACCTTGGGGCTGACATTGTCGGCGTCGATCAGTACCGCCAGCTTGCGGCGCTGTTCCATCTGGTTACTCACGTCGTCACATCCACCAGCCGGGATACCACCAGGGCACGGGTCATTTCGAGGCCTTTTTGCGCGCAGCTTTCTTTACGGCCTTCTTCGCTGCCTGCGGCTTGACACCCATCGCCCGGGCCGCCGCGGCGTTCATTTCCATCCCGGGTACGACTCCCAGGTACTCCCGCTTGCCCACCGCCAGGCCATTGTGACGCAGGATGTCGTAGGCCGTGGTGTAGTGGAAGTAGAAGTTGGGCAATACCCAGCCGTGCAGGTAGTCAGCGCCCTTGAAATAAAGCTCACCAAAGGGCAGGGTCAGGGTGATATCCCGTGTCTCGCTGTCGGCGTATTCAGCCGGTTTGATAGTACGGATGAAGGCCAGGGTTTTCCTGATTCGCGCCTCCAGTTCGGCGAATGTCGACTCGGTATCCGCGAACACCGGCGACGGTTGGCCCGCCAGCCGGGCGCAGCAGCCCTTGGCGTGATCGGTCGCAATCATCACCTGCGCCGCCAGGGGCAGCATGTCTGGCGCCAGCCGGGCATTGAGCAGCACCTCGGGTGCAATACCCCGGGTCTTGGCATCCTTCGCCGCCAGCTTGAGGATGGCAGACAGATTTTTCAGGTGGTGGGTAAACACCGGGGCGGAACCCTGGTACATCAGATTGGCCATGGGATTTTCTCCGTGGGGAGCACGCAGCTCGTTAGAGTGGTTTTAAGCGTGCCAGTATCATAGACGCTGGCCTGCCTGGCACGCCAGTTCGGAACGCCTCTCTCGCGATTTCTGCTATGGTTGCAGCATTATCCCCGCGGACCCGGCGATGACCATCAACCCCCGCACATTGCCTGCGCTACTCCTGCCGTTGCTGCTGATCGCCTGTGGCGGCGGTGGTGGAGGGAGCGGAGGGGGCGGAGGCAGTTCCACCCCCGCCGCCAATCAGTCCCCGCAGGCGATCGCCAGCGCGCCGACCACGGTGACAGCAGACACCCCGGTGGAACTCGACGGCAGCGACAGTCGTGACCCCGACGGCAGCATCACCACCTGGAGCTGGGAGCAGGTGACCGGCCCCATCGTGAGCCTGAGTGGCGAGGACACACCCACTGCCAGCTTTATCGCGCCACCGGTGGGTGATTCCACCGTCTTCAGCTTTACCCTGACCGTCACCGATAACGATGGTGCTACGGCCAGCGCCAGCGTAACCATCAGCGTCGAGCCCGCTGCCGGAACGGCCCGCTTCAGCCTCTCGGGAACCCTCCTTGCCTCGCCAAACCAGACGGTCGACAGTGACGTCAACAACCCCGACACCCCCTACCGCAGTAACGACTCCCTGGCCGAGCGACAGGCCATCGACAACCCGGTGACACTTGGGGGCTACGTCAACCAGCCCGGCACCGGCGCGGAAGGTCGCTCTTTCGCAAACGGGGATGTCGATGACTATTTCGGTGTCGACCTGCTTGCCGGGCAGGTCGTCAGCCTGCTGGTGGCGGACAGCTCGGAAACGGGCGCCGACGCCGACCTCTACCTCTACAACAGTGCCGGGGAAATCGTCGACTTCTCGGTGGACACCCAAAGCCTGGAGCAGGTCTCGGTGCCGGAGGATGGCCGCTACGCGGTCAACGTATTCGCCTATAACGATGCCACCAATTACATCCTGAGCATCGGTAATCCGGGCGATATCAGTGCAACCGAATCCCGGCGCACCGACTTTATCCCCGGCGAAGCCATCGTCAGTTACCGGGAAGCCGCAGACCGCCGCCTGGGGCCGGACCTCGACAGTGAGGACCTGGCCTGGAGGATGGGCATGCGCCAGCGCGCCGGCGGCGCCGGGCGCCCGCGCCTGCTGGCGATGGAGCCCGCTGCAACGAGCACCACCCTGAGCCTGGGAAGCGCCGCCAGTCGCGCCGCGCAATTCGCCGATCCGGAAGCGAAGATGCGCTGGCAAACGCTGATGGCGATCAAGCGACTCATGCAAGACCCCGAAGTGGCTGCGGCCAGCCCCAACTATCGCCTGCGGCCGCTGCTGATCACCAACGACCCGGCGCTCTCTTACCAGTGGCACTATCCGCTGATCCAGCTGCCAGGCGCCTGGGATATCAGCACGGGAAGTGCCAATGTAACTGTGGCTGTGGTGGATACCGGCATCCTGCGACACCACCCCGACTTCGACGGGCAATTGCTCCAGGGTTACGACTTTATCCGCGACCCGGTTCGCGCGGGCGATGGCAACGGCATCGACCTTGAGCCCGACGATCCCGGCAACCGCGCCGAGCCAGCCAACAGCAGCTATCACGGCAGTCATGTGGCCGGCACGGTGGCCGCTGCCGGCAACAACCACACCGGCGTGGCCGGGGCTGCCTTCGGGGTTCGGGTGATGCCTCTGCGCGCCCTCGCCGACGATGGCGGCACCAGCTATGACGTGCTGCAGGCGGTGCGCTACGCCGCCGGCCTGGACAACGACTCCGGCACTTTGCCGACACGCCCGGCAGACGTCATCAACCTGAGCATCGGCGGTGAGGGCTTCAGCAGTATTGCCCAGAATTTGTACCGCCAGGTGCGCGCCAACGGTACGGTGGTAGTAGCAGCGGCAGGTAACGAGGCCTCTACGGCTCCCTCCTATCCTGCGGCCTACGACGCGGTAATCTCGGTGGGCGCCGTGGACCCGCGCAAGCAACTGGCGCCCTACAGCAACCGCGGCCCGCTGATCGATCTCACCGCGCCGGGGGGCGACAGCAGCCTGGATGTGGGCGGTGACGGCTATCCGGACGGTGTCCTGAGCACCGGCGCCACCGGTCGTGGAAGTTCTCTCGATTACGGGTATACCTTTATCAGCGGCACCTCCATGGCGGCGCCCCATGTCAGTGCGGTGATCGCTTTGATGAAGTCAGTCAATCCGAACCTCAGCCCGGACGCCATCGCCCAGCTGTTACGTGAGGGGCGTCTGACTGATGACCTCGGCGCCCCCGGTCGGGATGACAGCTTTGGTTACGGGCTGATCAACGCCTACCGCGCGGTCACCGCGGCACTCGAGGTGGGTGGGGGCAGTGACGGCGGCCAGAGCCAGCTCAGCACCTCCGCCAGTAATTTCAGCTTCGGCAGCAGCGTGCAGGAACTGGATGTCACCCTGCGGGCGAGTGGAGACCAGGACCTGCAAATTCTCGAGAGCAGCAGTTCTGACACCTGGCTGAGCATGGAGCCGCAGGATATCGATGGGCGGGGCCTCGGCCGCTACACCCTGCGAGTCGATCGCACCGGACTCGATACAGGTGTGTACACCGCGACCCTGACGATTCGCTCTACCGCCAACACCCTGCAGTTGCGGGCACAGATGGCGGTGGGCAGCAGTGGCGATACCGACCTGGGCACTCTCTACCTCCTGCTGTATCACCGCGCCAGCTCGGCCGTGGTCGATCAGGCCGCGCTACAGGTGGTCGAGGGAAGCTATCGTTATCGCTTCGAGGCTGTCAGCGAGGGGGAATATGAGCTGTACGCAGGCACCGATGCCGACAACGACCTGGTCATCTGCGATCCGGGGGAAGCCTGCGGGGCGTGGCTCACGGTAGAGCAGCCGGCCACAGTGATTCTGGATCGCGATCTCGAAGGCGTCGACTTCCCGGTCGACTTCCTGGTCTACCTGCCGGGAACCCAGGCTGCGGACAGCGCGCCGCGCCAACAGCCCGTGCTGCAGCGCACTCCCTGAGCGGAGTCCGGTTACTGCGCTGAGCGCGCTGTCCGGCAGTCAAAGGCCGCTTGAATTGGAGCGGTCTAACCGGGCCTGTCAGCAGGGGGCGCGGTGAGCAGTGCAAAAAACCAGCCTCCTACCGCGCCCGCCAGACACTGTCCCGCCAGTCCCATCGCGCTACGCGCTGCGGCAACCGGGCTGATATGCAGGACCAGCTGCAGCGTTATGTGCAACACCAGCACCGCCACTGCACCAGCCAGGCTATACCAGAGCAGACGGCCTCCGCCCACCAGGCGGATGACCCCCGCCGCGACAACAAACGCGACAAGTAGCGCTACCGCGAGCAGGACAAGGTATGTGCTGGTCATCCCCAGCAAGTCGTGCCAGGTGGCCTGTACCTGTACCGTCGCACTTACGGCAACGCCCATGTCCCGCAAACTATCCATCACCGACGCGGTTGCCAGCACCACCGCCAGTATGTAGGTCAGGATCAGGGCCGGGAAGTAGGCCTTCAATGCACGGAGCATGTGGAATCTCCACCGGGGTTCGAGCCTATAATGGCGCGAAGTTCATTGCGGGGAAAGCCCATGGCATTGCAACCCTTCCGACGTCTGGCAGGCAGCCTGCTCCTGGCCTGTATCAGTACCGTGGCGAGCGCCGCGGATTATCGCCTGGAAACGGTCAGTGAGGGGCTGACCTTCCCCTGGTCAGTGGTACAGCTGCCGGACGGCGACTTTCTGGTCAGCGAACGTGGCGGCCGCCTGCTGCGCGTACCGTCCTCCGGCGGCGAAGGCAGGGCGCTGGCGGGAACACCGCCAACCTACGTCGCCGGACAGGGCGGTTATTTCGACGTCCGACTGCACCCGGACTACCCGGACAATCACCTGGTTTACCTGTCCTTTGCCGAGGGAGACCCGGGCGACAACGGCACCGCCGTCATTCGCGGCGTACTCGGCTCTGCGGGCCTGGAACAGGTCGAGCAGGTACTCCGGGTGGCAGATCGCAAGGACACCCCACAGCATTACGCCGGGCGTATGCTGTTTCTCCCCGATGGCAGCCTGCTGGTGGTGACCGGCGACGGCTTCGATTATCGCGAGGCAGCCCAGGACAGGGACAGCGAACTGGGCAAGGTACTGCGCATACTGGATGATGGCGGCACACCGCAGGACAATCCCGGCGTGTCTTCCAGCCGACCAAAAGTCTGGACCATGGGACACCGCAACGCACAGGGGCTGGCACTGGATGCCGACACAGGTCGCGTTTACCTGCACGAACACGGCCCCCGGGGCGGCGATGAACTCAACGAGTTGGAGCCAGGCAACAACTACGGCTGGCCAGTCATTACCTACGGCATCGACTACAGCGGCGCTTACGTCAGCCCCTATACGGAGCTGCAGGGAATGGTCCAGCCGCTGTATTACTGGGTACCGAGTATCGCCCCTTCCGGCATGGCGTGGTACGGCGGCGACAAATTCCCCGAGTGGCACGGCGACCTGTTCATCGGTGCCCTGGTCGACCGGGAGGTCCGCCACCTGCAACTCAGCGATGGCAAGGTGGTATCGGAACGCCCCCTGTTCTCGGAACTGGGGGAGCGGATCCGGGACGTGTACAGCGCCCCGGACGGCTATCTCTACCTGTTAACCGATAGCGAAGCAGGAAAGCTGATTCGAGTGGTGCCCGTGAACGAGCCGCGCTAACGCGACTCGCTCCCCGCACTCAACTTAGCCCTGTTTTTCGGGGGCGGCCTTCCGTGGGGCGGCCTTCCGTGGGGCGGCCTTCCGCGGGGCGGCTTTCTTTTTCCCGGCCTTTTTCCTGGCAGGTGCTTTTTTAGCTGCCGCCTTTTTCTTCACTGCAGCTTTTTTCTTCGGTGCGGCCTTTTTCTTCGCTGCGGCCTTTTTCTTCGGTGCGGCTTTCTTTCTGGTTGCCGCCTTTTTCTTCGCGGCAGCCTTCTTCACCGGCGCTTTTTTGCTGGCGGCCTTCTTCCTTGCGGGAGTCTTTTTGGTCGCGGTGCGTTTGGTTTTGGCTTTTGCTGCGGCCTTTTCCACCATCGCGGCAGCGCGTTCTGCCGCCTGGGCCTTGCGCGCCTCCAGTGCAGCATCTGCCTGCATGGGCATCAGCTTCTCCGCGGCCTCAAATGCGGACTTGGCAATACTCGCGACCGCCTCCGCCAGTTCCTGCACCTGCTTCACCAGCTCGTCGACCCTCTTCTGGTTGGCCAGGGTCATCTTGCTGCGCAGCGCAGTCCGGGCTTTCTTGAGACGTTCGTTGGCGGTGGTCTGCTTTTTGCGCGCGGCGGCCAGATCTTTTTTCGCCCTGGCGTGAACCTTCTCGGTTTCCGCCAGCAACTTCCTGCGCAACTGCTCTACTTTCTTATTGGCCTCTTCGGCCATTTTGGTGGCCTGAGCCAGTTCCTTTTCCAGCATGAGATCGCACTCCGTAAATGGACGGGTACCGCTATTGCAGTTTAGCGCCAATCTCGAAAGGTGTAATGCAATTCTTCCGCTGCAGGTGAGTGCTCGCTCAGTCCTGTTCCGGGAGTGCATCCAGCTTGCGGTACAGGGAGCGCAGGCTGATGCCGGCAATTTCTGCCACACGGCTTTTATCGTTGCCGTGCGCGGCCATCAGGGTCTGGAGATAGCGTGCTTCCGCAGTTTTGAGATCAACCCAGTCCGCTGCAGCCGGTGATGCGGACACCCGGGCCTGCGCGGTATCGCTATCCAGCAGCGCCTCGGCGATAACTTTGCGGTCCAGCAGGTTGGTATCGGACATCACCAGGGCGCGCTGCAGCAAGTTGCGCAACTCACGGATGTTACCCCGATAGCGCTGCTGGCAGAGCAGCTGGACAGCGGACTCGGTCAAGCGGTATTTCTTGCCCTTGCCCAGGCGCTTCAGTAACAACTGGGCCAGCTGCGGGATATCCTGTCGGCGTTCTTCCAACGACGCCATGTGGATGGGGAATACGTTGATCCGGTAGTAAAGGTCGCTGCGAAATGAGCCCTCCTCCACCATTGCCGGCAGATCGCGATGGGTGGCACAGACCAGGCGAAAGTCCGACGCCTGCAAGTCCGTGCTGCCGACACGCCGAAACGTGCCTGTCTCCAGTAGACGCAACAATTTGACCTGCAGATGAAGGGGCACATCGCCGATTTCATCGAGGAACAGGGTGCCGCCATCGGCCAGCTCCACCAGCCCCTTTCGCGATGAGTGGGCCCCCGTAAAGGCCCCTTTGACATGGCCGAACAGCTCACTCTCAAACAGGGTGTCGGTGAGGCCGGAACACTCCAGGGTGACCAGCGCGTGATGCTTACGGGCGCTGGCCATGTGAATCGCTCGCGCCGCCAGCTCTTTGCCCGTTCCCGACTCCCCCAGCAGCAGTACCGAGGCATCCGTGGGGCCCACCCGGGTAATCCGTGCAAGCATCCGGTGGTAAGCGGCAGAGCTACCCACCATTTCCACGTCGCCCAGGGAACCACTGGCCAGCGGTACCGGTTTCAGCAGCTCTACAAAAAACTGGAGCTGTTGCCGGGCATCGTAGATGGGGAGCATTTCCACATCGACGTGCTCGCGGCCGCGGGGCGTCTCGTGTACGTGCAGCACACGCTCCTTGTGCCCGGAAGACGTAGCGGCGGCCAGCGGGCAGGCCTCTCCCGCCTGGTCACAGGGTACATCGTAGCCGTGAGATACGCGAAAGCAGTGGTGTGCCTGTTCCGGCTCCAGTTCCAGCTCGCCAAAGGCCTCGCGATAGGCGGTATTGGTCGCGAGAATCCGGTAATCGGACGCCACCAGAATTGCCGGGCAGTCAAAACCCTCCAGCATGTGGCCGAGGGCGGTGGCGTTCAATGAATCGGTGGCAATGAGCATCCGCCTAGTTTACGTGCTGGCGACCTGCTGACAACGTGTGTCAGTCACTCTCCTCCACGGTGCACGCCAGCGCGACCTCACAGGTCATTGAATTGGTAATCAGGCAGCCCGCCTCCGCCTTGTGCAGGAGACGCTCCGCCTGCTCCACCGGACCACCCTGAGGTATTCGCAGGCTGACCACCAACTCCACGCGGGTGAAGCGCGTGACCCGATCGACCCTCTCCAGCACGCCCTCGGCCGCACAGTCCAGGGAAACCCAGTCCAGCCGCGATGCACGCGCCACCGCGCGGAAGGTCAGCACGAAACAGTCCGCCACTGCGCCCACCAGCAGCGACTCCGGCGACCACAGGTCACCCGGGCCGCCGAATTCCGCCGGCGGTGCGGTGGCCATGTCATCGAGCCCCTCACTGCAAAGTACAACATTGCCTGAATCACCGGCTCTGGCGGTAACCCGGTAGTGGTGTGGCAATTCCTGCATGGTTCAAATCTCCCAGTTAAGTACCGATTGATCCCGCTCGTCTTCCAGCTCTCGCGTCAGACGACTCACGGCATCGTGATGTGAAAGAAATACGCGGCCACTCAACGCCTGCAGAAAATGCGTGCTGCGCAGCAGGTCCATGACCGGCCCCTTGACCTCTGAGAGGTGAAGGGAGACGCCGCGATCGGCCAGCTGTTCATTGATGGACTCCAGCACTTCCAGCGCGCTCAGGTCGATCTCGTTGATGGCTGCACACAGCAGCACCACGTGGCGCAACTCCGGCAGGCTATCCACCCGGGCCATGAGCCTGTCTTCCACGTAGCTGGCATTGGCAAAATACAGACTCTCGTCGATTCGTACCTGCAGCAGGTCCGACCGCTTGAGTACCTCGTGACGATCGACATTGCGGTAATGGCCCGTACCCGGCACCTCACCGATGACCGCCATATGCGGCCGGGAGCTGCGGTACAGGTGCATACCCAGTGACACCAGCACTCCGCAGGCCACACCGGCCTCGACGCCCAGCAGCAGTGTCACCAGCAGGGTCATACTGACCGCCGCAAAATCGGCTGTGTTGTAGTTCCACGCACGCCGAATAATGGAAAAGTCCACCAGTGACAGCACCGCAACGATAATGGTAGCCGCCAGGGTAGCTGTAGGCAGCCACGCCAGGTACGGTGTAAAAAACAGGGCAGCCAGGCCTATACCGACTGCCGTCAGCAGTCCCGCCGCCGGCGTTTCCGCACCGGCATCAAAGTTCACCACCGAGCGGGCAAAACCGCCCGTGACCGGGTAACCGCCAGAAACGGAGGCGGCCAGGTTGGCAGCACCCAGGCCGATAAGCTCCTGATCGGGGTCGATCTTCTGCCGCCGTTTTGCCGCGAGGGTATGCCCCACCGACACCGATTCAACAAAGCCGATCAGGGAGATCAACAGGGCCGACACCCACAGCTCGCGCCAGGGCAGGCCTGCCACGGCGGGCAGTGAAAGTGCCGGCAGCCCCGCGGGGACGTCACCCACCAGGGCTACGCCCTGTTCATCGAGTTTCAGCCAGTAAGCCAGCAGGCTGGTCGCGATCACCCCGAACACCGGCCCCGCACGGCACAGTACCTTGGCAGGCAGAGCCGGCATCTTCATCCGCTCCAGCAGCCCCGGCAGGCCGAGCCGGGTCCAGAACAGGAAAGCCAGCACGCCACCCCCGACGAGGAAGGTCGGCATGTTGAGCTGCCCCAGGCCGCGCAGCAGGTCCGGTACCAGCGACAACACGGTGTCGCCATGGGCCTGTATACCGAAGATGTGTTTCAGCTGGCTCAGCGCAATGACCAGGCCCGAAGCCGTGATAAAGCCAGAAATGACCGGGTGAGAGAGAAAATTGGCAAAGAAGCCCAGCCGCAACACGCCCATCAGCAACAGCATCAGGCCGGACATCAGGGCCAGCAGTACCGCAATGGCCAGGTAGGCCTCGCTACCCGGTGCCGCCAGTTCTCCAATCGCCGAGGCCGTCATCAGCGAGACAACGGCGACCGGCCCAACCGAGAGGGTACGGCTGGTACCCAGCAGGGCATAGGCCGCCAGCGGCAGCATACTGGCGTACAAGCCCACCTGCGGCGGCAACCCGGCCAGCAGGGCGTAGGCCAGCGACTGGGGGATCAGCATGATGGTAACGATAACCGCCGCCACGGAGTCGTTCAGCAGTGTTTCCCGGCTGTAGTGACGTGCCCAAACCAGGGGCGGCAGGAATTTTGCCAGGCGAATGTTCGACACCTCCAAGCAATCAGCCCTCGGTGATGACTGGCTTCGCCAGCCATTCACGGCCGCGCAGCATGGCCCGCCAGTAAATAGGCGGCAGCATCCACTCCTTGAGATACCAGGCCATCCGGCTCGGCTCGGTACCGTTGATCAGCCAGCGGGGCATAATGGGCAGCAGCTTACCGCCATAGCCAAATTCTGCCAGTACGATTCGCCCCCGCTCCACCGTCAGCGGGCAGGAACCATAGCCGTTGTAGTTGGCGATACCAGATGCGGCGCCAAGGGCGTGCAGGACATTGTTGGCAACCACCGGTGCCTGCATACGTGCAGCGGCAGCGGTCTTGGCGTTTGATGCATTCATCGCATCCCCCAGGGACCAGATATCCTCATAGCGCTTGTGCTGCAGCGTGAACTGGTCGACGTCCACCCAGCCTGCGTCATCCGCAAGGGGGCTGGCGCGCACGAAGTCCGGTGCAATCTGCGGCGGCACCACGTGAATCATATCAAAGGTACGCTCTACCACTTCTACCTCGCCTTCCGAGGTAGTCCTCCGGAACCAGGCGGTTTTCCTTTCGCCGTCCACGCGAAACAGCTCGTGCTGGAAGTTCAGCGCTGCGCCATAACGTTCGACATAGCGCATGAGGGCCGGCACATACTCGGGTACCCCGAACAGCACCGCGCCTGCGTTATAAAACTCCACATCGATACGATTCAGGCGCTGCTGCCGCCGCCAGTAATCCGCCGAGAGATAAAGCGCTTTCTGCGGAGCCCCCGCACACTTGATGGGCATCGGAGGCTGGGTAAACAGGGCCCGGCCGCTATTCAGCTCCTGTACCAGCTTCCAGGTATAGGGCGCCAGGTCATAGCGGTAATTGGATGTCACGCCATTGCGCCCCAGCGTCTCGACGAGACCTTCCACACCCTCCCAGTTCAGCTTGAGCCCGGGCGCGACCACCAGCTGGCGATACTGGACCAGACGACACCCTTCCAGTACAACCGACTTATGCTCTGGATCAAAGGCCGCGACGGCCGCCTTGATCCAGTCGACACCGGAAGGAATGAGCGAACCCATGGTGCGTGCGGTTTTCGCGGGCTTGAAAATCCCCGCACCGACAAAGGTCCAGCCAGGCTGGTAGTAGTGCACATCGGCGGGGTCGATAATGGCGACCGACAGCCCCTTGTCCCGTTCTCGCAGACTCGCGGCACAGGCGATACCCGCCGCGCCACCGCCCACGATCACCACGTCGTAGCGGGTCAATACCATCTCGCCCGGACTCACGCCACTGTGGGCGACGCGGGCGGCCACACCGGTCATGTCGTAGCCCGCCTGCCGGGCCCGCAGCAGGATCCTTTCGAGGGAGAGGTCACTGCCACCCCGGGACAGCGCCCACAGGGTGGTTGAGCGCATGCCGGTACGGCAGTAGGCGTGGACCGGGCCCGACGCCTCGCGCAACAGGGCGCCGAACTGCGTCGCTTGTTCATCGGTGACGGCTCCGCTGGTCACCGGCAGGTAATGTGCGGCCATACCGAGTGCCTGGGCCTCGCGCTCGATCTCGGCGAAGTTGGGCTGGTCGGAACCCTCGCCATCGGGCCGGTTACAGATGATGTCGCGCACACCCTGGTCGGCCAGCGCCGCCAGGTCCAGGGGTAACAGCTGCCCGGATACGGTCAGCCCGCTATCGAGTTCTTTCATGTCCATGGTCTTCTCCTCCCTCGCGTCACAGTACGTTCAGGGGTAATTTCAGGTAGACGGTGCCGTTGTCCTCGCCCTCTGGCAGGTGTCCCGCGCGCATATTTACCTGCAGGGACGGCAGGATCAGGCGCGGCATGCCGAGGGTGGCATCCCGCGCTTCGCGCATGGCGACGAAATTGTCTTCGCTGATGCCGCCTCCCACATGGATATTTTCCCGCCGTTCTGCGACCACCGTGGTTTCGAACTCGACAGCCCGCCCATCCGGCATGTAGTCATGACACATCAACAGGCGCACGCTGTCGGGCAGCGACAGGACACGCTTGATCGACTGGTACAGCGTGCGGGCATCCCCTCCGGGAAAATCGGCCCGGGCCGTGCCGCCGTCGGGCATGAAGAGAGTGTCTCCCACAAAGGCTGCATCCCCCATCACGTGCGTCATGCACGCAGGGGTGTGCCCCGGCGTGTGCATCGCGTGGCACTCCATGTTGCCGACGAAGTATGAGTCACCATCGGCAAACAGGCGATCAAACTGCGAACCATCGCGCTGAAACCCGGTGCCGGCGTTGAATATCTTGCCGAAAGTCTCCTGCACCGTGACGATATGTTCGCCTATACCGATGAGTCCGCCCAGCTGCTCCTGGATATAGGGCGCGGCGGAGAGATGGTCGGCGTGGACATGGGTTTCGATCAGCCATTGCAGCTCGAGACCTTCACGCTGGATATAGGCGATGATCTTGTCGGCACCCTCGTAGCTCAGGCGGCCGGCGGCGTAGTCGATCTCCATCACCGAATCCACCACGGCGCAGGCGCTGGAGCCCGGATCCCTGACTACGTAGGAAAAGGTATTGGTGTCCTCGTCGAAGAAGGCCAGGACTTCCGGCCGACAATCGAGATTCACCTCAAAGTTAAACGGCTTGCTCATGGCGTCACCTCGGTCGTATCAGTGGTAGGTCAATTCGGTCACCCGGCCGTGGAAGACCCGGTAGACATAAACGGTATAGAACAGGATCAGCGGCAGGGTGATCACCACACCCACCAGGGTAAACTGCAGTGACGCGACGGATGCCGAGGCCTCCCATATGGTCATCCGGCCAATCACGATATCGGGAAATACGCTGTAGGCCAGCCCCAGCGAGGCCATCACGCAGATCGCCACACAGGCGGCGAAAGGCACCCAGGGCAGCGCCCGCAGCCGGCCGATTCGCGCGAGGTGATAGGCCATGATCACGAATGCCAGGGCACACACCAGCGGAATTGGCACCAGGTAGAACAGATTGGGCAGGCTGAACCATTTGTCGGCGATACGCTCACTGACCAGCGGTGTGGCAATGGAGACCAACAACAGCCCCAGCCCCATGGGCAGCAGCGACAACCGGGCCCAGCGAGTGGCTTTTTCCAGCAGTTCGCCCTCCGCCTTCATCAACAGCCAGCTGCTGCCCAGCAGCAGGTACAGCGCCGGCAGGGTCAGGGCGATCAGGGCGGAGAAAAGGAGGCCCAACGTACCGCCCTGCAGGCCTGTCACGTAAGACCCCAGCATCCACCCCTGTGCCAGCGCCGCCACCAGTGAGCCGCCGAAGAATGCGCGATTCCACAGCGTGCGCCGGTGATCGCCGGCCTTCACCCTCAGGTCAAACGCCACACCGCGCAGGATCAAGCCGAACAGCATGATCGTCACTGGCAGGTACAGGGCGGTCAGCACCACACCATGGGCTGCCGGGAAGGCGATCAGCAGGACGCCCACCCCCAGCACAATCCAGGTTTCGTTGGCATCCCAGAACGGGCCGATCGATGCAATCATCAGATCTTTCTCCGACTCGTCGGCGAAGGGCAGCAGCATGCCCACGCCCAGGTCATAGCCATCCAGGACCACATAGATGAGCAGCGCGAGGCCCATGGCAGCAACATAGATAACAGGCAGCCAATATTCCATCTCACGCCCCTCCCGCTACGGCAGCCAACTCACCCACCGCGATAGTGCGCTGAGACTCGGCCGGCTTACTGGACAGGTTGCGTACCGCGCCGATGTAGGCGGCCAGCAACAACACATATAGCATTACATAGCCAAACAGGGTGCCCGAGAGGGTCGCGCTACTGTGGTCTGCCGCCACATCCTGAACCGTCAGCAAGCCTTCGACAATCCACGGCTGGCGGCCGATCTCGGTGACATACCAGCCCGCCAGTACCGCCAGCCAGCCGGAGAACGTCATCAGGGACAGAACCCGGAGCAACGGCCGGCCCGGCTCCCGCCGACGCAACAGTACAGCGGCCGCCCACCAGGCGCTGACCAGCATGGCCATGCCGATCCCGAGCATCACACGAAAGGCCCAGAAAACCGGTGCCACCGGGGGATGCTGCCCCGCAAAGTCATTGAGACCCTGTACCTCGCCGTCGACCCGGTGGGTAAGGATCAGGCTCGCAGCATAGGGGATTTCCACGGCCAGGCGATTGCTGCGGCTGGCCTCGTCCGGCAATGCCACCAGCGTGAACGGGGCCCCCGCTTCGGTGTCCCAGATCGCCTCCATTGCCGCCACCTTGGCCGGCTGGTGAGCGAGGGTATTGAGCCCGTGCAAATCGCCAGAGAGGATCTGCAGTGGCGCCACCACGGCCGCCAGCAGCACACCGGTTTTGAGCACCTTGCGGGTGCCGGGGCCACCGAGCCCGCGCAGCATGCGCAGGGCACTGAGCCCGGCTATCAGGAAGGCGGTGGTCAACAGCGAGGCCAGCAGCATGTGCACCAGGCGGTAGGGGAATGAGGGATTAAAGATCACCGCCCACCAGCTTTCGACCATGAACACGCCATCTTCGATGCGATAACCGGCCGGCGTCTGCATCCAGGAATTCAGGCTGAGGATCCAGAAGGCCGACAGCGTGGTCCCGAACGCCACCAGGAAACTGGCAAGGAGGTGCATGCGATTGGATACGCGGTCCTTGCCGAACAGCATGATCCCGAGAAAGGACGCCTCGAGGAAGAATGCGGTCAGTACCTCGTAGCCAAGCAAGGGCCCGGCAATGTTGCCCGCTCTCTCCATAAAGCCGGGCCAGTTGGTACCGAACTGGAAACTCATGGTGATACCGGAGACGACGCCCATGGCGAAGGTAAGGGCGAAGACTTTCACCCAGAAGATGTAGGCGTGCTCCCAGTCACGGTTGGCGGTGCGGGTGAACTGCCAGCGAAAATAGAGCAATACCCAAGCCAGGCCAATCGATATGGCGGGAAACAGGATATGAAAACTGATATTGGCGGCAAACTGGATACGCGCCAATACAACGGGATCGATGTCCACAGGACTTCCTTCTTTGCCATGCAATGCCCAACCGCGGGCAACCACGCGCCGCAGATGACGACGCAATCAACAATCACCAGGTGAATAGCAATGGCTGTGCCAACCCTGAACAACAGGCACAAATAAGGATTATCCCATTGTTTTTATTATGTTTTTACATTCCAACAATCACAGCACCGCAAGCCAACCACCTTGCATTCCTGCCATATTCGTCAGCGAATTGTCATTTATGACAACACCAATTCCACCTCACCCAGCCCTTCCGCGCAAAGCGGGAAGCCACAACTCACCCCACCATTGCCCGATGCCAACACCCGTTTTTGAGGTACACTCGTCCCGGAATGGCAGCAGGATTCCGGCCCGAACACCTGCTCCAGCTCCAGCGGTACTGTAGAAACCAAAGATAACCGGGAGAATACAGGGGATGTTCCAGACCAGTCTCAGCAAGCCCTTTGCTACCGCGCTCACGCTAAGCTTCACGCTGACCACCCTGCTACCGGCAACGTCGCTGGCAGAGTCGCTGCATCCCAGCCTCGACGACCGGCACACCTTCCTGGCCGGAGCCTACTTCCAGGAGTCCGACCCCAGCATTGGCGCACGACGCAATGGACAAGCGGGCCGGAACGTCAAACTCGACGACCTGGGGGCCGATAGCGACTATGTCAGCTGGCTCGCCGGGTATCGCTGGCGCTTTGGCGAACGCTGGTCGCTGGCCCTCAATGCCAATGTCTTCAAAGCCGATGGCCGGGACAGCGTGGAACGCAGCTTTGAATTCAACGGGCAGACATTCGAAGCGGGCGCCAGCCTGAGCTCGGAACTCAACCTGAACGCCTACATCGCGGACGTTATGTACAGCGTGTACAAATCCGAGCGGGCCGAACTACAGGTAGGGGGCGGTATTCACGCCTTTGACTACGAAATAAAGTTCACTGGTGAGCTGAACGTCGACGACGCCTCGATACTGCGCACCTCCACCACCGACGACCTGCTCGCCCCACTGCCCAACCTGCGCCTGCACGGCATTTATGCGTTCTCCCCCCGCTGGGCCGTTTACGGTACGTTTGGCTGGCTATCGGCGAATATTGACGCCTGGGACGGACGCTACCTCTACGCCAACGTGGCCACCGACTACCGGCTAACCAAACGCCTGGCCGTAGGACTGGGCTACCAGGCCGTATCCGTGGAGATAACGCACGAGGGTGGCCATGTGGAATCCAGCCTGGATATCACCTACCAGGGACCCACACTCTACATGAGCTACGCGTTCTAGAGAGTTGCAGGCGGCGCTCGAAGACCGCCCTTGCCAGGATAGAAGCAGCTTGCGGCACACCGTTCAGGGCATGCCGCAATCCCGCAATGACTACTTGCTGACCTGCAGCATGAATTCCGCCGCGGCCTTCAGGCTTTCATCGTCGAGATGGGACTGGGGCGGCATCTCCGGGTAGTCCTCACGCTTTTTCACCGGGTTTTTGGCGTAGGCCACAATGCCGTCGGGGTTGTCCATGTAAAGCGCCTGGAGAATCTGCGTCGGCGGTCCGATCATGCGGGAATTGTAGGCGTGGCAACCGGCGCAGATGCCGTAGTACACCAGCTTGCCAGTTTCCATATGCTCCTTGTTGCGGGGCGGCACGCGCTCCGGCAGGGTGTAGCTCGCCACGTTCATGGTGGTGTCGAATTCACACTCGGTGTACTTGCCAAGGCCAATGGTGCGGAAGCGCTCCGGGTTGAGTATGCAGCCGTCTTCCATACCCACCGTGTCCACGATGTCCGGCCCGGTGGTTTCCAGCATGGCGGCCAGGATCGCGCGCACGGCCGGCGCCGGGTTCTCGCCGTTGCTGTGCATGATGTTATTCAGAATCACCGGACGGTTCGGGTTGGGCTCCGAATCCGGGTCGTTGGCGGCGCTGCTGGCGAGATCAAAATTGGTGAAGGTAATACCCACCGAGTCATTGCCGGAGATGATGTTGCCCTCGATCACGACATCGTCGCAGGCCATCACCAGCACGCCGGTACCGGGCGGGATGTTGGACACCAGCGACCCCGGAATAGCGAAGTTCTCGTGGTTGTTGTTCACCACGAAGTTATTGCGAATGATCACGTCACCGCAGCTCTTGATGGGCAGGCCGGGCGTAATGAAGGCCAGGATGCCGCCGGTGTTGTCATAGACGTAGTTGTTCTCCACCAGCGCCTTGCGACTGTTCTCGATCTCGATACCGGCCACACTCTCGAACACCTCGTTGTGCACAACATCCACGTTGTCGGACATACCGACGTAAATTGCAGCATCCTCGATACCGGAGAGGATGTTGTGGGACACGATGCCGTTCTTGCCCAGCTGGGGGAAGATACCGTACACCCCGGTATCCACCACGATGTTGTTGCGGATGATGAAGTTGTTGCCCGCCTGACCCATCACCCCGTTGCCCTTGTAATGGGTGATGTAGAAGTTCTCTACGGTGACGCCGTTGCCCGAGTACAGGATGGCGTCGTTGCGCACCCCCTCACCTTCCAGCACCGCGTACTTGCCTTTCTCGATCACACCGGAGAGCGTGATGTTGTCCTTGTCGATGTAGACCGTTTCCTTGTAGGTGCCGGGCATTACCTTGATCACGGCGCCAGGGCTGGCGGCGGCAACCGCCTCCTGAATGGACTCACCGTCCTTGACCACTATCAGTTCGCCCGAGGTGGGGGTCTCCCAGTTGCGCGCGCCCGCATCAGTCGCAGCAGCGGCAACCTCCTCAGCGCCACCGGACGTGAAAGCCGCCTTCGGTTCGCTGTTGACTTTGATGACCGTGGGCGCTGGCGCCCGCGACTGACCCAGGTAGAAACCCCCCGCCAACAAGG
Organism: Parahaliea maris; assembly: GCF_008064665.1. Taxonomy (GTDB): domain Bacteria; phylum Pseudomonadota; class Gammaproteobacteria; order Pseudomonadales; family Halieaceae; genus Parahaliea; species Parahaliea maris. Next base: position 409,462 of record NZ_VRZA01000003.1, on the reverse strand, counting down.
CGAGGGCCCCCACTGTCACTACCAGCTTATTCATTGTTGTGCTCTCCACTTGTCAGCTCGCCCCCGCGAGCATTACTACGGTGTACGGGTGCCAGGCCTGAAGGCAGCAATTCGGGCTCCCGCGGTTTGAAACTCTCGTCCGTCAGGGTCTTCATGAAATCCACCAGCCGGTCCAGTTCAGTGTCACTGAGATTGGGCTCCCAGATATGCCAGTGGATCTTCAGGTCTTCGCCCTCGGGCACGGCGTGGCCACGCCCCAGGGTGTAGAACTCCGCCGCCTCTTTCAGGGACGCGAAGCGGCCCGAGTGCATGTAGGGTGCGGTCAGTTCGATGTTGCGCAGTGATGGCACCTTGAAACCGCCGCGCTGGGTCGGGTCGCCAACCGCCCCGGCACCGGGATCAAAGGGCATACCTTCCGGCTCGGGTGTCCCCAGCACCGCCACCTGCTGGTTGGTAAACAGCGGCGGCGTGTGACACTCGGCGCAGCGCGCCACAAAGGAGCGGAAGATATTCAGGCCCTCTTTTTCGTTCTCGGACAGGGCGTCGGCGTAGCCATGGGCGTACTGGTCGTAGCGACTATTGAGGGAGACCAGTGAGCTTTCGAAGGCCGCCAGTGCCGTATACACCTGATCCAGGCCGATGCCTTCACCGGCTATATCCACGGCCGGAAAAGCAACGCCGAAAAGCTCGAGATAGGCAGCACTGGCATTCAGGTCGGCGAGCATCCTGACCGGATCATTGGCCATTTCAGCCGGGTGGTACAGAGGGCCCTGCACCTGTTCTTCCAGGGTGCTGGCCCGGGCATCCCAGAAAAAGCTTTTCAGGAACGCCACATTCCACAGACTCGGCGCCGAACGCGTGAGCTGCTGTCCGTTGTGGCCGATACTGCGACCAAGGCCATCGGCGAAGCCCTTGTCCGGCTGGTGGCAACTGGCGCACGACTGGCTCCCGCCCGCCGACAGCAATGGATCAAAGAACAGGTAGCGGCCGAGGTCAATCTGCTGGGGGCTGAACCCGTCCCGGTATTCCGGCAGCCCGGTCTTGAGGCCACCAACGCCGGCATCCTGGAGCGAGGGGTACATCTGGTACAGGCTGCGCAGCTCGCAGTGACCTGTGTTCAGCTCAAAGCCCGGCGGGCAGTCATTGTTCAGCTGGATACGTCCACCGGCGCCGGCGGCGGGCCACGCAACGCTGGCACCCAGTGCCAGCAACATTGCCATCAGGCGCAGGGGTTTCACTCCGACGCTTCCGCCTGCGACTGAATAAAGGCGATCACGTCGGCCAGGGCCTGCTCCGACGGCAGCACCGCCGCCATGGCCCGCATCTGCCGGCCGGTACGATCACCCGCTACTGCACCGCGGCTACCGTCCCGGAAAGCCTTGAGTTGAGCCATCAGGTACCAGTCGTCACTGCCGGCAAGGGCCGGGGAGTTCAGCGCCACATTGCCCTCGGCAGTGGGCCCGTGGCAGGCGCCACAGAACTGGTTGTAGTAGTCCGCCCCCATGGCCACATCGCCTTCTACAGTACCCTCAGGCACCGCACTGTCGAGTGAGGCAATATAGAAGGCGACGTCCAGCAAAGCCTGCTCGTCGGGCAGGGTGGCAGCCATCGGAGCCATCTGCCGGGCCTGCACGGATGCCCCCTCAGCGCCGCGCAGTCCGCTGCGGAATTTCCCCAGCTGCTCTACCAGGTACACTTCCCGCAGGTGGTTGAGTCGCGGTGCCTGCAGGGCAACATTGCCACCGGCGTCGGCACCGTGACAGGTGGCACAGGTGGCGTACAAAGCCTTGCCGCGCTCGAGGTCGGCTTCCGCCAGGGCCGGCCGGGCCACCAGGACCAGAGCGCCCAGCAGGCCGGGAATTAACCAGCGCATGATTTTCTCCCATCTTTAATTGGTACTATCGTACCAGTTGATTTGCCAATGATACCACTCCCGATGAAACGTAGCTGAATTTCCACGCCACACCGGCCCCGGCCTACGCGGCAATGTAACGCCACTGCAAATGGGTTCGCACTGGGGCCGCGGAGAGCGGGACAAACGCATATGGCTGAGCTAGACTCGGGAGTGCCGGGGTAGAGCCCCGACTCGATGTCAATTTTTTTCCGGGGAATCCAGATGGAATACAACCCAGAGGTACACAGCATCAAGTGTCCAAAGTGTGGACACGGCATGGAAGAAGTAGGCTACGGCGGCGTCACCATCGATCGCTGTACCAACTGTCAGGGTCTGTGGTTCGATACGGGCGAGGCAGATGAACTGAAAGCGAAGTGGATGGGAGACGCCCTGGATACCGGGAAACCGGACGAAGGCAAGAAGTGGGATACCGTGGAAGACATAGCCTGTCCGCGTTGCGGCAAGGATATGGAGAAAGCCTCTGACCCCAAGCAGACTCACATCTGGTACGAGGTCTGCGACGAGCACGGCATGTTCATGGATGCCGGCGAGTTCACCGACTACAAGCACGAAACGCTGGCCGACCGCTTTCGCAGCCTGATCAAGGGCTCACGCTGACGCCTGGGGTGGATGGCGCTTACGCCATCCACTCGCCTATCCAGGGCAACCCCGGCAAACCCCGGCAAACCCCGGGAGAGCCCAGTGCAGGGGCAACGTTTCAGGTTGCTTTCAGCTGTCTGCCGCAGCATCTTCACTATTCGCCCGTGCCCGGGCAACCACCCGGGTAACGGCACGCTTCCAACACCAAGACCGGACACCATAACACCGAGGCCCTGACCGGCGGCCCGACAGGCTTGCGCCCTACATGATCAACCTTCGTACACGGTTTTTTTACGGCAGTGGTGGCGCGGTGTACGCGGCCAAGGAATCTGCCTATGCCATGTTCATCCTCTTGTTCTACACCCAGGTGCTGGGCCTTGGCGGCACTGTCACGGGCGCCATTATTGCCCTCAGCCTGGTGTGGGACAGTGTGTCGGACCCCTTGGTGGGCTCCCTGTCCGACCGCCTGCGCAGTCGCTGGGGCCGACGCCATCCCTTCATGGCCCTCAGCATCGTGCCGCTGGGCCTTGGCTTTATCGGCCTGTTCAGCCCACCGCCGGCCGTGGTCGCGTCACAGGGTGTGCTCGCTGCATGGCTGCTGTTCTGGTCCCTGTGGGTACGCACATTCGTCACGACCTTTTGCATTCCCCACCTCGCCCTGTCCGCCGAGCTCACCAGCGACTACCACGAGCGCAGCCAGATACTGGGGACGCGACTGGGCTTCCTGTTCCTGTTCTCCGTGCTGCTGCCGGCCGCCGGCCTGCTGCTGATCTTTCCCACCGCGGGCGGCGTGGACGGCCGCTTTATCGCCAGCAACTACCCCTGGTATGGCGCGCTCAGCTGCGCTGCCGTCTGGCTGGCTGCCACCCTGTGTACATTCGGCACACGCCGCTATATTCGCTCCTCCCGCAGCGCACCGGTACCGAGAAACGGGCGCGGCCTCGGAGCGCTCACCCGCGACCTGCTTCGCACCCTGGAGAATCGACGCTTTCGCACCTTGATCGGCTACGAGTTTGCCTGCATGGCCGCCTACGGCGTTATCATCAGCCTGAATATGCTGGTCTGGACCTACCTCTGGGAGTTTTCCCCGGGTGAGTCCTCCATCATTCTTTCCCTGCCCAGCATCATCGCCATCAGCCTGGTCATGCTGAGCATGGGGCCTCTCGGGCGACGCTTTCCCAAGCACCGGCTGGTGCAGTGGTCGATGGCCGGCATGATCCTTAACTGCCTCTGGCTGTACCCGCTCAAACTCGCCGGACTGTTGCCAGACAATGACGGCACCCTGGTCTTTGCGCTGAACTTCCTGTTCATGCTCTTTTTCATGTACTTCTTCCTGCTGCGCAGCATCTACACCCAGTCAGTGGTGGCCGACATCACCGACGAGCATGAACTCTCCCACGGCCTGCGCCAGGAAGCCGGTTTTTTCTCCATGATCAACCTGATCAATAAATCCGCCACGATTGTCGGCCCCCTCTATGGAGGCCTGGTACTGGACGTGATCGGTTTACAGGCCGGCGCCCTGCCCGGCGAGGTGCCACAGGATACCCTCACGGGACTGATCTACGCGCTGGGCCTGGGTGTGCTCCCTGCGCTGCTGGTGTCGCTGGCGCTGGCGCTGAAAATCTCCATGAGTGAAAGCCAGGTGCAGGCAATCCAGCAAGCCCTGCAAGTACGCCGCCGGGAGGAGTCCGCCGCGGGAGGCTGAAGCGGAAGCTTGCCCGGCCCGCGCGGCCTGGGCCACAATGCCCGCCCCACCCAGTGGCCGGTACTCCACCATGACAGAACGCACTGACGATATTCGTATCAGCCGGGCCCAGCCCCTGATCACGCCCTGGATCCTGCAGGAAGAACTGCCCCTGCCCGAGGCCCAGGCAGACCTGATCGCCAGTGCCCGGCGGGAAATCGAAGCCGTTCTGGCCGGCCACGACCGTCGCCTGCTGGTGATCGCCGGCCCCTGCTCGGTGCACGACCCCGCCGCGCTGCGGGATTACGCCACTCGCTTCAAGGCCCTGTGCGAACCATTGCAGGATGCCATCGTGCCGGTGCTGCGGGTGTACTTCGAAAAGCCGCGCACCGTCATTGGCTGGAAAGGGCTGATCAACGACCCGGACCTGGATGACAGCTTCCACATCAACAAGGGCCTGCACCTGGCGCGCCAGGTGCTGCTGGACATTGCCGACCTGGGCCTGCCCGCCGCCAGCGAGTTCCTGGACACGACCTTTGGCCAGTACTACGCGGACCTTGTCAGTTTCGGGGCCATCGGCGCGCGCACGGTGGAAAGCCAGGTACACCGGGAGCTGGCCTCGGGATTGTCCATGCCGGTCGGCTTCAAGAATGGCACCAGCGGCAAGACCGGGGTGGCGATAGACGCCATCCGCAGTGCCAGCCACAGCCACTGGTTTCCGTCACTGACCAAGGAAGGGACTCCGGCGGTGCTGCAATCGAGCGGCAATCCCCACTGCTATCTCATTCTGCGCGGCGGCAGTGATACCGGACCCAACTACCACCCCGCTGCGATACAGGAAGCCGCCGAGGCGCTGGCGGCCAAAGGCCTGCCCGCCTCGGTCATTGTCGACTGCAGTCACGGCAACAGCGAAAAGGACCCGGTGCGCCAGCGAGACGTTGTGCTCAGCCTGTGCGAGCAAATGGAACAGGGCCAACGGGCCATTCGCGGGGTGATGCTGGAGAGCCACCTGGTGGCGGGCAACCAGCCGATGGCGGCACGCGATGCCCTGACCTACGGCCAGAGCATCACCGACGCCTGCCTGTCACTGGATGATACGGCGCCGCTGCTGGAGCAACTGGCAGCAGCCGTACGCCGCAGCCAGCACTGATTACCAGGTGTAGCCCACGCGGAAACGGTAGGTCTGGTCCATTTCCTCCACGCCCGGGGGAACACCGCTGTCATACTCGAGCAACACCTCGGCTGCAGCCTCGATGCTGAACATCAGCGGGAAGGCCAGGCCGAAGGTAGTATTCATGATCAGGTCACTGGCGTCATCGAGGTTGAGGATGCCGTTGTGATCGAAATACAGCCGCGAATCCCCCCCCAGAATGTTGCTGGTCGCGTTCGCGGTCCAGTTCAAACCGGGGTATTCCTTGTCGTCGGCAACGATGAAGTTCTCATTCACGTACACCGCACCGACTTCGCCCGAGAGCGTGAGGACCGGTTCCTCATAAAACTGGTGACCCAGGTAGGGACCGATGTAATACCGCAAATCCAGGTCCGCGAACTTGTCCGCCTCGGCGGCGCCAACCATGCCGGTGTAGTAGGTCGGGTCTTTCAGGAAGTAGTCGTACTTGCCGTTGGCCTTCCAGTTCTCGGCATTCTTGACGCCATTGGCCTCGTCCACCTCGCCGACCATTTTGGCAGTAAAACGGTCACGGAGGCTGCGCCACACGGATTCCAGCTTGTAATCGAACTCTTCAGTATCGGTGTTGCCATCCTCGATGGTCAGGGCAGCACTCGCCAGACCAGTCCAGCGGTAGCCATCGCCCAGCTCCCAGGGCTGCGGGTTCATGACCGCCAGATCCGCCAGCGAGTAGGGCGCCGCGGGAACCAGCGAGGGCGGCAGCACCAACTCCGTGTCCTGCACCACGACCTGCTGGTCCTCGACCACGGTTCCGTCCCGCAGCTTCATGACCACGGCTTCGCGGGTCTGCATGGACTGGATCTTGTCCTGGGCGATTTTCAGGGTCCCGGCGAATTCGGTTTCCACCGTCACCACCCCGTCGCGGGTGGCGGTCACGGTGCCGAGAATGCGGGAGCCGTTCTGCAGCACGATTTCGTCAGTGGTGGGTGTAGCGGAGAGGTTGGTGCCATCATCGGCGACCGCTGCGGCAATCTGGGCCGCCAGCAATCCAGCAGCACAGAGGCTGCCGGCACGGGTACGTAAACCTGCCATAACATTCTTCCTGTCTTTTCCCTACGGGAGCGAAAGGTCACCGCCGCCGGCGCCGATCGCTCATTTTTTAAGCGGCGCCACCATACCGGAAATCGCCTGAAATCCCCACCCCGGGGGGCGGTAATTGTCCGCCAGTTCTCATTCCAGTACTTCCACCGGGTCGCCCACACCGATTGTGCCGCCCTGCTGATACAGCAGGTTCTGCCCGAACAGTATCTGGCCGTCGAAGCGGCGAAACGCGGCCAGCGCCCGGTTTATATACGGATCGCGTTCCCCACTGGACTGGTCGATGGCGGGAATCGCGCAGCGAGCGCAGGGCTTGGCAACCTGCAGCTCTACCCCCCCGATACGGATTCTGCGCCAGCCGTCTTCGGCAAATGGCCCGCAGCCGGACACCACCAGGTTCGGGCGAAAGCGGTTCATTGGCACAGCGGGATGGCCATTTTGCGCCAGTCGGTTGTTGAGTTCCGCCAGTGAGGCAGCCGATATCAGCAACAGGGGGAAACCATCGGCAAAACTCACGGTTTCCCCCCGCAGAGCATAGTCCAGGTCCACCGGGCGGCGAGTCTCATCCGCCATGTACACCAGCCTGCAGGGCCGCCCGAGCGCCCGGGTCAGCCAGGTTGCCGCAGCGTCCCCGGCATCGAGGGCAGGCACCCTGTCAGACCATACGGTCACTTCCAGGGCCAGCGCCCCTGCGCCGGGTACCGGCACCTCGCAAACGGAGCCCTCGCGTGTCAACAACAGCCCGCCACAGGACTCCACCCTCACTCCGAGCAGGGCCATGGCCGGCACCTGGCGCTGACTGAGAAACTGCCCCGAGGGCTCTACCACCATCCAGCGGCGGTCGCCAACCGGCCCAAAGCGATCCAGGTCGACTTCGCCGAGCGCTATGCCGCCGCAGGACTTCAGCGGGTAGATATGAATCGATTCGAGGATACATTCAGTCACTTGCTTCCCCCCCAAGGCCGGCGTCGACTACAGGCTGGTGTTCACTGAAAACAGCCTCGAGCAGTGACTCCAGGCCGCTGTCGACACCGGTTGTGGTCAGGCCCAGCCGCACTACCACCAGTTCCTGCTCGGGAAATACCACCACCGCCTGACTGCCGTTACCCGACGCGTAAAACAGTGTCTCCGGCAGCCGGGAAAAACTGGCGCCCGCCGTATTCAGCCAGAAGCCACGGCCATACTGGCCATCCCGCGACGAGGGGCGGGGCGTCACCGCCGCCCGCTGCCACGCCTGAGACAATACATCGCTGCGCCCATGCCAGGCGTCCAGCCAGAGCTGCCCCACTCTTAACCAGTCCCGCCCTCGCAGGTAAGTGTAGGAAGAGCCCACCTGCACGCCGGATGCATCCGCCTCATAGACGGGATGCTGCAAGCCGAGTGGCCCGGAAAAATTGTCCGCAAGCCAGTCGCGGTAACCTCGCTCCCCCAGGGACCGTTGCCAGATCATGGAGGCGACATTGGTGTCGCCACTGGAGTAACTGAAGTGCTCGCCGGGGCTGTAGGCCTGCCCGGTCGCCGGTGCCACCGCCCACATTGCCCGACTCCGGTACAACATGCGCGTGGCGTCGTCACCGGGCGCGTAGGTCTCCTCGAAACCGAGCCCGCTCTCCATGTGCAGGAGGTGGCCGAGATTGAGCCCGGGATCAACCGCCCCGGCAAGATCATCCCGCCCCTCTGCTCGCAGCGCGTCAGCCACCGGACTATCCAGTGACAGATCACCACGCTGCACCTGCAGGCCAACCCAGGTCGCCATCAGGCTCTTGTTCATCGACCAGCCCTGCAGGCGGGTGGCGGGCGACACCGGGGGCCGGTAGCGCTCCCCGACGAGCTGCCCCCGGTGGGAAACCAGCACAGCCAGGGTATTCCGCCCACCGCCGCCGGGTTCGCCGAAAGCGGCATCCAGGGCGTCGGCGAAGGGGCCGTCTTCCGGAGCGTCGGTCGCGCCAGCCCAGCGAAAGTCCCCCGCTGGCTTCGGCGGCGAAGCGGGCTCGCCAAACAGGGTGCAACCCGCCTCGCGACGATGCTCTGCCCGGGCCGAGACACCCAGAAACCGACTGCTTACTCCGCCCGCGTCCGCTTGCACTCCCTGCCGCAATGCGCCACGCAGCGGTCCGATAATCGCCATGCGCGGTGCCACGTCCCGCGCCCAGACCGCGTCCAGCGGCAAACCGGAGACCAGTATTCCGGAGCAGAGTTGCTTGGCGGTATAACCGACTGCGACCTGCAATGCCGGGCGCGCCGCCCACCACAGCAAGAGCACCAGCCCGCACAGCAACACTCCGACCGTCGCCACTTTTCGCATATAGTTTCCGCGACTCGCAAAAGCGCCCATATTACCGGGCCGCGCGGTACAGCCCAAAGCGCAACACTGTTAAACTTTTTCCCTCTTTTTACCCAGCCAACCCACCGCTGTGGAGGAACACGGATGACTGCCCTGGATTTTGACCTGTTTGTGATAGGTGCCGGCTCGGGCGGGGTACGCGCGGCGCGGATGGCCGCGGGCTATGGCGCCCGGGTGGCGGTGGCCGAAGACCGCTACATGGGCGGCACCTGCGTCAACGTGGGCTGTGTACCGAAAAAGCTTTACGTTTACGCCTCCGAATACAGCAAGGCCTTCGAGGATGCCCGCGAGTTCGGCTGGGACAGTCACAAGCCATCCTTCGACTGGGCCACCCTGCGCGACAACAAGAAAACCGAAATCAGCCGCCTCAATGCCATCTACGAGCGACTGCTGGAAGGCCAGGACGTCACCATCGTCGAAGGCCGGGCCCGGATCGTGGACGCCAACACGGTCGCGGTGGGTAAACGCGAATACAGCACCGGCAAAATCCTGATCGCCACCGGCGGCTGGCCCCACGTACCCGACATTCCCGGCCGGGAGTTCGCGATCACCTCCAATGAAGTCTTCGACCTGGAGGAGTTTCCCGAGCGCCTGGTGGTGGTGGGCGGAGGCTATATCGCGGTGGAGTTTGCGGGCATCTTCAACGGGCTTGGCTCACGGGTTACCCAGCTCTATCGCGGGCCCCTGTTCCTGCGCGGTTTCGACCCGGACATCCGCGCCCACGCCGCCCAGGAAATCGCCAAGACCGGCGTCGACCTGCGCTTTGAAACCAACGTCACGGCAATACGCCGCAGCAATGGCGCACTAGAGCTGGACCTGACCGATGGCACCCGGATCGAAACCGACTGCGTGCTGTACGCTACCGGCCGCAAACCCCACCTGGAAGGGCTGGGGCTGGAAAACGTCAACGTCCGGCTCGACGAAGGCGGTTACATCGCCGTGGACGAGCACTACAACACCAGCGAACCCAGCATCTATGCCCTCGGTGACGTGACGGGCGGCGAGGAACTCACCCCGGTAGCCCTCGCTGAAGGCATGTCCTTTGCGCGCCGCCAGTTCGGCAAGCTGGAGCAGGCGGTGGACTACGACTACATCCCCACGGCGGTGTTCTGCCAGCCCAATATCGGCACGGTGGGCTACACCGAGGACGAGGCCCACGAACACTTTGGCAGGTTACGCCTTTACAAGTCGGCGTTCCGGCCCATGAAACACACGATCAGCGGCCGCGACGAACGCTCCTTCATGAAACTGATCGTCGAAGACGCGACTGATCGCGTGGTGGGGGCGCACATGGTGGGACCCGACGCCGGTGAAATCATGCAGGGCCTGGCCATTGCCATGCGCGCCGGGGCCACCAAGGCCATGTTCGATTCCACCATCGGAATTCACCCCACGGCGGCAGAAGAGTTCGTCACCATGCGTGACGAGTGGAGCGCGGGCTGAATTCCGGGCCCGGGACACATCCGCAGAAGATCAGCGCCAAGCCCATGATCGAGGCCCAATCACTCACTCGCCGCTACGGCAACACCACCGCCGTCAACCGGGTGAGTTTCCGCGTCGAACACAATGGCATCATCGGCCTGCTGGGCCACAACGGCGCCGGCAAGACCACTGTCATGAAGATGCTCAGCGGCTACCTGGAACCTACCGCCGGCAGCCTCGTGGTGGCCGGCCACGACTACGCCGGCGGTTGCCGTGCGGTGCAGCGCACCCTTGGCTACCTGCCGGAAGACCCGCCCGTGTACCCCGACATGATGGTGGCGGATTACCTCGACTACGTCGCCACCTGCAAGGGGATAGCGCGGGAAGAACGTTCGCGTGCCGTGCGGGACGCGCTGCTGGCGACGGAATTGGGAACGCGAGCCCTGGATCGCATCGACACTCTTTCCCGCGGCCTGAAACAACGGGTCGGGGTAGCCCAGGCGATTCTCGGAAACCCGCGCCTGCTGATTCTGGACGAGCCCGGTAACGGACTGGACCCGGAGCAGAATCGCCACATGCGGGAGCTCATCCAGCGCCTCGCCCGACGCGCCACGGTGATTCTCTCGACCCACATCCTGCAGGAAGTCGAGGCACTCTGCGAGCGGGTGCTGATCATGCACGAGGGACGGATTGCCCTCGATGCCGGCATGGCCGATCTGCGCCGCAGTTGCAGCCTGTTGCTGCGGGTAGACACACCCTCCGAGGCTCTGCGTCACCAACTGGAACGCCTGCCGGGGGTTGCCGGGGTCGAAAGCCGTCTCGCGGAAAACGGCTACCTGCTGCTCCTCGCCGAACAGGGGGAACTCGACACCACCGCGGGGCTGGCGGCGCAGTGCGTGCAAGCCAACGACGCCGGACTGATCACCCTGCAGGCGTCCCGGCGCGACCTCGAAACCGTGTTTCGGGAAGCCACTGGCAGCGAGGCGCCAGCGGAATGAGCGAGTCCGTGATCCGCCGGGTCGCCGCCAAGGAACTCGGCCAGTACTTCTCCTCGCCGGTGGCCTGGCTGTTCCTCGCCGGGTTCGCGGGCGCGACCCTGTTTGTGTTTTTCTGGGTGGAATCCTTTTTCGCCCGCAACGTGGCAGACGTCCGCCCCCTGTTCCAGTGGATGCCGCTGCTGCTGGCCTTTCTCTGCCCCGCCATCACCATGCGAGCCTGGAGCGAAGAGCGCAGTCGCGGCACCCTGGAACACGTGCTGACCCTGCCAATCGGTATCAGCCGGTTTGTCTACGGCAAGTTTCTCGCCAGCCTGGTCCTGTTACTCATTGCCCTGCTGCTGACGCTGCCGCTGCCGATTACGGTGGCCCTGATCAGTGAACTGGACCCCGGCCCGGTGGCCGCGGGCTACCTGGCCGCCGTACTGCTCGGGGCCGCCTACCTCGCCGCAGGGCTGTTCGTATCCGCCTGTACCGGGAATACCATCGTCGCCCTGCTGGGTTCGGTCGCGCTGTGTGGCGGCCTGTACCTGCTCGGCAGCCCGCTGATGACCGGATTCTTCGGCGACAGCGGGGCCGGCCTGCTGAGGGCCCTCGGTAGCGGTTCACGCTTCGAAAGTATCGGGCGCGGTGTCCTGGACCTGCGCGACCTGTACTACTACCTCTGCCTTTGCGGCCTGTTCCTGGCGTTGAATGTCTACGCCCTGGAGCGGGTCCGCTGGTCCCGGGCCCACAGCCGGCGCCACCGCGACTGGCGCGCCGTCACCCTGTTGCTGGTGGCCAACCTGTTGCTGGCCAACGTCTGGCTGCAACTCCTGCCGGGCCTGCGGCTGGATGTCACCGCAGACCAGCGCTACTCCCTGTCGGACACCACCCGGCGCTTCCTCGGGCGGCTGGAGGAACCCCTGCTGCTGCGGGGCTATTTCAGCGCCCGTCAGCACCCCCAACTGGCACCGCTGGTGCCCCGGCTGAGAGATCTGCTGGCCGAATACGCCGCGGTCTCCGGCGGCCGGGTGAAGGTGGAGATCATCGACCCCGCCGATTATCCGGAACTGGAACGGGAGGCGATCGACCGCTACGGACTTCGCGCCCGGCCTTTCCAGGTCGCCGACCGTCACCAGGCCTCCCTGGTGAACGCCTGGTTCCAGGTACTGGTGACCTATGGCGAAGAATTCGAGGCCCTGGGATTCAGCCAGCTGGTGGAAGTTCGCACTGCCGCCAATCGTCAGGCCGAGGTGCGCCTGCGCAACCCCGAGTTCAACCTCACCCGAGCCATTCGCGATGTACTGAAGCGGCAGCGGGCCGGCGGCGACCCTTTCACCGGACTGGACCGACCGGTACAGCTGGTGGCCTACGTCTCCAGTGAAGACAGCCTGCCCCCCCTGCTCAGCGCCTACCGGCGTTCGATCGCCGCGCAGCTCGAACAAAGCGTCGAGGCTTCCGGCGGTATGCTCAGCGTGCGCTGGGTCGACCCCGCAGACCAGAATGGCGCCATTGCCAACGTCCTGCGGGACAAGTGGGGCTTCCAGCCCATGGTGACTGCGGTGGGCGAAGGCGGTGAGTTTTATTTCTACCTGACCCTGGAGGATAGCCACCAGGTGGTGCAGATCCCCACGGGCAGCTTCGACCCCGATGATTTCCGCAAGACGCTCAATGCAGGGCTGCGCCGCTTTGCCGACAGTGTCACTCGCACGGTCGCCCTGTCACTACCCGCTGTGCAGGCGCGGATGGCAGAACACCACCTTGGCGCCCCAACCTTCAGGCAGCTGGAGCAGCAGATCAGCGAGGGCTACAGCCTGCGCATGGAACAGCTCGACGATGGCAGCGTCAGCCCCGAAGCCGACATCCTCGCGGTCATGGCGCCGCACAGCCTCGGTCCCCGGGCGGTGTATGCCATCGACCAGTTCCTGATGCGCGGCGGCACTGTCGTACTGGCCACCTCCCCCTTCAGTACCGAAATCTCCGATGCCGAAATGCGCCTGCTGCCCTGGCCCAGCGGCCTGGAGGAATGGCTCGAATTCCAGGGCATCAGCATCGATGACAGCCTGGTCATGGACCCCCAGAGCAGCCCCTTCCCGGTACCGGTAATACGCCAGCGCGGAGGGCAACAGTTCCGCGACGTACATCTGCTGGACTACCCCTACTTTCTCGACCTGAGGCCGCCGGGGCTGCACCGTGAACACCCGGTCACCGCCAGCCTGCCGCAGGCCACCATGGGCTGGGCTTCGCCCCTGCAGGTCACGCCTGCACGCGGGAGGAAGAACCTCACGCTCCTGCGCAGCTCCAGCGGCGCCTGGCTGTCACGCAGCAGTGACATCGCCCCCACCGTGGATGCCCAGGGCAGGACCCATTTCGAGCCCGGAGCGGAACGCGGCAGCTTCGCCGTCGGCACCATACTGCGCGGACGCTTCCAGTCCTGGTTCAAGGAGCACCCGCGCCCTGAATCCGCGGCAGACTCCGGGGCCAGCGCGCTGCAGCCCCTGCTGGAACACTCTCCCCATTCTGCACGGCTGGTGGTATTTGCCTCCAACGACTTCCTCGACGACCAGATGCTCAACGCCAGTATCGCCGCCAGTGGCACCCAGTACCACGGCAGCCTGGAAATGTTCATGAACACGCTGGACTGGGCGCTGCAGGACGATACCCTGCTCAGTATCCGCTCGCGCGGTCAGTACAATCGCACCCTGCCGGCCATGACCGACCGGGCCCAGAGCTTCATCGAGTATTTCAACTATGGTCTGGCGCTGCTGTTGCTCCTGCTGATAGCGGCGCTGAGCTGGTTGCGGCAGCGTCTGCGCCGCAGGCGCTACCGGCGGGAGCTGGCCCTGTGAACCGCACTATTCTCGCCCTGCTGTTCCTGCTGGCGGTGCAGGTTCTCCTGGCGGGCGTGCTGGCCTGGTCCGGCAAGAACGAGCTCGATGAACGCCAGCAGCTCCTGCCCGCCGGTCGGGAATTGCAGGTGGACGAGATCCGGATTGCGGACGCCGCCGACAGCGAGGTGGTGCTACGCCAGGTACACGGCCAGTGGCTGCTGCCGGAGCTGCAAAACCTGCCGGCCAGCCAGCAGCGAGTCACCCGCCTGCTGGAGACCCTGGCCCGCCAGCCCCACGGCTTCCCGGTTGCCAACTCCGCTGCCGCCCGTCAGCGCTATCGGGTGACGTCCTACCAGTTTCACCGGCGGCTTGGTTTCTACCACGGCCAGGAACTGCTGGAAACCGTCTACCTGGGCCGCTCCCCCGCCTACCGCCAGGTGTATGCCCGCAATAGTCGCAGCAACGATATCTACAGCCTGCGCTACAGCAATCACGACGCTCCGGCGACCGCCAACGCCTGGCTGGACCGCAACCTGCTACAGGTGGCAGCGCCCTCCCGGATGGAGATAGCCGGGCTCAGGCTGGAGCGCAGCAATGACCAGCAATGGCGCACCAGAGACGGTCACAGAGCAGACGGCAAGGCAGTGGAGCGACTCCTGAAACTGCTGCGCGAACTGAAGGTCACCGGCCTTGCCGACGAGGATATGCAGCGCAGCCTGGCCGAGGACGGCGCGGCCCAGCGCATTATTCGCCTGCGCCAGGGCGGCCAGGACCGGGTGCTTGAGCTGTTGGTGCTGGAGGGACAGTTCTACGCCAAGGACGCCCGCTATCCCCTGTTTTTTATCGTCGATCCGCGCCAGTACCTCGCACTGCTGCAGTTCGACCGGCAACGGCTGACTGGCGCAAGCGCCGCCCAGGTGGCACCATCGAAATCGATCGAGGAAACCGGCAACTGAAGGAGGCTGGCCATGAGAGCACTGAGCTTGTTGGTAATGGGCATTACCCTTGCGCTGGGCGCAGGTTGCGCCCGGGATGATCCCGAAGCAGGGCTGGAAGAGGCGATCAAGCGGCCCCTGGAAAAAGCCGAAAGCGTCGAGCAGACGCTCAAGGACTCCGCCGAGAGCCGGCTACAGGAACTCGACGGAGAAAACTGAGGACATCTCAGGCCTGCAGCTTCTGCAGGATACTGGAGAAATCCCGGGCGCCATTACCGGCGAACTGGTGTTCGGCATAGAGCTTGCGTGCAAGCTGCCCCATGGGGTTCTCGAACTCGCTCTGCTCGGCAATTTCCAGTGCCAGCCCCAGGTCCTTGACCATCAGGTCGACCATGAATCCCGGCCTGTAGTCGTTGCTGGCCGGGGCCTGCTCCATCACTCCGGGATAGGGGTTGTACACTTCCAGCGACCAGTTGCGGCCGGAACTGGCCAGCATGATTTCCGACAGCACTTTCGGGTCCAGCCCGTTGCGGGCCCCCATCTCCAGCGCCTCGCAGGTACCGATCATGTGGATCGCCAGCAGCATATTGTTGCAGCCCTTGGCGACCTGGCCGGCACCCGCCGGCCCGGCGTGAAAGATGTTCTTGCCCATATCGGCCAGGATCACCTTCGCCTTCTCGAAGGTGTCGGCACCCCCACCGCACATGAACGCAAGGGTACCCGCCGCTGCCGCTGCCACCCCGCCGGACACCGGCGTGTCCATGAAGCCGATACCGGCAGCGCTGGCGGCCTCCCCCACTTGCCGCGCAGTGGCGGCATCGATAGTGGAGCAATCCAGCACCGTGGTGTGCCCGTCCAACTGGGCCAGCAGGCCGTCTGCACCGAGATAGAGTCCGGCAACATGTTTGCCCGCCGGCAGCATGCTGATGACGTAGTCCACCTCACGGGCGGCCTCGGAAGCGCTGGCAGCAACGGTGGCACCGGCCTCGGCGAGGGTTTTGCACGCTACCTCGGATAGATCGAATACGGTAACCGAGTGCCCTGCCTTGACCAGATTGGCGGCCATCGGGCCGCCCATGTTGCCCAGGCCGATAAATGCGACATTAGCCATGTTGATAGTCCTTTTTGCTGGTTACAGATTGGCCAGGGGGTTTTCCGCCCAGGGGGCATGGAAAAATCCGTCCAGCAGTTCTTCGGGCACGGCCCGGGAGTTAGCGTATTGCCAGGCCGGGTTGCGGTCCTTGTCGATCAGCAGCGCGCGCACACCCTCGGCGAATTCCGGGTAGCGGACGATATTGGTGGCGAGCTGGATTTCGGCCTGAAAGACCTCTTTGAGCGAAGCGTGCCGGGTGGCGATCAGCTGGCGATCGATCCACAGGGCCGCCAGGCTGGAGCCGTGGGCGAGGCTGTCCCGCGCCCGGGCCAGCCAGGGGTCTTCGGTCTGCTGGCTGACGATGTTGTCGATCACTTCGTGCACGCTGTCGCCATCGCACAGCCGGTTGATGGTAGCCATGTGCGGCTCCACCTGGGCCGGCGGTACACTCCCCAGGCTGCGCTCGGCGAAGGGCCGCAGGCAATGGCGTACCAGGGCGTGATTTTCCGCGGGACTCAGGGTCCAGCCCTGCTCCAGCAGGGATGCCAGTACCGCATCCTTGTATTCGCTGGCGATGAAGCGATCCGCCAGGCCGGTGTACAGGGCGTCGGCGGCATTGATCGAGGCACCCGTAAGGGCCAGGAACTGGCCGGCCTTGCCGGGCATGTGATTGAGGAACCAGCTTCCGCCCACGTCGGGGAACAGGGCAATGGTCACCTCCGGCATGGCGATGCGGGTCGCCTCGGTTACCACCCGGTGGTTACAGCCGGCCATGACACCGAGCCCGCCGCCCATCACAATACCGTGTCCCCAGCACACCAGCGGTTTGGGGTAGGTGTGCAGGGTGTAGTTCATGCGGTATTCGCGGGTAAAAAAGTTCTCTGCATAGTCACAGGGCCCGCCGGGCTGCTCTACCGCCGAGCGGTGCAGGGCCTGCACGTCACCGCCGGCGCAGAATGCCTTGTCACCGCTGCCCTCGATAAAGATCGCGGCAATGCTGTCATCCGCGGCCCAGGCATCCAGCTGTCCCTGCAGCAGGTCTACCATGTCCAGGGTGAGGGAGTTGAGAGTACCGGGTACGTTCAGGGTGATCCGGCCGATCCGGCCCGCACTGGCGGGCAGTTCGTCAAACAGTACAGCTGCTTCGCTCATGGGGACTCCTCAGCGGTTCTTCCACTCGGGTTTGCGCTTCTCCAGGAAGGCGTTGACCCCTTCGCGCTGGTCTTCGGTGGAAAACAGCTCCACGAACAGGTCCCGCTCGCCGGCAAGGCCATCATCCAATGCCTTGTCGCGTGCACTGTGGATCAACGTCTTGCAGCGGCCGATGGAGGAGGGGCTCTGCTCACCCACCTGCTCCGCCAGGGCCAAGGCCTTCTCCAGCGCCTCTCCCCTGCCGACCACTTCTTCCACCAGGCCAATCTTCTCGGCGGTGGCAGCAGTGATCCGCTCGCCGCAGAGAATCATGCGCTTGGCCCAGCCCTCGCCCACCAGCCAGGACAGGCGTTGGGTGCCGCCGGCACAGGGCAGCAGGCCTACCTTCGCTTCCGGCAGGGCCATCTGCGCCTGCTCTTCGGCGATGCGGATATCGCAGGCCAGGGCAACCTCCAGGCCACCACCCATGGCAAAGCCATTGATGGCGGCTATCGACACGCCGCGAAAGTCGGCCAGGGTCTCGAAGGCCTCGCCAAAGTAGCGCGCCATAGCGCCTGCTTTTTCCGGGTCACCGTCGGCGAAAATTTTCAGGTCGGCACCCGCCGAGAAAAACTTCTCGCCAGCGCCGGTCAATACCAGCGCGTAAACATCGCGCTCTTCATTGAGGGTTTCCACCAGCGCCTTCAGGGCGGGCAGGCTTTCGGTATCCCAGGTGTTGGCGGCGGGATTGTCGATGGTGACCAGGGCGGTGTGGCCGCGCAGTTCCACCTTGATCTTGTCGGATGTGCTCAAGCTCATTTGATTATCTCCAGGGCGCCGTCCATCAGCATTTTGCGAGAGATGATGACGCGCATGATTTCGTTGGTCCCTTCCAGGATCTGGTGTACCCGGGTGTCGCGCACATGGCGCTCCATCGGGTACTCGCGGATGTAACCGTAGCCACCCAGCAACTGCAGGGCATCGTTACAGATAGTGAAACCGGCATCGGTGGCGAATCGCTTGGCCATGGCACAGTAGGTGGAGGCCTGACTGTCGCCCGTGTCCAGTTTGTAAGCGGCCAGCCGCACCATCTGGCGTGCCGCCACCAGCTCCGTCAGCATGTCCGCCAGTTTGAACTGGGTATTCTGGAACGCGGCGATCTCGCTGCCGAACTGCTTGCGCTCCTGCACGTAGGCCGCGACCTCCTCCAGTGCCTGCTGGGCAGTACCGACGCTGCAGGTGGCGATATTGATGCGGCCACCGTCGAGTCCTTCCATGGCGATGGCAAAGCCCTGTCCCTCTGCGCCGAGGCGGTTAGCCACCGGCACCCGCACATTGTCGAAACTGATCATCCGGGTGGGCTGGGCGTTCCAGCCCATTTTCTCTTCTTTCTTGCCGTAGCTAACGCCCTCCGCATCGGCGGGAATCAACAGCGCGGTAATGCCCTTGGGGCCCGCATCGCCGGTACGCAGCATGACGACAAGCGCGTCGGTTTCGCCGGCACCCGAGATGAACACCTTGCTGCCGTTGACGACATAGTCGTCACCATCGCGGGTTGCGGTCGTGCGCAGGGAAGCGGCGTCGGAGCCCGCACCGGGCTCGGTCAGGCAGTAGGACGCCAGCTTGCTGCCCATGGTCAGCTCATGGCACCAGGTTTCGATCAGTTCCTCGCTGCCGTACTTGCCCACCATGCTGGTGGCCATGTTGTGAATGGTGAGAAACGCAGCGGTGGTGGTACAGCCCTTGGCCAGCTCTTCCACAATCAGGCTGGCGTCGAGGCGGCCCATGCCGAGTCCACCGGCGCGCTCCGGCGTATACATGCCCATGAAGCCGAGTTCACCCGCCTGGGCGAGAACATCCTTGGGAAAATACGCTGTCGCATCCCACTCGGCCGCCATCGGCGCCAGTGCACCCTCGCTGAAGGCGCGGGCGCTTTCGACAAAGGCTTTCTGGTCGTCGCTAAGAGAAAAGTCCAAGCTTACCCCCGGTGTTATTGTCGGGCCGCGTGGCCCGCTGGGTGACAGAAACGATCGGGGCCGGTGATCTCAACCGGGCCCCGAGCGGATCCTTCAAGGGTATTAGCGCAGGTTAATGCTCATGTTGGGCTGCTTCGAGGTAGTCGCCTCGGAGTGAGTCCAGCGCGCGGTGATGGTCTTGGTTTCGGTATAGAAACGCACCGCCTGCTTGCCGTAAGCGTGCAGGTCGCCGCGGAAGGAGCCGCGCCAGCCAGTGAAGGAGAAGAAGGGCAGCGGCACCGGGATGGGAATATTGATACCCACCTGGCCCACCAGGATTTCGTGCTGGTACTTGCGCGCGGCGCCGCCGGAGTTGGTGAAGATCGAGGTGCCGTTGCCGTAGGGACAGGCGTTGATCAGCTCGATAGCCTCATCCAGGGTGTCGACGGTGATACAGCACAGAACCGGTCCGAAGATTTCTTCCTGGTAGATCGCCATGTCGGTGGTAACGTCGGCGAACAGGGTGGGGCCCACCCAGTTGCCGTCAGGCAAACCGTCGACCACGCAGTCGCTGCCGTCGAGCAGACAGGTGGCGCCCTCGTCCTTGCCTTTCTGGATGAGGCCGAGCACTTTTTCGTAAGCCGGGCGGGAGATTATCGGACCGTAGCTGGCGCCGGCGTCGTTCCAGGCACCCGGACGAGCCGTGGCCATGCGCTCGCTGAGCTCACCGATCCACTCTTTCGACTCGCCGACGAATACCGCCACGGAAATCGCCATGCAGCGTTGACCGGCAGCGCCCGCAGATGCACCGACCAACGCGTTCAGGGTGCCGTTCTTGTCGGCGTCGGGCATTACCACCATGTGGTTCTTGGCGCCCATCATGCACTGCACCCGCTTGCCGGCGTCGGTACCGGTGCGATAGATGTGATCACCTACGCGGGAAGACCCGACGAAGGAGATAGCCTGGATTTCCGGGTGAGTCAGGATCTGGTTAACCACATCGGCACCACCGTGCACCATGTTCAGCACGCCCTTGGGTGCGCCGGCCTCGATGAACAGCTCAACCAGACGCACCGGCGTCAGCGGATCCTGCTCGGAGGGCTTGAGTACGAAGGTGTTGCCGGCGGCAATGGCCAGGGGATACATCCACAGGGGAATCATCGCCGGGAAGTTGAACGGCGTGATACCGGCGCATACACCAATGGGCTGGATATAACTGTAGGTATCGATGCCATTGGCCACATTCTCGACGGTTTCACCCATCATGTTGGAACCGATATTGGCGGCCTGCTCGACCACCTCGATACCGCGCCAGACATCACCCTTGGCGTCCTCGAAGGTTTTGCCAGTGTCCTGGGACAGGATCTCACCCAGTTCGTCGTGGTGCTCTTTTAGCAGGGCCACGTAGCGCATCATCAGGCGCGCGCGCTCGGCCACGGGCACATTGCGCCAGGTCTTGAAGGCCTCACTGGCACTGGCGATGGCGGCTTCCACCTCGGACTCGGTGGCCATGGGCACTTCGGCCAGCAGCTGCTGGCTGGCGGGGTTGGTTACCGGCAGCTTGTTGCTGCTGGAGCTCTGGACAAATTCACCGTTGATGAACAGGGGGACCTGGACTGTCATTGTTAGCTACCTGCGGGTTTATCAGAATCGTTAAACTCTAAAGGTAGCAGGTCCCCGGAGAAGGGCATATTCACGAAGTTGCGATCTATATGGACTTTATTGCTGCCATATAACCCTTAAAGGGTGGATATAGGGATTATCGCTATCAAATCGGTCGATCAATAACCGTGTTATTCCACAAGCACCCGCACGGGCTGCCCCGAGGGGTGCACACGAAAGACCAGTAGCCGCACGCCCTCGGCTCCCGCGGTAGCGCTGTGCACCTGCTGCGGAGCGATGTGCACAAGCTCGCCCTCACTGACCTGCTGGTCATCCTTGTCCTCCTGTCGAAGGGTGACGGAGCCCCCAAGGATATAGGCGAATTCGTCCCCCGGATGAAGATGCTTCGACAGCCCGGATTGAGGTGACATGGTCACCCGGGTAACAATCACTTCAACCTCGGGATCCCGTTCGAGCGTGGTCTTCAGCAGCTGCTCCGGCGTGACTTCCGCCGCAAGCCATGGCGCAGCCATTGACAGCAATATCGCAAAAAACAGACCAGTCAGATTTTTGTTCATTCAGCCTTCTCTCCTTTGATCGATGCCAGGCAGCGCCGCAATCACAACCGCCATCTTCCGGTGTTTCGCGGTAACTCGAAGCCACTCGATAAGCATAGACGCTGGGGTGCGCAAAACCCAAAACCGGACGGTCTGGCGCCGGGCTGATACTATCGGCCCTGCGGCCTGAGAACGGATACCACAACGCCACCATGAGCAGCCCCTCCCAATGGCCCCTGCCCCCCCAGGGTGTGCGCCTGCTGACACCGGCCTTTCTGCTGGAGCAGTTGCACCGCCACCCCCTGACCCGGGACTGCTACCCCACCGCCATGGGTTACTACCCCCAGGCCAAAGGCCACCGCATGCGGCGCCCCCGGCACGACGACAACCTGCTGCTGTATTGCGTGGACGGCGAGGGCCGGCTTCGGGTTGGCGACACCCGCTACCCGATCACTGCCGGCGACCTGATGCTGTTGCCCCAGGGCCTGGCCCACAGCTACACCGCTGGCCGCAGCCATCCCTGGACGCTGTACTGGGTGCATTTCCAGGGTGTCAGTTCACGCCTGTTCACCGAGTACATGGGCTACCGGGAGGGCCGGCCGGTGGTGCGGGTGGGGTTGGCACCGGCACTGGCGGCGGGGTTCCACAGCCTGTTGGCGGTGGGCAAGACAGGCTACAGCAGCCGCGCCTTCATCAATGCCGCCAACCAGCTGCGGCACCTGTTTACCCAGTTTGCCCTGGAAGCCAACCGCGAACAGGCGAGTCACCCCACCGGCCTGGACCTGGAGGCCCTGCAGTCCTACATGCAGGACAATATTCACCAGAGTCTGGAACTTGACGACCTGGCCGAGGTGGCCCACCTGTCGAAATATCACTTTTCCGGCCGCTACAAGGCCCTGACCGGCTACTCCCCGATCAAGCACTTCCTGCACATGAAAATCGAGTACGCCTGCCAGTTGCTGGACGGCTCCGACATGAGCGTAAAGGCCATTGCCGCGGCTGTGGGCTACGAGGATCCGCTGTATTTCTCCCGACTGTTCCGGAAAACGATGGGACTCTCACCCCGGGACTACCGGAGCTCGGTACGCAAGTAAGCTACCACCTTCAGGCAGCGACGTGGCTGCCGTCGTCCGCTTCGAGGGCACTGCTGGTGAGGTGTTTCATCAGCAGCGAGCGCAACCACTGGTGGGGCGCGCTGCGCGAGGTCCGGGTATGGCGTACGAGGGACATCTTGCCGCGATGTTCGCTGTGGGTATTGCGAATCATGCGCTGCAGTTCCTGGGGCAGGTCGGCGCCGGTGATCAGGTCGCGGTATAGTCCGCTCTGCTCAAACCCGGCGTTGGCCACCAGCAGGGAATCGGTGCGGGCAAGTACACCGACTGCGGCCGCAAACTGGGTGGTTTCCAGGGCGATGGTACGGTGCACGCCGTACTGCCCCAGCACGTCGTCCACCATGGAGGAGTTGGCCCGGGTAAGCCCCGGCAGGTAGAGGCGGAGGTGGGGGTAGGCGAGAAATTCCTTCAGGCTGAATTCCGTGCCCATCAGCGGGTGGCCCATGCGCATGTAGCAGCGCGGGGGCCGGGCAGTGATCGGCTCGGCAAGAATATCCCGTTCGGTCTCCGGGACGACGAAGGCGGCAAAGTCCACTTCGCCCTTTTTCAGGCGCTCCTGGTAATCGGGCGTGACCTCCCCGGCGATAATCTGTATCTGCGGCGCGATTTCACGCAATTCCGCTACCAGTCCGGGCAGCAGGCCCTCGCTGACAATGGGGGGCAGCAACAGCTTGAAGCTGCCGACGAAGGTCTCGGGATTGAATTCGTCGCTGCCCAGTACCTGCTCGACACTTTCCAGCAGCGCCGGCAGGTCCCGCGCCAGCACTTCCGCGCGCGGTGTGGGCACAAGGCCGTGGGCGGTGCGTGTAAACAGTTCGTCTTCGAAAGACTCGCGCAGCTTCTGCAGGGTTTTACTGAGGGCCGGCTGCGATACCGAGAGTCGTTCCGCGGCGCGAGTGACATTGCGTTCTTCCAGGAGTATCTGCAGGGCGACCAGCAGGTTGAGATCGGTGCGGATCAACTTTCTGGAAATCATCGCAGGCCCAGTTTCGTTCTGTTGTCACCGATGCTACCAAAGCCCTCGCGGCCCTGCACCGCTTTTTCCTGCCTTCCGGCATCTGCTGTGGCTGCCGTACGGTGGTACTGCTACCATTTACCCGCCTGCCAGATACCCATCCATAAAGAGGCCCTTCATGCTGCGCACCCGACTTCTGTCCATCGCCTTGCTGATCCTTTCGATCGCCGCCTGCAGCGGCGTGGAAACACGTCCCGACGACACCGCCAAATTCGAAGCAGGCAACTATCGCTATTACAAGTGGCGCAGCGAACCCCTGGACAACAAACGCAACTCCACCGATCCGATTTATCTCGTCGATCCCATGCTGCGCCGCGCCGTGGACCGCGAGCTGCAGGCCAAGGGCTATGTGCTGGATCCCGGCCAGGCCCAGTTCAGCGTGGATTATGTCTACGCCCAAGGCCTGCGCATGGGGGCAACCGCTGAACAGGCCAGCAACATTTCGCCCTACCCCGGCCAGATTCCCAACCGCAACGTCGACCAGGCCAGCGTCGATAACGCCATCGCCCTGGGGGGCGTGAAGGAAACCAGTAACATCGGGCTGCAGTTCAACGATGTCGAGCGCAGGGAAGAAGTCTGGCGGGTAGTGGTGACCAAGATCATCGACCGGGTGAACCAGACCGACGTGGATGCAATGAAGAAAACCGTGAACACTGCCATCAAGCACGGCCTGCGACCGCTACCCAAGGCGGAGTGAGGGGCCTGCAGCCGACGGTGGGCTAGTAAACGGCGGGATTCACACAGTGGGGCATGGGCTCGCCGCCCAGTGCAGCGATGATATTTCCCACTGCCAGGTCCGCCATCCGTGCCCGGGTGATGGTGGTCGCGCTACCGATGTGTGGCGTCAGCACCACGTTGGGCAGATGCAGCAGAGGGTTGTCCGCGGGCAGGGGTTCGCGCTCGAATACGTCGATCCCGGCGGCGTAGAGGTGGCCACGCACCAGCGCCTCCGCCAGTGCGACCTCATCGACAATGCCGCCCCGGGCGGCATTGACCAGCACCGCACCCGGTTTCATGCTCGCGATTCGCTCGGCGTCGAGCATATGCCGGGTTTCCGGCACCAGCGCGGTATGCACGCTGACGAAATCGCTGCGCAATAACAATTCATCCAGCGACACACTGTTGACCCCGGGTACGTCACGCCCGCTGCGGGACCAGCCGAGCACTTCCATGCCGAAACCCTGGGCCCGCTTCGCCACAGCCTGACCAATCGCCCCCAGCCCGACAATCCCCAGGGTGGCGCCACTGACGTCCTTGCCGGTAAAGAAGTCCGGTGCCCAGGCATTCTCTTCGCGCCAGTTGCCCTGGCGCACGAAACGGTCTGCCTCGCCCACCCGGCGCGCGGCGGCGAGCAACAGGGCGAAGGCGGTGTCGGCGGTGGTATCTACCAGTACGCCCGGGGTGTTCCCCACGGGTATGCCGCGGGCGCTCATGGCATTGACGTCGATATGGTCGACTCCGACGGACATGCTGGAGACAAACTCCAGATGCTCCGCACCTGCAATGACGCTGCTATCGAGGCGATCGGTAAGCAGGCAGAGCAGGCCGTGGCAGTCTTCCAGTTCTTCCCGCAATTCCTCGGGCGGCAGCAGTCCGGGCCCCATCCACAGGTTGAGGTCGCACAATTCGGCGAGCTCGTGAATGCGCTCACCGGGAAGCTGATGGGTCACGAAAACTTTTTTGTTCATGCTTTGAGAATAACCCAAAGTGTTTTAACGGCAATAGCGTGAAGTCTAAAAACCCAACGGTTTCTCACTTCGTGTTATTCCATCATGAATCACCATTTTTCAGGTTTGGTGGCGTCGTGTCATGTGGAGGGCCTGCGCCAGACCCGCTGTGAATACATCCATGTACGCTTCTACTCGGCATCCATGCCTCATAGAGTCTGTCGCAGGCCCTCCACACGCCACGACTTCAATTTGGACTCAATTCCAGCGTCAGAAACTCATACAACGGGCTGCTTGCGAGGAACTCCGGCAGAAGTCGCGAAGTTTTGGGCGAAGGTGTGATTGCCGGGTGACCTTTCCCGGACTCTCTGCGACAAGGATGTCGCAGTGAAGCCTCCATGGATGGATTCACGGCGTGTCCGGGAAAGGTCACCCGGTGATCGCACCGCTACCCGACCACAAAGAACGCACTAGTCGAGATCATCCTACGAAGCTATCCTGATATTCAACGAGGGGAACCACCCCGCCCCACCAGAGTCCAAATACCATCAGCCGGGCACAAGACCCGGCCCCAACAGGTTAATCCCGCAATGACAGACGAAAACCAAGCCATCAATGGCGACCTCAGCAAGCGCGTGGTCGTCGATACACAGAGCATGCCCTGGAGCGCAAGCCCCGGCGCGGAGGTCTGGCGCAGGCGCGTGCACCGGGTCGGCCCCGCCGAATCCGGGCAGGTCACCTCCGTAGTGCGCTACGAACCCGGCGCCCGCTTCCCCAGCCACGACCACCCCCAGGGCGAGGAAATCCTGGTCCTGGAGGGCGTGTTTTCCGATGAACAGGGCGACTGGCCCGCCGGTAGCTATCTGCTCAATCCCGAGGGCTTCCGGCACGCACCGTGGTCGAAGGAGGGTTGTACCCTGTTGGTGAAATTGCGCCAGTACCCCGGCGCCGACCGCGACAAGGTGGCCATCCAGACCCTCGACCGCCCCTGGCAGCCCTCGGTGCGTCGCAATTCCCAGTGGAAGAAACTCTACGCCCAGGAGCCCTACACCGACTTCATGCGGCTGGAAGCCTGGGACTGCCCTGGCGATCTGGGGCAAGTCAACTTCCCCCGCGGTGCAGAGCTGTTTGTACTCAAGGGCAGCTTCGCCGACGCGCAGGGTACCTACGGCACCCACTGCTGGCTGCGGATTCCCGCCGGGGGTTCACTCACTCCCACCAGCAATGAGTACTGCGAGCTCTACATCAAGGAAGGTGGTTTCACCTACCTGCGAGAGGCCCCCGACGAGCAGGACGCCCCGCAGGCTGTCGGCGCCTGACCGTCACCCCTAGAGGGTGACGCCGCCGTCCACCACGATACATTCGCCATTGGTATAGCTGCTGGCGTCTGACACCAGGTAAAGCACCGTACCGGCCATTTCTTCCGGCTCCGCATGGCGACCCATCGGGATCTGGCTTTTTACGGTCTCGTAGATGTCTTCGTTATCAAACAGCGCACCGGCGAATTTGGTCCGGGTCAGTCCGGGCAGCAGGGCATTGCAGCGAATACCGAGCCCCCCGCACTCCTTGGCGAAAGCCTTGGTCATGTTGACCACGGCGGCCTTGGTAATGGAGTAAATCGCCTGCATGGCCCCGGGCTGCAGCGCATTGATGGATGCGGTGTTGACGATAACGCCGCCCCCCTGGTCGCGCATGATCCTGCCCGCCTCCACTGACATGAAGAAATAGCCGCGGATATTGACGTCGACGGTCTTGGTAAAGGCGGCCAGGTCGGTGTCGAGGACGTGGCCAAAGTAGGGGTTGGTCGCGGCGTTATTGACACTGATATCAAGCCGGGAATGAGTGCTGCGAATGTGTTCAAACAGGGCGGCGATATCTTCCATGCTGCCCACGTGACAGGGGAAGGCCTCGGCGCTGCCGCCGGCGGCGACAATCTCGTCGGCCACCCGCTGGCAATCGGCCTGCTTGCGGCTGGAGACGATCACATGGGCTCCCTGTTGCGCCAGCAATCTGGCAATGGCTTCCCCGATCCCGCGGCTGGCGCCGCTGACCAGGGCAACCTTCCCTCCCAGGTCGAACAGATTCGTGGACATGACTAACCTCCTTCAGTGCCAATTTGACTATGTCGGCTTTTTTTCCAACTTTGAGTATGTTTGCAGTCGCATCATACCACCCTATGGGCAAATGTCATCCGTTGCCAAGGGGTCGCCGGCGGGGGCTCACCAGCAGCGCCCAGCTCAGGTAGGCGCACAACACCAGCGCGCAGGCAATCCAGGCACCGGTATAACCAAACAGGAACAGGCACACGCCGCCCATCAGCGGCCCGCAAACCCGGCCCCAGGAGGCGGCTGCGCTGGTCGTTCCGAGCATGCGGCCGCGCAGGGCTGTTGGCGTGCGCTGGCTGGTGATGGTGTTCAGCAGGGGCATGCACAGGGTGCCGCCGGACATGGCGATAAACACGGCGCCGGCCATGGCGACTGCGCCGTTGGCAAAGAGGGCCAGCAACACGCCGCAAAGAAACTGGGTGATCATCAATCGCAACAGGCGCCACTCACCCAGCAGGCGTACCAGTGGCCCCAGCAGGCCCGCCTGCAGCACCACCATGATGCCACCCTGTATCCCGAACAGGATTCCTACCTCGCGCGCCCCCCAGCCCAGCAGGTCGCCGGTCCACAGGGGGACCAGGTAAGTGAAGCTGCTGGCCACCGTGTTGTGCAAGACGTATTGCAGCACCAACAGGCGGTTTCCGGTATCCCGCAGCATGGCCAGTGCGCCCCCGCGAGAGCTGCGCTGGGCCTCCCGGTTGGCGGCCCGGCGCTCGGCGCTGACGGACTCCGGCAGGAACAGCGCAGCGGCAATAATGGCCAGGGCAGACATCCCCCCCGCGGCAATACAGGGCAGGGTAAAGTCGCCGCTACCTCCGGCCAGCAGGCCACCCAGAAACGGCCCCAGCATGATCCCCAGCCCCCAGGCAGCCCCGATCATGCCCATGCCCCGGGCGCGTTGCTCCGGCCGGGTGAGGTCGGCCACCATGGCGGAGGCCACACCGAAGTTGCCGGCCATCAAACCGGAAAAGGCCCGGGCGGCATAGACCATCCAGAGTTCGCTGGCCAGGCCCAGGAAAACATAACCCAGCGCGGCGCCAGCGAGACAGATCATGATGACCCGCTTGCGACCGACCCGGTCCGAGAGGCGCCCCCACCAACCGCCGCAGAGCCCCGCGCCAACGGCGTAGGCGACGATGATCAGGGCAATGTCCATCTTGCTCGCCCCCAGTTCCGGGGACAGGAAGGGCAGAATGGGGATCACGATGCCGAACCCGATCAGGTCCAGCAATACCACGCCGAACAGGATGGGCACGGTCTAACGACCCGCCCGCCGATGCACCCCGGCCATTGCACCCCCTGGAGAGAACCGCGTCATGTCGCTGCCTTGCCTGTGAGAAATGTGCGCACTGTATCAGGGCAAAGCCATGAATTCACCGCAAGGCGCACCCCCGGGTTAAGCTGTGGCAAAGCCGGAGATTGCCATGCTGACCCTGACCACTGAACGCCTC
This sequence comes from Parahaliea maris, assembly GCF_008064665.1. GTDB lineage: Bacteria > Pseudomonadota > Gammaproteobacteria > Pseudomonadales > Halieaceae > Parahaliea > Parahaliea maris. The sequence continues at coordinate 380,860 of NZ_VRZA01000003.1, read as the reverse complement.
CTCATCCAGTCACTCACCCCGGAAGACGCACCCCATATGCTAGCGGTACTCAATGACCCCGACTTCATTGCCAACGTCGCCGACCGCGGTGTACGCACCCTCGAACAGGCCCGGACCTATATCGAGGAAGGCCCCATGGCCAGCTATCGCGACCACGGGTTCGGCATGTATGCGGTGCGACTGCGCAGCAACGGCGAGTTTATGGGCCTGTGCGGCCTGGTCCGGCGACCACAGCTCGATGACGTGGATATCGGCTACGGTTTCCTGCCCGTCGCCCGCGGCCGTGGCCTGGCGATCGAGGCCGCCAGCGCAGTCCGGGACTACGCGGTCAACGAACTCCGCCTGGGCCGGATAGTGGCCATCGTCAACCCGGACAATGCCCCCTCCATTCGGCTGCTGGAGAAATTGGGGCTGCACTACGAGCGCGACATCACCCTGGCCGAGGGAGAGAAGCCGATCCACCTGTACGGCTGGAACCGGAACGAGGACAACTGAGTCGCGTCCGGCGGCGGCGTTCACCGCCGGACGCGAAGGACGCCATCAGAAGTTGTAGCGCACACCCGCCTCGACGCTGCGGCCCGCTTCCGGCGCAACATCGCGCAGGAAGGAGGTGCTCAGGCGAATCTCCTCGTCGGTCAGGTTGTTCAACGCGGCAAACACCGTGAGCTGGCCATCTCCGAGACCGAGGCGATAGTCCACGCCGGCATCCCAGCGGGTGTAGCCATCAGTGGCCTCCTCGTTCACGCCCGGTCGATCCTGCTCCGCCGCCTCCAGGACCTGCCCCCAGACCTCCAGGGCACCGGTATCCCAACCCAGGCGGGATCCAACCCGCATGGGCGGCAGACGTGGCACATCGTCGCCATTGGCCAGTTCGCCGCGAGTGGCGTCGCCGAATACCCGCAGCACAAACTCACCGCCCGCCAGTGAAGCCAGGGTAAAACTGGAGTCCACCTCGATGCCCCGGAACGTCGCGTCCTGCTGACCGTAGACCATGACCGGCATGTCATCGACCTCGAGGCCACTGTTTTGCAGGTCGATGTAATCGCTGAAGTCGTTGTAGAACAGGGTGACCGAGACAAAGTGTGTACCGCTGTCCCAGCGCAGGGACAGATCGGCGTTGTTAGACACCTCGGTATCGAGATCCGGGTTGCCGATCTCGATGGAGTTGGTAGCAGCGTGGGCAATCCAGTCCTCGGAGCCATTGTTCTCGACATTCGAGTAGAGCTCCTCAATGGCCGGCGCCCGTTCGGCGCGTGACAGGGACAGCCCCAGCTGCCACTGATCGGAGACGTCCCACAAACCGGATACCGACGCGCTGACAGAGTTAAAGTCGCGGCTTTCCGCAATGCCGGAGGGGTCCCGCTCGTCGCGGTCGAGGCGCAAACCGCCCTCGAAGGTCACCTCACCCAGGTGGTAGTCCTCAAGCAGGAACAGGCCGATGTCACGGCTGTCAGTGACCGGGATAAAGGCCTCTTCACCCAGGGCACTGAACTCCCGGGATTTGGCCTGCAGTCCCAGCACCCCGTGAAAGTCCGCCAGCGGCTGGTGTACCAGCTCCAGCCGGCCTTCCCAGCTGTCGCTGTTATAGCGGGTTCCCACTTCGCCACCCGGCTCGATTTCGCGGTGCTCGTAGTCGGTGTAGGAAACAAACCCCCGGGCCACCTCCAGCCCCGGCAGCGGTTCATGCAGGTGCAGGGCCAGGTCGTAACGGGTCTGGGTCATGTCGATGCGCACACCGCCTTCCTCGTGACCGTGTTCCTCCTCACCTTCATCGTGATCATCGAGGTCTTCCCCCTCGTCGTCGTGATGCTCGTGAGCGCCCGCAGGAATGCCGTAGTTGTTTTCCAGCCGGTTCACCGCCAGGCCGATAAAACTGTCATCGAAGTGGTAGCTGGCGCCGGCGGTCACGCTGCGAGTACGTCCGCCGGTGTTGGCGACATAGCCGTCGGTGGTTTCCTCCTCCGCCGCCTCACCTTCCTCGTGATCGTGATCCTCGTGGGCGTGCTCACTGGCGGCTTCACCGGGAATCTCGAGATCATTCCAGTCGCGGTAAAGGCCATCCAGATGGAAAGCGAAGTCGCCGCTGCCGCCCTCCAGCCGACCCACCGTGGTGTCCATATCCGAGGCGGCGTCGTGCCGGTACTCGGCGCCACCCTCGACACCGTCGATACGCCGGGTGGGGATGCGGTTGTCCACGACATTGACCACACCGCCAATCGCCCCGCCGCCGTACAGCAGGGTGGAGGGGCCGCGCAGGATCTCGATACTGTCGGCGAGCAGGGCCTCTACCGAGACCGCGTGGTCCGCCGACAGACTGGAGGCGTCGGCACTGCTGGTGCCATTCTGCAGCACGGTGACCCGGGGGCCCTGCTGGCCGCGAATCACCGGCTGGCCGACACCTGGACCGAAGGAGGCGTTGGCCAGTCCGGGGGCGTTGTTGAGGGTGTCACCGATCGTGGCGGCAGCAGCGCGACTCAGGGCGTCGCCACTCAGTACCGTGATGGGCAGTGCGGTTTCTGCGGTCTGCTTGTGCAAAGGCACTGAGACCAGTACGTGTTCCATTGGCAGTTGCTCGGCAACGGCCGCTTGCGCGCTGGCGACGGCCAGCGCGAGGGGCATAATGCGTTTCACTTTTTCTACTCCTGGGAAAAAACGGGATATTCCGGCGTTGTCTCAGGTGTAGCGGGGCGGCCCCCGGCTCTGGCGTGGCAGGTAGCGCTGCGCCAGGGCGGCGAGCGTGAGTCGTGGTGGTGCAATAGCGCGGTTGAGCGCCAGGAAAACGAGAGGGACTGCAGCGACAACCGGGGCAAGGGACGGACTCTTGCACAGCATGCAGTCCGCGTTGCCCTCACCGATCCCGTGCAGGTGAGCCGCTTCCACCACCGGTATGGCAGCCGCGCACAGCAACGCCACCAGCACCAGGATGCGGGCGAAACGGGCGTTACGCAGGGAGGAAGTGCGGAGTTGCCTCATCGGCTCAAATCGGAATAGCGGTCAAAAAACGCTCGAAGTTTACACCATGACCGCCGCCAGCTCCAGCTGGCCGATCACGGGGCAGGCTCGAATTCTGCGACCACATTGCCACCGGCTGCGAGTTGCAGGTGGCCGCTATCGGTCAGGCGAAAGTTGTCCACGGCACCCAGTGCATCGAGGAACCGGCGCTCCAGCCCGGTTCCCTCCGGGCAGGCCATCAGGGTCCCCGCCAGCGGCCCAAAGCGCAGGGCGGCGCCATGTTCGGATGCGCCATCACGACGGTAAGTCCCGTGATACCGGTTGCAGCCGGAGAAGCCGGACACGGTCTGCCCCTCCGCCTCCAGGGCCAGGTCCACCGGCTTGCCGCCGGCCCCGGCAGTAGCGGGCTCCCCGTCCAGGCGAACCAGTTGCCAGCGCACACCTTCCAGTTGCACATCCGCGGACCCGGAGTCCGCCCTGGCCGGCGCAGCGACCGGCTCCGGCACCCGGCGGACCATGATCTCGATGGGGGCGTCGGCGAAGGGATCGATGTGCTCGGTACTGGTAAACAGGAGTTTGCCACCCGCCTGAATCACCGCACGCAGGGTGTAGGTGTGGCGCTGGTCGATGGCCGCGCTGTCGTACTCGATACGGAACTGATAGGGAGGCCCGGCGTTGCCCGGCATAATGACCGTCGCCAGGGTATCCGCGGGCGCATCGGCGCGGGAGATGTCCTGCAACTCGACTTCCACCTCGGCACCGGGTGGCAACAGCATACGCTCCCGGTACAGCACAGTTCCTTCTATCCAGGTCACATCAGCCCCCTCGTTGCTGCCTTTGTCACTGCAGGCGCCAAGTAGCACGCCTGTTATTAACGCCACTGCCGTACTGCGCCAGATTCCCTGTCTCATATCTCCCCCTCTGTGCTGACTGATAGGCCATTGACCGTTCCGGCAGGTAAAAGTTGCGTGTCAGCACCTGGAACGTTAAGGTCCCCCCGAGCTCCAGGACCCCGTCACATTCACGTCATCCAGCACAGGCATCCTCGCCGCAATGATGCATAATACCCCCATCGTACACCGCGAGGGACTCAGCTCGTGCAGAATGCGCTCGCCATCTGGTGCGTCAGCGACGGCAAAGCGGGCCACAAAAGCCAGCTCAACGGTCTGCTCGATGCCCTGCGGCAACGCCAACAATGTGAAGTGCACTGGTTTGACTGCAACGCAAAACCACTGCGGCAGGCCGCCGCGCTCGACCGCTCACCACAGCTCATTCTCTGTGCGGGTCACAGCACCCATCGCTGCAGCCTCTACCTGAGATGGCGGTACGGAGGGAAGCTTGTGGTTCTGATGAAACCCAGCCTGCCGCGCTGGCTGTTCGACCTCTGCGTGGTTCCCCGACACGACGGCCTGGCCGGTGGCAAAAACGTCCTGCTCACGCGGGGCCCGATCAACGATATCCAGCCCTCCAGCCGACAGCGGGAGGACCGGGGCCTGATCCTCATTGGCGGCCCTTCCCGCCATCACGGCTGGGACGATGGGCAAATACTGGACCAGCTGCAACGCCTGCTGGACACCCGGCCGGGGCGACACTGGACACTCACCACCTCGCGGCGCACCCCGGGGAGCTTTCTGCCTGCTCTGGAGCGGCTCGGGCTCAGCGGCCTGGAGGTCGTCCCGGCGGAGCAGGGCGACCGGGACTGGCTGCGCGAGCAGTACGCCACCAGCGGCGTGATCTGGGCCACCGAAGACAGCGCCTCAATGGTCTACGAGGCGTTGACCAGCGGTGCCCGGGTAGGCGTGCTCGCGGTGCCCAGGCAGCACACCAGCCGGGTCAGTCGCGGCCTGGATCAATTACTGGAGGAGGGTATCGCCACCTCACTATCCGGGGCCATGGACTCGGACCCCGCACCACAAACGGATCAGGCAGCCCCGCTCTGCGAAGCGGACCGGGTTGCCCAATACCTGGTACAAATGATCGGCCTGCAGCAAGGAAACGCTACCCATGAAGGTTCTACAGGTATTACCCCGCCTCGATAGCGGTGGTGTGGAACGGGGTACACTGGACTTTGCCCGCGCCCTGATCGCCGCCGGCCACGAGTCGCTGGTGATGTCGGCGGGTGGCCGCCTGGAGCCGCGCCTGCTGCAGCAGGGTAGCCAGCACGTACGGTTCCCAGTGCACGCCAAGTCACCGCTCTCCCTGCTGCGAGTCCCCGCCCTGCGCCGCCTGCTGCGTGAGCTGGCGCCGGACGTCATTCATATGCGCTCCAGGGTTCCCGCGTGGATGGTCTGGCTGGCCCTGAAACCACTGCCGGCCGAACAGCGCCCCCTGCTGGTGACGACCTTTCACGGGCTTTACTCAGTGAGCCGGTACAGCGCCATCATGGGCTGCGGCGACCGGGTCATTGCCATATCCGACTGCGTTCGCGATTACATCAGGGAAAACTACCCGCAGGTGGACCCCGCCCGAATTCGCGTTATTCCCCGCGGGGTGGACACCAGCGAATTTCCCACCGTGACCGCCAGGCAGCGCGACCAGTGGCAGCGTGATTTCGAGCAAGACTACCCCCAGACCCGGGGCAAGCCGCTGCTGCTGATGCCCGGCCGCCTGAGCCCCTGGAAGGGCCAGCACGAATTCGTCGACCTGCTGGCCGACCTCAAGCGGGAGGGAGTGAGCTGTCACGGCGTGATCGCCGGAGAGCCGACGCCCGGCAAGGAACAATACCTGCGAGATCTGCGCCAGCGGGTCAGTGATCTCGGGCTCGGCGACCACCTGACATTTCTGGGACACCGCAACGACATGGACCGGCTGTATGCCCACTGCGCGATCACCCTCAGCCTGTCGCGCAAGGCCGAGCCCTTCGGACGCACGGTGATCGAAGCGCTGGCCACGGGTGTTCCGGTGGTCGCCTGGAATGCCGGCGGCCCCGCCGAGTCACTGCGCGAGGCCTTCCCCGCGGGACTCGTTCCACCGGGTGATCGCGCGGCCCTGACCGCCCGGGTGAGGGGCATCCTCGCAGCGCCGCCGGCGCCACTGGCGTTACCGCCGGAGTACACCCTCGCAGCCCAGGCAGAAGCCACCATGGCCGTTTACCGCGACGGCCTGGCAGAAAAGAGAGAACATCACTGATGCGAGTACTCCACGTCGCCCACCAGCAATTGCGAAAATATGGCTACACCCGGGTCAGCTGGGCGCGCAAGCTGCTGCACGGCCTGATCAAGAACGACTACCTGGTGCAAAGCTTTTCCGATCGCGACGTGGCGGCCTTCGAGGCTCCACTGGGTATCCGTGACCTCGGCGCGCGGCGTAGCAACCGGCGGCTGCTGCAGACAGCGGAAGCCTTTGCCCCCGACCTGGTACTGGTCGGCCACTGCGACATCATCAGCAACGAAACCCTGGAGGAGCTGCGCCGCCTGTGCCCCGGTGTGGTCATCGCCGGGCTCAACAACGACCCGCTGTTCGTCCCCGAGAACTTCGCCAAGATCATGCACCGCTGTGACACGGTGGATGCCATGTTCGTCTCCACTGGCACCCGGGAACTCACTCCCTTTGAGGGTCGCCGCGCCCGCCTGTTGCACATGCCCAACCCGGTGGATCCGGCGATTGAAAGCGCGGACTGCAGCACCCGCAAAGACTTTCTTTACGACCTGCTGTTCTGCAGCAAGTCCCAGGCTCACACCGAGCGCGGCAAGCTGGTGGCGGCCCTGCGCGACGGCCTGCCCCCCGACCTGCGCTTCCACACGCCCGGCAGCTTCGGCGTACCCGGGGTCTGGGGGCGGGATTACGACGAAACCCTCGCCCAGAGCCGGATGGGGCTCAACCTGAACCGGCAGGAGGGCGGGCACTGGTACTCCTCTGCCCGCATGGCGCAACTGGGCGGCAATGGACTGCTGGTATTCACCCATTCGGGGGCCGGTTTCGACAGCCTGTTCCCGGCGGAAACGCTGGCCTACTTCGACGACGAGGCGTCACTGCTAAAGGCGGTGAAGCAATTCCACGCCGACGATGACCAGCGCATGCACTGGGCGGCCAACACCCGGGACTTCTTTCACCGGGAGATCAACTGTACGCTCTACGCTCGCTATATCGTGGAGGCCAGTCTCGGCCTCCCCTTCAGTCACAACTACGTGTGGGATCAGGGAGAGTGAGCAGCACGCTGACCGTCGTTCAGGCCCTCGCCGGCGCCCCTTTCGGGGGGGCGGAGAATTTTTATACCCGGCTGGTTTGCGCCCTGGCGGAGGACCCGAGCCTGCGCCAGTTTGCCTTCACCCGGCCCAACAGCGAGCGCGAGTTACAACTGGCCAATGCCGGTGTGCCGGTACAGACCTTTCGCTTCGGCGGGCGCCTCGCCCTGCCCGGCCACTGGCGCTATCACCTGGCCCTGCGCAAGCTGGCCCCCGACGTGGTACTGACCTACATGAATCGGGCCAGCATCTGTACCCCCAGCGGGGATTACCAACTGGTTTGCCGGCTGGGGCATTACTATGACCTCAAGTACTACCGCCACGCGGACCACTGGATAGGCATCACCCGTGGCCTCTGCGACCACCTGGTACAGGGCGGCATGCCCGCCGCAAAGGTCCACCAGATTCCCAACTTTGCCGCTGAGACCAACCCGGAGCCGGTCTCCCGGGAAAGCCAGGATACGCCCGCGGATGCGCCCTTGCTGCTGGCCGCCGGTCGCCTCCACCGCAACAAGGCTTTCGATGTGCTGCTCCAGGCCCTCACCGAGCTGCCCGAGGCCTGGCTGTGGCTGGCAGGAGACGGTCCCGAGAGAGACGCCCTGGAACAGCTCAGCCGCGAACTGGGCCTCAGCTCGCGGGTGCGCTTCCTGGGCTGGCGCAAGGACGTTGACGCCCTGATGCGCAGCGCCGACCTGTTTGTCTGCCCTTCGCGCCACGAAGGCCTCGGCAGCATCGTCGTGGAAGCCTGGTATCACGGCTGCCCGATCATCGCCACCGACTCCCAGGGCCCCGGTGAGCTGATAGACGATGGTGAAACCGGCCTGGTGAGCCCGGTCGATGACGCCCCGGCCCTCGCCGGCAGCATTCGTCAGCTGCTGGCCGACCCCCCCGCCGCCCGCACCCTTGCAGACAACGCCCGGGCGCACTACCACAAACACTACAGCCGCGAGACCATCAGCCGCAGCTACCGGGACCTGCTGTTCGACATCGCCGGCAAGGACAAGCCTGCGTGAGTGATGATCAACCGGTCATGCTGTCAGGCGAACAGGACGCCTTTGCCCGCGGCGGCAACCGACTGTGTTTTGTGGACCCGCGCGATGCCGGCCGCTGCATTAAGCTGCTGCGCGCGGATCGCTCTCCCGGGCAAAAGCGCCGCGAAGCGCCGTGGATCAAACGGCTCAAACCCCTGAACGCCTTCGATGACAACTGGCAGGAAGCTGCGGTGTATCGCCGTATCGAGCGCCGCATAGGCCCCGCGGCCTGGGACCTCGTGCCGCGACTGTTCGGCCCGGTCGAAACCAATCTTGGCCCCGGGCTGTGCTCCGAGTTGCTGCGCGACAGCGACGGGCGCATTGCCATCACCCTGAAGCAGTACCTCTGGCAATACGGTGAGACCACTACCCTCAGCCAGTTGCTCGACAGCTTCAGCGCCCGCTGGCAGGCCCTGGGGATGCCCTCCCGCCGGCTGCTGCTGCACAATGTGGTCGTGCAATGCCAGGAGGACCGGTACCCGGTAGCCCTCAAGGTCATCGACGGCCTCGGCTGGCCCGACCTGGTGCCTCTCGCCTGGTACCTGCCGGCCCTCGCCCGCCACAAGGCCGGGCGCCGGGCGGTGCTGCTGCGCGAAGCCATGAACGCCCTGCTGGCCAAGCAGGCCCGTGGCGATGACTACGGCGTCCACGGCTGGCTCGAGGACGCGCAGCGCAGTATCTGATGACGCCTATCACCACTACTGACCTGCGTTCCTGCCTACCCCAGGGCGCCCTCTCCCTGGGCGGTTTCGCCCTGCTGCTGGTATGGACCCTCACCCGCCTGTGGCAGGACGACCTGGGCGACATCAGCGGTCAGTTGCTGGTCCTGCTCAGTGCTGGCTGGCTGCTGACGGGGGGTCGCGCGCTGTGGCGCTCCCGGCTGCTGCAGCTGCTATTGCTGGCCCTGCTGATACAGCTCGCCAGCTGGGGCCTCAGCCACCTGTTGCACCCGGACCTGGCGGAGCGCTCGCCCAAGCTCGACCGCCTGGCGGCCTGGTTTTTTCTCATTCCCGTCGCCCTGTTCTGCGCCGCCTCGCGACAGCGGGTAATGATTTGCTGGGCCTGCGCCCTGGGTGCCCTGCTCCTGAGCCCGTGGCTGAGCGGTGACGGCTGGAAGGAGCTGCTGCAGGGCCTGAATGGCGAGCGCGTACACTTTGGACTCCTCAACGCCCAACACAGTGGCATGCTGTTCGGCATCGGCCTGCTGGGTGCCCTGATGCTGCCTGCGCCGGTCCCGGCCACCACCCGCCGGGGCGTGGTGCTCGGGCGCCTGCTGCGCCTGCTGCTCATCACCGCTACCGCGTTCGGTATGCTGCTGTCCCAGACCCGCGGTATCTGGCTGGCACTGCTGTGCAGCGTGCCGCTGGCCCTGCTGTTGCGCTCCCGCCTGCGGCAACAGCAGCAGGCGGACTACATCAGCCGCCCGCTGCGCCGCCTGGCGTGGTTCAGCATGACCTTCGTTGTCATCATCATCACACCGCTGGGCGGGATCATCGAGGACCGCCTGCGCAGCGAGGGTCCTCTGGCCGGGTACGACGGGGAAGGCTTCGTACTGCAGGAAAACGTACGGGTGCGCCTGTCCACCTGGCACACGGCCATGGACTGGATCGTCCAGCGGCCGCTGCTCGGCTGGGGCGGCAAGGGCCGCGCCGCCGTGGTGCAGGACACCGAAGCCCTGAGCGATAACGAACGTCAGCGCTTCCGCCACCTGCATAGCACCTACCTGGACACGCTTGTCAACTGGGGCCTGGCAGGCCTGGCCGTACTGCTGGGCCTGTTTGCCTGGCTGGGTCTGCGCCTGCGCCGGAGCTGGCAACAGGGCAGCCTGGATACCAACCTGCTGTGCTTCGGCGTGGCTTTTGGCTTATATTGGGGCGTCGCCAACGCTTTCGAATCGTTCATGTTCTACCAGTCGGGCCTGTACGCCCTGGCCCTGATTGCCGGTGGCCTGCTGGCCCTGTGCAATACCCCTGAGGAGGTCTCCCCGTGATCGCCCCCCTGCGCCGCGCTCTGGAACGGCGGCGCCTGCGCTCGCGCCGGCGCCAGGCCAGTGAGCAGCGCCACGCCGACCTGCATCGACTGGCATTGAGCGACCGCTCCATTGGTATCGGCAACACCGAACCGCAGGAGATTGTGGTATCACTCACCTCCTACGACCGTCGCATTCCCTTCACCTACCTCTGTGTTGAGAGCCTGCTGCGCCAGTCCCTGAAACCGGATCGCCTTGTGCTGTGGCTGTCGCGGAAGGACTTTCCCGACGAAAAGCTGCCGGACCCGTTGCTCAACCAGGTGGAACGGGGACTGGAGATCATCTTCCACGACGAAGATCTCGGGCCCTACAAGAAAGTGATCTACGCTCTGGAACAGTGCCCCGACAGCCTGCTGATCACCGTGGATGACGATACCCTCTACCCGCCCGACCTGGTGGAGAGCCTGTACCGCGCCTACCTGGCCCGGCCCGACACCATCCACTGCCACCGCGGCCACCGCCTGCGGACCGACTCAACGGGCCGGCCGCTGTCCTACGCCGAGTGGGGCCTGGGGCAAGGTGGACACAGCCCGTCGCCACTGGTGTTCCCGACCGGTGTGGGCGGCGTGCTGTACTTCCCCGGCGCCCTCCATCCGGAGGTACTCAACCGTGAGCAGTTCATGCGCCTGTGCCCGCGGGCCGACGATATCTGGCTGAAAGCCATGAGCCTGATGCAGGGGGTACCCTGTGCCGTGGTGCCCGATGAGACGCACTGGAAAGATCGCTTCCTGACGATCCCCGGCAGCCAGGGTGAGTCATTGAAGCGGGAGAACTGGGACCGAAGGCTCGGCAACGACAGCAAGATCGCCGCCGTATTCGAAGCCTACGACCTGTTTCACTGCGTGAACGGGAAAAGCTGATCAGCCCTCGGCGGCGTCAATGAACGCCGCCAGATCTGCCTTGAATTTCTCCATCGACGCCGGGTGAATGTACATCATGTGTCCGGCCTCGTAATGCTCCACGGTCACGTGCTCCCGCAACCGGGCCGGAATCTGCAAGTGATTGAGGAAGTGGTCGGTGGCACCGTAGGGCGTAGCCAGGTCGTAGTAACCCTGCTGCACCAGCAGGCGCATATTGGGGTTCTGCACCAGCGCATAGGCCAGGTCCACCGCCGTATTGGCATAGGGAACCTTGCCGTACTGGGTCTGCCCCGGCTGGGCGTGGCTGTTGTCCCAGTTCTGGTAGAGACCGCCCGAGGTGATGTATTTGCGGTCGGTCTTCACACCCAGCACTTCGCGGTAATAGTCGTTGAAGGTGGCGACAAAGGCCGGGCCCACCGCGGGAAAGAAGGGGTCGTAAGTGAACGATTCCCCAATGTGATTGAGACCGTCATTGACGAAGCGCGCATCGATGCGGCCCGTGGTCTGGCGGCGGTCCCGCAGCAATTCCTTGGCGAAGCGGGCTTCGTCGATCCGCAGGTTGGCGCGGTCCCAGTAGTCGGCACTGATCCCGGTAAAGCGCTCCATGCCCTCGAGCACCTGTTGCCGTTCCTGCTGGCTGGCGCTGGCGCCCTTGAACAGCAGGGGAGCATATTCATTGACGGCGAAGGCCTCGGCCTCCCGCAGGAAGGCCTGCAGGCTGTCCGGCCGGTTGTCGATGGCTTTGTGATACCAGGCGGTGGCGGCATAAGTGCTGAAGTAATTGACGTAGGGCAGGTCCATGGCGAGACCGGCGTTACCGGCGGCGAAGTCCATGTAGGGCGATACCAGGATGACTCCGTTCAGCGCCAGGGAGTGGGCGGTGAGCAACTTGTAGGCGACGCCGCCACTGCGGATGCCGCCGTAGCTCTCGCCCAGCAGGTACTTCGGTGACTGCCAGCGACCGTTATCGGTGGTCCAGCGCGCGATGAAGTCTGATACCGAGGCGATGTCCTGGTCCACGCCCCAGAAATCCTCGCCCTTGGCCTCGCCCACCGGGATGGAGAAACCGGTACCCACCGGGTCGATCATCACCAGGTCGGCGCGATCCAGAATGCTGAATTCGTTGTTGACCCGGCGGAAAGGCCCGACCGATTCGAAGGCGCCATCGTCCACCACGGTACGCTGGGGCCCCAGAATACCCATGTGCAGCCACATGGAAGCCGAACCGGGGCCGCCGTTATAGGCAAACATCACAGGGCGCGTACGCGGGTCGGCGTCTTCCTTGATATAGGCCGTGTAGCCAAACAGGGCGATGGGCTCGTCCTTGTCATTTTTCATCAGCAGCTGGCCTGCCGTCGCCTTGTAGGCGATGGTCCTGCCATCGATCCTGACCCGGCCAGTGGACTCGGCGAGCAACGGTTCGGGAATGTCACTGGCGGCCGACTCGGCGGCGGCCTGCTGACCCTTAGCGGCATCTTCCGCCTGCAGGGCGGGCGCCACAAGCAGCAGGGAAAACAGGGGAAGCAGGAGCAGTCGTTGTAATACGGGCATAGGGAATCCGGTTTATTTCACGGTTGAGACTGGATAAGCTGGCTGGCATTTAATCATAAACGAACCGGGGACGTCCCCCATGAGCGCAGTGCAGGCCCTGTTCGCCGATTTCTGGCCCAGTCTGTTGGTACTGGGCCTGGCCAGTGCGGTCCTGTTCGCGGCCAATCGCATCGCTCGCCACAGCCGCCAGGGCACCGACGGAGTCCTCTACCAGCTGCTGAACTGGGCGATCGCCTCTGCGGCAGTACTCGTCGTTGTGATCGTACTGCCCATCTCGGACGACACCCAGGGCCAGATTCTCAGCCTGCTCGGTGTGGTGCTGACAGCGGTGATCGCCCTGTCATCCACCACCTTCGTGTCCAACGCCATGGCCGGAATCATGCTCAAAATGACCACGCCGTTTCGGCCCGGAGACTACGTACGGGTCAACGGCGAGTTCGGCCGGGTGGCCCGTCACTCCCTGATCAACACCCAGATACAGACCGAGTGGCGCGACCTCACCACTCTCCCCAATCTGTACCTGGTGAACAACCCGGTCACCGTGCTGCACCGCGATGGCACCATTATCTCGGCCGAGGTATCTATCGGCTATGACGTGCCTTACACCCAGGTCCAGAAGTTGTTGCTGCTGGCTGTGGAGGAGGCCCAGCTGAGCGAGCCCTTTGTGCTGGTTCAGGAGCTGCTCGATCACGCCGTGGTCTACCGGGCCTGCGGCTTCCTGCCGGAAATGAAGCAGTTACTGACCTCCCGCTCCAACCTGCGCAAGAAAATCCTGGAGCAATTACACGGCAACGGTGTGGAAATCGTCTCTCCCGCGTTCATGAATCAGCGCCAGCTGGACCCCGCCGCCAGGATCATTCCGCAGCAGCCGGTGATGCACGACCGGCAGGCCACCACACCCCACGAACCGGCGCCGGAGGAGAAGATCTTCGATCAGGCCGAGGCGGCGGCCGGCGTAGAGGAACTGCGCCAGCAACGGGAACTGGCACGCCAGGCGGTCAAACGGGAAAAGGCTCACCTTAAAACGGTCCCGGAAGCGGACCGGGACAGGGTGGAACGGGAGCTGGAACGCCTCGAACTGGAAGAGCAGCGCCTGGCAGAGCGCCTGGAACAGCTGGAAAACGCCGAGCCGCGGTAGTAGTTCCTCTAGATATCCACCTCGCTGCGAAACTCCCGCTCCACCTGCTGTTGCAGTTCGTACCGGGCGCTTCCCGTATTGCGCCGCTGGGCCTCGTTCAGGCGCTTCTGGTAACGCTGGCGTCGATAACGGGCCACCAGGGCGGGAAAGCGCTGGGGCTCCTCCTCACCGGCGATCAGCGCTTCGATAAAAGCGATATCGATACCGACCCGATAGGCGATGCGACTGGGGCGAATCTTGTTGGCGTGAAACTCCGCCACGATGTGGATCTGCTTTTCCCGATCGTAATGACACTCCCGCGAATAGCCGTAGGGCGGCGAGGGTGTGCGCGTATCGTTGTGTGTGCTGGATTCGCTCATGCCTTTGTTGTAGCAGTGCCGGCAGGACTTGCCAAGCCAGACCTCCGTTGCTGGTGGATCGGCGCAGATGGCGGCGACCATACCACAAGCCAGCCGGTACGATCAGCACGCGCCCAAAAAGTGTTCGCCGGTTGTGCTGTGTCGCGGGTGCCGTGAGCGGCCCGGGAAGCATTCAACTGCCCCGCCCGCGGACAGATTTTGGCCGGAATTAACCCCGTTTTGCAGTTATTTCGCTACCGGGCCACGACTATACTGGTTGCCCGGCACTACGCTTTCCGACAGGAGAACAGAATAATGAATGCACCACTGACGGTTCAGGAACAGAGCGAAATCGAGGCGCAAATGCAGGCTGTGCTGGAAGCTCAGCGGGCCAGTTATATCGCCGAGGGCAAAGTTGCCGCCGAAACCCGTATCGACCGCCTGGAGCGCGGCATCGACGTCCTGCTGCGCTACCAGGACAGGGTCATTGAAGCCCTGAATGCAGACTTCAGCTGCCGCGCGCGCGAGGTCACCCTGCTCACCGATGTGGCGGCCTCCATCACGCCGATGAAGCACGCCAAAAAACACCTGCGGAAATGGATGAAAGGTGAACGCCGCCCCACCATGTTCCCACTCAACCTGCTGGGTGGCCGCTCCCGGATCGAGTACCAGCCCCTGGGCGTGGTGGGCGTCATCTCGCCCTGGAACTTCCCCGTCAACCTGACCTTCGGGCCCCTGGCCGGGATTCTCGCCGCGGGCAACCGCGCCATGATCAAGCCCTCGGAGTTCACCCCCGCCACTTCGGAAGTGATGGCGGAAATGGTCGGTGAGGCCTGGGACGAAAGCGAGGTCGCCATCTTCACCGGCGGCCCGGAAGTGGGCGTAGCCTTTTCCGGCCTGGCCTTCGACCACCTGCTCTTCACCGGGGCGACCTCTGTCGCCCGCCACATCATGGCCGCCGCCTCACGCAACCTGGTACCAGTGACCCTGGAGCTGGGCGGCAAATCCCCGGTGATCATTTCCCGCAGCGCCGACCTGGAGCAGGCCCTGAGCCGGGTGATGCTCGGCAAGACGCTCAACGCGGGCCAGATCTGCCTGGCCCCCGACTACCTGCTGGTCCCTGAGGAAAAGCTGCACGAGGTCATCGAGGCTGCACAGAAGGCGGTGGCCACTATGTATCCGAAGCTGCTGGACAACCCCCAGTACACGTCGGTGGTGAACGAGCGCCACTACGAGCGCCTGCAAGGTTACCTGAGTGAAGCCGAGGAACGCGGCGTGAAGGTCATTCCGCTGAACCCGGGCAATGAGGACTTTGCCGACCAGCAGGGCACCCGCAAAATCCCCCCCACTCTGGTGCCGGAACCGGCCGACGACCTGAAGGTGATGCAGGAGGAGATTTTCGGGCCCCTGCTGCCGATACGGACCTATCGCGATTTCGAGGAGACGATCGCTTTCGTCAACGCCAACCCCCGGCCTCTGGCAGCCTACTATTTCGGCCAGGATGCGGCGGAAGAGGATGCGGTGCTCTCTCGCACGACGTCGGGCGGTGCCTGTGTGAACGATGTCATCATGCACATCATGCAGGAGGAGCTGCCCTTCGGCGGTGTCGGCCCGAGTGGCATGGGTGCCTATCACGGACACGAAGGCTTCAAGACGTTCAGCCATGCGAAGTCGATCTACAAGCAGGCCAATGCGAATGTCGCCAAGCTGGGTGGGATGTTGCCGCCCTACAACAAGGCGACGGAGAAGACGATCAGGATGCAGGTGAAGAAGTAGCTTCTACTGATCGGTGATCACTGATCAGGGGAGTGGAGCTCACCGTGGTTGGGAGCCCATTTTCCCCAAAGTGTATCGTCCAGCGTTACGAACCAGTGAGTGGCGCCACGGCCACGGGAGGGCCTCACCAGACACGCTGTGGATACGTCCATGTACGCTTCTGCTCGACATCCATGTCTCACAGAGTCTGGTGAGGCCCTCCCGTGTCCATGGCTTCTCTTCAGCCCCCCACGCAGAACCATCACCTTGTACACGCCTGACATGATGCTCTTGGCCAATAGAATCTGAATATCTCATCGACAAGCACGGAGCCGACGACGTGAGGTAAGCCCCGTAGGGACTCTTTGCGACATGGATGTCGCAGAGAAGCCCCCATGGACGGGTTCACGGCGTGTCCCGGAGGGGCTTACCTCGCGGCGTTGGCGGACCACTAGAATCTACTCGAGGCGATCGCAACACCTCTATCCACCGTAAGCACCGTTAAAACAGGCTTGGTTAGTGAATCCGCCCACCAATCGAGATACTGGTACCGATACCTCCACCCCAGCCCCCATGCCCCCAGGAGCTGTACCCCGTGGAAATCCCGATATTCCCGTAGACATGCGGGTCCGAGCAGCCCGACAGGCCGAGCACCAGTGCCGAAAGCAACGCCAGTCGCAGCCAAACCATCACCCGCTTCATAGTGCACCTCCATTGGCACTCACCAGCTCACTGTCATCCCAGGTCTGCAGCGCAATGCCCGCGCCGGAGGGCCCGGCAATCAGCGCCACGCGGCCGCCTGCGGGCCGGTCCGTGGCGGGCACCAGGATGCGCCCGCCCAGGCCTTCGACTTTAGCCAGTACCCGGTCGAGTTCGGCGGCATCCGCCACCCTCAGGTAACTCACCCAGGTGGGCTTGATGTCATCGGCAGGGTTTGTACGCAAGCCCGCTCGCGGCCGGCCCGAGCCGTTCAGCACACCGTAGGTAACCGGCGCTTCGGCGCTTCCGAGTTCGCGTTGTTCGAGTTGGTAACCCAGCGCCCGCTGGTAGAAGGCGCCGGCGCCAGGGGCATCGGCGGCCCACAACTCATCCCACAGGAAATCGCCTGTGGCGGCAGGATGGCTGCCGTCGGCAGGGTCGCCATCGCGGGTTTCCAGCAGGGCGAAGGCGGCGCCTTCGGCGTCGGTCACCACGGCGATATGGCCGCGATCACCGAGGGATGTAGGCGGGGTCAGCACCTTGCCACCCGCGCCGTCGACAGCGGTTACCGCAGCATCGATATCCGCTACCGAGATGACCACCACCCACTGGGAGATATCGTCCCGGGTTGGCAGCTGGTTCTGGTCCACCATGCCGCCGATCAGCCGCCCCCGATGCCGGATCAGGGTGTAGTTGGCAACGCCCAGTGGCAGGTCCTCGAACTCCCAGCCAAACAGGCCGCTGTAGAACGCCTCGGTCTGGGCCGGGGTCTCGCTGAGAAGATCGTGCCAGATCACCTTGCCTGCGAGGTGCCGGCCACTGGGGTCGCCGGACACTCCCGGCAGGCTGAACTGGGTCGTGGCACAGCCGGCCAGTAAGGCCACGCCCAGCGCGCCCGCGCTGGCGAACACTCGCCATCTTCCGGATTTGCTCATCGCCTGTCCTGCCTCCTGGATTGGGTTGCCGCGCCGGCCCGGGGGGGCCTCGAGGCACTGGTATCGATCAAGAACTCGGTAACCAGCATAGTGTAATTGTCACAGATGCGCAGAACGATGCCATACTGGGTGACATCGTTCTCTACCGGTGCGAGGAAACTACAATGAGAAACTGGCGTGTACTGTTGTTGGCAGGTGGCTTGTCGCTTGCGGGCTGTAGCAATGAACCCGGCAGCGAGGGGTGGTGTGAGGACAAGAAGGCCCAGTCCAAGTCCGAGTGGACTGCAGACGATGCTGTCACCTTTGCCAGCCACTGCGTGTTTGAGGGCACCACTGTGGGCTCGGAAGCCTGGTGCGAAGCACTGGCAGAGAAGCCCAAGGGTGACTGGAGCAGCAACGAGGCGGCAGACTACGCCAAGCACTGCGTGTTCTGACCGGCTACAGACCAACTGCCTTCAGCTACAGGCCAGCGCGCCTGCCTGAGGGCATTCATACCCGGGCGCTGGAAGTGCCCGCAAGCTATTGGGAGACCCACATGCCCGGAATGATCCGACGTCTTTTCCTCACCAGCCTCACCGTCCTGGCACTGGCGCTGCCTGCGGTCACTCACGCGGGGCAGACTCTGCAGCGCGTGATTGACTTCAAGACCCTGAAAGTGGGCATGACAGCCGACCAGCCCCCCCTCAACATGCTGAGCCGGGACAAGACGCTGATGGGCTTCGACGTGGATCTGGCCAGGGCGCTGGCCAACGCCATGCGGGTCAAGCTGGAGATCAAGGTGATGCCCTTTGGCGACCTGATGACCTCGCTGGACGACGGCACCATCGACCTGGTGATCTCGGGCATGGCCATTACGCCGGAACGCAGTGAGCAGGCGGCGTTTGTGGGTCCTTACATGATGTCCGGCAAATCGCTGCTGACCCGCGATTCCGTGCTCGCGAAGGTATCGGGCTCGGAGGAGTTCAATCGGGGAGACCTGACTCTGGCGGCCCTGAAAAATTCGACCAGTGCCGACTTCGTGCGGGAGGCTGCACCCGAGGCAGCCCTGATTGAGGTCGACCACTACGACGAGGCGGTCAAGCTCATACTCGATGGCGACGCCGATGGCATGGTGGCCGACATGCCGGTGTGCCGGCTCTCGGTACTGCGCTTTCCCGAACGGGGGCTGGTCACTCTCGACAACCCACTGACGGTGGAGCCGATTGGTATCGCCCTGAACAAGGATGATCGCGAGTTCTTCAATCTGGTGGATAACTATGTCGAGGCCTACACCCGTATCGGCGTACTGACCAAGCTGCGCAAGCAATGGCTCGAAGAAACCAGCTGGCTTGCCGCCCTGCCCTGACCGATGGCCGCCAAGCACTGGCGCGCCGGTCTCCTGGCCCTGCTTCTGCTGGCGGGCGATAAGGCCATGACTGAGCCACGCACGCCGCTGGTTATCGCCCACCGGGGCGCCAGCGGTTACCTGCCGGAGCACACCCTGGCGGCCAAGGCGCTGGCCCACGGCATGGGGGCGGATTTCATCGAGCAGGATGTGGTCCTCACCCGGGATGGCGTGCCCATCGTACTGCATGACATCTACCTGGACGCCACCACCGACGTCGCCAGCCGCTTTCCTGCGCGGGCCCGTAACGACGGCCGCTTCTACGCCATTGATTTCGATCTCAGCGAAATTCGCCAGCTACAGGCACTGGAACGCCTTGAGCCCGACGGCAGCCCGGTGTTTCCGGGCCGCTTTCCCCCGGGGCCGACCGGCTTGGCAGTCCCCACGCTGGCCGAGGAAATCGCCCTGATCAGCGGCCTCAACGCCAGCCGGAGCCGGGAAGCGGGGTTATATATCGAACTCAAGGCACCGCGCTTCCACCGCCGTGAAGGCCAGGATATCGCCGTGCGCATCCTCGAGGTGCTTGCCGCCAGCGGTTACGCTGAACGTTCCGATGCGGTTTTCCTGCAGTGCTTTGACGACGCCACCCTGCGCTATCTGCGGGAAGACCTGAAGACGCCCCTGCCCCTGATTCAATTGATCGCCGACAACAGCTGGGGCGAAGACAGTGAGGTGGATTACGCCCATCTCCAGACCGACCAGGGTCTGGCAGAAATTGCCCGCTATGCGGATGGTATCGGCCCCTGGCTGATGCAGATCTACCAGGGCCCGGGCCCCGACGGTGAACCCCGGTTTACCGACCTGGTGGCACGCGCCCACGCCCGGCAACTGGCAGTCCACCCCTATACCTTTCGCCGCGACCAGCTGCCACCGGGCATCGCGAGTTTTGAGCGCCTGCTGGAATTGTTTATCGAAGAGCTGGGCGTAGACGGCCTGTTCACGGATTTTCCCGACCTGGCCCGGGAACATATCGACCGGATCGACAAAACCCGCTAATCCGAATCCCTCCGGCGGACACCACCGTGAAGCCACTGCCTCTGGCGATCAGGCGTCGAACAGGGCATTATTCTCTCCTGACAGCTGACATGTTCACGCGCAACCCCTACAAATCCTACAAGCGCGTGTACGTTCCCGAATTCGCCGCCCCCGCACATAAAGGACAGGAGTGTGACACCCAAGGTTAATCGCCGCACCAAGATTGTGGCGACGATCGGCCCCGGCAGTGAGTCGGAGACCATGCTGGCCAAACTGATTGCCGCCGGAGTGAATGTCTTCCGGCTCAACTTCAGTCACGGCTCCGCTGAACACCATGCCGAGGTTGCCCGGCGCATCCGCAAACGGGCCGCTGCAGCGGGCCAGTATGTCGGTATCCTCGCGGACCTGCAGGGCCCCAAGATCCGTATCAGCACCTTTCGCGATGGCGCCGTAGACCTCGCGGCGGGCGATCGCTTCTCGCTGGACCTGAACATTCCCGAGGGAGAGGGCAACGCCCAGGGAGTGGGGCTGGACTACCGCGAACTGTGCGACAACGTGCGGCCGGGCGATACCCTGCTGCTGGACGATGGCCGCCTGCGCATGCAGGTGGATGCCGTCGCCAGTGGCGTCGTGGAATGCACCGTGACCCAGGGAGGCAAGCTCAGCTCTCGCAAAGGCATCAATCGTCTTGGCGGGGGCCTGGCCGCTCCAGCCCTGACTAGCAAGGATATCGCTGATATCGACAGCCTCGCCCAGGTGAAACCGGACTTCGTGGCTGTGTCATTTGTCTCCAGCGCCGCAGATATCTACCAGACCCGGGACCTGCTGGCGCAACACAACCTGAGCCCGGCAATTATCGCCAAGATCGAGCGCGCCGAAGTGGTCGCCGACGAAGAGACCCTCAACCACATCCTCGAAGCGGGCTTCGGCATCATGGTCGCCCGGGGTGACCTGGGCGTGGAGGTGGGCGACGCCCAGCTCATCGGCATCCAGAAGGACCTGATCTCCCGGGCCCGCAAAGCGGACAGGGTGGTGATTACCGCCACCCAGATGATGGAATCCATGATCAGCAATCCACTCCCGACCCGGGCCGAAGTATTTGACGTGGCCAACGCCGTACTGGACGGCACTGACGCCGTCATGCTCTCAGCGGAGACGGCGGTCGGCAGCTTCCCTGTGGAAGTGGTGAGCGCAATGGCCGATGCCGCCCTCGGCGCCGAACGCCACCCGGTTGCGCGCACCTCGCGCTATCGCCTCGACCGGCAGTTCTCCAGCGCCCAGGAAACCATCGCCATGTCGGCGATCTACGCCGCCAATCACTACCCCAATGTGCGCGGCATCGCCTGCCTGACTGAGTCGGGTACTACCCCACGGCTGATGTCCCGACTCAGCTCCGGGCTGCCTATTTTCGCGCTCAGCAGTCACAGCGAAACCCTGCAGAAGCTGAGCCTGTGCCGGGGTGTGGTACCGCTTTACTTCGACGCCGAGGCCTTCGGCCAGGAAGAGATCGAGACCAGCGCCATCGAGTTTCTCCGCGGCGAGGGCTACCTCCAGGGGGGAGACTCCATCCTGTTGACCTTCGGGATGGTGATGGGTCACCCGGGTGCCACCAATATCATGAAAATTCTGCCGGTCACATGAGCAGTCAATGGAACGAGGGCACCCGCCTGGTTGCCGATATCGGCGGCACCAATTCGCGGCTCGCACTGTACGATGCCAGTCGCGACGAGTATCGCGCCCTGCGCACCTATATCAACCGCGACCACGCCCGATTTGAGGATGTTATTGCCAACTGGCTGGACCAGCTCAATGAGCCGCCGCCGCTGGCGGCATGCTTTGCGATCGCGGCGCCACTCGAGGGCGACCGTGTTCACATGATCAACATGGACTGGTCTTTCTCCCGCAGCGAACTGACTTCCCGCTTCAACTTCACCACCTCGGGCTGGATCAACGATTTCGAAGGCAATGCCTACGCACTGCCCCACCTTCGGGAAAACGACCGGCAGCTGCTATACCCGGGGCGACCCGGCACCTCCCGGCGCCTGGCGGTGGTCGGCCCGGGCACGGGGCTCGGCGGCGCCACCGTAGAGTTGATCCGTGGTGGCTACCACGCCACGGCGTGCGAGCCGGGACACATGAGCCTGTCACCCAATACCGCAGAGGAACTGGAGCTGTTTCGGCTGCTGCTGGCTCGCCATGACAATATATTTACCGAGTTGCTGGTCTCCGGCCCCGGCCTGCAAAGGCTCTACCAATCCCTGGCGGAACTGCGGGATACCGCGCCCGAGGCCCTGTCACCGGCCGATATTTCCCAGCGCGCTCTCAGCGGTGAGGACCCCCTGTGCCGGGATGCGCTGGTCCATTTCTGCAACCTGCTTGGCTCCACCTGCGGCGACTTCGTGCTGGCCACAGGCAGTTACGGCGGCTTGTTCCTGGCCGGTGGCATACTGCCGCGATTAGTCGGATTCCTCGAGAACAGCCAGTTCCTGGCCCGCTTCCAGCACAAGGGAGCAATGACCGAGCATCTCCAGGGCGTTCCAATCTACCTGATCACCACCGCCCAGCCCGGACTCATCGGTGCCGCCCACGCCCCACTAGGCTGACGGCTGCGCAAAGCGAACCCGCGCAACGAACCCCCTACCGTCCTGCCCCGCCCCGGTCGACAATTGCGCCCTGTGCAGCGCGGCGACCCGTTCGACAATCGACAGGCCGAGGCCAGCACCGGAACCCGGGCTGCCGGGAACCCGGAAAAAGCGCTGTGCCAGCCGCTCGAATTCATCGTCTGACAACGGCTCGCAATCGTTACTGATGCGCAACTCCACCTCGCCCGAGTCCATCGTCGCCAGGGCCACCACGACTTCACTGCCCTGGCTTGCATAGCGCAACGCATTGGTCAGCAGGTTTCGCAGCAGGATGGACAGCGCCTCACGGCTGCCCGTCATCGAAACCGGCTCCACTCCTTCGGTGTTGATACCAAGCTGTCGCTCCGGCGCCAGGTGAGCCGTTTCCGCCACGACTTCCCGCACCAGGTGCTCCAGGTTCACCCGCTCGGTCTCTTGCGGACGATCCGGGTCAAGACGAGCCAGGGTCAACAACTGCTCCACCGTGTGATGGGCACGATCGACTCGCGCGGCGATCCGGTCAAGCATCCCCCGTGCCTTGTCGTCCTCCAGCAGGCGCTGGCACAGCTGGACTTCGGCCTTGATGGCCGCCAGCGGCGTTGTCAGCTCATGGGCGGCGTTGGCGGTAAACCGCTGCTCGCTTTCCAGCGCTGTCGCCAATCGCTCCAGCAGTGCGTTGAGCGCCGCGATGACCGGCTTGACCTCTATCGGTACCGCCCTCACCTGCACCGGCTCCAGAGCCTGGGGGCTGCGCCGACCGATCTGTTCGGTCAGTAGCCGCAAAGGCCGCAGGCCCCGCTGCACGCCGAAGTAGAGGATCACCAGGGTCAGCGGCACAATGATCAGGAGGGGAAACAACACCCGGGCCAGGGTGCCCAGCATGGACCAGCGAGCCTGATCCATGTCGATGCCCACCACAATCCACAGGCCGACTTCCGGGTCCAACCGGCTGTAAAGTCGCCAGTGGCTACCGTCGTGCCCCAGCCGGCGGAAGGAAAACCCGGGCTGCTCCGGCATCGGAAATCGGGGGGAGTCCTCGAACACCGCCAGCAGGCGACCGTCCAGCCAGACATTGAGCGCAGGAGCCACCTCGTTTTCAACGCCTCCGGCACCATCCATTACCAGCGGTTCACTGTGTTGCGCCCGCAGGTGCTCGTCCAGCCAGGGTTCCGGCAGCGGCAGGCCGGCATCGAGTTGACGCTCGAACACGTCGGAAATATAGCTCACCAGGCCCGCATACTGCTCCAACTGGCGATCCACCTGCGCCACCAGCACCCGGCCTGCGTAAAATACCGTGACCACTGCAGAACCTATCCAGGAGAACAGGATCAGGCCCAGCAGAATCCAGGTAAGTCGACGTCGCAGCGAGCGCATCAGCGGTTCATCCGGTAGCCGACTCCGCGCATGGTTTCGATACTGTCACTGCCAAATCGTTTCCGCAGCCGGGAAACATAGACTTCGACGGTATTGGACCCCACCTCTTCCCCCCAGCTGTAGATACCCTCTTCCAGCCGCGCCCGGGACACGAAACGGCCGGCGTTACGCACAAGAATTTCCAGAATGGCGAACTCCCGGGCAGTGAGAGAGACAGGCTCCCCGGCAAACTCGACATGACGGTTCACCGGGTCCATCTGGATACCCGCCGCCTCGAGTTGCTGGCTGCGCAGGCTGGACTCTCGCCGCAGCAGTGAGCGCAGCCGGGCGAACAGTTCATCCAGTTCGAAAGGTTTGGCCAGGTAGTCATCTGCGCCACTGTCCAGGCCGTCGACCTTGTCTGCCAGGGTATTGCGGGCGGTGAGCAGCAGCACCGGAAGGCGGTGCTTGTCGGCGCGCAACTGGCGCAGCACCTGCATCCCCGGAACCCCCGGCAGGCCGAGGTCCAGAACCAACAGGTCGTAGGGTGTCGCGCTCAGTGTCGAGCGCACCGGCTCCCCGGAGGTGAGCCAGTCCACCGCATAACCCTCCAGGCGCAGGGCCGCTTCCAGAGACTCACCCAGTTGCTGGTCATCTTCTACAAGCAGTACGCGCACAAGGTCCTCGATGGTATCCAATAACGACGGGCAGTCTCTCCCTCACAGATGAAGCCGGGCTGAAGCTGGCCAGAAAATCCGCAATATTCCCAAAATAAGTACTGGCCATGCTTCTGGACGGTTCGCACAGCAGTGATACACTCAAAGATGCTGAGTGATCAGCGGTATTTATGCATGCGGTCGAAGTTCCCAAAGTTCCTCGGTTCGTTGATCATAAATAATGACTAATCCCGGCATCCACAGGAATGCCAACGTAATACAGGTAATACATATGGCTACAGAAACCGGCACCGTAAAGTGGTTCAACGAAACCAAGGGCTTCGGCTTTATCGAGCGCGAGAACGGCCCTGACGTTTTCGTTCACTTCAGTGCCATCCAGGGGGATGGTTTCAAAACCCTGGCAGACGGCCAAAAGGTCGAGTTCAACGTGACTGACGGACAGAAAGGCCCCCAGGCTGAGAATGTTGTCGCTATCTAAGCGGATCGCACCCACGATCCCATAAAAAAAGGAGCCTCACGGCTCCTTTTTTTCGTTCAGCTAACGGGATGGCTGGATATCAGCCACCGTCCGCAAGCTTCTTCTGACGATCCAGTTCGGAATCCATGTACTTGATCCATTGACTCGCGAACTTCTCGGAGCGC
Source organism: Parahaliea maris (assembly GCF_008064665.1). Classification (GTDB taxonomy): domain Bacteria; phylum Pseudomonadota; class Gammaproteobacteria; order Pseudomonadales; family Halieaceae; genus Parahaliea; species Parahaliea maris. Next base: position 355,736 of record NZ_VRZA01000003.1, on the reverse strand, counting down.
TTGTCGCGGCCCGCGGCCTGGAAGGCCTCCCGCGCCTTGGCGTACTGCTTCTTCTCGAAGTAGGCCATGCCCAGCACCAGGCGAGCATTGTCGGGGCGTTTAACACCACCGCGCTGCAGGCCCTTGTTGATGGCGTCGATGGCCTGGTCGTACTGCTCACCGTCGAGGTAGATATTCCCAAGACGTGCGTACAACTCGCCGTCGTCTGACTTGGCTGCGGCCTGCTCCATCGCGGGGATGGCCTTGTCCACTTCCTGAGCCTGACGGAAGGCGTTACCAAGAATTTCATAGTTCTTGGAGGTCGGGTCGATGCTCTCGTTCTTGAGACCTTTGTCGATCACCTTCGCCGCCTTCCAGGGCACCTCACCATTCAGGTAGAGATAGGCCATGGTGACCTGTTCGGTACCGTTGGCAAGCAGATCCTGGACGTAAGCAGTTTCCATCGCTGCAAGTTGCACAGACTCTTTCTTCTGCTCGCCGTACATGTGCGACAGCTGAACCCAGTAGTCCTTCTTCGGGTAGTGGGTCAGCAGCTCTTCGAGAACAGCGACGGCATTGTTGACGTCGTTCTTGTCGAAGTAGAGGAAGCGAGCCAGGTTCAGCCACTGCTCTTTGGGAATCTTGCCATCGGCACGGTACATGTCGATCGCTTTGTTCACATTGGCCAGCGACTGGTCGTAGTCCTTGATCTGGTAGTAACCCTGGGCCAGCAGCACGTAGGCGTTGGCGTTGGGGGTATCCGTCATCTCGAACCACGCCTTCAGGGCGGTGATACCCTTTTGCCACTGCTCCTGCACGAAGTACAGCTGAGCTACGGTGTAACGGGTGTTGATCTCCATGGCCAGCGGGATATCGGGCTGCTTGATCACGTTTTCGTAGGCCTGCAGGGCCTTGTCGTAATCTTCCCGCGAGTAGTGGATGAACGCGTACAGGTTGTACACGTTGGCCAGCTCGTAGGAGTTCAGCTCGTTATCACGGCGGCCCGCCAGCATCTCGTCGAGAACTTTGGCGGCAGTGTTGAAATCCTGGGCTTCCGCGGCCGTCTGGGCCTCGGCCAGTTTCTCATACACCTTGTTGCGCAGAGCGGGCGTCTTACGCGTTTCACGCGTATCGGCCTGCTTTTCCTGGGCCACGGCTGCAGCCAGTGGCACAAACCCCAGATCGGCCTGCAATTGGGAAACAGCGACCTGGGCTGCGACCACGGGTACCGCCAACAGAGCGGACCGAAGCCAGGTTTGGGGGTTAGACATTTTCATAACGCTTCAACCGTTCTACTGTTCCAGCTCGTAGGTGAACTTGTTCTGTACACCCGCCACTTCGATAGCTTCGCCATCCACCACGCGGGGCTTGTACTTGAACTTCTCGGCGGCCTTGACCGACGCGCGTTCGAAAACCCCTGAGGGCTGGCAGTCCACCGGGCGCGGGTCGCGGATGGAACCGGACTTGGTCACCGTGTATTCCACGATGCAGTAACCGGTGATACCGCGGGTCTGCGCACGACGGGGGTAAATCGGGGCGACCTTCACGATGGGCAGGTACTCACCGTCAGTTGCCGCCATCCCGCTGGAGCTGATTTCGATGGCCACTTCCTGGGCCGGGGCGGTGTTAACCACGTCCGTGTCCATGTCCATGTCCATGTCGGGTGTATCCAGATCCGGCGGCGGCTCCTCGGGATCCTCTACCTTGTCGGGCTTCTTCTCAGTACGCTGAGTTTCGATCTCGCGTTCGGGCATGTGGATATCAGCCAGCTTGCGCTGCTTGGTATCGTCGATTTCCGGATCGGCGGAAGCGATCAGGTACTGCATAATGAAGAAGAGACCGCCAGCGACGGGGATTGCGAGTAGCGCCCCAAAAATCAGTCTGACTAGATTTCGACTCATAATGAATTACTACTTGTCTTCTGTGGCCAGAGACACGTCATACACACCGGCTTCACGCGCGGCATCCAGAACTCCGGTCACTGTCTTGGTGTTGGATTCATTGTCGGCCTGAATGACGACGGCGCCCTTGGGGTTCTCGGCGTGGAGACGCTCGATGTTCGCCCGTACGGCACGGACATCGATACGACGCTGATCCATCCAGATTTCATTGGTAGCGGTAATGGCCACCAGGATGTTCACGTTCTCCTTGGGCTGGGCCGTGGAGGCCTCGGGGCGGTTGACCTCGACACCGGCTTCCTTGATGAAGGAAGCGGTGACGATGAAGAAGATCAACATGATGAACACGACGTCCAGCATGGGCGTCAAGTCGATCTGGGCTTCGTCTTCCGCAGCTGCTTGATTGTTCCTGCGCATTGGCTTTGCTCTCTCAGTGATCGGTGGTCAGGTTGTCTTCCAGGAACGCGTTTTCACGCTGGGCAACACGGGTGACGTAGGTATTGGCAAATACCCCCGACAGGGCGGCAACCATGCCCGCCATGGTGGGGATAGTGGCCCGCGATACACCGCCGGCCATGGACTTGGCGTCACCACCACCGGTAACCGCCATAATGTTGAATACCTCGATCATCCCGGTCACTGTTCCCAACAACCCGAGCAGGGGGCACAGGGCCACCATGGTTTTGATAACAGGCAGATACTGGTTGATTTGCATCTGCGCTTCGGAAATGAGCTTTTCGCGAATCCGGTGAGCGGCCCAGGACTTACGTTCCGGGCGCGCCTCCCAGGCGGAAATGGCTTTCGCCACGTCTTTCTTCCACCCGGCTTTAAAGTACCAGACTCGTTCGAAAATCAGCGCCCACATCACGAATAGCAGGATGGCGATCAGCCAGAGTACGTTGCCGCCCATATCCATGAAGCGGGCAACGGCCTCGTAAGCACTATCGAACCAGACCATATCAGTTACCTCGGCTGCCCTCGGTGTGCTCCGCGATGATGCCGGTGCTCTGCTCGTTCAGCACGTGGATGATGCGCTGGGCGCGGCCATTCACGATGGTGTGCAGCAGCACGGTCGGGATCGCAACCAACAGACCCAGTACGGTGGTTACCAGAGCGCCGGAAATACCGCCAGCCATGGCCTTGGGATCGCCCGCACCGAAGATGGTGATGGCCTGGAAGGTAATGATCATACCGGTCACCGTACCCAGCAGACCCATCAGCGGGGCTACCGCGGAGATGATCTTCAACAGGGTAAGACCACTTTCCAGTTTCGGAGTTTCCTTGAGGATCTGCTCGTCGAGCTTCAGCTCCAGGGTTTCGGTGTCCATGCTGGGGTTCTCTTCGTGTACTTTCAGTACGCGGCCCAGCGGGTTGTTGGTGTTGGCCTTGTCGGATTTGAGCTGGCTGCTAACTTTCGCGCTCACGCCGGTCAGGACAATCAGGCGCCAGATGGCCAGCAGGAAGCCGAAGACACCCACCGCGGTGATCGCGTAGCCAACATAGCCGCCCTGGTGCCAGCGCTCTTCCAGGTTGGGGCTGTTAATCAGAGCCGCCAGGAAGGAGCCGCCAGTCGGGCCGGTCGGGTCAACACCAAACTTGTGGAAGCCTTCGCCACCGGTGGAAGCCACCAGCTCTTTGGCCCAACCCTGGTAAGGACCACCCGGCTGACGGGACAGTTCTTCCAGAGAACCCTTGGCCGGTACGTACTGCAGGTACTTACCTTCTTCGGAAACCACGTTGAACAGACCAATACGGGTAACCTGCTGCTCGACCTTGTCACCGTTGGGCTTGGCCACTTCGGTGCTGAAGGTGACAACCTTGCCGGATTCGATCATTTCACGCTGCAGCTCGTACCACACGCGCTCGATCTCTTCGATGCTCGGCAGCTTGTCGCTGTCGCTCATCTTCTTGATCAGGGAGTCCAGGAACTCTTCACGGTTCGGGTACTGGGCGCTGGTCAGCGAGTTGTTCAGGTTGGAGGACAGGTCTCCAGCGGTAGAAGTCAGGTGACCGAACAGCTCGGCGAGGGTACCGAGACGCTCTTTCAGGACCTGCTGCTTGTCCTGTACCAGCAGTTCGTTTTCTTCGAACTTGGCTTCCAGGTCAGAGGACAGCTGCTCCTGGCGGGTGCGCTCGTTCTCGGCCTGCTTGAGCATGTTGGCCTGCTCGGCTTTGGCCTGGGCGAAACGCTGCTCGCGGGCACTGTTTTCCTTGGCCTCGGTTACCTGGCCTTTCTTGACGAAGTCCAGCAACTGGTCCAGAGACTGGGCTTCCTGCGCCAGGGCGGAGCCGGCGGACAGGGTCAGCGCTCCGCTCAATGCTACGGCGGCGGCCTTTACAAACTTGAATTTCATTACTGGGCCTCCGGCGCTTCAACGGGCAGGTTCATCAGGTCGATCGATGCTTCTTTACGGGCAATGCGCAGGCCTTTCATGATGGCGTTGCGGTACTCGCCGCTGTCCAGGGAAACCCAGGAACGGCTGGCCTGATCCCAGGCACCGGAAACTTCGGTATCGGTAGTCTGGTAGAGCAGGGCGATACGGCCCACGCGGAAGAAGTTCACGTCACGCTCTACGCCGTCGATCTCAACACTGCCTTTGTAGGCGTCGAGTTTACGGCCGTACTCGGCTTCGATTTTGTAAGCCTCGAGTACCTGACGGAATTTCTCAGCCACGCTGACATCGGAACGGTCGAGGTTGGCGCGGAGGAAAGCAATGCGCTGGCTGCGCTCTTCCATGTGGAAGGGCACGTCCAGCTCAACGAACTTTTCCAGGCCGTCGATCATGCGGATGACCAGCGGGGTCATCTGGCGCTGAATGACGGTAACCTGGGCGATAGACTCATCGATATCACCGATGCGGGCGACCTGGTTGTCGATCTGCTTCTGCAGACGGGCGTTGTAGACCTTCAGGCCGTCGATCTGCTTGTTGACCGTTTTGTAGTCGTTCAGCAGGTCGCGAGTTTCATCGGCGAGGCGGTCGATCTTCTGCTGCGACTTACGCGCAGCATCGTTCTTGGCTTCGCCCACCTCGAGAATGGAGTCCAGTGTATTGGCTTGCACGGCTGCTACAGAACCGAGAACGGCCCCTGTAGAAACCATGGCAGCGATCAATACATTCTTGAATCGATGCATAGTCATGGGAGTTGTGCTTCCTTCCAACAGAGTGAATCAGAGCTGAGTGAAATGGTGACTCGGTACTTCTATATAGTGGAAAAGTGAGAGTCGGTAAACCGAGGTGCAGAATTTAAACCCAACACCCCTCCTTTTTCAACGAAAGCAGAAAAGCGCTTGTGGTGCCAGACAACTTTGTGTAGTTACGTTACAAAAATAATTTGTCACTGCAGCCAAAGTAACACTTATCACCAGAGATGGCACCTCCAACTAACGACTAGTAGGCTGTTCGCGCTCAAATACCACGAAACTGTAGTCAAAAGGGTTGGAGTCACAGGCATTATGGTGGTCTCGCGACAGTTCCCGCCAGGCCGACCAGTCTACCGGTGGCAGGCAGGCATCGCCCTCTACCTCGGCGTGCACTTCGGTAACATAGAGGCGGTCAGCCTGCGGCAGGGCCTCGGCGTAGAGCTGGGCTCCACCGATTACCATCACCTCACCGACGCCGTCCTCGGCCGCGCGCTCGCGGGCCAGGCTCAGGCCAGCCTCCAGCGAGTCGACCACCGCAGTACCTGCGGCGGCAAAGTCGGGGTTGCGGCTGACCACGATATTGAAACGACCGGGCAGGGGCCGGCCGATGGATTCGAAGGTCTTGCGGCCCATCACGATTGGCTTGCCAAGCGTGGTGCGCTTGAAATAGGCCAGGTCTTTCGGCAGGTGCCAGGGGAGTTCGTTGTCACGCCCCAGTACCCCGTTGCTGGCCACCGCCACGATGACCCCGACAGCGACCTGGTTCACACGGCTACCGGCGCCGCGATATGGGCATGGGGCTGGTAATCGTGGATGGCGAAGTCTTCGAAGCGGTAGTCGTAGATACTCTCGGGACGTCGCATCAATTCCAGCCGCGGCAGTGGGTGAGGCTCCCGCCCCAACTGCTCGCGAACCTGGTCGATATGATTGCTGTAGATGTGGGAGTCACCGGTGGTAATGATGATCTCCCCCGGCTCCAGCGCGCATTGCTGGGCCAGCATGTGCACCAGCAGCGCCAGGCTGGCAGTGTTGTAGGGCAGGCCCAGGAAGGAATCCGAGGAGCGGATGTAAAGCTGGGCCGACAACCTGCCGCCCGCCACGTAGAACTGGTACAGCAGATGACAGGGAGGTAGTGCCATGCGGCCTGCGCGGACATTGTCCTGGGGGCTCATGGATTCGTCCGGCAGGTATTCCACGTTCCAGCCGTGGAACAGGATGCGGCGGCTGTCAGGCTTGTTACGCAGACAGTCCACCACGTAGTCAATCTGGTTGATGGCACCGCCGTCACGGGTGGGCCAGGCCGTCCACTGGGCGCCGTAGAGCGGCCCCAGGTCGCCGGACTCGGTGGCCCACTCATCCCAGATACTGACCCCGTTCTCCTTCAGCCAGCGGGTATTGGTGTCGCCACTGAGGAACCAGATCAGCTCGTTGGCAATACTCCTGAAGTGCAGTTTCTTGGTGGTGAGCAGGGGGAAGCCATCCGCCAGGTTGTGACGAAACTGGCGCCCGAACACCGACAGGGTACCGGTTCCGGTGCGGTCATCTTTGCGATGCCCGTTGTCGAGTATGTCCTGCAGCAGGTCCAGATACTGTTTCATGAATGGGCGTCCTTGGCGTGTGGGGCAGTGCCCTGCCGGTGGGCATACCACAGCAGGAACAGCCCGAGGGCAATCATCGGCAGACAGAGGATCTGCCCGCGGGTGACCCAGCCGAGAGCCTGGAAGCCGAGATGGGCATCGGGCTCGCGGAAAAATTCAACAAAGAAGCGCAGGCAACCATAGGCCAGCGAAAAGACCCCGGACACCGCCCAGGCCGGGCGCGGCTTCGACGAGTAAATCATCATGATGACGAACAGGACCACGCCCTCCAGGGCGAACTGGTACAGCTGGGAGGGGTGGCGCGCCAACTGCAGGGGGTCGCGGGGAAACACCATGGCCCAGGGGACATCACTGGCCCTGCCCCACAGCTCCTGGCCGATAAAGTTGCCCAGGCGGCCGAGACCAAGCCCCACGGGCACCAGCGGAGCCACAAAATCCATCAGCGAGCCAAACCGAATCCGCTGCCGACGGGCATAGAGAAACATCGCCAGCAGCACCCCGAGGAAGCCACCGTGGAAGGACATGCCGCCCTGCCAGACCCGCAGCAGCCAGCTGGGGTCCGCGGCCAGCTGCTCACCACCGTAGAACAGGGCGTAGCCCAGTCGCCCGCCCAGCACGACCCCCAGGGCGCCGTAGAAAATCAGATCATCCACCTGCTCCCGGGCCACCGGACTGTCGGGCCGTGCACTGCGGCGCACCGCCAACCACCAGGCGAAGGCGAGGCCTGTGAGGTAGGCGAGGCCATACCAGTGAACCTTGGCAGGCCCGATTGCAAAGGCGACGGGGTCGATCTGGGGATAGGGCAGCATGGCGCTCGCAGTCAGGCAGATGGATGCAAGGGGCAGATCAATGCGGGCTGCCCGGGAAACACGGCGGCCATTATCGGCCAGCGCGGGGCGATACACAAACGCACAGGCAGGGCGGCAACCCGGCCAAGGGGATAGCTATTTATGCGCCGGATACATAGCATGGCCGGATGTGCCTGATCATCTTCGCTTACCGCGTCCATCCCGAATTCCCGCTGCTGATGGCCGCCAATCGGGACGAATTCCACCGGCGCCCCACCGCGGCGACACAGTTCTGGCCCGAGCTGCCTCAGCTGCTGGCGGGGCGGGACCTGCAGGCCGGCGGCACCTGGATGGGCATAACCCGCCAGGGACGCTTCGCTGCCATCACCAACTTTCGCGATCCATCGCGCAGCGCCGCGGCGCCGCGCTCCCGGGGCGAACTGCCCATCGCCTGGCTGGAAGGCCGTGAGGCGCCCGCCCCCTGGCTGGAATCGCGGCTGGCTGCCGCCGACCAGTACGCCGGATTCAACCTGCTGTTCGGGGACCGGAGCGGCCTGTGGTACTGGAGCAACGCCGGCGACCGGGGCCGACGCCCACTGGAACCCGGCATCTACGGCCTGAGCAACGCCAGCCTCGACACGCCCTGGCCCAAGGCGCTGCTCGGCAAAGCCCGCCTGGAAAAAGTACTCGAGCAAGAGATCAGTCACGAGGCATTGCTCGACACAGTACAGGACCGGAGCCTCGCTGAGCCGGAGGACCTTCACCCCCTGGAGCTGCGGGAGGCCATGGATCGCCAGTTGTCCGCCCAGTTCATCCGCACACCGGAGTACGGTACCCGCTCCAGCACGACACTGACCTGGTCTGAAGACGACCGGGTAAGCTGGCAGGAACACAGCTACGACGCCGGGGGCCGTGAACTGGAGGTGCGTCGGGAGGAGTTCGGGCTGGAGTCGCCCGCGGACTGATCAGCTCACCGAACTGCGGCCCACCTGGTGCAGGCCGTGTTCGCGCATCAGGCGCTCCAGCCGCTCCACCACCAGGTCGGTGTCTTCCATGCCCATTACCTCGGCCAGTACGTCGCAGGCCTCGGTGTACGCCAGTTTGCGCAGCGCCTGCTTCACCCGCGGCAGGCTGGTGGCATTCATCGACAGCATGGTGTAGCCCATGGCGAGCATCAGCACTGCCCCCATGGGGTCGCCGGCCAATTCGCCGCAGATGCCCACTGGCCGCCCCTCCAGCCGCCCCGCTTCCGCCACCGCCTGCAGCGCCTGCAGTACTGCCGGGTGGAAAGAGTGGTAGAGCTCCGCCACCCGCGCATTGTTGCGGTCCACCGCGAGCAGGTACTGGGTGAGGTCGTTGCTGCCGACCGAGAGAAAGTCCACCCGCCGCGCCAGGGCGCGGGCCTGGTAGACCGCCGAGGGCACCTCCACCATCACCCCGATGGGCGGCAGACTGCCCCTGAAGCCCTCCTGCTGTAGTTCCTGGTGACTGCGGCCGATCAGGCTGAGGCCCTCTTCCAGCTCCGCCAGGTTACTGACCATGGGCAGCATGATGCGCAGGTTGCCCAGCCCCTCGTTGGCCTTGAGCATCGCCCTGACCTGGGCCAGGAAGATTTCGGGGTGATCCAGCGTTACCCGGATACCGCGCCAACCGAGGAAGGGATTGTCCTCCTCAATGGGAAAATAGGGCAGGGCCTTGTCACCGCCGATATCCAGGGTGCGCATGGTCACCGGCCGCGGGGCGAAGGCCTCCAGCTGTTCGCGGTAAATCTGGCGCTGCTCTTCCTCACTGGGGAAACGGTCACGCAGGAGGAAGGGCACCTCGGTGCGGTACAGGCCGACCCCTTCCGCCCCCTGCTCCAGCGAACGGCTGACGTCCACCATCAGGCCGGTATTGACCCAAAGTGGCAGGCGGTGGCCGTCGAGCGTTTCGCAGGGCAGGTCACGCAGGGACTCGAGGTCCTTGGTGATCGCCCGGTCCTCGTCCACCAGGTTCTGGAAGCGCTGGCGCACCTCTGGCGGCGGATTGAGGTGCACCGCGCCCCGGTACCCGTCGACGATGACCTCGCGGTCCTGGAGCCGCGCGTAGGGCAGGTCGACCGCCCCCATCACCGTGGGAATGCCCATGGCCCGGGCGAGGATGGCGACGTGGGAATTGCCAGAGCCGCGCACGGAAATGAGGCCGACCAGCTTGTCCCGGGGTATCTCGCCCAGGGCCGACGCGGTCAGTTCCTCGCCGACCAGCACGCACTGGTCCGGGTAACTCTGTTCACTGCGGGTTTCGTGTGCCTGCAAATAGGCCAGCACCCGCGTGCCGAGGTCCTTGACGTCCACCGCCCGCTCCCGCAGGTAGCTGTGCTCCATGCGCTCGAAGTGGCGAATATGCTGGATCATCACGTGGCTCAGGGCACCCTGTGCCCAGTGTCCGGCCTTGATCATGGCGGCCACCTCGCCGCCAATGGCGGAATCGTCGAGGATGCCGAGGTAGACATCGAACAGGGCGTGATCTTCCGGGCTCATCTCGCCGCGCAGATTTTCCGATACCGATCGAATATCGGTCTGCACGGCCGACAGGGCCTCGCGGAACGCGCGCAGTTCGGCACGGCGGTTTTCCACCATGCGCCGCGGTACGGCGTAGAGGTCGGCACCCGGCGAGACCACCGCCACGGTCCCGATAGCGATACCGGGCGCCCCGGCAATGCCACTGATCTTGGCGGGCGTCGCGGCGTCGAGCAGCTCCTCCTGCACCGCGCCGGTGACCTGGGCATGGGCAATCACCCCCGCCAGCTGGGCCGACATGGTCACCAGGAAAGCTTCATCGTCCTCGTCAAAGCGGCGGCGCTGGGCCTGCTGTACTACCAGGACGCCAAGGACATCGCGCTGATGAATGATCGGCACACCGAGAAAGGCGTGAAAGGCCTCTTCACCGATACCCTGCAGAAACTGGAAACTCGGGTGCGTTTCCGCGTCTTCCAGGTTGACCGGCTCCTCCCGGGCAGCCACCAGCCCCACCAGGCCCTCACCGGGAGCAAGGCTGGCATGACCCACCTCATCCTTGTTCAGGCCCTCGGTCGCGCGAAAGATGTAACGGTCGGAGGCGGGGTCCCGCATGTAGACACTGCACACCTCCGTGCCCATCGCATCCCGTACCCGGCGCACAATAATGTCCAGGGCTTCATTCAAACCCTCGGCGGCGTTGACCTCCTGGACGATCTGGCGAAGGGTCTCGAGCATCGTGTCTAGAGTCCCTCGGGCCGTTGGATTCGATGCCCCACCACGTGGGCCATTTCCTTGAGCGCGCGGCGATACACCTCGCGCTTGAACGCTACCACCTGGTCGAGGGGATACCAGTAACTGACCCACTCCCAGTGGTCGAACTCGGGCTTGTCGTTGGCGTCGAGGCGAACCGCGTCGTCGTCCGCCAGCATGCGCAACAGGAACCACTTCTGCTTCTGTCCGATACATAGCGGTTGCTGGCCGCGGCGGATGAAACGCTTGGGCAGGCGGTAGCGCAGCCAGCCACGGGTAGTCCCGAGAATTTCCACCGCGTCCCGCTGCAGGCCAACCTCCTCCCACAACTCGCGGTACAGGGCCTCCTCGGCGGACTCACCCCGATTGATACCACCCTGGGGAAACTGCCAGGCGTCCTTGCCACCCACCCGGCGCGCCCACAACAGGCGACCTTCGCGGTTGGCGAGCATGATGCCCACATTGGGCCGGAAGCCTTCCGAATCTATCACCCTGCCTACACTACCTTTTTTATTTGGGCCGGCTATTGTTCCACACTTTACAGCACCTGAGAAACGCCGCACCCGGCACTCAGGCGCTACACAAGGCGTTTTACAGCGCGGCTTCCCGCGGCTATCCTGCGCCGCAAACCGGGAGAGCCCTGTGACCCTAGCCATCTTCGATCTCGATAATACCCTCATCGCCGGCGACAGCGACCACCTCTGGGGCTGTTTCCTCTGCGACCGCGGCCTGGTGGACAGCACTGAGTTCGCCGCGCGCAATGAGCAGTTCTACCGCGACTACCAGAGCGGCCAGCTGGATATCATGGCCTACCTGCGCTTTGCCCTCGGGCCGCTGGCGGGCCGGGAACCGGCGGAGCTGGAGGCCTGGCACGCGGACTTCATGCGCTCGGTGATCGAGCCGATCATGTTACCCGCGGCGAGCGAGCTGATTGAGCATCACCGCCGCCAGGGCCACCGCCTGCTGGTGATAACGGCCACCAATGAGTTCATCACCCGCCCGATTGCCAGCGCGCTGGGTATCCATGAACTGCTTGCCTGTGAAGCTGAGCGTGTTGACGGCTATTACACGGGCGAACCAACGGGCGTACCTTCGTACGGTGCGGGCAAAGTGACCCGGCTGGAGGCCTGGCGGGCGGAGCACGGCGAGTCACTGGACGGCGCCTGGTTCTACTCGGATTCACACAACGACCTGCCGCTGCTGAAGCAGGTGGAAAATCCGGTGGCGGTGGATCCTGATGAGACGTTGTTGGCTTATGCGGAGTCGGAGGGGTGGGAGGTTATCTCCCTTCGCTAACCGAGCACTTAGGTTGCGAGCGATCGACTTTGTGAGCGAACCGGGCTGTCGCTTCGATCAAATTATGTGGCGTCGCGCACGACGGGAGCGGGTTCTCGGACACGCCGCAAGTACATCCATGTAGTCTCGTGTTCGACATCCGTGTCTCACACGGTCCGCGAACCCGCTCCCGCCGTACGCTTCTTCAATTCTGGCTTCTTATCCCCGTTACACCACAGCAGAGGTTGCTATCGCCCATATTCTTAAGTCACGAATGTTGACTGAAGGACTTCGAATGGGAGGGCCCCGTAGAGACCGTCAGCGGCCTGGACGGCCGCTGTCGAGCGAGCCATGGATGGCATGCTTTATAGCGCGTCTCGGAGGGGGCCTGCCATTTGGAGGCCGCCACCAAAGTGTTATGAGACCATGAGGGTCAGACCAGAACCGAATCCAAAAACGCTTTCAGATTCATGAGTAAATGAGTCAGAGTGCCCTGAAAAAAAGCGCCTTCAGGTATTCCGTCTCCGGAATCGCCGGATGAATCGGATGATCCGGCCCCTGCGCCCCTTGCTCGATCAGCCGCACCTGCCGGCCCACACGCACGGCAGCCGCCTGCACCGCCGCTACCAGGTCCGCACGTGACAGGTGCATCGAGCAGGACCCCGACACCAGCACCCCACCGGGTTCGAGCAGCTTCAGCCCCAGCGCGTTGATACGCTGGTAGGCCTTGATGCCCTTCTTGATATCGCGCTTGCGCTGGATAAAGGCCGGCGGGTCGAGAATCACCACACCGAAGCGGCGCCCCTCGGCTACCAGCGTCTCCATCGCCTCCGCCGCGCTGCCCTGCAAGGTGCTGACCCGGTCCTCCAGACCATTCAGGCGGGCGTTGACCTCCACCCCATCGAGGGCGGTCGCGGAACTGTCCAGGCAGCACACCGCGCTGGCGCCATAGGCCGCTGCCTGGATACCCCAGCCACCGATGTAGTTGTAGACATCGAGCACCTCGCGGCCTGCCACATAGGGCGCCAGCCGGGCCCGGGCCATGCGGTGGTCGTAAAACCAGCCGGTTTTCTGGCCGGCGTGTACGGGGGCTTCAAAGCGTACCCCGTTTTCCTCCAGTGGCAGGCGTTCGGGCACTTCCCCGTGGACCACGGCTATGCGGTCTTCGAGGCCCTGCTCGCGACGGTTACGGCTGTCGGCCCGCAGCAGGACACCAGCGGGGGCCAGCAGGCCGACCAGGGCGTCGACAATGGCGGCCTCGTAGCGCTCGATACCGGCATTGTTGAGCTGGACGACAAGGTAGTCATCGAAGCGGTCTACCACCAGGCCCGGCAGCAGGTCGCTGTCGCCGTAGACCAGGCGATAGCAGGGACGATCGAAGGCCTGCTCGCGACCTGTCAGGGCGGCGGAGAGCGCCTCTGGCAGGCTCTCGACGAAGGATATCTCGCGGCCGGGTGCGTAGAGGCGGGCACAGATGAGGTTATTGGGTTCAAGATAGGCGCTGCCGAGAAGCGCGCCATTACTGGCGCGCACAGCAACACAATCACCGGCGGAGAAGTCGCTCAGGGGGCTGCGCGCGGTATCGACCTCGTTGGAGTACACCCACAGGTGACCTCCGCGCAGGCGACGGTCGCCGCCACGGCGGAGAAACAGTTCGTTGGCAACGGGCATCGGTTAATCCGGGCGCCGGCAGCGGCACCCGCGGAATCAGTCTTCGTCGTCGCAGTGCTGCTGATAGGCTTCGGCGGAGAGCAATTTTTCCAGCTCCGCGGCATCGCCCGGTTGCAGCTTGTAGAACCAGCCGTCGTTGTAGGGATCGGAGTTGACGGTTTCCGGCTCGTCTTCGAGCACCTCGTTCACGGCGATCACTTCGCCACCGATCGGGGCGTAGATATCGGACGCCGCTTTCACAGACTCCACAACGCCGGCCTCGTCGCCTGCGGCCAGGGTGTCGCCCACGCCGGGAAGTTCGACAAACACGACATCACCCAGCGCCTCCTGGGCGTGGTCGGTAATGCCAACGGTGACGGTGCCATCTTCTTCGAGACGGGCCCACTCGTGGCTGCTGGCGTACTTCAATTCACTGGGGGTCTGGCTCATGACGAATCCTCATCGGAGGCTGGTAGGCGGGCGGCACTCGGGCCGGCGAAAAATCAAGGCGCCATTTTAACCGCGGCAACGGCCAATCCCCAAGCCTGCCGGCGCAATTTCAGCCTGCCGGCGCAATTTCAGCCCGCTGGCACATTTCTGGTCGGCCAGCACTGTGTCCGGGACCAACGCCCACACAGCCAGATTACCCGCTCGCGCCCTTCTCAAGTGGCCCTCTCAAGTGCCTCTCTCTAGAGCCCTTCTCAAACGCCCAGGCCCATGGCCCGGCGCATGATCTCCTGTTTCAGCGGCCCAGCCCGGTGCACAGCGTTCATGCCAGCACTGCGCAACCAGCGCAGGGGCAGGGACTCCTGTTCGAACAGTCGTTTGAAGGTATCCATGGCCCCCATCATCAGCAGGTTCTCGCCCTTGCGACGGCGCTGGTAGCGACGCAGCACCGCCAGGTCGCCCGGATCCACACCGCGGCCGTGGGCGGCCAGCACTTCCTCGGCCAGCACCGATACATCCTTGAAGCCCAGGTTGATACCCTGCCCCGCCAGCGGGTGAATGGTGTGCGCGGCATCCCCTACCAGGGCCACCCGGGGGCGAATGTAGTCCACCGCGTGACGTTGTCGCAGGGGAAAAGCGGCACGGGGAGATGCCCCCACTACCCGTCCCAGGCGCTGCTCGAAGGCTTCCTCCAGCCGATCACAGAAAGCCGTGTCGTCAAGCGCCAGTACCTCGTCTGCCAGCGAGTCCCTTAGCGACCAGACAATGGAGCAGAAGTGCCTGCCGTTCTCTCCCGGCAACGGCAGGAAGGCAAGTGGGCCACTTGGCAGGAAGCGTTGCCAGGCTGTATTACCGTGAGGTCGCCCGGTCTCAACGGTCGCCACCAGGGCCCGGTGGCCGTAGTCCCATTCGCGGGTCCGGAACTGCAACAGTGACCGCACGCTGGACAGCGCCCCGTCCGCAGCCACCAGCAACCGGGCACGCAGGGTATCGCCGTCTTCGAGTTGCAGGTTGACCGTGTCGTCTTCAATGGCAACCGCCGCCAGCTTGCCCGGTGCCACAACACGCAGGTCGCCGGCGTCCTGCAGGCGAGCGATAAGGCCACTGATAACCGCCCGATTCTCGACAATGTAACCGAGGGCGCTGTGATCCACATCCGCGGCATCGAACTCTATCTGTCCCGTCCCCTCGGCATCCCAGACGGTCATGTGATGGTAGGCGCAGCAGCGATACTGCTCGACCGACTGCCACGCTTCAAGACGTTGCAACAGGCTCACTGACTCCGGGTTCAGCGCACTGACCCGGGAATCGAAAGCGTCCAGTTCCCGCTGCAAGGGAAGCTCCGGCGCAGTGAGCGGGCGCGACTCGATCAACGCCAGCCGCAGGCCCCGGCCACTGAGCGCTGCCGCCAGGGCACCGCCCGCCAGACCCGCACCGACAATGGCAATATCGACGTCACTCACGCCCTTCACAAAGCTTCTCCTGACTGGCCGTCCAGTGCGGCGACACCAGCCGCATAGCGCACAAACTCACGCTTGAGCCGGGGAGTGACATCGAGGCCAGACAGTGCCAGATCCCGCGCCATGCCCAGCAGGGGATCACTGTGCATGAACAATTCCGGCAGCAAGTCGCTGGCGCCGATGGTGCGCTGCTGGTCCGCCTGCTGGGCACGCTGGTAGCGCTGCAAAGGATCGAGGGCACCATAGTCGCCATCTCCCACCTCAGAGAGCACAGCGGCCAGTCGGGCCACGTCGCGCAGGGCGAGGTTAAAGCCCTGGCCCGCCACCGGGTGCAGGGTGTGGGCAGCATTGCCCATCACCACGACCCCCCGGCGCACCTGCTCCTGCGCCTCGCGCCGGGAAAGGGGGTAGGTATGCCGTTCACCGGCCCGAAGGAAGCGCCCCAGGCGATAGCCGTAGGCTTCCTGCAGCGCCTCCAGAAAGTCGTCCTCGTTACTCGCTTTGAGTTCTGCTGCACGCTCAGGCGACAGGGCCCAGACCAGGGCGCTGCGGTTGCTCGCTCCGGCTATCGGCACCAGCGGCAGGAGGGCCAGCGGCCCGGAGGCGGTGAAACGCTCGTAGGCACAGCCCCTATGGGGTTCGGCAAAGGCCACATTGGCAATCAGGGCATGCTGGCCATAGGGCTTGTCCGCTACCGCCACCCCGAGAGATTCGCGCAAGCTGGAGTCGGCACCATCAGCCACTACCAGTAGCCGGGTGTGCAGGCATGACTGCCCGGCGCCCTCCAGTTGCACCAGGGTGCCCGCCCGGTCCGGCTCAACGGCCGTGACCCTGGCGGGACTGACGACTTCCACCCGGCCCTGGCGCAGCAGCGCCTGGGCCAGGCTGTGCCCCAGCAAGGCATTCTCAACCACATAGCCCAACGCCGGCCAGCCGTGCTCTTCGGCGCGGAGGACCGCGCTGCCAAAGCGGCCCCGACGCGACACATGGATGGTCTCGATGGCACAGGCCTGCGCCGCCAGGTCCTGCCACTGCCCGGACTGCTCATAGAGCAGGCGCGAGCTGTAGCTGAGTGCAGTGGAGCGGGCGTCAAAGGAAGGGTGCCCCGGCGCGACGCCTTGCTCTGGAAATGGGTAGCCTTCAACCAGGGTAATGCGCACAGTGTCGGGAAGCCGGACTGCCAGTTGCAGTGCCAGGCTGATACCCACCATACCGCCACCGGCAATCAGGATATCGCGCTGCTCGCTCATAGGGGCCTCCGCCTGCTCAAAGGACTCACCTGCTGCTCCACATCATCAGGCCGCCATCAGGGCTTCAATCTCCGCTACCGTGCGAGGTACACCTTCCGTGAGAATCTCGAAGCCGTCCGCTGTCACGGCCACATTGTCCTCGATCCGGATTCCGATGCCGCGCCAGCGCGGTTCCACCCTTGTGTTGCCCGGTGCCACATAGATACCGGGCTCCACGGTCATCACCATACCGGGCTCCAGCACTCGCCAGGCGTCACCGACCCGATAGTCACCGACATCGTGAACGTCCAGCCCCAGCCAGTGTCCGGCGCGGTGCATGTAGAAGTCGCGATAGGCCTCGCGCTCGATAAGCTTTGACACCGACCCCTTCAACAGCCCCAGCCTCACCAGACCTTCGGTAATGACACGCACTGTTTCATCGTGGGGTTGATTCCAGTGGTTGCCGGGGCGGATAGCTTCGAACGCGGCGCGCTGGGCGGCGAGCACGACCTCATACAGCGCCTTCTGCTGGCGATTGAAACGCCCACCGACCGGAAAGGTGCGGGTTACATCAGCGGCATATCCCTCCAGTTCGCAGCCCGCATCGATCAACACCAGGTCGCCGCGCCGCAGCTTTGCGCTGTTTTCAATGTAGTGAAGGATGCAGCCGTTGGCGCCCCCTCCGACAATGCTCGGATAGGCGGGCTGGCGCGCTCCGGCCATGGCAAACTCGTGCAGGATTTCCGCTTCCAGTTGATACTCGTACTGGCCGGGGCTGCAAAATTGCATGGCGCGACAGTGAGCGCGTGCGGTGACCTCTCCGGCCCGGCGCATGAGGCGCAGCTCCGCGGCGCTCTTGATCAGGCGCAACTCGTGGAGCATATGGTCGAGGTCAGTGAGTTCTCCAGGCGGCACCGCGCCGCTCGCCTCGCGGGCGCGTATCTGGTTGACCCAGGCCATGACCTGGCGATCAAAATTGGCGCTGCGTCCCATGGAATAATAAACACGCTGCCGCCCCTCGATCAGGCCCGGCAGGATGTCGTCGATATCGCCGATGGGAAAGGCGTCGTCGGCACCGTAGTGCTCGCAGGCCCCTTCGGGCCCCTGCCGATAGCCGTGCCAGAGCTCCTTGTCGGCGTCGCGATCCCGGCAGAACAGCACACACTCCCCATGCTCCCGCCCGGGCACTAGTACCAGCACGGCATCCGGCTCACCAAAGCCCGACAGGTAGAAAAAATCGCTGTCCTGGCGAAAAGGGAACTCGGTATCGCGGCTGCGGGTCAATTCGCGCGCCGAAGGAATAATGGCAATACTCCCGGGCTCCATCATCGCCATGAGGTGGCTGCGCCGCCGGGCGAACTCTGCCCGGGACACACCGCCGGCGGCGGGCTTGCGCGGTTTGTCGGATTTTGCGCCAGCCATCAGTGCAGCGACGGCGAACCGCCGCCATCGGCAGCGGCCCGCCCCTGGGTATCCATGTACACGTTCAATGCGGCAAAACGCAGGTACTCAACGATTTCGGTGTAATTGCCCTCGGACTCGTCCTCGGGCAGCTCCTCGTCCACCCCGGCCTGGGCAATGGCGGCGATATCGCGCAGGATCTCGGCACTGTCGCCCGGCAGGCTGGCATCACCACTGCCGGCACTGGCGGTCGCCCGGGCATAACCGGCCATAAAACCCCGGCACCAGTTGCCCAGCGCCAGCACCCGCAGGTCCAGCTCGGTATCATCGTCGGGCAGCAGGGGATGGAAGTCGAACTCCTCGTCTTCCAGCGCTGCCAGGGTGACGGCGTAGAGTTCAAGCATGATTTCGGCGAGTTCGCCGTGCAGGTCCAGATTGAGTGCCTGGTTCAAGCCGGCCAGCCCCGCGGCGGGCTCACCCACCACTCCGGCAGCCATCAGGCCGGTAAGGCAGCCGTGAAGTTCCGAGGGCGAGCACTGCTCGCCCTGCTCTACAAGATGATCTGCAATTTCATCGAAATCGAAGACCCGGCCTGCGCCCGGCAAATCGTCGAACATTGAATCATTTCCGCGTGGTGCCCACCGCGCTGTCCAGTTACAGCAGTGACTGGAAAACCCTCGGCAGGCTATTGAATTCTCTATAATTTATATCGAGCCCCAAGGGCTACGGCGTTGACCTCATTCCGGTGCCCGCCTATAGTGATGGCACCCGAACGCACGCTAGTATAACGCCATGGCTGATAACCCGCTCAAGGCACTGGAGAGTAAAGTCGACCAGTTGATTGCCCTGTGCAATGATTTGAACCAGGAAAATCAGGCACTGAAGGCCGAGGCTGCCCGATGGGAAGCGGAGCGCCGGGATCTGATCGACAAGAATGAGCTGGCCCGGGGCAAGGTCGAGGCCATGATCGATCGCCTGCGGGCCATGGAGTAGTAGCGTGAGCCAGCCACATACCGTCACCGTTCGCATCCTCGACAAGGATTACCAGGTCGCCTGCCCGGAAGAGCAGCAGGCGGAGCTGATTGTGTCCGCCAAGTATCTCGACAAACAGATGCGCGCCATCCGCGACACCGGGAAGGTCATCGGGGTCGAGCGTATAGCCGTCATGGCGGCACTCAACATCAGCTATGAACTGCTCAAGGCCTCCGAACAGGGCGACGCCGGCGGCAGCCTGGCAGACGCCGACCCGGATGACGTACGCCAGTTGAATCGTAAAATTGACGACGCCCTCTACCACCTGCGACAGCTGGAAATCGGCTGATTCGATATTGCGGGGCGCAACCCGGTCCGCACTGCGTTATAATCCTCCTCGGATCCCTGGTGTATTCGCCAGGCAGACAGTCCTCGAGCCGATATCTGTAATACCGGGGGTTGCCAGCAACTGCTGTTGTGCAGGTCCGGTACAAACCGGAAAGCCTGAAGCGGTACGGCCACCACCACCTTGAACCATCGGGTTCAAGGGCAGCACTGCCAGCGGTATACCGGGAATCCATCCCCATGAACACTCCCCCGATCGACCCTTCGCACGACAAAGCCAGTCTCCGTGCCAGCCTGCGCGCACAGCGCCGCGCCATGAGCCCTGCGGAACAGGCCGAGGCGGCGTCCCGCGCTGCCGGCTACCTGGACAACCTGCCAGACTGGCAGCGATATCAGCACGTCGCGCTGTATGTCGCTGCCGATGGCGAACTGGATCCCACACCACTTGCACAAGCCTGTCGCCAGCAAGGGCGAACCCTGTACCTGCCCCGCCTGCTGGGCCCGGGGCAGATGTGTTTTGCTCAGTGGGAGGACAACAGGCCGCTGGAGCGCAACCGCTACGGCATTCCCGAACCGGATGCAGGGGCGGCGTTGCGCGAGGCATCGGAGCTGGACCTTATGCTCTTGCCCCTGGTGGGCTGGGACCGCAGTGGTAATCGCCTCGGCATGGGTGCCGGATACTATGACCGGGCCCTGGCAGAGGGGCGGCCGCGGTTACTGGTGGGACTGGCTTACGGCACGCAGGAGGTGGACCGGCTACCGGCCGACCCCTGGGATATTCGCCTGGATTTTGTGTTGTGCGAGAGCGGCCTGGTGCGCTGTGATCGCACCCCTGGATGACAACCCCCTGCCTTGAGGCAGGATGTCAGTCCTGGACGATTACCCCGGCCTGCAACTCGGATGCAGGCGCGGCTACCGTATCGTTGGCTGCCATCGGCACCAGCAGGGTGACCAACACCCCCATACCAAAGGCCGCCATCAGGATCAGCAGAAAATCCGGTCTACGTTTCACGCTCTGTTACTCTCGCTAAAAGGTCGATTCACCCTGACACTCTGCGGTGCCGTGGGCTCTGGTCTTGTTAGTTATGTTCTCTTCCTGTGATTATTCCCGTTTGTGAGGCCACTTTTGTCGAAATGCGATGCCGCTCACAGGCCGGCGCCCTTTTGTTGGCAATATTTCACAAACTGATTGCGAGTCTATCCCAGCAATTTCCGGAATGAAAGCCCACAACCCGCATAAACACTGGGTTTATGGACTTTTTGTCGCATTCCTTCCGCAACGGCCACCACTCAGTCCGCGGTGCGGCCAAGATAGAGCCGGTACGCCACATTGTCGGTCTCTTCCCAATACCGGTAACCGACCTCATCGAGCACCTGGCGGAACTGCCCACGCTCGTTCCGCGGCACCTGCACCCCGACCAGGATACGGCCGTAGGCGGCCCCGTGATTGCGGTAGTGGAACATGGAAATGTTCCAGTTCTGGCCGAGGCCGGAAAGGAACTTGAGGAGGGCCCCCGGGCGCTCGGGAAACTCCACCCGGTATACCACTTCATTGTCGACTTCAGCGGGGGCTCGCCCCCCCACCATATGACGGATATGCAGCTTGGCCATCTCGTTACTGGTCAGGTCCTCGCACTCGTAGCCGTCTTCGCGCAACTCCTCCAGCAACTCCTGGAAATCCGGGCCGGGAGTAATACTCAGCCCGACGAAGACCAGGGCCTGGTCATCATCGGCATAGCGGTAGTTGAACTCCGTAATGTTGCGTCGGCCCAGGGCACTGCAAAAGGCCCGGAAGCTGCCCTTGCGCTCGGGAATCGTCACGCTGATCACCGCCTCGCGCTGCTCGCCGATCTCGGTGCGCTCAGAGATATAACGCAAGCGGTCGAAATTGGTGTTGGCTCCACTGACGATGGCCAGCAGGTGCTGACCCTGCACGCCGCTGCGCTCCACGTATTTTTTCATTCCCGCCAGGGCCAATGCCCCGGCGGGCTCGGCGATGCTGCGGGTGTCTTCGAAGATGTCCTTGATGGCTGCGCACATTTCATCGGTGGAAGCCGTGATGACCTCGTCCACCGTATTGCGGATGACCCGGAAGGGCTCCTTGCCAATCTGCGCCACTGCACAGCCCTCGGCGAACAGGCCGACCTCGGGCAGGCGGCCCCGGCGGCCGCGATCCAGCGCCAGCTTGAGGCAGGCCGCATCCTCCGGTTCCACACCGACAATACGGGTGCTGGGCCAGACATAGCGGATATAGGCCGCCACCCCCGCCAGCAGGCCGCCACCGCCCACCGGCACGAAGATCGCGTCCAGGGGCTGCTGGTGCTGGCGCACAATTTCCATCGCCACGGTGCCCTGCCCGGCAATGACGTCCGGATCGTCGAAAGGGTGCACATACACCAGGCCCTTCGAATCCACCAGTTCCTGGGCCCGGGCCGCCGCCTCCTCAAAGGAGTCTCCGTGCAGCACCACCTTGGCGCCCCAGTTCCGTACCGCATCGACCTTGATCACCGGCGTAGTCCGGGGCATGACGATCGTCGCCTTGACCCCCATGCGCTGGGCCGCCATGGCCAGCCCCTGGGCGTGGTTACCGGCCGAGGCTGCCACCACCCCCCGCTTGCGCTCCTCGTCGCTGAGCTGGTGCATCTTGTTGTAGGCACCGCGCAACTTGAACGAGAACACCGGCTGCAGGTCTTCCCGCTTCAGCCACACCCGGTTGTCCAGGCGCGCCGACATCAGCGGCGCCTCCTGTACCGGCGTTTCACGGGCCACGTCGTAAACACGCGCGTCCAGGATTCGTTTGATATAGCTCTGTGGCATGGCAATTCAGGCGCTGTCAAAAAAGGAACAGGGCATGTTAATGGAGCAGCCGGGCTTTTTCACCCTGTGCGGGGCTTTCGGTAATTTTGGTGCTTCAGGTAACCGGCTTACCTATAATGTCCGACCCACGTAAGGGCGGCCCACGACAGGGCGACCGACAAGCAGGAGAAATGCAATGACCCAGGACGAACTGAAACAGGCGGTGGCAGATGCAGCCCTCGCCCATATCGAGCCCCACGTGGATGACGAGACTGTCCTGGGTATCGGCACCGGCTCCACCGCCAACCTTTTCATCGACGCACTCGCCACCATCAAGGGCCGGATCGGCGCCACGGTCGCCAGCTCAGAGGCTTCCGCCGAGCGCCTGCGCTCCCACGGCATTCCGGTCTACGACCTGAACGGTGTCGACCAGGTGGATTTCTATATCGACGGGGCCGACGAGAGCAATCGCGCCCTGCAGCTGATCAAGGGCGGCGGCGGTGCGCTGACGCGGGAGAAAATCGTTGCCGCCGTCGCGAAGGAATTCATCTGCATCGCCGACGACAGCAAACTGGTCCACACCCTCGGCAACTTCCCCCTGCCGGTTGAAGTGATCCCGATGGCCCGGGGCCACGTGGCAAGGGAGCTGGTAAAACTGGGCGGAGATCCGGTCTACCGGGAAGGCTTCATCACCGACAACGGCAATATCATCCTCGACGTCCACAACTTCCCGATCGCCCAGCCCCTGGCCACAGAGGAAAAGATCAACGGTATCACTGGAGTGGTCACCAACGGCCTGTTTGCCCTGCGCCCCGCCGACGTCCTGCTGCTCGGCACAACCGACGGGGTCCAGACACTGCGCGCGGAATAAGCGCGCCGGATCCCTCAGGTCTGGTGATACTGGGGTGAGAGCTCCTGCACCGCATCGACAAACGCAGTAACGTGGTCCGGATTCACCTCCGGCGTAATGCCGTGGCCAAGGTTGAACACATGGCCTGAACCGTGGCCGTACCCCGCCAGAATCGAGGCGACCTCCTCCCGAATTCGCGCCGGTGAGGCGTACAGCATGGCCGGGTCCATGTTGCCCTGCAGCGCGACCTTGTCACCGACCTGCCCCCGCGCAGTGGCGATGTCGGTAGTCCAGTCGATACCGACGGCCTGGGCGCCGCAACCGGCAATGGCCGGCAGCCACTGGCCACCACCCTTGGTGAATACGATGACCGGCACCGGGCGGCCTTCGGACTCGTTGGGCAGCCTGGAGATCACCCGCTGCATATACTTGAGGGAGAACTCCTTGTAGCCCGCCGCACTGAGGCTGCCGCCCCAGGTATCGAAAATCTGCAGGGCCTGGGCACCGGCCTTCACCTGCTCAGCGAGATAGTCCGCCACCGCATCCGCCAGCAGGGCCAGCAGGTCGTGCATGAGTTGCGGCTGGTCATAGGCCATGGCCTTGACCCGTCGAAAGTCCTTGGAAGACCCTCCCTCGACCATGTAGGTGGCCAGGGTCCAGGGGCTGCCGGAAAAGCCGATCAACGGCACGCTGCCATTGAGTGCGCGGCGAATGGTGCTCACGGCATTCATGACGTAGCCGAGGTCATCGGCGGCACTGATTTTGTTGAGCCCCGCCAGGTCCGCCTCGCTGCGCACGGTCTTGCGGAAACGCGGACCTTCGCCTTCCTCGAAGTACAGGCCGAGCCCGAGGGCATCGGGCACGGTGAGGATGTCGGAGAACAGGATGGCGGCATCCATGGGATAGCGGCGCAAGGGCTGCAGGGTCACCTCGCAGGCCAGTTCGGCGTTTTTGCACAGGTCGAGGAAGGACCCTGCTTCGGCACGCGTGGCCCGATACTCGGGCAAGTAGCGTCCTGCCTGGCGCATCATCCAGATGGGAGTGCGATCAACGGGCTGGCGCATCAGGGCGCGGAGGAAGCGGTCGTTTTTGAGTTCGGTCACGGGGATATCCAATTGAGCGTTGTTGGCCGTTTTAGTTGTCATTGGGCCGGTTGTGGAGCGTCTTCGCCCGGCGCCATCACGAGGAGGGGCTTCCACGACACGCCGTGAACCCGTCCATGGGGGCTTGTGCTCGGCATCCATGCCTCACACAGTCGTGGAAGCCCCTCCCCGCACTGGCGCCTCTGGCGGAGCGTGATTCAGAATTTGCACAATTGTACGCAATTCGATGAGAGAAAGCGCAAAGCCTGTTCGATCAGATGGGGAAACGAGGAGCGGAGAACCTTTAATGCAATCGTCTGCCCAAAGTCCACAGCTATAACGTCACGCCGGAAGAGGTGCCAGTGTACGGAGGGGGCTGTAGCGACTCTCTGAGACATGGATGTCGAAGAGAAGCCCCCATGGACGGGTTCACGGCGTGTCGCGGAAGCCCCCTCCGTGCGCTGGCACCGCACGACGGAGCTCGGCTTGTCACAGAAGTGGGGGTAACCTGCATCAGAGATGTACCCTGGCAACAGCTACAAAATCACACTTCCAGGTAATCCAGAATCCCCTCAGCCGCCTGCCGCCCTTCCCAGATAGCCGTCACCACCAGGTCGGAACCGCGCACCATGTCGCCGCCGGCGAACACCTTCGGATTGGTCGTCTGGAAAGCGTATTCCTGCTCCTCGGGAGCCACCACGCCGCGCCAGTCGTTGATCTCTACATCGACCTCCGCCAGCCACTCAGGCGGACTCGGCTGGAAGCCGAAGGCAATAATCACCGCGTCCGCTTCCAGCACCTGCTCAGAACCCGGAATGGGTTCAGGCCGGCGACGGCCACCCTCGTCGGGCTCACCGAGGCGGGTTTCCACCATCTTTACGCCGCAGGCCTGACCGAAGTATTCCACCACCTCGATCGGCTGGCGGTTAAACAGGAACTCAACGCCTTCCTCGCGCGCGTTCTTCACCTCGCGACGGGAGCCCGGCATATTTTCCTCGTCGCGGCGATAGGCGCAGATCACGTGCTCGGCCTGCTGGCGCACCGCAGTACGCACACAATCCATGGCGGTATCGCCACCGCCAAGCACCACGACCCGCTTGCCCTTGAGATTGACGTAGGCCTCGGGGTCCTGCTCGAATCCCAGGTTGTTGTTCACATTGCCAATCAGGTAGGGCAGAGCTTCATAGACACCGGGAAGTTCTTCGCCGGGGAAACCGCCGCGCATGTAGGTGTAGGTGCCCATGCCGAGGAACACGGCATCGTACTCGTCCATCAGTTCGTCCATGGTGACATCGGTACCCACGTCGGTGTTCAGGCGGAACTCGATGCCCATGCCCTCGAATACCTCACGGCGGCGCACCATGACCTGCTTTTCCAGCTTGAATTCGGGGATACCGAAGGTCAGCAATCCGCCGATTTCCGGATAGCGGTCGTAGACCACCGCTTTCACCCCGGCACGGGTCAGCACGTCAGCGCAACCCAGGCCCGCCGGGCCGGCGCCGATAATGGCCACTTTCTTGCCGGTGGGCACCACTTCGGACAGGTCCGGGCGCCAGCCCATGGCGAGGGCGGTGTCAGTGATGTATTTCTCGGAGGAGCCGATAGTCACGGCACCGAAACCGTCGTTCAGGGTACAGGCGCCCTCGCACAGGCGGTCCTGGGGGCACACGCGGCCACACACTTCCGGCAGGGTATTGGTCTGGTGACTGAGTTCCGCGGCCTCGAACAGGTTGCCCTCGGACACCAGCTTGAGCCAGTTGGGAATGAAGTTGTGCACGGGGCACTTCCATTCGCAGTAGGGGTTGCCGCACTCGAGGCAGCGATGCGACTGCTCGGCGACCTGCTCGCTGGTGAAGGGCTCGTAGATTTCTACGTATTCACTCTTGCGCGCTTCAATGGCTTTTTTGTCGGGGTCGTTACGATCGACATCAACAAACTGGAAGTGGTTAGACAAACGCTCACTCATAGCCTTAATCCGTATTGCGCAGGCGCGACAGCAGGCGGTCGAGGTCCGCCGCCTTGGGTTTCACCAGCCAGAATTTGCCTACGTAATCCTCGAAGTTTTCCAGCAGCTCGGCGCCCCATTCGGAACCGGTTTCCTCGGTGAACTCCTGGATGTTGCTGCGCAGGTGGTAACGATAGGCTTCCATGTGCTCGGCATTGACCCGGTGGATCTCCACCAACTCGCTGTTGTACTTGTCGATGAAACTGCGGTCCATATCCAGCACGTAGGCAAAACCACCCGTCATCCCGGCGCCGAAGTTCACCCCGGTGGGACCCAGCACGGTGATGTTGCCGCCGGTCATGTATTCACAGCAGTGGTCACCCGCTCCTTCCACCACGGCATGGGCGCCGGAGTTACGCACCGCGAAACGCTCGCCGGCGATACCCGCCGCGAACAGCTTGCCGCCGGTGGCGCCGTACAGGCAGGTGTTGCCGATGATCACCGACTCCTGGGATTTGAACTGCACACCCTTGGGCGGGTACACCACCAGTTTGCCACCGGCCATGCCCTTGCCAACATAGTCGTTGGAGTCGCCCTCCAGGTACATATGCAGACCGCCGGCGTTCCACACGCCGAAGCTCTGGCCTGCAGTGCCGGTGAGACGGAAAACAACGGGATTGGCTTCCATCTCGGTGTTGCCGTAGCGCCGAGCGATCTCACCCGACAGGCGGGCGCCAATCGAGCGGTCACAGTTGGTGACCGCAAACTCGAATTCGCCGCCCCTCTTGGCCTCGATGGCCGGCAGCGCCGCCGCCACCATTTGCTCTGCTTTTTCGCCGCGGTCAAAGGGATCATTGGACGCAACCTGGCAAAACTCGGGCTGGTCAGCGGCCGCAGGATCCTTGTACAGGATGGGGCCGAGATCCAGGCGAGCGTGCTTGTCGGTGCTGCCCGGCAGTCGCTCCAGCAGATCGGTACGACCGATCAGTTCTTCCAGTGAAGATACACCCAGCTTCGCCAGCCATTCGCGGGTTTCCATGGCAATGAAGGTGAAGAAGTTCACCACCATCTCCACGGTGCCATTGAAGTGGTCTTCCCGCAGTTTCTCGTTCTGGGTGGCAACACCTGTGGCGCAGTTGTTCAGGTGGCAGATACGCAGGTATTTGCAACCCAGGGCCACCATGGGCGCGGTGCCAAAGCCGAAGCTCTCGGCACCCAGTATCGCCGCCTTGATCACGTCCAGGCCGGTCTTCAGGCCGCCGTCGGTCTGCAGCCGAATGTTGCCGCGCAGGTGGTTGCCGCGCAGGGTTTGCTGGACTTCCGCCAGCCCCAGCTCCCAGGGAGAACCGGCATAGCGGATGGAGGTCAGCGGGCTGGCGGCGGTACCGCCGTCGTAACCGGAAATAGTGATCAGGTCAGCGTAGGCTTTGGCCACACCAGCCGCGATGGTGCCTACACCCGGCTCCGAGACCAGTTTCACCGACACCAGGGCCGCGGGGTTGACCTGCTTGAGGTCGAAGATGAGCTGGGCCAGATCCTCGATCGAGTAGATGTCGTGGTGAGGCGGCGGTGAAATCAGGGTCACCCCCGGTACCGAGTAGCGCAGCCGGGCGATCAGGCCGTTTACCTTGCCACCGGGCAGCTGGCCACCCTCACCGGGCTTGGCGCCCTGGGCAACCTTGATCTGCAGCACTTCGGCATTGACCAGGTAGTGGGGTGTAACACCAAAGCGGCCGGAGGCGATCTGCTTGATCTTGGACATCCGCTCGGTGCCGTAGCGGGCCGGGTCTTCCCCGCCCTCACCGGAATTGGAGCGCGCACCGATCCGGTTCATGGCGGCTGCCAGGGCCTCGTGGGCTTCCGGGCTCAGGGCCCCGAGGGACATACCGGCCGAATCGAACCGCGGCAGAATTGACTCGATGGATTCGACATCTTCCAGCGCCAGTGGCATGGCGGACTCGACTGGCTTCAGCAGGTCGCGAATGGTCGCCACCGGGCGCTCGTTCACGTAGCGGGCGTAGCGCTGGTAAGTGCTGTAGTCGCCGCTGGCCACCGCCTGTTGCAGGGTCATCACCACATCCGGGTTGAAGGCGTGGTATTCCTGCCCGTGTACGTACTTGAGCAGGCCGCCCTGCTGCAGGGGCTTGCGTTTGTTCCAGGCCAGCCGCGCCAGGGATTGCTGGTCGGCTTCCAGTTCGGCAAAGCCGGCGCCCTGGATGCGCGAAGCGACTCCGCGGAAGGCCACATCCACCACCTCGCTGGCCAGACCCACGGCCTCGAACAACTGGGCGCCACGGTAGGAGCTGACCGCCGAGATGCCCATCTTGGACATGATTTTCAGCAGGCCCTTGTTGACGCCCTTGCGGTAGTTCTTGAAGCAGAGACTGGGTTCCCCCAGCAACTCACCGTCGCGAATCAGGTCTTCCAGTACCGTGTAGGCCATGTAGGGATACACGGCGGTGGCACCAAAGCCCAGCAGGCAGGCAATCTGGTGACTGTCGCGGGCGCTGGCGGTTTCGATCACCAGGTTGGCGTCGCAGCGCAGGCCCCTCTCGATCAGGTGGTGGTGCACGGCACCCGTGGCCATCAGGCTGTGAATCGGCAACTGGTCCGGGGTAATACTGCGGTCGGACAGGATCAGGACTGTCTTGCCGTCACGCACCGCCTGCTCGGCAGCGGCATTCAGGTCGGCTACCGCCTGCTGCAGGTCCTTCTCTTGCGGATCGTAGGTGCCATCGATATCGGCGACGGCAAATCCGGGCCGATCCAGTTGCAGCAGGGTGTTGAACTTGCCCTGGGACAGTACCGGTGAGGCGAGGATGATGCGGTCGGCGTGCTCGGGCCCTTCGTGGAAGATGTTCTTTTCGGAGCCCAGGTCGGTCTCCAGCGACATCACGATAGTTTCCCGCAGGGGGTCGATCGGCGGGTTGGTCACCTGGGCGAATTTCTGCCGGAAGAAGTCGTACAGGGAGCGCTCCTGCTGCGACAGGACGGCCATCGGCGTGTCGTCGCCCATGGAGCCGACCGCTTCGTTGCCGGACTCGGCCAGCGGCCGCAGCACCTGGTCCCGCTCCTCGAAACTGACCTGGAACATTTTCATGTAGCTGTCGAGTTTCTCGGCTTCGATACCCGGAGTCAGCTCGCCACCGAAAGTGCCCTCGATGCGATAGGAGTTCTCCTTCAGCCACTTCTTGTAGGGAAAGCGGGATTTCAGCCGGTTGTCGATTTCGTCGGACTGTAACAGCTCGCCCGTGTGGGTATCGACCATCAGGATCTGGCCGGGCCCGACCCGGCCTTTGGCCACCACATCCTCGGCCTTGTAGGGGTGAGTGCCCACTTCGGAGGCAAGCGTGATGAAACCGTCGGTGGTCTTGACCCAGCGCGCCGGGCGCAAACCGTTGCGATCCAGCAGGCAAACGGCGTAGCGACCGTCAGTCAGAACGATACCGGCGGGCCCGTCCCAGGGCTCCATGTGCATGGAGTGGTATTCGTAGAACGCCTTCAGGTCCGGGTCCATGGACTCGATGTTCTGCCAGGCGGGCGGTATCAGCATGCGCAGGGCCCGCGCCATGTCGACACCACCGGTGAGCAGTGCGTCCAGCATATTGTCGAGGCTGGATGAGTCAGAACCGGTGCGATTGACCAGCGGTGCGATCTCGCGGATGTTGGGCAGCTTTTCGGTTTCGAACAGGGCCGCGCGGGCATCCGCCCAGTTGCGGTTGCCTTCGATGGTGTTGATCTCACCGTTGTGGGCCAGCAGGCGGAACGGCTGGGCCAGCGGCCAGCGGGGCATGGTGTTGGTGGAAAAACGCTGGTGGAAAACACAGATTGCGGTTTCCAGGCGCTCGTCGTCCAGGTCGTGGTAGAACCGCGGCAGGTCTACCGGCATGACCAGGCCTTTATAGGCGATCACCCGGTGGGACAGGCTGCAGATATAGAATTCGGGATCGTTGGCGGTGGCAATCTCCGCCTTGCGCCGGGCGACAAACAGGCGCGTGGACACTTCGTCGCCGGAAAGCCCCGGAGCATCGATAAAAATCTGCTCAATCACCGGCAGGGTGGAGAGCGCAATTTCACCACAGACGCTGCTATCGGTGGGCACAACACGCCAACCCACGACTGTCAGGCCCTGGTCTGTCACCGCCTGCTCCATGGCGGCACGACCCGCTGCGGCGCGGGCCTTCTCGGTGCTGAGGAAGATCTGGCCAATAGCGAACTGTTCTGCCAGTTCCTTGCCGAAATGCTCCTGTGCCAGGGTACGCAGGAACTGGGCCGGCATCTGCATCAACAGGCCGCAGCCATCGCCTGTCTTGCCGTCCGCAGCGATACCACCGCGGTGGGTCATACAGGTCAGGGACTCGATCGCGGTCTGCAGGAGGCGATGACTCGCATCCCCGGAGGTATGGGCGATCAATCCGAATCCGCAGTTGTCGCGGAATTCTTCAGGTCTGTAGAGGCCTGCACTCATAGTCAGTCCAGAATAATCAATGAAAACAGATGGTTATCGTGACGCGCCCCCTGCCACTGCAGTACCGGGGCGAAAAGGGGGAGCCATTTTACACAGATGGCCAAGAGCGAACAAACGTTGCTCAAGTAACTAAAATCTGCTTCCGGGCGCCGTTCAGGTGCTACCCAACAGCGCTGCCAGCTCACCTTCTGTCACGTCATCGACCACGGTGGCCGCACCAATTTCCCGCAACAACACCAGTCGCAGCCGGCCATCGAGGACTTTTTTGTCCCGCCCCATAAGGGTGCGGAATTCTTCCAGCGTCATTTCCGCAGGCGCCGCAACCGGCAGGCCCATGCTGAGCTGCAGATCCACCAGCTCCGCAACAGACGCGTCACTTATCCATCCACGCATTGCTGAGAGTTTTGCAGCAAGCACCATGCCAGCAGCAACTGCCTCACCGTGTAACCAGTTACCGTAACCCTGGTGCGTTTCGATGGCGTGACCAAAGGTATGCCCAAGATTGAGAATAGCCCGCAGGCCACCCTCACGCTCATCGGCAGCCACCACAGCGGCCTTGGCAGCACAGCTGCGCTCAATGGCCTCTGCCAGGGCAGCCTCCTCCCGCGCCAGTAATCGCGGCATGTTGCCCAGCAACCACTGGTAGAAACCGGCATCACAAATGAGTCCATATTTGACCACCTCGGCCAAACCCGCTGCGAGCTCACGGGCCGGAAGGGTCTGCAGTGTATCGATGTCAATCAGCACCGCCTGGGGCTGGTAGAAGGCCCCGATCATATTCTTGCCCAGCGCGTGGTTGACTCCGGTTTTACCACCCACGGAGGAATCCACCTGGGACAACAGGGTAGTGGGCAGCTGGATAAAGTCGACGCCGCGCTGGTAACAGGCCGCGGCGAAACCGGTCATATCGCCGACCACGCCGCCACCCAGTGCGATGAAGGTCGTGGTGCGATTGTGCCCATCAGCGAGCACCCGGTCGAAAATATGCTCCATACTGGCCAGGGTCTTGTGCTGCTCTCCGTCGGGAAGTACCACCTCGGTAACCAGGGAGCATCCTTCGAGCGCCTGTAATACCCGCTCCGCGTATAGAGGCGCGACCGTTTCGTTACTGACCAGCACCACCTGGGAGCCACCGACGTGACGCCGCAGTAAATCTCTGTCGCGCAGCAATTCGCGACCGATAAAGATGGGGTAGCTGCGCTCTCCCAGATCGACATGAAGGGTGTGGGCAATCACGACTTGCTCCAGTAAAAACAGGGGGCGCCCATGATAGCGCCGGGGCGCGGCCCTGTCTCGTGGGGCCATCGCTCGTGGAGGGTCCTGTGCGGGGCGCTTGAAAGACTTACCGCAAAGCCTGCCGGGGCAAATTACAGGAGGTCACGCACCAGGCGCTGGGCGACAGTGCGAGGACTGCAACCGTCGGTATCAATAACGTGATCCGCGATCTCACGATAGAGGGGGTCGCGCAGGGCCATCAATTCGCGCAATACGGCCTCGGGGTCACCCTTCTGCAGCAGAGGCCGGCGGCGGTCTTTGCGGGTCCGACGCACCTGCTCCTCAATCGTGGCGTGCAGGTAGATGACGAACCCCCGGGAGCCGAGAGCCCGCCGGTTTTCGGGCCGCTGCACTACACCTCCACCGGTGGCGAGCACGATATTGTCCCATTGGGTCATCTCTTCCACCACCTGCTGCTCCCGATCGCGGAAACCCTCCTCACCCTCGACATCGAATATCCAGGGAATATCGGCGCCGGTTCGCGCCTCGATCTCGGTGTCAGTATCGGCAAAGCCCAGCTTGAGGTGCTGGGCCAGATACTTGCCGATGGTGGATTTGCCGGCCCCCATGGGGCCGACCAGGAATACGCGCTGCAATACCGCCATTACGAACTAAACGCGCCCCGCCTCAATCCAGCAGGGTATCGGCGAGGATGCGCGGAGTGATGAAGATCAGGGTTTCTGTCTTGGTTTTGGACGTCGCCGTATTGCGGAACAGTGGGCCGATATAGGGCAGATCGCCGAAGAAGGGCACTTTGGTGACCGATTCGAGGTCTTCCGTACGGAACACTCCGCCCAGCACTACCGTCTCGCCGTTACCTACGAGGACCTGGGTGGTGAGCTCGGTGGTGTCGATGGAGGGGATAAAGCCGCCGTTCTGGCCACTGGGGACCAGGTCGCCCAGTGAATCCTGGTTGATCACCAGATCCAGCAGAATTCGATCGTCCGGTGTGATATTGGGTGTGACTTCCAGTTTGAGTACGGCTTCCTTGAAGGACACGGACGTCGCACCAGACTGGCCCGCAGACTCCTGGTAGGGAATCTCGGTACCGGACTTGATGGTCGCCTGCTGCTTGTCACCGGTAATCACCTTGGGCTGGGACACTACCTCGCCTTTACCGGCAGACTCGAGGGCGCTCAGTTCCGCGGTGAGGAACAGGTCATCACTGGTAAAGCCCACGGCAAAGCTGCCTGTGGCATTGGCAACGCCGAGGTCAACAGCCAGAGCACCCGGGAAGGTGGGTGACGGCTGGGTACCATTGATCACCGAGTTGTTCAGGTCGTATACGTTCTGACCATCGCCGGAAATGGAGATGATATTGCCATTGTGGTCCGGGTCGAGGTAGGCGCCGCCCCACTCGATGCCGAGTTCCTCTTCGAGGTCGGACTGGGCAATCACGATGCGGGATTCGATCATCACCTGGCGAATGGGGATATCGACCAATTCGATCAGCTCGCGAATATCCGCCAGCTTGGCCGCCGTTTCGGTAATGATCAGCGAATTGGTGCGGGGGTCGACTACCACGGAGCCACGCTCCGAGATCAGTTGGCCGCCTTCTTCGGCACCTGCCTGGAACAGCTTGACGATTTCAGCGGCACTGGCGTAACGGATCCGCACAAACTCGCTCTGCAGCGGCGCCAGCTCGGCGATCTGTTTGTTGGCTTCGATTTCCTGGCGCTCACGCTCGGCGATTTCCGCCGCCGGCGCCACCATTAGCACATTGCCCACCTGCCGCTTGTCGAGGCCCTTGGTTTTCAGGACCAGCTCCAGAGCCTGGTCCCAGGGCACATTTTGCAAACGCAGGGTAATCCGGCCACCCACCGTGTCGCTGGCCACCAGGTTAAGCTCAGTAAAATCGGCGATCAACTGCAGCACCGCCCGCACTTCGATGTCCTGGAAGTTCAGGGAGATGCGCTCGCCGACATAGTTGAACTCGTCGCGACGATCTTCCAGCTCCTTCTTGCTGAGCGGCTTGACGCTGATGACGTATTGGTTATCCGTCTGGTAGGCCAGGTAATCCGAGTCGCCGAGGGTTTTCAGGGTCAGCTCCGCACCGCGCTCGGTGGTATTGACGTCCACCCGCTCGACCGGAGTGGCAAAGTCGGTAACGTCGTAACGGCGCACCAGGCGCTCAGGCACGTTGGTGTCCAGGAACTGGACCTTGACATCGCCACTCTCGCTGAACACATTCACATCGACGCTGGGATTACTCAGCTGCAGCGTGAGCCGGCCCTCGCCATCCGCGGTACGGCGGAACTGGAGGTCGGTAATTTCGGATTCCACCTTGGCGACCTGCTCAACCTGGGTGGGCATACGTGTGGGGTCGGTGGTCTGCTTGACATAGTCACCGCCGGCTACACCCACCACCAGATACAGATTATTACCCTCCACCCGGGTGGTGTAGGGAACCAGGGTCACCAGATTGACCACCATGCGGGTGCGGTCGCCGGAATCGAGTACCACGACGCCGGTGGCGTTGCCGTAATTGAGGGAGTAGCGCTTGCGCTCCAGCGCGCTGCTGGTGTCGGGAAAATCGATGGCGATGCGCGCGGGTTTTTCAATGGTGTATGCCTGCAAGTCCGGTGGCGTCTGGTCGAACCCCAGGCGGACTTCGAACATACTGTTAGGTCGCGAACTGAATTCGATATCGGTCACGGTGGGGCCCGCCTGCACAGCCTGGGCGAAGCAGGCGACGAACACGGTGGCCACCAGCGCCCGCAACCGGTTTGCAGTCCTTTTTCTTCCTTCCATCACGGCTCTTTTCCCCAACGTCTCTGTTATTCTCAACATGGCATTCATCCGCAGCTAGATGCCGCTCATCTCGATGGTCCGCGGCCTTTCCACCCAGCCGTCTTCAGTACCATCGCTGACGATTTCTACCACCGCGACATAGGTGTCGGTCATCTCGACCACCTTGCCATGGTTGCGCCCCAAATAATTACCCAGCGTTACCCGGTGTATCCCGCCTTCCGGATCCCTGACCAGGCTCCATTCCGTGCCGCCCCGCTCCAGCGTCCCCACCATCTGCAGGGAGTCAAAGGTAAACTGTTCGAGGAATTCCTTCGGCCGGCTCTCATCCGGCTTCACGGCACTGATCGCCTGCAGCTGCTCCAGCTCGCGCACCTCGATCGGTCGATCGAAGGGGCTGCGCAACGCCGTCGCGCTGTAGGCAAAGGCCTCATAGGCCTTGAAGGTCGGTATCGGTGCAATCACGCCACCGGGGCGCGCCCGCTTCTCCGCCATAAAGGCATCGAGGTCGGAAAAGTCGTTACCCCCACAACCCGCCAACAACAGCACGGGTAAGGACAGGGCAATATAACGCATCTTCAGCCCGTTCATTTGCCGCCCTCCCCATCCTTGTAGCGGTAGGTCTTGGCGATGATTCCCAGGCTGAGTCGGTTGGTATTCGGCCCCGTCGCCCTGATATTGAAGTCATGCAGGGTCACAATCCGCGGCAGACCCGCCATGCCACTGATAAAGGCACCGAGATCGTGGTAAGAACCGGTCGCCTGAATGGAGATGGGTAATTCGACGTAAAACTCTCGTGCCTGTTCTTTCTGCAGGTCGATGCTGGCAATCTCGAGTCCGTTCAACAGCCCCTTGTTGGTAATGTCTTCCAACAACCCGGGCACCTCGGTATCACTGGGCAATTGCGCTACCAGGGCACCGAAGGTTTCCTCCATTTCGACCATCTGCTTGCGATAGGCATCCAGGTTTGCCACCTGGAAGGCCTTCTTCTCATACTCCTGCTTGAGCTGAACCTCTTTGGCTTTCTCGCCGTCGAGCTGGAGGCGCAAATCCTCGATATGGTAGTAGTACCCCCCCACCACCACGCCAGTCAGCAGCAGGGCGCAGAGAATAAACTTGATAATACCGGGCCAGGAACCGATGTTGTCGAAATCCAGGTCGCCGAGGTCAAACTCGCGGAGCGAGCGCATGCTGTCTTCAAATGCCACGACCTAGCCTCCTGATTCTTCTTCTGCTTTCGGGAGCTGCACTTTCACCGTCAGGTTGAAAGTGGTGGCCTGGTCGCCGTACTGGGCTGCGGCGTTGACCCGGTCCAGGTTCGGGTCCGCCAGCCAGTCGGATGCATCCAGCCGGCGCATCAGACTGGACACCCGGTTGTTGGATTCCGCCACCCCGGAAATCGAAATTGTTTTGTCCTTGGTCTGCAGGCTGGTGTAGAACACGCCGTCCGGTACCGTGCGCACCAGCTGATCCAGAATCCTGACAATGATCGGCCGGTTACCCTGCAGCTCCTGAATCACCCGCATGCGATCCAGCAGCTGGTTGCGCCGGCGCTGCAGTTCCTTGATCTCGGCAATTTTCTTGTCCAGTTCGCGGATATTCTGGGTCAGGTAGTTATTGCGGGACTGCTGGTATTCGATCTGGCCGTTCACGTAGCGATCGGCCAGCAGGACCAGCCCCACCGCCACCACAAAGACGACAGCCAGGATAGTCAGGAATTCTTTTTTCTGCTCCTGGCGACGTTCGTCGCGCCATGGCAGGAGGTTAATCTGCGCCATCAGTCAAAACTCCGTAGAGCCAGCCCGCAGGCAATCATCATTGCCGGCGCGTCGCTGCCGAGCGCCACTGCATTGACCCGTGAGGAAATACTCATATCTGCGAAGGGGTTGGCCACGGCAGCGGGGGTGCCCAGTTTGTCCTGCACCACGTCTGCCAGGCCCTCCATCGAGGCCACGCCCCCTGCGAGAATGATGTAATCCACATCGTTGTACTGACTTGAAGAGAAGAAGAACTGCAGTGAGCGCGCCACCTGCTGCACGACAGCTTCCTTGAACGGCTCGAGTACCTCCGGCTCGTAATCGTCGGGGAGTCCGCCCTGCTTCTTGGCCAGGCCGGCTTCCTCCAGGGGCAAACCGTAGCGGCGCATGATCTCGTCGGTGAGCTGCTTGCCACCGAACAGCTGTTCGCGGGTATAGATGGTATGGCCGCGATTCAACACGCTGAGGGTGGTCATGGTCGCGCCGATGTCGACAATGGCGACCGTGCTGTCCTCGTCGAGGTCCAGGCTGCCGCGAATCATCGAGTAGGCTCGCTCCATGGCGTAGGCCTCGACGTCCATGATCCTGGCAGTAAGATCCGCGCCCTCGACGGCATCGACCCGCGAGTCAATGGTTTCGCGGCGGCAGGCCGCCAGCAACACCTCGACCTGGTTGGCGCGGTCGGGGGACGGCCCCTGGACCTCAAAGTCGATTGCCACTTCGTCGAGTGGGTAGGGAATGTACTGATCGGCTTCCAGCGTCAGCTGGGTTTCCATGTCGTCGTCTGACAGGCCATCTGGCATGTCAATCACCTTGGTGATGACCGATGAACCCGCCACTGCCGCCGCGACCGTCTTTAGCTTGGTGCGGGACTGCGCGACAACGCCGCGGATGGCGTTGGCCACGCCATCGATGTCGTTGACGTTCTTTTCGATCACCGCGTCCTGCGGCAACGAACTCACCGCGTAGCTCTCTACGCGGTAGCGACCGCCCGAGTAGCTAAGCTCCAGCAACTTCACGGTGGTCGAACTGATGTCGAGCCCCAGCACCGGTGTTGCCTTTCTCTTCCCCAAAATACCGAACAATTTATTTTCCTATCAGTATCATTAACTTAGCTATTTTTTATGCACCGATACATTAAATTCTAGGTATAACATAGCCCCTTGTGTAATCAAAAGCCAAAAAAAGCTTATAATTACCAAAGGGCTCTCCCCCTGTTCTGGTTACAGTAATACAAGCCACTGTTTTGTAAAGGGATAAATGGACTTCCTCCGCTTTTTCTTGCGCGCGATCACGCTGTCATCCCTCGGAGGCGTGTGGATACTCGCCGGCGTATACCTTTATCTGAGCCCGAAACTGCCTGACGTAGAAACCCTGCGCGACGTCAAATTGCAGACGCCGATGCGGGTCTATACACGGGAAGGTGATCTGATCGGCCAGTTTGGTGAGCAGAAGCGCAGCCCCCTGCCTTTCGACGAGATCCCCCAGCAATTTATCAACGCCCTGCTGGCCGCCGAAGACGATAACTTTTTCCATCACCAGGGCATCGACCTGATGGGCCTGATGCGGGCGGTATCGGAACTGGTACTGACGGGTGAAAAAGGCTCCGGCGGCAGCACCCTCACCATGCAGGTGGCGCGCAACTATTTCCTTACCCTCGAGCGTACATTCCTGCGCAAGTTCAATGAAATTCTGCTGGCCATCGAAATCGAGCGGCGCCTTAATAAAGAGGAAATTTTCGAGCTCTATTTCAACCGCGTGTTTCTGGGCCATCGCGCCTACGGCTTCGAGGCGGCGTCCCACGTCTACTACGGCAAGGGTATTACCGAACTGAGCCTGGCCCAACACGCCATGCTGGCGGGGATCCCCAAGGCCCCTTCACGCAACAACCCCATCAGTGGCCCGGATGCCGGCCTGGAGCGCCGCAACTGGATTCTCGGACGTATGCAGCAGCTGGGCTATATCAGCCCGGAAACCTATAGCGGCGCCGTTCACGAGCCAATCAGCGCGGCCCATCACGGTGCCCAACTGAGCTTTGCCGCCCACTACGCCGCCGAGATGGCGCGCCAGGAAATGCTCGACCGCTACGGCATCGCCGCCTACAACGACGGCTTCCAGGTCTACACCACGATCAGCTCGGAACTGCAGCAGGTCGCCCAGCAGGCTGTCATTAACGGCCTGATCACCTACGACAAGCGCCATGGCTACCGCGGCCCCGAGCGCCAGTTGCCGCCCACAGTGAATACCCCGGAAGCCATCACCGCAATGCAGGACACCTGGATTGCCACACTGCGAGACACACCCACCGTCGCAGGGCTGCGCGCCGCCGTGGTCACGGCGCTTTATGACGACGGCATCACCGTCCTGCTGGGCGACAAACGCAGTGTCGAGATCCACTGGGCCAACGGCCTCAAACAGGCCAGCCCCTATCTCACGGAGAATTCCAGAGGGCGCAGTCCGCAACGTCCCGAAGAGGTCGTGGCGATCGGCGACCTGGTTCGCGTGAAACAGGATGACAGTGAAACCTGGCACCTCGCCCAGGTACCCGCAGTACAGGCCGCACTGGTGTCCCTGAACCCGGACAACGGCGCCATCGTCAGTGTGGTCGGAGGCATGGGCTTCGAGGACAGCAAGTTCAACCGAGCCACCCAGGCCCAGCGCCAGCCGGGATCCAATTTCAAGCCCTTCCTCTACAGCGCTGCCCTGGACGACGGTTTTACCGCCGCCAGCCTGGTCAACGATGCCCCGGTCGTGGTGGACGACAGCTCGCTGGAAGGCATGTGGCGGCCCGAGAATGACAGCGGCAAGTTCTACGGACCAACCCGGCTGCGCTGGGCGCTGACCAAGTCGCGCAACCTGGTGTCCATTCGCCTGCTGCAACAACTGGGAATCGACAAACTCCTGGCTTACATCGGGCGCTTCGGCTTCGACGCCAGCGAGTTCACCCCGAACCTGTCACTGGCCCTGGGCACCCAGACTGCGAGCCCGTTACAGATCGTCGCCGCCTATGCGGTACTGGCCAACGGCGGCTACCGGGTCGAGCCCTACCTCATCCAGCGTATCGATGACCTCAACGGCAACCCCATATTCGAAGCCCGGCCGCCTACCGTCTGTCGCGACTGCGGCAGCGAAAGCCCGGGACGGGACGGTGCCGAGGAACTCAGCATGGAGGAAATCCTGGCCCAGGACACGCCCGGGCAGGCGGCCCTGCCACGGGCAGAACGGGTAATGGACGAACGGGTCAATTTCATCATTAACAGCATCCTCCAGGACGTGATCACCCAGGGCACCGGCCGCAAGGCCCTGGCGCTGGAGCGCCGGGATCTCGCCGGCAAGACCGGAACCACCAATGGCCCGATGGACGCCTGGTTTTCGGGCTTCAATCGCGACGTAGTCACCACCGCCTGGGTAGGCTTTGACCAGTACACCCCGCTGGGGCGACGGGAATTCGGCGGTACCGCTGCGCTGCCCATCTGGATCGACTACATGCGCGAGGCACTCAGGGACAGCCCCGATGTACCGCGCCAGCTACCACCCGGTATCGTGCGGGTGCGGATAGACCCGGATTCAGGGCAACTGGCCACACCCGGCCAGGCCGGCGCCATGTTTGAGTATTTCCGCGAGGAGCGGGTACCCGCCGAGCCGGACATGGGCAGCGAAACTCTCCCCGGCACACGGGGTACCGAGGACCTGGTCCGGGATATTTTCTGAGACGGGTTATCTTGCGAAGGGCAGGATATCTTGCGAAGAAAGCGCCGCCGGCCGGCGGCGCCGGAGTTGCCTCGCCAGCCTTACAGCGAAGGGCAGTAATCTGCGGGCAGTGGAAGACGGGCAACGCCGGTGTCCACCGCTGCCTGAGCCACCGCAGGGGCAAGGCGTGTCAGCAGTCGCGAATCCATTGGCTTGGGAATGATATAGTCAGGGCCAAAGGAAAGTGACTCCAGGCCGCAGGCACGCAGTACCTCCGGTGCAACCGGCTCCTTGGCCAGATCACACAGCGCCCGCACCGCGGCCATCTTCATTTCTTCATTGATCGCGCTGGCACGCACATCCAGCGCGCCGCGAAAAATAAAGGGGAAGCCGAGCACGTTGTTCACCTGGTTGGGATAGTCCGAACGCCCGGTGGCAATGATCAGGTCATCGCGGGTCTGCAGGGCCAGTTCCGGCTGAATTTCCGGATCCGGGTTGGAACAGGCGAACACGACCGGACGATCGGCCATGGACCGCAGCATCTCGGCGCTCAGCAGGTTGGCACCGGACAGGCCGACAAACACATCTGCCCCGGCGATGGCGTCGGACAGGCTGCGTTTTTCCGTGCGGTTGGCAAACTCGCGCTTGAAGGCGTTAACGCCCTCGCGACCGGCATAGATCACACCCCGGCGGTCAAGCATGTAGATGTTCTCGCGGCGGGCACCCAGACTCACCAGGAGGCGCATGCAGGCAATGGCGGCGGAACCGGCACCGAGGCAGGTGATCACCGCGTCTTCCAGCTTTTTGCCCTGAATCTCCAGCGCGTTAATCATGCCCGCCGCAGTCACGATGGCGGTGCCGTGCTGGTCGTCATGGAATACCGGGATGTCACAGCGACTGATCAGGGTGGATTCGATCTCGAAGCACTCCGGCGCCTTGATGTCCTCCAGGTTGATACCGCCAAAGGTGTCGGCAATACGGGCCACGGTATCGATGAATTCGGCGGCATTCTCGGTGTCCACCTCGATATCCACCGCGTTGATGCCGGCGAAACGCTTGAACAGCAGCGCCTTGCCCTCCATCACCGGCTTGCTGGCCAGGGCGCCGAGGTTGCCGAGACCGAGAACCGCCGTGCCATTACTGATCACGGCAACCAGGTTGCCTTTGCCGGTGTAACGGTAGGCCTCTTCGGCATCTTCGGCGATTTCCCGGCAGGGCTCGGCAACGCCAGGGCTGTAGGCCAGTGACAGGTCAAGCTGGGTTTCGGCGGGCTTGGTCAGCTCGACGCTGATCTTGCCGGGGGTGGGTTCGGCGTGGTAATCCAGCGCCGCTTGTCGGAAGTCGTGTGTCATGGCGGTGTTCCGCGTCTCGGGGCAGGTCGTCAGGGGCACCCGAGAATATAGAAAAGGTGAATTGTCGACAAGGCGACAAATGTCAGGTTGACGCACTAACTATAGACGGAAGTATGGGGCCGGAAAAAGAAAACGCCGGCAAAGGCCGGCGTTTTCGAGAGACTGTGTGTTGGCTGCAGATTAACGCTTGGTACCGCGGCTGCCAAAACGCTTCTTGAAGCGGTCTACACGGCCGCCGCTGTCAACAATCTTCTGCTTGCCAGTGAAGAAGGGGTGACACTGGGAGCAGACGTCGACGTGGAAGTCTTCGCACAGGGTGGAGCGGGTCTGGATCTGGTTGCCGCAGCTGCAGGTCGCAGTTACCGCTTCATACTTGGGATGGATATCAGCTTTCATGGTTTTCTCCTGGATATCGGTACCGCCACCCGATCTTTCGCCGGGCACCGTACCTGGGTTCCGGACAGGCATTGCGCACAGGCGAAATGGCCAGCCGGTCAAAAAATAGGCGGGCATCTTACCAGAGGATCGCCAGGAAGCAAGCCCGCCTGAGGATTTGTTACAATCCCGCGCCACTGACCCGATTACCTCGCCAAACCAGACTCCGGGGCGTAATGACCATACTCGAACTGGCCCTACCCACTCCCCTGCGGCGACTCTTTGACTATCTGCCCCCTGACGGACTGACGCCGGAACACCTTGCAGCACTGAAACCGGGCCAGCGCATCAGGGTGCCCTTCGGCAAGCGGGAAGCCCTCGGGATTCTGGTCAAGGTAAAAACAGAGTCTGACGTTCCCACCGGGCAGCTCAAAGCGGCCCTGGCTGTACTCGACGGCGAGACCGCTGCCGTGTCACCTGAAATCCACGCCCTGTGTCGCTGGGCGGCCGATTACTATCACCATCCACTGGGTGAGGTATTCACTGCCTCCCTGCCTCGCCACCTGCGCCTGGGCAAGCCGCGTCAACCGGGGGCGATCAAGGCCTGGCGACTCACCCCCCGCGGACTCGGCCTGCCCCCAGGCGCACTGCCGCGCTCCCCGCGCCAGGCCCAGGCGCTGGCCGCCCTCCAGAAAGAGGATGCAGTGAGCACCGACCACCTGCAGGCGGCGGGCATCAGCGCTGCGGTGCTGCGGTCGCTGGCGGACAAGGGGCTGGCGGAACGCTGCCAGCTTGCCCCCGCCCGCTACACACCCGTCTGTCACCCGGGACTTGAGCTCAACCCGGATCAGGCAGCCGCCATGAAGGGAATACTGTCACCCGGGGGCGGCTTTGCCTGCCACCTGCTTGAGGGAGTCACCGGCAGTGGCAAGACAGAAGTCTATCTGCAACTGATCGCCGACTGCCTGGCCCTGGGCCAACAGGCCCTGGTACTGGTCCCTGAAATCGGCCTCGGCCCCCAGACTCTGGCCCGATTCCGCGCCCGTTTCGATGCCGAGATCGTCGTACTCCACTCGGCCCTGGCCGAGGGTCAGCGCTACCGCGACTGGGAGGCCGCCGCGGCAGGCCGCGCCCACATTGTGATCGGTACCCGCTCGGCGGTGTTCACGCCACTGGCACGACCGGGCCTGATCGTGGTCGACGAGGAACACGACGGTTCCTATAAACAGCAGGATGGCTTCCGTTACTCGGCCCGGGATGTGGCGGTGAAACGCGCCCAACTGGCCGCCTGCCCGGTGGTACTGGGCAGCGCCACCCCTTCCCTCGAAAGCCTGCACAATGCCATCGAGGGCCGCTACCACCACCACCGCCTGCCCCGGCGGGCGGGCAGCGCCGAATTGCCCCGCATCAATGCCCTGGACGTACGTCACCAGCCTCTTCAGGCCAGCCTGTCGGAAGCCCTGGCCACGCGCGTGGAACAGACCCTGGACCAGGGGCAGCAGGTACTGCTGTTTCTCAACCGCCGCGGTTTCGCCCCCAGCCTGCAGTGCCACGACTGCGGCTGGCTCGCCGAATGCGCGGCCTGCGATGCCCGCCTGACAGTACACCTGCGCCAGCGGCGCCTGCGCTGCCACCACTGCGAGGCCAGCCGCCCTTTGCCGTCCACCTGTCCCGAATGCCACGGCCGGCAATTACTGACCAGCGGCGTGGGTACCGAGCAGGCGGAAACTCACCTGCGCCAGCGCTTCAGCGGCTGGCCGGTTTACCGGGTGGACAGCGATTCAATGCGCGGCCGGGACGCCATGGAGACCCTGGCGGAAGAAATCAATCGCGGAGAGCCCTGCATTCTGCTGGGCACACAGATGCTCACCAAGGGGCACCACTTTCCCGCCGTTACCCTGGTAGCGGTGCTGGATGCCGACGCATTGCTGTTCAGCGCCGACTTTCGCGGCGAGGAGCGCATGGCACAGCTATTGACCCAGGTGGCAGGCCGGGCCGGGCGCGCCGA
The DNA here is from genome assembly GCF_008064665.1 of Parahaliea maris. Lineage (GTDB taxonomy): Bacteria > Pseudomonadota > Gammaproteobacteria > Pseudomonadales > Halieaceae > Parahaliea > Parahaliea maris. The sequence goes on along the minus strand of NZ_VRZA01000003.1, from coordinate 311,958 downwards.
CCTCCCCGGGGAGGTCATCCTCCAGACCCACCATCCGGACCACCCCGCGCTGCAGGCCATGCTGCACCAGAACTATGCCGAACAGGCTCGGCAGTTGCTGGCACAGCGGCGCCAGCTCGGGCTCCCTCCCTGCGGCCAGATGGTCATGCTGCGCACCGATGCCGCCGATGGCGAGGCGGGTGAGGCCTTCCTGCAAACACTGCGACGCGATTTCGAAGCGGCACCGGTGCCCCAGTGCACCCTGGTCGGCCCCCTGCCTTCCCCGCTACCAAGGCGCCAGGGCCGCTACCGCAGCCAGTTGTTGCTGTTGGCCCAGGGGCGGCCCGCCGCTCGCGCCGCGGCCGCTCGCCTGGTGGCGCTGGCGGAGGCCCTTCCGAGGAAGGGGGGCCTGAACTGGTCCATCGACATCGACCCCACCGAGGGCTGAGGCGCAAACAGCCAAAGCCCCATCACGGTGGCCAAGCCCCGCCGATACAGCGATAATAGGCGGTCATGGCCGATCACCACGGCCCTTCCCACAGACCAAGCAGGCTATTTTCCTTTCCCGATGAAGCAAGAACTCTCCGCGCTGATCCAACAGGCCCTGGATTCGCTGCAGGCACAGGGCGTGCTGCCCGCCGACATCACCCCCAACATCCAGATCGACCGCACCCGCGACCCGAGCCACGGGGACCTGGCGAGCAATATCGCCCTGACCCTGGCCAAGGCGGCGGGCAAGAACCCGCGAGAACTGGCCGGGCTGATTTGCGAGGCCCTGCCCAATGCGGGCTTTGTCCAGTCCACCGAGGTGGCAGGACCGGGCTTCATCAACTTTTTCCTGTCCCAGGCCAGCAGCCAGGCCGTGGTCCAGCGCGTGCTGGAGCAAGGTGAGAGCTTCGGCCGCAGTGACGAGGGCCAGGGTCGCAAGGTGCAGGTGGAATTCGTCTCCGCCAATCCCACCGGCCCCCTGCACGTCGGCCACGGCCGCGGCGCCGCCGTGGGCGACAGCCTGTGCCGCCTGCTGGCCGCCACCGGTTGGGATGTCTCCAGCGAGTTCTACTACAACGACGCCGGCGCCCAGATCAGCAACCTCGCCCTGTCGGTACAGGCACGCTGCAAGGGCCTCGGCCCCGACGATGCCAGCTGGCCGGAGGATGGCTACCGCGGTGACTATATAAAGGACGTCGCCGCTGCCTATATGGCCGCCGAGAAAATCGACGCCGAGGACCGCCACGTTACCGGAGCGGCCGATGCCGACGACCTGAACGCCATCCGCGACTTCGCCGTGGCCTACCTGCGCCGGGAGCAGGACCTCGACCTGAAGGCCTTCGGCGTGCACTTCGACGTGTACTTCCTCGAGTCCTCACTGTACGACTCCGGCGCCGTCGAACAGACAGTTGAGAACCTTATTGCCAAGGGTCACACCTACGAGCAGGACGGCGCCCTGTGGCTGCGCACCACCGACTTCGGCGATGACAAGGACCGGGTCATGCGCAAGCGGGAGGGTGGCTACACCTACTTCCTGCCGGATGTGGCCTACCACCAGAACAAGTGGCAACGCGGTTTCACTCGCGTCATCAATGAACAGGGTGCCGACCACCACAGCACCGTCACCCGGGTCCGCGCCGGCCTGCAGGCCCTCGATGCGGGTATCCCCGAAGGCTGGCCAGAGTACGTGCTGCACCAGATGGTGATGGTGATGCGCGGCGGGCAAGAGGTAAAACTGTCCAAGCGCGCCGGCAGCTATGTGACCCTGCGCGACCTGATCGACGAAGTGGGCCGTGACGCCACCCGCTACTTCCTGGTAGCCCGGGGCCCTGGCTCCCAGATCACCTTCGACATCGACCTCGCCCTGTCCCAGAGCAATGACAACCCGGTGTACTACATCCAGTACGCCCACGCCCGGGTGTGCAGTGTGCTGCGCAAACTGGAGGAAGCCGGCGGACAGTGGCAGGCCAGCGAGGGCCTGGCCCAGCTGGAGCGGCTGACCGAAGAGCACGAGGCAGCCCTGCTCAAGCAGCTCGACAAGTACCCCGAGGTCGTCGCCAATGCCGCCCGCAACAGCGAGCCGCACAACCTGGCCACCTACCTGCGGGAGCTGGCCGGGGATTTCCACACCTACTACAACGCCCACAAGGTGCTGGTGGACGATACCGCCCTGCGCGACGCCCGCCTGGCCCTGTCGATGGCGGTGCGGCAGGTGATCGCCAACGGTCTGGACCTGCTGGGCGTCTCGGCACCGGAGTCCATGTAGGTGGCGCGGGACTACGCCAGCGGCAAGCGCAATACCCGCAAGACGGCCACCCGCAAACCGGCAGCGAGTCGCAGCAAGACAGCGGCACGGCCGCGGGTCTGGCGCTGGTATGGCGCCGGCGTACTGACCGGGCTGGGGGCGGCCCTTGCCCTCTATCTGGTCACCCTGCCTCCCGCACCGGGCGACGCAGGTACTGAGGCCGCGCCGGTGGCGAGCACTCAACCCGCCGCCAAAACCCCGCCCAAGCCGCGTTTCGATTTCTACACGATGCTCCCCGAGCAGACGATCGACGTGGATGTGGACCCGGCCGAAGTGGCCCAACCCCGCGCCACGGCGAGTAGCAGCAAGGAAATCTACCTGTTGCAGGCAGGCTCTTTCCGCCAGCGCGCAGACGCGGACCGGCGGCGGGCCGAACTACTCCTGCTGGGGCTGGAGCCACGGGTGGAGGAGTCCAGCAGCGATAACGGCCGCTGGTTCCGGGTGTTTATCGGGCCTTTTGACTCCCGTTCCAAGATGGCGAAAGCCCGCAGTCTTACGGCTGGTCAGGATATAGATACCCTCTTGTTGAAGCGCGAAGGTTGACGCTTTCCAATTTGTCTCGGAACTGGGCGGCGATGTTCAAGAAGACTCCTGGTCCGGGACTCCGTAGGCCCGGGCGCGATCTGGGGGGATGCCTCCCCGGACACGCTGAAAGCATGACATCCATGTCGCGCTCCTCAGCGGCCATCCATGGCCGCTGAAGGTCCGGAGAGGCATCCCCCCAGCTCACACCCTATAACGGTGCGCAATTCCAAGCTTTGCCCAACAACGTAATGGGCCTGAGGATACTTCAGAGGGAGCGTGCACGGCGCGCGGGGGCCTTCCGGGACTCTATGAGGCAGGACGCCGAATAGAAGCGTACATGGAGAGCCCACCCCGCTTTATCGGGTGCGTATTCACAGCGTGTCCCGGAAGGCCCCCGGGTGCCGTGCACGCGGGTTCACGGCTCCGAATCCAGCCCTGAAGCCCCCACCCAAGCCAAAAAGCTGCACCGCTTGAAAATGCCCCAACCCACCCCCATATCCCCCCGACGCACAAAGGAGATCCAAAGTGGAACAGTACAGAGGAACCACCATCCTTTCCGTCCGCCGGGGCAACTCGGTGGTGATCGGCGGGGACGGCCAGGTCTCCATGGGTAACACCGTAATGAAAGGCAACGCCCGCAAAGTGCGGCGCCTGCACAAGAATGAAGTGCTCGCAGGCTTCGCCGGCGGCACTGCCGACGCCTTCACCCTGTTCGAGCTGTTCGAAGCCCAGCTCGACAAACACCAGGGCCACCTGGTGCGGGCCGCGGTGGAGCTGGCCAAGGCCTGGCGCACCGAGCGCTCCCTGCGCCAGCTGGAAGCTTTGCTGGCCGTCGCCGACAAGGAAACCTCGCTCATCATCACCGGTAACGGCGATGTGATCGAGCCCGAGGACAACCTCATCGCCATCGGCTCCGGCGGCCCCTTCGCCCAGTCCGCCGCCCGCGCCCTGCTCGACAACACCGAGCTAAGCGCCCGCGAGATCGTCCAGAAAGGGCTCTCCATCGCCGGCGACATCTGCATTTACACCAACCACAACCAGACCATCGAACAACTGGACTTCTGACTATGTCCAATATGACACCCCGGGAGATCGTGTCCGAACTCGATCGCCACATCGTCGGCCAGCAGGACGCCAAGCGCGCCGTGGCCATCGCCCTGCGCAATCGCTGGCGCCGCATGCAACTGGCGGAGGACCTGCGCGCCGAGATTACCCCGAAGAATATCCTCATGATCGGCCCCACCGGGGTCGGTAAAACCGAGATCGCCCGCCGCCTGGCCAAGCTCGCCAACGCGCCTTTTGTGAAGGTGGAGGCCACCAAGTTCACCGAGGTGGGCTACGTGGGCCGCGACGTGGAATCCATTGTCCGCGACCTGGTGGACATGGCGATCAAGATGTACCGCGAACAGGCCGTGGAGCGCGTGCGTTTCCGCGCCCAGGAAGCGGCGGAAGAGCGCGTGCTCGACATTCTGCTGCCCCCGGCCCGCGATGCCCAGCGCAGTGAAACCGACGCCAACAGCACCCGCCAGCTACTGCGCAAGAAGCTGCGCGAAGGCGAGCTCGACGACAAGGAAGTGGATGTCCAGCTCACCGGCCCCGCCGGCGGCGTGGAGATCATGGCGCCTCCGGGCATGGAGGAGATGACCAACCAGCTCCAGAGCATGTTCTCCAATCTGTCGAAGCAGCAGAGCAAAACCCGGCGCATGACTGTGAAGGCTGCCTTTGAGGCCCTCACCGACGAGGAAGCCGCCAAGCTGGTGAACGAGGACGACCTGAAGCAGAAGGCTATCGAGGCCGCCGAACAGAACGGCATCGTGTTTATCGACGAGCTCGACAAGGTCGCCAAGCGCTCCGAGGGCGCCGGCGCGGACGTCTCCCGGGAAGGGGTGCAGCGCGACCTGCTGCCGCTGATCGAGGGCTCCACCGTAAGCACCAAGCACGGCATGATCAAGACCGACCACATCCTGTTCATCGCCTCCGGCGCCTTCCACCTGGCCAAGCCCTCGGACCTGATCCCGGAACTGCAGGGCCGGCTGCCGATCCGGGTGGAACTGGAAGCCCTGGGCCCGGATGATTTCGAGCGCATCCTGACCGAACCCAAGGCCTCCCTGACCGAGCAGTACCAGGCCTTGCTGCAAACCGAAGGCATGCAGCTGCGCTTTACCGAGGACGGCATTCGTCGCATCGCGGAAACCGCCTGGCAGGTGAACGAGAAAACCGAGAACATCGGCGCCCGTCGCCTGCACACGATGATGGAGCGCCTGCTGGAAGAGGCCTCCTACAGTGCCGCTGACGCCGGCCTCGGCACTGACGAGTTGGTGATCGACGCCGGCTACGTCAACCAGCAACTGCAGGCCCTGTCGGAAGACGAGGACCTGTCGCGCTTCATCCTCTAGCCAGTGTTGCGCCGAGCCTGAAGGTATTCGCCCATGAGCAGTGACCCAGCCAGCGGGGCCGCGCCCCGCCCCCGGGACGTCAAACTCCACCGCCGTTCACGGACCCTCGAACTGGTCTACGGTGACGGCGAGAGCTACCACCTGCCCTGCGAGTACCTGCGGGTGTACTCCCCCTCGGCGGAGGTGCGCGGCCACGGCGAGGGGCAGGAGGTGCTGCAGACCGGCAAGCTCAAGGTGAACATCACCGGGGTCAAACCGGTGGGACACTACGCCATCCAGCTGATTTTCGACGATGGCCACGACACCGGCCTTTACAGCTGGGACTACCTGTACCAACTGGCCGCCGAGCAGGACGCGCGCTGGGAGGATTACCTGCAACGGTTGCAGGCGCAGGGCGGCAGCCGCGACCCCGAGGTGCAGGTACTGAAGTTCGATCCCTCCTGATACACAGGGCCGCATAGCCGCCTGCTTCAGGTGGGGCAACGCCCCTGCCTTGCCATCTCACATCGCGCTACAATGCGCGCTCAGTGACATCCGGGCGGAGGGCCCATGAGCGACAAGCAGACCACCCACTTCGGCTACAAGGAAGTGGACAAGGACGCCAAGGCCGGCATGGTGGCGGGAGTGTTCCACTCGGTGGCAGCCCGTTATGACCTGATGAACGACCTGATGTCCGGTGGCATCCACCGCATCTGGAAGCGCTTTACCATCGAGCTGTCCGGGGTCCGCAAGGGCAACAGCGTTCTCGACATTGCCGGTGGCACCGGAGATCTTGCCGCCCGCTTCAGCCGTATCGTCGGACCCGAGGGCCGGGTAGTGCTGGCGGACATCAACGACTCCATGCTCTCGGTGGGCCGGGACAAGCTCATCGACACCGGCAACCAGGGCAATATCGAGTTCGTCCAGGCCGACGCCCAGTACCTGCCCTTCCCCGACGATACCTTTGACTGCGTGACCATCGCTTTCGGCCTGCGCAACGTGACCGACAAGGACCTGGCCCTGCGCTCCATGCTACGGGTTCTCAAGCCCGGCGGCCGGCTGCTGGTGCTGGAATTCTCCAAACCGCAGAACGAACTGCTGGGCAAGGCCTACGACAACTACTCTTTCAAAGTGCTGCCAATGATGGGCAAGCTGGTGGCCGGCGACAGTGAGAGTTACCAGTATCTGGCGGAATCCATTCGCATGCACCCCGACCAGGAAACCCTCAAGCAGATGATGGAAGACGCCGGCTTCAGCCGCTGTGAATTCCACAACCTGACGGGTGGCATCGTGGCCCTGCACCGGGGCGTGAAGGCCTGATGCCGGATCCGACCCTGCACACTGCTGCCCTCGCAACGCTGGAGACGGGGATCAATCGCGCGCTGGCGCTGGACCAGCGCAGCGGCGAATTGCTGGGCAGCCTGGAGGGTTGCGTGTTTTCCCTGGACTGCACCACCCCGCCCTTTCAGGCCTTTTTGCTGCCTACGGCCGAGGGTATCCAGCTGGCGGGCCACTGGGAGGGCAAGGTCACTACGGCGGTGCGTGGCGAAGCCGGCGATTTCGCAGAACTCGCCACCGCCAGCGACCCCACCGCCGCCCTGATCAACGGCAACCTGACCCTGGAGGGTGACAGCGGCCCCCTCATCGAACTCCAGAAAATCCTTGCCGGGCTGGACCTCGACTGGGAGGCCCCGCTGGTCGACAGCCTGGGCGACGTGGCCGGCCATCAGCTGGCCGAAGCCTTTCGCGGCCTGTTCAGTTACGGCCGCATGGCCCACGCCAGCCTTGAACGGCAGCTCGAAGAGTTCATCCACGAGGAGGCCCGCCTCAGCCCGCCGCGACTGGAACTGGAGGACTTCTACCGCGATGTGGCAGCACTGGCGGAGCGCAGCGAACGCGTGGAGGCGAAACTGGCCCGGCTGCGCGCCCGGATCGAGCGCCTGAAGGCATGAGCTTTACGTTCTCCCGTGGCCGCCGGCTGATCCGGATTATGCGTGTGGCCGGTCGCAACCGCCTGGATACGTTCTTTGAGGCCGATCACCTGCCCACCTGGCTGCGCCTGGCCTTCCGCCTGTCGCCCTGGCGCCTGGGGCCGGCCCCACAGGAAAACCGCGGGGTACGCCTGCGCCGGGCACTGGAGGAGCTGGGCCCTGTCTTCATCAAGTTCGGGCAAATGCTGTCCACCCGGCGCGACCTGTTGCCGCCGGACATTGCCGAGGAACTGGCCAAGCTGCAGGACGAGGTACCGCCCTTCGACGAGGCCCATTCGGTAGCGATCATCGAACGCGCCCTCGGCAAGCCGGTCACCGAGCTGTTTGCCCAATTCGAGGCCCGGCCGCTGGCTTCGGCCTCCGTCGCCCAGGTTCACGCCGCAACCCTGACCACGGGCGAGGAGGTGGTGGTCAAAGTAGTCCGCCCGGATATCGAGCCGGTGATCCGCCAGGACCTGGCCCTGCTGTACACCCTGGCCCGACTGGTGGCCCGCTACCTGCCCGACGGCCGCCGCCTGCGCCCGGTGGAGGTGATCTCCGATTACGAAATCACCATCCTCGACGAGCTCGATCTCGGCCGGGAGGCGGCCAACGCCTCCCAGCTGCGGCGCAACTGGGAGGACAGCCCGCTGGTGTACATTCCCCAGGTCTACTGGGATTTCACCTGCCGCAACGTTTATGTCATGGAGCGCATCAACGGTATTCCGGTGACCGACATGGCGACCCTGCGGGCCCGCGGAGTCGACCTGAAACTGCTGGCTGAGCGCGGTGTGGAGATATTCTTCACCCAGGTTTTCCGCGACAGCTTTTTTCACGCCGACATGCACCCGGGCAACATCTTCGTCGACGCCACCGATCCCGCCGACCCGACCTACATCGCCGTGGACTGCGCCATCATTGGCAGCCTGTCGGATTCGGACCAGTACTACCTGGCCCGCAATCTCCTCGCTATCTTCCACCGGGACTACCACGAGTGTGCGCAATTGCACGTGGAGTGCGGCTGGGTACCACCCCACACCCGGGTGCAGGACTTCGAATCGGCCATGCGCGCTGTCTGCGAACCGGTCTTCGAACGACCGCTGCGGGAAATTTCCTTCGGCCAGCTGCTTATCTACCTGTTCCACACCGCCCGCCGCTTCGATATGGAAGTACAGCCCTCGCTGGTCCTGTTGCAGAAGACCCTGCTCAATATCGAGGGCCTGGGCCGCGAGCTCTACCCCGACCTCAACCTGTGGGACACAGCCCAACCCTACCTGGAACGCTGGGTTACAGAACGCTACTCGCCCCAGTCCGTGCTCAAACGGCTGCAACGGCACGCGCCCTCCTGGCTGGAACAATTGCCCGCCCTGCCGGACGCCGTGCTGGACAACCTGCAGCAGTCCCGTGACAACGAGCGCCAACTGGACAGTCAGCAGCAACAGCTGGCCGCCCTGCGCCAGCAACAACTGCGCCAGACCAGCAAACATCGCCGCCAACTCCTCGCCGCCCTGGCCTGCGGTGCGGCTGCCCTGCTCGCCTGGCCCGACGGACGCGAGCTCATCGCCCAGGCGCCGCCGGTAAGCTGGCTGCTGGCCGCGGCTGCGCTGGCCCTGGGCTGGCCGCGCAACCCGGACTAGCCTGTGCCATAATGCCCGGCCACAGGAACACACCGATGAATGATATTTCTTCACAAGCCGCCTCACTGAAATGGAACGAGCAGGGCCTGGTGCCGGCCATTGCCCAGGACTGGCAAACCGGCGAGGTATTGATGCTCGCCTGGATGAACCGCGAAGCCCTTGAACTGACGGTGCGAGAAGGCCGGGCCATCTACTGGTCCCGCTCCCGCGGCGCGCTCTGGCGCAAGGGTGAATCCTCGGGCAATGTCCAGCAGCTGAAGGAATTGCGTATCGACTGCGACGCCGACACGGTGTTGATGAAAGTCGAACAGGTGGGCGACATTGCCTGCCACACCGGGCGCCGCAGTTGCTTCTACCAACGTCTGGAAAATGGCGAATGGCAGGTCACCGACCCGGTGTTACAAGACCCCGAGGCCATCTACGGAAAATCCTGATGAGCAATTCTTCTGACCTGGACACACTGCAACAGCTGGATGCGACCCTGGCCCAACGCCGCAACGCCGATCCGGCTGAGTCCTATGTTGCGAGCCTGCATCACAAGGGCCTGAACAAGATTCTGGAAAAGATCGGCGAGGAAGCCACCGAGGTTATCCTCGCAGCCAAGGATGCCGAACGTAGCAGGCAGCGTGACGAACTGGTAGGCGAAGTGGCCGACCTCTGGTTCCACAGCCTGGTCATGCTGTCGCACCTGGACCTGTCCAGCACGGAAGTCCTGGCCTGCCTGCGCCAGCGCTTCGGGCTGTCCGGGTTGGCGGAGAAAGCGGCCCGGACGCAACAAGATTAGTATTGAAACTTCGTGTATTGAACGCGTATTGAACAAACTCTAGGAGAGACACATGGGAATTGGCGGTATCAGTATCTGGCAGCTGCTGATCATTCTGGCGATCGTGATCATGCTGTTTGGCACCAAGCGCCTGCGCAACCTCGGCAGCGACCTGGGCAGTGCGGTGAAAGGCTTCCGCAGCAGCCTGAAGGACGAGGACCAGGACAACACGGAAAAGAAAGAAGCCGAGGAACCCGACCCGGGTAGCCCGACTCCCGGGCAGGACGACAGCAAAGAGAAATAACCCGTGTTCGATATTGGTTTCCTGGAACTGGTCCTGATCGCCACCGTCGCCCTGCTGGTGATCGGCCCCGAGCGCCTGCCCGGCGCGGTGCGCACCGGCGCCGTGTACCTGCGCCGCGTCAAGCGCAGCTTCAATGAGATCCGCCAGGAAGTCGAACAGGAGCTGCACAACGATGCCGTGCTGCAGGAACTCAAACAGACCCGCGAGCAGGTTGGTGCCGAGGTGGATAAATTCAAACAGCAGGTTGACCAGGCCGGGCAGGAGGTCGAGCGCGAACTGAACGAGCCGGTTACGCCAACCTCAACCCCGTCCAGCGACAAACCCGAGACACCCCGGGAATGAGTGAACAGAATATCGACGACCAGCCCTTGCCGCTGGTAGCTCACCTTACGGAACTTCGTGACCGCCTGTTGCGCGCCTTACTGGCGGTGCTGGTGGTGTTCATTGGCCTGTTCCCCTTTGCCAACGAAATCTACACTTTCGTCTCCGAGCCCCTGCGCGCCATCCTGCCGGAAGGTGCTGGGATGATCGCCACCGAGGTGGCTTCGCCCTTCCTCACGCCTTTCAAACTCACTCTGGTCACGGCGGTGTTTGGCGCCATACCCTATGTGCTGTACCAGGCCTGGAGCTTCATCGCCCCGGGCATGTACAAGCACGAGAAGCGCCTGGCGATACCCCTGCTGGTCTCCAGCGTCGCACTGTTTTACGCTGGTGCGGCGTTCGCCTACTTCGTGGTCTTTCCCCTGGTGTTCGGGTTCTTTGCCAGTGTGGCGCCGGAAGGCATCACCATCATGACCGACATCAACAGCTACCTGAACTTCGTACTCAAGCTGTTCTTCGCCTTCGGCCTGGCGTTCGAGATTCCCATCGCCGCTGTGCTGATGATCTGGGCTGGCATCACCACCCCGGATGATCTCGTCAAAAAGCGGCCTTATATTGTGGTGGGCTGTTTCGTCTTCGGCATGCTGCTGACACCGCCAGATGTGATTTCTCAATCGCTGTTGGCAATACCGATGTGGGCCCTGTTTGAAGTGGGCGTGTTCTTCGGGCGGTTTATCCAGCGTCGCAAGGACCAGGACGAGGCCAACGCACAGGACGGCGCCTGAGGTGGCAACTGCCGGGCGTTCGCCCCTGCTGGCGCTCGGCCACTTCCTCAAGCCCTATCGCGGACGTGTCATCGCCGCCGCCTGCGCCCTGATCTTTACCGCCGGCGCCACCCTGGCCCTCGGGCGCGGTATCCAGGTACTGATCGATCGCGGCTTTGGCGCCGGTACCACCGCCGACCTGCAGGCCGCCATCGCCCTGCTGCTCAGTATCGCCGCGGCGATGGCCCTGGGGACCTTCATCCGCTTCTACCTGGTGTCCTGGCTGGGGGAACGGGTGAGTGCCGATTTGCGCAAAGCCGTGTTCGACAACCTGGTCCGGCTGCACCCGGGTTACTTCGAAACCAATCGCTCGGGCGAGATCATGTCGCGCCTGACCACCGACACCAGCCTGCTGCAGACCATCATTGGCTCCTCCCTCAGCATGGCACTGCGCAGCTGTCTTACGCTTACCGGCGCGCTGGTGATGATGTTCATCACCAACCTGAAGCTCAGCCTCATTATCGCCATCAGCGTACCCGCCGTGTTGATGCCGATCCTGCTGTTCGGGCGCCGGGTACGCGCCCTGTCGAACAAAAGCCAGGACAGCATCGCCAGTGTGGGCAGCTACGCCGGCGAAATCATCCAGCACATCAAGGTAGTGCAAAGCTACACCCAGGAGGACTTTGAATCGCGCGCCTTCGACGCCGAAGTGGAACGCGCCTTCGCTATCGCCCGACGACGGATACGCCAGCGTGCACTGCTCATCTGTGCCGCCATTGCCATGATGTTCGGCGGCCTCGCCGCCATGTTATGGACCGGCGGCCAGGATGTCATCAGCGGGCGCATGAGCGCCGGTGAACTCGGGGCCTTTGTGTTCTACGCCATCATGGTGGGCTCCGGGTTTGCCACCATCTCCGAGGTATGGGGGGAATTACAACGGGCCGCCGGCGCAGCTGAGAGGCTGCTGGAGTTGCTGGCCCAGCGCAGCGACATTCTCGAAAAGGATATCGCGAATGCCAGCCAGCCCGTGGCCAATGCCCGCATGGCGTTTGAAGCCGTGCGCTTTGCCTATCCCGCCAGACCTGACCAGGCGGCGCTGGACGATTTCAGCCTCGATATACCCGCCGGTCGCAGCCTGGCCCTGGTGGGCCCCTCGGGCGCCGGCAAATCCACCGTATTTGAATTATTGCAGCGCTTTTACGACCCCCAGGCCGGGCGCATCACCCTGGACGGCTGCGACATCCGCGATTTCAGCCTGCACGACCTGCGCTCCCACATCGCCCTGGTGCCCCAGCAACCCGCCCTGTTCACCGGCGATGTTCGCTACAACATTGCCTACGGCTGCGAGAACGCCAGTGATGAGGCCGTGTTCGCCGCGGCACGTGCCGCCCACGCCCACGACTTTATCCAGCAATTGCCCGGGGGTTACGCCAGCCACCTCGGCGAGCAGGGCGTACGGCTATCCGGCGGGCAGCGCCAGCGCATCGCCATTGCCCGGGCCATTCTCAACGACCCGGACATCCTGTTGCTGGATGAGGCGACCAGCGCCCTGGACACCGAGAGTGAATTCCACGTGCAGCAGGCACTGCAGGAACTCATGCGCGGTCGCACCACGGTAATCATTGCCCACCGGCTTTCCACGATCCTCCATGCCGACCGGATTGCGGTAATGGATCAGGGGCGGATAGTAGCGACCGGTACCCACGAGAGTCTGCTACGGGACAATCACTTGTACGCCCGGCTGGCCTCCCTGCAGTTCAGGGAGGCCGATCAGGCCGCAGGGTAGTTCGCTCTCCAAGCCCACGGATCCGGTGCGACAACAACTTACTGCTGGGCGCTATCGTCCAGCGATTGCGCCAGGGCCTGCAGGTAATCGATATAGGCCAGCTTGTATCGCGGATCGAAGTTTTTCTGGTCCGCCGCCAGCTTGACAATCACCACGCGGTTGCCGGGGTGCACGTAAATATTCTGGCCCCAGATGCCGCGGGCGAGAAAATCGCCATCCCAGTTCCGCGGTGTCCACCACTGGTACTGGTAACCGGATTCATTGGATGACTGCGGGTTTTTCCCGGGCATCAGGTGAGGCTCATCGGGGGTCACCGACGCCTTGACCCACCCCCGGGGCAGAATACGGGTGTCGTCGCGCATGCCATCCTGCAGGTACAGCAGGCCGAGCTTGGCGTAATCCCGGGCGCTGGCGGCAAGTCCGCCCATGGCCATCTCAATGCCCTGGGAATCCAGGGTCCAGAGTCCCTTGTGCTCCATACCGAGCGGCTGCCAGAGCCGGCTATGCATGTAATCTGTCAGGGACTCACCCGTCACCCGCACCAACAGGATTCCCAGCAACTGGGTGTTGATGCTGGCATAGTGATTGAATGTACCCGGTTCCTGTGCCCGTCCCAGCGTGTTGATGTACTCCAGATAGGTCATCGGCGGGACCAGGGTGGTCATCCGGTTGATGTCTGATTCCGGATCGGTGTAAGTCTCATCGAACTGTACTCCCGACGACATCTGCAGTATGTGTTTGACCGTCACCCCGTCGAAGGTCGGGCTGTCCAGTTCCGGCAGGTATTTGCGCACGGGATCATCGAGGCTGGCGATCCTGCCCTCCGACAGCGCAATGCCAAGCAGGGCGGAGGTAAACGACTTGGCCACCGAGAAGGAGGTATGCAGGCTGTCCTGCGAATCGCCGTGGCGGTACTGCTCAAAGATGATCGCGCCGTCCTTGATCACTAAAAAAGCCGAGGTATCAGACAGGTCGATAAACTCCTCCAGCGAGGTGTCCTCACCCAGGAAGTCTGCGCTGAAGCTCAAGGAGTCACGACTCTCTCCAAGATTCCAGGGAGTGGTCGAAGGGGCCACTTCCGAGGTGGGTACAAAACGCTCCATATGCCGGAAGTTCTCGAAGCGGTCGCCGGCAAACATGGCCGTCATTCCCGAGGCTTCCTCATCACTACCGGTACCCCCAATGGTGACTCCGGCAGCCTGCACCGTCGCAGCGAAGGCCACAGCAAGGACACAGGTGGAAATAGATATTGGTTTCTTATTCATGTTTTACCCTGCAGGTTAGTGTTTGCAGACGCCCATCAACCCACCCTTCGGGCGATGTAAACGCCATAGCCGTAATAAGATTTATACCGCTCGTACAGTGCGATTTCCCGCTGCTGCTCCTCCACTACGGCCAGCGCACCCCCACTGCTGCCATTTCTTTCGAGAAAATCTCCGAAGCCTGTTTGCAGTGGGTGATAGTAGTTCTCCCGCCAGCATTGTTCAGGTAGTGCAAAATAACCGAGCGGTGCGTAGCCGCTCTGCTCCAGCATCCGTATTTTTGCTGAAGCGAGGTCGATTTCCGGATAGATGGAATCCCAATAACGCTGAATCTCCGCAGGGCGTGTTCCGGTCAGCCAGGTGAGCTCGGAGACCACCAGTAGCCCTCCGGGCTTGAGGTAGTTCCTCCAGTCAGCCACACCTTTCTGAAAGCCCATGTTGTATATCGCGCCTTCGGACCAGATAACATCGAAAGCTTCAGCTACAAAGGGCAAATCCTCCATCGACGCGCAAAGCGTATCAATCCTGTCGGCCACTCCCACGCTTTGGGCCCTGGACTCCAGCACGTCGAGAAAATCCTGGAGAAAGTCGACTGCGGTAATATGGGCATTCAGCAGACTGGCAAGTGCCAGGGTCGAAGCGCCTGTACCACAGCCTATGTCCGCAATGGCCAATGGAACGCCACGGTCGATACCCGCCAGCTCGACTGCCATTACGGTCTCTGCCTCACCACCCGGCCCCTGCCGAAGCTTACCTTTGAAGAGGTCGATGAGCAGCCGAATGTCATCCATTACGCTTCCTTGCTCTTGTGTGCAAGCTTCTGGGCGTTTTGCTCCCAGTTCTGGCCGTCAAACTCAGTGACATTGACCACCAGGTTCTCGGTATCGAGGCAATGCACATTCACGTCCACACCATCGGGATTGGAGCGGGGCGTGTAAAAAGGCTTGATGCCACACTGTGTGCAGAAGGTATGTTGGGCGACACCAGTATTGAACGTATAGGTCGACAGGGAGTCTTCCCCGCTGAGCAATCTGAACTTCCCAAGGGGGACGATCAGGTGCAGATACCCGGACTTCTTGCAGATGGAACAGTTGCAATAGTCCGCTTCGATGACTTCTGGCGCATCTACCTCAAAGGTAACGGCTCCACAGTGACAACTACCCTGGTGAATCACAAATTTCTCCTTGCAAGCTATTGTAGCGGCGCCAGTGCCGCCGGTGGGGATGGCGAACGCAGATTTCGACAGGTCGACATCAGGCCTGAGCGTCAATACCTGGGAATGGGTTCCCGATTTGGCTCGACAAATTTCCGGCGTGCCTCGTCCGAAAACAGAAGTTCGGCCGAGTAATGGGATTGCATGATGCCGGAATCCAGCAGTAGCGGATTCTGGTCGATAAATTCATCCGCAGAATTGGAAGACTCCGTCTTGTTCATGAAATGATCGACGGCAAGGACCCAGGCTTCGGTGAGTGTTTCATGGTACTTCCCGGATGGGTCCACGCCCGCGTGCCGCAACAACCCCACCAGGGCAGACCGCATCAAATCCACCGCGGCACGCGCACTGTCCGCCTGCACCAGGTAGATATACGCCAGGCGCACATGGGCGCGGTGGTCAAAGTCTGCCACCGGAAATTCGCAGCGTTCTATCTGACGGCCAAATTCATTATCTTCCTGTGTTACCGAGTGCTTCATGGCGCTTTACCTGACCTCAGGTCAAAGTTGTCTGCAATTATCGAGGCAATAGCCTTCCCGTTGTGATCATCGCCAGAGAACAAGCCCTGTACGACACCCTGCTGATTTACCTCGGGTTGATTCTGGCTGAGCTTCCACTTCCCTGTGATCGTACCGACTTCAATACGAACACCGACAATGGCAGAAATCAGCTGCCGGGTGTACGTTTCTGGCGCATCACCAATCGACCAGGGATGCTCACGCCCGGATTCATGGGCGCTCGTCAACTCATCCACCAGGTTGTGTATCCAGGCAGTGTCGTGGACAAATGAAATCCTGCCTTTCACGTGGACCACAAGATAGTTCCAGGTCGGCACCACCCGGCCGTTCTCTGCCTTGGTCGGATAGTGGTTCGGGGAGATATAGCAGTTCGGGCCATTGAACACGACGAGTACTTCGGCACCCTCCCCTATCGATTTCCAGAGGGGGTTCGCCCGGGCGATATGGCCCTTGAGAAACAGCGCATCGCCACCCCCAGAAAGCAACATCGGCAAGTGCATCGCGTCCAGACCGGAGTCAGTGTGTGTCACCAGCGTAGCCAAGGGGTATTGACGAATAAGGAATGAGAGTTGCTCTGTGTCGTGCTGCTCGAACTTACTCGGAATGTACACTTCGGTTACCTGCTCTGGTTACATCAAGGCTCTCAGGAACATCCCGAATATCCGCCGGGAAGCCGGTCCGGCAAACTGGTTTCTCTCGCCCAGTTTAGTCCATGTATCAAGCGCAAGGCTCCGTTTTCTCTAACGCAAGCCACGAACTGGCACCATTTTGCTACAACAAAAACGCCGACCCAAAGGCCGGCGTTTTTGTAAGTGGGCAGCCCGCCGAAGCGGAAGACGGAGCGTTAGCCACTCAGCTCCCGAATCAGGCCGCCAATCGACTCCTTGGCATCGCCAAACAGCATCCGCGTGTTCTCCTTGTAGAACAGCGGGTTCTCGATGCCGGCAAAGCCGGAGGCCATGGAACGCTTCAGTACGAACACGGTGCGCGCCGAATCGACGTTGATCACCGGCATGCCGTAAATCGGCGAGGACTCCACCTCCCGTGCCGCCGGGTTCACCACGTCGTTGGCACCGATCACAATGGCCACGTCCACGGTTTCCATGCGCGGGTTGATGTCGTCCATCTCCAGCAACTGGTCGTAGGGGACATCGGCTTCCGCGAGCAGCACGTTCATGTGCCCGGGCATGCGGCCGGCCACCGGGTGGATCCCGAAGTTCACTTCCGCGCCCTTCTTTTCCAGCAGCTCGGTCAGCTCTTTCACCACGTGCTGGGCCTGGGCTACCGCCATCCCGTAACCGGGGATGATGGCCACGTTGGAAGAGGCTTCCAGCACGTAGTAGGCGTCCTCGACGGAGATCGGCTTGATCTCGCCCTCGATCTCGGTCTCCTCGGTGCTGACACTGCCAAAGCCGGAGAACAGCACGTTGCTCAGGGAGCGGTTCATGGCCTTGCACATGATCTGGGTGAGGATGATGCCAGAGGCTCCCACCAGGGAACCCGCCACGATCAGGATGTTGTTGTTCACCGCGAAACCCGCCGCACAGGCCGCCAGGCCGGAGTAGGAGTTCAGCAGGGAGATCACCACCGGCATGTCGGCGCCGCCGATGGGGATCACCGCCATGATGCCGAACAGCAGGGACAGGCCGATCACCAGGTAGAGCCAGGTCGGGTTTTCCGGCTGCAGGCAGAACATGACGGCGCTGGCCAGAATGCCCAGCACAACCAGACTGTTCACCACCTGCTGGCCACGGAACATCACCGCCCCGGAACCGATGGTTTCACTCAGTTTGCCCCAGGCGATCAGGGAGCCGGTAAAGGTCAGGCCGCCGATCAGGATGGACAGCACGATGGTCACCAGGGTGAAGGTGCCCGTAGCCGTGCTCAGCGCCGCGGCGCCCACCAACAGGCTGGCCATACCGCCAAAGCCGTTGAACAGCGCCACCATTTCCGGCATGGAGGTCATCTGCACCAGGCGTGCCGCCGCCGCGCCGATAGCGCCGCCGACCACAAAGCCGAGCAGAATCCACTGAAACTCCACGATGCCCTGGTCGAGCAAGGCGGCCACAATGGCCAGCAGCATACCGACCGATGACAGCATGTTGCCCTTACGGGCGGTGGCGGCGGAGCCCAGCAGTTTCAGGCCAAAAATGAACAGGGCGGCAGAGACCACATAGGCCAACTGGGTAATCAATTGCATCGTTTCCACAATCAACCCCCCTTCTTCTTGAACATGGCGAGCATGCGGTCAGTTACCAGGTAGCCACCCACCACGTTGATGGTGGCCAGGGCCACGGCGGCCGCCCCCAGCCAGTTGGCCAGGTCGTGCTGGCCGGTACCGGCCAGGGAAATCGCGCCCACCACGGTGATGCCGGAGATCGCGTTGGCACCGGACATCAGCGGGGTGTGCAGGGTTGCGGGCACCTTGTTGATCAGCTCGAAGCCCACAAAGATGGACAGCATGAGGATGAATGTCAGGAATACGGCTTCCATATCAGTTACCCCCCTCCAGAATGTTCTTGATGGTTGCGTTGGTCACCTCACCGCCGTGGGTGATGATGCAGCCGGGCAGGATGTCGTGTTCGAAGTCGACCACGAAGCGTTTGCTCTCCTTGTCCCAGACGTCTTCCACCAGGTTGAACAGGTTGCTGGAGTACATCTTGCTCGCATCGCGGCAGACGTTGTTGGGCAGGTTGGCCTGGCCGATGATCTTCACACCGTTGACTTCCACGGTTTCACCGGGGACAGAGCCCTCCACGTTACCGCCGGTCTCGGCGGCCATGTCGACGATGACGGAGCCGGGTTGCATGCCCTCCACCATGTCACGGGTGACCAGTACAGGTGGCTTGCGGCCAAAGACCTGGGCGGTGGTGATCACCACGTCGGACTGGGCGATCACATCTTTCTGGGCCTGGCGCTGCTTCTCGATCTGCTCCGGAGTCAGCTCGGTGGCATAACCGCCGGCGGTCTCGCCGGTATCGCCGAGGTCGATCTCAAGGAAGGTGGCGCCCAGGGACTGCACCTGCTCGGCCACCACGGGGCGGGTATCAAAGGCCGTCACCTTGGCGCCAAGGCGCTTGGCGGTGGCAATGGCCTGCAGGCCCGCCACGCCGGCACCGAGGATAAATACCTTGGCCGGCTTCAGGGTGCCCGCCGGGGTCATCATCATCGGCAGGATGCTGGGCAGGTGGTTCGCCGCCAGCAGTACCGTGACATAGCCCGCCAGGTTGGCCTGGGAGCTCAGGGCGTCCATTTTCTGGCTGCGGGTGGTCCGCGGAATCATTTCCATGCTGATCGCCGTCACCCCCTGCTGCTGCAGGGCCCGCACCAGCTCGTGCTCGTTGAAGGGGTCGAGATAGCTGATGTGGACACAGCCGGAGGGAATCATGGGGACCTCCTCCAGCGTCGGTTTGCGCAGGCGCAGTAATACTTCCGCCTCGGCAAACAGTTTGTTGCGGTCCGGCTGGATGCTGGCGCCGGCGTCAAGATAGTGCTCGTCGGAGAAGCCGGAGCCTGTGCCCATGCCGGGTTCGATAACGACCTCGGCGCCGAGCAGGCAGAGCTTTTTCACCGTTTCCGGGATGACCGGTACACGGTTCTCCCCGGGGTGGGTCTCCTTGGGTATTGCGATGCGCATAGATATTTACCCCATACCTGTGTGTCTAAGCTTGTACGTTGTTGGTTTCTGCAGTAACTTCTTCGAGCTACTTGTCTATACCGCCCGGCGGCTAACGCTAAATACAGCCCCCTGAAAAAAGCGGCGAACGACTGTAGCACAGCCCGGCACGACGCCGTAACTATGCCCGCCATTCATCCTCTGAATCCATAACGCGACTCGCGGGCGGCCGCGCACCTTATACCAGGCACGCTCAAGCCACTACTCTACTGGCCCCGCAGCGCCAAACAATGGCAGCAAATTCCAAATATATAGACTCGTAGGATCAAGACTCCCCTCCCTCATGCATTTGGGGGAGGCAGGGGATACTCTTTTAATCAACGGCGGAGTAGTGAAGGGCGGCTGCCCGGGCTGACTCAGCCCGGACGCAGGTGCAGGAAGGGGTTCATCCAGCGATGAGCCCAGCTGGTGAAGCGCAGCGGTGCGTCGAGAACACCGAGGCAGATGCAATCCTCAGACTGCAGGGCGGTGGGAGCGTGGGACTCCTCCCCCGCCTGGCGGAACAGGAAGTCGCCGGCGTGGTAATCGCCATCGGCATCGGAAAACCCGCCCTGCAACACCAGTGTGATCTCGTCACCACGATGTGCATGGAGGGGAATACGGCCACCAGCGCGAATGTGATACAGGGCGAATTCGTGGCTGGGATCGCCGGTACGCAGATAGGAGATAGACAGGGTTCGGGTCACCTTCTTCCACACCAGGTCGGCGAAATCGCCCCGCATAAGGCGCTGCAGTATGGGCGGCGGGGCCTTGGGAGCCGGGCGCACGTTCTCGAAATGCAGCGGAGGCTCCTCGTCGAGACGAGCCAGCACCGTATCCAGCAGGCGCTCGTTCACGGGTTCCGCTACTCCCTGTTCAAACAGGGCTGCTCCCACTTCCTGCAGCCCGTCCACCAGGCGCTGGCAGTCCCGACAGTAGTTGAGATGAGCTGCCACACAGGCCGCCTGGGCCAGGGGCAGTGAACCCGCCGCGTGGGCGGTGAGAAAGTCCAGGTTGGGGTGATGTTTGGCCATAATGCTAACTTGCCATCTGTAACTGTAGTTTCTGAAGGGCCAGCCGAACCCGTGATTTCACGGTCCCCAGAGGGAGGTCAAGTTCCGCCGCCGCCTCTGCATGGGATTTACCTTCCATGTAGACCTTGGCCAGGATCTGCGCCTGGTCCACCGGCAATGTTGCCAGCAGTTCCCGCACTCGCTGCCCGTTGCGCCGTTGCTGCACCTGCTCAAAAGGCTCCTCGCTACCCGAATCCGGGGCCACATCCTCCGCGGCCAGCGGGGTATCAAACTTTTGCAGGCGCCGGAACAGGTCGGTACGACTATTGCGCGCGATGGTATAAATCCAGGTGCTGGCTGCGGCGCGAGCCGGGTCGTATGCCGCAGACTTCTGCCACACCTTGATCATGACCTCCTGCACCAGTTCGTCGGCCAAATTCGCCGACAACCTCGAACCCGCCAGGGCAAACCCCCTGATCAGGGGCGCAAAATGCCGAAACAGCCGGGTAAAGGCCGCCCTGTCTCCGCTATTGGCAATGGCGACGAGGCATTCACTCCACTCGTCATCACGCCCTTCTGCGCCCGGTTTATCCTGTCCGTGTTTGCCCTCTGGTGACACCGGGCTCTCCCGTTAACTGGCCTGTGATCGAGTATACGCATGACATTGGAGAAGCGGATCACCCGATTTACTGCTACATATTATTGATCCGTCGCTGCAACACCGGCGTAACTTGGCCATAGCAGCGGCGCGTTGGCGCAGCCCCGTCGAACAGGGAGGACAACAAGCATGGACATAGCGGTTATCGGCGGTGGCATCTCCGGCCTTGCCTGTGCCCACTACCTGAGCCCGAGACATCGCGTCAGCGTATTCGAAAGCGCGCCGCGGGTCGGCGGCCACACCGCCACGGTTGACGTGCAACTGGGTACCCGCCGTTACGCCATTGACACCGGATTCATCGTTTTCAATGACTGGACCTACCCCAACTTTATCGCCCTGCTGGACGAACTGGGGGTCAGCAGCCGTCCCACTACCATGGGATTCAGTGTGCGCGACGCGGCCTCGGGGCTGGAATATTCCGGCACCAACCTCGACACCCTGTTCGCCCAGCGTCGCAACCTGTTCAAGCCACGCTTCCTGGGCATGGTGCGAGATATCCTGCGCTTCAACCGGGAATCGGTTGCAGACCTGGAAGCAGGCGCCGTCGAATCCGGAGAGACCCTCGGCCAGTACCTGAAGCGCGGGGGCTACGGCGAGGCGTTCCAGCGCGACTACCTCGTGGCCATGGCCTCGGCAATCTGGAGCGCCAACAGTGAGACAGTGGCGGCTTTTCCGCTGGAATTCTTTCTCCGCTTTTTCCGCAATCACGGGCTCCTGAGTGTTAAAGACCGCCCCCAGTGGCGGGTGGTGGAAGGCGGCTCCCGGGAGTACCTGCGGCCCCTGTGCCAGCGCTTCGAGTCCCGCATCCATACCAGCTGCGGCATCGCCAGTGTGCGTCGTCCCGCGGGCGGCGGGGTACAACTCGTGCTTGCCGACGGACGCACCGAGACCTTTGACCAGGTCGTGATAGCCACCCACTCCGACCAGGCTCTCGCCCTGCTGGAAGACCCGACCAGCGCCGAGCGGGAAGTCCTCGGCGCCCTGCCCTACCAGGCCAATGACGTGGTGCTGCACACCGACACCCGCCTGCTGCCCCGGCAGCGCAAGGTCTGGAGCAGCTGGAACTACCACCTGGACGCCAGCCGCGACCGGGCAGTGGTTACCTACAACATGAATATCCTGCAGGGCATCCAGGCACCGGAGACTTTTTGCGTCACTCTCAACCACACCGAGGCCATCAACCCGCACAAAATCCTGGGAAGATTCCGCTACGACCACCCCGTGTTCTCGCTCCAGGGCATAGCAGCCCAGCAGCGCTGGGGAGACATCAACGGCGTGCGCGACACCTGGTACTGCGGTGCCTACTGGCACAACGGCTTCCACGAAGACGGGGTCAGCAGCGCCCTGCGGGTCGCCAACACACTCCAGAGCCACAGGCAGGCGGCGGCGTGAGTGAATTGAGATCCCGCCTGTACGAGGGCTGGCTGCAACACCGCCGCCACCTGCCCCGGGGTCACCAGTTTCGCTATCGCGTGTTCATGCCCTACCTGTGCCTGGAGGAGCTTCCACGGCTCTTCAATTGCAGCCCCCTGTGGTCGAACGAAGGTCGGACACCGGCCAGTTTCCGGCGCTCGGACTTTTTTGGCGACCCGGAAATTCCCCTGGACGACGCCATCCGCCAGCGGGTGCTGGAGGCAACCGGCCAGTGCCCCTCCGGCCCGATCTACCTGCTGGCCAACCTCCGGTATTTCGGCTTTAACATGAATCCGATCGCCTGTTACTACTGTTTCAATCAGGACGAAACCCGGCTGGAACATATCCTGGCGGAAGTCACCAACACGCCGTGGAACGAGCGCCACAGTTACGTCATTCCCGGGCCAGAACAGGCACGAGGCTGGTTGCGCTCCGATTTCGACAAGGCCTTCCATGTGTCACCGTTTCAGCCGATGAACATGCGCTATCACTGGCGCAGCAACGTCCCCGGGGACCAGTTGCGCCTGCACCTGGCGAACAGCACCGCGGGTGAACGCGTCTTCGACGCCTGTCTCTCCCTCGAGGCGCGCCCCTGGAACCGCCGGAGCCTGCACAGTGCTCTACTGCGCTACCCGATGATGACTGCCACAGTCGGCCTGGGCATCTACTGGCAGGCCCTGAAACTGTTCGCCAAGCGCATTCCATTCTATTCACACCCAGACCTTCACTCAGCAAAAGAATCCTGTGACCGGAGCAGCCAATGAATAGCCAGTCTTCACTCAGCCCCACTGCCACCGCCTCCAACGCGACGGAGATAGCCCCCCGCGAGAGCCTGTCGCGCAAGCTACTGCTAAAAGTACTGATGCGGCTGGGCGCTGGCGAACTGCTGATCCGCGATGGAAGAGAGACATTCCAATTGGGAGGTAATGGTGAAGGTCCACAGGCGGAAATTCACGTCCATCACCCCAGGGCCTGGCAACGCGTGCTGAGCGGCGGGGTGATCGCCGCCGGGGAGAGTTACATGGACGGCGACTGGTCTACTCCCGACCTCGGCAGTGTTACCCGGCTGTTCTGCGCCAATGTTCCAACCATGGACAAGATGGAGACAACCCAGACCCTGCCCCTGCGCTGGGGGCTGAAATTCGCCCACCTGCTCAATCGCAACTCCCGCGCCCAGGCGCGTAAAAATATCAGCGCTCACTACGACCTGGGCAATGACTTCTTCGCCCTCTTTCTCGACCCATCAATGATGTACTCGTCGGCACTGTTCAGTGATGGCGCGACGACACTGGAGAGCGCTGCCGAAGCCAAGCTGGACGAACTCTGTCGCCAACTCGAGCTCACACCAGAGGACCACCTGCTGGAGATCGGTACCGGCTGGGGCGGCATGGCGCTGCATGCAGCACGCAACTATGGCTGCCGGGTGACCACAACCACCATTTCCCGCGAGCAGTACCAGTATGCCAGGGAACAGGTACAGCAGGCGGGGCTGGAGGACCGGGTGACCGTGCTCTGCGAGGACTACCGGCAGCTGACCGGCCAGTACGACAAACTGGTTTCCATCGAGATGCTCGAAGCCGTGGGCCACCAGTACTACAGCGAGTATTTCCGACGCTGCAGTGCGCTGCTCAAGGACACCGGCAAGCTGGTCATTCAGGTCATTACAATTCCCCAGCAACGCTACAAGCAGGCCCGCGATTCGGTGGACTTCATCAAGCGCTATATCTTTCCGGGAGGTTGCCTGCCTTCACTGGCCGTTATAACAGACCAGCTGGCCCGTCACACTGATATGGAGCTGGTACACCTGAGGGATATCACGGCCGACTACGCCACCACCCTGAAGTGCTGGCGCGACCGCTTCATGGATCAGCTCGACGCTGTGCGGGCACAGGGCTTCGACGAGCGCTTCATCCGCATGTGGGAGTACTACCTCTGCTACTGCGAAGGAGGGTTCCGCGAGCGCATTATTGGCACGGTGCAATTCGCCGCCGCCAAACCGGGATACCGTTTCAGTCAGCCTGACTGACCGCATCTTGAGCATCTGGCGCACCGGGCGCACTGGGAACAGGTGCGCTGTAATCCCACCAGGGAGGCAGTAACTCCCGGTAACCGGGCTGGGCAAAGCGCGTATCCACCAGCAGTGCACGGCCCTGGTCATCACTGGTGCGCACCACGCGGCCGATCGCCTGGGCTACCCGCTGCATACCGGGGTACAGGAAAGCGTAGGCAAAACCATCGCCATATCGCTGCTGGAACAGAAGCTGTCTGGCACGGCTGTCATGGTCCAGGCCAGGCATACCCACACCGACGATCACCACGCTACTGAGCAGGTCACCCGGCAGGTCCACGCCCTCTCCAAGGCTTCCTCCCAGAACGGCGAACAGCGCGAGGTCACGACGCCGGGACAGCAGTTCCAGTAGTGCCTCACGCTCCGCATCGCTCTCCCCGGCCTGCTGGGCCTGCACGGTGCGCCCCGGTACATCTCCCAGCGATACCAGGCAGTCCTGCAGGTAGCGATAGCTGGGAAAGAACAGCAGGCAGTTGCCGGGTACCGCCTCCAGCCACTGCCGCAGCCGCGCTGCAAGCATCGGCAGCGACGCACTGCGCTGCTGGTAGCGGGTGTCGATATCGCTCGCCACACTTACCTGCAATTGCCGGCGGGAGAACGGGGAGCTGGCGCGGAAACAGACCGTGTCCTCCGGCAGGCCGAGGGACTCCCGCGCCCAGGGAAAAGGGCTGAGGGTGGCCGAGAAGGCAATGGCTGCGTGAACCCGGCTGGCCCGCTCCGCCAGCAGTCGCCCGGCATCCAGGCAATTGAGTCGCACCCTGATTACCTTGTCCTCAAGGCTGAATTCGCAGCGATATTCCGGCCCCCAGTTCTCGAGGCAGCGCTGGAACTGCAGGGCCTCAAAGTACACATCCATCAGGGCCGTGTGGCGCACCAGTGCCAGGGGCTGTTTTGCCATTACCTCTCCAACGACGGACACCAGGTTGTAAAGGCCCAGTTGCAGCTTGTCGGGCAGGTCATCCCGGAGGCTGTACTCGCCCTCCCAGCCAGCCTTCTGCACGTCGAGCAGGGCCCGGTTGAAACGCTCAACGGCCCGGCGCACCGGGCCGGCCGGCAACTCACGCCGGGCGGCCAGTACCCGTCGCCGATGCAAGCGGGCGCTGTACATGCGCCGGGCGCGCTCGGGAAGGTTGTGGGCCTCGTCCAGCAGCACGGTGCTGCGGCGGCCCCCATCACCGGCCGCGGGCGCCAGTGCGGGGCTGAAACTGTAGAGGTAGTGGACATCGGCAATCACCACATCCACCCAGGGCAGCAGGTCCCAGGCCAGTTCATAGGGGCACACGTTGTGTTCCACGGCCAGCGCCTGCAGCGCGTCCTGGCTCAGGTTTGGCACCGCTAGCGCCGCCTGCATGGCGGCAGGCAGGCGATCGTAATAGCCTCGCGCGTAGGGGCAGTCGTCCCCGTGACAGGCTTTCCCCGGCGACAGGCAGACGCGGTCTTTGGCTGACAGACTGAGGGAAGTACCTCGGTAACCATTTTGCCCGAACAGCTCGAGTGTCTGCTCGGCCGACCGCCGACCGGAGCGCTTGGCGGTACAGAAGATCACCCGTTCATGCTTGCCGCGGCCCATTGCCAGCAGCGCTGGGTACAGTACCGCGGCGGTTTTGCCGATACCCGTGGGCGCCTCGAGCAGCAGGCGCCCGCCGCGGTCGATGCACTTGTACACCCGCTCCGCCAGATCCCTTTGACCGGAACGAAATTCCCCATGTGGAAAGGGCAGGGAGGCGAGGCTGGCATCCCGCGCTACGCGCAGCGCCAGCACCTGCGCCAGCCAACCCGAGAAGCGGGTGAGAGCATCCTCCAGGAAGGCCTCCAGCTCGTCGCGGGTGTAGTGCTGGCTGAGGGGATATTCGCGGTCCTCGTCGATGTGCAACCAGGTCAGGCGCACCTCGAGTTCTGCCAGGTCCCGCTCCTGCGCGATCAACGCGGCGTAGAGACGCGCCTGGGCGAGATGTGCCCGGGTCAACGCCTCGGGCAGGGTCGCCGGGTCCACACGACAGGTTTTAATCTCCTCGACCAGGGCCGCGTCGGGGTCGAAACCATCAGCGCGCCCGCGCAGGACGATGGGCATTCCGGCCGGGTTGCAGCGGAGCTCGACCCCATACTCCGGCAGGTAACTCCCGGGTCGTTTACGGTAGATGCGCTGGTGCCCTTCGATGCCCTCGCGCGCATCGGGCGCCGGGCGCAGGCGGTGATCGATATCGCCACTGCGAAAGCAGAAGGCCGCGAGTTCGCGTACTGAAACCGTAAATTCAGTCATCCAGCCACTGCACCCAAGCGACTGTGGCCGGAATATTTTCCTCGCCGAAGACCCGCAGCCAGCGCTTCTGACTCTCCTGCAATGCGTCCCCCGGGCCTTTGACCTCAATCATGCAGTAATCCCCCGGCGCACTCCCCAGGGCCAGCAGGTCGGGAAACCCGCGCCGATATTCCGCCGGGTCGAACAACATGCGCCGCCACATCGCCAGCAAGTGCGCTGCCGGCATACAGGCAAGCGCCTGCTCCAGCAGTGGCAGGGACAGGAAGCGCCAGTTGATCCAGCGACACTGCAGGCCCTCGTGCCGGCGCCAGGCTGCGACCAGTTCCTCGTCCAGATTGGCACACTCCAGCGCCCGCAGCCGCCGATCCAGCAAGGCCCGGCGTCGTGGATAGAAATCGCCCTCGTACATGTCCGCCGGTGCCGCCTGAAAAGGGTTGTGAAAGGCACCGCGCACCGGGCTGAAAATTTCGTCCCAGAAGGCCAGGCCAAAGAGGCCGTTGACCAGCGTATTTTCCACGTAGTGCACTGTCTCCCATTCGCTCGACAGGGCCAGGGCCGTGGCGACCTCGACGCGCTCGTCGCCGCGGGGCAGGACCAGGTCGACTCGGGCAAAGTTGTCCCGTCGCCGCGTCACCGGGGACAGCCCGAGCTTGCGCTGGGCACGGGGCAGAATGCGCGCCGCTGCTTCCCTCTCCTCCTCGCCCCAGGGAGCCGCCAGGATTTGCTCGCAGCGGTCCACCACTGCCTGCCAGTCTCCCCCGGCCTCGAGCACCCGCGCCTCCCGTTCCCGGGCCGGTTGCAGGCGCGAGCGCCGATAGAGCGCCAGGGCCAGCTCCAACTCGCCGAGTCGCTCAAGCTGGCGCGCGACCCGGTTGAAGAGGCGCCACCAGCGGCGTTCACTGGCAGCGTGGTCAACCCTCACCCCGGTGAGCAGCCGGGCCAGTTCCAGCAAGCCGTCGTTATCTTCCAGCTCACGTAATTCAGCGTAGAGATCCGCCAGCGCTCCGCAAGCCAGGTAGTCGTCCACCGCTTCGCGGTCCGGGAACAGGCGGTGCGCCCGGTCCAGTCGATAGGGGTAATAACGCGCGACACCGAGGTCGCTGAGAATGAATTCTGTCAGGCTCTGGCGACGGTTGCCAAAGAACAGCAGCTGCAACAGGCCCATCCATTCGAGCCGCGTTGGCGCCACCAGGACATCGCTACCGGCGCAGGCGGCGAGCAGCGCTTCCTCTCCCGCCCCTTCAGCCCACAGGGCCAGCGACGCGATATCCGCCGCCTTGTCGCGGCCCGCCGGCAGCAGTTCGGGAAACCGCTGCCGCAGCTCTACGCGGGTAAACAGCCGGCCGGCTTCGGTGGCCTCAAGGCGGTCGGCCCGAATCAGGAATCCCGCGACCTCCAGGACCAGCACCGGCTCTTCGAGGGGGCCTATCTCCGGGTAGTCGAGCCGCTCCAGCCGAAACCAGGGGCCGACCCGGGAGGCCAACCTGAGGTAGAGGCATCGGGCGCCCTCTGGCAGGTCGCGAAACTGCTGCAGCCAACCCCGCTCTTCATCGTGCAGCAGGTCGGCGTACTGCGCCTCCACGGTGTCGCACAGACGCTGGAAGTTCTCGAGATAGTAACGCGGTGGTAATTCAACCGCAGTGGCGGCCGCGGCCTTCATCAGCCACCCTGGGGGCCCAGGTCGAGGCGAATCAGGCGGGCACCACCCGCCAGGGCATAGACCTTGCCGTCGGGCCCGATCTGCACGTCGCGAATACGCATGCCCAGGTTGGCGAGCAGTCGCGTTTCACTCCCGACCTTGTCACCTTCCAGTTCCAGGCGGCTGATCCGGGTGAGCTTCAAACCGGACACCAGCAGTGAGGGTTGCCAGCCGGGATAGAGGTTTCCGGTGTAGAACGCGATATTGCCCGTGCCAATGGACGGCACCCAGTACACCAGTGGTTGCTGCGTACCCTCGAGGTGGGTGCCCTCGCCAATCGTGCCGCCGCCATACTCTTCACCATAGGTCACCAGGGGCCAACCGTAGTTGGCGCCGGGGCGCAGGACGTTGAGCTCATCGCCGCCCTGGGGACCGTGCTCGGTCACCCAGATACTGCCGTTGGTCGGGTGCTGCGCCATTCCCTGGGGGTTGCGGTGACCATAGGTCCAGATCTCCGGCCGGGCGCCCTGGGTTCCGACAAAGGGATTGTCCGGCGGTATGCTGCCATCCTCGAGCAGGCGCATGACCTTGCCGTTGTGGGTGGCGAGGCTCTGGGCCTGCTCCCGGTTGCCGCGATCACCGATGGTGATGTAGAGGTAGCCGTCGGCCAGCAGCAGCCGGGAACCGAAGTGACGGCGCTCACGGTAGAAAGGCTTGGCAGTGAATATCTCCTCAACGCCCTGCAGCGCGCCGCCCTCCAGCCTGGCACGGCTGACCCGGGTACTGTACTTACCGCTCCCGTCGGTTACGGTGTAGCTGAGATAGACCCAGCCGTTGTCGGCAAACTGCGGGTGTACCAGCACATCCAGCAAACCGCCCTGTCCCGCCCGCTCGGAGCTGGGTACACCGGTCACCGGGGTCACCGTGTAGTTTTTGCCATCCACCAGTTTCAGTGCGCCACCCTGCTCGGTGACAAGCAGGCTGCCATCCGGCAGGAAGTCCATCCCCCAGGGTTCGTCAAGACCGTCGACCAGTGTAACCATCCGCATACCGGTGGGAGCGCCCGGGCCGGTCGCGTCGGCAAGGCCTTCCGTGGCCGGTGCAACCGGAGGGACTTCCTCCGTCGTGCCAGTCACGCCACAGGCAGGTAACAGGCTGAGGCTCAACAAACCGAGCATGGCAGCCAGCCGGGGCGGGCGCAGGATCGGGCGCAAGGTCGAGCGCAGGATCGAGCAGGGAGTGGCGTGAGGAAACAGCATGCAGGTCTTCCCGGGAGTAAATGCGGAAAGCGCTATGGTACGTGATCGGGAGGGGGCTGTCAGACCCGGCAGGGCCGGCTGTACCCGGGCAGCCTTTTCAGGCATCCTGCAGCCTTTCGGACTGCCGGCGCGGCGGGCCGTTCGCGGTCACCAGAACAACCACAACGAGAATTTCCAGCCTTGAGCGTAACCAGCCATACCAACCCTCGCCTGACCCTGCCACTGGCCCTGACCCCCATCATTTTCCTGGTGGCGATGCTGGCCTGCTCGGTCTACCTGTTCGGTTCCGACTCGTCCTATGGCGCCAACCAGATTGCCCTGGTCCTCGCCAGTTGCGTCGCGGCCCTGGTGGGCCAGCGCACCGGCATCCGCTGGCGTGAGTGCCAGCAGGGTATCGTCGACGGCATTGGCGTCGGCCTGGGACCCACCCTGATCCTGCTGTCGGTGGGCATGCTCATCGGGACCTGGATACTCAGCGGCACAGTACCCGCCATGATCTACTACGGCGTGGCGGTGCTCGATCCGTCCATTTTCTACGCCGCCAGCGCCGCCATCTGCGCCATCGTGGCCATCAGCATCGGCAGTTCCTGGACCGTTGCCGGCACCCTCGGCATCGGCCTGATGGGGATTGCCGGCAGCTTCGACCTGTCCCCGGCCATCACCGCCGGGGCCATCGTGTCCGGCGCCTACTTCGGCGACAAACTGTCGCCCATGTCCGACACCACCAACCTGGCCTCCGCCGCCACCGGCGTCGACCTGTTCGACCACATCCGCCACATGCTGTGGACCACCGTTCCCAGCTTTACCATCGCCCTGCTGATCTTCGCCCTCATCGGCAGCTCCGAGGCCGCCACCCCGGAGGAGATTGCCGCCCTGCAGGACAGCATCCGCCAAGAATTTGATATCGGCCTGCACCTGCTGTTTCCCCTGCTGGTGATGCTGGGCCTGGTGTACAAGCGCTTTCCGGCCTACCCGGCCATTATTGTCAGCGCCCTGGTCGGCGCGGTCTTCGCACTCATCTTCCAGCCCGATACCGTGCGCGGACTGGCGGGCGAAGCGGGGGAACTGGGCAGCAGCTTCCTCCTGATCAAGGGTGTCTGGATCAGCCTGTTCAATGGCTATGTGTCCAACAGCGGCAACGAGTTCCTCGACGCACTACTGAGCAAGGGCGGCATGAGCAGCATGCTCAACACCGTGTGGCTGATCATTTCCGCCCTCGGCTTTGGCGGCGTGCTGGAGCGTACCGGCATCCTCAACTACCTGCTGACCCTGGCCCTCAAGGGCGTCAACAGTGTGGCTTCCCTTGTCGCCACCACCGTCGGCACCTGTATTGCCGCCAACATCCTGGCCGCCGACCAGTTCATCGCCGTGGCCCTGCCCGGGCGCATGTACAAGGACGAATACGAGCGCCATGGCCTGTCGCGCCTGAACCTGTCACGCACGCTGGAAGACTCCGCCACCCTCACCTCGGCCCTGATTCCCTGGAACACTTGTGGGGCCTACATGGCCGCCACCCTCGGTGTGGCAACCATGTCCTACGCACCCTTCGCCTTCTTCAACCTGCTGTGCCCGGTTATCGCCATCATCTACGCTTTCTTCAATTTCGCGATCAAGCCCGCGGAGGAGCCTGCCACCGGGGCTCCCGCCGCGGCTGAAACCGAGGCATGAGCGAACTGGAGGCACTATGGGACCACCCCGGTCCCTTCGTGGTGGAGCATCGGGTCAGCCCGGAGGATATCGACGGGCTGGACCACACGAACAACACGGTCTATGTAAAGTGGTGTGAGCAGGCAGCCTGGGGCCACTCGGTGTCCCTCGGCCTGGACCTGGACTGCTACCGGCGCCTGGACCGGGCTATGGCCATCACCCACGCGGAATACGACTATCTGCAGGCGTCCCGGGCGGGGGAGGATCTGCTCACGGCCACCTGGATTGTGGGCTGGGATCGCAAGCTGACGATGGAGCGACGGTTCCAGATTATCCGCTCTGCGGATGGGGTGACCTTGCTACGCGGGGGGATGCGCTTTGCCTGTATCGAGATCAGTACGGGGCGGCCGCGCAGGATGCCGGCGGAGTTTGTTGAGGGGTATGGGCCGGCAGTGATTGGTATATAGCAAGGACGAGCAACTGGTCACAAATTCATAACTCCACGGTCGCGGCTACGGGGGTGTGCTTTCCCGGACACGCTGCAAGTACGTCCATGTACGCTTCTGCTCGACATCCATGTCTCACAGAGTCCGGAAAAGCACACCCCCGCATCCACTCCCTCCAATCTCGAAGTTTTGGTACTTCGTAATGGATACACAACGTATAGGGAGGTGGTTACTGAACCGAACTTCTCGCCTGCATTGAGGCGTTGGGTGTGGGCCGGCCTCGGCGGACTCTATGAGGCATGGATGCCGAATAGAAGCGTACATGGACGTATTCACAGCGTGTCCGACGAGGTCGGCCCGCAGCCAACGCCGGACTACCTACGAAGAGCTTATAAAACATGGGAAGCCTAACTCCGCGACCAATCAAACGCCAAAACCCGCCGGATATCCCGCTCCCCGGTGGCCAGCATCAACAACCGATCCACCCCCAGCGCCACCCCGCTGCACTCCGGCATCCCCACCTCCAGAGCCTCCAATAGCAGTTCATCAATCGGCCGCGGTTCCTGCCCAAGAGCCAGCCGGCGCTCATTGTCGGCGACAAACCGGGCCCGCTGTTCGCCGGCATCGGTGAGCTCGTGATAGCCATTGGCCAGCTCGACCCCATCGATATAGAGCTCGAAACGCTGCCCCACTGCGAAGCCATCAACAGACACAATCTTCGACAGCGCCGCCTGGGAAGCCGGATAGTCGTAGACAAAGCACAGGCCCTGTCCGGCCAGCCAGGGCTCCACCTCGTGGGTCAACAGCAGGTCGAGCCACAGGTCGCGGTCCCCGGAAAGGTTGCCCAGGTCGTGCCTGGCCCGGGCCCGGGATTCCAGTTCCTCCACCGGCTGCAGAAAGGGGTCGATGCCGATGCTGTCGAGAAACAGTTGGCGGTAGCTGAGGGCCTTCCAGTCGCGCGGGCCGAGGCAGGCGCACACCAGGTCGGCGACTTCGGCCATCAGGGCGTGGTGATCGAAGCCCGGCCGATACCATTCCAGCAGGCTGAATTCCGGGTTGTGGCGGGAGCCGGCCTCGCCGTCGCGGAAGGCCCGGGCAATCTGGTAGATCGGGCCGGAACCCGCCGCCAGCAGCCGTTTCATGGCGTATTCCGGGGAAGTTTGCAGGTAGCGCGGTTGGCCGGCTACAGACTGACCGCCCGCAACGATCAGGGGCTCGATGGCAGGATCCGTGATACCGGCGCTACACAGCAGCGGAGTTTCGACTTCGAGAACGCCGCGCTCGTCGAAAAAGCGGCGCAGGGTGGCCAGCAGCCCGGCGCGGGCCCTGAGTTGCTCGAGGCCCGCGCCAGGTTGCCAGGACACAGGGCTTACTTGCTGACCCGGTTCTGGTATTCGCCGGTGCGGGTGTCGACGCGGACCACCTCGCCGGTGGTGATGAACAGCGGCACTTTGACGACTGCGCCAGTGGTCAGGGTGGCCGGCTTGCTGCCGCCCTGGGCGGTGTCGCCCTTGAGGCCGGGGTCGGTCTCGACAATTTCCAGTTCCACGAAGTTGGGCGGGGTGACGGACAGCGGGGTGCCGTTGTACAGGGTCACCACGCACTCGTCTTGCTCCTTCAGCCACAGGTGGGCTTCACCCACAGCCTTGGCATCAGCCTGGTGCTGTTCGTAGGTGTCGGGCTCCATGAAGTGGTAGAACTCACCGTCGTTGTAGAGGTATTCCATGGTGCGGTCCATCACGTCGGCGCCTTCCAGGCTTTCGCCGGACTTGAAGGTGCGCTCCCAGACGCGGCCGGTATTCAGGTTGCGCAGGCGCACCCGATTGAAGGCCTGGCCCTTGCCGGGTTTGACGAACTCGTTCTCGAGGATGGAACAGGGGTCACCGTCCAGCATTACTTTGAGGCCGGAACGGAATTCGTTGGTGGAGTAGTTAGCCATGACTGTGTGAGAGTTGCTGAAAAAATGGGCGCCAATCATACCGCACACGGGCGCGTATTGGCAGCGTCGGGTACACCCAGGCCGGCCAACCGTGGCTATGGCGGTAGGGTTGCCAGATAGGCTACTCTTTACCCAGAACGGTTCACAGAGTCCGCGGCCATCCATGAGTGAGAGTACTCCCATCAAGCTGCGCATACCGCGCCAGGATCTGGAGCAATTCAGGACGTTTGCCCTCAATGCCGATGCCGCCCGAGAGTGGGCGAAAGCGCTGCCCGCCAGCGACTTGCGCGGCACGGTAGGGCAATTGCGGGAAGCGGCCCGCGACCTGAACCGGGTCGAAATGCCTCCGGTCCAGCGCCACGAGATACTCGAGGCCCTCTCGCCCTCCCTCAACAGCGCCCTGCAGCAGTTGTCGCGGCGCTTCCTGAACCAGCCCCTGGTGCTTCCCGAGGACGCCCGCCAACTGGCGGAACTGGCCGAGAGCCTGCTCAGCCTGTTCAGTACCGGTTACACCCTGGTGGCGATTCACGCCATTCAACGCTCCTCCGACGAGCACCGGGTCAACCCTGCCCGCCTGGCCTGCGAGGCCCTGCAGCGGGCGATCGAGCTCACTGGCCGTCGCATGCTGCAGGTGTTTCAGCTCTACCAGCCCCTGGAAGCCCAGAGCTGGTTGACCCTGCACCAACTGTATGCGCTGGGCGAACGCCAGCAACTGGCGCGGCTACCCATTCGCGACCAGCACGGCCGCGAACTGACCCTCACTGACGCCTACCTGCAGGTCGCCGTACTGGGCTGTTGCAAGCCCAACCAGTTGCGCCAGACAGACCTCGCCGGCCTGTATCGCGCGCTGCAGGAACGCTGGGGCGCCATGTTGCAGCTACAGGGCGTTGGCAGCGGCGCCAACAACCAGTTTGTGATCGACCTGCGCAGCGACCAACCACCGAGCTACAACACCGGAACGCAGCGCGGTAGTGACCTGCGCTATATCGACACTGGCGGCCTGATGGCCCACCTCCAGCAACTGAAGCAGCAGGAACGCAACCAGCGCGGGAGCGGTAATCTGCAGCGGGAGCTCGGCCTGCCGCCGTCCATAGTCGATCACCTTATCGCCGCCCTGTCCGCTCCCGGCCAGCGCAATTTCAGCCGCCGGTCGGGCAGCGCCGAAACCCTCGAGGTCGCGGTGGGACTGAGCAGTGCTCACTACCACTGCGCCGGTGGACGCACCTTCCGTGAGTTCCTCCCAGCGCACCTGGCACTGGCGGATGCCGAAGACAACCCCTTTGGCGTGCGTTCCCGCGGGAGCGATCTCTGGGAAGAATCGGAAACCGATGACATCCACCGCGGCGAAGCCGATGCGGGCAGTCACAGCAGCGCCGACAGCAGCCATTCGGTGCAGGTTGACCCGCTAACCCTGGCGCGTATCGAGGAGCAGCCACCCCCCGATGAAGCACGCGGACAGGAGCGCTTCACCATCTATCAGGCGACCGTGGTCAACGCCAGCCCCGGCGGCTACTGCCTGGCCTGGAACGACCCGACACCGGTGACCCTCCGCTCCGGCGACATACTCTGCGTCCGGGAACCTGGGCACGAGGACTGGGTGATTGCCACGGTGCGCTGGATCAGCGCACTGGAACAAGCCAGCACCCTGATCGGGCTGGAACTGCTGAGCCCGAGGGCCATGCCTTACGGCACGCGGGTAGTGGGGCACGGCGGGGCACTCAGCCGGCCGATACGCGTCCTTCTGCTACCGGAGATCCCGCTGGTCGGCAAACCTCATACCCTGCTCACCCCCCGCACCGGGTTCCGCGAGCGCCAGCGGGTGGTACTCCTGGGCGACGGCGAGGAATTCCTGATTCAGTTGCTGCGCCAGGTTAGTGCGAGCAGCAGTTACAGCCAGTTCGATTTCCGCTACATCCGGGAACTGGAAAAGAGCAGCAGCGCCGTCGCCGAGGAGGTATCCCTGCCTCGCTCGAGCTTCGACTCCCTGTGGTCACAGATCTGAGCGCACCCCCAGTCAGTGCTGCTGATAGCGGTCGGAGATGCCCAGCAGATAGAGGATGGCGTCCAGGCCCAGGGTGGAAATGGACTGTTCGGCGCGCTGTTTGACCAGGGGTTTGGCGCGGAAGGCGACACCCAGACCGGCGACACTCAACATGGGCAGGTCGTTGGCGCCGTCTCCCACCGCAATCACCTGCTGCAGATCGATACCCTCGCGGGCCGCTATCTCCCGTAACAACTCGGCCTTGCGGCGACCGTCCACAATGTTTCCCGTCACTTTGCCGGTCACCCGGCCGTCGACGATATCCAGGTCATTGGCGTAGACGTAATCGATACCCAGCCGTTGCTGGAGCTGGTGGGCAAAGTAGGTAAAGCCCCCGGAGAGGATGGCGGTACGGTAACCCAGGCGACGCAGGGTGCTGATCAGGTGCTCCGCGCCCTCGGTGATCCGGAGGCGGGCTGAAATACGCTCCAGGGCCTCTTCCGGCAGGCCCTGCAACAGGGCGACCCGGGCGCGGAAACTTTCGCTGAAGTCGAGCTCTCCGCGCATCGCGCGTTCGGTGATCTCAGCCACCTGCTCCCCGACGCCCGCTTCCAGGGCCAGTTCATCGATGACCTCGGCCTCGATCAGGGTGGAATCCATATCGAAGGCCACCAGGCGCCGGTTGCGGCGGAACATATTGTCCTGCTGCAGGGCCAGGTCGACATCGAGGCTGGCGGCCAGCTCCAGCAGATCGCTGCGGAAAGCTTCCGGATCGGCCAGCGGACCGCGCACCGAGAACTCCACACAGGCTTTGCTCAGGGGCGGCAGTTCGCCCAACGGCAGGCGACCGGACAGGCGCGTGATGCCATCGATGCCCAGCCCGTGGCCGGCAAAGACGGCGCTGACCTGGCTCACCTGCTCCGCGGTGATTTTGCGCGCCAGCAGCGTAATGATGTAGCGTGCCCGACCCTGGGCTTCCACCCATTCACCATAGGCCGCCGGCGCGACATTCTCACTGCGCAGGCTCAGCCCCTGCTCATCAGCAAAGGATTGCAGGGCATCGCGCAAGTCAGCGGCGTCACAGCCGGGTGGCAGTTCCACCAGCAGACCCAGGGAGAGGGTGGAATGAATGACCGCCTGGCCGATATCCAGCACATTACCGTTGTGCCGGGCCAGGACGGCGGTCACCGCGGTGGTGATGCCGGGGCGATCCGGACCGGAAAGGGTCATCAGCAGGATCTGGTTCACGGGGTGATCTCGTTGGCAGCGGAGCGCGGTATTCTACCCGCGCCGGGCTGGCTGTGAAACCGGACACAGACCCGGGGCCCAAACGCCGCAGCGGCCCCCGGGTGGTTTATACTGTCGCGCTTTGGGGAGCGATGGCGGGCGACGTGATCAGCCGGATACAAAACCTGAAACTGGGGCAACAGCTGGCCCTCGTTGCTGCGGGCTGTTGCCTGTTTGTCAGCCTGTCGCTGGTGTTACTGGCCACCTCCTCCAGTCAGCACCTGCTGCAGTCCCAGCAGGCGGAACACGGTAACGCCCTCGCCCGGCAAATCGCCAATCGACTCGGCACGGCACTGGAAACCGGCGACCTGCTGAGCGTAGCAGCCTCGCTGCAGCGCTTTGTAGCCGACTCCCCCGCCGACCAGGTCGCCATCTACGACGTCGAAGGCAAAGCCCTGGGCCAGGCCGGCAGCCCCCGCGGTAACAGCCAGCAGCAGTACCGGGCGCCAGTCCGTGTGGCCTCCGATATTGCCGGGGAGGTCGTGATCACCCTCAACACTGACAACGCCCAGGCCGCCCGCTGGCGTTTCCTGCTCAGCCTGCTGGGCCTGGCCATCCTCCTCAGCTCCGCGGTCTACGGACTCACCTTGCACCTCGGCCAGCGCCTCGGCAAACAGTTGCTGCAGTTGGGCCGCAGGATAGCGCTGGAAGAAAACCGCGGCGGCCCCCGGCCACCCAACGAGGTACAGTCCCTGGCCGTAGACATAGACGCCCTGCCCATGGACCTCCTGCGCGCCCGCTCGGGCACCGGCCCCCGCGACGAAAACTACGACAGCAGCGCCATTCTCTACATCCACCTTACCAGTCTCACTGAATACGTGGACACCCTCGACGAGGAATCCCTGCACCGCTACACGGACCGCCTGCACCAGGTGGTCTATGCCGCCGCCGGCTTTTACGATGGCCGCATACAGGTCATGCGCCAGTTCGGCCTCGCTATCCTGTTCAGCGGCCAGGGCAACGCCGGCAGCGCCGCCTTCCGCGCGGCCTCCTGTGCCTGGCTGGTACAGGCGGTGAGCCGCGAGGTGGAAAAACAGATGTCGCTGTCGCTGGGCATGAATATGGCGGTAGCCCACAGCGAGCTCGGCCTGGGCGACGAGACGGATATCTATCCGGGCCTGTATATGCAGCACACGCTGGATGAGCTGCAGAATGTCTGCGCCAGCCGGCCGCCGCGGGTGATGCTGTCACCCGGGGTCTGCGAGGATGTGGAGGTAAACGGCCGGCTTGAAGCACAGCCCAGTGAGCTGGGTGATTACTCGATTCTGGAGAGTTTCGAGGGGCCCTATGCGGATTTGCTGGAGCGGCAGTTGCAGTTGATATTGCGGAAGATCGCGGGGCCGTGAACTATCGCGCTGTTAATCTGGTACTTTGCCCTCGGGAGCTCTGATCTCTGACAGGGGCGCCCCCCGCACGGTAGGGCCTCTCCGCGACACGCTAAAACCGCGCCGTCCATGGCTCGCTCGGCAATGGCCATCCATGGCCATTGACGGTCGCTACGAGGCCCTCCCGTACGGGAGGCTTCAGTTCACGCTACGCACTTCGTAAGGAAGCACCGAGCGCGCCTACCCCATCAGTGTGGGTACTACGAACAAAGGCATGCCCGCCGGATAAGCACTCGCGGACCTCCCGAGCGGCCGGCTTCACTTCGAGTGATGAGCTTCGTAAGAAGGCCCAGACTGCCTAAAGCTGTTTAACGTACCTCAGGTCAGATGAAGGCGTGGATGTCGGAGGCGTAATTGCGGACTCTATGAGACATGGATGTCGAATAGAAGCGTACATGGATGTATCCACAGCGTGTCCGCAATTACGCCTCCGGCAGCCAGGCCGCCACTATCCAAGAGCAGTGCTCCATACAACTGTCGATCTCAGGCATCGGGCCGGCGAACTAGATGAGGAGGGCCTAACCCTCCACCACCATGCTATCCACCTTCTGGAACCCCCGCGGCAGCTTGTTCCCCCGCCGCCCGCGCTCACCGATATAGTGCTCAAGCTCAGAGAACTTCAGCTTCAAGTGGCGCTTGCCTGCGTAGACCACCAGAGCCTGTTGCTGCGTGAGCACCTGCACCGAGACCATGTACTCCTCCCGCGCCTGAACCCGCGCGCTGGGGATGCCGATGATCTTGTTGCCCTTACCCCGGGCCATCTGCGGCAGCTCTGCCAGGGGGAACACCAGCAGGCGCCCCTCCGTGGTGACCGCCGCCACATAGTCGCCCTCACCAGTGCCGGCAATGGTCGCCGGCTGCATCACCTTGCCGCCTTTGGGCAGGCTCAGGGCTGCCTTGCCGGCCCGGTTCTTCGATTGCAGGTCGGCGAGTTTGGCGACAAAACCGTAGCCCGCATCGGAGGCCAGCAGACAGAGCTGGTCCTCGGTGCCCATCATCATGCCCTCGAAAGTCGCCCCCGAGGGAGGGTTGATGCGGCCGGTCACCGGCTCGCCCTGGCCCCGGGCCGAGGGCAGGTTGTGGGACGCGAGGGTGTAGGAGCGGCCGGTGGAGTCGAGCATGACCACCGGCTGGTTACTGCGTCCGCGCACCGCCAGCTTGAAGGCGTCGCCGGACTTGTAGCTGAGGCTGGAGGGGTCGATGTCGTGGCCCTTGGCGGCCCGGATCCAACCCTTGTCGGAAATCACCACCGTAATGGGGTCGGCGCTCATCAGTTCCAGGGCGGAGAAAGCGCGCGCCTCTTCGCGTTCGGCCAGGGGCGAGCGGCGGTCGTCGCCGTACTGCTCGGCGGCGGCGATGAGTTCCTTCTTGATCAGGGTCTTCAGGCGCGCTTCCGAGCCGAGGGTCAGCTCGAGTTTTTCCCGTTCGGCGTTCAACTCGTCCTGTTCGCCGCGAATCTTCATTTCCTCGAGCTTGGCCAGGTTGCGCAGTTTCAATTCGAGGATGGCTTCCGCCTGCACGTCGGTAATCCCGAAGCGCTCCATCAGCGCCTGCTTGGGTTTGTCCTCGGTGCGGATGATATGAATCACCTCGTCGATGTTGAGGTAGGCAACGAGGT
The DNA here is from genome assembly GCF_008064665.1 of Parahaliea maris. Taxonomy (GTDB): domain Bacteria; phylum Pseudomonadota; class Gammaproteobacteria; order Pseudomonadales; family Halieaceae; genus Parahaliea; species Parahaliea maris. The sequence goes on along the minus strand of NZ_VRZA01000003.1, from coordinate 271,980 downwards.
AACCTTCCAGGATGTGCAGGCGCTTGAGCACCTTCTCCAGGCGGTATTCGAGACGCCGGCGCACGGTGGTGGTACGGAAGCTGAGCCACTCCTTGAGGATGACGTTGAGCGCCTTCACCGCCGGGCGGCCGTCGATACCGATCAGGTTGAGATTGACCCGATAGGTTCTCTCGAGGTCGGTGGTGGCGAAGAGGTGGCTCATCAGCGCCTCTACGTCCACCCGGTTGGAGCGCGGCACGATCACCAGCCGGGTCGGGTTTTCGTGGTCTGACTCGTCCCTGAGGTCGGCCACCATCGGCAGCTTCCTGGCCTGCATCTGCTGGGCGATCTGCTCCAGCACTTTGGAACCGGAGACCTGGTAGGGCAGCGCGTTGACCACAATGTCACCGCCATCCCTCTCCCACACGGCGCGCATACGCATCCCGCCGCGACCGGTCTCGTACATGGCGAGGATCTCCTCGCGTGGGGTGACGATCTCCGCCTCGGTGGGGTAGTCCGGCCCCTGCACGTATTCACAGAGCTCGGCGACAGTTGCTTTGGGTGATTCCAGCAGGTGCACTGCGGCGTTCACCACCTCCCGCAGGTTGTGGGGCGGCACGTCGGTGGCCATGCCCACGGCGATGCCGGTGATGCCATTGAGCAGCACGTTGGGTACCTGGGCGGGCAGCACGGAAGGCTCGTCCATGGTGCCGTCGAAGTTGGGCACCCAGTCCACAGTGCCCTGGCCCAGTTCGCCGAGCAGGACCTCGGCGTAGGGGGTCAGGCGCGATTCGGTGTAGCGCATGGCGGCGAAAGACTTGGGATCATCCGGTGAACCCCAGTTGCCCTGGCCATCCACCAGCGGGTAGCGATAGCTGAAGTTCTGGGCCATCAGCACCATGGCCTCGTAGGCCGCGCTGTCACCGTGGGGGTGGAACTTGCCGATCACATCGCCCACGGTACGGGCCGACTTCTTGAACTTGGCCGTGGCCTTCAGGCCCAGCTCGCTCATGGCGTAGACGATGCGCCGCTGCACAGGCTTCAGGCCGTCGCCGATATGCGGCAGGGCCCGGTCGAGAATCACGTACATGGAGTAATCCAGGTAGGCCTTCTCAGTATATTGCTTCAGTGACACCTGTTCGGTGCCTTCGTTATCCATTTCCACTATGTCGGACATGGGAAAGTCGTCCTGTATTCGGTCATCGGTAGCTGGCCGCCATATCGGCGGCTGTGACCGTCGACCCGCTGCCGCGGGCCGACCGGCCTAGATTTGCGGTTTGCGAGTGTTGCTGCGCAGGCCCACCAGTTGCTCATTGAGGTTGACGATGGAGTTGGCCATGTCGATCAGCAGGCTGTGGATGGTGGCAGGGTTGCTCTTGATCAGGTCAGTGAACTGTTCCTTCGGTACTTTCACCACGGCGCAGGGTGTTTCCGCCCGCACGGTGGCGCTGCGATCGGCGTGGGTGAGGGCCGCCATTGCGCCAAAAATCTCGCCCTCGCCAATGCGCCCGACGATCACGTCGTCCACCAGCACCTCGGCACTGCCGGAAGACAGGTTGAATACGTAATCGGCGCGCTCGCCCTGGCGGATAATGATTTCGCCCGCCTCGAACATTTCAAAGCCCGGCGTAGCCTGACTGTCTTCGTGGGTCCGCGCCGCGGTGAGTCGCAGCATCATGCCGGCATAGGTGATCAGCAAGCGGGTCCAGAGTTTGATCGCCGCCGGGTCGGAAAAGACCCGCTGCATAAACTCCAGGGCCGGATAGCTGTACAGACTGGCGCCCGCCTCGCTGCCGTAGAAAACAGCGATATCACGATTACCAAGGCCGGCAATATCGGGCAGCAGCATGTCCCCCTCCTCGAGGAAGTACACTGTGCGGCCGCGATAGCGGGCACTGATGGAACCGCTGTCCACCAGGTAGAACTTGCCACCATCAAAGCCCCTGAAATTGCCCTCCGGGGTCGCCTCAACCTCCACCCGCACCGGGGGGATGTTGACCAAATCCAATAACGCCGACACCAACTCCTTGTGCTGTTGGTTGAGTCGGTTGAAATCCTGTGCGAGCTCCGCGTTCGCTAACATTTTTCGCCCTTGTTGTACCAGGAGCTCTGGCGGCTCCCTGCGTCCCACAACATCGTCTCGCCGCCCGCCAGATTCCGCGGCGGCAACGCTGGGCAGTATAGTAGCAAGAGCCCTCCCGGGGGAACACGGAATCGCCGTCAACACCGGCGCTCATGATAGAATCGCGCGACTTTTTCAGGAGAAACCCCGTGAATATCAGCCAGCACACCGTGGCCACCTTCCACTACACCCTGCGCAACGAGCAGGGCGAGGAACTCGAAAGCTCCCGCGACGCCGACCCCAGCGCCTACCTGCACGGCGCCGGCAATATCATTCCCGGGCTGGAAAGCGCCCTGGAGGGCAAGAGCGCCGGCGACCATGTCGAGGTCACCCTCGCCCCCGCCGATGCCTACGGCGAGCGCCGCGAGGAAGCGGTACAGAAGGTGCCGGTAAAGCACCTGATCTTTGAAGGCCGGCTGCGCCCGGGCATGATCGCCCAGCTCAACACCAGCCAGGGCCGGCATCCGGTCACTGTCACCAAGGTGGGCCGTCACTCCGCCACGGTGGACACCAATCACCCGCTGGCCGGCATGGCCCTGACCTTCGAGGTCGACATTGTAGAAGTCCGCGCTGCCAGCCAGGAAGAAATCGATCACGGCCACGCCCACGGTGTCGGAGGCCATCACCATTGAGTGGCACGGCCGCCCAGTTGCACTGGCAAACCCTGACGTTTGACGATCTGAGCCTGGACGCGCTCTACGCTGCGCTGCAGTTGCGCCAGGCCGTGTTCGTGGTGGAACAGGACTGTCCCTACCAGGACCTCGACGGCCTGGACCAGGCCTCTTTCCACATGCTGTGCTGGCGCGGCGATGAATTGCTGGCCACCCAGCGCTGCCTGCCCCCCGGGCTCAGTTACACTCAGAGCGCCATCGGTCGCATCGTGGTATCACCCCAGGCCCGGGGCCTGAAGCTGGGCCGGGAACTGGTCCGGCGGGGTATCGACTTCAACCTGGCGCAGTGGCCGGGCAGTGGTATCCGTATCGGCGCCCAGGCCTACCTGCTGGATTTCTACACCAGCCTGGGCTTTGTCAGTGAGGAGGATGAGTACGTGGAAGATGGCATCCCGCACATCCATATGCTCTTCCGGGCCACCGGTTAAGCGCGTTCGGCGTCACCAGCCAGCATCGGGATGGACCTGACACTGACCGGCAAAAGCCAGCTCAGTCAGAAAAAAGGCTTCCAGTGACCATACAAACCTGGTTACCGCTGATCAGCGCTTGATTACCTATTCACTTTTGCTATTAACTTACGGTTTCGCTAACAGGCGCTATTTTCCTGGAGCGCCAGAACGTAGACCGACTCGACGGTACTTTTTCATTCGGCATTCACCGGCATGACGGCCGTTACAGGGAAAGTCAGGGAATAGCCGAAAAATGACAACCACGCCGGCTGAATCAACGGAAAGCAGCAGACTCGGGGCATGAGCACACTGGATATCCCAGGCTATATCCTCCTGGAGGAGATAGGACGCGGAGGCATGTCCACCGTATTCCTGGCCGAGCAGACCAGCTTCGGGCGCAAAGTAGCGCTCAAAATACTGTTCAGCGACGTGGCAGAGACCGAATACTTCGGTCAGCGCTTTCTGCGTGAGGCACGAATTTCAGCCAGTTTCTCCCACCCGAATATTGTCTCTGTTTACGATACCGGCTCAGTCGAAGGTTGTTACTTCCTGGCAATGGAGCACCTGTCAGGGGGCAACCTGCGAGAGCGCCTGAGAAGCGGCATTCCTCTCCCGGACATTCTGGGCATCGTCGAGGCCATCGCCGATGCCCTCGATTACGCTGGCAGCAGGGGAATCGTCCACAGGGATATAAAGCCCGGAAACATCATGTTCCGCGAGGATGACAGCCTCGCGATAGTGGACTTCGGCATCGCCAGGGACATCGCAACCGAGACACAGGTTACCCAGGCCGGGACCATCCTGGGAACCCCGCACTACATGAGCCCGGAGCAGGCTCTGGGTGAAGAGATCGATTACCGCTCCGATCTGTACAGCCTCGGCATTATTTTCTTCGAATTACTGAGCGGGGCGGTACCATTTCGGGCAGACAGTGCTGCCGCAGTGGGGATCAAGCACATTAACGCACCGATTCCATCGCTCCCCGAAAACATGGCGGCTTTCCAGCCAATCGTCAACAAAATCCTGGCCAAGTCTGCAAACGACCGGTACCAATCAGGTACAGAGTTCATCAGCGATCTGGCTGACACATGGCAAAACCTGTCAACCGAATTGCAGACCACCGTGCTGCTCAGCATGGACGATGGCGGTGAGGTTAGTAGTCGACACTCCTGGAACTCCCAACGCCCGGCGGCCGGCAGCCAGCGATTCTCACGCCACAGTCGCCCGTCCCGGGCCATTACAGGAACCGGTCTTCCAGATTCTCGCAAGTCCAGCTTTGCCAAAAAAGCGGCTTCCCTCAGCGCCGTGGCAATTGCTGCCGCGGCTGTCACAGGCCTGGTACTTTACAATAGCCAGCAAGACCCTGATTCCCCACCAACCGTTGTCCAGCCGCCCACTGATACCGGCAGCACGCCGAGGACGCCTTACCCTGACCCGGTAACCAGCGAACTGGACCTCGCGGCGGCGGCAATGGCGAGTGGGAATCTTGTGAGCGCAGAGGAGCATCTGGACAACGCCACCAATTCTGGATCGCTAGCCCGCGCTCAAAGCAAACGGCTTGACGCGCTCCGCGAGGCTCTCGAAACCCAGTCTGCGATAGCTTCCCAACGCGAGGCGCTGGTCAATACGTTTAATGAGCAGCTTTCCAGGCAGCAACTTTATCTTCCGAGCGAAGACAATGCCTTTGGAACACTGGCGCTGATGTCTGAAGCGGGAGTACCAGACCAAACTGTGGACGCTTACCTGGCCAGGGTATCCGCTATGTCTGCGGGACAGGTCAATACGCTACTAAATCAGGGCAAACTGGAACAGGCTCAACGTGAGCTGAACGCTTGGGCAGCGGTGGATGAAAGCCCCGCCATCCAGAGCGCACGAGATAACCTGGCGTCACTGCAACTCAAACTGGCCCGCCAAAGAGACGAGCAAAATATTCTCCGGAAAATAGCCCCACTGGAGAGTGAAGCAGACTCCAGTATCGAAAGTAACGACAGATTGTTGCAAATGTGTACGGAGATACTGAAGGAGTCCCCGGGCTCGCAAGCGGCAAAGCAATGTCAATTTTCCGGCCGAAACAGGGCCCTTGCCTTCGCTCGTGAGGCGCTGAACGCAGAAAATCTTCCCCGAGCAGAGAGGGCTTTGAAGGTACTACAAAAGGTTCAACCCGCCCATCCTGAGTTGGCCAGCGTCGAGGCCGAGTTGAGGCGGCGGCAACAAAATCAGGCTCGGGCTCTTAGTTTCGTCGAGCAGGCTCGCGAATCAACAGACCTGCTGCTCAATGACAATAGCGTGGATCTCGATCAGCCAGTGGTAACAGAGTTGCTGAGAGATGCCCTGGCAAAGCTCGACCAGGCAGAAATACTGATGCCCGAGCTTGTTGAGATAAGCGAGACACGGCAGTCTCTCGTCGGCACTTGCAGAAGCCATTTCGAACGACTTCTGAAAGATGGGGACGTAAAGGCGGCAGCGGCGTTTGCCAGTGAGTTCCAGCGCATCCGCCCTGCCGGCACAGAAGGCATGCGACTGGCCCTGGACATGGAAAACGCGCTTGCCGAGGGAGCCCAAGAAAAGAAAGCGAGGGACTACCCGAGCTTCTAGGCAGCCCCACCGGCAGTTACAACACGTAGAACATGCCGACCGAGATTGACGTTTCGATCTCCTCCACGTCCACCCTTACCCCCTCGCCACTGAGGTCGTAGTCGTAGTCAAATCGCTCCACCCCCACGGAATATCCCCACTTTTCGGTCAGTGCGGCACGCCAACTAATACCGAACTTGATCCCCGAACCGTCACCATTCGCCGGTGGAACCTCGAATCCGTAAAGAGTTTCCTCAATTTCGCAGTCCAGCCAGGCGTGGCCGACAGACAGAGTCAGTCCCCCGCTCTCGGTGATGGGTATGCGATAGCTTGCACCGAGAAAGTATCCATCGTGTTCAAAGGAGTATTCCGATGCCGCGATGGAACTGCCTTCGGTTAGAGAATCGCGGTATCCCGCAAACACATTTATCTGGTCTGCAAGGTTATAGCCGAACGCAGCACTCCATTCCTGCCGATCACCTGACCACTTTATTGTCGGCAGGCCCGGAATGATCTGGTCGTCCGAGTCCTCGTCGGTACCGCGGTAATTCACATTCGCATAGAACTTGCCCATGCTCGCCACAGCGCCGACGGTGAAATCGAGCATATCGAAATTAAACGAGTTTTCCGTTTCGATAAACGTGCCGTCAGGCAGCGGCACCGATCCATCAAACGTGAGTTGGTACCCCACAGTTCCCACTTCTGCGTAGGGGACGATATCAATGCCCTCCTGCGCTTGGGCTACCTGGTTCATGAGAAACCCGGAACACGCCACAGCGAGGGCTAGGACTGCTTTTTTCATAATATGGATTTTCCCCTGGAGAAATTAGTGTTGTTCTACCGCTGTCGATTGCATGCCTTCCGGCCGGCAACGTAGGGTTATATACCACAATACATTATTGATAGAAAAATGAGGGGAGCTACAAGCAATGGCGGGTAGATGACCACCGGTCGTCCAGGGAAAGGGGACTGAAAATTATTGTCTTTCCGAGATTCCGGGCGCGTACCGACAGATTTTTGTGATAAAGCGATCGGCACCCCGAACTACTCCCTATCACAGATTCTTGCGGGAATCGGGCAGGGAAACCGTACGTTGAATCCGGTAGGTAGGGACTAGCCAGAATTCTCAAGAAGAAAGGTCACCGGCCCGTCGTTCACCAGCGATACCTGCATGTCGGCACCAAAGCGACCAAAGGCGCAGTGCTCGTGATCGCGCTGCAGTAACTGACAGATCTCGAGATAGAGGGATTCGGCTTCGCCCGGTGGCAGGGCACTGGAAAAACTCGGACGCAAGCCCTTGCGGGTGTCGGCGGACAGGGTGAACTGGGACACCAGCAGCACGCCGCCACCGGTGTCTGCCACACTGAGGTTCATGCGCCCCTCGGCGTCGCTGAACACCCGATAGCGCAGCAGCTTGTCCAGCAGCTTCTGCGCCACGGTGAGGTCATCGCCCTTGTCCAGCCCCAGCAGCACCAGCAGGCCGGGGCCAATTTCCCCGACGCACTCGCCGCCCACGTGGACGGCGGCAGAGCTGACGCGCTGGAGCAGGGCCTTCACGAGTCGATGAGCAGCGCCTTACGCCGCCCGGCTGGCGCGCTTGCGCTCGTGCTCCAGCAGGAGTTTCTTGCGCAGGCGGATGCTCTCGGGAGTCACTTCCACCAGCTCGTCGTCTTCGATGAACTCCAGTGCCTGCTCCAGGGTGTGGCGCACCGGCGGGGTCAGGGTCAGGGCTTCATCGGTGCCGGCGGCGCGGATGTTGGTGAGCTGCTTGGCCTTGGTGGGGTTGACCACCAGGTCGTTGGCGCGGGAGTGCAGGCCGACGATCTGGCCTTCGTAGATGTCCTCGCCGTGGCCGAGGAACAGGCGGCCGCGATCCTGCAGGGTATACAGGGCGTAGGCCAGGGTCTTGCCCTTGACCATGGACACCAGCACCCCGTTGGTGCGCTTGGCCACTTCGCCCTGCTTCACCGGGCCGTAGTGGTCGAAGATACTGGTCATGATGCCCGAGCCGCTGGTGAGGGTCAGGAAGTGTGAGCGGAAACCGATCATGCCGCGGGAGGGCACCACAAAGGTCAGGCGTACCCGGCCCTTGCCGTCCGGCTCCATGTTGGTCAGCTCTGCCTTGCGCAGGCCGAGCTCTTCCATGATCGGGCCCTGGTGCTGGTCTTCGACATCGATCACCACCTGCTCGTAGGGCTCCTGGATCTCGCCATCGACCTCCTTCTGTACCACTTCCGGCCGGGATACACCCAGCTCGAAGCCTTCCCGGCGCATGTTCTCGATCAGTACCGACAGGTGCAGCTCGCCGCGGCCGGAAACCTTGAACTTGTCCGGAGAGTCGCCCGGCTCAACCCGCAGGGCCACGTTGTGGATCAGCTCCTGGTCGAGGCGTTCCTTGATGTTGCGGGAGGTGACGAACTTGCCTTCCTTGCCGGCGAAGGGCGAGTCATTGACCTGGAAGGTCATGCTCACGGTGGGCTCGTCGACGGTCAGTGCCGGCAGGGCCTCCGGTTTCTCCGGATCACAGAGCGTCTCGGAGATATTCAGCTCACCTACCCCGGTAATACAGACGATATCACCGGCACTGGCCTGGGCCACTTCGACCCGCTCCAGCCCGTGGTAGCCCATGACCTGCAGCACCTTGGCCTTGCGCTTGTTGCCCTCGCGGTCGAGGATCACCACCTGCTGATTGGGCTTGAGCATGCCGCGCTTGATGCGGCCCACGCCGATCACACCAACGTAGCTGTTGTAGTCCAGGGCGGAGATCTGCATCTGGAAGGGACCGTCGAGATCGACTTCCGGCGGGCTCACCTTCTCGGTGATCATCTCGAACAGGGGGGTCATGTCGTCCGCCATGTCGCTGTCGTCGAGCCCGGCGATGCCGTTCAGCGCCGAGGCGTAGATCACCGGGAAGTCCAGCTGCTCCTCGGTCGCGCCGAGGCTGTCGAACAGGTCGAACACCTGATCCATCACCCAGTCGGGACGGGCGCCGGGGCGGTCGATCTTGTTGATCACCACGATCGGGTTCAGGCCCTGCTCGAAGGCCTTCTGGGTCACGAAGCGGGTCTGGGGCATTGGGCCGTCGACCGCGTCCACCAGCAGCAGGACCGAGTCGACCATGGACAGCACCCGCTCCACCTCGCCGCCAAAATCGGCGTGTCCGGGGGTGTCGACGATGTTGATGCGGTAGTCGTTCCACTTGATGGCGGTGTTCTTGGCCAGGATGGTGATGCCGCGTTCCTTTTCCTGGTCGTTGGAATCCATGATGCGCTCGGCGCCTTCAGAACGGCGGTCGAGGGTGCCAGACTGCTGCAGCAGGCAGTCCACCAGGGTGGTTTTGCCATGGTCAACGTGGGCGATGATGGCAATATTGCGGAGATTGTCGATCAAGGGGAAATCCTCGGCCCTGTAGGGTCGGCGGGTAAAAAAGGCGGCGGATTATACCCCAGGGAGCGTGAAAGTCGCAGTCGTTGTCAACGGTGATATTCCCATGTTGCGGCGCGGGTCACGGGGTTGGAGTTGACGAGCGACGGGTCCAAATCCGCGATGAACGGGGTCAGAGTCACGACTCTGACCCCATTTAACCGGCCCCGGCAGGTTTACGGCGCGTAAACCTTGACCGCCAGCCCGCCCTCCGCCTGCAGGTGGCTCGCATGCAGGCGGCTCATGACGCCCTTGCCGCAGAACAGCATATAGGTGGTGTCCCGGGGCAGGTCAGCCGCCTTGCGGTGCAACTCATAGAAGGGAATCTTCAGCACCGTGTTGTGCACCGCCAGGGGCGCCAGCTCCTCTTCTTCGGGGTGGCGAATGTCGACGATAGTGGCCCCGGCCAGCGGCACCGACAGTACTTCCACTTCCAACTTCTCGAGCTCTTCCTCTGCCAGGCGGTCGATACGGGTCTGTCGCGCATTGGCCAGGGCCCGGTCGAGGATGGCCATGTCAAAGCGGGTTTCCTCGTGCTGCACCCGCTCCAGTCGTGCCCGGGTAGTCGGGTTTACCGAGATAACCCCACAGTACTCCGGCATGTTGGCAGCGAAATCCCGGGTACCGATGTCGGTCGCCATGCGCACGATGTCCTCCTTGTCGGTCGCGATCAGGGGCCGCAACACCAATCGCTCGCTGACTTCGTCAATCACCGACAGGTTGCGCAGGGTCTGACTGCTCACCTGGGCCACACACTCCCCCGTTACGAGAGCGTCGATTTCCAGGTCCTCGGCGACACGATCCGCCACCCTGAGCATCATACGCTTGAGGATGACCCCCATCTGGCTGTCCTGAACCTTGGTCAGCAGCTCGGCCACCACCTCTTCGAAGGGCACGCTGATAAACAGCACCCGCTGGTTGCAGCCGTACTTCTGCCACAGGTAGAGGGCCACTTCCTTGACCCCGACTTCGTGATCGCGTCCGCCGAGGTTGAAAAACAGGAAATGGGTGCGCATGCCGCGCTTCATGGTGAGGTAACTGGCTACCGGCGAGTCGAAGCCACCGGAAATCAGCGACAGTACCGGCCCGATACTACCCACGGGATAGCCGCCGATACCACGGTGCCGCTCACCGACCACGTAGAGTGTGCGTTTGCTGATTTCGATGTCGACGGTAACGTCGGGATGCTTGAGCTTCACGCCGGTGGCGCCTGTCCGGGCCAGCAGGGCGCCGCCCACCTGCCGCTCCACCTCGACCGAGGTGAAGTCGTGATCGCCGGTACGCTTGCAGCGCACCGCAAAGGTGGCCCCCTCCAGCCGCCGGGCGTAGGCTGGCAGTACGTGCTCCACAATCTCGTCCAGCTCACCCAGGGGATAGGTCTGCACTTCCAGTACATAGGTAATGCCCGCAACATGGCGCAACGCGTCCACCATCTGCCGCTGCAGCACCGGACCGGCGGCGGTTTCCACCTCCAGCTTGTCCCAGTGCCGACGCACCACCACCTCCGGGTCGATGTCCCGCAGCACAGCCCGTATATTCTCCGCCAGCTTGTCGACGAAACGGCGGCGAACGGGCTTGCTCTTGATGGCGATTTCCGAGAAGAACTTGATAATGTATTTCATGGGAGCGGCATGGCAGTATTGCGAAGCTGTCAGATCAGTGCGCTACCCTCAGGGTAGGCGAAAACGGCGGCGGAGTATAACTGCGACAGGATCGCGCTGCAGCCTCGGGCAACGTCAACAAATCCCGGTTTTTCCGCGATTGAATGACGCTCAACGGAGAAAGTCATGCCAGAGTTTCAGCAACAGAAAAATGCTGAGTCACCTCTCTACGCGGAAGAGATGGACGCCCCCCTGCCCGAAACGCTCAACCCCAATACCCGCTACGCCTACTTCTCCACGATCGCCAAGGGTGGCAAATCCCTGATCAAGTCCTGCCGCGACCTGCACCTGCGCCGGACCATCTGCTACAAGACCCTGCGCCCCGAATTCGTCAACGACCCCATCGAAAACCGCAGGCTGGTGCGTGAAGCGCGCATCTCGGCCGCACTGCAGCACCCCAACACCCTGCCGACCTACGAGCTGGGGCGCGACAACCGGGGCAACTACTATTTCACCATGAAGCTGGTGCATGGCTACACGCTGCGCGAGATCCTGAATTTCCGTGAGCGCTACGACCTGACCCAGCTCATGGATGTGCTGGAGCAGGTCGGCCAGGCGCTGGGCTATGCCCATTCCATGGGCGTGCTGCACCGCGACATCAAGCCGGACAACATTCTCGTCGGCCCCTATGGGGAGGTCCTGCTGATGGACTGGGGACTGGCCAAGGTGTGGCACAAGGCGGATAGCAAACAGAGCGACGAGGACCACGAGGAGGCCGAGGGCGACCCCGGGATGACCGGCGAGGCAAAATTGCAGGGCACGGTCATGTACATGTCGCCGGAACAGATAAACCGGGACCCGGGCATCTCGTTCGGGTCCGATATCTACAGCCTCGGCGCCCTGCTCTATGAAACCCTCACGGGCACCACCCCCTTTCAGGGCGACCTGGTCTACAAGCTACTGGACCAGATTCGCGGCGACGTCCCCCCGGACCCCCGTACGGTAAGCAAATACCCGATACCCGGTGCCTTGGCCGAACTCACCATGCAATGCCTGGAAAAAGAGCCGAGCGCAAGGCCCGAGTCGGCGGACCAGTTGATCCGGGTGCTCAAGAGTGACTGGCTCAATGACTGAAACCACAAGAAACGCCTGACCATGTCCGACACGAACCTGCAAGAGACCGCCGCCATCGCCGACCGCGCCGAAGCTGATGCCAGCGGCGGTGGTAACGCCCTCACGTGGCACAGCGCGAGCCGTACCGATGTCGGGCGCGTACGCCATATCAACGAGGACGCCTTTCTGGATTCGCCGGAACAGCGTCTGTGGGTCGTGGCCGATGGCCTGGGCGGGCACAGCAGGGGCGACTACGCCAGCAGCGCCGTGGTCGAGCAGCTGCGGGCATTTCCGCGCCAGCACTCCGTGCTGGCCAACCTGCAGGATATGGAAGCCCGCCTGCAGGTCGCCCACGAGAAATGCCTCACGGCCTTTCGCAAGCACAGGCCCGGCGCTACTGTTGCTGCACTGCTCGCCCATGGCAGCTACTGCTTCATGCTGTGGGCGGGTGACAGCCGGATCTACCGGCTGCGGGAGGGAGTGCTGGAGCAACTGACACAGGACCACAGCCTGGCCCAGGAGAAATTCGCGAGAGGCGAGCTGACCGAACAGGAGCTGGCGAGCCATCACTCTGCACATGTGCTCACCCGCGGGGTCGGGACCCACAAAAACCTGCGGCTGGATATGCGCTACTCACCTGTCCAGCAGGGCGACCGCTACCTGCTGTGCAGTGACGGCCTCTACAACTCGCTTGAATCCGCGGCAATATGCACCGCGATGGGGCAGGGATCACCCGGGGACGCCTGCAAGACCCTGGTCGACCTCGCCCTCAAGCACGGAGGACGAGACAATATAACGGTCGTGATTGTGGACGCCGACCGACCCGACGAAGCCTAGAAGCACCAGTATAGTGCGCTAACGCCTAAATTCGAACCATATTGGTGCACCCCCAGCCAGCCCGACAACTGTAGATTCGCCCGGAAGGTGCAACCCTGCACGCAAGCCGTTCATTTCTGAGCACTTTTTAGGTGCACTCCCTGCACCCGGTGTAGCCTGGGCAAGGTTGGAACGGTTTTTGCTTTTCCTGAAACTGCTAAAAGATGAGCCGGCGACAAACGGCTCTTCCGGCTCTCAATCCTTACAACAAGGGACACGCAAGATGAAAAGCAAGTTGGAATACATTTGGCTCGACGGCTACAGCCCCACCCAGAGCCTGCGCAGCAAGACCATGGTCCGTAAGGATTTTGGCGGCACCCTGGAAGAATGCCCCATGTGGTCCTTCGACGGCAGCTCCACCGAACAGGCCGAGGGCAACGCCTCTGACTGCCTGCTGAAGCCGGTTATGGTCATCCCCGACCCGGATCGCAAGAACTCCTACCTGGTCATGACCGAGGTACTGAACGCTGACGGCACGCCCCACGTGTCCAACGGCCGCGCCACCATCATGGAAGGCGACGACGACGAGGATTACTGGTTCGGCTTCGAGCAGGAATATTTCCTGTGGGATTCCGCCACCAACCGCCCCCCGGGCTTCCCCGCCGGCGGCTTCCCCGACCCGCAGGGCCCGTACTACTGTTCCGTGGGCGCCAAGAACGCTTACTGCCGTGACATCATCGAAGAGCACCTGGACCTGTGTCTGGAAGCCGGCCTGAACGTTGAAGGTATCAACGCTGAAGTGGCCGCCGGCCAGTGGGAATTCCAGATCTTCGCCAAGGGTGCCAAGCGTGCCGGCGACGAGATCTGGCTGGGCCGCTACCTGCTCGAGCGCACCGCCGAGAAATACGGCCTGTGGATCGAGTGGCATCCCAAGCCGCTGGGCGACACCGACTGGAACGGCTCCGGCATGCACGCCAACTTCTCCAATACCGCGATGCGTGAAGAGGGCAAGGAAGAAGTCTTCATCAAGATCTGTGAGGAGTTCGGCAAGAACATCGAGCGCCACATCAGCGTTTACGGTGCCGACAACCACCAGCGCCTGACCGGCCGCCACGAAACCCAGGCGATCGACGAGTTCAGCTACGGCATCTCCGACCGCGGCGCTTCCATCCGTATTCCTATCACCACACCGGAAGATGGCTGGGTCGGCCGACTGGAAGACCGTCGTCCCGCATCCAACGCGGATCCCTACAAAGTGGCCGCTGCGATCATCAAGACCTGCAAAGAAGCTGGCTACTAAGTACTGCCAGTTCCTGTCCGGCCCGGCTTTCGCCGGGCCGTCTTTCCCCGCTCACGCTCCCCACAACTTGACAACGCTTCCCTGAGAGGCGATAACTCTCGCGTCTGATCAGGGCGTGTATTTCGCGCCAATGCCGTTCGTTGGTGTCACCACATCCCGGAAGAAACTTACTGATTTTCAACCAGTTGCCGCCCGCATACCTGAGGTGCAGCTGTTGCTTTGAGGCACCGAGTGGTGCCCCGGGGAGCAGGCTCCCCGACCCGGAATAACATAGCAATCCGGCCGCAAGCGGCTTGAAAACCACCCCATGGAGGAAAACCAATGTCAGAGAACACTCTGAACCTGATCACAGAAACCGAAGCCACCTGGGTGGACCTGCGGTTCACCGATACCCGCGGCAAGGAACAGCACGTCACCATTCCCGCGACTGAAGTCGACGAGGACATGTTCGAAGAGGGCAAGATGTTTGACGGCTCCTCCATCTCTGGCTGGAAGGGCATCAACGAATCCGACATGATCCTGATGCCGGACGACAGCACCTCCGTTCTCGACCCCTTCACCGATGACACCACCGTCATCCTGCGCTGTGACATTGTCGAGCCCTCCACCATGCTGGGCTACGAGCGCGACCCGCGCTCCGTCGCGCGCCGTGCCGAGGAGTACCTGAAGTCCACTGGCATCGGTGACACTGCCTTCTTTGGCCCGGAACCCGAGTTCTTCGTGTTCGACGACATCAAGTGGTACGCCGACATCAGCGGTGCCGGCTACAAGATCAGCTCCGACGAAGCGGCCTGGTCCTCCAACCTGTCATTTGACGAGGGCAACATCGGTCACCGCCCGCGCGTAAAAGGCGGCTACTTCCCGGTTCCCCCGGTCGACTCCCTGCACGACATCCGCGCCGCCATGTGTACCGCCATGGCACAGATGGGCCTGCCCATCGAAGTACACCACCACGAAGTGGGTACCGCCGGCCAGTGTGAGATCGGCGTCAAGTTCAACACCCTGATCAAGAAAGCGGACGAAGTACAGATCCTCAAGTACTGCGTGCACAACGTAGCCCACGCCTACGGCAAAACGGCTACCTTTATGCCCAAACCGCTGGTTGGCGACAACGGCTCCGGCATGCACGTTCACCAGTCCATTTCCAAGGACGGCGAAAACATGTTCGCTGGCGACGGCTACGCCGGCCTGTCTGACACCGCCCTGTTCTACATCGGCGGCATCATCAAGCACGCCCGCGCCCTGAACGCCTTCACCAACGCGTCCACCAACTCCTACAAGCGCCTGGTACCTGGCTTCGAAGCCCCGGTCATGCTGGCCTACTCCGCCCGCAACCGCTCCGCTTCCATCCGTATTCCCTACGAACCGAGCCCCAAGGGCAAGCGCGTGGAAGTTCGCTTCCCCGACCCCACCGCCAACCCCTACCTGGCCTTCGCAGCCATGCTGATGGCCGGCATCGACGGCATCAAGAACAAGATTCACCCCGGCGATCCTGCCGACAAGGACCTGTACGACCTGCCGCCGGAAGAAGGCAAGGCGATCCCGACTGTGGCCTCCAGCCTCACCATGGCGCTGGAAGCCCTGGATGCGGACCGCAACTTCCTCACCGAGGGCGGCGTGTTCACCGACGACATGATAGACGGCTACATTGAACTGAAACAGGAAGACGTACAGCGTCTGGACATGACCACCCACCCGGTCGAGTTCGACATGTACTACTCGGTGTAAGTCCCGCGCTTCACTCCGGAAAGCCCGCTTCGTGCGGGCTTTTTTGTTGGTCCTGGATTTAGGAGTTGCCCGGCATCGGCCTCAGGGTGAAATTCAGCCGCGCGCACGGCACCCGGGCCCCTTCCGGGACACGCCGTGAATCCATCCATGGAGGCTCCTCAGCGGCCGTCCGGGCCGCTGAAGGTCCCGGAAGGGCCCCGGGTACCATACACGCTCCCCCGGAGTTTGCTTCAATACAGGAACTTCGTTTCTGGAAACTGGAAAACAGAATCTCGTACCAAAGCAGGGTGGGAGCTGGGGGTGCACCTCCCCGGACCTTCAGCGGCCATGGATGGCCGCTGAGGAGCGCACATGGACGTGCTTGTAGCGTGTCCGGGGAGGTGTGCGCCCAGCTCACGCCCGGACTACGGAGTAACCATCCGTGGGCTTCGCGGAATAATTCCCGCTTACTACATTGTGCAGGGCCAGTTCTGCATCCCCCTGAAGGCGCGCAACTTCGAAGCCCGAACTATAATAACCCCATGATCCGCGCTAGCCTCGCAGCCCTCACCCTGGCGCTCCTGTCCAGCGGCACCCTCGCCGACTCCGCCACCGTCTACAAGACAGTGGACGAGGATGGCGTTGTCAGCTTTTCCGACACCCCGCCAGCCGAAGGCAAAACCGCCGAAACCCTCGAATACAGTACCGCCAACAGCGCCCCGGACGAGGCCTACCAACAGCGACTCGAGGACATGCGAGAGACCACCGACCGCATGGCCGCCGACCGGCGGGAGCGGGAAAAACACCGGGCGGAACTGCGTCGACAGTCGCAGCTGGCGCGGGATGAGGCCCTGGCCAGCAACCAGAACTACGACTACAACGACTACCTGGGCTATCCGGGTGGCTACGCCTACCCCTACCCGATCTACAACAATCGTCCCCACCACCGACCGCGCCCACCGCGGCCGCCTCTGGCCAAACCACCGACCGGGGTCGAGGCTCTGCGCCGCAACCTGAATAACAACTCCCAGTTGATGCGACCCATGCTGCCACGCCGTGAGCACTAATAGCACAGCCCCGGACTGGACAGGCACCATTTACGGGCGCACCATATTGGTGCAATAACTGGTGCACAACCGGCTCTGCGTGCTTCGCCAAAGTGCCGGAAACCCGGCAGGCTGCCCCACGACGCGGGCCATCTACGCCTAGCCAGCTGAAAATACTGCACTTTTCTTCAAGCAATAGTTTCTGCCCCACTGTGCATCTTTTTGGCTCTAATTTTGCTAAGCCAAGAAGCATGCCGCAGGAAGGCGGTCAATCATGGGGCAAGCATGGTTCTGCAACAGGATATTCTCGACAACATGAGCACCGGGGTCATCTGCCTGGATGACGAGTTGTGCGTGACCGCCATCAACGCCTCTGCCCAGGCCCTGATGGAGGCCTCTGCCGCGCGCGTGGTTGGCCAGGACGCCGCCCAGCTCTGCCTGAACCCGGACGAATTACTCGACACCCTGCGCCAGGTTCGCGACGCCCGAACACCCGTCACCCAGCGCGGCATGTCCATGCACCTTCCCTCCAGCCATACCATCCACCTCGACCTGTTCGTCACCCCGATCCTGCAGGCGGGGGAGGTCGATTCTCTGCTGGTGGAACTGCAGCCGGTGGACCGCCTGCAACGTATCAGTCGCGAAGAGGGTATGCAGCAGGCCCAGGAGACGACCCGGGCGGTGATCCGCGGGCTTGCCCACGAAATCAAGAATCCGCTCGGCGGGGTACGCGGCGCCGCCCAGTTGCTGGCCAAGGAGCTCCCCGATGACAGCCTCACCGAGTACACGCGCATCATCATCCGCGAGGCGGACCGGCTGCGCGACCTGGTAGATCGCCTGCTGGGGCCGCATCACCAGCTACAGCTGGCCGAGGTCAATATCCACGAAATCCTCGAGCACGTCCGCAACCTGATCAACGCCGAGGCCGGCGGCAAGGTGACGTTGCGACGGGACTACGATCCCAGCCTGCCCGACCTGCCCGGCGACCGCGTCCAACTGATCCAGGTTGTACTGAACATCATGCGCAACGCGCTGCAGGCGGCGGAATCTCCCAGTGACTGCGAGATCTGCCTGCGCACCCGCTCGCGGCGCCAGTTCACCATCGGCTCGATACGCCACCGCCTGGTCTGCCGCATCGACATCACCGACAACGGCCCGGGCATCCCCGAAGAATTACAACAATCGATCTTCGTACCCATGGTCACCGGCCGCGCCGATGGCACCGGACTCGGGTTGTCCATCGCCCAGTCGATCATCAGCCGCCACGGGGGCCTGCTGGAATGTCGCAGCGAACCGGGCTGCACCCGATTTACAATTTACCTACCTATGGAACAGCAGAATGACAGGACAAGCTAAGGTCTGGGTCGTCGATGACGACAGCTCGATTCGCTGGGTGCTGGAACGCGCCCTGAACCAGGCCGGTATAGACAACCAGAGCTTCGCCGACGCCGACAGCCTGCTCGAGCAACTGCGTGATGACCAGCCCGACGTGATCATCAGCGATATCCGCATGCCCGGCACCGACGGCCTGGCGCTGCTCTCACACCTGAGTGAACACCACCCGCAACTGCCGGTGATCATCACCACCGCCCACTCCGACCTGGATTCGGCGGTGGAGTCCTACCAGCGTGGTGCGTTCGAGTATCTGCCCAAACCCTTCGACATCGACGAGGTGGTGGCCATTACCGAGCGCGCCCTGGCCCAGGCCCGGGAAAAGCGTGGAGAAATTCCCTCCCAGGAGGCCCTGCCGCAGACCGATATCATCGGTGAGGCGCCGGCCATGCAGGAGGTATTCCGCGCCATCGGCCGCCTCGCCCACAGCAATATCACCGTGCTGATCAACGGTGAATCGGGTACCGGTAAGGAGCTGGTGGCGCGCGCCCTCCACCGCCACAGCCCGCGGGCGGCCAACCCCTTCATCGCCCTGAACATGGCCGCCATCCCCAAGGACCTGATGGAGTCGGAGCTGTTCGGCCACGAAAAAGGCGCCTTCACCGGCGCCAACGCCAAGCGCGAGGGTCGCTTCGAACAGGCCAACGGCGGCACCCTGTTCCTGGACGAGATCGGCGACATGCCGGCGGAAACGCAAACTCGCCTGCTGCGGGTACTGGCCGATGGTGAGTTCTACCGGGTGGGCGGCCACACGCCGGTAAAAGTGGACGTGCGCATCATCGCCGCCACCCACCAGGACCTGGAAGAACTGGTTCAGCGCGGCGACTTCCGCGAGGACCTGTTTCACCGGCTCAACGTGATCCGCATCCACATTCCCAAACTGGCGGAACGCAGGGAAGACATCCCGCGGCTGATGCAGTTCTTTTTCCAGCGCGCGGCAGAAGAACTGGGCGGGGAATCCAAGGTACTGCTACCGGAGACCGAACAGTTCCTGATTGGCCTGGACTGGCCCGGCAACGTGCGCCAGCTGGAAAACACCTGTCGCTGGATTACGGTGATGGCTTCCGGGCGCGAAATTCACCTGCGTGACCTGCCCCCGGAGCTGGGCAAGACCACCTCACCGGCGGAGGCTGGCACCCAGGCGGACTGGCGCGAACTGCTATATCGCTGGGCCCGCAACGAACTGGTCCAGGGCAAGCACCACATCCTGCGCCAGGCGGTGCCCACCTTCGAGCGGGTCATGATCGAGGTGGCCCTGCAACACTCCCAGGGCCGCAAACGCGACGCCGCCGAATTGCTGGGATGGGGGCGCAATACCCTGACCCGGAAGATGAAAGACCTGAATATGTAGCGGCCCCCGCAGGGCGCCGGTAGACTGCGCCGATGCCTGACTCCGTGCCCTGCATCGTTCTTTTTCAGCCCGAGATTCCACCGAATACCGGCAATATCATCCGCCTGTGCGCCAATACCGGCAGCCAGTTGCACCTGATAGAGCCGCTGGGATTCGACCTCGATGACAAGAAGCTGCGCCGGGCGGGCCTCGATTACCGTGAGTTTGCCGCAGTGCAGACCTGGCCCGACCTCGACAGTTTCTGCCGGGCCCATCCCGACACCCGCCTGCTCGGGCTCACCACCCACGGCAGCACGCCCTATCACCGGGTGAGTTATCAGCCCGGGGACGCCCTGTTATTTGGTCCGGAAACGCGGGGCCTGCCGCCGGCCATCCGCGACAACCTGCCGCCCCAGCAGCGGGTTCGGGTGCCCATGCGGGAAGACAGCCGCAGCCTGAACCTCAGCAACACGGCAGCGCTCGTACTCTACGAGGCCCTCAGGCAGCTGGAATTTCCCGGGTTGGGATAAAAGCGGGGAAGGGAGATAGAAGGCTGGGGCGAGCGCGAACCTGCCGCGTCGCCCCTGAAGGGATCAGTGAGTCGCTGCCTCACCGCCCTCTGCTGCGGCCGGCGCGCCTTCGGCCTGGGCCTGTGCCAGCGCCTGCTGGTACAGGGCGTCGAAATTCACCGGTGCCAGCATGACGGGCGGGAAGCCGCCTTTAACGCAGATCGCATCGATGTTTTCGCGGGCGTAGGGGAACAGGATGTTGGGGCAGGCAGTGCCGAGTACACGGCGCAGGTTCTCACCCTCGATGCCAGTGATGAAGAAGATACCGGCCTGCTGCACTTCCACCAGGAACGCGGTTTCCTCTTCCACGGTGGCGGTCAGGGTGATGGTCAGTACCACCTCGTAGTTGCCGTTCTCATCCAGTTTGTCGCTCTTGGTGTTGAGATCGACATTGACCTTGGGCTGCCACTGCTTGCGGAATACAGCCGGACTGGAAGGAGACTCGAAAGAGAGATCCTTGGTGTAAATCCGCTGCATGGAAAATTGCTGTTGCGGCAGGTCCTGCCCACCGGTTGCTGCTTGTTCTTCGGCCATGGGGCCTTCCTCCATTACTTGGTTATAAAAACTAGTTCGCCAGCCCGAGCAGGCCGTCGAGGCTTCCCCCGTGTTCGAGGGCGGCCAGATCGTCGTATCCGCCCACGTGGCGCTCGCCGATCCAAATCTGGGGTACCGTACGGCGACCGCTGCGCTGCATCATCTCCTGGCGCAGGCCAGGGTCGCTGTGGACACCAATCTCCCGGTAGCTCACCTGCTTGCCGTCCAGCAGTTGCTTGGCGCGAATGCAGTAAGGGCAGTAGGGGGTAGTGTAGATGGTTACCTTGGAAGTCATATCCGGCCTGTTACTAGCGGGTCGTGGGCAACTGCAGGTTGCTCCACTCGGTCATGCCGCCGGCCATCTTGTAAACCTGCTCGAAACCACCGGCCTTGAGCTTCTTCCCCGCAGCCCCGGCATGCTGACCCATCTTGCATACCAGCACTATGGGGGCGGCCCTGAATTTTTCAAGCTCTCCCACCCGGGCGTCCAGTTTGCCGGCGGGAATGTGCACGGCACCGGTGATATGGCCCTGCTTGAAATCCGCGGCATCGCGCAGGTCGACGAATACACCGCCCTGCTGGTTGACCAGGTTGATCGCCTGCTGGGGGCTCAGTGAAGGGCCCGCCTTGCGCGATTCGTGGAAGATCAGCATGCCAACGGCAGCCAACAGGGCCGCCGCCAGAATCCATTGCTGGGCGAGAAATTCGAGAAAGAGTGCCATGTTGCGTGTCGAGGTCCGGGTAGTCAGCGGCGTGAGGCCGGCTGGAGGGGGCTGCAAATGCCCCTCACTGTTCAAAAAGGCGGCAAGTATACCGGCTCCGGGCGGGGTCGACCAGCGCGCCAGCGCCCCGGATGGGGGGCGCCGATACTAGCGGCAGCCCGCTTCGAACCAGGCCAGCAATTGCCTGGCCAGCGCAATCCGGCTGCGGGAAAAGCTGTGGTCCCCCGGCAGCACGCGGCTGTGCAGGCTCAGGCCGGAAACCTTGCCGTAGGCATCCACAATCGGACGGAAAATCGTCGCCTTCGGCGTGACCGCATCCTGCTCGCCGACCACCAGAAATACCTGCTTGCCCGCCAGGCCGGGGCCGAAACGGGTGGTGTCGAGCTCCTGGGCCGGTACTGCCTGCAGCTGCTGGCGCAGGCGGGGCCCGTCGAAATTCGCCAGCATGAACAGGCTGTCGGCATAGTCCAGGAGCCCCAGGGCCTCGGGGTCATCCCGCTCGAGTCCCTCGGCATCCAGGCCGAAATTGGCCGGAGCCATCGCCGCCACACAGACCAGGTTCGGGTCCTGGCTGCCGGCTTTCAGTGCCGTATAGCCGCCCAGCGAGTGCCCCAACAGGGAAAGTTTGCTGCGGTCGACCCGGTAGCGGGCCGCCACCTCGTCCTGGCGCAGGAAGGCGAGGGCAGCCAGGGCATCGTCATCCACCGTGAGTATCGAGTAATCACCCTCGGCGCCCCAGGCTCCCCGGTAGTGAAAAAACAGCACGTTGAATCCCGCCCGCCGCAGCACCTGCGCCAGATCGAGGTTTTTCTCGGTGCCGGGAATGCCGTGTAACAGCACAACGGTGGGATGGGGCCCCGGGCCCGTTGCTATGTACATCAGCCCCGGCAGGCGGTAGCCGTCACTGTCGAAAGCGAGTTCCGCAATCGCGGGCGGATAGTCGCTGTCGAAAGCCGGGTCCTCGGCGACCGGGTCAAAGGCGGCGGCGCTCCAGATCAGGCTGCAACTCAGCAATAGCAGGGCCAGTCGAAACACGGTGATTTCCTCCCAGTGGTTTGGCCCACACTCTAACCCGCTTTTTACCCGGCTTTCACCCACCCCTTGCCCCCTCCCTCCCCCACCCCCGCAACCAGCGGCGCACCGGGGCGGCCCAATGGCGGGGGAACCCGGAGGCCACGGACTCGCGAGCCCCTGCCATCGCGCGCCAGACAATGTAAAATGGGGAGTTCTCTTTGCTGTGAATTCACCTGGACGAGACATGAGCGATACAGGCAAAAAACCCACCGTACTGATTGTGCTAGACGGCTTCGGTTACCGCGAGGACACCCGCGACAATGCCATCGCCAACGCTGCCACCCCGGTATGGGACCGCCTGTGGCGGGACTCCCCCCATACCCTGATCTCCGGCTCGGGCCTGGACGTGGGCCTGCCGGATGGGCAGATGGGCAATTCCGAAGTGGGGCACATGAGCCTCGGCGCCGGGCGGATCATCTACCAGAACATCACCCGCATCGACAAGGCCATCGCCGACGGCAGTTTCGACACCAACCCGGTCTACACGGACGCCATCGACAAGGCGATTGCCAACGGCGGCGCCGTGCACGTACTGGGCCTGCTGTCACCCGGCGGCGTTCACAGCCACGAGGACCAGATCCTGGCGGCGGTTCGCCTGGCAGCAAAACGCGGCGCCACACGGGTCTATCTGCACGCCTTCCTCGACGGGCGCGATACCCCGCCGCGCAGTGCCGAAGCGTCACTGGCCAAGGCCGACGCGGCCTTTGCCGAGCTGGGCTGTGGCCGGGTCGCCAGCATGGTCGGCCGCTATTACGCCATGGACCGGGATAACCGCTGGGATCGTATCGAGGGCGCCTGGGACCTGCTGGTGCGCGCCGAAGCTCCCTACAGCGCCGCCTCCACCGGCGACGCCCTGGCCGCGGCCTACGAGCGCGACGAGAATGACGAGTTTGTGCAGCCCACGCTGATTGGTGGCTCCGACGCAGCCATCGTCGACGGCGACGCGGTGCTGTTCATGAATTTCCGCGCCGACCGCGCCCGCCAGCTGTCCCACACCTTCCTCGATCGCGACTTCGACGGCTTCGATCGCGGGAGCGTGCCGACACTGGCCGCCTTTGTGACCACCACCGAGTACGCCGCCAGCCTGGACGCTCCCTGCGCCTTCCCGCCCGAGAGCCTGAGCAACGTGCTGGGCGACTACCTGGCCCAGCGCCACATGACCCAGCTGCGAATCGCCGAGACTGAAAAGTACGCCCATGTCACCTTCTTCTTCAGCGGCGGCCGCGAGCAGGAATTTCCGGGGGAGGAGCGAGTGATGATCCCGTCGCCAGACGTGGCCACCTACGACCTCAAACCGGAAATGAGCGCCCCGGAGCTGACCGACAAGCTGGTCGAGGCCATCGGCTCCGGCAAGTACGATCTCATCGTGTGCAACTACGCCAACGGTGACATGGTCGGGCACACCGGCGTTTACGAAGCGGCGGTGAAGGCCGTGGAGGCCCTCGACGAATGTCTGGGGCGGATAGAAACCGCCCTGCTGGAGCACGGCGGCCAGGCCCTGGTGACCGCAGACCACGGCAACTGCGAACAGATGCAGGATTACGAGTCGGGCCAGAAGCACACCCAGCACACGACTGAACACGTGCCGCTGGTTTACCTCGGCGGGCGCCAGCTCAGCCTCGACCCCGCTGGCGGTATCCTGGCCGACATCGCCCCCACCCTGCTGGCGCTGATGGACCTGCCGCAGCCGGAAGAGATGACCGGCCACAACCTCACCCGCCCTCTCGCCTGAACCAGTGAGGTCCCGGTCTGTTCTGCTGCTGGCGCTACTGCTGGCGGCCCCCGCGGGCCTGGCCCAGACTGACGAGGAACAGACTCGCGCCAAACTGAACGCCCTGCAGGGTGAGATCAAACAGCTCGATCGCGAACTGAGCAGTGCCCGCAGCCGTCGCGACAAGCTGCTGGCACAGCTGCGCGAGGCGGAGACGGCGCTCGGCCGCCTGCAGCAACAGATTGCAGCAACCCGGGCAGATATCTCCAGCACCGAGGCTGAGCTGGCTTCCCTGAGCGGGCAGCAAGCTGAGCTCGAACAGCGCCGCACCGCCCAGCAGGAACGGCTTGCCCTGGAGCTTGAAACCGCCTGGAAGATAGGTCGTCAGGACCAGGTCAAGGTGCTGCTGAACCAGGAGGCGCCGCACACCCTGGCCCGGGCCATGGCCTACTACCGCTATTTTTTCGATGCGCGCAACGAGCAGATCGAGGCCTTCCGCAAGACGCTCGAGGAACTGGCTGCGGTGCAGCGGGACATCGAGGCACAGCGCTCCGAGCTGGCCGCGCGCCAGCAGACCCTGGCCAGCGAACAGGCCACGCTGGAGAAACAAAAAGGAGTCCGCCAGGAGGCCGCCGAGCGACTGGCCGCGGATATCAACTCCAAGGGGGATGCCCTGGCGCAGCTGAAGAAAGACCAGAAGGAACTGGAGCAACTGCTGGAAACCATCCAGCGCGCCGTGATCGACATGGCCCTGCCGGACAATGCCCAGCCCTTTACCACCGCCCGCGGCAAAATGCCCTGGCCAGTGGCCGGTAAACCCAGCAACCGCTTCGGCCGCTCCCGCAACGACGGTAAAATGACCTGGCAGGGGGTGAACATACCCGCCGCGGCAGGCCAGCCCGTGCGCGCCATCCATCACGGCCGGGTGGTCTACGCCGACTGGTTCCGCGGCTCCGGCCTGCTGCTGATCATCGATCACGGCGATGGCTACATGAGCCTTTACGCCCACAACCAGAGCCTGCTGCGAGAGGTGGGCGAGTGGGTTCAGGCCGGTGCGGAGATCGGCAGCGTCGGCGAAAGTGGCGGGCTCGAACGGCCCGCCCTCTATTTCGAGATTCGCCACAAGGGCAAGCCGGTGGACCCCGCCAAGTGGTGCCGGGGCTAGTTACGCTGGCTCCAGGTTACCGGTTCAGGGTTACCGGTTCAGGGCCCCTGCCACGCCGACCGGGCTTTGGGTTACACTGGAGGCCACTTGTTTTTTCAATGCACCGGCCCCGGGCCCCAGTGGCGGTAATCATGCACATTCCCCGTTTTACCCGAACCCTGATGGGGGCTGCCCTGCTCAGCCTTCCTCTCTCACTGACCGCCGCGGTGGAACAGGAGCCCCTGCTTCCACTGGACGACCTGCGCACCTTCGCCGACGTGTACAACCAGATCCGCATCGGCTACGTCGAGGAGATCGACGACTCCACATTGCTGGAGTACGCCATCCAGGGCATGTTGATGAGCCTGGACCCCCACTCGGTCTATCTCACCAAGGACGCCTTCGAGGACCTGCAATCCAACACTACCGGCGAGTTCAGCGGGCTGGGCCTGGAAGTCGGCATGGAAGACGGCTACGTCAAGATCATTGCCCCCATCGACGGCTCCCCTGCCGCCGAGGCCGGGCTGCAGACCGGGGATATCATCCTCAAGCTGGACAAGCAGCCGGTCAAAGGCATGAGCCTCAATGAGGCTATCGATGAAATGCGCGGCCCGAAAGGCAGCGAAATCCAGCTGACCATCGGCCGACCCGGGGAAACCGAGCCCTTTGAGGTGACCCTGAAACGCGACACCATCAAGGTGGCCAGCGTGCGCGAGCGGGAACTGGAGCCCGGTTACGGCTACATTCGCATTGCCCAGTTCCAGAATCATACCGGCGAGGACGTTAGCGCCTCCCTGTCCAAACTCAAGGAAAAAGGCAAGCTGAAAGGCCTGGTGCTGGACCTGCGCAACAATCCTGGCGGGGTCCTGCGGGCCAGCGTCGACGTGGCGGACCTGTTCATGGACGGCGGGCTGGTGGTCTATACCGAAGGCCGGCTGGCCAACTCCGACGTACGCTACGAAGCCCAGCCGGCGGACTCAACCGACGGCATTCCCATGGTAGTACTGATCAACGGCGGCTCTGCCAGCGCTTCGGAGATTGTGGCCGGGGCCCTGCAGGATCACGGCCGCGCGGTCATCATGGGCACCAACAGCTTCGGCAAGGGTTCGGTGCAAACGGTACTGCCCATCTCCGAGTCCCGCGCAGTCAAGCTGACCACCGCGCTCTACTTCACCCCCAACGGCCGCTCCATCCAGGCCTCGGGGATTGAACCCGACATCCAGGTGGAGCGGGCCAGGGTGACGGCCTACGACACCTCGCGCCAGATCAGCGAGGCGGACCTGTCGGGCCACCTCGACAACGCCAACGGCGACGCCGGGCGCCCCGCCAGTCGCAGCGTGAACGGCCTGCTGGCGACTGACAACCAGCTCTACGAAGCGCTCACCCTGCTGAAAGGGGTCAACATCCTGGGCCTGCGCGACAAGCGGGCGCGCGCTGCCGCGGCTCTCGACAGCGAGTCCTGACACCCTGCGCGGCCTCCTCCTTATCGGATTGATGCTGGCGGCCCTGCCCGCCAGCGCCGAGCGCTGGCACCGCGGGGAGTGCAGCTACCTCAGCGATGAATACCAGGCACCGCGCTACACCCTGGTCCTGATCATCGACGATATCGGCAACCAGCTGGACAATGGACGGGCGGCTGTCGAGCTCCCGGGCAGGCTGAATTACGCCGTTCTTCCCCACACCCCTCACGGCCCGCAGCTGGCCGAACTGGCGCACCGTTACGGCAAGGAAGTACTCCTGCACCAGCCAATGAGTAACCTCGGTCACAAAGCCCTGGGCCGCGGTGGCCTGACCCCGGAACTGGACAGAAACCATTTCCACCAGATTCTGACAGCGGCGCTGGCCAGCGTTCCCCACGTGCGCGGACTCAACAATCACATGGGTTCCGACCTCACCCGGCGCCGGCCGCAGATGGAGTGGCTGATGGCCGAGCTGTCGGCGCGCCAGCTCTACTTTGTCGATTCCCGCACAGACAAGGGTACGGTCGCCGCCGTCGTAGCCGGCGAAGCCAGCGTGCCGCACCTGTCGCGGCAGGTGTTCCTTGATAACCAGCGTAGCGAGGAGGCGATTGCTGAACGCTTCGACTATTTCATCCAGCTGGCACGGGAACGTGGGCTGGCAGTGGCCATTGGCCACCCCTACCCGGAAACCATCGCCTACCTGCAGCGGGTACTGCCCAAGCTGACGCACAGTTCCTATCGACTGGCGCTGGTATCAGAGGTACTCGATACCAGCGCGCCGGGGTCGGCCGCAGCCGGCCCCTAGTGGTCGCGATACAGCACTCCGGTTCCCCCTGATATACCGCCTCAGAGTCTCTGCCTGTCAATGTCCTCGGGGCCATTTCACGGGCAGGCGACTGAAGCTACTGTAACGCCCTCCGCAATCCCTCGAGGTCGATCGAATGGCTGTAATTTCCCGCCTGCTTGCCGCTGTATTGGCACTGACATTCACGAACCTGGCCCGGGCTGAAAACAGCCCCCGGATAGAACAACTCGCAGCTCCGGAGGGGGCTCCCAACGTGGTCGTGGTACTACTCGACGATGTCGGCTTCGGCGCAGCCAGTACATTCGGCGGCCCCGCGGACACCCCGGGGCTGGAAGCGCTGGCGGCCGAGGGTCTGCGCTACAACCGCTTTCACACTACCGCCATCTGCTCACCCACACGGGCAGCGCTGCTCACCGGACGCGACGCTCACCGCGCCAATGTGGGAACAGTGATGAACGTGGCCAATGCCTACCCCGGTTACCAGGGCGTGCTCAACCCGCACACCGCCACCGTGGCGGAGATGCTGCGCCAGCGCGGCTACAGCACCGCCGCCATCGGCAAATGGCATCTTGCTCCCAGCTGGGAAACCTCTCCCATGGGCCCCTTCGACCGCTGGCCAACCGGCGTCGGCTTTGAAAAGTTCTATGGGTTCATGGGTGGCGAGACCGACCAGTTTGATCCCACCCTCTACGAGGGAACCCGGCCCGTCATGCGCCCGGACGTGGACAACTATCACTTCACCGAAGACATGAGCCGGGAGGCGATTGAATGGCTGCAACTGCAGCACAGCCTGACCCCGGACAAGCCATTCTTTCTCTATTACTCCACCGGTGCGGCACATGCTCCCTTACAAGTCCCCAAAAACTGGATCGAACGCTACAAGGGTCGCTTCGACCAGGGCTGGGACGCCATGCGCGAAGAGATTATCGCCCGCCAGAAGCAGCTCGGGGTAATTCCCCCGAACACGGACCTGACACCGCGCCCCGACCTCATTCCCGCCTGGGACAGCCTCAGCGACGACCAGAAAAAGGTCGCCGCCAGGCTCATGGAGACCTACGCTGGATTTCTGGCTCACACCGACGCCCAGGTAGCCAAACTGGTAGATCACCTCAAAGCCAGCAAGCAGTTCGACAATACCCTGTTCTTTTACGTGGTCGGTGACAACGGCAGCAGCGCCGAAGGCGGTCCCCCGGGGAGCATCAACTATATGGGCGCGCTCCAGGGTCTGCAGGAGCCTGTACAGCTACAACTGGCCAAACTCGACAGCATCGGTAGCGCCGAGTCCTATCCCCAGTATCCCGCTGGCTGGGCCTGGGCACTGACCACCCCTTTCCAGTGGGTCAAGCAGGTTGCCTCCCATCTGGGTGGCACCCGTAACCCGCTGGTCGTGTCCTGGCCCAGGGTCATCGAGGACAAGGGAGGCCTGCGCCAGCAGTTCTCCCACGTCAACGACATTGCCCCCACCATCCTGGCCGCTGCCGGTATCGAAATGCCGCAAGCAATCAACGGCGTCAGCCAGCTACCGATGGACGGCAGCTCCATGCTGGCAAGCTTCGCCAGTGCCACCGCCCCCGAATTCCACGACACCCAGTTGTTCGAAGTGTTCGGAAACCGCGCCATCTATCACGACGGCTGGATGGCTTCCGCCCGCCACGACCGCATCCCCTGGACGGTTGGCCTGGCCAACAAGCCCTCCAACTTTGACGATGACCGATGGGAGCTCTACAACCTGGATGACGATTTCAGCCAGGCCCATGACTTGTCGGCCGAACAGCCGGCAAAGCTGGCCGAGTTGCAGCAACTGTTCAACAGCGAAGCACAGGATCTGAGGATCCTGCCCCTGCGCAACGCGGCCAATGTGCGCACCCCGATGCCCTTCCTGGCCGAGGGCCGTGAGCGGGTCACCTACTACACCGGTACCGTCGGTGTGCCGGAAGACCAGGTACCCAATATCGACAACCGCTCCTGGTCGGTGGTCACAGATGTTGCGGTGAATCGGGATGGCGGCGGCCGCGGCGTCCTCGCCACCATGGGTGGCACCGCCGCCGGCTGGTCGCTCTATCTCGACGACAGCGGCCGCCCGGTGTTCGAGTACCGCATCTTCGAATTCGGCCAGATCCGCCTGCAGGGACGTGATCCCCTGCCAGCGGGCGCCCACAACATCGCAGTCAAGTTCGACTACGACGGCCCCGGCTATGCCAAAAGCGGAACCTTCACCCTGAAGGTGGACGGTGTGACCCAGGGCAGCGACAGTGTCCGCGCCAGCCAACCGGCCTTTTTCTCGATTGACGAAACTTTCGACACCGGCATCGATACCGGCTCACCCGCGGGCCATTACCCGGACGATGCCCCTCTGGGTTACCCGCTGCGCGGCGCCATCCTGCACCAGGTCGATCTCGGCGGTCGCTAGCGAGCGCTATTTGCCGGTCACTTGCAGTGGCCGGCAATCACCACCACGCCGGCCCCGAGACCGGCGTTTTCATTCCCGAAAGTTGTACACAGGTGACCGAGGAAGTCTAGCGTTTCACGGTAGGCGGCAGCCGCGTATGATTGCCGGTTGCGCGTGCAACCAAAAGGCTGACATCCGCCCCGGATGCCGCTGCGTACCCCCTTTTTTGTTACCGGCTGATGAAACAAACCATCATGAAGAAATTGCTGTTCGGAAAACGCATGTGGCTCATGCTGATCGCCACCCTCCTCATCTTCGGCGGGGTACTGGGCATGCAGTGGTATGGCAATATCAAAATGAACGAGTTCATGGACAATATGCCGGTGCCCCCCAAGGCGATCACCACCGCCGAAGCACGCACGGCCATGTGGCAGGACGCGGTTGAATCGGTGGGCACCCTGGCAGCCATTCGCGGCGCCGAGCTGGCGACCGAAGTCCCTGGCACCATCGAGGAAATATTCTTCGACAACGGTGCAGAGGTCGCGGCAGGAGACATCATTCTCACGCTCAACTCGGCGCCGGACCGGGCTGAACTCAAGGCACTGGAGGCCGCCGCAGAACTCGCAGCCATCGAGCTGCGCCGCGCCAACAGCCTGGTTGAATCGCGCAACATCTCCAAGTCTGAGCTGGACCAACGCACCAGCCAGGTCGACCAGGCCACGGCCCGTGTCGAGGCCCAGAAAGCGCGTATTGAGCAGAAGGCGCTGCGCGCCTCCTATTCGGGCCGACTGGGCATCAGGCGTTTCAACGTCGGCGACTATGTCCAGGCCGGCGACACCATCATCGAACTACAGTCACTGGACAGCCTCTACGCCAACTTTACCTTGCCCGAGCAGTACAGCGGGCAGATCGCCACCGGCATGACCGCACAGGCCCGCCTGCAGGCGCTCGGCGGTGCCAGTTTCGAGGGGAAGGTAACTGCCATTGCCCCGGTTATCGATCCCGACACCCGCAACTTTGCCGTGCAGGCAACCCTGGAGAATCGCGATGACCTGCTCAAGCCCGGTATGTTTGCCAGCCTGACGCTGCCGATCGGGCTGCAGGTGGAGCAGGTCATCGTACCGCGAACCGCCGTCGCCTATCGGCCTTATGGTAATTCGGTCTACGTGGTGAACGAGAACGGGCAGCAATTGACCGTGACCCAGCGCTTTGTCTCTCTGGGCCCGGTTCGCGGCGACCTCGTAGCGATTCTCGACGGGCTGAATCCCGGAGAAACGGTGGCCACCAGTGGCCTGCTGAAACTGAATTCGGGATCCGTCGTCACCATCAACAACCAGATCCAGCCCGACGCCAGTCTCGAACCCAAACCGGATAACGGCTGATATGAAATTCACAGACATTTTCATCCACAAGCCGGTCCTGGCTAGCGTTATCAGCCTGTTTCTGCTGGTGCTGGGGTTGCGCGCCGCCAACGATCTGAACGTGCGTGAGTACCCGATGATCGAGAACGCGGTGATCACCGTGTCTACCGCCTACACCGGCGCCGATGCCGAACTGATCCGCGGTTTCATTACCACGCCGCTGGAAAGGGAAATCGCCACCGCCGAGAACATCGACTACATCACCTCCAACAGTACCCAGGGGCTGAGCAGTATCAGTGCCTATGTACGGACCGACGCGGACCCGGACGAGGTCCTGACCCAGGTGGTCACCAAGGTCAACAAGCTGCGCAACCAGCTGCCCAGGGAGTCAGAGGACCCGGTCATTACGCTGGCCATCGGTGAGCAGGTAGGGAGCATGTATATCTCCTTCGACAGCGATGTGCTGCCCACCAACCGGGTGGCCGATTATGTGATCAGGGAAGTACAGCCCAAGTTGTCCACCCTGCCCGGTGTATTGCGTGCCAGTGCGGAAACCACCAGTGTTTTCGCCATGCGGGTCTGGCTGGACCAGCAGCGCATGACGGCACTCAATGTCACCGCAGGCGAAGTGCGCTCGGCGCTGGCAACCAATAACGTGTTGTCGGCAGTAGGTGCGACCAAGGGCAGCATGATCACAGTCGACCTGAAGGCCAATACCGACCTGTCTACGGTGGAACAGTTTGAACAACTGGTGCTGAGGGAGGAGGACGGAGCGATTGTTCGCCTGGGTGACGTCGCCGAGGTCGAGTTGGGTAACGAGGGCTACGACCAGTCGGCAATGGTCATCGACAAGGAAGCGGTATTCATCCAGGTTGATGTGGCCACCGATGCCAATGCCCTGGAGGTCATTGCCCGGGTCCGCGATGTCTATGACAACGTGATCGACCCGCGGCTGCCGGAGGGCATCAACGGCGACATCAACTACGATGCGACCATCTACATCAACAACGCTATCAGCGACGTGCAATCCACCATCGTGGAAGCCATGGTCATCGTAATCCTGGTGATCTTCCTCTTTCTCGGCTCCATGCGCTCGGTGCTGATTCCCGCTGTGGCTGTGCCCCTGTCGCTGATTGGTGGCCTGTTCCTGATGCAGTTGATGGGTTTCTCTATCAACCTGCTCACCCTGCTTGCCATCGTCCTGGCCATCGGCATTGTGGTGGACGACGCGATTATCGTACTGGAGAACATCCACCGTCATATCGAGGAAGGCATGGCCCCGGTCGATGCAGCCCTCAAGGGTGCGCGCGAACTGGCCTGGCCCATTGTCGCTATGACCACGACGCTGGTGGCCGTCTACATTCCGATTGGCTTCGTGGGTGGACTGACCGGCACGCTGTTTACCGAGTTTGCCTTTACCCTGGCTGGGGCCGTACTCATCTCGGGCATTGTGGCGTTAACCCTGTCGCCCATGATGTGCGCAAAGATGCTGACCAAACACGAGGGCACTGGGGGCAATAAACTGGAGAACTGGCTCGACGATCGCTTCGAGGCGTTGCGGCGGGTCTACCACCGCGACCTGGACCGGGTCATGGAGGACCGCGCCGGCATCCTGGTATTCGGCGCGCTGGTGATTGCCTCCTGCTATTTCCTGTTCCTGCGCGCCCCGGCAGAACTGGCCCCCCCGGAAGATCTCGGCCTGATTTTCTATCTCGGTGAAGCAGATCCCTACGTCACCCTCGATTACATCGAGAAGTACTCGGCGGAAATCGGGGCCATCACCCGGAGTACCGACGAAATCGCCGTCAATTTCCTCTTTAACGGCGTCAGCCGCCTGTCGCCTGGCTCGACCAATGGCATCTTCGGCGGTTTTATCTTCAAGCCCTGGTCCGAGCGCGAACGCAGTTCCAGAGAGGTGTTGCAAGAGACGATACAACCCCGCACCCAGAACATTGCCGGTCTCCAGGTAAACGCGATCAATCCACCTCCCCTGCCAGGCGGGGGTGTCATGCCGGTCGAGTTTGTCATCAATACCACCCTGGACTTCCCTGTTCTCTCGGAGGCCTCGAGTGCAGTGCTTAAGCGAGCCAGGGAAAGCGGCAAGTTCATCTTCATCGACCAGGATCTCAAGATCGACAAACCACAACAGAGAATCGTGATCGACCGCAACAAGGCGGCCCTGCTCGGCGTGGACATGCAGACCCTGTCGGCTGACCTGAGCGCCCTCCTGTCGGGTGGCTACATCAACCGCTTTGCCATGAATGACCGGTCCTACAAGGTTATACCCCAACTCGAGCGCCAACAGCGCTTGAGCAAGGCTGACCTCCACAACTACTACACCCGAACCCGGAGCGGCAAACTCATCCCGCTGCACACCCTGGTGACCCTCGAGGACGACGTGGTACCGCGCTCACTGAAAGGCTTCCAGCAGTTGAATGCGGTCACCCTCAGCGGGATACCCCGGCCCGGCATTGCCCTGGGTGACGCCCTCAAAACCCTGGAAAACATCGCCGACGAGGTTCTCACCCGTGAGTACAGTATCGACTACGGCGGTGAGAGCCGACAGCTGAAGACCGAAGGCAGTTCGCTATTGACCACCTTCTTCTTCGCCCTGCTATTGATCTACCTGGTGCTGGCGGCGCAGTTTGAGTCATTCCGCGACCCAATCATCATGCTGGTGACGGTACCGATGTCGGTCAGTGGTGCCCTGCTGTGTCTCAACGTACTGGCGATGTTCCAGATCACCGGCGCGACCCTGAACATTTACACCCAGGTAGGCCTGGTCACGCTGATCGGAGTGATCTCCAAGCATGGCATCCTCATCGTGGAGTTCGCCAACCGGTTGCAGGAGGAGGGTATGAACAAGCGGGAGGCCATCGAGGAAGCCGCCTCGGTGCGCCTGCGTCCGGTGCTCATGACCACCGCCGCCCTGGTGCTGGCCATGATCCCCCTGCTGATCGCCGAGGGCCCCGGGGCCTCCGCCCGTTTCTCCATGGGGCTGGTGATCGCCTCCGGTATGACGATCGGCACGCTCTTTACCCTGTACGTACTCCCCGCGGTGTACATGTACCTGGGCCGCGATGTGGCCGCACGCAGGGCGGGCGCAGAGCAGGTCGCCCTGGCAACCGGCGCAGGACAGCATTAACTCCCTGAATGCCCTGATTTTCATTGGACGGAATGGCCCCCTGTGCCATCCTGCCCGCGTGCCGTTCAGCCTTTGTTCAGCTTTGGCACGCTAGGCTGGTACCCAGGATCAAGGAGGCTACTATGCTGTTTAATAAGGGAAATATCACCAAGAGTGCCATCGCCCTCATCGCCGCGGCGATGCTGGCCGGGGCAGCCAATGCGGCCCCGCCGGCCCATGCGGGCGGCCCCAACAAGGACAAGGGCAACACAGCCAAGGTCAAACACGACAAACAGGGTGGCTACGACTCCCGCGACCGGGACAATATCGACGTAAGCATCGTGTTCGACAGCCCCCATCGCAGCATCATCCGCGACTATTACAGCAACGAATTCAGCCGCCAGGGATGTCCCCCGGGGCTGGCCAAAAAGGGCAACGGCTGCCAGCCCCCGGGGCAGGCGCGGAAATGGAGTGTCGGCCATCGATTGCCGGATGACGTCGTTTACTATCCGCTACCCCACGATCTCCACGTACGGCTGGGTTATGACGACCCGGCCTACAAACTGATCCGGGTCGGTTCCGACATCCTGCGTATCGGTGTGGGTACCGGGATAGTAGTAGAGGCAGTGGAGGACCTCGGCGGCCTGTTCTGACCCGGCGCCCGCCCCTGGTCACGCCCTGGACTATACTTCCGGGGCGCAACAGTACCGGGATGGGGCATGCGAATATTCAAAGCGAGTGTGAGTGCATTACTCCTCGGGCTGGCCATCACCGGCTGTGGCCCGGGAGACACCCCGGCCGAAGAACCCACCGCCTCTGCCGAACCTCCGCCAGCCGACTGCTGCAACTGCGACTACGCCGCGACCGCGATCTATCCCGGTAACGAGGAGTTTCAATGCAGCTTCGCCTATCCCGCCCACTGGGAGGCGCGCTATATCCCCTCGGAAAATGCCGTGGACGTGAGGGCGCCCCGTTGCGCACAGCGCTGCAAGGGCGCACGCATCATGTCGTTCTCCATCGGACCCAGCGACAACACCAATGCCGAGTACCGGGAACAGGAGTGGCGCAAGCGGGCCGAGATCGTAGGCGAAAATACCTGCGGCGGTCGCGACGGGCCTATTATCCGCGCCGGCGACACCGGGCCCGGAAGCAGGTCGGGGATGTTGATATTCCACGCAGGCAACTTCGACGGCAAGGCCTATGATGCGCGCGTCCAGTTCAGCTGCCCCAATGTCGGCGAGTGGCAGAAACTGGAGCAATTATTTCTCGAATCCCTGGACGACCGCCACCCAACAGGCACCTAGCCGGCGCCCTGACAGCGAATCTCAGGTCGCTGTACGGCGCGCCCTGACCCAGCTCACAAACGCCACCACGGCACGCAATACCTGCTCGCTGCGCAGGGAGTGGAACATATCGAAGGCATGCTGGGCGTCACTGACGGGCAGAAAGACCACCGGCTGTTGCGAAGTCTGCTGCAACTCACGGGCGAAGTACTCGCCCTCTGGGAAAGCTGTCAGGCTGTCTTTGGTGCCGTGTATGACCATGAAGGGCGGCGCCTCGGCCGTGATGTTCGCCAGGGGTGACAGGGCGCGGTAGAAGTCGATGTCCACCAGCGGTGGCCGCCCGGCCACCGTGCTTTCCATGTAACCACTGATCGACAGGTTGTTGTGCAGACCGTGTTCATTGGCCAGGTCGTACACGCCATAAAAACTGACGCAGGCCTGGACCGAAGTATCCACCTCCTCGAATCCGGGCTGCAGGTCCGGACGGTTTTGGGTCAGCGCCAGCAATGAACAGAGGTGGCCGCCAGCAGAGCCGCCGGTGATGACCACGAAATCCGGGTCGCCACCGTATTCGGCGATGTGCTCCTTCACCCAGGCCAGGCCGCGCTTGCAATCAATGGCGTGGGCCGGCAATTTCCAGGTGGGACTGAGACGGTAACTCAGGGCCACGCAAACCCAGCCCAGGGATGCCAGCTCGTTCATCAGCGGCAGGCCCTGTTCATTCTTGCTGCCCATTTTCTCGGTCCAGCCACCACCGTGGATCTGCACCAGGACCGGCGCTTTCTCGGGCACCTGTCGGGGCCGGTACAGGTCCAGCATCAGCCGGCACTCCGGTTCGCGGTGAAACTCGATGTCCTTGATACGCTCCACCCCGGGGAGGTGCATACGGAAGGGGCGCTTCAGACGGTCCAGGTCCAGTGGTGCATCCAGGTGGCTTTGCAAGCTGTTGTCGATTGCTTCGAGGTAATCCTCTCCCAGGCCTTCACATAAGGCCTCATCCGCTTCGTCGGCACAGCGCGTGGCGCGAAAGGCGTAATACCCCATGCCCAACCAGGCCGCGACCACCAGCAGCACACCCATCGCACCCCAGAAACCCGTCACCACACCACCCGCTATAAAGGCCAGCAGCAGGAGCAATTCCACCAGGAATGCATATTGAACAAGTTCGCCCACAAGCCAGCCCGTCAGGAAGCTGGCGATAGAGAGAATGGGCTGGCGCAACACTGGCCTGAACAGGTTCCAGCTCAGCAGGGCACAGAGCAGGGCGAACAGGAAAAAGACGGTGGACATGGCTGGCTCCTCGCAGCAATCAGTCAAGCCCACTTATACCGGAACCGGGCCGTGGTGGGAAAGCCCGGATTGAATGGCGACTAGAGCCGCACCTCGATGCCGTGCTCGGCCATGTAGGCCTTGGCCTGGGGAACGCTGTACTCGCCAAAGTGGAAGATCGATGCCGCCAGCACCGCATCGGCGCCGCCCAGGGTAATACCCTCCACCAGGTGGTCGAGGTTACCGACACCGCCGGAGGCGATCACCGGAATATCCACCGCGTCGGAAATGGCGCGGGTCACTCCCAGTTCAAAGCCATTTTTGGTACCGTCCCGGTCCATGCTGGTGAGCAGGATTTCGCCGGCTCCCAGGTCCGCCATTTTAACCGCCCAGGCCACGGCATCGATGCCGGTTGGCTTGCGACCACCGTGGGTAAAGATTTCCCAGCGCGGCTTGCCGTCGACATCGTCGACCCGTTTGGCGTCGATGGCCACGACAATGCACTGGGCGCCAAAGCGCTCGGACGCCCGGCGCACCAGTTCTGGCTCATGAATGGCCGCGGTATTGATGCTGACCTTGTCCGCGCCGGCGTTGAGCATAGTGCGGATATCCTCGACCGAGCGGATACCGCCACCTACAGTCAGGGGGATAAAGACCTGCTCGGCAATCTGTTCCACGGTGTGCACCGTGGTATCGCGGCCCTCGTGGCTGGCGGTGATATCGAGAAAAGTGATCTCGTCGGCGCCCTGTTCGTTGTAGCGTCGGGCAATTTCCACCGGGTCACCGGCGTCGCGGATACCGACGAAATTTACGCCTTTCACCACCCGGCCATTGTCCACGTCCAGGCAGGGAATAATGCGTTTGGCGAGACCCATGGCTACCTACCTACGCCGCGTTGTCGCAGAGTTTCTGCGCTTCGGCCACGTCGAGGGTGCCCTCGTAAATGGCGCGGCCGGTGATGGCGCCACAGATACCCTCGTGGGCAACGGCGTTCAGGGCGCGAATGTCATCCATATTGGTAATGCCGCCAGAGGCGATCACCGGAATACTGGAAGCGCGGGCCATGGCCACGGTGGCTTCCACGTTAACGCCCTGCATCATGCCATCGCGGGCGATGTCGGTGTAGACAATGGAGGACACACCGTCGCTTTCGAATTGCTTGGCAAGGTCGGTGGCTTTGACTTCCGACACTTCGGCCCAGCCGTCGGTGGCTACCAGGCCGTCCTTCGCATCCAGGCCCACGATGACCTTGCCGGGAAAAGCGCGGCAGGCCTCAGGGACAAAGGCGGGTTCTTTCACCGCCTTGGTGCCGATGATCACGTAACTCACACCGGCCCGCACATAGTGCTCGATGGTTTCGAGGTCGCGGATGCCGCCGCCGATCTGGATCGGCAAATCCGGGTAGGCAGCGGCGATGGCGGTGACCACCTCGCCGTTGACCGGGGTGCCGGCAAAAGCACCATTGAGATCCACCAGGTGCAGGCGGCGACAGCCAGCCTCCACCCAGCGGGCGGCCACGGCCACCGGGTCATCGGAAAAGACGGTGGAGTCATCCATCAGGCCCTGGCGCAAACGCACGCACTGGCCGTCCTTCAGGTCGATGGCGGGGATAATCAGCATGCGGGGTTCCACTCCAGAAAGTTGCGCAGCAGCTGCAGCCCGGCGGTATGGCTCTTCTCGGGGTGGAACTGCACTGCGAACAGGTTATCGATGGCAAGGGCGGCGTCGGCTTCCACCCCATAGTGCAGCGCGCCGGCCTGCAGGCTGCGATCTTCGGCGTGCACATAGTAGCTGTGCACGAAATAGAAGCGGCTGTTGTCGGCAATACCGTGCCACAGGGGGTGAGGCAGGGTCTGCTTCACCTCGTTCCAGCCCATGTGGGGAACCTTCAGCCGCTCGCCGCTGGCATCCAGCAGGTGCGGGCCCTGCACGGTGCTGCAGAAATGGCGGACCTGCCCCGGGATGATGTCCAGGCAATCCACCCCGCCGTTTTCCTCGGAGCGGCTCATCAGGGCCTGCATGCCGACACAGATGGCGAGCACCGGCTTGCGCTCTTCGGTCAGGGCGCTGGCAAGCAGTTCGTCGCACTTGAGGCGGCGGATTTCCGCCATGCAGTCCCGAATCGCGCCCACCCCCGGGAATACCACCCGGTCGGCAGCGCGGATTTCCTCTGGATCACAGGTAACGTGAACTTCACCGGCACCCACGTGAGCGAGGGCGCTCGCCACCGAGTGCAGGTTACCCATGCCGTAATCGATGACTGCGACCCGCTGTGACATAGCCGCTACAGCACTCCCTTGGTGGAGGGGGTGATGCCAGCCATGGCAGGATCCGCGGTCAACGCCATACGCAGGGCGCGACCAAAGGCCTTGAATACGGTCTCGGCCTGGTGATGGCTGTTTTCACCGCGCAGGTTATCCACGTGCAGGGTGATCTGGGCGTGGTTGATAAAGCCCTGGAAGAATTCGTGGAACAGGTCCACGTCGAAGGTACCAATGGCGGCGCGGGTGAAAGGCACATGGAATTCCAGGCCGGGACGGCCGGAAAAGTCCACCACCACTCGCGACAGGGCCTCGTCCAGCGGCACATAGGCGTGCCCGTAACGCAGGATGCCCTTCTTGTCGCCCACGGCTTTGGCCACCGCCTGACCGAGGGTGATGCCGATATCCTCCACCGTGTGGTGGTCGTCGATGTGGGTATCGCCCTTGGCGTCGACTTCGATGTCCATCATGCCGTGGCGGGCAATCTGGTCCATCATGTGCTCCAGGAAGGGCACACCGGTATCGAATTTCGCCTGCCCGGAACCATCCAGGTTCACCGTCACGGTGATCTGGGTCTCCAGGGTATTGCGGCTAACCGTTGCCTTGCGCTCGGCCATTGTCATCTCCAATCCGGGGGATCGCGGGCAGCTTTGCCAAAAAAGGCGGGCGATTAT
The DNA here is from genome assembly GCF_008064665.1 of Parahaliea maris. Classification (GTDB taxonomy): domain Bacteria; phylum Pseudomonadota; class Gammaproteobacteria; order Pseudomonadales; family Halieaceae; genus Parahaliea; species Parahaliea maris. The sequence goes on along the minus strand of NZ_VRZA01000003.1, from coordinate 232,077 downwards.
AGCAAAAGCAGGCGCGGCCGACAGCGGCCGCGCAGTGGCAATTGTAGGCCGGGGGAGGGGTTTACAGCTGGGGCAGCATGTCGTTGATGGCACCGGCGTTCCAGCCGCCGTCGACCTTGAACTCGGAACCGGTGCTGTAACTGGCCTCATCCGACGCCAGGAAGGCGGTGACTGCCGCCACTTCGCCCGGCATGCCCACCCTTGGCAGGGCCTGGAAGCCATAGGTGGCATCGGCCTGCTCCCGGGTCATAAAGTCCTTGCCGTGCATGTCGGTGTAAACGCCACCCGGGTGCACGCTGTTCACCCGGATGTTGTACTTGCCCATCTCCAGGGCCGCGGTCTTGGTCATGCCGCGCACCGCCCACTTGCTGGCCGTATAGGCCACCAGGGAGTTCTTGGACTGGAGGCCGTCGATCGAGGAAATATTGATGATGGAACCACCACCGCCGGCCTTCATTGCCTCGAACACCGCCTGCATCCCCAGGAACACGCCCAACTGGTTGATGCGGGTGACCAGCATGAAGTCCTCTTCGGTGGTGTCCATGATGGTCTTGTGGATCAGGATGGCCGCGTTATTGACCAGCACGTTGAGCGTACCCAGCTGTCCGGCGGCCGCCACAGCGGCCTGCCACTGGGCCTTGTCGGTCACATCCAGGTGGACATAAACCGCAGCGTCGCCCAGCTCGTCCGCTACTCGCTGGCCCTCCTCGTCGAGGATATCTGCCAGTACCACCTTCGCGCCCTGCTCGACCAGCAGGCGCGCGGTGGCCTCTCCCATACCGCGGGCTGCACCGGTAACAATGGCGACCTTTCCATCCAGTCTCGACATCCGTGTACTCTCTTTTTATTCGAAGAATCAGGGCCGGGAAGCATACCCGCGCGAAACAGGCGGCGCATACTCCAAATGAAGGAGGCTGCTCAACTGACCAGGGCGATTGACCAGAGAGGGTAGCCCCGCTACCGTGGCGCTCACCATGACCACACCCTCTACTGCCTCAAAGTCTTTCGCCAACCGCCTGCTGGATTGGTTCGATAATCACGGTCGCCACGACCTGCCCTGGCAGCAGGACATCAGCCCCTACCGGGTCTGGGTCTCCGAGATCATGCTGCAGCAGACCCAGGTGAAGACTGTCATTCCCTACTTCCAGCGGTTTATGGACGTCTTCCCCAGCGTTGAAGACCTGGCAGCGGCGCCCATTGACGAAGTCCTGCACCACTGGACGGGCCTGGGCTACTACGCCAGGGCCCGCAACCTGCACCGGGCGGCGCAGCAGGTTTGCGAGCAACTCGGGGGAAGCTTTCCCGACTCGGTAGAACTACTGGAGCAATTGCCCGGTATCGGGCGCTCCACCGCCGGCGCGATTGTCAGCATCGCCTTTGGCCAGCGCGCCGCCATTCTCGACGGCAACGTCAAACGGGTACTGGCGCGCCACGCCAGGGTCTCCGGGTGGCCGGGGCACACCCCGGTACACCGGGCGCTGTGGCAGCTGGCAGACGAGCTGACCCCCGGCGACAGCCGGCGCAGCGCCGACTACACCCAGGCCATCATGGACCTGGGCGCCACCCTGTGCACCCGCAGCAGGCCGCGCTGCGAACTGTGTCCGGTCAGTGGGGATTGCGGCGCCCGCGCCACGGGAGAACAGGCCAACTATCCCGGGCGCAAACCGAAAAAAACCCTGCCCGTGCGTGCCACCGTGATGTTGATTGCGATGACTCCGCGGGGCGAAGTCTACCTGCGCCAGCGTCCTCCTAGCGGCATCTGGGGTGGGCTGTGGTGTTTTCCGGAACTGGATGACGCCAGCGGCGCGGGCAATCTGTGCATCGACAACTGGGGTATGCAACCGGCACAACTGGTGACCCTCGACACCTTTCGCCATACCTTCAGCCACTACCACCTGGACATCACGCCGGTACGGGCCGAACTACCCGCCGCGCCCACTGCCGTCATGGCCTGCGACGGACACCTCTGGTATAACAGGGCGCAACCTTCCCGGGTGGGTCTCGCCGCACCGGTCGCCAGGCTGCTGGCCCGGCTCTGAACCCCCTACCCGCGTACCCGATCAGGAATTCCGCCATGCCCCGCACTGTTTTCTGCCGCAAGTACCAACAAGAACTCGAAGGTCTCGACGCGCCGCCCTATCCCGGCCCCAAAGGCCAGGATATTTTCGAGAACGTGTCGACACAGGCCTGGCAGGAGTGGCAGGCGCACCAGACCATGCTCATCAACGAGAAACAGCTGAGTCTGGTAGATCCCCAGGCCCGGAAGTACCTGCAGGGAGAGATGGACAAGTTCCTCGCCGGTGAGGACTACGACCAGGCCGAGGGCTACGTCCCGCCCGCGGAGTAATCAGTCCCGCAGGGCGGCGATCATCCGCTCGACGTTGTCCTGCTGATCGCCAATGTGCCGTGACAGCGCGCTGCGGGCACCGCGCCAGTCCTTCTCCAGCAGGGCCTCGACGATCTCGCAGTGCTCCCTGGCCATTTCACATTTGACGGCGTCGTCGGTGACCGCAGAGTTGAACAGGGTGTTGTAAAACACGCTGTAGCGGGCGAAGAATTCCTGAATGTAGCGATTGTCGCAGCGCTCGATCCAGTAGTCGTGCATGTCGTAGTCGAGCACAGGCGCATGGCCGTTGGTGGTCTGGTTGGCCGCGAGCAGGGAGCGCAGTTCGGATTCGACGAAATTAGGCCGGGCCAGGTCCAGGGCCTTCAGCTCCAGGGATTCACGCACCACCAGATAGTCGAGGGTGTCCGCTGCACTGTAGGGTTTTACCCGCCAGCCACGACGCGGCACATGCTCCAGCATGCCGGCCCCGGCCAGCCGGGAGAAGATCTGGCGCACCGCGGTGCGCCCGGTGGAGAACTGTTCGGCGGTGGCCTGCTCGCGGAGGAACTCGCCATCCTGGCGCAGGCTGCGGCACACCACCTCCCGGCGCACCTCCTGTTCCAGTCCCTGCCGGTTGCCGGGCTTACCGATCTGGCGTGACAGCGAGGCCAGCGTGCGGCCGCTGACCTTGCCGGGTGCCAGGCGACCGTTGTCCAGGCGCCGGATAGCGCCGAGGCCCACCAGATCCTCCACCGCATTGCGCACGGGCGTCATACTGACGCCATAGTGCTTCGCCAGGGCATCCAGGGTCAGCCTGCAGGGGAGCGCCTGCTCCCCCTGGGCAAGGCAACTGGCCAGATCGGCCTTGATCTGTTCGGCAATCGTCATGGTGTTTACATTATTCCTGTCGATACCGCCGTCGGACGGCACCGCGCCATTGTACTCCACCTCGAAAATAAACCGGGCCGGATGGCAATATTGCACATCCGGCCCCAAGGGAGGACCCGCAGGGCGGGTCGGGGGAAAGTGCCCTACAGGTCCATTAACTCGCCGCCCGGGGCCGAGAAAATGGCCTGTTCCGGGAGTTGGTCGGTGTCGATAAGCTGGCCGCGGGCGAACACCGCTGCCTGCTGCCGGATGTTGCGGATATCCACCAGGGGGTTGGCGTCCAGCAGCAGCATGTCCGCCACCTTGCCCGCTTCCAGGGTGCCGATATCCTCCAGCATGCGAGCCGCCCTGGCGCCGTTGCGGGTCGCGGCTACCAGGGCCTCGCTCTCGCTCATACCCAACTCGACCAGGCCTTCGATGGCGATCAGGCTGCCGATGCCCGGCTCCTGGTTGGGGTTTTTCACTGCCTTGCGGAATTCGGGCGCACTGCCCTGGTAATTGTCCGTGGCAATGGTCACGGGGCAGCCGGCACGGATCAGGCGCAGGGCGTTGTCGCGCTGGATCTGCAACCAGCGGCCCAGGGCCGCTTCGCGCTGGCGATGTTCGGCGGAGGTCCGCGGTGGTGGCAGATCCGCCTGGGCAGACAAAGCCGCCTCCCGCCTGGCCAGGTGGGCCTGCCAGGACGGACCGGTGTAGACATTGGGACGCATGGCACACAGGGCACCGCTGTCTACCACCAGTTCAAGCAGTTCGTCGGAGTAGTCCCGGGTCAGCATTTCCGGGTGCTGGATGAGGTCGATACCCGCCTCTACCGACAGCCGCAGGCCTTCCGGACTGGTGGAATGGGTTTCCACCACCAGGCCCCGGGCGTGACCGGCTTCGACAATGACTTTCTGGGCCCGCGGCGAGAAGCCGATCAAGGACGGCACATTGAAGTGGCTGGTGCCACCGTACTTGATGAAATTGGGCCCTTTGTCCAGGTAGGCGTTAACCGCGCGCCACAGCTCCGCCGGCTCCATGTCCATCAGTTCTTCACCGCTGCCCTGGGCGATGTAGTCATTCCACTGCTGCTGGAACAGGGTCAGTTCGGACTCCTGCATCAGGGAGAAGGTCATGGAGAAGGGGCCTCCCCAGCCGAGGATATTCCCCGCCACCAGCATGCGCGGCCCAACCTCCTCGCCGCGGGCAATGCGGTCGCGCACTGCCATCAGCGGAATCAAGGCACCGTAACTGTCGCGAATGGTCGTGACACCGTGCTTGAGCTGAAGCTGCACAAACTCGGCGATCAGTTCCTCACTGCGATGATGGTACTTGGTCACTGTCTCCCGGCGACGGGAGTTGCCGTAGACCGAAGCGTGTACATTGCTGTCGATAAACCCCGGCACCAGGAACTTGCCGCGGCCGTCCACCCGGGTAACGCCCTCGGGCAGGTTCACCCGGGAGCGCTTGTCCACGGCGGTAATACGCTCACCGTCTACCAGCACGGTTGCGTCCGCGAGCGGTTTACCGCCGTTACCGTCGATCACCGTGACACCCACGATGGCCAGCTGACCGGCGTGGGCGGTGTAGCAGAGCAGCAGGGTCGCTGCTATCGCCATCATTTTCTGACTGAGTTTCATTACGGCCTCCGTGTCGTGTTCAGTTTATTCGCAGCGCCCGCGCACCCGGGAAGCGCTCGACCCGGTAAGGGGCAACATCCACCCCCGGCGCGCGACCTGCCAGCAGGTCGTCGACAATTTCTGCAGTAATCGCGGCCTGGGTAAGACCCAGGTGCTGGTGGCCAAAGGCCAGCATCAACTGTGGCGCACCGGGCGCCGGCCCTATCACCGGCAGCGAATCGGGCAGGGAAGGGCGCATGCCCATCCAGCGGGTGGCACCCTCGCCCGAGACGCCCTGAAGCAGTTCCCCGGCGTGCTCGAGCAGGATGTCGGCGCGGCGATAATCCGGATCGGCCTCCAGTCCGGCCAGCTCCACCGTGCCCGCAAGGCGCAAGCCTTCTTCCATGGGTGTCATGACAAAAGAGCGCTCGTGGGAGGTGACAGGGCGTGACAGGGAGACTCCGGGCTCGGGCAGCATCAGGTGATAGCCGCGCTCGGTCTCCAGCGGCACGCGCAGCCCCAGGTTGCGCAGCAGGCGAGCGCTCCAGGCTCCGGCAGACAGTACAGCCCGCTGCGCGCGCAGCGTCTCACCAGTGCCCAGCACCAGATCGACAGCACCATTGCGCAGTTGAATATCCCGTACTTCGCCAGCGGAGCCACTTTGTATCGCACCGCCCGCAGCAGTAAACCGCCCGGCCAGTGATTGGGTAAGGCGCAAAGGATTGACCGTGTGCGCGGTTCTGGGGAAAAACAGTCCGCTGTGGATTGCCGAACCCAGGGCAGGTTCCAGCTCCCGCAGCGCAGCGCCACTGTGTTCTTCCACCACCACGCCGTGTTCGCGCAGTAATTCGACGGTGGCCCGATGTCCTTCGCGGGATTTTGCCGATTCATACACGGTTAGCGCGCCGCGCTGTACCATGAGTTCCTGCAGCCCAGTGCGCTCGAAAAGTCGCTCGAAACTCTCGATGGAGCGGCTATTCAATGCGCGCAGTGCCAGGGTACTGGCGCGAGCCGGTGCGGGCAGGGCGGCCAGGGCAAAGCGCAGCAGCCAGGGCATCATCCGCGGCAGGTAACTCCAGCGCAGGCTCAGGGGCCCCACCGGGTCAAGTAGCATCTTCGGCAGGCCCAGCAGGGTCTGGGGATTGGCCAGCGGCAGCACCACGTCGGTGGCGAAATGACCGGCGTTCCCGCTGGAGCAACCCTCGCCCACGCCGTCGCGGTCGAGCAGCAGTACCTGCGCCCCCCGATGTTGCAGGCGCTCGGCAATACAGGTTCCCACCACGCCGGCACCAATTACCACGGTATCCACTTCTCTGACGCTCATAGGCTGCCCGTAATTGACAGCGCACAATCAAATATTTATTGTGCGCAAAAACAAGTTGGCGCAAACAGTAGCATGAGCCCTGTCGGCAGTTCAAGCATAGCGCCTGAACTCGCGAGGGCAGACTGCCGGCTGCGCTGCTACCTTTAACTGCACGGTAACCCGCACCACAGGGCAGCCCTGCCTGACCGCGCAACTGACACATCCACCTGAGGAATGCATGCAGCAGCAACAACTGGACAAGGCCCTGGGCTGGGAGCCGCCGGCCAACTGGCTACGGGTGCGCACCCTGGACGCCCACACCGGCGGTGAACCCCTGCGTATCTACCTGGATGGCTATGGGCAAATACCCGGGGCCGCCATCCTCGAGAAACAGGCCTACTGCCGGGAAAACCTGGACCACCTGCGGCGCGCCACCGTGTGGGAGCCCCGTGGGCACGCCGACATGTATGGCTGCATTGTTACCGAACCGACAACCGGCGACGGTGACCTGGGGGTGATCTTTACCCACAACGAGGGCTATAGCAGCATGTGCGGCCACGGCATTATTGCCGTCACCACGGCGCTGCTGGAAACGGGTGCCCTGCCGGCACAGTCTCCCGAGACCTGCCTGCGCATCGACTCGCCTGCGGGACGCATCACCGCTTATGCCCGGATGGAGGGCCAGCGGGTCGCCAGCGTGTATTTCCATAATGTTCCATCGTACGTGGTGGAACTCGATGCAAGTGTCCCGGTGCCGGGAATGGGTGAGGTGCGCTACGACCTGGCCTTTGGCGGCGCCTACTACGCCTTTGTGGATGCCCGGGAGATCGGCCTGGATACGGGGCCCGATAACGCCGCTGCCCTGATTCACGCCGGTCGCGCGATCAAGCAGGCGGTAGTGGACAGCCGGGTTATCGAACACCCGGAGGATTCGGCCCTCGGCTTCCTCTATGGCACGATCTTCATCGACAGCGCCCGCTCGGAACTGGCCGGCAGCCGCAACGTCTGTATCTTTGCCGATGGCGAGCTGGACCGCAGCCCCACCGGCACCGGCGTCAGCGCCCGGGCGGCCATTCACCATGCCCGCGGTGAACTCAAACCGGGAGACTCCATGGTGGTGGAGAGCATCATCGGCTCCCGCTTCCGTACGGCTGTCCACTCGGAACTGACCTACTGCGGCCACCCGGCCGTGATCCCCGAGGTAGAGGGGCAGGCCTACATTACCGGGCGCCAGGAGTTTCTGGTCAATCCGGACGACCCCTTCGCCCACGGCTTTTTCATTCGCTAGCGCCCATGTCACAGATCCCTTTCCATGATGCCAACGCCATTGCCTCGGTCATCGATATGCCCAGGGCCATCGAACTCATGCGCGATGCCTTCAGCAGCCTGACCCGCGGCGATGCCGTGGTGCCCCTGCGCACCAACCTGCCGCTGGAAGACACCGATTGCGCACTGATCATGCCGGTCTACCTGCCCGCAAGCGGGCACTACGGGGTGAAAACCGTGAGCGTCAATCACGGCAACCCCGCCAGGGGCCTGCCACGACTGCACGCCGTGTTCACCCTGTTCGACGCCACTACCGGACAACCGCTGGCAACGTTCGATGCTGAGTACATCACGGCCCTGCGCACCGGCGCGGGTGCCGGCCTGGCCACCGACCTGCTGGCTGCCCACGACGCCAGCCGGTTGGCCCTGTTTGGCGCCGGGCACCAAGCCATTACCCAACTGGCGGCGATGGCCGCGGTACGCTCGTTACAGGAAGTGGTGGTATTCGCAACCTCACCAGAACGGGCGGAGGCCTTCGCCCGCGCCCAATGTGACCTCTACGACTTCCCGATTCGCGCAGCGACCGGGGCAAAGGATCTGTCCCGGGCGGACCTGGTGTGCACGGCGACCTCCTCCAGCACGCCGGTGTTCAACCATTCCGACCTGGCACCCGTCGTGCATATCAACGGGGTAGGCTCCTACCACTCCGGGATGGCGGAGGTGCCCGTGGACACAGTGGCCGCCTCGATCCTGGTTCCGGACCAGCGCAGTGCCTGCCTCGCCGAGGCCGGCGATATCACCCAGGCACTGAACCAGGGCGCTATCGACGCGACCCACATCTACGCCGAACTGGGTGAGTTGACCAGCGGCGCCCGGGAACTACCCGAGCGCGGCGTGGGCCTGACGTTTTTCAAGTCCGTGGGCAATGCGGTGCAGGACCTGGCGGTGGCCAGCGCGGCCTGGCGGGCGCTGAACAAGCGCGGCAGCGGAACCTAATTTGACATTGTGCGCAATAAATATATTATGCGGAACTATTGCGACTATCGGCGCCTCTCCCCATTTGCGCACCATCCACTTTCACAAGAGATCTGAGCATGAATATCGACGGCATTCTGGTACCGGTCATCACCCCCTTCAACGCCGCGGGCGAGGTTAATTACGACGCCCTTGGCGAACTGATCGAGCTGCAACTGGAAGCGGGTGTTGCCGGCTTTGTCACCTGCGGCACCACCGGTGAGTACTACGCCCTCAGCGAGGAAGAGCGCGAAGGCGTCCTGCGCTTCGTCGCCAAGACCGTCGGCGACCGTGCGGCCCTGCTGGCTGGCGTCAACGACATGAGCACCACCGGCTCTATCGCCAAGGCCGAGCAGGCCAGGGCCCTCGGCTACCAGGGCCTGATGGCGGCTCCGCCCATCTACTGCCTCCCCGGCCAGCACGAGATTGTCCGCCACTTCGAAACCCTGGCCGACGCCGTGAAAATGCCGATTGTGATGTACAACTTCCCCGCCCGCTCCGGGGTGGAAATCAGCGTGGAGAGCGTGATCGAACTGGCGAAAAACCCATACATAATCGGTATCAAGGAAAGCAGCGGCGACTTCAGCCGAGCCCTGACCCTGCTCAACACCGACTTCGACGGCTTCCAGGTGGTGTGTGGATCCGACGACCAGGGTGCCGACTACCTGGCCTGGGGCGCGCGCTCCTGGATCGGCGGCTGCGCCAACTACCTCGCTGCGGACCACGTTGCCATGTACAAGGCCGCAGTGGCCGACGATCACGCCACCGTACGCGCCATCATGGCCCGCCTGTTGCCGGTCATCCAGAACGCCGAGGGCGGCGACTACAACCAGAAGGCCAAGCTGGGTGTCAGCTTCCTCGGCATCGACGCCGGCGAGATCCGCGCTCCGCTGCTGCCGATCAGCGAAGAGGACAAAGCCGAATTCCTCGCCGCCCTCAAAGCCTCCCTGAACTGATTTAACTGCCTCACTGCCTACTGCCGTAAAGGAGAAAGTCCATGCTCAGCGATAGCGTTAAAGCCGTATTCGAACGCGCCAAAGCCGGCGGGCTCAGCGCCGGCGCCATGGTCCCGGGTTACAACCCCACCGATGCCAGCCTTGAAAACCGCAACCCCTGGGACAACAGCCTGATCGGCAGTGTGTACCGGGGCTCGGAGTCCACCATCAATGCAGCGGTCAGCGCGGCCCGGGATTGCTTCTCAGGTGGCGAGTGGTCCGCCCTGGATCCCGCCGAGCGCAAGGCCGTCCTGCTGCGCTGGTGCGCACTGATGGAAGAGAACGCCGACGAACTGGCAGCGCTGGACTGCGTGGACGCGGGCAAGCCCATCACCGAGTGCCTGGAAACCGACATCCCCGAGACCATCAACACCTTCCGCTGGTACGCCGAGGCCTGCGACAAGCTGTTCGGCAAAATTGCCCCCACCGGGCCCGACGCCCTGGCCCTGATTACCAAGGAAGCAGCCGGCGTTGTCGGGGCGGTCCTGCCCTGGAACTTCCCGGCCCAGATGTTCGCCTGGAAGGTCGGCCCCGCCCTGGCCGTGGGCAACTCGGTCATCGTAAAACCCGCCGAGCAGACCTCCCTCTCCGCCTGCCGTATGGTGGAACTGGCCCACGAAGCCGGTGTACCCGCCGCAGCCCTCACCGTGGTCACCGGCCTGGGCGAGGAAACCGGCATGCCACTCGGCCTGCACCAGGACGTGGACGTGCTGTCTTTCACCGGCTCCACCGAAGTGGGCCGCCTGTTCCTGCAGTACGCCGCCAGGAGCAACCTCAAGCGCGTAGTCCTCGAGTGCGGTGGCAAGAGCCCCCAGGTGATCTTCGAGGACGTCTATTCCCTCGAGGACATTATCGACGACGTACTCTCCGCGGCCTTCTGGAACATGGGCGAAAACTGCAGCTGCGGTTCCCGCCTGCTGGTGCACTCCAGCCGCAAGGACGAATTGCTGGGCCTGGTCAAAGCCAAGCTGGCAGACTGGAAAGTCGGCAACCCGATGGAGCCGGAAACCATGATCGGCCCGATGGTGGAAAAAGTGCACTTCGACAAGGTGGCCGGTCACATCGCCACCGCCACCAAGGAAGGCGCGCAACTGATCCACGGCGGCGGCACCCCGGACATGGGCGCCGGCATGATGGTCGAGCCCACCATCTTCGACGGCGTCACCCCGGATATGACCCTGTTCCGCGAAGAAGTCTTCGGCCCGGTACTGGCGGTCACCACCTTCGAAACCGAGGAAGAAGCTGTCGCGCTGGCCAATGACACCCACTACGGCCTGGCCGCCTCCTTCTACACCGCCGACGTACGTCGCGCTACCCGGGTGGCCCGCGCCATCCGCGCCGGTACGGTCTCCGTTAACTGCTTCTCCGAAGGCAGCATCGCCACACCGTTTGGCGGCTACAAGCTGTCCGGCTTTGGCGGCCAGGACAACGGCCTGGAAGCCTTCGAGCAGTACCTGGAAACCAAGACCACCTGGTTCGCCAACTAAGGCGTCAACAAGAGGAAGAGACACGTGAGCCCAGGCGCACCTATCAGGGTTATCGATTCACACACCGGCGGGGAGCCCACCCGCCTGGTGGTGGCCGGCGGCCCCAAACTCGGTTATGGCAGCATGGCCGAGCGCCTGCAGGTACTGCGCCGTGAGCACGACTGGCTGCGCCGCTCTCTGGTCAATGAGCCCAGGGGCTCCGACGTCATGGTCGGCGCCCTGCTCTGTGAACCGGAAGACCCGGCCAATACCGCCGGCGTGATCTTCTTCAACAACGTCGGCTATCTCAGGATGTGTGGCCACGGCACCATCGGCCTGATGGCCTCCCTGGCCTGGCTGGGCAAGGTGGAACCCGGTGAACACCGGATCGAGACACCCGTGGGGTTGGTCCGTGCCACCCTGCACGACAATCACCGTGTTAGCGTCAATAACGTGGAAAGCTATCGCGCCCGGGAGGCGGTCAGTGTTGCCGTTCCCGGCCACGGCACCGTCCACGGGGATGTCGCCTGGGGTGGCAACTGGTTCTTCCTGGTAGCCGACCACGGCCAGGACATCGAGGCACATAACACCGAGGCCCTGACCGCCTACGCCGGCGCCCTGCGTATCGCCCTGTGCGAGGCGGGTATCACCGGGGACGACGGCGCCGAGATCGACCACATCGAGCTGTTCGGCCCGCCCAGCAACGCTGACGAAGCCGACAGCCGCAGCTTCGTACTGTGCCCCGGCAATGCCTACGACCGCTCACCCTGCGGCACCGGCACCAGCGCCAAGCTCGCCTGCCTGCAGGCCTCCGGCAAACTGGAACCCGGCCAGGTGTGGCGCCAGCAAAGTGTCATCGGCAGCGTGTTCGAGGGCAGCTTTGAGCCCGGTTCAGAGGGCCGAATCCGCCCGACGATCACCGGTACAGCCTACGTCAACGGCGATTTTCAGCTGGTAATGGAAGCAGACGACCCCTTCCGTCACGGTCTGCCAGGAAACAACGCTCCACAGGCTTGACTCGCAGTGGCTCTACAGGTTTAATACGCCCCCTCGCGCCTAGCGCACCCAGGCCCGGATAGCTCAGTTGGTAGAGCAGGGGATTGAAAATCCCCGTGTCGGCAGTTCGATTCTGTCTCCGGGCACCATCTTCCAAAAAGGCCTCGCAGTTATGCGGGGCCTTTTTCGTTTGATGCCGACACAAGTGTCGACCCAGCGCGGCTGCCGGTTCGATTCTGTCTCCGGGCACCATATTCCCAAAAGGCCTCGCAAGTACGCGGGGCCTTTTTCGTTCAATGCCGGCTCAGCGAGCCTGTCCCGAAAACCCGGCCGCTTCCCGCAGCTCATCGCCGTCCATTACGTAGCCATCGCTGATAACCGTGTGCACGCGGCGCAGCGCACCGAGTTCGGCGCTGACGTCGCCGTCCACCAGTAGCAGGTCCGCTTCCTTGCCAACAGTGATGGAGCCGGTGCGATCATCGATTCCAACAAGTCGCGCCGGGTTGATGGTGGCGGTCTGCAGCGCGGCGGCTTTGCTCATACCGGCCTGCTCATAAATTTCTATCTCGCGCACCAGTTCTATTCCCTGTCCATCGGTACCGGCCACGATAGGAACACCGGCCTGATGGAGCTTGCCGACAAGCTCCACCAGTTTGGCGTAGCTTTCCCGGAACTGCTCCCGCGTCACCTCACCGAACAGCGGATAACCTCCCTGGTTCAGGGCGCGCTCGGTGACGGCCGGCAGGGTGCCGGCATAGGGTTTGATGGCCGGCGAAAGCTCCGGCGTATCCCGGGTAAAGTCACTCTCGAAAATGACGATGGTGGGATCAACCCAGGTCCCACGCTGCTTCAACTCACTGATAAACCGGGTCATCAGGGGGCCATCCAGGTCTACGTCCCTGGCGTACTGTGCCGGCCCCTCCATTCGCGCAGCGGTATTGGAGATATCGACTACCGCCTGCGGGAGAGCCTGCATCATGATGAAGTTGATATGGGTAATTTCGTCGTAGCCGGACTGCACCGCCTCCAGGGGACGCATGGTAGCCGGGACATGACCCGATACGTGAAGTCCACGCCGATGGGCTTCCGCCGCCGCCGGGGCAATCCACTCGGGGTTCATCGAGGTATAGAACTTCACGCCCCACAACTTGTTGTCGGCCGCGCGACGGACCGCTTCGATGGCTTCCTTTTCGCTCGCAACCAGATCCGCACCCTGGGCTGACAGGGGGTGTACCTGATCGATGATCACCGCGCCGAATATCTCCGGGGCCACCATCTCCCCCGCTGCGCGGGCTTTCTTTGCGGCAGTGAGTGTCTCGGTGTCATTACCCGGGCTGCGAATACTGGTCATGCCTGTGGCCACATTTGCGAGCAGGTCGTAGCCGTTGCCAAAGTGCTTGTGAGCGTCCCACAATCCCGGCACCAGGGTTTTGGCCTCACCGTCTATACGGCGACCGCCTTCCGGGACTGCCAGGGAACCGGCCGGGCCAATGGCCGTAATCCTGCCACCGGCCACTGTCACCGCCTGCGCCTTGTGAAACTCGCCCCGCAAGGCGTCGAACAGTTGCACGTTATCGATCAATACCGGGGCGCGCGCAGCCTCGGTGAGAAAGCGCAGGGCGATGGCTCTGGAAGCCTCCATCGCCACGTCTTCCTGCACCTGTTTCATACGGGAGAAGTGTTCCTCGTAACCCTCGCGGATGAGACCCAGCCATGTGATCGTTGCCAGGTGTTTGCCATCTCCATCCACCCATACCGGCATCGGCTCGGTCCACAGGCCATCGATAAACAACAATCGCGCGTCAATATCGCCATCCTCATCCTCGATATGCAGGGTAATCCCCTCCCGCATACGGGCGTGGCCCGAGGGCAACAGGTTGAGCTCACCCGCATCCACGATGCGCTCGGCGAGCAGTCCCATCATTGCCGAAGGGCCACCGCGGGGAAGGTAAAAACCGCTGTCCGACGGGGCCGTCCCGCTGTCCGCACCGGAGTCCCAGGACATCCCCCCTGGACCGGTATCCATGGACTCCGCGGCGTCTCCATTCGGTGTCACACCGCGAACCTGAACACTCCGGGGATCACCGTCCCCATCCAGCATCACCAGACCATCTGTTTCCGTGATCCAGCCCCGGAGGCTCTGGGATTTTCGGAACGCGATGGCACCCGAAGAGGTAGTCCAGCGCCACTCGTCGCCGTGGGTGTTGCTGTCGGAAACGATGAGGTAGTGGGTCGCGCCATCCGGGGGGAGCATCAGCTCTTCTTTCGGTACTGGCCCGGCCTCGACCAGGCCGGCCGATAGCAACGCAGAAAAGAGGACAGCACGCAGGTTGAGGGCTCGGGTCTTCATCCTTGAAAAGTCTCCTCGTATTCGGGTAATCCAAGCCTGCGCCCTGATATTTCGAAAAACAAGATGAAAATCCAGGTTCAGCCAGACTCGGGAACAGGTGGCCTGCCGCGTGCCGATGCAGTTCTCACCGGCAATATTGCCCGGCTATTTTGCCTGGCTATTTTGCCCGGCTATCTTGACTGGCTATGCCAGCACAGATTTCGAGTCCACCCGGATCGGCTCGCGGTCCACGCGGAACAGTCTGGGGTCGACCGCGGTATCGAAATCAGGGCAACTGTCTCCCGTAATCTGTCTCGCCAGCATGGCCCCTATTGCCGGGGCCAGCTTGAAGCCGTGGCCGCTGAAACCATTGGCGAGGTAAAAACCCTTGAGCGCGGTGGGCCCCAGCAAGGGATGCACGTCTTGCTCGTTCACTGTGTAGAGGCCGCAGTAACCCCGTATCGGCCCCCGGTAGGGCAGCGCCGGCAGGCGGTGGTGCAGGGCGTGCAACTTGGCATGGGTGAAGTCGTCATCGGCGCTGCGATTGAAGTGATCGGGCTCGCTGACGCGCTCCTGCTCATCCGACTCCAGCACTGAGCCCACTACCAACTGCTGGCCACGGTTCTGGCAGCGGAAATAGATGCCGGCGGCCATGTCGACGGTGACCGGGATGTGGCCGGGCAGCTCTTCCGGCCGGTCGAGGTAGAGTACCTGGATACGGGTCGGCGTGAGGCGCCAGGGTAATTCCAGGCCCGCCGCGGCAATCAGTTGATTGCACCAGGGTCCTGCGGCATTGACCACACAGGGCGCGGTGATGCTCTCTCCATCTGCCAGGCGAAGGCCGGTCACAGCGCCACCGGTTTGCTGGATATCCGTAACCCCTGCACCGAATCGAACTTCCACCCCCGCCAGGCGGCAGGCCTCCAGCAGGTCGTCAGCGCAGGCCACCGGATCCATGTATCCGCCCTCGGTTTCGAGGAAGTAACGGCCCCCTCCACGACACGCGTGCTCCGCCCCGGTGTCAACGTCCGGGGCGCGGGTGCAGCTGCTGAAAGCCGGGTAGCGCTCGCTGAGTTCCGCATCGCCAAACACCGCCGAGGGCACCCCCAACCGCTGCATACGCTGGTGTTCACGCTCTGCCCAGCCCGTATCCGCACCCGGCATCCACAGTACTCCGTCCTGGGCAAAGCGGGCACGAGGTGAGGTGAGCCCGGTGAACGCCTGCCAGTGGCGATAGGCATGGATGCCGTCGCGGGCGAGCTGGACCATGTCATCCATGGAATAGCGAGTGCGGCAGATAGCCGAAGAAGCACCGGTGGAACCCTCCCCGGTGCCCGCGCCTTTTTCCAGCACCAGTATGTTGAGCGCACTGCGGCGGGCGAGTTGCCAGGCAATCGACAACCCGATGATGCCGGCCCCAACGATCACCACATCGGCTGGTTTCACTGCAATGACTCCGCAAGTATCCGGCAAGCAGGTTAGCACGAAGCCCGGACCCCACCCAGGCGCCCTTTCCGGGGTGTTACAGCGGCGCGCATTTCCCGCCTGTTCACGGTAAAGTGCTCCACGAATACCCAACGGACTGCCCATGTTTTACAGCTTTCTGATGAACAGCCTGGTCGTTGTCGTGGTGGTCGCCATTCACTACGAGTATGTGCACCAGATGGCGCGCTACCTCCCCAGAATTCCCCTGCGTCCGCGGCTGCGGATCAGTCTCGGGGTCATCGGTGCGTTGATCGCGCACTCGATCGAGATCTGGATTTTTGCCCTGGCGTACTACGCCGCTATTCACTACTTCGGCATGGGAGACCTCGAGGGAATTGACAGCGAACACCTGCTCGACTGCGTCTACTATTCCTTTACCGTTTACACCACGCTGGGCTTTGGCGATCTCGTCCCCCACGGCGACATCCGCTATCTGACAGGCATCGAATCCCTTACCGGACTGGTGTTGATTACCTGGACGGCGTCCTTCCTTTACGTCGAGATGCAGAAGTACTGGGGTGACGAGGAAGCCTGAACACGGAGAGAACCATGACCAACCTGACCATCCGCCCCGCGACCCCGGAAGACGTCGGCCTGATCCGCCATTTCGTGCGGGAACTGGCGGAATATGAAAAAGCACTGGAAGAGGCCAAGGCCAGCGAGGAGGACTTCCACCGGGCCCTGTTCGGTGACAACCCGAAGGTGTGGTCGGTCATCTGCGAAATCGACGGCCAGCCCGCCGGCTTTGCCCTCTACTTCCTTAACTACTCCACCTGGACCGGCAAGCACGGCCTGTTCCTGGAGGACCTCTACGTATCCCCGGAGTACCGCGGCTCAGGCGCGGGCAAGGCGCTCCTGCGGCACCTGGCCAGAACAGCCGTGGAGCTCGACTGCCGTCGTTTTGAATGGAATGTGCTGGACTGGAACACCCCGGCAATCGACTTCTACGAATCCTTTGGCGCTCGCCCGCAAAGCGAGTGGGTGGGCTACCGGTTGACCGGCCAGGCCCTCAAGGACTTCGCCGCCGGTAACTAGGCCGGCTCAATCCGCGCAAACCGGGGCTGCAACCGGCCATCCACCTCGACGTTCTCCATGAACATGTCGAGGGGACGCACCCACAGGCCGCGCTCACCGTAGCAGGGGCGGTATACCACCAGCAGCTCATCGGTTTCGGAGTGGCGAGCGACGCCCTCCACCACATATTCATTGCCTTTGTAGTGCCGATAACGGCCGGGTTTGGGTTGCACGGGTAGGTCCTCCGGAATCGAGGGCGGATACTAGCGTGAATCTGCACCGCCTGCGACGGCTCGCAAAGCCGGCGGGCGGGTGAATTATGCGCCGAATCGCCGCCAGGCTGCGACCAACGGCGCCGAAATGGCCGCGTTTGGCCCTATAATGAGCCCATGCTCTTACATCAGATCACCGAAAACAGGCGCTACCTGTTCTGGACGCTGCAGGCCGCCGGCTGGAGCGGCTGGGCCTTCACGTTCTACCTGGGCGTGCTGTTCTGGGGCAAGTTGCCCAGTGAAAACTACCACTGGTACCTGCCGCTGATCAGCGCCATCGGGATGTGCCTGACGCTTCCCCTGCGCTCCCTCTACCGCTACATGTGGGATATGCCCATCATCCGCCGCGTTATCGCCATTTTACTCGGCTCCTACGCCGCGGGACTGACCTGGATGGCAACCCGCGGCGCCATTTTCTATGAAGTATTCCCCGAAGAGCGCAAGCCCTACGAACAACACGGCATGGCCTGGCACTCCTACTTCGACGGCAGCATCTCTGCCTTCTGGGTCATGCTGGTATGGAGTGCGCTGTACTTCGGCATCAAGTACTACCTGCAGTCCCAGGAGGAGAAGGAGCGTTGGCTCAAGGCCATGACCATGGCCCACCAGGCCCAGCTCAAGATGCTGCGCTACCAGTTGAACCCGCACTTCCTGTTCAACACCCTCAACGCCATCTCCACCCTGATCCTCGACCGGAATACGGAACTGGCCAACACCATGGTCACCCGGCTATCGCGCTTCCTGCGCTATTCGCTGGACAACGACCCCATGCAGAAGGTGACCGTCGCCCAGGAGATGGACGCCCTGCGGCTCTACCTGGATATCGAGAAAGTACGTTTTGACGAGCGCCTGCAGCTACACTTCGAGGTGGAGGACGGCGCCAGTACCGCACTGATGCCCAGCCTGCTTTTGCAACCCTTGGTAGAAAACTCCATCAAGTATGCCATCGCCAAAAGCATCGACGGCGGCGCCATTGCCATCAGCGCCCGTATCTTCGGCGGCGACCTGCTGTTATCGGTGGCCGACAATGGCCCCGGGCTGGACCTGCGCAACGGGCGCCTGCCCAAGGGAGGTGGCGTGGGACTGGCCAACTGCCGCGAGCGTCTCAAGGAAATCTACGGCGAAGACCAGAACTTCCGCCTTAGCACCACCGAGCCCCACGGGCTGACCATCAATATTCGCATACCCCTGGAACGGGAGGCCAAGGCCGCATGAACCCCCTCAGCACCATTATCGTCGACGATGAAAACCTCGCCCGCCGGGGCCTGTCACTGCGCCTGGCAGAGATTCCCGAGGTGAAGATTGTGGCGGAGTGCGCCAACGGCCAGCAGGCCCTGGCGGCGATAGCCGAGCACAGCCCGGACCTGGTGTTTCTCGACATCCAGATGCCGGGCATGGACGGCTTCGCGGTGGTGGAGGAAATGCAGTCCGACGACATGCCCATGGTGGTGTTCGTCACCGCCTTCGACCAGTACGCCGTCGACGCCTTCCGCATCCACGCGGTGGACTATGTGCTCAAGCCGATCGAGGACGAACGCCTGCACGAAGCAGTCGCCCGGGCCCTGGAGCAGCGCGCCCAGCAGGACTCGGTACGCGAGAAGGAGAAGCTGCTCAAGCTGGTTATGGGGCTGAACGGAGAAAATCCCGGCTCCATTGAAGAGCCGGGCACTAGCGGCGGCAAGCAATGGCCTGAAAAGCTCACCATCAAGGACGGCTGCGACATCCAGTTCATCAAGGTGGCGGATATCCAGTGGGTCGATGCGGCCGGTGACTACATGTGCGTACACGCCGGTGGCGACACCCACATCATGCGCATCACCATGAAGCAGCTGGAGGCCCAGCTCAATCCGGAGCAGTTCCTGCGGGTGCACCGGTCAACCATCGTCAATGCCAACGGCATTGTGCGCGCCCAGACCCTGAACAACGGCGAATACCTGCTGACCCTGGAGGCGGGCACCCAGATCAAGGTGAGCCGCAGCTATCGCGACAAGGTCAAGCACCTGATCGACGGCTGAGTCGGGTTCTACACCCCGCGGGGCACCAGCGGCCCCCGACACCCACTGCTGACGCCGTTCATCGCGGCCCAGCACCAGCCTGCCGCAGTTGCAGGTACAAACCGCGCCACCCCTGCTAACTTCCCGCCCATAACAGCATTTCAGGGTAGGGAAACAACGTGAATCTCACTGCCAGTTCACTGAAAAATCCGGCCGGAGTCGCGGTGGCTGTGGCGGTCATCCTGTTTTTTGGCCTGTGGAGCCTCACCCGCCTGCCGGTGCAATTGTTCCCGGACATCGAAAATCCCCGCATCAGCATCCAGACCGGCTGGCGCGCCGCCTCGCCACGGGAAGTGGAGTCGGAGATCATCGAACCCATTGAATCCGTTTTGCAGGGCCTGCCGGGCATGACCGAGATGGGCGCCTACGCCAACGCCGGCAACGCCTGGATCGAGCTGGAGTTCGGCCTGGAAACCGATATGCAACGGACCCTGGTGGATGTCATCTCCCGGATGAACCGACTCGATCCCCTGCCCCGTGACGCCACCCAGCCGGTCATCATGCTCGGTGGCGGCAACGGCGATACCCCCGCTCTGACCTTTTTCTTCCTGCAGTTGCTGCCCGGCACCGCGGGTAATATTTACGACTACATGCCCTTCGTAGAGGACGTGGTACGGCCGGTGATAGAAGCCGTTCCCGGCGTGGCGAGGGTCACCGCCTCCCAGAACAGCCAGGGGGGAGAGCAGCAGCTGGAAATCCTGTTCGATCCCTATCGTGCAGCCCAGTTTGGCATCCCCCTGACTGACGTCGCCGGCCAGCTTGGCCGCGCCAACGATATCAGCGGCGGCTTTGTCGAAGTGGGCCGGCGCCAGTACACGCTGCGCTTTACCGGCCGCTACGAACCCGCCGAACTGGAGGCCTTCGTGCTGGAGTGGCGCGACGGCCGGCCCGTCCACCTGGGCGACATTGCCGACATCCGTGTAACGCGTGGTGACCAGGTGCTCACCAACACCCAGAACGGCAACCCGGCGATTTCCATCCGCATCGACAAGGAGAACAGCGCCAACGCCCTGCAAACCCTGAATGCGGTCAAGGCCGCGGTGGAGGAACTGAATGCCGGGCCCGTGGCCGAGCGCGGCCTGGTCATGGCCCAGAGCTTCGACGCGTCGGTGTTCATCTACCGCGCCATCGGCCTGGTGGGCAGCAATATCGGCCTCGGCATCCTGCTGGCGGTGGGCGTGCTGTGGTGGTTCCTGCGCCGCTTCCGCGCCACGCTGGTGGTGGCCATCGCCATCCCGGTCTCACTGCTGGCCACCTTCATCATGCTCAAGCTGACCGGGCGCACCCTGAATGTCATCTCCCTCGCGGGGCTGGCCTTCGCGGTGGGCATGGTGCTCGACGCCGCCATCGTGGTGCTGGAGAACATCGTGCGCCTGCGGGAAAAGGGCGTCGACACGGATGAATCCTCCCTGCAGGGTGCCGGCCAGGTCTGGGGGGCGCTGCTCGCCTCTACCGCCACCACCGTGGCCATCTTCCTGCCGGTGATTTTCATGCGTGAGGTGGAGGGCCAGCTGTTTAGCGACCTGGCCATTACCATCGCCATCGCAGTGGTGGTATCGCTGCTGGTCGCGGTCACCATCCTGCCCCTGGTCGCCAAACTGTGGCTGCCCGAAGGCTCCCTGGAGGATCACAACCGCGGACTCTGGCAGCGCATCACCAACGCCGTGATGCGCCTGACCAGCACCCCGCGCAAACGCTGGGGGCTGGCGGCGGTGCTGATCACCGTACCGATTGGTACCAGCTACCTGCTGCTGCCGGAAATGGACTATCTGCCCCCGGTCAAGCGCGATGCCGTCGACGCCTACTTCCAGTTCCCCCCGGGCATGTCAGAAAAGACGATCGCCGATGAGTACATCAAGGTCCTCGACGCCCGCATGGCGCCCTTCATGCGCGGTGAAAGGGAGCCAGCCCTGAAGAACTACTACATCCTCACGTGGAACGGCGGCGGCGGTATGGGTGCCCGGGTGAAGGACCAGTCCCGGGTCAAGGAACTGGAGAAGATCATCAACGAGGAGATCTTCGCCGATCTGCCCGACCTCCAGCATTTCGCCAGCCAGGGCAACCTGTTCGGTGGCTTTGGCGGTGATCGCGAAGTGTCCCTGCACCTGCAGTCACGGGACCGCGAGGCGCTCGCCGAAGCGGCTGCGCTTGGGGAAAAGCTGCTACAAGAAGCACTGCCAGAGGCGATGGTGCGGGTGAATCCCAACCTGCAGCAGGCCGAGCCCGAGCTGCAGCTGGCACCCAACGACCGCAAGATCGCCGAGGCCGGCTGGTCGCGCGCCGACATGGGGACCCTGGTCAGGGCGATGGGAGACGGTCTCTACGTGGGCGAGCATTTCAATGGTGAAAAGCGCATGGACGTCATTTTGCGCGCCCGGGCCTGGGATTCGCCCGAGCAGCTCGCGTCCACCCCCATGGCCACTCCCGCGGGCACCGTGGTACCTCTGGCGGACTTGGTGGATATCAAGCGCACCGTGGGACCGAGCCAGTTGCGGCGCATCGACAGCCGGCGCACCATCAGCCTGAACGTGCGCCCCCCGGAAGACATGTCACTGGAGCATGTACTCGGCACCATCCGCCAGGAGGTCGAGCCGGAACTGAAAGCCGCGCTGCCGGCGGACGGCAATATCCTGTATGGCGGCAGCGCCAATGCCCTGACCCGCGCCATCCAGTCCATGGGCAGTAACTTCGGCCTGGCGCTGGTGGTCCTGTTCCTGCTGATGGCGGCGCTGTTCCGCTCCATGAAGGACAGCCTGCTGGTGGTGCTGGCCATGCCCCTGGCCATGGCCGGCGGCATTGCCGCCATGCGCCTGCTCAACCTGTTCACCTTCCAGCCCCTGGACCTGCTGACCATGATCGGCTTTGTGATCCTGTTGGGTCTGGTAGTCAACAACGCCATTCTGCTGGTGCACCAGACCCGCAGTGCCGAGCGCGAAGGGGTGAGCCGCCACCACGCGGTGGAACAGGCCCTGGAGACCCGCCTGCGGCCGATCTTCATGAGCACCCTCACCAGCATTTTCGGCATGCTGCCCCTGCTGCTGATGCCCGGTGCCGGCAGCGTGATCTATCGCGGCCTGGCGGCCGTCATCGTCGGCGGGATGTGTGTCAGCACCCTGTTCACCCTGCTGTTACTGCCCTGCTTCCTGCGTATGGGTGAAACCGGCGCACGGGTGGTGAGTGATAGCGGAAGCCCTGTACGCCGCCCCCTGAAATCCGTGGCCTGAGCTCTGAGGAATACGCCATGAACCGATTACAACGCCTTGTAAGCCCACTGCTGTTTTGCGCTGTTGCCGGCACCGCGAGCATCGCCGCTGCCCAGGCACCGGAAGCGGTGGTGGAACTGTCGAGTGTCACCGAAGGCGAAGCCGCGGCAGTGGTGCGCCTGCCGGGCACGGTGATTTCCACCCGGGACGCCGCCCTCTCCACCGAGGTGGCCGGACGGCTCACCTGGATTGCCCAGGTGGGAGACCGCATCGAACAGGGGGAGCCGGTCGCCAGGATCGACGAGCACCTGCTGCAACTGGAAGTCCGCGACCAGCGCGCTGAGATAGCCCGCCTGGATGCCGACATTGCCTATAACCAGCGCCAGATTGAACGCCTCGAGCGCCTGGCCAAACAGAACAACATGGCCCAGTCGGAACTCGACCAGGTCGCGTCCCGGCTGGAGATGCTACGCCAGGAACGCACCAGCGCGGAGGTTTCCCTGGAGCGCAGCCGCTACAACCTCGAACGCAGCCGGGTACCGGCGCCCTTTTCCGGTGTGGTGGTTGCGCGCAGTGCAGCCGAAGGTGAATACCTGCAAACCGGCGCCCCCCTGCTGCGGTTGGTGGATACCGATACCCTGGAAGTGAGCGTCAACGCACCTCTGCGCGTGGCGCGCCACAATCAAACCGGTGAGAGCGTACAGGTGGAAGCGGCGGACAGCCGGGTCGAAGCCCGAATTCGCGGCCTGGTACCCGTGGGGGACGCCCGCTCACGGATGATGGAGTTGCGCCTGGCACTGGACGAGAGCCCCTGGCTGATCGGCGAGGCGGTGACGGTTGAACTACCGGAGTCAGCGCGCCAGAGTGCGCTGCGGGTGCCGCGGGATGCGCTGGTGTTGCGGGATAATGAAGTGTTTGTCTACACCGTCGGCGACGACAACACCGCGCACAAGGTACCGGTCACAACGGGTGCGGGCCGCGGCAATTCCATCGCCGTCAGCGGCGAACTGCAGGTGGGCGACCCGGTCGTGGTACGGGGCGCCGAGCGCCTGCGTGAAGGGCAGGCAGTGCGGGTGATCCAGCACCACCTGGCGGCAGGTCCCTGAGGGGAACCTGCCGCTACGCCTGGCCAGCTCTACTCGGCCTCGCCGCCAAACAGGGCGATCACTCGCTCCTGCAGGCTGCTGATCGCATCTGACATCAGGGCAAAGTCGGCATCGAGTTTGGCGGCCTGGTCGGCCTCCGGCAGGTCCTCGTTTTCCTTCATCAGTTCCTCGGCAAACTTCAGGCGGCGCAGGCACAGGTCCTCGGCCATCACCAGCGACACCCGCTCCTCCCAGTTGAGCGACAGGCGCGCCACCAGCTTGCCGGCGTTGAGGTGGGTCTCGACTTCTTCACCCAGCAGGTCGACACCGCGGCAGCGCACTACGCCGCCCTCGTCACCGGCTTCACGCAGTTCGCACTCCTCGCCCAGGGCAAAATCCGCGGGCAGGTTCTGGTGCACCAGCCAGCTGGTCATGGTGGCGGTGGGGGCATTGTTGACCTGCGGTAGCACCACCGGGAAGGTACCGATGCACTCCCGCAGCAGGTTGAGCAGTTCCTCGGCACGGGTGGCGGTGGCGGCGTCCACGAAGACCCAGTTGCTGCGGGTATCGATATAGGCGTACACCCCACTGCGGCGGCTGAAGGCCCGCGGCAGGCAGTCCTGCACGATTTCGTCCTTCAGCGTAAGGCGTTCCTTGCGATAGACCTTGCGCGCCTGATCCGCCTCGATAGCCTCGACCTTCTCCTCCAGCATTTCCTTGACCACGCTCGAAGGGAGGATTTTATCTTCCCGTTTCAGGCGCAGCAGGAAACGGCCGTTGACCGCGTGCACCAGGGCGGTGGTCTCGCCGCCCAGCGCCGGTGCCCAGCCCAGGGCCAGGGGCTGTCCCGGGCTGCAGCGTTCAAATTCTCGCTGGGCCAGCTGCTCCTCGAGTTTTTCGGCGGACAGGTCGAAGGGGCTGGTCAGGCGGTAGGCCCGGAGATTTTTGAACCACATGGCAGACTCACTTGTGCAAAAGGCCGGGGATTGTAACGCAGCTCCCACGACCTGTGGCAGGGTTGTGCTGTTAAACCACTACCGACCGCAAACGCAAAAAGACAATACGCGTACAACATGTTGACCCCGGCTACCGCAGCGACCGTTGTCAGCGCGGCACGGGCTGGTTTTAATCTGGCCTGAACTCAATGACAGGAAAACCGCCATGGCCGCGACGCGCAAAACCAACCCCAGCCAACCCCGGCACACCCGTGATGTGGAACACTGGGACCTGGAAACCGACGTGGCCGTGGTCGGCTTTGGCGGCGCCGGCGGCTGTGCGGCAATTGAGGCAGCGGACGCCGGCGCAGAGGTTCACATCTTCGAACTGGCCAGTGCCAGCGGCGGCTCCACCGCCCTGTCCAGCGCCGAAATCTATATGGGCGGCAGCGGCGGCACCCGGGTCCAGCGCGCCACAGGATTCGAAGACAGCACCGAGGACATGTTCCAGTTCATGATGGCCTGCGCCGGCCCCCAGGCGGACGAGGCCAAGATCCGCAACTACTGCGAGCGCAGCGTGGAACATTTCAATTGGCTGGTGGGCCTCGGCGTCCCGTTCAAGGACAGCTTCCTCAACGAGCGCGCCATCATGTGCCTCACCGATGACGGCCTGCTCTATACCGGCAACGAAAAGGCGTGGCCCTTCTCCAGCATCGCCAAACCCTGCCCCCGGGGTCACAACCTTTACGTCGAAGGGGACAACGGCGGCCCCCTGTTCATGAAAATCGTCACCGAAAACGTGGAGCAGCGCGCCCGCATCCAGGTCCACTACGAGACGCGCGCCCTGACCCTGATCGTGGATGACAACGACGAGGTGGTGGGCCTGGTGGTGCGGGAGAACCAACAGGAACTGAACGTACGCGCCCGCGGCGGCGTCATTCTCTGCGCCGGCGGTTTTGTCATGAATCGGGAAATGGTTGCCCGACACGCCCCCAAACTGACTCTCGGCACCGAACCCATCGGCAACCCCGGGGACACGGGAAGCGGTATCCAGATGGGCCTGTCGGTCGGCGGCGCCGCCATCAACATGCACGAGGGCTTTATCACCCTGCCCTTCTACCCCCCTGCCAGCCTGACCTATGGCATTGCGATCAACGACAAGGGACAGCGCTTCATCAACGAGGATGTCTACCACGGCCGCTTCGGCGACTTCGTGTTGCGCCAGCCCTCCGAGCGGATCTACCTGATCCTCAATGTAGAGCACTATGCCGACTACGAAACCGCCAGCTACCTGGGCGCGCCGGTGGCCGGCACCGGCGAAACCGTCGCGGAACTGGAGGAAGAGCTCGCATTGCGTGAAGGCTCCCTGGCCTACACCCTGGCGACCTATAACGAGGACTGTGCCGCAGGCAACGACAGCCAGTTCCACAAGGCACCGGCCTGGCTACAGCCACTGGAGCCTCCGCTGGTCGCCCTGGACCTCACCCCCGGTCGCGGCGCTTTCGTGCCCCACTTCACCCTCGGCGGCCTCGACACCCTGCCCACCGGGGAGGTGGTCAACGAACAGCGGGATGTGGTGCCCGGCCTGTATGCCGCAGGCCGCACAGCCTGCGGCGTGGTACGCCGAGCCGAGGGCTATGCCAGCGGGATGTCAGTCGGGGACGCCACGTTCTCCGGCCGGCTCGCCGGGCTGCAGGCGGCGAAACGGCTCCAGACCCTGTTCTAGAACGTTTTCCAGACCCGCTCCAGCACACCCGGGCAAGAACACCCGACCTACGCCGGGCGCCCCTACGCCGGGCGCCCCTTGCCACTACCGGGTCGGGCTTCTACCATGGCCGCATCTGCGAGTCACTGGATTGCCAATGCCATGAGATATCTGCATACCATGGTCCGTGTAAAGGACCTGGACGCCTCCCTCGAGTTTTACTGCGACCAGCTCGGCCTGGTGGAGATCGAGCGCTGGGACAACGAGGGCGGCCGTTTCACCCTGGTCTTCCTTGCGGCACCCGCCGACGCGGAACGGGCGCGAGAGAAAAAAGCCCCGCTGGTAGAGCTCACCTACAACTGGGACCCGGAGGAGTACACCGGTGGCCGCAATTTCGGCCACCTGGCCTACCGCGTCGACAACATCTACGAGCTGTGCCAGCGCCTGATGGATGCCGGTGTCACCATCAACCGCCCGCCGCGGGATGGCCACATGGCCTTTATTCGCTCACCCGACGGTATTTCGGTTGAATTGCTGCAGGAAGGGGACCAGCTGGCGCCGGCCGAGCCGTGGGCCTCCATGGAAAATACCGGAACCTGGTAGGCGACGGGCTAACTCGGGCGAGGACATGAAAGCCAGCATTACGTCCCGCCTCATTCTGTACCTGACCGTATCTGCGGGCACCCTGGTTGCCTTCGCCCTGCTGGTGGATTATCGCCTGTCGCGCACCGAGATCCTCGAGCGCCTGCGGGTCGAGTCGCAGAAAACCGTGGTGGACGTGGTGCGCGACCTGGAGGGTTTGCTCGCCGGCGTGGAGGGGAACACCCGCTTCCTCGGCAGCATCCTGTCCCAGCAACACAGTGACGAACAGTCCATCAGTCGACTGCTGCAGGAAACGGTAGCCCAACACGCCGACATATTCGGCTCCACGGTCGCCCTCGCTCCAGCACAGTCCGCTCGCCCGCGCGGATTCGCCCCCTACTTTTACCAGCAGGGCGATGCCATAGCCTACTCCGATCTCACCCTGGGCGCGGAGCCTTACTGGGAGCGATCCTGGTTCACCGACGCTGCCCGCAGTGGCCAGCCCCGCTGGATCGAGCCCTATTTCGACGTCGGCGGCGCCGAGGTCTACATGACCACCTACTCGGTGCCGGTGTTCGAGGGCGAGAGCCACAGGGAACTGGTCGCCGTGGTCACTGCCGACATTACCCTCGACGAGTTGCACCGCTACATCAACCGGCTGGAACGCGGAGACCACGGTTTCGGTTTCCTGGTCAGTGCGGGGGGGCTGGTACTCTCCTCTCGCGGAACCTCTGCGGAGATGGTGCCCTACCAGCAGTTCCTGGCCAGTGAGGAACAGCGGGGCTTCTGGCAACAACTGCTGACCGAGGTCGAGCCGGGACAGGACAACTCCCGCATTACCGACTGTGAACTGGTAGAGGGGAACTGCATTATCCGCATGACCCGCCTGCGACACAGCGGCTGGATTGTGGGAGCCGTGTACTCGGAGCATGAAGTGCTGGCGGACCTGCGCGCCTACGAATTGAAAATTTTTGCCCTGGGGCTCGCCTGCCTGGTGGCAATGATCATTGTGGTCAACCTGGTGACACGCCGGATTACCCGGCCCCTGACAGCCCTCGCCGCATCCGCCGATCAGCTGGGAGCCGGGCAGCTCGATGCGTCCCTCCCCGAGGTTCCCGGGAAAGACGAGGTGGCGCGCCTGGTACAGTCCTTTGCCCATATGAAGGACGAACTCAGGCAGCATATTGCCGACCTGGAACAGGCTACTGCCTCCCGCAGCCGGCTGGAGGGTGAGCTGTCTGCCGCCCGCGAAATCCAGATGGCAATGCTGCCCCAGAGCGGCAAAGCCTGCGAGAGCCACCCCGACTTCGAGCTGTGGGCATCCGTGGAACCGGCCCGCACCGTAGGCGGCGACCTGTTCACCTTTGGCCTGGAGGGCCGCAGGCTCTATATGGCCGTGGGTGACGTCTCGGACAAGGGAGTCCCTGCCGCGCTTTTCATGGCCCGCGCCATCAGCCACCTGCGCCACCCCGGCAAACACAGCCCCGGACAGACACTGGCCGAGCTCAACAATGCACTGGCGCAGAACAACGGCAACTGCATGTTCGTCACGCTGCTACTGGCGGTGCTCGACCTCGACAGCCTGGAGCTAACCTGGGCCAGCGCCGGTCACACCCCGCCGCTGTGGCTACACAAGGGCTGTCCCGCCACGCTCCTGCAACACAGCGGGCCCGCTACCGGGCTGGCGGAGAACCAGCAATTTCCCGACAACCTCCTCCCGCTGGCGCGCGGCGACCGTCTGCTGATGTATACCGACGGCATCGACGAGGCTTTCAACCCGGCGGGCGAGATGTTCGGCAACGAGCGCCTGGCGCAGTGGCTGGCGGGTAGCGTCTCGCAATCACCGGAACAGGCCGGGGAAGATCTCTTGGCAACCCTTTCAGGGTTTGCCGAAGTTATCGCTCAATCCGACGACATTACTGCTCTGCTGCTGGATATTCCCGGCCACGGCAATGCCCGTCAGCACCAGCGCCTTTTCCACCTGACGCCGGACGTCACCGATGCCAGCCTGTCCTGGCTCGGCGCACTGCTGGGCTCCGACATTCCTGCCGGAGTCCGCAATGAATTACTGCTGGTGCTGGAAGAGGTCGTCACCAATATCTTCAAGTACAGCCAGCTGGGGGAAGCAGACCAGATCAGCGTCTCCCTGCAGGCCACCGATAGCGAACTCATCCTCTGCGTGCGCGACCAGGGCATTGCCTTCAATCCACTGGAGGATGCTCATCGGGCAGAACTGGGCGCGGATATCGCCCATGCCGAAATCGGCGGCCTTGGGGTACACTTGATCGAACAGTTGACCGACTGGCAACGCTACCGCCGGGAAGGGAGCGACAACTGCCTTGAGTTGGGGCGCAACCTCGGCGAAAGCTGACGGATCACCGGCAAAGGATGCAACCGCGATGAAGCTCGATACCAAACTGGAGACCGACGGCGACCGCTCTGTTGCCCGGCTCTACCTGATCGGCGCACTGAATTCAGACACGGCGCCGGAGTTCGAGACGATACTGGAGGGCGTGCTGGCCAAAGGCCTGAAGGTGAACGTACTGGATATGCGCGACCTGGACTACATCAGTTCGGCGGGTTTACGGGTAATCTTCAAGGCCGCCAAACAGGCCACCGCTGCCCACCAGCGTCTGGCTGCCAGCCATCGCAAACCGCACATCGAGAAAGTCTTCGAGATTCTCAAGGCGCTCCCGGACATGGCGGTGTTCGCCAACGACCAGGAGCTCGACGATTACCTCGATGCCATGCAGGCCCGCAGCCTCGAGGGCTGAATCAGGCCCGCAGGAAGTTGAGAATCCAGCGCCCGATCCGCTCGCTCTCGGGGTCCCGCGCGAGGGACGCCACCCCTGAGTTGTAGACGGGTTCACCAATCTGCTCGCGCCGGTATTCCATGATCTCCCGTGAGTATCCCGGCACAAATTCCGGGTGGCCCTGGAATGTCAGAATATGGTCACCCACCTGGCATACCGCGTTCTCGCAGAACTCGGAGCCGGCCAGGACCGTGGCACCGCTGGCGTTCTCGACCACCTGGTCCTGGTGGCTCACCAGAATGTCGAAGCCGGGTTCCGTTTTATCGTGCCAGTCGGGCTGGGAAGTAAAGGTGTGGGTGTGCAGGCCAACGCCCCAACCCTTGGGTGACTTTTCTACCCGACCGCCCAGCGCCTGGGCGACCAGCTGGTGACCAAAGCAGATGCCGACAATTTTTTTGCCGCGCCTGTCGAGTTCGCGCACGAAATCCATCAATACCCCGATCCAGGGTTTGTCGTCGTAGACGCTGCTCTTGCTGCCGGTAATGAGGTAGGCGTCGACTTCGTCGATGTCGGCGGGGTACTCGCCTTCTTCCACATCCCACACCCGAAATTCGATCTCGGGGTCGAGCCGCCCCAGCAGGGCCACAAACATGTCGGGATATTCCCCGAAGTCCGGGACCCACTCCGGGCGCACCGCATCGGTTTTCAGAATTCCAAGTTTCATAAGCTTTCCGTATCACTGACAGGCCGCTGACTATGCGCCTGTCTTCCACATAGTCGCCATCATAGGAAGGGCCCGGAATGCTGTCCATAACACCAAAGTGGCAGTTCTACGGGCGGAATTTGTCACACAACTGCCACATTACCGTCACGGCTTTGCCATGCTGGCAGCGCACACTGCCTCCATGAACACACTGCAAGAGCTAGATCTGCGTCTGCTTGCCAGGGTTTTCAGGCAGGGTGAACGGCGCATGGTGAGACCCCTGGCCCGCGCCCTTTCCCGCTCGGGCGACGGTTATCTGCACCTGCTTATCCCGGCGCTGCTGGCGCTGCTCGGTGCCCGGGAGCTCGATCAATTCTGTCTCCTGCTGGCGCTCTCGCTGTCGGTAGAGCGCTCACTCTACTTTGTACTCAAGAATACGCTCAAGCGGCGTCGACCGCAGGAAGCCGTGCCCGGGTTCCGCAGCCTGATCACCGCCTCCGACCAGTTCAGCTTCCCCTCGGGTCACAGTTCCGCCGCCTTCCTGCTGGCCAGCGCGCTGGTGCTGGTGTACGGCGGCCCGGTGATCGCCATGTACCTGTGGGCCACCTGCGTCGCCCTGAGCCGGATTGTCCTCGGAGTGCACTTTCCCGGAGACACCCTCGCCGGGGCCTTCATGGGTACCTCCTGCGCCCTGTTCACTGCTTCCCTGCTGGGCCTGGCCTGATGCGCATTCTCTACGGTGTACAGGCGACCGGGCAGGGCCATATCAGCCGGGCCCGGGCCATGGCCCGGGCACTGGCCCCTCTGGATGTCGAAGTTGACTGGCTGTTTACCGGACGTCCGCGGGACCGCCTGTTCGACATGGAGCCCTTCGGCACCTTTGCACACCGGCGTGGGCTAACCTTTGCCACCCGCTCCGGCGGCATCTCTTACCTCGGTACCGTGGTGGGGAATAACCTGTTCGAGTTTCTGCGCGACGCCCGCTCCCTGCGCCTCGGAGGCTACGACGCCATCGTCACCGATTTTGAACCGGTCTCAGCCTGGGCGGGTCACCTCGCGGGGATACGCACCATCGGTATCGGCCACCAGTATGCGTTTGGCTCCGGCACCCCGGTGAGCGGTGGCAATATGCTGTCGCGTTTTATCATGCGCCACTTTGCCCCGGTGGATGTGCCGCTGGGTCTGCACTGGCACCCTTACGGCAACAATGTACTGCCGCCAATTCTCGACCTGCCGGACCAGCCGCGGCAACAGGACGACCACGTCCTGGTTTACCTGCCCTTCGAGGACCAGGCGGAGGTTACCCGCTGGCTGCAGCAGTTCCCGCAGCAGCGCTTCCGCCAGTACGCTGCCGGCCTAGCGTGCGAGGAAGCGGGCAATGTGTTGCTTCACCCCACCAGCATCAGCGCCTTCAAACGCGAC
The DNA here is from genome assembly GCF_008064665.1 of Parahaliea maris. Lineage (GTDB taxonomy): Bacteria > Pseudomonadota > Gammaproteobacteria > Pseudomonadales > Halieaceae > Parahaliea > Parahaliea maris. Next base: position 200,683 of record NZ_VRZA01000003.1, on the reverse strand, counting down.
CTTGCCAGCAGCCGCGCGGTCATCTGTAACAGTGGTTTTGAACTGATCAGCGAGTGCCTGCAGTGGCGCAAGCCGGTGCTGACCAAACCGCTGGCAGGGCAGATGGAGCAGTTGTCCAACGCCAAAGCCCTGGCCCAGTTACGCTACGCCCGGGTGATCCACTCCCTGTGCAGCGACGCCCTTGCAGACTGGCTACAGCGCACTCCCGCGGCGCCGCCTGTCCACTTCCACAAGGTGCACGAGGTCCTGGCCCGCTGGCTGGCCGAGGGTGCGCGCCAGGCACCTGACCAACTCGCCGCCAGCCTCTGGCCCACGGCCCCGGGGCAGTTGCATACCCGCCCCCTGCACAGCTCCCGCCTGGACGCGCTGCCCTCGACCGCCGCCTGACAGCCATCTTCACTTGGGAATCACGCATCGCTGCGTTAGCCTAGCCTTTTGTCTGACAGGTTTTCCGCCGTGGGCCGGATTGTTCTATTACTGCTGGCCATCCTGGCCTTTCCCTCAACCGCCGCTGAGCAGCACCCTGGTTTTATCGGGGGCGACGCCTGCCAGGGCTGTCACGCCCAGGCCTACTCAGACTGGCAGGGTTCCCACCACGACCTGGCCATGCAAGCGGCGAATGCACAGACCGTTCTCGGCAATTTCGACAATGCCAGTTTCACCTATAACGGCATTACCTCCACCTTCTTCCAGCGTGACGGCAAGTACTTCGTAAACACCGACGGTGAAGACGGCAAGCTGGCAGAGTTTCCCGTGGAGTATGTATTTGGGGTCTACCCACTGCAGCAGTACCTGCTGCCCCTGACCCGCGGCCGCCTGCAGGCCCTGAGTATTGCCTGGGACAGCCGGCCGGCGGAGGAGGGCGGCCAGCGCTGGTTCCACCTCTATCCCGACGAGGCCATCGACGCCAGCGATCCGCTGCACTGGACCGGGCCCTACCAGAACTGGAACACGCGCTGCGCCGAATGCCACAGCACCGACCTGCAAAAAAACTACCACCTGCAGAGCAACAGTTTCGACACCCGCTACAGTGAAGTGAACGTCAGTTGCGAAGCCTGTCACGGACCCGGGGAGCAACACCGGGAGCTGGCCGGGGCTGGCAAGCTGGCCGGGGCCGACAACGCCGGATTCCCGGTAACGCTGGCCCAGCGGGCCCATTGGGCTTTTCCGGAAGGGGAGAGTATTGCCCGGCGGCGCAGCGCCCTGGACAGTAACCACCAGGTCGATACCTGCGGCCGCTGCCACGCCCGCCGGGGAACGCTGGGCGACTACCACTACGGCGCCAGCCTCCCTGACACCCATCGGGTCACCCTGCCGCGTTGGCCCGAGTACTACCACGATGGCCAGGTGCGCGATGAAGACTACGTCTACGGCTCTTTCCTGCAAAGCAAAATGCATCAGGCCGGGGTGGTATGCAGCAACTGCCATGAACCCCACAGCCTGCAATTGCGGGCGGAGGGTAACGGCGTGTGTGCCCAGTGCCACAGGGCCGATGTTTACGACGCCACGGCACACCACCATCACCCTGCCGGTTCGACCGGGGCCCAGTGCGCCAACTGCCATATGCCGGAGACCACCTACATGGTAGTGGACCCGCGGCGGGATCACAGCATGCGCATTCCCCGCCCCGACCTGAGCGTGATGCTGGACACGCCCAACGCCTGCACCACCTGCCACAGTGAACAGAACGACGAGTGGGCCCTGGAGGCACTGCGCGATTGGGGGGTACAGTTTACCGATACGGGCACCCACCCGGCCCGCGCCTTTGCCGGGGTAGCGGCCGGGGACACCCGCGGGCTGCCACGGCTGGCGGAACTGGCCAGCGACCCGGGCGCCGCACCGATCTGGCGTGCCGCGGCGATGGAAAGTCTTGGCCAGTCCGGCGACCGGCAATCACTGGAAGTGGCACGCAACCTGCTGACTTCCAAAGACCCACTGCTGCGCGCCAGCGCGGTCAACGCGCTGTCCTCCCTGCCCCTGCCCCGGCGTTTCCAGCTGTTGCAGCCCCTGATCGCAGACGAGGTGACCTCGGTACGACTGGCGGTGGCGGAACAACTGGCCGCGGTACCGCTGGATCAGCTGCGTGAACCCGATGTCGAGGCGCTACTCGCACTATTCAGTGAATACCAGTCCATTGCCACACAACACGCTGACATGCCCGGGAACCGGGTTCAACTGGGCGTGTTCCTGGCCACCCGGGGCGACCTGCCCGCCGCCGAGGCCGCCTACCGTGGGGCGATCGGGATGAATCCGCAGTTGCTCCCCGCCCGCCTCAACCTGGCGGACCTGCTGCGCAGCCAACAGCGTGAAGACGAGGCGCGGGAGCAACTGCTGGCCGCCCTGGCGGTCGCTCCCGGCAACGGCCCCACCCTGTTTGCCCTCGGCCTGCTCGAGACGCGAGTGGGAAATTCGGAAAAGGCGCTGGACTATCTGGGCCAGGCCGCCGCCGGGGAAACCAGCGGTATTCGCCAGCGCTACGTATATGCGGTGGCGCTCCATGACCTGGGCCAACCCAGCAAGGCAATTATCCAGCTGGAAAAACTGCTGCGCCAGGCCCCCCAAAGCGCGGAGGTGCTGCTGGCCCTGGCCAACTACAGCGCCGAGCAGGGTAACCTGGAGGCGGCACGACGCTATGCGACGCGCCTGCAGGCGACGGACCCCCGCAATCCGGCCTACGGACAATTGCTGCGCAGCCTGGGCGCGGGTTCCAACTGAGCGGGGCAGAATCCCGGTTTTCAACTAAGCTCTGTAACGATGAAGTTACGGGGAATAGCCATGCACCGACTGCTCCTGATTATCAGCGCCCTGTTCCTGTTGTCGTCAGCGAGCCTGCAGACACTGGGTGAGGACGCGCTACCGCCGCCAGTCAATGGCGTCAGTTTCGAGGAATGGGCTGCCGCCAACGCCCGGCTGGCCAATCAACAGCCCCAGGCGGAGGTACTGGCCGTGCTCGGCGTCGATGCCAGCCAGTGGGAGAGGGTAAATACCGAGTTTCTGGAAGCATTGAAACAGTCGGGAGCGGGGTCACCATTGATGCGGCGCTACGCCGAAATCTTCGCCCAACCTGCGGTGGGGCGTTTTGCCGGGCAGGACAGTCAGCCCCAGGTCGGGAACAAGCTGGCGACCTATGAGGATTATGCGCGGGTCCAGGCCCATTTGACCGTGGCTTCAGAGTACGGCGAGGACCCCCAGAAAGTACTGGCGGAGCACGATCTCACAGTCTACGAGTTTTCCCAGGAAACGGGCCGCTGGATCCAGGCCAGGGCCCGTGCCGCCTCGGACCGCAGCGAGGCCCTGCGCATGAACCAGATCATGGCCCAGTTCGAGGAAGAATATCGCCAGCGCTACGCCCGGTGACGCCAGGCTGGCACAAACGCGATCGGCGAGCGGGTCAAAGCCCCGCCAGAAACTCCAGCAGTGCCCGGTTAGTCGCCATGGGCTGCTCCTGCTGAACGAAATGCCCCGCCCCGGCAACTCTCAGATCAGCGCGCAAGTCCGGTACCAGTCCACGCTGTCGTTCCCACACCTCCGGCGGGCAGAGCTTGATGACGGGGTCGTTTTCACCCGCGAGGAACAGCGCCGGGCAGGGTAGCGGCTGGTGCAGGCTCTCACGGAAAGCGATCCAGTTGGCATCCATAACGCGGTAGGCATTCAGCCCCCCGGCGAACACCGCCGGGCCCGGCTGGGCCAGATAGCTGGTCAGGTAATACTGGAATTCTGACTCGCTGAGCCAGGGCCACGGTAAGGGTGTCACAGGTTCGGCCAGTACATCGAGATACCTGGTCCCTTCGCTGGGATAGTTCTGCCAGTCAAGCAGATGGCCGTCACTGCTCAGCGCCCAGAACAGCCGGCGCAGAAAGGTTTCCTCGTTCCCCTCCAGGTCGGCCTCCGCCACGCCAGGTTGCTGGAAGTAGTGCATGTGGAAGAAGTGTTGCTCGGCCACGGCGGCGAACTGTGTCGAAGGCAGTACATCCCCGCCCCCCGCCAGCGGCATTCCCCGGGGTGAAGCCAGGGCGGCCACAGCGGCAATGCGATCGGGGTAATGCACCCCCATGTGCCAGGCCAGGTTGGCCCCGAAGTCATGTCCCACCAGCACGGCACTGTCGGCGCCGTAGTGGTCGAGTACGGCGAGCAGGTCCGCAGCCTGGCGGTCGAAGCGATAGGCCGCGGTATCGAGAGGCCGGGAACTGGCGCCGTAGCCGCGCATGTCCAGGGCCACCGCCTGGTAACCCGCTCCGGCCAGCGCCGGAAGCTGGTGGCGCCAGCTGTACCACAACCCGGGAAAGCCGTGGGCCAGCAGTACCAGTGGACCCTCCCCGGCACTGACCCAGTGCAAGGTAAGCTCTCCCTGCTCCAGGCTATGGTGTTTGAAAACCGCGGCAGACACGGCAGTCAGGCGTCTGTCAGGGAGCAGACGCCGGCTTGAAGACCAGATGGAATGTAACCGGGACCGCGGTACTGATGCTGTTGAGTCCCGCAACTTCCTGCAACGCGGCAACGCCTTTGGCCAGATCGAAGGAAGCGGCGCTTACCATCACCGGCCGGGATGTAATCACCCGCAGTACACCAGAGGCCTCGTTGATGACCACGACCGGCGCCGACACTGTCGCCTCCACGCCGTGCAGGGAAAGGGTCACCTCGAGGTCTGTCGTCAGCACAGTACCCGGTTCCAGCGCAGCGAGCACCGCGGGGTCGACCTTGCCGCTCACATTCGCTGACGAAAAGCTTTCCGTCTCGAACAGCATCTTGCGCATGCGCTCATCACGGATTTCGATCCCGGTGTCGACCGAAGCGAGATCGATGGCGAGCTGCACCGTGCCATCCTCACCCACGAATCCCACCAGGGTGTCGAAACGGTGGGTTTCAGCGACGGCGGCATTCTTCACGGAGATAAAATTGAGACTGGAGTTGCCGTTGTCCAGCTCCCACTGCGCCGCGGCCCCCCCGGCGCTGAGCAACAAGCCCAGGCCCGCGGTGGATGCGATAAGTCGTTGCCACATTCCCATCTTTCCTACCTCCGTTAAGCCGGGCCGGCAGTGGCCCGGTTGCATTCAAAGTGTACTGCGGCAATGCCGCATTTTTTTGCAACGCTACCTTTCCACGCTACCTTTCCACGCTACTTTGCCACGCTACTATAACGCGACGTCAGCCAGATCGCCTTTCTGCTCCAGCCAGGCCTTGCGGTCGGAAGAGCGTTTTTTGGCCAACAGCATGTCGAGCATGGAATTGGTGTCGTCGCCCGGGTCCAGTACCAGGCGCACCAGGCGGCGGGTATCCGGGTCCATGGTGGTTTCGCGCAGCTGCAGGGGGTTCATTTCCCCCAGGCCCTTGAAGCGCTGCACATTGATCTTGCCTTTCTTTTTCTCCGCCTCGATGCGATCCAGCACGCCCTGTTTCTCGGCCTCGTCGAGAGCGTAGAAGACCTCCTTGCCCACGTCGATCCGGTACAGGGGTGGCATGGCGACGAATACATGGCCCGCCGCTACCAGCGGGCGGAAGTGGCGCACGAACAAGGCGCAGATCAGGGTGGCGATGTGCAGCCCGTCGGAATCGGCATCGGCGAGGATGCAGACCTTGTGGTAGCGCAGGCCGCTGAGGTCATCCGAAGCCGGGTCGATGCCGAGGGCCACGGAAATATTGTGCACCTCCTGCGACGCCAGGATTTCCTGGGAGTCCACCTCCCAGGTATTCAGAATCTTGCCCCGCAGGGGCAGGATAGCCTGGAACTCGCGGTCGCGGGCCTGCTTGGCAGAGCCGCCGGCAGAGTCACCCTCCACCAGGAACAACTCGCCGCGTGCGGGGTCTTCGCCGGAGCAGTCCGCCAGTTTGCCGGGCAGGGCCGGCCCTGCGGTGACCTTTTTACGGGTGACTTTCTTGGCGGAACGCAGGCGGCTCTGGGCGTTGCTGATACACAACTCGGCGAGACGCTCGGCTTCCTCGGTGTGCTGGTTCAACCACAGGCTGAAGGCATCCTTGGCCACGCCAGATACAAAGGCAGCCGCCTCGCGGGAGGACAGGCGCTCCTTGGTCTGGCCGGAAAACTGGGGGTCCTCCAGCTTGGAGGACAAAATGTAACAGCAGCGCTCCCAGATATCGTCGGGCGTCAGCTTGACCCCCCGGGGCAACAGGCTGCGCAGTTCACAGAACTCACGCATGGCGTCGAGCAGACCGGTGCGCAGGCCGTTGACGTGGGTGCCGCCCTGGGCGGTGGGAATCAGGTTCACGTAGGACTCGGCAACCACTTCGCCACCCTCGGGCAGCCACTGGACGGCCCACTCCACTGCCTCGGAGGAACCGCTGAAGCTGCCGGTAAAAGGCTGCTCCGGCAGGCAGGGGTAGTCGATCGTGGAGTCGGCCAGGTAATCGGTCAGCCCATCCTCGTAGTACCACTCGTCGCTTTCGCCTTTCTTCTCGTCGCGGAAGGTCACCCGCAGGCCCGGGCACAGTACAGCCTTGGCACGCAGTACGTGGCGCAGGCGGGACACCGAGAAGTTGACCGAGTCGAAGTACTTCGGGTCCGGAGTGAAGCGTACCGCGGTGCCGGTATTGCGCTTGCCGCAGGTATCGATCACCTCCAGGTCGGACTTTTTCTCGCCGCCCCCGAAGACGATGCGGTGAACATTGCCATCGCGCCGGATGGTCACCTCCAGCTCATTGGACAGGGCGTTCACTACCGAGACCCCCACACCGTGAAGGCCGCCGCTAAACTGGTAGTTCTTGTTTGAGAACTTGCCGCCGGCGTGGAGGGTCGAGAGGATCACCTCCACCCCGGGCTTGCCCTGCTCCGGGTGGATGTCCACCGGCATGCCGCGGCCGTTATCGCTGACCGACAGGCTGCCATTCTTGTACAGGACCACATCGATGCGATCGGCGTGGCCGGCCAGGGCCTCGTCGACGCTGTTGTCGATGACCTCCTGGGCCAGGTGATTGGGTCGGGTGGTATCGGTGTACATGCCGGGGCGCTTGCGCACCGGCTCCAGCCCGGTGAGGACTTCGATATCTTCAGAGGTGTACTGGGTCATGCTCGCGGATTACTTCAGGACTTATCGCGCCCATTGTACACAAGGCCCGGCCCGGTGCAGCGCCGGTGTTTACAAATATCCGCGCTGCTGCAGATTGATCTCGAAAGTCACCCCCTCGACCCGGGACACGCCGGTGTCGATTCGCCCGTCCCCGTGCAGCTCCAGCCAGCGATAGCCGGGCGGCAGGTCGTCGGCCTGGAAATCTTCACTGCCCGGCGCAAACTGGACACAGGTAGACGGCGAGGCCAGCAGGCGCACGCTTCCGCGCTGCCGATCCACCTCCTGGTGGATATGCCCCCACAGCAGGGCCTTGACCCCGGGGTAGCGGTCGGTAATGGCAAACAGGGCGTCGGCATCCGCCACCATCTGCTCATCCAGCCATGCACAACCGATGGCCACGGGTTGGTGGTGCAGGCAGATCAGGCTGTGAAGGCCCGCTTCGGACGCCCCGGACAGCGCCTCATCGAGGGCGCGCAGTTGCATGGGGCCAATCTCGCCGCCAATCTCCCCGGGCACCTGTGAGTTGAGCAGGATGATCTGCCAGGCGCCGACGCGGATATCCCCGGACATGATGCGTTCACTGCCCGGTACCGCTTGCATGGCGGCGCAGTCATCGTGGTTTCCGGGCAGCCAGAACTGCCGCGGGCAGAAGGCCGCGAGGGCGGACTGCAGGCGGCGGTAGGCGGCTGGGGCACCGCCATCGGCCAGGTCTCCGGTAGCCAATACGAGATCTGCACTGCGGCCATCGCGGCGGGCCTGTTCGACGACCGCCAACATCGAGTGATCGGTATCCATTCCCAGCAGGCGACCGCCGAGTTCGGCACCGAGATGGCAGTCGGTAAACTGACAGAGACGCACGGAGGGGCCGTCGTGGGTCAGGTCCAGTCGCTTTAGGCCGTGAAACATGGAGTTGCGGGTCCGCCGTCAGCCGACCACTGGGGGAATGGGAGCACGACCGTGTTCCAGGCAGTGTTCCAGCCACTCCGACAGGAACTGGTTCTGCTGGATTTTTTCATCCTGCTGCAACATGTGGGTGTTGGGATATTCATAGCGTGCCGCAATCCGCCCCTGGGACTGGAATACGCTCACCTCCAGCATACCGGCGTCGTGGTAGGCGCGGACATCGACGCGCAGGCGACCCAGCCAGCGGGCGTCGGCATGGTATTGTTGCAGGCGGAAAAAGGTGGTGTAACGGCTGCGTTCAAGCACTTCCAGCACAATGCGTGCCGAGCCGAGATGGAACTCTCGGGTATTTGCGTGTTCGTAATCGGGGAACAGGCGTAAAACTCGCGCATAATTGGCTTCGCAGACTGCATGCAGCCTGACGATATCCATCTTGAAGGGCCGTTTGCGGGCCCGTTGTACGCTCATTGCCGACTCCGAAAATGATGATTCGCATGGCTGCGCGCCTGTTCCTGCGTAACTGTCACACGCTCTTGCGATGAATACACCGCCAGGCGCGACAGACGCCCGGGGCGCTCGTGGACGAATATTGAGTGTAGCATTTACCATGGCACATTCGACGGGTCCGGAGCAGCTTTTATTGCGGCGTATTAACATGCGCCGCTGGACCCACACTGGTAAACTGCCGAGCGCTTACCCGCTTGACACAGGGGAAATCCATGAAACCAACCAGACTTGCGCTGCTCGCGCTGTCCCTTTCTATCGCTGCGAATACCGCCAACGCGGAATCGCTCAGGGATATTTACGAGCTCGCACTGGAGAACGACGCCCAGCTGAAAGCCGAACAGGCGCAGTACCGGGCCAATCTCGAGAACGAAAACCTCGGCCGCGCGGCCCTGCTGCCGCAAATCAACGCCAGCTACGACTACAGCAGCTCGGACCAGGACCGGACCGGTGAGAGCGTCGGCATTACCGAAGACGGCACTTTCGGTAGGTTCGACACCTTTACCAATACCGACACCGATACCGACGGCTACCAGGTGTCCCTGAACCAGGCAATCTTCGACCTGCCGGCCTGGTTTACTTTCCAGTCGGGTAAAGAGTTTACCCGCCAGGCGGAAGCGACTTTCGCCGCCAACCAGCAGAACCTCATCGTGAGAGTGGTGGAAGCCTACCTCGGTGTGCTGCGGGCACAGGACAACCTCGCCGCCTCCAAGGCGGCGGAACGCGCCTTCGAGCGTCAGCTGGAACAGACCCAGCAGCGCTTCGAAGTCGGGCTGATCGCCATTACCGACGTTTACGAAGCCCAGGCCGCCTACGACCTGTCCAGGGTCAACCGGATCGTCGACGAGAACAACGTCAGTGTGGCCCTGGAAACACTGTCGGTGCTTACCGGGCAGCACCACGACACCCTGGATGTCCTCTCGGCCAACTTCGACGTGAAAACGCCCGAACCCATGGACCGTTCAGCCTGGGTGGATTTTGCCCTGCAGAACAACTTCAACCTGCAGGCTGCGCGCTACGCCGAGGAAGTGGCGCGCAACTCCGCCAAAGCCAACAAGTTCGAACACGCACCGAAAGTTGTCGGCAGCTACGCCTACTCGGACTACAGCACCGATGGCGAGCTGACCCGGCGCCCGAGCACAGAGTTCGATACCTCGCCGGATAACGATACCGAACTGAGCCAGTGGCAGATCAGCCTGCAGGTGCCGCTGTTCAGCGGTGGAGCCGTCAGCGCCAACCGCCGCCAGGCGGCCGAGCAGTTCAACGCCAGCCGCGAGAACCGCATCAACCTGGCGCGCAACACAGTGACCAACACCCGTTCCCTGCACATGACAGTGGTGAGCGACGTGTCCCGGGTCGCCGCTCGCAAGCAGAGCATCGTGTCGTCCAGGAGCGCCCTGGATGCAACACAGGCGGGCTACGAAGTCGGTACGCGAAATGTGGTGGACGTGCTGAACGCCCAGAACACCCTGTTTGCCGCCCAGCGCGACTACGCCAACAGCCGTTACGACTACGTACTCGACATGCTGCGCCTGAAAGAGCAGGCCGGCCTGCTGAGCCCGGAGGATGTGTACCGCCTGGACGAAGCACTGGAAGAACCACCCGCACCCACCGCCAGCACTACCGGCACAACGGGGTCTTCTACCCCGTGACCGGCTAGCCGCCGGGCCTCGATCAGGGGCGCGGCGGCAGCAACTCTGCAACCAGTGCCAGCAGGCACTCCCTGGCCCCACCGTTTTCCGCTACCACTCTGAGGCCCGCCTCACCCATTTGCTGGCGGCGCCCGGCATCACCCAGCAATTGCAGCAGCGTATCCCCCAGTTGAGCCGGGTCAGCCAGCCGCACCATGGCTCCAGCGTCGACCAGCAACTGGCTGATTTCCTCGAAATTGAACATCCAGGGGCCGGTCACCACCGGTGCGCCCCAGGCCGCGGCTTCCAGTACATTGTGGCCACCGTGCTCCACCAGGCTGCCACCCACTATCGCCACCTGCGCCGCACCCAGCAGCAGGAGCAACTCGCCCATGGTGTCGCCCAGTAGAACGTCGGTCCCCGAAGCCAGCTCCGGTCCGGCGGTGCGCCGATGCACCTGCCAACCGCCGTCGTGGCACTGCATTGCCACCCGGTCGAATCGCTCCGGGTGACGCGGCACCAGTATCAGCAACGCTTGCGGGAATTCACGCTTCACTGCACCGAAGGCAGTGAGAATCTGTTCGTCCTCGCCGGGGTGAGTGCTCGCCGCCACCAGCACGGGGCGTTGGTCACAGGCCAGTTGCTGCCGCAGGGTCTGTGCCTGATCGCGCAGTGGTTCTCCCAGTTGCAGGTCGAACTTGATACTGCCGGTGACCTCAAGACGCTCCCGGGCGAGGCCGAGGTCAACAAAACGTTCACCATCCTCCGTCGCCTGGCAGGCGACGCAGTCCAGCTGGCCGAGCATCTGCCGGGTGAGGCCCCCCACCCGGGCGTAGCCCGCCGCCGAGCGCGCCGACAATCTCGCGTTGGCGAGGAGGATGCGACAGCCCTGGCGGGAGGCGAAGTGCAGCATGTTCGGCCACAACTCGGTTTCCATGACAAGCAGCAGTTCCGGCTGCAGGGCCCGCACAAAGCGGCGCACCGCGCCGGGCAGGTCCCAGGGCGCATAGACATGAAACACACGCTCGCCAAACAGGGCACGGACCCGCTCCGACCCCGTGGGCGTGGTCGTCGTCACCACCACCCGGTGCTGTGGATAGCGCTGCAGCAGGGCCTCGATCACCGGCACCGCCGCCAGGGTTTCGCCGACCGAAACGGCGTGCACCCAGATCACCGGCCTTGCGGCCGGCGCGGCGAAAAAGCCGAGCCGCTCACCCCAGCGGCGGCGATACTCCGGCGCCAGCCGCGACCGCCAGAGCATGCGCAGCATGATCAGGGGCATCAGGCAGTAGAACAGCAGACTGTATAGCGGGCGCATGCAGACTCCGTGGTTGGCGCGACCAGCGGGGAGGATACCCGCCACCCGCCCTGCCCGCTACTGGCAGCCGCTCGCGAGCACCGCGCAGGGGCCGCTTGCCGCCTTCCGACAAAGCGGCTAACGTGGCCTGCTTTGTCGTCAACGAGCTTTCGCATGATTCCCGATCTTCCCGCCGATATCGACACCATCAAGGGCTTTCTCGCCAGCGACGAGGCCGAGGCCCTGTACCGCCATGCCCGCGCTTCACGACCTAAAGGGCCGGTGCTGGAAGTGGGAAGCTACTGTGGCAAATCGACCATCTACCTGGGGCTGGCCTGCCGCGACGGCGGCACCGTGTACGCCCTCGATCATCACCGCGGCTCCGAGGAACACCAGGCCGGTGAAATGTTTCACGACCCGGAGTTGTACGACACCGGCGAGGGACTGGTGGACACCTTCAGTGAATTTCGCCGCAATATCCGCCGTGCCGGCCTCGACGATGTCGTGGTACCGGTGGTCAGCAGTTCGGCAGTGGTGGCCCGCCACTGGCAGACGCCACTGGGCATGGTATTCATCGACGGAGGTCACAGCCTCGACGCAGCCCTGACCGACTATCGTTGCTGGACCGCCCACCTGGTGCAGGGGGGCATACTGGCGATTCACGACCTGTTTCCCGACCCCCACAGCGGCGGCCAGGCACCCTGGGCCATCTACCGGATGGCCCTGGAATCGGGACTGTTCGAAGCAGTGGAACGGGTGAACACACTGGGCGTGCTCAGGCGGCTGTAGATCGCCGGCGGCGGGCTCAGTCCGCTTTGCGGCGCCGGGGCTCCATCCCGGAACGGGTCGAGGACCCGGTCGCGGATTCGGCTCCGGCCAGTGCCGGCAGCAGATTGACCTCGGTGAACAGGCCCGCAGCGGCAGTGTGCCGGGTGAGGGCATCCGCCGCCAGCAGGATGGCCCCTGCCGTCCAGGTCGGTTGTTCCTCCGGCCAGAGCAGGTCTTCCACCATCTGGTAACCGGTCCAGTAGGCACCGTCCTGCTCCCGCCACTGGTGCAACCAGCTGTAGAGCTCCACGGCCCTGGCATGGTCGCCCGCTGCCAGTAGCGCCATGACCAGTTCGCAACTCTCGGCCACAGTGACCCAGGGTTCCTCGCACACGCAACGGCACCCCAGCCCCGGCTCGATAAATTCGTCCCAGCGAGCGGCCAGCCGCGCGCGGGCTTCGCTACCCTGGATAGCCCCGGTGAGCACCGGGTAGAACCAGTCCATGGAGTAGCGGGATTTACTCTCCCAGGTGCGGTCGAAGCGCTCCGGCTTGTGGCGCAGCGCCTGGCCCAGCGCTTCCCGCGCCGCCAGCCAGTGCGGCCTCGGGCGGTTCACCGTCACCGCGATATTGTGAGCGCACTCCAGGCTCTTGTAGATGGAACTGCACCCGGTGACCAGGGCATCGCCCTTGGCCCGGCCTTCGCCGTCGACCGCCCAGTCGATCTCGCCGTGCTCCGACTGCAGGGCGAGAACAAACCCGACTGCCCGCTCGACACAGCCCCACATGTCCTCGAGAAAGGTGTCGTTGCGGCTGATCAGGTAGTGGTGCCAGACGCCAGTGGCAACGTAAGCGACAAAATTGGTTTCACGGCGTTCACGGTTGTCCGGAACACTGTTGCGATAGGCAGCCCACCAGCTGCCATCTGCCAGCTGGGTGTCTCGCAGCCACCGGTAAGCCCGCTCCGCGGCGGCAAACTCGCCGGCGATAGACAGTCCCATGGCGGCTTCGACGTGATCCCAGGGGTCGGCATAGCTGCCCTGGAACCAGGGAATTTCTCCGCTGGGCAACTGCTCGCGCAGCAGGAACTGTACCGTGGGCTGCAGAAAATCATGCGGGAACAGGCCCCGGCTAAGGTACAGGCCACTCACGCGAACGCCTCCTTGCGATAGTACATCACCACACTCTTGCCCAGTACCGGGTTGAGCAGCCGCTCCAGCATGCGGGTAAACGCCGGCTGATCCATCAGGTCCCAGACCAGCAGGCGGTGGTACTGGCGGATCAGCCAGTTGCTGTCCTGGCTGTTCCAGAACAGGCACTTCAGCCACCAGAACGGCGCATGCAGGGCGTGGGCCCAATGCCGCTCGTAACGGGAAAAGCCCAGAGCCTCGATTTCGCTGGACAGGGCTTCCGCGCGGAAAATGCGCAGATGGCCACCGGGTACCTGATGGTATTCACGGCTCAGGGCCCAGCAGATTTTTTCCGGCCAGCGCCGCGGGACACTGGCACAGAACAGGCCCCCCGGTTTCAGCACCCGGCGAATTTCCGCCAGGGCGCCGCGGTAATCTGGAATATGCTCCAGCACTTCGGAGCAAATGACCTTGTCAAAGGTATTGTCGGCAAAGGGCAGCGCCAGTGCCGTGGCGGAGGCGAGGCCAAAGCAGCGCTCCGGGTCATCTGGCAGGTCGAATGGCTCGAATTTTTCCCGGGTCGTGACCAGGTCGTCCAGCGCGAGATCCACCCCCACCGCCTGCACCGTGCCCTCCAGGTAGGCAGCGATCACATGTCGACCTTCGCCACAACCCAGGTCGAGGACCCGGTCACCCGGGCGCAATTCAAAATGATCGAAATCAACCGTCTGCATGCAACACGCGCTCGTAATAATTGCTCATTTCCCGGGCGCAGACTTCCCAGCTGAATTTACCCACGATTCGTTCACGGCCCGCCACACCGAGGTGCGCACGACGCTCCGGGTCCTCCAGCAGGCCGGTGATAGCGGCGACCAGGGCCTCCGCGTTCCTGGCTGGCACGATAACCCCTGCGTCACCGACCACCTCCGGCAGGGCACCCCCATCGGTGGACACCACCGGTACGCCACAGGCCATCGCCTCACCGGCGGGCAGGCCAAAGCCCTCATAGACCGAGGGCACTACTGCCAGTGTCGCCTCGGCGTAGTAGCGCACCATCTGCTCGGTGCTGATGCCACTGACAAATTGCACCCTGTCGGCAATACCCAGGTGATGCAAAAGGCGTTCCGTCTTGCCGCCGGGCTGGGGTTTGCTGACCAGCAACAGCTCGAGTTGTGGGTAGCGGGTGAGGAGACTGGCGTAAGCGCGCAGCAGATAACGCAATCCTTTCAGGGGAGCATCAGCCGAGGCCGTGGCCATCAGGCGCAATGGCCGTCGAGCCACTTCAGGCAGTGGGCGGAACTGCGCCGTATCGATGCCGTTGTGCACCAGATCGATGCCCGCCGGCTGCAGGCCAAAATCGCGGGCGATATCCTGCCGCGAGCAGTCGGATACGGTCACCACATGGCGCAGTTGCTTCACCACTTTTTTCTGCATGTGGAGAAACGAGTGCCAGCGACGGATCAGCAGCCGCTCCCAGCCACTCCTGGCCGCGGCCAGGGCGATGCGCAGATCACTGGTAATCGGGTGATGGACAGTGGTCACCAGGGGTATGCCCATGACCTGGAGGGTCAGCATGCCGTAGCTGAGGCTCTGGTTGTCATGCACCAGGTCGTACTCACCCCGGTGTTCGCGCAGGTAGCGCACCGCCCGCCGGCCAAAGGCGTAGGGCTCGGCAAAACCGCCGGTAAGCTTGGAAGTCCACTCGATGATGTTGGCGAGTGAAGTCAGGTGGCGGGGGCGCAGGGAACCGAGACCATTGGCAAACAGGTCGAGGCTCGGCAGCTGAATCAGCCGCACTCTGGGGTCGAGGTGGGGATAGGGCGGTCCGGAAATCACGTCCACCTGATGCCCGGCCTCCACCAGCGCCTTGCTCAGGTACTTGAGATAGACACCCTGGCCGCCGCCAAAGGGGGCGGAGCGATAACCCAGCAGGGCAATCCGCAGTGAGCGCCGGGGCTCTACCAATACCGACGGGGGCTCGGTCGAAACCGCCGGGGCGGGCTTAGCCGATAAAGTATCGAGCTGCCTGATGGGGGCGTCCTCGTTGTATCTGGGTGGGCTGCGGGGGCCCGGCAGGGCCCTCCGCGTGGAGCTCAGTACAATCCCGAAAGCCCCTCGAAGCCTAGAGATTCTATCAAGGGCCATCTAAAAAGCCAGCCCCCTCTACGATCGTACAGTGAAACTGAACCCGTGCTGATTCTTCGTAGTTTCCCGTCAATCTGCTTATAATTGACCACTTTTTGCGGCAAATCAGACGTTATGGCACAAACCAGGCACAAAGGTATCATCCTTGCCGGGGGCTCCGGCACCCGGCTCCACCCCCTCACCAGCACCGTCAGCAAGCAACTGATGCCGGTGTATGACAAGCCGATGATCTACTACCCCCTGGCCACCCTGATGCTGGCCGGTATCCGGGATATCCTGATCATCACTACCCCGCGCGACCAGCGTGCCTTTGTCGATTTGCTCGGCGGCGGCGAGCAGTGGGGCGTCAACATCTCCTATACCGTCCAGCCCAGCCCGGACGGCCTGGCCCAGGCTTTTATCCTCGGCGAGGAATTTGTTGGCAACTCACCCTGCGCCCTGGTGCTGGGGGATAACATCTTTTACGGCGGCGGCTTCACCCGCAGCCTGCGCGCCGCCTCCCAGCGCGATTCCGGCGCCTCGGTATTTGCCTACTATGTGACCGACCCCGAACGCTATGGTGTCGTCAGTTTCGACCGGGAAGGCACCGCTCTCGACATCGAGGAGAAACCGGCAAAACCCAAGTCGCACTACGCGGTTACCGGGCTCTATTTTTACGATAACGACGTAGTGGATATCGCCAAAAACATCCGGCCCTCACCCCGCGGTGAGCTGGAAATCACCGATGTGAACCTCGAGTACCTGCGCCGGGGAGACCTTCAGGTTGAGGTCATGAGTCGCGGTACCGCCTGGCTGGATACCGGCACCCACAATTCGCTGCTCGATGCCGCCAATTACATCCGCGTGGTGGAGGAGCGCCAGGGTCTGAAGATCGCCTGCCCCGAGGAGGTAGCGTACCGCATGGGCTACATCACCCCCGAGCAACTGCTGGCCCTGGCGGCACCCCTGGAGAAAAGTGGCTACGGCCTGTACCTGAAGCACCTGCTGCGCGAAGAGGGAGTGGTGTTTGATGAACGTTGAAAAAACACCGCTGCAAGATGTGCTGCTGCTGACGCCCAGGGTCTTTGGCGACGAACGCGGTTTCTTCCTTGAGAGCTGGAACGCCAGCACCTTCCGCGAGTTGGGGCTGGATATCGATTTTGTGCAGGACAATCACAGCCGCTCCGCCCGCGGAATTCTTCGCGGCCTGCACTACCAGACGGCCCATACCCAGGGCAAGCTGGTGCGGGTAGTAGCGGGTTCGGTATTTGATGTGGCAGTGGATCTCCGCCAGTCTTCCCCCAGCTTTGGCCAGTGGTACGGGGTGGAGCTCTCCGCCGAGAACCACCACATGCTGTGGGTGCCGCCGGGCTTTGCCCACGGGTTTTACGTGACGTCCGAAATGGCAGACTTCCAGTACAAATGCACGGACTTCTACGACCCTTCCAGCGAGGTGTCGCTGGCCTGGAACGACCCTGCTGTGGGCGTGAAGTGGCCGGTACCGGCAGGGGAAACCCCGCAACTGTCCGGCAAGGATGCCCAGGGTTTACCCTGGGGCGATATTCCGCTGTTCGATTGAACTGCTCGCGCAGGGACAGGTGGCCGGCTACCCCGGCAGCCCGGCCACCCTCTAGCTGCGCCTGAAGAGCAGGTCCCACACCCCGTGGCCGAGACGCTCGCCCCGCTGTTCAAACTTGGTGAGCGGGCGGTGTTCCGGACGCGGCGAGTACTCTCCCGGGCCAGCCATGTTCTCCAGTGACCCGTTCGCCGAGAGCACCTCCATCATCTGCTCCGCGTAATTCTCCCAGTCCGTCGCCAGGTGCAGAACGCCGCCAGGTGCAAGGCGTGATACCAGCAACTCGACGAAGGCCGGCTGGATGAGCCGGCGCTTGTGATGACGCTTTTTGTGCCACGGGTCAGGGAAGAAAATCTGTACGGTGTCCAGGGTACCCGGCGCAATACAGTGCTCCAGCACCTCCACGGCGTCATGGCACCAGACCCGGATGTTGTCGATGCCCTCCTCTTCCACGGTGTGTAGCAGGCGGCCCACACCGGGTGTATGCACCTCGATACCAATGAAGTCGGCCTCGGGGTCAGCTGCGGCCATGGTCGCCAGCGAACGGCCCATACCAAAACCGATTTCGAGTACCAGCCGGGCATCGCGACCAAACAGACCGACCGGGTCGACAGGTTCGCTACTGTAATCCACACCCCAGCGCTGCCAGCCGGCGTCGAAGGCCCGCTTCTGGGCATCGGTCATGCGGCCGGTGCGCAGCACATAGCTGCGGATGGGGCGGTGACGCGCCCCGGTCGTTTCCTTGGGCTCGCTCACGACAGGTGCTTCCACCCGGCTACCGCCAGGCAGGCCCAGCCGGCAATAAAGGCCAGGCCACCGAGCGGCGTCACCGCACCCAGCCAACGGGTACCCGTCAGCGCCAGCAGGTAGAGGCTGCCGGAAAACAGTAGCAGTCCGATAACGAATAGCCAGCCGGCGGGGCGTAGCAAGCCGGTGTGTGGCTGGTGCAGGGCCAGCAAGCCCACCGCAAGCAGAGCCAGGGCGTGGTAGAAGTGGTACTGCACGGCTGTCTCGAAAACGCCCATGGCGTAGTCGTCCAGCCGGCCGCGCAGGGCGTGGGCACCGAAGGCACCGAAGCCCACGGCCAGCATGCCGGCCAGGGCGCCGATTGGGAGGAAGAGATTATTCATGCCGGGGATCTAGGGCCTGGTCAGGCTATTTGAGTGGCCGGCGTTGCGCCTGAACAAGTGCCAATCGAGGCGCGACGAGCGTGATTTGGTCATTCCAAATGAGCGAGGAGCAACGCTGAGTGGCACTTGTTCAGGAGCAACCCGCAGGGCTGGTGCCATTTTCCCGCCCAGCTTCGTTATCAGTCGATCATGTAGCACCACTACATCACTCTCCTTCTGCCTCGCTGGGCGGGAAAATGGCGTCCAGCGACGGTCACTCAAATAGCCTGACCAGGCCCTTGCGCAAACCGGGGCGCCAAGGCGCCCCGGTACGGGTTCTCAATGATAGCGATCGTCAGGCGGCGATGGCGGTGCGCAGTTTCTTCATCGCGTTCTGTTCGAGCTGGCGGATACGCTCGGCGGACACGCCGTACTTGTCAGCCAGTTCGTGCAGGGTAGCCTTCTCCTCCGCCAGCCAGCGCTGGGCCAGGATATCGCGGCTGCGCTCGTCCAGGTCCGACAGGGCACTGTGCAAGGCCGCTTCGCTGTTTTCCTGGTATTCGCTGGACTCCACCTCCACGGCGGGGTCGTAGCGCTTGTCCTCCAGGTAGTACTGGGGTGCCTGCCAGGCATCCTCGTCATCGCTGGTATCGGTGGGAGCATCAAAGGCCACGTCGCGGCTACTCAGACGCCCTTCCATGCGCTGCACTTCAGTGACGTCAACGCCGAGGTCGGCCGCCACCGCTTCGGTTTCCTCAGCTGTCAGCCAGGCCAGGCTTTTCTTGGCACCGCGCAGGTTGAAGAAGAGCTTGCGCTGGGCCTTGGTAGTGGCCACTTTCACAATGCGCCAGTTGCGCAGGATGAACTCGTGCATCTCGGCCTTGATCCAGTGCACGGCAAAAGAGACGAGGCGCACCCCCTTCTCGGGGTTAAAGCGTTTGACGGCCTTCATCAGGCCCACGTTGCCTTCCTGGATCAGGTCAGCCTCGGCCAGGCCATAGCCGTTATAGCTGCGGGCAATGTGCACCACGAAGCGCAGGTGTGACATCACCAGCTCACGCGCCGCCTCGAGGTTGTCGTTGTAGTACAGGTCCTCGGCCAATTCCCGCTCCCGCTCTGCACTCAGCAGCGGGATACTGCTCACGGCATTCACGTAGGCCGCAAGGTTGGCGCCCGGCACCATCTGGTCGACAGGCTTGAGGGTATTGTTCATCTGAGGGTTCTCCATGTCAGGTGCCAAGTTTAGCACTCATGCTATTAGAGTGCTAATCGCGGAAAAGTTCCCGCGCCAAGCAAAAGATTCATGAAGTAATTGTTACATTTCAAGCACTTGGACCAAATACAACTAACGGGGTTCAATCGCTCCAAGGTGCCGTGAAACCGCCAGCCAGGCACCTGCCAGGCCCAGAAAGCCACCGAGTAGCACCAGTTGCAGGCTGCCGATGAGGCCAATGCCCTGCAACGTAAAGCCGCTCTGATAGAGACGGGCCAGGTTGCTGACCGGGCCATCGAGGAAATACAGGGCCGCAAGGACCAGCAATGCGGCGACTGCCCCGCCACCCACCCCGTACCAGAGGCCGGTATAGAGGAAGGGACGGCGCACGAAGGCATTGCTGCCGCCCACCAGTTTGACAATGACGATCTCGTCGCGGCGGCTTTCGATGGCCAGGCGAATGGTGTTCCCCAGGATCAACACCACCCCCAGGACCAGCAGGCCGCCCAGGGCCAGTACCAGGCGCCGGCCCAGCTCCATGATATTGTTCAGGCGCTGCACCCAGGCCATGTCGAGGACCGCCTGATCCACCTGCGCCAGGTCGGCAAATTCGGCCCGCAGGACCGCCGGATCCACCCCCGCGGCCGGCACGACCAGCACCAGGTTGGGCAGCGGGTTTTCGTCCAGGTTGGCCACCACATCCGCAAACCCGGAGAGCTCGGCAAATTCCCTGAGTGCGGCATCCCGCGGGATCAGCTGAGCGCTCTCAACATCACCGCGCAGCGACAGGCTTTGCTGTAATTCCGCAGCGCTTGCCTCGTCCACCGAGGCCTGCATGAACAGGGAAATCTGGGCCGGACTGTCCCAGCTGCCACTGACGTTGCGGGCGTTGTCCAGTGCAATACCCAGTGCCGCGGGCAGGGCCATGGCAATCCCTATCACCAGCCAGGTGAGGAGGCTCGAACCCGGGCTTGCCAACACCCGGCGCAGGCTGTCGGCGGCAGACAGGCTGTGGTGATCGCGCCAGGCCCGATAGCGGTCCGCCAGGCGGGCACGGCTGGCACTGGCGCCCTCGCGGCGCGGGGCAGGTCCGGCGGCCATCAGGCGGCGCCTCCCATCAGCTGGCCATCCCGCAGGGTAATGATGCGATGTTGCAGGCGGGAGATCAGCGCCAGGTCGTGACTGGCGATCAACACCGTCACCCCGACCTGGTTGAACGCCTCGAACAGGGACATGATCTCCGCCGAGAGATTGGGGTCCAGGTTACCGGTAGGCTCGTCGGCGAGCAGAATGCGTGGCCGCCCCACCACGGCACGGGCGATTCCGACCCGCTGCTGCTCACCGCCCGACAGGGTAACTGGCAGGGCGCGCTCCCGCGCCAGCAGACCTACCTTGTCCAGGGCGGCGCGCACCCTGCGGCCGATTTCACGCTGATCGTAGCCGGCGATAACCAGCGGCAGGGCCACGTTGTCGAATACGTTGCGGTCATAAAGCAGCTGATGGTTCTGGAACACCACACCAATCTGCCGGCGGTGCAGGGGGATCCCGCGGGAGCCGATGGTGGAGAGATCCCGGCCATCCACGCGCACCTTGCCCCGGGTCGGTCGATCCATGAGCATGATCAGGCGCAGCAAGGTGCTTTTACCGGCACCGGAGTGACCGGTCAGGAACACCAGCTCGTCGCGGGCAATCTCAAGGCTGATTTCCCGAAGGGCGTCGTGGCCCTCTTCATAGCGCTTGCTGACCCGCTCGAACTGGATCATCAGGTGCTCCCTACACTCGATTCGGCAATATCACCCGGCGGGAGCACTAGTCCTCTTCCCGCTCGAACAGTGCACGGATGAAGGGTTCCGCCTCGAAGGGGCGAAGGTCTTCAACTGCCTCCCCGACGCCGATGAAGCGAATGGGCAGCCCCAGCTTGCGGGCAATGGCAAAGATCACCCCGCCCTTGGCGGTACCATCGAGCTTGGTCAGGGTGATGCCAGTGACGCCCACAACCTGCTGGAACTGGCTGGCCTGGGACAAGGCGTTCTGGCCGGTGCCGGCATCCAGCACCAGCATCACCTCGTGGGGCGCCTCGGGATCCAGCTTGCCCATGACCCGGACCACCTTGCGCAGCTCTTCCATCAGGTGATCCTTGTTGTGCAGGCGCCCGGCAGTATCGGCAATCAGCACGTCGGTGCCGCGGGCCTGGGCCGCCTGCAGGGCATCGTATATCACCGAGGCACTGTCGGCGCCGGTGTGCTGGGCAATCACCGGCACGTCGTTGCGCTCGCCCCAGACCTGTAGCTGCTCGACCGCCGCGGCGCGGAAGGTATCCCCCGCCGCCAGCATCACCGATTTGCCTTCGCCGAGAAAGCGCCGGGCCAGTTTGCCGATAGTCGTGGTCTTGCCAACGCCATTCACACCCACCATCAGGATGACATAGGGCTTGTGGCCAGCGGGAACCAGTGGTACCTCGCAGGGCTCCAACAGGGACTGCAGCTCTTCCTTGAGCGCCTGTTCCAGCGCCTCGGGTCGGGTCAGCTCCTTGCGCGAAACCCGCTGGGTCAAGCGGCCGATGATGTCGACGGTGGCTTCAACGCCCACATCGGCCATCAGCAGGCGCGACTCCAGTTCTTCCAGCAGCTCCTCGTCGATTTCCTTGCGTCCGAGAAACATGGTGCCAAGGCCCTGCACCAGGTTGTCGCTGGTGCGGCCGAGGCCACGGCGCAGGCGGCGGAAGAAACCGTCCTCTTTTTTCGCTTCGGGTTTGGCTTGCGGGGGTGCTGCTGCCGGCGCCACAGGTTCTTCTGTGGATTCTGCGGGTGCTGCAGGCTGTTCTACCGATGCCGCGGAGGCCTCCACCGGAGGCGTATCGGGCGCCGCTGAAGTAGCAATCTCCTCAGGACCAGCTGCGGGGTTCGCTTCCGAAGCCGGAACCACCGGCTCGGGAGGCGTGCCGGCCGCAGTATCCCGGTTTACCTGGGCGTCCGGAGCCGGTACCGGAGTCTGAACGACTTCCACGGCCTCCGACACCCGGGCGGAATCCTCTGCGGGGGTTTGCGGCGCCGCAGCGGGCGGGGCCGCGGGCTTGTCCGCAGCTTTCTTGCGTCTGAAAAACTTCATAATCTTTTGTGCTGGTGTAGAGTGCGCAGACGGAACCTCTGCGCAAACGCGTATCCTACCATTACTGCCAGAGAGCGAGAAATGCCGCAGGCACGAAAGACCCGCAAGCCAACCGCCAACAACACCTCCGAGCTGCGCATCATTGGCGGCCAGTGGCGGGGGCGCAAGCTGGGTTTCATTCCCGCCGATGGCCTGCGCCCCACGACCGACCGGGTCCGCGAGACCCTGTTCAACTGGCTCGCCCCAGAGATTCACGGTGCCCGTTGTCTCGACCTGTTCAGCGGCAGTGGTGCCCTGGGGCTCGAAGCCCTCTCTCGAGGGGCAGCCCATTGTGACTTCGTGGATACCAACAGCGTCAACCTGCGCCAGATCGAACGGCACCTGAACCTGCTCAGTACCAGCGACCGTGCGGACTGTCACCCACAGAGCGCCAGCGACTTCCTCGCCAGCACCCGGGCCCGCTGGGATATCGTGTTCGTAGACCCGCCCTTTGGCCTGGACCTGGCCGGCTCCGCCTGCGAGCAACTGGCCGCTGGCCACCTTGATCCGGGCGCTTCTATATACCTGGAATGCGGGCGCCGGGACCCACTGCCGTCACCGCCCGCCGGCTGGGAGCTACACCGCGACAAAACGGCAGGCAATGTGCGTTATTGCCTGTATCACATGGCGAACTGAGAGGGAGTCGGAGATGTCGAGAGGGGGCCCAGACACATCCTGGCGGCCTGCGACGAATTGCAGCCGAACGGCCTTGTGTTTACCATCCGCCTTCCAGCGACCAAGGGCCTGACACCATGAAAGAACACACGGTCATCTATCCCGGCACTTTTGACCCGATTACCAACGGCCACGTCGATCTGGTGGAGCGTGCGTCACGCCTGTTCGACCGGGTGGTGGTGTCCATCGCCTGGAGCGAGAAGAAGAAGCCCCTGTTTACCCTGGAAGAACGGGTGGACCTGGCGGAAAAATGCCTGGCGCACCTGGACAATGTGGAAGTGATGGGGTTCAACATCCTGCTGACCCACTTTGTGCAACAGCAGAACGCCCGCTGTGTATTGCGCGGCCTGCGTGCAGTGGCGGACTTCGAGTATGAGTTCCAGCTGGCTAACATGAACCGGGCGATGAACCCGGAATTCGAAAGCATCTTCCTGACACCTTCAGAACACCTCAGCTACATCTCCTCCTCGCTGGTGCGGGAGATCGCATCCCTCGGCGGGGATATCACGCCCTTCGTGCCGCCGGTGGTCGCGACGGCACTGGAAGAGCGCTTCAGCGAGAGCTGAGGATTACTCCTCCTCGCCCTCGCCGGTCATTTCCTGGTAGCGTTCCACGTCCTTGTTGGTATAGCCCATCTCGGTGCAACCCAGGCAGCGCATGAAGGTTGCCCGGGCCGGCCCCACCATCAGGGTTTCCGCCGCTTCACTGGCGTGACCCGCCAACAGGGTAAAAGGCAGGCTGACCAGGAACGCGGCGGTGCCGCCCACCGTGGCTACCAGGCCCATCGGGCGGGCAACCAGCAGGTCCCCGACCATGCGCCCGGCATTAGGGCTCTCGTCAACTGCTTCCTGTGCCCACAGTGCCTGTGGCAGTGCCAGACTCGTTATCAGTGCGGCCGCCGACAGGCGACGCGATACGGCTGTTATTTTCATTCTCCACTCCCTATGCAAATCACTTGCAAATCACAATCCCCAGAGATTCAACAGTTTAGCCCGATCAACGCTGGCAGGTCACGCAGTAGACCGTGGCACGCTGGCCGAGGCGCTGCTCCCTGAGCAGGGCGCCACAAGCCTTGCAGGGGAGACCCGCCCGACCGTAGACATAGAGCTGCTGGGCGAAATAACCGGGCTTGCCATCACCGCCGACAAAATCACGCAGCGTAGTGCCACCCTGCGTTATAGCCGAAGTAAGTACTTGCTTAATGTTGTTCGCCAGCTGTTCGTAGCGGGCGGCGGAAATCCGCCCCGCCGCCCGGTCGGGGCGAATACCGGACAGGAAGAGGGCTTCGTTGGCGTAAATATTACCAACGCCGACCACCACATGACCGTCCATGATGAAACTCTTCACCGGCCCATTACGCCCCCGGGAACGGCGGAACAGCAGCTCACCGCAAAACTCATCGGACAGGGGTTCGGGGCCCAGCGAACTCAGCAGGGGGTGATCCTCACCTGGCGAAAGCCACAGGAAACAGCCGAAACGGCGCGGGTCGTTATAGCGCAGCAGGTTACCGTCCGCGAGCACCACATCCACATGATCGTGCTTCATGGGTTGAGGCGGAACGCCCTGCAGCACCCGCAGGGATCCCGACATCCCCAGATGCACCAGCAGGGTACCCACGCGGGTATGGAACAGGAGGTACTTGGCCCGGCGCTCAATGCGGTCAATTTTCTGCCCGCGGATCAGGTCCGGCAAGGCCGCCGGCACCGGCCAGCGCAGGCGCCCCTCCCGCACCACCAGGTCGCGAACTACCCGACCTTCGGCGTAGGGCGCGACACCGCGGCGAGTGGTTTCGACTTCAGGCAGTTCGGGCAACGCTCTCTCCTGGTGATCTTCAGCCAGCCCAGAAACAGAAAACCCCGGACAAGCCGGGGTTTTCTGGGTTTTGTACCGCCGGCGCCGGGCGCAGGCGAAGGGAGGGCTGACCTTACTTGATCTTGCCTTCCTTATACATGACGTGTTTGCGCGCAACCGGATCGTACTTCTTCATTTCCAGCTTGTCCGGGGTGGTGCGCTTGTTCTTGTCAGTGGTATAGAAGTGACCTGTACCTGCTGACGAAATCATACGAATCTTTTCTCTCATCGGAAATCTCCCTTAGCTTAAAAGCCGCTTAGACCTTCTCACCACGGGCACGGATATCGCCGAGAACAACCTCGATACCCTTCTTGTCGATGATGCGCATGCCCTTGCTGGAAACTCGCAGGGTCACAAAGCGCTTCTCGGACTCAACCCAGAAACGGTGCTGGTGCAGATTGGGCAAAAAACGACGACGTGTGCGGTTTTTTGCGTGTGATACGTTGTTACCGGTGACCGGACGCTTGCCGGTGACCTGACATACTCTTGCCATGATTGCCTCTCCCACAAACCCGGGAATTGTCAGAAACTGGTGTGGCTTTCCGGGTCAAAAGGAGACCCCAGCCGCGCGAAGCGCGACTTTATACCAGAACAGGGGTGCGTATTCAAGGAAAGGGCAAAGAAATTGCCGAAAGAATAACCGGTCCCCCATCGCCCCTGCGGCGGTCTGTCCAGCCGTCGGGTCGTCCCCCTCAGGGGGGCGCAACTATAACTGACCCGGCGAGGTAATAGAAGGCTGCTTTTTCAGAACAAGTACAGGTTCAGAACAACTGCAGGTTCAGACCAGGCACGGAACACGCCCGGAGGATGTCACTTACAGAAGGCCGCGCTCGGCAAAGGAGCAGGTTTCGCCACGGCCGACAATAATATGGTCCAGCACGCGAATATCCAGCAGGCCCAGGGCGTCGCGCAAGCGCTCGGTAATTCGCCGATCAGCGGCGCTCGGCTCGGCTACTCCCGAGGGGTGGTTGTGGGCAAGAATCACCGCCGCCGCCCTGTATTGCAACGCCCGCACCGCAACCTCCCGCGGGTACACCGCGGCACCGTCGAGAGTGCCAAAGAAAAGATCCTCGCAGCGCAGCAGGCGGTGCTGGTTGTCGAGAAACAGGCAGGTGAACACCTCTCGCTCGCGCCCCCCCAGGTGATGACGTAAAAAGAGACGGGTCTGCTGCGGGCTGCTCATCATGTCGCTGTCGGTCAGCCCTTCCTGAACCTGGCGCCGCGCCAGCTCCTGGGCCGCCTGCAACTGGGCCAGTTTCGACTCGCCCATACCCGGGCACCCGAGAATCTGCTCGGCGCCCGCCGTCAGCACGCCCCGGACCCCGCCAAAGCGCGCAAGTAACTCCCGCGCCAGGGCGGTAGCACTGCGCCCGCGACGCCCGGTACGCAACAGGACCGCCAGCAATTCTGCGTCGCTGACCGCCTCGGCGCCGCGCTGCAGCAGTTTGTCCCGCGGACCTTCCCCTGCCCCCCAGTCGCTGATTGCCATCTGGCCTCCTTGCCAACAACAAAAGGCATTACGTCCATCGACCGCTGCAAGCGGTCCCTCCCGCCTGCGGCCTGCTGTCCCCCCTCTAACCACCAGCACCCACCAGCACCTGCCAGCACCGGGGTGGCAGCAGAGCGCAGTGGCGGTGACAAGCCGCGAACCGGGGTGTTATCGTGCCGATTTCCTGGCCCAGTGTCCCAGTTCGGAAGTGTGAATGGCACATCTTTTTAATCGCAATGTCGTCCTCGGCATCAGTGGCGGCATTGCCGCCTACAAGTCCGCCGAACTCGTGCGACAGCTGAAGACCCTCGGCGCCACCGTGCGCGTGGTGATGACCCGCGGTGCACAGGAGTTCATTACCCCGCTGACCCTTCAGGCCCTGTCCGGCAACCCGGTGCATACCGAGCTGCTGGACAGCGAAGCCGAGCTCGGCATGGGCCACATCGAACTGGCCCGCTGGGCCGACCTGCTACTGATTGCACCGGCCACCGCCGACCTCATGGCCCGGCTGGCGGCTGGCCGGGCAGATGACCTCCTTACCACCCTGGCCCTGGCCACGCCCGCCCCGGTAATGCTGGCACCGGCCATGAACCAGCAGATGTGGGCCGACCCGGCCACTGCGAGCAATGCGGAAACCCTGCGCCAGCGAAGCGTCCATATTGTCGGGCCGGCGGCCGGCGAGCAGGCCTGCGGCGATATCGGCCCGGGGCGCATGGAAGAGCCCAACCTGATCGCCGAGCACGCTGCGGCCCTTTTCCAGCACACGGCACTGGCGGGCAAGCGGGTCGTCATCACCGCCGGCCCCACCCGGGAGGCCCTCGACCCTGTGCGCTATATCAGCAACCACAGCTCGGGCAAAATGGGCTATGCCCTGGCCCGAGCCGCCGTCGAGGCCGGCGCCAGAACCACCCTGGTATCGGGCCCGGTGCACCTGGCAACGCCGGACCATGTCGAGCGGGTCGATGTCATCAGTGCCAGGGAGATGCTCGCCGCCTGCCAGGACCTGGCTGGCGACTGCGACATCTTTATTGCCTGCGCCGCGGTTGCCGACTACCGGCCGGCCACGGTGCAGGAACAGAAGATAAAGAAGGGAGACGAGCGCAGCACCCTGGAACTGGTGCGCAACCCTGACATTGTGGCCACCATCGCCGGCGGCCAGCCGCGCCCGTTCACCGTCGGCTTTGCGGCGGAAACCCAGGATGTGGAAAGCTACGCCCGGGGTAAACTGGAGCGCAAGCACCTCGACATGATCGTCGCCAATGACGTATCCGCAGAGGGTGTGGGTTTCGCCAGCGACGAGAACGAGGTATGCGTCATCTGGCGGGATAATGCACAACGCCTGGAACGCGCAGGCAAGCTGACCCTGGCGCGGCAGATCATGCAACTGATTGCCACCCGACTGGACGCAGCCCGAATGGACGCTGCCGTTTGACCCGGGGGCAGTCAGCGATTGACCACCGCCCAGAAGCTTATGACAAGGGACCGGAATGCTCCGCAGGAAACTAGACGCAGCGACAGCCCCCCCGGGCCCGACACAAACCAGACCCCGAAAACTCTCCCCGAGCGGCGCTACCATCGGGGCCGCCCTGTTTCTCGCGGCCGGCCTCGGCTGGTTGCTCAAATTGCAGCAGCCCGCCCAGGTTGCGCAACAGGCGACACAGCTTAGCGCCGAACAGGCAGAACAGGCCGCGACACAATTGACCCAAGCGGTCAGCCAGTTCCAGCAGCGACTGGCCATCACTGTGGCCGAGGCCGGCCCGCCCGCCGGGGACGATGCCGCGGGCGTTCGAGCGCTCGAAGTACAACTGCTACCGCGTTTCCCCGAGGCCAGCGACCTGCGGTTGCTGCCGCTGTCAGAGCTGAGCGCCAGCAACTACGCATTGCAAACGCTGGCTCTGCGCAACCACATTGAAATCGACCTGCTGCGCAAGGCAGGTACCCGCAAAGCACCGGCAATGGAGTCCTACCAGCACGAGAATCAGTGGTTGACCAGCGTCGCCCAACAGGTTGTGTTGCCGGGCCAACCCGAAACCCCGGCGATCGCCCTGCTGACCTTCCCCAACCAGGTCCTGCAACAGTACATTCCGGCGACAGACTCACTCGGCCTCTACGAGCTGCAGCAGCAATTCACCGACAACCGCGGGCGGGATCACCTGCGCAACATCGCCGCCAGCGGCACGGCGGTCGGCGACACCGCCCCCCTGGCGGGCACGGCCCCGGTAAGCGGAACACCCTGGCAGATCCGCTTTACCCCCGGCCCTGGCTTGCTCGCCGGGATCACCCCCGAGCGCTGGCCCTACCTCCTGGTGGCGGCATTGGCACTGGCCGGCGGCCTGCTGGGTGCGCTGGCTCCCTCCCGGCTACCGCGCCGCGCCCCGAGCCTGCGGCCGCGCGGGCGCGCGTCCTTCACTGGCAAGGCCGCGGCAGCAGAACCGGACGATGTGCCGACACCAGCAGCGCCACCGGCAGAGCTGGAGCGCAGCCTGCTATACCAGAATCACGACATCGTCGAGGAACATGCCGAACAGGCGCTGGACCTCGACCTGGATCTGGGCCTCGACCTCGACCTGGAGGAAGGCGACGGCGGCTTTCCCGCTCATATCTTCCGGGCCTACGACATCCGCGGCCGGGCCGATACCGAGCTCACCGACGAGCTGGTACGACGCATCGCCATCGCCCTGGCTGCCGAGCTCCACGAGCGCGGCGAATCGCAACTTGTCCTGGCCAGCGACGGTCGCCTGTCCAGCCCGCGCATTCGCAGCCAGCTGATCTCCGCCCTGCTCGAAAGCGGCCTGTCGATCGCCGATATCGGTATCGTCCCGACACCACTGGTGTACTTCGCCACCCATGAACTGGACATACCCTCTGCGATCATGGTGACCGGTAGCCACAACCCCGCCACTGACAACGGAATGAAAATCGTCCTGGGCGGCAAGACCATTGGCGCGGGCGGCATTGCCAGATTGCGGGAGCAGGTCCAGGCGAATCACGGCCCGCAACCCGGCTTCCGCCATGGCAAACTGACCAACCACGACCTCAGTGAGCAGTACGTGGAACGCATCCTCAGCGATGTGGCCATTCCGGCCCCGCTCAAGCTGGTGATCGATGCCAGCAACGGTGCCACCGGCGAGTTGGGCCCGCTGCTGTTCCGCGAACTGCACTGTGAGGTCACCCCCCTCAACTGCACGATCGACGGCAATTTCCCGGGCCACCCCCCCGACACCAGCAACGAAGACAACCTTCGCCAGCTCGCCGAGAAGGTGGTCGAAGTCGGGGCTGACCTGGGCGTCGCCTTTGATGGCGATGGTGACCGGGTGGTGGTCGTCACCGGCAGCGGCCGGATCGTGCGGGCCGACGAGACCCTGATGCTGCTCGCCGGCGATGTAGTCGCACGCAATCCCGGCGCGGACGTGGTATTCGATGTAAAATGCAGCCGGCACCTGGCGCGGGTGGTCACCGAACTCGGCGGCCGCCCGGTCATGTGGAAGACCGGTCATGCCTTCATGAAGGAAAAGATGCTGGAAACCGGCGCCCTGCTGGGTGGCGAGTTCAGCGGCCATATCTTCTTTGGTGAACGCTGGTACGGTCACGACGACGGTCTCTACGCTGCGGCCCGAATCGCAGAGCTGTGCGCCACCCAGGACACCAGCCTGGATGAGTTGCTGGCGTCGGTACCTGTCTCCGTCAGCACACCGGACATTCGCATCCCGGTTGCCGAGAGCGACAAGTTCGCGCTCGTGGAACGGCTGGTCGAGGAGGCGGACTTCGGGCCCGGCAAGCTGACCACCCTGGATGGCCTGCGCGTGGACTTCAACGCCGGCTGGGGCCTGCTGCGCGCCTCCAATACCGAGGCGGCCCTGACCGCGCGCTTCGAGGGAGATACGCCCGAGCAGCTGGACAACGTCAAGGCCGTCTTCCGCGAGCAGCTCGCCAGGATAGCGCCGGAACTGGGCAACGCCTTTTAACAATCGGGCCTTAATCCGGCCCCGTACAGGAATCACTATGTCTCTTAACCGCGAGTCCGCTCTCCAGATCGCCCGGGTACTGACCGAGGCGCTGCCTTACATTCAGAACTTCAACGGCCGCACCGTGGTGGTGAAGTTCGGCGGCAATGCGATGATCGACCCACAGCTCCACGAAAGTTTCGCGCGCGACGTGGTGCTGATGAAACTGGTGGGCATGAACCCTGTGGTGGTCCACGGTGGCGGCCCCCAGATCGGCAAACTGCTGGAAAAACTCAACATCCACACGGAATTTGTCAACGGCATGCGGGTCACCGATGCCCAGACCATGGATGTGGTGGAGATGGTGCTCGGCGGCAGCGTGAACAAGGAGATCGTGGCGTCGATCAGCCGCAGCGGCGGCAAGGCCATTGGTGTAACCGGCAAGGACGGTGGCCTGATTCGCGCGCGCAAGCTGAAAGTGAATCGCTACAGCCCCGAGTTGGGTGCATCGGAGATTATCGATATCGGTCATGTCGGTGAAGTCGACAAGATCGACGTGGGCGTACTCGACGTCATTCTCGGCAGCGACTTCATCCCCGTGATCGCCCCCATCGGCGTGGATGCCGAGGGCAATACCTACAACATCAATGCCGACCTGGTCGCCGGCAAGATCGCCCAGGTGATGCAGGCGGAAAAACTGATGCTGCTGACCAACGTTGCGGGTGTCCTCGACAAGGACAACAACATCCTTACCGGCCTCAGCACCAGCCGGGTGGATGAGCTGATCGCCGACGGCACCATCAGCGGCGGGATGCTGCCCAAGATTGGCTGCGCCCTCGACGCGGTCAAGTCGGGCGTGTCCAGCGCACACATCATCGACGGTCGTGTACCCCACGCGGTGCTGCTGGAAATCTTTACCGACGAAGGTATCGGCACCCTGATTTCAAACCGCAACCGCTGAACAAGATCACACAATCAGTAAAAAAAGAGGGGGGAGGCACGGCTTTTATTGCAGGGCCGTTAGCTTGCGGATAGCATGGTTCGTCGTGGCGACCCGACTGTGAGCGCAATGTCCCCCAGAAAATCACAACGCCGGCAACAGATTCTCGAAGCCCTGGCCCAGATGCTTGAGGCCAACCCGGGCAACCGGATCACCACCGCCGGGCTGGCGCGCCAGGTCGGCGTATCCGAAGCGGCGCTCTACCGCCACTTTCCCAGCAAGTCGAAAATGTTCGAAGGCCTGATCGAGTTTATCGAGGACACCCTGTTTTCGCGCATCAGTCTCATCCTGAGCGAAGAACCGGGAGCGGCGCGGCGCTGCGAAAAAATGCTCAGCCTGTTGCTCGCATTCACCGAGCGCAATCCCGGTATCACCCGGATACTCACCGGAGACGCCCTGGCCGGCGAAACCGAACGCCTGCACACCCGGGTGGCGCAACTGTTCGACCGCTATGAAACCCAACTGCGCCAGGTGATTCGCGAAGCGGAACTGCGCGAGGGGCTGCGCCCGACCATTCCCCTGAGCCAGGCCACCAACCTGCTGATGGCCGCGGCCGAGGGGCGGATATCCCAGTTTGTACGCAGTGGTTTTACCCGCTCTCCCACCGAGGGGTGGAACGAACAGTGGACGCTGTTGATGGCGGGCTTCTTCCGGGAAACCGTTACCCGGGCAGTGACCGAGCAGACGGGTACGTTTGCCGGGCGGGGCTGACTATCGCTTGTTGACTGGCGAGTCGATCAGAGCTCGCCGCGCTCCTTCTGCTGGCGCAACTTCACCAGATCCAGAATTTCCTCGAACCGGGCAATGTCCCTGGCGTAGCTCGCAGACACCTCGTCCAGTTCCGCCCGCCGGCTGACGATACGCTGCTCGTTACTCGCCAGTTCCTGCTGCAGATTGCCGATTTCCTCCAGCAGACTATCGCCAGCGGATTCCCCCCGACGTTCGGCGTCCGCCGCTTCCGACTGGTAGCTGGCCAGACTCTGGCTGAGGGTGTTGCGGTTGCTCTCCAGGATGCGGATGCGGATTTCCAGCTCTTGCAGGGCACGGTCGCGCGCGGCTTCGATATCTTCCACCGTGCTGTAGCGCAACAGCAGGTTGCGATCGCGTTCGCGGGCCTCACGCTCGGCTTCCTGGGCGCGGGCAACTTCGAGCGCCTCCTCGGCGGTGCGCCGCGGAGGTACCACCTCGACAACCTTGCCCCGCTGGTTGAGGATTTCGTAACCCTGGTTCACGAACTCGCTGGGGATGCGGTCGTCGATGACCACGTTCCCCTCCGCATTGGTGTAGCGGTAAAGCTGTCCGCCTGCCACAACAGGCAAGGTCAGCAGGGCAGTGAGTAGCAGCGAGGGAGTGCGCATTTTCATTCCTGCACTATAAAAGCGAGCACAGCGGTGCTCAAGCAGGAAATTGTCAGTTCGGGCAGTACGCGATCTCGGCTGGAAACGGTCAGGCGACCCCGTACTGCTCACGGTAGGCCCGCATGCCCGCGAGAGCGGCGCTGCTGTCTCCGCCCTGGCCTTCGAGGTATTCGATAATGTGTGCCATGTCGATAATGCTGAGCACGGGCACGCCGTAGGTCTGCTCGATTTCCTGGATGGCGGACAAGTCACCTGCACCGCGCTCCTGGCGGTTAAGGCCGATGGCCACTCCGGCCAGGCTGGCGCCGGCGCTGTCGATCATCTCGATCACTTCACGCACCGCTGTGCCTGCGGTAATGACGTCGTCGATGACCAATACCCTGCCCTCCAGCGGAGCACCCACCAGTACCCCGCCCTCGCCATGAGTCTTGGCTTCCTTGCGATTGTAGGCGAAGGGCACGTCCCGGCCATGGCCGTCGGCCAGGGCGACGGCCGTCGCGGCAGCCAGGGGGATACCTTTGTAGGCCGGCCCCAGCAGCACATCGAACTCGAGGCCTGAATCGACAATTCGCTGGGCGTAGCAACGCCCCAGCGCGGCCAGCGCCCGGCCGCTATCGAAAGCTCCGGCATTGAAGAAATAGGGGCTCTTGCGGCCGGACTTGAGGGTGAATTCACCAAATTTCAGGACCTGGTACTGACGGGCCAACTCGATGAACTCGGACTGGTATGCTTGCATGGAAAATGAAGTCCTCAGTGCGCCGGGCAGTTTCCAGCGGGGCGCAATTTGTGTATAAGAGGGACAGACAACATATATAAAAGTAGCCCGATAGAAAGCGGGCCGGACCTGTCAACCGCACACCCCCGGCTGTCGCCAGCCCCGAGGTGGGCATGTGAATGCGCCCGCACAGTATTCTGAAGTGACAGGCTCAGGTATCATACACGCTCTCTAGACAAGGGGCCATGAATGAGGATTATCAGTTTCAGCGCCGACGGCATTAAAAATGCTGCCGCTCGGGGGCTTTACGACTGGCTGAACGAACAGGATGCAGACTTCATCTGCATTCAGGACCTGCAGTGCAGCGAATACGACCTGCAGGACAACCTGTACTTCCCCCCTGAGTACAACGCCTACTTTTTTGACGATGTAAATGGCAAGGCCAACGGGGTCGCCATCTACACCCGGCAGCTGCCCAAAGCCATCATGACCGGCCTCGGCTTCGCCGAGTTCGACATGGAGGGGCGCTACATCCAGGCCGATTTCGAAAACCTGAGTGTGGGCTGCCTGCTGGCACCCTACGCGGAGCCCGGCAGCGGTGAGCAACTGGCGCGGAAATCCGAATTCTTTGGCCTGCTGCAAAATCACCTGCTGAAGATTCGCAACAAGCGGCGCGAATTTGTTATCTGCGGTAACTGGCACATCGCCCACACCGCGGCTGACGTCCAGGACACCGAACGCCACAGCAACGCCCCCGGCTTCCTCGCCGAAGAGCGACAGTGGATGGATGAACTGATCGAGGCGGGTTACGTCGACGCGTTCCGCGAAGTGAACTCCGACCATGACGAGTTCAGCTGGTGGCCGGAGGGCGACCGCAGCAGCAATGGCTTGCGCACGGATTTCCAGATTGTGTCGAAGGGACTCAAGTACAGCATCGACTACGGCGTACTCTACACGGCGCGGGAGTTCTCCAACCACGCGCCGGTGATCATGGACTACGACATCGAATTGAGCTGAACCGGCCGGGAGCGGCCCGGCCCAGCCGGGGTCACCCCTCCGCCAGGGCCTGCTTCTGGGCGGCGATCAACTGCTCCACTCCCCGGGACGCCAGGTCCAGCATGGCATTGAGTTCTGTGCGCGCGAAGGGCGCTCCCTCGGCAGTGCCCTGCACCTCGATGAAACCGCCGTCTTCACCAATGATGACATTCATATCGGTGTCGGCAGCGGAATCCTCCGGATAATCCAGGTCCAGCACCGGCACCCCCTGATACACCCCGACGGACACCGATGCGATCATCTGTTGCAGTGGATCCCCGAGAATGAGCTTCTTGCGCTGCAGGAAGTTGAGGGCATCCACCAGGGCGACGCAGGCTCCGGTGATGGAGGCGGTGCGGGTACCGCCATCCGCCTGGATGACGTCGCAGTCGATGGTAATGGTATTTTCCCCCAGCTTTTTCAGGTCTACCGCCGCTCGCAGGGAGCGGCCGATGAGACGCTGGATTTCCACCGTGCGACCACCCTGCTTGCCGCGGGCGGCCTCCCGGCCCATGCGGGTACCGGTGGAGCGGGGCAACATGCCGTACTCCGCCGTCACCCAGCCACTGCCGCTGCCGCGCAGGAAACGGGGTACCCCTTCCTCTACCGAGGCGGTGCAGATCACCCGGGTATTACCAAAACTGACCAGCACCGATCCCTCGGCATGGCAGGTAAAATTGCGCTGAATGCTGATGTCGCGAAGTTGGTCCGGCGCGCGGCCACTGGGTCGTTGCATATCGGTTGTCCCCGGTCGGTTGAAATCGGGCGACAGTATACGGCAGCCATCCTGCCCTTGCAGTTCAGCAGCGGCGGAAAGCGAGCGACAGGCCGCGGGCAATTCGGTGAGCCCGGCGGGCAAAGCTGCTACACTCGGGGGCCGCGTTGTACAGTGATTGCCGCCCCATGATTCACAGCATGACCGCCTTTGCCAGAGAGAGCCTGGCCACCGAGCAGGGAACCCTGACTCTCGAGTTACGCACGGTCAACCACCGCTACCTGGACTGCCATTTCAAATTACCGGATTCACTGCGGGTACTGGAAGCCAATTTCCGGGAGCAGGCCGCCAAGGGGCTGGCGCGCGGCAAACTGGACTGCCTGCTGCGCCTGCAACAACAGGGTACCGCTGCGGTCGGCCCGCTGGTGGTGGACGAGGAACGCCTGGAGGAAGTACTCACCGCCGCGGCGCTGGTGGGCGACAGGATGGCGGCCGGCAAACTGCCCGGCGCCCAACTGCTGGACCCGCTGCAGGTGCTGCAGTTTCCGGGGGTGTGCGCTGCGGCAGAAAGCGGAGAGGAGGCCCTGCAGGCAGCAGCAGCCAAACTCTTCAGCGAGGCCCTGACTACCCTGCGGGACAATCGCGCCAGGGAGGGGGAAAAGCTCGCCAACCTGATCCTCGAGCGCCTGGACCTGGTGGAAGCCGAGGTAGCCCGTACCCGCGAACACCTGCCTGCCCTGCTGCAACAGCAGCGCGAGCGGGTTATTGCCCGGATCGAGGACCTGGACCTGGACACCGACCAGTCACGGCTGGAGCAGGAACTGGTCTACATGGCCCAGAAAGCGGATGTGGACGAGGAACTGGACCGCCTCGACACCCATATCGGCGAGGTGCGACGCACCCTGAAAAAGGGCGGCCCCTGTGGCCGACGCCTCGACTTCCTGATGCAGGAGTTCAACCGCGAGGCCAACACTCTGTCCTCCAAAGCCACCGCCAGCAGCACGACCGCCAGCGCGGTGGAACTGAAAGTACTCATTGAACAAATGCGCGAACAGATCCAGAACATCGAATAGCGCGGCCATCCCGGGGAGAGGCCCGGGGAAGGACCCGGGGGAAGGCCCGGGGTGCCACCGGCGGGGGCATTGAGGTTACAATGCAGCCTCACTCCAGACGCGCAGGACACCCGGGCAACATGACCGCAAAAGGCACTCTTTACACCGTTTCCGCCCCCAGCGGCGCAGGCAAAACCAGCCTGGTCAACGCCCTGCTGGAACGCTGTGAAGGTTTGCAGGTCTCTGTCTCCCACACCACTCGCCCGATCCGGCCGGGGGAAACCGACGGGGTCAATTACCACTTTGTCACCGAGGCCGAGTTCACGGCAATGCTGGACCAGGCGGCGTTCCTGGAACACGCCCAGGTGTTCGGCAATTTCTACGGCACCTCGCAACGCTGGGTGGAACAACAACTGGACGCCGGCACCGACGTCATCCTCGAAATCGACTGGCAGGGCGCCGCCCAGGTCAAGCGTCTGCTACCGGAGACCCGGGCGATCTTCATCCTGCCCCCCTCCAGGGAAACCCTCGAGCAGCGTCTGACCAGCCGCGGCCAGGACGAGCGCGCCATCATCGAGTCGCGCATGGCCGAAGCCGTGCAGGAAATGTCCCATTACATCGAGTCCGACTTCCTGGTGATCAACGAGGATTTCGACGCCGCCCTGGCAGACCTGGTCGCCATCATTACCAGCCAGCGCCTGCAGACCAACCGCCAGGCCTCGCGCCTGGGGCCCCTGCTGGAGAACCTGCTCAGCTAAGCCCCCTCAAGCTCCCCGGGACGGGGCTTGCGCGGCATTATTCACGGCACTCCGGGGCTGGACTCGCCCCCGGGGGCACGCGTTATAATTCGCGGTCCTCCGGCGTGGCGACAGCTGCCCGGCCTGCGAGCCCGACTGCACACCGCCCGGTAGCCCGGCGAGAGAGCACCGCGCTCCACATAATGAACCCGGTTTACAACCCGTCGACCCGCGGCATCGGCTGCGGACGGCCAAGAACTGCATGGAAACTAGAAAGCATGGCACGTGTCACTGTTGAAGATTGTCTGGAAAATGTCGCCAACCGCTTCGAACTGGTCATGGTAGCCAGCAAGCGCGCTCGGCAGATCGCGACCGGCGGTAAAGACCCGCTGGTGGAAGAAGAGTCTGACAAGCCCACCGTTATTGCCCTGCGCGAGATCGCCGAAGGGCTGGTAAGCCCCGACATTCTCAGCCGCGAAGACGAGCTGGACGCGGAAGAGGAACTGGCCGAGGTCATGGAGGCCAGCGAGTCGCTGTAATCATGACGGGCATCTCTGGCAGCTGACAGTTATCCGCTATGCAGACCATTGATGCCCTGGACTCCACCCTCCGCAGCTACCTGAACACCGAGCAGTCGCTGCAGGTACGCCGCGCCTACTATTTCGCCGAGCAGGCCCATCACGGGCAGCTGCGCCGCAGCGGCGAACCCTACGTCACCCACCCCCTCGCTGTCGCCGGCATCCTCGCCGACATGCACATGGACCACCAGAGCCTGATGGCCGCCATGCTGCACGACGTGATCGAGGATACCGGTATCGACAAGTCCGCCATCGGCAGCCAGTTCGGCTCCACCGTGGCGGAACTGGTGGACGGGGTCAGCAAACTGACCCAGATGGAGTTCGACTCCCTGGCCGAGAAGCAGGCGGAGAACTTCCAGAAAATGGCCCTGGCCATGGCCCGGGACATCCGCGTCATCCTGGTCAAACTGGCCGACCGCCTGCACAACATGCGCACCCTCGGCGTACTGCGCCGGGACAAGGCCCGCCGTATCGCCCGGGAGACCCTGGAAATCTACGCGCCCATCGCCATGCGCCTGGGTATGAATACGGTGCGCATGGAGTTCGAGGACCTGGGCTTTCGCGCCCTGCACCCGATGCGCGCCAGCCGCATCGAGGCCGCCCGCCGCGCCTCCCGCGGTCATCGCAAGGAGCTGGTGGACAAGATCCGCCACCAGATCGAGACCGCGCTGGAGCAGGAAGGCCACGAGTGCGAGGTGATCGGTCGCGAGAAACACCTCTACTCGATTTACAAGAAAATGAAATCCAAGAAGAAATCCTTCTCGGAAATCATGGATATCTACGCCTTCCGCATCATCGTCGACTCGGTGGATACCTGCTACCGGGTACTGGGTTGCGTGCACAGCCTGTACAAACCGGTGCCGGGGGAATTCAAGGACTACATCGCCATACCCAAGGCCAACGGCTACCAGAGCCTGCACACCGTGTTGATGGGGATGCACGGGGTACCGATCGAGATCCAGATCCGCACCCTGGAAATGGAGGAGATGGCCAATAACGGCATCGCCGCTCACTGGCTGTACAAGAGCGAAGGCCAGAGCGCCAACGCCAGCCACGCCCGCGCCCGGGAGTGGGTGCAGGGGCTGCTGGAAATGCAGCAACGGGCCGGTAACTCACTGGAATTCATTGAAAGCGTCAAGATCGACCTGTTCCCGGACGAAATCTACGTATTCACCCCCAAGGGTGGGATTCTGGAGTTGCCGCGCGGCGCCACTGCGGTGGACTTTGCTTACGCGGTCCACACCGATGTGGGCAACAGCTGCGTGGCCTGCCGGATCAACCGGCGCCTGGCGCCCCTGTCGGAACCCCTGCAGAGTGGCCAGACAGTGGAAATCCTCACCGCCCCCGGTGCCCGGCCCAACCCGAGCTGGTTCAATTACGCGGTGACCGCCAAGGCCCGCACCAACATCCGCCACTACCTCAAACACCAGACCCGGGACGACTCCGTCGCCCTCGGCCGGCGCCTGCTCGACAAGGCCCTGGTCAACTTCGGTACCAGCCTGGATGGGCTGGGAGAAGACCGCATCAACGACTACCTCGGCCGCCACGAGTACAGCGAGCTGAACGACCTGCTGGACGACATCGCCCGCGGCAATCGGCTCCCCCCCATCACCGCCCAACAGCTGCTGGGGGAGGGCAGCGAAGCCCATCCCTCGCTGGACGAGAAACTGTCCCAGCCAGTCGCCATTCGGGGTACCGAGGGCTTCATGGTGAGTTACGCCAAGTGCTGCCACCCGATCCCCGGCGACCCGATCGAGGGCTACCTGAGTTCGGAAAAAGGGGTGGTGGTACACCGGGAGAGCTGCAAAAACCTGGCGGAAATGCGCGAGAATCGCGAGCGCCTGGTGGCCCTGCGCTGGGCCGACGAAGTAGAGGGGGAATACCTGACCCACCTCCGCGTCGAAGTGGAAAACCGCCGCGGCATGATCGCCGTCCTTGCCACCCGCATCAATTCCATGGGGGTGAACATCGAGCGCATCGCCACAGAGGACAAGGACTACCAGTTTACCTTCGTCGACCTGGAACTCATGGTCGAAAACCGGGTGCACCTGGCCAGCATCATGAAACGGCTGCGCAACCACGGCTCAGTGCGCCGCGTCACCCGTATCAAGAACTAGCAAGACCGCAGGAGATAACACCGTGAGCAACCGTGCCATTATTTCGACCCCCGACGCCCCCGCCGCCATCGGACCCTATTCCCAGGCCGTCAAGGTTGGCAACACTGTGTGGCTGTCGGGCCAGATCGCCCTGGCGCCGGACACCATGGAAGTGGTTGAAGGGGGAGTGGAAGCCCAGGCCCACCAGGTTTTCAAAAACCTCACCGCGGTTGCCGAGGCGGCCGGTGGCAGCCTGAATCACGCCGTGAAGCTGAACATTTCCCTGGTCGACATGGACGACTTTGCCGCGGTGAACGCGGTGATGGCGGAGTACCTCGAGCAACCCTATCCCGCGCGCGCCTGCGTGCAGGTGGCCGGCCTGCCCAAGGGCGTGGCCATCGAGGTCGAGGCTATTCTCGCTCTCTAGGGCCTCACTCAAAGGCCTCGCTCTCCAGGCCTTCGCCCTCCAGACCCTCTCAGCAAGCCTGCTCGCGAGCGGCCAGCACCGCGGCGTACCCGCTGCGGTAATCGGGGTAGCGAAGTAAGTACCCACTGGCGCTCAATACCTGATTATGACAGCGCTTGTGGCCCGTCGCCGGCGCCCGGGTGGCCGTCGCAGGTACCCCCAGTTGCTGCGCCAGCCAGGCCTCCACGACGTGCTGGGGTGCGGGGCAGTTATCCACACCGAGGTACACCGGCGCCAGTTCACCACCTTCCTCAACCTGACGGAGGAGAAAGGCGAGCAACCCGGCCACGTCATCGCGGTGAATCCGGTTGGAGTAGCGCAATGGTTCCGCAGCCGTGACGTCGCCTCCGGCCACCCGACTCAGCAGGCGACCTTGCGGTTCCCCGTAGATACCACCGCAGCGGATGACCGAGGCATTGTGGCCAGATGCCAGCAGCTCCGCCTCTGCATCGATAATGGCCCTGGCGGCGGGGTCACCGGTGGCGAGGGGCGAATTCTCGTCCACCCAGCCCCCGTCGTGTTCGGCGTAGACCCGGGTACTGCTGACCATCAACACAGCCCGGGGCCGGTGCCCCCCCAACCCGGCCAGCAGGTTTTCGGTGGCCCGGGTAAAACCTGTCTCATAGCCTGCGGCATCCCGCCCGGTGGGCTTGAGAGTGGTGACCACGTAATCCGGAGCCAGATCAGCGAGGGACTGCAGGCTGCCCGACTGCGTATAATCCGCGGCCAGTGCCTGAATGCCCGGCGGCAGCGCCGTGGGGTCACGCCGCACGCCGGTCAGCCGCCAGGTGGCGGGTAGCTGTGCCGCCAGGCGAATGCCGAGGTCACCGCAACCCAGCACCAGCACTGATCGGGCTGATGACGAACGTTCACTGGCGGGCATCACTGCAGGTACACTCCCTGTCAGATACGATGAATGATTAACAGTTTACGGGGCATCATGACCGCGACAGACACAGCCGGCAAGCCGATCTCGAGTTGCCGGCCTCGCCGGGGCCTGACGAGCCGGGGCTGGGCGAGGGGGGAAACGGTTTGATCAGCGAGAGGCTGGCGGACCAGCCCCTGCAAAGCCTGCGTGGTGTCGGCCCCAAACTCGCGCAGAAGCTCGCCGACTACGGCGTTCACGGGGTGGAGGACTTGCTGTTCCACCTGCCATTGCGCTACCAGGACCGCACCCGGGTCACCCCCATCGCCGCATTGCAGGCCGGAGTCGACGCTGTTGTTGAGGCGGAAGTGCGGGCCGCGGATATCGTCTTCGGCCGGCGCCGCAGCCTGGTCGCCCGGGTCCAGGATGGCAGCGGTACCCTCACCCTGCGTTTCTTTCACTTCAGCGCTGCCCAGAAGAACAACCTGCGCACCGGCACCCGGCTGCGGTGCTACGGCAACGTGCGCCGCGGCAGCAGCGGCCTGGAAATGTACCACCCCGAATACCGGCAGCTGGAAGAGGGTGAAACGGTCAACGAGGAACGGCTGACCCCCATCTACCCGACCACCACCGGCATCAGCCAGGGCCAGTGGCGCAATCTCTGCAGCCAGGCCCTGGCCCTGCTGGCGCGCGCCGCACCACAGGACCTGCTGCCCCCACAGCACAGCCACGGCTACAGCCTGGTCCAGGCGCTGCACTACCTG
Organism: Parahaliea maris; assembly: GCF_008064665.1. GTDB lineage: Bacteria > Pseudomonadota > Gammaproteobacteria > Pseudomonadales > Halieaceae > Parahaliea > Parahaliea maris. The sequence continues at coordinate 158,919 of NZ_VRZA01000003.1, read as the reverse complement.
CACAACCCGCCGCCGGATGTCCCCCTGGGCCAGCTGCAGGAGGGGCGCCACCCCGCCCAGTTGCGCCTGGCGCTGGAGGAGCTCGTGGCGCACAACCTCGCCCTGCTGCGCCTGCGACAGCAGCAACTGAGCGTGGAGGCACCGGCACTACCCGCTCGCGAGCGGGAGTATCGGCAACTGCTCGGGGCACTGCCCTTCACACCCACCGGTGCCCAGCAGCGGGTTATCAGTGAGATCAGTCACGACCTGGCTCGCCAGCAACCCATGCTGCGGCTGTTACAGGGGGATGTCGGTTCCGGCAAGACCCTGGTTGCCGCTTGCGCCGCCCTGCAAGCCATCAGCAACGGTTTCCAGGTGGCGGTGATGGCTCCCACCGAGATTCTGGCCGAACAGCACCGCCAGAACTTCGGCTCCTGGCTGGCTGCGCTGGGCATAGAGCCGGTACTGCTCACCGGCAAGACCCGCGCCGCTGCCCGGCGCGACATCCTCGCCGCGCTGGCCTGTGGCGAGACCGGCCTGCTGGTGGGCACCCACGCCCTGTTCCAGGCGGATGTGGAATTCCATCGCCTGGGGCTGGTGATCGTGGACGAACAGCACCGCTTCGGGGTTCACCAGCGCCTGTCACTGACCGAAAAAGCCCGGGGCCGCAGCGGCAGGCCGCACCAGCTCGTGATGACCGCCACCCCGATTCCCCGCACCCTGTCGATGGTCGCTTACGCCGACCTCGATTGCTCGGTGATCGACGAACTACCCCCGGGGCGCCAGCCGGTCACTACTGCGCTGATCGATTCGGCTCGTCGAAACCAGGTGATCGAAAGGGTAGCCAGCGCCTGTGCTGACGGCCGACAGGCCTACTGGGTCTGTACCCTGGTGGAGGAAAGCGACGTGCTGCAGGCACAGGCTGCCGAGTCCACCGCCGCTGAACTGGCCGAAGCGCTGCCAGATCTGCGCATCGGCCTGATCCACGGCCGCCTCAAGGCGGCGGAGAAAGAGGCGGTGATGCGCGACTTCAAGGCGGGCGAGATTTCACTGCTGGTCGCCACCACCGTCATCGAAGTGGGCGTGGACGTCCCCAATGCCAGCCTGATGGTGATCGAGAATCCCGAGCGACTGGGGCTGGCACAGTTGCACCAGCTGCGCGGCCGGGTCGGTCGCGGCCAGGCGGCGAGCCACTGTGTACTGCTGTACCAGACCCCGCTGTCGCAGCACGGCAAGGAGCGCCTCGCCGCCATGCGGGAGAGCAACGACGGGTTCTACATTGCCGAGAAGGACCTGGCCCTGCGGGGCCCGGGCGAGGTGCTCGGGACCCGACAAACCGGTGATATGAGCTTCCGGATTGCCGACCTCAGCGTGCATGAAGACCTGCTCGACGAAGCGCGCAGGGTAGGAGCTGAACTGAGCCGGGACACACAGCGGGAATCGGCGCTGGTGCGCCGCTGGACCGGCGACCGGCAGCGCTTTGCCAGCGTTTAGCGAGGCCGGCCAGGGGCGTCGAAAAGGGCCTGCCAGCGACCTTCGAGCTCTTCCCGCCCGAGGCGCTCCAGGTGAGCGATGTTGTCCTCGGGGATGCTTTCGGGGTCCGGGTAGCTTGCCAACAGCCGGGTCAGCATGGCCTCGCGCAACAGGTGCACAGTGGGCCAGGGCGAGCGGTTGGTGAAATGACTGGCCGCATCCTCCGGCTCGCCCTCGAAGCGATAGTCCGGGTGGAAACTCGCCAACTGCACAACACCGTCCAGCCCGACCTGTTCCAGCATGGGCTGGGCCTCGGCAAGAAAATCCAGGTAGTCGTCAAACCCTGCCAGTGCCTGCGGAAAAACCAGCAGGGTAGTGGCAATGTCCGCTTCCGACCGGGACTGCAGCAGGTCCAGCTCAGCGAGGAAGGCGTGGTGCAGGTCTGCCCGCTCGTGGGCACTGCAAACGCTGATCCGCAACGCCGGTGAGCTGAGCAGGGGGCGGGCAAAGGGGCACAGGTTCAGCCCCACAACAAATTCGGCAAGCCAGGACCGGGTCTGCTCTTCGGCTTCCCCGGCTGTGACTGGCTGTGAGCTCAACCGAGGATGACCGGCAGCTCTTTCTGCAGCGCCAGTTTGGCCTTGGTAGCCTCACCGGTGAGTGCGAAGCCCAGCAGCGCACCAGCGGTGTCGCGGAACTCCGCTTTCACGTTGTTGCCATCGACCTCGAAACTCCAGTCGCCAGCAGCACCCACCGCGGGGGGCGCCACCACCACCGGACAGGCCGGGGTCTTGATGGTGACCGGCATGGCCGGGTAGGCCACTTCCGTCGGCTCACCGGCCAGGGTTTTACCCAGGGCGCGGGCCGCGGCCATCAGCGGAGCCACGTAGACCAGCACATGACCCTCTACCTCGGCACAGTCGCCCAGGGCATAGACATTGGGCGCGCTGGTCTCCAGCAGGCGGTTGGTCACCACCCCGCGGTTGGTGCTGATACCGGAAGCCTGGGCCAGATCGATGCGCGGACGCACACCTACGGCGGAAACGACCAGGTCGGCGCTGATGGTCTGGCCATTGTTCAGTGAAACCACAACACCTTGCTCGGCCTTGTTTACCTCGGTGACCAGCGGGCCGAAGTGGAAGGTCGCACCCTTGGCTTCCAGGGCCGCCTGCACCGCCTTGCCAGCCGGTTCGGGCAGCAGGGTCGGCAGGCAGTAGGCGAGGGGGTCGACGGTCTCCACCTCGAATCCACCGTTCAGCAGGTCGTTGGTGAATTCGCAACCGATCAGGCCGCCGCCGATAATGCAGACCTTCCTGACGTCGTTTTTCTTCACTGCCGTGCGGAAATCGTCGTAGTCCAGCAGATCGTTGACCGAGTAGACCTTGTCGAGGCCGTCACCACCGATGGGGGGCTGGATGACCTGGGCGCCCACGGCCAGCACCAGCTTGCCGTAGTGGATAGCGGTCTGGGCATCGCCCACCTTGATCATCTGGTTGGCGGTGTCGATCTCGCTGACGTGGGTCATGGTCCAGACACTGGCCTTGAGTTGCTTGGCCATGGAGCCGGCGTCGGACTGGGCGAGGTCACTGGCCGAGGTGTCCTTGGTGTACCCGGTTGACAGCATCGGCTTGGAATAGGGGCGGCCATCGTCGGACGTGATCAGGATCAGGGGCGTATCTTCGTCCTGCTTGCGGAATTCCCGGGCCAGGTTGTAACCCGCCAACCCGGTGCCCAGAATCACCACCGGGGCGTGGACCTTGTCCGCCACTGGCTCCTCGTGATGTGGCACATCATCCACTGGCGCCTCTTCCAGCAGCTCGAAGTCTTCCTTGCCCACACCGCAGTCAGGGCAGAGCCAGTCCTCGGGCACATCTTCCCACTTGGTTCCGGGGGCGATGCCATCGTCGGGCCAGCCCTCTTTCTCGTCGTAGATCAGGCCACAGACAATACATTCCCACTTGCTCATACTGAAAACTCGCTCTGCTTCACGGTGTCCGCCACCGCGGGTGTAGTTCAGGGTTAAAAACGGAGAGGCACACTATAGGGTTGTATGAAAATTGTGCAAGGGCCGAAACCGACGCTCCGGCGGTGCACGGTAGCATATATTCGACCCGCCACCGATAAATCACTGAAACCAACCTTGCGCCACTTCAGGTGATACCGCATGCTCGCCCTGCATTTATCGCGAGACTCCCACACAGAGAGACAGCGTGCCAGTACCGCTTCCGCAGGCCGAACCCCAGTGGCGCCCCGCAACCCAATTCGCCAACCACCAGCTCGGCAGCCGCGATCGCGCCTGGCTGCTCGACGACGGCTCCCTGACCGGACGCCTTATCGCCAGTCACGCGGGCCAGTTCAGGGTCCGGCGCCTGCGCCAGGAGTGGGTGACGCCGCATCCGAGTGAACGCCGCCTGCTGGCGATGCCACTGCGCCAGCGCGCCCTGGTGCGGGAGGTGGTCCTGACCATTGACGACGAACCCCTGGTGTTTGCCCGCAGCCTGTTCCCTGTTTCCAGCCTGGTCGGGGAGCTGCGACACCTGCGGCAGCTGCGCAACCGGGCCCTCGGCGCGATTCTTTTCCGCTTTCCCCAGATGCACCGCAGCCCCTTCGAACTCGCCACCATCCCCGGGGACAACCACTATCTGCCGGAATTCCTGCGACAACGGGAGGCCGCCTGGGGGCGCCGCTCCTGCTTTGATATCAGCGGCCGGCGACTAATGGTCAGTGAGGTCTTTCTCGAACCATTCCGACCCTGGAGTGCCGTGCTCCCGGTACACCGCAGCCAGCGGGGTAAGGTCAGCGCTGCAATCCTGCGGCCAAAACAGTAAGCTGGCAGCTGACGCCAACGCACCCATCGAAACGCCATGACCACTCTCGCCAAGCCGCAAGCCCTGTTGCAGCTGATACGCTTCGACAAGCCCATCGGCAGCCTGCTGCTGCTGTGGCCCACCTACTGGGCCCTGTGGATAGCCGCGGGCGGCCTGCCCGAAATCGACCTGTTGGTCATATTTACCCTCGGCACCTTCCTGATGCGCTCCGCCGGTTGCATCGTCAATGACCTGGCCGATCGCAATTTCGACGGGGCAGTGAAGCGCACCTGTGAGCGGCCATTGGTGACAGGGGCGGTCAGCGTCGCTGAAGCCCGCCTGTTGATGCTGGGGCTGTGCCTGGCCGCATTCGGCCTGGTACTGCTGACCAACCCCTTCACTATCGCCCTGTCCTTCGCCGCAGTGGCGCTGACCGCAACCTACCCCTTCATGAAGCGCTATACGCACTGGCCCCAGGTCGTCCTGGGTGCCGCGTTTTCATGGGGTATACCCATGGCCTTCGCCGCCCAGCAAAACGCCCTGCCCTCCGGACTCTGGTGGCTGTTTGCCGCCAACTTGTTATGGACCGTGGTATTTGATACCGAGTACGCAATGGTCGACCGGGACGACGACCTGAAAGTGGGCATCAAGTCCACCGCCGTACTGTTCGGCACAGCCGATCGCCTGATCATTGGTTTGCTGCAACTGCTGTGCCTGGCCTGCTGGGTCATGGCGGGGCTCACCTTCGGCCTCGGGATCTGGTACGGCGCGGCCCTCGCGGTGGTAGCGGGGCTGTTCCTCTACCACCAGTGGCTAATTCGCGAACGCGAGCGCATGGCCTGCTTCCGCGCCTTCCTGCACAACAACTGGGTCGGGTTCGCGGTTTTCCTGGGCATCGTGTTGCACTACGCCAGCGCCGCATGAGCGCAGACCCGGAGTTCCGCCTCGAATTCCTTGCAACCCTGGCCGCCGTCAGCGCCGACGAGTGGGACACCCTGACCGGCGACGACTATCCCTTCCTGCGTCACGGTTTTCTTTACGGCCTGGAACACAGCGACTGCACCACGGCCGACAACGGCTGGCAGCCCTGCCATGCCCTGCTATGGCAGGGCGAGAAGCTGGCCGCCCTGCTGCCCCTCTACCTCAAGAGTCACTCCTGGGGTGAATACGTCTTCGACTGGGCCTGGGCCGACGCCTGGAAGCGCATGGGGCTCAGTTACTACCCCAAGCTGGTTTCCGCCATTCCCTTTACGCCCGCTACAGGACCCCGGCTGTGCTGTGCCGCTGGCTATTCGCCGGAGGATATCTGGCCCCTGATGCTGCAGGGCATACGCCGCCTCGCCGGGGAGCAGGACATTTCCTCCTGGCACCTGCTGTTCCCAACGCGGGAGGAATCCGACGCGCTGCTGGGGCAGCAAACCGCCCAGCGCCTCGCGGTACAGTTTCACTGGCTGAACCGGGGTTTCGCCAACTTTGAGGAGTTCCTCGCCACCTTCTCCAGCCGCAAGCGCAAGAACCTGCGCCGGGAGCGCCAACGGGTCGCCGAGCAGGGCCTGACCCTCAGGCGCCTGCAGGGCAGTGACATCCAGCCACACAACTGGACCCGCTTTCACCGCTTCTACCAGCTCACCTACGCCAAGCGCAGCGGGCACGGCGGCTACCTGAGCAGGGAGTTCTTTACCGAGGTGGCGCCCTCACTGGGCGACCAGGTGATGATGGTGGTGGCGGACCTGAACGGGGAAGACGTGGCCGCGGCGCTGTATTTCCGCTCCGGCGATACGCTGTACGGGCGCTACTGGGGCTGCGAGGCAGAATACGACTGCCTGCATTTTGAAGCCTGTTACTACCAGGGCATCGAGTACTGCATCGAGCAGGGCCTGCAACGCTTCGACCCCGGCGCCCAGGGCGAGCACAAGATCCAACGGGGCTTCACCCCGGTCTACACCTACTCGAATCACTGGATTGCCGATCATCGACTGGCTTCAGCGGTGGCAGATTTCACCCGGGAAGAGCGGCAGCACATCGATCGCTACCGGGAAGAGGCGGCGACGCTGTTGCCGTTCAAGCAGATTGATGGTGTATAGCATTTTCAGGAAGCGCCTGGACCATGGTCTGTGCGTTTTGAACCCGCGCATGCGGCACCCGGAACCTTTTCGGGACACGCCGTGAACCCGTCCTTGGGGGCTCTTCAGCGGCATCCATGCCGCTGACGGTCCCGAAAAGGTTCCGGGTACCACACGCGCTCCTCCGCCAGCCGCTCGCATTCGTTCACTTCGCTTCGTTTAACGAGGAATTACGCTCTCAGCCAGGGTGTGAGCTGGGGTGCGCCTCGCCGGACCTTCAGCGGCCATGGATGGTCTGGGCCGCATTCGGACTGAGGAGCGCGACATGGATGTCACGATTTTAGCGTGTCCGGGGAGGCGTGCGCCCAGCTCGCGCCCGAGCTACGGAGTGCTCAACCATGTACCCTTCAGACAATTGCGTAATCGAATAGCGGGCTACTCCTGCTTCCGCCACACCAACAACCGGTTATTCGCCGGCATCGCATTGTCCTCCACCAGCTCGAACCCCGCCTGCCGCGCCAGCGCATCCACCGCCTCGAAATCGCGAATGGCACTGTCGGGATGCTGTTGCCCCAGCCACTGGTCGAAGCGGGCATTGCTCTCGCTGGTGTACTGGCCGTTGTAATTGAATGGCCCGTAGACACAGAGCAGCGTATTCGGGTGGGCCCGGCGCCCGAGTTCAGCGAAACACTGCTCCACCGCGGCGAAGGACATGATGTGGAAACTGTTGGCCGTGAATACCGCGTCGTGAACCTCGGCAGGCCAGGGGTGCAGGCACACATCCAGAGCCAGCGGCGGCAACAGGTTGCTGCCCTCATACATGGCACAACGCAGCGAAAGTGTCGGCAGATGGTCGTGGAGATCGGTGGGCTGCCAGACCAGGTGCGGCAGGTGGCCGGCGAACCAGGTGGCGTGCTGCCCGGTGCCGGAACCTATCTCCAACACCTGGGTGCTATTGGCCAGAAGCCGCTCAAGCACCGCCAGGATCGGCGCCTTGTTATTCTCGCAGGCCTGGGAGTAGGGCAATCCGTCCATTATTCTCCGATCACGTCATATCAAAATCAGTGAATTCAGGCGCACGCATATGCCACCAGTAGTAGGTGGTAGAGCGCGGCCAGTTGTTTACGACCTTGCCGGCGGCGTTCTTGTACCAGCTGTCACAGGAAGCTACCCAAACCGTACCATCCAGTTCTTTCTGGATATAACGATTGTAGTCGCGCATCACATTGGCGTTAACGTCCAGGCTGCGCAGATCGTGAGTCAGCAGTTTCTCGATACAGGCCACGGCGTAATTTACCTGACGCTCGGTCATGAAAATAATGGAGTTGCTGCCGAGGTTAGTGTTCGGGCCGTAGAGCATGAAGAAGTTGGGGAAGCCGGATACGCAGACTCCGCGGTAGGCTTCCGCCCCGTCGCGCCAGGCCTGCTGCAGGTCGAGGCCGTCACGACCGGTAAACTGCACACCGCTGAGCATCTCGCTGGTACGGAAGCCAGTGCCATAGATGATCACATCCGCTGGACGCGGTTCACGATCCTCGGTGCACACTCCCTCTTCCGATATCCCCGTAATCGGCGACGTCACCACGTCCACATTGTCCCGCGCCAGCGCCTGGTAGTAATCGTCACTGATCAGGATGCGTTTACAGCCCACCGGATAGTCTGGTGTGAGCTTGTCTTTGAGCACGGGGTCGCTGATGTTGTCATTCAGGTAGTCGCGACACCATTTGACCCACAGGCGCCGCAACAGGCTGCGGCCGCGCAATGTCGGGTAGAAAATACCTTCCGCCCGCAGGTACACGCCGAACCGGTGCAGCTTCTGCCACCAGGGGTGCCGCGAGAAGCGCTGTTGCTCCTTCGCCGTGTAGGGGCTGTCGTTGCGGGGAATCACGTAGTTGGCACTGCGCTGGTAAACGTTTACCTGGGCTGCCTGCTGTGCCACGTGGGGAATGAATTGCAGGGCACTGGCGGCGTTGCCGATAACCGCCACCCGCTTGCCGGTCAGGTCGACATCATGATTCCAGCGCGCGGAGTGGAACTGCTCGCCAGTGAATTCCCCGGCGCCCTCGAACTCCGGTGTGTAAGGCAGGTTGAGCTGGCCCAGGCCACTGACCAGTGCCCGGGCCTCGATCTGCTCCCCGTTGGCGAGCGCAAGCACCCAGAGACCCCTTTCCTCGTCGAAGCGGGCTGTCGACACAGGCGTCTCCAGGCGCAAGCGGGAACGCAGCTCGTATTTGTCCGCACAGTGCTCAAAGTAGGCCCTGATCTCGTTGTGAGGGGAATACTTGCGCGACCACCAGGGGTTGGGCTCAAAGGAGTAGCTGTACAACACCGAGGGCACGTCGCAGCAGGCACCGGGATAGGTATTGTCGTACCAGGTACCGCCGACACCTGCGGATTTTTCCAGGATCACGAAGTCATCGATGCCCCGGTCGCGCAGTTTTATCCCCATGCACAGGCCAGACATACCGGCGCCAATGATGGCTACACTAAGTGGCGGATTGGTCATGGGGTCTCCTTTAAATTTTATTGTATGGAGCGGTATCCGGGATTACGCGGCTGTGGGTGGAACGTCCCGGGTAAATACCAGTTCCCGCGCGCTGGACTCTTTTGCATTGTAGCGATAACCGTCCCGGCGGAACTTCTTGAGTCCCGCCACATCATCGAGCTCCTGCTCGATGATGTGGCGGGCCATCTGGCCCCGGGCCTTCTTGGCATAAAAGCTGATGACCTTGTACTTGCCGTTCTTGAGGTCCTTGAACACCGGGGTGATGATGTCCGCCTCTAGCTCCCGCGGTTTCACCGCCCGGAAATACTCATTGGACGCCAGGTTCACCAGTACCGGGTTAGCCGATTTTTTCAGGGCGGTATTGAGGGCGGATGTCAGCTCCGAACCCCAGAATTCGTACAGGTTCTTGCCGCCGCGGTTAGCAAATTTCAGGCCCATTTCCAGGCGGTAGGGCTGCATCAGGTCGAGCGGACGCAGCAGGCCGTACAGGCCGGAGAGAATGCGCAGGTGTTTCTGGGCGTAGCCGAGCTGGCTGGCGCTCAGGGTATCGGCTTCAAGGCCGGTATAGACGTCGCCGCGAAAAGCCAGCACCGCCTGCTTGGCATTGTCGAGGGAAAAGGGCTGCGCCCAGTTCATGAAGCGGGCGTGGTTGAGTTCCGCGATATTTTCGCTCACCCCCATTAACTCGCGGATATCGTCGGGACCAAGCCCCCGTGCATCCTCCACCAGGTCGGCGGCGCGGTCGATAAACTGCGGCTGGGTGGCTTTGCGAGTGTGGGGCGGGGTATCGAAATCGAGTGTCTTGGCTGGAGATATTACAGTGAGCATGAATCCTCATCCACAGGCCCTCGGCGACAACCGGGGCGGGGAAGCTTTCGCGTGAATTGAGGGGCTATGATACGCTCCGCCCCACCGTTGCAAAAGTCCAATAACGAATGCCCCGACTGATCGCCGCGATCGACCGCTTTACCGAAGCCAGCGGCCGCCTCCTGGCCTGGCTGGCAGTGGCCATGGCCCTGCTGACTGCACTGGTCGTGGTCATGCGTTACGGCTTCAATGTCGGCTCCATCGCCGCCCAGGAGGCCATTACCTACCTTCACGGTACGCTCTTCACCCTCGGGGCCGCCTATACCCTGCGCCGGGACGGCCATGTGCGGGTGGACATTTTCTACCGTCACTTCTCCCCACGGGCAAAGGCATGGGTAAACGCCCTCGGCGGCATCGTGTTCCTGCTGCCCCTGTGTGCCTTCATCTTCGCCATCAGCTGGAACTATGTGGCCGAAGCCTGGGTCATCCGGGAAAGCTCGCCGGAACCGGGGGGCATTCCCGCCGTCTTCCTGCTCAAGACGCTGTTGCCGTTAATGGCGGCCAACCTCTTCCTGCAGGGGCTGGCGGAAACCCTGCGCAGCGCCGAGGTTCTGATGCACAACAGGGATGCCTCGGCATGAGCGGCTACATTGCGCTGTTGATGTTCGCGGCGGTCTGCCTGCTGCTGATGCTGGGTTACCCGGTGGCGTTTACCCTGGCGGGCACCGCCCTGGCTTTCGCCGCCGGAGGCATTATCGCGGGAGGCTTCGACCCCAGTTTCCTGTCTGCCCTGCCGGGCCGGCTGTTCGGCACCATCAGCAATACCACCCTCATCGCGGTACCGCTGTTCATCCTCATGGGCGTGACGCTGGAAAAATCCCGGGTGGCAGAAGAACTGCTCGACAGCATGTCCCGGGTCTTTGGCCGTTTGCGGGGTGGCCTCGGTATTTCGGTGATCCTGGTGGGTACCCTGCTGGCAGCCAGTACCGGTATTGTCGGTGCGACCGTAGTCACCATGGGTCTGCTGTCACTGCCGAGTATGCTCAAGGGAGGCTACAAACCCTCACTCGCTACCGGCACCATCTGCGCCACCGGCACCCTGGGGCAGATTATTCCGCCGTCCATCGCGCTGGTGCTGCTCGGTGACGTGCTCTCGAACGCCTACCAGCAGGCCCAGCTGGCCATGAACATTTTCAATCCCAAGACGGTATCCGTCGGCGACCTGTTCATCGGCGCCCTGTTCCCGGGCCTGCTGCTGGTCGCCCTGTACATGGCCTATGTGCTGCTGGTCGCCTGGTTCCGGCCCGAGCACGCGCCACCGGCGGAGCAGGAACCACTGCCCGGGCACGCGCTGCTCAAGGGCCTGGTTCCCCCGCTGCTGCTGATCGCCGTGGTACTGGGTTCTATTCTGGCCGGAGCGGCCACCCCCACGGAGGCGGCAGGTGTCGGAGCCGTCGGCGCACTGCTGCTGGCCCTCGCCAAGGGGCAAATGGATGTAGCTCGCCTGCGGGAGGTTGCCCGCGACACCATGGAGGTGACCTGCATGGTGTTCATGATCCTGATCGGGGCGGCACTGTTTTCCCTGGTTTTCCGCGGATTTGGCGGCGAAGAGCTCATTCACCACTTTTTCGAGGGGCTCCCCGGCGGTGTGCTGGGGGCAACCCTGGTGGTCATGTTGATCATATTCCTGCTGGGATTCATCCTCGACTTCATCGAGATCACCTTCGTGGTGGTGCCGATCGTGGGCCCGATATTGCTGGCCATGGGCCTGGACCCGATCTGGCTCGGGATCATGATAGCCATCAACCTGCAGACTTCCTTCCTGACACCCCCCTTCGGCTTTGCCCTGTTTTACCTGCGGGGGGTAGCGCCGGAATCCCTGCCGACCAGCGCTATCTACCGGGGGGTTATTCCTTTTATACTTATCCAGTTGCTGGTGTTGGCCACCCTGTGGGTGTGGCCCGACCTGGCTACCTGGCTGCCGGCACAACTGGCCCGATAAACCCCTGAGCGCACGCGAGTCGCGAAACCATGAGTGATATAGATTCCGCCCCCATTCCCCAGGGAGAACTGGCCCTGCAGACCATCGCCATGCCCAAGGACACCAATGCCAACGGGGATATCTTCGGCGGCTGGCTGCTGTCCCAGATGGATATTGGCGGCTCTATCACCGCTACGGACGTGGCGGGAGGGCGCGTGGCCACCGTCGCCATTAGCGGCATGGCCTTTCTCACCCCAGTGCACGTAGGTGCGGTGGTGAGCTGCTATTGCGATGTGGTGGACGTTGGCCGCAGCTCGATTCGCATCGTGGTAGAGGTCTGGATCAACTCCAAGCACGACGGCGACCCACTCAAGGTGACCGAGGGCGAGTTCGTCTTTGTGGCCATCGACGAGAAGGGCCGCACCCGCGCCATCAACCCCTGAACCGGCTAGTCCGGTTGCTTCGCTACCTCTCCCTCGGGAGGTAGCACCACATCGCGGGCATTGATATAGGCCTGCTCGGAAATATGGTGGTAGGCGCGCACATTGCGGTAGAAGGCCTGGAAAGAGGCATTTACCTTCGCGGCCAGCGGGTCAGACGCCACCAGTTCCGCCAGCACTTCCTCGCTCGCGTCATACAGTGCCTTCAGCACATCATCCGGCAACCGCCGTAGCTGCACACCGTGATTGTCCACCAGTTCCCGCAGGGCCGTGTTGTTGCGGGCGGTGAACTCATTGAGCATTTCCAGGTTGGCCGCCTGGGCGGCGCCCTGCACAATTGCCTGAAGATCTGGTGGCAGGGCGGCCAGTGAATCCTGGTTGACGATAAACTCGAGCATGGCGCCCGGTTCGTGCCAGCCGGGGTAGTAGTAGTATTTCGCCACCTCGTGCAGACCCAGTGCCAGGTCGTTATACGGCCCAACCCATTCGGCGGCGTCGATCACGCCGGTTTGCAGTGAGGTGTAAACCTCGCCACCGGGAATCCGTACGGAAGTCCCTCCGGCACGGGTGAATACATCCCCGGCCAGTCCGGGAATACGCATTTTCAGGCCCTTGAGATCGTCTACGCTTTTGAGTTCACGATTGAACCAGCCCGCCATCTGCACCCCGGTACTGCCACCGGCATAGGGCACAATGTTGAACGGCGCGTAGACTTCGCGCCAGACCTCCAGGCCCCCGCCATACTGCAACCAGCCGTTCATCTCCTGGGCGGTCATTCCGAAGGGTACCGCAGTAAAAAATACGGAAGAGGGGATCTTGCCCTTCCAGTAGTAGGACGCGCCATGCCCGGCGTCGGCCACCCCCTGGGAGACGGCGTCGAACACCTCGAAGGCGGGTACGATTTCTCCGGCGCCATAGACCCTGGCCGTCAGCCGACCGCCGCTCATCTCACCCAACAGGCGGGCGAAGTTTTCCGGCGCAGCGCCCAGTCCCGGGAGGTTCTTGGGCCAGGTGGTAACGATCTTCCAGTGGTATTGCGCTTGCTGCCCCGCCGCAGCCATCTCACCCGTGGTGTGATTCTGGCGGGCGGCACGCCCCACGTCACTCGCCCACAGGCCGATCACCAGTACCAGGGCGGCAACCAGCAGCAGGATGATGAGGGGAGCGTAACGGGTCGAGTTATTGGTCATCGATTATCAGGTCTGTTTGACGGTTGTTATTATCCAGGCCCGGGTCGACCGAGCCCTACAGGCACTGCAGGTTGGCGTATTGCACCACCAGCCACTTGCTGCCCTCGGCGTCGAAGTGCACTTCCACCCGGGCATTGTTCCCACGCCCTTCGAAGTTTAACACCACTCCCTCGCCGAAGATCTGGTGGAACACGCGCTGGCCCAGGCTGAGGCCGGTGTCGGGCACCTGGGCCTGGGTCAGGCTGCTGACCGGCGCCGCTACCGTATTGTTGAGGCGTACTTCCTGCAGCAGTTCCGCGGGGATTTCGCGGATAAAGCGCGAAGGGCTGTTGTAGGACTCACTGCCGTGAATACGCCGGGTCTCGGCGTAGGTGATGTACAGGCGCGCCATGGCCCGGGTAATCCCCACATAACACAACCGGCGTTCCTCCTCGAGGCGGCCGGGCTCCTCCAGCGACATTCGGTGGGGAAACAGGTTCTCTTCCATCCCCGCCAGGAACACCAGGGGAAACTCGAGACCCTTCGCCGAGTGCAGGGTCATCAACTGGATGCTGTCCTCATGGGCATCGGCCTGGGCGTCACCCGCATCCAGTGCAGCGTTGTCGAGAAACTGCTGTAGCGGTGAGAGTTCTTCGCCCTCTGGCTCGAACTGGCGCGCGGCACTCACCAGTTCCTCGAGGTTTTCCACCCTGGCCTGGCCCTTCTCGCCCTTTTCCTTTTTGTGGAATTCGATCAGCCCGGAGGCGTGCTCGACGTGCTCCACCAGTTCTTCCAGCAGCATCTCATCAGTGCCGTTATCCATCTCGTCGATCAGCACCGAGAACCCCTCCAGCGCGCCAAGGGCGCGGGCCGGCAGGAGCTTTTCGGAAATGGCGAATCGAATGGCCTGCCACAGGGATATCTCCCGGGTACGCGCCACCTCGCGCACAGTTTCCAGCGTCTTGCTGCCGATGCCCCGGGGCGGCGTGTTGATCACCCGTTCGATGGCCGCGTCGTCACCGCGGTTGAGGATCAGCCGCAGGTAAGCCAGGGCATTGCGGATTTCCATACGCTCGTAGAAACGCTGGCCGCCGTGAATACGGTAGGGAATGCCGGCGCGTATCAGGGATTCCTCCAGCACCCGCGACTGGGCGTTGGAGCGATACAGCACCGCCACGGAGCTGCGGGCATTGCCGTCATCGATCCAGGCCTGGGCCTGCTCGACGATAAATCGCGCCTCGTCCTGTTCGTTGAAGCCGGCATAGAGGGTGATCGGTTCGCCGCTCTCCCCGGAACTCCACAGTTCCTTGCCGAGACGGCCAAAATTGTGGGCGATAACCCCGTTGGCCGCCTGCAGGATGGTCTGGGTGGAACGGTAGTTCTGCTCCAGGCGCACCGTCTGGCAGCCGGCAAAATCGTCGGCGAAACGCTGGATGTTTTCGATCTTGGCCCCGCGCCAGCCGTAGATGGACTGGTCGTCATCGCCCACCGCCACCACGGGAATCTGTTTGCCCGCGAGCACCCGCAACCAGGCGTACTGGATGGTATTGGTGTCCTGGAACTCGTCCACCAGGATCTGGCGGAACCGGCCCTGGTAATGGGCCAGCACGGCGGGGCTTTTCAGCCAGAGTTCATGGGCCCGCAACAGCAACTCGGCAAAGTCGACCAGGCCAGCGCGATTGCAGGCCGTTTCATAGGCCTGGTAGACGCGCAGCATGGTCTGGCCATAGAGGTCGCCGTGGGGCACCTCGATATGGGCCGCCCGCAGGCCTTCGTCCTTCTGGCCATTGATGTACCACATGGCCTGCTTGGGGGGCCAGCGGGACTCGTCCAGGTCCAGCTCACGGCAGACCCGCTTGACCAGGCGCAGCTGGTCGTCGGCATCCAGTATCTGGAAATTCTGCGGCAGTCCGGCTTCCTTCCAGTGCGCCTTGAGCAGGCGGTGAGCCAGGCCGTGGAAGGTCCCCACCCACATGCCGCGGGTGGAGATGTTCATCATCTCCTCGATGCGGCTGCGCATCTCCTTGGCGGCCTTGTTGGTAAAGGTCACCGCGAGGATGGCGTGGGGGGAGAGACCCTGGGCCCGGATCAGCCAGGCGATACGGTGGACCAGTACACGGGTTTTGCCGCTGCCGGCACCGGCCAGCACCAGCAGGTTATCGCTTTCTGCGGCAACTGCCTCGCGCTGGGCACTATTGAGAGGGGAGAGAATATCGGAGACGTCCATCGGCATATTCTACCGAGTCTCCGGGCAATCAAATAGGCCGAAGCGGCCTATTTGATGCCCTCGAGAGCGGGGTTCAGCTCATTGCTGGAAAATGGTTTTACCCCGGGAGATGGTTTCCAGCACCGGGATGTCCTTGATGGTCTTCGGATCGACCTCAAGCGGGTCGGCACCCAGTACAACGAGGTCAGCCTGTTTGCCCACTGTCAGGGAGCCCTTTTTCTCTTCCTCGAAATACTGGTACGCGCCACCCAGGGTCATGGCGTACAGGGCGTCGTAGGGCGACAGGCGCTGGTCCTCGCCCAGGATCACACCATTACGGGTCTCGCGGTTCACCGCGATCCACATCAGGCGCATCATGTCCGGGGGCACTACCGGGCTGTCGTTGTGGATGGTGAAATGCACACCTTTCTGTAGCGCCGATTGCGCCGGGCTGATGTGGAAAGCGCGCTCGTCGCCGAAACTCTCCCGGTGCCAGTCACCCCAGAAGAAGGAATGGGCCGAATAGAAAGAAGGCACCATATCCAGTTCGGCGGCTCGATCGACCTGATCGGGGCGCATCAGCTGGGCGTGGATGATCACCGAACGGTGGTCGGGGATCTCTTCCCCCTCGAAGGCCTCTTCGACTGCGTCCATGGTCAAATCGATGGCCGCATCGCCGTTACCGTGCGCGTAGACGGGAATGCCCCGGTGCAGCAGGTCTTTGGTCTGGGCCTTGAACTCGTTGGGCACCACGGTGGGATAGGCGGTGTAGGGGCCTTCCACGCCGTGGGGGTTGGCATTGTAGGGCTTGGTGGTCCAGGCGGTGCGCCCTTGTGGCGATCCATCAACCACAAACTTGACCCCACCGACGCGAACGCTGCCGTGATAGCCTTCCTCGTAAAGCGCGGCAACATCGTCAAAGTCGAGATTTCCACGGGCCACGGGGATGGCCACAATATCCGCTTTGATTTCGCCTCTGTCAGCCATGTCCCGCATCACGTTGACGTCCATCATCTGGGCACCACCGTCCTGGATCGTAGTGATGCCATAGCTGGCAAATTGCTGTACCGCCTCCTTGAGTTGGCGTTCGAATTTTGAGCTGTCCCCGGCATTGGCTGCAAACTGGGGCATCAGCAGTTTCTGCATGGCCGCTTCCTCGACCACACCATTCGGTACCTGGCTGCCGCGCTCCCTGCGGAACACCCCGCCGGGCGGATTCGGTGTGTCCTCGGTAATGCCCGCGGCCGCCAGGGCAGCGGAGTTGGCGGCGCCGAGGTGGCCGGAGACGTGCATCATGTAAATTGGCACGTCCGCGGAAACCTTGTCGAGATCGTGGCGGGTGGGGTGGCGGTTTTCCGCCAGCAGTGAGTCGTCGTAGCCGTAAGCCATCAGCCAGCCACCTTCGGGGGGCGGGTTGTTCTTCAGGCGGTCCTTCAGCAACTCGAGAATGTCTCCGATATTTTCCGAGGTGCCCACCGGAGGAGAAGAGGCGTTGACGTAGTCAATCAGGCGGGCGGACATGGTGACATGGCCGTGAGAGTCGATCAGCCCGGGTACCAGGGCCTTGTCGCCGAGCTCTACCGATTGGGTGTCAGCTCCCAGAAATTCTCCCGCCCCTTCGCGGTCACCGACGTAGACGATGCTATCTCCCCGGATTGCCACGGCTTCGGCGCTGGGCAGGGCGGAGTCCATGGTGATGATGTGGTCGCCATAGAACACCCGGTCGGCGGGTGCTTCTGCGAAAGCGTGGCCACCGGAGAACGCGGCTAGCATCGCTATCCCCCAGGGGAGAAGTTTTCGTTTCATGCTGACTCCTTGAGCTTTACTGACTGTCGGTTTTGGTCACCGCAGGGTGCCGGGAGGGCCCTCAGGCGGCAATTCACCCTGCTCTCCATCAAATCGGTGTTCGCACACAGTGTAAAGGACCAGTTACCCGCAGGTACTGGGTCCAGTCCAGCTCTGGCGAGTACCCTTGCACCCCTGCGGATCATCCAGCTGATTGCCTGGAACGCCCACTCCGGGCCCAGCGGGGCCGTGATTGACGTTATCGCTGGAAAATGGTCTTGCCCCGGGAAATGGTCTCCAGCACCGGGATGTCCTTGATGGTCTTCGGGTCCACCTCGAGCGGGTCGGCGCCCAGTACCGCCAGGTCTGCCTGCTTGCCGACGGTCAGGGAACCTTTGCTGTCTTCCTCAAAGTACTGGTACGCGCCGCCCAGGGTCATGGCGTACAGGGCGTCGTAGGGTGACAGCACCTGGTCCTCACCGAGGATCACCCCGTTGCGGGTCTCACGGTTCACCGCAATCCACATCAGGCGCATCATGTCTGGCGGGACCACCGGGGTGTCGTTGTGGATGGTGAAGTGCACGCCTTTTTGCAGCGCCGATTGCGCCGGGCTGATATGGAAGGCGCGCTCGTCGCCAAAGCTCTGGCGGTGCCAGTCGCCCCAGAAGAAGGAGTGGGCCGAGTAGAACGATGGCACCATGTCCAGCTCGGCGGCGCGGACCACCTGGTCCGGGCGCATCAACTGGGCGTGAATGATCACCGAGCGGTGGTCCGGAAGCTCCTCTCCGTCAAAGGACTCGCCCACCGCGTCCATCGCCAGGTCGATGGCGGCATCACCATTGCCGTGCATGTAAATGGGAACACCCCGGTGCAGCAGGTCATTGGCCTGAGCCTTGAATTCGTTGGGGACCACGGTGGAGTAGGCGGTGTAGGGACCTTCCACGCCGTGGGGATTTTCATTGTAGGGTTTGGTGGTCCAGGCAGTACGGCCCTGGGGTGAACCATCGAGTACGAACTTGACGCCGCCCACGCGAACACCACCCTGGTAACCTTCCTCCACCAGCGTGGTGACCTCGTCGAAGTCGATCCCCG
The DNA here is from genome assembly GCF_008064665.1 of Parahaliea maris. GTDB lineage: Bacteria > Pseudomonadota > Gammaproteobacteria > Pseudomonadales > Halieaceae > Parahaliea > Parahaliea maris. Next base: position 140,611 of record NZ_VRZA01000003.1, on the reverse strand, counting down.
TCATGGCAAAGGGGATGGCTACAATATCGGCTTCAATTTCGCCGGCTGCGGCCATTTTGCGCATCACAGCGACGTCAGCCATCTGGGCAGCACCGTCCTGGATGGTGGTGATCCCGTAACTCGCGAACTGCTGTACCGCCTCCTTCAATTGCCGCTCGAATTTAGTCGAGTCCCCGGCACTGGTTGCGGCCAGGGCTTTGCGGAACAGGTAGTTCGCCGTCTCTTCAACGACCCCGTTGGGCACTTTACCGCCACGCTCGCGACGGATCACGCCGCCGGGCGGATTGGGAGTATCCTCGGTAATCCCTGCGGCCGCCAGGGCGGCGGAGTTGGCCGTGCCCAGGTGGCCGGAGACATGCGACATGTAGATCGGCACGTCCGCAGACACCTTGTCGAGATCGTGACGGGTGGGGTGGCGGTTCTCCGCCAGCAGCGAGTCATCGTAGCCGTAGGCCACCAGCCAACCGCCTTCAGGGGGCGGATTGGTTTTCAGGCGTTCCTTCAACAGCTCGAGGATATCAGCGATATTTTCGGAGGTGCCCACCGGCGGAGAGGAAGCGTTAACGTAATCGATCAGGCGCGCTGACCCGGTAACATGGCCGTGGGAGTCGATCAGGCCGGGTACCAGGGCCTTATCGCCGAGCTCCAGCGCCTGGGTATCGGCACCCACAAACTCCCCGGCCCCCGCGCGGTCACCGACGTAGACGATGCGGTCGCCGCGGATGGCCACGGCTTCAGCACTTGGCAGGGTGGAGTCCATGGTGATGATGTGATCCCCATAGAACACACGGTCTGCGGGGACTTCGGCGAAAGCCTGACTACCTGAAAGTGAAGTGAGCGCGGCCAGCCCCCACGGGAGAAATTTTCGTTTCATACTGATTCCTTGGAGGTTACTGATGGTCGGGTTTCAACTTATCGCAGGAAGATGGTCTTGCCCCGGGAGATGGTCTCCAGCACCGGGATATCCTTGATGGTCTTCGGGTCCACCTCGAGCGGATCGGCCCCCAGCACCACCAGATCGGCCTGCTTCCCTACGGTCAGGGAGCCCTTGCTGGCTTCCTCGAAGTACTGGTACGCACCACCCAGGGTCATGGCATAGAGGGCATCGTAGGGTGACAGTCGCTGGTCCTCGCCGAGGATCACCCCGTTGCGGGTCTCACGGTTCACCGCAATCCACATCAGGCGCATCATGTCCGGGGGTACCACCGGAGTGTCGTTGTGGATGGTGAAATGCACGCCTTTCTCCAGCGCCGCTGCCGCTGGGCTGATATGGAAGGCACGCTCGTCGCCGAAGCTCAGGCGGTGCCAATCGCCCCAGAAAAAGGAGTGGGCCGAGTAGAAAGACGGCACCATATCGAGTTTTGCAGCGCGATCGACCTGATCCGGTCGCATCAGTTGGGCGTGGATGATTACCGAGCGGTGATCGGGCATCTCACGCCCTGCAAAAGCATCCTCGACGGCGTCCATCGACAGATCAATGGCGGCATCACCATTGCTGTGCACGTAGATGGGAATCCCCTTGAGCAGAAGGCCCCTGGCCTGCGCCTTGAAGTCATCGGGAACCACCGTGGTATAGGCGGTGTAAGGGCCTTCTACCCCCTCCGGATTGGCAAGGTAGGGCTCGGTTGTCCAGGCAGTGCGCCCCTGGGGCGAACCATCAACAGCGAACTTGACGCCGCCCACCCGAACGCCGTCGTGGTAACCTTCCTCGAGCATGCTGGAGATTTCATCGAAATCGACGTCACCGTACGCGGCAGCAATCGCGACGATGTCCGCCTTGAGTTCACCTCTCTCCGCCATTTTGCGCATTGCAGCGACATCGGCCATCCGCGCAGCGCCATCCTGGATCGTGGTAATACCGTAACTGGCAAATTGCTGTACCGCCTCCTTCAATTGCCGCTCGAAGTTTGCCGTACCGCCGCCGCCCGCAACCTGGGACCACATCGCCTTCTGCCAGGCCACTTCTTCGAGCACCCCGTTGGGTACTTTGGTGCCGCGCTCCCGGCGAATCACTCCGCCTTGCGGGTTGGGCGTATCCTCGGAATAGCCCAACGCTGCCAATGCCGCGGAATTTGCGGTGCCGAGGTGGCCGGAGACATGCATCATGGCGACCGGCACCTCGGTGGACACTTTGTCGAGATCGTGCCGGGTGGGGTGGCGATTCTCCGCCAGCAGGGAATCGTCATAGCCGTAGGCGATCAGCCAGCCGTCCTCCGGGGGGGGATCGGTCTTCAGGCGCTCCTTCAGCAGATCGACAATGTCCCCAATATTTTTGGCAGGGCCCACCGGGGGAGAAGAAACGTTGACGTAATCGACCATTCGGGCAGCGACGCTGATGTGGCCATGGCTGTCGATCATGCCGGGCACCAGGGCCTTATCGCCCAACTCCACTGAACGGGTATCGTCCCCCACAAATTCCCCGGCATTTTCCCGGTCACCGACGTAGACAATACGATCACCCCGTATCGCGACAGCTTCCGCGCGGGGCCGGTCAGAGTCCATAGTGATGATATGGTCTCCGTAGAAAACCGCGTCTGCAGGTTCCTCGGCGATGGTCGCGCCAGCCGAGAGAGCGGCGATCATTGCCATTCCTGCAGCGATAAGTGTTCGATCCATACTGGCTTCCTTGAAGGTGTTCACGGCTGCCATCGAAAACCCTTACTACGCTGAAACGACGGCGAATGCTGTTATCTTCATGAAGCCCTGCCGCGTGAAGCAGGTAAAGGACCAGAAGCCTGCCGTTGCTGGTACCAGTGGTCGTAACGTGGTGCAGTTGCACCACTACGGGTCCTCCATACATTCTCCCAAGCCGTGTTGCGGGCTGTATAATGCATTGCTCTCACAGCTGACACGGCGGGCAGTTTGGCCACTACCGGAAGACCTCTACTCAGGGACATCGAGTCCGCACTGGGCACCCTGCGCCGGTCCGAGCGCAAGGTGGCCGAACTGGTGCTCGCGCAACCCGACCGGGTCATTCACATGCGTATTGTCGACCTGGCCGCCGCCGCCGAGGTCAGCGAGCCCACGGTGGTGCGATTCTGCCGCGCCATCGGCTGCAAGGGTTTCCAGAACTTCAAGCTCGCCCTCGCCCAGTGCCTGGCCCAGAACACCAGTCAGGAACCCTTCGTGCTGAGCGAGCTCGACACCGCCCGGGACTACACCTACAAGGTCTTCGACGCCACCATGGAAACCCTGGCCCAGGTGCGGGACACCCTGGACCTCGACGCCATCGAGGTAGCCGTCGATGCGCTCTGCAACGCCCGCCGGGTCGAGTTTTACGGCTTTGGCGCGTCCAGCCCGGTGGCCATCGACGCCCAACACAAGTTCTTCCGCCTGCAGATCGCCAGCGCTGCCCTGTCCGATCCTCACATACAGGCGATGTCCGCCATGTCCCTGACAGCGGACGACGTGGTGGTCGCCATTTCCCAGTCCGGACGCAGTACCGCCCTGCTGGAAGCCATGGATCACGTGCGCGAGTCCGGCGCTGTCAGCATCGCCCTGGCACCCTCGAATACACCGGTACTGGCTCGCGCGACCATCCCCATTCCCATCGATGTCGCCTCCCCGGACGAGGAGAGTTACACCCCCCTGCCGTCCCGCATCGCCCACCTGGCAGTGATTGATATCCTTGCCGCCGGTGTCTCCAAGATGAAAGGCGAGGAGGTCAACCGGCATCTCAACAAGCTCAATCGCGGCCTCCAATCCCTGCGCAGCAACGACTGAATGCGGCTGACCCACTGCGGCAGCTCTGCTAGTATCCCCGCATTACACGGGGCAAACAGGGGCTCGGGCCATGAGCGACAACAGCGACAATCCATTCTCGCCATCCCGACGGCAGAACACGACGTCCCAGCCTGAATCCGGGGGCTCCCTGAGCGAACTCGTGCCCGAGGACGAAAGCGACGAGTACCAACTGGACTACCGCGCCGATGATTTCGATTACGACCCGGACGAGATCCTTGATGACGAGGAGGAACCCGGCGGCTGGGCCGACCCGACAGCGGGCCTGAGCGCACGGCGCGACCCTCCAGCCGACGACGGCAGCGCTGCCAGCGCCCCCCCAGCGGAAGAAGATCTCTTCGATGACGACGACATCGACGACGATGGCTACGATGCGGAAGCGCAGGGGCTTTTCGACGAGGACGAGGACACCAGCGCCGACCGGGATTGGGACGACTACGAGGAGGATGAGGAAGAGCGCGGCTTTCCCGGAAACTGGCCGCTGGGGCTGATTGGCGCCGGAGTAGTGGCGCTTGTTCTGCTCGCGGTGGGTGGCTTCGGTGTCCTCCAGGAGCGGGCCTCACTGCGGGAAGAAATTCGCGATTTGCGCTCACAACTCGCCGTCACCGTCGACCCGGAGCAGTTATCCCAGGAACGCAGCACCCAGCGGGAGCTGGTGGAGCGCAATGAGGCCCTGAGCGCCAGCCTGGAAACCCTGCGCCTGGAAAACCGCCAGCTCACCGATACGGTCGCAGGACTGGAGCGCCAGCTGGAAGCCCAGCGGGCCGCAGCCGAGCAGGCTGCACAAAATAGCAGCCCGAAACCCTCCACCCCCGCGCCAAAACCCGTCACCAGTGCCCCCGCCACCGGTAACACGCCGGCGGGAGACTGGTTTGTGAATTTCGGGTCCTACCGCCAGCGTGAACTGGCAGACACCTGGGCAGGCCGCCTGCAGCCCGCGGCGGGCAAGGTTGCCGTGCAAGCCGCACCCGGCGGCGACCTGTATCGGGTGAGGATCGTTTCCCTGCCGGACAAGGCCACCGCCCAGGCCGTGGCGTCCGCATTACAGAGCCAGTATGACCTGCCCGAACTGTGGGTTGGGGAAGACTGAACTTGGCAGGGCAGAACGGGCCTGATACTGTTTTGCCTCCTGTAACGCTGAAGGATAAGACAATGAACAAGTTCACTATCGCCCTGGCCGCGCTCTCACTTGGCAGTGCCGCTGCTGTAGCGGACTGCACCAAGCCCGAATCGCCCACACTGCCCGACGGCGCGAGCGCCACCATGGACGACATGCTCGCCGGGCAGAAAGCCGTCAAAACCTTCCAGGCGGCCAATGTCGAGTACATGAAGTGCCTGGAAGAAGTATTCACCACGGCGGAAGCCAAAGTGAAAGAAGGCGGCCTCGCGGAGGATGTGCTGGCGGAGACGCAGAAAGCCTATGAGGCAGCTGTAGAGGCCTACAACGCCGCAGTGTCCACAGAGGAGACTGTCGCCGGCCAGTTCAACACCGAAATACGTGAGTACAAGGCCGCCAACCCCGGCTGAAGCCTGTCGCTACAGGGTGGGGTTCCCCACCCTGCTACGTGACCGATCACTGAACCACTCAGGCGACCGCCGGAGCGACTCCCTTGGGGTTCGGTCCGTATTCGTTGTCGCCGGGCTGGCTGTCGAGGCAGTAAAAGACCAGCAAAACAATCAGGCCCACGAGCGGAATGAAGGCAATCAACAGCCACCAGCCGGTGCGACCAATGTCGTGCAACCGCCGCACTGCAACCGCCAGACTTGGCAGGAACACGGCCAGGGAATAGACCCCCTGTAATACCCCGACGCCGACCTCCGCATTGTAGAGCCCCAGCATTCCATCGAGGAACGCGAGTAACAGGGTGATCAGGAAATTGATCAGGATGAACATCCAGATCTCGGTGCGCTGGGCGCGACCGGAAAAGCCCACGTAGTTTTTCAGTACCTTGAGATACCACTGCATTACACGTCCCTCCATATCCCTGGATTAGAATCCGTACTCACCCCCGCTCGGCTGAGCACGTCTCTCTAAACCCTAGTTCAGCATGCAGGGCTTGTACACCGCCCTCGCTTTTATTTGCGGGTCACGGGCAGGGACTGCTTCTCGAGCTCGCGGCGAAACAGCCGACGCAACAGTTCTATGTCATTGACGCCGGCATAGTTCAGGCGGCAGATGAACGCTATTCGGCGGTGTGGGCCAGGCTCTGAGAGGGGCACCGCAGCCAGTTCACTGCTCGCCGCCAGCAACTGATCCAGCGCCATGGCGGGCACCAGGGTGGAACCCATGCGGCCGGCCACCATCTGGATCAGGGTATACAGGCTGGCCCCGCCCAGGGACTGCTCCAACTCAGACGGCCGCAGGCGACAGGCGGCCAGGGCGTGATCCTTGAGACAGTGGCCATCCCTTAGCAGCAACAGGTTCGCGCCCTCCAGTTGTTCACTGCTGACCGACTTCTCGCTGGCCAGGGGGTCATCCCTGTGGGTAACCAGGTAGAGGTCCTCCTCCCAGAACTCGAAGCAGTGCAAGCCCTCGGTGTCATAGGGCAACGCCAGCACAGCGGTATCGAGTTCACCGCTGCGCACCTTGTCCACCAGCACCCGGGACTGGTCCTCGTCGATGGTCATCTGGAACGCGGGGTACTCCTCACGCACCGCGGGTAGCACCTTGGGTAACAGGTAGGGACCAATGGTAGGTATCACGCCCACCGACATGGGGTAACTCAATGGCGAGTGGCTCTGGTGGCTGAGGTGATAGAGGTCATCCAGCTCCATCTTGATGGCGCGCGCCTTGTCGAGAATCTGCTGCCCGACCGGTGTCACCAGCACCCGCTTGTTATCGCGCTCGAACACCTGCACGCCGAGCTGGCCCTCCATCTCGGAGATCGCCGTACTCAGCGCCGACTGGGAGACGGAGCACAGCTCCGAGGCCTTTTTGAAGTGCCGGGTTTTTTCCACCGCCAGGGCATAGGTGAGCTGCTTGAGCGAGATCATGGAACAGGACCTCCAATAGTGGTTCGGTTTATCTGAACAATTTGATCAATTTAATTCGATTTATTTAAACACAGCCCGGCCGCATTATCACTCCACCGCTGACGCAAACAGCGTTCATCAACCCAAACCCCGAGGAGAGCCAATCATGGCAAAGATCAACCAATCCATCCCCGAGTTCACCGTACAGGCCTTCCACAACGGCGAATTCAAAACTGTTTCTTCCGAAGACGTAAAAGGCAAGTGGTCCATCTTCCTGTTCTACCCGGCCGACTTCACCTTTGTCTGCCCCACCGAACTGGAAGACATGGCCAAGCACTACGAAGAACTGCAAGGCTTGGGCGTTGAAGTGTACTCCGTGTCTACCGACACCCACTTCTCCCACAAAGCCTGGCACGACTCTTCCGAAGCTATCGGCAAGATCAACTACTACATGCTGGGCGACCCGACCGGCGCGGTGACTCGCGGCTTCGACGTAATGATCGAGGAAGACGGTCTGGCCATGCGCGGCACCTTCCTGGCTGACCCCGACGGCATCATCCAAGTCGCCGAGATCCACAACGGTGGCATCGGCCGCTCCGCCAAGGACATGGTTCGCAAAGTAAAAGCTGCCCAGTACGTGCGCGAGAACGACGGCGAAGTCTGCCCCGCCGCCTGGGAACAGGGCGAAGCAACCCTGACCCCGAGCCTGGACCTGGTTGGCAAGATCTAAGCCCCCAGCGACTCTGAACTCCTGGCCCCGCATGCGCGGGGTCAGGAACCCAACCCCCTTTATCCCAGTCAGTTGCCGACTCTCACCGAGGGTGGGACGGCCGAATACTGCCTGAAATTTTTGACTACCGAGGAGCGGAATCATGTTGAACAACGACATTCTCCAGGCCCTGAAGGGCTATGCGGAAAAACTGGAAAAGCCGGTCACCCTGGTTCTGCAGAACGGTGACCACGACAAGCGCGATGAACTGGTGGACTTCCTCACCAAATTCACCTCCGTGTCCGACAATCTGCACTTTATCCAGCGTGACACCGGGGACCAGCTGCGCAGCCCGCTGAGCTTTGCCCTCGAAGTCGACGGTGAGCCGACCGGTATCGTGTTTTCCGGTATTCCTGGCGGTCACGAATTCAATTCACTGGTGCTGGCCGTGCTGCAGAGCGGCGGCGTGGCACTGAAACTCGACGACACCATACAGACCCTGGTACGCCGCGCCTCGCAGCCGCTGCAGTTTGAGGTCTTTGTGTCCCTGAGCTGCCACAACTGCCCGGACGTGGTGCAGGCGCTGAACCAGTTCGCCCTGCTCAGCCCGAATATCAGCAGCGAGATGATCGATGGCGGCCTGTACCCGCAGTTGATCGAGGAACGCAACATTCAGGGCGTACCCGCCGTGTTCCTGAACGGCGAGCCCTTTGCCAACGGCAAAATCGACACAGCCACCCTGCTCGACAAACTGCTGAGCCTGTACCCCGAACTCACCGAGGCTGGTGCACAAGAACAGCAGGAACAATTGCCCCTGCAGGACGTAACCGTGATCGGCGGTGGTCCCGCGGGCGTCGCTGCCGCTATCTATGCCGCACGCAAAGGTCTGGCTGTCACCGTTGTCGCCGACCGTATCGGCGGCCAGGTGAAGGACACCATTGGCATCGAAAACCTGATTTCAGTGCCGCAGACCACGGGGCCCGAGCTGAGTAATGCCCTGTTGGCACACCTCAACGAGTACACCGTGACGATCAAGGAGCACCTGCGGGTGGACCACATCGAGCAGGGGGACACCAAGACGCTGCGTCTGTCTTCCGGTGAAGTCATCGAAACCCGGACCCTGATCATTGCCACCGGCGCCAAGTGGCGCGAGCTCGGTGTGCCCGGTGAGAAAGAGAACGTGGGTAACGGCGTGGCCTACTGCCCTCACTGCGACGGCCCTTTCTTCAAGGGCAAGGACGTGGCGGTAATCGGAGGCGGCAACTCCGGGATCGAGGCAGCGCTGGACCTGGCGGGCATCGTCAAGTCGGTCACCGTGTTCGAGTTCCTGCCGGAACTGAAAGCCGACCAGGTACTGGTAAAACAGGCAGAGTCCCGGGACAACATCACCATCCTGAAAAACGTCGCCACCAGGGAAATTGTAGCGACTACTGGCAAGGTGAATGCCATCGTCTACCAGGATCGCGACAGCGGCGAAGAGCTGCAACGGGAGCTGGAAGGGGTATTCGTGCAGATCGGCCTGGTGCCCAACAGCGCCTTCCTCGAAGGCCTGGTAGAGCGTACACCGCACGGTGAAGTGGTGATCAACGAGCGCGGAGAGACCAGCGCGGAAGGTATCTTCGCCTGCGGCGATGTCACTACCGTCCCCTACAAGCAGATCGTGGTAGCAATGGGCGAAGGCTCCAAGGCCGCACTGTCCGCTTTCGATTACCTGCTCAAGCAACCGGCGCCCGCCAGTCACCCAGCGGCAGCCGCCGCCTGAGAGCGCTGGCGGCAATAGCCGCATAGCATCTCACCTTCAGGGGCTGCAGCACCAAGCCGGCAGCCCCACAGCCTCAGCAGACAGGGCCGGACAGTGCTTCGGCCCTGCTTTGCTGCTTGCGCAATCACCGCCTCCTTTGCCGCCGTTGTGAACACCAGCGGAGACATGCCGCCGATACTGACGCAGATTCGCATATCCGTGCCTATACTTATCCCACTTCCAGCCACCGTGACCCTGTAAAGGGCACCGGTGTCACTGCGATGCCGGCTGGCCGGAAAACCGGGCGCCGGGGGCGTTAGCGAACGGAACGATCGGTGGAGGTAGAGGTGCGCTATACATTCGGCTTGGTTTTGGCACTGAGCGTGTTCTGGCTGATCAACTCAGGCCATTACGATGCGCTGCTCCTGAGTCTCGGGGTTATCTCCGTTGGCGCGGTTACCCTGATCGCCCTCCGCATGGATGTGGTGGACCAGGAATCGATTCCTCTGCACCTGCTGCGACGCATCCCTTTCTATCTGCTCTGGCTCGGAGTACAGATTTGTCGCAGCAACCTGGACCTGGTGCGTCGCGTCTGGCTACCAGGTCAAAGGAGCACGCCACGCATCGCCCGCCTGCCACTGCCGCAGTACAGTGACATATGCCGGGTGGTCTACGCCAATTCCATCAACCTCACGCCCGGCACACTGACGGTCGAACTGGCTCCAGACCACCTGCTGGTACACACGCTCTCGGCAGAAGGTCTTGCTGCGCTGGAGGAGGGCGAGATGTCACGGCGGGTAAGCGAGCTCGAGCAATGACCCTGCAGCTGACGGTGATCACTCTGCTGGTGGTCATGCTGATCGCCCTGTGGCGCGCCTGCATCGGCCCCAACGTGTTCGACCGGGTACTGGCCGCCAATCTCTTTGGCACCAAAACGGTCCTGCTGATTGCCGCGATCAGTTACCTTCATGGCTCACCGGATTTCCTCGACATTGCCCTGGTCTATGCCCTTATCAACTACATCAGCGTGGTGGGTGTACTGCGGATAACGGAATTGCGCAACGAGCACGCACCCGGGGACCGGCGGGGATGATGCTCGACTGGGTCAGCGGCGTGCTCTTGCTGGTCGGTAGTTTTCTGCTGCTGACCGGTGCGCTCGGCTTTCTGCGCTTCGCCGATTTCTACGCACGTATCCACGCCTGCGGCGTGACCGAGACACTCGCCACCAGCTGCATTCTGCTCGGCCTGCTCATCCAGTCAGACAGTGCAGTCCCACAGTTCAAGCTACTGCTGATTCTGTTGTTCGTGCTCTTGAGCAGTCCCACCTCCAGCCACGCTTTGGCCAAGGCGGCATGGAATGCCGGCGTCCGGCCGCGGGACAACCGGGGAAAGCAGCCCCTGCCCCTGCCTCCGGGCGAGCACTGATACGGGGACAGAACAGCATGGAACTCGCCGTCAATATCGTCCTGCTCAGCTTGCTGGTCACTACTGCCGCAGCCCTGGTACTGGTACGCGGTCTGTTGGCCTCGATTATGCTCACCAGTATCTACGGCCTGCTGTCAGCGAGCTTTTTCGTCATCATGGACGCGGTCGATGTGGCGTTCACAGAAGCCGCCGTCGGCGCCGGTGTATCGCCGCTATTGCTGTTGCTGAGCGTTGCCGTCATCGGCCGCCACGAAGCTCGCAACGCGGGGGCCAGGCCGCTCTTTGCCGTTCTCCTGGTGGGTATTACCGGCGCCTTGCTGATCGTCGGTACCCTCGATATGCCGGCATTTGGCCGGGCGGATGCTCCCGCCCACCTGCATGTCGCACCGCGTTACCTGCTGCTTTCGGGCGAGGAAACAGGTATCCCCAATGTGGTCACCTCGGTGCTGGCGAGTTACCGGGCCTACGACACGCTGGGTGAGGTAATCGTTATATTCACAGCGGGTGTTGCCGTCATCCTGATACTCGCCAGCGGGACGCATCGGGGCTCGGCCCGTCCACACTCCGCACCTGTCGACACCAAGGACCCACACACGATACTGCAGGTCGTCAGCAAAACCATGATCCCCTTCATGTTGCTGTTTGCATTCTATGTGCAGTTCCACGGAGATTACGGTCCTGGCGGTGGCTTTCAGGCGGGCGTCATATTTGCGTCCGGAATCATCCTCTACGGTCTGCTCTATGGATTGCCCGCCATATGCCGGGTGATCCGGCCACCCGTCGTAGAGCTGTGCTCGGCGCTGGGTGTTCTTGTGTATGGCGTCACCGGTATCCTGTCGATGCTGCAGGGGCGGCCCTTCCTCGATTACAGCGTCCTTGCCGACGATCCGATCCGGGCACAGCAAATCGGCATTATGGTCATTGAACTGGGCGTCGGGATTACCGTCGCTTCAGTCCTGATCGTCATCTATTACGCATTCGCAAACCAGTTCGAAACAAACGGCAACTGAGACCATGGATATCCTGTCCCACTTCAATTACTGGGTCGTCGTGGTGCTGATGATGCTCGGATTTTTTATCGTCATCGCGCGGGGTAATCTGATCAAGAAACTGATCGGCCTCAACATTTTCCAGACCTCGGTGTTTATTTTCTACATCAGCACCGGCAAGGTGATCGGCGGCTCGGCGCCTGTCCTCTCCAGCGATATCCAGTTGTATTCCAACCCGCTTCCCCATGTTCTCATACTGACGGCGATTGTCGTGGGTATCGCCACAACGTCGGTGGGCCTGGCGCTGGTGCTGCGGATATACCGCGCCTACGGCAGTATCGAGCAGGATGAGATACTGGAGCAGAGCCGCCAGTGATAAGCCACCTGGCAGTACTACCGGTACTACTGCCACTGGTGGGCGCCCCCGCCTGTGTAGTATTACGCCGCCCCGGTGCCGCATGGGCCTTTGCCTGTGGCGTTGCATTCCTGGCCTTCGTCGCAGCCAGCCATCTGCTAGTGCAAACACGTGAGTTGGGCGTCATCAGCTATGCGCTGGGCGGCTGGGCTGCACCTTGGGGAATCGAGTACCGGATCGACCTCCTGAATGCGCTGGTGCTGGTGTTGGTATCAGCTATGGGAATGACCGTACTACTGGCTTCCAGGGCGAGTGTCAGGGGGGAAGTAGACCCCTCCCGTCACAGCCTGTTTTATGTCGCCTACCTGTTGTGCCTGGCGGGCTTACTCGGGATCGTTGCGACCGGTGACGCCTTCAATCTGTTTGTCTTTCTGGAAATCTCTTCGCTCGCGACCTATGCACTGGTGGCCTGTGGCCGTGATCGCCGTGCCCTGATCGCTGCCTTCAATTACCTGATCATGGGAACGATCGGTGCGACCTTTATTCTGATAGGCATCGGCTTTCTCTACATGACCACGGGTACGCTGAATATGCTGGACCTGGCAGTCCGGCTGCCGCAACTGGGCGAGTCACAAACCGTTTTCGCCGCATACGCGTTTATCGTGGTGGGCGTGTGCCTGAAACTGGCGCTGTTTCCCTTGCACCTGTGGTTACCCGGTACCTATACCCAGGCGCCATCTATCGTCACCGCATTTCTCGCGGCAACGGCGACCAAGGTTGCCCTGTATGTGCTTGTCCGTTTCAGCTTTTCCGTCTTTCACCTGGAAACGTCCCGGCTCGCGCTGTCGCTCGAAGCAATATTCATTACCCTGGGCGTCGTCGCTGCCTTCGCCGGTTCGCTGGTGGCCATCTACGCGACGGACCTGAAGCGGGGCCTGGCGTGGTCCAGTATTGCCCAGGTCGGCTATATGGCCATCAGCGTCGGCATTGGTACGGCTGCCGGCCTGCAAGCCGGCTTGATCCACCTGTTCAATCACGCCTTGATGAAGGGCGCCCTGTTTCTGGCAGTCGCGGCCTACGTCCTGCGTGTCGGTGGTACGACCTTCAGGGAACTCAGGGGTATTGGCCAGCGAATGCCACTGACCACCGCCGCCTTTGTAGTGGGGGGATTGAGCCTGATCGGGATACCAGGTACAGCCGGATTCATCAGCAAGTGGTACCTGGTGATGGCGGCAATGGAGAGCGAACGCTGGCTGCTGGCCTTCCTGGTGGTGGCCAGTTCCCTGTTAACCGCTGTCTATATCTGGCGCTTTATCGAGGTTGCCTACCTTGAAAAGCCGGAGTCGGGCAAGGCCTCTCCGCAAAAGCCAGCGGGCATGTTACTCACCTGCACGCTGCTACTGGCGCTGGCCAACCTCTACTTTGGCTTTGACACCAGGTTACCGGTGAGTACCTCGGCAGGCGCAGCGGCCAACTTGCTCGGAGCCCGAACACCGTGAGTGGCGCCGGCCTGCTTGTCGCCAGTCTCTGCATCCCGGTTACCGTCATCCCGGGGATTACCCTCTTGCACAACCGGCCCAACCCCAGGGAAGCGCTGTCCCTGCTGGCGAGTGCCCTGCTGATACTGATCAACCTCGGTATCTACCGGTCCCTGCAGCAGGGTCAAACGCTCGCCTGGCAAAGTGGGGAGGTACTCCCCGGCTTGAGGCTGGAGCTCGCCGCCGAGCCATTAGGGGTACTGTTTTCCCTGATCGCCAGCACCCTCTGGCTGGTCACAACCGTTTACGCGGTGGGTTATATGCGCGCCCATAATGAAGGTAACCAGACTCGCTTCTACGCATTCTTTGCCCTGTCAATTGCCTGCGTGATGGGCATCGCCTTTGCGGGCAATCTGCTCACCCTGTTCCTGTTCTATGAGGTGCTCAGTCTGTCTACCTGGCCGTTGGTGGTACATGCCCAAACCGAGCGCGCGAGACAGGGGGGACGTATTTATCTGGGCTTGTTACTGGGCACTTCTATTGTTTTCTTTCTGCCCGCCATCATCCTTACCTGGTGGACCAGTAGCACCCTGTCCTTTACTGACGGCGGGGTATTTGACCCCGACACCAGCCCGCTGTTACTGGCGGTATTGCTGGTGCTGTTCGTATTCGGTGTGGGCAAGGCTGCGATGATGCCGTTCCACCGCTGGCTGCCGGCCGCCATGGTGGCACCCACTCCGGTCAGCGCATTGCTGCATGCTGTGGCTGTAGTGAAGGCCGGTGTATTCAGCCTGCTGAAGATCGGCATCTACATTTTCGGCCTGGATCAACTAGGCGCAACGGGTAGCCGCGAGGCACTGCTTTACCTCGCCACCTTCAGCCTGCTGGCGGCCTCTGTGGTGGCCATGCGACAGGACAACCTCAAGGCGCGCCTCGCTTACTCCACCATCAGCCAACTGGCTTATGTGAGCCTGGGGGTCCTGCTGGCGGTACCCGACAGTATTACCGGCGGCAGCATGCACATCGCCATGCATGCCTTTGGCAAAATCACCCTGTTCTTTTGTGCCGGTGCGATTCTGGTGGCGACGCACAAGACCGAGGTCAGCCAACTGCAAGGGCTCGGCCGGCAAATGCCGTTCACGATGGGGGCTTTCCTGCTCGCCAGCCTCAGTATCGCGGGACTCCCACCCACCGGAGGTACCTGGAGCAAGTGGTACCTGATGCTCGGCACCCTGGAAACCGGGGCATGGCTGCTGACCATTGCCCTGCTGGTCAGCTCGATACTCAATCTCATCTACCTGACGCTGATTCCTGTGCGCGCCTTCTGGCCGTCGGCGGCGGGCCCCAGGCGTATGAATGAAGCGCCAATAGCCTGTTGCATTGCGATCGCTCTTTCCGCAGGGGGCTGTATTGCGTTGTTCCTGTTTCCCCAGGTGCTGTACCAGTTGATCAGCCCGATTACCTCTGGCGGAGGTATGCCATGACCGAGAAACGCCAGTATCTGCTGGACAAGCCACGCAATGTCCAGCGCATCCTCTTGGTACTCTACACCGTCAGTGCCGCCTCTCTGTTGCTGGACCTGCTGGTGGAGCGGCACGTGGAACACCCCTTCGAATCCATGTCGGGTTTCTATCCTCTCTACGGTTTTGTCGGCTGTGTGACCCTGGTACTGGCCGCCAGATTACTGCGCAGGCTCATCATTCGACCGGAAGACTACTACAGTCGCCGGGATCTGCCGCAGCACCCTGATAACGCACAGGAGGAAAGAGCTTCGTGAGCGCCTTGCCGCCCTTTGTTCTCTTTTACCTCGCGGGACTGGCCGCCTGTCTGTGCAGTGGCCGGTTGCGATCCGGCTTCCTGCTGGTAACGCCCATCGTGGGGTTCATCAATCTCTGGTACCTGCCAACCGGTGCAGCTATCAACTTGCAACTGTTCGACCTGCAGCTGGAACTGTTCGATAGCGACCGCCTGTCACTGCTGTTTGGCTATCTCTTTCATATCGCCGCCCTGATCGGCATTGTCTACGCCCTGCACGTACGCGACACCCTGCAGCAGGCGGGGGCAATGTTCTACGCAGGCAGCGCACTGGGCGCGGTGTTTGCCGGAGACCTGCTTACCTTCTTTCTGTTCTGGGAAGGCATGGCACTCACTTCAGTCGTCCTGATATGGGCCAGGCGCAGTCCTGCTGCCTTCAGTGCTGGCGTTCGCT
Organism: Parahaliea maris; assembly: GCF_008064665.1. Taxonomy (GTDB): domain Bacteria; phylum Pseudomonadota; class Gammaproteobacteria; order Pseudomonadales; family Halieaceae; genus Parahaliea; species Parahaliea maris. The sequence goes on along the minus strand of NZ_VRZA01000003.1, from coordinate 124,991 downwards.
ATCTGATCATCCAGATTATTTCCGGCCTGTTACTGCTGACTGGTGTATTGCTGTTGTGGCGGGATACTGGTTCGCTGGACTTCACCTACATCGGTACAGCGCACACCTATGGCTGGTTGATCCTGACGGCCCTTGGCATCAAAGCCGCCTTCCCTATGCTCCACAGCTGGCTGATTGATGCCTACCCCGAGGCCACACCCACGGGTACCGTGTTTCTCAGTGCCTTCACCACCAAGGTCGCCATCTATGCCCTCGCCAGGGGATTTCCCGGTACTGAGTTACTGGTCTATGCCGGTGCGACCATGGCCTGCTTCCCGATCTTCTTCGCGGTGGTGGAAAATGACCTGCGCCGCGTGCTGGCCTACAGCTTGGTCAACCAGCTCGGCTTCATGGTGGTTGGCATCGGAGTTGGCAGCCATCTGGCAATCAATGGCGCAGTCGCCCATGCCTTTACCGATGTGATTTTCAAGGGTCTGCTGTTTATGTCCATGGGCGCCGTGTTAACCATGACCGGGCGCATCAACGGCTCGGAACTTGGCGGTCTGTACAAGACCATGCCCCGAACCACAGTGCTGTGTATCATCGGTGCTGCCTCTATCTCCGCTTTCCCCCTGTTCAGCGGGTTCGTCAGTAAATCGATGATCATGTCAGCAGTGTTGAAAGAGCAATTCAATGGTGTCTGGCTGATGCTGTTGTTTGCCTCCGCGGGCGTATTCCACCACGCAGGTATAAAGATTCCCTATTTCGCGTTTTTCGCCCATGACTCGGGCATACGGGTCTCGGACCCCCCGGGCAACATGCAACTGGCGATGGCGATAGCGGCGCTGTTGTGTCTGGGCATCGGAGTTTTCCCGGACCTGCTTTACCGCTCATTACCCTTCGAAGTCGCCTACACTCCCTACGACGTCACCCATGTGCTTACGCAGCTACAACTCCTGTTGTTTTCTGCGCTCGCCTTTGTCTGGTTGAACAAACGTGGACTCTACCCACCTGAGCTCAACGCGACGCATCTCGATGTCGACTGGGTCTATCGCCGGCTCGTCCCGCGCCTGGTTCAACCACTGGTAACCGCAATTGTCGCCTTTGACCGGGGTGTACGCCAGGTGGCACTGGGAATAATTGATCACACTCTCGGGCTGGCTCGCCGGCTTCACAGTCCGGATGGTTTGTTATCCAGGGATGTGAGTACCGGCACCATGGTACTGTGGGTGGTGGTGCTACTGGCGATTTACCTGTTCCTGAGTTTCACGTGACACGGAAGCTCAGCGCCTATCAAAGGCCTCATTGAAACCCGAACCGGAAGGAACTCACGCGTTTGCTAGTATTATTATTGGCGACAGCGTCAACAGTGTTCCATTTCGGAGGTTTCAAATGACAGCAACCCGTACCGAACGCGACAGCATGGGTGAACTCGCCGTACCGGCGGACGCCCTCTACGGTGCCCAGACCCAGCGCGCTGTGCAAAACTTTCCGATCAGTGGGCGTGCGATGCCCCGCGCATTCATTCTCGCGCTCCTGCAGGTAAAGTCTGCCGCCGCACGAGCCAATAGCTTACTGGGAGAAATCCCGGAGGATGTTGGCGCTGCAATTATCGGCGCTGCGAACGCACTACTCGAAGACGATAGCTTCATGGCCCAGTTCCCTGTGGATGTTTTCCAGACCGGGTCCGGTACCAGTTCCAACATGAATGCGAACGAGGTTCTGGCAACGCTGGCCAGCCAGCGCCTGGGCCAGCACATCGACCCCAATGATCATGTTAACCGCGGCCAGAGCAGTAACGACGTTATCCCGACCACACTGCACGTGAGTGCGGTCATCGCACTGAGGGAGCAATTGCTGCCCGCCCTGGAGCGTTTCATAACAACAACACGCAAAAAGGCGGACAGCGTTTCCGGATATATCAAGACCGGGCGTACCCACCTGATGGATGCCATGCCAGTACGGCTCAGCCAGAGCCTGCTGGCCTGGGCCGGGCAGATGGAGGCCTGCCGCGCTCGACTGGAGGCTAACCTTCCCGAATTGCAACTGCTGGCTCAGGGAGGCACCGCGGTTGGAACCGGTATCAATGCTCATCCGGATTTTGCCAATGCGTTTAGCTCTGCCCTTTCCGATATCACGGGCTATACGTTCCAACCGGCTAATAACCCGTTCATAAGGATCGGCTCTCAGGATGCTGCCGTAGCACTCTCTGGCGACCTTCGTCTCACCGCCGTCGCATTGATGAAGATTGCCAATGACCTGCGCTGGATGAACTCGGGACCACTTGCCGGGCTGGGAGAAATCGAGCTGGAAGCACTGCAACCTGGCTCCTCCATCATGCCGGGCAAGGTCAATCCGGTCATACCCGAGGCCACGGCCATGGTCTGTGCGCAGGTCATGGGCAATGATGCGAGCGTGGCGATTGCCGGTCAGTCGGGCAACTTTGAACTGAATGTCATGCTACCGCTCATTGCCGACCGACTGCTGGACAGCATCGGACTGCTGGCCAATGCCAGCCAGCTGCTGGCAGACAAATGTATCGCGACCTTTCGTGTGCGGGAGACCAGCCTGCAGGAGCCACTGGCCCGCAATCCGATTCTGGTGACCGCACTGAATCCGGTAATCGGTTATCAGAAGGCCGCGGAAATCGCCAAACTGGCCTACGCCCAGGGGCGTCCCATCCTGGATGTGGCCGAGGAGAACAGTGCCCTTTCGCGGTCAGAACTCGAGACCCTGCTTGACCCGGCGCATCTGGCGGACGGCGGTTAACTCGCTGCCCAGTGCCGTCGCGCCCGCTCCTGAAATCACCTCACTCAACCGTGACGGATTTCGCCAGGTTGCGCGGCTTGTCGACATCCGTACCTTTCTGCACCGCCACGTGGTACGACAGTAACTGCAGGGCCACGGTGTAGGTAACGGGCTGTATCACGGCCGGACAGTGCGGCATGTTGAGCACATGCACCCTCGGTTCGTCGCGTAATCCCGCCTTGCGGTCAGCAAACACAAACAGTTCGCCACCGCGAGAGCGGACCTCTTCCAGGTTGGACTTCAGCTTTTCCAGCAATTCATCGCCCGGAGCCACCGCGACCACCGGCATATCCGCGTCTACCAGTGCCAGGGGGCCATGCTTGAGCTCCCCGGCGGGGTAGGCCTCTGCGTGAATGTAGGATATTTCCTTCAGTTTCAGGGCACCCTCCGCGGCCACGGGATACTGTATCCCCCTGCCGAGGAACAGCGCGTGGTGCTTGAGGATAAATGCTTCCGACAGGCGCTTGATGTCGGCGTCCAGTTGCAACGTACTGGCTACGCAGTCAGGCAACTGGTGCAAGGCATCTACCAGTTCCCTTTCACGCACTTCACTGAGCCCGTGACGTCGCCCGAGTACCACCGCCAGCATCAGGAACGCGACCAACTGGGTGGTGAAGGCCTTGGTGGAAGCCACGCCGATTTCTGTTCCCGCCCGCGTCAGGAACACCAGGTCTGATTCGCGTACCAGTGAGCTGTGGTCGACATTGGCAATGACCAGCGAGGCAATGAATTCCCCCTCGGACTGATCCCGCAGCGCTGCCAGGGTGTCCGCGGTCTCACCAGACTGGGAGACGGTCACCAACAGGGTGCCCTCCCGCCGGGCCCGACTGCGATAGCGGAACTCGGAAGCGACTTCCACACTGCAGGGAATGCCACACAGCTCTTCCAGCCAGTACCGGGCAACCAGGCCGGCGTGATAGCTGGTGCCACAAGCGACGACCTGTACCGCTCGGACCTTGTCAAAAACCGCGCTGGCTCCTTCCCCAAAGCGCGCGTCGTCAATGTGGTGTTCGGACCCCAGGCCCAGTGTGGCCGCCAGGGCCCTGGGCTGTTCATGTATCTCCTTCAGCATGTAATGTTCAAAACCGCCGAGGTCGACGGCCTCAACCGCTTCGGATACCCGCTGCATGGGTCGCTCTACAAGGTCTCCCGCGGCGTTTTCGATGTGCAGGCCAGTGGCGGTCATCGCGACGACGTCGCCCTCATCAAGGAATATGAAGCGGTCGGTCACCTGGCGCAGAGCAAGCTGGTCAGAAGCGAGAAAGTTTTCGCCGATACCCACCCCGATCACCAGGGGGCTCCCGGAACGGGCGGCAACGACCGTGTCCGGGTTCTCGGCATCAATTGCGGCGATGGCATAGGCACCTTCGATCCGTTCGATGATTTGCTTCAGCGCCGGCAACATTTCACAACCCTGCGCCAGTTGCTGGTGGAGCAGGTGCACGATGACTTCCGTATCAGTCTGCGACAGGAATTCATAACCCGCAGCACGGAGCTCCGCTCGCAGCGGTTCATGATTTTCTATAATGCCATTGTGTACCAGCGCGATGCGGTTGCCGGAGATGTGCGGGTGTGCATTGGCCGCCGACGGTTCACCGTGGGTCGCCCAGCGGGTATGGGCAATGCCCACACAACCGAGGTGTGGCGTCATCGCCTGGGCCTTTTCCAGTTCCGCCACCTTGCCCAGCCGCTTGTGCAGCAGGAGATTGCGCTCGGCGTCAATCAGTGCCAGACCAGCGGAGTCGTATCCCCGGTACTCCAGCCGGCGCAGGCCTTCCAGCAGAATTTCCGAGACTTCCCTGCGAGCTGTTGCCGCTACGATACCGCACATAATCAGCCCTCCTCGCTTTTGGCTTTACCGGGCCGCTGCCAGTTGGGGATATTTCGCTGACGCCCCCTGCCCACCGCCAGTTCTTCGGCTGCCACTGCCCTGGTAATAGTCGAACCGGCAGCAACAAAGCCGCCTTCCGCAATGGCGACCGGTGCTACGAGTGTGCTATTGGAGCCGACAAATACACCCTCGCCGATCTCAGTTCGATGCTTGTTCACCCCGTCGTAGTTGCAGGTAATGGTGCCGGCGCCGATGTTGACCCCGCCACCCATACCACAGTCTCCGATGTAGGAAAGATGGTTCACCTTGCTCCCGTCACCGATGGCCGCTTTCTTGGTCTCAACGAAATTGCCGATGCGGGCACCCTGGCCCAATTCGGTACCAGTACGAAGGCGGGCATAGGGGCCGACATTACAGCTTTCTCCAATTCGAGCGCCGACGATGTGGCTCATGGCAAAGACGGTGGTACCGCTGCCGATGCGGCTGTTTTTCACCAGGCAGTTGGGACCAATCGTCACACCGTCTTCCAGCACGACCTCCCCTTCAAACACCGCGTTGACGTCAATAAACACGTCCTTGCCACAGCGCAGGGAACCGCGAATATCGATACGGGCCGGATCGGCCAGTTGCACGCCATCGAGTAACAACTCCCGGGCAAGTCGTTGCTGCAGGGCGCGCTCGACGCTGGCGAGCTGGACGCGGTCATTCACACCGACAATTTCCAGCTCCGACGTCGCCTGGCTGATAGCCACCCGTGCGCCGCTTTTGATGTGCAGGGAAAGCGCGTCAGGAAGGTAGTACTCACCCTGACTGTTGTCGTTGTTGACCTCGGGAAGATAACGCTGGAGCAACGCCGCCGGTGCGGCAAGCACCCCGCTGTTAATTTCAGTGATCGCCTTCTGTTCCGTACTGGCGTCGCGGTCTTCTACTACGCCAGCGAAATCGCCGCCCGCAGTGCGCAAGATACGGCCGTAACCGGAGGGGTCCTCAACGCTTGCGGTGAGCAGCGCCATCGTGTCGCGCGCGAGTTCCACCAGGGGTTGCAGGGTAGCGAGGCTGAGCAGAGGTACATCGCCATACAGCACAAGAACCGTCGCCTCGGGATCCACGTCCGGGAGCGCCTGCAATACCGCGTGGCCGGTACCTAACTGCTCATGCTGGTCGACCCAGTTGATCTCACCGTCGGCAAGCGTTTCTCTGACCTGCTCCGCCCCGTGTCCCACCACCACATGCAGACGATCAGCTCCCAACTGCCTGGCTGTTTGCAGCACATGGGACAACAGGGGACGCCCCGCCAGGCGATGCAGTACTTTGGGTTTGTCGGAACGCATCCGCGTTCCCTTGCCGGCGGCAAGGACGATGACTTCAAGTTTCATGGTGTTTCCTGGTCTGCTTTCTCGTGGGTTCTGCAGTGCGCCGGATGTCATTTATTTTTTGACACTTTTACCGCAGTAGGGCCATATTAATGTTACATTTTTTGAATACAACGCCATTTGTCAAAAATTAAATGACAACAATCAAGCTCGATGCACTGAGTCAGCTGGACCTCGACGAACGACAGGTCTCCATCTATCGCTCCCTGTTGAAACTGGGGCCTGCGTCCATTCGAGATGTCGCCGCCGAGTCCGGTATCAACCGCGGCACAACCTACGAAACGCTCAAGCAACTAGCCACCAAAGGCGTGGTCAGCTACTTCCCCAAGGGACGCCGCCGGGTATTCCAGGCAGAAGATCCGGAGCGGCTCATGAGCCTTGCGGAGAGCAAACAGCAAGCCCTGAGCCAGGCGGTCGAACAACTGCGCAATGACATCATCCCGGCCCTCAAGCAGACCCAGACCACGTTCAGTCCCGGTAACGTGCGCTTCTACGAGGGTGATGACGGGGTGGAGCTGGTATTGCGCGATCTGCTGGAAAGTGCCGGTCGCGATCCGGAGCGAGGTTACTCGGTCATTTCAACCCGCACCCTGCGTGAGCACCTCTACCGACCCTTCCCGAATTTTACCAGGCAGCGGATCGAGCGCGGCATCCGTGTACGGGTACTGGCCGTGGGAGCCGGGGGGGATGAAGCCGAACTGGCTGAACGCAAATGGCTACCGGCGGGGGAGGGGACCGACGCGTCCTACATTGCCATCTATCCACCCAAAGTAGCGATGATTACGCTGGCGGCACAGAACTATCCGGTGGTGGTCATCATCGATTCACAGGCCATCGCACTGACCCAGCAGTTGATGTTCGATACGTTGTGGGGATTGCTTTAAGGGTTCATGGGATAGCTTCCTGAAATGGCCTTGGCGCATGGAATTCGCGTGCGCGGCGCGCGGGGTCCTTCCGGGACACGCCGTGAATCCATCCATGGAGGCTCCTCAGCGGCCGTCCTGGCCGCTGAAGGTCCCGGAAGGGTACCGGGCAACGTGCGAGCGAGTTCAGCGCTCCATAAACAGAGCCGGGAAATCACCACCGGCCAAAAGCAAAAAACCCCGGACGATGCCGGGGTATTTTCAGAGCAGGGCGCGACAATCAGCCGCGACCAGCCCGGTTCTTCATCTTGCGCAGAGTCGCCAGCTGGGCAGCCGCTTCGGCCAACTGGGCTGACGCGCGACCGTAGTCGAATTCGCCAGTCTGGTTAGCCAGGGCGTGCTCAGCTTCGCGACGGGCTTCCTCAGCGGCAGCTTCGTCCACGTCGTCGGCACGCAGCGCAGTATCGGCAAGAATGGTGACCACGCCAGGCTGCACTTCCAGGAAGCCGCCGGATACGTAGTAAACCTCTTCATCACCATGCTGGGTCACGATGCGTACCGGGCCGGGCTTGAGTCCGGTCAGCAGCGGGGCGTGCCCGTAGTTGATGCCGAGCTCACCCATCTCGCCGGTTGCGACCAGCACCTCGACCAGGCCGGAGAAGATCTCTTCTTCGGCGCTGACGATGTCGCAGTGTATTGTCATAGCCATAGGGGGCCCTCTAACCGAGCGTTACAGCTTGCTGGCTTTCTCGACAGCTTCGTCGATGCTGCCAACCATGTAGAACGCCTGCTCCGGCAGGTGGTCGTACTCACCCGCCAGGATGCCCTTGAAGCCGGCGATGGTGTCTTTCAGGGACACGTACTTACCGGGAGAACCGGTAAATACCTCGGCCACGTGGAAAGGCTGGGACAGGAAGCGTTCGATCTTACGCGCGCGGTCCACAGTCTGCTTGTCTTCCTCGGACAGCTCGTCCATACCCAGGATGGCGATGATGTCCTTCAGCTCCTTGTAGCGCTGCAGTACAGACTGCACGCCACGGGCCACGTCGTAGTGCTCGGCGCCGATGATCAGCGGGTCGAGCTGACGGGAGGTGGAGTCCAGCGGGTCAACAGCCGGGTAGATACCCTTGGCGGCGATGTCACGGGACAGTACCACGGTGGAGTCAAGGTGGGCGAAGGTCGTCGCCGGGGACGGGTCAGTCAGGTCGTCCGCCGGTACGTATACCGCCTGGATGGAGGTAATGGAGCCCACTTTGGTGGAGGTAATACGCTCCTGCAGTACGCCCATCTCTTCCGCCAGGGTCGGCTGGTAGCCCACCGCGGAGGGCATACGGCCCAGCAGTGCGGATACCTCGGTTCCCGCCAGGGTGTAACGGTAGATGTTGTCCACGAACAACAGTACGTCACGACCTTCATCACGGAATTTCTCGGCCATAGTCAGGCCGGTCAGGGCCACGCGCAGACGGTTGCCGGGCGGCTCGTTCATCTGGCCGTAAACCATCGCCACTTTCGAGTTGCTCAGGGTCTCCACGTCGACAACCTTGGATTCCTGCATCTCGTAGTAGAAGTCGTTACCTTCACGAGTACGCTCACCGACACCGGCGAACACAGACAGGCCGCTGTGCTCGGTCGCGATGTTGTTGATGAGCTCCATCATGTTTACGGTCTTGCCCACACCGGCACCACCGAACAGACCGACCTTACCGCCCTTGGCGAAAGGACACACCAGGTCGATAACCTTGATACCGGTTTCCAGCAGCTCTTCGGAGGCCGCGAGCTCTTCGTAGGAAGGGGCTTCGCGGTGGATGGAGGCACGCTCTTTCTCACCGATCGGGCCGCGCTCGTCGATGGGGTTACCCAGTACGTCCATGATCCGGCCGAGGGTTTCGACACCCACGGGAACGGAGATCGGCGCACCGGTATTTTCCACCGCCAGGCCGCGGGACAGGCCTTCGGAAGAACCCATGGCAATCGCGCGAACGACGCCGTCGCCCAGCTGCTGCTGCACTTCCAGGGTCAGGCCCTTTTCAGTCACGGTCAGTGCTTCGTAAACCTGCGGCACGCTATCGCGCGGAAATTCCACGTCGATAACCGCGCCGATAATCTGTACGACTCGTCCGCTACTCATGTTCGGATCCTCACTTTCAAAAATTCCGTTCCGGGGTCAGAGCCCTTTTTTCGCTTTGCAAAAAAGGGCTCTGACCCCTATTAATTCCTAGCTGATCGCCGCAGCGCCGCTGACGATTTCCGACAGCTCCTGGGTAATCGCCGCCTGGCGCGCCTTGTTGTAGATCAGCTGCAGGTCGTCGATCAGTTCGCCAGCGTTGTCGGTGGCGTTTTTCATCGCCAGCATCCGCGCGGCCTGCTCGCAGGCAGCATTTTCCACAACGGCCTGGTAAACCTGGGACTCGATGTAGCGGGTCAGCAGGCCTTCCAGCAGTTCCTTGGCGTCCGGCTCGTAGATGTAATCCCAGTGGTGGGCCATCTCAGCGGAATCCTCAGGCTGCAGCGGCAGCAGTTGCTCCATGGTCGGCGTCTGGGTCATCGTGTTGACGAACTCGTTGGACACCAGGAACAGGCGATCGATGCGACCTTCGGCATAGGCGTCCAGCATGACTTTCACGCTACCGATCAGGTCCGCCAGGACCGGCGCTTCGCCGATATCCCGGGTCGCTGAGGTGACGTTGCCGCCAAAGCTGTTGAAGAACGCCGCTGCTTTCGCACCGATCAGGGCCAGTTCGATCTCGACACCATCCTGGTCCGCCCATTCCTTCATCGCGCGGACGGTGGCCTTGAACAGGTTGATGTTCAGGCCGCCACACAGGCCGCGATCGGTGGAGACCACAATAAAGCCGACGCGCTTGACCTCGCGTTCCACCATGTACATATGGCGGTACTCGGGGGCGGCGTTGGCAATGTGACCCACCACTGCGCGCATGCGCCGGGCATAGGGTTTGCCGAGCTCCATGCGATCCTGGGCCTTGCGCATTTTGCTCGCCGCCACCATTTCCATGGCGGAGGTGATCTTCTGCGTGCTCTGGATGCTGGAGATCTTTGTCCGAATTTCTTTTCCGACTGCCATTTAAGCTGCCTCGGCCTTACCAGGTCTGGGTGGCTTTGAACTTCTCAACCGCCGCCTTGAAAGTGGCTTCGGATTCGTCGTCCCACTTGCCGGTCTCGACGATACTGCCCATCAGGTCGCCGTGCTCGGCGTGCATGTAGGACAGCAGGGCGTCTTCGAAGTCACCGATCTTGGCCACTTCGACGTCGTTCATGTAGCCCTCGTTGGCGGCGTACAGCAGCAGGCCCATTTCGGCCACGCTCTGGGGCGAGTACTGCTTCTGCTTCATCAGCTCGGTTACGCGCTCACCGTGGTCCAGCTGGGCCTTGGTGGCGTCGTCGAGGTCGGAAGCAAACTGCGAGAAGGCCGCCAGTTCACGGTACTGCGCCAGTGCGGTACGAATACCACCGGACAGTTTCTTCATGATCTTGGTCTGGGCCGCACCACCTACCCGGGATACGGAGATACCGGCGTTCATCGCCGGGCGGATGCCCGCGTTGAACATGTCCGCTTCCAGGAAGATCTGGCCGTCGGTGATGGAGATCACGTTGGTCGGTACGAAGGCGGATACGTCACCGGCCTGGGTCTCGATCACCGGCAGGGCGGTGAGGGAGCCGGTCTGGCCTTTCACTTCACCGTTGGTGAACTTCTCGACGTAGTCGGCGTTGACACGGGCGGCACGTTCCAGCAGGCGGGAGTGCAAGTAGAACACGTCACCGGGGTAGGCTTCACGGCCCGGAGGACGACGCAGCAGCAGGGAGATCTGGCGGTAAGCCCAGGCCTGCTTGGTCAGGTCATCGTAAATGATCAGGGCGTCTTCACCGCGGTCGCGATAGTACTCGCCCATGGAGCAACCGGCAAACGGCGCCAGGTACTGCATGGCAGCCGGGTCGGATGCGGTGGCTGCAACGACGATGGTGTGCTCCATCGCGCCGTGTTCTTCCAGCTTGCGCACTACGGAGGCAACCGAGGAAGCCTTCTGGCCAACGGCCACGTAGACACACTTAATGCCGGTGCCTTTCTGGTTGATGATGGCGTCCACGGCAATGGCGGTCTTACCCACCTGGCGGTCGCCGATGATCAGCTCGCGCTGGCCGCGGCCGATTGGCACCATGGCGTCGATGGCTTTCAGGCCGATCTGCACCGGCTGGTCTACCGATTGGCGCTCAATTACACCGGGCGCCACTTTTTCCAGGGCGTCGGTCAGTTTGGCATTGATCGGGCCCTTGCCGTCAATCGGCGTACCCAGGGCATCGACAACGCGACCCTGCAGTTCCGGACCGACCGGCACTTCCAGGATGCGGCCGGTGCAACGGCAGGACTGGCCTTCCGCCAGGCCCTTGTAGTCGCCCAGGACCACGGCGCCCACGGAGTCGCGCTCGAGGTTCAGCGCCATGCCGTAGATACCGCCGTCGAATTCGATCATCTCGCCGTACATCACGTCGTTCAGACCGTGGATGCGGATAATACCGTCGGTGACGGAAACCACCGTACCTTCGTTGCGAGCTTCAGAGGACACGTCGAGCTGGTCGATGCGCTGTTTGATAATCTCGCTAATTTCTGATGGATTCAGTTGCTGCATGCTCTGTTCCTCAATCCTACAAATTCATTGCTTCGGCAAGCTTGTTCAGCCTGCCGCGCACGGACCCGTCGATGACCATGTCACCGGCCCGGATTAATACGCCGCCCAGAAGGCTCGCGTCGGTCGCGGTGGTGACCTTCACCTCGCGTTCCAGTTTTTTGCCCAGTGCCGCGGCCAGTTTGTCCCGGGTGGCATCGTCCAGGTCGAAGGCAGACACCACTTCCACGTCGACCGATTTTTCCTGGTTGGCCTTGAACAGGGCGAACTGGGAATAAATCTCCGGCAGCAGCGCCACGCGCTTGTTGCTGGCCAGGATGGCGACGAAATTGCGCACGGGAGCGCCCAGGGCGTCACCGCACACGTCGGTCAGGGTCTGTGCCTGTTGCTCGCTGGTCAGCGCCGGGTTGTTCAGCACTGCCGCCATGGCGGGATCGGCGGCAACCGCAGCAGCGGTAGCCAGTTGACCTTCCCAGTCGGCCAGGGCGCCGGCATCGCGAGCGTACTCGAACGCCGCTTTGGCGTAGGGACGCGCCAGGGTGCTCAGTTCAGCCATCGGGTCCTCGCTTTAAAGCTCTGAAGCCAGCTGGTCAACCAACTCGGCGTGGGCGTTACGGTCAATGGACTTGCCCAGCACCTTCTCGGCACCGGCCAGTGACAGCGTCGCTACCTGGGCGCGCAGCTGTTCGCGTGCGCGGTTGGTTTCCTGCTCGATCTCGGCCTGTGCGGATGCCTTCACGCGATCCGCTTCGACGACGGCGGTTTGCTTCGCCTCCTCGACAATCTGGTTGGCGCGCTTGTTGGCAGAATCGATAATGCCGGCAGCTTCGCTCTTGGCTTCGCTCAGGCGTTCTACCGCCTTTTCCTTGGCCAGTTCCAGATCGTGATTGGCGCGATCGGCAGCGGCCAGACCATCGGCAATTTTCTTTTCGCGTTCCTGCATGGCGGCCAATAGCGGGGGCCACACGTACTTCATGCAGAAAACCACAAAACAGACAAACGCGATCATCTGCCCGATAAGCGTAAGATTAATATTCACGCCGTGCTCCTCACAGTTTACTTAAGGGCCGCATGACGCGGCCCCGTTCCAAGCCGTTGCTGCTGGCTTAGCCGGCAACTACGAAGATCAGGTACATCGCGATACCAACACCGATAATGGGGATCGCGTCTACCAGGCCAGCGCCCAGGAAGAAGGTCACCTGCAGTTTGGGAGCCAGTTCGGGCTGACGGGCAGAGCCCTCGATCAGCTTACCGCCCAGCAGGCCAACGCCGATAGCGGCGCCCAGACCACCCAGACCCATCATGATCGCGGCAGCAACGTAGATTAATTCCATGATTTTCTCCTAACGTTAAGAACCAAGAGGTTGTTGTAAAAGTGAATCAGTGATCTTCGTGGGCCATGCTGAGATACACGATCGTCAGCACCATGAAGATAAATGCCTGCAGGGTGATTACCAGGATGTGGAAAATCGCCCAGCCTATTTGCAGCAAGCCAGCGGGTACCGCCCACGCCAGGCCGGCGCTGAACAGGGCTGCAATCAGGATAAAGATCATCTCGCCAGCGTACATGTTGCCAAACAGACGCAGGCCGAGAGAGAAGGGCTTGGCCAGCAGGCCAACCACTTCCATGAACAGGTTGATGGGGATGAACGCCCAGTGGTTGAAGGGGTTCAGGGTCAATTCCTTGACGAAGCCGAAGCCCTTCACCTTGATGGAGTAGTACAGCATCAGGATGAATACGCCCACCGCCATGCCCATGGTGATGTTGGGATCGGTAGAGGGAACGATTTTCTGGTAGCCCACACCGACAAAGGTCAGCAGCCAGGGGACCAGGTCCACAGGAATCAGGTCCATCAGGTTCATCAGGAAGACCCAGACGAAGATGGTCAGGGCCAGGGGCGCGATCAGTTTGTTGCGGCCGTGGAAAGTGTCGCGAACGGTGTTATCGACAAAGCCGACAATCATTTCCACTGCGTTGAGCATGCCGCTGGGTACACCGGAGGTCGCCTTGACCGCCATGCGGCGGAACAGCCAGCAGAACAGGATGCCGAGGCCGATAGACCAGGCCATGGAATCGACGTGGATGGCGTTGAATCCCATGGCGGCGGCTTCTTCGCCACCGTGAGCCATAACCCAGGCACCGCCTTCACCAACAATCGAGCCGTCGTAACGCTCGTAACCAGCAGGCAACTTGCCAAAGGTGTGGTTCGTCAGGTGGTGAACGATATATTCGGAAACGGTCTGGTTTTCGCCTGCCATCTATTCCAACTCTTGCGTCTATGCTCTTTTTTCCGAACCCCGCCGCAGCAGCATCCAGCTTCCAGTAATCTGTATCGCGAGCATCGCGATGTATGCGCCAAATACCGCCAGCGGCGATACCGGTCGCAGCAGGATGAACAGCGCCGCGAAACCCACTGCGCTCAGCAGGAACTTGACCACCTCACCGCTGTAACCGGCGTTGGCCACTTCCCGCGCCGAACGGGCGCCGCGATGGGCAAAGGCTTTGGCTGCAAACCAGGCCTGGGGCACTACCGCCACCAACCCACCACACAGGGCGGAAACCGCCCAGACCCTGTCCACGGGCAGAAGCGCCAGACACAACAAAGCCAGCACCGTCAGTTGGGTCTGGCTGATGCGGTAAACAGGTGGTTTTGCGATGGGCGCCCCGCGCGCTGTCGGGGGGTCACTGCTATCGCGCCTGCTGCGCTGCTCCACGGGAAAACTTCATCCTTTTGGGCGCGCGCATTATAGGTGCAATATGGGGGGCGGTTCAACTGAACAGAAGTGTTGTGACCGCGAAAGTTCCCCGCGAGTTCCTACATGATAGGAACATAATTCGCCCACTTTAATTAAAAGTTATCAGAACACACAACATCCTGTACTGCTGAAATTTTGTACTACAAGATACTGTGGTTTGACGCCTAGAAATTTATTTTATGTGATTGAGGATTCCGTCCAGCTCATCGAGGCTGTTGTAGGACAGTACCAATTTGCCACGGCCCTTGGCGGAGTGCTGGATCTGCACCTTGGCCCCCAGTTTCTGCGACAGGTCATCCTGCAACTGGCGGATATTGGGATCCAGGCGGGTTTCCTGGCCTGGACCGGAAGGGCGTTCTTTCGCTGCCAGCAGATTACGCACCAGGGCTTCGGTCTGGCGGACCGACATCCCCTTGCCCACCACAGTACGCGCCGCCTGGGACTGGTCGTTACCGGACAGACCCAACAGGGCACGGGCGTGCCCCATTTCGAGATCGCCCCGCTCCAGCAGGGTGCGAACATCTTCTTCCAGGGTCATCAGGCGCAGCAGGTTGGTAATGGTCGAGCGTGATTTGCCCACCGCAGCCGCCACTTCCTGCTGGGTCAGCTCGAATTCCCGCTGCAGGCGCTGCAGGGCAATGGCCTCTTCCACGGGATTGAGATCTTCGCGCTGGATGTTCTCGATCAGCGCCATGGCGATGGCCGCTTCGTCCGGTACATCGCGGATCACGGCGGGAATACTGTCCAGCCCCGCCAGCTGGGTAGCACGCCAGCGCCGCTCACCGGCAATGATTTCGTACTTCCGATCGGAGATTCGCCGCACCACAATCGGTTGCATCACGCCTTGCGCCTTGATGCTCTCGGACAATTCCTGCAGCGCCTCGGGATCCATATCGCGGCGCGGCTGGTATTTGCCGCGCTGGATCAGGTCGACCGGTAATTGCCGAAGCTCGTCTTCGGAAGGTTCGCCCTTGGCAATCGACGCGGCGACTTCTTCCGCCGATTCCACAGCTTCACGTGCGGTATTGCTGGCGCCCAGCAGGGCGTCGAGCCCCCGGCCTAGCCCGCGTTTCCTGGCTGTCATTGGCTATCTCCGTCGGCTGCCATAATCAGGGTCGGCGTAACGATGCCGTCGGCCGATACCGACGATGGCGCACCTTCGTCCCGGCGCATGATTTCGCCGGCCAGTGCCATGTAGGCCTTCGAGCCCCGTGAATAGCGGTCGTAGTACATGACTGGCAGGCCGTGGCTGGGCGCTTCGGCCAGCCGCACATTGCGCGGAATTACCGTACGGTAGACCTTGCCGGCAAAGTGCTGGTGCAACTGGCTGGAAACATCGTTGGTCAGGCTGTTGCGCGGATCGTACATGGTGCGCAGGATCCCTTCGACACCAAGGCCCGGGTTCACCGCACCGGCCACCTTTGAAATGGTATCGAGCAGGGCGGAAAGGCCTTCCAGCGCATAGTATTCGCACTGCATGGCGATGATCACCCCCTGGGCGGCCACCAGTGCATTGAGCGTTAACAGGTTCAGGGACGGGGGGCAGTCGATCAGGATGTAGTCGAACAGGCCCTCGACCTCGGCCAGCGCATCCTGCAGGCGGCGTTCGCGGCCGTCCACTCCTACCAGCTCCACTTCGGCGGCGGTGAGGTCGCCATTGGCGGGAATGACCGAGAAATCACCCTCGGGGGCGCCCACCATGACATTCAGCACCGGGGTGCCGTGCACCAACAGATCGTAAACGCTGTAGCCAATCTCGTGTTTATCGACACCACTGCCCATGGTGGCGTTGCCCTGGGGGTCCAGGTCCACCAGCAAAACCCGCTTTTTGGCCGCGGCGAGGGAAGCCGCCAGATTGACGCAGGTGGTGGTCTTGCCCACGCCACCTTTCTGGTTCGCTATCGCGATGATTCTCGCCACGTTTGTCCCTTCACCCCTACCACTTGCTGGTCCCGGCCCGAGAGGCCGGTTACCCCGATATTGTGCGTCCGCCTCGCCAGCCGCGCTCAGCTCGCGCCAGGTGACAACAGACGCATGTCCACCAGGTGCCGCTGCTCCGCCAGACCGGGAACTTCGAGGGGAGTAACCGCCAGGATCTCGCACACACCGGCCAGATCCGCGATCTCTGTTTCCGGGAAGATCCCCTTCATCGCCTGAAAATGGCCGCCATCTGCCAGCAAATGCCGGCAACCGGAGACCATGTCCTGTAGTGACGCGAAGGCGCGCGACAGCACGGTGTCGAACAGCGCCTCCGGCTGGAACGACTCTACCCGGGCGTGATGCACGGTCATGTTATCCAAGCCCAGTGCAGTTTTCACCTGAAAAAGAAACCGGGTCTTCTTCGAGTTGCTGTCGAGCAGGTGAAATTCCCGCTGCGGATACAGTATCGACAGGGGAACCCCCGGCAGGCCGCCGCCGGTACCGACGTCGATCAGGCGCTGGCCAAGCACCAGGGGCGCAATGGCGAGGCTGTCCAGCAGGTGCTTGCGCACCATCTCGGCGGGATCGCGTACCGCGGTCAGGTTGTAGGCCCGATTCCACTTTGCGAGCAGGGCCAGGTATTCGCACAGCAGATCGAGTTGCGCGGGACTGACGTCAACTTCGAGTTTCTGGCAACCCGCAGCGAGTTCGGCCCGCAGCGCCGGGTCTGGCACGTTCACCACCCGGCAGCTCAGGCCGACTGGCGCGCAGTGGCACGCTCAAGGGCACCGCGTTTTTTCAGGTAGATCAGCAACAGGGAAACGGCCGCCGGGGTCACACCGGGAATACGGCTGGCCCGGGCCAGGGTTTCGGGCCGGGCATCGCCCAGTTTCTGCTTGACCTCGTTGGACAGGCCGTCGACCCCGTTGTAGTCGAGATCAGCGGGCAGCAGGGTGTGTTCATAACGGCGCAGTCGGTCGATCTCATCCTGCTGGCGGTCGATGTAACCGGCGTACTTGGCCTGGATCTGTACCTGTTCGGCGGCCTGGCTGTCGGCG
This sequence comes from Parahaliea maris, assembly GCF_008064665.1. GTDB lineage: Bacteria > Pseudomonadota > Gammaproteobacteria > Pseudomonadales > Halieaceae > Parahaliea > Parahaliea maris. Next base: position 107,762 of record NZ_VRZA01000003.1, on the reverse strand, counting down.
AGGGGTTCTCCCTTGAGGCCGGCGATATCGGCGTATTCCAGCTCCGGGCGCTTGAGCAGGTCCGCCAGGGAGTACTCCCGGGTCAGGGGCTTGGTCAATTTGACCTCGAGTTGGCTGGCTTCCGCGGTCTGCGGGTGCACGAAGGTGGAGGCCAGGCGCGCGGATTCGCTGGCAATGTCCTCGCGTTTTGCCTCGAAACGGGCCCAGCGGGTGTCATCTACCAGACCCAGCTTGCGCCCCTGTTCGGTCAAGCGCAGGTCCGCATTGTCCTCCCGCAGCAGCAGCCGGTACTCGGCGCGAGAAGTAAACATGCGATAGGGTTCGAGTGTGCCCATGGTGATCAGGTCGTCCACCAACACGCCGATGTAGGCCTCGTCCCGGCGCGGGCACCAGGCTTCCTCTCCGCGCACGGCGAGCGCGGCATTCAGTCCCGCCAGCAGTCCCTGGGCGGCGGCCTCTTCATAGCCGGTGGTGCCATTGATCTGGCCGGCAAAGTAGAGCCCGGGTACCGCCTTGGTCTCCAGCGAGTAGGTGAGATCCCGGGGATCGAAAAAGTCGTATTCGATGGCGTAGCCCGGCCGGGTGATGTGGGCGTTCTCGAAGCCAGCGATGGAGCGCACCAGTTCGTACTGCACATCGAACGGCAGGCTGGTGGAGATACCGTTGGGGTACAGCTCGGTGGAGTTGAGCCCCTCGGGCTCGATAAACACCTGGTGCGAGCTTTTATCCGCAAACCGGTGAATCTTGTCTTCCACGCTGGGGCAATAACGCGGCCCTACTCCTTCGATAACCCCGGAGTACATCGGTGAACGATCCAGACCACCGCGGATAATCTCGTGGGTGCGCTCATTGGTGTAGGTAATCCAGCAACAGCGCTGCTCCGGGTGTTCCTCCACACTGCCGAGGAAGGACATCACCGGCAGGGGCGTGTCGCCCCACTGTTCCTCGAGGTTGGAAAAATCCACAGAGCGGGCATCGATGCGGGGCGGTGTGCCGGTCTTCAGGCGCTCGACCCGGAACGGCAGTTCCCGCAAACGCTCGGCGAGTTTGATCGCAGGTGCATCGCCCGCGCGACCGCCGGCACTGTTTTCCAGACCGATATGAATCTTGCCGCCGAGGAAGGTCCCGGTGGTCAGTACCACGGTGGGCGCCCGAAAGCGCAAACCCATCTGGGTCACGGCACCGGCCACCCGGCCATTTTCGATCAACAGGTCGTCGACGGCCTGCTGGAAAATACTCAGATTGGGCTGCTGTTCCAGCATCTCGCGGATGGCATTGCGGTACAGCACGCGGTCTGCCTGGGCGCGGGTAGCGCGCACAGCGGGTCCCTTGCGCGCATTCAGCACCCGAAACTGGATGCCGGCGCGGTCCGTGGCCCGGGCCATGGCGCCGCCGAGGGCGTCCACCTCTTTGACCAGGTGACTCTTGCCGATGCCGCCGATGGCGGGGTTGCAGGACATCTGCCCGAGGGTATCCACGCTGTGGGTTAACAGCAGGGTGCGACAGCCCATACGTGCGGCGGCCAGGCAGGCCTCGGTGCCGGCATGGCCACCACCGATCACGATCACGTCAAATTGTTGCGGATAGTCCACGGGGGCTGTCCTCGCCAAAGGGCTGTCTGGGATTTGGGGCCGGCGATTATACGGCTCGACGGCCGGTTGTACAAAAAGTGTTCTACCGGGATTTTAACGCTGCCGGTAGGGAATCTGGCAATAGGAAATCCCGTTGCGGGGGCTGGCGCCGCGCTGGGATAAAAACAGCTCGAGGGAGTTCATTGACAGGTCGATATTGCTGGTGGGGCCGAGATAGACATGGTTCAGCCCCATGGCAGCGGCCCCTTCCCGCTCCCGTAACTCAAACGCGTACCAAGGCACCAGCATTGAGGTGCCCTCCCTGAAATTGACCGGCGCTTCGCGACAGTCGCTGATCACGGGGGAGACGATGCGCCACTCCTGTTCTTCCTCGAAGGCCGGGTGTTTGAGTATTGCCGCCAGGCGAAGCAGGCGACCTTCCATGCGTTCAAAGATCTGCAGATTGGCCTGTTCGTCGCCGTCCCGGGTAGCACCCGACGCCGCATGGGCTTCCACCGCGTCCACCACCTCCTCGATCAGCCCGGCCTGTTGCCGCGGATCATAGATACAGCGCCCCACCTGGAATTGCTGGCGTTTTGCACAGTGCAGGATGTGCAGCGGATCGAACCCGAGGCTGACCCCCTTGCCGTGCACACTGTATCCCCGCCACTGGCTCAGCAAATTGCCGTTGGCCCGAAAAGAGGCGCCAAACAGCATGGGGCTGCTGACGATGCGGTGGCTGAGCCAGTCGGCGAGCTGGTTCAGCAATACCGGCCGATCAGTTCCACTTATCACCCGCCGGGTGATGTGTTCGGACATGAGATCCAGGGTGTGCCGCAGCTCCGTGGAGTCGTTCATGTAGCGCACATCCGACGCGCGCAGGTGGCCCGAGTCGATAATGCCCAGCAGGCCACTCAGGGATGTGTAGTGGTACAGGGTGGAACCGGGTTCATTGGCGTAAAGCCGCTGGATGATGTCGTCGATGATGTTGGCGTTCATTCGGGTGGCGATTTTTTGATCGTTGAGTCGGTTGTTACTTGTATTGAATAAATACTCTGTTATCCATGTATATAGAGTTTAGATTGTTGTAGTTATATTTATATAGCGGCCTCCCCTCTGTGGATAGTGCCACTTTTTGCTTTTATTTCATCAAGTTACGCTGATAACAAGCGCAGCCAGAACCCCTTTATCTGACCCCCTCCAAACCCTGTTTTCGCTGGGGAGGGATTGGGTACAGATTCGGCCACCCTGGTGGCACTGGCATTTATCCAGAATTCACCCCTGCTCGATTCAGGATCTGTCCCATTTTTACTCACAGATTCTGTGGATTTCGCCATTTCGGTTTTCCACAGGCGGGATATCTATCTCGATAAACTGTGGACAGCGTGTGGGTAGAGATAAACCTGTGGGTAAGCTGGTGGCAAACCCTGAATGTTCCGTTACTCATCTGTGTGCCTGGCAGGCGTAACTTTGTAACCTAATCACACCATTGTGGCATCGGCCGGGTAGCGCTACTTGCCGATGCAGAAGCTGGAAAAAATTTCGCCCAGTAGTTCGTCGCTGCTGACGGTGCCGGTGATGGTGCCGAGGGCGTTGTGGCAATGACGCAGGTCTTCCGCCAGCAACTCGCCAGCGCCCGCCGCCGCCAGTTGTTCCTGCCCCGCCGCGAGGAATTCCGCCGCTTCTTCAAGGGCTTCCAGATGGCGCCTGCGGGCGCTGTACTGACTGCCGGTGCTATCGCTGTAGCCCATGCACTGCTTCAGATGATCGCGCAGCAGATCCATCCCGGCGCCGGTCAGGGCGGAGAGTTCTATGACGGTATCGTTGCCTTGCTGGATGACGGTGGGTTTGCGTCCGGACCGATCGGCCTTGTTGTGAATCACGGTAACAGGCAGTTCCGCGCCCAGGCGTTCATTTTTTTCCGGCCACAGGCCCGCGCTGGCAATATCCGCATCGGGTGAACTGCCGTCCACCACAAGCAGGATCCGGTCTGCGGTGGCCATTTCCTCCCAGGCCCGGCGAATGCCTTCCTGTTCCACGACGTCGGCGGATTCCCGCAGACCCGCCGTATCGACAATGTGCAGGGGCATTCCATCAATCTGGATATGCTCGCGCAATACGTCGCGTGTTGTGCCCTCGATCGGGGTGACAATGGCACTGTCCTGGCCAGCCAGGGCATTGAGCAGGCTGGATTTGCCGGCGTTGGGGCGCCCGGCAATCACCAGTTTCATCCCCTCCCGCAGAAGGCTACCCTGGCGCGCCTGGTTCAGTACCTGTTGCAATCGTTGTTGCAGCGCGGTGACCTGTTCAGCAACCTTGCCGTCGGCGAGGAAATCGATCTCCTCTTCGGGAAAGTCGATGGCGGCTTCCACGTAGACCCGCAGGCGCGTGACCGCCTCAGCCAGTTCATCGACCTCCCGGGAAAACGCCCCCTGCAGGGAGCGGGTTGCACTGAGTGCCGCCTGTTCCGTGGTGCTGTTGATCAGGTCGGCGATGGCCTCGGCCTGGGCCAGGTCGAGTTTGTCGTTGAGGAAGGCCCGTTCGGAAAATTCACCCGCGCGGGCCAGGCGCGCGCCAAGGTTGCAGCAGGCGCGGACGATCAGGTCGAGGATTACCGGACCACCGTGGCCCTGCAGTTCTACCACGCACTCGCCAGTGAAGGAGTTGGGGGCCGGGAAGTAGAGGCCGATGCCGCTGTCCAGTACGCTGCCGTCGGTATCGCTGAACTGGCAGAAATGGGCGTGGCGCGGCTGCAGGCTACGACCGCAGAGCTGCTCCCCAATGGCCAGTGCGGCGGGACCGGAGAGGCGCACAATACCCACCCCACCGCGGCCTGGCGCGGTGGCGATGGCAGCGATGGTGTCGCCGTCGAGAGAGGATAACGCGGTCATGCCCGCAGTATACGAAGCCGAGGGCCGGGAAAGAATGCCGCGGCCTTCGGAAATGTCATGCTGGCGCTCAGGCGGCGGCGCCCTGCTTCTCGATCTGTCGGGTGATGATCCACTGCTGGGCCATGGACAGGAGGTTGTTCACCACCCAGTACAGCACCAGACCCGCCGGGAACCAGAGGAAGAAGAAGGTGAAGACGATCGGCATCCACTGCATGATCTTGGCCTGCATCGGGTCCGGCGGTGGGGGGTTCAGTTTCTGCATGAACCACATGCTCGCGCCCATCAACAGCGGCAGCACAAAGTAGGGGTCCATCACCGACAGGTCCTTGATCCACAGGATGAAGGGCGCGTGGCGCAGTTCCACGCTTTCCATCAGTACCCAGTACAGGGCGATAAACACCGGCATCTGTACCAGGATGGGCAGGCAGCCCCCCATGGGATTGATCTTTTCCTTGCGGTACAGCTCCATCATGGCCTGCGACTGTTTTTGTTTGTCGTCGCCATACTGTTCGCGGATATCCTGCATCTTCGGCGCTACCCGGCGCATATTGGCCATGGAGCGGTAGCTGGTGGCGGACAGTTTGAAGAATGCCGCCTTGATCAGCACCGTCAGGCAGATGATGGCGGCACCCCAGTTGCCGACAAAGGCGTGGATTTTCGTGAGTAGCCAGAACAGGGGCTGGGCAATCCACCACAACCAACCGTAGTCCACGCTCAGATCCAGGTAGGGTGAGATTTTCTCCAACCGGTACTGGTCCTTGGGGCCGGCGTAGAATCGTGCGCCTACCGAACCACTTTCTCCCGGCAGCACCACCAGGGCAGGACTGGTGAAACCGGCAATGTTGAAACCGTTGCCGGTGACCCGGGTGCTGTAGGTGTGGGATTGCTCGGGTGCCGGAATCCAGGCGCTGAGGAAGTAGTGCTGGATCATCGCGATCCAGCCTCCGGGCAGCTGCGCCTTGAAGGGTTCTTCCTTCATGTCGTCGAAGCTGAACTTGGTGAAGCGCTCGTCGGGTTGGGTCAGTGCCGAGCCCAGGAAGGGTTTGATCCCCATACCGCCGGTGTCGGCGTTGGGGGCAGGGGTGCTGTCCCGCTTCAGCTGGCCAAACAGGTTGGCCTGGAAGCGCTGCTGGCTGTCGTTCTGGACCAGGTATTCGACTTTCACCAGGAAATGTTCGCGCTGGAAACTGTAGCGCTTGGTGACTTTGAGACCACTCTGGTCAGACCACAGCAGGTCGACTTCAAGGGTGTCCTGCCCGTCGGCCAGACGGTATTCACTGCGGGCGCTGGAGAACTGTGCCCGTCCGTTGCTGTCGATCCCGTTGGGACCAATCAGCCCGGACTGGGCGGTGTAGACCCGGTTGCCATTCTGTTCGAGGAGCACGAAGGGTTTGCCTTCGAGGGATTCCAGGTGCTCGACCAGCGCCAGCTCGACGATGTCACCACCGCGGAGGTCGATTGCCACCTGCAATTCGTCGGTGAATACGCGCACGATATCGCCGGTTGTGGCTGCTGTGTCTGCCACGGCGGGCTCAGCGTTGACGGGAGCATCAGGTGCCGCTGGCAAGTCTTCGGGCAATTCGGTGGCGTCCGCCGGCGCAGCAGCTACCGCCGGGACATCGGAACCCGGAACTTCCGTGACGGGGGCTTCTGTCAGGCGGGTGGTGACCGGAGCCGCCGCCTGGGTTCTGGCATCCTTGAAGGCGACCCACTCGGTGAGCAGCATGAAGGACAGCACGGCGATGGCGCCGATCAGCAAAGAACGTTGCAAATCCATAGTGTGTTCGTATCAGTGAGTCTGTGTGCGGGGGGGCACCGGGTCTACACCGCCCTCGTGCCAGGGGTGACAGCGGGACAGTCTGCGTGCGGCCATCATGCTTCCTTTTATTACCCCGTATTCCTCGATCGCTTCCTGGGCATAGGCGGAACAGCTGGGGTAAAACCGACAGCGGTTGCCGAGAAACGGACTCAGGCAGGCCTGATAGATCGAAATAAGGAATACAGAGAAGCGGCGCATCAGCGTCCCCGGCGTTCGCTGGTTTCTGCTTCGGAAACCCGTTTCTCCAGTTTCCGCCATTGCCCGCGCAATATAGAGGATAGCTCGGCATTATCCAACTGGTCGATCCCTCGTCGGGCCAGCAGAACCACATCCATGTAGGGCGGGTTGTTGTCGGCCTGGCGGAATACCTCTCGGGCGAGGCGTTTGACGCGGTTGCGCTGTACCGCCAGGCGAACATTTTTTTTAGCCACGACCAAACCCAGGCGATGCCCGGGTCTGTCATTTTGTTTTGCCAGCAGCAAAACGTGTTTGTGCGAAGCGCGAGCTTCTGCGCCGTCAAAAACCCGGCTGTAGTCGCTGGCGGTGAGCAGGCGCTTCTCTTTGCCGAAGCAGGAGTGCGAGCCGTCAGGCTGCGCCACGCCACTCATCGCTGCGCAGGCAGCCGAATCAGGCTGCGAGGCGCTTGCGGCCTTTGGCGCGACGACGGTTCAGGACCTGGCGGCCGTTTTTGGTGGCCATGCGGGCCCGGAAGCCGTGGGTGCGCTTGCGCTTGAGAACGCTGGGCTGAAAAGTTCTTTTCATGACACTGATTCCAGTAGCTATATATAAAGTCGAAAGCCAGGGTTCATACCCGGGCCGGAAAAAAGGGTGGGTATTCTAGTGAAACGGCCCAGCCAATACAACGCTGAAAGTGGTTTTTTTGCAGGCTTCACACCGCCCTGGTGTCCTTCGTCCAATTTTTCTGCCGCGCCAGAGAAGACGCGGCCTGTAGCGTTCAGTGCACAATTTCCCACAAAGAAACACACAGGATATCCACAGGTGGATGGCTTGCAGGATAACCTTTCCCGGCGCCTCGTGCTTGCCTTGAGAGCGTGTATAAGGTACTGATTTCTAATAATAAAAAAACTGCACACCGGTACCTCTTTTTTGTGGATAAGTGAATTTTCTGGGCGTATGATTCGCCTTCCTGACGCCGGAAACGTCGGGGACATAAGAACTTACTCACAGTTTGAACGACCGTTAAAAACCAATTCAAGGACAGCCACATTGATGTGGCCCTCAGGGGGATAGTTTGCCTGGCATCACCTGGCAGCGTTGCATCGACCGACTGCAGACCGAGCTGCCGTCTCAACAATTCAATACCTGGATTCGGCCCCTGCAGGCCGCCCAGGAGGGGCAGATGCTGACCTTGTTTGCCCCCAACCGCTTCATCAAGGATTTTGTCGCCAACAAGTTTTCCTCGCGCATTCACGAACTGGTGCGGGAAATCGAGGGCGAGCTGGCCCCGGATGTGGTGCTTGAGATTGGCAGTGGACCCCAGCCGACTCACGATGCTCCCCCCGTGCAGCCAGTCGTTGGGTCACCGCAATCGGCACCGCTGGTGTCCGGCGCCGCGACTGCCGGGTCGATCCCAGCGGTGCGGCAGGCACCCCCGAGGCGGGAACCCGTTGCACCCCAACGGGTGGCACCCCAACCGCGTGTCGTCGAAAGTGAGCGTGCTGAACCATCAGTGGCCCATCAACCCGGGCTGCTTGGCAGTTACACCTTTGACAATTTTGTCGAGGGTAAATCCAACCAGTTGGCCCTGGCTGCGGCCCGGCAGGTTGCCGAAAACCCCGGCTCTGCCTATAACCCGCTGTTTCTGTACGGCGGGGTGGGTCTGGGTAAGACCCACTTGATGCACGCTGTCGGTAATGCCCTGCGAGCGGACAAACCGGACGCCAAGGTGGTCTACCTGCACTCAGAACGATTTGTCGCCGATATGGTAAAGGCCCTGCAGCTCAACGCCATTAATGAGTTCAAGCGGTTTTATCGCTCAGTGGACGCCCTGCTGATCGATGACATCCAGTTCTTCGCCAAGAAGGATCGTTCCCAGGAGGAATTCTTCCACACCTTTAATGCCCTGCTGGAGGGCGGCCAGCAGATGATCCTCACCTGCGACCGCTATCCCAAGGAGCTGGACGGGCTTGAAGAGCGTTTGAAGTCCCGCTTCGGCTGGGGCCTGACGGTGGCAGTCGAGCCGCCCGAACTGGAAACCCGGGTGGCAATTCTCATGAACAAGGCCAACCAGGCCGGCATCGAATTGCCGCCGGAGGCTGCCTTTTTTATTGCCCAACGCATACGCTCCAATGTACGGGAGCTAGAAGGCGCGCTTAAAAGGGTGATAGCAAGTGCTCACTTCACAGGGAAGCCTGTCGACATCGAGCTGATCAAGGAAAGCCTGAAAGACCTGCTCGCGCTGCAGGACAAGCAGGTTAGCCTGGACAATATACAGCGCACCGTGGCGGAGTATTACAAAATCAAGGTGGCGGATCTGATGTCCCGGCGCCGCAGTCGTTCCGTAGCGCGGCCGCGACAGGTCGCCATGACGCTGGCCAAGGAACTGACCAACCACAGTCTGCCGGAAATCGGTGACAGCTTTGGTGGTCGGGACCACACGACAGTTCTGCACGCATGTCGTAAAATCAAGGAGCTTCGCGAAACGAGCTCCGATATACGCGAAGACTATAAAAATCTGCTGCGTTCCCTGACTACCTGACGTCGGCGAGGGCAGCTTTATATTGCTTTGTTGGGCCAGGGAGTCGAATCTGCGACACTGGCTGGGGATAGGCGGAATTACCATCGCGGCGGGCGATGAGTTAAGGAATACAACAAGCTATGAAATTTGTGATTTCTCGGGATGCATTGCTCAAGCCACTCAACCTTGTAGCGGGCGTGGTGGAACGTCGCCAGACCCTGCCCATACTGTCCAATGTGTTACTGGTACTCGAGGGAGACAGGCTCTCCCTGACGGGTACTGACCTCGAAGTAGAACTGGTTGGCCGCGTACAACTACCCGCCGCCGGCGTTGACGGTGAACTGACCGTGCCTGCCCGGAAACTGGTCGATATCTGCAAGTCCCTGCCCGAGGGAAGCGACATTGAATTCAGCGCCGCAGACAGCAAGGTCTCGGTAAAGTCTGGCCGCAGTCGTTTCACGCTCTCCACCCTGCCGGCCCGGGAATTTCCCAGCGTTGACGACAGTATCGGAACCCACCAGTTCGCCATCAAGCAGGGCCAGCTGCGGCGTCTTATCGATCGCACCGGGTTCGCCATGGCACAGCAGGATGTGCGCTATTACCTCAACGGCATGCTGTGGGAGTTGAAGCAGGGCCGTATGCGGGTCGTGGCGACCGATGGTCACCGCCTGGCCATGTGCACCCTGCCGTCCGGTGTCGATATGCCGGAGGACGCCCAGGTGATTCTCCCGCGCAAAGGGGTGCTGGAGCTGGCCCGCCTGCTGATGAACGATGATGCCGACATTGGCATCGTACTCGGTAGCAACCACATGCGGGCGACCACAGAGGATTTCACGTTCACCTCCAAGCTGGTAGACGGCAAATTTCCCGATTACGAGCGGGTGCTCCCTCGCGCTCCCGACAAGCTGGTGGTGGGTTCCCGGACAGAGTTGCGCCAGGCCTTTACCCGCACAGCGATTTTGTCCAACGAAAAGTATCGCGGTGTTCGCCTGAAACTGGTGAGCGGCGCCATGGAGATTGTAGCCAACAACCCGGAACAGGAGCAGGCCGAGGAGTCCGTGCCGGTCGATTACGAGGGCGACAGCCTCGAAATCGGCTTTAACGTCAGTTATCTGCTGGATGTCCTCGGGGTCTTGAGCGGTGAGAAAGTCCGTCTTTCGCTCTCCGATCCGAATAGTAGTGCCCTCCTGGAGGAAACCGAGAGTGACGATTCGGTGTACGTCGTGATGCCGATGCGCCTGTAACCTACACCCTGACTGCCAGCCCTGTGTATCAGGCGGGGCTGGCAATAATCTCCTTACTCCCCCTCCCCGCTTGGCTCTCGAACAGCTCAACATCCACCATATCCGCAATCTCAGGTCTGTGTCCCTGAGGGATATCGGTCGCATCAATGTCTGTTTTGGTGAGAATGGCAGCGGCAAGACCTCGATTCTCGAGGCCATCCATTTGCTCGGGATGGCGAGGTCCTTTCGCGGAACCAGTGCAAAGACCTTGATCACCCACGGGGAAAATGATTGTGTCGTCCAGGGTGCGGTGCGGGCAAAGAGCGGCGCCCGTGTCACTCTCGGTGTACAGCGTCGTCTCGACGGGGAGGTAACGCTACGGGTGCAGGGGCAATCGGTCAGAGCGGTCTCCCAACTCGTGGACCAATTACCTCTTCAGGTCGTTAACGCGGAGAGTTTCGCCTTGCTCACCGGGACCCCTGCTGCACGACGACAATACCTGAATTGGGGTGTGTTCCACGTGGAACATCGCTTTTTTCCTGAGTGGCAGCGGTTTCAGCGCTGCATTAAACAGCGCAATAGCGGCCTTCGGCGTGATAAACTGGGCGATCGGGAAATAACCGCCTGGACTCGGGAGCTCGCCCAGTCAGGCCAGCAGCTAAACCTGTTTCGGCAGGCCTATTTTAGTGAGTTGGCGCCGCGATTCAGGGCGATTCTGGACCGGTTGTTACCGCACCTGGGAGAGCTTGAACTGCGGCTTCGCCAGGGTTGGGATCGACGCCTCACCTACGAAGAAGCGCTGGAAGCAACGCTTGCGTCTGATCGCGAGAAGGGTTTCACCCAGGTTGGACCTCAGCGGGCTGATCTCAAGGTAATGATAGACGGTCGGGCGGCCGAGGATGTGTTGTCGAGAGGCCAGCAGAAGCTGGTGGTGTGCGGCTTGAAGCTGGCTCAGGGCCAGTTAATGCAGGAAACAGCGGCACGGCAATGTACCTACCTGGTGGATGACCTGCCCTCTGAACTTGATGCCCAGCATTGTCAGAGAGTGTGCGAGGAGCTCGATGCACTGGGGGCGCAGGTATTCATTACCTGTGTCGAGCAGGGAAGCCTGGCCAACCGCTGGTCGGGGAAGGCTGATCTGGCGATGTTCCACGTGGAACATGGTGAGGTTGGCGCACAGTAATAACGGGGCGCCTTCATAGGTGGGCCCCACCAAGGGATGACAAGAGAGTCTTTCAGAATATGAGCGAGCAGGAACAGAACTACGATTCTTCAAGCATCAAGGTACTCAAGGGCCTGGACGCCGTCCGCAAGCGTCCTGGCATGTACATCGGGGACACGGATGACGGTACCGGCCTGCATCACATGGTGTTTGAGCTGGTCGATAACTCTATCGATGAGGCGCTCGCAGGACACTGCTCGCAAATTGACGTTGTCATCCATCCCGATGAGTCGGTGAGTGTGGGGGACGACGGTCGAGGTATCCCCACAGAGATGCACGAAGAGGGTGTCTCCGCCGCGGAAGTGATCATGACCGTGCTCCATGCCGGCGGCAAGTTTGATGACAACACCTACAAGGTTTCTGGAGGGCTTCACGGGGTGGGGGTCTCAGTGGTCAACGCCCTGTCAGAAGAGCTGACGCTGACCATACGCCGTGAAGGCAAAATGTATGAGCAGGTCTATCGCCACGGTGTTCCGCAGGCACCGCTGGCGGTGATCGGGGATACAGAAAGCTCCGGGACCAGCGTGCGCTTCAAGCCCTCCGCGCAAACTTTCACCAATATCGAATTCCACTTCGAACACCTGGCAAAGCGGCTGCGCGAACTGGCCTTCCTGAACTCCGGCGTCCGTATCGTCCTCAAGGACGAACGCAGCGGTAAGGAAGAGACCTATGCCTACGAGGGCGGCCTCAATGCCTTCGTTAACTACCTGAACCAGAACAAGACACCCATTAACAAGCCGTTTCACTTCCAACTGGATACGGATGACGGCATTGGTGTTGAAGTCGCCCTGCAGTGGAACGATTCCTTTCAGGAAGCCATCTACTGCTACACCAACAACATTCCGCAGCGCGATGGCGGTACCCACCTCGCCGGTTTCCGGGCGGCCCTGACCCGTAGCCTCAACAACTACATTGAGCGCGAGGGCCTGGCGAAGAAGGCCAAGGTCAACACCACCGGGGACGATGCGCGCGAGGGTCTCACGGCCATTATCTCGGTGAAAGTGCCGGATCCGAAGTTCTCTTCCCAGACCAAGGACAAGCTGGTTTCCTCAGAGGTAAAAACCGCTGTGGAGCAGTCCATGGGTACGGAATTTAATGACTTCCTGTTGGAGAACCCGCAGGAAGCCAAGGCCGTGGTCGGCAAGATGCTGGACGCGGCCCGTGCGCGTGAGGCCGCACGCAAGGCGCGGGAAATGACTCGCCGCAAAGGCGCGCTGGATATCGCCGGCCTGCCAGGCAAACTGGCGGACTGCCAGGAGAAAGATCCCGCCCTGTCAGAACTCTACCTGGTGGAGGGTGACTCCGCGGGCGGTTCTGCCAAGCAGGGCCGCAACCGCCGCTTCCAGGCCATTCTGCCTCTGAAGGGAAAGATCCTGAATGTGGAGAAGGCGCGCTTCGACAAAATGCTGGGCTCCGCGGAAGTCGGCACGATTGTGACCGCGCTGGGCTGTGGCATTGGCAAGGATGAATTCGATCCTAACAAACTCCGTTACCACAGCATCATCATCATGACCGATGCGGATGTTGATGGGTCCCATATTAGAACCTTGTTGCTGACCTTCTTCTTCCGGCAGATGCCCGAGTTGATCGAACGGGGCCACATCTTTATTGCCCAGCCGCCCCTGTACAAGGTCGCCAAGGGCAAGCAACACACCTACCTCAAGGATGACGAAGCCCTGCGCCAATACCTGACCCAGTCGGCCCTGGACGGCGCTGCCATCCATGTGAACGACGATGCCCCCCCCATCGCTGGGGAGGGCCTGGAGCAACTGGTGGGAGAGTTCCGTGGGGTAGCTGCGACCATCGACCGTCTGAGTCGACTGTACGCCCCGGTGGTGTTGTGGCAGATGATCTACGGCGAGCACATCACGGTGGATGATCTCAAGGACGAGGCCCGGGTCGCGGCCTTCGCCGAACAGCTAAGTGAGCGCTTACTTCCAGTGACTCCCAAGGGGAGTGCCTATCAGGTCGTGGTGCGCAAGGACCCGGAGCGGCAGATATTCTTCCCCGTGGTAAAACTGCTGGCCCACGGCGTCGAGTCCGAGACCGAGTATCACCACGAGTTCTTCGCCTCGGGTGAGTACCGCAGCCTGGTGGCGCTGGGGAACACCGTGAATAATCTCATCGACGAGGGCGGTTACTTCAAGCGCGGGGAGAAGGTGCTCAACACCCGCGACTTCGAGGAAGGTCTGGCCTGGCTGATGGCCGAGGCTCGCAAGGGCTACAACATCCAGCGCTACAAGGGTCTCGGCGAAATGAACCCCGACCAGCTCTGGGAAACCACCATGGACCCCGAGGTGCGTCGGATGCTGAAGGTGACGATCGAGGATGCGATCGCCGCCGACCAGATCTTCACCACCCTGATGGGAGATCACGTGGAACCTCGCCGGGACTTCATCGAGGAGAATGCGTTGTCCGTGGCTAACCTGGACGTCTGATCAAGGAGGATTATCGTGGCCTACGAGCTTACCGGAAAAATCAAACTCATCCAGGAGCCGCAGACGTTCAACAGTGGCTTTACCAAGCGGGAAATGGTGGTCACTGTTGACGACGGCCGTTATCCACAGGAGATCAACCTGGAGTTTGTCCAGGACAAGATTGCCCTGCTCGATGACCTGCAGCCCGGGCAGGAAGTCACCGTCAGCTTTGATATTCGCGGTCGTGAGTACAACGGCCGCTATTTCAACAACCTGCAAGGCTGGAAAGTGGTTCCCGCTGCCGCGGCTGCGGGCGGCTATCCCGGGGATGAGGCGCCTCCGCCGAACATGGACCCCGGGCCCGCGGCAGATTACGGGGATGACGACATCCCCTTCTGATGAAGTTTCCCGTGCTTTCCCGATGGGTCTGTGCGCCAGCTCTTGCCCTGACGAGCTTGTTGGGTTCATCGGCGAGCCAGGGTGAGGATTACTTCCAGCACCAGCGGCAGCTGATCCGACACGGAGTGGAGGCGGTGCTGGCCTGTAACGGCCTGTACACTTCCGACCGTACCCTGGCTCAGGTTCGAGCCCAGGAACTGGCCTACCTGGTGCGTTTCCAGGCTGATACCGTGCCGGGCGAACTACAGGTGCACCGTGAGCAGCAGGCGGTGACCGTTGCCGCCCCCACTGGCGATCAGGCGATCCACGCTGCCTTCCGGCCGGGCATCGGCTGTGTGGTACTGGCGCCGGAACAGACACTGGCCGACATTGGCACCCTGCCCCAGCTCGACCTGCCACCGCCAGCCGGCAACCCGGCTGACCTCCCCTGGCCGATGGGCGACGCCATACCCGAGCAACCGATACCCGACAGCATCGACGGCGCCGCGCTACAGGCGGCATCAGACTGGGCCTTCCAGCGTGAGACGCCCGAGCAGGACACCATCAGCCTGTTGGTGCTTTACCGCGGCCAGATTATCCATGAGCGCTACGCACCGGGTTTCGACATGCACACCCGTACCCGCACCTGGTCCACTGCCAAGAGCATCGCGGTCTCCCTGATCGGGCAACTGGTGGCGGCGGGAAAACTGAAACTGGATGAGCCCCTCAACCTGCCCTTCGGACCGCAACTGGAAGCCGGAGTGGACCCGCGGGCAGACATCACCCTGCGTCACCTGCTTAATATGTCCAGTGGCCTCTATCCGGTAGACAGCTTTAACAAGGAGTACGCTACCGGGTCGGGCCTCGCCTACTGGGCTGGCGCCAGTTCGGTAAAGGGCGCCCTCGATCGGGGGCTGGTGCGCGCGCCGGGGAGTTTCTGGGACTACGAGAACTACGACACCCTGCTCGCCGTGCTGGCCATGAAGCAGGTGCTGGGTGAACAGGCCTACAGGGAATACCCGCGCCGGGCGTTGCTGGACAAGCTGGGCATGCGCAATACCCTGGTGAGTACAGACCGCTTTGGCGACTTTATCCTCAGCAGCCAGGTGTACACCAATGCCCGGGACCTGGCCCGTTTTGGCCAGCTGTACCTGCAGCAGGGTGAATGGCAGGGAGAGCAGTTGTTGCCCCGGGAGTGGATCGACTTCGTTCGCCACCCGGCCCCGGCCACCGCCGGGAGCGGCAACTTCTACGGTGGACAGTGGTGGCTGGTGCCCGATGAACGCAAGGGTGAGGTGCCTGCGGATGCCTACAGTACCGCCGGCAACCGCGGCCAGTTTGTGATCGTGGTGCCCTCCCACGACCTTGTCATTGTGCGCCGGGGTCTCGACTACGGCGCCCAGGGTTTCGATCGCTGGGATCTCGCGCGCGAGGTCATCAAGGCCGTGCGCCACTGAGGGACTATCACCAGCGCTCAACCAGTCCGCGGCGTTGCGCCCGATGCCTTCCAGATCCCGGTATCGCCTATGGCCATGGGCGCCGGGAATCCCTATATTGGTGAACGGGGGCTACCTTCTGAACAGGGGTGGCTGACGACATAACAAGATGTAGTGCAATGTGAAGCAGCAAGGTCTCTGGGACACGGAGGGCGGTGCCGGCGGGCAGCGCCCCGGCAGTAACACCGGCTATGTCCTGGACAATATGGAAGGGGCGGTCGACCGTGCGGCCTTTCTCGCCAAGACCCATATGCCCATCGCGATCATCGGCGCCCGGGGCACCGGCAAGATGTACGTGGCGCGGGTGGTGCACGAGGAAGCCGGGGGGCTGCCGGGCCACCTGGTCGCCATCGACTGCCGGGAGTTTCGCAACTGTGATGCCGCCAACCGGGCCATTGCCAGGGCACTCAAGGCCAGCGTCGGCAAAACCCTGGTCTTCAAGTACCCCCACCTGATGTGCACAGAGGCGCAAACCCGGCTCGCCCGGCAGCTCAGCACCCGTACGGTACTCGATACCCGTCCGCCCCAGCCCCTGTCCCAAGCGCGGTTTGTGGCTCTGCTGCCAGACTCTATCGAGCGCCTGGTTCGCACCCAGCAATTGCAGGAAAGGCTCGGTAGTGTGTTTGCCGGCTACCCCATTTTCGTTCCACCTATCCGTGACCGCCAGCGCGCCGTGCTGCGCTGGGCCGACAAGATACTGCAGCAGGAATGCGCGGACCGCGATCTCGCCGAGCACCGGTTTACTCCCGAGGCCGAGCGCGCCATGCTCGCCCACACCTGGGAGGGCAACATCAGCGAAATGCGCCAGCGGATAAGTGACGCCCTGGGTTCGGCCAGTGACGCCTGGGTGAGCCCTGCCGACCTGGGCCTGCTGGGGGCGGCCCGGGAGCAGCAGCGCGTGCTCGAGCCCATCGTTGACGGCTTCGGCGGTGAATTGTCCAACCTTGGTCGCTATCGACCCTCTGCCACAGAGGAGCTGGAACTCGGGTTGGCGGAAGCCGTGCACCACGCGCTATCGACCCGGGCGTGTGAGCCCCTGGGGCTGTGGCTCGAAGACGAGGTGGTGCTGGCGGTGCTGGCCCAGTGTGGCGGGCAGCCGCCCAAGGCGGCTCGCCGACTGCAAACCACCTCGCGCAATGTGCAGCGCTGGCAACCTCGAATCGCCGAACGCGACAGCGAACGCGGCGAAAGCATGCTGTGGAAAAGCATGGATGAACGGGTGCGCGCCTGGCTGGCGGAAGCGGCGGACGACGCAACAGACCCGCTGGCGACCGCCCGCACCCTGCTGCTCAAACAATTGGAAAGTCAGGGAGCGGGCGTATCGCTGAAACAGCGGGCGGTGGTGCTCGGTGTCTCTGTACCCACCTATAACAAGCGCCTCCGGGAGGCTGCCGTGGAAGGCTCCAAGTGACAGAGAAAGTGACCGAAAGCAAGCAGGGGCAGGAAACTGCCCAGGACAAGCCCCGGCGTCGCCCTCTGGCGGAGTACGCAGAGCAGTATCGCGATCTCGCCCAGGAGCGTCCTCCGGTCGCCCTTGGCTTCTCGGCGAGGCTCAACATGCTCTGGGACCTGAGCGGGGTGGCGCCACCCCTGGCTGAGGGCCGGGTTATCAGCCTGCTCGCGATCAACAGTCACTGGCGGGAATCGGAACTGCGCAGCTGGTTGCACAAGGACGTGCTGCCACCGCGGGAAGAGCTCAGCAATATGGTCCGCTTCCTGGTGTCGCTGCTGGGAGAGCATCAGGACGAACGCCACTGGGAGGCGTTCCTGGTGTACGGCCCGGGGGTTGTCTCCTCGCCGGTTGACCACTTGCTTTACCGGGAGGACCAGGGGCGACGGGAGATCGCGACACTGATCTATGCCCAGGTGACCGATCGCTACCGCATTCCGCCCTCGGCCTACGATGCCGAAGAGGCGTTCCAGCGCTGCCTGACCCTGATGTACCGACTCAATATCTATGAACTGGGCGATTTTCAGCCCGGCCACCTGGAGCCATTCAAGAACTTTATGTTTCCCCGTGTCGATTGAGCGCTCACTCACCACGCTGCGCGAAGCCGAGGTCTGCCAGGGGCTGACTACACGCCTGGAGGCGGTCTGGTTGCTGGCGGGTTCCGCCGGGGCCACGGTCGCTGTACAGCGGTTTTTTGCCAGCTTTCGGCGCCGACCGCCGGTGGCTTTCCTCTATGCCCAGCATTACGACCCTGCTCGCCAGGAACAGCTGCGCCAACTGACCTGCGCCAGTGATCTGTTTCAGATGGAGCTGATCCAGCAGCGCCACACACTGCGTCCCGGGGCGGTACTGATCGTGCCCCCACGCTGTCGCGTTGGATTCTCTGCGGGAGACGTGTTCGCGGAACCTCACAGCGGCTGGGGAGCGGGACACACCCCCGATATCGACGAACTGGCGATCATATTCGCTGCCGCAGCGTTGCCAGCGCGTGGGCTGATTCTGTTTTCCGGTATGGGCAACGACGGCGCCGGAAGTCTGGATGTGCTCGACACCACCGGATGTCGAATGTGGGTGCAGGAGCCTGCTTCGGCAGTCTGCCGCGGGATTCCCGAGGCGGCACTGGCCAGCGGACTCATTCATCGCAGTGCCAGCCCTGAACTTCTAGCCAGTGCGCTGGAGCAGCTCTACGAATAGGCCGGTTTCAATGGCTTTCCCGGGTTTTGAGACATAGATCACGGTTGCTGCCTAACTGGAGAAAACTCCAGTTTTTCCTTGAAGCGCCGATGCCCAATTTAAATACTGTGAACGCCGGACGCCCGCACTGTGGCGCCGGAATCAGAAGCTGCGAGGTTACAAATGACGGACCAGACAGAAGAGCTCGATATCAGCGGCGTCAAAGTCGCCATTGTGGATGATGCAAAAACCATCCGCATGATGATGTCGCACACGCTCAGAAACATGGGTTGTGAAGTGGAATGCGCCGAAGACGGCTACAAGGCGCTCGGCATGCTGCGCCGCTTCAAGCCCGATATTATTTTTCTCGATATCACCATGCCGGAGCTGGACGGATACCAGACCTGTACCCTGATCCGTAACGCAGAGGACACCCGCAACACGCCGGTGATCATGCTCTCCTCCTCCGATGGCATTTTCGACATTGCCAAGGGCCAGGCGCGTGGCGCCACCGCCCATGTCACCAAAATTCCGCCGGACTCCGTGCTGAGGCAGTTGATTGCCGATCACACCGGTGCTCGTCGGGCGGCCTGATCGATGACTTCCAGCGCCCTGTCAGCGTTCCGCGAACTGGAACAATATTACGCACAGGCTGCGGCGCCGAGTCCGGCACGCGACCAGCACGTGATGTACTGGGTGGGGACTCACCTGGGTATTGCGGGTGTGCCGATGCTGATCGGGGCCGGGGAGCTGGATGAAATTATCGAAACGCCTGCCGTGACTCCCATCCCGGGTACCAAGCCCTGGGTGTTGGGGCTGGCTTCCCACAAGGGTGGTCTGTTGCCGATTTTTTCCGGTGACGTCTTGCTCCGCCGCCAACCTTATACCGGTCGGGTGCGGGAGTACTGCATGGTAGTGCGGCGCCAGGGCCTGCACTTCGGACTCACCCTGAGCGGTGTGCACCGCGATCTCAAATTTCCCATCGAGGAGCGCGACATGGCGCACCCCGTTGATGAAGATGTCGCCGAGTTCAGCCTCGGTGGCTTTCACTATAACGAGCAGTTTCTGGCGGTACTGGATATCGACAAACTCGTCTCCGATAGCGACCTCGGTAATGCTTCGGCGACGACAGGGGACCATAACGAGGATCAAATCTCATGACCGATGTGAAGAAAAGTGCAGCTTCCTCCTTCTGGGTGGGCGTTATTGCACTGGCCATCCTGGCCTGCCTCGGCGGCGTAATTTATACGTTCGTCATGATCCAGCAGGATGCCGGTGAGGAAGGCGAGCACCGGAGCATGGCCAATGAATTGCGCCTGCAGGCCCAGCAGGTTGTCGCCCGTGCGCGGGAGACCGAGCAGGGTGCCCAGCAGACCTTCGACCAGCTCAATGCCCAGGTCGAGCAATTCAATGCTTCACTTGCTTCCCTGCAGGGCTCCGGCCTGGATGCCGAGGTCACTGAGATCGCCAGCCAGTGGGAGCCCATCGAGGCGGCGGCCCGAACGCTGGTGGACGCCGGGCCGCGCATTGTCTTTATCCATGGCGTATCGGCCGAGATGGAAACCAACATTCGTCCCATCCAGAGCGAGTTCGCGGCAGTGGTCGATATCCTGCTGGATGAGTCTGTTTCCAGTAACACGATTACCGCGGCCCAGAAAACCCTGTGGCTGACCGAGCGTATTGCCCGCAACATCGACAAGATTCTCGCCGGGGGTCCCGAAAACCAGCGTGCCGCAGATGAATTTCGCACCGATGCGGCGGACTTCAACCGCACCGTGGACGCCCTGCGCAACGGCAACAAGGTGATGGGCGTTCAGCGCCTTGCGGATGCTGACGCAATCGACGCAATCGACTCCGCCAACAAGCTGTTCGCGGTTGTCTCCACCTCTATCGAGCAGATTGCCGAAGCCGCTCCGGAGCTGCGCGGTGCCGCGGTGGCCCGCCAGTCGGTGGCGGTATCCAGTGCCGCTCTCTCCGATGCCATCTCCGCCCTGTTCCCCGCCATCGACCGGATGACCAGTGCTCGCGTCAACGATCGCAGTACCCTGATGGTACTGTTCGGCGCGCCGGCACTGCTGTCGGTGGCCCTGCTGATTCTCATGTTCCGCAACCAGCGTCAGCGAGTGGTGTATACCGAGCAGGGGGTCGAGGAAATCAACGGCGCACTGGTCAAAATTTCCGAGGGTGACCTCACCGTACGTGCACCCGAAGCCAATACTGTTACCCAGGACATCGCCCGGGAGATCAACGCCTCGACAGGCCGCCAGCGTGAGCTGATCCGCAACATCCGCACGCCGTTCGAGATCGCCGTAGACGAGATCAACAAGATCGGTAAAACCGCCCAGGGCCAGGTGGAGAAAGGCAAGGAACTGACCCGTTCGGTGGTGGAGTCCACCACTGCCGCCACCGAGATGGTGCGCACCAGTGAGCAGATCAAGGCCTCTACCGTGAAAGCCGCCCAGACCTCCGAGCGCAACCGGCTGCAGGTGGCACGCGGTTACGAGCTGACCAAGGACATGTCGAAGGCATCGGCTGACGTCCGGGAATCGGTCCAGGAAACCTCCAAGTCGGCCAAACGCCAGGGCGAGCTGATCCAGTCGGTAACAACGGCTGCAGAGTACATCCAGGCCCTGAATACCAAAATCTCGGTTGTGGCGATCAACACCCGTATCGAGGCCGAGAAAGCCGGCGAACACGGCCGGCCCTTCCTCGGCATTGCCGAG
This sequence comes from Parahaliea maris, assembly GCF_008064665.1. Lineage (GTDB taxonomy): Bacteria > Pseudomonadota > Gammaproteobacteria > Pseudomonadales > Halieaceae > Parahaliea > Parahaliea maris. Next base: position 86,701 of record NZ_VRZA01000003.1, on the reverse strand, counting down.
GCGATCGGCGACCTGCTGCGGGAAGCCGAAGAAGAGGGCCGCAAGGTTATTTCAGAAGTGCGCATGCTGCAGAACCTGTCGGCGGAAAACCTTTCGTCCATGGAAAATACGGTGGGCACCGTTGTCACCATCCTCGAGTACATCGATCGCCTCGATGCCTCGCTGGAGGAAATCAACGAGGGCTCCAACGAGATTACCGCCATCATTAACTCGGTGGATGATGCGGCCGGCCAGTCGGCGGACAGCGCCCAGCACATGAACAGTTCCATGGCCGAGATTCGCGAGCGCAACCTGGACATTTCCGAATACAGCGAGGAAACCCAGGGTGGCGTGAGCGCACTGCAGCAGTCGATGCGCGCCGTGGCCCAGAGCCTGAGCCAGTTCCGCATCGAGGAAGACGCCGCGGCCGGCGACAGCGGCCTGGCCGAACTGGACGACATGAAACACATTCCCTCCCCCGCCAAGCTCTACGATGAGCGGGAGATGAGTGAGCTCGAGAAAGCCGGCGCCGAGGAGAAAGTCTCCGTATGAGCCTTTCCGCTCGCCAGTTGAGTCCCCACCTGAACGGGCGCCAGTTCCAGCTGCTGATGCAGCAGCTGCAGCGGCGTGCGGGGATCCGCATCGAGAGCCCCCTGGGGGTGATCGAGGCCTGTATCGGCGAGCGCATGCAGGCGCTGGGTCTGTGTGATTGTGACGAATACCTGGCCCTGATCGACGACAGTATCAGCGCCCGGGCCGAGTGGTTGGCGCTGGTGGATCTGCTCACTGTCAAGGAGACGCGATTCTTCCGCCAGCCGGCTGCCCTCGAAGCAGTCGGGGAATATGTTGACGCCTGGTTGCAGCGTGAAGACACCGGCAATGGATTCTCTTTCTGGAGTGCCGGCTGCAGTGCCGGACAGGAGCTGTACTCGATTGCGATGGTGGTCGAGCAGCGCCTGCATGCTCGCGAGCCCTGGCTCGAGTGGCACGGGATCGGTACCGACATCAGCTTTGGCGCGGTAACCGAGGCGCAACAGGGGCGTTACCGGGAAGGCGCGATAGCCCGCATCCCCGCGCCCTATCGCCGTGGCTATACCCACCGTGTCAGCGACCAGTGGTGGGCAATCGATGACGCGATCCGTGCCCGCTGCCACTTTTTCCACAGCAATCTGCTACACGTGAATGACGCCCCCTTCGCCGATTTCAATGTCATTGTCTGTCAGAACGTACTGATCTATTTCGAGCGCGACGTCCAGCTCTGGATTATTGATCAGTTGGTGGACCGACTGCGCGACGGTGGCTTGCTGGTGCTTGGCGCCGGCGAAGACCTTGGCTGGAAGCACCCATGCATGCAACGCGCGACCTGGCCTGGCGTGACCGCCTATAAAAAAACCGGAGGTGTAAGTGGTGACTAGCAAGACCGACATTGTGTCCCTCAAGTGGGTCATCGGGTTGATGAACAAGCAGGCGGAAAACGCCGAGCAGGCCCTGGTGGAATACAGCAAGGACATGAGCCAGAAGAAGCCGCTGCTGCAGTGCATGTGGGCCGTGCACCAGATTACCTCCACCCTGCGCGCACTGGGGATCAAGAAGGGCGAGATGCTGTCCATCGAGATGGAGCGCAGCCTCAATTTCCTTTACAAGGACCGGGTTCAGGGCGAGCGTCGCAAGCTCACCATGGGCGGGCTGATGCAGGCCTTCAAGATCCTGCCGGCCTACCTGGCCCATGTACAGACATCCCGCCTCGACACGGGGCAGGGTCTTGAGCAGTACGTCAACGACCTGCGTCGCTGGGTCGGGGAGCGCCCGCGGCCCCAGGCCTTCTTCTTTCACATGGATATCCCCGAAGGACTCGGGATAACCGCAGGTGCCAGCCCGGCTTCCGATGAGGAGATTCGCAGTCGCGCCAACGTCATGCTGGCGCTGTACCTGGAAATGGCCAAGTCTGCATTGCGCAAGCGTAACGTGGGCGAGAGCATGAAAACGGTCGCCCGCATCGCCCGCAAGATGCAGTCCCTGTTTGTGGGTACCGAGCCGGAGCGGTTCTGGTTTACCCAGGTGGGTCTCTGTGAAGGCATTGCCGGTGGCCTGATCGTGCCGGACGAATGTATTGCCCAGGTGTTCAAGACCGGCGCCTTCATGATCAAGTACGCACGCGAGAATGGCGGTGAGGTTGACCCCAGCGTGGACTACAACGCCTATCTGCAGCAGATGCTTTATTACATCGCATCCTGTCGCGCCAAGCCGGTACATATCGCCAACATTCGTGAAGTGTTCGGCATTGACGACAATACGCTGGAGGAAAGCCAGCGCGGCCTGATCCATATCGATGCCCTGGTCACCGCCCTGAGCAGCGCGCTGGAACACCTCAACGCCGCTGCGGACTTCATCAACGCCAACGACCTGAACGCGATCAAGGCGTCCAGCGAGGCGGATGGTGCCGAGGTGGTCGATCACGTCGAACAGGCCATGTTCCGCCTCACTGCAGCCGGGCATGATGCCCACGCCGACTCCCTGCAATCGGTCTACAACAAACTGCAGAGCCTGTACCGGGGAGATTATCGCAACGACGAGGTGAAGCTCGACCAGGCCATCACCAGTATCGTGCGCGGCATTGTCGACGTGAAGCTGGACGTGGAATACAAGCTCGAACACGGCGTTTGCAGCTCATTTTCCAGCCGCGAGTTCGAACTGCGGGAGAGCGTGGTCAAGGCGACCTTCGGACAGATGGCGCTGGTGGAAAACCACCTGCATGCGATCCTGCGTGGCAAGGCGCTGGCCAATGCCCTCAAGCGCAAGCCCTTCGGCATGGAAGACACGCTGAAGCTGACCCACGCCCTGCACCGCTACCTGAACAAGACGGACAAAGGGCACGCAGAACTGCGCAAGGCGGTGTTTGACGCCGATAACGGGGAGGCTGACCTCGACCTGCTGTATGACCTTGCCTGTAAGTTCGAGGCCCAGCTCGACAAGACCCCCGAACGCAAGGCGATGAGCATCTCCATCCAGTTGCTGTCGGAAATTGCCGGCGCCCTGACCTTTGCCGGCATGGAGCGGGAAGGCAACGTGATGGAGCAGTGCCGCCGCTGGCTGGAGGCGGCCAGCAAGGCGGGCTGTGTTCACGAGGACGAAGCTTTCCGTTGTTTTGCCGATGCTTTTGCCCAGATCGAACTGCACCTGCAGCGCACCCTGATCGACCCGCTGGACGACACCGCACACATGATCGCCTTTGCCGAGCAGCGGGCGGCAGAGCTGGATCGCTACGGCGCGGAGCTGTCTGCCGGTGCCGCCGTGGCCGTGCCGGAAACCGGCGCGGAGGAAACGGCGTCCGTGGCGGCCGCGCCGGCGCGCAACTATGTAGAGGACAGGGATATCCCGCCCGAATTTCGCGAAGTCTTCCTCGAGGAATCGGAGGAAATCGTTGAAGAGCTGGCGCGCCTGATGACGGTTTGGGAGCTGGATCCGGAAGCCAACGACCACCTGAAGGATATCCGCCGCCACTTCCATACCTTCAAGGGAAATGGCCGTGCGGTGGGTGCCAACGTCCTGGGCGAGTTGGGGTGGTCGGCCCAGGATCTGCTGGACCGGGTACTGGATGGCGACATAGCACCCGATGACAAGTTGCAGGCGCTGTTACGGGACGTGGTAGATGCGCTACCCGGCCTGGTTGCCTCCTTTGGCGACGCCGCTGGATTTGACGTGACCACGACACGCGAACTGACCAATCGCTGCTTCCGCATGGCAGAAAACGGGGTCGATGACCTCGCCTCGGATATGCCGCAGCTGGATGACGCGGGCGTACCCCCTGCCACGGGGCCCGGGTCCGAAACTTCCGCGCTGCATCCGGCGGGACACTCCTGAGCTCCGAGCTCGGTAATAGCACAGGACAGGGAGACGCATCGTGTACTCAGATGACAGCGGCGGTAAGGGCGACAAGTCCCGCCCTGAACAGGATCAGCGCAAGAAAACCCTCAAGTGGTTGCTGGAACAGGACATGTCCGAGCAGAAGGACAAGCTGTTCAAGCTTGCCGATGACGGACTGCCAGTTGCCGAACTGAGCGAGAGCGAGACGGCCGTGGCCGGCCGTCACATGATGGGCGGCACCGGCAACGGTGATGACCTCTCCGCCTTTGTCGACGAGGAAATCGTCCTCTCCGAGGATACCGGCAGCGATATCTATTCCGACTCGCGCAAGCCTGCCGCCCAGGCTTCGGCGCCTGGCGGCAGTCACAACGGTTTCATGGCGGTCGATCATCGGCGCCCCCGCAACCCGGTAGCGGAGACCAATTCCAGCGTTGCCGATGGCAGCGACATCCTCGGTTTGCTGGACGACGACGATATCGGCGCCCAGCCCCTGGCCCTGCAGCGCAACCGGCGGGTGACCACCGAAGAGCAGACGGCGACTCCCTCACAGGAGTCCTCCGCTGTACCGGTTGACGAGAACGCCTCACCCCTTGCCCAGGAAGCGCCGATGGCGCTCGACCTGTCGGCAATCGAGGGCACCGACCCTGGTCCGTTCGATGAGCCCGCAGTGGCAGATTCTATCGCTGGCGAAACCTCTACAATCGATACTCCCGAAGAAGAACTGGCCGGGATCGATTTTGCGGCCATTGAGGTCGAGGTGGATTCGGAGCTGGCGGTGGCCGTGGCTTCGCTCGGTGAAGACCTTGAGGTTGCCTCCGCCGAAAGCGATTCGCTGGACCAGCCGGACAGCAATTGCTGGGACGCACTCGCCGAGACCAGCGCTGAAAATCCGGTCCAGCCGCTAAACGGTGAAGCAGTGGACGGGCTGAGCACAGCAGAAGACTGGTCAGCGAGTGCTGGTGAACAGCCGCTGGAAACAGCCGCGGACGCCGGGGAATATCTCGGGGTAGTGGCGGAATCCCCCGACCCCCATATCGAGGCGGAAGTGTCCGAAGAGGGGCTGGACCTCAGTGAGCTGGCGGCGTCGATGGAAGACGTAGCCACCGAAGATAGCCTTGCAGACGTTTCGTCATCCTTCGAGGAGTTACCCGCCGAGTTTGAAGGCGGCAGCGACTGGCTCACCGGGGCCATTGCTGACGACCTGACCGAACTGGAACCGGCTGCGCTCGAGGATGAGGATGACAGCTGGCTGACGGCCAGCCTCGAAGATGAAGAGGAACCGATGGATCTCGCCGCGCTCGCGGCGAATCTGCAGGGCGACGAAATCGAGCCGGAGGACATGGCGCAGGAACCGGTCGAGTCCGCCTCGGTGCTTGCCTGGCCAGTTGCAACTGCGGTGCCGGTGGAGCCTGAGGCAACACCCGTTGCGGTCGAGCAACCATCGACCTTCCAGAACGTGGAAACGGAAGCCATTCCGGAGGTGGCCGAGGTAGCAGCCGATATGGTCGAGGTGGCCGGGACGGCTGAGGCGATCGAGGCCGGTCTGGATGAGGTTGGTCTGAATGAGAAGGCAGAACCCGACGCGCAGGACCTTGATAGCGCTGCGGAGGATGTCTTCACCTACGTCAACCGCTACGCGCCGCCCACCGACGACAGCGAGTTTGACCGCTACCTGCTGGAGGGTGGGCAACTCGCCGACAGCACCTACGATTTCGATGCGCTGGAGGTAGAGCGCACCGAAGGCGTGGTTTCCGTCGACCCCTCGCTGGATTCCAACCTCGACTATCACCAGGATTTCAGCCTGCCGCAGGACTTCAATCCGGCGACGGTCGCCACCCTGACCCGGGTGCTGGCGCCGGTCATGGAGCAGATTTCTGCCGCCCTGGATTCCCGCACTGAGGAACTGGGGCTGCCCGAGGACAGTGTGCTGCTTGACGCGATGCTGGCAACCGACCCGATGTCGCGGAGCCAGAGCGTCGATGAGGGCTTTTTGCCCGTCGCCCAGGTGTACCCGCAACTGCCCGCGGCGCTGTTGCCCCTGCAGCAGGACGAGCGCGATGCCTTCTGTGTGCGCCTTGCCTGGCGAGACAGCGGCCACTCCTGCAATGCACTGTTCACCGAGAGCTTTGAAGTACCGGCACTGGAGGTTGAGGAGGCGGCGACCGCTGACTCCCGCTGGATGTCGCCACTGGCGGATTCCCGTCACCGGGTCAGTTTCGATTTCAACCTGGACGGGGCCAGCGCCTCGAGTGACTTCGCCGTCGACTCGGAGTCGGCCAACGACAGCGACAGCCCGGAATATTCGCCGAAGGAAGAGCGGGTGTGGTCGCTTGTGCCCGAAGCTGCAGCGCTGCCGGACGAGCAGGAAACAGCGGGCGAATCCGTTGACCTGGCGGCCGAGGATACTCTCCCGCCGGTAGACGCCCTGGAAGCGATAGATCTTCTGGCCCCGGATGACGAACCCGAGCCGTTCGACGATCTCGAGGTTTTCGCCGCGTTCGAGACATCTGATTCCGCCGAGCCGTTTAACAGCCTTGAGCCGGTAGACAGCCCGGAGCAGCTCGATAACGGCTTGGCTGCGACAGAGACCAACGCCTGGCAGGCACCGGATGACGTCCTCGGAGGCACGGAGGATGTCTCTTCCCCCGAGCTCGTTCTTGACGACGCTGGTGAGGACGCAGAGCCTCAGGAGGAAATCGCCAGTAGTTTCTCCGACGACGACCTGGATGACTGGGATGAGCAGACAACAGCCCTGGACGATGTGGATGTCGACGCGCTGTTTGACAGCCTCGGCGGCGGTGAAGCCGATATCGAGGATATCTGTGGCATAGCTCTCGATGAGTTTGAGCAGGAAGAAGAACTCTCGGATCCCACCACGGCGCTACCGGAATCGTTCTCCGTCAGTGAACAGTCGGAGAGCCCGGAAGCACCGGCCCCGGTGTCACCGGAGCGGGAAGCCGATGCGACGACCGATATGGCCTGGTGCATTCCATCGAACATCCGCTTCAATTACACCAACAGCAGCGGAACGGAAGTTTTCCGCGATTTCCTCGAGGCCTTCCTGGAAGAGGGTGCCGTTGAAATCGAGAAGCTGGAGGACGCAATCGGTCAATGGGAACAGGATATCGATTCACCGGCAGGCGAAATGCTCGTGCCTCGCATCCTGCACACGCTGAAGGGTATTGCCAAAGGTATCGGCCTGCAGCGCTACGGCACCCTGATCCACAACTTCGAGACCTTGCTGGAAGGCCTCGCCCGTCCCGAACCGGGGGCTGAGGAGAGCTACTTCCGCATCGTCAATGCCTGGCTGGATGCGGCGGTCAACGGTTTCGCCCACATCCAGGACACCGAGACAGACGTCAGCAGTGAACTGCCGTTGGCCGAAGGTGTGGTGCAACCGCTGCAACAGGAAGATGCCGCGGACTCGGTCGATAGCGATAGCCCGGTGCATCGGGATGCGGCCGTTGTGCCCCAGGCCCGCGAAAAACAGCAGGACAAGCGGATAGCGGATGAGGGTGCCAAGGCGCTCGCCGCCCAGCAGACCATCCGCATGACCTCTGAGGCGCTGGATCACCTGCTTAACCTCAACAATCAGGCGCAGCAATTGGGTGTACGCGCGTCCCAGAGTAATTTCCGCGGCAAGCGTTCGGTGGCCGAGTTGGGTACCAGGCTGTCTTCGGTGCGCTCCCATATCAGCAAAATTGCAGACCGCGCCCTGCAGAATGTCACCGCCCGTGGCGGCCGGGCCGACAGTGAGCTCGATGCACTGGAGATGGATCGCTACTCGGAGCTGCAGGAGGCCGCGAGCATCCTGCGGGAGGCGGTCGAGGATCTGGACGACCTGATCCATGTGTCCAGCCGCCAGACGGCTTCCACCGAAGCGCTGCTGAAACAGCAGGCCGCGGTCATTTCTTCCCTCGGCACATCCATCCGTGATGCCCGGGTAGTGCCGGTATCAAGGTTGATGCCCGGTTTGCGCCGTATCGTGCGCACAGTGGGGGCGGACCTTGGCAAACAGGTGAATTTCCGGGTACTGAACGAGATAGGCAAGCTCGATCGCGACAGCCATGTATGCTGCCAGATCATTCTCGAGCACATGGTGCGCAATGCGCTCGACCATGGAATCGAGTCACCTGAGCAACGTCGAGAGGCCGGGAAGACTGAAACCGGCCTGGTGAGCATCGATGTCCGCAAGGACGGTTCCGATTATCTGATCCGCCTGGCCGATGACGGCCGTGGTATCGACCCGGAAGTGATCCGGGAAGTCGCCATCGCTCGCGGGCTCGAGGTCAATGCCAGTGAGCTCAGTGACCAGGACGCACTGCGCCTGATTTTCCACAAGGGCTTCTCCACCGCCGCAAAACTGTCGGAAATCTCCGGCCGCGGTGTCGGTATGGATATCGTGATCAGCGAACTGCAGCAGATCGGTGGCGATATCGAAATCGATTCGATAGTCGGCGAGGGTACAACCTTTACCGTGCGGGTGCCCTCCAACGTCAACGTCAACGGCGCCCTGCTGGTCAAGGCCGGAGAAGCCTCCTATGCCGTGCCGCTGGACGGCCTCGTTGCCGTGGAGCAAGTGCCCGTAGCGGGTTTCTATCAGGCCATTACAGGTGGCACCAAGCTCGACATTTTTGAACTGGAGTGCGAACCGGCCTACCTGGCTACCATCTGCAACGGCGACAAATTGCCCGACCCCGGGAGCTGGGTCGGCGATACGGTGCCGGTGATCGTGGCGGGTAATGAAGAGCGTTACATGGCCATCGCGGTGGACGATGTCGAGGAGGCACTGGAACTGGTGATCCGCTCACTCGGCGCACAGTTCGCCCAGGTACCGGGTGTCGCCGGTGGTGCTACCACCTCTGATGGCCAGGCTATCGTAGCTCTCGATCTCAACGCGCTCGTACGTAGCATCGCCAGTAACGTGATGTCCGCGGAGCCGTTCGAGCGGGAGAAGAGCGAACGCCTGCTGGTACTGGTCGTAGACGATTCACGCACCCAGCGCATGGTAGCGACCAACCAGCTGGACAGTATCGGCGTCGAAACGGTGACCGCGGAAAATGGCATGGTGGCAATCGACCTGCTGAACACGACCCATCGCCTGCCGGATATCGTTCTGCTGGATGTGGAGATGCCGGTCAAGGACGGCATCCAGACGCTGCGGGAAATCCGCAAGTCGGCTCGCTACAAGCATCTGCCTGTGATCATGGTGACCTCCCGTACGGGCCCCAAACACCGCGCCCTGGCGCAGGAGGCGGGCTGTAACGGTTATATGGGCAAGCCCTTTAATTTTCCGGTGCTGGTGGAGCAGATTTCCCAGCTCACCGGGTACAAGCTGCAGATCAACTGAGGTCAGTGATGGCGGAGATAAAAACGACAACAGCCTGTCTGTTTCTGCCCTGTTCCGCCCAGGAAATCTGGGCCGTGCCCCAGGCTTCCCTGGCAGAAATTCTCACCCTGTACAACGTGGAGGAAAGCCCGCCGGAATCCGTAAGCTGGCGCGGCGAGGACGTCCCGGTGCTGGATTTCGATGAAGCGGGGGAGACACGCTGGCGCGACCAGAGAGCCGGTACAGGCCTGATCGCCATTCTGCTGGGCGTTGAGGGTCGGGGTTGTCCGTATTTTGGCGTGGCGCTGCGTGGCCAGGGGCTCGGGTTGCAGCATGTGCCAACCCAGGAAATGCACGATTGCCCCGGGGAAGTATTGCCCAATTCACTGGCAGCATTCCGCTGGCACAACGTGACTTACCAGGTGCCGGATCTGCTGGGTCTGCAGGAAGCGTTGCGTGAGAAAATGGACGGGCAACACTTTGACGAATCGGAATTGAGCGCGGGCCTGGGCGCCTGACGCCCGCAAAGCCTGTAGTCGGAGTCAGCGTGGATATGGTTCAACTCAGCCAACTCGTGGATCGCATCGATAGTGCTTTCGGTGGCGATATGCCGTTCACAGACCGGGCGCTCACTGAAGCTGATATTGAAACCCTCAACAGGGTGTTCTCCGATGCCGGATACCGGCGCTATCTGCAAGACCAGGTCAATCGCCAGATCATCCGCGATTACCTGACCAATGCCGCAATGCTTGACCTGATCGACGATGAGCAATTCGAACGGCTTACCCACCGCGCGAGCAGTATAGAGGGGCGCTCCGAACTGTCTCTCTACATGCTGATGAGTTCGGTGGAGCAAGCGGGAAATCTTCCACTGGGCTCCGAACCCGAACCACTCAAACCACTGAATGGTCGGGAGGGCGGGCCGCCCCATCTCAACCTGATTCGCAGCTGATACCCTTCTTCGAAACCTGTATTTAACCGCGTTTTTCACCCGTTTGTAGCATTTGTATTCCGTGCGGAATGCAAAATTTTGGCAAGTGCGGTGAAAATTTGGCCGGCAAAAGCTGCTCGACTGAAAAAAATTGGCAAAAAAATGCCCGTCGTGGAAAATTTGCCAATAAATAGCGCTAACAAGCGTTGTCAAGCGATATGTCTCGCCCTATAACTTTACCCACACGATAAAAACGCGGTAAGGGATGGCACGGATTGCCAACGCGCCATCGAAAACAAAGACAAATATCGAATGGGGGACATAGGGATGCTGACGATGACGCCTACAGCGGAGTTTGGGGATAAGCCCGCTGCTGAATTGGAAGTGTTTGCTGTGATAGAGGGGAAAAAAGTGTACCTGCCAACTGAAGCCAAGTACGTGATGCAGGACTGTCGCGGCCTCTGGTTCTACAGCACTCGCAAGCCACGCACGGCTGAGGGTGACTGGACGCCAAACAAAACCAGCATTTGCTGCCGTACCGATCGCGGTTATGTACGGGTGTTGAAAACTGATACCCGTGTGCCCTGGCTAGACACCTGCCAGCGTACCATCCGCATGGTAACCGGCAGCGAAGGCCGCCGTCCGGCAGACGAAGAGTAGTAACTCGCCTTGTCTTGAGATTTGTCTTGAGATTTGCCTTGAGATTTGTCTTGAGACTGCCGCCGGCAGGGCTTTTTTAGCCTACGGCGGCATGCTCGGGCAGTCGGGCGAATTCACACCACCGACCCAACTGTTCTGAATTGGCTGCGAGGATGTCTACCACCTCCCCGCACAGTCTGCTGTAGGCTTCCTGCCATACCCGTACGTGAACCACCATGGCACAGCGCTGCCGCATTGGCATGGTCCGTGGAAGGTCCAGCGGATCCAGTTGCAGGCTCCGAAAGCCGTGACGGAGCACGGACGAAATCACCTCGTCATTCTTGTTATCCCGCATCTCACCCTCGAACCGGCGCAGCGGCATGATCAGTCGGTCACGCTGGGGAAAATCCGGGTCGGTAATGATGTTGTGTATCCACAGTGGCAGCTGTTCCGCGAGCAGGGTTTTGAGCGATCCCTGGGTTCCGCCCGGACGATCCCCCGGCATCTCGGGTACCACCCGACACATGGTCAGTTCTTCGCGGGAGTTGTAGCCGTAGGGTCGGAAGCTGTTGATGCGGGCTCCGACCAGAGCGGTGTGTGTCAGTTGGAATTCGGACATTGCGCTCACTCGGTAAGTACAAAATTGACGGGTACCGGGATCACCAGTCGCTCGCCGTCGCCACTGTATTCTGCAACGGCGACTTCATCGACAGCTTCACCCAGGGGCGTCTCAAAGGCATCGTTAGCCGCCTTGAGTGCTGACTTGTCCAGCATACTGTGTCCCGATGAACGGCCAACGGCTATGTCGAGCAGTTCGCCTTTGCTGCTGAGCGTGATATCCAGTTCCAGGGAGCCCTGTATGTTGCGGCGGATGGCGGCCCGCGGGTAGCGTATTTCCATATTCACCATACGAAACACCTGGGTATTGAAGGCTGCAAGGCGCTGGGAGTATTCGATGACACTCATTCGGGTTATGTCGTTGGGGTCCGCGGCGGCGGTTTCCTTCCTGAGTTTCGCCGTTGGCGTTACCTCGGTAAGAACGGGCTTGGGGCGTGCCATGGCGATACTGGGAGTAGAGGCTGGACTGGCCGGGATTGCGGCCGCCGCGGCCTCGGTGGCCGCTACGACATCTGCGGGCACCGGAGTGACTTCCTCCGGCAGCGCGGTGGCAGGCGGTGCCTCGGGTTGCGTGTTGGTGTCCTCTGCCGGTTCGTTAACCACAGCGATAGCTGCCACCTGTTGCACCGCTTCACTGGTCGGTTCCGGTTCCGGTGCCACCACCTCCACCGGGATAGTTGTGGCGCTCCAGGCGCTTACGCTGGCCACGCGATCGGGCGCTGGTTTCAGCGAGCCATAGGTCGCGCGCAGGTCGATATCGATGTCCGGGGCGAGCATAGTGCTGCGAAAAGCGGTTGACGCGCCGCGGTCTTCGATCCACCCGGCAAGGAAATAGGGAAAGACTTCACTGGCAGAGCTGCGAGCCATTTCCTGTCCGTTGATAAGCGCCACAACCGTACCGCCGTCTGTACTGCGCAGGATGAAGCTGTCGTTGGTATAGAGACTCCCCTGTACGGAGTTCATTACGTCATTGGCGAAATCTACGGTTGCTGGCACGGGTGCGGTGCCAGTGGCGACTTCTGCCTGCAGCAGGATACCTCCGAGCAGGCTGCGGATACTGGTGCGCCGGGCGACGATCCTGAACTCCATCTCCCGCGCACCGTTGGCTGTGGCGATATCTGCAACATTGACCAGAGCGTGCTCGGCACGCAAAGCCCCAAGGTATATCTCACGCCCCGTCTCGCGGTGCATGGCCAGACCGACCAGATCGGTTTCCCCTGCCGCCTGTACTGCGGTGACACTCGCGGACAATGTCGAGAACAGCGCCAATGCCAGAAACCAACGCGTTATCTGTTGTTTCATAGGTTTCGCTGCTGTTTTACGTTCTTGTGATGGCTAACTTTGCAGATGGGTAGCAGGCAAGGCAATAAAAAACCGGGGAAAAGTCCAGAAGTTGAGGCCCCGGTCACAGCCTGCCGGGAGCCGCTCTCGCTGCGGCAGCAGCGGGAGTGTCGCCGGTGTCGTCAATCGCCGGAGGGAGTATCCGTAACAGGCTGGAAAGCAGCCGCAGATGTGGCGCTGCGGATTTCTGTTCGGGGTGTTTTGTGGTCGAAATCGGCGGCGGCCACGAGACGTTCCTGCTCCAGATCGGAATGTACCGGTGCGAGTTCTGGCATGGGCCGGCTGGCGCGGCCGGACAATTCCTGGAACCGTTCGACCTTGCCGTGCAGGCCCTGCTTACCTGCCAGCGCCCGTACGGCGTCGTTGTAATGATTGCCGGCACTGCGCAGGGTGTTGCCCAGCCGGTTGAGCCGCTCCGCGACCAGACAGACCTGGTGATAGATTTCACCAGCCCGATTACTGATTTCTCTCGCTTCGCGATTACTTCGATCGACCATCCACAGATTGGCGACTGTGCGCAGGACCGGCATGAGTGTGGTATGGGAGACCAGCACAACCCCTTTCTGATAGCCGCTATCGAACAGGTCGGGGCTGTGCCTGAGTGCTTCGATGTAGGCCGGTTCGACGGGCAGGAACATCAGGACAAAATCGGGGCTGCCGAGCCCGGGCAGGTGGGCGTAGTCTTTGCCCGCGAGGTCGTCCATGTGCTGGCGTACAGCGCGTACATGGGCCGCCAGGGCGGTATCCCGTTCGCTATCCGTGGCGGCCGCGATGGCGCGATCGTAGTCCACCAGCGACACCTTGCTATCGACCACCAGGTGCTTGCCATCCGGCAATTTGATAATGAAATCCGGTACCTTGCGCCGCCCCGACTCGTCCCGCAGCGCGCTCTGGGCCTCGTAGTGGTCCCCGGCCTGTAGCCCCGCCAGTTGCAGGCTGCGTTCGAGTTGGGCCTCGCCCCAGTTCCCCGTGGTTTTTTTGTCACCCTTCAGGGCCGCTGTCAGGTTGCTGGCCTGTTCGTTCATCTGCAGGCCGACGTCCAGAACCCGTCGCAGCTCACCGGCAAGGGTGGCATTGCCCTTCAGGGATTCGCTGTGTACCTGGTTGACGCGCTGCTGGAAGGCGCCGATTTGCTCGCGGAACGGTTTGAGCAGGGTTTCCAGCGACTGCTGGCTACTGCTGGTGAAATGGCGGCTGCGCTCCTCGAAGATCCGGTTGGCGAGGTTTTCGAATTCGCGTTTGAGGTGGGCGCGCTGCTCGTCGAGTTGCGCCATCTGCTCCCCCTGCTGACGCTCGCGTTCGCGTACTCGCGCCTGGAGTACTGCGTGGTCCTGCTGCAGTTGCTGATGGTTGCGTTCCAGGTGCTGGTAGCGGTGGGAGAGTTGCCTGCTGCGTTGTAATTCCGAGCGCAGGCGCAGGCCGAGCCATGCGACGATTGCCAGTACCAGGCAGGCACTGAGTGTGCTGCCGACCAGCAGGAGTTGTTGGCTTGTGAAATCCATGACGGCCCCCGGTTTTGGCGACCAGTTTACTGCAACAACCTCCCGGTTGCCGTGCGAACCGGCGGACACCTGTCGCCCAGGCGACCAGGATGCGCCCACCCGGTCCGGGTGGGGCTGCTGTCCCGGTTTTCCCTACTTGCCCACGGCCAGCTGGGAAATATCGGCCACCTGCAGGAATCGCTGGCGCAGGGCCTGCAGCAGGTTGAGGCGATTGTTGCGCAGTGTCTCGTCTTCGGCGTTGACCATGACGCCGTCGAAAAAGGCATCCACCGGCTCCCGCAGTGCCGCCAGTGCCGCCAGGGCCTGGGCGTAGGCGCCCTGTTCGAGTTGTGCAGCACTTTCGCCGCCCACCCGGTCGAGTGCTTCCGCAAGTGCCTTTTCCTGTGGCTCAACCATTGAGTTGGCGCTTACTTCACCAAACTGGTGGTGGGCGTCGAGTTTGCCGAGGATATTCGCAACCCGCTTGTTGGCCGCGGCCAGGGCGGCGGCTTCGGGCAGCTGGGTGAAGGCGTGTACAGCGTGGACCCGCCGCTGGATATCCAGTGGGCGGCTGGGGTCGGTGGCACTCACGGCGCGGAACACCTCCACCGCTATGCCCTCCTCCTCGTACCAGGCGCGGAAGCGCTCCAGCATGTAGGCCAGCACCTGCTCGGCGGTACCCTCCGCCAGCAGGCCAGCGGGGTACTGGTCGACCGCCAGTTGCAGGCAGTCCCGCAGGTCGAGGTCGAGTTCCTTCTCTACCATGATACGCAGCACCGCCAGGGAGGCGCGGCGCAGGGCGAAGGGGTCCTTGGAACCGGTGGGGGGCTGGCCGATGCCGAAAATGCCCACCAGGGTGTCGAGCCGGTCGGCCAGGCCGAGGGCTGCGGCAGTGAGGTTTTCCGGCAGCTGGTCGCCGGCAAAGCGCGGCCAGTACTGTTGGGCCTGGGCCACGGCGACGTCGGCGTGTTCGCCGTCGTGAGCGGCGTAGTAGGCGCCGGCGATACCCTGCATGTCAGGGAATTCCAGCACCATCTCGGTGACCAGGTCGGTTTTCGCCAGCAGGGCAGCCCGGGCCGCCAGGGCGGGGTCGGAACCGGTCAGCCCGGCCAAGGCGCCGGCGAGGGACTCGAGGCGCCGGCTTTTCTCGGCCAGGGTGCCCAGTTGCTGCTGGAATACGATTTTTTCCAGCTGGGGCAGGCGATCCGCCAGCGGGGTCTTCTTGTCTGTTTCGAAGAAGAAGGCGGCATCCGACAGGCGCGGGCGAATAACGCGCTCGTTGCCATCGATCACCTGAACCGGGTCTTCGCTCTCGATGTTGCTGATGGTGATGAAGTTGGGCAGCAGCGCGCCCGCCTCATCCACCAGGTGGAAGTATTTCTGGTGTTCTTTCATGGAGGACACCAGCGCTTCTGCCGGTACCGCCAGGAAGCGCTCCTCGAAGCTACCGGTCAGGGCGACCGGCCACTCCACCAGTCCGGTGACCTCGTCCAGCAGATCCTCATCGATGACTGCCGTGGCCTTCAGACCGCTGGCCTCTACCATGACCTGTTCGCGGATCATCTCCCGGCGCTGGGCGAAATCCGCCACCACGCGGGCGTCCGCCAGCGCCTGGGGGTAATCCTCCGGCCGCTCCAGCACGATGTCGCCGCTGCTGTGGAAGCGGTGGCCGCGGGTCGTGTTGCCGGTGGCCAGGCCGAGTACTTCGCCGTGATTGATTTGCTCACCGAGCATGGCAACGACCCAGTGCACCGGGCGCACGAATTCCACTCGGCTGGCACCCCAGCGCATGCGCTTGGCGATGGGCAGGTTGCGCACGCTGTCGTTGATGATGTCGTTGAAGCAGTCGGCCGTGCGCGCGCCGGCTTCTACCCGGCGCAGGCCCAGGCGCGGGCCCTTGGGGGTGTCGAGGGTTTCCAGTTCCTCGGGTTCGACGCCCTGCTTTTTGGCGAAGCCGGCAGCGGCCGGGGTCCAGGTGCCCTGCTCATCGCGGGCGCGGTCCGCCGGCGGGCCGAGGGCCTCCACGGTCTTGTCGGCGCCCTGCAGGCTCACGGCGTCGATCAGCACTGCGAGCCGGCGTGGGCTGGCGAACCACTGCACCTCGCCGTGGGCGAGTTCGCGCTGGGCGAGACCGGCAACGATGCCATCGCGGAAGGCCAGCCCCAGGGTTTTAAGGTCCTTCGGGGGCAGCTCCTCGGTACCCAGTTCTACCAATAGGGTTTCGGTGCTCATGCCTTGGCGGCCTCCGCGTCCAGTTTGTCCAGTACTTCTTTGGCCAGGGCAGGCTCCGCCAGGGGGAAGCCGAGAGTCGCCCGGGCCTGCAGGTAACCCTGGGCCACGGCCCGGGCCAGGGTGCGCACCCGCAGGATGAAGCGTTGCCGCTCGGTCACTGAAATGGCGTGGCGGGCGTCCAGCAGGTTGAAGGTGTGGGACGCCTTCATGACCATTTCATAGGCGGGCAGGGGCAGGCCTTTTTCAGCCAGGCGCAGGGCCTCCGCCTCGCAGTGATCGAATTGGGTGAACAGGAAGTCCGTGTCCGCCTCCTCGAAGTTGTAGCGCGACATCTCCACCTCGTTCTGGTGGAACACGTCGCCATAGGTCACCGTGCCCGCCGGGCCCTCGGCCCACACCAGGTCGTAGATACTGTCGACGCCCTGCAGGTACATGGCGATGCGCTCGATGCCGTAGGTGATCTCGCCGGTCACCGGGTAGCACTCCAGGCCGCCTGCCTGCTGGAAGTAGGTGAACTGGGTCACTTCCATCCCGTTCAGCCAGACCTCCCAGCCCAGGCCCCAGGCACCCAGGGTGGGGGATTCCCAGTTGTCTTCGACAAAGCGTATGTCGTGGATGGCGCTGTCGATACCCAGGGCCTTCAGTGAGTCCAGGTAGAGCTGCTGGAACTCGGCGGGCGAGGGCTTCATCACGACCTGGAACTGGTAGTAATGCTGCAGGCGATTGGGGTTTTCGCCGTAGCGGCCATCGGTGGGGCGGCGGCTGGGCTGTACGTAGGCCGCGTTCCAGTTTTCCGGGCCTACGGCCTTGAGAAAAGTTGCCGGGTGGAAGGTTCCGGCGCCTACCTCCATGTCCAGCGGCTGCAGGACGACACAGCCCTGGGCAGCCCAATACTGCTGGAGACGGAGGATAAGTTCCTGAAATGTGAGGGTTTTCGCTTTGTCCTGGGACACGGGTCCACCTGTGAGGGGATTGCAAAAAGCCGGGTATTATACAGGCAAGTTCCGCTGCATAATACGCGCTTTCGCCCACTATCCGGACTCCCCGCATGGACCGCGCCAAGGCCCTGGCCGTCATACTATTGCTCAAGATCTGCGCCCTGCTCCCCCTCGGGCTGGTGCGGGTGTTGGGTCGCGGCCTGGCCCGTCTGTACTGGCCCTTTAACGCTCGCAGCCGCCGGGTGACCGAGCGCAATATTGCCCTGGCGTTTCCCCACCTGACAGCGCGAGAGCAGCGCGCCCTGTCCCGGAGCAGCATTGCGGCCACCGCCGAGTTGATGGCGGAGATGGGACAGGTCTGGTTGCGCAGTTGGGAGCATGTCCGCAGCCTTATCCTGGAGGTGGAGGGAGCGGACCTGGTGACGCAGGCTCAGGCCGAGGGGCGCGGCATCATTGTGCTGGCTCCCCACCTAGGCAACTGGGAAGTCCTGGGCCTGCACCTGGCGACCCTGGGTTCCACGGTGTCGCTCTACGAGCCGCCCAGGCTGGCGGACCTGGGACCGATGATACGCGGCGCGCGCCAGCGCAACGGGGCAACCGTGGTGCCGACTGATACCCGGGGCCTGGCGAAATTGCTGCGCAGTGTCCGTGGCGGGGATATTTCCGGCATCCTGCCAGACCAGTGTCCGTCGGACCCCGGCTCCGGCATGAACGTGGAATTTATGGGGATTCCCTGCTTCACCGGTACCCTGGCCAGCAACATGATCCGGCGTACCGGCGCCCTGGCCCTGTTCGGCTATGCCAAACGGGTGCCCGGGGGGTTCAAAGTGGGTTATTTCCCCGCTGATGAGCTCATTTACTCCGACGATGACCGAACGTCGCTGATGACATTGAACCGTGGCGTGGAGGCCTGTCTAAGCGATTGTCCCGCCCAGTACCAGTGGGAGTACAAGCGCTTCCGTGTGCGCCCCCGCCAGGGTCCGGGAGTCTATGCCGGGCTTTGAACCACGAAGCGGTGCCGCGGCACCGCCCGTCTTTACCTGATTTAAGGAGCACCATGTTCTACGGCAAAATTGTCGCCGGCCTGCTCGGCCTGTTGTTGGGCGGACCGATCGGCCTGGTGATTGGCCTGCTGCTCGGGCACTACTTTGATCGCGGCCTTGCCCGGGCACAGTTGTTCGCCTCGCCGGAAAACCTCGCCCGTATCCAGCGTAACTTTTTCGAGACCAGTTTCCTGTTACAGGGGTTTCTGGCCAAGGCCGATGGACGCGTCTCTGAAGCCGAAGTGGCCCACACGGAGGCAATCATCCGCCAGATGGGCCTGTCAGCAGACCAGCGTCGGGAAGCCATTGGCCTGTTCAAGCGCGGATCGGCCCCGGACTTCCAGCTGGAGCCCGTGGTTTCAGAGTTTCTGCAGATCTGCGGCAGCCAGCGCCAGCTGGTGCAGAACCTGTTGCTGTTCCTGATTTCCCTCGCCCATGCCGACGGCCAGCTGGACAGCACCGAACGCGATGCCCTGCACCGGATTGGCCGCCTGATGGGGCTTCCCGCTGCAGTACTCGACCAGTTGCTGCGCATGGCCCAGGCCCAGGGGCGTTTTCACCAGGGCCCGGGTGGTGGCACTGGTGCCGGGCCGGATACCAGCCTGGCGGATGCCTACGCAGCCCTGGGTGTCAGTGCCGATGTGAATGATCGCGATCTCAAGCGCGCCTACCGCAAGTTGATGAGCGAAAATCACCCCGACAAGCTGATCGCCAAGGGTGTGCCGGAGCACATGATAAAGCTGGCTACCGAGCGCTCACAGGAGATCCAGGCGGCCTACGAAATGGTGCGCAAGCACCGGGGCGGCCGCTAGGTCGCGGGTACGACTCAGAGCCGCCAGAACATCGGGGTGAACAGCACCAGCAGGGTAAAGACCTCAAGCCGGCCCAATAGCATGGCGAAGCACAACAGCCCCTTCGCCACCTCGTTGATGCCGGCGTAATTGGCCGCCACGTCACCGAGGCCCGGGCCCAGGTTGTTGAGGGAGGCGGCAACAGCAGAAAATGCGGTGAGGAAGTCGAGCCCTGTCGCCATCAACAGCAGCATGATGGTGATAAAGGCGAACATGTAGACGGCGAAAAAACTCCACACGGCGCTGACCACCGCCGCCTCGACCCGGCGCTTGCCCATCTTGAGTGGAATCACCGCCTGGGGGTGAACCAGCTGTTTCAGTTCGCGGATACCCTGTTTGTAGATCAGCATCAGGCGCATGGCCTTGATGCCCCCACCGGTGGACCCCACACAGCCGCCCATAAAGGAAAACATCAGCAGCATCACCGGCAGGAAGGTGGGCCAGAGAGCAAAGTTCTCGCTGGCGAAACCAGTGGTCGTGGTGATGGAAATCGCCTGGAACAGTCCGTGCACCACCGCGTCATCGGCGACAATGTTTTTCGCCAGAATCAGGTGGCTGCAGGTAATGGCGATACATACCAGCAGGATGCCGCAGAAGAATTTGGTTTCCGAGTCGCTGGCGTACTGGCTGAGTGAGCGCCGCCGCCAGGCCACGAAATGCAGGCCGAAATTCATCGCCGAGATGAACATGAACAGGCTGCAGATCAGCAGAATCGTGTTGTTGTCGAACCAGGCCATGCTGGCGTCATGGGTGGAAAAGCCGCCGATGGCGACAGTGGAAAAGGCGTGGCCGATAGCGTCGAAAGCGCTCATGCCCGCCAGGTAGTAGGCCACGGCGCAGACGAAGGTGAGGGCCACATACACTGTGAACAGGGCCTTGGCGGTCTCGGTGATCCGCGGCGTCAGCTTGGAATCCTTGGTCGGCCCGGGTATCTCCGCCCGGTACAGCTGCATGCCGCCGATACCCAGCATGGGCAGTACCGCCACCGCCACCACGATAATCCCGATACCGCCCAGCCACTGCAGCATCTGGCGGTAGATGAGTATCGAGCGCGGCAGGTCATCCAGCCCGGTGATCACCGTGGCACCGGTGGTGGTGAGCCCGGAAATGGATTCGAAAATGGCTTCGGTGGGGGTGAGGTCGATGGCCTGCTCGAAAGCGAAGGGCAGCGCTCCGAACAGGCCCAGTACGGTCCAGAACAGGGAGGTAATCAGGAAGCCGTCACGAATGCGCAGTTCGTGGCGCGAATTGCGCGCCGGCAGCCACATTCCCAGCCCGGAAAAAAAGGTGATCGACAGGGCCACCAGGAATCCTTCCACGGTGTGGTCGTCGGCAATGAGCCCCACCACCAGCGGTACCAGCATGGTGGTGCTGAACAGCATCAGGAGTATTCCGAGGACGCGGAGTGTGGTGCCGAAATGCATGCGTTGCCAGGCCCCGGGGCGTCAGGAGAAGAAGCCGAAGCCGACCGCGAACAGCTTTTCCACCTGGGAAATTCGGCTGCGATCCACCAGGAACAGAATGACGTGGTCGTCGGTTTCGATCACCACGTGACCGTGGGCGATCAATACTTCCTCTCCCCGCACCACCGCGCCGATAGTCACCCCTTCCGGCAGGTTGATTTCGTCGAGCCGGCGCCCGACCACCTTGGAGGAGTAGGCGTCGCCGTGGGCAATAAGTTCAATCGCCTCAGCCGCACCCCGGCGCAGGGAGTGCACATTGCTGATATCACCCTTGCGCACATGGGTCAGCAGGCTGCCGATGGTGATCTGCTGCGGAGAAATGGCAATGTCGATTTCGTCTCCCACCAAGTCGGCATAGGCGGCGTTGGTGATCAGGGTGATGACTTTCTTGGCGCCCATGCGTTTGGCCAGCATGGACATCATGATGTTGGACTCGTCGTTATTGGTGAGCGCGCAAAATACGTCGGTGTTCTCGATGTTCTCAGCAGTCAGTAACTGCGGCTCAGCCGCGCTGCCGCACAGCACGATGGCGTGTTTGAGTCGCTCCGATAACATGCGACAGCGGTTGTAGGATTTTTCGATCACCTTGACCTGGTACTGGCTGTCGATGCTCTGGGCCAGGGTGGCGCCGATATTGCCGCCGCCGGCAATCATCACCCGTTTGTAGGGCTTGTCGACCTTGCGCAGTTCCGACATTACCGCGCGGATGTGCTTGCGGGCGGCAATGAAGAACACCTCGTCATCCACCTCGATGACGGTGTTGCCCTCGGGGATAATGGGTCGGTCCTGACGGAAGATGGCCGCCACCCGGGTATCCACCTTCGGCATGTGCTTGCGGATTTCCTGCAGTTCCTGGCCCACGAGGGGTCCACCGTAAAAGGCCCGCACTGCTACCAGCTGGACCTTACCGTCAGCGAAATCCAGCACCTGCAGGGCGCCCGGGTTGGCAATCAGCTGGCGAATGTTCTTGGTGACCAGTTGCTCCGGGCCGATGATCACGTCCACGGGCACATTGGCGGGATTGAACAGCTGCTCCTGGTGGGCGAGGTAATTGGGGGAGCGCACGCGGGATATCTTGGTGGGCGTATTGAAAATACTGTGGGCCACCTGGCAGGCCATCATGTTGATCTCGTCACTGTTGGTGACAGCGATCAGCATGTCGGCGTCTTCGGCGCCGGCCCGCAACAGCGTACTGGGGTGGGAGGCGCCGCCGAGCACGGTGCCGATATCGAGGCGGTCCTGCAATGAGCGCAGCTTTTCGGCGTCGGTATCGACGACCGTGATGTCGTTCTGCTCATTGGCCAGGTGTTCGGCCAGTGTTCCCCCTACCTGGCCGGCGCCCAGAATAATGATCTTCATGGCCCGGGGACCCCGTAGGAAGAATTCTGAACCTTAATGCACTTGCCCGGCGATTGTAAGCACAAGCGCCGGGACTGTATAGCGCGGGGGCTTATATGCACTTCTCGAGCAGGGCAAAGTAGAGACCGTCGGGGCCGCCATCCCGGGGCATCAGTTGCCGGCCGTGCTCCCGGGCGGCCCCCCACGACAGCGCCAGATCGGTTTCGCGAGCATCAACCTGCAGTTGCAGGAAGCGTTCGACCACCGCGCTGTTTTCTTCCGCGAGCACCGAGCAGGTGACGTAGAGCAGGCGCCCACCGGGTTTCAGCAGCGGCCACAGTCCCTGCAGGATGGCCAGTTGTTGATCGGCCAGCTGGGTGATATCGGATGCACGCCTGAGGAGTTTGACGTCGGGGTGGCGGCGGATCACGCCGGAGGCTGAACAGGGGGCATCGGCGACAATGGCGTCGAAGCTGGCGGCAGCCAGCTCGGCCGGAGGGTGGCTGCCGTCGCCGGCCATTACTGTTGCCTTGAGCTGCAACCGCGCGAGGTTTTCCCGCACCCGCAACAGGCGCTCCTCGTCGATGTCCATGGCCACGAGTTCAGCCAGCGCGGGCTCGCGTTCTAGCAGGTGGCAGCTCTTCCCACCCGGGGCGGCACAGGCATCGAGAATGCGCTCCCCTGAACGGGGGGCCAGGACGGCGGCCGCCAGCTGCGCCGCTTCGTCCTGCACGCTCACCAGGCCCTCCTCCCAACCCGGCAGCTGGCTGACGTCCACCGGCTGTTCCAGGTACAGCGCGCTGTCGGCCAGGGCGCCCGGCCGGGCGCCGATCCCGGCCTCCTGCAACGACCCCAGGTAAGTGTCGCGGTCGACGCGGGAGAGATTGACTCGCAGGGTCATCGGAGGGCGACTGTTGTTGGCGTCAATCAGGACATCCGCCTGGTCGAATTCCCGCAACAGGCGCTTCATGAGCCAGGGCGGGTGCGCGGCAATGGCGGCGGCGGGCAGCGCGGCCTCCAACGCATCCCGCTCCCGCAAATAGCGGCGCAGCAGGGCGTTGACCAGGCCGCGAGCCCAGCCTTTACCGAGGGAGCGTGTGGCCCCGACCGTACTCGCCACGGCGGCGTGGTCCGGTACCCGGGTTTCGCCGAGCTGGTAGAGCCCCACCAGGATCAGGGCGTAAACGTCCCGATCCTTGCCGCGCAGGGGCTTGTCGAGCAACTGTTTGGCCAGCGCTTCGAGTCGCGGCCACAGTCGCAGGGTGCCGTAGCAGAGTTCGCGCAGCAGTGCGGTGTCGCGGGGCGCCACCGTGCGCAGCTGTTCCGGTAACGCCTGATTCAGCGACTGGCCGGAGGCGACCCGGGCCAGCACCCGCGCCGCAGCGGCTCGACAGTCCCCGGCCATCAGAGGTCGGCGCTGCCGAAGCGGGCGCCCGGCGCGAACAGCTCGCCCCGGGCATTGAGCAGGGACTCTGCTTCCAGGGCCTTGCCTCCGGGAAGCTGCAGGACCCGCAGGCAGAGGCTGCCCTCACCACAGGCGACGCGGATGCCTTCCCGGTCGCTCTGGAGGATGGTACCTGGCACCGCGTTGTGGTGGCTGCCCCTGGCCCGGGCACGCCATATCTTGCAGCGTTGACCGCCGATTTCACTGAAACAGACCGGGAAGGGGTTGAAGGCGCGCACTCTGCGATCCAGCACGTGGGCCGGGAGCTGCCAGTCGAGCAGTGCCTCGGGCTTGAGAATCTTGCTGGCGTAATTGGCGAGACTGTCATCCTGAACCTGGGCGCCGGCCTGGTAGGCCGGCAGGTCACCCAGCACCCGCAGCAGGCAGGGTGCGCCCAGTGCGGCCAGTTCGTCGTGCAGGCTGGCGGCGGTGGTCTCGTCGCTAATAGTGCAGCGCGCAGTGGCCAGCATGGCACCGGTATCCAGGCCGGCGTCCATCTGCATGATGGTCACCCCGGTCTCGCGGTCGCCCGCTTCGATGGCGCGCTGAATGGGCGCTGCACCGCGCCAGCGTGGCAGCAGCGAGGCGTGCACGTTCAGGCAGCCAAGCCGTGGCGCATCCAGCACCGCCTGGGGCAGGATCAAACCATAGGCGACGACGATCATGACGTCGGCGTCGAGCTCTGCCAGGGTCTGCTGGGCATCGGCATCACGCAGGCTTACCGGTTGCAGGACCGGCAGGCCGGCCTGCTCCGCGCGCTGCTTGACCGGACTGGCCTGCAGTTTCTTGCCGCGCCCGGCGGGACGGTCCGGCTGGGTGTAGACGGCCACTACCTCGTGCGGGCTGTCCAGCAGCGCATCGAGGTGAAGAGCGGCAAATTCGGGGGTGCCCGCGAAAATCAGGCGCAGGGGCTGGCGACTGGACACGGGTTCAGGCCCGGCGGCGCTGGTCTTTCTCCAGCTTCTTGCGAATGCGCTGGCGCTTCAGCGGAGAGATGTAGTCGACAAAGAGTTTACCGTCGAGGTGGTCGATCTCGTGTTGCAGGCAAATGGCCAGCAGTCCTTCCAGTTCGCGGGTAAAGGACTCACCGTTGCGATCCAGAGCCGTTACCCGCACCCGGCGTGGGCGATTAACCGTTTCGTAGAAGCCGGGCACTGACAGGCAGCCCTCGTCGTATTCGCCGAGTTCAGGATCGAGTATTTCCACTTCCGGGTTAATGAAAACCAGGGGTTCAGAGCGGTCCTCGCTCACATCGATCACCAGCAGGCGTTCATGAACATCCACCTGGGTGGCCGCGAGGCCAATACCCGGGGCAGCATACATGGTCTCGAACATGTCATCGATCAGGGTGCGTGTGTGGTCCGTCACGTCGGTGATCGGTTTGGCCCGGGTGCGCAACCGCGGGTCGGGAAATTCGAGAATATCGAGAATGGCCATTGCTTTCCTGAGGGAAAATAACAGGCCGACCGGCCTGAGTGAATTAATAACATTTGCACTTGCCAGTGGCGAAGCACCACCGCAAACTGTTGTTAATTATACATCTGTCCGCAGATTTGTGCCCAGCGCCGGGGGGCGAGGGGCACTATGGGGATCGGCTATTTGGCCGAATTGGACGAAACCCGTTGCAGTAAGCGGCAGTCAGGCTGCTATGCTGCGAAGTAGGGTGTAAGTGGGGCGGAGAATAACAAGGCCAGGGCAGGGACAGAAGAATGAGAACTAGGGTACTTTCGGGACTGCTGTTGATGGCAGCGCTGTTGTTTGGCGGCGCGCTGCAGGCGGTAGAGCTCAACGACGATGTGCCGGAGGTCTACATTGTCAAAAAGGGAGACACGCTCTGGGATATCTCCGGCGTGTACCTGCGGGAGCCATGGCTGTGGCCGAAACTGTGGGACGTCAACCCGCAGATCGACAACCCCCACCTGATTTATCCCGGCGACGAGCTCTACCTGGTCTGGATTGATGGCCAGCCCCGCCTGCGCGTCCGGCGCGGCGACATGAAGCTCTCTCCCAATATGCACGTCAGTCCCCTGGACCTGGCGATTCCCGCGATCCCGCTGGACCAGATCGGGGCCTTCCTCAAGCGCCACCGGATCATGGACGCGGACGAGCTGAATAATTCCGCCTACGTGGTTGCCGGTGCCCAGGGCCACCTGATCAGCGCCCCCGGAGACCGGGTGTTCGGCCGGGGCCCCTTCCCCGACGGTGAGCGCGCCTATGGCATCTATCGCGCCGGTGAGGCCTACCGGGACCCAATTACCAATGAGCTGCTCGGCTATCAGGGCCAGGATATCGGCAGCGCGCGCCTGCTCAGCAGCAACCGCGATGAAGTGACCGAACTGGAAGTGACCCGGGTTACCGAGGAAGTGCGAATCGCCGATCGCCTGTTGCCCAACGAGGAGCGGGTCCTGGACGCGACTTTCTACCCCCGGGCTCCCGAGCACGAAATCGTCGATGGTTACATGATCGCCGTGGATGGCGGCGTGACCCAGATCGGCACCACCGACATCGTGGTCATCAACCGCGGCCAACGCGAGGGTATGCGCATTGGTGATGTCCTGGCCATCTATCAGGCCGGCGAACTGGTGTTCGACGAGGTGGCGCGCAACAACGTGCGCCTGCCCGACGTGCGTGCCGGCCTGGCGATGGTGTTCGAGACCGCCGAGAAGGCCAGCTACGCCATCGTGCTCAAGGCTGCTCATCCTCTGAAAGTGGGCGACAAGGTCAAGAATCCCTGACCCCGGACCTCTTTCTGCACAACCGGGCGTGACAGCGGGGTAAACCCGCCGGTCTGGACCGGGGCCCGGGTAGCGCAGGACAAGGTGGTCCGCGCGCTGCCCGAAGCTTGCAACTGCAACACCAGCAACCATCAGGGAAGACGGTTATGGATGTTGAAACCCTCAGGCGCGCCCTGCTGCTGCAGGCGCTGCCAGGTCTGTCTGCGCGTCGCCTGTACCGGCTGTTGCGCCAGTTTGGCGGTATCGACAACCTGTGGGGTTCCGACCCCGCCCGTTGGCAGCTGCCGACCGTACCCCGCGACCTGCCCGAGGCCTTTCTGCGGCTGCGGGACAGCCGTCGCAGTCCCGATCCGCGCTTCGACACCGAGCGCCAACTCGCCGCCCTCCTCGCTTGCGAGGCGCGGCTCCTGACGGTTGTGGACGGCGACTACCCTGCCCTGCTGCAACGTATTTACGATCCGCCGCCACTGCTGTACTGCCGGGGCGATGTGGCTGCCCTGTCGCGGCCGCAGCTTGCGATTGTCGGCGCCCGACGGGCCAGTCACGACGCATTGCGCGCTGCGGCTGAGCTGTCCCGCGCCGCTGCGGTCGCCGGCTGGACAGTTACCAGCGGCCTCGCGTTAGGGATAGACGGCGCCGCCCATCGGGCGGCCCTGGAGGCGGGGGGCAGCAGCGTGGGCGTGATGGCCACCGGTATCGAGCAGGTCTACCCCAGGCGCCACCGTGATCTCGGCGAAGCGCTGGTTCGGCAGGGGGCGTTGATCACCGAGTTCGCTCCGGGGTGTGGTCCTTTGCCAGAACATTTTCCCCGCCGCAATCGGATCGTCAGCGGTCTCGCGCCAGCGGTGCTGGTAGTGGAGGCCGCCCTGCCCAGCGGGTCGCTCATTACCGCGGGCACGGCCCTGGAGCAGGGGCGTGAAGTGTTCACCTTGCCATGGTCCATCTTTCATCCGGGTGGCGCCGGGTGCCTGCGCCTGTTGCGCGATGGTGCCGCCCTGATTCAGGGGCCGGAGGATCTGCTCGGCGAACTGGCACTGCTGGCCTGCGGCTCCCTGCACAGTCACTGGCATGTTGGTGGGACATCCTCCGGGGAGGACCGTGCGCCGGCCGAGGAAGACCCGCTGCTGATATTGATTGGCGATGGCGCGGCCACGGCGGAGGAATTGGTGGTGGATAGCGGTCTGCCCCTGGCGAGAGTGTTGGCACGCCTGTCCGGGCTGGAACTGGAAGGCCGGGTGCGGCGTGCGGGTGCGGGTTACAGTCGGGTGTGATCGATGGGCGTGAGCGGGTGGTGCCTTGCCATCGAGTGCCCCTTTTGGTTACATTTTCGCGCGCACTCACCCCGGCGACGGGGCCACACCCACGGTTCAGCGGAGAATCGCCATGTGCAAGCCATTTGTTGCCTACGCCGGGTTACTCTGCCAGCAACCCCAAGTCACCCAGATCGCACTGCCAGACTGATGCCCAGCATTCCCCTGCGCTTGCAGGAAGCCGTTCGCGCCCTTGCCGCGGGTGGCGTAGTAGCCTGTCCTACGGAGGCCGTTTGGGGCCTGAGTTGTGACCCGGATAATCCCGATGCTGTCGAGCGCCTGCTGGCACTCAAGCAGCGGCCGGTCAGCAAGGGCGTGATCCTCGTAGCCAGCAGCACCGACCAGGTGGCCGCCCTCCTGGAAGGCCTGAGCGAGGCCCAGCGCAGCAAGTTGGCCCTGTCCTGGCCTGGCCCCACTACCTGGTTGATCCCCCACCGCGGCCTGGTGCCTCCGTGGATTCACGGCGGCCGTGACTCCGTCGCGGTGAGAGTGACTGCCCATCCGGCGATGGCGGCACTGTGCACGGCCTGGAACGGGCCGCTGGTATCGACGTCGGCCAACCGTACGGGCTGTCAGGCGCCCCGTTCGGCCTTTCAGGTCCAGCGCTATTTTGGCGCAGAGCTCGATGCACTGGTACCCGGTGCGGTGGGCGGCGCAGCGCGCCCGAGTGTGATTCGCGACCTGCTCACCGACCAAATTATTCGAACCTGAGTGCGGGGCGTGCGTATAATGCCCCGCCTGAAGCACCCAGCGGTAAGACTCCATGGATATTGACGCCGTCAAAAGCTACCTTCTCGGCCTGCAGGATCGCATCTGCGAGGCACTGGCTGCCGAGGACGGTACAGCAGACTTTATTACCGACGAATGGCAGCGCGAGGCCGGCGGTGGAGGCCGCAGCCGGGTGCTCGCTGACGGCGCGGTGTTCGAGAAGGCCGGGGTTAATTTCTCCCATGTCTTCGGCGCCGGCCTGCCACCCTCCGCAACCGCGGCACGCCCGGAGCTGGCGGGGCGCAGTTTTCAGGCCATGGGCGTGTCACTGGTGATTCATCCGCGCAATCCCTATGTGCCAACCTCCCACGCCAACGTGCGCCTGTTCGTGGCGGAAAAAGAAGGCGAAGAGCCGGTGTGGTGGTTTGGGGGTGGTTACGACCTGACGCCCTACTACGGCAATTCCGATGACTGCGAACACTGGCACCGGGTAGCTTTCGAGGCCTGTCAGCCCTTTGGCCGCGAGGTCTATCCCGAATTCAAGCAGTGGTGTGACGACTATTTTTACCTCAAGCACCGCCACGAGCCCCGCGGTGTCGGCGGCCTGTTCTTTGACGACCTCAACCGCTGGGACTTCGATACCTGCTTCGGTTTCATGCGCGCTGTGGGCGACTCCTATCTCCCGGCCTACCTCCCCATCGTGCAGCGGCGCAAGTCATGCGACTGGGGCGAGCGCGAGCGTCAGTTCCAGTTGTATCGCCGTGGACGTTACGTCGAATTCAACCTGGTGTTTGACAGGGGAACACTGTTTGGTTTGCAATCCGACGGCCGCACCGAAGCTATTCTGATGTCGCTGCCACCCCTGGTGCGCTGGGAGTACAACTACCAGCCCGAGCCGGGTAGCCCGGAAGCGGAGTTGACCGAGTATTACCTGCAGTCACGAGACTGGCTGCAGCCGGCCTGAACCGGAAGAAGCAAATGAGTAACACCGACAAGTACGCCGTTTTCGGCAACCCCATCAAGCAGAGCAAGTCACCGGTCATTCACGCTGCGTTCGCCGAGCAGTGCGAACAGGACCTGCAGTACCGGGCGGTGCGGGTGGAACTGGATGCCTTCGAGCGCTCGGTGAAGAGTTTCTTTGACGGCGGCGGATGTGGTCTCAACGTCACCGTGCCGTTCAAGCAGCGGGCGTTCGAACTGGCCGACAAGTGCAGTATCCGTGCCCAGCGGGCCGGTGCCGTGAATACGCTACTGCTGGCCGAGGACGGTAGCCTGTTGGGCGACAACACTGACGGTGTCGGTCTGGTGCGCGACATGGTCGCCAATCTCGGCTGGTCCCTGCAGGGCCAGCGCATCCTGATTCTGGGTGCCGGGGGGGCGGTGCGCGGTGTGCTGGAGCCCCTGCTGCGCGAGAAACCCCGCTCGCTCACCATCGTCAATCGTACTGCCGACAAGGCCCGCGAGCTGGCCACAGAGTTCGGGGAGTTGGGCGCGATTGACGGCGGAGGCTACGAACTGCTCGCCGATCGCGAGTTCGATCTGGTCATCAATGCCACCAGCGCAAGTCTGCAGGGTGAGATGCCCGACCTGCCCGGCAGCCTGCTGACTGCCCGCAGCTGCTGCTATGACATGGTTTATGGCGCCGAGCCCACAGTCTTCATGCGCTGGGCGGCCCTGAACACCGCCTGGGCGGTAGCGGACGGCCTGGGCATGCTGGTGGAGCAGGCGGCGGAATCATTCTATCTCTGGCGCAAGGTGCGCCCCGCCACCGGTCCGGTGATCAACCAGCTCCGCAACAGCTTGGCCGCTGCCTGATCTCAGGCTTCCAGCTCTGCCAGGTGCTGCTCCTTGAGTTGTACATAGTTGTTCGCGCTGTAGCAGAAATAATCCCGCTCCCCATCTGACAGGGGGCGCATTTCCCGGGCCGGGCTGCCGGCGTAGAGATAGCCGCTGCGCAGCTGCTTGCCGGGGGTGACGAGGGCGCCTGCAGCAATGACGACTTCGTCCTCCACCACCGCGCCGTCCATGACGGTCGCACCCATCCCCACCAGTACCCGGTTACCTACGGTGCAGCCGTGTAGCGTGGCATTGTGGCCAATGGTGACGTCCTCGCCGATCAGCAGGGGCCAGCCTTCCGGGTTGTAGGGGCCGGAGTGAGTGATGTGCAGTACGCAGCCGTCCTGGATGCTGGTCCGGGCTCCTACCCGAATGCGGTGCATGTCGCCGCGCACCGATGCCTGGGGCCAGACGGAGACGTCATCCCCCAGCTCGACATCGCCCAGGACCACGGCGCTGGGGTCTATCAGCACGCGTTCTCCCAGCTTGGGCTGCTGGCCGCGAAAGCTGCGCAGGCTGGTTGTGGTGTAGTGTTTCATCGCGGTCTGCTCCGGCAAAACTGCTACAATAGCCCGCCTGAATTCACCCTGCCAGCTCCGCCCGCTCCGAGGTCCATCCATGTCCAACAGCCACCGTCGCCGATTCATTGCTGGAGCCGTGTGCCCGCGCTGTAGCGCCATGGACACCATTGTGGTCGATACCAGGACCGATCAGCGCGAATGTGTCAGTTGCGGTTTCAGCGAGGCGCGACCCGATGCCGGCCCCACCCGGTCCGATGCCGTGCCGCCGCAGGAACCCCGCACCCGGGTGAATCGTCCGGTCCGGCGCAGCGACGCCCCCACCGAGGCGGTGCGGCTGGTGGACCCGCGGCAGGACGACCGGGCTGACCCGGAGTCGGACAACCATCACTGAGCTTGCCGCCTTCCCCGTCCCCAGCGCCGGTACCAGGCTGGATAAAGGGTGGCCCCGCGGGCTGCGTTGAAGGCGACAAAAGCCAGCCACAGACCGTGATTGCCCCAACCGCGGGTAAGAAACCACAGAGGCAGGTAAACCAGCAGGGTGCTCAACAGCATGGATACCATCATCGGCCGAGTTTCGGCGGTACCGATAAATACCCCATCGAGCAGGTAGCTGGGACCGGCCGCCAGCGGCATCAGCAGCAGCCAGGGCCAGTGAGCAGTCATTGCAGCGCGCACCGCGGGCAGGCTGGTGAGCCACGCCGGTAAAACGCCCCAACCCGCCAGTAACATCAGGGTGAGCCCCACCGCGGTGAACCCGCACCAGCGGGCACAGCGCGCCACGGAAGCGCGAAAACCGGCGCTGTCGTCGGCCCCCAGCAACTGCCCCGACAGGCCCTCGGCAGCAAAGGCAAAGCCGTCGAGCGCGTGGGCGCAGAACATCAACAGCTGCAGCATCAGTGCGTTGGCCGCCAGAATGTCGGCGCCCAGTTTGTCGCCGGCGGCGGTGAAGAAAGCAAAGGCGGCGAGCAGGCAAATGGTGCGGATAAACAGGTGCCAGTTGCTACGCAGGAGTGCGCGGTAGCCTCCGACGCGCCGCAATTGCGCCCCCAACCTTCCCCAGGCCGGCGTCGGGTGAGCCCGCCACACCAGCCACAGGGCCAGTGCCAGGCCGCAGTATTCTGCGATGACGGTGGCGAGGGCCGCGCCATCACTGTTCATTCCCATGCCCAATACCAGCACGAAGTCGAGCAGGATGTTCAGGATGTTGGTGGTGACCACGATCAGCAGCGGCCGGCGGGTGTCCTGGCGGCCGATGCACCAGCCCACCACGGCGTAGGTGGTGAGAACCGCGGGTGCGCTGAACAGGCGGAGGCGGGCGTAACTCTCGGCCAGGGGCAGAATCTCCGGCGCCGGATTCATCAGTGCGAAGCCGACGCCGAGTAGCAGGGGGTGCAGGCAGATGATCAGGGCGGCAATCCCCAGTGCCAGTACGGTCGAGCGAGCCAGCACAACGACGCCCTCCTCCGTGTTTCCCGCCCCTTCGGCCCGGGCGACCAACCCCGTGGTGCCCATCCGCAGGAATCCGAAGCCCCAGTACAGGAAGGAAAGTAGCGCCCCGCCTATGGCCACCGCGCCGAGGTAAACATGACTGTCCAGGTGACCGAGAATGGCGGCGTCGGCAAGGCCCAACAGGGGGATAGAAATATTGGACAGCATTGCCGGTCCGGCAATTCCCCAGATTTTGCGGTCCAGTCGGGTCAGGATGGGCATATATGGTGGTCCGTGGGCCTCGCGAGACGCTCAGCGCACCCTCGCCCGGGGCTCGCGGCGGTGCTGTCTGCACCCTGAGGGGCTCGCACCGTGTAGGTTTTGCCGGATTGTTTGGTTATACTCGGGCGGTCTGCTCGCCGCGACAATTGGTCGCAGGGGCAGGCGTGTGTCAGCTGGTACGTTCATACGTTTCCTGATTAAACACTCTTTTTCATGACCGGTGGCCCGGTTTCGGCGGCTGCGGTATTGATTCAAGGGTGCCTTATCCGGGCGACGGGGCGGGCTGGCTGGGGGGACAATAACCGATATAAATAATGGAGACACGGTAAATGTTCTTGAGAGCGAAGCGGCTTGGTGCCCTGGCGCTTGGTCCCGTGCTGATGCTTGTCGGCCTGTTGTGCGCCGGAACCGCTGCCGCGGCTTCCAAGGTGAACGAAGTCAATATGTCACCGGGTGCCACCAGCGTGGGTCAGAGTATTTTTGACCTGCACATGACCATCTTCTGGATCTGCGTGATTATCGGCGTGCTGGTTTTCGGGGTAATGTTCTACTCCATCTACTACCACCGCAAATCCCGCGGCGTAACGCCAGCCACCTTCCACGAAAGCACCAAGGTCGAGATTGCCTGGACCGTTGTGCCCTTTTTCATCCTGGTTGCGATGGCCGTCCCCGCCACCTCCACTCTGCTGGAAATCTACGATTTCGAGGACGCCGAAATGGACGTCCTGATCACCGGGTACCAGTGGAAGTGGAAATACGAGTACCTGAACGAGACTGGCGACAACGTCCAGTTCTTCAGTAACCTTCGCACTCCCCAGGGTGAAATCTACAACACTGAGGAGAAAGGCGAGCACTACCTGCTGGAAGTGGATGAGCCCCTGGTGATCCCCGTGGATACCAAGGTGCGCTTCCTGGTCACCGCCAATGACGTGATCCACGCCTGGTGGGTGCCGGAACTTGCCGTCAAGAAAGATGCCATCCCCGGGTTTATCAACGAAACCTGGACTCACGCTACCGAAGAGGGCGTGTACCGCGGCCAGTGCGCCGAGCTCTGTGGTAAAGACCACGGCTTTATGCCCATCGTGGTGAACGTGGTGAGCAAGGAAGAATACGCCACCTGGATCGGCGAGAAGCAGGCCGAAGCGGCTGAAATCAAGAAGCTGATGGCCCAGTCCTTCACCCTGGATGAGCTGATGGAGCGCGGCAAGGGCGTTTACGACCGCTCCTGTGCGGCCTGTCACGGCGCCGGCGGCGAAGGCGGTCTCGGCAAGCCCATTGCCGGCAGCCCGATCGCCACCGGCGATCTGTCCGGCCACCTCGAGGTGGGTATCAACGGCGTACCCGGCACCGCAATGCAGGCCTTTGGCGGCCAGCTGAACGATGTCGATATGGCGGCCGTCATTACCTATCAACGCAACGCGTTCGGCAACAACATGGGTGACATGGTGCAGCCGATTGACGTGTTCAATCACAAGAAAGGCTAATTGGAGGAGATAACGATGGGAGATCATCATCACGGTCCTGCCAAGGGCCTTTCCCGGTGGCTCTTTACCACCAACCACAAAGACATCGGAACCATGTACCTGTGGTTCTCATTCGCCATGTTCATCCTGGGCGGATCTTTCGCCATGATCATCCGCGCCGAGCTGTTCCAGCCCGGCATGCAACTGGTTGACCCGCTGTTCTTCAACCAGATGACCACCCTGCACGGGCTGGTGATGGTATTCGGCGCGATCATGCCCTCCTTCGTGGGGCTGGCCAACTGGATGATCCCGATGATGATCGGGGCGCCGGACATGGCGCTGCCGCGGATGAACAACTGGAGCTTCTGGATTCTGCCGCCGGCCTTCCTGCTGCTGGCCAGCACCCTGTTCATGGAAGGCGGCGCTCCCCAGGCGGGTTGGACGTTCTACGCTCCCCTGTCCACCACCTACGCGCCGCCCTCGGTCACTATCTTCATCTTCTGTATCCACGTGCTGGGGATTTCCTCCATCATGGGCTCGATCAACATCATCGCCACGGTGATGAACCTGCGGGCCCCGGGTATGACCTACATGAAGATGCCGCTGTTCGTGTGGACCTGGCTGATTACCGCCTTCCTGCTGGTGGCGGTGATGCCGGTACTCGCCGGGGCGGTGACGATGATGCTGATGGACGTGCACTTCGGCACCAGTTTCTTCTCCGCCGCCGGCGGCGGTGACCCGGTGCTGTTCCAGCACGTGTTCTGGTTCTTCGGTCACCCGGAGGTGTACATCATCATCCTGCCGGCGTTCGGTGTGGTGTCGCAGATTATCCCGGCCTTCTCGCGCAAGCCGCTGTTTGGTTACGACTCCATGGTCTACGCCACCGCGTCCATCGCTTTCCTGTCGTTCATCGTGTGGGCTCACCACATGTACACGGTGGGTATGCCGATCGCCGGTGAGTTGTTCTTCATGTACGCCACCATGCTGATCGCGGTGCCCACCGGGGTGAAGGTGTTCAACTGGATCTCCACCATGTGGCGCGGCGCCCTGACCTTCGAAACCCCGATGCTGTTCTCCCTGGGTTTCCTGGTGCTGTTCACTATCGGCGGTTTCACCGGCCTGATGCTGTCCATCGCTCCCGCTGACTTCCAGTACCACGACAGCTACTTCGTGGTGGCTCACTTCCACTATGTGATGGTGGCCGGTGCGGTGTTCTCCATGACCGCGGCGGTGTACTACTGGCTGCCCAAGTGGTGTGGCCGTATGTACAACGAGACCATGGGCAAAACCCATTTCTGGATCTCTTTCATCGGCTTCAACCTGACCTTCTTCCCGCAGCACTTTGTGGGTCTGGCAGGTATGCCGCGGCGGATTCCGGATTACGCCCTGCAGTTCACGGACTTCAACATGATGTCCAGTATCGGCGCCTTCATCTACGGTTCCTCGCAGATCCTGTTCCTGTACAACGTGATCGCGACCATCGTGGCCGGCAAGCCCACCTCCGACGAAAAAGTCTGGGACGGCGCGGAAGGCCTGGAGTGGACGGTACCGACCCCGGCGCCCTACCACACCTTCGAGACGCCGCCGAAGATCGACCCGGTGCACGCACACTCCTGAGGAGATAGCAGGCTGTGATACGCATAAGTGCGAACCCCGCGATCGATACCGCCATCAAGCTGGTGGCGGTAGCGGCGTGCATGTTCGCCTTTGTGTTCGTGGTGATGGTGCCCCTGTACAACGTGCTCTGTGATGCCCTGGGCATCAACGGCAAGACGTCGGGGCAGGCCTACACCGCGGTGCAGTCCGGCGTGGATGAAGAGCGCACGGTCACCATCCAGTTTGTGGCGACCAACAACGAGGGCATGCCCTGGGAGTTCTCGCCCGGCAAGACGGTGATGAAAGTGCACCCGGGTGCCTCCAACGACACGGTGTTTTACGCCTTCAACCCCCTGCCGAAGGACATGGTGGCACAGGCGATTCCCAGTGTGTCGCCCAGCCGTGCCGCGGGGTATTTTCACAAAACCGAGTGCTTCTGTTTCAACCAGCAGCCTCTGGCGGGAGAGTCCAGCGCCGAAATGCCTCTGGTGTTTATCGTCGACCGGGATCTGCCGCGGGATATCCACACCATTACGCTCTCGTATACGATATTTGATGTGACTGATATGGCGGGGGCCGCAGTAGCGACCCGCTGAGATCACCGGTTGGGGCCGGTGTGAGTTCAATGGAGAACTAATAATGACTACAGAGACATCCACCACCGAGTACGAAAAGTACTACGTACCGGAGAAGAGCAAGCTGGCGGTGTTTGCCACCATCGGCCTGATTCTCAGCATTTTCGGGGCTTCGCACGGTCTGAACGAGATGACCTTCGGCGATGGTGAAGGTTCCTGGACCATCCTCTGGGTTGGCCTGTTGTTCTTTGCCGGAACCCTGTTCAGCTGGTTCCGCATTACCATCCGGGAAAATATCGCTGGCATGAACAGTGCCCAGCTCAAGAAGTCCTATGTGCTGGGGATGTTCTGGTTCATCTTTTCCGAGGTGATGTTCTTCTTTGCCTTCTTCGGCACCCTGTTTTACGTTCGCACCCTGGTCGGCCCCTGGTTGTCCGGCGAGGGCGAAGCCGGGCGCATGAACAGCCTGCTGTGGGAGGGCTTCCAGTACAGCTGGCCAATGGCCACCACCCCGCAGGAAGCCGTAGGCGGTGCCGGCAGCCAGTTGATTGCCAATAACGGCGAATTCCACAGCTACCACAAGAGCATGGCCTTTTCCGAGGCTTCAGCCTGGTACGCCTGGCTGCCTCTGTGGAACACCATCATCCTGCTGTCTTCCAGTGTTACCGTGCACATTGCCCACCTGGGCCTGCTGGATGGCAACAAGAAGAAATTCAATATCTGGCTGGGCCTGACGGTGCTGCTGGGCATCACCTTTGTCGGCCTGCAGGCGCTGGAATACTACGAGGCCTACGGTCACTACGGGCTGACCCTGAACTCCGGTATCTATGGTTCAACGTTCTTCATGCTCACCGGCTTCCACGGTTTCCACGTGATGATGGGCATGACGATGCTGTTGATCCAGTGGATTCGTTCGGTCAAGTACGGCCACTTTACTGCCGACGACCACTTCGGTTTCGAGGCGTCCAGCTGGTACTGGCACTTTGTGGACGTGGTGTGGGTGTTCCTGTTCCTGTTTGTTTACATTCTGTAATCAGTCTCTCGTGTCCCCGGATGCCGCCGGCTCCGGGGGCGCGGATTCAGATGCTGCCGGCGGCTGTTGGGCCGCGGCGGGCGCCGGGCCTGCATCCCAGGGGTTGCGGTGTCCCAGTTGCCCGGTGGCAACGCCGAAGACAATCAGGGTGGCGAGGCTTATCGCCAGTGCCAGCCGTACTCCCAGTGAGTGAAACAGCCGGCGTTTTCTGCGGTCACCCTGGTCCACCATCAGAAAATAAAAGCCGCTGCCCAGGCTTACTACCAGCGCCACCATCAGCAGCATAATCGCGATTTTCAGCAATGTTCCGTTCCTCTCAATTGGCCGTGCAGTATAAACCAGCCGCCACCTCACTGCTGGCGGGTGGCGCCTGATGGCGAGGCAGCCCCTGCGCCTGGATCTGGAGTGGCGCACCACGCTGTTTACGCTCGTGCTGTTGCCGGTGCTGGTCAGCCTGGGCTTCTGGCAACTGCAGCGGGCCGAGGAAAAGCGCGAACTGGCAGCGATGTTCGCCGAGCGCCAGGCCCAGGCCCCCGCGCCGCTGGAGCAGCTGTGGGGTCTGTCGCCCGACCAGCTGGCCTATCGGCCGGCACTGCTAACCGGCGAATTCGACCCGGATCACTACCTCCTGCTGGACAACCGGATACACCAGGGGCAGTTTGGCTACGAAGTTATCGCCCTGCTCCGCCTGCCGGATGGCGAGCGCGCGGTCTGGGTGAACCGCGGCTGGGTAGCGGGCGATCCGGCTCGCCGTTCCCTGCCCGGGGTCGTCCAGCCAGCGGGCACACAGCGAATTCACGGCGCCATCTATGTGGCGCCGGGCGAAGCCTATTTGCTGGGGGAGCAGCAACTGACGGGTGACTGGCCCATCGTTCTGCAATCCATGGAGGAAGAGGCGGCTGAGGTGCTGGGCCAGCGTCTGGGTGTCAGCCTTTTCCCCTGGACCGTGCGTATCGAGAGCACGGAACCGGCTGCGCTGATGGCCGACTGGCCGCTGGTCAATATCAGCCCGGCCAAGCATATCGGCTATGCGGTGCAGTGGTTCTGCATGGCGCTAGCCCTGTTGATACTGTTCGTCCTGCGCAGCTCCAACCTCTGGCAGTGGTTGCGCAGGCGCGAGCCAATGGAGAATTGATACGTGCAAAGTAGTGAGAGCAACCCGGAAGCAGGCGCCGGCAACAACAACAGCCGTCTTATCCTGCTGCTGATCGCCGGCTTGCCGGTGACCATGATCCTGGCGGCGACCTGGCTGTGGTTCTTTGTGGTCCGGGGAGACCTCGATATCGTGGGGGCACTGGGAACCGCCAATCGCGGCAGCCTGGTGCAGCCTCCCCGACAGCTGGCGGAAACCGGCCTGCTCACCCGGACGGGAGAGGAGTTCGAGTTTTTCGGTGAGGAGCCACAGTGGACCTTCGTCGTCGCCAACCCGGGCAATCGCTGTGACAGCGATTGTGAACACCTGCTTTACCTGACACGCCAGATACACCTGGCGCTGGGCAAGGAGTACAATCGCGTCCGCCGCTTCTATCTGGGTGATACCCCCCTGGCGGAGACCCGGCTGGCGGTGGAGCGCCTGAGTGACGACCACCCGCTGGCGGAGGACTTCCCCAGCTACATGGCACAGGAGCACGGCAAACTACTGCCCCTGCAGGGGAGCAGTGCAAACCTGCAGGCCCTGTTTCCGGAGCGCGCAGAGGCCCCGGATACCTGGTATCTGGTGGACCCGGCGGGCTGGATAATGATGTCCTATGACGACAGCGTCAGTTACAAGGATGTCATTGCCGACCTGAAATTCCTGCTGAAGAACTCCAGCAACTGACTTTTGATATGTCTCAAACCAGCGCAATAGCCACTCCCAAAGCCACCTGGCGGGACTACAAGGAGCTGACCAAGCCCAATGTGGTCCTGCTGATGATCCTGACCTCGGTGATCGGCATGTTCATGGCCGTGCCCGGCATGGTGCCCCTGCGGGTTCTTGTGTTGGGTAATCTCGGTATCGCCCTGTGCGCCGGTGCGGCGGCGGCGGTCAACCACCTCGTCGATCAGCGGGTTGACCAGCAGATGGCCCGGACCCGCAACCGGCCGGTGGCCAAGGGCCGGGTAAGCACTCGCGGTGCGGTGCTGTTCGCCACCCTGCTGGGCGGCGTCGGAATGGCCATCCTGATCATATGGATCAACCCGCTGACCGCCTGGCTGACGCTGGCTTCACTGGTGGGCTACGCCTTCGTTTATACGATGTTCCTGAAGCGGGCCACGCCCCAGAATATTGTGATTGGCGGCCTCGCCGGTGCGGCCCCTCCCCTGCTGGGCTGGACTGCGGTGACCGGTGAGATCCACGGTCACGCCCTGCTGCTGGTGCTGATCATCTTCGCCTGGACACCGCCGCATTTCTGGGCCCTGGCCATTCATCGCCGGGAGGAATACGCGGCGGTGGATATCCCCATGCTGCCGGTGACTCACGGCGTCAAATTCACCAAGGTACACATCCTGCTGTATACCCTGATGATGTTTGCCATCACCCTCCTCCCCTTCGTCACCCGGATGAGCGGCCCGCTGTATCTGCTCGGTGCGATCGTGCTCGGTGGCGGTTTCCTCTACTGGGCCATTGAGTTGCTGCGCGACCGCAACCCGAATGCGCCCATGGAAACCTTCAAATACTCAATTATTTACCTGATGGCCCTGTTTGTGGTGATGCTGGTAGACCACTACCTCTTTCCCGTTGCCACCCTCGCCTGAGTGAGAGACTTATGACCGATACCCGGCGCCGCCAGCGGCGCGGCATTCTCTGGACCGTCATCGTGGTGGTGGCTTTCATGGCGGTCGTGGTGGCGGGCTTTGTGCACCGTATCGGCCTGCCCAGGGTGATGACCGAAGCAGAAATGAAGGCCAACGGCGCCTGGATGTTTGAAACGCCCCGGGACATAGGCGAGTTTTCGCTGCTGGATCACCAGGGCCGTGCGTTTACTCCCGAACGGCTGGAAGGTCGCTGGTCACTGATCTTCTTCGGGTTTACCTACTGCCCGGATATCTGCCCCACC
Organism: Parahaliea maris; assembly: GCF_008064665.1. GTDB lineage: Bacteria > Pseudomonadota > Gammaproteobacteria > Pseudomonadales > Halieaceae > Parahaliea > Parahaliea maris. The sequence continues at coordinate 46,685 of NZ_VRZA01000003.1, read as the reverse complement.
ACCATGAGTTTCCTCAGTGATTTTGTGTCGGCGCTGGAGGGGACGGAGGCGGAAGACACCCAGGTGGTGATGGTGACGGTCGATCCGGCGCGGGACACGCCAGAGCAGTTAGCCCAGTACGTGCCCTACTTCAACCCGGAATTCGTCGGTGTGACCGGGGAATTTCTGGACATTCACCGCTTTGCAACGGCGTTGAACACCCCCTTCCGGAAGGTGCCCGGAGAGGGGGAGAACTACCAGGTTGATCACAGTGCCAATGTAGTGTTGATCAACCCCCGTGGCGATTACCACGGCTTCTTCAAAGCGCCCCTTGACCTCGCCAAGATGAAAGTCACCTATCGCTCGGCCCGCTACCTCTGGGATCGCTAAGACGAGTAAGGTACGCCCGGCGGGCGCGCCATTACGCGCGCTGAATCAGCGGCTGATCAGTTGCTGACCAGCAGGACTTCTGCGGGGCGCGGAATATCGCCGTCCCGATTGAAGCGTTGCTCGAGAACGCGATCGAGATCCCGGGCAACAAGTTCCATATTGACCTTGAGTTCCGCGACCTTTTCCTGGCTTGCGGCTTCATTTTCTGCAGCAGGCTGCAGCGCCTCCCCGTGGCCGGCGGCGGTCGCCGCGCGCACCAACACCCGGTCAACCGACTGGGCATTCGCCAGCGGTGCCAGAACCAATGTTACAAGTACTAAAACAGAACGTATTTTCATGATGTCATCCTCTAAAGTGTTACCTTTCTCTGTGTTCGGTAACACATTTGTTACTGTGCTGCGTATTGTGGCGTTATTTTGCGGTGTTTCAAGTATTGGCCCCAAATTTGTGCAAATTCACTAAAGCACATAACCGACTGATTTTATTTATAATTCAGTTTTATTGATCATAAAGTTCTGTTTTGGATAACAAAAATTTCATGTTTTGGGCAGTTTTGGTGCATGGGTAACACCTTGTCGCCGGCGGTTTCGTGCCGGCGCCGTCGCCATCGAACGCGGGCCCTGACGTGGTATTCTTGTTCGCTGTGGGCTTTACTTGGGCTTCAATCCCTTCGGGGAATAGCGCTGAAGTCGCACCCCGGACCAGCCTGAAAACCGTCGATATCGAGACTTTCTATGCCAAGCAGTAACATCCCTCCCCTCGTTCTGGTGGACGGGTCCTCTTACCTGTACCGGGCTTTTCACGCCCTGCCGCCGCTCACTAATTCCAAAGGGGAATCTACTGGCGCGGTGAAGGGCGTGATCAGCATGATCAAGCGCCTGATGAAGGATTACCCCCAGAGTCCGGTAGCGGTGGTGTTCGATGCCAAGGGCAAAACCTTCCGGGATGAGCTGTTTGCCGAGTACAAGGCGCAGCGCCCGCCAATGCCCGACGAGCTGCGGGAGCAGGTGGAGCCTATTCACTCGCTGGTGCGCGCTCTCGGTCTGCCGCTGCTCTGTGTTGAAGGGGTCGAGGCAGATGATGTCATCGGGACGCTGGCGCGACAGGCCAGCGCACAGGGCAGGGCGGTGATCATTTCCACCGGCGACAAGGACATGGCGCAGCTGGTCGATGCCAATACCACCCTGGTCAACACCATGACCGATACGGTGATGGACGTGGCCGGGGTGGGCGACAAGTTTGGCATACCCCCGGAGCTGATCATCGATTTTCTGGCCCTGATGGGTGACAAAGTCGACAACATTCCCGGCGTTCCCGGCGTGGGGGAGAAAACGGCACTGGCCCTGCTGCAGGGGCTGGGCGGCCTGGAAGCGATCTACGCCAACCTCGACAAGGTGTCAGGCCTGGGATTCCGGGGCTCCAAGTCCATGGGTGCCAAACTGGAGGCCGAGCGCGACAAGGCCTTCCTGTCGTACGAGCTGGCCACGATCAAAACCGACGTCGCCCTCGACGAGAAACCCGAGGACCTGAGTAACGGTCCGCCGGACAAGGACGCGCTGCTGGAGTGGTATACGCGGCTGGAGTTCAAGGCCTGGCTGGACGAGTTGCTGGGGGAGGGCGAGGTGGTCCAGGCCGAAGCGCTGGAAACGCACTATGTGACCGTTACCGAGCAGGCAGACCTGGACACCTGGCTGGAACGGCTGGCCGCGGCAGAGCTGTTCGCCTTCGACACCGAGACCACCAGCCTCAATTACATGGAAGCCCGGATTGTCGGCTTGTCTTTCGCTGTCACCGCCGGGGAGGCTGCCTATGTGCCCCTGGCCCACGATTACCCCGGTGCACCCGACCAGTTGGACAGGGACGCTGTGCTGGCGCAGTTCAAGCCGCTGCTGGAGGATGACGCCCGGGCCAAGGTCGGGCAGAACCTGAAATATGATGCCAGCGTGCTGGCCAATCACGGTATCACTCTGCGCGGCATCCGTTTCGATACGATGCTGGAATCCTATGTGCTGGATTCAGTGGCCACCCGTCATGATATGGACAGCCTGGCGCTCAAATACCTGGGCCACAAGACCATCCATTTCGAGGATATCGCCGGCAAGGGGGCCAAGCAGCTGACCTTCAACCAGATTCCGCTGGAGCAGGCGGGGCCCTATGCGGCAGAAGATGCCGACATCACCCTGCGCCTGCACCAACAGCTGTGGCCGAAGCTGGAGGCCGAATCCGGGCCCGCCAGTGTATTCCGCGACATCGAGCTGCCCCTGGTGCCGGTCCTGTCCCGCATCGAGCGCCAGGGGGCGCTGTTGTCCCGCGAGATGCTACAGCAACAGAGCGCCGATCTGGGCAAGCGGTTGCAGGCCCTCGAAGCGCAGGCCCATGACCTGGCGGGGCAGCCGTTCAACCTTGGCTCGCCCAAGCAGCTGGGGGAAATCCTGTTTGAAAAGCTCGAACTGCCTGTTATCCGCAAGACGCCGAAGGGCGCGCCGTCCACCGCGGAAGAAGTGCTGGTGGAACTGGCGCTGGACTACCCGCTGCCCAAGGTGCTGCTGGAGTACCGCAGTCTGAGCAAACTGAAGTCGACCTATACCGACAAGCTGCCGGAGATGATCAACCCGGTCACCGGGCGGGTGCACACGTCCTACCACCAGGCGGTCGCCGCCACCGGCCGGCTGTCCTCTTCCGATCCCAACCTGCAGAACATACCGATCCGCACGGAGGAGGGCCGGCGGGTTCGCCAGGCCTTCATCGCGCCGAAGGGTTACCGCATCGTGGCGGCGGACTATTCCCAGATCGAGCTGCGCATCATGGCTCACCTGTCCGGGGACGAGGGATTGTTGAGTGCCTTCCGCGATGGTCTCGATGTGCACCGGGCCACCGCTGCTGAAGTATTCGGTACGCCACTGGAATCGGTCACTGCGGAGCAGCGTCGCAAGGCCAAGGCGATCAACTTCGGCCTGATCTACGGCATGTCCGCCTTCGGCCTGGCGCGCCAGCTCCATCTGGGCCGCAACGAGGCGCAGGACTATATCGACCTGTACTTCGAGCGCTACCCCGGGGTCCAGCGCTACATGGACAGTACCCGCGAGCTGGCCCACGAGAAGGGCTATGTAGAAACCCTGTTTGGTCGCCGTCTGTACCTGCCGGAGATCAATGCCCGCAACAAGATGCGGGTGCAGGCAGCTGAGCGGACGGCTATCAATGCACCGATGCAGGGCACAGCCGCAGACATCATCAAGAAGGCGATGCTGTCGGTGGATGCCTGGTTGCAGGAGGAGGGCGCCGATGCCCGGTTGATCATGCAGGTCCACGATGAACTGGTGCTCGAAGTGGGTGCGAATTTGGTAGAGGCCGTCAGCGACAGGATCTGTGAACTGATGTCGGGCGCTGCCCAGCTCGAAGTGCCGCTGCTGGTGGAGGCCGGGGTGGGCGATAACTGGGATGAGGCGCACTGACGGGACGCCCCCGGGGAAAAATTTTTTGCTGCCGGCGGAACTAAGTCGTTTGCTCCCAGTCTCATTAATCGTAGCTTGCTGCTACACGCTCCGGCGGTCACTCTCCATGGGCCGCCACCAGAGCAAAGTCTCTTCCCCAGAGACCCAAGCTGCCCGGTCGCCTACCCCCCTATAGGCACCGGGCTTTTTTTATACGCCCCTTACTCCTGCGAACATTGCGTCAGCGTGAGGCACGCTGTAGGCCGGGCGTATGCTGGGTGTACGCCTCTATGGACACGCTAACAGCATGACATCCATGTCGCGCTCGACAGCGGCCGTCCATGGCCGCTGACGGTCCATAGTGGCGCACCCCCAGCACACGCCCTACATTGGCACCAGGTTCCAATGAGTCAGATTCGAAGTGGTGGGATCAAAAAGAGCACCAGTGGAGCGCGTGCGGCACCCGGGGCTTTTCCGGGACCTTCAGCGGCCCGGACGGCCGCTGAGGAGCCCCCATGGACGGGTTAACGGCGTGTCCCGGAAAAGCCCCGGGTGCCGCAGGCGCGGGTTCTAGGCTCAAAACTCTGAAACCGAACTACTAATGACCAGCCAACCGCTCTAAACCGACTCAATCTCCTCCTCGTCATACACCGAGTCATCCGTCAGCCACCCATCCAGCACCCTGATCAGCTCCTTGTGCCCCGTATGCTTGAGCGCGGAGAAAAGCTGGACGCTGACCAGGTCCTGGTGTGGTTTCAAATCCTTGCGCACCTGCAGCAGCGTATTTCCGGCAGGGCCCTTTTTCAGCTTGTCGGCCTTGGTCAGCAGAATATGTACCGGCATCTGGGCGGCCAGCGCCCAGCCGAGCATCTGCCGGTCGAAGGGCTGCAGCGGGTGGCGCACATCCATCAGCAGGATCAGGCCGCGGAGGCTCTGGCGCTGGGCCAGGTAGGCCTCGAGCTGTTTGGTCCACTCCAGCTTGATCTTCTGCGGTACCTTGGCGAAGCCGTAGCCCGGCAGGTCGACCAGGCGCTGCTCCGGGCTCAGGGAGAAGAAGTTGATGAGCTGGGTGCGGCCGGGGGTTTTGGAGGTGCGTGCGAGCTTGGTATTGGCCGTCAAACTATTGATTGCGCTTGATTTTCCCGCATTGGAGCGGCCGGCAAAGGCGACTTCCCAGCCGCTGTCCTCGGGGCACTGGCTGAATTTACCTGCGCTGGTGAGAAACTCGGCCTTGCGGTAGTCCGGGGCCGATGGGGCGGTCGGAGTGGGGGCGTCGGACATGGAGGGAACCTGCCTTTTTCTGCAGTAGATAACTCGTATATAATGCCACAGCTTTTTATGCCGGTTTCCCGGCAGGCGTGTTATTTGGCCCCGGGAAATGCAAAACCATTCGATGTACCGAGGTGGGAAATGAAGAAACTGATTGCTGCTGCCGCTGCTGTTGTCACCACGGCGACCTTCTCCGCGCTGGTTCAGGCCGAAGTGCCGATGGACAAGTACAACAAGAGCTGCGCCATCTGTCACGCCGCGGGCACCGCGGGTGCGCCGAAAACCCACGACGTCGCCGCCTGGAAGCCGCGTCTCGAGAAGGGTGATGCGAAGATGCTGGAGTCGATCCACAACGGCTTCAACGCGATGCCTCCGAAAGGCATGTGCTTCGATTGCAACGATGAGGACTACAAGGCCCTGATCGACTTCATGTCCACAGCGGCCAAGTAAGCCGACGATTTTTCAGCACGCCCAGACCTGGAAGAATGATGAAAAAAACCGTAGCTATTATCGGCCTGATGATGGGTCTGAGTCAGGCGGCGATTGCCGCTACCCCCGCAGGTAACGCAGACGCTGGCAAGGACCTGGTAGTGGCCTGTGGCGCCTGTCATGGTGCCGATGGCAACAGCCCTGCCCCCAGCTTCCCCAAACTGGCCCAGCAGAACGAGCGGTACCTGTTCAAACAGTTGCAGGACATTCGCGACGGAGCCCGCCCGGTGCCGACCATGGCCGGCCAGCTGGATGGTAAATCGGACCAGCAACTGGCGGATATGGCGGCTTACTTTGCCGCCCAGCCCCGCAGCGGCAGCCAGACCAACCCGGATCTGCTGGCCCTGGGGGCAAAAGTGTACCGTTCCGGTGTGGCTGAACGCGGTGTGCCGGCGTGCATGGCATGCCACTCTCCCAACGGCAAGGGCAACGCCCCGGCAGGGTTCCCCTCACTGGCGGGGCAGCATGCCGATTACATCGCGAGCCAGTTGCAGATGTACCGCAAGGGCTACGAGGATGAGACCGGTCGTACCAACGACGGTGACACGCGCATCATGCGCACCACGGCTTTCGGCCTCAGCGACAAGGAGATCGAAGCGGTGTCGAGTTACGCGGCAGGCCTGAAATAGGCCGGTAACCCGAGCGCACGCGACAGAGGCGGCCAAGGCCGCCTTTTTTATGCCCAGGGAAGGGCAGTATGCCGCGAGAGGGCAGGAAGCCCGTAGCGGCGAATGCCCAGGAAGGGCCGGGCCGCGTTCGGCAGTATGCCGCGAGAGGGCAAGACGCCCGAAGCGGCGAGCTTCAAAATTTTGCCCAGTGCTGAACAATCCCGTTAAATAGCGGTCTTACGCTGGAGCACAACTCAGGAGAAAAACATGCTGAAACACCTGGTACTGGCCTTTGCGATGTTAGCCCTGGCGCCGCTTGCTGCGCAGGCGCAGGATTTCAAGGAGGGTGAGGATTACGACCTGATCACCCCCCCCATCCGGACCACAACCGGCGATAAAGTCGAGGTAGTGGAATTTTTCTGGTATGGCTGTGGCCACTGCTACAGCTTCGAACCGCTGATCGGTCAGTGGAAGAAAGGCCTGGCGGAGGATGTCCAGTTTGTGGGTTCGCCTGCGGTGTGGAACAAGCCCATGGAGTTGCATGCCAAGGCCTTTTATACCGCGGAAGTCCTCGGTGTGGGCGAAGCCATGCACCCGGTGCTGTTTCAGGCGATGAATGTTGATCGCAAGCGCCTGCAGTCCGACAAGGAGATCAAGGCCCTGTTCACCGCCAATGGGGTATCCGCAGAAGACTTTGACAAGGCCTACAACTCCTTTGGCGTGAACAGCCAGGTGCGTCAGGCCAACAGCCGGGCACGCGCTGCGAAAATCACCGGCACCCCGGAGATGATGGTCAACGGCAAGTACCGAATTTCCACCCGCAAGGCTGGCAGCCAGGCCAACATGCTCAAGGTTGCTGACTTCCTCATCGAGAAGGAACGGGCGGCAGGCGAGTAACGCACTCCCCTCCGGGACAACCCGAGAGCAACTCCCGATGAGGGGGTTGCTCTTTTTTTTTGCCCGGCTGCTTTAGCGGCCGACCCAGTGATAGAAGCCCGAGCGGGTATCCATGATGTCGGCACTGATATGGCCATTGCTGGGTTTGCCCGCCATGCCATAGCAGACGTGCAGGGGCAGGAGGTGTTCCTCCCGGGGGTGACAGTAGCGTGCATGGGGTGCCTGCTCCCAGTCGACCAGCCGCTGTCGGCGTTCTGCCTCGGCTATGTTTCGGCTGGCGCAGGTGTTGAGCAGCCACTCCTCAAACGCTTCGTTGCGCGCGCGCTTGCCGGCGGCGGATGTGTCCAGCAGGGCGCGCAGGTTGTGAAAGGAAAACCCTGAACCCAGCACCAGCAGCCGACCGTGTTCCAGCGTCGCGAGGGCCTCACCCATGGCCAGGTGCGATTCAGCCTCCAGGCTGGACAGCAGGGACAGCTGGACTACCGGAATGTCGGCTTCCGGGTACATGATCTTCAGCGGCACGAAGGCGCCGTGGTCGAGGCCTCGGGTGCTGTCCGTTCGGGAGCGGATGCCCGCTTGCTGCAGGGCGACTGCTATCTTGCCCGCCAGCACTGGCTCCCCCGGACAGGGGTAGGTGATTGCATAGGATTCCGGTGGAAAGCCGTAGTAATCGTAGATAAGCGCGGGCTGTGGATGGGAGGTGACGGTAGCTACGCCGGCTTCCCAGTGGGCGCTGATCACCAGAAGGGCGTCTGGCCGGGGCAACTGGCCGGCCAGGGCCCGCAGGTGCTGGACCATCTCGCGGTGGCCGGGGTCTCCCAGCAGCGGCAGGGGGCCGCCGCCGTGGGAGATGTAAAGGATGTCCCTGTGTACACTCATCGGAAGTTCTCCGGTTAATAACCCTTGCGCGCTGTCAGTGGATTCAGGCTCTGGCCTGGGCGAGGTCGGCCACAGTTATCCGCCGGTCGCGGTTTGCCAGGCGCGATAGCAGGTTGTCCAGCGCAAAATGTCCGGCACCCTGAATGGCCAGGGACACACTGACCGCAAGCAGGGTCAGGGCATATTCGTAGCCATTGTTGGTCAAAAACAGTCCGCCCTGCCAGTGGGCGCTGAAAATCGCCACCAGCATGGTGAAAGCGGTGACGATGGCCGCCGGCCGGGTCAACAGACCGAGCAGCAGCGCGAGGCCGCCAAAGAATTCGGCGCTGCCCGCGAGCAGGGCCATCAGGTAGCCGGGCTCCAGGCCAATGCTGGCCATCCACTGGCCTGTCCCTTCCAGGCCGTAGCCGCCAAAGGCGCCGAACAGTTTCTGCGCGCCGTGGGCGGCAAGGACAATGCCTGTCGGTACGCGCAGTGCCAGGGCGGCGAAGCCGCCGTCAGAGTGCAGTAGTTTTTGAGCGATGTTGGTGTTCATTTTGCGTCTCCTCGGATGTGTGATCTGGTTGCCCTGCTCATTGCAGGGGATGGAGCTACTTTACTATCGCTAAAAACATCCAATAAGATGCCTTCCATTGCATAACTATCAACACATTGTTGATAAAAGGGGCAGGCAATGGATCGTATCGACGCCATGCGGGCGTTTGTGACCGTCAACGCCGAAGGCAGCTTTACCCGCGCCGCCGAACGTCTCGACACCTCGCCGCAACTGGTCAGCAAGTATGTGTCGAAGCTCGAGGATCACCTGGGCGTGCGACTGCTCAACCGCACCACCCGCAAGGTGCACCTCACCGAAGCCGGTGAGCGCTACCTGCAGCGGGCGAAGCAGGTGCTGGATGATATTGACGACATGGAAAACCAGCTGGGCGATTTGCAGTCCGGCGCCCGTGGCCTGTTGCGGATCAGCGCGCCGGTGTCCTTCGCCACCGGACACATGGGCAAGTTGCTCCACGACTTTCAGCGCGCCCATCCCGCGGTGGGTATTGACCTGCAGTTGAACGACCGCAAGGTGGATATCGTGGAAGAGGGCTTTGATGTCGCGCTGAGAATAGGGCAGTTGAAGAGCTCGTCACTCATCGCCCGCCGGATCGCGCCGGTTCGTCTGGTCAGCTGTGCCTCTCCCGACTATCTGGCGACCCACGGTACTCCCGCCAGGCCGGAAGATCTCGCTGGCCACCGCTACCTGCGTTACAGCCTGGCGGAGACTGTAGGTGGCCGATTTCTGGAAGACGGCCTGCGCGGGGGTGAGTCTACTTTGGTCGGCAATAATGGCGATGTGCTGGCACAGGCGGCCATCGCAGGGGCGGGCATCGTCGTGCAGCCTACCTTTATTGTCGGCCGCGCCATTGCCGAGGGGCGCCTGCGGGTCGTACTGGCAGACTTCGAGCCGGAGCCCCTCGGTCTGTACGCCGTCTATGCCCACCGCCAGCTGCTGGCGAGCAAGGTGCGCTGTTTTATCGATTTTCTCGACGGCTACTTCGGCGATCCGCCCACCTGGGACGAATGGTCCCGCTGATACGTCGTTTTACCGATTGCTGCTTACCGGAGATGTCGTCTCCCACTCTTCAGTTGCGGTGCAGCAAGAGCCAATAGAGCCAGCGCTAGCAGAATTACCAGCGCCGGGCTCATGACCGGTACTGGCGTTGGTGCCGGCGTTGGTGCGGCTACGGAGCTGACCCGTACACTGGCCTGCCCGGATATGGGCTGGGCCAGTCCATCGGTGGCGGTGACGCTGGTCGTCAGTAGCGTACCTCCCGCGAGTCCGGCATCCACATTCACCAGCAAGCTGATCGAAGCCTGTGGCCCGGGCGGAATGGCTCCCAGAGCCCAGAGTACAGTGTTGGTGGCGCTGTCGTAGACGCCGCCGCCGGTAGTGCCGGCGAAGGTGGTGCCCGCCGGCAGGGTCGCGGTTATCTGCGTGCCGGCGCTGCTCTGGTTGCCGATATTGCTGTAGGTGATGAGGAAGGCCACCTGGCCGCCCGCATCCACCGTGCCGGGTCCGCCACTCACGGCGAGATCCAGTTCAACATGGCTGCGCACCACGGTGCTGCCGCTGGCGGAAACGGGTTGCGCATTGTTGCCGCTGGCGGAGGCTGTGTTGAGCAGAAGGGAGCCATCCGCCAGGCCCAGATCGGCCTGGGCCTGCAGCGTTACGCTGCCGCTGGCTCCAGGCGCGATATCGCCGAGGATCCAGCGCACCGTGCCACCGCTCTCAGTTCCGCCATTGCTGGCAGAGACAAAACTGGTGCCGGATGGCAAAACGTCCTCCAGTGTTACTGCCAGGGCGGTGGTGTTGCCGGTGTTCGCGTATTGCAGGGAATAGCTGAGCGTGGCACCCGCTTCGACGCTGTTGGGCGCCACCTTGCTCAGGGTCAGCACCGGTGCGCTCTGCACTGGCAGGATCAGGTTATCCGATACCGTGGCGGCATTCTGGGCGGTGACATCCACCGAGTTGAGGAAGGGGCTGCCATTGGCCAGGCCCAGCGGGGCCTGCAGGTTATAGGTGAACTGCAGCGCTGTACCGGCATCCAGGGTCGGCAGGGTCCAGCTGATCTGGCTGCTGGCCGCGTTGTAGGTACCGGCAGGGGTGATGGCGGAAGGCGTGGACCCGGCCGGGAGGCGATCGACCACCACGACATTCTGCGCCTGGTCCGAGCCGGTGTTGCTCACGTCGATCACATAGCTGGCGCTGCCGCCGGCGGCGATGTTGGCCTGGGGTGAGGACTTGTTGACGGTGAGGATCGGGGCGCTGGTCACGGTGACGCTGGCCGTCGCGGTCTGCGGCGTCGCATTATCCGCACCGATGGCCGCAGCGTTGGCGATGGTCGTTCCATCGGGTAGCGGGCTCAGTACCTCCAGCGTCGCCTGCACCGAACCACTGGTGACTGGCGCCACATTACCCAGGTTCCAGATAACCGCATTGTTGCCGGCATCGTATTGCCCGCCGGCAGTGGCGGAGACGAACCGGGTATTCGGTGGCACCGTGTCGACCAGTACCGTGCCGGTGGCTGCGGCCGGGCCGCCGTTTTCATACACCAGGGTATAGGTCACCTGGCTGCCTGCAGCCACCAGTGGGGCAGACACCTGTTTACCCATGGTCAGTTCCGGCTGGCTGGTCACGGTCACATCGACGGGGCCAATGCTCTGGGGTTGGGTCAGGTCGCTGTCGATCGTTGCTGTATTGTGCAGCACCGTGCCGTCGGGCAGTGGTGTGTTGGCGTTCACAATCACCGTGAGGGACCCGGAAGCATTTGCGGGAACGGTCCCGAGATTCCAGGTCACCACGCCACCACTGTGGGTGCCGCCACCGGTGTTGGAAACGTAGGTCGCATCGGTGGGCAGGTGGTCCTCGATGACCACATTGGTGGCTTGATCCGTGCCGGTGTTGGCGTAGTCGATGGTGTAGGTTACCGCTAGCCCGGCGCCCACCTGCTGGCGGTCGGCTCGCTTGATAATGGTCAGTACCGGACTGCTGGTCACGGTGGTATTGGCCGGTCCGGCACCCAGGGGTTTGGTCTGCGCGCTGTTGACGCTGGCGTTGGCGCTGAGCAGGGTGCCATTGGCCAGTGGCGAATTGATGGTGAGTTCTACCAGGAACAAGCCGGTCGCACCGGCAGGAATGGAGTTGGGTGCCCAGCTAACGATGCCGCCCGACAGCGTGCCGCCGCCGGTCGCATTAACAAAGCCGGTATTGGGCGGCAGGGTGAACTGTAACCGGGGGCTGTTGGCGGCATCAGAACCGATGTTCCGGTACTGCAGCCGGTACAGCAGGGTGGCACCGGGGTTGGCGCTGGCCTTGTCGACAGTAAGGTCCAGGGTGAAGCGCGGGGCGCTGCTGACGACGGCGTCCGCCGAGGCGCTTTGCGGGCCCACGAGGTCACTGCGGATAGTGGCGCTGTTGTGCAGGGGTGTGCCGTTGGCCAGGGGTGAGTTCGCCTGGCCGGTCAGAATCACCGAACCGGAAGCCCCGGCGGCGAGACTGGCGAAGTTCCAGCTCACCGTACCGTTGGCGAAGGTGCCGCTATTGCTGGCCGAGATGAAGTTTACCGAGGCCGGCAGGGCATCCTCGATCACCACGTTGGTGGCGGCGTCGGTACCGGTATTGCGATAGTCGAGGGTGTAGACCAGTTGGCCACCGGCGGTGACGATGGGTTTGTCCACACTCTTTACGATGCTGAGCTGGGGCGCGCTGTTGACGGTGGTGGTACTGGCAGCAGTGGTTCCCTGAGCGTTGCCGGCGGTCAGGCTGGCATTGTTATTGAGGAGCGTGCCATTGGCGATGGGTGAGTCTACTTGTACGGTCAGGGTCACGCTGCCGGGACTGCCCACGTCCAGGCTGCCAAAGGCCCAGTTCACCACCCCGCTGTTGTGGGTGCCGCCGCCGCTGGCGCTGACGAAGGTGACGCCGGCGGGCAGCGTGTCCTGCAGCACGACACCGGAGGCATTGGCGGTTCCAATATTGGCGTAGTTCAGGGTGTACACCAGCTGTTGCCCGGCATTGGCAATCGTGGCGGATACCGTCTTGCTCAGGTCCAGTACTGGCGAGCTGGAGATGGTAACGGTGCCCTGGTTCGGGGGGCTGCTGACCGGTGGCGCATTACTGCCGCTGATCGTGGCGAAGTTGTAAATCTGGAGGCCATTGGGCAGGGGGGCATTGACCTCGGCTGTGACGATGACCGAGCCGCCGTCGTTGGCGTCGACCGTGCCGATATCCCAGCGCACAGTGCCACTGGCGGGATTGAAGACGGCACCGCTGTCGGCGCTGATAAAGGTCAGCTCGGGAGGCAGGTTGTCGGTGAGGGTCAGGTTGCTGGCGGTGTCAGTGCCGATGTTTTCATAGGTCAGGGTGTAGCTCACCCGTTGCCCGGGTGTGACCTGGCTGACGCTGGCTGCCTTGCTGATGGTCAGTGCCGGCGCGCTGTTGATGGTGACATTGGCCGGAGCAACCGGGCTGGCAACCGCGTTGGTCTCAATGCTGTCGATGGAGGCGCTGTTGTGAATGACGGTGCCATTGGGAATGGGCGAGTTCACCGTGGCGCTCAAGGTCACCGTATTGCTGGAATTGGCCGGCAGGTCCGGCAGATTCCAGATCACCAGCCCACTGCCGTTATGATTGCCGCCGCCGGTAGAACCGCTAAAGCTCAGTTCGGGGGGCAACTGGTCACTCAGCACCACCCCGGTGGCGATGTCGGTGCCCGTATTGCGGTAGGTGATGGTGTAGGTCAGGTTGTCGCCGGGCTGGGCATTGCTGCGGGAGACGGTTTTGTCCACCTGCAATACCGGGGCACTGCTCACCGTGACCGTGGCCGTGGCGCTGGTGCTGCTACTGGCAGACAACAATTGCGCGAGATTGATGAGGTCGGTGTTGTTGGGCAGCGGCGAGGCCACCTGGGCGGTCACCGTGACCTGGCCGCTGATCCAGGGTGGCAGGTCGCCCAGGTTCCAGTTCACGTTCTGGCCGGAGATAAGGCCGCCATTACTGGCGGACTGGGGAACCAGTCCCGGCGGAAGTGTGTCGCTGAGGGTGGCGTTTTGCGCATTGCCCGTGCCGGCGTTGACGTAACTCATGGTGAAGGTCACCGACTGCCCGGGCACTACGGTCGTGGCGGACGCCGTCTTGGTGAGTTGCAGGGCCGGGTTAGCGGACACGATGACCTGTGACGGCGTCGAGTCGGCGGTCAATGGCGGCGTCTGGTCGCTTTGAACGCTGACACTGTTGCGCAGTTTGTCCCCGTTGGCTGCCGCGAGTTCGACGGCGGTAACCAGGGTCAGGGAAGTCGTCTTGCCGGCCGCCAGTACCGGTATAGTCCACTCAACCCTGCCGTTGTTGTGCTGGCCGATGCTTGAGATATAGCGGACGAGCGCAGGCAACTGGTCCTCCACCACCACGTTGGTGGCCTGGTCGGTGCCGGTGTTGGTGATGTCAATGCGGTAGGTGAGGGTGTCCCCAGGAACCGCAGTGGTCTTGGAGACAGTCTTGTTGATGGTCAGCGCGGGCGCGCTGCTCACCGCCACAGTCACGGGATTGGCGGGTACGGTACCCGTGTCCACACTGCTGATGTTGGCGAAGTTGATGAGGTCGGTGCCGTCGGCGAGGGGGCTGTTCACCTGGACAGTGACGGTCTCCGAGCCAATGGCTCCCGCTGCCACGTCGCCTAGGTTCCAACTGACGGTCCCGTTGCTGTGGCTGCCATTGCTTGAGGCGCTGACAAAGGTGACATCCGGGGGCAGGAAGTCTTCCAGCACGGCCGCGGTGGCGGTATCGGTCCCGCTGTTTACGTACTGGATGGTGTAGGTGATGGAGTCTCCGGGCTTCGCGCTGGTGCGGGAAGCCTGCTTGGTCAGGTCGAAACGCGCTTCGCTGGCAATGGTGGTAGTGACGCTGTCCTTGATGGCCGACAGGCCAAATGCGCGAAGTAGCGCATTGTTTTGCAGCACGGTGCCGTCGACCGCTGGCGAGTCGACGGTGGCGGTGAAGGTAACGCTGCCAGTGGCCCCAGCGGGTACGCTGCCGACATTCCAGATCAGGGTATTGCCCACCACGGTTGCACCAAAGGTCTGGTCGAGGGTGATACCCGCGGGAATGGTATCCTCTATCACCACGTTGGTTGCCGGAACAGTACCGTTGTTGCTGAAGTCGATACGGTAGATGAGTTGATCGCCGGGCTGGGCGAGACTGGCAGAGACACTTTTATCCAGGCTCATCAGGGGGCTGCCCACCACCCGGACCTGTGCCGTGGTCGCTACCCCACCACCATTGGTGCTGCTGATGGCGGCCGTGTTATTGAGGAAAGTGCCGACGGGCGTACCGGCGTCAATTTCAACAACCACGTCGAACGAGCCGCTGGCTCCTCGCGCCAGTGTGCCGATATTCCAGCTCAGGGTGTCACCGGTTACTGATGGGCTGCCGGTGGCGGAAATCAGGTTGGTATTCGGGTGTAGCAGGTCCTCCAGCGTCACACCCGTTGCGTCGCCGGTACCGGTGTTGCTGAAACTGATGGTGTAGGTAACGGTGTCGCCCGGGTTGGCGGAGGTGACCGAGGGGGTTTTCGTGATGTTCAGCACCGGCGCACTGCGTACTGTGACGGCGTTCAGGGCATTCGCGGTGAGCGGCGTTGAGGGGCTGGTCATTACCACCGCATTTTCAATGCGGTCGCCATCCTGCACGCTGGAATCTACAGTGTAATTGACTTGGACGTTACGTTTATCGCCCGGGGGCAGTGCACCGATGACATCGAATGTTACGGTCTGGGCGTTCAGGTCAATATCCGGCTGGGTGCCGTTGTTCACCACGGAGTCGGGAATCAACTCATCGGGATAGGAATCCACGATTTCCACATTGTTCGCGTCGGCTGTGCCGATATTCTCGTAGGTAATCGTATAGGTAACTAGATCGCCGGGTTCGACTACCGCTCTGGACGAGGTCTTGGTCACACGCAGGATGGGAGCGGCATCTACGGTGACCGACCACAGGCTGGTGGCGACCAGGGCGCCGGTCTGGATGTCTGCCAGGTTGTCGAGTACGGTGCCGGCAACAGCGCCGGCGTCGACTTCCACGGTAAGCGTTTCGTTCCCGGTGGCGCCTGCGGATACCGTGCCGAGATCCCAGGTGATAGTACTGCCTGAAAGACTGCCGTTGCCGGATGCCGAAACGAAATTCAGTCCGGCGGGCAGCACGTCGGTGAGCGTCACATTGGCGGCGTCGAGGCTGCCGCTGTTTTCATAGCTTAGTGTGTAGGTGAACTGCTGACCCGGCAGCACATTGCCCAGCGGCCCGGTCTTGCTGAGAAGCAGCACGGGGGAGTTGATCAGGGTACTCGCTGTCGGTGAGTCCACCGGACTGGTCTGGTCGCTGTCGATGGTGGCGAAATTGCTCAGAGTGGTGCCATCGCTGACCCCCGGGTCCACGTTCACCGTGAAGACCACGGAGCCGCTGCTGCCGCCGGGCACGCTGCCCAATTGCCAGCTGACGGTGCCGCCACTTTCGCTGCCGCTCTGGGTTGCGCTGGCAAAGCTGGTGCCGGCGGGGAGGCTGTCGCTGATCACCACATTACTTGCCGGCTGGTTGCCGGTGTTGCGGTAGGTGAGGGTATAGGTGAGCTGGCTGCCGGGTGTTGCTGCCAACCGGTCGACGGACTTGTCGATATCCAGGTTTGCCGGCACGACAGGCGTACCCTGTATCGTCGCGGTGCCGACCCTTGCATTGTTCTGGCAGTTGCCTCCCGCGGGGCTACCATCGATGGCGAAAGACCATCCGAGCAAATCGCCCGTGGAAGCGCCGCCATCCACCACTACATCTACCCAGAATACGGTGGGCGCCGGGTTAGGTGTGGTCAAATTGGCCGGGAGGTTGCTCCAGGTGATAATACCGAAGGGGTTTAAACTCGGGTTGGATGGGGATGAGGAAAGTGTCGGGCTGGCTGAAAGCGGGCTTGTAGACAGCACCTGGCTATTGGGAGGAACCTCCATAATGATGGAGGCGCCGCGGCAATTTTCGGTGGTGAAAAAGTTGAATTCCGCTGAAAGGCGCACAGTGCTGCCAGGTGCAATCCCCCCGGTATTCGCGGGAATGGGCGTAGCTTGAGTCGTGATTATGGCGGCGTTGGCGAAGGTGGGGAGCAGCGCTGTCAGCAGCAACAGCAGTGCGCAGGACAGCCAGAGTCGGACCCAAAAGATGTAGTGGTGGTTGCTGGTATCTGGTGCTCGCACGTTTTGTTCCCCATCACTGAAAGGTTTGGGGGCGCGTGTGACGCCAACGCCCCCAACAGCCTAATCTTATAGGCTCGGTATAACAGCGTCACCTTTCCACAGGTGGGAAATGTGCTGTAAGCAGCCTTACATCCCGCTGCTGTAGGTGCTGAGTGTTGCCTTGCCACTGGCCCGAATCCCCCTGAACGCCAGCGCATACTCCCGCAACAATTCAAGGCAGTAGGTCAGCCGCGCCTCAAAATACTCCTGGGCGCTGGCCTTGTTGTCCTCGGGATTGTCGTTGAACACCGTATCGACGTAGCGAATGATGAGGTGTTCTGGCAGGTAGCAGATACGGCTGTTTTTGTAGCTGCTGGTGCGCAGTTCGGCAATCGGGAAGGAGCCGCCGTCCGCCACGGAGGTCGTCACGATCAGCGCGGGCTTATGGGAGATCTCTTCGCCGGCGGTCCACATCAGGAAGAAGTTTTTCAGTTTGGCGGGCACCATGCCGTGCCACTCGGGTGAAACAACGATGAATCCGTCGCAGCTGTGCAGTTGTTCACGCAGGGGGTTCAGATGCCCCTGCCACTCGGCATTTTCGCTGTCCCATACGCCTTCGTCCCAGAACGGCAGATCGGAGTGGGCCAGGTCCAGCAGCCAGGTTTCCTCACAGACTGACTGATCCTTGAGGGCGCGTTCAATGTAGCGGGCCACCTTGCCGCTCTGGGAATTCGGGCGGTGGCTGCCGCAGATGATGCCGAGTTTCATGTTTTGTCCTTGTTTACAGCGTCAGATATCGAGCCAGGCCGGGATGGGCAGGTCCTTGTTCTGGAGGAATACGGGATTGAAGAGCTTGCTCTGGTAGCGGTTGCCGTAGTCACAGAGGATGGTGACGATGGTATGCCCGGGTCCCAGTTCCTCGGCCAGCTTGACGGCGCCGGCGATATTGATCGCCGATGAGCCTCCCAGGCAGAGACCCTCGTGCTGTAGCAGGTCGTACAGGTAGGGCAGGGACTCGCGGTCGCTCAGCGTCCAGGCGTGGTCAACCTGCGCCTCGGCAATGTTGCCGGTCACGTGGTTGATGCCAATCCCCTCGACGATGGAACTGCCCTCGCTGGGTGCCAGTTCGCCGCCGCTGAAGTAGCTGGTCAGTGAGGCGCCGCAGGGGTCGGCCAGGCCGATTCGTACCTTCGGGTTGTGTGCCTTGAGCGCCTGGGAGACACCCGCGAGGGTGCCACCGGTGCCGACTGCGCAGATGAAGCCGTCGACCTTGCCATCCGTCTGGCGCCAGATCTCTTCGCCGGTGGTGTCGCGATGGATGTGCATGTTGGCAAGATTGTCGAACTGCCGCGCCCAGATGACGCCATTGGCTTCCTTGGCGGCGTAGTCCTGCGCCAGCCGCTCGGCGGTGTGGATATAGTGGCCGGGGTCGGCGTAGGACGCTGCAGGCACCAGATGGAGATCGGCCCCCAGTAGTTCCAGGGTGTCGATTTTCTCCTTGCTCTGGGTCATCGGCATGACCACCGTGCTTTTATAACCCAGGGCATTGGCCAGCAGGGTGAGTCCGATGCCGGTGTTGCCGGCGGTGCCCTCCACAATCCGCCCGCCGGGTTTGAGCTCGCCAGCGGCCTCCGCAGCGCGAATGATGCCGAGGGCGGTGCGGTCTTTCACTGAACCGCCCGGATTCAGGAATTCGGCTTTGCCCAGGATGGTACAGCCAGTTCGCTCCGACACCTGCCGCAGGTGCAGCAGGGGGGTGTTGCCAATAAGCTGGGTGACGTCTGCGGCGCTTTGCAAAGGCCTGTTCTCCGCGGTTTGCTGGGTGGCACAGTATGCCACAGCACCGGGGAGGGGTCAGTTGCTGGCCAGCCTGCGGCTGGCGCGGTAGATGATGGCGAGGGCCGTCAGGCTGAGCGCGGTCATTAGCCAGACCATCGGCGCCGGAGACTGATCCATCAACGAACCCACGCTGCCGCTGGCGATGGCGGAAACCCCCATCTGGATAAACCCCAGCAGGGCCGATGCGGTGCCCGCCATGTGAGCGTAGGGCTGCAGCGCCAGGTTCATGGCGTGGGGCAGCACCAGACCCATGGCGACGGCGAACAGCATCATCGGCAACATCAGCGGATAGATGCTGGTGGGCCAGAGACTGGAGCCGCCCAGCATGACCAGGCAGGAAAACGCGCTCAGCAGGGCGCCCAGCAGAACCACCTGATTCGACTCATAGTGGGCTGACAGGCGCGCGCTGGTGGCGCTGCCGACGAAGTAGCCGAATACGCTGGTAAGGAATATGAAACCGAAATACTCCAGTGGCACCCCCAGCATTTCGATGTAAACGAAACCCGAGGCGGAGAGGTAACAGAGCAGGGCGGCGTAGACCAGCGAACTGCCCAGGGCGACCGACATAAACAGGGGCGCGCGCAACAGGGTGAGAAAATTACGGCCGATGGTGACCGGGTGCAGGCTCTGTCGATGGGGCACGGTTTCCGGCAGCAGGGTGTGGATGAGCACGCTCATCGTCACGCCGTAAACCGCCAGAAACACAAAAATGCTGCGCCAGGGCCAAACCAGCATCATCAGGCTGCCAAAGCCGGGGGCAATGGCCGGCGCCAGCGCCATCAGCATGGCGATGAGGGACAGGGCTTTCGCCGCCCGCCGCGGGCCGAACAGGTCGCGGGTTACGGCGCGGGCCAGGGTCGGGCCGACACAGGCGCCGATGCCCTGCAGGAAGCGCAGCAGAATCAGCTGCTCGACGTTCTCGGCCAGGCTGCAGCCTATGCAGGCCAGCACAAATATGGCCATGCCCCCCTGCAGTACCGGCTTGCGCCCGAAGCGATCCGCCAGCGGGCCGCAGGCCAGGTGAAATACGGCGAAACCCGCGAGATAGGCGCTCAGGGTCAGCTGAATGTCGCCGGTAGTGGACCCCAGGGTGTCGCGCATGGCCGGCATCGCCGGCAGGTACATGTCCACGCTCAGCGGGCCCAGTGACACCAAAGTCGCCAGCAGGACCAGCATCCAGCGGGATTCGGGGTTCAGGTATTGTCGCTTGGATACAGGCATGGGGCGGCGATGCTACCACGCGCGATGGTGCCAGGTCCGTGACAAAAGTCGGGATTACCTGTTTTCGAACCCCATGACGGTCTTCCACCACAGCTTCGGCGCCAGTGCGTGCCAGAGCATCAGGAAGCGGGCTTCACCGGGGTAGATAATGTCTTTGTCTTTCGCCACACCCTTGTCGATGGCATCGACAATCTTCTCCGGGTCTGACAGCCTGCCACTCTGCTTGGCGTTGCGCAGGCTGCCGGGACTGTCGGTATTGATGCTTTGCTCGATTAGCGGTGTATTGACCGCGGGAGGGCAGACCAGGTGGGCCCGCACACCGCTGTCGCGTATCTCGTTCTGCAGCACTTCCATGTAGGTGTTCACCGCCGATTTGGTCGCGCAGTAGGCGCCCATGTGGGGCACCAGGGCGTGGCCGGCGATGGAGCCGAAGGCGATGATGCGGCCGGATTTGCGCGCCAGCATTCCCTCCAGTACTGCGCGCACCATGTAGGTGGTGCCGAAGTAATTGATGCGAAACAGACGTTCCATGTCGTCGTGGGTGTGGTCAACAAGCTGGTGGGCCGGCATCAAAGCGGCAGCGTGGACCAGCAGGTCGACGCCGCCCAGCTCACTTTCCACCCGGGCGATTTTGGCCTCTACATCGTTGCGGTCGCCGATGTCGCAGTGCAGCGGGGTGATCTGTGGGGACTGCTGCGCGGTGTTCTCAAGGCCCTGCTCGTTGACGTCGAAAATGGCGACCCTGGCGCCCCGGTCCGCCAGCCGCAGGGCGATAATCCGTCCCATACCACTGGCTCCCCCGGTGACGATGGCCACCTTGCCCGCTACATCCTTCATCGTGCCCCCTTGCTCTTATGGTCTCTGGGCCGGCCCCGGGCCGGATGTTGTCCCGGAATACTGCGGTGCCTCTGGCCGCCGAACAAGGTTTGATCCGGCCAGTGAAATTGGCGGAAGTGCGCCGGGCTGGCAGGCTGATTGGCTGCGGGTCAGTTCTCGAGATGATCCAGTGGCAGGGTGGTACGTTGCAGTACCCGGCGCAATTCGAAGCTGGAGTGAACGCCGGTGACGCCGGGTATGCGGGTGAGCTTGCCCAGCAGGAAGCGCTCATAATATTCCATGTCGGCCACCACGGCCTTGAGCAGGTAGTCCGCACTCTGCCCGGTGACGACCGAGCACTCGACGACTTCGGGGTAAGTACTTACTTCTCTCTCAAAGGCTTCAAACCGGTCCGGAGTGTGCCGATCCATGCTGATTCCTATATAGGCGGTAAGCTTGAGCCCGAGCCGCGACTGGTCCAGCAGGGTCACGTGGCCCAGGATCAGGCCGGATTCCTCCAGCCGTTTCACCCGGCGGGCGCAGGGGGTGGGCGACAGGCCGACCTTGTCCGCCAGCTCCAGGTTGGTGATACGGGCGTCCCGCTGCATGATGTCGAGAATGCGGCGGTCGGTGCGATCAAAGGCCATGGCTTAGCTCCATTTCGCATTGATTCAGTTGTTGATGGTGATTATATTCAATTAAATGCGTTTTATTAGAGATAAATCGCTTAAAAACTTCCTTAGCTGTCAATATTTGCAGTAATTCACTACGCTTGCCCCATTACACTATGCGCTCGGCTGATTCATCACCTGCTGTAGTCGCGCCGCCCGGGTTACCGCCCCGTCGGCCAACGTGCAACGCCTCATAAGGGCCGGCTCCGCAGGAGCGCAACAGGTGAACAGCCTCCCTATAACGCCAGGAATCCGGTCATGACCCGTTTCGATCACCGCAAGTACAAAGTCTTCCAGCCCATCAAGATGGCCTCTCGCCGCTGGCCTGATCGCCAGATTGAAAAAGCGCCCCTGTGGTGTTCGGTGGACCTGCGCGATGGCAACCAGGCCCTGATCGAGCCCATGACCGGGCGGCAGAAGTCCAAGCTGTGGGACCAGCTGGTCAAGGTGGGCTTCAAGGAGATCGAGGTCGGTTTTCCCTCTGCGTCCAGCCATGACTACAACTTTGTCCGCGAGCTGATCGACAACAACCGGATTCCAGACGATGTCACCGTGCAGGTACTGACCCAGGCCCGGCCGGACCTGATTGAGAAAACCTTCGAGGCCCTCAAGGGCGCAAGACGCGCCGTGGTCCACGTGTACAACTCCACATCAACCGTGCAGCGTGAACAGGTTTTCGGCCTGGACCGCCAGGGCATCGTCGACATCGCCGTGCGCGGGGCGAAGCTGGTGCAGGAGTGCGCCGCCAGGTACCCGGAAACCGAGTGGGTTTTCGAGTACTCCCCGGAGAGCTTTACCGGCACCGAGCTGGATTTCGCGGTGGAGATTTGCGACGCCGTCACCGAGGTCTGGCAGCCCACGCCGGAAAAGCCGGTGATTATCAATCTGCCCGCCACGGTGGAGATGAGTACACCCAACGTCTACGCCGACCAGATCGAGTGGTTCTGCGACCGGGTGGCGCGCCGTGACAGCATCCTGATTTCCCTGCACACCCACAATGACCGCGGCTGTGCTGTAGCAGCCGCCGAGCTGGGCGTGATGGCCGGTGCCGACCGGGTCGAAGGCACCCTGATGGGCAATGGCGAGCGCACCGGCAACATGGACGTTGTTACCATGGCCATGAACCTCTACAGCCAGGGGGTGGACCCCAAGCTGCAACTGGGCCACATGGACGAGATCATCCAGACGGTGAAAGAGTGCACCCAGTTGCCGGTACACCCGCGCCACCCCTGGGCCGGCGAACTGGTTTTCACGGCCTTCTCCGGCAGCCACCAGGATGCGATCAAGAAGTGCCTGGCCCGGCGCGACGAGAACGAACCCTGGGACGTGGCCTACCTGCCCATCGATCCCCAGGATATCGGCCGCTCCTACCAGGAAGTGATCCGCATCAATTCCCAGTCCGGCAAGGGCGGCATCGCCTACGTGCTGGAGCGGGATTACGGCTACGAGCTGCCGCGCTGGCTGCAGATCGACTTCTCCGCCACGGTGCAGGCCTTTGCCGAGGAGCGGGAAACCGAGGTCTCCGGCGAGGAGATTTTCGCCCTGTTCCAGCAGACCTACCTGCAGGAAGACGGCGAGTACCACCTGGGTGACTACCAGGTGAACCGGGCGGACAACACCGATCAGTTACAGGCCGAACTGCAGCAGGGCAGTAGCAGCCATACCCTCAAGGGCTCCGGTAATGGCGTGGTGGCATCCTTTGTGGACGCGATGAGCCGGTTTATCGGCAAGCAGATCGTGCTGGTGGAGTATTCCGAGCATGCCCTCAGCCAGAGTGCCGACGCCGAGGCGGTCTGCTATATCCAGCTCAATATCGACGGCGAACGCTACTGCGGCGTGGGCCGCAGCCACGACATCATCCAGGCTTCCCTGGACGGGATTCTCGGCGCCATCAACCGGTCGGCAAAGCAGGCGGCGCACGCCGCCGCCTGATCGCAACTCCGCCGCCGCTCAATAGGGGTGGCGGTGGAAGTAATCCCTGGCGGCTGCGATGACCTTGGGCGACAGCATGATGGTGGCCACCATGGTGGGAATGGCCATCAGCCCATAGGAGCCGGAGATCAGGTTGAATACCACGTCGATGCTCACCGTCGCCCCGAAAATGACGGTACCCACGAAGAACCAGCGGTAGTGGTGCTGGATGCCGGCACCGAACAGAAACCCGAAGCACTTGGCCCCGTAGTACCACATGGTGAACATGGTGGTGCTGGACAGGATCAGGGTGATGGCAAAGAGTGCGACCACGCCGAGGTTGCCGAAGTTCTCGCGAAAGGCGTTGGCCGTCAGGTTGATGCCGGACAGGCCCTGGGGGTCCTGCCAGGTGCCTGCCAGCAGGATGATCAGGGCGGTGCAGGTACACACGACCAGAGTATCCAGTACCGGGCCCATCATGGCGACCAGGCCTTCCCGGATCGGCTCAGAGGTACGCGCGGCGCCGTGGGCCATCACCTCGGTACCCACCCCCGCTTCATTGGAGAAAGCCCCGCGGCTGACGCCCACCAGGATCACACCCAGAAGCCCGCCCCCCACCGCCTGGGGATTGAACGCATCGCGGAAGATGGCGGCCAGCATGGCCGGTACCTCGCTGGCGTGCATGACAAGCATCACCAGGGTCAGGCAGAGGTAAACGATGACCATGCTCGGTAGCAGCGCGACCGCCACCCGGGCCACCCGCTGCAGGCCGCCAAAAATGACGATGCCCACCAGCACCGCCATGACGCAGCCGATGCCGAACCCGGTCAACATC
Organism: Parahaliea maris; assembly: GCF_008064665.1. Taxonomy (GTDB): domain Bacteria; phylum Pseudomonadota; class Gammaproteobacteria; order Pseudomonadales; family Halieaceae; genus Parahaliea; species Parahaliea maris. Next base: position 22,705 of record NZ_VRZA01000003.1, on the reverse strand, counting down.
GGGTCGGCCTCGGGGAACACCTGTTCCCGGATCAAGGCGGTCAACTGGTTGGCCTGGAAAATCGGCAGAGTGCCTACCAGGCCCGCCACGGCAAACAGGATCGCCAGGGGGTAGAACGCCTTCGGCAGCGCCTCGCGGATGATGTACATGGGCCCGCCCTGCAGCCGGCCGAGGCTGTCCGGGCCGCGGTACATGACCCCCAGGGTACAGGTGAAGAACTTGGTGGCTACACCGACCAATGCCGATATCCACATCCAGAAAACCGCTCCCGGGCCACCGGCAACGATAGCCAGGGCGACGCCGGAGATATTACCCAGCCCCATGGTCCCCGACAGCGCAGCGGCAAGGGCCTGCCCGTGGCTGAGTTCGCCGGGCTCATCCGGGGTGTCGTGCCTGCCCAGCATGATGCCGAGGGCATGGCCAAAGTGACGGTAGGGCAGGAAGCGCGAGTAGATTGCGAAAAAAATCCCACCGCCGAGCAACAGCACGACCAGCGGTGTACTCCAGACGGCATTGGCAAAGCGAACGGAAAGATCCTGCAGTAAATCCATTAGGGCCCCGGGTGTCAGGTTGGTTCAATGCCGGTGCGCGAGGCGGACTGTGCGGGCCCGGATGCAGTCGACAGTGCGTAGTGGCCGAGCTTAGCACAGGCCGGGCGGCATACCTTGAACCGACTGCTAGACTGGGGCTATGAATCCACGGCCCGTGGCATTGTGGGCGGCGCTGCTGCCGTTTTTCGCGGTGCACCTCACCTACCTGCTGGCCGCCAGTTTCGGCCTGGTGGATTGGTGCATGCCCTACATCGACAGCTGTACCTCCATCAGTGCAACCGGTCGCGAGCCCCCCGCGAGTTATCTGTTTCGCGCTCTCATGTTGCCGGCAGCTCCCCTGCTGTTTTTCTACTGGTGGCTGAATCACGCCTGGCTGGGCGCCTTGTTGCCCGCGTCCCGGCTGCGTCACTGGATGCTCATGCTGGCCGCCCTGGCGAGCCTGGGGCTGGTTGCCTACGTCACCGTACTGGGGGAAGCCGGGCAGCTCTGGCAGCGACAGCGGCGTATTGGCGTGGTGTTGTTTTTTTCGTTTACCTACCTGGCCCAGTTGCTGCTGGTGGCACAGCTTCGGCGCCTGCAACCGCTGGCGCCGGAGTTGCGTAGGCTGGTGGCAAGCATGTTGGGCCTGTGCCTGCTGTTGCTCGGCCTGGGCCTGCTCACTGTGCTGTGGGACCTCGTGGACGGTGAGGGCTATGACGCGGTCGAGGACGCCTTCGAGTGGAACCTCAGCCTGCTGCTACAGACCAACATTCTGCTGGGCTATTGCCTGTGGCGTCGAAGCGGCTGGCAACTCGCCGTGAATTCAGGCCCGGGAGGCTTGGCAGGGCCCGCCAGGGAAACGGATAATCCGGCTGCCAACCACAGGAAACCCTGATATGAATCGCCGTGAATCAAATTCCGCAACCACTGCGCCTACCCTCGCCGACATCGAAGCTGCCGCCGCGCGAATAGCCGGTTATGTTCACCGGACCCCGGTGCTGACCAGCCACCGGTTGGACGAGTGGTGCACGGCAACGCTGGCCTTCAAGTGCGAGAACCTGCAGAAAGTGGGCGCGTTCAAGGCGCGGGGCGCGAGCAATGCGGTGCTGGGCCTTGATGACGCAGCGGCATCCCGGGGGGTAGCGACCCACTCTTCCGGTAACCACGGCGCCGCCCTGGCGATGGCCGCGCAGCGTCGGGGGATTCCCGCGCACATCGTGATGCCGGCCAACGCACCGGCGGTGAAAAAGGCGGCGGTAGAAAGCTACGGGGCGTTTATCATCGAATGCGAGCCGACCCTGGTTGCGCGGGAGGAAACCCTGGTCCGGGTCGTCTCGGAGACTGGCGCGGAGGTGGTTCACCCCTACGACGACGCCCGCGTCATCGCCGGCCAGGGCACGGTGGCACTGGAACTGCTGGAGCAGGTGCCTGAGTTGGATGTCGTGGTGGTACCGGTGGGCGGAGGTGGCCTGCTGGCCGGTGTGGCCACTGCCGTCAAGGCCCTGAAACCCTCGGTTGAGGTCGTCGCTGCTGAGCCCGCGGGTGCCGATGATGCCTTCCGTTCCTTCGGGCTGGGGGAGCGTCAGCCCCAGACCAATCCGCAAACCATCGCCGACGGCCTGCGGACCAGTCTGGGTGAGCTCAACTTCCCGATCATCCAGCGCTGTGTCGACACCATTGTCACCGTGGAGGAAGAGAGTATCGTTAAGGCCATGCGCCTGCAGTGGACCCGGCTGAAAACCGTGGTCGAGCCATCGGGCGCTGTCAGTTTTGCCGCGCTGCTGGAGCACCCGGAGCGTTTCCGTGATCGCCGTGTGGGCGTGGTGATCAGCGGCGGCAACGTCGACCTCGACCACTTACCCTGGTGACCTGGTGAAATGAAGAGCCAAGCCCTGTTCCACCTGGCCCTGCCAGTGGATGACCTCGCCGCCGCCGCGCGCTTCTATGGTGAAGTGCTCGGCTGCTCCCGCGGTCGCGAGTCCTCGCGCTGGATCGACTGGGATTTCTGGGGTCATCAACTGGTGACACACCTTGTTGGCCCTGGCGAAGTGCCCGCGGCAGCCACCAACCCGGTGGACGGCGAAGCCGTTCCCGCCTCCCATTTCGGTGTCATCCTGCCCTGGGAGCAGGTGGAGGCCCTGGAAGCCAGGCTGAAGGATCACCTCGTGCCCTTTGTGATCGAACCTACCGTGCGCTTTGCCGGACGGCAGGGGGAGCAAAGAACCTTCTTCGTGCGTGACCCCGCCGGCAACCATCTTGAATTCAAGGCCTTCCGCAACCTCGACATGCTGTTCGCTACCGATGGCCTCGACTATCCCTGAAGTGCTTTGGAGAGTGCGCTGGAGAGTGCGCTGGTGGAGCTGTTGGCGGCGCCGGCTGCCAGCGCTGTTCATCGCTCTGCTGGTAACCGGCTGCAGCAGTACCACTTTCCTCTACAACCGGCTCGATTTCCTGGTTCCCTGGTACGTGGATGATTATGTCGAGCTGGACCGGGGCCAGGAGCAGGTGCTGGACGAGCTGCTGGAGCCATTTCTCGAATGGCACCGGGAGGAGGAGCTGCCGCGCTACGTGACCCTGCTGCACGATGCCGAGGCCATGCTGGATAGTGATGGCCTGACCCTTGGGGAAATCCGGGAGCTGACCCGCGGGATGGAGCTGGCGGGGGATCGGGTGCAGACCCGCTCCCTCGACTGGCTGCTGGCCATGGGTGAGCAACTCAGTGACGAGCAGGTTGCTGAATTCATTACCAACCTCGAAGAGAAGCAGGCGGAGCTCGAGGAAAAGTACCTCGAACGCGATCAGGAGGAATACCGGGAGGACGCCTACGATCGCCTGCTGGATAACCTGGATGATTATTTAGGCAGGCTGGACCGCAAACAGAAGGAAACTCTGCGCACTGCTGTTGCCGGACTCGACCGATCCGACGAGCTGTGGCTGGCCGAACGCCAGGCCTGGACCGACCGGTTAAAGGCTTTGTTACAACGGGAACCTGGCTGGCAGGATGCGGTACGGGTGGCTGTTGCATCGCGCTGGGACAGTGCCAGCCCGGAGTACCGGGTGATGTACGAGCAGAACGTCAGCGTGATTCAGGGCGCGGTGATGGAAGTAGTGAACACGCGCAGCAAGCAGCAGGACCGTCACCTGCGGCGCAAGGTCCACAATCTCAGAGAGGATTTCCTGGCGCTCAGCCGGGAGGGGCGGTCAACGGAACAGGGCGCGCCCGCGGTTACTGGCGCGCCCTGAGCCTTCAGTCCAGCAGAGACAGATCCCGTACCGCGCCCTTGTCGGCGCTGGTGGCCATTTTCGCGTAGACCTTGAGAGCGGCGCTGACCTTGCGCGGCCTCGGCTTCGCGGGTTGCCAGGCTGCATCGCCCCTGGCTTCCATGGCGGCGCGACGGGAGGCCAGTTGTTCATCGCTCAGGCGCACGTTGATGCTGCGCCCGGGGATGTCGATGTCGATCAAGTCGCCGTGCTCCACCAGGCCGATGGCGCCACCGGCGGCGGCCTCCGGCGAGGCGTGGCCAATCGACAGGCCCGAGGTGCCGCCGGAGAAGCGGCCGTCGGTGAGCAGGGCGCAGGCCTTGCCCAGACCCTTCGATTTCAGGTAACTGGTGGGGTAGAGCATTTCCTGCATCCCGGGGCCGCCGCGGGGGCCTTCGTAGCGAATGATCACCACGTCGCCCGCCTTGACCTTGCCGTCGAGGATGTCGGCCACCGCGTCTTCCTGGCTTTCACACACGTAGGCGCTGCCCGAGAACTTGAGGATGGACTCGTCCACCCCGGAGGTCTTCACCACACAGCCGTCTTCAGCGATGTTGCCGGTCAGTACCGCCAGGCCCCCTTCCAGCGAGAAGGCGTGGTCGAGGGAACGGATGCAGCCGCCGGCGCGGTCGCTGTCCAGCGAGGGCCAGCGGGTGCTCTGGGAGAAGGCCGTCTGGGTCGGGATGCCAGCGGGTCCGGCCTTGTAGAACTCGTGAACGGCGGGATCGTCCGTGCGCACGATATCCCACTGGTCCAGGGCGTCGGCAATGGTCGGGCTGTGCACGGTGGAGCAGTTGCGGTGCAGCAACCCGGCCCGGTCCAGCTCGCCGAGGATACCCATGATGCCGCCGGCGCGGTGCACGTCTTCCATATGGTACTGGGGCGTGTTGGGCGCCACCTTGCACAGTTGCGGTACCTTGCGCGACAGGCGGTCGATGTCGGTCATGGTGAAATCCAGCTCGGCCTCCTGGGCTGCCGCCAGCAGGTGCAGGATGGTGTTGGTGGACCCGCCCATGGCAATGTCCAGGCTCATGGCATTTTCGAAAGCCTCGAAGCTGCCGATGTTGCGCGGCAGCACGGACTCGTCGCCCTCGCCGTAGTAGCGCTGGCACAACTCCACCGCCAGTTGGCCGGCGCGGTGGAACAGGCGTTCGCGGTCCGCGTGGGTGGCCAGGGTGGAGCCGTTGCCGGGCAGTGACAGGCCCAGCGCCTCGGTCAGGCAGTTCATCGAGTTGGCGGTGAACATGCCCGAGCAGGAACCGCAGGTAGGACAGGCGGAACGTTCGTATTCCTCTACTTTTTCATCGGAGGCTTCACTGTCGGCGGCGATGACCATCGCGTCGACCAGGTCCAGCTTGTGCTCGGACAGTTTGGTCTTGCCCGCTTCCATCGGCCCGCCGGAAACGAAGACCGCCGGGATGTTGAGGCGCATGGCGGCATTCAGCATCCCGGGGGTGATCTTGTCGCAGTTGGAGATGCACACCATGGCGTCGGCGCAGTGGGCATTCACCATGTACTCCACCGAATCGGCGATCAGGTCACGGGAGGGCAGGCTGTAAAGCATGCCGTCGTGACCCATGGCGATGCCGTCGTCCACGGCGATGGTGTTGAATTCCTTGGCCACGCCGCCGGCCTTCTCGATTTCCCGCGCCACCAGTTGCCCCAGATCCTTCAGGTGCACATGGCCGGGCACGAACTGGGTGAAGGAGTTGACCACGGCAATGATGGGCTTCTTGAAGTCCTCATCCTTCATGCCGGTGGCGCGCCACAGGGCGCGGGCACCGGCCATATTGCGGCCGGCGGTGGAGGTTTTGGAGCGATAGTCGGGCATGGGGCACACCTGCGCACCCAGTGGGTTGCGCGTTCAATGATCGTAAAAAGGGCACGAAGAATACCAAAAATGTCGCGGGCACCGAAATGGGCTGTTGCCTGCCTCAACATCCGTGATGTCAGGCAGATGACGCCAGCGGCCAGGCAGTGAGCACATGGTAGGCCACCCCCCCGCGCAAGCGCCGGGATTCAAACAGCGCTATTTCCCGCTGCTGCAGGCGAATGTCCGGAGCCTGCGCCGGCAGGGGGGGCGCCTTGTCACAGCGGCGAAACAGGGTCACGTGGGGCTGGAAGCGCTGCTTTTCCCGCCGGGCCCCGGCACTGGCCAGGAGTTGTCGCAGTTTGCCCACCTGGACGTCCAGGGTGGTCGGCCACTGGCGTGGTCCCAGCCAGTAGATACCGTTTCCCGGCCAGTAACCGGTCTGGTTCAGGGCGAGTGTGGCCGCGGATACTGAATTCTCGCCCAGCCACGCATCCACCCGGCCGCACAACTCATCGATAACCGCGATGTCGAGTTCACCACCGAAGGCGAGAGTAAGATGCAGATTGGCCACCGGCACCGGTCGACCACCCGGGCCAAACTGCCGGTCTCGCCAGTTACTGATGGCCAGCGCGGTTTGCTGGTCGGGCTCGATGCCAAAAAATACTCTCATAGGGCTCCTGGGGCCGCTGGCAAAGCAGTTGTCCTGGTCTGTTTATGCAGCATGGCCTGTCTGGTGACAAACTGGCAAACAGGGTATCGCGTTAACCGGGGCGGCGCTCGATTACCAGCAGGATCCTGCCCACGGTGAGGCCAAACTTCTTCATGGTGGATTCGTTAATGACGACGTCGGGCGAGACCCGGTACATGCGATCGTCAATGCGCAGGTCGAGAGTGGAGTCGTTGTAGGGAATCCGCAGCACGTAGTCCAGGAACAGGGCGTTGCCCGCCTGTCGGGCCTCTCCGACGCCAACGACATCCCCCGCGGTGCCGTGGTAGAGCAGGTAGCCGTCGGCGTCACGCCCCTGTGGTGTCAGCGTCCACACCCGCCGCTGTGCCTCGCCATCGTCAAACAGGAAGTCTTCCTCAAGCGTGCCCACGCCATCGCGCCAGTAGGCGACTATTTCGGCATTGAAGGTGCGGATAACCTCGCCGCGCCAGTCCTTCACCACTCCGTGGGCGGACAGCCGGCCGTCAAAGAATTGCTCCAGGGTGAGTGCCGGGGTATCCCCGGCGTGCTTGCCGAGGTCAGCCGAGGAACAGCCCACCAGCAATAGCCCATAGATAAAGGCGACGGTGAACCCGATTGTCTTGCGTCCCATGCCGGTCTCTCCTCCTGAGTAAAGGCTGCAGGGTAGATACGCGGCGGACAGGCAACGGGATGACCCGCTGCCCGGGGTGTGAATGCTAGAGAGTCTTGAAGAAGACCTTCGAGTTGCGCTGCAGGTTGTACAGGTTCTGCTTTTGCGCTGGCAATTCGTCGCGTCCGCTCTCCTTGAAACCCTGCTCGATAAACCAGTGGGCGGTCTGGGTCGTCAGCACGAAGACCCGCTCCAGCCCCTGCTGGCGCGCTTCCTGCTCCAGCCCCCGCAACAGGCGCGCGCCGCGGTGGCCACCGCGGTAGTCCGGGTGCGACACGATACAGGCAAGCTCACCACAGCCATCTTCCGGGTAGGGGTAGAGGGCGGCGCAGGCCAGGATGCGACCGTCCCGTTCCAGCAGCCGGAAATGGCTGATCTCAGTCTCCAGCAGTTCGCGCGAACGCTTCAGCAGGATACCCTGCTGTTCCAGTGGCTCGATCAGTTCCAGGATGCCGCCCACATCGTCGATGGAGGCCCAGCGTGACTGCTCGTAGTCATCGGTGGCGACCAGGGTGCCACTGCCGTCGTGGGTGAACAGCTCCTCCAGCATGGCGCAGTCGTCCTGGTAGCTGATCACCTGGCAGCGCTCGACGCCTGCCAGGCAGGCCCGGCGGGCGGTGTCCGCCAGGCGGGTTTGTTCGTCGTTGGCAAACTGCAGGTCGGGCATCTGGCCCACGGCGATCTGGCGTAGCAGCTCGCCACTATCACTCTCCAGGCCCTCTGCGGCGCCGAACAGCAGCAGCTTGTCGGCGCCGATAGCGGCGGCACAGTGCACCGCGATGTCCTCCAGGGCGAGGTTGAAGATTTCCCCGGTGGGGGAGTAGCCCAGTGGCGACAGTAACACGATGGACCCCGCCGCCAACTGCTCGCGGATGCCGGCCACGTCGACCCGCCGCACCCGGCCGGTGTGGTGAAAGTCGATGCCGTCCAGCACCCCGATGGGCCGGGCGGTGACGAAATTGCCCGAGCACACGCGGATACTGCTGCCCTGCATGGGTGAGTTGGGCAGGCCCATGGACAGCAGGGCCTCAATTTGGGCACGCAGGGAGCCGGCGGCATCGGTGACCAACGGCATGGCTTCGCTGTCGGTGATGCGCATACCGGCGTGAAAGCGGCGCTCCAGCCCGGCCCGTTCCAGACGCTCGTCGATCTGGGGCCGGTCGCCGTGCACCAGCACCAGGCGCACGCCGAGGCTGTTGAGCAGCGCGATGTCGTGGATGATATTGGCGAAATTCGGGTGCTGGGCGGCCTCGCCACTCAACATCAGCACGAAGGTCTTGCCCCTGTGCGCGTTGATGTAGGGTGCGGTATTCCTGAACCAGCGTATGTGTTCCCGGCCCGTTGTGCTCACCTGTGTGGCCCGTTGTTGTCAGTACAAGGGGGCTAAGGGTACCGAATGGTCGGGTTCGGCACTAATGGCAATAATGCACAGGCCGGCACCGGGGGTCCTGCAGACAGCCGTGAGCGGTTACAGGCAGTAGTGGGCGATGCATTGTTCCAGCAGGGCGATGCAGGGCCGCAGCTGTTCCAGTTCCAGGTATTCGTCCGGCTGGTGAGCCCGGTCGATGGAGCCCGGCCCCATGATGATGGTCTCCATACCCAACTGTTGCAGGAACGGCGCTTCCGTGGCGAAGGCGACCGCCTGGGCGCCGTGCCCGGTGAGGCGTTCGGCGACACGCACCAGCTCGCTGTTGCCGGCCTGTTCGAAGGGCGGTACCGGTTCCACCAGGGGCGCCAGTTCGATGCTGAGCTCGCGCCGCGCGGCGATGCCCGCCAGCAGCTCGTTCAATTCTTCCCGCACCGCCCGATAGTCTCCACTGGGGGTCATGCGCAGGTCGATGTGCAGCTCGCTGCGTCCGCAGATCCGGTTGGGGCTGTCGCCCCCGTGGATGCAGCCGAGGTTCAGCGTGGGAAAGGCGACCTCGAAGGCGGGATTGGAAAAGCGCTGGCCGAGGGTGTCGCGGAAGGCCATCAGCTCACCCATGACCTCGTGCATGGCGTCCATGGCGCTGTTACCCAGCGCGGGGTTGGAGGAGTGGCCGGCGCGCCCGGTAATGCGAATGGCCTCCATCATGATGCCCTTGTGCATGCGCACGGGGACCAGCCCGGTGGGTTCGCCGATTATCGCCGCCCGCGCCTTCGGCCAGCCGGCGGCCGCCAGCGCCCTGGCGCCATTCATCGAGCTCTCTTCATCGGCGGTGGCGAGGATGATCAGCGGTTCCCTGAGGGGCTTGTGCAAAAAGCTGCGCGCGGCGGCCATGGCCAGCGGAAAGAAACCCTTCATGTCGGTGCTGCCCAGGCCGTACAGGCGCTGGTCGCGCTCGGTCAGTTTGAGGGGGTCGCTGCGCCAGCGGCCCTGGTCGAAGGGTACGGTATCGGTGTGCCCGGCCAGCACCAGGCCCCCGGGGCCGCTACCGAGAGTGGCGACGAGGTTGGCTTTGCTGCCGTCCTCACTGACATCGATGATTTCGGTGGCAAAGCCCATGGCGCCAAGCCATTCGGCGAGTTGCTCGACAACGGCGCGATTGCCCTGGTCCCAGTCGGGGTCGGTGGAACTGACGGACGCGGTGCCCACGAGGGTGGTGAGTTCGCGGATGACCTGTTGTTCGATGGTGGGCATGGGGGGGTGGCCGGGGTGGGAGTCAGGGCACGTTAGCCGGGAGCTGCTGTTGGCGTCAAGCGTGTTGCGTGTGCGTCGGGTAGCTCTCGGTGATTGCTGGATTGGTGCCCCGGGCCATAGGTGCCGCTAGCCCGCATCGTCCGACGGGGACCGCTTGTCCGGACACGCTGCAAGTACATCCATGTACGCTTCTAATCGGCATCCATGCCTCATAGAGTCCGGCCAAGCGGTCCCCGCCAGACGACGCTGCATCGAGCGAAGTCATGGGTTGCGAGTGGTGTCTGGGAAGAAGGGTTTTTGGAAGTGCCCACACGGTCGTTGAACGGACTTGGAAGAACTCTGAAACAGCCGTTGTCGCCAACTCAGCAGCGGACGGCTGGTAGCCCCCGACCGGACTCTATGAGGCAGGACGCAGAATAGAAGCGTACATGGACGTATTCACAGCGTGTCCGGGCGGGGGCTACCAGCTGGCCGATGCGGGCTTAGTGGCACCCACATCAGAGCTGAAGACGGCGGTTCCGGTTGAACCAGCGCAGATTCGGGGGAAGCACTGAGCCTCAGGCTCAGATAAACATCCCCCGGAACATAAAGAAGAACATGATCGCCAGTCCCGCACCCGCCGGCAGGGTGATGATCCAGGACAGGAAGATCTGGCCGATCGTCCGCAGGTTCAGGGCGCCGATACCGCGGGCGAAGCCCACGCCGAGCACTGCGCCTACCAGAGTGTGGGTGGTGGAGATCGGCAGGCCGGTGGCGGAGGCGACGACCACCGTGGCGGCGGCGCCCAGCTCCGCGGCGAAACCGCGGCTGGGGGTGAGTTCGGTGATCTTGCGGCCGATGGTGGCAATCACCTTCCAGCCGTAAGTCGCCAGACCCACCACGATGCCGAAAGCACCCACCAGCAGAATCCACCAGGGCAGAGCGGCTTTTGATGCGATCTCACCGCCGGACTGGATAGTGCTGGCAATAGCGGCCAGGGGGCCCACCGCGTTGGCCACGTCATTGGAGCCGTGGGCGAAGGCCATGGAACAGGCGGTGAACACCATCAGGATGGCAAACACCCGCTCCACATTGGCGAAGCGGTGCTGCTGGTTGGGCAGCTCCTTGATTCGCCGCAGCAGCAGGGCGCCGACGCCTGCCACTACCAGGCCGACCACTGCCGATACCGGGATCGCATTGGCGAACTTGCTACCCAGGCCCAGGTCGATCTCAACGCCCAGGTGTTTCAGGCCCTTGAGCAGGGTCACCATGGAGATCATGAAGCCCACCATCCACATATAGATGGGGATGTAGCGCTTGGCCCGATGGAAGGGGTCATCAGTGTCGAGAATGAGGGTCTTCACGCTCATGAACAGGCCGAAGGAGATCGTTCCTGCGAGCACCGGCGAGACCACCCAGCTGGCGACGATGGTGCCGACCTTGTCCCAGTGAATGGCGTCCACCGAGATACCCACCGAGGCGAAGCCAACGATGGCGCCGACGATGGAGTGGGTGGTGGAAACCGGCCAGCCCTTGAGGCTGGCGATCAGCAGCCAGGTGCCGGCGGCGAGCAGGGCCGAGAGCATGCCGAAGACCATGAGTTCTGGCGAGTCGGCCATCGACTCCGGGTCGATGATGCCCTTGCGGATGGTCGAGGTGACCTCGCCACCGGCCAGGTAGGCACCCAGGAATTCGAAGATCATGGCCACGAAGATGGCCTGGGTGATGGTCAGGGCCTTGGAGCCGACCGAGGTGCCCATGGCGTTGGCGACGTCGTTGGCGCCAATGCCCCAGGCCATGAAAAACCCGACGCAGCAGGCGATGATCAGCAGCGTGCTGCCGTAGTTAGCAATAATTTCCATGGAACTGCCTGTCTTATTTTGCCATCAGGATCTGCAGCCGATGGCCGACGCGCTCAGCGGCGTCGGCCATGGCGGCCAGCAGTTCGATTACCTTGTAGTAGAACATGACGTCAACCGGCGGCAGGTTGGCTTCCATCTTGAACAGCTTGCCACGCAGAGCCTCTGACTGTTTGTCGGTGCGCCCCTCGAGCTTGTCGAGAATCTTGATGAGACCCTCGACCCGCTTGACCTCCCGGCCACTGAAGCCCACCTCGAGTAACTGGTCCAGTTCATGGATGGCCACCAGGGCCTGGGCGGTGGTGTCGGCGCAGGTTGCCACCAGCTCTGCGACGGGCAGTTGCAGCGCGTCGGGGAATTGCATCTGGCGGCCGAGCATCAGGCCGGCGACGTCCTTGGCGATATTGGCCACATGGTCCTGCACGGTCACCAGCTCCAGCAGGTCCGAGCGGGGCACCGGCAGGAACAGGCTCTTGGGCAAATGGCGGCGGACGGAGCGCTTGAGCCTGTCGGCATCCCGTTCGGCAATGGAAATTTCCTTGAAGGTGGCCTGGGCTGTCGTCCAGTTGCCCTGGGCGCTGGCGTCGAAGAACATGGGCAGGAGTTGTGCGGCCTCGTTGGCGGCCTGCATGTGCTCCTGGATGGGGCCAATCGGCGAACGGCCAAAAAGGCTCCCAAGGGGGGTGGATCCCGGCATGAGTTTGCTCCCTGGAGATTCGCGCGCAGTATAGGGCCTGAGGCCGGCGATGTCACAGGCTGTGGCGCACTGCCCGGGGAGGCCGTTCCCGGAGGCGGCTGTGTTAGCATCTGGCCAGCGATCGCGGTCACGCAAGGGTAGTGCATGTCAGTACAGATGAGCGAACAGATGAACGAGGCGCCCCTGACCCTGCCCTGGGTGGTCAAGGCCCTGCACAGCGATGGCCGCCTGAGCGATGCGGAGCTGTCGAGGCTGGGCAAGGCCAGCATGCGGGCGGTGCATCCGCTGGTGTTCCTGGCGGAGCAGAATCTCGAGGACGCCGCCCGCCCGGGGCGTCGCCTGGAGATGGACAATCTCCTGCACTGGCTGGCGGCCCGTTCCAACCAGAGTGTGTATCGTATCGACCCCCTGAAAATCAATGTTACCGCCGTGGCCGAGGTGATGTCGAAAGCTTTTGCCCAGCGCCATCGCATCCTGGCGGTCGAGGTAAACCCCGATGAAGTGGTGATCGCCAGCGCCGAGCCGTTTATCAGCGCGTGGGAGAAAAACCTGGAGCACGTGCTGCGCAAGCCGATCCGCCGGGTGCTGGCGGATCCGCGGGATATCACCCGCCACACCGCCGAGTTCTACACCATGGCCGGTTCGGTGCGCGGCGCCCACGGCCGCAGTGCGCCGGACAGCGCCGCCGGCATCACTAACCTGGAGCAGATGCTCGACCTGGGCTCCATGAAGGAAGTGGACGCCAACGACCAGCACGTGGTGAGTATTGTTGACTGGCTGCTGCAGTACGCCTTCGAGCAGCGCGCCTCGGATATCCACATCGAGCCCCGGCGCAAGGTGGGCAACGTGCGCTTTCGCATCGACGGCGTCCTGCACAGTGTCTACGAACTGCCCCAGCAGGTATCGGCGGCCGTTACCAGCCGGATCAAGATTCTCGGCCGGATGGACGTGGCGGAAAAGCGCCGTCCCCAGGACGGGCGTTTGAAAACCCGCACCCCGGAGGGCAACGAGGTGGAACTGCGCCTCGCCACCCTGCCCACTGCCTTTGGCGAAAAGCTGGTGATGCGGATTTTTGACCCGGACGTACTGCAGAAATCCTTCGAGCAGCTGGGGCTGGCGGACGAAGACCTGCGCAACTGGAACGAGATGACCGAATCCGGCAACGGCATCGTACTGGTCACCGGGCCCACGGGCTCCGGTAAAACCACCACCCTCTATTCCACCCTGCGCAAACTGGCCACCTCGGAGGTCAACGTGTGCACCATCGAGGACCCCATCGAAATGGTGGAGGGGGCCTTCAACCAGATGCAGGTGAACCACGGCATCGGTCTCGACTTTTCCTCCGGGGTTCGCGCCCTGATGCGGCAGGATCCCGACATCATCATGGTAGGGGAGATTCGCGACCTGGAGACCGCCAGTATGGCGGTGCAGGCGGCGCTCACCGGCCACCTCGTGTTGTCGACCCTGCACACCAATGACTCGCCCAACTCCATATCCCGCCTGCTGGAGCTGGGGGTGCCGGCGTACCTGATCAAGGCGACGGTGCGGGGGGTGATGTCCCAGCGCCTGGTGCGCATCCTGTGCTCCGAATGCAAGCAGTTCGAGCCCACCGACCCGGACGCCTGGCAGCAACTGGTGGCGCCCTACACCGTGGCCATGCCGGAGCAGGTGGCGCGCCCGGTGGGCTGTCGCGCCTGCCGCGATACCGGCTACATGGGGCGTCAGGGTATCTATGAAGTGCTGGTGAATACCCCGGCCATCCAGCAACTGATCACCCCCAGCATGGAGGCGTCCCAGGTCCGTCGCACCGCCATGGGAGAAGGCATGCAGACCCTGCGCCTGAGCGGGGCGGGCCGGGTGGCCCGGGGCCAGACCACCATCGAAGAGGTGATGCGGGTGGCGCCCGTACTGGATGCCTGAGCCAATGCCCGCCGGAGATTGACGTGGCCGAGACCTTCCCCGACCCCCTCGCCGACCCCTGCTCCGAGCCATTGCCCCCGCCGCTGGCGGCACTGGCGGAAACCCGTCGAGCGCGCCTGGCGGAGCGCTGGACGCCGGACCAGCAGCAGCGCTGGGAGGCGGCCTGGGCCAGTTACTCCCAACCGGCGCAACTCGACCACATGCTGGCATGCAGTCCCTTTGTGGCCGACCTGCTGCAGCGCGACCCGGAGCCCATGCTGGCCCTGCTGGCCAGCGGGGAATTGCAACGCAGCCTGGCGATCGGCGAGGCGGAGCAACAGCTCGCCGGCATACTGCAGCACGGCGATGCAGAGCTGCTGCCAGAGCTGCGCCGATTTCGCGCCAGGCACATGCTGCGTATCGTGTGGCGGGATTTCTGTCGCCTGGCGCCCACCCTGGAAACCACCCGCGATACCTCCCTGCTGGCGGAGGCCAGCATTCGCTGCGCCCTGAGCCACTGCGAGGCGGAGCTGGCCCCCCGCTTTGGCCGGCCGCTGGGCCGCCACAGCGGAGAGGTCCAGGAACTGGTGGTGCTGGCCATGGGCAAGCTGGGGGCGCGGGAGCTCAACGTCTCTTCGGATATCGATCTCATCTTTACCTATCCCGAGGCGGGGGAGACCGATGGCGACAAGTCCATCAGCAACGAGCAGTACTTCACCAAGCTCGGGCAGGCCCTGATCCGGGCCCTCGACGCGGTGACCGCGGAAGGCTTCGTATTCCGGGTGGATATGCGTCTGCGCCCCTACGGTGACAGCGGCGGCCTGGTCCACAACTTCAGCGCCCTGGAGGACTACTACCAGGAACAGGGGCGGGACTGGGAGCGCTACGCCCTGATCAAGGCCAGGGCCGTCACCGGTTGCGCCGACCGGGTGGCAGAGCTGGAGCGCATGTTGCGCCCCTTCGTGTATCGCCGCTATGTGGATTTCGGGGTGATCGACAGCCTGCGCGGCATGAAGCAGATGATCAGTTCGGAAGTGCGCCGCCGGGGCCTGGAGAGCGACGTCAAACTGGGGCATGGCGGTATCCGCGAGGTGGAGTTCATCGCCCAGTGTTTCCAGCTGATTCGCGGTGGCCGTGACCTCGGCCTGCAGCAGCGGGAACTGCTGCCGGTATTGGCGGAGTGCGCCGAGCTTGGCTGCCTTCCGCAGAGCGCGGTGGATGAACTGCGCGCAGCTTACCTGTTCCTGCGTGACTCTGAGCACGCCATCCAGGGCTACCGCGACCAGCAGAGCCAGGCTCTGCCCACGGAGCCCGGGCACCAGGCCGCCATGGCGCGGGTCATGGGCTTCGCCGACTGGCCTGGCTATCTCGAAAGGATTGACGCACATCGCCAGCGGGTGGCTGCCCACTTCCGCGACCTGATTGCGGAACCCGGGGAGAGTCAGGAGGAAGAGACCGATGACCTGCCCCTGTGGGGCGAAGACCTGTCAGCGGAGAGTCTGCAGGCCCTGGGTTATCGCGATCCGCAGGAATCAGTGGCACCACTGCTCGCCCTGCGTGACAGCAAGCGGGTACTGGCGCTGCAGGTCCAGGGTCGGGAGCGGCTGGAGGAGTTTATGCCCCAGTTGCTGCGCGCCTGCGCCGAGGCGGAGGATCCCGATCTCGCCCTGGCCCGGGTGTTGCCGCTGGTCACGGCGGTACTGCGCCGTAGTGCCTACCTGGCCCTGCTGCTGGAAAACCCGGCAGCCCTCGACGAGCTGGTCATGCTGTGCGCGGCCAGCCCATGGATCGCCCAGTTAATGGCCGAGCACCCGGTATTGCTGGATGAGCTGCTGGACCGTGCCAGCCTGTATACCGCGCCGGACAAGGCCCTGCTGCAGGACGAGTTGCGCCAGCAGGTGGCCCGCTTGCCGCTGGATGACCTGGAGGCGCAGATGGAAGCCCTGCGCTACTTCAAGGCTTCCCACACCCTGCGGGTGGCAGCCAGTGAACTGACCGGCCGCCTGCCCCTGATGAAAGTCTCCGACAAGCTTACCTGGCTGGCCGAGGTGATTCTCGAGCAGGTGCTGGCAGTCGCCTGGCACAACCTCACCGCGAAATACGGGGAGCCCTCCAGGGAGGGAGGTGGCTCCGGCTTCGCCGTGTTCGGCTATGGCAAGCTCGGCGGCATTGAACTGAGTTACTCCTCAGATCTCGACCTGGTATTCATCTACGACTCCGGAGCCAGGGGGGTGACCGCCGGCCCCCGCAGTATCGACAACTCGGTGTTCTACACCCGGCTGGGCCAGCGCATGATCCACATCCTGGAGACCCGCATGTCCCTGGGCCAGCTCTACGAGGTCGATATGCGCCTGCGGCCCTCCGGGGACTCGGGCATGCTGGTGGCTTCCACTGCGGGCTTCGCCGGTTACCAACGGGACTCTGCCTGGACCTGGGAGCACCAGGCCCTGGTACGGGCGCGTCTGGTGGCGGGTGACGAGTCGGTGGGTGAGGCTGTGTACGGGGTGCGCGAGGAAATCCTGCGGCGGGACCGGGATGCCGTCGACCTGGCCCGGGAAGTAGTGCAGATGCGTCGCCGGATGCGCGAACACCTGCTGCCCTCCGCTGCTGCCGCGAAGGGGGAATTCCACCTGAAGCAGGGTGTTGGCGGCATCGTCGATATCGAATTCATGGTGCAGTACGCGGTTCTGGCGTGGTCCCGCCGGGTGCCGGCGCTGACCCAGTGGTCGGACAATATCCGCATCCTCGAGACCCTGGGCCGTGAGGGCTTGTTCGAGCAGGGCGAGTGCGAAGCGCTCACCGAGGCCTACCTGGCCTACCGCTCTGCCGCCCACCAACTCGCCCTGCAACAGCAAGCGGACATCGTGCCGGCTGTGGACTACGGCGAGCACCGTGCCGCGGTTACCGGCAAGTGGGAGCAACTGTTTGCATCCTGCGAGGGCGACGCGGCGGGGCAGGGCTGATCCCGCTGGGACGCCGTCGCTCGGGGTGCAGCCACGCGGGATAACATCGGCTGGTCAAAATCCGTGCCGGGTTGTATTTTTCAGTAATGGACACCGGCCTCTCACATTGCGACCCGCTGCGCAGCCTGCGCTTCTCTCTGTGCTGCCCTCTGTGCTGCCCCGCGACCTGGGGCTCGCAGCGAGCTGCCCGGGAGGCCTGCCAGTGAGTATCCAGACGCTGCGCGACGGTCCCCTCTGCGAGGCCCTCGGCGGCGAACTGGCCGGCAGCGACAACACCCTCGCCTGGCTGCGCGATCGCGGCCAGCTGCTCAAGCGTGAACCCCGCAGTGTGGTCGTACTGGCCGAGATCGGGGGGCAGGCATGCTATCTCAAATTGTTTCTCAGCAATTCCCGTTGGCAGGGCCTGTGGGTCCGCTTCAGTGTGGGGCGTGCGGTGCGCGGGTTCGACTCCGCGCGGCAGTTGCGCGACGCCGGCGTTCCAGTACCGGAGCCACTGGGCTGCCTGCGGGTCAGTGAAGGTGCCCTGCTGGCAACATCGGCCGTCGCCGGTGCCGATCTCAAATCCCTGTGGACCGGCGATCCCGGCCACGCCATGGACTGGTTTTCCATCATGCAACGCAGCGCCCAGAGCGTGGCTGCACTGCACCGGGCGGGCTTCGCCCATGGCGATTGCAAGTGGGCAAACCTGGTGCTGGAGGGCGACCACTGCGTGCTGGTCGATCTCGACGGCGTGACGCGCGCCTCGCCAGCCAGCAAACGCCAGGCCGCTGATATCGCCCGCTTCACTCTCAGCGCCGAGGCGCTGTCGCTGCCGGTAGAATATTTCGACGCCTTTATCGAAACCTATTGTCTGGAGACCGGGCGTAGCTGGTCGGAGGTAACAGAGGCCGTCATTACGCCGCTGATCAGCCTGCGCAAACGCCATGCCCGTAAATACGGCCGACGCGGCCACGAACTGTTGGGGAGATAACAGCATGACGCAAGCGGAAGCGAGCCCGGAAGTAACGCCGGAAGAGGGACACCTGTCCGGTGGTATCTACTACCGGCACTGGCACGCGGTGGGCGAACCCCGGGCGGTCATCCTGATGGTACACGGGTTGGGGGAACACAGCGGCCGCTACCAGGGCTTCGCGGATTTTTTCTGCCCCAGGGGCTACGCGGTGGTGGCGCCGGACCATGTGGGTCACGGGCAGTCACCGGGCCACCGGGTGTACGTGGAACGCTTTGCTGATTTCCTCGAACCGCTGGAGGAGTTGCGACAGCGCATCGGGGAGTGGTACCCGCAGGTTCCCTGTGTCCTGGTGGGGCACAGCATGGGCGGCCTGATAGTCGCCCGCTATCTGCTCGACCATCAGCAGGACTTTATGGCGGCGGCCCTGTCTGGCGCCGCTCTCGGGGTCGACCCAAAGCCCGCAGCGCCACTGCTCTGGATCAACGCGCTGCTGTCCCGGCTGTTCCCGAAGATGGGGCTGATGCAACTGGACGCCACCGAGGTCTGCAGGGATCCGGAGGTGGTGCGGCGCTACATCGAAGATCCACTGGTTCACGACGGCAAGGTGACCGCACGGCTGGTCAGTGAGCTGTTCAGCACCATGGCGGAGGTCGAGGCGCGGCGCCCGGAGATTACCCTGCCCATTATGGTGATGCATGGCGAGGGGGATGTGATGACCTCGCCCTCCGGTTCCCTGAATTTTGTCGAGGGAGTCGCCTCCGGGGACAAAACCCTGCGACTGTATCCCGGCCTTTTCCACGAGATATTCAACGAGCCCGAGCGCCTGGAAGTGCTGGGAGAACTGGAGAGCTGGCTGTCCCCGCGGGTTAGCTGAGCATCCATCCCGTACGGGACGCATAGGCCGCATAACGTGTCTGGGCGCAGCCGTTGATGGAGTGCGCCGACCTGAAAACAGCCCTTGATCGGGCCTTGCCGGATCGACGCACAGACACAGCCTGAAGGAGGTGATGTCATGCATAAAAGCAAACTCGCTGGCTTCATTATCGACTGCCAGTCCGATGACCTGCCTGCCGCCGCAGCGTTCTGGAGCCAGGCCCTGGGCATGGCAACCCATGACTTTTCCGGCGAGGAAGGCGAAAAGTACATCAAGCTCCTGGACCCGGAAGGGGAATTGCAGATCGAGGTACAGAAGGTCCAGCATCCCAGCAGAGTTCACCTGGATATCGAAACCGACGATATTGTCGCCGAAGTAGAACGCCTGGAGCGGCTGGGCGCGAAGAAGGTGGGGGACGTTCGTACCTGGTGCGTGATGGAGGCGCCTACCGGGCAGCGGTTCTGTGTGATCCGCAAGGCGTCTGCCAGTTTCGAGACGAAGGCCAACGCGTGGCCCGACCCGGCCTAGGGAGCCTTGCCGGTTTCCTGCAGGGCGCGGATGGCCCGCTGGTAGGCCTCCATCGCGAGAATTCGCGCTTCGCTGTGGCCCAGCTCCGGGTGCTGGCGTCGCCAGGACAGGAAAAAACGCCAGCGGTCGGAGCGGGTGAGGTCCTCGGGCAGTAGCATGTTCAACTGCATCAGGTTTTTCAGCAGCAGTTTGCCCGGTGGTGGCTGGCGCCTGAGGTTGCCCTCGTTATCGAGGAGGGCAAAGCGGAACTGGCCGCCCTTGTAGGTTGCCAGCACATTGTGCGGCTGCAGGTCGCCATGAATGAAGCCTGAGGCGTGTAGACGCCCAATGCAGGTGCCCAATTCCCGCAACAGGTTGCGGCGCAATAGCAGGGTAGCGGGGTCGCGCCCGGTGAGCCCGTGACGCAACCAGTGGGTGATACTGTCGCCGGCCATGGCGGAGGTAAACAGATACTCCCGGCCCTGCGGCAGCCGGCCCCACGCGAGGCTGGTGGGAGCAGTGAACCCGGCGTGATTCAGCGCGTTGGAGTGCCGGCGGGCGCGCGTCCCGCGGCTGCCACGCAGCAGGTCCTGCAGCCGCCCTATGGGCGAGCGCGGCAGGAATTCCTGGTAGCTCTCGCCGCGTTCGGCGTTGCGTGCAACGCGCGTGAAAGGCGAGCTGACGACCAGCTCCCAACCTTCCGGTACCTGGTCACTACACAGTTGAAGGGCTACGGCGTGATAGTCGTTGTCTTGTGTGGTGGTAACGGAAATGTTGGCGTTCCCCTGCGGATTGCCTTGTTATTCTACGCACCGCGATCATTCCCGTCTGCCCTCGTAATGGCGGTGAAATTGCGTTGTCGCGGTTAATGGCCTGTGCAGGGGCGACCCGATCGCCTGGACGCGCGACTGGCGAGCGCTCGCTCACTGGGGTAGGCTTGCGCCGCAGTTACAGTAACGGCGGGCCGAGTGTGACGGGCTCGTGGAACAGGAATCCCGGGAGCGAAATGCAGAGAGTAGTGATAACAGGGGCAGGCGGGCAGCTCGGCAGTGAGCTCGTGGCCAGCGCCCCGGATGTGGAGTTGCTGGCGCTCGGGCGAGACGCACTGGATATCGCCGATGCGGCCGCGGTGCGCCAGCGTATTGTCGGCCTGCGGCCCGATCTGGTGATCAACGCCGCCGCCTACACCGCGGTGGATCGCGCGGAGAGTGAGCCGGAGCTGGCCCGGGCGATCAACAGCGACGCCCCCGGATACCTCGCCGGGGCCTGCGCCGAGGCCAATGCCCGCCTGATCCATGTCTCGACCGATTTTGTCTTCGACGGCGCTGCCAGCATGCCGTACCTGCCGGACGACAAGACCGACCCCCTCGGCGTCTACGGCGCCAGCAAGCTGGCCGGCGAACGGGCGGTGCAGCATGAATTGCCCTCGGCGCTGATCGTGCGCACCGGCTGGGTGTACTCACGCTTCGGCGGCAACTTCGTTAAAACCATGCTGCGCCTGATGGCCGAACGCAACTCCCTGAATGTGGTGTGTGACCAGGTGGGTACGCCGACCTGGGCCGCGGGTCTGGCCGATGCCATCTGGGGCTTTTCGCAACGACCACAGTTGCACGGAATCTACCACTGGAGCGATGCCGGCGTTTGCAGCTGGTACGATTTTGCCGTGGCGATTGCCGAGGAGGGATTGAGCCGTGGTTTGCTGCCGCATCCCGTCGACGTGCAGCCGATCCCGGCAGCGGACTATCCGACACCGGCCAGGCGTCCCGCCTACAGCGTGCTGGACAAATCCGGAAGCTGGCGCGACCTGGAGACCCGTGGCGATCACTGGCGCGTGCAACTGCGCCGGATGCTCGATGAACTGGTCGCGCAGTCCAACTGAGGGCAGCCCCACTGAAGGCAGCCCCACTCACTCATATTCAAGGAACAGACCATGGCCAAATCCCTGCTGGTGACCGGCGCGGCCGGATTCATAGGCGCCAACTTCGTTCACCACTGGGCCGCTGCCCACCCCGAAGATACTCTCGTCGCCTATGACGCCCTGACCTACGCTGGCAACCGCGCCAACCTGGAGGGGCTCGAGGGCCGGGCAAACTTCCACTTCGTGCACGGTGATATTTGCGACCAGGCCCAGGTGGAGCGGTCGATGCGCGAACACGCGGTGGATACCGTGGTTCACTTTGCGGCGGAAAGCCACGTGGATCGCTCCATCACCGGCCCCGGCGCGTTCATCCAGACCAACGTGATCGGTACCCACAGTCTGCTGGAAGCGGCCCGTTCTATCTGGCTGTCAGGCAGCGGCAACGAGCACCGCTTCCACC
The DNA here is from genome assembly GCF_008064665.1 of Parahaliea maris. GTDB lineage: Bacteria > Pseudomonadota > Gammaproteobacteria > Pseudomonadales > Halieaceae > Parahaliea > Parahaliea maris. The sequence goes on along the minus strand of NZ_VRZA01000003.1, from coordinate 1,075 downwards.
ATGTCTCCACCGACGAGGTCTACGGATCGCTGAGCCCGGACGCGCCCGCGTTCCACGAGGAGCAGAAGTACGAGCCCAATTCACCCTACTCCGCCAGCAAGGCGGCGTCGGATCACCTGGTTCGCGCCTGGCATCACACCTATGGCCTGCAGGTCACCACCAGCAACTGCTCGAACAACTACGGGCCGTTCCACTTTCCCGAGAAGCTGATCCCCCTCTGCCTCACCAACATCCTGCGCGGCCTGCCGCTGCCGGTGTACGGCGACGGCAGCAATATCCGCGACTGGCTCTATGTGCAGGATCACTGCCGTGGCATCGAAGGCGTGCTGAAGCGCGGGGTGGTGGGTGAAACCTACAATATCGGCGGCAACAACGAGTGGAATAATCTGGATATCGTCCAGCTGCTCTGTGACCGCCTGGATGCGCGCTTTGCCGCCAACCCCGAGCTGGCTCGGCGTTTTCCCGATTCACCGGCAGCTCGCGGTGAATCACGCAGCCTGATCACCTTTGTCGAAGACCGGGCGGGTCACGACTGGCGCTATGCGATCGACGCCACCAAGATCAATGGTGAACTGGACTTTGCGCCGGTGGAGACCTTTGAAACCGGGATCGAGAAGACGCTGGACTGGTATCTGGCCAATGAGCCGTGGTGGCGGCCGCTGTTGGTGACTTGATTTGGGGGTACCTGAGTGCCTGGAAATTACTCCACAGCCCGGTGCCCAATGTTTCGGGAGATTCATTGGCAGGCACTCTGTAGCTCCGGGCGTGGTCTGGGCGTACGCCTTTCCGGACACGCTACAAGCACATCCATGTGCGCTCGGCAACGGCCGTCCCTGGCCGTTGACGGTCCGGAAAGGCGCACCCCCAGCCCACACCCTGCTTCAGCGCGTGGTTCATATCCTTCAGATACGAAGTTGAGAAGTTGCCGATACCTCGGGGGAAGTGCGTGTGGTGCGCGGGGCCCTTCCGGGACCTTCAGCGGCATGGATGCCGCTGAGGAGCCCCCATGGATGATGAGATGGTCTCCTCCCCCACCTTTATCGGCGTCGCGATGCGCCAAAATAGATATGTCGAT
>NZ_VRZA01000002.1 GCF_008064665.1 Parahaliea maris | reverse complement strand
GTCATCGTCGCCATCAACAAGGACGAGGACGCCCCGATCTTCCAGGTGGCGGACTACGGCCTGGTGGCTGACCTGTTCGACGCGCTGCCGGAGCTGGAAGGCAAGCTGTAAGCTTCCTCTCACCTCAGGATTGAACCCGGGCGCGCCCCGGGATTAGGGAAAACCCGTATCGGAAGATGCGGGTTTTTTTGTGCCTGCTGCAGGTAGGCGGAAAAACAGGACGCGGTTTCCTGGGCTAACGTGGAGGCGTCGTATTCCACGCCATTGGAGCGCCCAATCGCTCAGATCTGGCTGGCGGGCAGGCGTACGATGAGACCGTCAAGTTCCTCGCTGACCACAATCTGGCAACTCAGGCGGCTATTTTCTTCAGGATCCATTACGAAATCGAGCATCTGCGCTTCGATGTCTTCGGCGGCGGGAACCTTCTCTTTCCAGGCCTCGTCTACGTAGCAGTGGCAGGTCGCACAGCTACACGCACCGCCGCAATCTGCGAGGATACCGCTGACAGCGTTGTCGATGGCCGCCTGCATGACGCTGGTGCCCGGGGCGACGTGAACTTCCTTTTCGACGCCGTCGTGGCTGATGAAGGTAATGGATGGCATGTCGGTGTGGTTCCTGTACAGAGTTGAGTTCAGGGCAGGCTGAATACCTGCCGGATATCGTCGGACTCGTCGGTAAAGTTGCTACCGCAGTCGGCAGAACTACGCATGATAACTCGATCACCGCCCTGTGACAGGACCACAATCCAGGGTTTCAGGTGGAATTGCTCGAACCGGAGCCAGGATGGGACGGGTTGTGGGCGTGGGCCCCGGTCGCCCGTGACGGGGCTCGCGGTGAATTAATCGCGGGAGCGCAGTCCGTCGGGAACGGAGGGGGAGGGATGGTAGCTGTATTGCGCGGCGAAACGCGCTACCCGCTCCCAGGCGTTTTCGCGAATCGACTGGTAAAACAGGCTGTAGTCGGCGAGATGGTAGTCCTGTCGGGGGTCGCTGTTAAATTCTCCGAAGGGACCGTTGACCTGCTCCGCCACGTGCAACAACCCGTCCCGGCATTCCGCCCAGGTCCAGTGTGGCAGTAGTGCAGGCAGTTGCTTCAGTTCGATATCCGTGGGCAGGTTGAGGAGATCGTACAGCAGGCCGCCGCCGCGGGCGACATAAAGAGCCCCGGGATGCTCTGACGCCGGCACCCGGCGGCCTTCGCGCTGCCAGTTCAGGGGATTGTTGCACAGCAGCGGTTTACCGTCGGAGAGTTCTGCCCCGCCGGGATACCAGTGCGGCACACCGTTGCGTCGCACGCCGTGCTCGCCATAAGTCGACCAGTGCAGGACGCAGGCAATGTCGCTGTTGGCATTGCAGGGTTCGATGTGCTTCATGGTGCGGCCGAAGGTGTCCATTGGGAGCCAGTACCCCACGAGATAGGCGGCCACCATCCGCTGCTGGATCGCACGGCCATCCACCTGTTCCGCCAGCAAGCGCAGGGCGTGGTAGGTCCCCTGGCTGTGGCTGGCGACGACAAAGGGACGGTCCCCGATGCGTGCGAGGAACTCCTCGAAGGCGCTGGCGATGTCGGCATAGGCAAGATCGAGCGCTGCTGCGCCGTCGGGTCTGTCAAATGCCAGAAAACTGGCCAGCGCCGCCTGTCGGTAGTGGGGTGCGTAGACATTACAGCACAGGTTGAAGGCACTGGCCTGGGCGCCAAGGATCACGTCGACCATCTCCCAAGCCCGGGAGTCGGAAAACAGCGGTGAATTCCAGGTCTTGCCGCTGATGTAGGACGTCGGGTGGATATAGAACACGTCGGCTTGGCGCGGGCCTGCGGGATCCGGAAGTCCCTCAGGCACCAATTGCGCAGCGCTGGCTTTGTCTGGCAGCGCCGCCCAGAAGCGATCGTCGCCGTAGTCGGGGCGAGCGGCCAGGATGGTACTGTCAAAGGGTTCGCTCGGCTCGATGTAATAGACGAGCAGGTCCTCGCCCCAGACCTTGAGGACGGACACGGCCAGCGCGCTGGCGAGCGCCAGGATCAGTAATGTTCTGGGAAACTTCCGCATAAATTCATGCAAATGTCATGACGACGTAACAAATGCAGTCTAACAGCGTGCGGGGACGGTGACTGTGAAGGTTTTATGACGGGACCCGTTGCGATAAGAGCTTGGTCAGGCGGGGTGTCTGTGCTGTACTCGTTGGCTTCCTATTGAAATCGCCAGCCGAGGTTCCTCTTGAAAGACAAACTCGTTGTTCGCAACAGCCATATACACGGAAAGGGCTTATTTACAACAGTAGGCATCAGGAAGGGTACTGTGCTGGGCTATTGCGAACGGGAACCGGTGAAGAAACCCAATGACTACACCCTGTGGATCGATGACAAGGACCTCTACGAGGTCACCTGCTGCCTGAAGTACATCAACCACGCAGCGTCACCCAATGTCGCCTACTACGACGATTTCTCCGTGGTTGCCCTGCGCAACATCAAAAAGGGGGAGGAACTCACTCACCATTACGGTGAGGAGTGGGAGTAGCGCCTCAGCACTGAAAATCTCTCACCCGGGTATGGAAGAACAGACTCCCGTGCCCACCGGGCCGCGGGCGTCTCCCAGGGCTGCCGATATAATCGGGAGTTTTCAAACCGATAATAACGATGCTCGCCGCGTGCGACCGGGGTACCTGACTGCATGCAATGCTTTGGTAAGAGAATATTTACGCTTGTTTTTCTGTTCATGGGCGCGATTGCGTCGTCGGCCGGGGCAGGGGAAGTTTCCCTGCCCGTCTCGGGACAACGCCTGCTCGCAGCCGATGAAGAACCACACAACTGGCTGAGCTACGGGCGGGATTATCTCGAGCAGCGCTTCTCTCCGTTGGGGCAGGTCAATACGGAGACAGTGAGTTCTCTGGGGCTTGCCTGGTATTTCGAGTCCGATAACCACCTGGGTACGGAGACGACGCCGCTTGTGGTCGATGGGGTGATGTATTTCACCGACGCCTGGAGCACCGCGTACGCGGTCGATGCCGCTACGGGCGCTTTCATCTGGAAATTTGACCCCCATGTACCCAGGGCGAAGAGCATCACCGCCTGTTGCGGCGCGATCAATCGCGGTATGGCTGTCTGGAACAACAGCCTGTTCCTGGGCACTCTCGACGGGCGCCTGGTCGCGATTGATCGAGTGAGTGGCACCGAACGCTGGTCAGTACAAACCACCGACCCTGAGCAAGCCTATTCGATTACCGGTGCCCCACGGGTGGCCAAGGGGTTGGTGTATATCGGCAACGGCGGTAGTGAGTTTGGTACCCGCGGCTACGTCAGTGCCTACGACGCCGAGACCGGTGAAATGCGCTGGCGTTTCCACACCATCCCCGGCAATCCCGCCGATGGCTTCGAGAACGCGGCGATGGAACAGGCGGCTGCTACCTGGAACGGCCAGTGGTGGAAATACGGCGGTGGCGGCACGGTGTGGGACACCATCGTGTACGACCCGGAACTGGACCAGCTGTACATCGGCGTAGGTAATGGGGCGCCCCACAACCGGCGTTTGCGCAGTCCCGGGGGCGGAGACAACCTCTTTCTGAGCTCGGTGGTGGCGCTCGACCCCGATACCGGCGAGTATCTCTGGCACTATCAGGAAGTACCCGCAGAAACCTGGGATTACACGGCAACCCAGCAGATCGCACTCGCAGACATTCACTGGAATGGCGAGGTTCGCAAGGTGATCGTGCATGCGCCGAAAGCGGGCTTTGTCTACCTGATCGATCGCCGTGACGGAGAGCTCCTGTCGGCGGAGGCCTACACCACCGTCAGCTGGGCCAGTCACTACGATATGGACAGCGGCAGGCCGGTGGAGGTGGAGGGACAGGATTACGACGGCGAATCCGCTTTTGTCTTTCCCTCGGCCATGGGCGGACATAACTGGCATCCCATGGCCTACAGCCCGGATACCGGCTACCTCTATATTCCCGAGCTCGACATGGGGATGCCCTTCGATGAGATATCGGCCCCTGATTACAAGCACCTGAAGCGGCATTTCAATACCGGCTATAAAATCGGCGGTGAACCGGCCTCGCAGCGTTTTACCGAAGCGTTTATGCAGCACCTGCCCAAGGCCAGCCTGTTGGCCTGGGATGTGTCCCGGGCTAAAGTTGCCTGGAAGTTGCCGCACCCCAATGTCCACAATGGCGGCGTTCTGGCCACTGCGGGCAGCCTGGTGTTCCAGGGCACCTCCGACGGCCGACTGCTGGCAGTAAGGGCTGACGATGGCAGTGTGGTGTGGACGTTCAACACTCAGAACAGTGTGCTCCCGGGGCCGGTAACTTACGCGGTAGATGGCGAACAGTACATCGCGGTTGCGGTCGGACGCGGCGGGGTATTGACCAGCAATACCGGCCAGAACTACCACACCGGCAATCCCAACAACCGGATCATGGCGTTCAAATTGAAAGGTAACGCCACCTTGCCCGCGTGGGTGCCACCGGAACGTCCCTTGCCGCCAGCACGGACCGCCATGAGGGAGGAAGACATCGCAGCCGGACACCAGTTGTTTGATCGCTTCTGTGCACGCTGCCACGGCGCCAATGCCATCGGCGACGGCTCGGTACCCGACATGCGCTACCTGGAACCGGTGTGGCATGAAAACTTCCAGGCTGTGGTCCTGGAAGGGCTGATGGAGCAGGCGGGCATGCCCAGGTTCGATGATGTCCTCGATGCGGCGGATGTCGAAAAGATTCACGCTTTTGTCATCGAGCGGGCACATGAGGATCTTGCCCTGCGCACGGAGACCGGCTGGTGGGCCGACCTGAAGGATGAGCTTGCCGATCTTAGCGCCCGGGCACTGGCCTGGTTCCTGCGCCCGGCAGCGCAAAGCGGAGGGGACGAATAGGCGTATAACAACCGTTCGCACCCCTTCTGAGCGATTCTGTCCGGCAACTTGCAGGGGGCAGTCCTTCCGCCTGGCGTTTGATCGTGGTCTGCTTGTTGCGACTGTCAGATTGCATTGTCGCAAGGAGCTTGTCGTGGATAACCTGCAGATGTCGTCCGCAGAGGACGCCTATTACAAGGAAGGGAAGGTTGCGGTTACCGGCGCTTCGAGCCTGCTGAGCAGCGGTTCCAAATGGTTGAACAGCCCGCTGTTACGGGACCTGGTGGCCCAGGATTTTCTCCGTCGCAATGGCGAGGATGTCGGCGTGCTGCAGTTGGTGCCGGAGGTGATGAACGAGTTTCACCGCCTCCTCGATACCCGGGAGGTCGAGGGCATCATGGGAGAGGAGCGGGCCTGCAACGGTGATTTCAGTGCCTGGCTGGAGCGCAACGAGCAGACCCTGCTGGATCTGGAAGCCGCAGTGGAGTATCCAGAGGGCACCCTGGGGGCAGTGGTGTACGCCTTCTACCGTGAAACAGGCTTCGAGCAGGTGCCGGCTTTCCGCGACCTGAAACCGAGCTCCGATTTCGAACTCTACAACCGCCAGCGCACGCTGGTGCACGATGTCGAGCACCTCGTCACCGGTTTTGGTACCGATCCCGCAGGTGAACTGGGCATGATGTACCTGTACATGCAGCTCAACGCCCGCTACTTCTCCCCGGAGCTCGCCGGCCTGCTGAACTTCGTTCACGCCTACCTCAGTAGCAGCTGGATGATGCGGACGTCACTTTACTATCCCGCGGTGACCACCGCGTTTATGGAATCGATCGCCAGCGGCCTGGAAATGGCGCAGGCAATCAAACGACCCCTGCCACTGGCTGACTGGAGCTGTTACTTTGCCTGGCCCCTGGAGGACGTGCGCGCGGCCCTGAACATCACCCCGGTTGATGGCGCGCGCTGGGCCTGGACTGAAAACGCCTGGCGCGGCTAGCCGTCAAGGCTAGCGCTTGCTGGCCAGTCCCTCCCGGAACTCGGAAGGGCTGAGCCCGGTCCAGCTGTGAAAGCCCCGGCGAAAGGCCCTGTCGCTGCCAAAGCCCACATGTTCGGCAATCGATTCGATGGACAACTCCCGATTAGACAGTAGTCGCTCGGCGATCTCGCGCTGGCATTGAGCCCGGATCTCGCTGTAGGAGGTCCCTCCCTCACGGAGCCGGCGCCGCAGTGTCGCCGGGCTCGTATGGAAGAGTTGGGCTGCTGTTTCGAGGGCGGGCACTTCGCGCCGGCTCTGGATGGCATCGAGGATCAGCAGGCGGATCTGCGACGGTGAGGCCCTGCCGGAGGCTGCGCCCGCGCTAAGGTCGAAGGGGAAGTGGTCGATGATTCGCTCGAGTTCGGTCAGTGAGCGGGTGCTTGGCAAGTCGAGGCAGTCACCCGGGAAGGCAAGACGGTTGGCGACAGCGCCAAAACTCACAGGGCGTTCAAACAGTTCCATCAGTGGGTAGTGCTTGCCTGGTTTCCCGTAGACAACCCCAACCTCGCTTAGCGGAAGACGACGGCTGACCATCCAGGAAAACAACTGGAAGTAGAAGTACAGCCCGGTGATATCCACCAGTAGGGCCGGGTTGTCGTAGCGTTTACGCGGTACCTGCATGGAAAAGACCGCCGTGTCGCCGCTCTCTTCGAGGGATATCTCGCCCCCCCGGTCTTCCATGGCGTCGTTGAACTCGATGACGCGCCCGATGATCTCCCTGAGTGTTCGGCAGGGCAGGACCGCATAGCAGAGCATGTTGACCGCACCTCTACCCATCGGGCGTATACCCTGGTCGAGGCAGGACAGACGCTCGAGTTCTTCCATGCAGCAGCGATAAAGGCGGGTAAACTCGGCAGCGGGCAGGGCAGCTGTCCGGCCGGTCATGACACTCTGGCGCGGCGCGGTCACCGCCGCCCGCTGCCAGAGCTGGTCGAGGTCGCTCCCCAGTGTGTCCAGGTCCTCGAGCAGGGGAATCGCAAAACTACCCGGTACCTCGTTGCTGAAATCGTGTGGCGTCACAGCTCTCTCATATCGCTATTGTCACCGGGAAATGCGCGGTCAGTGAGCAGTATAGTCCGGTAGATTGACCACAGATACCCTTCGCCCCTGCGGCCTTACGCGCCTATCATTTCCCCTATCTGGATAATGCCAATAACGGAGCAGACATGAATCTCTCGACGCGCCCTCTCGACGGGCGAATCGCCCTCATCACCGGTGCCAGCCGGGGTATTGGGCGAGCCATCGCGCAGCGCCTTGCGGCCGCCGGCGCGACGGTGGTGGTGACCGCTCGCAGCCTCGATACCTCAGTCGCCCTGCCTGGCACACTCATGGAAACCGTCGGCCTCATCGAAGCAGCGGGCGGCAAAGCCCTCCCGCTGGCGGCGGATCTCGACAATCCCGTTGAGCGCGACACCCTCGTGGCCCGTACCGTGGAGGCAGCCGGCGGCCTGGATATCCTGGTCAACAACGCCGGTTTTGCCCGGTATGCGCCGGTCAAGACCATGAACGACGAGTTCCTGGAACAGACCTTCAATCACTACCAGCGTGTGCCCATCAAGCTGGCCCAGGCGGCGATTCCCGAGATGCGTCATCGCGGCGCGGGGTGGATCGTCAATGTCGGGTCCGTCACGGCTCAGCTACCGGCTGACCGCTATGACGAGTTCGCCCGCCACGGTGGCGCAACCGTGTATGCTGCGGCCAAGGCCTTCCTCAACCGGTTTACCGTCGGATTGGCGGCGGAACTGCTAGATGACAATATCGCAGTGAACCTGGTCGCGCCGAGCACGGCGATTTCCACGCCGGGCGCCGATGTCTATATCCCCGAGGAGTACCCGACCGAGCCGGTCGAGTACCTGGCGGAGACGGCACTCGCCCTCTGTCACTTGCCGGCCCGGGAGCGCAGCGGCCTGATTACCCATAGTCTGCACTTCCCTGACGCGATGGGATTCGCGGTCTACAGCCTGGATGGTCGGGAAAAACTGCCACCGCCTACTATTCCGGACTGCGCCAATCCTGCCATCATTCCCCGCGGTGAATAGTGTGCAAACTGTCGTGCCTTGTGGGGGCGAGTCCAGGACGCAGCGGGCGGAGCGTCTGGTGAGCGCCTGTTCATGAGTTATCCGCAACTCGACTTGTCCCTCGACGACTTGCTGGCAACGACCCGTTCGGTACGCAAGCGGCTTGATCTCTCCCGGCCGGTCCCACGCGACTTGTTGACCGAGTGCATCGAACTGGCCATTCAGGCACCGAATGGTTCCAACCAGCAGTTCTGGCACTGGCTCGTGATAGACGACGAGCGGACCAGGGCTGATGTCGCGGCGATCTATCGCACAGGGATGGCTGCCCAGGTGGAGAGCCCGGGCTGGATGAGCGGTATCGATTTCACCGGGCCGGACCAGCAGCGCATCGCCGGCTCGGTCGAGTATCTGGCCAGTGTCCTGCACGAGGTACCGGCCATTGTAATTCCGGTCATAGAGGGCAGGGTGGAGGGCGGCGATCTCTTTACCCAGGCGAGTCTTTGGGGCTCGATACTGCCTGCCGCATGGAATTTCATGCTCGCCCTGCGGTCCCGGGGACTGGGTTCCGCCTGGACGACGGTGCACCTGCACCGGGCGGCAGAGATGGCGGAGTGCCTGGGCATACCCCCTACGTCCACCACCCAGGCGGGCCTGTTCCCTGTTGCCTATACCCTGGGCAGTGATTTCAAACGCGCCCGGCGCATGCCTGCTGAGGACATCACCCACTGGAATCATTGGAGAAAGGGCTCGTGACCATCACCGTACTGGACCAGATTGTGGTCGCACCCGATGAACTTGCGGTACTCGAAACACTGCTGGAAACACGGTACCTGCCCGGGGCGGCGGCGCGTGGTCTGCAATTACAATCGAAGCAGGTTTCGCCTCCGGTCATTACCGCCGAGGGTCCGCTGACCCTGTGGTTGCGCTGGGAGGTGGCCGATGCCGGTGCCTGGTGGGGGATGCGTGCGCAATCGGGCTGCCCGGAGGTCTATACCTTCTGGGATGCGGTGGACGGGATATGCCTGTCGCGCAAGCGGACCTACCTGACAGGGCAGAGCGCCGCTGAACTGCCGGCCGTCGGCGAGCCCGTCGGCTGTACAACAGGCGTCAGATTTCACCGGGAAACCGCGCAGCTCGCATTGGCAGCGGCTGAGAAAGCTGAGGCATTGGAAGCTCTGTTGAGTACAGCGACCGAGGATGTACCGGGATTGGAGCAAGCAGTGCTCGGGCGCAATCTGGCGCCAGAATATGCCGCAGGCCACTACACCTGGGACCTGCTGTTCACCGATGGCAGTGCCGCGCAAACGGCGCGGGAAAGTCGGGCCTGGCGGGAAATGGTACTCCCTGCGCTGGCTGAACACTGCAGGGCCGTGCACGCCTTTGCGCTAGACTACCTCGGCGGCGGACTGAGGGCGCCCGGGATCAGCGGTGGAGTGAAACGCACCGCTTACTTCCGCCTGCTACCAGGAACCGCCCCCGAAGCGGCTGCAAACTTCGAGCGCGACCTGCTGGAAATGCCGCGGCACATGCCGGCGATTGTAAACTGGCGCTTGAGCAGAGCGTTACCGGCCGCCTGGAATCGATCTGACGTCCCCCCCTGGACGTATGTCTGGGAACAGGACTTTGCCGATGTCGGGGGGCTGACTGGTCCCTACATGACCCACCCTCATCACTGGGCCCATATCGACCGTTGGTTTGACCCGGAGTCGGGTGACCAGATTGTCGACGTACAGATATCCCACGCATTCTGCAGTGTCGAGTCGAGTGTTCTCGCGAACGAATTGCTAAAGGGTGAGAGATGAACTCACCCGGATTGGCATTTTGCCAGTCGCCTACCATTACAAGGAGAGACCATGTTCGCCATGATAATCCGCCAGACCGGCGGCCCTGAAGTGTTTGAATACGCGGAAATTGCCACCCCGGACCCGGGACCCGGTGAAGTGCTGGTGCAAGTGGCCTATGCGGGCATCAATCCCGCCGACTGGAAAAACCGCCAGGGTTACCTGGAACAGTACCGCCCCTACATATTCCCCTATGTTATTGGCTTCGACGCGGCCGGCGTCGTCGCTGCGGTCGGCGAGGGGGTAACCCGCGTCAGCGAAGGCGACCGCGTTTTCACGCCGACCAATCACGGTCAGGGCGGGCAGGGCAGTTATGCGCAATACGCCATTGCCTCGGAAGACCGCGTCGCCCTCGTGCCTGAAGGGCTGGCGCTTCGTGATGCCGCCGCGCTGCCGGTGGCCGCACTGACCGCCTGGCAGGGGCTGTTTGACCGCGGTGGTTTGCAGGCCGGGCAGCTGGCGATGATTCACGGTGGTTCCGGTGGCCTCGGCAGTTTCGCGGTCCAGTTTGCACGCGCCGCCGGGGCGCGGGTCGCGGCGACCTGTTCAACGGCCAACGTCGACTATCTCAAGGACCTGGGTGTGGAGCGGGTCATTGACTACCGGAGCGAGGATATCGGGCAGGCAATTGCCGAGTGGGCCCCGCAGGGCCTGGACTACCTGATGGACGCGGTGGGTGTCAGTACCCTGCCGAGGGGGCTGGACCTGCTGCGCCATGGCGGCACCTTTGTCAGCATACCCACCCTGGTGGACGATGGTGACATTCCCGCTGCGGCGGCGGAGGCAGCTGCCCGCGGGGTAAACCGGGTATTCTCCACCATGGACGACAGCCATTGCGCCGAAACCCTGGAACGCATCGCCCAACTGGTCGTCAGCGGCGAAGTCAGGATGCCGCCGATCAGGGAATACGCCCTGAAGGACGTAGCCGCAGCCCACGAGATTCTCCAGAGCGGGCATAATCGCGGCAAGATGGTACTGAAAGTCTCGGGGGATTGAGGAGGTAGCAGTGGTTCCTTCGGGAGTGCGCTGTTAAGCTGCCACAAGGCGCCGCGCCTCACTTCAATAAAATCGCGCGCGGCCTGTGTACGCTTGGGGTGTTGGCGCCCCGGAGGACATCCCATGCCCCTGGCCATCGACCTGTACTGGTCCTTCCGCAGTCCCTATTCCTATCTGGCGACCCCACGCCTGGTTGCGCTGACGCGGGAGTACGAGGTCGACATCAATGTCAAAATTGTCGCCCCACTGGCGGTGCGCGACCCGCAGTTCTTCGAGCGCTCGGACCCCCGCTGGATACGTTACACCCTCATGGACGTTGTCCGGCTCGCTGAGATGCTGGATATCCCCCTGGGCATGCCCAACCCTGACCCGATCGTACAGGACATGGAAACCCGCAAGATTGCGCCTGAGCAGCCACATATTTTTCGTCTGCTGCGGCTCGGTGCCGTCGCGGCGGAGCAGGGCAGGGGGCTGGCATTTATCGACGAGGTTTCTCGCCTGATCTGGAGCGGCACACCGCAATGGAATGAAGGTGACCACCTGAGCGGTGCGGTATCGCGTGCGGGCCTCGACCTTGAAGCCCTCGAAGCGGAAGTGGCGCGAGATCCAGGACGCCTTGATGCACTGGTGGAGCAGAACAAGGCCGAACAGGCGGCTGCGGGGCACTGGGGCGTTCCGCTGATGGTGTTCGAGGGTGATCCCTTCTTTGGGCAGGACCGCATCGACTGCCTTGTCTGGCGCATGCAGCAACGAGGACTCCAGCGTCGATGATGTTCAAATCTTTCGCCCGCAAAGTGTAGCCATCAAGGAGTGAGTGCCACTGTGTATCGAACCACATCCCTGTTGCCGATCACCATGGTAGCAGCCCTTGGCGGGCTTCTGTTTGGCTACGACACCGGCGTCATCAACGGCTCCCAGTATTATCTGAGCCAGTATTTCCAGCTCACGCCAGCGAGCAAGGGCTGGGTGGTTGGCAGCGCGCTCCTGGGATGCCTGGTAGGTTCCGCCCTGGCCGGCAAACTCAGCGCGGCGGTGGGGCGCAAGCATTCGCTGATTATTTCCGCGCTGCTCTTCATTGTGTCCGCCTGGGGGTCAGGGCTGCCGGGCGTGCTGCCGGAATCAGTGACGGTACTGGTCATGTTCAGGGTCATTGGCGGTCTTGGCATTGGCATCGCGTCAATCAACGCCCCGATGTACATTGCCGAAGTGGCGCCCGCCAGCAAACGCGGAAGGCTGGTCTCGTTCTACCAACTGGCCATCGTCGTCGGCTTTTTCGTGGTGTTCGTAGCCACCTATCTCATCGGCAACACGCGTTCCGAGGCGGAGAACGTGGCATTCGGATGGCGGCTGATGTTCTGGTCGGAACTGGTACCCTGCGCGCTGTTCCTGCTGGGGTTGCTTTTCATTCCCCCCAGTCCCCGCTGGCTGGCGCTGAAAGGGCGCAATACCGAAGCCTATGCGGTGCTGGTCGCCCTGCACGGAGAGGTCGTCGCCAACAGGGAACTGGAGGAGATCAACCAATCCATTGCGGCGGAAAATCCCGAATCCCGGAAACGTGAGAAGGCAGCGAGCTTGCTGAGCAGTGGCTTGCTGCCGATTGTTCTTGTGGGAACGGCACTGTCCGCATTGCAGCAGTTTACCGGCATCAACGCAGTGCTGTATTTCGGCGCTGACATCTTCGAGCGGGCGCTCGGCTTCGGCAAGGAAGATGTTCTCGCCCAACAGATTCTTCTGGCCAGTGTGAACCTGCTCTTTACCTTCGTGGCGATGGCGCTCATCGACCGGTTAGGGCGAAAGCCCTTGCTGTACATTGGCTCCGGCGGCATGTTCCTGGGCTTCCTCCTGTTGAACTACACCCTGATGACCCAGCAGGTTGGCCTGCTGTCGCTGGTGGGCATCCTCACGTTCATAGGCTCGTTTGCCATGTCCATGGGGCCGGTAGTCTGGGTGTTATTGTCGGAAATGTTTCCCAACGCGGTCCGCAGTGTCGCAATGTCGGTCGCGGTGGCGGTACAGTGGGCATCCAACTACCTCGTGGCCCAGGCATTCCCGATCGCGATGGAATCGCAGGTCAACAGCCAGGCGCCCTGGTTCGGCAGCCTGCCGTACTGGTTTTTCATGGGCTGCATTCTGCTCATCGTGCTGCTGGTAGCGAGCATGATCCCGGAGACCCGGGGCAAGACGCTGGAGGAACTGGAATCTGTCTGGTGATCGGCTATTCCGAGCCGGGCGTTCTCGCAGGTTGTTGTTTACGTTGAGCGACCGGCCCGCAATGCTGCGCCATTTGCCGGGATCGGGTGAACGCTGCTGCGCTTCAGCACCGCTAATCTAGAAGTGTAACTGACCCCTGGCCACCATGGCCGCTTCACCTGCGATTTTCACCTGCGATTTTCACCTGCAGGTCGTCTCCTGCCCGGCTCCAGGACGCATCGACGATGCCATCGCGGTCAATTTCGATACCCTGCTCCGCGAGGTAGTGGCCCGCGGATTGACCTGAATCCACGTGTTTGGCCATATAGGCGGCAACCGATCCGTTGCCCGAGCCGCAGACCGGGTCTTCATTGACGCCTTCACCGGGAGCGAAGGTTCGTACCCGAATACGCACCGGCCCGCCGTTACTGCGCTCGACAAACACGGTGATGCCTGCGGCGCCCACGCTTTTACACTCACTGGCGATAAGGCTCATGTCGGGCTCCAGCCCAGGCATCGCCGCGAACCGTGAGAGTTGCACAATCAACCAGGGCACTCCGGTGGAGACCACTTCGAAGGGTGTCTCAGCCAGCGCCTCGTCGCTGCACCCCAGCATCTTCGCCATCAGCTCACGGGGTATACCGACGGACCGATATTCAGGCTTTGCCTGGGTCATGCGCAACAGCTTGCCACCGGACGGAGAGGGGAGTACCTCTACCGGGACGATGCCGATACCGCATTCCTGGCGCAGCAGGGTCGCTTCCGCCTTTTCAGGAAACCGGGTCAGTACGGCATGCGAAGCCGCTACGGTCGGGTGACCCGCAAATGGCAGTTCACTCAAGGGGGTAAAGATGCGCACCCGGTAATCCGCTTCGGGTGTGGTGGGCCGGAGGATAAATACCGTTTCCGACAGGTTCATCTCCCGGGCGATCTTCTGCATGGTCGCAGTCGGGATGTCATCGGCATCAAAGACGACAGCGGCAGGGTTACCGTATAGTGGCCGGTGACTGAAGGCATCTATTTGTTCGAAATCGACGGGCATTTTCCTGGGTTCCCTAACGTTTCGCTTCAGGGTAGTGCGAATGATGTGATTTTCGCAACCAGACGGTTTGTTCCTTCGGAAAGGAAAAACGGGGCGCCGGCATCAACCTAGCCGGCGAGGCTGGCGAGCTTCTCTCTCATGCTCGGGTCCAGTTTTGGCACGACTTCAGCGGCCCCGAGATTCTCTTCCAATTGCTCAACCCGCGATGCGCCGAGGATAACGGTGGAGACATTGGGGTTGAGCAAACACCACGCGATGGCAAGTTTCGAAGGGGTGGTGCCCAGTTCTTCGGCGAGGGGTAACAACTGCCGAACCCTCGCCATGCGCTCCTGCCCGCGCTCACTCTCGACCATGCGCTCCCGCAGCCATTCATAGCCGGGAAGGCTCGCCCGCGAGTTGGGAGGTATGCTCTCGAGGTATTTGCCGGTCAAAGCACCGGAGGCCAGCGGCGACCAGATTGTCGTGCCCATGCCGTATTGCTCATACAACGGTGCGTACTCGACCTCGAAGCGTTCTCTGTCCAGCAGGTTGTACTGCGGTTGCTCCATGGTTGGCGGCGTCAGGTGATTGGCTGCAGCAAAGCGGTGCGCTTCGATAATCTCATCCGCCGTCCATTCGGACGTACCCCAATACAGCACTTTGCCCTGTGTGACCAGGTTGTGCATAGCCCACACCGTCTCGCCGATCGGGGTGTCGGGATCAGCACGGTGGCAGAAGTAGAGATCCAGATAGTCGACCTGGAGCCGCTGCAACGCCTGGTGACAGGCTTCCGTGACGTGCTTGCGGCTGAGTCCGACCTGTGAGGGCAGGGGATGGCTGTGTATCCCAAAGAACACCTTGGATGAAACACAGTAGCTGTCCCGCGGGCGGCCCAGGCGCTTGAGTGCCTCCCCCATCACGATTTCCGACTGGCCGCGTTCATAGCCTTCCGCATTATCAAAGAAGTTCACGCCGGCATCAAAGCAGATGCCGAACATCCTCTCGGCCAGTTTTTTGTCTACCTGCTTGTTGAATGTCACCCAGGAGCCAAATGACAGCTCCGACAGTTTCAAGCCAGCGGAGCCCAGTCTGCGATAGTTCATGGAGGCCTCTTCCGTCTGCAACAGTACAGTCAGCGTAAACGTGTACCTTGACTCTAGACCAGAACGTGGTTGACTGCCCTGTACCGGCTACCTGAACGCGTATGCCTCAACCGGGATCGTATTCATGGCCACCCAATCCATCATTCGAAACGCCGGCCTCACCTCGTTTGTCATGGTGGCGTTTGCTGCGAATTCCCTGTTGTGCCGGGAGGCCCTGGCCTCAGGGAGCATTGGCGCAGCGAGCTTTACTGTCGTCCGAATTGCGTCAGGAGCGCTGTTCCTTTGGCTTCTGGTGGTCGTCAGGCAGCGACAGTTCCAGGTTGCTGGCGACTGGATTTCAAGTGCAGCGCTGTTCGCTTATGCCGCTGGCTTCTCCTTCGCCTATCTCACCCTCAGCGCCGGAAGTGGTGCCCTGCTGCTTTTTGGGGCAGTCCAGATCACCATGATCGCTTACGGCTTATGGTCAGGTGAGCGACTCAACACAAAGCAGGTCGAGGGTGCTCTCCTCGCCGCTGCCGGACTGGTTTGGCTCGTACTTCCTGGTGTGGAGGCGCCGTCAGCTCTCGGGGCCGTTCTGATGACCGCAGCTGGCGCCGGCTGGGGCATCTACTCGCTGCGTGGCCGGGGAGCGCGTGAGCCGACGTCTGCCACTGCGGGAAATTTCATTCGCTGTGTGCCCTTTGCGCTAATCCTCTTCCTCGCTGCGAATGGACGAGAGGAATCGTGGAGCGCCGCGGGTGTGGCCTATGCCATTGCCTCCGGAGCTATCGCTTCCGGACTGGGTTACGCCCTGTGGTATGCGGTGCTGCCGGCGCTGCGTGCCACCACGGCCGCCACCGTCCTGCTAAGCGTGCCCGTCATTGCCGCTCTTGGAGGGGTCCTGTTGCTGGAGGAAGCGCTGACGCTCAGGTTTGCCGGCGCTTCGCTCGCCGTGCTGGGCGGACTTTTACTGTTTATTCTCAATACACAAAGAGGGAGGGCATAGCCACACCGGGAATGTTCGCAGTCGGCTACCTGGCATCGCTCAGGTAGCTGACACCCGTCAGCTGTTCCGATGCCTGCCAGAGGACAGTGGCAGTTTCGGCGTTGCGCGCCGCCTTGTTGATGGTGGCCCTGGCAGGCTTGCCGCCTATTTCGAGAAATCCGCCAGGGCCGTAGTACTCACCGCCAGAGACGTCACTTCCCTCGGCGGCAAGGATAATGGGCCGGGAAGCAGACTGGGCGGACGGTATGTGCCGCTCGAGCGTGCCATGAATCCATTTACTGAGACCCTTGCGCTCTTTGGAGAGGGCGGGGCTGTTCTGGTGAATGTTGGTGTTGGCAAAACCGGGGTGAGCGGCCAGGGCGATTATCGGACTGCCGTTTTCGCTGAGGCGGCGGTTAAGCTCCAGGGTATGGCTCATCATCGCCAACTTGGATTGGGCGTAGGCCTTCCACTGGTCGTATTCCCAGGCTTGCCAATTGAGGTTTTCAACATCCAGTTTGCCCAGGCGATGAGCGAGACTGCCGACGTTGACGATGCGACAGCCCGCTTTGTTGTTGAACATTGGGAGTAGCAGGCCGGTCAGGGAGAAGGCTCCCAGATAGTTTGTGGCCAACTGCATTTCATGACCGTCACTATTGCGCTCCAGCGGAATGGCCACGATGCCGGCGTTGTTTACCAGGATATCGAGTGAGCCGACCTGTGCCGCCAAAGCCTCTGCGAATCTGCGTACAGAGTCAAGGTTGGATACATCCAGCTGCATGACGAGGGTATCTGCCTCAGGGTACGCTGCGATAATGTCCTGCTGTGCCTTGAGTGCCTTTTCCATATTGCGGCAGGCCATGACCACACGAAAGCCGCGCTGGGCGAAATGTCGTGATACTTCAAAACCAATACCGGCATTGGCGCCAGTAACGACAATTGTTTTAGTACTCACTGGGTTTTCCTGTCAGGCATTGTGACTACAAGCGAGGGTATCCCCGGCCACAGCACCAGTCCTGTATCGGGCTGCTGCACTGGCATACAACGAAGTATTGTATAGGTTGTTGAAGCGCGCGCCAGAGTATTCAAGAATGATTGCCTAAGCAGTCAAGATGAGGTGTCGAACTGGATTACCAGCCCGGCTCCATGCAGCTGGTGTTCTACTTTTGGTGGGTTAATATTGACCGGCATCCTGAAAAACCGGGTGATAAGTATTTTAAGTGTGTTAGCCGATAAACAGGCAATGAAAATGGGCAGGCGACAGGCAAGCGGTGTCCTGAGAGTGATGTGGATCTTTCCGGTTATGCTCGCCGCCATGGCCTGCGACCCACAGGAGACTCCGGGCGCACAGGTACCGGCGTCAGGCAGCCCCTCAGCACCGGGCGTGGTCGGTGCAATAGCAGGCAGTGACATTGCGCTGACTGATGTCGAGCAGGCGCTGAGTCTCTCCCTGCATGACATCGATTTACAAAGGTACCGCCTGCTGCGCGGCACGCTAGAAGCCAGATTGCTGGAAGGCCTGGATACGAACGGGGCCAAGGAGCGTGTCGCAGAGATCTATCTGCAACCCCCGGTACCACCCCGGGTAGATCGTGTGGCAGGGTCAGAGCGAGTGCGCCCGAAGGGCGAGTTTCCCATTGAAATAGGGGCTTTTTGTAACCTCGAGTCGTCCCACTGCCTGCGCTTGCAGAAGCAATTGAGCCACGTTCTCCCTCTGTATGCCGGCTTGGTGCAGTCATACGACCGGGAACTGGTTCTTCCATTTCATCGCTACGCTTCGCAGGCCGCAGAGGCAAGTTTCTGTGCCCTTGAGCAAGGCCGATACTGGCAGTTTCGCGATTTGATGTTCGCCGGGTCGGGCCCTCCCGACCAGGGGCGTATTCTTACAGCCAGTCGCGGAGCAGGGCTATCGGAGGAACAATTTACCGCCTGCATGGAGAAACACGTCAACCGGAGCAAGGTACGGTCGGATGCCGAGTTGGCAAGAGAAATCGGTGTGAATTCCGTACCGGCTGTATTCGTTAACGGGCTCTACGCCGGAAGCCAGCCTGAGCCGTGGCATCTGGTCTGGCTGATTGAGCTTGAACTCAAGCGCCTGGACCTTGCATCACCCCGGATGGCATCAGCGGATAAACTTTCCGTGCTACCACTACAGGTCACGGGACTGCTGTATTCGGCTACACCGGGACTCGGCCTTGCAGCAATTGCGCCGGCCGGGGCTCGGCAAGCGGCAGGGTTTTATCGAGAGGGCGATTCTCTGGGGGGCGAGGTGACCGTGCGGCGTATTGCGCGGGACCGCGTTGAAATACTGAATCGTGGTGTTGCCGAATGGGTAGGTTTCGACGGACCGCCCGAGTTGCCGACCAATGACTCAGGCGTAGTTGAGCCAGCGGAGCCGGAGCAGGTGGCGGCGCTGCAGTATCCCCATCGGGGTGTGCCCGTCACTCTCGATCGCACTGAGGTATTGGTCCGGATGTCCGACGTGGCCGCACTCGAGGCCGATCTGGAGCCGGTACCACTGACCGCAGGCGGTTATCACCTGCTGCGGGTCGCAACCATTGCTCCTGGCGGTCTTTACGAATTGCTGGGGCTGGAGGAGGGCGATGTCATCGTACTGGTGAATGAGAAGCCGATGCACGAGGGTGACAAGCCGCTATGGAATGCGCTGCAGTCAGCGGATGAGGTGCGGTTAAGGGTGATGCGGAAGGGCGGCCTTGCGCATCACCTGACCTACCGGTTCGAGAATTGATCACCAGACGAATGGATTGTTGTTCCACAGGATCTCCGACAACTTGTTCTGGCCGGAAATACTCGGGTGGAAGCAGTCGCCACCGTTGATTTCGCTGGGTGCAAAGCCGTAATTACCGACGGCGGGGGTTGAGCTATTGAGCAGTACAGCCTGATATTCAGCCACAACTTCCACACCCGTAGTGGATGCTGTGGTGTTATAGCTGATGGCCTCTTCGGCTAGAATTTCGTTGTAGGCCTGCTGACGCTCCTGCAGCGCATCAAAGTTGGTGTCGTTCGCCGTCGCGATGGTGCAGACGTCGTAGCTGGCCCAGAAAGACTCGCAATTGACCCCGCTTTCTGCCGACTGTTTGGCGAGCCCCACGCTTCTGAGATCTTGTACCCTGGGCACACTGGAGAGGTAGACGGTGGATCCATCGGGGAGCTGGTTGACCAGTACATCCAGCCCGGCCTGAACTGCCGTACGCCATTCCTCATCACTGTAGAGGTCCGCGCCTGAACTTCGGTTGCAAAGGTCATTCCCTCCGAGTTCGACGACCACAACCGTCGGTTGGGCGGTCGACGCTACGATCGCTGCAGCCTGGGTAGCGAAATTGTTCTTGTCCAGTGCTGTCATCTCAGAGCCGGACATCGATGCGGCCTTGCTGCCACTGAAATTACCCTGCAGGGAGATATAACGGTCAAGAAGGCTGAAGACGGATGAACTTGAGCCGTCGAGAAAGGAATGCTGGTCCTGGTCGCCCCCTGCATAGCAGAAGAGGTCGAAGAAGCCTGTGTTCCCCGTGCAGGAGGCATTGTAGCCTCGCATGATACTGTCCCCGGCACCTTCCAAATGGGCCAAGCTGGCAACCGGGGTCTCACAGGTAACGTTGACATCCGTCACGTCCGCGCCGGCAATGGCCCCAGAGCTATTGACCACCGAGCAGCTCTGTCCTGCCGGCGACTGGGAAACCGTGACACTGTAGCTCGCCCCGTCGGCGAGCTCGGTCGGGAAGACGTAGATCCCGTCAGCACCCAGGCTAATCTCTTCTCCCAGGTTGTCCAGTACCAGGTTGCCCTCCAGCCCGGTGACCACACCGCCGACGCTGTAGGTCGTCACAACCGGGTCTCCGGAACAGGTGACGGTGACATTGGTCACGTCCTTTTTGTTAATGGTGCCGGAGCCGTTGGTGACGGCACAATTAACGCCATCGGGTTGTGCTGTGACGGTGACGGTATAGCTGTCTCGCCTGGCAAGCGTTGCGGCAAATGTAAACGGTCCGTTGCTCTTGTTTATGGATTCGCTGAAAGTGCCGTCAAGCTGCAGTGAGATCGTGCCACCGGCCCCGAGTCCGGTCACGCTGCCTCCCACGGTATAGGTTGTGTCATTGCCGCCACTACCATTTCCCCCTTTTGCTGCCTGTGCCGGGAGCGTGAGAAAGAGCAGGGCGGACAGTACAACGGCACTGACTCCAAGCAACAGCTGTGTTGACTTGGGTGCGATGTAATCCACGGCGTTGTTTTCAATCTTGTCCATGGTGGATCTCCCTGGCGTGATCAGTACCTGCCGATAACTGATAGGAGTTTAGTCGGGATTTGAAAAGAGAACGGAGTGAAAAGGGGGCGGAGGGTTTGAAAAGGGGACGGAGGGGTTAAATTTTGCCCAGGTGAAACGTTTGAACTCTGATTCCCGAGTTGAGACGGGTAGCCCCATAGAAAGCTCCAGCCTTTATTTAACATAATATAGATTATGCGCAGTTTCGGGTGGGGCGCTTGAGGGTGGTTCCCACCAGTAAATCAGTACCTTGGGACGCCTTCCTCGCTTGCGACATCCCATTCCTGCAGTCCGACAAACGGCTGATTCGCGGCAACAAAGCCGTCCTGGCCAATCGTAAACATGAGGCCGCCTTCTCGAAACCCGGGGAATTCGATGGCGAAGCCAACAACCTCGTCACAGATGTTCTGCCACTTGGTTCGCTGCTTATCCGGATCTTGCGCTGGAGGCAGAATAAAAATCGTCTTATGCAAATAGTGCTTTTCCCGAATCTGCAGCATTTCCCACATTGTGCCACCGCGCAATGAAGGTACGATGAAGATGGCCGTGCTGGCATCCATCAACCCCAGCACCACATTCCGCCAATTGGATTCCGTGGTCAGGGCCCGGCCCGCACCAATATGTTCACCTGGGCCGCCCAGCGCCACCAGAGGCAGTGACCGCGGTTCACCAAGGGCGAGCGCTGTTTCGAAGTCCAGGTCACCCGACTTCAATTTCCCTGTGGTGCTGAAGGCACGCAAATACAACAAAAAGCCTTGTTGAGCTGACTCGCCCGCTAACTGTTCCTCGACAATCTGCTGTGCACGTTGGTCATGGATTTTCTGATCTTCTCGCAGGAACCCCTTGATCTTGCGCAGGCGCCAGGCCTTGAGTCCGAGGTCGCAGCTTGCAATGACAAAGCCAAGCACTATTGAAAGTCCGTCGGTTGCCAGATTGTCTCCCAAGACCAGTCCGCCCACAAAAATGAACGTCATTACCAGAATTTGAAATATCTGGCTTCGACGCAATTCGGTCTCGTTAAAGGTCCTCTCGGGATCCGGTACGGTTGGATTGAGATCAATTTCACCGCCCATTATTCGATGAATTCGCTCGATAAAAAGCATATTGGCATTATGAAAATGCACAACAGCATTGGGGGCTGCATCAACCAGGGTTTCCTGCCTGCGCGGCCGCAGCGCCGTGCGGAGCGACCATAGAGAAATGATCAGAGCCACCACCAAAGACGGCCCGTAAGCAACGGATAACATGAACGCCAGTAGTGTGCCCGCGAACACAATATGCCGTACAGGATGGGCGACGCTGGTCGATAACTGTTTACTTTCATTAAAATAGCTATCAGGCAGAACAAACCCACTGCCGATAGCCGCCCTCGCCCGCCCAAGGCGTTGTTTTTTTGCACCATGGCGTCTCAGCAATCGTTTGCAGGCCCTCGAGGCGCTGGTCGAGGCGTCCCTTCCTGCCAGATCCATCGGGCCGATGCCAAATACGTCAACGCGAGTGGCGTCGGCCCCCTCCTCCAGCAGCCACTCAACCATGCCGGGAAGTTCTTTCAGGGCGGCGCAGGCTAGCGGAGTGAAACCGGTCGCGGAGGCGACGTTCACATCTGCCCCGTGACGCAGCAGGCACCTGACCAGGTCCGTGTCACAGGCCAGTACGGCATGCATCAATGGGGTCCTATCGTCCAGGGAGCGCAAGTCCGGGTCGGCGCCGAGGGCCAGCAGCAATACGCAAATATCCTCGTCACCGCATTGCACTGCGGCTGACAGCGGCGTATCCCCCTGAGGGGACCAGAAATCAAGGTTTACTGGCCCTGTGCGCTGGAACAGGGCTTCCATTTCAGGCTTGTTGCCCGGTCCGATAGTAGCGATGATATCTGCGCGGAGGCGACGTAAAGCCTCGAACTCCACTGTAACAGTCAGCTGATAGCGCTCCTGCGATATAGCGGGGAGCCCCCGGATATCGGGTAGCCAGGCTCGAGTCGTTTACTCCTTGTCACTCATGGCTTCCTTGACCTTGTCCATATCAATAGCATCGGCTGCCTTTTGCTTGTCGACGGAATCATACGCTTTCTGGTAGTCGACACCATCTTCACTCACGGCCTCCCCCAGTTTTTCCTGATCTACGGATTCGACCGCCTTATCCTTGTCGACGGCCTCCATGAGTTTGCCGACGTCCTGAGCCGACGCGCTACCGGCGAAGGGCAACAGGAGCAGTAAGGTAGCGAACAAGGTGAGTTTTTTCATCGGGCGTATCCTCTATTCGGGGCCAGAGCTCTGAGGTATATGACAGTCACGACCTGCACATTACGCGAGATCATCAGCAGTATAGTGGTGCCTCGCAGAACTGCCATCCAGACCCATTTACGACGCGATAGGGCTGCCCATTAACGGAGGGCGCAGACCTACTTAAACCAGGTCCTCCCGCCTCCGCCCACGCTTCTTGGTGCGTCGCTCCTCGTGACCCAGTGAGGCGTGAAGGTCCGTCTGCATGGAGGCGGGATGACGACGGTCCTCGGACGCTTGCCGGCGGTCATCGTGGTGTTCGTAATGGCAATTGCATTGCTCCGACCGATCGCAATCGGGAAGTGGCAGGGTCGGCATGATGATTTCCGCGTCGAGAATAGGCCGGTTGCCGATCGGCCTGACGGCTGCGCAGGCGTTCTCGTCGTGAATGATCGACGTCGCGCGGTAGAAACTGCGGATGGTCAGTGGCTTGCGCTGTTTGCGCTTGCCCTTTACCCCGCCTTCACCAGGATTTCGGCGTTTGAACACGAAATAAATGGCGAGGCCCAGCCCGAGAATTATTATCAGTGTTTTCATCGGCTCTCCTTGCATCGGGCAGCGATGGCGCGTGCCCTCCCCCAGATACCTGAGCTTACCCCTGTTATTTATTCTGCGGCAAGCCGCAATTATACAGGCCGGGTGTCCGGGATTGGTGGTCCAAAGAGATTGGGGGCCAATGGCCCCCAAGTCTGTGATGAAGAGATTGCCCGGATATCACCCGAGCGTCATGCGCCTCCTCCAGGCCACCAGGCAGATCAGGATCAGCGCAACTGTCGGCACTCCCCATGCTGGAAACACGGGTATTGCGACAGACACCGCCGCCGACACTGCCGCAGCAACCGCCGCCAGCCGGTCTACCGTCGGGTCACTGACAGTTGTGGTAGTCGGATCATCAGACAGAACATCCGTGAAGTTGGAGCCTGAGACACGCCCCTGGTTTTCGATCGTCGTCACCCCGGCGGGGATTGGATCATTGATCATTACCTCAAACGCGACCGTGGCTCCGCCACTGCCCACGACGGTTCCAATATTCACCTGAATTGCACTGTCGCCTGCAGTGTTGCCGTTTACCACAGCACCCTGGCTCGTAGTTACCGAGCCAACAACCAGGCTGGTGTTGGCATCCGGCATGTCATTAACCACTACGTCCAGCGCATCCCCGTTGGTGATATTGGAGACCGAAATGGTGTAGCCGAGCAAGTCACCCGGGGTCAGGTCACCACTGCCGTCATTATCGTGAATGGCGGGATCGAAGTTGCTGACCTTGGTCAACGTCATTGCCGGCTGTGCGAGGAACACGGTAGGCACTATCGGGGTCGGGTCATTCTCCCCTGCTTCATCCGGGTTACCGTCTCTATCTGAGTCGGGGTCCGTGCCGTTGTCGGATACATCAGACGTTGATCCGCTACCCGAATCGGCCGAGGCCTCGGCGAGATTGCTGAATGGGCCACTGGCGCCGTTCAGATTGAACCGTACGGTGAGCGTCACGGTGCCGCTGGTTCCTGTCGCCAGGGTGGAAGCACCGGCTGTTGAATTGCATCCAAAATTGACCCACTAACCCCCCACATTTGCATCGAATTTTGACCCACGTATAAAACTCCCCCTGCATAAAAAATGAGCAGGGGTTTCAGGAGTGATAGACGTGGCTTTAGTAAGTGTAATTCGACGCTGGCACCTGCGTGACGGCCTGCCGATCCGGGAGATCGCACGCCGCACCGGTCTTTCCAGAAACACGGTTCGCAAGTATCTGGCTAGCCAGGATCTCGAACCAACGTACCCTGCACGCAAATCCCCCAGCAAGCTGGACGAGTACGAGGAGACCCTGACCAACTGGCTGTTCCGGGAGTCCAGGCGGCACCGCAAGCAGCGCCGTACCGTGAAGCAGCTGTACCGGGATTTGCTCGGACTGGGTTACACCGGCTCCTACGACCGGGTCGCGGCCTTTGCCCGCCAGTGGCGCCAGGAGCAGCAGGACGCCCGGCTGCTCGCCGGCAAGCAGGCGTTTGTCCCCTTGCGGTTCGCACCCGGCGAAGCCTTCCAGTTCGACTGGAGCGAGGACTGGGTGCGGATCAACGGCGTCAGCACCAAGCTGCAGATCGCCCATGTGAAGCTGAGCTACAGCCGCGCGTTCTTCCTGCGTGCCTACCTGACCCAGTCCCATGAGATGCTGTTCGACGCCCACTATCACGCCTTTGCCACCTTCGGCGGCATCCCTGAGCGCGGCATTTACGACAACATGAAGACCGCAGTGGACAAGGTCGGCCGCGGCAAGCAGCGGCAGGTCAACAAACGCTTCTACGCGATGGTCAGCCAACACCTGTTCGAGCCGGAGTTCTGCAACCCGGCGGCTGGCTGGGAGAAGGGTCAGGTGGAGAAAGGCGTACAGGATGCCCGCCACGGCCTGTGGTACGACCCGCCGCCGTTCAAGTCACTGCAGGAACTCAACAACTGGCTGCAGGCGCGTTGCCGGGAACTATGGTCGGAGACGGCGCACCCGGAGTTCAAGGCCCGCTCAATCGCCGAATGCCTGACAGATGAACAGTCGCACCTGATGCCGGTGCCAGCCGCCTTCGATGGCTTCATCGAGCACAGCAAGCGAGTCTCTTCCACCTGCCTGGTCACCTTCGAGCACAACCGCTACAGCGCACCGGCCAGCTTCGCCAACCGGGTGATCAGCCTGCGGGTGTACCCGCAGCGGCTGGTCATCGTCGCCGAGGCCCAGGTGGTGGCCGAGCACGAGCGCGTGTTCAGCCGGGATAAACGCTCGCCGGGGCAGACGGTCTACGACTGGCGCCACTATCTCTCGGTGGCTCAGCGTAAGCCCGGTGCCTTGCGCAATGGAGCGCCGTTTATGGAGCTACCCGAAAGCTTCCGGCAGTTGCGCGCCAGGCTGATCAAGCGCCCCGGCGGCGACCGGGAGATGGTGGAAGTCCTGGCGCTGGTGTTGCTACACGACGAACAGCGGGTGGAGCAGGCTGTGACACTGGCGCTGGAATCCGGCGAGCCCTCCAAGCAACACATCCTCAACTGCCTCAGTCGGCTGGAGGAACCAGAGCGGCTCCAGCGCCTGCAACCGCCACCGGCGCTGAAACTGGTCTGCGAACCTGTTGCCGATACGGCACGTTACGACAGCCTGCGGAGGGCGCGCCATGAAACCTGATGCCATGATCACCACCTTGAAAACCCTGAAGCTGCACGGTATGGCCGATGCCATTGGCGAACTCGCCGAGCAGGCTTCCCCGGCTTACCAGCAGGCGATCCCTGTACTGGAGATGTTGCTCAAGGCGGAAGCCTCTGAGCGCGATGTGCGTTCGATTAACTACCAGATGACTGTGGCGAAGTTCCCGGCTTACCGCGACATCACCGGCTTCGACTTCAGCCAGAGCCCGGTGGACGAGGCGCTTGTGAAGTCACTGCACCGCTGCCAGTTCCTGGAGGACGCGCAGAACATTGTCCTGGTGGGTGGTCCCGGTACCGGCAAAACACACCTGGCCACCGCCATTGGTGTCCAGGCGATCCAGCACCACCGGCAGCGGGTCAGGTTCCTGTCCACGATCGAACTGGTCAACGCCCTGGAGCAAGAGAAGCAGGCCGGGCAGCAGGGGCGGATGGCCAATCGGCTAATCCACACTGACCTCGTCATCCTCGATGAACTGGGTTACCTACCGATCAGCCAGGCCGGTGGTGCGCTGTTGTTCCACCTGATCAGCAAACTGTACGAGCGCACCAGCATCATCATCACGACCAACCTCGGCTTCGCAGAGTGGTCGTCGGTGTTTGTGGACGAAAAGATGACGACGGCTCTGCTGGATCGGCTGACCCATCACTGCCATATCCTGGAGACCGGCAATGACAGCTACCGATTGAAAAACTCGACGGTGAATCAGGAAGGAGGAAGGCGAGGCAAGAAACTGAAATCTACGCCATAATCTGGCGTTCGGGGTGGGTCATTATTAGATGCAAATCCCGGGTCAGTATTAAGTGCAAAACAACACAGCAACAGGTTCCGTGAGTAATATTGC
Organism: Parahaliea maris; assembly: GCF_008064665.1. Taxonomy (GTDB): domain Bacteria; phylum Pseudomonadota; class Gammaproteobacteria; order Pseudomonadales; family Halieaceae; genus Parahaliea; species Parahaliea maris. The sequence goes on along the minus strand of NZ_VRZA01000002.1, from coordinate 891,460 downwards.
AGGGATGCTTTCGTTCGCTACCAGGCGGACATTGTCATGGTCCCGGAAATCCTCTAAGCCGACATTCAACGCCTGATCATCAGGTGTCTGCGAGACTTGCGCTAGCGGTGGGTGAACTGAAGGACGTTGGCGCGAAAACGTGACTTTCAGTGATTTTTTCTACCATCCTTCTTAGCCCGATTTCGATTCAATTCATACCTCGGAATGTTGAATTCTTCGAAGGATCCGCGTGCCAATCGCCATGCCAAGGCCAGCTGGCAGCGCCCGGCCCTTGCGGCACAGCGTGCTCCCCAGGTCAGTAATCCCCGTCCCGATAGTATTGAGCCGGCGCCCCCCCGGGCAAGCGGACTACACGCCTGCCCCGCCCGGTGTAGAATGCCCTTCCATCCAAGCGGAAAACCGCCAGGGATGATGCCGTATTAATCGACCGCCGGTAAGCTCATGACAGTTCTCTCCAGCCCACCCTTTGCCTGCCTTGACATCGAGGACCTGCCTGCCGACCCACAGTGGCTCCACCAGCAACCGCATCCGGTGATTGCTTTGGGAGAGAGCAGCCATGCGAATGCCGATATCGTTATCGCAGACGATGCCGAATTGCAGCTGCTGGCAGCGCGAATCGAACAGCATCCGCTGGCCGCCCTGACGCTGGTCCAGGTACTTCGCGCGGTAGAAATGCTGCCCTTGCCGGCAGCCATGACGGTGGAATCGCTGGCCTACGCAAGCCTGCAGTCCGGAAGCGAGTTCCGTCAGTGGCTGCAGGCCCGGGAAGCCACTCCCAGGGAAATTCACTCGCCGGACAGCACCCCGGCCATTGTCGTGCATCGGCAAGGAGACAGGGTGCAGGCGCTCCTGAATCGCCCCCAGTACCGCAATTCCATCACCGTGGAAATGCGCGACGCACTGATTGAACTGTTCGAGCTGGTGTTGATCGACAACAGTATCCGGCAGTTGCACCTGAGCGGACGAGGCGCCTGTTTCAGTGTGGGCGGCGAACTCAGGGAGTTCGGTCTCGCCACGGACCCGTCCCTGGCACATTGGATACGCTCCTGTCACAACCCCGGCCGCCTGCTATCCCGCTGTGCTGATCGCGTCCATGTCCATGTCCACAGCGCCTGCCTCGGCTCCGGCATTGAACTGCCTGCCTTCGCCGGACGCCTCAGCGCGAGTCCTGGCAGCTTTTTTCAGCTGCCGGAACTGGCTTTCGGACTCATTCCCGGTGCTGGCGGCTGCGTCAGTATCGCCAGGCGCATCGGTCGCCAACGCACAGCATGGATGGCGCTGTCGGGCAAAAAAATCAACGCGCGACAGGCCCGGCAATGGGGGTTGATCGATGCCATCTGCGATTCAGTCGACACTGTGGATTAGGTCGCCGCTGCGCCAGGTGCGGCGGACAAGTCGTTACGTACATCGTCCCAGGGTTTGTCCAAGAGACAGAGGTCCGCCGGCATGCCGGGCGCAAATTCAAGCCGCCCTGTCCCAGGAGCCTCAAGGGGGGACAGTGTGCGGCGGCCATGTCGGCGATAACACCGCGGTCCATCCGCAAATCCACACTGTCCAGCGGCCGGGCAAGCGGGCGTTCTGGATCAGGGTGGCGATGACAGGCCCTCGCGCAGGGCATAGCCGCATGCTGATTCTGCAGTCCCCGGCCGGGTTGGCCGTCCACTCAGGCGATGCTCCCACGCCCGCTGGCGATCGCTATAGTGAATCCCTTGAGGCGCAGTGGCGGTGACGCAGTGGCGCACTACCGCCGCCAGGGAAATGTCGACCAGCTGCCCCCCTCCGGCCAGCCAGCTCGCCCAGCCCGCCAGCGCGCAGTGCAGGCCGGTCATCGGGTCGGCAACGGCATCCCCGCAAATCATCCAGCGGCCGGTACATTGGTGCAGGATGGCAGACAGGCCCGCAGCAATACCCGCGTCGTCACCAAACGCAATCCATTGTCCGCAGGGATCGCTGCGGCCATGCCCTGTCAGGCTGACCCAGGTCAGCCCGGGCCGCTCGGCGAGCAAGTCCTCGGCAACGATGCCAATCTGGCGCAAGGCCCTTGGACGGGAAGCCTCCAGAACCATATCTGCCCCAGAATCAATTCCCGCAGAGCCTGCTGTCCTTCGGGAGTGTGGAGATCAAGGGAGACGCAAACCTTGCCGCCATTCAAACGTTCAAAGAATGCGGCTGAGCCCGAACGCGCACCGTCGGGGCGTTGCGTACTTTCCACCTTGACCACCTCGGCGCCGGCGGCCTGCCACAGGCGGCTGCAAAGCGGCCCCGCCCACAGGGACGACAGGTCGATGACCCGGGGCCTCCGGCGCCGCAATGCAAGCGGGGCGGCGGCGAACGAGGTCGTCCTCATCCAGTGAGAGAGTGCGTCGGGAATGATCGTGGCATCGGCCAGCGCCAGTCCCAGTTCCCTGCCCCGACCCAGGATAGCGCCGCTAGGCACAGTCGCCAGATGTGCGGCAAGGGAGGACCAGTCTCCACGCTCGACAGCGCACTCAATCCAGGCAGGCAGGAGTTCCCAGTCACTTTCGCGCGCCAGATTCAGGCCGATGGTGCCGTCCCATGTGGCCAGCAGTCGGCAGTGCCCTGTGGTGGACTGGTCGCCATTTCGCGCCAAGCCCATCACCGCGGCACGCTCAGTGAGCAGTTCGGCCCCCTCTATCCCGCGCAATACCGGGACGCCCGTCAGGGCGCGAAACACCGTCAGCGCATCATCCGCACAGCTGGCCAGGGGAACCGGACAGATCACCGGGTCTCCCAGCCCGTCGCCGGTCAGCGCCAGGAACCCGCTATCCACCATCCTTGTGGCGGGATGAGAAGCTCGATTGGTGGAAAACGGAAAGCCGTTGAAGCCGAGATCACGCAAGAGTTTCACTGCGTAATCACCTGGAGCCGGCGAAATATCCAGTGCAGCAGTTTGGTTCAAAGGCAGCAGGGACATGTGTCTTCGGGACTCACTCTGTCGTTACGAGGTTCCGGGATCAGTACGGGCCGGTCTACCAGCCCGTCAGGCCTTCCTGACTTTGGTCATGCAGGCCGTCGCCACCAATGCTACAACAATTGTCAGCGCAAAGACCTGGAAGGCGAGATCATAACCGCCAGTACGATCATAGACGTCGCCAATGAAGCGCAATGCAGCAATATTGACCACGGTATTGATCAAGGTCATCAGACCCATCGTCGTGCCGTAGGAGGCAGCGCCAAAGCGCTCCGCCACCAGCGCCGCCCAGACCGGGAGCTCTCCACCAAGAGCGATTCCGGAGACAACCAGAACCATCAGCAGCACCATATAGTCCGGCTGTACATACAATGCACCGAGTTTGATGAACACGAAGCTGATGATGACGAACATCAGGATCTTCTTGTTCATGTGATCGGAAAGGGCGCCGACCGCCAGCTTGCCGATGATGGAAGAAAATGCCGAGACGGAAACCAGGAAGGAAGCCTTCTGTGGGGAAATGTCCATATCGCTCGCGTAGGGCACCAGTGACACCAGTATTGCCTGACTCACGCCAAAGGTGATCGATACCGCTACTGACAGGCACCAGAAATCGCGGCTGCGCAGCAATTCCCGGGGGCTCCATCGCTTCATATCTGCCTGGGCGCAATGGTCAACCCGGGCCGGCGCGTCAGCGCCATCCGGGTGCAAGCCAATGTCTTGAGGGCGACTGACCACGGTACGCCAGGCGATAAAGCTGACCAGCAATGTGATGACTCCGCCCTGGAGTAACAGCGTTTCCCGCCAGGTGAGGTAGTCCAGGCTCAGAGCGATCAGCGGCACCAGCATCGCCCCTCCGAGGGAGGTGCCGGCGGCGCCCACACCCAGCGCTTTACCGCGGTGTAGCGTAAACCAACGGGAGATCACCGTCGACGCGGTCAACGGGCCGATTGCCGCAGCTCCGGGTCCGGCCAGCAGGAACAGTGACACGGCCAGCAGCCACAGGGTCTCGCTGAGTGCGATGACGGCAAACCCGGCGCCTAGCATCATGGCGCCGATCACTATGACATTGCGCGCCGGGAAGCGATCAAGCAGCTTACCCAATATCGGTGACGCTACCCCCATGCCGACCATCAGCAGAATCAGGCCGCTATTCGCCGACGCCCTTGAAAGACCGAGTTCTTCACTGGCAGGAACGACATACAACCCGAACGCATACGCGGTACAGCCAACAGCGAACATCTCGCTGACAAACAGGGAAGCAACGATCCCCCACCCTCTGAACACTGCAGGCACCTGCAACCAACCGGTTCTTGCCTGATAATGCATAATCGCTATATCCCGTTTCCAATGGCTGAAGTGAATCCTGCTGGCCGGCTTGAAAGCGAAAGCGTACCGAAAGTGGCGAGGGCGTCCATGCCCTCTGATTCTCAGTCGCAGACCGCCTCCGGCCTGGATTGACGCTTAGAAGTTGTAACGCAGATCAATCCCGTAGGTCCGCTCCAAACCGGGACTGACCCGCAAACCAGCCCGGGTGATGCCATCGGAGTTACTTCTGATATCGACCAGGTAGTCTTCGTCAGTCAAGTTTTTCACCCATAGAATGCCTTCCACTGCCTGACTTGGACTGGTCAGACCGAAACTGGCATTGAACGCGTAATAGCTCGGCGCCTTTGTATCCGGATCCAGGTCAGAGGCATAGATTCGGTCGTCGCGGAAGATGGCTTCACCCCGCAGATGCCAACCCATGCCATTGGCGAAGCTATCCTGCCAGGTCATGTTCAGGTTGGCTGTCCAGGGTGAGGTGTTGTTGACCCGGGTGCCGGAAAGATCCTGGGTGCCGGAGGGGCCGGTGCAGGCAATCGCAGCATACTGGGGACGGGTGCAAGGCGCGTTTTCGTAGCTTTCAAAACGGGAATCAATGTAGGAAACAGAGCCATCGACGACGAACTGTTCAAGTACCCGCCAGCGGAAATCAGTCTCCACACCCTCGACCCTGACCTCGCCCGCGTTAGAAACCACCGATATCGCTGTGATGGGATCGACGATCCCCACCTGGTAGTCGGTGTACTCCTGTACAAATACTGCCCCATTCCAACTCAGCGAATTGTTCAACAGGACACTTTTGAAACCGATCTCAAGTGAATCGGCGAACTCTTCATCGAAGGGGTCCACAGGGTTGGCGGTACTACCAATCACCTGTTGGTTACTGAAGTTACCAGCCTTGAAACCGCGACCATAGTTGCCATAGATCGTAAACGCTTCAGTCAGGTCATAGCTCAGGCTGAGGCCACCGGAAAGTGCGTCCCAACTCGCCGTTTGCTCCACCGGCTTGGCAGTAGCGACCGGCACGATGGCGGGATTCTGAAGCGGCAGGAACTGGCCGCCACCAATCGTGGTACTCGCCGCACCCTCACGCTCGATATCCGAGTATCGCAAACCAACAGTCAACTGGGTCCTGTCGCTCAACGAGATAGTATTGTGGCTGAATATGCCAAACTCCTGAGTATCGATATCCGGCCCAGAGACAAGCGCGATATAGCCAAGGGAGGGAACCGCTACCGTGATCGGTCGCGCCAGTTGCGCCATGTTCACGTTTCTGGAGTCCGAATAGAAAATACCATTGACCGAGGTTAACCAATCGCCATCGTAGAGAACCCTGAACTCCTCAGAAAGTGATTCCGCTGCCAGTGTTGTGACGCCGAACTGGTAGGGCTGCGGACCGAGAATGGAATCGAAGGCGATATTCGGTTCAGACTCTGACGAATCAACCACCCGGGCCCAGTCCTGGTAAGCGGTCAGTGACGTCAGGCTCCAGGTATCATCCAGAACCCACTCCAGCCGCGCCGAAGCAATTTCGGTATCGCTGTCGCGATGATTCTCGAGGTAGTCCTGCTTTTTCCTGGAAAACTTGTCGAACGGTCGCAGTTCAGCCCCGGTGGACAGCGCCAGTATCTCTGAACCATCGCCATACTCCGTTACCGTCGCCGCTGTACCCTGGGCGAACAGCTTGTGCTTCTCGTAGGAAAGGTTGGCATTGAAGTTGTCGGTCAGGTTGATCGAAACCTGGATTCTACCGCCGTGATTATCGGTCTGCTCGCCAGTATCCCCGGACATTACGTTATACACCTGGCCGTCGCCTTCGGTAGAATAACCGCTGCCGCGGATTGCTACCGCATCGCCCAGAGAAAGGTTGCCACCGGCATAGAACTGCATTAGGCCATTGTTGCCAACGTTTGTCTCGATATATCCGTCGTTGGCACCGTGCTCAGGCTTTACGGTATTGATCACAATGGCGCCGGAAGAGACGCTTCGACCAAACAGGGTGGACTGTGGGCCTTTGAGCACTTCCACGCGTTCGACTTCGTTAATATTGGTGAAGGCAATGCCAATATCAGCAAGGGGTATTTCATCGAGAAAAATACCAACCGATGGGGGGACACCCGAGTTGGCATTGGTACCGATGCCACGGATTCGTATGGCCGGGGTAAAACCGTCGCTGGCACCGGATATTTCAATCCCGGAAACCAGGTTGCCGAGATCGTTGAAGGACTTGGAAACCGAATCCTGCAGGTAATTCTTTGATATGGCCGACACGGAGGAAGGCACATCCCGCAGTGTCTGTTCACGCTTCTGGGCCGTTACAATGACTTCTTCCAGGGCAAAGTTTGATTCCTGGGCGAACAGGACTGACGAGGGCTGGCAAGCGACCGCGGCGGCGGTAATTATGTAGATCTTTTTCATCACGTACGCTCATATTGAAATGTGGTGCCGTACTGCTGCCAACGTGAACATTGTTCGCGCCGACAACAGCCTGGCTATTATCATTGGACTTGCTGGGCGGGTACTTTGATACTTTAGTGATCCTCCGCATAGAACTGGGAGAACCATTTCCGGAACTTGAAAATCGGACCGTCGCCGTCACACAGCAGCGGCTGCGGCCGGTACTTCTTGTTGTTCCAGATGATCATGTCGACCGCCTCAAATCCGGCTGAGTCCTCGCCGTCAGCCTCGCCAATGGAGTGCTGATAAACGTGCTCGGCCATTTGCCTTTCCTTCGATCCCTCTGGATAGTCCTGGAAGGTAAAGTGCATGCGCGCCAACGTGTTCTCACGATTAACTGCCAGAGAGGTAGAGAACATCAGCACAGTCACGCCTTCCACGGTGTGACGCACCACGCTGATACCCGGGCCGTGGTTCTCACCGATAATGTGACCATCACCGATGTCGAAGTGGAACACATGATCTTCGGTACGCGCTTTGCCGGCTGGAATTTCGGGCGCGCCATGCAGGAACTTCAGGTGCGCAAAATCCACGCCGTTCTCGGCAATTTCCTGAATACAGGTACCGATAGGCCATGCGCCGTGGCGAACTGGAACGAAGCCTTCCGATTCCAGTTCCGGCACGTCCGGAATTTGCCACTGTGGCTCAAGGCGCTCTGGATGGTACCAGGCCCAGATCAGGCCATAACGCTCCTGCACCGGAAGCGCGTGCAGCACGGCGCACTTTTTCGCCAGCGGAGGCAGGGATTTCGCGTAGGGAATCTCCTTGCACCAACCCTCGCTGTCGTACTCCCAGTGGTGGAAGGGACAACGGATATTGTTACCAACAACAACTCCGCCTTCCCCGAGATGTGCGCCGAGATGCGGACAGTAGGGATCGGTCACCCCCACGGATCCGTCCTCGCCACGGAACATTACCCAATCCTGATCAAATGCCTCGATGGTCTTAACCTCGCCGGAGGCCAGGTTCTCTGAAAGTTCGACGACATACCAACCCACCGGTATCGGGAAAGGACACCGCTCCAGTTCTTTGCCGACCTGAATTCTGCTTATTGATAAATCTGTCATAATCACTCACTTAATTATTGGATAAATGTAATCGCCAGTCTGGAGCCACTCCTGCGCATCCATTGCTGACGGAGACCTGCAATGCACTGGGCAGACCATGGGTTACAGAGCGGCCATAGATGCAGCCGGGATGAGATTGACCCGTTGTCCCCAAGCTGCTGAAGCACAGCCAGTTCTCGTGAAATATTGAGCTGGAGGGCAGCTGACACAGTCGTGTGTAACGCCAACCTGACTGACAACCGTCCTGGAAACCTGCCGGCAAGGTCAGGTCAAGTCGCTCGACACTTTTTATCTCTTTATTAGACAATTCACCGTGCCTCGAATAGCAAACTCCGAGGACAGTATCGGCCGGTGACTAAGTTAGGAACATTTCCGATTGTTACAGATTGCTGTGCAGAACAGCTCAGCTTGGCTGGCAGAACTGACAGCTTGCGCGTCGCGAGCCTGACTTGAAGAAAAGAAAGGTGCTAATCGCCAGATGCAGCGGACAGCTTTTCGCGATATTCAGTCGGGCTCAACCCTGTCCACGACTTCACGGCTCTGGAGAGGCCATTGCTTTCCGCAAAACCCGTCATGTGCGCAATCTCGCTGATCGGGATTTCCGGATCATTCAGCCACTGCATTACTGCACGGCGACGGATACGCTCCTTGATCAATCGGAAGCTGCTGCCCTCGTCGTCCAGTCGTCTGCGCAGAGTCTGGCTGCTCATGTGATAGGACTCGGCAACCTGCTCCATTGTCAGAAACTCGCGAACCAGCTTGAACTGATGCTCCAGCTGGACCTCGATACGAAGCGCCAACGGGTTATCCAGGCCGGGTATGAACTGGATGTTGAGATTGCGATCAGCGACCAGTTCGGTGAGTTCCTCCTCGGTCCGCACCAATCGCTTGTCGAGAAAATGTCTATGAAAGCGGATGGTCGCTGTTGCACGGCCGAACTGACAGTCGTTGCTGAATATCCGCGCATACTCTTGCATTGGCGCGCCCGGCTCGTGGGGAAACCTGGCACTGAGAATTGGAATACTGTCGCCAATCAGCCAGCAACTCATGCGGTGCCATGTCAGCAACCACCATTCACTCCAGAAAGTCATTGCGCCACCAGCCGGACTGGCGAGGTGAACTGTAAGCTCAGCGTAGTTTGCATCACTCGACAGGCTGAACCAGACCTCGTCAGTCAGCGCACGGTAGAACCTGAAACCCTTCTGCAGGGCGGAGGCCAGCGTACTTGTAGACATCACGAGTTCGATCATGACAAGAAAAACACCGGCTTTACAGGGAGTTTGGGTCAGGCCAAGAAACTCGTCTCGCAGCAACCACTTGATGTTGCGCTGCAACCGTCCAAAAAGCTCCGGTGAAATCTCCGCTGAAGGACTCAGATCGACCTGGTACTCCCGGTGACCTTCGCGCTCAACCTGGCGCATAAAATCATCGAGCATCTGGTTCGAAATCGGTATTTCGTCAAGACTTTCCAGAAGCCTCGGCGGTATGGAAAGCGCCTTGACGATAATCTCCATGTCGAAGCCAGCAGCCAGCGCCTGCAGCACCATGGCCTGGCCATAGCGTGCAAGTAGAGAACTGTGTTGCGCTGGCAGTTCGGGAATCTTCGTCATCCTGCGGGCCCTTAGAGGGCTGTGAACCCTAACTTATAGATTTATCGGTACATGAATGGGCTACGGCAAGAGCAGAGCCTACCACGCGACAATCGATTCGGCATCAATCGGCGTAAATCAGTGTGTTCATTTGTAACATCCTGCGCTGCTTCTGTAAGAATTTGGCATGGAGATGGCCTGTCTCCGGGATTAGATTGCACTCTGGCATTTCAGCAACTGCGGGAAACATCCGAATGATCAATATAAAACCCGGAGCGAAACTTTTCAGTGTCGCATGTGAAACAGAAGTCATGGTAATCAGGGGCACAGGCGAGTTTGATCTTTGCTGTGGCGGCTCGGGGATGGCTACCAGCACTCCCGAAGCGAGACATGAGTCTGCAACGGACATGGACGGGGGCACCCTGATCGGCAAGCGCTACGTCAATGAGGACGGCAGTATTGAACTTCTCTGCACAAAGCCAGGTCGAGGCAGCCTGATGGTGGGCAACAGCGTCCTTGGGATCAAACAGGCGCAAGCCCTGCCCTCATCCGATTAGGTAACAATTGCCATGAATCTGTTCACCATTCTGGATATGGCGTGCCAGGCCTTCCCACAGCGTACAGCTCTGACCTTTGAGGGAGTGAGCTATAGTTATGCCCAGTTGCATCGGGCTTCGCTGGTGGCAGCCCGCCTGTTTGGCAACAGTCAGTGCCAGGCAGTTGCCCTGCAAGATATCAGTAGCCCTGCGATACCGATCGCGCTGTTTGGCGCCGCCGCTGCCGGCCTGACCTATGTGCCGCTGAACTATCGCCTGTCGGCTCATGAGCTGTCCGAACTGCGCGACCGAATCGAACCCGCGTATTTCATCGAGACAGAGAACCGGGACGCCTTTGTTCGTGCATGCCTAGATGGGGAAGTTCCTCCATCGCCTTCTGAAATACCGATTAATCCCGATGCGGTTGCCGTTAAGCTGTTTACCAGCGGCACCACTGGCAAACCCAAGGCCGCCTTGTTACGTCACGCCCATCTCCTCTCCTACATCCTCGGCTCGGTGGAGTTTGCCGGTGCGGGCGAGGAGCAGGCCCAGCTGGTCGCTGTCCCGCCTTATCACATCGCAGGAATCTCTGCCTTTTTGAGCAGCATTTACGCTGGCCGGCGGATTGTGCTTCTACCCAACTTCGATCCTGAACAGTGGCTGTATCTGGCGCATTCGGAGTCCATTACCAATGCTTTCGTCGTACCGACTATGCTGGTACGGATTGTCGATCATCTGGAGGAGCACCCGGAGTTTGACGTGCCGGCACGTCTTGCATCCATGGCCTATGGCGGAGGAAAGATGCCGGAAGCGGTCATTCGCCGTGCCATGACCCTGTTCCCTGCAACCGATTTCACCAACGCCTACGGGCTAACTGAAACCAGTTCCACCATTTGCCTGCTGGATCCGGAGGATCACCGTTCTGCACTGCTCAGTGACGATGCCGAGGTCAGGAGGCGCCTCACATCCGTGGGACGTCCACTTCCCGGCATCGAGCTCCAGATTCGCGATCTGGAAGGCAATCCGCTTCTAACAGGAGAGGCCGGCGAGGTTTATGTCAAGGGTGACCAGGTGTCCGGCGAGTATGAGGAAAAGACCGTCATCTCCGGCGACGGCTGGTTCCCGACACGCGACGCGGGCTATGTCGACAATGGCGGTTACCTTTTTCTCTCCGGCCGGGCGGACGACGTGATCGTGCGCGGCGGCGAGAATATTTCCCCCGGCGAAGTTGAGGACGTGCTGCTGAAGCACCCAGCCGTATCTGATGCCTGCGTTGTCGGCATGCAAAGCGAGGACTGGGGCGAAGAAGTAGCTGCCGTGGTCGTGATCAAACCGTGGCTGAAAGTAAGTGTCGATCAGTTGCAGATGTATGTGCAGCAACGGCTTCGTTCGTCTCGGGTTCCAAAGCAAATTCTTTTCCATGAGGAGCTGCCCTACAACGAAACCGGGAAGCTGCTGCGACGCGTCGTGCGCGAGGCGTTCCGGAAGTAGTTCCAATGGGCCAAGACGGACCCTAGTAATAACAAAGGTGAATTTCTATGTCAGGTGTTCTACAGCACATTCGGGTCCTGGACCTATCCTGGGGCATTTCAGGCCCCATCGCCACCATGGTGTTCTCCGACCAGGGAGCCGATGTCATCAAGATCGAACCTCCATCAGGCGACCCATTTTCAGGTCAGTTGGGTTACCGCGCATGGCAGCGCGGCAAACGCAATGCTACCTATGACCTTAAGGACAGCAATGAGCGCAAGGCATTTCTCGATCTGGTGAAAACGGCCGATGTCCTCGTTGAAAGTTTCAGCCCGGGCACCACCGCGGAACTCGGAATCGACTACGCCACACTGTCGACGGTCAATCCCCGCCTGGTCTACTGCTCTATTACCGGTTACGGGAGAGATAACCCCCTATCCCTGCGTCCTGCCTACGATGCTCTGGTGGCGGCCCGTACCGGCCTGCACTTCGAGCAGCGCGGTCGCAACGGCGGGGTCTTTCATTTCTCCAATGGCGAGCCGCCGTTTGCCGATTTTGAATTCGCTCCCGACGGCGTAGTGGGGCCGCGCCCGGAAGATCGCGACGGTCCTCTGTTCCCCGCGACTTTCTGGCCCAGCCTGGGAGCAGCGTATGCCGCCATGACCGCCGTCAGCGCCGCGCTGCTGGTGCGAGCCAAAACCGGGCGGGGACAGTGGGTTGAAACCAGCTTGCTACAGGGCGCACTGACGGCCGGCACCATGGCATTCAGTTACGCGAAGCATCCCGAGGCCCCTCACTACTCTACATGGGTCAACGACTCCCGTTCCCCGAAAGGCAACTTCGAATGCGCCGATGGTCGCTGGCTGATTCACTGGGTGCCCAATCCCAGCTTTGTACTCGGCGCCACCGAAGGGTCAAGCCTCAACCCCAGCCCCGACACTTCCGCCCGCCAGGATCCGGATCGCATCATGCCGGCTGTGGACGATATGCTGGTGCTCGACCACTACTATCCCATGCTAAAATCTGCGATTCATCGTTTCACAGCAGACGAGTGGAGTGATGCAGCCGCCGTGGCGGGCCAGTGTATGCAGAAGGTACGCTCTCCCGAGGAAGCGCTCAGCGACTCCTCTTTTATCGAAGACGGTTGTGTCGTCACGATTGAAGACCCGAAACTTGGGACGACGCGGCAGGCTGGAACTCTTTACCGACTGGAAAAGAACCTCAGCGAACCACGCAGCGGTATTTCTGAGTTCGGGGCGGACAACGCCGCCGTCCGCGCGGAAGCGGCAAGATCTACTTCGTGGCAGACAACCGCCCCGACACAGACCTCCACACTATCGCGGCCGCTTGAGGGAGTACGAGTGCTTGACCTGGGCCTCGCCATCGCCGGCCCGTTCGGTGCCCAGATTCTGTCCGACCTGGGCGCCGATGTGATCAAAATCAACGCCACATACGACTGGTATTGGCATTCGAACGTAATCGCCATGTCAGCCAATCGCGGCAAGCGCAGCCTGGCTGTCGATATACGCAAACCCGAAGGCATCAGGATAGTCCAGCAGCTGGCGGAGACCGCTGACGTCGTGATCCACAATATGCGCTACAAGGCAGTGGAAGGCCGCGGCCTGGACTACGAGGCGCTGAAAGAGATCAATCCACGCCTGATCTACTGCCATACCCGGGGCTTTGAACGAGGCTCTCGCGAGCACCTCCCCGGAAATGACCAGACCGGATCCGCCCTGGCCGGCGTACAGTGGGAAGATGGCGGTTGCGCCGACGGTGGGCGCCCCTACTGGAGCCTGACCAGCCTCGGCGACACCGGCAATGGTTACCTGGCCGCGATTGCCATCATTCAGGCCCTGCTAGAAAGGGAGAAAACCGGTGAAGGCCAGTTCGTCGATACGTCCATCGTCAATGCGCAGTTGCTGAACGCCTCCCAGGTTATCGCCCGCGACAACGGCACCGGATTCCCCAGACCGCGACTGACCCCAGACGGACTCGGCTACAACAGCGCAGGATATCGTCTGTATCCAACGCAATCCGGCTACCTGTGTCTCGCCTTGGTCAATGAAGGCCACTGGCAGAGCCTGTTCCGTGCGCTGCCAGGCGGAGACTACGCCCGCTACGCAGACCCCGAAGCCCGCGAAGCTGACAATGCCGCGCTGATGGAATGGATCGGCTGCCAACTCGCCACGAAACCAGCAGAAGACTGGTTTGCCGTCCTCGACGCCGCCGGCGTACCCTGCGAGATTTCCAATCCCGAGTTCAGCCGGGAGATCTGGAAGCATGCGGATGCCGCCTTCCTGCTTGATCGCAGCTGGCTGGTTAAACTTCCGCACCGGGTGTTGGGCGAGGTCGGCCATGTGGGAATTCCCTATAGCCTCTCCGAAACCCCCGCAGGCGTACAAAGTTCACCATTGATTGTGGGCGAACAATCTCGCGAGGTGCTGCTTGAACTGGGCATTGAACCGATGGAGGTCGACAGACTGTTCGCCGAAGGCGTGGTAGTCGACGAGCGGTGTTACGCCTATGACCTGGACGAGTGTAGCCGCGACAACTAAGGGCTTGGCAAGGTGGGCCTAACATAAAAGGGCCACTGTCCCGACGGGGCATTGGCCCTTTTGCTTTAAGAGGAAACTTCACGGGGTGCTTGCGCAACCCCGTGAAGGTCAGACCTTTGACAAAATAGCGGCGGACCAGCCCGACGTCACAATGGCGTTCTCGACATTCGCAACCTGATTGACTGCCGTCTTTCTAACCTGCCTCACGCCTTCAGTAAACGAGTTGAGGCCGTGGATGTAGGCTTCACCAATCAAGCCACCGTGGGTATTGGTCGGCAACTTCCCATCAATGGCGAGGTGACCGTCGCGCACGAAATCGCTGGCTTCGCCTAGGTCGCAGAAGCCAAAGGCTTCCAGCCCGTAGAACACCGAGCAGGAATAGGCGTCGTAGATTTCAGCCACCTGAATATCCGCCGGTGTCAAATCTGCCATGGCATAGAGGTTCCGTGCGGTGACCAGCGATTCCGAGGCGATGGAGAGATCGGCTGCATAATGATTGGTAGCAATCTGCGAGCCATTGCCGCCTCCGTGGGAGGCAACGACCTTAACCGGCGGCTGTTTCAGATCGCGGGCACGCTCCAGGCTGGTCAGTACCACGGCGACACCGCCGTCACTTTCCTGGCAGCAATCGAACTTACGCAGTACCGGCTCAATGATCCAGCGTGACGCCTGATGGTCTTCCAGTGTAACGGGCCGCTGATAAAAGTAGGCGTTGGGGTTGCTGGCGGCGTATTTCCTCTGCTGCACAATCAGGCGCCCGAAGTCCGCGTTGGTTACGCCAAAGCGCTCCATATAGACCATGGCATTCAGCGCCTGCCACGCCATCGGCGTGAAGGCCCCCATATCGAAAGCCCAGCTCATATCCGAAGTACCACCGCCCCCAACGGTCATACCCGAGGTCGCGTCCAGCTGGCCAAAGCGGTATTCGGAGCGTTCATTCATGGCGCGCCATACGACAACCACTTCCGCCATGCCGGCCCGAATCGCGGTACAGGCCTGGGCAATAGTGCCTACCGCCCCCGCACCGCCAAATGGCATGCGGGAAAAGTAATTGATGTCCTTCATGCCCATGGTCCGCGCCAGATCTACCTCTTCATTGTTGTCGATGGTATAGGTCACCAGTCCGTCTACATCCGCGGGGGTCAAACCGGCGTCCTGCAGCGCGCTTTTGACGCACTCTGCAGCCAGTTGCAGTTCGCTGCGTCCTGAGTTTTTTGAGAATTCCGTTTGTCCTATGCCGGCAACGGCGACATCGTTTATGGCTTTCATCACGCGTAGAATCTCCGTAGACCAGTTATTGTGTGGCAGGGCGGAATTGGGGCACCTTGCCGTCATCCTGAGTAGCGGCGAAGAAAAGCTCCACCTCCATCCCCTGGCGAATGTCTTCGTGCGCGACATCGCAAATATTGGAAAGAATCCGTACGCCTTCCTCGAGCTCGATCAACGCGACGACAAGGTCACTGCTGAACATCGGAAGCTCCGGGTATCTCGGAATAATCCAGCTGTATACCCGCCCCCTGCCCACGCAGACCTGGTAGCCCATGTCGGTTTCCAGGCACTGCGGGCACATCGGCCCGGGAGGATGTTGCAGCTTGCCGCAGCAGTTGCACTTCTGGATTCGCAACTCTTCCAGCTTTGCTCCATCCCAGAAGAACAGGTTATCCCGTTTTCTGATCGGCGCAGGTCGTAGCGGTAGTTCATTATTCATGGTTTTCTCCTACAGGCTCCAAACTGAATGCGACTTTCGAACCGAGAGTATACGAAGTGGCTCACAGCAAGAGACAGCTCCAATGGTTACAAGGATGTATCCTGAAGTGACTGTGGCACTTTCATCGAATCAGGATTGATTCTGATTCCGGCTGAGCGCAACCCAATGCGATGGACTCATTCCAGTGATCGCCTGTCACCTGCGGGCGTCCTATTTGTCACCTGGTGATATGTCGTCTCCGCAGGTTGCTTTGCTAGGATTTTCCTACTGAGCGTTTTCACCGGGCCAGGCGGCCCACACCAATAACTTCTTACGGTGAAAATGTAGGAGATCACAGCGAATGACGGAACAGCACCATCCTGAAGTTGCAGAAAGTGCGGAGGTTTTCGGCACGGTATCTGCTGACGACCGGGCGGTCGCACCCCCACGATCGCACTTCTACGAGTCGCAACGCCTGCGGCTACATTATCTCGAATGGGGCAGCAAGTCCTCTCCTCCCCTCCTACTCGTCCACGGCGGCAAGGACAACGCCCATAGCTGGGACTGGACTGCACGACTTCTCAGCAGGTACTACCGGGTGATAGTGCCGGACCTCAGAGGGCATGGTGACAGCGACTGGGTGCGCGGGGGCGACTACCAACTCGACGACTTTGTACTGGACCTGAGCACGCTGATCGATTCACTCGAGCTGGCTCCACTAACCATCGTCGCCCACTCTTTCGGCGGTGTCGTCAGCCTGCGCTACGCGACGGCCTACCCTCGGAATATTCGTCAACTGGTCGTCATAGAAGGAATCGGCAAGCCTTACCAGCAACGCGACCCTCTGGCGGAGCTGCGTGAATGGGTTGAACGGACCAGGCACGCCTCAGACCGCATCGCCCGGCGCTATCCTTCAGTGGAAGACGCGGCAAAACGCCTGCAGGAGTCGAATGCCGCGATCTCCATGGATCAGGCCAGGCACATGGCAGCCTATGCGGTGCGTTCGAATGGCGATAGCAGTTTCAGTTTCAAGTTCGACCCCTATCTGCAGATCCTTGCGTTCCCCCATCGCTACGCTGTCGAGGAACGTGAAGCGCATTGGGCGAACATCGACAAACCAGTTCTGCTTATCCATGGCACCGATAGCTGGCTGAGCTGCGACACAAGCTGGCCCAAGCATTTCCCCAAAGCCCGGATGACGGTTGTGCCCAAGGCAGGACACTGGGTGCAGCACGACAATTTTCAAGGCTTTATGCAGGCACTGGACGGCTTCCTGGAATGTCCACGATAGCGATTCCCTTTGAGGGATAGGCACTATCGGCGCCAGCTACCATTTCTTGCGTCCCGACGAACCGGGCAAACATGGGAGAAACATTGGATGAGCGGAGTTCTCGACGGACTGCGGGTCCTCGACCTGAGTTGGGGGCTGTCCGGCCCCAAGGTAACCATGATGCTGGCCGATCACGGCGCCGATGTGACACGTATTGAAGCGCCCGACGGAGAACCCTTCGAACGCCCCCTGGGTTACCGCGTGTGGCAGCGGGGAAAGCGCTCAGCCACCCTGGACCTGACGTCCAGCGCCGATCTGGCGGTCTTCCGCCAACTCGCTGGAAGCGCAGACATTCTGCTGGAGAGCTTTGAACCCGGCGTCACCAAACGCCTGGGCATAGACTACGACAGCCTTTCACCAACCTGCCCGCAGTTGATTTACTGCTCGATTACCGGCTACGGCAGGGACAACTCGCACGCTTCCCGCCCGGGGTACGATATGCTGGTCGCCGCCCGCACCGGTCTCCTGTGGGAGACCCGGGGCTGGAACGGCAGTTCCATCGACAGGATCGTCGGCCTCGATAAGGCAGACGGCGACCGCTACGTCCCGGACAGCATCCGCACGGGCTCTGATCGCGAGGGGCCGCTGTTCCCGGCCACCGAAGCGCCCAGCATACTCGCGGCCTACCTCGCCCTGCTCGGCATCAGCGCAGCACTGCGCGCCCGTGAATTGACCGGCCGCGGCCAGTGGGTAGAAACATCGTTGCTGCAGGGCATCATCATGGGCCAGTGCTGTAGCTGGCAAAGACCGGAGCACCCCGATGCCAAGGGTTATGTTCTGGGCGTGTCCGATCCGCGCCAAACCTGGGGGATCGTCCGCGCCAAAGACGGCTATATGTGCACCTGGGCCAGCCCAACCGAATGGTTTGAAGAAGCCGGTGCCAGCGATACGCTGGTACTGCCACAAGGCGACCTCACTCGCACCGGCATGGCCTCACTGGAAGAGCGCAACAAGGCCCTCGAGCGTCTGGCCCCGACCTTCGCAAAATTCACCGTGGCGCAGTGGACAGCCCTCGCCGCGGGATCCGGAGGTGTGTCCTGCCAGCCGGTACGCACTCCCGAAGAAGCCCTGTGCGACCCGGCACTACTGCAAGACGGCACCGTGGTGGTACTGGATGATCCGGAACTGGGTCCTCTGCACCAGGCAGGACTGGTCTATCGCATGCATAGCAATATGCCGGTCGTTCGCGGCGGTGTTGCAAAGCCGGGCGAACACACCGAAGCCGTTCGCGCCGAGGCCGCTGCTCTGGCTCCCCAGCCAGCCAGAGCGGCGGGCGGGTCGCTGTCCCGGGGACCGCTACAGGGCATCCGGGTGGCCGATTTCGGACTCGCCGTGGCCGGGCCCTGGTGTACACAGCTTCTGGCGGACCTCGGCGCTGAGGTCATCAAGATCGACCCCAGCCGCAATGCCTTCTGGATGGGCTGCAACATGTCGCTCGGGGTCAACCGGAGCAAACGCAGCCTGGGCCTGGATTCACGCCTGCCGGAAGGCCAGGTGATTACGCGCAAACTGATCGAAGACGCCGATGTCATCGTCCACAACATGCGGCCCCAGGCGGCGAAGAAACTCGGTCTGGACTACGCCAGTTTGCGCGAGATCAACCCCCGCGTTGTCTTTGCCCACACCCGGGGATTCGAAGACGGCCCCCGCTCGCTGCTCCCCGGCAACGACCAGACCGCTAATTCCCTCGGCGGCACGGTCTGGGAGGACGGCGGTTGCTGGAACGGTGGCCGGCCATGGTTTGGCGCCACTTCCAACGGCGATCTGGGCAATGGATTTCTCGCTGCCATCGCCGTTATCCAGGCGCTCTACGCACGAGAAAAAACCGGTATGGGGCAGGCAGTCGACGCGTCGATACTGAGCGCCTCGATCTTCAACAATTCGCGTGTGTACACCACCCCAGACGGCCGGCATTTCCCACGCCCGGTGCTCGATTCAGAGCAGCTCGGATTCAACGCGCTTTACCGCCTTTATCGTTGTCGCGAAGGCTGGATCTGCCTGGCCGTCGCCAATGAGTCACACTGGCAGGCGCTTACCACGGCGCTTCCCGAACTGGCCGAAAATCCAGCCTATGCCACTTCCTCGGCGCGCGCACAAAACAACAGCGAGCTGGAAGTTTTGATGGCAAGTCGACTGGCCAGTGCTTCGGCCATGGACTGGTTTGAGCGTCTCGACCGCGCTGGAGTGCCCTGCGAAATTTCCGCAGAGAACTTCTCCCGGGAGCTATTCGACAACGCCGAGTTCCTGCAACGAGGCTGGATCGTGCGCTGCGAGGGCAACACCCGCACTGGCACCATCGACATGTTCGGATCCGGTATCGACTTTTCCGACACGCCTTGCCAGGCAGGGGGACCTCCGCCCACGCCCTGGCAGCATACCGGTGAAATCCTCGGTGAGTTCGGCTATAGCGCCGAGGCAATCGAAGCACTCTACCAGGCCGGCGTTGCGGTTCGCCCGCAAGATTAGGCCTTTGACGATCAGCCACCATTGTGAGACAGAAATGCTGAACAGACTGAACATTCGACCGATACCATGGTTATCGAGCGCTGCCTTGGGCCTGCTATTACAACACAGCGCAGCTGCTCAAACGCCATTGCCGGCGGAAGTGACGACCTCCGCGCCCAATGTGGTAATCGTCCTGCTCGACGACGTCGGCTTCGGTGCCGCCTCCACCTTTGGCGGGCCTGCGCAGACGCCGGGGATGGAGGCTTTGGCCAACGATGGCCTGCGTTTCAATCGCTTCCATACCACAGCGATCTGCTCGCCAACCCGTGCAGCTTTGCTGACCGGGCGCGATGCCCACCGGGCCAATGTCGGCGCAGTCCTCAACACCGCGACCAATCGTCCCGGTTACCAGGGCATTCTCAATCCCCACACCGCCACGGTAGCCGAAATGTTGCGCAACAACGGCTATAACACTGCCGCCTTCGGCAAGTGGCACCTGACCCAGCCCTGGGAGACCTCGCCGGTCGGCCCCTTCGACCGCTGGCCTACCGGCGTCGGCTTCGAGAAATTCTATGGCTTCCTGGGCGGAGAAACCGACCAGTACGATCCCACCCTGTACGAAGGTACCCGACCGGTCCAACGCCCGGACGTGGACAACTACCACCTGACCGAGGATATGAGCAACGCCGCAATCGAGTGGCTTGATATGCAACACAGCCTGGCTCCCGATAAGCCCTTCTTTCTCTATTACGCCACCGGTGCCACGCACGCTCCTTTACAGGTACCTGCAGAATGGATTGAACGCTACCGCGGAAAGTTCGATCAGGGCTGGGACGCCATGCGCGAGGCCACCTTCAAGCGCCAGAAAGCGCTGGGGGTGATTCCCAAAGACGCGATTCTGACGCCACGCCCGCCCCAGATTCCCGTATGGGACAGTCTCAGCGATGAGGAGCGCAAGGTAGCCTCCCGCCTGATGGAAACCTATGCGGGCTTTCTGGCGCACACCGACCAACAGGTCGCCAGGCTGGCAAATCACCTGAAGCAAATGGGTCAGTTCGACAACACCCTGTTTTTCTATATCGTGGGCGACAACGGCAGCAGCGCAGAGGGCGGGCCACCCGGCAGCATCAATTACATGGGCGCGTTGCAGGGATTACAGGAGCCGGTCTCGGCGCAACTGGCGGCACTGGATAAAATCGGCGACGCCGACACCTACCCCCAGTATCCCGCTGGCTGGGCCTGGGCCCTGACCACCCCGTTCCAGTGGGTAAAGCAGGTGGCGTCTCACCTTGGCGGCACCAGAAATCCACTGGTGGTAACTTGGCCCAATGGCTTTGAGGAAAGAGGCGGCCTACGCAACCAGTTCTCCCATGTGAACGATATTGCACCGACTATACTCGCAGCTGCGGGAATGGAGATGCCGGAAACAGTCAATGGCATATCCCAGTTGCCGATGGACGGCAGTTCAATGCTCTCCAGCTTTGCCAGCGCCGACGCCGCCGAGTTCCATCCCACACAGTACTTTGAAGTACACGGCAATCGCGCCATCTACCACGAAGGCTGGATGGCATCGGCACGCCATGACCGCCTGCCCTGGTCAGTCGGCGGTATTTCTGGCGACACCTCCTTCGATGACGACACCTGGGAACTCTACAACCTCGAGGCGGATTTCAGTCAGGCCGTCGACCTGGCCGCCGCGGAGCCGGCCAGACTGGCCGAACTCAAGCACTTATTCAACCGCGTGGCCGCTGAACTGCAAATGCTGCCCCTGCACAGCAGTGTCGACAATCGCCAGCCCCGGCCCAGTCTTGCGGGAGATCGCAGAAAAGTCGAATACTATCCTGGAACCCTCGGTGTGCCGGAATCCCAGATCCCGCGAATGGCCAACAATAACTGGAAGCTGCAGGCAAGCATTTCCCTAGACGGTGAGGCGAGCGGGGTCATCGCCACCGTCGGCGGCCTTTCCGCAGGCTGGTCCCTGTATCTGGATGAAGCGGGTCGCCCGGTATTCGAGTGTCGCATCTACGAAGTCGACCGCATTCGTCTGTCCAGCGAAGCGCCGCTGGCACCAGGCGAGAACCAGCTGGAGTTGAATTTTGCCTACGACGGGCAGGGATACGCCAAGGGAGGCACCTTCACTCTGTCAGTCAATGGTAAAGTGCTGGGCAGCGCCAGAATCCGGGCATCGCAACCGTCTTTCTATACCATCGACGAAACCTTCGACCTGGGTATCGATACCGGGTCGCCGGCCGGCAGTTATCCCCAAGCGGCTCCCATCGGTTATCCTCTCAAAGGCGCGAAAATTGGAGTGGTCGCCCTCGAAAGCGGCTAGTGTCTCTGTGATAAACGAAATCAGCCGGAATTGGTGAAATGGGGGTCCCCATGCTTCCCGCTGGGGCATTCGTTGTCCACGCCGGTTCGGGTAGGGATTGTCCATAAGCCTTTCGCGGAAAAGTTGTCCCAAGATTTTTTCTCATGGGACAAACACTAACGACCGATGTGCAAATAGCTTGGAAATGCAAATTTCTACTGTCCTGGACTTGCTTGCGTTCGTATATATACAAGTTGGTCAGTTGATCAGTGATGCGCTTGGCAGACACTGGTCTCTCCTGCTGAGATCAGTGTCCGAACCTGGCAGGTCAACCGGCCAAACTATTTTTCGCTGACCGGACAAGTTAATTGTCGTCTAATAGGCTCCAGCCAGCTTGCAGGTGCGATTTTTGCTGATAATAGCGAGAAGGGTATCGCCACCAAAACGGGGGCGTGCACAGCAGTGGCGCTGCCTCTACAAAATATGTTGGTAGTGAGTATCGACAGGCGAACCACTTGGTACTGCACAGCGCGACGCTAATTGATTCCGATCGAATTCTTGATAAAACTCTAACAAAATCGAACTGTTGTAGTGGCGCTCCGGGCGAAAGTGTAGATGCCCTTAAAAGCATGCGTTCCTAAGAAGCGTGAACACTTCGAGATACGAACTGCTGAACACAAGTAGCATCCGAATCATCATGAGCACGGGCCACCACCGGTAGGTTGAAACCGCTTCAAGGTTATTTCGAACCGGCTGCGAGCACTAAGCGAGAGAAGAGACTGTGAGTATTCCATTTACTGGATTAAAAGTTGTCGTCCCAAAAGAATGGATAGACGTCAATGGCCATATGAACGCAACTCACTATGGTCTCGTTGTTTATGATGCACATTTTAATTTCACGGAAGCGATTGGCTTGGGTGAAGAATATGTGAAGTCTACAAACTGTGGCAAGGCCGTGTTGGAGAGCCACATGATTTACGAACGTGAAGTATCAGAAGGTGATGAACTGGAAATCAAGTCGTGGCTATTGGCGGTAGACCAAAAGCGGCTACATTTCTTTCACGAAGTCTACAACAAGACAAGAGTATGTAGGGCTGCGGTATCTGAGCAAGTGGATATTCACATCGATTTAGTTGCCAGAAGGTCAAGTGAAATTCCGCAAGAGCTCTATTGCCGGCTGCAGGATATTGTCCGCGGAAACCTGGCGTTACCCACACCATCTGGCGTCGGAAGTAACATCAAGCCCCCAAAAAACAAGTGGTTGGGTGGCGCTTGACCGGGCAAGCTAAAAGAGCAAGGCTCGGCGCAAGGGGAGCTTCGGTGTTACGTAACTTAGAGATTTATAAGGATTTATATTTTCAAGTTAAGGATCATCTGATTAATAGCCTATGAACAGCGGACCGATCCAGTATCCGCCACTTCCCATCTTTTCTGGGGCGTCTCCGCGGAAACGTCGTGCGGAATCGTCGGTCTATTTTGTCTTTCGAGGCAATATGGCCTCGATTAGCTACGCATCAGGCGCAACTTCCCTGCAATTCCATTCGGCGTCTACCCAGCAGCGTCTTCTTTGCAATAACAAGGTTACGCAGGGCGCAGGCGACGAAGAGACGATAAGCGTTTTTCGCCAGCCCACGGTAGCGGACTTTGTTGAAGCCAAACTGCCGTTTGATAATCCCGAACTGATGTTCCACACGTGCCCGGACGCGCGACTTGTTCCGGTTTTTGGCGCGTTCATCGTCGGTCAGCTTCCGGTTGCGGCTGCCTCTGGCCTAGGTAAAGTCTTGAGCGCGGGGGGCGTGATCGGTGATCGTTTGCTTTTGGCCGGCGTTGGTAGGTAAACGGCTCCAACCCGCGCTCGCTAAACGACGGCAGGTTCTCTGCATCGGTCTTGAAGTAGGGAGTTCGCCCGATGATCAGCCCAAACATCAGCCCGTCCATAAAGATGCCATAGCCGCCGAACATGCGCCGTGCGCTTGCGGGGCCCAGTGACTGCATCAGTTCCACGATGTAGTCGGCAAACTCCTGTTGCTGACGATTGCTCACGCAGGTGCGCTCCCCTAACGGCCGCCGGAGATGTCGATCAAAGCTCCCGTGATATAGGAAGCTTCGTCAGACAACAACCACAGGATGGCGTTGGCTACCTCTTGCGGTTGGCCGCCCCGCCCCATCGGCACCTGGGCCTTGACCCGGTCCACCCGGCCCGGCTCGCCGCCGGAGGCGTGTATTTCGGTGTAAATAACGCCGGGGCGCACCGCGTTGACGCGAATGCCATCCGCCGCGACCTCCTTGGCGAGGCCGATGGTCAGGGTATCGATGGCCGCCTTGGACGCGGCATAATCGACGTACTCATTGGGCGAACCGAGTCTCGAAGCCGCGGACGAGACATTGACGATAGCACCGCCCTCCCCTCCTTCCCGGCTGGACATTCGCTGCACGGCTTCACGAGCGCACAGGAAACTGCCCAGGATATTGGTATCAAACACGCGCTGCAGGCGCGTTGCGGTCATGTCGCGCAACGGCCCCTGTTGCTCGAGAATGCCCGCGTTGTTGACCAGCGCATCCAGCCGGCCATAGTGGTCGACAATGCTCTCAAACAGACGCCGGACATCGTCCTCCCGGGCAACGTCAGCCTGCAACGCTAGCGCCTCGCCGCCCTGCTGGCGGATGGCGTCGACAACGGACTGCGCGGCCGCTTCCTGCGACCGGTAGTTGATAACGACCCGATAACCGCGTGAGGCCGCCAGCGTGGCGGTAGCGGCGCCAATGCCGCGGGACCCACCGGTAATCAACAGCACGCGATCCTTGTTCTGCAGTGCAGGCACCGATCAGTTCTCCACCTGGAAATTCATTTCGATGCCCAGACCGGTGGGGTCATGGAAGAACAGCTGGACGATGTTAAATGCCGCGATCTCCCGTTTCCGGTAGGAGATGCCCTGACGCTCGAGTTTCTGTTCGGTTTCATCCAGATCGGTGCAGGTGAAAGCGACGTGGTCCAGGTAAGACGTTCCCGGGCCCCTACCCTCGGTGGGTCTGTGCATCATGTGAACTACCGGAGAATCACCCGCGTACAGCCAGTATCCCGGAAAATCAAAAGCGGGCCGTGGCCCCTCGCGCAGGCCGACAATATCGATGTAGAAATCGCGGATCTCTTCCAGTCTGTCCGCCGGTAGCGACAGGTTGATGTGATTGAGCCCCTGGTTGGCCATGGCAAGTCTCCTGGCGGTTCGTGCGTAAGGGTCAGACGAAGACCGTGAACTCTTTCTGGCCCATGGATCGCACCAACTGCGCGATCTCGTTCATGTCGTCACTGGAAATCGCATTATCTTCGTTATCCGCGAGAATAAACGACTTGCCGTGGATGTCACGTAACATCACGAACCATTGCGCGGTGCTGCCGGGCCTCGGCCTGACCTGTACTTCGTGCCAGGTACCCTGTTCACCCAGTGTAATCGCCTCATCGAGCAGCATTTTCTCTACCTCCTGTCAAAATATCCCTGATGGCCTCTTCCAGCGAGGGGAACGAGACGTCCAGTGGACCTGGAGTCCCGTTGCGCGCCTTGGCCATTGCTTTGAGCGGCTGGAACTGCCACGCTGAAAATCTGACCGTTATGTGCCTGGCGGCGCACTCGTCCATCAACCGCTCCAGGGCAGACATGCCGCCGGCATCCAGATAAGAGCTGTACTGCATATGCAAAACAATGCCATCGAGTTCGCGGGCCGCTCGCGACAGTTCTGCGGCTATCCGGTCAGCGGCTGCGAAAAACATGGCTCCCCGCACCTTGAATACCTTCCAGTTCTCCGGCAACGGACTTTCGACATAGGCGCTATTGCCGGATATGTCGACAATCCGGGTCAATCCGGCCAGCTCCTTCATGAACAACAGTGAAGCCAGGACAACACCCGCGGTAATCGCGATGACCATGTCAAAGAGTACGGTCAGCGACAGGCAGGTCACGAACACCAGGACGTCAGCGCGTGGTGAACGCTTTATCAAGCGGACAGATCGAGGCGCTTCGCTCATGTTCCAGGCCACAACCATCAACAGCGCGGCCAGGGCGGGCATGGGGATCCAGGCCAGCGCCCGCGACAGTAACAGCAGCCCCGCAAACACCGCCAGAGCATGAGTCAGTGCTGCCAGCGGAGAGACTGCACCGGCCCTGAAGTTGGTGGCGGAACGCGCGATGGCGGCGGTCGCCGTGATACCACCGAAAAAGGGGGTCTCCAGATTGCCCACACCCTGTGCCAGCAGTTCGCTGTTTGCGCTGTGGCGTTTGCCCGACATGCCATCCAGTACTACCGCGCAAAGTAATGATTCAATAGCACCCAGAACCGCGATAGCAAAGGCCGCGGGCAACAGTTCCGAAACCAGTTCCAGTGTCAGCGCCAACGGTTCTCCGTCTGGCCCCGGCCTGTGCCAGGGCCAATCCAGGGTCGGCAGGAAGGGAGGCATGCCCCCCATCTCGGACCCATTGGGCAACACAGAGTGGAAGCGCGTGCCAATGGTCTCCACGTCCATGCCGCCCCACCCCAGCACGACACCCAGCAGACTGGCCAGCAGCAGCGCCGGCAAGAGGGGAGGAACCGGCAGTCGCAGTCGCAGGCGCGGCCAGGCTAACATGACCGTCAGCGTGAAGACGGCAATCAGGCAACTGCCCGCATCGGCCTGTCCGAGATGGACAGCAATCGTGTGGATTTTGCCCAGGTAATGTTCCGGCATTGACGGCACCACCAGGCCGGTGAAATCCGGAACCTGCAGTGTGGCGATCACGATGGCGATACCGCCGGTGAAGCCCAGGGTAACTGACTCCGGAATGTATTCGATAAAGCGCCCGAGTCGGGCGTACGCCATGGCGATAAGGATGAGGCCGGCCATCGTCGTGGCCAGCAACAATCCGGCCAGGCCATGCTTTGCCACAAGGGGGTAAAGGATGACGACGAAGGCCGCCGTGGGGCCCGAAATGCTGTAGCGGCTGCCGCCGAGCACGGCGATCAGGACACCGGCAATCATCGCCGTATATAGCCCGTACTGGGGCGCCACACCGCTGGCAATGGCGAGCGCCATGGCGAGGGGGATGGCAATGATGCCAACGGTCAATCCGGCCAGCACATCCCTTGCCAGGTCGGCTCGCCGGTAACCCCCGCTCAGCGCCTCCCGCAGCGCATGCCCGATACGCAAGGACACCACATGCGCCCGGTGCGGCATCAGACAGCTCCCTTCGGCTGGAACATAAATCCGGCAAGCACGCCCGATGCATGCCCGCCTGGGTACTCACATAGTATCATTGTATGATAATAATATTATCATATGATGAATGACATATTAGAATCGGCGTCCCGGGCGGTGTGAGCGTTGTACACTCCCGCAATCATCAAATGAAGATTCACTCCAACCCTCACAGACGAGACCATCCATGGAAAAACGAACTGCGCGACTGACCGTGTTGGTAGACCCAAAGAAAAAAGCGGCCTTTGAAAAACTTTGCGCTCTGGAGGATGTCACCCCGTCGCAGAAGATTCGTCAGTTCATGCGCGAGTACATCGAGAACGGTATGGGGCCAGACTGGAAAGGCCAGGTATTCGACGACGGGCAATGATGACGCGGAACAAGGCTAACCCCGCCATCGCGCAGGTGTGCGGGGTAACGGCTTAGCTTCAAGGTCGACAGGATTTAACCGCTTTTTGGCCACAATATACCGGTTCATTTCCGGTTGGCTGAGCCATACTCTGCCGCTGACCCACCTCAAGGAGACGCGTGTGAGCAGCCAGGCAGCGGTGAAACTGAACGGATTCCAACCGGCCGATATCCTCGACCCGACCATCATGGGCGACGAACGCAGCATGTACGCCCTGTTCGACTATCTGCGCAACTCCGACCCCGTGGCCCGGGTGGAGCACCCGGAGTACCGCCCGTTCTGGGCACTGACCCGCTATGACGACGTGCGCTCGATCGGGAGCCAGAACGACAGCTTTCTCAGTGCGCCACGCACCGTACTGATTCCGTCAGCTTTCGAGGAGGCCCTGCTGGCGCAGTTCGGCACCAGCAACGGGCTGGAAACCCTGATACACATGGACCGACCCAAGCACCTGAAGATGCGCAAGGTCACCCGTGAGTGGTTCCTGCCCCGGAGCATCGAGAAACTGCGGCTGGAGGTAGAGGCACTGTCGAAAGAGTTTGTCGACCGCATGCAGGAAATGGGTGACGAGTGCGACTTCGTGAAGGACATTGCCCTCCTCTTCCCGTTGCGCATAATCCTGTCGATCCTGGGCCTGCCGCGTGAAGCCGAGGAAACCATGCTGCGGCTGACCCAGGAGATGTTTGGCGGCCAGGATCCGGAGCTGCAGCGCGGCGATTCGGAAACAGCCGGCCTGGAAGTGCTCAACGAGTTCGGCGCCTACTTTGCCGAGGTGATCGAAGACCGCAAACGCAACCCCAGGGATGACCTCGCTACGGTGCTGGCCAACGCCGAAGTGGATGGCGAGCCCATGAACATGCTCGACCAGGCAAGCTATTTCATCATCACCGCCAGCGCCGGACACGACACCACCTCTGCGGCGATTGGCGGCGGCATGAAGGCACTGTTGGAGCACCCCGACCAGTGGACCCTGTGGCGTGACAACCCGGCGCTGGATGACAGTGCGGCCAGGGAAGTTATCCGCTGGGTGTCACCTGTCCGCCACATGGTGCGCACTGCAACTGAAGACACCGAACTGCACGGCAAGGTGATCCGTGCGGGTGACCATGTGGCCCTGTGGTATCCCGCGGCCAATCGCGACCCCGAGGTATTCGAGCAGCCCAATCGTCTCGACCTCCAGCGTGACCCTAAAACCCAGCTGGCCTTTGGATACGGTTCTCACATGTGTCTCGGGCAGCACCTGGCGGCACTGGAGTTACGCTGCTTTTTTCGCGAACTGCTACCCCGCCTTCAGCAGATGGAATTTGCCGGGGATCCCGAGTGGATCAAGGCGATATTCGTGGGGGGCTTGCGCTCCATGCCGGTGCGGTATCGGCTGTCGTGAAGCGCACTGAGTCAACAGCGCGGGCGTTGTCAGAAGACCTCCGGCTCCGCGCTACTGGTCTTTCGTCAATGTGCTGATTCTGGATTCGATTTCGTCGATCCTCTTCTGCTCGGCATCGATACGCCGCTGGTAGCCGGCAGCCAGGGCGTCCAGTTGCGGCTGCAGCCCCTCTTCATACGTCTGGCCAGGGGGGGTATTGCCGGTACCCCCTGAATCGCGCAGGCGCTGCATATCCATGTCCCGTGCTTCTTCCAGGTCCCTGATACGCACCTCGTAACGTGAAATCTCCCGGCGCAACTCCCGGACTTCATTCGACTCGGCTATTCGCCGCCAGGTGGCTTTGTCTGCAGCGCTGGGGCCGGTGCTGGTATCGGGAGGGCGAACGGTGGTTTCCTCGGCGTTCTCGCCGCAGGGTTGCTGGCTAAAAATCATCTGCCCCTGCTCGCCCTTGCACTTGAACACTCTTGTCTGCGCGTTCGCGGATACGCTGACACAGCATAACAACGCGAGGCAGGTTAATCTCAGCATACCCTCTCCAGATACCGCGGGTGCGGGGTTGAGCAAAAACGCCAGTGTAACAGGCTCAACGCCTGACAAAAGTCCTTGTTCACGCAGCCAGCGCCGGGTGCGGGATACGTCCCGCCTGGTCTGCCACCTCGCTGTACTGGATTTCGAAACGCTCGCCGCCCGGGCGCCCCCACCAGCAGGTGGTGGTATCGATTCGCAGACTCCACTGGCTTTGCACGGGCACTGTGTTCGCCGCTATCGCCGCCGGGTCGAGTACAGCGCAGTTCACACCCTGCGCCCAACGGGCGGACCGAAACCAGATCATGCCGCTGCCCGACTCCCTGAGGGAAGACCCCAGTTGTTGCGAGAAATGGTAGTCGGCCGGGTCGGAGATGCGGTCCCACCACTCCCGCACATCGGGCGTGGTAAGGTCGGCGACGCGTTGATGATTGACGGCAAAGTGCAGGGCACAGCGTCCGTCCTTGATCACCTCCAGCGGCCCGAGATCCTGAAGCCCCTGCTGAAACAGCCAGAGGTACACCGCAGACTCCACCATCGCCGTATTTCGTTCTCGTGCGCCGTAGAGGATCCCCATCTCGGTGGCCAGGCCAAAGCGGGAGCCGTGGCGCAGGGGCGGGTAGCGAAACGGCGCTTTGAGAATCCAGTGAAGGTGATCTGTGGCAGGTGGGTAGGACGGCTTGTGAGCGTCCAGCAGTTGTTCCAGCCGGTCCTGTTCCGCTGCGGAGCGGGTGATGTTGCGGGTGGCGGCCTCCTCCTGGTATTCGACAATCCGCCAGATGTGGCCACTGGCGGTACCGACCCGCAGTAATCTCGGGTCCATCACAGCCGGCCGCGCATACCATCGAGGTAGTGATTGACCAGGGCCAGGCCCTCATAGCTTTGCACCAGTTGTGCAGGTGGCTCGCCGCGCAGGTGGCTGTTGGCGGTCTCCATCCAGTGCTGCATCTGCTCCCGGTTACCACCGACGATCGCGTACAGCGAGCGGTAGACCCGTACCAGACCCAATGCCAGCTCCACTGCCTTGGCGCTGGAGAGCACCGCCGTGCCCCGGGAATAGTTTTTCATGGACGCCGTACTGACCCCGACAATCATTGCCAGTTCGGAGAGCGTCAGCCCGAGGTAGCTACCCGCCTCCAGCAGGGCGTGGGTGACAACCTCCTGATCGGAGCGCGCTGGCGCTACTTGGTTCATATTTATACCGCTATTAGCCAACTATTTATCTATATATAGACCAAAAATCGGATAATGTCTATTTTTAGACTTTTGTGGCGATAATCAATCACCCATCGCACAGGCGCAAATTCGGCTGATGTGACTGTAGGGCAAGCCGCTTTCCTGGTGCCAGTCGTTGAAGGCGTTCTGGATACGGCCAAGATCACGCTGGCTGGTGGGATTGGGGGCAATTTCCAGGCCCGCTCCGCGCAGGCAGCGGACGACGTCGCCGGTGACGATGAAGGTGTCGCGTCCCATGTTGCGCAACACCCGCTGACCTGTCATGCCACCAAGCCGATCACCGCGCTTGCGGAACAACTGGAACAGGCCCACCAGGTCCTCATCGGGCCAGCGAGCCACGAAACGGCCAAAGCTGCCCTCTTCCCTGGCCACATCCATCACGAAACGCGCATTGCGCTGGACACTGACCACCTTCTGCCGGTTGCGGATGATCAGGGGGTTGCTCGCAAAACGGTCGATCTGCTCAGGGCTGAGCATGACAATTTTTTCAGGGGGAAAGCCGAAGAAAACTTCCTCGAAGCCCTCCCATTTATTGTCGACAACGCGCCAGACAAAGCCGGCCTGGAAGATACAGCGGGCCATTTGTGCCAGCCAGCGGTGATCCTTGCTGCGGGCCAGCTGGCGTGGACTTTTCACTTCCGGCATCAGGCGACCGAGCGCGGCTTTGCCACCCTTGAGTTCAATAGCGCGCTGGTGAATGCTGTCAAAGGTGTCCATGGCTGGTCGCTCCACTCCCTGGGTTGGCGGGCTGCAAAGAGTGACACTACTTGCGCCAGACTGCCACCGCGATAACCGGGTGAAGGCTAATCAGCACACCGGGCAGGCCTGGCGAGTGCGCCCGCTCACTCCTGCCCGGCGCGGTACTTCGGCAGGCGCAGGTCGAACAGGAGAGCGCCTGCCCGCAGGGCGAAGGCCGCCGTCATGCTCAGGGGCAACGCCAGCGTGGCGGTCTCGGGAAACTGCTGCAACAAGGTGAAACTGGCGGCCCCCAGCAAGGCTGCGGTGACATAGATTTCCGGGCCCAGCAGCACCGGTGGGCGGTTGAGCAGGCTGTCGCGAATAAGCGAGCCGAAACTGGCGGTCATCATGCCCATGCCAATGGCCACGATGGCCGGCGCATCCCAGGCCAGGGCTTTCTGGGTGCCGAGGACACAGAATAACGCGAGCCCCAGGGCGTCGGCCCACAACAGCACGCGGCGGCGGGAGTCGAAGTGGTGGGCGAAAAACCAGGTGGCGACGGAGGCCCCGATACAGACCCAGATATAGCTCGGGTCATGTATCCAGAACACCCGGTCGGTATTCAACAGCAGGTCTCGCAGCGTACCACCGCCAATGCCGGTAATGGTGCCAAAGAGTATGAAGGTCAGTATATCCATGCGCCGTTCCGCAGCGGCCAGCGCGCCACTGATGGCGAAAACGGCAACGCCCAGCAGGTCAAACGTATAGATTGCGTTGGCCATGTTCACGGTGGATGTTCCTCCTCTACCCCGTTTGTGTCCAGCTGCCAGCCTGGCCAATGGCACGTGCTATGATCGCTCACTGTACTGACCACGGGTATACCTTGCCATGATCAAGCCCTTGCTGCTGTCTGCTGTCGCTTTTGTTGCAGTACTGGTCATTGTGGCGGCACTCACTGTGCTAACCGGCGAGGAAGAGACAGCCTGCAGCTCCACTGAACGGGATGTCGGGGCGGCGGTGCTGGCAGACGACACAGGCGATCAGGATGCCCTGGTCAATCGAGCCATTATTGTAAGAGGCAAATGTGAGCAGGACGAGAAAAACTGAGCAAACCCGGCGGTACTTTTTCCCCCTTCTCGGTCTGTTGCTGTTGGGCTTCGCAAGCCTCGCTGCGCCGGGTGCGCGCGCTGCATTAGAGGACACCGCCAGCGCTGCCC
Source organism: Parahaliea maris (assembly GCF_008064665.1). Classification (GTDB taxonomy): domain Bacteria; phylum Pseudomonadota; class Gammaproteobacteria; order Pseudomonadales; family Halieaceae; genus Parahaliea; species Parahaliea maris. The sequence continues at coordinate 859,079 of NZ_VRZA01000002.1, read as the reverse complement.
ATGACATTCTGCAAAACCGCTGTATGGTCTGCCACGGCTGTTACGACGCTCCGTGCCAGCTCAAGCTGGAGGCCAGCCAGGGGCTGGCGCGGGGAGCCAGCCAGGACCTGGTATACGATGGCGCCCGCCTCATGACAGCCAATCTTACGCGACTGTTCGATGACGCCCGCTCGGTGAAGCGCTGGCGCAAGAAAGGCTTTTATCCCGTCGTTGACGACGACAACCCTGAAGACGGCGTTCTGTACCGGATGCTGGAATTGAAGCAGGCCCACCCGCTCGCCCCTCGCGGGCCCGTCGACAACAGTTTTGATTTTTCGCTCTACCGCGAGCAGCAGTGTACCCGGCAGGAGGATTTCGACAGCTACGCGCAGGATTATCCCCTGTGGGGAATGCCCTTTGGTTTGCCGGGGCTCCAGCCCGATGAACACCAGGCCATGATTCGCTGGCTGGAGTCAGGCGCCCCTCCCGTGCCGCAAGCGGATCTGGCCCCGCCCCTGCAGGCGCAGTTCGACGCCTGGGAGAGTTTCCTCAACGGCGACAGCAACAAGGAGCGCCTGATGGGGCGCTACCTCTATGAACACCTGTTTCTGGCCACTCTCTTCCTGCAGGCCAGCGACGAGCCGGTGTGGTTCCGCCTGGTGCGCTCGGCGACGCCTCCCGGTGAACCGATCGACCTGATCAGTACTCGCCGTCCCTACGACGACCCCGGCGTGAAGCGCGTCTACTACCGCCTGCAGCGCATGCCCATTACCCCGCTCGGCAAGAGCCACCTCGCCTATCGCTTCGACGAGGAGCGCCGCGAGTGGTACCGGCAGAACTTTCTCGAGCCCGATTACACCGTGCCGGAACTCCCGGGCTACAAGCAGCAGGTGGCCGCCAATCCCTTCAAGAGCTTTGTGGCGATTCCCGTGCGTTCGCGCTACCGCTTTCTGCTGGAAGAGGCCGAATTCACCATCATGAACTTTATCAAGGGCCCGGTCTGCCGGGGGCAGATTGCCCTGAACGTGATCGAAGACCGCTTCTGGGTCATGTTCATGGACCCGGAGTCAATCTCGCCCGAGTCCGATGGCGCCTTTCTCGCCCGCGAGAGTGACAACCTGCGCCTCCCCGTCAGCGCCACCGGCACGGTGGTCGACCTGGTCACCTGGCGCAGCTACGCCAAGTCCCACGACCGCTACCAGAAGGCCAAAGTCGAGTTCCTGGCGGAACAGCTGAATCGCGACGACCGTAACATCGACATGGATGTGCTGTGGGACGGCGACGGCAAGAATCCCAACGCCGCCCTGACCATCTTTCGCCATTTCGATACCGCCACGGTGGTGAAGGGCTTTGTCGGGGAAACTCCGAAAACGGCCTGGGTCATCAGCTATGCGTTACTGGAGCGGATCCACTACCTGCTGGTGGCGGGCTTTGACGTGTATGGCGCCGTGGCTCACCAGCTGGAAACCCGCCTGTACATGGATTTCCTGCGGATGGAGGGTGAGCTTAACTTCCTGATGTTCCTGCCCCCCGAGGAGCGCAAGAAACTGCGCGAGTTCTGGTACCGGGATGCCCCGGGATTTGCCCGCAGTCACGCCTTTGCCGACAGCGAACTGATGAGCGAGCGGCCGTCGGACCTGCACTTTTCCAGCAACGACCCCAAAGCCGAATTTCTCGGCTGGATGCGTCAGCACATCCACCAGGCCAGCGCCGAGCGTTACGACTACCATGACAAGGTCGCCAAGCCGGTGAGTGAGGCCCTGGACAGCCTGGTGGCGGCCGCCGGCAAGCACAACCGCTTCATGCCCCAGGTAAGTTTCCTGAATGTGATTGGCGGGTCAGGAGAGCATGCGTTCACCCTGCTGCGGGATTCCGGTTACTCCAACATCGCCCTGCCCTTTCTCGAAGAATCCAGGCGCCTGCCCGGGGAAGACAAACTCACCGTGGTTCAGGGCTTCGTCGGTGACCACCCCAACCTGTTTTTCGAGGTACATGAAAAACAACTACCGCTGTTTGCCGAGGATATCGCCGCACTGGAGACCGCCGAAGACTGGGAGGTGCTGCGCCATCGCTACAGCGTGGCGCGCAACGCCCCCTGGTTCTGGCGTGTAAGCGACAGCTTCCATCAGCGCCATCTCAGTGCCGACCCGATCTACAACGGCCTGTTCGATTACAACCGTTACCTCGGCAATCCGGTGGAGACTACCGCTCAGTAATGGGGGCCACTGCTGCGCTGGAGCCAGCGCAGCAGGCTGCGTTCCACCGCGCCCTCGGCGGCAACACCGAGTTTCTCCTGCCAGTGCTTGCGCTGCACGTAACGCACCTCGTACACGTCCCAGTCCTTGAGGTGTTCCTGCACGAAGTCATCGCTGGTCTGCAGGGCGTCGATCAGGCCCTCCTCCAGCGCGTTGCGCCCGTACCACACTTCGCCGGTGGCAACCTTGTCGACATCCAGGGACGGGCGCTGCTGGCGGATGAAATCCTTGAACAGCTGGTGGGTAATTTCCAGTTCCTCCTGGAATTTCTCCCTGCCCTTGTCGGTATTTTCGCCAAACAAGGTCAAGGTGCGCTTGAACTCACCGGCAGTGAGCAGCTCGAAATCGACATCGTGCTTTTTCAGCAGGCGATGGAAATTGGGCAACTGGGCGAGCACGCCGATCGAACCGATCACGGCGAAAGGCGCCGCGATGATACGGCTGGCCACACAGGCCATCATGTAGCCTCCGCTGGCGGCAACCTTGTCCACCGCGACGGTCAACTCGACACCGGCTGCCCGGATTCGCTCCAGCTGGCTGGCGGCGAGGCCGTAGCCGTGCACCATGCCGCCGGGGCTCTCCAGGCGCAGCAGGACGGCATCATTGTCCCGCACCTGTGACAGCACCGTGGAGATTTCCTCGCGCAGGTGTTCGGTGGCACTGGCCTTGAGGTCGCCGTGGAAATGCAGGCAGTACAGGCGCGGCTTGTCGTCTTTGTTATCGCCCTCTTTGCCCTGCTTTGCCGCCTTTTTAGCGGCCTTGTCCCGGGCCTTTTCCGCTTTCTTTTCCGCCTTGTGCTCCGCCTTTACCGCGTGTTTGTCGGCGACGGCCTCATGCAGTGCCTCGCCCATGCGGCGGTAGCGCTCGTTGAGGTGGCGTACCTCGATATGGCCGTCGCGCTCGGTCCGCTGGCGCTGGCCGAGGGCGATTACGCCCCCGACCACGATGAGAATAGCGATGACCACAGTGACCGACTGGGCGAGAAAGAGGCCGTATTGCGAAACAAATTCCAAGGTGTTTTCCGCCTGTAAATATCAGTTAAAGGAATTGACGTAGTGCTGAATCAACTGCCCCGCCACCGAGCTCGGCGGCGGTACCTGGGGCAGTTCACGGTAATGGAACCAGCGGGCATCGGCGATTTCAGTGGGGTCGCAGACAATGTCGCCACCGGTATAGTCGGCAAAAAATCCGAGCATCAACTGCCCCGGAAAGGGCCAGCTCTGGGAGCGGAAGTAACGCAGATTGTCTACGTCCACACCCACCTCCTCCTTCACTTCACGCACCAGGGTATCTTCCGCGGTTTCTCCCGCCTCGATAAACCCGGCCAGGGTGCTGTACATGGGACGAGGAAAATTCGCGTTTCGAGCCAGCAGCAACTCCTCCCCCCGGGTGACCAGCACAATGATGCAGGGCGAGATGCGCGGGTAGTTGATGATGCGGCAGGGGCGGCAACGCATGGCGCGCTCCGCGGTGTCCAGCTCCATCGGGCGACCACAACGGCCACAGAACTGGTGGTCGCGTTCCCAATCGAGCAGCTGGGCAGCGCGGCCGGCCAGGGCAAATAGTGGATCCTCTACCCGACCCAGAATACTGTAGAGGTTGCCGCGCTGAAACCGCATCGGGTCCAGCGCATGGGCGCTGTCGATCTCAACGGCGTAACAGGGGCGGTCCTCCCAGTACCCCAGGAACTGTTCCCGCAGCACGATCCAGCGAAAGCTGTGCAGGTCTTCCTCGGCCAGCAGGCAGGCCAGCGGCGAGCGCAGGTCGCTGAGTAGCTCACCTTCCTGGAATACAATGAGAAGTGCGCCTTCGCGGCGCTCGGGGGGCTGGTTGTCCAGTCGAAACATGCGGGCCCGGTATTATCTGCAATTCAATGGACCGGCTATGGTATGCCCCCACTCCGGACCGGGCAAGGTCGCTCACTTATATCAGGGGCAACTGGCCCGGTAAAGCTGTTCTCCTTGTCAATTATTAACGTAGAATGCTTCGCTGAAATTCCTGGTATGGCTGTAAGCGCGTTATGACTGAGTCGGTAACCTCCGCCCTTTGGAAGAATTTTCTCGGGCCCTCCCCCGAGTGGTATAAGAAAACCATCGTCGCCTTCCTGGTACTGAATCCCCTGTTCCTGTATGTCCTGGGTCCCTTTGTCACGGGCTGGATACTGATCGGCGAGTTCATCTTCACCCTGGCACTGGCCCTGCGCTGCTATCCCCTGCAACCCGGCGGTCTGCTGGCCATCGAGGCCGTGATCCTAGGCATGGCGTCACCGGAGTCGGTGTACCATGAGGCCCTGGCCAACTTCGAGGTCATCCTGCTCCTGATGTTCATGGTGGCCGGCATCTATTTCATGAAAGAGCTCCTGCTCTTTGTGTTCACCAAGATCCTGCTGCGGGTGAAATCCAAGGTCGCCCTGTCGCTGATGTTTTCCTTTGTCGCTGCGTTCCTGTCCGCCTTCCTCGATGCGCTGACGGTGACCGCAGTGCTGATCAGCGTCGGCGTGGGCTTCTACGCGGTGTACCACAAAGTGGCCTCGGGCAAGCAGATGCACCACGACGACCACGACCACGCCGACGACCAGTCCGTGCAGGAGCACAGCCGCGAGGATCTCGAGGACTTCCGCGCCTTCCTGCGCAGCCTGCTGATGCACGGCGCCGTGGGTACCGCCCTGGGGGGTGTCTGCACCCTGGTGGGCGAGCCCCAGAACCTGCTGATTGCCACGGTGGCCGGCTGGAGCTTCGGCCACTTTGTCGCCATCATGGCGCCGGTGACCATGCCGGTACTGGTGTGCGGTCTTGCTACCTGTGTGGTGCTGGAGATGACCGGAAAATTCGGCTACGGCGCCAAGTTGCCCGCCAACGTTCGCCATGTACTGGAGGAATTCCAGCGCAGCGAGGAGGCACACCGCAATTCCCGCATGAATGCGCGCCTGCTGGTACAGAGCCTGGTGGCCGTGCTACTGGTGGTGGCCCTGGCCTTCCACTGGGCCGCCGTGGGCCTGATCGGCCTGATGGTGATTGTGCTGCTCACGGCCTTCAACGGCATCATCGACGAGCACCAGCTGGGGCACGCCTTCGAGGAGGCCCTGCCCTTCACCGCCCTGCTGGTGGTGTTCTTTGCCATTGTCGCCGTGATCCACGAACAGCACCTGTTCACACCGGTCATCGACGCTGTGCTGGCCATGGATGCGGGCATCCGTCCGCCCATGTTCTTCCTGGCCAATGGCATTCTGTCGATGATCAGCGACAACGTGTTCGTGGCCACGGTCTACATTAACGAAGTGAAAGCGGCGCTGGATGCCGGCACCATCACCCGTGAAGAGTTCGACCACCTGGCGGTAGCCATTAATACCGGCACCAACCTGCCCAGCGTGGCGACCCCGAACGGTCAGGCGGCCTTCCTGTTCCTGCTGACCTCGGCCCTGGCTCCGCTGATCCGCTTGTCCTACGGCCGCATGGTGGTCATGGCGGCGCCCTACACCCTGGTGCTGGGCGGTGTCGGTTTCGCCTGCGTAGCGCTGTTTATCTGAACCGGATTGAGGCGGGCCCGCAAGTTATCGTGGCCCGCTACCTCAGCCGTAAAGTTCCCGCCACAACACCTTACCGCCACTGCTGGCGGCAATCGCTTCCAGTTGCGCTTCGTGCGCGGCGATTTCGGCCTCGCTCACCCCGGTAACCGGCAATGGCTGGCGCCCGCTTGCCAGGCGTCGAATACCCTCGCCGCTACGGCCACCGCCTTCGCCATCGCCGTCCTGGTCTGACAGGGCAAAGGTGGTTTGCCCGCCGGTCATGGCCAGGTACACGTCCGCCAGGATTTCGGCATCGAGCAATGCGCCGTGCAGGTCCCGCTGGGAGTTGTCTACCATGTAGCGGGTACACAGGGCGTCCAGGGTGTTGCGCTGGCCGGGGTGTTTCTTGCGCGCCATGGTGAGGCTGTCGACCACGGTACAGACCGTATCGACATCCGGCAGGCTGCCGTCGAGGCGCTGCAACTCGGCGTTGAGGAAGCCGATATCGAAGGCCGCGTTGTGGATCACCAGCTCCGCACCGGTGACGAACTCCATGAATTCCTCTGCAATCCGCGCGAAGACCGGCTTGTCCTTGAGGAACTCGTTGGTAATGCCGTGGACTTCGATTGCGCCCTGGTCCACTTCCCGTTCGGGGTTGATGTACTGGTGGTAGTGGTTGCCGGTCAGGCGCCGGTTCACCAGTTCCACGCAGCCGATTTCGATAATCCGGTGACCCTGGCTGGCTTCCAGGCCGGTGGTCTCGGTATCCAGTACGATTTGTCTCATGCTTTCATCTCGTCAATGCCGCGATTGGCCAGTTGGTCGGCTATCTCGTTCTCCCGGTGGCCACTGTGCCCCTTCACCCAGTGCCATTTGACCTGGTGACGCTGGTTCTGCTCGTCCAGGTCTCGCCACAGGTCTTCGTTTTTCACTGGTTTGCGCGCCGCAGTCTTCCAGTTTTTGGCCTTCCAGTTCGCCAGCCACTTGGTGATGCCGTCGCGTACATAGACGGAGTCCGTGGTGAGGGTGACGGTACAGGGCTCCTTGAGTGCCCGCAGGCCCTCGATGGCAGCAGTGAGTTCCATCCGGTTGTTGGTGGTGGCGGGTTCACCGCCATAGAGTTCTTTCTCACGTCCCTGGAAGCGCAACAAGGCGCCCCAGCCGCCGGGCCCCGGGTTTCCCCGGCAGGCGCCGTCGGTAAAAATTTCTACAGCTTTCAAGCAGCGGTGTCTCCTTTGGATCTCGGTGTGGCGGCGGGACGCGGCGTCGGTGCGGGTTTCGGTACGGCGAGGTCGATAAGACGGGCACTGCGAGCACGCTGCAGCGGGCGCACCTGCCCGGCCACCTGCTTCATTGCGTGCACGACGTAGACGCCGCCAACCGGGAGTCCGTGACGGGTGCTCCAGGCATTGCAACGTTCGATGGTGTCACGCAGGCGGCCCTTTCCCAGCGGGGCCAGGGCATAGCAGTGCTGGACGTTTTCCACCTCCAGCCCCAGCAGGCTGAGCCAGTCGTTCAGGCGCCAGGTCGTCAGGCTGCGGCGGCTGCGCCACAGGGGGGAGCCACTGCGGGCCCGAATCGCCATGCCCAGCCCCGGCAGGCTGACCGGATTGAAGCCCACGATAAACAGGTGCCCCTGGGGCGTCAGTACCCGGTGCATCTCGCGCAGCGCCTGATGCGGGTTGTCACAGAATTCCAGGCTGTGAAAGGCAATCAGCACATCGACGCTGTCACTGGCCAGGGGCAGTTCATCGGCGTCTGCCCGCAGCCCGACACTGGGTCCTTCCTCGCTGGCGATGTAAATCCGGTGGCGTATGGGGCTGCTGTCGAACAGCGGGTGGCAGCCGGTCACGGCCACCTGGGCGAGGTGGTAGCCAAAAGCAGTGTCCAGCTCGCCTGCCAGCCTCGCCTCGAGGCACGCCAGCAGGTACTGCCCCTTGGGCGTCCGGTACCAGGTTTCCAGTTCAGTCAAAATCTCGTTAAACTCTTTCCCCGATGCGCGGTCATAAGCCTGGCGCATGAGGCCCCGGCGGGGTGCGTACAGTGCGTCCATAGTACTGGATTTTCAGCTCAATTGAACGGTGCACCATGCTTTCAATTTCGCCCATCCCGGCGTTCAACGACAATTACATCTGGCTCCTCGACAACGGCTCCGAAGCCGTCGTGGTAGACCCCGGTGACGCCGCCCCGGTACAGCAAGTGCTGGCCGAACGCGGACTTACCCTGGCGGGAATTCTCATCACCCACCACCACTTTGATCACGTGGGTGGGCTGCCGGCGCTGCTCGCCGGGCGCGACATCCCGGTCTGGGGACCGCGTAACCCCACGGTTGAACAGATCACCCGGCGCCTCGGTGCGGGCGACGAAATCACCGTGCTGGGCGCACCCTTCCGGGTGCTCGAAGTGCCCGGACACACCCTGGACCACATTGCCTATTTTCACGACGGCGAGGCCACGGGCCAGCCGGTGCTGTTCTGCGGTGACACCCTGTTCGCCGGAGGCTGCGGCCGCTTGTTCGAGGGCACCCCGGAGATGATGCACGCATCCCTGCAGCGCCTGGCTTCCCTGCCGGCAGCTACCCTGGTGTACTGCGCCCACGAATACACCCTGGCCAACCTGGCCTTCGCCCGCGCCGTCGAACCGGATAACCAGGCCCTGCTGGAGCGGCAACAGGCGGCTGAAGCCAGCCGCGAGGCGGGAGTCCCTACGGTTCCCTCGGAACTGCGGACCGAGCTGTCCACGAATCCCTTTATGCGCTGTGAAAGCGCAGGCCTGCAGGAATCCCTGCGCCGGCAGGGACGCCTGGAAGAAACCGCCCCCGCGGCGGTTTTTGCGACAGTGCGAGCCTGGAAAGACAACTTCTAGAAAAGTAGAAAACATTTGAATTTCAATACGATACCAAGACTATCTGCGGTAGTTTGTAGCTTGGCCCTGGCGGCTGGCTGTCAGACGCTGCCACCGGAAACCGTTGCCGGCAAGGGTGGCACGCCCCCGGAACAGCAGGTAACCCCCCCGGCCAAGAAGAAAAAGCCCAGCCTGGCCAAGCGAGGCAAGGCCCCCGACGTCGCGCCGCCAGTGGAGGAGCCGGTCACCGACCTGTGGCTGCGCCTGGGCGATCAGTTCAGCTGGGAGCACCCCGAGAATTCCCAGGTCACCCAGGCCAGGGAATCCTTTCTCCGGCAGGACACCTACCTCGACGTGGTGACCGAGCGTTCGGCCCTGTATCTCTACTACATCGCGGGGGAGGTCGAGGCCCGGGGCATGCCTGCGGAGATCGCCCTGCTACCCCTGGTAGAGAGCACCATGGACCCCTTTGCCCGTTCACCGGATCACGCCGTGGGGCTGTGGCAGATCATGCCGGCCACCGGCCGGCACCTGGGCCTCACCAGTAACTGGTGGTATGACGGGCGCAAGGATGTGCGCGCCTCCACCGAAGTGGCCCTGGACTACCTGGAGTCACTGCAGGCGGATTTTGACGGCGACTGGCTACTGGCCCTGGCGGCTTACAACTCCGGCAAGGGCCGGGTCAGCCGCGCCATCAGCCGCAACCAGTCCCAGGGCAAACCCACAGACTACTGGTCGCTGAGCCTGCCGCGGGAAACCCGCCAGTACGTGCCCAAGCTGCTCGCTCTCAGCTCGATCATCAGCGACCCGGAACGCTACGACGTTACCCTGCCCTCCCTGCCTAACGACCCCGCCTTTGTGGTGGCGGATACCGGGGGCCAGATCGAGCTGTCTCGAGCTGCCGAGTTGGCTGGCGTTGATGAAAGCCTGCTGCGGGCACTGAACCCGGGGCAGCTGCGCTGGGCTACTGCGCCCAACCAGCTCCAGGAGCTGCTGCTGCCCCCGGAAGCCGCGCCCCGTTTTGCCGCCGGCGTCGCCGAGCTGGGCGACGAGGACCGGGTCCAGTGGCAGCACTATCGCATCGAGCGCGGCGACAGCCTTATCCGGATTGCACGTAAGTTCAATACCGAAGTCGGCCTGCTGCGGGAAGTGAACAAGGTCCGCGGCAACCTGATCCGCGCCGGTGACACCCTCCTGATACCCCGCGGCAACCAGTGGGCCGGCAGCCTGGCGCTGCGGGGTGGGGCCACTCCGCGCAGCCATGACTACCGGGTTCGCCAGGGCGATTCCCTGTACCGGATTGCCGGGCGCTTCAAGGTCTCCATCGCCGACATCATCAGCTGGAACTCGCTCGATCCAGGCGCCTACCTGCAACCCGGCCAGCAACTGACCCTCTATCTCAGCGACGAGAGCGGATGAACGTGGATGAGTGCGGCTGACACCCGCTTTTCTACCCCCTTCGGTGAACCGGAGCTGAGACGCTACCCGGCTCGGCCTAAGGAGACTCTGCAGGCCTGGTGCAGCGCTGACAGCCTGTTGCTGGAGGCCGTTGCCGAACGCTATGGTGAGTCGCCCCCTGACGGGGTGCTGGTGGTCAACGACGATCACGGTGCCCTCGCCCTGTCCCTCGCCGCCTCGGCAGTGTGGACCGACTCCGCCATGAGCAGACTGGCACTTGAAGAGAACTGCCAGCACAACGGGCGGCCACTGCCAACGCTGTACTGGAGTACCGACGATGCCCCCGTAGCAAATCTGGTGGTGATGCGGGTCCCGAAACAACTCGCTTTCTTTGAATTCCAGCTGGCCCGGCTTGCTGCATGTATGCCCGCGGGCACCCCGGTGCTGGTGGCGGGAATGGACAAACACCTCTCTCCCCACACCGCCGGACTGATGGAACGCTACCTTGGCCCCACCGAGCGGCACCGCGGCCAGCGCAAGGCGCGCCTGTTCACCGCGACAGCCAGTGGAGCAGGTTCAGCGAGTGTGCAAGCACCGGACCCGTGGAGCAGCTATTTCTGCCAGCCCCTGGGTGGCGAACTGCGCGCCCTGCCCAATGTGTTCAGCCGCGATCGGCTCGATGGTGGCAGCGCCCTGCTACTGGAGACCCTGTCCAGCCTCGAACATGTGCAGCGGGTGACTGACCTGGCCTGCGGCAACGGCGTGCTGGGCCTTGCCGCCCTGTCGTCCGGGTTGGCCGACCGGGTCCTGTTCTGCGATGAATCGGCCATGGCCGTAGCCTCGACACGGGACAACCTCCGCCGCCTGCTTCCGCACCGAGTCGAGGACGCGGAGTTCCACCATGGCGACGGCCTGCGTGACTATTTCGGAGAGCAAGCCGACCTGGTGCTCTGCAACCCACCTTTCCACCTGCAACACACGGTGGACGATTACGCCGGCCGCCGCCTGTTAGCCCACGCCGCCCGGCATCTTGGGAGCGCCGGTCAGTTGTGCCTGGTGGCCAACCGGCACCTGCGCTACAAACCGGCCCTGCTGCGCAGTTTTGCCGCAGTGAAAATACTGGGCAGCGACCAGCGCTTTACCGTGTGGCTGGCCAGCAGCCCTCGTACCAGCTAGCTCCGCAGTCCTGGCGCGTCGGCGTCACCCCACCCTCGCCGCCAGCAGTTCATCCACCAGCAGGCCCAGTTGATCGGTGGCACAGCCGGTGTAGTGGTGGTGAAAGTAGCCGGCGACGTCACTGAATTCACGGTTGACCTCCACGGTAGTCGCCCCCGTAGCCCGGGCCAGCTGAACGAATCCGGCAGCGGGATAAACGGCCCCGGAGGTACCTACGGCAACAAAGAGATCGCAGCCGTGCAGATGGGCCTCGATACTGTCCATGTGATGGGGCATCTCCCCGAACCACACGATGTCGGGTCGCAGCCCGCCGCTCTTCCCGCAATGAGGGCACGCTGTGCTGGCGTCGAAAATGGGCGGGGCCGGCTGCCGCTGCCCGCAGTGCTGGCACAGCATGGAACGCAATTCGCCGTGCATGTGGCAGACCTGCTCGCTGCCACCGCGCTCGTGGAGGTCGTCCACGTTCTGGGTGACCAGGAAGACCTTGTCGCCCAGCGCCTGCTGCAGCCGCGCGAGTGCACAGTGGGCGCTGTTGGCCTGTACCTCTTCCAGTTGCTGGCGCCGGGCATTGTAGAAGCGGTAGACCAGGTCCGGATCACGGGCAAAGGCCTCCGGTGTGGCGATATCCATGGGGTCGTGATTTTCCCAGAGTCCATCAGCGTCGCGGAAGGTGGAAAGTCCCGATGCGGCAGAAATTCCGGCACCGGTGAGTATGACAATTTGGTCAATGGCGCGTTGCCGGTAGTAGAGCATGGGCTGAATGGTCCGGGTGACAGGCGGAGGTATTACAGTAGCGGCTGCAGTACCCAGTGAACAGCTCTAAAAGCGAGCTATAAAAGCACGCTACAAAAACAAAGGGAGCGAAATCCGTGAAGTTTGTCCTGTCGACCTCATTCAGTACCGTTGCCCACCTGACCGCCCTCGCCCCGGTGGCGGATCAGTGCGGCTGGTACGCCATGTCATTTTCCGACCACGTGGTGAATCCGGAGCAGATCAACAATCCCTACCCCTATACCGAGGACGGCAGCCGCCGCTGGCAACCCTTCACCGACTGGCCCGATCCCTGGGTTACCATCGGCGCCCTGGCCGCCATTACTGAACGCCTGTGCTTTACCAACAACATTTTCGTGTTGCCGATGCGCAACCCCTTCCTGGTCGCGAAGGCAATCAGTACCGCGGCGATTATCAGCAATAACCGGGTGATTCCGGCGTTCGGCGTCGGTTGGTCCCAGGACGAGTTCGCCCTGTTACAGCAGGACTTCCGCAGCCGGGGCAAACGCACCGATGAGATGCTGGAGATCATGCGCCTGTTGTGGACCGGGGAAATGGTGGAGTACCACGGCCAGCACTACGACTTCGAGCGACTGGAAATGAATCCGGCGCCGTCGGCGCGTATCCCCATCTGGATTGGCGGCATCTCCGACCCCGCCATGCGTCGCGCCGCCCGGCTGGCCGACGGCTGGGTCACCGACCTGCAGACCTCGGACGAAATCATCGACTGTATCGGCAGGATCAAGGCCTGGCGACGGGAGGCCGGGCGCGACAACGAACCCTTCGAAGTGATGGCAACCCCGTCCGACGCCTGGGACGTGGACGGTTACCGCCGCCTGCAGGACGCCGGTGTGACCCACATTCTCACCATGCCCTGGGCCTTCTATCACGGTGAGACCGAGGACCTGCAGCTCAAACAGGATGGCATCCGTCGCTTTGCCGACGATGTCATTGCCCGGTTCGACACGAACTGAGCTCAGCGGCCTGCCTCGAGCTCCATCAATTTGCCCAGCGCAGTGAAATAGAGGGCGCAGCGGACCGGTTCAGGCCCCAGACTGGTGAGCGCTTCCCGGTAACCGGAGAGCTGCTCCAGGTAGCGTTCTGCCTCCTCCTGGTAAAACTGCTCTGCACTCATCCCGGGGCCAGGAACGCTGGATTTGTAATCCACGATCCAGCGCTCGCCGGACTGCGCATCGATGAAACTGCGATCGATGACAATGTCGCGAATCTCGCCCTCCCCGTCCACCCGGGTCAGGGGCAGTTCACAGGCGCTGGCCCGGTGATCGCTGCGTAATAACCAGCGGCCAGCACTGTCGTCGGCGAGCGTGGTTACCAGCGCTGACAGCACTCGCTCAATCCCCTTCTCCAGGGCAGGACCCTGCAGGCCCAGGCTGGCAAGCGCCCAGCGACTGAAAGCTTCCTGCTCGCCTCCCGGGCCCGCCGGCAGCGGCGATTGGCTGGCCAGCTGCTCGAGATTCTGGTGAATGACAGTCCCCACGTAGCGGTCGAGTTGGTTACGCGCTGCCAGTGGCACATTGGCGCCTGGGGGCTGGGGTGGCCGGGTGACCGCCGGGGCGCCAGCGGGCAGTGCGCGCAGTCGCCGCAGATTCGGCAGCATTGGCTGTTCGTTACTGGTTTCGTTCCCGGCGCTGGTTGCCTCGATTACCTGGGCCTGGTCAGCCACCGCAGGCCAGATGGCGGCCAGCAGGCTCTGGCTGCCGGGCGGTTTGACCCCGCCGCTCCGGCTGTCCTCATTCAGGGTGGCCGTGAGCACCAGGCGCTGAACGGCCCGGGTGGCGCCCACGTACAACAGACGGGTATTTTCCAGCAGGCGCTTGCGCTTGCGCTGGCTGGCCAGGTAATTGTACAGGCCGGGCTCCCCGCTTTCGCTGTGATCGTCCGCCGCCAGCAGGAAACCGCTGTCGCCTCCAGCTGTGCTGACTTCGTCCCAGAGGAACAGGGCCCGGTCATCACCTGCGGTACCGCGGCCAAGGGCGGGTATAAACACGTGATCGAACTCCAGACCCTTGGCCTTGTGCAGGGTCATGATCTGGACGCGGGCGTCGGCACCGCCGGCATCGGCATACAATCGGTCCAGTTGGGTTGCCAACCAGCGGACATCGAGAACCCTGCCCTCCAGTTCGCCCTGTTCCAGCAGTTCAAAAAATCGCTCGGCATCGCTGAGGGTCTGGGCGGCGCTCACTGTGGCAGGCCCACCCAACCGCAGCCAGAGCAGTTCGACCCAGGCTCGCTGGGACAGGCGGTCGCGTTGGGACTCGGCCCACAACAGGGCGCCGCTGAAGCGCTCCAGCAAGCCTCTTGCCGTCGCTGACAGCGCCTCCGATTGAGCGCCGGCTACGGCGCAGGCGAGAAGGTCCGCGTGTTCGTCGACTACATCGGCGCGCAGCAATGCATGCAGGTCGGACAGCGCCAGGCCACAAAGCGGACTGCGCAGCAGGGCCGCCCAGGCGACGCGATCGGCGCGATTGGCCAGCGCCCGCACCAGGCTCATCAGGTCGAGAATCACGGGCGACCGGGACAGGCGATCCATATCCTGGGCGGCAAAGGCGATGCCCCGCTCCCGCAGGCCGCTGACAAAGGCCTGCAGTTGTGGGCGGCTGCGCCCCAGCACGGCGATACTGCCCTCGCCGTCCGCAGCCAGTGCGGCAGCGACGCTCTCGCAGACAAACTCGACTTCGGCCGCAGCGGCAGCGTCTCCGTGAAATACTGCGACGCTCACCGCTTCTGCCTGCCCGGCAGGCTTTACCGCGTGGGCCTCACTGAAACTCACTTCGCCGCGGCTGATGTTGTCTTCTGACGGGAACACCTCGGCGAAGGTGTCGTTGACCCAGCGAACGATGCCTTCCTCGGAGCGGAAGTTGGCGCGCAACTCCAGGTATTGCGGCAGGACCCCGTTGAAGCCGTGGTCCCGGGCCTGCAGGAACAGGCCCACATTGGCATCCCGAAAACCATAGATTGACTGCATACCATCGCCGACGATGAGAAACGTGCGCGGCCGCTCCGGGGTGGCGGCGTTGTGTTCGGCCCAGCCCCGGGTCAGGCGCTGCAGTAACCTGTACTGGTTGATGGCGGTGTCCTGGAATTCGTCCACCAGGATGTGCTCGATACGGTAGTCCAGGCGCAGGGCGAGGTCGGTGGGGGCGTCGTCGTCTCCCAGCGCCTGCAGCGCCGATTGCGCCACCTGGGTGTGATCCACCTGACCGTGTTGCTGGAACACCAGGATCAACTGAGCGGCGAGCACCGGCAGGACATGGGTGAGGTGCACCACCAGTCGCCAGCTGTCGCTGTCCTCTCCCGGGGTGGGCATCAGGGCGACGTCGAGCAGGGCTTCGCGCAGGCTGTCGTCTTCGGCCAGGGCCTCCAGCACACCCTGTATCCGCGCCTTCATCTCCGCTGCCTGCCCGCTGCCGCTGGGGAAGCCGTTGCGCTTGTCCACCCGCTTGCGCCACTGCTTGCCATCGGCAGTCAGCAGCAGTTTGCGCAGGCCCTGCCACAGCGGCAGGTCCTCGAGCCGGGTCCCCGCGGCGCCTGCCGGTTCTTTATCACCCAGCTGGGATGCGGCAAAACACTGCAGCTCATAGAGCTCACCGACAAAGCTGCCCATACGCTGATGCAAGGCCGCCAGCGCGTCCTCGACCACCGCCTGCAGCAGTTGGTGCAACAGTTGTTCCGCTGCGGCCGGGTCGGCCCTGACCCCGAGATAGGTCAGCCACTGCTCCCGGCGGGCCAGCAGGCTCTGCAACAGGTCACTGAGCCGGTCCCAGTGGTTGTCAAAATGCAGCATCAGGGGCCGCAGGTCTTCCACCACGGGGTGTGAGGTTTCGAGCATGGCGAACAGCGCCGCCACGGCCTCGGCGTAGAGTGGGCCGGCGTCATCCACCGCGCTCACCTGGGCGCCAAAGCTACTGAGCACCGGCATTTGCCGGGTGAGCCCGCTGCAGAAACCGTCTATCGTGCGAATACTGAGCCGGGCCGAGTTGGCCATCAACTCCCAGTGCCCCGCGGCATCGCGTTCCAGCGCAGCCAGCGCCAGTTCCCGGGTCCGCTGCTGATGCGCACTGGTGATGGGCGTTTGTGCCGCCGCGTCGTTGAGGGCCTGCAATACGCGCTCGCGCATCTCGGCGGCGGCCTTGCGGGTGAAGGTAATGGCCAGCACCTGCTCCGGACGCTCCACCCGGGCCAGCAGGGCGAGGAAGCGCTGAATCAGTAATTCTGTCTTGCCGGAACCCGCCGGGGCGCTGACACAGAAACTGGACAGCGGGTCGAGGGCGGTTTCCCGCTCACGGGCATCGATAACCGTCACGATGCGCCCTCCTCATCTGCCGAAGCCGGCGCGCTATGATCAACCTCCACCCGGCACAGGGCCTGCAGGCCGCACCAGGTACAACTGTTGGCGTTGAGCGGGTCTACTTCTGCCCTACCCCGGATAAAACTGTCGGCGAGGTCTTGTAGATTATTGCGCCAGGCCGCGAGCAGGTCTTCCCAGGCATCGACCTCCTCCTTGCCGCGGGTGGCCCTGGCGATATCGGTGTTGACGCCCGGCGCCACCGCCCGCGCACCGAGCCCCTTGTAGGTGCATTTGCGCGCCCGCACCTGGGCGAAGGCCAGGGCCTCCACCGGGGACTCGCTGGCCAGGCTGTACAGGGGCAGCTGTGGCAATGCCGGACGCTCCCCCAGCCAGCTGCGCGGTTCACAGTTGCCGGACTTGTAGTCGATGATGGTGACACCCTCCGCACCGGCGCTGCGGTCAATCCGGTCCACCTGCAGGTGCAGTGGCAGCGCTCCGAGATCGAGATCGACACGCTGCTCCCGGGCCACCACCACAAAATCCTCTCGCTGGCGCTCTACCGCAAGCCATTGCTGCAGTACTACCGCAAGGTGCCGGGATTCCTGCTCGATACAGGCGTGCCCCACGGCGACCCGTCGGGCGGTCTTGAGAGTCTCGAAGGCACTGCTCACGGCCGCTGCAACCAGCTGCTGTTGGGCGTTCGCATCCAGTGCTGCCAGGTTGGCGGCGTTCTCCAGTTCCTCCCAGATAATATGCAGGGCCCGGTGTAACAGGTTACCCCGTTCGGCGGCGTTCAGCGCCAGGGAGGGTTCCGAGAGAGGCTGCAACCGGAGTCGGCGCCGGGCAAAAGCCCGGAATGGACAGTGGGACTGGTCCTCGACCAGGGCACTGCCGCCGCGAATGGTCGCGAGCTCCGCCGCGTCGACCGCAGGGGCGAGTTGATCCTCACACTCTTCGATGTCGCGCGCCTGCCACTGGCGCTGCCAGTTGGCAGGCGGCCCGGCGGTCACTGAGCGATCCTCCCACGCAAAGTCATCCAGCAGGGCGCTGGGCAATTCCGGCGCGCCGTCCACGCTCTGGCTATAGCTGGCGTGGAGCATCCGGCAATGGCTGCGGTACTGGCTCAACAGGTTGCGGGCGTAGCTCCACTCCCGCTCGGCGCTGGCGTGGGGCATGCCAAGCCGCCGCTGCAGGGCGACCGGGATAAAGGGGTTGGGCCTGGCCGGAGCCGGCCACTGGCTGGCCTGCAGGCCGCAGAGCCAGAGGTGGTCGAATTGCAGCCCGGCCGCCTCCAGCGGGCCCAGCACCTGCACCCGACTGTCGGCGGTACGCGGCTGGAAACTCGCATCCTGGGCGCAGCGTCGCAACAGGTTGAGCGCGCCGGACTGGTCCAGCGACGGGCACACCGCATCGTAGGCCATCAGTTGCTCCAGCAGCCCATGCCACTGCTCTACCTGCTGATATTCCAGCGAATCCAGGCTGCGCTCGCCGGGCCAGCCCCACAGGGCCAGTTGGGCGTGAAAGCGCTCGGCCCACACCGAGGGCGCCGCGGCCTCGTGCAGCTCCCGCCAGGTGGAGATTTCCAGCAGCATCTCTCCGAGTCGCAGGTCCGCCGCCAGCGAGCGCAGGGCGCCGCCGTCCACCTGTTCGCGCCCGTGGTCGTGGAGTTTGCGAATGAAATCGAGTGCCAGCGGGCTGTGTCGATCCGGCAACTGCAGAAACGGTGAGCGCAGCAGCGCCAGTGCGCTCTCGAGTGGTACTTGCCGGCCCCCGGCTTCGAGTGCGGCCAGCGCATCCCGCACTACCGGTACCTCCGCCAATGCCCAACCGGTGGAAAAGTTGACGGGAAGGGTTCCGTAGTCGGTATCGAGACAGCCGAATTCCCGTCGCAGCAGGTATTCCAGACGCTGGCGGTCCCCCCGCATATCATCCAGCACCACGCCGATGCTGGCCCGGGGGTCACCATCGAAGGTGGACTTCACCCAGCGGGCAATGGCGGTCAGCTCGCTCTTGCGATCCGGATAGGCAATGGCGTGACGGGCAGCCCCGGGAGGGGGCGGTGGCAACTCTTCAACCACTACGCAATGGGCGGACAGTGCTGACGACAGCAGTGGCGGCACCTCTTCGAATGCAACCAACAGGGCTTTCCTGTCCGCGTGGCCGGCCGCGGGTGTGGCGGCCAACAGGCCGATGACATCCAGCGCCGTCGCGAAGCCGCCCTTTGCCAGGGCCTTGTCGAAGGCAACGTGCCAGCGCAGGTAGGCGGAGCAATCGGCGTCCAGCGCAAACTCCGCGGCAGCGGTACCATTGGGCGCGACCTCCCAGCGCAGCAGATTGTCCCGTGCCTGCTGGGCCTGGCGGGCCGCCGCGTCGGTTCGCAGCAGGTGATAGCCGGTCCGACGCTGGTCCTCGTCGATGATCTGCTGCCAGAGCGCCAGTGCGGCACCGCCGTCGAGGAGGATGCGGCGCAGCACCGGTTCAGCGTTACAGCGTTGCTGCCACAAGGACTGCAGCCAGCCCTCGAGGGAGTGCACCGGCAGGGGCTGCCAGGCCCGCAGTCCTGCGGCCTGCTGCCGCTGGTCCCATTCGGCCTTGATGCGCCGGGCCAGGCGCAGGTTCGGGGTGAGCAGAGTAAAGCCCTGTTCGATCCAGGGCAGCAGTGGTGTGAGGTCGTAGCGGGAGCCGGTCGTTTCGGGCGCCAACGGTGTTCCTCCATGAAGGGGCGGACTTGAGCGGGTGGATTCCGGGGCATCCTACCCAAAAACCGCAGCCTGCTATAGAATGTCGCGCCCTCCTTCGGGCGAATG
Source organism: Parahaliea maris (assembly GCF_008064665.1). Lineage (GTDB taxonomy): Bacteria > Pseudomonadota > Gammaproteobacteria > Pseudomonadales > Halieaceae > Parahaliea > Parahaliea maris. Next base: position 840,035 of record NZ_VRZA01000002.1, on the reverse strand, counting down.
GCTCACCTGATGTACCCATCCTGCAAGCCACGGTCCCGGCGCGAGAGGCACACACTCTAGCAGGTAAGCAGTAATGAGCAATACGGCCGTACACAATATCAATGTCGCATCCCAGGATGTGCTGGTCACGCCGGAGCAGCTGAAGAATTCCCTGCCGCTCAGTGACAACGCCCACGACACCGTCACCAGCAGCCGCCAGGCTATCTGGGATATTCTCGATCGCAAGGACCCGCGCCTGTTCGTGGTGGTGGGCCCCTGCTCCATCCACGACACCGAAGCGGCCATGGACTATGCCCGCCGCCTGCGGGAACTGACGGAAGAGCTGTCTGATACCCTGTATATCGTGATGCGGGTGTACTTCGAGAAGCCGCGCACCACGGTTGGTTGGAAGGGCCTGATCAACGACCCCTACCTCGACGACTCCTTCAAAATCGAGGAAGGGCTGCAAATCGGCCGCAAGCTGTTGCTGGACATCCTGGAACTGGGGCTGCCGACCTCCACCGAGGCCCTGGACCCGATCTCCCCGCAATACCTGCAGGACGCGATCAGCTGGTCCGCCATCGGCGCCCGCACCACTGAATCCCAGACCCACCGCGAGATGGCCAGCGGCCTGTCCTGCGCCGTCGGCTTCAAAAATGGCACCGACGGCGGCCTGACCGTGGCCACCAATGCCCTCAACTCTGCGGCCAAGCCTCACCGCTTCCTCGGCATCAACCACGAGGGCCAGGTGTCGGTGTACACCACCAAGGGCAACCGCTACGGCCACGTGGTCCTGCGCGGCGGCAGCGCCGGCCCGAACTACGATTCGGTGCACATCAAGTTGTGTGAGGATGCGCTGGAGAAGGCAAAGCTGCCGCGCAATATCATGGTGGACTGCTCTCACGCCAACTCGAACAAGCAGCCTGAACTGCAGCCGCTGGTGGTCGAGGATGTGACTCACCAGATTCTGGAGGGCAACCGCTCTATTGTCGGCCTGATGATCGAGAGCAATCTGAAGGCGGGCAACCAGTCGATCCCGGAGAACCTGGCAGACCTGGAATACGGTGTGTCGGTAACCGATGGCTGTATTGACTGGGATACGACGGCGAATACGCTGCGGGATATGCGGGCGAAGTTGAAGGACGTGTTGCCGGGGCGTAATTCCTAGTACTTTGCGACTCACACGCTATTTGATGCGTGCTTCTTTTGCTCCTTACTCGTTAGCTGGAGCGTTGTAGCAGGCGGGGTGGCGGCTCGCTGCCCCGATAGTCCCTCCGCAAACCGCCAAAAAGCGGACATCCATGTCAGGCTTCTAGGCGTCCGTCCATGGACGCCTAGATTTGCTCCGGGACTATCGGGGCACCAAGCCTTCGGACCTGGCTATTAAGCCCGGCCCACCTCCCCCTCGAATCAGGAAATCTGCGCGGCGAACAGCCCAGAGCGTTTTGTAGAGACAAACAAGTTGCTAACGGGTTTGCCCGGTGGCCGGGAATATCGTCTCAGGCGGAACTGAAGGGTTGGAATGTCGGTGGCCCTGTAGCGAATCTATGCGCACATGGATGTGCGCATAGAAGCCTGACATGGACGTCTGCTTTTTGGCGGTTCGCGGAAGGGCCACCGGCATTCCAAGCCGCCACTGAGCATGAATCGTGTTAAAGCAGTTAGATGAAAGCTACTTAAGCGCTCAACAGAAGAGCTATAACCTGTGTTCGCGGTAGCCTGATTGAACTCACCGATCACATATACGCGTTCGACCGATCAGTGTGGTCGGTCATATCCCGCACACCCGCCAGCATCGGCAACTGCTCCAGCAGCGTCTTCTCGACACCGCCTTTCAACGTCTGGTCCACCATGCCACAACCCTGGCAGCCACCGCCGAATTTCAGGATCGCGTAATTGTCCTCAGTGACCTCCACCAGGCTCACCTCACCACCGTGGGCTGCCAGAGCCGGGTTCACCTCGTTGTACAGCACATAATTGATGCGGTCCTCGAGGGGACTGTTCTCGTCGACACGAGGCAGCTTCGCGTTGGGGGCCTTGATCGTGAGCTGGCCGCCCATGCGGTCCTTGGCGTAGTCCACCAGGGCATCTTCCAGGTAGGGCAGGCTGCGGCCGTCGAACCAGGCAGTGAACTTCTCGAAGGGGTGCTGTTCGTCACCCTCCTCCACATCGCCGTCACGGCAGTAGGCAATGCAGGTTTCCGCCCGGGGGGTGCCGGGCTGGTTGATGAAAACCCTGACGCCGAGGGCGTCTTCCTGCTTGGAGAGCAGCTCGGCGAGGTAGTCCTGGGCAGATTCGGTGATGGTGACCATAGCGTGTTCGGTTCCGGTAAAACGTGATTCCGAGTAAAACGGTCAGGTATTCTAGCACTCTCTCTAGCTATCTTCGAGAAGTCTTTGAATTTGAACGGCCTTGCCACGGTGGTTCTGATAGAATACGCGCCCGCTGGCCGCAAGGCAGCCGGCGCGGGTTAACAACGACAGAGACAGCAGGACGGAACGATGCCCACTGACAAGCCCTCCCCCTCCGCCATCGAGCGGGCCCTGAACGAGCGTATTCTGGTGCTGGACGGCGCTATGGGTACCATGATTCAGGCGCAGGGCTTGACCGAGGCGGACTACCGGGGCGAGCGCTTTGCCGACCACGCCGGTGACCTCAAGGGCAATAACGACCTGCTGTCGCTGACACAGCCGGGGGTTATCAAGCGCCTGCACCGGGAATTCCTCGATGCCGGCGCCGACATCATCGAGACCAACACCTTCAACAGCACCGCCGTGGCCCAGGGCGATTACGACCTCGGCGCACTGGCGGTTGAACTGAACCTGGCCGGCGCCCGCATCGCCCGGGAAGTGGCCGATGAAATGACCGCGGAAACCCCCGACAAGCCCCGCTACGTAGCGGGCGTGCTTGGCCCGACCCCGCGGACCGCCTCCATCTCACCGGATGTCAACGACCCGGGCGCCCGCAACATCCGCTTCGATGAACTGGTGCGCGACTACAGCGAGGCCACCCGGGGCCTGATCGAGGGCGGGGTCGATCTGCTGATGATCGAAACCATCTTCGACACCCTGAATGCCAAGGCGGCGATTTTCGCGGTGCAGGGGGTGTTAGAGGAACTGGGCGTCGAGCTGCCGCTGATGATTTCGGTGACCTTCCCCGACACCAGCGGCCGGGTGCTTTCCGGACAGAGCCCGGAGGCCTTCTGGAATGCCATTGCCCACGCTAACCCCTTGATTGTCGGAAGCAATTGTGGCCGTCGATTCAAAGAGATACGCCCATTTCTTGAAGAACTTTCGAGTGCGGCGGAATGCTACTTCAGCGCCCACCTCAACGCCGGCCTGCCCAATGCCTTCGGCGAATACGATGAAACCCCGGAGGACATGTTCGAGGATTTCCGCGGCTTTGCGGAGCGCGGCATGCTCAACCTGGCGGGTGGCTGTTGCGGCACCACACCGGGCCATATCGCGGCAATCGCCAAGGCCGTCGATGGCCTGGCGCCCCGCCCCCTGCCGCACCCGGCGGCGGCCTGTCGCCTGTCGGGCCTGGAGCCCTTCAACATCACCGCCGACAGCCTGTTCGTGAACGTGGGCGAGCGCTGCAACGTCACCGGTTCCGCCGCCTTCAAGCGCCTGATTCTGGAAGGTGACTACGAGACGGCACTGAACGTCGCACGCACCCAGGTGGAAGACGGCGCCCAGGTCATCGACATCAACATGGACGAAGGCATGCTGGATGCCGAGGAAGCCATGGTGACCTTCCTCAACCTGGTGGCCTCCGAGCCGGACATCTCCCGGGTCCCGATCATGGTGGACTCCTCCAAGTGGGAGGTGATAGAGGCCGGCCTCAAGTGCATCCAGGGCAAACCGGTGGTGAACTCCATCAGCCTCAAGGCCGGGGAAGCCGAGTTCCTGGAACAGGCCCGCCTGTGCCGTCGCTACGGCGCTGCGGTGGTGGTGATGGCCTTCGACGAGGACGGTCAGGCCGACAACCTCGAGCGCCGCAAGCAGATCTGCCGGCGCAGCTACGACCTGCTGGTCAATGACGTCGGCTTCAACCCGAACGACATCATCTTCGACCCCAACATCTTTGCGGTGGCCACGGGCATCGAGGAACACAACAACTACGCCGTCGATTTCATCGAGGGTACCCGCTTTATCAAGGAAAACCTGCCCGGCGCACTGGTGTCCGGCGGCGTTTCCAATGTGTCGTTCTCCTTCCGCGGGAACAACGCGGTGCGCGAGGCGATTCACTCGGTCTTCCTGTTTCACGCGATTCGCGCCGGTATGGACATGGGTATCGTCAACGCCGGCCAGCTGGCGGTCTACGACGAACTGCCCCCGGAACTGCGGGATGCGGTGGAGGACGTCATCCTCAACCGCCGGGAGGACGGCACCGAACGCCTGCTGGACCTGGCCGAGAGATATCGCGACAGCGGTGGCGGTGGTGCGCGCAAGGAAGACCTGAGCTGGCGCGAGGAGCCCGTCGCCAAGCGGATTGAATACGCGCTGGTGAAAGGCATCAATACCTACATCATCGAAGATGCCGAGGAAGCCCGGCAGGCGTTCGACCGCCCTATCGAGGTGATCGAAGGGCCGCTGATGGACGGCATGAACGTGGTCGGCGACCTGTTCGGCGATGGCAAGATGTTCCTGCCCCAGGTGGTGAAGAGTGCCCGGGTGATGAAGCAGGCGGTGGCCTATCTGCAGCCCTACATCGAAGCCGAGAAATCCGACGGTAACCAGAGCAACGGCAAGATCCTCATGGCCACGGTCAAGGGTGACGTACACGACATCGGCAAGAACATCGTCGGTGTGGTCCTGCAGTGCAACAACTTCGAGGTCATCGACCTCGGGGTGATGGTGCACTGCGAGGAGATCCTGCGTGTCGCGAAGGAAGAAAACGTCGACCTGATTGGCCTGTCTGGCCTGATCACGCCGTCGCTGGACGAGATGGTTCATGTCGCCAGCGAAATGCAGCGCGAGGGCTTCCAGGTCCCGCTGATGATCGGCGGTGCCACGACCTCCAAGGCCCACACGGCGGTGAAGATCGAACCGCATTACAAAAATGACCAGGTCGTGTACGTACCCGACGCGTCGCGCAGCGTGTCGGTGGCCACACAATTGCTCGGCGACGGCAAGGCGAAATACGTCGCCGCGCTGAAAGAAGAGTACGACACCGTGCGCGAGCGGGTGGCGAACCGCCAGCCCCGCACCCGCACCCTGCCCTACGCGGAAGCTGCCGCCAATGCGCCGCAGCTCGACTGGGACAACTACACCCCGCCGACGCCCACCTTCACCGGCACCCGGGTGTTCGATGTGCCGATCGAGGCGCTTGTCGAGGTTATCGACTGGACCCCGTTCTTCATTTCCTGGGAACTGGCCGGCAAGTACCCCGCCATCCTCGAGGACGACAAGGTCGGCGCCCAGGCGCGGGACCTGTTTGCCGACGCCCAGGCCATGCTGGGCCGCATCATCGAGGAAAAGTGGCTGGACGCCCGTGCCGCCATCGGCTTCTGGCCCGCCCAGCGCCGCGGCGACGATATCGTGCTGTACAAGGACGAGTCACGGCAGGAGGAACTGGACACCCTCCACCACCTGCGCCAGCAGATGGAAAAGCCCAGTGGCGAGGCCAACTTCTGCCTGTCAGATTACATTGCCCCTGAGGACAGCGGCTGCGCGGACTATGTCGGTGGATTCTGCGTGACCACGGGCCACGGTGTAGCCGAGCGGGTGCAGGCCTACAACGAGGCTCACGACGATTACAACAGCATCCTGTTGCGGGCGCTGGCAGACCGGTTGGCGGAAGCCCTGGCGGAGTACATGCATCGCCGGGTGCGCACCGAACTCTGGGGCTACCAGCCCGACGAAGCGCTGGATAATGAAGCGCTGATCCGCGAGCGCTATCGTGGCATCCGGCCGGCTCCCGGCTATCCCGCCTGCCCCGACCACACGGAGAAGGACACCCTGTTCCGCCTGCTGGACGCGACCGCCAACACCGGGGTCGAACTGTCGGAGAGCTTCGCCATGCTCCCCGCCAGCTCCGTCAGCGGCTGGTACTTTTCTCACCCCGATTCACGTTACTTCGCGGTGGGCAAAATCGGTCGCGACCAGGTGCAAAGCATTGCGGAGCGCAAGGGAGTGGACGAAAGCGAGATGGCGCGCTGGCTGGCGCCAAACCTCAACGCCTGAGAGAGGACACGATGGACGACGAGCAGCAGAAAAAGGAAAAACTGAGCCCCTGGCAGGTGATCAGTTCGGTATTTGCCGCGGGGTTCGGGGTTCAGAGTAGCCGCAATCGCGAGCGCGACTTCAAGCAGGGCCGGCTCGGTATTTTTGTGGCGGCGGGGATCATTTTCACCCTGCTGTTTATCGGTACCGTGTTCTTTGTTGTGCAGATGGTGCTGAAAAACGCCGGCCACTGACAGGGGCCGGCGCCGGGCAGCGGGACTTCAGTGAGGCATGCCACCGAGCCAGAGGTACAGGCTGAATACGACAATGCTGATAATGGCGGTAGCGGCGATGGCGTCGGCGCTGCCGTCGGATTGCTGGGAAGGACCTGACATTGTGACTCCTTATTAATGGCCAGAAACAGACTCGGTCAGACAGACTCGAGCGGCCATTATAGCAATGCATCGACCGTTGGGAAGCGGCCCCGGCACGAAGCCCCAGGGGACCTCTCTCGCCGGTTCTAACCTTATGAAAAGAAGGCATATTTAACCCACAAACTTTTCTGGTATGGTAGCGCCCCTACGCGAACCAGCCAGCGGGGACAGGACCCACCTGATGTACGTTTACGACGAATACGACCAGCGCATCATCGATGAGCGCGTCGCGCAGTTCCGCGACCAGACCCAGCGCTATCTCGCTGGCAAGATCACTGAGGAGCAGTTCCTGCCCCTGCGCCTGCAGAACGGGCTGTACGTACAGCGCCTGGCGCCCATGATGCGCATCGCCGTGCCCTATGGCCTGCTCAATTCGAAGCAGCTGCGCAAGGTAGCCCACATCACCCGTCAGTACGACAAGGGCTACGCCCATATCAGCACCCGCCAGAATATCCAGCTCAACTGGCCGTTGCTGGAAGAGGTGCCGGACATCCTCGAGGAACTGGCCAGCGTGCAGATGCACGCGGTCCAGACCAGCGGCAACTGCATTCGCAATACCACTACCGACCAGTTCGCCGGGGTCGCCCGGGATGAACTGGAAGACCCCCGCCCCTACTGTGAAATCATTCGCCAGTGGAGCACATTCCACCCGGAATTTGCCTTCCTGCCGCGCAAGTTCAAGATCGCCGTGTGCGCATCGGAAGAGGACCGCGCCGCCATTCACGCCCACGATATCGGTATCGAACTGGTGCCCAATGCCAGCGGCGAGATCGGCTTCAAGGTCCTTGCCGGCGGCGGCCTGGGTCGCACCCCCGTCATCGGCTCGGTGGTCAACGAATGGCTGGATAAACAACACCTGCTGACCTACCTCGAAGCGATTTTGCGGGTGTACAACCAGCACGGGCGTCGCGACAACAAGTTCAAGGCGCGCATCAAGATCCTGGTCAAGGCCATGGGTATCGAGGCCTTCCGCGAAGCCGTCGAGAAAGAATGGGCAGCCCTGAAGGATGGCCCCAGCACCCTGACCGGGGAAGAAATTGCCCGCGCAAAAAGCTTCTTCACCGACCCTGCCTACGGGACCATTGACGGAGCGGCCAGCGAATCCGCCCTGCAGGCGCAGGCAACAGCTGAGCCGATCTTCGGTAACTGGCTCAAGCGCAACACGGTGGCGCACCGGGTACCCGGCTACCAGGCGGTCACAGTCTCCCTGAAACAGACCGGCCAGGCACCGGGTGATATCACCGACGTCCAGCTGGAACTGCTGGCCGATCTGGCCGACCAGTACAGCTTCGGTGAGATACGCAGTACCCACCAGCAGAACATGGTATTGGCTGATGTGCGCCAGCAGGACCTCTACCCCCTGTGGCAGAGCCTGCAGAAGGCGGGGCTCGCTACCGCTAACATCGGCTACCTGACGGACGTGATCTGCTGCCCCGGCGGCGATTACTGCTCGCTGGCCAACGCCAAGTCCATCCCCGTCGCAGAGGCCATCCAGGCCCGCTTCGACGACATGGACTACGTCTACGACCTCGGGCCGCTGGAGCTCAATATCAGCGGCTGCATGAACGCCTGTGGTCACCACCATATCGGCCATATCGGCATTCTCGGGGTGGACAAGAAAGGCCAGGAGTTCTACCAAGTCTCCCTGGGCGGCAGCCAGGCGAAAGACGCCTCTCTCGGCAAGATCCTGGGCCCGTCGTTCAAGCAGGAAGACATGCCCGATGTGATGGCAAAAATTCTCAACACCTATGTCGACCTGCGCGGCGAGGAAGAAACCTTCCTCGACACCTACCGCCGTGTGGGCATCGATCCCTTCAAGGAGCGCGTCTATGCCAAGGCTGATTAAAAACGGTGCCGTTCTCAGCGACGAGCAGTGGCAGGCCGCAAACCCCGACGCCGACGCGGCGGGGCCAGGCAGTATCGCCACCCTGAGCCAATGGGAAGCCCTGGGCGACAAACAGGACAGCGCGGTGCAACTGGAGCCCGGCGATGGCGTGGAGGCCCTCCTACCCCATCTCGATGAACTGGCCCTGGTCGCCGTCAACTTCCCGGTGTTCACCGATGGCCGAGGTTTCTCCTATGCCCGGGAATTGCGCGAGCGCGGCTACCGCGGCGAGTTGCGCGCAGTGGGCGGCTTTATCCGCGACCAGCTCCACTACCTCAGCCGCTGTGGTTTCGACGCGTTCCAGCTCGCCGACGAGTCCCAACTGGAAGAGGCCGTGGCCAGCCTTGGCGACTTCAGCGAGCACTACCAGGCCGCCATCGACCAGCCCCTGCCGCTGTTTCGCCGGCGCGCCTGAGGCCGCGTTGTAGCAAAATCCCGGGGGCAGTCCCTGTCCCCGCCTCCAGCCGTCCAGTACACTAGCCGCAGGCCCATGGGGAAGGCAGTGGTATGGACGGCGGCAGCATCACCTTTTCATTTTTCCTGATTTTTACCGGCGCAGCGGTGTTTGCGTCGATAGCGCTGTACACCCGTCAGCCGCTGATCATTGCCTATATCGCCCTGGGCGCGGCGATCGGCCCCTATGGCCTGTCGATGGTGACCGACCTCAAGCTGCTGTCTGATATCGGCCATGTCGGTATTATTTTCCTGCTGTTCCTGCTGGGGCTGGACATGCAGCCCAGTGCGCTGTTCGCCACCCTGCGCAAGTCCACCGTGGTAGGGCTTGCCAGTTCCGCCATCTTTGCCCTGATGGGCTTTTCCGTGGCCTACCTCTTCGGTTTCGGAATGCTGGAGTCACTGGTGATTGGCGCGGCCATGATGTTTTCCTCAACCATCATTGGTATCAAACTCCTGCCAACCACCATCCTCCACCATCGCCACATTGGCGAGCTCATGATCGGCCTGCTGCTGCTGCAGGACTTGCTCGCGATCATCACCCTGATGCTCCTTGGCACCGCCGGTGGCGACGCCAGCGAAGAGGCCATGTTGTGGGAAATCCTCCTGCCCTTCCTGGCCCTGCCGCTGCTTGGTGCAGGCGCCTGGCTGCTGGTGCGCTTCGTCCTGTTGAAACTGATCACCCGCTTTGACCGCTTCCACGAGTACATTTTCCTGGTGGCCCTGGGCTGGTGCCTGGGTGTGGCCGAGGTGGCAGAGCTGATGGGCCTGTCTGCCGAGATAGGCGCCTTCCTGGCCGGCATCACTATCGCCACCAGCCCGATCTCCCAGTACATTGCGGTCAACCTGAAACCGCTGCGGGATTTTTTCCTGATCCTGTTTTTCTTCTCGGTCGGGGCCCGCTTCGAGCTGGCCCTGCTGGGCAGTGTCCTGGTGCCAGCGCTCCTGCTTTCGGCGCTGGTCCTCGGGATCAAGCCGGTGGTCTACCGCTTTCTGCTCAAGGGGATGAGTGAGAAGCGGGTACTGGCCTGGGACCTGGGCTTTCGGCTCGGGCAGGCCAGTGAGTTCTCGCTGTTGATTGCCTATGTCGCCATCGCCAACGGGTTGATTGGCCAGAGCGCCTCTCTGCTGATCCAGGCGACGACCATCATTACGCTGTTGGCATCGTCGTATATTGTGGTGCTGAATTACCCTACTCCCATCGCCATTTCGGATCGGCTGCGGCGGGACTGAGTATTTTCACCTTTTGAAAAAAAACCGGCCCCCTAAGAGGCCGGTTTTTCATTACGCTCGGCAGGCAAGCCAGCCGATGTCGATTAAACCGACAGCGAGTCCAGCAGACCGTTCAGCGTAGCGCTCGGACGCATCGCGACCGAAGCCTTGGCCGGGTCGGCGTGGTAGTAGCCGCCGATATCGACAGGCGCGCCCTGAACCGCGTTCAGCTCATCGACAATCTTCTGCTCATTGGCTGCCATCTGCTCCGCCAGCGGCTTGAACACGTCCGCCAGGGCCGGATTGTCCGACTGGCTGGCGAGTTCCTGCGCCCAGTACATCGCGAGGTAGAAGTGGCTGCCCCGGTTGTCCAGTTCACCGACCTTGCGGGACGGTGACTTGTTGTTTTCCAGGATGTGGCCGGTCGCCTTGTCCAGCGCCTGCCCCAGGAGCCGGGCACTCGGGTTGTCGTACTTCATACCCATGTCTTCAAGAGAGGCCGCCAGAGCCAGGAACTCACCGAGGGAGTCCCAACGCAGGTGGTTCTCTTCGACCAGCTGTTGTACGTGTTTCGGCGCAGAGCCGCCGGCGCCGGTTTCGTACATGCCGCCACCGGCCATCAGGGGCACGATCGACAGCATCTTGGCAGAGGTGCCCAGCTCCATGATCGGGAACAGGTCGGTCAGGTAGTCCCGCAGCACGTTACCGGTGACGGAGATGGTATCCTGGCCGCGGATGGCGCGCTCCATGGATTCGCGGATCGCGTTGTTGTAGCCCATGATGCGGATGTCGAGGCCCGCCAGGTCGTGGTCGATCAGATATTCCTCAACCTTGGCTTTCAGCTGCATGTCGTGGGCGCGCTCCGGGTCCAGCCAGAAGATGGCCGGAGTATCGGAGTTGCGGGCCCGGGTGACGGCCAGCTTGACCCAGTCGCGGATGGGGGCATCCTTGGTCTGGCAGGCGCGCCAGATGTCACCCTCTTCCACATCGTGCTGCATCAGCACATCACCGCTGGCGGCATCGACAACGCGCATGGTGCCGTCGGCGGTCATTTCGAAGGTCTTGTCGTGAGATCCGTACTCTTCGGCTTTCTGGGCCATCAGGCCGACATTGGGGATGGTGCCCATGGTGGTCGGGTCGAAGGCGCCGTTGGTTTTGCAGAAGTTGATCACTTCCTGGTAAATGCGGGCGTAGGTGGACTCCGGCATCACTGCCTTGGTGTCCTTCTGCTTGCCATCGCGGCCCCACATCTGGCCGGAGTTACGGATCATCGCCGGCATGGAGGCGTCCACGATCACGTCGCTGGGCACGTGCAGGTTGGTGATGCCCTTGACGGAATCGACCATGGCCATTTCCGGACGCTCGGCGTAGCAGTCGTGGATGTCCTGCAGGATCTCTTCCTGCTGGGACTCAGGCAGCTGCTTGATCTTGTCGTAGACGCTGGACAGGCCGTTATTCGGGTTCACACCGATCTGGTCGAAAGTCTCGCCCCACTTGTCGAACAGGTCTTTGTAGTAGACCGTCACAGCGTGGCCGAACACGATCGGGTGGGAGATTTTCATCATGGTCGCCTTCACGTGCAGGGACCACATCACGCCGGTCGCCTTGCAATCGTTCAGGGTGCCTTCGAAGAAGTCGCGCAGCTTATTGGCGCTCATGAACATGCTGTCGAGTACTTCGCCCTTCTGCAGCGCCAGCTCTTTCCGGACTTCCACGCTACCGTCCTTGCCCACGAACTCGATGCGTACGGCGCCGGCCTCGGGCATGGTGATGGACTGCTCGCTGGAGAAGAAATCGCCGCCTTTCATGTAGTCGGCGTGGGACTGGGACGCCTTGCTCCATGCACCCATGGAGTGCGGATACTTGCGAACGAAGGCTTTCACCGCAGCGGGGGCGCGGCGGTCGGAGTTGCCTTCCCGCAGAACCGGGTTGACCGCGCTGCCAAGGATTTTGCTGTAGCGGGCCTTGTTCTCTTTGTCTTCGTCGGTTTTAGGGTCTTCCACGTACTCCGGCACGTCGTATCCCTGGGACTGCAGCTCCGCGATGGCAGCCCGCAGCTGGGGTACTGAGGCGCTGATGTTGGGGAGCTTGATGATGTTGGCGTCGGGGCTCTGGGTCAGCTCGCCCAGCTCGGCAAGAGCATCCGGAACCCGCTGCTCTTCACTCAGGCGCTCGGGGAAAGCGGCGAGGACACGAGCCGCGACCGAAATGTCACTGGTGTCAACTTCGATGCCGGCAGCGGCGGCAAAGGAGCGGATGATCGGCAACAGGGAGTGGGTCGCCAGCGCAGGTGCTTCATCGGTAATGGTGTAGATAATCTTCTGAGTTGATGTCGTCATTCTTTTCCCAAATAGTAGATGGCCGATAGGACCGGCAATACTCGATTAAGGCGACCTTGGGTCACCCCGCTGAGCCTGTTGTTCAGGGATCTGCGAACAAGTCCTGGGGAGGCAAACGCTGCAGGATCTGTGCGCGGTTCCTACTTTGTAGTTTTTGGAAGGCGCGACATTGTACCGGAAAACGGGCGCCGGTTGCAGTCGATTTCACCCGGGGAGCGGAGCGGCACGGACAGGTTTACGGCCGCAGGCCCGCCAGTGGACCGCACTGGACGTCGAGGGCTGGTTGATGAGCCCGTCGACATTATTACGGTAGATCCGGGCCGGGTCGGTCAGCCAGACGCACGGGGCACCACGCTGTAAAACAGGGTGCCGCCCTGTGCGAGTGAATTACCGGTTGACGTCGATCACCACGCGGCCGCGCAGGGTGCCTTCCATCAATTCGGTGGCGGTGCCGATGGCATCGGCGAGCGTAATTTCCCTGGCGATCACATCCAGTGACGCAGGGTCGAGATTCCTGGCCAGGCGCTCCCAGGCGGCGACGCGCGGCGCTTTCGGCGCCATCACGCTGTCGATACCGAGCAGGGCCACGCCGCGTAGAATGAATGGCATCACCGTTGCCGGCAGGTCCGCGCCCTGGGCCAGGCCACAGGCGGCGACAGCGCCGCCGTAACGGGTCTGGGCGCAGGCATTGGCCAGGGTCTGGCTGCCCAGGGCATCCACAACCCCGGCCCAGCGTTCTTTCTGCAGGGGCTTGCCGCGCTCGGCCAGCTCCGCCCGGTCGATGATAGCGGCGGCCCCGAGGGACTTCAGGTAAGGTTCCTCGAAGGCCTTGCCAGTAGCGGCAACCACTGTGAACCCGGCAGCTTTCAGGAGTGCAATGGCGACGCTGCCCACTCCCCCGGTGGCACCGGTCACCAGCACCTCACCCTGTTCCGGTTTCACCCCGTGCTGCACCAGTGCCTCCACGCAGAGACTGGCCGTGTAGCCGGCGGTACCAATGGCCATGGCCTGGCGGCTGTTGAAGGCTTCCGGCAGGGCGACCAGCCAGTCGCCGTTCAGGCGGGCTTTCTGGGCAAGGCCGCCCCAGTGGGTTTCACCGACACCCCAGCCGTTGAGCACCACCCGGTCGCCGGCTTGCCAGTCACTGTGTGAACTCTCTGTGACCACGCCCGCCAGATCGATGCCCGGCACCATGGGAAATTTGCGAACGACAGGAGAACTGCCAGTGATGGCCAGGCCGTCCTTGAAGTTCATCGTGGAATATTCCACGTCGATAGTGACATCGCCCTCGGGCAATTGAGCCTCGTCGAGCTCAGTCACGGCCACGGTCTGGCCTTCGTCGTTCTTGTCGATCAGGATGGCGGAAAACATGGGGAAAATACTCCTTGTGATCAATGGCTAATGCGATTCAGTCAGCAGTCGTGGTGAGGGCCTCTCCCTCGCCGGGGGCGGGCGCGGCTGAGTCTGTCAGGATTTGTTCAGGTTTTTCTCCAGGAAGGACTGCAGAATAGCGTAACCGTCGGCATGGATAACACCATGCATGGACACCCGCAGGACCTCCGCCGCGTACCGCTCGGCCATTTTTTGCCGGGCTTTTTTACTCTTGGCGTGAGACTCCACCCACACCGGCCAGAGGAAATATCCGGTCAGCATGAGCACGGCCAGAGCCTGCACGTCGATGTCCTTTTCGCTGGCATCACTGTCGGCAAAGTTCTGCATGGACTGCTCGAAGCGCTTGTAGAAAACGTCCTCGCGGGGATTCTGTCGGGACAGTACATCATAGAGCCAGATGCGCCCGATCTCGGGGTTCTCGACCGCATACAGGGAGAGCCGCAGGTTGAACTCCGCCATTCCGTTGATCACTCCCGGGAGGTGGGCCAGGTCGATGTCGGGCCGAGAACTCGCGCCCTCGCCGCCCAGGCCACCGTCCTCGAAAACCGCGACCAGCAATTGCTGACTGACCCACTCCAGGGTAGCGCGCACCAGTTCTTCCTTGGCGTTGAAGTGCTGGTAGGCAGTGCCCCGGTTGACCCCCGCCAGTTGTGCCACGCTCGACACACTCAGGCCCTCTGAACCGTCTTTTGCCAGTACCGTCTTGGCGGCCTCGAGAATGGCAATACGGGTGGACTGCGGATCCCGTTTACGCCGCGGTGCTTTTTGCATTGTTGGCATGGATGCTCCCCTACAAAGCTGTGGTCCTCTCTATTTTTTGGCGGCAACTATAACATGAGCCAGCATGAGCAAAATCCTCCCTGGGAAGTCTCGCAAAAATGCCACCCGGCCACCGGACAAACCCCGCATTTCAGCTAGCTGGCTGCCGGATGGCCCCATGGCGGTCGCAGCCAGATAACCAACTGCTGATGATCGCGCCAGCATTCCTCCGTTTTGGGGCCTGAGACGCGTGCCTCGGGCGGCTCGCTCAAGCGCTTTCGGCGGGGCGAGTGGTAGCCCCTGGATATCTGCCCAGGGCGAGGATGAGCGCCGCCCCTGTGATCGACAGCACGGCAACGCCGGTCAGCGTCAGGTCATAGTTACCCGAGGCGTCGTAAGCCCAGCCGAAGAGCATCGGGGCGCAGCCGGCGCCAATCGAGAAAAAGACGTAAAGGAAGCCGTACAGCGCACCGTAGTGGGCGAGGCCAAAGTAGCGGCTGATGAGAAACGCCATGATATCGAGTTCAGCGCCCGCTGCGAGACCGATAATGAGGGCCGCGCAGATGATTTGCGACTCATTGATGACTGGCAATTTGAGCAGAATGGCCGCTAACAGCGGCATGCCCAGGAACAACGCTGCCACCGCAGGTGCCCAGATGCGGTCCATGAGGAATCCCGCCAGTAATCGCCCGACAATGACGCTGACACCGACGAGACCGGCGTACCGGGCCGCATCGACAACGCTCAGGCCCCGGTCGGTGAGGATGGGCACCAGGTTCGTGATGACGCCGGAGATACCGACAGCAACGCACAGCAGGGCAATACAGAGTGCCCACAGCCGGTATCCGCGCAGCGCCGTCCCAAGGCTCAGCCCCGAGTGACCGGACGCCTCCTCTGGCGGTGTCAACGGGTCTTCATTGACTGCGGGCACCCTGCCAGATTCAAAGAAAAGAAAAAAGATGGGGGCGAAAGCAATGGCAAAAATAGTGACGCCGAGCCAGGCATAGGCGCTGCGCCAGCCGAACTGCTCGATTAGCCAGGCTGCATAACCCGGCGCAATCGCTGCTGCGATTCCTGTGCCCATCAGGGTCAGCCCCAACGCCAATCCCCGGGACTGGTCAAACCACTCGTTCACCACCTTCGTCCAGGTAATGGGAAGCGTACCCGCTGCCAGGACAGACATCACCACCCACCCGGCGTAGAAGGTCCACAACTGGTCGCTGGTAAAGGAAAGGCCGACGAGGCTCAGGGCAAACAGCGGCACCGAAGTGAGAGCAACCGCCCTGGCACCGAAACGGTCGATCAGCCCTCCGACCAGCGGGGCGGTAAACACCGCAGCCAGGATCATGATGCTGATCCCGACCTGGATTTCCCCTCTTGACCACGGCATATCGCTGTCGATAGCGGCAACGAACACACTGTTGGTGTAGAAGCACACGGACGAGATGCCGCAACCGGCCCCCACCATAGAAGCGATCAGGGGCCGGTATCCGCGCCTGAACTCCTGCACCGACGACGCTGATCCAGGCATTGATGCAGTGCGTTCTACTGACATTGAGGGTCCTTCCGAATCATGGGGTTGCCACAGCGTGTACTGGATCGCCCCGACACCGGGGCGTTCTACGTTAACGCAGTGCGATCCAAAGTCGAGTACTGAGTTGGCGACGCCCACTATTGAGACAGGTTTGAAAAAGCCGTCATTGGCGATTTCTTTCGATGGTATGTTTTCCCGCAATTTCTATCCACACCGCTCGCACCAAAGGGGAAACATATAGTGCAATCTCACAAAACAACGACCTTAACATCTCTGTTGATCGGCAACGCCATTTTCGCTTCGCTCACTGCAAGCCAGGTTGCCGTCGCCCAGAGCGGTACAGAACGTGCCATTGAGGAAGTCGTAGTGACCTCCCAACGACGGGAGACGAATATGCAGTCCACTCCCGTCACCATCTCGGCCTTTGGAGAATCGGCGCTGGAAAAATTCCAGATCGTGGAGGCAAGCGAACTGGAGAAATTCGTCCCGTCGCTCACTATTCAGCAGGGCGTTGGCGCCCCCGGGAAGGTCGACCTCTATCTCCGCGGCGCGGGGGACCAGAGCGGGGCCATCATCACCTCTGAATCCGGCGTCGGTGTGTATATCGACGATGTCTATATGTCGCGTTTGAGTGTCGCAAACATAGAGGCACTGGAGCTGCAGCGGGTAGAGGTGCTACGTGGGCCACAGGGGACACTGTACGGCCGCAATTCCATGACCGGCGCCATTAAATACGTTACCAAGTCCCCCGACGGCTCTCTGGCCGGCAACATTGCCGGCGGCTTCGGTAGCTTTGACGCCTTCAACACCCGGGGCTATATCCAGTTTCCGGTGCTGGAAGATGTTCTGGCTGCCTCGGTTTCCGGGCTCTACCGCGAAAGCGGGGACTGGTATGAAAACACCGCCTTGGACGAAGATCGCGGCAATCGTGAGGTCTGGGCACTGAATGGCAAGCTCGCTCTACAAACCGCCGGTCCCTTGTCTGGCACCCTCTCCGTCGCCGCGTCTGAAGAGGAAAACGATGGTGGGGAGGCCGTGGAACGCGATCCCGACAGCCTGAAGTCGACCACCGGGGACTTCCGCGATGTGCACTCCCCGTTCGACACTTTCGGCAGCAACGAGCAACTGCGCGTGTCTGCTGACCTGTCTTACGAGTTCGACAGTGGCGTCACACTCAGGTCCATCACCGGCTACCACGACCTCGATGAGTCGTCTGCATTTGACCTCACCGGCGTCGGGCTCCTCAACCGCACCATTGCCAGTGAAGTGGAAGACTGGAACCAGGAGTTTCACCTGAGCGGGACGGCCTTTGGATCGTCACTGGACTGGATTGTCGGCGCTTCCCTCTTTCAGGAAGAGGCTTACCAGACGATTTCCGACGTGGTCTTCTACTCCCAGCGCGCGCCCACTGTTCTCGATATCGACACCGAGAGTTACGCGGTCTTTGCCGAAGGCACCTACGCGATCGACGATCGCCTGTCCCTCACTGCCGGCATACGCTGGACCGACGATGAGAAAACGCTGGATGGCGCCATGGCGACCGCTGGTGATATCACGGTTGCAGTACCGTTGGCGAGCAGTAATACCGGCGACGCCATTACACCGAGGTTCGTGGTCGACTACCAGCTGAGCGAGGACGTATTCTCGTTCCTCAGCATCTCACGGGGATTCAGGGCCGGCAGCTTTAACGGGCTGGCTTCACTCAACCCGGAAGCACTGGCGACCGGCTTTGGACCCGAGACCGTCTGGGCCTACGAGTTCGGCGTGAAATCCGACCTGATGGACGGCCTCCTGAGGGCGAACGTAAACCTGTTCCTGAACGACTTCTCCGACCTCCAGGGGCTTAACACCTCCGCCAGCGGCTCCACAACCATTCGCAATATCGCCGATGCACGGCTGATCGGTCTGGAGGCTGAATTCGTCTTCCTGCCTACGGACAATCTGGAATTGACGGCCGCATTCACCCGGCAATGGGACGAATACAGCAACATCGATAGCGGTTCTGTCATCAGCAAGGACTTCCGGATGAACCGGGTTTCCGAAGTGACGGCCAACATGGGCTTTGAATACAGCAATGAAATCGCCGGCGGTTCCGGTCATTGGGGCCTCATGGGTCACGTGTCTTACCGCAGCGACTACTACAACGACATCGTCAACGCCCCGGCGGTCAAAGCCGAAGCGGCCACCCTGATGGACGCCGGGTTGTTCTATGAGACAGCCAATGGCCAGTGGCGCGCTGCACTCACGGGTAAAAACCTGCTCGAGGAAGACGTGTACGTCAAAGGGCTGAATGTCATCCGGCCGACCGGGATTCCAAACATGCCCCGAACCTGGTCTGTGGACGTCCGCTACGCCTTCTGAAACAGACTTTTGCCACACTGGCATGAGAACGGGGCCCGATGGCCCCGTTTTCGTTCCGTGAAACCGCGGCTATCAGGTCACAGCACCGGACTCAGCCGATATTTCCGCAGCGGTGTGTAGCATGGCCGGAATGATGGCCTTTTCAAGGATTTCCCTGGATACAGCGGGTTCTGTAAAACGCAGCGTCAATGCAGCCCGTTTGCGGCCTTCCTCCCCGCTCACAGGCACCGATACGGCCGTGATTTTTACCCGCCCCCGGGATCTCTGCTGTCGGGCGAACCCTCGCTCTCGAATGGTATGCAACCTGCTTTGCAGAACATTGTCAGCGTTGTCTGATGCTTGTCCAACCAGGCTCAAGGTCTCTGCTCGCCGCTTTGCATCGCTGAAGGCCAGGAGACAGAGCCCGGATGCGGTCCGCAGCACGGGCATTCGGTGGCCGACGTTGAATTTCTCGACTGCCAGCGGACTGAACCGGTCTGTGTTTTCGATAACAACAAGATCGCTGCCGGAGATGACCGCTAGCGATAGGGGCCACGCCAGGCGCTCTGTCAGGCCCTTCATCAGCGGCTTGGCAACACTCGCCAGTTGCAATTCACAGGTATAACCGCGACTCAGGCTTGTCACTCCCTGTGCGAGGCGAAACTGGTTGTCCGATTCATGTTGATAGATGAATCCCTTGGCGACAAGCGTTTCCAGAATTCGGTAGATCGTCGCCCTCGGCGCCGCAAGTTCTCGGGCAAGTTCCAGGGCGGTAATGCTATCTCGCCGATTGAGTAGTTCAAGGATGTCCAGTGCGCGGCTTACTGACCGTATCATGTTCGTGTGCCAGGTAATGGGTTTCGTTGCATGGAACGGCCTAAAAACTGCCCCAATTATACTTAATGATATATCTATAAGACTATTATGCAAACATCCTCGGGGCCGCTCCGGACAAGGGGGGACAATGCTTCGGTACAATGGCAGGGATAGCCCGCAGGACGCGGCGGGGGTGGAGAGTGGTCGAAACGATTCGCCCTACCCTCGCAATAGGGTTAGCTGGCTGGCGCAGGGCCGCGTAGGTTACCATTCAGACGATAAAATCATTCATTCCGCTGGAGATCCACCATGTCTGATACCCCCGTACTCACCCAGGTCCAGGACGGCGTCCTGATCATCACCCTGAATCGCCCGCAGGCGAAAAACGCTGTCAACCTGGCAGTGGCTGAAGGTATTGCAGCGGCCATTGACGAGCTCGAGAGCAACCCGGAGTTACGCGTAGGGCTGATCACCGGCGCCGGCGGTACCTTCTGCTCGGGCATGGACCTCAAGGCCTTCGTCGCCGGAGAAAACCCCATGGTGAAGGGAAAAGGTTTTGCCGGGATGTGTGAATACATCGCCGCCAAACCGCTGATTGCCGCGGTCGAGGGCTTCGCCCTGGCCGGAGGCTTTGAGGTGGCCATCACCTGCGATCTTATTGTCGCCGCTGACGACGCCCGGTTCGGGATCCCGGAGGTCAAGCGCGGTCTCGCTGCCGCGGCGGGCGGGCTGGTCAAGCTACCGAAGCAGATTCCCGAACACATTGCCATGGAGTTGGCCCTGACCGGTGACTTCATCGATGCGTCCCGCGCCTACGAACTGGGCCTGGTCAACCGGGTGGTCGCATCCGGAACCGCCCTGGAGGCCGCCCTGGAGCTGGCTGCACGCATTGCCGCCAATGGCCCCATGGCCGTCGCGGCCAGCAAAAAAGTCATTGCCAACGCCAAGGACTGGACCAGCGACGTGATGTTTGCCGAACAGCAGAAAATCGTACAGCCGGTCTTTACCAGTGAGGACGCTATCGAGGGCGCGACTGCCTTTGCCGAGAAGCGCGCACCGCAATGGAAAGGCCGCTAGGCCGCCCGACGGAGGAGTACTGTTATGTCTGAAGCATGGATTATCGACGCCTGCCGCACCCCTCGCGGCATTGGTAAAAAAGGCAAGGGAGCACTGGCGGACGAACATCCCCAGCACTTGGGGGCGGCAGTCCTCAAAGTCCTGGCAGAACGCAACCAGCTCGACACCGCGGAGGTGGACGATATCATTTTTGGCACCAGTGCCCAGCGCGGTCAGCAGGGTGGCGACCTCGCCCGCATGGCGGCCCTGGACGCGGGCTACGACGTGCGCTCCTCCGGTGTGACCCTGGACCGCTTTTGCGGCTCAGGCATTACCGCGGTGAATCTGGCGGCAGCGTCCATCATGTCCGGCATGG
This sequence comes from Parahaliea maris, assembly GCF_008064665.1. Lineage (GTDB taxonomy): Bacteria > Pseudomonadota > Gammaproteobacteria > Pseudomonadales > Halieaceae > Parahaliea > Parahaliea maris. Next base: position 819,293 of record NZ_VRZA01000002.1, on the reverse strand, counting down.
AGGACCTGGTGATCGGCGGCGGCTGTGAAATGATGTCCAGCTATAGCCAGGCGGCGGGCCAGTCGCCCTTCATCGACAGCGACAACCTGCGCCTGCGGGAGCGTCACCCACAGCCCCACCAGGGCGTGTGCGCCGACGCGATCGCCACCCTGGAAGGCATCGACCGGGAAGCAGTGGACCAGCTGGCGGTAGAATCCCAGAACCGCGCCGCCTTCGCCATTGAAAACGGCCACTTCGCCAAGAGCCTGGTGCCGGTTTACAAACCCGATGGCAGCCTGGCCCTGGACCGGGAGGAGTTCCCCCGCCCCGGCACCACCCTGGAGAGTCTCGCCGGGCTCAAGCCGGCTTTCGAGGCCATGGCCGATTACCCGCTCGACGAGGCGGGCACCACCTTCCGCGCCCTGGTGGGCCAGGTCTACCCCGACCTGAAAATCAACCACGTTCACCACGCCGGTAACTCTTCCGGCGTCGTGGACGGTGCGGCGGCACTGCTGTTGGCATCACCGGACTACGCCCGTGCCCACGGCATGAAGCCCCGGGCCCGCATCGTGGCCATGGCCAACATGGGCGACTCCCCTACCCTGATGCTCAATGCGCCGGTACCCGCGGCGCGCAAAGTGCTGAAAAAGGCCGGCCTGTCGCTGGCCGACATCGACCTGTTCGAGATCAACGAGGCCTTTGCCGTGGTCGCGGAGAAGTTTATCCGTGACCTGGACCTGGATCGCGACAAGGTCAACGTCAATGGTGGCGCGATGGCTCTGGGTCATCCGATTGGTGCTACCGGCTCCATCCTGATTGGCACCGTGCTCGACGAACTGGAGCGCCGGGATCAGCAGTTTGGGCTGGTCACCATGTGCGCTGCCGGCGGCATGGCCCCGGCCATCATTATCGAGCGCATCTGAGCGTCCGCGGGGAGACTATTCAAACCACTCCCCGCGTTTTCCCCCGGCGCACTTCCCTGCGCCGACCTCCCCCCTCATATTGCATGCAGGCTCATCCATAACAGGGAAGATTCGCATGCCGTACGCAGCACGACTCCACGATAAGGCCATCATTGTCCTCGGCGCCGGCACCGGCATTGGCGCCTCCACGGCCCGCCGGCTGGCACAGGAAGGCGCCCATGTCTGCCTCGCCGACATCAACCTCGAGGCCGCCGCAGCCGTCGCAGAGGAAGTCATTGCAGCCGGTGGCCGGGCCTTCGCCCTGCCCTTCGATATCGCTGATGAGGGTTCGGTCAACCAGGTCATCGACGAGGCGCTGACCCAGCTCGGACGGCTGGACGGCGCCCATATCAATGCGGCGGACATGAGGATCATTCACGAGGACAGCGACGCCCTGAGCGAGGACCTCGCCGTATTCGACCGCACCCTGGCGGTCAACCTGCGCGGTCATTTCCTCGCCACCCGCGCCGTGCTGCCACATCTGCTGGTGAGGGGCGGCGCCGTGGTCTACACCAGTTCCGGCGCCGCGGAGGCGGCGGAGCCCACGCGGCCTGCCTACGCAGTAACCAAGAGCGGTATCAACGCACTCATGCGGCACGTCGCCAGTCGCTGGGGCCGGGAGGGTATCCGGGCAAACTGCGTCTCTCCCGGACTGACCATTACCGACGAAATGCGCAGCAGTGGCCGGATACCGCGCGAGTTCGAGAAGATGGCCCTGGCTGGTACACCGCACACTCGCCTCGGCCACCCGGACGATATCGCCGCCGTGGTGGCCATGCTGTTATCGGACGATGGCCAGTGGATCAACGGCCAGGCCTATCATGTGGATGGCGGCAGCGTGATGTGCTGATCGCGCCTCAGGAGAACACCACGGTCTTGTTGCCCTGCACCAGCACCCGGTCCTCAAGGTGGTAGCGCAGGCCGCGGGCCAGCACGGTTTTCTCCACGTCCTTGCCGAGGCGCACCAGTTCTTCCACGGTGTCGTGGTGGCGGATACGGATAACGTCCTGCTCGATGATGGGGCCCGCATCGAGCTCCTCGGTGACATAGTGGCAGGTGGCTCCGGTCAGCTTGACGCCCCGGTGGAAGGCCTGGTGGTAGGGTCTGGCCCCGATGAAGGACGGCAGGAAACTGTGGTGGATATTGATGATCCGGCCGGCATACTCCGAACACAGCCAGGGCGGCAGGATCTGCATATAGCGGGCGAGCACTATCGTATCGGGTTCGGCCGCACGGATCAGGGCTGAGGTCTGTTCGAAAGCCGCCTGCTTGCCTGCGTCCTCCCTGGGTACGGGCACATGATGGTAGGTAACACCGTGCCACTCTACCAGTTCACGCAGGTCGTCGTGATTGGAGATAACGCAGGCCGGTTCGAAAAACAGGTCGCCGCTGCGCCACAGGTGCAGCAGGTCCGCCAGGCAGTGATCGAGTCGGCTTACCATGAGGACCACACGCTTGGGTTTTGCCGATTCCGTCAGACGCCATTCCATTTGCAACTCGCGGGCCACCGGGTCGAAGGCGGCGCGAAATGCGTCAGCGTCCATGTTGAGACTGTCGGCATCTACCACATAACGCATGTAAAACAGGCGGGTCTCGGTATCTTCGTACTGGCTGGCGCCGATGATGGAACCGCCTTTCGCAGCGATAAAACTGGCGATACGGGCGACGATGCCGACCTGGTCCGGGCAGATGCCCACGAGACGGTAACTGCGTTGAGTCATGCTCTTTTCCTTGCCTGGTTGCCGTGGCGTGACCGGAAGCCGGGCGCTGCGGCGTCCGCTCCCCCGGCGGGGGCAGTACACTAGCACTATCGTGCCCCCAAACGCCATTGCACCGAGCCACTGCCTGAGACACACTGCCCGCATACCAGACTCATTGCCTGACGGGGGGCGATCCTTGGCCAGCGAGCGCAGCACCAATACCGGCAATAGTGCCAGCACACGCTACCACCACGGGGACCTGCAGCACGCCCTGATTATCGCCGCGGCCGAGCTCATCGAGGAAGAAGGCCTGATGGCGTTCTCCCTTGCGGCGGCGGCCCGGCGGCTCGGTGTGAGTACTGCCGCACCCTATCGCCACTTTCGCGACCGCAATGAATTACTCGAAGCCGTCACCGACCTCGCCTACTATGCCCTGAACTGCGAGGTCGAGCGCAGCGCCGCCCGCTACGCACCCGGCACCGAGGACTGCCTGGTGGCCCTGGGACTCACCTACCTGGACTTTCTGCAGCGGCACCAGGCCTTCTACGAACTGATGTGGGGCAGCCTCGGCACCGAACTGACCAGCCAGGAGAGTTTCACCCGGCGAATCAGGGGCCTGCGATTTTTTATCGACGCCCTGGGCGATTGGTGCAGGCTCAACGATATCCATCACCTCCCGCCAGAGGATATCGCCCTGGCCTTCTGGTCGATGGCCCACGGCCTCAGCCTGCTGCAGAACCAGCGGGCATTTAACGAGTTCAGCCGTGCCACGTCCATCGGCGACATGCTCAGAACCAATGCCAGGCTCTACCTGCAGGGTGTGGTAGCAGAGGCAGCGGCGCTGGGCTCCACGTAACATCAAGCAAACTTCACCGCACAGACAAGGAGTACCCAATGAGCGAGATCAACATCCTTCCCCTGTTCCGGGAACGTCGCAGCCCCTACCAGTTTGACCCGGCCCGCAGTGTCGCCACCGAGGACGTCGAGGCCCTGTTCGAGGCCGCTCGCTGGGCCATGTCTTCCTACAATGCCCAGCCGTGGCGCTACATCCTTGGTGTGCGGGAGGAAAACCCGTCCCTGTGGCAGGCTATTCTTGAGGTACTGGTCGAGGGTAACCAGCCCTGGGCGCAGCACGCCCCGGTACTGGCCCTGGGCATCATGGAAACCGCCTTCGAGCACAATGGCAAGCCCAACAAGGCGGCCCCCCACGATCTCGGGGCCGCGTCAGCGTTCCTGACCGTGGAAGCCACGGCGCGGGGCCTGGTGGTACACCAGATGATCGGAATCGAGCCAGAAAAAGCCCACAGCGACTTCAACCTGGGAGCGACCCAGGAGGCCCTCACGGCCCTCGCGATAGGCTACGCCGGCGACACCCCGGACCTGCCGGAAGCTTATCTCCAGCGCGACCAGGGCCCGCGCCAGCGCAAACCCATGGAGGAGATCGTGCGTCGCAGCTAGCGCGAACTCAGCCCAGTACCGCCGCCAGGCCAATGCAGACCAGGGTTGCGAGCACCGGGATAACCACGGTCACCATGCCGACATCCCGGTAGGCCTGCTTGTGGCTGAGCCCGGTGATGGTCAACATCGCCACGACCGCCCCGCAGTGGGGCAGCGAGTCAAAGCCCCCGGCGGCCATGGTGGCGAGGCGGTGCAGGGTCCCGGGCGCAATGCCCATATCGAGATAGCCCTGGGCCATGGTCGTCATGAAAATCTGCAATCCCCCGGAGGCAGAACCGGTGATGGCCGAGATCATGCTGATCGACGTAAACATGGACAGCAGCGGCGGCAACGGGGCCTCCAGCATCAACTGCACGAACTGCTGAAAGCCCTCGGTATGGGTGACCACTCCGCCGAAGCCAATAACCGCAGCCGTGTTGATCAACGGCATGATGGAGTCCTGGGTGCCCTCGCCGATGCAGTGCAGGGCCCTGCTGCGAAGCGTCGGGAACAGCACCACACAGAGCAGCGTCCCGCCCACCAGAGCCAGGCTCGGCCAGACCACGGGCTGGCTGTTGGCAAAGGCCAGCAGGTCAATGTCCTGGGCCGACTCTCCCAGCACGATGGTCACCAGGCGCGGGAGCAGAATCGTGGCCAGGACCAGCACCGGGGGCAGCAGTGCCAGTGGCCAGGAAGGATAGCTGTCTTCCCCCGGGTCAGAAGCCAGGCTGTGGTCGCCAGGCCCGGGTTCGAAGCCCTCCCCTCGTGCGGCCGCCAGGGACCTTTCACGCTCCAGGTACCACATGCCCAGGGCAAACATCAGCGAACCTCCGAGGATACCCAGCCACGCGCCGGCGAACAGGTCGGTACCCAGGGAAACGGAAGAAATCACGTTGTGAATGGAGGGCGTGCCCGGCAGCGCGGTCAGCGTGTACGTCCCCGAACCCAAAGCGAGCGCCGCACAAAACAGGCGCTTGGGGACATCAGCCTTTTGCAACAGCTTCAGCCCGAGTGGGTACATGGCAAAAATCACCACAAACACCACTACCCCGCCGTAGGTCAGCAACGTAGAGGCGAGCACCGTAATCCACAGCACCCGTTGCGCGCCGAGCTGGCGCACCAGCGCCAGGGCGATACTGGAAGCGGCGTGACTCTCTCCCATGACCCGGCCGAACATGGCCCCGGTGGCGAACAGCAGGAAGAATTTGCCGGCGAAGGTGAAGGCGCCGAGGCCACCAAAGGCAAAGTACTCGCTCAGCCCGGCGGCGATGGGCAGGCCGTTGGTCAGGATGACCAGCGCAGAGCTGAGCAAGGCTGCCAGAATAATGTTGATACCCCGCAGGGCCAGCCATATCAGCAGGACCAGGCCGCCCAGCAGGCCCAGGTAGCCGATGAGTGTTTCGAAGCTCATTCAGATTATTCCATTTTTATGTTCTTGCACGACTGCCGTCACCGATTCAGCGGTAGGGGCATGCCGTAATCATTCGCGCACCGGGATACGGCACGGCCGGTATTGAGCCCGCCCGGGATCACAGCATGACGCCGAGATCCCAGGGGCAAAACTCTTCCTCGCCGTAACCCAGCAGTTCACTCTTGGTCATTTCCCCGGAAGCCACCGCGATGATACGCTCGAAGATCTGTTCACCGCTCTGTTCTACGGTTTCCCGCCCTTCCAGAATCGTACCGGTATTGATATCGATATCATCCGGCATCAATTCGAACATGCGGGTGTTATCGATGAGTTTGATGGAGGGCGTTGGCTTGCAGCCAAAGGCCGAGCCGCGCCCCGTGGTAAACACCATCACCGTGGCGCCACCCGCCACCTGGGCGGTAGCGCCCACCGGGTCGAAGGACGGCGCATCCATAAACACCAGACCCTTGCCCGCCGCGACCGGTTCGGCGTACTCGTAGACCTCATTGAGATTGGTCGTGCCGCCCTTGGCAATGGATCCGAGGGATTTTTCGATAATCGTGGTGAGCCCGCCGGCTTTGTTACCCGGCGACGGGTTGTTGTTGATCACCAGGCCACGGCCGGCGGTAAACGCTTCCCACCACTTGATCCGCTCGACCAGTTTCTGGCCCACTTCCGGACTTGCGGCCCGCGCGGTCAGGACATGCTCGGCGCCGTAACACTCGGTGGTTTCCGAGAGAATCGCAGTGCCGCCATGGCGCACCAGCAGATCGACGGCGTAACCCAGGGCCGGATTGCAGCTGATACCGGAATGTCCATCGGATCCACCACACTGCATCGCCAGTTTCAGCTCGCCCAGGGGAATCGGCTCCCGCTCCACCCGATTGGCTTCCGGCAGCACCGCTTCGATGCGACGGACCGCTTCGGCGACCGTGGCCGGCGTTCCGCCCACCTCCTGAATCGAGAGTGAGTCACCGGGCCAGCCATCGAGAATATCGCCGAGATTGGTGATTTCGCAGCCGAGACCGATCACCACAATGTGGGCGAAATTCGGATGTTTCACGTATCCCGCTAGCGCCCGCTTGAACAGTTTGAACCCCTCCAGTGGGGCGTCCAGGCCGCAGCCGCTCTTGTGGGTCAGGGCGACCACGCCATCCACGTTGGGGTAGTCGTCGAGGCGACCCTTGAACTGTTCGGCCACCTGTTTCGCCGCGGTCGCAGAGCAATTCACACTGGCGATGACGCCGATGTAGTTGCGGGTGGCGACCCGGCCGTCCGGGCGACGGATACCCATAAAGGTCCGCGGCGTAGCGACGTAGTCGGTCGGCTGTGCATTGCCGCACATGTTGTAGTCGCGCTCGAATTCAGCCATCGCCATGTTGTGGGTGTGAACGTGGTCACCCACGGCGATGTCTGCGCTGGCCGTACCGATAATCTGGTTGTAGCGATGCACCGGTTCGCCGGCTGCGACGGGCTTGCGCGCGAGTTTGTGACCCGCCGTGATGTCCGAGGACGCTACCACCCCGGGCGTCACTTCAGCGCCAGCGGAAATATCACGCAGCGCAATCAGTACATCGTCGTTGGGATGCAGAAGCGTAAAGGCACTGGTCATCCCGGGTTTCCCCTGGATATCGCGGTTTCCAACAGCTCTGGATTGAGATCATCCAGCTGGTTGACACCCATGAGCGCCATCGCGGTGGCGATTTCCTTCTGGAACAGACCGAGAAGCTGTTCGACGCCCTGCTGCCCTCGCGATGCCAGGGCATAGACCCAGGCCCTGCCGAGAAAGACGCCGGTGGCGCCCAGACACCTTGCCTTGACGACATCGAGGCCGCTGCGCACGCCGCCATCGACGTAAACCTCCACCTCACTACCTACAGCAGCCACGACCGCCGGTAGCTTGGAGATGGACGAGGCCACCGAATCGAGCTGTCGTGCGCCGTGGTTGGAAACCAGCACCGCGTCGGCACCTGCGTCCACCGCCGCCCGGGCGTCGTCCACTTCCTGAACGCCCTTCACCAGCAACTTGCCCTGCCACTGGTCGCGGAGCCAGCGAATATCGTCCCAGGTACAGCTGGGATCGAACTGGGAATCAATGAAAGCCTTGTAGAGGTCCAGGTCGTCGGGGTCGGCAATCTTTTCCTTGAGGTTGCCGAAGTTGTGAGGCTTGCCCTTGATGCCGACATCCAGGGCCCACAGCGGGCTGCTCACCAACTGGGCGAGCTGGCTGAGTTTGCCGGGAAGCCCCCCGCCGAGCATGCCATTGCGAAAATCGCGCAGGCGCATACCGGGCAATGGCAGGTCAACGGTAAACACCAGGGTGGTGCAACCCGCCGCCTTGGCGCGTTGCAACAGCCGCTGCACAAACTCGCGGTCGCGTATCATGTAAAGCTGGAACCAGAACGGCGTCTGGGTGGCGGCCTGCACTTCCTCCAGCGGACAGATGCTCATGGTGGACAGCGTAAACGGTAGCCCGGCTGCCTTCGCGGCCCGTGCTGCCTGGACCTCACCGCGCCGGGCGTACATACCGGTCATCCCGACCGGGGCGATCACCATGGGTGCCGAGGACTGAAAACCCAGCAGTTCGCAGGCGGTATCGACGGTGGACACATCTCGCATCACACGCTGACGAAACTGCAGTTGCTGGAAATCGCGGCTATTGGCCGCCAGGGTCAGTTCGTCGTTGGCACCACCCTCAATGTAGTCAAACAGAAATCGCGGCAGGCGGCGGCGGGCCCTGCGTCGATGATCTTCCGCGGTTACTGGAATGACGTCATAGATACTCATTACCTGACTCCGTTGTTATATCGCTGTTATATCGTGGTTTAGAGGCCAACCGGGTTACAGAGGTCAGCGGGCGCACCGCTGCTGATGAAAGTTTTAATGTTGCCAATCAGGCGCAGGGCCATATCCATCCGGCACTCGCCGGTGGCACTGCCGATGTGAGGCAGCAACGTGACATTGTCGAACGCCTTGAGCGCAGGCGTTACCTCCGGCTCAAACTCGAACACATCGAGACCGGCCGCTCCCAGCTGGCCCGCTGCCAGGGCGTCAACCAGCGCCTGCTCGTGGACCAGGGCGCCGCGACCGGTATTGATCAACACTGCTCCCGCTTTGATCGATGCCAGTGAGGCTGCGTTGATCAGGTGCCGGGTGTCGCTGGTCAACGGGCAGTTCAAGGAAACGATGTCGCTTTGCGCCAACAGCGCCTCCAGGCTTTCGCAGTATTCAGCGCCCAGTGCGGCTTCCGCCTCGGGCTTGCGACGTGGACCGTGGTAGATCACCTTCATATTGAATCCGGCTGCTCGGCGAGCCACGGCCTGCCCGATATCGCCGAAACCGACGATGCCGAGGGTCTTGCCGTGAACCCGGTGACCGAGTACCTGCTGGGCACCCATCCAGTCGTCGTCCCTGAGCAGCTGCTCACAGCGCGTCAGCCGGCGACAGGTTGCCAACAGCAGGGTAAAGGTCAGGTCGGCGGTGTCTTCGGTGACCACGGGGGTGTTGCTGACCATGATCGAGCGCGCGGTCGCGGCGTCGATATCGATGTGGTCGGTGCCTACGCCGATACTGGCGATGAGCCGGACACTGTCCGGCAGACCCTCGATTACTGCGGCATCGATCGGGTTCATCGGAGTGGCCACATAGACACTACTCCCCGTCAGGGCATCGGCGTCGGTACCTGCCACCGTCACCTGGCCCAGCTGTTCAATACCTTGCCGCAGTGCTGGTGGCAGCGGGCCCGCCAGGGTGATTTTTACGTCGGACATTGCTGAATTCCTTACCGTATCGATGTTCGCGCCGGGTTATTTTCCTGAGCCTGGCGCAGCCTCGGCCTCATTCCGCCAGTCAACATTGCCCGAGTGAGTGACGGCGCCGCGAGTGGCGGGTCCAACGCTGGCGATGTACTTCTGGGCGTAGCCGGCAGCGGCGATGTAGGCCTTGCCACTGGCATCCTGCGGGCGCGGGCTAGCCTCGCGCGCTTGCAGCGTGCCGTCGTCCACCTCCAGGTGCAGCGACTGGGTTTCCAGATCGATGGTGATGGTATCGCCATTCTCCACCAGGCCAATCAGGCCACCTTTGGCGGCTTCCGGTGTGACATAGCCGACACAGAGGCCACGGGAAGCGCCGGAGAAGCGTCCGTCCGTCACCATGGCCACGCTCTCCCCTTTGCCCATGCCATACAGCAGCGCGGTGACGGTCACCATTTCACGCATACCCGGGCCGCCCACGGGGCCCTCGTTGCGGATGACGACCACCTCACCGTCCTCGATCTGGTTGGCCAGCAGCGCCTGCAGGCACTGCTCCTCCGACTCAAACACCCGGGCCGGCCCACTGAAGTGCCGGGTATCCAGTCCGGCGGACTTGATCACCGCGCCATCCGTCGCCAGGTTGCCCTTGAGAATTTGCAGCCCGCCGTGGGGGGTTCGGGGATGCTCGATGGCCTCGACCACCTTGCCATCCGCTTCCGGCGCATCGGCGAGCGCCTGGTCCAGCGTTGTACCCTCAAGGGTCAGGCAGTCGCCGTGCAGGTAGCCACCCTTGAGCAGTTGCTTGAGGATGACCGGCACACCGCCGGCTTCGTGCAGGTCGGCGTACAGGTAGGGGCCGGAGGGGCTCAGGTGGGTGATCAGCGGCGTGCGCTCAAACACAGCCGCGACATCCTCAACGGTAAACTCGATACCCGCCTCGTTGGCGATGGCCGGGATATGCAGCACGGAGTTGGTGGAGCCGCCGGTGGCCGCCACTGCTGCACAGGCATTCTCGAGGCTTTTACGGGTAACCAGGTCGCGGGGCAGCGGAAAGTTCGCCTGTACCGCGCTCATCAGCTTCCGTCCTGCGCTGCGGGCCATGGCCCGGCGTTGGGAGTGCACCGAGGGAATGGTGCTGGAACCCAGCGGCGCAAAGCCGAGTACCTCGGCAATCATGCCCATGGTATTGGCCGTGAACTGGCCGGCGCAGCAACCGGATGCAGGCCAGGCGGCCCGTGAAACATCTTCCAGTTCATCTTCGGTGGTCTGTCTGGCGATGAGCTTGCCGGTGTATTCACCCACGGTTTTGACGTCTGCCGGTGCATCCTTGTAGCGTCCCGGCAGGGCTGGCCCGCCGTTGAGGAAAGCGCCCGGCACATTCAGACGGGTCAGCGCCATCATCATGCCGGGAAAATTCTTGTCGCAGGCACCGATACACATCAGCCCGTCATACTGGTGCGCCCGCATGACGATCTCGATACTGTCGGCAATCAGTTCCCGCGACATCAGGGAAAAGTGCATGCCCGTGTGGCCATTCACCAGGCCGTCAGAGACGGAAATGGTATTGAATTCCCGCGGGGTACCACCCTCGCGATAAATGCCCCAGCGGGCCTGTTCCGCAACCTCGGACAGGCGCATATTACAGGGACTCATCTCACCGTGACTGGAGACCACGCCAACGAAGGGCTGGGCGATATCCTCATCGTCGAGACCCAGCCCGCGCAACATGGCGCGGGCGGCGGCCTTGATCGGCCCGTTTTTCATCACGTTGGAACGATAAGGGGGGCGGGAGGTGTTTGGCTTGTCGCTCATGTTGTTATCCTGTACCTCAGAATTTTATCGGCTCCGGGATTCCGCTGGCCTATCCCAGTTGCAGCGGCGGAACCCTGGCATCGATCAGGAATGGCCCCTTGAAGGCCATGGCGGTGGCCAGGGCGTCACTGAACTCATCGGCGGTGGTCGCCACAATAGCCTCCATGCCCATACCGCGAGCCATGCTGGCGAAGTCCATGTTGGGGCTGCCGATATCCAGCGAGCTGGCGGCCTTGGGTCCCGGCTTGCCCCCGCGGGCGCCGGTGCGGGCAAATTCGAGCTCGAGGATGCTGTACTTGCGGTTGTTGAACAGGAGCACGGTGATATCCAGGTTTTCCCTGGCCATGGTCCACAGGGATTGCACGGTGTACATGGCGCTGCCGTCACCCTCCAGGCAGATGACCTTGCGCTCCGGACAGGCAATGGCGGCACCTACGGCAGCCGGCAGACCAAAACCAATGGACCCACCCGGCAGGTTCAGCCAGTCGTGAGAGCGGCCATTGGCGGTAAACGGGAAACAGGCCAGGCCGGTCGTCACACCCTCGTCGACCACGATGGCATCCTCGGGCAGATGGTGGGCCAGTGCCTGGGCCGCGGCGTTGGCATCCAGTGCCCCGGTCGGTGCGGGAGGCACCTCCAGCGGCCGCACGGCCACCTCCCGGCCAGTTGCGTCGAATTCGCCCAGCAGGGCCTCGATCGCCGCATCGATGTCGTCGTTGGGGCCGGCCAGGGGGAACACGGTGCAACCTTCCGGCTCCAGTACGCTGGGCACATTGGGATAGGCAAAGAAGGACACCGGGCTGGCGCAGCCAATCAGCAGCAACTGCTCGGTGGATTTCAGTTCTTCGATGGCCAGTTCGGCGAGATACGGCAGACGCTCGATTTGCGCGGTACCGGCGCCGCGCCGAACGCGACTGGGGAAGGTCTCGGTGAGGACCCTGGCTCCGGTCGCCTCGGCGAGGCGACCCAGTTGCAGGCCGCGCTCCCGGGTCAGGTTGCGCCCGCCCACCATGATGACGGTGTCTTTGTCGGCACGGAGCAAGGCGGCGGCCTCATTCAGCTTGTCAGCCGCTACCGCAGCCGGGGTGGCCGGGGCCGGGGCCGGAGCGGCACCCTCAGGGTTGTCACCCCAGGAAACGTCAGCCGGCAGAATCAGGGTAGCGATCTGGCCAATACCCGCCTGTTGCACAGCTTCCGCTGCGTCGCGGGCGATGTCGGCCGGCGTTGCCGAACTGTGTACCCAATGGGAAACGGTTCCGGCGATCCCGGCGATGTCCGAGGTCAGGGGAGCGTCGTACTCGAGGTGGTAGGTCGCGTGGTCGCCGACGATATTAACCATCGGCAGGTTGCCCTTCTTGGCATTGTGGATGTTGGCCAGGGCGTTGCCGAGCCCGGGACCGAGGTGCAACAGGGTCGAAGCGGGCTTCTCCGCCATCGCCGCGTAACCGAGCGCGGCACCGCTGACTACGCCTTCAAACAGGCACAGGACACAGCGCATGCCCTCAATTTCGTCGAGGGCGGCAACAAAGTGCATCTCGGATGTTCCGGGATTGGTGAAACAGACGTCCACACCGCTGTCGACCAGGGTCTGGATCAGGCTTTCGGCACCGTTCATGCGAGCTTCCTTTGTAGTTATTCACAGACTGCAGGACCGCAGTATAGGTCCCGCCAACAGAAAAGTTTGTCATCCACGCGATAGTGTAAAGGCCGTGAAGTGACCGCGAAGCAATAGCGTGGATGGTGAAGACAGTGTAGATGCCCGCCGGGGAGGCGCAGCAAGGATCAGGCCGTGGCCAGGCGCTGCAGGGTGGCGAGGTCGCGAATGACCAGTGAGCCATAGGCCAGGTCGATTACGTTGTCCTGCTGCCACTGTTTGAGAATTTTGTTCACCGATTGCCGGGATCCGACCACCAGGCTGCCGATATCCTCCTGGGTGATCCGCAGACGAAAATAGATACCGTCCTCCCGGACCTCGCCGACCGTGGCAGCCAGAACGCTGAGCCTGTCGGCCATGCGCCGCGACAGGGCATTGAGGCTGACATGCTCGTAAACTCCGTACAGGCGCCGCGCCCGGTAGGTCTGCAGCCGCGCGACGGCCATGGAGACTTCCGGGTACCGGCGCCACAGCATCTCGAAATCGTCGCGGGAAAGCACCCGCAGGCGAACATCCCCCACCGCCTGGGTCATATGCGGCCGCGGCCCCTCGTCGATCAGGCTCGACTCTCCGAAACAGGCCCCCTCAGGGAACATTTCGTACAGGAGCTCACGCCCCTCTTCACTGATGGTGAAGATCCGGACATTGCCACGAAGTATCTGGTACAGCTCGTGGCCCGGTTCTCCCGTCCGGTAAATCATATCGCCCGGCGCGTAGTCCCGCTCATGCATACAGGCCAGGACTTCGTCCCTGATAGGGTCCGGGAGTCCGTGAATCCAGTTCTGTTGCGTTGGGTCGATTGTCATTCGCTAGCCGGCAATTGTCGCCAAGGCGACGGTGGCGCCCGTTTCCCGGCATCATACTCCAAAAGATTATCGATGACAGCGTGTGGACACCTGCCAGTAGGCGTTCTGCCCGCGTGGCCGTTCCGGTTTCCCCTGCCCCCAACACCTTCTACTATGTAACAGCGGGTTTGACCGCGGGGTTATGGAGACCAGCCAGGCCGCATGTGTAGTCCGCCTGGCGGGTCGCCCGGCGCGGCCTCAATCTCACAGAGGAACATAACAATGGATATGGTTAAAGAACTGCGGGCCCTGATTGGCGAGACGGCTGTACTGGATGCCGCCGATGTCGCCACCCGCTCCGCCGGCGCCATGCGCCCGGACAACCTGCAGGGTGCCGCGCTGGCCCGCCCCGCCTCGACCGCCGAGGTGGCCGCAGTCCTGGGGTGGTGCAACGCCCACAATGTTGCCGTAGTCCCGGTGGGCGGCCTGACCGGGCTGGTGCACGGCGCCGATGGCTCGGCGGACACGCTGATGCTGTCGATGGAACGCATGAACCGGATTGAGGCGATCGATTCGCGCCAGCGCTGCGCCACGGTCCAGTCCGGCGTGGTGCTGCAGACACTGCAGGAGGCGGTTGAGGCCGAGGGCCTGATCTTCCCCCTTGACCTCGGCGCCAGGGGCTCCGCTACGGTGGGAGGCAACGCGGCGACCAATGCGGGCGGCAACCGGGTGATCCGCTACGGCATGATGCGCAACATGGTGCTGGGGCTGGAAGCGGTGCTGGCCGACGGCACCGTGGTCTCCTCCCTCAACAACCTGATCAAGAACAACGCCGGCTACGATCTCAAACAGTTGTTCATTGGCTCCGAGGGCACCCTGGGTGTGATCACCCGCCTCAACCTGCGCCTGTGGGAGGCCCCCACCACCCGCAACATGGCCCTGCTGGGGCTGGAGGACTTTGCCAGCGTCACCGCCCTGCTCAAGCGCATGGACCGGGACCTGGGCGGCACCCTCTCCGCCTATGAAGTCATGTGGCAGGATTTTTACCGTCTCGTGACAACCGAGCCCGCCGCCGGCCGCCCGCCCATCGCCCAGGACTACCCCTACTACGTGCTGCTCGAGAGCCAGGGCGCCGATCCGGAGGGCGACAGTGATCGCTTTGCTGCCGCCCTTGAATCCGCGATGGAGGCAGGCCTGGTAGTAGATGGCGCCCTGTCCCAGTCGGAATCGGACTGCGAGCGCTTCTGGGGGCTGCGGGATGATGTGGAACAGGTGTTCAGGGACGGTTATCCGGTCGTTTTCGATGTCTCCCTCCCGATCGCAGAGATGGAAGGGTACGTTGCCGGCTTGCGCACCGCGCTGGCGGAGCAGGTACCCGGGCACCACCTGCTGGTTTTCGGGCACCTCGGGGACGGCAACCTGCACGTTATTGTCCAGGTACCCCACGACCAGGGAACTGCGCTGCGCCCGGTGGTGGAACGCATCGTCTATGCCCCGCTGGCGGCCTTTAAAGGGTCGGTTTCCGCCGAACACGGCATTGGCCTGGAGAAACAGCCCTGGATCGGTATCTCCCGGGGTGCCGAGGAACTGGCCCTGATGCGCACCCTCAAGGGCGCCCTGGACCCGCGCAACATCCTCAACCCGGGCAAGGTGCTGCCGCCGGCTCCCTGAGCCCCACCTCCGGCTTTCTCCTGTCACCTGCCAGCCGGCATCCCATACTGGGATGCCGCGCACAAACTGGCCGTCATTTCTTGTCGTTTGGCCAGTCACTTCTATAATCATGGAGGCTCCTCTCCGCAAGGGGGGGCTCCCTTCCCGACGCTCTGTCATCCAGGAGATCTCCATGATGTACAACCCCTTCCGACGGCTGGTTCCGCTAGCCCTTATTATCTTCAGTGCCCTCGCAACCGCCGCAGAGCGACCCAATATCGTGGTCATCTTTGGCGATGATATTGGCTACTGGAACCTGAGTTATAACAACGACGGCATGATGGGATACAAGACCCCCAACATCGACCGTCTCGCCAACGAAGGCATGCGATTCACTGACTACTACGCCGAGCAGTCCTGCACTGCCGGCCGCGCCGCATTTATCACCGGGCAGATGCCGGTGCGCACCGGCCTGACCAAGGTCGGCCTTCCGGGCTCCGACCTGGGCATCCAGGCGGAAGACCCCACCCTGGCGGAACTGCTGAAGGCCCAGGGCTATGTCAGCGGCCAGTTCGGCAAGAATCACCTGGGTGACAAGGACGAGTTCCTGCCCACTGCACACGGCTTCGAGGAGTTCTTTGGCAACCTCTACCACCTGAATGCGGAGGAAGCCCCTGAGCACCCCCAGTACCCCAAGAATCCCGAGTTCCGCAAGAAGTTCGGCCCGCGCGGTGTGCTGCATAGCTACGAGGACGGTCGCGTCGAGGACACCGGCCCGCTGGACACCAAGCGCATGGAAACCGTGGACGAGGAGTTCCTGACCGCCGCCATCGACTGGATGGAGCGCAAGGCCGCGGGCGACCAGCCGTTCTTCCTGTGGATGAACTCCAGCCGTATGCACTACGTCACCCACGTGCCCGACAAGTGGGCGGGCAAATCCGGCCTGAACTTCTACGCCGACGGCATGCTGCAGCACGACAACGACGTGGGTACCCTGCTCGACAAGATCGACGAACTGGGTATCGCCGACAACACCATCGTCATCTACTCCACCGACAACGGCCCCCACTTCAACATGTGGCCCGACGGCGGTATCACCCCCTTCCGCGGTGAGAAAAACACCAACTGGGAAGGCGGCTACCGGGTGCCCTTGGTGATTCGCTGGCCGGGCAAGATCGCGCCCGACTCCGTCAGCAACGACATCGCGTCGCATACCGACTGGGTCCCCACCCTGATGGCAGCAGCCGGTGAACCCGAGGTGAAAGAGAAATTGCTGAGTGGCTTCCGCGCCGGCGGCAAGCGCTACAAGGTCCACCTGGATGGCTATAACCTGCTGCCGCACCTGACCGGTGGCAGCGAAGCCGATTGGCCGCGGCGCGAGTTCTATTACTGGAGCGACGATGGCGGCCTGGTCGCCATGCGCTACGACCGCTGGAAAGCGGTGTTCAAGGAGCAGCGCGCCAACAAGATGCAGGTCTGGGCGGAGCCCTTCGTCGACCTGCGGGTGCCGCTGTTCTTCGACCTGCGCATGGACCCCTTCGAGCGGGCCCAGCACAACGCCAACAGCTACTACGAGTGGATGGAAGCCATCATGCAGTGGGCCGGCCCCGCCGCCCAGTCGATCGCCGGAGAGATGGTCGGCTCCTTCAAGGACTTCCCCCCTCGCCAGCGCCCCGCTTCGTTCAACCTCGACCAGGTGATGAACGACCTGACAGCGGGCGCCGAGGGAACCTGATCCGAGGCCAGCAGTTCGGGTGAGCTGCGCAAGCACGACTCACCCTGCCCCCTGCACCCTGAACCCCGCCCCTGGCGGGGTTTTTTATGCCTAAAAATTGAAACCGTTACCCGTCACCACCGGCACATTGGTCCACAGCTCATTGGGGTCCCGGTACCAGCCGGCAGCCGCCAGCGCACCGCCGTCCAGGTTGATCGTGGTCCCGGTCACCCAACCCGACAGTTCCGAGGCCAGGAACAGGGCGCAACCCGCCGCATCCTCCGGTTTGCCGAAACGCTCCAGTGGAATCCAGCGCCGTATATGGGCCTGGTGCTCCTCGGCGATGAGCTCGGAAGGTCGGACCTGGGCGGTTTCCGTGGTTTCCGGCGCGATGGCATTGACCCGGAGACCCGCCGGGCCGAGCTCCAGTGACAGGCTGCGCACGAAACCGGTAATAGCGTGCTTGAAGGCGCTGTAGGCCACGCAATTGGGAATGCCGCGGAAGGCCTCGATCGAGGAAATCGCCAGGATACTGCCGCCCTTGCCCCGCGCCCGCAGTAGTGGAATGGCCGCCCGGGTTACCCGGAAGATGGAATTGAGATTGCACTGGTAGAGCCGGTCCAGCTCATCGTCGTCGCAGAACTCGAAGGGCTTGATGACACCGAGGAAGTCGCCGACGTTATTCACCAGCACGTCGATGCCGGCGAAGCGCTCCGCCACCTCCGCCATAAACGCGTCCACCTCATCGCGCCGGGTGACGTCACGGCAGCTGACCAGTACCTCTCCTCCACTCGAGCTCAGTACCTGCCGCACACTGTCGCAGCGTTCGCGGTCGATCTCCGCTACCGCCAGAGACGCCCCTCGCCGCGCGAACGCTTCGGCAATCGCCCGTCCGATACCGGCGCCACCACCGGTGACCACCACCACTTTGCCACTGAAATCCAGATCCTGCATGGCAGTTCTCCTATTGAATGGTCAGGCCGCCGTCGACGGTCAGGGCATGACCCACCACGTAACTGGCGGCATCCGAACACAGCCAGAGGATGGCCTCGGCGACCTCCTCGGGCGTAGCGAGACGATTGATGGGGTGATTGGCACCAATCAGTGTCTTGTCGACACCGGGTGGCAGGTTGTCGGCCAGCATGGGGGTGTCCACCGCGCCGGGACATACCGCATTGATCCGCACCCCCCGAGCTGCGTACTGTAGAGCAGACGCCTTGGTGAGTCCGAGCACCGCGTGTTTGCTGGCGGTATAGGCCGGCTTGTTCATCACGCCCACCAGGCCCGCAGCGGAGGCCATATTGACGATCGCGCCGCTGCCCTGCTCCACCATGTGGGCAATTTCGTGTTTCAGGCACAGGAAGATGCCCTGGACGTTGATTGCGAAGACCCGCTCCATCACTGACTCGTCCCACTCGGCTTCTGGCGCCGTTTCCGGATCTATCGCGGCGTTGTTGACGGCGATATCGAGGCTGCCCAAGCGCGCGACCGTGGCCGCCACAGTGTTTTCAACGGCGCCACTGTCCTGCACGTCGCACTGCAGGTACAGGGCCTCACCGCCCGCTTCGCAGATGGCATCGGCCGTCGCCTGCCCGGCGGCAGTGACGTCGACGACCGCGACCCTGGCGCCCTGGGCAGCCAGGGCTCGTGCCACGATGGCGCCGATGCCACTTCCCGCACCGGTCACCAGCGCAGTCCTGTTCGCAAACCGCTGCATGTAATCTTCCTCTTTGCTGTTGGGTAAATACCGGCAAGCGTACACCACACCGGCAATGCGCCATTGCCAGATAGTTGAACTGAAAGGTGGTTAGGGGACAGACGGAGGTGCGGGAGGTGCTGCGCCTGAATAGCTGTACTGCAGCGCCGGGCCGGGGGCGGGTATAGAGGCCTATTTGACCTGCAGCGGTTTGTGTTCGATCTGCTGGCCGTCGGGCTGCCAGCTTATCCTGAGGCTGAGGCGATGTTCTCCCTCTTCCTCGGTGGCGGACACGCGGAAGTTCAGCAGCCCGGACGGCTTGAGTTGAACCTGACCGTCATCGTCACTGAAACTGAGCTTTCCCTTTGCCAGCCCGCGGGCGATGGCATCGAGCATTTCCTGAATGCTGTCAGCGTCCTGCAGGGATTCGTGACGAAAACTCTTGCGGCTTTGGGTCATAGTAGAAATACGTCCTGTTATCCAGGTAGGCGGCGGGCTCGAATACCTTGGCGCGCGGATAATCCGCGCTGACGCCTACCACGCGTCCATCCGGGCGGATAATCGTCGCACCAGCGCCGTAACCGGGCAGCCCCAGTTGCCGGCGCGAATTGCGATCGAGGGTGATGTCTCCCTCCAGGTGGAGCATACCGGATCGCAGCGCCAGACGCTGCCCCTGCTGCCGGCTGCGGTGCCCGTGAACCACGAAATGCACGCCGCTTCGGTAGGCATGTGCCACGCCGCGCCCGGTCAGCGGCAGGTCTTCCCGCCGGTATTTGGTGCGCAGGGTATTTGCCAGGGGGCCGAAGTAAAACTGGAACAGGTTGCGGGAGGCGGTCTTGCGAAACTGCCGGTTTACCTCGGCAACACCACGACGCCGGATCAGGCCGGCGATCTCATCGTCGAGGCCGGCATGGACGAACAGGAAGGAGCCACTGCGCCACGCGAGTTGCATATCGCCAAAGAACCAGCCGAATTCACCACGCTTGCGCATGAACAGGCGCTGGCAGCGCCGGGCCGTGGCATAGACCTGGCGCAGGGTCATCCCGGCATCGGCGCACTGTTGCTCGAAATCGCGAACCTTGCTCCGTACCCGCCGCACCTCCTTGTCGATGGCGGCAGTGGACAGGTGGGGCTTCGCCAGGCGCGGAAAGGCCTCGTACCAGTCGTCGGCGGGAAACAGGACGCGACGGCACTCGTCCTCATCCGGCACACTATTGAGGCTGTCGGGTTCGTCCTGTACATGTTCGACAAAAACCTCGTGCAGGAGCGGAATGACCTTGCTTCCCATGCGCACGAACATATGGTCGGTCAGGGGGCTGCCGCGCTGCTCGAGGCAGCGCAGGCCCATCAACAAGCGCATATCGTGATTGCCGGCCAGTAGTTTGACCCGTGCACCCAGCCCCTTGAGATAGGCGATGGTGCGCAGTAGTTCGAGATTGCTGGGGCCCTTGTCGAGACAGTCGCCGCCGATCACAAACACGCTCTTGCGTCCCTGCGCCGTGAGCACGAAATCCCGCGCCCCGGGGCCGGTCTGGCGAACACCGCCACTGGCGGCCAGAGAGGCGGTAAAAGCCTGGGCGTCGGCATGAGCATCCGAGACGAACAGCACCGTCCGTTTCGGCCCCCGCAATGCAGTGCCCCGGCAGGCCGTCGCCAGCACTTCCGACAGGGCGGTCGGCGTGTTGCAATCGGTCGCCACCGATTTCTCCCGGCCGTGCAGCCAGGGCTCAGCCACCTCCGGCATGGTGTGCCGGGTCCAGTGGGTTTCCCGGACCTGCGGGAGGTGTTGTTCCAACGTCGTGACGGCCATGCAAGGCTCCGGTGAAGTCGCTACCCCTTTTATATGGCCATATTATGTCCACCAGGTTACAGCGATGTGACGCCACCTCAATCGAGCCGGCGGCCCCGGGGTTTCCAGTCTCCCGCCACATGGCGCCAGGGGCCCTGCGCCCGCCACTCGAGGATGACCGGCCGGGCGTGGTACATGCTGACCGCGGCCACCTGGTCCCGAGGCAGAGCGCCCAACAGGGCCGCCGCGTGGCGGAAGGCTGCACCGTGGCCGACAAACAGTTGCAGGCTGTCCCGGGTGGCGGAGGCGGCCAGGCCTTGCATGGCCGCCCGGATATGGGCCGCGACCCGCTCCCCGGCCTGCCACAGGGATTCCGCCCCGAGGAATGGCAGGCAGAAATCGCTGTCGGATTTCCAGTCAGGCGGCAGCGCCTCGTACCGCGGGTCGCTGGCGATGACCTCCGCAATCTGCCCGAGACTGAGGTTTGCCGCGGCGCCCACACAGCGTTCGGCCAGGGCGCCGAATTCGACGGTGGTCAACCCGGGCCCCTCACCCAAGGCCAGGGCCTGAGCGTAGATGCGCGCGGTTTGCCAGGCGCGCAACAGCGTCGAAGTATGCAGTTCGTCCGCCAATACCCAGTTCTCACCCTGCAATTGCCGGGCAAAGCGGCTCGCTTCGACTTCCGCTTCCCGGTACCCGGCGTCGGTCAGGGCGAAGGGCTGATGCGCACTCGGCGTATCCGCGAGTTGATGGTAGTCGCCGTGGCGCACGAGTGCAGCGTACAGGCGGGGCATGGATCAGCTTCCCAGCCAGCGCTGGCAGGTAGCGACTGCTAACGCAAAATCCACAGCCCCGGAAGCCTCATACACCGGTACTCCCTCCAGCACTGCCAGGTAACGATCCTCGTCCAGCGCCATCCCGTCGCGCAGAAAGTCGCCACCCACCTGCCAGTAAAAAGGACCGGGTGACTTCATGATGGCCGGTAACAGGTCGCGTCGGGCCGCCAGGTCAACCGGCCGGATTTGGGTCGGATCAGGGCTGCTGCGGTTCCAGTTCAGTAACAGGAAGGCGGCCAGCGGTGCGCGAGTGGCGGTCCGGTCCGGGCCGTAGAGCTCAGGCACCGGGACGTCGTATTTCTCCTCGAGTTCCCACAATTGCGCCGCTGGCAGCGCCTCACAGGCCGCCTGGCGCGCGGCCGGCATGATGGAGCGCAAGCGCGGGTTGTTGAGCAAGGTTCCGGGATTCACTCGCGGCTGTTTGGGCACCCCGGCGGCCTCCACCGCGCCTCCCACGCGCTGTATAAACAGGCGGTCATTGCTGAGGAACCGCAGGGGACGCTCCATCAGGTGCAACATCAGGGTGGACTTGCCGCCGCCGGAGAATCCGGCCAGCCCGAGAGCACCGCCCGGCCCGACAAGGCCGGCGGCGTGACAGATCAGCCAGTCCCGATGCTGAAGCTCGTTCATGTACTGGCTGATGACGAAATTGATCACCTGGTTGTCGTTCGCCAGGCACGGCCCCACTGCCAGGCGAACGGTCTGGCTCTGGAGAAAGACCATACCGGTTCGCACTTTGCGGAGAACCCGGCCGTCAGCGAGGTCAGCGTAGCTGTCCTTGCGCCCGCTTTTACCCGCTTCCCTGGACCAGTCCGCCAGGTCGAGTTCGAAGGGGGGAGCGTCCAGTTCGAGGGCCGCGCGCTCCAGGGCGATGACTTCGACCACCCCGTCGGCGTCATTGGTGCTGCACAGCAGGTGGGAAAAGTAGCCTCGCAGGCGGTCCAGCAGTGCCGGGCTGTCGGAGCGAATCCGCAGCAACCAGCCGTCGATCGACAGGGTAACGCTGGTGTCAGCGAGTGAGGCTCCCTCCAGTAACCCGGTGGCGAGTTCGGCGACAGACGTCACGGCCCTGCGACCTTCTTCAGCACGTAATCCGCGTACGCTCCGGCCGCATCAATACCGGCCCCCTCCCGGGCACCGCGAAAACCACCGAAAGCCGACACTTCGAACACCACCGGCCCACTACCGGTTTCGGCGATATCCACCGTGGTGAAATCCAGGCCAAATGGCGCCTGGGCCCGGCGCCCGAGTTCGATCAGCTCCGGCCCCGCGTCGAAGGGCGCGTACTTGCCCCCGCTGTGAATGGTCGTGTCCCAGGCACTGCCGCCGGCCACCCGGGCATAGGCACCAAGATACTGGCCCCCGAGATAGACCAGTCCGAGGTCTCGCCCTGACAGCTCCAGCTTGCGCTGGATGTACATGACCGGGTTGTCGCGATGAAAGTCGGCGATGTGCTTTTTCAGTTTGGCTTTTGCTTCATCGGCGGACAGCAGGCGCATGCCGCGGGCCTTGGTTGAATAGAGTGGTTTGAAGACGGCACTGCCAAAAGCGCGGACCGCCGCCAGTGCCTGATCGGTGCATTCGGTGATCAGGGTTTCGGGCATCGGAATCTCCGCATTGCGCAGGGTCACCGTGCAGCTCAGCCGATCGATCAGGCGCAGCATGCTCTCGGCCGGGCTGAACACCCGGACGCCCTGTCGCTCCAGCAGGCGCAACAGTTCCAGCCGGTCGAGGGTGTGGGCGCTGTACTCACCACTGATCTTCTTTACCACAATGGCGTCCAGGGTGTTCAACTCGGTGCCATCGCAGAATAAAGCCGGTCCAGTCAGGTCGGCAACAACAGTCCCCATGTCGATAACCTGGCGAAACCCCGTGCGCGCCTCGAGCGCATCGGCCAGCACTTCCGTGGACCACTTGCCCGGTATGCCGACCACACCGATCCTCGGACTAGTCAATGAATATCTCCTTGATGGGAAGGCGGAACCCCGCTTCGGCACCCTTCTCGGTAGCCAGCGCCAGTTCCAGGAGGTAGCGTGAGCGCAGCAGCATACGGCGCGCCATCGATTTGTCCAGAATAAAGCGCGTCGAGGACGCGAATGAGCGGGCCAGACCCAGCGCGAGTCGCCACTCGAAGGTTTCGTCGTCCTGCTTTTTCGCGAACCGGGCCGCCATGTTGTAGAGCGTTAACGAGGCTCCCATCAGCCGCTGCCTTACGGGCGCGTCGAGAATCTGCAGGCGATAGTTCGACACCATGAACACCGACACATCCTGCACGTAATCCATGTAACGCGAGCGGTGCAGGTCGATAAAATTGATGCGGCGCTCGAGCGGGTCATAGATAATATTGTCGACATTGAAGTCGCCGTGAATATAGACCGAGAAGGGGGCATTCACCTTGCGCTCGCGGCGCCCCGCCCGCAGGACGAGTTCGCGAAAAGCCGGGACTTCCAGCTCGCAAAGGCGGCTGGCACCCTGGTCAAATTCCGGGTGAATCTTGTAGACATCGGGTAACCGTTGCTCCAGCTGGCGCATAAAGCCAGCATTGACCGGACGCTCGCCGCGAGTTTCCTTCCACACTGAACGCAGGGTTCTACCGAGCAGGCGCAAGCCGTTACCCACGGTGTTTTCGCTCTCGTTCAGCAACAGTTTATCGAAGGTCAGCCCCGGCAGGTGCTCGATCAATAGTGACGCGGATTCGCCGCGTTTGCGATAGGACAGTATTCTCGGCGCCAACCCGGGATAGATAGCATGCCAGCTTTTGACGCCCTGCTTCTCTTCCTTCAGCTTGCCCCGCTGGCCGTCCTTGTAGATTGCCAGGTAATCACTGTCCGCGCTGCGGGCATCGGATAGTCCGGCAATGGCGCTGCCGGAGCGCGTCTGGGCGACCGGGGCAACGCGCAATGACCGGATACCGGACAGATCGTCGACGGCAGCCTGCAGCGACTGGAACCGCTCGAAGTTGATCGGCTGGCCAAGGTTGGCGGAGATGATCGATTCGCTGATACGCAGCAGTGACGACCCCATCTGCCTCACGGTGTGTGCCGCAAACAGCGCGGACACCAGGTCCTCGGGGGGGCCGCCGTCGCGCAACTGCCCGGTCAACTGGTCTCGCAGCATGTTGTAGTCCCGCTCCAGCTTGTGATCCAGGCGTCCGATCGCCAGGGCGAGCTGGGTATCGCGGCGCAGTGCGGCGGTTTCCAGGTCCCTGAGGCCGCGACGAACCCGTCGCAACTGCGACAGCAGCGCGCTGCGGTTGGTGTCGGCAATGTTCTCCAGGGGCGGAAGCTGTTCCAGCGCGTCGCGGCAGCATTCACTGATGCGTTCGAGCTGAGTGGCTATGAAGGACAGGCTCCGAAGCGCCAGCTGTTCACCCGCTACCGGAACCCCCTCGGAGAGCCGTGCAGCACAACTGTTCTGGATACGCAGGGCGAGGTTCGCGGTGTAGCCACCGCGGTCGGCAATGCGGCGCGCCAGGAACGGCGTGGGATTGTCGATGAAGGCCTTGAGGTTGCTGATCTGGGATTCCACTTCCACGACGAGGAAGCGCAGGTTCTCGGTACTCTCTCGCGGCAGGTCAGCGGCCATGGTGCAAGCCCGCGTAAAGCGGGTCCCCGATGTTTCCCGATGCCAGCAGCTCAGCCACATACTCGGGAATCAGCACCAGGTCCGCCAATTGCGTCAGCGGTACCCAGCGCACCCCGACCTGGTGTTTGTCCGGACGATAGCCATTGGCCGGCTCGTAGCCCGCGGGGACATGACAGCTGAAAACGAATTCCACCACGTGGCGCCGGGTGGGTGGTGAATCCCCTCGCTGCTTGAAGTAGTCGCAACAGAACACCAGGTCGTCGACCTCCACCGAGGTGCCGATTTCTTCCTCGCACTCTCGCTGGAGCGCATCGAGAAGAGGCTCGCCCGGGTCCTGGGCACCCCCGGGCAGCGCGAACCGACGCCCCCGGGTATCGTCCCATTTTTCCAGCATCAGAAGGCTTCCCTGGTTAACGACCAGCGCGCGAACGGCGTTGCGTATGTCGGGCAAGAATTGCGGCAATGACAGCCTCACGGAAACAGAACGGACATGACTCGAGTCACTCAACACGTATAGCATAGACGCTACGCGCTCTTCCACCCTCGCCCTCATGCGGAGCAGTTCATGGCCCGGATACGAGTCACCCGAACGATCGAAGTACCGGACCCGATTCGTATCAGCCGGTTCAGGAAGATTCCCGAACTGGGGCCGCGCCTGCTGTTTTTCAGCGGTGGCTCGGCGCTTAACGGGCTCAGCCGCCTGCTCAAGGATTACACCCATAACTCCGTCCACCTGGTAACGCCCTTCGATTCCGGAGGCAGCTCGGCGCAATTGCGCCAGGCCTTCGATATGCCCGCTATCGGTGACATTCGCAGCCGGCTCATGGCACTGGCCGATGAGTCGGTGCTGGGCAACCCGGAGGTCTACCAGCTGTTCAACTTCCGACTGCCATGCGATGCCACCCGGAAAACCCTGCGGCGGACACTGCGAGAGATGGTCAGCGGGCGCTCAGAGCTGGTAGCCGACATCCCCAATCCCATGCGCCAGCTGATCTGCCACCAACTCGGCCACTTCAGTGACCAGATGCCGCGGGGCTTTGAATTGCGCGGCGCCAGCATCGGCAACCTGATACTGGCGGGCGGTTACCTGCGCAACCGGCGCGACCTGGACCTCACCATTTTCCTGTATTCGAAGCTGGTCAGCGTGCGCGGCACGGTGAGGCCCATTGTCAATGAAAGCCTCAACCTGGGCGCTACCCTGGCGGACGGCAGCGAAGTGATAGGCCAGCACCTGCTCACCGGCAAGGAGGTGGCGCCACTCACCGCGCCTATCGAGGATGTCTTTCTGTGTCGCTCTGCAGAACAACCGGAACCGCTGGACGTTCCCCTCGAAAAAAAGGTACGCAAGCTGATCGGCAGTGCCGACCTGATCTGTTACCCGCCGGGCTCGTTCTTCAGCAGCCTGCACGCCAACCTGCTGCCGACCGGTGTCGGCCGGGCTATTGGTGCCAACGACTGTCCCAAGGTGTACATCCCCAATCTCGGGGTAGACCCGGAGCAGTTGGGTATGAGCCTGGACGCCCTGCTCGGTTCGCTTGTCAAACGGCTGCGCCGCGGTGTGCCCAAATCGTGGGCCAACCGACGCCTGCTGGATTACGTGCTGCTGGATAGCGGTCAGGGGCAATATCCCTCGACCCTGTCACTGTCGTTACTGGAGGAATTGGGTGTGGAGGTGCTGGATATCAAACTGGTGAGCAAAAAGAGCAAGCCCTACTACGACAACCAGTTGCTGCTTGCCGCCCTGCTCTCACTGGCATAATCGTGCCAGCGGCTGCGTAAGCCAGCCGGGAGAACGCCGCTGCGATCACCCGGCGTGGAGTTTGCGGCCTAGTCGGCCGCTGAACGGCTGGCGTCGCGGATGGCGCGAAACTCGTCGCCATCGACCCAGTTGGGCCACGCGCTGGTGCCAGCCAGTTCACGCCCGATGCGGTAGTACAGCTTGAGATCCGCCATGGTACCGCGCCAGTCCCAGTCCTCGTTGAACTCGTCCTTGGGACCGTGATACCGGTGGACGGTATAGTCCTCAGCCGTTGCCCGGCCCGCGGCATGACCGCCTTCCACCAGGTCTTCACCACCCTCGAAGTAAATCATCGGAACACCGCGCTTGGCGAAGCTGAAGTGATCGGAGCGGTAGTAGTAGCCTTTTTCCGGGGTCGGTTCCGTGGTGGCCACCCGGCCCTCTTCCTTCAGGGCACGCTCCAGGTAGGCGTCCAGTTCCGACTTGCCCTTGCCGATGACGATCACGTCTTTGGCCGGGCCCGCCATGCTGAAGGCGTCCATGTTCACACCGCCCACCGTTTGCGCCAGCGGGAAAATCGGGTTGGCCGCATAGGATTCCGAGCCCAGCAGGCCGGATTCTTCGGCGGTGACCGCCAGGAAAACGAGTGTGCGCTCGGCAGGGCCAGCCGCGGCGTGGGCCTGGGCCAGCGCAACCAGGGCGGCGGTGCCGGTGGCGTTATCAATCGCGCCAT
The DNA here is from genome assembly GCF_008064665.1 of Parahaliea maris. Taxonomy (GTDB): domain Bacteria; phylum Pseudomonadota; class Gammaproteobacteria; order Pseudomonadales; family Halieaceae; genus Parahaliea; species Parahaliea maris. Next base: position 792,060 of record NZ_VRZA01000002.1, on the reverse strand, counting down.
TGCAGATGTCATCACCGGTTTCATCGGCACCGCAGCGCCCCAGGTGATCCCAGTGAGCGGTGTAGAGTACGTATTCGTCGGGGCGCTTGCTGCCGGGCAGAATGCCGACCACGTTTTTCGATGACTGTTTCTCGATGTCGTTGTCGAAGCTGAGGGAAGCCTTCAGGCCAAGGTCGACCGCCTTGAAGCCGGGCCGCTTGGCGGACGCGGTGAGGGTATCGAGATCCTGGCCGGCGCTGGCCAGGATTTTCCGCGCGGCCTCCAGTTGCAGCCAGCCGTTGACCTTGGTGGCATCCATGTGGCCGTTGTCGGCATCCGCCACGTGTTGCGGCCCGCTCCAGGAGGACTCCACCACATTCCAGCCGTAGGCGGCGGGCATGGTGTCGTGAACGATGAGCGCGGCGGCGGCACCCTGGCGGGCGGCCTCTTCATACTTGTAGGTCCAACGGCCGTAGTAGGTCATCGCGCGGCCATTGAAGGGACCTTCCAGGCCCTCGGTCTCATAGTCGGGGTCGTTGACCAGGATGATCACCGTCTTGCCCTTTACATCGATGCCGGCGTAGTCGTTCCACCCCTTCTCCGGGGCATTGATGCCGTAACCCACGAACACCACCTCGCTATTGGCGACGTCGATGTTCGGCGTCACCCGGTAGGTGCCAACGACCATATCCGGACCGTAGGCGAAACTCAGGTTTTCCTTGCCGCCGCTGACGGTCAGGTTGCTGACGTTCTCAGCGGTGATCTGCACCAGCGGCACATCCTGGAACCAGCTGTCGCCGTTGCCGGGTTGCAGGCCGGCCGCGCTGAATTCCTTCTGCAACAGGGCCATGGTCTTTTCCTCGCCCGCCGAGCCCGGGGCGCGTCCTTCGAAGGCATCCGAAGACAGTTCGCGAGTGACATTTTTCATGGTGTCCAGGGACAGTGCCGGTGCGGCGGAGGCCTGGCCACTCAGGGTGGCAAGGCATACAGCGCCCAGGAGTGCTGTGGAAAGTCGGGCCATTGTCTAGCTCCAGTCGTATCAGGGGCGCTGATTGTTACACCCGTAACCAACGAGCTCAAGGGGCACGGTGCCACCTGAGCGTCCGGATACAGGCCGGGCGCCTACCCCGAGGGGGAATACCACGGCGGTAGCGGCCGAAGGTAGAATGCGCCGGGAGTTCAGGGAGGAATCACAGTGACCGGAAAATCCCATGTACACCACGAGCAGCGGGCACTGACCTTCGCCCTCTACGGCGTGGTGTTTTTTGTCGTTCTCGCCCTCGGCTTTGCCCTGTTGACCAATTCCGATGCCATCCTGTTCGACGGCATCTATTCGCTCATCGCCTTCTGCGTGGCCCTGCTGACATTGCGGGTAGCCAAACTGGCCGAGCGGCCAGACGACGACAAGTTCCACTTCGGCTACACCGCCATGGAGCCCACCCTCAACCTGTTCAAATCCCTGTTTATCCTGGTGGCCTGCGTCTACGCCCTGACCGAGGCGGTGAAACGCCTGCTGGCGGGTGGCACCGAAGCGGCCTACGGCCTGGCGGTGCTCTACGGCGCACTGGCGACGGTTGGTTGCTTTACCGTGGCGGCACTGATGTACCGGGTCAGTCGCCAGCACCGCTCCGACCTGGTCGAGGTGGAATCGCGCACCTGGTTCGTCGACGGCATGCTGAGCGGGGCGGTTCTGCTCGGGTTCCTCGGCGCCTGGTACCTGGAGCACTCACCCTGGGCGGAATGGGCGCCGCTGGTAGACCCGGTGCTGCTCATCGCCATCGTCCTGTTCGCCTTGCCCATTCCCCTCGGTATCCTGCGGGACAGCCTGAAGGAGATCGTCAACATGGCCCCCCCACAACCGGTGGTGGAGGACATAGAACAGCGCCTGCTGGATACCCTTGGGGAAGTGGAATACGACCACGTTGAGCTGCGCGTCACCAAGCGCGGCCGCAACACCTACCTGCTGGTCCACGTGGTGGTCGCCGAGGCCTTCTCCATCCGCACGGTGGCTGAACTGGATGCCATTCGCCGGGCGAGCGAACACGCCCTGAAAACCTGGAACCCGGAAATCGTCATGGACATGCTGTTCGTGCGGGACGAAAAACTGGCCTGGTAGGCCCCCAGGGGCGCTGTCGGCTTGAGGCATTTCCCGGGTTATACGTCTTACAGTGATAAGGTGCCTCGCCCTTATACCTCCAAAATACTTGCAAAGAGTTCAGTATGCGATTGAAATTTATCGATTTTTTGGTGTTATCACTGTTCACACTGGCTTCCGGAACGGTCGCCGCAGCCACCTCACCAGCCACTGGACCCGAAAAGTTTGCCCAGCTGGAGTACCTGCTGGACACCCCGACCGAAACGCGCCTCGCCAGCGGGGCCCCCGGCCCCACCTACTGGCAACAGCGGGCCGACTACCGGATTGACGTGACCCTGGACGACCGCGGCCAGCGTATTCTCGGCAGCGAGACCATCACCTACTACAACCAGAGCCCCCACACCCTGCGCTACCTGTGGCTGCAGCTGGACCAGAACCGTTTCCGTCCGGACTCCGACGACATGCTCAGCAGAACGGCGCCGGATTTCGCCCACTTCCCCTACGGCTCCCTGGCCAACCTGCTCACCCGCAGCGAATTCGACGGCGGTGTCGATATCAAAGCCGTGCGCAGCGAAGGCGGCGATGCCCTGGAACACACCATCAACAAGACCATGCTGCGGGTGGAGCTGCCCCAGCCGCTGGCGGCCGGCGAACAATTCGTGTTCAGCGTGGACTGGGAACACAACATCATTGATGCCACTGAAACCGGCGCCCGGGGCGGTTACGAGTACTTCGAGGAGGACGAGAACTACCTCTATGAAATTGCCCAGTGGTATCCGCGCATGGCGGCCTATACCGACTACCAGGGCTGGCAGAACAAGCAGTTCCTCGGCAACGGAGAATTCACCTTGGAACTGGGCACCTTCGATGTTGCCATTACCGTGCCCGCAGACCACATCGTGGCGGCGACCGGCGTGCTGCAGAATCCGAAGGAAGTCCTGAGCAAGAAGCAGCTGTCCCGCTACGAGGCGGCACAGGAGTCCACCGAGCAGCGTTTCGTGGTAACGCCGGAAGAAGCGAAAAAGAACGAGGGCAGCCGTACGTCGGTCGCCAAAACCTGGCGCTTCCGGGCCGAGAACGTTCGCGACTTTGCCTTCGCCAGCTCGCGCAAGTTCATCTGGGATGCGCGCATGGCACCCAGCGGCTCCCGGGAAGTCCTGGCCATGTCCTTTTACCCGAATGAGGCGGAGCCCCTGTGGAGCCAGTACTCCACCCCGTCGATTGCCCACACCATCGACGTGTACTCCCGCTACACCTTCGAATACCCCTACCCCACCGCGATTTCCGTGAACGGGCCCGTGGGCGGCATGGAGTATCCGATGATCTCCTTCAACAAGCCCCGCCCCTACAAGGACGGCACCTACTGGGACGTGCGCCAGAAGCCCGAGGACAAGACCTGGGAGCGCAGCAAGTACGGCCTGATCTCGGTGATCATTCACGAGGTCGGCCACAATTACTTCCCCATGGTCGTCAACTCGGACGAGCGCCAGTGGACCTGGATGGACGAGGGCCTGAACACCTTCCTCCAGTTCATTACCGAACAGGCCTGGGAAGAGGAATACCCCTCCCGCCGGGGTGAGCCCGAGAAAATCGTGGAGTACATGATCAGCGCGCCACAGACGCCGATCATGACCAACTCGGAATCCATCTACCAGTTCGGCAACAACGCCTACGCCAAACCGGCCACCGCCCTGAACATCCTGCGGGAGTCGATCATGGGCCGCGACCTGTTCGACTACGCGTTCCAGGAGTACGCCCGCCGCTGGAAGTTCAAGCGCCCCACCCCGGCGGACTTCTTCCGCACCATGGAAGACGCCTCGGCGGTGGATCTCGACTGGTTCTGGCGCGGCTGGTTCTACGGCACGGAGTATGTCGACGTGGCCGTGGACAATATCGCGCTGTACCAGCTCGATACACGGGACCCGGACGTCGAAAAGCCCTGGCAAAAGGCCGAAAAGGACAAGCTCGAACCCACGCTCAGCGAGCAGCGTAACGCCGACGCAGAAACCCTCGTACAGCGTTACCCCAAGCTGCGGGACTTCTACACCGAAAGCGATGAGTTCAGCGTGACGCCCTGGGATTACGCCCAGTTCGAACAGCTGCAGCAGTCCCTCACCGACCGGGAAAAAGCCCTGCTCAACGCGGACAAAAATTTCTATACCGTGACCTTCAGCAACATCGGCGGGCTGGTGACGCCCCTGCCCCTGCGCATCACCTACGCTGACGGCAAGGTGGAAGAGCTGCAGATCCCCGCGGAAATCTGGCGCCGGAATGCCGAACAGGTGACCAAGCTGTTCATCACCGGGAAGGAAATTACCGGAATCGAGTTCGACCCCTACCGCAGCACGGCGGACGCGGACGCTGCCAACAACGCCTGGCCGCGCAAGCCGAAGACCAGCCGCTTCCAGCTGTTCAAGGAGAAGGAAGACCCCAACCCGATGCGCCGCGGCAACAAGGAACAGTGGGAGCAGCCCATCCTGTGATCGGGGACGCGTTCCCGCCCGCGGCCAGCCGCCAGCGCGCTGGCCGCACTGCCCTGATCTGGGGATTGTGGCTCGCCCTGGTAGCGGTTCCCGCCTGGCCCCACCCCTGGCACACCAGCTTCGCCGAGATCGACTGGGCCGCTGACGGCGCCACCCTCGAGGTCGCGCTGCGGGTGCTGCCCGAGGACCTGGAAACGGCCCTGACCTGGCGCAGTGGCGAGGCCGTGGTACTGGTGGACACCCCGGAGGTACGCACCCTCGTGCTGGCCTACCTGGCGGAGCATTTCTTCCTGCGCAGTGAGTCCGGGCAAACCTTGCACCCCGACGAACTGGTCGGGATGGACCTCGCCTACGATGCCAGCTGGCTCTACTTCACCCTGCCGGCGCCGCCGGAGCAGCGCCTGTACCTGCACGACTCCCTGCTGATGGACGTGGACAGCAGCCAGACCAACCGCGCCCAGCCACTGTGGGCCGCCCCCGCTGACACCCTGCTGTTCACTCCGGCCCAGCCGGAACTGTTGCTGTGGCAGGGCCACTGAAACACCCTCATACCGCGATACCGAACTTTCGCACCGGGAACGACTCTAAACGAAACTGCTGCCGTGGCATTTGACCCACGGTGCCGAAGGATTACACTTTAGTGACGCCCGGTCATACGTGGCCGAACTATAAGTAAATGAGGTACTGCTGTTTTGAATAATCCCACCGCTCTGCTGAGGCTGGCCCGCCGCGGCCTGACCACCACCATCGCCAGCGGTCTGCTGCTTGTGGGTAGCGCCGGTCATGCACTCGCCACCATCGAATACTCCGATGCCCAGCGAGAGACCATGGTCGATATGATCGAGCAGCTGGAGGAGCGGCACTACGCCAAGCTGCGCTACGACGACGAGCTTTCGTCCCAGCACCTCGACAACTACATCAACAGCCTTGATAGCGGGCGGATGTTCTTCACTGCCGCCGACCTGGCTGAATTCGAGCGCTACCGGACCGTGATGGATGACGACCTCCACAAGGGTCGGCTCGATGCCGGCTTCAATATTTTCAACCGCTTCCAGCAACGGCTTGAGCAGCGCCTCGAAAACGTGGTGGACACCCTGCCCTCCGCTGTCGCCACCATGGATTTTGATGTCGAGGAGGATTACCTGCTTGACGGCAAGGAACGGCCCTGGGCCGCCGATCAGGCGGAGCTCGACGACCGCTGGCGCCGTCACCTCAAGAACCAGGTGCTGAGCCTGCGTATGGCTGACAAGCCCCAGGAAGAGATCGCCGAAACCCTCGAGAAGCGCTACAACAATCAGCTCAAGCGGGTGAAGCAGTACAACAACCAGGACGTGTTCCAGATTTACGCCAACGCGCTCACCGAACTATACGACCCTCACACCAATTATCTCTCGCCGCGTCGCTCCGAGAATTTCAACATCAACATGAGCCTTTCCCTGGAGGGAATCGGCGCGGTGCTGCAATTGGAGGACGAGTACACCAAAGTGGTGCGCCTGGTGCCTGCCGGACCTGCAGACAAGCAGGGTGAACTGCAGCCTTCCGACCGCATCGTCGGTGTGGCACAGGGAGAGGACGGCGAGTTCGAGGATGTCATCGGCTGGCGCCTCGACGAGGTGGTCGAACTGATTCGCGGACCCAAGGGCTCCACCGTGCGGCTCCAGGTGATGGCCAGCAAGGCGGCCAAGACCGGCGAGCGCAAGGTCGTCACCATCGTGCGCAACAAGGTGAAGCTGGAGGAGCAGTCCGCCCAGAAGAAAGTGCTGGAAGTGCCCAACGGCGACAAGGTGATGAAAGTGGGCGTGATCGACATTCCCGCCTTTTACATCGACTTCGACGCCATGCGCCGGGGTGAAAAGGACTACAAGTCGACCACCCGGGACGTGCGCAAGCTGCTGGACGAACTGCAGAATGAAGATCACGTCGACGGCGTGGTCATCGACCTGCGCAATAACGGTGGCGGCTCGCTGCAGGAAGCCAACGAACTGACCGGCCTGTTCATCGAGTACGGCCCCACGGTACAGATTCGCCACTCCTCACGTCGCGTGTGGCGCGATGGCAAACGCCTGCGCGGTCCCTATTACGAGGGCCCCATGGTGGTATTGATCAACCGCCTGTCCGCCTCGGCCTCGGAAATCTTTGCCGGCGCCATCCAGGACTACCAGCGCGGCATCATCGTTGGCGACCGCTCCTTCGGCAAGGGCACGGTGCAGACCCTGATCCCGCTGCCCGAGGGTCAGCTGAAACTCACCGAGAGCAAGTTCTACCGGATTTCCGGTGACAGCACCCAGCACCGCGGGGTGGTCCCTGACGTCACTTTTCCGGCTCTGTATGACCACGAGGAGATCGGCGAGAGCGCCCTGGATCACGCCCTCAACTGGGACAAGATCAATCCCGTTCGCCACCGCCGCTACCAGGATATCGATGACCTGGTACCCGAGGTGACGCGCCTGTTCCAGGAGCGCAGCCTGCACAACCCCGACTTCGTATTCCTCGAAGACCAGGTGGAGCTGGCTGAAGCGAGCCGCGAGATCAAGAGCCTGCCCCTGAACGAATCAGCACGGCGTGCACTGGTCGACCAGCAGGACGAGAAAGCCCTGGCCATCGAGAACAAACGCCGGGCCGCGTTGGGCGAGGAGTTGCTGACCTCACTGGACGAGGAAGAAGAGGTCACTGAAGACCTGGCGGAAGAAGATACCGGCAACGTCGAGAATTCCAGCGCCGCACAGGGCGAAGAGCAATTGGCAACCGCCGAGGACGAAGCGGCAGAGGACCACGACGTGCTGCTTACCGAAGCGGGCAATATCCTGGTGGATGCCCTGCTGCTGCAGGAGCGGCGCTTTGCTGCCCATACCCCGAACCCACCCAAGGAGCAGGTCGACTAGCTCCTGGGAAACGCCACTGACCTTCCCCGGCACCGCGGGGGGGGGAAAGCTGGTGCCCCGATACACCTGGAGTCCAACCCGCTATAGCCCCACCGAATCCGGCAGAGTGAGTCACTCAATCCTCCCGGGCACCGAACCAGGCGAGGTCCTTGTGCAGTGTCACCACGCTGCCAACGATGATCAGCGTGGGGGCACGGGGCTTTTCCCGGGCGACGATGTCGTCCATGGTGGCAAGCGTTCCGGTCAGTACCCGCTGGCCTTCCATCGTACCGCGCTCGATCAGCGCCACTGGGGTGTCTGCCGGGCGCCCCGCCGCCTGGAGTTCACGACAGATCACCGGCAGCCCGACCAGGCCCATGTAGAACACGAGGGTTTCGGTCTCGGAGGTGAACTGGCTCCAGTCGTGCTCGACCCGGTCCCCCTTCAGGTAGCCAGCCACAAACCGCACAGACTGGGCGTGATCACGATGGGTCAGCGGAATACCGGCGTAGCAGGCTGCGCCACTCGCCGCGGTAATGCCGGGCACTACCTGGAACGGTATGCCATGGCTTGCCAGCAGGGCAATTTCCTCACCACCGCGGCCGAAGATAAAGGGATCACCGCCCTTCAAGCGGACCACCCGTTTACCCGCCTGGGCCAGGCTGAGCAGTAGCTGGTTGATGTCCTGCTGGGGCACCGCGTGAGCGGCGCGCGCCTTGCCCACGTAAATGCGCTCGGCGTCGCGACGTGCCATATCCACGATGGCCGGGGCAACCAGGCGGTCGTAGAGCACCACGTCGGCGCTTTGCAGCAGGCGCACAGCCTTGAAGGTGAGCAGGTCGGGGTCACCGGGCCCTGCCCCCAGCAAGTAGACTTCTCCCCGGTGCAGGTCGGTGCTGTCGGCCAGCCGTTGTTCCATCCGCCCTGCGGCGTCCGTCTCCCGGCCAGCGAGTACCAGCTCACCGATACTCCCTTCCACCGCCTGCTCCCAGAACAGCCGCCTGGCCCCTTCCTCGGGCAGCGCATCGCGCACCCGGTCCCGCCAGCGGCCGGCAAACTCGGCCAGGCCGCCGTAGGCCGCGGGTATCAGGGCCTCGATCTTGCGTCGAACCAGGCGGGCGAGTACTGGACTGCGGCCGCTGGAGCTGACCGCGATCAGCAGCGGATCACGGTCGATCACCGCGGGAAAAATAAAGCTGCAGAGTTCGGGCGAATCGACCACATTGACCGGGATACCGGCCACGTGAGCATGTTCTGATACCGCGCGATTGGTGGCGGCGTCAGGTGTTGCCGCCACCACCAGCGACTGATCGGCGAGATCGGCCGGGCCGGCATAGGCATCCGCCCGCCACTCGCCGCCTGCGTCCTGCAACAGTTCCTGCAATTCGGCGCTGGCTTCTGGTGCCACAACGGTGAGCCGGGCACCGGCTCTGAGCAACAACCGCGCCTTGCGAGTGGCCACCGTGCCTCCACCGACCAGCAGCACCGGCGCGCCGCGCAAGCGCAGGCAGACGGGCAGATATTCCACTCAGGCGCCCAGCACTTCGGTGCCGCCCATGTAGGGCCGCAGAGCCTCGGGAACAGTCACCGTGCCATCCTCATTCTGGAAATTCTCCAGCACAGCCACCAGCGTCCTGCCCACCGCAAGGCCGGAGCCATTGAGTGTGTGTAGCAGTTCCGGTTTGCCGGTTTCGGGATTGCGCCAGCGTGCCTGCATTCTGCGGGCCTGGAAGTCGCCGAAATTACTGCAGCTGGAGATCTCCCGATAGGCGCTCTGCCCGGGGAGCCACACTTCCAGGTCGTAGGTCTTGCGGGCGGAAAAACCGATATCCCCACCGCAGAGAATCACCTTCCGGTAAGCCAGGCCCAGTGCCTGCAGTACCGCCTCGGCGTGACCGGTCAGTTCCTCCAGCGCGGCGTCGGAGGCTTCAGGGCGCACCAGTTGCACCAGTTCGACTTTCTCGAACTGGTGCTGGCGAATCATGCCCCGGGTATCGCGACCGTAACTGCCGGCCTCGCTGCGAAAACAGGGGCTGTGACAGGCAAAGCGCAGACCGCTGTCACCGAGTTCCGCCGCCTCGAAAATACGATCGCGAGCGACATTGGTCACCGGCACCTCTGCGGTTGGAATCAGGTAGTACTCCTGGTCCGCGTGCAGCTTGAACAGGTCCTCTTCGAACTTGGGCAGCTGCCCTGTGCCTTTCAGGGACTCGCGATTGACAATATACGGTACATAAATCTCGCGGTAGCCGTGGTCCCCGGTGTGCAGGTTCAGCATGAACTGGATCAGGGCCCGGTGCAGGCGGGCGAGCTCTCCGTACATGACGGTAAAACGGGAGCCAGTGATTTTACCGGCGGTTTCCGCATCCAGTTGACCCAGGCCCTCGCCGATTTCGACGTGATCCCGGGGAGTGAAATCAAAAGCGGGCGGCTCGCCCCAGCGTGCCACCTCGGCGTTGTCTTCCTCACTGGCGCCCTCGGGAACTTCCGGGGCGGGCAGGTTGGGCGTACCCAGCAGTAACTCGTCGATCTCAACCTGCACGCTGCGCGCCTGCTCGGTCAACTGGTCGAGCTGCCCGGCAATCTTTTCCAGGGTTTCGTTGACCTGGGCCTTGGCCTCGTCGACGCTCATACCCTGGCCAATCAGTTGGCCGATTTTTTTCGACGCGCTTTTGCGCTCCGCCAGCAGTGCCTGGCTGTCGACATCCGCCTGCTTGCGGCGGGCATCGAGGGCCGTGAATTGCGCTACGTCAAATGTATAGCCGCGCTTGGACAGGGCCTGTGCGACTGCCTCAGGATCCTGTCGAACCGCTTTGATATCCAGCATTGTGTGTCTGTCCCGAATGACTCAAATTGCGCGGCGTATTGTACTGGTTTTGCGCCGCCCGCGCAGTGCTTCTGGCCACCTCACATGCCGCATCATGAAAACTACCGACTCCTGATGGCAGTTTTTCTTAAAACAGATATTCATCGATATAAAAAAATGGCTTCTTAAAAAAGACGGCGAAATTGCACATATGTATTCAACAGACAAATGTGACCGGGTTAAAAAAAATAATGCAGCATTGTTGAGCCGAAACACTTTTCAGTTTATTTTCCCTTGCATGCAGGGAACGCATATTTAATTGTGTAAATACCCGAAAGAGGAAAACCCGAAAATATGAAAGATTTTCTCAATATCCTTACCCATAATCGCCGCCTTAAATCAGCGGTTAAAAAAGCGAGTGTTTCCGACCTGGAAAAGGCCTACGATCAGCTTGGATTACTGATTGAGGAGAAGAAGATTGAAGAAGAAGCCCTGCTACAGGAAGAGCAGGAAAAAGAAGCCATGAAGGCATCAATCCTTTTACAGATGCAGGAAGCAGGCCTGGATTTATCCGACCTGACGGACGAAGCAGCAGCCAAACCCCGTAAACGCAAGGCTCGTAAACGGGCGATCAAATACCGGCTGGTCGATAAAGCTGGCACAGAACATACCTGGGCAGGCGTGGGCCGTGCACCGAAAGTATTTGCCGAATTAAAAAGCCAGGGAAAACTGGAAAAATACCGCGTTTGACTCGATTGGGTCCGCCATTTCACCGCGGCGGACCCGATTACCTTTTCAGCCCAGCGTTCAACAATTAACTCACGCCAGGGATCGCATCAGCCAGATTCCCACGCCGGCAGCAAGAACACAGGCAACCACACTCACCAGCACATAACCGAAGGCGTGAAAATACTCGCCCGCCTCCAGCAGGGTGATGGTTTCCAGTGAAAATGTGGAAAAGGTGGTAAATGCCCCAAGAAAGCCCACCATCAAAACACCGCGCCAGTCCGGATGCACAACCTGCCGCTCGATCAGCACGAAAAGCAGGCCGATGGTCAGAGACCCGAGCGTGTTGACCAGCAGCGTACCCAACGGCCAACGCCCCTCCCACAGGCTGTGCACCCAGTTGGACAACAGGTAACGGGAGACAGCACCACCGGCGCCACCAAGGGCTATAAAGACGAGGTATTTCATGGCTTCAGTGTAAAGGCCTCAGGCGGCGAATAACACCGGCGCTTTGCAGCATCAGTAACGCCGTATCCCGCTGTCGCGATCCAGGGTCCGCAGGTAATCCAGCTTGGCGCGGATTTTTTGCTCCAGGCCGCGATCCACCGGCTCATAGTAGCGCCGCTCCTTTAGCGGTTCGGGAAAGTAGTTCTCGCCCGCCGCATAGGCTTCCGGTTCGTCGTGGGCATAGCGGTACTCGGCACCGTGCCCCTCCTGCTTCATAAGCTGGGTCGGCGCGTTGCGCAAATGCAGCGGTACCTCGTGACTCGGCGAGGCTTCGACGTCGGCGCGGGCCGCCTTGTACGCCGTGTACACTGCGTTGCTCTTGGGGGCACTGGCCAGATAGGTGATGGCCTGGGCGATGGCTAACTCTCCCTCCGGACTACCCAGGCGCTCCTGCACCTGCCAGGCGTCCAGGCACAGGGTCAGGGCGCGAGGGTCGGCATTACCGATATCCTCGCTTGCCATCCGCACCACCCTGCGAGCGATGTAGAGGGGGTCGCAGCCACCGTCGAGCATGCGGCAAAACCAATACAGCGCAGCGTCTGGTGCGCTGCCACGGACGGCCTTGTGTAACGCACTGATCTGGTCGTAGAACAGGTCGCCGCCCTTGTCGAAACGGCGCAACGACGCCTGTAATACCTCCTCCAGCGTCTGCCCGGTGATCTCCCGAACCTGCGCACCGGTTTCCCCCGCCAGGTCTGCTGCCAGCTCAAGCAGGTTGAGCGCCCTTCGGGCGTCGCCGTCTGCGGCGTCGGCGATGAGAGACAGGCAGTGATCGCTGGCAGCAAGCCCCTGGCCGAGTTCGGCGAGCCCGCGGTGGAGTACCTCCAGCAGGTCCTCCGGCTCCAAACCGCGCAGCTTGTACACCCTGGCCCGGGACAGCAGGGCGTTGTTGAGTTCAAAGGAAGGATTCTCTGTCGTCGCCCCGATAAAGATGATGGTGCCGTCTTCCACGTGGGGCAGGAAAGCGTCCTGCTGGGACTTGTTGAAGCGATGCACCTCATCCACGAACAACACGGTATCCCGCCCGCTGCCCTTGTTCTGGCGCGCCAGGGCGATGGCCTCACGGATTTCCTTGACCCCGGAAAGCACGGCTGAAATCTGGATAAAGTGCGCGTCGGCATTGCCGGCGACAATCCGCGCCAGGGTTGTTTTTCCGACTCCGGGAGGACCCCAGAACACCATGGAGTGCAACTGCTTGCGATCGATGGCCTGCCGCAGGGGTTTTCCGGCCCCCAACAGGTGCGACTGGCCGGCGTAATCGTCAAGACCGGTGGGCCTGAGGCGGGCCGCCAGGGGCTGGTAGCCGGCGTCAGCGGAGGCAAAAAGATCGCTGGGCATGCGTTACTCGTCGTAATAGAAGAGGTCTGCGCCCTTCGGTGGGGTAAAGTCGAAGTCGGACTTGCCCAGGGGCGCGTCCCGCACCAGGTGGCTGAACTCCACGTCCACCCGCTGGCCGAGGTTATCCAGTATCTCCATGCCGGTCAGGGTATTGCCGGCAAACTCCACTTCCAACTGGCGAAAGTCGGCTCCCGAGGCTGTCGGCGTGAGGCGGAATCGCCCCGGGCCGGCCTGCTCAACCGTATAACCCGCTCGCAGGGCGGCCTCCTCCCCGGCCAGCACCTGCAGGGGGCTGCTTTTCTCGCTGCCGGCAACCGGCCGCCGGGTGACAGTTTCCAGGTCCCGGTCGTGCTGCCAGATGTACTCGGGCGTGGCGATAATCAACTGGCTGTCAGGGGCCGTGATCTCCCAGGAAAAATAGTCCGGGCGCAACAGCTTGAATTGACCTTCCGAACTGATCGGCTGGGTACTGCCCTCGGGATACTGTTGCTGGGAGAACTCGCCGGTGAGGGACACCAGTCCGTTCAGGTGCTGCAGCAAATCATCGGTGGCGTCGGCCAGCGCAGGCAGGGAAGTGCTGAACAGGAGCAGTGCCATCGTCGGCAGTAATTTTCTGGGCATGGGTCGCTTCCCGGGTCGCTTGTGTTGAAATTGGTGAACGCGTTGCACGTGTTGAAGGTTTCGAAAGTATCGACGTGCAGGAGCTTGGATGAACTGGAACGGGCCAGGTTCCCGCCATGGCGAAAAAATGCCCCCTCACTCCGGTGGAGGCGGCGCCAGCACTTCGCGCTGGCCATTACTGCCCATCTCCGAAACGACACCGGCCATTTCCATGGCTTCGATCAATCGCGCGGCGCGGTTGTAGCCGATACGCAACTTGCGCTGCACCGAGGAGATCGACGCCCGCCGGCTCTGGGTTACATAGTGCACCGCCTCATCGTAGAGCGAATCGTCTTCCTCGCCCTCTTCCGCAGACCCCGCTTGCTGGAGTTCGGAGGCGGTGACGGGTGTGCTTCCGCCCTCGTCCAGCAGGCCATCAATGTAGGCCGGCTCACCCCGCTTCTTCCAGTCCCCCACTACCCGGTGCACCTCTTCATCGGAGACGAAAGCGCCGTGAACCCGGTTGGGCAGGCCGGAACCGGGCGGCAGGTACAGCATATCGCCATGGCCGAGCAACTGCTCCGCTCCACCCTGATCGAGGATCGTCCGGGAGTCGATTTTGGAGGACACCTGGAACGCGATGCGGGTGGGTACGTTGGCCTTGATCAGGCCGGTGATGACGTCCACCGAGGGGCGCTGGGTCGCCAGGATCAGGTGGATACCGGCCGCCCTCGCCTTCTGGGCGATACGGGCGATCAGTTCCTCCACCTTCTTGCCGACAATCATCATCATGTCGGCGAACTCGTCGATCACCACCACGATCGCAGGCAATTTCTCCAACCCCGGCGGTGTTTGTTCCTCGTCGGTTTCGGCGAAGATCGGGTCCGGCTTCCACAGGGGATCGGGAATCGGCGCCCCCGCCTTGATGGCATCCGCCACCTTGCGGTTGTAGCCTGCGAGGTTGCGCACTCCGAGCGCCGCCATCAGCTTGTAACGCCGCTCCATTTCCGCCACACACCAGCGCAGGCCGTTGGCTGCATCTTTCATGTCGGTGATCACCGGCGTGAGCAGGTGCGGAATGCCATCGTAAACAGAGAGTTCCAGCATCTTCGGGTCGACCATGATCAACCTGACCTCGGCCGGTGTGGACTTGTACAGCAGGCTGATCAGCATGGCGTTGACGCCCACCGACTTACCGGAACCGGTGGTACCGGCCACCAGCAGGTGGGGCATTTTCGCCAGGTCGGCGACCACGGGCTCGCCGGAAATATCGTGTCCCAGTGCCAGGGTGAGTGGCGAGCGGCTCTGGTCGAAGGCCTTGGAGGACAGCACCTCGCGGAAATTGACAATCTCCCGGTCCTCGTTGGGTATCTCGATACCCACCACCGACTTGCCGGGGATCACTTCCACCACCCGCACGCTGATCACCGCCAGCGAACGCGCCAGATCCTTGGCCAGGTTGGAGATGCGCGACACCTTGGTGCCCGGCGCCGGCTGGATCTCGAAACGGGTAATCACCGGTCCCGGATAGACCGCCACCACCTCGGCCTTGATGCCAAAATCCGCCAGCTTCAGCTCCAGCAGTTTGGACAGCCCTTCCAGGGCCTCCTTGGAGTAACCCTTACTGGGGTCGTGCTCATGGGCATCCAGCAGGTCCAGGTGCGGCAGTTCGCCGGTCACCGGCGCGTCGAACAGCGGTTGTTGCTTCTCCTTTTCCACCCGCTCGGATGTTTCAGGTTTGGCCTTGAGGGGTTTGATCTTGGGCGGCTTGCGTTTCTTCGACTCGCTGACGTGCTCTTCGATCTGCACCTTGCGCGCCTCGAGGGCCTTTTCCCGGGCACGCCGGTCGCGGGCGTTATCGATAAAGCCGGTCACTTTCTGCGCCGTGCCGCGACACAGGCGCAGAGTCCAGCCCCCCAGGCTGTCCATCAGGCGCAGCCAGCTCAGGTCGGTGAAGATGGTCATCCCGAACAGAAACACCGCCAGCAGGATCAGGCGGCTGCCGATTGCGCTGAAGGCAGCGGTAAAAGCATCGCCAATGGCCTGGCCGAGAATGCCCCCGGCGCCCTGGGGCAAACCCGCAGCGCCGATATCGTTCATCGCCGCCAGGGCGGTGCCCGCCATCATCACCAGTACCAGGCCGAGCGCACGTATCCCGAAAGTCACCCAGTCGAAGGGGCGCCCATCGTGGCGTTCCAGCAAAATGATCACCGCGCGATAGGCCAACAGCAAGGGAAACAGGTAGGCGGCGTAACCCACCAGGGAAAAGGCGACGTCGGCGAGCCAGGCCCCGGTAGGCCCACCGGCGTTGGCGATCTTGCCGCCGGTGCCGGTCGCCGACCAGCCCGGGTCCCGGGGGCTGTAGGTGACCAGGGCAAGCAGCAGGTAGAGGCATACCGCGCTCACGCCGATAAAGGCTCCCTCGCGGAGGCGCGGGCCGAGGAAGCTGTGTGTGTCGGATGTATCTGTCACGTCGTCCGCCGTTGCTGTCGAGATTCCACCGCTGTGGGCCGGAACGCGCCGCGTTCACCAGTGCCTACAGGCCTGCGCAGGCCGGGTGCCTGACAGGTTGCCGTTATTCTGCCACTTTCTTAGATTTTTCAGAAGCTTATGTTCTATTTTTAGAATCGCCCTCGCCTTCCCCGGCGGCTACCCTTTAAATTAACATACTCCATCCCCATATTCGGAGCAGGCGCCGCAACCAGCGCCCTCCCAATTACCAACCCCGAGCGCAGGAATTGACCGAAATGAGCGACGTTCAGCACCACTCCCTGATTATCCTGGGTTCCGGCCCGGCCGGTTACACAGCCGCGGTCTACGCCGCGCGCGCCAACCTCAACCCGGTGGTGATCACCGGCATGCAGCAGGGCGGCCAGCTCACGACCACCACCGAAGTGGAAAACTGGCCCGGCGGCCCCGCCGACCTGCAGGGTCCCCAGCTGATGCAGCAGATGCAGGAACACGCTGAGCGTTTCGAAACTCAGGTCGTGTTTGACCACATCGAGGAAGTGGACCTGTCGAGCCGCCCCTTCCGCCTTACCGGCACCAGCAATTACTCCTGCGACGCCCTGATCATCGCCACCGGCGCTTCCGCCCAGTACCTGGGCCTGCCCAGCGAGGAGGCCTTCATGGGCAAGGGCGTCAGCGCCTGCGCCACCTGTGACGGTTTTTTCTACCGCAATCAGAAGGTCGCCGTGGTCGGCGGCGGCAATACCGCCGTGGAGGAAGCCCTCTACCTGGCCAATATTGCCTCGGAAGTCGTGCTGGTACACCGTCGCGACGCCCTGCGCGCCGAGAAGGTCCTGCAGGACCGACTGTTTGCCCGGGAGAAGGAAGGCAAGGTCAAGATCATGTGGAACCACACCCTGGACGAAGTACTGGGGGATGACAGCGGCGTGACCGGCATGCGCATCCGCTCCACCGAAGACGACAGCGCCACCGACCTCGACCTGGCGGGTGTGTTTATCGCCATCGGCCACAAGCCCAACACCGATATCTTTGCCGGGCAGCTGGACATGAAAGACGGCTACATCCAGATCCGCAGCGGTCTCGAGGGCAATGCCACGGCCACCAGTGTCGACGGTGTGTTCGCAGCCGGTGACGTGGGCGACCACATCTACCGCCAGGCCGTCACCTCTGCCGGCTTCGGTTGCATGGCGGCGCTGGACGCCGAGAAGTACCTGGACCACCTGAACGACTGAGGTGGCCAGGCTCCAGTGCCTCGCCCCGGGTGAGGACTTCCCGCCCACCTCCGAGGCGCTGGACTACCCCAACGGCCTGCTCGCTGCGGGCGGAGAGCTCACTCCGGAGCGGCTGCTGGCCGCTTACCGGCGTGGCATCTTCCCCTGGTTCCAGGAACCTGAGCCTGTCCTGTGGTGGACCCCCGACCCGCGCTCGGTGCTGTTTGCCGACGAACTGCACCTCAGCCGCAGCCTGCGCAAGACCCTGCGCAAAAACGCCTTTGAACTCGCTGCCGACCGCCATTTTGCGGCGGTGATGCAGGCCTGTGCCGGCCCGCGCCGGGATGACGGTGGCACCTGGATTGGCGGCTCCATGGTCGAGGCCTACTGCGAACTCAACGCCCTCGGCCACGCCCACTCGGTCGAGGTGTATCGGGAAGGCGCTTTGGTGGGCGGGCTCTATGGGGTCAGTATGGGTGGCGCCTTTTTCGGAGAATCCATGTTCAGCCGGGTGCCCGACGCCTCCAAAATTGCCCTTGTGGCGCTGACCGCCATCATGCTCCGCTCCGGCTGCCGCCTGATCGACTGCCAGGTGGAGAGCGAACATCTGAACTCCCTGGGAGCACGCAATATCTCGCGGCTGGACTTCGAGCGAGAGCTTGCCCAAACTGTGCATATGGACCCCGGCACCATCATCTGGCAGTTGCCGGGTCGTTGTGGAGATTTGCTGTGACATCTTCTCTGCGGGATCTCAAGGTCTATACCACCTATCCCCACAGTTGTAGCTACCTGCGCGAGCAGGAGGCCACCACCCTGTTCATCGACCCCCGGCAGGAGGTCGACCAGCACCTGTACAGCAGCCTGTCCACCCTCGGCTTCCGCCGCAGCGGCAACCACGTCTATCGCCCCCACTGCAGCCACTGCAAGGCCTGTATACCCGCGCGGATTCCGGTGCAGGACTTCCAGCCCCGCAGGAGCCAGCGCCGCAGCCTGCGTCGCAACCGGGACCTGATCGTGGAGCGCACCCTCGATATCCGCGACGACCAGGCCTACAACCTGTATCGGCACTATATCGAACAGCGCCATGCCGATGGCGACATGTACCCGCCGGACCGCGAGCAGTACGAGTCTTTCCTGAACAACGCCTGGGACTGCACCCGCTACTACCGCTTCTATGAGCATCGAAAGTTACTGGGTGTGGCCGTGGTCGATGTCATGACCGACGGCCTCTCGGCCATCTACACTTTTTTCGACCCCGACGAGCAGCATCGCGGCCTGGGGAGCTACGCCATCCTGTGGCAGATCGAGCAGGCCCGGGAGATGGGGCTGCAGTATCTCTACCTCGGCTACTGGATTCAGGCCTGCAAGAAAATGGCCTACAAGGCCGAGTACCAGCCGCTGGAATTGCTCGTGGAAAACCGCTGGCAACGCATGGAGCCCGCCGGCGGCCTCTAGCGCAGCCAACCTGCCCAAATCACCAAAGAATCATCTGGCACATCCCTTGCGTTTAGGGCAAAATGCGCCCCTGTTTTTTCTCGAGGACCCGCCACGGGCATGGCAAAAGAAGACCAGATCGAAATGGAAGGCGAGGTGATCGACACCCTGCCCAACACCACATTCCGCGTACAGCTGGAGAACGGCCACGTGGTGACCGCTCATATTTCCGGCAAGATGCGCAAGAATTACATTCGTATCCTGACCGGTGACAAGGTGCGCGTAGAGCTGACGCCTTACGACCTCAGCAAGGGTCGCATCACCTACAGGGAGCGCTAGGAGCTCCCTACCCGCCCCTACCCCCTCAGGAATCCGCCAGCGCGGCTTCCTCTTCTTCTACGGTCACCCGCAGCTCGTCGGCTGCGCGGTCCAGGCTGACCAGCGCGGTACCGCCGTTGCCGGCCAGTGCGCCGAACAACACCAGTTCCGCCAGCGGCTTCTTGATGTGCTCCTGGATCACCCGCTCCATCGGGCGGGCGCCCATGTTGCGGTCGTAGCCTTTCTCCACCAGCCACAGGCGGGCGTCTTCATCCACGTTGAGGGTGACACGTTTCTCGTCCAACTGGCCCTGCAGTTCCGTCAGGAACTTGTCCACCACGGTGAGAATGACGTCTTCGCCGAGGGGTTCGAACTGCACCACCGCGTCCAGACGGTTGCGGAACTCCGGGGTAAACATCCGGTTGATCGCTTCCATGCCGTCGGTGCTGTGGTCCTGTGAGGTAAAGCCAATGGTGCGGCGGCTGATACTTTCGGCACCGGCGTTGGTGGTCATCACCAGGATCACGTTGCGGAAGTCCGCCTTGCGCCCGTTGTTGTCGGTCAGGGTGCCGTGATCCATCACCTGCAGCAGCAGGTTGAACACTTCCGGGTGGGCCTTCTCGATCTCGTCCAGCAGCACCACCGCGTGGGGGTGCTTGGTCACCGCGTCGGTCAGCAGGCCACCCTGGTCGAAGCCGACATAGCCCGGGGGCGCACCGATCAGGCGCGATACCGTGTGCCGCTCCATGTACTCGGACATGTCGAAGCGGATCAGCTCCAGGCCCAGTTGCTTGGCCAGCTGCCGGGTCACCTCGGTCTTGCCCACGCCCGTAGGCCCGGCCAGCAGGAAGGAACCGATGGGTTTTTCACCGGAGCGCAGCCCCGCCCGGGCCAGCTTGATCGCGGTAGCGAGGCTGGAAATAGCCCCGTCCTGGCCGAAAACGACCATCTGCAGGTTTTTCTCGAGCTTCTGCAGAACTTCCTTGTCGTCGGTGCTGACGGTTTTCGGGGGAATCCGGGCAATCTTGGCCACCACGGCCTCGATGTCACCGACACCGATGACTTTCTTGCGCTTGGAGGGCGCCTGTAGCTGCTGGTAGGCCCCCGCCTCGTCGATCACGTCGATGGCCTTGTCCGGCAGGAAGCGGTCGGTGATGTAACGTGAAGCCAGCTCGGTGGCCGTGCGCAGGGCCTTGTCGGTATAGCGCAGGCCGTGGTGCTCCTCGAAGCGGGTCTTGAGCCCCTTGAGGATCTTGTAGGCGTCTTCCACGCTGGGCTCGAGCACATCGATTTTCTGGAAGCGGCGGCTCAGGGCCCGGTCCTTGTCGAAGATGCCCCGGTATTCCTGGAAGGTGGTGGAGCCAATGCAGCGCATCTTGCCCGATGTCAGCAGGGGCTTGAGCAGGTTGGAGGCGTCCATGACCCCGCCCGAAGCCGCGCCGGCACCGATAATGGTGTGAATCTCGTCGATGAACAGAATCGCGCCCTCGCGCTTTTTCAACTCCGCCAGCAGGCCCTTGAAACGCTTCTCGAAGTCGCCCCGGTACTTGGTCCCGGCCAGCAGGGAGCCGAGATCGAGGGAGTAGACCACGCTGTTGAGCAGCATTTCCGGCACGTCGCCGTCCACGATCATCTTGGCCAGGCCCTCGGCGATGGCGGTCTTGCCGACACCGGACTCACCGACCAGCAATGGGTTGTTCTTGCGCCGGCGGGCGAGAATCTGGGCCACCCGCTCCACTTCCGGAATACGCCCGATCAGCGGGTCGATGCGCCCCGCAGCGGCCTCCTCATTGAGATTGGTGGTAAAGCTGTCCAGCGGGCTGGATTCACCGTCATCAGCGCCCTCCTCGCTGGCGGACTGGCCGGGCTCGATACCCTCGCCCTCGTCGTCGTTGCCGACCTTGGAGATTCCGTGAGTGATGAAATTCACAACGTCCAGGCGGGCGATGCTCTGGGTTTTCAGGAAATACACCGCCTGGCTCTCCTGCTCGGAGAAAATGGCCACCAGCACGTTGGCACCGGTGACTTCGCTCTTGCCCGAGGACTGCACATGGAATACGGCCCGCTGCAGCACCCGCTGAAAACCCAGCGTGGGCTGGGTGTCCCGCTCTTCCTCGTCCTCGGGAATAAGGGGGGTAGTGGCGTCGACAAATTCGACCAGGTCACCCCGCAGGCCGCCGATATCGGCGCCGCAGGCCTTGAGCACACGGATCGCGTCGTTGTTGTCCAGTAGCGCCAATAGCAGGTGTTCCACGGTCATGAACTCGTGGCGCTTGGCCCGGGCTCCGCGGAATGCCTCATTCAGCGTCTGTTCCAGATCCTTGCTCAGCATACTTACTCCTCGGGCGTAAACCCTCTGATGCCTCGGGGCCTCAGCCCTCTGATGCCTCGATCTCGCACAACAACGGGTGTTCGTTTTCGCGCGCGTACTGATTGACCTGTGCGGCTTTGGTCTCGGCGATATCCCGAGTATAGATGCCGCACACGCCCTTGCCCTTGGTGTGGACGGTGAGCATGACGTGGGTCGCCTGCTCACGGTTCATGCGGAAAAAGGTTTCCAGCACTTCAACCACAAACTCCATGGGGGTGTAGTCGTCGTTGATTAACACTACTTTGAACAGCGGCGGCCGCTTGAGTTCCGGCTTGGCCTCCTGCAATGCCAGGCTACCATCGTGTTTTTCGCCCTCTTTGGCGAGGCGCCACTGGCTGTATGACTGACTGTGGATCACGCTACCACTCTCAAGTAATTCTCCGTTGCCAACGGGCGACCAACGCCACCCCGAATACTGGATATTGAGAGCAGTATACTGCATTTCAAGGGGGGTGCTCGTCTTGCGACTTGATGAGCGGACCCGTTAACCTTGTTCAGATCATCTGGACGGAACCGCCGGATGATCCTGCAATCTTGCAAATCTCGGGCATTTACGCAGGCGCACTGAACCCGTGCATGCGGCGCCCGGAGTCTTTCCGGGACACGCCGTGAACCCGTCCATGGGGGCTCCTCAGCGGCATCCTTGCCGCTGAAGGTCCCGGAAAGACTCCGGGCACCCCACGCACTCCCTCAAGCGCATAAGCAAGCGCTACACTCTGTTTTTCATACTACGACCACGCTCACAAGCAGGGTGTGAACTGGCGGTGCGTCTCCCCGGACCTTCAGCGGCCATGGATGGTCTGGGCCGCATCCGGACTGAGGAGCGCGACATGGAGAGCCTGCCCCTGTTTATGGGCATGTCATGCTTCTAGCGTGTCCGGGGAGACGCACCGCCAGGTCGCGCCCGGTCTACGAAGTAAACCCGTTGCGAAACCTCGACTTCATCCGCCAAATCAAGGCAATAAAAAACCCCGGACAAAGCCGGGGTTTTCGCACTACCGTGTCACGCCGTCGTGAAATCGGCGCAGCTGGCTTACATGTTATCGACCATCTTCTGACCAAATTCTGAACAGCTCACCAGCGTCGCACCGTCCATCAGGCGCTCGAAATCGTAGGTCACAGTACCCTGCTGGATCGCACCGTTCATCCCCTTGATAATCAGGTCCGCCGCCTCGTTCCAGCCCATGTGCCGCAGCATCATTTCCGCCGAGAGGATCAGGGAACCCGGGTTCACCTTGTCCTGACCGGCGTACTTGGGTGCCGTGCCGTGGGTCGCTTCGAACAGGGCCACCTGGTCCGACAGGTTGGCGCCGGGCGCGATGCCGATACCGCCAACCTGGGCCGCCAGGGCGTCGGACAGGTAGTCGCCGTTGAGGTTCAGGGTGGCGACCACACTGTATTCTTTGGGACGGGTCAGTACCTGCTGCAGCATGGCGTCGGCGATAACATCCTTGATCACGATCTGCTTGCCGTTGTTCGGGTTGCTGATGGCTACCCAGGGGCCGCCGTCCAGCAGCTGGCCGCCAAACTCTTCCCGGGCCAGCTCATAGCCCCAGTCGCGGAAGGCGCCCTCGGTGAACTTCATGATGTTGCCCTTGTGCACCAGGGTCACGGAATCCAGGTCCTGGTCGATGGCGTACTGGATGGCCTTGCGCACCAGGCGTTTGGTGCCCTCTTCCGACACCGGCTTGATGCCGATCCCGACGTTGGTGGGGAAACGGATCTTGGTGGCGCCCATCTCGTTGATGATGAAATCGACGACCTTTTGCGCTTCCTCGGTGCCGGCCTTGTACTCGATACCGGCGTAGATGTCCTCGGAGTTCTCGCGGAAGATCACCATATTACAGGCGCCCGGGTCTTTCACCGGTGAGGGCACGCCCTCGAACCAGCGTACCGGGCGCTGGCAGGTGTAGAGGTCCAGCTCCTGCCGCAGGGCCACGTTCAGGGAGCGGAAACCACCGCCTACGGGCGTGGTCAGCGGGCCCTTGATGGCGACGGAGTATTCCTTGATGGCTTCCAGGGTCTCTTCCGGGAACCAGTCGCCGTCGTACAGTTCGGCGGCCTTTTCACCGGTGTAGATTTCCATCCAGGAGATTTTCCTGTCACCGCCGTAGGCTTTCTCAATCGCGGCGTTGACCACATCGATCATGACCGGGCTGATGTCCACGCCGATACCGTCACCTTCGATGTAGGGGATGACAGGGTTGTTGGGGACGTTCAGGCTGTTGTCGTCGTTGACGGTGATCTTTTCGCCAGTAGCCGGCACCTGGATATGTTTATAGCCCATAGGTCTTACTCCATAGCAGATGAGGGTTCATTGAGAAGCGGGACAGGTTATCCTTGCGGTTTGTAGCCCCTTGTCTGAGCGGCGCGTATTGTAGCAGGTTTACCGCCCGTTCTCCCGATTGTACAGCCGCTTCCACTGTCGCCACAGCGTATGCCACAACTGATCCTGTTCAACAAACCCTTCCAGGTGCTGAGCCAGTTCACCGACGATGGCGATGGCGGCGCACCCCGCCCCACTCTGGCCGATTTTCTCCGCGCCCCCGGTTTCCGCGCCGCCGGGCGCCTCGATTACGATTCAGAGGGCCTGTTGCTGCTCACCGACAACGGCGCCCTGCAGCAGACCATCGCCAACCCGCGCCACAAGCGCTGGAAGACCTACGTGGTACAGGTGGAGGGCACAGTTGACGACGGGGCGTTACAGCGCCTGGCGCAGGGTCTGGAACTCAGGGACGGCCCCACCCTGCCCGCGAAAGCCCGCCGCATCGCTGCCCCGGAGTGGCTGTGGCCGCGCCAGCCGCCCATCCGGGAGCGCAAATCGGTCGCGGACAGCTGGCTGGAACTGTCCATCCGTGAAGGGCGCAACCGACAGGTACGGCGCATGACGGCCGCTGTCGGCTATCCCACCCTGCGCCTGATACGAACCCGGGTGGGAGACTGGTCGCTGGAAAAGCTCGCGCCCGGTGAGCACCGGGTTGTCGAGGTGGACGCACCGCCGGCCCCCTCCTCCGCCCGGCGCCGGAAGCAGGGAGGTCCAGGCCAGGGGCCGGCGAACAGCAGGCAGGGGAATGGCCGGGGGCCAGCACCCAAGGGGGGAACGCGGAGATCCCGACGCCGCTGAATCACGGCGTCAGCAGGACGTCGCTACAGGCCGAGGGCATCCAGCTCCGCGAGCAGGTCTTCGTGGTGGGTCTTGGTCTTGAACTTGTCCATCACCTTGAGCAGGCGCCCGTCCTTGCCGATGATGAAACTGGTGCGGATCAGGCCCATGAACTCCTTGCCCATGAATTTCTTCATGCCCCAGCAACCGTATTTTTCCGCTACGGCGTGATCCTCGTCGGACAGCAGGGGGAAGTTCAGGCTCTGCTTCTCAATGAATTTCGGCAGGCGCACGACCGGGTCCGGGCTGACACCGAAGACAGCCACGCCCCGCTTGTCCAGCTCTTTGCGGATATCGCGGATACCGCAGGCCTGCACGGTACAGCCGGGCGTCATCGCCTTGGGGTAGAAGAACAGCACCACCGGCTGCTTGCCCTTGAAGTCTTTCAGACTGACCTTGTTGCCATCCTGGTCAGGCAGGCTGAATGCCGGGGCCATGTTGCCGATTTTGGGATGTACAGTAGCGGGTGCCATGAGCGTTCCTCTCGCAGGTGAAATAGCGTGACGGAGGAAAGTCTACTGACCCCGACGGCGAAAGGCGAACAGATTGCGCAGATGATCCCGGCTAGCGCCCGTCATCGACCATGACGCCCACCTCGTTGCCCTCGTAGACCAGCTCAAAAGTACGCAGTCCGCGACAGGGCTCTTCGGTGGCATGTAACAGCCGGCCGTCGGCTATCGCGAACTGATACTGGTGCAGGGCGCACTGGATGATGCCATTGGCAATGGTCGCCACTTCCAGCGGATGGTCCCGGTGAGGGCACCGGGCCTCGATGAGATAGCGCTCCCCACCTCGCTGGATCAGCAATAGCTGGAGATTGTCGATCTTGAACTGGCGGGTATAGTGATCGTGCAGGTTGATCAGTTTTTCCAGCGGGAAAAAGCGCATCCGCACGGCCCTCCATCAGCCCTGGAAAGCGTCCATGATGCGCCGGGCCGCACCGTAGGCCGTGGCCCTGCCCTCAGCGACGTCGCGCTCCAGGGCCGGCAGGATCTCCCTCACCCGCGGGTGACGGGCCAGGCCAATGTGCAGCATTTCATCGACCAGCTGGTGCATCCACTGGCGGTTCTGGCGCGCGCGCTTGGTGGCGAAGGCGTCGTTTTCCAGCGCCTGGAAGTAGTAATCCACGATCATGCCCCACACCGAGTCGATGTTGTTGTTCTGCAGGGCGGAACAGGTCATGACCCGGGGCGTCCAGAAGCTGGTGTGGCGCAGGAGATTCATGGCGTTATTGTAGTGCTGGCGGGTTTTACCGGCCAGCACCTCGCTCTCGCCGTCGGCCTTGTTGATCACCAGGGCATCGGCCAGTTCGACGATACCCTTTTTGATGCCCTGCAATTCGTCGCCACCGCCGGGCAGCATCAGCACCATGAAGAAGTCCACCATACCGGCCACCTGGTATTCCGACTGGCCCACGCCGACGGTTTCCACCAGGATCACGTCATAACCCGCCGCCTCGCAGAGCAGCATGGTTTCGCGGGTCTTCTGCGCCACGCCACCCAGCGCGCCCTCTGAGGGCGAGGGGCGGATGAAGGCATTCTCCTGGCGCGACAGCTCCTCCATGCGGGTTTTGTCACCGAGTATGGAACCGCCGGCCACGGGTGAACTGGGGTCCACGGCCAGCACGGCGACGCGTTTGCCCTGGGCAATCAGGTAGAGGCCAAAGGCTTCGATGAAGGTCGATTTACCGACGCCGGGTACACCGGTGATGCCAATGCGAACGCTGTTGCCGCTGTGGGGCAACAGCTGCTCGAGGATGTCCTGGGCCTGCTCCCGGTGCCGGTCGAGCTTGCTCTCGACCAGGGTGATGGCCTTGGCGAGGGCCCGACGATTGCCCTGTAGCAGTTTGTCCAGTTCGATATTGCTCATTGGGTGGGGAGTATACCTTTTTGCATTGTTGTTCTGTCGCCGTTTTAGGATGCCTGCAGTTAGCACATGGCCGCCGCACAGCAAGGAACGCCAGACGGCTTTTGTGCTCTAAACCCGCACCGCGCAGGCCGTTATCACCCTCACCGGACCGCCAAAAAGCGCACGTCCATGTGCAGGCTCGACAGCCGCCGTCCTGGCGGCTGACGCCCGGTGAGGGCGATAACGGCCCACACGGCGCTGCTTGGGAGTGGCTTCCCTGAAAGTTTGAGCAGGGGCTCAGCAAAGCGGCGCAAGGACTGCTTGCTGTCAACCGCCTTGACACCACACTACGCCCTTCACATCACGGAAAGAACACCGAAAGCAGCGCTTCGATGTCCGGTAAGGGTTTGCAGCGGCGTCGGCGGACAGGACGTCCGCCGTCGAGCCTGCACATGGCGGTCCGGCGCTCCGGTGTACGCTTTTTGGCGGTCGCGGCAAACCCTTACCGGGCAGCGGAGCGCGGGTAGTACACTCGAATCCTCAACAAAGAAACCGAGAAGATCTCAGCCCGACACCTCATTCACCGCATCCAGCACCTCACGCGCACACTGGGGAATCGGGGTACCCGGACCAAAGATGCACTTCACCCCAGCCTGGTAAAGGTGGTCGTAGTCCTGACGCGGAATCACCCCACCGGCGATGACCACGATGTCATCGGCCCCCTGCTTGCGCAGTTCCTCCACCAGCTGCGGTACCAGCGTCTTGTGACCGGCAGCCAGAGACGAAGCGCCGACCACGTGCACATCATTCTCGATGGCCTGGCGGGCGACCTCCTCCGGAGTGGAGAACATCGGAGACAGGTCGATATCGAAACCGACATCGGCGAAGGCCGTGGCAATGACCTTGGCGCCGCGGTCGTGGCCGTCCTGCCCCATCTTGCACACCAGCATACGCGGACGGCGGCCGTGTTTTTCCACGAAGCCATCGATGTCCTGGCTGATACCCTGCCAGTTCTCATCATCCTGGAAGGCGGAGCCGTAGACGCCGGAAACTGTCTGGGCCTGGGCATTGAAGCGACCGAACTCACGTTCCATGGCGAAGGATATCTCCCCGACCGTGGCGCGGCGGCGGGTAGCTTCCACTGCCAGGGCCAGCAGGTTGCCGTCGCCATTCACCGCGCACTGGTAAATATCCTCCAGTATAGCTTCGACAGCGGCTTCATCCCGCGAACCACGCAGGGCCGCCAGGCGATCGAGCTGCGACTTGCGCACCGCCTCGTTGTCGATCTGCAGGACGTCGACCTCTTCTTCCTCGGCCAGCTTGTACTTGTTGACGCCGACGATGACATCGTCGCCACGGTCGATACGGGCCTGCTTGCGGGCGGCGGCCTCTTCGATGCGCAGCTTCGGCATGCCGGTTTCAATGGCCTTGGCCATACCGCCGGCCTGCTCCACTTCCTCGATCAGCTCCCAGGCCTTGTCGGCGATGTCCTGGGTAAGGGATTCCATCATGTAGGAACCGCCCCAGGGGTCAACCACCTTGGTAATGCCGCTCTCTTCCTGGATGATGAGCTGGGTGTTACGGGCGATGCGGGCCGAGAATTCCGTGGGCAGGGCAATGGCCTCGTCCAGGGCATTGGTATGCAGGGACTGGGTGCCGCCGAACACCGCGGCCATCGCCTCGATGGTGGTGCGGACAACGTTGTTGTAGGGATCCTGCTCGGTGAGGGACCAGCCGGAGGTCTGGCTGTGGGTCCGCAGCATGGAGCTCTTGGGATTCTGCGGATTGAACTCGGAGACGATTTTCGCCCACAGCAGACGCGCGGCGCGCATCTTGGCGATCTCCATGTAGAAGTTCATGCCGATGCCCCAGAAGAAGGACAGTCGCGGTGCAAACTGGTCGATGTCCAGGCCTGCGGCCAGCGCGGTACGGATGTACTCTTTTCCGTCGGCCAGGGTATAGGCCAGCTCCAGCGCTGCGTTGGCCCCGGCTTCCTGGATGTGGTAACCGGAAATAGAGATGGTATTGAAACGCGGCATGTGCTCGGAGCAGTAAGCGATGATGTCGCCGATGATCTTCATGCTCGGTGCGGGCGGGTAGATGTAGGTGTTGCGGACCATGAACTCTTTCAGGATGTCGTTCTGGATGGTACCTGCGAGTTGATCCTGGCTGACGCCCTGCTCTTCTGCAGCAACGATGTAACCAGCCAGCACCGGCAGTACGGCGCCGTTCATGGTCATGGAGACCGACACCTGGTCCAGCGGGATACCGTTGAACAGGATTTTCATGTCCTCGACGGAGTCGATGGCCACACCGGCCTTGCCCACGTCGCCAGTCACCCGCGGGTGATCTGAGTCATAGCCGCGGTGGGTGGCCAGGTCGAAGGCCACCGACACGCCCTGGCCGCCGGCGGCGAGGGCCTTGCGGTAAAAGGCGTTGGATTCCTCCGCGGTGGAGAACCCGGCGTACTGGCGAATGGTCCAGGGGCGCCCGGCGTACATGGTGGCCTGGGGGCCGCGAATGTAGGGCGAGAGGCCGGGCATGGTGTCGGTGTACTGAAGCTGCTCGGTGTCAGCGGCCGTGTAGAGCGGTTTTACCGGAATGTCTTCCGGGGTCTGCCAGACCAGGTCGTCCAGGGACTTGCCGCGCATCTGCTTGCTGGCAAGATCGCGCCAGGCATCGGGGGATGCGGCGCTTTTGTCGTAGATTTTGTCACTCATGTTCGAGTCCTCGCGGGAGAGGCGCTGCCACCGGGGTCAGCGCAAGCAATTCTTGTTGCCAGGTACCGGTTACTGGCCCCGCCGTAGCAGGGCCGGGCTAGCCACTGGATTTGTCAGTGCCCGGCGGGGGGCTGACTCAGCTCGATCAGCACGCCGTCGCAGCTCTTGGGATGGATGAAGATCACCAGGCAGTCGTGGGCGCCCGGGCTCGGTGCATCGGCCAGGAACTGGTAGCCCTTCTCCTTGAGGCGCGCCACATCGGCGTGGATATCATCGGTGCGGAAGCACAGGTGATGCAGGCCACCGCCCTTTTTCTCCAGGTACTTGGCGATCGGTCCTTCCCCGTTCAGCGGGTGCACCAGTTCGATGCTGGTGGGCGGCAGCGGGAAGAAGGCCGTGGAGGTTTTCGCTGACTCCACGTCTTCGGTCCCCTCATAGGTGAGGCCAAAGTCTTCGAGGAAGCGTTTCACGGCCTTTTCCAGGTCGGGAACGGCGACGGCGATATGGTCTAATCCGGTAATCATAGTATGGGCCTCACACAATCTGCTCGAGGAAGCCGCTGGTAATCTTGCGGCGGCGAGCGGCAATTTCTTCGGGGGTCTGCACCACGATTTTCTCATCCGGGGTAATCTTGAACAGGGGCTGGCCCTTGCTGATGATCACACCGTCGTCTTCTACCAGCACCTTTTCGATGGTTCCGGCAAAGGGTGCGTAGACCTTGTTGAACATTTTCATCACCTCGACAATGTACAGCGGATCGCCGGCATTGAAGTGATCGCCCTCGCTCACGTAGACCTCATGCTGGGGCGTTTCGCGACCGTAGAACATACCACCGCTTTCCGCCAGGATCTCATCCGACTTCGCCACCGGCGGCGGCACCAGCACCTTCGCCATTTTCTCCTGCAGCTCGCTGTCGGTCAGGCGCTCGGGGATGTGGATAGTGAGGTCGGAATTGACGGAGAGTTCGTAGTAACCGGTAGCCTCGGCCATGGCCGGCAGCAGGGCCATGATTTCGGCGCCGGCCTGGAAACCCTTGTGGGCGGCCCGCACTTCCTGCCATGCGGCGTCGGTGAAGCCACTGGGCGCGTCGCCCTCTTCGAGCAGTGTTTGCAGCGCAATCCAGTCGTCGGCCTCTACCCGGTTGTTCAGTTCGGCGTAGAAATCCACGGCCTGTTGCAGGACGTCATTATCGTGATCCCAGATCATGCTGGCCGCAGGTGCCCCGGCCACGTAATCCATGTTCAGGTAATGATAGGTATCGGCCAGCAGTTCCACCGGGTTTTCGTTCCAGCTGATCCGGCCGTCGATCATGGTGTAACAGTCGCGGTTGATGCTGAGCCAGCCGGACAGGACATGGGGCTCTTCCAGCAGCAACTGGATGGGTCTCAATAGCAGGGTCTGCTTGCGCTCGAGGGTCTGGGCAAGCGCCTTGGCGGCATCGCCGTCATGGCTGGCCACCGCAGCCCGGCAGACCTCACGCCAGGCGTAGTCGAGTTCCACCCCGTTAGCCTGCTCTTTCAATTCACCAACCGCGGTGAGGTACGGCACGATAAAGCGGGTGGTCGGGCGGGCGTTGATGTTCTGGCCGATAAACCAGTTCACCAGGCCGTAGTGGAATTCCAGGTTGGTGGCCAGGTCCTTGCCGCGCATGTTGGTCTGGCGAATCACTTCCGCCATACGCTCGTAGGTGTCCAGGCGCGTCTCACCGACCGTCAGCAGCAGGGCGATGTTGGAATCATAGGCACCCGCCAGGGTGTACTTCATGAACACGTCGGTGTCCGGGTTGTGCAGGCTGATGCCCTGGTCGTCGCGGATTTCACCTTCGACGGCGTCGGACCAGGCCTCGATCACCCCTCCGGCGCTGGGTTGCAGGGCCTGGTTGGTGGCATTGAGGCGGGCCTCCACGCTGTCGTTGTGGCGCAGGATGCGTTCCGGGCGCGGCAGTTTCGGGCCGTGGGCCGCCAGCAAAACCATGGCCTCCACCAGCGACTCCACCACGAAAGATTCGTCGGGGTTCTCCGGGTTGCTGAACTTGAGCGCGTAGCACAGCTCGGTGACCCGGTGCTCCACCTGGATCCGGGTGTTCATTTCCATGAAGAAGTGCTTGTCGCGATCGACAATACATTCGAAGGTCGATACCGAGTCCAGGCCCACGGCCGCGCCGAAGCGGGCCGCTTCATTTTCCATCGCCTCCAGGGTCACCAGGTCCTGGCTCAGCACACGCAACTCGGTTTCGTTGCCGCTCTTCTGGGCCTGGTTGATGGCGGCCTGCAGGGATTCAACCGTGACCGAGACTTCCAGCAGCTTCTGTTCGTGCATCTGCAGGGAGCAATCGCGGCCGCCCATGGTCATGCACCACTCGCCGTTGCCGATCACCTGGATTTCCTGGTGCCGGGTGGTCTCGATGTTCAGTTCCACCAGTACGTTCTTGTTGTCGCCAACACCGGTGGTCTTCACCTCGTTGAGGATCTCGCGCACCATTTCCGGGGTCCGCGCCGCTTCACCGATGCCGAGGATACGCTGGCCTTTACCGCCACCGCCGCTGATGGCCTTCAGGCGCACCCGGTTTTCCGGGTAGTCGGCGGCCATCTTCTCCACGGCCTCGGTGAGCGTGGCACTGAGTTCGTCCACGGTGTAGAGGTCGATGCCCTTGTCGTAGGATGCCGCCAGGACCAGGTCGGCTTTGTCTTCGAGGCTGATCTCGGGGTTGTCCAGCTTGCCCTCTTCGACCGCCAGGCCCTGCTCTGCGCAGAGCGCTTTCAGGTCGGCGATGGTCGGGTATTTTTTCAGCAGGGTCAGGGCGGTGCCGTTATCAATACCAGGGGTAACGGATACGCCGGATTTCAGTGCAGTACGCTTTGCCTCGTCCTTCAGGCCGGCGTCGTGCACGGTGCGCGAACAGGGGCCGATGAAGTTCAGCCCGGCGCGCTCCATGGCCGCCACCATGGTCTCGTCTTCCGCCATGAACCCGTAACCGGCAAAAATGGCGTTGTAGCCATTGTCCTTGGCGATGCTGATGATCTGGGCGATGCGCTGGTCGCGCTCTTCCTTGTTGGCCCCGGTGTAGTCGGGCACGCGGTGGATATGATCCGGATTCGGCATGCTGCGCAATTCCGGCGCCAGCGCGTTCTGGTAAACGATGGAATCCTTTTCGGACAACAGAATGCCGAAGTCGGTGATGCCCATTTCACCGAAGACGTCCATCGCCTCCTTGCGTATGGGGCCACGACAAATGATCAGCGGCCGCAGGTGAGTACAGTCGAACTGATTGACCCAGGCAATGTGACGGCGCCCCAGGCGCCGGTCGCGGTGAATCAGGGGGTTACTCAGATAGTGCTCGTTGGACACGGTGTTTCCTCTGTTCTAATTCGTTGCGGAGGCTGGCCTGCCGTTGCTCTTAATGGAATTCGCGCTGGACGGATGTCAGCGGTTCCGGCGTGTAGTGGCGCAGGCAGAAATCCATATGCTCTGCCAATACCTGGCGCAGGTCCGAGGGCATGACGATCTGGGAAATAGAACCCAGGCTCAGGGCCTCGTTGGGGTTCATCAGTTCGCGCTCATAGCGCTGGGCGAGCAGTTGCTCTTCTGATTTCACCCAGTTGCCCACCAGTTGCTCGGCGGTGGCGCGAGCGTCGTCGGCGGACAGTCCGGCCTGTATCTGGGCTTCGGTTTCCGCTGCCACCTTGGCGGCCACGGAGCCCCGGATTTTCTTCAATTCGTCCTTGTAAACATACTCCACACCCGCGGGGCCCATTACGGCAACCCGGGTGGTCGGCAACGCCACGACAAAGTCGGCTCCGGTCGGGTAGTTGTTATAGGACGCGTAGGCGCCACCGAAAGCATTGCGCACCAGCACGAGGAAGCGCGGTGTACGCAGATCGACAATGGCGTCCAGCATGGCGCGCCCGGCCTGCACGATACCCCCCGCTTCCTGCTCGCGCCCCGGCAGGAAGCCGGTGGTGTCCTCGAGGAAAATGATGGGGATGTTGTACAGGTTACAGAAGCGGATAAAGCGGGCGTTCTTGTAGGCGGCGGCGATATCGATCTGGCCGGACGCCACGGAAGAGTTGTTGGCCACAAAACCCACCACGTTGCCGCCCATGCGGCCGAGGGCGGTGACCGTGTTGCGCGCCCGCTCGGGCTGGATCTCCAGGAAGTCACCGTGGTCGCACAACTGTTGTATCAGGATGCTGATATCGATGGGCGTATTAAACCCGGTGGGCGAGTTGAAGGCTTTCTTCAGCAGGATGTCGATATCCCAGGTCTTGCGGGTTACCGGGTCCGAGGACGCCTGGTGCGGGGCCAGGGAGTTGTTGTTGCTCGGCAGGTAGTTCAGCAGCGCGCGCACCTTGCGCAGTGCCGCCACTTCGTCAGGCACGACAAAGTCGGTCACGCCGCTCTGGCTGTGTACGCCCGGGCCGCCGAGTTCATCGGGGGTGACGTCCTCACCCAGTACCGATTTCACCACGCCGGGGCCAGTCAGCCCGAAGAAGGTCTCGTTGGGCTGGATCAGGAAGCTACCCTGCCGCGGCAGGTAGGAACCGCCGCCGGCGTTGAAGCCGAACATGCACATGATGGACGGCACCACGCCGGAAATCTTGCGCAGGGCGGTAAACGCGTCCGCGTAACCGTCAAGTCCGCCGACCCCGGCGGGTATGTAGGCGCCGGCCGAATCGTTGAGGCCCACCAGCGGAATCTTGCGCTTGGCGGCCAGTTCGAACAGGCGGGCCAGCTTCTTGCCGTTGGTGGCGTCCATGGAACCGGCGCGCACGGTAAAGTCGTGACCGTAGATAGCGATATCGCGTCCACCCACCTTGATCAGTGCAGTGACCAGCGAAGCGCCGTCGAGGTTGGGGCCCCAGTTCTGGTAAAGCACGGTGGGCGCTTCATCGGCGAGGAACTCGATACGCTCCCAGACGGTCATCCGGTTTTTCTGGTGCTGGCGCTGGATGCTCTTTACCCCAGCCGCCTGGTAGGGGCGCTGCTGCAATTCCCAGCCAGCCTTCAGGGCTGTTTCATACAGACCGGGTTCGCTGGCAATCTGTCCGGGAACCTTGAACTCTACCTCGCTCTGTTCGGCAAAGGGGTTCTCCAGGGAGGCGATAAGTGCTTGATCGTCGTGTGCTGTCATAATCCTTCTTTTCAGGCTGTGAGGCTGCCGTTCCGGCACCCGCTTGGAGAGTGCCTGTGTGCTCCTCGAGACGTGGGGGATTTGCGCGTAGCGATAGGCAGGCATAGGATGCAGGCCCACCCGCTATGTTGGTGCAACACAGTAGTTCAGCGGTATGGGTGAGTCAATTTCCCGAGATGACAGGAAAATTGACATTTTAGACGCAATTCAAGTGCTTAAACTGGTCAGTTAATACGCTTTACCTATGCCGCAAACAGAGCCATGACGAATATATTCAGTGACAACATTGTGCCGGGGCACACCCTCAGCGCGGCGGAGTTGAAGCAGTGCCTGAACATGCCCTGAAGCTGGATGAAATCCCTTATTATGGGGACGCCTGCGAGTTGTTCGCGAGTCTGCGCGAGCTGCCCGGGGCGGCCTTCCTGGACAGCAGCCACGGCGCCCCCCAGGGTGGCCGCTTCGACATCCTGGTGGCTGACCCGGCGGCAGACGGCCCGGCCTGTATGCCCGCCAACATCGCCTCCGAGGCCGCCATAAAAAGTTGCTTCGACGACCTGATCCGGTTTCACCGGGAACGCTACCGGGGTATCGGCGCCCCCGACGGAGACCTGCCCTTCTGCGGCGGTTTGCTGGGCTACATCAGTTACGACGCGGGGAATCTGCTCCACGGTATCGCGCCAACGCGGAACGGCGAGGCCCCCGCCGCCCCGCTGGTCGCACTGCGCGCTTACGACTGGTGCGTGATACAGGATCATCTTCTACAGCGCAGCACACTGGTCAGCCTGCCCTGGGTGCCGGCCACTACCCGCCAGGACTTGCTGGCCCGGATTCGCTCGGGTGCAAGGAGAAGTGCAGGTGCGTTCACCCTGGAGGCGCCCTTTGCGACGGTAATGACCCGGGAGGACTACAACAAGGCTTTCCAATGCATCCAGGACTACATCACTGCGGGTGACTGCTACCAGGTCAATCTGGCACAGTGTTTTGCCGCACCCTTTACCGGCGATCCCTTCTCCGCCTACCGTCAACTGCGACAAATCGCCGGGGCCCCTTTTTCCGGCTACCTGGAATTTGATGGCGGCGCCCTGCTCAGCCTGTCGCCCGAACGCTTCCTCTCTCTGCGCGGTCGGCACGTGGAAACCCGCCCGATCAAGGGCACCAGGCCCCGGGGACAGACACCGGCGGAGGACGCCGACCTGGCGCGGGAGCTGCGCAACAGTGCCAAGGATCGGGCTGAAAACCTGATGATCGTGGATCTGCTGCGCAATGACCTCGGCCAGAATTGCGTGCCGGGCAGCGTCTGCGTGGACGCCCTGTTCGAAGTGGAGAGCTACCCCACCGTTCACCACCTGGTCAGCGCCATCAGCGGAGAACTGTCACCGCAACGAAGCGCCATGGAGTTGTTACGGGACGCGTTCCCGGGGGGCTCCATTACCGGTGCCCCGAAGCGTCGCGCCATGCAGATCATCGCCGAACTGGAAAACACCGCGCGCCAGGCCTACTGCGGGTCGCTGCTCTACGTCAGCGCCGACGGCAGAATGGACAGCAACATCGCCATTCGCAGCCTGCTCTGTGCCGAGGGTGAGATTCGTTGCTGGGGCGGTGGCGGCATTGTCGCCGACTCTGTCTGCGACGCCGAGTACCAGGAAACCCTGGACAAGATCGGTCGCTTCCTCGGCTGCCTGGAACGGGATTTTCTGCCCCCGGACCCGGCCCGGGGGCAGTAGCCGTCATCAAAGACTGAGGGCGCGCTCGCTGGCAGTAATAAAGGCCTGCTTGAGGTCGTCGTAGGTGTGCACCGCAGGGAACTGGGGGAACTCCGCGATCACGTTATCGGGGGCGTGAAACAGGATCCCGGCGTCGGCCTCCGCCAGCATCGTGGTGTCATTGTAGGAGTCACCCGCGGCAATCACGCGGTACTGCAGGCCGTGCAGCGCCTTGACGGACATCCGCTTGGGATCCTCCTGGCGCAACTTGTAATCCACCACCCGGCCGCTGTCGTCGGTAATCAGGCGATGACAGAACAGCGTGGGCCAACCCAGCTGGCGCATCAGCGGCTGGGAGAATTCGTAGAAGGTGTCGGACAGGATGATGACCTGGAAGCGCTCGCGCAGCCAGTCGACGAACTCCACTGCACCAGGCAGGGGTTCCAGGGTGGCGATCACCTGCTGGATGTCGTCGATTTTCAGCCCGTGCTGGTCCAGCAGGCCGAGGCGCTGGCGCATCAAGACGTTGTAATCGGGAATGTCGCGAGTGGTGGCTCGCAGTTCATCGATGCCGGTTTTCTCGGCGAAGGCAATCCAGATTTCGGGGACAAGCACCCCTTCCAGGTCAAGGCAGGCCAGTTCCATGTTTCACTCCGGGCAGGCAAACAAAACGCGTCAATCTAGTGTCGTGAGTCATAAATTCGCACGATTTCAGCGAGCCATGCCGGGCCGGTGGCAAGGCGCAGTTCGCAGGCAATGGCCGTAGCCCTTGCCAAGAACTGGAACGCAGCCACCGGCCCGGCATGGTTCGCCCGAAGGGAGCTCCCAGGCGACGCTGGCACCGCGTTGCGCCCCTTGCCAATATAGACGATATTGGCGGCGGAACGCGCCTTGCGCCAACGCCGCCTGGGTGCTCTGAAACATGCGAATTTATGACTCACGACACTAGCGGCTGGGAGGCGCCGGCGCAAGGCCCGGCATTCGCTGGGGAGAATCTGGTTCAGTACACGGGCAGGTCGAGGTGGGAGAAAAGCTCTTCCAGTTCGGTCTTGCTGTGTCGGGAAAATGCCTCGGTTACCACTTCCCGGGTCAGGTGGGGGGCGAAGTCCTCGATGAAATCGTACATGTAGCCGCGCAGGAAGGTGCCCCGCCGGCAACCGATGCGGGTCACGCTGCTGGCGAAGAGTTTGCTGGCGTCCAGCGCAACGAGATCGGTGTCCACGCTCTCGTCAAAGGCCATGTGGGCGACAATCCCGATACCCAGGCCCAGCCGCACGTAGGTTTTGATGACATCGGCGTCGGCGGCGGTGAATACCACCTTGGGCACCAGGCCCTTGGCCATAAAGGCCTCATCCAGTTTCGAGCGGCCGGTGAAACCGAACACATAGGTCACAATGGGATGCGCCGCCACGTCCTCCAGCGCCAGCTCCGACACCTGGGTCAGGGGGTGGTCCCGGGGCACCAGCACACAGCGGTTCCAGCGATAACAGGGCATCATCACCAGGTCGGAAAACAATTCCATGGCCTCAGTGGCTATGGCGAAGTCGACCGTACCGTCGGCGGCCATTTCGGAAATCTGCATCGGGGTGCCCTGGTGCATGTGCAGGGACACCTCCGGGTAGCGCTCGATAAATGAGCGGATTGTCGCCGGCAGGGCGTAGCGGGCCTGGGTATGGGTAGTAGCAATCGACAGGCTGCCCTTCTTCTCGTTGGAGTACTCCTGGGCGACCTGCTTGATGCTCTCTACCTTGCGCAGCACTTCCCCGGCCGCTTTGAGAATGGCCTCGCCGGCAGGTGTGACATGCGTCAGGTGTTTGCCGCTGCGAGCAAACACCTCGACCCCGAGCTCATCCTCGAGCAGGCGTATCTGTTTGCTGATGCCGGGCTGGGAGGTATACAGGCTCTGGGCGGTCGCCGAGACGTTGAGGTCGTGGTGGGCGACCTCCCAGATATAACGAAGCTGCTGCAACTTCATGACCGCCTCCCCAAGACCCGCAACACCTGCCTGTGCCCTCGCGAAGATTCCGTGGGGCTATATGCACAATAGTAGTTAATCGGGCGCGATGCTAGCAGTTCTGGCATAAGACGCCCGCGTCAGACATTGGCTACCCCATGGGGAACATGGCCGGTGGCCACGTGGGGACTGGCGGAGACGCAGTGGGTCTGCTGGTCATCGAAGAACACATCCGCCTGGTAGGCCCGGAGAAATTCGGTCTTGTTGAGGCCGCCGAGGAAGATGGACTCATCGATACGGATATTCCAGGCCCGCAGGGTGCGAATGACCCGGGCGTGGGCCGGGGCCGAGCGCGCGGTGACCAGCGCTGTGCGGATGGGCGCCTCACTGGCCGGGAACGCCTGTTGCAACTGGTGCAAGGCCGCCAGGAAGGGCTTGAAGGGGCCGCCCCCAAGGGGGGTGTGGGCAGCGGCCTGCTCGCTGGCGGTAAACGCCTCGAGGCCCTCGCTCTTGTACACCCGCTCGGCCTCGTCGGAAAACAGCACCGCGTCGCCGTCGAAAGCGAAGCGCAGCTGCTCGCTGTCGGATACACCGCCGCGGGAGGACACCAGGGTGGCCGCGGCAACACCGCAGTCCAGGGCGTGACGTACGTCTTCTGCCTCGTTGGACAGGAACAGTTGGCAGCCAAAGGCGCGGATATAGCGCCAGGGGCTCTCGCCACCGCAGAAGGCGGCCCGGGTGATGGACAGCCCGTAGTGTTCGATAGAGTTGAACACCCGCAGCCCGGTATCGGCGCTGTTACGTGAGAGCAGGACCACTTCCACCTGGGCCTCACCGCCGAGAATGGCATTGAGACGCAGCATTTTTTCCACCAGCGGGAAGGCCTCACCAGGCTCCAGCGGCTCGTCCTCGTGGGCTATCTGGTAGTCGGAGTAAGCTTGCAGCCCTTCCTGTTCGTAGACCTGGTGGCTGGCCGCCAGATCAAACAGCGCCCGGGATGAAATGGCTACGACCAGCTTGTTTTCGACCCGTCTATTCATGGCCACAAGCATACCCCCAGTGTCCAGGGCGCACCAGCTCAACCCCCATCGGCCAGCCAGCCACGTTCATCGAGCAATTGTCCCAGCAGTCGCGCCACAAGGTTGTCCCTGAAGCCGACGGCGGGATCGAGCTCCATCCGCGCCAGAAATGGCCCCGCCGCTGCGGGCAGCGGGTTGCGCAGGGATCGCCAGGCCAGGGCCATGAGTTGGCGCGGCCGCCGGCGCAACTGGTCGAGCGCCTGTAAGCTGTCGGAGAGCGCCTGCTCGACAGCTGTCAGGTCGGTGCCAAAAGGATAGTCAGGCAGATAACCCCCGCTCCGGTGCCCCTCGAGGCATTGCGCGAGCCGGTCGGGGGTATTGCGCTGGTAGACGGCGGGTACCTGGTAACCGGGCTCGAGTTTGCCGCAGGCCACCCCCGCCGCTACCAGCGCGGGCTGGAAGCGTGAGTCGGCCACGTTGATCAGGCGCTTGATCACCTCCTGGTCGTCCTGGCCGCGCAGGTCGGCAATCCCGTACTCGGTGACCACAATATCGCGCAGGTGACGGGGAATGGTGGTGTGGCCATAGAAGTGGACAATATTGGAGCGCGGTTCGCCGCCTTCAGTCCGGGTGCTGCGGACGCAGAGTATCGAGCGCGCATCGGGCAGGTCGTGGGCCATGGCCACGAAGTTGTATTGGCCCCCTACCCCGCTGATGACAGTGCCATCCTCGAGCGCGTCGGAGACCACGGCGCCGGACAGGGTGACCATCATCCCGGTATTGATAAAACGGGCGTGGCGACGCTGGGCGGTGTACAGGGGCACATCCTCCAGCAGTTGGTTGGTCCGCTCCACCCAGGTCATGCACAGCGTGCGACGTTGATCGGCGTCCAGTTCCCGCAGGCGGCGGTAAAAATCGCGCGGTCCGAGAAAAAAGCCGGCGTGGACGATGTGGCCGTGCTGCAGGGGCTGGCCGCGGGTTTCCAGCAGCAGTGAGTGGCGGGTCGATGTGTCCTCCAGGTCATTTACCAGCGTACCGTGGGCGCCCACCAGCTGGCCATCGCGCAGGCGGGTCGAGGTGCCGACAATGCCCCAGTGCTGCAGCCAGTCCAGCGAAGCCTGGTCCAGCACCCGTGGCAGGGCCTGCTCTGCGTAGAGCCACTGGAGCAGCGAGTCATCCACGATCTCGGAAATGTGCCCACGGTTCATGCCCTCCTGCAACAGGAGATCGTCGTAGACACGACGTTTGACAATGCCCGCGTCGATCATCGCCAGCATACCGCTGACAAACATCTCGGTGGATGCGTACAGTCCTTTCGAGAATGGCCCCCGGTGCTGCTCGACCTCGCCTGGCGGAACGTCGAGGTCCGCCAGCATCCGCCGGTACACCTCGCCTTCGCGGTGGCGCAGGATGCAGGCCTGGGCAACGGCATCGCCCAGGGAACCGATTCCAATCTGCAGGGTGCCGCCATCGACGACCAGACTGCTGGCGTGGAGTGCCGCCGCGTAATCCGCCAGGGGAATGGCGGTATTGGGTGCACTGAACAGGCGGCGGTTGCAGTCGGGGCCGACGACCAGCAGGTCGAAAAAGTCCGGGGCCACCAACGCATCACCCTCCATAAAGGGCAGCTCGGGGTGCACCTGGCCGAGATAGATCACCGGGCGGCCAGCCCTGGAGAGCATTTCCGCCATATGGCGGGTGAGATCGGGATTGCAGGACAGGCTCACCGCGTCACCGCGGCGGGCCACCATCTGCGCAACCACGTTGACACCGTGGCCCACCAGGTCGCGTGCCACATGAGTGTAATTACTGGAGATATAGTGTCGCTGGGCGTCGACGACCCGTTTCATGGCCCCGGCGCGAAAGTAGAATTCGCTCACCCGGATATTGCCGGGTAACTGGCGCGCACGCAGGGGCGCCATGTAGGCGAGCTCTTCATAATCGCCGTAGATTCTCTCCACGATAGGGCCGGCGAGGCGCCCCGCCAGCCCCTCGGGAACCGCCGGGCGCTCGAGCGACAGCGCTGTGAGAATGTGCAGGGAGATGGAGGGGTCGGCAACGGCGCGTCGGTAAAAGGCGTTGATCAACTGCACCGGCTTGCCGAGGCCCAGCGGTGCGGCAATGACCACCTTACGCCCCACCCTCTCCAGGGTGCGATCAACACAATCCTCTACAGAATCGATGACGCCTGTAGCGCTACCTCTCTGAGACACCCCTGCCCTCCATGGCGTTTGCGTTAGGGGAATGCTAGCACGCTGTGCTCATTTGTGTTCGCGGCTGAAGTATTCCTTGCTGAGCCGGAACACCAGCGGCGACAGTAACAGCAGCGCTACCAGGTTGGGGATCGCCATGAAGGCGTTCAGCGTATCGGCAATCAGCCATACGAGGTCCAGCTGGATAATGGTCCCCACCGGAATCGCTACCACCCACGCCAGCCGGAACGGCAGGATTCCGCGGGTTCCAAAAAGATAGACCACACAGCGCTCGCCGTAGAACGACCAGCCAATCATGGTGGTAAACGCAAACAGGCACAGCCCGATCGTGACAATATAGGCGCCTCCCGGGAACGCCTCCTCGAAGGCCATGGACGTCAGCACCGCGCCGCTTTCGCCGCTGGGCAGCACCTCCATGATCACGATGACCAGGCCGGTCATGGTGCACACGATCAGGGTGTCGATAAACGTTCCCAGCATGGCGATCATGCCCTGCTCTACCGGCTCGTTGGTTCGCGCCGCGGCGTGGGCGATGGGCGCGCTGCCCAGGCCCGCCTCGTTGGAGAAGATACCCCGGGCCACCCCGAAACGCAGTGCCGCCATCACTGTGGCCCCGGCGAACCCGCCGGCCGCCGCGCTGCCGTTGAAGGCGCTGTCGACAATGACGCCAACGGCGTGGGGAATGTGGTCGATGTGCGTGACCAGGACCACCAGGCTCATGATGATGTAGCTAAGCGCCATAAAAGGCACCAGCCAGCTGGCCACGGTGGATATCCGGCGAATCCCCCCCAGTACCACCGCACCGACCAGGGCCATGAGCACCAGCCCGGTGGCCAGGGGAGGTACCGCGAAGGAATCGCTCAGCACCTGGGATACGGAATTCGACTGCACCGTGTTGGCGATACCGAAACCGGCCAGGCTGCCAAAAATGGCAAAGGCATAGCCAAGCCAGTGCCAGCGACGGTGGAGACCGTTGCGGATGTAGTACATGGGGCCGCCACTGTAGTTGCCATCGGAATCCGTTTCCCGGAACTTCACCGCGCAGACGGCTTCGGCATACTTGGTGGCCATGCCCACCAGGGCGGTAATCCACATCCACAGTAGCGCACCGGGGCCACCGAGGGCGATGGCGGTGGCCACGCCGGCAATGTTGCCGGTACCGATGGTGGCGGAAAGGGAGGTCATGAGGGCGGCAAAGGGGGAGATATCGCCGTCGCCCGTGCCCTTGCGCCCGCCGAGCAACAGCCCGACGGCGACCGGTATCTTGCGCACCGTGGCAAAGCGCAAACCCGCGCTGAGAAAAATACCCGTGCCCAGCAACAGCACGAGCATGACCGGCCCCCACGCAAACGCGTTCACGGCCTGAATGATTTCGGTCATAAGGTCCCCCTGATTTCTAATGGGGAAAGTCTAACAGAGTGCCGCGGGCGGCAGGAGGGGGAAGCGCCTGCTTAACAACAACCCTGGCGCTGGGCCATAAGGCCGAAGATGCCGCCGGTGTGGACGAACACGATATCCCGGCAGCCGGCAAAACGGCCCGCCTCGATTTCACGCAACATCCCGTAGAAGGCCTTGCCGGTGTAGACCGGATCCAGCACCAACCCTTCCATCCGGGCAAGCTCGCGGATCAGGTCGAAGATCTCCGGGCCCGCCTTTCCATAGCCACTACCGACGTAGCCGTCGAGCACACGGGGTTCGACCTCGACGACGGGCAGGGCCGGGTCACGCTGCTGCCAGTCGCTGACGTCCTCGTGCACCTTGTCGATGAAATACTGCTCGTCATCGCAGACGTTCACACCCCAAACAGTCATGGGAAGTTGATGCAGAACGGCCCCCAGGGTCAGGCCGGCCTGGGTGCCACCGGAGCCGGAGGCGCACACCACGTGGGCGGTGTCGATACCCGCGGCAGCCAGGTCAGCGCCCAGTTCCTCGGCGCCCGCAATATAACCCCAGGCGCCGATGCCGTCGCTGCCGCCAGTGGGTATGGCGAGCGCCCGGTGTCCGCCGTCCGCGTAGTCGGCCTGCACCCTGGCAAACAGATCCGGCAATTCCCGGAAGTAGCGCCTGGGGGGATGGATATCCACCCTGGCACCAGCCAGCAGGTCGAGAAAGTAGTTACCGTCGGCTTCCTCCGGGGCTTCGCCGCGCAGGATCAGGTGCACATTCAGGCCCGCCTGGGCCCCGACAAAGGCGGTGGCGCGACAGTGATTGCTCTGCAGGCCGCCACAGGTCACCAGGGTGTCATAACCCTCGTCCTGGGCGTGGGCGAGGATGAATTCGAGCTTGCGTACCTTGTTGCCACTGAGGACCGAGCCGGTGAGGTCATCGCGCTTCACCCAGAGGCGGTGTTCTCCACCCCAGGCCGCGCTCGCCCGCGACAGGAATTGCAGCGGCGTAGGCGTTTGTGCCAGCTGGACCCGTCTCGGGTAAGTCAGGGTCATCGCTTCACCGATGCCCGAGGCTGGTCGCACTCACCGGTGTACGCTCACGCTGCTACCAGCACACTCAACCAATGGATTTCAGGGTGCCCTTGGGCAACACCGCGTGGACGTGGACACGCTGGAACTTCATGTCGACCTTGTCGGCAACGGTGAGCACGATGTAGTTGTCGTCCAGCGCGGAGATACGGCCGAGGATGCCCGATGAAGTGACGACTTCATCGCCCTTGGACAGGGCCGAGACCATCGCGGCATGTTCCTTCTGGCGCTTGCGCTGGGGGCGGATGGCGATGAAGTAGAACAGTGCGAACAGTCCGATCAGGAACACGATCTGGAACATTTCGCCCCCGGCAGGGGCGGGAGCCGCGCCGGATTGGGCGTGGGCGCTGGCAATAAACAAGCTCATAACAGGTTTCCTTACAGTTCGCTGCCCCTCCGTTCAGGGTGTGAGGCAGGCAATAGAGCGCGGTAATGTACCCGTTTGCTCGGGGTCCCGCAATTGCCCTTTCCCGTCCCGCCGAGCTCCCGCAATGACTGCCAGCTGATTGACAAAACAGGCCGCTTTGCCCCCCGCGGTACAAATAGCCCGACAGCACCGCCAAATCCGCCCTTTATCCGGTGCAGGGGACGTGGTGCACTTGTATGATGCCGGGTTGATAACAGGCGCACGCCCTGCCCCGCCGGACGGCACAGACCCACGGTAGTGCGCCCTACCGCAACAGGAGTAAAGATGAGCACAGAAGTAGCGGAACTGGTGAGCGCCATGAACACAGCGCGCGAGCAACTCACCAGCCCCGGCGCCCCCTGGGAACTGGAACAGCGCACCATCAACGGGATCGAATTGCGGAGTTACAAACAGGCACCGGCCACCCTCCGGGACGCGATCGATGCCGGTCGCAGCCACGGCGACAAAATCTGCGTCACCTACGAAGGCGAGCGCTTGACCTTCGACGACTTCTTCCAGAGCGCCGACCGCCTCGCCCATCACCTGGTGCACCATCACCAGGTGAAACGGGGCGAACGTATCGCCCTGGCCATGCGCAATTACCCTGAGTGGATGATGAGTTTCGTCGCCGCGGTATCCATTGGCGCTATTGTCGTGCCGCTGAACAGCTGGGGCCGCACCGAGGAACTCTCCTACGGCGTCGCGGATTCGGGCGCCCGCGTGGCCATTTGCGATAGCCAGCGCCTGGGCTACCTGCGGGAGGCCCTGCCGGAACTCGGCTGCAAAGCCATCCTCGTCCGCGGCACCGAAGACGAAGCAGGCCCGGACGCAAGCGAATGGGTGGAACCCTGGTCCCTCAGCCAGCAGGCGCCGGCCAAAATGCCTGAGGTGGAGATCGCCCCGGGTGATCTTGCCATCATCATGTACACCTCGGGCACCACCGGCAAGCCAAAGGGTGCCGCTTCCACCCACTTCGCTGTCGCCCAGGCCCTGCACAACTTCGAGTTCCACGCGGCCCAGTCTGCCATGGC
Organism: Parahaliea maris; assembly: GCF_008064665.1. Lineage (GTDB taxonomy): Bacteria > Pseudomonadota > Gammaproteobacteria > Pseudomonadales > Halieaceae > Parahaliea > Parahaliea maris. The sequence continues at coordinate 747,197 of NZ_VRZA01000002.1, read as the reverse complement.
CAACATGCCCACCGTGGAAAAAATGCTGGCTTCCGGGTTCGAGCCTGCAACCCTGCTCGCGGTACCCCTGTTCCACGTGTCCGGCTGCTATTCCGTGTTTCTGCTCAATCTGCGCGGAGGCCGTAAAACCAGCATCATGTACAAGTGGGACCCGGCCAGGGCCCTGGAGATTATCGAGCGCGAGCGCATCACGGTATTTACCGGCGTTCCTGCCATGACCCTCGCCCTGCTGGAACATCCAGGCTTTGAAAGCGCCGATACCAGCAGCCTGTTCGCCCTTGGGGCAGGCGGCACGGCCTGCCCTCCCCACCTCTCGCAATTGATCTACGACAAGCTCCCGGACGCTTACCCGGGTACCGGCTACGGCATGACCGAGACCAATGCCACCGGCTCCAGCTGCACCGGAAAAGCCTTCCGCTTACGCCCGAACGCCGCCGGCAATCCCTCGCCCATCGTGGAGATACGTACCGTCGACGAGCAGGGGCAAACCCTGCCTCCCGGGGAAAAGGGCGAGCTCTACCTGCGCAGCCCGACCAACGTGCAGCAGTACTGGAACCTGCCGGAGGCGAGCGCTGCCACGTTCAAGGATGGCTGGGTTGCTACCGGCGATGTCGGCTACGTCGACGAGCAGAATTTCCTCTACGTGGTGGATCGCATCAAGGATATGGTGATCCGTGGCGGTGAGAACATCTACCCCGTCGAGGTGGAAGGTGTGCTACTGGCCCACCCCGCCGTGCATGAGGCCACCGTGTTCGGCGTTCCCCACGATCACTGGGGTGAAGAGGTTGTCGCCAGTGTCTGGCTGGATCGGGAACAGACCAGCGAAGAGGACCTGCGCGAATACCTTGGGCAGCACCTGGCGGCATTCAAAGTGCCGGCGCATATCCTGATCAGCGGTACCGAACTGCCCAAGAATGCGACTGGCAAGGTATTGAAGAAGGCTGTGCGGGACCACTACCTGGCGGGCCTGCAGTAGCCTGCCATGACCCACCCTGCCCCGGCGTTTGCACGCCGGGGTTTATACCCTCCCCCTAGAGACCCATGAACTCGGGGACATTGAAAATCCAGCTCTTCTCTTCTTCCCGCCGGCTGATACGCCAACCTGATTCGGTGCGCCGGTACTCGTCGACGTACCACAGGCCCAACATGAACACGTCGGTGCCACCATCCGGCTGGGTCATCTCCATGGGGTTGAAGCACATCACTCGGCCCGTACCCGTGTCGCCGTCGACACTGACCTGAACATTGGCGTTGAGGTGCTGGGTGTTGGGGAAGATGCCACTGGACACGGCGTCCTTGAGATAGGCGATGGTGCTCTCGAGATCACCGACATTGCCGCCAAAGGCGCTGTAGTCTATATGGGCATCCGCAGTAAACACATCCCGCAGACTATCGAAGGCCTTGCTGTCGATCAGGTGCGCATAGTGGAAGACGAGATCCTGGATCTCCCACCGGTCGGACATTTCCTGTTGGCTTAGCATGCTGTTCTCCCGCGTTTTGTTATCTGGTTTTTGTTTGCGGGCCGGAAACGGATGGATATCGCCCGTTCCCAACCTGCCGTATCACTTTCGAAGCGCAGGACTTGAGTATATGCGTCGCAAAGAAGGAACCCAGCCCTGTACCGCGATTTCCCCTGACAGGTGGAATTTTCTATACCACGTAAGGGCTGGCACGCCACCAATACCGCTACAACATTTGCGTCGAATGCCCGAACGTACTTACTCAAACGCCCTGAAGAAAATCGCACCACGTGCCCGCCAACAGTTGGAATCTATTGACGCATATGGTTGCCTGTATTTATTCCGAACGTAATGAATAAACAGCTGCAGTCGGGAACCACCAATCCGGGTTGTCATTATCATCATCGTAACTACACTCATTTGGCTGTATCTCACTTCACACCGGAACGTGAAGTATGGCGATACGCTAGTTATCAGAAGTTTCCATGAGTAGAGGTGTACGTAAAGGCGATGAAAAAACTGGATGTTTCTCAGCTACTGGAACTCTGCAGCAATGTGGGGGTGGAAAACCACGAGACACTTACGCAAACGCTTCTCGCAACGCTCAACGAGTTGGCGGTAGGGGTCGCAAGCAAGCTCGATATCGAAACCCTCGGTGTCGAGAATTCACCGCGAGGCGTACTGGTCCGGTTTGGCCCGCGCATTCCCGAGCACCCCTGCCCCCCTGTTCTGGAGGCCTTCGATGACGAGGGCAGTTGGCACGAGTCACCGCGTACGCTGCTGATCTGTGACGACGACCGCATGCAGGGACTGCAGGCCCGCGAGGCAGTCAATCGATTGGGCGTGAACGTGATCGACACCCACTCGACCGAGGAGGCCTGGCAGGCCTATCGTGAAAACAGGGTCAATCTGGTGATCACGGACATTGAGTTACCCGGGCAGGATGGCCTGGAACTGCTCAGGAAGATCGCCGCCTTCGAGGGCTACCAGGGGCGTCGCCGCAAGGTGCCTGTCATTACCATTTCCGATGATACAACCGACGTGGGCGCAGATGTCGTGGATAAAGCGGGCGGCATGGCCCACCTGAAAAAACCCATCGACTGGGTGCGCCTGGGGCCGGTGATCAAGGAATTGTGCCACGCCAACTGAAATGCAGCCCCGTCTCTGTGGTCCAACAGCTGTTATCGCCGGGCCGCGAACCGGGATCGGGAATCCAGTCGGGAACCATCGCCGCGAACGTTAGCCGCTAGAAATTCAGCGGCAACGCCAGATGGCGCTGGTAGATGCGGTCCCGGTGGTCCAGCAAGCGCGGAGTCAGCAGGGCCTGCAACCACTCCCCTCCCGAGGCATAGCCGGCGCGGACGTAGTCCGGCATCGGGTTAACTTCCGCGGGTAGTGGCGCAAACATACCCGCGAAGGTGGCCCAGTAGATATCCACTGCCGAGAAGTCCTCTCCCAGGAAGTACCCCCCACCCTGCGCTTCCGAGCGTGCCAGCACCGCATCCAGGTGGCCGCAAATCTCCTCCAGCACACGCGGAGCAGACGCCGCGGCTGCCGGCGACCAACCGTATTTGCGTGCCATGCACACTATCATTTCCGGCGGTTCGCCGGTCTGCATACCCGGACTCAACAGCATCAGGCGACGCTGCCAGCCAAGCCCGTTTACACCGGCAATCAACCCACACAGGCCGAGGGCTGCCACCCGCTGGTGCAGCTCTGCCGGGAGTAGCGGGTTTTGCGGCACCAGGCGTTCCGCATGCAGTAATATGTCCTGCCAGTGAATGATGGGCGGCAGATCGTCAATCACCAGTACCGGTGCGGAATCCTGCCCGGTCCAGGCCCGGAGAGACTCATTGGCCTGCCCCGCGTCCTGGCGTACAGGAATAAAGGCCATGCCCTTGCAAGCCAGAATACCTTTGGCCGCCTCGCCCCAGGGGCCGGGCACACCGGCAGTGAGCACCAACCGGGTACCCTCCCGCAGGCGCGCTTCCTCGACGCTGAGGTACTCCACCAGTAGTTACTGGTCCAGTTTGAACACGCGCATGGCGTTTTCGCGCAGGAACTTGGGCCATACCTCGTCCCGGAACGGTACATCGGGCATTTCCGAGAAGATGCGGTCCAGCGAGAGGCCCATGGGGAAGTAGCCGGCGTACATGACCTGGTCAGAACCACGGGTATTGGCAAAGTTCACAATATCCTTGGGGTAATGCTTGGGGGCAAAGGCGCTGGTCATGTAATGCAGGTTGGGATACTTGAGCATCATCTTCCAGGCCACATCGGTCCAGGGCTCACAGCCGTGGCGGGTCACCACATTCAGTTCGGGGAAGAACCACAACACTTCATCCAGCAATTCTACCTTCTGCGGGCCAAACGGCAGCCGCGGCCCGGGGATACCCATACAGGGGCAGAATGGAATATCCAGTTCCACCAGCTTGGCGTAGATCGGGTACCACTTCTTGTCGTTCACCGGCACCGGCGGGCAGATCATGGCCGGCGACGCCGTAACCGCCTTGATGTCGAACTCCTCTTTCAGGGCGACAATAGTGCGCACCTCATCCATCCCGTTGTTGGGGTTTGCTTCATAACAGGCAAAAAATCGGTCCGGGAACCGGCGCAAGGCCTCCTTGTGCTGCTCGGCATAAGGTCCCACACCGATCATGGCGCGCTCGATACCATGCTTGTCCATCTGCGCAATGGTGTAGGCCACATAGTCGTCCTGGCCGTCGATCTTCGGGATGTCCTTGAACATGTACTGGGCGGGCATCTTGAACATCTCATGGCTCTGTTTGTCCATGAGCATCGGCTTGATCCACTCGTAGAAATGGCTGTTGTCATCGCCGGGTACGGCCAGCATCAGATCGATAACGCCGATATCCTTGGGCATGGGCATGAGAAGTCTCCAAAGCGGTAAAAATGGTTAGCCAACATTGTGGCCATTCCGCCGCGCCCCACAAGTGGTGACCGCCCCGACGCCGGATAATCCAGCGCCGGGGCTAAATGCGTGAACCGGTAACGAGAGGCTCAGGCCACGTCAAATACTATCGGCATTTTTTTGATGCCGTTGATGAAGTTGGAGCGCAACCAGTTGATTTCGCCATCAAAGCGCGGGTTACGTACATGCTTGAGCAACTCGGTAAAAATGACCTCGAGCTCCAGCCGCGCGAGGTGCGAGCCCAGGCAAAAATGCTGGCCGATGCCGAAGGCCCGATGATCGTTGCGAACATCCTCTCTCCGGTTGCGCGTGATATCAAAGGTATCCGGGTCGGCGAACTTCGACTCGTCGGCACTGGCCGCGCCGTAGTAAACCTGCACCCGGTCGCCCTTGCGAATAGTCTGCCCGGCCAACTCCACATCCTCCATGGCGGTGCGCTTGAAGGCAATAACCGCGGGATTGAAGCGCAGGAACTCCTCGATGGCATCGGGGATCAGGCTGGGGTCGTCGATCAGTTGCTGGTACTGCTGTGGATGCTCTATCAGCAGGCGCATACCCTGGCTGGTCACGGTACGAGTGGTCTCGTTGCCCGCCACAATCAGCAGCATAAAGAAATTGCAGAACTCGTCATCGGTGAGTGGCTCATCCTCTACCGTGCCGGTGAGCAGGGTATTGACGATATCCTCCTGGGGCGTTTCCTTGTGGGCCTGGGCGATATCCATGGCCATCATGAACATCTCCACCATGGCATTGGTGCCGTCCTCCGGAGAGGTGGTGAGGTCCGGGTCGTCCATCCCAAGCATGATATTGGTCAACTCAAACAGGCGCTGGCGGCGCTCAATAGGTACTCCCATCAACTCGCAGATCGCGAGGAGTGGCAGCTCCATCGCCACGTCCTCAACGAATTCACAGCGCCCGCCCACCACGGCCCGAGCCACAATATCCCGGGCGATTTCCTCAAAGCGGGAGCGGTAGCTCTCCACCTTGGCGGGCGTGAACGCGTTGCGTATCAGGCGCCGGTACTTCAGGTGCTGGGGTGGGTCCATGTTGATCATCAACAGGCGCAGCATGGCCAGGTCGTCCTCGGTCGCTGGCTCGTGCAGCATGCAACTGCGCTCATGTGAGGAAAACATGGCCGGATTCTTGGACACGAAATCCAGTTCCTGCTGTCGGGTGATCACCCAGTACCCCGGGTGCTCCGGCGTACCCTCGTGCCAGTACACCGGCGCCTCGGCCCGGAGATGGCGATACATCTCCCGCGGGTGGCCACCTTTGAACGTGTCGGGATTGATCAGGTCGATATGGGGACAGCCGGTCATGGTCGTTACTCCTCGAGGGCCTCTGTTCGCCCCGCCCGGGGGGGGGCGCTCTACGCTGGTCGATGCCACTGCCATCAGCGCAGGCTATAGACTAATAGCTATTAGTTTGCCGCGTCAATCTGTCTGTCGGCCGAACCCGCTAACCCCCGGACAGCGCTCCCAGCACGAGCAGGGGTGCGCGTCCCTCGATCACGTCCAGCGGCAGGGGCTCGTCGGGAGACACATCGGAGATATCCGTCTCGCAGGCGTAAAAGCGGACATAGGCCCTGCGCTGCCCGCTGTGGCGGTCGCGAAGCGTACCCAGCAGCGGCGGTAGTCGCGCTTCCAGCGCACCGAGAACGGAGCGCAGCGTGACAGCGCCTCTGACCTCCAGCGATACCGGGTTCCCGGTGCCAGCCAGCCGCAACAAGGGCGCCGGGAGTATGACCTCGATCAGGGCCGGGTCGGGGTTCATTTCAGCCTCGGTGCTGTCGGTGGCATTGGGGTACTCCGTGGAGTGACGGCACTACAGCGTTTGCACTTCGACTGACAGCACCGCCGGCAGGTGCGCGGCAATGGTCTGCCAGCTGTCGCCACTGTCGTTGGACGCGTAGACCTGACCTCCGGTGGTACCGAAATAGATTCCCCCCGGGCTGGCGCGGTCCACGGCCATGGCGTCGCGCAACACATTGACGTAGCAGTGCTCCTGCGGCAACCCCCTGCCCAGGGCCTCCCAGTCGCGGCCACCCGTGCGGCTGCGATAGACACGTAATTTGCCCTCCGGGGGATAGTGTTCGGAGTCGCTTTTGATGGGCACGACGTAGATCGTCTCCGGTTCGTGGGGATGCACCGCAATCGGAAAACCGAAATCGGAGGGCAGATTGCCACTCACCTCGTGCCAGTGATCACCACCGTCATCACTGCGCATGACATCCCAGTGTTTTTGCATGAACAGCGTGTCCGGGTTGGCCGGGTGGGCAGCAAGCCGATGGACGCAGTGTCCCACTTCGGCCTCCGGGTCGGGAATCTGCTCGGAGTGCAGGCCGCGATTGATCGGTTTCCAGGTGACGCCCTCATCATCGGAGCGGAAGCTGCCGGCGGCGGAGATGGCGACGGTGATGCGCCCGGGCCGGGCCGGGTTGAGAAGAATGGTGTGCAGGCACATGCCCCCCGCCCCGGGCATCCAGTCGCGACCGGTCCCGTGCTGGCGCAGACCCGGGAGTTCCGTCCACTGCTGGCCACCATCCCGGGTCACGAACAGCGCGGCGTCTTCCACCCCGGCATACACCGTATCCGGATCCTCCAAGCTGGGCTCCAGGTGCCACACGCGCTTGAACTCCCAGGGCCGGAGAGAACCGTCATACCACTGGTGTTGGCCGACCTCGCCCTGGTAGCTGAAGTCGTTGCCCACGGCCTCCCAGCTCTTGCCGCCGTCGTCGGAGCGCTGAATGACCTGGCCAAACCAGTCGCTGGCCTGGGAGGCGTAAAGACGCTGCGGATTGGCCGGGGAGCCCGCCAGGTGATAGATCTCCCAGCCACCGAACAGGGGGCCATCGATCTGCCACTGGTTGCGGCTGCTATCGGAGTGGATGATAAAGGCGCCCTTGCGCGTGCCGACCAGTACCCTGACACCCTGCATCGTGACCTCCTCCTGCCTGGGGAAAACACACTCTTGAATGTGGTCTAGTATGAGCTGGACCACCGTTGGTTGTTGCAGCATAGACCACGAATCAGGGACCGGCAGAGAACAGGTAAACGCATGCAGGAGTTGGGACCCGAAGCGCGCGAACGTTACGCCAGACAGCTGCTGCTGCCGGAGGTGGGGGCAAGCGGCCAACGGCGGCTTGCTGCGGCCCGGGTGCTCTGCATCGGCGCCGGTGGTCTCGGTGCCCCGGTCAGCCTCTACCTGGCGGCGGCGGGCATCGGCACCCTCGGTATCGTGGATGACGACCGGGTCGACACCAGTAACCTGCAACGCCAGGTACTGTTTACCAGCGCCGACGTCGGGCAACTGAAAACCGCCGCCGCCGGCCGCCGCCTGCGAGACCTCAATCCGCTCATCCAGGTCGACGAGCACCCCTGCCGCCTCAGCGCCGACAATGCCCTGGACCTGGTGGGCGCCTACGACATTGTCGTGGACGGCAGCGACAACTTCCCCGCCCGCTATCTGGCCAACGACGCCGCCGTACTCTGCGGGCGACCGCTGGTGCATGCCAGCGTGTTCCGGTTCGAGGGGCAGATCAGTGTGTTCGATGCGACCCGCGGGCCGTGCTATCGCTGCCTGTTTCCACAACCGCCGCCAGCCGAGCTGGTACCCTCCTGCGCCGAGGGCGGCGTGCTCGGCATGCTGCCCGGGCTGTTCGGCAGCCTGCAGGCGCTGGAAGTAGTGAAAATCCTGCTGGGACGCAATGATGCCCTTTACGGTCGCCTGTTGACTTTCGACGGCCTGGCCATGCGATGGCGGGAACTGCCGGTGGCAAGGGACGCTGCCTGTCCGGTCTGTGGTGAACACCCGGTTATCGACCATCCCGCCGCTGCGGCCGCCGCAGGCCGTGAGCCAGAAGTACTGGAGCCAGCGTTGGCGACGCTCAATGTGGCGGAACTTGCCGACCAACTGGCCAGCGGCCTGCCCGTGCACCTGATCGATGTCCGGGAAACTGCGGAACTGGAACTGGCCCGGCTACCGGGGGCCAGACACATCCCCCTGGGCCAGCTTGCCCTGCACCTCGACAGCCTGGACCCGGAATGCGAATGGGTCGTGGTTTGCCAGCGTGGACCGCGCAGTGAACGGGCTGCCCGGCAGATGCTGGAGCACGGGCTGGCCCGGGTGAGAGTCCTCAGTGGCGGCATCGAGGCCTGGCTGCGGAACGCCGGTCCCCGCTAAACAGACCCTAGATCGGGGAACCCGGCGGCGCCTTCACGATCTTCAGGCCCGCCATGGCTGCCGGGTCATCCAGGAAACGCTGCACCTGGACCGCGCCAAAGCGGAAGTGAGCTCGCCAGGCCGGCTCGGCGGCGGGTGCGACGTCCGCCATCCACTCCTGCAATGCCAGCAGGGCATCGAGCGCCTCGGCCCGTGCCTGGGGCTGGGCCTCGCCGTTCCCCGCCAGTCGCATCAGCCGGTCGAGCACAACGGTATTGACCACCCGCCTCAGGGCCCCCGCGTTGCCTTTTTCCGGTGGCGCGTACAGCGTTGCTGCAAGCACGCTGTCCAGCAGGTCGGCGAAGGCCGGCTGGGCGGCAGAACGGGCGTTGTTGTTGTTCATCCGCGCTGCGCGGGTGGGGTTCAGCAACAGGTCGACACTGAGCGCGGCGGCTGTTTGCGCGGCGGCGAGCGGGTCGATGACGTAGCCCGTCTGGCGCGGGAACAATTCGCGATCATCCCCTGACCCCAGCGGTCGCGGCGGAATCAACGCCAGCAGCTCCGGACGCAGGGCCAGTGCCCCGGGTGCCAGCGTCGCCAGCAGGGCCTGTATTGCCTCTCGCTGTCGCGCCGCGGTCACCATGGCGGTGGGCACCTGCCCGTCACCCCGCAGGGCATAAGTGAACTCCTGGCCACCGATCAGGGTTGCGGCGGCCTGCACCTGGTACCGATGCATCAGGTACATGGGCACCAGTACATCCTCGATGCTGGCCATGGGCCGGCCCATGCGGATATTGCGTTCGGAAAACTGCGCCAGCACCTTGCTGCGCAGCGCCATCAGGCGGTTCAGTTCCGCCACGGGGTCGGCGCCGTTATCCCACAGGCTGCCACGGGGATGGGCCGGGCCAGCGCTCACGGCAAAGGCATCTCCCCGGGAGTGGGCGTCGGCCACAAAGTGCAGGCCGGAGGCATAGGTGTCACGGATAATCTGTTCCCGGGCCGCCTGTACATCGGTACCGTCGGGAAAGTCCTGGTAGCCGTAAAGCACCACCCGCTTGTCCCACTCGCCGATACCGGTGTCGTAGGCGTCGGACAGGTCGACCTCACCCTGCGGGTCCAGAGTCACATAAGGGTGGGGGTAATCCATCACCGAGGAGCGGTTGTCGGTGCTGGCGGCAAAGTTGTGTTCAAAGCCCAGGGTGTGGCCGACCTCGTGGGCCGACAACTGGCGAATCCGGGCGAGTGCAAACTCCAGCAGCTCTGCCGGAGTCTCACCGTCCTCGTCATAGGGCGCGCTGAGCCCCTCCGCCAGCAGGTAATCCTGGCGCACCCGCAGGGAACCGAGGGTGACGTGGCCCTTGATGATTTCCTGGGTGCGCGGGTCGCGCACGCTGGAGCCGTAGGACCAGCCCCGGGTGGAACGGTGCACCCACTGGATGAGGTTGTAGCGCACATCCATGGGGTCGGCGTCCTCAGGCAGCATTTTCACCTGGAAGGCATCCTTGTAACCCGCCGCCTCGAAGGCCTCGTTCCACCATGAGGCCCCCTCGAGCAAAGCACTGCGCACCGGCTCCGGCGCGCCCCGGTCGAGGTAGTAGACAATCGGTTCCACCGCCTCGCTGACCGCAGCGGCCGGATCCTTTTTCTGCAGGCGATGGCGCCAGGCGTAGGTCTGGCGGACCGGTTCGCCGATAGGTGTCGCATAGTCGTAGCGCAGGCTGCCGTAGCTCGGGTCAATAAAGCCCGCCCGCGGGTCATAGGGCAGCGGCTCGTAGCCCGGTTCTGGCAGGCGGACGAAGGAGTGGTGCTGGTGGACAGTCACGGCACTCGCATCCGGGGTGACCGTGCCGATGATGCTGCCACTGGCCTGACCCGCCAGGGTAATCATCGCTTCGACCTCGGTGTTGTCGGGGAAGGCCTTGGTCCGCGGCATGAAGATGGCGGAGCGCTGCGCGTCTGCCTGATAGCTGCCCTGCTCCGTTGCCTTGAGCCGCTCGGCCACACCGTGCGCATCGGCGAGGAAAAATTCCGTGGCGTCGACCAGCACGCGCTGCTTACTGGCGGCAACAACGGTAAAGCCCCCCAGCGCAGAACGGGCGAAGGCCTCGACCATCGCCCGTTGCTCGTCGGGATTGTCGGAGACGGCGACGTAGTCCGGGTTGTCGGCCAGCAGCAACACCTTGTTGCCGGCGCGCAGGAAACGCGCCAGGTAGGTCTGGCCCAGTTGCCCGCGATCGAGCCCGAGGTCGTTGGAACCTACTCCCCGGGCAAGGCTGCTGACGTAGATAAACGGTTCATCGAACTCGCCCACCTCAAGATAGAGCTTGCCCTGGGCCCCGCTCCAGTACAGATCGACGAAGCCGTCGAGGTGCTTCATGCCCTTGGTGAAGGCGCCAATGGCAGGGGGGGCAGCAGCACCCTGCTGCTCACTGCCGCCGCCACAGGCCGTCAGGCACAGCGTAAAAAGGATGATCCAGAGGGGCTTCATGAGAGACTCCAACAACGAGTGTAAGCGGGGGAAAAGCAGGCGAGGAGAGAGTGTAGCAGCGCCCCCCGCCCCTGACACGAGTCGCCGGAAACCTAGGCGCCGTTAAAGTGCGCCAGCACCGCCTCGCGCAGCATGGCAGGCGGCAACAGCCCCTGGCGCAGCACGAAGTCGTGAAAGGCCTTGGCGTCGAACTGGTCACCAAGGGCAATTTCCAGCTCGGTGCGCAGACGCATCAGGCGGATGTAGCCGAAGTAGTAGGAGGTTGCCTGCCCCGGCATGCGGAAGGCATAGCGGTCGGCCTCGGAGCTTGCCATCGCGCGGGACAAGCCGGCCTGCTCGACCAGGAAGTCTTCTGCCTCGTCGCGGCTCATCTGGCCGGTGTTGACCATCGGGTCGAGGAACATCCGCGCCGCGCGCAGCAGACGGGTATAGAGGTCGAATAACTGCCCCTCCAAAGGCAGGTAGGGCTGCATGATCGATTCGGCATACAGCCCCCAGCCCTCGACGTTGGCGCTGTTGAAGGCAAAGATCGCCCGCGCCAGCGAGGTGCCGTCCTCCACCAGCCGGCTGAACTGCAATTCGTGTCCCGGCCGGGCCTCGTGCACCAGCAGCGCCCAGGTCATGGCGTCGTGGCTCCAGTCATCCATCCGGGCTTCAGCACCCAGGGTCGGATTGCTCTGCACCAGCACGAACTCGCCATACTGTCCGGTGTTATCAATCAGCTGCGGCGGGCTCATGAATGAAGCGGGGCTGGCGGCGGCTTCCGCCTCCGTTGCCACCCGGATCACGGCGCCGCGCTCCGGCAGGGTCACCAGTTGCTCGCGCCGGATAATCTCCTCGACCACTCCCAGCCGCTCCTGGTAAAGCGCCAGCAGCTCGTCCTCGGGGATCTGCTCGGCTTTTAACTGACGCAATACGGATACCAGATCACGCTGTTTCCAGTTGCGTTCCCCGGCGATGCGGATGGCCAGCGCCTGCATCTGGCTGCGAATCAGCTGGTAGCTGTACTGGGCTTCCATGATCAGGGCTTCGGGTGAGTCGGTCACCCCGAAGTTGCGCAGGTTGTTGACGTAGAGCGCCTCGGGCAGGCGATTGTCTTCCCGGGCCCGCGGCAGGACGACCTTGCGGGTCCACTCGGCGTACTCTTGCAGTTGCTGCTCCAGCAAAGCGAGACTGTCCTGCCAGCCCTCCAGGCCGGACTCGGCAAACACGCTGCGCAGGCCCGACACCAGGTGCGGTGCGCTCTGGAGTGCGCTTTCTACCTCGCCGCTGTAGGGACCCAGGAGGCCCTCGACGTCCAGTCTCTCGCTGGTCCGAGCCCGGGCCTGTTCGGTAATGGGAAGGTAGCCTTCGGCCTCACCGGTGTACTTGTGCAGGCGCTCGAGCGCTGCCGGGTAGCGGCCGCGATCCACCCGGGGGTCGAGCAGGCCGCGGAAGCTGCTGAACAGGAAGGCATGCAGGTCCACGTAGGGCAGCAAAAACCGGTGTTCCAGTTCCAGGGTGGTCACGTTGCCTTCCAGTTCGCCCCGCATGATTCGCAGGTCCTGACGCACCCTGGCGTTGTCCTCCCTGGCCAGCGCCGCGTCCAGCCTCGCGATCTCGGCGCGATACAGGGCCACCCGCCGTTCGACGAGGTCGGGCCCCAGGTCGAGCACGGCGTCGTCGAACTTCTCCAGGCCCTGCCGGGACATCTCCTCCGGCATCATACGGCCCTGGGCGCTCAACACCTCCAGTGCATAACGATCGCTTTCCTCGATCCAGTCGGCGCGCACCGACGCCACCGAGAGTAGCGAAATGGCCAATAGTAGTGTCCTGATCATAGTGTCTGATTTCCCTATTCAGTGAAGGCGGTGCAAAGAAAGGCAAGCGTGGCGTAAAGCATACCAGTTTTTATCGCCAGCGCCCGCTGCGGCGGGACACAAGGCACCATGTTAGGGCACGAGCGGCGCTATTGCCCTATAGAGCAGTTGACCTTTCGGCACAACACTTGCAGCCCCTAGGGTCATATCATCACGCCGATCCGCCAAACTATGCTTAGGGCAAGGGATTGACGCCACCACCGCAAAGGCGAGCACCATATTGAGACACGACAAGACGGCTACGCACCATATTGGTGCCGCCACCACACCAAAACAGGGGTAGCGCGTGCGCGCAACACAAAGCATCTTCCGGGTTCGCCGGCAGTACAACAAATGGGTCGGCAACCAGACCCTGGAAGATTACGCCCTGCGTTTCACCGCCCATCACGCACGGCGATTTTCCATTGCCCAGGTGGGCAGCACTGCGCTTGGCGCCGCTGCATTCATGGCGCTCGAAGCCATCGCCGCCACTGTCACCCTGCAGTACGGTTTCGTCAACGCCGCCTGGGCCATGGCCACCGTCTCGTTGGTGATATTCATCACCGGCTTTCCAATTGTGTACTACGCGGCCCGGCACGGCCTGGATATCGACCTGCTCACCCGGGGCGCCGGCTTTGGCTACCTTGGCTCGACGGTCACGTCGCTGATTTACGCCACCTTTACCTTCATTTTTTTTGCCATCGAGGCCGCTATCCTGGCCTCGGCACTGAACGCGCTGACCGGCCTGCCCCTGGCCCTGGGTTACGTGGTCAGCGCGGTGGCCGTTATCCCCATTGTTACCCACGGCATTTCGGCCATCAGTAAATTCCAGGTGGGCTCCCAGAGTCTGTGGCTCACCTTGCAGATCCTGGCCCTGGGCCTGGTCGTGGTATTCGAGTTGCAGCGCGTTCCCGACTGGACTCTCTACACACCGCCCGGGCAGCCCAGAGGAACCGGGTTCGACCTGGCCCTGTTCGGCGCGGCCTCGGCCATGCTGTTCGCCCTGATCGCCCAGATCGGCGAGCAGGTCGATTACCTCAGGTTCATGCCGGAGCGCACTGAAGAAAACCGTCGCAGCTGGTGGTTCTGGCTGACCCTCGCCGGACCCGGCTGGGTACTGGTGGGGCTGGTCAAGATGTTGCTGGGTTCTTTTCTCGCCTACCTGGCGGTGTCCCGCGGAATGGGCACCGAGCAGGCCAGCGACCCCACTCTCATGTACCAGATGGCCTTCAATTACCTGATCGATTCGCCGTCGGTGGCGCTGATGCTCGCCGGGGTGATGGTGATCCTGTCCCAGATGAAGATCAACGTGACCAACGCCTACGCCGGCTCTATCGCCTGGTCCAACTTCTTTTCCCGGCTGACCCACAGCCACCCCGGGCGAGTGGTGTGGCTGGTCTTCAACGTACTGATCGCACTGCTGCTGATGGAACTGGGCATCTACCGGGTGCTGGAATCCATCCTCGGCATCTTCGCCATCGTCGCCCTGAGCTGGCTGGCCTCGCTGTCGGCGGACCTGATGATCAACAAACCGCTGGGCCTGTCCGTTGCCCACGGCGAGTTCAAGCGCGCCCGGCTCTACGACGTGAACCCGGTGGGCGTTGGCGCCATGCTCGTGGCATCCACCGTGGGCATTCTCGCCTACCTCGGCCTGTTCGGCGCGACGGCGGCCAGCCTGGCGCACTTCATCAGCCTTGGCCTGTGCTTCCTGCTGGTACCCCTTATCGCCTGGCTCACCCGCAGCCGTTACTACCTCGCGCGGGGGGCCACCTCCCTGGTCCCCGCCGTCCAGGAAGTGGAACCCGCTGGCGGCGTCGTACACCATACCTGCTGTATCTGTGAGACGGCTTTCGAAACCCCTGACATGAGTCACTGCCCAGCCTACCAGGGGCCTATCTGCTCACTGTGCTGTACCCTCGACGCGCGCTGCAAGGATCACTGCAAGCCTGAGGGTCGCCTGGAACGGCAGGCGGAGCGCTTCGCCGCCCTGTTCCTGCCCCGGCGCTGGGTTGCCGCGATCGACTCGCGCATCGCCCGCTTCCTCGCCATGTTCAGCACCACCACCCTGCTTACCGGCGGGCTGCTGGCGGTCATTTACTATCACATGACGCCGGAAGACCTGGCCCAGCAGGCATTGCTGGCGCAGACCATCTGGACCGTGTTTTTCATCCTGATGATTATCTGCGGTGTGGTGGCCTGGCTGTTCCTGCTGGCCAGGGAGAGCCGCGAAGTCGCCCAGTCGGAATCCAACCGCCAGACCCAGCGGCTGTACCAGGAAATCGAGGCCCACAAGATCACCGACCGCTCGCTACAGGAAGCCAAGGAGCTGGCAGAACGCGCCAACAACGCCAAGAGTCGCTACCTCACCGGCATCAGCCATGAACTACGAACTCCGCTGCAGGCGATTCTGGGCTACGCCCAGATTCTTTCCGATCAGCCCGAGGGCCCCGACAGCTTCGACAAGGGCCTGCGCATCATCCGCCGCAACGGCGAATACCTCACCGACCTGATTGAGGGCCTGCTGGACATTTCCACTATCGAGGCCGGCCGTCTCGACATCTACCGCAACCGCATTAAGCTGCCGGAGCTGCTGGAACAACTGGCTTCCATGTTTGGCCACCAGGCCAGGGCGAAAGGAATCGCTTTCAACTACCACCGCCCGGAGCGGCTGCCGAGGTGCGTGTACAGCGACGAAAAGCGCCTGCGCCAGATCCTGATCAACCTGCTGTCGAATGCGGTGAAATACACGGAAAAAGGCCAGGTGGACTTTACGGTTCGCTACCGCAACGAGGTGGCGGAGTTTGTGGTCAGCGACACCGGTGTCGGTATTGAAGCCGGCGACCTCGAGCGCATCCTCGACCCCTTTGAGCGAGTGCGCAGCAGCCAGGTTCCCCAGGTCAGTGGCACCGGACTGGGGTTGACCATTGTGCGCCTGCTGACCGAAGTCATGGGCGGTGAACTGAGCATCGACAGCACTCCCGGTAGCGGCAGCCAGTTCAGGGTGGTACTACACCTGTCGCGTGATGACACGGCCGACCAGTCTGTCGACCCGGGCAGGGCCATCACCGGCTACGCCGGCGCGCGACGCTGCGTGATGATCGTCGACGATGAACCCGTGCACCGCGGCCTGCTTGCGGACCTGCTATCCCCACTCGGTTTCAGCACACGGGAGGCGCCCGATGGCGATACCTGCCTGGCCCGGCTGGCGGATTTCCACCCCGACCTCTGGCTGCTGGACATGAGCATGCCGGGCATGAGCGGGCTCGAACTTGCGCGGGAACTGCGCCGGCGGGGACACAAAGCCCCGATTATCATGATTTCTGCCGATGCCCGGGGCCCGGAAACCACCGTGGACGAGGACCAGCCCTTCGACGCCTACTTTGCCAAACCCATCAGCAACCGCCTGCTGCTGGAGAGTATCGGCCAGCTGCTGCAGCTCGAGTGGCTGCACAGCGAACTACCCAGTACAAGCACTACGCCTGAAGTGCTTGCACGCCCGGCGCCCGGCAACGTAACCTTCGGCGCGGTGTGTGACCACCCGCTGCTGCGTGAGCTGCGCAGTTACGCCGAGAGCGGCTTTGCCCGGGGCGTCACTCGCAGCCTGGAAGCGGTGGCCAGCTCCGCCCTGCTGCGGGACGACCAGTTGCAGCACCTGCGCGACCTGGCCGCCGGATTTCGCTACCAGGACCTGGCCGACCTGTTGAGGATGGAACCCGTCAATGAATGAGCACACACCTTGTACCGTACTGGTCGTGGATGACGCACCGGACTCCCTCAGCCTCATCAACGACACCCTGGAACAGGCCGGCATGGACACCCTGGTGGCGCTGGAAGGCAAACAGGCACTCACCATCGTCAAACGCATTCGACCCGATATCATCCTCCTGGATGCGATCATGCCGGGCATGGACGGTTTCGAGACCTGCCGGCAACTGAAACGCGACCCGCAAATGGCGGCCACACCGGTCATATTCATGACCGGCCTCACGGATACGGACAGTGTCCTGAAAGGACTCGACGCAGGCGGCATCGACTACCTGACCAAGCCGGTTAACCCCAACGAACTGCTCGCCCGTATCCGGGTGCACCTGAAGTCTGCGCGTATCACCCGCAGCGCCCAGCAGGCACTGGACAGCACCGGACACCAGTCATTCACCGTGGGACAGGACGGCGCCCTGCGCTGGGCCACTCCGGATACGCTGGCCCTGTTCGCGCGCCTGAAGGCCGACGGTGAATGGCAGCGCCAGATTCTGCAACCACTGATCGCCAGCTGGCTTGCCGGCAACCCGGCAACCGACGCCAGCCTGGCGGTGCCGGCCGGAGACGAACAGTCTCCGGGCGACCAGCTCTGTATTACGCTGCTACAGGTACGCCCCGGCGAAGAATATCTACTGACAATCGAGGAAGTGGACGACGCGCCGGAAGCGGCGCGCCTGCAGAGAGCCCTCAACCTGACCGCCCGGGAATCCGAGGTGCTCTACTGGTTGGCCAATGGCAAGTCCAACAAGGAGATTGGGGCCATCCTGGAAATCAGCGCCCGCACCGTCAACAAGCATCTCGAACAGGTGTTCACCAAGCTGGGGGTCGAGAACCGGACCGCGGCTGCCGGGATCGCGATCCGGGCACTGGTGAGGAAGGTCGCCTAGCGGCTGCGGCTGCGGTAACTGCGATAAGACCACACCGCCCAACCCACGGCGGCCATTGCGGCCCCAAGCCACAGGGCGTGCTGCCAGTCATGCTGTAACGCACTACCGCCGCCGTGGCCCGGGTGCGCCACTACCACGGCCGGCAGGCTGCCGATGGCCAGGGTAGCGGGTTTGATGAAACTGCGATTGAACATACGGATCTCCAGTACTGCTTGTACGGTGTCGAATAAAAATCTGCTGAATCAGGACGCGGCGGCTGTCGCGGCCCGCGGCGGCAGCATGCCCTGTTCGATGATGTGTTCGATAATCGTGTGCAGGCCCTCCCCGGCTTTCAGGTTGGCGAATACAAACGGCCGCTCACCACGCATCTTCCGCGCGTCCCGATCCATCACCTCCAGCGACGCGCCCACCAGGGGGGCGAGATCGGTCTTGTTGATGACCAGCAGATCGGAGCGGGTAATGCCAGGCCCTCCCTTGCGGGGAATCTTGTCACCGGCGGATACATCGATAACGTAGATGGTCAGGTCGGACAATTCCGGGCTGAAGGTGGCGGACAGGTTGTCGCCACCACTTTCGACAAAGACCACATCCAGTCCCGGGTGACGCTGGCGCAATTCATCGACCGCCGCCAGGTTCATGGACGCGTCTTCGCGAATCGCCGTGTGCGGACAACCGCCGGTTTCCACGCCGATGATGCGGTCTGCGGCCAGCGCCTCATGCTCGGTGAGGAACTTGGCATCCTCCCGGGTATAGATGTCGTTGGTCACCACCGCGATGTTGTATTCATCGCGCAGGGCCAGGCAGAGCGCCCGCAACAGCGCGGTCTTGCCGGAGCCCACCGGACCACCCACACCGACCCGCAGGGTCTGTTTCTCTGGTTGTTGGGACATGATGGTTTTCTCCTCGTATACGGGGTTCAGGATCGGAACAGGCGACTGTACTGGGTCTCGTGCAGAGCGCTGGCCATGGCCAGCCCCGGCAGGCTTCCGCCCAGTTCGTCGTCGTCCAGCCCAAAGGCCGCCTCGATGGCGGCGGGAATGTGCTGTTGTACCTCCCCCAGTAACTGCTGGGCCCGGGTTTGACCCAGCGGTACCAGTTTGGTGGCCGCTGCCACCTGGTTCTCGAGCCACGACCAGGCCAGGGCCAGCGCGCAGGACCGGGCGGGAATCTGCCACTGCCAGGCCGCGGCACTGAACGCCGTGGCGAAGGCACTGGGGCCAGCCAGTTCCGGTGGCTGCAAACCCACCGAGGGCAGCAAGCGGCAGAGCGCTTCGCCCATGGCGATGTCGGTGAGATGCAACTCCCTGGTCTCACGGCAGGCCAGCAGCCAGTCGTTCCAGTAGGCGGTGGTACCGGTATCAGCCTGTTCACAGGCGCGATGCAGGCGGGGAATCACAGCCAGTTCGGTGCGCGCCAGCCCGTGGTCCAGCTGCAGCAACAACCAGTCGGCTACCGCGTCCCCGTCGCTCACCCAGGCGCTGTCGATGGCGTACTCCAGACCCTGGGAGTAGGCAAAGCCACCCACCGGCAGGCTGACGCTGGCCAGCTGCAGCAGGCGCAACAGGGCGGGATCAGTGAGTGTGCTCATGCAGGTGGGTCACCTTGTCGGACGCCTTGTCCTCGTGATCGTGATCGTGATGATGGTGGTGGCCCGCGCCGTGGCTGTAGGCCCCGGACTCCGGTACAAACACGGCCTCCTCCTCCCGCACCGACAACCCCAGGCCCTGCAGCATTTCCGCCAGCACGTGATCCGGGGTGATCCGCAACCAGCACTGCCCGACCTGCAGTTTCACGTGCCGGTTGCCGAGGTGATAACAGGCGCGGCTGAAGGTGTGCCAGTCGTCGCACAAGGCGGTCATAACCGGTTCCGTTGCGCCGGCCACCTGCAGGACCTTGCCGCAGCGCCCGCGCAGGAACTCACCAATGGCAAGGGTCTTGCCGCGCTCCAGGAACAGCCTGACCTCCTCGCCGTCTTCGGCGAAGGCGCGCAGGCGGCCGCGTTCGCGCTGGTCGTGGGTCAGCACCAGTTGCTGGTTCACCCGGCCGGCAAAGCCCAGCCCGAGGCGTTCATAGACTTCGATCACTGTAAGTTTCCTCTAGAACAGACTGTAAAGCTGCGCCAGTGGCAGTACCGTCGCCGGCTCACAGGTCAGCAGTTCACCATCCGCCCGGACTTCATAGGTTTGCGGATCTACCTCGATGGTCGGCATCCAGTCGTTGAGGATCATGTCCGCCTTGGTGATGGAACGGGTGTTGCAACAGGCCACCAGCTTGCGTTTCAGGCCCAGGGTTTCCGCCACACCGGCATCCAGTGCCGCCTGGCAGGTAAAGGTGACCGAGGTGCTGGCCGCCGCCTGGCCCAGGGCGCCGAACATCGGCCGATAATGCACCGGTTGCGGGGTGGGAATAGAGGCGTTGGCATCCCCCATGGGCGCCGCGGCGATCATCCCCCCTTTGAGAATGAGAGCGGGCTTGATGCCGAAAAACGCCGGCTTCCACAGCACGAGGTCAGCCAGCTTACCCACTTCGATGGAACCCACTTCGTGGGCAATACCGTGGGTGATAGCCGGGTTGATCGTGTACTTTGCCACGTAGCGGCGTGCGCGGTAGTTGTCGGCGGTCTCGCTGTCCTGCTCCAGGGCGCCGCGCTGGGTTTTCATTTTGTGGGCGGTCTGCCAGGTGCGGGTGATGACCTCCCCTACCCGTCCCATGGCCTGGGAATCCGAGGCGATCATGCTGAACGCGCCCAGGTCGTGAAGGATGTCCTCGGCCGCGATGGTCTCCTTGCGGATACGGGAATCGGCGAAGGCCACGTCCTCGGGAATCGAGGCATCGAGGTGGTGGCAGACCATCAGCATATCCAGGTGCTCATCCACGGTATTGACCGTGTAGGGCCGGGTGGGGTTGGTGGAGGATGGCAGCACGTTGGCCTCGGCGCAGGCCTTGATGATATCCGGCGCATGACCGCCGCCAGCGCCCTCGGTGTGGTAAGTGTGAATGGCCCGCCCCTTGAAGGCGCCAATGGTGTCGTCGACGAACCCGGACTCGTTGAGGGTGTCGGTATGGATGGCCACCTGTACGTCGTAGCGCTCGGCCACCTCCAGGCAGCAATCGATACTGGCGGGAGTGGTACCCCAGTCTTCGTGCAGCTTGAGGCCACAGGCACCGGCTTCCAGCTGCTCCTCCAGCGCGCCGGGCAGGCTGCCATTACCCTTGCCCAGGAAACCGAAGTTCATCGGCAGGCTGTCGCAGGCCAGCAGCATCTGCGAAATATTCCACGGCCCCGGCGTACAGGTCGTCGCATTGGTGCCGGTGGCGGGTCCGGTGCCGCCACCGATCATGGTGGTGACCCCGGACATCAGAGCCTCCTCGACCTGCTGTGGACAGATGAAGTGGATGTGGGCGTCGATCGCACCGGCAGTGAGGATATTGCCCTCACCGGCGATAACCTCGGTGCCGGGCCCGATCACGATATCCACCCCTTCCTGCACATCCGGATTACCCGCCTTGCCAATGGCGGCGATACGGCCAGCGCGAATACCGATATCCGCCTTGACGATGCCCCAGTGATCCAGCACGAGTGCGTTGGTGATCACCAGGTCCATGACCTCCTCGCCAAACTGCTGGCTCTGGCCCATGCCGTCGCGAATCACCTTGCCGCCGCCGAATTTCACCTCGTCACCGTACACGGTGTAATCCTTCTCCACCTCGATCCACAGCTCGGTATCCGCCAGGCGCAGGCGATCGCCCGTGGTGGGGCCGAACATCTGGGCGTAGGCATCGCGGGATATGCGGCTCATGGTGTATTCCCTCCGTCCAGGTCACCCATCACTTCGGCGCGGAAACCGAATACCTTCCGTGCGCCGGCGTAGGCCACCAGTTCGACCTGGCGCCCCTGGCCGGGTTCGAAGCGCACCGCGGTACCGGGAGCGATGTCCAGGTGGAAGCCGCGGGCCTGGTCGCGGTCGAAGCGCAGGGCCGGGTTGACTTCGTAAAAGTGGTAGTGGGAACCGACCTGCACCGGCCGGTCACCGCTATTTTCAACCCACAGGCTGCGGGTTTCGCGACCGGCGTTGAGTTCGATGTCGCCCGCGGCGGGCTGTAGTTCTCCGGGAATCATGGGCCCCTCCTGTGCGCAGCTAGTTGATGGGATCGTGGACAGTGACGAGCTTGGTGCCATCCGGAAAGGTGGCCTCGACCTGTACTTCGTGCACCAGTTCCGCCACCCCGTCCATGACCTGGTCGGCGCGCAGGACTTGCTTGCCCGCCGCCATCAGCTCCGCCACGGTCATGCCATCGCGGGCGCCCTCGACGATGTGCAGCGATATCAGTGCCACTGCCTCCGGGTAATTCAGCTTCAGCCCGCGGGCCAGGCGGCGCTCGGCCAGCAGGGCAGCGGTAAACAGCAGCAGTTTGTCTTTTTCGCGTGGCAGCAATTCCATAGTGTTGTTCCCTGCAGGATCAGTACCAGTTCTCAGGTGCGCCAGATGCGCGGGTCGGATGCGGGTCGGCCGAGAATGCGCGGCCTTAAACAGCGCCAGGCCGCCTCGAACAGGCGGCGGGCCTGGTGGGTACAGGGACCCAGATAACGCAAGACCAGCAGGGTATCAATGGCGGTTACCGAGAGCACCGGGTGCAGTGGCTGTTCCTGCCCCGGTGTGCGCAGGCTGTCCAGGAGATCCTCATCAGCCTCCCCCGCCAGCGTGGCAACCATCAGCCCGCTGACATTGCAGCCGGCCAGACCCGCTCGATGATAGTACAGGCGCTCGTCCTCCATATCGAGATTAAGCGTTTCCATAAGTAGCGGTCTGCCTTCCCGGTACAGGCGGAAGGTCTGGCGCAGCCGGCCACGGGCAAATTGTTCGCCGCTGGCCGGGAGGCCGGTGCAGCTGATCTCCCAGCCAATGAAGCGGCTGCTGGCCGCCAGATCGACCCGGGTATCCAGGCGCGCCTCGGCACCGGGGAACACGATGTTTTCCATCGGCAACCACTCGGCGCTGCTCCCGGCCTCGAGGTCCAGGTGCACCCGCTGGCGCTGCCAGGTGGCGTCTTCCCGGGCCCGGTAAATGCGCGCAGCGCCGGGCGTGGTCAGGAGCGCGCCGGCGTCCGCCCCCAGGGCAATATCGAATGACAGCTCATCACCGGAGACCAGGCCTCCGGGAGGGTGTAACAGATAGACATGGGCGAGGTCCGGCCCCTCGGGATAAAAGGGCCGCTGTACATAGAGAGGGCCGCTGTGACGACGGCTGAGTAAACGGGTACCGCGCGCAGTGCGCTGCAATTCCAGCGCCAGCGCAGCGGGCCAGCGGGACACGCTTTCGCGGTTCGCCTGGTCGCGGGTATCGTCGGCGCTGGCCACGGCGGCCCCGGAAGGACGCAGGGGCAGGTTCATCAAACGGCCAGGTGCTGCATGATCAGGGACTCTGACAAATGCTCCATTGCGTCGCTGGCCACTACCCTGCCCTTTTCCATCAGCCGGAACTGCTGTCCGACCCGGCGGGCAAAGCCGAGTTTCTGTTCTACCAGAATAACCGTCATATTCTCTTCCCGGTTGAGCTGGGTGATGACATCACCGATCTGCTTGACGATATTAGGCTGAATGCCTTCGTTGGGTTCGTCAAGGATCAATACCCGGGGCTCGATCACCAGCGCCCGGCCGATGGCCAGTTGCTGCTGTTGACCACCGGACAGGTCACCGCCGCGGCGATGCAGCATGTCCTTCAGCACCGGGAACAGATCATAGACCCTGTCGGGAATCTTTTTAAGTTTGTCCTTGCGGCAGGGCAACCCCACCCGCAGGTTTTCTTCGACCGTCAGCAAGGGGAAGATGTCGCGCCCCTGGGGTACGTAGCCGATACCGTGGTGGGGCCGAAACTCCGCGCTGCGGCCAACCAGGTTGTCACCCGCTATGCGAATCTCCCCGCTGTCCGCCGGCAGCAAACCCATGATGCACTTGAGCAGCGTTGTTTTACCCACGCCGTTGCGTCCCATGATACAGGTGCAGGAACCCTCCTCTACTTTCAGGTCCAGGTCCCAGAGGATCTGGGTGCCGCCGTAGCGCTGGTTGAGTTGGCTGATCTCGATCATTCGTCACTCCCCAGGTATACCTCGATCACCTCCGGGTGATTCTGGACCTCGTCCATGGTTCCCTCCGCCAGCACTGAGCCCTGATGCAACACGGTCACCGTGCGGGCGATACTGCGCACAAACTCCATGTCGTGCTCCACCACCACCACGGTGTGATCCCCGGCCAGGGTATTGAGCAGTTCCGCCGTGCGCTCGGTCTCCTGGGCAGTCATTCCCGCGACCGGTTCATCCAGGAACAGCAAACGCGGATCGGACACCAGCAACATGCCGATCTCGAGCCACTGCTTCTGTCCGTGCGACAGCGAACCCGCCAGTTGCTCGCGGGCCTCCGACAGGTTGATCAGGGCGAGGATTTCATCGATACGATCGCGCTGGGGCCCGCTCAGCGAGGCCCGCAGGCTGTACCAGATGCCCTTGCTGGCTTTCAGTGCGAGTTCGAGGTTGGCAAACACCGACTGGGCTTCGAACACCGTCGGCTTCTGGAACTTGCGACCGATACCGAGTTGGGCGATCTCCGGCTCGCTGCGCTTGAGCAGGTCAATGCTCTGGCCAAAGTACACCGTGCCCTCGTCACAGGGGGTCTTGCCGGTAATCACGTCCATCATGGTGGTCTTGCCGGCGCCATTGGCGCCAATCAGGCAACGCAGTTCACCTTCGTTGATGTAGAGGTTCAGGTTGTTGAGGGCCTTGAAGCCGTCAAAGCTGACGCTCACACCCTCCACATAGAGCAGGACATTCTTCGACACATCCACTTTGGCTTTCGGACGCAGGTGGGGAAATACCCGGTCCCGGTGACGCATCTCCTCCAGCGGTGCGGGCCAGCTCATGCTGCGGCCTCCTTGACAGACTTGCTTGCAAAACGACGGGTGAACCAGCCGGCGATGCCGTGGGGCAACAGCAGCGTGACATAGACAAACAGGGCACCCAGGGCGAACAGCCAGCCCTCCGGGAGAATGGCGGTGAAGCGGGTTTTGGCGTAATTCACCAGCAGCGCGCCAATCACCGCGCCGTACAGGGTGCCGCGGCCGCCCACGGCCACCCAGACCACGACTTCAATGGAATTCAGCGGGGAGAACTCGCCCGGGTTGATGATACCCACCTGCGGTACGTAGAGAATCCCGGCAACCGCCGCCAGCAGGGCGGAATAGACAAACAGCCACACCTTGAACAGTTCGGTGCGATAACCCAGGAAGCGCGCCCGGGATTCGCCGTCACGAATACTGAGAATCACCCGGCCAAGCCGCGAACCCATGATGTAGCGGCTGGCGAGGAAGGCGCCACCCAGACACAGGGCTGTCGCCATGAACAGGGCGACCCGGGTGCCGTCGGCCTGCAGGTCGAAACCGAGGAGATCCTTGAAGTCAGTGAGCCCGTTGTTGCCGCCAAAACCCATCTCGTTGCGGAAGAATGCCAGCATCAGGGCGTAGGTGAGCGCCTGGGTCATGATGGACAGGTAGACACCGGTGACCCGGGAGCGAAACGCCAGCCAGCCAAACACGAAGGCCAGCACGCCCGGCACCAACAGCGCCATCAGCATGGCGAAACCGAAGTTGTCGAAGCCGTACCAGTACCAGGGCAGCTCCTGCCAGTTGAGGAACACCATGAAATCCGGCAGCTCGGGGTTGCCGTAGACACCGCGATCGCCAATCTGGCGCATCAGGTACATGCCCATACCGTAACCACCAAGGGCAAAAAATGCCCCGTGACCCAGGCTGAGAATACCGCAGTAACCCCAGATCACATCCACTGACAGGGCCAGCAGTGCATAGCACAGGTACTTGCCCAACAGCGTGATGGTGTAGGTGCTCACGTGCAGGAAGGAATCTTCCGGGATCACCAGGTTGGCCAGTGAAGCCAGCACGGTGACGGCGAACAGCACGCCAATAAACAGGGTTCCCTCGCGGCCGGACAGGCGGAGCATACTGCGTGACTCAGTCATTGGCTGCCCTCCCCTTTTGCGGGAACAGGCCTTTGGGCCGCTTCTGGATAAACAGGATGATGAATACCAGGATCAGGATATTGGCCAGCACCGC
Source organism: Parahaliea maris (assembly GCF_008064665.1). Taxonomy (GTDB): domain Bacteria; phylum Pseudomonadota; class Gammaproteobacteria; order Pseudomonadales; family Halieaceae; genus Parahaliea; species Parahaliea maris. The sequence goes on along the minus strand of NZ_VRZA01000002.1, from coordinate 721,552 downwards.
ACCGGTCATCGGTTCCAGGAACTTGTTGGCCACACCCAGGGTAAAGCCTCCCACCAGCGTACCCAGCAGATTGCCGACGCCGCCGAACACCACCACCATGAAGGAGTCAATGATGTAGGACTGGCCGAGGTTGGGCCCGACATTGGTCAACTGGCTCAGGGCCACACCGGCGACGCCGGCGACACCGGACCCAAGACCGAAGGTCATGGCGTCGACCCACTCGGTGCGAATGCCCATCGCCTTGGCCATGTCCCGGTTCTGGGATACCGCGCGCACATTCAGCCCCAGCGACGTCTTTTTCAGGATCAACTGCAACAGCGCAAACACCAGCAGCGCAAACAGCAGGATATACAGGCGGTTATAGGTGATGGACAGGGCCGCATTGATTTCCAGCGAACCGCTCATCCACTCCGGGCTCGCCACCTGCCGGTTCAGGGGAGAAAAGATCGTGCGCACTGCCTGTTGCAGAATCAGGCTGATACCAAAGGTCGCCAGCAGCGTTTCCAGCGGGCGCCCCTTGAGAAAGCGGATAACTCCCCGTTCGATGATCACTCCCACCAGCCCCGACACCAGGAAGGCCGCCGGGATGGCAATCCACAGGGACAGGCCGATGTGGTCCGGCATCAGCAACTGGATCACGTAGGTGGTGTAGGCACCGAGCATGATCATCTCGCCGTGGGCCATGTTGATAACGCCCATCACACCGAAGGTAATGGCGAGTCCGATGGCTGCCAGCAGCAGCACCGAACCGAGACTCAGGCCAAAAAAGAGCTGTTCGAGAAAGCCGTAAAACTCGAGGTTGGAATCGATCCGTGTCAGGGCCTTGCGGGCCGCATTGCGCACCGGTAGTGCGGCTGCCGAATCCGCCGCGGCCAGTTGTTCCACGGCGTAGCGCACCTCGGTATTGAGTGACTCGGCCAGGACATTCAGCGCCGCCACCTGGACCGCCGGTTCACTACTGCTACGCAGGCGATAGAGTGCCAGCGCCTCTTCGATGGCGCCCTTGACCTTGTCATCGGTTTCCAGGTCCCTGCGCTCTGACAGCAGCGCCGCGGAACTGTCGTTGAGGTCGCCAAACAGCGTGTCAACCGCCGCCAGCCGGGCGCCGGCGTCTTCCGCGTTGAGCTGGATACGGGCAATCGCCTCGCGCAGTTGCACCCGCAGGCGATTATTGACCCGAACCTTGCTGACCTCTCGCCGGGTCGCAGTGCCGAGACTGGCGCCGGTAAAGACATCTGTCAGCACCCAGTCACCGGTAGGTGGCTGGGTCACAGCGACGAGCGCGTCGTCACTCTTGCGCGAATACAGCCGACCGTCCAGCATAATCTGGAACAGCGGCAACATCCTGTCACCGCCGCTCTGCTCCAGTTCCCCCACCAACGTTGCGGTTTCCCGCAGGTTGGCGGAGGGCAACCGGGCAAGCAGCGACTCCGTCGCTGCCGTCTGCCCGGATTCCGCGTTGGCGGTAGAGCCCAGACAGCACATCAGCGCCACCAGGGTCCAGCTTGCCAAGATCGCTCTCACACGTCTTCTCCTTGGTCTACTTGCAAAAAGACCGCTCAGAAGTTCTGACCTGAGCAGGCCTTGGTCTCGGTGTTGTAGTTGCCGCAGTTGATCGGTGCCGTCCAGTCCGCCACGATGGGCTTGGAGGCCGGCAGGAAGTCGGACCAGGCGTCACCCGGAACGAGGTCTTCTGTTTCCCAGACCACCTCGAACTGGCCGTCAGACTGAATTTCACCGATCAGCACCGGCTTGCTCAGGTGATGGTTCTTGAGCATGGTGGCCGTGCCACCGGTCAGGTTCGGTGTGGTCATGCCGATCAGGGTGCTGGCCACGGTATCGACGTCGGTGGTACCGGCCTTCTCCACCGCCTTGGCCCACATATTGAAGCCAATGTAGGTCGCTTCCATCGGGTCATTGGTCACCCGGGAATCGTCGCCGGTAAAGGCGCGCCACTGATCGATGAAAGCCGCGTTGGCGTCGGTATCCACACTCTCGAAATAGTTCCAGGCCGCCATGTGCCCCACCAGCGGTGCGGTATCGATGCCGGAGAGTTCCTCTTCTCCCACCGAGAAGGCGACCACGGGAATATCCTCGGAGGAAATGCCCTGGTTACCCAGTTCCTTGTAGAAGGGCACGTTGGCGTCGCCGTTGATGGTCGATACCACTGCCGTCGCCTTGCCCGCGCTGCCGAACTTCTTGATGTCGGACACGATGCTCTGCCAGTCGGAGTGACCAAAGGGCGTGTAGTTGATCATGATGTCCTGGGCCGCCACGCCCTTGGCCTTGAGGTAGGCCTCGAGGATCTTGTTGGTGGTACGCGGATAGACGTAGTCGGTACCCGCCAGCACCCAGCGCTCGACACCCAGTTCGTCCATCAGGTAATCCACCGCGGGAATGGCCTGCTGGTTGGGAGCGGCACCGGTATAGAAGATGTTTTTCGACGATTCCTCACCTTCGTACTGCACCGGGTAGAACATCAGGCCATTCAGTTCCTCGATCACCGGCAGGACGGACTTGCGGGACACGGAGGTCCAGCAGCCGAAGATCACGTCCACCTTTTCCTGGGTCAGTAGTTCCCGGGTCTTCTCGGCAAACAGCGGCCAGTTGGAGGCGGGGTCCACCACGACGGGCTCGAGCTTCTTGCCTAGCAGCCCGCCTTTCTTGTTCTGCTCCTCGACCATCATCAGCACGGTGTCCTTGAGGGTCGTTTCGCTGATGGCCATGGTGCCGGACAGGGAGTGCAGGACACCCACCTTGATGGTGTCGGCGGCGTGAACGGTAATCGCCAGAGTGCAGGCGCCGGCGCCCAGCAGGGCCTGTTGCATCAGTTTCCGTAGTTTCATCGTCAGTTCCTTGAATGTACTTGTTGGATAGGCAATTTCCATGCCGGCCCTAGATTTGAACCTGCACGCCAAAAGACAGGCTGTCGACATCACTGCCGGCATAGCCACTGATATTGGCGTCGCCCGTTGCGTAGTTGAAGTTCAGCCGGGCGTTGTGCCCGCTGATCACGTAGTTCACGCCGAGCTCGGTCAGGTCACTGGAATCCGAATCCGAGGGACTGTTCTCCACGAAGCGCACATAGGGCTGGAACTTGCCGGGCCCGACCTCCGCCGGGAACAGGAAGGCCGCGGAGGCAAACCAGGAGTCACCGTCAAACAGGCAGAAACAGTCGCCCTGTGCCGGAGAGGCAATGGTGTAGTCGGCATCGAAGTCCTTGTATTCGGCCTCGATCGTCAGCACACCGGCGCTGCCCTTGTCACCAAACACGGTCTCGGACAGCAGGTCTACGGTGTAGCCGCTGAAATCACCCGACTGGGTTGCACTGCCAGTGCCATCACTCTGGCTCTGCAGGCTGAGGCCCAGGGTCAGGATGTTGCCGAGGCCGCCATAATAGGTACTGGAAGTGTAATAGCCCGGGTTGTCTTCCATGTTGAGGAAGTTGTAGGCGAAGCGAGCGGCGTAGAGCAGCGAATCACTGGTATTACCGAGACCTTCAAGGCCATCGAACGCACCCACTGCATACTGGAATTTACCCGCCTTGCCCCAGACCGTCACACCGTCATCGCGTCCGTAGGTACCGGCGTCGCCTCCCTGGTCAGAGGGGTACAGCGGCTGGGTGTACTGATTCCAGGTCAGGGAATAGAACGGCCCGTTCATTTCGATGCGGTCCGCCGGGGTCAGCATGCGGCCCACCCAGACGTTGAAGTAGGGCGACATCTCGAAACGCACCATGGCGTCCAGCACATCCACCGGTCCATCGCCAAAAATTTCGTCGGTATTGACGGTCACGCCGAGCCACTCATTGACCTGACCGTTGAAATACAGGCGAATGTTCTGGACGTCGAAATCGGTGCTGTTGTCATCCCCATTGGGCGCGCCGTCCTCAACTGCGATGAAAGCCGTGCGAATACCCGCGCCCACACTCACCCAGGATTCATCGCCAATTTCGATTTTGCCCGCCGCCAGCGTGCTCCCTGCCACGCCGCAGCCGGCGACCACGGCGAGTGAACGCAAAATCAGTGCTGGCAAGCCTTGCCGGGCAGACAACTGCCCTCCTCCTGCTATTGTTGTTTCCATGAGATCCCCCTCTTGGTGAAATCTGGCCCCTTGGCCAGCCTTCACACAGCATGCAGGCTACAGCCCGGAGGCGGCAGCGGGGTTTTGGCGCAGGCACCTACGTCATTTGACGCAGTCACAGCTATACTCAGCAGGAGAAATACAACCGTGTTCACGGAGGAAGTAATGCTGTTGCGCCATCGTTCAACCGGGCATATCGTCTCCGTCTCTGTTTCAGACTTGCAACGTCTGTGCCACGCCCTTCACCAGGACGTCATGGCCCGCGATCAGGTCGGCGAGGAAGAACAGGACCCGGAAGCCATCGCCAAGGGCGACCTTGTGTTCCTGTCGGGCGAGGCCCTGCCCCGCTGCTGGACGGATCCGAACTACCGCGAACCCCGCTGAACATGTACGCCATGGTGCTGGAGCACCCGGGTGCGCCACTACAGTACCGGGAGCGCCCGACACCGGTACCGGGTCCGGGCGAGGTGCGCGTGGCCGTTGAAGCCTGCGCGGTCTGTCGCACCGACCTGCACGTGGTGGACGGCGACCTGCCCTTTCCAGGGCACCCGGTCATTCCCGGGCACGAGATTGTCGGCCGCATTATCGAGACCGGCCCCGGAGTCGAGGCACTGACGGTTGGCCAGCGAGTCGGAATTCCCTGGCTTGGCCACACCTGCGGGCACTGTGAATTCTGCCTCAACGGGATGGAGAACCTGTGCGACCAGCCCCTGTTCACTGGCTACACCCGCGATGGCGGCTTCGCCACCGAGGTCGTCGCCGATGCCCGCTACGCCTTTCCCCTCGACCCGACCGCAGACCCGGTCGCCAACTCACCCCTGCTGTGTGCCGGCCTCATCGGTTGGCGCTGCCTGCGCAAGGCGGGCAAGGCCCGGCGCATCGGGCTCTACGGCTTTGGCGCGGCGGCCCACATTCTCACCCAGATCTGCTGTTTTCAGGGCCGGGAGGTCTTTGCCTTCACCCGCCAGGGCGATGGCGAGGCACAGGACTTTGCCCGCCAGCTTGGCGCTGTCTGGGCGGGCAGTTCGGATGAGACACCGCCCGTACCGCTGGATGCGGCCATCCTGTTCGCCCCAGTGGGCGAGCTGGTCCCCCTGGCCCTGCGGGCCGTCCGCAAGGGCGGTACTGTCGTCTGCGGAGGCATTCACATGAGTGAGATTCCCCCGCTGCCCTACGCGCTGCTGTGGGAGGAGCGACAACTGGTGTCGGTGGCCAACCTCACCCGGGAAGACGCCTGCGAATTCTTCCCCGCCGCCGCCAGGGCCGGGGTGAAAACCCATACCCGGACATTCCCCCTGCAGCTGGCGAATGAAGCACTGGACGCCCTGCGCAGCGGCCAGGTCAATGGCGCCGCGGTACTGGTGCCCTGAGCGCAGCATGGGGCCCGGTCCGGGGATCGGGGTGCGCAACCACCGATTATGCACCATAATGAGGCAGCTCCTGCACGAAAAACACGCCACGGGCAGGTCGGCAAGCGCAAGGATGCGGCTGTTTCGCAAGTCTGATGTGGTATGGATATTGCCTGTAACTAATTGAACTCTCAGCTTAAAATCTGCAACCATGCTGGAATCGTACATTCACATCGAATTCGACTCGGATCGCACCCTGCAGGACCAGGTGAAGGAGCACCTGGTCGCACTGATCCTGAACGGTCGCCTGCCCACTGAAGAGCCCCTGCCCTCCTCCCGCCGGATGGCGACCATGCTCGGAGTGTCCCGCAACACGATTGTGTTGATCTACGAACAGATGGTGGACACCGGCTACCTGGTGAGTAAACCGCGGCGGGGCTACTTTGTCGCCCCCGCCTTTGCCAACCCCGAGGTGCTCTACAGCGAACAGGACAATCCCGAAGGCGAAAGCGTCAACTGGCGCCAGCGCTTCCGTATTCATCCTGGAAACGACCGCAACATTGTCAAACCCAACAACTGGGCCAGCTTTGAGTACCCCTTTATCTACGGCCAGGTACAACACGAATACTTTCCCATCGAGCAGTGGCGCGACTGTGCCCGCAAAACCCTGCACGAGCGCTGGAGCCGGCACTGGATCGATGACCGTATCGACACCGATGACCCCATGCTCATCGAGCAGTTGCGCACCCGCCTGCTGCCCCGGCGTGGCATTTATGCCGAGGCGGGAGAGATCCTGATTACCATCGGCACCCAGAATTCCCTGTACTTGCTGGCCAACCTGCTGTGCGGACCCGGGGTCAAGGTGGGCCTGGAGGACCCCGGCTTCCGCGATGCCCGGAATATTTTTGCCACCTTCGGTGCGGACCTGCACCTCCAGCCCGTGGATGACGAGGGCATTGTCGTCAATCCAGCCCTGGAGGATTGCGACTACCTGTACCTGACGCCGAGCCACCAGGTACCGACTGGCGCGGTACTCTCCTCCGCCCGCCGCAAGGCCCTGCTGGCGATGGCCGACGAAAAAAATACCGTGTTGATCGAGGATGACTACGACGCCGAAATCAACATGCAGGACAACCCTACCCCGGCCCTGAAGGCCATGGACCGCAACAACCGGGTGGTCTATATCGGCAGCATGTCCAAGTCGATATCCCCGGGCCTGCGCATCGGTTTCATGGTCGCCGACGAGGAGCTGATCAACGAGGCCCGCTCCCTGCGCCGGCTGATGTACCGCCACCCACCGGCCAACAACCAGCGCCAGCTGGCCCTGTTCCTGTCCCAGGGCTACTACGACGCCTACCTGCGCAAGATTCGCGAGCTGTATCGCTCCAAGCTGGATCGCATGGTGCAGGGCGTCGAGCAACACCTGCCGGGAATGCTCGGAGGCAGCGTCAGCTCGGGTGCCACCTCCCTGTGGTTGCGGGCACCCGATGGTATCGACACCCAGGCCCTGGCCTGGCGCGCGGCCAAGAACAGTGTCCTGATCGAACCCGGCGGCATTCACTTTGCCAGTGACAATCCCCCTGCCAACTATTTCCGCATGGGCTTCTCGGCCATTGCGGCCCACAAGATTACCCCCGGCATCCAGGCGCTCGCAGCGAGCTTTCCCGATTAATCACCCGCGCCCCCGGAGCCGGGGGCGCACTCCCACCCAAAGGCCGGTATCATGACGCCCTCACCGGAGCGGATCATCGCCGGCCCGGTGCTTTTCGCATGACAGCATCCAGGGAGTATCACATGCCTAACACCGCCTTCATTACCGGCGCCACCTCCGGCTTCGGACTGGCCTGCGCCCGTCGTTTCGCCCGGGAGGGCTGGAACCTGGTGCTGACCGGCAGACGCGAGGAACGCCTCGAGTCGATCAAGCAGGAATTGCAGGAACGGTGCGAGGTGCTGGCCCTGACGCTCGACGTGCGGGACACGGCGTCGGTACAGAGCGCGGTAGCTGCGCTGAAAACGCCCTTTGACCGCGTCCAGCTGCTGATCAACAACGCCGGACTGGCCCTCGGCACCGAACCCGCCCAGGCCTGCGACCTGGAAAAGTGGCACCGGATGATCGACACCAACGTCAAGGGCCTGACCACCGTGACCCATGCCCTCCTGCCACGCATGGTCGAGGAAGGCGCGGGCACGAGCATTATCAATATCGGTTCGGTGGCGGGACACTGGCCCTACCCCGGCGGCAATGTCTACTGCGCCACCAAGGCCTTTGTCGAACAGTTTTCCCTCGCCCTGCGGGCCGACCTGCAGGGCACCGGCGTGCGGGTGACCAACCTCGCCCCGGGCCTGTCGGAAAGTGAATTCACCCTGGTGCGCACCGACGGCAATCAGGTGGCCCACGATGCGCTCTACGCCGGCGCCCACCCGATCCAGCCCGAGGACATTGCCGAGACCTGCTGGTGGCTGGCCAGCATGCCCGCCCACCTCAACGTCAACCTGCTGGAGCTGATGCCGGTGCGTCAGTCCTTCTCCCCCCTCTCCATCTACCGCGATTGAAACGCAAAAAAACCCGGTGTCCGAGGACACCGGGTAAAACTGCAGCCCGCAACGGCTGTTCAGGGTTTCTGACTGTTCATTTCAAGAGGCAGTTCCAGGTGCGATACGGCCGCTATCGCATCGCGATGTTCACCACAGGCCCAGAGCCACCCGGCGATGGCGAGGCCGGCCAGCAGCCGCCCCGTCAACGTCAGCCGCCTGCTCATGCCGACGGCCGATTCCACCGAGGGTCCCGCCATGCTCAGAACTCCAACCGCAGGCCCACGCGGAACCGGCTGCCCAGGTAATCATAGAGATCGCGGTTGGTCTGCGGGTAGGCCGCGTTGATGTCGGTACCCTGCAGGAGCGGGTTGCTCGCGAGGGGTGGGTCCTCGTCGAAGATATTGCTCCAGGTCAGGAATACTTCCCCGTTACTGCTGTCACCAAAGTTGAAGCTGCGCGCAATATAGGCGTCAAACACCACCTGGCCGTCGACGCTGTTGTCGTTGACCGTGAGCGCCGGATAGACACTGGCCGGGCAATTGCTCGAGCACTCGATGTACGCGTCGCTGAGTACGCCGTCACTGACACCGCGCATGGTCAGGTTGAAGGTCCACTGATCCAGGCTGTACAGGGCAGTGGCCCGGTATTTCCAGTCCGGTGTGGTGCCGGTCAGGGGCGCATTGGATCCGGCATAGTCGATCGCAGTGGTGCCGTTATCGGTCACATTCTCCAGGAAATTGGTTGCCATGAAGCGCAGGCTGACAAAACCCGGGACATCGGAGACGAGATCTGCCATCTCGAAGCTGTAAGAGAGCTCTACATCAAGCCCCCGGGACTTCAGGCTGTTGAGGTTCTCGTAGTAGATGTTGATCGTGCTCAGGGTGGTGGGATCGGAAGGATCGCCGAACACCATGTCGTCACAGTAAGCCTGGATGCCGCGTTCAAAACAGAAGCTCGCTACCTGTTCCGCCGAGACGCTGGAAATAACGCCGTTCACCTCGATGTCGTAGTAGTCGATGGATAGACCGAGCCCGGGCAGGAAGCGGGGCTGCAGTACCACGCCGCCACTCCAGCCCATGGCCACCTCCGGATCGAGCTCTGTGCTGCCCTGCAGGACCTGCTGATAGGGAACAACCACACCGCCGATATCCAGGGTGTTACCGCGGCCGGTACCGGACGCAAACAGCTCGCCCAGGTTAGGCGCACGAATATCACGGGAGCGCGTGGCGCGGAAGGTGATGTCCTCGATTGGCTGCCAGGTGAATCCCAGCTTCCAGGCCTCTACATCGCCGCTCAGGCTGTAATCTGCAAAGCGATAGCCGCCGTTGAAGTCGACACCGAAGCCCATGGGGATCAGGGTTTCAACATAACCTTCCAGAACATCATAGGAACCTTTGTCTTCCTGGTAGTTACCAAATCGCCAGCCGCTCTGGTATTGCTCTTCGACATCACCACTGATGGATTCCTCGCGCCATTCACCGCCGAAGGCGAATGAAATGGGGCCGGCCCATCCCTCGATACCATTCACCCGGAAGTTGGCGGCGGCCACGTCGAGATCATAGGTTTCTTCCCGCTGGGGTCCACCCGCAGCGTAGGCCCAGGCTTCGGGGCTGGAGACGTTGATACCCATGATGTTCAAAGGCACACAGCCGTTATCCGGGTCACTGAGTGTGGAGCGACACACGGTTTCACCGGACGCTGGGTCCACCACCGCATCGATCGCATTGGCGTAGCGTTCCAGGTGGTAGATCGTAGGCAGGTACTGCTGGTCGGCAATGGTACGGGACTTGGCGTAGTAGCCGTCGTAGGCCCAGTCCAGGTCGGCAAAATTGAAGAAGCCATCGTAGCCGAGCACAAAGCGCATGCTCTCACGCTCGTTGTTATGGCCCGCCAGGCCCGCATCGGCATTGGCGGTGGAGACCTGGATCGAATCCAGGCCCTGTGCATCCATGGCGGCAGCCACCTCCTGTGGCAGGAATGCATTGTCCCGCTGGATCACATTGCGCAGCGTGGGTACGCGGATGTAGTTTGCATAGCCTTCGAAGGCCGCGTAGGAACCCTCCGCATAAACATTCAACGAATCGGTCAGGTCATAGCTGACGCGGCTGAAGAAACTCTGGCGCTCTTCGGCTGCAGCCAGTGACTGGGTGCCGGCCTGGTGGTTGGTGTACTCCCAGTCGCCGCCCTGCATCCACTGGCCGCCAACAGCACCGTAGTTGAGCTGGTTGACGGAGCCACCCTCGCCAAAATACGTACCCATCAGCGGGCCGCTGACCACAAGGCCACCCAGCGTATGGGACGCGAGGCCAATGTTTTTGCCGACGATGAAGGTGGGAACGCCCTGCTCGCCGCGGAACAGCGCGGGGTTCAACATCGACTGAAAACCGTCCCTGTTCCAGTCCCGCTGGGTTTCATGAATGCCATCGACATCAGCTGCCTGTGAATCAAACAGGAAGTGTCCGCGACCGCCGGCAAAGGACGTACCGGCGGTAAAACCGACACGCTTTGATTCATTGTCGCCGTAGGTCGTCTGGCCATAATCGGCGTAGGACTTCACGCCCTCGTAGTCGGTGTCGAGGATGAAGTTCACTACCCCGCCAACCGCGCCTGAGCCGTAGGCGGCCGATGCGCCACCGGTCACGACTTCAACGCGTTCAATCAATCCCTGGGGCATGGTATTGGTATCCACCAGGCCCGACGACGAAGATACGGTAGAACGGCGACCGTCCATCAACACCAGCGTTCTCCCCGCTCCGAGTGCGCGCAGGTTAAGAGCGCTGATCCCGGCGTTGCCGGTGGCGAGAGAACCGGAGTTGGTGGTGCCTGTCTGGCTACCTGCAATGGATGGCAGGGTATTGACCAGGTCGGCAATATTTTCCGGCGCCTGGGTGGCCAGTTCCTCGGAACCCAGTGAAGTCAGCGGGGTCGGCGTGTCGTAACCACTGCGACTCAGGCGCGAACCGGTGACAATCACCTCCTCCACCATGCCGGCATTTTCTTCTCCAGCACCCTGGGCACTGGCCTGTCCCGCGGTGATGGCCATACAACTGCCCAAAACATAGGCCAGTGGGCGTTTCTCGAATGTAAACTGCTTGCTCATGCTACCCCCCGTTTGCGGTCCTTTGTGGACCTCACAAATCAGATAACGAACTGTCGTCAGCAGGCCAGGAAACCTGTGGCGACACCTGTTTCATTTGGTTTGAGTTTCGGGATCGACGTGTGTCCGCGAAGGACCGTTTTTATGCACTACGGCGTCCATGAGTCCACCCTAGAGCAAGCTCTCCAATCGCTATAGAACCAGGGTTTTGGAAGCGTAGGGCCACATGGGACCAGATACGGCAAAGCGCACCCTAACGATCCATTATTAGGGCCTTTTCGAAAAGCGCCGCCCCAGTTTCGCGCACTGCCCTGATAAATGGCTTTGCCAACAGCGTTCTCCAGCACAAGGAAAAACCGCTAAAGGCGGCGGAAAAACCATGTCTCTTTGATAGAAGGTGAGCAAGAGGGGGCACCGGAACCATTGAAGGCGGGCCAGCACACTATCCGTACCAATGTAGTGCAAGGGCGAGCCATCCGGTGATGCGCAACGCAAACGGGCGAGCCGTCAAGCTCGCCCGTTTGCGTATAGCCGGGTTGATAAAATAATGCTGCGCTGCTTCAGGGACTCCTGCTTCAGGTAGAACAACCGGCTGCACTGCCGGACAAGCCTGATTAGCTCAATGCAGCCGTGAGCAGCTGATGAAAACGGGACAACAGGGGTTAACGCTCAGGATTCAGACAACACCTGGGCGTTGGAAGTTTCGGGCTCGGTGCCGCCACTGCGAACCCACTCGTTATGCCGTGCAAGCTCCCGCTTCACTACCGGGGCCAGCAGGTAAAGGCCGATAATATTGGGCACACAGATCAGGAACACCATGGCGTCGGAGAAGTCGAGGATGGAACCCAGCTGGATGCTGGAACCAATCACTACGAACAGGCAGAACACAAACTTGAAACCGGTTTCCGCCATACGCCCTTCGCCGACAAGATAGGTCCAGCCTTTCAGGCCGTAGTACGACCAGGCGATCATGGTCGAGAAAGCAAACAGGAAACCGGCGACCGCGATAAAGTACGGCGACCAGGCGACGTTGCGCTCGAAGGCGCGTGAGGTCATCTCGATGCCACCCAGCCCTTCGGTAAAGCTCGGCACATAGTACAGGGTGGTGATGATGACCAGCGCGGTCATGGTGCTGATGATCACGGTGTCAATGAAGGGCTCGAGCAGTGACACGAAGCCCTCGGTGACCGGATCGTTGGTTTGCACCGCCGAGTGGGCGATGGCCGCAGAACCAATACCCGCCTCGTTGGAGAACACCGCCCGCTGAAAGCCGATGACCATCACGCCCAGCGCACCGCCTGCCACACCGGATGCACTGAAGGCGCCGCTGAGGATGGCCTCGAATGCAAAGGGCAATGCCTCGCGGTTCATGTACAGGATAAGCAGGGCGCCGGTGCAGTAGAACAGGGCCATGAAAGGTACAACCTTCCCGGTGACCCGGGCGATACTCTTGATACCCCCGAGAATGACCAGTGCCACGAGAGCCGCCAGAATCAGTCCGAACAGCCAGCCCTTGTCGCCGAACCAGCTGCCGCCGAAGCCGCCGGTGACGTTAACCACCTGGACGTAGGCCTGGTTGGCCTGGAACATGTTGCCGATGCCCATGCAGCCAATCACGATACCCAGGGCATAGAAACGGCCCAGGAACTTGCCCAGGCCGGTCTTGCCCTTCTCGGCGAAACCGCGTTCGAGGTAGTACATCGGGCCACCCGAGACCGAGCCGTCTGGGTTTTTGCGCCGATACAGGACCCCCAGGGTACACTCCACGAACTTGGTGGACATGCCCAGTATCCCGGCGACGATCATCCAGAAGGCAGCGCCGGGACCGCCGACGGAGATAGCCACCGCCACGCCGCCGATGTTACCGATGCCTACCGTTCCCGATACTGCGGTGGCCAGTGCCTGGAAGTGGGTGACCTCACCGTGGTGATTGGGGTCGTGATAGGCGCCGCGCACGATTCGGCAGGCATGACGGATGCCCCGCAGGTTCAGAAATCCAAAGTAAAGGGTAAAGAACACCGCAGCCGCTACCAGCCACAACACCACCAGTGGCAGCTGGGCACCAAACACCGGCACGCTGAAGAACACTACCGACGCCAGGGCCTCGGTAACCGGGGCCATCAAACCGTCAATCCACGCGTCGATCGTGGACGCCTGGGCAGTTACCGGGGCCAGGAGCGCCAGGGTTATGGCGGAGAGAAGATTGCGATGTTTCATGAAGAGTTCCTGTGTCCGGGTTGACTATAACGCAGCACGGCACGGCATGCAGGCGCCCTTGTGAAATAACCTTGGCAGGGATTGGGTAGCCATCCATCCAGCTACCCGGTTCACCCCCTCACGCACTGCGCAGCAGGGCGCCGTCAAGTGCTTCGAGGATGTCGTCGATATCCCCGCGCGAGGCGATCAACGCCGGGCTCAGGCAAAGCGTATTGTTGAACTCGCGGAAGCTGCGATTGGTCCTGCCAATCAGGACCCCCTGGTCGGCACAGTCCTTCGCCACCGCCATCGCCGTCTGCTCCGGGGCCGGCGCTTTGGTCTCGCGATCGGCCACCAGCTCAAGTCCCGCAAACAGACCGACACCGCGAACATCGCCAACCACGGCATGCTTGTCCTTGAGTTCCAGCAGCCCGTCCATCAACTGCTCGCCGCGCAGGCGAACATTTTCCAGCAGGCCTTCCCGCTCGATGATGTCGATATTGACCAGCCCGGCTGCCGGCCCCGCGGTACAGCCGCCGAAGGTGCTGATATCGCGGAAGTATGCCAACCGACCCTCAGGTGCGTTCTTGAAGCGCTCGAACACGGCGTCACTGGTGACCGTACAGGAAATCGCGGCGTAACCGCTGGCCACCCCTTTGGCCATGGTGACCATATCGGGTTGCACATCGTAGTGCTGGTAGCCAAACCACTCACCTGTTCGACCGAGACCACAGACCACTTCATCGATGTGCAGCAGTACGTCGTACTTGCGACAGATGGCCTGGATGATCGGGAAGTACTCCGGCACCGGGGGAATCACACCGCCCCCGGCGGTAATGGGTTCCAGCACTACGGCACCGACGGTCTCCGGCCCCTCCCGCTGGATGATCGTTTCCAGATGGGTGGCGCACTCGATGTCGCAGCTGCCGTAGGTCTTGCCGAAGGGGCAGCGGTAGCAACAGCAATTCTCCATCTCCACGAACCCGTCGAGGAAGGGGCCATATTGCGCCTTGCGCTCGAACTGACCGGTAGAACTCAGGGCACCGAAAGTGGTGCCGTGGTAGTCCCGGTCGCGAAAGATGATCTTGTGTTTGCTGCCATCACCTTCCAGGTGCGCCAGCTGGCGCACCATCTTGTAGGCTTTCTCGTTGGCTTCGGACCCGGAATTCGAGTAGTACACACGCCCGAGCCCCGGCAGTTTCTCCAGCAGTCGCGCGGCAAATCTCGCGCCGGGCTCACTCCCCGCGGTACCGGCGTAGTAGCACATGGTGACGAGCTGGTCGCGTACCGCGTCGGCGATCTCCGCACGCCCGTAACCGACATTGACCGACCAGACCCCGCCGGAGGTGGCGTCCAGGTACTCGCGGCCGGTGGCATCGGTCACCCGCATGCCCTCCCCCTTGACGATGACCATGGGGTCGGCCTTGTCGAACTGGCGGTGCTGGGTCAGGTGGTGCCAGACCGTATCGCGGTCGGTCTGGATAATGTCTTCGCGTTCCTGGGTGAAAGCGGGCTGGTTCATACCGGTGGCCTGTCCTGATGCGTAGCTGGCGGAATAGTCCACAGCTTAGGGAGAGCGGCCTCGGCACAGTTAGGTCCAGGGGTTTGCGGGATATGGCTCCAGGGCTACCCGACCCCAGGAGGCGCACCATCATGGTGCAATAAATGGATCAGAGCATGCTTTCAGGGACGATAATGGAGAGGGTGCGGGCCACGAAACGCTGCCACAGGGTGGTCTGGGGCTCCACATCGTAGGTGCGGAGTTCGCCACCGGCCAGGATTTCCGTCCAGCGCAACTGGCCATCCACCAGCTCCACCCGGTAGGCCTGGTTTCGGGCCAGTCGGTGAAACCCCTCGTGGAGGCCTGAGGCCAGCACCGGGTTTTCGATCATCACGCCCATTTCGGTATTCAGGGCGACCGAACGCGGGTCCAGGTTAAACGACCCCACGAAGACATGGCGGCCGTCGGCGCCCAGGGTCTTGGCATGCAGGCTGGCGGATGATGAGCCCGTCCAGTTCTTGTTGCGGGATACCTGGGTGGGCTCGGGCTTGTACTCATAGAGATGGACCCCGCCCTCCAGCAGGGCTTTGCGATAACGCATGTACCCCGCGTGTACCACCCCGACATCATTGGCAGCCAGGGAGTTGGTGAGAATACTGACCTCCACGCCGCGGGCCACAAGTTCCCGGAACAGCTCGACTGTGGCCTCCCCCGGTACAAAGTACGGTGACACTACCGCTACCCTCTGGCTCGCGCCCGCCACCACCGGCAGCAGCTGCGGCGCCAGGTGAGTCTCGCCGGTAATCTCCGGATGCAGCAGCTTCTCGGGATCGTCATACAGTAGTTGCGCCCTGCCCCAGGCAATACCCAGGTTGGCAAAACGCAGTTCGTCGAGGACTTTGGATGCCTGCACCGCCTTGACGTAGTCCGACTGCCAGGCGCTGTCGATCCTCGCCTGGAAATTCCCGCGCGCCTCGGCAAGGTTTGATGGACTGATGTCGACCCCGGTGACAACCACACCCACCGGCACCGCCACTTCACTGTTCCAGTACTGGTCGAACATGCCGGACACCCTGGGAACAACGGGCCCGATCGCGAGCACATCCAGGTCGGCGAAAGCGGTGTGGGCAACCGCGTCAAAGTACTCGTTGCCGATATTGCGACCGCCAACAATCGCGGCCTGGTTGTCCACGGTCAGCGACTTGTTATGCATGCGGTGGTTCAGGCGTTTGAGATCGCCGGCAAAACCCACGCCCCGGCTGCCACGATAGGCGAAAGGATTGTAAAGCCGGACTTCAATGTTGGGATGGGCATCGAGCTGGACCAGAAAGGTATCCTTGCCCGCCGTATCCAGGTCATCCAGCAGTAACCTCACCCGCACGCCGCGGTCTGCGGCGTCCAGCAGCTTCCCGGCCAGCAGGGTGCCGCTGGTATCCGGATGCCAGATGTAGTACTGCACATCCACACTGACCTCGGCCACATCCACCAGGGCCATACGCGCAACGAAGGCTTTCATGCCATCGTCCAGGGGATAGAAACCCGACTCCTCCCCCGCGGCCAATTGCTCCGGAAAGGCGCGCCCGATGGTTCGCGCGAGGGCCGTGTCTTCGGTGTCTGTCAGCGTATGGGTGACAGGTCGGTCGTAGCTGCCGGCTTCAGGCACACTGGCACAGGCGCTCAGGAATACGATGCCCAGCAGGCAAATCAAACCGCTGGCACGGCGGCCATACAGACAAACAGAACGCTTCACGAAGGACAAACCCCGGTTGTTATGGATGACGAGACTTTCCGGGGATTGTACCGCTGCCGGCTGCGCCAACCAATCAGACTGCCGCCGAGAGTTCGCTGTGGGCGATGCGGGATTTGACCTCGCCGTTTGACACCGACTCCAGTACCACGTCGAAGCCCCACAAGCGTTGCAGGTGCTTGACGACCTCCTCGGCACTGCCCTGCTCCAACGGGCGGCCGCGGTGCATTTCGTGGCGCAAGGTCAGGGTGCGGTCGCCACGCACGTTCACGTTATAGACCTGGATATAGGGCTCGAGATTACCGAGATCGTAGTTGGCGGAGAGAGCTTCCCGCACTTTCTGGTAGCCCCACTCGTCGTGTATGGCGTTTACTTCGAGGTAGTCCAGGTTCTCGTCATCCACGACCGAGAACAGTTTGAGTTCGCGCATCAGCCTGGGGGACAGGAACTGGAGAATGAAGCTCTCGTCCTTGAAGTCGCGCATGGCGAAATTGAGGGTCTCCAGCCAGGGCGTACCGGCGATATCCGGGAACCAGTCGCGATCTTCCTTGGTCGGCGCCTCGCTGATCCGCCGCAACTCCTGCATCATCCCGTAGCCGAGGGTGTAGGGATTGATGCCGTTGTAGTACGGCGAGTTAAACGGCGGCTGGTAGACCACCGCGGTGTGGTACTGCAAAAACTCCATCATGAAGCCGTCGGTAACCAGCCCTTCACGGTACATCTCGTGAAGAATATGGAAGTGCCAGAAGCAGGCCCAGCCCTCGTTCATGACCTTGGTCTGGCGCTGGGGATAGAGGTACTGGGAGACCTTGCGCACAATGCGGATCACTTCGCGCTGCCACGGCTCCAGCAAGGGCGCGTTCTTCTCGAGGAAATACAGGATGTTTTCCTGGGGTTCTTCGGGAAAGCGGTGCTCCCGCTGTTCGATGGCGCTCTCGGATACCGGCAGGGTTTTCCACAGCTCGTTTACCTGCTGCTGCAGAATGGCCTCCCGTTCCTCCCGACGTTGCCGCTCCTCTTCCAGCGACATCGGATAGGGCCGCTTGTAGCGGTCGACCCCGTGGTTCATGAGGGCGTGACAGGCGTCCAGCACGTCTTCCACCGCACTGATACCGTGACGCTGCTCGCACTCGGCAATGTAATTGCGGGCGAACAGCATGTAGTCGATGATCGATTCGGCATCGGTCCAGGTGCGGAACAGGTAGTTGTTCTTGAAGAAGGAGTTGTGGCCATAGCTGGCGTGGGCGATCACCAGCGCCTGCATGGTGAGGGTATTCTCCTCCATCAGGTAGGCGATGCAGGGGTTGGAGTTGAACACGATCTCGTAGGCCAGCCCCATGCGGCCCCGCTTGTAGTTGTTCTGAACCCCCAGGAAGTGCTTGCCGAAGCTCCAGTGATGGTAGTTGATGGGCATCGCCGAGGAGGCGTAGGCGTCCATCATCTGCTCTGAACTGATGATCTCGATCTGGTTGGGGTAGGTATCCAGCCCGAAGTCGCCGGCGATCCGCGAGATCTCCCGCTCGTAGTCCTCCAGCAGTTCGAAGGTCCAGTCGGATTCCGTGGACAGGGGCTCGCGTTTTATCCGTTCTGCCATCTCATGCGCTCTGCTTGCGGAACAGTTCGTGGAACACCGGATAGATATCGCCGGGCCCGGTAATATGCTGCATGGCGAACACATCCCCCCACTCGCTCTCCAGGCTGGCGTAGGTCTGCCACAGGGGCTTGTCACCACTCTCGGTGATTTCAACGTAGGCGTAGTACTGGCACAGGGGCAGCACCTGCTTGATCAGCGTGGTGCAGCGCGGGGCGTCGTCGGGCCAGTTGTCGCCGTCGGAAGCCTGGGCCCCGTAGATATTCCACTCGGTTGGCGAATAGCGGGCCTCGATGATGCTCTTCATCAGGTCCAGGGCACTGGAGACGACGGTGCCGCCAGTTTCCCTGGAATTGAAGAATTCATCCTCATCCACTTCCTTGGCCACGGTGTGGTGGCGAATGAATACCAGCTCCGTGCGATCGTAGTTTCGCGACAGAAACAGGTACAGCAGGATATAGAAGCGTTTCGCCAGGTCCTTGGTAGCCTGGTCCATGGAACCGGACACATCCATGACGCAGAACATGACGGCCTTGGAGTGCGGCACGGGTTCGTTGTAGTGGCGGTGATAGCGGATATCGACATCATCGAGGAAGGGAATCCGCGCCAGCGCCTCGCGCAACTCATCGATCTTCAGCGCGAGTGCCTGTTTACGGTCCTCGAATTCGGCGGTGTCCGGGAGTGCCGCGAGCTCGGCCTCGAGTTCCCGCAGTTCCCTGCGTCGACCCGCGCCGAGGGCGATGCGCCTCGCAGTTGCCGAACGCATCGAGCGCACAATACTGAGGTTTGAGGGAGCGCCGTCGGAGGCAAACCCACCGCGCCTGCGCTTGAATTCTTCAAGACCGGAAAGCTGCCGTTTGGTCAGGTTGGGCAGTTCCATGTCATCGAACAGGACGTCGAGGAACTCCTGCTGGTTGATCTGGAAGACAAAGTCATCCATGCCCTCCCCGTCGGGGCTGCCCTCGCGGCCGCCGCCACCTCCACCACCGCCCTGGGGTCGGGCGATGCGATCACCGCGGGTGTACTCTTCGTTGCCGGGGACTACGTGGGTGATCTGGCCGCCGCGACCGTGGTGAAACTGGGGTTCGCCGATGTCCTTGGTGGGGATGGAGATCTGCTCGCCGCGGTCGTTGTCGGTGATATGCCGACCCTTGAGGTTCTCGCTGACGGAGCGCTGTATCTGCTCGCGGTAACGCCGCAGGAAGCGCTGGCGGTTTACCGCGCTTTTCTGCTTGGGGTTGTTGCGGCGATCTATCAGGAATCCCACTGATGTACCTCCAGTCGCAAATCTTCCTTCTACACTCGCTTGGACAACAAGCCGAGCTTATTGATCTATTCCCGCCTGAACAACCGGATGCACCTTGTCGCCCGGCGCGCCCCGGACCGACCGGGTTCCGCGACACGCTGTGAATACGTCCATGTACGCTCCTAATCGGCGTCCTGCCTCATAGGGTCGCTACACCCGGTCGGCCCGGCACACGCCTCTTCGGCATGTCTACCAGGCTGAGCGCTTGTCAGCCAGGCGCTCATTATCCAGGGCGGTACTCCTACTGCGACTTCCGCACCCGCAGGTACCACTCGGAGAGCAAGCGCACCTGCTTCTCGGTGTAACCGCGGTCGACCATTCGGTCGACGAAGTCTGAGTGCTTCTTCTGGTCCTCGGCCGAGGCCTTGGCGTTGAAGGAGATGACCGGCAGCAGGTCTTCGGTGCTGGCGAACATTTTCTTCTCGATGACGGTGCGCAGTTTTTCGTAGCTGGTCCACTTGGGGTTGCGCCCCTCGTTGTTGGCCCGTGCCCGCAGGGTGAAGTTGACGATCTCGCTGCGGAAGTCCTTGGGATTGCTGATGCCCGCGGGCTTCTCGATTTTCTCGAGTTCGTCGTTGAGGGACGAGCGGCTGAGGATCTCTCCGGTTTCCGGGTCCCGGTACTCCTGGTCCTGCACCCAGAAATCGGCGTAGGTAACGTAGCGGTCGAACAGGTTCTGGCCGTATTCGGCGTAGCTTTCGAGGTAGGCTGTCTGGATTTCCTTGCCGATGAAGTCGACGTAGTTGGGGGTCAGCCATTCCTTGATGAAGTTCAGGTAGCGGTCGTGGGTTTCCTGGGGAAACTGCTCCTGCTCGATGGCCATTTCCAGCACGTACAGCAGGTGTACGGGGTTGGCGGCCACCTCCACCGGGTCGAAGTTGAACACCTGCGACAGGACCTTGAAGGCAAAGCGGGTGGACAGGCCATCCATGCCCTCGTTGACCCCGGCGTTGTCGCGATACTCGGCAATGGACTTGGCTTTCGGATCGCGATCTTTCAGGGATTCGCCGTCGTAAATTCGCATCTTGGAGTAGATGCTGGAATTCTCCGGTTCTTTCAGCCGCGACAGGACGCTGAACTGGGCGAGAATATCCAGGGTGTCGGGGGCACAGGGCGCCTCGTAGAGAGAACTGTTCTGCAACAGTTTCTCGTAGATTTTCACTTCCTCGGTCACCCGCAGGCAGTACGGTACCTTGACGATCGAGACCCGGTCGATAAAGGCCTCGTTGTTCTTGTTGTTCTTGAAGGATGACCACTCGGACTCGTTGGAGTGAGCCAGCACGATACCTTCAAAGGGAATGCCGCCGATGCTCTCGGTGCCGTTGTAGTTGCCCTCCTGGGTGGCGGTCAGCAGGGGGTGCAGTACCTTGATCGGCGCCTTGAACATCTCGACGAATTCCATCAAACCCTGGTTGGCGCGACACATGCCACCGGAGTAGGAATAGGCGTCGGGATCTGACTGGGCGAAGTGCTCCAGTTTGCGGATATCCACCTTACCCACCAGGGAGGAAATATCCTGGTTGTTCTCGTCGCCCGGTTCGGTCTTGGAGATACCTACCTGGTCGAGGATGGAGGGGAACAGTTTGACGACCTTGAACTGGCTGATGTCGCCGTTGAATTCGTGCAGCCGCTTGACCGCCCAGGGTGACATGACGGACTTGAGATAGCGGCGCGGAATCTTGTATTCGTCTTCGAGGATGGCACCGTCTTCATCGGCGTTGAACAGGCCCAGGGGCGATTCGTAAACCGGCGACCCCTTGATGCAGTAGATCGGCTGTCTCTCCATCAACTCCTTGAGGCGTTCTGCCAGGGAGGATTTACCGCCACCGACGGGGCCGAGCAGATAGAGGATCTGCTTGCGTTCTTCCAGACCCTGGGCAGCGTGCCGGAAGTAGGCGACGATTTTCTGTACGCACTCTTCCATGCCATAGAATTCATCGAAGGCCTTGTAGCGCTTGATGACCTTGTTGGCAAAGATTCGGCTGAGCCGCGGATCCTTTGAAGTATCCACTAACTCGGGCTCGCCGATAGCCAGAAGCATACGTTCTGCGGCGGAGGCGTAGACACTGGGGTCTGACTTACAGAGATCCAGGTATTCCTGGAGACTGTACTCTTCCTCGCGCGTAGATTCGTAGCGGTCCTGGTAGTGATTGAATAGGCTCATCGTTCTATTCCTCCCCTGTCCACGGACAAAGAAAACCACTGGAGACTTAACTTCAGCATACAGGAAATTCCCTCACTAAGAAGATCAAGATTGAAAATTTAATGCGTGATTTTCCCTATAAAACGATTTTTAATGGGAATTCCGCGCGAGCCTTTCCAGGGCCGATCGGTGAAGCACACCTCGCCATACGTTCACTCCTCTGTCTGTCTTTGTTATCGCCTGCGCACTTTTTGTACAACGCCTGGCGCAGGCTGTTTTCGTGTTCGTGCCCGCTTGCTGACGGCCTCGCCGGTTGTTGCCGGTAAACCGGGGCTGAGGTGCTTTGCCCGGTTAACTGGCAATGCCGGTCGGGCCGGCGGGCTCCCAACCCACCGCCGTCAGCTCCCGCGACGAGCGCGTACTGCCCCGCCGTTCGCTGGACACTTTTCGCTAAACCTCCTACCCATGTCGCAGAATTTGTGCCAGAGCGTCTTCGCGAACGCCCTCCTGAATTCCACTGCAATTATCGTTCCCATCACCGAGGGCCTATCCACATTCGGTGAGGTCCATGTCGAAATTCGGGCGGGGTCAGCGTTGCTAGCGGTCGAGTGCGACTGGTATAAAACCGGGCGAACCGGACACAGTGATTTTTACGACAAGGAACCCGCGATGCCTGCTCTCGACAACACCCCAGCCACAGCTACGGGGCACCCCCTCGATGCCGCCATTGCCCTGGCGCCCATTGCGGAAGGGAAATATCGAGGCCACGTCGCGCCCAGCTACGCCAACTTCATCGGCCCCTTCGGCGGCATTCTGGCCGCCAAGCTGCTGCAGGCGGTGTGCCTCGATGACCGGCGCCTGGGCGACCCCCTTGCGCTCACTGTCAACTTTGGCGGCCCGGTGGCAGACGGCCCCTTCGACATCCACTGCCAACCTACCCGAACCAACCGCTCGTCCCAGCACTGGGTGATGGAACTGCGCCAGGGGGAGGATATTCCGCTCACGGCGAGTGCGGTGTTCGCCGAGCGCCGGGACAGCTGGGCCGATACCGAACTACAGATGCCGGAGGTCGGGGGGTATGCGGATTGCACCCCGCTGGATACCGGGGGACTACCCACCTGGGTCAAGAATTACGATATGCGTATCGTCAGCGGCGGCATGAGTTTCCTCGGCCCGGAACCCGGCCCGCAGGACAACTCGGAGAGTATTCTCTGGGTCAGGGACAAGCCCCCTCGCCCCCTCGACTTCCCCGGCCTTGCCGCGCTGTCAGATGTGTTCTTCCCGCGGGTGTTTGTGCGCCGCCCGGACTTCGTGCCAGTCGGCACAGTCAGTCTGACCACCTACTTCCACGCCGATGGCGAAGAACTGGCTCGCCACGGCCACGACTTCCTGCTGGCACGAGCCCGGGGCAACCGTTTTCACGGTGGGTTTTTCGATCATTCTGGCGAGCTGTGGAGCGAACACGGCCACCTGCTGGCAACGACCCACCAGGTGGTGTATTTCAAACACTGAACCCGAGCAACAGGCGGCCTGTACCCGGCCCCACTCGCTCAGCTCAGGCGCTGACGGAAGTCCTCGTAGCCAAACTCGTGCAGGACCTCCAGGGCATCGGTGGCGGAATTCCACACCGCAATGGCAGGCAGCCCGCAGCCGTTGAAGGTCGTGGTCTTGACCATGGTGTAGTGCGCCATGTCCTGGAACACCAGCCGCTGACCGGGTTGCAATGGCGCGTCAAAGCTGTAGTCGCCAATCACGTCCCCGGCCAGGCAGGTCAGGCCGCCCAGGCGGTAGTCGTGCCCCTTGTCACCGGGCTCCCCCGCCCCCAGGATGCCCGGGCGGTAGGGCATCTCCAGCACATCGGGCATGTGGCAGGTGGCCGAGGTGTCGAGGATCGCCTGGTCCATGGCATTCCAGGTCGTATCCAGCACGGTGGTCACCAACACCCCGGTGCCAATGGCCACGGCCTCACCGGGTTCGAGGTAGACCTGCACCCCGTGGCGTGCCGAGAACTCGCGAATGCAGGCCACCAGATCATCCACCTGGTAACCGGGACGGGTAATGTGGTGGCCGCCGCCGAAATTGACCCAGTCCATCTGCGCCAGCAGGTGCCCGAAACGGGCCTCCACCGCCGCGAGGGTGCGCTGTAAGGGCGGAAAATCCTGCTCGCACAGGGTGTGAAAATGCAGGCCGCTGATGCCCTCCAGGGTGGACTCGTCCAGTTGCGACAGCGGTATCCCCAGCCGCGAGCCGGGGGCGCAGGGGTCGTAGATGGCCACCTCGCCCTCGGAGTGCTCGGGATTGATCCGCAGACCAAAGCGCAGGCCCGGGCGCTGTGCCAGCGCCGCCTGTACCTGGGGCTGCGCCCGCTGCCACTGGCCGCAACTGTTGAACACCACGTGGTCCGCAAGCTCGAGGATAGGGGCCAGGTCCGCCGCGGGATAGGCCGCGCCGAATACGTGCACCTCGCCGTCGTAGTACTGCCGCCCCAGTTGCGCTTCGTGCAAGCCCGAGGCACAGGTGCCACTGAGATAACGAGACACCAGCGGCGCAAAGTGCCACATGCTGAAGGCCTTGAGCGCCGACAGCACTTTCGCGCCGCTGCGCTCGGCCACATCACTGAGGATCCGCAGGTTGCGCTCCACTGCCACTTCGTCCACCACGTAACAGGGCGACGGCAGGCGCGCGGTGTCGAGCCGGGAGAAGTCCGTGAACTGGTTGATCTCCACGCCTTACAGGTCCTGACCTTTCTGTACATCGAGGCGGAAGGACGGGTCGAGTTCCACCACCTGCCAGGGCAGCCCGTAGAGGTTCATATCATTCATGAACGGATCGGGGTCACACTGTTCCATGTTCCACACACCGGGACGCTTCCAGTGCCCGTCCAGGATCATCTTGGCGCCAATCATGGCCGGTACCCCGGTGGTGTAGGAAATCGCCTGGGACTGCACCTCGGCGTAGCAGGCCTCGTGATCGCAGATGTTGTACAGGTACATCAGCTTCTCGGCCCCATCCTTCTTGCCGCGGACGATGCAGCCGATACAGGTCTTGCCCTTGGTGCGCGGCCCCAGGGTGGAGGGATCCGGCAACAGTTTGGCGAGGAACTGAATGGGCACGATCTCCACCCCGTTGTATTCCACCGGTTCGATACCGGTCATACCGACGTTGCCCAACACCTCCAGGTGCTTGAGGTAACTGTCGCCAAAGCTCATCCAGAACTGGGCCCGCCTGAGGGACGGGAAGTGCTTGCTCAGCGACTCCAGTTCCTCGTGGTACATGCGATAGATGTTGTAGCTGCCCACCCCGTCGGGGCATTCGAAGCGCGCCATTTTTGACATGGGTGGCGTGGTGACGAAGGCGCCGCCTTCCCAGTGGCGGCACTCGGCGCTCACTTCGCGGATATTGATTTCCGGGTTGAAGTTGGTGGCGAAGGGGTAGCCGTGATCGCCGCCGTTGACGTCGATGATGTCGAGTTCCTCGATCTCGTCGAAGTAGTGTTTGGCGAGATAGGCGGTGAACATGTTGGTGGCACCGGGATCGAAGCCGCTGCCCAGCAGCGCGGTCAGGCCCGCCTGTTCGAAGCGGTCCTGGTAAGCCCACTGCCAGTGGTACTCGAACTTGGCGGTATCCGGCGGCTCGTAGTTCGCGGTGTCGAGGTAATTAACACCGGCATTGAGGCAGGCGTCCATGATGGACAGATCCTGGTAGGGCAAGGCCACGTTGATCACCAGTTCCGGCCGTTCCGCCTCCAGCAGGGCGGTCAGCTCCGCCACGTTGTCGGCATCCACCTGGGCGGTGCGGATGGGACGATCGATCTGGGCGGCAATGGCCTTGCACTTGGCCTCGGTGCGGCTGGCCAGCAGGATGTCGGTGAAGACCTCCGGCAACTGGGCACACTTGTGCGCCACCACCCCGCCGACGCCACCGGCGCCGATGATAATCACTTTTGACATAGGTGCTCTCCCTGGTTACTTGCGCTGTTATCAGTGATGTTCAAAATAGGTGTAGCCCTGCAGGCTGTCACGGAATGCCTGCAGAATGCGCTGCCGCTCTTCCACGCTGATGCAGCCGCTGCGAACGGCCCCCTCCGCCACCCGCCGGAACTGTTCCTGCATGTGCTTCGGCTCATACTCCACGTAGCTGAGCACATCGGCAATGCTGTCGCCGTGAAACTCGCGGACAAAATCGTAACTGCCATCGGGGTTGATCGACACATTCACCACATTGGTATCGCCAAACAGGTTGTGCAGATCACCGAGTGTCTCCTGGTAGGCCCCCACCAGGAACACGCCGAGGTAGTAGTCCTCACCCGCATTGAGAGCGTGCATCGGCAGTGTGCTGCTCAATCCGGCCGGCAGGGTGAACTTGTCGATACGGCCGTCGCAGTCACAGGTCAGGTCGGCGAGGATGCCCTCCCGCTGCGGTTCCTCCCCCAGCCGGTGGATCGGCATGATCGGGAACAGCTGGTCGATCGCCCAGATATCCGGCAGTGACTGGAACAGGCTGAAGTTACCGTAATAGATATCCGACAGCTGTTCGGACAGGCTCTCCAGTTCAGCCGGCACCCGCTCCAGCTGCGGCAACAGCCGGTTGATACGCTGCATCACCGCCAGGCAGATATCCTCGGCCAGGGCGCGGTCGCGCAGGCTGGCCTGGCCGCGATGGAACAGTTCCCGGGTCTCATCGCGATAGAACAGCGCGTCGTTGTAACACTCCTGGTAGGAATCGGCGTCCACCCGCTCAAGCACTTCGAGCAAGTGGGCGATAAATTCCGTACTGCCCTCCGGCGCGGTGGCGGGAATGGTGCCGGGCATGCAGTCACGCACATCCAACACGTTGAACAGCAGCATTGACGAATAGGCCACGGTCGCACGACCCGACTCACTCACCAGCACGGGGTGGGCGATAGCCAGTGGATCCAGCGTTTCCTGTACCGTCTCCACGATGTTCACGCAGTACTCGTCGAGCTGGTAGTTCATGCTGTGGGTGGTGTTGGTACTGGCGCCCTCGTAGTCCACTGCCAGGCCGCCACCGAGGTCGAGGTAGCCCATCGGGGCCCCCGCTTCCACCAGGCCGGCGTAAAACTGGCAGGCTTCCAGCACACCGCTGCGCACATTGCGGATATTGGGCACCTGGGAACCCAGGTGGCAGTGCAGCATTTGCAGGCAGTCGAGCATGCCGGCCGCGCGCAACTCCTCCGCCACCTGTAACAGTGCGGTCGTCGACAGGCCGAAGATGGAGCGGTCGCCACTGTCCTGGCTCCAGTGTCCATCCACTTTCACCGCGCTGCGCATGCGCACGCCGATCAGCGGCGCGATACCGAGCGCCTGGCTGCGCTCGATGATCACCCGCAACTCGTGCAGTGACTCCAGCACAAAAAATACCGGGTAACCCATGCGCCGGGCGTACAGGCCCAGGTCGATGAACTCGGCGTCCTTGTAGCCGTTGCACACCACCAGGGATTCGGTATCGCGCAGCTGGCTCAGGGCAATGATGAGCTCCGCCTTGCTACCGGCCTCGAAGCCGTGGTGGTAGCGACGACCGTAGTCGGCGATTTCCTCGATCACGTGACACTGCTGGTTCACCTTGATCGGGAACACACCGCGATACACATTGCGGTAGCCCCCGGCAGCGATTGCCCGGGCAAAGGACTCATTGAGTGCGGCGATACGGTGGTCGAGGACATTGCGAATGCGCAGCACTGCCGGCATGTCCAGATGGCGGGCCCGCATCCCCTGCACGATATCCAGCAGGGAAACCGGCACGACGTTTTCGCCCTGGTCCACCTGGACCTGGACTTCACCGCGTTCGTTGATGGAGTAGTAGCCGGCGCCCCAGGCGTCGATTCCATACAGGGCGCTGCTGTCAGCCGGGCTCCAGCCCGCGGGTGTCCCGGCGGTCACGCCGACAGGCTCCGGCTTCCGCAGGAGGCGGGTATGGCGTCGGAAAGTTCACCGGGCTGTGAAGCGCCCAGTATAAAAAGGTCCGCAGTTGTCTGCACTGGCAGGTTTCCTCGCTTGTTCAGTTGTCACACTGCACCGGCGGGATTGCCAGCCGGCATCAGTGCGGAAGGGCCAAAAACATAAAATCCTGATGGTGGAAAAGACGGCCCGCATTCTAGGCCTGAACCACCGGAACGCAAGCAGAAAATTGGCCCGACCCTGTAAATTTTTAGCACAGCATCACTACTGGCGCTTCGCTCCCGTCGCGCTATAGTCTGCGCTTTGTTTTCATTGCGACCTGCGAAATGCAAATCCGTTCACCCCACGACAGTGATCTGCCCGCCCTGCTGGCCCTGGAGCAGGCCAGTTTTCGCAATGATCGTATCAGCCGCCGCAGTTTCCGTCGCTGGCTGCGCCATCGCGACTGCGTTTTCCGGGTGGCCGTCGACGGTGACACACTGCTCGGCTATGCCCTGGTCACCCTGCGTCGCGGCACCCGCCTGGCCCGCCTGTATTCGCTGGCGGTCGATGCGGCAGCCCGGGGTCGCGGCATTGCCGAGGCCCTGCTGGGCAGGGTGGAACAGGGCGCCCGGGAAGCGGGTGCCCTGTACCTCAGGCTGGAAGTGGCCGAAGGCAACGTCGCCGCCATATCCCTGTACGAAAAGCTCGGCTACCTGCGCTTCGGCCTGTACGAGGATTACTACGAGGATCACGCCAGCGCCCTGCGGATGGAAAAGCGCATTCGCCCCTACACCCCGTCCGGCGACAGCCGCAGCCTGCCCTGGCTGCCCCAGACAACCGCCTTCACCTGCGGCCCGGCGTCCCTGATGATGGCCATGGCCGGCCTGCCCGGCCACTACCAGCCCAGCCCGGAGGAAGAGATTGCCCTGTGGCGGGAAGCGACCACCGTGTTCATGACCTCCGGACACGGTGGCTGCCATCCGCTGGGGCTCGCCCTGGCGGCCCACCGCCGGGGGTTCGCCACCGAAGTGTGGGTCAATAACGAGGGACCGCTGTTCCTGGAAGGGGTGCGCGATGAAAACAAGAAGCGGGTGATGCGGATCGCTCACCAGGGCTTCGTCGACGAGTGCGCGGCCAGCGGCATCACCACACATTACAGCGATATCGACCAGCAACAACTCACCGACCGCTTCAGCGCCGGCGCCAATATCCTGATCCTGATTTCCACCTACCGCATGGACAGCATGAAAGCGCCGCACTGGGTCACCCTGAGCGGCTTTGACGATGACTGCCTCTATGTCCACGACCCCGATATGGGCAACACCAGCCCGCACCAGGGTCCTGATACCGCCCGCAACCCGCTGGACTGCCAGCACCTGCCCATAGCCCGTGAGGACTTTGCCGCCATGAGCCGGTTTGGCAGCAAGCGACTGCGGGCCGTGGTTGTGGTGGCCGCCGACCGCCCTCCCGAACTCGACTAAGTCGAAACTCCTAGCCCGTTGCGATCAGGCCCGCCCTCAGCATCTTGCGCCGCAGGTATGCCAGCTGGGTCTGCAGCGGCAGTGACTTGGGGCAGACATCCTGGCAGCCCATCAGTGACATGCAGCCAAAGATGCCATCGTCATCGCCGATCAGTTCGTAATAGTTGCCATCGCTGCGCGTATCGCGCGGGTCCAGCCGGAAGCGGGCTACCTTGTTCAGGCCCACCGCGCCGGCAAAGCGCTCGTGCATGATGGCGGTCCCGCAGCCCGCTATACAGCAGCCGCATTCGATACAGCGCTCCAACTCGTAGATCTGCTCGGCGAGTTCCGGCTCCATCGGCGCCTCGATGCTGTCGATATCGGCATCCACGGTCGCCGGCACCCAGGTCTGCAGGCGCTCGCTCATACCCCGCATCCATTTGCCGGTATTGACCGAGAGGTCGCCAATCAATTCGAACACCGGCAGCGGCGCCAGCCGGATGCGGGGCTCCATGGATGCGGTAAGCGTGCGGCAAGCCAGGCCCGGACGGCCGTTGATCAGCATACCGCAGCTGCCGCAGATGCCCGCCCGGCACACGAAATCGAACTGCAGCCCCGGCTCCTGCTCTTCGCGGATCAGGTTGAGGGCAATGAACAGGGTCATGCCCGGCGTTTCCTCGAGCGGGTAAGTCCTGAATTGTGGCTCGCTGTCGGGGTCGGCGGGATTGTAGCGAAAGATTTCCAGGTACAGCGTACGTCCTGTGCCGCCCTGGTCCTGTGAACCCGCAGCCACAGCAGAAGGCACCCCGGCGCCGTCTTCACTCATTGCTCTCCCTCCCCCGGTGGCTCGAACCGCTCGTTTTCCCTGCGATAGCGCTCGGGCAACAGGTGTGCATAGGGCATCAGCGCTTCCTGTCGCGCCGATGCGTCGGTGCAGCGCTGGCGCACTGCGGCGACCTCTGCCTCGCGCCGGGCCGTGTCGGGATGGTGAACATGGTCGCGCTCACCGTATCCGCGCCAGCCTGGCGGCAGTTCCATGGCCATGACATCAAGCGCTTCATAGCTCAATTCCGGCTGACGGGCGCCAGTCGGCCAGCGGGCCAGGGTACGCTTGAGCCAGCGGCTGTCGTCGCGGCGGGGAAAATCCACCCGGCTGTGAGCACCCCGGCTCTCCTCCCGGTTCAGTGCGCCCTGGGCCACACACAACGCGAGTTTGAGCATTCTCGGCAAGCGCCAGGCCAGGACAAGTTCCGGGTTGGCCCCGGGGGCCCGGCAATGCAGGCCCAGGTCCCGGCTGCGCGCCAGCAGCTCGGCCAGGGTGCGCACCGCCTCGGTGAGTCCGGGCCCGTCGCGGTAGATGCCCACGTGCGTGGTCATGGTGTCCTGCATGGCCCGGACGAGGTCTCCGGCTCGCTCGGGTCCACTGCTGGCCAGCAGGCCTGCGATCTCCTCGCGCTGGCGCCGGTAACAGTCATTCACCAAGGCGCTGTCAATGGCGCACTGGCCCGCCTCACTCTGGCAGTAGTCGGCGATCGCCTCGCCGACAATCATGCCCGCCACCACGGTTTCCGCCACCGAATTACCCCCCAGGCGGTTGAAGCCGTGGATATCCCAGCACGCCGCCTCGCCGCAGGCAAACAGACCCGCGAGCTGCGGACTCTGGCCCAGGGCGTCAGTACGCACGCCGCCCATGGAGTAATGCTGCGCCGGCCGCACCGGGATCAGCTCGTGGACCGGATCGATCCCGAGGAAGTACTGGCAGATTTCCTTCACTTCCCGCAGCTTGTGATTGATGTGGTCTTCACCAAGCAGGCGGATATCCAGCCACAGGTGCTGGCCGAAACGGGTCTCGGCACCATGTCCCTTGCGGATATGGTATTCCATGTGGCGGGACACTACATCGCGGGAAGCCAGCTCGGCTTTTTCAGGCTCGTAGTCGGGCATGAAACGATGGCCCCGGCCATCCAGCAGCAAGCCACCATCTCCGCGACAGCCCTCGGTCACCAGGATGCCGGCTGGAAAAATGCCAGTCGGATGAAATTGCACCGCCTCCATGTTGGACAGGGTCGCCACACCGGTTTCCAGTGCAATCGCCGCGCCCATGCCCTCATTGATCACGGCATTGGTACTGACCCGGTAGATGCGCCCGAAGCCGCCGGTGGCAATGCAGGTGGCACGTGCAGTATGGGCCAGTAACTCGCCGGTCATCAGGTTGCGTACAATGGCTCCGTAGCAGCGCCGGCCGTCGTGAATCAGTGCCACGGCCTCCATGCGTTCGTGTACGGGAATATTCGCGGCAATGGCCTGGTCACTCACGTTGTAGAGCATGGAGTGTCCGGTGCCGTCGGAGACATAGCAGGTGCGCCATTTGGCGGTACCGCCGAAGTTGCGGGCGGTAATCAGACCGTGGGCCGATGGCGGTTCCTGCAGCGTGACCGGTTCACCGTTGATGACCACCGGGTGCGGCCCTGCCTTCACCCGGTTCCAGGGAACCCCCCAGTGGGCCAGTTCCCGCACTGCCTTGGGGGCCATGTGCACGAACATACGCACCACCGCCTGGTCGGCGCCCCAGTCGCTGCCGCGTACCGTGTCGGCGAAATGCACATCCTCGCTGTCGCCAAAGCCCTTGATACTGTTGGCCAGACTGGCCTGCATGCCACCCTGGGCGGCAGCCGAGTGGGAACGCTTGGGCGGTACCAGTGACAGGATGGACACTTCCATGCCCCGCCGCCGTGCGCCGATCGCGGTGCGCAGGCCCGCCAGACCGCCCCCGATGACCAGTACATCCGAGTGCAGTACTTTCACGGATTCACCTCGATGGCGGGTGGGTAGCGCAGGCCCGGCCGATCACTGATTTGCTCCCCAAGGCGGAAGTAAGCCAGCAGGGTGCACAGGCCGAGGGTAATAAAAAACACACTCAGGCCCCATTTCAGCAGGTTCAGTCGGTGGCGCAGCTGCTGCGGTGGCCGGCCGGGCAGCACAACCCACTTCAGGGCGAGACGGTACAGGCCGATGGCACCGTGCAGCTCGACCGCGAACAACAGCACCAGGTACAGCGGCCAGTGGGTGTGGTAAACGCGGGCAGCCGAGGCATAGGGGCCGATCTGGTCCGGCTGGGAGAACATGCCGAACAGGTGCATCGGCGCCAGGAAGAACAGCAGAAACCCCGTGGCGACCTGCCACCACCAGAGGGTGGTGTCACCGTGGCGCATGCGCCGCTGGTGCACCCGGAAGGCCCCGTACTGCCCCGCACTGTGGGGAAACTTGCGCAGGGCCAGGGCCGCGTGCAGCATCATCAGCAGCAGCACCAGGGCCACTACCACCGACACCAGCCAGGGATGGGCGCGGCCGAACAGGTAATAGCCCTCGAACATCCGGGCCACCCGGTACATGGCCTCCTCGCTGATCAGGATCGACGACACCAGCAGCATATGGGCCCACATGAACAGGGCCAGCAGCAGGCCGCTGACGCTCTGCAGGGCATCGAGCCGGGCTGGTAATGCACGCGCGGAAAGGGTCATAGTGCTGCAGTATAGATTCAAATCGCGCGACCTTGTCACCCGCCTGCTTCGCTCGCGGTTGAATCGCTCAACTCACCCGAGGCGGTTCTGGCGGCCCACCCCGCGGGCCGCCCTGCGCATGGAACGCAGGGTATCCGCCGGTGTGCTGTCGCCCCCGGCGTAGCGGGCGCGCTCGTACAGGGCGGTTACTTCTCGCACTGCGCTGGCAGACTGGGGTAGCGCCACCACAGCGCGCTCGGCGAAGGCGCCGGGGGGTTCTCCCGGCGCCCGCTCGACCCCCAGACGCGCCAGCCGCTGGCAGAAAGCCAGGTACTCACGGCTGATGGCATCCAGCGCCGCCGGACTGCGTCGCCGCAGCAACCAGAAGCCAACCGGGACTAACACCAACACCCAGCTGCCCAGCAGAATGGTGACGAACTTGCGTCCGTTCAGCTCGCCCAGGTACTCCTGCAGGATACTGAACTGGTTTTCACTGTTGAAACCGACCACCCAGGACTGCCAGCGATAGGTCAGGGCGTCGTACTGCAGGCGCATGCTGTTGATCCAGTTGATCCCCCGGTAGCGCAGCGGTGACAGCGGGGAGTCGGCGAGGAAGCTGCCCTCTCCGGCCAGCGCCTGTTCCAGCCCCTGCTCGACCCGCAGGGGAGACACCGCCGCGGTCGGGTCCACCCGCCGCCAGCCCTCTCCCTCCAGCCACACCTCGGCCCAGGCGTGGGCATCGAACTGGTGCACGATCACCGTGCGATTGACCGGATTCACCTCCCCTCCCTGGTAACCCGCGACGACCCTGGCGGGCACGCCGCCGGCGCGCATCAGGGTGACGAAAGCGGCGGCGTAGTGCTCGCAAAATCCACGCCGGGTATCGAACAGGAAGCCGTCGGTGGGGTTCTCTCCCAACAGCGGTGGCTGCAGGGTGTACACATAGGGCTCGTTGGTAAAGCGGGCGAGTACCGTGTCCACGAAGGCCTCGTCGCTGGCCGCCGCTTCGCGCAACGACCTGGCCAGCGCTACAGTACGGGGATTGTCCCCTTCGGGGAGGCGCAGTTCGGTTTCGCGGCGCCACTCACTCAGCGCTGGCTGCAGGGTGGTCGCCGGCCAGGAGCGGACTTCGTAACGGTACTGCTCCTCGATCTCCACCGGCCGGAACAGGCGGAAATCCGGCGCCTCCATGACGCCGCCCTGGGAAGACTCGGCATAGCGCAGGCTGTACAACCAGCGCTGCTGGGTGGGCATCATCAGGACACTGTAGTCGATGGCGTCTCCCGCAGTGGCGACCTCGGGGGCACGGCGCTCGGCGGGCGGCACTTCGTAGTAGCCGAGGGAGGACCAGGCACCCTCCTGCAGCCGACTCATCACCAGGCCGCGCCAGTAGAGGCTGGACCGGGCCGGGATATCGCCCTCGAAGCTCACCCGGAAGGCCACCTCGTCGGATTTGCTGAGGTTGGAGATATCCCCGGGACGCATGAAATCCGACACCCCGGTACGCGCCGCGTGACTTTTGACCGGTACCGTCCACAGGGGGCCGATGCGGGGAAACAGGAAAAACAGCACCAGCATCAGGGGAAAGGCCTGGGCCAGCATCACCCCGGCCTGGCGCAGGCTGGTGGTGCCGAAACGTTGCTGGCCCTGGTGCAGCGCGACCAGGGCGGTCGTCACCAGCCACACAGTGATCAGCGAATACAGCACGATCAGCAGATCCTGGGTGAACAGGAACTCGGTGATACAAATGAAATACCCGAGGAACAACAGCACGTAGGCATCCTGTCGCCGGGCCAGCTCCAGCAGTTTCATGGCGTAGGCGGTCAGCAGCAGGGCGACAGTCGGCTCCAGGCCCAGCAGACTGCCGTAGCTGAACCAGATCCCGGTACAGGCCAGCCCGATCAGGCCGAACTTCACCAGCCGGCCGGGATAGCGCCAGCGCCCGCGAAAAATCTGCAGGCGCCAGAATGCGCAGGCGCCGTAGACCGCCAGCACCCACACCGGCAGGCGCCCGGCGTGGGGCGCCAGCAGCGCGGCCATCCCCAGCAGGATCCAGATCAGTGCACTGCGGGGGACCTGCTCGATTTCCTTCACGCCCCGCCCCCCAGGCCGTACAGGGCCAGCGCACTGAGCACCTGCTCGCGGTGGGCATCACCCCGCCCGGGCTCGATACGCACCCCTGGCAACCGCAATCCGTAGTCCTCCTGGCGGCGCTCGAACTCCAGCGCCCAGTAGCACAGGTGCGACAGACGCTGTTCCACCGGCAGGCCGGCGAAGGCGTCCCAGTCCAGCCAGCAGTCGCTCTCGGCGTAGGCTGCGTAGAGTTTACTCTGCAGGCTGTGGCCCCGGGCCAGCCCCTTCCAGTGCACGTGGCGCAGGGAGTCGCCGGTACGGTAATCGCGAAATCCGTCGAAATCATCGGAACCGGCAACCGGGATTGCACTGCCGCCGGCATCTGCCGCCGCATGACCCGGCAGGTCCGGCGAGGCCAGCGGCCGGGGGTAGACCACGGCGCGCAGGTCCAGGTCCACCCAGGTCCAGCAGCGCAGCAGCCCCAGAGGATAGGTGGATTCAATCAGCAGGCGGCCGGGGTGGTACCAGCCGCGCTCGCCCACCGGGCAGTAGAACCGCAGGGTATCGCTGCCGGACTCCACCAGGCTGACCCGCTGCTCTGTGCTATCGGGCCACCCCAGGCGCAGGTCGAACCGCGGCCGCGAACCGCCCCGTTCCAGGCGCAGGTCAAACTCCGTCTGCTGCCCCGGAAAGGCCGGCCGGGCCTGAACCGCGTGAATCGACAGCCCGGACAGGTTGGCGTAGGTGTGGAGGATGGCAATGATAAACAACGTGGTGAGCAGGAAGGTGAGGCCATAGCTCATGTTGTTCTCGTAGTTGATGGCCGTGAGCAGCATCACGGTCAGGCAGAGCAGGAAAAAGAAACCGACCCGCGAGGGAAAGATAAAGATACGCTTCTGGTCGAGGGTGACGCTGCGGGCCGGCGGAATACGCCGATTCACCCACTCCCGGAACCGCCGCTGCAGGCGCGCGCGCCAGGAAATTGCCGCGGCCGGTGCCGCCTGCTCAGGAGCGTATGACATCCACCCTGCGCTGCATCTGCATCACCAGGGCCATGCCATCCCCGGCGAAGTCACCACTGGGCACCAGGCGGTGAGCCACCACTGCGGGCAGTACCATCTGCAGGTCCTCCGGGACCACGTGCCCCCGGTTGTGCATGACCGCCCAGGTGCGGGCACAGTCCAGCAGGGCCAACGCGCCGCGAGGCGACAGCCCCACCGCAAACTCCGGCGCCTCACGGGTATAGGCCACCAGCCGCTGCAGGTAGTCGAGCAGGCTGTCGGAGGCGTGCACGCCGGCGACCGCCTCGCGGATCTGGGCCAGTTGATCCTCACGGATGCGTTGCTCGAGGCGGCGGGTTTCCGTGCCGGGCAGGCCCTGGCGCTCGAACATCTCGCGCTCGGCCTTGGGGTGCGGATACCCGAGGTCGAGGCGCATGAGGAAGCGATCGAGCTGCGATTCGGGCAAGGGGTAGGTGCCGGACTGGTGAATCGGGTTCTGGGTGGCGATGACAAAGAAAGGATCGGGCAGTGTCCGGGTTTCCCCCTCCACCGTCACCTGGCCCTCCGCCATCGCCTCCAGCAGCGCGCTCTGGGTGCGCGGCGTGGTGCGATTGATCTCGTCCGCCAGCAGCAGCTGGGTGAAGATGGGGCCCGGGTGGAAGGTAAACGTGGCGTCGCTGCGGTTGTAGATGGATACGCCCAGGATATCCGCCGGCAACAGGTCCGAGGTGAACTGGACCCGCTTGTAGGACAGGCCCAGCACGTCGGCCAGCGCATGGGACAGGGTGGTCTTGCCCATGCCGGGCAGGTCTTCGATCAACAGGTGGCCACGGGCAAACAGGCAGCACAGGGCAAGGCGAATCTGCGCCTCCTTGCCCAACAGGACCTGCCCTACTTCCGCCACGGCCGTGTCGATCAATCCCTGGATCTGCATCCTGTCTCCTGTTGTGGGGCGGTCAGTGGCGTTCAGGCCCGATGTTCAGGCCCGATCTTCAGGCAAGGGCATCGAGTCCCCGCTGCAGGTCGGCCTTGAGGTCGTCGACGTGTTCGAGGCCTACTGCGACACGGATCAGGCCGTCGCGGATGCCCGCGTCCGCCCGCTGTTCCGGCGTCAGGCGCCCGTGGGTGGTGGTGGCCGGGTGCACGATGGTGGATTTGGCATCCCCCAGGTTTGCCGTGAGCGACAGCACACGGGTAGCGTCAATACAGCGCCAGGCGCCCTCGCGGCCACCGCCAACCTCGAAGGCCAGCACGCCGCCAAAGGCACTCTGCTGTCTCGCTGCCAGGGCGTGGCCGGGATGGTCTTCCAGCCCCGCGTAGTACACCTTTTCCACCGCGGGTTGCTGTTGCAGCCAGCGCGCCAGCTCCAGCGCCGAACGGCAGTGGGCGGCCATGCGCAGGCCCAGGGTTTCCAGGCCCTTGAACAGCACCCAGGCATTGAACGGGCTGAGGCTGGGGCCACAGGTGCGGAGGAAGGTCATGACCTCGGTCATGTGCGCCTTGTTGCCGACCACGACCCCACCCATGGTGCGGCCCTGGCCATCGAGAAACTTGGTACCCGAATGCAGCACGATATCCGCACCCAGGGCCAGCGGCTGCTGCAGTGCCGGGGTACAGAAGGTGTTGTCCACCACCAGCAGCGCGCCGCTGTCTTTGGCCAGCTGGGCAAACCAGGCGATGTCGGCCACCTCGTTGAGCGGGTTCGAGGGGGTCTCCAGGAACAGCATCGCGGTATTGGGTTTCACCGCCGCCTGCCAGGCGGCGTTATCCAGCAGCGGCACAAAGTCCACCTCCACGCCGAACCGCCCCAGGTACTTGCTGAACAGGTTGGTGGTAGTGCCAAACACATCACGCGAGCAGATCACGTGATCGCCCGCGCTCAGCAGAGACATGGCGGTGGCCAGGATCGCCGCCATGCCGGAGGCGCAACCTACCGCGGCCTCACCACCTTCGAGGGCGGCCATGCGCTCTTCAAAGCCGCGCACACTGGGATTGGTGTAGCGGGAATAGACATTGCCCGGTTGCTCGCCGGCAAACCGCGCAGCGGCCTCGGCGGCGGAGTCAAACACGTAGCTCGAGGTGGTGTAGATCGGCTCGCTGTGTTCGCCCTCCGGGGAGCGGGAGATACCCGAGCGTACCGCCAGGGTCTCAATATGGGCCCCCGCGAGGGGGTCGTTGTCGTGCTGGTCTGTCATCTCTGTTCTCAGCTGGCGTCGTTGTGCAGGCCGACGACCGCCCCCTCTTCCTGCAGGCGGGCACGGCTGGCACTCTGGGCCTCGTCGTTACGCAGCGATTCGATCCGGTTCAGGTAGTTCTGGTCGACATCACCGGTTATATACTGCCCGTTAAACACGGAACAGTCGAAACCGTCCACGGCCTCGTTGCCCTCACGGGAGCATTCCACCAGGTCCTCGAGGTCCTGGAATACCAGCCAGTCGGCGCCAATCAGCTCCCCGACTTCCTCGACACTGCGGTCGTGGGCAATCAGTTCGGTGGCGGATGGCATATCGATGCCATAGACGTTGGGATAGCGCACCGGTGGTGCGGCGGAAGCGAAATACACATTTTTCGCACCGGCGTCCCGGGCCATCTGGATAATCTGCCGACAGGTGGTGCCGCGCACGATGGAATCATCCACCAGCATCACGTTCTTGCCCTCGAATTCCAGCGGTACCGGGTTGAGTTTCTGACGCACCGATTTCTTGCGCTGGCTCTGCCCGGGCATGATGAAGGTGCGGCCGATATACCGGTTCTTCATGAAGCCTTCGCGGAACTTGAGCCCCAGTTCGTGGGCCATGGACTGGGCGGCAATGCGACTGGTATCCGGGATCGGGATCACCACGTCGATATCGTGGTCGGGACGCTCGCGCAGGATCTTGCGCGCCAGTGCCTCGCCCTGGCGCATCCGGGTCTTGTACACCGAGATACCGTCCATCAGGGAGTCGGGACGGGCGAAGTAGACATGTTCGAAAATGCAGGGTTTGAGTTCGTGCTCCGCGGCGCACTGGCGCCGGTGCAGACGGCCCTCGCTATCGATAAAGACGGCCTCACCCGGGGCGACGTCGTCGATCAACTGGTAGCCGAGCACGTCGAGGGCGACACTCTCGGAGGCCACCATGTACTCCTCGCCATTGGCGCTCTCGCGTTTACCCACCACCAGGGGGCGGATGCCGTTGGGGTCGCGGAAACCGACCACACCGTAATCGACCAGCATGGCCACTGCGGCATAGCCGCCGCGGCAACGCCGGTGGACGGCCTCCACGGCCTTGAAAATGTCATCGGGGCTGGGGCTCAGTTTGCCCAGGGTCTGCATCTCGTGGGCGAACACGTTCAGCAGGACCTCGGAGTCCGAATCGGTATTGAGGTGTCGCAGGTCGTCCTGGAACAGTTCCTTTGCCAGTTGCTCGGCGTTGGTCAGATTGCCGTTGTGGGCCAGGGCAATACCGTAGGGGGAATTCACATAAAACGGCTGCGCCAGCGCAGTGCCGGAGCTACCGGCGGTGGGGTAGCGGACATGACCGATACCGATCGGGCCCTGCAGGCGCTGCATGTGGTGCTGCTGGAACACGTCCCGCACCAGGCCTTCACGCTTGCGCTGGTGAAAGCGCCCGGCGCTGCAGGTCATGATACCCGCTGCGTCCTGCCCGCGGTGCTGCAGAACCGTCAGGGCGTCGTAGATATCCGGGGCGACGTTGCCGTGCCCGACCAGTCCAACCAGACCACACATGTTTCACTTCCTCATTGCGGCGCGTACGCCGCGGGTTCCAACCTACACCGACTGACCCGGCGTGAGCGCCGAGAGACTGTCGGTATCAAAGCGTGACAGGGTGCCCCGGGCCCAGTCCATCAGGGCGTCCACCTGGGGCATCAAATGGGCCTGGTGGAGCCAGACCTGATCCCTGGGCGGCAGCAGCTCGCGGATCAGGAACACCAGCACCATGACAATCACCACCCCACGGGTAAAACCGAATATCGTACCCAGCAGGCGGTCGGTGGCGCCGAGTCCGGTCGCCTTGACCAGCTGCGACATGACCATGCTGACAATGCCGAACACCACCAGCACGGCAATGAACAGCAACAGCCAGGCGGCAATGTAGCGAGCGGTGATATTGCTGATGTAGCCGGTGAGGCTGGTAGCCAGCTCACTGGCAAACAGGTTGGCGACGACAAAGGCCACCACCCAGCCCAGCAGCGACAGGGCCTCGCGCGTGAAGCCGCGCCACAGGCTGACCAGCGTGGACAACCCGACGATACTCAGAATGGCCCAGTCGACCCAGGTCAGTTGCGTCAATTCCAAGGGTTCCACCCGTCCCGTTGCGGGCGCATTCTACCAGAGCACCCGCCGCCAAAACACCGGGACAATTCCGCTTCCGGGACCCGGTGAAGGTAACAATGGCGCGATCGCCGGCTCAAGGGTAGTAGCGCCTGACCATGGATTTGACGCCGAACTGGCGATCGACATCGGCCTTGATGTCGTCGAGGCGGGCGCGTTCGAATTTCGGGCCCACATAGACCCGGAACACCTTGCGCCCCTCGACCTCGGCGACTTTGACATAGGCTTTGTGGCCCATCGCCTGGAGCCGCTGCAGGGTCTGGTCGGCCCCCTCCTTGCGGCTGACGCTGATCACTTGCAGTGTCCACGCCACAGGGATGCCCTGGTCATCGATCTCCGGCTGGGCCGGACGCTCCTCCCGGGCGCGCGCTGCAATCGCCTTGTCGTCGGGGGGAGTAATCGCCGGGGCGGGCTCCGCCTCGGGGGCCTCGGGTTCCGCGTCGGCTACCAGCACCGACACGGCATTGGCGTCGGGGGCGGCGGGCAGATTGGGCTCCGCCAGGCCGTCATCGGCATCCAGCGGCGGTGAACCTCTCAGGCCGACCTTGTCGGGCGAGGCCAGGGGCGTGGTATCGATGGCGGGCGGCGGCGGCATCCGCACCACAGGCGCCTGCCGGGCCGACTCCGGTTCGACGAAGATGATGGGCCAGAACACAACGCCCAGTGCCACCAGGATCAACGCGCCCACCAGGCGCTGCTTGAGCACGTTATTCACGCCCTGCCCCTGTCCTCATCCCTGTCCAAAAGCGGCAGCACAGCTGCCACGGTAAAAAACGACCCGAAAATCACCAGCCGGTCGCCGGCTTCCGTTACGCTCTGGGCCCGGCGCAGCGCCTGACGCAGATTCTTGCTGACACTGATCATGAACTCGCCTTGCGCCCGCAGCAAGTCTGCCACCCCGGAGGCTGTGGCAGCGCGAGGGTTATCGGGTTGGTCCGCCAGGAACCAGGCGTCGAAACAACCGTGCAGGGGGCGCAACATCCCCGGCAAGTCCTTGTCTTTCATGGCAGAAAAAATTGCAATAGTCTTTCCATTACAATCACTTGCATCGATATATTCAATTAATTTATGAATCGACTGGGGGTTGTGAGCCACATCCAGCAGGTAGTCCCGTCCGGCTATCTTACGCTGCTGGCGACGCCCGACGGGGTGCACCCCGGACAACACGGCCGGAACGTCCAATGCCGCTGGATCCAGGCCCAGTAGCTGCAAGGCCTGCAAAGCCCCGCAGAGATTGGCCGGGAGCAGGGCCCCTTCCTCCAGGGGTGGCAGCCGGTAGTGCTGACCGTCCGCGCCCAGCAAACGCGCCTGCCAGGAGCCCGCCGGAAGGTCGGAGACACTGTCTGAAAGGTCGCAGAAACTGCCAGAGCGGTCACAAAAAAAGTCCCGACCCAGGAACAGGCCTGTCGCCCCGCTCTCTGCCACGGCGGCAGCAAGACCGGCCGGCGGCGCGCTGTCACTGATCACCGCCGGACGTCCGGCTCTCAGGATGCCGGCTTTCTCGCGCGCGATGGTATCGAGGTCGTCACCCAGCCAGTCCTGGTGGTCGAGTCCGATAGCGGTGATGACCGCCACATCGGCATCGACAATGTTCACCGCATCGAGGCGGCCGCCGAGACCGACTTCCAGCACCAGGACGTCTGCCCCGGCGTCGCGAAACACCCACAGCGCCGCGAGGGTGGCAAATTCGAAATAGCTCAGGGAGATGGACTCGCGCGCCTGGTCGATTGCCTCGAAGGCGCGCACGATCACCGCGTCTTCAGCCTCGTTGCCAGCCACGCGAATGCGTTCGTTGTAACGCAGGAGGTGCGGGGAGGTATACACGCCCGGACTGCGCCCCGCCGCAAGCAACAGGGCCTCGAGCGCCGCAGCCGTCGAGCCCTTGCCATTGGTACCGGCAATGGTCACCACCGGCACTTCCACCGGCAGCAGGCCGAGCCGTTTGGCGACGGCACCGACCCGCTCCAGGCCCAGGTCGATTTCCCGGGGATGCAGTGCCTCCAGCCGGCCCAGCCAGGCTGAGAGGCTGGTGTCAGTCATTGTCCGGGGCGGACTCCAGGTCTTCTTCGAGTACCGCTTCGACCACCTCTTCCGGTTCGACGGGTGCGCTGTCCGCCAATTCGCGGGCAGTGAACTTGGCCAGCAGGCGACCGAGCGTGTCGCGCATGTCATTGCGATGCACGATCATGTCGATGGCGCCGTGTTCCAGCAGGAATTCACTGCGCTGGAACCCTTTCGGCAGTTTCTGGCGGATGGTCTGCTCGATGATGTTGGGACCGGCAAACCCGGCGCGGGCATCAGGCTCGGCGACGTTAATGTCACCCAGCAGGGCCAGCGAAGCGGAGACGCCGCCGTAGATCGGGTCGGTCATGACCGAGACATAGGGCACGCCAGCCAGTTTCATGCGCTCGATCACCGCGGAAGTCTTGGCCATCTGCATCAGCGAGATAAGCGCTTCCTGCATGCGGGCACCACCGGATGCGGAGAAACAGACCAGCGGTATGCCCTCCTCCAGTGCGATCTGGGCCGCCCGGGTGAACTTCTCGCCCACCGCGTAACCCATGGAGCCACCGTGGAAGGCGAATTCGAAAGCCACCGTCACCAGCGGCATACCCTGCAGCGTGCCCCGCATGGCGATCAGGGCATCCTTCTCGCCGGTGGACTTCTGCGCCGCGGTGAGGCGATCGCGATAGCGTTTCTTGTCCTTGAACTTGAGCCGGTCCACGGGCTCCACATTACTGAGGATTTCCTCTCGCCCTTCCTGGTCGAGGAAGATGTCGAGGCGACGGCGGGCGCCGATCCGCATGTGATGGTCGCACTTGGGGCAGACGTCGCCGTTGCGCTCCAGGTCCGGCCGGTACAGGACCGCCTCGCATTTCACGCACTTGGTCCACAACCCCTCCGGCACATTGGCGCGACGGCTCCCCTCTTCCTTACGCACCCCGGAAGGCAGAATCTTGTCTATCCAGCTCATGGCTTCTCCCGCTTTATTGCCGGCAATTATAAACGTCAGGGCTGGTAACTAGAAAGAAGCGCCGTCAATTCCGCGACGTATTTCACTCAGTAATTCCACTGCGTGGGCAATCGTCTGCTCATTGCTGGCACCCGCCGCGGCTGATTCAGCCAGACGCTGGACCAGAGCACTGCCCACGACAACGCCTTCGGCCACCTCCGCCACCGCGCGCGCCGAAGCCGCGTCCTTGATGCCGAAACCCACCGCCAGGGGCAGATCCGTGGTTTCCCGGATACGGGCCAGATGGGCCGCCACATCAGCGGTATCGAGGTGTCCAGCGCCGGTAACGCCCTTCAGCGCCACGTAATAGATAAAACCGCTGGCCTGCCCGGTGATCGTTGCAATGCGCGCATCCGGAGTGGTGGGTGCAATAAGGAAGATGTTGTCCATCCCCACCCGGTGCAGCTCGGCGTTGACACCCGCCACCTCCTCCGGGGGGATATCAACGGTCAGCAGAGCGTCTACGCCAGCGGCCGTGGCGGCGTCGGCGAAGGCGGCGTACCCCATCCGCTCGACAGGGTTGGCATAGCCCATCAACAGCACGGGGGTGGTGCTGTCCTGCTCGCGAAATGCCCGCACCATGTCCAGGGCATCCCGCAGGCGCACCTTGTTGGCCAACGCCCGCTCGTGAGCGAGCTGGATGGTGGGACCTTCCGACATGGGATCCGAAAACGGCACCCCCAGTTCGATAATGTCGGCCCCCGCCTCCACCAGCGCATGCATCAGCGGTACGGTCACGGCGACCCCCGGGTCACCGGCCACCACGTAGGGGATCAGCGCCTTGCGGCCCTGGGCGGCCAGTTCCTGAAAACGTCCAGCAATACGACTCACCACTATCCCCTTAAAACTGAATG
This sequence comes from Parahaliea maris, assembly GCF_008064665.1. GTDB lineage: Bacteria > Pseudomonadota > Gammaproteobacteria > Pseudomonadales > Halieaceae > Parahaliea > Parahaliea maris. Next base: position 677,870 of record NZ_VRZA01000002.1, on the reverse strand, counting down.
CCGTCGATTTCGGCAACGGTATGAATGTCCTTGTCCCCGCGGCCGGACAGGTTGACCACGATGTGCTGGTCGGGGCTCATGCCCGCCGCCAGTTTGCCCGCATAGGCGAGTGCGTGGCTGCTTTCCAGCGCCGGCATGATGCCTTCAACCCGGGTCAGGGTGTGGAAGGCATCCAGTGCCTCCTTGTCGTCCGCCACCACGTACTGGACGCGGCCGATATCCTTCAACCAGCTGTGCTCGGGACCGACACCGGGGTAGTCCAGCCCCGCAGACACCGAGTGGGTGTGCAGAATCTGGCCGTCCTCGTCCTGCATCAGGTAGGTCCGGTTGCCGTGCAGCACGCCGGGGGTACCTGCCGTCAGCGGCGCCGCATGCTCCCCGGTAGCGACACCGTGACCTCCCGCCTCGACCCCGTACATGGCCACGCCGTCATCCTTGAGGAAGGGGTGGAACAGGCCGATGGCGTTGGAACCACCGCCGACGCAGGCCACCAGCGCATCCGGCAGGCGCCCGGTCTGCTCCAGCGACTGGGCCCGCGCCTCGCGGCCGATCACGCACTGGAAGTCCCGCACGATTTCCGGGTAGGGATGCGGGCCGGCCACGGTACCGATGATGTAGAAGGTGTCGTCGACGTTGGTCACCCAGTCGCGCATGGCTTCGTTCATCGCGTCCTTGAGGGTCTTCGAACCCGAAGTGACGGGTATGACTTCGGCGCCCAGCAATTTCATGCGATAGACGTTGAGCGCCTGGCGGCGTACGTCCTCCTCACCCATGAACACCTGGCACTCGAGTCCCAGGCGCGCAGCGATGGTGGCAGTGGCCACCCCGTGTTGTCCGGCGCCGGTCTCGGCGATCACCCGGCGCTTGCCCATGTGCTTGGCCAGCAGGGCCTGGCCGATGGTGTTGTTCACCTTGTGGGCACCGGTATGGTTGAGGTCTTCGCGCTTGAGGTAGATACGCGCCCCGCCAATCTGCTCGGACCAGCGACGGGCGAAATACAGCGGTGACGGCCGGCCGACATAGTGGGCCAGATCCTCGTCGAGCTCGCGCTGGAACTCCGGATCGTTCGAGAGCTTGCGGTACAGGCTCTCGAGTTCGGCCAGGGCCGACATCAGGGTTTCGGCGACAAACTTGCCACCGTACACACCGAATCGGCCCTCGGCATCGGGAACCGTGTCAAAAAGGGTTTTGTCGATCTCTGTTGTCATCGCTACTACACCTGTTGCTCATCCGCGGCGTGTACCGCCGCAATAAAGGCTTTAACCCTGGCCGGGTCCTTGCGGCCGGGCGCACTTTCCACACCTCCGCTGACATCCACTGCCGCGGGTTTGAGCAAGGCTATTCCCTTGCCCACATTATCTGCATTGAGGCCGCCAGCCAGTACAACTGGCCTGGAAAAAACCCCACGCGCCGTGCTCCAGTCGAAAGTCTTGCCCGTTCCTCCCGGCACACCCTCCTGCCAGCTGTCGAGCAGGATGGCCGAGGCTTCGCTGTACGCGAGGCAAGCCTGAACCGGGTCTGCCCCCTCGCGCATCCTCAGCGCCTTGAGCCAGGGGCGACGGAAGCGGCGGCAGAACGCCGGCTCTTCGTCGCCGTGAAACTGCAGGGTATGCAGGGGCACTTCCGACAGGACCTCCTCGATGGTTTCTACGCGCTCATTCACGAACAGGCCCACAAGTTGTACAAAAGGCGGTACCGCGGCCGCGACTTCGCGTGCCCTGGCGATACTCACTGCACGCGGGCTGGGTGGGTAGAACACCAACCCCAGGGCATCGGCGCCAGCTTCACAGGCCTGTACCGCGTCCTCCGCAGAGGTAATACCGCATATCTTGATTCGTGTTCGGGACACGGAAAGCACCTTCGATCAGGGGGCAGAATGATAGCAGACCCGGCGCCGGACTGTCTTTACAGAGCCAGTCCCATCCCCTGCACCAGCAGGGGCCCCTCCGGGGTCACGGGCAAGCCGAAATGAGCGGAGTAACCGACATCGACAAGGTAGAGACCATCGGGCGGGGCGGTATCCGCCGCCCGGGTGCGGTCGCGCCCGGCAAGCAGGCTGGCAATCCAGCCAGCCCCGGCGCGGCCGCTGCCCACCGCCATCAGGCTGCCGGCAATATTGCGCACCATGTGGTGCAAAAAGGCGTTGGCCTCGATATCAATCACCACCAGCGACCCCCTCCGCAGCACACTCACCGCGTGCACATTGCGATTGGGGCTGGTGGACTGGCAGGCCGCGGCACGAAAGGCGCTGAAATCCTGCTCGCCCAGCAGGTACTGGGCCTCCCGCTGCATGAGCCCTTCATCCAGCGGGCGACGCTGCCACGTCACCTGGCCGTTGAGGTGTGCGGGGCGCACCGGTGTATTGGCGATAATGTAACGATAGCGGCGTGAGATCGCGGAAAAGCGGGCGTGAAAGTCTTCTACCACTGGCACCGCCCAGTGCAGTCGCACATCGAATGGCAGGTTGGCATTACCGCCCAGCACCCAGGACTTCGGGCTGCGCGCTGCCGGGCTCTCAAAGTGGACCACCTGGCCGTAACCGTGCACGCCGGTGTCGGTTCGACCCGCGCAATGCACGCGCACCGGGGCGCTGGCGACCTGGCTCAGGGCCGCTTCCAGGGTCTGCTGTACCGTGGTGACGTCGAGGTGGGGTTGCGATTGCCAGCCGTTGTATTGGCTGCCGTCGTACTCGACCCGGCAGGCCACCCGGGCGCCGGGTGGCAGCGGGTCGGGGGAAAGAAACTCAGTCAAGCCGGTCGATCAGCCCCTGCGCTTCCTGCTGTTGATCAGTCGAGCCTTCCTGCAGGACTTCTTCCAGAATCTGCCGCGCACCGGCCTCGTCGCCCATATCGATGTAGGCGCGCGCCAGATCGAGTTTGGTGGCGACAGGATTGCCCTCGGATGCGAAGACCAGTTCGTCGTCATCGTCGTCGTCTTCTGCATCCGGGTCGCTGGACTCGAAGTCCTTGCTGAGGTCGAGATCGTCGTCGAGGTCGGAAAAATCATCCTCGATTTCCAGGTCGCTGAAACCGTCGTCAGTAGCGGCGTTCTCCTCGAATTCCGGCGCAGCCTCAAAGCTGGATGGCGCGGCGCCAGTGGGATTGCCCACGGTAGGGGTGCTGGACTCCGCAGCTGTGGCGGCAGAACCGAACTCGGTCTGGTCATCGGCGGCGGCCAGGGCGGCCTCCGCGCTCGCGATGGCTTCGTCGTCTCCGATTTCGCGCAGGGCCGCCAGCTGTTCACGGGCGTCACCTTCGCGTCCCGTACGCACAAAGAGCTCCAGCAACTTCAGGCGGAACACCGGGTTGCCGGGTTCGGCACCAATCGCGTTGCGCAGCAATTCGATCGCCTGGGGGTAACGTCCGTAGGCGATGTAGATATCCGCTTCCGCCAGGGCGTCACCGGTATCCACATCCGATGCGTACTCGTCGTGTTTGCGTTGGCCGTACCCTCGCTCCTCGTTGGTCGCGGGAGCAGCGGGAGCCGGTTCCGGCGCCACTTCGGTGGCCGGTTCCGGCGTATCGTCAACGTCGAGCTCCTGCTCCTTGAGCTCCACCCCGGCGAACACATCCCGATCCGCCTCGGCTTCCTCTTCTGCTGACTTGCGCCGCCGCCACAGCAGCAGGCCACCGATCAGGGCCAGTACCGCAATACCGGGATACAGGAGGTTGTCAGTCCAGCTGCCGGAATCCGCAGGTGGCTGCGGCGCAGGCTTGGGAGCCGGCTTGGCAGCCGGGGCAGGTTCCGGCTCGGCCGCGGCCTCCACGGGCGCTTCTTCTACCGGCACAGGGGCAGCACTGCCACCCTCGGCTTCGAGGCCGGAAGCATCACCGGCGACCCCGCCGTCCGCACCATCGACGTCGACATTGGCCTCCCGCAGGGCTTTCTGCAGGGCGGCTATCTGTTCGTCCTTGACGGATACAATATTTTCCAGGGTCTCGACCTGATCGCTCATGGCGTCGAGACGGCCCTGTAACTCGGCATTTTCCAGCTCCGAGCGCTCCAGGCTTTCCATTGCGGCATCGGCGCCGGGGGATGTTCCGGGTGATGCGGTGCCACTGCGCGCCGCAGAACCAGCGTCACCGGGTTCCGGTTCGCTGGCGGAGATTTTCAGTGAAGGCCCTGAGGACGATGCAGCCGGGGTAGAGGCGCGCCCTGCGCGCCAGTCCTCATTCTGTTGCTTTACCTCGGCGAGAGCCTTTTCCAGGTCGGCGGAACTGATGTCCTCGGCAGAGGGCAGGTAGATAATGTAACCCGCCTTGATCCGGTTGATATTGCCATCAATGAAGGCATCGGGATTGAGCCGCTGGATGTCCAGCATGGTCTGGTGCACCGAGGCGCCCTCAGGCCGCGCCGCCTTGGCGATGGCCCACAGGTTCTCATCACGGCGAATCATGTAGCGCGCACCGGGCGCCGGTGCAGCGGCGGTGCCTGAGCTGAAATCGCGCTGCGGCATCTCGCCGGGGGCGAGATCGGACTTCTGCCCTACTCCGACCCGGGTACCGGTCGTAACTTCGGGCTCAGTCTTTTTTTTTGCCGGAGCGGGTATACCCTCGACTTCCTCTACCCGCTCGCTGGCAGAGATCACATCGGTGGTGTTGTCGAAGGCCGGCGGGTCGACCAGTACGGTGTATTCGCGCAGCAGTCGCCCGGAGGGCCAGCGCGTCTCGACGATGAAGTCCAGGTAAGGCTCGAGCACCGGATCTTCGGAACTCAGGATAATCTGGCCGCGACCGTTGGCGCCGACCTTGACCTCAAACTTGATACCGGTCAGAAAATAGGCGCGATCGACACCCATTCGATCGAAATCGTCCGAGGTCGCCAATCTCACCTTGATCTGGTCTTCGTGCAGACCGCCAGTGTTGAGAAGATCGACTTTCGCCTTGAGAGGCTCGTTGAGAAATGATTGAAGGGTGATGTCACCCAGACCGAGCGCCCAGACAGACCCTGCCTGTAAACAACCCAGGGAGAATAAAACTGCTGCTAACTTCCGCTTCCTAGCCATACCCTAGCCTTATTATTCTGCACCTGCTTAACCAAGCCGGTTCCCCTATGCAAGCCGCGATTGCGGCGCGAACTGCTACAACTTGGGAGCAATGCCCCCGGCTCCTGAATAAGGCCCCGTGGAGCGCTGCAGCAGACAAAAGGGACCCCCATGTGAGGCGCTTCCCGGCGCCTGCGGGAGTCCCGATTTCAACCAAGTATGTCGAGAAGCCCTGTATTAATCAAGATAGGTCTCTATCAAGCTCTCGGCAATTTGCACACTATTGAGCGCCGCACCTTTGCGCACGTTGTCGGCCACTACCCACAGGTTCAGGCCACGCGGGTGGGAAATGTCCTCACGGATGCGACCGACAAAGACCGGATCCTTGCCCGCGGCCTCCGTGACCGCCGTGGGATAACCGCCGTCCGCACGCTCGTCCACCAGGGTCACCCCGGGGGCGCTGGCCAGCAGCTCACGCGCCTGCTCGGCGGTGATCTTGTCGACCGTTTCAATGTGCACTGCCTCGGAATGGCCGAAGAATACCGGGATCCTCACACAGGTCGGATTGACCTGGATGCTGGCGTCACCGAAGATTTTCTGGGTTTCCCAGACCATCTTCATTTCCTCCCGGGTGTAGCCATTGTCCTGGAAAGTGTCGATGTGGGGCAGCGCGTTGAAGGCGATCTGCTTCGGGTACACCTCGCACTCGGCTTCCTGACCGTTCAGCAGGCGCGCGGTCTGCCCCGCCAGCTCCTCGATCGCTTCCTTGCCGGTGCCCGACACCGCCTGGTAGGTCGCGACGTTAATGCGCTCGATTCCCACCGCATCGTAGATCGGCTTCAGCGCCACCAGCATCTGGATGGTGGAACAATTGGGGTTGGCGATGATGTTGCGCGTGGTATAGCCGGCCAGCGCCTCGGGGTTGACCTCGGGCACCACCAGCGGGATGTCCTCGTCGCGACGAAAGTGGGAGGTGTTGTCGATCACCACACAGCCCGCGGCGGCGGCCTTGGGGGCAAATTCCGCCGAGATACTGCCGCCTGCAGAGAACAGCCCGATCTGTACCTGGCTGAAATCGAATTCCGCCAGGTCGGTGACGGTCACCGACTTGCCCTTGAATTTGATCGTCTTACCCGCCGAGCGGCTGGAAGCCAGGGGATAGAGATTGCGCACCGGGAAGTCCCGCTGCTCGAGGATCTCGATCATGGTTTCGCCGACGGCACCGGTGGCGCCGACGACTGCTACATCGTATGAATCTGCCATTGTCTTGTTCCGTTAGCTTGAATGAAAAAGTGAATACATCTGCAATGAATCAGGACTGCAGTGCGCGCAGCACTGCGTCGCCCATCTCCGAGGTGGATACCCTGGTATCACCCTCCGCGCAGATGTCGGCGGTGCGCAGGCCCTGGTCCAGCACGTCGCTCACAGCGGCCTCGATCGCCGCCGCAGCCTCTGGCTTGTCCAGGGTGTAGCGCAGCATCATGGCAACAGAGAGGATGGTCGCCAGCGGGTTGGCGATGCCCTGCCCCGCGATATCCGGCGCCGAGCCGTGACAGGGCTCGTACATTCCCCGCCCGTCCTTGTCCAGGGAGGCTGAGGGAAGCATGCCGATCGAACCCGTGAGCATGGCGGCGGCATCGGAGAGAATGTCGCCAAACATATTGCCGGTCACCAGCACGTCGAACTGCTTGGGTGCGCGCACCAGCTGCATGGCGGCGTTGTCCACATACATGTGCGACAGGGTGACGTCCGGATAGTCTTTGGCGACCTCTTCCATGATCTCCCGCCACAGCACCGTCACTTCCAGTACGTTGGACTTGTCCACCGAGCACACGCGCTTGTCACGCTGCCGGGCCAGGGAAAAGGCCAGGTGACCGATACGGCGGATTTCCGATTCGCTGTACACGTAGGTGTTGTAACCCTGGCGCTCACCGTTCTCCAGGGTGCGGATACCGCGGGGCTCACCGAAATAGATACCACCGGTGAGTTCGCGCACGATCAGGATATCCAGCCCGGCCACCAGCTCCGGTTTGAGACTGGAAGCGGCCGCCAGCTGCGGATAGAGCAACGCCGGGCGCAGGTTGCCGAACAGTTCCAGCTCCGAGCGCAGCCCCAGCAGGCCTTTCTCCGGGCGCCGCGCGGCCTCGACCTTGTCCCACTCGGGGCCACCGACGGCGCCGAGCAGAATCGCGTCGGCCTCACGGGCCTTGGCCAGGGTCTCCGGCGGCAGGGGCACGCCGGTAGCATCCAGGGCAGCGCCGCCCAGCAACGCGTGGTCCAGTTGCAGGTCGAGTGAGTAGAGGCTGTCTACCCGCTCCAGCACCTTGACGGCTTCCGCCATGATTTCCGGGCCGATGTGATCGCCGGGGAGAATCAGGATTTTCTTGCTCACAATACAGTCTCGCAGGTCAGTTGGGTCTCAGTGGGCTCTTCAGGCAATGGTGTCAAACAGCCAGGGGGAACGCTCCCGGTGGCCCACCTCAAAGGTGCGAATCGCAGCGGCGCTCTCCAGGGTCAGGCCGATATCGTCGAGACCATTGAGCAGGCAGTGCTTGCGGAAGGCTTCCACCTTGAAGGGAATACGCTCGCCGTCTGGCGTGCGAATCTCCTGCGCCGGGAGGTCGACCTCCAGGGTGTAGCCTTCGCTGGCGTACATCGCTTCGAACAGGCGATTCACGGTATCCGCCGGCAGCGCAATCGGCAGCAGGCCGTTCTTGAAGCAGTTGTTAAAGAAGATGTCGGCAAAACTCGGCGCGATAATGCAGCGAATACCGAAATCCTCCAGTGCCCAGGGCGCGTGCTCGCGGCTGGAACCACAGCCGAAATTCTCCCGCGCCAGCAGTACCGAGGCGCCCGCGTAGCGAGGCAGGTTCAGCGCAAAGTCCGGGTTCAGGGGACGGGTGCTGCAATCCTGGCCCGGCTGCCCTTCATCCAGATAGCGCAGTTCATCGAACAGGTTGGGGCCAAAGCCCGAGCGCTTGATGGACTTGAGGAACTGCTTGGGGATGATCAGGTCGGTGTCCACATTGGCCCGATCCATCGGCGCGGCAAGCCCGCTGTGTACGGTAAAGCTGTTCATGACTGGTTCTCCGTTAAGCTGCGAACATCGACAAAGTGACCGGCCACCGCGGCGGCCGCGGCCATCGCCGGGCTCACCAGGTGAGTGCGCCCGCCAAAGCCCTGGCGGCCTTCGAAGTTGCGGTTGGAGGTGGACGCGCAGTGCTCGCCGGCACCGAGCTTGTCGGCGTTCATGGCCAGGCACATGGAACAACCGGGCTCGCGCCACTCCATGCCAGCGTCGATAAAGATGAGATCGAGCCCCTCGGCTTCGGCCTGGGCCTTCACCTCACCCGAGCCCGGCACCACCAGTGCCTGCTTGATGCTGGCGGCAATTTTCCTGCCGCGTACCACCGCAGCAGCCTCGCGCAGGTCCTCGATGCGGGAATTGGTGCAGGAGCCGATAAACACCCGGTCCGGGCGGATGTCAGTGATCGGCTGGCCCGCCTTCAGGCCCATGTATTGCAATGCACGGCGCACCGCCTCTTTCGCCGTCGCGGTTTCCTGGGCGTCCGGGTCCGGCACCACACCGTCTACCGGAAGCACCATTTCCGGAGACGTACCCCAGGTGACCTGGGGCTGGATGTCCTCGCCGCGCAGGGTCAGTTCGGCGTCGAATACCGCGTCGGGATCAGAATGCAATTCGCGCCAGGCGGCGACCGCCTGGTCCCACTGCTCGCCTTTGGGGCTGTAGGTTCGACCGCGCACATACTCGATGGTGGCGTCGTCGACCGCCACCATACCGGCGCGGGCTCCCGCCTCGATCGACATGTTGCACAGGGTCATGCGCCCCTCCATGGTGAGGTTGCGCACCACTTCGCCGGCGAACTCGATGGCATAGCCGGTGCCACCGGCAGTGCCAATGCGGCCAATAACGGCGAGGGCGACATCCTTGGCCGTGACACCTGGCTGCAACGCTCCGTCCACCTGCACCCGCATGTTTTTCATCTTGCGGGTAATCAGGCACTGGGTCGCCAACACGTGCTCCACTTCCGAGGTACCGATGCCATGGGCCAGGGCACCCAGGGCGCCGTGGGTGGAGGTGTGGGAATCGCCACAGACCACGGTCATTCCCGGCAGGGTGGCACCCTGCTCCGGGCCAACCACGTGGACGATGCCCTGGCGGCGATCGTTGATCGGGATCTCCACAATCTTGAAATCGCCACAGTTGTCGTCGAGGGTCTGCACCTGCAGGCGGGAGATCGGGTCCACGATCCCGGCCACGCCGCCACTGCGCTCGGCGGCTTCGGTGGGGACGTTGTGGTCGGGCACCGCCAGGTTGGCATCGAGGCGCCAGGGCTGACGCCCCGCCAGGCGCAGGCCCTCGAAGGCCTGGGGCGAAGTCACTTCGTGCAGCAGGTGGCGATCGATGTACAGCAGGCCAGTACCGTCGTCGCGGCTTTCTACCAAATGCTGTTGCCAGAGTTTGTCGTACAGGGTTTGTCCGGCCATCGGGGCGTTCTCCCTCGGGTGATGTGGTTCACAATAGCGCAGATGCCTCGGGCAGCTACGATAACTGGCGGCGATGTTACGCTTGAGACTTTAATAAAACAAATTTATTATTTTTATCTATTCGATTCCTGATTGGAATACATATGGAAACCCAGAATCTGCAGGCCTTTCTCCAGGTCGCTGAGGACCAGTCCTTTTCCCATGCCGCCGAGAAACTCCATCTCACCCAGCCCGCGGTCAGTAAACGCGTGGCGCAACTGGAACAGCAACTCGACTGCCAGCTGTTTGACCGGATCGGCCGGCAGGTGGGGCTGACCGAGGCCGGCCACGCCCTGATGCCCTACGCCAAGTCCGTGATCCAACAGCTGGACCTGGCGCGGCAGGCGGTGCGGGACCTGTCCGGGCAGGTCGGGGGGGAACTGCGACTGGCCACCAGTCACCACATCGGCCTGCACCGCCTGCCCCCCATTCTCAGTCGTTTCAGCAAGGGCTTCCCCCAGGTCCAGATCGACATCGACTTCATGGACTCAGAGCAGGCCTACGACCTCATCCTCCACGGCAAGTCGGAACTCGCGGTAGTGACGCTCGCCCCGGACACCGATGCCAGCGTCATCACCCAACCGGTGTGGCCCGACCCACTCGACGTCATGGTCGCCCGGGATCACCCCCTGGCCCGGCTGACATCCTGCCCGCTGGAAGAGCTGGCCCGACACCCCGCGGTGCTCCCCGGGCTGAATACCTACACCGGCCAGATTGTGAAGAAGCTGTTTGATACCCACGGGCTGAAGCTGCAGGTTTCCATGGCCACTAATTACCTGGAAACCATCCGCATGATGGCCACGGTCGGTCTCGGCTGGACCGTGCTGCCGCGCAGCATGTGCGACCACACCCTGGTACCTCTGGAAGTGGAGGGAATTCGTATCCAACGTACCCTGGGCGTGGTCTATCACCGGGGGCGCAGCCTGTCGCGGGCGGCGCGCGCCTTTATCGAGGAACTGGCGAACGAAGCCGCCTAGTCCGCGGCGGGGCTGAGTGCACCCAGACGCTTTTCACCCTTCCACATGCCCTCGTGATCCGGGAGGTAAAAAGTGCCGTTGAAGCGCGCCACGATGCCGCGCTCGTTCGAGATAAGACCGTTACAGAAGCCGAACCGGCGCTTGACGGTCACCTCACTGATCCGGGCTTCCAGCCAGTCCCCCAGCTTGCCGGCGGAGATGAAATCCAGCGACAGATTGATGGTCGGGCTGCCGCCCAGTTCACCTCGAGCGTGATTGACGCCTGAGGCCGCGGCAATATCCGCCATGGTCATCAGAACACCGCCATGGCAGATACCCATCGAGTTGGCGTGTTGCGAACAGACGTGGAGGCCAAAGGCCACTTCTTCAGCAGTGACGTGGCGATAGAACGGCTGCAGGGTGTCAGTGTAACCAAAGCCCGTCGGCATCCGTTCAAAGCCCTCGGGTACCGGCCCTGCTTCGTGCTGTTCGCTGCTCACCTTCACGTTCCTCCATCAAAATATCCCCATTGCCAGGCCGGCCACCAGTGCCTCACCCAGCGCTTCGCATTCCCCAAGATGTTCCCCGGTCACCGGCCCGCGACAGATGAGGGGTTCGGTCGCCTCCGTAAACGGGATACCCGACAGTATCCGCCGCGCCTGCCGCAGGGCATTGCGGCCATCGTTTCCCGCCGACAACACCAGACCGTAGGGCAGCACCCGCGAGTGGGCTATCAGGGGGTAGAACACCCGGTCGAGATAGTCCTTGATGCCGCCACTCAGGGCCCCGGAATTCTCCGCGCCCACCAGCACCAGGGCACTGGCCTCCAGCAATTCGGCGCTGCCACTGTCGCAGGCCCGGCGCAGCACAACGACCAGATTGCTGTCGCCGACAGCCTCGGCGCAGGCGCCGCGCCACAGTGCCCGGGCCAGTCGGGCACTGGCGCCGCTCTGGCTGTGGTACACGATCAACAGTGTTTTCAACGCAGCGGAACCGGTTCGATTTTTGTGACCAAAGCCCCGATTTCAACACAGCCGGAGGCAATCTGTCATTCCCGCGCTGGCGGTGCCACCAGTCCAGTGCTGTAATGCCACCCTCTCCCGGGGCGCCCTGCCCCCGCTGCCAACAAGTAAAAAAAGGAAGGGCCTTGATGAGTCAGAGCAACCGACAGTGGCTGCTGAAAGCGCGGCCGGAGGGGATGATCGGTCCGGAGCATTTCGAACTGGTCAGCTCCCCTCTCCCAAGCCCCGACCTGGCCGCCGGCCAGGTACTGATCAGGACGCTCATGCTCAGTTTCGACCCCGCCATGCGCGGGTGGGTGGAAGACGAACCCTCCTATCTCCCTCCGGTCCCGCTGGGGGAGCCCATGCGCGCCAGTGGCGTCGGCCAGGTTATCGCGTCAGAAAATCCGGATATTCCGGTGGGCGCCCTGGTACAGGGCATTCTCAACTGGCAGGAGTACAGTATCGGTGACCCCGCCTCGCCCATGCCGCCCCGGGTCCTGCCCGACGGCACTCCCCCCGCGATGGCCCTGAGCGTCTTCGGTGCCACCAGTTTGACGGCCTATTTCGGCCTGCTGAAGGTCGGCCAGCCAAAGGCCGGTGAAACGGTGCTGGTGTCAGGTGCCGCCGGGGCCACTGGCTCGGTGGTCGCCCAGATCGCGCGCATCAAGGGCTGCCGGGTCATCGGCATTGCCGGTGGCGAGGACAAATGCCGGTGGTTGCGAGAGCAATGCCGGATCGAGGAGGTCATCGACTACCGCCACCAGGACGTGGCGGCGGAGCTGGCCAGCCGCTGTCCGATGGGGATCGACGTATTCTTCGACAACGTGGGTGGCGAGACGCTCGAAGCCGGCATCGAGCAAATGGCCGACTTCGGCCGCATCGTGCTCTGTGGTGCTATTGCCGGCTACAACGACGAGCACCCTGCACCCGGGCCTCACAATCTGATGAAACTGGTGACCCGCCGGATCCGCATGCAGGGTTTCATTGTGATTGATTTCCTGGCGGAAGCCGAAGCCGCCTACGCCGACCTCGGAGCGTGGGTTGCGGCCGGTGAAATTGCCTGGCGGGAAGACATCCAGGAGGGCTTTGAACGGATTCCCGACACCCTGCTGAGGCTGTTTGATGGGCGCAACCAGGGCAAGCAGTTGCTAAAACTCGCCGCCCCCACCTGAAGCGATCCACCCGCCCGCAATAACCCGGGTTATCCACAGGACTGCCTGTGGATAACTTTGGGGACAGCGGGATTCTGGCGGAAACCAAACTGGAACCCTGACAGCGGCACCTTCCCGGCCCCAGTGCCTGAGCCGAGTTTTTTCCTGTTAATTTTCAGTAAGTTAAATTCGGAACTTCACAAGCTACTAGTCATTAGCCTTTTTCGTGGCAGTGCGTTGCCACGATGTGGATAGTCGACGCACCTGGGTTTGTAGACACTTACCCGAAAGCCCTTACCTGTCGCGGATGTCAGTTTTGTGTCAAACAAGCGTGGCGGTCATTGCGGGCCGCCGCCACGGTGCCGCAGGCTGAAGCAGACATGAATTTTCGGGTTGCGGACAAAGTCCGGATCGAGGGTCTCCCGGGTGATGTCCTGGCAGTCAAATTCCTCCGCCAGTTCCGGGGTGAGGCGGAAGCCCCGGCGGTTATTGGAAAAGTACAATTGCCCCCCCGGTCGCAAGCGGGACATTGCCGCCCGGACCAGCGTGTCGTGATCGCGCTGCACGTCGAAGCTGTCCTTCACGGCGCGCGAATTGGAGAACGAAGGGGGGTCCAGCATGATCAGGTCGAAATCATCCCCGCCCTGCTGCAGCCAGGCGAGGCAGTCGCTGCGCACGATATGGTTGCGGTTCTCCGCCAGACCATTGTGCGCGAGGTTTTTGCGCAACCAGCCAAGGTAGGTGTTGGACAGGTCCACACTGGTGGTGGAACGCGCGCCACCCACGGCGGCGTGCACCGTTGCTGCACCGGTATAGCAGAACAGGTTCAGGAAATCGCGGCCGCGGGCTTCAGCGGCTATGCGCTGGCGCAGCGGCCGGTGATCGAGGAACAGGCCGGTGTCGAGATAATCGTGCAGGTTCACCAGCAACTTCACCTGCCCTTCCCGCACACTGAGATACTCGCCCCGGCTACCCTGGCGGGTGTACTGCTCACTGCCCCGCTGACGCTGTCGAACCTTGCAGGCAATATCGGCAGAAGCAACGCCGAGCGCCTCCGGCAGAGCCGATAACACCTCATCCAGCCTGCGGCTGGCAGCGTCCGGGTCGACACCGGCGGGCGCACGGTATTCAGCCACGTGCACCCGGGAGCCGTAGAGATCAACCGCAACCGCGTACTCTGGCATGTCGGCGTCGTAGAGGCGATAGCACTCGATGCCCTCGCGCTTGACCCAGGCATTCAGGCGACGCCGGTTCTTGCGCAGGCGGTTGGCAAACATGGTTGCCCCCTCTGTCAGCGCGACTGGGGCCGCCGGCTCACTGCCCGAAGCGTTTTCCGGTTGCGCAGCACCAGCGGAGGCGGGCGCCTGGTCAGTCAGGCGATTGTCCCTGAGCTCGAAGAGCAGCAGGCTCGAGGGCAAGGCGCCGTTGAACAGTTTGTACTGGCGGTGACTGCGCAAACCGATGGCCCGGCCCAGCTCGATGTCAGAGGTGAATATCGCGGCCTGCCACTCGCCGAACTCGCGCTTCATGGCCTCCCCGAGTTCCCGGTACAGGTAGCGCAGGCTCTCCTTTTCGCCGAGCCGCTCACCGTAGGGCGGGTTGCAGACAATCAGCCCCTCGGGAATGGGCAGGTGCGTCGGCCGGCGCAACTCGGCGAGGGACTTGCGCACCACCCGCACACTGCGTTCCAGCCCCAGCCGGGCGATGTTTTCCTGGGCCCGGCGTACAACCCGGCCGTCGGCATCATAGCCGCGAATCTCCGGCAACTGGCGGGCCCTGCCCCGCTCCGCCCGGCCCCGGGCGTCGCTGAGAATCGCCTGCCACTGGGGCGCGTTGTGGCCCCGCCAGGCTTCAAAACCGAAGCGCCGCCGCTCCAGCGCCGGTGCGATATCTGCCGCCATCATTGCCCCTTCGAGCAGCAGGGTCCCGGACCCGCACATGGGGTCGATCAATGCCCCGCCCCGTGCCGCCATACCGGGCCAGTCGGCACGTAACAGGATGGCCGCGGCCAGGTTTTCCTTGAGCGGCGCCGCGCCCGCCTCGCTGCGGTAGCCGCGCCGGTGCAGGCTGCCACCCACCATATCCAGGGCCACCATGGCGCGATCCTTCGCCAGGCGAATGTTGAAGCGCAGGTCCGGGTCGCGCTTCTCCACCGACGGCCGCCGGCCGAGACGTTCCTGAAACCAGTCAACCACGGCATCCTTGCTGCGCTGGGCGCCAAACTGGGTGTTGCGGATGGCGCGGTTCTGTCCGCTGAAGTCGATGGCGAAGGTCTGGCGAACTTCCAGCCACTCCCGCCAGTCCAGTGACTTCAGGCCGGCATAGAGCTGGTCCGCATCCCCTGCGTCCACCGTGGCCAGGGGCAGCAGTACCCGATTGGCCAGGCGCGACCAGAGGCAGGCCCGGTAGCCCGCCGCCAGCGGCCCCTCGAAGTGAACACCCGCCACGGTTTCGCGGACGGCCGTTGCACCCAGGGTGTCGAGTTCATGGGCCAGTAACGCCTCGATACCCTTCGGGCAGGTGGCAAACCAGGCGAAATGGCTGCTGGAGCGGCCTTGCTCAGAACGGCCGTTGGTACTCAAATTCAATTCTCCTCGCTACGCCCGGTGCCGGACCGGCTGGCCCGCGGGGCAGCCTTTTTCGGAGCGGCCTCCCGCGGAGTGCTTTTTCGTGATTTGGCCCCGCTCGGAGAGCCCTTTGCAGACTTCGTCTTGCCACCACCGGCCTTTGCAGTCGTGGCCTTGCGGCCTGCGGACTTGCGCGAGCGAGGGGTATTCGCCTCTTTCTCTCGCGCCATCAATTCCAGCACCAGGTTGGACGAGCTTTCCATGTACTCGAGATAGCGCTGGAACTCGGCGTCGGTAAACGAACGCAGGATATCGTGCTTGCGGTAGAGATTGATGAAGCGACGCTCCCGCTCGTACTGGCGCGGCAGGGCCATGACTCCCCAGCTCTCGAGGGTCTTTTCCAGTTCCGGATTGTAGGTGCGCATGAACTTCAGGAGGAAGGGAATGGGGTCGTGCCGCGCCAGCAGCGACGCGGAACGCAATACCAGTTCCAGGGGCATGATGCGCTCACCGCTTTCCACATCCTCGAGAATACGCTTGTCCGACACGCCCAGGCTGTCGGCCAGGTCCTTGAGGGTCATACCGGCCGTTTCCCGCGCGTCGCGCAGGAAGTGGCCGGCTTCGGCCATGGCCTCCAGGCGCTCGGGCTCAAGGCTGGCATTGAGCGCCTGTCGCAGCCAGGACTCACCGAACATGGCGGTCAGGGTGGCGGTGCTGCGAGCCAGCTCCAGGGTACCACCAGCCACCTGGCCGCTGAGGCGTAACAGGGACTCGATAAGGGAAGCGCTTTCCTGGCCGGCTGGCTTGTCGTCACTCATGGACAGGGTCTCGGGGCTGTGAACGGAACTCCCAGTATAGCCAGCCTCACCCGCCGCCGTCCCCGACCGGAAGGCCCGTTTCGAGGGCAAATATCTGGCGCAGAATATCGCGCCACTCCTGATACTGGGCACCCAGGTTGCCGCTGAGGCGGAACACCCGTCCACTGACGTCCATCACCGTGGGCGTCACCTCGTTATCGAAACCCTCTGCCAGTTCCTGCAGGTCCTGTTGCTGGATCTTGCTCCAGCGGAAGGTGTTGTAGGTCTGCTCCAGCGCCGCGTAGGAACCGCGCCGGCCCGCGCTGTCCCGGTCCTGCAGGCGCCGGTGATAGTCGGCGATGTATTCAGCCTGCTCGCGGCCGTACTGGCGCCACAGGTCGTAGGTGGGGCGCATGTTCTCCAGCAGGTCGAGGTACTGCTCGTCGACCGTATCGATGAAACGGTACTCCTGCTCCCGCAGGCGGCCTATGCGGAGCAACATGGGGTCGTTGTCCGCCGGCAGGCGTTGTACCTGGTAAATCCCGTCGCTGTCAGTGGCGACATAAGCGCTGAAAGCCTCCGGTGCCAGACTGGCGGCGTAGCGCAGCTCACTGACGGTGCCGAGCTGGCGCAACTCGCTGGCGGGAAGTGCCCCGCGTGCAGCCAGCAGGTCGTTGGCCACCTGGCGGTAGAGGTCGGCGAAAGGATCGCCCCCGGCGGCGACCGGGTAATCGGCGGCCGTAGCCACATCGGTATAGATACCGTCCAGCCACACCCGTCCGGCGGCATCCCTGGCCGTCACCCTCAGCACCAGCCGTTCGCCGTCTGAATGGAGGATGGTGGCTCCCACCTGTACCTCCGCAGTTGGATCCGCCTCCGGCAGCACACGAACCACGCCCCAGGCGCCCGACTCCACCAGAGCCTGTCGCAATAGGACCGGCAGGTAACGCACCTCGGCGCGCCGGATATCGGGAAAAATACCGCGCGTCCCATGGGAGGTCACATCCTCGGCCAGCCCGGGATCGAACACGGACAGGCCGACATCCAGCGCTTCTTCATCGGACACCGGGACCCTGTCCAACACCACCGCGCCAACGGGCGGCGGCCAGGATTCGCTCTGTGCCGGAAGCGGATCCGGCCCCTTCACTTCCGGGGTCGGGCTGGCGCAGGCCGCCAGCATCGCCAGCCACAGGTACAGCAGGGGTTTCATTCAGCCTCCGTGGTACAGACCCGACCACGGGTCACCGTCATCTCGCAGCGGTACCCGGCTGAGCCGGGCTCGAAACGGGTAAACACCCGGTTCAGGGTAAAGGGATAGGACACCTGGTCGGACACCACGGTGGTGGCGATGTTCAACTGCTGACCGTCCTCACTGCGGGTCAGGCGATGGCGGATACTCAGGCCGTCGGGCAACAGCAGGGTAAACACCAGCTGGTGGCCGTCCCAGCCGCACAGCTCCCGGCCCAGGGGTGAATCGACCCGGTAGGCGTCGGGGCCGGCAAACTGGCAGTCCAGGGCGAAGTTGCCCTCGCGCTTGACCTGGATGCCCTCGTCGTCCTGGTCGATGATAACCACCGCAGACTGGGTAATCATGTCCGCCATCTGGGCCAGGCCGATGACCGATGCCCCGTTGTTGGTGCCGCCAATGGAGATCGCCGGCCCGCCGACCTCGCCGTGGGCAGCGCCGCGCCGCTCGCTCTGCTTGCGCAGCTCCCGTACCAGGGAATTCAGACGCGCCTGGATATTGTCACTCTGGGCGTAATTCATCTCCCAGTGGCCGGAAAAATCCACCGGCTGGCGACTGCTGCCGCTCAGGCTCGGCTCGGTGCTGGTGCAGCCGGCGAGCGCCAGCGTCAGCGCCAGCAACAGCGCTGTGATATAGGATTCTGTGGGGGGCGACATCATGGACGGCTAGTGTACCCCAGCCCTCCGTCCACGGTAAGCAGTGCCAGGGCCTGTTCACACTATTTGAATAGCCGGCGTTGTGCCTGCCTCGCCTCAGGCAAACAGTCCTTCTCCGGCGGCAAGCCCCGCACCGATGGCCGCCAGCTGGGCGCTGCTGCCACCGAGGGTCATCTCGTTGTGACGCAACCACAGGCAGTAGCGCCACAGGGGGTAGTCCCGATCGATGCCCATGCCCCCGTGCACGTGCTGGGTGGCGTAGCTGACCCGGTGACCAACGTCCCCGGCCCACACTTTGGCGATCCGGGTCTCCAGCGTGGCGGGCTGCTCTTCGGCCAGCAGGGAACAGGCCTGGTAGCCTGCCAGTCGCAGGCATTCGACATCGATATAGCAGTTGGCCATGCGGTGCCCCACGGCCTGGAAGGTAGCGACCGGCACGCCGAACTGTTGCCGTTCTGCGGTGTAGCTGGCCGCCATCCGCATCGCCGCGTCTGCCACGCCGAGTTGGTGACAGCACAGTGCAACGGTCATCCGCTGGACCAGCCATTCCAGCAGCGACGCCCCTCCCTGCCAGGCGAGTACGTCGGCCGCTGGTATGCGCACCGATTCCAGTTCCAGGCGGGCCTGGGGTTCGAAGCTGGTCGCCTGGCAGGGCTCCAGTCGCACCCCACTGCTCGACGGGTCGAGCCAGCACAATGCCACCTCATTGTCACACCGGGCCGCCAGGAGGATACGATCCGCCTGGGATGCATAAGGCACAGCCAACTTGCGCCCTGTCAGGACCAGCTCTTCACCTTCCCGGGTGGCGGTAGTCAACTCGGGCAGGCAATGAGCGCCACTGCCACCTTCCACCAGCGCGGCAGTCAACAGGACATCCCCGCGTGCCGCCGGCGCGAGCCAGCGCTCTTTTTGCGCGTCGCTGCCGAAGCGTTGCAGTGGCAGCAATCCGCCAACGCAGTGACTCACCAGGGGCAGCGGAGCGATGCTGCGCCCCGCCTCCTCGAGCAGCAAGCCCAGTTCCATCAGGCCGAAGCCGCCGCCACCGTAACGCTCCTCCACCGCCAGGGCGGGCAGCCCCGCGTCCACCAGAATCTGCCACAGATCACGATCAAAGCGTGGCTCGGCGTACTCGTCGTAGGCGCGCAGCCGGTCCGCAGTCACCTGTTCACTGAAAATCTGCCGCGCCAGCTCGCGAATGTCGCGCTGTTCGTCGCTGAAACCAAAGTCCATGCCGGCCTCCTCCGCTAGCGACTGGCGCGGGGCATCCACAGCCCCGCGGCCGATATGATGTCGCGCTGGATTTCGTTGGTGCCACCCCCGAAGGTAATGATCGATGCGGTCCGGTAGAGCCGCTCCAGGCGGCGGGCGCTGTCACAGCCGTCGCCATCCCGCAGCAGCCCCGCATGGCCCACAACCTCGCCCAGTGCGCGATAGAGTTCGATAAAGGCCTCCGAGCCGAACACCTTGGCGGCGGAGGCATCGGCCATGTCGAGGTTGCCCTCCGTCATGGCCCAGGACTGCTTGTAGACGATCAGCTTCATGCACTCGATGGCGGCGCGACAGCGGGCCAGGTTCAGCTGCACCCAGGACGTATCGATGACCTTCCCGCCCCCGGGCCGCTCGGCCTCCCGGGCCCAGCGCACCGTGGCATTGAAGAGCTCGGCGGAAGGGCCGAAATTGATCAGGCTGAGGCGCTCCCGGTTGAGTTGGCTGGTGATCAACTTCCAGCCTCCGTGCAACTCACCCACCCGGTGGTCGTCGGAAACCCGGATATTGTCGTAATACGTGGCGTTGGTGCGCACGCCGCCCAGGGTGTGCACGGGCGACGCGCTCCAGCCGGGATCCGAGTTCGGCACCAGGAACATGGAAATGCCCTTGTGCTTTTTCGGCGCTTGCGGGTCGGTTCGTACCGCCAGCCAGGTGTAGTCGCAGAAATGGGCGAGGGAGGTCCACATCTTCTGGCCGTCGATCACCCACTCGTCGCCGTCACGCTCGGCCCGGGTCCTGAGACTGGCGAGGTCGGTACCCGCCCCCGGTTCCGAGTAGCCAATGGCGATGAGCAGTTCGCCGGCCAGGATCTTTGGCACGATCTCGCGCTGGATCCAGGAGTTGCCGTGCTCGGCGAGAATCGGCCCCACCGATTCGGTCGTCAGGAAGGGGAAGGGATACCCTGCCCGCATGACTTCCTCGACAAAGATAAACTGCTCCAGCGGCGTCAGGCCCCGGCCACCAAGGGACTCCGGCCAGCCAAGCCCGATCCAGCCGTCGCGCCCCATCCGCCGCAACGCCTCACGCCACAAGGGGCCGCCGCCCTCCCCCATGTCGCGTTCGCACTCCGCCTGCAACTCCGGGGTCATCAGTTCCCTGAAGTAGGCACGCAACTCATCTCGCAGGGCGATTTGTTCAGGGGTGAACTGGATTTTCATCGCTGTCCCACCAATTTTTATTGTCGTTGGACAGTGTAGCTCCCGGATCGGGGAATCCAGTGCCGTGAAACGGTCACCGTTTATGGCAAATTCGATCGCCTCCGGATCCTGCGTGCTTGAGGTCGGTGATGATTCGCCGCCAGACATTATCCGGCGCCTGATAGGGTATATACAGCGCCAATCGATCCGCCATGCCACCATAGCGTTCGATCAATTGCCCCGCGATGGACTCGGGAGGGCCCTCCACCGCAAAGGCGGCCAGGAATTCATCATCGATATATTCCGCCAGTGCATCCCACTCGCCGGCCTTGCTCAGGCGGTTGAGCTCGGGTTGCAGGTGGCCCTTGCCGATGGCATCCATCGGCGGGCGGTAGGCCGGCGTCGAAGCATAGAATCCTAACAGGCCCCGCACGCTGTCCCGGGCGGCGCGTATTGCCGCGTCGGAGTCTCCGGTAATCACCACGGCATTGATCTGGAGGATAAAATCCTCCCTGTGGCGCCGAGTCCGCTCGAGCCCCCTGGCCACTGCCGGCAGTGCCTGCTGTTCCAGGAAGGGCGGGTTGTTGAAGGGATGCACAATCAGGCCGTCTGCCACCTCGCCCGCCACTTCGGTCATCCTGGGGCCCAGCGCCCCCAACAGCACCGGCGGCATCCCGTGGGGATTGGGCCCCGGGTTGAACATGGGCGTCATGAGGGTGTGGCGGAAGAAGCGCCCCTGGTAATCGAGCGGCGCAGCGTGCTGCCAACACCTGAAAATCGCCCTGAGCGCGAGGATGTAGTCGCGCATGCGCGGCGCCGGTGGGTCGAAGTCCACGCCGAAGCGCTTCTCGATATGGGCACGCACCTGGGACCCCAGCCCGAGCAGGAAATGGCCACCGCTGTAGCGCTGCAGGTCCCAGGCCTGGTAGGCCAGGTGCAGGGGATTGCGGGGAAACGCCACGGCGATGCCGGTGGCGATATCCAGCCCGGGAGCCTGTTGCGCCGCCAGCACCAGGGGCAGGAAGGGGTCGCTGCTGCCCTCCAGGGTATACAGGCCATCGTAGCCGAGATCGGCCATGCGGGCCGCTTCGGCAGCCACATTCTCCAGTTGGCTATACAGAGGGCCATCGATCTTCATGGCGGGCGTCCTGCGCGGTGATCTTTTGCACCGACGTTACCCCAGCGGCCGCCAGCCGCCCAGCAGGACCGTCGCAGGAGACCGGAAAGGGGAGGTATTCCCGCTACCGGGAGCCGGCTGGTTTACCATGCTGAACGCGCCTGACGACCCCGCCGCGCGATAATGCCGCCAAAGATAACAAGGGGAACACCCATGAAAATCGGCATCTGCCTGCCCTACATGAAAGACGGCCTCTCCCGCGACGATTACCTGGCCTGGTTTCAACGCGTCGACGACGGTCCCTTCCACAGCCTGTCCTGTGGCGAGCGGGTCCACGGCCCGACCTATGACATGCGGGTGCTGCTCGCCGCCGCTGCCGTGGCCACCCAACGGGTGAAAATTACCCCGACCCTCTACGTCCTGCCCATGCACCCTGCCGTGGCCGTCGCCAAGGAAATCGCCACCATGGATATTCTCTCCGGTGGACGCTTTGAACAGGTGTGTCTCGGTTACGGCGGCCGGGCCCAGGACTACGCCGCCCTGCACCAGACCATGCGCGGCCGCTACCAGCGCATGGATCGCCAAGTCGAGGATATGCGCCGGGTGTGGGCCGGCGAAGAAATCATCGAGGGCGCCGGCCCCATCGGCCCCTCCCCTACACGCACCGGCGGACCTCAATTGCTGGTAGGCGCCCTCGGCCCCAAGAGCATCGCCCGCTGCGCCAGGTGGGCCGACGGGCTCTACGCCTGGTCGGGCAACGGGGAGCAGGCCGAACTGGCCAATGCCTTCGCCGTCGCCGAGACGGCCTGGGCCGAGGCCGGGCGCGAACGCAGGCCCTATCGGCTCGGGGGTTTCTGGTACTCGCTGGCGGACAACGGCGCGCAACGCCTGCACGATTATGTCTATGACTACCTGGATATTGCCGGGCCGGAGATCGCCAGGGCGATGGCGGAGTCGGTCCACCGCCACAACGCCGACGCCGTCCGCGAAGCCCTCGACAATGCCGAGGCTGCGGGTTGTGAGGAGGTGTTCCTGGTCCCGGCGACGGCGGACCTCAGCGAGATCGATCGCCTCAGCGACTTGCTGGCCCGACGCTAACGTGCCGATGCCGGCGGGCTATCGAAGGCCGCCCGCTCCGCGGCCTGCCGCGCTGCCCGTTCGCCGTGGGCAAATGCCCCGGCGACATTCTGGGCACCGTTCAACTCCGAGTGGGCGATCAGCACGCGGCCATAGCCCCGCTTCACGATGTCCAGCGGGTTCCCGGAACCGTCCCTGCGCAGCATAAAGCCCGGAGGCCGGGCAAGCCGCGCGTGCCCCCAGCGGTTGAGGACAATACCGGCTATATCGCGGCGTGCATCAAAGCCGAGTGGTCCAAACATCTCGTTCATCTGCTCCCGCACCAGTCGCTCGTAATCGGCATAGCTGGTAGCGAACAACTGCGCGCGCCCGGCGCTGGTCTGGGTTCGTGGATCCGAGCCGCCCCACTGGTACAGCCCCATGTAAAGGGTGAACAGCGCCGGCCGACCCGGGTCAACAGGGGGGGTGTCACCCGGAACCTGCATCGGGGCCCGGATATTGCCGCAGAAGCCCAGCCGGCGGTGATCGTCAAACCAGCGCACGGCACCGGCCCCCAGTCGCTCGAGAAACCGCCAGTTACGCAGGGCCACATTGATCACCAGCGCCGGTGCGTGCAGGAACTCGCCGTAGGCGGCAGACATTTCCGGCGGCATGTCCACCAGCAGGTGACGGTTGATCCAGCCGCCGCTGGCCATGATCACCTGCCCGGCGGTGGCACGGTGCAACAGACCGCCGCGCTCATAACGCACGTCGACCGGCCCCTCGTAGCCGCCCCCGCGGTGAGCCACCTCGACCACGGTGGAAGACAGGCGAATCCGGGTAGGCTGGCCTGCCCTGTCGAGCTGGTCGAACCGGACCGGTCCGCCCAGCAGGCTGGCGAATTCACCCGCCCCACCGATAGCCCCGGGAAGCAGCTGGCGCACAACCGCACGGGAGAAAGCGCTGTTGCCGCCGGGAAAAGAAGGAATGCCTTCGCTGCGCTGCATCACGAAATGGCTCGACTCCCGGGCGGACGCCGCCTCGGGACTGAGCCCTGTCAGCAGTCCGACCAGCGGCCTGGCCATATCCACCACAGCACTGTCATAACCTTTCACCTCCTGCAGGAAGTGGCGGTAGCTCATGTTGTCCAGGGCGAGATCATCAAGACCGTGGCGATCACCGGGACGACTGCGCCAGGCGAGTAGATCGCGGCGCGCCCGGGGACCGAAAGGTGTGTCGTGCAGGTTCTCCTGCCAGATGTTGCGATGAAAAACAGGTGTCTTGCCGTCATCGGAAAAATAGTAGGCGACATCGACCAGGTTCTCGCCGATACCGTCCATGTTGGTGTAATTGTCGGTGGCCAGACGGATACCGCTGGCCTGGACGAAGCTGTATTCGCGCGGTAGTTCGAGTTCCTTGAACAGGCGGTCCATCTGGCTTCCGCTACCGGGCTCCGGCACGGCAAAGTCATTGGAAGCCTGGGCGCCGCTGAGGTGTACGCCGTCTACCAGAAAGTCATTCTGTCGCGATGCGCCGCCAAAAATACTGTGGTTCTCGAGTAGCAGGCAGCGCTTATCTCCCCCGGTGAGTTGCTGAAACTTCCAGGCCGCTAACAGGCCTGCGGGACCGCCGCCCACGACGATCAGGTCATAGTGTTCACGGCTATCGACGGTGGGCAGTTGCGACCAGGTCTTGTCGCGCACCCGGTGCGCGGCAGACATCACTCCGAAGGTATTACCGTTGGCGCCGGCGTAATCGCCCACCCCACCGTAGCCGGTCCAGGGATCACTGCCGCTGGCGCCCACCGTACCGCCCGGGCTTGCCACGGTCTCGCTGGCGGCGCTGTGACTGCCGGTCATTCCCGACAGCAACAGGGCGCTACCGGAAAGGGAGCCGTTGATAAAGTCCCGCCGGGTCATGGGCCGGTCCAGCCCAAGTGCCCGATCGCGCCGCCTGCTGCTCATCCGGCCTCACTCTCCTGTGGTCTGGGAATTGGATCTGATTATGCCTTCGAAGGCTGGCCCGGGCCATCCGCTGACCAGCGGCCCACGCAACCCGGCTCGCATGGCAGCCGCTCCAACCGACCTGCTACAGCGAGCGACACTCGTCTAGACTGTAGTAAATCTACAAGATGGAGCGGTTAAGGGGGCAGTGACCGGCCATGCTTGTAGTTTGACTACAAGTTGTTGATATTGAAACAATTTTTTATAGCAGTTCGCTCCCGTAGCGCCCCCGGAGGCTTTATACTCGCGCCCTCACTTACCATCGCCAGTTAATACCCGGAGTTTTCATGGCCAAACGAGTCTACCTGTTCAACGAAGGCAGCAAGGACGATCGCGACCTGCTCGGTGGCAAGGGCGCCAACCTTTGCGAGATGACCACCCTCGGCCTGCCGGTGCCCTATGGCTTCATCATCACCACGCCCACCTGCCGGGAGTTCTTTGAGGGCGGCAACAAACTGCCGTCGCTGCTGGAGCAGGAATACCGGGTTGCCCTGGACCTGGTGGAAAAGAAGATGGGCGCCCGTTTTGGCGACCCGGAAAACCCCCTGCTGTTCTCGGTACGCTCGGGCGCCCCCGTGTCCATGCCGGGTATGATGGACACCATTCTCAACCTCGGTCTGAACGACGATATCGCCGAGGGTCTGGCGAAAAAAACCGACAACCCCCGCTTCGCCTACGACTGCTATCGCCGTTTCATCCAGATGTTCGCCAACGTGGTACTGGAAGCGGATGGCGAGCAGTTCGAGCACGCCATCGAACAGTACAAGGAACAGCACAACAAGCCCCTCGACACCGACATGGAGGCCGAGGACTGGCAGGCCATTATCGCCACCTTCAAGGGCCTGGTGGATTTCCCCGAGGATCCCTTCGTCCAGCTGAAAATGGCCGTGGAAGCCGTGTTCCTGTCCTGGCACACGCCCCGGGCCTACGTTTACCGGGAAATGAACAACATTCCCGAGACCCTCGGCACCGCGGTCAATGTGCAGGCGATGGTGTACGGCAACTTTGGCGACACCTCCGGCTCCGGTGTGGCCTTCACCCGCAACCCCTCCAACGGCGAGCACGAATTCTTCGGTGAATTCCTGTTCAACGCCGCCGGTGAAGATGTGGTGGCCGGTACCCGTACCCCGCAACCGCTGGAGGCGCTGAAAGACAAGCTGCCCACCGTCTATGACGAGTTGTACAAGACCCAGGCCCTGCTGGAAAAGCACTACCGCGACATGCAGGACCTGGAGTTCACCGTACAGGAAGGTCGCTTCTACATGCTGCAGACCCGCAGCGGCAAGCGTACCGGCCGCGCCTCGGTGAAGATCGCCGTGGACATGGTGAAGGAAGGCCTGATCAGCGAGAGTGAAGCCCTTATGCGGGTTTCACCCGAACACGTCGAGGCTTTTCTGCACCCGATGATAGACCCGCAAGCCAAAACCGACATCGTAGCCACCGGCCTGCCCGCCAGTCCGGGAGGCGCCACCGGCAAGGTGGTGTTCTCCGCCGATGAGGCGGTCCAGGTGGCTGCCGGCGGTGACAAAGTGGTCCTGGTGCGCCGGGAAACCACCCCGGAAGACATTCACGGTATGAAGGTGGCCGAGGGCATTCTCACGGAACTCGGCGGCATGACCTCCCACGCCGCCGTGGTCGCCCGAGGCATGGGCGTCTGCGCCATCACCGGCTGTGGCAGCCTGAAGATCAATTACGCCGAAGGCACCGCCACTACCGCCCAGGGCGTGGTGATCAAGCGCGGCGATGTCATTACCCTCGACGGTACCGCCGGCGATGTCATGCTCGGCGATATTCCCAAAACCGAAGCCAGTTCCTCGGATGACTTCCAGGTGCTGCTGTCCTGGGCCGACAAGCACCGTCGCCTGAAGGTACGCGCCAATGCGGAAACCCCAGAGGATGCGGCCAAGGCCCGGGAACTCGGGGCCGAGGGCATCGGCCTGTGCCGCACCGAGCACATGTTCTTCGAAGCCGATCGCATCGACATCATGCGCGCCATGATCCTCTCGGAAACCAAAGAAGAGCGCCAGGGTTACATCGACCAGTTGCTGAACTTCCAGCACGACGACATGCTCGCGCTGTTCAAGGTCATGAACGGCCTGCCCGTCACCGTGCGCCTGCTGGACCCGCCGCTGCACGAGTTCCTGCCCCACGACGACGCTGAAATCGAAGCACTGTCCCAGCGCATCGGCAAGAGCGCCGACAAGATTCGCGACATTGTGAAGGACCTGGCCGAAGTCAACCCGATGCTCGGTTTCCGCGGCTGCCGCCTGTCGGTGGTGTATCCGGAAATTACCGAGATGCAGGTGAAGGCAATCATCAGCGCCGCGGTGCAAGCCATCGAGGAAGGCTACAAGCCGCTGCCGGAAATCATGATCCCGCTGGTGGTGAACGTGCGCGAGATCCGCCTGATCTCGGCCATCATCGACCGCGGCATCCAGGCGGTACTGAAGGAAAAGCAGATCTCCGTGCCCTACAAGATCGGCACCATGATGGAAACACCGCGCGCCACCCTGGGTGCGGATCGCCTGGCGGGCGAAGTCGAGTTCATGAGCTTTGGCACCAACGACCTCACCCAGATGACCTACGGTTTCTCCCGCGACGACGCCGGCAAGTTCATTCCCCAGTACCTGGAGAAGAAACTGATCGAGGCCGACCCCTTTGTGTCACTGGACCAGCGTGCCGTCGGCCGCCTGATGGAAATGGCCGTGAGCGAGAGCCGGGCCCGCAAACCGGGCATCAAGTACGGCATCTGCGGCGAGCACGGCGGTGACCCCCGCTCCATCCAGTTCTGCCACGACCTGGGCCTGGACTACGTCTCCTGCAGCCCGTTCCGGGTACCGGTGGCGCGGATCGCGGCGGCGCAGGCCAAGGTCAAGCGCGAACTGGACCGTTAGGGCATACTGCATTGACCTGCATCAAGTGACGCGCATTGCGTCACTTGTCCGGCTCGGGGATACTGACGGCTGCGCCCTTCCGGGCGCCCATCGCAGAAGGAGCCCAGCATGACGTCGGAGCAGTGGCAGGTATTCGACCTCGCCGAAGTAAAACAAAAGATCAGTGGCGAAGCCGTTCAATACCTTGAATTTCTCAAGGTACCGGCCATGAGTTGCGGCCTGTATTTCCTGCCCGCCGGGAGCAAGGATATGCAGTCCCACCACGACGATGACGAGGTCTATATGGTGCTGGAAGGGAAGGCCCGCATGCGCCTCGGTGATCGCGAGAAAGCGGTGGGCCCGGGTTCGGTACTCTATGTCGGCGCCACCACCGAGCACAGTTTCTTCGAGATCGATGAGGACATGACCCTGCTGGTGATGTTTTCCAGCGCACCGCCGGTCAAGTGATCGGCCCTAGTTCAGCAGTATTCCCCAGTATTTGAATACCAGGGTACCGATGAAGGTACCCAGGGCATAGCCCAGCACGCCCGCCAGTACCCCGGGGGTCACCAGGTTGTTCCAGCCCTTGGCGGCAGCGAGGGCGGGTGCGGTGGTGGCACCCAGTACGGCGGCGTTGGATGCGGTGATCAGTTCCGGCAGGCTGAGGCCGAACAGGCGCCCGAGCAACAGGGTCACCAGCGCATGCACCGAGAGCAGGATCAGCACCAGGGCGATCAACAGCGGCGCCACGGAGACCATGGCCACCAGGTTGGCACCGGCGGCAATGGCGGCAAAAAATACGAACGAGAAGCCCACGCCCAGCTCGAAACTCCCGGCCAGGCGGCTCGCCGTGCCGGACATGCCGGTGGCAAACGCCAGCGACAGCACCGTGATGATCACGTACCGCCAATCCTGCCACCCGAGTGCCGCCACGATGGCGTCGCCCAGCGCCACGATCACCAGCGCCACCGCCAGAGACTGGGTCAGGGACATCGCGGTGACTACCTCCTGCCGGCCACTCCCCTTTGAGTCCCCGGTTTCGTCGTGCGCCCGGAAACGCCGCGCCAGCCAGGCCCAGCCCGGCAACAGCGCAAGCACCCCGAGATAGACCGCGCTGAACAGGTTGTCTGCGGCCGTCGCCGCAGAAAAGAACGAGGCATCGGCATTCAGCCCGGTGACCTCGCCGAGGGCCGCGTAATTGACAGAGCCGCCGATGTAGGTGGAGGTGAACAGCCCGGCAATCGCCGGCTCGCGGGTGTGGGCGGGAAGATCGGCGGCCGCGCCCAGGGCCGAGAGGTCCAGCGCCAGCGCCGCCACGGTCACCCCCGCCACCGTACCGACACTGGCCAGCAGGAAAGCGATGGTGGTACGGGTGGATTCAAACAGGATGCGACGCAAGTCCGCCTGGAACAGGAACAGCGGCAGCAGCACCGGCACCATGTAGCGGAACACGAAATCGTAGGCATTTGCACTGTGCGGGATAAGGCGGAGATTGGCCGCGGCGATGGCCAGCAGAATGGCGATTACGGTACCGGTGAGGTGGCTCCCGACACGGGTACGTTCCAGCCGAAACGCCAGGCCGGCAATGGCAAACAGCGCCGCCATGAGCGCAAGGTCGTTATCTGCTGAAATCACTGTCATGGATAGGGACTATAAAGGGCGCGCGCTTAAGTCGCTATCAAAAACCTGCTAGGGTTGCCGTCCCCCAACTTGTTCAACAGAGTCACACCATGAGCCAGAGCTTCTATCCCCCCCAGCGCACCCTGATGGGTCCAGGCCCCTCCGACGTTCCCGCCCGCGTACTCGGCGCCCTGGCCCGCCCCACGCTCGGCCACCTGGATCCCCTGTTCGTGGGCCTGATGGACGATATCAAGGCCCTGCTGCAGTACGCTTTCCGCACGGATAATGCACTCACCCTGCCCGTTTCCGCTCCCGGCTCCGCGGGGATGGAGGCCTGCTTCGTCAACCTGGTATCCCCCGGCGACAAGGTCATCGTCTGTCGCAATGGTGTGTTTGGCGGACGCATGCAGGAAAATGTCGAGCGCTGTGGCGCCACGGCGGTCATGGTCGAGGACGATTGGGGCCAGCCGGTCAGTATCGACAAGGTGGCCGAGGCCTTTGCCGAGCACCCCGACGCCAGCCTGCTGGCCTTTGTCCACGCGGAAACCTCCACCGGTGTGCGCTCCGACGCGGCCGCCCTCTGTGCCCTGGCCCGTGAGCACGGTGCCCTCAGCATCGTCGATACCGTCACCTCCCTGGGCGGTATCGAGCTGGACGTGGACGGCTGGGGTGCCGACGCGGTCTACTCCGGCACCCAGAAATGCCTGTCCTGTGTGCCGGGTATTTCCCCGGTCACCTTCAGCCCGCGGGCAGTGGAGCGGATCAACGGGCGGGAACACAAAGTCCAGAGCTGGTTCCTGGATATGCAACTGGTGATGGGTTACTGGGGCGCCAACACCAAACGGGCCTACCACCACACGGCCCCGGTCAATGCGATGTACGCCCTGCACGAATCACTGGTGATGCTGCAGGAAGAAGGCCTGGAAGCCGCCTGGGCCCGTCATGCCCGCAACCACGCTGCCCTGGTGGCCGGCCTCGAAGCCATGGGGCTGTCGATGGCAGTGGCCGAAGCCCATCGCCTGCCCCAGCTGAATGCCGTCAACATTCCGGAAGGTGTGGACGACGCCGCGGTGCGCAGCGCCCTGCTCAACGAGTTCGACCTGGAGATCGGTGCCGGCCTGGGCGCCCTCGCCGGCAAGACCTGGCGGGTCGGCCTCATGGGTCACAGCAGCCGCGAGCGCAACCTGGTGAGCTGCCTCACCGCACTGGAGTCAGTCCTGGGGAGCCAGGGTGCCGCCATCCGCACTGGCGCGGCCCTGCCCGCTGCCAAGGCCGTCCTGGCCGGCTGAGATACGCCGGTCCGCGAGCGCCGACAGGGGATCGCCCAGCTCGGGGTTGCCACTCAGCATGGCCCACAGGGCGTTGCCCTGCCGCCCCCCGCCGTCCCGGTGGGTGATATAGCCCACGTGGGATGCATCACCCGCCGCCGGATCGAGTTGGATGCTCCACAGCGGTGCGATCTCATTGGGCAGCAACGAGTACCGAATATCGATAACCCGGTCCGCATGCCGCGGATCGAGGGCCACATAACCATTGCTGAACCAGCTGAACCGGTCCACGTCCGCAGCCTGCTGTGATCCCGGCTCCAGCCACGGCAGGTCCCGAGCGGGATTCAGTACGGGTACCGAATCCCCGGGGTAGATACGGGGCGAGAAACCGGTGCGCACCGCATCCACGTAGAACTCACTTTCGGTCTGGTAGACCACCTTCCACACCAGGATATTACCGAAGCTGGGTTTGGCCTCCAGCCGAACCGGCTCATGCCCCCGGGAGGCCGCCAGTTGCTCACCGATGGCTATCGCCTCGTTGCGCTGCCACAGGCCCATGCCGAGATAGGCCAGCGCCCACACCAGGGCGTAGCGGGCCAGCACCGGTTGTTTGCGCAATCCCCCCATGACCACCAGCAACAGGATCGGCACCGTGAACAGCGGGTCGATGATCGACACGGTATTCCAGGCGATGCGCATATCGCTGAAGGGCCAGAACAACATGGTGCCGTAGGTCGTGCACACATCCAGCAGGGCATGGGTGGCATAACCGAGGGTGCAGAACGCCAGGGTACGCCCGAAGCCGAAGCCCCGCCGTTTACCGATCACCCCGTGCAACACCAGGGCACAGAGCAGCCCCCCGAGCGGGATGAACAGCAGGGAATGGGTGAACTGCCGGTGGTATTCGAGGAACAGCAGCGGGTCCTCGCTGGAACGGATCAGGACGTCGAGATCCGGCGCCATGCCCGCCAGGAAGCCGAGCAACCCGGCCGTCGCCGCCTCGCGCCGGCGCGCACTCGCCTGGGGCAGCGCCGCGCCGAGTACACCCTGGCTCAGCGGGTCCACTAACTCACCCGTTTCAGGGTATTCACGTCCTTGTGGTCATAACTGCGCTTTTCGTAGATATCCAGCACGGTGGACTCTGTGTAGCGCATCTGGTCGCCCTTGACTGTAATCGTGTGGGTGAAGGCCGTGGTGCGGCCGTTCTGGAACATGTAATCGGACTGGGCAATCCCGGTGCCCTCGACATCACAGGCGACCGTGAACACGAGTTCATCGTCCAGGCTGGCCGGAGACGCCAGGGTTCCGCTGGCCACCACCGCCACTCCGCGGGGAATGGTGAACGTCTCCATGAGGGTGTCGGTCGCCGCGTCCCACATCCAGAACCCGACCTGGTCGTGGAACACCTTGTTGTTGGACTTGCGACTGACTACCTGGTGAAAGCGCACCACGGCCAGCACCTGGTCCTCGCAATTGGTGACATCACCGGCGGCCACAAAGGTCAGGGTCTCGTAGTAGGGATTGCGCTCCTCGCCATCCGGCTCCGGGGCGCGGTCCACCCCCTTGTCTCCCTCCCAGATACCCAGCAGGGCGGCCAGGGGGCCGTAGTCGATACCGTCGATGGTGGTCTGTTCGCTCATCCTTAATCCACTCCTTGTCCCGGGCGTCGCCCGTGATTTAGTCACAACAGGGGATTAAACTACAAAACGCGGCGCAAAGGCGCTACTTTACGTGAGCAATTCATCAGGGGTTCGAACCTTTGGTCACGCCCCTTGTCCAACACCTCAACCCGGCGATAACGGGTCGCAGCGGGCTGTGCCCGCTGCGCAACAAGTCACAAGGAGTCAAGACCAATGGGAACTCTCAGAAACACTGCCCTGGCCGCGGCCGGCATGCTGGCGCTCAGCGCCTGTACCACCAACCCCTACACCGGTGAACAGCAGGCCAGCAAGGCTGCGACCTACGGCGCGGGTGCCGCCGCCGTCTGCGCCCTGGTAGGCGCCATCGAATCCAGCAAGCACGCCCGCAATGCCGCCCTGGGTTGCGGCCTGGCGGGTGCCGGTGTCGGCGCCTACATGGATGTGCAGGAAGCCAAGCTGAAAGAGCAATTGCAGGGCACCGGGGTACAGGTCCAGCGCGAAGGCGACAACCTGCGCCTGATCATGCCCGGCAACATCACTTTCCAGACCGATTCCTACAACCTGCGTTCGGATTTTTACCCGGTGCTCAATTCGGTGGGGACGGTGCTGGCGAAGTACGCCGACACCACCCTGCGCGTCACCGGCCACACCGACAGCACCGGCGCTCGCTCCTATAACCAGACCCTGTCGGAACGCCGCGCCGGTTCCGTGGCGGATTACCTGGTCACCCGGAGCGTCGGGCGTTCGCGCATGCTGGTCGACGGTATGGGCCCCGACCAACCCATTGCAGACAACGGCACCGACGCCGGCCGCTCCCAGAACCGCCGGGTCGAGCTATACATCCTGCCCAAGGCGATCTGACGCACCGTTCTTACTCACTACCAGAGGGGCGCCACCCGGCGCCCCCGCTCAATCAATATCCCAGCTGTAATACAGGTCGACCGAACTTTCCAGGCGACTCACCACCTCCAGCCACAAGCGGGTGTAGAGGTACAGGCGTGCGGTCAGCACATTGATCGGTTCGTAAAGCCCGACCCCGTAGGACAGGTAGATCCTCTCCCCGATGTAGCCACTGACGGTGGCAGCCGTGTCTTCCGCGCCGCCCTCGGCGCCAAACTCCACCTGGTTGAGCCCCGGCAGATTGTTCAGGCCCTCCACCAGCGCACTGCGGTTGACGATGCCGGTGCCCAGTGACAAGGCCAGCGCGGTGCCGTCCGCGTCGGCACCGGAATCCAGGCCGCGCCCCCTGACCAGGTAGGACAGCGCCTCGGCCTGGGACATCGCTGGGTCGGTATAGACCTGGAGCGCCGGTTCATCCAGGGTGCCCGACACCCGCACCCCTGCGGTGACCTGTTCCAGGGAAATCTCCCGTTCGGCGCGCAGGTCCAGCTCCGGATTGTCCGGTACCCCGGCAAAGGACACCCTGCCCTGGCGAATTTTCAGGTGCTGGCCGTAGGCGCGGAACTCGCCGCCCACCACATTGAGATTGCCGTAGAGTTGCAGCGGGCTGCCCGGACGCTGGCGCACCTCGAGATCGCCCCCGACGGTGGCGTCGAGACCGCTGCCGAGCACACGGAATTTGTCGGCAATTGCCAAGCGTAGGTCGATACTGGTGTCGAAGGGCTGCTGGTCCTCGAGTACGTTGCCGGCGTAGTCCACCCGGACCACATCGGGCGACAGCTCCACGCTGCCCTCTGGCAGCTGGTCCTGCTCCAGCAACCCCTCCTCCACCGCAATCCGCCCGCTGAGGGAGACCAGGTCAGCGCGCGCGCTGACCTGCAGCTCGGGACTCACCACCACTTCCAGGCTGGGGGGATAGACCAGGCGGTTCTTGCGGCCCTCGATGGCCAGCTCCAGCGACCAGTCTGGCAGGCCGCGGAGCGTACCATTCACGGCTAGCTCACCACCGCCCAGCAGGCCACGACCGTCCACCAGCACACGGTCGCCGAGCACATCCAGGCGCAGATTGAGGTCTTCCACAGCGGTCGGGTTTTCCAGTAACTGCAGGGCCCCCTGCCGCCACCACAGGCTGCCGCGGCCCTCGGGGGCGGTGGCGCTACCCGCCAGCTCCAGTTCACCATCCAGGCTGCCTTCCAGTCGGACCAGCTGGGGAACAAAGGGCCGCAGGGCCGCCAGGTCCAGCTGATGCAGCTGCAGACGGCCGCTGAGTGTACTGCCCTGGTTCCCGTCCAGTGTCGCCTGCAGTGCCAACACGTCGCGCTGATCGCGCTGCAAAATCGCATCAATTGCCGTGTTCCCCTGGGCACTGCGGGCCTCTACCCGCAACAGGTCCCAGGACCAGCTGGCCATGGTGTCTTCGATCCGCTGGCTGAGCAGGCCGTGTTCGAGATTGAACACCGCCTCCACCTGCAGCGGTGTTGTCTCAGTCCAGTTGGCACGAATATCCCCGTTCAGGTCACCTTCCACCTGGACTCCCTCTGCAGCGAACCGCGCCAACAGGCCCGCATCCCCCGCCAGGGCAAGGGAAAACTCGCCAGTCTTGCCGAACCGTCCGGCCCGCAAGCAAAGTTCTGTCGCCTTCGCCTGCCAGCAGTGGGCGTCGACCGTCAGGGTATCATCTTTCCAGGTGAACCCGGCGCTGTCGGCCAGCGTCCAGGCTCCAACGGGAGTCTGGAGCTCCGTCGCGGCGAGACTACCGCGCCATGCATCCCCCTCTCGCGCGACCTGAAGCGACAGCAGTCCCTCAAGGTCGCCGCTGCTTTGCCAGTCGAGGGTCATCCTGGAGCTGCTGGCAGTCAGGGCGAGATCGCTGCGATAGATGGTCAGTTCTCCCTGCTGGATCTCCTGCAGCGCGATATCGGCGACAACACTGCCCCCCTGCTCCAGGTCAAAGCGACCGCTGGCGGTTCCCTGCTCGAGCCTCAGGTCCTGCCACCCGAGTTCCTCCGCGGAGAGTTCGAAGCTGCCGCGCTGGGCCCTGGACTGCAGCCGGGCAACCAGGTCCAGGGCACCGCGACTCCCCGGCTGCCAGCGCCCCAGGTCCCCCACCCGCAGGTGCAAACGGCTGTCCTGGGAACCGGGCACAGGTTCCAGGGTGCCCAGGGCGTCATTGATGGCAAACGCCAGCTGGCCGCCAGCGAGGTACTGTTCACTGTCGAGCTGGACGTGGCCAGCTGCCGATGCTGGAAGCCCGTTTACTTCTCCGCTCAGTTCGACATTCTGCAGATCGACGGCCCAGCCCTGGTCTGAAAAACGCCCGGAGAGCGCCAGCTCGCCGTCAACGCGGCCAAAGAGGTATTCACTCAGGTTGGGCAGTGTGAGGCCCGGGGTAGCGAGGTGAAGATCCAGGGCCGTTTCCGCCCCGAGCCCCAGACTGCCTGTCGCCAGCAAGGTACTGCCCTGCTCACCGGGTTCCCGCGCACTCAGGGAGTCGACCCGTAGCAAGTCCTCTTGCCACTGGCCTTCCAGAATCAGCGCGAGGTCCTGGTAACCCAGTCCAGTCGCTACGCCCGCCAGCAGCAGATCAACCCGGTCCAGGTTGCCTTTGGCCGAGACAGACAGCGGCGCCTGTAGCTGAACCGGACCCAGCTCAGGGGGCAGCTCGAGCAGGCTGCCCAGAGTCAGTTCGCCATCCCACTCGAGCCGGGCCTGGGCATCGAAAGGCAGGTCGCCCGCGAGGGTATCCAGGGTCCCGCGGACCTGTAGCCGGCGCGGGCCGGCACTGTTCAGGCTCAATTTCAGCGCCGCCAGGTCGCCCCCGGCGGACAGCGACAGCGGGCCCGGCTGCAGCGCTGCGATACCCGGCAGTTCGGCATCCGGGACCGCACTGAGCCGGGCCTCCAGCGGCCAGTTACCGGCAAACTGCAGTTCACCGCCAAGTTCCAGCTGTCCCCATGCTGCCCTCGCGGCCGTGGCCTGTTCCACCTCCAGGCGATCCTGCTGCCAGCGGCCGCGCAGGCTGATACGGTCCAGGCTGCCCGCCTGTCCCGCCAGGCTCCAACCGGGCCTGACCAGTTCCAGCTGATCGACCGCGAGCTCGAACGGCAACCACAGGGCGGGCAGTTCGGTGCGCCCGGCGTCAGCCTCCGAACCGGACTCCAGCGCAAGCCGAGCCTCCCGTACACGACCCCGGGTGATGTAGATACCGGTGGTTTCCACCACAACTCCCAGCAGGGTCCGACCCTGGGACCAGCTGCCGCCGTCCCACTCAATCCTGGTGTTGGCCACCTGAAGCTCTGGCGCCAGCACGCGCAGCGGGAACACCAGCGGCGTGGTATCCACGTCCTCGTCGGCGTCATCGCCGGCCTCGCCAGAGGCCGCCGCTGTCACTCGCAATGCGGCTACCGAGAGACCGTCAAAGCAGAGCTGGGCCTGCACCAGGCAGACCGGTCGCAGCGCTGCCTCGACCCCCTCGAGTTCCAGGGTGAGCCCTTCGCTAGCCAGCCGCACCGAGCCCAGGGCGAACGTACCGAACAGCCGCCCGCTGGTAAACTCGATGTCCAGCGGGGTGTAACTGTCGACAAGCTGGACCACGGCCCGGCTGCCGCTCTGGGTGAACGGCAGCGTCGAGAACAGGCCGATCACCAGCACCAGCATCATCGGCAACCAGGTCAGCAGGCGCTTCAAAACTCCGCCCCGATGTTGATATGCACCCGCCAGCTGGGGTCATCCTCGCTGACGCTATTGGCCACTTCCAGTTTGACCGCCCCCACCGGGGTCAGGTAGTGGACGCCCGCCCCCACCCCGTAGTTGGGTGAAAAATCCTCGGCGTTAAAGGCATCACCGGCGTCGACAAACACGGCGGCCCGCCAGTCCGGCAGGAAGCGATACTGGTATTCCAGGCTACCCACCAGCAGGCGGTCCCCCCCCACCGTGAGCGTATTGGTGGTGCCGTCATTGCGCGTCACCTTTACTTCCTCGCCAACGCTCTGGTAACTGTAGCCGCGCAGGCTCTGGGACCCACCGGCGAAGAAACTCAAGGATGGCGCCAGCTGATCACGTTGGCTGTCGGAGACAAACACCACCCCCGCCTCCAGGCGACCGACCAGCCGGTGCGGAGTGCCAGCCAGGGCATGCACATACACCAGTTTGCTGTAGGCCCGCACCAGATCGATATCCGATCCGGCCTGGTCGCTGCCCCCTTCCAGTTGATAGAACTGGCTGAGACCGCGACTGGGATTCACCAGCGGGCCCACCCGGTACTTGTGGGCCAGACTGATACCGGGCAGCAGGTAGTCGTCATCCTGACTGAGGCTGGCCACATCCCAACGCTCATTCAGCTGTCGCAGGGAAATACCATAGATCCAGTTGTCACGGCGTAACTCCCGGCGCACACCGAACTCTGTCTGGTGGCTGTCGATGTCGCCATACTCGTTCTGCTCGAGGCGCGCACGCAATTGCAGGACATCATCCAGGGGATGCGTCAGGGGGATGTTGTAGGTCACCCGCCCGCTGGGATTGATCTTGGAGTATTCCAGCCGGGTCTCCTGGCTGTGCCCCCAGCGGTTGACGTGGGGCGTTCGCCACACCAGCGATACCCGCTCCCGGGTATCTGTACTGTAACCCACGCCCACTTCGAAGCTGTGCCGCTTGGCAGACGAAAGATCGAGGGCCAGGGGAATTTCCAGCCCCTCGACGGCGTCGATTTGCGGCCGGACCAGTACGCCGCTGAAGTAGCCCGTGCGTTGCAACTGCGACTGGAACTCCTGCAACCTGGCGAGCTCGAAAGGGTCCCCGCGATTGAAGGTTTGCAGCGCAGCCAACTGCTCATCGGTGAGGTACTGGCCATCGTGCAGGAGGCGGCCGAATCGATAGCGCGGGCCGCTGTCGAAATGCAGGATCAGACGGGCCGAATTGGCCGCCACTTCCACCTCGACCCGCTTGCGGGTGAGGCGCGCATCGAAGTAGCCGCGCCGCTGGGCCATATCCAGCAGCGCCTTCTTCATGGCCTCGTAACTATCGTGGTTCAGCTGATCGCCGGGCTGCAGGGGGGCCTTGGCCAGATAGTCTGTGAAAGCAGGGTCCGCGGCGGCGTCGCCGAGCAGTTGCAGGTCGTAATCGTCCAGGTGGACCGGCTCTCCCGCGGTCGCAGTTATCGTCAGCTGCCAGGGCTCGACCGACTTGTCGAGGGTAAAGTCGATATCGGGATCGTAGTAACCGAGTGCCTGCAGCCCCTTTTCAACCCGGTCGCGGACGGTGGTGACAAAGGCACTGCGCTCGGCCACCGAGTTCGGCGCCTCCCCCAGCCAGGCCCTGACATTGTTGCGCTGGGTTTTATCCAGGCCCTCGATGCGGTACTCGAGGTTCGCCGCCAGCACCACGCCGGGTAGCAGCAAGAAACCGGCGAGGAAGAGCAGCCACAGCAAACACCGCAGGACGACAGTGGGCACGTGACAAGCGGAGCGGCTCCCGGCGCGGCCGGGGAAAATGGCAGGACAATGCGGTGTTCGGGCTGGGCTCACAGAAACAATCCTGTCACGGGCAGTGGATTATAGCCAGCCGGCAGCTATCGGCCTACGCTATGATGAGAGCGATGTGATGGAGTACCGCTATGTTTGAAGCCCTGGAAACAGGCAAGTTCCTCGACAAGGACAGCTATGACGAGCGCGAGCAGGTTCTGCGGGACCAGCTGCTCCAGTACCAGTTCGAACTGGCCCAGCAGCAGGTACCGGTCATCGTTGTCATGGCGGGCGTCGACGGCGCCGGCAAGGGCAGCGTGGTGCACCAGCTCAACACCTGGATGGACCCTCGGGGTATCGAGACCAACGCCCTGTGGATGCATTCCGACGAGGAGGAATCGCGTCCCCACTACTGGCGCTACTGGCGCGCACTGCCGCGCCGGGGGGAAATCGGGATTTTCCTCGGCTCCTGGTACAGCCGCCTGCTGCGGGTGGCACTGGAAGACAAGCCGGACCGGGCCCGGCAGGCCCACCGCCTGACCCAGATCAATGACTTCGAGCGCCTGCTCACCGCGGACGGCTACCTCATCGTCAAGTTCTGGCTCCACGTAACCCGCGAAACCCAGCGCCTGCAACTCTCCGAGGAAGCGCCCATCCAGCAGCAGAACCCCCGGGTCGGGGCGGACGCCAAGGCCTGGTGGAAAGCCTACCCGGCCGTGCTCAAGTATGCCCAAAAAGCGCTCCTCGAGACCGACACCGGCAACGCGCCCTGGCACCTGGTGGAAGCGGAGGACCGGCGCTACCGGGATATCGCTGTGGGGGAACTGCTGCTGGACGCCATGGCAACCCGCTCGGAGCGGCGGGACAGCCCCCCTTCCCCTCCCGTGCCAACCAATATCAGCCGCGGCCAGCCAACGGTGCTGGATACCGTGGACACGCAAGCCCGCCTCGGCAAGAAAGAGTACCGGGAACAGCTCGCCGACTACCAGAACCGGCTGCAGGACCTGGCCTGGAAGGCCCACCGCCAACAGCGCTCCTTCGTCGCCGTGTTTGAGGGCTGGGACGCCGCCGGCAAGGGCTCTGCCATCCGCCGGGTAACCGGCGCCATCGACCCGCGCCTCTACCACCTCGTACAGTACGCCGCCCCCACCGACGAAGAACGCGACCACCACTACCTCTGGCGCTTCTGGCGCAACCTGCAGCGTAACGGCCGTGCCACCCTCTTCGACCGCTCCTGGTATGGCCGGGTACTGGTGGAGCGGGTGGAGGGCTTTGCCAGCCACGAGCAGTGGCAGCGGGCCTACAACGAAATCAACCAGTTCGAGGAACAACTGGTGGAGCACGACATCGTGCTATGCAAGTTCTGGCTTCACATCAGCCCCGAGGAACAGCTGGCACGCTTCAAGGAGCGCGAAGCTACCCCCCACAAGCAGTACAAGATCACCGAAGAGGACTGGCGCAATCGCGAGAAGTGGCGCGACTACGAACTCGCAGTGGAGGATATGGTCGCCCACACCAGTACCGCCGACGCCCCCTGGACGCTGGTGGCGGGTAACGACAAGTACTACGCCCGTATCCAGATTCTCAGCACCTTGTGCGAGCGGCTGGAAGCGGCTCTCGACTAGTGCGGACCAGAGGGTGGCCCCGGCCGGAGGGCCCTCGCTATAATGCGCCCTCTTCGCCCCTTCGGCGATCCCGTAAGCAAAGGCACACAGGCCCATGAAGCTCCACATCATCACCACCGGCGGCACCATCGACAAGATCTATTTTGACGCCAAGAGCGACTACCAGGTAGGCGATCCGGTCATCGGCGAGCTGCTGGAACGGATGGGTGTGGGTTTTGCCTTCACGGTGGAGTCGGCCATGCGCAAGGACAGCCTGGACATGGACGACGCCGACCGCGCGAAGATCCGTACGCTGGCGGAGCGCTGCACGGAGGAATGCGTCCTGATCACCCACGGCACCGACGGTATGGTGGCCACGGCCAAGGCCCTCGCCGGCATCCCGGGCAAGCGCATTGTCCTCACTGGCGCCCTGCAACCGGCCGCTTTCGCGGAAAGCGACGCGGTATTCAATATCGGCTGCGCGATCGGCGCGGTGCAGAGCAAGCCGCCGGGAGTCTACATTGCGATGAACGGGCAGGTGTTTGATGCGGATCGGGTGGTGAAGAACCTCGATGCGAATCGGTTTGAGGCTATTTGAGTCGTCGGCTATTAGTTTGGGGGGAAGCTTTCGAGCTCAGTGGCGGCGTGATCGATGGGAGTGCATTTCCGGACTCGCTGCAAGTACATCCATGTACGCTCGTAATCGCCATCCATGGCTCATACGGTCCGGAAATGCACTCCCACCGCTCACCCCTTCAACTGCCCTTTCCCACTTCGTTCCGGGCAACGGCACGTAACCAGTAACGAAGTTCGATATCAGAATCCAAGGCTGCCGTACGGGAGGGCCGCGGAGAGACCGTCAGCGGCCATGGATGGCCGCTGTCGAGCGCACATGGACGTGCTTGTAGCGTGTCGCGTAGCGGCCCTCGCGTACGGCAGCCGCCTCATGACCTGAACGAAGTGTCACCATTGACCGAACTACGCCAGCCACTAGTGACGAAACCCGGAGAAAGAGCTACCCAACCGGCGCCACCAACTGCATCAACACCGCACACAGCCACGCCGCATACGTCCCCAGCGCATACCCCAGCACCGCCAGCAGCACCCCGACCGGCGCCAGCGACGGGTGGAACGCCGCCGCGACCACCGGTGCCGAGGCCGCACCGCCCACATTGGCCTGGCTCCCCACCGCGATAAAGAACGTCGGCGCCTTGATCACCCGCGCCACCAGCAACAGCAGGCCCGCGTGGATCGAAATCCAGATCAGCCCGACCACAAAAATACCCGGGTAATTCACGATCGCCTTGATATCCATCTTCATGCCAATCGAGGCCACCAGGAAATAGATGAACACCGAGCCGATGCGCGATGCCCCGGCCGCCTCCAGCTTGCGTACCGGTGTGAAGGACAGGCCCAGGCCGATGGTGGTAGCGATGACCACCAGCCAGAAAAACTGGCTGCCCAGGCTGAACTTGTCGAGGGCGGGATAGTGGCTGCTGATCCAGGGGGCGATGGCGTCGGCCAGCAGGTGAGAAAAGCCCATCACGCCAAGGCCCACCGCCAGCATCAGCATGAAGTCCGGCAGGTGCGGCATGCGCGCGTGGTGACGGTGGAAATGTTCGACCGCCTCGCGCACTTCGTATATCGCTGACGTATTGGCCCCGCGCTTCTCATCCAGTTCCTCGGCGCGGCTCGCCATGATCAGCAGAATCGCCATCCAGATGTTGGCGACGATAATGTCCACCGCGATCATCGAGGGGAAAATCTCGTCCGAGACCTGCCACATCTCGTACATGGCGGTCTGGTTGGCACCGCCGCCGATCCAGCTGCCGGCGATGGTGGACAGGCCCCGCCAGATCTCGTCGGGTGCAGCCCCGCCGACCGTCTCCGGGCTGACCATGGATACCAGCAGGATGGCGATAGGGCCGCCGATGACGATCCCCACGGTTCCGGTGAGGAACATGATGATGGCCTTGGGGCCCAGGGCAATGATGCGGTTGAGATCGATGGACAGGGTCAGCAATACCAGCGCTGCCGGGAGCAGGAAGCGCGAGGTGACGTAGTAGATACTGGAGTGCTCTCCACTGATGATGCCGGCGGTATTGAGAATGGAGGGCAGCAGGTAGCAGATCAGCAGCGAGGGCACGTAGCGGTAGAAGCGCACACAGGCGGGATGCTTGCTGTTCTCGGTGTAGAACACCAGGCCCAGGCACAGGGCCAGCAGACCGAGGGTTACAGCGTCGCTCTGGATAAGAGGCAGTTGAGTCAGGTCGGCGCCGGCACTGGCCATGGTTTCTCCCGGGGCAAAGCGCGAAGGATAGCGCCCGCCTCCGCCGCTTGCCAGCCGCGTGAACGTTTTCAAGACCTAGAGGGGAACGCCACTGTCCTGTTTGATGGCCTCGATCACGACGTAGGTGTGGGTCTGGGCGACGCCGGGTAAATCGACAATCGTGGCCAGTACTTCCCGATAGGCCTCCATGTCGGCGAGAAGCAGTTTCAACAAATAGTCGAAACCACCGGCCACCATGTGGCACTCCGCCACGGCGTCGATCAGCACCACCGCGTCGCGAAAGCGATCGAAGACATCGGCGGTCGTGCGGTCCAGGGTGACCTGAATAAAGGCCGACGTGCCATAGCCCAATGCAGCGGCGTCCAGCTTGGCGCCGTAGCTGCGGATCAGGCCCGCGCCCTCCAGCCGCCGCACCCGCTCGAGGCAGGGGCTGGGAGACAGGTTGACGCGTCGCGCCAGTTCCACATTGGAGATACGCCCTTCCGCCTGCAGGATAGCCAGGATCCGCGTATCTGTGCGGTCAATGGGCGTCATACCTCGCGCTTTGGCCTTTACCACTTACCACTCCAGAACTTTATTCGGCAATTTTCCATTTTAGCCATATTTCGTACGCTTTAAACCCCAAAAAAGCCAGCTCATTCTGCGGCTGACTGACTACACTTCCCGCATCTCAAACCCGATATCCGAGAGGACTCCCCATGCTGCTGGAAGGCTCCCTGGCCGCTCCCGACGCCATCCGCGCTGAAATGCGCGAGTTTTACCGCAAGGACGAAAACGCGGTGCTCGAACACCTGCTGCCGCTGGCAGATATCAGCAACGCCGCCCGCAGCCGCGCCTGGGAGCGCGCCCGTAAACTGGTGCTGCAGATTCGCGCCGAGCAGAGCGGTAAGGGTGGCGTGGACGCCCTGCTCCAGGAGTATGCCCTGTCCACTGAGGAAGGGGTGGTCCTGATGTGCCTGGCCGAGGCCCTGCTGCGGGTCCCCGACCGGCACACCATCGATCGCCTGATTCGCGACAAGCTGGCCGACGGCAACTGGAGCGCCCACCTGGGGAACTCCGAATCCCTGTTCGTTAACGCCTCTGCATGGGGTCTGCTGCTGACCGGCAAGATGGTCAACTACAACGACGAGGACAAGAGCGAACAGTTCGGCCTGCTGAAAAAGACCATGGGGCGCATGGGCGAACCGGTGATCCGCGCTTCGGTGCGCTACGCCATGCAGATCATGGGCACCCAGTTCGTGATGGGCACCACCATCGACAATGCTGTGGAG
This sequence comes from Parahaliea maris, assembly GCF_008064665.1. Classification (GTDB taxonomy): domain Bacteria; phylum Pseudomonadota; class Gammaproteobacteria; order Pseudomonadales; family Halieaceae; genus Parahaliea; species Parahaliea maris. The sequence continues at coordinate 634,455 of NZ_VRZA01000002.1, read as the reverse complement.
CGCGCCAAAGAGGAGGAAGCCAAGGGCTATCGCTACTCCTACGACATGCTCGGCGAGGGCGCCCGCACCATGGCTGACGCCGAGCGCTACTTCAACAGTTACATGAACGCCATTGAGGTCATCGGCAAGGCGGCCAACGGGCGCGGCCCGGTCAACAGCCCCGGCATCTCGGTGAAGCTCTCCGCCATTCACCCCCGCTACGAATTCGCCCAGCGCGACCGGGTGATGACCGAACTGGTACCCAAGCTGAAGACCCTGGCCCTCGCCGCCCGCCGACACGACATCGGCTTCACTGTCGACGCCGAGGAGGCGGACCGGCTGGACATTTCCCTGGATGTCATCGAGGCGGTGTTCGCCGACCCGGAACTGGACAACTGGGACGGCTTCGGCATCGCGGTGCAGGCTTACCAGAAACGCGGCATTTTTGTTATCGAATGGCTGCGGGCCCTGACCCAGCGAGTCGGCCGCCGGATGATGGTGCGCCTGGTCAAGGGCGCGTACTGGGACACCGAGATCAAGCTGGCCCAGGTCGAGGGCGAGCACGACTTCCCGGTGTTCAGTCGCAAGCCGTCTACCGACGTCTCCTACCAGGCCTGCGCCGCGAAGCTGCTGGAGTACCGCGATACCATCTACCCGCAGTTTGCCACCCACAACGCCTACACGGTGGCCACCATTCTGGAGATGAGCCAGGACCGCAGTGGTTACGAGTTCCAGCGCCTGCACGGCATGGGCGATGCCCTCTACGACCAGGTCGTGGAGGGTGAGGGTGTCCCCTGCCGGGTCTACGCGCCGGTTGGCGTACACGCCGACCTGCTGGCTTACCTGGTGCGCCGCCTGCTGGAAAACGGCGCCAACTCCTCCTTCGTCAACAACATCGTGGACGAGGACATCCCGGTGGAATCCCTGCTGGAAGACCCGGTGGAGCAGGTGCGGCAGTGGCAGGACAAACGCAACCCCCACATTCCCCTGCCGCTTGCCCTTTACGGCGAAGAGCGCCCCAACTCCGAGGGCATGGACCTCACCGACCCGCTGGAGCTGGAGCCCGCCCGGGTGGCGATGAATCAGTGGCTGGACACGTTGCCCCTGGACTATAGCGAAGGTCGCGAAGGTGGCGAAGTGGTGGAGATTCGCAACCCCGCCGATCACAGCGAACTGGTCGGCAAGGTCAGCTTCGCCGATGACCGACAGATCGAAACTGCCCTGGACAGCACCCATGCCGCGTTCGCCAACTGGTCGGCGCGCCCCGTCGGTGACCGGGCCGATATCCTGCGCCGCCTCGCTGACGCACTGGAAGCCAACAGTCACGAACTCATCGCCCTGTGCTGCAAGGAGGCCGGTAAATCACTGCCTGACGGCATTGCCGAAGTGCGCGAAGCGGTGGACTTCTGCCGCTACTACGCCGCCCGCGCGGAACAGGCCGACTTCGCCGCCGAGGGCCTGAGCGCCCGGGGCGTGGTGCTCTGCATCAGCCCCTGGAACTTCCCCCTGGCCATTTTCCTCGGCCAGGTCAGCGCCGCGCTGGTCACCGGCAATACCGTCATTGCCAAACCGGCGGAGCAGACCAGCCTCATCGCCTGTCGCACCATTGAACTGGCGCGGGAATGCGGCCTGCCGGAGGATGCCCTGCAACTGCTGGTGGCCCCGGGCCCCCGGGTCGGCGAAAAACTGGTGCCTGACACCCGCATCAAGGCGGTCATGTTCACCGGCTCTACCGAAACCGGCACCTGGCTGGCAAAGGCGCTGGCCCAGCGTCCCGATGCCCCGGTGCCCCTGATCGCGGAAACCGGCGGCCAGAACTGCATGGTGGTGGATTCCACCGCCCTGCCGGAACAGGTGGTGGACGACGTGGTCACCTCGGGGTTCCAGAGCGCAGGCCAGCGCTGCTCCGCCCTGCGGGTCCTGTTCCTGCAGGACGAAATCGCCGACAAAGTGATCGACATGATCATTGGCGCCATGCGCGAGTTGCGTATCGGCGACCCCGCCTGGCTGTCGACGGATATCGGCCCGGTGATCGACAGCAAAGCCAAGGCCCGGCTGCAGGAACACGTCGACTATCTCGACGGCACAGGCCGCCTGCTGTACGCCTGTGATGCACCGGAAGGCGAAGGTCACACCTTCTTTGCCCCGCGCCTGTACGAGATCAGCAACCTCTCGCTGCTGCAGCGGGAGGTATTCGGGCCGGTCGTACACGTGGTTCGGTATCGCGCCGAGGACTTCCGCAACGTCCTCGAACAGATCAACCAGACCGGCTACGGTCTCACCTTCGGCATCCACAGCCGCATCGAGGACGCCTGCGAAGATGCGGCAAAGCGCATCAGTGCCGGCAATATTTACGTCAACCGCAATATGATCGGCGCCATTGTCGGGGTGCAGCCCTTCGGCGGTCGCGGCCTGTCGGGCACCGGCCCCAAGGCCGGTGGCCCCGACTACCTGGGCCGCCTGGTCACCACCGGTGAAGAGGCCGAGAACGCCGAACACCAGCGCCCCCTGCCGGTTGCGGGAGGCCGCCCGGTACTCGGCGAATTACGGGCCAGCAAACCGCTGCAGAAAGCCTGGGCCGAGCGCTCACTCAACGACCGCATCTCGGTACTGCGGCAATTTATCGCCACCTACGCCGAACGCCCTGCCGCCCGGGACCCACTGATGCTCGAGGACACCCTGGGCGCCGCCCGCAGCCAGCTGCGCTACGCCGCCGAGTGCCTGGGCGAACCCACTGTGCTGCCGGGCCCCACCGGGGAACTGAACACCCTGCAGCGCGAGGCCCGCGGCTGTCTCAGCATCCTGCTGGACGACGCCGCCCACAATGGCGAATACCTGATGGCGATACTGTCAGTGCTGGTGGGTGGCAACGCCCTGTCTGTCTTTGTCTCCGAGGGACTGCTGGCCGAGTGGGAAGATATCGCCCATGCGCTGAAGGGCGCCGGCGTGCCCGAGGGCCTGCTGACGATGGCTCCTCTCGCCAGCACCGAGCAGGCCCTGGAATCACCCTTGTGCGACGGTGTACTGGTACACGCCCGGAGTGCTCACCTGCACGCCGTGGCGCGCAGGCTCGCCGAACGCAAGGGCCCGATCATCCCGCTGATCAGCTGCGTATCGCCCAAAACCCTGCTGCGCCAGACCCAGCTGGAGAAAACCGTCAGCGTGGATACCACGGCCTCCGGCGGTAACGCCTCGCTGATGACCATGCCCGCCTGAGGCGTCAGTCCGCACGCGCCATGAAATCGTTCATGGCGTGTGCCAGCGCCTCCCGCTCAGGCACAGCAAGCAGGCGCTTCAATGCAGGGGGTTCCTGCTGCGAATCACAAGCCACAATGACCGGCCAGGTGGATTTTCTGTAACAGTTCCATAACACCGGTTCGCTGCCTTATAGTGACCGCTGGGAACTACCCGGAGTCAGCGAACCCCAACATGACCGCTCGCACCCTCACACCGCGGCAGAAGATCTTCTACGAGATCATCTTCGGCACCGAGACACCCGCCGGGAAGTGGTTCGACATCTGCCTCATTGCGATCATCCTCACCAGCGTCCTGATTGTCATGCTGGATTCCATCTGGGATCTGCACGCTGAGTGGGGCTGGCTGTTCTGGCAGATCGAGTGGGGCTTCACCGTACTCTTTACCCTGGAGTACCTGGTGCGCATCTGGTGTTCCCCCAATCGCAAGGCCTATGTGCTGAGCATCTACGGCGTGGTCGACCTGTGCGCCATTCTGCCCACGTACATCGCCCTGTTTTTCCCCCAGGCGGCCTCGCTGCTGATCGTACGTCTACTGCGTATCCTGCGTATCTTCCGGGTGCTGCGCCTGATCGCATTCCTTAACGAAGCCAACATGCTGGCCGGGGCCCTGCGGCGCTCCGCACGCAAGATCTTTGTATTCTTCTCGATGATGATCATCATCACCATGATCTTCGGCTGCCTGCTGTACGTGGTCGAGGGCCCGGAAAGTGGTTTCACCAACATCCCCATCAGCATCTACTGGGCCATTGTCACCATCACCACGGTGGGCTACGGGGATGTGGTGCCGGTAACCGCCCTGGGCCGCGCGATTTCAGCCACCGGCATGCTGATCGGCTACGCGATCATCGCCGTCCCCACCGGTATTATCACCGCCGAACTGGCCTCGGGCCTGCGCGGCAATCACCTCACCACCCGCAACTGCAGCCAGTGCTCCCGCGCCGGGCACGACCTGGATGCGCGCTATTGCAAATACTGCGGCAGTGACCTGCCTGCGCTGCACCAGGAAGGCGACTGAGGTCCAGCCCCAGACTAGGAATCGCACAGACCCGGCAGTAGAATGTTGGCAAGCGTCACATTGACGACCTATAACGACCATAAACTCCAATAACGCTGTTACAGAGCATCCCGCAATGAAACCATTATTTCGCCAGACCCTGGCGGCTGCCATTGCCGCTGCCTCCACCACCACCTACGCCCAGCCCGTGCTGGAAGAAGTTATCGTGACCGCCCAGAAACGGGCGGAAAATGTCATGGACGTGCCGATTTCCATCAGCGTATTCACCGAAAATACGGTGGAGAAGCTCTCTGCACGCAACCTCACCGACCTCGGCCGCTTCACCCCCGGGGTAGAAATGAACAACGACAACGCCCTGCAGCCGACCTATACCATCCGCGGTGTGCAGACCAATGACTGGACGGTGGGTTCCGACCCCGCTGTCGCGGTCTATGTCGACGGCGTCTACGCCGCCCGTGGTGCCGGCGCCGAAGCCGCGCTGGCAGATATTTCGCGGGTCGAGGTCCTCAAGGGCCCCCAGGGCACCCTGTTCGGGCGCAACGCCACCGGCGGTGCCATCCACATCATCAGCCAGCCGCCGGTGTTTGAGCAGGAGGGCCGGGCCAAGCTCACGGTGGGCGATTACGGCCGTCTCGACGGCGAATTCATGGTCAACACGCCCCTGTCGGAAACCGTCGCCGTACGCCTGCTCGCCGTGAGCCGCAATCGCGACGGCTTCCTGGAGAACATTTCCGGCCCGGACCAGAGCGAACAGAGCAGCGACGGCGTCCGTGCCAGCCTGCTGTGGGATGCCGGCACCAACACCGAGGTGGTGTGGCGTGTCGAATACAGCGAAATGGACCAGCACGGCGGTGCCCAGTTCACCCAGATCAACAGCGTGTTCGAGGGTGCCAACCCCGGCCGCAAGCTCGACGTGTTCGGCAAGATTGCCAACGATTTCGTCAGCAAGGAAGAGCGGGAGATGTTCTCCACCTCGCTGGAAATCAACCACGACCTCGGCGACGTCACCCTGACCTCCATCACCGGCTGGCGCCAGTTCGAAACCGAACTGCTGGAAGACCTGGACGGCTCCAACAATCCGGATTATTACTTTGCCTCCTCCAACCCCGACGACAACGAATACTTTTCCCAGGAATTCCGCTTCTCCGGTGCCACCGAACGCCTGATGTGGACCGCCGGGGCGGCCTACTCCCGGGAGAGCGTAGACCACCTGACCACCGCGGAATTCAAGATGAGTACGCTGGAGTCCTTCGCCTGGGCGGAAATCCTGCGCAACTCTACTTCGGCCACTTCCCAGGCTTTCCTCTCCGCCCTTGCCGGCCTGTCACAGGAAGAGATCGACGGGCTATCCGGGCTCAGCAACTCGGAGGTGGGTGAAATCATCCCCAGCTACCGCCAGGTCCAGAAGGATCGGGGTCTGGACGGCATCGCCAGCTCCGCCTTCATCTGGAGCTTCCTCAATGACCAGGGCACCCTGGAGGACTTCGGGCTATCGACCAACCCGGTGCTCGGCCTGTTCCAGATATTGGGGGATGTGGGCCCGCGCATCGCCGCCGGCGGAGACTGGATCGAGTCGGTGGAAAGCAGCGGCACCTTCGAGAGTTACGCCATCTACGGCGATGCCACCTATAGCCTCACCGACCGCATGAACCTCACCGGTGGCCTGCGCTACACCTACGACGACAAGTCCTTCGACCTGTTCACCCAGTACCAGAACCAGATTGCCGGCGCCGATTTCGGCCTGGCGTTTTACAACAACGGCCAGCCAGTGCTGGACACCAGCCAGAGCGACACTTGGGACGCGATCTCCGGCCGCCTGGTGCTGGACTACCACTTCACCGACGATGTGATGGGCTACGCCAGTGTAGCCACCGGCTTCAAGTCCGGCGGTTTCAACAGCCTGAACTTCGGTCCGGACATCGACACCTCCTACGATGAAGAGGAAGTCATCAACTACGAACTCGGGACCAAGGGGGCCTACCTCGACGGACGGCTGCAGTTCAATGCCGCGGCCTTCTTCTACGAGTACAGCAATCTGCAGGAGCTGAAGCTGCTGGGGCAACCCATTCCCAGCTACAACCTGCGCAACGCCGATGCCGAAGGCTATGGCGTGGAGCTGGAGGGGTTCTGGTTGCTTACAGAGAACCTGACTCTCAGCGGGAACTACAGCTGGCTGAAAACCGAGTACACCGACTTCGATATCATCGAAGCCGCCGGTGAAACGGAAGAAGACGACCTGACTGGCGAACCGCGGGTGGGCACGCCAGAGAACAAGGTCAACCTGGCCCTGGAGTACACCCTGGCGCTGGGTGACTTCGGCGACCTGCAGACCCGGTTCGATTACACCTGGAATGACAAACGGGTAGAAAGCCTGAACGACCCAACCCGCGAAGTGGACGCCTACGACCTGGCCAACCTGCGCCTGACCCTGTTGCCCGAAGGGGGACGCTGGGAAGTCAGCGCCTGGAGCACCAACCTGTTCGACGAGGAGGTCATCACCGTGTTCGGCGACAACGGTGATGCCATCGGCTCACTGACCGGCTGGCGTATCCCGCCGCGCATGGTGGGCATGGACTTCCTGTTCCACTTCTAGGCCGCTCGAGCCTTACTTCGGAAACAGCAATACCAGATTGATGCGGCCGCCCCAGCCCTCGGGGCCCGCATCCGTGCTTTCCAGCCAGTAGCGCACGCCCGCTCCCACCTGGACCAGTTGCCCGCCAAACTTGAGCACCTGGTTCACCATCAGGTTAACCGGCACGCTGGCCTCGTCGGCCTCCCAGTCATAGGTGGTCTCCAGATTCATCGCGATCGTGGTGGCCGTGGGTGTGTTATAGGCAATGAAAGGCTGAACGAAGGTACTGTTGACGTCGCCCCGGTCATCATCTCCGGCGAAGTCCACAAGGTGATTGGCGAGCGCCCCGAAGGTCCATTGCCCGACCTGTTTCAAGGCCACCCCGGTAGGACCGGCCCCCCACTTGTCCGCGGTCAGCAGGTCGTCGGAACCGGTTGGCAACAGCAGCACCGGGCCCACCCCCCAGATCCAGCCGCTGTCACTGGGCGCCTTGGGTGAGAAAAAGACGCTCTGCACCACGTCACCGATGCCGTCCTGGCTGCCGGCACCGGGAAAGATATCCTCCTGTGAAATCACCGGCAGAATGGTGCGCGATATGAGGTTCCAGTCCTCGCCGATACTGACGGGAATCACCGGCTGGATGTTCGTCGTCCAGCGCTCGCCGTCATCGCGAGGGCCGATATTGCTGTCATAGTTGATCTGCATTGGCACGCTGATCAGGGAGGCGACCGGATTACTCAGTTGCTTGGCGAGATCCGCCGATGAACCACCTTCCTGGGCCTGCGAGGCAAGGCTGACCGTCAGGGTCAGGGTGATGGCGAGGTAGCGGAGGGAACGGCGGTATGACATAGGTTGTAAATCCTTGCGGCAAGACGGCGATGCCGCTGAAGTATAGCCACAAGGGCAAGGCGCGCCCATGAGCCGCCCCCCGCATTCAGTGGTAGCATTGCCAAAGCAGAGGCGGCCCCGATCGGTTATAATCCCCGCCCATTTTCCAGCCGGGCGCTGCACGCCCCCTGCCCCATGACCCAGCCAACCCCCGTTTACGATTATCGCAAGTACTGGGCCGAATGTTTCGGCCCGGCTCCCGAGCTGCCCATGTCCCGCGCGGAAATGGACGCCCTGGGCTGGGACAGCTGCGACATCATCATCGTGACCGGCGACGCCTACGTGGACCACCCGAGCTTCGGCATGGCGGTGATCGGCCGGGTGCTGGAAGCCCAGGGCTTCCGGGTGGGCATCATCGCCCAGCCCGACTGGACCAGCGCCGAACCGTTCAAGGCGCTGGGGCGCCCCAACCTGTTCTTCGGGGTCGCGGCCGGCAACATGGACTCCATGATCAACCGCTATACGGCCGATCGCAAACGCCGCAACGACGACGCCTATACCCCCGGCAACGTCGGCGGCAAACGCCCCGACCGCGCGGTGGTGGTGTACAGCCAGCGGGTCCGCGAAGCCTACCGCGACGTGCCCCTGGTGATCGGTTCCATCGAGGCCAGCTTGCGCCGGATCGCCCACTACGATTACTGGAGCGACAAGGTGCGCCGCTCGGTGCTGCTGGATTCCCGGGCGGACCTGCTGCTGTACGGCAACGCCGAACGGGCCATTGTTGACGTGGCCCACCGCCTGGCCGCCGGTGAAACCATCCGCGATATCCGCGACCTGCGGGGTACCGCCTTCGTCCGCAAGCGCCTGCCCGAGGGCTGGCGTGAAATCGACTCCAGCCACATCGACGTGGTGGGACCCATTGACGCCCACCCGGACCCCTACGCCGACACCCGGACCGAGAGCTGCGCCAGCAACGACACCGGTACCGCGGCTGGCGACGTACAGGTGGTGACCGCCGCCGGCGAATTACCCGCTGCGGTAGCGGCAGAGATTGAGGCGGAGCCGGTCACCCTGCTGGACAGGAAGGACACGCGCCAGGCGGTGATTCGCATACCCGCCTACGAGCAGGTAAAAGACGACCCGGCCCTGTACGCCCATGCCTCGCGCATCCTGCACAAGGAAACCAACCCCCACAACGCCAGGCCCCTGGTACAGGCCCACGGCGACCGGGACGTGTGGCTGAATCCACCGCCGATTCCACTGGAGACGGACGAACTGGACTGGGTGTTCGAACTGCCCTACACCCGCCTGCCCCACTCCACCTATGGCGAGGCCCGCATTCCCGCGTACGAAATGATCCGCCACTCGGTGAATATCATGCGCGGCTGTTTTGGCGGCTGCACCTTCTGCTCGATCACCGAGCACGAGGGGCGCATCATCCAGAACCGCTCGGAAGACTCGATCATTCGCGAGGTCGAGCGTATCCGCGACACCTCGCCCGCTTTTACCGGGGTGATTTCCGACCTGGGCGGCCCCACCGCCAACATGTGGCGCCTGGCCTGCAAGAGCCCGAAAATCGAGGCCGCCTGCCGCAAGCTCAGCTGCGTCTTCCCGGGTATCTGTAAAAACCTGAATACCGACCAGACTCCGCTGGTGAACCTGTACCGCCGTGCCCGTGCCGTGCCGGGTGTGAAGAAGGTACTGATTGCCTCCGGCCTGCGCTACGACCTGGCGGTGGAAACGCCGGAGTACGTGGAAGAACTGGTGACCCACCACGTGGGCGGCTATTTGAAAATCGCCCCGGAGCATACCGAAGATGCGCCGCTGTCGAAGATGATGAAGCCCGGCATCGGCACCTACGACCGCTTCAAGGCCATGTTCGAGAAGTACTCTAAAGCGGCGGGCAAGGAACAGTACCTGATTCCCTACTTCATCGCCGCCCACCCCGGCACCCGCGACGAGGACATGATGAACCTGGCCCTGTGGCTCAAGCGCAACAAGTTCCGCGCCGACCAGGTCCAGACTTTCTACCCCTCCCCCATGGCCACCGCCACCGCCATGTACTACAGCGGCAAGAACCCGCTGAAGCGCGTGACTCGGGGCTCCGATACCATGCCGACGGTACGCAAGCTGTCCCAGCGCCGGCTGCACAAGGCCTTCCTGCGCTACCACGACCCGGACAACTGGCCCCTGCTGCGCAAGACCCTGAAAAAGATGGGCCGTGCCGACCTCATCGGCAATGGCAAGGTACACCTGATTCCCCCGCGGCAACCGCCCAAGCGGCACGAGCGGGTACCTGCCGACGCGCGCCCCTTCGCTACCCAGCACAATGGGCTGCCGCGCAACCCTCGTAGTAAACCGGGCAGCGCTCGCAATACCACCAAGAGCAAGACCGGCAGCAAGAAAAGCTAGCAAGTTTGTACTTGCAGTCCGCTGCCAGTCTGCTAGTTTTGGCAACATACTCAAAGTTCTAATCATAAAAAATGGAGTATGGCCTATGTCCCGAGGTTCAATCGGCGCACCGTTCGTCGCCAGTCTGCTGACTGCTGCACTGTCTCCACTCTCCCTGGCGCAGAGTGGCGGCATGCTGGAAGAAATCATCGTTACCGCCGAAAAGCGTGCGACCACGATACAGGACACGCCCATTGCCGTGACCGCCTTCAGCGGCACCGAGCTGGACCGGGCGCTGATCAGTAAATCCCTCGACATGCAGTTCAATGTACCGAACATGCTGATGAGCAAGGACAACTTCACTACCGCCGCCATATCGATCCGGGGCATCGGCAACCAGGCCATCGGCGCCGCAGCCGACAGCGGCGCCGGCACCCACTTCAACGGGGTCTACCTCAACAATGGCCGGATCTTCGAGACGGAATTCTTCGACGCCGAGCGGGTCGAGGTACTGCGCGGCCCCCAGGGCACACTCTATGGCCGCAACACCACCGCCGGCGTTATCAACCTGATCACTCGCAAACCGGAAGATGAGTTAGGCGGCAATATCAACCTGGAAGTTGGCAACTACGACCACGTCAAGGTCAAGGGCGCTCTCAACCTGCCCCTCGGGGACAGCTTCTCCCAGCGCTTTTCACTATTCTCCCTGCAGCGGGACGGCTTCGTCGACAACACCTTTAGCGGAGGCGACATCGACGGCCGCGACATGGTCGCCCTGCGTTCCTCCACCCGGTGGTCCGGGGAGAGCACCGAAGTGAACCTGGTGGTCAATTACATGGAAGAGGACTCCACCCGCATGCGCGGCAGCAACCAGCGCTGCCTGCGCGACCCCGACGGCATCATTGGCTGCCTGCCATCGGGCCTGGCCAACCAGCGTACCCACAGCAACGCGACGGTAACCGGCTTCCTGGTGAACAACCTGGTGGCCAGCGTCACCGGCCTCGACTTCCCGGACGATGATTTCGTCAATTCAGTGGTCAACGATGATCCGCGCAAACAGCACCTGGACTTCAAGCCCCGCTACGAAGTGGACGACTGGATGGCCTCCTTCGAAGTGGAACACGATTTTGAAAACTTCACCCTGACCTGGCTGACCGGCTATCACCACTCAGACCTCAATGCCCGCAACGACTACGACTTTACCGTGGCCTCTGAACCCTGGCCGGTGTCGGTTACCGTGGATCGCGGTCCCGATGGCCCCATTCCTGTGGACCGCGCCTATTCCAGTGACCGCTCCACCACCACACCGGAACAGGTCAGCCAGGAGATACGCCTGGCGTCTGACTTCGAGGGTGACTGGAATTTCCTGGTTGGCGGCTTCTGGCTCGACTACCAGAGCGAAGTTCACTACTACGTGTATTCCGCTGCGCTCGAGCTGTTTGGCGCCACCTTCGGCGTTCCCGAACAGCAGCGCCTGTTCGACAACGACACCCTCAGCTATGAACTCGAGACCTGGGCGGCATTCGGCGAACTGTACTGGCAGGCCACGGACAAACTGCGCCTGACCCTGGGCCTGCGCTACACCGAGGAGGAAAAACGTGCCCGGCAGCGCACCGTCTACCTCGGCTTCCTCGACAACCCCATGGCCGAGGACGGCGGCTACAACGATTTTGCCGGGACCTGGGAAGAACCTACTGGCAAGTTCAATGCCACCTGGGATATCAACAACGACATCATGGCCTACGCCACCCTGTCGCGCAGTTACAAAAGCGGCGGCTTCAACCCCATCTCTGCCGACTCGGTGCTACTGGAACAGAACCCGGGACTGGCCTATTTCGACCCCGAGTACATCAACGCCTTTGAAGTCGGGATCAAGTCGCGGCTGCTGGAGAACACCCTGCAGGCCAACCTGACCTACTTTTACTATGACTACGAAGGCCTGCAGATTTCCAAGATCACCCAGCAGACCAGCCTCAACGAGAACTTTGACGCCGCCATACAGGGTTTTGAGGGAGAGCTGGCCTGGCTGCCCACGACCAACTGGCGCATCACCGCCAATATCGCCTGGCTGGATACCGAGATGGACGGCGGCACCAGCCTGGACCCCGCCGACATCAACCAGATGGGAACCACCGACTTCATCGCCAACGCCGTCAACTCCAACCTGTACTTCGGACCCGGCTGCCCCGAGGGGCAACTCACCTGCGCCGGTATCGAGGCCAACCTGGATGGCAACCAGTTGCCCAATGCGCCCGAGTTCTCGGTCAACCTGGGTGTGCAGTACACGTGGCCCCTCGACAACGGCATGGAACTCGTAGCCGGCACCAACTATTACTGGCAAGACGAGTTCTACACCCGGGTGTTCAACACACCCAATGACACCGTGGACGCATGGGACGTCTGGAACGCCACCCTCACACTCTACAGTGCCGAGCGCAGCTGGTTTGCAGAGGCCTGGGGCCGCAATCTCAACGACGACGACCACGTGACCGGGCAGTACGTGGGCGACCAGAATGTCGGTCTGGCCACCAACCAGTTCCTGCTGGAGCCGCGTACCTACGGCATCACCCTGGGCTACAATTTCTAGCCGGCTTCCTCCCGCGCCTGCCGGGCCCGGGTATGGCGGGTGGGCGCGGCGTTGACCGGGTCTTCCGGCCAGGGGTGTTTCGGGTAACGGCCGCGCATTTCCTTGCGCACATCAACGTAACCGTTCGCCCAGAAACTGCGCAGGTCGGTGGTCACCTGCAATGGGCGCCCGGCAGGGGACAGCAGGTGAATGCACAGGGCGACACTGTTGTTGCAGATCCGTGGCCCGTCTTCGCAGCCGAACATTTCCTGCAGCTTCACCGCCAGTACTGGCGGTGACTGGCTGTAGTCCACGGCGATACTGGAACCGGAAGGCACCGCAATGCGCTCCGGGGCCAGGCGCTCCAGCTCCAGCGGCAGGGGCCAGGGCAGGCGCGCCTGCAGGATGGTTTTGAGATCGAGCCGGCCGAAGTCGGACAGGCGCTGGACACCGTCCAGCCAGGGCAAAAGCCACTCTTCGAGGGAAGCCAGCAGGGCCTCGTCGGACAGGTCCGGCCAGGGGTTGTCACCCCCGGCCTCGGCAGCCTGGCGATGCAGCAGCTGTACCCGCGCCCGCCACTGGGCCAGCGGTGCCGTCCAGGGCAGAACCCCGAGCCCGCGTGCGCGCAACATGCCCAGCAGGGTCTGGGCGCGCGCCTCGGCGGGTACGTCAGTCAGGGTCTCGGTGCGCAGTTCGATGTTACCCACACAGTACACGCGTTGCGCCAGGAAGCGTTCGCTGCGCTCGTCCCAGGTTACCTCGTCCCGCTGCACCACCAGGCTGGCCAGAAGCCCCGCAAACACCGATTCGGCCAGCGGAACCGCGCTGAAAATCCGGTCGTCGCGTTCGCCCTGTCGGCCGCCGGCTTCAGCCACCGCCAGCCAGGGTTCACCGCACAGGGAGTCGTCCGCAGGCAGCCGTGCGCTGCGTCCGTTGGCCAACTGGTAGAGAGTGCCATCACCACCGGGGCGCAAGCGCGCTATCCGGTCGGGGTAGGCGGCGGCCAGCAGCACTCCGGTGGCCTCAGCGGCCGGCACCGGCAACGCCACCTCCCGGGGTTTGTGGATCGCGCTGGAGATCCTGGCGTAGCGCCGGGCCTGTTCCCAGGTTCGGCGATACCAGCCCTGCAGTTCTGGCGGACAGCGGCTCTCTGCCAGCAGCACGGAGACAGTGCGATTGAGGTCGGTGCCCTCCCCCGCCAGCGGATTGCGCTCGGCGAGCAGCGCCGCTAGCAGGCAGGCAACCTCGGCGGCGTGAATATCACAGCCCAGCAGCAACATATGCGCCAGTCGCGGGTGCAGCGGCATCTGCGCCAGGCGAACGCCGTGGGGTGTCAGCTGCCACTGACCCGGTACGGGGCTGACCACGGCATCACAGACGCGAAGTACCTCCAGGGCCTGGCCATAGGGTCCCGCCGGGGGCGGGTCGAGCCAGTCGAGTTCTCGCGGGTCCTGGACTCCCCAGGCCAACAGTTGGAGCGCCAGGGGCGCGAGATCGGACTGCAGGATCTCCGGCATCGCCTGAGGTACCAACTGGCGTTGCTGTTCCTCGCTCCACAGGCGGTAACAGGTACCGGGGCGCAGGCGCCCGGCCCGGCCGGCGCGCTGTTCCGCCGAGGCGCGGGAAATGCGGCGGGTGGCCAGGCGGGTGACGCCGGTGCCGGTGTCGAACAGCGCCTGCCGTTCGAGGCCGCTGTCCACGACGGTATCAATGCCGTCGATGGTCAGGCTGGTCTCGGCAATATTGGTCGCCAGCACCACCTTGCGCCGGCCCACGGGGGCCGGTTCGATCGCGGCCTGCTGGCGCTGCAGGGACAGGCCGCCGTACAGCGGGCAGATCTGGACACTCTGGCCGAAGTCAGCCAGACGCGGTGCCAGGCTGCTGGCTACCCGGCGGATCTCGGCCTGGCCGGGAAGGAACGCGAGGATGCTTCCCGATTGCTCCGCCAGCGCCCTGAGCAGGGTATCCACCACCCGGGGTACGATCGGGTCCCGCAGCCTGTAGGGGGCGTTGTAAAGCACCTCCACCGGGTACTGGCGTCCCTGTGACGTAATGATGGGAGCTCCTGCCAGCAGGGCGGCCACCGCCTCGCCGTCGAGGGTGGCGGACATGGCCAGCAGACGCAGGGGGGGCAGGGATTCCCGGAACAGCGCCCGGGCCTGAAGGACCAGCGCCAGGCCCAGGTCGGAGTCCAGGCTGCGTTCGTGGAACTCGTCGAATATCACCAGTCCCACGCCTTCGAGGGCCGGGTCTGCCTGCAGCCGCCGTGTGAGAATGCCCTCGGTAATCACCTCGATGCGGGTGTTGTCGCCGACACAGGTGTCGAGGCGGATGCGGTAGCCCACGGTCTGGCCCACCGCCTCCCCCAGCAATTGCGCCATCCGCGTCGCCGCGGCCCGGGCCGCCATGCGCCGGGGCTCGACCATGAGGATCGTGCCTCCCGCCAGCCAGTCCTCCTGCAGCAGGACCAGGGGCACCGTTGTGGTCTTGCCGGCACCCGGCGGCGCCTGCAATACGGCCTCGGTCCGCTCCCGGAGGGCGGCGCAAAGCGCCGGCAGGACGTCGTTAACAGGGAGATCAGCGGTGGCGGGTATCGGCATCGCGCCATAGTAAGTGATCGCCGGGGCCGAAGCCACGCCAGAGGCTGGTGCCGGGGCCCCAGGCAATGCTCCACTTTGGTGCACACCAGGACAGGGCCCAACTGTGCCGATTCAACAGAAGGACGGAAAATTCACGAAAAACGGGGCCGTAACAAGCCTGTAACTCGCAAAATTTAACATCTTCGGGCATCTGGCAAGTTATTTGCTGTACCTATATGCCGCGCTTGCTACAGCGCGCCGACAGCGCCAAAGGCGCGAGGACGGACATGGCTTACGAGGAAATTGAAGCCCATCTCGAAGGGCTCGAAGATACGCACGGTGACAAACCCGGAGTCGCCTTTTTTGATCTCGACGGCACGTTGATCGCCGGCTACTCGATTGTCGCCCTGGCGTGGGAGACCGCCCGCCACGGTGCCCGCCAGGGAGAGCTGCGGAAATCACTGCGGGTGATGCGCGACCTGCTGCGCCAGCGCACCAAGGGCTCCGGCACCAATTATCACCGCCTGGTCAGGCGGGTGACCCGCAGCCTGGCGGGCATCAGCGAGCAGACCCTGTCCGAACTTGGCGAGCGCGCCTATCACAGCACTCTGGCCCGCAGCCTGTTCCGGGAAGCCATCGCCCTGGTGGAGGCGCACCGCGCCGCCGGTCACCACCTGGTTATCGTGAGCGCGGCCAGCCAATACCAGGTGGAACCGATTGCCCGGGTACTGGGTATCGAGGAAATTTGCTGTACCCGCCTGGAAGTGATCGACGGCAACTTTACCGGCAAAGTCATCACCCCCATGTGCTACGGCGAAGGCAAGACCCTTGCGGCCCGCCGCATCGCCCGCAGTCAGGGTGTGCCGCTGGCCGACTGCTGGTTCTACACCGACTCCAGCGCCGACTTGCCCCTGCTCAAGGAAGTGGGCCACCCGGTGGCGGTGAACGCCTCCGATCGCCTCGGTGCACACGCCCGCGCCGAGCAGTGGCCGCAACTCGATTTCGCCTCCCGTGGCAAGCCCAACCTGGAGTCACTGCTGCGCACCGTACTGACGGTAGAAGCCGTGGCTGCGACCACCTTCGCGGGAGCGATTGGCCGACGCCTGGGCATGCGGCCCTTCGGCCATGTGAATCGCATGACCCAACTGCTGGGTGATCTCGGCTCGGGTTTTGCCGGCCTGGATTTCGAAGTGGAGGGGATGGACCACCTGCTGAATGTTCGCCCGGCCATTTTCACCTTCAATCACCAGAGCCTGCTCGACTCCCTGGTGCTGGCGCACCTGCTGCGCCGGGACGTGGTTCCGCTGGTGAAAAAGGAGATGGCCAACAACCCGCTGGTCGGCCCGCTACTGCGCCAGGCGGGCACTATATTTGTCGACCGGGACGACAAGGACCAGGCGGCAGTCCTGCAGAATGCCCTCGACGTCCTGCAGAGCGGCCGCTCGCTGCTGATAGCACCGGAAGGTACCCGCAGTACCCTCGGCAACATCCAGCCGTTCAAGGCCGGCGCCTTCTTCCTGGCGAAGAAGGCCAAGGTGCCAGTGGTGCCCATCGTGCTGCACAACGTCAAGGATGCGCTGCCCAAGGGCGGCTTCCTGATCCGGCCGGCGACCATCCGCATCACCGTCCTGCCCCCGGTCTACCCACAGGACATGGGCAGCGTACGGCAGACCTGCCACGCCATCGAAAGCCAGTACTGCGAACTGCTTGGCAAATCGCAGGTCGCCGCCCTGCCGCGCCCCTACCGCGCCGCGAGCTGACCCGGCTAACGGGTGCGCCCCCCGCGTAACAGCGGGCCAGGCGCTCCCCGTCGCCGGGCACTACTGCGTGTAGCGAAACCCCGTACACTCCTCGGTGTAGTCCCACAGGCGCTCCGCCGCCGCCTCATCCAGTGCCCAGGGTTTGGGCGTTGCCTCGCGGCTGTTGACGAAATAACGGCCGCTGATTCCCGCCACTGACGGGTCGCACGCCAGGAACAGGGAAGTGCGAGCCCCCTGCTCCGGCGTCTTGAAAAACGGCTTCAGCAGGCGCGGCACAATACCGCTGACAAAGCCGGCATTCTGGGTACCCAGGGAGCTGGCGACCGCACCGGGGTGACAGCAGTTCACTGTGGGAGACTTGCTTCCCAGGCGCCGGACAAGGCCGAGGGTAAACAACATGTTGGCCAGTTTGGAACGGCCGTATTCGCGGAAGATGCGGTAGTTCTTCTCCGCCTGCATATCCTCGAACCCCATGCCGCGCACAAACTTGTGAGCATCGGAGGCCACGTTGACGATACGCGCCCCCGGGCTGTCCTCCAGCAGCGGCAGCAGCAGGCCGGTCAGCACGAAGGGCGCGAAGTGATTCACCGCCAGGGTTTCCTCGAACCCGTCCAGGCTCTCCCGGCGCCTGGTATTGATCAGGCCCGCGTTGTTGATCAGTACCTCCAGGCCACCATCGATACCGGCCAGTTGCCGGGCGGCTTCCGCCACGCTCGCCAGTGAGGCCATATCCATCTCGATGACAACGGCCTCTGGCGCTCCCAGGGCGGCGATCTCCGCGGCCAGTGCCTCGCCTTTCTCCCGGTTGCGGCACAGCAACCGCAGGTGGGCGCCGCGCACCGCCAGTTCCAGAGCTGTTGCCCTGCCAATCCCCGCCGTCGGCCCGGTAATGGCCACCCGTTTGCCTTCCACGATAGCTGTACTCCTTCACTATTGTTATTGTGTTGCATCCGCCTTGCCCAGACTTTACCCCGGCCGTGCTGCGCGAACCAGCATAGTACACTCGTCTCGAAATGCCTCTTGCCCGTCCCGTGCTTTTGCCGCCTAATGACCCGTATGAATCCCCTACTCGAACTCACTCGCATCGTACAGGCCGTTGCCCAGGCATCCGGACAGGCCGAACAGGTTGAACTCATCGTGGAGTCCATCCACCGTGCCATCGGTGTCGACGTCTGCAGCCTCTATATTTCCCAGCCCGATCACAGCATGCTGCTGGCGGCGAGCCACGGTCTCGACCCGCGTTCGGTCGGCCACTCCCTGCTTCCGGAAGGCACTGGCCTCGTCGGTCTGGCGGCGCGCAGCCGGCACCCGGTGAATATCGCCGAGGCGGCTTCCCATCCCGACTTTCGCTACATTGCCGAGACCCACGAGGAGGAGTTCCACAGCTTCTGCGGTGTCCCGCTGGTACGCAGCGGCGAGGTGATCGGGGTGCTTGTTGTGCAAGCCCGTGAGGCCCGTCTGATGAGTGAGGAGGAACTGGCCTTCCTGGTCACCCTCTCTGCCCAACTGGCGCTGGCGCTGCCGGCCGAGCCACAGCAGTTCAGCAATGCCCTGTCGACCACGCGCCAGGTACGCGGCGTCAAGGGAGCGCCAGGGATCGGCATCGGCAAGGTACAGACCTGTGACCAGTTTGATCTGTACAGCGTCTCCGACAAACCCTGCAGCGATCCTGAAGCCACCCTGAAACGCTGGTACAGCCTGCTCGAGCAAGTGAGCAGGGAGGTCGAGGAGGAGCGCTGCGCCCTGGGCGCCGACGTGTCGGAAAGCGTGGCCGCGGTTTTTTCCGCCTACCAGATGCTGTTGTCAGACAACCACCTGCGCGAGGGCGTCGCCGAACGGATACGGGCCGGCCAGTGGCTGCCGGGCGCCCTGCGCCAGACTGTCCAGCATTTCGCCGATATCTTCCTGGCAATGGAAGACCCCTACCTGCGGGCCCGGCACGAGGACCTCTACCATCTCGGCAACAAGCTCTACTCCGCGTGGCACGGCGAGGACAACACCGTGCCCGCTGACGGCAGCGGTCCCGTGGTACTGGTGGGCAGCAAGGTCAGTGTGTCGGACATTGCCTCCTGCGACCCCGACCGGCTGCAGGGCATCGTCTGTTTTGAGGGCTCGGCGCTGTCCCATACCGCAGTACTGGCGAACGCCCTCGGTATACCCGCAGTGATGGGCACCGGCACCCTGAAATCCCTCAATGACGGCGACCCGATCATCGTCGACGGCAATTTCGGCCAGGCGATCCTGCACCCTTCCGCCTCGGTAAAAAAAGAGTTCCGGCGGCTGCAGCAGGCCGACCGGACCCTGCAGGGTGAACTGGCGGAACTGGTCAACGAACCCGCGGTGACCACCGACGGCGAGCAGCTACGACTGTTTGCCAACACCGGCCTGCTCGCGGATATCTCGCCGGGAATCGCCAACGGCGCCGAAGGCGTGGGCCTGTATCGCACCGAGATGCCGTTCATGGTGTCTGAAACCTTTCCCTCCGAAGACGAGCAGGAGTATATCTACCGCCAGGTGCTGGAGGCCTATGCCGGTAAACCCGTGTACATGCGCACCCTGGACATCGGCGGTGACAAACCCCTGCCCTACTTCCCGATCATCGAGGACAACCCCGCCCTCGGCTGGCGCGGTATCCGCTTCTGCCTGGACAACAGCTCGCTCCTGATGACCCAGCTGCGGGCCATGCTGCGGGCAGCGGGTGACGCCGACAACCTGCGCATCCTGTTGCCCATGGTCAGCAACACCGGGGAGATCGATAAACTGCGCGCCCTGCTGGACGACGCCCTGGAACAATTGGCGGAAGAAGGCATTGCCGTCCGGCGGCCGCCGGTTGGGATCATGGTGGAAGTTCCCGCCGCGATCTCGCTGCTGCCGACCTGGGCCTCGCGCATCGACTTTATCTCCATTGGCTCCAACGACCTGAGCCAGTACCTGCTGGCCCTGGATCGCAACAACCCCCGGGTCGCCGCGGCCTACGACCACCTGCATCCGGCGGTCCTCAGGGAGGTGGCCCGCATTGCCCGGTTCGCACAGGACAGTAAACTGCCGCTGAGCCTGTGCGGGGAGATGGCCTCCGACCCCGCTGCCGTGCTGGTACTGGCGGGCCTGGGCATTCGTACGCTGAGCATGAGTGCGTCCAAGATTCCGCGCATCAAGTGGCTGCTGCGATCAACCGCCGCCGGGGAAGCGGCGACCCTGGCCGGGCAGGTCCTGGCGATGGAGGATGCCGCCAGCATTCGCGAGGCCCTGCAGGCGAATTTGCGCGAACGCGGCCTGGGTCGTCTGCTCGGCGACCAATAGCCGTTATACTTTCAGTAAACCGAACGGAGCGACTGCAGTGCCCATAGATTTTTCCAGCCAACACGACCCCCTGGCCAGTGAGGAGGCTTTACAGGCGCACATCGACGCCGCCCTCAACTCCCCGGTGTCCTTCGACCGCTACATGGGCCGCATGTACCAGGTGGTGGACAAGGTGTTCAGGCCGACCCTGCTGCACGGTGACCGGGTCCCGGACCGGCCCTGCCTGTTCATCGGCAACCACTCCCTGTTTGCGCTCGATGGCTGGGTTTTCGCTCCCACCGTATTCCACGAACTGGGTCGCTCCGTGCGCGCCCTGGGCGACAAATTCCTGTTCAGCAACAAAGCCCTCGGCGACACCCTTATCGACCTGGGGGCGGTCATGGGTCACCCGGCGGTGTGCGAAGCGCTCATGGAAAATGGCAGCGACCTGCTGGTGTTTCCCGGCGGCGCCCACGAAGCAGTCAAATCGGCCAGTGAAATGTATGAATTGCAGTGGAAGGAACGCTATGGTTTCGTGCGCCTGGCGGCCAAGCACGGCTACACCATTATGCCCTTCGGCATGATCGGGCCGGATGAGTTCTACGATCACTGGCTGGAGAGCGACGAGATACCCAATTCCGCCCTCGGGCGGTTACTGAAGCGCTTTGGCCTGCTGGATGAAAATACCCGTACCGACATGCTGCCGCCCATTCCCAGAGGTAGTCTCGGTACCCTGTTGCCCCGCCCCCAGCGCTGTTACATCGGCTTTGGCCATCCTGTGGACCTGGCGGACTACGCGGGCAAAACACCCACCAAGCCACAGCAGCGCAAGATTCGCGACGAGGTCGCAGGGGAAATCGAGGCCCAACTGGCGGAACTGCTGCGGCTGCGCGAGCAGCGCCGGCGGGAAGACAGCCTGTTGCGGCGTATTCTGACGATCTAGACGATGGTGGATGCAGCCAGCGCTGTCTCAGCAGTCAGCCTGGCCGCCGTAAGCGTTCAATCGAGGATACCCGCACCGGGTATTCTCCCTTGCGGCGATCGTCGAAGTACTCTTTCAGGGCCTTGTAAACCACCGGGAAGGCAATTTCATCCCAAGGGATCTGCGCCTCTTCGAACAGTGCTGATTCCACACTCTCCGGCCCCGCGCCAAATGCCCCGCCCTCGATACCGCAGCGGTAGAACATGTAGATCTGGCTGATGTGGGGCACGTCGAAGATGCGATAGAGTTGCAGGTCCACCGCCTTCGCTTCAGCCTCCTCCCAGGTCTCCCGGGCAGCCCCGGCGGCGCTGGTTTCACCATTCTCCATAAAGCCCGCCGGCAGGGTCCAGAAATCGCGACGCGGCTCGATGGCACGGCGACACAACAGCACCCGGCCCTCGTGAACGGGCAGGCACCCCACGATCACCCGGGGATTGGTGTAGTGGATCGCCTCGCAGGACACGCAGACATAGCGCTCCCGGTCATCGCCTTCTGGGATTCGCAGAGTTACGGAGTTGCCGCAGCTGGAGCAATAATTCATGGGACAGGATTCACGGCGGGGCCAAACGCCCCAGTATAGTCATTTCGCCGGGCTGCCAAAAGGATGCCAAAAGGGTGCCAACAAGGGCGCCCGGTAGAGCCCCCGCAGGCTCAGTGGAGCTCGCCGTAGGCACCACCGTAGAACAGCAGCGGTTTGCCCGTCGGGCGATGGGTCATATTGCGAACGCGGCCGACAATGATGAGGTGATCCCCGCCAGAGTGGGTGGCATCGAGTTCACACTCGAAGGTCACCAATGCATTGCGAATGACCGGTGCGCCATACTTGCCCGGGCGGAAATGCTCGGCCTTCAGGGCGTGCTCACCCTTGCGAGCGTACTCACCCGACAACGCCTCCTGCTCGCTGGACAGCACGTTGATATTGAAATAGCGCGCCGCGGCATAGTCGCGGTAGACGTCAGAATTATTCTGCAGGCTCCACAGCACCAGGGGTGGCTCGAGCGAGACGGCGGCGAAGGAATTCGCCGTCATGCCGATCGGCTGATGCTCGTCGGTGGTGGTGGTAATGATACAGACTCCCGTGGCAAAGCGTCCGAGAGCATTCCTGAGTTCGCGTCCTTCCATACCTGCTATTCCTTATCCTGTTGCGGCAAATGTGCCCTGTATTCTCGTTGCCCGCCAGGCAGCGGGCATCCCCCATTCAGGTGTATCTCACCAGCGCTCGGCTCGCGCCTGGTCGCTGCTGCGTGACTCGACCCAGCGCTCGCCGAACTCGCCGTACTCCTTCTTCCAGAACGGTGCCCGGGTCTTGAGGTAGTCCATGACAAACTCGCAGCCGGCAAAGGCCTCGCCCCGGTGGGTAGCGCTGGTGCCAACCCACACAATCTGGGCCCCGGCGGGCAGGTGGCCCACCCGGTGCAGCACGCTCACCGCCTTCAGGGACCAGCGCGACATCGCCTCGCGAGCAATCGTTTCGATGCTGTGCTCTGTCATGCCCGGGTAGTGCTCCAGCGAAATCCCGCTGACGCCGCCACCTCCCTTGACGTAGCCGGTAAACGTGACCACCGCGCCGGCGTCATTCCCCTCCAGCTCACGCTGCAGCTGCAGGGGGTCGAAGTCCCCGGCCTGAACCCGCACGCAGATCGCCATCCACTAGCCTCCCGTTACCGGAGGGTAGAAGGCCACTTCGTCGCCATCGGCTAGCGCGCGGTTGCCGTGCACCACTTCGTGATTGACCGCTCGCAACAGGTTTGGCTCGGCCAGTACCGACCGCCAGGGCTCACCAAGCTGCTGGAGGTGGTCCTGCAGGGCGTCCAGATCAGCAACGTCTGCCTCCGACAGCGCGAGCTCCTCGGTGTCGAGGGCTTCGCGCACCCGGGCAAAAAAGCGCACGCAGATCATGCTTCACCATCCGTACGCTGCCAGTGGCCACTTTTGCCACCCTGCTTTTCCAGCAGTGTGACACTGCGAATTTCCATACCCCGGTCAACGGCCTTGCACATGTCGTAGATCGTCAGGGCGGCCACCGAAGCCGCCGTCAGCGCCTCCATCTCGACCCCGGTCTTCCCGGAAACCCGGCAGCGGGCCAGAATGCGCACTTCACTGGCCTGGCTGTCACTTTCGAAGTCCACGTTGACGCTGTTGAGCATGAGGGGGTGGCAAAGCGGGATCAGGTCGGAGCACTTCTTGGCTGCCTGGATTCCCGCCACCCGGGCCACGGCGAACACATCACCCTTCTTGTGACCACCGGACAACAGCAGCTCGAGGGTCTCGGGCAGCATGGCTACGCAGGCCTGGGCCACGGCCTCGCGCTGAGTGACCGGCTTCTCGCCCACATCCACCATGCGCGCGGCGCCGGTCTCGTCGAGATGGGTCAGTTTGTTCATGCCATTACCTTGTGTTGCGTCTCCGGGTACCGAGCCGGCAAAGTCTATCCAATCGGCCCGCTAATTGACACCGGGGCCGGCGATGAGCGTTCCTGCAAGCCCGTGTGGCCGCCGCGACTGATTGCAGAACGCCACAGCGGCCGTAAAGTAGCGGGATAACACCCACAACGGAGCAGACGAATGGCCAAACTGAAACTGGGACTGCAGCTGGGCTACTGGGGCGCGCAGCCGCCACCCGATTTTATCGAGCGCGCGGTGGAGGCGGAAAACCTGGGGTACGACTCCGTATGGACGGCGGAGTCCTGGGGCAACGACTGCTTTACCCCGCTGGCCTGGATCGGCGCCCGCACCGAGCGCATCCGCCTCGGGACCTCGGTGGCGCAGTTGTCGGCGCGCACCCCCACCGCCTGCGCCATGTCGGCCCTGGCCATGGACCACCTTTCCGGCGGCCGGATGATACTCGGCCTGGGTGTATCGGGCCCGCAGGTTGTCGAAGGCTGGTACGGACAGCCCTATGCCAAGCCGCTCACCCGGACCCGGGAGTACGTGGACATCATCCGTCAGGTGCTGAAGCGCGAGGCGCCGGTCACCTCCGATGGCGAGTTCTACCCCCTGCCCTACCACGGTGACAACGCCTGGGGCATGGGCAAGCCCCTCAAGCCCATCACCCACCCACTGCGCCCCGACCTGCCCATTTTCATCGGCGCCGAGGGGCCAAAGAACGTGACCCAGACCGCCGAGATCGCCGATGGCTGGCTGCCACTTTACTACTCGCCCTATCGCCAGGCCGTGTATGCCAACCAGCTGGCAGGCGCGTCGGCCGGCTTCGAGGTGGCCAGTACCGTGATGGTAAACATCCACGACGACCTGGCGACCGCCCTGCACCCGGTCAAGGCCATGCTGGGCTTCTACATTGGCGGCATGGGCTCGAAGAAGCGCAATTTTCACAAGGAGCTGATGGCACGCATGGGTTTCGAAGCCGAGGCGGATCAAATCCAGGAACTGTTCTTTGCCGGCCAGCGGGACGAGGCGATCGCCTGCGTACCGGACGCCTTCGCCGACGAAATCTCCCTGTGCGGACCGAAGGATCGCATCCGGGAAAAGCTGAAAGACTGGGAGAACTCACCGGTGACCAGCCTGCTGATTCATGGGGAAATCAACCTGATGCGGGAGATGGCGGAGCTGATGCTGTAAGTTCAGCTCTGCGCACATGGCCTCTCTCCGGGCTTTGAATCCCGCTGCCCCTTGCGCTAGTCTGCGGTTTTCAGCACCGGTACACCGATGGCAACCACTCTCAGCAGGCGTAACAAGGCCGGGATCGCGGCGGGCATTGTTGCCCTGCTGGGCTTTGGTATCTACGTCGAAGAGGTGTTCGTCCAGCTATTCCGCGAACGGGCCGAAAGCCTGGAGCGGGAGCAGACCCGGCAGTCGGTCGCCCTTAGCCGGGCCAGGCTGGAGGCGGAACTGTTCCGCAACACCTACCTCTCCGATACCCTCGCCTCCTTCATCACCATGGACCCGGACCTGACCGCGAGCGAGTGGGAGGCCGTGGCCGAAAAGCTGTTTCAGAAGTCCGATACCCTGCGCAATATCGGCATCGCCCCCGGCGACGTCATCGCCCAGATATACCCTTACGAGGGCAATGAAAAAGCACTGGGGTTCGACTATCGCACCGCTCCCGAGCAGATGCGCAGCGTGCGGCTGGCCCGCGAAATGGGCAGCGTCTACATCGCCGGGCCCGTCGCCCTGGTACAGGGAGGTAGCGCCCTGATCGCCCGCTTCCCGATTTTCCGCGACTACCCGAATACCCGGGACTACTGGGGCACGGTCAGTGCAGTAATGAACTTCGACGCCCTGCTGGACAATGCGGGCCTGAATGATTTGCAGGGAGCCTCTATCGCTCTAAGTCGCGCCGGCGATGGAGAGCACATAGCCTCCGGTGAACCCACGGTCATTTACGGTGACCCGGCCGTCGCCCAGAACGCAGACATCCAGCTACCGGTGAATACGCCCTCGGGCGCGTGGCAATTGTCTGCACGCTTTGACTCTCTCACAACGCCAAGTCTGCAGCGGGCCATAGCGATCATCCGCACCATTGCCCTGTTAGTCCTGACGCTAATCATTGCCTCGATTCTGCTGCTACTGCGTGCCTACCACCTCAGCCGCCAGGCCGCCTTGATCGACGAACTTACCCAGGTACCGAACCGCCGATTCATCATGGGGCAGTTGCACCGGCTGGTCAGCGGTGGCTCCCGGCCCGCCCGGTTCGCGGTACTGCTGATCGACCTCAACCGCTTCAAGGAGGTCAATGACACCCTCGGCCACGAGGCTGGAGACGCCCTGTTGGTACACGTGGCCAACGCACTGCAACGGGCGGTGCGAGCGGGTGACAGCGTCGCCCGCCTCGGCGGCGACGAATTCATCGCCGTGTTACACCGGGTATCGGAAAAACAGCAGGCCGAAGCCGTCATCGAAAAAATCCGAACTTCGGTGGAAAGCAACACGCTGGTATGGCACGAGGACGAGATCACACCGTCCATCAGCATTGGCTATTCCCTGTGCCACGGACAGGACACCAGTGTGAAAGAACTACTGGCCAAGGCGGATGAGAGTATGTATCGCGCCAAGGCGGCGCGGCTGGATGTGATTTCGCCCTGGCGCTAGTTTCAGGTCAGGCGTCGAGTTTGTATTCTCCCGCCTCGATCATGCCCTCAAGGATTGCGTACAACCTTTGAGGAGAAACAAAGCATCCGTCGACGCCCGGGGTCGCCATGATATTCAGCATGTAATCCTCTGCAATCAAACCCGGCAGGGTATTGTAGAGGAAGTCTTCCAGCGATTCGGCTGCCGGCAGACAGTCCTTCCAGCCGAATTGTGCTGCGGCTTGCGCAAACTGTTCGTAGGGCCAGAGCGGCATCAGCTGCTGACCGTCGCGCTCCTCCACTATCCACTCACAGCCGTCATCCAGGCCCCAGACTTCCTCTGCTTCGAACACCCGGGTAAGAAAATATTCCAGCCTGGCAGCCTCGGACATCGCTGCAGCTGACTCGACTTCCTTCTGGTAGGGGGCATGGCGCATACACTCACTCCGTTGATTGAGATCATCTGCCGCCGAGTACCTGTACCACGCTCGACAGAAACGGGTCACAATCGGCAACAAGCACACCAATTCAGCGGTAACCAGACCAGTTCAGCAAAAACCGGACCAATTGCGAATCGACGGCCTGGCGCCATCCCGGTTCAGTTTTCCCGTATTTTAACCTGCCGTTCGGCCTGCTTCGTCAGGTTTCAGACAATTCAACGGCTGCCGCAGCAGGAACGCTGTCGGGTTTGCGACAGCGGCAGCGAGAGAACCACTGCATGGTTTTCCAAGTACTTGATTGAATGCAGGAAACTCTCACTTCCAGAAACGGCACGTTACTTGCCCATACCTCTCTGCCGGAGGCTGTCTGGAGTATGGACAGGTCACGGCATTCTCACTTCCCCAGGCGGAGACCCGATCGTGATACTCGACAGCTACCAGGACGACCACCGGTTTTTCAACACCAATTTTTTTGCCCCCACCGGAGATGGCCAGTACCAGGCCTACCGAGGTGATCTCGTCATTACGGATGGAGGCCTCGACGACAAGGGGCACCCCAACCCGCCCGAAGACACCCTGCGGGGGAGCGTAATTCTCGCGAACGACAAAATCCGGATGCTGATCGGCAGCCTCGACGAAGTCGACCTGTTCCCGAAGCTGCTCGCGCGCTTTCAGGCCGATTTCGCCGACGACATCGTGATCATGCTGTTCGCAGTCAATGCGCGAGAGAGCGCCAGGATCCAGGTCGGCAGCGTCGAGGCGACCATCATCCCGCTGGTACAGGGCGTCCCATGGAATGAAGCGATCGACGCACTGGCTCTCGAGAAAAGCGATTTCAAAGGGTATGCCCCGGCCGACAAACTCACCATCGTTTTCAGGGAATTCCAGTCCTACAATGCCAGGGGGCCACTGAAATCGATGGACCAGTTACTCATGGATACCACCCAAGAGAAACGCATGGCCTGGGGAGCCGTGTAATCGCCAGCGAAGGGAACATTCAGGGAGCGCGAGCGCAGTGACCATGAGCAACGAACTGGCGACAGAAAAGCCCTCTACACAACCGCTCAGCCCGCTGGAGTATCGCAGTGATCCCCTCGACACCGTGACCCGCTGGCTTGCCACGGCGGTGCTCGAGCCCGTTCACTACGACTGCATCATCGCGGTAAAACTCAAGATACTCGACGGCAAATGCAAGATGACTGCGCTCGACAAGGTAGTCATGGTGTTACTGTACGAGGCCACCAGATTGCAGCCGACGCTATTGCTGGACGCCGATATCCATGACGTCATTGACCAGGCCTCGCAACATCTACAGGACAACAAGGATGAAGCCGTCAGCGAGGCAATCCGCATCGCTGTTTACGAGACCCGTCTGCTGGCGGAAACAATGATCTCGCGCCCGGTGATGAAGCGATTCAAGCGAACCCTTCGCGAGCAGGGCCTGTTCGAGGCAGTGGCATCCGGCGTTGCGGGTGAATGGCCCCACGAGCACCGACTGATGGGGACGTGATGATCAATACAAAAAAGGGGCCCCGATGGGACCCCTCTTGCATATATGGCGGTGAGGGAGAGATTCGAACTCTCGAACGGTTTCCCGTTACACACTTTCCAGGCGTGCGCCTTCGACCACTCGGCCACCTCACCGTAAATTGTCGACCCTTTGCAGGCCGCCCCGCTCCGTTCACCGCAGCAGAGGGCGCGCATCATACCACAGGATTAGGTGATTTCCAGTCCCGCTGGCAATGAATTTGCTTTGGCGTTACTGCCGGTTCATCCGCGGCAACGGGGACCGCTTTCCTGTGGTGCGGAACGGCGTGATGTCGAGGCCTCCGCGGCGGGTATAGAAGGCCTGAATGTGCAATCCGGAAGGCTTACAGGCGGCCTGCAGGTCGCGGAATATTCGCTCTACGCACTGCTCGTGGAACTCCTGGTGATTGCGGTAGGCCAACAGGTACTCCAGCAGGCCGAGCGGTTCCACGCTCCCTCCCTCCGTGCAGATCCAGACACTGGCCCAGTCGGGCTGGCCGGTCACCGGGCACAGGGAGCGCAGCAGGTGGGTGTGGACTTCCATGCCCTGCCCCGCCACGGGTACCAGCTGTTGCAAGTCGGGCTCCCCACCGCGCCAGGTCGCCGGCTGGTCATCAAGGCAAGCACCAGGGAGTGCCTTGCCGGCCAGGGCAGGGTCATCCGGGGCGAACAGCTCCAGGCTGACCTCGGCGCCGGCCGCGGCAGAGATATCGGCACATATCCGCTGGCAGGCGGTCGCATCATCCCCCAGGCGCTCCTGGTTCAGGGAGTTGAGGTAGAGCTTGAAGGATTTGGACTCCACCAGATTGGCGCTGGTTGCGGGAATGGTAAAGCGCCCCACCCGCGATACGGGCCGCCCCGTCTCATCCAGCCAGGACAGTTCGTAGGCGTGCCAGAGATCCACCCCTCTGAAGGGCAGCGCCCCACCATCAATACCCAGGTTGTCCCGTGCCAGGCAGCGAGGAATCGGGTACAGCAATTCCGGGGCATACTGCTCGCTGACCGGCACCTGCCGGCCTAGTAACAGGCCCTTGTCGTCGATATCTGCCATCGCTTACTGCCGCAGGCGCTTGCCCGAGTTGAGCAGGTGCATGCTATAGAAGAACGCCGCCAGGGTGAACAGGCTGATCATGCCGAAGGCAAAGGGCAGGCTCACGTCCGACACGCCGAGCACGCCATAACGGAAGGCGTTAACCACGTACACCAGCGGATTCAGTTTGGACACGCCGGCCCAGAAGTCCGGCAGCAGGTCCATCGAGTAGAACACGCCACCCAGGTAGATCAGCGGTGTCAGCACGAAGGTCGGTACGATGGAAATGTCGTCGAAATTATTGGCGAACACCGCGTTGATGAACCCCGCCAGGGCAAACAGGATGGACGTCATCAGCACGATGGCCACCACCACGAACCAGCTGTGTATCTGCAGGTGGGTGAAGAACAGGGACACGATGGTCACAATCACCGCCACCAGCAGGCCGCGGGTGACACCGCCTATGACATAGCCCATGAGAATGACGTAGTTGGGTGTCGGTGAGACCAGCAGTTCCTCCACACTGTGATTGAACTTGGAGCCAAAGAAGGAGGACACCACGTTGGAGTAGGAGTTGGTCACAATGGCCATCATGATCAGGCCGGGCACCACGAACTGCATGTAGGTGAAGCCACCCATGTCACCGATGCGCGACCCGATCAGGGAGCCGAAAATCACAAAGTACAGCGACATGGTGATCGCCGAAGGCAGCAGGGTCTGGGTCCAGATACGGGTGTAGCGCCGGATTTCCTTGCGCAGGATGGTCATGAAGGCGACGTACTGCTCGCGGGGGCTCATGCGGCGCCCTCCACCAGGTTCACAAACATCTCTTCCAGGCGATTGGCGCGATTGCGCATGCTGCTCACCTGCACACCGGCACGGTCCAGTTGCGCAAACACGTCATTGATGTGCTGTCCCTTCTCCACTTCCACCTCCAGGCAGTGTTCGTCCATGCGCCGGGTGACAAAGCCGTCCACCGAGAAAGACTCGGGTAGCTCATCCACGCAGTCGAGTATGAACACTTCCCGGTGCAGTCGGCGCACCAGGTCGCGCACCGAGCTGTTCTCGACAATGTTGCCGTGGTTGATGATGGCAATGTTGCGACACAGGGCCTCGGCCTCTTCCAGGTAGTGCGTGGTGAGGATAATGGTGGTGCCGGCGGCGTTGATCTTGCGCAGGAAGTCCCACATGGAGCGGCGCATTTCGATATCCACCCCGGCGGTGGGCTCATCGAGAATCAGCAGGCGGGGTTCGTGCACCAGGGCCCGGGCAATCATCAGGCGTCGCTTCATGCCGCCGGACAGCATCCGCGAGGCCACGTCCCGCTTGTCCCACAGGCCCAGTTCCTTGAGGTACTTTTCCGTGCGCTCGCGAGCGATATCCGCCGGCAGGCCATAGTACCCGGCCTGGTTGATGACGATATCCTCCACCTTCTCGAACACGTTGAAGTTGAATTCCTGGGGCACGATGCCAATGAACTTCTTGGCGGCGGGAAAATCCTCGTCGATATCCACGCCGTGCACCACCACCTTGCCGCCGGACTTGCTGACCAGTGAACAGATGATCCCGATGGTGGTGGATTTGCCGGCGCCGTTGGGCCCGAGCAGGGCAAAAAAATCACCCTGCTGCACTGACAGGCTGATGCCTTTAAGGGCCTGGAAACCGTTGTCGTAGGACTTGCTGAGATTTTCGATGGTCAGGGCTGGTATCATGGAACCTCGCGACTGCCTGCGGGAAACGAAGCGCGACATTGTACCCGCAATCCCCCTGTTAACGAATGCCGAAAACTACGGAACGCCTCTGCATGAATGATCAACAGTACCTGCAACACTGCCTGGCTACCTGGGGCAGCTTTGCCGATACCTTCGTCCAACGCTGCGCCGCCCTGGAAGAAGGCGACCCGCTGAAGCAGCTGGCGAGCGCCTGTCAGGAAGCCGGCGGCGACAGTGATTCACTGTATGCGGAAGGCCCGGGCCTGGTGGCCCGCCTGTTCACCAGCTTCCCGGAATTCGCCCCCACCGTACCGCGCGAACTGCTGTGGTTCCTGGGCGGCGAATGCCTCCACTACCTCACCGACGAGGAACTGGAAGCCTTCCAGCGGGTGGACGAGGAGCGGGCCGCCGCGGCCTCCCGGGGCGAGATCATCGACCTCGCCGCGGCCCGGGCCAAGCTACTGAAAGGCCAGTAAAAAATCATGCGTAAATTGGGATTTCGGGCTTGACGAAGGAGGCGGTGCTACCTACAATGCGCGCCTCTTGATTGAGACCGATGCGTCCCCTTCGTCTAGTGGCCTAGGACACTGCCCTTTCACGGCGGTAACAGGGGTTCGAACCCCCTAGGGGACGCCACTCAATCGAGCACTTCAGGTGCGGGAATAGCTCAGTTGGTAGAGCGCAACCTTGCCAAGGTTGTGGGGGGACGCCCAGTCTCGCCGGTTCCGGCGACCGTGACGACGGTATAAACGCGTATGTGTGCGGGAATAGCTCAGTTGGTAGAGCGCAACCTTGCCAAGGTTGAGGTCGCCGGTTCGAACCCGGTTTCCCGCTCCAATTTCTTCCTTACTCATATCTCCGTGCAAGCATTGAAGGTTTCGATGGTTCGAAATCGGATGCGATCCCAGCCGTTTCCCGCTCCAATTTATTCCTTACTCATATCTCCGTGCACGCATTGAAGGTTTCGATGGTTCGAAATCGGATGCGATCCCAGGCTGGGCGCCCCAGCCGTTGCCCGCTCCAATTTCTTCTCCCTTATAGAAAACCTACCCTTCTACCTCTGCCACCAGCCGTACTGACACGCTGTTGATGCAGTAACGCAGGCCCGTGGGCGCGGGACCATCGCTGAAGACGTGGCCCAGATGGCAGCCACAGGCCTTGCACTGAACCTCGGTGCGGTGCATGCCGTGACTGTGATCGGGTATTTCCAGAATATCGTCGCGGTTGCAGGGGCGGCAGAAACTGGGCCAGCCGCAGCCGGCATCGTATTTGGCGGTAGAGTGGAACAGGGGTTTGTCGCAGCAGCGACAGTGGTACACGCCTGGGGTATCGCAATCCCAGTATTCCCCGGTAAAGGCACGTTCGGTGCCCTGCCCACGGCAGACGTGAAACTCCTGTGGCGAGAGCCGCGCCCGCCAGTAAGCTTCTTCCTGATCGAGCGCCTGACTTTTGCTTTTATCTAGCATCGCGCGCTGCTCCGTCGATCCCGACCCCCGGACAATAACATAGAACAGTGAAACAATTCGCTGCTTTACAGGGCCGGAATACACCCGCCGCGCCCCAACCAGTCAGTCGGATGTGGCCACGCGGTAGAGAATCTCGTCTTCGTAGCCGGTGATAACCGGCCGGTAGCCGGTCAGGGCCTCGTCGAGTCCAGGGTCGTTGGTGTCCACCCGGAGCGGGCGCCCGTCCAGGGCCGCCACCTTGGACTTGGCGGCGATCACGGTGATGTGATCAAGCCCCACCGCGCGAATCACGTCGGGGGAAAGCTGCTGGTTGCCGCGGCCGAAAATATGCCCCTGGCCACCAATCGCGGTGACAATGATATGCGCCGGGCCATGGTGCTCCGCCAGTAGCGCCAGCAGCGCCTGTTCGCTGGCGTCGGCTGCCACTACCTGGTTGTCCAGCAGCGCGTCCACCCCCAATAGCGTCGCCGGCAGGCCGAGTTCTTCCAGCACTGCCGCCGTGGTCGACCCCGGCCCCAGCAGGTACAGGGTATCCGGTTGCAACCCGGGCGCCAGCCAGGCGGCGATATCCGCCGCCACCAGGGCCTGGTCCTCGCGCCCGCCGACCTTGGTGTGCTGGAGAAAGCGCCCCTCCCCCGGGACCATCATCTCGCCGTAGAAGCGCGTCTTAACACGCCCCTCGCGGAAGGCCGTTTCGTCAATGTCGCGCACTTCCTGGTGGCGCAACCCCACCAGGCCGCCGCGGGCCAGTTGCAGCAACAGTTCACCGGCGGCTTCCGGTGACACCGCAAACACGCTGGAATGCATTTTGACGCCGGCGGGAATCCCCAGCACGGGCATCCGGTCACCCACCGCGTCGAAGACATCGCGGGCGGTACCATCCCCGCCGACAAACACCAGCAGGTCGCAGTGCGCCGCCAGCACCGCGGCTGCCCTGCGAGTGTCCTCGGCGCTGCTGGGGCTGTGCCCGGGCTGTCCGAGCACGGTTGCCTCCACGCCCAGTTCCCGCAACAGCCCCTCCCCCATATCGCCACCCCAGGTGCTGTAGGCAATTGGCAGCTGGGACTGCTGCAACATGACCAGGGCGCGTGCCGCGCGTTCGGTGGAGCGCCGTGAGCCGCCGGCTTCGGCGACCTGCTGGCGCAAGGCCTCACCATCGGAGCCTTTCAGGGCCAGGCTGCCGCCAACCCCCGCCAGCGGATTGACCAGCAGGCCGATCGACAGGTCTGCCATCAACCCTCCCCGCTTGCCGGTTCCCGATAGCCCAGCGCACTGGCCCAGGCAGCCGGTGCCGCGGGGGCGTACACGGGGCTCCCCCGCAGCTCCCGCCGTTGCGGATAGTCGCGGCGCAGGGCGTCGAAGGCTGCCGCCACTTCGCTGCCGGGCGCTCCGGCCACGGCGTCCCGCAGGGCGCGATCATCAGCGCGAATCTCGTAACGCGCCTGCAACAGCCAGCGCAGCAAGTCGGCGCCCTGCAGGTTTTCCGGGGCCTGCAGACTGGCCACGGGGGGCCCAGCCAGCTGGCTCTCGGGGGGCACCAGGTCAAAGGCCGTCGCCAGGGCGGCCCCGAGCATGCGCGTACCCTCCAGCTTGGCATCCAGGCTATGGCCGGCGATATGCGGCGTGCCGATATCCACCTGCTCCAGTAATCCCGGCAGCAGGTGCGGCTCATGCTCCCACACATCCATCACACAGCGCTGTCCGGGGGCTGCAGCCAGGCGCTCCAGCAGCGCGGCGTTGTCGACCACTGCGCCACGGCTGGCATTGATCAGCAGGCTGTCGGCGGGCAGTTGCCCGAGCCGGGCGGCGTCGAGCAGGTGATAGCTGGGCCAGGGCTTCTGTCGGGTCAATTCGGGGTGCAGGCACAGCACATCCACGCCCAGCACCTCGTCCAGTTCTGCGGCGTCTTCCACAGCGTCCAGCCAGGGGTCGTAGCAGCGCAGCTGTATGCCCAGCTGGCGTGCGCAGCGGGCCAGCGCGCGCCCCACATGCCCCTGACCAACGATGCCCAACACACCGCCCGCCAACAGCCTCTCCAGGTAGTCGTCACAGGCCGCTATACCGGCCAGGACATATTCCACCACGGCATTGGCATTGGACCCGCGGGCGTGGGCAAACCGGACCCCCTGGGTTTGCAGGTAGTGCTGGTCGACATGCTCCAGGCCGCTGGTGGCGGTGCCGACAAACTGCACCCCGGTCCCTTGCAGCAGTGAACTGTCGACGCTGGTCACAGAGCGCACCAGCAGTACATCGGCGCCTTCCAGCTGGCCGCGGCGCAGGTTGCGCCCCTCTACCAGTTCCACCGAGCCGTACTGGCTGAATACCGCTTCCACACCGCGCATGTTGGCGTCGGCTACTATTTTCAGTCCGCTCATATAATCTCTCTAGCCGGCCAGCCGACCGGCAAGTTGTTCAGTGCGCTGCAGGAGCCTCCCACCCAGGCCCAACTCCGACAGATAGTCTGCAAACGCGGCAATCGATGATTCCTCCAGGTGCCACTGTGGCACCTGTTCCACCCCGGGAACTGCACACTCGAGTCGCGCAAGCTGGCGGGACAACAGGGCCTGGGGCCAGTGTGCCTGCAATTTACGCTCCAGACTGGCCGCCCCGCGCAGGGGTAACTGCGCTACCGTGTCGAGCTGTGCTCCCAGTGTGTCGAGGTCAGTGTAGCGCTCCAGCAGGGCGGCGGCGCTCCGCGGCCCTACTCCCGGTATCCCCGGGATGTCATCCACGCTGTCACCCACCAGCCCCTGGTAGTCGGGAAACTGTTCAGGGCGAACGCCAAAGCGCGCCATGAAGCCCGCGGCATCCAGCGCCTCGTCAGCAGCGGCGTCCCACAGGGTGTCCTCCGCCGCCAGCAACTGGCCCAGGTCCTTGTCCCGGCTGACCAGGGTCACCGCACGCCCCTGCTCGCGGCAGAGACGGGCCAGGGTCGCCAGGTAGTCATCCGCCTCATACAGGGGCCCGCTGTAACAGCTGATGCCGAGACACTCGGTAAGTTCCCGGCAGGCCTGCAGCTGGAAAGCCAGGGCCTCGTCGGGCAGGGTGCGGCTGCACTTGTAGTCGGGATAGATCCGGTTGCGGAAACAACTGCCGAGGCTTTCGTCAAAGGCCGCCGCCAGGGTCGCAGCCGGCACGCAGCGTTCGGCCATCCCCAGCAAAAAACCGGCGTAACCGACCACCGCGTTCAAGGGCATGCCCGCCGCCGTATGCCAGCGATCGGGGAGGGAAAACCAGGCGCGGAAAATGTATATCGAGGCATCGACCAGCCAGGCCTGCTCACGCATCAGGCCAGCTCGTCCCTGCGAAACAGGAGATCGGACAGGCGCACTCCGGTACCAAACTCCGCACTCAGGGCGTCAAACCAGCGCGCGGCCCGCGGCGCCATACCCCGGCCCACACGGGTGTTGGCAGCGGTAGTGACCTGATCGCAAAAGGTGGCGTGCTGCGAGCGCGCCGCCTCGCCACCCTCCAGGTTATCGAGACTCACCCGGAACGGATAGCCGCAGGCCCTGGCGAAGCACCACTCCAGTGCCTGGGGTGCCACTTCCACCTGCTGAAAGGCCGCCTGCTGCTCCGGATTGCGGCCGTCGGGCGCATACCAGTAGCCAAAATCCCGCAGCAGGCGCCGCCCGGGGCCGGCAATACACCAGTGTGCCGACTCGTGCAGGGCGCTGGCGAAATAGTCTTCCCGGTAATACAGCCGGTGATAGCCAACGGGACCACCGGGGCCGGGCTCTCCCGCAGGGATATATTCCGGTTCCGGGGCCCCACCGATCAGGCGGGTATTCTCGGACCGCGCAAAGCAGGCGTCGAACACCCGCTCCAGGCGCTGGCTGACATGAACGCGGGTGCACCCGGGACTCAGGGCTGCGGTCACTGTTCGCTCCCGGATTTACGCAGCCAGTAGCGGAACTGTCCCGCGGATTCTTCCTGGGCCAGCAATTCGTGGCCGAGAAACTGGCAGAAACGGGGAATATCGCGCTGGGTGGCCGGGTCGCTGGCCAGTACCTCGAGCACCTCCCCCACCGCCATGTCGCGCACCTTGTTGTGCAGCAACATCACGGGCTCAGGGCAGTACAGCCCGGTAGTATCCAGGTGGTGCTGGCTGACGATGGGCTCTGCGCTCACGCCTCGCCCTCCTCCAGCCACTGCCGCGCGCTGTCCCGGTCCACCAGGTCCCAGTGTTCCGACTCACTGTCGTACAGCAACTTAAGCGCCCCGCTATCGAGCCCCCGGCGCAGGTGACTCACCTTCTCCCCGAGGCTGGCCTCCCGCAGGCCGTAGTCAGTGCCGTCGCGGGAGGCAAACTCCTCCAGCAGCGCCAGCAGGGTTTCCGGGGCCAGCTGGCCCACGGGAATGTCGAGCAATTGCGCCATTACTTCGCCGGGCGGGCAAACAGCAGGGTCATGCGATCGCTCTCGCCGATGGCCTGGTACTTGTCTCGGTTGGTGTCGCCGGCGCGGAAAGAAGGCGGCAGGTTCCAGACGCCATCCGGGTGGTCTGCGGTGTCCTTCGGATTGGCGTTCACCTCGCTGCGCTCGACCAGTTCAAAACCTGCTTTTTTGGCGGCCGCGATGACGTAGTCCTCGGTGACGTAGCCCGAAGCCTTCATGGCTTCGACATCGGTACCCGGCTTGGCGCGGTGCTGCACGATACCAAACCGACCGCCCGGCTTCAGGGCTGTATACACCGCTTTGAAGGTCGGCTCGAGGACGTCACCGCGCATCCAGCTGTGCACGTTGCGAAAGGCCACGGCCAGGTCGACCGAACCTGCCGGTGCAGCTGTCATCTCGGCGGGGGGTTGCAGCTGGGTCACGATCACGCTGCCATACAGATCCTGCTCGGCGGCGAGTTTCTGCAGGAATTTACCCAGGGAATTGCGGTAGTAACTGCTGGGCGGGTTGAGACTGCCATGGGCCGCGTAGAACGTGCCGTTACCCGCCACCAGCGGGGCAATCACTTCCGTGTACCAGCCACCACCGGGCGCGACTTCCAGCACCGTCATGCCTTCTGACAGGCCGAAAAATTCGAGGGTCTCGCGGGGATGACGAAACTCGTCGCGGGCTTTGTTGGCCTCGCTGCGTTGAGCGCCATTGAGGGCAGTATCCCAGTCCAGTGCGGCCTGGGCGAAGCCAGTCGTCAAGGCCAGTACCAGTGCGATGCCATATTTCATGAAGTGCTCCTTATAACGAGGGGAAATTGCGCGTTAATATACGGGTTGCGCTTATGAATGTGGAGTCCAGCGGCATGGAAACATCCTTTATTGTCACCTTTATCGGAGATGACCGGCCCGGCCTGGTCGAACAGCTTTCCTCGGTGATCGGCGCCGCCGGTGGTAACTGGCAGGAGAGCCGGCTGACCCAGCTGGGCGGCAAGTTTGCCGGACTGGTACTGGTCAGCCTGCCCACGGAAAAGGCCGATAGCCTCGAGGCCGAGCTGAAGGGCCTGGCCGCCAGTGGCCTGAGTGTACGCGTCACTCCCACCGGTGCTCACGTCGCCCTGGCGGAGGCCCGGCGTATCAAACTCAGCGTGCTGGGGCCGGACCGGCCCGGTATCGTCCTGGAAATATCGCGGGCGCTCGCCCGGCGGCATTTCAATGTGGTGGAGATGGACAGCGAAGTGGTCAGTGCGCCGATGAGCGCGGAGCCGATGTTCGAGGCCATGATCGAGGCCGACATCGCACCCGAAGCCCGGCTCGAGGAACTGTCCGACGCGCTGGAGACCATCGGCAATGACATGTTGCTGGAGATCGACCTCGAGGAGATTATCAGCTCACCGAAGGGGTAGAGGCGCCAGCAAGGGCGCTAGTCCCGACGCCGCAGCAGCCGGCGCAGACCGATCCACAGGGCGACGAACAGGCCGGCGCCGACGATCGCGATCACCACCATCAGGGCGCTGCCCAGGGCCAGTTCGACAACGGTATCCACCGGCACGCCGAACTGGTCGATCGCCGCCCACACCAGGGTTGCCAGCGCCAGCACCCCCAGCACCATGGTCCGGCGAAAGCGCTTTGCGGCGCGCGATGCCGCCATGGCCTAGCGCTCCTCCGGCGCCCGGGGCGGCAACACCGGTGTATCGCACTGCACGTCCATGTTCTGGGCCCGGTGGCGCAGGGCGTGGTCCATCAGTACCAGCGCCAGCATGGCTTCGGCAATCGGCGTGGCCCGTATGCCGACACAGGGGTCGTGACGACCATGGGTCACCATTTCCATGGCATTGCCGCTGGTGTCGATAGTGGCGCCCGGCTGGCGGATGCTGGACGTCGGTTTGAGGGCGATACTCACGGTAATGTCCTGGCCGCTGGAAATACCGCCCAACACACCGCCGGCGTTGTTGCCGATAAAACCTTCCGGGGTCAGCAGGTCGCGGTGTTCGCTGCCATGCTGTTCCACGCTGGCAAAGCCGGCGCCAATTTCCACCCCCTTCACCGCGTTAATGCCCATCATCGCGCTGGCGATATCGGCGTCGAGGCGGTCGAAAACCGGCTCCCCCAGCCCGGGCATCACACCGCTGGCCACCACATTGATACGCGCACCGATGGAGTCGCCCCGCTTGTTGAGGGCAGCCATGAACTGCTCCATTTCCGGCACTTTAGCGGCGTCGGGACAGAAGAAGGGGTTGGTTTCCACCACCGACCAGTCCAGTTGCTCAGCCTTGATCGGCCCCAACTGGCTGAGGTAACCGCGAATCTCGATCCCGTAGCGCTCGCGCAGGTATTTCTTGGCGATACCACCGGCCGCCACCCGCATGGCGGTTTCCCGGGCAGAGGAGCGTCCGCCGCCGCGGTAGTCGCGAAAGCCGTACTTCTGGTTGTAGGTGTAATCCGCGTGGGCCGGGCGGAAGGTGTTCTGGATATTGGAGTAATCCTTGGAGCGCTGGTCGGTATTCTCGATCAGCAGGCCGATGGACGTTCCGGTGGTTTTACCCTCGAACACGCCCGACAGAATCCTGACCTCGTCAGCCTCGCGGCGCTGGGTGGTAAAGCGCGAAGTGCCGGGCTTGCGCCGGTCCAGGTCGTGCTGCAGGTCACTGGCATCCAGTTCCAGGCCGGGAGGGCAGCCGTCGACAATACACCCCAGGGCCGGGCCGTGGCTTTCGCCAAAGCTGGTAACGGTAAACAGTTTGCCAAAGGTATTGCCGGCCATGAACGGAGATCTCGTGCGAAAAGCCGCCCATTATAAGGGCCAGCCCCGCGCAATTCGATAGCGGCGCCGACAAAGGCAAGACGCCGCCCGCCGCCTAGCCGACCAGCCATTCCCGGTACTGCTGCAACTCTGCGGCACTCAGGGCAAATACCCCGTGCCCCCCGTACTCGAATTCCAGCCAGGTGAAGGGCACCCGCGGGTAAGCCGCCTCGAGGGCCTCCCAGCTGTTGCCCACCTCCACCACCAGCAGACCGTGGGGCTCCAGGTAATCGGCCGCCTCCGCGAGGATACGCCGGGTCAGGTCGAGGCCGTCTTCCCCGGAACCCAGGGACAGCTCGGGTTCGTGGTGGTATTCAGCTGGCATCTCGGCCAGGTCCCGGGCATCGACATAGGGCGGGTTGCTGAGGATGATGTCGTAACGGCGCCCCGCGACTGCGGCAAACAGGTCGGACTGCAGGCACCCGGTACGCGCCTGCAGCCCCAGCAGTGCCTGGTTTTCCCGCGCCAGCTCCAGCGCCCGCGGATCCAGGTCGACAAGATCCACCTGGCACTGGGGATGATAGTGGGCGGCAGCCAGGCCAATGGCCCCGCCACCGCAGCAGAGGTCGAGAACTCGCAGGGGTGACGGGCCCTCGTACCAGGGCTGGAAGTCGTTACAGATCAACTCGCCAATGGGCGAGCGAGGCACAATGGCGCGCTCGTCACAGCGTAACTCCAGGCCCGCAAACCAGGCCCGGCCGGTGAGATAGGGCAGCGGCAAGCGCTCCTGGATTCGCCGCTTCAGCAGCTGACCGATCCGGTCGACCTGCTCGCTGGAAAGCGCGACCGGCAGCACATCGTTACCTGACTCTATGGGCAGCCCGGCCACGGTGAGTACCAGTTGCACGGCCTCGTCCCAGGGGTTGTCGCAACCGTGCCCGAAACAAACCTGGCTGGCTTCCAGTTGCGCCTCGCAGAAGGCCAGGGCGTCCTGAACCGTTTGCATAATATGTCCATTATCAAGCCGGGAAGATCGGTTTAGTGTACCGCACTTGGCGGTTTGCCATGCCCGGGACGGGTTGCTACTATCGCCGTCCTTTTTTACACGCCAACGAGGACTCTCGCCGTGGAAGACAACTGGGCACGTATCATCGAAGCAATCGGTGAAGACCTGGAACGCCCCGGGCTTGTCGACACGCCCAAGCGCGCCGCCAAGGCCTTCGAGTTTCTCACTCGCGGCTACCAGCAGTCCGTCGAAGACGTCGTCAACAACGCCCTCTTCCCCTCCGACTCCAGCGAGATGGTGCTGGTGCAGGACGTGGAACTCTACTCCCTGTGTGAGCACCACCTGCTGCCTTTTATCGGCAAGTGCCACGTGGCCTATATTCCCACGGGCAAGGTACTGGGCCTGTCCAAGGTTGCGCGCCTGGTGGATGTCTTTGCCCGGCGCCTGCAGATACAGGAGTCCCTCACCATGCAGATCGCCGAGACCATCATGGATGTGACCGGCGCCGAGGGTGTGGGGGTGATCATCGAGGCACAACACATGTGCATGATGATGCGGGGGGTCGAGAAGCAGAACTCGGTGATGAAGACCTCCGCCATGCTGGGCTGCTTCCGCAGCTCGCAGAAAACCCGCGAAGAGTTCCTGTCACTCCTGCAGCTGCGGCGCTAGCCTGATCACCTCGGCGTGGAGATACTGCCGGTCTGAGGTGCGGGCCGCGGCATAGGCCAGCACCAGGTAACCGCCCTCCCCGCCGACACTGTAAACCTCGTAGCGCTGGGCATCCGCCCGCCCGTAGAGCACCCGCTGTGCAAACACCCGGTTGGCCCACTGTGCCCCGTTGCCACAGGCGCGCCCCTCGCAGCCGAACAGGCGTTCACTGTCCGGCAGGGCAGTCACCTTGCCTACCAGCCCGGTGAACACCTCCTCGGCACTGAACCCATCGGTTATCTGCCATGTGTAACGCACACGCTCGCCGTCCACCCGGCGGCTGCGCTTGAACTGCCAGTCGCCCAGGTGTTTTTGCATGGCGCCAAGGCCCACTTCATAGTCCACCACCGCGGTTCGCGAATTGGCGATTTGCACGGCGTGAGGAAACGCATCGAGTGCAGCCAGCAGCGCCTCCGGGCGCTCCTCAGCGGAAGCGGCGGACCCCAGTCCCAGCAACAGCAGGCCACAGAACAGGCGAAAACAGGTTCGGGCTGGACGGCAATGCAAATCGATATCTCCTTCTAATCCCCGGCCAGGAAGTCAAGCAGGTCCGGCACCTGCGGGTCGATATCGGGTTCCATATGGAAATGGTGACTACCGTCGACCTGGCGAACCTGCAACTGCGGCATGTGCGCACGGGCGAGTTCCACCAGCGAGGCATGCTGCATCATTCCCTCCCTCGCCTGCAACAGCAGGGCGGGCGCCCTGATGGCTCCGAGTACGGCGCGAATCTGACCATCGCTCATCTTGACCGCTGATGCCGCCCTCAGGCGTGGATCGATTCGCCACTCCCAGCCGCCTTCGGCGTCGCCCTCAAGGCTACGGGAAGCCAGCGCCTGGGCGGCCTCCCGGGGCAGGCCATTGCGGACCCGGGCCGCGATTGCCTCGTCCCAGGTAGCGTAGCGCTTGCCTGTGCGGGCAAGGGCCCGCTGGCGTTCGTGCACAAAACGACCCAACTGCCGGGGGAAGGCGGTCTCGTCCACGGCCTGGGGCACCACGGCATCGAGCATGACAAGGTGACTGATACGCTCCGGCAGGGAGGCGGCCAGCAGGGTCGAGATAATGCCGCCCCGGGAGTGCCCCAGCAGGGCGCAGCGCTGCCAGCCGAGCTGGTCGAGCAGCGCCGCCAACTGGGGTACATCGTCCCAGATCTGATAGGTCGCGTCGGGGGAGCGAAAGCTGCTGCGACCCTGGCCGCTGAGATCGACCGCCACCACGTGGCAGCCCTCGAGTTGCGGTGCGAGACGGGTAAAACTGGCGGCGTTATCGAGCCAGCCGTGTAGCGCCAGTACCGGCATCGCGCCCGGCTCGCCCCAACTCAGCCCCCGCAGGGTGAGGCCGTCCACATCCCAGCGACATTCGCTCGGCGTGCGGAAATCCGCTGAACTGGTCAAGCGCCGGCCTCGAAATCGGGCGGAAACGCCCACCACAACAGGCGGCCGCAGGCAGCCGCGGGCGCACTCAGTTCAAGGGTAACAAGCCCGCCCGGGGGATGCGGCGGCGCCGCGCGATGCTCGCCCAGCAGTACATCCACCAGCGAGGACACCAGCGGCTGGTGAGACACCAGCACGAGGTGAGCGGGGCCGTCAGCGGCCGCAAACAGAGGCGCCAGCGCGTGTTCCACCCCGGCCACCGAAGCACCGGGAATGAGGGCCCGTTCGGCGCGTTTGTCACAAGCCAGCGCAGTGGCAATCAGCCCGGCGGTCTGGGTGGTGCGCTGCCACTCGCTGAACCACAACTGGTCGGGCGCGGGAACCCCGCGCCGCTGGCAGAGATCAGCCAGCGCCGGTGCCCCACGAGCTACGTCCCGTTCGCCCCGGGGCGTCAGCTGCCGCAGCCGGTCGTTGACTGCCGGGGCAGCTTCGCCGTGTCGCCAAATCGTCAGGATCATTGTTATGCCGCCACGAACTCCACGTCCTGTGCCTGTTCCCGGCTCATCATATCATTGAACAGGTCGGACACCGGACGGCTGTGGTGGAGAATGTCGTAGAGGCCGTTTACCAGTGGCATGTGCACCCCGCGCACCTCGGCCTGTGCCTTGAGCAATTCCAGGGTATTGATGCCCTCCGCCACCTGGTCCATGCCCGCCAGCACCTCGGCAAGGGGCTGCCCGCGGCCGATGGCCTGGCCGATCCGGTAGTTGCGTGACAGGGGCGAGGAACAGGTCACGAACAGGTCCCCTACTCCTGCCAGGCCGAGGAAAGTCATCGGGTTGGCCCCGCACTGCACGGCAAAGCGGGACATTTCGCTGAGGGCCCGGGTCAGGAGCAGGCCAGTGGTATTTTCACCGAAGTCGAGGGCGGCACCGAGGCCGGCGAGAATCGCGTAGACATTCTTGAGCGCGCCCCCCAATTCCACGCCGTACATGTCCGGGGAACCGTACACCAGGAAGCGCTCGCCATGCAGCAGGTCGTGGAGGGTGCCGTTGATCTCCTCGCTGCGCGAGGCCACCACCGCACCGGCGATATTGCCCGCAGCGATCTCGCCCGCCAGGTTGGGGCCGCTGAGGACAGCCCTGGGGTTGTCCGGCAACTCCTGTTCGAGGATTTCGCTCATGAGATAAAAGCCCGGGGCTTCCACCCCCTTGGTCAGGCTGACCAGCAGAGTACCCGGGGACACCAGGCTCGCCACCGCCCGTGCCACCTCGCGAAAGGACGCGCTGGGCACCGCCATGAACAGGATATCGATCCCCGCGGCGGCCTGCTCCAGCGAGGTCGTGGCGCACAGGTGCGGATCGAGGGAGTAACCGGGCAGGTATTCGGCGTTCTCATGGTCGCGGTTGATCGCCTCGACCCGCTGCTCATTGCGCAGCCAGAGGCAGACCGGGTGACCGTTGGTCGCGATGAGGTTGGCAATCACGGTGCCAAAGCTGCCGCCGCCGAGGACGGCGACACGATGGGTGTGCAACATAGGGTTTTCCCGACGTTATTATGATAAACCCCGCCCGGGGCTACCGGGCGGGGTCGAGTCTACCAGCAATGCGGGGGGCGCCGACAGCGCCCCGCCAGTGAGGGCGAAGCCCTAGCCTGCCATGGTGGCCAGCAGGAGCTTGTTGAGCCTGGACACGTAACTGGCGGGATCCTCCAGTTGGCCGCCCTCTGCCAGGGTCGCCTGGTCGAACACGATATTGGCCAGGTCGGCGTAACGGTCTTCGTCGGCCTCGGCGTCGAGCATTTTCACCAGCGGGTGGCCCGGATTGACTTCCAGGATCGGTTTGGAGTCCGGCACCGGCTGCCCGGCGGCCTCCAGGATGCGACGCATCTGGGCACCCATGTCGTGGTCGCCCACCACCAGGCAGGCGGCTGATTCGGTCAGGCGGCTGGTGGCACGCACTTCCGCCACCTTGTCTTCCAGCACTTTGCCCAGGCGCTCTACCAGGCCTTCGCTCTCCTTCTCCAGTTTTTCCTGTTCGGCCTTTTCCTCTTCCGAGTCAGAAGCCAGGTCGAGGGAACCGCGAGCGACATCCTGCAGGGGCTTGCCGTCGAATTCCTGCAGGTGATTCATCAGCCAGTCGTCAACGCGATCGGACAA
Organism: Parahaliea maris; assembly: GCF_008064665.1. Lineage (GTDB taxonomy): Bacteria > Pseudomonadota > Gammaproteobacteria > Pseudomonadales > Halieaceae > Parahaliea > Parahaliea maris. Next base: position 589,674 of record NZ_VRZA01000002.1, on the reverse strand, counting down.
CAGCAGCACTTCGATGCCCTTCTTGCGGAAGACCTCGAGGTGCGGGCTGCTCTTGGCGGTATTGAAGTTCTCCGCGACCACGTAGTAGATCTTGTCCTGCCCGTCTTGCATCCGCGCCACATAATCTTCCAGCGACTGGTCCTGGTCGGCCTGGTCGGTGTGGGTCGTGGCAAAGCGCAGCAGCTTGGCAATCTTTTCCTTGTTGGCAAAGTCCTCGGCGGGGCCTTCCTTCAGCACCTGGCCAAACTCTTTCCAGAAGTTGGCGTAGTCGTCGCCTTCTTTCTTCGCCAGTTTGCCCAGCATATCCAGCACCCGCTTGGTGAGGGCGCTGCGCATGGATTCCACCGCACCGTCCTGCTGCAGGATTTCACGGGACACGTTCAGAGGCAGGTCATTGGAGTCCACCACCCCTTTGACGAAACGCAGGTACAGCGGCAGGAACTGGTCCGCCTCATCCATGATAAAGGTGCGCTGGACGTAGAGCTTGAGGCCCCGCGCCATGTCGCGGTTCCACATATCGAAGGGCGCGCGCTTGGGCAGGTACAGCAGGCTGGTGTACTCCAGTTTGCCCTCCACCTTGTTGTGGCTCCAGCTCAGGGGCTCCTCGAAATCGTGGGACACGTTGCCGTAGAACGCCTTGTACTCCTCGTCGCTGATCTCGTTGCGTGGCAGGGTCCACAGGGCGGTGGCTTCGTTCACCGCCTCGTACTCGGGGGCGCTGGGCTCGGCCGGCTCCTCGCCCTCTTCGGCCACGGGTGCCGCCGGTTTCTGCATCAGTACCGGCACGGAGATGTGATCGGAGTATTTCTTGATCACGCTGCGCACGCGGAAATCGTCCGCGAATTCCTTGCAGTCGTCTTTCAGGAACAGGGTGATGGAGGTGCCCCGGGTGCTTTTGTCGCGGGCCTCGATGGAGAACTCGGACTCGCCCGCAGATTCCCAGACAACGCCGGCATCGGTGGCGCCACCGGCCTTGCGGGTGTGGACTTCCACACGGTCGGCAACGATGAAGGCAGAGTAGAAGCCCACGCCGAACTGGCCGATCAGCTGGGAATCCTTTTTCTGGTCGCCGGTGAGGTTGTCGAGGAAGGCGGCGGTGCCGGACTTGGCGATGGTGCCAAGGTTCTCGATCACCTCATCGCGGGTCATGCCGATGCCGTTGTCACTGATGGTGATGGTACCTGCGTCCTTGTCCACGTCGACCTGGACCTGGTAGTCGCCCTGCCCTTCCAGCAGTGATTCGTCCGACAGCGCGGCGAAGCGCAGCTTGTCGATGGCGTCCGAGGCGTTGGAAATCAGCTCGCGCAGGAATATCTCCCGGTTGCTGTACAGGGAGTGGATCATCAGGTGCAGGAGTTGCTTCGCTTCGGTCTGGAAGCCCAGGGTTTCTTTTTGAACGTCGGCAGTCATGGGTCCCTCTTGTTTATCTCCGGATTGAACGACTGGGTTGGGCAAGGAGATGGGGACTACAGCTTGAATTTCAAGGGCGCTAGTACAGCTCTCCGTCCTCCGCTTCAGGCTCCGACCGCCCGGCGGTTTCGGTCTCCTCCGCGGCGAGGTTCTCGTGCAGCTCCCGCTGCAGGCTGGCCAGGGCTTCCCCCTCCGCGAGCAGTGCAGTGTAGCCCGGCACATCCTCGAGGCCGGCAAAGGCGGGATGCCCTCTCAGCATCCACCAGGCCGAGGGCAGTAACTGACCACCGCGCACGGACTGCAACAGCTGCATGGAAGCCGAGCCACTGTCGCCAGCCGTCAGCTCCGCCAACGCCAGGGAAATCGCCACCGCCCGGGGCACGCAGTTGGTTGAGCCCTCAACCAGTTGTTCGAGAGACCGGGACACACTGGACAGCTCGGCGACACTTCCCCCAGCGGGGTTGGCGTAGCGCTGCAGTACCAGCATATTGAGGTAGGCAGGGAGCCGCTCCAGCAGGAGCAGGTGATCCTCGCTGTGAAACTCGCGCAGCTCGTCCCAGTCCGGGTACACCTTCTCCAACAGGCCCTGGGCGTGGTCGTAGTCGCCGGTGACCAGGGCGGCGTGCAGCAGGAAGTGGCTGAGATGCCAGGGGGACAGCATCGCCAGTTCCCGCGGGTCACCGCTGTAGAGTGCGTCGACCAGTGCGGCGTCATCTTCGGCAAACGCCGCCAGTAGAACCGACCCTGCAGCGGTGGGTGGGCTGTTGAGCGCGGCAGCTGCCTCCAGGTTGCCCAGGTCCAGCTGCGCCCTTAACAACCGCAGTTTCAGCCAGCCACTGGCCGGGTCCATGGCCAGTGCCTGCTGCAGGTAATCCACCGCCAGGGCCAGATTCCCCTGGAAGCCGGAAATACTGCCCAGGCTGGCCAGGGCCGAGCGAAAACGCGGCTCCAGCCGCAGGGCCTCCTTCTCCAGTTTCAGGGCTTCATCGTAGTGGCACTGGAAAGTCTCGAAGTAACCCTTGATGTGGTAATTGCGGGGCCGTAACGGATCGAGGGCGATGGCCTGATCGATCATGGCCGTCGCGCCCTCTACGTCGCCACGAGAGAAGAACAGAAGTTCCGCCAGTCGCTCGTAACCCGGCGAATAGCTGGGGCTCAGGCGCAGCCCGCGGCGCAGGTCTGCTTCGGCCGCAGCGATATCGCGGTGACCGCTGGCGACCGAGGAGCGTGCCACATAGGCCGCCCCCATATCCGGGGCCAGTTCCAGGGCCCGTTCGCTGAGCGTACGAATGGTATCGGCCACTTCCGGGAAGTTGTTCTGGTCGCTGGCCCGTGTGGCCAGCACGTCGGCCAGGGCGACATAGGCCTCGGCAAAGTCAGGGTCGATACTGATGGCCCGCTGCAGGTGGCCGATGGCGGCCACCACATCCTCGCTGTGCCAGCTCTCCATCAGTTTGACGCCCTTGCGGTACTCGGCGCGCGCCGCGAGATACTCGGGAGTGAGCTGATCGTGGCGGCGTTCATCATCCACCAGCACGACCCGGAGGGCACGGGACACTTCCCTGGCGATGTCGGCCTGCACGGCCAGCAAGTCGGCGGGCCGGTCCTGACGGAAGGTACCAGCCCAAACCTGGAATCCCGTGCGGGTATTGATAAGGGCAGCATTCACTCTCAGGCGGTCATTTTCCCGCCGCACGCTGCCCTCGATCAGGTAGGTAACCCCCAGCTCACGGCCCACCTCGCGCACATCGATCTGCTCCCCCTCGTAGACCTGGGACGAGCTGCGAGAAGTAACCCGGAACAGGTGAACCCGGGCCAGCAGGGTAATCAGTTCCTCCGCCATGCCGTCGGCGAACAGGCGGGCCTCCTCGTCCTCGACAAAATTGGCGAATGGCAGCACGGCGATGGTAATCGGCAGTTCCACCACCGGGCCGGCGTGGGCGGCTTCACCGGCCGGCGGGGTAAAGTGCCGCCACAGCAGAACGCTGCTGCCGACACCCAGGGATATCAACAACAGAATGACCAGGCTGTGGTAAAGCAACTGCCAGCTGAGGGAGGGCCTGCGCGGTATGTGGTGGACCACCTGCCGTGGCTTTTCCTTGCGAGATTCCTGCAATTCCGCCGACAGCTCACAAAGGTAGCCTTTCTTATGGAGGGTTTTCAGTGGCTTGCCAAAGCCGGCCTCCTGCAGTCCGTGACGCAGGTTGGACACGGCCCGGCGGACGGCCTCGTCGCTGACCAAACGGCCCTTCCAGACCCGGGTTAACAGGTCCTCATGACTGAGCACCTCGCCGGGGTGGCGCAGAAACTCAACTAGCAACGCCGCCACCCGGGGCTCGAGCGATACCTCGCCCGACGGTCCCGAGAGGACTTTGGTCTCCTCACAAAATTGGCCCTTCGATAACAGCCACCGTTTTGCCATGTTACGCGGCCACCCCATGCCCTGATCACATAGCTCAGTGGTAACTATGGTTCGGAAAGTGTGATGCTGCCAGTGAAACTATTCTGAATTATTTGAATGCATGACCTCAAATAAGGCATATAAATCTTTGATTTTTAAGCCATCACATTTCCATCACAAGGAAATCATCAAACCATCCTCTCTTCGTCCGGTGTTTTTTCTGATCTTGTGGTTTCCTTGTTACCACGGTGAGCGGGATGACCTGAACAGGCCCCAAGCCGGTAAACCAAACCACACGAGGGATTGTGAAATGAAACACTCAAACAGCAAGAGCATTTGTTCGGCACTGGCACTGGGCGCAGCGATGGCCCTGGGTAGTGCCTCCACCCTGGCCGCTGGCCCCATGGAAGAAACCCGCGTCACCGAACACGCCACCGCCATCCGGGCACCCGTGATCGAGCAGGCCAAAGGCAAGGCCACCCGGGCCGTGACCGTCTCCTACGCCGACTTGCGGTTGGAGTCTCAGGCCGGCGTCAACACCCTTTACACCCGCATCGAGGGTGCCGCCCAGGCGGTGTGTGGCCCCAGCGCGACCAAGAACGGCCGCGACCTGAACCGCCACCGGGAATGGCAGGGCTGCCTTTCTGACGCCATGGACGGGGCTGTAGCCGATATCAACCACTACGGCCTCAGCCAGTATCACCTGGCCCAGACCGGCCGCCTGGTTGGTAGCGACGAGCAGGTCGCAGAGCGCTAGGGACGGCGCTACCAGTCTGCCCTGCCTGGCAGGTACCGGGACGGGTATCGCCCGCGAACAAACCCCTGGTTCGCGAGCACCGCCAGGCAGAGACAGAAGGGCCCACCCGTGCAGCAGCGGGTGGGCCCTTTTCTTTTGTTGCAGGCGGATACGAAAAGGCCCCGGCAGCGCAAACTGCCGGGGCCTTCTGTTGGCTTGTGGCTACACGGCTTACCAGCCGGTCACCTCGGCCAGGGCGTTGCCGATCTCGGCCAGGCTGCGCACGGTTTTCACACCGGCGTCTTCCAGGGCGGCGAACTTCTCGTCCGCAGTGCCCTTGCCGCCGGAGATGATGGCGCCGGCGTGGCCCATACGCTTGCCTTTCGGTGCAGTCACACCGGCAATGTAGGACACCACGGGCTTGGTCACGTTGGCCTTGATGTAGGCCGCCGCTTCTTCCTCGGCGGTGCCGCCGATTTCACCGATCATCACGATCGCTTCAGTGGCCGGATCCTTTTCGAACATCTCCAGGATGTCGATGAAGTTGGAGCCGGGGATCGGGTCGCCGCCGATGCCCACACAGGTGGACTGGCCGAAGCCCGCGTCGGTGGTCTGCTTGACCGCCTCGTAGGTCAGGGTGCCGGAACGGGACACGATGCCGACCTTGCCGGGCAGGTGGATATGACCGGGCATGATGCCGATCTTGCACTCGCCGGGGGTGATCACGCCGGGGCAGTTGGGGCCGATCAGGCGCACGCCCAGTTCGTCACACTTGACCTTGCAGTCGAGCATGTCGAGGGTGGGGATGCCTTCGGTGATGCACACGATCAGCTTGATGCCGGCGTTGGCTGCTTCCAGGATGGAGTCCTTGCAGAAGGGAGCCGGTACGTAGATCACGGAGGCGTCGGCACCGGTGGCTTCCACAGCTTCCGCGACAGTGTTGAACACCGGCAGGCCCAGGTGCTCCTGGCCGCCTTTGCCCGGAGTTACGCCGCCCACCATCTGGGTGCCGTACTCGATGGCCTGTTCGGAGTGGAAGGTACCCTGGGAGCCGGTGAAGCCCTGGCAGATTACCTTGGTGTTCTTGTCGATCAGAATGCTCATTACGCTGCACCTCCAGCTGCTTTAACTGCCTGCTGAGCAGCGTCTGTAAGGCTGGTGGCAGCAATGATGTTCAATCCACTTTCGGCCAGTACTTTCTGGCCCAGTTCCGCGTTGTTGCCTTCGAGGCGCACAACCACCGGCACTTCCACGCCGATCTCTTCCACGGCGCCGATCACGCCCTCGGCGATCAGGTCGCAACGCACGATGCCACCGAAGATGTTGATCAGGACGGCTTTCACCTTGTCGTCGGACAGGATGATCTTGAAGGCCTCGGAGACGCGCTCCTTGGTGGCACCGCCGCCCACATCGAGGAAGTTGGCGGGGAAGCCGCCGTGCAGGGCGACGATGTCCATGGTGCCCATAGCCAGGCCGGCGCCGTTGACCATGCAGCCGATATTGCCGTCCAGGGCCACGTAGTTCAGCTCCCACTGGGCGGCGTGTGCTTCACGCTCGTCTTCCTGGGAGGGGTCGTGCATGGCGGACAGCTGCTTCTGGCGGTAGATGGCATTGCCGTCCACGCCCAGCTTGGCGTCGAGGCAGTGCAGGTTGCCTTCCTCGGTGATCACCAGCGGGTTGATCTCGATCAGCGCCAGGTCCTTGTCCTGGAACAGTTGCGCCAGGCCCAGGAAGATTTTCACGAACTGCTTGATCTGGTCGCCTTGCAGGCCCAGTTTGAAGGCCAGCTCACGGCCCTGGTAGGGCTGCGCGCCCACCAGCGGATCGATGGTGGCGCGAAGGATTTTCTCGGGAGTTTCCTCGGCCACTTTCTCGATTTCCACGCCGCCCTCGGTGGACGCCATGAACACGATACGACGGGTAGCGCGGTCTACTACCGCACCCAGGTAGAGCTCCTCTGCGATGTCGGTGCAGGTCTCCACAAGGATCTTGCTGACCGGCTGGCCGTTCTCGTCAGTCTGGTAGGTCACCAGGTTCTTGCCGAGCCAGTTGTGGGCGAACTCGCGCACCTCTTCGGTGGTTTTCACCAGCTTCACACCGCCGGCCTTGCCGCGGCCGCCAGCGTGCACCTGGGCCTTGACCACCCACATATCGCCACCGATTTCCTGTGCAGCCTTGACGGCATCTTCTGGGGTGTCGACCGCGTGTCCCACGGACACCGGCAGACCGTATTCGGCAAACAGCTGTTTGCCCTGGTACTCATGAAGGTTCATGCTCTATCCCGTTCTCGTCTTGGGTTAAGGGTTACCCGGCGCGGAGGCCTCCATCAGCTCCCGTCACCTGCTTTGTCCTCCGGCACCAATATTAGGCTGTTATGGTTGCGCGCCGGGGACGGATTTTACTCTTTTGTGGCGCAAACTGCCTGTCTTCACAGTTTGCTTTTTTGCCCGCAGAGCCCTATTTGCGCTTCTTGCGGTTGGCAATGTGGATCGCGTGCCCATCCACCGCCAGGGCGGCCTCGTGCACCGCCTCGGACAGGGTCGGGTGACCGAACACGGTCAGGGCCAGGTCTTCGGCGCTGGAGCCAAATTCCATCGCAATCACCACCTGCTGTACCAGGTCCGCCGCAGAGGGGCCCACGATGTGGCAACCCAGGATGCGGTCGGTCTCGGCGTCCGCCAGCATTTTCACCATGCCGTCGGCATCGTCCGCCGCCAGGGCGCGCCCGCTGGCCACAAAGGGGAATACGCCGGTCTTGTAGGCGATGCCATCGGCCTTCAATTCCTGCTCGGTCTTGCCCACAGCAGCCACTTCCGGGTGGGTGTAGATCACCGAGGGGATGCAGTCGTAGTTCATCTGCACCGGCTTGCCGGCAATGCGCTCGGCGACCATCACGCCCTCTTCGGAGCCCTTGTGGGCCAGCATCGGGCCGCGTACGACGTCGCCAACTGCGTAGACGTGGGGGGCCTCGGTGGCGCAGTAGTCGTCGACGTAGATGAAACCGCGCTCATCCAGGGACACGCCGCTGTCGGAGGCCAGCAGTTCCTCGGAACGCGGGCGGCGGCCAACGGCCACGATCAGTTTGTCGAAGGTTTCGGTGAACTCACCTTCGGCGGTGCTGTAGGAAACCTCGACTTCCTTCTTCTTCACTTCCGCCTTGGTGACGCGGGTGCCGAGACGGATATCCAGGCCCTGCTTCTTGAGGATCTTGGCGGTTTCCTTGGCGATCTGTACGTCCATCATGGGCAGGAAGTCTTCCAGTGCTTCCAGCACCACGACTTCCGCACCCAGGCGGCCCCAGACGCTACCCAGTTCCAGGCCGATCACACCGGCGCCGATCACACCGAGGCGCTTGGGCACTTCGGTGAACTCCAGGGCACCGGTTGAGTCGACGATGAACTCGCCGTCGACCGGAGCCGGCGGAATAGCGACCGGCACGGAGCCGGCGGCGATAATGACGTTGCCCGCCTCCAGCACGCTGACCTCGCCCTTGGCATTGGTGACTTCGACCTTGGCGCCCGCCAGTACCTTGCCGCGGCCCTGGATCGGGGTCACGCCGTTGTGCTTGAACAGGCCGGCAATGCCGCCGGTGAGCTGGCCGACGATCTTGTCCTTGCGCTTGATCATGGCCGGAACATCGATCTCGGGCTTGCTGACCGTGATGCCGTGGCCCTTGAAGTAATCGCGGGCCTCCACGTACTTGTGGCTGGAGTCCAGCAGCGCCTTGGAGGGGATACAACCCACATTGAGGCAGGTGCCGCCGAGCTTCACTACGCCCTTGTCATCCATCCACTGCTCCACGCAGGCGGTGTTCAGGCCGAGTTGGGCTGCCTTGATAGCGGCCACGTAGCCGGCGGGGCCGGAGCCAATTACTACAACATCAAACTTGTCAGACATCATTCATTCCAGAAGGTAAACGGGTTAGCCGGGGATTCGTCCTGCAGCCCTCAGAGCTGCAGCAGAATCCGCGCCGGGTCTTCGATCAGGTCCTTGACGGCTACCAGGAACTGCACGGCGGTCTTGCCATCGATCAGGCGGTGATCGTAAGACAGGGCCAGGTACATCATCGGCAGGATGACCACCTCGCCATTCACCGCCATCGGGCGTTCCTGGATCTTGTGCATACCCAGAATACCGGTCTGCGGCGGGTTGAGGATAGGGGTGGACATCAGCGAGCCGAACACACCGCCGTTGGTCACGGTAAACGTGCCACCGGTCATCTCGTCGATGGACAGCTTGTTGTCGCGGGCTTTCAGGCCGAGGTCGCGAATCGCCGCTTCTACATCGGCAACGCTCATGAAGTCGGCGTCGCGAATCACGGGTACCACCAGGCCGCCTTCGGTGGACACGGCAACACCGATGTCCTGGTAGCCGTGGTATACCACGTCGTTGCCGTCGATGGAGGCATTCACTTCCGGGAAACGCTTGAGCGCCTCGCAGCAGGCTTTGACGAACAGGCCCATAAAGCCAAGACGGGTGCCGTTGTGGGTTTTCTCGAACTGGTCCTTGTACTTGCGGCGCAGTTCCATCACCGGCGCCATGTTCACCTCGTTGAAGGTGGTGAGCATGGCCGTTTCCTGGGACGCCTGCAGCAGACGCTGGGCGATACGGGCGCGCATCCGGGTCATCGGCACACGCTTCTCGACGCGCTCGCCTGAGGGCTGGGCGGCAGGCGCCGCAGCGGCGGGTGTAGGCGCCGGAGCAGGAGCCGGCGCTGGCTTGGCCTCGGCCTTGGGCGCCGCTTTCAGGTGATTCAGGACATCTTCCTTGGTGACGCGACCGCCCTTGCCGGTGCCGGTGATCTGGGCGGGATCGAGCTTGTGCTCTTCCACCAGCTGGCGGGCAGCGGGGCCCAGCAGCGGCTCGGCCGCGGACTCGTCCGCTGCAGCCGGTGCCGCTTCCGCGGCGGCGGCGGGCGCTGCTCCGGCGCTGGCGCTGGCGCCGACTTCGAGGTCCGCCAGCAACTGTTCGCTTTCGATGGTGTCACCCTCGGCGGCGTAGATCTTGGTAATGACGCCATCTTCGGGGGCGACCACTTCCATCACCACCTTGTCGGTCTCGATTTCCACCAGCAGCTCGTCGCGAGCAACGGCCTCCCCTTCCTGCTTGTGCCACACGGCGATTTCGCCATCGGCTACAGATTCCGGGAACGTGGGTGCCTTGATTTTGTGTGCCATTTCGCTTCCTTTAAATGCGATCGCTAGGCCTGGGGCTCGGGCCCCAGCGCTTCATTGATAAACCGTTCCTGTTGCTCCAGGTGGAGCGCCATGTAGCCCGCTGCGGGTGCAGCAGAGGCATCACGGCCCACGTAGCGCAGGTAGACGTCGGGGTTATGGGCGTGAATGACGCGCCGCATGTGGTGCTGGCTGGCGTACCAGGCGCCCTGGTTCATGGGTTCTTCCTGACACCAGATCGCCTCTTTCACGTTGGGGTAAGCACCCAGTACCTCCAGCAGTTCCGCTTCCGGGAAGGGATAGAGCTGCTCGAGGCGGATGATGGCGATGTCCTCGATCCCCCGCTCGCGGCGCGCCGCGCGCAGGTCGTAGAACACCTTGCCGGAGCACATGATGAACCGGGTGACTTTGGACTTGTCCAGGTCGTCCGTCTCATCCATCACATTGAAGAAGCGGCCGTTGGCGAGATCTTCCAGGCTGGAGATGGCCTCCTTGTGGCGCAGCAGGCTCTTCGGCGACATCACCACCAGCGGCTTGCGCAGGGGGCGGATCGCCTGGCGGCGCAGCATGTGGAACACCTGGGCCGGCGTGGTGGGCACGCAGACCTGGATATTGTGCTCCGCACACAGCTGCATGAAGCGCTCGAGACGGGCCGAGGAATGCTCCGGGCCCTGCCCTTCGTAGCCGTGGGGCAGCAGCATGGTCAGGCCACACAGGCGCGACCACTTGTGCTCACCAGAGGTGATGAACTGGTCGATCACCACCTGGGCGCCGTTGGCGAAGTCGCCGAACTGGGCCTCCCAGATTACCAGGCCCTTGGGCGAGGTGGTGGCATAGCCGTACTCGAAAGCCAGCACAGCCTCTTCCGACAGCAGGGAGTCGTGGATGGTGAAGTCGGCCTGGCCCTCGCTGACGTGCTGCAGCGGGATATACAGCCCCTCGTCCTTCTGGTTGTGCAGTACCACGTGGCGGTGGGAGAAGGTACCGCGGCCCACGTCCTGGCCGGTGAGGCGCACCGGGTAGCCCGCCTTCAGCAGCGAGGCGTAGGCCAGGGTTTCCGCCGCACCCCAGTTGAGGGGCATGGCGCCGGCGCCCATCTTGCGGCGGTCCTCGAGAATCTTGTTGACCTGGCGCTGCACCGGGAAGCCGTCGGGCACCACGTTGGTGTCGTGGGCCAGGGCCTGCAGTTCATGCAGGTCCATGCCGGTGTCGGCGGGCAGGGTCCACTCGTGACCCAGGTAGGGGCTCCAGTCGACAAAGCTGTTCTTGTCGGGTTCGGAGACCAGGCTGCTCACCAGCGGCTCGCCGCGGTCGAGGGAAGCCCGGTAGCCGTCCATCAGGCGCTGGTCTTCCTCGGCGGTAATGACGCCCTGGGCGATCAGGCGCTCGGCATACAGGTCCCGGGTGGTCTTCTGCTTACGAATCTGGTGGTACATCAGCGGCTGGGTGACCGAGGGTTCGTCGGCCTCGTTGTGGCCGCGACGGCGGTAACAGACCAGGTCGATCACCACGTCTTTCTTGAACTCGTTACGGAAGTCCACCGCCATCTGGGTGACGAACAGCACCGCTTCCGGGTCGTCTGCATTGACGTGGAAAATCGGCGCCTGGACCATCTTGGCCACATCGGTGCAGTACTCGGTAGAGCGCGAGTCCTCCCGGGCGGAGGTGGTGAAGCCCACCTGGTTGTTGAGCACGATGTGCAGGGTCCCACCGGTCTTGTAGGCGCGGGTCTGGGACATCTGGAAGGTTTCCATGACCACACCCTGCCCGGCGAAGGCGGCGTCGCCGTGGATCACAATCGGCACCACCTTGTCGCCGATGGTGTCTTCGCGGCGATCCTGGCGTGCGCGCACCGAGCCCTCGACCACCGGAGACACGATCTCCAGGTGAGAAGGGTTGAAGGCCAGCGCCATGTGCATCTCGCCACCGGGCGTCATGATGTTGGAGGAAAAGCCCTGGTGGTACTTCACGTCACCGGAGCTCTGGTAGGTAGCGCGCCCTTCAAATTCGGCGAACAGCTCGTCCGGCTTCTTGCCGAAAATATTCACCAGCACGTTGAGCCGGCCGCGGTGGGCCATGCCGATGACCATTTCCTGGGCACCATAGGCGCCGGTGCGCTGGATCATCTCGCTGAGCATGGGGATCAGGCTCTCGCCACCCTCCAGGCCGAAACGCTTGGTGCCGGGATACTTGGAGCCGAGGGACTTTTCCAGGCCCTCGGCCTTGATCAGGCGGCGCAGCAGGACGGTACGGACTTCGTTGCCCCAGTCGGGTGCCGAGCGCACGGACTCCATCCGGTGCATCACCCAGTGGCGCTCGTCGGTATTGACGATGTGCATGAACTCGGCGCCGATGGTGTGGCAGTAGGTCTTTTCCAGGGCGTCGACGATCTCGCCGAGGCTGGCATCTTCCTTGCCGATGTACAGGCTGCCGGTCTGGAACACCGTATCCAGGTCGGCCGCGGACAACTGGTGGAACCCCAGGTCCAGGTCCGGCACGGGTTCGCGCACGTGCAGGTTCAGGGGATCCAGCGAGGCCTTCTGGTGCCCGCGCTGGCGGTAGGCGGAGATCAGCTGTACCACCTTGACCTGTTTGCGCTCGTGGTCCGTGGCCTGGGAATCGTGGGCTACGGTGGCCTCGGTGCGCACGCGCATCTTTGAGATCCGCGCAAACTGGTCGCGAATCGTGGAGTGCGGGATGTCCTGGATGATGGCAGACTTCGACTCCACCCGCGGCAGCGTATCGAAATAGCTGCGCCACTGCTCCGGTACTGAATTGGGATCAGTCAGGTAGGATTCGTACAGGTCTTCCACGTAGGTGGCGTTACCACCTGCGATATGCGAACTCCGCCAAAGGAGTTCCATTGAGCTTTCTTGCATCGTGACCTTTCCGGCAGGATAAAACGGCCGGCGCCCGGCGACCTGCGGCGCATGAGGTACACGCCGCAGGGGGGCCGCCGTGGCCCCGGTCCCAGATTTTCAATGCTGCGCCTTAGCATCGGGAGGGCGAAGGCGCAGTAAAACTTCTTTAAAAACAGGCCCTTGCGGGGCCTGTTTAATGTCAAGTCGCGCGCGACAGGAGCATGTTGCGGATGTGGCCAATCGCCTTCGTTGGGTTCAGGCCCTTGGGGCACACATTGACACAGTTCTGAATACCGTGACAACGGAACACGCTGAAGGGATCGTCCAGCTTGGCCAGGCGCTCGTCGGTTGCGGTGTCGCGGCTGTCCGCCAGGAAGCGGTAGGACTGCAGCAGGCCGGCGGGACCGATGAAGCGGTCGGGGTTCCACCAGAACGACGGGCAGCTGGTGGAACAGCAGGCGCACAGGATGCACTCGTACAGGCCGTCCAGCTTGGCGCGATCTTCCGGAGACTGCAGACGCTCGATAGCCGGCGCCGGCGTGTTGTTCTGCAGGTAGGGCTGCACCTTTTCATACTGGGCGTAGAACATGCTCATGTCCACAACCAGGTCACGCACCACCGGCAGGCCGGGCAGCGGGCGAATCACCAGCTTGTTGCCCTTGACGGTTTCCGACAGGGGCGTGATGCAGGCGAGGCCATTCTTGCCGTTCATGTTCAGGCCGTCGGAGCCACATACACCCTCGCGGCAGGAGCGGCGGTAGGTGATGGTGGTGTCTTCGGCCTTGAGCTGCTCCAGCACGTCCAGCACCATCAGGTCCTTGCCCTGGGTGTCGAAATCGAAGTCCTGCATCCGGGGCTTGTCGTCGGTTTCGGGATTGTAGCGGTAAATACTGACTTTCAACATTACTCAGGCCTCTTAGTAAGTCCGCGTCTTGGGCTGGAAGGTGTCCACTGTCTTCGGCTCGAAGTTCACCGCGCGCTTGCCGACGCGCTTCTCGCCGGGGAAGTACATGGAGTGACACAGCCAGTTCTCGTCGTCGCGATCCTGGTAGTCGTCGCGGGCGTGGGCGCCGCGTGACTCCTTGCGCTCCTCGGCGGCAATGGCAGTTGCCTCGGCCACTTCGAACAGGTTGTGCAGTTCCAGTGCCTCGATACGCGCCGTGTTGTAGGCCTGGCTCTTGTCTTCCAGGGCAGCGTTCTCGATACGCCCGCGCAGGTCGGCCAGCTTCTGGATGCCCTCCTGCATGAACTTCTCGTTGCGGAACACACCGAAGTGGTTCTGCATGGTGGTTTGCAGTTCCTTGCGCAGGTCCGCAACCTTCTCGCCACCGGTGGAGTTGTTCAGCTTGTCGAGGCGGCTCATGGCCTGGTCGATATCGCTGTCGGAGGCATCGCGCATGTCGATACCCTCGCGCAGGGCCTTCTCGATGAACAGGCCGGAGGCGCGACCGAATACCACCAGGTCGAGCAGGGAGTTGCCGCCGAGGCGGTTGGCGCCGTGTACCGACACACAGGCCACCTCGCCACAGGCGTAGAGCCCGGGGATCACCTGGTCGTTGCCATCGGCGTCGATGGTCAGGGCCTGGCCGTGCACATTGGTGGGGATACCACCCATCATGTAGTGACAGGTAGGCACCACCGGCACCGGCTCTTTCACCGGGTTGGCGTGAGCGAAGGTCTCGGACAGCTCGCAGATACCGGGCAGGCGGCTGTGCAGCACTTCCTCACCCAGGTGGTCGAGCTTGAGGTAGACGTGATCACCCTCGGGGCCACAGCCGCGGCCTTCAAGGATTTCCATGACCATGGAGCGGGCGACGACGTCGCGGCCGGCCAGGTCCTTGGCGTTGGGCGCATAGCGCTCCATGAAGCGCTCGCCGTCCTTGTTCACCAGGTAGCCACCCTCGCCGCGGCAACCCTCGGTGACCAGTACGCCGGCACCGTGAATGCCGGTGGGGTGGAACTGCCACATCTCGATGTCCTGCACCGGGAAACCCGCGCGCAGGGCCATACCAATACCGTCGCCGGTGTTGATGTGGGCGTTGGTGGTGGAAGCGTAGATACGCCCTGCCCCGCCGGTGGCGAAAACGGTCGCCTTGGACTTCACGTAGACCGTTTCACCGGTCTCCATGCAGATGGCGATCACGCCGACGACGGCGCCGTCCTGGTTCTTCACGATGTCGGTGGCGTACCACTCGTTGAAGAAGACGGTGTTGTTCTTCATGTTGCCCTGGTACAGGGTGTGCAGCAGGGCGTGGCCGGTACGGTCGGCCGCGGCGCAGGTACGGGCCGCCTGGCCACCTTCACCGAAATTCTTGGACTGGCCACCGAAGGGGCGCTGGTAAATACGGCCCTCCTCGGTACGGGAGAACGGCAGGCCCATGTGCTCCAGCTCGAACACAGCCTCGGGGCCCACGGAACACATGTACTCGATCGCGTCCTGGTCGCCGATGTAGTCGGAGCCCTTGACCGTGTCGTACATGTGCCAGCGCCAGTCGTCGTTGGGATCGGCACTGGCAATGGCACAGGTAATACCGCCCTGGGCGGATACCGTGTGGGAGCGAGTGGGAAACACCTTGGAGATTACCGCGGTCTTGTAACCGGATTGCGCCAGCTGGAGAGCAGCGCGCATACCCGCACCGCCGCCGCCGACGATCACGCCATCAAAGGAAATAGTTCGCATGTTCGACATCGCTTAGTAACCCCACAGGATCTGGACGCCCCAGACCACGTAAATAAAGATGGTGACCAGAACGAGCAGTTGCAGGGTGACCCGCAGGAAGTTGCCGGTTGAGCCCATCAGGCGCTCGGTCAGGTAATCGGTGAATACGGCCCACATACCGATCCAGGCGTGAGCGGCCAGGGACAGGATGGCCATCAGGCTGAACACCTTCACCCAGGTCTGGGCATAGAGCGCTTTCCAGCTGACGTAGTCGACACCGTTGATGACGTTACATGCAATGAAGATGAAATAAGCCAGCAGAATAACGCCGCTGACACGCTGGACCAGCCAATCGGAAAGACCGGAACGACCAAAACTGGTTACGGCAGTTACCATATCCACACCCCCGCGAGAACAGTCAGAATGACAGACAGGGCGATGACGATGCGAGCACCGGTCACGCCGCCTTCCATGGTTTCACCGATACCGAAATCCATGATCAGGTGCTTGACGCCTGCCAATGAGTGGTAGATGAGACCCGCCATGATCGCCCAGATCACCAGTTTGGCGATCGGGCTGGTCAGGCACTCCTGCAATGAGGAGAAGCTCTCGGGGCTTTTCAGACTGGCGTCGAGCGCCCAGATAAGAACGGCCATGCCGACAAAAATAAAAACGCCGGAGGCGCGGTGCGTAATGGACGCCCATGCGGTAATAGGAAGCCGCATGGTACCAATGTCCAGGTTTACGGGACGCTTGTCTTTCACAGTGTGGGTACCATCGTTTTGACGCCTGACGGCGGTTATAGGGCCGGCGAAGCCGGGCTTTTTGCTGTCCTGCAGTGAGAATCAGCCAAAACCAAAACGCGCAAAATTATATGGACTCTGGGCCACGATTACAAACCTGTAATATAACCGGGGCGATATACCGGCCAGGCGGCACGAGTCGGCGAGCGCGGAACAGGGCCTCCCGAAGCGTCTGACGCAAACGTCGCCGATCTTCGCTTATCCCGATTGGCGAAAATACCCGCAGAACCTACCGCTATAGGGTCAAATCGGCCCGATCAATTGACAAAATCTGACGAAACTCTATAGTTGAGCACCCCACCGAAAACACTTCCTAGCAGGACCTTTTGATGAGTGACAAAAAAGCGACATTGACTGTCGATGGCATTGATGAGGCCATCGAACTGCCCATTTACTCGGGCACACTGGGGCCAGACGTGGTAGACGTGGGCGGCCTCACCGGTAAGGGAATGTTCACCTACGACCCCGGTTTCGTCTCCACCGCCGCCTGTGAATCCCAGATTACCTACATTGATGGCGGCAAGGGCGTCCTCCTCCACCGCGGCTACCCCATCGACCAACTCGCCGAACAATCCGACTATCTCGAAACCTGCTACCTCCTTCTGTACGGCGAACTGCCTGACAAGGCCCAGTACGAAAAATTCGTCAACACTGTCAAGAACCACACCATGGTGCACGAGCAGATCCGCACCTTCTTTAATGGCTTCCGCCGCGATGCGCACCCCATGGCCATCATGTGCGGCGTAGTCGGCGCCCTCTCCGCCTTCTACCACGATTCCCTGGACATCTCCGACGAGCACCACCGCCAGGTGGCGGCGTTCCGCCTGATCGCCAAGATGCCCACCCTGGCCGCCATGAGCTACAAGTTCTCCATCGGCCAGCCGTTCATGTACCCCGACAACAGCATGGGCTACGCAGAGAACTTCCTGCACATGATGTTCGGCAACCCCTGCGAGCCCAGCAAGGTGAGCCCGACCCTGGCCAAGGCCATGGATCGCATCTTCCTGCTGCACGCCGACCACGAGCAGAACGCCTCCACCTCCACGGTGCGCCTGGCGGGCTCCTCCGGCGCCAACCCCTTCGCCTGCCTCGCGGCCGGCATCGCGGCCCTGTGGGGCCCCTCTCACGGTGGCGCCAACGAGGCGGTACTGGAGATGCTGGAAGAAATCGGCGATGTGTCCCGCATCGACGAGTTCGTGGCCCGGGCCAAGGACAAGAACGACCCCTTCCGCCTGATGGGCTTCGGCCACCGCGTGTACAAGAACTTCGACCCGCGCGCCAAGGTAATGAAGGAAGCGGCGGACGAGGTTCTGGCGGAACTGGGCATCGAGAACGACCCGCTGCTGGCCATCGCCAAGAAGCTGGAGCAAATTGCCCTGGAAGACGAGTACTTCATCGAGAAGAAGCTGTACCCGAACGTGGATTTCTACTCGGGCATCATCCTCAAGGCCATCGGCATCCCCACCAGCATGTTCACGGTAATCTTCGCCGTGGGCCGCACGGTAGGCTGGATCGCCCACTGGCACGAGATGATCAGCGGCAGCTACCGCATCGGTCGCCCGCGCCAGCTATACACCGGCCACGCCCAGCGCGACTACGTGGCCCTCGACCAGCGCTAATCGCAGCCTGAGTCGTTAGACCAAGAAGCCAGCGGGAGAGATTCCGCTGGCTTTTTTGTTTGTGGGCCCCTCCTACCCGTATCCAAAGTGCGTGATTCCTGAGCTTTGAATCTGATGCGGGGGCGGTCGCCGCTGCCGGGGAGGCTTTCGCAAACCGCCAAAAAGCGGACATCCATGTCAGGCTTCTGGGCGTCCGTCCATGGACGCCCAGATTTGCTACAGCCTCCCCGGCAACGGCGCCCTGCTCGGCAACCCCTGAGTATCGGGAAAGCCTGGTGGTACCGCGGTTAAGGTAACGAGCGCTGGTTAAAGTCCTTTCCTGAACAAGGTTGGCCAGCGTGTCGTGGTTGAAGCCAAGGCTCGTACGGGCGGGGCCCCATAGCGAACGTCGGCGGCCATGGATGGCCGCCGTCGAGCCTGACATGGATGTCTGCTTTTTGGCGGTTCGCGGAGGGGGCCCGCCCGTACGAGTCGCCCCCTCACCTGTTTCAGGCGAGAGCCACGGCCACGGGCATGAACTCACACGAGTAAGCCTCCCCGGCAGTGGCGACCGCCACCCAAGTTATTTCAGAGCCCCTTCAGTCCCGAGCCACAGATACAAAAAAGGCCCGCTAGAAAAGCGAGCCTTGAGTTGAGTAGCTGGTGCGAGGGCTAAACAGTTACGCCCTCCCCCACACCCGTTACATCAATGCGCCGGAGCCACATTCCCGATCATTACGTCGGGCTTCTTCTCCGTGACATGCTCCCCGGACAGCGCATAGTGCGCCGCCCGCAGGGCTTCGAGACGTGTTTCATAGTCACCAGAGCCGGGAACGCCGCCCATCACCCCGGACAGCACCTCGCGCACCTCGTCACTCATGCCCGCCAGGAACAGCGACTTGCCGCTGCCCTTGGCGTCGGTGGCGATGGTCTCGATGGCCAGTGCCGCCGACAGGTCCAGGAACGGCACCCGGGAGAAGTCGAGGATCATGATGCGGGTGCCGGGCTCACTGTGCTCGCGCACATGGTGACCGAGGTCCGCCGCGGCGCCGAAGCTCATCGGGCCACCGAAGTCGAACAGGGAGACCTGCTTGCGCATGTCCTCCAGCAGCTCCTTCTCCTCCGGGGAATCCAGGTGCTCCGGCAGGTTTTTCAGGCTTTCCACCTGGGCCTTGGCCACCTGGCGGACGAAGGCCAGGGCGGCGAGGACCACACCGGCGGCAACCGCGGTGATCAGGTCGACGAACACCGTCAGGCCCAGTACCAGCACCATCAGGGCCAGGTCCCAACGCGGGCCGCGGTGGGCGCGCTTGAGATAGCTCCAGTCGATGATGTCCAGACCCACCTTGACCAGGATACCGGCCAGCACGGCGTGGGGGATGTTGGCAGCCAGCGGGCTGAGGCCCAGTACGACGGCGAGCAGAACCAGGGCGTGGACCATGCCGGACAGGTTGGTGCGGCCACCGGTGCGGATGTTGACCACGGTACGCATGGTGGCACCGGCGCCGGCGATACCGCCGATCAGGCCGGCGATGCCGTTACCGATACCCTGCCCGATCAGCTCCTTGTTGGAGTCGTGGCGGGTGCGGGACATGTTGTCTGCCACCAGGGAGGTCAGCAGGCTGTCGATCGCGCCGAGGATGGCGAGGATAACCGCCGCCTCAACGACCAGGAACAGGCTGTCGCGGTCGAATACCGGCATGTGCAGGCTCGGCAAGCCGGTGGGGATGCTACCCAGCACGGGAATATCGAGTGCAAAGAACGCGATCAGGGTACCCGCTATCAGGGCTGCCAGCGGCGCGGGCAGGTACTTGCCCCACTGTGACGGCCACATGTAGGTGGCAGCCAGGGTACCAAGACCCAGTGCCAGGGCGGCAAAATTGATATCGCTCAGGGCGTGGGGCAGGTAAATCATCGCCGCCACCGGCTCTCCGGGGGGAGCGTGGCCCATCAGGCGGCCGAGCTGAAGGATGATGATGATCGCGCCGATGCCCGACATGAAGCCGGAAATCACCGGGTACGGCACCAGGCGAATGTACTGGCCCACCCCGAGAACGCCGAACACGATCTGCAGCACACCGGCCAGCATCACCGCGGTAAACACCAGTTCGACACTGCCTGACAGGCTGGCGACCAGCCCCGCCAGCACCACGACCATGGGGCCGGTGGGGCCGGAGATCTGGGAGGGGGTTCCGCCGAACAGGGCGGCGAAGAAGCCGACGGCGATGGCGCCGTAGAGGCCGGCCATGGGGCCGATGCCCGAGGCGACGCCGAGCGCGATGGCCAGTGGAAGTGCGACAACGCCGGCGGTAATACCGCCGGCGATATCGCCACGCACGTTACTGAAGTCGAGCTTGACCATGATCAGGCCTCCGCGGCGCTCTTGGCAGCCAGTTCAGCCCCCGTCAGCGGGGACATGCTGCGGGTGGGCTCGTCGTAAACCAGCACCTCGCCGGTGCCGATGTTGTATACCCAGCCGTGAAGCTGGACCTTGCCGGTCGCCAGTTTGGCGGCAACGGCGGGGTGAGTGCGCAGGTGCTGCAGCTGCAGGGCCACGTTTTCGGAGGTCACGCAGTCCAGGTGCTCGGCGCAGACTTCGCCCTTCTGCTCGCGCACCACTTCCACCGCGGCGCGGCAGTGGCCGAGCCACTCCTTGACGTGGGGCAGTGAAACGAGGGATTCCGGGCTCAGGGCGCCCTTCATCGCACCGCAGTCACTGTGGCCGCACACCACGATGTGGGTCACACCCAGCACCGCTACGGCGTACTCGATGGACGCGGTCATGCCGCCGGTATCGTTGCTGTGAGGCGGTACGACGTTGCCGGCGTTGCGCAGGATGAACAGTTCACCCGGCTCGGTCTGGGTGATCAGGCTGGGGTCGATACGGGAATCGGCGCAGGTGATGAACAGCACTTCGGGCTGCTGGCCGCCGGCGAGCTCACGGAAGCTGTCCGCCTTTTGCGGGAAAACTTCTTTCTGGAATTTGGCGATGCCGGATACAACGTGGTCCATGGTGGCTCCTCTCACGGATGGCTGAGTAGTGGATATTGGAAACTCTGACATGGAACTTATACTGATAATTTCATAGATGTATCTCTAATTTGTTGATAGGGTTAGGTTATCAATGTTCGTTCCAGGAGGGTACCGTGGCCCGCCAGAAATCCCCAACCGTGCGTCAACTCGAGTACTTTGAAGCGGTAGCGCGCATGCTGAATTACCGCAGTGCCGCCGACGAGCTGGAAATCAGCCAGCCGGCATTGACGGCGCAGATCAGCGCCCTCGAGAGCAGCCTCGGGGTCGCCCTGCTGGAGCGCTCCCGCAGCGGGACCCACCTCACGCCGGAAGGCCGGGAACTGCTACCCCACACCCGCGACGTACTGGCCGCCATGCGCACCCTGGAAGAGCGCGCGGCCGTGGTGAGCGAGGGTCGCCAGACAACCTATCGCCTCGGCGTTCCCCCGACGCTCGGTCCCTATCTGCTGCCTCACGTCATGCCGGAACTGCACAAGCGCTACCACAAACTCAAGCTCTACGTGCGCGAGCAACCACACCAGACACTGCTGCAGGAATTGCGCAACGGGTCCCTCGACATTGCGATTCTGCCGCTCCCGGTGAGGGCGGACGATCTCATTATCGAAGCGCTGTTCACTGAGCCGCTACGCTACGTGGTGCCCGCCGACCACTCACTCTCAGGCACTCCGGTGGTCCGCCCACGACAACTGCGCGGCGAACGCGTGCTCACCCTGGAAGCCCAACACCACATCCACAGCCTGGTAAAAAGTGTCTGCGACAAGTTGGGGGCGTCCATCGAGCGTGACTACGAGGGCACCAGCCTCGACACGCTGCGCCAGATGGTCGTGATGGGGCTCGGAACCGCGTTTTTGCCGGCCCTGTACATCCACTCGGAAATGCACAAACCGGAAGCGCTTTACGTTTGCCAGGTGGAGGGCATGCCCCTGGTGCGCGATCACGGCCTGGCCTGGCGGGCCGGAGCCCCGAGCCGACATTTTTATCGCGAACTCGCCGGGGATATCAGGGAGTTTGTGGACCTCAGGCTGGGCGACGTAGTGAGACCTGCCAATACCCCGGGGCGCGGCGGGAAGCGGTAATTTTCCGGCCAAAGCCGGCGCAACCTGGCGATTCAAGGTACACTTACCCACATTCTCCGGCCTCCCTGAAGGCCCCCGTAATCAGCGCAGGAGCAACACCGCATGTCCGCCATTGTCATCAGCGGCACCGGCCTCTACACCCCCCCGAACTCCATCACCAACGCCGAACTGGTGACCGCCTTCAACGCCTGGGTAGACGACTACAATCGCGACAATGCCGAGGCCATCGAGCGCGGTGAATTGCCAGCCCTTGGCCATTCCTCCGAGGAGTTCATCGTCAAGGCATCGGGCATCAAATCCCGCTACGTAGTCGACAAGACGGGGATTCTCGACCCCGCCCGCATGGCCCCCAACATTCCCGAGCGCAGCAACGAGGAACCCTCGGTGCAGTGTGAAATGGCGGTTGCCGCCGCGCGCGACGCCATGGCCCAGGCCGGCAAAAGTGCTGCGGATATCGACGCCGTCATTGTCGCTGCGTCGAATATGCAGCGCCCCTACCCCGCCATGGCGGTGGAAATCCAGGCGGCCCTGGGCATCGAGGGTTTCGGCTTCGACATGAACGTAGCCTGCTCCTCTGCGACCTTTGGCATCCAGCAGGCCCGTGACGCGATTGCCAACGGCAGCGCGCGCTGCGTATTGATGGTGAACCCGGAAATCTGCAGCGGGCACCTGAATTTCCGTGACCGCGATTCGCATTTCATTTTCGGGGATGTCTGCACTGCGGTGATCGTGGAGCGCGAGGAAGACGCCACCAGCACCGACTGCTACCGCATTCTCGACAGCAAGTTGCAGACCATGTTTTCCAACAATATCCGCAATAACTTCGGCTTCCTCAACCGCGGGGACGAGTCCGGCATCGGCAAGCCGGACAAACTGTTCGTGCAGGAAGGCCGCAAGGTGTTCAAGGAAGTGTGTCCCGCCGTTGCCAGGCAGATGTCAGCACAACTCGAGCAACTGGATATCCCCGCCACCAGCCTGCGCCGCATGTGGCTGCACCAGGCCAACCTGAGCATGAACCAGTTGATTGCCAGAAAGGTACTGGGGCGTGAGGCCACCGCCGAGGAAGCGCCCACCATTCTCGATGAGTACGCCAACACCAGTTCCGCCGGCTCGGTCATCGCCTTCCACAAGCACCGCGCTGACCTCGTCAGTGGCGACCTGGGCGTACTCTGCTCCTTCGGTGCCGGCTACAGTATCGGCAGCGTCGTTCTCCAGAAGTGCTAGGGCCTGATGGCCCTGCCCGGCTTCAGGCCAGCAGGGCCTGAAGCGCCTCGATCAACGCCTCGCAGTCTTCCCGTGACCCGATACTGATGCGAAGATACTGGTTGATCCGGGGCTTGTCGAAGTAGCGCACTACGATGCCCTGCTCCCGCAGGGCCTGAAACAGATCCGCAGCGTTGCGTTCCGGATGGCTGGCAAAAACAAAGTTTGCCGCAGACGGCAGGCAGCGAAAGCCCAGTCCGGCCAGGGCCTGTTGCAGCCACTCCCGATTGTCTACCACCGCCTGGCAACCGGCCTGGAACCAGGCCTCGTCCTCGATAGACGCCACGGCCGCGCGCTGGGCCACGACGTCCAGGGGGTAGGAATTGAAGCAGTTCTTCACCCGCGAAAGCCCCTCGATGAGCTCATCCTGGCCCAGCGCATATCCCACCCGCAGGCCAGCCAAGGCCCGCGACTTGGACAGCGTGTGTACGACCAGCAGGTTGTCAAACTCCGGAATCAGCGCCGCAGCAGATTCACCGCCGAAATCGATATAGGCCTCGTCCACCACCACGACGCTGTCGCGGTTCGCTTCCAGCAACTGGCGAATCTCCGCCAGCGACAGCAGCACTCCGGTGGGTGCGTTGGGGTTGGGCAGGATGATGCCACCGTTGGGGCGCTGGTAGTCAGCGACGTCGACGCGAAAGTCCTCGTCCAGGGGCACGCGCTCGAATTCGATACCGTAAAGCCCCGCCCACACCGGATAGAAGCTGTAAGTAATATCGGGAAAAAGAATGGGTTTCGGGTGCTGCAGCAGGCCGAGGAAGGCGTGAGCCAGGACCTCGTCAGAGCCGTTGCCCACAAACACCTGCGAGGGAGCGAGGCCAAAACGACGGGCAAGGCTTTCGCGCAGGGCCACCGACTCCGGGTCGGGGTAGCGCCTGAGCATGTCGCCGGAAGTAGCGGCAATCGCTTCCAGCACCCGCGGCGAGGGCTCTACCGGGGACTCGTTGGTATTGAGCTTGATCAGGCGCTTGTGACGCGGCTGCTCCCCTGGCACGTAGGGAGTGAGCTTGTGTGTCACGGCACTCCAGAAACGACTCATGGACTTCCTCCACCCGGCGCAGGTACAGACAAAAAAGCCCGGTAGGATACCGGGCTTTTCTGCGTGCAATGCCGACTCTGGAAAACCGGTCATCGCAAATTGTATGGCGTCCCCTAGGGGGTTCGAACCCCTGTTCCCGCCGTGAAAGGGCGGTGTCCTGGACCACTAGACGAAGGGGACGCAGCGCTTCCGACCTGTCGATCAGAAGCGCGGTATTTTACTGATGCGGGCGGTCATTGCAAGCGTTGCAGCAGCTTAAAATCAAAAGCGTCAGCTGTTGCGTTCCGACTCCTCTACGTGGGCGACCAGCTCATCCGGTTCGACGTGGCGCACATCCAGCCCTCGAACCAGGTACACCACGTGCTCCGAGATATTGCTGGCGTGGTCACCGACACGCTCGAGGCTGCGCAGGGCCCACATTTCGTTGATCACCGCCCCGATGGTGCGCGGATCTTCCATCATGAAAGTGATCAGGCTGCGCATGGCCGTCGAGTACTCGGCGTCGACCGAGCGATCAGCGACAATGGTTTCCACCGCCATATCCACATCCAGCCGGGCGAAGGCATCCAGCGACTTGCGCAGCATGTTGGCCACGTGGCCACCGATATGGCGAATCTCGACGAAGTTGCTGGGTGAGGCATCCTCCTCGGACAGGCGCACGGCCTGGCGGGCGATTTTGGAGGCCTCGTCACCGATCCGCTCGAGATCGGTGGTCACCTTGGCAATGGTAAATACCAGGCGCAGGTCTGACGCGGCCGGCTGGCGCCGGGCGAGGATGCGCGAGCACTCCTCGTCGATGCTCACCTCGAGCTGGTTGACGAGTTCATCGTTGACGATGATTTCCTCGGCCAGGCCGCTGTCGCGACTCAACAGGGACTCTACCGCGCGGGCTACCTGTTGCTCGACCAGGCCACCCATCTCCAGCAAATGGTTTTTCACCGCCTCCAGTTCGGCGTTGAACTGGGCCGAAATGTGCTGCCTGTAGCTATCCTGCTGAAACATCCTGCCTCTCCTGGGGGCGACTCGCTCAACCGTAACGACCGGTAATGTAATCTTCCGTCTGCTTCTTGGCCGGGTTGGTAAACAGGCTGTCGGTCTGGTCGAATTCGACGAGTTTGCCCATGTACATAAAGGCGGTCATGTCCGACACCCGTGCCGCCTGCTGCATATTGTGCGTGACTATCACTATAGTGTAGCGGGATTTGAGCTCATAGATGAGCTCTTCAATTTTCAGCGTGGAAATCGGGTCCAGGGCCGAGGCCGGTTCATCCAGCAGCAAGACATCCGGCTCCACCGCGATGGTCCGGGCAATCACCAGGCGCTGTTGCTGGCCACCGGACATGCCCAGGGCGTTTTCGTGCAGGCGATCTTTCACCTCATCCCACAGCGCGGCGGCGCGCAGGGATTTTTCCACCACCTCGTCCAGCACCCGTTTCTTGTTGAGCCCCTGGATGCGCAGGCCATAGGCGACATTCTCATACACGGTCTTGGGGAACGGATTGGGTTTCTGGAATACCATGCCCACCCGGCGCCGGAGGCTTGCCGCGTCGACCCGCGGATCGTAGATATTTTCACCCTCCAGCAACAGCTCACCGGTTACACGGCAGCCATCGATCAGGTCGTTCATCCGATTGATACAGCGCAGCAAGCTCGATTTACCACAGCCACTGGGGCCGATGAAAGCCGTGACCCGCTGCCGGGGAATGTCCAGGTTGATGTCGTACAACGCCTGGGTGTCGTTGTTATAAAACAGGCTGAGATTGCGCATCGCCAGGCTGGTGGGCAGTACTTCCTGTCCGGACTTCACCGCCGAACGACGCAGGGCCTGAATGTCGATCACGTGTTCTGCCATGGTTCGACTAGTTCTCCAGTGATTTGTAGCGCTCGCGCAAGTGGTTGCGCAGGGTAACCGCGGTCAGGTTCAGCAAGGCAATCAGGACGACGAGTAACAGCGCGGTAGCATATACCAGCGGCCGCGCCGCCTCCACGTTGGGACTCTGGAAGCCGACGTCGTAGATGTGGAACCCCAAATGCATGAATTTCTGATCGAAGTGCAGGAAGGGGTAGTTACCGTCCACCGGCAGCGAGGGGGCGAGCTTGACCACACCCACCAGCATCAGTGGCGCCACCTCCCCCGCCGCCCGGGCCACCGCGAGAATCAGGCCGGTCATCATCGCCGGACTGGCCATCGGCAGGACAACGCGCCAGAGCGTCTCTGCCCGGGTTGCACCCAGGGCCAGGCTGCCCTCCCGGATCGATACCGGGATACGGTCGAGCCCCTCCTCGGTGGCCACAATCACCACCGGCAGGGTCAGCAGGGCGAGTGTCAGCGACGCCCACATGAGCCCCGGTGTACCAAAGGTCGGGCTCGGCAGGGCCGCGGCGAAAAACAGCTCGTCCAGTTCACCGCCAACAAAGTAGACGAAAAACCCCAGCCCGAACACGCCGTAAACAATGGATGGCACACCGGCGAGGTTGTTAACCGCCACCCGGATGATGCGGGTGACAAACCCCTGGTGCGCATATTCCCGCAGGTAGACGGCGGCCAGCACCCCGAAGGGCGCAACGATAATCGACATCAGGATTACCATGATGACCGTGCCGAAAATGGCGGGATACACACCGCCCTCGGTATTGGCCTCGCGGGGTTCATCGCTTAAGAACTCCCACAGTTTCTCCAGGTACAGGGCGCACTTCTGCCAGCGGTTCATGGCATTGGGCTGGTAGGCTCGCACCACCTTGGCGACCGGCAACTCGACAAGCTGCCCATCGGCGAGACGCACCGTGTAGGACGCGCCCTGAATACTCTGGTAGAGCGCCTGCAACTGCACATGCAGCACGTCGTACTCGGCATCCAGTTGCGCTCTCGCAGTTGCCAGGTCCGCCTGGGCAGCCGCGTCGAGCTCGCCGTCCAGCTCCAGAGAGCGTTGCTGCAGACGCAGGCGCTCCATCCGGTGGTTGATACCGCCAATCTCGTCGCGCTCGATATGGCGGATCTCGTCCCGCACCTGGCGGGTATCGGCAATCAGCCCCTGAAAAGCGGGCCAGAGCCTATCCGAGGCGCCGGTATCCGCCAGGATCCTGTCATCGACCCGAACGGACTGCAGCTCCCCGTAGAGGTTACCCCACTCCAGTCGCTCGACGACCGCCACGGAAGGCGGATAGGCCCGCGGCCCCATATGCTCGTCGAGCACCCAGATAAAGTCACTGTCGAAATATTCGCGATTACCCTGCTTGATCAGGGAGCGCCCGTAAAGCGGCCCTGGGCCCGTGAGTTCAAACCCGGCTTCTCGCAACTGCTGGGCGGGCACTTGCGCCCAATCCACCACCTCTCCCAACAACCGCTGTTCTGCGCCCGCGTAGGCGGTACTCACCGCCATGACATCGCGCGGCCAGAAGTGGCCGAAGCCGCGCACTGCCAGCAGCAGAAGCAGTCCCAGCACAGCAACGACGCTGAGGCTGACGGCAGCGGCGTTCAGCCAGATCATCGGCTCCCCGCTGCGCATCCAGGTCAGTGGCCCCCTGTGGCCCCGCGCGTGAATATCCGGCTGAGTCATCAGAGCGACCCGTACCGGCTGCGCAGCCGCTGGCGAATCAGTTCGGCAATGGTGTTGACCACGAAGGTGAACAGGAACAGCACGAAGGCCGCGAGGAACAGAATCCTGTAGTGGGTGCTGTTCACTTCCGCCTCCGGCATCTCGATGGCGATGTTGGCTGACAGGGTGCGCATCCCTTCAAAGATGTTGGCGTCCATGATCGGGGTATTGCCCGTGGCCATCAGCACGATCATGGTCTCCCCGACCGCGCGCCCAAGGCCGATCATAAGACCGGAGAAAATACCCGGGCTGGCGGTGGGCAATACCACGCCGGTCAGGGTCTGCCAGGGTGTCGCCCCAAGGGCCAGGCTGCCATCACTGAGATGACCGGGAACCGAGAATATTGCATCCTCGGCGATAGAGAAGATGGTCGGTATCACCGCCATGCCCATGGCAATACCCACCACCAGGGAATTGCGCTGGTCGAAAGAAACACCCAGTTCGCGACCGATCCACAGGCGCATGTCACCGCCAAACAGCAGCTGCTCCAGGGGGCCATTGAGGGCAAAGCCCAGATAGCCGATCAATACCACGACGGGAATCAGCAGTGCGGCATCCCAACCGTCCGGTACTCGCCGGCGAATCGCCAGGGGCAAGTGAGAAAACAGGTAGGCGAACAGCAGGATGCCTATGGGCATCAACACCAGGAAGGAGAAGATGCCCGCCAGCCTGTCCTCGACAATCGGCGCCAGCCACAGGCCCGCGAGAAACCCCAGAATCACCGTTGGCAGGGCCTCCATCAACTCGATCAGTGGCTTGACCTTGCGACGCAGGGTGGGGGCCATGAAGTAAGCCGTATAGATCGCCCCGCAAATCGCCAGCGGTGCCGCAATCAGCATGGTGTAGAAGGCCGCCTTGAGGGTGCCGAAGGCCAGCGGGGCGAGACTGTACTTGGGTTCAAAATCGTTGTTGGCGGCAGAGGATTGCCAGATGTGGGCGGGCTCATCGTGGCTTTCGTACCACACCTTCTGCCATAGGGCCGACCAGGATATGTCGGGGTGTTCGTTATCCACCGCCCAGGAGTGCAGGGTGTTTGCGGTGTCTACTGCAATCAGCGTGTCACCCCGGGGTGAAATCGCCGCCTGACCTGCAAGATCCATCCCGGTGGCCTGGACGTAGAGGCGACGGTGAGCGGTGGTATGGAAAATCTGCAGCTCCCCGCTTCGCCCCAGCGCGACAAAGCCCTTGCGCCGCTGTTCAGGCACCAGTTGCCGAACAACGACCCCGCCGGTATCGAAGCTCCTCACCCGCTGCAGTTGATGGCCGCCCCGCCCGTCGCGCACCATGAAATACTGGTGCAGTTTCCCTGCTTCAGAAGCTGCCAGCAGCGATATGTCACCCAGCAGCATCGCGCTGGTGGCCAACGCTGCACCATTCTCAAAAAGGCGCCCCTGATCGACAATCGTTGCAACACCAGCGTCCTCACCCGACTGCAGGTCGAGCACAACGTAGCCGCCGTCCTGATCCAGACGGTAAAGCCAGCGCTGCCCCGCGCCGAGGTAGAGCGCCGCCGACTGCCCCGGCAGCGCGGGCAAGCGCAGCGTGGATGGCTCCAGGCTTGATTCCCCGGTCAGCGGATTCTGCTGGCGCCGGAAGCGCAATCCGCGCAGCCCCTCCCCTGCCAGCTCTGCCACCAGCAGCAGGCCGTCCTCGCTATCCTGAACGGCCAGGGCAGCCACAGCGCCAGTGCCGAGGCGAAGCTCCCGGTCGGGGTACAGTGAACGCAGGGAGGGCGTAATAACCCGGCGACCCTCGGGATAGCCCAGGCGGTAATCAGAACGCAGCAGATTGACCGAGCCATCCGCATGACCCAGCGCCAGTGTTCGCCCCCCGGCGGCAGCGCCGGCCAGCACCGTCACTGGCGCGCGCCCGGCGCCGAGCTCACGGCGACTGATGATCCGCCCGTCCGCCACTCTGAAAAAGATGGCCTCGCCGCCCGCCGAAACCGCGAGCCCCACTTCGCCCTGCTCTTCCAGCGACAGGTAGGCCGGCGGCGCGCCGCCCTGCCAGGTATCGGGCGTGTTGTCCGCTACCGAAGTGCCACCAAACAGCGGCAACACTTCATAGAGCAAATAAAAGAAAATCAGGAGAATGGCCAGCAGCACGGCGGCCCCCCCGGCGGTGACTCCCACCGTGGCCAACCTGTCCCTGTAGCGCCGGGCCTTTTCCCGGTTCGCGGGAATATGCAGTGACAGGTCTACCATCACTACAGCCCCAGCTCGGCAGCAAAGCGCTCTACCATCATTGCTGGTAGAGGGATGTAACCATCTTTCACGACGACTTCCTGGCCCTGCCGGGAGTAAACGAGACGCAGGAATTCCCGCTCCATCGGGGCCAGGGGCTTGCTGGGCTCCTTGTTGACATAAACGTAGAGAAAGCGTGCCAGCGGATAGGCACCGGTGACTGCATTCTCCGCAGTCGCGGCCACGGTTTCACCGCCAGAGTGCCTGCTCAGCGGTACCGCGCGGACGCTGGAGGTGTTGTAGCCGATGCCGGAATAACCAATGCCATTCAGGGAGGTCGAAACCGACTGGACGACGGATGCGGAACCTGGCTGCTCATTCACGTTATTTTTGAAATCGCCCTTGCACAGGGCCTCTTCCTTGAAATAACCGTAGGTACCCGACACTGAGTTGCGGCCGAACAATTGCATATCACGCGTGGCCCAGGAGCCCCCGAGCCCCAGCGCTCCCCAACGCCGAATGTCACCGCTGCGGCCACACAGCCGGGTGGAGGAAAAGACGGCATCCACATCCTCAAGTGACATGCCACCAATGGGGTTGTCACTGTGCACATAGACCGCAAGGGCATCGATCGCCAGGGGGACCGCGGTGGGCTTGTAACCATAACGGCTTTCGAAGGCCTCGATTTCCTTGTCCTTCATCTTGCGGCTCATCGGCCCCAGGTTAGCCGTGCCCTCAGTGAGGGCCGGGGGCGCCGTAGACGAGCCGGCGGCCTGAATCTGTATGGTGACGTTGGGATAGGCGCGC
Organism: Parahaliea maris; assembly: GCF_008064665.1. Lineage (GTDB taxonomy): Bacteria > Pseudomonadota > Gammaproteobacteria > Pseudomonadales > Halieaceae > Parahaliea > Parahaliea maris. The sequence goes on along the minus strand of NZ_VRZA01000002.1, from coordinate 559,032 downwards.
TTGAACTCTTCCGCCCAGAGGGTCATCAGGTTGGCCAGGGTGTCCGAGCCAATACTCGACAGTTTCCCCGACACCCCGCTGGCGACCTGGTAATCCTTCAGTGCCTGATCGACCCCCGCAGCCGCCAGCGGGGCGGCGAGCGCCAACCCGAGGGCAACGACAATGGTCCTGATCGATCTCATGAATGGCTCCTGAATGCCCGTTTTATTGTTCACTCCCGAATGCTACGGACCCGCCGGGTTCAGGGCAATGGAAACACCATCCTGAAGGTGCTGCCCTCTCCCAGTCGGCTTTCAATCTGCAACTCCGCCTGGTGGGAGGCAGCCACGTGTTTGACGATCGCAAGCCCCAGCCCGGTGCCGCCGGTTTGCGACGAGCGGCTGTCGTCGACCCGGTAGAAGCGCTCGGTCAAACGCGGCAAGTGGCTCTCGGCGATTCCCATACCCCGGTCCACCACCGACAGCGCCGCCTTTTGCCCCTCCAGTTCGCCCCAGCGTTGCCAGCGCAGGGTCACCGGCGTGTCCTCGGGGCTGTACTTGAAGGCATTGATTACCAGGTTGGACACCGCGCTGTGCAGTTCCCGGTAGTCGCCGAGCACCTTGCAGTCACATTCCAGTTCCAGGTCCAGGCGCCGCTCCGGATAGGTGGTGAACAGCTCGTCGTGCAGCTCCTGCAACAGGGCGGGTACGTCCACCTGCTTGTGCTTGGGCGTGCTCTCCACGCTCTCGATGCGCGACAGCCAGAGCAGGTCCTTGAGCAGGTTTTCCATGCGCTGGGCCTGCTGGTCCATCTGCTGCAGCGGGCGCACGAAGCGGGGCTCGAGCTGGTCGCCATAGGCGAGTATGGTTTCCAGGTAACCCTTGATCACCGTCAGCGGTGTGCGCAACTCGTGGGAGACGTTGCCGACGAAATCACGGCGCATCTGTTCCAGCTGGGCCACCTTGGTGATATCGCGGGCGAACACCAGGCGGTCGCCTTCACCGAAGGTCGTGATTTCGAACTGCACGATCTGGCGGCGCTCGTTACCCAGGTTCAACTTCAGTGGCTCGCTGAAATCACCGGACAGAAAGTACTGGTTAAAGGCGGGGATACGCACCAGGTTGAGCAGCGCCTGGCCCTGGTCACGGGGAATCTGCAGGCCGAGCATTTTCTGCGCCGCCGTATTGCTCCACTCGATGGCGCCGGTACCGTCCACCATGACCACGCCGTCGCGCATGGCGGCGAAAGAATCCTGCAGGTAGTCCACCGTGGACTGCAAGCGCTGGTAGCTCTCGCGGTTGCGGCGTTGCAGGTGATAGATCTCGTCGTAGACCTCGCCCCAGATACCCACGCCCTCGGGGGCGAGTTGTTCCGGGTTCTCGAGCCAGCGGTGAACACGCAGTAACTGGCGCAGCCAGTACAGGGTGATGCCCACCAGGGCGATGGCCAGGGCCAGCCACGGGCGCCCGACCAACCAGCCGAGGCCGGCACTGACGAGGACTAACAAGCCGAGTCGCTGGAGCTCCAGCAGCCAGCTACCCGGGGCTCTCACCGCGCGGGGACTCCCCGGCTGGAGAAGCGGTAGCCGGTGCCGCGCACCGTCTGGATGAGGTCGCTGTAGTCGTGCTCAGGGGTCTGCAGGGCCTTGCGCAGGCGGCGAATATGCACGTCCACCGTGCGCTCTTCCACATAGACATTGGCGCCCCACACCTGGTCGAGCAACTGGTTGCGGGTATAGGCCCGCTCCGGGTGCGACATGAAAAACTGCAGCAGGTTGAACTCCGTGGGGCCCATATCGACCGGCTCATCGGCGAGGAAAATGCGCCGGCTCTCGCCGTCGAGCACCAGGTCGGCCACCTGGATGCGGTCCTCCTCGTCGCCACCGGCTACCCGGCGCAGCAGGGCCTTGATGCGGGCAATCAGCTCCCGCGGGGCGAAGGGTTTGGTGATGTAGTCGTCGGCGCCGACATCCAGTCCCTGGATCACGTTGTCCTCGGCCGTCTTGGCAGTGAGCATGACCACCGGAATATCCCTGGTGGTGTCATTCCGCTTCAGGCGTCGCAACAGTTCGAGGCCGCTGCCACCCGGCAGCATCCAGTCCAGCAGAATGATATCGGGGCGCTCATCCACCACCTGGGTAAAGGCGTCGTGGATGTTTTCAGCCTCCAGGCAGCGAAACTCGGCGATCTCCAGCGCCATCCGCAGCATGTCGCGAATGGCGAATTCGTCGTCGACAATCAGTACCTTACGTTCATTCATGGGTCAATAATTCCCGATAGCTCCATTTCAGGGAGTCTATTAGATGATGAAATTATGACAAGCTCATGACATGCAGGGCAAATGCCACCATAGCGGTGGCATTCACCCCCAAATCCGCCAAAACAGCCGCGATCAACGCAGGCTGGCGTTGATATTCTGCAAAACCTTGTTCCCCGGGCACAGGTCTTCCTCCACCAGGGTGTTCAGGGGCCGACGGCTGGTCTCCAGCACCTCGTGCAGGTCGTGGGAGTCCTTGTTCATGTAGATCAGCCCGGTGAGGATCTGGCCGGCACTGCGATAGCGCTCCAGCGCCAGCATGGCGGAGCTGCGATCGAAGGGGTCCAGGTCATCGGACAGCTTGTGCAGGTGCAGGACCGAGCCGTCGTGCAGGGTGACTTCCTGGCTGTGGCCCGGCTCATAGGAGGTGGTGATTTCCTCGCGCATGGGCACGAAGTCCACGGTGCCGGTGGCCGCTGCGTGCTCGCGAACAAACTCGTAGCTCTTGGTGGAGGCGGCGTTGTTGTTGAACGTCACGCAGGGAGAGACCACATCAATAAGGGCGAAACCGCGATGGGTCATGGCCGCCTTGATCAGCGGCACCAGCTGGTCCTTGTCACCGGAAAAGGACCGTGCCACGAAGGTCGCCCCCAGCTGCAGCGCCAGCCCCGGGAGGTCGATGGCGCCGAAGGGGTTGGGGTCGCCCTTCTTGCTGGCGGAGCCCTCGTCGGCGGTGGCCGAATCCTGGCCCTTGGTGAGACCGTAGCAACCGTTGTTCATGACGATGTACACCATGTTGAGGTTGCGGCGGATGGCGTGGGTGAACTGCCCCATGCCGATGGACGCCGTATCGCCGTCTCCCGATACCCCCAGGTACATCAGCTCGCGATTGGCCATGGCTGCCCCGGTCACTACCGAAGGCATGCGCCCGTGCACGGAGTTGAAGCCGTGGGACTTGCCCAGGAAATAGGTGGGCGCCTTGGAGGAGCAGCCGATGCCGGAAAGCTTGGCAATCTTGTGGGGCTCCAGCGACAGCTCGTGGCAGGCGCGAACAATGGAGCCGGAAATGGAATCGTGGCCACAGCCGGCACAGAGTGTGGAAATGGCGCCCTCGTAGTCGGCGCGGGTGTAACCCAGCTCATTGACCGGGAGGTCGGGGTGGCGAAACTTCGGAACCTGGTAGCTCATCGTTTATTCTCCATTGCCGACCACGCGCTCGCGGTGCAGCGGCGTGACATTGTGGCCGGGCATCTGCATCAGGATCTGCTTGCGGATGTTGCGGGCGCTGATGGGGGTGCCGTCGAAGCAGAGCACGGACTTCAGCTTGTCCGGCCCCAGTTCGAACTCGGCCATCAACAGGGTGCGCAGCTGGGCGTCGCGGTTCTGCTCGATGACAAACACCCGCTCGTGCTCCGCCAGGAAGGCCTCCACCTCGTCGTTGAAAGGGAAGGCCCGGACCCGCATGGCATTCAGGTAGATCCCTTCTTCGGCCAGGTAGTCCATGGCCTCCCGGGAGGACTCCTCGCTGGTACCGTAGAACAACACCGCGGTGTCGGTGTCGCTGCCGCAACGGACCACTTCCGGCTTCGGCACGTGCTGCTTGATGGTTTCCCATTTCGCCATCAGGCGATGCATGTTCTTTTCGTATTCCTCGCCGCGCTCGGTGTACACGGCGTACTCGTCGCGGGAGGTTCCCCGGGTAAAGAAGGCGCCCTTCTCCGGATGGGTACCGGGATAGGTGCGGTAGCAGATGGCGTCTCCGTCCACGTCCAGGTAGCGCCCGTAGCGCTCCATCTGGTCCAGGTCCTCGGCGCTCAGCACCTTGCCCCGGTCGTACTTGCGATCGTCGTCCCAGTCCAGCGGCTCGGACATGTTGTCGTTCATGCCCAGGTCCAGGTCCGTCATCAGGATGATCGGCGTCTGCAGACGCTCGGCCAGGTCGAAAGACGCGGCCCCCATGTCGAAGCACTCTTTCGGCGTCGACGGGAACAGCAGAACCTGTTTGGTGTCGCCGTGGGAGGCATAGGCCGCCGACAGTACGTCCGACTGCTGGGTGCGGGTGGGCATGCCGGTTGACGGCCCCGCCCGCTGCACATCGAACAGCACGGTGGGAATTTCCGCAAAATAGGCGAGGCCGAGGAACTCGCTCATCAGCGACAGGCCGGGGCCGCTGGTGGCGGTAAAGGCGCGGGCCCCGTTCCAGCTGGCACCAATCACCATCCCCATGGCGGCGAGTTCGTCCTCTGCCTGGACAATGGCGTAATTGCGCGAGCCCGTGCCCGGATCGATGCGCAGGCGCTTGGCATAGCGCTCGAAAGCGTCCACCACCGAGGTGGACGGGGTAATCGGGTACCAGGCGGCCACCGTGGCGCCGCCATAGACAGCACCGAGGCCCAGGGCAGTGTTGCCATCAAGCAGGATCTTGTCGCCCACCTTGTCGCTCTTGCGCACGCGGATGCCAATGGGGCACTCGAGGTTGGCCTTGACGTACTGGTGGCCGAGTTCCAGTGCGTGGATATTGGGCAGCACCAGTTTTTCCTTGCCCTTGAACTGGTCACCCACCAGTTCAGTGATCACGCCGAAGTCCATATCCAGCAGCGCCGCCAGCGCGCCGACGTAGATCACGTTCTTGAACAGCTGCCGCTGGCGCGGGTCCTTGTACTGCTCGTTACAGATCCGGGTCAGTGGCAGACCGATGATATTGACGTCGTTGCGGATCAGCCGCAGGTCCAGCGGCTTGGTGTTGTCGTAGATGAAGTAACCGCCCGGCTCCACTTCGCGGATGTCCTGGGGCATGCTCTGGGGATTGACCGAGAGCATGATATCGATACCGCCACGGCGCCCGAGGTAACCCTTCTCACTCACCCGGACTTCATACCATGTCGGCAGGCCCTGGATATTGGAGGGAAAAATGTTCTTGGGGCTGACTGGCAGCCCCATGCGGAACAGGGCCTTGGCGAACAGGTTGTTGGCACTGGCGGAACCGGTACCGTTGACGTTGGCGAACTTGATAACAAATTCGTTGACGGCTTCCAGAGACTTCATGCTGTTTGCCCCGCTTTGGTCACGCCGTAGAAAAATTTCTGCATGTCCCAGGCCGTGGTCGGACAACGCTCGGCACACAGCCCGCAGTGCAGGCACACGTTTTCATCCTTGACCATTACCCGCGTGGTGGGCAGTGACTCGGAAACGTACAGGTCCTGGGCCAGGTTACCCGCAGGCGCGCTGAGCCGGGTTCGCAGTTCCTCTTCCCCGGCGTTGCCGACAAAGCTGATGCAGTCCGTTGGGCATATATCCACACAGGCGTCGCACTCGATGCAGCGATCTTCCTGGAATACCGTCTGCACGTCGCAGTTGAGACAGCGCTCCGCCTCCTTGAAGCCCATGCCCTGGTCAAAGCCGAGTTCAACCTCCACCTTGCGATCGCCGAGGGCCTTTGCCAGGGGTGCCAGGGGCACCACGTAGCGCTCGTCGGATTCCACGGCGTTGTCGTAACTCCACTCGTGGATACCCATCTTCTGGCTGACCAGGTTGGTGAACGGCGCCGGGCGGTTCTGCACAGACTCGCCTCGACAGTACAGGTCGATGCTGATGGCGGCCTGGTGACCGTGGGCCACTGCGGTAATCACGTTTTCCGGGCCAAAGGCCGCGTCGCCGCCGAAGAATACTTTCTCGTTAGTGGACTGGAAACTGGTGGCGTCCACCACCGGCATGTCCCACTTGTCGAAGTCGATATCGACGTCGCGCTCAATCCAGGGGAAGGCGTTTTCCTGGCCAATGGCCATGAGGACGTCATCCGCTTCCATGAATACCAGGTCTTCACCGGTGGGCACCAGGCTGCGCTTGCCGTTCTCGTCGTACTTCGCCTCGACCTTTTCAAACAGCATACCCTTGAGTTCACCATCCTCGAGGACAAACTCTTTCGGCGTGTGGTTGTCGTAGATCGGGATCCCCTCATGCATGGCATCCTCCTTCTCCCAGGGGGAGGCCTTCATATCGGCAAAGGGACTGCGCACCACCACCCGGACATCCTCGCCACCCAGGCGTTTCGAGGTACGGCAACAGTCCATCGCGGTGTTACCACCACCGAGCACCAGCACTCTCTTGCCGATCTTGTGGGTGTGTTCGAAGGCCACACTGGACAGCCAGTCGATGCCGATATGCACCGCGTCGCCGGCCTCTTCCAGGCCCGGCAGGTCGAGCCCCTTGCCGCGGGGCGCACCGGTGCCGACAAACACCGCGTCGTAACCCTTGTCCAGGATCGAGCGCATGCTGGTCACTTCGGTGTCGAAGAAGGTGGTCACCCCCATGTCGAGGATGTAGTTGACCTCCTCGTCGAGCACCTGGATCGGCAAGCGGAAGGAGGGAATCTGGCTGCGCATCATGCCGCCGCCGGCCATCTGGTTGTCGTAAATGTCGATGTCGTAACCCAGCGGCATCAGGTCGCGAGCCACGGTCAACGAGGCCGGGCCGGCACCAATGCAGGCGATGCGCTTGCCGTTTTTCTGTCGCGGTATCTCCGGCAGGAGATCGGCAATGCTGTCCTTGTTGTCGGCCGCCACCCGTTTCAGGCGGCAGATGGCCACCGGCTCCTTCTCCACCCGGCCGCGGCGGCAGGCTGGTTCGCAGGGTCTGTCGCAGGTACGGCCGAGCACACCGGGAAACACATTCGATTCCCAGTTGATCATGTAGGCTTCGGTGTACCGCTGGGCGGCAATCAGGCGAATGTATTCCGGTACCGGGGTGTGGGCAGGACAGGCGTACTGGCAGTCCACCACCTTGTGAAAGTACTCGGGGTTCTTTACATCTGTTGGTTCCACGGCAGCGCTTTACTCCCGCGCGGTAGCTTTGCTCCGCGCCTGTTATAAACGTGTGCCGAGTTTGTCACAGCTACCGTGGATTTTCACCCGCTGATGCAAGGCTTTTCGGTGAAATTACCGACACTTCACGCCCAATGACAGTGCACGGGTGGGATGTTAAACCGCGTTGCCCGGGACCCTAGAAAATGCCGAAGAACCAGCCGTCATCCTGGAGATCCTCTTCGCAACTGGCCAGCTGCGAAGAGTAGCTCGCCGCGCGCCGGTTGACCTTGGCGGCCACGCCCTGCAGCCAGCCCTTGCTGCGATAGCTGCCACGGTTATAGCCGCTGTGTCCCTCGTGGTAGGCGAGATAGAGATGATAGGCGTCGTCCCGGGAAATACCGCTGCGCTTCCAGGACTGGTGGTTGTACCAGCCGATAAAGTCGATGGCGTCGGCAAAGTCGTCACGGTCGGCGCCGTAGCGCCCGGCATCGCGCTTGTAGCTCTTCCAGGTGGACCCCAGGGCCTGGCTGTAGCCGTAGGAATCCGAGGGGCGCGGCCCGGGAATAAAACCGAAAATCTTCTTGCGCGGGGGTTTGGCCTTGGCAACGAATTTTGATTCCTGGTGCATGATCGCCATCATTACCGGGATGGGGCTGCCCCACTCGTCCCGGGCGTCCGCCGCATCCTCGTACCAGTCATCTTTTTCCCGGAATATACTGCAGATGTTGTCCACGTTATCGGGCGTGGACGTGGCACAGCCCCCGAGCGCCAGCAGGATGGCCAGGGCCAGCAGGCGCGGCAGCGGGTTCATGGCGCCACCCCGTGACCGGCCAGCAGCGCGAGGAAGGCGGCCTCATCGATCACTTCCACGCCGAGCTGCTCGGCCTTGGCCAGCTTGGAACCCGCACCGGGTCCGGCGACCACCCGGGTGGTTTTCGCAGATACGCTCCCCGCCACCTTGGCCCCGAGGTCCTGCAGGTGATTCTTGGCCTCGCTGCGCCCCATGGATTCCAGGGTACCGGTGACCACCCACGTCTCGCCCTGCAGCGGCAACTCTTCCGCTGCGCGCACTTCCACGTTATCCCAGTGCACACCTTCCGCGCGCAGTTTCTCTACCACTGCCATGATCGCCTTGTCGTCAAAGAATTGGCGCAGGTGATCGGCGACCACCGGCCCCACGTCCGGGACTTCCAGCAATTTCTCTTCCGGCGCTGCAGCCAGGGCCTCCCAGGACCCGAAAAACTGCGCCAGGTTGCGTGCCGTAGCCTCCCCGACTTCGCGAATGCCCAGCGCGTAGATGAAGCGCTCCAGGGTGGTGGACTTGCTGGCCTCCAGGGCGTCGAGCAATTTGTCGGCGGACTTGTCACCCATACGCTCGAGGTCCAGCAGGGTCGGCTTGTCGAGTGTGTACAGCCCCGCAGCGTTCTCCAGCAGTTCGCGGTCCACCAGCTGCTCGATCAGCTTGTCGCCCAGACCGTCGATATCCATTGCCTTGCGCGAAACGAAATGCCGCAGGGCGGCCTTCTGCTGGGCGGCGCAGACCAACCCGCCCATGCAGCGCAAGACAGCTTCGTCCGCCTCCCGCTCCACGGCCGAGCCGCACACCGGGCAGGTTTCCGGGAACTCGACGGCGCTGGCGTCCGCCGGGCGTTTTTCCAGCACCACCGACACCACCTGGGGAATGACGTCGCCCGCCCGGCGCACAATGACATGATCACCCACCATGACGCCGAGCCGCTCGATCTCGTCGCTGTTGTGCAGGGTCGCATTACTCACGGTGACGCCGCCCACAAACACCGGCTCGAGCCGGGCTACCGGTGTGATCGCACCGGTTCGACCCACCTGGAATTCAACCGCGAGCAGGCGGGTCATTTCCTCCTGGGCAGGAAACTTCCGGGCGATCGCCCAGCGCGGGGCGCGCGACACGAAACCCAGCCGCTGTTGCAGCGCCAGGTCATTGACCTTGTAGACGATGCCATCGATGTCGTAAGGCAGACTGTCCCGGCGCTCGGCGAGTCGCTGGTAATAGGCGTCACAGGCGGCAAAGCCCTGCACCACCTCGGATTCGGGATTGATCCGCAGGCCCCATTCGTGCAACAGGTCGAGAATATCGGATTGCCGCACCGGCAAATCCCCGCCCTCATAAAGGCCAACGCTGTAACAGCACATCTGCAGCGGACGCTGGGCAGTGAGCCGGGCGTCGAGCTGGCGCAGGGTTCCCGCGGCGGCGTTACGCGGATTGACAAAGGTTTTCTCGCCCTGCTCCCGGGCGCGGGCGTTAAGCGCCTCGAAGCCCGCTTTGGGGAGATAGATTTCACCGCGGACTTCCAGCAGCGCCGGGTATCCGCTACCGCGCAGGCGCAGCGGCACCGACTGGATGGTACGCACGTTGTGGGTAATGTCTTCCCCGGTGGTGCCGTCACCACGGGTGGCACCCCGCTCCAGTACGCCGTCCCGGTACAACAGGCTGACCGCGATGCCGTCGAGCTTGGGCTCGCAGGCGTATTCCAACTCGGTGTCAGGGGGCAGCTTCAGGCGCTCCAGTACCCGCCGGTTGAAATCGCCCAGCTCCTCGGCGCTGAAGGCGTTGTCGAGGGACAGCATGGGGAGTTCGTGGCGAACCTGGGTGAATCCTGCCAGCGGCTCGGCGCCCACCCGCTGGCTTGGGGAGTCCGGGCGCAACAGCTGCGGATGGGCCGTTTCGAGCTCCGTTAACCGGCGCATAGCCCGGTCGTATTCGGCGTCGGGAACGCTGGGGTCGTCGAGGACGTAGTATTGGTAGTTCCAGTTCTCCAGCTGCTCACGCAGCGTGGCGAGCTCCTGCTCGACGGGGAGTTGACTCACGTGTGCTTCTCGATGGTCGTATTACGTGCCGGTCGCCGTGGCTCGCCGGGCTGCTTCAGCGAGCCTTCGCCAGCAGGCGCCTCTCCAGGTCGCGAATCTGCTGGCGGGCGTGCTCCAGGGTCTGCCGGGTCAGCACGCTGCGGGTCTCGTCCAGCACGTCGCCCTTGAGGTTACGGGCCACAGCCTGGGCGGTTTCCAGCATGTAGTCGTAGGCTTTCATCATGTCGTCCGGCCCGGGCAGGGTGACAAAGAACACCAGGCCCTGGGTGGTGAAGTCGGCCATGTTGTCGATGTCGAACACACCCGGCTGCAACATGTTGGCCACGCTGAACTGGATGGGGCCGCGGCCGGTGTCATGCTCGTGGCGATGGAAGAAGTTCATGTCACCAAACCGCAGCCCGCAGGCGAGCAGGATTTGCATGATGTCATCACCGCGGAAGCCCTGGGGGTCCCGGGCGACCACGTTGAGCATGAACACTTCGGGGTCGATGTCCCGGGGCAGGTGGGCACGGGCCTGGCTGACCTGGGGTTCCGGTTTCGACTCTGCTTCCAGGGCATCCAGCCAGTCCAAGTTTTCCGGCTCGTCGCTGGAACTCATGCCGGTGAGCAATTCCACCTCGTCTTCCACCGGGGGCGGTGCCGGTTTCCGGCTGGCCGGGGCAGGCTTTTCCACAACGGTGTCGCGAGGCACAGGCTGGGCGGGCTCCGCCGGCTGGGCGCTACGCTCTTGTTCAGTTTGCTGTGCGGCTTCCTTTGCCACTGCCGCTTTCACCTCGGCCGCCTCGGCTTTCGCCACTCGGGCGGGAGCAGGCTCCGGGCGCTCGTCGAAGTCGTTCTCGTACGCGTCCTCATACTCGTCGTCGGCGCCGCGATCGACCACCCGCGCGCCGCCGTTGGGCAGTTCTTTCAGCCACGCCAGGTCGATATCCCGCTCGCGCCGCTCGCCGCCCTCGCTGTCACCACTGTCTCCAGCGGTGGCGAGTTTCATACGCACCGGCGCCCGCCGGTCCTGGTAGATTCGCCGCCAGGCATCCGCGAGCACTGCCAGTATCAGCAGCGCCCCGATGATGACCATCCAGTCCCGAATCGTTAAGTCCGCCATATCCCTCGCGCCCGTATCTGACTCGATTTCAGCTTGCGGCCAGTTCGGCCGCTTCTTCCACGTCTACCGTCACCAGACGGGAAACCCCCGGCTCGTGCATGGTGACGCCCATGAGCTGGTCCGCCAGCTCCATGGAAATTTTGTTGTGGGTAATGTAGATGAACTGCACTTTCTCCGACATCTCCTTGACCATGCGGGCGTAGCGACCCACGTTGGCATCGTCCAGCGGCGCGTCCACCTCGTCCAGCATGCAGAAAGGCGCCGGGTTGAGCTGAAAAATCGAGAACACCAGGGCAATGGCCGTCAACGCTTTCTCGCCGCCCGACAACAGGTGAATCGTGCTGTTTTTCTTGCCCGGCGGGCGCGCCATGATGGAGATGCCCGTGTCGAGCAAGTCCTCACCGGTTAGCTCCAGGTAGGCGCTGCCGCCGCCGAACACCCGCGGGAACAACTCCTGCAGGCCGCTGTTCACCCGGTCGAAGGTGTCGCGGAATCGGTTGCGGGTTTCCTTGTCGATCTTGCGGATCGCCGACTCCAGGGTTTCCAGCGCGGTTTCCAGGTCTTCGTTCTGGGCGTCCAGGTAGTTCTTGCGCTCAGACTGCAGACTGTATTCGTCGATGGCCGCGAGGTTGATCGGGCCCAGCCGCGCGATGCGATTGGCGACGCGCTCGAGGGAGCGCTGCCACTCGGCTTCGTTGGCCTCCTCGGGCATGGTCTCGAGGACCTGCTGCACGTCGTGCTCGCCCTCGTTGAGCTGGCGCTGGATGTTCTCGCGCTGGACCTGCAGGCCCTGGTGTTTGAGGCGCAACTGCTCCAGCTCACCGCGCACGCCCTGGGCGCGCTGCTCGATGGCTGCGCGTTGCTGTTCCGCCTGGCGCAGCTGGTGCTCGACTTCCGACATGGCCTGGCGGGCTTCGGTGAGCTCGCCCTCCGACTGCAGGCGCAGTTCGAGCTGGGCTTCCAGTTCTTCCTGCAGGGAGTCCAGCGGGTTGTCGTTGTCGTTCAGGCTGCTCTCGAGACTCTCCCGCCGCTCCTGTAGCTGGGCCACCTGGCCCTGGGTGCGCTCGATGGTCTGGCGCACCGCATTGAGCTGGGTTTCCAGCGACTGGTAGCGCATGGCGGACTGGTGGGCCGCGTCCTTGTCGTGACGCGCCTTCTGCCGCACGGAATCCAGGTTGGAGCGGGTTTCGTCGCGGGTGGACAGCAACATCTCGCGCTCGCGGGAATCGGTTTCCATGCGCTCGATGGCCTCGGCCAGGATCTGGCGGGCCTCGGCGATACTCTCCTGCTCCTGGCCAAACTGGGCCCGGGCTTCTTCGATGTCCGCCTGCAGACGCTCACGGCGGGCGGTGATCTGTTCCACCTTGGCGCGATGGGCCGACAGCTGGGCGCTGTAATCCGCGTGCTGGCGGGTCACCGCCTGCAGCTCGCGCTGGCCCTGCTGGCGCTGTTCTTCCAGTTGCCGAACCTGCTCCCGCACGCTCTGCTGTTCCGACTCCAGGTCGGCAATGCGCCCGGCAAGTGATTCGACCTCTGCGCCCAGGCTTTCGAGTTCCTGCTGACGCTGGATAACGCCGCCCTGCTGGTCCGCCAGCCGGGTAACCCGCAGCCAGTTGGCGCCCAGCCAGATACCTTCCGGCGTGATGACCGATTCGCCCGGGGCCAGGGTACCGCGCAGGGCCATGGCCGCGGGCAGGTCGGCGGCGACTTTCACACCGGACAACAGGTGCCCCGCCAGCCCGCCGTGGCGTACTTTGGCGGCCAGATCGTCGGCTCCCGCCGGCACCGCGGCACCGCTCTGTACCAGCGCCAGCTGGCCGCGCTCAAGGGCGCCCAGGCTGTCGCCCAGGCCCGCCAGGTCATCCACACAGACGGCCTGCAGGTAGTCGCCCAGCACGGTTTCCACCGCCAGTTGCCAGCCCTCGTCAACATCGAGCTGTTCCAGCAGGCGCGGACGGTCTTCCAGCTGCGCCCCGCGCAACCACTCGCCGACCGCCTGGTCGCTGTCTTCCATCGCCGCCTGCTGCAGGGCCTCGAGGGAGGCGAGCCGGCCGCGTTTCTGCTGCAGGGAGGAGCGCAATGCGTCCAGTTCACCGCCCAGCGCCTCGCCGCGCTCCCGGCGGCTGCCGAGCTCCTCCACCAGCGCTTCACCGCGCTGCTCGTGCTCGGCCATGACCATCTCGGTCTCGGCCAGTTGCTCGGAGAGGGTGTCAATATCGTCGTCCGCCGGCCCGGGAGCCAGGTTCTGGCGCTCCTGGTCCAGCTGGTTGATACGGTTTTGCAGGCGCTGGGTGGCCTGCTCGAGGTGCTGGATACGCGACTGCTGCACCTCGGCCTGCTGGCGCGGTTCGGCGGCGTGCTGGTTGAACTCGTCCCAGCGCTGCTGCCACTCGTGCATGGCTTCCTCGGCCAGCAACAGGGCTTCGGCGGAGCCCTGCTCCACCGCCTGCAGCATTTCCATGTCCGGCGCCAGACCCTCCAGCTCCTCCTCCCAGACCGCCAGCTTGCGCCGGTCGTCCTCGAGGTGGGTCTCGGACTGGGACAGGCTGGCCAAGGTCTGGCTCAGGTCCTCGTGCAACTGGCGGCCGCGCTCCTGCTGGTGCTTGATGGTCTGCTCGATGCGCGCGACCTCGGAACCCAGGGCGTAGTAGTTGGCCTGCACCTTGTTGAAGGCGTCGTTGCGGTCGGCGTGGTCGACCCGGTACTGCTCGATGGCGGTGTCTACCTGCTGGTGTTCCGCATGCACCGACTCCAGTTTGACTTCCAGCTCGCCAATGGACTGGCTCGCCGTGCGCACCTGCGCGTCCAGTTCGCGCCATTGCAGGGCCTGAAGTTGCGCTTTAAAAGTGCGCTCTTCTTCCTTGAATTCGCTGTATTTTTCCGCCGCCTGGGCCTGGCGTTGCAAATGCTGTAACTGGCGTTCGAGTTCGTCGCGCAGGTCGGTGAGGCGCTCGAGGTTCTCCAGCGTGCGCCGCATCCGGCTCTCGGTTTCCTTGCGCCGTTCCTTGTACTTGGAGATACCTGCCGCTTCTTCAATAAAGATGCGCAGCTCTTCGGGCTTGGACTCGATCAGGCGCGAAATCATGCCCTGCTCAATAATGGCGTAGCTGCGGGGGCCGAGGCCGGTGCCGAGGAAGATGTCGGTGATGTCGCGCCGGCGGCACTTGGTGCCATTGAGGAAATATTCGGACTGACCCTCGCGGGTAACCAGGCGCTTGATGGAGATTTCCGCGTAGCTGGCGTACTCGCCACCGACGCCACCGTCGCTGTTGTCGAACACCAGTTCGATGGACGCCTGCCCCACGGGCTGGCGGTTGACCGAGCCATTGAAAATGACGTCGGTCATGGATTCGCCGCGCAGGTTCTTGGCCGAGCTCTCACCCATGACCCAGCGTACAGCGTCGATCACATTGGATTTGCCGCAGCCGTTGGGGCCGACCACCGCACACATATTGCTGGGAAAGCTGACAGTCGTCGGGTCTACAAATGACTTGAACCCGGCCAACTTGATGGACTTGAGTCTCATAGAACCTTAAGTAACTTTCACACCCTGTTGTTTTATAAGGCTTTATGCCGAAAGCATGCGGTTTTTCAGCGACCCCGGAGCACTACATCTAGTGTATCGGACTTAATTCGGTAACACTATGCCCGCAGCCTATAAATCCTGAAATCAACGCCGGGGAGGACGATGGCGACCTTAGACCTGCAGATGTGGGGCCGAGCCCTGAACAAGATGCCCAAACTGCAACCGGCAGAATGGGAGTCCCTCGACATCGTCGCCCGCTGGCTGATCGCCTGTCGGGCGTCGGTACTGGTGATGACGCTCTCTGCCGCGGCCCTGGGAGGCCTGCTGGCCTGGCGCGCCGGCGCCTTTGCCCTCACCCCCTGGCTGCTGGCCACCCTCGGCCTGCTGTTTGCCCATGCCACCAACAACCTGCTCAACGACTACACCGATTCACGCCGCGGCATCGACCGCAACAACTACTACCGCAACCAGTACGGCGTTCACGTGCTGGAGGACGGCCTGGTCAGCCAGCGCCAGTTCTGGGGCTACCTCGGCTTCACCGGCGGCGTGGCCATTGCCCTCGGCCTGTGGCTGGTCTGGCTGCGCAGCGGACTGACCCTCGATCTCATGCTGGCCGGCGCCTTCTTCGTGCTGTTCTACACCTGGCCACTCAAGTACTACGGCCTCGGCGAGCCGGCGGTACTGCTGGTATGGGGCCCTCTGATGGTGGGTGGCACCTACTATGTGACGGCGGGCCACTGGAGCTGGGACGTATGCTGGCTCAGCGTGGTGTTCGCCCTGGGCCCGACCACGGTGCTATTCGGCAAGCACACTGACAAGGCCCCCGCCGATCTCGCCAAGGGCGTCCATACCCTGCCGGTACTGCTCGGGGACAAGCTGTCGCGGCAGGCAACCCGCCTCATGCTGGCGGCCCAGTACCTGCTGTGCGTGCTGCTGGTAGCCACCGGCAGTTTCGGCTGGCCCCTGTTGCTGGTGCTGCTGGCACTGCCGAAACTGCGGCACCTGTGGGCCGTGTTTGGTCGCCCCAAACCCGCGGAGCGCCCGGAGGGCTACCCCGAGGCCATCTGGCCCCTGTGGTTCTCAGCCCACGCCTTTCGCCATACCCGCCCCTTCAGTGGGCTGTTCCTGCTGGGGTTGGTACTCGACACCCTGTTGCGCTGAACCTTCTACACCGGGCAACGGCGCCGCGACACACCTTTCAACACTGCGCACGCCGCCCGGCCGGGCGGTGCGCTCCCGCTTGAAACGTCATTATTGCCACCAAAACCGGTAACAACGGATACCAAATTACCGTATATTTCGCGTCACATAACGTTCACAAAAATGTCACATTATAAAAGGGACGTTGATCCAGCCACGCAGTACGAGCGTCGACTCCGCCCTTTGCAGCCGTTTTAAACTTCGGCAGCTGCGACCACCCTGTGAACGTCATCTCAGCTTTCAGATAGCAATTGAACGACCAAAGGATGACATGACCGTGAAGAAGCCTTCGCCGCTCCGCTCCCTTGCCGGCGTGCCTCTACTGTTTTCGCTGGCCGGAACCACCGTGCCCGCTGCCGCAGCAGACAAGGCACTGCTGGACATTCTCCTGGGTAATGGCGTGATCACCCAGGAACAGTACGACAGCCTGATGCAGAAACCGGCCCTGACCAGCGAGGACATCCTCGGCGGCGCCGCTGCCTCACCGGCACCACCGCCGGCCCCCGCCAAGCTGGCCGAACAGCCGGTATCCCCTGACGTGGCCCGCCAGATCGATGTCGCCGTTGCCGATGCGGTAGACAGGCGCCTGAGCGATGACAGCGAGGGCGGCTTCATGCAGAGCTTCGCCAGCCAGGTCGCCGACAGCTTCCCGGTCAATGCCGACTACACCGACAAGGGCTTCCGCCTCGAGACCAAAGACGGCCGTTTCCAGACCAACCTGCAGTGGCGCGCACAGATGCGCTACAGCGAGCCCTTTCGGAGCGACCCCCGCCAGGTGGCCAGCTTTGAGGAACCCGAGACCCGCGACTTTGAGACTCGCCGGCTGCGGATGAAAATTGGCGGCCACGGCTACCAGCCCTGGCTGAAGTACTACTTCGAGGTGGATCTGCAGCCCACCCGGGACTCGGACGACGAGAGCTACGCGGCCAGTTCCCGCCTGATCACCTGGCGCGCCGACATCGCCAAATGGGACTGGGCGACCCTGCGCCTCGGCCAGTGGAAGGTGGACCTCAACCAGGAACGTGTTGCCTCCTCCGGCCGCCAGCAATTTGTCGAACGCTCCATCGCCAACCGGGTGTTTACCATCGATCGCCAGATGGGCGTGCAGTTGCGCGGCCACTTGTTCCAGGAAACGCCGGCCGACATGCGCTACTACGTGGGCGCCTTCACCGGCGAGGGCCGCGGTGTTGCCAACGACGACGACAACCTGATGTACATGGGTCGCCTGCAATGGAACTTCCTCGGCCGGGATATGCCCTGGCGCATGACCGATGTCGAATACACCGAACAGCCCACCGGCGCCCTCGCCTTTGCCGGCTTCACCAACGAGGGTGTCTGCACCCGCTGGTCATCCTCCGGTTGCGGCCGCCTCGACGGCTACGCATCACCTCTCGTCGACCAGCCAGGGCTGTACGAGATCGACCAGTGGACCCAGGAGTTTTCCTTCAAGTGGCGCGGTTTCTCTGCCCTGCAGGAATATCACAACAAAACCATCAAGGACTCAGACCGGGGTACTGAGGAGGAACTGACCGGCGGCTACGCTCAGGCCGGCTACTTCTTCCACCACTTGTTCCCGGTAGTGCCAGCGCCGCTCGAGGTCGCCTTCCGTTACGCCTTCGTGGATGAGCCCAACGCGAGCGATCGCATGCTGGAGAACGAGCGCAGGGAGTACACAATGGGCTTGAACTGGTTCTTCAACGGTCACAACAACAAGCTGACCCTGGACTACTCCCACCTCACCCTGGAAGACGAGTTCCTCTCCCGGGATGTCTCGGACAACCGCGTCCGCCTGCAGTGGGACGTATCCTTCTAGGCTTAAGTCTCCCTCCCGAAGCCCGGTCGCCCGGGCTTTCGGGTCGATCGATCACCCGCTCAGAACGCTCTCCCCGCGCTGATCGGGATAATTAATTGTCTATTACAATCCGCGTGGGCTGTTGCACCATGGCGCCGGCTGCACTAACTTAATACCAATACAAAGCTTGTGGGTATTGGGGGAAAGGAATGCTGTCCTGGTTGCGAGGTTTGCTACGCCCGTCAGCGAAATACTCGGTGCTCGCACTGGTGGGTGCCGGTCTGGTACTCGGCGTCGTGGGCGTGCTCGGTTTCAACGCCACCATGCATGCCACCAACACCGAAGCGTTCTGCACCAGTTGCCATGAAATGGGCAGCAATCCCTTCCCGCAGCTGCAGGAAACCACCCACTTCAGCAACCCCAGCGGCGTCCACGCCTCCTGTTCCGACTGCCATGTGCCGAAGGAATTTGTGCCCAAGATGATCCGCAAGATCCAGGCCTCGCGCGAGGTCTGGGGTCACTTCACCGGGGTCATCGACACGCCCGAGAAGTACGCCGCCCACGCTCCTGCCATGAAGGCCCGGGAAGTGGCCCGTCTCAAGGCCAACAACTCCCAGGAGTGCCGCAACTGCCACGAAGTAGAGCGGATGCTGGAAACTTCTCAAACCGCCAAGGCCCGCAAATACCATCTCTCCATGGAGAGCCAGGGCAAAACCTGTATCGACTGTCACGCCGGTATTGCGCACCCGCGCAACCTGCCCGGTGTGGCAGCGAGCCACTAGCCGCAGACCAGCAAAGGATTTTCAGCATGGGTCAAACGCCGAGTGTCGCCATTTCACCCGCCACCTGGTGGCGCCTCCCCCTGCTGGCGCTGCTACTCCTGCTTGCGGCGCAGGCTCCCGCGCAATCGGCGGACGGCTTCTCCGCGGGCGGTAGCCAGCAGTGCCTGGGTTGCCACGATTTCGGCCCTGACTCTCCGGTGCATCCCATGCTGGAGAGCCCCCACGGACAGGCCGACAACCCGGACACACCGATGGCCAATCGCGGCTGTGAAAGCTGCCACGGCCCCAGCGCGGGCCACGCCGGCGCGCCAACCCAGGTAGCCCCCGGAATCAGTTTCGGCCCGCGCTGGACGGCCGCCAAGAACAGCCAGGACGGCCAGTGCCTGGCCTGCCACCAGGACAAACCGGTCGGGCACTGGGACAGTGCCCCCCACAACCAGGCAGACATCACCTGCGTTACCTGCCACGACATTCACCAGATGCCGGACAAGGTGCTGGCGAGTTCCTCGCAAACCGAGGTCTGCACGGTGTGCCACAAGGTGCAGCGTGACGGCGTCCACGGGCTGGCGAGTCACCGCGACAACAACCCGGCCTGCACCAGCTGCCACAGCCCCCACGATGCGCAACCGGTCGTGGCCACTGCGCTGGAAACACGCTCCGAAGGCTGTCGCACCTGCCACGACCTGACCGCCATGGC
This sequence comes from Parahaliea maris, assembly GCF_008064665.1. Lineage (GTDB taxonomy): Bacteria > Pseudomonadota > Gammaproteobacteria > Pseudomonadales > Halieaceae > Parahaliea > Parahaliea maris. The sequence goes on along the minus strand of NZ_VRZA01000002.1, from coordinate 540,052 downwards.
CAATGAGCCAACGGTGAGCGACAAGGCCAGGAGCTACCACAAAGTCATGGTTCGCGAAGACCGCAGCTGCCTGGATTGCCACCAGGGGATCGCTCACGGCCCTGCCGATGCCGTCCCCCCCATGGTGCCCACCGCCGTCGCCAGCAAGGAAGTCAACCTGTTCTTCCCCGGCCAGTCCGACAGCGAGTGGTTGCTGGGCATACACCCCGGTTCACAGCCCCTGCGTCACGGTGCCAGTTGCCAGCAGTGTCACCGCGGTGATGAAGCCCGCATGGGCAGCGACCTCGCCGGTGACTTCCGGCCGGCCACCCGCGCGGTGCAAGTCAGCGTTGGCCGCAGCGGCAATACACTGGAAGTCCAACTGGCATGGGCCGGCCCACCGGACGATGCCGATATCGCCCTGCTCTGGGGAGACAGCCAGACCCCGACCATCCAGCGCGCCGGTTGTTTTGCCGCCTGTCACAGCGATATGCCCGGCATGAGTCGCGACCGCGGCCAGGACACCGGCAAATATCTGCTGGCCTCCCGGGCCCAGCAACAGGCGATAGGCCGCCCGGCCCTGCTGAAGGACGCGGGAGAACTGCGCGCCCTGCAGGACGCGGGTCAGTACGGGGAATTGTGGCGCGTGAAGCTGCAGGGTGAAGCATCCGGCCGGATAGAGAGCGCTGTACTGCTTTCCCAACCCGTGTGGCATGAAGCCAGCACGCTGACGGGCAGCGCAAACTATCGCGACGGACGCTGGCAGGTCGTGCTACGCCGGCCGATGGCGGGCAGTGAAGGCCAGCGCGCCCTGCTGGAGAACGACACCTACACCTTCGGTATCGCCCTGCACGGCAGCGACAACCCGGGCGGAAAGCACTGGGTATCACTGCCCCAGACGCTCGGCTTCCAGGGCGACGATACGGACTTCAAGGCCGAGTAAGACGATGCCACTGCGATTACAGGGCCTGTTCGCCATACTGCTCCTGTGCTTGTGGAGTGTTAGCGCGAGCGCCGCCGACAGTTGCCTCGACTGCCACCTGGACAGCGCCGACCACCCGGTAAACGCCATTCTGCACACACCCCACGCCAGCCTGGCGGGCGGTGGCAGCGATGCCTGCATGGCCTGCCATGGCAGCAGCGCCTCACACGTCGCCGCCCCCACCAACGCGGCCCCTGACCTCAGTTTTGGCCCGCGCTGGCCGCTGGCGTCCACGGATGCCAGTGGCGCCTGCCTCGGCTGTCACGCGGGTGGTGAGCAGATGCACTGGGCGGGCAGCAGCCACGAATCGGCCGACCTCGCCTGCAGTGACTGCCACACCCTCCACCGGCAGTCACAGTTCAGCGTGGCCCAGGACCCGGCCACCACGGGCTGCCTGAACTGCCACAGCAGCGTGCGGGCGGAGCTGCGGCTGCCATCGCGCCACCCGATTGCCGAGGGCAAAACCGAATGCACTGATTGCCACAACCCCCACGGATCCTCCACGCCGGCACTGCTGCGCCAGGTCACGCTCAACGACAACTGCCTGAGCTGCCACAGTGAAAAACGCGGTCCATTCCTCTGGGAGCACCCCCCGGCCAGTGAGGACTGCAGTCTGTGTCACCAACCCCACGGCTCGGTCCACGATCGCCTGCTGACGGCCCGCGGGCCCGCCCTGTGCCAGCAGTGCCACGCCGCCGCCTTCCACCCCAGCCTGCCCTACGGGGCCGAGGGGCTGGCCGGCGGCAGCCCCAACCAGAACGTGCTGGGCAAGAACTGCCTGAACTGCCACGGCCAGGTCCACGGCTCCAATCACCCCTCCGGCGCGAGGCTCACGCGGTGATTCGCCGAGGCGCTGGCAACTCCCTGCGCTGGCCGGGCTGCGGCCTGACCCTGTGCGCACTCGTGCTCCCGGCCCAGGCCGCAGATCCCGGGGATCCTTTCGCCCCCCTCGCACGGGAGACCCGCCCCCTCAGCACCCGCTGGCAAACCGATTACCGCGGCGCGGTCGAGCTGGGCGCGGCCTATACCAGCGACGACAATTTCACCTTCGGCCAGTACAACGGGCTGGATGAGCAGGGCGTGAACCTGATCGGCAACCTGCAGTGGCGCGATTACGGCAACGCTGACAGCACCTGGGATATCCAGTTGACGGACCTGGGGCTGCCTACCCGGGAGGGCCGGGTGACCTGGGGCCTCGGCCAGCGCCTGAAACTGGAACTTGAACTGGATTCACAGCGCCAGGTACGCAACGACAGTGGCGCCACCCCCTTTCGGGGAACCACCGCCCTCACACTCCCCGGCGACTGGCAAAGTGCCTTGCAAACCAGTGGTTTCCAGAATCTGCAGAGCAGCCTCAGAACCCTGAACCGGGAACTGGAGCGCGACCGTTATCGCCTGGCCCTCGAAGGCAGGCTCAACGAAGCCTGGATGCTCTATGGCAGCTGGCTGTACGAAGAGAAGCAGGGCACGGGTGATATCGGCGCCGGTATCTATATCGATGGCGCCTCTGCCGACGCCACCCTCCTGCCCTACCCCGTGGATTACCGCAACCAGGAGGGCGAGCTGGGCCTGCGCTTTGCCGGCAACGCCCTGCAACTGGATGCCATGCTGCAATACAGCGGTTTTGACAACCAGGACTCATTGCTGAGTTGGCAGAACCCCTACAGCAGCTTCAGCCCCGCGGTACGCTACCCCCAGGGCTACGGCGGGTTGGCCCTGGCACCGGACAACGAACAGTGGAGCGGGCGGCTCAGCGGTACCTGGTTGCTGGCACCGACCCTGCGCCTGAGCTTTGACGGCTACCACGCCCTGGCTACCCAGGATGAGGCCCTGTTGGATTACAGCGTAAACAGCGCCCTGAATGTCACCCAGCCGCTACCGACCGCTAGCCTGGACGGCGAGGTAGCGAGCTCGGTGGTCAATGGCAAGCTCTGGTGGCGCCCCCTGTCCGGGCTGGAGGTGGAGGGCTGGTTCCGCGCCCGGGAACGTGATTACGACGTTGACCGCAACCGCTACCTCTACATTCGCGGCGATGGCGGCAGCCAGCCCCGGGACGCTCTCGCGGTGTATAACACCGCCCACGATTACCTGTCACAGCAAATCGGCGGCGAGCTTCGCTACCGCCTGTCCAGCCGCCACCGGTTTGGCCTGGAGTATGAATACGAGGAGATCGACCGGCGTAACGCCGCGGTGGAAACCACCGAGGAGGACCGCCTCACGGCCTCTTACAGGATCAGGCTCGCCGCGGGACTGCAGGGTCGCCTGGAACTGAGCTGGGCGGATCGCGCCGCCAGTACCTATTACTGGGATCAGTCCTACTACGCCCTGCTCGACGCCGGGTTGATCAACGCGACGCCCGACAATCAGCGTTTTAACAATCACCCAGAGCTCAGCCAGTTTTACCTCGCCAACCGCGAACAGCTGGGCGCCCGCTTGGGGCTGAACTACAGCCCCATCGCCAGCTGGAGCTTCGACCTCGACCTGCGCTGGCGGGATGACGATTACGACAAGACCGAGCTGGGGCTGACCGGCGCCGACTGGCAGACCCTCCAGCTTAGCGCCAGCTATCACCCCGCTGCTGCACTGACCGCCACCCTGTACGGCGGTTTCGATCGCTATCGGGCGGACCAGCGCTCTCGCGCCTTCCGCGGCGGCCAGGAAAAGAATGCCTTCGCCGTCACGCCGCCCCTGCCCCAGTCCAGCGATCCCACTCGCAACTGGTCGCTGGCGGCCCAGGACGACAGCCTCAATCTCGGCGCCTCCCTGCAGTGGCAACCGGCGGAACGCCTGGACCTTCAACTGGCCTACAGTTTTGTGGATACCCGGGCCCGCCAGCGCATGTCCGCCGCGGGCGCCGCGGATCTCAACCCCGCTGACCTGCCGGACGTGGATACCCAACTGCAGCAGCTGGACGCCACAGGCCAATGGCACCTGCGCGACGACCTGACCCTGGCGCTGAACTACCAGTACTACCGCTACGACACCAACGACTGGGCCTGGCGCAACGTCGAGGTAGATACCCTCGACAAGGTGCTCGGCTCCGGCCAGCGCAATCCCAACGACAGCATCCACTACCTGGGGGCGTCGGTGATTTACCGCTGGCAATGACCCCCATGGTTTGAGAGGGCAGAGGACTATGAAACCGATACGACGACACTGGGGACGACCGCTGCGCCAGGCCGTAATGGCACTGGCTGTTTGTCTGCTGGCTGCCTGTGGCGGCGGCGGTGGCGGTGACCGCGCCGCCGGCGTCGAGCCCGGACCCGAGGCCCCCGGGGGCCAGGTACCCCTGCCGCCGGAAGTACCCGAGCCCAGCCCGGCACCCTACGCCGAGGCCCTGGAGTTGCGGGCCGCCATCACCGGCGCAACGATCCCGGACGATGGTCAACCGGTGGTGGACTTCCAGCTCGCCAACGAAAACAACATCGCCATCACCGACCTGACCGGAGACGACGTACGTTTCATCATCGCCAAGTTACGCACCAGCCCACTGGGCAATTTCACCGGAAACTGGCAGTCCTATATCAACCGCATCGAACAGGCCGGGAGCGTGGGGCCGGGCACCGAACCGAAACTGCAGGCCACCACCGAATCCAGTGGCGAACTGACCAATAGCGGGGACGGCAGCTACCGTTACCGTTTTGCCACCGATATCTCTACCCTTCCGGAGGATATTCTGGCCCAGGCGGAATCCGAAGGCCTGGACCTGAGCGTAGAAACCGGCCTTACCCATCGCATCGCGATTCAATTCGGTAACAGCGGCGGAACTGCCAACCCGGTGTACGACTGGGTACCGGCCAGCGGCGCCACCGACGGCATACTCCATCGCGACATCGCCGCCACCAGCAACTGCAATCGCTGCCACGACAAGCTCGCGCTCCACGGCAGCGGCCGGGTGGAGATCGAATACTGCGTCACCTGCCACAACCCGGGCACGACCGACGCCAACAGCGGCAATACGGTCGACCTCAAGGTCATGGCCCACAAAATTCACCGCGGCGCCAACCTGCCGAGTGTCCAGGCCGGGGGCGAATACGTGATCTATGGATTTGGCAGCAGGGCTCACGACTATTCCCTGCTGCACTATCCCCAGGACATTCGCAATTGCACCAACTGTCACGTCGGCACCGGCACCATAGGGGATCGCGACGACCTGCTGCTGACCGCCCAGGGCGACAACTGGAACGAGTACCCCAGCCAGGCGGCCTGCGGCAGTTGCCACGACGACCTGGACTTCAGCCGCCACGCCGGTGGCCAGGAAGACGACAGCCGCTGCGCCAGCTGCCACTCCAGCACCGGCTTCGTCGGCAGCATCGCCGACAGCCACAGCATTCCCGTGGACGAAGCCCGTGCGCAGTTTGCTGCGGAGGTCATCAGTGTGGATGGCGGTGCACCAGGGGAGGCGCCCACCATCAATTTCCGGGTGAGCAACCCGCAGACCGGCGAGGACTACGACCTGCTGAACGACCCGGTGTGGACAGGCTCCGGCGCGTCACTCAACGTTCGCGTGGCCTGGGACACCGGCGATTATCACAACACCGGTAACGGTGCCGACGACGCCAGTTCGGTTGCGGTCAGCGCCTCCGGCTCGACCCCCAACGGTGACGGCAGCTTCCGGGTCACCCTCGGCCAGCCGATCCCTGACGCTTCAACGGCGCCGGGTATCGCAGCCTCCGGCAGTGGCGTAGCCGTTGTTGAAGGGCGGGCTGTGATAGAGGATGACGAAGGCGAGAGCCTGAGAGTCCCGCTGGACAATGCCCACGGCTTCTTCTCCATTGACGAAGCGGATGGCCAGGCGACGGCCCGCCGCCAGTCAGTGGCCATCGGCCAGTGCCTGGTCTGTCACCAGTCTCTGTCGCTGCACGGCGATAACCGCAGTAACAATATCGACAGCTGTGTGACCTGCCACAACCCCCGCAATACCGACCGCGAAGTCCGCGCAATCGCCGCCACACCACCGACCGATGGCAAGGCAGAAGAATCACTGGACTTCAAGACCATGATTCACGGCATCCACGCCGCGGGTATCCGCGAGAACCCCCTGCAGATCGTTGGCTTCCGCGGCTTCACCACCTACGTGTATGACGAAGACACGGTGCACTACCCCGGCAATATCGGCAATTGCCGCGCCTGTCATACAGAGAGCGGCTTTACCCTGCCCCTGGCGAGTACCGTGCTCGGCAGCACGGTGGATACCGGCGACCTGCACGACGACCCGCGGGACGATACGGTAGTCACCCCGACCACCGCCGTATGCTCGAGCTGCCATGACGACAGCGTGGCCCGGGCCCACATGACCGCCAATGGCGGTAGCTTCGACACGACACAGGCCGCCCTCGACAACGCGGAAGTTGTCGAGCAGTGCAGCGTGTGTCACGGCGAGGGCCGAACGGCCGATGTCGCGGAGGTGCATCCGGTCAGGGAGCTACCCTGACCGGGTGTCGGACGTTCACGGAGAAAACGTGACCAGTTCCAGTTCCTCATCCATTACCAGGCCAACGCCCGGGCAATAGACTTTCTCATCACTTTCCTTGCCCTTGGGGTCGGAGAGGAAGTTGGTGTCGCTGACCAGCACACAATTCTCGAAGTCCGGGCCGTCATTCGGGTTGGGAAAGCTCAACCCCATACCAACGTGCTCGCCGCGATCGAGTGCCACTCCCGGCGCCACCTCCTGGAAATAGCGGGCTCCCAGCAGGAAGCTGCCACCGGGCATGATGATCCCCGCCCGGGCACCGTTCTCGCCGGCGAGCCAGCCGTCGGGTAGTGGATTGTTGTCACCATCAACGACGGTTTCACCAAAATAGAAAACATCGCCAGTGCCATCACACTCCGCGTAGTAATTCAGCGAGGTTTCTACTACTTCACCGCCTTCCAGTTCGAGTTCCTCAACCACTCGAGCCAATACACCGTCGACCAGCTCGGTATTGGGAGTCACGGTAATCGTGACCTCCTCCAGTTCGTCACATTCGCCCTCGTCCACGCAGGCCTGGTTGTTCAGGTAGGCAACCGTGCCCACATTCAGGGGAAAGTACTGGTTTACTCCCCCGCTATTGATGTACGCCCCGCTCGGGCAACTGAATTCGTCGGTGAACTCGCGTTTGTCGTGGCCGGGCAATGATGCCAACGCTGACAGCGAGACCACCGATATGGCCGCCACAGCGAGGGAATGGGTTTGCAGCATATTCATAACAGCCTCCTTGGTTTCTGCTCACCCGTTTGCTGGGCAAGTGCCATGTAGGAGTGCCCCCTGGCGGGAAATCTGTCGCACCGGGGTAAAAATATCGGCCTGGGCCGACAGATTATTACCACAGCGGCCCTCTATACTTTTGCTATGTGGCACAACGACGATACAGGGGCCGTCAGCCCAATCCAGTGGAGCCGTGACCGGCGGCTCGTGCGGCGCATGCTCGCGGGTGATGAGCGCGCCCTGCGGCGCTTCATGGATGAGTATTTTCCGCGCCTTTATCGCTACCTCGTATTGCGCATGCGCAATCGCGATGACGTCGAGGATCTGGTCCAGGTCACCCTGACCCAGGCGGCACGCAAGCTGGAGACCTATCGCGGCGAGGCGAGCCTGCTGACCTGGCTGATCACCATTGCCCGCCACGAAATGCACCGCCACCTGCAGCGTGAAGCTGCCCGCGAGGACCGCACCACGACCTTCCTCAACGACGAGTTACTCAGCGCGGTGGTGGAAGCGCTGGCCTCGGAGAGCGAAGCGTCACCGGAGTGGCAGCGCCGCCGACAGGAGGTCACACAGCTGGTCCAGCTCACCCTGGACCAACTGCCGGAGCACTACGCTACGGCACTGGAACTGAAGTACATCGAGGGTTTCAGCTCGCTGGAAATCGGTTCCCGTCTCGGGCTGAGTGACGCCGCCACCCAGTCGCTGCTCGCCCGGGCGCGCCGCGCGTTCCGGGAAATCTGTGGAGAGGCCCTGCACCAGGCCTGGGAGTAACACGAACCATGAGTGACGAAACACAGCAACCCAAGGAGCCGGACATCGGTGTTCTCCTGCGCACAGCGGGTCGACGCGAGACGGCAACCCCCGAGGCGATGCAGCGCTGGGAGTCCCGATTCCGGGCGGAACTGGCGCCCGTAGTGCAACGGCGCCGGCGCCAGCGCAGGCTTATTGCCGGCAGCCTGGCCGCTGTCGCTGCCTTGCTGCTGGTGCTGATCTACCCAGAGCAGGAGCAACCCCGTCCCCAAGCTGTGACCGCCAGTGTCGAGTCGACCCGGGGACAGGTCAGCGTGATCTCCGGCGCTGAGCGACAGCCCATCGCCGGCGGCCAGATGCTCGCCGTGGGCAGCGTACTCCACAGCGGTGTGAACGGCTACGCCGCCATTGTGCTCGGAGCCCACCGGGTCCGCCTGGATAGCGACTCCCGGATTACCCTCCAGGCCGACGGTGTGTTCCTGCACCGGGGGCGCCTTTACGCCAGTGACGGCCTGAGCCAGGCGGTACGTTCGTTTTCGGTCTCCACGCCATGGGGCAGTATCAGGGACATCGGCACCCAGTTTATGGTGCAGGTCGGCGAGCGGGAGACCGTCGCCACCGTGCGCCTCGGGGCCATTGAATTGCGCCAGGGACAGATCCAACAGCGCGCGGCAGCCACGAGCGGCTCGGCCGTGCAACTGCGCATCGACTCCGGGGCCCGGATCAGCGAGCGAGCAGTCGGTTCCCGCGGTACCGCCTGGGACTGGATCTACCAGAGCGCGACCGCCTTCGAACTGGAGGGCAGCAGCGCCCTGGCATTTCTCGAGTGGGTCAGCGCGGAGACCGGCCTGCGGCTGGAGTTCAGCAGCACCGGCGCGCGTGAGGAGGCGGCACGTACCACCTTGCACGGTGAACTGGGTGACTGGAACCCGGAACAGGCCATCGACCCGGTACTGCTCGCCACCGACCTCGTCGCCAGCCGCGGCCAGGGTCAATTGCGCATTGCACTGCGCTGAGGGAACGTCTGTAGGAAAACGTCAGAACGACAGCGTCGCGCCCACCGAGACAACCCGGGGAAGCAGGGTTTCCGGATCCTGGAGCAGCAGGTAACCGCCGTCCACCTCCTCGATATCGAAATCGATACCGGCCTGGTTTTTGCGGTCGGTGAGGTTACTGATATCGGTATAGAGCTTGAGGCGCGTAGGGCCAATCTCCCAGGACTTGCTAACCCCCAGGTCCAGGGAAAAATACTCGCGTAACTGGGTGTTGTTGAGCACCGAGGCCACCGGAATCTCCGTATCTTCCGAAACAAATGCGGGCAATTCCGAGCTGCGCCAGCCCGAGTGCCAGGTGAGTGCCAGGCCAATACTGAACCCGTCCCGCTCCCAGCCGATTCCTGCATTGACCGTCTGTTCCTGGGACCAACGACGGTCCACCCAGCGGCCATCGATGCGATCGGAGGCGTCCATGTAGCTGTAGCGCAGCACCGCAGTCAGTGACGGCGTCAACTCCAGCGCCGTGTCGATATCCAGCCCCCTGGCGCGGGCGCGGTCCGGACTCAGGGCGACCCGATCCGGCTCCAGTTCGGGCAGCAGTACAAAGGGATTGAAGATATTCTCGAAGCGGTCTTTCTGCTCGCGATAGCGCTTCTGGTACAGCTCGACATTGAAGGCTACCCGGCCATGCCCCCAGTACAGCCCCAGCACGGCCTGGTCGGATTCCTGGGCCGGAAAGAACTCCGTCACGCCGTCCAGCACCTGCAGTTCGTTGATCGCCTCGGGCTGGTGGAAACGGCCCAGGCTGAGGGACAGGTGGAGCTGGTCGCCGAGCTCCCAGCGCAACCCCAGGCGGGGGGAGAACTGGCTGTCGGAACCCCCGTTCTGGTAGTAATCCTGGCGATCCCAGCGCAGGCTTGGCTGTACGATCAAACCCGGCACCAGTGGCCACTGGGTCTGCAGGTACAGCCCGCCCGCCCAGCCCGAGGGCCGCACCCGCAGGCTCCGGTCCACCTCCCGTTCGGAGCCGAGCAGATCCGCCAGCTCACCCCGATTGAACAGGCTTTGGTGGCGATAATCCGCCCGGCTGTAGTCCGCCTGCCAGCCGGCTTCCCACAACCAGTCACCGCGCAGCAGAGACCAGTCATTGCGCAGCGCCAGGCGCTCGACTTCCTGCCGGTGATCGAGGAACCCGCCTTTCTCAGGGTCTTGGGGCTCCGGGTCTTCGGGGTCCGGCTGTTCAAAGCTGGCCTGGAAACGGCGGCGGTCGAGGGACAGCCAGGACAGCGTAAAACGGCTTTCAAGGTGCTCCTGCAGCGACAGGTCGGTACCTACCCAGGCGTAGCGCATGTCGACCTCGGACGCGGCGGCCTCCTCTTCATCACTGAAGTCGATGTCGTCCTCGCTGTACACGAAGCCGCCGCTGAGCGACCACTGTGGCGACACATCCACACTGCCCCGCAGGCCGGCGTCCCGGTATCGGGGCTGCCCGGAACGCGTCTCGATGTAGTCGGTCAGGTCCGAGAGGTCACCCTGGCGCCAGGAAAACAGCCAGCCTCCCGGATGCTGCTCCCCGAAGGTGCCCCGATGATGGACAAAGTTGGCGAAGGAGGAGACGCCCAGGTCAGTGTGGTACTGCTCCTCCTGCCACTGCTGGCGGATGTCCATGACCCCGCTCATGCGATTGCCGTAGCGGGAGGGAAACCCTCCGGTGTAGAAATCCAGGGACTCCACAGTGCGGTAGTCAATGGCGCTGTAGGCGCTGTGGTAATCGGCCAGGTGGAAGGGCTCCAGCAGCTCCACCCCGTCCTGTATGACCAGTACTTCGTCGGGAAGCCCGCCGCGCACCCGCGGTCGAGCCGAAACGCCTACCGAGGACACACCCGGCACCCGCAGGCTGGCCCGCAGCGCATCGGAGGCCAGCGACGGCAGGCGCGAGAGATCCTGGGCCTTGAAGCTGAACCGGGAGGCGGCCGTCCCGCCAGCGGGGAAGCGATGCAGGGTGCCGGTGACGATCACCGTTTCAAGGACGGGGGGATCATCGACCCGGGCGGAAGGCTCGGCGGGGGGCTCATCTTCTGCCCGGACAATCACCCAGGCACCGTCGACCGGCCGCAGTTCCAGGTCGAGCACCTGGAGTACATCCCGCAGGGAATCGAGACTGACATCGGCCCCGGATAAAGGTTGTTGCAGGGGCTGCTGCAACGGCACGCTACTGTCGCTGTAGACAATCCGGTAGCCGCGCTCACTCAAGGCCCCGAGCAGATCACCCAGGGTCGAGAGGTTGGATTGCGCCCGGCTGGTAACCGCAAACGCCAGGCACAAAAGCAGGCAAACCCATCTTTTGGCCATGCCAGAAATTTAGGCTACCGGTGGCTGGCGTCAACCCGGGCCAGCGGCGGATCTATCCCCGCCGTTGCGTCAGTTCGATCTCCACGGGCTCACCGGAGGCCGAAGGCTGCAGCGGACCACCCTGCCCAAGCCAGCTGGCATTGGACTCACCGGGCTGGCCGCTGGGTGATACCTGCACCACGACAATCACTTCGTCACTGGTGGAGATTTTCTGCCCGGCCATGGAGTGCCGGTCATCCAGGCGCAGGGTCATGGGCAGCTGGGCCGCGCGCAGACGCTGTACCGCAATGGGCATGCGGCTGCCACTGGTGGGATTGCGGGCCAGTACGAACACCGTGTCATCCGGGTTCACGCTGGCACCCGCCGGCAGGCTCACGTGAACGGTGACGCCTGCCGAGGCAACCGACTCGCCACTGGCAACCGGTGCCGCGGCGGGTTCAACCGCCTCCTCCGGCGCTTCGCCGAGACGCTCCCGGGCCTGGGCGATGACGCCCGCGATCATGTTGTCGCTTTCGGAGCCCGGTTGCTCGGTCGCGCGCAGGCGCTCCCAGTACTGGATCGCGGCGCGATACTGCCCGGATTCGAAAGACACCATGCCCAGCAGGCCCAGGGCCGTACGCTGGTGCGGATTGATCGCCAGCGCCGCTTCCGCCATGCGCTGGGATTCACCGTCCAGTACCCGGCCAGCTGCCAGGTAGCGGGCCTGGGCTGCGTAGGCCAGGGCATAGGCATCCCCCGGCGCGGCCTCGGCCATGGCAGTGTAGGTATCGGCCGCCTGTACGTACTCCTCCTGCCCCATGTAATAGCGGCCCAGCAGGGCGCGATAGTGCAGGTTGTCAGGACGCTGGGAGGAGCGCTGCTCTACCGCAGACATGACCGAGTAGACTTCGGTGGCGGTCGCGGTTTCATCCAGTTGCTGCAGGCGGGCATTGAGGAGGACGTCGGGAGCGGCGCCGAGCAGGTAGTACAACGCACCGGAACCCACCGCCACCACCGGCAGCAACAGCCAGCCGGGAAAGCGCCGGCTCTCCGGCATCGGCTCGGACTTGTTGGCAGCCCGCGCCTGCTCCTCTTCCAGCAGGCGCAGGCGCGCATCGTCGTCGAGGGCATCGTCGCCCTGCTCTGCCAGCTCCTGCTGGCGCAGGCGGTACCACTCGAAGTTGGCGCGTTCCAGCTCCTGTGCACCGCTACCGCGGCGGGAGGGAAACAGATAGAAAAGCCCGCTGAGCAGGACGAGCCCCGCACAGGCCAGGATAAAAGTGGTCAAGCGTCTTGCTCCCGCTCCAGCATTTCCTGCAGCTTGCGCTGCTCTTCGTCACTCAGCGCCTCGGCGGCATTGCGGCGGGACCGCACTACCGCCACCGCAACGCCGGCGGCCAGCACCAGTAACAACAGCGGAGCCAGCCACAGGATCAGGGTGGCGCCGCCCATCTCGGGCCGGTAGCGCACGAACTCACCGTAGCGAGCCACCATGTACTCGAGGATCTCCTCGTCCGACGCCCCGGCCTCCAGTTGCTGGTAGAGCTGCTTGCGCAGGTCCTGGGCGATGGGGGCATTGGAGTCGGCGATGTTCTGGTTCTGGCATTTCGGACAGCGCAACTCCTGGCTCAGGGCGTGGTAGCGTTCTTCCAGCGCCGGGTCGCTGAATTCATAGGTTTCGATCACCGCCGCTGCCGCCAGGGCATAACACAGCAGGACCAGGCCAAGTAGCGTTCTCATGGGGATGCCTCCGCCAGTTGCTGCGGCAGCTCGCCACCGATCTCCCGATAGATAGCCGCCAGCTTGCTGTTCCACACCCGTTCGTCGATAACACCCACATGGCGATAGCGGATCACCCCTTCGGCATCGACAAAGTAGGTTTCCGGCGCGCCGTAGACGCCCAGATCGATGCCCAGGCTACCCTCGGCATCGACGACATTGATGCTGTAGGGGTCACCGAGATCCGCCAGCCAGCGTTTCGCGGCATCGCTGTCATCCTTGTAGTTCACCCCTACGATATGCACCCCGGCCTCGGTCAGCTGGTTGAGGTAGGGATGCTCGACGCGGCAGGAGATACACCAGGTGGCCCAGATGTTCACCAGGCTGACCTTGCCCAGCAACAGGCTGCGGTCGAGGGTCTGCTCCCGCTGCAGGGCTGGCAGCGTAAAGGAGGGAAACGGCTTGTCGATCAGCGCCGAAGGCATCGCCCGCGGGTCCAGCGACAAGCCGCGAAACAGGAACAGGGCCAGCACCACAAACAGGATGAGCGGCAGGAACAGCTTAAGCCTGGGCGCCATGGGCCACCTCCCCTGCCGCACTCGCCGCGCGCTGGCGCCGATAGCGTTTATCCACCACCGTAACGAAGCCGCCAACGGCCATCATGATCGCCCCCAGCCACATCCAGCGCACCATGGGTTTGTAGTGCAGGCGGATGGCCCAGGCGCCGCCCTGGCCTACCGGTTCACCCATGGCCACGAAGAGATCGCGGAACAGGCCGTCGTCTATCGCGGCCTCGGTCATGATCTGCCCACTGGCCAGGTAACGGCGCTTCTGGGGAGCCAGGCGAGCGATTTCCCGGCCATCGCGGGTCACCACGAACCGGGCTTCGTCAGCGAGGTAGTTGGGACCGCGGAAATTGGCCAGCTCGGTAAATTCGAAGCGGTAGCCGGCCAGGGTTTCCGCCTGCCCGACTTCCATTTTCAGGTCGCGCTCGATGTTGTACTGGCTGGTCACGACGACGCCAACCACTGCGGCGGCAAAGCCGAGATGGGCGAGGACCATGCCCCAATAGCTGGCCGGGGTGCGACGCAGGCCGCGGGCCAGCGAGGGCGCCGACCGCAGGCGCTGCCACACATCCCGCACCAGGCCCAGCAACAGCCAGCCCGCCAGCACCAGCGCCAGGGCGACCCAGATGTTGTAGTCACCGTGGAGCAGCGGCAGGGTGAGGCCACAGGCCAGCGCGGCCAGCGCCGGCACCAGCAGTTCCGCCTTCCAGCGGCTGGCGCTGTCGCGCTTCCAGCGCGACACCGGGCCCAGCCCCATAAAGGGAATCAGCAGCGCCATCAGGGGCACGAACACGGCGTTGAAGTAAGGCGGACCCACCGAGTACTTGCCTTGCCCCAGGGCGTCCATCAGCAGCGGGAACAGGGTGCCAAACAGCACCGTGAGGGTGGCCACCAGGAACACCACGTTGTTGACCAGTAACAGGGTCTCCCGGGACAGGCCGGCAAAGCCCACCCGGCTGTTGACCGCAGGCGCGCGCAGGGCGTAGAGCGTTAGCGAGCCGCCGACGACGATGGCCAGGAACACCAGTACGAACAGGCCGCGGGCGGGATCGGTGGCGAAGGCATGCACCGAGGTCAGCACCCCGGAGCGCACCAGGAAGGTCCCCAGCAGGCTGAGGGAAAACGCAAAAATCGCCAGCAGGACTGTCCAGCTTTTGAACAGGCCGCGCTTTTCGGTTACCGCCAGCGAGTGAATGAGCGCGGTGCCTGCCAGCCAGGGCATGAAGGAGGCATTTTCCACCGGGTCCCAGAACCACCAGCCGCCCCAGCCCAGTTCATAGTAGGCCCACCAGCTGCCCAGCATGATGCCCAGGGTCAGGAAGGCCCAGGCCACGTTGGTCCAGGGCCGCGACCAGCGGGCCCAGGCGGCGTCGAGGCGCCCGCCCAGCAGGGCGGCGATGGCGAAGGCGAAGGCCACGGAAAAGCCCACGTAACCCATGTAGAGAATCGGCGGGTGAATGATCAGGCCCGGGTCCTGCAGCAGCGGGTTGAGGTCCTGGCCGTCGGACGGGGTGCCCGGTATCAGCCGCGCAAAGGGGTTTGAGGTGAACAGGGAGAAGGAGAGGAAGCCCACCCCGACGAAACCCATGACCGCCAGCACCCGCGACAGTACCATCAACGGCAGCTGGCGGCTGAAGGTGGCCACGGCCGCCGTCCAGCCGGCAAGGGTCAGGGCCCACAGCAACAGGGAACCCTCGTGGTTGCCCCACACCGCGGAAAACTTGTAGATGGGCGGCAGCAGGCTGTTGCTGTTGTTGGCAACGACCTCGACCGAGAAATCATCCTGCAGGAAGGCGATGGTCAGGCAGACAAAGCTGATCGCGGTAAACACCAGCAGTCCCATTGCCAGCCCGGGTGCCAGTGCCATGGCGCCGGTATTGCGACGCCAGGCGCCCCACAGGGGGACCGTGGCCAGCAGCACCGCCAGGCACAGGGCGATGATCAGTGAGAAATGCCCAAACTCCGGAATCATTCGCCCGCTCCCTTGGCCTTCGCCGCATCCATGGCTTTGGAGGCCTCCAGGGCCTCGGCCACTTCTGGCGGCATGTAGTTTTCGTCGTGCTTGGCGAGCACTTCGGTGGCCTGTAGCACACCGTTCTCATCCAGCACACCGGCGGCCACCGCCCCCTGCCCCTCATCAAACAGGTCCGGCAGGATGCCCTCGTACACCACCGGCACCGAGGCCTGGTAGTCCGTCACTTCAAAGCGGATATGCAGGCTGTTGTCGCTGCGCTGTACCGAGCCGTCCACCACCATGCCGCCGACCCGAATCGGCTGGCCCACCGGCGCCTTGCCCGCTGCCACTTCGACCGGCGGGAAAAAGAGATTGATATTGCCGCGCAGGGCGTAGGCCATCAGGCCGATGGCAGCGCTGGAAAACACCACCACACAGAGCACGATGATCAGGCGTTGTTTACGTACTGGATGCATGGGGGCCCTCCCTCCCGGTTTGCGTCATCTCCCGGCGGCGGATTTCCCCGGCCAGCTCCCGGCGCAGGCGCCGGCTGCGAAGCACCGGCGTCAGCAGCAGAATTATCAGCACCATCGCGGTAATCGCATAGGCGGCCCAGACGAACGCACCGTGGCCATCCATCACCAGGGCGGCGTGAAAACTGTCGAAATACATCAGGCTCCCACCAATTTGCGTACCCAGCCGGTACGGGCCTCGCGGCGCAGAATTTCCAGCCGCATGTTCATCAGCAGGGCGCAGGTGAACAGGGCGTAGAAGCTGCCGATCATCAACAGCAGAGGATACAGCATGCTGGGGTCGATGCTCGATTCGCCGGTGAACTTGATCGAGGCCGGCTGGTGCAGGCTGTACCACCAGTCCACCGACTTGTAGATGATGGGAATGTTCACCGTACCGACCAGGCTCAGGACGGCACAGGCCTTGCCCGCCGCGTCCTTGTTGTCGTAGGCCTCATACAGGGCGATGACCCCGAGGTAGAGGAACAGCAGGATCAACATGGAGGTGATGCGGGCATCCCACACCCACCAGGTGCCCCATGTGGGCTTACCCCAGATGGAACCCGTCACCAGGGCGATAAAGGTCAGGGCGGCGCCCACCGGCGCGCAGGACTTCATGGCCACATCGGCCATTTTCATTTTCCAGATCAGGCTGATACCGCCGGCGATGGCCATCACGTAATACCCGGCGAGAGCCACCACCGCAGCGGGAACGTGGATATAGATAATGCGGTAGCTGTTGCCCTGGCGAAAATCGGGCGCGGTGTACAGCAGGCCCCACACCGCCCCTGCCGCAAGCGCCACCAGGGTCAGGGGCAACAGCCAGCTCAGGATGCTGCCGGCGATGCGATACAACCAGGGGGGAGAACCGAGTTTATGGAAGAAGGACCACATAGCGGCGGCATTATACTCCGAGTAAGGGGGCCAACAATAACGCCCTGTCAGTGTTCACAGGATGACCAAAGAGTGTGACATCAGGCATCGATACTGATCCTCAGTGCAGCGCCGATGGCCAGCGGCGCCAGAGCGATGGCAAAACAGAGCATGGCCCCGAGTATCGCCAGGTGGGCAGAGGCATCCATGCCCCCCGCCACCGCCTGTACCGCAGCACTGCCGAAGATCAGCACCGGCATATAGAAGGGCAGGATCAGCAGCGCAATCAGCATGCCGCCACGCTTCAGGCCCACAGTGAGTGCGGCGCCAATACCGCCCACCAGGCTCAGTACCGCAGAACCCAGCAGCAGGCTGAACATCAGCACCGGGATCGCGCTGGCTGACAAGCCCAGCATCACTGCAAACAGCGGCGACACCAGGGCCAGCAGCAGGCCGGTCACCAGCCATTGCGCCAGGGTGTAGGCCAGCACCGACAGGTACAGGGGCTGGGGTGACAACAGCAGTTGCTCCAGGCTGCCGTCCTCGAAATCGCCGCGAAACAGGTTGTCTGCCGTCAGCAGGTTGGCCAGCAGGGCAATAATCCACAGGATGCCGGGGGCGAAGCCCGCCAGCGCCGCCGGCGCCGGGCCCAGCCCCAGCGGGAACAGGGCCACCACCATGGCAAAGAACAGCAGCGGGTTGCCGATATCCACCGGGCGGCGCAGGGCCAGCACCAGTTGACGGCGCAGGATGCGGCTGCAGAACGCCAGGGCGCCGGGAGCCATCACGCGGCCAGGCCCGTCAGCAGGTCGAGCATGGCCACCGGGTAGCTGACCGACAGGCTCTGGTGAGATGTCAGTATGACCGCGTTGCCGGCGGTGGCATGTCGCACCAGCAGGGCTTCCAGCTCCGCGACGCCGCCCTTGTCGATAGCGGTAAAGGGCTCATCCAGCAGCCACAGGGGGGCCCGGGACAGGTACAGCCGCGCCAGGTTGACCCGGCGATGCTGGCCAGCGGACAGCGCATGGCTGGGAACGTCTTCGTAACCGTACAGCCCGACTCGGGCGAGGGCGTCGTCAATCTCCCCGGGGCTGTAACTCCCCTCCCCCGAGATATGCCACGCCAGATTCTCGCGCGGCGTCAGCATGCCCTTCACCGCGCTATGATGCCCCAGATACATCAGGGGGGCGTGGCGGATCACCCTGCCGCTGAAGCCGTAGCGGGACAGACCCGCGAGAATCCGCAACAGGCTGGTCTTGCCGGCGCCGTTAACGCCTTCAATCTGCACCAGCTGGCCGGGGCCGACCTCGAAGCTGAGTTGCTGGAACAGGTCCCGGCCACCCCGCACCAGGCCGAGGTCCACGGCCTCCAGCAGGGAGGCCACTAGAGATTGACGACCCGGATGCCAGGGAGGTGAAGGTCGTTGTCGACCTCCGCGCGCAGGCTGCCTGAGCGCAGGCCGGCAAAGTCAAACAATCCTGTGTCTGCCAGCTGGGAAGGCGCCACATTCTTGATGGCGCGGAAGATAGTCTCGGTGCGGCCGGGGTACTGCCGCTCCCACTCCGCCAGCATGAGTTTCACCTGCTGGCGCTGGAGGTTTTCCTGGGAACCGCAGAGGTTACAGGGAATGATGGGGAAGGCCTTGTAATCGGCGTAGGCCATCAGGTCCTTCTCCTTGCAGTATGCCAGGGGCCGGATAACCACATTTTTACCGTCATCGCTCAACAGCTTGGGGGGCATGGCCTTGAGGGTACCCTGAAAGAACATGTTGAGGAACAGGGTTTCGACAATGTCGTCCCGGTGGTGACCCAGGGCGATCTTGTTGGCGCCGATGTCCGCGGCGAAGCCGTACAGGCTGCCCCGGCGCAGGCGTGAGCACAGGCCGCAGGTGGTTTTGCCCTCGGGCACCACTTCGCGCACGATGCTGTAGGTGTCCTTCTCGAGGATGTAGTAGGGAATATCGAGTGCCTCGAGGTAGGCCGGCAGGACTTCCTCGGGGAAACCGGGCTGCTTCTGATCGAGATTCACCGCCACCAGCTCGAAGTCCACCGGCGCGCTCTGGCGCAGGTTCATCAGCACATCGAGCATGCCGTAGGAGTCCTTGCCGCCG
Organism: Parahaliea maris; assembly: GCF_008064665.1. Taxonomy (GTDB): domain Bacteria; phylum Pseudomonadota; class Gammaproteobacteria; order Pseudomonadales; family Halieaceae; genus Parahaliea; species Parahaliea maris. Next base: position 521,094 of record NZ_VRZA01000002.1, on the reverse strand, counting down.
GACAGGCACACCATGATCCGGTCGCCATCCTCGATCATGTTGTAGTCGGCAATGGCGTTGCCCACGTTGCGGCGCAGCCGTTTCTGCAGCTTGTTGAACTCGGTTTTTTCCTTGCGAGAGAGTTCGCGCATAAAGGGTTTTCGTCATGTCATTGATTCGCGGCGCATTTTACAGGGGGCTGCTTGTTTTTTCATCCATTTCCCCGGACAATGTGCGCCCCAATTTCCCCCACCATCCGACTGAGGACGCCTCTCCATGAAAGCACCTGTTCGAGTCACCGTCACTGGCGCCGCTGGCCAGATCGGCTACGCCCTGCTGTTCCGTATCGCCTCCGGCGCCATGCTGGGCGACGACCAGCCCGTGATCCTGCAACTGCTGGACATCACCCCCGCCATGGAAGCCCTCGAGGGCGTTCGCATGGAGCTGGACGACTGCGCCTTCCCGCTGCTGGCCGGCATCACCTGCTCCGACGACCCGAACGTGGCGTTCAAGGACACCGACTACGCCCTGCTGGTCGGCGCCCGCCCCCGCGGCCCGGGCATGGAGCGCAAGGACCTGCTGGAAGCCAACGCGGCGATCTTCTCCGTGCAGGGCAAGGCGATCAACGACAACGCCAGCAAGGACATCAAGGTCCTGGTCGTCGGCAACCCCGCCAACACCAACGCCCTGATCACCCAGCGCAACGCGCCGGGCATCGACCCGCGCAACTTCACTGCGATGACCCGCCTGGATCACAACCGCGCCATGACCCAGATTGCCCAGAAAACCGGCAAGACCGTCAACGACGTGAAGCGCATGACCATCTGGGGCAACCACTCCGCCACCCAGTACCCCGACCTGTTCAATGCCGAAGTCGATGGCACCAAGGCGATCGAACTGGTTGACCAGGCCTGGTATGAAGCGGACTTCATCCCCACTGTGCAGCAGCGCGGTGCCGCCATCATCAAGGCCCGTGGCGCTTCCTCCGCCGCCTCTGCCGCCAACGCTGCCATCGATCACATGCGCAGCTGGGCGCTGGGCACCGAGGGCGACGACTGGGTCTCCATGGGTGTGTACTCCGACGGTTCCTACGGCATCGCCGAAGGCCTGATCTACTCCTTCCCCTGCCGCTGCAAGGGTGGCGACTGGGAAATCGTCCAGGGCGTGGACGTGGGTGAGTTCAGTCAGGCCAAGATGACGGCCACGGAAACCGAACTGGCCGAAGAGCGCGACGCGGTCAAGCACCTGCTGCCCTGACCTGCGACCGGGCAATGAGTGACGAGGGAGCCAGCCGAAGCTACCACCACGGCAACCTGCGGGCGGAACTGCTCGACACCGCCGTGGACCAGCTGCGGGAACAGGGTGCCGAAACCCTGAGCCTGCGTGCCCTGGCGCGCGCCATCGGCGTGTCCCAGACGGCGCCCTACCGTCACTTTGCCGACAAAGGCGAACTGTTCGCCGCCATGGCAGCCCGCGGTTACCGCGGGCTGCTCACGGCCCTCAAGCAGGCCGGACAGCAAGCCGGTGACTGCCCGGAAGCCGAGTTGATGGCTTTCGCCCACGCCTATGTGGCCTACGCCGCAGAAAACCCCCAACTGTTCAAACTGATGTTCGGCCCCGCCACCCAGCCAGCCGAGCAGTACCCTGAATTGCGTGAAGCCAGCCGGGCCACCTTCCTGCTGGTACAGACCATCCTGCGTCACGGTATGGAACGCGGTATCTTCGCCGAGCAGGACCTCGTCTATCTTGCCAATGCGGGTTGGGCGGGCATCCACGGCCTGGCCACCCTGCGGGTGGATGTGCCGGACCTGTTCCAGCGCCACATCGACCTCGAGCGCCAGGTGGACCTGAGTGTGCGCACGTTTATTGCAGGTATTCGCCGGGAACAAACCCGGCCAGGCTAATTCTCCCCCTTCTCCTGCCTGATGGCATAAAACGCCTTGTAGCCCTCCGTCATGGCCCGGGCACAGGCTGCCGGCGTCGCCGCGCTCTCGGCGCAGGGTCCCGCCATCACTTCGGGCATATTCTGCTCCACCCATTCCCGCGCCTCGTAGTAAATGGGCTGGTCGTTGGAGCTGGTTTCAATTGACGCGATAGCCTGGCCGGCAAACGTCAGGTGGAAAGTGTCGGTCACATTGAACCCGGTCTGCAGGGCAAGCACAGGATCGTCCTGCACGGTGACAGCACAGTGAAACTTCCACGCCGATTCGGCTTCGCAGGCCTGGCGCTGCAGGACCTTGTAGTTTCCGCCCTCGGCCCAGCCCTGGTAATGCAGAATCTTGCCGGCACTCTCATCGGCATGCTCCAGCAGCGGCGCCAACTGTGCCGGGTCGAAGGAGTAAAACGCGTCGATAAATGCCTCCGCGGTGTTCCGGTTGGCCTCCAGCGCCTGCTGTTGATCGCTTGCCAGAGATGCCTGCGCCAGGACGGCAGTGGCCGCCATCAACAGTGCTGCCGCCCCCACTACTGCCCTCCCCTCAATCACAGTTTTGCCCCCTAGTATTTGGTGAGTCGGTCCGTCGAGACAAAGGCCATTTTGTACTGGTCCCAGATGCTCAGGGCCTTGCCTGTGCCGGCGCCAATGGCCTCGATATCCGTGCGGCCCGAGTAGGTGCCGAAGATACGGTCCCAGATGATGATGGTGCAGCCGTAATTGGAGTTGCTGCTGTCCATATCCCGGGAGTGATGCAGGTGATGCTGCTCCGCGGTGGTGAAATAGAGCCCGTAGATGCCAGACCGCAGCGGCAGGTTGGCGTGATTGAGGTAGCCACTGAAGAATCCGAAAGCGCCGGTGACTGCGATCAGGGCGTCGCTGGCCCCGGTCAGCGCAAGTATGATGGGCGTGCCGATCATCAGGGCGAGGAATTCCAGGGGATGGGTGCGGTCGCTGCGCGCAGCGCCCATCTTGGTGATGTGGTGATGGGTGGCGTGAATTCGCCACCAGAACAGGGACTCGTGCTGGGCGCGGTGCAGCCAGTAGTAGATAAACTCGGCCAGTGTCCTGACCAGGATCGCCCCGAAAACCAGTCCAATGACGGACTGCGGCGCCAGTTCGATATCCAGGGGCGCAAGATCGCGCACTGCTCTGAAGCCTTCGGAAATCGGTGTCTTGTAATAATCCACGTACAGCGGCACCCACAACAGACCGCTACCGGCAATCCAGAAGGCGTCTTCCGCAAACTCCCGCGGACTCAACTCCCAGTCCTCGCGCTTGCCCCAGATGCGCTCCGCTATCAGGACGAGGGGCAAGGGCAGCACCGTCATGATGACGGCGTACAGGCCCGGGTCGAACCACTGATAGGTGTACACCAGCGCCACCGAAAACATGGAGCCCAGTACGAGTAGCGGTTGTGGCAGGGTCAGCAGGAAATCGTGCCAACGTGAATGCGCCGGCGACGAGGTCACCGGCATTGCAGAGGCATCAGGCGCCTCGACGGACTCGGCCTGATCGGTCATCGAATCACATCCCCGGATACCACCAATCGGGTTCTCTGCAACAGCTCACTGTGCGCTACGGCGATTGGCGGCCCACTCCTGTGGTCACTAGGTCAGGGCACAGCTCACCTGATGGTAAAGCATCCACAGCGGAAAGGATTCCATAGAATTGGCATGACGCGGCGCTTGTATTATTCCAAACTGAAAAGGACCGGCGGGCTCCCATGACTCGCCCCAGCGCAGAGGACGCACTCAATGAAACAGCATGGCAACCTGCTGGAATCCATTCCGCCCTCCTGGGGTAAGGAAATCTTCACCGACCTCGCCCGGGGAGACACAGTACGCATCGAGCGAATTGTGTCCACCGGCCAGACTTCCCCGGAGACCGGCTGGTACGACCAGGCGGAACACGAATGGGTGTTGGTGATCCAGGGCGCAGCCGAAGTGACCTTCGACGACGGCATGGTTCACCGCTTACAGAAAGGGGACTACCTCACCATCCCGGCCCACAGCAGGCACCGGGTCTCCTGGACCGCTACCGACAGACGGACCGTCTGGGTGGCGGTGTTCTATTCCTGAGACGACACCCGGGGAGCCGGGTCAGCAGGCTCGCGGTAACTGGATGCGTCCGTCACAAACTCCGCCCGCCCCCAGCGCGACAGCAGCAGGCGCAGTCGACGTAGCAGGGACCTGCCCGCCACGGCCCGCAAAGGGGGTATCTCCAAAGCCAGCCGGTACAGGCGCAATTTGCCGAATATCAGCAGTGCGGTCAGCACCACCGCCAGCCAGTCTCCCGGACTGAGGGTGACACCGATGCGCCGGGCCCGGGCGAAGTCGTCATCGCAAAAATTCTTGACGAAGAAATACTTGGAGAAGCCCTGCTCCAGGCGGTTCGACACCGCGCCCCATTGTGAAGGATTGCGGCGCAAGTCCGCCGCCATGGTAGCGCGCACCAGTTCACCGCAGGTTGCGTCGTCAAAGCCCGCCCGCAGGGTTGCATTGCGGGTCATCATCAGCCGGACGATATCCTCCGGCGTCTCTCCCAATAGCTCCTCCGGCAGGCCCAGCAGGAAGCAACGGTAACGCGACAGCTCCAGCCGGGCCCGCTCCGATGCCGAGAAGGTTTTGCGGCCCTCGCCGAGGACTTTCATCGACAGCAGGTAGATCGAGATCAATCCGGCAGGCATCTGGTCCACCTGGGGAATGGGAATGCCATAGGTCGCGACGTCCCAGCGCTCGCTGCGCAGGGCGTGAAACCGCACCATGGAATGCATCAAACGCACTTTGGCTGCGGCTTTAAAGCCTTCACCGTAACGATCCAGGGCGCCGGGCAGTATCGTGGCGCCGAAGAACGTCGCCGTCTCGAATACGCGCTTGGCGGAAAGCTCCCCCGACAGCGCCCCGGTCATGGCCATCGGCAGGGCCGAATACTTGTTCATGAAGGTGGCGATAAACGCCCCGCGAATCGTATAGGGGCCGAGATTCACAAATGCATTGCGCTCCTCGAAGGCGCCCTCCTCCACCAGGCTCATGTCGAGCCAGGCGGGCTTCTCTTCCATTGAACGGATGAAGGTAACCAGTTCTACCGGCGGCGACGACAACGCGTCGAGCCCCTTGTCACAGGCCGCTTCGAGCAGGCTGACCAGGGTCCTGAAACCGTACTGGGGAATCAGGGCTGCGTAGGCGTCCGCAACCTTGTCACCCATCATCGTGTAATCCCGAATCAGCTTGACCGTGGCGCTGTCTGCTAGCAGCGCGCCACGCCGCGCCCGATACTCACGACGAATCGCGCTCTCCGCATCCGGCTCTGCGGTAAAGCGTTCTGGCACCAGGGAAAAATCAACCTTGCCGTAGATCTCCGGTATCAGTTGCCGCTGGGCCAGCACACTGTCGGGATAGGGACTTTGCATGGGCACTCTCCATCATCGCCCCCGGAGCATATCACCTGATACACAGCCTGCCATCACCCGGCCCTGGAGCTAGCCGGACAGCAGACGCGTTGTCACTCCCTCCGGCGTCTCCCGTGGCAACAGGTAGCGCCAGTACACCAGCCCGGAGACGCGCCCCTCGGTATCCAGCCAGTTGGGATGCCCCGGATCTTCATGGGCGAGCAGGAGTCGGAAACTGCCGTCGTCTTCGTACGCCAGCTGGTTGCGATTGAACGAGACAGTCCGCTGGCGGTAGTCGTAACTCTGCATAAAGCGGTTCCACAGCACGACATTGGCAAAGCGGCAGGGCGGAAAGCGCCCGCTGATTTCCAGTACCTGCCCGGGCAGCAACACATAGGGCGCCATGGCATACCAGGCGCTCAGGTTGCCGTAGCCGGTTTCACTGCGCCACTGGCCGGGGCTCTGGAACTGGTTGGGCACAGTGGACACCCAGGGAATCGGAGGTCGTTTGGCGGGGTCGGGGATCGACATGGCCACCTGCCCGCGCACGAAATTTGCGACGTGGCGCAGTCGAGTAGCGATCTCGCTGTCACCGCCCCACGGCTTCAGGGCTGGCGGATCAACGGGCTCGATGGAAAGCACCTGCGTCGCTGCAGGATCCTTCATCACACTGACCGGTGTCTCGTAGTAATGGCGGGTCGTCACCTGGGCAGCCTCGGGAGGCAGTGGCAGCCAGTTACCACGGGTTGGTTTTTCTCCTCCCAGCTGGATTTCGAAGGAGCCATCAGCGGCGATCTCGAGGCTACCGTCATCCAGTTCGGCCAGAGAGGCGGTGGCTACCCGCCCCTCTCCGCTGCCCGCCTCCACAGTAAACGAGGTGAACGTCGCCGCACCGATCTGCCCTCTGATCCGGTAGCGAGCCCCACCACGAACGGCGGCAAAGTAATACAGCGCATCGGGGTTATCACCCAACAGCTTGCGACGATCCGTCACATAGGGGATGAATTGTGGTCGGTCGAGGTCGGCCTCCAGCCAGAACTGGAGACCGGTGTGCAACACATGGGCCAGCAAGCGCTCGCCCTCGGCGACGTCATCGGGCCTGACCACGCCGTATGCTGGGCTGAGATAGGTCTGCTCCACCTCGGCCATCGCCGCCAGCAAATCCGCCATAGCACCACGGCTGCCACTGCCTCCCTCTTCGGCAGCGGCCATCGCTGTGCCCAGCAACGACAGTCCACCCAAAGCACCCGCACCCTGAAGGAATTCACGTCTATCCACAGCATCACTCCTGTTATTGTTCTTGGCTTTCTACGAGATGTAGCACAGAGCTGACTTAAGTCGCCAGCTATCACACGGCAAGGAAAACGCATTGTTCGCTCAATAACAGTTTGCTGAACCAGGTACTGCCCCCTTCCACCTCACAGCTGTCATCTTGCTCACCGGACTATACTGTCTACTATGGCACTCTGCAGGTCTTGTAGGACCCATATCTGCGCCCTACCTGTAGACAGATCAGCGGGCGGCTTCATTACATTACGGGTGACGACCGCCGATAATCCGCTAGAGATCAGCCCAAAATTCGAGGTTTTTACAGCGTCTCGACAATTGTTCTTGATAACGAGAAAAAATATGAAACTGTCTGAAGCCGCAAGTTGGGCGGAAATCGTTTCTGCCGTCGGCCTGATCGTATCGCTTGTCTACGTAGGTGTTCAGGTCACCGATAACACCAGCGCCACTCGCTCAGAAACAGCGAGTCATGCAAATTCCGAGTTCATCGGTTTCTACAACATGGTGTCCGGCAACGCTGAACTTGCGGAAATATGGCTGCGTGGCATCAGAAACCCGGAGAACCTGACTGATATTGAGGCGGTAAGGTTTGTTTTTGTCCTTCATACGGTAATGCTGCAGTTTCAGAACAACTTCTATCTGGTCGAGGAAGGAACGCTGGACCCCAGGATGCTGGATGCGATCAACAGCACACTGGGAACCATCCGGGGTACACCCGGCTTCGAGTATTACTGGACTAACCGCAAGTCGCTGTTCTTCCCCGAATACCAAACATACATAGAAACGTTGATGTACGAACGGGAAGGAGAAGCCAACGCGCTGTACAGGGATGTTAAGTCAGCGTAAGGACTACCAGGCAGATGGGACCGTGGAAAAGAACAGACGCAATTTCGCTGATCAAGCGAATTCAGAAGCGGTCGCTTCTACCCGGTAAATCGTGCAAGGAATATCCAGGCAATATTGACTATTAAAAACCAGACAGAAAACACCCGATCAAAGATCGCCTTGCCCATGTAGATACCCAGACCTGCTAACACGAAGAAGTGAACCATCATTGGTACGTAGTACCAAGGCGCCAATTCACCATCCCGCAGGAAAATCACCACCGGTTCCACGATGCAGTACAGAGCAAGCACAGCATAAAACTTGCCTCGAATCTGCTCGAACGCGGGCAACTCCTCCGTCCGCAAAGGGCTGAGTATCACCGATTTGACATAAAACAACGACACATAGCCGCAGAGCAGAAGGAACTCGACAACCGTCCACGTCTCATACGTTTGCCAGCGAAACGTTGACCACCAAATCGTGATCAGGAGCACGGTCGTTCCAGCCGAAAATGCCACGTGTGTAAGGTCGAGCCGGCCGAGAGAATTTCTTGGTGGACGCGTCATTCCAGAAAGAAGCTGGGCAAGTGCCAGACCAGCGATAATCGAAATCAGGACGAAGATGAATTCAAACTGGGACACAAACGGCTCTTTTTGGTTTCTATGAATGACCGCCTGGGGTCAAATGTAGAGATCGCAGGAAGTGTAGACCAAAAGCCGCAAAGTAGGCGGAAACGGGAAACTGCCATAAGTCGCCCCTGGACCGACAAAGGGGACCGCTTTCACCTCATGTGGGACACTCTGATTTGCAGCAAAGGTCTGCCTCCCATGACTAATGCTGACCGGATTTTAGTTTTGCTTCGATGAGAGTTATGAATTCCGGATCAAACCAGGCTCGCACGTATTCAAGGTCTTCTTCAGTCATCCCCTGTTGTACGTATTCCGAAAACGTCCCCTCCCAGCCAGAGTATTCCTCCGCTGACATAGAGCCATCAACTGACCGAGAGTACGCCTGTTCCCAGACGTTGAGAACCTGCGTCAGGTACATCTGGAAAACTGCGGCCTCGTCCTCCGACATCTCGTCTCTAAGGCCATTCCACCCTTTGGAATATGCCGACGTAAGGCGAGGCGAAGATAGCATCAGAAGCTCAATTTCCCGAAGCGAGTCGTATAGGTCATTTGAGTGCCCAGCCTGTAATTCATTCGTGTTTCGCTGCAACTGAAATGCAACAAACACCAATGAAACTATTACTGCAACTGTTCCGACAACTTCGGCTATGGCAGCCAATTCCGAGAGGTTGAATTTCTTCACTATCGCGCACCGACCAGTAATCTTTCCAAACGAGGTTAGCTGACGACAATAAATGAAGTCCAGTAGTCCGCCAGTAGGCTAAAGCGGCCACGGTCGCTCGCTCCGCAAAAACCGGCGTTGCCGATGAACCCATTCCGTAGCAAAGGCGTATATGGACTACAGTTCCTGCAGCCTTCAATTCCTATATTTTGTGGCTGCCATCGCACATTGGCTGCGATTTCGTACTCTTGCAGCCGCAAAAAAAGACCTTCTCTGATTTGAGTGCCTCATATCTCAGAGGTATAAAACCAGTGTCTTTATGAGAGCCATCACAAAAAGGCTGCGATTGACTTCGACCACAGGCGCACCAGAAATACGATTTTCCCGCTTCTACTTCCACTGCGTAAGGCGTATCCGAGGCTAGTACCGGCTGAGTCATTTGCGATCCTCCCTCTTGAAAACGTATCCGATAATCCAAACGTAAGATGCATTATAGCGACTCCACAAGCGCAGTCAGAATATAGGCGAAAGCGGCCTCAAATACCCATATTTCAGAAATCCCGATCACTGTCAGTGATATGCACAATCGATATAAAAGCCCACCCGGAACACTTTGAAATACGCCGCAGGTTGAACCACAATAAATACTGTATATGCAACCAGCATTTCGATGGCGTCACCATGAACCTTCCAGTCCGAATCACAGAGCCTTTTCACGCAGATGACACCGATGATCTCGCTCGGCAAATCACCCTCCTCGCCGGTCAGATCAACGCCGCTACCCATCGCTTGCTGAAACTCATCGCCGAATTCGACAACTGCAAGGGCTGGAGCGGCGGCGGCACGGTGCGCACCTGTGCCCACTGGCTCAACTGGCAATGCGGCATTGCATTGGGGGCTGCCCGGGAAAAGATACGGGTGGCGCACAGGCTGGAGGAACTGCCATTGATCGACTCCGCCTTCGCCAAAGGCGAAATCAGTTATTCCAAAGTCCGGGCCATGACCCGCGTAGCTACTGCGGACAATGAGGACTACCTGCTGATGATCGCCCGCCACGGCACCGCCAGCCATATGGAAAAACTGGTGGGCAAGTTCGATAAGGTTAAAAAGCAACTGTCGGATAGGCGCCGGGAGAACGAACAGGAGAACAACCGCAAGCTGCTGTACTACCAGGACGACGATGGCATGTGGGTCATTCACGCCAAACTGCCGCCTGAAGCGGGCGAGAAGGTTATCAAGGCGCTGGAAGCTGTGGCGGCGCCGATTCAGGCTGAGCATCAACAGGCGCTTCAGGAAAGCTGCGCAGCCGATTCCGCTGGAGACGTCTCCGCGGAGACGTTTTCCGCAACCGTCGAGCGCGAACAACGGGAATCAGGCAACCGGTTTCGAGAGTTACTGGAACACACCCGCGCCGATGCCCTGGTCAAGATTACCGAACACTTTCTCGCCACCAGCGCAGGTGGCACTTCTCCTCAGGCCCTGAAAGGTGCCGAACGCTGCCAGATCATACTGCACATAGATATCGACACTCTGCAAAAGAGCGGCTCGACGCATACACACGGCCCCCACTGCTGTGAATTCGAACATAAACAATGGCTCAGCCCGGATACCACCCGCCGGTTGTCCTGTGACGCCAGCCTGGTGACCGTGCTGGAAAACAACAATGGAGAAGTGCTGAATATTGGCCGCCGCGCCCGCACCGTGCCGCCTGCCATTCGCCGGGCCCTGGCACTGCGAGACAAAACCTGCCGCGTGCCAGGCTGCTGCGAATCGCGTTACGTGGATGCCCACCATATCCAGCACTGGGCCGATGGCGGCGAAACCAGCCTGAACAACCTGGTGACCCTGTGCCGCTACCATCACCGTCTGCTGCACCAGGGCGGCTTCCGTATCGAGGCGGTACCGAGTGAAGGTCACGCCTCACCGGCTCTGCGCTTTACCACACCAGCCGGCTCTGCCATCAAGAGCAGCTTATTCCCGCAGTATCCGGACGTCTCCGCGGAGACGTCAGCGCTGGCCCTCAGGAAACTGGGGCCCAATGTTGAGGCCAACACGATTCGGCCTTACTGGACCGGCGAGACCATGGATTATGGCATGGCAGTCGACGGGTTACTCCGACTCACCCTCCAAGGCTGAACGCCCCCGCCAGGCTCAACTCCCGCAGCATCGCCTGTTTCTTGAATTGATGGCCCTGCATCCGTCGCAGTATGTTGTCCAGCGTTCGCACGGTCTCATGGATGTGCGGGCCCTTGTTGAGCATCACGCACTCAGCGCGGTGGCCCATGGCGGCGTCGGTGATCTCCGCCCGGGTGGGGGCGCCAGTCTTGGCCTGGGTCTCCAGCACCTGGGTCGCCCAGATAACGGGAACATGCGCCGCCTCGCACAGCCAGAGGATTTCTTCCTGCACTTCCGCCAGGCGCTCGAACCCGGCCTCTACCGCCAGATCGCCCCGAGCGATCATCACGCCGCAAACCGGAGCGGCCATCGCCGCCAACAGCATGGCTGGGAGGTTATGGAAACCCGCGACGGTCTCGATTTTCAGCACGATGGCGGGAACGTCTTCGCCAAACGCTAGCAGGCGTGATTTAAGCGCCTCTACGTCGTCCACTGTATTTGCGAATGACAACGCCACCATCTGTGCGCGGCGGGCGACAAAATCGAGATCAAGCACGTCTTTCCCGGTCATCGCCGCCAGGTCGAGCCGGCTACCGGGGAAATTGATGCCTTTGTCGGCGCGCAGTTTGCTGCCGTCGGGCCCGGTGTGGTGTATCCGTACGTAGAGCTGCCCGTCACAGATGCTCTCGATTTCGCCGCCAATCTTGCCATCGTCAAACCAGACCTCTTCCCCCGTATTCACGCAGGCGAGCACCTCGGGCAGGGTGCAGCTGATACTGGCCGGGGTAAGCAGCGCGCCACCACTGTCACGAATGGCAGCCCGGCCCGGCTCCTGGCCCGGCTTGAGGATGAGAAGGTCACCCGGGGCGAGCGTTATCGCTGCCTCGATGCAGGGCACGCCGTACACCGGCGTCTGGCAATCCTTGCCGTTCGCACGGTGGTGGTGCAGCACTACATCTGGCGAGAAGTACGCCGTCTTCAATCCCTCCAACCACACGCCGGATGGGGCCGCATCCAGCACCCTCATCCGCCGATGCGCTCCGCGGGTATCGGTGAGGCAGACCTCATCCCCCGGTGCCAGTGCGGCCAGCCAACCGGCATCCACCTGCAGGCACAGGTCGGCGGGCGTTGGCGAGGCGGCGGGATTGTCCCTTGGACTCAACCACAGGCGCGCGGCCCTGGTGACCTCGCCGAAGGCGTTGCGCGTCGGACGACAGCGTGCCACCGCCAATCCCCCCTCGATCTGCCCGGTGCGCAGCTTGGGCCCCGCCAGGTCCATACTGACCCGGCACGAACGCCCCAGCTCTTCCTCTGCCCGGCGCAGGTTGTCGATCATCAAGCCCCACTCTATCGCGCTGTCGTGAGCACAGTTGATCCGCATACAGTCCATACCGGCCTGCACGAGGTCCCGCACCAGCGGGTAGTTGGTCGCCGCCTCGCTGGGCATGGTCACCATGATTCGCGGGTTGCGCCCAACGGGGGGCGGACCCAGCAGCGCCCGGGTATGCTCCTCGAGCAGCTCACCCCCGCGGCGAAACTGTAACGCGCCGACGAGTTCATCACCCTCTTCCCAGGTTGTTCCGGTCAGTTTGCACAGGGTGCCCAGCACAGCATCGATAGACGCGAGTACGTGGGACTCGGAACGCCCGAGGGAAGACAGACCCAGCACGGCAAGCCGGGCCTGCAGTGGCCTCAGGTCCCTGTGCCGCAGGGCGAGATAGTGCAGGAGGTTGACCGCGCTTTCGCGCTGCGAAGGATGGACGCTGCCCGGCACTCGCCCTGCCGCTGCCAGCATTTCCCGCCTGATCGTCGCCAGCTCGCTGATCAGTGCTTGCAAACTCTTCCCGTCTGGAACATCGGGTTCGTTGACCTGAGGCATGGTCCGTCCTCATTGCGGTATTCGGACAAATCCTACCAGCGCACGAGAGTGGCGTTGATGAATGTTTTGTGCCGGCTACTCCGCTGCCCGGTCAAGGATTTCCCGCACGGGCTTCAGGCAGTCCCGGCTGCGGGCGCTCAGGGTCCCAGCGAGCAGTTCTACGACCGCCATCACTTCAGGATCCTCCAGCGCCTGGGCGCTGGCCGCCAGCTCCTTCAGGAGCGATTGGTGAACTACAGCATCGTGCCAGTCGCCGAGTGCATCCTGGAGCTGCTTGCACTGGTGAATAGTGGCCTGCACTTCGGCTTTAGGGCCCTTGCCCGACAGCGCCCGGGATTCAAGCGTATAGCGGAGATCCTTGATGGCGATACGTAACGCGTGCCAGTCGTCGTCATCACCCCGGGCCAGTGCCTGCCGGCGGGCCTGTTTCTCGCGTTTGAGGGCTTTTGCGGACTCCCCGGTATGGCTCCGAAGGACGACAGCCCCGGGTTCTCCGCTGTCACGATATTTTTTCAACTGCTTCAGCGCGGAAGACCAGCGGCGAGTCTGGAGCATTCTGAGTGCCTTCCGGTGGGGTTCAGCCTGCTGCGCAGCAATCACCGGGCGAAGCACCGTCAACTGCCCGGGCGTCAGAACCCGGGCGGCGTAGCCAGCCAGTGTGTCCCAGTCGCGAGCGCGATTCGTACGCTTCACCAGTTTTCCCAGCTCGCGTCGCAATTTCCGCGACGCTTTGTCGGGTCGCTGCTTTAACAGGCCCCGTAGCCGACGTATGTTCACCCGCAGTTGGTGCAGGTTTTCATCATCGTAGGATTTCAGTAGCGCCCGGCGCCTGTGCTTCAGCTCCGCCACGTAGTCCGTGATGTTGGAGTGCATCGTTCACAGTTCCCGTAACACCGCCACTGGCGGGCTCGATACTACCCCCCGACAACTGTAAACGCCGAGGGCACAGATCAACACAGTACCCAACCCGATACCAATTGGCCACAGCCAGGGCGAAGGCGCATAGCGCATGTCCAGCACCCAGGCCTGCAGGACGTACACTGAAAACTCCGCGGCCACCGTGGCCAGTATTCCGGCGAACAGGCCCATGGAGGCAAACTCGATGGCCAAGCCCCCGAGGATGAGGCTGCGGCGCGCTCCGAGGGCGCGCAGTACCGAGCTCTCGTGCATACGCGTATCCACGCTGGCCCGCACACCGGCCACCAGCACCAGCGAACCCGCGGCGAGGATGACCGCCAGCACCAGCTCCACCGCTGCTGACACCTGGTCGATAATTCCGCGCACCTGTTCCACCACCACGTCCATCTCCACCACGGTCACGGTGGGGAAGCGGCGGATAAACTGGTTCAGGAAGGGCTTCTCCGCCGCGTCCAGGTGGAAGCTGGTCATGAAGGTGGCGGGAAAGTCCTTGAGCACTTGCGGCGGAAACACCATGAAGAAGTTGGGCCTGAAGGACTGCCAGTCAAGTTTGCGCACGCTGGTGACGGTGACCTCGAGTGGTGCTGCGCCAATCAGTAAACCGATACGATCACCCACCGTGACACCAAGACGTTGGGCAAACTCCTCTTCCAGCGATACCACATCGGCTTCCGTGCCCGGCAGCCACCACTGCCCCGCGACCAGTTGATTGCCCACGGGTATCCCGTCGGACCAGGTGAAATTGGCCCCGCGCTGGTGGCGCTCGGTATCCGTTTCCTCGTGCGACGGCAGCTCCTCGCCATTCACCGACATCACCCGCCCGCGAATCATAGGGTACAGCGCCTCGCTGGGGACGGCGTTGGCTCGCAGCATCTGTTCGACGTCCTGCACTTCTTCCGGCGCAATATTGAGCATGAAGTGATTGGGAGCGTCGGACGGCAACTGGGCCTGCCACTCGCGGATCAGGCTGGTGCGCACCAGTACCAGTACCAGCAGCAACATGATGGCCATCGCGAAAATGACCACCTGCAGGGCGTTGGCGGTGCCCCGGCGCTGCAGGCCGGCCAGGGCCAGGCGCCAGATACTGCCGGCGCTCATGCCCACCAGGCGCCCGCCACGCAACAGGGTCAAGGCGAGGCCGAGTCCCAGCACTGCAGTAATAAACAGGCCCAGCAGCAACGCCAGGGTCAGTTTCCAGTCTCCGCTGTACCACCACATCAGTCCGGCCACGGCGACGAAGCCCGCCAGATAGTCACCCAGCGTGCGGCGGTTTTCGCTCGGCATGTCGCGGCGCAGTACCCGCAGGGGGCTGGCCTGGCCAAGGCGTCTGAGCGGTGGCCAGGCAAAACACAGCAAGCAGGCGAAGGCCGTCGCAAAGCCGATGGCGTAGGGGCGGATACCCGCCGGCCCGGGCATCACCGGCAACTGGTCGGCAAACAGGGCGAAAAACAGCGCCTGCAGCGCCCAGCCTGCAGCACAGCCAAGCAAGGTAGCCAGCGCACCGAGCAGCATCAGGCTGCTGCCATACAGGCGGTTAATTGCACCGGACGCGGCGCCGAGGCTCTTCATAATGGCGACGTAATCGGTGTGGCGCTCACTGAAACGTCGGGCCGCGAGGGCGATGGCAACCCCGGCCAATACCACTGCCAGGCTGCCTGCCAATAGCAGAAACTGCTCCGCACGCTCCAGGGCGCGGCCGATACCGGGTTGCCCCTGGTTGACGTCAAGCAGGCGCTGGCCACTGGCAAGTTGAGGTTCTACCCAGGCTCGAAACCCGGCCAGGGTATCTGGCGCACCAGCGTAGAGCTGGCGATACTCCACCCGGCTGCCGGGCTGTACCACACCGGTCGCCGGGATATCGGCGTAGTTCATCAGGACCCGCGGCCCCAGGCTGTAAAAGCCCGCCGACTGGTCCGGCTCGGTGCGGGCGGCGGCTACTACTTCGAAGTCCGCTTCGCCGATGGTCACGCGCTCGCCAACGGCCACATCCAGCAGGGCAAACAGGCGCGAGTCCAGCCACACGGTTCCCGGGCCGGGACCAGTAGTGGCCGGCAGCACGGGGCCAAAGGGCTCATCGCTGTAGGTCAGTTCCCCGCGCAGCGGATAGGCTTCACTTACCGCCTTGATCGAGGCGAGGATCATGTCCTCATCGCCGGCAAAGACCATCGACGGAAAGCTCAGGGTGCTGGCAAAGGCCAACCCGCTTTCCTCGGCCTGCGCGCGCCACCGGGCGGGCAGTTCCCGCCCACCGCGCAACACCAGGTCTGCCGCCAGGAATCGGTGGCTCTCCTGCTCCAGCGCCACTTGCAGGCGCGTGGTAAAGGCACTGATTCCAGTGACCACGGCTACCGCCAGCACCAGTGCCGCGATCAGGATTCCCAGTTCGCCCCCGCGCCAGTCCCGCGCCAGCATACGCCTTGCTGTCATCGCCATGGTTCAGGCTACCAGTTCACCGCCATCCAGCTGCAGGCAGCGCTGGCAGCGGTCGGCGAGTTTGAGGTCGTGGGTGACCAGTACCAGGGTGGTGCCGTGCTCCTGGTTGAGCTGGAACAGCAACTCGATGATGTGATCGCCGGTGCGACTGTCGAGATTGCCGGTGGGCTCATCGGCGAACAGGATCTCCGGACGCGAGGCAAAGGCCCGGGCAATGGCCACCCGCTGCTGCTCGCCTCCGGACAGCTGCCTCGGGTAGTGATCCATGCGCTGGCCCAGTTCCACCCGCGCCAGGAAGTGCTCGGCCTGCTGCCGGGCGTCCTGCTGACCCTTCAGTTCCAGCGGCAACATGACATTTTCCAGCGCGGTCAGCGCCGGCAGTAACTGGAAAGACTGGAATACAAAGCCGACATTCTCCGCACGGAAGGCTGCCCGCCCGTCCTCGTCGAGCGCCGCCAGGTCGGTTTCGCCAATCACCACACTGCCGGAGGAGGCCTCGTCCAGCCCGGCCAGCAGCCCCAGCAGGGTCGACTTGCCGGAGCCCGAGGCGCCGACAATGGCCACCGTCTCGCCCGACTTGATTTCGAGGTTAATCCCTTTCAGTATCTCCAGCTCTCGCCCCGCCATGGGGACCCGTTTCTGAAGATCTTCGGCTCTGATCATGCGTAACCCTTTCTCTCGTTTACAGCGCAGCCTTCTCCGGCAAAAGCTACGCAGCGCCTTGCTGTTCGGATTGCTGTGCCTGATTTCACTACCTGGTAAAGCAGGAACCCTGCTGGTGCTCGGGGATAGTATCAGCGCCGCCTACGGCCTGTCTCTGGAACAGGGCTGGGTGAGCCTGCTGGACGACGAGCTGCAGTCGTCCGGCAAACCGGTGGACGTGGTCAACGCCAGCATCAGCGGTGAAACCACCGCCGGTGGCCTCCGGCGCCTGCCCGCGCTGCTGGAGGAACACCAGCCCTCCGCCGTGATCATTGAACTCGGCGGTAACGACGGCCTCCGCGGTTATCCCATCGCCAAACTGCGCAGCAACCTGCGGCAAATGGTTGCCCTGGCCCAGGACGCGGGCGCCCGGGTCATGCTGCTGCCAATGGAGATTCCACCCAACTATGGCAGCCGATACACCGGAATGTTCCGCGAGTCCTACCCGGCAGTGACAAAAGAAACCGATAGCGTCCTCGGCCCCTTCCTGCTGGAGGCGGTGGCGACCGACCCCGCGCTGATGCAGGGAGACGGCATCCACCCGACCGCCGAGGCCCAGCCGCTGCTGTTGGACAACGTCCGCGCGGCCATTATGGAGTTACTGTGAAAAATTTCTCCCACCCGGACTGGCAAGAACTGGTCGCGGCCGACAGCGCCACCCTGTGGCACCCCTACGCTTCCGCCACCCAGGCACCGGATGTGTTCCCGGTAGTCTCGGCAAAGGGCGTACGCCTCACCCTGGCTGACGGCCGCGAACTGGTCGACGGTATGGCCTCCTGGTGGTGCGCCATTCACGGCTACAACCACCCGGTGATGAATCGTGCCCTGGGCGAGCAACTCGAGCAGATGTCCCACGTGATGTTTGGTGGCCTCACCCATCCACCCGCGGTCAAGCTGGCCAGGATTCTCACCGACATCACCCCGGCCAGTCTCAATCGGGTATTCTTCAGCGATTCCGGCTCCGTCGCGGTGGAGGTGGCGCTGAAGATGGCCCTGCAGTACTGGTACTCCGTGGGCCGTCCCGACAAGCAAAAGCTGGTGGCCCTGCGCAATGGCTATCACGGCGACACCTTCGGCGCCATGGCGGTCTGTGATCCCGTCACCGGCATGCACCACCTGTTCGGTGACGTCCTTCCCCGACATCACTTCGCCCCTGCGCCCCCCTGCCCCTTCGACGAGCCTTGCAGTGACAGCGACATCAAAGCCATGGCAGACCTGCTGGCGGACCGGCACCACGAGATCGCGGCGGTCATCGTAGAGCCTGTAGTCCAAGGCGCCGGCGGCATGCGGTTTTACTCGCCGGAATACCTGGTCAAGTTGCGGGCGCTGTGTGATGCCTTCGACGTGCTGTTGATTTTCGACGAGATCGCCACCGGATTTGGCCGCACCGGCAAGCTGTTTGCACTGGAACACGCCGGCATCGTCCCCGACATCCTGTGCCTCGGCAAGGCGCTCACCGGGGGCTATATGACCCTGGCGGCAACCCTGTGCAATTCCCGCATTGCCGAGGGCATCAGCGAAGGCGAGGCCGGGGCCTTTATGCATGGCCCGACATTCATGGGCAATCCCCTGGCCTGCAGCGCAGCCATCGCCAGCACCGAACTGCTGCTGTCACAGCCCTGGCAGCGCAGCGTACAGAGAATCAACGCTGCGCTCGAGACCGGGCTGGCGCCCGCGCGGGACCTGCCCGCTGTTGCGGAGGTGCGGACCCTGGGCGCCATCGGCGTGATCGAACTGAAACAACCCGTGGATATGAAGGTGGTACAGCCCCTGTTTGTCGAGCGCGGGGTGTGGGTAAGGCCCTTTGGCAAGCTGGTCTATGTCATGCCGCCTTTCATCATGAACGACGAGGACCTGGCGGCGCTGACGGCGGCCATGGTGGACGTGGTAGCGAGCCTGGGAGGCTAGAAAATCATGGGTATGATCAGCGAGTTCAGGCAGTTTGCCGTCAAGGGCAACGTCGTCGATATGGCCGTCGGGATTATCATCGGCGGCGCCTTTGGCACCATTGTCAAAAGCCTGGTGAACGACATCATCATGCCGCCGATCGGCCTGCTGCTGCGGGGCGTGGACTTCTCCAACCTGTTTTGGGTCATCGATGGCTCGGGAGAATTCCAGACCGTCGAACAGGCCGCCGCAGAGGGTGCGGTTACGATCAACTACGGCCTGTTCATCAATAACGTGGTCAGCTTCCTGATCGTGGCCTTCGCCGTGTTCCTGCTGGTCAAGAGCATCAACCGCCTCAGGCGGGAAGAGGAAGTGGCGCCGGCGAAGCCAAAGGAGCCGAGCGAGGATATCCTGCTGTTGCGCGAAATACGGGACAGCCTTCAAAGCGGAAACAAGCGCTAGCTGTTACACAAGTCCGCCAGCGAGCCCCTTGTTATTGCCAGTAAATCCGCTGGTGCTAACGCTATTTCCAGACCGCGCCGCCCGGCACTGACATAGATCGAGTCCAGCTCGTCTGCACTGGCATCGAGATAGGTCGCCAGCGCGCGCTTCTGGCCCAGCGGGCTGACGCCGCCGAGCACGTAGCCGCTGCTGCGCTCAACGCGCTTGCTGTCGGCCATGGCGGCCTTCTTGGCGCCGGCCGCGCGGGCGATTTTTTTCAGGTTGAGAGTCTCATTCACCGGCAGGATTGCGACGACAAGGGCTCCGCCGGCATCCACCACCAGGGTCTTGAACACCTGTTCCGCCGGCACGCCCAGCTTTTCCGCCGCTTCGAGGCCATAGGACGCCGCAGCCGGGTCGTGGTCGTACTCGTGGATGTCAAAGGCAATGCCCGCCTTGCGGGCGGCGTCGATGCCTGGCGTCATGCGGTGTTTCCCTGCTGAGTTTTCCCGGGGTGTCAGTGTGCCTTGACCCGTTCCTTGCCGCAGCGACTGCAGCGGTAGCGGGTCACCAGCTTGCCCTGCTTGACGTCAAATTGCTTTGCCTTGTCCACCACCCATTTGTGATGACCGTGCTTACACAGGGTCTTGCCCTTGTGCTTTTCCTGCAGGGAGGGCTTCTTGAAAGGGAGAATATCGGCCACGGCAGTACTCTTGCTGGTTCCCGGCTGGGAACTAAAGCAACGTGCGCTCCAGCGCCTTCTGCCAGCTGGCCAGACGCTCCCGCCGACGGGCGGGTTTGATCTGCACCCGGAACTCCTGCTCCGCTTCCCAGATTTTCCGGATTTCCCCGACGCCGCTCCACATGCCAACGCCAAGGCCCGCGAGATAGCAGGCACCCGCGACGGTCGTTTCGATCACCTTGGGACGAATCAGTTTACGGCCGAGGATATCGGCCTGGATCTGCATCAGCAGATTATTGGCAGCCGCGCCACCATCCACGCGCAGGGGTTTCATGCGCTTGCCCAGGTCGCGCTCCATCGCCAGCAGGATATCGGCATTCTGCAGGGCCATGGCGTCGAGGGTGGCGCGGGCGATATGGGCGCGGCCGGTGCCGCGGGTCAGCCCGGTCAGGCTACCACGCGCCTCCGGTGCCCAGTGGGGCGCACCGAGGCCGGTCAGCGCCGGCACAAACTCCACGCCGGCGTGATCTTCCACCTGGCGGGCCAGGGCTTCGATCTCGGGGGCGCTCTTGATGATCTGCAATTCGTCGCGCAACCACTGCACGGCGGCACCACAGATAAAGGCACCGCCCTCCAGGGCGTACACCGGCTTGCCGCCCTCTCCCAGCTGCCAGGCCAGGGTGCTCAGCAGGCGAGAGCGGGACTGCAGCACCTTGTCGCCGGTATTCATCACGATGAAGGAACCGGTGCCGTAGGTGCATTTGACATCACCCGGGGTAAAACAGGCCTGCCCGAACAGGGCGGCCTGCTGGTCACCGGCCACGCCAGCGATGGGAATGCCATCCGGCAGCCCTTTCACCCCTTTGGTGTGAGCGAGCACCGCACTGGAGGGAACCACCCGGGGCAGGATACTGCCCGGCACTTCGAACAGGTCCAGCAGTTCGCTGTCCCAGTCACAGCGCTTGAGGTCCATCAGCGAGGTGCGCGAGGCGTTGGAGACGTCAGTGACATGGGCGTCACCCGCACTCAGCTGCCAGATCAGGTAGCTGTCGATGGTGCCCCCGGCCACCTTGCCGGCGCGCAGCTTGCGACCGATGCCTCGGGTATTCTGCAGTAGCCAGCGGAACTTGCTGGCGGAAAAGTACGGATCGAGTACCAGGCCCGCCTTGCGGCGAACCATTTTTTCATGCCCGGCGGATTTCAAAGACTCGGTGAAATCACTGGTGCGACGGCACTGCCACACAATGGCGTTGTTCAGCGCTTCTCCGGTGTCGCGGTCCCACAGGACGGTAGTCTCGCGCTGGTTGGTAATGCCAATTGCGGCAATTTGCGCCGGCGTGCACACCCGTTTGCGCAGCACTGCGCGGATGCCCTTCTCCACCGAATGCCAGATGTCCGCGGGACGATGTTCCACCCAGCCCGGCTGGGGAAAGTGCTGGGGGAACTCGTAGTTGACGCTGGCACAGATTCGCCCCCGCCCATCCATCAGGGCGACGGTGGACCCGGTGGTGCCCTGATCGATGGCGAGAACGAAGTCTTTCATCAGGCGGCGTATCCCTCGACAGCCTTGATTTCAAGGAAGTCGGTGAAGCCATGAGCGCCCCATTCGCGGCCGTTGCCAGACTGCTTGAAGCCGCCAAAGGGTACATCGAAGCCACCCGTAGCGCCGTTAATGTGGACATTGCCCGCGCGAATCCGGGAGGCCACCTTGCGGGCGTGCTCGATATCACCACTTTGCACATATCCGGCCAGGCCGTAGGGCGTATCGTTGGCGATACGCAGTGCTTCTTCCTCGGTGTCGTAGGGGATCATGGCCAGCACCGGACCGAAAATTTCCTCCCGGGCAATGGTCATCTCGTTGGTCACGTTGGAGAACACCGTGGGGCGAATAAAGTAGCCCTTGTCGATACCCTCCGGACGGCCGGGGCCACCGACGACCAGCTTGGCGCCTTCTTCGATGCCTTTCTCGATCAGGCCCTGAATCTTGTTGAATTGCAGTTCGGATACGACCGGACCCATGGTGGTCGCCTCGTCCTGGGGGTCGCCCACTACCACACCGGCAGTGACACCCTTGGCGATCTCTTCCGCCTGCTCCAGCTTGGCCCGGGGGATCAACATGCGGGAAGGTGCGTTACAGGATTGCCCGGTGTTCTGGTACATGTGCAGCACACCGCGGGTAACGGCGGCTTCGAGGTCGGCGTCGTCCAGAATGATATTGGGGGACTTGCCACCCAGTTCCTGGGCCACGCGCTTGACGGTCGGCGCCGCGTTCTGCGCGACCAGGGTGCCGGCACGGGTAGAACCGGTGAAGGACATCATGTCCACGTCGGGGTGGCTGCTGAGGGCAGTGCCCACACCGGGGCCGTCGCCGTTCACCAGGTTGAAGACACCGGCGGGCACACCCGCATCGTGCATGATTTCAGTCCAGATATAGGCCGACAGGGGCGCGACTTCGCTGGGCTTGAGAATCATGGTGCACCCCACCGCCAGGGCCGGGGCCACTTTGCAGCCAATCTGGTTGACGGGCCAGTTCCACGGGGTGATCAGGCCACAGACGCCGATCGGTTCCTTGAACACGCGGTGCGCGCCCAGGTCTTCCTCGAACTCGAAGTCCTTGAGGACTTTCAGCGCCTCGGTGAGGTGGCCAATGCCGAGGGCAGCCTGGGCCTGCACGGCGAGGGTTTTCGGTGCGCCCATCTCTTCACTGATGGCGGCAGCCATGTCGTCGTAGCGCTTCTGGTAGGAGGCGATGCAGGCCTCCAGCACCGCGATACGCTCTTCCCGGGAGCTGTAACCGTAGGTTTCAAACGCCTTGCGCGCTGCGGCGACTGCCTTGTCCACGTCCGCCGCAGAGCCGATGCTGATAATCCCACAGGCGTCTTCGGTCGCCGGGTTGATCACTTCAAGGGTGCGCGGAGTCTCGGGATCGACCCACTGGCCGTCGATGTAGAACTTGGTAAATTCGTGCATGGTTATTCTCCGATTGCGGGTTCGTGATGCAGGTTCTTACTGCAGTTCGTAGAGTGTGCAGAGGGCACCTAGTGTAGCACTCCGCCCGAGACTGGCTACCTCCCCGAGGGGGTTATCGCCCCCGGGCGCGGCGGTAGGCCAGTGGCGACATGCCGGTCCACTGTTTGAAGGCCCGGGAAAAGGCCGGCTCGGTCATCGCCAGTGACTGCGCCACCTCACCGATAGGGCCGTTTCCTTCCAGTAACAGCGACTCCGCCCGCTCCCGACGGAACTGCTCGCGCAGGCGCCGGAAACTGTGCCCTTCGCGCTTGAGCTGGCGGTGCAGGGTGCGGCTGCTCACGTGCCACTGGTCCGCCAGCTGTTCCAGGCTCAGGGAGGCAGAGGCATCCGCCAGCGCGCGCAATACCCGCGCACTGACGCTGTCGGCGAAGATCTGTTTGACGAACCACTCGTCCGGCAGGCGCTGCAGAAAGCGCCTCAGGTCACGGCGCGAACGGATCACCGGCGCTTTCAACCAGGCCCCGTCCACCTGGATACTGCTAACCTCCTGCGAAAAGTACACCGGACCGGGGAACATCAGCCGGTACTCAGGGCGATGGGCAGGCGGTTCGAAAGCGAAGCCCGTGCGCCGCAGCGGCATGCGCTCACCCACCAGCCAGTTGCAGAAGCGGTGCCACATGAGCAACAGGAACTCTTCCAGCAGGTGGTCGGGGTCGCGTTCGGGCTCGGTCAGGCGCAGCGCCAGCTCGCAGACGCCACCTTCGCTCAGCTCCCAGCGCAGGGCGGGTGAGGTCAGATTGTAAAACCGCACGGAGTAGCGCAGGGCCTCCCCCAGCGTACTGCTGTCGACCATCTGCCGCGCCATCAGGGCAAAGGTACCGAAGCGGTGCCGCCCTGCACCAAAGCCCATCAATTCGTCGTCGAGTTCGCGCCACACCAGGCGCATCAACGCCCCGAGCTGGGCCGGACTGATGCGCACCCGCCCCTCCTCCAGCAGTACCCGGTTCAGGCGAACCGCGCCAAGCAGGTCGGCCTCCGGCACCCCCAGGGGCACCGCCCGCTGTACCAGGACACGGGCGAAATGGGTGGCGATGCCCGGGCGGTGGAGGTCAGCCAATACTGTCATTTAATGGTAAATCCGGGTTCATAGCTGTGGGTTTATTCCCTTGCTGCGCAGGATTTAACCACCGAGTGTCACCTATAATCAAAAACTGGCGGGTTGAGTCATTGTCTTGGCCGGCACTTTTGCGCAAAATTTGCCCCCCTGAATTCACCATTTGGAGTACGTCGTGGACAAAGAAGAGTTGACCCTGTTCAGAGACATGGCCCGCCGGGCCTTCGAGCAGGAGATTGCCCCCCATTTCGAGCAGTGGGAAGAAGATCACCTGGTCCCCCGCGAGCTATGGCACACCCTCGGCGCAGCCGGCCTGTTGTGCCCCGACGTCGACGAGGCCTACGGCGGTGCCGGTACCACGCCGCACGTCACCCTGGCCCTGATCGAGGAGCTCTCTGCCATGGGCTTTGGCGGTATCGCCACCGGCACCGGCATCCACTCCAACATCGTGGCGCCCTACATCAGCCGCCACGGTACCGAAGAACAGAAGCAGCAGTGGCTCACCAAAATGGTGACCGGTGAGGCCGTGGGCGCACTCGCCATGACCGAACCCGGCGCCGGTTCCGACGTCCAGGGTATTCGCACCACCGCGGTACGCGACGGCGACGAGTGGGTCATCAACGGCTCCAAGATCTTCATCACCAACGGCATCCACGCCGACGTGGTCATCGTTGCCGCCCTCACCGACCCGGGCAAGGGCGCCAAGGGCACCAGCCTGTTCCTGGTGGATGCCAGCCTGCCCGGCTTCGAGAAGAGCAAGAAGATCGAGAAAATCGGCCAGCACACCTCCGACACTGCGCAGCTGTTCTTCCAGGACGTACGGGTACCTGCAAACGCCCTGCTGGGAGAGGAGAACAAGGGCTTCATGATCATGATGGAAGAGCTCCCCCGGGAGCGCCTCGGTATCGCCGCCCAGGCCGTCTCCGCTGCCGAGGGCGCGCTGGCGTGCACCGTCGAGTACGTGAAGGAACGCAAGGCCTTTGGCCAGAGCGTGAGCAGTTTCCAGAACACCCGCTTCAAGCTGGCGGATGTACGCACCGAGATCGCCCTCAATCGCGCCCTGTACGAACAGTGCGCCGACGAGTACAGTCGCGGCGAGCTGACCGCCGACAAGGCCGCCATGCTCAAGCTGGCCGCCTGCGAAATGCAGTGCAAAACCATCGACGACTGCCTGCAGCTGTTCGGCGGCTACGGCTACACCACCGAGTACCCGATCTCCCGCTACTACACCGACGCGCGTATCCAGCGCATCTACGGCGGCACCTCGGAGATCATGCGCGAGCTGGTAGCTCGCTCGATTCTCGGCCGCTGACAACCCCTGCCCGGTCCCCACCAGGGACCGGGCGCATCACACCACCTCCCCGACCAACCCCAGCCACACCAGCAGCAGAAAGCCCGCGGTTGCGGTCAGCCCGCACAGCAGGGTCGTTAGAATAATGATGTTCGCCGCCAGGGTACCGTTGCCCCGGGCGGCCACTACCATCACGAAGCTGGCCGCCGCCACGGGTGATGCCAGCAGCAGGAACAGC
This sequence comes from Parahaliea maris, assembly GCF_008064665.1. Lineage (GTDB taxonomy): Bacteria > Pseudomonadota > Gammaproteobacteria > Pseudomonadales > Halieaceae > Parahaliea > Parahaliea maris. The sequence goes on along the minus strand of NZ_VRZA01000002.1, from coordinate 495,719 downwards.
ACACCCAGTGGCGGCCCTTCGACACCCATGCCCAGGGCCACCGCCATACCCAGCGCCGGCCCGACACAGAGCCGCCAAATGGCGGCCTCCCAGGTCAGGCGGCCCAGGCGATGCAGGGTATTGAGCTTGATGGCGCCGCCGATGGACACCAGGGTCAGGGGCAGGAAGTAATTGGAAAGCGCGTCGCCGGCATGGGTGAACAGTGGCGGTAACTGCCAGCTCGCCAGCGACGCCGCGACCCCGAGGGCGATACCAATCAGCAAGGGGTTGCGCAGCATGCCCAGGATCATCGCGCCGGGAGAACGCTGGCCACCGAGGGTGGCGTTGAGAACCGCTACTGCCAATACGTTATAGAGCGCCGTCATCACCGCCAGCGGCAGGGCCGCCAGCGCCAGGCCGGCTTCACCGTAGGCCGCGTGGCACAGGGCGATACCGACAATGGCGAGATTGGAACGATAGGACGCCTGCATGAAAATGCCGGTGTCATCCAGGGCAAAACCGCGCCAGCGGCAGTAGATCCAACTTGCGCCAAGGGTCAACAGTGTGGCCACGATGCCCGCCAGCAGGTAGCGGGCATCGGTGACCCGACTGTAGTCCACCGCTGCCGCGCTGATAAACAGCAGCAGGGGCAGGGCCGCATTAAATGCCAGGCGGGCGATAGCGTCGACGTGCTGCTGTTTCACCAGGCCGACACGGCGCAGCAGAACCCCCAGCAGCACCCACCCGAAGGTGGGGCCACTAACGGATAACGCAGTGAGGATCAGTTTGAGGGAATCGGAATCCGCCAATTCGGGAGTACAACCAATGCGCTGAAAACCCGATTATGCCAGTTCCTGCAGGGTCTCGCCGAGGGCACTGAGCAGACTGTCGATCTCGTCCTTCTCGATAACAAAGGGCAGGCCCAGCTGGATGGTGTCGCCACCGTAGCGCACGTAGAAGCCTTTCTCCCACATCTTCATCGCCACCTCGTAGGGACGCCGCGCGGGCTCACCGGGATAGGCCTGCAGTTGCAGGGCGCCGGCGAAACCGAAGTTGCGCACGTCGCTGACGTGGGGAGCACCCTGCAGGGTGTGCAGCCCGTTCTCGAAATAGGGCGCGAGTTCAGCCACCCGTGCCGGCAACTGCTCCTGTTCCAGCACATCCAGAGCAGCGATGGCCGCGGCGCAGGCGACTGGATGGGCCGAGTAGGTGTAACCGTGGGGGAACTCGAGCATGTACTCCGGCCCGCCCTGGGCCATAAAGGTCTGGTAGATATCGTCTTTCGCGATTACAGCCCCCATGGGAATGGCGCCATTGGTCAACTGCTTGGCCACATTCATGATGTCCGGCACCACACCAAAGGCCTCGGCCCCGGTCATGGCTCCACAGCGGCCGAAGCCGGTGATCACCTCGTCGAAGATCAACAGGATGTCATGGGCGTTGCAGATCTCACGCAGGCGCTTGAGGTAGCCCGCCGGTGGCGGGATTACCCCCGCGGAGCCGGCCATGGGCTCGACGATCACCGCGGCGATATTGGACGCATCGTGGAGTGCAATCAGTTCCAGCAGCTCGTCGGCCAGTTGCCAGCCAGCGGCCGGCATGCCGCGGGTGAACACGTTTTCCGGCAGCAGGGTGTGGGAAAGGTGGTCCGCGTCCACGCCCTGCCCGAACAGCTTGCGATTGGCGCCGATACCCCCGACCGAGATGCCGCCGAAATTCACCCCGTGATAGCCCTTGGAGCGGCCGATGAGCTTGGTCTTGGTCGGCTGGCCCTTGAGGCGCCAGTAGGCCCGCGCCATCTTCAGGGCGGTGTCGGCGCACTCGGAGCCGGAGTTGGTGAAGAATACGTAGTCCAGCCCGTCCGGGGTCAGCGACTTGATGCGGTTGGCGAGTTCAAAGGAGCGCGGCTGGCCAAACTGGAAAGCCGGTGAGTAGTCGAGGGTCTGCATCTGGCGGTGGACGGCCTCGGTAATCTCGGCGCGGTTGTGGCCGGCGCCACTGCACCACAGGCCGGAGAGGCCATCGAGGACCCTGCGACCGCGGTCGTCGATGTAATAGCAGCCCTCTGCCGCGACAATCATGCGCGGGTCGTCCTTGAACTGCCGGTTGCCGGTATAGGGCATCCAGTGCGCTTCCAGTTGCGCGCGGGTGAGGTGTTGGGTGTCTGGCATCTGGGTCATGGCCTTCCTGGTCCAGTGGTGGAAAAACACCCATTCTAGGGCCCGGCATTAGTTTCATAAATTAATGATTGAGAACCTATAGTTTCGTTATCATGAAACTTTTACCAGACGGCCAGCACGATGAAGAAACGCGCCCTCCTCGGCACCGTGACCGACAACGACCTGCGCCTGCTGCGGGTATTTCGCGCCGTGGTCGCCTGCGGCGGCTTCGCCGCGGCGGAGCTGGAGCTGAATATCAATCGCTCCACCATTTCACGCCATATCAAGGACCTGGAAACCCGCCTCGGGGTGACCCTTTGCCGCCGCGGTCGCGGCGGTTTCGCCCTCACCACCGAGGGACAGCAGGTCCACAGCAGTGCGCAAAAAATGATGTCGGCGATGGAGGACTTCCAGCACGAGGTGAACGACCTGCACCGGCAGTTGACCGGTAATGTCACGCTGGCCCTGTTCGACAAGACCGCCTCCAACCCCGACTGCAGGATCGCCACCGCGCTGGGACAATTCGACCAGCAGGCGCCCGATGTGCACCCGCAACTGCATGTGGAGCCCATTAACGCCATCGAGCGCGGTGTCATCGAGGGGCGCTATCACATCGGTATCATTCCGGAGCACCGCCCCTCCGCCAGCCTGCGTTACTTCCCCCTGTTCCGGGAGCAGATGTACCTCTACTGCGGGCCCGGCCACCCGCTCTTTACACGGCCACCGGACGCCGACGCCGTACGCCACAGCAAGTACGTGGGCATCGGTTATCACAGCCCCAACATGGAGGTGACACGCCAGTTGGGCCAGCAGCGCCAGGCCACTGCCTACGACCAGGAAGCCGTGGCCCACCTGGTGCTGTCGGGGGCCTACGTGGGCTACCTGCCGGCACATTACGCAGCGGCCTTCGAGGCCAGGGGGCAAATGCGCGCCCTGCTCCCGGAGACCTTTCAATACGTCTGTGAATTCAGCGCCATCCTGCGCCGCTCACCACCACCCAACCGGATTGTCAAAACGCTGCTCGACTGCCTGCTCAGCGCCCACGACAAGCCTGACACCGATACCTTGAATTGGGTATGATGCAGCTCGATCGCCCACACCCGCCCACACTGTAAAAAGGCCGTAACAAATGAACTCCCGCTTCCCTGCTCACGCCGTTTTCGCCGGCGCGCTCCTGTTGTTAGCCAGTGGCGCCAGCGCCCATGCCCCCACAGACATCGCCGGTGGATTCAGCAGCGGTTTTCTCCACCCGCTGATGGGCTGGGATCACGTCGCGGCGATGGTCGCGGTTGGCTTATGGGGAGCCTTCCTGGGGCGGCCGGCAATCTGGGTGTTGCCGGTGGTATTTCCCATGGTAATGGCGCTTGGCGGTGCCCTGGGGGTAGCGGGCATCCACCTGCCGGGCGTGGAAATCGGCATCGCCGGCTCGGCGCTGGTCCTCGGCCTGATGGTGCTGCTGGCCGCCAGGCCGCCGCTGGCAATCGCGGCCGTGATGGTGGGCATTTTTGCGATTTTTCACGGCCATGCCCACGGCACAGAGTTGCCGCACTCGGCCAGCCCGCTGGCCTACAGCGTAGGGTTTGTGCTCTCCACCGGCCTGCTGCACCTGGCGGGCATTGCCTTTGGCATGCTCACCAGCCTGCGCCTTGGCAAGCCCCTGGTACGTGCCGGCGGCGCCGTGATCGCCTGTGCCGGCGCCCTGTTCCTGGCACGCGCACTCTGAATGAAGCGCTGGTTGCTGGCCCTGGGGAGCCTGCTACCCCAACTGGCCTTTGCCCACAGCCCGATTGAGGGTATCGGCCACTTCTACGGCGGTTTGCTGCACCCGGTGATGGTGCTGCCCCACGCCCTCGCACTGCTCACCTTTGCCCTGCTGGTAGGGCAATGCGGTGTGAGCGCGATGCGTCGGGCCTACCCCCCTTTCCTGCTCACACTCGCCCTCGGCCTGACCCTGGCCGGATTGGAGGTGAGCACCGGACTGCCGCTGGAGCAATTGCTGTTGCTCAGCGGTTTGCTCTGCGGCCTGCTGGTGGCGCTACAGTGGAAATTGCCGCTGCTGGTATTCACCGTGCTGGGCGCCCTGCTGGGCCTGGTGATCGGACTCGATTCCGGGGTCGATGTGGGACTCAGCCGCCAGCAGACCTTTGCCGCCCTGCTGGGTTGCTGGGTGGGCGCGGCGATCGCCCTGATTGTTATCGCCGGCCTGGTGGAACTGTTACGCCGGCCCTGGCAGCGTATCGGTATCCGCATCGTGGGATCCTGGAGTTGTGCCAGCACCCTGCTGGTGCTGGCACTGGCCCTGCGCTGACTGGCCCTGCGCTAAAAGCCTACTCAGTCGCGGTAGCCGGTAATGGCCTTGGCGGCCTGGTAGGCAAAGGTCATGGCCGGCCCCAGGGTCGAACCCGGGCCGGGATAACAGGGCAGTGTCGGCGCGCTGCAGTTGCCGATAGCATAAAGCCCTGCAATCACTGAACCGTCTTCCCGGAGTACCTGGGCATCTGCATTGATGACCATACCCCCCTGGGTTCCGAAGTCGCCCGGATCAACCTTCATTGCATAATACGGGGCGGTGTCCACTGGTCCCAGGCAGGGATTGGGTGAAAAACGCGGATCGCCGTAGTAGCGATCGTAGGCCGCATCGCCACGCTGGCAGTCCAGGTCGACCCCCGTGCGGGCGTATTCGTTCATCTTGTCGACGGTTTTTTGCAGGCCATCCGGGTCGACATTGATCTTGCGGGCAAGCTCGGGAATGGTGTCGGCCTTGGCGAAAAAGCCCTCCTGCTCGTAGCGCCCCGGCAACATCCAGTCCGGCCGGAATTTGCTGTTGTACAGTGGCCCGACAAAATACCGCGCGCGGAAATTGGCGTCGAACACCTGCCAGCTGGGGCTGCAGGGGTAGGTCTCGCTGTGCTTGCGAAAGGTTTCGTGCTGGAACGCCATGTAATTCTGGGATTCGTTACCAAAGCGTTCCCCGGCGGGGTTCACCACCACAGAGCCCGGGTAGGACTTTTCCATGATGCTCAGGCGGGGTATCTCCTCGCCGGGCACGGAAATTGTGTTGCACCACCAGGCCTCGTTCATGCGGTGCATCTTCGCCCCCAGGCGGATGCCCTCGCGGATAGCGTCGCCGGTGTTCTCCTGCGCGCCCGCGCTCCAGCGGTGATCAGTAGGTTGTGGCAGGTATTGCTCGCGCATGGCCTGGTTGTGTTCGAAACCGCCCGCCGCCAGGATGACCGCCTTGCGCGCCTGGATACGCAGGGTCTGGCCGCCCCGCTCCACTTCAATACCCAGAACTTTGCCGTCCTCGTCGATCACCCGGGTCATTGCGGTGTTCAACCACAGGGGAATATCCCGGTCCTGCAGGGAAGCGCGCAGGCGCGCCACACCGGCACAGCCCGTCGCGAGACGGCGGTGGAATTTGTCTTTCAGGCGCCAGGGAATGTCCAGCAGGTAATCCAGTACCAGCCTGGCGGCGGTTTTCCACCAGCCTGGTTGCTGCCCAACCAACAATGCCGCCTCGACCTGGGTAATACCGATCAACCCGCCCAGGTGCATCATTGGATGGGTCCGGCGCAAGCGGCGCCACTCCTCACCGAGTTCGTCGGCATTGAAGGTTTCCGGTTCCATGGAGCGATGCCCCTCACGGGAGCCGTCCAGGTTGGTGTAGTAATCCGGGTAATGGGCCAGGGACACGTAGCGGACCCGGGTGCGCTGATGCAGGAACTCGACCATCTTGGGCCCGTTCTCGAGATAGGCGTCGAGCTGGTAGTCGGGCACTTCCTCTTCGGTGATCAACTGGCGCAAGTACTTGCGCGCATCTTCGATGGAGTCCTCTGCGCCCTGTTCCCTCGCGTAGCGATTGCACGGAATCCATACGCCGCCACCGGAAATGGAACTGGTACCGCCGTAAAGATTCGACTTTTCCACCACCAGGACGTCGCGGGCCCCCATTTCATAGCTACACAGGGCGGCCGTCTGGCCACCGTTGCCGGAACCGACGACCACCACATCAAAGCTGTAATCCCACTGCTGTCCTGCTGCCATGCACCACCTCGCAAAAATCAAGGCGCAATGGTAGCCCAGCCGCCCGCGATTTCGGTGCGGGGCCCCCGGTGAACACAGCAGAGGTTCAATAAATTGGCCGCCACAAGGGCCGCGGAATGAAAAGCTGGACCACAGTGCACCCGGCACGCACCGTGGTGGGGAACCCGCGCGGGCTTGCCTGCCGGCACCGCCACTGACTAAGATGGTGGTGGCAGGTCAGCGCCACCCCCTCTTACACCCCATCGACAAGGAATACTTCATGCGCAAGTTGTTACGTCACTCGTTTATTGCCGCCGCTACCCTGAGCTCCGTTATCCTGGCTCCCGCAGCCGTTTCACACTTTGACGACAAGGAACCGCTACAGTCAGCACGGCAGTCCTATTTTGCCCTGGTGGCAATGAACTTCGGCCCCATTGGCGCCATGATCAAGGGCGAAGCCCCCTGGGACGAGGCCAAACTGAAGCGCTACGCCGAAGACCTGGACAACCTGGGCGAACTGGATGTGCTGCGCTTCTTCGCCGAAGGCTCCGACAAGGGTACGACCCGGGCCAAGCCGGAAATCTGGAGCAACATGGACGATTTCTCCGACAAGTTCGCCGCCCTGGGCAAAGCGGCAGACCAATTGGAAGATGTGGTTGAGGACTCTGCGGGCGATCGCAAGGCCGTAGCCCAGGCCTTCGGTGAGGTCGGCAAGGCCTGTAAGGCCTGCCACGACGACTACAAGTCGAAGAACTACCTGTACTGAGTCTCCCCGCGGGGTAACCCGCTCACCAGTAACTGACCGGTGCCGGCACCAACGCCAGCAGGCCCCACAGCCCGGCACCGGCCAACACCACCAGCAGCAGTGCGCGCCACCAGGGCGCTGGCGGGGCGACTCCCTCGCGCCCGCTGGCATGCCCCCGCAACATGGCCTGGACCAACTTTTCACCGCGGCCCAACTGGTAGTAGCCGATGGCCAGCAGGTGCAGGCCGATCATTCCCAGCAACAGGTTGAAACACAGGTCGTGCAGGACGCCGAATAGATCCTGCCATTCGCTGCTCACCAGGTGCCGCAGGGGGCCGTCAAACAGGATGTCGTCGCCATTGAACAGGCCACTGACAACCTGCAGTAGCAGCAGCAATAACATCAACAGTATCGCCCAGCCCCCCAGGGGATTATGCCCTTCAGGGCCCGGCGCCTGTCCTTTCAGGTAAGCGAACACCCCGCCGGGACCGCGCACGAACGTGGCGAAGCGGGAAGCGCGGCTGCCCACCCAGCCCCAAGCCAGCCGGAATACGACAAGTACCAGCAACAGGTAACCTGTCCACTCGTGCCATTCCATGTGGCCTTCCTCCGCCGTCCACCAGGCCAGCGGGAGGGCCGCCACCAGCAGCCAGTGAAAAAGACGGGTTGGCCAGTCCCAGAGGGGGTGCGCTTCGTTCTGTTCAGACATTGTCCAGCCGCGGAAAGTGGGTATCAGTGGGTTGGTAAATATACTGCCAGCGGCGGTCGCGAAGAATGGCACGATGGCGGGCACCCGGTCGCGTCGCATCTCCCGCTTCATAACCGGCGTCGCCAGCGAACATGACGAGGGTTTCACCGTTTTCCTGACCGAACACCGGCAGGACCTGCAGCGGATCGCTGACCGGCGGCGAGGAGAGGAAAGCGTCGACACTGTCAAAGTGCTGTAACTGCCGCAGGGTGAGATAGGTGGGCGGCAGAATACCCAACTCCCCGGCCTCGTGTTGCGTCACTGCGTCCCTGAGGCCAATCCAGCACCAGTCATGGATTTCACTGCCGTCGATCACCACCCGCTCATCACTGGCAACCGGGGCGGCGTAGATCCAGGTATCGAAGCGTTTGGGTTCCACCACCGGAGTGATCCAGTTACTCAACAGGCGCATATCGTCGAGCCGGGGTTCCAGGCTCGCCTCCTCCATGGCCTCCCTGGCAGCCGCTACCCTCGCCGCCTGCTCGCAGTCGCCTTCGCAGGCGGCGAAATCCTGCTCCTCGATAGCGCCGCCGGGAAACACCCAGAACCCACCGGCAAACAGCAGGGCTTTGTTGCGCCGCAGCAGCAGGGTTTCCAGGCCATCGCCTGCGTCCCGCAGCAGCACGACAGTGCTGGCCAGACGCAGGGGTACGCTTGCCTTGCTCACCTCGGCGCTTGCAGCAGGTCCATGAGCGCCGTCACGGTCGCTTCTACGCCCAGCGTGACCGCCGGCTCCGGGGTGATCTTGAACAACGGAGAGTGGTGGGATGGTACCTGGGCACCGCCCGCCTCTTCGCGATCGAAGTCAGCCTGGGGAGTGCCGCCAACCGCGAAGTAGGTGCTGGGAATGTAGGGGTCCGTGGTGAAGAACGGAAAGTCTTCCGCACCCATGCCCTTGCGCTTCTCCGGCTCGGCGATGGTATCTGCGCCCAGTTTTTCAACCCAGACACTGCGCAGGCGCTGGGTCAGTTTGGTGTCGTTGATAGTGGGCGGCACCCACTCTTCGGACACGATCACCTCAGGCAGCTTGTCTTCCGGCAGACCGGCAACCCGGCCCATGTTTTCCGCCACCCGCTTGATTCCGTCCAACAGCACCTTGCGCGTTTCGAGGTTGTCGTTACGCACTGTCAGTTGCAGGCGAGCCTCGTCGGAGATGATGTTGTGCTTGGTGCCGGCGTGGAAAGCGCCGACGGTGATGACACCACCCTCACGCGGCGGCTTGTCGCGGCTGATCACGGTCTGCAGGGCCAACACGATCTGGCTGCCCAGCACCACAGGATCCACCCCGCGATGGGGGCTGGCGCCGTGAGCACCCACGCCGTGGATGATGATATCCACGGTGTCGGCGCCGGAGTACGGCGAGTCCTCGGTCACCCCGAGCTTGCCTGTTGGCAGCTCCGAAGTGACGTGAAGGGCCAGGGCGTAATCGGGCTTGCCGAAGCGCTGCCACAGATTGTCTTCCATCATCACCTTGGCGCCGCCAATCCGCTCCTCCGCAGGCTGGCCGATCAGCATCAGGGTACCGGACCACTGGTCCTTGCGCGCCGCCATGGCCCGCGCAGTACCTACCAGGGACGTGATGTGCACGTCGTGGCCACAGGCGTGCATGACGAACACTTCATTGCCGTCCCAGTCCACCTGCTTCGCCCGCGACGCGTTGGGCAGCCCGGACTTTTCCTCCACCGGTAGCCCGTCCATGTCGGCGCGCATCATGACCAGGGGCCCCGGACCATTTTCCATCATGGCAACGATGCCCGTGCCACCCACGCCTTCGGTGACCTCGAAGCCCACCGCGCGCAGCTCCTTGGCCATCCGGGCGGCGGTTTTGGTCTCCATCATGGAGAGCTCCGGATTGCGGTGGAAATAGTCAAACAGCGGACCGAGATGGGATTTATAATCGGCTTTCACCGCGTCACTGAGTTCACTGGCCGATTCACTGGCAAAGGCAACGGGAGTCGCCAGCAGGGTTCCGAGGGAGGCGGCGGCAAGCAGTTTGAGCGCTCGGGGCATGGGTAGTTTTCCTTGTAGACAAAAGCAAACAATGGCAACGGAGGCTATCAGAGCGGGCCAAAAGCGCAAGCGTAAACCACTGTTAACCCGGACAGACACCTCCTGCTTGCGGTAGAGTAGCCCAATTTCGAGAGCCAAAATGCCCACCAAAACTACCCTCTGGTTGCGTGCGGAGCACCGCGCCAGCGAGGCCCGCAGCCCACTGACTCCCGGCGATGCCGAGCAACTGCTGAACGCCGGTATACAGGTGGTGGTGGAACGCTCAGCCCGCCGCTGCTTTGACGACAACGACTACCTCGGCCTCGGCTGCCAGCTGGCCGAACCGGGAAGCTGGCGGGAGGCTCCCTCGGGCGCCTTCATACTGGGACTCAAGGAGTTGCCCGACGACAGCTCTCCCCTGCCGCACCGACACATCTACTTTGCCCACGCCTACAAACAGCAACCGGGCGCCGAAGCCCTGTTACAGCGGTTCCAGCACGGGGGTGGCGAGCTGCTGGACCTCGAGTATCTCGTGGATGGCAACGGGCGACGCCTGGCCGCCTTCGGCTACTGGGCCGGTTACCTGGGGGCGGCACTGGGGCTCCTGTGCTGGGCGGCGCAACAGCAACATGCGGAGCTGGCGATGGCCCCGGTAAGCCCCTGGGAGGATCGTCAGGCCCTGCTCGAACACCTGCGCCAGGTGACGGCATCGGCCGTGGGCCAGGCCCCTCCCCGCTGCCTGGTGATCGGCGCCGCCGGGCGCTGCGGCAGTGGCGCCCGCGCCCTGCTGGAAGCGCTGGCCCTGCCGGTAACCGGGTGGGACATCGAGGAAACCCGGGGGGGCGGGCCCTTCCCCGACATCCTGCAGTACGACCTGCTGGTAAACTGCGTGTTGTTGCAGGGCCCGATGCCGCCCTTCCTCACGCTGCCCCTGGTAAGCGAAGCGTCGCGCCGCCTGAGCGCAATCAGCGACGTCAGCTGTGATCCCGGCAGCCCCTATAACCCCCTGCCGCTGTACAGCGAGTGCACCTCCTTTGGCTCACCTGCGCAGCGCCTGCTGGAAGATGGACTACCACTCGATATGGTCGCCATCGACAACCTGCCCTCCCTGCTGCCGCGGGAGTCCAGCGCCGATTTCAGCGCCCAGTTGCTGCCCGCGCTGCTACAATTGCCCCACTTCCCAGCCGCCCCCTGGCAGGCCAACCGCAACCTTTTCCTGCAACACTGCCAAACACTCAAGGAATCCTGACATGCCCACCGTACACTGGCTCGGCGCCGGCCTCTCCAGCGCTCCCGGTATTCGCCGCCTGGCCGGCGGCGACACGCCGCTGGTCCTCTGGAACCGCACCCCGGCCCGGGCCCGGGCCACCGTTGCCGGCCTGCCCAACCCACCCGGGATTCGCGAACTGGACTTTAGCGCCCTGTCCGCTGCGGTTAACCCGGGGGACGTGCTGGTTTCCATGTTACCGGCGGACCTGCACCTGAAAGTGGCACGGCTGGCCCTGGATAGCGGCGCCCACTTTATCTCGAGTTCGTACATTGCCCCCGACATGCAGGACCTGGACAGCGAGGGCAGGACCAGGGGACTGTGCCTGGTGAACGAGGTGGGCCTCGACCCGGGCCTCGACCACCTGCTGGCGCACCGGCTCCTGCACGCTTACCGCCCCCTGCACCAGGAAGGCCACCGCCTGCGTTTTCGCTCATGGTGCGGCGGCTTTCCCGCCCTGGCGAATGACTTTCGCTACAAGTTCAGCTGGTCGCCCGTGGGCGTGCTGCGCGCACTGCGCTCCCCCTCACGCTGCGTGGAGAACGGTAAAGAGAAGATCGTACAGCGCCCCTGGCAGGGCCTGAGCCGATACGAAGCGGCGCTACCGGGCGGACACGAGCAGTTCGAGGCCTACGCCAACCGCGACTCCCTGCCCTTCATCAACCAGTACGGATTTGACGCCGGGTGGAAGCTGGACCAATTCGTGCGCGGCACCCTTCGCCTGGACGGCTGGGCGGCCGCCTGGCGCCCGCTGTTCGAGGAACTCGACACCCTGGAAGGCGAATCCGGTGAACTGCGCCTGCAGGCATTGGGCGCCGAACTGTGGGAGAAGTACGCCTACGACGAGGGCGAGGCAGACCGGGTGGTGCTGTGCGTGGAACTGGAAGCCCTGGACGGGGACACCTGCGCCTGGCACGGCGGCCTGTGTATCGACGCCCGGGGCAATGACACCGGCTCGGCGATGGGTCGCCTGGTGTCCCATACAGTGAGTTTCGCGGTGGACAGCGTGCTGGCCGGGGAGTTGCCGAGTGGCGTGAGTGCCGCCCCTGCGGACCCGGCGCTGATCGACAAGTGGTTGTGCGCCCTGGCGGAGCTGGGGGACGAGGTGCACACCCTGCCCCGCAGCTGAGGCTCTCTACTTAACCCAGGCGATCGGCCATCGACAGGTCATAGCCGAGTTGCCGGGCCCGTTCCCGGGCCTCGGCGCGTTCCGGCGCAGGTCGGGAGGCCACCCACAGGTTGGTGGAGCGGGTCCCACTGCGGCAGAACGCCAGCACCGGGCCGCCCTCATCGAAGGCCGCGGCAATATCGGCGAGTTGCGCGCCCGGGAAATTCATCGCCGTCACCGGCAGAAAACGGTACTCGAGCCCCGCCGCCTCGGCCGCTGCCGCCATTTCGGCGCTGCTGGGCTGCCCGGGGACTTCACCATCCGGGCGGTTGTTGAACACGACCTTGAAACCAGCCTCGGCAATGGCCGGCATATCCGCCGGCGAAATCTGCTCGGAGGCGGCCACCGTGTCACTCAGGGGAATAATTCTCATGGCTGTCGTTCCGTTCTCTGCTGCGCAACCTAGGGCTTATACAGGGCTTCCAGTATCTGGTCCACCGTAAATGACGCCGGGCGCTGGCGCGGCGGGAATTCCTGCAGCGACCTGACGAAGGCACCCACGGCAACCTGCGCCTTCATCCCCTGCGGCCCGATCTTGTGATCCCACCACACGTTGTAGCTGTTGGAGTCCGTGTCCGCGCGCTCGAAGGGATCGCGGCGCAGGTGGAATACCTTGGGTATCCGCAGAGGGACGAAGGGGTCGCGCCACACATCGAATTTTTTCGCGCGCTGCTCGGCGAACACCATTTTCCAGTCACCGATACGTGAAGCGGTCAGCTGACCATCGTCGCTGAAATAGAAGAATTCCTGTCGTGGCGCCTCGTCGGTCTTGCCGGTCAGATAGGGCAGGAAATCGTATCCATCGAGGTGCACCCTGAAGGATTTGTCGCCCACGCGCTTGCCTTTTTTGAGTTCCGCTTTCACCTCGTCATCACCGGCTGCCGCCATCAGCGTCGGCACCCAGTCCAGGTGGGACATCACGTCGTTACTGATGCGTCCGGACGGAATCCGGTCGGGCCAGCGCACCATGGCTGGCACCCGGAAGCCCCCTTCCCAGTTGGTGTTCTTTTCACCGCGGAAGGGCGTGATAGCTGCGTCCGGCCACTGGTTGAAATGGGGGCCGTTGTCCGTGGTGTAGAGCACAATGGTGTTATCGGCAATGCCGAGTTGGTCCAGTCTGGCCAGGAGCTGCCCCACGTGACCGTCGTGTTCCATCATGGCGTCGTTATAGAAGCCCTGGCCACTGGCGCCCAGCTGTTCGTCCTTGACGTGGGTGTAGTAATGCATGCGCGTGGAGTTGAACCAGACGAAGAAGGGTTTTTCAGCTTCGTGGGCACGGTCGATGAAATCCAGCGATGCCGCCAGAAACTCTTCGTCCACGGTCTCCATACGCTTGCGGGTCAGTGGGCCGCTGTCTTCGACCCGGCCGTCAGCGTAGCTGTGAATCACGCCGCGGGGGCCAAAGCGCTTGCGGAATGCCGGGTCCTGGGGATAGTCCGGATCTTCGGGGTTTTCTTCCGCATTCAGGTGGTAGAGATTGCCGAAGAACTCGTCAAAGCCATGGTTGGTGGGCAGGAACTCATCCCGGTCACCCAGGTGGTTCTTGCCGAACTGGCCACTGGTGTACCCCAGTGGGCGCAGCAGTTCAGCCAGCGTGGGATCTTCGGGCTGCAAGCCGATATCCGCTCCCGGTACCCCCACCTTGGTGAGGCCGGTGCGCAGCGGGTGCTGGCCGGTAATGAAGGCCGAGCGACCGGCAGTGCAGCTCTGCTCGCCATAATAATCGGTGAAGATCGTGCCTTCGTTGGCAATCCGGTCAATGTTCGGTGTCTGGTAGCCCATCTGCCCCATGCTGTAGCGGCTGATGTTCCACATACCGATATCGTCACCGAAAATGACCAGAATGTTGGGCTTTTCCGCCGCCAGAGAGACCTGGCAAACAATGGCAAGCGACAGGGTCGCCAGCAGGCGACCAAGGCGGGAACACGTAGGCATGCTTGTTATCCTTCTATCTATTTACATGAACGCTGTACGACCGGCCTCCGGCGCGAGCGCAACATAGGAGGCTACCGCAGGTCGGACGCCAAACACTGTAGCCCAGTTGACAGTGTTTTACCCGGCCCCGACTTCTGCCACACCATGGCGATGGCGCCGCCAGAGCCCCCCTTGGCAACGCCATAGAGCAGTACCGCGGGAATGCTGACGAGATAGAAAAAGGGCTCGGTCAGCAAGGGGCAATCAATCGACCAGGCCGAACTCGTCGCGCAACACCGCGATGATTTCCGCCTTGGGATTGTCAGAAATGGTCAGCTTGTCTCCGATGACGCGCTCGGCGATGCCCACGTAGGTCCGGGACAACTCCATCAGTACCGCCTCTGGCAGGTCGTTGTCCCGCGCCAGCGCCTGGCGTTCGGCCATGCGGTCCTTGTTGAGGAGAATGTCGCTGTCGGGGAAATGGTTCAGCAGCATCTGGCGGAAGCCCTCCTTGGAATTCTCCACGATGCGACCGTTGCGCCAGGCGGGGCCATCCCAGATACGGGAGGAATCCGGAGTGCCGACCTCGTCCATGTAGATCAGTTTTTCCTGGCCGGAGGCGTCGGTGACATAGCCGAACTCGAATTTGGTATCGACAAAAATCTGGTCGAGTTTGGCCAACTCGGCGCTGATGACGTCAAAGCCCTCACGCAGCAGGGTTTCATAGCGATCGATATCCGCCGGGCTGCTGAAGTTGAAGGCGGCGTAGTTGGCCTCAAGGTCGCCCCGGGTGACATTCACGTCATCCACCGCCGGCACACCGGGTATCCCTTCGAGGATGCCCTTGGTGGATGGGGTAATCAGTAACTCCGGCAGTTTCTGGTCGCGTTGCAGGCCGTCGGGAATGGCGATACCACAGAACTCGCGCTCGCCCTTCTCGTAGGCGCGCCACATGGAACCCGTAATGTACTGGCGGGCAATGGCCTCGATCATTACCGGCCGGGCTTTCTGCACGATCCACACCAGGGGATGGGGGATCTCCAGGATATGGCTGTCGGCCAGGCCCCGCTCACGGAACAGGCGGAACCAGTGGTTGGAGATGGCATTGAGTGCTGCGCCCTTGCCGGGCACCCCCTTCAGGCCGCCCTCGCCGTGCCAGATACAGTCGAAGGCGGAAATCCGGTCGGAGATCACCATGATCGCCAGCGGTGCGTCGGCGGTGACGTTATAGCCGCGATCAGCGACCAGCCGGGCACTGTCCTCGGGCGTCAGCCAGTAAACCGAGCGCACCTTGCCGCTGTGCACCGGTTGCGCGGTGCGAATGGGAAGATCGTTGTTAACCGACAATACCTTGTCTGCAAGACTCATGTGAATGTCCTGATCTGTGATGAAAGCCTGGAAAATCCGTGGGGCACGGCCGGTGCAGGAAACGCGCGAATCATAGCAAAATCACCCGCATCGGGCATCCCTGGCGTGGAGCCGGTTTGTCGCTGCCGACCCTGTCCACTATCATTGCCCGCCCATGAATTGCAGCCGCCGCCCTCTCCGACCGGGCGCCATTACTCACTGGATTTCCCCATGCATTCACGCCCTTTCTCGCGAATCCTGTTTCTGCGCAGCCGGCTATTGCGGGTCCTGGCCCTGCCGGCACTACTGCTGTCCCAGGGCGCTGCCGGCAACACCTCCCTGGCTGACTGCGCCCTGATCCGGGACGACGCCCTGCGCCTGGGATGCTACGACGCCCTCGCCGCAGCGCAAGCTGCCGTTACCGACCCGACGGCCAATAACGCCCCGGAACAGGAGCTGCTGCAGGAGGAAGGCCCGGGTCGCAAGGAGCTGCTGGCGGGCGAGCGCCTGCGCCAGGAGGAAGCCACCGCGTACAACGCTTTCGTACTGACGCCCCACCACCGCAACTACCTGTTACCGGTAACCTACAATGCCAGGCTGAATGAGGAGCCCTGGGACCTGCAGTACCCCGGCGAGGACATGCAGGAGACCGAGGCCAAGTTCCAGTTCAGTGTAAAGGCCCTGGTCTGGAAGGATATCTTTGGCGAACACGGCAGCCTCTGGGCGGGCTATACCCAGCAGAACTGGTGGCAGGTCTATAACGAGTCGTCACCCTTCCGCGAGACCAATTACCAGCCGGAGGCCTTCCTGACCTTCGCCAATGACTGGCAGGTGCTCGGTTTCACCAATACCGTGTTGAGCCTTGGCATCAATCACCAGTCAAACGGCCAGGGCGGCGACCTCTCCCGCAGTTGGAACCGGGTGATGGCCGGGGCGGTGTTCGAGCGCGAACGAATGACCCTGAGCGCCCGCGCCTGGTACCGCCTGCCCGAGAAAGAGGAGGATGACGACAACCCGGACATCCTCGACTACTACGGCTATGGCGACCTTACCGGCGTCTGGAAGTACCGACAGCACGAGTTTTCACTGATGGTGCGCAACAACCTGCGCAGCGACAACAAGGGTGCGGTGGAAGCGGAGTGGTCCTTCCCCATCAGCCCCCGCTTCAAGGGCTACGTGCAGTACTTCTACGGTTACGGTGAAAGCCTGATCGATCACGACCACCTGACCAACCGGATCGGCATCGGCATTTCACTCACCGACCTGCTATAACCTGGTTCTGGATCGCTGGGCGTTTTTTATCTCGGCGAAGGGACGGTAGGTCACCGGTTCGCGCTCACCGGTCCGCCGGTGTTCCCGCAGGTGCAGGGCGATATCCACCGCCAGCTTCAGCAGGACCAGCACCACCAGCATCGCCAGGGGCTCCCCCAGGGCCGCCACTGCGATGCCCCCGATGATCACGGCGATGTGCAGAATGACGATGCGTCCATAGGGGGCGGACATCAGCGCCTTGATCCCCAGGCGATCGCGCTCGTCGGCCAGCAGGAAATTGAGCACGAACGACACACCGTGGCTGACCATCAACCCGGCGAAGGCCACCAGCCAGGCGGGCGGCGCATATTCCAGCACCTGCCGGACCACGCTCACCAGTAGTTCGAGGAAAATGAAGAAGAAAGGCCAGTGCCCGTCGCCAGACAGGAATTCCATGTCCGGATTGACCAGCATGGTCATGATGAACAGCCCGTGGACGGCGCAAAAACCACCGTAGTGAATGCTGAAAAACAGGCCGGAAAACAAGCCGCCGATCGGCGAGGTAATCAGCATTTTCAACAGGGTATAGAAACCCAGCACGAGGTTTTCCGACCAGTACAGCACCATCAGGGAGCCGACATCCCAATCCAGTGCCAACACGCCATAGATCGGCAGCAGGTTGACCAGGACCAGCAAGGCCAGGGTCGCGTTGCGGCGGAAACCCGAGTACAGCAATTTATGGGTCGTGCTGCTTTCTTGCACAAGTTTTCCTGTTCGTAGTCGGCCAAGCCTGCTGCCAACGGCGCAAAAAGGCTAGAATAGCCCAGCCCTGCCCCAGCGGCATCCACGCCCCGGCAGGTTTGCGAGCCAAGTCACTATAAGAAGCAGGATGTAGATGTAATGAAGGCCGTTTCCCGCCAACTCGTGCTGTTACCACTTATCGGCTGCAGCCTCGCTGCCGCTGCCGAGACCGGCCAGCGCGAACAGGAACAGGTGCTGGTCACCGCGACCCGCACACCACGCGACGCTCTGCGGCTTCCGCTCAGCCACAGCACGGTCGACGAGGAGGCCATTGAACTCACCGCCGCGGTGCACGCCAATGAACTCATGCAGCGGGTGCCAGGCACCTGGATCAGCCGCGGCAATGGCCAGGAAAGCCTGACCGCCCTGCGCTCACCGGTCCTGACCGGCGCCGGCGGCTGCGGCTCCTTCCTGATGGCGGCCGACAGTATCAGCCTGCGAGCTCCCGGCTTCTGCAACGTCAACCAGTTGTTCGACGCCAACCTTGAACAGGCCGGCCGGGTCGAGGTCATCAAGGGCCCCGCCACCGCACTGTACGGTACCAGCGCCATGCACGGCGTAATCAACGTACTGTCGCCGGAACCCGCCGAAGACCCGCTGCAGACCCTGTCGCTGGAGGGAGGCCCCAACGACTACTACCGGGGAGCCTACCGCTACAGCGGGACCCACGGCGCCCATGGTATCGACCTGCGGGCCAATGGCAGCACTGACGGCGGTTACCTCGACGATGCCGGCTACGACCAGCAGAAGTTGAGCCTTCGCCACGACTACAGCGGCAGCGAGTGGAATTTCCGCTCGCTACTGGAGGGCA
The DNA here is from genome assembly GCF_008064665.1 of Parahaliea maris. Lineage (GTDB taxonomy): Bacteria > Pseudomonadota > Gammaproteobacteria > Pseudomonadales > Halieaceae > Parahaliea > Parahaliea maris. The sequence continues at coordinate 477,517 of NZ_VRZA01000002.1, read as the reverse complement.
GCAACCTCAACCAGGAGACCGCGGGCTTTATCACCGGCTACAAGGTCTACGAAGACGACGACCTGCGCCGCGACAATCCCAATCCCGAAGCCTACCGCGACGCCTGGTCGGTACGGGCCTACAGCCAGGCTTCACGGGAGCTGGGGAACGGTGTACTGCTGCAGGTCACCCCCTACTACCGCAATAACCGCATGACGTTCCTCCAGCATTTCCTGCCCTGGAAGGCAGTGGAGGACAACGGCCACGAAAGTCTCGGCCTGCGCACCCTGGTACAGGGCCAGGCGGATCAGCTGACCTGGATCGCGGGCGCGGAAGCGGAGTTTACCGATGGCTGGCTGAAGGAAACCCAGGCCCGGGACTTCAGCCCCAACCAGCCCGCCGGGGTGCACTACGACTACTCGGTGGATGCTCTCACCGCCGCCCTGTTTACCCAGCTGAGCTGGCAACTCAGCGAACGCTGGACCCTGGACGGCGGCCTGCGCTACGAGGACACCCGCTACGACTACAGCAATCACACCGGCGACGGCCCCGCCTGTGCCCCCGAGGCCAGCGCCTGTCGCTTTTTCCGGCCGTCGGACCGGAAAGACAACTTTGACGACATCTCGGTCAACCTGGGCGGGGCCTATGAATACCGCCCGCAACAGGTCCTGTTCGCCCGGGCCGCCAACGGCTTCCGGGCACCGGAAACGGCGGAACTCTATCGCCTGCAGGCCGGCCAGCAGGTGGCCGACCTGGACTCGGAACAGATCACCAACATCGAAGTGGGCCTGCGCGGCAGCGTTGCCGGCAGCCTGGACTACAGTGTCTCGCTGTACCACATGCGCAAGGACGACGTGATCTTCCAGGATGCCGACCGCTTTAACGTCAGTGGCGCTCGCACCCTGCACCGCGGCGCTGAACTAGCGCTGGATTACCGCTTTCTGGAGCAGTGGTACGCTGGCCTCGACTTTACGGTCGCCAAGCACAGCTACGACAACAACCCGCCGCTGCTGGGGTTGAACGAGAACATTGACGGCAACGACATCGATACCGCCCCGCGGCGCTTCGGCAGTGCCCGCCTGGGGTGGCGCGGTGAGTCGGCCACCGCCGAGCTGGAGTGGGTCTACCTCGACAGGTACTACCTTGAGCCTACCAACAGTTTCCAGTACGACGGTCACAACCTGCTCAACCTGCGAGCGTCCACCGCCCTCAGTCACGGGCTGTCGGCGAGCGTGCGGGTGACCAATCTGCTGGATGAAGACTACGCCGAGCGGGCCGACTTTGGTTTTGGCGAATACCGCTACTTTGTCGGCCAGCCCCGGGGGGTCTACCTGGCGCTGGACTATCGTCTGGGTGGTTAAGCGTCTGGGGGGCTAAGCGCCCCTCAGGCCATCGGCCGGATACCGGCCGCCTCCCGCACCCGGGCCAGCAGCGGTGCGCTGTAAGCCCGGGCCTTCTCCGCCCCGCGCACCAGCACGGACTCGATATAGGCCGGGTCGTCCATCAGCCGGTTGTACTCTTCACGGGCTTCGGCGAGTTCGCCATTGACCAGTTCGAACAGCTGCTTCTTGGCCTCGCCCCAGGCAATGCCATTTTCGAACTCGCTGCGCATGCGCGCGGTTTCCTCGGGGCTGGCGAAGGCGCTCCAGATCTGGAACACGGTGGAATCGTCCGCGTCTTTGGGCTCACCGGGCTCGAGCAGGTTGGTCTTGATCTTGTTGATGTGCTTCTTGAGCTGCTTTTCCGCCAGGAACAAGGGAATCGTGTTGTTGTAGCTCTTGCTCATCTTGCGCCCATCCAGCCCCTGCAGGACCGCGACATGGTCCTCCACCACCGCCTCTGGCAGGGTGAACAGCTCGGCGAAATTGTGGTTGAAGCGCTGGGCGATATCCCTGGCCATCTCCACGTGCTGGATCTGGTCCCTGCCCACCGGAATACGGTGGGCATTGAACATCAGGATATCCGCCGCCATCAGCACCGGATAGCTGAACAGGCCCATGGTAATGCCGAAGTCCGGGTCTTCACCGGCCGCCTCGTTGTCCTGCACCGCGGCCTTGTAGGCATGGGCGCGGTTCATCAGGCCCTTGGCGGTATTGCAGGTGAGAATCCAGGTGAGTTCGGGAATTTCCGGAATGTCGGACTGGCGGTAAAACACCGCCTTGTCGGTATCCAGACCCAGGGCCAGCCAGGTCGCCGCGATTTCGCGGCTGGACTGGGCGACATGGTCCGGGTCCTGGCACTTGATCAGGGCGTGGTAATCGGCCAGAAAAAAGAAGGACTCGAAACTGGTATCGCGGGAGGCCGTGATCGCCGGACGGATGGCGCCGACGTAATTGCCCAGGTGGGGCGTTCCGGTGGTAGTGATGCCCGTCAGGACGCGCTGTTTGGCGGCTTGGCTCATACGGCTGGCTCGGTTGTAAAAGGCGGCAATTCTAGCGGGATTCCCCGCCCCCGGCCAGCTCGCCCAACAGCCGCCTGTAGGCGGGGCGCAGCGCAGCCAGGCTAAACGCGTCAACCGGAGGCGCCGTGAGCACTCCCTGGCGCAGGCCGCGGGTGGCCTGCACGATTTTGTCCGCCGCCGCCCGGGCCTCGCGCAGAGGATCCTCGGGGTGGGATGGGTACAGCCCCTCCCGGGGATAGAGCTCCGGGTAGGCCAGGCGGTCGGGCAATACTGGCAGGCAGCCCCGCGCCACGGCCTCCATCACCGCGACCCCCTGGAACTCGTGCAGTGCCGTCGCCAGCACGATGTCGGCCCGGCTGAGCAGGCCCTGGTAGTCCGCGGTATCTTCCAGCCAGCCAAACTGCACCAGCCGTGGGCCATAACGCTCCCGAATCCGCCGGAACGGCGGGGGAAGTTCCCGGAACGTCTGTCCCACTATGGCCAGTTCATAATCGAGTTGCCGCTGCTCCAGTTCCGCGAGCAACGCTTCCAACCCCTCCCCGCCCTTGTCGTACTCCAGTCTGCCGGGCCACAACAGGCGCAGCGGACGCTGGTCGGCGGGCGCCTCATGTTCCCAGACAGGCAGTGTGCAGCGGGTCTCCTCTGCCGGCAGCAGGGGCACCGGTAATACCTCGCTGCGCCGGGCAAGCAGGGTCACGGCCTCAGGCGGGGCAAAGTCAGGCAGCCGACCCAACAGCGCTTCCACACCGTCCAGAAAACTGTCCCGGTTCCATGCGCTGTTGAACGCCAGCCGGTCGGCCGCCAGGGCACTGTAGAGACTCACCATCTGCGCTTCCAGCAGGCCGTGACGACCACGCCCCTCGGGATAGGCGAACTGGTTCTCGTGGAAATACAGCAGGGTCGGCACCCGGGTCAGCGCGGGCACCAGGCCACGCAGGGTGGCGAGATCGACCATGGAGGTCGCTATCAGGACATCCGGCGCGCTTTCCAGCACCGGCCTTTCCCGCAGGGCCCAGTGCAGTGGATTGCCACGGACCCGCCAGCTGAAATGCCGCGGCGGCAGGCTGAGACACTGCCAGTTCCAATCCGGCAACAGGGACTGCAGACCACGTCGCCAGTAGCGGTGACTACCGGCGTCGTAGGCGGAAAGCAGGAGTGCCCGCAAGGCCCTGGGCAGCGCTGGCTAGCCGGGGAAGAGCTGGCCGGAATGGTCGTAGAAACGCCGCAGCACCCGGTTCAGGTCCCAGGCGTCCCGGCTCCCGGCCAATTCGCGGATTGAATGCATACCGAAGGTGGGTACACCGATGTCGAGGGTGCGGATGCCGGTGCCGCCCGCGGTAATCGGGCCGATCGTGCTGCCACAGGCCATGTCGGTACGCACCACGAAGGCCTGTACCGGTACCTCCTCTGCCGCCGCCAGCAGGCGGTACAGTCCGGCCGTCTCACTGTTGGTGGCGTAGCGCTGGTTGGCGTTGATCTTGATGACCGGCCCGGCATTGAGTTTGGGGCCGTGGTTGTCGTCGTGCTTATCGGCAAAGTTGGGGTGGATACCGTGGGCGTTGTCTGCAGAGATCATCATCGAGCGGTCAGTGAGCCCGGCGTACACCGTGTCGTTACCCCCGGCGAGACGTCGCAGCACCGAGCGCAGGAACGGACCCTGGGCACCGGCCGCGGACTGGCTGCCCACTTCCTCATGGTCGTTGCACACCAGCAGGCTGCTCTGGCTGCCATCGGCAGCCAGCAGGGCCTGCAATCCGGTAAAGCAGCTGAGCAGATTGTCGAGGCGGGCCGAGGCGATGAACTCACCGTTCAGGCCCACCAGGCTGGCAACCTGGGTGTCGTAGAAGGCGAGTTCATAGTCCAGCACCCGGTCGACTTCAATGGCGGGGTGCTCCGCCGCCAGTTGCTCCGCCAGCAGGTGGCGAAAATCGATGCTGTCACCGGCGGGTAGCTGGGTCAGTACCGGCAGGATGTCGGTCTGGGGATTGACGCTGCGCTGCTGGTTCACCTCGCGGTCCAGGTGAATGGCCAGACTGGGTATATAGGCAATGGGGCGCTGGAAATTGACCAGCGCCGTCTGCATGGCGCCGCTCTTGTCGGCGTAGCTCACCCGCCCCGCCAGGGACAGGTCGCGGTCGAACCAGGGGTTGAGCAGTACGCCACCGTAGACTTCCACTCCCAGCTGGAAGTAGCCCTGGCGCACCTTCTCGGGCTGCGGTTTTACCATCAGACAGGGGCTGTCGGTATGGGCGCCCACCATGCGCATACCGAGTTCCGGTCCGGCATTCGCTCCATGAACGAAGGCAATGAGGGCGCTGCCATTGCGCGTAAGGTAATACTTGCCGCCGGGCTGCAGCTGCCAGTTCTCGGCCTCACTCAGGGGTTTGAATCCGGCCTCGGCCAATATTGAGGCCATGGCTTCTACGGCGTGAAAGGGGGTAACGGCGCGGGCGAGAAATTCGCACAGCGCCAGGTTGAATGCTTCTGGGTTTGCCTGGGACATGAGACTACCTGAACTGGGTGACAGGGAGCCGCGAGGCCCCCGAAAGCCCGCTAGGGTAGTCGGCCGCCCCTAGCGGCGCAAGTCGTTGACTGCCGACTTCAACAGGGCTTTCTGCACCGCGGGGCTCCACTGGCCATCACCGGCCGCCGCGCTCACACCCAGCCCCGACACCAGGCACTGCAGCGAACGCCAGGCGCTGAGGGGGGATACGCCCTTCTTGAGTTCCTGCTTCTGTGCCTGCCGCAGAAATTTCAGGCCCAACGCCTGCCGCGCAGCCTGGCGCTCGGCGAGGACCTCCGCCACCGCGTCGGACTGTCCAGCCAGGGTGACAAAGGCCAGGCGCACCCGCCATTCGTCGACGAGGGCATCGGTCAGGGGGAGTTGCGCCTGCAGACGAGCCTGCAGGGAGGTGAGGCCACCGGGACCGTCATCTTCGCCAGGCAGGCGGGCATCACACTGATCTTCAATGTAATTCAGTGCCGCCAGCAACAACTCGTCCTTGTCGGAGAAATAGTGCTGCACCATGCCCTTGGTACATCCGTGCCGGGCGGCAACTGTACGCAGGGTGGTATGTTCCAGACCGGACTCGGCGACGACCTGGGAGACCGTTGCCGAAAGCAGTAACCGCTGTTCTTCGTGATCCACAATCTTGGGCATCGCCTGGGTCCTCCGGGAGTCACCCTTGCTGGTCTGAAAAAGTGTAGCAAAGGCTTCAGATGTTGCCCGGAAGATTTTTAGCTAGACCACCCAGATGGCATAAAGAAGCCCGGCGAGGGCAATCCGGTAGTAGACGAAGGGCATCATCCCTACCCTGTCCAGCAGGCGGAGAAACAGATCGATACACGCGTAAGCCGTGATACCTGCCACAAGGGCCGCAAAACCCAGCCAGCCCCAGTCCACCGCGGCAGATTGCTCCGCCAGGTCCAGTGACTTGAGCAACCCGGCGCCGCCAATCACCGGAATGGAGAGCAGGAACGAAAAGCGCGCCGCATCCTGACGTGACAACCCCAACATCAGTGCCGCGGTAATCGTCACCCCTGAGCGGGACACTCCGGGCACCAGGGCCAGGGCCTGGGCGCAGCCCACCGCGATCGCAATTCCCCAGTTCAAGCGGACGGCACCACCACCCCGCCGGTCCGCCAGCCCCAGCAGCAGGCCAAACACCAGGGTGGTGGTGGCGATAACCGGCAGGGTGCGTAGATTGGCTTCAATAAAATCGTCGGCCAGCAATCCCAGTACCACAGCCGGGAGGGTCGCCGCCGCCAGTTGGACGACGAGAATTTGCTGGCCGCGCGCCTCGGCACCCGCCGGGCGAAGGCAGGCACCGGCCATCGCCAGCAGGTCCCGCCGGTAGAACCACACCACTGCCGACAGCGTTCCCACGTGGACGGCAACGTCAAACGCCAGGCCCTGATCCGGCCAGCCGAGAATGAGAGAGGGGATAACGAGGTGGGCGGAACTGGAGATGGGCAGGAATTCGGTAAGGCCCTGCAACAGCGCAAGAATGAGGGCCTGAGTTCCATCGATCATGTTTGTTTGCCTTGCTCTGACAATTTCTTCCAGGAAATTTCGTCCCGCACATAGACGGGACACACGTCGGCCGCCTGCTGGAGGTCGCCACGAGACAGCTTCGCGGCAGCCGCGGGGAACTGATCCCTGGCTCGCGGCAGCAGGTCTGCGTGTGTCGCCGTGATCCGCTCCCGAACCGCAGCCGGGATCTGCTCGATATGGGTCAAGCCGCTGCCCACTACCCGCAGCGGAAAATCGCCGGGCACGTGCAAATCGGCGGGCTTGCAAACCCCCGGCGGCGTCACGACCTCGATACGGTCTTCCTTTATATGACACACGTTCCAGTAGAGTTCGCCAATATGGGCATCCAGGGTACTTAGCAGGTATTCACCCACCCGGGTCAGCCCTTCGCGCCGTGCAGCGTGTGCCTGAGCCTCCAGGGTGGACACCGGAATGGCGGGCAAACTGTTGGCATAGCAGAGCCCCTGGACCGCGCTGGCACAGACACGAAGTCCGGTAAAGGAACCCGGTCCGGCACCATAGGACACGGCTTCGATACCCTGCTCCCGCAATTTTCCGTCCGCCAGCAACTCGGAGAGCATGCCAAACAGCCGCTGGCTATGCTGACGCGGGATGATTTCGTGGATTTCGCTGATGCTGCCTTCCCGCTGTAAAGCGACGGAACAGGCGTCGGTGGAAGTGTCGATTGCGAGGATATTCGCCATGCAGAGAGATCATGCAGAGGTTGAGAGGAGCCGGCCCATTGCCCGACTCATGTAATTCTGGAATTATCCCACAGGCGCTCCGGGCGAAGAAGTGCACAACGAGGAATTCCCCCTGATAAAGCTCAATGCCGATACCGAACAGATCACCGGCCTGATTCTGGCGGGTGGCGCCGGCCGCCGCATGGGCGGCCGGGACAAGGGCACTGTGGTATGGCGGGGCCAGGCACTGGCCAGGCATGTCGCCAGCCGGCTGCGCCCGCAGGTCGGGGAGTTGTGGATCAGTTGCAACCGCAATACGCACTTTTACAGCACCCTGGCCGACCGCCTGTTCCGGGACGAGCTACCCGGTTTCGAGGGCCCCCTGGCGGGAATCGCTGCGGCTTCAACTGCACTCACCACGGAATTCCTGCTGGTCAGCGCCTGCGATACGCCCGGACTGCCCACTGATCTGGCCAGTCGTTTACTGGCGCCCATGTCTGACCCTGCACTGCAACTGAGCGTGGCATTTGACGGTGATCGGGAACAGTATCTCGCAGCAATATTGCGACGTCCCTGCCTGCCGTCATTGCACCAGTACCTGCAAAGGGGCGAGCGCTCGGTACGCGGCTGGTACGCCACCTTACGGCGGGAACGGGTAGATTTCTCCGACCAGGCAGCCGGCTTCCACAATATCAATCAACTGGATGATGACGGCAAACTCAGTCCCACCTGATACAGCGGGTCGATCCGGCAGCCGAAACGCAAACCGCCGGCACAGAGGCCGGCGGTAGATAGGTGATGGAGCGAAGCCGGGATATCAGGACTTCGCAGCGGCCTTTTTCGGAGCCACTTTGCGCTTGGCTGCCGCTTTACGCTTGGGCGCGGCTTTTTTGACGGCGGCTTTCTTGACTGCGGCCTTCTTCGCTACAGCTTTTTTGGCCGGGGCCTTTTTCACTGCGGCTTTCTTCCTGGCTGCCGCTTTGCGCTTGGGCGCGGCTTTTTTGACGGCGGCCTTTTTCACTACAGCCTTTTTGACTGCGGCCTTCTTCTTGGCGGCTGCCTTTTTGCGCTTCGGTTTGGCTGAGGCCTTCTTGGCAGCAGCTTTCAACTTGGCAGCCGCTTTCTTCTCGGCGGATTTAACCTGACTCTCCAGTTTTTTCTCAAGTGCTGAGAGTTTCTTGGCGTCAGCCTTGGCTCGTGCCTTGGCCCAGGCAGAAGCGTGCTTGGCCAGTGCCTTGGCCTTGTCTGCCTCGGCTTTCGCCGCCAGTTCCGCTTTCTTCGCCATCAGCTTTTCTTTTGCCGCCATCTGCGCTGCTTTTACCTTGGCATCTTCAGCCAATTCAAAAACACGCTTCTTGGCCGCGGCAATACGTTCACGCACTGCCTTGACCCGGGCTGACGCTTTCGATGAAGCGGTTGCTGCACCTTTTGACATACGCTTGTCGGCTTTCGCCTTTGCAGCAGCTACGCGCTTGCGCGCATCTGCCAGTTTGGCTTGTTCTGCCACCAGTCCTTTTTCGAGCTTGTTCAGCGCTTCGCTTGCGCGTTTCAGTGCCGGAGTGACTGCAGGCTTGCTTGCAGCTTTCCTGCGTGGTGCTTTTTTGGCAGCAGCTTTTTTCGCTGGTGCCTTGCGGGCTTTTGCCTTTGTCTTCGCAGTTGCCTTTTTCTTAGCGGTTGCCATTACGCAATTCTCCACGGTTGTGTACGGGTGACGCCTGATCAAAATAACAACAATCAATAAAGTACACAATACAATCCAATAGCGTAATACACTGTATATAAACGGGTTTTTCGGCATATCAGCTGCACGCCACAGCCCGCACCCAAACCGCGCAACGCATACCCAATCACTCGAAAAACCCGTATAACACTATAAATAAAGGGGTTTTGTATATTTCCTGGAAATATTTCGTTACTCTTCAAACGCCAGTAGCACATTCGCAAGATACGATTTCATATCATCTTCGCTAGAAAATGTTCTGTAGATTTTTTTTGGAACAATTACGCTTTTTATAGAAATCTTCGACCTGTCCCACCGTTTCCGCAGATTCCGGATGGCCTCTGTTGGCGTCACACTTATGCTTAAGCGTCATGCGCCAGCACGTTTTCTGTTTGCAAACTTTCGATCACGGCACAGAGTGCTTCCCCCCGTTTTGTATTCATGTCAAAAGAACAGAGACATGACACGGGACGCGCAGATTGGCGCGAAGCGAAAACACCGCGAATCCATCGATATTTTTACGCCGCCTTAACAGTTCATTGAAGATAGTTACCGCGGTGTTGTTCCTGCTCGTGCACACCTTGATCGCAATCGAGTTACTCCAACTTGAAATCACCGGGCGCATTCGTTTCGATGCCATCATGCCAATACCCGAGTCGCCTGAAGTGAAGAAGACTGAACCGACAGTAAGCCACAGGCACCTTAGCCAATGCCCGGCTGGAGTAATGAACGGATTGGAGAGGTTTTCGTTTGGTGGAGCTAACGGCCGGGGTCGCGCCCGACGTCGAACGGGCCGGCCTCCCGGCGCTGACAAGGTCAGCGGTTCGACCGGCGGACCATAAAAAAACCCCCGAGTCTTTCGATTCGAGGGTTTTTCGTTTGGTGGAGCTAAGCGGGATCGGACGGGCCGACCACCCGGCGCTGACATGGTCAGCGGTTCGACCGGCGGACCATAAAAAAACCCCCGGACCTTTCGGTTCGAGGGTTTTTCGTTTGGTGGAGCTAACGGCCGGGGTCGCGTCCGACAGGGAACGGGCCGGCCATCCGGCGCTAACATGGTCAGCGGTTCGACCGGCGGACCATAAAAAAAACCTCCGACCCTTTCGGATCGGAGGTTTTAAATGGTGGAGCTAAGCGGGATCGAACCGCTGACCTCAACACTGCCAGTGTTGCGCTCTCCCAGCTGAGCTATAGCCCCAGTAAACTGGTAACTCGTTGAAATGGAAGGCTTTTAGTCCTGCCTCTCTCAACGAAGAGGTGCGCATTTTAGTGAGCCCCCGGGGGTATGTCAACACTGTACAGAGCACTTTTCTGCAATCGCACCTAACACTCGATAATACTGACCGGTACCTCCAGCACATTCACGGCCAATCCGCCGCGGGCGGTCTCCTTGTACTTCTCCTGCATGTCGCGGCCGGTATCGCGCATGGTCTTGATGACCTGGTCGAGGGAGACATAGTGTTCCCCTGATCCCCGCAGCGCCATCCGGGCGGCGCTGATGGCCTTGATGGCCGCCATGGCATTGCGCTCGATGCATGGCACCTGCACCAGGCCGCCGATCGGGTCGCAGGTCAAACCCAGGTTGTGCTCCATGGCAATTTCGGCGGCGTTTTCCACCTGTGCCGGTGTGCCGCCCAGGGCGTCCGCCAGCGCGCCCGCCGCCATCGAGCAGGCCGAGCCGACCTCTCCCTGGCAGCCGACCTCGGCGCCCGAGATCGAGGCGTTGATCTTGTACAGGATGCCGATCGCGGCGGCGGTGAGCAGGAAGCGCGGTACGTCGTCCTCGCTGGCCCCCTTGCAGTGGGTCAGGTAATACTTGAGTACGGCGGGAATGATGCCGGCGGCGCCATTGGTGGGCGCGGTGACAATGCGCCCGCCCGCTGCATTTTCCTCGTTCACGGCCAGGGCATAGAGGGTCACCCAGTCCATGGTGGTCAGGGTATCGTCGCCCAGCGAACCGGACGAACTCTTGAGCTGCCGATACAACTGGGCGGCACGGCGCTTGACCTTGAGGCCGCCGGGCATGATGCCTTCGGTGGAAGCGCCCGCGCGAATGCAGTCATCCATCACCCGCCAGATAGCGAGCAACCCCTCCCTGATTTCAGATTCGCTGCGCCAGGCCTTTTCATTGGCCAGCATCAGCCCGCTGATGGACAGGCCGTGCTCGCGACACTGGGCGAGTAATTCGGCGGCGCTGGTAAAGGGGTAGGTCAGCGCGGTGGGGTCTTCCACCAGCACATCGCCCTTGGCCGTTTTTTCATCGACCACGAAGCCGCCGCCAACCGAGTAATACACACGGACATCGAGACTTTCCCCACTCGCATTGAAGGCGCTGAAGCGCATGCCGTTGGCGTGATAGGGCAGCGATTCGCTGCGGTGCATGATCAGGTCGTTGCGGTAACTGAATTCGATCTCGTGTTCGCCCATCAGCTTCAGCTTGCTGTTTTCGCGCACCGCGGCGACACGCTCGGGAATGCTCTCCACCAGCACGGATTCGGGCGCCTCCCCTTCCAGCCCGAGAATCACCGCCTTGGGCGAACCGTGCCCGGCGCCCGTAGCCCCGAGGGAACCGAAAAGTTCTGCCGTGACCCGGCTGCAGGCTGTGAGCTTGCCCGCGTCGACCAGGCCCCGGGCAAACTGGCGGGCCGCATTCATGGGGCCCACGGTGTGGGAACTGGACGGTCCGATACCGATTTTGAACAGGTCGAAGGTTGAAATGGCCATGGCGAGTTCCGTTGTTTACCGCAACGGGCCATTGTAGGCGCAGCAGGTACCGGGGGGCTAGCGGGCACCGGTCACACGGCGGAGGGCACCCGAGAGGTCTGGAGCCCTGCGGCTGGGCTCCGGGGGAGTGACTTTAACCGGCCGCGGCCGGTAGCGCCTGGTAGGCTTTCTCCAGCCGCTTGGCGGCCTTCTTGGATACGCCGCCCAGCACCTCGATGGCGTGGCGCAGGCGGGCCCGGCTCATGTCGGGGCCCAGCAACTCCATGGAATCCACCACGGAGAAGGACGCACTGGTGCCGGCGATGGCGATGAATACGGGTGCCAGGAAGTCTTTCACTTTCACGCCTTCGGCATCGGCCAGGGTTTTCAGCTCATTCCAGATGGCATCGCGATTCCAGTGGCGCAGGGCTTCCATTCGCCACAGGGCGAATTGCAGGCCGCGCACCACGTCCTCTCGCTCACCCTTCACCGCGGCAAAGCTCTCCTCGGTAATCGGCAGCGTGCCAGACACCAGGAACGCCGCCAGCGGTGCGAAATCACTGAGTGTTTCCATGCGCTTCTGGGCGTGGGGCAGGACCTTGCGCAGGTTGTCGGCGTTGAGTGCCCAGTTCACCAGGCGCTGGGCGAGCTGCTCGGTATCCAGGTCCTCGCGCATCCACAGGCCGTTCAGCCAGCGCAGTTTCTCCACGTCGAAGATCGGGCCGCCGAGGGATACACGCTGGATATCGAAGGCGCCCAGCATATCCTCCAGGGAGAACTTCTCGCGCTCGTCGGGCATGGACCAGCCCATGCGACCCAGGTAATTAAGCAGCGCCTCCGGCAGGAAACCCATGCGCTGGTAGTACAGGATGCTGGTGGGGTTCTTGCGCTTGCTCAGCTTGGATTTGTCGGGGTTGCGCAGCAGCGGCAGGTGGCACAGTCTGGGCATTTCCCAGCCGAAGTATTCGTAGAGCAACTTGTGCTTGGGCGCCGAGTTGATCCACTCCTCGCCGCGCAGCACGTGGGTGATACCCATCAGGTGATCGTCCACCACGTTGGCGAGGTGGTAGGTGGGCATGCCGTCGGATTTCAACAACACCTGGGCGTCGACCAGGTTCCAGTCCAGTTCGATGGTGCCACGCAGCATGTCATCGATTTCACAGCGCCCCTCTTCCTCGGGCACCAGCATGCGAATGACATAGGGTTCACCGGCGGCTTCGCGGCGGGCCACCTCGTCATCGGGCAATTTCAGATCCGACGGTTTCAGGGCCATACTGTTGCCGGCCGCCCGGCGTGCCTCGCGCAGTGCGTCCAGCTCTTCACCGGTCCGGTAGCAGATGAAGGCCTTGCCCTCCTCCACCAGTTGGCGCGCGTACTCACCGTAGAGTTCCATGCGTTCGCTCTGGCGATAGGGCCCGTGCTCTCCGCCGACATCGGGCCCCTCATCCCAGTCCAGCCCCAACCAGCGCAGGGAATCCAGGATGGCCTGCTCCGATTCCGGGGTACTGCGGACCTGGTCGGTATCTTCGATCCGCAGCAGGAACTGCCCGCCGTGGGCGCGGGCAAAGCAGAGATTGAACAGGGCGATGTAGGCAGTGCCTACGTGGGGATCACCGGTCGGTGAAGGTGCAACGCGAGTGCGGACAGTCATGATTTTCGGGGTATTGATTCAGGGAGGGGCGATTATACGGACTCGCCCCGCTAAATCCTACAAGGCGCCGGATCAGACGGCGCCTTCGCCCCCTTCAGAGACATCCGTCCCGGGAAAGTGGCGGCGCAGGGCCGACTCAGGCAGGTAGCGGATATAGTCGCGAGGGTCGAACGCCTGCCAGTCGTCGCGCGGCTGGCACAGGCGATCCGCCAGCGCCAGCAGCACCAGGGGGTGGCGGTGCATGCCAAAGTGCGAACTGCGCACCCGGATATTTTCCCGCGGCGCGCCGGAGGCGCTCGCCGCCACGGTCGCCCGGGGAATCAGCGCCGTGGGCTCAGGCACCGCCCCATCCACAGGCGAACAGATCGCCACGTAGGGGATATCGGGGGTACCGGCCGGCCAGTGAAACAGCCCGGCCGGGCCCGCCTGCTCGTTGAAGTCTGCTGCACCGGACACCCGCCCCACCAGCCACTCCAGGGCGCTGTTCTGCAACGCCGCCTGTGCCGGGTCATTGGTCGGCGCCGCCAGGGTGACGACCCGGTCGACACCGTCACCAAAACGGGCGGCAAACTCGCGGGCAAACAAGCCACCGGCGCTCTGCCCCACCAGGGAAACACCACAGCCATAGCGCTCGGAAAGCGTCCTGATGCGTTCGCCGAGCTCCTCCTCCAGGCTTTCGATAAACGCGGGGATATCCTGGCCGCGCGGAAACCCCGCCTGAAAGGTTTCCGCCACAAAACCCCGGCCAGAGAGGAACCGACGCAGGCTGCGGTGGCTGGAACGGGGCGCGGCGAATCCCGGCAGGGTAATCACCGGCCTGGGGTGTTCAGTACGCGGGGCCTGGCTCCGCAGCCAGCGGTCCAGCGTCAGCGCAGTACCGCGGTCCAGGGAAGAACGGGAGAAATCACGCTGCAGCCGTAGCACATCCTGTAGCATTCGCCTCATGCAGGTGAACTCCCCTTGCCAACGCGTCGGGCACTCCGCCTCCTGGGCTTGGTCGCAAACAGCCTCTGTTCCAGCATTTTTTGTTCCTCCAGCATGTAATCGAGAATCCGTTCAGGTTCCGGCACAGCCCGGGCGCAGCAGATGAGCCCGGTCACTACCTGGCCGGCGTAACTGGTAAAGGTGCCGCCCACCGCCTGGCCCTGCAGGAGCATGGGCATGCCGTGATTTGATTCAACCAGGGCCCCGGCCACATGAATCGGCGTTGCCGGCGTGGGCACATTGGACAGGGCCACATTGCCGGGAGGCGGATTCAGTTTTGCCAGGGTGCCGGAGGACAGCGGCAGCGCCATGGCGCGCACCATCAGCGAGGGCATCCGCATGCCGCTGCCCACTGCAGAAGCGGTCACTACTGACTGCAGAAACGCCTTCGAGGCAATTGCCTCTCGCTGGACAAAGGCCGCGCGCTCTTGCGGGTCGGCAATGTCCGTGCCCAACGGCACCCACATGGAAAGCACCGAATTGCCACCGCTGCCGCTGCCCGCCACAGCCACTGGCACGTTACAGATCAGGCTGCGATCCGGCAGCGCATCCAGTTCGTCCAGGTAGCGCCGCAGGGCACCACCAAACAGCACCAGGCCAATGTCATTGAAGGTGAGTCCCAGCGCCTTGCGTACCCGGTGCAATGGTTCCACCGGCCAGCAGCGCGACACGAACTGGCGCTCCTCTGACAGGGGGCCGTTCAAATGGGTGACCGGGCGCCGGGCCAGCTTGAGCAGCATGTCCCGGGAATCTGTTTTCACCAGCGCCCGGCTGGCGCCCGCGAGTGCACCCGCGGTCTGCAGCAGGCGCTTGCCATCCTCCACCACCCCGCCAACGTTGCGTCGCAGCCAGCCAGGCGGGTCGAACGGTTCTTCCTCCCCGGTCGGCCAGGGCGCACCCTCGTCACTGAACAGGTCCACCAGACGCACTGCCGTTTTCCCGTCTGCCAGGGCGTGGTGGTACTTGTGCAGCAACACTACCCGGCCATCCTCCAGGCCTTCGATCAGGTAGAACATGAACAGGGGCCGTTCGAAATCAAAGGGGATGTGCTGTAGCCGGCCCAATTTGCGCGCCAGTTCCCGCTCACTCCCCCCGCGCACGCGGGTGCGTCGAATGTGATAGTCGAAGTCGATATCGTCCACTGGCGCCCAGCTCGGCAGCCCGAGGGCGTCGACCACCAGCCGCTGGCTCAGGCGTGGCACCTGGGAAACCCGCTCCACCAGAAAGGACCGCAGCGTTTCAAACCATGCGTCGACATCCTCGGTAGGCAAGCGCAGGAACTGCACGGAACCCATGTTCATCGGTGTGGTAGGACTGTCTGCGTAGGCAAACATGGCGTCAGTGGCTGTCAGGCGGCTCATCGGTGGCCCTCCTGTGGTTGGTCAGGGTGCAACAAAGGTTAGACCGCCCCTGCATATTTGTCAATTTGATTGACAGTTTTTTAATTCTGGCTAAATTATCTTTTTTTGTGTAAAACTATACTTCACTGGCCCGCTCGACCTGCAACGCGGTGTGTTTGCTGAGATAACAAGTGGCGGCCGGACACACCAACGCTAACAGGTAAGAGACATGAAACAGCTCAGCCCCATCGACTCCATGTTCGTCTTCAATGAGCGGGAACACTCCCCCATGCACATTGGCCCGGTCATGATCTACGACCCTTCCTCCAGCCCTGAGGACGGTCCTGTGCGCTTCAAGGACGTACTGGAGGTGTTCCGCAGCCGCCTGCGCCTGTCACCGGTGTTCCGCCGCAAGCTGGTGAAAGTGCCCCTGGACATCGACAACCCCTATTGGGTGGAGGACGAAAACTTCGACCTGGAGTTTCACGTTCGCCACCTGGCCCTGCCCAAACCGGGAGACTGGCGCCAGTTCTGCATCCTCATTGGCCGCCTGCACTCACGTCCGCTGGATATGAAACGCCCCCCCTGGGAGGCTTATATTATCGAGGGACTGGACAACATCGAGGGCCTGCCCCCCGGCTGTTTCGCCATGTACATGAAAATTCACCACTCGGCCATCGATGGCGCCACCGGCAACCAGATCGTGTCAGAGCTACATGACCTGTCGCCCATCCCCAGCATCAGTGATCGCCCCGACGAATGGCGCCCGGAAGCCGTTCCATCGCAGTGGAAGCTGCTCAGCCGCTCCTATATCAACCTGCTGAAGCAGCCATCGAAAGCAGTCTCGGCGGCAAAGACAGCTCTGGGCTCCCTCAACCTGCCGCCGGAAGTCGCCGCCAGTAAAGAGGGGATGCTTGACCACGGCATCCGTTTCAAGACGCGCTTTAACCGGGATATTTCCCCGCACCGGGTGTTCGGTTCAGTGGTGGTCGAGTTGGAAGCCATGAAAGCCATCAAAAATACGGTAGGTGACTGCACCCTGAACGATGTGGTGCTCGCGGTATTTGGCGGTGCCCTGCGCAAATACCTGCAGGACAAGGACGAACTTCCGGAGGGCTCAATGGTGGCCGGCGTTCCCATCAGCACTCGCCGTCCAGACCAGCACAACGCCGGTGGCGGCAACGCGGTAGCCGGCATGCG
Organism: Parahaliea maris; assembly: GCF_008064665.1. Classification (GTDB taxonomy): domain Bacteria; phylum Pseudomonadota; class Gammaproteobacteria; order Pseudomonadales; family Halieaceae; genus Parahaliea; species Parahaliea maris. The sequence continues at coordinate 460,823 of NZ_VRZA01000002.1, read as the reverse complement.
CCTGACCCTCGGCACCGATATCGAGGATCCGTTGCAGCGCCTGCGCGCGATCAACGCTGACGCGGTGGCTTCCAAGGCCTATGCCAACGCGGTCTCGGCCAGCCTGATGGTCGATGTCGCTGAATCCGTGCCTACCAGCGTTGCGGCCCTGGGAATGCGGCTGATGGCTGCCACCGGGCTGACTTCACGCAATCCGGTCGTCCACACCATCGTCACCAACGTACCCGGTGCCCAGACACCTGTGTATATGTGCGGAGCAAAGGCTATCAATTGGATTGGCGCGGGCTGCCCCGTGGACGGTGTCGGCCTGTTCAACACCATCAACAGCTACAACGGACTCATGTCCCTCGCCTTCATCTGTGACCGCGACATGATGCCCGATCCCCAGTTCTACCAGGACTGTATCCAGGAGTCGTTTACCGAGTTGGAAACCGCCGCCCGCAACAGCGCGAAGAAGACCAGGGCTCCCGCTCGCGGCAAAACCGGGCGCGCTGCCAAGGGTAGCGCGAGACCCAAGTCGAAAGCTGCCACCCGCAAAGCGTGATCGGGGCGCCAGCCCCGAAGTCGGCGTGGTAGAGTTGCGGGGTATCCCAACAAGGAACCCGCAATGCTCAAGCAACTGCTCGCCGCCACTCGACCGCCACTGGCCGCCTTATTACTGACCCTGCCCCTGGCGGGGCAGGCGACCACCCCCCAGAAGCCGGAGTGGCCCGTATTCGTAGACCACTACATCGAGTCCTTCCTGGTCGCCCACCCGGCCTTTGCGGTGGTGCAGGGGCGGCACGAGTTCGACGGTCAACTACCCGACTGGAGCAAGGAAGGCATTGCCCGGGAAATTGCCCGTCTCAAGGCCCAGCGGCAGTCTGCCCTGGCCTACCGGGACGAGGATCTGACCGCAGAACAGCAGTACCAGCGTGACTACCTGGTATCCGCCATCGACGGCCAGCTGTTCTGGCTGGACGACGCCGAGTGGCCCTTCCGCAGCCCGGATTTTTACTTCAGCTGGCTCACCGACTCGATTGGCCCCAGTCCCTACATCAGCCTGACCTACGCCCCGCCGGAAGAGCGCATACAATCCTTTACCCGCTACGCCAACAACCTGCCGACGGCCATCGCCCAGATTCGCGATAACCTGCGCATGCCGATGCCGCGCACCGTGCTGCGATACGGCATCGATTCCTTCGGCGGCCTCGCAGCCTTCTTCCGCGATGACGTGGCTGAGGCTTTTGCCAGCGTCAAAGACGAGAAATTGCTGGCCGATTTCAACACCGCCCGGGAAAACGCCGCCAGTGCCATACAGGGTCTGGCGGACTACCTGGAGTCCAACCGCGCTACGGCGACGGAAGACTACGCCATGGGGCCCGAGCTGTTCCGCAAAATGATCTACGCCACTGAGCGCGTCGACATTTCCCTGAAGGACCTCGAGGCCATCGGCCGCGCCGACATGGCTCGCAACCAGGCCGCCCTCAAGCAGGCCTGCGCCGAATTCGCCCCGGGCAAGCCCATTGCCGAGTGTTTTGCCAAAATGGCGAACCGCAAACCCGAGGGCGGCCCGGTCGCCGCCGCCCGGCGCCAACTCGAGGAGACCAAGGCCTTCGTGATAGCCAAGGACCTGGTCACCATTCCCGGCAAGGAAGAAGCCCTGGTACAGGAGTCGCCGCCCTACGCCCGCTCCAACGCGGCCTTCATCAACATCGCCGGCCCCTACGAGAAGGACCAGCCTTCCATCTACAACATCTCACCGCCCAATCCGGCCTGGCCGAAGGACGTTCAGGAGGCCTACATTCCCGGGGAATCAGACCTGCTGTTTACCTCTGTGCACGAAGTGTGGCCGGGGCACTTCCTCAACTTTGTCCACGCCAACCGCGCGGAATTCACCTTCGGCCGGGTGTTCGTGACCTACGCCTTCGGCGAGGGCTGGGCCCACTACACGGAGGAGATGATGCTGGAGGCGGGCCTGCGTGACCGCTCTCCGGAAACCCGTATCGGCCAGCTGGCCAATGCCCTGCTGCGCAACGCCCGCTTTCTCTCGGCCATCGGCCTGCACACCCAGGGCATGAGTATCGAGGAGTCGGAGAAGCTGTTCATGGAGCAGGCCTACCAGGACAAGGGCACGGCGGAGCAGCAGGCCGCCCGCGGCACTTATGACCCGGCCTACCTGAACTACACGCTGGGCAAGTTGATGATCCGGCAACTGAGAGACGACTGGGTGAAGGAGCGCGGCGGCCGCGACGCGTGGCGACAATTCCACGATGAGTTCCTGTCCTATGGCGGGCCGCCGATTCCGCTGGTGCGGGGGCAGATGCTGGGGGGTGATGCGGAGGCGGTGTTTTATCGCGGGGAGTGAGTTTCTTCGTATATTACGGTCTGGTTCATTTTGGGAGCTCTGCTCTGACAGAGCCCTGAACCCGCGCGCACGGCACCCGGAGCCCTTCCGGGACTCGCCGTGAATCCATCCATGGAGGCTCTTCAGCGGCATCCTTGCCGCTGACGGTCCCGGAAGGGCCCCGCGCGCCGTGCTCGCTCCACCAGAGAATCACCCAGATTGGAAACTACGTAGCTGGCGACAGAATCTCGTACCGAAGCAGGGTGTGAGCTGGGGGTACGCCTCCCCGGACCTTCAGCGGCCATGGATGGCCGGTGAGGAGCGCGACATGGATGTCATGCTTTTAGCGTGTCCGGGGAGGTGTACGCCCAGATCGCACCCGACCTACGAAGCTCCACTCACTGAAACTTCCGTAACTGATCTCTACCCCCATAGAAAGGGCATAAAAAAACCCGGCTTATGGCCGGGTTTTCTCTACCTGCACACTAAGTGCAGAACTCAACCACCCAGCGCAGCAAACACCTGGTCGCGAATATCCTCGACACCGCCTACACCAACAATGCGGTGGTACTTCGGCGCGGCATCGCCGGTCATGCCCTGGTAGAAATCGATCAGCGGTGCAGTCTGCTCCTGGTAGACCTGGAGGCGGCGGCGAACCGTGTCTTCCTGGTCGTCGTCGCGTTGTACCAGTGGCTCACCGCTAACATCGTCCACGCCCTCTTCCTTGGGCGGATTGTACTTCACGTGGTAAACACGGCCGGAGGCCGGGTGTACGCGGCGACCGCTCAGGCGGGCGATGATTTCCTCATCGTCCACGGCGATTTCAACAACGTGATCGAGATCGACACCCGCTTCCACCATGGCCTCTGCCTGGGGAATGGTGCGCGGGAAACCGTCGAACAGGAAGCCACCGGCACAATCTGACTCGGCGATACGTTCCTTGACCAGGCCGATGATGATTTCATCGGAAACCAGGCCACCCGCATCCATGACTTCCTTGGCCTGCAGACCCAGTTCGGTTTCGGCCTTGACGGCTGCGCGCAGCATGTCACCCGTGGATATCTGGGGGATGTTGTACTTCTCGCAGATATACTGTGCCTGGGTGCCTTTGCCAGCGCCTGGCGCGCCCAAAAGAATCAATCGCATTCGGGTGTTTCCTCGATAATAGCGTGGGTACCGGCATCACACCGGACGGGTACATTGATGTTATAAATCCTGCGGAGGGGATTAACCATACACAGCGGGCCGGGGAAGCACAAGCCCCGTCAATCGCCCCCCTTGGCGCCTTCCCACAGCCGCTCCAGAGCTTCGCTGTCGAGTTCGGACAGGGACGATTCCGCCGCTGTCGCGGCCGTTTCCATGCGCCGGAAGCGGCCTTCGAATTTGCTGGATGAGCGCCGCAGGGCGGCTTCGGCGTCTACCCCCAGCTTGCGCGCCAGGTTGACACAGGTGAACAGGAGGTCGCCGACCTCCTCCTCCACCGCGGCGCTGTCGCCGGCAACGATGGCCTGGCGCAGCTCAGTCACCTCCTCATCCAGTTTGTCGAATACCGGGTCGGCGGCCGGCCAGTCGAACCCCACCCGCGTCGCCCGCTTCTGCAGCTTCTGCGCCCGGGGCAGCGCCGGCAGGGCTACCGGTACATCGTCCAGCAGACCGTGCTGGGAGCGCTCGTGGCGCTCCTGCTGCTTGATAGCTTCCCAGCTGTCCTTGACCTGGGCGACGGCAATACGCTCCCCCACGACACCTTCGATCTCGCCGTCGGCGAACACGTGAGGATGGCGGCGAACCAGTTTTTCCACCAGGGTATCGACCACTTCGGAGAAGCTGAAGAAACCGCGTTCACGGCCCAACTGGGTGTAAAAAATCACCTGGAACAGGACGTCGCCAAGCTCCTCGGCCACATGGGGGAAATCGTCATGCTCAATGGCTTCGGCCAGCTCGTAACATTCCTCCAGGGTCGAGGGAACAATGCTGCGAAAGTCCTGCTTCAGGTCCCAGGGACAGCCGTGCTCCGGGTCGCGCAGACGTTCCATGACCCGCAACAGGTCCGCTATGCTGTACTGTTCCCGGGTCATTTCCCCTTCCTATTCCGATAACCTCGAAGCTGAAACGACGTTACTGAGGCGGTTGATGCGCTCCAGCAGGCGCGACAGGGCTCCGAGGTTGGGCACCTCCACCCGCAGCCGCATGGTCGCCGTATGGCGCTGCTTGTTGGTGGAGGTGTTAATAGACAATACGTTGATCCGGGCGTTGGCGAACAGGCCGGTAATATCCCGCAGCAGGCCCTGGCGGTCGTAGGCCTCGATGGCCACGTCGACCTCGTAGTTTTCCTGCTCCGACTCGCCCCAGTCGACTTCGATAATACGCGCGGGGGAGGATTCCTCCAGGTGCACCAGCCGCGCGCAGTCGCTGCGGTGAATACTGACCCCCCGTCCCTGGGTGATGAAGCCGGTGATGGTGTCTCCCGGCAGGGGCTTGCAGCAGCCCGCCATGTGGGTGAGCAGATTACCCACGCCACGCACATGCACCCGGCTGCCGGAGACCTTGCGGCTGCCGCTGCGGCCGATTTCCAGCCGCGGTTCGCTGATCTTCTCTACCAGGCCCTGGGCAGCGTTAAGCACCTGGGCCGAGGACAGGTCCCCCGCACCCACGGCGGCGTACATGTCTTCCACCGTGCTCATCTGGACCTTGGCGGCGATGCGTTTGTAATCCAGGCTGGTAAGCGCCATGCGCTTGAAATCCCGCTCCAGCAGGTGGCGTCCGGCGTCGATGTTCTCTTCCCGGGCCTGGGCCTTGAACCAGTGCTGTACCTTGGCGCGGGCTCGGGAGGTACGCAGGTAACCGAGCCCTGGTTGCAGCCAGTCGCGCTTGGGCCGGCCCTCCTTGCTGGTGAGAATTTCCACCCGCTCACCGGTCTGCAGGCAGTACGTCAGTGGCACGATCGAGCCGTTGACCTTGGCACCGCGGCAGCAGTGTCCCACCTCGGTGTGGACGTGGTAGGCAAAATCCAGCGGTGTGGCGCCCTGGGCGAGGTTGACCACGTCGCCCTCGGGGGTAAACACGTAAACCCTGTCCTGGGCCACATCGAAGCTGAACTGCTCGGCCACCCCGTGGGTGTCGCCGGTCTCCTCGTGCCAGTCCAGTACCTGGCGCAGCCAGGCGATTTTTTCTTCGTAGGTGCTGGCCATCCCCGACTCGCCGTCGGAGCCCTTGTAGCGCCAGTGGGCACACACCCCCAGCTCTGCTTCCTCGTGCATCTGGCGGGTGCGAATCTGCACTTCCAGGATCTTGCCCTCAGGGCCGATCACGGCAGTGTGCAGGGAGCGATAGCCGTTCTCCTTGGGGTTGGCGATGTAGTCGTCGAACTCGTTGGGGATGTTGCGCCAGAGGCCGTGCACCAGGCCGAGGGTGGCGTAGCAATCCTTGATCTCCGGTACCAGTATCCGCACCGCCCGGATGTCATAGACCTGGGAAAAACCGATGCCCTTGCGCTGCATTTTCCGCCAGATGCTGTAGATGTGCTTGGCGCGTCCGGTGATCTCGAACTCCAGCCCCGCATTGCCCAGTACCCGGGTCAGTTCCTCACGCACGCGCTGGATAAAGCGGTCCCGCTCCATCCGCTTGCCGTCCAGCAGGCTGGCGATCTTGCGGTAGGCATCGCGGTGGATGTAGCGGAAAGAGAGGTCCTCGAGTTCCCATTTCAGATGGCCGATACCAAGGCGGTGGGCCAGCGGCGCGTAAACGTCGAACACCTCCTGGGCAATGGGCCGGCGCCGGGCGCTGTCATTTTTCACTGCGCGAATCGCACAGGTACGTTCCGCCAGCTTGATCAGCGCCACCCGCACATCGTCCACCATGGAGATGAGCATTTTGCGGATGTTGTCTTTCTGGCCGTGGGCCTGGCCCAGCACCGGGCTCTCGGTGGGGTTCTTCAGCTCGGAGATGGCCGCCATCCGCAGCACCCCCAGCAGCATGGTGCCCACCTCTTCGCCAAACCGCTCGGACACTTCTTCCAGCGACAGGCGATCCTCCCGCACTGCCCGGTACAACAGGCCCGCCAGCAGGCAGTCCACCCCGACGTGCAGTTCCGCGAGGATCTGGGTGATATCGAGACCGGCGGTAAAAGTATTGGACTCACTGGCCCAGTCGGGCACGTCATTGCCGGGGCGTTCGGCCGCGCCCTGGGCGAGATTGAGGCCCTCCAGCAAACGGGCCTGCTCCTGCTCATCGAAAGTGACCGGCAGCTGTGCCAGCCAGCGGTCGAGATCGACCTCGCCCGCTTCGCTCAGATGGGATTGTTCCCTGACCCGAACCATGCTCAGTCGCCGGAGAACACGCCGGTGGACAGGTAGCGGTCGCCCCGGTCACAGATGATCGCCACGATCACCGCATTTTCCACCTCCTGCGACAGGCGCAGCGCACCGGCGATGGCGCCGCCGGATGAAACGCCGCAGAAAATGCCCTCGCGGGCGGCCAGCGCGCGCATGGTCTCCTCCGACTCCTGCTGGGAAATATCCAGTACCCGGTCGACCCGGGCGGCGTCGTAGATTTTCGGCAGGTAGGCCTCCGGCCAGCGGCGGATACCCGGAATGCTCGAACCGTCCTGGGGTTGCAGGCCGATGATCTGGATGTCGGGATTCATCTCCTTGAGGTAGGCAGAACAGCCCATGATGGTGCCGGTGGTGCCCATGGAGCTGACAAAGTGGGTAATGCTACCGCCGGTCTGCTGCCAGATCTCGGGACCGGTACCCTTGTAGTGAGCCAGGGGATTGTCGGGATTGCCAAACTGGTCCAGCACCCTGCCCTCTCCCCGGGCCTGCATCTCAAGGGCCAGGTCACGGGCGCCTTCCATGCCCTCTTCCTGGGTTACCTCTACCAGGGTCGCACCGTAGGCCGACATGGCCTGTTTGCGCTCATCGCTCATATGCGAAGGCATGATCAGGGTCAGGCGGTAGCCGCGAATGGCGGCGGCCATGGCCAGGGCGATACCGGTATTGCCGCTGGTGGCCTCAATCAGGCTGTCACCGGGGCGGATGTCACCGCGGGCCTCGGCCTCGGCAATCATGCTGAGGGCCGGGCGGTCCTTTACCGAGCCGGCGGGATTGGTGCCTTCCAGTTTCGCGAGTAGGGTATTACTGGTGTCGCCCGGCAGGCGCTGCAATCGCACCAACGGGGTATTGCCGATGCAGGATTCAATGGTTGGATATTGGGACATAACTCACTACCGCCACGATCAGCGCAGAGTATATCGGCTTTGACGGCGGCTGGCAGTCCCCTTTGGCGATGCCCGCGCTCAGACCAGGGCGGCAAAGGCGACCACGTAGTGGCGCTCGTCCGCCAGGCTCAACAGCACCCGGCTGGCACCGCGCGCCGCCAGCGCGGCCGCGGCGCCGCCTTCCAGGTGCACCAGCGGCGCGCCGTTGTCGTCGTGCAGTACCTCCATATCCTGCCAGCTGACCCCGCGACCGATGCCGGTTCCCAGGGCCTTGGCGATGGCCTCCTTGGCGGCGAAACGCTTGGCCAGCAGGCGCAGCCCCTGCTTGCTGGCGCGATAATCCGCGAGTTCAGCGGGGCGCAGGATGCGGGCGGCGAAACGCTCGCCCAGCCGCGATACCGTGCCCTCGATGCGCTGAATTTCCAGAATATCGGTTCCGACTGCAATCACGAATTCACCTCATCACCCTGATTGTCACTCCCCTGTCGATACTGGCGGAACAGTTCCCGGGTATGCAGGGGACGCCCGCCCAGGTGCTCCGCAATCACTGCCCGCAACAGGCGCTTGGCGGTCAGCGAGACCGGACCGCCCAGCTCTCCCCGGCTGATCGCCAGCAGGTCGGCGCCGGGAAACAGCGACCCCGGGGCGCTGGACCCGGGCTGGCACTGGACCAGCCCAAGGCCCTCACTGTAGCGATACCAGCCCCCGTCTCGCACCGATTCACCGCTGTGGGCGTCGGCGGTAGGGTCGAAGCCATAACCGAGTTCCTCCAGCAATTGCAGTTCGAACTGGCGCAGTACCCCCTCGGACTGGGCAGCTGCGGCGAGCTGCTGGAGGGTCTCGCCGTAGCCCGCGAACAGGGTGGGATGGGGATCGTGCCGATGCAGCAGGCGCAGCAGCAGTTCATTCAGGTAAAGACCACTGAACAGGCGCTCGCCGCCCAGCCTGACTCCCGGCGCCGCGCTCTCCGCGGCGGTCAGGGTCTGCAATTCGCTGCGCCCGGTGAATGAGATCAGCAGGGGCCGAAAGGGCTGCAGGGTCGCACGCAGGCTGCCACCACGGGCCCGCCGGTGCACGCCGCGACCGACCAGGCTGATACGGCCATGCTCGGCGGTGAACATTTCCAGAAGCTGACTGCTGTCGCGGTAGGGTCGCGCATGCAGGAGGTAGGCCGGCTGCAGGTTGACGCGCACGGGCGGGTAATCAGCGGTCGTCGTAGCCCAGGCTGCGCAGGGCCCGCTCGTCGTCCGACCAGCCGGATTTCACCTTGACCCAGAGCCGCAGCATGACCTTGCTGTCGAACAGCTGCTCCATGTCACGACGAGCCTCGGTGCCAATACTGCGCAGGCGGGAACCGCCCTCCCCGATCAGGATTTTCTTCTGCCCCTTGCGCTCCACGAGAATCAGGGCAGAGATATGCAGGGTCTCGCCCTCCTGGGCAAACTCCTCGATTTCGACGGTAACCGAATAAGGCAGTTCGTCGCCCAGCTGGCGCATGATTTTCTCGCGCACCATCTCCGCTGCCAGGAAGCGCTGGCTACGGTCGGTGATCTGCTCTTCCGGAAAGAAATGCACGGACTCCGGCAACAGCTTCAGCACCTCGGTTTCCAGCGCGTCGAGATTGGTCTGGCGCAGGGCCGACAGGGGGATGACGGCGGCGAACGCGCCCTTGTCCGACAGCTCCTGCAAGCGCGGCAGCAGCACTGACTTGTCCTGCAGCAAATCGACTTTGTTCACCGCCAGGATGGTGGGCCGACCGGCACGTTGCACCTGCTGCAGAACCATTTCGTCCTCGTCGGTCCAGGCGGTGCGGTCGACCACGAACACCACTACATCCACGTCCTGGATGGCGGAACTGGCGGCGCGGTTCATGAAGCGGTTGATGGCTTTCGGCTCGGACTGGTGCAGCCCCGGCGTGTCGACAAAAATGATCTGGTTGCCGCCCTCGGTCTTGATCCCCAGCACCTGGTGCCGGGTGGTCTGGGGCTTGCGCGAGGTGATGCTTATCTTCTGTCCCAGCAGGTAGTTGAGCAGAGTGGACTTGCCGACGTTGGGGCGGCCGACGATGGCTACATAGCCGCAACGTCCGGTAATTTCAGGCACGGGCATTCAACCTCTCGAGTGCGGTGGCCGCGGCGGCCTGCTCGGCCTTGCGGCGGCTGCTGCCCTCACCCTGCACGGACAGCCTCGGGCGCTGCAGGCGGCAGCTCACTTCAAAATGTTGCTGGTGGTCCTCGCCCTCGACATTCAGCAACTCGTAGACCGGCAGTGGATTCCCGCGCCCCTGCAGGAATTCCTGCAGGCGGGTCTTCGCATCCTTGCCGGCGTCACCCTGGTCCAGGTCCGCCAGGCGGGATTCAAAGTGCTCGAGAAGGAAACGGCGGCAGGTGTCCACGTCGCTATCCAGAAGGATGGCGCCGGCGACTGCCTCGAAGGCGTCAGCCAGGATGGACCCGCGGCGGTGGCCGCCACTCTTGCGCTCGCCGGCACCGAGTTTGAGGCACTCGCCAAACTCCAGTTCCTTCGCCACCCGGGCCAGGGTATCCCCCTTGACCAGGGAAGCGCGCATGCGGCTCATCTCGCCTTCCCTCACTTCGGGAAAACGGTGATACAGGGCTTCGGCGATGACATGGTTGACGATGGAGTCCCCGAGGAACTCCAGGCGCTCGTTATTCCTGTTGCCGGCGCTGCGGTGCGTCAGGGCCAGTTGCAGCAGTTCCCTGTCCCGGAACTGGTAACCGAGACGTTTTTCCAGACGAGCGAGTTTATCCACGGTACCTCATGGGTTCGAGAGCAGCGGCTCGGGATGGCCGGCCTCGTACTTGAGATCGTCAAACTTGAGCACGGCGTCGATCCGCCACATGATCGGAATACGCGCCTCGTAACTGGAGTCGATATAGGTTTTACCGTCCTTGCGGAATACCTCGACATCCTGGGGCTTCAGGGCGTAGATCTGGTTGGTGTTAAGCAGGTTGGCGATGTGCCGGCGAATGTCTGCGATGTTGTCCTTCTCCGGTTCAAATTCCTTGGAGACCTTGCCCATGATCTCCTTCACGGACAGGTATTCGAAATAGCTGGGGCCCAGCTTGAGAATACACATGACAAAAAAGCCGAGCATGATGGCGATGCAGAGCATCCCCAGCAGTGACATCCCTGACTGACGCTGGCGCAGATTCATTCTTATCTTCCCCTGTGATTGGCCGATGTGCCTATCTTATAGCAGCTATTCTATCGCGCCTACACGACTGAAACTGGGAATACTGAACAAGGAGTCCCAGTGCATCCAGATGCCGAAGGCTTTGCCCACGATATCTTTCTCGGGTACCTGGCCCCAGACCCGGCTGTCGCTGGAGTTGTCGCGGTTGTCACCCATCATGAAATAGTGGCCCGGCTTCACCAGCACGGAAAAATCCCGCGAGGGCCGCATCGGGTCGACCTGCACCAGGTGGTTGGCATCGCCCAGCTGTTCCAGGGCAACGGCGTGGCGACCGCTGCCATCGGGCAGTTCCGCCAGCGGATCCCAGGACAGGGGCTCGCCGTTCACCGACAAGCGCTTGTTGCGGTAGGTCACCGTGTCCCCCGGCAGACCGATCACCCGCTTGATGTAGTAGGTATCGTTCATATGGGGCGGGAAAAACACCATCACATCGCCGCGCTGGGGTTCATTCAGGTCCAGCACCTTGGTCCGCGCCACGGGCAGGCGAATACCGTAGGTGAACTTGTTGACCAGGATGTAATCCCCCACCTGCAGGGTCGGCACCATGGAGGATGACGGGATCTGGAAGGGCTCCACCAGAAAGGAGCGCAGCACAAAGACCACGAACAGCACCGGGAAAAATGACCGCGCGTATTCCACCACCATCGGCTCGCTGGCCCTGGCCTTGGCCTGGGCGGCGAACTGGGCGGCCTGGGGACTGCCCTCTTCCTCGCGTGCGGGATACTGCTGCTCCAGCGTCGCCAGCACCCGGCGCCGGTTCGGCGCGAGGAACAGCGAATCGGCCAACCAGATCAGTCCACTACCAAAAACAAGAATGACGAGTATCAGGGGAAAATCTATCGACATGCCGTATCCCGGGGCTCGTTTAGCCGTCTACTTTCAGTACGGCGAGGAATGCAGACTGGGGTATTTCCACCCGGCCCACCTGTTTCATGCGTTTCTTGCCCGCCTTCTGTTTCTCCAGCAGTTTGCGCTTGCGGGTCACGTCACCACCATAACACTTGGCGGTCACGTTTTTGCGCAGTGCCTTGACCGTCTGGCGCGCCACGACCTTGCCACCTACGGCGGCCTGAATGGCCACATCGAACATCTGCCGGGGAATCAGTTCCTTCATTTTTTCGGTTAGCGCGCGACCCCGGTACTGCACCTGGTCGCGGTGCACAATGATCGCCAGGGCGTCGACGCGCTCACCGTTGATCAATACGTCGAGGCGCGACAGCGGCGCCGCCTCGAAGCGCTGGAAGCTGTAATCCAGGGAGGCGTAGCCGCGGCTGACGGATTTCAATCGGTCGAAGAAATCCAGCACCACCTCGGCCATCGGAATGTCATAGGTCAGCGAGACCTGGCTGCCCAGGAACTGCATATCGACCTGCTCGCCGCGCTTTTCCACGCACAGGGTGATCACGTTGCCGAGGTAGTCCTGGGGCACCAGGATGTTGCAGCGGGCGATGGGCTCACGCATTTCCTCGATGTCACCGACATCCGGCAGGGCCGAGGGGTTGTCGACCTGGATAACGTCACCGCCCTTCCTCACCACCTCGTAGATAACGGTGGGAGCCGTGGTGATCAGGTCCAGGTCGTACTCGCGCTCGAGCCGCTCCTGGATGATCTCCATGTGCAGCATGCCGAGGAAGCCGCAGCGGAAACCGAAGCCCAGGGCGTCGGAGGTTTCCGGCTCGTAGAACAGGGAGGCGTCGTTCAGGGTCAGCTTGGCCAGGGCGTCGCGGAAGTCCTCGTAGTCGTCTGAGGAAATGGTAAAAATACCCGCGTAAACCTGCGGCTTGACCTTCTGGAAGCCCGGCAGCGCCGGCACGTCGGTCTGGTTGGCAGGCACCAGGGTGTCGCCCACGGGGGCACCGTGGATGTCCTTGATCCCCGCCACCACAAAACCCACCTCGCCGGCACGCAGTTCACCGGTTTCGATGCGCTTCGGGGTAAAAATGCCAATACTGTCCACCTGGTGGGTCTTGCCGGTGGACTTGGTCACGAACTTGTCGCGCTTCTTCAGCACGCCCTGCTTAACGCGTACCAGCGACACCACGCCGAGGTAATTGTCGAACCAGCTGTCGATGATCAGCGCCTGCAAGGGGGCGTTGCGGTCCCCTTCCGGCGGCGGAATCTTGTGTACCAGGTACTCCAGCGCGTCCTCGATGCCAAGACCGGTCTTGGCGCTCACCGGGCAGGCGTCGGTGGCATCGATGCCGATGATTTCCTCGATCTCGACCTTGACCTTGTCCGGGTCGGCCTGGGGCAGGTCCATCTTGTTGAGGATGGGCAGCACTTCCAGGCCCTGCTCGATAGCGGTGTAGCAGTTGGCCACCGACTGGGCCTCGACACCCTGGCCGGCATCCACCACCAGCAGCGCGCCCTCACAGGCCGACAGCGAGCGGGACACCTCGTAGGAGAAGTCCACGTGCCCCGGGGTATCGATGAAGTTCAGCTGGTAGGTCTCGCCGTCGCGGGCGGTGTAGTCCAGAGTGACACTCTGGGCCTTGATGGTAATGCCGCGCTCGCGCTCGATATCCATGGAATCGAGCACCTGCTCGGCCATTTCACGGTCGGAGAGGCCGCCGCAATGCTGGATAAAACGGTCGGCGAGCGTGGACTTTCCATGATCGATGTGGGCGATGATGGAAAAATTGCGGATGTGCTTGAGGTCACTCACTCGGCAAAGCTCGGTTGGGCAGCGCCCGGCGGTGGGCCGGGCGGCGAAAAAGACGCGAGATTGTACCCTAACGCAACCGGCTCCGCTATCGGGCACCGGCCGCATCCTCTACCCATGAACCGCCCGCTCAGTCGTCCTTGAGCTTGAGGCCGATAAAGATCGGGGCGCCGCGGCGCAGCAGGCGCAGGGGCACCGATGTTCCGGGTTTCAGCTTGCTCACGGCCCGTTCGAAAGCGTCGATATTGGTCACTGGCGTCGAGCCTACCAGGGTGATCACATCCCCGGGCACCACACCGGCCTCGGCGGCGGGAGAGTCGGCGGCAACCTTGCGCACCACCACACCGCCACTGAGACCCCAGCGCTCGAGGGCTTCCGGGCTGGCGTCCTCCACCAGCACACCGAGGCGGTCACCCTCGGCCTCGCCACCGCGCCCCGGGGTCAGGGCATAGCTGTCGTCCGCGTCCAGCCCGCCGACTTTCACCTTCAGGCTGCGACGCTTCTGCTCGCGAACAATTTCCACCGGTACAGTGGTACCGGGTGCGATCAGGCCAACCACATGGGGCAGATCGGAAGAGGACTCGATGGGCTTGCCGTTAAACCGCAGGATGACATCGCCGGACTGCAGGCCGCCCTTGTCGGCGGGGCCGTCCTCGGCCACCTGGGAGACCAGGGCACCCATCGGGCGCTCGAGGCCGAAGGATTCCGCCAGGGTCCGGTCCACGTCCTGGATGGTCACGCCCAGCCAGCCGCGGGTCACCCGGCCATTTTCCTTGAGCTGCTCCACCACGTTGTGGACAACGCTGACCGGGATCGCGAAGGACAGGCCAATGGAGCCGCCACTGCGGGTAAATATCTGGGAATTGACCCCCACCACCTCGCCATCCAGGTTGAACAGGGGACCACCGGAGTTGCCCGGGTTGATCGCCACGTCGGTCTGGATGAAGGGCACGTAGTTCTCGCCCTGCTCGGTGGGCAGGCTGCGGCCCTTGGCGCTGACGATGCCGGCCGTCACCGAGTAGTCCAGGCCAAAGGGAGAGCCGATGGCCAGCACCCACTCGCCCACATCGAGATCGCCATCAGCGGCCAGCGGCAGCATGGGCAGGTCGTCGTCTTCGATCCGCAACAGGGCGAGATCGGAGCGGGGGTCGGTACCCACCACCTCGGCGTCGTACTCGCGGCGGTCGTTCAGGCGCACCAGTACGCTACTGGCCCCTTCCACCACATGGTTATTGGTCACGATGTAGCCGTCATCGGAAATGATGAAACCCGAGCCCATCGCCATGGAGGGACGCTGGCCTCCGGGGGGATTACCGCGAAACTCGAAAAAGCGGCGCAGGTACTCGGGAATTTCCTCCTGGCCCTGCAGCTGCTGCCCCCCGCCGGCACTGTGTTCGACGATGATCTTCACCACAGCCGGTGAGTTCTTGGCCACAATCTCGCGGAAATCCGGGAGTTCCGCGGCGCGTGCGGGCAGGGTTGCCAGCAGAGTGAACAGGGTCAGCATCAGGGCGGCTGACAGTCGGCAGGTCAGTACTTTCATGCTTCCAGACTTCCTTGCGTAGGTGATCGGAACGGTTGGCAACAAGCGTGCAACAGAGGTGGGGACGATTCAGGTGACTTCAATCGCCGCGACGTGAGCCGCGGGAGCGTTGTGCCTGGCCACCAGCGTGGGCTGCATATCCGGGTCGTCTGCGTGCTGGCGGGCATGCAGGCGCACGGCCATGAACCCCAGTGCAAAACCGGCCGCTGCACCGCCCGGGCCGGCCAGGTCGGGAGACCCGGGCCACAGTGCGGAGGCGATAAGGGCACCGGCCAGCATGGCCAGTAACGGTAACAGGTAGACAATCAGTGAGCCGCGCAGCAGCACCGACTCCGGCAGCGCGAAATCGACGGTATCGCCCACCCGGCACTGCCCCGGGTCCAGTTCACCGGCCAGCACCCGGATGTAGTGCCGGCGGCCACTACCGAGGCGGTTGAGCAGGCCGTGACCGCAACCTTTCTGGGCACTGCAGGTGCCGCAGGTGCTCTTGCGCAGGGTTTCGACCCATACCGCATCGGCCTCAACCGCCACGACCTCGCCGCTTTCCAGCAGCATGTTACTGCGTCCAGCGCACGGAATCGGCGACCATGCGTGCGGTGTTGACCGGCACTTCGCCGATCACCGTCACCAGCACCGGCTGGCCGTCGAGGCTCAGGCCGCGGGTATAGGACAGGGTACTGCCCTCCCGGGCGATGCCCTCTCCCGAGCGGATCTCCCGGGACAGGGGCTCAAGGAAGACCGAGAAAGCCGCCAGGCCGTCGGTATAGGTGCGGCGGCCGTTGGACTCGGACCGGGAATCGGTGACGACAAAGCCCCGGGGGAGCCAGCCAACGGCCCAGGCACCGCTGACATCGGCCGTGCTCATGGCGCTGTCGGGCAGCGGGTGACTGGCCTCGTGGACCACCTCCACATCGGCGCTGGAGGGCATCGGGCTGCCGTAGGACAGGTCGGCAAACTGGAAGCGCTCGAGCACCAGGTCGCCGCGCCCCAGGGTACTGGATTTGAGCAACAACCCGGTCTCGCTGTCGAGCTCCATCAGGTAGCCGTAGCGGTACATATCGAGCGGTTCCACCAGAATGCGTACGGCCTGCCGCCCGGCGATGCGTTCGCCCTTGGACACTTCAAAACGGTAATATTCCGCAACTCCGCACTCTCCCGCTCCCAGGTTTGACCCCAGCTGCAGCAGGCGGTGACCGGTGTGGACACAGTCCAGGGGATGACTCTCGCGCACGATCTGTGCGCCCTGGCCGGTGAGTTTGGTCAACTGCTCGGAACTGTTGTCGCCGTTGACCGAATGGGATATCTGCATCACCTGCATGTCTTCACCCCGCTGCAGGGTGACTACGCCGTGATAGGCCGTCTGGTGGCTGCTGCGGGACATGCGGTCCAGCCACTGCAACGCCTCCGGATCGGCACCGGGGCAGCTTGCAGCGAGGGTAAGGGCAGGCAGGGAGGTTGCCGCGGCGAGTAACCAGCGGCAGAGGCGCCGGGCCTGGGTGGTCAGCATGAATCCTGGGCGCGGAATCTGCACAACCGGGTTACTCGGTGATACGTTCGACGCGGGCGAAAGGCAGCATGCCCTGGGGCGTGTTCAGGGCCGCCTGCTCGGCGTGCTCCTGGGCAAAGCGCTGCAGGCGCTGGCGCGCCAGTTCACTGTAGGCTGTGCGGGTCGCGGGCTGCAGGACCGGAGGCGCCTGGGTGCCGTAGCTGGCGCGCACCGAGGTGGCACCGAGGCTGTTGACCAGGCCCACCGGAGAAACACCGGCGGCAACACTGGATTCGCTGCCGGCGGCTGCGGGGTCAAGCCCCGCCAGTTGCTGGCCGCCGAGCACCACGGTGGTGGCCACTGAGGCCGCTACCGCGAAGCCGGCTACCGGCCGCAGCAGGGACTGCCAGCGCCGCTGATTGGCGGCGGGCACGCTATTGAGCTCGTCGCGAACCCGGGCGGAAATATCGATGGTGAGATCAGGGAAGGCCTGACCGCTGTGGACAGTCTGCACCGCGTGGTAGCGGACCCAGGTTTCACGCAGCTCGGAATCTTCACCGATCTGCCTGAGCACCCGCTCCAGCTCCAACTCGTCCGCTTCTCCGTCCATCAGGGCCGAGAGGGACTCACGCATTCTATCACTCATTTAATGTCTTCCTCCGCGCCGCCGCACGAATTGTGTTACCTGTATGAATGGCCTTTCATCAGCCATCGCCGTCAACCTGTTGTTTGACCTGTCGGTCAATTGCCTCCCTGGCGCGAAAGATCCGTGAACGCACCGTTCCTACCGGGCACGCCATGATCTCCGCAATATCCTCATAACTGAGACCATCAAATTCACGTAAAGTTACCGCAGTTCGCAAATCATCTGGCAATTCGCTGATTGCCCGTTCGACCACGGCCTTGAGCTCCGCTCCGAAGAGCGCGGATTCCGGCGATTCGATATCGCGCAGGGCGCCGCCACCCTCGTAGTACTCGGCGTCCTCGACCTCCACATCAGAGCCCGGGGGGCGCCGGGAGCGTGACACCAGGTAGTTCTTGGCCGTGTTGATGGCAATTCGGTACAGCCAGGTATAAAACGCACTGTCGCCGCGAAAATTGGGCAGTGCGCGATACGCCTTGATGAATGCCTCCTGGGCAACATCCTGCACCTCATCGGAATCGTGGACATAGCGACTCACCAGACCAAGGATCTTGTGCTGATATTTCAGCACCAGCATGTCGAAGGCGCGGGAATCGCCCTTCTTCACCTTGGCAACGAGCTGCTTGTCCGTTACTTCGGCAGTCACGTCCTGTCCCCCTCCATAGTCCTGGACATGCATGCCCCGGTATTACTCAAGCATCTGTCCCGATAGACCGCGGTGGGCGTTGAAAGTTCGCTGCACTGCCGCCAGGGACGACAGTAAGAGACAGTCGAACGCAAAAAGTTCCCCAACTGTAATATTTCCTTAACTCGCGTGGACTGCTTTATACTCGCCGGCTCGACGCGACACACGTAAGTGATTGGCGCCCATAATATAAGTCACTCGGAAACGCAGCAAGCAGAGCCCATGCCCTCCCCTCTCGAACACGATGTGCTGATTATCGGCGCCGGCGCCGCCGGCCTCAGTCTGGCCCTGCAATTACCACAGGCATTGCGGGTGGCCGTACTGTCGAAGGCCGACGTCAACCAGGGATCTACCTACTGGGCCCAGGGCGGGATGGCCGCGGTACTGGACACCAAGGACAGTATCGATTCCCATGTCGAGGACACCCTGGCTGCAGGCGGTGGGCTGTGCAAGCGCGAGGCGGTGGAATTCACGGTCAGCAACAGCCGCGACTGCGTCGAATGGCTGGTCCAGCAGGGCGTAGACTTCGACCTGCGCCCGGACCACCACGACGAGTTTCACCTGACCATGGAGGGTGGTCACAGCCACCGCCGGATTATCCATGCCGCCGACCGCACTGGCCGCGCCATCTCCGAAGTACTGACCGAGCGGGCCCTGGCGGCGCCGAACATCGAAATACTCACCCACCGGGTGGCGGTGGACCTCGTCGTGGAGGACGGCCACTGCCAGGGCGCCTACATCCTCAATCGCCAGACCGATCACGTTGAGCTACACCTGGCCCGGGCCGTGGTACTGGGCACGGGCGGCGCCAGCAAGGCCTATCTCTATACCAGTAACCCGGACGGCGCCAGCGGCGACGGCATCGCCATGGCCTGGCGCGCCGGTTGCCGGGTGGCCAACCTGGAGTTCAACCAGTTCCACCCCACCTGCCTGTACCACCCCAAGGCCAAGTCCTTCCTGGTCACCGAGGCGATCCGCGGGGAAGGCGGCCGCCTGTTGCTGCCGGACGGCGAACCCTTCATGCACCGTTTCGACGAGCGCGGCGAACTCGCACCACGGGACATCGTGGCCAGGGCCATCGACCACGAGATGAAGCGCCTCGGTGTGGACTGCGTATTCCTCGACATCTCCCATAAACCCGCCGATTTCCTGCGCGAGCACTTCCCCACCGTGACCCAGCGCTGCGCGGAACTCGGCATCGACATCACCCGGGAGCCCATCCCGGTGGTGCCGGCGGCCCACTACACCTGCGGCGGTATCGTCGTGGACACCCGCGGCCGCACCGACCTCGCCGGGCTGTACGCAGTGGGCGAGACCTCCTGCACCGGCCTGCATGGCGCCAACCGCATGGCCAGCAACTCCCTGCTGGAGTGCATCGTGTATGCCCGCGCCGCGGCCGCCGATATTGCCGCGACCATCGACGCGGCGCCGACACCCCGCCCGGTCCCGGCCTGGGACGAAAGCCAGGTCACCGACTCCGACGAGGACGTAGTGATCTCCCACAACTGGGACGAGTTGCGCCGCTTCATGTGGGACTACGTGGGCATCGTCCGCACCAACAAGCGGCTGCAGCGGGCCGAGCACCGGATTGAACTCCTGCAAAAGGAAATTGCCGAGTACTACAGCAATTACAAGGTCGGCAATGACCTGCTGGAGCTGCGCAACCTGGCCATGGTGGCCCAGTTGATGATCCGCTGCGCCCTGGCCCGCAAAGAGAGCCGTGGCCTGCACTACACCCTGGACTATCCCGACACTCTGCCGGAGGCTCTCGATACCGTGCTGGTACCGGCCAACTCAGCCCTGTCCAGCTGAGCCCGCATCAGTGCCCGCCACCCGCAGCAGCTTGCGCAGCTGGCGCCACTGCTCCGCTTGCAGGCTATCGGGCCAGAGATAAAGCCAGCGGACAGCGGAACCCAGCGGGCGCCCCTGCCCTGCCATCCCGTCCACGGCGCGCCAGCGAAAGGCCAGTAACCACGGCGGGCTGTGCACTGGCCCCAGGATCTCTACCGGCACCCAGCCGCGCGCGCGGAACCTGAATTGCCACTGCCCCGCCAGGCAGCGCAGCCCCACGGGGCGCTTCCGCTGCCCGGCACTGACGAGAGACAGGGCCAGCAACAGGGCCGCGCCGGCACCGAGTGGGTAACCGTCGAGAAAAACAAGCAGCGGGGCCGCTAACAGGGCCGAGAACAGCAGGGTGTAACAGGCGATGCCTCGCCGCGACCGCTCAAGATCGATCGCGGCGATGAGCGTAGTCGAGGATTTTCGCCACGATGGCGGCGTGGTCTTCATTTTGGGGCTGCTCCCGGCGCAGGAACCAGGCGAACAGCTCCTGGTCCTCGCACTCCATCAACTGCTGGAAGCGCTGCCGGTCGCGTTCATCCAGCCCGCTGTAACAGGCGGAGACAAAAGGCTCCAGAACGAGGTCCAGCTCCAGCATGCCGCGGCGACTGGCCCAGCGCATGCGTTTAAGTTCTTCGTCCTGAATCATAAGCCTCTGTGCTGTTTGGGGAACATCAAAGGCCGGCATTATACACCCAAGGCTACCACTGGCTGACAGTGCCCGGGCAAAGCCCTATCATGAGTCCGCCCAACAGGAGTGAGATGTCGTGCCCGCTTTTTACAGCCAACTGGATAATGAGAGCCTGCTGCAGGTCAGCGGGCCCGATGCAGCCACCTTTTTGCAGGGGCAGCTCACCTGCGATGTGCGGGCGATCGATGCCGCCCACGCCGCTCCCGGTGCCTGGTGCAATGCCCAGGGCCGGATCATCGCTGACCTCCTGCTGGTGCAGTGCACGACGGACCAGTACCTGTTGCGACTGCGCGCCGATATCGCAGCCAGCACTGCAACGCGCCTGGGCAAATACGTGGTGTTCTCCAAGGCCAGCGTGGAACGGCTGGAGAACTGGCGCGTATTCGCCTTATGGGGTGATGAATTGGCCGAAGCACTGGGGTCCCTGTTCCCGGATCTGCCCGAAGGGCGTTTTGGCAGTGTCAGCGGCGAAGGCCTGAGCCTGGTGCAGATGGACGAGGCAGGCCAGCAGTTCGAGCTCTACGCCTCCCCGGAGCGCGGCGATATCAGCGCGGGCCTGAGCTCCCTGGAAGCGGCGGACAGTAGCCAGTGGCAAGCGCTGCAAATCGCTTCCGGCCTCGGGCGCATCGAAGCGGAGACCGTCGAGGAATTCCTGCCCCAGGCCCTGAATTTTGACCTGGAGGGCTTCGTCAGTTTCCAGAAAGGCTGCTACACCGGACAGGAGGTCATCGCCCGCCTGCACTACCGGGGCAAGTCCAAACGCCGGGCTTTCATTGGCCGCGTGGACTGCGCCAGCGCACCGGGTGCCGGCGCCCCCGTATTCCAGCAGGGGGCAAGCCAGGCGGTGGGCAACGTGGTCAATGCCGTCGGCAGCCCCGACCAGGGGTGCACGCTGTTACTCAGCACCACCCTGAAAGCCTGCAGGGAAACCCTGTACCTGGCCCCTGATGGCGGACCGGCGATCACGCTCACGGTGCCCGCGGAACTGGTCGGCGATAGCGACCCCGAAACGGACGGGAACTAGTCTCTCGCCTGGCCCGCCTCGCCCGTAACCCGCCCGCGCCAGCTCAGTCGGGGATTCGCCAGTCGATCGGCGTTGCGCCCCGTGAGGTGAGGTACTCGTTGGCTTTGACAAAGTGCCCACAGCCGAAGAAGCCGCGATGGGCACTCAGGGGCGACGGGTGCGGCGCTTTCAGAACGCAGTGTTTTTGGGTATCGATCACCGCGCCCTTGCGCTGGGCGTAACTGCCCCACAGCAGGAACACCACGCCACTGCACTCGCGGTTGACCACCTCCACCACCCGGTCGGTGAACTGCTCCCAGCCCTTGCCCTGGTGTGATGCCGCTTTGGCGCACTCCACCGAGAGCACACTGTTCAGCAACAGCACCCCCTGGTCGGCCCAGCGGGTGAGATGTCCGTGGGACGGAATGGGATACCCCAGTTCGGCGTGGATTTCCTTGTAGATATTCTGCAGCGATGGCGGCACCGCCACCCCCGGCTTGACCGAGAAACAGAGCCCGTGGGCCTGGCCCTCACCGTGATAGGGGTCCTGGCCGAGGATGACCACTTTGACCCTTGGCAGCGGCGTGTGCGCAAAGGCATTGAAGATGTCCTCCCCGGCGGGAAACACGCGCTTGCCGGCCGCCTTTTCAGCCCGCAGGAACTGCGACAGCGACTGCATGTAGGGCTGCTCGAATTCGCTCTCGAGCTGCGCCAGCCAGGTCGGCTCGAGTTGTATGCTGCGACTGTTCAACGCGCCGCCCTCAGTTACAGGCGGCCAGCAGCACCACCTGTTCCGCCCTCTCGGTCAGCGGCCGGGGTGAAGCAGGGGGCAGACACTTGCTGCGCTGCCGTTTGCCTGCGGGCTGGTTTTGCACCTCCAGCAGGTCGCCTGCGCGCCGGGCGGCCCGTTGCCGTTCCTCGCCAACCTCGCCGTACAGGGTCGTGCGCTGGCGCGGGCTGCGCCCGGCAGCGCGAATATGGGCTTCCATCACTGCGGGCGCCCACTCCTGGCCGTGGCTGGAACCGGCAGCGCGGGTGATGCTCTCGTTCATCAGGGTACCGCCCAGGTCGTTAACCCCGGCCTGCAAACAGGCGGCCACTCCCTCCGCCCCCATTTTCACCCAGGAGGCCTGAATATTGTCGATCAGGCCATGGAATACCAGCCGGCCCACCGCGTGCATCAACACGGCCTCGCGGAAACTCGGGCCGCGCCGGGCCCGGCCACGAAGGTACATGGGCGCTTCCATGTGCACGAAAGGCAGGGGGACAAACTCGGTAAAGCCGCCCCACTTCTGTTGCAGCCGCCGGATCTCCAGCAGGTGACGCGCCCAGTGCCGGGGCTGGTCGATATGGCCATACATGATGGTGGCCGTGGTCCTGAAGCCCACCTCGTGGGCCGCCTCCATGATCTCCAGCCACTCCCCGCTGCTGAGTTTGTCCGGGCACAGGACATCGCGCACCTCGTCGTGGAGGATCTCCGCCGCAGTACCCGGCAGGGTG
This sequence comes from Parahaliea maris, assembly GCF_008064665.1. Taxonomy (GTDB): domain Bacteria; phylum Pseudomonadota; class Gammaproteobacteria; order Pseudomonadales; family Halieaceae; genus Parahaliea; species Parahaliea maris. The sequence goes on along the minus strand of NZ_VRZA01000002.1, from coordinate 438,013 downwards.
TTGAGCCCGGCGTCACGTAACTGCCGCAGGTACACCCCCGGCGCCAGGCCGAGAGTGGCTGCGCCCTGGGCCACCTCGAGTGGCGAGAAGGCATGGATATGCATGTCCGGCGTGGCGCTGCGCACGGTGCGCAGGATGTCGAGATAGGTCTGGCCGGTGTAGTCGGGGTGGATTCCCCCCTGCATGCAGACCTCGGTGGCGCCCCGCTCCCAGGCCTCGCGGCAACGCCGGGCGATCTCCTCACCGCTGATATCGTAGGGGCGGCCGCGCAACTCCTCGTGCTGCTTGCCCTTGGAAAAGGCACAGAACTGGCACTTGAAGTAGCACACGTTGGTGTAGTTGATATTGCGGTTGACCACGTAACTCACGCTGTCTCCGCTGACCGCCCGGCGCAATGCGTCCGCCGCCCGCACCACATGGGTGAAGTCATCGCCGCGGGCTTCGAACAGCCGTGCCACCGCCGCCTCATCCAGTTCATGACCGGCTCGGCAGTCGTCAAGAATAGTTTGTAGTTCCGCGGAAGGCGCCGCCGGGCGATAGTCCGGCGCCAGCAGCAGTGCGTCCTCCCGGGGAACCGGGGCGTCCTCCCCCGGGGCCCAGTGGTCGCGGCGGGCCAGGCCCGCGCTGTCCGAGAGGCGCAACACCGGCCCGCGCAGGGCTGGGTCAAGCCAGGTGTCGGGCCGCTGCACAAAGGCGGGATACACCGTCAGGCGCTGGTCCAGGTACTTGCCCGCTGCGCGGGTTTCCCCGGCGAGCCTGTCGAGGTGCGGCCAGGGCGCTTCGGGATTGACAAAATCGGGGGTCAGGGGGGAAACCCCGCCCCAGTCATTGATGCCTGCGGCCACCAGCTGCGGCAGCACACCGGGACTCAGGTTCGGTGGCGCCTGCACATTCATCTGCGGCCCGAACACCAGCCGCGCCACGGCGATAGTCCACAGCAGCTCATTGAGATCGGGCTCCGGGGCAGCGGCCATCAGCGTGCCCGGCTTGGCGCGGAAGTTCTGCACGATCACTTCCTGCAAGTGGCCGTACTGCAGGTGCAGGGCGCGCAGGGCCAGCAGGGATTCGATGCGCTCGAGACGGGTCTCACCGATGCCAATCAGAATACCCGAGGTAAACGGTACCGCGGCCTCCCCGGCCAGGGCGATGGTTTCCAGGCGCCGGGCGGGCTGCTTGTCGGGGGAGCCGTAGTGAGGCATGCCCTTCTGGCACAGGCGCTCCGACGCCGATTCGAGCATGATCCCCATGGAGGCACTGACCCGGCGCAGACCCGCGATTTCCTCGGCGGTCATGCAGCCGGCATTGATATGCGGCAGCAGGCTGGTCTCCTCGAGGATGGCGGCGGCCACCGCCTCTACATATTGCAGGGTGCTGCTGTAGCCCATGGCCGCCAGCGCCTTGCGCGCCGCGCTGTAGCGTAGTTCCGGCTTCTCACCGAGGGTCAGCAGCGCCTCCTGGCAACCGAGTTTCTCCGCCTCCCGACACTGCTGCAGCACCTGTTCGATGCTCATGTAGGGCTGCTCTACCCTTTTCGGCGTGCGCGCAAAGGTGCAGTAGTGACACACATCGCGGCACAGGTGCGTCAGGGGCAGGAACAGTTTGCGGGAATAGGTGATCACATTGCGGTGGCCGCTGTCGCGCAAGGCGCCTGCCAGGCAGGCAAGCGCAGCGGTGTCGCCCTGGTCGGCCAGTGCCAGGCACAGATCACTCGACGGTGGCCGCCCTGTTTCCCAGGCCGAATGGATTGCATCCAGCAATGCCAGACCGTTTGTCCCAGCTGTCATGCCCCGTATCCCCCTTTTGTGCCCGCCTTGGCAGGGCCTTGTTGTATCGAGCCGGCTTGCGGGATTGCCAGCGTGAGTCGCGCGCGCAGACCGGGCTGATCCAGCCAGGCCCGGGTGGCATCACCGATATCGGTGGCGACCAGCAACTGGGCGATATCGGCCGGATGATCAATATCACGTGCTGTACCCTTGCGCTGTAACAGGGTACACCGGACTCCCGCCTCCCGCGCCCACTGTCGGTGGCGCTCGCAGCTATCTGTCCCAAAACGGAAGGACGGACGACTCGCAGCCGGGAACACCATCAGGTTGGTACCGGCGCCATTGCGATCCGGGGCCAGCAGCAAGCCGCCGGCTGCGGCGTACCTGGTCAGGGCGGCGTCCACATCCCGCGCCGCCAGCCAGGGCAGGTCGGCATGCAGGACCATGATGTGGTCCCCCGGGCCTGCATCGATACGGTCACAGGCTGCTGCCAGCACCCGGTTTAGCCCGCTGCAGCCGAGCGCCCGCTCGGCCAGGTGACGGGCGTGAAAATGTTCCGCCAGCAGGGCCGCGCCGGGGTCATCGGACACCAGCCACAAACGGTCCGCCGCGGGGTGCGAACTGAGCACCGCCAGCACATCCTCGGCCATGGCCTGCATCAGGCCGCGCCGTTCGGACGGCGAGAGTATGCCGGCGAGGCGGGTCTTGGCCGCGACCAGGTCCTTGAGCGGTAATAAAACGTGCAGCATCAACAGCCCGCCAGTTGCAGGACGAAACGCGCCAGGGCGCGCTTGTCGTCGAGGGTTTGCATCAGTGTATTGCACAATACCGTGGACTGCTCGAGTTCACTGGCGAGCGCGGCATCCTCTGTATCCAGCACAAACTCGGTGACCAGCCCCGGGTAATGTTCGCTGTAGTGACGGACCACCGCCGCTGCATCCACCGGCAGGCCCAGCTCAGCCATCATCTTGGCCGCAGGCCCCTTGACGGCGCGGCCGCCGATAATGGGTGACACCGCAATCACCGGCACGCCCAGGCCGGCCAGCTGCCGCCACAGACCGGGAATCCCCAGCACCGGATCGACACTGACGAAGGGGTTCGACGGGCAGATCACGACAGCCGAAACCTGGCCCGAATCCAGCAAGGCCTGCAGCGCGGGAGCCGGCCGTGCCTCCGCCTGCCCCCGGAAACTGAAGCCGGTTACCCGCGGTTCACACCGACGCCGGACAAAGTACTCCTGGAACGCCAGGTCCCCCTCGTCACTGTGCACCACCGTCGACACGCTCTGGTCCGACATGGGCAGAACCTGCACGGCGATGCCCATGGCCCGCGCCAGGCTGGCGGTGACCTCGCTCAGGGTATCGCCCGCGGCGAGGCGACCGCTGCGCAACAGGTGGGTCGCGATATCCCGGTCACCCAGCTGGAACCAGGTATCGGCCCCGAGCTGTTCGAGCGCATCGCGCACCAGCCAGGTCTCTCCCTCGAGACCCCAGCCCTGCGCCCGGTTACTGCGCCCGGACAATGTGTACAGCAGGGTGTCGATATCCGGACTGATAGTCAGGCCGTGATAGCGAAAGTCGTCTGCCGTGTTGACCACCACCGCCAGCGACTCCGGCGCGAGTTCGCGGGCCAGCCCCAGGGCGAGTTTGGCGCCACCGACACCGCCGGAGAGCGCCAGAATTTTCTTCCTGCTGCTGTCGGCCACTAGCGGAACATGTCCATTTCGCGTTCACGCAGGATCGCCTTGGCGCCCCCGAGGCCACTGCGCACGCGGGCACCGCGCACCAGCACCACGGGGCAGCGCTCATCGGATTCCCCCTGCACCAGGGAGGCCGCCGCCGCCAGTTCATCGGCGACAGCCGCTTCGGTCACTTCCAGTTGGTTGCCGAACAGGTCGCGCTCGCCTACCTGGTTGTACAGCGGATCGAGTCCGGCGCTGCCGATGGCCATGCCCACGGTGCCCTTGCGCCAGGCGCGACCCACACTGTCATTGATGATCACCATGGGCGCCTCCCCCGGCCGCCCGGTAAGGGCCTTGCGCAGGGTTTCGGCGGAGCGGTCGGGATCTTCCGGCAACAGGAGAACTCGGGGGTCACCGTCCGGCTGCTCGATGTTGGAGCGGTCGATACCGGCGTTGGCCATCACAAACCCCAGCCGGTGTTCTACGATAATCACGCCGGGGCGAACGCGGAGCACCTCGCGGGACTCCCGCAGGATGCATTCCACCTGGCGCGGATCCTTGTCGGCCTGGGCGGCGATCGTGGCTGCTCGCCCGGAGGGCTCGACATCGGCCAGGCGCACGTAGCGCCCCTCGGCCTTGGACACCACCTTCTGCGCCACTACCAGCACATCCCCGGACGCCAGTTCGATTTGATTATCGGCCAGCGACGCCCTGATCAAGGCCGCGAGATCATCGCCCGGCGCGACCAGCGGAAAGTCCCGCAGGGGGATGACCTGAACCGTACCGCTCATTCTTCAGCATGATCCAGACCGGTTATGCGTATGCCAGCGTGGCAGCTGTACTGCTTGTTGATAGTGATCAGAACCGAGGTAAGTGCCTCGGCGGCAGCGGCGTTATTGATCATGCCCGCGTGATAACCGCGCATCCCCGCGGCCTCCACCAGCTTGATTACCTCGGCCCGGGCGTCCTTCTTGTTGCCGCAGACGAGCACGTCGCAATCCAGGCCGGCGCCCTCCTGCAGGTGGTGAGCGGCCACATTCTGGAAGGCGGACACAACCGCCACCTCCTCACCCAGCAGCTCCTGGGCAATCTGCCCGGCGCTGCCCTGCTCCGGCAGCTGCACGCGGGCCACGCGCGGAGGCACCAGCGGCACCGTCACATCGATCAGGATCTTGCCTTGCAGGGCGGGCTTGACCAGCTCCAGCGTACTGGCCTGGTGGCTGAAGGGAACGGTGAGAGTCACGATATCCGCTGCCTGCGCCGCGGCGAGGTTTTCCATGGCTTCCACCACGACGGCTCCGACGCCGCGCTCCGCCATCACCTCCCGCAGGTCGGCGACCGCGGCCTCGGCCTTCTCCTTGGTCCGGGAGCCAATAATCACCCGGTAGCCCGCCTGGGCCCAGCGGCGCGCGAGCCCCGTGCCGAGATCGCCGGTTCCTCCGAGAATGGCCAGTACCGGTAAGTTGTCTGTTGTCATCATTATGTCCTGTTGGCTGGATTACCCCGGGAGAAGAGTTCAGAAAGTGCGACCAGAGGCACTTCGCTGGCAGCGCCCGGCAACACTGGCGGCGCTTCGCTTGCCAGCCTCCCGAATTCGTTTAGCATGCGCAGTGCCACGGCATCTTAGGGAAATCAAAAGATGACCACAAGACGCCCCGGGCGCTTGTCATAAGGAGTTAAACCACAATGGATACCCCTCTGGATTTCAGCGGCAAGGTCGTTCTGGTCACCGGTGGTGGCAAGGGCGTGGGCCGCGGTATCACCGAGCGCTTTCTGTCCGCGGGAGCCGAGGTCATGGTCTGCGGCCGCAGCGAACCGGAAACGCTACCGCAAGCACAGGGACGCCAGGCGGCCTTCACCGCCTGCGATGTGCGCGACTTCGAACAGGTCGAAGCCTGCGTCGCGGCGACGGTGCAGCGCTTTGGCCGCCTCGATATACTGGTAAACAATGCCGGCGGCGCCCCCTACGCCGACGCCGCCACCGCTTCGCCGCGCTTTTCCGAGTCGATTATCCGCCTCAACCTGATCGCCCCGCTCAACTTCAGCCAGGTGGCCAACCGGCAGATGCAGCAGCAGGAGAGCGGTGGCAGCATCATCAATATCGCCAGTGTCAGCACCATTCGCCCCTCCCCCGGGACCGCCGCCTATGGCGCCGCCAAGGCGGGACTGGTCAACCTCGGGACTTCACTGGCCGTTGAGTGGGCCCCCAAGGTACGGGTGAACGCGGTGATCGCCGGCCTTGTACGCACCGAGCAGAGTCACCTGCATTACGGTGACGAGGCAGGCATCGCCGCCGTTGGCGCCACCATACCGCTGGAACGGATGGCCCTGCCCGGGGATATTGGCGACGCCTGCCTGTTCCTGGCCTCGCCGCTGGCCTCCTATATCAGCGGCGCCAGCATTGCCGTCCACGGCGGCGGCGAAAAGCCCGCGTTCCTCGATGCCGCCAACGCCGGGAGCACCGAGTGACACCCCGGCTCGCCCTGGCCCTGGCCACGGCGAGCCTGTGTTTGGCCGGCTGCCGGCTGCCCGACAGCGCCCCCGCATCGCCCACAACCGAAGCACCGCGCCCCGCCGCCGATTGGCGCAATTACGGCGGCACCGATGGCGCCCAGTACTCGCCACTAATGGAGATCGCCCCCGCCAACGTCAGCGACCTCGAAGTCGCCTGGGAACATCGTTCCGGTGACATTGCCGACGGGCGCGGCGAATGGGGCTTCACCTCGCTGCAGGTCACGCCGCTGGTCGCCGACGGCACCCTCTATTACTGCACCCCCTTCGGCCGGGTATTCGCCCTGGACGCGGAAACCGGCCGGGAACAGTGGTCTTTCGATCCCCAGGTACGCAACCGCCACAGCGGTTTGTACCCGGTGATCTGCCGGGGAGTGTCGCTGTGGCAGGATGACGGCCCCGGCGCTGGCGCCTGCCGCACCCGGATCCTGTACGGCACGCGGGACGCCGAACTGATCGCCCTGGACGCCGCCACGGGCCAGCCCTGCGAGGATTTTGGCACAGCCGGACGGGTTTCCCTGAAAACCGGCATCGACGGCGCCCGGACAGGCGAGTACTACCCCACCTCGCCACCGTGGGTGCAAGGCGACCTGGCGATTGTCGGGGCGGCGATCCCCGACAACGAGCGCCGCGACGTTCCCAGCGGGGTGGTGCGCGCCTACGACGTCCGCAGCGGCAACCTGGTCTGGGCCTGGGAGCCGGTGACCGAAGCCTACCGGCACGCGCACCGGGACACACTGAAGCAAAACCGCTATCATCTCGGCACCCCGAATGTATGGGCACCCATTGCCGGTGACCCCGCCCGGGGCCTTGTCTACGTACCTACCGGCAACCCGTCGCCGGACGTCTATGGCGGCGATCGCCAGGGCATCGATGCACTGGGCTCCTCCGTGGTGGCCCTCGACGCCGCCACCGGCACCTATCGCTGGCATTTCCAGACCGTCCACCATGATGTCTGGGATTACGATGTCGCCTCCCAACCCACCCTGTTCCAGTTCCCCGGCGTGGGGGACGGCCGCCCCGGCCTGGCCCAGGCGACAAAGATGGGACACCTGTTCCTGCTGGACCGGGAAACCGGCGCTCCCCTTTACCCGGTTGAGGAAAGGCCGGTTCCCGGGGACGGGGTTCCCGGTGAGACCCTCTCCCCGACACAGCCCTTCCCCACCCACCCCGGCCCGCTCCACCTACCCGAACACCTGCAGGCGGAGGACATGGACGGATTTGTCTGGTTCGACCGCGCCGCCTGCCAACGGGAACTGGCCCGCTATCGCAATGACGGCATGTTCACCCCGCCGTCGCTGAAGGGCTCGGTGCTGTACCCCACCACCACCGGAGGCATCAACTGGGGCGGCATCAGTATCGACGGCCAGCGGGCGATTGCGCTGGTGAACCAGATGCACCTGGCCGCAGTGGTCCAGCTGATACCGCGAGCGGAATACGACGCTGCCGGCTACCAGGGCAGCTACCCGCTGGAGTACTACCCGATGCGCGGTTCCCCCTACGGGGTCAAACGCTTTCCGTTGATGTCCCCCCTCGGCGCGCCCTGCAATCCGCGGCCCTGGGGCAGTCTCGCCGCAGTGGACCTGGGCAGCGGCGAAGTCCTGTGGCGGCGACCACTGGGCACCACCCGCGGCCTCGCCCCCTGGCCTTTCTGGTTTGAAGCCGGCACCCCCAACACCGGCGGCCCCCTGACAACCGCCAGTGGCCTGACCTTCATCGGTGCCACCACGGACGGAACCTTCCGCGCCTTTGACACCCGCACCGGGGAGGAACTCTGGAAGCACCAGCTTCCCTACACCGGCAACGCCACTCCCCTGAGTTACCGGGCACGCCCCGGTGGCCGCCAGTTCGTGGTCATCGCCGCCGGTGGCCACGGCTGGTCGGAACCGGGGGACGCCATCGTCGCCTTTGCACTGCCGAAAACCGGCGCCCCCTGACACGCACCGGTTGTCCACCGGGTGCATCGCGGTATACTGCCGGCAGCGAAACACCCCGCGGGGGAAGCGCACCCCCCGCAGCGATAACTACGAGTCTGAATGTCCCAATCCGCTCCTCCATCTGCCAGTCATGCCGCGGTCCTGGAACTGCCCGATGAGGTGCAGCTGTCGGGCCGTGTCAGCCGAACCGGGAGCGATCAGCTCGAATTGCGCGAGGTCAGGCTCGTCGGTGGGCGGGGTCCCAAGCGGCTCAGTCTTAAACAGGGGGCTGTGGCCACCCTGGTGCCCCAGGCGCTGGAGGGCGCCAACGGTCCCATCGAGCGTATCCGCGTAACCATCGCCGGCATCAACGGAGGCACGGTATTGCTGAAGCCTGCGGACGAGGCAGCGGGTCGCAACCTGGAAGCCTTCGACCAGGGTCTTTCCGCCCCAGCCGGGGAACCCGACGAACAGGCCATCGCCGCCACCGGCAGTGGCAATACTCTCGCGGACTTCGAGCGCATCGCCTGCGCCCAGCTGGAACCACTGTGGGCCGCGTTCATCGACCAGTTGCCCCATTACCTCAGGGAGCGAACCACCCGCGGCAGCAGTTCCCATGCCAGCGCCCTGGCGGAAGCTGCCCGCGACCTGCACAAAGCGGGCAAGGACTTCAAGAGCGGCCTGATGCAACAGGTCCGGACCAACTTCCGCGACCTGACGCCGGTGTCCCCGGCCTCCCGGCTGTGGCAGCAGACCGGGAAGTCGGAAGATCACACCCTCGACCTGGTCGACCTGGCAGACTTCGAGGACTACCTGGCGGTAGACCGTATGATCAACATCGGCCGGGAGTGGTACGGCGAAGTGCTGGAATGCCTGACCGTGCGCCTGGCCGACGTGCTCGACGTCTCACCCCTGGACCTGCGCCTGCCGATGCACGTGGCCGAACTCTGTACCGGGCTGCAAAGCCTGCTGGCCAGGGCGGAGATCAACCACACGGCGACACCGGCGATCTTCGACGGATTCATGCGCAATTTCATGCCCCACCTGGAGGGCTACTACGAGCGCCTGAATGCCAAACTGAAAGCGGCAGGTGTCTATCCCGACCTGGAAGAGGAAATTCGCAGCAAGGGATCTGTGCTGGAGCGCGCCCTGGCAGAGCGCCAGCGCGGAGACCGGCCACCGCGACCGGAACAGGAACAGGAACAGGAACAGACCGAACCGGAGCCGGCGAAGGCGGCAGACGACGCCGGTAGCGGCCAGGGCCCGGGATCCAGCGAGCCACAAGGCCCCGGGCCCGCGGTTTACCAGTCGGTGCTCGACGCCCTGAATTTCCAGCGCGAGGTGCTGCCCGGGAATGCGGTGGCGAGTGACTCGCCGGCGGCCAGCGCGGAGTCGGTGCTGCTGGCCCTCGACAACCTGCAGCGTGACAGTGCCCTGCGTGCAGAGCTGCGCGATCTCGGCTCACTGCGCCAATTTCTGGCGGCCAACAGCGATCGCTTTGCCACCCTGCGGGGCACGGCCGGCTCCGGCCCGGACAGCATCAACCAGCTCGATCTGGTTGACACCCTGTTCGACACCCTGCAGACCCAGGTGGATGTGTCGTCCCAGCTCCAGCCCACGCTCTCCGACCTCCAGGTGCCACTGGCCAAACTGGCGCTGCAGGAGCCTCAGTTCTTCATCGATCACCAGCACGCGGCACGCGGCGTTATCGACAAGCTGGCGCAACTGGCCGCGAGTGGCAACTTCCCCAACCGGATGCTGGAAGGCAAGGTCACGGAGATCATCGGCTCGATCGTCGAGCGCTACGATCGCGACGCGCAGGTATTCGATACCGCGCTGGAGCAGATCGACAAGCTGGTCCAGCAACAGGAAGCGGCCCAGGCGCGCAACATCGAACGCGTCATTCGCACCCAGGAGGGCCAGTACCGCCTGCGGCAGGCCCGGGCGGAAGTCGACCGGGCTATCCGGGACCAGCTGGGGGAAGGTGACGTTCCCCAGTTGCTGCTGGACTTCATCCACCACGGCTGGCGCGACCTGCTGGTTCTGACCTGCGTCAAGCAGGGTACCGACAGCGCCAGCTGGCAGGATCAGCTGCGCACCCTGGACCTGCTCAGCGAGTGGCTGGCGGAGCAGCAGGGACAGTCCAGCGACGGCCTGTCCATGCAGCACGGACTCGAGGCGGGGCCCTTCATCGACATGCTGGAACAGCAGGTCAGTTCTGAACTGCCTGCCAACCTGGAACTCGGTCCGGTACTCGCGGAGCTGCGCGAGGCACTCTCCGGCGAGAAGCCCGTTGCCAGCGCCCAGCTCGACGACAGCGACTTCAACTCCGGCGCCAATGGCGCTGACCTGAATGAACGACTGGCGCGCACCCACCGCCTGCGGCGCTGGGTGGGTCGCGTGCAACAGCTGGAAACCGGCAGCTGGCTCAGCTACCGGGACCGCCACGGCGAGCGCAAGCGTATGCAACTGGCCTGGCTCAGCCCCGACAACGACCACTTCATCTTCGTCAATGAGCGCGGTCAGAAGGTCGCCGAGATGAATGCAGTCCAGCTTGCCCGCCAGCTCAGCCGCGGCGCCAAGCCGCCGTCGACGGCGGACCGCATGTCGCTGGTCGACCAGAGCATGTACGGCACGCTGGAATCGGTGCAACGCACATTGAATTTCAGCCGCAACCACGACCAGCTCACCCAGCTGATCAACCGCGAGACCTTTATCGACCAGGTCGCCCGCGCGCTTCGCCACGCCAATCGCAAGTCGTCCCAGCACGCGGTACTGCACCTGAATATCGACCAGTTCCGCCTGGTTAACGAGGTCTACGACCAGGTGGCGGGGGACCAGGTACTGGCGGAATTCGCCAAGTTGCTGTCGCAATTGCACGGCAGCAAAATGTCCACCGCCCGCCTCGGGAATGACAGCTTTGGCATTCTCCTGATCGATCACGACATCGAGCGCGCCCTGGCCGCGGCCGAGAAAATACGCGGAGATATCGAGAGCGGAAACCTGGAGATCGAGGGGGAACTGATCCGCTTCACGGTCTCCATTGGCATGGCCCCCATCAGCGACTACAGCGTCAGCGTGGATGCCATTCTGGAAGGTGCTGAGCAGGCCATGCACACAGCCAAGGCGGAGGGCCGCAACCGTGTTGAACTGTACCGGGAAAGCGCCGAAAAAGTGGCCCGGCAACAACATCTACGCCAGGAATCGCGGCAGGACCTGGAGCGGGCGCTGGCCACCGAGCGCTTTGTGCTGCGGGCCCAGCCCATCGTCAAGACGGAACTGCGCGGCGAGCGCAGGATAAGCCGCCACTACGAGCTATTGCTCGGCCTGCGCGGACCGGAGGGTGACATCGAATCACCCGAGAAATTCATTCTCGCTGCCGAGCGCCATGGCTTCATGACCGAGGTGGACCGCTGGGTGGTACGCGAAGCCTTCCAGTGGATCAGTCAGCTCATGGATGCGCAAAAGGTCGTGCCCAGCCTCGCCATCAACCTGTCTGGCACCAGTATTACCAATGACGCGTTCATGGAGTACCTGTTCGAGCAGATCTCGGAATTCGGCGTGGGCACCAATCGCCTGTGCTTCGAGATCACCGAAACCGGTACCATTACCAACCTGGTCAAGGCAGCGGACTTCGTGCGCGCCTTCCGCAGTATCGGCTGCAAATTCTCACTGGACGATTTCGGCACGGGATTGGCCAGCCACAACTACCTGCGGGAGCTGCCGGTGGACTACGTCAAGATCGACGGAACCTTTGTCACCGGCATCCACGAAAACCGCAACGACTACACGATGACCCGTTCGATCAACGACCTGGCCCACTTCCTGGGGCAGGAAACCATTGCCGAGTCGGTGGAGAACGAACCCATCATCGTCAAACTGGAAGAGCTTGGCGTGGACTTCCTGCAGGGCTGGGGAGTCGGCAGGCCCAAGCTGCTGACGGACATCGCCGCCGAACTGTCGAGCATCGAAAAATAGGATGCCGCACCCCATGGATAGAGGCGGTCCCGACTACGACCAGTTGCTCGGCCTGATCTACGAAGGACCACTGGAAGCCCGGCCCTGGCAGAGTGCCCTGCCCCGCCTGAGGGAAGTGTTCGGCGCCCAGGTGGCATCCCTGGTACTGCGCCCGCCCGCCGAGGACGACCGCGGCCTTATTCTGAACAGCGTCCGCGACAGCGCTGGCAACAACCTGGCCGACCCCAATGACTGGGAGGTGAGCGCCTACCGCGAACAGTTTTTCGCCCTCGACCCCTTCATCAACCTGCCACTGAACAAAGTGGTGACACTGCAGGATATGCTGGACGGGGAGGAGCTGGAGAATTCCGACTACTACCGCCACTACCTGCAGCCGGTGGATCTGTTTCATATTCTCGGCATCGACACGGCGGAACCGGGGGGCATGGTGGCTCGTTTGCGATTTTCCCGCCGGCGCCAGGACGGTGCCTTTGAGCGCGCCGATCGCACACTGCTGGAAAGCATCACCCCGCACCTGCAGCGGGCGATTCACATCTACGCCCGACTCAGCCGCACCACCACCGAGCGCGACCTTTACGCCGGCGCGGTCGACCAGCTCTCGGTCGCCACCGTGATCCTCGACGAGACCGGGCGGATACTGAATACCAACGCCCTGGCCAAGGCGCTGCTGGAAGAACGCAACGGCCTGTTCATGAAGGAGCAGCACTTGCAGATCGGGGGCCGCGATCTCAACCGGCGGTTGCAGGAAGCGCTGACTACCGTGATCCGTGCCCAGCAACGCGGCGAAGCCTCTGTGGTGCGCGCCCTGCGGGTGCCGCGGGAAAACGGCCACCAGGATCTCGGCCTCGTTATCCGCCCCATCGCCAGCTCGGAGTGGGGCGAGGCCCAGGCCAGCCCCTGCGCAGCGGTATTCATCAGTGACCCCGACCTGCGCGAGTCCGCCTCCCAGCAAACCCTGGGAGAGCTGTTCGGCCTGACGCCGGCGGAAGCCAATCTCGCCATTCTGCTGTCCCGCGGCCTGAGCCTTGCGGAAGTCTCTGATTCGCAGAACGTTTCCCAGCACACCGCCCGGGCGCAACTCAAATCCATCTTTGCCAAGACCGGAGTTTCCCGTCAGGCGGAACTGGTGCGCCTGGTGCTCAAGAGCGTCGCGTCACTGGGCTGAGCGAAAATCAGCCTCACCCCGGCTCCAGTGCACTGGTTTCCACGGGAAAATTGATCTGCATCAGTTTGTATGCCAAGGCAATTAGGCTACAATTTCCCGCATGAGCTGTGGGGTTAATGCGACCACTACATTCAGAATGTCACCGGCCGGCAGTACCGCGAACGCGACACGGCATTCCCGATTCCGGGTACGGGCCACATCGGTTTAAAGCCATTGGGGGAGAGAGCAATAAGATGATCCAACACACCTTTGGTCTGCTGGTAAAGCCCAGCGTGCAATGGCGCACCATCGCAAATTTACCGGGGCCGTCGTTCAATACCCTGGCGCTGTACCCCTGCATCATGGCGATCCTGCCGGCGGTAGCCTGGTACTTCGGCACCAGCCAGGTGGGCTGGACGGTCGGCAGCAGCGAGCAGGCGGTCAAGCTGACGCCGGAAAGCGCCCGCCAGATCAGTATCCTCTTCTACCTCGGCATGGTCGCCTGTGTTGCGGGCATCGGCTACTTCATTCACTGGATGGCACATACCTACGGTGCCGAATCCAGCACCGTCAAAGGCATTGTGGTAGCCGGCCTCACCGCCACCCCCATGTTTATTGCAGGCCTGGTGGGTTTTTACCCGCTGCTGTGGCTGGACCTGCTGATTGGCGTTGCCGCCGTCAGCTGGTCGGTGTACCTGCTCTACCTGGGGATCCCGATCATCATGAACATCCCGGAAGAACGTGGCTTTCTGTTCTCCAGCGCCGTGATCGCAATTTCACTGGTTATATTGATCTGCCTCATGGTCGGGTCGGTGTTCCTGTGGGATCTTGGCGCCGCTCCGGCTTTCACCGACTGAGCAGCTCACCCGCTAACCACCTGCATGACTTTGGAAGTAAATCATGAGCGAACTTAATTCTGCACTGGAGCACCCCACCTACAACTACAAGGTGGTACGCCAGTTCGCGGTGATGACCGTGGTCTGGGGGATTGTCGGCATGCTGGTGGGCGTGTTGATCGCCGCCCAGCTCGCCTGGCCGGCACTCAACTTCGACCTTCCCTGGACCAGCTTCGGGCGCCTGCGACCACTGCACACCAATGCGGTGATCTTCGCCTTCGGGGGAAGTGCACTGTTTGCCACATCCTATTACGTGGTGCAGCGAACCTGCCAGACTCGGCTGATTTCCGACAAACTGGCGGCCTTCACCTTCTGGGGCTGGCAACTGGTGATCGTGTTGGCCGCCATCACCCTGCCGCTGGGCCTGACCTCCTCCAAGGAGTACGCCGAGCTGGAGTGGCCAATCGACATCCTGATCGCCGTGGTGTGGGTGGCCTACGCCATTGTGTTCTTCGGCACCGTCGCCAAGCGCAATACCAGCCACATCTATGTCGCCAACTGGTTCTACGGCGGCTTTATTCTCACGGTGGCGGTGCTACACATTCTCAACAGCCTGGCGATTCCCGTTAGCCTGACCAAGTCCTACTCGGTCTATGCCGGCACGGTCGATGCAATGATGCAGTGGTGGTACGGCCACAACGCGGTGGGCTTCTTCCTCACCGCCGGCTTCCTCGGCATGATGTACTACTTTGTGCCCAAGCAGGCCGAGCGCCCCGTGTACTCCTACCGCCTGTCAATTGTTCACTTCTGGGCACTGATCGCGGTGTACATCTGGGCCGGCCCTCACCACCTGCATTACACCGCCCTGCCCGACTGGGCCCAGAGCCTGGGCATGGTGATGTCCATTATTCTGCTGGCACCTTCCTGGGGCGGCATGATCAACGGCATGATGACCCTCTCCGGCGCGTGGCACAAACTGCGCACCGATCCCATCCTGCGCTTCCTGGTGGTGAGCCTGTCGTTCTACGGCATGTCCACCTTCGAGGGGCCGATGATGTCGATCAAGACGGTCAACGCCCTGTCCCACTACACCGACTGGACCATCGGCCACGTGCACTCCGGTGCCCTCGGCTGGGTAGCCATGATTTCCATCGGCGCCACCTACCACCTTATTCCGATTCTGTTTGGCAAGGAGAAGATGTACAGCGTGGAACTCATCAATGTCCACTTCTGGATGTCCACCATCGGTACGGTGCTCTACATCGCCTCGATGTGGGTCAACGGCATCATGCAGGGCCTGATGTGGCGCGCCTATAACCAGGACGGCACCCTGACCTACACCTTCGTCGAGTCGGTGGCCGCCAGCCACCCGGGCTACCTCGTGCGGGTAATCGGCGGCGGCATCTTCTTCGCCGGCATGCTGGTGATGGCCTACAACCTGTACATGACCGCCCGCCGCGATGCGAGCGAAGACCAGCCTGCCTCCGCGGCAGCCAGCGCGGCGTAAGGAGCGGATAACATGGCCCTGAGCAAACACGACAAAATCGAAACCAATGTCAGCCTGATGATGGTGCTGACCATCGTCGCCATCAGTTTTGGCACCCTGGTGGAGCTGGCACCCCTGGTGTTCGGCAAGCAGGTGAAGGAACCGATCGAAGGCCTGCAGCCCCTGCCCGCCCTCGCCCTGGAAGGCCGCGACATCTATATTCGCGAGGGTTGCAATACCTGCCACTCGCAGATGATCCGGCCGCTGCGTGCGGAAACCGAACGTTACGGGCACTACTCCGTGGCCGGCGAGTTCGTCTACGACCACCCCTTCCTGTGGGGCTCCAAGCGCACCGGGCCGGATCTCGCCCGGGTGGGCGGCCGCTACAGTGACGACTGGCACCGCGCGCACCTCTACAACCCGCGCGACGTGGTTCCGGAATCGGTAATGCCCTCCTACCCCTGGCTGTTCGATCACACGGTGGACGGCAGTGTAACCGGGCGCAAGATGGCGGCCCTGCGCGCCGTCGGCGTGCCCTACACCGACGACGACATTGCCGGCGCCGCCGCTGCGGTGGAAGGCAAGACCGAGGTAGACGCGCTGGTCGCCTACCTGCAGCAGCTCGGCACACTCCTGCAGATGCGGAGGTAGCGATGGATATCAATGACCTGAGGGGACTGAGTACCCTGTTTCTTATGATCTCTTTTATCGGCCTGTGCTTCTGGGCCTACAGCAGCAAGCGGCGCGCCAGCTTCGATGAGGCGGCCCAGTTGCCCTTCGCCGATGAGGAGCAGAACCAACGTACGATGCGGGAGGAAGTCAGGAATGACTAGTTTCTGGAGCGTCTGGATTATTGTCCTCACCAGCATCACGCTGATCGCCATGAGCTGGTTGCTGCTGGGCAACCGTAAAACCGGTGCTAAAAAGGAAGACACACCCACCGGCCACGCCTACGACGGGATCGAGGAGTACGACAACCCCCTCCCCGCCTGGTGGTTCTTCATGTTCCTGATCACCATCATCTGGGGCATCGGCTACCTGGTGGTCTATCCGGGCATGGGTAACTACGCCGGGGCGATTGGCTGGACCTCCACCGGTCAGCACGCCGAGCGCGTGGCTGAAGCGGAAGAGCGCCACCGTGCCATGTACGACCGCTACCTCGCGATGCCCATCGAGGAGATTGCCAACGACCCGGCGGTACGCCGCATGGGCATGCGCATGTTCGGCAACAACTGTGCCCAGTGTCACGGCGCCGACGCCCGGGGCGGCTACGGCTTCCCCAACCTCACCGACGACGACTGGATCTACGGCGGCGATGCCAAGACCATCGAGACGACCATCATTGGCGGCCGCCAGGCGGCGATGCCTGCCTGGGAATCGGTGATCGGCGATCGCGGCGTGGAGGAAGTGACCGCCTACGTGCTCGCACTCAACAATCGCGAGCCTGATTCAGCCATGGCCGAGGCCGGCAAGCAACACTTCATGACCTACTGTGTCGCTTGCCACGGCCCCGAGGGCAAGGGCAACCCCGCCATGGGCGCCCCCAACCTGACCAATGGCATCTGGCTGTACGGCGGCTCCCAGAGCGAGATCGCCCACACGGTTCGCGCCGGCCGCAACGGTATGATGCCCTCCTTCAAGGAGCAGCTCGGCCCCGAGAAAATCCACATTCTGGCCGCCTATGTGTACGGCCTGCGCGAGGCCGCTCGCTAAAGCCAGCCGAACCTCTCCGGCGCGCCCCCCACGGGGCGCGCTGTCCCTCCTGAGCGCAACGGGAAAGTGACATGTCTGACCCCGACCTGATCGATGTACAAGAGGTCGCTCCCGCCGAGGTCGGCGAGGTAGACCTCTACCAGCACCGCGAAAAAATCTACACCCGCAAGATCGAGGGGTTCTACCAGCGCATCCGGCTGTATACCGGCTGGCCGTTACTGCTGGGGTACTTCCTGCTCCCCTGGCTCAATATCGACGGCCGCCAGGCCATCCTGTTCGATCTGCCGGAGCGCAAATTCCACATTCTGGGCCTGACCTTCTGGCCACAGGATTTTCCGCTGCTGGCCTTTCTGCTAATCATCGCCGCCTACAGCCTGTTCGCGGTCACCACCTTTGCCGGTCGCGTCTGGTGCGGCTACACCTGCCCGCAGACGGTGTGGACCAGCATCTTCATGTGGATCGAGCAGAAAACCGAGGGCAGCCGCAACCAGCGCATGAAGCTGGACAGGGCGCCCTGGTCGCCGGAGAAAGTCCTGCGCAAGGGCGCCAAGCACGGTGGCTGGCTACTGGTGGCCTTCGCCACCGGCTTCACCTTCATCGGCTATTTTTATGGCATTCGCGACCTGCTCCCGGACCTCTTCACCGGCAGTGCGGGCCTCATGGCCACGGCCTGGACCGTGTTCTTCACCTGCGCCACCTACATCAATGCCGGGTGGATGCGCGAGCAGGTGTGCACCTATGTCTGTCCCTACGCCCGCTTCCAGTCGGTGATGTTCGACAAGGACACCCTGATTGTGTCCTACGACCCCGCCCGTGGTGACCCGCGCGGTTCCCGCAAGCGCAATGCCGACCATCGCGCCGAGGGGCTCGGTGACTGCATCGACTGCGAGCTCTGTGTCCAGGTCTGCCCCACCGGTATCGATATCCGTGACGGTCTGCAGTACCAGTGCATCGGCTGCGCCCTGTGCGTGGACGCGTGCAACTCGATCATGGACAAGATGGAGTACCCCCGCGGCCTCATCAGCTACACCAGCGAGCACCAGCTCGAGGGCGGGACCACCCACTGGCTGCGCCCGCGCATTATTGGCTATGCCGCCATGTTGTGCCTGATGGTGGGCGTATTCACCTACACCATCGCCAGCCGCATACCGCTCGAAGTGGGTGTATTCCGCGATCGCAGCCAGCTCTACACCACCTCCGCCAGCGGCGAGATCGACAATATCTACACCCTCCATCTCGCCAACATGGACGCGGAAATGCACGAATACGAGCTCGACGTCAAAGGCCTGGAAGCGGTGGAGGTGATTGGCGAAACCCACTACACCCTCAATGCCGGTGAGGTGCGCGAACTCTCGCTGCGCCTGCGCATGCCCGCCGGCGTGCTCGACAAGCCCAGTACCGAAATTGAATTCGATGTGCGCTCTACGGATAATCCCGACATTCACATGGCTGTCGAATCACGTTTCATGATTCCCTTCGAATGACACTTTCCGATGACATCGTAGCCCCACCCTGGTACCGCCAGTTCTGGCCCTGGTTCCTCATTGGCCTGCCTGGCGCTGTGGTTGTCGCGAGTATCTGGACCATGGTCATTGCCTACAGCGGTTCAGACGACCTGGTGGTGGACGAGTACTACAAGGACGGGCTGGCCATCAACCGGGAGCTGGCTAAACGGGAACGGGCGGAAGCCGCAGGCATCCGTGCCACTCTCCAGCTGGAGGGGGATGAACTGCTGGTGATGATCTCCGGGCCGGCCGTTGCCAGCCGCCTGCAGCTCTTCATCTCCCACCCCATGGAGGCCGACCGGGATTTCAGCGCGGAGCTGATCCAGGCCAGCCCCGGGCGTTACCGCGCCCGCCTGCCCCAGGTGCCGGCAGTCGGCTGGCACTGGGTGCTCGAGAGCACAGGCGAAACACCCTGGCGCCTGGACGGGTCCTTTGCGGCCAGCGACTTCATCCATGACGGCAAGAGTTGAGGCCATCGCGCAGACGCCCTCTTCTCCCGCGCCGCGCGAACAGACCCGATGCTTCCACTGCGGCGAGGACGTTCCGGCAGGCAGTGACTTCAAGGTAGAAATAGAGGGTGCGTTGCGGCCCATGTGCTGCCCCGGTTGCGAGGCGGTGGCGACACTGGTGCGCGACGGGGGCCTGGCAGCCTATTACCGGCGCCGCACAGATTATGGCGAGCGCCCGGACACCACGCCGGGTGCCGCCGCTTTCCAGATATACGACCAGCCCGAGGTGGCCGCGGGCTTCAGCACTGCGGAATCCGACGGCATCTGCCACGCCCGCCTGCTGCTGGGAGGCGTCAGTTGCGCCGCCTGTACCTGGTTGATCGAACAGGGGCTGTCCCAGCTGGAGGGTGTGGTCGAAGTCAACGTCAACCTGCAGCACCAGCGCCTGGACATCCGTTTCCACAGCGACCAACTGCCCCTGTCCCGGGTGTTCGAGCGTATCGAACGGCTCGGCTATCACGCCCAACCCTTCCTGGCACAGGCCCAGCGCGAACAACTGGATGCCGACCACCGGCGTAGTTTGCGGCGGCTGGCGGTGGCCGGCCTCGGGATGATGCAGGCCGGCATGTTCGCCATTGCCCTGCACGCCGGGGACCTCCAGGGCATCGACAGCGAGTACCGGGACCTGATGCGCTGGGTGAGCCTGATCATCACCGGTTTCGTGGTGCTGTACTCCGCCCGCACCTTTTTCGAGAACGCCTGGCGCCACCTGCGCGCCGGCGCCCTGGTGATGGACCTGCCGGTGGCCCTGGCCATTGGCCTGGCCTGGCTGGCCAGTGCCTGGGCGACGCTCTCCGGCAGCGGCCAGGTGTACTTCGACTCCGTGGTGATGTTTACCTTTTTCCTGTTACTGGGCCGATTCCTGGAGCAGCGCATGCGCCGCCGGTTCCAGCTCAACTGGTATGAGGTGGAAAGCGCGCTGCCCGCGGTGGTGCAGCGGCGGGAAGACGATAGCTGGACACCCATCCCCCGGGTGGCGGTAATTCGCGGGGATCACCTGTTGGTGCCCGCCGGCAGCACCCTGGCCGTGGACGGCACGGTGATTAAAGGCAAAGGCTCGGTCCGCGAGGACACCTTTAATGGTGAGCACCAGCCCCGGGTAATCGGCCCGGGCGACACGGTCTTTGCAGGCACTCTCAACCTGGAGGGCGCCCTGGAAATCGCCGCTGCCGGTCCCTTTAGCGAAAGCCGTCTGGCCGCATTGCAACAGTCCGTGGGGCGGGCCAGCGGGGCCAAGCCACTGCTGTGGCGCCTGGCGGACCGGGTTGCCGGCGCTTTTGTGCTGGCGGTCCTGCTGCTGACATCGGCCACCGCCCTGGTGTGGTACAGCATCGACCCGGCACGCGCCCTGTGGGTCAGCCTGTCGGTGCTCGTGATCAGTTGCCCCTGCGCCCTCGCCCTGGCGACGCCCGCTGCGCTGACCAGTGCCGCCGCGGCACTACGGCGCAAAGGGGTGCTGGTTCACGGTGAGAACGCCCTGGATGCCCTGGCGCGAGCAGACACCCTGGTGGTCGACAAGACCGGGACGCTGACCACCGGCCGGTTTGCAATCGAGACCATCGTGCCGCTCTCCGGGGAGCAGCCACAAACCGGCCAGGACACTGCCCTGTGCGCCGTAGCGGCCGCGCTGCAGCGCGCTTCGCGACACCCGGTGGCAAGGGTTTTCGACCAGCAGGCAGCAGCCCCGGGATTTCACGACGCCCTCTACGAGGTAGGTGCGGGGGTCAGCGCCCGGGACGCAGAACAGCGTGAGTGGCGCATGGGCAGTGCTGCGTTCTGCCGCGCTATCGCCCCGGAGTTGCCCGCAGCTCCCGACCAGCAGCACTACTGGGTAGCGCTGGTGCGGGCCGACGCACCGCAGGCCTGGTTCGCCTTCGACGACAGGCTCCGGCCCGAGGCCGCCGCCCAGTTACAGCAACTACAGCAGGCCGGACTGCACACGGAAATGCTGTCCGGGGACAGTGCCGACCGGGTCGCGACAGCGGCCCGCTCCCTGCCCCTGGACCGGGCAACCGGAGGGCTCAGTCCCGAGCAGAAACTGGCCCGGCTGGATGAACTGCAAAAGGAAGGCAGGGTGGTGGTCGCCGTGGGCGACGGCCTCAACGACGGCCCCCTGCTGGCCCAGGCGGATGCCTCGTTCGCGGTCGCAGACGCCACCGACCTGGCCCGCGCCCAGGCCGACTTCGTGATCGAAGGCCGCGACCTGGATGCCGTGGGCCTGACCTGGCGCACCGCCCTGCGCTGCCGTCGCATCATCCTGCAGAACATGGCCTGGGCCCTGGGATACAATGGCTGCGCCATCCCTCTCGCCGCCTGCGGGCTGGTTCCTCCCTGGGCCGCCGCCCTGGGCATGTCGGCCAGCTCGCTGCTGGTGGTGTTAAACTCCCTGCGACTGACCCGCAACGGCAACTGACTCGCCATGGCAAGCCTCTACTTATTGATTCCGGTTGCGCTGATCTTCTGCATTATCGCGGTACGGCTGCTGCTGTGGGCGATCAACAGCGGCCAGTACGAAGACCTCGACAAAGAAGCCTGGCGGGTGCTGATGGACGAGGACGCCAAACCCGGCAAACAGGACGCAGACAGCGACCAGCAGGACCGCCACCCCAACCCGTGACCATTACTGAACTGATTGCCGCCTTCGCTGTAGGACTGGCCGGTGCCGGTCACTGCCTGGGCATGTGTGGCGGTATCACAGCGGCCCTCGGCCTGGGCGGGAATACCAGCGGCTCGATCACCGCCAGCTACCACAGCGGCCGCCTGCTGAGCTACACCGCGCTCGGCGCGGCGGCAGGCTACCTGGCGGCGATTCCCGATATCGCCAGCTGGACCATTGCCCTGCGTTATTGCGCCGGTCTGCTGATGGTGGCAATGGGGCTCTACATCGGGAACTGGTGGCGGGGCCTGCAGTGGCTGGAGCGCGGGGGCGCCTATCTGTGGCGACCGGTGCAGGCGTTGGCGAAACCGCTACTGCCGGTGCGGAGCGCAGCGCAAGCGCTGGGACTCGGCCTGTGCTGGGGCATGATGCCCTGCGGCCTGATCTACAGCGCGCTGGCGCTGGCGGCCACCCAACAGAGTGTGGCCGGGAGCGCCGTTATGATGCTGTGCTTCGGCCTCGGCACCCTGCCGGCCATGGTACTGGCCAGTGTCGGAGCGAGCCGGTTACAGGGGCTGCTGCGGGCACGGGGCCTGCGCATTGCGCTGGCCCTGTTGTTAATCGCCGGAGGCCTCTGGAGCCTGTATCTCACCGCCGCTCACAGCGGGCACCTGCTCTCCCCGCCCTCGGCAGCCCCGACAATGGAACATCAGCATCACTGAAACGCCCGCCGCGAAGGGCGGGCGCTGAGAAAGCCGCGAGGCTCAGGAAGCGAGGCAGATTGCCCGGCCGTGATCGTGCGGCTCTACCAGGCCTTTGTGCAGGCTGCGAATGGCCTGTTCGTAGTCTTCTTCGTTCACCACAAACTGCATATCCACCTGGCGCATGGACTGGTGGATGGCCAGCACACTGATGTCGTGCTCCGACAGGGCGTTCACCGTCTTGGCGAGAATCCCCGGCACCTGCATGTCGCTGCCGATGGCAGAGACAATCGCCACCTTCTGTTGGCGGATTTCCGCTTCCGGGAATCGTTCCTGCAATACGTTCTTGATCCGCTTCACTGTCTTGAGGTTGGTCGACAGGTAGTTGGTCACAGTATTGGCATTGATATCCTTGGCCACGTTGTGCGCCTTGAAACGCTGAATGGTTTTCAGGATCTCCGCATCGTAGTCACCGACCTTGCCGCCCATATCCTGGTCGAACAGCTCCAACGCGTACACTCCGCGACAGCCGGCGATGATTTCGACACAGGCCGTATCGCTGACGTAGTCGCCAGTGATAAGGGTGCCGCCATGTTCCGGCTCAAAGGTATTTTTTACCCGCAGGGGAATGCCGTTCTGGCGCAGTCCCTTGGCCGCTTTCGGGTGAATCGCCTCCATCCCGAGATTGGCCAGCTGGTCGGCGACATCGTAATTGGTCCTGCCAATCGGTACCGCCTTGTCCTCGCCCACCAGGCCGGGATCAGCCGTGCTCAGGTGAAACTCCTTGTGAATGATGGCTTCGCGCGCCTGGGTCAGCACCGCGAGACGACTGAACGTCATTTCGCTGTAGCCGCGATCGAAAGAGTTGATCAGGCCGTCCTCGCTATGGGCGTAGCCGGTAACGATCGGCATCTGCTGGTTCAGGTCGATGCCGGCAAAGGCGCGCAGGATACGTTCGTCGAGGGAGATATGCTCGGCTGACTGCCAGCCGGTGAGGTCGACAAAGACCGCATTGATGCCATCGCGCCGGAGCAGCCTGGCGGTATTCCAGGCGCTGTGGGCCTCACCGACACTGGCCAGCATCTCGCGCACGGTCATCAGGTGGTCTTCCACCGAGAAGTGACCGTGGCGACACAGGCTCTGCAGGTCTTCCAGGCATTTGCGGGCATTGTCCAGCCGCTCGCCGATAAACTCATTGGCGGCGCGCAGTTCGAGCTCGTCCTTGAACAGACTGGCGTTCTTGTCGTACATGATGCCGCGGACGCCCTCCAGCGCCTCCGCCCAGTTATCGTCCTTGAAGCCCTCGGCAAACAGGGCGTAGACACCCGGCGAGCCGTCCTTCTTATCTTCCAGCAACTTGTTGGTGATACCGCCGTAGGCGGATACCACGAACACCCGCTGGTACTGGGTGTCCGGTGCCGCCTGGGCAAATACGATGTGATCGCGCACGGCGACATAGTCGCTCATGGACGTGCCACCGATTTTCTCCACGCTGTGCAAACTCATGTTCTCTCCTGGTCCGGTTGAATGACTGGTAGCTGCGGTCGCCGCGCGCAGGTTGTCGCAACGGGCGCGCGGCGCGGCGTCAGGTACTCAGTCGGTAACCGTGTCGGCCTCCAGTTCGTAGGCACCTTCCTTGTTGTGAACCTCAGTCCCGTGCAGGGGCGGATTGAACACACAGGCCATTTTCATTTCCTTGAAGGCTCGCAGGATATGCTTGTCGTTCTGGTCGAGGATATAGAGCGTACCGGGCTTGATCGGGTACTTTTTGCCGTCGGCCACGGTTTCCACTTCACCCTCTCCGGACATGCAGTAAACCGACTCCAGGTGATTCTGGTAGTGCATACCGAAATCGGCACCCTCGTAAATCGTGGTGATATGGAAGGAAAAACCCATGTTGTCGTCTTTCAACAACATGCGCACGCTGTCCCAGTTGCCATCGGGTGAAACAATCTTGCGGCCGGAAGCGGCGGCGGTTTCCAGGTCTCTCACAATCATCTTGCTACTTTCTCCTTGCAGTAGAGCCCCCCGGGACAGCGCCCGGGGAGAAGTCGTCAAATCAAAGGGTTAACGGCAGGGTTCAGCTGGCGCGCTTCAGGACCTCGCGGTCCGTCTCGTCACCGGCGTCGATCTGGTAGTCATCGTCGAAATAGTCGACGGTTTCGGGAATGCTGTCCTCCTTGGCGCAAACCTCTGCAATCGCCTGCTCGACGATATCGATGCCGCGCTTGAGGTTGGCTTCGCTGATCACCAGCGGACACAGGAACTTGACCACCTGGTCGTCGGCGCCACTGGTCTCGATAATCAGGCCCTTCTGGAAGGCAGCGCGGGTAATTTTGCCAGCGATATCACCATTCACACAGTTGATGCCGCGGAACATGCCACGACCACAGGAGGTAAAGTTGCCCTCACCGTATTTTGCGACGATTTGCTCCAGGCGCTTGGCCACATACTCACCCTTGGCGCGGATGCCGCGAGAGAACTTGTCGTCACTCCAGTACTCGTTGATGGCGGCTGTCGCCGTCACGAATGCAAAGTTGTTGCCGCGGAAGGTGCCGTTGTGCTCACCCGGACGCCACTGGTCCAGTTCCGGACGAATCAGCACCACCGCAAAGGGCAGTCCGTAGCCGCCCAGCGACTTGGACAGCGTGATGATGTCCGGGGTAATACCGGCTTCCTCAAAGCTGAAGAAAGTACCGGTACGGCCACAACCTGCCTGGATGTCGTCCACGATCAACAGCATGTTGTGCTTGCGGCACACGGTTTCGAGGTTGCGCAGCCATTCGAAGCTGGCTGCGTTGATACCACCCTCACCCTGAACCGTCTCCACGACAACCGCCGCGGGGTGATCAACACCGCTGCTGGAATCGGACAGTACCTTGTCCAGGTAGGCCGTGGTGTCCATGTCTTCACCCAGGTAGCCGTCGTAGGGCATCCGGCTGCTGCCACCCAGGGTGATGCCTGCGGCACCGCGGTGGTGGGAGTTGCCGGTGGTGGCCAGAGAGCCCAGGCTCACGCCGTGGAAACCGTTGGTGAAGGAGATCACGTTCTCGCGCCCGGTGATGGTGCGGGCCAGTTTCAGGGCCGCTTCCACCGCATTGGTGCCGGTGGGGCCGGTGAACTGCATGACGTATTCCATGCTGCGCGGCTTGAGAATCTTGTCGTTGAAGGTCTCCAGGAATTCCTGCTTCGCCCGGGTGTGCAGGTCGAGGCCGTGGGTAATGCCGTCGGAGTGGATGTACTCGAGCAGCTTTTCCTTGAACACCGGGTTGTTGTGACCGTAGTTGAGAGTGCCGGCACCGGCCAGGAAGTCGATGTATTCGTTGCCGTCCTCATCGTAAAGAAACTCACCCTGGGCACGATTGAACACCCGCGGGAAGGCGCGGGCATAGCTCTGAACTTCGGATTCGATTTCTTCAAAAATTTTCATTGCAGTTCCTCTGCTTGAATGTGTTTTAACGGTGAATAGCCTTGCGGGCTGAAGGGGGTTTGGCTGCGCCTCAGCCAGCCGCACCTCAGCCGGCCGCCCGAACGGCCGCCAGGCCGCCGAACGGACCAATGCGAACCAGTAACTCGGAAGCGTGGTCGCCGCCGAAATGGCGTTCGCGATCGAACATGACACTGCGGGACATTTCCGCCTCCCGGCGCTGGGCGAAGCCAGTGAACAGGGCCCAGGAGGCCTCGTTGTCCTCGGTAATGGTGGTTTCCATAAAGCGCACACTTGCACAGCGTTCGCGGTCGACGATGTGCGCGAGCATTTTCCCGGCCAGCCCCTGGCCCCGGGCTTTCTCACCCACGGCTACCTGCCAGATGAACAGCGTGTCCTCCCGGCCGGGAATGATGTACCCGGAAATGAAACCCACCAGCTCATTGCCCATCACCGCAGCAACCGAGGTCTCGGCGAAATGGGCGCACTGCAACAGATTGCAGTACATGGAATTGGTATCCAGGGGCGGACAGCGCCCGATCAGGTGGTGCACCCCACTGCCGTCTTCCGCCGTGGGGACGCGCAATGTGATTTCAACACTCATCTATTTACTCCTAAATATTTCGATTCAAATATTTCGTGTTCGATATTATAAGGGCGCGCGCACCATTTTTTAACCCTATATTTCCTGTTAATGTTCACATTTTGCTCACGATAAGCGAGAATAGGCCCCGTAATGGTGCATATTTATATTTAGTTCACAAAATATTTATGACGGTTTGAAGATCAATGACAGTGGATTTTCAGCAAAAAAAGCGCAGTACATCAAAGCATTTGGGCGGCGAGTCCTTAGGCGGATGCGAGGCGGATGGGTATAATTCGGCCTTTCTATTTATCGGGCAGGAAACACTCTTGGGCCGCATTGAAGAAGTCCTGGTCGCCCTCCGGCGCGTGATTCGCGCCACCGACCTCCACTCCAAGCACCTGGCAAAAACGACCGGCCTGACGGCGCCGCAGATCCTGCTGCTACAGACCATCCGCGACAAGGGCGAGGTCACCATCGGCGAGCTGGCGGCAGATGTCAGCCTGAGCCAGGCTACAGTGACCTCGATCCTGGATCGCCTGGAGAAGCGCGGCCTGATCTACCGGGAGCGCTCGAAAACGGACAAGCGCAAGGTGCACGCCTACCTGACGGACGAAGCCATGGAGGTGCTGAAAAGTGCTCCCCTGCCCTTGCAGGCCCAGTTCACGCGCCAGTTCGGCGACCTCCAGGAATGGGAACAGACCATGATCATCTCGTCGCTCCAGCGGATTGCCCAGATGATGGATGCCCAGCATATCGACGCCTCACCTGTGCTCGACATCGGCATGCTGGATCGCCAGAACGCCGCACACGACCGGGCTGACGCCCTGCACGAGGCGGAAAACAAACGCCACAGCTGAGCTGCGCGCCAGCGGCAGGGTTCACAAGGCCAGATAGATCATCCGCAGGGCCAGCAGGGTGACCAGCCAGCGGAACCAGCGCTGGAAATCTGCCTGGGGAAGAAACCGCCGCAGGCGGGTACCGGCCCAGGAACCGACAATGCTGGCGGCAACCATCGCCAGCAGCAGCGGCCACCAGGGGCCCAGGCTGAACCCCAGCAATGCGAACGCCAGGCAGCGCAGCATGTGGCTGATACTCATATACACCGCGGTGTTGACCACCAGCCAGTCCCGCTCGACACGGTAGCGCGCCAATACGGCGGCCCCCAGGGGACCGGTCGCCCCGGCCACCATCCCCAGGCCCGTCTGGTAGAAACCCAGCAGCGCCAGGGCAAACTGTCCACGCCCCCGTGGTTTCGGCAACGGCAGCCAGGTGATCAACAGAATCAGCACGCCGACCACTGCCGGTAGCCATTCCAGTGACAGGTGTCGGTATACTCCCCCGCCCACCGCCGCCCCCAGCAAGCCGCCCGCGGCAATGGCCGGGGCCAGGGTCCAGTCGATGTGTTTCCAGCCAAAGCCCGCCCGCGACAGGTTACTCGCCAGTTGGGTCAGGGCGTGCAGGGGCAGGATGGCTGCAACAGGAACCAGCCCTGGCATCAAGGTCAGCAGCAGGACACCGCCCCCCATGCCAATCGCCCCCGCCAGGGCAGACGTGAGAAAGGTCAGTGGAACCAGGAGGTATTCAGTCATCGGAGGCCAGGGCAGTACCGGCCTCGACTCCCGCCTCGTCCGCCTGGACGATCCAGGTCTCGGCTGCGGCTGCCGCTTCCCAGTCCAGCATGTCGGGATCGGAGCGCAAGTGGACGGCGTAATCCGCCACCGGGCCCGGGGGCAATTCCACAGTGTAACCGCCGAATCGCACCACCACGGGTGCGAAAAATGCATCAGCAATACTGAACCGCCCCAACAACCAGGGGCCGTCGGCAGCATAGCGTTCCCGGGAGGTCTGCCAGCGCTCGATGACCCGGGCAATATCGGCCTCCAGTGCCGGGTTGCGAGCCACCACCCGGCCACGGGCACGGAAATTCATCGGCATGGCGCCACGCAGTGCCCCATAGCCGCTGTGCATTTCCGCCACCAGGGACCGGCCGAAGGCGCGCGCGGCGGGATCCCCGGGCCACTGCTCGCCACCGGCAAACTGCTCGTTCACGTATTCACAGATGGCCAGAGAATCCCAGATACAGTGCTCCCCGTGCTGCAACACCGGCACGGTCCGCGAGGGGGAGTACTGACCCACCCTTGCGGCAAATTCCGGGGTATCCAGCGGCAGCACGATTTCCTCGAAACTCACCCCGCTTTTACGCAGGGACAGCCAGGCGCGCAGTGACCAGGAGGAGTAGTTGCGGTTACCTATGACCAGTCTCACTGCGCTCATCGTCATTGCTCATCTTGTGAAATGCTCCGAATTTACCTGACCTGGCTGTATGACTACAATACGCGCCTCTGGCGGACCGGTGATCCCGGGCCCCACTCCCGGTAAGGATTCAACACCATGACGACTTACGATTACGATGTACTGGTAATCGGCAGCGGCCCGTCGGGCGAAAGTGCTGCACTGAACGCATCCAAGCACAACAAGCGCGCCGCCGTGATCGAGGACCGCCCCATGGTGGGCGGCGGTTGTACCCACCGCGGTACCATTCCCTCCAAGGCCCTGCGCCACGCGGTCAAGCAACTGATGCGCTTCAACAGCGGGCGCCTGTTTCGGGAAATCGGCCACAGCCGACAGATCCCCTACCCCACCGCACTATCGGTCGCCAGCGGGGTGATCGAGAAGCAGGTAGAGATGCGGAGCAAGTTCTACGCCCGCAATGCCATCGACCTGCATCTCGGCCAGGCCAGCTTTGTCGACCAGCACACTCTGGCCATCCGCCAGTCCGACGGCATTATCGAAAAGCTGACCGCTCGCGATATCGTTATCGCTACGGGTTCCCGTCCCTACCAGCCGGAGGATGTGGATTTCAGCCACCCACGTGTCTACGACAGCGATACCATCCTCGATCTGAAGCACACACCGCGCAAGATCCTGATTGTCGGCGCCGGAGTGATCGGCTGTGAATACGCCTCTATCTTCAGCGGCCTGGGCATCAAGGTAGAACTGATCAACAGCTTCGACTACCTGCTGGCCTTTCTCGATGACGAAATTTCGGTGGCCCTGAACTACCACCTGCGGGACATGGGCGTCATGGTGCGCCACCGCGAGGTTTATGAGCGCGTCGAAGCCACGGAGGAAGGGGTTACCCTGCATCTGAAATCCGGCAAGCGCCTGCGCGGTGACGCCCTGCTGTGGTGTAACGGCCGCACCGGCAATACCGACAAGCTGAATCTGGGCGCCGTCGGCCTGGAGGCTGACAGCCGCGGCCAGTTGCAGGTCAACCAGCAGTACCAGACCGAAGTGGCCAATATCTACGCCGTGGGCGACGTTATCGGCTGGCCCAGCCTGGCCAGCGCCGCCTATGACCAGGGCCGCTCGGCCGCCGCTGTTTCCCGCGGCAAGGAGCGAGTGCGCTACGTCGATGACGTGCCGACGGGCATCTATACCATTCCCGAGATCAGCTCGGTGGGACGCTCCGAGAAGGAACTCACCGACGCCCGCATTCCCTTCGAGGTGGGCCGGGCCTTTTTCAAGGACACCGCCCGCGGACAGATTTCCGGCGAGGATGTGGGCATGCTGAAAATCCTGTTCTGCCCCGACACACTGGCCATACTCGGTATACACTGTTTTGGAGCGGAGGCCACCGAGATCATCCACATCGGCCAGGCCATCATGAAACAGGAAGGCAAGGGCAACACATTGCGCTACTTCATTACCACGACATTCAACTACCCGACCATGGCGGAGGCCTACCGCATCGCGGCGCTCAACGGCCTCAACCGCCTGACCGGGGTGTAGTACCGTGAGAGCCCATTGAGGTGAGCGCGGTGGTCAGTCCTGTGGATGCCATCGTGCTTGCCGGCGACCGCGGCGCCGCCCGTGCCGTTGCCGGGGTCACCAACAAGGCCCTGCTCGCCCTCGGCGGCCACTCCCTCCTGCAGCGGGTATTGCTGGCGCTGGGCCAGGTCGCCCACATCCGCAGCATCACGGTAGTCGGCCCCGAAGCCCAACTGGCGGACACTGTGGCCAACACCCCCCTGGCAACGCCCGTTCTGTTACTGGAACAGGAAGATACCGCCTACCAGAATTTCTGGAAGGCCTTCACCCGATTGACGCAAGGTTCCGGGGAGAACCCCGACCGGCAGGTGCTGGTACTGGGTGCCGATATGCCCCTGATCAGCCGCGCGGAGATCGACGAATTTCTCGCACGCTGCGCTGAACGCCCCCTCGATTACTGCGTGGGCATGAGCGCGGAACAGGCGTTACAGCGCTTTTACCCACGGGACGGCCGGCCCGGTATCCACATGCGCTACCTGCATCTCGCAGAAGCCAGCCTCCGCCTCAACAACCTGCACCTGGTGCGCCCGCTGCGGGTAGAGAATCGGGCCTATATCGAGGACATCTACGGCTTCCGCTACCAGCGGGATTTTCGCAACATGCTGCGCACCGCCCGCGACCTGCTGTCCCAGCAAGGGATTGGTTGGCGAGCCCTTTACCTGTACCTGATGCTGCAGCTGGCGGAAGTCGGCCACCAGCTGGGATGGAAGGCCCTGTGGCGATTTGCCCGCAGGAAAGTACGCCAGGAGGAAGTGGAAGGCATCGCCTCCGCGGTACTCAGGACAAGGGCCGGGATTGTTGAGACCACCCTCGGCGGCTGCGCCATCGACGTGGACAATGACAGGGACTACGCGGTACTGCAGGAACGCTGGGAGGAATTCAGCCGGCCCCCACCCCTACCCGGGGAGAACTGACCTGCCCGGTCAGCCAGCCGTTTGTGGAGCTGTCGGCAGCACGCCAGAGGGCGCGTGCTGCCGGTAGTCGGGTAGCAATAGTCGGCGCATCAGGCGCCGAGTTTGTCCCGCTCTCGCGCCATATCCAGCGCCAGGTCCTCGATCATGTCTTCCTGGCCGCCCACCGTGCGCCGCCGGCCCAGTTCCACCAGGATATCCCGCGCCGACAGGTTGTACTTCGCCGCCGCCCGCTTGGCGAACAGCAGGAAGGACGAGTACACCCCCGCCCAGCCCAGGGTCAGGGAATCCCGGTCCACCCGCACGATGTGGTCCATCAGCGGCACGATCAGGTCCTCCGCCACGTCCATGGCCTTGAACAGGTCCACCCCCGTCTCCACGCCCATGCGGTCGCACACCGCCAGGAACACTTCCAGAGGGGTGTTGCCGGCACCGGCGCCAAGCCCGGCCAGTGAGCCGTCGATACGATTCGCACCTGCCTCCACCGCCGCCAGGGAGTTGGCAATGCCCATGCCGAGGTTGTGGTGGCCGTGGAAGCCGATCTCGGTCGCTGGATTCAGCTTTTCCCGCGCCAGCGCCACCCGGGCACTGACGTCATCGGGCAGCATGTAGCCGGCGGAGTCGGTGATGTACACGCAGTTGGCCCCGAAGCCTTCCATCATCTTCAACTGCTCGACCAGCTCTTCGGGCGAGATCATGTGGGCCATCATCAGGAACCCGACGACATCGAGACCGTCGATCTTGCTGGCCATGGTCAGGTGCTGCTCGGATACGTCGGCCTCGGAGCAGTGCGTGGCCACGCGGATGGTGCCGATGCCACAGTCGACGGCCATCTTGAGGTGGTCGACGGTGCCGATGCCGGGCAGCAGCAGGGCCGAGACTCTGGTGTTCTTCACCGCACCGCACACGGCGCTCAGGTATTCCTGGTCGGTGTTGGCGGGGAAGCCGTAGTTGACGGAAGCCCCACCCAGGCCATCGCCGTGAGTCACTTCGATCAGGGGAATGCCGGCCTCGTCCATCGCCTTGGCGACGGTGACCATTTCGTCCACGGTGATCTGGTGCTGCTTGGGATGCATCCCGTCGCGCAGGCACATGTCGTGGACGGTGATTTTCTTGCCTTTCAGATCCATGGTGTTGAGTCTCTGTTTACTATGTTCATGGTGAGTCACCTAAGCAAAATCGGCGCTCGGTGGTATAAGGTGCTTTTCTGCCGGTAGCGGCGCCGCGGTAAGGCCCTCCGGGACACGCTGCAAGTACATCCATGTACGCTTCTAATCGGCATCCATGCCTCATAGAGTCCCTCCGGGCCTTACCCCGACACCGCTACCTCTCTTGTGCGAATACGACCGGGTCACGTGCTACGTAAGCTGACGGTAAACCCAGCGTAAACGCAGATCCCATTGCCGCCCGTTCCACCCAGCCAAGGCGTTCGCATCGGGGGGTGCCTGTAGCGACCGTCAGCGGCATGGATGCCGCTGTCGAGCCCCCATGGATGGGTTCACGGCGAGTCGCGGAAGGCACCCCCCGGTGCGAACGCCGAATCGCGGAGTGCTACAGCTTCGGTAAGACCCAATGAGCCTAACGCTCAATGCGCTTAACATGAGCAGTAGACCGTTTAGGCCGCCGCCGGCACAAACCGCCCCGCCAGAATCTCCTCCGCATACATCTCCGCCGTCCGCAGCCCCGCCGCCGTCATGATGTCCAGATTCCCCGCATACTTCGGCAGGAAATCCCCGAGGCCTTCCACCTCCATATAAATCGACACCCGCTTGCCATCGAACACCGGCCCGTTCTTCAGCGTGTAGCCCGGCACATACTTCTGGACTTCCAAGATCATCTCGTCGATCGACTTGCGAATCGCCTCCTGGTCCGGTTCATCCACCGTCAGGCAGTGAATCGTGTCGCGCATGATCAGCGGCGGCTCCGCCGGGTTGATGATGATGATTGCCTTGCCCTTGTCGGCACCGCCCACCAGTTCGATCCCGCGGGAGGTGGTGCGGGTAAACTCGTCGATGTTCTTGCGGGTACCGGGGCCGGCGGACTTGCTGCTCACCGTGGCCACGATCTCGGCGTAGGACACGGGCTGCACCCGGGACACCGCGGCCACCAGCGGAATGGTGGCCTGGCCACCGCAGGTGACCATGTTCACGTTCATCTTTTGCTCCGCCACCGCATTCGCCAGGTTCACCGGCGGCACACAGAAGGGGCCGATGGCGGCGGGGGTCAGGTCGATCATGACCGCACCCTGCTCATTGACCTTGCGGCTGTTCTCCGCGTGGACATAAGCGGAGGTGGCGTCGAAGCAGATCTGTACGCCGTCGGCCTGCATGGTGGGCAGCATGCCGTCGACACCCTCGGCCGTGGTTTTCAGGCCCATTTCCTGGGCCCGGGCCAGGCCGGGGGAGTCGGGGACGACGCCGACCATCCACACGGGCTCGATGACGTCGGAGCGCATGGCTTTCATCAGCAGGTCGGTGCCGATGTTGCCGGGGCCGATGATGGCGGCCTTGATTTTGTTGCTCATGGTGCTTGGTTTCCTCTGTGCGGGCGCGTTGTGCCCGGCGCTAGCTTGTATGGAACCGTTTTCCCGGTCCGGTTTGTTCAGACAAAGCGACAGGCACAGCCGCCGATGCCCTCTATCTCAAGGCGCATTTCGTCGCCGGCCACCACGGGAATCAGCGGTGCCAGCGAACCGGACAGAATGACTTCGCCGGCCCGAAACGGTATGCCGAACTCGCCGAGGGTATTGGCCAGCCAGGCCACCGCTGTGAGGGGGTTACCCTGCACCGCACTGCCCAGACCCTCGCTGTGGAATTCACCGTTCTTCCAGATGGTCATTTTCAGATTGGGCAGATCGAATTCCCGGGGGTCCACTTCATTCTGGCCCAGGACATAGACACCGCAGGAGGCATTGTCGGCCACGGTGTCCTGGATTTTGATTTTCCAGTCGTCAATGCGCGAATCGACGATCTCGAAACAGGGCATGATGGATTCGGTCGCGTCCAGCACATCTGCCTCGGTAACCCCCGGGCCCTGCAGGTCTTTTTTCAGGCGGAAGGCAATTTCCCCTTCCGCACGGGGCTGGATCAGATTGCCGGCAACGGGAATGTCCGCGCCGTCGGGGTAGACCATAGCGTCGGTGAGAAAGCCGAAGTCCGGCTGGAACACACCGAGCATTTCCTGCACAGGTGCGCTGGTCACACCGATCTTCTTGCCCACTACGGTTTCACCGTCCCGCTCCACCCGCTGGTTCAGCATATGCAGGCTGATGTGGTAGGCGTCGTCGATGGTGATGTCGGACTCGCGATCTGTCAGCGGCGCCAGGGTGCCCCCCTCACGCAGGGCTCGATACAGTTCATCGCCCAGTTCGGCTATGCGTTGCTTATCCATGTTGCAGAAAGTCCAGGCAGGCGCGGTTGAACATGCCCTCGTGCTCGACCATGACCCAGTGGCCACACTCAGTCACCAGGATGAGCCGCAAGTGTTTGATGTTTTTTGCCATGGCCATGATTCCGTTCTCTGGCATCATCTGCTCATCCATACCCCAGAACCCGAGTACCGGACACTCGAGCTCGCCCAGCCGGGAAGTCAGCACCGGCACCTGCATGGTCGCCATGCAGTGGCCATTCATGATCTGCATGATCTGCATGCGCTCTTCGACCAGTTCGTCGGTGGCATAAGCCGGATCGTACATCAGTCCGGTAGCGAATAAATCCTTCATCACCTCGTGGGTGACTGGTTCGCCGGAACCGAAAACCTTGAATACCTTCTGCATCCCCGGCATTTGCTGGTATTGGGGCAATTCGCTGAGCCCACCGGGCGCCATGAGAATCAGTTTTTCCACCAGCGACGGATAATCCAGCGCCAGGCCCAGGGCGATGGCGCCTCCCAGTGAGTTGCCCACGATGGTGCAACGCTCTACACCAGCCACGTCCAGGGTTTGCTTGATGCACTCAACAAAAAAGGACAGGGGGTGGTCGACATCGTCCGGTTTGTCGGAAAAGCCGTAGCCGATGTGATCGGGAACGATGCAGCGATACCCCGCCTCCACCAGGGAGGGAAAGTTACCCTTGAAATTGCTATAGCCGCTCGCACCCGGACCGGAGCCATGGAGGAACACCACCACCTCTCCCTCACCTTCATCCAGGTAGTGCATGCGGTAGCCATTGGCGCAGTCTGCGTAATTGCCCTCTGGCAGGCGTCCAATCATTCCCATTGCATTCTCCTTATTCTCGGGACATCAGATAGCGTAGTCGGCGTTATCAGAGCCGAACAGGACGCCACCAAAGTTGATAGCGAAGGGATTGACGTGGTTTGCCACGTGAGCCTGGCTGGCCAGGATATCGAGGTGACTGGCAAGCAGGTCGCTACCGTTGCGTATGCCGCTGCTCCCGGCCGCCTTGAGCATTTTGCCGGACAGCTCTACGCAGCGGTCGGCGACCACCGCGGAATCGTAGCGGTAGCGCACCCGGTCCTCGACCGGGATGGGCTTGCCGGCCCGGGTGCAGTCCATCATGGCGTCGAAGTTACGCACCATGGTGAGCTTCATCTCCTCGATGGAGGCTTTGACTTCCGCCGCAAGCTGGCGGGCAAAGGGATCGTCGCTCATCTTCATGGGACCCACGCGACGGGTTTTGGCGACCTCGATATATTGCGCCAGCGAGCCTTCGAGTGCACCGAGTGTTGCGGTACACACGGCCCGCACAAACACCTGCATGAAAGGCAGGCGATACAGCGGCGCGTCATTGACGGCATTGCCCGGGTTTTCACACAGGAAGCCGTCCATGGAACGGTGGGTACGATGCTCGGGCACGAATGCGCCGTCCACCCGTACATCGTGGCTGCCGGTACCCTGCAGACCGACGACATCCCAGTTGTCGACAATTTCGTAGTCGCTGCGGGGAACAAGGAAAGTGCGGTAGTTGGACATATCGAAGGGGGCTTCGGGGGTCGGCACCACGGCGCCAAGGAAGGCCCACTCGCAGTGTTCCGAGCCGGAGGAAAAACTCCACTGCCCGCTGAGGCGGAAGCCGCCATCCACAACCTCTACTTTGCCCACCGGGGCGTAGGAGGAGGAAATCAATACAGAGGGATCTTCACCCCAGACGTCCCGGGCAGCCTGGTCATCGAACACCGCCAGCTGCCAGTTGTGGACCGCCACCACGCCCAGCACCCAGGCGCTGGACATACAGTGGCGTGCAATCTCCAGGCCCACACAGTAGAACACCTGGGGATCCATGGCGTAGCCACCCCACTGTTCCGGCTGCAGGATCTTGAAAAAACCCGCCTCGTGGAAATCGGCGATGGTATCGGGGTGAACCTTGCGTTCCGCCTTACACTGGGCAGCGCGCTCCCGCAGGGCGGGCCCCATGGCTCTGGCGGCGGCTATCAATTCCTGGGCGCGGGGAGATTCGAGTCCGTAGGCGTTCATCGCTATACCGTTCATGGCTATACCTTGCGTTGGTCAACTTCTTCCGGTCGATTGTTAAGGGTATGGACCGGGTCCTGTTCTGTATTTTCGCTGCTGATTAAAGCGTTCTGCGGGGCCTTGCACATCCTCTATTTGGGTTATCGGTGCTTTTTACAGGACCGCCGCAGGCGCTTTACACAACCGCCGCGGGCGCTACTCCACAACGGCATCCCCGAATTCCGTGGGCGGACCGAAGAAAGCCCGGTGCGACGGGGGCTGCCGGCCTTCGAGGTCGCTCACGCCGTACTCCTGCCCCAGTTCGGCACCGATGTGCACCCGGCCGGACTTCTCCATTCGCGCCGGATCGCGCGCCAGGGCGGCGATGACTCGACCGGTAAACTGCGGGTGCTCGGCGGTAGCCGCCAGATCGGCGTACTTGTCCGGCTCGGCTTCGAACACCCGACGGGTGCGCTCGG
This sequence comes from Parahaliea maris, assembly GCF_008064665.1. Lineage (GTDB taxonomy): Bacteria > Pseudomonadota > Gammaproteobacteria > Pseudomonadales > Halieaceae > Parahaliea > Parahaliea maris. The sequence goes on along the minus strand of NZ_VRZA01000002.1, from coordinate 401,033 downwards.
TCAGCAGCAAGCCCATCCAGATGGAGACCACGCAAACGTTGTAGGGCCTGAAGTCCACCGCCATATCGTGGGCCATCTTGTCGACGGCGGCCTTGCCGGCGCCATAGGCGGGCCCGTGCATGTAGATGCGCCCGCCAAAGGAACTGGTATTAACCACCAGGCCAGCATCGCTGCGCAACAACAGGGGCGCGGCGTAATAGCTGGCCACATAGTGTGAACGCATACCGACATCCCAGATGTCGGTCAATGACAGGGGTTTCTCCCAGAATGGCCCGGCCTGGACCAGGGCATCGTGAACATAGGTCGCGTTGTTGACCAGGATATCCAGTCTTCCCTGCTCCTCGGCCACTCGCTGGAACAGCGCCTCTACCTGGGCGTCGTCACTGTGATCGCAGGCGACGGCAATCCCCACTCCTCCGGCCCGGTTCACCGCTTCGGCGGTAGCAGCCACGGTGCCGGGGAGATCAGCCGATCCCTCCTCGACGGTCCGCCCTGTCACGTAAACTGTGGCGCCAGTGGCCCCCAGTGCTTCGGCGATTCCCTTACCGGCGCCGCGACTGGCCCCGGTCACCACCACCACTTGATTCGCCTCAGGCATACTGTCTCCCGTCCTGTGCTGCAGCCACCCGCGCTTTACCGCGGAGAAGCTCTGTTCTAGTATCCGGGGCCATCCTACTGCCCAGCCCCGGGGCGGCCAACCCGGGCCGGTCGCCGGGGGCACAATAAGTTGAGCCACGCGAGGAAATACCTTGCCATTCCGTCACTTACGCACCTTTTTGCTCGCGCTCCTGCTGCCAGCCGGTAGCGCCCTGCTCGCGGCAGAGGACGATAATGACCCGCGACAAACCTTTCAGGCGGGCGTATCCCCCGACTGGCTGCGCGCGGTCGGCAGGCTGACCGTTCCGGGGATACGTTACGAAGAAGGGAGACGGCGGCACCATACCGAACGCTGCAGTGCCACGCTGGTGCGAGGAGCAAGCGACCGGGCAGCCGATACCATCGTGACCGCCTGGCATTGCGTGGAATACTACGAAGACCTGAGCCAGCGCATCCTGTTCCAGGTCGTTGACGCAGACGATCAGCCAGTGGAAATCGAGGCGAGACAGGTCGCCGATGGCGGCGATATTGACGCCGACTGGGCGATACTGAAATTGCAGCGCCCGGTGCCCAGGGGAGAGGCTCCGGCCCTGGAAGTGGGCGCTGTGGCGGATAAAGAACCGCTGCTCATGGCCGGCTACAGCCGTGATACGGGGCTCGGCAAGGGCGGCACACGGCTCACGTACGACCCGCAATGCCGGGTAACCGGCGGCGAGCCGGGCTCGGGCTATACCGACAGTGACTGCAAAGCCTACAAGGGAGCGTCAGGAGGAGCGGTCATCCAGCTTTCCCGGGATGGCACCCCTAGCCTGGCCGGCGTGATATCCCAGGGTGATGGTGACGGCCTCAGCCGTTACATCCCCGTCGGCATATTCAGAAGTGCCCTGCTACCGCACCTCTAGCGCCCCGCACAGGGAATGGACCTACCCCTGAACCCGTGGGTCAATAACCCTCGGCCTGCTCGGGGTGGGGTTCCTGCCGGGCGGGAGGGGCCGCGCCGACATGGGCTTCACCGCGGGCAGCAGCCAGCTCTATCTGTTTCTGGCGCTCGGCAAAACGCGCTTTCTGGTCATCGCTCAGGTTGTCGTAACAGCCCGGGCAACAGACGCCCTTTTCGTACTTCGGCGAAAGCTTGTCCTGCTCCGTGATGGGGTGCCGGCAACCGTAACACTGGTCGTATTGCCCCTTCTCCAACTGGTGATTCACAGCCACGCGATTATCGAAAACGAAGCACTCCCCTTCCCAGGTGCTCTCACCCTCGGGCACCTCTTCGAGGTACTTGAGAATGCCGCCCTGCAGGTGGTACACCTCCTCGAAACCCTCGTTGAGCATGAAGGCGGAGGCCTTCTCACAGCGAATCCCGCCGGTGCAGAACATGGCCACCTTGCGCTGTTTTGTCGGGTCCAGTTCGCGCCGGACATAATCGGGGAATTCGCGGAAGGTGGTCGTATGCGGGTCAACCGCGCCACGAAAAGTGCCAATCCCGTATTCGTAGTCGTTGCGGGTGTCGATCAGCAGGACCTCGGGGTCGTTGACGATGGCGTTCCAGTCCCCGGGCGCCACGTAGGTCCCCACCCGGGCATTGGGATCGATGCCCGGGACACCCATGGTGACAATCTCCTTCTTGAGCTTGACCTTCATCCGGTAGAACGGCATGTGATCGTCGAAGGATTCCTTGTGTTCAATATCTGCCAGCCGCGGATCGGCGCGCAGAAAGGCCAGTACCGCATCAATGCCCTCGCGGCTTCCCGCGATCGTACCGTTGATCCCCTCCCCGGCCAGCAGCAGCGTGCCTTTGACGCCGGCTGCAATGCAGGTATCCAGCAGGGGCTCACGCAGCTCGTGAAAGTCTGGCAGGCCTACAAACTTGTACAGGGCGGCAACAACAACGTTCACGATTTGCGCTCCTCAGCCTTGCTGCCACCGAGGCATTCCGGCGAAGGGCGCACCTGCTCCTCGCGCTCACTCCACTCACCCGGCGTGTAAAGCTGCAGCGCCAGGGCGTGCACTGGCCCCGCCAGTTGCTCTGCCAGCAGCGCGTAGATGCGCTGGTGGCGGGCGACTTTGCGCTGGCCGGCAAAGGCCTCGCTCACGGCCACTACCCGGAAATGGGTTTCCGAGTTGGGCGGCACGCTGTGCATATGGCTCTCGTTCGCCACGTCGAGAAAGGTGGGGGCAAGGGCCTCGTTGAGGGTGCTCTCTATCTGCGCCTGTACCTGCAAGGGACTCTCCGGGGATACAGCAAAAAATGGGGCCTAATTATACCGCAGAGGGGGGCTTTCTATACACCCGCCGCGGGCGCTCTCCATACACCCGCCGCTGGAAGTCAGGCGAGTTTACGTTGCCCGGCGCGGTACTGGCCGGGGGTTTGACCGGTCCATTTCTTGAAGGAGCGGTGAAAAGCACTCGGGTCGGTAAAGCCCAGCTGCAGGGCGACCTCGTTGATGGAGAGCTCCGGCCGCCCCAGGTGCAGGCGGGCCGCGTCACAGCGGGCGTCGTCCTTTATCTGCTGGAAGGTCGTGCCCTCCCGCTTCAGTCGGCGGCGCAGCGTGGGGGCAGACATGTTCAGGGCCGAGCTGATGGTTTCGAAGCTGGGGAACCCTTCACTGAAGTCGTGTCCGATCATGGCCTTCACCTGGGCCGCCAGGTTATCGCTGCCGGGATCGACATCCATGATCAGCAACTGGTAGGGCGCGGTGCGCAGGAATTCCTGCAGGGAGTGCTCGGTGTGCACCACCGGCCACGACAGGCAGGCGCTGTCAAAATAGAGCAGGTCCGAACTCTGGTTGAAATACAGGGGGGCACAGAACAGCGCTTCGTACTTGTCCATCCGCTGCGGTGCAGCGCCCTTGAAATCCACCCGCTTGAGTTCGATCGGGCGGCCGCAGAGCCAACCAAAAAAGCGGTGCCAGACCGACAGCCCATAGGCCTCCATGGCCCCGACCTGACCTGCCTGGGGAGGCTGGAAACGGCGATAACCCACCCGGGCCACCGGCTCCGAGAAGTTGGCGTACAGCTGGCTGCGTTCATCGAAGAAAGTGCGGTAGAACTCCGCCGCCCGCTGGATCGCCTGACCGAGGGTATCGCAGGCGATGATGCAATAGCACATCATGCGGAAAGCGCCGGGGGTCGCCAGGCCGTTATCGGCCACGCCGAACGTTTCATCCTGCAGCCGTCGCAATACCTGCTGGTAAACCCGGGAGTACTGCATGGCGCTCACTTCGGCGCGGTACCCGGGCGCGTCCTCTTCCAGCGGGTTGAAGTCGAGACCGGCATCTGCCAGTACCGCGGAAAAATCGTGGCCGTGATCGTAAACCAGCCGCAACAGGCTGCGCACAAAACGTGTGGGAACCCGGTCACTCATCGTGGACAGCAGTCCTTGTTCAAGGGGGGCCCATACTAGCAGACCTCAGGCCGCGTTGTGAGCAGCGGCTGGCGCGTTATACTGCGACGACAGTTCCAGCGCGGGGGAGCAGGAATGGAACCACTCTATAACGTATATTTTGCCGGAGAAGTACTACCCGGACAGGACAGTGCGACCGTGCGCCAGCGTGTGCAGGCCCTGTTCAAGGCCGATGAGCAGACCCTGGCAAAACTGTTCAGCGGCAAGGCGCAGCTGATCAAGCGCGAATGCGACAAAGCCACCGCAGTGAAATTCAAGCAGGCGCTGGAACGGGCGGGCGCCAAACCGGTGATCAAACGCCTGCCAGCAACAGACCCGGCGGCAGGCCCGGAATCGCCACCGACCGCGGCGCAATCCGCTCCGGCTGACGCCCCGCCAATGACCATGGCCGAACGACTGGCTGCACTGACCGGCGACCAGGCTCCTGCCGAACCTCCCTCCGGACCTCTCTCCGAACCCCGGGCCCAGCCACAGCCGGCTGCCGGCGCGGAAACCGAAGCCAGTACGGCCCAGGCGGAAGCCGGGGAAGGTCCATTCGAACTCAGCCCCCCTGGCAGCGACGTGCTGCGCCCACAGGAGCGCGCCCAGCCGGTGCACAGGGACGTGGACACCTCCGCCCTGTCGCTGGCAGCGGCTGGCGAACGCCTTTCCGAGGAACCTCCACCGCCACCGGCAGCACCGGACACCGGCCACCTGAGCGTGGCCGCCACCGGTGAAACCATTCCCAACCTGCCGCGCGATACCGACGTGCCCGCCCCGGACACCAGCGCCATCGACCTGGCCCCAGAGGGCAGTGACTTCAGTGATTGTGCGGCGCCTCCCGCGGAGCCCCCCGAGCTCAACCTCGATGACATGGAGGTCGCACCGGCGGGCAGCGAACTACTGGAAAGCCAATATCGGAAGGAGGATCCCGTCAACGCACCGGATACCAGCCACCTGTCTGTGGACAAACCCTGAGGTATCCCGGGCGTTCAGGGCAGCTCCACGATCACCTTCAGGCCGGGGCGATTGCTCGCCAGCTGTACGGTGCCCCGGTGGTAATGGGCGATCGCCATCACCAGGCTGAGCCCCAGGCCATGCCCGGGTTCCTTGCCGCGACTGGCCTCCAGGCGGTAAAAGCGGCGGAAGACATTTTTGCGATCGGTGACCGGAATGCCCGGCCCGTTGTCCGCCACCACAATACGGTGTCCCGCTGCAACCTCACCGGCGCCGACCCTGACAGCGATGACACCACCGGCAGGTGTGTATTTGATCGCGTTGTCCACCAGGTTGGCAAACAGCTGGAACAGCAGGTCGTTATCACCGCGCACACTGTGCTCGCCTGCCACATCCAGGTTCAATTCAACGCCCTTGTCGATCGCCAGCGGCTCGTACAACTCCACGACATCCGCCAGCAACCCACCCAGGTCGACCCGGGTTTCCGGCGCGCTGCGGCTGCCGCTCTCCAGGGTGGATATGCGTAACAGCGCATTGAAGGTCGCCAGCAGGTCATCACAGTCCTCGATCACGCGGTCCACCGCTTCCTGACGCTCCGGCTCCAGCCCGTCGCGCAACTGGTTCAGGTGGTTGCGGATACGGGTCAGCGGCGTGCGCAGATCGTGGGCGATATTGTCCGACACCAGCTTGATGCCCTGCATCAACTGGCTCATCTGGTCCAGCATGCGATTGGTGACCAGGGACATCTCCCGCAGGTAGCCCTCCTCTCCTTTCATCGGCATCCGTTCGGCCGGATTCTCGCGCACGATGCGCGACAGGCGCTGGCTGAAGTCCTCCAGCCGCTGCATGGCAAACGAGGCGGCAAAAAAACCACCAATGATTCCCAGAATGAGGGTGGCAATCATCGCCCACAACAGGGTGCCGAATACGACGGCGCCACTCTCGGACACCGCGGCAAAGTTGTAGGCCACCAGGGCGTTGAGGCCGGTATCCAGCCGGCGGGAGCGGGCGATGAAATCCACATCGGAGGTCTCGCCACGGTGCAGGAGCGATTCCTGAAAGGCCAGCCAGCCCTCGGTGAACTCCCGATAGCGCGGGGTGGACGGCAGGTCACCACCCAGTTTGTCACCCTCGGGGCTGGTCAGCAGATAGGAGAAGCTGGCGCCCGCCGGGGCGCTGATCTGGTCGCCGACGTATTGCCTGAGGCCATTGATACCCTGGCCGCGATACACCAGTTGCAGGGTATCGAGCTCGTCATTGATGCTGTCGGTGAGGCCGGTGAAGTAGCCGTAGCTCAGGTAGGTGTACAGCAGGCTCAGTACGGCAAATACCGAGACCACCAGGGCAATGACATACCGCAGAATGAAGCGGAAGGTCAGGGAATTGATGACCTGCAGCACGCGCATGGGCGCTATCCCGCGTCAGTCTGCGCCAAGGCGATAGCCGGCGCCGCGAACGGTTGTCAGCAGGGGCGTATCGAAATCGCGATCGATCTTCTGCCGCAGTCGGGATACGTGCACGTCGATCACGTTGGTCTGTGGGTCAAAGTGATAACCCCACACATGCTCGAGCAACATGGCGCGAGTAACCACCTGCCCCGCGTGTCGCATCAGGTACTCCAGGAGCTTGTACTCCCGGGGTTGCAGGGTGATGCTGACCTGCTGGCGGCGGACTTCCTGGGTCAGCAGGTCCATCTCCAGATCGGCTACCTGCAGCCGGGTGGGGGCATCGCTGGAAGTGCTGGCGCGCCGGTGCAAAACCTCCAGCCGCGCCTGCAGTTCCGCCATGGAGAAGGGCTTGGTGAGGTAGTCGTCTGCACCGCAGTGCAGGCCCTCGACCCGGTCCTCGACATCGCCCAGGGCGCTCAGCACCAGCACCGGAGTGGTATCCCCTGACTCGCGGAGCACCTGTACGATCGACAGTCCATCGCGTCCGGGCAGCATGCGATCCACCACCAGCACGTCAAAGTTGCCTTCCAGGGCCGCCGCCAGACCCTGCTCACCGTCATCCTGCAACAGGCAGTCGTAGCCGGCAGCACTGAGCTCCCCGGCAATAAAGCTACCGACTGACGGGTCGTCTTCGACAAGCAGGACTTTCATTCAATACTCCCTCCAATGGGCGCCGAATGTAGCACGGGGCCGGAATACGGCTCAATTTACAATTCGGTAATCCGACCGCTAGAATTCCGCCATGCCTGAATCTCGCCCCCCTGCCCTGCCCCGCCGCCTCATCGCCATGGTGTACGACACTTTCCTGGTGCTGCCGCTGATCATGCTCAACGTGGGAATCGCCATGGCGCTGCACGGCGCGATCGCCAGAGGCGATGCCGAGCCCCTGCATCCGCAACTGGTGCAACTCATTGCCCTGGTGACGGTGATCGGCTTTTTCAGCGCCTTCTGGCTCAAGAGCGGCCAGACCCTGGGCATGCAGGCCTGGCGCATCAAGTTGGTGGCGAGTGACGGTAGCGCCCCGGGCTGGAGCCAGTCCGTGCGCCGCTGCCTGGGCGCCCTCCTGTCCGCCGCCTGTCTCGGCATGGGTTACTGGTGGTGCCTGTTCGACCGTCGCGGCCGCTACTGGCACGACTACCTCTCCGGTACCGAACTGTTGCTGGTGGACAAGCCGCCCAGGAAAAAAAAAGGAAAAGCGGCTGAACCCGCCGCCTGACTACTGCGAACGGTTCAGCAGCAGCAAGCCGGCGCCAAAGCACACCAGTATCGGCAACAGGGCGGCATAGAGCGGAGAGAAGCCAAAGACCAGGCTGGCCGGCCCGAGCAGGTCCTGGCTGGTCTGGAACACGATGCCCACGAGGACTCCGGCGAAAATGCGGAAGCCAAGGGTGCCATCACGCAGGGGGCCAAAAATAAAGGAAATGGCCACCAACACCAGCCCGGCCACCGCGAGGGGCTGTAGCAGCTTTCTCCACATGGCCAATTCGAAATCTTCGGCGTCGAGCCCCTGTTGCGCCAGGTAGCGGCTGTAACGGTAGAGGTCCACCAGGGGCAACTGGTCGGGTTCTACCACCTCCATGGTCAGCAGTTCCGGGGTAATTGCGGTATCCCAGCGCAGGGTTTCATAGGTATTGTGAGTCGTCTGCCAGCTGGTGAAATCAGTCCGCACAACCTCGTGCATCACCCAGTGATCCCCGGCGAAGTTGGCGCGCCGGGCGCGCAGGGCAGATTTCAACTGCAAGCGCTGGTCAAACTGCAGCATCACCACGCCGAGCACTTCACCGTCAGGATCGAGGGCGTTGAAATGCAGGAAGGTGTCGGCTTCCCGGTTCCACAGCCCGTGTCGGCCGGCAACACCTTCGCCGGGGTTCTGGGCGATCGCGCGGCGACTCTGGGCCAGTTGCTCGGCCCGCGGGGCGACGTATTCCCCGAGCAGGAAGGCCACCAGGGCGATGGCCAGGGTGGGCTTCATCACGATCCACACCAGTCTCGCTATGGATACTCCCGCCCCTCGCATCACCACCAGCTCACTGCTGGAAGCCAGCTGCCCCAGGCCCACCAGGCAACCGATCATGGCGGCAAAGGGGGTGAACTCGTACAACCGCCCGGGAATGGTCAGCAGCACGTAGAGCAGGACCTCCAACATGGTGTAGCTGTCCGAGATATCCCCGGACTCGTCGATGAAGGAGGCCATGGCATCCAGCCCCACGATCACCACCAGCACCAGCGCGGTGGACGCCACCACCGTCAGGCCCAGGTAACGGTCAAGCCTGCGCACGCAACTGCCTCCGATAGCGCCAGCGCGACCACAGGTCGCCACCAAACAACATACCCAGCCCCAGCAGCAGAAAGCCCAGATGGACTGCCCAGAATCCGCCGAGCATACCCGTCTTGCCCTCCTCTACCGCGGAGCGGGCATTGGTCAGCAGCAGCAGATAGCCAATGTAGAGCAGAAAGGCGGGTGCCATTTTGATATAGCGGCCGCGGCGGTGATCAGTGCGGCTCATGCACAGGGCGATCAGGGCGACAATCGGTACCATGACAGGCAGGGATAAACGCCAGTGCAGGGCCGCGACATCCTGGGGCTCCTGCGACTGCAGCAGAGCGCGGGTCGAGCGCCCGTCCACCGGTGCGGCCGTGCGGATACCGCCTTCCGGCTCCGGGATCAGTTCGCCAAAACGGGCAAACTGGGTGACCCGGTAATCCAGCGAGCCCGGCATGCCCTCGTAGCGATAGCCGTCGCGTAACTCCAGGTAGCGGGCGCCACTTTCCGGGTCCATCCGCACCTCTCCCTCTCGGGCGACCGTCACCACCATGCGGGAATTTTCGCCGTTGCGCGCGTTGCCCTGGGAGAGAAACACCGAGTGCATAACCCCGGTGCCGGCGTCGATATCGCTGGCATAGCTGACCACGTCGCTGCTGCGGCGGCGCTGGAAACGGCCGGCGGCCAGCGACTGCAAGCCCTGGGAGGAACTCGGGTCCTGCAGCAGCTCTGCGGAACGGGCCGCGCCGAGCGGGGTAATGAGCAGGCTGAGCAAGGCCACCAGCACAGCCACCAGGAAGGCAGGCACCATGGTGTAGGCCGCCAGCCGCGCCGGGCTCACCCCACAGGCGCTCAGCACCACCATCTCGCTCTCGACATAGAGCCGCCCGTAAGACATCAGAATGCCGATGAACAGGCCCAGTGGTACAATCAACTCCAGGAAACCCGGCAGGCGGAAAAACATAACCGGCAACAGGATGTCGGCCGCCAGGTCACCCACTGCTGCCTCTGCCAGGTATTTCACAAAGCGACCGCTGAATATCACCACCAGCAGGACAAAGCTCACCGCCAGCATGTGCGTGAGGACGTCCCGGGTTAGATAGCGCAGGATTTTCATCGTCTGGAGGGCGTGAGGAGAATGCGGCTCGGTTCAGTTTGGGCGCCCGACATCATACACTACCGCGACACGATGCGAAGCAAGGAACCCCGATGACCTCGATTACTTTTACCGCTCGCCAGAGCGCCGATGCAACCAAGGGCAAAACCCAATGCGCCATCGTGCCGGTGTTTGGCAAAACCCTGTCCGCAGCGGCACAGGATTTCGACAAAGCCAGCGACGGCGCGGTTACCGCTGTCGTCAAACTCGGCGACTTCGAGGGCAAGGTAGGGCAAAGCAGCATGCTGACGGGGCTCGGCAATGCCCAGCGCGTGCTCTTGCTCGGCTTTGGCCCCATCGACAAGTTCGACCAGAGTACGGCCCGTGAGGTCACTGCCGCCCTCTACCGCCGCCTCAACAAAAGTGGCGCCAGTGACGCAGTGATTCACCTCGGCGATCTCGCCGATGCCAAAGTCGACGTCGAGGAAGTACTGGAGCAACTGCCCCGGCAGCTCATCGAGAGCGCCTACCGTTACACCAAAACGGTCAGCAAGCCCAAGAAAGCCCTGGCGCTGCGCAAGCTGGGCGTCAACCCCGGCAAGGCCCTGGCCACCGCCAGGGCCCAGGGGGCGCTGGACCGCGGCAGCCATATCGGCCACGGCGTCAACCTGGCGCGTAACCTGGCCAATCTGCCGGGCAATATCTGTACACCGACCTTCCTCGCTCAGCAGGCACGCAGCCTGTCGCGGGGACACAAGAAGCTGTCCACCAGTGTGCTCGAAGAGAAAAAAATGCAGGAGCTGGGCATGGGCTCCCTGCTGTCGGTCTCTGCCGGCAGCGACCAGCCGGCCAAGCTGATCGTGATGGAGTACAAGGGCGGCAAGGCGAAGGACAAGCCCTACGTCCTGGTGGGCAAGGGCATCACCTTTGACACCGGCGGCATCTCCCTCAAGCCGGGTGCCAAGATGGACGAAATGAAGTTCGACATGGGCGGCGCAGCCTCGGTATTCGGCACCATGCAGGCGGTGCGCGACCTGGAACTGCCCCTCAACGTGGTAGGCATCGTGGCGGCGGCGGAAAACATGCCGAGCGGCCGGGCCACCAAACCCGGCGACGTGGTGACTTCCATGTCGGGCAAGACCATCGAAGTCCTCAACACCGATGCGGAGGGCCGCCTGGTACTGTGCGACGCCCTGACCTACGCCGAGCGCTTCAAGCCCGCTGCGGTGGTGGACATCGCCACCCTGACCGGCGCCTGCGTCGTCGCCCTTGGCTCCCACGCCTCCGGCCTCTATGCCAACAAGGACGAACTGGCCGACCAGCTGCTGACCGCCGGCCAGCAGACCTGGGATCGCGCCTGGCGGATGCCCCTCTGGGACGACTACCACAAGCAGCTCGCCAGCAATTTCGCCGATCTCGCCAACATCGGCGGACCCGGTGGCGGCAGCATCACCGCGGCCTGTTTCCTGTCCAAGTTTGCCGAGAACTACGACTGGGCCCACCTGGACATCGCCGGCTCGGCCTGGGACAGCACACCCAAGGGCGCCACCGGACGTCCGGTACCGCTACTGACCCGCTACCTGCAGGAACGCGCTGCGTCCGCATGACCCGGGTCGGGTTTTATGTCGTGCAGGCCGCCGGCGAGGTGGAGCGCCTGTACGTGGCAGCGCGCCTCGCCGACAAGGCCTTCGCCCAGGGACACCGCATCTTCATCAACGCGGTGAACGAAGCCCAGGCACAGCAGCTCGACGAGCTGCTGTGGTCGTTCCGGCCCAGCAGCTTTCTGCCCCACGGCCTCTGCGGCAGCCCCGACAGCGACCTGATCGCCATCGGCTGGGGCCAGGAGCCGACCGATCACGACGACCTGCTGATCAACCTGCAGCTGGAAATCCCGGGGTTCTTCGGCCGCTTCCACCGGGTCGCCGAGGTGGTCACCCAGGAACCGGATGCCTTGCAGGCCCTGCGCCAGAGCTGGCGCTATTACAAGGAGCGCGGCTACCAGCTCGAAAAACACGACCTGCCGGCCGGGCGCTAACGGCGCCCATTCCCAGCCCACCAATGGCTGGCCCAGCCCGGGCCCAGCGCGTATAATTCCGCTCTTTTTCCGGCCCTGCCGGGCGACTCGGTGCCCCTGGGCCTGATCGCCGCAGCCGACACCCGTTTTACACATACCCTGACTTCGCCCGGATCGCATTTTTCATGGACAAGACCTTCCAACCCGCCGACATTGAAACCCGCTGGTACCAGGAGTGGGAAGCCAGGGGCTACTTCAAGCCCCAGGGCGGTGAATCCGCTTTTAGCATCATGATCCCGCCCCCCAATGTCACCGGCAGCCTGCACATGGGCCACGGCTTCCAGGAAGCGATCATGGACGCCCTGATCCGCTACCACCGGATGCGCGGCGACAACACCCTGTGGCAACCCGGCACCGATCACGCCGGCATCGCCACCCAGATGGTGGTGGAACGCCAGCTGGAAGCCCAGGGCACCAACCGTCACGAACTCGGCCGCGACAAGTTCATCGAAAAGGTCTGGGAGTGGAAGGAGCAGTCCGGTGGACAGATTACCCAGCAGCTGCGCCGCCTGGGCGCGTCGCCGGACTGGTCCCGTGAACGCTTCACCATGGACGAGGGCCTGAGCAAGGCGGTGCAGGAAGTGTTTATCCGACTGTACAAAGAAGGCCTGATCTACCGCGGCCAACGCCTGGTCAACTGGGACCCGGCCCTGCACACCGCCGTGTCCGACCTCGAGGTACTTTCCGAAGAAGAGCAGGGTTCCCTCTGGCACTTCCGCTATCCGCTGACCTCCGGCGAGGGCCACCTGACCGTGGCCACCACCCGCCCGGAAACCATGCTCGGTGATACTGCCGTGGCCGTACACCCGGAGGATGAGCGCTACGCAGCACTGGTCGGCCAGACCATCACCCTGCCCCTGACCGGACGTGAAATCCCGATCATCGCCGACGATTACGTGGACCGCGAATTCGGCACCGGCTGCGTGAAGATCACCCCCGCCCACGACTTCAACGACTACGAGATGGGCAAGCGCCACAACCTGGCCATGATCAACATCCTGACCGACGACGCCGCCCTCAACGACAGCGTGCCTGATGCGTACCGGGGACTCGACCGCTTCGAGGCGCGCAAGCGCGTGGTGGCCGACCTGGAAGCCCTGGGCCTGGTGGACAAGATCGAGCCCCACACCCTCAAGGTACCCCGGGGGGATCGCTCCGGTGTGGTCATCGAGCCCTACCTCACCGACCAGTGGTACGTGGACGCCAAGACCCTGGCAAAACCCGCCATCGAGGCGGTGGAGAACGGTGACATCCAGTTCGTGCCGAAGCAGTGGGAGAACACCTACTACGCCTGGATGCGCGACATCCAGGACTGGTGTATCAGCCGCCAGCTGTGGTGGGGGCACCGCATTCCGGCGTGGTATGACGACGCCGGCAACATTTACGTGGGCGAGGACGAGGCCGCCGTACGCAGCGAAAACAGCCTCGGCGCAGACGTCAGCCTGCGCCAGGACGAAGATGTCCTCGACACCTGGTTCAGCTCCGCCCTGTGGACCTTCTCCACCCTTGGGTGGCCCGAAGAGACCCCGGAACTGGCCACCTTCCACCCCAGCTCGGTACTGGTAACCGGCTTCGACATTATCTTCTTCTGGGTCGCCCGGATGATCATGATGACCCTGCATTTCCGTCAGGAAGTCCCCTTCCACACCGTGTACGTCCACGGGCTGGTGCGGGATGCCGAAGGCCAGAAGATGTCCAAGTCAAAGGGCAACGTGCTGGACCCCATCGACCTGATCGACGGGATCGACCTGGAATCCCTGCTGAGCAAGCGCACCTCGGGCATGATGCAGCCGCAACTGGCCGCAAAAATCGACAAGGCGACGCGCAAGCAGTTCCCGGAGGGCATTGCCGCCTACGGTACCGACGCCCTGCGTTTCACCTATTATTCGCTGGCGTCGACCGGCCGCGATATTCGCTTTGATATCGGCCGCATCGAGGGCTTCCGCAATTTCTGCAACAAGATATGGAACGCCGCCCGCTACGTGATGATGAATTGCGAGGGGCAGGACTGCGACCAGGCCGGCAATAGCGAGGTGGAACTGAGCCTGGCGGACCGCTGGATCATTGGCCAGCTGCAGAAAACCGAGGCCGCGGTGGCGCAGGCGGTGGAGTCCTACCGATTCGACCATGCATCGCAGGCACTGTACGAATTCATCTGGAACGAATACTGCGACTGGTACCTGGAACTGTCCAAGCCGGTGTTGTGGGATGACGACGCTTCAGAGGCCGCCAAGCGCGGCACCCGGCGCACCCTGATTCGCGTGCTGGAGGCCTCCATGCGCCTGCTGCACCCCTTCATGCCCTTTATCAGCGAGGAAATCTGGCAAACCGTGGCCCCGCTGGCGGGCAAGAACGGCGCCACCATCATGCTGCAGCCCTATCCAATCAGTGAGGGTGAAAGCGTGGACAGCGCCGCAAACGCGGATATAGAATGGCTCAAAGGCGTCATCGTGGGCGTGAGAAATATAAGAGGCGAGATGAACATCCCGCCCGGCAAGGCTCTCACGGTGATGCTCAGGAACGGCGACGAGAGCGATAAATCCAGACTGGAACAAAATGCCGCCGCCCTGAGAAAACTGGCCAGGCTGGAATCCATCCGGTTCCTGGCTGAAGGCGAAGACGCACCGGTGGCCGCCACGGCACTGGTCGGTGATCTCGAAATCCTGGTGCCGATGGCAGATCTCATCGACCGGGAAGCGGAACTGCAGCGCCTCGCCAAGGAAATTGAAAAGCTGGAAAAAGAGCTGTCGCGCATCGAAGGCAAACTGAGTAATGCCGCCTTCGTCGACAAAGCCCCCGAGGCTGTTGTCGCCAAGGAACGCGAAAAACAGCAGGCCCAGCAACAGGCGCTGTCCAAGCTCCGGGAACAGGAGCAGCGTATAGCGCAGATGTGAGGCGCCGGTATAGCCGGCGCAGCATCGACCTCGGTAACAAGGGTTTCACAACCCCGTGGCATTGGGCGGCGGGGAATAATAAAAAGTGGTAATCCGAGGAAAGTGGTATGAGTGATCGTGTCAATGGCACAGTAAAGTGGTTCAACAACGCCAAGGGGTTTGGCTTCATTACCCGCGAGGAAGGCGATGACGATGTGTTCGTGCACTTCCGCTCCATTCAGGGTGATGGCTACCGTACACTCAATGAAGGCCAGTCAGTCGAGTTCAAACTCGTCGAAGGTCCCAAGGGACTTCAGGCCGAAGATGTGCTGAAACTGTAACCCCGGCCCGCCGCTATCGCGGAAGGCATGGCAGCGAAGCCCTTCCCGACTCCACGCGGCACCCAATCCATCGTTGCACAGTCCGCCATTCCTGTAACGGCAAGATTTGTTGTTGCCGGATTGCCGGTATTTTCCGCAGAACACCGCGGGAACCTGCGCGCGCCGGGCAATCGGCCTGCGCACCACCGCCGCGCCCCGGGGTGCAGCGGAGCAAAACCGCCGCAAGGCCTACACCCATATCAAGCCAACCAGAGGACAGACATGACTCTCACCATCCGTATTATTCTCAGCCTGCTGATCGCCGTCGCCGCCACCGTCGCCGCCACCTTGCTACGCGGCGAAAGTTCCCCCGACCTGCTGCTATTCGCCTGTTTCGCTATTGCTACCCTCGTCACCGCCCTGCTGCCCGCCGCGACGACGGCGGAACCGGCCGGCCGGGCCAGCCAGGCCGCCCACCGCTCCCACGTCGAGGACAACGCCGACCGAGAGGAAGGCAAAGTGAAGTGGTTCAATGTTTCGAAGGGCTTCGGCTTTATTATTCGGGAGGACGGGGACGAAATTTTCGTCCACTTCCGTTCCATCCGTGGCGATGGCCGCCGCAGCCTCAGGGACGGACAACGAGTGGGCTTTGTGGTCGGCAACAGTGCCAAGGGCCCGCAGGCGGAAGACGTGGTGGCGCTGGACTGACAGCGCCACTCACCCCGCGCGGGGCGATTTCAGACCGGGCTACCTGCCTGCTCTATCACGTCCTGCCAGTACAGCTGGATCATGCGCCCGCCGTGGCGCAGCAGGCCTTCAGCCGGGATCGGCCCGTCATTGAGCGCGAGTTCCACCAGGCTGTAAAAGGTGTCCACAGTAATGGTGGCGTGGATGGTCATCTCCTCGTCCGGCTCCCGCCCCAGGGCGTGGGCCGCCACTTCACAGAAGCGCTGGCCAATCAGCGCGTGAGACTGCTGCCGCAACTCCTGTAGCGGTTGCACCGCGCGCAGGGCCTGGGTGATTTCATGCCCTCCCACCTGGTTGCGGGTTGCCCGGTGAGTCTCGAGTAGCAGTTCTTCGATATTTTCCATCAGCGCGCCCGCGCCACCGGCGCTGAAATGGCGCTCCTGCCAGCTCTCGAAAATCTGGTTCTGGAGATCCATCAGGGCCGCACCCAGGGCGTAGAGCACTGCGTACTTGTTGGGAAAGTAGCGATACAGTGCCGGCACGGTGATGCCGGCGTGCTCGGCGATAAGGTTGGTGGAAATGCGTTCCACCCCCACTTCTACCAGAAGCTCTGCCGCCGCCAGCAGGATGTTGTCGTAAGTGCGCTTGGCGCGTGCCTGCCGTGGCTTGTTCTTCTCAAACAGCTCGACCTGGGGCCGTATCCGGGACATCGGGGTATCTCCTGCTTCTGGTATGGCTCCGGCGCATTCACCGGACTCGCTCCCCACAGCGAAACATAATGCGACTGGTAATGATCCACTGCAAAATGCCACAATGGGCACCCCACCTCTAGCAAAATCTGCAGAAAAGGACAGTAAATTGGGCCGATCGAAACCGACGGTAGCGAGAACGTTTCGCGGTGTCACCATTCCCACATCAAGCCACCCCAACATCCGCCGGGTGCGACGCCAGGGCACAGTCCCCTCCATACACGGCAACAAGTTCTGGAAATCCAGTGCCCTGCTCATCGACTATCTGAAGAAACACCCGCCAGAAAACTGCCAGCGGGTGATTGATGTCGGCTGTGGCTGGGGCATCGGGGGTATCTGGTGCGCCAAAAAGCTGGACGCCAAGGTGACTTCCGTGGATGCCGACCCGGATGTATTCCCCTACCTCGACGAGGTTGCGGCTCTGAACGGGGTGAAAACCAAAACCGTGGCCCGCCGGTTCGAGCAGCTCACCGTGAAAGACCTGAAGAAGTACGACATGCTGATTGCAGCCGACATCTGCTTCTGGGACGAACTGGTCAAGCCTGTCACCAACATGGTCAACCGCGCGGTCAAGGCGGGGGTGAAACACATCTACATCGCCGACCCGGAGCGCTCCACCTTCCTGGAGATGGCCGAACGCTGCGTCGACAAGCACTGCGGCGACCTGTTCGAGTGGAAAACCCGCGGCAGTGTCGAGGCCCGCGGCGCGATCATGGCCATCGAGAACGCCTGAGGGGCAGCCACTCATAGGAGCGCTCAAGCTGCGACGCCCGAGGCACCCCCGCGCGGTCGAAACGCGGCCGGAACCGGGTATCGGCGAGAACCCGGCGCAGCCGGGTCTCTACCTCTTCGGCCGCCTCGGGCACCGCCAGTGACGCCAGTTCCCGTACCCTGCCGCGCTCATCGACCTTGAAGCCCAGGGAGATCGGCGCACTGGCCACCTCCCCGGGCGCCAGGGGCTGCCAGAAGGCGCCATTGTCCGGCAGTTCCAGAGGTTCGGCGAACCAGGCGGCCAGGGTGGCCGTATCGTTTGCGGCAACGAGTTCACGCACCAGCGCCGAGTAGATCTCCGTTGCACGGCGGGTCTGTCCGTGCCACTGATACCAATCCGCCAGCGCCAGCCGCGCCGCGCGTCGCTCGGGTGCATCCACCGGCATCGATGTGATGGCATCCTGCAGCAGCTTCCGCCCCCGAGCCAGCCCGCTGCGTCGTTGTTGCTCGAGACGCTGGCGCTCATTGGCCAGTTCGTTATCCGCCTGCAGATCGAAGCGCCTCGCTACGCGCATGCCGGGGTCATCCAGCACCGGTGGCAGCGAGTCCTGCAGCAGGTAGAGGTTGCGCAGCTGGCTCTCGAACAGGGGCCAGCGACTGGCCGGTGGCAGGGCGGCCGGCGTACCCGCAGCCGTCCCCTCCAGCAGGCGATCATTGAGTTCGAGCAATTCCAGCAGGCGCCGCTGCCCGCGCCCCGCACCGACCCCGAGGCGCAGCGCCTCACGCTGCCAACGCAGGTATTCCAGCTGTACCGCCAGGGCCTGGCGGTTTCGCGGCGGCTGCGCACCGCCCTGGAGGAAGTACAGGTAGGCGTAACGATCGTCCAGGGCTCCGAGATCCTGCCCATCCCGCGCCAGTTCGATCAGCCGACGCAACAGTTCCAGCTGCCCTTCGCTGCGCAGCCCCTCATTGATGCGCTGAATATGCAGGGCCCGGGCGTAGAGGGACTCGGCGCCCTGCAGGTCGCCTCGCTGGCGTTGCAACGCGGCCATCGCGCCCAGTGTCTCCGACAGGCCAACCGCATAGGGACCACCGCGCCGCTGCAGGACCTCCAGTTGCTCCAGGTAACCCTTGTAGGCAGCCTCCACCCCGGCGCCGACTTCGGGCTCGGCAGCCACGCCCTCCCCGGGCAGGTGGGCGTCGGCCCACTGCTGGCCGCTGCGCAACAGCTGCTCGCCATAGGGCGCTCCCGGCTCCGCGATGGAGGACAGCGCCGGGAACAGCAGCAACAGCAGAACGCAACAGTACAGGTGTTGCCAGCGCCGGGATGCCGGTTGGTGCAGGTTGCGCTGGACAGCGCATCTCACCGGGTTAAGCTTTAGCTCTGCATTGCGAGCCCGGAGACAGACAACTATGAAACAACTGGGTGTTCTCGACACAGCCTTTATCAACCTGGAACAGGCCAATACGCCTCAGCATATTGGCGGCCTGGGAATCTACGATCCGGCGTCAGCGCCGGATAACTTTGTGCGCTTCAAGCAGGTCATTGCCAACTTTGAACGCCGCCTGCAACACCAACCACTGTTTCGCACCCGGCTGGTTAACGTGCCTGGAGGACTCGATCGCCCCTACTGGATCAGGGACGCCAATTTCGACGTAGAGTTCCACCTGCGCCACATCGCCCTGCCCCACCCCGGTGACTGGCGGCAGTTGTGTATCCAGGTTGCTCGCCTGCACGCCAGGCCGCTGGATATGCACCGCCCGCTCTGGGAAGCCTACGTGATTGAGGGCCTGGACAACATACCCGGCCTGCCACAGGGTGCGTTCGCCATCTATACCAAGCTGCACCACTCCCTGGTGGATGGGGCCGGAGGCGCCAGCGTAATGGCTCTGCTGCACGACCCGGAACCCGAACCGGCGCCCTCCACCCCGCCGCCGGAAACGCACTTCGCGGAGACGCCCCCCTCGGTGGCGGAGCTCCTGAGCCGTGCTTCGGTCAACGGCGTGCGCAACAGCCTGGACTGGTTGCGCGGCAGCGTCAGTACCACGGGGCGGTTGTGCCAGTACGGGGCCGGGCTCGCCCTGGGCCAGATTCCACGGCCCGAGCTCAATAGTCCACGGACACGCTTCAATGGCCCGGTGGGACCACACCGTGTCTTTGACGCGGCGAGTTTTTCCCTGGATGAGATCAAGCGCGTCAAGACCTTCGCCGGGGT
The DNA here is from genome assembly GCF_008064665.1 of Parahaliea maris. GTDB lineage: Bacteria > Pseudomonadota > Gammaproteobacteria > Pseudomonadales > Halieaceae > Parahaliea > Parahaliea maris. Next base: position 381,660 of record NZ_VRZA01000002.1, on the reverse strand, counting down.
CAAGGTCAACGACGTGGCCATCGGCATCGTCTCCGGAGCACTGCGCCGCTACCTGAACGCACACGGAGAGGAGCCGGAGGGTTCCCTCACCGCCACCCTGCCGCTCAATCTGCGCAATCGCCGGCCGGGGAGCAGTGACAACAACCAGGTGGGAGCCCTCTACACCAGCCTGCACAGCGACATCGAGGATCCCCTGGAGCGCCTCTCCGCCATCAGCCGCTCGAGTTCCGACGCCAAGGCCTTTGGCGAGCAATCCCCCCTGGCAGACGTGATCAAGCTGGCCGGCGCCTTCTCGCCGGCCCTGACGCGGCCCGTGACCGGGCTGTGGTCTCACTACGGACTGTCGCGTTACATGCCGGTTGGCGTGAGCACCATCATTTCCAACGTGGCCGGGCCACCCTTTCCGCTGTACTGCGCCGGTGCCCGCATGGTCGACTACTACGGCCTGGGCGTTCTGACCCCCGGTGTGGGCATTTTTCACATGGTGTTCAGCTACGCCGGCAAGGTCACCCTCTCGGTACTCGCCGATCGCGACATCCTGCCGGACCCGGAGTTTTACAGAAGCTGCCTCGAAGATGCCTTTGCGGAGCTCAGCGCGCGGGCGGGCGCCAAAGCCCGTGGCAGTTCGAAGGCCAGACGGGGGCTGAGTATCGTGCCCTGAGACCCCAGTGGGAACTGCGCCTCAGAAGGGAAACACGATGGGCAGCAACACCAGCACCACGGTCGAATAAGCCACGGACAACGGCAGTCCAGCGCGAACGTAGTCACGCATGGCGTAACCCCCAAGGTTTTGCACCATCAGGTTGGTGGTGTAGCCGTAGGGCGTCAGGAAACTGGCACTGGCGCCAAAGGCCACCGCCATCACGAAGGGCAGTACACTGACCCCGAAGCTTTCCGCCAGCCCGAAGGCAATAGGGAAACTGAGCGCCGCGGCCGCGTTATTGGTCATCAATTCAGTGAGTAACAGGGTTCCCAGATAAATGCCGATCAGCGCCGCGTGGGGGCCCAGCACGCCCAGGTAAGTGTGCAAGCCGTTGGCCAGCAACGACACCAGCCCCGAATTGGTCAGCGCCTGCGAGAGGGTCAGGGCTGAGGCAATAATGAGCCAGATCTCGAAGGGGAAGCGACGCCGCAGTTCGGAGCCACGCACCAGCCCCAACACCAGCATGACGACCAGCAACAGGGTCAGCCCCTTGACGAGCGGCAGCCACTCGAGCACCGACAGGGCGACAATGCCCAGCAGCCCGAGGCTCACCAGCCAGTTCTGCAGGGGTGTGGAGTTGGCCCCGTTAACCGACTCGTCGATCACCACGAAGTTCTTGCCCAGGTTGTTGCGATCGTGAAAGTCCGGCCCTGTGGCCAGCATCAGGTTGTCACCGGCCTGGATCGTGATGTTGCCGAGCTTGCCCGACAGGCGCTTGCCACCCCGCCGCATGCCCACCACCGCCGCGTCGAACAGGGAGCGGAAGCCGCTCTCCTTGATGGTCTTGCCCTCGATGCTGGCGTCGGGCATCACGATCACTTCCATCATATTCTCCCGCAGCAGGCCCTCTTCCACCGCGAACAGGTGAAGCCCGTCGAGGGCATCCAGGGCGGCCACCTGCTTGATATCGCCGGAGAAGATAAGTTTGTCCCCCGCCTCGATGTACTCACTGGGAGCCACAGGCGAGATCAGGTGTTCGTCGCGGACGATCTCGACCAGGAACAGGTCCTCAAGGTCACGCAACCGGTTCTCGGCAATGGTACGCCCGATCAGGTTGGAACCCTCAGAGACTTCCGCTTCGATCAGGTATTCATTGATGTCGATTTTCTCGGCACTGTCGGTCGGCAGCAGGCGAACTGAAATCAGCAACACCAGCAGGCCCACCGCGGTGGCTGTGCCGCCGACAACGGTGAAGTCGAAAAACGACAGGCTCTGGCCGGTGGCGTCCTGCAGGAAGCTGCTGACAATCAGGTTGGTACTGGTACCGATCAGCGTCATGGTACCGCCGAGAATGGCGGCATAGGACAGGGGAATGAGCAGACGCGACGCCGGGTGATGGCGATTGTTGCGCACGGTCTGGGCCAGGGTTGCCACCACCGCCGTATTGTTGACGAAGGCCGAGAACAGCGCTGTGACCCCGCCCAGCCTCAGCAGGGTGACCCACAGCATCGGGGTAATCAGTTTACCTGACAGGCGATTGAGCCAGGACAGGCGCTCCAGTCCCACCGACACCAGCAGCAAGAGCACCAGGGTGATCAGGCCCACATTGGAGGCCTTGTCCAGCACCTCGGCAGTATCCACCAGGCCGGCGAAATAGGCCGCCAACATGGCACCGGCGAAAATGCGCGCGGCGGGCCAGTCAGTGAAAATCAGGCTCCCGAGCAAAAACAGGAAGACAGCTGAAATCAGTAACTGGTCGATCATCGGGAAACTCGTGGCCCATTGCGGAGAAAGCGCAAGCATACGCAAATGCCCCTGAGTGGGACAAGCGAGGCCGGCACGGATAGACTAACCAAATTCGCATAAGCTCATAACGGAGTGACGAAATGCATCGCACCCTCATTGTGCTGGCTGTTGTACTGGGCCTGGCGTTGGCGCTGCTGTACAAGAACCAGGACAAGGTGAAGCAGGCCGCCTACGACAAGGTCACCGAGAACATGTTCGTGCCCGCGGACACCGACGACTTCGACCCCGGCCCGGCAGTCGGCAGCCACTTCCCCGGTGTGCACGCCCGGTACCAGGGGCAGGTGATAAGACAGCTGGCAGATTTTGCCGGCCCCAGGGGCACGGTGCTGGTGGCCAGCCGCTCCATGTCCTGGTGCCCCTACTGCATGAAACAGATGATCCAGTTACAGGAACACAAGGCGGATTTCGATGCTGCGGGCATAGGCCTGGTCGGCATAACCTACGACGCCCCCGAAATACAGCAGGCCTTTGCCGCCGAGCGCGGCATAACCATCCCGCTGCTCTCGGATGTCGATGCCCTGAGTTTCAAGACACTGGGAATCCTCAACGCCGAGTACCAGCCCGGGGACGATCACTACGGCATCCCCTACCCCGGCATGATCGTTATCAACCCCGAAGGGGTCGTGGCAGGCAAGCTGTTTATCGAAGCCTACAGCAGCCGGGTAGATTCCCGGGCAGCCCTGAGCTACGCCCGCCAGGTGCTCGACGTCAGTGCGGGCAAGAGCCCGATCTAATCTGCCGGCGTGTACCAGATGGGCGAAGTCCAGGCACGCTCCTGGATAACAGGGCGATGCGTGGCCGAGCAACACGCTGCGTAGTCATCCGGAACGCTCTCTGGCGCGGCGCAGTCCACTCCGGCCGCCACACATTGGCGCTGGCTCCAGCGACAGCTCGGGTTCTCGATGACTCTCGAGTAGTAGAACGCTGACTCGCCGGCGTCAAAGGCGGGATCGCGCCACACGGTGCACAATTGCGCGTGTCCTTGCCCCCAGGTTTCGCAGGTATCGGTGTCGACACCCGCACTGCCATCGTCTTCTCCTACCGCGTCCAGTACCTGTTCGTGGCGCTCTCCCGCGGCGTCAACCCGGACTTTCACAATCTGAATGCGCTGCAGGGGCATTCCCGGGTGCCCGGGCGTACCGGCATCCTGTCGTGCCGCCAGCATGAAGGCGGGGCTGGCGTCGGCAGTTGGAGGGTCTGACAACTCCCCTCCCATGGGCACACCGTTTTTGTAGGCCAGTTTCACCCGTTCGGGTTGTTCACAGAGATCATCGGGGTAATCCCAGCCGGCAAAAAGGCGCGTTTCGATACGCGGTCCGCTGGTGCCATAGGCCTCCCGCCGGCGCATGGCGTCGAACAGCGCGTCGCGGCTGTTCTCCTCGGCCCACAGCACCGCCAGACCACCGGGGTTGTATTCCAGTTTGTCCGGCAGCCCCGGGGGAATCTCCTTCGCCGCCGGAACGCCCGCACCACCGTGGCCGAGGAACCGGTCTTCATCCGCGGCACCGGGCGCGCCCAAATGGGTATCGGTACTGGCGATAAAGCCCTGCTGGTAGGGGTTTACGCCAAGCTCGCGTTCGAGGGACAGACCGTCACCCAGCGCCCGACGCAGAAAACCCGTATCAGGCCTCGGGGGAGTATCAAGGCCGGAGATGTTGTCGACAGGCTGCTGTTCGAAAGCACAGAGCTCATCCTGGGTCACTCCCGCCTGGTAAAAACACTCGGAAGCACCTTTGTGCTGCATGATTTCCGCCAGGGGTTCGAACTGCCGGCGCAACCGCGCATATTCGCTGTCCATCGGGCTGCCATCATCCTTGAGGCCGCTGTACATGTAACCCGCGCTCAGGTTGGCATTGTGGGGAATCACCAGGGAATCGCAGTCGCCGTCGGCGCTGTTGCACTGGGTGTCCAGGCTGCGCCACAGGCTGGAGGCTGCCGGGCCGTCGATAAAACTGATGGGCAGCGGGGGGACGCTGGCATTGCGAAACACCACATTGCGGTGCAGGTTGCCGCCGCTGTCCGGCTCGCCACCGGTCCACTCGTAGCCAACGAAGGTGGTGAAGCGGCATTCGTCGGAACGGTCGTAATGTTGCTCCGCAGCCTCCTGCATCTCCTGCCAGGGCCCCCTGGCGGCCTCCAGACAGAGTAGGTCATTGTCGCCGCACAGGCCGAGATGGGAGGCCTTGATCGAGGACCAGGCATTGAACAGGTAGAACGCCCCGCGGGGCCAGTAACGATAGACCAGGCACTGCCAGGAACTGTAGCCCTCCATGCCCGGTGTATTGCACATCGCGACTTCGCCAATCAGCTCAGAGTGATCCGAAACCATCGCGAAATCCAGCGGGCGCCGCAGTTGCAGGGATCGCAACCCCTGCCCATCGTCGGTCCAGGGTTGGACAGGCAAGGTCTCCCCCCTGGCAAAACCGTAGGCCTGGGCCGGGCTGGTACGGGTACCCTGGGTACTTGCATCCAGCGAATAGCGGGTGTGGACGTGCAGGTCACCAAAGAAGGGTTGCCGGAACTCACGGTGATCCGCGCAAGGCTGGCGCTGCTCACTGTAGTCGATGGCAGAGACCGAAGAGGCGGCACTGGCAGCCAGCAGGCCCAGTAGCAGGCGGATCATCGCAGGTACAATCGCAGGCACTATCGCAGGCACAACAGGGCTCATACGCTCTCCGGCACCCGTTTTCCGGTTGCGCAGAACGAGCCAATGCATGCGTGCACGAGGTCAGGAGTTATCACGTTATCGGGTCCCCGGATGAAAGCAAAAGGGAGCTTAGGGCCCGCCGGGATAGCGGTCAATTTCCGTGGCCGTATTATTGAACTGCCTTGGGGATTGTTCGCAGCGGCGCCCTGCGCACGTGTTCAAGTGGCACTCATCGTGTTTCCATGCGCGAACAACAGGGAGAGACGCCGTGAACAATAATCAGAAACAGGCTGACCACGATCCCCGCTCCCACGGTGGCTCCAGGCCGTGAGCGGGGAGATCGAAGTTGACTGGCTGGTAGCTGGCGCCGGTGCCGGTGGCATGACGGGTGCGGTAGTAGCGCACCAGTTAGGCGGCAGCGTGTTACTGGCGGAAAAAGAACCCGTTTACGGCGGCACCACCGCCAAGTCCGGTGGGGTCGCGTGGATTCCCGCCAATCATCGACTGGCGGAATTCGGCATTGATGACGACTCCGAGCAGGCCCTGAGCTACCTGCGGGGACTGATCGGGGACAGCGTGCCCGAAGCCCGGGTTCGTGCCTATGCCGAGCGCGCCAGTGAGATGCTGCGCTTCATGATGCAGCACAGTCACGTGCACTACACGCCCCTGCCCGCCTACATGGATTACTACGACAGCGTACCCGGCTATCAATCCGGCGGGCGTTCGATGGATCCGGCACCCATGCATATCCGCCACCTGGGCGGTGCGGCGGCGACCATGAGCAGGGACCACTACACGGATCTGCTCCTCCCGTTCAACGTATCCGTTGTCGAGGGGCGACGACTGCAGGAGATGGACTTCGGTGCCTATGCTCTGGGTGCCCGCCTGGCGGCACGTTACTACCTCGACCTGCCGGCACGGCTCGCTCGCCGCGGCGATGATCGCCTGACCCTGGGCCCCGCCCTGGTGGGCCGCCTGCGTCGTTCCATGCTGGACCGCGACATTCCCCTGTGGCTCGACGCCCCGGTAAGCGAACTGCTGTGCGAGGGGCGGCGTGTTAGCGGAGCTCGCGTATGCCGCAGCGGGAAAGATATCGTGGTAAGGGCCCGGCGCGGCGTGCTGCTGACCACCGGCGGTTTCGCCCGCAACGCGATTCTCAGGCGCCAGTATCAACCGCAGCCCTCCAGCGACCGCTGGACCGCCGCCGCCCCGGGCTCGACCGGTGACAGCATCACCCTTGGGGAGAAGGTCGATGCGGCACTGGGCTTTATGGGCAGCGCCTGGTGGTCGCCTACCTACATTCTCCCGGACGGCCGCAGCCTGGCGCTGATCTCCGGCAAGTCCAATCCGGGCTCCATCATGGTCAATCGCTGTGGTAGACGATTTACCAACGAAGCCCAGCCCTATGAAGACGTGGTCAAAGACCAGTACGCGAGCGAAGCGCGCGGTGAAGGTGCCGTTCCCTGTTACCTGATCTTCGATACCACGTTCCGGGAAAAATATACCGCGGGGCACATAAAACCTTCTAAAATTACGCCCGACAGCAAGCTGCCGCCGAACTATTTTGACAGCGGGCTGCTGACACGCGCCGGGACGCTGGCCGAGCTGGCGCGTCAGATCGGCATTGATGCAGCGGCGCTGGAACAAACCGTCGCCGACTTCAACGACCACGCCCGGCTTGGCAAGGACCCTGCCTTTGGCCGCGGCGACAGCCTGCACGACCGTTACTATGCAGACCCAAAGGTGGAGCCCAACCCGTCCCTGGCACCGCTGGATCGTGGCCCCTTCTATGCCCTGCGCTGCGAGCCGGGCGACCTCGATACCAAAGGTGGACTGCTGTGCAACGAGTTCGGCCAGGTGCTGGACGGCAATGGCGATACCATCGACGGCCTGTATGCCGCGGGCAATGCCAGCTCGGCGGTTATGGGTGACACCTATCCCGGCGCCGGTTCCACCATTGGTTCCGCGATGACCTTCGCCTACATCGCGGCACAGCACGCGTTCGCTACCCCCTGAGGAGGAAGCCCCGCCATGACCTCACCGAAATATGCGTTTCTGCAAGCCGGCCACTATGCTCGCGGTTGGCACATCGTACTCTTCTCCAGCGAACTGGCTCCGGGTGAAGTAAAACGGCTGCACTATTTTGATCGTGAGTTCGTGGCCTGGCGCGGTGAATCCGGGCAACCCTGTATTCTCGATGCCTACTGTCCCCACCTCGGTGCCAACCTGGCGAGTGACGGCGGCAGAATCCACGGCGATAACATCGCCTGCCCCTTTCACGGCTGGGAGTTCAACGGCACAGGCGAATGTGTGGCGATACCCTACGCGAAGAAGATTCCGGAAAGAGCCAAACATGCCCTCAAGGGCTGGCCGGTGATGGAACGCAATGGCTTTATCGCGCTGTGGTATTGCCCCGACGATAGTGCACCCGTGGACTACATTCCCACGATCGATGACTGGGGAGCGGAAAACTGGGGCGAATGGCAATTCCAGCGCTCCCGCATCCGTGCTCAGCCCTGCGACGTGATCGAGAATATCGTCGACATAGCCCACTTTCCCCACGTGCACGGCGGCAATGTACAGTCCTTCGAGAACCGCTTCGGGGACTACACCGTTACCCAGATATCAAAAGTAAAACGCGATCCTGAAGCCGGCATGATCACCCCTCCCGGACTCGATTTCGACCTGGTAGACGTCCGCAACCAGGGAGCCGGAATGGATGCCGACGCCTGGGGCGACGCCACCTACCACGGCCCCTCCATCATGTATTACTACACCGAGTCACGCAGCCCGGAGATCAGCTTCAGGAGTTGGTGGGTAAACTACCACACCCCTGTAAACGACGATGAAGTCGACCTGTGCTCGGCCGTGATCATGAGCAGCCTGACCGACGAACCCCTGCCGGAGGAATTCACCCGACTCTATCCGGTCACTGCCCACGCCGCCTTTGGCCAGGATGTGCTGATCTGGCAGGACAAGATGTACCGCGAAGACCCCATCCTGTGTGACGGGGACGGGCCGATAACCAAGTTGCGGCGGTGGTATGAACAATTTTACCTGCCGGTCGGGTAAGTGAAGCAGCGGACCGTCTTCACCGTCTTTCAGGTTTACTGATAAGCTCGCCAGGTTATGACGGACCTGGCCTACATTTCACTGCTGACCTTTGCCGCTGGACTGTGCATGCCCCTGGGCGGCGCCGTGGCCAGGATCGAGCGCGTTCGACCCAGGTGGCTGGAAAACGAATTTCGCCACTTCATGATCGCCCTGGGTGGAGGGCTGCTCCTCGGCGGAGTATTCGAAGTCCTGCTACCGGAGGGCATGGCGAGGTTCGACAGCCAACCGCTGGGCGTTCTCGTGTTTGCGCTGGGTGGTTTCGCATTTTTTGCGATTGAACGTACCCTGGGCTTGCGTCACCGCCAGAATCCTCAGTTGATGGGAATGCTGCTCGACTACCTCCCGGAATCACTCGCCCTGGGTGCCCTGGCGGTGTCGAATCCATCAACAGCACTGCTCCTCGCCCTGGTGATTGGCGCCCAGAACATACCCGAAGGTTTCAACGCCTACCGGGAGCTGGACAAGGAACGATCACACCGCTCCCGTGGCATCCTTGCCTTCATGCTGCTGTTGACACCGATCGGCCCGATCGCGGCGGTTGCAGCACATTTTCTGATCCGCGATGAAGGCGTGATCATCGGCTCCATCATGTTGATGAGCGCCGGGGGCATTATGTACATCATATTCCAGGACATCGCCCCCCAGTCCCGGCTGAAAAACCACTGGGCACCGCCACTGGGAGCCATCCTGGGGTTCGCCCTGACGCTGCAGACCAGCTTCTGGCTTCAAATCGATTGAATGGGATACTTCCCTGCCACGTCAGACAATGGTCTGCGCAATCACTCATCCACTGCTGATACCGGGTGAGCAAACTCGCAGGGTTCATGCACGCTGACTGCCTTTACGCATCGTAAGGCGGGGGCACAAAGCAGGCGGTCTGCCCTCCGTCAGCGGTAATGACCTCGCCATTGACAAAGCACGCCCCAAGACCGAGAAATTCGACGATCTCGGCAATCTCATCGGGTTTTCCTATCTCTCGCCTGGGGATCGCGCTGACAGCACCGGCTCGTATGGCATTTGCCTCGGCTGTCGGCACACCGGAATTTTCGATTATTTCGGTGTCGATGAAGCCCGTTCGAATAGCATTAACGCGGATTCCCAAAGGAGCGAGTTCACCCGCCAGACCACGGGTCAGGCCTTCTACTCCGGCCTTTGTTGCACCGTACACGGATTGTCCAGAGAAAGAGTACTTGCCGATCGTGGAAGAATTGATGATCAGTGATGACGCATTGTTCATACTGGGAATGGCTGTGTGAATGGTGCGGATAACCCCCATAAAGTTCGTGTTGACGATGCGTTCAATTTCTTCAATCGACAATTCGTGGAGCGGTTTGGCTGCGTAGGACACACCGGCGTTGGCAAATAGAACATCAATAGGGCCGGCCATTTCATACAAGCGCTGCAGGCTCTCAGTGTCGTTGACGTCGCCTACAGCGCCGCCACAAGTATCAGACAACGTAGCCAAAGCCGAATCAAGGCGCCGTTTATCGCGCCCGGAAATGAAAACCCGGTGTCCGCGATCGGAAAAATACCTGGCTGTCGCCAGGCCGATGCCGGCGGTTCCACCGGTTATTACGATAGTTATCTTTTTCATGACGACTTATCCCGGATTGGTTAACGCCCAAAACTGACAATATAGATCAACTGCACTGCCTACCCGGCGATAATACCAATCGAGGTCAGCTACTGAACGCGATATCAGACTGGCACTCGATGCCGGTCGTACCCGCCTGGCGAGCGAGTACTACCCCGGCCCAAGTTGCCGGAGGATGAATGCACAGCGCTCTTCCACCGCCAGGAGGGGCACTGTGGCAACTTCGTAGCCGCACGCAAGGTACCAGTCGTGTAAACGCTCAAACACGGCTACCGCTTCACCAAAACCCTGGTCACGCTCGGCATCCTGGCAGTAGATTTCCCGCCACGGGGGGAACAGGAATGCGGTGGGGTGATAGCGGTACTCCTCCAGTAGTGCGCCCCTCTCTTCGACTGGCAACTTACCTGCCTGCTCCAACAGGCACAGGGCATCGATGAGAGATCGATCAAAAAATACCGTGGCATCCTCCGGATGCGGCTCCCGGTAACGCTGCCTGTCGAGCGCCAGAATCTCGCGGGCAAAGACCTCTGGCGCCGGCCGCGGGCTCAGGCCTCTGGCCTTTCTTCCCGCAATGACGTCCCGTGCCGACTCATGAACGACCGGGTATCCCAGCCGCTGGAGTGCCTCCAGCACGCTGGTTTTACCCGCGCCAGGGCCGCCACTGAACACTACTTTCACCTATTCCCCCAGGCCGCTGTCAAAAGGTCAGCGTCGCGGCACCGTTGCCAATACGCTCCATGATCACGCTGGCACCATGGATGACCACACCATCGATCAGGCTGTCCTCATCGTAGCCACGCGCCGTGGTGCAGGGCGGACAGGCCCAGACATCGCCGCCACGCTCCATGAACGAGTCCAGCAAGCCCTTCAGGCTTTCCATGGGGTGGACGTGGGTGTGGTCGACACCGCCCTTGCGCACCAGGTCGATGGCGCTGCTGGTCAGGAACAGGCCCACGGTTTTGCCTGAGGTCAGGGCACCGTTGGCGATGGTGAGGCCCACTGAGGACACCTCGTCATAGATGCCCTTGGTCATGACGATGATCAGGTCGTTGGTTTGAGTGCTGTTCTCGATGTTTGCTTCGTTGCTCATGTCGGTAACTCCCTACTTTGTCAGTCTGTTTTATCGCGCCGGGCCATCCCCGGTTGATAAAAAGTCTAGGCAGTTTGCCCTGCGCAACACAGGTCAGAATCTGTAGTAAGCCACTATGAAATCTGTAGTAAATCAGGCGGGCCCAACCCGCGGATTACCGGTGGTAAAGGAGCTGATACCGAGCCAGCGACTCAGGTTTTTCAGGAAGACCGGGGGTGCGACCACGGTCACCAGCTCCGACTCGATGGCGGCATGGATATCCAGTTCGCCATACCAGACACGGGTCAGCGTCTTCACCGTGGAAGTGATATACACGTCTACCTCGAAACCCAGGTCCTGGGCACATTCCTGCACCACGCCATCCCGGATGTAGATGAAGCGCTTGCCGTCAGGCTTGATATCGGTGAGATGGAACTGCAGCACAAAATCTCCCGAGGGGAGTTCATCCACGTTCAGGCCACCGGCGTAGTCGCGTACCAGTCCGGATACGGTGTTGAGCTTGTCCGTCATCCCCTCCCGGGCGTACTGGAAGCCCCAGCGCCCCAGTTCGGTCAGCACCGGCGCCAGGGCCTTGCCCGACGGAGTCAGGTGGTACTCGTAGCGGTTACCCGTGCCACAGCGTTTGCGCAGGACAATACCTTTCTCCTCGAGAAAGCGCAGCCTGTCGCGCAGCAGTGACGGTGAAATATTGGGGATGTATTTCTGGATTTCGGAGTAGCGGGTGGAACCGAAAAACAGTTCGCGGACGATCTGCAGGGTCCAGCGCTCGCAGAGCACCGTACTCGCCATGGAGATGGGACATGCTTCGCCGTAGTCGTACATATGCTTTCCGTCGCAGCCTGCAGACAGTGGCTATTATGCAACGGTCGGCGGCGGGCGCAAACCGGCAGCTGGTGGTTGCGCGACGTGGCCAATGCAGCAGCTAGCCGGAAACCAGTACCTCGGCGGCAGCGGCCAACACCGTGTTCGACAGCTCATCAACCAGCGCCTTCGCCACCCTTGCGCGCTGCCAGTACAGCGGCACATCCAGCGCTGCTGTTACATCACGCCCCGGTCAGGGCCTGAGCAGCGCATTCGCATCGCAGCGAAGCGTTTTTCGCAGTAAGCCTTCAAGTCGTAAGCACAGCGGTTGAAGCCGGTTTCCACCGGTTTGCCCAGGGCGCCCATCATCTCTTCCGCACCCGGACCACCAAACTCGTCGACCGAGACGTAACTGCAGCAGTTCTTGCCCAGCGGCTCGATGGTCTGGGTGCGAACGGCGTGAATCGGATCTTCCGGACGGTTTTCCATCCGCCAGGCAACCCGGTAACCGGGTTCAATCAGGCAGATATACTCGACCTGCTCCTGCAGACCAAACCCCAGGTCCACCTGCATGCGGATCGGGGTGTCCAGTACCAGCTCTGCTTCGGCGACCGGGCAGAAGGTATTCCACTTACCGTAATTGGCAAAGTCCACCAGCACATCCCACACCAGTGCAGCCGGCGCCTCGATTTCCACCACGTCTGAACTCACCGTCAGGCCTTCGATCATCGGGGCAAATCTCCTCTCACTCAGGGGTATTTGCCACCGATACTGCCTCCCCATTCAGCAGGGCGTAAAGTGCAGGCAACACCAGGGAGGCAACTGGTTCAGCCTGTTGAATCGACGGGCGGTAGCGCTGCCTCACACCGGTCTGCGGAAACCGTTCAAGCGCCGGCTGTACCCAACTTGAGGGCAGGCAGGTCTCTTGGCGCCACACCGAGACCCTGCCAGTTTTCAGGGTGACAGGTGAAGAGCAGTATCTGGTGGCGGCGGGCCGCATCAAAGAGCACGCGCTGCATGATCCCCTGGCGCTCGCGGTCGCTGTGCACCAGGGAGTCATCGAGAATGATCAGGGTGGGCCGGCCCGCCTCCTGCAGCAGGTCGGCATAGGCCAGGCGGGCGATCAGGCCGGTCTGCTCACGGGCGCCGAAGCTGAGGTCGGCAAAACGACCGAGTTCGCCCTTGCGCTGGAACTGCTCGGGGACCAGGGCGTCGTTCACCTGCAGGCCGGCGTCCGGAAACAGAATGCCCAGGTAGTGATCCAGGTGCTTCTGTAGTGGTGCCTGCAGGCGCCGCGTCAACTCCTGGCGCCGCTCCGTGAGCAGGCTCAGCAGCAGGTCGAGGGCACGGGCGCGACGCTCCAACTCGGCGTGGCGCCGCCGGTTATGCTGGAGGTTGTTCTCCAGCGTGGCTCTTTCTTCTTCAAGTCCATGGGCGCCCTCACTCTGCAGGGCGCTGCGCAGGCTGGCCAACTCCTCGGCCCGCTTCTGATGGGTTTCCTGCAGGATAGTCGCGCTGCTGCGCAGGCGCTCGATATCCTGCTGCAGCAGGTCCGGACGCGCCGCGTCGATCTCCCGCTGGCGCCGCTCGATACGCTCCAGGCAGGCCGCCAGCGCCTGCTCCGTGCGGAGTAGTTGATCGGCGAGCTCGTTCTCACGCGCCTTGAACTCAGGTGCTGCCAGGGTATTGGCCAGTTGCTTGACCTCTGTACGGGCGCTATCCAGGCGCACCTCTGCACGGGATAACTCCAGTTGATGCGCTTCCCGCCTCGCCTCTACCGCCTTCAGCGCGCCAGCGGCGTCCTGTTGCGTCTGTTGCGCCGCCTCGACGTCGGGCGAGGGGCCAGTTCGCTCAGCGGCCGCGGGCAGGGCCTGCAATTGCTGGCGAGCGGTGTCGCATTGCCGCGCACATTCAGCGTGCCGCTCGCGCAGCAGATCCAGCCCGCCGGGAGCCACTGCCCGCAATTCGGCATCCAGACGTTTGGCGTCCTCGGCCAGGCGGCGCTGTTCCCGGGCGCGGTTGCGGGCCTCCTCCAGTGACGACACGCCTGTTTCCGCTAACAGGGACGCGACTGCCGCCTGCTGCTCTGACTGGGTACGCCGCAGGGCATTGATATCAGTGCCGCCCGGTGTGATCTCAAAGCTGCCCACACCGGGGACTGACATCCGGGTCGCGTCGGTCAGCAGGGTTTCGCCACTTTCGCTTACCTGCTCTCCCGCCAGCGTGATGCTGACACCGGGATCGAGTTGGTAACTGACGCGCGTCGCGATGGCCTCCAGGCGGATGCCGGTATCGGTGAGTTCGGCGGTCAATTGCTCCAGGTCTTCGACAACAGCCTCATCGATACGGAGTTCACCCAGGGCCTGCCGGACCCCGGCCAGAGACTGCTGCAACTGCTCTGCCCTTTGCAGGGCATCAAGTCCCTCGGCCAACTGTTCCGTAGCCTGTTGCAAGGCCTTCTCCAGGCCGTCGCGACGCTCCCACTCCCGCGCCTGTTGCAGTTCACGGGCCGCATTGTCATAGGCCTGCTGGGCCGCAGCGACGTTGGCCTGTACAGGTTCGCTCGCCTGCTGCAGAGTTTCCAGTGCGGCCTCGGCGTCGGCCTCGGCAACCTTGCGCTGCTGCAGTTCCCGCGCCTGTCGATGGGCCTGCGCCTGCTGGTCCCGGTAGGCCTGCAGGGTGGCCTCGGTCTGCCGGCGCTGGTCCTCGTCGCGTTGTAATTCCCGCTGCTCCTGCTCGATGGCCGCCAGCTGACGGGCGCTTTTATCGGCCTCCTGCAACTGGCTCTCCCAGGGCCGTTCCTGCTCCGCCCGGCGGTGCTCGGTTTGCACCAGCGCCAGCCTGTCCACCCGCTCGCGGTAGTGCCGTATGCGGGTATCCAGGTCATCAAGCTGCCCCTCCAGCGCGCTGCAGGTCGTAGCCAGTTCTGCGTATTCGCCACGGGGCTTGCCGGCTGCGGTCAGCAACAGCTGGCGCTGTTGCTCCACCTGCTGGATCAGGTCGTCGCCGCTGCTGGAGGCCACCTCTCCCAACAGGCTGTTCAGGGCAGACTGCAAATGCTCGCTGGCGTGGGATACCGGCGCCTCGATGGACTGACCGCCCCCCTGCTCTACCCACAGCAGGCCCGGGATGCCCCAGTGATCGGGTTTGCTGGCGCCTTTTTTCGCGAACTGGAAGCCCAGCAGCCCGGCCAGTTTTTCCTCGGCCTCGTCGTTACTGCAGGACTGGCCATCTATGGTCAGGTCACAGCGTTTCTTTTTCAGGAAGCGCTTGCGCAGGTGCCAGCGGGCGCCCTGGGCCTCGAACAACAACTCGACGCTGGGCGCCGCCGAACTATCACCCCAGGGTTGCAGGTAGTCGACGCTGCTCGAGGCGTAGCGCTCGAAGAAGGCGGCGCGAATCGCCTGCACCAGGGTGCTTTTACCCGATTCGTTGGGGCCACTGATCAGGTTGATACCGGGCGCCAGTCCGTCGAGGGTAAAGGGGGCGCGGAACTGTCGTACCTGGTCCACGGTGAGCGAAAGCAACTTCACGCTTTCACCCCTTCCACTGGCTGTCGTTCACGTAACAGGCTGGCCAGTATCAGCAGCGCATCCCGGGCCGTCTCGTCCTCGCCGGCGGCCTGGCGTGCATTCAGTTCCGCTATCACGTCCTCCAGGTAGCCGTCGGCATGCAGATTGGCAATATCGTCTTCTGTGGGCAACAGACGGAGATCGCTGTCATTCCATTGCAGGCTGCGACAGCGGGCGTGGGCCTGGCGCAGGGCCTGCGCCAGCCGCTCCTCGTCGGCCAGGCTCATCTGCCCAGCCAGGGTAAGCTCAAGGACCGCGTATTCCGACACCTGCTGCAAGGCCTCGATAAACACATCGAGGTCAGAAGCCACGGTAAATTCCTGTCGTCGCTGCTGCCACTGATAACGGCCGATGGCGTGGGGGGTAATGTCGGGAACCTCCCCGGGGCTCGACACCTCGACTACCAGGGCGTATCCCGGGTCATTGTCGCGGAAGCGCTCCGGCTCGGGCGTACCGCTATACCAGCAGCGCTCATTCACGGATTTCATGCCGTGCCAGTCACCCAACGCGAGGTAATCCAGTTGCGCTCGCTGCACCCGGTCGGGAGCAATGGGATTGGCCGAGTCGATATCCTCGGCAAGCAGGCCCTGCACGGCGCCATGGGCCAGCCCGATACGCAGCAAACCAGGCTCGCTTGCGAGCGTATCGAAGGCCGCGGTCAGGTCATCGTAGGTATGGCGCTGCAGGAGCGGCGCGGCCAGTATGGCCAGTCCCTGCTCCGGGAGGGGATACACCCCGGGGGACAGGGCCAGGATGACGTTGTCCGGCACGGCCTGCAGGCGCTGGGCACGGGTCCACACGCTTTCGCTCAGGGCGGCATCGTGGTTGCCCGGCAGCAGTACCCAGGGTCCGGCAAAGCCCGCCATGGCGTTGAATACCCGCAGCAGGGTGCGATCGGCTACGGTCTGGCTGTCGAACACGTCACCGGCCACCAGCACCGCATCGCAAGCCGTTTCATTGGCCAACTCCGCAATCCGTTCGATGGCAGTAAAGCGGGCCTCCACCAGCATCGCGGCATCATCGCTTTCAAAGCGGCTGTACTGACGGCCCATCTGCCAGTCGGCGGTGTGAATAAAACGCGGCATTCCTTCTCCAGTGAGTGATGTGCAGGCGGGAAACCCCGGGCATTACACTAGCTAACGCCGGCATTGGCAATTCCATCCGGCCAACCGGAAGTGATTCGCCTGCCGTGAACGCAGGCTACTCCCGGGCCGCCAGCCAGGCTCTCGGCGAACAGCCGTACCACTGATGGAAGGCCCGCCGGAACGCCCCCGCGTCGCTGAAGCCCAGGCGTGCGGCGACCTGGGTAATGCTGAGATCACCGCGCTGGAGCAGGCGGATCGCCACTTCGGACAGGCATTGCTCGCGCAACTCCCGGTATCCGGCGCCAGCATCCCGTAACCGCCGGCGCAGGGTAGACAGGGGAATTTCCAGGATGCTCGCCAGACGGTCCTGGGTGGGAATGCCCTCACCACGCTCCAGGGCCGCCACCATCAAGGCGCTGACCTGGGCACGCAGGTCATGGGCCCGCAGGCCGAAGACGGCACAGGGGAAGCAGTCGAAGAAACTGTCGAACTCGGCGCGGCCACGTACACAGGGCCAGTGCAGGGCATCGGCGTGAAAGTCGAGGGAGTAATGCTCACCCCCGGCCAGTATCGGGGCGCGAAACAGCTTGAGAAAGGGCAGCACATCGTCGCGCTGGATCGGGCCGATGCGCACCTGGGCCAGGGGCAACTCGCGACCGGACAGCCACTGCAACAGCTGGCGAAAAGCAAACAGGCCGGTGATATCCACCAGGCTGCTCGCGGTTGTCGTACGCGGGCGCAGGGAGTCCAGTTGCAGGGAAGCGGTCTCGCCCTTGACCACCAGCGTCAACAGGCCGGCGCGGGGATGCAGCAGGGCCATAAAGCGAGAGCAGATGGCGATGGCCTCGGCCAGGTCGGAGGCACTCAGGGCGCTGCGGCACATCAACTCCACAGCATCCCGTGCCATTGAGGGGCGCTCGAACTCCTCGGCCACCTGGGCCTCGAGTTGCTGCACCACCTCCAGGTACCAGCGGGTAAATTCTCCCAGGTTGCGCGGCGACCGCCGGGCGCTGGCCGCCGTGGTCGTCACTTCGCCCTGCAATAGGCTGACCAGCGGCATAAAGGAATCCCGCACCGCCTCGAGAGAGGACCGCTCGCGCACTTGTTTTTCCCGCACTGGTTTTGCCATGGGTCGAGCTTACACCCGCCCCGGAAATGCGAGCAATAATGTAGTGTCGAATTATCACTTTTGATATGCCCTGCTAAACCAGAGCTCTCTAAGCTGTACCCATCCAAAGCAGCAGCGAAACAGAGAGTAATCACCATGGCAGAGCAAGATCTACGCGTCGTCGTCCTCGGGGCCGGTATGGCCGGCATCCTCGCAGGAATCAAGCTGCTGGAACGCGGCTACCGGGACGTTACCCTGTACGAAAAGGCCGACCGTGTCGGCGGCACCTGGCGCGAGAACACCTATCCGGGGCTGACCTGCGACGTACCCTCCCATCACTACACCTACTCCTTCGAGCGCAACCCGGACTGGACCCGCCACCTGCCCCCGGGGGCGGAGATCCAGGACTACTTCGAGCGCACCACGGCCAAATACGGACTGTTCGACCTGATTCGCTTCAACGAAGAGGCCAGCCGTGCCGAGTTTCGCGACGGTCGCTGGCACCTCGGATTCAAGAGCGGCCGCGAAGATGTAGCAGACGTGTTGATCGCCGCTACCGGCGTGCTGCACAAGCCGCGCTTTCCCGACATCCGGGGCGCCGACAGCTTCAATGGCCAGCTCTTCCACTCTGCGCGCTGGGATCACAGTGTGTCCCTGGAAGGCAAACGCATCGGCGTGATCGGCAACGGATCGACCGGTGTGCAGATCATCTCCGCCCTGGCGGGCAAGGCGGCGAAGTTGGAGCACTACCAGCGCACTGCCCAGTGGATCATGCCGGTGGAGAACGGCTACTTCAGCGAGGAGGAGCGAGCCGCCTTCCGCGCGGCCATGAGCAACCCGGCAAAGATGGAAGAGATGCTCAACACCGAGGAGTACATGGCGGGGGTCGAACGCTACACCCAGGCCATTACCGACATGGAGTCCGAGGGCGCCAGGGAGATGGCAGACTACTGCCTGGCCAACCTGGAAAACAGCGTCACCGACCCGGAACTCAGGGAACAGTTGCGCCCGGACCACGCCCCCCTGTGTAAACGCCTGATCTTTTCGCCCGACTACTACCAGGCCATCCAGCATCCACAGTGCGCCCTGGTGACGGCGGGCATCGAGTGCATCGAACCCGAAGGCATCCGCACCCGGGACGGCGTGCTGCACGAGCTGGACATCATCGTCTTCGCTACCGGATTCCACGCGGACTGTTTCATGCGGCCGATGACCATCACCGGGCGCAATGGCGCTGATCTCGAAGACCTGTGGAAAAACCGGCCACTGGCCTATCTCGCGATTTCCATGCCGGACTTCCCCAATCTGTTCATGCTCAATGGCCCCTCCGGCCCGGTGGGCAATTTCTCCCTGATCGATATTGCCGAGAACCAGTGGGTGTACATCGAACAGTTGCTGGACCGGATCCGCAGCGGCGAGTGTCCCGAGCTCGCTCCCACCCGGGAGGCCCTGGACACCTACGAGGCGGCCCGGGTCGAGGCGGCGAAGAAAACCGTCTGGTTCCAGGGCGGCTGCGTCAGCTGGTACCTCGACAAGGACGGGGTCCCCTCCAGCTGGCCGTGGAACTACAACCGCTTCGTGGAACTGATGCGAAAACCGGACTGGGCGGCCTACGACCTGCCAGAGCCGGTTGCGACGAATACTTGAACCAGGCCCCGGGCGTGCCGGTTAACCCGCCCCGACATTGCCCCCGGGCCGGTATGATGCGGCACAGGTCATAGCGACTCACACCGACAGGGGCAACACCATGTTTGGCGACAATCCCAATGACGCGACACTCAGGCAAAGCTGGAACGCCTTTTGCGACGAGCTGAAATCGGCGGGGGAGCTGGTCTTTCGCGACACGGCCCCCCACCACGACATCGACCGCGCCAAGGGCCTGCGCCTGCTGGCCCGCAACATTTCCCTGGCGTTGCAGTTCAACCTGGAAAACGACAACCCCGACTTCCCGGAGCTGCTGCGCTATTTTGACCCCCTGCGAAAACAGGGCGGCGACAACACCGACGCCCTCTACGTGGGCGCCCCGGTCAACGGCGAACACAGCTACCGCATCAGCGGTTACCGCGGCCAGGCGCGTTTTTTTGCGGTCACCGTACTGGAGGACGGCGCCACGCCCTGGGGCGGTGGGGTGGTCGGCAACCTGATCGACCGCGACATCCATGTCGATGACGATGGCTACTTCGAGATTTTCCTCGGGCCAGAGCCTCCCGCGGGCTCCAGCAACGACAACGGCAACGGCAACTGGATCAGGACCACCCCCGGCAGCTGGCGGGTCACCGTTCGCCAGTTCTTTGCCGACTGGGAAAACGAGGCGCCCATGGACGCCCGCATCGACCGCCTCGGGGACGACCTTCCCGCCCCTGTATTCGGGGTCGCAGACCTGCAGCGAGGCCTCATGGCCAGCGCTGAGTGGGTGCGCACGTCCACCCGCTACTGGGCCGACATGATCGACAAGTGGCGCTGCCAGCCCAACCGCTTCCTGTCCTACCGCCAGCTGGACGACAACAGGATCGACGCCACTCCCGGCGGCGAGCCGCTGATCTGTTACTGGCAGGTCCCCGAAGACGAGGCCCTCATCGTGCGGGTCACGCCACCGCAAGCGGACTACTGGGCGGTGGAGTTCGGTAACTACTGGTGGGAAACCATGGACTACCGCTACCGCCTGTGCAGCACCAACTGCCATCACGCCGTACTCGAAGACAGCGGCGAGTTGATCCTGGTGGTCGCCCATACCGACCCGGGCCTGCCAAACTGGCTGGACCCTTCCGGGCACGTCGAGGGCTACATCACCACCCGCTGGATGGGCGCGAGTTCCTGCCCGGTCCCCCGGTGCGAGCAGGTAAAATCAAGTGAACTCGCACGGTACCTGCCCGCCGCGGTGCAGCGCATCAGCCCGGAGCAGCGGCGCCAACAACTGGCGGGGCGGCGGCGCGGGATCTGCAAGCGCTTTCGGGCGTAATTCGGCTTAGCGGAAGGAGACGACCATGGCACCCGCACCCACCGCCCAGTGCACCGCCCCACCCCACCCGGACTGGCTCTCGGCGATGAACGCCGAAGGTGC
Source organism: Parahaliea maris (assembly GCF_008064665.1). Taxonomy (GTDB): domain Bacteria; phylum Pseudomonadota; class Gammaproteobacteria; order Pseudomonadales; family Halieaceae; genus Parahaliea; species Parahaliea maris. The sequence goes on along the minus strand of NZ_VRZA01000002.1, from coordinate 361,139 downwards.
CTGCTTCGACCTGCAGGCCGTGGTACCACTGGATGAGGCCTCCCTGCTCGCGCAGGCCGGCCGCGCCACCGGCCTGTCGGATTTTGGTGACGACGGCTGGCGTGAACCCTTCCGGGTCCTGATCCGTGCGCTGGAGACCGAAGCCGAGCTCACCCTGATGGGGCGCCTGATGGCGCGCCACGATATCTTCCTGTGGCTGTGTACCCGGCTGCAGGTCACGGCGCTGTTGGCGTCACACCCGGAAATCCTGGAACAGGAAGTACCGGCACCGATGGTGATCGCGGGCCTGCCCCGTTCGGGTACCTCCATTCTCTACGAACTGCTGTCGCAGGATGCCGACGTCGGGGTGCCGCAGATGTGGGAAGCCCTCAGACCCTGTCCGCCGCCGGAAACCGCGAGCTATCACAATGATCCACGTATCGCCTGGGCCGACAGGCTGTTTACCCAGTGGAACCGGGTGGCACCCGAGTTCGCCGGCATGCACGAAATGCGTGGGGACATACCCGCCGAGTGCGGGTTGCTGATGGCGGGGAGTTTCATCAGCGACCACATCGCCTCCCTGCACCAGACGCCCAGCTATGGCGCCTGGCTCGCACAGGCGGACTTCGCCCCGGTCTACCGCTACCACAAGACCATCCTGCAGATCCTGCAGTGGAAGAACCCCCGCAAGCGCTGGCTGTTGAAGGCACCGGAACACCAGGTGCACCTGGAGGTACTGCTGCAGGTATACCCGGATGCGCGCATCGTGCAGACCCACCGCGACCCGATCAAGTGCATGGCGTCGGCCACCAGCCTGATGGGCACGCTCTACCACATGCGCTCGGACCAGCCCTTCAATGCGGCGCTGTTCGAGAACATCATCATGGGTGAGGCCACTGCCGCCCGTCTGGAAAAGGTCATGGACCAGCGTGCGGCCGGCGTCATTCCTTCACACAGCATCGCCGACTCCCGCTATCAGGACCTCATGGATAACCCCCTCGCCTGCATCGAAGCCCTTTACCAACACTTCGACATGCCGCTGGCAGAGGCCACGCGCGCGGCCATGGCAAGCTACCTGGCGGGCAAGCCCCGGGGCAAGTTCGGCAAGCATGCCTACAGCGTCGAAGATTCACGCGCTGCCGAGCGAAAACTGTTTGCCCGCTACCAGCGCCACTACAACGTACCCGACGAGGCCTGACGCCAGCGCGCATGCCACCAGATTAAACCGATCCCCGGGGAAGTCCTCCCGGGGATTGCCCCACCCTGTGCCGGACCGTAACGTTAGCCCTCATTTTCGCATCGGACCCGGTCATGTCAGACTCCCGTGATCTCTGGAACGCGCTGCTGGAACAGCTGGCACAACGAAACGCCTGGGCCCGCGCCATGGGCGGTGAAGACAAAATCGCCCGCCAGCACAGCCGCAGCCGCCTGACGGTCCGGGAGCGTATCGACCTGCTGCTGGATGCTGGCAGCTTCAGCGAATACGGCGCACTCGCCGGCGGCTGCCATCCGGGCGGCGAACCCCCGGTGCCCGCGGACGCCCTGGTTGGCGGTAGCGGCCGTATCGACAGCCGCCCGGTGGTGGTGATTGCCGAGGACTTCACGGTCAAAGGCGGCTCCATCGGCCATCCCAACGCGGCCAAGCGGGCCCGCCTGGTGCGCCTGGCACTGGAGCAGCAACTGCCGCTGGTGCTGATACTGGACGGCGCCGGTGAGCGCGCAACCAACCAGTCCGAGCGCTATCCCCATGCCCCGGGTGACCTGCAACTGGTGGCCGATCTCAAGGGCCAGGTACCGGTGGTCTCACTGGTGCTGGGCAGCTCTGCGGGCCACGGCGCCCTCACCGGCATGTTCGCCGACCTCATCATCATGAGCGAAGGCGCCACCCTGTTCAGCGCCGGACCGCCGCTGGTGGCGGCCGCCCTGGGCCGGACAGTGACCCCCGAAGAGCTGGGCAACGCCCGCATGCACACCCGGGAGAGCGGGGTTGCCCACAACCTGTGCGCCGACGACCCCGCCGCGCTGGCCCTGGCCCGGCGTTTCCTGTCTTACCTGCCGCTGCGCGCCGGCGCATCGCTGCCCCTCACCGGCGAGCGGCCGGACACCAAAGAGCCCGACCTCGGGGCTTTGCTGGACATCATCCCTCCAACCCCGCAACAGTCCTACAACATGCAGCGGGTCCTCGAGTTGCTGGTGGATGAAGACAGCCTGCTGGAACTGCAGCCGGATTACGGCAGGAACATCATCACCGCCCTCGCCCGCATTGGCGGCACCCCGTGCCTGCTGCTGGCCAACCAGCCGGCTGTCCAGGCCGGGGCCATCACCAGCGAGGCGGCGGAAAAAGCCGCCCACTTCCTGGACATGGCCAGTGCCTTCGACCTGCCCCTGGTCAGCCTCGTGGACAACCCGGGGGTCATGCCCGGCCCGGCCTCGGAGCAGTCCGGCATACTGCGCGCCGCGGGCCACATGTTCCGCGCCCAGCGCGCCCATCGCGGCCGCAAGGTGGTGATCACCCTGCGCAAGGCCTTCGGTTTCGGCAGCTCGGTGATGGGCATGAACCCCTTCGATCACCAGGTGGTCAGCCTGGCCCTGCCCTGCGTCAGCCTGGGCGGCGTCCCCGCCCTGGGCGGCGCGGCAGCGAGCGGTGCCGCAGAGGACGAGGCAGAGCGCATGGCGGCCCTGCAATCCGGGGCCTGGATTCCGGCTGACGCCATGGCCTTCGACCGGGTGATCGACCCGCGGCAACTACGCAACGAGGTGCTCAACGCGCTCAGGACCTGAAACACGCGCCAAAACAGGCGCTTAAACAGGGCAAAAGCGTCCGTCTGGCGCGCCGCGCATTTCATCACCGGCCGGGGCGGGTATACTGCGCGCCATGACTGACACCCGCACTGCAACCGCTGCCCTCACCACCCTCCAGACCGTTTTCGGTTACGAACAGTTTCGCGCCCACCAGCAGGATATTGTCGACACCGTTATTGCCGGTGGCGACGCCCTGGTATTGATGCCCACCGGGGGCGGCAAGTCCCTGTGCTACCAGGTTCCCGCCCTGGTGCGCCCCGGCTGTGCGGTGGTGATCTCGCCGCTCATTGCGTTAATGCAGGACCAGGTAGACACCCTGCGCCAGCTCGGGGTGCGGGCGAGTTTCCTCAATTCGAGCCTCGCCATGGAGGAGGTCGTGGCCGTGGAGCGGGCCCTGCTGTCCGGCGAGCTCGACCTGCTCTATATCGCGCCAGAGCGACTGATCCAGGAGCGTAGCCTGGCCCTGCTGGAGCGGGCCCACCTCGCCCTCTTCGCCATCGACGAGGCTCACTGTGTGTCTCAGTGGGGCCACGACTTTCGCGCCGACTACCTGCAACTGAGCCTGCTGCATGAGCGCTTTCCATCGGTGCCGCGCATCGCCCTGACCGCCACCGCCGACGCCCGTACCCGGGCGGAAATCGTGCAGCGGCTGGACCTGGGCCAGGCCCGCCAGTTCGTGGCCGGCTTCGACCGCCCCAACATCTGCTACCGCATCAGCCTGAAGCAGAGCCCCCGGCAGCAGTTACTGCGCTTCCTGCGGGACGAGCACCCCGAGGATGCCGGCATCGTGTACTGCCTGTCGCGCAACAAGGTGGAGGAGACCGCCGCCTGGCTGTGCGAACAGGGTTTCAATGCCCTGCCCTACCACGCCGGCCTCGACGCCCGCCTGAGGGCCACCCACCAGTCCCGCTTCCTGCGTGAGGAGGGACTGGTCATGGTGGCCACCATTGCCTTCGGCATGGGCATCGACAAGCCCGACGTGCGCTTTGTCGCCCACCTGGATATGCCCAAGACCATCGAGGCCTACTACCAGGAAACCGGCCGCGCCGGCCGCGACGGCCAGCCCGCCGATGCCTGGATGGTGTACGGCCTGCAGGACGTGATCAAGCTGCGGCAGATGATGGAGGGCTCCGAAGGCAGCGAGGAACACAAGCGCGCCGAACAGCAGCGCCTGAATGCCATGCTCGGCCTGTGCGAGATCACCAGCTGCCGCCGCCAGGCCCTGCTGCACTACTTCGGCGACCACCTCCCCGGGGCCTGCGGCAACTGCGACACCTGTCTCAACCCGGTAGACACCTGGAACGGCACGGAGGCCGCGCAAAAAGCGCTGTCGGCCACCTACCGTACCGGCCAGCGCTTTGGCGTCAACCACCTGGTGGATGTCCTGCGGGGCAATGCCACCGAGCGGGTGACCCAGTTGCGCCATGACGAACTGCCCACCTTCGGCGTCGGCCAGGACCTCGACGGCAACCAGTGGCGCTCGGTGTTCCGCCAGCTGGTGGCCCGGGGATACCTGAGCGTGGATATGGAACGCCACGGCGCCCTGCGCCTGCAGGAAAAATGCCGGCCCCTGCTGCGCGGGGAAGAGCAGCTGGACCTGCGCCGGGACCAGCCCCAGAAGGCGGCCAAACGCCAGACCAAGGGGGCGCTGCCGGAGGACATCGACGTCGGGCTATGGGAGGCCCTGCGCAACTGCAGGCGGGAACTGGCGGAGGCCCAGGGGGTACCGCCCTACATCATCTTCAACGACCGCACCCTGCTGGAAATGTGCGACACGCTGCCCGAGAGCCTGGCGGATATGGCGCATATCAACGGCGTGGGAGAGCGCAAACTGGACAAGTACGGGGCCGACTTCCTGAACGTGATCCGGCGCCATCTGGCGGCCAGTACCACGTCAGCGTGAATTGACCCCCACCCGCCGACCGCGTACCGTTTCCGGCTTTCACAATAACAACCGGAGTCAGTACCGTGAGCAAGAAAATCCCCCGTTCCAGCGACAATGACTACAGCCCGGAGGTCGTCGCCGAGCGCCAGCAGTTTATCGAGGACAACACCCCGGCCCGCCTGCAGCACACCCGTCAGTTTTCGTTCAAGCCGGAAGAGATGTCCGGCAATATCGAGAACCTGTTCGGGGTTGCCCAGGTGCCAATTGGCCTGGCCGGGCCGCTGAGTGTCAACGGCGAGCACGCCCAGGGTGAATTCTACGTACCCATGGCCACCGTGGAAGGCACCATGCTGGCCAGCTACAACCGCGGTATGAAAGTGATCCGCGAGAGCGGTGGCGTCATGACCACCGTGTGCGGCGAGGCCATGCAACGGGCGCCGGTCTTCGTGTTCCGCAACGCCCGTGACGCCCGCGACTTTGAACTGTGGCTGGTGGAAAACACCCAGCGTATCCGGGCAGTTGCCGAGGGCACCACCAGCGTCGGCAAGCTGCGCGAGATCGAGCATTACATCGCCCACAACATGGTGTTCACCCGCTTCGACTACAGCACCGGTGATGCCGCCGGCCAGAACATGACCAGCAAGGCGACCTTCGCCGCCTGTGAATGGATCAACGGTGAGTTCCCTGCGCTGTCGCACTACCTGCTCTCTGGCAACTTCGACACCGAGAAGAAGACCTCTTCAGTGAACCTGCTGAAAGGCCGCGGACGCCGGGTAACCGCCGAACTCACCATTCCACGCCAGGTGCTGATGGACAACCTGCGCATCACCCCGGAGCAGATGCACTACGGCCAGGGCATCAGTACCCTCAGCGCTTTCCTCACCGACTCCTCGAACAATGCGGCCCACCCCGCCAATGGCCTGGCCGCACTGTACCTGGCCACCGGCCAGGACATCGCCAACATCGGCGAGTCCAACCAGTGCACCACCTACAACAAGGTGACCCGCAACGGCGACTATCACTTTTCCATCACCCTGCCCGCGCTGATCCTCGCGACCTACGGCGGCGGCACCGCCCTGCCTACCCAACGTGAGTGCCTGGAAATCATGGACTGCTACGGCCCGGGCAAGGCCCTCAAGCTCGCCGAGATTGCCGCAGCCCTGGTGGTAGCGGGGGAACTGTCACTGGGCGCAGCCAGCCGGGTGGACAAGACGACCCGGCGCAATGAGTGGGTGGATGCCCACGAGCGGCTCGGCCGCAATCGATAGAAAACAAGCATCGTCCCGGCACAGAATGCTGAACTCCCCGGCGTGGCACCCTCGCGCCGCGGGGCTATCATGCAGGTGACAGCCAATCACGCCGACGCAACAGGAATGGTGCAGCATGACCATCGAAGAGACCAACAAAACCATCGTCACCCAATTTTTCGACGCCCTGAACAATGGCGATGTCGACGCGGTGGTTGCCGCCTACTCACCGGACGGTTGCGTGCAAACCATGGGCAGTACCCTGATCTCCGGAGAAGCGGAGTACGACCAATTGCCCAGGGCGATCAACAATATCTTTACGGTGTTTCCCGACGGCCTGCGTTTCACCATCAACGGCATGGTGGCAGAGGGCGACAAGGTGGCGGTTGAAGCCGTGAGCCAGGGTGAACACGTATCGGGGCAGAGCTACGAAAACGACTACCACTTCCTGTTCGAGTTTCGTGACGGCAAGCTGCTGCGGCTGAAGGAGTACATGGATACTGAGCACGTCACCGACGTACTCTGTGGTGGGCAGCGACCGCCCTTTGGGGTGGACGACTGACCGCTGAAGGGATTGGGCGGGTGCAAACCCGCCTCAACTGGCGCCGTCGAACCAGTCCTTGAAGCCGTAGCTGGCGGAGGCGCCGATGTGCAGCTGCTCCAGCACACCGTATCCCACCTCGCCGTTACAGGTGGCACGTATCACCTGCTGCACGTGAATGTTCTCCAGTGCCAGCGGGTCGAGGTCGGCCTCATCCCAGCTCTCTCCGGCAATGACCAGCTCCCCGTGCCACTTGCCGTGGCCCCACTCCGGGTGCTGGTAGCCCAGGCCTTTCATCCGGTGTAACAGTAGCGGTTCGACCTTTATCTCCAGTGACTCCCCGCCCCTGTCGTTCATCGTTACCACGGCCGAGCTGGCCCGCCGGGTCCCGGGGATCAGTTCCAGGGCGTGTCCGACATTGCCGTGCCACACCGAGGCAGCCGGGTCGGTGGTTCCCGGAATGTCACTCATGCTGGCGTAGCGGGGAAGGATGCACTGGTCCGTGTGCCACTGGTGCCCGGCGGCATCCTCGAACCAGCTCGCCAGGGTGCAACGATTTTCCCAGTGAACGGGCAGCCAGCAGAAATGGGTGGCCTCGAAAGAGGAGATCGGAGCACCTCCGGGATAGGCCTCCCCGACCGGGCGAATACCCCAGGAGCGATCCTTGAGACCCAGTGTCGCCTCACCGCCAACGGCCAGCTCGCGACCGTCGAGACGAATCCAGCCTTCCCACTTGCCAAACTGATCCAGGCGGGTGGCGTCCATGATCATGTGACGCTCATTGCGCAGGGTCTGGCGCCCCTCCTCGATACAGGCGGTCCGCGGGGTGAATACCAGGTCGCAGGAGATGCCGGTATCGTTTTCCGTAATGGTCACCCGGTGCCGCCCCATGGGCTCGAGGATTTCCAGCTTGAAGGGGCCCACTTCAGTCTCGGTCGGTTCTACCGGCGCCCGACGGGAACCGTGAAACGCGTACTGCCGACCGTCGAGCGCCACACTCAGGCTGCAATCCATGATGCCGAGGTTGGGATAACGGCAGAGCACCACACCGAAGTAGAAACTGCCCTCCCGGTCGTGGCCGTTGTACCAGTAGCGATCGTAGGTGTAACGGTCACTGCTGGCAGTCCGGGCAATCGGTTCGGCGGTCTGGTGAATCGGGTAGTCATCCAGGCGGGTCAGCATTGTCAGCCTCCGGTTGATTGTTATTGTCGAACTCGCTCGGCAGCATGGGCCACGTTCCGCCCCGCCACAAGCGAGGCGAAAAAGTGACTGTACGAGTGTATAGCAAACTGAACCGGTGACCACATACCTGCCGAATGCCTGCCGTTCACAGCAGGCATTCAGGGGGAGGCTTCAACCCATAGCCGAAGGCTTGATATTCGCGTTCAGGCGGAACAGGTTGCGGGGGTCATAGCGATCCTTGAGCGACACCAGACGCTGGAAGTTGCCCTCGAAATTGCTCTGCATTTGCACCAGCCGGGCACTGTCTTCGACGTTGGTGTAGAAACCGCGGGTGTAGGGTTCCAACTGGCCCCAGTAGTCGCGGATGTAGGCGACATGTTTGTCGGAATCAGCGGTGGGGGGCCAGGCCAGAATGACCATGGCGTCGTGGGTCACATAACGCTGGACGAAGGCAGTATCGCCCGGCTCCACCCGGCCGATAGCACCACCCGCGTGCTGGAAATAGAACTGGGTGAAGCGCCCTGGATCGGCTTCCAGTCCTTCCAGAATATCGTTCACCATGGCTTGCGGAATACCATCCAGGAAACCGTCCTTCACATAGGACACCATCGCCCGCGGGTCGGAGAAGTCACCGCTGCGCTGCAGGGCTACGTAGTCAACCTCGCGAACGCCGTTCTGCAGTGGCTCGCCCAACGACGCAAAGGGTCGCATGTACTTCTCATAGTCCGCCGGCGGCCCGCTGTAGCAGATATCCAGATTGGCAAAGCCCGCGCTGCCGCCGGGCGGGTAGGCCACACCGCAATCGATATACATCTCGTCCGGCATCCGCGGGGAATGTTCGGCATAGGTTTCCAGCAGGGCCCGGGCCTTGTCCATGCTGTACATCAGTTTTCCACCGATGACCTTGCGCTGCATCGGATGCAAGTGAAATTCAAAGTTGGTCACCACACCAAAGTTGCCGCCGCCGCCGCGCACTCCCCAGTACAGGTCCGGGTTTTCCTCGGCACTGGCATGGCGTAACTGGCCGTCGGCGCCAACAACGTCCACCGCGTGGATGTTGTCCAGCGCCAGACCGAATCGACGCCCAACCCGGCCAAATCCGCCGCCGGTAGCCAGCCCCCCTACTCCGGTGTGAGAGACCGTACCTGCTGTGGTGACCAGGCCGCGGGCCAGGGTCTCGTGGTCCAGCGCGCCCAACAGACTCCCCCCGGTGACATAGGCCAGCCGGCGCTCGCTGTCTACGTGCACATTGCGGTAACGGGAAAGGTCGATCAGCAGGCCGCCATCGCAGGTGGATTTGCCGGAAAAACTGTGCCCGCCGCATTTGACCGCGATCACCAGGTTGTTGGCGCCGGCAAACTGCACGGCGGACTGCACGTCGGCCGGTCCGGTTGGCTGGACGATCAGGGCCGGGTGTTTGTCGATAGCGGGGTTGAGCACCTGGCGGGCGAGTTCATAGCCAGTCTTTCCGGGGAGCAGCAGACGGCCGCGCAGGCTGTCGGCCAACTCCTGCACGGCAGCTCTGGGAATAATCTGTTGGCGGTCGTCCAGGGTAAGGGCCTGGATATCTGAGTCCACCGATTGTAGCCCGGCGTACACTGCGGTAAGTGCTCTTGAAGGCAAGGTGTACCCGGCCAACAGCAGGCCCACGCCCGCCCCGACAAATTGACGACGATGCATTAAATCTTCTCCCTGATATTGGTGTGGTATCCGTTTTGTGGTCAGTACTCGAACCGGTACTCGCGTTCGATACCCCGCGCGGCCACCGCCTCGCCGTCGCGCAGGATGGGACGGAAGCGGAAATCATGGAGCAGGCGATAGAGGGCGAGTCGGGCGGTTTCGCGCTTCTCTTCCTGTTCCGTTTCCACCTCGAGGAACTCGATGTTACGTACCTGGCCCAGGCGCGATACATCGAAGCGAACCCTGGCGCGGGCATTGAAGCCCCCTTCCACCGCCGGCAGCGTGGGCTGGAACACCTTGTCGGCGGGCAACTCGACGGGCTCCTCAAACAGCACGGGAGCGCCGCCGCCATGGGGGTCCATCGCGGCCCAGGCCGATTCGTAGGAGCCGATGGCACGGGCGGGTTGGTCCCACCACATGAACCAGTCGCCGAGTGCCACATGGGCTCTGACCAGGTCCTCCGGGGCCGTGTCCTGCCGGTGCTCGAGCACATCGATGATCTGCTCCATGGTCATCCGGCCATTGCGGAAGTTGTGTTTCTTGAGCAGGCGGAAGTCCTCGAAGTCGAGGTCCGTGCTGACAGCGTAGCGCTCACCACTGACACCAGACCCCCGCACACTGAACACCGGGTCCTGCTCGCCCTCGTAGCGCGACACCAGGTATTCCGCGCGCATCCGTCGATACAGGTGCGGTAAGCGGGAGGCGTCATAAGGGTCGGTTTCCGCCAGGGCATCGGCGACGTCGTCATGGGTGCGGTGCATCTCCACCAGGCGGCGGAAGGTGTCGAAGCCGTAGCCGGCCAGGTAGGTCGAGCGCTTCCACTCTGCATGTCGGGACGCCGCCTGCAGCAATTCGGTGCTGTCCGCGGCGTAGGTGGCCTGCTGTACCCGGAACAGGTAATCGTGGGTACGGTCGGCCTGGGGCAGGTCACCCAGTGCCACCAGGCTCTCGGCGAGAGCCTCCAGCAGGGGGAGCTGTGCCGGGTCGTACAGGCCCTGGTTCACCCGCAGCAGGTGCAGCGCTCGCCGGTAGTGGCGAATGGCCTCGTTGTAGCGGCCGGCGGCCTGCAGGCTCTGCCCCAGGGTGTGCAGGGGCTCCACCAGGTCGGGGGAATAGGGTCCGGCAGCCAGTTCCGCCGACTCGACCATGGCGAGGTAGGGGCCGCGAGGGGCCTGGTTGAGTGACTGGTCGGGAACAAAGGGCGCGAAGCGCTCGTCGTCGGCGCGCTTGATGGTCAGGCCGTAACGGGTGGGCGGAGGGGGTTTGGGGGCGATGGAATTATTGGGGTGGGCGGCATGCGTGACCGTGGCCGGCAGCAGCGCTGTCAGCAGACTCAGCTGGATGAGATAGGCACGGACTCGCAATGCTCCCCCTGCGCCCCCGGGCGCGCGGACACTGAACTAGAGTAGACCAGAATCCGGGCTAAGGCGAAAGCGGCAAGGCGGGGGGAGCGTCCGGGCGAAGGAAGCCGAGTACGTCGATGTTGTCGATGGCCGTCTGCTCGCGGCTGAGCCAGAGCAGTATCCGCCGGCCATCGGTGAAGTAGGGATCACCGGTGAGGTTACCCCGCGGCTCACCGTAGTCCGCCCGCCCCACGCCCTCCACATAGCCGAAGCGCTTGACGGCCTGGGCGTAGGCCAGATTCTCCAGCAGGTACTCCCGGGTCTCGTCGACATCCGGGTCGATCTTGTGGGTGGTGATGGTACGCCAGGTGAAATGAACGCCAATGTCGCGACTGATCTGGCCAATCCACACCGGCTTGCCCTCCACTCTCAGGGGCGTCAGCCAGATGCGAAAGTGATTGCGTTCGTGAATACTGCTGCGAGCGCGCTGGAAGGCCGCATCCTGTGCCCGGCCAAACACGTAGAGGGCGCTGACCGGGGAATAGCGGTAGCGTCCACCCGACAGGGCCGACAGGCCAGTCTTCCACAGGGACGTGGCGTAGATGGTCTCGGTTTCATCCCAGCCCGCGCGCAGGAAAGCGTAATACAGGTCATCGATCCCGCCGACAAGCACCAGGTTGAGCGGGTCGCCGTCATCCTTGTCACTGGCATCGCGAACGCAGCAGGGCAACTGGTCGAGGGCTGCGGCCAGGCCCGGTAAGTCCACATCCTGCAACTCCTCCGCAGGGTACAGCCCGGCGAAGTCGCGGGAGTAATGGTCCAGCTTGAGTCCCGGTACCGGCACCACGAAGGTCATCAGGTAGGGTTCGCCATCACCCACCACGTCGACATTGAAGGATTTGGTGCCCTCGTCCACGCGGGTAAAAATATAGCCCGAGTGGCTGCTGTGGGGCGGCAGTTGCAAGTGGTTGATCGCCCGTTTTTCGAATGCGGTACTGGAAACAGAGCTGTCGTCCACCGCGTTGCCCCGCAATCGTTGGGCCGATTCCCGCGGACTGAAATAGGCCGGATCGAGGCCGTAGGGCGTCAACACCAGGTCGCGATCACTGCTGCTTTCGACCTTTAGCCAGACCGGCTGGATGTTGCGCCGGTAGAGATCCACACCGAAGATCGCTTTTGCCTCCCGGGCGCTCGGTACCGCCGAGGTAATGGTCAGGTTGCCCTGTTGCAGGCGGTGCAGGCGGTCATTCGGCGGCGGCACCGGGTCACCCTGTAACAACTCACGGCGCCGGGAGGATTGGTAGATCAGGGTCGTTTCGCTCATCGCCACCGGTTGCTCGGAAAGAAACATGACCGCGCGAAACCCCTCGGTCACGTAGGGAAAGCCGTCGAAGGTAGTTCGCGGCGCCTCGGAACTGGACTCCCCCGCCCCGCCGAGGAAGCCGATAGAGCGCAGGCTCTGGTTGTACCACAGGTTCTGGACCAGGTAGCGATGGGCGTTGTCCACGTCGGATTCCACGCTCTCCCTGGCAAACAGACGCAATCGCCACCCGCTGTCCAGGTAGTTCTCCAGCCCGGACAGGGCCTCGAGCCCCGAGCGCACCCGCCGGTACAGGACCTGCCCCACCCATCCAGGTTCACCCTCAACCGTTAATGGCGCGAGCCACAGGTGCAGCTGCAGCCGCTCGTTGCTGTCCATCCGGTTCAGCGTGAAAATGGCATCCGGGGGGCGGCCGCGGTAGTGGTGTTCGCGGGCCCGCCGGGTAGTCGGATCATCGGCCCGGGACTCCCACCAACCACCGCGAAACAGTGCCCTGCGCAGCGCCAGCGGGCTCGCCACCAGGGCCACATTCAAGGGCCCGCCATCGCCAACGCCTTCAGGCCCCGTCGCGCAACAGGACAGCTCATTCTCGAGCCAGTGTCTCAGGCTTGAACGATCAAGCTGCCGGATGGAGTCCGGGGCATAGAGTGTCGTGAAATCGACTTCGGTGTAGTCGGCGGCGAACCCCGGCAGCGGCAGGAAAAACGTGAAGTTATAGGCTTGCTGATTACCGTAGATATCCAGGTTGAAAGCCTTGGTACCGGGCATCCGGTGGGTGAACACGAACCCCTCCCGGGACTGTCCCGGTGGCACCGTACGCTCAAGCCCGTGCTCATGAAACCACCTTTCCATGGCGGTATAGCCCTTGCTACTGTAGGCGCCACGGTTCATGTAGGCTACTTCGATGGGGGAGAAATACTCCCGGTCGATGCTGCTCAGGGCGATCCGCAGGGGCTCCGTTCCCGTATTCTCCACCCGCAGCCAGACCGGCTGTATACCCTGGTCGTAGAGATCCAGGCCCGTCAGTTGCAGGGTTTCTTCGGCGTCGGGAACCGCGGCCCCGACCCGCACCGGGCCGTCATTCTGACTCAGGCCACGCTGCAGGAAATCCGCGTTATCCAGTGACCTGGGAATGTAGGACTGGGTGCCACAGGCGGCCAACCCCAGGGCCAGCAGTACCAGGAGCACTCGGGACAACAGCGGTTTGCCAAGCGACAGGTACCGCCCTCCGGCATGGCCGCCCATAGCGCTCAGTACTGATCCTCTGGTCCGAGTTTCATCAACAGGTTCATCACCCGCTGCATGCCATTGCGCGCCGGTTGCCGGGTCACCGTCTCCTCGCTGTTTTGCCAGTACAGCTCACCTTCAGCATCCAGTTGCACTCGCCAGGCATTTTCCGGCGCCATGTCCCGCTCGATGATGGCCGCCATATCCTCCGCCAATGCGGGCGAATCAACGAAGGCGCCCATCTCGGTATTGATCCTGGCCGAGCGCGGATCAAAGTTCATCGAGCCAATGAACACATAACGTCGGTCCACCACCGCCGTCTTGCTGTGCAGGCCAGTGAATTCCGCCTGCACCGGCGCCACATCAACCACGGTGGCGGCGATGGCCGGGTCCGAGCGCAGCTCGTACAGGTCGATGCCGGCTTCGAGGAAATCATCCCGCCAGGGTTCGTAGTGGCTGTTAACGGCCGGTACATCGTGGGAGGCCAGGGAATTGGTCAGCAGCCGCGTTTTGACGCCGCGGTCAGTGAGCTCCTGCATAAAGGTGATGACCTTCTCGGACGGAATCACGTAGGCGTTCATGATCAGCAGCTCGCGCTGGGCCAGGCTGAAAAAGTTGAATATCTGGGACAGCACATTCTGGCTGATCTGCTCGGTGGCCGTCTCGTCGTAGACCAGTTTACTGCGGCCGATCCGCAGGTCTTTGGCCTCCCTGCGCAACTCGCCGGACCAGTCCTTCACCCGTCGCGGAAAGGCTTCCAGCACGGGCGATGTGACGTTCCGGGCAACGAGGTCCTGCCATTGCTCATACGCGACCTCCGGGTCCGGAGCAGTTGACAGGTTACCGGCTGACACCACCCAGTCACTGTTCCAGAACTTGTCGAACATGGCGTTGGCCTGCACGCCGATATGACCGATGCCCAACAGGTCCGTGTCGTGGAAATTATAGATCTCGTTGAGGCCAAAATAGTGGTCCCCCACGTTGCGGCCGCCGATCACGGCCGCGCGCCCGTCGGCGATCAGCAACTTGTCGTGCATGCGGGTATTGAGCCGCTCCAATTCGGCGATCATCTCGCCGGCCCGATCCAGCAGGCTGTCGCGCTGGCTCCAGGGATTGAAAATGCGAAACTCGATATTGTCCTGCGCCTGCAGGTTGGCGATCAGCTGGTCCTGCCCCTGCAACAGGAGATCGTCGAGGATCAGGCGAACCCGCACCCCCCTGCGGGCAGCGGCCACCACCCGCTCCAGCAACAGGCGGCCACTGGCATCGGGGTACCAGAGATAGGTCTGTATCTCCAGCGAGGTGGTTGCGGAGTCGATCAGGGCCAGGCGCCAGTAGAGTCCCGAGTGGCTGGAGTCCAGAATGCGAAAACCGGACGCCTCCTCGCCGTGCCCGGCGGTGATGCCCTCGGCAATTTCGGCCAGCAGCCCGGTGCTTGCCGGCTCCAGGGCAAAGCTGGCGGGGGGACGTTCGCCTTCAACCTCGATCGTAGCCTGCGTGCAGGCCCCCAGCAATCCAATGAGCAGCAATCCCAGCAGCAACCGTCCACGTCCGTGGGAGCTCTTCATGAAACTCCGTGTCGCCCACCCTGCCCGGTACTTTCCACTGTTGTTCACAGCCACTCCTCGCGCGTTTTGTCACGGTCCATCGGCAACCCGGCAGCGTCGTGGGGTATCTCCTGGCGACAGTCTCACCTCACACAGGGTCCGCGGTTGCGTGCCAGCCGGATGGTACTGATCCAGCCAGCCCTCAGACTAGACCAGATTCCATGGCCTGCCTATGACCGGATCGCAGTATCTGCAAAGGAAACCCCGCGCGCACCCTTCCCCTCAGTAGTCGAAGCGAAACCGACGTTCAACCGGCTCGCCCGTCACCACCTCACCGGCGCGCACCACTGGCCGGAAGCGGTACTCCTTGAGCAGGTTAAACACGACCACCCGGGCGAAATCGCTATCCCTGCCGGGTGGCGCCGCAAGCTCCAGCACTTCGATGTCCCTGGCTTCTCCCTTCTTTGAAACCCGGAAGCGCACATGAGCTCCGGCCTCCCCGCCCACACTGCCGCTGCCGAGTTTCTGTCCGTCCGGCAGCAGTCGTGGCTCGGGAAACAGCGCACTGGCGGCGGTGCCGGCACCCCGCTCGCCTTCCCACAGCCGCCAGGCATCGCGGTAGCTGTGCTGGGCGCTCGAGTGCTGGAACCACCAGAGGTGCCAGTCGCCCAGGGCAATGTGCACCCGGGCCAGTTCCTCGAGGGGCAAGGGGTCGATACTCTGCAACAGATCGATGGCCTGCTGCAGCGTCTTGCGCCCGTTGCGGTAGTTGTGCTTTTTGAGCAGGCGGAAGGCATCGGCGTCGAGGCTTACCCTTCCCGCAAACCCGGGGGAGGAAAAACTGAGGCCGCGTTGCTGGGGATTCCGGTAGTGGGAAATCAGGTACTCGGTTTCCATGCGGCCATAAACGTGCTCCAGTCGCGCGCTGAAATCCGGATTATCCGGCCCCAGCAGCTCCAGGGCCTCAGCGTGGGCGCGGTGACTCTGCAACAGCCACAGGTAGGGCTCGTGACCAACGCCGGCGCGGTACAGGTTCCGCTTCCAGCGCGCCCGGACCAGCGCGGCGCGGGCACTTTCGGCAGGGTCGGCTGACAACACATTGCGTTGCACCCGGTACAGGTAATCCCGGGTGCTGTCGGCCTCCAGCAGCTGGCCGAGGGATTCCTGGCTCACCGCCAGCTGCTGCAACAGGGGGATCTGGCCGGCATTGTAGAGCCCGCCGTTGATGCGGGTCAGGTGCAGGGCTCGCTGGTAATCGCTGATGGCATCGCTGTGCTTACCGGCTTCGCTGTGAAAGCGGGCACTGTCGCTGAGTGGCTCGATCAGATCGGGCGCATAGGCACCCCTGGCGTGCTCGGCACGTCGCACGGCGTCTTCAGTCCAGCGGTTCTGGCCCTCCGGGGCCGCGCCGGCCAGTGCGCTGAGGCACGCGAGGGCCGGCAATATAAGAACCTGGCTGTATCGGTGCGTGGGCGTCAAGGCTGCGTTCCAATGACCTCACTGCCTTCAGCCTAGCACAGCCTTCTCCGGGGTACCGCACCCTCAGCCCTTTCAGGCTGCTTCGCTTCCTCCCTCTGCGCTGCCAGTGCTCTCCTGCCTGGCCGGGGCCGCGACCGGTGACACATCGGTGACCGGGGTGGGGCCGCCGACGGGCGCCGCTGACTCCTGGGCCGTGGGTGTGCCGTGGCGGGCGTAGAGGAACTCCAGTACCTGGTGACGCAGGTGCACGAAATGAGGGTCTTCCGCCAGGCCCAGACGGTCCCGGGGACGAGGCAGATCGATGGTGAGGATTTCGCCGATGGTGGCCGCGGGGCCATTGCTCATCATGACGATCCGGTCCGACAGCAGCACGGCCTCATCCACGTCGTGGGTGATCATCACCACCGTATTGCCCAGGTCAGCCTGGATCTGCATCAGGGAATCCTGCAACTGGGCCCGCGTCAGGGCGTCGAGGGCGCCGAAAGGCTCGTCCATCAACACGACCTTGGGCTGCATGGCAAGGCAGCGCGCAATGCCGACCCGCTGCTTCATACCGCCGGAAATCTCCGCCGGCAACTTGTGCAGGGCGTGGCTCATATTGACCAGCTCCAGGTTGTGCTCGATCCATTCCCGGCGCTCGGCGCGGGTCTTGGATTTGCGAAACACCTGGTCCACTGCAAGGGCCACGTTGTCGTACACGGTGAGCCAGGGCATCAGCGAGTGATTCTGGAACACCACGGCGCGGTCGGGGCCCGGCCGGACCACCTCCCTGCCCTCCAGGATCACGCCGCCCTCGGTGGCCTGGTGCAGGCCGGCGATGATATTCAGCACCGTCGATTTACCGCAGCCGGAGTGACCGATCAGGGAGACAAACTCCCCTTCGGCGATTTTCAGGTTTACATTCTGCAGGGCGCGGAAGGGCGTTTTGCCCCCGGTATCGAACTCGATACCCACACCGGTCAGTTCCAGATAGTTCGCGTTCATAGTCGTCTCCCCCGGCACTGCTAGCGCAGCACCGCCTGTTTATCCCAGTTGAATCGGCCCTGCAGGGCCAGCATGGTGCGGTCGAGCGCAAAACCGATGAAGCCAATGGCCAGCACGGCGACCATGATGCGGCCGAGTGAATCGGAACTACCGTTCTGGAACTCGTCCCAGACAAACTTGCCGAGCCCCGGGTTCTGGGCCAGCATCTCCGCCGCGATCAACACCATCCAGCCGGTCGCCAGCGACAGGCGCAGGCCGGTGAAAATCATCGGCATGGAGGCCGGCAGTACGATCTTACGCACGTGCAGTGTCGGCGACAGGGACATAACGCGACTGGCGTTCACCAGGTCCCGGTCGATCCCCGCGACTCCTACCGTGGTATTGATCAAGGTCGGCCACAAGCAGCACAGGGCAACGGTGATCGCCGAGTTCAGAAAGGACTTGTCGAACATGGGATCTTCGCTGGTATAGGTAGCACTGACGACCATCGTCACCAGCGGTAGCCAGGCCAGGGGCGAAACCGGCTTGAACACCTGGATGATCGGGTTGACCGCCTTGTAGATACCGCTCGACAGGCCGCACACGATGCCCAGTGGAATGGCGACCAGGTTGGCCAGTACGAAGCCGGCCGCGACGGTCACCAGGCTGGTCCAGATCTGGTCCAGGAACACGGGTTTGCCGGTATAGTCCCGCCACTTCACCTCTGCGTCCGGGTTCGCCGCCAGCTTTTTTGCATTGCGTGCCTCCTGGCGTTCATAGAAGGCAGCCTCTTTTTCCCGTGCCCGCACATGTTCCCCGGCGAGGTTTTCAACCTGCTCCCACACCTGCACCGGGCCCGGGAACTGCCCCAGCGAGGTGTCGATCCGTTCGGCGGCGGCCTGCCACACCCCCAGGAATACGATGATTCCCAGCAGGGGGGGCAGCACCACTTTCAGCAGGCGCTGGGGATTGATTCGCTCCATGATCTGTTCGAAGCGCTGGTCCATGACGGGTTGCGCTTCCGCCACTACTGATTCAGCCATGACACACCTCCGCAAGGCAGATTGAACGGTCGTTGCGAAAGCCCCTTACAGGACTTCCGCACCTTTCAGACCGATGGTGAATTTCTCGAGATAGGCGTTGGGCGAGCGACCGTCGTAGGTGATTTCGTCGATGAACGCATGCTGCGCCGGTTTGTAACCCGACTCCGAGTCGAAGTTGGGGAAGTCGCCAGCCGCCATCTCGCCTTCGGCAATCAGCTCTTCAGCCGCCTGGCGGTAGATGTCCGGGCGGTACACGCTCTGTGCCACCTGCTTGTACCAGTCGTCGGACTTGGGCTCGGCAATCTGGCCCCAGCGACGCATCTGGGTCAGGTACCAGATGGCGTCGGAGTAGTAGGGATAGGTTGCGTTGTAGCGGAAGAACACGTTGAAGTCGGGAACCTCGCGCTTGTCACCCTTCTCGTACTCGAAGGTACCGGTCATGGAATTGGCGATCACCTCGGCATCGGCGCCCACGTACTCCGGCCAGGACAGGATATCCACCGCCTCGGGCCGGTTGGCATTGTCCTTGTCGTCGAGCCATTTGGCCGCGCGCAGCAAGGCCTTCACCACCCTCACCGAGGTGTTGGGATACTTCTCGGTGAACTCCTGGGTCAGGCCGAACACTTTTTCCGGGTTGTTCTTCCAGATCTCGTAGTCGGTGATGACCGGCACGCCTATTCCCTTGAACACCGCCTGCTGGTTCCAGGGTTCACCCACACAGTAACCGTAGATGGTGCCGGCCTCGAGAGTTGCAGGCATTTGCGGGGGCGGGGTTACCGACAGCAGGGCCTCGGCGCTGATCTGCCCGGAGATGTCGCCCTTGTGCGGTGCGTAGTAGCCCGGGTGAATGCCGCCAGCGGCCAGCCAGTAACGCAGCTCGTAGTTGTGGGTGGAAACCGGGAACACCATGCCCATATTGAAGGGCTTGCCCTCGGCAGTGTATTTCTCGACGACGGGCTTGAGGGCATCTGCCTTGATGGGATGCACGGGCTTGCCGTCGTCCATCATCGGCAGGTTCGCTTTCATCTCATTCCAGACGGAATTGGAAACGGTAATACCGTTGCCGTTCAGGTCCATGGAGAACGGGGTGACGATATGCGCCTTGGTGCCAAAACCGATGGTTGCCGCCAGCGGCTGACCGGCCAGCATGTGCGCGCCATCGAGCTGGCCGTCGATCACGCCGTCCAGCAGAACTTTCCAGTTGGCCTGGGCTTCCAGGGTGACGTAGAGGCCCTCGTCTTCGAAGAAGCCTTTTTCATAAGCAATGGCAAGCGGCGCCATGTCGGTCAGTTTAATGAAGCCGAACTTGAGTTCGTCTTTTTCCGGCTCGCCGATTTCGGCGCTCACCGTATGACCCAGTAGCAGTGCACCGGCAGTAACCAGTACCTGCGGCAACTTGCGCCAACCTGCAAAAGATGTCCATCTGCGCTGCATTGTTCTCTTCCCCTTCAAGTTTGAGTGGATCACGCACAGGCGACTCCTCCTGCCATCAGCTGAAGTCAGCGATGGGCAAGAGCGTCGTTGCTCGTGAATAAGAGGAGTAGCGATGTGATGAAACTGCGTAATATTATTATCAAGTGGCGTGCCAGAAAAGCGAAAACTATTTATTTTCATATACTTATAAACACTTCATCACAGTGAAGCGGCCCCTGCGCCCGGAGTTGAACTCTGCAACGGTGCATGAGCTGTCACGTCTTGGTGCGCGGGCACCAGTAGTGCGCAATCACGAACAGTGCGCAATCACCCGTAGCGCGGAATCAAAGGGTGCCGACAGAATCGAGTGGGCAAAAAAAACGCGCCGTGGGCAGGTATGTCCCACGGCGCGTTACAAGGAGAACAGACAGTCAGTGGAGGTCGGGTACCACCCCTACCTGGGGCATGGCGGCCAGGCCGATATCCCGCGCGTGTTGCTCAAAACCCTTGTTTTTCCAGAAGAAGGCACCGGGCATGGTGGTCGGCACCACCAGCACATAGAACAGCGCGCGTCCGATGACGGCAACGCCAACCGCGGCCAGCGCCAGTACGAACCACAGCACCATACCCACCGTTGACGACACATACAGGGGCGCTGTCGCCAGCCCCGCCAGGGCCACTATCAGTAAAGCGTTGCGCAACAGGTAGGTCTTGCCAAAGGTGGTGCACTGCACGTAGTGGGACACTGCGCCCTCGTTGCCGGCGGCGTTCATATCCCTGGCGTGCAGGTAGAGCCCAATCGCTTCCAGCGCCAGTCCGAGCGCCATCAATGAGCCACACAGCCCCAGCAGCGGCGACAGCGGCATCCCCGCCAACAGCATCGCCACGCTGCCCGTTGCCGCCAGGCACAGGGCGCCGAGGTACAGGCTACAGCCGACGAAGGCGAAGCCCGTCTGCTTGTGGTCCCAGAACGGCCGCGCCTTGATGCGGTAGCAGCGGTACATGTAGTACAGGCCGATGGCCGAGCTGGCGATGGCCAGCAAACCGGTCACCACAGCGGTCGTTTCAAATACGCCGGCGAACCCGGTTAGGCCTGGCAGGAAGGACTGTAGCCATTCCTGCTGCCCCAGTATCGCGAGCATGTGCAGCCCCGCAAAGGCCATGAAGCCGGCGACGCCCGCCCCTTCACGCGCCACCGGCGAATGGCGCAAATTGTTGAAGCCGCGATAAAAGCGAATCGGCTTGCCAAGGTGGACCGTTGACATGAACAGGCCAAAGGCGACCAGTCCCAGGCACAGGGCCACCGCGCCCGGGTAAACCACTGAACGGCTGACCGTGCCGACCACTTCGTTACCCGCCAGGGTACCCAGCAGCAGCATGGCAAACAGGCCGATGGCCGCCTGCGCCGCGAGGGTGAACAACACCAGCGGATTTTCACGGCTGGAAAGACGGGAGAGACTCCAGTGGCGGGCGGTACCCGTTTTTTTATCGACCGCCGGGCGATAGTGCCCGGCCTCGTCGTCACGGCGGTACTTGACCGGCGCCGAATCGGTGCGGGTCAGCTCGCGGGGCATGGAACGGGTCTGCTGGAAGCGGATATTGGGCTTGCTGATTTCCGGATCCGGGAAACCGGGAATGCGGGTGTCGATCTGCTCCCGGCGGTCCGGGGTGTTTTCCACCACACCGAAGTTCAGGGCATTGCCGAGGCAGGCCGAGACGCAGGCGGGTTTGAGCCCCACTTCCAGCCGGTCCACGCACATGTTGCATTTTTCCACCTGCCCCGCCACCGGATCGAGCTGCGGCGCGTTATAGGGGCAAACCCAGGTGCAATAGCCGCAGCCAAAGCAGATATCCGGGTCCTGGATCACCGCGCCGTATTCCGGATGCTTGGTGTAGGCGCGGGTCGGGCAGCCCTTCAGGCACACAGGGTCGTCGCAGTGATTGCACGCCATGGAAATATTCATGCGCACAAAGTTGGGATAGGTGCCGCCCTCCACGTACCCCACGCTGCGGAAGCTCAGGTGAGGCGGCAGGTCGTTCTTCTCACTGCAGGCGGACTCACAGGCGTGACAGCCAATGCAGTTATCCGCGGTGAAATGGAACGCGTGCTGCTTGTTGCGGTTGGGGTTGAAGCCGACCTCACGAACACCGTTGATGTTCAGCGAGGTCGCCTCGTCGACCAGTTCCTTGAGGGCAATGCGATTGCCATAGCGATTGACCTCGGCACTCTCCGGGTCATTCAGCAGGGCGTATTCCGGCTCGTCGTCCCGCAGGGGGAACAGCGACTGGGAAGGCCGGGTACTGGCAATGGGTTCGAACAGTTTTACCGACATACTAGAACGTTCTCATTTCGCGATTCAGGCGGGCCGCCTCGGCCTGGTCCACGTGCTCTATGCGCACCGCGGCCTGCTTGAAAGCCGGCTGTCGCGAATGCGGGTCGAGCAGTCCCAGGGAGACGCGATTGACGCAATCGTGGAAGTGGAATGGCACGAACACCATGTTGCGCGGCACTCGCTGGGTGAGCTGGGCCAGCACGATGGCGTCACCGCGACGGGATACCAGGCGAACGTACTGCATGTTCTCGATACCGAGCTCCCGCGCTGCATCCGGGTTCATCTCCATGTAGGCAGTGGGGCTGAACTTGTTGCAGTTACCCACCTTGCCGGTGCGGGTGCGGGTGTGGAAGTGCTCTACCACCCGGCCGCTGTTCAACCAGAAGGGGAAGTCCGGATCGGGATTCTCGTTGTTGTCTGTCCAGGGCAGCGCCAGCAACTTTGCCTTGCCGTCCGGATAGGGAAACACGCCGTCGGTGTAGAGTCGGGCACTCCCTGTTGCATCGCCTTCCCGCATGGGCCATTGAA
This sequence comes from Parahaliea maris, assembly GCF_008064665.1. Taxonomy (GTDB): domain Bacteria; phylum Pseudomonadota; class Gammaproteobacteria; order Pseudomonadales; family Halieaceae; genus Parahaliea; species Parahaliea maris. Next base: position 338,626 of record NZ_VRZA01000002.1, on the reverse strand, counting down.
TGCCACGCTGCTCAAGGATGAGGTCGTAGCTCATTCCCGAAATGTCGAGGTTACGTGGCGCGCCATTGGCCCCGGTGCCCACCGAGAGGGCTTTCATCTCCTCGAATACATCCGAGGCCGCCTCGGGAAAGGCCATTTTCCGCCCCTGCTCCCAGCGCTTGGCCAGTTCACTGAAAATCCACAGGTCGGGTTTGGAGTTGGCGTGCGGCGCGGTCACCGGGGTTACCCGGTTTACCCGGCGCTCGGTGTTGGTAAAGCAGCCGTCCTTCTCCGCCCAGACACTGGCGGGAAAATAGGCGTGGGCGTACTGGTTGGCCTCGACGTCCACGTAGGAATCCTGCACCACACAGAACTCCAGCTTCTCCAGTATCTTGCGCATCCTGCCGGTATTGGGCATAGAGGTCATGGGGTTGGTGGCCACCAGCCACAGGGCCTTGATCTCACCGGTCTCGATAGCCGGGAAGATGTCGGTCATGAAACGCCCGCGTTTCTCCGGGAAGAACTCCGGGTCCACTCCCCAGAACTTGCCAACCTCCTCACGGTGGGCCTGGTTTTCCAGCACTCGATAGCCCGGCAGGCCGGAACAGGACGACCATTCGCGGGTGCCCATGGCATTGCACTGCCCGGTGATGGAGAGCGAAGTGCCCCCCGGCTTGCCGATATTGCCAGTGATAAGGTTGAGATTGTTGATGGCGGCGACGCCATCGGAACCGTGGGTACTCTGGTTGATCCCCATGGTCCAGATGCTCATGGCGGCGCCGGCGCCGGCATAGAGTCGCGCTACGTGACGGATGGTGTCTTCGTCGATACCGGTGATCTTGGCGGCCATCCCCGGGTCATACTGTTCGACCAGGGCAGCGAATTCCTCGCGGCCATTGGTATGAGCCGCAATGTAGCCCTCGTCCGCCAGGCCCTCCTTGAGGATGACATGGCACAGGCTGTTGAGCAGGACCAGGTCGGTGCCGGGTGTAATGGGCAGGTGGATGTCGGCGAACTGGGCGAACATGGTCACCCGCGGATCCACAACGATGATCGGGAAACGCTTGCGCTCCAGCGCCTCTTTCAGGCGCCAGTAAATCACCGGGTGCTGCTCGGGCAGGTTGGAGCCAAACGCCAGCAGACAATCGGTATGGGAAAAATCGTCGTAGCATCCGGGCGGGCCATCGCTGCCAAAAGAGCGCTTGTAACCCGACACCGCGGAGGCCATGCACAGCGTGGTATTACCGTCGTAGTTATTGGTGCCAATCACGCCGCGCACCAGCTTGCCGAGGGTGTAGAACTCTTCGGTGAGAATCTGGCCGGTGGACACCACCGCCACGGCATCCCGGCCGTACTTCTCCTGGATGCGACGGAATTCCGCGGCGGTCTTGTCCAGCGCGTCATCCCAGCTCACGGCCTGCCAAGGCTCATAGGTGTGATCGCGCAGAAGCGGTTCAGTGCCGCGGCCGCTGGCATTCAGGATGCCGGCCTCGGTAATACCCTTGATGCACAGTTTGCCCCGATTGACCGGCGCGTCGGCCACGCCGCGAGTCGTCACCGCCTTGCCCGCAGCATCCAGCCCCACTTCAATGGAGCAGCCAGTGGAGCAATAGCCGCAGGTCGCGTACTTCCACTCCACCACCCCCTTGTCGCGCAGGATGATCGGGTTCTTTTTGCGTCGTCCAAAGAGCATCGAATGCGTCCTGTCAGCCTGCCACTTTCACGTTGACGGCATCACCATCCAGCTGGATATCGTAAACCGGCAGGAACACCCCCTCCTCTTCCAGGCAGGCGCCTGTTTCGAGGTTGAAGTGCTGTTTGTAGAGCGGGGACGCCACCACCACCTGGCCCTGCAGGTCGCCGACGATACCCCGGGACATGACATTGGCCTTGCCGATGGGATCCCTGTTCCCCAGTGCGAATACCTGCCTGTCGGTATCCGGCAGGTAGAATATGGCAACCTGCTCGCCTCCGACCAGCGCACAGACGCCGGAGTTCAGCACCAGGTCGTCCCGGGTGCATACTGTTTGCCAATCGTCCTGCTTCACCGCTTCCATCCCTTTACTCCTGTCGTTCACTGCCCTGGCGACACCGTGGCCGCCGGGGCCTTTTTCAAATGCGTGTCTGCTACGCTATGGCCCGCCGCTTATTTGCTGCTGGCCACCAGGCGGATTTTTTCCTCGGGCTGCGCCGGCCGGATCTGGCCCCGCTCCTGCACAAACACCACGCCACTGTCCTCCTCGTCAGAGTTCACGAATTGGCGGAAGCGCTTGAGTTTTTCCGGATCGTTAATGGTGGTGGTCCACTCGCACTGGTAGGTGCCGACCACCGCTGCCATCTGGGCTTCCAGTTCAGCGCAGATGCCCAGGCTGTCCTCGATGATGACTTCCCGCAGGTAATCCAGGCCGCCCTCGAGATTATCCATCCACACGGAGGTGCGCTGCAGGCGGTCCGCAGTGCGGACGTAGAACATCAGGAAGCGATCGATGTACTTGATCAGGGTTTCGTCATCGAGATCGGTGGCGAACAGGTCGGCGTGCCGGGGCTTCATGCCCCCGTTACCACAGAGGTAAAGGTTCCAGCCATTCTCTGTCGCAATAACGCCAAAGTCTTTCGACTGGGCCTCGGCACACTCGCGGGTGCAACCGGATACCGCGCTCTTCAGTTTGTGCGGGGAACGCAGGCCCTTGTAGCGATTCTCGATAAAGATCGCCATGCCGACGCTGTCCTGCACGCCATAGCGGCACCAGGTGCTACCCACACAGGATTTCACGGTGCGCAGGGCCTTGCCATAGGCATGGCCGGTTTCAAACCCAGCGTCCACCAGCTTGCGCCAGATTTCCGGCAGCTGGTTCTGGCGGGCGCCAAACAGGTCGATACGCTGGCCACCGGTAATCTTGGTGTACAGGCCGTACTCCTTCGCCACTTCGCCGAGCACGATGAGTTTCTCCGGGGTAATCTCGCCGCCGGCGATACGCGGCACGATGGAGTAGGTGCCATCCTTCTGCATGTTGGCCAGGAAGGTATCGTTGGTGTCCTGCAGGCCGACATGGGGCAGCTCCAGGACGTGATCGTTCCACAGGGAAGCCATGATGGAGGCGATGGCCGGCTTGCAGATATCGCAACCGCGGCCCTTGCCGTGGCCATCGATCATGTCCTGGAAGGTTTTCACCTCGCCCACCTTGGCCAGGTGAAACAGTTCCTGGCGGGTATAGGGGAAGTGCTCGCAGATGCTCTTGTCGACGACCACGCCGCGGGCGGAGAGCTCGTCTTCCACCACGTTCTTGAGCATGGCGGCGCAACCGCCGCAACCGGTGCTGGCTTTGGTCTCCGACTTCACCTCACCGAGACTGCAACAACCGCTATCGAGTGCCTCGATGATGCAACCCTTGGTCACGTTGTGGCAGGAACACACGGTAGCGGTCATGGGCAGCGCGGCAGCGCCCAGCAGGGGTTTGTCGCCCGCCGCGGGAACAATCAGGCTTTCCGGCTCGGCCGGCAGCTCGATTTCATTCAGGAAGTACTGCAGCAGGGTGTCGTAGTCTTCACAGTCACCCACCAGCACGGCGCCCAGCAGCAGCTTGCCGTCGCCGCTGGTCACGATGCGCTTGTACACCTCGGCGCGTTCGTCACTGAATACATAGGAGATACTGCCCTCGGTGCGGCCGTGGGCGTCGCCGATGGACCCGACATCGACTCCCAGCAGCTTCAGCTTGGTGCTCATGTCCGCGCCCTGGAAGCTGGCCTCCTGTTCACCGGCCAGCTGGTTGGCGACAACCTCGGCCATACGATAACCGGGGGCCACCAGGCCGTAGATGCGGCCGCCAAACAGGGCGCACTCGCCAATGGCGAAAATATCCGAGTCCGAGGTTTTACACTTGTAGTCGATGACGATGCCGCCGCGCTCGCCGACAGCCAGCTCGCTCTCACGGGCCAGCTGGTCCCGGGGGCGAATACCGGCCGAAAAGACGATCATGTCGGTGTCCAGGGCAGTGTCGTCGGAAAACTCCATGCTCAGGGCACTGCTCTCGCCCTCGACGATCTGCTGGGTGTTCTTGCTGGTGTGGACCCGCACGCCCAGGGCTTCGATCTTGCGGCGCAACATATTGGAGCCACCCTCGTCGAGCTGCACGCCCATCAGACCGGGAGCGAATTCCACCACATGGGTTTCCAGCCCGAGATTGCGCAGCGCGTTGCCGCATTCCAGGCCGAGCAGCCCCCCGCCCACGACCACGCCGCGGGTGCTGTCCTTGGCGGTGGCCTTGATCTGGCCCAGGTCGTCGATGGTCCGATAAACCAGACAGCGCTTGTTATCAGCGCCTTTGACGGGCGGCACAAAGGGGAAGGAGCCAGTGGCCAGCACCAGCTTGTCATAGCTGAAGCGGCGACCGCCTTTGGTGACGACCTCGCGCCTGGCACGCTCGATGCGCACAACCGGATCGCCAAAGTGTGCTGTCACACCCCAGTTTTCATAGGTTTCCCGGGTGGCCAGGGCGAGATCGGAGGGCTCGCGTCCGGAGAAGACTTCAGACAGGTGAACGCGGTCGTATGCCGGACGGGGTTCTTCGCCGATGACGGTAATGTCGTCCGCTGTCTTCAGACCGACAAGGCTTTCCACAAAGTGGTGCCCGACCATGCCGTTGCCAACTACGAGGATTTTGCGCGTGCTCATCACTTCCTACTCCGCAATTCAGTTCGCGCCGATGGCGCAAGTCTTTTGAGTCCACGCACACCGTTGCCTCCGCGGCCGACACGGGGTGACGGGGAGCGGGAGCGACGTTGCTCGTGGAAATAGGACAGCGATGTGGGGACGTGCGGGTAAAAAAATACAATGTCTATGCCAGAAAACGGCTTTTATTTATTTTTCAGAGAGTTAGTGGATTATTACTACTCCGGCGCCCGGGAAAAGAGAGACATTTTCGGCTCAGTACAGTGCGTTCCGGCCGATTTCGAACTGATTTGGTGCGCGATCTGTTGGCACCCCGGCTCCAGTCCGGCCAGGTGATGAGCCAGTAGGACAGCCGCCCCCTCGAGCCCCTCAAAACAGCGTACCAAGCGAAATTGGCCAGCCGAACTCGCGCGTCAACATTGGTGCGCCTCCCGGCAAACAGCGCCTCATTTTAATTCATTTGCGCACCACATAAGGTCATGAAGGCACAAGGAAGACTGTGCCACCCCGGCGAAACCCACTAATTCCGGGGCCTTCACCTCCCGACCTCTCTGGCACACACTTTGCACTAATCCAAACGCGAGCGTAACGGCGCGCTCGGTCCTTCCCGTTATCTTCCATGAGAGTTTTATCATGAGTAGCCCGGTTAACGTACTGGACTTGTCGCGCGCGCCTGTCCGTACCCTCCACCTCACGTGGGTGGCTTTCTTTATTACCTTCGTGGTGTGGTTCAGCCACGCGCCCCTGATGTCCCACATCCGTGAGGCCTTTGATCTGACGACCCCGCAGCTCAAGGCATTGCTGATCCTGAATGTCGCACTGACCATCCCCGCGAGGATCGTGGTGGGTATGCTGGTGGACCGTTTTGGCCCACGCCTTGTGTTCAGCCTGCTGCTGATCCTCAGTTCCTTTTTCTGCTGGGGTTTTGCTTTTGCCACCAGCTACGAAATGCTCGCCCTGTTCCGCTTTCTCGGCGGCTTTGTCGGCGCGGGATTCGTGATCGGTATCCGCCTGATCGGCGAGTGGTTCCCGGCGCGCCAGGTCGGCATGGCCCAGGGCATCTATGGCGGCTGGGGTAACTTTGGCTCCGCCGCTGCGGCAATGACCCTGCCCACCCTCGCGCTGCTGTACGGCGGTGACGACGGCTGGCGCTACGCGATCGCCAGCACCGGCCTGCTGTCCCTGGCTTACGGCATCTTTTTCTACATCCGGGCACGCAATACGCCCAAGGGCTCTACCTATTTCAAGCCCAAACGTCACGGCGGCCTGGAAGTGAGCAGCTGGCGCGACTTCTACTTCTACATCGCCATGACGCTGCCCCTGTACATTGCCCTGGCCGTCACCAGCTGGCGCCTGTCACCGGCCAACCTCGCCCTGCTGAGCGACACGGCAACCCAAAGCATGTACGTCGTACTCTTCGTGATGTTCGTATTTCAGGTCAGCCAGATTTGGCGGGTCAATCGCGACCACCTTAAAAACGGCGTGCCAGACATCGACCGCTACAAATTCAAGCAGGTGGCCGCGCTGGACTGGGCCTACTTCGTGACCTTTGGCTCGGAGCTCGCTGTGGTCTCCATGCTGCCACTTTTCTTCATGGAAACCTTCGAACTGAATGCCGTGACTGCCGGACTGCTGGCTTCCGGCTTCGCCTTCATGAACCTGGTAGCGCGCCCCTCCGGCGGCTACTTCAGCGATACCTTTGGCCGCAAGCGTTCTCTCTCGGTTCTGATTGCCGGCCTGGCGGTGGGCTACCTGGTTCTGGCACAGGTCGACAGCGGCTGGTGGCTGCCGGCCGCGGTGATCGCGACCATGGCCTGCTCCTTCTTTGTGCAGGCCGGTGAAGGCGCGGTGTTCGCCATGGTCCCTTTGATCAAACGCCGGATGACGGGCCAGATCGCCGGAATGGTGGGCGCCTTCGGCAACGTGGGCGCGGTGGTATACCTGACCGCCCTGACCTTTGTCGACGCCTCCACCTTCTTCATGATCATTGCCGCCAGCGCGGGTGTGTGCTTTCTTATCGTGCAGTTTGTCGAAGAACCCGAGGGCCAAATGCAGGAAGTGCTTCCCGACGGCAGCGTACAACTGATCGACGTGGCCTGATGACTGCACAGCCGGCAGCAAGCACGGCCGCCCACCTGGAGCAGCGCCTGCTGTTCGAGGTGGGCCAGCACAGTTGCGCCGGGGTCAAATCCGTCAACGAGGATGCCATTGGCATCCGCATTCCCGTCGATAGCCTGCTCACCACCAAGGGTGCCGCGGCCGTCATCGCCGACGGGGTCAGCGCCGCAGAAGCGGGGCAGGAAGCCAGCCAGAGCAGCGTGACCAGCTTCCTTTCGGATTACTTTTCCACCCCGGAAGCCTGGAGTGTCCGCCACTCGGTGCAACAGGTGCTGACCGCCCTCAACCGCTGGCTGTATCGCAATGGCCAACACCTGCCGGACAGCGGCAAGGGCTTCCTCACCACCTTCAGCGCCGTCGTATTCAAAAGCCAGCACGCCCATCTCTTCCATGTCGGTGACAGCCGCATTTACCGGTTCCGTGAGGGCCAGCTGGAGCAACTGACCCAGGACCACGCGGTCCCCGTGGGCAACGGCCAGACCTACCTTTCCCGGGCACTGGGGCTGGATGTGCGACTGGATGTGGATTACCAGCGCCTGCCACTGGAACAGGGCGACCTGTTCCTGCTCACCACCGATGGCGTGCACGATCCGCTGACGCACCAGGAGCTGGTGCAGTGGGCGAAGCGAGAGGACCTTACGCTGGAGGCGCGCTGCGAGCAACTCAACGCAGCGGCTCTGGCTGCCGGCAGCCAGGACAACCTCAGCAGCCAGATGCTGCGCATTGTCAGCCTGCCCCGCCCGGAAATGGACGAGGTGGTGGAGAAGCTCACCGAATTGCGCTTCCCCCCCTTTCTCAACGAGGGGGACGTGCTGGACGGCCTGCGCATCGAGCGCGAGCTGCACGCCAGCAATCGCAGCCAGGTGTATCTGGTGCGCGACGTCGACAGCAGCCAGCAGTACTGCATGAAAACGCCCTCGGTCAATTTCGAGGACGACCCGGCCTACATCGAACGCTTTGTCATGGAGAGCTGGATTGGCTCGCGGATTCACAGCCCCTACGTGGTGCGGGTCCTCGAGCCACCCCGTCCACGCAGTTGCCTGTACTATCTCACGGAGTACGTAGCCGGCATGTCACTGGCGCAGTGGATGCGCGAGCACCCACGCCCGGCGGTGGAAGAGGTGGTCTACCTGGCAGACCAGGTCGCCAAGGGGCTGCGGGCCATGCACCGGCGCGAAACCCTGCACCAGGATTTAAAGCCCGACAATATCCTGATCGACCGCCAGGGCCAGGTGAAGCTGATCGACTTCGGATCCTGCAGGGTGGCCGGTATCGACGAGATCGCCACTCCCCTGCAACGAGACCACGTACTGGGCACGGCGACCTACGCAGCGCCGGAGTACCATGTCGGGGCGGGCATTGACGCCCGCGCCGACCTGTTTTCGCTTGCGGTCATCTGCTTTGAGATGCTGACGGGCACCCTCCCCTTCCAGGGCCGCCTGGAGCACTGCCGCAATGCCCGCGAGTTCCTCTCTACCACCTACACCCCCAGCTACCAGATCAATCCCCTGGTGCCGCAGTGGATAGATGGCGCATTGCGCAAGGCCATGAGATTCCACCCGGAACGGCGCCATGGGGATGTTGCGGAATTCGTTCACGAATTGCACAAACCCAACCCGGGCTACCTCGCCTTTCACCAGCGGCCGCTGCTGGAGCGCGACCCGGTGCGAACCTGGAAGCTGATTGCCATCGGCCTGGGGCTGCTGGAGCTGCTGACCCTGGTGCTGTTGCTGGACTGACAGGGATCGTCGCGGCCTCCCTGGAAACCGCACTCAGAAGGGAGGTTCGAACCGGTGGTCTGCGCCGAGGGTAATGCCCGGAGCCTGTTCCCAACTCTCGCTGTGGGCATTGACGGGCCGGTAGTCGGTCGCCGGAGCCGGTAGCGACAGGTAACGCGCCGCCTCACGGTAGAGATCGGTGCGGCAGGTCTGCTGTACCAGCGACTTGCAGCGCTCCTCGCTCAGGGTTTTGCCCAGTAGCGCACTGCTCTGGGCAGCCAGCCACTCGCCGTCGGAACGCCAGGGGAAACCCGCCTGGTAACGTCCAAACACGTGGAAATCAGGCATCTCGTGGGCCGCACCACCGCGCGAGAACACCAGCGCTCCGGCCAGCGCAGGCCGCAGGGTTTCGACAGGCAGGTCGAGATATTCCGGGCGGGCCAACACTTCTGCCGCCTCGAGGCGATGTACGGGGTCCGACAGCCAGCGACAGGTTTCCATCAGGGCCAGGCGCAGGCGTAAGTGGGTGGCGGTGTGCTGCCGGTGCCAGGACTCGGTCACCGCCAGCACTTTTTCCGGGCTGTTGTTCCACAGTTCGTACCCCGTGGCCTGAATGGCGCCGATGCCCTGCTGTACCGCGACCGTACTCCAGGGCTCGCCCACGCAGTAACCGTCGATAATGCCCCGGGCGAGGCTGTCCACCATCTGCTCCGGAGGCAGTACGATGATACGGACATCGTGTTCCGGGTCGACACCCCCGCTCTGCAACCAGAGCCGCAGGAAGAAGGTATGGCAGGAAAAGGTGTGGGCCGAGGCGAAGGTCAGCTCCGGTTTGCTGCCGGGCTCACCGGTACCTGATGCACTGAGGTAACGCCCCAGTGCCAGGGCGGTACTGCGGGCTCCCTGCTCCGCGCTGCCGCCATGCTGTTCCAGGATTGTGGCCAGTTCCCGGCTTACGGTGATCGCGTTGCCGTTGAGGCTGAGGGCCAGGCCGGTAATGACATCGGCGCGCATACCGCCTACACCCAGCGAGGTGGCTATGGGCAGGGGCGCCAGCATCTGGGCCGCGTCGAGGTCGGCAATCACCAGCTTGTCCCGCAGGTTGGCCCAGGAAATCTCGCGTTCCAGGGTAACGTCCAGGCCGTAGCGTTCGTAGAAGCCCAGTTCCTGTGCCATCACCAGTGGCGCACTGTCGTTCAGCCGCAGGTAGCCAAGGCGTAATTCCCGTTTCTCTGCCGCCGGCAGGCGTAGTCCTTCACTCATCGTGGTTTTCGCTCCGGTCGCGATTTTTCCAGCACGGCAATGACATTGCCCGCCACCTCTCCCAGGGTCTGGTTCTGGTCCATCGCCAGTTTCCGCAGGGTACTGAAGGCTTCCTCTTCGTCGACGCCGTGAATGGCGCAGATCAGCCCCTTGGCCTTCTCCACCAGCTTGCGATCGGCCAGTTGTTGCCGGGTCCGGTCCAGTTCCAGGCGCAGGTCGTTAAAGGCGGAGAACTGGGCCATGGCGACGTCGATCACCGCCTGGACCCGCTCTGGATTGATGTCCTCAGCCTGGTAGGCAGTGACACCCGCCCGGATCGCCTCACCGATGAAGCCCGAATCACCGCTACCGGAAAACATCACCACCGGCCGCGGATTGTGGGTGGAGGCAATGGACAGACTCTCCAGTACGTCCCGGTCCGGCGAGTCCAGGGCGATTACCACCACATCCGGTTCCTGCTGGGCCATCTGGTACAGCAGGCCGGACGCGGTGGGAATGACCGAGAGAATCTCGAGGCCAGGCCGCGCCAGCCCCTCCGCCACGGCGTTGGCACGGGCAGGGTTGTCGTCTACGAGGATCACTCGCAGCGGCGCTGAAGAAGAGTCGTCGATAGTGATCACCCCGGGGGCGCAGCGGGCAGGCCCCCGGCCGTTGCGCGTCCTCTACATCAGATCTTGAACTGAACCGTCATCCACGCCTTTTCAGTGTCGGCGTAACGGCTGCTGTCGTCAGAAGAGAAATTTGCATACTTCAGCTGCAAACTCAACTTCGGATTGATGGGCCAGGTGGCTACCAGGTCCAGTTCGGTGCCGAAATCGGCACTGCTGTCCTCTGCCTGGAAGTCATGCCAGGTGCCAGCCAGTTTCACCGGTCCCAGTTTTCCGCTCAGACCGAGGTACATGTCCTCGATGCCGTCACCGGGTGTCACCAGGAACATGTCCGCCCAACCCTGGAATTTGTGCAGAGTGGCCAGCGGTGTCTTGAAGCCCACGCCATCTCCGGCGCCCAACACCTCGTAGCCCGCCAGCGCTTTTACCGGGCCCAGGGCAATGTCACCCTCGACCATGTAATAGTTGGCGCTGTAATCGAGCGGGCTCTGTCCGCCGTCGGACTGCCGGGCAAAGGCGGCGCGTACGCCCACCGGGCCCAGTTTGCCGCCATACTCGAGGCCCCAGGTGTCGGAACCATTGCCCTCTGCCCGGCCCGCCGGGTAACCGCTCTGGGGGTCGATGTCGAGCAGATAGCCGAAAGCCGTGAACTGGTGACCTTCCCAGGGCGTGAAGTTCACGCGCAGGAGGTGGTTCTCACCGTGCCAGTCAGCCGGCTGGGCGCCATCGTCGGGGCCGAAGATCCGGTTGATGTTGTAGACATAGGCGTAGTCGAGCGCCAGGGCATCCGCGCCCCACTGCAAGCGCACGCCGTCGTAGGTCTGCTCGTTCTGGCGCCAGGCCACCCCACCGACAAAGCGCTGGCTGCCATGCACGATCCGCTGGCGGCCGTAGGCGCCTGAAGCGGACTCGCCGCTGTATTTCACCCACGCCTGGTTGATGTCTGTGCCCTCGGGGTCCGCTACCACCGGATACTGGCCCTGGCCATTCTCGGTGGAGTTGTAGCGGTCGTCACCGATCGAGGTAACGTTGTCCACCTCGCCCATCAGGGTGAGTCCCTTCCAGTTGGCGGTGGTAAAGTTGACCCGCGTACGCAGGGTGGAGGCATCGGCATTCTTGTCGAAGTTCTCCATATCCACGTGCTCGAAGCGGTAGCGCAGGTCGGCTGCGAACTTGCCCTCTGTCAGCATCTCCAACGGGGAATCGGCGCCGTCCAGCGCCTTTTCCTCTGCCATTGCCGCCGTAGCTGCCAACACCGCAGCACCGAGAACTGCCGTAGTTTTCATAATCCCAACCCCAGTTTTTATTGCCATGACCTTTCTCCTGTCCAAAAAAAAACCTGCACTCCGCTGCGCCGATTGGCGCACCAAAGTGCAGGCTTCGTTGCCGAAAAATTTAAGACCTGGTGTTACTGCCCGTAACAAAGCAAGCATCGGGCCAACTTTTCAGAGCCCGCAGATTTACTGGCTTGAGTAGGTATCAGGCCAGTTCCACCGGTGGCCATGCACCGTTGTGGGCGTCAGCATGGTGCGCAGAGCGCACCGAAAGGGGGAGTGTTACCGGATGAAGCTAGCGCAGGATGTTGCGCTGGCTCTGGATACCCGCATAGAAGAACAGGAACACGGCGATCACAAAAATCGCCCCCGAGAACCACAGGGTGAAGGGGTCGTTCATGACTTCGAGGCCATTGGAAAGCAGGTAATTGTGTACCGTCGTCGCTACCATGGTGACCAGGGAAACCAGGAACACCACTACCGCCAGCCTGCGTCGAAACAACAGCAGGAGCGAGCCCAGCACACCGCCCCAGACGGCAATCGCCCAGCACGCGACCACCCAGACAGGCAAGCCGTAGAAAAAGGCCAGCTGTTCCTCACTGAAGGCACTCATATACTGCTCGTTGCGCGTCTGAGTCATCACATAGTCCAGGGCGCCCATGGCGTTCCACAGCAGGGACAACACGCCAACTACCCACAGATGCCAGGGCGCACTGGTGCGGCGTGAATCAGAGAGTATCGACATGGTTCTTCCCTTTTTGGTTACCCGCTGGCGATTCATCCGGCGGTGGAGCAGCCCTCTGGGCCGGATACGGTCACAAGCTTAGCAAATCACGGTTACCAGGGCAGGCAGGCGGCAATCTGGTCGGCGGAAAACCCCCGATACTGGAGAAAACGCTGGCGGCGGGCCTTTTCCCGGAAATCAGCCGGCGCCCCAAAGCCAAACTTCTTCTGGCACACTTCCCGGGCGAGTTGCTCCCAGTCCACATCGAGGGACTCCAGGGCAACACTGGCGTCATCATCCGGAATCCCTTTCTGTCGCATTTCCTGGCGCAGGCGCAGGGGCCCGTGGCCACGCAACACCCGCTGCCGCGCAAAACTCTCCGCGTAACGGCTGTCGCTCTGAAGTTTGTCTTGCGCCAGTCCATCCAGCACCTCGGCAATGGTCTCCCGGTCCTCAAACCGCCGGCCCAGTTTCTGCAGTAGTTCAGTGCGGGAATGTTCGCGGCGGGCCAGCAGGTCCATCGCCGCAAGGCGAATTGCCGGGCGCAGGTCTGCGGTCTCCATCGGGGAGTCAGCGGAATCGGGGTGATCAGGCAGCATCAGGGGAGCCCATAACTATAGGCATAAAAACGGCGTCGGGAGCGAGAGTGGGTTCAGTGGACCCGACGCCGAGGGGGAAAGCGAACTCTTCACAGATTCTTCATGGAAGTGCGAACGGCCCGCGACCCCGAAAAGTGCGCGGGCATCCCGTCACTCCGCAGCGGATTCCTCGGCTTCCGCCTCGGCAGCCTTGGCGGGAACAGCGCTCGCCATGGTCTGGCTGCGAATGGCCGTTTCAATCTCGTTGGCGACGGCCGGGTTGTCCTCCAGGAACTTGGCGGCATTGGCCTTGCCCTGGCCGATCTTGTCACCCTTGTAGGAGTACCAGGCGCCGGCCTTGTCCACCAGATTGAGTTTCACACCCCAGTCGATGACCTCGCCCATGTGGTAGATGCCCTTGCCGTACATGATCTGGAACTCCGCCTGCTTGAAGGGCGGCGAGACCTTGTTCTTGACCACTTTCACCCGGGTCTCGTTGCCGACCACCTCATCGCCGTCTTTCACCGCACCGATACGGCGGATGTCGAGACGTACGGAGGAATAGAACTTGAGAGCGTTACCCCCGGTGGTGGTTTCGGGGTTACCGAACATCACGCCGATCTTCATGCGGATCTGGTTGATGAAGATCACCAGGCAGTTGGTCTGCTTGATGGTACCGGTGAGTTTGCGCATGGCCTGGCTCAGCAGACGGGCCTGCAGGCCGACATGGGAATCGCCCATCTCGCCCTCGATTTCAGCTTTCGGCGTCAGCGCCGCCACGGAGTCCACTACCAGCACATCGACCGCGCCGGAACGCACCAGCATTTCCGCCACTTCCAGGGCCTGTTCGCCAGTATCGGGCTGGGACAGGATCAGGTCGTCCACCTGTACACCCAGCTTTTCGGCGTAGATCGGGTCCAGGGCGTGCTCGGCGTCGATAAAGGCAGCGGTGCCGCCGGCTTTCTGGGCCTCGGCGATCACCTGCAGGGTCAGGGTGGTTTTACCGGAGGACTCCGGACCATAGATTTCGCAGATACGGCCCTTGGGCAACCCGCCGATGCCGAGGGCGATGTCCAGACCCAGGGAGCCGGTGGAGATGGCGGGAATTGCCACGCGCTCGTTGTCGCCCATGCGCATGACCGTGCCCTTGCCGAACTGCCGCTCGATCTGGGTCAGGGCTGCCGCCAGTGCTTTTTCTTTATTCGCGTCCATGATTTGCCTCCGGGGTATCCAGTACGCCATACAGTAAAACTACTGTATATATACTCAGTGCTTTGAATCTGAAAAGCAACCCCGGAGCGGCGGAATTTTCCACCAGATGCGAGCGGGCCCGGAGAACCTGCCTGAAAAGCGGACAGGTTCGCAGCCGGGCCCTGAAGAGTAGTGGATTCGCAGGAGGTTACATCAGGTACAGCTCTTTCAGGCGCGCAACGTCCGCTGCATCCACTCCCAGTTCCCTGTCCATGTAGGCCAGCACCGAGCCGTAGTCCGCCTCGATCTGTTGCAGGGCATAGTACAGGTAGGGAATACCCTCGGCGGTGATCAGCGGCGCAGCGCGGGTGGACTCCTTGTCCGAGTAACGCAGCATCAGCGCGGCGAAGGGGTTGGTTTTGGCGGCACTGGCCAGGTCGACACCGCCCTTCTCCACCAGCGGCCGGCGGTATTCAGTGGACAGTACATAGTCCTGCATCACCTGCGGGCGCGGCACACCCAGGGCGGTCAACATCAGGGCGGAAGCGATGCCGGTGCGGTCCTGGCCCGCGGAGCAATTGACCACCAGCGGCGCGTGGCCGGCCACGGCCTGCTCGAAGTAGGCGGTCAGCTGGGGCTTGAGGCTGACGGGCATGCCCCGGTACATCTGGCCCATGTCGTGGGTGACAGAAATTTCCTTCCGGGCGCCGCCTTTCATCATATCCATGAAGTGGTAGTCCACCGCCACGTAGTCGATGCTGGCGTCTTTCACCCAGTGGTTGGGGTAGAGCTCGCGCTCTTCGGCACTGCGCAGGTCCACCACCGCCTCGAAACCGATGCCGGACAGGTAGTCCTCGTCCTTATCGGTAAGGTTGGTCATTACACCGGAGCGATAAAGCAGGCCCTTGCGTACGGTTTTGCCGTCCTCGGTAACGTAGCCGCCGAGGTCACGGAAGTTGGAGCCGCCTTCCAGCGGCAGCACGTTGCGATAGGTGTCGAGCGCACCGGTTTTCTGCTGCAGGGCTTCCGCGGTTGCGATATCGGCATTGACCATCGGTGCGAAGAGGGGCCCGGCCAAGCTGACGGCCAGGGCAAGGTATTTAAGGGATTTCATTGCGTGATCCTTGGAATTTGGGAAAGCGCGCCGGCAGCGCCGGCGCGTGGGTTCAGGGCAGACATCAGCCCCGATCAGAAGTTGACGCGCACACCCACCAGGTAGCGACGACCGTAGCTCTCCGCCTGGTTGATGGTGCCGTTGCCGCTGTAGCGCACATCGGTCTCATCGGTCAGGTTGTTGGCGTTGGCGTACAGGGACACGGCGGTCTCCTCCCAGTCGAAGGGCAGGGTGTACACCACGGAGAGGTCGACACGTTCCTGCTCACCCCAGTACTCGCTCGGGTCCTCGATCGGGGAGATCCATTCGTCGCGGTACTGGTAGTTCAGGCGTACCGACAGGTCGTACTTCTCGTAGAACAGGGAGATGTTGTAGACCATGTCCGAGGTGCCCGGCAGGTCCAGTGTACGGCCGTCGAGCGACTTGAACTCCGAGTCGATCAGGGTCAGGTTGGCGCTGATGCCGAGGCCGTCGAAGGGCGCCGGCAGCACGTCTTCCGCGAGGGCGATGGCGTTGAATTCCAGGCCCTGCATCATACCGTCCTTGCCATTGACCGCACCCTGGAATTCCCAGGATTCGCCGGCGGCGGGCGGGAAGTAAATGCCGCCGTCGATGGTGGAAACGTCGGTGTAGATGACGTTGTCGATCTCGCGGTAGAAGGCACCCACGGAGAGGATGCTGGCCGGGGCGAAGTACCACTCCAGGGAAGTATCGACTCCAATGGCCTCTTCCGCTTCCAGGGTGGGGTTACCGCCGGTGACGGTCTGCTCGGTGACATCGACACTCGCCGCCGCACGCCACTCGTTGTAGGTGGGGCGGTTGACGCCGGTGGAGGCAGACACCCGCCACTTCAGCTCTTCGGTCAGGTCGAAGTTGAAGTGCAGGCTGGGCAACACATTGGTGAAGCTGTCGTCCACCGACACCGAGGTATCGTTGAGAGTGCCCTGGCTGGTGTAGTCGGTCTGCTCGACGCGCACGCCGCCCACCACGTTACCCCAGCTGAACTCGGTGCGAAGCATGGCATAGGCGGCGATGATGTCTTCCTCGATGGCAATGAGGTTGGATTCACCAATCAGCCCGTTGACCGACAGGTCTGCTGCGTTGGCCCAGGCATTGTAGAGGCCGGCATTATTGAAGTAGGTGCCGCCGATAGTATTGGTGGTATTGGCGTCCCAGGCCTTGCCCGTGTCGTAGTCGGCGATATCGATCTCCGCCGGGAAGGCACCGATTACCGGCGTCGCGACAAAACCGCCGGCTTCGCGCTGGTCCCACTGGGTGCCCAGGGACAGGGTTGAAGCCTGGCCGAACAGGTCCAGATCGCGGCTTGCATCGAGCTTGTACTTGGTGGCCTCGATATCGAGTTGCTGCACGTAGTGCAGGCCCAGGGTCATGGCGTACTCGATGTCGGCCAGGTCAGTGGCCAGGTAGAGTTTCGGGTCCTCGATGTCGCTGAGGTCGTAGTCCGCCATGGTGAAGCCGCCCACGCTGTAGGGAATGGGCAGGTCCATACCGAACTCGGTCTCAGTGTAGTTGACACTGCCTTCCACAAACCATTCACCCGCCTGAACGTCGACGCCCAGGGTGGTGGTGTCGGTGGAGTTTTCGTACAGACCCTGCTCCAGGTTGCGCGACACGATCATCGGCACATTTTCCGCTGTCACACCGGCCACCGGCGCCGCAGACGAAAACGCCCACTGGTTGCGCTCTTCGTGATCCTGGAACTCACTGTAGAGCTTGGAGGCATAAACCCGCTGCAGGGCGCCGTCGCCACGGTACTCCAGATGGCCGCCGTAGGCCTGGTCTTCACGCTTCACCTTGTAGCTGCGGAAGTCCAGGTCGTGCACGGTGAGTTCACCATTCTCGCCAGGCTCCAGTTCATATTCGCGGTTGTCGGTAATCTGTTCGCGGCTGTTCTCGGAGCCAAACAGCATCAGGCCGAAATTGTCATTGGACCAGGAACCCCGCAGGCCATACTTCTCGATATCGCCGTCGCCCAGGTCCTGCTTGCCGGTGCCCACATCAGCCGCCATGGAGAAACCTTCCTTGTCGAAGGGGCTGAAGGTATGGATGTTGATAAAGCCCGCCACAGACTCACCGGGCATGTTGGGCAGGATGGCCTTGTTGGCCTCGATGCGGCTGGTGATCACCGAGGGGAAGCTGTCGAAACGCGGGATACGACCATTCTCTGCCCCCGGCACGTCGATCCCATCGAAGGCGATGGTGGTGTACCGGAAGGGCGCACCGCGCAGGTTGATGTAGCGGGCCTGGCCTTGGTCGCGCTCGATGGCAAGGCCCGGCAGGCGGCCCAGCGAATCCGCCAGGTTCTGGTCCGGGAACTGGCCGATGGTATCGGCGGAAACGATATCCACGTAGTTGTCGGCAAAGCGTTTGGCGTCGATGGAGGCCTGCTGGCTGTCACGAATCGGGGTAGCGGTAACGACTACCTCTTCGAGCTGTTGGGCCTGAACGGTCGGAATGCCGAGGGCTGCGCCTACGGCGACGGCCAGCGGAAACTTGCGGAAAACTGTCATCTGTATCTCCCCAGAAACATCTGTTGTGTGTCGTACATGGGTGGTGAAAGTGCGCATCAGCGCGTTGCTGGGGCAGCAGTATCGGGATGGAATATGAGCGTTTTGTTACACGGGGGCCGAAACCGGCCAGAGAGACATCTCTAAACTAGTTTTCCCTTTATTTCAGGTAGTTACAGTCATTCCAAATCGGTTTCTCCAATCTCTCCAAGCCCTTCCGGGGTGCATTCCGGGGTTGATTCCACCCGAATATGACGGGGATCGGTAGCGATCCGGTAGCGGAACCTCGCCGTGCGCGGGTCACGCTCCATCTCGAACAGGTAATCGCCGGCCAGGGCCTCACCGAGCAGGCTCGCCAGGTGCTCTTTCACCTTGCTGCGGTTCTGGTCGAGGATCTTGGAGCGCAGGCCTTTCTCGCGCAGGTCGCGGGTCGCCTTACCGTGCCCCTGGTGGGCTTCCATCAATTCCACCAGTTCACCGGCGTGCTCGCGGTCGCTGCGATTGGAAGCGGGGTTGGTAAACCAGCCTCCCCCCTCTCCGGCCCCGTCCCGCAGGCGGCGCATGGCGTACCAGTAGTAATAGATGAAGGGAGTTACCGGAAGCTTCACGGCCAGGCCGTGGATACGGACTGTTGACTCCGCCGGGCAGAACACCAGTTCGGCCGGTGAGCGGGCCACTTGCAGCGCGCTCTCCCACGCGGCCAGACCTTCCCCTTCGTCCTGCTCGAGGGCCAGCTCGAACCAGCGCAGGTCTCCCGGCTCAAGCGCGGCAACCTTTGCACTGCCAACCCAGTCAAACATCGCGGACAGGAGGCCGAATTCCGCCGTCTGTACGCGCCCCAACAGGCTGTTCAACACACTCACTTGCAGGTCCGACAGCGCATCGACCCCACGCACACAGCGCGTGGCCTGTCCCCGCGGGATGCCCAGCTGCATCAAGCTTTTCCGGTACCGGCGCTGGCGTGTCGAGGGCGGCCGTGGCAGTGCCAGGCAAAATGCTGTAAACAGGGCCACCAGAGCCCCCTGACCCAGCAACAGGAAAGGCCAGTTGCGCTGGCAACTCACGGCCACCTGTAGCGAGCGTGTCTCGTCTGCCTGCTGCCACTCGAACGACAGTACACGATCGCCAGCGGCCGCTTCCGCTGTGTCCTGCCCCTGCACGCGCGTAACTCGCGCTGAGCAGTGTGCCAGTGGCCCGGGACGCGCCAGGGGCAGGTCGGCCAGGTCCCGGTCGACGTCCTCGGCAACCCCTGTCCAGGAGAAGGAGCTCTCCTCCCAGCTCGGCATCATGTAGGCGAGCCGGATCGGGAACGATGCCGCCAGTTCCTGCTGCAGTTGCCGGACGAAGACGTCCACGGCATAACTCTGACCAACACCCACCAGTAGTGCATAGAGCCCGATAGCGATGATGAGCCAGACCCGCAGGCGCCGCGTCAGGGGCATTGAATGCCCTCGGCGACCAGAGGATCACCAATCAACAGGGGGTTTGTCACCCCCAGCGCCGCCAGCAGGTCGCACTCGACCCCGCTGCCCACCAGGCGCCGGTTCACATACCAGGTGCCAGAAGTGACCCGGTCCTCGATCAGTAACTGGTGCTCGTAGGCGAGCTGAAAGCGCTCGGCGAGAAAAATGGGCCCGCTGATGATATCGACTTCTCCGGTGGTGAATGCCCGATATAGGGCATGGGGATCGGGGTATAACCGCAACTGCTGATCGGTCAGCTCAATACCGGCTTCGTGGAGGGCATTCATGGGTCGCTGGTAGAAGGTCTGGCTACTGGGGTCATCCAGCAGGCCCACCACCTTGCCCTCAAGGTACTCCCGGGTCATTTCCGGGAGGCCGCCGCGGCTGAACCAGTACACCGCGTAGCTGGGCGTTTCCAGAAGCGGCTGATAGTAGTCAAAAAACTCCGGCACCATCCCCAGCACCAGGTGCTCGCGGTTCCAGAACAGGTCGTAGCGCCCCTCCAGGATGTCCTTGCCAGACAGGAAGCTACGGGGGCGCCAGCTGATGGTGACGTCGCTGTAATCCCGCGCCACCGCCTCGCCAGCACAGGTAGCAGTGGCCAGTTCCTCGACGTAGGCGTCAGTCAGGGTGAGTATCTGCAGGTTATCCTTGCCCGCGGCTGCGCCGGTGGTACAGGAGACGGACTGGTATTCGCTGAGGACGAGTGCCCCGACCCGAGGCGTGCTGAGGATTACACTCAGTACCGCCAGCCCCAGGGCCAGTAGCGCCAGCAACAGGAAGTACTGCAGCTTGTTGTTTACAGGAAGGGGGAGTTGCACCGGCCTCTGGTCATTTGCGACAAAAGCGGCAGGATAAGTCAGTTTTGTGACAGCCCGATGACAGCCCTAGACTTCGACGGCGTAGCAGATACAGTCCGACTGGGCGATATCCGGGTTGTTGGTCACCATGAACAGCTTGAGGCGCTGCGCCGGGAACAGCGCGCCCTCCTCCACCCGCACCAGGCTGGCTACCGCACAACGACCGCCCCCATCTCGGGCTCGGAAGACTCGCTTGGCATCGCCCTTGACCCAGCCCAGGGCAACAGCCGGGTCTACCGGCTGGAAATTGTGCCGCTCGATATCCGGCAGCAGCGTCACGTCGGCCTCCGGCACCGGCTGGTCGGCGTAGGCCAGGGCCATGCCCGGGTTCAGCTCCAGCCGTATGGAGTGCTCGAAGTACTCGAGCGTCTCCGGGTTGGCGACGGGTGTCAGTACATTGTCGGCGGTAAAATAACGCACCAGCCCCGCGTCGGCCGTGAGCTGGGCCTCCCGATCCAGGCGCCCCCCGACTTCCACGGTGACCGTGGGACAGCTCTCCTCGGTGATCTCCATCAGCGCACCGAGGCCGATATCGGTAATCACCAGGCGCCGGGTAAACAGCGACACCAGCGCGTCGTGGTGACGATCCCGGTGGGTACAAACACCGAAAGCCGGGCCGGAGCCCGATGTGTTATGCATGTCCACTACCGCTTCCGGGTGGTGCAGGCGCAGGATTTCCAGGATTTCTTCGGCCAGGTGTCCCTGCTCATCAGAAAAGGGAGGCCGGAAACAGCGGTTGAGATCCCGTGCCCCCGGCAGCATACGATGGCTGTAGAGCGGGGGCTGCAGGGCGGCATTGACCGACGCGACAATACACACCACGTTCACCGCGCTCTGCCGCCCCTGTTGCAACCAGTGCAGCAGGGCCCGGGCGCCGGAGGGCTCATTGCCGTGCAGGAGGGTGACAAAGGCCCGGGTGCGAGAACTGTCGGCGCCTTCGAGGAACAGGCACGCAGGGCCACCGAGAGCGCGCAGAAACGATTCCAGGTCGCTGCCGAGGGACGCCGGGTCAGGGTTGCGTAAAAACCGGAAGCGCCTCACAAGGGCCACTCCGCCACTGGCCGATTACTCACGCTGTGGCCGATAAACTCCTTCAGCAAGGCGCTGTTCACTTCCTCCGGGGGCAGCTCACAGCGCAGGCGCGCCAGGCGCATCAGCTGCCAGGACGCCCCGGTCTGGGCCCGGGACAGGCGCTGGGCGATCACCCCCAGGTACTGCTCCGCCTCGGCGTTATCAATACCGAGCTCAGCCAGCCCACGGTATGCCAGCGGCAACAGTTCGCGCACGATAGTCAGGGCGCGGTGCTCGCGGTAACCGCTGCTGCCGGTCTCCGGCCATACCAGGGGCGCGGCCAGGCCGTACTGGGCAGCCCGGTAAAAATTGTGCTCGGCCAGGTAGAACGGCAGCCCCGGCAACAGGGTGTGTATCCGCGAACGCATCCCCTCCGCCAGGCCGATCAACAGCGCGGCGTTGGCCACCATGTCCAGCGGCGTAGGCCCCGCCGGGAGCGCGCGCATTTCTATCCGCAGGTGACCGCCGTCCGCCGGGTCGTAGACCGGGCGATTCCAGGACCAGACCGTACTCTGGTGCAGGCGCAGCTCCGACAGGGGCGGTGGCTCGCGCTCCGCTTCGCGGGCGTCTGCGCACACCGGCAACAACGGCTCGTACAGGCGCACCGCCTCGACAAACAGTTCCAGCGCGCCGCGGCGAACCCAGCCGTGGCCGTAGTTGACCCGGGCTGGCTCGTTCCAGCCGTAGCGGTCCCGGATGCGGGTATCGATGGATTGCTTGAACAGGGGCACCCGCGTCTCGTGCCACAGGCAGTGACCAAACAGGGTGGGCGAATTGCCAGAGACCGCCAGCACCAGCGGTGTGACCAGCTGGATAGCGTTGAAGGTGTCGGCGAAGTCCTCCTGGCGGACCCGGTAATGCACCTGGAAGGAGGTGTTGGCGCCCTCCAGGGTAATGTCGGCCATGCGCAGCCTGAGGGGTTCCGGCCCGTTGATATCCACACTGAAGGCGTGGCCGCGACGTCGGATAAGCTGCTTGACCAGGGCGTGGTAACGCTTGCGGTCGGTAATGCAGTGGGGGCCAAAGTCGGTTCGCCGCAGGGTCGGCAGAATACCGGTGAGCACAATTTGCCCGCCCCGGGCCTTTGCCAGTTGCCGCAGGCCCGACAGCTTGTCCAGTATTTCGCGCTCGGTGTTGGCGAAGGGCTGTCCGTCCAGCGGCCAGGGTGAGAGGTTGTACTCCAGGTTGTAGCGATTGAGCTCCAGCGTCAGCTGGGGGTCATTGGCATCGGCGTGCAACTCCTGGTTGGCGTGAAGGGGAAGGCCATCGGCGTCGACCAGATACATCTCCAGTTCCGAGCCGAGCGAACCATTCCCGGCACCGAAGCCCGGCTGCGCCAGGGTCTCCTCCAACTGGCGCAGGTTGTCCTCCAGACGCTGTCCGAAGGCGGCAAACTCGCCGTCGTCAAAATCGGTCCTGTCGATATCGCTACCCACGCGCACTCCTCTGCCAGGGGACACATCCCCCGGCGGCGATCGACCGACCCCGGGCGTCCCTCACCACAGTATAGCCCCGCATGATAACAGTCCAGACGGGTGGTCAATCCTCCAGCAGAAAGCGCCGCAACTGTTGCCGCAGCTTGCGGTTCTCGCGGTGGAGACGGTCGCGCTGACGCAACAGGTCGACCAACATGGCCGTGGCCACCCAGTCCAGGTCGAAATCGCGATGCAGGCGTACCGCCTTCTGCATCCACCGGGCCGAGGTGGTGTCGAACTCCCAGTCGCGAGCCTGCTGCCCGGCCGTCGGGCGGGCAATCCCCTGCTCCACAATCGTCACCACCTGTTCTTCGGTGACACCTTCACGCTCGCAGAATTCTCTCGCGGTAATCCGCAGGATACTGGTGCTCATGCTGACGCCCTCCACTCGGCCCGCGGATCAAAAGCCTGTTCCTCGGACAGGGACTGCCACAGTTCCCGGGCCCTGTCGCCGGCCTTGGGTGGCATGACCACTTTCAACAGCGCATAGAGGTCACCCCGGCCGGACTTACTGACCAGCCCCTTGCCCTTGATCCGCAGCTTGCGACCGGCCTGGCTGTCCGGCGCTACCGTCAGGGTCACCTTGCCATCCAGCGTCGGCACCGTCACTTTGGCACCAAGGGCCGCCTCCCAGGGGGCCAGCGGCACGGTCACCAACAGGTCGTGCCCCTGCACATCGAATAGCGGGTGGGGTACCAGGCGGATGTGCAGGTAGAGATCACCGTCCGGGGCACCGCCCTGGCCCGGCACGCCCTGGCCGCGCAGGCGAATGCGCTCGCCCTCTCCTACACCCGCGGGAATCGTGACCTTCAGCGATTTGCGGCGGGTGACCCGCTGGCCGTTCTCGATCACCGGCAATTCATATTCCACGGGTTTTTGGGTATCTGCGAGGGTCTCCTCGAGAAAGACCGGCATCTCGATTTCCACGTCGCGCCCGGGGCGGCCGCGGTGGAAAGCCTGTTCACCCGGGCCGGCGTCGAAGCCACCGCCAAAAATGTTGTTGAAGAAATCGGAGAAATCGCCGCTGAAGTGATGGCTGCCCCCGGCAGCCCGCGACTCCCACCCGGGCGGCGGCTCAAAGCCACCGGCCCTGCGGCCGCCGTAGCGCCTCAGCTCATCGAATTCCGCACGGCGGGTATCGTCGCCCAGAACTTCCCAGGCTTCCGCCACTTCCTTGAATTTTTCCTCGGCTTCCTCACCCGGGTTGAGGTCCGGGTGGTATTTGCGCGCCAGCTTGCGATAGGCGGTCTTGATGTCCGCCTTTTCCGCATCCGGCTCAACGCCGAGAATGGCATAGTAATCCTTGAATTCCATAAGCCCTTCCGCGCCCTCACTAGCCCGTATCCCAGCGCGAGAAATACTCGCGCTACCAAACCCTAAATATGGTGCTTGCGGTGAAAGTTACAAGTGTCGCCACAATGCAGGCGTTGCCGTATGTGCCCTCAACCGCTAGAGTGGCGAGCCCCGCGGCCACTCCCCGACACGCCATTGCGCTCCACCAGTAACGACAACAGCAAGCAACCCGGCGACGGTGGCCGCGACCCGCAACCCCGGGTTTCCGCATTTTCCGAGCCCGGCTTCCGGCGCTACTTTTTCACCTCCTGCCAGTC
Organism: Parahaliea maris; assembly: GCF_008064665.1. GTDB lineage: Bacteria > Pseudomonadota > Gammaproteobacteria > Pseudomonadales > Halieaceae > Parahaliea > Parahaliea maris. Next base: position 314,383 of record NZ_VRZA01000002.1, on the reverse strand, counting down.
CAACATGGGGACCTGGATCAGCCGCTTCCTGCTGGGCTGGAGTGCCTGGGAACTGACCCAGTCGGCACTCTGGGTGGGCATCACCAGCGCCCTGATGTTGCTGCCCACGTTCGTCCTGTCCCCGCTGTTTGGCGTCATCTCCGACCGCGTCAGCCCCCGCAGCGGCCTGCTCTGCACCATTGGCAGCCAGGGTCTACTGGGAGCCCTGGCCGCTGTTTCTATCTTGCTGGGCTGGTTCTCCATCGAGTGGCTGTTACTGCTGGCCCTGGGCATTGGCGCCATCAGCGCGGCGCATCACCCGATGCGGCTGGCCCTGTTACCGCGCCTGGTATCCCGCGAAACACTGCCGGGGGCGATCGGGATCACCGCCGTGGTATTCAATGTGTCGCGCATTCTCGGACCGGCGGCGGCCGGCTGGCTGCTGGCGCATACGTCCCTGTCCCTGGCGTTTGCAATCGCCGCCTGCCTCTTCGCCGGCGCCTGTTTACCACTGCTGGCGATCCGCGGCATCGAAGCCCCGGAACATCGGTCGCAGGGCGCCATGCTCGCCCAGTTGGCGGCGGGCATGCGCTACGCGCGAGCGCACGACACGATACGCCTGGCGCTGCTGTTGACCCTGGTCAACGGGCTGCTCGGTCGCACCGTGCTGGAACTGTTGCCGGCGCTATCGGGGAAGTTGCTGGACGGGTCGGCTACGAGCCTGGCGGTACTGACCGGCTCCGCTGGCGCCGGCTCAGTCATCGGCGGACTGCTGCTGGCTCGCCAACACGGTGGCGAGGAAGCGCTGCAGCGATTGATAAAGGCCTGCCTGCTGGGCAGCTCGCTGGTATTGTTGCCCGCGGCCTGGCTGTCCAGCCTCGCCACCACCGCGATCGTGGTGGGCGCACTGAGCCTCCTGACCACGATGACGGGAACCTGCAGTCAGGCCCTGGCGCAACTGGCCGTGGACGAGGGTTTTCGCGGCCGGGTCCTCAGCCTGTGGACCGTCTTCGCCATGGGCGGGCCCGCCGTGGGCAGCCTGGTGATGGGCGCCGCCGCCGACCTGTGGGGTATTGCTCCCGCCATCATAACGGCGGCGCTAATGGCGCTGGTGGCGACGGCCGCCCTGTCACGCAACGCCTCCTAGCGCCGCGCGGGTAACATCCGCCGCAGGGTATCGTCGGACTGCACATAGTGATGCACCAGCGCCGCCAGTGCATGCAGCCCGATGAGGAAGTAGCCCACCGTGCCCAGCACCTCGTGAACCTCCTCGAGCAGTTCTGCCCGCTCCTCGTTGGCGGGCAGCAGCGCCGGAATCCCGAGCCCCCACAGGGAGACCTCATGACCCTCGGCACTGCGGATTGCCCAGCCCAGCAGGGGTATGGCCAGCAGCAGCAGGTAAAGACCCAGGTGCAGCAAGCGGGCAGACAGGACCTGCCAGCCAGGCGTCCCGGCGAGCGCTGCCGGCAGCGGTGTAAACCAGCGAGCCACCAGACGGGCGCCGGTCACCGCGAATACGGTCAGGCCCAGGTTGAAATGCAGCCACTTCATGAAGTCACGTTCGGGGGTCCCGCGTTCAAACAACTCCCGAAGCTCGATACTGGCGTAGGCGCCAATTATCAACAGCAGGGTCAACCAGTGCAGAGCCACCAGGCTCGGGCTGTAACGCGGGGGCAACGGCTTGTTCATCAAGGCCTCACAGGGTCAGGTCATTTTGCAAGTTGCGTCGCCAGCTGGCTGATCTCCACCTGGCGGCCGCGGTCGGCGACCTCCCTGCCGGGCCTTGGGCTGGCCTGCTGCGCGTGCTGCAGGTACTTGAGAGCCTCCTCCCGGCGATGCTCGCCGTACAGAAAGTCTGCCATGAAATAGTTATTGTCGATATCGTCCGGGGCCACCGTCAGGGCTTCCTGCAGGTATTTTTCTGCTCTCTCATCATCGCCAAAACCCAGCGGCCAGCCGGGTACCTTGGCGTAGAGCGTGCCCAGGCTGCACAGGGCGGCGCCGTTGAGCACGCTGCGATCCGCCTCCACCGCCTGCTCCAGCAGAGCGCGTGCGCGCTTGGCCTCACCGAGTGCTCCGAGGCCGCCCTTCGCTCCCGCGTAGCTGGAGTGGGTAATGCCACACCAGGTCAGCAGTGCGGCGTCTTCCCGGTGGGTGCCGGTGGCTTGCTCACAGGCCGCGGCCACCTCCTCCAACGCGTGTTCGCGGGCATCGCCGGAAAGCTCAAAATTGGCGTGTTCCCAGCGCGCGCGAATGTCGTCCGCCGAAACGGTATTGTCCTGGGCCACGGCTACGGTGGTTCCCAGGCACAGCGCCAGACAGGTGAGCAGTTGCGATATGCTGCGATTCATGCGGATGTCTCCCGAAGTCTCCTGACTTGCGGGGCATACTAGCGAGATTGTGTTACCGCAGTCTTAAGTGCGGGAACAAACTACTCCAGGCGAGGCGACTCTGTTATGTTGTGCGGCTGGCTCCGGGTGCGCCTGCCGCCCGCCTCAGGCACGCCGGATTCAAGCCCTGTCGAGAACACCACCAGGCCGATACCAACCATGTTCTTCTCCGATGAGCGCAGCCAGTTTTTTCGCCCCCTGACCGGCAAGTACCGCGAACAGATTGCCGAATGCCTGCGCCTGCTGCACGAACGACTCTATAGCGCCCGCGCCGACTATGGCGAATCCCTGCGCCGGGAGCAGGTGCTGGACATATTCAGCGAAGCGCTGGAACGGGCGCCCCTGCTGGAGGGCGAGGACGAGGGGCGCTTTACCAGTAGCCGGGAACAGGCAAGCTGGATTCTGAACCAGCTGGTGGATTACGGCTGGCTCAAGCGGGACAAGGACGAGGCCTCCTTTCAATCCACCTATCCCTTCAGCCGTACCGGGCGCCTGTTTACCCAGACCCTGGCGGAGGTGGACGGGCGCAGTGTGCGCACCCGTCACCGCAACACCCGCAATACGCTCAATGCACTGGCCGCCTTCCTCGACCGCGGTGAGGTCTACGACCTGCTGGACGCTCATGAACACTCGGAGCGTATCATCGCCGACTTTACAGACATCATCGCCGAACTGGAGGAGCGCAAGCGGGAACTGGTCAGGGAAGTGGAAGCCCAGCAGCTGGTGCAGCAGGCCTCGGACCAGTTCTTCGAATTCATGGAAAAGCGCTTCCAGCCCGATGTCGCGATTCGCCTCTCCGCCGACAGCGTGGAAAAGCACCGCGATCGCATCCAGAACACCATCGCCAGTATTCGTCGCAAGCACAACAGCTGGAAACAGGCCGCCGAGCGCGAACTGAGGCGACTGGCGCCGGACCTGGTGGTCAACGAGGACGCCTCGGTGCTGTGGCAGCTGCTGGACAGCATTGAAACACGCATGCGCAATGCCTCGGAAATCATGCTGCCGGCCCTGCGGCGCACCCTGCAAGGTTTCACCAAGCGCGCCGACATTATCATTCGCCAACTCAACTACCTGCACAGCCAGAAGCATAATGACATCGTCGGCCTGTGCCGCGAGCTCTCCGGCCTGGATGACAGGGAGTTCGAGCAGCGGCTCAATGCTGCCGGCGAACTGATGGCCGAACTTCGTGTTGGACTGGTGGACCCCGCACAAAACCGGCTGCGGGAAAGACGCACTCAGCGGGTCGTGCAGAGCCGCATCAACGATATCGCATCACCCGACGCTGCCACCCTGCGCGAGCTGCTGACACAGCAATTGCTGGACAAAGCTTTCAACATCAACAGCGGTGCCCTGCGCGACTACCTGCGGGATGCCCTCGGTGCCAGCCGCCGTATCGACAGCCGCGACCTGCCGATCGACAGCGCCGCCGATCTGCTTGCGCTGAGCCACGTCATCGAGCTGGGCAGTGCGGAGCACCGCAGCGGTGGTTTCCACCTGAAAGTTGAGCAAACCCACGAGCCGATCACCGGCGAACACTACTTCACGCGCAGGGATGGCTTCCTGCTGGAACTGGAACAGGATGACGATAAGCAACATCATTGAGGAGACCCTGGAAACCCGGGGCCTGAGCCCGGAGCAATTTTCCGAACTCATGATCCGCCTGCTGGATAACGGCGTGTTGTGCCGCGACGAGAGCAAGCGCGAGGCCGAATTCTACGACCGCTACCTGCAGGTGGCGGACCTGGTGGAGGATTACCTGCAGGTACTGCGCATCCGCATCCTGCACGAACCGCGCTTTCACTCGCTGCGCCTGTTCCCCCCCGGGGCAGAAGTGCCTGGACTGGCCGATACAGATGACAGCTTCAACAGCGGTTTGCGCCAGCGCCTCACCCAGCAGGAAGTGGCGGCCATTCTGGTGCTGCGTGCGGAGTACGACAAGGCCCTGAGGGAGGGTCAGATCGACGAGCTCGGACAGGTGGTGTTGCCGCTGGAAAGCCTGAATCTGGCCAGCAAGAACCTGCTGGGAAGGCCGCTACCAGATGGTGTTGTGGAGCGCAGGGCCCTGTTTCGACGCCTGCGCCAGCTGCGCCTGATCCGCAGCGCCGGGGACGAAGCGCTGGAGGATGCCGAGGCCTGGCTCACCATCCGCCCCGATATCACCAGCCTGATCACTGACAACGTGCTGACGCAGCTGCTGGGGCCGGACGCCGGCCCTATGGCTGGAGGCTCCGCTGACGACGATGATGACAGGGCAGCTGTCGACGGGAGCACACCATGTACCTGAAGCGCTCCATCACGGCAAACTGGGGCAACCTGCCAGCGGAAGAACTGGAATACGGGCCGGTGAACCTGTTCTCCGGCGGCAACGGCTCCGGCAAAACCACCGCTGCCGACGCCCTGCAGACCCTGATGACCGCCGCCCACGACAACCTGTTCAACTACAACCCGGGACAGGACGAGACCACCCAGCGCGGCCGCGGCGGCAAGCAGGTACGCACCCTGGCTTCCTATATTCTTGGCTGCGATGATGGCGCCTTTGCCCGCCCCTGGGACTGCGACGGCTATATCGCCGGCGTCTTTCACCCCACCAAAGGCGAGAGCGCCGAGCCCTTCACCGCCGTGATCGGTGTGCGCGCCCACCTCGACACAGCCGGAAGCAACCGCCAGGCGCGTCAGGACGACCTGCTGCTGATGATCGTACCTGGCGAGATGCTGAGCCTGCCCCACTTCGTGCGCAGCTACCCCGATGGCAAACATGTTACGCCGGTCAACGAACTGCCCAACCTCCTGCGCATGGAGTTCGGCAAAAAGGCGGTGGAAATCTACGAGCGCAAAGGAGCCTACCTGGCCCGTCTCTACGGCGCCCTGCGGGGCAAGCGCGATGCGGTCTCCAATCGCGAGGGCACCAATGCTGCCCGTACTTTCGCCCGCTTCATGGCTTACAAACCGGTGGAGTCCATCGACCAGTTTGTCGCCAACGAAGTGCTGGAGGCCCGTGATCTGGGCGACACGATCCGCCGGATTCGCGACCTGTTGCGCACGGTCCACGGTATGGAAGAGGAGGCCAGAGCGCTGCGCACCAGCGTGGCCCACCTGGAACAGGCGCGCCAGTGCGCCGGGGACTACCTGGAGTGCTGGTTGCAACGCACGACCCTGGCCTACGGTGCCGCCGCCCAATGCTACCGCCAAAACCAGCGGCACTATATCCGGGAAAAGGATCAACAGCTCGCCCTGCGCCAGCAGCAACAGGGCCTGGAAGAGGATCAGCAGCAGACCCGGAGACGGCTGGACCAGTCACACCGGGAACTGGTCAGTCTGGAGGCCCGCATCCAGGGGGTACCCGCACTGCGCAACAAGCAGGAGCTGGAAGCACGCTGCGCCGAGCTCGGCCGCGAACTGCAGCTGGGGGCACGCCCGCTGCTCGAGCAGGACCACCAGCGCGGCACCAACCTTGCGGCCCTGCGCAACATCCGCGAACTCCTGTCGCGACACAGCCTGGAGTTACTGCTGCCGGAGCTGGCCAGTCGCGGCTGGCGCGTGCCCGTCAAAACCCTGCTGGGGCAGAGTGACGCGCCCCTGCCCGACCTGAACCAGCTGCTGTCCCGGGACTGGATCGATCTCAGCCCGCTGGAGGCGAGCCTCGACCGCGCCCGCGCGGAACAGCCCCTGCAAAACCAGCTGGCTGAATTGCTGCATCGGCCCGGTGACATCGACCCGCAGGGCGACGCCGCGCCCTCCCTCGCCCAGCGGCTGGACCGCATCGTGGGTGATCGGGAGCGGGATGTGCGCGCCGGAGAGCAACAGGCAAAAGATATTGAGCAGCGCATCGCCACCCTGGAGGCGCGGCGGGTCAACTACCCTCGGGACGTGGAAGAGGCGTTGGCCGCCATCCACAAAGCCTGTCCGCAGGCCGATCCGCGGGTTCTCTGCGACCATGTGGAAGTCACCGACCCGGACTGGCAAATGGCCATCGAAGGCTACATCGGCGGCGCCCGCTTCGGCATTCTGGTGGAGCCGGAATACGAAGCGGAAGCCATCCGCATCGTGCGCCGCCTCGCCGGACGCAATCGCAACCGGGCGCGTGTCATCCAGGGCGAACAGGCCCGGCGCGACGCCGAGCGCCAGTCACTGCCGGAAGATTCCATCTTCCATGTACTGCGCTTCAGCCACCGCAGCGCCGAACACTACCTGAAAGCGTCCTATGGCAACCTGCAGCGCGTGAGCGACGCTGAAACCCTGCGACTGGCCCGTCGCGGCCTGACCCGCGACGGTCTGGGCTCAGGCAACTACGCCATGTTCCGCTGCGACATCGACGACGACCAACTGGTGTTCGGTGAAGCCGCCCGCGAGCGCAACCTGCAGGCCCAACGACAGCGTCTGGAAGAGCTGCAACAACAGTGCCGAAGGGCCAGCGAAGGCTACCAGGCGGTGAGGCAACTACAGCAGCAGGTGGTAAAGGTAAAACCCCTGGCCTGGGTAGAAAGCGTTACCGCCATGCTCGACACCCAACACCAGCTGCGCGCAGTGGAACAGCAACTGGAGGCACTGGACCTCAGCGCCCACCGCGACCTGCAGCAGGAGCAGGCCGCGCTACAGCAGCAACACGGTGAACTGGAGCAACACCAGCGTGAGCTCGACAAACACAGCGGCCAGATTGAAGAGCAGTTGCGCAGCTGTGGCAGGCGCATCAAGGACCTGGCGGACCGCAGCGACGACCTGATGGAAGCGCGCGACACGGCGGAAACCGCCCTGCTCGCCAGCCGCCGCCACTGGCCGGGGCTGGAGGTGGACTCGCGCATCGACGCCATGGATGAGCGGCTGAACCAGGCCCATGTGGAGATTGACTTCGCCGTCGAGGAGGCGTCCTGCAATAATCTGCTCGGCAAGTCGCTGGTGGCCTTGCAGCAGGTAATCAACAGCTACAACCTACAGGCCCTGCCCGCCGACCAATTGCTCGACGATTGCGCGGAAGACCCACACAGCGCCCCCTTCTTCGGCCACATCCGTGGCCTGCACCAGCAGATCGACAACCTGCACAATCGCCTCCATAACAACGTGCTGCTGGAAAAACAGGAGCAGCTCAGCGGTCTGCGCGACACCTTCAACACCACCTTCGTCAGCGACCTCTGCCACGAGATCCACCAGGCCATTCGCGAGGGCGAACGCAGCCTGAAAAACCTGAACAAGGAACTGGAACACCACCAGTTCGGTGCCGACCGGGAAACCTTCGCCTTCGAGTGGCAGTGGCTACCGGAATTCAAGGAGTACTGGGACTTTTTCCGCGAAGTGATCAAGATCCCCAATCTCGGTGACGGCAGCAGCCTGTTCGAGGCCAGCCTCCCGGACAGGGCCGCTGCGGTGCGAGACCGCCTGTTGGCCCTGCTGCTGGATGGCAATGAACAGCAGGCCCTGAGGGAACTGGAACGGATCAGCGACTACCGCCGCTACCGTCGCTACGACATTCTTAAAACGCCGGAACACAAGGCCCCGATCCGCCTCAGCCAGTACGGCACCGGCTCCGGCGGACAGTTGGAGACCCCGGCCTATATTATCCGCGCCGCCGCCATCACCAGCGCCTTCCGCTTCGGCGAGGGCGACAGCCACCTGCGCATGGTGATCGTCGACGAGGCCTTCATGCACATGGACGAGGCCCGTTCGCGAGAGGTCATTGGCTACCTCACCAACACCCTTGGCCTGCAGCTCATTTTCATTATGCCGACCTCCAAGGCTGGCCCCTTCCTCGACCTGGTGAGCAACCAGTTCGTGTTCAGCAAGGTGCCGAGCCCGCAGGCGGTGGGCGAACTGAACACCCGGGTACTGCTGGACCGCCAGCAGCTCAATGTGGAGCGGGTCGCCGAACTGTGGGCCCAGCACCGTCGGGTGATTCGACAGCAGGGAGCGCTGGATTTTATGGATGGTTTATAATGGATGGTTTATAGATGCCGGATGCCCCTGATAACACAGGCACACCGCCGCCCAACTGGCTGGCGGAGGAACCCTGGCTGCGGGATTTGCTGCACTGGTTTCTGGATCGACTGGAGCAACCGCGTACACGGGCCATTACCCGTCGCGTAACCCGCTCCACCCTCCCTGCCCTGTTTCGTTTTGACGGTGAAGCCGGGTATCGCTGGCAACTGATCGAAACTCTCAAGCAACACTACGGCCTATTCAGCATACAGCTCGACCGGCGCGCGCCCCGCCACGAAGAGCCCTACGCGAATGCCCAGCTTCGCCTGAGGCACGAAAGTGAGGACCTGCTGAGGCAATGGCTACAGCGACCGCGGATCGACCCGGCCACAACGGCATGGCAGGCTGCCGTAGCGCCACACCGGCAGCACTTCGCTGACCAGGGCGCGGCCTTGCTGGCAGCGCCCATCACCATCGATGGATACGGTTCCGACGAGGTCGTTGAGGCCTTTGTGGCCGTGGGCAACTGGCTGCAATACGGTCTTAGCCTGCGTGAAATTTCCGCTCGGTGTTTCCGCGGAGACTCCAAGTTCCTCGATGGACGACAGGAATTACTCGCGAAACTGTACGGTGCACGCGCGACGGGTATCGCTCCCCGCGCTCTTCTGCTCACCGCCTTCGCCCCACTGGGATTCAGGCAATTGCTAATCGTCGAGAACCAGGACAGCTTCCTGCGGCTCGCGGACAAGCCACCCCCCGGATTTGCGCTGCTGTACAGCGGCGGCTTCCGCGCCAGCGCCCAGCGCCTGGGCAGCGAACATACCCGATTCGCCTTTTTGCCAGGAAGCGACAGCGTGAGCTTCCACAGTCGGTGGCTCGGCGATTCGCTGCCGGTGTTTTTCTGGGGCGATCTGGATTTTGCCGGCATGGGGATTCTGAAGGCGCTACGCCAGAGATTGCCGGCTCTGGCCGCCTGGGAGCCGGGCTACACACCAATGCTGGAGATGCTGACGAAGGGCGAAGGTCACACAGCGATTCAGGCGGGAAAAAGCGGGCAGCTCGACCCGATCGCTACCGGTTGTGCCTACGCTGACAGCGTACTGCTTCCCGCTCTGCGACAGCACCGGCACTTTGTCGATCAGGAAGTTGTGCAGTCTCCGAAATTCCAGGGACTGAGAACTGACAACGCCCCATCCTAGAAAGCGTACACCCGGATTCCATCAAATCCGGCAATCCGCTTGCCGAGATGGACTCTCTCGCTGAAGCTTTCTACTCCATCAGAGGACTCTGCGAGCGGGCGCTAATGCAATGAAGTACAGCTTCGAATGGGACCCCGAAAAAGCCGCAAGGAACCTTGAGAAACACAGTGTAGGCTTTGAGCAAGCCGTTGCGATCTTCAAGGACCCAATGGCCCTGAGCGTCTACGATAGCGTGGAATCCGCTCCAGGCGAGGACCGATGGGCCACAATGGGCACGATCAACGGCCAACACTATCTGGTGGTAATTCACAGCTATTATGAAGAGTCGCCAGACTGCGTTACCATCCGGGTAATTTCAGCCCGACACGCCACCAAAACCGAGGTCCGGCAATACGAACAGGGAAATCAGCATGCGTGACGAATACGACTTCAGCAAAGGCCAACGCGGGAAGTTTTACACGGCCGAACAGCAGCATCTGGTACCGCTGTACCTCGAACCCGACGTTCTGGACTACTTTTCCGCCAGAGCGAAAGCAGCCGGAATCGAACTCAGTGCCATGATCAACGATCAACTGAAAAAGGACATTCAAAAAATAGAGCGTCGGTAGTCATTGACCTGGCTGCGCCCGCAGACTCGCGCTCGCCCTCCCAGCACTCCAGCATCCTGGAGGCGCCCCACTCCATAAGCGTCGACTCGGCATGGCCCGCACGCCGGATGAACGCCTCCTTCCTGGTAGTGGGTACCGCACAAGCAAAACCATCGATGTAGGTGATATCGATCCTCCTCTGTCATCCACCGACAGCATTCCTTATCATAGCGGCTTCGTTTCGCCCCTGACCCGACGCGCTCCAAAGAGATTTTTTCGAATTGAATCAACCAGTTACACACACCCCGATGATGCAGCAGTACCTGCGCATCAAAGCCGACCACCCCCAGGACCTGGTGTTCTACCGCATGGGGGATTTTTACGAGCTGTTCTACGACGACGCCAAAAAGGCGGCGGAAATCCTCGACATCACCCTGACCGCCCGCGGCAAGTCCGGCGGCGAGCCGATTCCGATGGCCGGGGTGCCCTATCACGCCGCCGAGGGTTACCTGGGGCGGCTGGTGCGGGCCGGGGTGTCGGTGGCCATTGCCGAACAGATCGGGGACCCGGCCGAGAGCAAGGGGCCGGTAGAACGCAAGGTGGTGCGGGTGGTCACTCCGGGCACCCTGAGCGACGAGGCCCTGCTGCAGGACCGGGTGGACAACCTCCTGCTGGCCATCAACAGCCGGGGCGAGCATTTCGGCCTCGCCTACCTGGACCTGTCCAGCGGCCGCTTCCGGGCGCTGGAAGTCGACGGCGAGGAGGCCCTGGCCAGTGAATTGCAGCGCCTGGATCCCGCGGAGACCCTGTATCTCGAAAGCCTCTACCTGCCGGTGGTTACCGGCCGCCGGGGGGCTCGCAGCCAGCCGGAATGGGAGTTCGACAGCAGCAGTGCGCGCCGCGCATTGAACACCCAGTTCCAGAGCCACGACCTCAAGGGCTTCGGCTGCGACGACCTGGACCTGGCCATTGGCGCCGCCGGCTGCCTGCTGCAGTACGTCAAGGACACCCAGCGCTCCAGCCTGCCCCACATCCGCTCAATCAGTCACGAGAATCGCGCCGAGAGCGTGATCATGGATGCCGCCACCCGGCGCAACCTGGAAATTGACCTGAACCTGGCCGGGGGGGAAACCCACACCCTGCTGGCGGTACTGGACAAGGGCGTCACCGCCATGGGCAGCCGCCTGTTGCGACGCTGGCTGCACCGCCCCCTCACCGATGTGGCGATACTGCAGGAGCGCCAGGGTGCCATTGGCGCGCTGTGCAACAACTACCTGTATGAGACGGTGCGCGAAGCCCTCAAACCCATCGGCGACATGGAGCGCATCCTGTCGCGGGTAGCCCTGCGCTCGGCCCGTCCGCGAGACCTGTCCAGGCTGTGCGCCTCACTGGCCGCCCTTCCCCGCCTGCGCAGCGAACTGAACCTGTGCCCGGCTCCCCTGCTGGCCAGCCTGTCCGATCAGGCGGGTGACTACCCGACGCTGGTGGACCTGCTGCAGCGGGCCATCATCGACAATCCGCCGGTGGTGATCCGTGACGGTGGTGTGATCGCAGAGGGCTACGACAGCGAACTGGACGAACTGCGCCAGATCAGCAGCAACGCCGGCGACTACCTGCTCGACATCGAGCGCCGGGAACGCGAGGCCACCGGCATCTCGACCCTGAAGGTGGGCTACAACCGGGTGCACGGTTACTACATCGAGATCAGTCGCGCCCAGTCCGACCAGGCGCCCGCGGCCTACGTGCGTCGCCAGACCCTGAAAAATGCCGAGCGTTTCATTACCCCCGAGCTCAAGACCTTTGAGGACAAGGCCCTGTCCAGCAAAAGCCGGGCCCTGGCCCGGGAAAAGGCCCTGTACGAAGAGTTGCTGGAGCGCCTGAATGAAGACCTGGGGGCGCTGCAGGACACCGCGGCGGCCGTCTCGCAGATCGATGTACTGGCCTGCCTGGCGGAGCGCGCCGACAGCCTCAGCCTGTGCCAGCCGGAATTTTGCGACGAGCAGGTCTTCGAAGTCAGTGCCGGCCGCCACCTGGTGGTGGAGCAGGTCCTGGAAGAACCCTTCATCGCCAACGATACGCTGCTGAATACACAGCGTCGCATGCTGTTGATCACCGGCCCCAACATGGGCGGTAAATCGACCTACATGCGGCAGAATGCGGTGATCGCCCTGCTGGCCCATATCGGCAGCTTCGTTCCCGCCAGCGCGGCGCGGCTGGCACCCATCGACCGCATCTTCACCCGGATAGGCTCCTCGGACGACCTCGCATCCGGGCGCTCTACCTTCATGGTGGAGATGACCGAAACCGCCAACATCCTGCACAACGCCACACCCCGCAGCCTGGTGTTGATGGACGAGGTTGGCCGCGGCACCAGTACCTTCGACGGCCTCAGCCTGGCCTGGGCGGCGGCGGTCGCCCTGGCGCAGCGAGTACAGGCTTTTACCCTGTTTGCCACCCACTACTTCGAGATGACCGCGCTGCCGGAGCAGTGCGGGACCATGGCCAACGTGCACCTGGACGCCACCGAGCACCAGGACCACGTGGTGTTTCTCCACCACATACAGGAGGGGCCGGCCAACCGCAGTTTTGGCCTCCAGGTGGCCAAGCTCGCAGGCATTCCCGCCCCGGTACTGGCCGCCGCACAGGACAAACTGGCCGAGTTGGAAAGTGGCAGCTCGCAAAACCCCGCCCCGCTCCGGTCACCCGGCCCTGCGCCGGCCCAGGCAGAGCTTTTTGCCAGTGCCGAACCCCACCCCGCGGTGGTGGCGCTGGAGGGCCTCGACGTGGACGACCTGAGCCCCCGCCAGGCCCAGCAAATGCTCTATCAGCTGAAGGCCCTGCTGGAATGAAAAAGGCTTCAATTACAGCCGCTTAACAGTTAGAATGGCCGCCCTTTCAACACGGGCCCCCGCCAGAGACGGGAAGCAAGAGGCAGAAGCAGCATGACATTTGTCGTAGGTGAACAGTGTATCAAGTGCAAGCACACCGATTGTGTAGAGGTGTGCCCCGTAGACTGCTTCTACGAAGGCCCCAACTTCCTGGTGATTCACCCCGACGAGTGCATCGACTGTGCACTGTGTGAGCCCGAGTGCCCGGTGGACGCGATCTTCTCCGAAGACGAGCTGCCCGAAGACCAGCAGGTGTTCCTCGAGCTGAACGCGGAGCTGGCCGAGGTGTGGCCCAACATCACCGAGATGAAGGACGCTCCCGCCGATGCCGAGGAGTGGGCCAACAAGCCGAACAAGCTGGAGTTGCTGGAGCGCTAGGCCCCGTCAATTCCCCATAAAAAACCCCGCCAGTGAGCGGGGTTTTTTGTGGGCAGTGGATCTGCAGGGTTCAGCTAATTGAACAGGGAGTCCCCGGTCAGGCCCTGGGTCTCCATAATCACCCGCAGCCGCCGCAGCGCCTCGACCTGGATCTGACGCACCCGCTCCCGGGTGAGGCCAATTTCCCGACCCACTTCTTCCAGGGTGCTGCTTTCGTAACCGCGCAGCCCGAAGCGGCGTGACACCACCTCGCGCTGCTTGTCGCTCAGCTCGTCCAGCCAGATGGCGATATTGTCGTTGATGTCGTTTTCCTGCAGCAGCTGGGACGGATCCGACACCTGCACGTCGGCGATGGTATCGACCACCGTCTTGTCGGAATCCTGGCCCACAGGCAGGTCGACTGAGGTGACCCTTTCGTTCAGGCCGAGCAGGCGCTTAACATCATCCGCCGGCTTGTCGAGCATGTCGGCGATTTCCTCCGCACTGGGCTCGTGGTCCAGCTTCTGGGTCAGCTCCCGCGCTGCACGCAGGTAGACGTTCAGTTCCTTGACCACGTGAATGGGCAGGCGGATGGTGCGGGTCTGGTTCATGATGGCCCGCTCGATGGTCTGGCGTATCCACCAGGTGGCGTAGGTCGAGAAGCGGAACCCGCGTTCCGGATCAAACTTCTCCACAGCCCGGATCAGGCCGAGGTTACCCTCTTCGATCAGGTCCAGCAGGGTGAGGCCACGGTTGATATAACGGCGGGAAATCTTGACCACCAGGCGCAGGTTACTTTCGATCATGCGCCGGCGGGCTTCGGCATCACCTTTGCGAGACAGGCGGGAGAAATACTTCTCTTCGTCCGCTGTCAGCAGCGGCGAAAACCCGATCTCATTCAGGTACAACTGGGTTGGGTCGAGGGACTTTTCTACCGCCCGACTGGACTTGGCCCGCTTGAAAGCCTCGTCGTCATCGCGATCGCCGTCGGCCTCCCGGGGGGCGGGAGGCTTCCTGACTTTAGGAGACTTCACAGACTTTGCCCCGGCCGTTTTCCTGACCGGATAGGCAGAATCAGGACTACTGCTGTCGCCCCTGTTTTCATTTTGTTTCGAAATCCGTTTCGAGTTTTTTTTTGGCGCATCCACATCCATGGGCTATACCTCATTGATCATCCGATGGAACGATTGAGAGTATTTCTCGCCGGCCGGACAGGTTACTCCCAAAGCCTTGGGGAATTCAAGCGGGGGCGAGACGATTTTTTCGACAACCATATTCCGATTGGCATATAACTGCGACTATCTTAATTATCGCTAGTACTAACGGCGGGGCAGGAGCTGGAGCGGATCCACCGGTTTTCCGTTGCGCCGTATCTCGAAGTGCAACTTCACGGTATCAGTGCCCGAACTGCCTTTTTCCGCAATTTTCTGCCCGGAGCTGACCCTGGCACCCTCTCCCACCAGCAGCCGGTCATTGTGACCGTAGGCGCTGAGGTAGGTGTCGTTATGCTTGACGATCAGCAACTCCCCGAAACCTGCGATACCCGTACCGGCGTAGACCACGACGCCATCTGCCACCGACACCACCGGCTCACCGCGATTACCCCCGATATCGATGCCCTTGTGGACACTGCTGGAGTAGCGGCGTACCAGCGCACCGCTGGTCGGCCAGCGCCAGGCGCTCACCGCTTTCTGCGGCACGGCTGGCGCCGGGGGCGGTGCTGACTCGACGGCAATGACCTTTTTACCGGAACCCGGTGACTCTTTTGTGACACGGTCCGCTGGTACCGTCCTGGTGGCAGGCGCCGGCGCGGGTGTGGTGACCTGGCGGGACGTCTGGCTGCTGGAGGCACTGGAAGGCGCCGCACTCGGGACAGGCGCAGCCCTGAGGTCCAGTTCCTGGCCGGGGTAGATGGTGTAGGGGGCGCGGATACCATTGGCCGCCGCCAGGGCGCGGAAGTCGAGGCCATTGCGCCAGGCGATGGAATACAGCGTATCGCCCTGGCGCACCCGGTAACGCCCCGGGGCGAGGGCCTCTCCGGACCGGTAGACAGGGGGTTTGGGGCGTGCAGCGGGACTGTTGCGGTCCTCGATGGGCGCAGGTGTGCTCCCGCAGGCGGTCAGGCAGCACAGAAGCAGGCAGCAGTACAGCTTGTACGACAAGGCCCCTCCTTTGCCCGAAAGCGTTTCTCCGTCGACGCGGCCCCGGTCAGTCCCGGTTCCAGCGGGTATCGATCAACCAGACCGCCACGCCACCCACCACAGCCAGCAGCAGGCACAGCCAGAGCTGGGGGTCTTCCCCGGTCAGTTGCTGGTACTGCCCCGGCAGGATCGGCACCTGTTGCACCGGGCGCGGCTCACCGTGGGAGCCCACCACCCAGCCCAGGGCCTCTTTCCAGGGCCAGACGATCGCCAGGGACCCGAACAGGAAACCGGTCAGCAGGGCCAGGGTGGCGGCGTGATAGTGGTGCAGCAACCAGTGCAGCAAGCGGGAAAAGCACATCAGGCCACAGGCCGCGCCGGCCGCGAACACCAGGATAAAGCCCAGGTCCAGGGACTTCAGTGCTGTGAGTACCACGGCGTACATCCCCAGCAACACCAGAATGAAGCTGCCGGAAATACCCGGCAGGATCATCGCGCAAATCGCCAGGAAGCCGGATGCAAATACCGCCGGCAGGCCCGCGTTGTCGAGGCCCAGGGCCGGCGACAGGGCCACCGCCGCAGCGGCGCCGGCACCGGCCAGCAGACTGGCCACCCGGGCCGGATTCCAGTGCCCCACCTGCCGCAACAACACCAGGGCCGAGGCCAGGATCAGGCCGAAAAAGAACGCCCACAGGGGAATCGGGTGGTGTTCCAGTAGCCAGGAGATCAGGCGTGCCAGGGACAGGATACTGGTGGCAATACCGGCCAGCAGGGTCAGCAGGAAAGTGCCGTCCACGTGCTCCCAGGCATCCTTGATACGACCGCGCACCACCATGCCCAGAACTTCCAGGTCAAAGGCGCGGATCGCCCCCAGCAGACGGTCGTAGATGCCGGTAATGAACGCCATGGTGCCACCGGATACGCCCGGCACGATATCAGCGGCGCCCATCAGCACACCGCGCAGGTAAATGCCCAACCACGACATGAACTAGCGCTCCGTGCCGGGTCGCAGGGGTACGAAGCGAACCGCCTCGACAATTTCGGTGACAAAGCCCTCGGGACGGCGGCAGACCACCTGCAGGTGCTGGGTCTCACCGCCCACCGGGATAACCAGGCGCCCCCCAGGTGCGAGCTGGGCCAGCAGTTCCCGGGGTATCTGTTCCGGTGCTGCCGCACTGAGGATGCCGTCAAAAGGCCCCTTGTCGGCCCAACCCAGGGCACCGTCGCTGTGACGCAGCTGGACGTTGCGGAATTTGAGCTGGCGCATGCGCGCCCGGGCCTTGTCGAGCAGGGGCTTGATCCGCTCGACGCTGTGCACCTCGCCCACCAGTTGCGCCAGCACGGCGGTCTGGTAGCCGGAGCCAGTGCCGATCTCCAGCACATTGTCGCGCGGGCCGTCCGCCAACAGCAGTTCGGTCATACGCGCCACGATATAGGGCTGGGACAGGGTCTGTTGGTAACCGATGGGCAGGGCGGTGTCTTCGTAGGCCCGGTGGGCCATGGCCTCGTCGAGAAAAATATGGCGGGGAGTGGTTCGCATGACATCCAGCACCTGCTGGTCGCGAATTCCCTGCTCTACCAGGCGCTGCACCAGGCGCTCACGCGTGCGCCGGGAGGTCATGCCAATACCGTTGAGGTCGACGCTACTCACTGCCGTCACCAAACGCAAAGTCCCCTTGTGAATATTCTAATATCTGCGCCAATACGGCGGTTGCGTAACTTCCAGCCCCCAGACTGAACGTCAGTTGCAGGCTGTCATCATCACAAAACTCCCAGCAAAAGTCATCCGGGAGTGCGCGCGCCGGGCGGTAGTCCAGGCTCAGGCCGGCTTGCTCGAGGAAAGCGCACACACCCTCCTCTTCGGCCAGCACCGGTGCCTGCGCCCGCTGCCGGGCATCCCCCTGCAGGGCTTCGCCCCGCCCCCACAGGGGCAGTGCCGGGTGCAGGTCGCCGGCGCTGGCACGGGCCGTAATGTCGGCGTCGGGTTGCTCACAGGCGAAACGGCTGCGGGTGCCCTGCAGACTGCAGACATCCCCCGGGAGGATGGTATTCCAGGTGGCCTCTTCAACCCGCTGCGCCAGCAATCGGTTGAACAGCAGCGAGCGCAGGGCCGAGAGGTAGAGGCTGCGGCGGTTGCGGGAAATCTTGCGCCCGCCGCGGCCGCTGTTGCTGCGGGCGGCCCACTGCCGGGCCTGGGCCAGGGTACTGCCGCCCAGCCCAAAGCGCTGTTCGCCAAAGTAGTTGGGCACTCCGCCGCTGCGCACCCCGGCGAGACGCTGCTCGAGTTCCACCCGATCGGCCTGTAATTGGCGCAAGGTCAGGCAAAAGGAGTTGGCACGGTGCACGCCACGCCGCAACTTGCGGCCGTGCCGGGTGGCCTCCAGTACGCGGACATCGCCCTTTATCTCGAGCTGCAGCCAGTCCGGCTCCGGCTGCCCGGCCAGGCCGACGCTGAGCCACTGGCTGGTGACGGCATTGCGATCTTTCATGCCGCTGAAGCCGATATCCCGCAGCGGCACCCCGGATATCTCCGATATCCGCTGGGCCAGGTCCGCGGTATTGAGCCCGCGTTTTTCCAGGTGCAGGAACGCGTGCTCGCCGGAGCCGTCGGGGGCAAAGCCAAGCTGCTCGCGAACCACGAAATCCTCGGGCGTGCAGCGGATCAGGCCGCGGCCGGTTGGCGCTGCGCCTGCAGTGGGCCAGGTGACTGTCATCGCGGGACCAGCAGCACCACCGCGTGGGCGGCAATACCCTCCCCCCGGCCGGTAAACCCGAGCCCCTCGGTGGTGGTGGCCTTGACGTTGACCTGGGCTACTGTGGCATCGAGGTCAGCGGCGATGTGGGCCTGCATGGCAGCAACGTGCGGCGCCAGTTTCGGGGCCTGGGCAATGACCGTGGCGTCGAGGTTGCCGAGCTGCCAACCGGCCTCGGCAACCCTGACCAAGACCGCCCGCAGCAACTCGCGACTGTCGGCACCGGCATAGGCCGGGTCGGTATCGGGGAAATGACGGCCGATGTCACCGGCGCCAATCGCCCCCAGCAGGGCGTCGCAGATGGCGTGCAGTAATACATCACCGTCGGAGTGAGCCACCAGGCCGTGCGGATGGGGAATGGGCACGCCACCGAGCACCACCTGGTCACCGGGGCCAAAGCGGTGCACATCATAACCGTGGCCGATTCGCATCACTGCTTTTCCTGTGTTGAAGAGGCGAGGTAGAAGCCGGCCAGCGCCAGGTCGGCGGCAACGGTCACCTTGAGGTTGCCGGGACTGCCCTCGACCAGCTGCACCGGGTGTCCGGCCCACTCCATGGCGGAGGCCTCGTCGGTGACAGTGACCCCCGCCGCCAGTGCGCCGCGCAGGGCTTCGCGCAACGCGCCGAGACGAAACATCTGGGGCGTCTGGGCACGCCAGTAGCGCGCCCGGTCCACCGTGGCCTCGACCAGGTCGTTTGCACCGGCGCGCTTCAGGGTGTCCACCACCGGCAGGGCGAGAATGCCACCACCCGGCTGGTCGCCCACCCCGGCAATCAGCCGGGCGAGGTCCGCGCGAGCCAGGCCTGGCCTTGCCGCGTCGTGCACCAGGACCCAGTCATCGTCGTATGCAATTTGTTGCAGAGCCTCGAGCCCGGCCAGCACCGAGTCCGCCCGTTCGGCACCGCCGGCGGCCCGCACAACGCGTTCGTCACTGAGAGCGGCCACGCTGTCGGCATAACCGTCATCCGGGTGCAGGGCAACCACCACCCGCTGCATCCCGGGGCAATCCAGCAGCGCCCGGAGGCTGTGACTCAATAGCGGTTCCCCGGCGAGCGGCAGGTACTGCTTCGGCAGGTCACTGCCCATACGCCGGCCGACGCCGGCGGCGGGAATGACACCGTAGAGGGCCGGGCTACTCAATCGCCGGACTCCGAGGGCTGGGGGGCGGAGGGGTCCGGGTTGACGGTGTCAGGTTGGCTGGGGAGCCTGGCGACCGGCCTCTGCCGGGAGTCTTCCTCCTCGGCAAACTGGTAAAACACCTCACCCTCGCGGATCAGCCCCAGTTGCTCCCGGGCGCGTTGCTCCACGCCCCGGTTGCCGCTCTGGAGCTCCAGGACCTCCCGCTCCAGCACCGCGTTGCGCTCCCGGAGTTCCGCGTTGATGGCGGTCTGTTCCACCACCTGCAGCTCCAGCCGGTGCTTCTCGGCGAGACTGCCCTCGGCGATCCACAGCCGGTACTGAAGCACCAGCAGCAGAGCCACGAGAACCGCGAGCAGCCAGCGCATCGTCGCGGTCGCTTAGTCCTGCTTGAACTCTGCCAGGCCGCGGTAGGGAGCCGCAGCGCCCAGCTCCGCCTCGATGCGCAGCAGGCGGTTGTACTTGGCTACCCGGTCGGAACGGCACAGGGAGCCGGTCTTGATCTGGCCGGCGGCAGTGGCCACCGCCAGGTCGGCGATGGTGGTGTCTTCAGTTTCGCCGGAGCGGTGGGAGATCACCGCGGTGTAGCCGGCATCCTTGGCCATGGCGATGGCATCCAGCGTTTCACTGAGGCTGCCGATCTGGTTGAACTTGATCAGGATGGAGTTGCCCACGCCGCGCTCGATACCCTGCTTGAGGATTTTGGTGTTGGTCACGAACAGGTCGTCGCCCACCAGTTGTACCTTGTCGCCGATCTTGTCGGTCAGCAGTTTCCAGCCATCCCAGTCGGACTCGTCCAGGCCATCCTCGATGGAGATGATCGGGTGGGCGTCGGCCAGGGCCGCCAGGTAGTCACAGAACTCGGCGCTGGAGAACTGCTTGCCCTCGCCCGCCAGGTCGTAGACACCGTCCTTGTAGAACTCGGAGGCGGCACAGTCCAGGGCCAGGGTCACGTCCACACCCAGCTCGTAGCCAGCCTTGGCCACCGCCTCGGCGATGGCTTCCAGGGCCGCCTCGTTGGAGGGCAGGTTGGGGGCGAAGCCGCCCTCGTCCCCTACCGCGGTGTTGAGGCTGCGGGCCGACAGGACTTTCTTCAACTGGTGGAAGATTTCCGCACCGGCGCGCAGGGCCTCGGCGAAGGAGGTGGCGGCGACCGGCTGCACCATGAATTCCTGGATATCGACGTTGTTGTCCGCGTGCTCACCGCCGTTGAGGATGTTCATCATCGGCACCGGCATGCTGAACTCGGTGGTGCCGTTAATATCGGCGATGTGCTGGTACAGCGGTACGCCCTTGGTCTGGGCAGCCGCCTTGGCGGCGGCCAGGGAAACGGCGAGGATGGCATTGGCGCCGAAGTTGGCCTTGTTCTCGGTACCGTCGGCTTTGATCATGAGGTCGTCCAGCTCGCGCTGGGCGATTGCGTCCACACCCAGCAGCAGGTCGCGAATGGGGCCGTTCACATTGGCCACGGCCTTCAGCACACCCTTGCCGAGGTAGCGGCTGCTGTCGCCGTCGCGCAGTTCCAGTGCCTCACGGGACCCGGTGGAAGCACCGGAGGGGGCACAGGCTGAGCCGACATGCCCTGATTCCAGTGTGACTTCGGCCATCACCGTCGGGTTGCCCCGGGAATCCATTACTTCGAAGGCCTGTACGTTGGCTATCTTGCTCATGAGATGTGCTCCGTTTCGAATGATTGCGTCGAATGATCGCGTTCAGGAAATTGTCAGTGCCGGCAAGCTCTTGACCAGGTCATCCACCGCCTTGACCTGGGCCAGGAAGGGCTCCAGCAGATCCAGTGGCAGGGCACTGGGGCCGTCGCAGAGGGCTTTGTCCGGGTCGGGGTGGGCTTCCAGAAAGAGGCCCGCCAGCCCCGTGGCCATACCGGCGCGGGCCAGGTCGACCACCTGCCCCCGGCGCCCGCCGGAGGCCGCGCCACCCGGGTCGCGGCACTGCAGGGCATGGGTCACGTCAAAAATCAGCGGCACATTGCCGCAGGTCTGCTTCATCACTCCGAAGCCCAGCATGTCGACCACCAGGTTATCGTAGCCAAAATTACTGCCGCGTTCGCAGATCATCAACCGGTCGTTGCCACACTCGCGGAATTTCTCCGCCACGTTGGCCATCTGGCTGGGCGCCAGGAACTGGGGCTTCTTGATGTTGATGATGGCGCCGGTAGCGGCCATCGCCGCCACCAGGTCGGTCTGCCGGGCCAGGAAGGCCGGCAACTGGATGATGTCGCACACGGCCGCCGCCGGCGCCGCCTGTTCCGGGGTGTGCACGTCGGTGATGACCGGGACGCCGAAGGTGGTTTTCACCTCATCAAGGATTTTCAGGCCCTCGTCGAGGCCGGGACCACGGAAGGAGTGGATGGACGAGCGATTGGCCTTGTCGAAGGAGGCCTTGAATACGTAGGGAATGGCGAGCTTGGCGCACACTGCCACGTAGTGTTCGGCCGCGGCCAGGGCCAGCTCGCGGCTCTCCAGCACATTGATACCGCCGAGCAATACGAAAGGGGCGTGGTTGGCGATAGTGATATCGCCTATCGTCAGGGTTTCAGTACTCACGGTACGTGATCCTCGATCGGCCCGGGCCGGGGGCCCGGGCAGTTACTGGTATCAGTCCTGCGCCGCGGCGGCGTGGGCCAGCGCCGCTTCCACGTAGCTGGTAAACAGGGGGTGGCCACCGCGGGGACGGGACGTGAATTCGGGGTGGAACTGGCAGGCGACAAACCAGGGGTGGTCCGGCAGTTCGATCATCTCCACCAGGGAGCGATCGGCCGACCAGCCACCAATGCGTACACCGGCGTCCTGCAGCTGCTGGATGTAGTTGTTGTTGATCTCGTAGCGGTGGCGGTGGCGTTCCATCACCGACTCCTTGCCGTAGATCTCCCGTACCCTGGAGCCCGGCTCCAGGTGGCACTGCTGGGCGCCCAGGCGCATGGTGCCGCCGAGGTCGGAATTCTCGTCCCGGGTTTCCGTGCTGCCGTCCACGTTCTGCCATTCGGTGATCAGGCCGACAATGGGGTGAGGCGTGGAGGGTTCCATTTCGGTGGAGTGGGCCCCTTCCAGGTGGCAGACATTACGGGCGTATTCGATCAGGGCCACGTGCATGCCGAGGCAAATTCCCAGGAAGGGCACCTTGTGTTCGCGGGCGTAGCGCACGGCGGTGATCTTGCCTTCGATACCGCGATCGCCAAAACCGCCTGGCACCAGGATGGCGTCGGCTTTCTCCAGCACCGCGGTGCCGTCGCGTTCGATGTCCTCGGCGTCGATGTAGTCCACTTCGACCTCGGCCAGGGTCTGCAGGCCGGCGTGCTTGAGAGCCTCATTCAACGACTTGTAGGCATCCAGCAGGTCCATGTACTTGCCGACCATGGCGATGCGCACCTTGCCCCGGGTATCGGAGAACTCCCGGCGCAGCACCTCGTCCCACTCGGACAGGTCGGCCTTGTCGCACTTGAGGCCAAAGCGCTCCACCACGATATCGTCCAGGCCCGCCTTCTGCAGGATGCCCGGGATGCGATAAATGGAGTCGGCATCGGGCAGGGAGATCACCGCGCGCTCTTCCACGTTGGTGAACAGGGCGATCTTCTTGCGCGCGCCCTCGTCGATTTCCACCTCGCTGCGGCACAGCAGGATATCCGGCTGCAGGCCGATGGAGCGCAGTTCCTTCACCGAGTGCTGGGTGGGCTTGGTCTTGGTCTCGCCGGCGGTGGCAATGTAGGGCACCAGGGTCAGGTGCATCAGCAGGGCGCGGCTGGACCCCACCTCGATACGCAACTGGCGAATCGCCTCGAGGAAGGGCTGGCTCTCGATGTCACCCACGGTACCGCCGATTTCCACCACGGCCACGTCGGCATCGCCGGCGCCGAGGATGACCCGGCGCTTGATCTCGTCGGTGATGTGCGGAATCACCTGCACGGTGCCGCCGAGGTAATCACCGCGGCGCTCCTTGCGCAGAACGGCATTGTACACCCGGCCGGTGGTGAAGTTGTTGCTCCGGCGCATGTTGGCGTGGGTGAAGCGCTCGTAGTGCCCCAGGTCCAGGTCGGTTTCGGCGCCGTCCTCGGTGACGAAGACCTCGCCGTGCTGGAAGGGACTCATGGTGCCCGGATCGACGTTGATGTACGGATCCAGTTTGAGCATGGTGACCTTCAGGCCACGGGCCTCCAGCACCGCCGCCAGGGATGCGGCTGCGATCCCCTTGCCTAGAGACGAAACCACACCACCGGTGACGAAGACATATCGCGTCATGAAAAGCCTACTGTACGCTGTTGTTCGGGACACACAAAACCCGCACTCCGGGTCGCACGCGGGGGCGACAGACAGAGCGCGGGTACTGCAAAAAGATGGGAAATCAGACTAGCAGAAAGCGGCATTTGGCTCAATCGGCGGCGGTGGCAGAATTTCGCTCCCAGCGCACTTGCCAGCGCTTGCGACTCGCCCTATGCCCCTCTTCGACGTCCCCGGAGCAGTACCAGCAATCTGCCACCGCCAGTAATTCCTCGCCGCGGTAGAGCAGCGGCAGTCGCTCCCGCCACCAGGGCGGCACAGCGGCCTCCTGCAGCAGCTTCTTCAGGCTGTGGCTACCCTCTCTGCTGGCAAGGCGACAACGCTCGCCGCCCCTGCGAAAGCGCAGGGTCAGACGCTCTTCCGGGGCGAGCACAATACCCGGCTCTCCCTCACCCGCCGGCACCAGGCTCAGCCGCCCCAGTCCGGGGTGTGTCAGGGGGTTCCCGGCGCCCAGCTCCAGCCCTTCGGCGGCCCGCCAATCCGGCGTCGCGGGCAGCCGATACAGCTCCCCCAGGAAGCGCTGAAACACCGCACCGTCGACGACCAGCCGCGGCTCACGATCGGCCGCAGCCTGCCCCAGCTGACGCAGGAATTCCAGCAAGCTGGCCCGATCGGGGGCGCGCAGCCCCTGCTGCCGCAACCAGCGCCGGAGCAGCCGTGCGGCCTGGGCATCCCCCTGTTCCAGCACATCATCCAGGGGCAGCCCCGGGTCGCCAAAGCGATTGTGGAGCGTCGTGATCGGGGGCAGGTCCTCTGCCAGCGCGTGGGCGGCCGCCTGTTGCTCGAGGGCAGCGCGGCTCACTGTGGCCCGGTATCCCGGCCAGCGCTCGGCTAACATAGGCAGCACCCGGGACCGCAGGTAATTGCGGTCCAGGTCGGTATCGCGATTGGAGGGGTCCTCGATCCAGGACAGGTTGTACAGGCGGGCGTAGGCCAGCAGCTGTTCCCGGGGAAATTCCAGCAGCGGTCGATGCAGCTGCCCCTCCCCCAGCGGGCGACTGGCTGCCATGGCGCCCAGCCCCTCCACCCCAGCGCCACGCAGCAGGCGCAGGAAAAAGGTCTCGACCTGATCGTCCTGGTGGTGGCCCGTCAGCAGGACTTCACCTTGACCCAGGCGGTTCGCAAACACCGCTTGCCGGGCGTCGCGGGCGGCGGCTTCCAGGCCGCGCCCCTGCACCGCTACCGCAACTCGCTGCGCATCAAAGTTCACCCCCAACCCCTCGCACTGCTGCTTGCAATGCGCCAGCCAGCTGTCGGCCTCCGCCTGTAACTGGTGGTGGACATGCAGCGCGGTGAGAGCAGGCAGGCCGGGGTTGATCCGGCGTGCGTTGACCAGCAGGTGCAGCAGCACCGTGGAGTCGAGTCCCCCGCTGTAGGCCACCCACCAGTGGGGGGCAGTTGCCAGCGGAAGCAGCTGGTGGAGAACGTGATCGACAGTGAGTGCGGACGAGGCCACGGCTATCGGGGGCCGGCCCGCGGGGGCCGGGGCGCGTTAGTTGCCGTAGGACATCAGGCGCTGATAGCGCTTTTCGAGCATTTCATCCAGCGGCATCTGCTGCAGCCGGTCGAGCTCGCCAATCAGGTGTTGCTGGATACGCTCGGCCATCTGGCCGACATTGCGGTGGGCCCCACCCAGCGGCTCGGGGATGGTGGCATCGACAATGCCGAGCTCCTCCAGCACGCTGGAGGTTACCCCCATCGCCTGGGCTGCATCCGGCGCGAACTCCGAACTCTTCCAGATGATGTTGGCGCAGCCCTCGGGGGAAATCACGAAGTAGGTGGCGTACTGCAGCATCGCCAGGTGGTCACCCACGCCAATACCCAGGGCGCCACCAGAGCTGCCCTCCCCGATCACCACGCACATAATGGGCGTAGCCAGGCGGGACATTACCGCCAGGTTCTGGGCGATGGCCTCGGAAATGCCGCGCTCTTCGGAGTCGATACCGGGGTAGGCCCCGGGGGTATCGATGAGGGTCACCACCGGCATCTTGAAGCGCTCGGCCATTTCCATCAGGCGCAGGGCCTTGCGGTAACCCTCGGGCTTGGGCATGCCAAAGTTACGCATGACCTTGTCCTTGACTGCCCGCCCCTTCTCCTGGCCGATCACCATGACCGGGCGTCCCGCCAGGCGCGCTACCCCGCCGACGATCGCGCGGTCGTCGCCGAAGCGACGATCACCGTGCAGTTCATCGAACTCGGTGAAAATACGGGGAATGTAATCCAGCGAATAGGGCCGCAGGGGATGGCGCGCGACCTTGACGATGTCCCAGGGACTGAGGTTGCCGTAGATTTTCTCGGTGAGCTTGGTGCTCTTTTCTCGCAGCTTCTCGATTTCCTCGCTGATATTGATATCAGCGTCTGAGCCCACGTGCTGGAGCTCTTCGATCTTGACTTCCAGCTCGGCAATGGGTTGTTCAAAATCAAGATAGTTGGGGTTCATTCGTCCTGGGCCCGGCTAATTCGTATAAGTCGCACAGTGTACAAAAAATAGAGGACGGATACCTAATGCGATCAGCACGGCATCCGTTCTTTTTCTTCGGCAGCTCATTGCACGGCCATTACACGCTTGTTATCCGACCTTTTATCCGACTTTTTATCCGACTTTTTATCCGACAAGGCTGATCATCACCCCGGCGGCCACCGCGGAGCCGATTACCCCGGCCACATTCGGCCCCATGGCATGCATCAGCAGGAAGTTCTGCGGATTGGCCTCGAGGCCGAGCTTGTTCGACACCCGCGCAGCCATCGGCACCGCCGATACCCCGGCCGACCCGATCAGCGGGTTCAGCGGCACACTGCTGAAGCGATTCATCAGCTTGGCCATCAATACCCCGCAGGCCGTGCCAATGCCGAAGGCGACAATGCCGAGCCCGAGAATGCCCAGGGTCTCGATATCGAGAAACTTGCTGGCCACCAGCTTGGAGCCCACCGACAGGCCGAGAAAGATGGTGGTGATGTTGATCAGGGCGTTCTGGGCGGTATCCGACAGGCGCTCCACCACCCCGCACTCTTTCATCAGGTTGCCGAAACAGAACATGCCGAGCAGGGGCGCCGCGTCCGGCAGCAGCAGGGCCACCAGGATCAGCAGCACCAGCGGGAACACGATTTTCTCCCGCCTGGACACATGCCGCAGCTGCTTCATCTCGATAGCGCGCTCTTCTTTTGTCGTCAGGAGGCGCATGATCGGCGGCTGGATCATCGGCACCAGGGCCATGTAGGAATAGGCCGCCACCGCGATGGCGCCCAGCAGATCCGGGGCCAGAACGCTGGAAACGTAGATGGCCGTCGGCCCATCGGCGCCACCGATAATGCCGATTGCGGCGGCGTCGGCGATGCTGAAATCCATCAGCCCGAGTGCGGTCAGGCCCACCGCGCCCAGCACCGTGGCGAAGATGCCAAACTGGGCGGCGGCGCCGAGGAACAGGGTGCGGGGATTGGCCAGCAGGGGGCCGAAATCGGTCATCGCCCCAACCCCCATGAAAATCACCAGCGGCGCCACACCGGAGGCGATGGCCACGGTATAGAAGTTGTAGAGCATGCCGTTGTTGTAGCCGGCGCTCTCGGCCAGCCCTTTCAGGGCCATCTGCGCCACCGGCCCCGCGCTGTCATAGGCGGCCATGATCGCCTTGATGCCGGCATCGGCAGGCAGGCTGAACAGCTGCGCCACCTCCGCCAGCACCCGGGGGTCGGCGTGATGCAGGGCATTCTCCACCGCCGAGTAGGCGAGGCCCGCCCCGGGGATGTTGGCAAGGATGCCGCCAAAGCCAATTGGCACCAGCAACAGGGGCTCAAAGCCCTTGCGAATGGCCAGGAACAACAGCAGCAGGCCGATCAGGATCATGATCGCCTGGCCGATCTCCATCTGCACCAGTCCGGAGGCGTGCCACAATGTGAGCAGGTTTTCCATGCGGTCTTATCCCAGCTTGATCAGCGCATCGCCCACTTTCACGGCGTCACCGACTTTCACGCAGACCTCGCCGACACTGCCATCCCGGGGTGCCCTCACCTCGGTTTCCATCTTCATGGCCTCCAGCACCAGCACCACGTCACCGGAGGAGACGGCATCACCGGCGGCCACGTTGATCCGCACGATATTGCCCGCCAGCGGAGCCGGCAGGGGTTCACCGCCGCCAGCTGGCGCCGGGGCGGGAGCGGGCGCCGCAACAGGCGCCGCCGACTGCACCGACGTCACCTCGCCGCCGTCGGCCACTTCAACCACATAGGACTGGCCGTTGACACGAACTGTGTACACTGCCGGGCCCTCCTGGGGAGCGGCCGGCGCGGCGGGTGCTGCCGCAGGGGCCGCAGGCTCGCTGCCCGGCGCCGGCTCGAAGGCGTCCGGATTACCGCGATTCTCGAGGAACTTGAGCCCGACCTGGGGGAACAGGGAGTAGGTCAGTACATCGTCGATCTCACCCTCCCCAGTGGTCAGCTTGATACCTTTTTCGCCCGCCAACTTACGCAGCTCGTCACTCAGGGTATCGACCTCCGGGCTCAACAGGTCCGCGGGGCGGCAAGTGATGGCCTCACCGCCCTCCAGCACCCGCTGCTGCAGATCACCGTCCACCGGTGCCGGCGTGGCACCGTACTCGCCCTTGAGTACCCCCGCGGTTTCCCGGGAAATCGACTTGTAGCGCTCCCCGGTAAGCACGTTGAGTACGGCCTGGGTGCCAACGATCTGTGAAGTTGGCGTGACCAGCGGAATGTAACCCAGGTCCTTGCGCACCCGTGGAATCTCCTCCAGCACCTCGTCGAGGCGGTCCGCAGCGCCCTGCTCGCGAAGCTGGTTTTCCATGTTGGTCAGCATCCCGCCCGGCACCTGTGCCACCAGGATGCGGGAGTCGACACCGCGCAGTGATCCCTCGAATTTCGCGTATTTCTTGCGCACCTCGCGGAAGTAGGCGGCAATGGATTCCAGCTTTTCGATGTCCAGGCCGGTATCGCGGTCGGTGCCCTGGAGAATGGCCACTACAGTCTCGGTGGGCGAGTGGCCATAGGTCATGGACATGGAGGAAATGGAGGTATCGACATTGTCGATGCCCGCCTCCACGCACTTGAGAATGGTGGAGGTGGACAGCCCGGTGGTGGCGTGACACTGCATGTGGATCGGAATATCACAGCTGGCCTTGAGGCGCTTGACCAGTTCATAGCCGTCGTAGGGCCGCAACAGCCCCGCCATATCCTTGATGGCGATGGAGTCGGCGCCCATGTCCTCGATGCGCTTGCCCTGCTCCACCCAGGTATCGATGTCGTGCACCGGGCTCAAGGTGTAGGAGATGGTGCCCTGGGCGTGCTTGCCCACCTGCTTGACCGCCTTCAGCGCCACTTCGATGTTGCGCATATCGTTCATGGCGTCGAACACGCGGAACACGTCTACCCCGTTGACCGCTGCCCGCTCGACAAACTTGGCCACCACGTCGTCGGCGTAATGGCGATAGCCGAGGATATTCTGACCCCGGAACAGCATCTGCTGAGGCGTATTGGGCATGGCCTTTTTCAGTTCGCGGATACGCTCCCAGGGGTCCTCGCCCAGGTAGCGGATGCAGGCATCGAAGGTCGCCCCGCCCCAGGACTCGAGCGACCAGAAACCGACCGCGTCCAGTTTCTCGGCAATGGGCAGCATGTCATCGAGCCGCACCCGAGTCGCCAGCAACGACTGGGAGGCATCCCGCAGTACCACATCGGTGATGCCCAGGGGACGTTTAGTTGCTTCCATGACAGGATACCTCTTTCACTGGTAAGGCCGTGCGCCGGGATCAGCGACGGTTGCGATGTTGATGAATGGCGGCACTGATCACCGCGACAAGCTGGGGGTCGGCGGCCGGGTCGGCGGCAAGGGCGGCGGCCTTGCGCGGCGCTGGCAGTTCCGGTTCCGGCTCGGGAAAGTAGCGTTCCACCAGGCGCGACATGACAGTCGTGGCGAGCACCAGCAGCGCCAGGAACACCACCACGGTGCCCATGCCGTACAGCATGAGCTCGAGCCCCTGATCGATAATGCCGGCCTGCATGATTCCCCCTGGTTGCCTGCGGCGTCTGAAACAAGTCAGGTATCATAAAGCAGGACGGTGGCCGATGACCAATAACGCCAAAGTGGCATTCCGCAGGGCGAGCCGCAACGCGTATAATCCCGCCCTGGCCCAATCAACCCCGGGGCCTGGACTTGACTCAAGGCGTCCGGGCCGGCATCAGCGACTAACGCAAGAACAGCACCATGCGACTCATGCTCGCCCCCATGGAGGGGGTTATCGACCACACCATGCGCCACCTGCTCAGCTCACTGGGCGGGCTGGACCGCTGCGTCACCGAATTCCTGCGGGTGAGCGATCGCCTGCTGCCACCGCGGGTGTTTCACCGGATCTGCCCGGAACTGGCGAGCGCGGGAACCACTCCGGCCGGGGTACCGGTATACCTGCAACTGCTGGGCGGGCAGCCACAGCCGATGGCGGAAAACGCTGCGCGGGGGGCGGAACTGGGCGCGCCGGGTATCGACCTCAACTTTGGCTGCCCGGCAAAAACCGTCAACCGCTCCGACGGCGGTTCCATCCTGCTGCGCGAACCGGAGCGGGTCGGCGCTATTGTCGAGGCGGTGCGCCAGGCGGTGCCTGCGACCACCCCGGTGACCGTGAAAATACGCCTGGGTTACGACGACGCCGAACGCTTCCGGGACAATATCCAGGCCATTGCCGGGGCCGGCGCCAGTGAACTGACCATTCACGCCCGCACCAAGCGCCAGGGTTACCGGCCCCCGGCCCACTGGGACCAGATCGCCCTGGCGCGCCAGTGGCTGGCCATTCCAGTGATCGCCAACGGCGAGGTGTGGAGTCTTGAAGACGCCCGCCGCTGCCGTGACGTCAGCCAGTGCGGCGACCTGATGCTGGGCCGTGGGGCACTGTGCCGCCCCGACCTGCCGCGCCTGCTGCGCGCCGCCGACAGTGGGGAGGACATCGCACCGCTGGCCTGGGCCGAGGTCTGCGACCTCATCCTGACCTTCTTCGACCTGACCCTGGCGAGCTACGACGCCGACTGCGTCGGCAATCCGCTGAAGCAGTGGCTGGTCTACCTGCGCACCTATTACCCCCAGGCGGCGCTCCTGTTCGAACGGATCAAGCGCTTGCGTAAGCCGGCCGATCTGCAGCAGTTGCTGCTGCAGGAACAGGTCGCGCAAAACCCGGCGGCCGCCGCCTGAGGCCGTCGCCGGCGGCAGAGATCAGACTGCCGTTTGTCCGCCGTCGATCACCAGCGCAGATCCGGTGACGAAACGCGCCTCATTCGAGGCGAGGTAAGCCACTGAGCCGGCAATTTCCTCCGGTTCGGCCATGAAGGGGGTGATGGGCGACATCCGCCCGAACAGGGCCAGGTCCGCTCCCTCCGGAGCCTGGGCATTCTGGATCAGCGGCGTATTCACGCCCCCAGGACACACCGCATTCACCCGAACGCCCCGACTGGCATACTCTACGGCCAGCGCCCTGGAAAAGTTCAGCACCGCGGCCTTGCTGGCGCAATACGCTGAATTGTAGGGCAGCCCGGCAATCCCCGCGGTCGAGGCGATGTTGACGACATTGCCGCCGCTTTCCAGCAGGTGGGGCATGGCGGCCAGGCAGAGCACGAACACCGAGTTGATGTTCACGTCCATCACCCGGCGCCAGCGCTCGGCCGTCAGATCGGTAAAGTTGGCCGTGCACACCATGCCCGCGATATTACAGAGAATATCCAGCTGGCCGTAGGCGGCCACACACTCCTGCACGGCCTCGGCACAATCGGCGTCGTCAGTCACATCCAGCACCCGGAACCGGACTTCTACCCCGCGTTCCCGCAGGGCGGTCATTTCCCGCTCCAGGCCCTCTGCGTTGATATCACAGGCAAACAGGCGCGCGCCCTCCTCGCCAAGGCGCCGTGCCGTGGCCAGGCCGATACCCGACGCCGCCCCCGTGATAAAAGCGACCTTGTTTTCGAATCGATCCACGCCGTCCTCCACTGCCAGGGAAAATCAAAGTGCCTGAAGTCTATCCGGCCGCGGCCGCGGTGACAGAGCCCGCTGCAACAAAACCCCGGGGTGGCTGCAGAAGTTATACCCCGGAGGGCTTATCTGCGGGGTCGTGTAGTAAGCGTTCCCGGGACTGCGGCAAGTGCCATTACAGGAGAGGACTGCCGCCCCCAGGGGCGGCAGTTATCGGTTATCAGCCGTTGTCGCTGGGCAGGAAGGAGTAGTGCTCGGCGTAGTACAGCATCTGCTCCTCGAAGGTTTCGGGGTAGCTGACGGTCACGTCGACAATTTCGCCATTCTCCACCACCGGCTCCAGGTAAGGATTGACGAAACCCTTGTAGGGAGCCACGTCCAGCGCCGCGTAGCGCTCGATGACTTCTGCGTGGAGCTCCGGATCGACCTGGGTGCCATAGTTCTCAACCAGGTGCTGGATCGCGTCGAAGTCACCCTCGGACTTGATCCGCTGCAGTTCCCGCAGTTGCTCACCGAACAGGCCGCGCAGTGCCTGGTAGTCGTTGACGACAAAATAGGTCTTGCCGTCGCGCTCGCGGCGCTCGATGACATTATCCTCTTTGCCCATATCCATAGCCCAGCGAGCCACCATGGCGCGGTTGCGCATGTGCGCTTCCTCGATCAGCTCACCCGGCTTGAGCCGGTACAACTGGGTCATGATGCCATTGCGGATGTAGCCATCGTACTCGGACTTGCCGGCGTCCATGTCGGGCATGACGCCCAGTTCCACCAGCTTGGGGTCCATCATGTAGTAGAGGGCCACCAGGTCGGCCCGCCCCTCTTCCAGGGTGGAAGAGTACTGTTTAAGGGTTTCCTTGGGCGTTCCCACTCCGGGGTTGATCTTGCCAGAGGCATGGCCGATCACCTCGTGCATGTCGGTATGCAGGGCACCGGTCACTACCTTGTACTTCTCCGCACGCTCGATTTCCGCTTCATCCCAGGCGAATTCGTGCAGGGCCTTGCTCGGTATGGCGTCATAGGCCTCGACAACGTTGGACAGGTTCACCGACTTGGAACCGTGTCCGGCGCGAATCCAGTTGGCGTTCGGCAGGTTGATGCCGATAGGCGTGCTGGGAGAAGCGTCGCCACTTTCGGCAACAACGGTAATCGCCTTGCCGAGAATGCCTTTGACATTGGCGCGTTTGTGCTCGTCCATGATCGGCGAGTTGTCCTCGAACCACTGGGCCTGGGCACCGATGGCGGCGATACGCTTGCTGGTCTCGATATCGCGGAAAGAGACCACCGACTCGAAGGAGCCACGGTAGGCGATGGGATCGTTGTAGACTTCGATAAAGCCGTTGACTACATCGATCCGGGAATCGCTGTCCTCGACCCAGGCAATGCTGTATTCGTCGAAGGTATGCAGGTCACCGGTTTGGTAGTACTTCACCAGCAGTTCCAGTGCCTTGCGCTGTTTGTCGTTCTCCGCGACGGCAACGGCCTTGTTCAACCAGACAACAATCTGCTCGATGGCCGGCGAATACATGCCGCCCACCTTCCACACCTTCTCTTCCAGTTGGCCCTCAGCGTTTTTGACCAGCTTGGAGTTGAGGCCGTGAGAGACAGGCTCATCGCCGTCATCGGCGGATTGGGCGGCGTAGAAATCCCGCACTTCCTGCTCGGTCACATCCTCACCGTAGAAATTCACGGCCGAGGCAGCCACCTTGTCGACATCCGCGGCGGTGTTTACCTTCTTGGGTGCGATGGCGGGGTCGAAGATGACGGGCGTCAGTTCGGTAATGAGGCCGGCGACATCCTGGCCTTCGGCCAGCGGCAGGTCATCCGCCTCGGCAACGGCATTAACGTAGCCAGCGAAGTCCTCGGCACTGAAAGCAGGCTGGAACTTCAGGGTGGAGTAATGGTGGTGAATGCCGTTGGCGAACCAGACCTGCTTGGCGTAGGTCATGAAGTTGGCGAAAGCTTCAGTGCTGCGATCACCCGGGTAGTTGCGCACCACCGATTCCAGGGTGCGACGGATACGCAGGTTATAGCGGTAGTTCTGGTCCCACATGATATCCCGGCCGGCGTACGCGGCCTGGTGCAGGTAATACAGCAGCTCTTTTTGTTTGAGGCTGAGATCCTCAAAGCCGGGCACCTGGTAGGCCAGTACCTGGATATCGGCGAAGCGATCGATGACGTAGCGGAAGCTTTCCGCCGGTGCCTCGACGCTGGCGGTGGACTCGGCGTGAACTGCCGCGGGCGCGGTCGCGCTGGCGGCGGGGTCGGGCGTATTGCTGTCGTTACACGCCACCAGCAGCGCTGCGGCGACGGGAGCCAGAAGGAGTTTTTTCATAGGATCCTGCTATTTTTCTGATTGGGCGCGAGGGTGGTGCGCCGGAGTCGCACCGCGTGACCGGGTGGGTCGCCACGGGACGGTTTGCTCAAATTTTCGCCAGATTGTGTCACCTGCCTATTTCTTAGCCAGGCCTCGGCGAGGGCGCTATCATACCGGCTAAAGCCGGACCGCGCACGGAGACGAATTGTGCGAATTAAAGTTGAGGAAAACGGTCACTTTTTCGTCATAACCCGATAATCCCTATAATGACGCCACCGGCCACAAGCCAGGCTCTATCAATCAAAGGATCAGCACAGCATGACAAATGCGACAACCAGCGCCGTGGGCACCCCCATGGACAGCGGCTTCTTTGGCCACCCCAAAGGCCTTTCCACCCTGTTCTTCACCGAAATGTGGGAGCGCATGAGCTACTACGGCATGCGCGCACTGCTGGTGTTGTTCATGACCGCCAGCGTGCAGCAGGAAGGCCTGGCCTTCACCGTGGCCACCGCCACCGCCATCTACGGCCTGTACACCGGCTCGGTGTACTTCCTGGGCCTGCCGGGGGGCTGGATTGCCGACCGCCTGCTGGGGGGGCAACGTACGGTTTTCTGGGGTGGGGTGGTGATCATGTGCGGCCACATCGTGCTGGCGATCCCCAATGACAGTACCTTCTTTATCGGCCTGATTCTGGTGGCCTCGGGCACCGGCCTGCTCAAGCCCAACATCAGCGCCCTGGTAGGCCAACTCTATTCCGAAGAAGACGTGCGCCGGGACGGCGGCTACGCCCTCTACTACATGGGTATCAACATCGGCTCGGTCCTCGGCTACACCATTTGCGGTTACTTCGGTGAGAACATCGGCTGGCACTGGGGCTTCGGCGCTGCCGCGGTCGGCATGGCTGTCGGCCTGGTGCAGTACCGTCGCACCATCGGCAATCTCGGCGGTGCCAGCCTGGAGCCGGAAATTCCCATGACTCCGGCGGGCGCCCGCAAGGCCTGGACCGGCATCTGGGCCGTGGTGGCCGCGGTAGCCGTGGTTACCGGACTGGCCCTGAGCGGCACCATCACCATCAACGCTGTAGCCCTGGCCCAGTACACTGCCATCGCCTTCACCCTGATCTTTTTCGCTTACTACGGCTTTATCTACTTCATGGGCGACCTCAACGACGCCGAGAAGAAAAAGCTGTGGGCCCTGTTCCTGGTGTGCATTGCGTCCGCCTGTTTCTGGTCAGGATTCGAGCAGGCGGGCTCGTCCCTGAACCTGTTTGGCCGCGACTACACCGACCGGCTGATCGGCTCTTTCGAACTGCCCGCGTCCTGGTTCCAGAACGTGAACCCGATGTTTATCGTGATTCTCTCGCCCTTCTTCGCCGCCCTGTGGATCAACCTCGGCAAGCGCATGATCTCCCCCTCCTACGGCATGAAGTGCGCGATCGGCCTGATCATCATGGCGAGTGGCTTTATTGTGATGTTCTTCGCCGCCCAGTACGCCGCCCAGGGTCTGAAGGTCGCGCCCTACTGGCTGATTACAACCTACTTCCTGCACACGGTGGGCGAGCTCTGCCTGAGCCCGGTCGCCCTGTCGGCGGTCAGCAAACTGTCACCCAAGCGCTTCGCCGGCCAGATGATGGGCGTCTTTGTACTCACCTACTCCATCGGCAACATCATCTCCGGCCTGTTGGCGGGTAACTTCGACCCCAATAACGTCAGCGAACTGCCCAACCTCTACCTGCAGATCAGCCTGTTCAGCATCGGTATCGGTATCATCATTGCGCTGATCAGCCTGCGGGCAAAACGCTGGGAGCATTCCGAGGAAGTCACCCCGGTGGCCGTGGCTACCGATACTCCCTGATTCCACCCCGGCGCGAAGTCCAGTCCCGGTTTCGCGCCATTCTCCCCCCCAGGTGAACAGTATGAAGACCCGCCGTTTGATGATTTGCGCGCTGCTAGGCACCCTCTCCCTGTTGAGTGCCTGCAATAAAGCACCGGAACCGAAGGAAGAGCAGACCGTAACCCGGCAAGTCGATGTCGAGGTTGCAAGTGAACCGGCTGCTCCCTACCCCACCGAGGCCCCTTCTGCCCGACTGCCCGAGGATGTGCAGCCGCGCCACTATGATCTTGCCCTCACCATCGACCCTCGCGAGGAGCGTTTCAGCGGTAGTGTCGAGATCGAGGTCTTGCTTCAGCAGCCGCTGGAATACTTCTGGATGCACGGCAACGGGCTCGACGTCAGCAGCGCCAGTGCTACCCTGGAAGACGGTAGCGTCGTGGAATTGAGCTGGGAGCAGGTACTACCCTCCGGCACGGCCAGGGTCACCGCAACGCAACTCCTGACCGGCATGAAAGCGCGCCTGCACTTTGACTACACCGCGCCTTTCAACACCAACCTGGAAGGCCTGTACAAGGTGGAAAGCGGGGGCGAAAGCTACGCGTTCACCCAGTTCGAGGCCACCTCGGCACGCCTGGCCTTCCCGTCCTTCGACGAGCCCGCCTTCAAGGTACCGTTTGATATCCGGCTCACGGTGCCGGCAAACGACGTGGCCGTCACCAACACGCCGGAAACCGCGATGATCGACAATGGCAACGGTACCCGGACGATCACCTACGCCACCACCAAGCCCCTGCCCACCTACCTGATCGCCTTCGCTGTAGGGCCCTTCGACGTGGTGGACTACCAGCCGATTCCAGCGGGTGCGGGCCGCGAACAGCCCATCCCGCTACGCGGCATCACCACCCGTGGCAAGGGTGAGGAGATCCGCTACGCTCTGGAGAACACAGCGCCTATCGTGGAAGCGATGGAGGACTACTTCGCCACGCCCTACCCTTACGCCAAGCTGGACATTATCGCGGTGCCTGACTTTTCCGCCGGGGCCATGGAAAATGCCGGGGCCATTACCTACCGCGAACAGCTGATCCTGCTGGACGACAACGCCCCGGTCAGCCAGAAACGCGGGTTCTTCTCCACCCACGCCCACGAACTGGCACACCAGTGGTTCGGTAACCTCGTCACTCCCATGTGGTGGGACGATATCTGGCTCAACGAGTCATTCGCCACCTGGAACTCCTACATCATCCTGGACAGCCTGTACCCGGACCAGCACTACCGCGAGTCTCTGCTCAACAGCAGCGCCAACGTGATGGTCAACGACAGCCTGGCCAGTGCGCGCCAGATTCGCGAACCGATTAACCGCCACGAAGACATCGGCTCGGCATTCAACGGCATCACCTACCAGAAAGGTGGCGGCGTCTTGTCCATGTTCGAAGCCTTCCTCGGTACAGACTCATTCCGCGATGGCATCCGTCACTACATGCAGGCATTCGCCTTCCAGAACACCACCGCCGAGGACTTCATCGGCGCCATCGCCGATGCCAATCCCCAGGTCAACGGTACCGACCTGCGGGCTGCCTTCCGCAGTTACATCGAGCAACCCGGGCTGCCGATACTGGCCACCGAGTTGCAGTGCGGTGAGGCGGGACCGCAGTTGAGCATCAGCCAGCAGCGCTACCTGCCCGCGGGTTCCGAGGGCTCCACCGACCAGACCTGGATCGTGCCGGCTTGTGTCAGCAGCCTGTCGGGTGAAGGCGAGGACAGCCAGTGCTTCCTGTTGAAGGAGGCCACACAGACCGTCCCGCTGGTGGGAGAACAGTGTCCCGAAGCCGTCCTGCCCAACACCGGTGGGGCCAGCTACTACCGCTGGTCACTGCCGCCGGAACAGTGGCAGTCGCTGTTGGCGCGCTTCGACGAGTTGAATACCAGCGAACAGATTTCCGTTGCGGGAAGCATGAGTGCCGCCCTCAATAACGGCAGCCTGACCCTGGCCAGTTACCTGGAATCCGTGGGGCCGCTCACCCGGGCTGACTCCTGGCGAGTGGCCATCGCGCCGCGCGCGGACTTGTACAAGCTCAAGGAGCATGTATTAACCGGCGCGGATCGCGACGCCCTGCTGGCGCGCATGCGCGACTGGTATCGGCCGGTACTTGCCGAGTTGGAAAAGCTGGAGGAACCCACACAGGATCAGCAGCAGTTCCGCATGCTGATGCTATCCACCCTCGGCCTGGGAGCGGAAGACCCTGAGATCCACGCCCGCCTGGTGTCTGCCGGCGAGTCATTTACCGGCTTTGGAGGCGATGAGGAATTACACCCCGACGCCATCGACACCAATATCCGCTACATCGCCCTGCTCGCCGGTGTCGAAGCCCACGGCAAGGCCTTTACCGACCTGTTGTGGAAACACTTTCAGGCCTCCGACAATGCCCTGTTGCGGGAATACCTGCTCGGCGCCATGGCCTGGAGTACCGACCCCGAAGTGGCTGCGGCGATGCGCGAGAAAATCCTGTCACCCGAGCTGCGCGACAATGAGATCTTCGACATTCTCGGCAGCCAGATGGCCCACGCACAAACCCGCGATGCCCTGTTCGACTGGGTAAGCGCCAACATGGACGGCGTGCTGGGTCGCATGGACAGCTGGCGCAAGGGGCAGTTGCCCGCCTACTTCGACGAGTTCTGTTCGCTGGAGGATGCCGCCAAAGTGGAGGCGGCTTTTGCCCCGATCATCGACAGCCTCGAGTCCGGCCCCCGCTACCTCGCCAACAGCCTGGAGACCATCCGGCTCTGCGCCACCTTCGCCGAGTTGCACCGCCCGAACAACGCAGGTTGAACTGACCGAGCCCGGCCGGGCCACCCCCGGCCGGGCCTCACCTGCCGGACCTCACCTGGCCGGACCAGACTAAAGCGAGAGTCGTGCCATTCCCGCTGGCCAAGCCGGGCAAAAGCCCGTACATTTTCAGCCTATTAATAACGACATCAGGGGCTTGCGGGGCGAGGTGCATCTATTCAACCTCACGTTCCATGGAGAGATCCAACCGGGACGTGACCCGGAGAAAGTAAAACGCCAGTTCGCTGAAATACTGGGCATCGAGGATCCTGCCGCGGTCGATGCCTGTTTTACTGGCGAAGCGGTTACCCTGCGCCAGGATCTCGACCGTAAAACCGCCGCAGATCTCTACCACAAGCTCTACGTCATCGGCGCCAATACCCAGCTGGTTCGCGATGACACCCCAAAAACCAGCCCGGCTACCCCGCCGCCGGCAAAGCCTGCCAACCGCAACCTCCGCGCTTTGCAGCGAGAGGGCATGGTCCACCGCGAGGGCGATCATATCGACCAGAAATGGGCGGTGAGTTCCGCCGCCCAGGC
This sequence comes from Parahaliea maris, assembly GCF_008064665.1. GTDB lineage: Bacteria > Pseudomonadota > Gammaproteobacteria > Pseudomonadales > Halieaceae > Parahaliea > Parahaliea maris. The sequence goes on along the minus strand of NZ_VRZA01000002.1, from coordinate 275,284 downwards.
CCCGGCTCAACGCTCATCTGATGCCAGGGCCGAAGCGGCCGCTGCAGCCGCGAAAGCCCGCGAAGCAGAGAACAGCGAGCGCCTCAAGGCCGAAGCCCGCGAGCGCGCTCACGCCCTTGAACGCAAATTGGCCGAGGAGCGCGAGGCCGCTGACCGCGCCCGGCTGGCGCAGGAAAAAGCGCTGGCAGAGAAAGAAAAGGCTCGTCTGGCGGCAGAGGCCGCCGCGGCCCGCAAGGCAGAACAGGAGGCCAGGGCAGCGGCCCGGCAGGAAGCCGCGGAAAAGCGCAAGGCGGAACGGCGAAACAGGGCCGAGGCCAGGCGACGGGCTGCGGCGGAACGCAAGGCTGCCCGCCAGGCCGAGGCGGAGGCACAGCGTCGGGCCGCCGCAGAACAGAAAGCTGTGGAAGAAGCCAGGGCCGAGGCCGAGCGCAAGGCCGAAGCTGAACGCAAAGCCGCGGAGAAAGCCCGGGCCGAAGCCGAGCGCAAAGCCGAAGCGGAACGCAAAGCCGCGGAGAAGGCTCGGGCCGAAGCCGAGCGCAAAGCCGAAGCGGAACGCAGGGCCGCGGAGAAAGCTCGGGAAGAGGCCGAGCGCAAAGCCGAAGCGGAACGCAGGGCCGCGGAGAAGGCTCGGGCCGAAGCCGAGCGTAAAGCAGAAGCTGAACGCAAAGCCGCGGAGAAGGCTCAGGCCGAAGCCGAGCGTAAAGCAGAAGCTGAACGCAAAGCCGCGGAGGCAAAACGCGAGGCCGAAGCGGAGCGCAAAGCAGCGGAGGCTGCGGGTAAAGCGAGCGCAGAACGCGACGCCGCAGAGAGCGCCAAGGCAGAGCACCCGACATCAGATGCGGGCAACAGGGCAAAACAGAGGCCCCGCAGCGCGACACCCAATCTCTACGCCCTGAGCCCCTTCCGGGTCACCACGACGTTGCGGGAGCGTCCGCAACGTGCCCGGGTTCTCGCCAGGCGCTACCTGGCTGGTAGTGTCCTGTCGCTGGTCCTGATGATCGTCACCATCATAGTGGGTCAGGTCCTGCACCCGCCGCCAGCGCCTACGGGAGCTACCGCGATTGCGTCACGGGCGGACGGAGGCCTGATTCTGGCATTGCCGGAGGAGCTGCTGCTCCACGATCGCTCCGGGGTAGGCAGCGAACGACTGCCTCTGCAATCACTGGGGCTGGCAGAGGTTGAGCAGGTCAGTATGGGCGCGGACGGGGAAAGTCACTTCCTGCTCGCCCGCTCGCTACCCGGCGAAAACGGGGAACCGGGCGAGCGCGGCCTGTGGCGCTGTCGGCTGGCAGCTGGAGAGTGCCAGCCGCATGGCCCCCAGGCGGCACTGCCGGCAGTTTTTGCAGTTCACCCCTTCAGCGGCATGATGCTGCAAGCGATACCGGAGCCATGGCGCCTGCGGAAACTGGATCCCGAGGGCGCAGTGCAGGCCGAGGTAACCCATGACTTTGGCCAGTACCCCGGGCTGCAACCGAGAGACGGGCTACTCTATGTCGCTAGCGCCGAGGGCCCGGCGCTCAGCGTACTGCGTTACGAGGACGACGCCCTCGGCGCGCAGCTGGACGAAATCATCCTGCTCGCCCCCCAGGCGCTGGAGGCGGGCCGGGAGCAGGTCACCGGGCTCACCAGCAACAGCAGCCACTGGTGGGTGGTACTCGCCAATCCGGAAACCGGTGAACGCGGCTTGTACCAGTTTGACCAGCGCTTCGGATTTGAACGGGAACTGCCACTACCCGCGGGCTTCCATCCACAGCAGTTGTTGACCTGGGGAGAGAAACTGCTGGTACTGGACCCTGGCAGAAGGGAGATCGTCCGCTTCAGCGCCGAGGGCGCACCGGAAGTTGATTTCAGTTCCGACCTGCTCACGGAGGAAATCGAATCCCGTGAATTCGCCCTGCAACAGCACACCTTCATTACCCAGGGCCTGCAGAGCCTCGCCTGGCTCGCGTTCATCGCTTGCAGCCTGATGGCCTGGTACCAGGACCTGAGGCAGATTGCCTTCAAACCCGAGGGGCTGCGCGGCGCAGAACCTATCGACAGCATTGGCAAGGAGGCCAGCTGGATTCCCCACGCTGCCAACCGCGAAGCGCGCCTGCGACGCTGGGCGCGACTCTACCTGTCGCTCACCTGCCTTGTGCTGGTGCTGGCCGTGGTCGTGCAGGTAGATACCTCGACCCTGGCCGCCCTGATGCTGTTACTCGGGGGCCCGGCCCTGAGCCTGTGGCTGTACATTCGCAGTCGCATCGGCCACATCGGGGTACTGGACGACCGCCTGCTACTGGTGGATCACCGCGGGACCTACCACATCGGCAGCGAAGCCCGCATCCGCTACCGGGGCTGGTTCCTGATGATCGACGATGTCCTCGTCTACTCCGGTCCGCGCTATCTGCCGGCATTCGACACCGACGCGCTCCAGCGCCTGGCGGTTCCCGTCGTCGAGCGGGGAGCCCGCAGCGATCGCCGCGGGCTGCTGGTTCGCCTCATCGAGAACCGGCACCCGCTGGCGCTGGGTGCCGGCATCTGCACGATGGCTACCATGGCAGCCATCACGCTGCTTCTGGAGTTTATCTAAAGGGGTGACACCCGGATGAGGGGCTCAGGCCTCCCAGCCGCACTGCCGCCCGCGGTTCTGCTCGTCCAGCCAGGACTTGAGCGGAGCAAAATATTCCAGCATGGCAGAGACATCGACATCGTCCTTGCCGGTGAAGTCCGCGAGGGTCTGCTGCCAGGGCACGCTCCTGCCTGCGCTGAGCATGGCGTTCAGGGCCTCACCCGCCGCTTTGCTGCCGTAGGCAGAGCAGGCGTACAACGGCCCCTTGAACCCGGCCTTCTCGCACATCTCGCGATGGAACTGGAACTGCAACAGGTGGGCCTGGAAATAGCGGCTGTAGGAAACGTTGGCGGGGATGTGGTACTTGGCACCGGGATCGAATGCATCTGCGCCGCGGGCAACCGGGCTCGAGATACCCTGGTACTCCCGCCGCAACTTCCACCAGCCCGCATTATATTCCTCGGGGGTCAGTTCGCCGGCAAACACCTGCCAGCGCCACTTGTCCATGATGTAGCCAAAGGGCAGGAAGGCCACCTTGTCCAGGGCCAGGTTCATCAACTGGGCGATGGTGTTGGCTTCGCTGGTCTCGGGTAACTGGTCCAGCAGGCCGAGCTCCACCAGGTAGGCCGGAGTGACCGACAGCGCGATCGCATCCCCCAGCGCCTCGTGAAAACCGGCGTTGGCAGAGCCACGGTAGTAATAGGGCTGCTCGTTGTAGGCGCGCTGGTAGTAGTTGTGACCCAACTCGTGGTGCACCACCCGGACTTCCTCCCCGGTGCGCTGGATACACATTTTGATCCGCAGGTCGTCTTTGGCGTCCACGTCCCAGGCGCTGGCATGGCAGACGACGTCGCGATCTTCGGGGCGGGTGAACAGAGAACGCTCCCAGAAGGTCTCCGGCAACGGCTCCAGGCCCAGCGAGGTGAAGAAACCCTCGGCCATTTTCACCATGGCCTCCTCGTCCATCTCGCGCTCTTCGAGGATACGGGTCAGGTCATAGGGCGCCTCGAAAGCTCCCTCCATCACCACGTCCTCGATGTTGGACCAGCCCTGGGCCCACATATTGCCGAGCAAGTGCGCGGGGATAGTGCCGTCGTCGGGCATTACCGCTTCACCGTAGAACGCCTCCAGGCGATCCCGGACATGGCATTGCAGCGCCTCGTACAGTGGCTTGGCCTCCTGCCAGTAACGTTCCATATCGGCAGAGAAAGCCTCGCCGCTCATGTCGTAACGACTGCGCCAGTAATCCCCCAGGTCCACATAGCCAAGGTCGCGGGCTCCTTTGTTGGCCAGCTCCACCTGCCGCGAATAGAGGTCGCGCATCGGAGGCGACACCTGGCGCCAGCCCTGCCACAGTTCCAGCAGCTCGTCGGAATCCCGGCTGTTGGCCATACGCAGCTCCATGTCCCGCAATACGCTGCACTCACCGTCCTCAGCGCAGTACTTGCCGGTGGCGTAAATGCTTTTGAGCTCGGCTCCGATCTCCACCAGCTCCGCAATGCTCCGGGCATCCGCCGGCGACGGTACGGAAACGCTATGCCGGATCAGCTCGAGATCGCGGCGGGTGGCCGGTGACAGGCCGGGGGACGCCAGGTAATCACGGGCTTCGCGGGCGTTGCTACCACCCTCGGTAGTCAGGGCCTTGCTGGCTTCCACCGCCATTTGCTGAGTATCGTGGGTAATGAAATTCTGAAATACCCACTCTGCACGAGTGGCTTTTACCCCGAGTTCACCGGCGCGCGCACCGGCGCTGTCGATGAACTCTCTCACCTCCGGTTCGGTGGCGGGCGCGGCAAATGTGCTGGTCGCCACTGCCAGTGCCAGCGGGGCAATAGCTCGGCCGTATGCTGCCTTGAGCATTCTGTCTCTCCTGTTATCGAATTTGCTAGGCCGCATCAAAGGGGGCCGCCGCAACAGGGCGGCAGGAAGCGGCCGGACCCCCGTATAACGGATAACAGGCCGAAGTCATCAAGTGTGAGGGGCAGAATCCAGGTGCCAGAAACAACACTGCCGCCAGCCGGCAGGTACCGGGGCGGCAGTGTGATCTGGCGACGCTGGCCCGCCTGCGCGGGCAGCGCCTGTGCAGTGTCTGTTAGAGGGGCGAGTAGCTGAACTTCTGGCCGCCGAGGGCCGCCTCGTACATCAGGCCACCCTTGGCAATGGTAAAGATGGCCATGCCCTTGCGGTAACCACCGTGGGAGGTCTTGGCATTGTTGCTGCCGCCGCTGGCGCCAGCGGCAGCGCCGCCGCCAGTATTGGCTTCGGCGGAAACGCCGGCAGTAATCGCCACAGCGGTGGCCTGGGCACTGAATTCAAAGTTGCCGGAAGTGAACTCCTCAAAGGCGCGCTGATCCTTGAAAAAGATGATCTGGCTGTAGGCCTGGCCACCCAGCTGGAAGCCGACGGTCACCTGGGTCATGCTGGACTCACCCACTGGATTTCCCTGCACGTAAACCTTGCCCTTGCCGTGGGCACCACCGATACCGATACCGCCCTTGCCAATCGTCGGGAACAGGGCATAACCGTAGGCGGAATCGAAATATTTCCCGCTCTCTCCCGCTTCCTTGAACGATTTGATCGCATCACTGTAGCTGTCAGCCCATGCCATCTGGCCCCCGATGGTAAAAGCCAACACGGCGACAAAGGTTTTGAACAGGTTCTTCATAATTGCGAGCCTCGTAATTCGTATTGGGAGTGCGGCCGCCGAAGCGGCCTGCAAGCATTCTGGTGGCGGCGTGTTACAGGGTCAAGCGCACCTGCGCCTGGACCGCTAGCCAGTATTGCGCATACCGGCAGCGATACCGGCAAAGGTCACCATGATCGCCTGCTCCAGCAGCGGTTCAGGTTCGACGCGCTGACGCTGCAGAAGTTCCGCCTGCAGGACGTTGAGGGGGTCTGTGTAAATATTGCGCAACTGGATTGACTGCCGGATCCAGGGAGAATCCTCCAGCGGTGCGCTGAGCCCGTGCAAGGCGAGAACAGTGGCACTGTCATTGGCAAGCTGGGTGCGCAAATCTTCACCTATGCGCCGCAATTCCTCTGGCACCAGGCAGTCGTCATAGTGGGCGGACAGCCCGACATCGGCCTTGGCGAATACCATCTCCAGCATCGAGAGACGGGTAGCAAAGAAGGGCCAGTTGGCGGCCATTTCCTCCAGCACATCGCGCTGACCGCGATCAATTGCCTGCTGCAGGGCCTTGCCGGCACCCAGCCAGGCCGGCAGCATGAGCCGGTTCTGGGACCAGGCAAAGATCCAGGGAATGGCGCGCAGGCTCTCGATACCACCGCCCTTGGCCCGGCGCGCAGGCCGGGAGCCAAGCGGCAGACCCGCCAGTTCCTGTTCCGGTGTGGCGTAACGGAAATAGGGAACAAACTCGGGTTCACCGCGAATCACCGCGCGATAGGCCTCGCAGGAATCCTCGGAGAGGGACTCCATGATCTCGCGCCACTCGGGCCTGGGGGCCGGCGGCGTAAAGAGGTTGGCGCGACAGATTGCCGTGGTGTACAGGGCCAGGGTCTTGACCGCCAGCGCAGTCCAGCCGAGCTTGGCGCGGATCATTTCGCCCTGCTCGGTGACCCGCAGTCCGTTCTCGAGGGTTCCCGGTGGCTGTGACAGCAACGCGGCATGGGCGGGCGCCCCGCCGCGGCCAATCGTGCCGCCGCGACCGTGAAACAGGGTGAGTTTCACCTTGTGTTCGTCGCACACCGCCAGCAATTCCTCCTGCGCCCGGTACTGGGCCCAGGAGGCGGCCAGCACCCCGGCGTCCTTGGCAGAGTCGGAGTAGCCGATCATGACCATCAGGCGGCCGTCGATGAGGCCACGGTACCAGGGGTTGGCCAGCAGGCTGCTGATCACCTCACGCGCGCGCGACAGGTCATCGAGGGTTTCGAACAGGGGGGCCACCGGCAGTTCAAAGGGGCAACCGGTCTCCCGCAACAGCAGGTGCACCGCGAGGATATCCGAGGCCTGGCGCGCCATGGATATCACGTAGGCTCCCAGCGCTTCCCTGGGCTGGCGCGCGACCACTTCACAGGTGGCCAGCACCTCGGCTGCGTCCTCGGAGGGTTGCCAGCGTGGCGGAATCAGTGGCCTACGGCTCGCCAGCTCCTGCAGGAGAAAGGCGCAGCGGGCCTGCTCATCCCACTCGGCGTAATCCCCCAGGCCAAGGTAGCTGGTCAGTTCCGACAGCACCTGGGTGTGCCGGGCACTGTCCTGGCGGATGTCGTGGCGCAGCAGGTGAACGCCGAAACAGCGCACACGCCGCAGCAGGTCCAGCAGGCCGGCGTTGGCGATGCTGCCCATACCGCATTCGAGCATCGAGTCGTAGCAGGCCTTGAGCGGCTTCCACAGGACTTCCTCATCCAGCGGCGCCAGGTCACTGCGCATCGGGTCCGCCAATACCACCTCGATATCGGCCAGGTGGCTACGCAAGGTGCCGCGCAGTTCCCGCAGCACTTCGCGATAGGGTTCGTGAGCGTCTCCCGACAGCGCGCGCAGGTGTTCATTGCACTTGGTCATGGACAGCTCTTCCACCAGCTGCTCCACATCCTTGAGGTAGAGATCCGTCGCCTGCCAGCGACTCAGCCACATCACCTCGTCGGTCACCTTGTGGGTCACGTTGGGGTTGCCGTCGCGGTCGCCACCAATCCATGACACGAACTGCACCGGTGCCGCGTCCAGCGGCAGGCTCTGGCCGCAGGCCTCCTGCAGTGCGCTATCCAGCCGGCGCAGGAATTCAGGCACGGCCCGCCACAGGGAGTCCTCCACCACGGCAAAGCCCCACTTGGCCTCGTCCACCGGGGTGGGCCGGGTGAGGCGGAAGTCGTCGCCGTACCAGATCTGGGTGATCAACTCGCGCAGGCGGTCGTGCAGGCGCTGCTGCTCACGCTCGGTGAGCCCGCCAAGCTCCAGTTGCGACAGGCAGCGGCCGATCTCGGTGTGCTTGTGGATGAGGGTACGGCGCATGATCTCGGTTGGATGGGCAGTGAGTACCAGCTCGATCCGCAATTTGTCGATAGTTTCGACGATCTGCTCACGGGTAGCCCCCTCCTCCGCCAGCCCGGTGAGGGTGGTGGACAGCTGGCGGGAAGCCGACAGTAGAGGGTCCATCTGACGCGAGACCGTGTGGTGCTGGTCGGCGATATTGGCCAGGTTGAGAAACTGGCAGAAGGCGCGGGCCACCGGCACCAGCTGGGCGTTGTCCAGGTTGCGCAGAACGCCGAGCAACTCTTCGCGTTCCACACCACCGTCATCCCCTGACGCCAGCCGCGCGGTCTTCGACAGGCCGCGAATCTTTTCGATCAGCTCGAGAAACTCGGCACCCTCGGCATCGGCGATGGTTTCGCCGAGCAAACGCCCGAGAAAGCTGACATTACTGCGCAAGCCGCTGTAGTCCGCCTGCCCCTCTTCCACTTCTACTGGTCCCATACCCGGTTCCCTTACCAGCTACCTACCCGGGAGAGCAGGTCACATACGCGGCTTGAATAGCCCCATTCATTGTCGTACCAATTGAGCACCCTCAGGTAGCGACCGCCGGTTACGGCGCTGAACCCGGAATCGTAAATCGAGGAGTGCGAGTTACCGATAATATCAGAAGACACTATGGGCTGGTCACTGAATTGCAGAATCCCGCTCAGGCGCTCCGAGGCGGCAGCCTCACGCACCGCCTGGTGCACCTCGTCTACCGTGATCTCCCGGCCGAGCTTGACGAACAGGTCGACCACCGAACCATCCGGCACCGGCACCCGGGCCGCGATGCCGTGAAGCTTGCCCTTCAGTTGTGGCAACACTTCCCCCACGGCCTTGGCCGCGCCAGTCGAGGTGGGAATGATGTTTTCGGCGGCGGCCCGGCTGCGGCGCCAGTCTGAGTGCGGTACATCGGCCAGGCGCTGGTCGTTGGTGTAGGCGTGTACCGTATTGATGACGCCCTCCTCGATGCCAAAGGCCTCGTCGAGAACTCGCGCCATGGGCGCCAGGCAGTTGGTGGTACAGCTGGCATTGGAAATGATGCGATGTTCGGCGGTCAGGCCGTCCTCATTTACCCCCAACACCACGGTGTAGTCCACCGGATCGGCCGCCGGCACGGTCAGAATCACCCTCCCGGCCCCGGCTTCGAGATGCTGTTCCAGTTGCGCACGCTTGCGAAATACACCGGTGGACTCCACCACCGCATCCACCCCCATCTCCGCCCAGGGCAGATCAGCGGGATTGCGTTCACTCAGCAGCTTCACCCGGCTCTTGGGTGTCACGAAATGGCCGTCCTCCAGTTTCAGGCTCTTGCCGAACGGCCCCATCACGGTGTCGTAATTGAGCAGGTAACGCAGGGCATCCGGGTCAAACAGGTCGTTGATGGCAACCACGTCCACCCCTTCCACCTCCTCGAGGATGCGAAAGACCGAGCGGCCGATACGGCCAAATCCATTGATGGCGACTTTCATTTACGCGGCCTCCTGCTTGCGGTCCAGTTCGGCGTAGAGGCGCACCACGTCCAGCAGACGCGCTGCGTGCCCCAGGTTTTCGTACCAGCTCAGGCACTTGATGGTGTGATCACCGGCCTTGATGGTGCCCTTGGCGTCAAACAGCAGCGAGTGGGGATTGCCAATTACGTCGGAGGAGACAATCGGGTCCTCGACTACAGCCACCATACCGGGGTAGTCACCCGCCGCATCGCGCACCGCCTGGTTGATGTCTTCCGGTGTCACCGAGGCGTCCGTCACCACCAGGTTGAGGTCCAGCAGGCAGCCCTCGTGAATCGGCACGTTGAGGGCGGAGGTGGTGATCTTGCCGTCCATCGCCGGCAGGATGTGCCCCAACCAGAGCCCGGCTTCGTGGTTGTTGGGAATGATATTTTCCGCCGCCGACCGGCTGCGACGGAAGTCGGAGCCGGCGTAATCCTGCAGGGCCTGGTCCGAGGTGTAGGCGTGTACGGTGGTCATGCTGCCGCACTCGATGTCAAAGCGCTGGGACAGGATATGCAGCAGCAGGCAGAGGGCCGTGGTGGTGGCGGAGCCGGCCGAGATCATGCGGTCGGCCGTATCGATCTGGCTGCCGTTGATACCCGGAATGACAATTCGGTCAATGCCATCGAGCGGCAGCGTGCGCAGCAGTACCCGGGGAGCACCGTTGTCCAGGTGGTCGCGCATGCAGGCGGTGTCGCGGAATTTACCGGTGGAGTCGATAACCGCGTCCACGCCAAACATGTCCCAGGGCATCTCTGCGGGCTGGTCGATGCGCATCAGCCGGGAACGAAAACGCGGGTTCACCAGGAAGTTACCCTCCAGGGTGTGCCGGGCGGGCTCATCCACTTCGGAGCACAGCAGGTAGTGGAGAATATCGGGCTTGCCAATATCGGCAATGGCGACCACCTCAACGTCGTCACTGCGGGAGGCCAGGTCATAGATCTGGCGGCCGGTCTGGCCGAAGCCCATGATCCCGACGCGGATAGGCTTGTGTTGCATCGTCAATTCTCCGTATCAGTTGCCGTGTAAGGCCATGGCGTCTGCCGCCAGGGCTGCAATGTGCTTCCAGTCGCCCGCTTCCACCAGTGCCGGTGCCACCATCCAGGACCCGCCGCAACAGACTACATTGGGCAGGGCCAGGTAGTCGCGGAAGTTCTCCGGGGTGAGTCCGCCCGTCGGGCAGAAATTCACCTGCGGGAACGGCCCACCCAGGGCCTTGAGCATGGGGATTCCCCCCAACGCGGTGGCGGGGAACAGCTTGAAGGTGTCGAGGCCGTGGTCGAGCCCCAGCATGATCTCCGAGGGAGAGGCGACACCGGGCACCAGCCCCACCCCACGCTCCGCCGCCGCGCCGAGCAAGGCAGGCGTGCTCCCCGGACTAACTGCAAAATCTGCGCCAGCGCTCATGGCCGCATCGAGCTCAGCGGCGTTGGTGACGGTACCGGCGGCAATCTGCAGTTCGGGGACTTCAGCTTTCACGGCGGCAATGGCCTCCAGGGCCGCCGGGGTACGCAGGGTAATCTCCACTGCGGGCATACCACTGTCCAGCAGGGTGCGCGACAGGGTGACGGTCTGCCCGACATCGAGCACGGTGATCACCGGGAGCACCCGGCAGGGACTCAGAATCGACTTCATCGCGGATGGCTGCATACTGTTCTCTACCTCGCCAAAAAGTTGTTTTATTACATTTTTAAAACTGTAGCCCAACACCCGGACCAAGGCAAGGGCGAGACGGAACAGAATGAGGCCAGTGCGCACGGGAATGAAATATATCCTGAAGTTATAAGACCCCTTAATACGAAGTTTTTTCTCCCCGCCCGCCCGGAAAGCACCCACCAAAGTGTCCCGGCAGGCAAAAGGTACTTGCCATCATTATGTTGTTTTATTACATTTTAGAGACAAGCCTACGACGAGAATAATGAATCATGAGCCTGATGGCGGAGATGCGGGATGCCGAAGCGCGACGCAGCAAGGCCGAACGCAAGCTGATAGATCACGTGCTGGCCGACCCGGAAGCAGTACTGAACACGCCGATCGCCCGACTCGCCGCCGCCGTCGGGGTCAGCGAACCGACGGTAAATCGATTCTGCCGCGCCATGGGCGCCCGGGGCTTTCCCGACTTCAAGTTGCAACTGGCGGGTGAACTGGCGCGCGCCCGCCCCAGTATGGCGCGCGATATCGAACCGGGGGATTCCGGCAGCCACATTGCCGCGAAAATCTTCGAGGCCACCCACGCCAGTCTCAACAGCGCCCACAACCAGTTGGACACCAGCACCCTGGAGCGCGCGGTGGACGCGCTGGATGGGGCCCGCTCCATCGCCCTGTGCGGCCTCGGTGCCTCGGCGTCGGTCGCCCTGGATGCCCAGCACAAGCTGCTGCGCTTCAAAACCCCGGTCGTTGCCCATACCGATATCATCAACCAGCGCATGCTCACCGCCAGCCTGCAGCCGGATGACTGCCTGTTGTGCATCTCCTACACCGGCCGCACCCGGGCGATCACCGAGGTCGCCAGGCTGGCGCGGCCGAGTGGCGCCGAGGTGATCGGCCTGACCGCCCCGGGCTCGCCACTGGCGAAGGCCTGCTCCATGGTACTGGGGGTCGCCTGCGGTGAAGATACCGACCTGTACACCCCGATGACATCGCGCATCGCCCAACTGGTGATCATCGATGCCCTGGTGACCACCCTTGCCCTGCGCAAGGGTGCGGATTTTGCAGACCACCTGGAAGCCGTCAAACACAGCCTGGCTGCGACCCGCTCCGGCTGACACCGAACCGGCCGACAGCTCGACACAGCTGGTGCAATTTACCAAAAGTCGGTCGTTGCCTGAGGGCCGTTTCGTAGTACGCTTTGCGCAACCCGAAACGACCCACCCCCATGACCATTGGGCTGCACCATGCGCGCACTTCTCACCGTCACTTCCCTGCTGATTTCGACATCGCTGCTGCTGATCGGGCACGGCATGCAAATCACCCTGCTACCCCTGCGCGGCTCGGTCGTTGGATTCTCGGAATTCCAGGTCGGCCTGAGCGCCTCAGCCTATTTCCTGGGCTTCGTGGGCGGCGCCCTGGTCATTCCCCGCATCATTGCCAAGGTCGGCCACATCCGCAGCTTTGCCGTACTCACGGCGATCTTTATCACCGCCCTGCTGGGCCTGGAGATGCTCGACAACTGGGGCGCCTGGCTGCTCCTGCGCTTCAGCACCGGCGCCATGATCTGCGGCCTCTACTCCGTGATCGAGAGCTGGCTCAATGACCAGGCCACGCCCGAAACCCGGGGCCAGGTGCTGGCCATCTATACCTTTATCGTGCTGGTCTCCATGGCGGCAGGCCAGAGCCTGATCAACGTCGGCCCCATCGACAGCGCCACGCCGTTCACCCTCGCCGCGATCTTCCTGGCCCTGGCCATCGTACCGGTGGGGCTGACCAGCCGCCTGGCTCCGGCACCCCTGGAATCCACCCGCACCCGCTTCAGCCTGCTCTACCAGCGCTCTCCCGCCGCGTTTGCCGGCGCCATTGTGTCCGGGCTGGTGGTGGGCGGCTTCTGGTCCCTGGGGGCCGTATTTGCCCAGCGCTACGGCACATCCCTGTCCGACGTCACCCTGTTCATCACCAGCGCCATCGCCGGGGGCGCACTGTTCCAGTATCCCATCGGCTGGCTGTCTGACCGGGTAGACCGGCGCCGGGTGATGCTGGCCCTGTGCCTGCTGGGCACCCTGACCGCCGCTGCCGTGGCCTGGAGTATCGGCCAGAGCTGGCACCTCGGTGCAGTGTTCATGTTTGGCGCCAGCACCATGTCGATTTACGCCATCTCGCTGGCCACGGCGGCCGACAACTCGGCCAGCCACGAGTTCGTGGAGATCGGCACGTCCGTGTTGATGCTGAATGCGCTCTCTGCCGCGGCCGCTCCCTTGCTACTGGGACAACTGATGACCGCACTGACGCCGGCCGCCCTGTTCTGGGCCTCCTCCGGGCTATGCGCCGTGTTCTCGGTCTATGTCGGCATCCAGTGCACCCGGCGCCGGGCAGTTACGGTGGAAGAACAAACACCTTTCTCCGCCGCTGGCATGGAAGCCGCACCCACCGCCTTCGACCTCGACCCCCGGGGCCTGGAAGACGAAGTGGGCGACCTGAAACCCGAGGAAACCGCCTCAGACCAGATCCCCCCCGCGGGGAGCCCGATGTAAGCCGGGCGCCGCCCCCCCTCTGCAACACAGACGGGCGAAATGTTGCATATACTCAAGATGACGCTGCCCAGCGCTCGCGTTCAGCTTCGGGGAACGGCCTGTGCCAGGATACGGTCCAGCCGACTGGCAAACTGCTGGCGGTCTGCCTGGCTCAGTGGCGGCGCGCCGCCCGTGTCCACCCCGCTGTCGCGCAGGGTGGCCATGAAGTCGCGCATATTGAGGCGCGCACGCACGTTTTCAGCCGTGTACAGATCGCCCCGCGGGCTGAGGCCACGGGCGCCTTTGGCGACGATTTCCGCAGCCAGGGGGATGTCCCCGGTGATCACCAGGTCACCGGCTTCCACCCGCTCCACAATGGCGTTATCGGCAACATCGAACCCCTTCTCCACCTGGCTGAAACGGATATTGGGCGCCTTGGGCACCTGCATGGCGTGATTCGCCACCAGGGTCATGTCGAGGCCAGTGCGCTGGGCCGCCCGGAACAGGATCTCCTTGATAGCTACAGGGCAGGCGTCGGCGTCGACCCAGATATGCAAGGTGGTCAGGCCTCCAGCCAGTGCAGCAGCAGGGCTTTTTCCTCTGCCGAGCGGCGCGCCAGTTGCTGGGCCAGCTCGCCAAAACGACCCTCGACCTGCTCGCGACGGATCTTCAGGGTGGGGGTGAGAATCCCGTTTTCGATGCTCCAGGGTTCCTCACTGAGAATCACCGCGCCAATACGTGCGTGGTGCTCTACCGTATCGTTGATGCCCGCCACCATATCGCGGACAGAACTTTCCACCGCATCGCGGGGCAGCCCCTGGGCCTCCTCGGTCAGCACCGCGACCATGACGGTCTTGGAGAAACCACGACCCAGCAGGCACTGCTGCTCGGTATGTGGATTCTTCGCAAAGGCCCCCTCGATCGGCGGCGGCGCCACAAACTTGCCCTGGATGGTCTTGAAATAGTCTTTCACCCGGCCGGTAATGTAGACAAAGCCGTCTTCGTCGATCCGCGCCTTGTCGCCGGTATGGAGCCAGCCGTCGCGCAGTAACTCGGCTGTTTTGTCGGCATCGTTGTAGTAACCCGGCGTGTTGCCGTGGGAGCGCACCACCAGCTCGCCCTCCTCGGTGATACGTATGTCCACGCCAGGGAGGGGTTTGCCGACCGAACCGATCCGGCGGTCGTCGTGACTGCTGACGATCAACCCCATGGCCTCGGTCTGGCCGAAACCCTCCATCAGGGTCAGGCCGAGTTCGCCAAACCAGTGAATCAGCGGCGGCGGCGTAGGAGCTGCCGCGGTGAGGCAGTAGCGCACCTCGTCCAGGCCCATGGTGCTGAGGATAAGCTGACCGGTGCCCTCGCGATCGGCTTCCAGCGCGGCATCCAGGGCCGCCTGGCCACCCAGTTTGCCGATCACCGCCTGCTGGAACTGCTCCCAGATACGCGGCGGGCCAAAGAAGATATGGGGGCGAGTCTGCTGGAGTTCCGGCAACAGGTTCTCCAACCCGCTGTTGAAGGTCACCTGGCCGCAGACCACCAGGGAGGAGAATTCCACGATCTGGCGCTCGGCGATGTGCGACAGGGGAAGATAGGAAAAATAGCGGGTGCCCTCCTCGGCGCCGAAGGTGGTGGTGAAACGGCGAATGGGAACCAGGTTGCTCTGGTGAGTTTGCATGACCCCCTTGGGTTTGCCAGTGGTGCCGGAGGTGAATACCAGGGACATCAGCTCATCCGGTTGGCATTGGTAAGTCGGCCGGCGCCCGGCACCGCGCTCCAGCAGTTCCTCCCAGGTGAGGTGTTCCTGGGCCAGCTCCACCCCCGGCAGGGTTACCAGGGTCACGCCCTCCGGCAATACCCCGCTGACCGCATCCCAGTTCCCGGTTTCGCCCACGAACACCACTTTGACCTCGGCAAAATCGAGGATGTACCGGGCGGTATCCGCCGGCAGGGTAGTGAAGAGCCCCACGGTAATGTTGCCGGAGGCTATGACAGCGAGGTCCGCGAGAAACCAGTGGGGATCATTCTTCGCCACAATGGCCATACTGGCGCGGGAACCAAAGGCTTCTTCCAGTGCGGCGGCCACGGCCATGGCCTCATCCCGTGCCTGCCCCCAGGTCCATTCACGACCACCCTCGCCCAGCGTGCGCATCCAGACAGTATCCGGGCAGGTATCGGCCCAGTGATTCAGCAGTGAAGGAATAGTATCCAACGCCATGGTGACTCCTGATTGTTGTTAGGGGTAGTCGACAAAAGCAGTAGCAAGCCTACCAGAGCGGGGGGCGGCAATTAAGTCACCTGATAGACCTTTCTCAGCCCGGCAACAGGCAGAACGTGATGCTGTGCGGTGGCAGGGTCGATGGCAGCGGCACCACAGGAATATCCGTGAGCGTAAGGCGCCCCTTGTGCAGGCGGGGCTTCAGGCCATTGATACGGATCTTGCGCGCCGTGGGGTGCTTGGCGGTCAGGGTATAGGCGCCCAGGGGTTCCCCGAAACCGCGCAGGCTTACCGGCAGCGGTTCCCCGTGCAGGTTGATCAGCATCAGGGTTTTGCCATCGGCATCCGGGCGTTCATGCAGGTAGGCACGCAGGTAGGGATCCGAGCTGCGCACCCGGAACACCCGCTGCCCCATCAGGCGCTGCCACAACCAGCTCACCCAGTAATCCGGCCGCGGCTTCAGGGTCAGGCGATCGATCATGCCGTAATCGCCGCCGATCAGCGCCTGCCGCACCATCACCCGCTGGCCGAGAGCGGCACCCTGGCCGAGCTGGTCCGCCCACCAGAAACTGGAAGCCCAGCGATCGGACAGAAAGGGCTGGCCGCCGCACTGCGCGGACCCTGTCTCGCCGGTCCACAATTCCGCCCCCGGCTGGAAGCGGTCCCGCAGACGGGACAGCTGCTGGCTGTAGCGACCGAAATCATCCAGCGCCCGCGGGTCGAGCATGGCCTCCAGCCGCGCACTGCGGGTGCGCAAAGGGCTGCGCTCGCTCTGGAAGGGGTAGTAGTGCCAGTCGACGATGTCCAGCGACTGCTGCAGGCTGGCCAGAAAGCGGGGCGTTATGCGGGTAAAGGGGCGGAAGGTCTCTCCCAATCGCGGCCAGAACGCGCTGCCGGGGCCGGAAATGCGCGCCTCGGGATAGTATTGGCGTACCAGCTCGGCAAAACGGTCGTAGTCCCTGGCCAGGCTGCGAGCTCCCGGCTGCGCACGCAGGCCGTGAAAAGCCCAGTAGGCATTGAGTTCATTGCCCAGCTCGAACACGTCGATGCGCTGGCCGCGCTCACAGGCGTGCTGCAGGAGCCGCTCCAGTTCGCTGCCGTCCCAACTGCCGTGCTCACTGCGCCGGAACAGACCGTATTTGCAGGTAAAAATCAGACCCAGGTCATGGCGGGCGATAAACGCCTGCAAGGCATCCCAGCGGGAACGGGAAAGCACCAGGCCACCCTCTTCGTCAGGCGGCGCCTCGAAATAGTGGATGCGGTCGGCCTCGGAGCCACCGATACGCAGGTAGGCGGGGCCCAGGGCCGACACCAGGCGATCCAGCCCTTTACTGTCCAGGGAAAGCGGGGGAACCGGCAGCGTGCCGACACCTCGCCGGGCGCGCCCCGCGCCCTCCCACCAGAGGCCACCGGCAAAGACCGAAATGTCGATGGACCAGGAGAGGAAGCGTTTATCCACGCGCCGCAGGGGCGCGTGCTGGAGGTACAGGACTTCCGCCCCGCTGGCGGGGTCGGGAGGCAGCGAGCGGGACGGCCACAGGGCCATCAGCGCGGGCAACTCCCGATCGCGTGCACCACCCTGAACTGTCTGCCTGCTGGATTCATTGCAGCGCAGTATGCGGCAGAAATGTGACAGTAATAAAACAGCGGCCCGGCGCGGTGGCCGGGTGTCGGGTTACTGGCTGGCGCCCTGCCCTGCACCACTGCGACGGCCGCGGCCACCGCGGCGGCGTCGACCATTACTGTTGTTACCACTGTTATTGCCGCCGCCATTGCCACGGGCAGCGGACTGTCGGCCTTCGCCCTGACGACCCTGGCCCTGCCCAGGGCGCCCCGGGGAACGACGGCCACCGTTACCCTGACGCGGCCCGGTGGGAGCCGGCGGGGTGTCGGGAACACTGTGATCGGGCTCGAAGCCCTCCACCGACTCCCGCGGCAGGTTCTGGCGAATCAGGCGCTCGATATCTCTCAGGTAGTCCACCTCATCGGCGCTGACCAGGGAGTAGGCGCGACCGGCGGCGCCGGCACGACCAGTGCGGCCGATGCGGTGCACGTAGTCCTCGGCCACATTGGGCAAGTCAAAGTTCACCACCTGTGGCAGCTGCTCGATATCGAGGCCACGCGCTGCGATATCCGTGGCGACCAGGGCCTGCACTTTACCCAGCTTGAAGTCACCCAGAGCACGGGTACGCGCGTTCTGACTCTTGTTACCATGAATCGCGGCGGAGCTGATGCCGGACTTTTCCAGTTGCTGACTCAGACGGTTTGCGCCGTGCTTGGTGCGGGTAAATACCAGTACCTGGGCCCAGTTGTTTTCCTTCACCAGGTGGCTCAGCAGTGCCGGCTTACGCTTTTTGTCGACCGGGTATACCCACTGTTTGACGGTATCCGCGGTCTTGTTGGGCGGGGTTACCTCGACCTTGACCGGGTTCTGCAGGTAGCCCTGGGCCAGCCCGGTAATGTCACCGGAGAAAGTGGCGGAAAACATCAGTGTCTGGCGTTTTTCAGGCAGCAGCTTCACAACCCGACGGATGTCGTGGATAAAGCCCATGTCCAGCATCCGGTCAGCTTCGTCCAGCACGAGCACTTCGAGGTTGTCGAAGTGCAGGGCGCCCTGGCCGTGCAGGTCCAGCAGACGGCCCGGGGTAGCGACCAGTACGTCAACACCCCGTTCCAGGCGAGCGATCTGCGGGTTGATTTTGACGCCGCCAAAGACGCAGGCCGAGTTCAGCTGCAGGTAGCGGCTGTACTCGCGCACGTTGTCCTGTACCTGGGCCGCCAGCTCGCGGGTCGGTGTCAGTACCAGGGCCCGGCAACCGCGACGGGGCGGACGCTGGCCGCCCTCGAGGCGCTGCAGCAGAGGCAGGGTAAAAGCGGCGGTCTTGCCGGTACCGGTCTGGGCAGCCGCCATGACATCGCTGCCCTCCAGCACGTGGGGGATGGCTTTGGCCTGGACGGGTGAAGGGGTGTTGTAGCCCTGCTCGGCAATAGCACGCAACAGGGCCTCGGACAGGCCGAGGTCTTGGAATGTCATAGTCAACTTTCTCTTAACAGAAGGGGAATGCTGACAACAACGCGGGCACTGTCAGCAAGTGCGAAGGGCGCAGATCATACGCGAATCGCCACCGGTTGCAACCGGATTGGTACTAATGCCCGGAAAGCTCGAACACCCCGAACAAGGCCGCGTGATCCGACAATTCACGCCAGCTGCCCTCCCCCAGGCAGGCGCAGGACACCGGCTTGAGCCCGCGGTAGTAGATGCGGTCGACCGGAAACACCGGGGCCCAGACCGGGAAGGTGCGGGCGTGACGCCCGGTCAACTTGACGAACAGCTCCCTGAGGCCCAGGTCGCTGCGCAAGTGGCGCTCGGCCTGCATGCGCCAGTCATTGAAATCGCCGGCGATGATCATCGGCTCGTCCCGCGGCACGTGCTCCTCGATGCGCTCCACCAGGGTGCGGATCTGGGCCCGGCGCTCGCGCTCGAGCAGGCCGAGGTGGACGCACAGCGTGTGTACCGGTTTGTCGAAGCCGGGAATGTCGATCACCCCGTGGAGGATGCTCCGACTGGAGCGCGGAAACAGGGCCACGTCGATATTTTCCCAGCGCGTGAAGGGGTGCATGCTGAGGATGGCATTGCCGTGATCCCCTTTGCGATAGATGGCGTTGCGACCATAGGCGTAGTGGGGCCAGGACTGGTCCGCCAGGTACTCGAAGTGAGGCTGGTCGGGGTAGGAGGCGCGACGGCGCTTGCGGGCACTTTTCTCAGCGTGGCCGTGGATCTCCTGCAGGAAGACGATATCGGCCCCGGTTTCAGCGATTCGCTCACGCATGGCGTCCAGCATGAAGCGCCGGTTGCCTGCACAGTAACCCTTGTGCACGTTGTAGGTGAGGATGTGCAGTTGTGGAATCGCCGTTCCCGCCTGCTGGATATGCTGGCTCTCGCTCTGCGACCCCATAGCCTCCCGCTTCCTTAAACCCCAAGACAAAATGCAGGACACTATAGCCCAGAGCTCTGCGGAGGTGGACCTCACCCCCGGGAATTGACCGAAATTTAAACCAATGCGCTCCGATCCGGGTGTCGGCCTTGCCACTTACCTGCCCGCAGGTAGAATTAAAGCGCATATCCATCCTGCGCCAGCCGCCTATTGCCGGCACAAAGCCGGCACCCAGCCGAGGAGAACTTGCCGTGGCCAACCAGTCCCGCCCTTCACACTCACCCCTGACGCCCGTGATCATTACCGGTGGCGCCTCGGGCATCGGCCGCGCCTGCGCCGAGGCCCTGGCCGAAGCCGGCCGCCCGGTGGCAATCTGGGACCTCGATGCCGCTGCGGCGGAGAACCTCGCCAGTGAACTGGCGAAGCAGTACGACATTGAGGCAATCGGGCTGGCGGTGGACGTCGCCAGCCTCGACGCGATTCGTGCCGGGGTCGCTACCAGCCGGGAAGCCCTGGGCCCGCTCGGCGGCCTGGTCCACAGCGCCGGCGTCAGCGGGGTAGCGACCATCGAGCAACTCACCCAGGACACCTGGCAACAGGTGATGGACATCAACCTGCGCGCCCAGGTCTTCCTTATCCAGGCCATGCTGGAAGACCTCAAGGCCACGCCGGGCGCCGCGGTGGTCGGAATTTCCTCGATCAATGCCACCCAGGGCAATGCCATGAACCCCACCTACAGTGCCAGCAAGGGCGGCATGCTGGCCATGAACCGGGCGCTGGCCGATGAACTGGCCCGCTATGGGGTGCGCATCAATTCGGTATCACCGGGGCACATTGCCACCCCGATGCTGCTGGGGGGACTGGAGCACGCCCCCGGGCAAAAAGAGGCCTTTGAGCGACGGATCCTGCTGGGGCGGCTGGGAGAGCCGCGGGAAATCGGTACTGCGGTACGCTTCCTGCTATCGGATGACGCCAGCTATATTACCGCCACCGAACTGGTGGTGGACGGCGGCAATCTTTCGTCCCAGCGCGGCTGACTGGAAGGCCCACATGGCCGGGTTCAGGACAGGGCGGCAGCCTGTTCCGCCAGGGGGACCATGTTCTCCACGCTGAAAGCCTCCCGGGCGGCGGCGATGCGCTCGGCGTCGGTGTCACAGCGGTCGGCAATCTCGTCGGCGCGGTGCAGGCGGCCGATCAGCCCCTCCTGGTTGGCCACCTGGATGGACAGCCCGGGGCGGGCGTTCAGCTCCAGTAGCATGGGCCCGCGTTTCCGGTCGAGAACGATGTCGGCGCCGAGGTAACCGAGACCGCACATCTCGGCGCAGCCCGCGGCCAGTTCAAGGATCTCCTGCCAGCGGGGAATCTTCAGCTCGGTAAAGCGCGCGCCGGTATCCGGGTGATGGGTCACCAGCCTGCCCTGTTGCACGGCTGCAACGGGGCAGCCACTGCCAATATCGATGCCCACCCCTACAGCGCCCTGGTGCAGGTTGGCCTTGCCATCGGAAGCGTGGGTGGCACAGCGGATCATGGCCATGACCGGCACGCCGCGATAGACGATCACCCGTATATCCGGCACACCCTCGTGGCTGTAGGGGGCCATCACGGGATCAAAGTCCAGCAGGGCCTCGATCATCGCCTGGTCGTTGCGGCCGCCCAGACTGTACAGCCCGGCGAGAATATTGGAGGTGTGGCGCCGGAGGGCATCGGCGTCGATCACCGCGCCGGAGGACTTCACAAAGTGGTCGCCATCGCGTCCGGTGATCACGAGGATGCCCTTGCCGCCGCTGCCCTGCACCGGCTTGATCACGAAGCTCTCGCGCTGGGCCAGTTCCTCCACGATATCGTTGATTTCGAACTGGTATTCCACCACGCCGTAGAGCTCCGGGGTGGGCACCCCGCGGTCAAGTGCGGCGTGCTTGGTCAGCAGTTTGTCGTCCACCAGCCGGTAGTTGCGGCGCACGTTACAGCGCCCGATAAAACCGACGTTACGCCGGTTCATGCCGAGGATGCCGAGTTTGCGCAGGGTGCGCGGAGAGACCAGGCGGATCACTGGGGTTTCACCATTTCCCGGAAGCGGTAGAGCTCTGACAGGCGATAGCCGGTGTACTTGCCGAGCAGCAATACCACTCCCAGCAGGCTGAACAGCAGTTCGGGGAAGTTGAAGGTCAGGTGGGCGACCAGCGGAATCGACATCACCAGGTAGGCGAGCACCGCCACCAGCAAGCTGCCACCGCCCTGGATCAGCACCTCATGGCCGCCCTCTTCCTCCCACAGTATGGACATCCGTTCCACCGTCCACGCCAGGATGATGATGGGGAAGAAGGTGACTGTCAGCGCCTGGTCCAGGCCCAGCTTGTAAGCGATGATGGCCATGGTAGCCATCAGCAGTATCACCACAATAATGACCGCCGAGACCCGGGCCACCAGTAATAAATTGAGATGCGACAACCAGGAACGTATCCACAGCCCTACCCCGACGATCACCAGGAAGATGGCCAGCCCAACCCACAACGTGGTCTGCAGGAACGCCAGCGCAATCAGTACCGGCATGAAGGTGCCCGAGGTTTTCACCCCGATAATCAGCCGCAGCAGCACGACCATGAACGTGGCCACGGGTATCAGCAGCAGTCCCTTGAAGATACCCTGCTGCTCCACCGGCAGGGCGTAGATGGAGAAGTCCAGCAGGGCGAACTGCTCGCTCTGCTGCTCCATCGATACCACGGTCTTGGCGGGCACGTTGTTGCTGACCAGGGCAAACTCGAGCCGCGAATCCCGCGCCCCCATCACCCGCAGGACGGTGCCGGGGCCCCGCTGCCAGACGAAGAAGTCATCGGGTAAACCCACTTCACCGCTGACCGGGTCCAGCAGTACCCAGCGGTCGCCGTCGTAAATTTCCAACATGGCGCTGAGGGTCTGGCGGCGGCGCCCGTCCTCCAGCCGGATGCCCCGTACCAGGTGTGCGGGAATCTCGGCGAAGGTCATTACATGCAGCATCAATTCCTGTAACGAGCCGGCATAACTGTCGATCAGGAAGGCCGTGTCGGCGTCGGGTTCGCTCCGATTCAGATCCTGTATGAGCAGACGAGCGAGGGTTTCCGGCCCGGTGGACTTCTCCCGTAACAGTTCCACCAGCCGCTCCATGGCGGTGAGCTGGTCGGCCTGCATCCGCGGCTTGCTGTCGAGCTGTACCGGGTAGTCGGGCAGCGAGTCCACGTTGGCCCGGTAGGACTGGATCTTGTAGTACAGCGTGGTCGGCCGCTCCAGGTCCTGGCGGGTCCAGCGCGCCTCGCGACGGCCGGCCTCGTCGTCGACCGAAAAGCCAAAGCCGGACGAGGCAAAGTGCTCATCCAGGAGAACCCAGCCGCCGAGGGCCTGGGGCATTTTCAGGTCGACTTCCACAGGGCCCGAGGACGGCTTGAAACTGATTTTTGACTCGATGGTCCACACTTCCCGGGATTCGCCGGGTAGCAATGGCAGGCCGAGGCGACCGGCCTTGTACAGGGTCAGGCCGAGACCAAACACGATGAGGAAGGCAGCGACCAGGCCAATCTTGAGTTTGGAGGCAATCATCCTGGCGCAACCCTAATCGGCGAGATAGCGCTGGCCGACATCGACAATGGCGACATCGGTAAGGAAGTTACGCCCGACCTGCAGCGGAAATTCCGATTCATCGCGTTCGCTCAGGGCCACGTCGATCAGGGAGCGACTATCTCCGATGGTGAGCCAGAGCTGGACGATATAGCGCCGCTCG
Organism: Parahaliea maris; assembly: GCF_008064665.1. Lineage (GTDB taxonomy): Bacteria > Pseudomonadota > Gammaproteobacteria > Pseudomonadales > Halieaceae > Parahaliea > Parahaliea maris. Next base: position 252,210 of record NZ_VRZA01000002.1, on the reverse strand, counting down.
CTGCTGCCATCGCGCCGCTTGATCATCAACCGCCGTTCTACCGGGGTCTCCACTTCCACCGGTTGCTCACTCTCTGCGCCGGACAGGTCGAACATCACGAAGCGCTGGCCATCCTTTTCGAACTGGCGCAGGTTCTGGACCGTCAGTACGGTGACATCTGAACCGGTGTCGATGCGGGCCTTCAGCTCCAGCCCGGGCGGCTCTACCGTCGCCCACTCCTCGGAACCAATCACCGGCAGGTTAAGCTTGCCCGCCCTCAGCGGTACCGGGGCCGGTGCGGGGACGGTGCGGGTGATCACTTTCTCCACCACGGGAGGCGCCGGACAGGCCCGCGCATCGCAGACTGGACATTCAACCACGGGCACCGGGGGACAGACCCGCTCCTCGGCGACAGCGGGAGGCTCTACGGGCGTAGAGCTACAGGCCGCAACCAGTAGTCCGGGCAGCAAGGCGGCGAGCGCTTTGTGTCGTGTCACTATGACCTCGTGTTATGTCATGGTCCTGATACCAGTAATCCGGTAACTGCCCGGGGCGGGGTCCCGGGCCGGCTGGAATCAGGCGAGGTAGTCAGTGTAGCAGGCGCGCTGTTGGCAGGAAACTTGGGAGATACCCTGCCCGGGGCAGGGCATCCTCTTCCGAGACGGGTTTCAATAGCCCGCCGCGAGTGCGAGCGGCCGTGAATTCAACCGTGGGGATCGGCCCGGCGAATCAGGGTATCAATGTCGAGACCGCGTGGCAGGCCACCAAAATTGCGCTGGCTGCCTCCGACCAACCGCGAGGCGATAAACGCCTCCGCCACCGGCTGGTTACCCGTGCGCAACAGCAGACTCGACTGCATGGTCAGGGCCAGCTGGTCAACAATCTGGCGGGCGCGATACTCGATGTCGTCGGGATCGCTGAACTCGGCTTGCAACTGCCCCACCGCAGCATCCAGGCGGGGGTCGTCGCCGCGGGTCCGTCCGAGTTCGGCAAACCAGGCTTCCAGGGTCTCCGGACTCCGACTGAGGGCTCGCAGCATATCCAGGGCCTGGACATTGCCTGACCCTTCCCAGATCGCGTTGATGGGCGCGTCACGGTACAGTCGGGCCATAATAAAGTCCTCGGTGACCCCGTTCCCGCCCAGGCACTCCATGGCCTCGTAGGTGTGGAAGGGCGTGCGCTTGCAAATCCAGTACTTGCCGGTCGGCAGCCCCAGGCGCAGTAACAGCTTTTCCTGTTCGTCGCCGCCGGGAGCAAGGCTCTTGTCCAGTGCCTCACCCATACGCAAAGTCAGGGCCAGCGAGCCCTCCGCCTCCAGTTGCAGGTCCGCCAGTACATTGCGCATCAGCGGCTGGTCGATGAGGGTCTTGCCGAAGGCGGATCGCCCGGCAGCGTGATTCACCGCCTGGGCCACGCCCTGGCGCTGGGCGGCCGCCGAGCCAATCATGCAGTCGAAACGGGTCATGGAAACCATCTCGATAATGGCCCGCACGCCGCGCCCTTCTTCCCCGACCATCCAGCCGAGAGCCCCGCGCAGTTCTATTTCCGAGGAGGCATTGGAGACGTTGCCCATCTTGTCCTTGAGTCGCTGCACCTGGATGGGGTTCTTGCTGCCATCGTCGCGCCAGCGAGGCACCAGGAAACAGCTCAGGCCGCCCTCGGCCTGGGCCAATACCAGAAAGGCATCGCACATCGGTGCCGAGGTGAACCATTTGTGCCCCACCAGTTCATAGGCGTCACCGGGGCCACCGCCAGCCAGGGGCCGGGCCCGGGTGGTGTTGGCGCGCACATCCGAGCCCCCCTGCTTCTCGGTCATCCCCATACCGATGGTCAGGGCCTGCTTTTCGGTGTGGGGCACATTGCGCGGGTCGTAGGCGCGATTGAGAATCTTCGGCAGCCAGGTGTCGCCGAGGGAGGGCGTGAGACGCAGACTGGGAACCGAGGCGAACGTCATGGTCAGCGGGCAACCGTGCCCGGACTCCACCTGGGCCTGCAGGTAGTACTGTGCGGCCCGCGCCACATGGGCCCCGGGGCCTGGATCGGTCCAGGGAGTGCTGTGCAGGCCAGCCTCCAGCCCCAGGGTCATGAGGTGATGGTAGGCGTCGTGGTACCTGACCAGGTCAACCCGGTGGCCCTGGCGGTCGTGGGAGGCAAACTGCGGCTTGCTCGCGTTGGCCTGAAAGCCCCACTCGTAGACCTGGGCACTGCCACAGCGCGCGCCGTGCTCCGTCAAGCGGGATTCGGCCCAGGCGGCGCCGTGCCGCTCCACGGCCTCGCGCAGTGCGGTATCGCCGGAGTAACTGTTGTAGCCCTCCAGCGCCCGGGACTGGTTGAAGACTTCGTGGGTGGTCGCCAGGGCGGCGGAGGACAGGTCAAGGTCAGTATTATGCATTGTGGTACTCCGGGCGGAACGGGCGGGATCGCCAAAACTGCGCCATGGTAACCGCTGGCCGGCCCTACGGAAAACGCCCATCCGCTGGCGAGTCCGCCAAGCGCGGGCGGGAGCGCCCCACCGCAGACTCGCGATTAAAGTGCTAGGATGAAGGTAACGTCCCGCGTTGCGGGCGAGCCCCGCACCACACAGGAGTACCAATGCCCCCCATCAAAGCGCGCATCAATCCCCCTGTTTTCTTCGGCTCCGCCACCCTCGCCCTCCTGATCGTCATCTTCGCCGTGCTGAGCCCCGACACTGCAGACCGCTGGTTCGGCCAACTGCAGGACTGGGTAGTGAATGAAGTGGGCTGGTTCTACATCCTGGCCGTAGCGCTATTCCTGATTTTCGTCCTCTATCTCGCCTTTTCCGAACTCGGCCAGATCAAGCTGGGGCCCGAGCACAGCGAACCGGATTACAGCTACACCTCCTGGTTCGCCATGCTGTTTTCCGCCGGCATGGGCATCGGTTTGATGTTCTTCGGGGTGGCCGAACCGGTCATGCACACCATGAGCCCGCCTGTCGGGGAAGGCGGTACCATCACTGCCGCCCGCGAGGCGATGCGCATCACCTATTTCCACTGGGGCATTCACGCCTGGGCCATTTATGCGGTGGTCGCCCTGTCGCTGGCCTATTTCTCGTTCCGCCAGGGGCTGCCACTCACCATTCGCTCGGCGCTCTACCCCATTATCGGTGAGCGTATTCATGGGCCGATAGGCCACGCGGTGGATACCTTCGCGGTACTTGGCACCCTGTTCGGCGTAGCCACCTCTCTCGGTTTCGGGGTGATCCAGGTGAACTCCGGCCTCAACTACCTGTTCGAGATTCCGGTCAGCGCCACGGTACAGGTGGTACTGATCTTCTCCATTACCGCCCTCGCCACTATCTCCGTGGTCATGGGGCTGGACGGGGGTATTCGTCGTGTCTCGGAACTGAATATGGTTCTGGCGGCAGCCCTGCTGCTGTTCGTCCTGCTGGAAGGGCCCAGCATCTTCCTCGTCCAGGCCTACCTCCAGAACCTGGGGGCCTACCTGTCGCAACTGGTGGAGACCACCTTCAATCTGTACGCCTACCGCCCCAGTGACTGGATCGGTGGCTGGACCCTGTTTTACTGGGGCTGGTGGATCGCCTGGTCACCGTTTGTAGGCATGTTTATCGCCCGGGTCTCCCGCGGCAGGACCATACGCGAATTCGTGATCGGCGTGCTGCTGGTGCCCACGGGCTTTACGTTCTTATGGATGACGGTATTCGGCAATACCGCCCAGTACGAGATACTGATCAACGGGGCGACGGAACTGGCGGACGCCGTGGCCGCGGACACCTCGGTTGCCCTGTTCAAGTTCTTCGAATACCTGCCCCTCTCCGCTGTTGCCTCGGGCCTGGCAACCCTGCTCGTCATTACCTTTTTTGTTACCTCCTCCGACTCGGGCTCCCTGGTCGTCGATATGCTGACGGCGGGCGGCGAGGATGAATCCCCGGTGTGGCAACGCATCTTCTGGGCTGCTTCGGAGGGCTGTATTGCCGCCGCCCTGCTGGTGGCCGGAGGCTTACAGGGCCTGCAGGCCGCCACCATTGCCAGCGCCCTGCCCTTCACCATTGTCATGGTGCTCATGTGCTGGGGGCTGCTGCGCGCGCTGCGCATGGAAGTGATGAAACGCCACACCCTGCGGGAAGCGACCACGACCCCGCTAGTCAGCCAGCACCCGATACCCTGGCAACAGCGCCTGCGCCGGGTGATCCATCACCCGAAAAAGCAGGAAGTCCTGGCGTTCATCGACACCGAGGTGCGCGACACCCTGGAGGAGTTCGCCACTGCCATTCACCTGGAAGGACTGGAAGCCCAGGTGAGCGAGGGCGAGGACGGGAGAGTCCGGCTGGAGGTCAAGCACGACAGCGAGCGCGATTTCCATTACGGCGTGCGACCGGTCGCCCGGTGGGCGCCGGCCTTCATCATGCGGGACACCCGCCACGAGCGCGGGGACAAGCTGGAGTACTATCGGGCAGAGGTCTTCCTCAGTGAAGGCAGCCAGGCCTACGACATCATGGAGTGGAACAAGAACCAGATCCTGGCCGACGTCATCACCCAGTACGAAAAGCACATGCACTTTCTCGGCCAGCTGCGCGCCGGCTGACCGCCCGCGCGCCAACTGGCGCGCGGTGGTCGGAGGGCCCGGATCAGTGGCGGATGGCGTTGAACAGGTCGACGAAGCTGTTCTGGCGCGCGATCTCTATCGGCATGTGGAGTCGGCGCGCGATATCGCTGGACGATATCAGTCCGCGGATATGATGCAGGCCGGAATCCACCACCAGGCAGTGTTGCTGCCCTCGCTGCTTGAGGGTTTCCACCACATCCCGGATGCGGGCATGGGCGAGCAGGTCGAAGTCGAGGGCCTGGATTTCACTGCGCGGTGACATCAGATCGACCACCCGCAAATCATCCCGGGCGCTGCCTCGCGAGATGTGGGACATCAGGTTCTGGTGCTCCAGATCGGAAGCGCTGATCGTACCCACGAACTCGTCGTGCGCGTCCACTACCAGCATCAGTTTGACATGCGCGCGGCGCATGCGACGGTCCGCCTCGCTGACGGACACTCCCTGGTAAATAACCAGGGGCTTGTGGAAGCGGAAGTCGGTAAAGATCTCCAGGGCCGACGAATCCCAGGTGATATCGGCAAATTCCTCGGGGTGGACCAGATGGTCAATGGACTGAAGGGGTTTCAATTCCAGCGTTTTCATTGTTTTCACCTTGATAAGGGCGCCCTGTCAACCGGGACAGGAGCCGTTCTGAACAGTTTTCTGGCGAGCCGTGAAAGGCCCGGCCGCGTGAACGTCAGGCGGTGAAGGTGGGGGGTGCCCGAATGCGGGGCGCGTTCGTATGTCGGTACAGGCGCGCTGTTACAGGGGGAACAGCGTGCGCTAGCCCCGGACAGGGAACGGCCGCATCGGCAATGGCGGACGGCAGTACAGCAGGATCGTCCAACTCCCGGTCGCCACTCGTGTCCTGACCCAGGACGCAAAGCCCGGAATCGAGCGCCGCCTGCGGCTCAGCAGCAGAGGCCGCGGCCACACCGAGGGTGGCCAGCAGGAAGCAGAGCGTGAGTAGACGGGTCACGAGAGAAAGGGAACCTCGATACTGGATAACAGGGGATTAGAGTGTCACCCGGGCGGACGGTTCCCGGCAATTGTAAATTCTTCACCTGTTTCTGTTAGGCAGCGCCGCAGTCTGGCAGGGTCACGACACTGGCAACGGAGCACTGCCGGGCAGTATCCGGGCGCGGGCATTAGGTTCCCCCATCTGGTATACGCCCTGAAGCTCCTGCAAAATAGCGCCATGGATAACTCGATACAGGTCCTGGCGGGCATTATTCAGCTGGCCGTTGCCCCCGTGTTTCTGCTGGCGGGTATCGCCGGCTTTCTCAATGTCATGTCCGGCCGCCTCAGCCGCATCGTTGATCGCGCGCGCATCGTCGAACTCCGGGTAGGCACGGTGACCGAGGAGCCGAGGCTGTCGATGACCCGGGTGGAGCTGCGCACCCTGTGGCGACGGGTTCGCCTGATCAACTGGTCGATCGGCATGTGCACAGCGTCGGGCCTCTCGGTGTGTAGCGTGATAGTCAGCCTGTTCATCGGCCACCTGTGGGACCTGCACATTGCCCAGGTCGTGGTGAGCCTGTTCATGCTCGCCCTGCTCCTGCTGATCGTGGCCCTGGTGTTATTCCTGAAGGAGGTCCAACTCGCGACCCGGGTGCTTCACGCCGGCCGCGAGTATCCGGACTGAGCGCCCCCGGCGGGGAATTTCCCCACCATCCGGCTGTCTGAATGCCACACTTTGGAACCAAGAGATTCTCTATGTTGAAACAACCCCTGGCCATCATGTTGAAACACCTGCTGGCCACCCTCCCGCTGGCTGTGTTACTGGGCGCCTGCGCGGACCCGGCCCAGGAGGCCACCGAGGCCGTTACCGCTGCCTTTGGCCCCAAGGGAACAACGGAAATCAGCGAAATCGAACAGTATCCCTCCGGCGTGCTATGCGGCATGTACGAACGCTTTGACCGCTGGGGTGAAAGCAGCAGCAAGCGCCGCTTTGTCTACGTGGATGGCGAGGCCAGGGTGCGACCCAGCCGCGAAGACCTGGCAGTGTACTGCGCCGAGAACCCGAAACAGGTGGTCGAGGCAATGCTGGGGATCCCGGTCAGCGGTGACAGCGCCGCGCACACAGCACGGGCTGCGGCGGACATGGCCATGCTTGCAGCCACCCTGGAGCGCTACTACATGGAAAATGGAGGTTATCCCTCGACCGAGCAGGGGCTTGCATCGCTGGTCAGTAAACCCGAGAGCGCCAAGCCACTGGATAACTACCCTGAGGGCGGCTACCTTGAAGCGCTACCAAAGGACCCCTGGAACAGGCCCTACGTCTACGAAGGCCCGGCGTGGGGTGGTGTGAGGAGCCCTTACCAACTGCAAACCTACGGGGCCGATGGCAAGCCCGGTGGCAGTGGCCCGGATGCCGACATTCGCTCGGACAAGCTGGAATACCTGGCCTTCGCCGCCGGGTTATAGGCCCAGCAGTGCTGAAATCCGGACTTTTTCCCGGAAAATTGCCGCCAGCGTGGGCTCAACCCGCTAGTGTGTCAGGTGGTTTTCAGTAAATGGGGAGAACAGCCCATGTTCATCCGGATGACAGTCATCGGACTGCTGCTCAGCGCGAGTGTGGCCCAGGCCAAGGTATACAAGTGTGTGGACCCGGCCACCGGCAAGACCACCTTTACCGACGTCGCCTGCGCGAGTAACAAGGCCTCCGACGACCAGGTCAGGGTCAAGCCGCAGAATTTCGGCGCCTCTGGCCACCGCAGCCAGGCCAGCTCACAGCAGCGCGTCTGGCGCAGCCAGGACCCGAGCCGCCGGGAGTTGGACGCTGACCAGCAAGCGCGTGGCAGAGCTGCCCCGCGCAACGCCGGCACCGACCGGTTGCATTGAAATGACAGGAGATATTGGTTGTTACGCATCGAACCCGGGCTTTCACTGTCCGAGGATGAAATTGAATTCAGCGCCATCAGGGCACAGGGGGCAGGCGGGCAGAACGTCAATAAAGTCTCCAGTGCGATTCACCTGCGCTTCGATATCCGCGCTTCGTCGCTGCCCGAACCGGTAAAAGAACGCCTGCTCGCCGCGTCGGATCGTCGCGTCACCAGCGATGGCGAGGTGGTCATCAAGGCCCAGCGACATCGCACCCAGGAAAAAAACCGCACCGACGCCCTGGAACGACTGGCGCAACTCATTCGCGATGCCAGCCATGTCCCCAAGAATCGCCGCCCCACGCGCCCGACCCGCGCCTCGCAAAAACGACGGATGGATGCAAAGAATCGCCGCGGGCAAGTCAAGGCGCTGCGGGGCAAGGTACAGGACTGAACGCCGCCACTACACGTTGCAGCGAGCTTTGGTTGCCCCGCTTCCGTGACTTGTAGTTGTCGTAATCCCCACTATAGTTGAGCTGTACAGCCGCCGGATAATGGCGGTTTTTCCGTTACGGCTGGCACGAGGTCAGCCAGATCAAGGGAGAGGTTAATGAACATACAGGTATCAGGCATTTTCGGACTACTGATTCTCATTGCCGACATCTGGGCCATTGTGAACGTCCTGCAGTCGAACGCAGACACACTGAAGAAAGTCATCTGGATCGTGGTCATTCTGGTGCTCCCGGTACTCGGCCTGGTGCTGTGGTTCCTGTTCGGCCCACGGGGGTAGCAGCCATGTCGATACGCAGTTTGCTGGCCTGCTGGGTACTGTGCTGTGCCAGCGTGTTCTCGTCTCTGGCAGTGGCCGGGGAAAGCCTGCCCGGGCGCATACAGGTAACTGGCGAAGGCAGTGCCGTGCTGGCGCCGGACATGGCCACACTGTCGCTGACCGTGACCCGGGAGGGCGAGAGCGCCAGCGCTGCCCTGTCAGCGAATTCAGAAGCCATGCGGCAGGTGATGGCGGCCATGCGCGAGGCCGGCGTGGCGGAGAAGGACCTGCAAACCAGTAATTTCTCTATCGCTCCCCGCTATGCACGGCCGGACCCGAGAGCTGCAGGTGAACAACAGGGGCCCACCATTATTGGCTACGTGGTGCGCAACGGCCTCAGTGTGCGCATCAGGGATATCACCCTGGTTGGAAAACTGCTCGATACGGCAGTCAGGCAGGGCGTCAACGAAGGCGGGCAAATCAGCCTGGGTAACGCCAACCCGGAGGAGGCCATCGATCTGGCTCGCGAGCGAGCGATGCGCGACGCCCTGTCCCGGGCAAAGGTCCTGGCCGCGGCCGCCGGGGTGAAAACCGGTGACATCATCGAAATCCAGGAACAAAGCTACCGCGGCGGGCCCTCCCCTGCCCCGATGTTCCGGATGAGCGAAATGGCTGCTGCCGACTCGGTACCGGTGGCCGGCGGGGAGAATGAATACCGCGTGAGTGTCAGCCTCACCATCGCAATCCAGCCCTGACCCCCTTTAACGAAGCGGGGGAATCGGGGAATGGCCAGCATACTGTGCGTCTGGGAAATGGGAGGAGGCACTGGTCACCTCGCCAACCTGACGCCCTGGGTGAAGGAGGCAGTACGCCGTGGCCACCGGGTGACGCTGGCGGTGCCCAACGTCGACATCGCGGCGCGCTGGTTCGCCGGCCACGCCATTGATATCGTGCCGGCACCCCTCTCCCCGCAACAACGCAAGCCACCCGCGGCCCAGCTGCTGTCGTTCACCCAGGTGCTACTCCACAACCTGGGGGCTGCCGACGAACTCGCGCCCCGGGTCGCCGGCTGGCAGGCCTTGTTCGACCGCTTGCAACCGGACGTCGTGCTGTACGAGTTTGCACCGGCGGCCCTGATCGCCAGCCTGGGTCGCCCCTGGCAAAAATGGATCATCGGCAACGGCTTCACCCTGCCCCGCGTCGACCTGCCCTACTTCGGCCTGTTCCCCCGGGTTCGCAATACCGAGGCCAACACCCGTGCACTGGCTACCGCCGAAACACAACTCGTGCATTGGGTAAACAGTGTGCAAACAGAGGCGCTGACGCACCCGGCTGAACTCTACGCCCAGGCCGACGAACAACTGTTGATGACACTGCCGGACATCGACCCCTTTGGCGAGCGCCCAACACCTTCCTACCTGGGTGTGGCTGCACCCGAACCCGGCGCCAGGCCACAATGGCCCGAGCGGAGCGGCACCAGGGTGTTTGGCTACCTCCAGCCTTTTCCGGGCCTGCCGCGGCTTTTGCAACATCTGCAACATCTCGGCCAGAGCGACGCCTGCGCCCTGATCTACTGCCCCGGTTTACCGGCATCCGCAAGCGCGGCCTACCCGGCAATCAACATGACCGGGCGACCGCTCGACCTGGGCCAGACATTCGACCAGGCGGACCTGGTGATTACCATGGCGAGCCACACCACCAGTGCCCAGGCGTTTCTCGCCGGTACCGCGCAACTCCTGCTGCCCATGGGGCTGGAACAGTTCTACACGGCCAGGCGGATCGTAGCGGCCGGCCGAGGTATCGGCGCTCGTGCAGATCAGTTTGAAAAAGGTGTGCTGGATCAGGCGCTGGCGTTGGCGGCGCGCGGTCGCGCCGATATCAATGCCAAACAGCGCCATGCGTTGCAGGGGGGAAACCTCGGTCGAAAAGTAACAGCGCTATTCGATGCGCTGCCGCTATGACTCAATCCTCGATAAAGGAGCGGGCCATCACATTGCTGGCGGGCTGAACGAGGTACTGCAGCAAGGTGCGTGACCCCGTATTGATCAACACCTCCGCCGGCATACCCGGCACCAGCCTCAGGTCTGCCATGCGCGCCAGGCTTGCGGGATCCACTTCCACCTGGGCCAGGTAATAGGGCTCACCGCTGTTGGCATTGATCAGGCGGTCGGCGGAAATGTTGACCACATGCCCCTCGGCAATCGGCGTACTCGCGCTCTTGAAGGCGCTGAATCGGATCCGAGCCTTGCCACCGGTGCGTACCCGGTCGATGTCCACCGGGGAGATTTCCGCGTCGACCATCAACTGCTGTTCCTTCGGCACAATATCCATGAGTGCTGTGCCGGGACGTACTACGCCACCGACAGTGTGTACACTCAAACCCAGTACGATGCCACTGACCGGGGCGCGGATCACTGTGCGCGCCACCTTGTCCTCTACCGCTCGCAGCCGTTCATTCACGTCAAACAGCCGGGACTGGATATCCTCCAGTTCATCCACAACTTCACTTCTCTGGTAACGTTCCAACTGGATAATCTGCAGCTGGGTTTCACCGATGCGGATACGGTTGGCGGAAATTTTCGACAGGGCTTCGGCGTTTTCTCCCACCAGGCTGGCGTAGGCCCGCTGGACCTCTGTCAGGCGCTGCTTGCCGGTAAAACCACGCTCCTGCAGGCTCTGCAGGTCCTTGATCTCGGATTCGTAGGAGGCCAGCAGACGGGCATTGCTCTCGCGCACGGCCTCCACGCCGCTGATCTGCGATTCGAGCTGCTCTACACGCTGCTCCAGCACTTCCCGCTCGCCGGCATTGGCACTCATTCTCGCATTGAATATCTCGTTCTGGCCGGCGATGGCCGCCTCCACCCGGGGATCATTCATCTCCGTGAGTTCGGCGGGATAGGCCACGCTGGACTTGCCATCACGTTCTGCCAACAACCGTGATTCCAATGCCCTGAGCGTAATGTACTGCCCGCGCAGCACCTCGCTTTCGGCACGGTACTGGGTGGCATCCAGGACGATCAGTGGGTCCCCTGCCGCGACGGGGTCCCCTTCACGAACATGGATAGCCTCGACAATGCCGCCCTCGAGATGTTGCAGGGTCTTGCGATAGTTTTTCACCGTTACCACACCGGGCGCCAGCGCCGCGCTGTCCAGGGGCGCAAAAGCCGCCCAGCCGCCAAATACGACAAAGACCAGGAACAGGACAATGCCACCGATCCAGCGGTAGCGTGTGTCAGACGTATCGAGCACCGACTCGTTCATGAGCCCACCGCCGAATCGCGCTGCCGCCGCCGCGCCTGGGACTGCAACGCTTCGAGCACTTCCTCCTTGGGCCCGAAGTGGGTAACACCCCCACCCCCCAGCACCATCAACTTGTCCACGGCGGCGAGGATGGTCTTGCGGTGGGAGATGACAAGGACAGTGGCGCCCCGCTCTTTCTGCGCCCTGAGCGCCTCGATCAGGGCCAGTTCACCGCGGTCGTCGAGATTGGAGTTGGGCTCGTCCAGCACCAGCAGGCAGGGGTTGCCGTAGAGGGACCGGGCCAGGGCCAGACGCTGGCGCTGGCCGGCAGAGAGGGCGCTGCCACCGGCACCAATCTGCATATCGTAGCCACCCGGCAAACTGAGAATGGCCTCGTGCACTCCCGCCTGGCGCGCCGCCTCGACCACCGCGGCTGCATCCACAGTGCCAAAGCGGGCAATGTTCTCGCTCACCGACCCCTCGAACAGTTCCACGTCCTGCGGCAGGTAGCCGACGTGCGGCCCCAGGTCTTCCCGATTCCAGGTGTAGACCTCAGCACCATCCAGGCGCAGCTTGCCGCCGGTTACCGGCCAGATGCCCAGCACTGCCCGGGCAAGGCTGGTCTTGCCCGAACCACTGGGCCCGACAATGGCGACACTGTCGCCCGGTTCAATACGAAAGCTCACGTTGCGCAGCACCAGGTTACGGGTGCCGGGCGGTGCGAGGGAAAGTTGTTCTGCGGTAATCAGCCCCTCGGGCGCAGGCAGGCTCATGCGCTCGGGTAGTGGCGGGATTTTCTGCAGTAGTCCGTCGAAGCGTCGGTACGCCAGCCGCGCCTGTACGAACTGGCGCCAGCCGGAAATCAACTGGTCCACGGGTGCCAGGGCCCTGCCCAACAGGATCGAGCCAGCGATCATGAGCCCGGGGGTAAGACGCTGTTCGATCACCAGATACGCGCCCAGCCCCAGAACCAGTGATTGCACCGTGAGCCTGAAGGTCCGCGACAGCGAGGCGAGTGCCCCCGCGGTGGAACCACGCTGCAGTTGCCGGGCGAGCAGTGACTGGTATCTCGACTGCCAGCGATTGCGGATATCACCCAGCATGCCCATGGCCTCGATCACCTCCGCGTTGCGCAGGTTCTTCAGCACAAAGGATTCAAGCGCAGAGGATTCTTCGCCCAGTTCGGCCTGCGTGTCCCGGCCGAGACGCGCGTTCAGCAGGGCCAAACCCAGCAACACCAGCGCCGACAGCAGGCCCACCAGCCCGAACAGGGGATGAAACCAGTACATCACCAGCAGATAGAGCGGCAACCAGGGGGCGTCGAAGAAGGCCAGCAGTGCATTGCCGGAAATGAACTGGCGCAGCACGGAGAGATCGGCGAGGGATCGAGCCTGGGCCGCCTGCCCCGAGGTATACAGTGCCTGACGGAAGGACACCTCGAAACCGCGGGCTTCCAGCAGGGTATCGAAGCGCGCGCCGGTGCGCAGCAAAATCTGCGAGCGCACCCACTCCAGCGCACCGATAGTGGCGAACAGGAGCAGCACCACCAGCGTCAGCATCAGCAGTGTCGGCAGGCTGGCACTGGGAATTACCCGGTCGTAGACCTGCAGCATGTAGAAAGCCGGGGTCAACAGCAGCAGGTTGATGGCGAGGCTGAAAGCCAGAACTACAAAGAAAGAGGCCCTGCACAGCTGCAAGGCCTGTTTCAATTCGCCGCTATTCTTCCGTTCTGTCACCGGGATCGCGATGGCCCCTCTTGTATCGCATGTATCGCTCGCATCTCAGCTACGGGCCAGCCCCGGACAAACCGCGGGCTGCCCCGATCAGGCAGCGACGATCGGTTCTTCCGGGGGCGCGATATCATTAAACCAGAGGTCGTACTGATCATCGTTGAAGATGAAAATACCGGTACCGCTACCGTCCGCATTGGCGTCCGCGTAGAGATCCTCCTTGGTCAGTTGCAAGCCGAAATCACCACCATAAAACGCGCCATTGCCATTTTCCAGGGTTCCCACGAAGAAGAAGAGATCGTCATCGGGGTGGAAGCCCCCATCAAAGTTGGCATCGACGTAGACCGCGATGGAGCCGTTCTCGCCGTTGAATCCAGGAGACCATTCCACGTTGACGGCCCTGTCGACCTGGGCGTCGGTGTCGAAGAAAAAATTATCTATCGGCGCATCGTCGGGCGTAAAGCTCTCGAAGGTGAACGGGCCGTAATCGCCCACCGTGGTAAACAGTATGTCTTCTATCGCCGTGGAGTCGACAGCGCCGAGATTAAAGGCCGTGAGATCAAACTTGTCTTGCCCTGCGAACACACCGTCGGTTCCGAAGGGTGTCAGCTGGAGGCTGTCGAAGTCGTCAAAGATATAATCAAACTCTCCCGGCCCAAACACTTCGAAGCGCCCGGAATCGTCAGGGCTATCGTAGACAATTTCGATCGAGGCTGGCGCTGAACTCTCGTCCTGCGGGATGAACCAGTTGAGGCCGAGGTCATAATCGAAGTCCGGGTCCTGCGCGTCCGTGAACATATCAAAGCGCAACAGCGAAGCCGAGAGATCGAAGTTTCCCTGCCGGTCGACAAAGGTATAAAAGTCTCCGCCCTCGACCAGGTCAAGGCCCAGGTCCACGACCAACTCTCCGGCGTTATTGGTCGCAAAGCCCGCGCTGGGAAACCCTTCGATCGAGAGTATCTCGAGGGTGAACTGATTGCCCTGCACCACCAGCATATCCTCACCCGGGGCGAAGTCCTCGAGCACGTTGGGTGCCTCGACAAACGAAACGCCAAACCCCGTCTGGAGCACAACCTCCACCTCTCCATCAAACACACCGGTGGGAATATCGTAATCCTCTGCGAAAATAAAGCGGTCCCGCCCCGCGTCACCGGTCAGGCTGTCTGCCCCGGTTCCTGCGTAAAGAACATCGTTACCGTCCCCTGCAACCAGCAGGTCGGTATCCTCTTCAAAGAAATCGTTGCCCCCGAACAGCAGGTCGTTACCACCCCCGCCGTAAAGCTCATCATTGCCACGGCCACCAAACAGCACATCGTCTCCTTCTACCGCGCCGTCCAGGGGCGTTTCGAAGTCACCGTAGATCACGTCCACGTAGGAGTCGCTGAAGGAAGAAGCCGTATACAGGTCGCCGAACAGCAGGTCGTTATCAGCCCCGCCTTCGATCAACTCCGCACCAAAACCACCGGCCACGATGTCATCGCCACCCCCGGCCCTGAAAGTATTGCTGCCCTGGTAATCAAGGCTGAAGCTCTCGAAACCGGCAAAGAAGTTGGCCACATCATTGCCAATGACCTCGAAGCCGCTACGGAGATTGGCATTGTCGAAGGAAGCCACCCCACCGATCGATAATTCCAGCGGCGCCGCCCCGGTGGCGGAGAAATCCAGCACCGATACGTCGGCGCCGAAATCGAAACCAAAGTCGGCGCCGAAGCCAAACAGCTGGCCCTCACCCCTGATCTCGAAAGAAGCGCCATGTGCAGCGATGGTCGCCTCAGTGAGGGCCAGGTTACTGAAACCGCTGACCGGCGCAACGGCTGCAAAATTGAAGTAGTCTCCCACGGTCAAGGTGCCGCCAGGCACACCAATGCCTGCCGCCGTTAGCCCTGTGCGCGTCACGCTGGACACATCCAGGCTTTCGAAGCTGAAGGGGACACCCAGAAGGCTGGACAGTTGCGAAGAGATGTCCGCCAGATCAATTGCCTCGGTGATGGTCAGCCCGAGGGTACCGAAGGCGGAGTCTGATAATTTTAGTGATGCCATATTGGTCTTCCCGTAATCGTCCCTGATTTCACTGTCTAGAAGTGCGCTTCCCAGCGCGCTCCGAAAGAGAGTATCTCGCCACTCAGGTTGTCGTAGCTACCCAAGGCCTGGTAATTCACGAAGCCACTGATGCCGTGGATAAACTGGGCGGCCACCCCTGCGCCGTACACCATGTAGCCGGTATCGGGGTCGTCCGCCTCGATGCGCATGCCGTTGGTGTCATTGAACTGGCCCAGCGGGTCGTTGGCGAAGCGGTAGCGCACACCACCGGCGCTGTCCTCAAATTCACGGGTGTATTCGATGCGCAGGTAGGGCGTGATGACCCCCCAACTGGGCAGGAAGGTATAGCTGACCTGGCCTCCGGCACTCAGGCTCAGGGACTCAAATTCCTGCTCGTCGATCGCCAGGTTCCAGCCCCCCGCCCCGGTCTCGGTGAAGGGGTCCACCGAGCCATCGAGGTAGAAGAAACGCGCCAACGGGTCGACGTTCAAGGCACCCCAGTTGAAGTTGTAACCGGCGTTAAAGCTGATGTAATACTCGTCGCCGTCGGAGCTACCCTCGGCCACCCGGTCCACCGTACCGCCAAAATCGGTGTAGAAAATATTGCGTTCGGTCTCCACGTCGGACCAACCGTAGCTGACGATGCCGTCGAGATAGCCATTACCGGAATACAGGCTCCCGTACAAGGCGACGGAATAGTTGTCGGTCGTGGTTTCACCGCCGTTGTTGGCGAAGTCGACTTCGGACTGGCCAAGGCTGACCGATGCACCGGCAAACAGGTTGTCGTTGATCCGGTAATCCGCACCCACGGTCAGGGTCTGGGCATCGAAGTCAAAGCCCGACTCCAGTTCCGTCTCGTCACCTTCACCGAAATTGAGATCGCCGCGAATGAACAGACCCAGGCGGCTGTACTCCCGCAGCAGGTCTTCACCGCCCTCTTCATCGGCACTGGCCCCCAGGCCCATGGCCGCCAGGCCTTCGGATAGCGCTGACTGAATGTCGTTGCCGCTGACCAGGGTATCGCCCGCCCGGATATTGAGGCCGGCGATGCTGACACCCCGCGACTCACCGTCGCGCACCCGGGATATCCGGGCGCCGATATTGCGGAAGCGGCTGAAGGAAAGCACCCGGAAGGCTTTGCTGATGGCGCTCAGTTCCTCGGGCGTAATTGCTCGCAGGGCTACCAGCGCCTGTTTCGCGGTGGTCCCCTGGGCCCGCAGGTTGGTGCACAGGCGCTGCAGGTCTTCCTGGTCCGGGGTCTGCGGATCGATGCGCGGACAGATCTGGTCTATCCGGCGCGAGGTGCGCAGTTCGTTGGCGGAAGCGCCACCCAGCACAGAGGTGCCGTCGGCGTCGATTTTGCCGGTCACCCCGTCAGCGGCGGCCGCCGACGGATCCACCTGCAGTCGCACAAGGATCGGATCCGACTCCAGGCCGGTGGGATCGCCCAGCGGACGGTCGCGCACCTTGTAGGTGAACGAATCGGGCCCCGCATAGCCGGCGAAGGGCCGGTAGGTGAAGCTACCGTCTTCCCGGAGTTCCAGATCACCAAACTCGGTAGGTGTCACGAGGATGGCAATCAGTGTGTCATTGTTGGGGTCCAGGTCATTGTCCAGCAGATTGCCGTTCTCGTAATCCTCAGCGAAGTCGTCGTCCCCACCGACCGGCGGCAGGTTGGTGGCCGGTAACTGGGCTATCAATGAGACAGTAGCGATTTCACTGGGTACCACACCGTCGGAAGCCCGATAGGTAAAGCTGTCCGGACCGGTGTAACCGAGCTCGGGAATGTATTCGAAGGTACCGTCCGGGTTCAGGGTCACCGAACCGCGTGAGGGATCGGACACCAGGATGGCCGTGAGCGGATCACCATCGGGGTCGGAATCGTTGTCGAGGACATTGGCGCCTTCATAATCGGCACCGAAATCGTCGTCCTCCGCCCGGGGGACACCGTTGGTGGGCGGCGGCGGTGGCGGTGGCGGCGGCTCCGCTACCTCGAGGGTCGCGGTAACGGTATCGCTCAACAGGGTCCCGTCCGTGGCCCGGTAGCTGAAGCTGTCGCTTCCAAAGAATCCGTCGTTCGGGGTGTACTGGAAGGTACCGTCCGTGTTCAGGACCACCACCCCGTTGGTGGTGCCGGTGATAAGCGCTGCGAGCAGCGCGTCACCATCCGGGTCGCTATCGTTTGCCAGCACATTGGCGCCAGCGTAGCTGGTGCCGAAATCATCGGCCACCGCCACCGGAGCCTGGTTCGGAGTGACAACCGCTACCACGGTCAGGGAGACAATACCCGGGCTGGTACTGCCATCGGTACCGTCAAAGGCCTCGTAGGTAAAGGTCACATCGCCGGAAAAGCCCGCCGGCGGGGTGTAGACAAAAGTACCGTTGGCATTCAGGACGACCGAGCCCGCGGTGGGCGGCGTCAGGAGGACCGCGGTCAGCGGATCGCCGTCGGGGTCGATATCGTTCGCCAGCACGTTGGCGCCGACATAATTGGTGCCGAAGTTGTCGTCTACCGCGATGGGCTGCTGGTTGGGAACCACCACCACCCCGCAACTGGCGTCCACCGAGTTGAAGTAGCTGTTGTCGACGGTGATGATCGGCAGGCCAACCACGTTGTCGCTGGCATCGAACAGGGCCAGGCGGACCTCCTGGTTGAGCACCAGGGCGTCATCGTAGGCGTAGGTCAGGCAGGGGCCCTGCCCGGTGAAGGGACTGAGCAGGGCATTGGGGTCATGCCCAGGCAGGGCCTGGGAAGCCAGCACCTCTACCCGGGTGATAGAGGGATCAGACAGCTCGAGGCTCTGGTCCCTCCCGACGGCAACACCAGCCGCCTCTACCGCCGTGGACGCAATCGCCCCCAATGCCACTACGCCTGCCGCAAAGGCAGACAGCGCTCGATTACCCATTCCGTTCCCCTGTTATGCCGTGCTCGGGCACTCCATTGGTGCCGGCTGAATAAGTCCATTTATCAGGTCTTACTATAACTGCACAGTATTGTCAGGAATCGTCGGCGGGTCAATCCGGTGGACAGCGAAACCCCCTGAAATCGGTCGAAAGTGGCTACCTGCGGCGACAGGGCATCCGGGGGCCTGGAATGGGAGGGGGTCTGCGGTCACGGTGACACGTGACCGCAGACGGAGAGGGTGACAAGCAGGGCTGGCCCGCGCCGCCTAGCGGAACTCGTAGATCAGGTCAACACCGTAGGTACGCGGCCGACCGTAGGTATCACCGGCGAACCCGAGCGTACCGAAATCGATCCCCCACTCCCGGTACTCCTCATCGGTGGCATTTTTCACCCAGCCGGCGATGCGCAAGCTGCCGCTGGAGCCCACGTTGATATCCTTCAGGCTCAGGCGAGCGTTGACTATCGTTCGGTCGTCGGCGCTGTCGAACTGGTTCTGGAAGGGGTGGAAGGTAAAGCCATCCGTGTACTGTACATCCACCCGGGCCGACAGGGCGCCGAAGCTCCAGGGCTCGAAATCATACTGCAGGCCAAGGTTGCCGCTATTCTCGGGAGCGCGACTGACCGTGGTGACATCAGCGATGTTTTCCTCCCTGTCGGTGGCCGGGTTGCGGGCCAGGTATTCATCAAACTCGGCATCCAGGTAGCCGTAGCTCAACTCTGCGAGCAGGCCCTGGGTAATCAAAGCGGTCAGCTCGATTTCCAACCCCTGATACGTCGCTTTACCCGCGTTGACAATTCGACTGGAAGCCCCCCCCGAGCCCGCTTCGAACTGGGCAACCTGGATATCTTCGTAGTCGTTGTAGAACAGCGCGGCATTCAGGCGCACCCTGCTACCGAACCAGTCGGACTTCAGTCCCAGTTCATAGGAGAACAGTTCTTCTTCATCGTAGGGCGTTTGCCATGAACTGAAGGTTGAGGCCCGGGAATTGAAACCTCCACTGTTGTAACCCGTGGAATAGGTACCATAGATATTCACCGAATCCATGAGTTCATAACTCAGGGTCGCCAGGTAGCTGACGTTGTCCCAGGTTCCGGAATTGGTGAATCGCTCATCGAATGAGCTCTGCCCGATACTCTCATTGAACAGGAAGCCCTCCCTGTCGTCCTCGGTATAACGGACGCCTGCGGTAAGGTCCAGGCGATCAGTGAGAGCGTAGGTGCCCTGGGTGTAAACCGCCCACGACTCGGTTTTCTGCCCGTAAATAAAGTCCACCTGACCATTCAGGTTCGGGTCTGCCTCCGGGAAGGGAAACGGGAACGGCAGGCGCTGGGTACCCTGACAGACCAGGCCCGCGCCCGGAATGTCGTTACACAGACCGGCGGCAACATAGGCATCATCAAATCCCGCTCCCAGGAAGAACTGAATGGGCAGGGAAAAGGTCTGCGGATTGCTCTGGTAGATCTCCTCCTTGTACTGGTAATACCCCACCGTATATTGCAGGCGGTCGTCGAAGGCGTCGCCAATCAACTGCAATTCATTGGTGGTGAGCTCGATAAACCCCTTGTCGATAGTGGCGTGAAAACCGGGGGTTGGAACGGGGAACCCTCCGCCATAGAGCAGGTCGCGGGCTATGTAGGCGCCACCGTCAAGATCGGTGGAGCCGTAGCCGGAGTTGGTGTCCCGGTCGGCAAAAATGTATTTCAGCAGGAAACTGTCGAACTCCCAGGCGACGGTCAGGGTGTTGCCCTTGACGTCGAGCCACTCTTCCGTCACCGCATCCAGGGTGTAGTCCTCGCGGCGCTTATCGGGATCCCCCACTGTCGCTGCCATGTCCTGATACAGCGAACCGCCGAGGAAGGTGAAGGGAAACGGAGTGGTGGTGAAGCCGTTGTAGAGACTGTCCTTCACCTTGGTAATCTGGAACGGCGTGGGAACACCCGCGTTATTGGTACGATCGTAAACGTAGTCGATGGTGAGGCTGTCCATGGGCTCAAAGCGCAGGGCGATGCGATAGGCTTCGTTATCCTCACTCGCCATGTCGCGCTCCTGCCCGGGAAAATCATTCTCCGCCCAGCCATCGTACTCCATGATCATCCCGGATATCTTTGCCGACATCATGCCAACGCGCGGCAGGTCCAGGGACAGAGCGGTGCGCTGATAGCCGTCGTTGCCAAAATTGGCCTCCGCTTTGAAGCCGAGCTCACCGGTCGGTTTTACCGTGGTTACGTTGAGAGCGCCGCCAGTACTGTTACGTCCGAACAGGGTGCCCTGCGGCCCTCGCAGCACTTCCACGCTTTCCAGGTCGACGATGTCGAACACCGCGCCCACCGTTTTGCTCATGTACACGCCATCGAGGTAAAAGCTGGTTTTGGGGTCGACCATGAGCGAGGTCTC
This sequence comes from Parahaliea maris, assembly GCF_008064665.1. Classification (GTDB taxonomy): domain Bacteria; phylum Pseudomonadota; class Gammaproteobacteria; order Pseudomonadales; family Halieaceae; genus Parahaliea; species Parahaliea maris. The sequence goes on along the minus strand of NZ_VRZA01000002.1, from coordinate 231,766 downwards.
ACCGCTGCCCACGCCCCGTATATAGATGGACATGTTGGAATTGGACGATGGCTGCTTCTGGATGTTGGTGTTGGGCGCGAGGCCTCCGATATCGGAAACGTCGTAGATACCAAGGTCCACTATTTTTTCTGTGTTGAACGCGGTCACCGCGATCGGGGTGTCCTGCAGCATGGTCTGGCGCCGCTGGGCGGTGACCACGATCTCTTCCAGAACCAGTTCCTGCCCGAGGGCACCCGGAGACTGGGTAGCACCGGCCAGAATCAGGGCGGCGGCGAGGGGTGTCAGGGTACTGCGGGTGTTGCAGCCGAAGTGAGACATAGTATTGCTCCAATTGCTGTTATTTTGGGTTATTGAAACTTACTTCGTCGTACTGCTGTTCCGTTCAGCGATTATCGCTCCTTGTTTTTATTGTCTGTACTTAACTGTTACCAATCCTTCTCCTTTTGAGCTCCGCGGCCTGACGGAGACACTCGATCTATCGCCTGACCTCGAAGCCCTCTGCACGGGCATCCCAGGTCTGTGCCGTCAGGCCGCGCTCGCGCAGGCGAAATTTCTGCACCTTGTTGGTCGGGGTATAGGGCAAGGCAACGACGGATTCAATGTAACGCGGTACAAAAAAGTAAGGCGCATTATCGTTGACAAATCGAGCCAGTTGTTCCGGCTCCAGGCTCATACCCGGCTTTACGATGACATCCACTTTCAACTCGCTTTCACTGTCGAGTTCATCACTGGCAATGCCATAGGCGGCGCAATCAGCCACCGCAGGATGGCGCCGCACGGCCATCTCCACCTCGAAGGTCGATATGTTGCGCCCCTTGTAGCGCACGGCATCCTTCTTGCGATCGCAGAAGTAGTAGTAGCCTGCATCGTCCCGGCGCAACAGGTCGCCCGTTCGATACCAGTCGCCACTGTAAGCGGCCGCGGTCGCATCCGGGTCGTCAAAATAGCCGTTGAAGATACAGTGTGGCTTCCGGGGCCTGAGCCACAACTCACCGGGCTCTCCCACCGGCACATCCGCACCGCCATCATCCACCAGGCGGACGTCCATACCCGTTGCCGGCGTGCCGCAACTTCCCGGCGGCACCTGGTCTCGCTCGCAGTTGTCCTGGTTGATCACGGTAAATGCTTCACTCTGGCCGAGGCCCTGGGGCATCAGCTGCACACCAAAACGTTCACTGAAAGGCCCCGCCAGCTGTGCCGGCATGGGTACCGCCATCAGCTTCTTCAGGCTGTGGTCGGCATCGTCGGGCCTGGAGGGGGCGTTCCACAGGAACATGTGCATTGCCCCCAGGGTAAAGCTCTGGGTGGCACCGTAATAATCCACCCGGTCCCAGAACGTGCTCACCGAGAACGCAGGGTCCAGGGCCAGCGGCAGGCCGGCCAGCATCGCGCGGAACACCGAAGTCACCCAGGCCGCCGAGTTGTAGAGTGGCAGCACGGAAAAAACGACATCCCCCGGCGCGATACCGAACTGGTTGTTGGCGGAAATCACCGCATTGAACCACACGTTGTGGCTTTGCATGACGCCCTTGGAGCGGCCGGTGGTGCCCGATGTCCACAACACCGCGCAGGTATCGCCAGACTGGTAGCCCGACATATCCGGTTCCCCTGCCCCCTCCTCATACAGCGAGGAGAGCGGTTCCGCAGCGGGTAAATGAGTGCATTCGCCAAGGCAGGCAATGGCCAGCGATCCCAGACTGTCGCGCACTGTCGCCACGCGCTCTGCATGCTGGCTGTCGGTGACCAGCAGGGTTGGGCGACTGCGCGCAATACTGTCACTCAACCAGTCGCCCTTGTAATCGCTGTTGATCGGCACCCAGACAGCGCCCAGTTTGTTGGCGGCCAGCGCAAGGAAGATAACATCAGGGGTCGAGTCCATGTAGAACGCGACCCGTTCGCCAGCCACCAGGCCGCGCCGGGCCAGGCCTGCGGCCAGCGCATTCACCCGGTCATTGGCCTGGGCATAACTGAAGCGCTGCTCACCGTAGAGCAGGAAGGGTTGATCACCAATGGCTGCAGCCTGGTCTCGCAGGGCCCGCCCCAGGTGTCGGTCGGCGGGATTGTCGTAATCGATCAGGTGCATGTCAGTTTGCCGCCCCCAGTATCAGCCCGCTGGTCGGCACACCCGTACCCGCCGTCACCAGAATATGCTCCAGCCCGGTTACCTGGTTGACGGCTTCGCCACGGACCTGGCGCACCCCTTCCGCCACCCCGTTCAGGCCGTGGATATAGGCCTCGCCAAGTTGCCCACCATGGGGGTTCACCGGCAACTTACCGCCTCTCAAGTGGTGCCCCTCGCGCAGAAAGTGGCAGGCCTCTCCGCGCGGTGCAAAGCCAAACTCCTCGAGTTGCGGCAATACAAACGGCGTGAAATGGTCGTACAGCACGGCGGCCTGCATGTCTTCCGGGCCGAGGCCCGACATTGCGTAAAGGTTGCGCGCCACCTCACCCATTTCCGGCAGTCCGGTGAGGCTTTTGCGGTAAAAGGAGGTCATCATGCGCTGGTCATCGGCCGCTCCCTGGGAAGCGCCGCGCACCAGCACCGGCGGTTGCAGCAAATCCCGCGCCCGCTCGGCAGAGGTAATCACCATGGCAACAGCGCCATCGCTCTCCTGGCAGCAGTCGAGCAGGCGCAGGGGTTCGGCGATCCAGCGCGAGGCCTGGTGATCTTCCAGGCTGATCGGCTGCTGGTAGAACCAGGCCCTGGGATTGGTAGACGCGAAATCGCGCCCTCCTACCGCTACCCGACCGAAATCTTCGTCGGTCGCCTCTGTTTCGTGGAGGTAGCGCTGGGCAAACATGGCAATCCAGCTGGCTGGCGTCATCAGGCCATGGGGGAAATACCAGCCGAAATCGACAGTTTCAAATGCATTGGGATCTTCGGTGAGCAGGCCGCCCTGGCCAAAACGGAAACCCGAGCGTTCATTCATGGCCCGATAAACCACGACCACGTCAGCAACCCCCGTGGCCACCGCCATCGCTGCATGCATGACCGGTGCACAGGCCGCCCCGCCACCGTAGTGGGCACGGGAAAAGAAACGCAGGGCGCGGCCGCCAATAAGACGGTGCAACTCGATCTCCGGGTTGTTATCCATGGTATAGGTGGCCATACCATCCACTTCTACCGGGTCGATACCGGCATCGGCCAGTGCGGCCAGAATTGCCTCAACCCCCAGCTGGATCTCGGTACGCCCGGAATCCTTGGAAAACTCCGTGGCACCCACACCAACGATGGCAGCCCGGTCTCGCAATCCGGAGCGCGTCATGCCGCCACCTCTTCCGGGAGGATAAGCTCCACGTTGCCTGTTACGTGGTAGCCCATGCTGTTCTTGCCCTTGACGTCCAGTACGACGCGTCGGGACGAGGGCTCCACCGCAGCTATCTCACCGCGGAAGGTCATGGTGTCACCGGGATAATTGGGCGCCCCCAGGCGGATCGCCACCTTGCCGAGGCGAGCGCCGGGGCCAGCCCAGTCGGTGGCATAGCGCCCAACCAGGCCATTGGTCGTCAGGATGTTCATGAAAATGTCCGGCGACCCCAGGGCCTGGGCACCCGCCTTGTCGTGATGCACGTTCTGGTAGTCTCTGGAGGCAATGGCCGCACCCACAATCAGGCGCGGGGTGATGTCGATGACCAACTCGGGCAGGGAATCTCCCACCCGCACTTCGGCAATGTTCCGGGTTTTCACTTACGTCCTCCGATAGTGGGGTGCAGCGCCAGGTCCCGCCCGATACGGGCCGCCGTGTGTGCCGCACCGCCCAGGCTGAATTCGACCTGCTTCGCCCACAGGAAATAGCGGTGGATGGGATAGTCGATGTCGGCGCCGATACCACCGTGAAGGTGTTGTGCGGTATGCGCAACGCGATGCCCTGCTTCCGCCGCCCACCACAGTGCCGTTGCGGCTTCCAGGGTGGCGTCCTGTCCTGCATCCAGCCGCCACAACGCACTCTCGGCGGTGGCGCGCAGAGCCTCGACGTCGATGTAGGCATCCGCGGCACGTTGTGCTACTGCCTGAAAACGCGCCAGGGGCTGGCCAAACTGACTGCGCTCTACGGTAAAGGCCGCTGTCCTGGCCAGCGCCTCGTCGACGACCCCAAGTTGTAGCATGGCCGTTGCCACCAGCAGGCGTTGCCGCAAACGCTCCACGGCCGCATCGGTGCCAAGTATTTGCGCCTTCGCTTCTTTGAAGCGCAGCCGGGCGGCGGGGAGATGGCTGGTCAATTGCTGGGCTTCGAGCGATACCCCGGGCTGCGCCAGCGCCACCTGGAGCAGCTGGTGGCCCGCCGTGGCGACAACGGTCTCCGCCCCCAGGGCAAAGGGCACGCAGGCCAGCTCCCCGCTGACGGTATCGCCTGCCAGTTCGAGGCCGCCATCAACGCAGGCCACTGACCAGGACTCGCCCTTCACAAACCGCGCCACGGACGCGGTAATGCCGGCCTCTTGCTGACTGAGTGCGGCAACCATGGCCGGCAGCAGCGGCACCGGTGCCAGCACCGCGCCCTGCTCCCGGAGCACCAGGCCGGCGCCGATAAATCCCAGATCGCTACCGCCACTGTCGCTGCCCAGCGCCACCCCCAGCAAACCGGCATCGGCGAGGGTTTGCCACAGTGCGGGATCGGCCTCGCCATCGCTGACCATATCGCGAAAAACCTGTTTCGCCAGATCCGCTACGGACTGATGGTCGTCGCTGTAGGAAAAGTCCATCAATCAGCCTCGGCCGGCCGGAACTGGTGCAGGTGGAAACCCGGCTCCACTTCACTGAACTCCGCCTGGACCGGCATGCCTATGGACACGTCGTGTCGTGACACACCCACAAGGTTGCTCACCAGGCGGGTGCCCTCCTCCAGTTCCACCAGTGCGATCACGTTGGGGTAGTCGAAGGGCGGAATTTCGGGATAGTGCATGATGACAAAGCTGTAGACATGGCCGCGCCCACTGACCGGCTGCGCCTTCCATTCCAGGGACTGGCAGTCCGGGCAGGCGGGAGCAGGAGGATGGCGCAGGGTCTGGCAGCCCAGGCAGCGCTGCACCCGCAACTCGCCCGCCTCAACACCCTCCCAGAAAAACCGGGTATCGTGATTGCGTACCGGGCGCATGCGACGCACCGCGGGCGGCAAGCCGTCGCCGGTGTCGGTGACCGCCGGAGCATCATCCCGCTCGTGGGGCGCGAACTTGAATACCCGGAAGCGCATCGTGCCCACGACTTCGTCGCGCTGGTTGTAGTAGGTGGACAGCTCGGTGACGAAGAAGCCGACGCCCAGCGCCGTGGTTTTTTGTTCGGAAATCGACTCGATGGTGGAGCGATGGTAGAGCTCGTCACCTTCAGTCACATACTGCAGGTACTCCTGCTCGCAGTTCACCGCCACCACCGCGGGATAGCCCATCTCCTCCAGGGCCACCAGTACCGCAAAGGGGTCGCTGGTATCGGAACCCGGCGGCCGCTGCTCGCGGTAACCGCGCATGGTCCAGGCCTGCAGCATGGTAGGTGGCGCCACCAGGCCGTTGAAGCCGGCATCCCTGGCCGCACTGGCGTCAGTGTAGATGGGGTTGCTGTCTCCCAGTGCCTCGCACCAGTGGCGAATCATCGCCGGGTTGACCGGATCCCAGCTCTTGTAGGGACCGCGGTCACCGCCGAGAAAAGGTGTCAAATCGGGAGCTGTATGGGACATCTGTCAGTTCCTGCGAATCGTCAATATTTGCTGGGCATGGCGCAGCTGTTCTGCCGGCGGGTTGCAGGCAAACAGGCCGCGGTACAACAGCGCGGCCAGCCATTCCGCCATCGCCTCCTGGGACAGTTCCACCTGGCGCAGCACCGGATCCCGGTCGATGTAATACTCGGCCATGAGCTCCTTGCCGACTCCGGACAAACCGTGCACCAGCAACTCCACCTCCGGGGTGCTCAGCCGGCAATCGGGAAAGACGTAGGGGAACACTTCCACAAGGAGATCGAGGCGCCGATTGAAAGAGCGCTTCCAGCGCTCGCGGAAAACGGGATCGTCGGCACTGAACTGGGCGATGCAGCGCATAATGCCGGGATGCTCGGCATGAACCCGCACACAGATTTCATAGTGGGCCCGCAGCCGATTGAACCAGTCGCCCTTGCTGACCTCCCGCTCGATCACGTCCACCGCTTCAAACTCGGCGATATGCGCGTCGAGCACCTCGTCCACCAACTGCCTCAGGTCCTTGAAGTAGTGGTAGAAGAGCCCCGTGGCAACACCCGCCTCATGGGTCACGTCCTTGATGCGCATCTGGTGGAAACCCACCCGGTCGAGGACCCGGACGGCGGCATCCATCAGGCGCTGGCGAGCGGCTTCCCCTCGCGCGCTGCGGCGGGGGCTATCTGGCTTGGCTGGGTTCACTGCTTTTCGTTCTGTCCGGGCTGCTGATTATTAAAATTATGTCGCTACCTTGGCGTGACCGAATTATTGTTGAATTTGAATTCAACTTCAACAACAATCTGCCCCACACCATAACAACGAGCCCGCCATGCACCTCGAACTGAGCCCCCGGCAGCAAGACCTGCGCAGGGAATTGCGCAACTACTTCCGCGAGTTGATGACCCCGGAGCTGATCGCCGCCACCCGCGGCAATGAAGGCGGGGATGCCTACAAATCCGTGATTCGCCAGATCGGCCGGGACGGCTGGCTTACCCTGGGCTGGCCAGAAGCCTACGGTGGCCAGGGAAGGGGCCCGATGGATCAGATGATCCTGTTCGAAGAAGCCCAACTGGCCTGCGCCCCCCTGCCCTTCGTCACCATCAACACCGTGGGACCGGCCATCATCGCCAATGGCTCGGAGGCCCATAAGCAGTTCTTCCTGCCGCGGATTGCCGCCGGCGAGCTGCACTTTGCCATTGGCTACACAGAACCCCAGGCGGGAACCGACCTCGCCAGCCTGCAAACCAGCGCGGTGCGCGACGGTGACGACTGGGTTATCAACGGCACCAAGGTCTTCACCTCGAGCGCAGAGGCCGCCGACTACATCTGGCTGGCCGCCCGCACCGACCCCGAGGCCAGTTCCCCCCACGCCGGAATTTCCGTTTTCATGGTCGACGCCACACAGCCGGGCTTCAGCTACAGCCCGATCCATACGGTCGGCGATGTACGCACCAACATGTCCTACTACGACAACGTGCGCTGTCCAAATGACATGATCTGCGGCGACCTCAACGGCGGCTGGAAGCTCATCACATCACAGCTCAACCACGAACGCGTTGGCCTGGCCGCGATCGGCGTCTACGCCTGGAAGCTGTATGAGGAGGCGCTGGCCTGGGCCAGGGCGCAACAGCCCGGCGGGGAGCGCCCCATCGACCAGCCGGTGGTACAGTCCCTGCTCGGACAGGCCTACGCCCGCCTCGAGGCAATGCGCCTGACCACCTGGCGCATGGTCGCGAAAATGGAAACGGAAGAGCCCGACCCCGCGTACTCCTCCGCCATCAAGACATTCAGCACAGAATCCCAGATCGAGATCTATCGCCTGCTCATCGATGCCATGGGACCAGCGGCCAACCTGCGCGCAGGGAGTGCCGGCGCGCTGCTACAGGGAGAACTGGAGGCGGAGTATCGCCGCTGCCAGATCAATACCTTCGGCGGTGGCGTACTGGAGGTCATGCGCGACCTGGTAGCCCAGTTCGGGCTTGGTATGGGCGGCGGCCGCAGGCGGGCCGCCACCTGAAGTCGCCTCAGAACTGGTAGGTAAGTCCTACGCTCCAGAGAGAGAGGTCGTCGAGGCCGTCGATGTCGAAGTACTCCCACTCGCCGCGCACGGCAAAGCTGCCGAGCTCAAGGGCCGCCCCCACACCGTAGGCGCCCTCGGTACCTGACTCGCTGTCGTCGAAGGAGATATTGGTGCCGTTGAAGTCCAGGTCGCTATCGAACGCAATGACACCCACCTTGGCAAACAGGTCAATAAAACCCAGGGGCAGGTTGCCGACCACAAAGGCGTCCCAGCCGTCAGTGGCGATACGGGTGCGGGTCAGTGGCGTGGTATCCTCGACCTCGCCAAAATCCACATACCCTCCCTCGATACCCAGGAAGGGTAGAATCTGCCACCCGGCGTAGACTTTGTAGCCCACATCGTCATCGCTGAAATCGAAGTCCTGGTCTTCGATACGGTCGGTTCCCTCGCCCGCAAGATAGGCCCAGCCGACGCTGCCGCCGACATAAAACCCGGTGTCCTCTGCAACCGCCTGACCCGCGGCCAGCACCGCCATCACACCCGCCAGCACGAGTCCGAATCCTGTTTTCATAAGGAAGCTCTCCTCACAATCATCTGCCGGTCACCCGGCTGTCTCTGGAATGTAGTCCACAGGGGACCCTGCACAAGTCTGGCGCACTAATATGACGGCGACATTTCACCGCGAAATTCCCTTGTAAGCGGGACGGCTATCAGAGCCGATAGCTTGTTGAAACGGCCCTGTAGTGCTTAGATTTCCTGAGAATAAGGACTCATAACATGGCTACCACCAAAACCACGTTCTGCCGCGTGTGTGAGCCCGGCTGCCCGCTGCAGGCCGAGCTGGAGGAGCGCGGCGGCGAACTGACGCTGACCAGGCTGGCTCCCCTGCGCGAACACCCGCTAAGCCGGGGGTTCGCCTGCCACAAGGGAATCAACTTTACCGAAATACACGGCGATCCCGACCGTCTCGACTACCCCATCGGCAAATCAGCGGAGGGCTGGGCACGGCTGGACTGGGAGACTGCCCTGCGAGACATCGCCCGGCGCACCCAGGCCGTTCGCGACCGCCATGGCGAGTCTGCCGTGGCGGGCTATATCGGTAACCCCACCGCATTCAACAGCCTCGGCAGCGAGGCCATCGGCCACTTTTTCGCCCAGCTGGGGACCGACCGCATCTTTAGCTCGGGCACCCAGGATTGCGCCAACAAATTTGCCGCGGCCGAAGCGGTCTACGGCACCAGTACCCTGCACCCGATTCCGGATCTGGGAAACACCGACTACTGCCTTCTGTTCGGGGAAAATCCGAAGGTATCGCACATGAGCTTCATGTCGATCTTCGACCCCATGGCGGAACTCCGCAATGTGGTGAAGCGCGGCGGCAAGGTGAAGTACATCAACCCCCGCCGCATCGAGTCCGCCACTCCCCGCACCGGCGAGGTGGTACAGATCCGCCCGGACACCGATCTCTACCTGATGGCGGCACTGCTGGAGGAAATGCGCCGGGCCGACCTGTGGCGGCGCGATCTGCTGGCAAACCACGCTGACCATGTCGAGGGGCTGGAGGCATTCGTTGCCGACTTTCCCGCTGCCAGGGTCGCCCCGGTCGTGGGCCTGCCGGCTGAAGACATCGTTGCTATGGCAATGGAGTTTGGCAGCGCAGCGCGAGCCTGCGTCCACATGAGCACCGGAGTCAACATGGGGCGTCAGGGCACCCTGTGTTACTGGCTGTTGCAGATGCTGAGCCTGGTGACCGGCAACCTCGACCAGCGCGGCGGCAACCTGTACTCGCTGGGGTTCTACCCCGCCGCACGGGCCGGCCGGGTTCCCGGAAATTTCCAGCCGTTTTTTGACTCTCCCCTCGGGGAGATACGCTACATTCGCGGGGCACTTCCCGGCAACCTGCTGGCGCCATTTATCCGCGACCGGGACGAGCCGGTGCGTGCGCTGTTCGTTATCGCGGGCAATCCACTGCTGTCCATCGGCGGTGAAGATGCGCTGCGCGAGGCAATGCCGGAGCTTGAGTTACTCGTAGTCATCGACCTGTTTCGCAGCGCGACCGGGGAATTGGCCGATTTCGTGCTGCCCGCCACGGACATGCTGGAACGGGCAGATATCAATATCTGCGGACTCGGGATGCAATACGTTCCCCACGTCCAGTACACCGACGCGGTAGTCGCACCAAAGGCCGAGCGCCGCGAGGAATGGTGGATACTGGGACGATTGTTACAGGCGATGGGGCTGCAAAGCCCCTTCGATCGGAGCGAGACACCGGACCCGACCGGCCGCCTGAACGCCATGCTGCGCTACGCCGGACTCAGCATCGACAAGCTGCGCGAGGCGAACCATCACTGCGTACCCCTCCCCGACCATGAGACCGGGCATTTCTTCAGCGAATGGCTGCAAACGGAGTCCGGTCGGGTGAATTGCGCACCGACCTTGTTCGGGGCGGCGCTGGAGCGCGCCCGAACGCTGTTTGAGGAAATGGCGGCAGAGCCCGCGGACACACTGAAACTGATTTCCCTGCGCACCAATCACATGCTGAACAGCTGGTTTCACAACACCCCCTATCTCAAGCGCGACGGCTTCCTCGACAACCCGCTGCACCTGTCCCCGACAGATGCCGACGCCAGGCAACTGCACGAGGGGGAACGGATACGGGTGAGTAGCGCCTGGGGTGATATCGAGACCTCCGTGACAATCGACAACACGCTGCGCGCGGGCACGGTGGCCATGACCCACGGCTGGGGCCATAGCCGCACCCCGGGCCTGCGCATCGCCTCGCGCCACCCCGGCAGTAACGTGAACAGACTACTGCCCCATGGTCCAGACAGCTTTGAAAAGCTGTCCAACCAGGCACACATGACCGGCATCACCGTCAATATAAGTCCCATTGATCATTAACCGCCGTGGCAAGGACGCCAACACCAGTCGCCAAGCTAGCGCCGCCACACACTGGGCGGTTACCCCACGTGATTGCCCGGGATTCCCTGTTTTCAGCGATTGACACCGCAACGCCCGCGCGACTGTTGTGTGCCGCGGCCCCCGCCGGTTACGGCAAAAGCATCCTGTTGGCCCAGCTTTACGGACGCCTGCTGCAGGTGGGCGTTGCGACCGCGTGGCTGACGCTGGACCAGGCCGACAATGACCTGAGCCGGTTTCTCGGGTTCCTCGGCAGGGCCCTGGCGTCGGCGGGGGTAGAGACCGGCAACATCGAGCGATATTCTGGCTCTGATAGAACACTGCAGATTCTGGACGCGCTCGCCGCAGCCCGTCACCGCTTCACCCTGTTCATCGACGAATGCGAGGCAATCAACAGTTCCGCCGTCCTCGCCTGTCTGCGCCAGCTGATCGAGCACCTGCCTCCCGGCGGGCAGGTCGTCCTGGCCACCCGCACTGTTGCTGACATGGGCCTGTCGCGCTGGCGAGGACGTGGAGAAGTCGTGGAACTCGGCGTCGAGGAGCTGCGCTTCAGCGAGGACGAAGCACACCAGCTGGTGGAGTCGGTTTGTGCTGCGCGATTCAGCCAGGGTGACTTGCAAGCCCTGCACCAGGCCACCGAAGGCTGGCCTGTGGCCCTGTGGCTCGCCGCCCAGGTGCTTCGCAATGCACCGGATCGCAAGCACATGGCAGGCAGCTTCAGCGGTTCCACCCAGGTGATCTCGGACTACCTCAGCGAGGAGGTCTTCGCCGCGCAAACCCAGTCGGTGCAGGCGTTCCTGATACGTTGCAGCGTACTTCCCTACCTGATCGTGGAAGCCTGCAACGCCGTGTGCGGGATAGACCACAGCGAACAGATTCTGGTCTCTCTGGCCAATGCCAACCTGTTTATTTCGCCGATCGCCGGCCAGCCCCAGTGCTACCGCCTGCATCGGCTGTTCGCCGACTTCCTGCAGACACAACTCGAACGCCGCCTTCCCGGAGAGCGACAGCGGCTCCAGGCTCGTGCGGCGCACTGGTACCTGGATGAAGGCCGGGTGGTGCCGGCGATCGAGCTGGGGATCGCGGCGGACGACCTGGAATTCGCATTGCCACTGCTGGAGCAACACAGCGAGCGGCTGTTGGGAGAGGGCCGCAGTCGCCTCGTCGCAGGTTTGCTCGACTCGGTGCCGGAGGCGGCGCTCGAGCCCTGGCCGCAACTGCGTACCGCCCACCTCTGGGCAGTGGCCTTCACCCGCAGTGCCACCGAGGCCATGGAACTGCTCCAGCGCAGGGAACACGCCAGCCCGTTTGGTGACGCAACCGCACTGCGCCCGATGTTGCAGGTAATCCTGGACCGCCACGACGGCGCCCTGGAGGAGGCCCGACAACTGCTGGAAATCTTTCCGGCCTCTCCCTCGTTCCCGCGCGCGATATTGCAGGTATCACTGGCCTACGAGCTACTGGTTCATCGCGCCCCGGACGAGGCGAGAGACATCATCGATCAGGGCCGCATCGCAGGCCTGGTGGACTACAACCGGTTTTCCTCGATGTTTGCCCAGAGTGTGGAGGTCGTCATCCACCTGTTTGCAGGTCACCTGCGCACTGCCCTGGTACAGCTGCAGACCACCCTGCGGGAAGTCGGCGCCGGCAGCACGATTATTGGCATCCTGCTGGCTGAGGCGCTGTATGAAACCGGCCAGTTGGAGGAGTCGGTACGGTTACTGGACACTTATCTGCCCGCCATGGCGGAACAGGGAATTCCGGACCATCTCATCGTTGGCTATCGCACGCGCGCGCGCATTCACTTCCTGCACGGTGATATCGACGCCGCCTTACAGGCCCTGACCAAGCTGGAACACCTCGGCTACCACAACGACAACCAGCGTCTGGTGGCCAGCGCCCGCCTGGAGCGGGCCAACCTCGCCCTGCGCCGGGGACAGTATGAAGCCGCCGGGGAGTTTCTCGCCCGGGCCCGGGCCTGCAGCGGGTGGCAGAACACCAACTCGCTCTGGCTATTTGCCAATGACATCGAGACTCCCGACCTCGTGCAATTGCGACTGGCGCTGCACCAGGGGGCGGCGCACGACCTACAACCCGAACTGCGCCGCCTGCTGAGCAAGGCAGAACAAGGACAGCAAACTCGCCGCGCTATGAAACTCCGCCTGTTGCTGGCCTGCGCCGAACTCCAGCAGGGCCACAGGGCCCGGGCCCTGCGGCGATTCGAGCAGTTACTCGACCACGCGAGGACGGAAGGTTACCGCCGCTTGCTGCTGGACGAAAAAGCCATCCTGCAGCCTTTGCTGCAGTCCGCTGCGCGCGAGACTGGGGGTGCAGCCGACTGTGAGCAACTCCTGGAGGTATTGTGTCGCGACCCTGGCTCCAACAGGCCCCCGCCTGCTCCGACACCCAAAGTCGAGGGGCTGCAGGAGCATCCTACTGATCGTGAACTCGAGGTGTTGGCGCTACTATCGGAAGGGCTCAGCAACCAGGAAATCAGCGAGCGCATGTTCATCTCGGTCAGCACCGTGCGTGCTCACCTGCGAAATATCAACGGCAAGCTCGCGGCCAGTAGCCGCACGCAAGCGGTAGCGATAGCTCGCAAACACGGGCTATTGAACTGAATTGAGCGCCGCCATCACCGGATATCTGACGGTGTTTCGGCCTCTTTATTCGGCTCTTCATACGGCTCCCCGTTCGCCGCCCCGGACTCCGCCGCGACGTGCTCGTCGGGGCGGAGTTCCAGGGCCGTGGGCGAGGTACGCAGCATGGGCACAAACGTCGACGACGATTCCGCCTCGGCCTCTTCGACAGCTTCCGACACGTCGACCTGCGCCACCCGGCGCAGGCGCCAAAATACGAAACCCGCCAGTGCCAGCTGCACCAGCATAAAGTAGCCCGGCAGAGCTTGCGGGCCGAGCCACTCCATACCGCGCCCGGCCAGGGCCGGACCAAAGGCAGCACCGATGCCGTGCAGGAACAACAACGCGCTCCCTCCCGCCAGGATACTGTCCTGCTCCAGGTGATCCACCAGGTGGGCGACTGCTACCGGGTATATCGCAAACGCCAGGCCACCGTAGGCAAATATCACCGGCAGTACCCAGCGCCCGGCACCCGACGCCGGTATCAGCAGGGCCGCTACCAGGGCAGCCGTCGCGCAGACAATCGCCAGAACCCGCCGGCGGTCGTGGGAGTCGGAGTACTTGCCAAGTGGATACTGCAGCAATGACCCACCGAGAATAGCGCAGGTCATGAAGCTGGCTACCCCGGCGCTGTCGAATCCCACGCGGCCTGCGTAGAGGGCACCCATCCCCCAGAATGCCCCCATGGCCAGGCCCGACAGCAAGGCGCCCGCGGGTGCTACCGGAGCGATCTGAAACAACGTCCGCAGGCGCATCCGCTGGGCGGTGTGAATTTCTGGCTGTCGCATCCGCGTCCACACAACCGGTGCGAGGCTAATACTCACCAGCATCGCCGACAGGGCAAACAGGGTAAAAACGGCGGGAGAAGCCAGGTTGAGCAGTTGCTGGGCCAGGGCCAGGGCCGCCAGGTTGACCGCCATGTAGATGGCGAACACCCGTCCTCGCTGCTCCGGCGGTGTCTCCCCGTTCAACCAGCTCTCGATGACCGTGTACAGGGTCACCAATACCGCGCCAGTGAGGACTCGCAGAGCGAACCAGGCATAGGGGTTGATGAACAGGACGTGCAAGAGCACGGTGCAACAGGCGATGGCCGCGCAGAAGGCGAAAGTACGGATATGCCCGATACGGTGGATCAGCTTCAGCGCCACCAGGCTGCCGACGAAAAAGCCGAGAAAATACCCCGACATGATCAGGCCGAGGGTGCCCGCGGAGTAGCCTTCCAGGTCGCCGCGCAGGGCGAGCAATGTATTGAGCAACCCGGTTCCGAGCAACAACAGGGCCACACCGACCAACAGGGCCGATATTGGAACGATCAGGGGAAGCATGCCAGAGCCAGTCATTACCGCCAGTGGCCCTTCATCCTACCCCCGAAGTGGAAGCGATCGCAAAAAAAAAGACCGGCAGTTTCCACTGCCGGCCAATGCCAGTGTTGGTGGGGGGTACCCCGCAGCTTGTGCTACAGGGTTTTCATGTACTCGATCAGGGCCCAGCGCTCGGCGTCGGTCAGGGACTTGACGAAGTCGTGGCCCTGGTTGCCGTTACCGTACAGATGGCTGTTGAAGATCATACGGGACTCGATCTGCTTGTCGGTGACGGGCGGCGGTGACTGGTAAGCCAGCGAATTGAACTCGGCCGCCTTGTTGGCGATATTCGCAAACAGGATGTCGATGGTCGCCATGTCCTGGGTACAGGGCAGGAAGGGGCTGAACAGGGAGTACCAGTTGCTGCACTCTTCCTCTTCATACTTCCAGCCCAGCTTGTCCATATCGTAGGAGGCGAAGCTGAAATCGTAGCCCCTGTTCTTGCCGAACACACCGGGATCGCTGTAGCGACGCTTCCAGATATCAGGCCGGTTGCCTTCGGGTTGCAACACGCTCCACAGGTCCGGCACAGAACCGTTGTGGAAGAAGGGCGCGTTCTGCCACACACCGTACAGCGGGCTGGCCACATAGCCGAAGGGATCGATCCACCTGTTGGGGCCTTCCGGGGAGAAGATCGGACCCTCGCCGCGGTCGTAGGCCGCCCGGGGAATCCGGCGCAGTTCGCTGGTGATCAGGTCGTCATTGTAGCCATCGTGATCAGGACTCAACTCGTTATAGGCCAGCCAGGACGTGTCCCAGGCGCGGCGTTTGCGCTCGTCCTCCATCAGGCCGACCCGCGCAGGATCGGTACCAATGGTCTCGGTGGGCGTAATCACCCCGGAGACTCCCTTCAGGCGAGGGTCGGGCAGGTAGTCCGTATCGTGGGCGTAGCGCGGCGAGTAGACACCGTGACAGCTGGCACAGGAACCATTACCGGGCGTCTTGGGGATATCGGCATTGGCGCCATCGGCCCACAGGTCACGCTCGTGGAACAGCACCGCGCCCTCACGGGCCAGTTGCAGGTCGATTTCACCCGGGTAAGGCTTGGGCGACAGGGACATCATGAACAGGTTGTTGTCCTCGAATTCCGGGTAGACCGCGCGGCGTTCCTGGCCCGTCTTCAGCACGTTGGCCATGGCAAAGGCCAGCTCAGAGCGCACGTTGTCGGAGGTCAGGGCGCCATCCCAGAACTGGCGGGATTTCCAGGCCCGGTGGTACCAGTGGGGCGCCTTGGACATACCGCCGGCGTGGCTGGGGAAGTATTCCAGCAGGCTGGGGTAGAGCTGCATGGTCTCCACGTCGAACAGGGCCGGCAACAGATCGACAATACCGATGGCATCGGTGGTACCGCGGCCTGTGCTCCAGGGGATGGGCGCCAGTTGCAGGGGTGCCGTTACCACGTTGGCCTGGAAGAAATCCGACTGGACCAGGCCGGCGTCGTTGGAATCCGCCGAACGACCCCAGCTGAAGTACGCTTCGCTCTCACTGCCGAGGCGCGAGTCGTGGCAGCCGGAACAGGTGACCGATATCAGCCCGGTGTAGCGACCGTTCTCGTCGCGGTCCTGCACCATGCCGAGGGGCAACTGGCCACTACCGCCGTCGGTCTTGTTGGGGTCTTCCCAGGGCAGGGGATAGGGATTGTTCCAGGGCGCCTTGTAGTAGCCGTAACGCTTCTCGATCTGCTCCTCGAAGTCCGACGGGCGCCAGGGGTAGTCCCACACTCTCCACAGTTTGTTGTAGGCCGCTGCCGTGATAAAGGGCTGGAAATAGGTTTTGCGGGTCAGGTTGTATCGGCCGCGCTCCACCGCCGCCCGGAATTCGCCACAGTTTTGCGGCCGTGGGGGCAGGATATCCTGAAGAAAGCCCTCTCCCGGTTCGTGCAGGTCCACCCAGAAGGCGTTGAATTGCACCGCCGCATCCGGGTTGGAATTCACACCCTCAACCACCAGGGTGCGGGGGTCGACGGGCAGGGGCACCGAATCGTGCTGGCCTTCGCAGGCCGCGCTGAAAGGTGCCCGGATCGCGGCCTGGTCGAGCAGCGGGCGGGCGTTATCAGGCACTGCCTGAACGCTACTCGCTACTGTCAAGGCTCCAAAAAACGCAGCACAGGCGCTGCGCACCGAAGTTCGGAACATCGTGTTGCCTCCTTATTGTTTATAGTCGCAATACGTTCCGTGAAGATAGCGGCTACCGCCGCCTTTGATATCGTCCCTACGGACTAATTTGAGCCGGCATTTTCAGCACCGGCTTGACCACCCTCCCCTCGACGGTGTCGCGCACCGCCTCGTCGATCCGCTCAAAGGGATATTCAGTGACAATTTTCTCGAGGGGCAGCAGCCCCTGACGGTAGTACTCGATCATGCGCGGTACGAAACTGCGCGGATCGGCATCACCTTCGATGGAACCGCGCACGGAGCGCCCGGCCAGCGTCAGACCAGCCAGGTCGAGATGGAGTTCAACACCGGGGCGGGATACACCGACACAGAGCACAGTGCCGCGTTGTGCGGTGCCTTCCAGCGCTTCGCGAATGACCGCAGGGACTGCCGTGGTATCGACGACAGCGTCCATACCGCCCAGTTTCAGCAGGCTGCGCCGCAGCGGTGTTTCGCGGGTATCGACGGTATCCGTCGCCCCCAGCTCCCGCGCCAGCGCGAGGCGCTCCGGGTTGATATCCGCGGCGACAATACGGCGACAGCCCGCAATGCGCGCGGCCATGATCGCAGCGAGTCCCACGGTGCCAACACCGGTCACCGCAATGGCCTGGCCCTCGCGCACATCCAGCGCCAGCAGCACCGCGCCCATGCCGGTCTGGACCCCGCAGGCGAGTGGCGCCATCAGTGCCGGCGGCAGGTCCGGGTCGAGACGCACCATGTTGCGGGTGGACGCCACACAATGGGTAGCAAAGGAAGACTGGGCAAAGAAATGGCCCGTGATGGGTTCGCTGTTCAGGTACAGCGGCGTACTGCCGTCCAGGCGCCGGCCATGAACCTGGAAACTGGCACCGTTCTGGCAGTAACCGGGTTGATTGCCATGGCAGTTGCGGCACTGACCGCAACTGCCGAAGCCCGGCAACACGCGATCACCCGGCGCGAATGCTTCCACGCCCTCGCCCACGGCACGAACAATGCCAACCCCTTCATGGCCCAGTACGGCAGGTAGAGGCACCGGCCACACCTGCGTACTGGCGGCGAGATCCGTGTGGCAGATACCCGCTGCCTCGAGTTCGAGCAGTACCTCCCCCGGCCCGGGCGCTTGCAGTTCACAACTTTCCAGGGCGAAGTGGTGCCCCGGTTGACGCACAACCGCAGCGGTAATCTTCATGGGTGTCTAGCCCCTGGGGCAGCGTTCGAGGTAGAAAAACAAGGGAATTTCGTGCCCCTTGCTGTCCATTACACCTAGCAGGGTATCGTCGTCGATGGCGCGAAAATGATCAAAGATCGGCTTGTCATCGTAGGCCATGGTGGCCGTCACCACACCGCGGTACTCAACCATGCGCAACTGCGCCTGCCCCATGATGTCGCTGACTTCCATCCCGCCATCAGCGCTGCGGACCATAATCGGGTTCACGTCGTTGTCACTGTTGAACTGCTTGCCGCACCAGTTGAGCTTGTCCAGCATGCCCTCGCCGGGATGCCCCGTATTGAAGCAGCCACCCTGCCAGCGACCGAACATGGCTTCCCGGCGCACAGCGGGCAGGGAATCAAAAAACGCTTCGAGAAATCCGATGGCCACGGTGCTGTCGCTGTCGCGTAGCTCGGCAAATTGATGAGATGCGCTCACGGGTAGACCCTTTTCCTTGTGATTATCGGTATCCCCTACGGGGGGAGTTGCAGGAAAATCAGGATAATCAGGCAGTAGAGTGCGCGCCAGCTAGCACAAGTGACAGTCGCAGGGTCAGCCCCGGTGCCACTGCCGCGGGTCAACCCGAAAGTAATCCATCAGGGTGGCGTACAGTTCCGGATGAGTAGCCTGCATGGCGCCGGGGCGCTCGTAAAACAGTTCGGTGATCACGGCAAAGAATTCCGCCGGGTTGGTCGCTCCATAGCTGTCAATCAACGTTCGGTGGCCGCGCTCAACCTCCCGCTGCAGAACGGCGAACTCGCGACTCAACACCTTTGACCACACCCCGTAAGCTGCCCGGCTGTTCAGCAGGGGAGCACCATCGGCACTGCCGCCCTCCTGGTCCAGCTGGTGTGCGAACTCGTGCAGTACGACATTGTGGCCATCTTCAAAATCGGCACTGCCCCGCTGCACGCTGTCCCAGGCCAGCACCACGCGGCCGTTGCTCCAGGACACCCCCAACAGGCTGCCCTCCGGTTTTGACACCACCCCGATTTCATTGCGCTCTGGCTGTTTACTGCGGAACGTACTCGGGTACAGGTAGATCCACTTGAGATCGCGATAGAGCGTACTGGGGCGGTTGATGACCAGCAGGCAGGCTTCCGCGGCGATGGTCACCCGCATGTCGTCAGTGACCGCAAGTCCCTCGCAACCGACAAATCGCTTGCGATAAAGGAAGGCCTGGACCTTGTGGCGCAGTTCCGTCTGCAGGGAGGATTCCAGACGGGAATACAGCGGGAGGCTCTCCAGGGTCTGTTGCCAGTGTTCCGGGAACGGGCGGGCCATTGCGCGCTCAAACCGCCAGCGTGGAATGGCGTTACTGGCCCAGTAGGCCAGCCCCAGAATGGCCACTATCAGCGCCAGCCACAATCCGTTACTCAAGCCCTGCCTCTCCCGTGTTCCACAGCGTGTTCAGGCGCCGCAGTGTAGCGCAGCGTGAAGTCCCTCCCAACCGCTACCGGTCCATCGTGATTGCACCCGGTTCAGGCCTCATGCTAACGTCGGGGGCATCAGGCCCGTGCTGAGGACAGTTGCGGTGTGGGCATTCCGAGGGAAGGGGACAGCAGCGCCACAGGCGCCGCGCGCGGTCGGGGCATGACCACTACAACACGAACCCGTCTTGCCGCTATGGCGGTGGTACTTGTCAGCAGCCTGGTTCTGGGGGCAGCCTGTGCGCGCGTCTTCTACCAGCAGGAACTCCAGGACATCACCGCCCGCGCCCACACCCGGGTAGACCAGCGGGCAGACCTCCAGTGGCTGATTTACACCCAACAGGCTCCCGCCCTGCAGCGCCAGTTGCAGGAACTCACCCGCCACCCCGCGGTGGTCAGGGCCGATGTCTACAGTGGCCTCGGCGACCACATGGCCGGACACCCCGCGGGACGCCCCCCCGACCTCGACAAACTCCGTGGCAGCGCTTCGCTGAATGCGGAGGTCCTGCAGGGACTGGATGACGAGGGCGGCCTGAAGGGCACCTCATGGTTTGCCACCCTGCTCAGCAGTGGCGCCACTATTCACCTCAACCTGCCGGTCATCACCCGCATCAATCACGACGCCAAGGGCCTGACCGGGCAGGACTTTGTCCAGGCCGTCACCCGCGCCAGCGGCCCGGGTAGTGACATTGTGATGGGCTACGTGGATTTCACCATCGATCCCGAGGCCCTGCGCGCCGTGAACCGCCCTCTCGTACTGGGGCTGGTGACTGGCTGGATGGTACTGGCCGCGCTGGCAGCGGGCGCCCTGCTGGTGGCTGGCCTGCGCCAGCAGGAACAACTGCGCAGCGCCACCCGGATCGTCGACGACCTGGCAAACCGCGAGCAGGAGGTGACCCTGCCGGAAGGTGGCAATGGGGCCAGCGGCGAATTCAATCACGCCCTGCGCCGCCTGGCGGACAGCCTCGGCCGCTACACCCAGGAACTGGAGACCGGTAAACACCTGCTCAACCGCAAGGTCGAGGAGCGCACCAGCCAGCTCTCCCGCAGTAACGAGGAATTGAACCGGGCCAGCGAAGCGGTATCGGCGTCCCGCGAGCAACTGCAGCGTCTCACCTACTACGATCACCTCACCACCCTGCCCAACCGCCAGCTGTTTCTCGAACAACTGGACCTGCTGCTGCGCCTGAGCCGCCGCTCCCAGCAGCACCTGTCCCTGCTCCATGTCGACCTGGCAAACTTTCGCCAGATCAACGAACTGGAGGGATTCCACGTAGGCGACCTGCTGCTGCGGGAGGTGGCGGGGCGGCTCAAGCAGTGTGTCCGGGACAGCGATACGGTCGCTACAACCGATGGCAGCGAGCACGATATCAGTGTGTCCCGCCTCGGCGGGGACGAATTCACCGTGGTGCTGAACCAGTTGGACAAGCCCGAATCTGCGCAGCAGGTGGCGGAGCGCATCGTCAAGCGCCTGCAGGAGCCGCTCACGGTGGATGATCGCAGCGTCGCCGTGCAAACCTGTATTGGCGTCGCCTGTTTTCCTCAGCATGGGGACTCCGCCGAGGCCCTGCTCAAGGGTGCCGCGGTAGCGCTCAAGGTGGCCAAGCAGAACCCGGCCCAGCCTGTTGCGATCTGTTCCGCTGCCCTGATGGCAGCGCAACAGGAAACCGACACCGACGCGCACTGGCGCGAGGCCCTGCAGGACAAGCGCCTCTGCCTGCGCTACACCCCGGTGGTCGATACTGTCATGGGGTCGGTAGTCGCCCTGGATTGCACGGTCTGCTGCCCCGCCCCCGCCGCTGAAGACGACGACAACGGCTGGTGGGTATGGGATGGCTCGAACCGGGACCGGGAATTGGCCCTGGCACTGACTGCCTGGCAGTTCGAAACCGCCTGTGCCGAAGTTGCCAGGCTCAGCGCGTCGACCCGACAGGCTCCGCGGCTACGGATAACCCTGCGCGCCAGCCAGCTCGGCCCCGACATCAGCGAACAGCTGGCCTCGGCGCTGATCGGCAGCAAATTGCCGGTGACGCAACTGGAACTGAACCTGCGCGAGGAAGTACTGGCCGAAGGCCGGTTTGGCGAATTGATCACCGAACTGCAGGAAGCGGAAGTGTGTCTCAGCGTGACCGGCTTCGGCCAGGGCCGGGCCTCACTCCAGCAGTTTTGCGACAGCCGTATCACCACTCTCAGCCTGGCGCCGGAACTGGCTCCCCAGTACAGCGAAAAGACCGACAGCGGGGCGGTACGCGCCCTGATCAGTACGGCGCGCAGCCTGAACCGGGACATCATTGCAGAAGGGGTGTCCGAGGCCAGTGACTACCACTACCTGGCACCGCAGGGGGTACGCCAGATGAGCGGCGCGCTGTTCGCCTCAGACCTCACCGCCGAGCAGGCGGCGGCGATGCTCGCGCCCTGGCATTTCATCGAACTCATACGCCAGCTTGGCACCAACGAAATGGATCAGGGAGAGGCACGCACCTCCCGCCTCTGACCCCGGTTAACCCAGCACCGCCCGCAGGCTCCAGAATACGGTCATCGCCAACACAATCGTGAGCAGGTGATTGCGGGTTCGCCACACCACCAGCGCCGCCGTCAGCAGCGCCAGCCCCTCCGGCGCACCCAGTGCCACCTCGCCCTCCGGCGTCACCAGCATGGTGACTACCAGTGCCGCCATGACAGAGGGGCCCACGTACTCCATGGCCAGTCGCAACTGGGGCGGGATATGGCGGTTGGCGAGGGCGATGATGAACACCGCCCGGCTGAAATAGGTGCCGAGACCGGTGATGACAATGGCGATAAGAGCGCTCATCGGCGGCGATCCAGAATCAGGCCCGCGAGCACCCCCGCCACCGCGCCCACCAGCAGGCCGGCGCGGTGTGGCAGATCAGCCGCCAGCAGGGTGGCCAACGCGGCAATGAGGGCGGCAGCGGCCTTGTGCCAGCGGTCGATGCCCGTCACCAGCAGGCCCATGAACATAACGGGTACTGCAAAGCCGAACCCCCAGGCCTCGGGAATGACCGGCCCCATGATCAGCGCGGCCCCGGTAAAGACCAGCCAGCAGACCCAGAAGGTCAGCCCCACGCTGAGGTAATAGGCGCGGAACAGGTGCGGATCGTCGTTGATTCGCGGGATGGCCAGGGCGAAGACCTGGTCGATCAGAAAGTAGGAGCCAAGCCAGCGGAACCAGCCCGGCTGGCGCTGAAAGGTCGGCGCCATTGCCGCCGAGTACATCAGGTGCCGGGCATTCACGATCAGGGCTGCGGTGACCGCGGCCGCCATGGCGACACCGTCCCCAAGCAGGGTGATCAGGGTCAGTTGCGCGGCACCGCCGTAAACCACCGGCGAACTGCTCCAACCGACAAAGGGGAGCATGCCGGACTCGAGAATCGCAATGGCGAGCACCAGGGTAAACGGGACAGCCGGCAGGAAAATCGGCAGCCCGTCGATAATGCCCTGGCGGATGACGGTACGTGTTGCACTCATGGCGCAAGTCTACCGGATAAACGGGACGGCGGGTTTTTCTGTGCCGGGTGCCCCGCTATCATGGGTATCGAGAAGCAAACAACGACCGGGATTCCATCCCGCAAGCCACCTGCCAGCAGTTTTATCCATGTTTCGATTTACCCTGGCCCTGAGCCTCCTGTTCGCCCTGCCCGCCAGCGCCGCGATCTACCCCCTGCCACCGGTAGGTGATGACCTCATCGGCGAAACCGTCACCGTGCCCGCCCGGCACGAGGATACCCTGCTGGATATTGCACGCCTGCTGGACATCGGCCAGGAGGAAATCCTGCGCGCCAACCCCGATGTGGACCGCTGGCTGCCGGGCGAAGGCACACCGGTGGTAATCCCCTCCCAATTTGTCCTGCCGGTTGCGTCCTACCACGGACTGGTACTCAACCTCCCGGAAATGCGCCTGTACTACTACCCGCAAGCGGCAGAGGGGGAAGCCCCGAAGGTGCACACCTACCCCGCCAGTATCGGCCGTATGGACTGGGCCACCCCCCTGGGCAAAACCCGGGTGGTATCGAAAAAGAAAGGGCCCACCTGGACGCCGCCAGAGTCCGTCAGGAAGGAACACGCCGAAGCTGGCGACCCCTTGCCCAGGGTGGTACCGCCCGGCCCGGATAACCCGCTAGGGGACTACGCCATTTACCTGGCACTGCCCAGCTACCTGATTCACGGCACCAACAAGTCTTTTGGCGTTGGCATGCGGGTCTCCCACGGCTGCGTGAGGATGCTGCCGGAGGACATTGAGGAGTTGTTCCCGCTGGTAGCGGCCAACACCCCCGTGCATATCGTCAATCAACCGGCCAAGGCTGGCTGGCTCGACGACGTGCTCTATCTGGAGGTACATCCGCCACTGGAGGAGGACCGGGACGACCCGGGGCTGCTGACCCAGGCCGTGTCCAGTGCCATCGAGGGGGCGCGAACCGGACGCTGGGTCCGGCTCGACAACCGCGCCATCCAGGCGGCAATCGAGGCCCAGACAGGCATACCGGTCAGGATATCCCTGGACTGAGCCCCCGTCCGCCGGGAGGGCGGGCAGAGGCTATTTGGACATGGACTTCTTGAACATGCGGTCCAGCTTTTCGCTGGTTTCGCTGGCAGTGGTATTGGCCTGCTGGGCGGTGCTGTTCGCCTGCTGCGCCAGCGCCTTGGCATCGGCGGCATCACGTTTGGCGGCGGCCGCGTCCGCAGCGGCCTTGGCAGCGGTATCGTTCGCCTTCTGCACTTCCGCTTGCAGGGCCTCCAGGTCCGAAGTTGAAGCGCAGCCCGTGAGGCCCGCAAAGGCAACAGCGGACGTGAGCAGGACGGCGGTCTTGAATTTACCGGGCATAAACAGATCTCCATTCTTGATATTGATCGGGCGCCAGCGGCTCAGCCCGCAGCGCTCCCACAGTATAGTCCACAGCGGATTGAAACAGTTCAATAGACCGTTACCCGGGTGCCGGGATACACCAGTTCCACCAGCTCAAGCACCTGCTCGTTGGTCAGGGCAATGCAGCCATTGGTCCAGTTCACCGTGAGGTGCACCTCCAGGTTGCCGCGCCCCAGGCCGTGTATCCCCAGGTGGCCCCCGAGTACAGTGTCCTGGGGCGGGGGTTCCCCGCTCCGCCAGGCCGTGCGGATGGCGGCATAGGCCCCATCGCCGATGCCGCCCTTGCGCCAGGCCCTCTCGGCGATAGCGAGGGTTGGGTAGTCGAAGCCGAGGAACCAGTCGAAACGCTCGCTGGTGCGGATTTCGGTCAGGTGAAACTCCCCGAGGGGGGTTTTCTCATCACCGCGGCGTTTGTCCCGCGTCACCCCGTTGCTGCCGATGGCTATATTGTCGAACCGACGCAGGGTGTGTTTGCCGCGCATGACGGACAACCGCAGTGCCGCCGTGTCCACGGCAATCCATACCTCCTCTCCGGTGGAATCCTGGGCCCGGGCCAGCGGCACCAGCGTGGCGCAGCACCAGAGCAACAGTGCACAGCAAGTCAGGCGGAACATAATACCTCGCACATCTGGATGGCCTGCCTCGCACAGACATCGCCAAATAAGGGTGTAGCAACTGAGCCCATGGTACACAGGTTATGGAGAGGACGGCGTGTCCAATAACCACAGGAATACCCGGGCTGGTGCGGAAGATTGAGCCCGCAATGAGACCTGCCGGGGCGAAGTATGCTAAAAACACAGGGCATTCGAACACAGGCCGGGCTCACCCGGACATCAGACCATGAGCACACCCTATCAACTACTGGGCGAAGCGGGTATCCGCGAGCTCTGCAATGCCTTCTACGACATCATGGACAGCGCGCCCGAAGCCGCCACCATCAGGCGCATGCATGCCGCCGACCTGGGTCCCATGAAGGAAAAGCTGGCGGAATACCTGACGGGATGGATGGGCGGGCCGCCACTGTACGCCAACAAGTACGGTTCGGTCTGCATGACCGAACCCCACGCCCCCTACCGGATCGGCCCGGTGGAACGCGATGAGTGGTTGTGGTGCATGAACCAGGCCCTGGCGCAAACGGGGGCCAGTGAAGAGCTGAAACAAATGCTCGAGATTCCCCTGCAGCGGATTGCCGCCGCCATCCAGAATCGGGAGGAAAGTGGCACTCCCCTGGCTGACGGGGTCATCGCCGTCGGCTGAGACGGCAGCGCCCGGGGGCGCCTCAGCCGCCTCCCCTGTGGCACCCCCTCGCGTCAGTGATTGTGTGTCCGTTCGAGTTTGCGCCGGATATGCTCTCCCGCAGTAATGGGCGCATAGCGGAGAGGGTTGGCCGCGTCGACGCAGGCCGGCAGGGCATCGACCAGCGTCGCGCTGTCGGGATCGACAAAAAACGCCACTGAATAGCGTTCCCGTGAGGTGGTCATGGGCCTGACACGGTGCAGCGTGGAGCGGAAACGGCCATTGGTCCAGTGTTCCATGAGGTCTCCGGTATTGATAACCACCGCACCCGGGACACAGGGCACTGCCTGCCAGTTTCCCTGCTGATCCTGCACTTCCAGCCCTCCCACATCACGCTGGAACAGCAGGGTGAGAATCCCGTAGTCAGTATGGGCACCGGCACCGTATTGTTCCCCGCCCTCCTCGACCGCCTGTCCGCCGGGATAGCGCAGCAGGCGCAGGGCGACGTTCTCGCCGCCCACCGTCGAGCTGAAATAGTCCGGCGCAAGCGCGAATGCACTGGCCATGACGTGAAGCATGCGGTTCGCCGCCGCGGTGCACTCGCCGTAGAACGCCGTGACGGTGTCGCGGAATTCGGCTGAGGGCCAGCGCTCGTCGGCAAAGGGCGCATTTTTATTAAGGCGCAGGGTGAAGGACTCCTTGAGATCCCCCGGCTTGCCGGGCTCCAGGCTCTCCATCCCCAGCCCCTGGTAACCGAAGTTTTCCCCCGCGTCACGGTAGAGGAAGCGTTCCTTGAAGGCACTGTCACGACGAAAAAACGCACTGCTGCGGGCGAACACCCCGCTGATGGCCGCTTCATCAACACCGCTATTGATGACCGTCATGAACCCGGTCTCACCAAGGGCGGCCTTCACCTGACGGGCGAGGGCCTCGATCGCCCCCGCCGAGGCGGGGTCATAGGTGGAAAAATCAACAACGGGTATGTCCATACGGTGTCCTTACCCCTGAACGGGTCAACCAAAGTTGGCCTGCAGGCGCAGACGCAGGTAGTCCGCGGCGGTAATCGGCTCATAGACCTTTTGCGGACCCTGGATGACGGCCCCGCTGTTGGCCTGGCAGAAAAAGGCGATGCTGTAGCGCGAGCCAGCGTACTCCCCCGGACGGGGCATCCGCACCCGGTGCAGGGTCGATTTCAGTCGGTCATCGCTCCAACGCATCAGCATATCGCCGATATTGCAGGTAAGAATACCGTCCCGTGGTTCCACCGGCGCCCAGGACTGACTGCGGGCGGCATCCTTGCCCGCACACACCTGCAGACCGCCCTGCCCGGTCTTCTGGAACACCATGGTAAGGCAGTCGAAGTCAGTGTGGGCGCCGGCCCGCCAGGCATTGGCAGGCAGGCTCGCGCCCTCCGGCACCGGCAAGTAGTGCAGCAGGCGCAGGGTACTCTGGTAGTCCGCCTGCTCCCGATCATGGGCGCGGGTAAAAAAGTCCTCTTCGAATCCGAGCTTGAGAGCAAAGCAGCTCAACACCCGCATACCCAGCTCCCAGGCCTTGTATTCCAGGTTCAGCACATCCGGTCGAAAACGCGGCAGGATCTCCTCATCGGGCCACAGCCCGTCCATCCGCGGCAGGGTCAACTGATATGACTCCTTGCGATCCGCCACCCCCACTGACGGGCGCACCTGGGCCTGGTACTCCCAGCCGGCATTCTGCCCCTCCTTGAGTGGGTAGCGCGCCTTGAAGCTCTCTGCCTGGCCGAAGAAATCCGCCGAGGCATCGAAAGCGGCATCGATCTCGGACTGGGGCAAGCCGTGGTTCTCCAGTTGGAAAAATCCCACCCCGGTCGCCGCCTCCCAGAGCTGGTCGGCGATCTCCAGCTTGCGCTGGTCGAAGTCGGACATATCGATCAGCGGAATGACCGCATCGCCCAGTTCTTCTCCCATTCCCCCGATGCTTCGCTCCAGCTCAAGTTCGCTGAGCGACACTGCGTTGCTGCCTGTTTCTGTAGTCATGGTTTTGCTCCTTGTGCATTACTGCACGTGCATTTGCGATGGAGCAATGCCGGGTATCGACCTGCCGCTTCTACTCCGTTGTGGACCGCCCGGGCGGTCCGTTTACCTGTCGTCGCAGCCATCAGGAGCGGCGCTCAGGTTTTGTCCCGCGGAAGACTCCAGCGGAACAGCAGGGCCTGCAGTAACTGCACACCCTTGAACAGTGCCAGGCTGACCACCGACAGAAACAGCAGCGCGGCAAAAGCCTGGGGAATTTTGAAATACGAAGTGGAGAACTGGACGAAATAGCCCAGCCCCTCCTCCGCCGCCACGAACTCGGCCACCACCGCGCCGATAATGGCCAGGGTGACCGCCACCTTCATGCCGCTGAACAGGTGCGGTATTGCGTAGGGCAGGCGCACGTACCAGATCTCACGGGTTGGCGACGAGCGCAGGGAACGGGACAGCTCGATGAGCTCCTGCGGTGTAGCCAGCATCCCGGTGGTAGCCGACACCACCAGCGGGAAAAACGTGATCAGGCTGGTGATGGCCAGCCGCGGTGCCCAACCGGTGCCGAACAGCACGATGATCAGGGGCGCAATGGCGACGATGGGGGTGGACTGGATGACCACCAGCAGGGGATACAGGGTCTGCGACAGAAAGCGCGAGCGCACCATCAGCACCGCCAGTGGAATACTGATGGCAAGCGAGATGGCGAAGCCCGCCAGTGCCACCCGCAGGGTCGCCCACAGGTGGCCCAGCCAGCGCGCCGGTTCGACTTCGACGAATGCCCGGGCAATGTCGGACGGAGCCGGCAGCACAAAGGTGGGTACCTCGAACAGCCGGCAGCACAGCTCCCACAGGGGGATCAGGCTCAACAGTGTCAACACGGGCAGTGCCCGGCGCACAGTGCGATTAAGCGATGGCATGGTGGCCTCCCTGATCCTGCTTGCCGCCGGGCACCACGGTCAGCCTCGGCTGGTAAATGAGCTCTCGCAAACGCTGGGTGTAATCGGCGAATGCACGTTCGTGGATGGTGTCCGCGGACCGCGGCCGGGGCAGTTCGATCGCCACTTCCTCGACCAGCGTTGCCGGGCGTTCGCTGAGCACCAGCACCCGGTCGGCCAGCAGCACGGCCTCGGCAATGGAGTGGGTGATGAACAGCACCGTCTTGGGGCGCTGGCGCCATATCCGCAGCAAGTCGAAGCCCATCTCCTCACGGGTCAGGGCATCCAGCGCGGAGAAAGGCTCATCCATGATCAGTATTTCCGGATCCAGCAGCAGCGCCCTGGCGATCCCTACCCGCTGCTGCATGCCGCCGGAAAGCTGGTCCGGCATGTGCTTCTGGAAATCGGCCAGCCCCACCATCTCCAGTAACGACTTCGCCTGCTCGATGTCCCTGGCGCCGGGTCGGCCGGCTTTGTAGCGGATCGGGAACAGCACGTTATCCAGTACGTTCTTCCAGGGCAGCAGGGTCGGCTTCTGGAACACGATACCGGTATTTTCCTGGGGCCCGCTGACCGGGCAGTCGTATACCGAAACGCTGCCACTGGTGGCGGGAAAGAGCCCCGCCAGCAAACGTAACAGGGTCGACTTGCCGCAGCCTGAGGGGCCAAGAACGGCGACAAACTCGCCCTGCTCGATACTGAAATTCAGGTCCCGCAGGGCCTCGACAGGCGCGCCGGATTCAGCGGGATAGCTGTGACTGACGCGGTCAAACTGGACATGGGCTTTCATGGTGTCACCTCTTCCTTTACTGGCTGCGCCGGAACAACACCCGCCATGATCTCGCGAGCGACGGCGGTCTCCGGGTCGAACGCCGACTCGTCCAGGTCCTGGGCCCTGGCAACCCAGCGCCAGGTCTCGGCCAGGCGCGCCGGGTCCAGTGCCCCCAGGCCCAGGCGCGCGCTGGCGTCATTGAATACCAGGTCGCGCATGGTCAGGATGGTTGCCGTGGCCACCCCGGCATCGACTTCGGGCACCATGGCCTCGACCATGGCCCCGGCACGTTCGGGCTCCGCCCAGGTATAGGCGATAGCCTTGAGATAGGCCCGCATGAAACGCCGCGCCACCTCTGGCCGCTGTTGCAGGAAGCGGTCACTGGCAACCAGCGACGTCGCGTAAATATCCATGCCGGCCTGGTACCAGGGCAGCATGCTGATGGTGCGCCCCATCTCGCTGGCCTGGGCCTGGTATTTCTCGCGATCGGTAACCCAGGAAATCACCAGGTCGGCATTTCCGGTAATCAACATCGGGCCCAGTGCACCCACGTCCGCCTTGATCAGGCGAATGTCGTTCTCATCGAGATGGTTCACTTCCAGCAGCAGCGGCAGAAACACGTTGGAGGAGGTGAAGGCCGACGTCGCGATGCGCTTGCCCGCCACCTTCGCGACCGTATCGACACCGCTATCCGAGAGGGTAAAGAAGGCGTGGGGAGCCTGGCTGAACACGCTCATCACGGCGGACACGCCGACATCGTCGCGAGCACGGGCGGCCAGCAGGGCGGAAATATCCGACAGGCCGATATCGGAGATCCCGGTGGCAAGGCGGGTGAGGGAATCGGTGGAGCCCCGCCCCTGGGCGATTTTGACTTCCAACCCCTCTGCCGCGAAAAAGCCCTGCTGGACGCCCACATAGACCGGCGCCTTGTCGCCACCCGGCATCCAGTCCAGCTGGAAATTGACCTTGTCCGCCGCCGCGGCTGCAGTGCCCAGCATCCACAGCCCCAGCAGCGACAACACACGCAGCATCAGGGAATTCGTTTTTATCATCTCACCTTCCATTACTCACAGTGATTGGTTCAACCGGTGCGGAAGGGGGAATGAAGGCGGGGAGCAAGGAATTCGAAACCTGCACCACTCGCCATCAGCCGCAATCCCGGACCGACTCGTGCGAGCAATGCCCCGGCGCCCGAAGAACCCGCTCGCAGCGGGGCCAGACACCTGACAGCTTCTACTCATTCATCATTGTCAGGGCACCGGCCGCTCCCAGGGAAGGACAGCGTCTGCCGGCACCTTGCAGAACGCACTGATCAGCACCAGTACGCAATGCACCAAAGTTAATACACAAACCATGCCACACATACATTTTTCTTTAGAATCAGGTGCTTGGCAATTCGCCACCGGCAATGCCGGCCACTGCACGCACCAGGCTGGCGCAACATGCACCTCATTTTTGCACCGAAAGCCAGCGAGGCAGGGAAAATAGTACCGGGGACTCCCCACAACTTTACTCCCCGCAGCAACCCTGTTTATAGTGCTTTGCGTGTTTACAGCACTCAGCAGTAGAAGCGGTCAGGGGGCCACCCGGGACATTGCTCTGAGCCCAACAGGAGCCAACCGATGAATGTCCTTGTCCGCAACGCGATCGCTATTGTTTCTCCCTCCGGGTCCGCCGATGCCCCCTCCTCTTCCTCCCCATCACACCCACCCAGGGACCTGCGCGTCACCAACGGTGTCATAAGCCAGCTGGGTCGCGACCTCCAGCCGGCGCCGGGGGAAAGCGTGATCGACGCCACTGACTGTGTTATCTACCCGGGCCTGGTCAACACCCACCACCACCTCGCACAGAGCATTCTCAAGGCCATCCCCGCGGGACTCGACAAACCCCTCGGTGACTGGCTCGCCGCGGTCCCCTACCGCTACTGGCCCGCCATCGACCCGGACATCATGTACAGCGCAGCCATCGTCGGGCTGTCGGAACAGCTGCGTTCCGGGGCGACGACCTGTTGCGACCATCACTACCTGTATCATGGGGGTGGCGGCCAGGCCGTGGAGGAGGCCCTGTGGCAGGCGGCCGAGGACCTTGGCATCCGCCTCGTGCTGTGCCGCGGCGGCGCGACGACCAGCGGCAGCCATCGGGGGATGCGTGGCAACGCGGTGCAGCCGGAAACACTGGCCCAGTTCGTCGATGGCCTCGAGCGCACGCGTCGGCGCTACCACCAGGGCGAAGACAATGCCATGCGCCGCCTGGTGGTGGCGCCCACCAGCCTCATCCACAGCACGACCCGGGAGGATTTGCAGGCGCTGGCAGGCTACGCCCGGCAGCACGCCCTGCGGCTGCACTCCCACCTGCTGGAAGTGCCCTTCGACGAACAGCAGGCCCGGGAGCGGGAAAACCTCTCCGCCGTCGACTACGCCGCGTCCTGTGACTGGCTGGGGAGCGATGTCTGGTTCGCCCACCTGGTCCACGCCAACAATGAAGCGATTGGCCGCCTCGCTGCCACCGGTACCGGCATCGCCCATTGCCCCACTTCCAACTGCCGGCTGGGAAGCGGCATTGCCCCGGTGCTCGAGATGGCGGCGGCGGGTATGCCGGTCAGCCTCGGCGTGGACGGCTCCGCCTCCTCGGAAAACGCCTCCATGGTGCAGGAACTCAACCTGGCCTGGCTGCTGCACCGGGCGCAGGGCGGCGCTGCGGCCACCAGCGCCGATACCCTGTTGCGCTGGGCATCTGTGGACGCGGCCCGCATGGTCGGCCTGCCGGCCCTGGGTGAGATCAGGGTGGGTGCCCCGGCTGACATCGTGCTCTACGCCCTGGATCAACCGCGCTACTGGGGTTTGCATACTCCCGAGTGGGCACCGATTCTGTGCGGTGAGCCGGTGCAGGTACGGGCGGCACTGGTCAATGGACGCAGCGTGGTGAGCAATGGCGAAGTGACGGGCATCGACCTGCCGCAGATGCGGGCGCGGGTCGCCGAGGCCAGCAGGCGCCTGCTGGAGCGGGCGGGTTAACTCACGCCAATACCCTTGAGAATCACCGACACCACCGTTTCGGTGGCGGCGTCGAATTCCTCGTCATTGAGTTTGCTGACACCCAGGGCGGCGTTCACCTGGGTTTCGAAATCGGCGTAGTGCTGGGTGGCGCTCCAGATCAGGAACATCAGGTGGGCCGGATCGACCGGGTCCATCTTGCCCTGGGCCGCCCACTCGTGAAACACCCGGGTCTTGCGCTCGAACCAGGCCCGGTAACCGCGCTGGAAATAGGTCTCCAGCCGCGGCCCACCTGACAGCACCTCCTTGGCAAAGATACGTGAGTCCAGCGGGTAGCGCCGGGAAAAGGCCATTTTACGCTGGATATATTCGCGCAGGGCCAGCGCCGGCTCCTCTGCGGGGTCGAGGTCGTTGAGCGCGTCGTCCCACAGGTCGACGATAATGCTCAGGATCTCGGCGTAGAGTTGCAGCTTGTTGTCAAAGTAATAGTGGACGTTCGGCCGGGGCAAGCCCGCGCGGCGGGCGACGGAGTCCATCGTGGCGCCGTGGTAGCCCTTTTCCGCGAACTCCTCCTTGGCGGCATTGATGATCTTTTCTTCGTTTTTCTTGCGAATACGGCCGGTGGACTTCTCGCCCTTGTGTGAGGGCAGTTCGAGTTCCACGTGGGCGAGGCCTTTGCTCATGCTGTGGCTTCCTCCAGGGTTAGCTCAGCGGTTTCGGGTATCAGCAAACTGAGTGCGATTGCAGTAAGCCCCGACGTCGCCGCGGCGGAGCTGAAGATATTCTGCACCAGTTGCGGCGCCCGCGAAAACACTTCCGGCACCAATGCCAGCCCCAGGCCAAAGCCGAAGGACACGGCGATGATAATCACCTTGCGACGATCGAGATGCTCGGTGGCCAGGATCTTGATGCCCGCCACCGCTACCGTCCCGAACATGACCAGGGTGGCACCGCCGAGGACCGGCTTGGGAATGGTCAGCAGCAGATTGCCAATGCCCTGGAACAGGCCCAGCACCACCAGGATGCCCGCCACGTACATACCCACGTAGCGGCTGGCGATGCCCGTCAGTTGGATCACACCGGTGTTCTGGCTGAAGGTGGTATTGGGAAAGGAGTTGAGCAGCGCCGCGATCATCGAATTGAGCCCATCGCCCAGCACGCCGCTGCGAATACGGCGCACATAGCTGTCTCCCTCGATGGGCTGGTTGGAGATCACACAGTTGGCGGTGAGATCACCGGTCGTTTCCACCGAGCTGATGATGTAAATCACCGCCAGCGGAATAAACGCCGCCAGGTCAAAACTGAAGCCGTAGCGAAAGGGCTGGGGAATGGCGAGATCGGCCGAGAAGGAGAGCGCACCCGGCGCCAGCATCCCGGTCAGCAGCGCCGCCACGATCCCCGCCACCAGGCCGAGAATGATCGAGGAGAGCCGGATCCAGGGATTGGACGAGGTATTCATCGCGACGATGATGGCCACCACGAAGAAGCCCAGCAGCAGGTTTTGGGGCGCGCCGAAGTCCTCTGCATTCTGCCCACCCGCCAGGTCGGTCATACCCACCTTGATCAGGCTGATCCCGATACTGGTAATGACGATTCCCGTCACCAGTGGTGTCACAACCCGGCGCAGGCGAGGGATCACCTGGCTCAGGCCGATCTGCACAAAAGAGCCGATAAAACACATGCTGAGCACCAGCGAGAGAATTGCCTCTGGCCCGCCGCCCTGGTCCTTCACCATGAAACCGGCGCTCAGGATGGCCCCCAGGAAGGCAAAGCTGGTGCCCTGGATACACAGCATGCCCGCCCCGATTCCCAGCGGGCGATAGGCCTGGATAAAGGTGCCGATACCCGAGGCCAGCAGGGCCATACTCACCAGGTAAGGGACCTCGGACTGCAGCCCCAGCAGATTGCCGATGATAAGGGTCGGGGTCACGATGCCGACAAACGAGGCCAGCAAATGCTGCAGGGCCGCAAAGGATGACTCGAGGACCGGCGGCCTGTCTTCCAGACGGTATATCAGATCCGAGGGTGTGGGTTCGGTCATTGTTCTCTTCCCCTGTCAGCCGCGCAACGGCGGCAATGCGGCTACATTGCCGTTGATCAACGGGAAAGAGCAGGATACGTGCCAAGCGGCCCGCAGCCCCGGTACAGCGGCCCACAGCGCTCCCAAAGAGGCCACTTTTCTGACACAAGTGTCAGAAAATGCACAACTCAGGTGCAGGCCCCGCACCAATAGCAAGCGTGTATGACGCCCACCCAGGCCTCGCCCGCCCCCTCCAGGACCTGCAGCAGCAGGGGCATTGGCCCTGAATGCAGGCAAAAACCCCCGGTTTTTCCAGCTCCAGGGAAATTTGCCAACTATTTCCTGACAGTGTCGTCAAGAAGGTGGCACGGAAAATGCTTTAGCCCTGCCGGCACCAACAACAACGAAATCTGGGTCCTTTTGCTCTTTTATTTTTTGTGGGGGAAACACAATGTACGAGCATCGCAATGCCGCCAGAAAACCACTGGCAGCGGCCGTTCTTGCGGTCACCGGAAGCCTGAGCCTTGCCGGCCAGGCGCAGACCGAACTGGAAGAAGTGGTGGTAGTGGGCAAGGGAGACTACTTCAGCATCCTGCCCGACCAGCCTACCGACAGCGCCTTTGGCCTGGACATGACCATCGCCGAGACCCCGCGCTCCATCTCCGAGGTGCGCGAGGACCTGATCCAGAAATTTGCCCTGCGCAGTGTCGATGACCTCGTGCGCCTGACGCCGGGGGCGTTTACCAGTTCCTTCTTTGGTATCAAGGGCGCGATGGATATTCGCGGCGAGCCCGCCGACAACTACTTCCGCGGTTTTCGCCGTATCGCCAACCCCGGCGCCTTCAACACCATCGTCGGCGGCGCGGAGCGGCTGGAAATTCTCCGCGGCCCGGTATCACCGCTGTACGGCACCGGCAGCATCGGCGGCCAGTTGAACTACATACCCAAGTCCGCCAAGAGCGAGGACAACAAGTACATCGCCGGCCCCAGCGGCCAGATCAAGGGCACCTACGGCTCCTACAACCAGCGGGTACTGACCGGTGAGTTCGGCATGCCCTTCACCCTGGGTGACGCCGAGGGCGGGGTGCAACTGTTTGCCGAAGTGGAAGATTCCGAGTCCTATTTCGACGATTACGAGCCCAGCCACGAACTGGTCCAACTGGCCTTCGACATCGACCTGAGCTACAAGACCAAGCTGGAATTCGGTGTCCAGTACCAGGAAACCGACAGCATTCAGGTGCCCGGCTGGAACCGCGTCACCCAGGAGCTGATCGACAATGGCACCTACATCACCGGCTCGCCGCCTTCACGCAACAGCAACGGCGGCGTGGACCTGCGCCCCAATGAGTCCGGCTTTATTTCCGCCGGGGCCGGGGTGGACATCAACAACTCCTTCTCCGGCGTCGGCACCTTCTGTGTACCTGGTCTCGGTTTCAATACAGCTGTGTACAACGGCCGGGAGATCACCTGTTTCGGTGGTAACGACACCCCGTGGATCTCGCCGCTGAGCAACGTCGGCACCACCAAGCTCGACCACGACACCACCTTCATCGACAGTGAGGACTTCGCCGACACCACGGCCCTGACCGCCTACTTCGACGTCACTCACACCTTCGACAACGACATGGTGTGGAAGAACCAGTTCTTCTACGACTACATGGACCACACCAAGTACCAGAGCTGGGGCTTTACCGCCTTTTACCCCGATGCCGACCTGTGGGAGTTCCGCACCACCCTCAATTTCAAGAACCAGTTTGACAATATCGGTTTCGACACCGTGGTGGGGGCCAGCTACCGCCAGGAGAACCTGGAGCTGAACCACGCCTTCTTCGACGAGACCTTCGATTTCCGCGACATCAGCGTAGGGCCAACCCCCGACGACCGGATTGCCCCTGCCACCACCGATCCTTTCAAAGGCGTGGTGTTCGAGACCGATGCCGATGGCAACAACATCGGTATTGCCTCCGGCGACCCGGGCCGCAACTACAACCTGGGGCAGAAGTCCGAGTCGGATGATCTCGGCATCTTCTTCGTGTCCAACATCAACTTCGGCAAGTTCTTCATGCTGGTGGGCGCGCGCTACGATGACTTCGATATCGACGCCGAGGAAACGGCGGTCACCCTGCTGAACATCCCCTACGCCACCCTGGACAGCATCCCCGATGGCCAGGTGAGCGGCGGCGACGATGCCACCAGTTACAATTTCAGCCTTTCCTATCGCACGGACTTTGGCCTGGTGCCCTACGCAACCTACGCTGAATCCAGCTCCCTGAGCACCGAGCAGCTAGGCAACATCATCCCTGCCTCGGTGCCCACCAGCGCCTTCCTGCAGGACTCCGAACTGAAGGAAATCGGGGTGAAATTCTCCGGCTTCGATGATCGCATCTACGCTGCCCTGACCTACTACGACCAGGAGAAAACCGAGCGTGCCGGCCAGACTGCCGCACTGGTCAACGTGTTCTCCGACGGTTACGAGTTCGAGTTCCGCGGCGTGGTGAACGACAACCTGTCCTTCCTGGCCACCGCCACCCACAGCGAAACGACCGAGATCGGCAACACCTTCGTCGTGATCAATGGCGCCGAGTTCGCCGCCCAGAACGGGCTGAACCCGGAGGATGTCTACGGCGGCCGGATTTCCGGCGACCGCGACACCTTCACCGGTGTCGGCGCCGAACTGGAACGGGGCGGTCTGCCGGACAACATCGTCAGCTTGTACGGCACCTGGAACCAGGAGCTGTTCGACGGCGAGTTCACGGCATCCCTCGGCTTCACCTGGGTAGACGAAACCTATACCGACGCGCTCGAGACCATCAAGCTGCCCGACTACATGGTCTGGACGGGCTCACTTGGCTACGTCTACGACCGCTTCTCGGCACTGCTGCAGTTCAACAACCTGACCGGCGAGGAGTACTACACCTCGGCGGACCTGTTTGACTCGGTGGTAGTGAAGCCGTCGGAAGGCCGCACGGTCGCCCTGACGCTGAGCTATTCTTTCGGTGACTACTGACAACCGGCAGTCGTCACCATTGATTGGCGCCTGCGGGCGCCTTTTTTAGCCTTCGAGCTTTGCCAGCGTCTACAAGGAGACCGAATGAACGCGACCCGTCGCACCTGGATCAGGAATCCGCAGGCCTGCTTTACCGCTACTCCCGATGCCGCGGCGGGCGGTGTCGTGATCTGCGGCGATCGCATCGAAGCCCTGTTGGCCGCCGGTGAAACACCGTCAGTTCCGGTGGATCACAGTTTTGACGCCCGCGATCACGTCCTGCTGCCAGGACTGGTCAATACCCACCACCACTTCTACCAGACTCTGACCCGTGCGGTGCCCGAGGCCCTGAACAAGGAGTTGTTCGACTGGCTGCAGAGCCTCTACCCGGTCTGGGCCTGCCTGACGCCCGAGATGCTGTACACGGCAACCCAGGTCGCCCTCGCCGAGCTGCTATTGTCGGGTTGTACGACCGCGGCGGATCACCACTACCTGTTCCCCGAGGGAATGGAAGATGCCATCGACATCCAGGTTGAGGCGAGTGCGGCCATCGGTAACCGGGTTACCCTCACCCGCGGCTCGATGTCGCTGGGAGTCGATGACGGCGGCCTGCCGCCCCAGAGCACGGTGCAATCCGAGGAGCGTATCCTCGCGGACTGCGAGCGCGTCATCCAGCGCTATCACCAGTCCGGCGAGGGCGCGCAGGTGCAGATTGCCCTGGCACCCTGCTCACCTTTTTCCGTCAGCGAGGAACTGATGCGCGAGAGCGCAGCCCTGGCAGACAAGCACGACGTACTTTTACACACCCACCTCGCCGAGACGCTCGACGAGGAAAACTTCTGCCTGCAGCGCTTTGGCTGCAGGACCGTGGATTACCTGGAGCGCGTGGGCTGGCTACAGCCGCGGACCTGGCTGGCCCACGGCATCCATTTCGACGATGCAGAAATCGCCCGTCTCGGTGCTGCCAGCGTCGGCGTCGCCCATTGCCCGGGCTCGAACATGATGCTGGCATCGGGAATCTGCCGCAGCCTGGAGTTGGAAGGCGCCGGGGTCCGGCTCGGCCTGGCCGTGGACGGTTCCGCATCCAATGACAGCAGCAACATGATCGTTGAAGCGCGGCTGGCCATGTACCTGCAGCGCCTGCGTTACGGCGCCGCCGCGGTCACCCATATCGACGCACTGCGCTGGGCCACGGCCGGCTCCGCCGCTGTACTCGGCCGTTCCGATATCGGTACGCTGGCACCGGGCATGCAGGCCGACCTGGCCCTGTTCAAGCTGGACGAGCTGCCCTTTGCCGGCAGTCACGACCCCCTGGCCGCCCTGCTCCTGTGCGGTGCACACAAAGCAGACCGGGTGATGGTGGGCGGAGAATGGCGAGTTACCGACGGTGAGATCGTCGGCCTTGACCTCGACGCGCTCAAGGCGCAACAACGCCGTCAGGCCACGACCCTGCTGCAAACCTACCGCGCATAGAAGGACCGATTCGATGAAGCCAGACCTGCTCAATCGCCTGTTCAAACTGGATGAGCACAACACCCGCGCCTCTACCGAAATCCTGGCGGGCGCGACTACGTTTATTACCATGGCTTACATTATCTTCGTCAACCCGCAGATGATGGCCGCGGCGGGAATGGACGAAGGCGCCAGCTTTGCCGCCACCTGCCTGGCGGCTGCACTGGCCTGCCTGTTCATGGGCCTGTATGCCAACTGGCCGGTGGGACTGGCGCCGGGCATGGGCCTCAATGCCTTTTTCACCTACACCGTGGTCGGTGAGATGGGTTACACCTGGCAGGTGGCCATGGGCGCGGTGTTCTTTTCCGGTGTGCTGTTCGTTCTGATGAGCGTGACTCGCCTGCGCGCCTGGATGCTGGAGAGCATTCCACTGGACATGCGCGTGGCAATGGGTGCCGGCGTGGGGCTGTTCATCGGATTCATCGGCCTGCAAAACGGCGGCATCATCGTCGCCAACCCGGCGACCCTGCTGGCCCTGGGCGATTTCTCCCAACCCGGACCCCTGCTATCCGCGATTGGATTTCTGCTGATCACCACGCTGTCGGTGCGGCAGGTACCTGGCGCGATCATGCTCGGCGTCCTCGGCACTACCGCAATAGGCCTGCTGATCGGAGAAGTCCATTACCAGGGGCTGGTCTCGGCACCGCCCAGCATTGCCCCCCTGCTGTTCCAGCTCGACATTGCCGGCGCCCTCGATGTGGCCATGGTCAGCGTGATCATCGCCTTTCTGTTCGTCAATCTCTTCGATACCGCGGGCACCCTGCTCGGCGTGGCCACCCGGGCCCACCTCGTCAACGACAAAGGTGAAATCCAGAACATGGACCGCGCCCTCAAGGCCGACAGTAGCGCGAGTGTACTGGGCGCCTTTCTCGGCTGCGCCCCGGTTACCAGCTACGTGGAGAGCGCCGCAGGGGTGGCGGCCGGCGGCCGCACCGGACTCACCGCGGTCACCGTGGGTGCGCTGTTCCTGCTCGCCATGTTTCTATCGCCGCTGGCCAGTATGGTTCCGGCCTTCGCCACCGCCGGGGCCCTGCTCTACGTTGCATTGCTGATGCTCTCCGGCCTGCACGCCCTGGACTGGGAAGACCCAACCGAGTTACTGCCCGCCCTGCTGACCACGGTCATGATCCCCCTGTCCTTTTCCATCGCCAATGGCATCGCCATCGGCTTCATTACCTACGTTGCCGTCAAGCTGGTGGCCGGCCGCTCGCGACAGGTCTCGCTGGGCGCGTGGGTGCTGGGCGGTATCTTCCTGGCCCGTTTTGCCTTTATCTGACAGAGGAATTGCTACCATGCCAGCCAAGCGCCAAACCGACGCCATCTCAGGGCCCTTGACCTCCCCTGTTACCGTCTTCATCCAGGGTTCAAGGGGCAGACCTATACTGGGTGACAGGCGCAAATGCAGGCCCAACAGGGCACAAAACGCTGTCGCCAACCGGCGAACTCTGGTAAGTTTTTTGACACTATCGTCAAGTTTTTTCCGGCGCCCGGCATGATCAGATTTTTACTCAATAACGAGCTTCAGGAAGTCGACCAGGTCGCCCCCTGTACCACCGTGCTCGACTACCTGAGGGATCACCTGGGCCGCACTGGAACCAAGGAGGGCTGCGCCTCCGGGGACTGTGGAGCATGCACCGTCGTGGTCGCCGCCCCCGAGCACGGCAGGCTTCACTACCGTAGTCTCAACGCCTGCATCACCCCGCTGGGAAATCTCCACGGACACCAGCTGCTCACCGTTGAAGACCTGGCCAGCGAAGACCGGCTGCACCCTGTGCAACAGGCCATGGTGGATTGCCATGGCTCCCAGTGTGGCTTTTGCACCCCCGGTTTCGTGATGTCGATGTTTGCCCATCGCAAGAATCACGCAGTGCCGGAACGCGAGGAAATCCTCGAATCCCTGGGAGGTAATCTCTGTCGCTGCACCGGTTACCGGCCAATTGTCGAGGCCGCCGTGCAGATGTACGACCCGGCCATCGAGGATGCCTTCAGCGCCGGCGAGAGCGCCGTCGCCGAACGGCTCACGGCCCTGGCAGCGGCCCCCGGCAGCCTGCACCTTGCCCAGCAGAGCTACCACGCCCCCACCACACTGGAGGAGCTGGCCACCCTGCTGACAAACCACGCCGATGCGCGACTGGTTGCCGGCGCCACCGACCTCGCCCTCGAGTTCACCCAGGCTCTCAAGCCCAGCGACAGACTCGTATTCACCGGTTGCGTACCCGAACTACTGCGGCTGGAGGAGAAAGAGGGCTACCTGGAAATTGGCGCTGCCGTAACCTACAGCCGGTGCCAGGCTACGCTGAGCGCGCACTGGCCCGCGCTGCGGGAGCTGCTGGCGCGCCTCGGTTCACAGCAAATCCGCAACCAGGGCACTGTGGGAGGCAATATCGCCAATGCGTCACCCATTGGTGACATGCCACCCGTACTGATTGCCCTGGAGGCAACCCTGGTGCTGCGTAAAGGTGCAACAATACGCGAGCTGGCAATCGACGCATTCTTCAAGGCGTATCGGCAGACGGCGCTGGAGCCCGGTGAGTTCATCGAGGCGATCCGCATTCCGTTGCCCCATGAGGGCGACCTGTTCCAGGTCTACAAGGTCAGCAAACGCCTGGATGACGACATCTCCACGGTCTGCGCTGCGTTCCGGCTCACCCTGCAGGGAGAGGGAGAGACAATCACCGCGGCGCGCATCGCCTTTGGCGGTATGGCCGAAATACCCAGGCGCGCGGCGGCTGCCGAGGCAGCCCTGACAGGACAGGCCTTCAACGAGCAAACCCTGGAGCAAGCCTGCCTCGCCCTGCATGGGGACTTCACCCCCATCTCGGACTTTCGCTCCAGCGCAGCTTACCGCAGCGAGGTCGCCGCCAACCTTCTGCGCCGGCTCTGGCTGTCGCAGCAGCTTTCCCCCGCGCAGCTGCAGGTGACCCACTATGCGTAAGCTGCCGGAAGAAAGAGAAGCCAGTACCAGCGGCCCCGCAACAGCCGGAGCGGTGAAACATGATAGCGCTGCGTTGCACGTGTCCGGCAAGGCACGCTATGTCGACGATCTCCCGGCGCCGGCCAATCTGCTCTACGCCTACCCAGGCCTGAGCACCGTCGCCCGGGGCCGGATCCTGTCCATGGACCTGAGCGCGGTACGCGCCCTGCCCGGCGTAGCCGCCGTGCTGACCTGCGACGACATCCCGGGTCACCGCGACATCGGCCCCGTGTTTCCCGGCGATCCGCTACTGGCCGAGGGCGAGGTGTCCTTTCTCGGCCAGGTTCTCTTCGTGGTTGCCGCCAGCACTCAGCAGGTCGCCCGCCAGGCGGCCCGCCTGGCCAGTATCGAGTACGAGGAACAGCCACCGGCACTGGACGTGGTCGATGGCATCGGTGAACAGCGTTTTGTGCGCCCCACCCACAGCCAGCAACGTGGGGATACCCGCGCCGCCCTGGAGGCAGCGCCCCACACCCTGCGCGGTGAATTTCACAGCGGCGGCCAGGAACAGATGTACCTCGAAGGCCAGGCTGCCATGGCCGTGCCCCAGGACGATGGCGGCATGCTGGTCTACAGTTCCACCCAGCACCCCAGCGAGGGACAAAAGCTGGTAGCTGAGGTGCTGGGGCTGCCACTCAGCCTTGTCACCTGTGAGGTGCGCCGGATGGGCGGTGCCTTTGGCGGCAAGGAGACCAACGCCAACCAATGGGCCTGCCTGGCGGCGCTGCTGGCCCGGCACACCGGGAGCGCGGTCAAACTGCGCCTGGCCCGGGCCGAGGACTTTATCACCACCGGCAAACGCCACCCCTTCTACAGCCGCTACGAGGTCGGGTTCGACAGCGACGGTATGATTCTCGGCCTCGACCTGGAACTGGCGGGCAATTGCGGCATGTCGCCAGACCTGTCCGATGCCATCGTCGACCGGGCCATGTTCCATGCCGACAACGCCTACTTCCTGCCGGCGGCCCACATTCGGGGCCACCGGGTGCAGACCAACACGGTTTCCCACACGGCATTTCGCGGCTTTGGCGGCCCCCAGGGCATGCTGGCCATCGAGAACATCGTCGAGCAGATAGCCACCGCCACCGGGCTGGACCCGCTCGATGTGCGCAAGCGCAATTTCTACACTGCCGAAGGCGGTCGCGACACGACCCACTACGGCCAGCAGCTCAACCAGCACATTGTGGCGCCACTGGTGGAGCGTCTCGAACGCAGCGCGGACTACCGCGCCCGGCGGGAGGCGATTCGCGAGGCCAATGCAGCGAGCCCGGTGCTCAAACGCGGCCTGGCCCTCACACCGGTCAAGTTCGGTATCTCATTCACCGTGCAGCACCTGAACCAGGCCGGCGCCCTGCTGCACGTCTATACCGACGGCAGCATCCAGTTGAATCACGGCGGCACGGAGATGGGCCAGGGGCTCTACACCAAGGTCGCCCAGGTCGTGGCCCGGGAGTTACAGGTCGACCTGGCGAGTATCACCTGCACCGCCACCCGCACCGACAAGGTGCCCAACACATCACCCACAGCGGCGTCTTCAGGCAGCGACCTCAACGGCATGGCGGCCAAGGATGCAGCGGGCAAGATTCGCAGGCGGCTTACCGTCTTCGCAGCCGAACACTTCGGGGTGGCGGAGGATGAGATTCACTTCAGTGCCGGCTATATCCGCGCCGGAGAACACAAGCTGAGCTTTGCCGAACTGGCTCAACTGGCCTACATGCACCGCGTCCCGCTCTCGGCCACCGGCTACTACCGCACGCCCAAAATTCACTACGACCGCACCACCGCCCAGGGCAGGCCGTTTTTCTACTACGCCTATGGCGCGGCGGTATCGGAAGTCGTGGTGGACACGCTTACCGGTGAGTACCGGGTACTGCGCACCGATATCTGCCAGGACGTGGGCGACTCCCTCAACCCGGCCATCGACGTCGGCCAGGTCGAAGGGGGCTTTATCCAGGGCATGGGCTGGCTGACCACCGAGGAACTGGTCTGGGGCGAGGACGGTCGCCTGCAGACCACCGGCCCTGCCGGTTACAAGATACCGGCCATCAGCGACACCCCCGAGATACTGAACGTGGAACTGCTGCCCGACAGCCCCAACACGGAAGCGACCATCTTCCATTCCAAGGCCGTGGGAGAACCCCCGCTGATGCTCGCCATCTCCGTCTGGGCTGCGCTGCGCGATGCCATTGCCAGTCTCGGTGAATATCGTCACAGTCCTCCCCTGGACGCACCCGCCACCCCCGAACGGGTACTGGCGGCCTGTCAGGCCGTGCGCACGGCGCACCGGGAGCCAAGACCATGAAGGAACTGCACACCCACCTGCACTGGAGCGAGGCCATACAGTCCTTGCAGGCCTCCGGCGAAGACTACGTCCTGGTGACCCAGCTGGGCACCCGGGGCTCGACGCCACGCCCCACCGGCACCAAGATGGTGTTTGCCCGCGACGGCAGTTACGGCAGCATCGGCGGTGGCCACCTGGAACTGCGTGCCGCCCAGATCGCCGCCGAGATGCTCGGCACAGAAGGCCAGCGCATCGAATACCTGCCCCTGGGGCCGACCCTCGGCCAATGCTGCGGCGGCAGTACCAGCCTGCTGTTCGAAAGCTTTGCCGGGACCGCCCTGGACGTCGCCCTGTTCGGCGCCGGCCACGTGGGCCGTACCCTGGCTCCCCTGCTGCAGCAGATGCCATGCCGACTGTACTGGTTCGACAGCCGCGAGCACTTCAGCGAGGCGCCGGACAGCGGAACGGGCGCAGCGCACTTCAGCGACGATCCCTCGGCAGAGGTGGCGAACCTGCCCGCAGGCACCTGGTACCTGATCATGACCCACAATCACCAGCAGGATTACGCCATCCTCAAGGCCGCCCTGAAACGTGCCGATGCAGGCTACGTTGGCCTCATCGGCTCCCTGACCAAGTGGCGGCGCTTTCGCATGCGGCTCGAGCATGAAGGCTTTTCCCCTGCCGCCTGGGAGCAAGTGCACTGCCCCATTGGCCTGGACACCATCCCGGGTAAACGCCCGGTGGAAGTCGCCGTGTCGGTGGCTGGCCAGATCATCAACCTCTACCAGCAGCAGGTCGCAACCCCCGCCGCCGGTCCGGATGCGAAAGCATTGCAGCCGGTCCGGGAGGCACTGGCCGGTCCGGAGGCTCCCCATGAGTGAAGCCAGCATCCGGGCCCTGCGCAGCCGCCGGGTGATCAGCGACGGTGAAGAACGCGCCGCCACGGTAGTGATTGCCGACGGCAAAATTGCCGACATCCTGGACTGGCAGGCCGAGCCCGGCTGTCCATTGGAAGACCTTGGCGACAA
The DNA here is from genome assembly GCF_008064665.1 of Parahaliea maris. Taxonomy (GTDB): domain Bacteria; phylum Pseudomonadota; class Gammaproteobacteria; order Pseudomonadales; family Halieaceae; genus Parahaliea; species Parahaliea maris. The sequence continues at coordinate 186,770 of NZ_VRZA01000002.1, read as the reverse complement.
AGTGCTGATGCCGGGGCTGGTCGATACCCACGTGCACATCAACGAGCCGGGCCGCACCGAATGGGAAGGCTTCGATACGGCCACCCAGGCGGCCGCAGCGGGAGGCATCACCACCGTGGTGGACATGCCCCTCAACTGCATCCCGGTCACCACCACCGTCGCCGCCCTGGAGGAAAAGCTGACCGCCGTGCAGGACCAGCTGTGGGTGGACTGCGGCTTCTGGGGCGGGGTGGTCCCGGATAGCCTGGACGGACTCGACGCCCTCTGTCGCGCAGGCATCCTCGGAGTGAAGTCCTTCACGATTTTTTCCGGCGTGGACGACTTCCCCCAGGTGGAAGCGGAACACATGCGCGCCGCAATCCCTACCCTCGCCCACTACGATCTGCCCTACCTGGTGCACGCGGAGCTCGACCGCGACAATACGCCTCCGGCGGAAATCGGCCGCAGCTACCAGAGCTTCCTGGCATCCCGCCCCCGGCAGTGGGAGAACGATGCCATCGGGATGGTCATCGATCTCGCCCGGGAAGCGCAGATCAGGGGCGTCCGCGCGCGGATGCACATTGTGCACCTGTCGAGCTCCGACGCCATCGCCATGATTGCCGCCGCCCGGAAAGAAGGCCTGGCCGTCACCGCGGAAACCTGCCCCCACTACCTCACCCTGTGGGCTGAGGCCTGCCCCGACGGTGAAACCCTGTTCAAGTGCTGCCCGCCCATTCGCGAGAATGAAAACCGCGACAAGCTCTGGCAGGGGCTGGCCGACGGCATCATCGAACTGGTGGTGTCGGACCACTCACCCTGCACACCACAGCTCAAGCACCTGGACAGCGGTGACCTGGAGAACGCCTGGGGTGGTATTTCCTCCCTGCAGTTTGGCCTGTCACTGATCTGGACCGAGGCCCGCCAGCGAGGGTTCAGCCTGCCCGAGATAGTCGAGTGGATGGCGAGCCGCCCGGCACGCTTTGCCGGTTTGGGCGAGCGCAAGGGCCGGATCGCACCGGGCTACGATGCCGACCTGGTGGTGTTCGACGATACCGGCGAGTACCTGATCACACCCGAGATCATCAAGTACCGGCACAAGATCACGCCCTATGCCGGGCACAAGGTCACAGGCCGGGTGGAACGCACCCTGTTGCGGGGCGAAGACATCTTCCGAGGGAGCGATGTCGTCGGTCACGCCCGCGGCCGACCGCTATTGAAACAGTACGGAACCCAGACATGATCACTGACCAGTTCACCCGTGATTTCATCAACCTGCTGAGCGGCCGGATCGGGGGGCGCGCCCTGTCCTGCTCCGACCAGTGGTTTGCCGAGGCCTCCAACCTGGTCAATCCCAACCCCCCGATCTTTCGCCAGGGGCATTTTGTCGCCACGGGGCAGTGGATGGACGGCTGGGAGTCCCGCCGTTCATTCCGCCGCCGCGACCGGGACCAGCAGGGCGTGGACTACGACTGGTGCATCCTGCGGCTGGGCATACCCGGCTCCATCTACATCGTCGATGTGGAAACCACCCACTTTCGCGGTAACGCCCCGGAGTACGCTTCACTGGAAGGGGCCTGGGTGGAGGGCCCGATTAACGACGACACCGAGTGGTTCAGCCTGTTGCCGAAATCGGCGCTAGAGGCCAACGCCCAGAACGAGTTTGCCGTCAGCGAACGCAGGCCCTGCACCCACCTGCGCCTGAAGATCTTTCCTGACGGCGGCGTCGCCCGCCTGCGCACCTGGGGCCGGGCCAAGCCGCGCCGGGAGCACTATGTGGAGGGCGAGCTGGTCGACCTCGCCAGCGCAGCTCTCGGCGGCTACGGCCAGCAGTGCAGCGACCAGTTCTACAGTTCACCCCACAACCTGGTACTACCCCACCCCGGCGACAATATGGGCGACGGCTGGGAGACCCGCCGGCGCCGGGACGATGGCAATGACTGGTGCATCCTGCGTCTCGGCGTGCCGGGCAATATCCGCAAAGTGATCGTGGACACCGCCCACTTCGTGGGCAATTACCCGGACGAGTTTGTACTGGAAGCCGCCTGCATCGAGGGACGGGAAACCGACGAGAACACCGAGTGGATTACCGTCATCGACCGGACGCCACTGGGCCCCGACCGCGCCCAGGTGTTTATCGACCAGATCCTGACCAGCCCCGAACAGACCTTTACCCATATGCGGCTGAACATTTTCCCGGATGGCGGAGTCAGCCGCTTGCGGGTCATCGGCCTGCCGGAGTGGGAGCGGCTGAAGTGAGCATCGAGGCGCTCAACGCGGCATCGCCGGCCGAGGCGGCACAGCAGCTGCGCCAGTGTTGCACCAGCGAGCGCTGGATCGCCGAACTCGTGGCGGCACGCCCCTTCGCCGATGCCCAGAGCCTCAAGGACGCGGCCGATACGGTATGGCGAGGCCTGGAGGAAGCGGACTACCTGCAAGCCTTTGACGGTCACCCCAAAATCGGCGACGTCGACTCACTCAAGGCGAAGTACGCGGATACCAAGCAACTGGCCGCCGGGGAGCAGGCTGCGGTGGCCAGCGCCACCGAGGCGGTCATTACGGAACTGGCCCAGGGCAACAGCGACTACGAGGCGCGCTTCGGATTTATCTTTATAGTCTGCGCTACGGGAAAAAGCGCGGCAGACATGCTGGCCCTGCTCAAGGCGCGGCTACCCAACACGCGCGCAGAGGAACTGGCAAACGCCGCCGAAGAGCAGCGCAAAATCTTCCAACTCCGCCTGGACAAACTGCTATGAGCCAGATCACTACCCACATTCTCGACACGGCGCGCGGCTGCCCCGCCGCCAATGTGGCCATCACGCTCTACCGCCAGGCGGGTGACGACTGGGAGCGGGTTGGAGGCGGCCACACTAATAGCGACGGACGCCTCCCGGGACTGTGTCCCCAGGACCTGGTCCTGCCCGCGGGCACCTACCGCATGCACTTCGCCACCGCCGCCTACTTCGAAGCGCTGGGCTCCCCGGTGTTCTACCCCTGGGCCGACGTGGTCTTCAACCTGCCGGACACGGGGGAGCACTACCACATTCCCCTGTTGCTCTCCGCCTACGGCTACTCGACCTACCGGGGTTCCTGATGTCGATCCGCCGCCTGTACGCCCAGCCACTGACCGCCGACGCCTTTGCGCCCTACGGCGATGTCATCGAGGCCAGTGCCAGCCGCGAACACTTCCCGATCAACTACGGACGCACTACCCGCTACCACGCGCTGGCCCAGGCGGAACTGTCGGGCGAGGAAGACGCCGCCATCATCAGCATCTTCCGCAGCCAGCCGGTTGCGCTGCCCTTTCGAGCCGAGGTCATGGAGCGTCACCCCCGGGGCAGCCAGGCCTTCATGCCCCTGTCTGCCAATCCCTATCTGGTCGCCGTCGCGCCCCCCGGGCCCTTCGACGTCAATGCAGTGACACTGTTCGTGGCCGCGCCGGGCCAGGGCGTCAACTACCGTCGCGGCACCTGGCACCATTACTCCCTGGCCCTAAACGGGGCAAGCGACTTTTTGGTCGTCGACCGCCAGGGGCCCGGTGACAACTGCGACGAGGTGGCACTGGAACCTTCACTGGAGTTTGCCCTGGCGCCAGATTCCCGGCTTTCCGCGGGGGAGCAGGCATGAGCCTGGAAGCCTTCCGCGGAGACATCCTGCACTTCCTGCAGGACCCTGACAGCGTACCGCTGGCCGAGAGCTACCAGTACATTGAAGACGGCCTGTTGCTGGTGGAGGATGGCCGGGTCAGCGCCACCGGACCAGCCAGTGCCCTGCTGCCCGAACTGCCACCCGGCACCCCGCTGAATGATTATCCGGGTAAGCTGCTGTGCCCCGGCTTTGTCGACACCCACATCCACTACCCCCAGACCAAAATGGTGGCCGCCTACGGTGAACAGCTGCTGCAGTGGCTGGAAACCTACACCTTTCCCACCGAGGCCGAGTTCGCCGACCGGGCACACGCCGCCGCAATCGCCGAGCGCTTTCTCGACGAACTGCTGCGCTGTGGCACCACCACTGCCCAGGTGTTTGGCACCGTTCACCCCGAATCGGTCGATGCGTTCTTTGCCGTCGCCGAGCAGCGCAACCTGCGCATGATCTGCGGCAAGGTGCTGATGGACCGCAATGCCCCGGAAGCCCTCACCGACACCGCAGAATCGGGCTACCAGCAGAGCAGGGAACTGATCGAGCGCTGGCACGGCAAGGGCCGCCTGCGTTACGCCGTCACGCCGCGCTTCGCCCCGACCTCGACGCCCGAGCAGCTGGAGCAGGCGGGCCGCCTGCTGCGGGAACACCCGGGCGTACACCTGCACACTCACCTGTCGGAGAATCGGGATGAAGTGGCCTGGGTGCGGGAACTGTTCCCGGACTGCGCACACTACCTGGACACCTACGACCAGGCCGGGCTTTTGGGCAGGCGCAGCGTATTCGCCCACGGCATCCACCTCGAAGATGCCGAGTGGCAGCGGTTGGCAGAGACCGAATCCAACATTGCCTTCTGCCCCGGTTCCAACCTGTTCCTCGGTTCCGGCCTGTTCAAACTGCAGCGCGCGGTCCAGCAGGGCATCCGCGTGGGCCTGGGCACCGACATCGGCGCCGGTCACACTTTTTCCATCCTGGAAACCATGGCCGACGCCTACAAGACCCAGCAGCTGAGCGGCTACAAGCTCACCCCCTTCAAGGCCTTTTACCTGGCGACCCTGGGCGGCGCCAGCAGCCTCGACTGCCAGCAGCATATCGGCAACTTCGAAGCCGGCAAGGAAGCGGACTTCCTGGTACTGGACCCGGCAGCCACGCCGATGCTGGCGTTCCGCTACCAGCACTGCGCATCGCTGCTGGAGAAGCTTTTCGTGCTGGCCATGCTAGGCGATGACCGGGCCATACTGGCGACCTACATTGCGGGACATTGCGCCCACCACCGAGACGACACGGATACTCACTGAGACCATGGATGCTTACTTACTCGACTGGCTGCAACTGATTTTCCGCTGGCTCCACGTCATCACCGGCGTCGCCTGGATCGGCGCCTCGTTCTATTTCGTGTGGCTGGACAACAGCCTGGAGGAACCTCCGCGCTGGAAGCAGGACCAGGGCATCAAGGGTGACCTGTGGGCGATCCACGGCGGCGGCATCTACGAAGTGGCGAAGTACCAGCTGGCGCCGGAGAAAATGCCGGAGACCCTGCACTGGTTCAAGTGGGAGGCCTACTCCACCTGGCTGACCGGCATGATGCTGATGATCCTGGTGTTCTATATCGGCGCCGACGCCTACCTGATCGACCCGCGGGTGGCAGACCTCAGCCGGTACCAGGCGATTGCGATCGGTATCGGCTTCCTGGCGGGTGGCTGGCTGTTGTACGAACTGCTCTGCGCAACCCCGCTGGCACGCAACGGTTACCTGCTTGGGGCTGTACTGATCGCGCTAGCGGTGGTCACCACCTATGGCCTCACTCACCTGTTCAGCGGACGCGGCGCCTTCATACATATGGGCGCTATGATCGGCACCATCATGGCCGGCAACGTGTTCCGGGTAATCATGCCGTCCCAGCGCGCGCTGGTGGCAGCCATCGAGGCGGGCGAAGCGCCGGATCCCGCCTGGGGTGCAAAGGCCAAGCTGCGCTCCACCCACAACAACTACCTGACCCTGCCGGTGCTGTTCATCATGATCAGCAACCACTACCCGATGACCTATGCCCACCCACACAACTGGCTGGTTCTGCTGGCGATCATTGCCATCACCGCCTTCGCCAGGCACTACTTCAACCTGCGCCACAAGGGGATACAGCAGCCCTGGATACTGGGTGCCGCCCTGGTGGCCACGGCGGTTCTGGCCTGGGTGATCATGCCCGAGCGGGCACCGGCTCCCGCAGCCAGTGAGCAGCAGGTGGGTGCCGCACAGGTACAGACGATCATTCACGAGCGCTGCGCCAGCTGCCATTCCGCCAGCCCCAGCGACGACGTTTTCACCGTGGCCCCGGCGGGCGTCATGCTGGAAAGCATGGCCCAGATCGAGCAATGGGCGCCGCGGATTCTGGCCCGCTCGGTGGAATCCACCGACATGCCGTTCCTGAACAAGACCGGGATGACCCAGCAAGAGCGCAACCTGCTGGGCCAGTGGATCCGGGAAGGCGCCGGCGAATAGAGCAGCGCCGCCCGGCGGCTTGTATTTCCCCGGCCGATCAGGGGATCATGCTCGACAAGCCCGGCAAAGTTCAGCCCATGAATACACACTTACTGGTGACCGCTCCCCTGGGCCTGCTGCCCGTGCTGGTGTTCCTCGGGGTGCTGATGTACATGGACAGCTACAAGCTGGTCCGCCCCCGGCTGGTGCTGGGGGTGATTGGCGCTGGCTGCCTGCTCGCGGTGGCGGGCTACTTCGTCAATAGCGCCCTGCGGGACCTGTTCGATCTGTCGATCACGTCCCTGTCCCGCTATGTCGGCCCGATAACCGAGGAAGCCCTGAAGGCGCTGGTCATTGTGTACCTGCTGCGCAACTGCCGCATCGGCTTCCTGGTGGACAGCGCCATTCTCGGATTCGCCGTGGGTACGGGATTTGCGCTGGGCGAGAATCTCTACTACCTCGCCAGCCCGGAGCATGGCCACCACGCGATCTGGGTGGTACGCGGATTCGGCACCGCCATCATGCACGGCGGTGCCACGGCAATCTTCGCCGTACTCACCCAGGTCTTCTCCGACCGCCACCTGCATGTCAGCCCGCTGGCCTGCATTCCCGGGCTGGCCGCTGCGATCGCCGTGCACTCACTGTTCAATCACTTCGTGTTGCCGCCGGTGCAGATGACCCTGCTGTTCCTGACCACCCTGCCCGCCTTGCTCTATGGCGTATTCATCCTGAGTGCCAGCCACCTGCACCACTGGCTGGAGCTGGACTTCGACGACGATGCCCAGTTCATCCGCCAGTTGACCTCCGGGCAGTTCGGGGCCACCCGCGCGGGCCAGTTCATGGCCGACCTGAAGGCCCATTTCGACGGGCCGGTATTGGTGGATATGCTCTGCTACCTGCGGGTGTACACCGAACTGGCGCTGCGGGCCAAGGGCTTACTGATGATGCGGCAGAACGGCCTCGAGGTACCTGTCGATGCACAAATTCGGGAGAAGTTTGCGGAACTGGAACACCTGGAAACCAGCATCGGCCGCACCGGCCTGCTGGCCATCAGGCCCCTGCTCCACATGAACCGCAAGGACCTGTGGCAGCTGAGCGTCCTCGACTGAGAGCGCCCCCCATTCAACCGGAGGAGCCCCGCCTGCGACGGGGACTCAAACGTTGCTGCCCTGGGATGCCACCGACATGGCTGCCAGGTCTTCCGGCCCCATGATGATATCGCGGTAGGAGCCCCCCGCCGGAATCATCGGATAGACGTTCTCCTCTGCCGCCACGATCACATCCAGCAGGTAGGGCTCGTCGGGATTGGCCAGCATCCGGGCAATGGCAGGTGCCAGGTCCTCGCGCCGGGAGACCCTTTCAGCACTCACCCGGTATCCCGAGGCGATCGTGGGAAAATCGGGATAGATGTCCCGTTCACCCGCCGGCGTGACGCAGGTGGGATCCGAGAGATCCGACTCCGCACGGTGTCCCTGGTAAATCATGTCCTGCCACTGTCGCACCATCCCCAGCCACTGGTTGTTGATCACCATCACCTTCACCCCGATGCCGTAGCGGCGGCAGGTCGCCAGTTCCTGGATGGTCATATTGAGCGAACCGTCACCGTCGATATCCACCACCTGGCGCGCCGGGCGAGCAACCTTTGCCCCTATCGCGGCCGGCAGTCCATAGCCCATGGTGCCAAAGCCGGAACTGCTGAGAAACGAAGCCGGCTGATTCGGCTGGTAGTGCTGCATCGCCCACATCTGGTGCTGTCCCACCCCCAGCGATACGATCGCTTCACCGGCTGTCTGCTGATTGAGTAAAGTTATAGCGTACTGGGGACTGATCGCGCCGCTCTCGGGCTCGGGTATGGTGTAGGGAAACTCGCGTTTCACCCGACCGAGGTAGTCCAGCCATTCACCGGAAGCACAGGCCACGACGCGCTCCAGCAACTGGTCCAGCGCGGCGCGCAGGTCGGCCCATATTGGCAGGGTAACGCTCTTGTTCTTGTTCAGCTCGGCGCGGTCGATGTCGATGTGTATGACCCGCCCCTCGGCGATGAAGGTATCCACGTTCCCTGTCACCCGGTCATCAAAGCGAACGCCCAGTGCCAGTACCACGTCTGCCTCGTTCACGGCCACGTTGGCATAGCGGGCGCCGTGCATGCCCAGCGTGTGCAGCGAAAGCGCATGGCCGGCAGGAAAGGCACCGTGGCCCATCAGGGTGGTGGTCACCGGACAGCGCAAGGTCTCCGCCAGGGCCAGCAGGGCCGGGGCGCAGCCCGCCGAGATGACACCGCCCCCCGCATAGATGACAGGGCGCCGCGCCTCAGACAGCAGGCGGCTGGCCTCACTCAACTGATTTTCCGTCATGCCGCGCACCGGTTTTTCCGGCGCTTCTATAACCGCGGGAATCCTCGGTGCCACGTAGTTGCCCTCGGGATCGCGCGGGTAGTGCTGCTGGATGTCCTTGGGGATGTCGATCAATACCGGCCCCGGGCGGTTTCCCGCCGCCAGCAGGAACGCCTCGCGCACGGTGGCCGGAATGTCGCTCACCTTCTGCAGCAGGTAGCTGCGCTTGGTCACCGGGCGCGTGATGGCAACGATATCCACTTCCTGGAAGGCGTTTCTGCCCAACAGGTGGGAGGGGACATTACCGGTGATGGCGACCAGCGGAGTGGAGTCACTGTTGGCGTCGGCGATACCGGTCACCAGGTTGGTCGCGCCCGGCCCGGAGGTCGCCAGGCAAACACCCACCCGGCCGGTCGCCCTGGCATAGCCCTGGGCGGCATGGACCGCGCCCTGCTCATGCTCGGTGCGCACACAGCGAATGCCGAATTCCCGCAGCACATCGAAGATCTCCAGGTTGGCCCCTCCGGGGTAGCCAAACAGGGTATCCACGCCCTCGGCCTGCAGGGCTTTCGCCAGCAGCTGGGCACCGCGCAGCGCGCCTGCCCGCTGCTCCGGGACAATGTCCTCCAGGGTCCCGCCGTGGACCGTGGTGGCATCGTTATAGGTCACATTATCTGAATTCATCGCCCTTTCCCCCTGGCCTGACAATGCATCCACCCGGTAACCTCCTGGCCCGGCGCAGACACTCTGGAGAACAACTATAGAACCTACCCGGAGAGAGTTCTTTTCTATTTAGGGGCGGAAGAGACTAAAATTCATATATTTATTTCTTATAATTTATTTATGTTGTAATTTTTATACCCACATACCCGACGGAGGGTTCATATCTTGTCACTCGACGCCACCGACCGCCGCATCCTCGAACTCCTCCAGGGGGACGCCAGCCTGGCGGTAGCGGACATCGCCGAACGTATCAACCTGTCCCAGCCACCCTGCTGGCGGCGGATCAAGAAGCTGGAGGAGCAGGGTTATATCGAGCGCCGCGTGGCGATGCTCAACCGCAGGAAACTGGGCCTGAATGTCGTGGTCTACACGGAGGTGAAGCTGTCCGCCAACGGCCGCCAGGCCCTGGGGGACTTCGAAGCCAAAATTCGCTCCTTCCCGGAGGTCACCGAGTGTTACGTCATGCTGGGGCGCAGCGACTTTCTCCTGCGCATCGTCACCGAGGACGTCGAAAGCTATGAGTATTTCTTTCGTCACCACCTGTCCCAATTGCCCGGGGTACAGGACATTACTTCCTCGGTGGCGCTGAGCGAAGTGAAGTACACCACCGAACTGCCGATCCGCGACCCGGGAGCCCCGCAATGACCTTCCGACAGTTGCTGGGGGCGCAATTGCGCCACACCGGCCTGTTCATGCTGACACTCGGCCTGGTACTCACCGCCCTCCTGCTGGTGGTGGGTGGCGTCGAGGGCAGCATCAGCCTCGATATCGACATCTCCCGCACCGACGGCCCCTGGCTGGTGCTGGGTCTCCCGCTGCTGTTCACCCTGCTCGCCCTGTTGTGTTCACCGTTCGCCTTCCTCCTGTACCGCGGAGGCAGCCGGCTGTGGACCCGCCTGGTCGGGCGCTGAGCCGGCCGGACTATCATGGATAGGGCCTCCCGCGCCGCTCTGCTCTCGGCCCTGGTCTTTCCCGGAGTGGGCCACTGCTACCTCGGTCGCTGGTGGCGCGGGCTGAGCCTGGCACTCGCCTCCCTGGTGCCCCTCTACCTGCTGGTGTCCACCGTGTTCGCTATCACCCGGGAGCTGGTTGCCGAACTCGAGTCGGGGGCGCTGCCGCCCGACCTGCTGATACTGACCCAGGAAACCATGTCCCGGGTACACGCGGGCAGTAATACGCTACAAATGGCCTCACTGGCGTTCGCCGTTTTCTGGGTGGCGGGTATCGTCGATGCACATAGACTGGGTAGTCAAAATCCACCAGGAGACCCGCCATGTTCCATTCCCCGCTGATGCCAACAAACGCAAGTCTATTTTCACGGCGGGCTGTCGCCATTGGCCGCCGCCATCAGTCGGGCAAGGGCTCGAAATCGCTTTTTTCCCGGACCGAACAATCGGGGCAGGTAAAGTCATCGGGCAACTGGTCGAAGGGCGTACCCGGCGGGTAGCCCTCATGCTCGTCGCCCTGCGCCTCGTCGTAGACATAATCACAGCCCGGGCAGCGATAACGGCTCATGGTGGGTTCCTCAGGCGGTGACGCCGCCGGCACCGTAGCGAGCCAGAATCCGGTCGCGGTGGGCGGGATCGATATTCACCCGGTTCAGGTTACCGTGGATGTGCGGCAGCGCCAGCACCCTCGGATCCATCACGCGGAACCACAGCCAGGGGACGTAAGCCAGCAGGTACATACCGTAATAGCCATTGGGCAGCTCCGGAATGTCATCGAAATTGCGCAGGCTCTGGTAACGCCGCGTCGGATTGGCGTGGTGGTCGGAATGCCGTTCCAGGTGGAACAGAACGATATTGCTGAAGATGTAGTTCGCGTTCCAGCTGTGATGGGGCTGGCAGCGCTCGTAACGGCCGTTGCTGTCCTTCAGGCGCAGCAGGCCGTAGTGCTCGATGTAGTTGGCACTGGTGAGTTGGAACCAGGCCCAGACATTGTGGATCAGCAGGAAGGGCAACATGATCCAGCCGAAGGCAAAGATCAGGGCGCCCTGGAGCACTGCACTGAGCGCGTAGGATTGCAGCACTTCGTTATGCAGCGACCAGACCGACCGGCCCTGGCGTGCCAGGCGCTCGCGCTCCACTTCCCACCCGCGGCGGAAGGCGCCGGGAATTTCGCGCAAGGCAAACTGGTAGATGTTCTCGCCCATGCGGGAGCTGGCGGGATCCTCGGGAGTGGCGACGTCCTTGTGATGCCCCCGGTTATGTTCCACGCAGAAATGCCCGTAGGCCGGCACGGCCAGCACCACCCGCGCCAGCCAACGTTCAAAGGCCGGTTTTTTGTGTCCCAGTTCGTGGGCGGTATTGATCCCCAGCCCGCTGTAGCTACCGGCGGTGATCGCCAACGCCAACACCGACCAGGCGGTGAGGGGCTGGGTACCGACAAACCAGGCAATGGCGATCAGCACGATAAAGTGCATCGGCACCGTGATCCACGTCAGCACCCGGTAGTAACGATCCGCCTCGAGCTGCGGCACGATTTCTTCCGGGGGATTGTTTTCATCAGAGCCCAGTAAGTAATCCAGGCAGGGAATAATCAGGTAGCTGAAGACCAGGGGCACCGCCAACGCCCACTGTGAACCGGTGCCAAAGTAAAGCAGGACGCCTAGTAGCGGAAACAGGGGCATGAACAGCGACGACAGCCAGAGGTAGCGTTTGCGGTCCCGGTATTCGATATGGCCGCGCTCGGGGTGGTCCAGGGTGTAGGTAATCATGAAGCAATCCTTATCGTTATTGGATAAAGGATAGTCTAGGTGAGAGCGTCCTCTTGCCCGATTTCATTAAATGACGATATTCTGGTCATTTAATGACACTTGCTCCAACAGTATGGCCCGAAACCTCGAAATTTCCACCGCCTACGCCAGGCTGATTCTGCGCTCCGAATGGCTGACGCCGGCGGCGGCCCTCGCCGGCACCAGGGTGACTGCCATCGATCTGGAGCGGGAGGACTTTATCCCCTGGGAAACGCTGGCCTTGATGTTCAATAACCTTGAGCGCGCACAACCCGGACGTGCCTGGGCACCGGCACTGGGGGCCCTGTTCAATATCAGCTCTCACGGCCCGCTGGGCTTCGCCGCCCTCAGCGCGCCCACCCTGGGCGCTGCGCTAGCAGTCCTGGGCAACCTGTATCCGGCCCGCAACTCGGCCATGCGTATTGAAGAAGGTGAAGCCGAACGCCGCTATTTTCTGTTCCTCGATGACCTCACCGGCGACGCGGTGTTTGGCGAACGCATGGCGCAGGTTGTCATGCGTATTGCCGAGTCGCTGCTCGCTACCATCCTCGGCCATCCTGTGGGGCACAATGTCGAGGTACGATTCACCGGGCCGCCGCCCCCCCGACCTGGAAAACTTTACGGCGACCTACCAGGCACAGGTCATCTTCGACGCCCCCCGCGTGTCCATTTCCCTGCCGGTCACCTGGTGTGCACTGCCCTCCCCCCTGCACGATGAAGTTACCTACCGTCTCAATACCCTGCGCTGCCGGGAGATCATCGCCAGCAGGGAACAGGGTGGCAGCACGACCTGGGCCGTCAGCAACATGCTGAGTAACCACTTTGACCAATTGATACGCAGGGAAAAACCGCCGGGGCCACCACCAACCCTGGCCGGTATCGCCGCGGATATGCACATGACAGAACGCACCCTGATCCGCAGGCTGCGAGCGGAAGGCACCAGCTACCGGGAGATCATGGAACAACAACGGCGGGAACTCGCCGGCGCCCTGCTGGGCAATGCTGGCCTGCGCGTGGCCGAGGTGGGGGAGCTACTGGGCTACCGGGAACCGGCCAATTTCGGCCGCGCCTTCCGCCGCTGGCACGGCTGCTCGCCGGCGCGCTGGCGGCGGGATAACTGACTGCCAGCACGACAGAATCCGGTGGTACCCCTGGTTAGAAGCTGTAACTCGCCTTCAACCAGAACGTGCGCCCCGGCTCATTGATGCGCGCGAGTTGATCGAAGCCCTGCACGGTGGCGCCGGCCCGGCTGATGTGCTCGGCGTAGGTTGCATCCAGTAAGTTATCCACTCCCGCAGTCACCAGCAGGGAGGCCGCTGGCTGCCAGCCAACATTCAGCGACAGCACATCGGCACTGTCGGTCGGCCCGAAGTCCTGGCCCACAATATTCCCGCGGCCCGGATCGACCCGGTCCTGGGCGGCGATCGCCCGCCACAACATGCCTGCAGACCAGTTGCTGCGTTCGTAGGTAAGCCCCATACGCATCTCCAGTGGTGGCAACTGAGGCAGGGTCTCTCCGTCGCTGTCATTGGCACCGCGAACGGCGGCCAGGGAGCCCTCCAGACGCAGCCGCTCAGTGAGACGGTAAGCCATATCCCACTCCAACCCCCAGGAGCGCGCGGCAATATTACGCACCACGGTGGTTTCACGAGTGGCGGCCATGGAGTTCGTCGCCATGGCATTCATCGGCATGGCCCCCATAACCGCGGGCTTCTCGAAGCCGGATTCGATCAGCAGGAAGTCATCGATTTCGTTGTAGAACAGGGACAGCCCCGCGCTGAAGCGGTCAGCGTTATAGAGGAGTCCCACATCGAGTTGGGTGGTTTTCTCGGGATCGATGCCCAATGCGCTGACGGAGTCCGTAGTCTCTTTGGCAATCATTTCCCAGTAATCGGGAAAACGTTCACTATGGCCAATACCGGCGTACGCTGTTGTGGCATAGGTTCCCGGACTGTCGAAATCCCGCTCAAAGCGCATGAAACCACTGTAGAGACTCTGATCGCGAGACTCTCCGGAGGTGGGATTGGGGACCGATGACATCATCGAAAGGGCGACTTCGCTGCGTAAATCACTCACCTCCCACTGATCGACACGGGCACCCGCCAGCCAGCGACTGGCTTCCGTCGCTCGCCAGTTCACCTCGGTAAACAGGCCGGCCTGTTCAAACCGGGCATCCGGTTCACGTGCCAGGTCGCGATAATCAACCATGTCCTGGTTCATGCTGCTGCGATTGCTGTGGTCATTGCGCTGCAGGTCACCTCCCAGGGTGACATCGACGGTAGCCGCGGGTGTCAGGCCGACAACCAGCCTGCCCCCCCGTGTCTCCCGGTCCGGGTTCATCGCCATCCGCGAGGCCATCATGGCGGCGGGTTCCCGCAGGCTGTAGTTGTCCATCACATGATCAACATAGTTATGGTAAGCGGCCACCTCAATGCTATCCAGAAGAGAACCGAGGTTTCGCTTCTCGAAGCTGGCGCTGTAAGCCTCGCGCTGGAACAGGGAGCCATCCACGCCACGATCGGCATAGGCCGCTTCGCCGTCACTGAAGCCTGCGCCCATTTCCAGCCGGGTGTCATCGTCCGGGGTCCAGGCGAAATCGACCTGGGCCGTCCAACGCTCGTAGCGGGAGTGAACCTCGGTGCCGTCACCATCCTCGTAGTTTTCCGCAGAGGTGCTGGACCCGGTGGTACGCAGGGTGAAATCGCGATTGGTGTAGCGCGCGTCCAGCATGCCATCGAGCCTTTCGGCACTTGCGGAAAGCAAACTGGCATGACCGCTCCAGCCGGCCTCCTCCGGACGCTGGTTATCCCGTTCAAATACCACCACGCCAGCGGAGTTACCCGGCCCGTAGCGCACGCTCTGAGGGCCCTTGATCACTTCGATGACATCGAGCGTTTCAGGAAATATGTAGGCCGTTGGAGGATCCATGCGATTGCTGCAACCACCAAGAATGACGTCTCCATCCAGCAACATGGACAGGCGGGATCCCGCCATACCACGCAACACAGGGTCGCCGTCCGACCCGCCCTTGCGGATGACCGAGAATCCTGGGATGGACTTCAGGTAACCGGCGCCGTCACTCGCCGGCAGTGGCTGACGGGGCTTCAGCGGATCGGTGACGAGGCGCAGTGGTTTATCCATCCGCACCGCGGTAACGATCATCTCCTCCAGTGCGTCCCCGCCCATCGATACGGAGGGAACAGCGCAGGCCAACGCAGCACAAAGCGTGGCAGAGAGCGAGGGTCGGGACAGGGGACGTAATCGCATGCGCATCATCGGAACCAGTACAACTGAAGGAGCCAGGCATGGTAGCAGCGCACTGCCGCAGGGGCGTGTGACATAGTGTCGCATGTAGAGAATGTCGCATGTAGAGAGTGTCGCATGTAGAAAGAGCGTCGTAGTGCTGAGCACAGCTACCGGTATCGCCTTTGCGCAATGCTGCGACTACACTCTGGAACGAAGCCAGGCAGACCCGAGGAGACCTCTTTGATGAACTACCAGCACTCCGCCCTTGTCACCCTGCGGCGCTCACTGGCCGCGCTGGCCACCGGCCTCATGCTGCTACCCGCGGCCATGGCGGATGTTCCCTTTGGCGACAGGGTCAGTGAGAAAATTGAAAACTACCACCGCCATCGCCCCATGATCGCCACCTCCGGCAGCCTGCAACCCGGTGCGGCAGAAGAACTGTCTGAACACGGGTTTCGCACCGTGGTGGATCTGCGGACTGCAGGAGAAGAACCCGGCACGGAGGAAACGGCCGTGGAACAGGCCGGCATGCATTACGTTAATATCCCGCTTGGACGGGATTGGCCTGCTCCTGAGGCGGTCGCCCGTTTTGCAAAACTGGTGGAGGACCCGGCAAACCAGCCCCTGCTGATGCATTGCGCCTCCGGGAACCGCGCCGCCGTGATGTGGGCCGCCTACCAACTGGGTCGCGGGCGCCCTCTAGACCAGGTTCTCGAGGAAGCCTATACCATCGGCCTGCGGCCAGACCGCGAAGCGCAGGTGCGCGAGCACGCGAGCCAATAGAGCATCAGTCGGTGTTCAGGTGCTACTGGCTCCGGAAATGTCGCAATCCACCGGCCGCTCAAATTCTGCCTTGATTTATCCGCCTTCGCTTCTATGCTTTTTTCTGGCAGGCAAGCAATAACCAACGCGCACCAAGACGCAGCCTTGTCCGCCAGTCCGCGTCACCCTTTTGCCACTTTCATATCGCTGTATTACAGCCAGACTGTGCAATAGTCAGGGGGAATCTATCGTGAAGCCCAGCATCAAGTTCAATCCCGATCTGTGTTCCACAAGCGCCAGCACGCTGGATAGGGTACAGCGCAACCTCATCATGGCATTCGTGCCCTACCTGGGATCGCCACTCTCGGGGCCCGATGTGGAAGAGAACGCGAGGAAGCTGGTGGCGAGGGCTCTAATGGCACTCAGTGAACCACTCGGTGACTGGGACCTCGCCTGGGGGCCGGGAGTATTCCAGGCTGTTCCCGAAGCCGTGCCCGCCAACACCATGTTCGTCGCCGAGCACGGTAGCGGCGACGAGCTTTTCGTCAGTATCGCCGGGACCAATCCGTTCTCGGCCTACGCCTGGCTGGCCGAGGATTTCGACGTGGACGAGACCCGCCCCTGGACCTACGCGGGCGGTAAACCGGCGGGCGCCATCTCCCGGGGCACGCTTACCGGCCTGCGCGCCTTGCAGGGCATGGTACCTCCGGGCAGCAATGAATCACTGGGCGGATTCCTCGAAGGGTACCTCAAGAGACGCCGCAAGAAACTCAAACTCACTGTGGCGGGGCACAGCCTCGGAGGCGCCCTGTCACCCGCTCTCGCACTCTGGCTGTTGGATACCCAGAGCGACTGGGACCCCCGTGGACTGACCGAAATCGACGTCTACGCCTATGCCGGCCCCTCCCCGGGTGACGCCGCCTTTGCGGGATACATGAACCAGCGTTTCGGCCCGCACCTGCACCGGATCTTCAATCCGATGGATGTGGTGACCCACGCCTGGGATGTGCCGGGACTGACCGAGTTGAAGGCGCTCTACACGCCGGAAATTGGCAGGGACGCACTCTGGGATCGCGCCGTAGACGCGCTGATTACCGCCAGCAATGGCATCAACTACCAGCACATCGACAGCAGCCCCATCGTGCTACCGGGCGCGCTGAAGGAGGATCTGGTCTTCCGCCTGCTACCGGACACGGTGAATCTGATCGCCCAGGTGCTGTACCAGCACACCCTGGCCTACTTTGAGTTGTTGGGCCTGTCTTTCCCGGAGCAGCAATCCGCCATCGGGCGCCACGTCAGCCAGCAGACGGGAGTGATCGCACACGAGATCCTCAAACGATCGGGAGTGTGGTGGCCGCTGTCCCGCGTGATCTCGGGCTACCTGCACGTGGTGACCGAGGCGTATTCGCGTCTGCCACTGGCGCCGTCTCCGGTTCCCAGGGTCAGCGCAGGCGCGTAATTTCGCGCTTTTGACGTCCTGTCGAAAGTCTACCTCGCCACGGGCGGCCTGAATGCTGCATCCGCACGGCTGTGGGCCTGCATTCCGCTGGAGCCCCGGCAATGACCAACAGGCCTGCCGGCATTCCACTTTATGACAGAATTGTGTACTTGATGCCTGGCTCTCACTAGCAAGCTCGACTACATTTTCCTGACGGTCGGCTCGGGAGCAACGCCAATGTCGGTTCCACCCACTGCACTGCCAACCTCGCTGAACGAGCGCATAGACGCGCTCGACTCCGCACGGGGACTCGCCCTGCTGGGCATCCTGATCATGAACTCCACCGGTATGGCCCTGGTCGGGGGCGCCTATCTCAACATCACCGCTGGCGGAGGTGACAGTACCGCGGACCTGCTGTCCTGGCTGATGATGGGGACGTTTTTTGAAGGCTCCATGCGTGCCCTGTTCTCCATTCTCTTTGGCGCCGGCATGCTGCTGTTTATCGACCGTCTGGAAGCCAAAAACACCACACTGAACCCACTCGACATCCATGCGCGCCGCATGCTGTTGCTCATAGGCTTTGGCCTGATCAACATGCTGGTGATCGTGTATCCCTACGATATCCTGCTGTTTTACGGAATTTGCGGCTTACTGCTATTCGCCTTCCGCAATCTCTCACCCCGAGGGCTCGCCGTGCTGTTTGCCGCCCTGTTCGCCGTACAACTGCTCAACACTCACACCTGGGTGAGCAGCACCGAAGAGCAATATGCAAAGTACCAGAGCGCCAAGGCCGAGCTGGCCAGCGGGACCACCCTGGATGATGAACAGCAATCTGACATCAAGAGCTGGGAAAAGCGCCACGTGCGCTGGCAACCGGATGAGGCCAAACGGACTGAAGAAAGAGAGCTTTATACTGAGGGTACCGCGTTAGAATTGTGGCAGAAGCTCGCCAAGGACTACCTGGGGTTCTTTGCCTCTCGCAGCTTCTGGCGCTTTCTCACCGATTGCCTGATGGCCGTCGCCCTGGGCATGCTGATGTACCGCGCAGGGCTGATGGTAGCGCCATCCCGCGGGACCAGTTGGAGCCTGCTGCTGGCGGGCTACGGTGTGGGATTGGGCGTGGGCGCCTATCGTACCTGGTCACTGTGGTCCGGGGGCTTCAACTATTTTTCTGTAGTGGAGTTCACCTACCTCTACGACATCCGGCGGCTCGCCATCGGCATCGGCCATCTGGCACTTGTCCAGTTACTGTTTTCCTACAATATTCTCGGTGCCTTACGGCGAGTGCTCGGCGCCATCGGCCGCATGGCCTTTACCAATTACCTCATGCAGTCGGTGTTCCAGGTACTGGTGTGGTATGGCTTCGGCCTCGGCCTGCACCAGCAGGTGGACCGGGCGGAGATCTGGCTGGTGATTCTCCCTATCTGGGCCTTCCAGGCAATCTTCTCGGTGTGGTGGCTCCGACGCTACAGCATGGGGCCACTGGAATGGCTGTGGCGCGCGCTGACCTACGGTACCCGCCCTTCCCTGCGCCTTGGGCAGAAAACCGGGGGGGCACTCGAATCAGCATGAAAACCAACGATCGACCCGCCACCACTGGCTGAAGCAAGTAGCTCACCCGTCACTGAGCAACCGCAATCACACCAGCAGGCTCTTGATCATCCGTTTCAGCGTCAGTGATTTCACGGGTTTACGGATAAACGCAAATCCGTGGTCTATACAGTCCTGACGAATTTCTTCCGAGCTGTCAGCGGAACAAACAATGACGGCCGGCGGTTGACGCATACCGGCAGCAAGCTCAGCGGCAACCGAGACCCCTGTTTCACCCTGGTCGAGATGGTAATCAACGATTATCACGCGCGGGGCAAAGAGAAAATTCTCTGGCCGGTCGGCGGACGAACGCCACGATTCCACCTCGCAACCCCAATCACGCAACTGCGATGACAATGCCTCGAGATTCAGGAGATTATCTTCGATCACGAGTACGGGGAGATTGACCAGATCCCCCTTCGGCTGGCGATCCAGAGCCCTGTTCGCAGCAGAGGTATCCACGGACTTCGGAATTCGCTGCAATGGCAGGGAGAAACAGGAACCCTTGCCGAGCTGCGAGTCGAGACAGATACGTGTCCTGAGTACGGTTGCCATACGCTCGCATATGGCCAGACCAAGCCCCAGCCCCGCGTGCTCAGCGTCGTCCGCCAGGCGCTCGAACTCGTCGAAAATCAGTTCCTGCTTGTCGGGTGGTATACCAGGACCATTGTCAACTACCTGAATTTCCAGCCCTTCGCCACGATAACGTACACCGAGCAGTACCCGCGGCTCGCCCTGTGAGCTGGCATATTGGATGGCGTTACTCAGGAAATTCTGGATGATGCGCCTGAGCAGCTTGCGATCGGAACGTACCCAAACGCTGGTAGGCACATATTTGAACTGCACCTGTTTCTGCAGTGCGATCAAATTGAATTCCTCAGCGAGGGGCGTCAGAACCTCAGAGAGAGCAAAGTCTTCGAGCTGTGCCGAGGTACTCTGGCCTTCGAGTCGGGATATTTCCAGCAGGTCCGAAAGGAGCGATTCCACATATTCCAGGGACGTTCGAATCTGGGTTGTCAGCTTTGCCTGCTCACTGCCCTCCAATTGCTGATGCAACATATCGGTGAAGAGGGACAATGCGTTAAACGGTTGCATGAGATCGTGGCTGGCAGCTGCCAGGAATCGCGACTTGCTGCTGCTTGCGGCCTCTGCCAGCTGCTTGGCTTTAAACAGGTCCTCGGTGCGTTCCGCCACTCGCTGTTCGAGCGACTCGTTGGCTTGTTTCAGCGCCTGCTCGGCTCTCACGTGGCTGGTGATGTCAGTAAACGTGCTCACAAAACCACCACCGGGCATTACCTGGCCACGAATTTCGATGACCTGACCCGAGGGCAAGGTGCGACGAAAATGGTGGTCCCTCCCCTGGCGCATGTGTTCGAGGCGTTTTGCTATTTGTTGCTGGGTATCTTCACCCGAAATCAGGTTGCGCTCAGCGTTGTAGCGCAAGAGTTGTTCGATCGGCATACCTGCTCGAAGAAAATCTTCCGGGTAATCCAGCAAAGTCTGGTAGCGACGGTTCCAGGCAACAAGGCGCATGTCTGAATCCACCACGGATATGCCCTGTTCGATGTTCTCTACCGCCGCATTCAATAACTCACGATTGAACTCCAGCAGCTGGGATGCCTCATTAACGAACTCTTCTACCTGATCGAGCGCAATTTTGTCTCTCCGCCCGCGTGAACTCGCGCTCATAAGCAGACGGGTGGTGGCACTTCCCAGCACTCCTGCCAGCGTCTGCTCCACCCTGTTGAGCCACTTCTCAGTGGCATACTGTTTGGGATTGATATCGCCTGGAATCGCATCCTGGTAGCGCCGGGCGGTCACGTCATCGGTAAAGCGGAGCAGAAGGGAATGCAAATCCTCATAGCTCAACTGGTAATCGTATGAAGTGGAGGTTTCATTAACAAAAAGATCAGCTTGTGACAGTTCTGCCCTGGTTTGGGAAGAGCGGAGGGAAAACAGAATCAAAAGTGCAGTGTTTGAAAGCAGGCTGACAACAATACCGTGGGTAATGATGTCATGGTCAAAAAAGGGAATCAGGCCACCGGGTTTTAGCCAGTCGATGCCGAAAGGTCCGCTGGCAACGAAAGCGCTGTGCGGCAAGAGCACCGGTAACAGCAGGCAATAGATCCACAGAATACTGCCGGCTAACAGCCCCCATACGGCGCCAGTGGCATTGGCTCGCCGCCAGTAAAGGCCGGCAATGACCGCGGGGGCCGTCTGTGAAAGCAAAACGAACGCGAGGAGCCCGATGTTCGCGAGGTGTTCTTCCTGGGTAACAAACTGCTCGAACAGCAGCGCCAATCCCAACACGATGACAATCGTGAAACGGCGCTGAAGCAGTAACCAGCCGGCGAAGTTACCTCGCGTCTCACTCGTCGAGATACGGGCCCTTACCGCCAACGGTGTCAGCAGGTCGGTCACTACCATCTTGCCAAGCACGATAGCGGCGACGATGACCATTGACAGGGCGGCGGCAATCCCGCCGATAAACACCGCGATACTGATGCCCGCCTGGTGATGGAAAAGGGGCAGCGTCAAGGCGAAGGTGTCTGCATTGATACTTTCACCCGGGAACGTAACCTGGCCGGCAATGGCAATGGGCAATACAAATACGTTGATAGCAATGAGATACAGCGGATAGAGCCAGCGGGCCGTGCGCAGCGCCTGCTTCTGGTGGTTCTCAACCACCAGCATATGAAAAAGAGCAGGCAGGGTAATGACAGTCAATGCTCCCAGCAGGGCCTGCGCGGCTGAGAAGTAGAGGCTGGTTTGCGCTGTCGATGCGGGCACGACATTGCGGCCAATGAGATCACCAAAGCCATCAAACAGAAAGAAGGTCACATACACACCCAGCGCAGTGAGGGCCATCAGTTTGAGAACCGAATTGAACGCAATGGCGAACACCAGCCCGGAGTTATGACGGTGGACGTTTTCCTGCCGGGCGCCGAACAGAATACTGAATACGATCATCAGCAGGGTAACAATGGCGGTCGTTCTGAACCCGGTGCGCAGTGTTCCCGTCACCAGGTCGAAACTCTGGCTCACAGCGCGTAATTGCAGCGCGATGTAGGGAATCATGCCGAGCAGCGTGATCAGAGTAACGATACCGGCTATTTGCGGACGGGATTCGTAGCGGGTCGCGAGGAAGTCCGCCAGCGAGCTGAGGTTGAGGCGCTTGCTGACCTGCAACAGCTTCATCAGGACCGGCCCGAACACCACCATAATGGCGACGGTGCCGACGTAAATGGGCGATAACCAGTATCCCGTGGTTGCGGCCTGCCCGATGACGCCGTAGAAAGCCCAACTGGTGCAGCTGACGCCCAGGGAGAGGCTGTACACCCACGGATTACTTACCCAGCGCTGGAATCGTGTGTGCTGGGCCCAATAAGCCAACAGGAACAATATCGACAGGTAACCAAAAACGATGGTTGCGATAATCCAGGTATCGATGGAAAGCCACGACAAAGGCTCTATTCCTCGTTATTTCACTCGCATAAACAGGCTACCCTGACCAGGTGAACTAAGGTAGTAGTTCTTTTTCGCACCGCCTCGGTTAGGCTGACAACAAGCAACAATAAGCCTGGACAGCCATGAGCATCACCAACAAATACCTGGTAGAGGGTATTATTTTCCTCAGCTATGTGCTTTTCGCAATGGCCTGGGTGGGCGGCACAGCGAGCATGGACCAAATTATGCAGTCCATGCAACTCGAGGGGCTGGCTTCGGCCAGCTTTCTGAGCGGCGCAGTGACCATTGCCAAAATTGTCGGCACCTTCATTGCCGCCTGGATTGCCGTCAAGCTGGGCATGAAGAACGCATTCCTGGTGTCGGCGATCCTCGTGGGGCTGGGTATTTTCACACCGCTGGCCCAGAGCTACGACCTCCTCCTGGCCAGTCGCTTCCTGATGGGCCTGGGCGGCGCACTGATGGTGGTGTACTTCAACCCGATCGTCTTGAGATTCTTCTCTGTGGAGGAGCGCCCGGCGGTCAATGGCCTCAATGCGGTGGCCTTCAATATTGGCACTGCAATGATTCTCTGGGGGATGCCGGGAATCAACCGGGTCACGGGCGGCTGGCAACAAAGCCTGGTATGGTTTTCCGTGGTCAGCCTGCTGTTCGCCGTCCTCTGGTTGCTCGTGCGTTGGCAGAAGGAGGAATCGCACTCTGTGGGTGATGCGTCAGAACAGGATGCCCACTACAGTTACACTCAAGGCCTGAAAGATTCCTTTGTCTGGACTTATGCCCTGACCTACGCGGGTATGCTGTCATTCTACGTATGCTTGTTCACCTTCTATCCCAAGGCAGGTATCGCGGCAAGCAAGTGGGTGATCGGTTTTGGCATTATCGGCACTCTGGCTGGCATCATTTACAGCCGCAAAGTACTGGCCCGCGTACCGGTAATCCGTTGGACGGGACTGGTGCAGATCGTCTGCGTTGTCATACTCAGCTTCAGCTCGAACGAATTGCTGAGCATTGCCAGCGCCATGGTGCTCGGCTTTGCGGTCTTCATGCCAGTCACCGCACTGGTGTCGATTCCCCACGAACTCCCTGGCATGACCGGGCAAAGAATCACCGTTGTGTTTTCACTTTTCTGGTCCATCAGCTACCTGGTCGCAACGATCGCACTCTGGGGTTTTGGCATCCTGGTGGACGCCAACGGCGGTGAGTTCACGGCCGCCTTTGTCATGGTCAGTATCCTGAGTTCATCGTTTTTCATCGGAAGCTTCTTTCTCCCCGAGGGAAGGACCTCTCACCAGTAGGTGTCAACCATGCGTGGAATCCTGTCGCCAAAACTCGACGACTTTATCGACAATATCAACACCCAGATTGAACAGGCCGCCAAAGAGGGCATCAAGCCAACACCGGCCCTCGCCCGCAGCCGGCTCGAAGCGCTGGCGGCCTTTATCACGCGGGAAGAACCTGTCTCCTACTGGTCAGAACAATCGATTCAGCTCGAAGACCACGCCGTTCCGGTGCTGGTCTACAGCCCGGATCCCGCAGTCGCCCTGCCGGTAATGGTATTCTTTCACGGTGGCGGCCATATGTGCGGCAGCGCAAAACTGTACGACCCGATTTGCCGCCGGATTGCCAACACGGCACAAGTGGTCGTGGTCTCAGTCGATTATCGACTGGCCCCCGAGTATCCCTACCCCAACGCACTCGAAGAGGGTGAGCAAGTCCTGCTGCGCTATCGCGAGGTACTGCAGGACGTGGCCCATACTGAGACGCTGTTGGTCTGCGGGGACAGCGCAGGCGGCGCCATGTGTACTTCGCTTGTCGCGCGAATGGTGGGCAATCCCGACTTGCACATCGCGCAGCAGATTCTGGTGTATCCAAGCGTGGATTACACCATGAACATGCCATCGATCGAGGAGAATGGAAAAGGGTTCTTTCTTGAGAAACCGAGAATTCAGTGGTACTTCGACAACTACCTGCCTGCAGATTGTGACCGGGCTTCAGTCTCTCCCCTCCACATGCCCCTACCGGACAACCTGCCCCGTACCCTGGTGATCGTCGCTGGCTGCGATCCGCTACGAGACGAAGGCCTGGCCTATGCTGAGCGCCTGTCGGCGCTGAATGCTGACGTCGAAATACAGAACTTTGAGGGAATGGTTCATGCTTTTATGAACCTCGAGGACCTGGTTCCCGACGAGTGCCAGCAACTGTATCGCTGCATGGGCGACTTTATCCACTCGGCCCGTTAGCACTTTCCCTGCGTCATTCCAGCTTACTGCGAGGTCCAACCGCCATCGACTGCCAGAGTGGCACCGGTGGTTGTGCCTGCGGCTTCAGTGCAGAGAAAGGCAACCCATTCCCCGATCTGCTCCGTGGATGTCATGTTGGGCAGCGGCTGCTTGGCGGTCACCAGGTCGTGTTGCGCTTGCTCGAAACTCGTGCCCTCCCTCTCCACGATGTCCTCGATCTGGCGCTTGATCAGCTCAGTACTCACCCACCCCGGACAAATCGCGTTCGCCGTAATGCCATTGGCTGCATTCTCCAGGGCAACCACCTTGGTCAGGCCGACTATGCCGTGTTTTGCCGCGACATAGGCCGATTTGTGAAGGGAGCCAACCAGGCCATGCACCGAGGCGATATTGACGATACGCCCCCAGCGCTGACGCTGCATATGAGGTATCGCGTGATGAATAGTGTGAAAAGCCGCCGACAAATTGATCGCAATAATCCTGTCCCACTGTGTCGTGGTGAACTCCTCGACAGGCGCAGTATGCTGGATACCCGCATTATTGACGAGAATATCAACAGCGCCGAGCTGTTCCACCGTACCGGACAGCATACCGGCAATGGCCTCGGGGTCGCTCAGGTCAGCTGCCGAGTAGGCCACCCTGACGCCGAACTCCTCTTGCATGGCGGCTACGAGCGCCTGCCCTTGCTGGTCGGGGGTCTGCCCTGCCTGGGCTGGAAAAAACCCATTGAGCATGATGTGACAGCCGCGCGCAGCCAGTGTGCGGGCGATGGCGAGGCCAATTCCGCTGGTTGATCCTGTAACCAGTGCTACTTTACCTTTCATATCAAATTATCTTCTGGAGGCCAGTTTTGCAGCAGCATAGCAAAAGCCCCGATGGGCCGAACTGCTACCATCGTACAGGGGGTACTAAAGGCCCATAGACTGCACCCCGGTAACGTACATAATGCGGGCATGAGAAGACATTCAACTATAAATAGATTCTTGCTCGCCATCGCTACCCCCCTGCTGAGCTTGCTCAGCACTGGGCTATACGCGTCGCAATGGCAGGAGCTAAGCCAGTTCGGAGCCAATCCCGGCGAACTGGACGCCTGGTTCAGCGGCAACAAAGCATCGGAAAAGCTGCTCGTCGTCTTGCATGGCTGCAAACAGGATGGGCGCCAGTTCTCTGAGGCGAGTGGATTACTCGCCCAGGCAGAGGCAGCGGACATGCTGGTACTGGTCCCTCAGCAGCGGGCACTGAACAATCTCGATGGTTGCTTCTCCTGGTTCAACCCGGCTGATCAGAAGGGAGGAGAAGCCGCCTCCATTATCGCGATGATCAATGGGCTCAATCCTTCAGGGAGCCGCAAAACCGTATTTCTGGTGGGCTTGTCTGCGGGAGGGGCCATGGCCAGCAACCTGGCCGACAACTATCCGCAATATTTCAAGGCGGTAGCCGTAGTGGCGGGAGTTCCCCATGGTTGCGCCAATTCCCTGGTATCGGCAATTTCCTGCATGAAATCAGGACCGGGTGAGAAATGGCCCGATAGCCAGCAGACCCCGTCGGCCTCATGGCCCGACCTGGTAGTGGTTACGGGTAGCGACGATGACATCGTCAATCCCAGGAACAGCAAAAGGTTGGTAGGTCAATGGCGGGAGCGGTTGGGGCTCGATAGTCTCGATGCCCTGGTCGATAACGGAGAATCCTATATCAGCCAATCCTGGCGCGGCGAGCAATCCCGGCTCGAGTACTGGGAATTGACGGGATTTCCTCACGCTTGGTCGGTGGGTGGCAATGCCCGACCCAGCGATCCTTATATCCAGCCCGGTCCCATGGATTTGAGTCGCCGCTTGATTGACCTTTGGACCGATTCATAACACACGCATTCCAACTCACGAAAATAACTCTGGGGTAATAGCCATGATAAATAAAACCTTCAAACTATCTGCACTGGCTGCTGCCATTGCCGGCGCTGGTGTCACGCCGACAGTGATGGCCCAGGGCGCGGGGGTACTGGAAAACGTGGTAGTCACCGCGCGCCGCACATCGGAAAATCTGCAGGAGGTGCCGGTGGCGGTGACCTCTCTGAGCTCCGAGCAGCTTACGGTTTCCGGGATCGAGGTACTGACAGAGGTTCAGCAGTTTTCGCCCAACACTACCCTGCAGACCAGCCGGGGCACCAACAGTACGCTGACCGCCTTTATTCGCGGCGTTGGCCAGCAAGATCCCCTGTGGGGATATGAGCCGGGCGTGGGCATCTATATCGACGATGTCTACCTTGCCCGCCCCCAGGGCGCGGTTATCGACCTGCTCGATGTCGAGCGCATCGAAGTACTGCGCGGGCCACAGGGCACCCTCTACGGCAAGAACACCATTGGTGGCGCCGTGAAGTACGTCACCAAACGCATGAGCGGTGAGGCGGAAGGTAGCGTAGACATTACCGCGGGCAGCTACAGCCAGCGTGATATCAAGGTCACCGGCAAGCTGCCGCTGATTGAAGATACCCTGTTTGTCGGTTTCGGCTACGCAGACCTCAACCGCGACGGCTTCGGCGAATTCGTCACGATTAACCCGTCACTGGGCAAGCAGGACAAAGAGAACTACAACAAGGATCTCACAGCGGGACAGGTGACCGTCGAGTTCACGCCGACCGACGACCTGTTCATCCGCTTTGCCTATGACAAGACGGAGGACGACTCCAACGCCAAGGGCGGCTACCGTCTGCTCCCGAGTATTCTGGTGGATGCCCCTGTCCCCAGCAGCGTCTACGACTCCTACACCAGTTTGCCTACCGAGAACTCCGTTGAACTGGAGGGCTATAGCCTCACGGTAGAGTGGGATGCCATGGACGACCTGACACTGCGGTACATTGGCGCCTCACGCGAGAGCTACTCCGACACCAACATCGACTTCGATAACACGCCGCTGGATGTATTCGACGTGCCGGCGTTCTACGACGACGAAAATACCAGCCACGAACTGCAACTCGACTACACTGGCGGCCGCTTCAGCCTCGTTGGCGGTTTGTATTACTACGACGGCGAGTCCTGTGGCCACTTCGACGCAGTGCTGGGCTTCCTCGGCCGCGCGGCCTTCGGCACGCCGGGACTTACCCGCGAGGTGACCGGCTGTAACAACAGTGAAAGCACTGCCGTCTACGCACAATCCAGCTTCGACATCACCGACAAACTGTCGATGACCGTTGGGGCACGCTATACGAAAGAGGAAAAAGAGGCGTACGTTCGCAATGGCCTGGCCTTCGAGAACGTCTATCCCTCTAGCGGCTGGATACCGGGTTACGTGCGCCCTGATGACCTGTTCTTCCCACAGGTACTGGGACAGGATAGCAACGGCGACGGCATTCTGGATTCCCCCTCCACGGAGGACTGGTCACGCTTTACTCCCCGAGTGGGCGTCGAATACCAGTTTGACGATACGACCATGTTCTACGCCAGTTACTCCCAGGGCTTCAAATCGGGCACATTCAACCCTCGAGCGACCGTAAACGAGAAAGCCGCTGACCCGGAAATTGTCGACTCCTATGAACTCGGCGTGAAGAAGGACTGGGGGTCCTCTTTGAGAACCAACCTGACCCTGTTCTCCATCGATCACCAGGATCGGCAGTATATTACGGTAACGCCCGATCCGGACGACGCCACCGTGTTGAACCAGAATCTCGGCAATATCAAGGGTTCAACCGTCGACGGTGTGGAAGCGGAAGTTTCCTGGGCCGTAAACGAGGCGTTGAGCCTTGATTTTGCGCTCGGCTGGCTTGATGGCGAAATCGAGGACGACCCGAGCATCGCGACGCCCCTGGTAGGCCTGTCTAATACGCCGGATTACACCGCTAACCTGGCCGCGACGTATCGGCTGCCTACGTCAGTAGGTGAATTCACCTTCACAGGAAACTACTACTACCGCGACGACTATATCCTGTTCGAAGATTCAGACCTGCTGCAGCAGGATGGTTACGGCACGGTCAACCTGGGCATCACCTGGGTTAGCGAAAACGATCACTGGACCGCAGGCATCTACGGCAAGAACCTCACGGATGAGGAGTACATGATTGGTGGCTACAACTTTGTCAGCGTTGGTGACGATGGTAACTATATCCCCGGTCTTGGCGGCGACCTGACACTGGTCAGCTACTATGGCGACCCCAGAACCGTACACTTCAACGTGGGTTACCGTTTTTAAAACACTGACCTTTTGCTAAGGTATGGGCGCACGTCATGTGCGCCTTTTTTTTGCGCGCAGACTCTGGTATCCATGGCTACGCCTGCATATTGTGAGAAACCGGTTCATGTCTGAAGCCACCCCAGTCGTTATTGCCGACGACCACCCTTTGTTCAGGGCCGCGTTGATCCAGGCGGTGCAACAATGTATGGAGAATGTCGCCATTCTTGAAGCAGACAGCATTGACTCCCTGCTGGCTCTGGTCGACAGCAACCCGAGCGTCGAACTGGTCTTTCTTGATTTGCACATGCCGGGAAACGACGGCTTTACCGGTTTGACACAATTGCGTAATCACTACCCGGACGTCACCATTATCATGGTTTCTTCCGAGAACTCGCCCATGATTATGCGCAGGGCGCTGCAGTTCGGCGCCTCGGCCTTTATACCGAAGTCTGCGGACCTGAGAGTCATCGGCGAAGCCATTAGCGCCGTGCTGGACGGAGATAGCTGGTTGCCAACGGATGTCGACTTGGTTCCGGAGGACGCCCAGGCCGACACACACCACCGCCTTGCCCAGCAGTTAGCTGAATTGACGCCTCAACAGTATGCGGTTCTGTCCCTGATTTCCGACGGAAAGCTTAATAAGCAGATTGCTCACGAACTGCATATCAAGGAAACCACAGTCAAAAAGCACGTGTCGGCAATCCTGGTCAAGCTGGGCGTCAACAATCGCACTCAGGCGGGAATGGCGTTCCAGCAACTCAAGCTCAACGCCCCGTAAACCTTACCTCGGCAGGGCAACTACCCCATCGCCTCTCCCCGCTCGAAGTCCCGCTCCAGGGCAGTTTCAAACCTGGCCAGCAAATCCTCCCGGGTGCGGGCCTTGGTTTTACAGTGCGCTTCGAGATTCAGGCCTGCGAGGGAATCAGCCAGTTCAGTCGCCCGGCTGAGCAGGTCTTCCGCTGCCACCACCTCATCCAGGTAACCGGCGGTCACTGCGCTTTCCGGGTCGTAGATACGGGCCAGGCCTACAGCGCTATCAAAATGTGTTGTTGTCAGCCGACCCCGTGCCAGTTCTATGCCGAACCAGGGCAGGGTCATGCCGATTGCAACCTCGTTGAGGCCAATCTTGAAGCCCCCCTGCGCGCCAATCCGATAGTCTGCCGACAGGCAGAGCAAGGCCCCCATCGCCAGGGCGTGTCCGCTGACCGTCAGCACAACCGGCAAGGGAAAAGTGAGCAGTCGCCGCGAGAGTTCAGCGCCTTCTCTCAGCAGCTTGATCGTACCCTCGTCCATATTGACCATTACCGAGAGGTCGAACCCGGCGGAGAATTTACCGGCCCGGCCTGCAAGAACCACGGCTTTGCCGGCCTGCTCGGCACGATCAAGTGCGGCGTTGAGGGCCTCGAACATGGCAAAGGAGAGTGCATTGGCCTTGCCGTCATCCATCACGATGAGGCTATGGGAATTGTTTTCGGTAAACTGAATCAGGTCTGACATGGTTTTCTCCGCTCAGCAGGATATCCGCTTTTTCACCTCGGGAAACGGCATGCCCGGGAACTGAAACACCCGCAACGACACGGGTATTCCCTCGCGCAAGCCGCAGCTGATACTACCACTTTAGCGCCAAAGGTCACTTGTTATTGCTCTGCACCTAACCGGTGATGCTATTCTTCACGCTGTCTGTGCTTACTCACGTAGGTATGTGGTGTCACGCCCGACCAGCGCTTGAATGCCCGGTAGAAACTGCGGAAGTCTGAGTATCCCAGCTTTTCTGCCACTTCGTTGGGGTGGTACTTCAGTGCCAGCATCGCTTTCGCCCTGACGAAAAGCGAGGTGTCACGTAGCTCCCTGAAAGTGGTATTGCTGTCCATCAAGTGACGCTTCAAGGTGGCGACACTGACATGGAGTCGTTCGGCGATGACCGTCTGCTCGTAGACCCCATCCTCCATGACTTTCAGTACCCTCTCCGGGATGCTGTCCGCACCGGGAGTACCGCCAACCCGTCCCTCGATCATGTCTATCACGGTCAACGCGACCTTCTTGGAGACATTGACACTGCGCACCGACTCGACCACCGGTAGCGCCATCACCTTTGCATCGAAGTGCATTTCATACCTGTTGGAACCGTGAACGAGTGGAACGTCGAGGCAGCTGAGAAAATTACGCTCGGGATCAAACCGGGGACGTGTGCACTTGAATTTCTTCAGGTACTGCAGTGCCGCACCATCGGAGAGATAGACCAGCATGGCGACCACGTAGATGATCGCGCATTCCATCGTCAGGTAATTGAAATTCGCATCGTCAAACTTGAACGGAAAATGGGCGTCTTCGATGATGAATATGATCTTGCTGCCATGTCGTTCGACGTAGTCGAACTCGCCCCCGTACAGCAGGTTGGTCGATTTGGATATGGCCTTCATGGCCTCGAACAGGTTGTCTACCCCAACGGCACTGGAGGTGATAAAGTCGTTGGCACCACGCAGAAACGGTCGCGACGACAGGTGATAGATTTCATCACCGGTGGTCTTGGACAACAGGCCCAGGGCCCGGTAGTAGTCGGAGAACCTGATCCGTTCGGGCAGAATTCCACGTTCACCAATACCCAGTTCGAAGAAAATATCCGCCAGTGACAAGCCGTCTTCAGCCAGCTTGGCCTGAAGTGGCTCCAGGTCGCTCAGCGGTAGCAGTATTTCTGGACGTTGCGCCGGGATTTCTGGTTTGGCCATGAACGCTGAAGAGAAGATGTCACCCACACGGACCCTAGTTTAACCCATCTCGGCATCCCATATCGCTACCGGGGAGTTTCAGTTCACCCGACGTTGCCTTTCCTTCCAGTAGGGCTCCCTGATAACCGTCTTGAGGACTTTGCCTGAGGCGTTGCGAGGCAGTGCGTCGGTAACATCAATGGACTTGGGTATTTTATAGCCAGCGAGGTAACTCCGGGCAAAGCGGGCGATCTCGGCCGCATCAACAGTGGCGCCCGCAATGGGGACGAGCACGGCTTTGGCGGCCTCACCCCATTTTTCATCGGGAACACCAATCACTGCGACTTCCGCGACCGTCGGATGTCGCAGTAAAACACGCTCGATCTCGGCAGGATAAATGTTCTCTCCGCCAGACACGATCATGTCCTTGATACGGTCGCTCAGGAACAGGTAACCGTCGGGATCAAGGTAGCCGGCATCTCCGGAATGATACCAGCCGTCAGTCAACGCTTGGCGCGTGGCGTCCGGGCGATTCCAGTAGCAGGTCATGATCGCCGGTGTTTTGATGCAGATCTCTCCCACGCAGTCCGGGGGAAGTTGATTCCCGGATTCGTCACAGATCTTGATCTGGACTCCCGGAAACGGGATGCCACAGGACTGCATTCGCGGGCTGCCGTTCACCCTATGGTCTTCCGGGGGCAGGTAGGTCACTGCGCCGGTGGTTTCCGTCATGCCGTATTGCTGGATGAAACGGCAGCCGAACAATCCGACGGATTGTTGAAGCAAATGCTCAGAGATGGGGGATGCGCCGTAAACAATATCCTCGATGCTTGTTACGTCGAGCTGATGTTGCTTAACATACTCTACGAGGCCCTGCAGTACCGTCGGAACCAGGAACATCTTGGTTATGCGGTGGCGCGCAATATCGATACCGATTCGCTCAGCCTGCGGCTCCGGGTGAATGATATTGGTACCGCCATGGTGAAAGGTAATGTAACCCCAACCGGATCCACCGATATGGAATACTGGCATGGCGACCAGGTTCACACTGTTAGGGCCCCAGTCCGCCCATGCCCCGGCCCCCTCCTCCGCTCGCCGCTGATGGAAAAAGCAGTCGTGGCGCAGCACGGCGCCTTTCGGCCGACCTGTGGTCCCACTGGTATACATCTGTACGAAGGGTGCGTCCGGGTTAACCATCAGCGCAGGATCCTTCGCAGGTGCCTGATCTCGCCAGTCCGGGTAGTAGGCATGGCCCTCCAGCCGGGCGTCCAGTACAACAATCTCGGCGAGTTGCGGGCATTCTGGAGCTAGGTCGAAACAGCGTTCTGCGAACTCTTTCTCGACGAACAACAAGACAGTCCCTGAATCCCTGAGGATATATGCCAGTTCCTCTGCAGCCAGCCGCCAGTTAATGGTCAGTATGACCCTGCCTGACTTGGCCGCTCCGAAGAACAGCTCGTAATAACTGTCCGTATTCCTGCCGAGATAAGCAATACGCGAGTCCGTAGCCAGCCCGGATTCGATGAGGTGGTTCGCAATCCGGTTTGAACGCTGGTCCAGCTCTTGATAGGTCGTGACATTACCATTGAAGATCATCGCCGGTTTGTCGGGTTCGGCTGCCGCATGAACGCGCACGACATCTCCAACGGAGTTTATCTGCATCGCCAACCCCTACGCCATCCCGCCAGGTGCGAACAGCTGTCGCGACAATTTTCCAAAACGGCGCTGGTGATACTGGGTGCTGCCGAACAGATGAGAAACCACAATGATGCGTTTAAGATAGTGGCCAATGCTGAGCTCGTTGGTAGTGGCAATACCACCATGTATCTGAACTGCACTCTCGGCGACGGCTTTGGCGCAGGTGTCTGACTTCACTTTCGCCGCGGCAATGAATAACCCTGCGTCCGGGCTCTGGTCAACCGATTTCAGGGTCGCGGCGTAGAGCAAGGAACGCGCGAGTTCTGTTGCAATATACATATCCACCATGCGGTGCTGCAGTACCTGGAAGGAACCGATGGCTTGCCCAAACTGCTTGCGCTCACTGGCATACTCAACGGTTTCTCGCAGAAGCTGTTCCATAGCCCCCTGGTGTTCCGCACACAACAGCAGCAGCGCATCATCGTAGGTTTCACGCAAGATGGCCAGTGCTTCGCTACCCTCTGCCAACAGGCAACTGGCGTCGACATGCACATTGTTGAGATGGAGCTCAGCAGCATGACGCCCATCCGTCGTCTGGTAGGCTTCGATCTCCAGACCAGGCTTGTTAGCAGGCAGCAGAAACAACTGCAGAAGCTCCTCTCCCCGCACCAGGTTCAAGGCAGACACAATAACGAAATCGGCCTCAGGGGCATTGTAGACCGTGGTTTTACAACCCTTGAGACAAAATCCGTCGTCCGTTGTGGTGGACACAGACTCGATACTCCCGATCTCCCCACGGCTGTGCAGTTCAAAGTGAGCGAGCGCGCCATGTAACTGGCCCGATATCAACTGCTGCAGGCACTCGCTCCGTATCGGGTGACGGCTGCGCTTGAGCGCGCCACCAAACAGCACAAGCGTCTCGAAAAAGGGCTCAATAACCAGATATCTGCCCAACTGTTCGAAAACAATCATCATCTCGACTGCGCTAGCGCCCAGCCCGCCATCCTCTTCCGAGAACGGCAACCCGAGCCAACCGAGTTCCGCACACTGCCGCCAGAGGTCCTGGTCAAACGGTGTATCACTCTCGACCTGCTGCTGACGGCGCTGGAAATCATAGTTGTCGCGGAGGAAGGCTTCCACGCTGTGCTGTAACAGCTTCTGTTCCTCGTTAAATTCAAAATTCATGCGATATCTCTTTACAGGCCAAGGACCTGCTTGGCCATAATGTTGCGCTGTATTTCAGCAGAGCCACCGTAGATCGTGGACGCCCGGTTATTCAGGTAGGCGTTCATGATATTGAGGCCGTGCTCGGATCCAATGAATCCACCTTCGAACCCGTAAGACAGTGCTTCATTCTGCAGTAGCGGGAGATGAGTGCCGCGAAGCTCAAGTGCCAGGGCATCAACTTTCTGACTGAGTTCGGTTCCGGCAACCTTGACCAGAGAGGTGAGGGCCCCCGGCTTCCCCTCCGCCAGGCAATTGACACGATTTTCAGTAAACTCAAGGGCCAGTTTTTCGATTTCCAGTTCGGCCAAACGGGTGCTGAAGACCGGATCCAGTTCATAGAACCAGCCCTCGGCGGTTTTCTCCTCGGCGGCGAGGCGTCGCACCTGAGCCAACTGCTTTTCGATGGCCGCGTAGTAGCAATAGCCCCCTCGCTCAAACTCGAGCAGACACTTGGCGACCTCCCACCCCTGGTTTTCCTTGCCCACCAGGTTATCCTTGCTAACGCGTACATCTTCAAAGAAAACCTGGCACTGCTCCACTTCCCCATCGATCGACACAATGGGTGCCACGGTGACTCCAGCGCTATCGAGGTCAACCAGAATAAAACTGATCCCCGCCTGGGGCTTGCTGTCCACGTCGGTTTTTACGAGACAGAAAATCTTGTTGCTGCGATGGGCAAAGCTGGTCCATATCTTGGAGCCATTGAGAATGTAGTCATCCCCGTCCGCAACCGCGCGCATTTTCAAGCTCGCCAGATCTGAGCCGGCACCCGGCTCGGAGTAACCCTGGCACCACACATCCTCTCCAGAAAGGATACGCGGCAGCAGTTCGTGTTTCTGCGCCTCAGTTCCATAGCGTATGAGTATCGGCCCAAGCATCTGGATGCCCATGGGCAGCAGTGAAGGTGCACCCGCCCTCTTCGACTCCTTGAGATAGATAATCTTCTGGTTGACGGTCCAGTCCGTTCCACCGTATTCGACCGGCCAATCAGGCGCCGCCCAGCCTTTCTCTGCCAGAATGGCCTGCCACGCCATGGCAGATTCAAAGTTGGAAAATACGCTCGTCATCAGGTCACCCGACCGTTTGAGCGAAGGAGTCAGGGACTGCTTAAGAAACTCGCGCACTTCATCCCGGAAAGCGATGTCAGCAGCACTCAATGCCAGATCCATTACCTCAGCCCCTCCTCTATCTCTGAAGCACCGTTACGCCGCTAACACCCGGTGCGCCGTAAACATGGGTATAACCGACTTGCGGATTATTCGGCACCTGTCGCTTGCCGGCCTGGCCCCTTAGCTGGATACATATTTCGTAGATCTGCCGCAAGCCGGAGGCACCGATAGGCTCACCGTTGGCCAGGCACCCCCCGTCAGTGTTCACTGGCATGGCTCCGCCGATTGCGGTGACCCCGCTTCGTATCAGGTGTTCCTGCTCACCGTGCTCGCAAAACCCGTTTTCAGCCATGTGCATGATTTCGGCACCGGACTCGGTATCCTGCAGTTGCAGTACGTCGACATCTCCAGGGCCGATGCCGGCCAGCTCGAAGGCATCTCGCGCAGCAGTAACAGTGGCGGAAGGCGCCAACTCCCTGGCAATGCAGGGGCTATAGACTTCGAAGGACCCGTAATGGCGACCACGAACTACAGCAGCTTTCAACCATACCGGCTTTGTTGTGTAGCGTCTGGCGATATCACCACGACACAGGATCAGGGCCGCTCCCCCTTCAGCAGGACTGCAGAACATGTACTTGCGCAGTGGGTCGCAGACCATGGGCGAGCTGGCAATATCTTCGCGCGATAGAGCGTGGCGCCGCCAGGCCCCCGGATTCAGTGACCCGTTATGGAATGCTTTCTCGGCCACAAGCGAGAGCGTCTCAACACTGATGGCATGTTCGTGCATATAGCGCTGCAACTTCATGGCAAAAAACTGCGGAGTCAGCATCATGCCCGTTTCCCCGTACCAGGCTGGGAGCCCCAAACTGGCTGGATCGGGATTAAACGCCCCGGGCGAATGCTTGTCGAAGCCCACTGCCAAAGCGATATCTGCCGCACCTGCTTTGATGGCATTATGAGCCGCACTCAGGGAACTCCCTCCTGTCGCGCAGCCATTCCAGATATTGGTGAATTGCAGCGACGTTAGCCCGAGCTGATTGACGATGGCTTCCGCGTCGCCACCGTCCATGCTGCCCCCATAGGCCACCTGGACATCCTTCCACTGAATCCCGGCATCCTTCAGTGCTTCCCGTACGGCGTAGACACCCTGATCCAGGCCACTCCTGTCCGGTGTACGGCCGAACGGGTGCAGGCCGACACCGATGATCGCGACATCAGTCATTGCAGCACTCCTTCCTCAATGCGCGAAACGCATACGTCACCAGGTCCGTGGCGCCTCCTTGAACCACGACGGGCTCCAGTTCCAGCTGCATTGCCATGCCGATGGTCCAGTCGTCCTCCCCGAGCCCAAGCAAGCGACTCTCGACTTTGACGCCACTGGGCATTTCCACGTAGCCGACACCGTAAGCCTCGAACGAATTCGGGTCGCCGAGATACGGGGGCTTCGGTGCAAAGCGTTGAACGGTCCAGGTCCATAAGGTCCCCCGGCTACCTAGATCAACGGTTTGCAGATCATCCGACGAACAATTGGCGCACCCCTTCTGGACAGGGAAAAAGTGTTCTCCGCAGGCCGTACAGCGGCTACCCAGGAGGGAGGGTTTTGAAGGCAGGCCAGTCAAAAGCCCGGGGTCAATCGGTTTCATATCTTCACTCAATACCTGTCTGTCGGTTGGGGTCAGCAGCGGCTTCTCAACTCGCACCGTGTTGCAAGTGGCCGTCGACCAGTTCAGAGGCGTCATCCTGACAAAGCGGCGTATCTGGCAGCGCGACCAGGTCATGTGGCAGGTGCTGGCCGGCCTTGTAGTAGTGATAGGCGGCCCAGAGACACGCAAGCGAGAGCACGGTCAGGCTATAGCGAAGCGAATCGTCTCCAAAGCGTGGCCCCAGGACGTCACTGAGCAGGCCCACGGTGGTGGGGCCGAGGCCAAGCCCTATTACATTCAGCACGAACAGCATGATGGCAGCCGCTGTAGCCCGCATTCTGAGCGGTACGAGCCCCTGGGTCTGTGCGAAGGTTGTGGCCTGATAGAAGTTGCCCAGCGCTACCGGGACGACGAGAAACCAGAGTGCCGAGTTGGCGTCTCCCGACAGGAACACAGCGATATAGAACGGCATGGCAACCAGTTGTGCCACACTGACAATCCACAGCGACCAGCGGCGGTCGGTTGCGCCGAGGCTGTCGGCAAGGTGCCCACCCAGCATGATGCCCAATCCGCCGGGTATTCCCAGAATCAGCCCCAGCCAAGTACCCACTTCACCCGTGGTCATGCCATGACTGCGAATGAACACCGAGGGAATCCAGCCCAGGACGGCGTAACCCACGAAAGCCGACAAGGCTCCTCCCGCCACCATATGGATGAAAGCCGGACGCCGTAGTAGAAAGCCTATTGTATCGCTCAAGGTGGGAGATGCCTGCTCGGCGGGGCGATTTTCCGCCAGCCCCCGAGGCGGCTCCGGCAGGGTGAATCGCACGACGAAGGCCAATACGAGGCCGGGAATTCCCGCCGCGAGGAACGCCATGCGCCAGCCGTACAGTTCATTAACCCAACCGCCTATGACAAACCCGAGCAGCACGCCAAATGGTACACCCAGCGAATAAATGGCCAGGGCCGTGGCACGCCTTTGCTGGCCGTAGAGGTCCGCGATCATGGAGTGCGCCGGGGGGCTGCAACCCGCCTCGCCGATACCCACCCCAATACGCGCGAGAGCGAGTTGGACAAAGTTCTGTGCCAGGCCACACAAGGCAGTCATCCCACTCCAGATGGTAAGGGACAAGGCAATGATATTGCGCCTGTTACCGCGGTCGGCCCACATCGCCATGGGGATTCCCACTGCGACATAAAAAAGAGCAAAACCAAAGCCCGTCAGGAAACCCAGCGCACTGTCGGAAAAGCCCATCTCACTCTTGATAGGGGAAAGCAAGATGGCCAGGATCTGGCGATCCACAAAATTGAACACGTAGGTCAGCAGCAGAATACCCAATACATAGTGTCTAACCGTATCAGGGATTACTGTTGTAGATGCCTCTTGTTTCATTATGCTGTTCTCAAAAGTTTGCTCGACGGCGGGGACAGAACTCGTCCTTCTGAATCAACCTGCGCACCACGAAGGCACACAGGCGTATCGGGCTGAACACTTTCCCGACAATCAGAAGGAGTATTTCGCCTGCAAGCCCCAGGTGCGCGGCATACCCCAGGTGTAGGAAACCTGGGTAGGCGCAGCGGCAGAGGGATCCACTGCATGGGTGAAGTAGTCTTCGTCTGTAAGGTTCTTGGCGAAGGCCTCAATTTTCACGCTTTCGCTGGCATTCACCCAGCCCAGGTGGAAGTTGAATATGGCGTACGCCTCCTGGGTTTCTGTAGCCAGGTTATCCGGGCCGAAGAAGACATCATCCGCCCAATTGAAATCCGCCATGGCATACGCGTACCCGGCTTTGTCCAGGTCCATTTCATAACGCGCACTACCCGATACATTGAGTTCCGGGGTCATGACGGGGCGATTGCCGTTAATCAGTTGTCCATTAAACGTATCATTCGATCCGGCAACGTACTCTGCATCCAGATAACCGACACCAAGGGTCAATGTCAGTCCCGACACGGGCTCCATCAACAAATCGGCTTCCATGCCCCATATTTCTGCATCTGACACATTCGCCATCACGGACTGCGGCGTATCGTCGATGATCACTGTTCCCTGGGCCTGGACGTTCTGGTAGTCGGTATAGAAAGCCGCGACGTTATAGGTCATGGCAACGGCATCGATGAGTCGACCTTTGACTCCCACTTCGTAGACGGTGATCTCTTCCGGGTCAGCCTTGGTCACATTGGTTTCCGCTCCGGGATAGAGCGTATTGAACGCACCGCTCTTGAAGCCGGTGGAAATACTGCTGTACAGCAACTGGTCTTCGGCGAACGCCCAGTCCAGCGCCAGCCGCCAGGTGGTTTTACTGGCATCGAGGCTACGTGAAACGTTGTAGCCCTGAATTCCCTGCTTGGTTCCAGCCTGCCCGTTGGCGAGAATGGACGCGATCTCACTCAGGTCGCGGCTGTCCTGGGTATATCGTATACCGGCCGTCACGCTGAAGTTGTGCGGAAGCTGGTAGGTAGCCTGAGCAAAGGCCGCGGTCGTTTCCACTTCCTGCTCGGCGAAGCTGCCGTAGCCATTACCCAGTTGTGGGAACGTAACGGTGAAGAATCGCGAATCCTCGTAATAATAAAGGCCGGTTATCCAGTCCAGCGTATCCGTACCTCCGCCAAGCCGAAACTCCTGACTGAACTGCTCGTGATCGATATAGAATTCCAGCGCGTACAACTCTGCATCCGAATTGTCTGCATCGAGTATCTGGTATTTGTCGACGGTGTCATAACTGGTGATCGAGGTGAAATTCATATCGCCCAGCGCCCCGTCCAACTTGAGCCAGCCACCGTAGTTCTCGTTTTCGATGGGTGACTTAGCGAGATCGGACATGACCTCTTCCGGATCATCACCCCGCTGGGTACGACCGGTCGAATAGTCGATACATTGCGAAGCCATTATCCGGTCAATCGAACAGAGTTCACCGGTAGCGGGGTCGCCCTTACCGTAGAAACCCCGCTGGTCCGTTTCACCCTCGTAATTACCATAGTGGAGGTTGCCCGTGACCATCACCGTGTCGCTCAGATCCGACTCGAGGGTCAGGCGGATAGCCTCATTGGTGTCGATGTCTCCAAAATCCTTCGACGCGCCAGGAACGTTCCCAACGTTATCCTGCCAACCGTCCCGGCTATTACTGAACACGGCGACACGCCCACGCACGCTGTCACCCAAAGGTCCGGAAATAGCCCCTTCAACCGTTTTCGCACCGTAGGAGCCAATCGTACCCTCGATGTAACCTTCCAGCTCATCGGTCGGCCGGCGACTGTAGAACTGCACCACGCCACCTGTGCTGTTGCGCCCGTAGAGCGTTCCCTGGGGACCGCGCAAGATTTCAACCCGGTCAAGGTCGTATAGCTGGCCGTTCTGGATGGCCGGGCTGCCGAGATACACCTCATCCACGTACACGGCTACCGATGCCTCGTTGGTATCGGTGAAGTCCAGCAGGGTTACACCCCTGATATTGAAAATGGGAAATCCGGTACCACTGGTGGGCAGTTGCGCAGTGACATTGGGAGTCTGGGCGAATACGTCAATGGGCGTCTCCATTCCCATTTGCTCCATGGCTTCCCCGCTCAGCGCTGTCATGGAGATGGGAACATCCAGAATGCTTTGCTCCCGGTGTTGTGCAGTCACCACGACCTCTTCGAGCGCGCGACTGCCCCCCTCTGCCGCAATTACTGAGCTGTCAAAGGTCAGGGTGGAAACGGATCCGATCATTGCACAGAGGTATTTCTTACGAAAATTCATCGAGATAACCTTACTATTATTTTCGTGGCTGATTTGTTTATTGCGCCGGTCTTGCAAGCTTGTGCAAAGGCTAGCGATGGCCGCGAGCCAGAACTATGACTGAAGGGATCAAGTTGAGTGTACACTTTAGCTCACCAGGTATCGGGTGAGCTGAATGCACCTCGTTCGAAAAGCAAGGCCGCGCAGCGAGCTCGGCCAGTGGGGGATCAGCGTGCGCTACTGACTACGATAGACACCAAAATAGACAAACTCCGCAGATGTCGCCCAACCAGGCCCGACATTCGCCGGCACCCGATGCCGCACCGGCGCGAGGTTTTTCAGGTAGCTGGCAATCGCACTGGCATCCTCGTCACTCAGGCTGGCATAGGCCGGCCACGGCATCACCGGCAGGTGCCGGCGAGCCACTGGGTCCATACCACTGCGCAAGAAACGTACGATATCTTCCTCGCTCCAGCGGCCGATCCCCGTGTCCTGGTCAGGCGTCAGGTTCGGGGGAAACACGACCCCGGGGTTTTCCTCCAGAAGTGGGTTGGAGTACGCGATGCCAACACTGGAGCCGGCCAGAAGCCGGTCTGAGCGTGGCTGCCCGGTCAGGGCGCCGTCGGTGTGGCAGGTGCCGCAGCCCAGCAGTTGAACAAGATACCGACCCTGCCGGATTTCTGCTTCGGCCTTCGGCGACAGCGCCTGCACCACTGGCTACCGCCCCGCCGATACTTGCCCGTTTGGACCAGGCAGGCGGGGATCCCGGCCTTGCGGGCCCCTTCCACATCGCCAATCACGTCATCACCGATCATCAGCGCCTCGCCGGGTTCTACACCGGCTGAAGCCAAAACCTGCTGATAGAATGCCTGACCGGGCTTGCCGACAATCGTCGCCTCCACACCGGCGGCAAACTCCACCGCGCGAATGAAGGCCCCCACATCCATTAACAGCTCGTCGCCCGACTTGAAATAGCGGTTGTAGCCCACACCCAGCAGAGGCGCCCCGTCCATACATAACTGGAAGGCCCGGTTGAGGTTGGCGTAGGTGAAGTCCTCCGCCGCGTCGGCAATCAGAACCGCGTTGGGGCTGGCCTGGTCGAATTCATCGAACTCGCTGCGCACATTGTGGTGAACCAGGCAGTAGGGCTGCAGGGAGTGCTCACGCAACCAGTCCCGGGCCGCGTCCACCGCCGTGAACAGTTGGCCCGGACGTACCTCGAAGCCCAGCCGCCCCAGGTGCTCCAGCAATTGTTGTCGGGTTTTCTGTGAGGTGTTGGTGATAAAGCGTACCTGCAAATCACTCGCCTGTGCCCGCGCCACCGCTGCTCGCGCGCCGGAAATGACAGCGTCACCATCGTACAGCACGCCACTCAGATCAAACAGCACAGCCCTTCTCATTGAGCGACCTCCCTTGGAACGGGCTAACCATTATAGTTAACGGGGCGGTGACAATGGGGCATCGGTGGGCATTGCAGGACATGGCCAATGCTGCCACATCGCAGCCTCAACTGGATGACTCAGTGGAGCGCAGTTGGCATTGCTCCGCCACCCGGCGCTGCAGGACCTCCCCCAACCTCAGCGTCGCCGGTCCGGCTGCATCCTTGTCCGCAAAAATCAGGAAGATGTCGGCAAACCGCGACTGCCCTTGCTCCATCGGCAATACCTTGAGGTCGCCGCAGGCCAGTTCGGCGCTGATCTTGTCCTGCGGGTACCAGGCAAAGCCCATCCCCTGGCAGGCAGCGCGAATGGAGCTGGGAAAATTGGTCAGCGTCCAGCGCTGCTCGGCGCCCAGCCAGCCCGAGTCGGTGCGACGGCTACCCGAGTCGCGAACGACCAGCTGACGATGGCGGCGGAGATCGTCAAAGGAAACTGGCCGCCCCAGCTGGTGCAGCGGGTGCGACGGGCTGGCGACCGGCAGGAAGTGCGCCCGCATGATCGGGTCGCCGACAAAGCCGACCGGCACCCGCGATGCCAGGGCCAGGTCCACCCGCCGCTGCAATAGCGCTTCTTCGGTACCGGTCAGCACCGTCTCATACACCTGCACCCGGGTATCCGGGAAGGCCTGGGCCAGTTCCGCCATGCCTTCGAGCAGGAGCCAGACCGGGAAGATGGCGTCCACGGCAATATGGATTTCGGTCTCAAAGCGCTGCTGCA
Source organism: Parahaliea maris (assembly GCF_008064665.1). Taxonomy (GTDB): domain Bacteria; phylum Pseudomonadota; class Gammaproteobacteria; order Pseudomonadales; family Halieaceae; genus Parahaliea; species Parahaliea maris. The sequence goes on along the minus strand of NZ_VRZA01000002.1, from coordinate 143,789 downwards.
AACGCCTGGCGAGGTGCTCCAGGTCCTCCGCCTCCGACACCAGCTGTCGCGCCCGCCGATAGAGTACCTGCCCCGCGTCAGTGAGCACGGCCCGGCGCCCATCGATGCTGAACACTCGCAAATCCAGGGCTGACTCCAACTTCTGGATGGCGTAACTGATGGCCGACTGGCTCTTGCCCAGGGCCTCTGCCGCCGGGGCGTAGCCGCCGCTATCCACCACGGCCAGCAAAGCCCGCCACTGATCGAGGCTGACCGCTGAGGAATCACTCATATATCGAATTTCCTGATCTAATTGAGCATATTTATCCACTTTTTTATCAGTTTTACAAATACGATGATAGCCCCATACGCAATTTCCACTGACATTGATGGAGTACAGCATGAAAACCCTTCTGCAGATCAAAAGCAGCCTGTTCGGCGACCAGGGCAACACCTCGGCACTGGGCAACCACTTTGTCGAGGCCTGGCAAGCCGCCAACCCCGATGGCACCGTGCGCGTGCGGGATCTGTCCGAGCAACCTGAGGCCCACCTCTCCGCCGAGCATGTTGGCGCTTTCTTTACCCCCGAGGCAGAGCGCAACGAGCGGCAACAGGAAATCGTCGCCCACTCCGACGCACTGATTGACGAGGTGCGGGAAGCCGACCTGATTGTGCTCGGTGTACCGATGTACAACTTCGCCATTCCCAGCCAGCTGAAGAGTTGGCTGGACCAACTGGCCCGGGCCGGGGTGACCTTCAAGTACACCGAGAACGGTCCCGTAGGGCTGATCGACAACAAGCCGGTTGTGGTGTTCGCGGCACGCGGCGGCGTCTACGCCGACACACCCAATGACAACCAGGTACCGTTCCTCAAACAGTTCCTCGGTTTTATCGGCCTCAGTGATGTCACCTTTGTCTTTGCCGAGGGTGTCAACATGAGCGGCGACCACAAAGACCTGGCCCTGGCGCAGGCGAAGACAAAAGCAACGCAACTGCTGGACGACGTCGCCTCAGCGGCTTGAGCGGAACTCAGAGAGCAACTGGAGCGAGCAATGGGACTACTGATTGATGGCGAATGGCATGACCAGTGGTACGACACCGACAGTGCCGGCGGCAAATTCGTGCGCGATGCCGCCCGCTTCCGCAACTGGGTGACCGCTGATGGCAGCGCCGGCCCCAGCGGTGAAGGCGGCTTCCGGGCGGAACCCGGTCGCTACCACCTGTATGTGTCGCTGGCCTGCCCCTGGGCCCATCGCACCCTGATTTTCAGGCGCCTCAAGGGGCTGGAAAAAATGATCGACGTGTCGGTGGTCAACCCCCTGATGCTGGAGAAAGGCTGGCAACTCGACGACGACTTCGAGAATGCCACTGGCGACACGCTCTACGGCTTCGACTACCTGTACCAGCTGTACCTGCGCGCCAGCCCCGAGTACACCGGCCGCGTGACCGTGCCCGTGCTGTGGGACAAACAACTCGACCGGCCGGTGAGCAATGAATCGTCGGAGATCATCCGCATGTTCAACAGCGCGTTCGATGGCGTTGGCGCAGTTCCCGGTGATTACTACCCGCGCGCACTCCGCGAACAGATCAACGACTGGAACGAGCGGATCTACGAGCGCATCAATAACGGGGTGTACAAGGCCGGTTTCGCCACCAGCCAGCCCGTGTACAAGGCAGCCGTGCAGGCGCTGTTCGATGAACTGGACAACCTCGAGGCGCATCTTGGCGTACAGCGCTACCTGCTGGGCGATACGCTGACAGAGGCGGACTGGCGCCTGTTCACCACCCTGGTGCGTTTCGATGCGGTGTACCACGGCCACTTCAAGTGCAATCTCCGGCGGCTGGCCGACTACCCCGCCTTGAGTGCCTACGTGCGAGACCTCTACCAGGTGCCAGGCGTCGCCGACACGGTCGACATGCAACATATACAGCACCATTACTATCGCAGTCACAAGACCATCAATCCCAACGGTATCGTACCGCTGGGTCCAATCGAGGACTTTAACCTCCCACACGGCCGCGACCGGCTGAGTAACGGGATTCGACAACTGAGATCGCGATAACGCGGTATCAGGGAGGCAACATGAACGAGCGTACATTGACAACACTGATTCCCGGCATGGCCACCAGTGACGGCGCCGGGGTGAAATTGCAGCGAACGCTGGGCCAGTCACAGGGCGCGCGACTGGACCCGTTCCTGATGCTCGATGAGTTTTCATCCTTCGACGCCGGAGACTATATCGCCGGTTTTCCGAGCCATCCCCATCGCGGCTTCGAGACGGTGACCTACATGCTCGATGGCCATATGCTGCACGAGGACCACCTCGGTAACCGGGGTGACCTGCGCTCTGGAGACGTGCAGTGGATGACCGCCGGCCGGGGCATCATCCACTCGGAAATGCCGCAGCAGAACGAAGGCCGCATGCGCGGGTTCCAGCTGTGGATCAACCTACCCGCGGCGGAAAAAATGAAACCGGCCAACTACCGCGACATTCCCGCGCAGACAATGCCCTGGCGCGTGCTGGCGGAGGGCGTGGAAATCAGGCTGATCGCCGGAAAGCTGGAGCTCAATGGCGAGCACTATGAAGGCCCGGTACAGGGGCTCAGCACCGAACCGCTCTATGTCGACGTCAAGCTACCGGCAAACAGCAACATCACGGTCCCGGTACAGGCAGGCCACAATGCGTTCTTCTACGTGTTCGAGGGCGAGTTGCAGGTGGCTGGCCGTGACGTTCCGCGGCACAGCGCCGCTATCCTCTCCGATGGCGATGCGGTCACCCTGACCTCCGGTGCAGAAGGCGGACGCGCATTACTGCTGGCCGGTAAACCCATCGGCGAACCGGTGGCGCAGTATGGGCCGTTCGTGATGAACACACCCGACGAGATCAACCAGGCGCTGCGTGATTATCGGGATGGGAGGCTGACAAGCCCGGCAACGTGATCCTGGCGCGCCCGGCAACCCAGTCAGCGGGCACCTTCCCGCATCGCCTCTACCATCAGCGCTTCCAGCCGCTTCGCGTCGACCGTGCGCACCACGTGCGCCTTCCGTTCGCCAAGGCCGGGCTGGTAATGCTCGTGCCAGCTGAGCATGTCGCCGTAACCGGGGCCAAACTGGGTGTTGTAATCGACGTAGAGGTCTTCGGTCTCGGTGGCGATGCCCGGGTCGAGCAGATAGCCCGCCACGATCTCGTCCCAGAGCGGGAAACCGGGCTCCAGCTGCGCGATAAATTCCGCCACGCCGGGCTTGGCTGCCTTGCTCATACGTTGCAGCAGTTCCGGCGTGCGTTGGGTGCCCGTTGAGGGGTCGATGGGAACCACCGTCAGTTTGGGCCAGGGGCTGCGCGAAACAATACTGGCCGCCTCCGGGTCGAAGCGCACGTTGAACTCGCGCCGCGGCGAATTCTCGAACTCACGCGCGAATTGTTCCGCCGAGACATTGTCCAGCACCTGCTGCGGGTTGAGGCTGCCCCCCATGTAAATCAGCTCCCCCACCAGCGAGGCGAACCCGGGGTCGAGCCGCTGGGCCAGGGCCAGGTTGGTGAGTGGCCCGCAGGCGACGATAGTGATTTCACCCGGGTGGGCGCGCACCAGGCGGATCATAAAATTGGCTGCGATCTCGCCGGTGGGCTGCAAAGTCGGATTGCCCTGCGGCAGGTTGACGGGGTCGTCCGGGCCGAAATAGTCCGGTGTGGACTGGACAGTGGGTTCCACCCATTCTTTCATCCACGCACCTTTCCAGGTGAGCTTGCCATACAGGGCCTCCCAACGATCGGTCAGCGCCTCGGAATTGAGCAGCGGGTAGGTGGCACCTTCCGCCACGGGTACCGCTTCGTGCCCCGAAATCTCCAGGCCCCGCAACGCCATGGCCGTGGCCCGATTGGCCCAGGTATTGCCCGAAACGCTGGTGATTCCGATGACATCGATCTTGCTGCTCTCCAGCAGGGTGAGGTGCATGAGCTCGAAGCCCTCGTCATCAATAATGACCTTGCGCCCGGCATCCTGCGCCTGCGCAGGTGCCACCAGTGTCCAGGCAATCAACGCACAGCACAGCGCACATATCCGGTAGTTCATGACTGCTTCTCCACCTTGGCATCGGAAAGGACATCGGAAAGGGCATCGGAAAAGGTATCGAGAAAAGCTTCCAGCTTAGCAAGACAGGCATCAGCCTTCTCCCGCGGCAGGAAAGAACCCGTAAAGCTGTTACGGGCCAACTTAACGAGATCCTCGCGCGCCAGCCCCCTCGCCTCCATCACGGCACGATAGATGTCGGCGATATAGCCGCCGAAATAGGCAGGGTCGTCGGAATTGATCGTGGCCTTCAAACCCTCTCCCAGCATGCGGTCGATCGGGTGGTGTTGCAAATCGTCGACCACGCAGAGTTTCAGGTTCGACAGCGGGCACACGGTCAGCGTCATACCTTCCGCGGCCAGCCTCGCGGTCAGGTCAGCATCCTCCAGCGCCCGGTTACCGTGGTCGATTCGCTCGACCTGTAACTGGTCCAGCGCCTGGTAGACATAGTCGGGAGGGCCCTCCTCTCCGGCATGGGCGGTGAGCCTCAGCCCCTTGGCGCGCGCCGCCGCGAAGACCCGCGCGAACTTGCTGGGCGGGTGGCCGACTTCGGAGCTGTCGAGTCCGACCGCGGTGATCCGGTCAAGCCACAGCTCGGCCATGGCCAGGGTTTCGAAGGCAGCGTCCTCCGACAGATGGCGCAGGAAGGACATGATCAGGAGGCTGGTGATACCCAGCTCCGTCTCTGCCTGTTTCATCGCAGATAGCAGGCCCTCGATCACCTCCTCGAACGGGATGCCCCGGTCGGTGTGGGTCTGTGGATCGAACATCAGCTCGGCATGGATGACACCGTCCCGGGCGGCGCGGCGAAAATAGGCCATGGCCATATCGTGGAAGTCGGCGCGGGTGCGCAGGACATTGGCACCCGCGTAATAGATGTCGAGGAAGTCCTGAAGATTGCTGAAATCATAGGCGGCCCGGACTTCCTCGACTGAGCCATAGGGGATAGTGACGCCATTACGATGGGCCAGCTCGAACATCAGCTCGGGCTCGAGGCTGCCTTCAATGTGCAGATGCAGCTCCGCCTTGGGCAGGCCGGTGATGAAGCTGTCGAAATCGGTCAAGGGATACTCCGAGGTTCGCGGCGTCGCTACTCATGATATCGGCCGCGGTAACAGCACTCAATGCCGGACCTGCGACCCACCGCCCGGCGGCTCGCTAGCGACATCTACCATTACGGAGTTGATGCGTTATCTACTCAAGGGAGCTTCGTTGGATACTACTCCAGTTCGTTCAACAGCAAACCCTGCTCTTCAAAGCGGATCATGATGTCGATACCGACATCATCTTCCAGCAACAGGTCAGCAAATACCCTGGCCTCGTCCATAAGGCCTGTTGCCCGCGAATCGGGATTCGATTTGGTCAATTGCAAAATGCTTCTGATGGCAGCGGGAGAGCGGGCTGCGAGCTCGCGGGCAACGACCACGGCCTGGTCCAGTGCCGATGGGGCTACTTCGTCTACCAAGCCAATTTCCAGCGCGGTTGTGGCATTGACCACTCTGCCACGGAGGATAAAGGCGCGCGCGTGGTGTACCCCCAGCAGGTCTCTCAGTCGTTGAGTGCCCCCGCTGCCGGGGAATATACCCAGCTTTATCTCGGGAAGACCAATGTGCTGTACCTGTTGTGACGCAATCCGGTACGTACAGCCCAGCGCAATTTCAAAGCCACCGCCCATACAGGTCCCGTTGATTGCCGCAATAACCGGTTTGGGACTGTTATCGAGCAGTTGCAACAGGTGAAAGTAGGCGGTGGTCGAGAAGATGTCCCTGGGAACCTGTTCTTGCCTGAGCGCTTCGGCTGCGCGAATAATCTGGCCGACGCTGGCGTGACGAATAAATACGTCCTCGTCGCCGCCGGTGAGCACGACGGCATTGACGCTGGTATCTTCGGTCAGCGGCTGCAATGCATTCAGCAGCAATTCCGCGCCTTTTCGGGTCATTAATCCGCTTGGCTGGTTGCTGTAGCGGACAATGGCGACATTGTCGCTGGTTTCCACACTGACATTTTCATGGTTGGGTTTCATCTGCTTTCCTTATTTCAGGCTTTCGTCAATCTGAACAGCGATTAAGCTTCACGCCAATCCGGATCGACTTTCAGCACCAACTTGCCCGTGTTACTGCCATCGAAAAGCTTGCCGAAAACGTGTGGGGCATTCTCCAGGCCATCATGCATTTCCAGGCGGAATTTCAACTGGTCATTTTTATAGGCATTCAAAAGGTATTCGCCGGCTTCCTTCGCCCGGTCAAAATAATCGGAAACAATGAAGCCCTTGATCAGCGCGCGCTTCATCAAGAGCGCGCCGATGTTGCTGGGGCCCGGACGGAGTTCTTTGTCGTTGTAGGTAGAAATCATGCCGCAAAGGGGAATTCGGGCGCCAATATTCAGGTGGGCCAGCATGATGTTCAGAATGTCACCACCGACATTGTCGAAATAGATGTCGATACCTTCAGGGCACTGCGCTTCAAGTTGTTGCTCGAGATCACCCGTTTTATAGTTGATCGCCGCATCGAAACCCAGCTCATCTACCAGCCAGCGACACTTGTCGTCACTGCCGGCGATACCGACAACTCTGCAACCCTCGAGTTTGCCGATTTGACCTACCAGTGAGCCCACGGCACCGGCTGCAGCCGATACCACCAGGGTTTCACCCGGTTTGGGCTGGCCGATGTCCATCAACCCGAAGTAGGCGGTCATACCGATCATTCCAAGCAAACCGTGGTAGGTAGTAAGAGGAACACCCTCAGCGACGTTCAGCCTGGCCAGCTGATCACCGTGCGTGAGCATATGGGTCTGCCAGTTCAGTAAACCCTGAACAAAATCCCCCGGCTTGAACTTGCTGTGCCTGGACGCCTCGACAACGCCTATACCGATACCGCGCATGACTTCACCGATCTTCACCGGTGGCAAATAACTGTCCCAACTGTTCGTCCAGATCCGGTTTGTCGGGTCCAGCGACAGGTAGAGATGACGCACGAGGACTTCACCGTCCTTCAATTCAGGGATGGCTTGCTCGTGCCACTGGAAATTTTCTACGGAAAGCGTATCTATCGGGCGGCTTTTCAGCAGCCACTGCTTGTTGATTTTCATACTGTCAGCTTACTCACTTTACAAATATTGTCTGAAAGGCTGCCAGGCCTAGTTGATCTGGCGTTCCCTGCCCTCCCAGAACTCCGAGCGCAGATCTTTCTTCAGGATTTTGCCGGAGGGGTTGCGTGGTAATACATCGTAGATCTTCAACTGACGCGGGATTTTATAACCGGCCAGCTTCCCGCGCAGGAACTCGACCATTTCCCCGGCTTCAAGGTGTTGTCCCGGCTTGAGCACCAGGCAGGCGAGTGGCGCCTCACCGAATTTCTCATCGGGAACACCAATCACGGCAAGGTCGGCGACTGCGGGGTGGGAGCAGAGCACATTCTCGATTTCGATCGGATAAATATTCTCCGCACCACTGACAATCATGTCCTTGATGCGATCGCGCAGGAATATGTAGCCCTCTTCGTTCATTTCAGCCGAATCACCGGTTTTCAACCAGCCATCAACAAAGGTTTCAGCATTGGCTTCCGGACGATTGTAGTAGCCCGGCATGTTCGAGGTTGAGCGTACCAGCAGTTCGCCGATCTGGCCGAAAGGCAGGGTATTACCCTCGGAATCGACGACTTTGACTTCAACGCCCGCCAGCGGACGGCCCGCTGATTCCAGCAGTTCAGGTCGCCCTTCCAGCGCGCTTCGGTGATCTTCCGGCTGCAGTGTGACGATGGTGCCGGTCGTCTCCGTCATGCCGTAGGCTTGATAAAAATCACAACCAAATATCTGCAGAGCCTGTTCCAGCAGAGCCGGGCTGATTGGCGACGCGCCGTATGAGATCTTTTTCAGGGCGCTGAAGTCCCGTTGCTCCAGTCCCGGTACCGACGAGACAATGGCCAGGATCATGGCGGGAACAAGAAAAGCACTTTCAACCTCGTACCGTTCGAGATCATCGACCACAGCCAGTGGATCGAAAGTTTTGTGCAGCACGACAGCGCCGCCAGCCATCATCGCGAGCAGCAGGTTTCCCGAACCACCGATGTGGAAAGGCGGCGCACACACCAGATCGCGTGAATCCGGGTGGGTTTTGTCGTCGGCAGCCACCAGCAGCTTGGTGAACAGCGAGGTCAGGTTGGCGTGAGTCAGGGGCACGCCTTTGGGCTTGCCTGTAGTGCCGCTGGTATAAAGCTGCAAACAGCCTTCCTGTGTGTAGGTATCGATATCGACCGGGTCGTCACTTTGCTGCTCAACCCACTCCTGCCAGTCCGGACTGCTGATGCAACTGATCACCTTGTCGAGTTTGCTGGTGACTTCCCCCATGGCTTCCAGATGGGGATTCATGGCGTCGTCGGGTGAAAGCAGGATACTGGCCTGGCAGTCCTCAAGGATAAATGCCGTTTCAGGCGGCGCCAGGCGGTAGTTCAGCGGCACGGCCACGGCACCAATTCGACTGGTGGCCATCATAAAAGCGAGGAATTCAGGGCAGTTCTCGCACAGGATGGCAACGCGATCATCGGCCTGCACACCAAGCGCCAGCAAGCCGTTGGCAATTTTCTGGGACAACTCGCCTATCTGCTGATAGCTGTAGGTCTGGCCTTGATAAATCAGGCAGTCCCTCTCGGGAGCGCGACGGAGGTGAAAGTCGAAATAGTTATGGATCTGCATGCCTGAATACCACCTTATTTTTTAATCAGGCCTAACTTTACTTAATCAGGACAGTTTTGCCCAGCGCCACGTGGCGATTCGTCTCGTGCGCGCCCCCGGCCAAATTGCCGGCGCGATCTGTCAAACGTGCGACCGCCTGGTTCGTCGCTATCACGGAACGCCCTAATCCTTTGTTTTAATTGAATCATTTGCTGTTCCGCCCGTTGCAAATTGCACTACCGTGCGCAATCGTGCAGGACCGACTTCGGCAAAAGTTCGGCAGGTCAGCAAGCCGGTCGACAGGATCAGCGAGCCTGTGTACTTTCAACAGGTCTTTATTAAGCCCTTTACTTCCAAACACAGAGTAGCCTGTCCATGGATCTACAACTCAGGAATAAAACCGCACTGGTAAGTGGTGCCCACCGTGGCACCGGCAATGTCATTGCCACCACCCTGGCGCAGGAAGGTGCAACTGTGGCATTGCATGCGTTCACTCCGCAGGAAGCAGATGCCGCCATGGCGGCCATCGCTGACCCCGCATTGTCCATTGTGCCAGTGACAGGCGACCTCCTGACTGATGAAGGCGCCCGGGAGGTCATGGATCAACTGGCCCAACACGGGATGAAGGCGGATATCCTGGTCAATAATTACGGCGCTGCGCTGATGGGAAAATGGGGTTCGTTATCCACTGATCAATGGATCGAAGCCACCAATGTGAATGTCCTCAGTGCGGTACGGCTGATCCAGCTCTGCACGCCACAGATGAAGCAAAACCAGTGGGGGCGGATCATCAACCTCAGTACCATCGGCGATCACCAGCCCAATGCCATCATGCCCCACTACTATGCGGCAAAGGCGGCACTATCCAATAGCTCGGCCAGCCTGGCCAGGGAGCTGAGCAATACCGGCATCACCGTGAACACCGTCTCTCCCGGATTGATTCATACCGCAGAAATTGAACAGGCCTATCTGGCCAAGGCCGAAAAGAAGGGCTGGCCAACGGATTGGGAAGCATTGCAGCAGGCCATTGTGGAGAACGACTTTCCCAACCCCTGTGGCCGCCTGGCCAGCCGACAGGAAGTGGCGGACCTGGTGGTGTTTCTGGCCAGCCCGCGGGCGGGCTTTATCAATGGGCAGAACATTCGGGTGGATGGGGGCGCGGTCCGGTATGTCTAGGCACAGGCGCTTCAGACCTGGAAGGTGAAGACAAGCAGCAGGCATGTCAGCAAGTGCCGGGTGTGAATTCGAAAGAGCATGTTTGACCCTTCAGGCATCAGCCCGAACTCTATCATGGCTGACTCATGGCAGGGCCAACGCGAGAATGGATCAGTGATCCAGCAGCATCTGCCTGACGCGAGCCCCGATGGCCAGCGAAGCAGTGAGCCCGGGTGACTCGATGCCGTAAAGATTTACGAGGCCGGGAATCCCGTGCCCAGCTTCCCCCTGGATCGTGAAGTCACCCGCAGGGTCTCCCGGTCCGGATACTTTCGGGCGTATTCCGGCATAACCGGGCGCGAGACTGTTGTCCGGCAGTGCAGGCCAGTATTGTCGAATCGCATCGTAAAAGTCCGATGACCGGGAGGGGTCAACCTCATAGTCGATAGTCGTCGTCCATTCCACATCCGGTCCGAAGCGGGCACGGCCACCCAGGTCGAGCGTCAGGTGAATACCAAGTCCCCCGTCCTCGGGAACCGGATAGACGAGTCGCGTAAACGGGGATCTTCCTGCCAGTGTGTAGTAGTTACCCTTGGCCAGGAATCTCGGGGGGATGGAGGCTCGCTCAATCCCGTCAAGCGAACCCGCGAGACCCCACGCGTAGAGGCCTGCACAATTGACCAGGAAACGTGTTTCCAGTGACATGTCCGCATCGCCGGTGACGTCCAGCCGAATGCCTGTGCCGGTGAGTCTGCCCGCCTTCACATGAGCACCGAATGCCACCATGCCGCCACAGTGTTCGAGTTCACCCTGGAGGGCGAGCATCAGTGCATGGCTGTCGATAATGCCAGTGGAAGGTGACAATAGGGCGGCGGCACACTGCAGCCCCGGCTCCATGGCCATGGCCTCATCACCTGGCAGAAATCGCAAGTCGTTTACACCATTTCCCGTTGCGGCGGCCCGGATGTTCTCGAGCTGATCGACCTGATCCTGTCCCGTCGCGACGATAAGCTTGCCGCATCGGCGATGAGCGACACCGTGGGTAGAACAGAAGTCATACAGCATCTGCCTGCCTTCAACGCAGAGCTGCGCTTTGACAGAACCTCGTGGATAGTAGATGCCGGCGTGTATGACCTCGCTGTTCCGGGAACTCGTACCGGAGCCGACCTGGTGTTCGCGTTCGAGTACCAGTGTTTCAAGTCCCGCGCCGGACATGGCACGGGCCACGGCAAGCCCGACGACTCCGGCACCGACAACAACGCAATCGACGCGCTCTGTCACCCGGGTACCCTGCCACAGAGATGCTGTTCCCCGAACTCACGCAGGGAGCGCAGGACGCCGTTGACCGACTGCCCCTTTTCAGTCGGGACATCCAGCGTGCGTGCAATGGGGCAGTTTGAACGATGCCTGCTCATCGGGTGCTCCATGCGCCGAGTCTGACCGATAGGGCGATCATGGTGCCATAGACTACCATGGCGGCCGCTACCATGAAGACACCATCCAGCCCGGACTTCTATCTGCATGCGATGGCCCATTGATTAACCCTCACCGCGGGGGGTGTGCTCGGGCATAGTGCTTCCTGCATTTCGGGGCGGCATGATCAGCGATACACTACCGCGTATCACACCGAACCGCGTGCGCGGCCGGATCCTGGCCGTGTCGCTGCCGGTAACCAGTTTGATCGGGGGGAGCCGATGCCTTCATGAACCTGTCGATGAGCCGTCTGATAGCCTTTTCTTCGCCTTCGGCCACGATTGCCGCATTGGGGTTGCCGATCATCATCATTCTGCCGCCGCTGTATGCAGAGCTGGGCCTGAGCCTGACCGTAGTTGGCTCCATATTCATGTTGACCCGATTCTTTGATGTGGCCACAGATCCCGTGTTCGGCGTGCTGGGTGACAGGATCAATACGCGCTGGGGTCGCAGGCGCACCGCCCTCGTAGTATCGGTGCCGGTGCTCCTGCTCGGTGTCTACCTGGTGTTCTTCCCGGGCGAGTCGGCCAGTGCCACCGGCCTGCTGGTTGCGCTGCTCATTATGTATGTGGGCTGGACCATGTTCTCGCTGTCGCACACCGCCTGGGCGTCAGAGCTGTCTACCGACTACGACGTCCGCTCGCGCATCATGGGCACGGTACAGTTTCTGGGACTGCTGGGCGCCCTCACTGTTCTGGCGCTACCGACCATCCTCGATCTCCTCGCCATTGACGCCAGCATGCGCGACCGTGCCGCTATCATGGGCGCCTTCGTACTGCTGTCGCTGCCGCTGGTCAGCGGCGCTGCGTTGTTTTCCACGCCCGAGCCGCCGCGCCGCCAACACGAGCACGCGCACTGGCGCGAAGCGTTGCGCGCCTTCGTACAGAATCGCCCGCTGCGCCGGCTGCTGCTGGCAGACCTGCTGTGCGGTATTCAGGGCGGCATCAACGGGGCCGTGCACTTCTTTTTCATCGGCAACGTGCTGGCCATGCCGGAACACGCCACCACGTTTCTGGTGCAGCTGTTTCTCGTCGGGCTGCTGGTGGTGCCCGTGTTTGTCAGGCTGAGCTATAAAATCGGCAAACATCAGGCACTGGCCATTGCCGTACTGACCACGTCCATCGGCACCGCCGGCATTTTCTTCGTTCCGCCGGAGAGTTTCTGGCTGACTTTCGTGATCTATATCTTTATTGCCACCAACACCGGCGCCCGGGAGTTTCTCATGCGTTCGATCATGGCGGACGTGATCGACCAGGACCGGTTGGAGACCGGCGAGTACCGCAGCGCGCTGTACTACTCCATGCTGACGCTGACCGCCAAGATCGGCCTCGCGGCTTCTGTCGGCATCATCTATCCCATGCTGGATATGGTGGGATTTGATCCGAACGGAGTGAATGACGAGGCGACCATTACCGGAGTACGCATTCTTGTCGCCACCTCTCCGACCGTGCTGTTGTTCATCACGGCGGCAATCATGTTCAGGTTCCCGCTGGACCGGCAGTCACAAATGGCGCTGCGAGCGGAACTGGAAACCCGCCGCTAACAGCGGTGGGGGGAGACCACACAGAAGAAAAGGGCCCACCCGGTTCCAGATTGATTGAGGTGGGCAATTTATACAGCACGATGGACTCGCAACGGCCATGAGGTCGTTGCGGGTTCTAAATTGATGAAGGTGGTAAAACCAACCGGCACGATGGACTCGCATCGGCCTATGGGCCGTTGCGACCCTGCGGGCTCGCCGCGGGAGCGGCTCGGTCCAAATTGCTGACGCAATTTGTCGAACGGGGCACGTCTTTCGGCCAGACACACCCCACAAACGAAAAGGGCCCACCCTTGCGGGTGAGCCCTTTTCGTTTGTATGGCGCGCCTGGCACGATTCGAACGTGCGACCGCCTGGTTCGTAGCCAGGTACTCTATCCAGCTGAGCTACAGGCGCGTTGAGGTGGCGTACTATAGGGATGAAGCCGTTATGAGTCAAGCGCTTGCGCGCATCTCTTGGCGAAAAATTTACACTCTCGTGATCCGCCCCGTCCCGGGGCCCTGTCAGCGGGCGAATCCGGTGTTGGACTCCATATAGAGCCGGATCGGTACGTTGGCGTCCTTGCCCAGGTAGAGCACCAGACCGTAGTAATCATTGTCATAGTCGTCCACCCATTCATGGCGGAATTCGAGCGGAAACTCAAACTCCGTTTCCTCTGGGCGGTGCCCCACAACCCTCACCTCTTCCATCATGCCGGGGTCTGACATCGAGGTTTTGGGGATGGCAATGGTGATTTTTCGACCGCCAAAGGTGTCCTCAGACTCGATGTCGCGCAGCTCGGCGCCCATTTGCTTGCCCTTGTAACCCTTGACCAGTTCCATCCAGTCGGTCTGCTTGGTCACGGTCTCGGCCAGCACCCCCTGTGCGCCCAGAGTGGCTGCCAATACTGACAAGCCCAGGTACCTGAATCGAATCGCCACGTTAATCTCCCATCCCTACATCAGCGGTTTTTTTTGCCCGTGACGCTCATGTTAGCTCACACAGGCGCAGGAGTCGCCGCAAAATACGCCCCCGCTACACCAGACGCCCACCCGGTGTACATGGCGCCCGGGCCGACTACAATGCAGCCATGACTCTGCTGTTTATCTACGTTGGCCTGGCACTGGGCGTGTCGTTTCTCTGCTCAGTGGCGGAGGCGGTACTGCTCAGCGTCACCACAGCCTATACCCGCCTGCTGGAACAGGAGGATCGCCCCGCCGGCAAGCGCCTGCGGGCCCTCAAGCAGGATATCGATCGCCCCCTCTCCGCCATCCTGACACTGAACACCATCGCCCACACCGTCGGCGCGGCAGGCGCCGGCGCCCAGGCGGCCATTGTGTTTGGCAGCAATATGCTGGGCGTGTTCTCTGCGGTGCTGACCTTCCTCATCCTGGTGTTCTCGGAGATCATCCCCAAGACGCTGGGGGCCTTTTACTGGCGCCAGCTGGCCCCGCCTATCTCCCTCATGTTGCAGTGGATGATCGTGCTGCTGTATCCGCTGGTAAAAATGTCCAACTGGCTGACCAAGCTGATCTCCCACCGCAAGCCCCTGCGGGGCCTGAGTCGGGAGGAATTTGCGGTGATGGCCGAACTCGGCGAAATGGAGGGGCAACTGGAGGACCACGAGTCGCGGATTTTGCGCAACCTGCTGCTGTTGCGGGAGACCCAGGTCCGGGATGTGATGACACCGCGCCCGGTGGTTTTCTCCCTACCCCAGCAAATGACCGTGGCGGACTACATTGCCAACCACGAGGACAACCCCTTCTCACGCATCCCGGTATACGGCTCAGACCAGGACAAGGTCACCGGCTTCGTCCTGCGTAGCGACCTCATCATGGCCCACGGCCGCGGCGAAGCCGAACAGCCACTGGAACAGTACCGCCGGGAGATTCCGGCGCTGGTGGCGGCCATCAACCTGCTCAGGGCCTTCGAGGTCATGCTGGAGCAGAGCACCCATATCATGCTGGTGGTAGACGAGTACGGCGGGGTCGATGGCATCATCACCCTGGAAGATATCTTCGAGACGCTGCTGGGTCTGGAGATCGTGGACGAGATGGACCGCACGGTGGACCTGCAGCAACTGGCGCGCAATCTGGCCCGCCAGCGCAGCCGGGCAATGGGGCTGGCAACACAGGGGCCGCTGGCGGATTCAGGCAACGATCTTCCCTGAGCAAAAGCGTGAGGGGTGATCGTTTTCAGCCTGGACCGCGAACCTGTCCATCGTGTGCAATAAGCAGAGCCTATACTGTCACCAGAAGCAGGAACGAAAAGGCAAAAGTGTTGAGATATGTGTTGATTGCGGCCTTCCTTACCCTCGGGGGTGCCACTGGCTGCAAAATCCAGGTGGTAGCGCCTCTGGGGGCAGATGTCGTCTCCTCCTCCGGCGCCTTCGATTGCCGCGCTGGCACCACCTGTACCGTGGTGGTTGATCACCCCTATTATTATGAAGCATTCTCTGTGGAGCCCAAACCGGGTTACGCCTTTACCACATTCCTGGAGGGCCAGGGCAGGTTCTGTGGCGGCAGCGAAAAACCCGTCTGCGGCCCGCTTAACACGCGCGGATTCCCCGGCAATGAAGGGCTATCCGCCCTACTGGGCCAGGACGATGAGTTCTTTCTCGAGCCCGAGGTAGTGGCCGACGGCACCCTGCCCGTCGACGATTCCAGCACACTGAAGGTAACGCTGCGCGAGTCGGTAAACCTTGACCACTACCCAATCCACGGCGACAGCGTCGAGACGATCCAGGCGAGCCTGTACTCCCAGGATAACCCGTTCTATAACGCGGAACCGGTGGGCTCAGGCATCCAGGTCGGGATTACCCAGCCCGGCTATGACTATTCCTTTTCCGCCGAACGCCTCCAGCCCGGGAGCAGCAACTGCCGGTTCGCCGCGCTGACCATTGACGCCACCATTACCATCGTCATGCCGGGTCTGCAGCAACGGCACACCCTGCCCGCAAACCTGCAGGCACGGTGGGACGAGTTCTACCTCGCCCTGCTGGCTCACGAAGGGGGACACGCCAATTTTGTCCGGGATTCCTTCGAGGAAATTGTCGCCTTCTTTGAGTCACGGGGCCAATTCAGCTGCGATACGATCAGCGAAGAGGTCGACGCTGTACTGGAGCAGGCCGCGGCCGGCTACGACCAGAGAAGCTTCGACTACGACGTCGAGACCAATCACGGCGTTTTCCAGGGTGTAGTGTTTTAAGAGTTGGCGGATTCAACAGGATGAAAACCCGATACTGCCGGACACTGTTACTCCTCGCCAGCATGACAGCACTGACCGCTTGCGGTGGAGGTGGCGGATCACCCGACAACCCTACACCCCCACCGGAACAACCACCCGCTTCGGACCCCTTCGGCCTGACCGAGCGTACCCCGCTCGCCGACTTCAACCTGCCCACAACAGCGTCGGGGGAAGGCGATTTCCAGTTAACCCGCCGCTTTGCCGCCCTGACGTTTCCCTCGGCACTGTTCATCACGGCGGTTCCCGGAGAGGGCCGGCTGTTGGTCGTGCGCCAATCCGGCGAACTGGAGGCGTTTGTCGATGATGACCAGACCACCGAATCCCGCACAGTACTGGACCTGAGTGACCGTCTGCTGTTTGCCGGCGAACAGGGCCTGCTGGGTATGGCCTTCGACCCCGATTTTGTGTCCAACCGCCTGCTGTACCTGCACTACAGCATGGATAACCCGCGCCGCTCCGTCATCGCGCGCTTTCGCTGGGATGCGGCTACCGATCTGATCGCCCTCGACAGCGAACGCATCCTGCTGGAAGTGGCGCAACCCTACGCCAATCACAACGGTGGCATGCTGGCCTTTGGGCCGGACGATCGCCTCTACATTGCACTGGGTGACGGCGGCAGTGGCGGCGACCCGCAGAACAATGCCCAGAACGGCGGCAACCTGCTCGGCACCATCCTGCGCCTGAACGTGCATCCGGCGGACCCGGCGCTACCCTACGCCATTCCCCTGGACAACCCGTTCCGTGACAACGCCGCCATTCGCAATGAGATCTGGGCCTATGGCCTGCGCAACCCTTTCCGCTTTTCCTTTGACCGCGTCACCGGCTTGATGTGGATAGGTGATGTGGGACAGGGTGCCCAGGAGGAAATCAATATCGCCCGAGGCGGTGAGAATTTTGGCTGGCGCGTACTCGAAGGCACCCTCCCCTACGACGATTCCGCCAACACCTTGCCACCCTCGGCCTTCACTGCACCGGTGTTCGAATACGGCCGTGACCAGGGCGTGGCCGTGATCGGCGGCTACGTCTATCGCGGTAACGCGATTCCCGGTCTCAGCGGCCGTTACATCTACACAGATTTCGGCTCGGGCAACGTGTGGGCCATCACGCTCAACGGGCAGCAGGTGACGGGCAACCAGCTGATTGCCCAGGCCGACTCGCCTACCTCCCTGGGCGAAGACAGCAATGGGGAACTGTATATCGTGAACCGCCAGGGCGAACTCTTCGGATTCACCCAGAGCGGCGGGGAAAATCCACCCGACCAGTTGTCCGAAACCGGGCTTTTCAGCTCACTGGACACGCTCTCCCCGGCTTCAGGACTTATCGAGTACACGGTCAACCTTCCCTTCTGGTCTGACAACACCGTGAAACGTCGCTGGATCGCGGTCCCCGAAAACGCAGCAATCGGCTTTGCCCCAACCGGTAACTGGGACTTTCCCATTGGCACAATCGCCGTCAAACACTTTGAAATCCTGGCACGCGAAGGAGACACGTCATCAACGACCCGTTTGGAAACCCGGGTCATGGTACTCCTTGAACAGGGCTGGCAGGCCTTTACCTACCGCTGGAACAGCGCGGGGACGGACGCCACCCTTCTGTCCGGGAGGCAGTCTGAAAAGCTGCAGGTACAGACTGCCAGTGGAGAAATCACCGACCAGGTGTACACCTACCCATCTCGCACCGACTGTTTCCGTTGCCACACTGCAGTCGCCGGCCGCGTACTGGGCATCAGAACAGCACAGATCAATACCGAATTCGACTACAACGCCGGCGAGGTCACAGACAATCAGTTGCGCAGCTGGAACAACATCGGCCTGTTTACCGAGGATATTGGCCCCACCAGTAACTACCCCGCCTATGCCGCTGTCGGCGACGACACGGCTTCGCTCGAGGACCGGGCGCGGGCTTATCTCGATGTGAACTGCGCCCAATGCCACCAGTCCGGAGGCACGACGCCCGCAGAGATCGACCTGCGCTTCACTACCCCGCTGGCTAACACCGGACTGATCGACACCACTCCCCTGCTGGGTACGCTCGGCATCGAAAACGGCAGGCTCATCGCACCGGGAGAACCCGGCAGAAGCATCCTGATTGCGCGGGTGGGTCGCCGCGATGCCGTAGCCATGCCACCGCTGGGTAGTCATCTGGTGGATGAGGCGGGGGTCACGCTGCTGCGTCGCTGGGTGGAGTCGTTGTAGGTCAGGGGTGTGTCAGCTATGCCCAACCGGATGCTGGAGCAAGGATACTAGCTGAACGTGCGATACAGCATCCTTATCGAGACCAGCAAAAGGAAGCTTCCGAACACCAGAGACAACTGGCGCTGGTTCAGCCTGTGAGCGATCTTTGCTCCCAGTGGCGCGGTGAGTACCGTCATCGGCGCTATGAACACGAGGCCCAGCAGACTCACAAATCCGAGATTCCCCACCGGCAGGCGGAGATCACCCCAGCCGGTCGCGATGTAGGTAATGGTTCCGGGCACTGCTATCAGCAAGCCGAACAAGGCCGAAGTCCCTACTGCACGGTGTACCGGCACACTCATCAGGGTCAGAGCGGGCACGGTGAGGCTGCCTCCACCTATACCCATCATGCAAGAGAGACCGCCAATAGCGACAGGAGGCAGTTTACCTGCCAACCCGCCGGGGACGTGATCCGTCAGGCGCAGGTTATCGGTGGGCAGCACCATCTTCAGCGCCACGAGGATGGCCACCACAGCGAACACCATGGACAGCACACTGCTGTCAACCCTGCTCGCCAGCACCGTCCCCGCCACAGAGCCCAGCAGGATGAATACACCCCAATCGCGTGCCAGACCAAAATCTACCGCACCCCGAGCATGATGTGCCCGGGTCGAGGAGATCGACGTCAGAATTATGGTCGCGAGGGAGGTGGCCACGGCAATGTGCATACGAATAGCCGGGTCGACGCCCATCACACCCAGGGTGGTATCCAGCACCGGCACGATGACGATACCGCCCCCGACACCGAGCAGGCCGGCCAGCACACCAGCAAATATACCCGTTCCAAGCATAGCCAGCGCCAGCGGCAACAGTTCCATCCAGTTTTGCATCGACAGGCCCCAACCATCGCGCGCCACTGTGCGGCGAGGTATCGCGAAAATCTTCGAAAAAGTGCGCTGCACCTTAGCACAGCTGTCGCTGCTCGGCCCCGAAAAAACGCGCCTACAGTAAAATCGCTGGGGAATCGGCCCCGCTACAACTCAGTGAATTTCACCACCTTCGCCGAGACCGGCGGATGGGACTCGGCCCCTATCCAGCGCCAGCACATCGTGCCCCGGTTATGCCCGGTGGTTTCCACCCAGTTGGGATGGTCCGGCTTCTGGTGAGCGACAATGATTTTTACCGAACCATCGGGCTCATAGTGCGCGGTGTGCTTGTTGAAATGAATGTTGAAGTAGCGAAAGTCGAGTGACTCCATCCACCAGTTCTGCAACACGAAGTTCCAGGTCTGACAGACGGGAATGTGCGCTGCCTCGACGACCAGGGCCTCGTCATCGGCCAGCTCCCAGGCGCTGTGGCAATAATAGATATTGGGGTCGCCGCCGATGGCCTGGCAGTAATCCTGGTCGGCAGGCGCAACCTGGTTGGTGGTGGGCAGGAAACTCTCGGCCCAGCCCTCGAACAGGGCCGTGGTGTTCTTCACAAACTGCACTGTACCCTGCAGGCCCCGGTCCAGTTTTTCGGGTGTGAGGGGAGCGGGCCGATCCTCCTCCCAGCCGACTCGCTCCAGGGTCAGTTCCGCCCGCACCTCGCGCTTGCGATCCTGGAAGGTCTGGCGGACATTGAGGGCATTGGTCTCCGGCCCCATGCGCAGCCAGTTGCCCGGCTGTTCCCGCTGGCTGATGATGACCTCGAAGGTGCCGTCTTCCCCGATGTCCATCTCCCGGGAATCCAGGAAGCCATCGGTTTTCATGCCCCCGCCGCTGCTGTACTTGTTGATCACGGTACCGAAACCCAGGTAGTCCACGGTGCCCCGCTGGCCCTTCAGGCGGTAGTCGTAGTCGGGGTTGAGGGGCGCGCTCTGGTAGTGGTTGTCAGGGTTGTCGGCGCCCAGCTTGATGGTTTCGTGGGCCGGGCAGCGCAGTACTGGAAACGCCGGGTCTCCCCCTTCGACAAAGCTCTCCAGACCCGCGCGCAGCATGCGCGACAGGTAGCGGTAACCCTCTGCCCGGTCGAAAGGCGTGGCCGGGGCCTTGTCGGCAAATACCAGTTGGCCGGCCTCCTTGAGTCCGTCGCAGAAGTCCGCCCAGGCCTGGCCGTTCATAATCCGCTCTTCGCTGTCGCTTGCAGTCATCCTCTGCCTCCTTTGGCCGGTCAATCCAGGTCCAGGTTGTATCGTTGCATGTAGGCATCGAACAGCGCTGCAACCTCGGCGCGGCTGATACCGTAATTTTCCAGGTGATACTCGTGACGCCCGTGCTTGCCCTGGGGATGCTCCGCCAGCCAGGATGCCATGGTCTCGCGGGCGTCAGCGGTGAGTTCTGTACCCCGGGCACGATAGATCGACTCTACGGCCGGCCAGGGGTCTCGTACGAAGTCATCGTGAAAAATATCGAGGAACTGCCCCGGGAATTGCGCTTCCAGTGCTGCCCGGTCGGCTTCAAAGGTCCGGGTGTAGACGGTGAGCATCTCCATCCAGTCGCGGCCGATCTCCTCGCGGTCGATATGGTCCGAGCCGCTGCGCCGCAACAACTCACTGAAGCTGCAGCCGGAAGCGACAAACTGCATCGGCGCGCGGTGGGTCTGGACGATAATCGCTTCGGGATAGACCCGCAGAATCTCCCGCAGCCCCAACTGGTGAAACGGGGCTTTCAGTACCCAGTGCCCGGGGTGCCGGTATTGCAGCAACTGCAACTGGCGCTTGTGGCTCTCGTAGGCACCGCATTTGCACAAGTTCGCATAGAGCCAGTTGGCATAGCTCGGAATGTGGAACATCGCCGAGTATTCCACCGACAGGAAGTCCCGGTTGAGCAGCATGTAGCACTCGTCGGGTTCCTCGGCATCGATCAGGTGAGTCTTCAGGAACCCGGGCAGGAACTGCTCGGTGAGGGCCACCCCGTCGGCACGGGCGGCAATGCGGGGATCACTGTGGTAGGTCGCGGTCTCCGGCGGCGGTACCGGGTCCTGGGCTTCCCACAGACGCAGCGTGCGATTGCCAGCATCCTGGTTGAGCAGGTGATGCAGCGCGGTAGTGCCGGTGCGGGGCAGCCCGACAATAAACACCGGTCGCGGTACCGCCTGTTCTAGCACATCCGGGTGCTTGCCCAGGTAATCGACAATCTTCAGCCGGTTCACAAGGCCCGAATTCAGCGTCATCTGGGCACGCAACTGGCCAAAGTCATTGAGGCGCGCTTCGTTATTGAGCGCGTCTATCAGGAGCTCAAGGGGTTGCTGGAAACCGGGGTCGCCAAAGTCGGACAGTCCGGTCTCCTCCTGCGCCACCGTGAGTAATCTATTCTTATCCAACACGTGTGCTTCGCTCTGCAAGAGAGAGCTGGCAGCCTACTGTTTTGCGGCAATGGCATTCAAACCCCGACAGGCTGTACGCGCGTGCATTCCCGCCCTGGTACAACATCTGATACCCAAACCCGCGCGCAGGTTTGCGCTAGTATGGTTAGCGTGAGCTCGCATGATCGGGCTTTGGAAATACGCCAGTGGAGAATCGAGTGCTGACTTTTCGAACATTGTGCCGGGTACTCTGCCTGTGCCTGCTGCCCGCCACCGCGGCCTTCGCGGACAGTGGCCACCAGAAGACTGATGTCATCACCCTGTACAACGGCGACCGGATCACCGGTGAAATCAAGTCGATGAGGCAGGGCCTGTTGCAATTGAGCACTGACGCGCTGGGCACCGTCAGCATCGAGTGGCAGGAGATCGCCCGGCTGGACAGCAAGTACAACTACCAGATCAGGGTCACCAGCGGCGAACGCTTCTACGGTGAACTGAAAACCGGGGAGCGTCCCGGCGAAATGGCCATCGTGGACCTCTACGGCACGCACAAGCTGGAGTACCTGGAGATCGTCGAGGTACAGCCCATCGAGGACCGTCTGCAAGACCGCTTCGAGGCCTACCTCTCCGCGGGCTACTCCTACACCAAGGCCAGCTCGGTGGCCCAGACCACGTTCAATACCGATCTCAGCTACGAAGACCAGCAGTCCCGCAACAGCCTCGGGGCACGCACCACTGTCACCCAGACCGAGGAGGACGACAGCCAGAGCAGCAAGATCGATCTCGTCCGGCAGGAATGGTCCAGGGACCGCGCCAGCGCCTTCCGCGGCTACTACGGCAACTACGAGAGCAACGATGAACTGGGTGTGGATTACCGGCTGTCCGTGGGTGCAGGGTTGGGCCGGTTTTTCATCGACACCTACCAGACCCGGCTTACCGGCGGTGCCGGCCTACAGGTGTTGACCGAGGAGGGTTCGGAGGAAGGCAGCCGCCAGAGCGTCGAGGCGTTTTTTGCCGTCGGCTACGATTTCTGGCGCTTCGACTCTCCGGAAGCGGACGTCAGCCTCAACTTCGGGCTCTACCCCAGCCTCACCGAGAGCGGCCGGGTCCGTGGTAGTACGGACCTGAGGCTACGCTGGGAAATCATCAGCGACCTGTACTGGGATATCACCGCCTACGGCAGCTACGACAACCAGGCCGACACCGACCGCAATACGGACTATGGCGTGACCACGGGACTCGGCTGGAGTTACTGACCCGCTTCGGCCGCGGATTTTGCCGGATAGAAATGCACGTCGCGCTGGGGGAAGGGTATGGAGATGCCCTCGTCGTCGAAGCGCAATTTCACCGCACGGATAAGATCCCAGTACACGTCCCAGTAGTCCTCGGTGCGCACCCAGGGGCGCACGATAAAATTAACCGAGGAATCACCCAGTTCATGGACCTTGATTACCGGCTCCGGTGAGCGCAACACCTTGTCGTGCTGGCTTACCACGTCGGCCAGCACCGCCTCGGTACGCGGAATGTCGTCGCTGTAACTGATACCAAATGTCAGGTCGACCCGCCGCACACGCTGGGCGGTGACATTCTTGATGACATCTCCCCAGATCTTGTTGTTGGGGACCACCAGAATCTGGTTGTCGATGGTGGCAATGGTGGTGGATACCAGTGTCATCTTTTTCACAAAACCGGTGGCACCGGACACTTCGATGAAGTCGTCGACGTCAAAGGGCCGATAAATCAGGATCATTGCGCCGGAGGCAAAGTTGGAGAGCGTATCCTGTAGCGCAAAACCAACGATGAAGCCCGCCACCCCGAGGCCTGCCAGCATCGGCCCGAGGGAGATGCCCATCTGTGACAGGGCCATCAGCAGGCCCAGGATCAGCACCACACCCCCGGACACCGAGACCATGATGTCCTTGAACAGGTTGGATACTTTCAGATTCGAGCGATCCAGCGCCTTGCGCGTCAGCCGGCGCACCACCCGGGCGAACCAGAAGAACAGGATGAGTGTGACCAGGAACAGCAGGAAGCGGAATACACCATCGGGGGCGCGCTCCACCAGCGACAGGCGCATACGCTGCCAGCCATCCTTGACCATGCCCATAAATACGCCGCTGTCGAACAGACTGAGGGACACCATGTTGCCCTGCTGGAGAGCGACAGTCCGGTAGGGTGTGCTATCGAGATTCAGCTGTTCCATCAGTTCGATGGCAATGCGAAGGTCAGCAATGTGTCGGGAGCGCTGGATGCGCAGTTCCTCCAGTGCGACCACCAGCTCGGTCTGGTCGGGGCGGATCTTGACCCGGTTCTGTAACTCCCGGATTGCGGCGCCCACGAACTCGACTTTGCCCACCTGAATTTCGGCGTACTGGAACAGCTCCTGGGGCAGTTTCTTCAGCACTTCCAGCTGCGGCAGGCCCAGGGACTGACGGCGGTTGGAAAAGGCGATCAGCGCCTCGTAGTAGCGGTAGCGGAGCTGACTCAGGCTCTCCAGATAGGCTTCGCTCTCGATGTGTTCGGCACCGCTGAGTTGCTCGATATCGGCGCCGAGCTGATCGATGCGGTCATCGAGTTCATTGAGGCGCTCGAACACGGCGCGCCCGACATCCGCCAGATCACCACGTATCCGCGCCTCCAACTCGACGCGCAGGGGGTTGTCCTCGGGCAGGGCCATCACCCGCGGGGTGAGGTCGTCCATCAACTTGACCAGTTCCAGGCTGCGCTGGTCGCGCCGGTACAGCAGAGCATTGCGGTCCTGGGGACCCGCGACTTCCAGGCGTTCACTCAGGAGCCGAATCTCCCTGACCTGGTTCTCAACGCGCGCCACCAGCGGCTCGATGGGTTCCTCCGCGACTTCAGACGCAACCAGAGGCGCCGCCAGCGACAGGTAAAGCGGCAAGAAGAATACGCTGCAAAGTAGTCTGTAAGCCAAAGGCATCACCCTGAATCCCGTTACCACCAGGGCGACCACCGACCCCGGACTGCGGCTACATTAGCACATCCGGGGCAGGATACCGCGGTGTCAGAGTTCGGGGATCAGGCGTGCGAACTCATCGATCATCGGCATGATAACCTCAGGACGATCCCAGTTTTCCACCCCCACGCCAATGTTGCAGCGATGCACCCCCATGTCGCGATAGGACTTGAGCAGGTCTGCGGTAACCGGCGACATCACCACCAGGGTGATTTCGACCTTGTCCGGGTCCCGGCCGGCGGCGCTCACCGCGGCGCGGAAGTCGGCAATGCCCTGCTTGACGTCGGGCATGGCGACATCCACCGGCATCCAGCCGTCAGCCCACTCGGCGGCGTGGCGCACGCCCAGCGGGCCCATGGCACCGAAGATGATCGGCGGGCCACCCACCTGCAGGGGCTTGGGTTCGAACCACACGGGGTCGAAATCAATCAGTTCGCCGTGGTAGGTCGGCTCGGCTTCGTTGAACAGCGCCCGCTGGGCCGCCACGGTTTCCCTGAGCGCAGAGTAGCGCTTCTTCCAGGGCAGGCTGGTCGCGTTCTCGAACTCTTCCTCGTTCCAACCGACACCGCAGCCAATCAGTACGCGTCCGCCCGAGAGCCGGTCCAGGGTGCCAATCGTCTTGGCCTGGGAAAACAGTTCCCGCTCCATCAGCAGGGCAATGCCGGTGCCCAGCTTCAGCGTATCTGTGGCCGCCGCAGCCGCCATCAGGGAAACGTAGGGATCCATCATCTTCTTGTAGGGTTCGGGGAGCTCGTCACCGGCGGGATAGGGCGTTCGGCGCGACACGGGAATATGGCTGTGTTCGCCATACCAGAGCGACTCGAAGCCGGCCTGCTCCAGGGTGCGGGCGAGCAGGTCGGGGGCCGGGTCATCGGCGGTGTTCATGGAGCTGAAGCCCAGGTGCATGGTGTTTCCTCGCGGCTATTTGTTATCTACCGAATGTACTGCGCGAGGGAAGTGGGTACCAGCCAGGGACCCGTGATGGCCACTGGCTGGTTCAGCATAGTGTGCTTGAGAGAGCTCGCCCGGGAGGGTGTGCCGGGCGTCACTCGCCCCGGCGCTGGCGTACGGCGGCGGCCAGTTCGCCCAGTAGCTGCTCGGTGTTGTCCCAGCAGATACAGGGGTCGGTTATGCTCTGCCCGTAGGTGAGGGGACGGCCTGCCACCACGTCCTGGCGTCCCGCCACCAGGTTGCTCTCGACCATCACGCCAAAGATACTGCGGCTGCCGCGGGCAACCTGGGTGGCGATATCGCGCACCACATCGATCTGGCGGGCGGGGATCTTGCGGCTGTTGGCGTGGCTGGCATCGATCATGATGCGCGCGGGCAGGCCCGCCTTCCCGAGCATCTCGCTGGCGTCATCCACCGAAAACATATCGTAGTTAGGATGCTTGCCGCCGCGCAGGATGATGTGGCAATCCTCGTTGCCTGCCGTCTGGAAGATCGCCGAGCGACCCTGTTTGGTGACCGACAGGAAGTGGTGCGGCTTGGAGGCCGACTTGATGGCATCGATGGCCACCTGGATATCGCCGTCGGTGGCGTTCTTGAAGCCCACCGGGCAGGACAGTCCGGACGCCAGCTCGCGGTGGGTCTGGCTCTCGGTGGTGCGGGCGCCGATGGCGCCCCAGCTGACCAGGTCAGCGTAGTACTGGGGGCTGATCAGGTCGAGGTACTCGGTACCGGTGGGCAGGCCGATTTCCGCCAGGTCCAGCAGCAGTTGCCGGGCCAGGTGCAGGCCCTTGTTGATCTGGAAGGTGTTGTTGAGATCCGGGTCGTTGATCAGGCCCTTCCAACCCACCGTGGTGCGCGGTTTCTCGAAATACACCCGCATCACCACGAAAATCTCGTCGGCCACCGCGTCGGCTGCGGCCTTCAGGCGTTTCGCATAGTCGCGCGCGGCGTCCGGGTCGTGGATGGAGCAGGGACCCACCACCAGCACCAGGCGGTCGTCTTCGCCGCTCAGGATATCGTGAATACTGCGCCGGGCCTGCTCGACCCGTTCGGCGACCTCCTCCGACAGGGCAATGTCGGCAATGAGTTGTTCCGGCGAGAGCAGCTCTTTGGTTTTGCGAATCCGCAGGTCATCGGTGTTGGTGGTCATACCATGGCAACCTTGAGTCAGGGAGAACGAATCTATAGGGTTGGCAGCGAAAGCCAGCCCGCTACTATACCACTGCCCACCGGGAACTGCCTCCCGGAGGGGTCTGGAGAGGTACTGAAGGGCCGCTGGCACCCAACAGGAGAAGAAATGTGAAACGCCTCATCGCCGCCGCCCTGCTCGGCTGTGCAGCCACCGTGACCGGCACCGCCCACAGTGCGGAGCAGCCCACCCTGGAACTGATCATGTCCGACCCGGACTGGATCGGTAACGCCCCGCAACAACCCTACTGGGCCGATGACGGCAACAGTGTGTACTACCGCCAGAAGCGGTTGGGTGAGAATTTCAGTGACCTTTACCACCTGCCGCTGGCCGGGGACAGCGCCACACCCATCGATGAAGCCCGGCCCCTGTCCGACAGCGGGCTGAACAAGGTCTACAACGCAGACCGCAGCCGGGTCGCCTGGATCAGCCAGGGTGACGTGTTCCAGAAGGCCCTGCCGGGCGGCGCCGTGCGCCGGGTTACAGCCACCACCGCCGACGAGGGCAACCTGCAGTTCTCTCCGAATGGCAAGTTCCTGCAATTCGAGCGGGAGGGACAGTTCTACCAATATGATGAGGCCGTCGGCAGCGCCCTGCTCCTGACCGACATCCGCGAGGGCAAGGACCCGGACGCAGACCCCGGCTTCGACCCCCTGCGGGCGCACCAGGCCCGCAAATACCGCACCGTGGTGGAAACCCGGCGCCGGGAACTCGCCGGCAAGGCGGCCGGTCGCGAGCGCGACCAGCGGCCCGAACCGATCTACCTGGGCGACCAGTACAAGGTATTGAGTCGCCAGCTCTCTCCCGCCGGTGACACGCTGGCGCTGGTGGTGACCGACAAGGACGCCGACCTCGGCCGCAAGGGCACCATGCCCAACTACGTCACCGCCGACGGCTATGTCGCCACCCGCGAGGTCCGCACCCGGGTCGGCCGCAATACCCAGCCGGCCCAGCAGGTGCTGTTGGTGGACCTGGCCAGCGGTAGCGTGCGTCAGGTCGATACCGACGCCCTCCCCGGTATCGACAGGGACCCGCTGGCGAAACTGCGCAAATCGGCCCTCGAGTGGCACGTGGACCACGGCGCCGACCGGGACGAGGTCAAAAAAGCCCTGGAGGCACCCAAGGTCCGCCCTGTGACCGTGGGCGCCATCGAATGGCATAGCCGGGGCATCCAGTGGAGCCCGGACGGCAAGCACCTGGCCATTGAGTTCCTGGCCGCCGACTTCAAGGACCGCTGGCTGGTCACCGTGGACCCAAGCGATGACGACCTGACCCCGGTGGTACAGGAGCGTCTCAGCGACGAGGCCTGGATCAACTGGGAATACGACGATTTCGGCTGGCTACCCGACAGCCAGGCCCTGTGGTTCCTGTCCGAGCGCAGCGGCTACTCCCACCTCTATCGCAAGGATCTCGACGCCCGCAAGCCGAAAGCCCTCACCAGTGGCCAGTTTGTCGTGCGCGAACCCGTCATTGGCCCCCGGGCAAAATACGCCTGGGTCGTGAGCAACCGGGCTCACCCCGGCAACTACGAGATCTATCGGGTGCCCCTGGCGGGCGGTGCACTGCAACAGGTGACCGACCTGGACGGCGTCAGCCAGTTCACCCTGTCGCCGGATGGCAACAAGCTGCTGGTGTCGCGCTCCTGGATCGATCGCCACGCGGACCTCTACGTGGGCAACAGTGACGGCAGCGGTGAGTTGCGCCAGCTGACCGACACCGTCTCCGAACGCTACAGCGCCATCGACTGGACCGTGCCGGACATTGTCGAGGTGCCCTCCTCCCACGTGGACCGGCCGATCTACTCCAAGCTGTACCTGCCGAAAGACCACGACCCGGGCAAATCCTACCCCGCCGTGATGTTCGTGCACGGTGCCGGCTACACCCAGAACGCCCACATGGGCTGGCCCTACTATTTCCGTGAATTCATGTTCCACACCCTGCTGAACGAGGCGGGCTATGTCGTGCTGGACATGGACTACCGCGCGTCCCAGGGCTACGGCCGTGACTGGCGCACCAGCATTTACCGGCAGATGGGTCACCCGGAACTGGAGGACTACCTGGACGGTATCGACTACCTGGCGGCAAACCACGGCGTGGACCGGGAGCGGGTCGGCATCTACGGCGGCTCCTACGGCGGCTTCATGACCTTCATGGCCCTGTTCCGCGCCCCCGACGCCTTTGCCGCCGGCGCCGCCCTGCGACCGGTCGCCGACTGGATGCACTACGACAACGACTACACCCGGCGCATCCTCAACGACCCGCTGGTGGACCCGGAGTCCTTCGAGCGCAGTTCACCGATCAATCATGTCGAGGGGCAGAAGGCACCGCTGCTGATTGCCTCCGGCATGCAGGACGACAACGTGTTCTTCCAGGACTCGGTGTTGATGGTGCAGCGCCTGCTGGAACTGAAAAAACCGGACTTTGAAATGGCCATCTATCCGCTGGATGCCCACGGTTTTACCAATCCCGAATCCTGGCTGGACGAGTACCGCCGTATCTTCCGGCTGATGGAAAACAACCTGAAATAAGAGAGCTCACCATGGATACCGATATTCCCCGCCTGCTGGCGGCCCGCTATGCCAAGTTCGTCGATGACCGCAGCTTCAGCCGCATGCGAGAGATCATGGTCCCGGAGTTCACCCAGAAGGGACCCGGTTTCAGTGCCAATAGCCTGGAGGAGTTTATCGGTAACCTGGAGTTCCTGCGCACCTACTCCGCCACCCTGCACATGCTGGGCAACCAGTTGGGCGAGTGGCACAACGCCATCTACACCGGGGAGACCTGGTGCGTGGCATCCCACATCTACGACAAGGACGGTGTCACCCGCAAACTGGATATGGGGATTCGCTACCAGGATGTGATCGAGGACAACAGCGGCACCTACCGCTACGCCTCCCGCGACCTGGACGTGGTGTGGACCCAGGACCTGCCCTGCCAGGGTTAGCCCTGCAGGGCTAGGCGAGATCCTTGGGACGGTCGACGTCCCGCAACACCCCCGGGTCATCCGAGGAAACCAGGTGCAATGCGGCCTGGTTGCGCCTGAGTACCTCGCGGGCACCCTCGTCGCCGGAAAGCCCCTCCAGCTGTGGATAAAAATGTTTGCCAAAGGCCACCGGGTGACCGCGCTGGCCGGCGTGCACCGGGGCCACGATCCGCTCCGCCCCCGACGCATCGGCAATCTCGCGCCAGGTATCGCTGCTGATCCAGGGCATGTCCGCCAGGGCGATGAGGGTGGCCTCCCAGCCCGGCGTACGGCCGATGCCCTGGGCCAGGGTATGGCCAATGCCGTGGCGCGCCTCCGGGCAGTAGCAGTACTCCACTCCCAACCCGTTCAGCAGTTGTTCGCACAGGTTGTCGTCCGGTTTCAGGCAGACCAGCAAAGGCAGCTGCGCCCGACGTATCTGTTCGGTCACTACCTGCAGCATCGGTCGCCCGCCGCACAGGGCGAGACGCTTGTCGGAGCCGAACCGGTGGCCCTTGCCCGCCGCCAGCAGCAGAACTCCCGCACTCATGCCGAAGGCTGTTTACGCTGCAAGCGGGTGAGCTGCGCCATGATCGACACGGCAATTTCCAGCGGCGTCTTGCTGCCGATATCCAGGCCCACCGGTGCGTGCAGGGCGCCAATCTGCGCGGCGCTGAGTCCCAGCTGGTGCAGGCGTTCGACGCGCTTTTCGGTGGTGCGTTTCGAGCCGAGCGCACCGACGTACCACGCCGGACTGGCCAGCGCCTCCATCAGGGCCATGTCGTCGATGCGCGGGTCATGGGTAAGAGTAATCACGATACTGTGGGGATCGGTGATGTGTTCGCGAACGGCGTCGTCAGGCATCCCGGCAATCAGCGATACGGCGGGGCCGTTCCACTGGCTACGCTGGCTTTCCCTCGGATCGGTGACCAGCACCTCGTAATCCATGGCCAGGGCCAGCTCTGCCAGCGACTGGCTGAGCTGGCCGGCGCCCACCAGCAACAGGCGCTGGCGGGGACCGAGGGTCTGGATCAGGCGTTCGACGGTGAGCACCAGCGGCGCGAAACTCTTGCTGGGGCGGATCGAGCTCACCCCGCTGTGAAGGTTGACCTCGCGGCGCAGGCAGCGCCGTTGCGCCAATAGCAGCAGGGTCTGGTCCAGCCAGTCGATGTCCTGTTCCGAGAGTTGCTGCACCAGCACCTGCAAGCGCCCCCCACAGGGCAGGCCAAGGCGTTCATTCTGCTCCGCGGTCACACCGTAGGGCATCAGGCTGGCAGGCGCGTCAGGCATCTCGCCGGAGGTGATACGGGCCAGCAGGTCGTCTTCGATACAGCCGCCAGATAGCGAGCCGTGTTGCTCACCGCGGTCATTACAGGCCAGTAGCGTGCCGATGGGACGGGGAGAGGAACCTACCGCCGAGACGATGGTGCACAGCCAGGTCCGTGCACCCGCCTGTATCCAGTCCCGGGCCGCGTCCAGTACCTCCCAATCCAATGCTCGCATCGCCCTACCCTCTCACCGCCCTGTGTGTCGCAATTAAAGCAGTTCCTCGAGGTCAATGCGATTCCCCGCGCACAGAGCGCGCAGTTCGCTTTCGTCTTCCGCCGGTATTTTCAGAGCCAGGGAAACACCCTCACCGTAGGTCACCTCGGCTACCTCGCCGCCACAGGTCGACAGCCAGTGGCGCAGCAACTGCTCGCAGGCAAAGTCGCCCCGGGCCCGCCAGTGACTCACCGGCTGCGCTTCCTGATACGGCGCCGCCTCCAGCGCCTGCTGTGCCGCTGCACTGTAGGCGCGCACCAGGCCACCCGCACCGAGCTTGATACCACCGAAGTAGCGGATGACCACAATCAGCACGTCCCCGAGGTGGCCGTGCTGCAAGACGTTGAGGATCGGCTTGCCTGCGGTGCCCGCCGGCTCGCCGTCATCACTCATGCCCGCGCTGCGCGCGTCCCTGGGCTGGCCCAGCAGGTAGGCCCAGCAATGGTGGCGGGCATCCGGGTAATCATCGCGCGCCGCGGCTACCGCCTCATTGACCTCTTCCCGGCTGGCCACCGGCACGATGCGGGCAATGAAGCGGCTTTTCTTTTCGATCAGTTCACACTCGGTTGTGCGAGTGACGACGGCGTAATTCATGCCGATTGGCCGGCAAACCACTCATCCAGCAGCGTGCCAATGGTATTGGCCTGCACCAGGTGGGCGGCGTACCAGGTGTGCAGGCAGCGGATACGGGTAAAGTCCTCGATGCCGCCAATGCCGCGCTCTTCAAAAACACCGGCAAATCCCAGGCGTTCGATTTCCGCCTGCACTGCGGGGCTCATGTGCTGCCGGCGTAGGGCGATATGGGCCCGGTGATCCGCCGCCATGGCCGCCTGCAGTTCGGGATCGGCATCCACCCGCTCCTGCAGGCGAGCGATGAGACCCTCGGCCTCGACCTGGTCGATGCGATAGCCCAGCTCCGGGTCCACCAGCCAAAACAGGGTGGGAAAGGGCTTGCCATCCACCAGCGAGGCAACCCGGATCACCCGTGGGCTGCCGTCGTCACCGCTCACGGCAACTTCCTCCAGTCCGCGCGGCTCGCGCCCCAGCAGGCGGGTGATGGCGGCGATCTGGTCGGCATCCGGGTTCACGTCAAAGGCACTCTCTTGTATGGTGGGCGGCCGATTTTACGCCACCCGTGTGGGGATGACCATGAACCGCAAGGGCAACAGGGTCTTCCTGGTTTGACAAGCCCCGGGGCTGGCACTAGAGTGGCCGCCCGAACCCGGTGCCTGCCGCTGGTTCCGCAGGGAGCGAGCTGGGCAGGTTAAATGGGAAGTGTGGTCAGGGCCCGGCGCCCGATTCCACCGCTGCCCCCGCAACGGTAATCAGCCCAGCTGTAAGCCCGACACCTGCCAGGTTCCTGCAACGCGTCATGCAACAAAAGGAGCGGAGGGCTCTTTGCGAGGTTGCCCGCCACCGCCAGCCGGTGCCGCCTTCCCCGTTTCCCGTCTTCCGCTTTGCACCTGAACATCCGCAGGAGAAGCGCCATGAGCGAAGACAAGGAACAGCGCCGCGAAGCCAAACACAAGGCTTCCATGCAAAAGCAAAAAGCCAAGGTCGATGCCCGCATCGAGGAAGCCAGTACCGAGCGCGGCGTCGCCGTGCTGGTCACCGGCAACGGCAAGGGCAAGTCCAGCTCCGCCTTCGGCATGGTGTTGCGCGCCCTGGGCTACGGGCAAAAAGTCGGTGTAGTACAGTTCATCAAGGGCGAGCAACTCTCCGGTGAGGAGATCTTCCTGCGCGACCACCTGCCCCAGGTGGACTTCTACCAGATGGGCACCGGCTTTACCTGGAATACCCAGGACCGCAGCGGTGACATTGCCGCCGCGCGCGCCACCTGGGAGAAAGCCCTGCCGATGCTGCAGGACCCCAGCTACGACCTCGTGGTGCTGGACGAACTCACCTACATGATTGCCTACGACTACCTGCCCGAGCAGGACATCATCGACGCCATTGCCAATCGCCCGGTGGAACAGAGTGTGGTGATCACCGGCCGCGGCGGCGGCTCCGCCCTGCAGGAAGTGGTGGATACGGTGTCCGAGGTCAAGGATGTCAAACACGCCTTCCGCGCGGGTATCAAGGCCCGTCGCGGTGTCGATTTCTAGCGCTCGACAGCCCAGCTTCCCGTGAGACTGCCAACTTGACCAATCCCGTCGCCCTGATGGTACAGGGCACCACCTCCGATGCCGGCAAGAGTATCCTGGTCACTGGCCTGTGCCGCGTGCTGCGGCGCCGGGGTGTGCAGGTGGCGCCCTTCAAACCGCAGAACATGTCACTGAACAGCGCAGTCACCGCCGATGGCGGGGAAATCGGCCGCGCCCAGGCGCTTCAGGCCCAGGCGGCGGGCGTCGCCGCTCACAGCGACATGAACCCGGTCTTGCTCAAACCGGCCAGCGACACCCGCGCCCAGGTCATCCTCCGCGGTCGCGCCATCAGTGATCTCCGCGCCAGCGAATACCACGACTACAAACGGGTCGCGATGGACACGGTGCTCGCTGCCTGGGAGGCCCTGGGCCAGCAGTACGAGGCACTGGTGGTCGAGGGCGCGGGCAGCCCTGCGGAAATCAATCTCAGGGAAAACGACATCGCCAACATGGGCTTTGCCGAGACGGTCGACTGCCCGGTTATCCTCATTGCCGACATCGACCGGGGCGGGGTGTTTGCGCATCTGGTGGGCACCCTGGCACTGCTGTCCCCCAGCGAGCAGGCCCGGGTGCAGGGTTTTGTGATCAACCGCTTCCGCGGCGACCTGGCCCTGCTGCAACCGGGCCTCGACTGGCTCGAGGAGCGTACGGGCAAACCGGTGCTCGGGGTCCTGCCCTACCTGCAGCACCTGCAACTGGACGCGGAAGACGCCATCGACAGCGCCCAGGGCGCGAAGGAAGCCAACTGCCTGAAGGTGGTGGTGCCGGTGTTCCCCCGGATCTCCAACCACACGGATTTCGACGCCCTGCGCCACCACCCCCAGGTAGAGCTGGTTTACGTTCCACCCGGCCAACAACCACCACCAGCCGATCTCGTTATCCTGCCCGGCAGCAAAAACGTCCGCGCCGACCTGCAGTGGTTGCAAGACGGTGGCTGGGATGCCCACCTGCAGCGCCACCTGCGCTACGGCGGCCGGGTACTGGGCATTTGTGGCGGTTACCAGATGCTGGGAGACATGATCGCCGACCCACAGGGTGTCGAGGACAGCGCCGGTAGCAGCACAGGCCTCGGCTTACTGCCCGTGCACACCGTACTGGAAGCCAACAAGGCCCTGCTGCAGGTGAGCGGCACGCTGCCGGGAGGAACACCGGTTACCGGCTACGAAATCCACTGTGGGCAGAGCCAGCGCGCTCCCGACCACGAAGCGTTTGCGCTGCTCGACGACGGGCGCGAGGACGGCTGCCGCAGCAGCGACGGCCAGGTCGCCGGCACCTACCTGCACGGCCTGTTTGATCACCCCGACGCCTGCCGTGAGCTCCTGATCTGGGCCGGTCTGGGTGATGCCAGGGCCGAGGACCGCGACGCCCTGCGGGAACGGGAAATCGATCGCCTTGCCGACAGCCTGGAACAACACCTGGACCTCTCCGCCCTGTTTCCCCAGTGGTGCGCCGGGTGAGCACTCATACCCCGGCCGGCACGCGCGCGGTACTGCTCGGCCTGGCCGTATTGTTGCCGCTGTGCATGGTCATCGCCCTGGCCAGCGGCGCGGTGACCCTGTCCACCGGTGAAGCCCTGGGCGGACTGGCACAGTGGTGGCGCGGTGAGTACAGCCAGGCCGGTGTGATCGTCGGGCAAATTCGCCTGCCCCGGGTGCTGCTGGCGGCCCTGGTGGGGGCCATTCTGGCGACCTCCGGCGCTGCCATGCAGGGCCTGTTCCGCAATCCGCTCGCCGACCCGTCCCTGATTGGCGTCACCGCCGGTGCCTCCCTGGGCGCCAGTGTGGTCATCGTACTGGTGGGAGCAAGCCTCCAGGGCATCACCGCGGTCACCGCGGTTTCCCTCGGTGCCTTCGTCGGCGGCTTGCTGGCGGTGCTGTTGGTCTACCGCCTGGCGGCCTCGGAAGCGGGCACCTCGGTGGCCACCATGCTGCTGGCGGGCATTGCCATCACTGCCCTGGCCGGCGCCCTGGGCAACCTGCTGGAATTCCATGCCGACAGCGAATCCCTGCGCCGCATCAGCCTGTGGCGTATGGGCGGCCTCGACGGCGCCAACAGCCAGCGGCTTCTCTTTGCCACGGCAATCTGCCTACTGGTGCTCGGCGCCCTGCCGGTCTTCGCCAGGCGCCTGAATGCTCTGTTGCTCGGTGAGTCCGAGGCCCGCTACCTGGGAATCGATGTCGAGTTCACCAAGCGCACCCTCATCGTGATTGTCGCCATCGGTGTCGGCGCCTGCGTGGCCCTCGCCGGCACCATCGCTTTTGTCGGCCTGGTGGTACCCCACATCATGCGCATGCTGGTCGGGCCCGATCACCGCGGCCTGCTTCCCGCCTCCGCCCTGGCCGGTGCTGCACTGCTGGTGGTAGCCGACAACCTCGCCCGGGTGGTCATGGCTCCCACCGAACTGCCGGTGGGCATTGTGACCGCCATCGTCGGTGTGCCGTTCTTCATTTCGCTCCTGCGACAGCGCTCGCACTACGGAATGCAGTGATGGAGCTTCTGACGGTAGCGCACGCCGGCGCCGCGCCCTGGGGAACGCCCCTGCTGGCGGACATCCATTTTTCCCTGCACGCCGGAGACACACTCGCCATACTCGGCCCCAACGGCGCCGGCAAGTCGACCCTGCTGCACACCCTCGCCGGCGGCATCGACCTCTCCCAGGGCACTATCGCCCTGGGGGGGCGCAGCCTGTCACAGTGGCCGCGCCTGCAGCGGGCCCGGGCCCTGGCCCTGCTGCCGCAGCAGTCGCCCCTGAGTTTCCCCTTCAGCGTGGAAGAGGTTATCCAGCTGGGCCGCACTCCCCACGCCAGCGGTGCCAGTGAGGACCGGCAGATTCTCGAGGACGTCATGGCAGCGACCGATACTGCACGCCTGCGACAGCGCCTTTACACGCGGCTGTCCGGGGGTGAGCGCCAGCGCGTGCAGCTCGCCCGGGTACTGGCCCAGCTGTGGCGCGCCGCTGACAGCGAGGTGCGTCTGCTGTTGCTGGATGAGCCTACCGGCGGCCTGGACCTGGAGCACCAGCGACTGATCATGGATTCCGTCGACCGCCTCGCGAGGGGCGGCTGTGCGGTGGTGATGGTACTACACGATTTCAATCTTGCTGCCAATCGCGCATCCCGGTTGCTGGTACTCGACGAGGGGCGGCAGGCACGCCTCGGCACACCGGCGGAGGTACTGACCAAGACCATGTTCCACGATATTTTCCGGGTGCAGGTGGAGATAACCAGCCATCCGCAGAATGGAACGCCTCTGGTACTGCCGTCGTGAAGCACTCGGCACCAGGCGCTGCGCGTACAGGAAGGCGTCAGCACGCCGTAAACTACTTGCGGCTCGCGCTACTCCTGCTGGCCCTGTGCAGCCTGCCACTGCAAGCCCTGCAGGTGGTGGACTCCGCCGGGCGCACCGTGACCCTGCCCGGAGAGGCCGAACGCATCATCGCCCTGGCGCCTCACACAGTAGAAAACGCCTTTAGCGCTGGCGCCGGTGACCGCCTTGTGGGGGCCGTAAGCTACAGCGATTACCCGGAAGCCGCCCGGGACATTCCCCGGGTGGGCAGCCACCACGCCTGGAGCCTGGAAAGTATCGTCGCCCAGCGGCCGGACCTGGTGATCATGTGGGGAACCGGCAACAGCCTCGACGGTCTCCCCGCGCTGGAAAAACTGGGCATTCCGGTTTACATCAGCGAGCCCCGGCGGCTGGAGGATATTCCCACCACCCTGCGTGCAATCGGGATCATGGCGGGCACCTCAAAGGTCGCCGAGGCCCAGGCGCAGGCATTCGAGGAGAAGCTTGCAGCGTTGCGCCGCCAGTACGGCGGCCGCAAGCGCCTCGGCGTGTTCTACGAGGTCTGGAACCAACCCCTGCAAACCCTCAACGGAGAGCACTTTGTGAGCGACGTGATTGACCTCTGTGGAGGTCGCAACCTGTTCGCGGACTCACCCCACATCGCTCCCCGGATCAGTGTGGAGTCGGTTCTGGCACAGGACCCCGACGTGATCGTTGCCAGTGGTATGGCAGCTGCACGACCGGAATGGCTGGATGAGTGGCTGGCGTATCCCAACCTGCGTGCGGTCCGCGCCGGGGCAATGGTTTTTATCGACCCCGACCTGCTCCAGCGGCCCACCATGCGCCTGTTACAAGGTGCCGAGCAATTGTGCCGCAAGCTTGACGCGCACCGCTCCACGCCACCGCAGGCACAATGATCAGTAACTCAACTCACCACAATTCCGTCGTGAGGCCAGCGCAAGTCTTGGCAAATGCAGCACTTCCCGCTAGCTTAGGTAAACGACTCCAGGAGACAGACCATGGTAACCAAGTTCTTTCAGTACAGGCAGTTCACCCACCTTGCCGCGGCAGCCGCCATCACCCTGGGAACGGCCCTGCCTGCCCAGGCTTTCGACTGGCCCTGGGCGGAAAAGAGCGAAGCCCGATACAGCTACTGCAAGGGCTTTGTGGTGGCGGGCCTGGGTAGCCTGCCGGTGGAAAAACTGTCGCGCACCCAACTGTGGCTCGCCTGGAACACCATCAACCGCGAGGGCATCCCCCCGGCGACCGAGCCCGATGGCGAATACCAGGCGGGGCACCAGCAATTCCGCCAGTTACTGGAGGCCGGCAGCCTGGACCAGCTGCGCCAGCTGGCCGATGGTGACTGCGCCCTGGGCAGGAACTGATTATTCGCTGGTATCTGAACTGGTGTCGGCATTCCGGCCGGCGCCATCCTCCAGCCCCTTCAGGAACTCGCCCATCTTGCGGCCGGCTTCCTCAGGGGTAATATCCCCGTTCTCGAACTGCCGGCTGAAATTCTCCATCCGATCCTGCATCTGCCGGGCAGCGTATTCGCTGCTGACATTGGAAATCAGCATTAATCCGCCCAGCACGCCGAATACGATCATCGCACTGCGCCGTTCCCGACTGTGGACGGCCACGCTGGCCTCGATCATCAGGTAGGTGCCCCAGGCCACGGTCACGATGATGCCCAGGTAGGGAAGTATCGCCAGCAGGGCAGCCACCGGGTACAGCGAGGTCGCCGCGGACCAGCAGCGAAATGCGGCTTCATAATCCTGCTCGGAGCCCATCAGTTTCCAGATGACAAACAGGATGGCGGAACCGATAAACCCGCCGATGACCGTAAAAATGGGGTAGATCACGATGCCGGCGAAACCCGCCGCGAGCATGCCGACATTGGAGGCAAACAATGACAGGATCGCGGCGATCACCCCTGCGGCGGCGGCCATCACCGCCGCAAAGATGACGGGTTCCAGGAACCCCCCGCTGCGGGCCATCCCCTGATAGAACCCTGCCGGGTTGGTGAGCACCTGTTTGGCCTGCTCGATCACCTGGTGGATATCAAAGGTGGTTGTTGACCCCGGTGCTACCGGGGGCTGCTCTTGCTCTTGTTCTTGCTCTCGCTCACTCATGCCGGTTCCCCTGAAACCATCCCTCTGGACTTCTAAAAGTAGCACTGTGGGGCCACCGTTCAAGCGCGACGCACGGTAGGCGTGACAAGGGTCACCCTGTTACCCTTGGTGCCCCGGTCGACACCGGTACCGACAATCGCCTGCAGAAGGAGCCCGCCGTGCCTCGAGCCTGCCGTTGGATACTGTTCAGCCTGTTACTCACCGCCTGCGGTGCCGGTGCGAAGACCTACGAGCTGAGCTACCAGGTCAGCATTGACCCCCAGCAGGGTAAAGCTGACGTGAGTATCACCCTCGCCGGTGAAGAGCTTCCCAGCCGCCTGTCCATTCATTTCGACCCCGAGCGGCACAGCGATTTCAGCGGCAGCGAGGGACTGTCAGTGGAAGGAGATACAGCGACCTGGCATCCCCAGGGCGCAAAAGACACGCTGCACTATCGATTCACCGTGAGTCACCTGAAGGACACCGACAGCTACGACGCCCTGATGACCGGGGACTGGGCGGTACTGCGCAGTGATCACCTGATTCCCCCGATCGCAGTAAAAGCCGGGAAAGGGCTGCGATCCAGGGCAACGCTGGACTTCGACCTGCCGGATGGCTGGTCCTCGGCGATGCCCTACGAGAGCCTCGACCCCGCCGCCAATCGCTACCGCCTGAGTGACCCCGGGCGCCGTTTCATACGCCCCAAGGGCTGGCTGATCCTGGGCGCCATCGCCAGCCGCCAGGATGAGATTGCCGACGTCGAGGTACGGGTGGCGGCGCCCCGGGACCAGGATGTGCGCCTTCAGGATGCACTGGCTTTCATCAACTGGACCCTGCCCTACCTGAAAGAGATCTTCCCGGGCTTCCCTCCACGCATGCTGGTGGTGAGCGCCGGAGACCCGATGTGGCGCGGGGGGCTGTCGGCACCCAACTCGCAGTTCATGCACGCCGACCGCCCCCTGGTCAGTGGCAACCGCACCAGTAGCCTGATCCACGAAATGGTCCACATCGGGACCTCCATTCACGGCACCGAACGCAGCGACTGGATTGTCGAGGGTATCGCCGAGTACTACGCGGTGGAAATTCTGCGCCGCTCAGGGGGCATCAGTGAACGGCGGTTTGAGGAAACACTGGATGAGCTGGCGGAATGGGGCGAAGAATCACCCGGGCTGTTTACCGGCGATTCCTCCGGGCCGACCACGGCGAGAGCAGTCGGGGTGATGCGCGCGGTGGATCGGGAAATCAGCCGTTCGACGGGTGGTAAAGCCAACCTGGACCAGGTAGCCACGGCGCTGGCCAACGAGGGGGGCAAGGTGACAGTGGCGAATTTTATCGCCATCGCCGAGCGGGTCGCCGGGGGCTCCCTCCAGTCTCTCGACCCCATCAAGCGGCAGCTCGCCGGGGAATAACCGGGTCCTGCAAACAACCGGGTGATCAGCTGCCGAAGTCATCGAACCGGATTGCGGTCTCCGCCACGCCCAGGTGCCCGAGCATGTGGCGGGTAGCCTCCAGCATCAGGGGCGGGCCACACAGATAGAACTCACAGTTATCCAGTGCCGGGTGCTGCTGCAATACACGCTCCATCACCACCCGGTGAACGAAGCCCCTGTCACCCGGCCACTGCTGATCGTCTGCGGCATCCGAGAGCGCCACACCCCATTCGAAATTCTCAAACCGGGCGGCCAGCGCTTCAAAGGTGTCGCGATACAGAATCTCGTCCTGATTGCGGGCGCCATACCAGAAACGCAGCCTGCCCTGCCATTGCCGGGTCTCCAGCAAGTGCTGGGTCATGGCTTTCAGGGGAGCCATTCCGGCACCGCCACCGATGAGGATTTTCTCGCGCGGGCTATCGGCGAGATGAAAATCACCCGACGGGCCGCGATACGCCACACGCTCCCCCGCTACCAGACTGCACAGGTAGCTGGAACCGATTCCCGGAGGGACACCGTGACTACCATCGGGTGGTGGCGCGAAACGCACGGTGAAGACCAGGTCCTGCTCCAGACCGGGTGCCGTGGCCACCGAGTAGGCCCGAAACCGTGTGCTGGTGGATGCCCACCGATCCGGCAGGTCGATCTCGTGCCAGCTACCCTGGAACTCCACGGGTAGCCCCAGGTCGGACGACTGAATCTGGCAGGGAGGAATACAGAACTGGAAATAGTCACCCGGGCGGAATGCCACCGGCTCATCGGGGCGAATCCTGATCTCCTTGAGCAGCGGCGTAAGCCAGCGGCTGGCAGTCACCACCCCACCCTGGAGATCGGTCTGGTAAGCAATATCGGGCAGCGCCAGGCGATCACCCTGCCGCGGCCGGTGCTGGCAGGCCAGGCGCTCGCCCACTGCCAGGGCCACCCGATCAATCCACTCCCGGTCCGCACCAGTGGGTACAGGCGGGTCCTGTTCGTAGCGGATTCTGCACAACCCGCAACTGCCCGAGCCCTCGCAATTGGAGGGCAGCCGGATGCCCTGCGGTGCCAGGCTGGCGTACAGCGAGAGCCGATTGTCGAGTTGCAGGGTCGCGGGCGGATGGGCGGGTGAACCCACCCTCACCGCGGCCGGGCGTACTCCCCTGCCGGCGCCC
Organism: Parahaliea maris; assembly: GCF_008064665.1. Classification (GTDB taxonomy): domain Bacteria; phylum Pseudomonadota; class Gammaproteobacteria; order Pseudomonadales; family Halieaceae; genus Parahaliea; species Parahaliea maris. Next base: position 102,477 of record NZ_VRZA01000002.1, on the reverse strand, counting down.
GGTAAAGCGGCAAAATCGGCGCGGGAAAACGACGTAAACACCAGCACCACTCCCGAGAGGGCAAGCCACAGGGCACCAAAGGCCAGGACGATGATCTGCGGGTTATTGAAATTGCCCGCCTGGCCATAGTCCATGAAGTGCAACATGAGTAACAGGTCCACCAGGCGGCTGCGCCGGTTCTTATGACCCAGGACTTCGCCATCCGAGCCCGACAGATAGACCCGGGTTTCCAGTTGGTCAGCAAAATCCACACGCCACACTGGCCCGGCGCCACCGCCCACTCCGGGTTCGCCCTCCGCCAGATAGCTCACCCCCGCCAGCGGCCCGGCACCCGCATAGCTGGCCCTGGCGATGCGTTCTGCCAGGGGCCGGTCGATCTCCAGCACCCGGCCCGAACGCGCGTCGAACAGCCGGGTGCCCGCCGATGTGGTAACCCGGTACACCGGCCTGCCCTGCAGCGAATCCAGCCGCAGTTTCAATAGCAGCGATACCGGTATGTCCAGTTGCGACGGCTCCACCACCGGCCCCCATGAGGACAGGGGCACTGCCCCGGCTTTGCCGGCCCGGAATACGGCGCCGCTGGCGATCTTGCTGTCCAACAGGCTGATCAGGGCGCCGCTGGCAATCCAGACCAGTACCTGGATTGCCAACAGCAGACCAAGCCAACGGTGCAACCTGCGCATCAACACACTCATGCAGGGCGTTCCCTGCGCGGCCGGCGAAAGCTGTACAACAACAGCCAGGTGCCGCTGGCGGCAAACATCAGGGCCGCGACAGACACCCCCTGTAGCAGCCGGTTGTTGACGTTCTCGCGTTCCTCGTAGTCCATGATGTGCAACATCCAGAGGAAGTCGAAAATACGCCACAGGGTGTGCCGGCGCGTGGCAAAGCGACCGCTGTCGGGCAGGATGTAAAAGCTGGTTCCCCAACGGTCGTCAAAGTTCACCCGCCAGACCGGCAGCGGCAACGCACCAATCTCACTCGGAGGGTTCCTGTTGATGTACTCCACCGAAGTGACCTCACCGCTGTCGGCGTAGTGGTAGCGGGCGACACTCAGCGCCGAAGCTTCATCGAGGGGCGGCAGCGATTCGCCGTTGCCTGCGTTCACCAGGCGCTGGCCGGCCGGTGTATCCAGACGGTAAACCGCTTCACCCGCCAGGCTGTCCAGGGTGATGCCGGTAGCGTCAGGGTAGCGCTGTAACAGGCCTGCCACCGTGGCACCATCGGCATCCGCGACAGCGACAGGCGTCGCCATATTGCTGACCAGCATGTCGCCGTGGATGATGTCGATGCGTACCGCGACCATGTAAAAACCACTCGCGGCCCAGATCAGCAACTGCAGGCCCACCGCCAGCGACAGCCACTTGTGAACCTTGCGGGACAGCCTGGCGCCGTTCACCACTACCGCCCGTGTTGGTCCACCGCGTAGGTGTACACAACATCAGTGCTGGAGTTCAGCGCCGTTTCCGCGGAGTCCTGGATCACGCTGATAATGAAGCCAACGGCAACTACCTGCATCGCCACGTCGACGGAAATCCCGAACAGGGAACAGGCCAGGGGCACCAGCAACAGGCTGCCGGAGGGGACGCCACTGGCACCACAGGCAGACAGTGCGGCGATCACGCACAACAGCAGTGCCGTGGTAAAGGACACCTCGATGCCGAGGGTATTGGCCGCGGCCAGGGTGAGTACGGTAATGGTGATCGCGGCACCGGCCATGTTGACCGTGGCCCCCACCGGGATGGTCACCGTGTACAGCTCTTCACTGATACCCAGCTTTTTCGCCAGGCTGAGATTCACCGGAATGTTGGCAGCAGAGCTGCGGGTAAAGAAGGCAGTAATGCCCGACTCCTCGAGGCAGCGAAACACTACCGGATACGGATTGCGGCGAATCAGCAGGAACACGATGAGCGGATTGACCAGCAGCGCCACGATCAGCATGCAGCTGACCAGCAGCAGGGCCAGGCTGGCGTAGCCTGCCAGCGCCTCGATACCGGTGGTGGCCACGGTCACGCAGACCAGGCCGAAGATACCCAGCGGTGCCAGCCTGATCACATAGCGCACAATGTCGCTGACGCCTTCGGCGAGGGTCTGCAGATTGTCCTTGAAGGCGACCGAGGCGCGACGAAAGCTGATACCGAGCAGGATGGCCCAGGTCAGGCAGCCGAGGAAATTGCCGGTAAGCAGCGCATTGACCGGGTTGTCGATCAGCTTGAACAACACGTCGGCCAGCACCGCCGACACGGCCACCGGGGGGCTGCCCTCGGCGACGTCGGTCAGGGCAATCTGCTGTGGGAACCACTGGCTCATCAACAGTGCTACCAGGGCCGCGCTTACCGTTCCCACGAGGTAGAGCACGAGGGTCAGCAATGACTTGCGACCATCGGCCCCGCTTTCATGGCGATTGGCGATGGCGGACATCACCAGCAACATCACCAGCAGTGGTGCAACTGCCTTGAGCATGCCGACAAAGAGCTGTCCCAGCAGACCCAGTGGTTCCGCAATGGCGGGGGCCAGGACGCCCAACAGGGCTCCCGCCACCACACCGATAAGGATCTGTGGCACCAGGCCCAGTTTCAGGAAATTCATTGATGCCCCCGGGAGCGTTTGTTGAAGGTGTTCTTATTCCGGGGGCGATTGTAGCAAGTCAGACCCTGAAGCGCTTGGACAGCGGCAACTCCCTGACGCGCTGGCCGGTGGCGGCGAACACGGCATTGGCAATGCTCGGTGCCGTGGGTGGAACCCCCGGCTCCCCGACACCCGCGGGCAGGGCATCGCTGGGAACGATATGGGTGCGAATCACCTCTGGCGCCTGGTTGATCCGGGCGACCTGGTAGTCGTGATAGTTCGACTGCTGGACCGCACCGTCCCTGAAGGTAATTTCACCCGACAGGGCCACGCTCAGGCCAAAGATCATCCCACCCTCGAGCTGGGCGTGTACCCGGTCCGGGTTGACCACGGTACCGGCGTCGATCACCCCGTGCATTTCCAGCACACGGAGCTGGCCATCCACCACCTCGACCTTGCTGGCCACCGCCACGTAGGCCAGGAAGCTGCGGGTGACCGCCAGCCCCCAGCCCTGCCCTTCAGGGAGTTTTTCGCCCCAGGGAATCGAGGCCGCCAGGGTCCGCAATACGTTCTTGAAGCGGGCGGTGTCGTAGGGGTATTCCTCGATCGAACGCCCGTAATTACCGAACTCGAAGCCCTCCGGTGCAAAGTCCAGGTGACGGTCTTCGCCGACCATCGTCTCCCAGAATTCCGCCGGGTCGCGGCCTGCCGCGTGGGCCAGCTCGTCGACAAAACTGCAGACCCCGAAGGCAAAGGGAATGTTGTACACCGAGCGCAACCAGCCGATACGGACGTGCGCCGGCGCCTCGTGACTCTCGACCCGCAGGTTGGGCGTGGCAAAAGGCACGCTGCCAAAAGTCTGGCTGAGGTCGCCGTCATCCATAAAGGTGACGGAGGGGTCAAAGGTAGAGCCAATGGGCGGTGTGGCCTGGCGCGCCAGCCAGGCGCTGACATTGCCCTTGTCGTCCATTCCGCCACGCAGGTACATGGCGCTGCAGGAGTGGAAGTAGTCGTGCCGGAGGTCGTCCGTGCGGGTCCAGTTCACCTGGACGGGCTTGCCGACATGGGCCGCCAGACGCGCCGCCTCTACCGAGAAATCGGGTTTGGACTTGCGCCCGAAACCGCCTCCCAGCAGGGTTACGTGCACTGTCACAGCCGACTTGTCGATACCCAGTGCCGCGGCGACTGCCGCCTGGGTGGCCTGGGGATTCTGGGTGCAGGCCCACAGCTCGCAGCGCCCCCCGGAAACCCGGGCCACCGTCACCGGTGTTTCCATGGGCGCGTGGGCCAGGTAGGGCGTGCGATAGCTGGCTTCAATCACCTTGTCGGCTGCGTCCAGCGCCGCGTCGACATCCCCCCGCTCCCGCGCCACCTGGCCGGGCCCATCCTGCACCCGGGCCTGAAGCGCATCCAGGTAGCGCTCGGAGTCGTGGGAGCTGTGCTCATTGGGGGCCCATTTCACAACCAGGGCCTGGCGCGCTTTCATGGCGCTCCAGGTATTACGGGCCAGCACCGCGACGCCCTCGACGTTGTTGAAGCCGGGAGGCCCGTCCGGTGCCTTGAGTTCCACCACATCCAGCACGCCCTTGACCTTGCGGGCTTCGGCCGCGTCGTAGGAGGCTATACGCCCGCCCAGGTGCGGCGTGCGTTCGATGCTGGCGTAAACCATATCCGGCAGCTCCACGTCAGCGCCGTAGGTCGCGGCACCGGTGGTGATGTCGTGCAGGTCCACCATCGGCACATCGCGGCCGATGTAGCGGAACTGGTCGCGGCTCTTCAGCGTGAGCTCCCCTGCTGCGGGCAGGGCCTGTTGTGCTGCGGCAGCGGCCAGTTCACCAAAACCGAGACTGCGCCCATCGCTGTGCACTACCCGGTGCATTTCGGCCCGGCACTCCGCGGCGGCTGCCCCCCAGCGCTCGGCAGCCGCAGCCTCCAGCATGTGCCGGGCCGCCGCCCCCATCTCGCGCATCGTGGCGTAGAAATTACGGATAGAGCGGGAACCGTCGGTGTTCTGGCTGCCATAGGCCGCATCGCCAATGGCCTGCACCACCTTTACCCGGGCCCAGTCGGCTTCCATCTCGTCGGCAACCACCTGGGGCAGGCTGGTGCGAATGCCGGTACCCATCTCGGAGCGGTGGGCAATGATCTCGACCGCACCGTCTTCTTCCAGGCTGACAAACAGATTCAGGCGCAGGCCTTCAGCCCCGGCCGCCGGCACGGCCGCCAGAGCGTCGCCCGGGACCACGCCGCCCAGCAACAGGCCCGAAGCGGATACCCCGGTCAGTGCCAGGAAACGACGCCGGCTGAGTTGAACGACCCCAGTCATGACGCGCCCTCCTCTTCACTCCCGGCGAGGTCGCGAATGGCGGCCCGAATGCGTGGATAGGTGCCGCAACGGCAGATATTGCCGCTCATGGCGCCGTCGATCTCGTCGTCCGAGGGACTCGCATTGCGCGCCAGCAGCGCGCTGGCCGACATGATCTGCCCCGCCTGGCAGTAACCACACTGGGGCACATTGTGCCGGCGCCAGGCTTCCTGGACCGGGTGGGAGCCGTCTGCAGAGAGGCCTTCAATGGTGACGATCTCGCCTGCGGCTGCAGCGGAAACAGGGAGCCGGCAGGCACGGGTGGGCGTGCCGTTGAAGTGGACAGTGCAGGCGCCGCAGATCGCATCGCCGCAGCCGTAGCGGGTGCCCTTGAGTTTCAGTTCATCACGCAACACCCATAAGAGAGGGGTGTCGGGCTCGGCGTCCACGTCATAGGAACGGCCGTTTACCGTCAGCTTCATTACCGGGTCTCCCTGCCTGTGAGGACGGACAGCTTAACAGCCCGATGCGAATTCGCCAGTAACCCTTTGATGTAGGGTGCCTGAGGCCAGCAAAACCACAGTATTTACAGGGTTTTTGCGGGGAAGTGCTGAGAAGTACTGAAAGGGTAAGCGTGTTTTTACAGCGGCAAAAAGAACCCTCTCCGGAAAATGGAGAGTGGGCGGCAAGCCCAGGCGGCCGGGCCGCCTCAGGCTACTGAATCGTGACGCCTCGCATAGCTGGCTGCGAATCTGGCGATCCACTCAGCAGCAGCTTCATCCAGGGAAAGCCAGCGTCCTTCGGTGAGAAGCACACTGTTCCGGTAGTTCCGAATCTCCCTGCACTGGTCTGTCATGCGCGCCTTGAAGGCGTCTTCTTTATCACGCTCCGGGGGTACCGGTGCGGCAACACTGTCGTACATTTCACCATCCCTAATGGGTCTGCTTACTCATATACGCTTTGCCAGCTGTAATGAATCACTTTTAGGAAAAAATGTGACGCAGCGCACACTCCGCCGCGCAACCGTTTTCCATGATGGCTCTCACCGGGATGGACTGGAGAGCTAAACCCATCGCCACCGTCCTGCGGGCCGCGCGGGCATACCTCCAGTGAGCGGAATATGCTGTCAGATGACACAACAAAAATACGCGCTTGGGAAAGGGAGTTATGCAATGCACCAGATAGACCTCAGCGGCAAAGTCGCGCTGGTGACGGGTGGCAGCCGCGGCCTGGGAAAAGCGATGGTCATCGGCCTGGTGCGGGCCGGTGCCGATGTCGTGATTGCCAGCCGCAAGCTGGAAAACTGCGAGGCGGTGGCCGAGGAAGTGCGCGAACTGGGACGCAGAGCGCTCCCGCTTGCGGCGCACACCGGCAACCTGGCCGACCTGGACCGCCTTATAGAGCAGGCCTACAGCGAGCTGGGACGGGTGGACATCCTCATCAATAATGCCGGCATCAACCCCGCCATCGGCGAGCTCTCGCAACAGCCGCCGGAGCTGTTCCAGAAGCTGTTCGACGTCAACACCAAGGGCCCCTGGTACCTGGCTTCGCGGCTCGCACCGCGTATGGCGGCGCACGGAGGCGGCTCGATCATCAACATTCTCTCCGTCGGCGGCCTGAAACCTTCCGCCCTGCAGGGCTTCTATGCCAGCACCAAGGCCGCCCTGGGTGCGCTGACCAAGGTGATGGCAGCGGAGTGGGCAGACAAGGGGATCCGGGTCAACGCGCTGGCGCCCGGAAGCCACCACTCGGACCTGTTCGACAGCACGGCGAGTATCCCCGGTTTTGTGGAGGGCGCGATCGCCGCCTCCCTGCAGAAACGCGTGGCGGAAACCGATGAAATCATCGGTCCCATCCTCTACCTGGCCAGTGATCTGTCCAGCTTTACCACGGGCCATACGCTGGTGAGCGACGGCGGCTACATGGTGCTCTAGGGCGCTACGAAGCGGGCGATACGGTCGAAGGCCGGCCGCAGTACGCTGATCGGCTGGGCCAGGGAAACTCGCACGTGCCAGCGGCAGTTCTCCCCGAAGCCGATACCGGGCAGTACCGATACGCCTTCCGCCGCCAGCAACTGATCGGCAAACTGCTCACCGTCCACCCCCAGTTCCCCCACGTCGATCATGACGAACATCCCGGCCGGCGGAACGTCGCAGCTGAGTCCGGCGATGGCCGTCACTCGCTGGCACACGTAGTCACGCCTCACCCGGTACTCTTCGCGCACACCCTGGATATATTCCTCGTCGTTGGTCAGGGCGAAGGCGGCGGCATCCTGAACGAACTGGCAGCAGCCGAAAATGGTCGAGGACGTGAAATCCAGCAGGCGATCGGCCAGCAGCCGGCTGCTGACCGTCCAACCCAGGCGCCAGCCAGTCATGGCATGGGACTTGGACAACCCGTCGATCACCACGACGTTGTCCAGTTGCGCCGCCGCCCGGCGCAGGGACACGTGAGGTCCATCGAAGGTGATCATGGAGTACACCTCGTCGCACACCAGCCAGATGTTGCGCTCGCGGCAGAAGGCGGCGAGCTCGCGCAGTTCACTCTCGCCGATCATGTTGCCGGCAGGGTTTCCCGGGGTATTGATAAACACCACGCGGGTGCGCTCCGTAATCGCCGCCTTGACCGCCTCCAGACGGAAGGCAAAGCCGGCGTCGGCATCCAGCGCAAAGCCCGCCTTGCTGATGTTGAGGGCCCGAAAGATACCCTCGTAGCCGATGTACATGGGCTCAGCCACGACCACTTCATCACCCGGATCCACCAGGCAGGCGAGCACCGAGTAGATGGCATTGGTGGCGCCGGGAAACACCACCACCTCGTCCGGGTCACAGGGCTTGCCAGAGGCGCGGGTTTCGATGCCCGCGATGGTCTCGCGCAGGTGGCGTTCGCCGCGGCCGGGGGCGTAGTGGGTGCGCCCCTTGTGCAGGGCATCGATCCCGGCCTGGACGACCCGGGGTGGGGTCGCCAGGTCCGGGTCCCCCACCGACAGCAGGTATACTTCCTCGCCGGCCTCGAAACGTTCACAGGCCCGGTCGTGGACCGCCCAGACGCCTGCGGCATCGTCCTGCAGGCGCCGCGTCAGCGCGCTGAAATCACCGTCGAACAAACTGGATTGTGCATTCATAGAGTCGCCCTTCGCCGGCCTCAACCGGGCAGTTCGGATTGAAGAAAGTCCTGCTCCCGCACCTCGATAACCGTGGGCACCGCACGGGCCGGCGCCGCTGCCAGCAGGGCGTGCAGGGTGTCGTAATCGGTCGCCCGGGCCGCTTCACAGCCATAGCCACGGGCAATCGCCAGCAGATCCGGCGTGTAGATGTCACAGGCGATCGGCGCCATGCCGGCGTCCTCGAAGTTGCGCGCGATCATGTCGTAGCGGGCGTTGTTCCAGACCAGTACAGCAATGCCCACGCCGGCTTCGACGGCACTGGCCAGTTCGCTGATGCTGAACTGCAGGCCGCCGTCACCGACCAGCGCCACCACCGGCCGCTGCGGCTGTGCCAGCCGCGCGCCAATAGCCGCGGGCAGGGCGTAGCCCAGGGTGCCGTAGCCAGTGGCGGCACTGGCAAAGCTGCGGGGGCGGTCCGGGTGAAACTGGCCCGCCGCAAAATAGGCCGGCTGGGTTGAATCGGCCAGCAGGGCAAGGCCGGGAAGGGCTGCGCCAATCACGTCGAGAAAACGCTGGTAGCAGGGGTGGTGATCCGCCGCTACCGCGGCCATGACCTGTCGCACCCGGGCGGCACCCTCCCTCGATTGCGGTTGCAACTGCGGCAGCAGTTCAGCCAGGGCCAAAGCGCTGTCGGCCTTGATGGCCAGGTCAGGGCGGGCGTTGCGACAGAGCTGGGCGGCATCGATATCGATGCGAAGCAACTCCCCGCCGATGCGAAAGCCGCCATCGAAGAAGAAGTCGTAATCTGTTTCGCTGAGTTCCGTGCCCACCGCCAGCACCAGGTCGGCCTCCCGGTACAACTCGCGCACGCCCGCAAATGACGGACTGCTGGCCACCAGCAAAGGATGGTCGGAAGGCAGTATGCCGCGGGCGTTGTGGGTCACCGTGACCGGCGCATCGAGGGTTTCAGCCAGGGCTGCACAGAGCCCGGCGGCATCGGCCGCGCCGCCGCCCAGGGCGATAACCGGCCGCCGGGCCCGGTTCAGCCGGCGGGCAGCCTCGGCCAATAGCGCGGGGTCGGCGGCACTGCGCCCCGGCACGGGCCAGGGCGTTGCCGCAACGTGGTCTGCCGTGGACAGAATCACATCGAGGGGCAGGCTCAGGTGCACCGGCCCGGGACGCTCACCGGCGAAGATGGCAAAGGCCCGGGCCAGCACCCGGGGCAGTTCGTCGGCCCGCATCAGGGTATGACTCCACACACTGCTCTCGGCCATGGCCGCCTGCAGGTTGCGGGTTTCATGCAAGCGGCCCTCCCCCAGGCCCCGTTCATGGGTGCGGTTGTCGGCGGAGATCACCAGCATGGGGACCGAGTCCTGCAGGGCCTGGCCCATGGCAGTGGCGATATTCAGGGCACCGGGGCCGGAGACCGTCAGGCACACCGCGGGCTTGCCGGTTACCCGGGCGTAACCGTCCGCCATGAAGCCGGCGCCCTGTTCGTGACGCGGGGTCACGTGGCGAATACGCGTTGCAGGGAGACCGCGATAGAGCTCGATGGTATGGGTACCGGGAATCCCGAAGGCCGTGTCGATCCCATGGGCCTCCAGCATCCTCATCAATAGTTCACCGCAATTCACTGGCTGTCCTCGCTGTCGTCATCATCGACTAATACTAGCCAAGGCCGCAGTGTCGACATATCGAGTATTCCGGCATACTTCATGCGGAAAACTCATTAACTTACACGACGAACACCGCGAATGAGCCGACATCTACCCTCTACCCAGGCCCTGCAATGTTTTGAGGCGGTCGCCCGTTGTGGCAGCGTGACCCGTGCCAGCGAACAGCTCAACATGACCCAGAGCGCGGTAAGCCGGCAGCTGCGCAGCCTGGAGGACCTGCTGGGCGTCCACCTGTTCGAGCGCTCGCGCCAGCGCCTGCGCCTGAATGCCAACGGCGCCGCCTACCTGGACAGCGTGACACCGGCCCTGGACCAGCTGCGCAACGCCACCCAACGGGCTCGCCGTGCGGCCAGTGGTCACCTGTGTGTGGGGATCGAGCCCGCCCTGGCCAGCGCCTGGCTGATACCGCAACTCAGGGGCTTCAGTCGCGCACACCCCCATATCAGCGTAGAACTGATGACTGACATGGAAAAGCTGCACGCCGCCAGCACTCAGTGGGACCTGGCCATTGTGTATGGAGAGCCGGATGAGGGCGGGCAGGCCTGCCTGCCGCTGATGCGGGAACACCTGGTGGCCGTTGCCAGCCCGGAATTGCTGAAGAGCGGCCCCGCGGTTCGGGACTTTGCCGATGTCCTGCAGTACCCGATCATCCATCACACCGGCCCCTACTCCACCAGCGCATCCTGGCTGACCCGGGCGGGGCTCAATGAGCGGGAGATCCGCCAGTTGCCGGGCCCGCGCATGGAAACCTTCAGCCTGGTGCAGCAGTGCGCCCAACAGGGGCTGGGCATTGCCTTCCTGCCCACCTATTTTGTGACCGAGGCACTCGGAAACGGCTCGCTGGTCGAGATCAGCGACCTGCGCCTGACCAGTGAGCAACACTACAACCTGTTGCTGCCCCAGGCCCGTCACTCACCGACCGTGGCGCTGTTCAGCGACTGGCTGCAGTCGCTGGCGGCGCCGTAGAGCGCGGGAAATACGCCCCCCGCTTGTTTATACTGGGCGGCATTCCGCTGGGGCGCATCCGCCTGGGCGGCATTCCGCTGGGGCGCATCCGCCTGGGCGGCATTCCGCTGGGGCGCATCCGCCTGGGCGGCACCCCGCTGGGCCCACCATACAACGCACGGAAAACAGGATTTGAACCAGGCACCCTCCACCCGACAACTGTTGCAAGCCTTTCTCGCCCAGCCGCAGGATCCCCGCCTCGGGCTGTTCGCCGGGGAGGCCCTGTACCGTGACGGCCATTCCGAGGCGGCGGTCGCCCTGTGGTCACTGGCGGACGATGCCGACCCGCGAGTTCGCCGCCTGTCGCAGGTCGCCAACGCGCCGGAACAGGCACGGGAGGTTTCCGACCGGGCCGACCGGGCCTGCCGGGAGTTTTTCACTGCGCTGCACCGGCAGGCTGTCGACGAATTTCAGGGAGATAGTCACGCTGCCGTCCAGCGTGTCGGTGACGCCATCTGGCCCATGACCCATGACGCGCCTTTCGAGTGGCAGACCGAACTGCAGCAACCGGTGATTTTCTATCTGCCCGACCTGCCGGCGCTGCCGGTCACCCCCAACGCACAATTGCATTGGGCACAGCCGGTGGCAGCCGCGTGGGGGGAAATCCTGGAGGAATACCAGAGGGCGATGTCGGCACAGATCAACCTCGCCCCCTACGTGCCGGAAGCCACCCGGGATCCGCGCTGGCAGACGCTGCGGGGCACCCTCGACTGGTCGGCAATCCACCTGTACCGGGAAGGTCAGCGCACAGCACACGCCGACGCCTTCCCTCGCACCCTCGCGGCGCTGGAACAGGCCGACCTGGTGCGGGTCAATGGCGCACCCATGGAGATTTTCTTTTCGCGCCTGACACCGGGGGCCCACATCCCGCCCCACTTCGGCCTGACCAATACCCGGCTGACCACGCACCTGCCCCTGGTAGTGCCGGACAACTGCGCGATACGCGTGGGCAGCGAAACCCACCATTGGCAGCAAGGTGTGATTATCGCCTTTGATGACAGCTTCGAGCACGAAGCATGGAATCGCTCGGACAGTGACCGGGTGGTGCTGATTTTTGAAACCCACCACCCCGATCTCAGCGAGGCCGAGCGCGCCGCTATAGAGTCGGCCTATGCCGCCCGCCACCAGTGGCTGGGGGGGCGGCGCCACTTGCTGGAGCAGTTACTGGCCGACCTGGGCTAACGGGAGGTCAGCCTGCCAGGCAGGCCAGGCGGCTGGCGTAGGACTCGCGGGCCTCGGCCACAATGCGCTGGATCAGTTCCTCACAGCTGGGAATATCGTGGATCAGGCCGACCACCATACCGGCAGTCCAGATGCCGTCTTCAAGGTCACCCGCTTCCACACAGCGCTCGCGCCCGCGGGCACCGGCCACCAGGTCGCGCAGGTCGGCGAAATCGGTATGGCCGGGCTTCGCTTCGATGGCTACCACCTCCTGCGCCACCTGGTTCCTGAATACCCGGGCAGTATTACGCAGGGTGCGGAAAATCAGCGTAGTGGCGCGCTCGTCGGCCTCCACCATGGCCTGCTTCATGTTCTCGTGCACCGGCGCCTCTTTGGTCGCCACGAAGCGGGTACCCATGTTGATGCCATCAGCACCCAGGGCCATGGCGGCCGCCATCTGGTAACCGTTGCCAATGCCACCCGAGGCCAGCATGGGAATCGACAGCTTTTCACTGGCTGCGGCCAGCAGGATCAGATTGGGAACGTCATCCTCCCCCGGGTGACCCGCACACTCGAAACCGTCCACACTCACGGCGTCCACGCCGACCCTCTCCGCCTTCAGGGAGTGGCGAACACTGGTGCACTTGTGGATGACCTTCACCCCGTTTTCCTTGAGGTAGGGCAGGAAGGGTTCCGGGTTGCTGCCGGCGGTCTCGATCACCTTGATACCGCTTTCCACCGCGGCCCGCAGAAACTCTTCATAGGGCGGGGGATTGATGCTGGGCAGGATAGTGAGGTTGACGCCGAAGGGCTTGTCAGTCATCTCGCGGCAGCGGGCGATCTCCTTGACCAGATCCTCGGGGCTCGGCTGGGTGAGCGCGGTGAGGATACCCAGGCCGCCAGCGTTGGACACGGCAGAGGCCAGCTCGGCCCGCCCGACCCACATCATGCCGCCCTGCACGATGGGGTATTCAATGTCCAGCATTTCGGTAATACGCGTCTTCATACAAACGTCTTCCTTTATCATCGACAGTTGCGCCGGGATCGGCCGGCTTTTCGAGATGCTCGACCGTACCCAGCGCCGCCCAGCAGCACAAGCTATTACTTATACTGATAGTTGTACCGGCAATAATCGCTGCCGAAACAGGATAAACCGGCCGTGAAAACGGCCGGTGGAGGATAGTATCAGCCCTTCAGATCAGGCTGCTCCGCCATGATCACGTCAAAGATGGGCTGGAACTGGAACCAGCCGGCCTGGTGACTACCGACGATCTCACGGGTACCCAGGGCGTGCTCTCGGGGAATGACCCGCGGTGTACCGGCCGCCTCGGCCAGCAACTGGGCCTGACAGCTGCGCTCCATGGTGATAAACCACCAGGCAGCTTCATCCACGGTCTCACCCACGGTCAGCAGGCCGTGATTCTGGAGGATGGCAGCCTTCTTGTGGCCCAGGGCGGCGGCGATGCGCTCGCCCTCGCTCATATCCAGCACCGGACCGTTGAAATCATCGAACAGCACATGGTCGTCGTAAAAGGCGCAGGCATCCTGGGTCAGCGGGTCCAGCAGGCGGCCGAGTGACGAGAAAGCCTTGCCATACAGCGAGTGGGAGTGGGCCGCGGAGACCACATGCGGCAGGGCCATGTGGATCTGTGAATGAATTGTGTACGCGGCACCGTTGAGCAGGCCCTTGCCTTCCACGACCTTGCCTTCATGATCGACGCACAGCAGGTCGGAGACCCGCATCTGCTTGAAGGAGCGGCCCATCGGATTCACCCAGAAATGGTCCAGGTGCTCCGGGTCGCGCACGGTGATATGCCCCGCCACGCCCTCGTCGAAACCGAATTTGCCAAACACCCGCAGGGCTGCCGCCAGCTTGAGCTTGCGTTCAGCACGCAGTTCTTCCACCGACTGGTCCCGGGGGGGCATCGCGGTGCCGGCATCCTGGTTCATTATGATAGTGTTAGCTGCTTCTGCCATGGGAAAACTCCTGTCTTTTATCTGTATGAAACGGCCATGAGTACTGTCTCGCCCCGCACTGAACACCTGCAGCAGTGGCTGCTGGAACAGGGATTGTCGAACCCGGCGCTGTTGGACCACTGGCTGGATCAGGCCCGCCCTCGCCAGCTGGCGCGCGACGAGTACCTGCTCCAGGCCGGCGAGCAACACCACTTCCTGTGCTTTATCGACAGTGGGCTGCTGCGCCTGTTCTACGTGTCGCCCGAAGGCAAGGAACGCAACAAGGCCTTTTACACTGCTGGGCACCTGGTGGGTCCGGTCAGCGCCGCCCTCAGCGACGGTCCGGCCCCCTTCAGTATCCAGGCGCTGGAACCTGCCGAGGTCCTGCTGCTGCCCTACCCCACCTTCACCGAGGCCAGTGCAGCCCACCCGGAGGTGGCCCAGCTCAACATTCGCCTGCTGTCACTTGCCTTCGTGCGCAATGAACAGCGGGAGGCAATGCTGCTGACCTGTAACGCCGAGCAGCGCTATCGCTGGCTGTTGCAGCACGAGCCGGAATTACAGGACCGCGTGCCCCAGCACCACATCGCTTCCTACCTGGGAGTCGATGCCGTATCCCTGTCCCGCCTCAAACGTAAATTGCGGGATCAGGAGTAAGTATGGGGAACAAGCGGGGCGCAACGCCTTAACAAATGTTAAGGGGTGTCATCTACCGAGCGGCGGATGATTTCCGGAATCGGTGGCAGGCTGGACTCCTCGTTTTCGATCTGGATCGCCAGGGCGCTGAGGCCGGGGCCGATTTCGGTGGTGACGGACTCCGGCCGCAGGGGCTCGCCGCATTCGCTGCAGGCCAGCACCGGCTGGGTCTTCTTGCCGCAGCCGCGGTGGGTGTACTCGAGGGGCGGCCCGTTATCGGCATCCATCCACTCGTCACCCCAGCGAGCCAGGCTCATCAACACCGGGTAGAGCGCCAGGCCCTTGCGGGTCAGGCGATATTCATGACGCACCGGCCGGTCCTGGTAAGGCACCTTGACCAGCACCCCCTGCTCTACCAGCTTGCCCAGGCGCTCTGACAGCCGGTGCCGGGTGATGCCCAGGTTGTGCTGGAACTGGTCGAAGCGCCGGGTTCCGAGAAAGGCGTCCCTCAGAATCAGCAGCGTCCAGCGCTCCCCCACCACGGACAGCGCCCGCGCCACCGAGCAGGTCTGCCGGTCAATTTCCGTCCAACGCATCCTTGTCTCCCACGGCCTGATAACAACCGCCAATTATTGCCTCTGATACGGTAAAATCCACCCCTTGGAAAAATTCTCTTCTATTCAAGGTGAACCCATGAACAACGGTATAGGCGGCAGCACCGCTGAACAGGCCCTCGGCCGCCTCAGCGACATGACCGCCGGCATCGCACCCATCGCCGATGCCGAATTCGAGGCCCGCCTGGCCCGGGCCAGGGAACTGATGCGCAGGGAGGGGCTCGATGCGATCTACCTCAACGCCGGCACCAATCTGTACTACTTCACCGGCACGCCGTTTGGCTCCACTGAACGTATGGTCGGGGCCCTGCTGACGGCGGACGGCGCCCCCCACTACATCGCCCCGGCCTTCGAGCTGGGCACCCTGCAGGGCTTCATCCGCATCCCTGGCGAGGTCCACTGCTGGGAGGAGCACGAGAGCCCCTACACCCTCTGCGGCGACCTGCTCCAGCAACTGGGCATTCGCGAAGGCCGCATCGGTATTGACGAATCGGCCCCCTTCTTCATTTTCGACGGCCTGCGCCAGGCGGCCCCCGAGCACGACTATGTCAGCGCGACGGCCGTGACCGCCGGCTGCCGCATGCAGAAATCCCCCGCCGAGCTGGCGCTGATGCAGCGGGCCAAGGATATGACGCTGGAGGTGCACAAGGCCGCCGCCAGTATCCTGCGGGAGGGCATCTCCACCGCCGAGGTCACCGAGTTCATCGATCGCGCCCACCGGGCGGTCGGCGCCGCCAAGGGCAACTACTTCTGCATCGTGCTGTTTGGTGAGGACACCGCCTTCCCCCACGGGGTGGCCAAACCCAAAACCCTGGAACAGGGCGACATGGTGCTCATCGATACCGGCTGCGAGATCCAGAGCTACATTTCCGACATTACCCGCAGCTACGTGTTCGGCGAACCGACCCCGCGCCAGCGGGAGATCTGGGACATCGAGAAGGCCGCCCAGGCGGCAGCCTTCGCTGCGGCACAAATCGGTGTGCCCTGTGGCCAGGTGGACGACGCCGCCCGCGAAGTGCTGGTGGCCCACGGTCTCGGGCCCGACTACCAGCTGCCCGGCACCCCCCACCGCACCGGCCACGGCATCGGTCTCGATATCCACGAGTGGCCCTACCTGGTGCGCGGCACCGGGACCCCACTGGCCACCGGCATGTGCTTTTCCAACGAGCCCATGATCTGCGTACCCGGCGAGTTTGGTGTCCGCCTGGAAGACCACTTCTACATGAGCGAAGACGGGCCGCGCTGGTTTACCGAGCCCTCACCTTCTATCGACCGCCCCTTCGGCTGACGCCGGGGGCGATTGACCCGCTACCGACTGCCGCCGAGCGACGCTCGCTCAGGCGGCCAGGTTGCCGGCAACGGCGTTGAGGAAGCCCTGCATATCAACGATGGTCTCCGCCTCGGGGTCCATCGTCTTGCCCTTGAGATCACCGGTAATGGTGCCCTGGTCGACGGTATCGATGAGGGCCTGCTTGAGGCTGTTGGCGTAGGTGCCCAGAGCCTCGTTGTCTTCCCGATTGGCCATCACTTCCAGGGCATTGGCCACCGCGTAGATCAGGGCGGATGAGTTGAAATTAGCCTCCCTGCCATTGGTCTCGGCAAAGCGCAGGTACAGGTCGTGGGCGGTACCGTGAGGCGCCTCGAACAGCATGGTGCCGTCGGTACTCTCGATAATGGAGCTGGCGGTGGCGAGGCTGCCCCCGAGTGCGGCGGAGATATCCGAGAAGATATCGCCGTCGAGGTTCTGGGCCGGGTACAGGGCGTTGCGCGGCGGGTCACAGATCATCTTCTTGAGCTGGCTGGACGGGCGCATGATCATGAAGGACGGTGGCCGAGTGCCCGTTGCGGCCAGTTCATGACGCACCTCCAGCAGCACTTTACTGAAGACCTCGTCGTATTCCATGTACTCGCGCTTGAGGCCGAAGTAGACCTCCTTGTCATTGTGGGAGGCATCGCGGAACACCTGCGCGACCCAGTCCTTGATGGCCTGGCGGTCATTGGACATGAACAGCAGCGGGTCGCCCTGCTGCACGTCACGGGCATGCATTTCCTCACCGTCGATAATCACCTTGAGGATTCCGTCCTCCGGCAGCGGCATATTGAAGCTGCCGTACTGGTCGCCACCGCCGGCACTCATGCGCGACAGGGAGACATGGGATTTGCGGGCGGGGATGCCGTACTGTTTCAGTTCCTCCACCAGCTTGTACAGTTTGCGGCCGGTGGTGTTGTCGGGCACGCCCCACAAAGCTCGCTGGGGCGGATTGGAGACAATGCGGGCGGCCTGGGCGTCGATCAGTTCGTAGTGATAGGCGAGGCCGGCCTCGGCCAGCTTGTCGCGGTAGTCGTTGCGGTAGATTTCCTCGATGGCGGCGCGCATGACGCCGTCGTAACCGGCGATTACCGTGTCCTTCAGGCCGAGGTAGACATCGCGCTTCTCGTCCAGCGCGCGCTGGAAAAAGGCATGGGACCAGGCTTTGACATCTTCCAGGCACACCGTGGCCAGCAGCCAGGGGTCACCCTTGCGCAGCACCCGGCGGTGCAGTTCGACCGGGTCACCACTGGAGCCGATGAAGATCACCTTGGCAACGCCCGTAGTGTGGGTCAACGCATTGGCGCTGTGCTTGATGCCACCGTCTTCCATGGTGGAGACTTCAATGTCGCGCCCCACCCAGTCGGGGTGGCGCACCTGCAGGTTGCGGAAGGGAATATCCTCGCGGGTGATATTGCCGCCAATCCCCTTGCGAATGGCGCCGTTGGGCGACTTGGTAGCGAGCTTGTCGAGCTCGTGCTCCTTCAGCCGGGAATAGGTGACGAGCAATTCGTCGAGCTGGGCCCGGTTCACCGTCATGCCGGCATTCTTGATGCCCACGCCGTGGATTTTCAGGGCCTCGATAGCGTCGCGAACCACCTGGCCATTGGTCGCCAGCCGGTTTTCAGCGGACAGGTCCACCTCAACCAGTTGGATATCCAGGGGGTCGGTGACGAACATTTCCAGGATACGCTCAAAAGCCACCTGGGCCATTTCGTCCCCGTGCAACACCACCAGTGGCTGCTTGACCTTGATTTTCGACCCCATACCCGACTACTCCAACCGCTTGAAAACTATCAGAATAGCGTCACGGCGCCAGAACGACTAGTCGACTTAGGTCTAAAACAGCCGACTTACGTCCAAACCCGGGCAAAAAAACCGGGGAGGCAGCGCTGCTGCCTCCCCGGCTGGGAAAGTGGGCCCGCCAAAACGGGCCCGGGGGACGTGTCGGCTGCTTAGCCGAACTGATTCATGGTGTTGTCTTTGCCACCCGCCTTCAGCGCGCCTTCACCGGCAAAGTACTCCTTGTGATCGTCGCCGATGTTGGAGCCCGCCATGTCCTGGTGCTTGACGCAGGCAATACCCTGGCGGATTTCCTTGCGCTGGACACCAGCCACGTAGGCCAGCATGCCTTCTTCGCCGAAGTAGCCCTTGGCCAGGTTGTCGGTGGACAGGGCCGCGGTGTGGTAAGTCGGCAGGGTAATAAGGTGGTGGAAAATGCCCGCCTCGCGTGAAGCATCCGCCTGGAAGGACTGGATCTTCGCATCGGCCTCGGCCGCCAGTTCGCTGTCGTCGTACTCTGCGCTCATCAGCTGGTCCCGCGCATAGCCGGTAACATCCTTGCCCGCTTCGCTCCAGGCATCGAAAACCTGCTGGCGGAAGTTCAGGGTCCAGTTGAAGGACGGCGAGTTGTTGTACACCAGCTTGGCGTTGGGTACCTGCTTGCGAATCTCGTCTACCATCGCGCCGATCTGGCCAACGTGTGGCTTCTCGGTCTCGATCCACAGCAGGTCGGCGCCGTTCTGCAGGCTGGTCACACAGTCCAGGATGCAGCGCTCTTCGCCAGTGCCGGACTTGAAGCGGTACAGGCCGTTGGGCAGGCGCACCGGGCGTACCAGCTTGCCGTCCTGCTTGATGACCACGTCGCCTTCACGAACGTCGGAGGCGTCGTGCACTTCCTCAGTTTCCAGGAAGGCGTTGTATTTGTGGGCCAGGTCGCCGGCGTCACGGGATACCGGGATCTTCTGGGTCAGGCCGGCGCCGAGGGAGTCGGTACGGGCAACGATCACACCGTCTTCAACGCCCAGCTCCAGGAAGGCGTAGCGAACCGCGTTGATCTTGGCCAGGAAGTCCTCGTGGGGAACGGTCACTTTACCGTCCTGGTGGCCGCACTGCTTGGCGTCGGAGACCTGGTTCTCGATCTGGATGGCGCAGGCGCCCGCCTCGATCATCTGCTTGGCCAGCAGGTAGGTGGCCTCTTCGTTACCGAAGCCGGCATCGATGTCGGCGATGATTGGCACCACGTGGGTCTCGAAGTTGTCGATGGCGTTCAGGGCCGCTTTTTCCTTGACCTGGTCACCGGCTTTGCGGGCGTCGTCGAGGTCGCGGTACAGGTGGTTCAGCTCACGGGCATCGGCCTGGCGCAGGAAGGTGTACAGCTCGGCGATCAGCTCGGGCACGGAGGTTTTCTCGTGCATGGACTGGTCGGGCAGCGGGCCGAACTTGCTGCGCAGGGCGGCGATCATCCAGCCAGACAGGTAGAGGTAGCGCTTGTTGGTGGTGCCGTGGTGCTTCTTGATGGCAATCAGCTTCTGCTGGCCAATGAAGCCGTGCCAGCAACCCAGGGACTGGGTGTAGGAGCCGGAGTCGGCGTCGTACTCGGCCATGTCCTTGCGCATGATTCCCGCGGTGTAGCGAGCGATATCCAGGCCGGTGCGGAAGCGGTTCTGCAGGGCCATACGCGCAGCGTATTCGGGGTTGATGTGGTCCCAGGTACCGCCCTGCGCATCGCGCAGTGCAGCAAAGGATTCGGTGGTCTGCTGGTAAGTGGCCATGGGGCGTACCTCTTGCTCTTGTGGTTGTAAGCAAACGGCGGTGGGAACTGGAACACCGCGTTCACTGCTCAAGTGACGGGTATCTTAGTCAGGGGCTCTACATAATTGAAATAAATAGAAAGGATTGCTGCTATTCAGCTCGTGAATTATATATTCACGTGGTCTTGCGGTGGCAGTCGGGCACCAGACAGCCGAAGAGTACTGTAACTATAGTCGGGCGCCCGCAGGCGCCCGATTCTTCATATCTCCCAGCGATGCCGCCGCAGCCACACCGTGGCCGCCAGGAACAGGGCCGCGCAGACCAGGCCCAGCAGCAGGCTGGACATCTCGGCGGGCACCGGCAGGCCGGCGCCCACCACCTGTTCCGGGATATGGCGCCCGATGGCACGCCGCAGGTATTCGCTGCCGAAGAACAGTTCTTCCGCCAGGATCAGCACCACCACCGGTACCGCCGCGGTCAGGAAGGGCGAGCGCCGCGCTGCGGCGCTGGCCATGAGCATCCAGGCGTAGACCGGGGCGATCCACAGGGCGGTGAGCACCCAGCCGGCTACCTGCATGAACACCAGGTGGGGGAAGTTCACGTTGCCGAGAATCTGTTCGAAGGGATCCATGTCCATACGCCACACCATCAGCATGGACAGCCCCGTGCACACCAGCTGGGTCAGCAGGGCGACGGCGAGATAGATCGCCGGCGCCACCAGCAGGGCCACCGCCAGCTTGCTCAGCACCACCTCCCACTCGGATACCGGCATGGATTTCCAGAACAGGATCGAGCGATCGCGCCGGTCGTCGTAGAGACTACCCAGCAGGTAGTTCACCGTAACGATCATCAGGATCACCACCATCAGCACGTTGATCACCCCCAGCACCGCGTTGAAGGCGTAGTCCTCTCCCGCGGCCACCAGTTCACTGGGGGGCGCGGGAGAGTCGCCCACCTTGGGCTTGAAGCTCCACTTGCGGGAGAAGTTCCAGTCCTCCTCATCCGCCGGGGTTTCGGTGCGCTCCACTTTGTAATTCACATCGCCCTCTGCGTCGTCATCGATGTGAATGGTGATGTTCATGCTGGAGATGTTTTCGTCCTGGGTGACCACCTCCATAAAGGCCTGGCCCACCACCGAAATGCGATTGGCCACCAGCACGCTGGTGAGGACCAGCGCACACAGCAGCAGCGCAGCACATACCGGCGTCCACACCAGGGACACCCGGTATTCCTGCAGTTCGCGCTGGATGAGCGTGAACCAGCGTGACGACTTACCGTTGGACATGTTGTGTCTCCCCCGCGATCTTGGCGACGAAGAGATCGGATACCGAGGGTGTTCGCACCTCCCCCAGCGGCTCCAGCAGGGAGCGTTCGACCCCTTCGTAGATAATGGCGCGGCCACCGAGGATCGGCCGCGATCCAATGTGGGGAATCGCCTCCGCCCTGGCGGTGGCCTCTCCTACCACGTGCAATTCGCTGAACTCGGTCTCGAAGCTACCCATGTTCTTCTGCAAGATGGTCCGCCCGCGGTTCATGAAGACCACTTCCGTCAGAATGTTCTGCACTTCCTCCACCTGGTGGGTGGAGATGATGATGGTGCGCTCGTCGTCGAAGTAGTCGTTCAGCAACTGCTCGTAGAAGCGCTTGCGGAACAGGATATCCAGGCCCAGGGTAGGCTCGTCGAGAATCAGTACCCGGGCGTCGATGGCCATGACCAGGGCCAGGTGCAACTGTACGGTCATGCCCTTGGACAGTTCGCTGACCTTGCGCCGCTCGCTGACCTCGGTGCTGGCGAGAAAGCGCTCGGCCTGCCCGCGATCGAAGCGCGGGTGAATGCCGGACACATAGTCCAGCAGTTGCAACACCGTCATCCAGCGCGGTAACACCGCGGTATCGGCGATAAAACAGACCTGCTCCATCAGGCGGGCATGCTCCCGGCGCGGGTCCAGCCCCAGCACGGACACGTCCCCGTCACAGTGGGTCAGGCCCAGCAGTGAGCGCAGCAGGGTGGTCTTGCCCGCCCCGTTAGGGCCGATCAGCCCCATGACGGTACCGGCGTCCAGGGCGAGGTCGACCCCGTCCACAGCCTGTACCTGTTTGAAGCGGCGACTCAGTCCCCGCGCCTCTATGACCCGGCTCATGCGTGCCCCCCTGCCGCCCGCAGGCGGTGAATCACATCATCCATTTCCAATCCCAACAACTGCACCCGCTCGGCGAAGGCAGGCAGTTCCTCACTCAGGAACCGCGCCTGCTCATCGCTGGTCAGCATGCGGCGAGCGCCGCTGGTCACGTACATGCCGAGGCCGCGGCGTTTCTCCAGCAGACCCAGGTCCACCAGTTCCTGGTAGGCCTTGCCCACGGTGAGATGATTGATCTGGTAATCTGCCGCCACCTGTCTCACCGAGGGAATGGCCTCTCCTTCGGCAAAGCTTCCGTCCATAATGCGTTCCACCACCTGGTCCCTCAGTTGCCGGTAGATCGGCTGTTTATCGTTCCATTCCATCGTCCGGCACTCCGTCCGAGCCAGGCCCTAGCGCTCGCGACGCAGGTCGCCAGAGCCGATCAGTACGTCCTGGTCAATTTCAGGATCGCCCCGGTACACCACGTCACCGCTGCCGAGGATATTCACTTCCAGCACCTCGATCTCGCCGATGCGGACATCCCCGGAGCCGACGATATTGATCTCGGCGTGGCCGGCATCCATGTGACGAAAATCCACGTCGCCGGAGCCGACGATACTGATCTCGACCTCGTCGACGCGGTAACCGGACTCCAGGGTGATATCGCCGGAGCCACGCACGGCAACCTCGGCGATGTCAGCGTCGACATCACCCAGCTGGATATCGCCCGATCCGGACAGGGACACGGCCAGCTCCCGGGTGAGCAGCTTGGCGAGCTGGATGGTGCCGGAACCACTGAGTTGCAAGGTGGTGTCATCCGACTTGATCTCGAACAGACGCACGGTGCCGGAGCCCGCTGCGGAAACAAACAGGCTCTCGCTCTCGAAGGGTTTGACGTATACGTCACCGCTGCCCTTCAGTTCCAGGTGCTCGAGCTTTGGGGTGATCAGGCGGAATTTCACACCGCTGAAGTCCCTGCTGCGTGCCTCCCGGCTGCTGCCCAGCACCAGGGTGTCACCGTCCAGGATAAAGGGATGGAGGTCGATGTCGCGCTGGTCGCCGCGCAGCAGCAGTTCGGCGTCGTCCCCCTGGGAAATCTCCACGTCGACATCGCCAAGCACGATCACTGCGTCGAATTTCAGCCCCTCTACCTGCCAGGTTTCAGCGTGGGCAGGAAGGCTGAACAAAACGCTGGCCAGGGCCGCGGCCAGGAAGGCCAGGCCGCCGGTCAGCATGGGACCGCCTTTCCAGCGCGGCCTCGGGTTATCAGAATAACGGGGCATGGGCGCCACCTCATCATCATGGTGTTATAGGTAACTATATCACCCTCAAACGCCCGTACAATGCGCCCTGCCGCAGTTCGTCCCGGCCTGGGCTCGCCTTGTCGAGAACGCGTCACAAACACCGGGGGCACCAGTCAGAACTGTCAGGGGACGGCACCGGTGTGCCGTACTATGCTACCGTGACCCGAAATAACAACATCCCTGCGAGGTCCCATGCCCCGGACAGTGAATACCGTCACCGGCCCCATCGATGTCGATCAACTCGGCCCTACCCTGATGCACGAACACCTGCTCATCGGCTACCCCGGCTGGGAGGCCGACACCCTGCGCCCGGGGCCCTCCCGGGACGAGATGGTCGCCACCTGTGTCGGAAAAATCGAGGCCCTGCAGGCCATCGGTGTGCGCAGCATGCTGGACCCCTGCCCCAACGACCTGGGGCGCGATGTCAGCCTGGCGAAGGAGGTAGCCGAGCGCACCGGATTCAACATCATCTGCGCCACCGGCCTGTACAAGGAAGACGAGGGCGGCTATGCCCACTGGCACTTCAGGAGGCAGGTCGGCACCGCCATCGAGCAGATGGCGGAACTGTTCGTCCACGAGTTGACCCGGGGCATCGGCGATACCGGGGTCAAGGCCGGCATTATCAAGGTGGCTACCGGCGTCGGCCAGATCACTGACTACGAATACAGCGTGCTCGAGGCAGCTGCCATGGCCGCCCTGGAAACCGGCGCCCCCATCACCACCCATACCGACCAGGGTACGATGGGTGACGTCCAGCAACAGTTTCTGGTCGACAAGGGCGTACCGGCTCACCGCATCATCATCGGCCACAGCTGCGGCAGTGCCGACCACGACTACCACACCGGCATCCTCGACCAGGGCTCCTATCTCGGTTTCGACCGCTTTGGCCTCGACATCCTGGTGCCTGATACCCAGCGCGTGGAAGCCCTGGTCAAGCTGCTGAAAAAACAGCGAGAGTCGCAAATCGTGGTCTCCCACGACGGTGTCTGGTGCACCCGGGGGGAGCCCTTCCCCCAGGTCATGCTCGACATGATGGACCCGGAGGTGCTGATGGACCCGACCCACTTCCACCGCCGGATCGTTCCGCGCCTGCTGGAGGCGGGCGTCAGCCAGGCGCAGATCGACACCATGCTGGTGGACAATCCGCGGCGTTTCTTCGCCGGGGAAAACCCGCCGGTACACCCGGCCGATTAAGTCCAGATTTTCACACCCCGGCAACAAAGGCAGCCTATACTTGAGCGTTACGCGTAGAGGACCTGCACGATGAACCAACCCCCGAACCGCTTCCGCCGGCGCACCCTGCTCAAGGGCATGGGCGCCAGCGCCCTGCTGCCCCTGCTGTCTGCCAACCTGATCGGCTGTTCCGACAGTTCGGACTCGCCTCCGCCCCCGGAGCCGTCGATTCCCGAACCGCCCATCGAGAGCGTGCCCGCCACCTTCGAGCACGGCGTAGCCTCGGGTGACCCGCTGGAAGACCGGGTCATTCTGTGGACCCGGGTGAGTCCCGAACGCGAAGGCAACGTGGTGGTGGCATGGGAGATCGCCAGCGACGAGGCCTTCTCCGATATCGTGGCCAGTGGCGACGGCTCGACGACGGCAGACGTGGATTACACGGTGAAGGTGGATGTTACCGGCCTGAATGCCGGCAGCGATTACTACTACCGCTTCACTACCGGCGACAACACCTCACCAGTCGGCCGTACCCGCACCGCTCCCACGGGCAGCCTGGCTACCGCCAGTTTTGCGGTGGTCTCCTGCTCCAACTACCCCGCCGGTTTCTTCCACGTGTACCGGGAAATTGCCGACCGCGACGTGGATGCCGTGCTGCACCTCGGCGACTATATCTACGAGTACGGCGCCAATGGTTACGCCAGTGAGGACGCCGAGGCCCTGGGACGGGTATCGGTACCCGCCGACGAGCTAATCTCGCTGGATGATTATCGGGTTCGCTACGCCCAATATCACGGCGACAGAGACCTGCAGGACTGCCACGCCCGCCATCCCTTTATCATCGTGTGGGATGACCACGAGGTCGCCAACGACACCTATCGCAACGGTGCCCAGAACCATCAACCGGACACCGAGGGCGAATTCAGTGAGCGCCGCGCC
The DNA here is from genome assembly GCF_008064665.1 of Parahaliea maris. GTDB lineage: Bacteria > Pseudomonadota > Gammaproteobacteria > Pseudomonadales > Halieaceae > Parahaliea > Parahaliea maris. The sequence goes on along the minus strand of NZ_VRZA01000002.1, from coordinate 77,074 downwards.
GCCGCTATCCAGGCCTGGTTCGAGTGGCTGCCGGTACGGCCGCCGTCGGACGTCAGCGACGTCATCTACCGGCAGCTGTCCTACGGCGACCTGGTGGACCTGTTCATGCTGGATACCCGCCAGGTGGGGCGCGACCAGCAACTGGACTACGCGGACTTCATCAGTGGCGAGATGATCGATGTCGCTGCCATCCGTGCGGCCACCGGTGACAGCACTCGCACCCTGCTGGGCGCAGAGCAACTGGATTGGCTGAAAGGCGCCCTCACCAACAGCGAGGCCCGCTGGCAGGTATTGGGTCAGCAGGTGCTGATGGCCCGGCAGACATTGCCAGAGCCCGTGATGCGCAGCATTGCCGCGGCCACGGCGACCGGCAATCCCGACCTGGACTCCCTGACCCCCGCCGTCATTGCCGCTTTACAGGCCAAGTCCACGCCTGAGGACCAGCGTACGCCGGAACAGCAGGCCCTGCTGGATTCCGCCATTCCCTTCAACCTGGATGCCTGGGACGGCTACGGCTTCGAACGGGATGACCTGCTGGAACACGCGCGCCAGTTGCAGTCGAGGCTGGTAGTGCTTGCCGGCGACACCCACAACGGCTGGGCTTCCCAACTCACCACTGCCGACGGCTCGCTGGCCGGCGTGGAATTCGCCTGCGCCTCGGTGTCCTCACCCGGATTTGAAGGCCTGCTGGGTGGAGCCGACAATGCCGCCCTGTTCTCCGGAGCAGCGGTTACCCTGATCGACGACCTGCGCTACGCCAACTTCAGTCAGCGCGGCTACGTGGTCGCCCGCTTCGAGGCCGAGTCGGTGACCGCAGAGTGGGTCTATGTCGATACCATCAAGAGCGCCGAGTACACGGTGGATGTGGACGCCGGGCAAAGCTTCACCGTGGATAACGGGACCCTGTTACTCGGCTGAACCAGAGGGCGGAAGTCAGAGTTTGTCGATCAGTTCGCAAGAATAGGCTCTCCCCTCGCACCCCGACCTGATATGTGACTACCACCATCCCCGTGCCGGGAGTATGGTGGTGGTCACTACCCTCAGGGGAGGCGTGCGCATGCAACAACTCACCGGCCAGGACGCCATGTTCCTGCACACCGAGATGAAGGGACTACCCCAGCATATCGGCGGCATAGCCATCTACAATCCCGCCACTGCGAAAGGCGGGCGGGTGCGCTTCAAGGATATCCTGGCAATGCTGCGTTCCCGCCTGCACCTCTCCCCCATCTTTCGCCGCAAACTGGCGACCGTTCCACTCGGCCTGGGACAGCCCTACTGGGTGGAAGATCCCAATTTCGAGCTGGAGTATCACGTACGCCACATCGCCCTGCCTGCCCCCGGGGACTGGCGCCAGCTTTGCATCCAGGCGGCACGAATCCACGCCATCCCGCTGGACCGGGAAAAACCCCTGTGGGAAATCTACATCATCGAGGGGCTGGACAATGTCGAGGGGCTGCCCGCCGGCTGTTTTGCCATGCTGCTCAAGGTCCACCACTGCGCCATGGACGGGGCTACCGGCGCCCATTTCATTACCCTGATGCACGACCGCAGCCCGGAGGTGGAGATCCCCGAGCAGGCGCCGGCACCACAACCCACGCCGGTGTCCTACCCGCTCATGCTGGCGCGCGCGTACATGGATGCCTGGCGCGTGCCTTTCAAGGCCATGGGCATGCTGTGGGACGCCCTGCCCACCTATCGGCGCCTCCGACACGGCTACGCAGAACACAAATTCGAGCACCTGGGCGAGATTCCGCGCACCCGCTTCCAGGGCAGAATCTCCCCCCACCGGGTGGTCGATGCCCGGGTATTTGATTTCGCCACCATCCGCGCCATGAAACAGGCGGTGCCCGGGGCCACCATCAATGACGCCATGCTCAACATCGTGGCAGGCGGGCTACGTCGCTATCTGGAGCCGCTGGACGAATTGCCCGATCACTCCCTGGTCACCGGCTGCCCGATCGACGTGCGCAGCGGCGGCGAGGGCAATGCCGGCAACATGGTCGGGTTCATGGCGCTGGCCCTGTGCACCGATATTGCCAACCCCAGGGAGCGCTTGCAGGCGATTCATCAGAAGTCCAGTGAAGCCAAAGCTTACGCCCAGGCCCTCGGGCCCCGGCTCGCGGTGGAAATCACCGACCTGATTCCCGGCAACATCCTGGCGCTGGCGATTCACACCGCTGCCCTGACCGGCCTCACAGAATCCAGCGTGTTCATGAATACCGTTGTCACCAATGTACCAGGCCCCCCCTGGGCACAGTACTTCTGCGGCGCGGAAATGCTGAGTAACTTCAGTCTCGGTCCTCTGCTGCCTAACATCGGCCTGTTCCACGTCATTTACTCCACCGTGCAAAACAAGCGCGGCACCATCACCCTGTCCTTCACGGCCTGCCGGCAGATGCTACCCGACCCTGAGCGCTATGCCCGCTGCCTGCAGGAGGCCCACGACGAGATTGCGGAGGCCCTGCTGACAAACAAGGCCAAAGCCCCCCGCCGCAACACCCGGGCCCACCGGCCCCAAGCTAACGGAAGCACACCATGAGCAGTCTGTTTAAGCACTACAATCCCCTGAGATGGGGGCGGGAACAGTCCCTGGAAGCCGAGTTGGAGAAAGCCACCAGTTTCGAAGAGTGGCATGCCGCAGCTGAAAAGCTGGATGCGCTTACCGGCGCTGACCTCTGGCGCCGGCGCGAAGCTTCTCGGCGCTATAATCATGCCAGTATCCGCCGACGTCTCGACCGCTTGCTTAAACTGCGCACCGAGGGCCATGACGCGGGCTTGCTGTTCGCGCTGAACGAAGGTATCCATGGCAACATGGCCGGGATGGGCAACGCCAATCTCTACACTCGTGCGCTCTGCGGTACCAAACACCTCATCGAGGACTATGTTGAAGCGATCAATGATTCGCTGCTGCACCTGGCGGGCGACCACACTGGCCTCACCCTGCAGCAACGCCTGGAATTCTTCCGCCGCGCCAGTCACTGCTATGGCCGCTCTGCCCTCATGCTCAGCGGCGGCGGCACCCTCGGTTACTTCCACTTCGGCGTGCTGAAAGCGCTGATTGAACAATCCCTCTGCCCTGTGGTGATTTCCGGCGCCAGCGCGGGATCTTTTGTCGCCGCTGTGGTGGGTACCCGTACCGACAGCGAGTACCTGGCCCTGTTCAAGGATGACTTCCTGGTAAGGACCATGACCGAGAACCGGGACAACCTGAAGCTCGGCCTGCGTATGGATAAAGAGGTCGACGTTCCCGCTGTACGCAGGGAAATGGCCCGCATGATTCCCGACATGACATTCCAGGAGGCTTACGAAAAAACCGGGCGCTGTATCAATATCACCATTTCGCCGTCGGAGCCGAAGCAGGAATCACGTTTGCTCAATCACATTGCCTCACCCAACGTGACCATCCGTTCCGCGGTCCTCGCCAGCGCTGCCCTTCCCGGTGTATTCCCACCAGTGATGCTGGAAGCCCGCGACGATAGCGGTGAGATTTGTCCCTATTTACCCAACCTGCGCTGGATCGACGGCTCCTTTTCCCAGGACCTGCCGGCGAAGCGACTGGCGCGGCTCTACGGCGTCAATCACTTCCTGGTCAGCCAGGTGATGCCTGTGGTCGGGCGCCGGGACGCCCGCCGCCCGGAGCTGTACCACATCCTGTCCGACGCAGTCAGTGCGGCGACAAAAGTGTTTGTGCGCGGCAGTCTCGACGCGGCACAGCGCTACACCAGGGTGGGTCCGCGTACCGGCAGTATGTTGAATCTCTTCAACGGCCTGATTGACCAGCAGTTCAGTGGCGACATCAACATATTCCCGAACTACGGCCTGGGCCGCCTGAGCCAGCTGTTGAAGGTGTTGTCCGAGGAGGAAATGCGCGACATCGTACTCAGTGGCGAGCGCGGCACCTGGCCGGTGATCCCGGCCATTCGCACCACCACCCGGATTGGCAGGACACTCGACTCGATTCTGCACCAGTTTGACCTGAATGAAGCCCACTGGCTGGCGACCGCGCCAAAGACCGAAGCTTTTCGTGGCCGTCAAAAAGTGCAACGCAAACCCCGCGCACGCAAGGCGTCGGTGAAAAAAACCGTGGCAGGTTCACGCCAACGGGGGACTACGGCAGGGCAGACACGCGCCTAGAGCAGGCTGCGTTCCATATTCCCGGCTATGGAAGCCGCCACCCGCTTGGCGCGCTCGGTGCGCTCACCCGCGAAGTGGTAGTCGGCGGTCGTGGTAAAGAACTCCAGCCAACGGGCGAAATCCCCCGGCTCCAGTTCTCGCCGCGCATGCAGACGCCGGTGGATATTCATGGTGTGACGCTGATAGTCCTGCTCACCCAGTAGCAGCTTGCACCAGTAGTCGATGATATGTGGCAGGTGGACGTCGAGGTCTATTCGGGCCACATCGACAAAGATCGGCGCCAGTATCTCGTCCTTCAACATCCGCGCGTAGAACAGGCGGACAAACTCCTCGATGTGCTCGCGGCTGTCGAGATCGGGTTTGGCGGTGTTGGCACTCTCCGCCGCGGGATTCCACTCGACGGGGGACATGGTCAGCGCTTTTTCTTGCTTTTGCTCTTCTTGACGTGGGCCATCATGCGCCGCTTGCGCTGCACCTGGCGCTGGGTCAGCTTGTTGCGCTTGTCGGCATAGGGGTTTTCACCCGTGCGGAATTCGATGCGTACCGGTGTACCGGTCAGGTCCAGCTTGCGGCGGTAGAGCTTTTCCAGGTAGCGCTGGTAGCTCGCCGGCACCTTGCCGGTCTGGTTGCCGTGGATCACGATCAGCGGCGGATTCTGGCCACCGGCGTGGGCGTAACGCAGTTTGATGCGGCGGCCGTTGACCAGCGGCGGCGGGTGATCGAACACCGCGCCTTCCAGGATACGGGTCAGGGCGTTGGTGCTGAGTTTCTTCGTCGCGCTGCGATGGGCGGCGTTGATCGACTTGTACAGGTGCCCCACCCCGGTCCCGTGCAGGGCGGAGATGAAGTGGGTGTCGGCGTACTCTGCGAACTGCAGGCGGCGCTGTAGTTCGGTCTTCATCCACTCGCGCTGGTGGCTTTCGATGCCGTCCCACTTGTTGACCACCAGCACCAGGCCGCGGCCGGCCTCGATACAGTGGCCCAGCAGGTGCATGTCCTGCTCCACCAGGCCCTCGTGGGCATCCATGACCAGCAGCACCACGTGGGCGTCGTCGATGGCTTTCAGGGTTTTGACGATGGAGAACTTCTCCACCACCATTTTCACATTCTTGCGCCGCCGCACCCCGGCCGTATCGATCAACGTATAAAGCTGGTCGTCGCGCTCGTAGTCGATATAGATACTGTCGCGGGTGGTGCCGGGCTGATCGTAGACCACCACCCGCTCCTCACCCAGCAGGCGGTTGACCAGGGTGGACTTGCCCACATTGGGGCGCCCCACCACCGCCACCCGGATGCTGGCGTAGGGGTCCTCTTCCTCGGCCGGCGCCTCGGGTTCCGGGAACTGCGCCAACACCTCTTCGATCATGCTGGTCACACCGCGGCCGTGGCTGGCGGCGATGGCGAACATGTTTTCCACCCCCAGGGAGTAGAAGTCGCTGGTGGCGACCTCGGCGTCCACGCCGTCGATCTTGTTGACTACCAGATAGAAGGACTTGTTGCGCTGGCGCAGGTGACGGGCCAAAGCTTCGTCGGCCGCGTTCAGCCCCTCACGGGCATCCACCAGGAACATCACCGCGTCGGCTTCCTCGATGGCCTGCAGGGACTGGCCGGCCATCTGCGTATCGATGCCCTCCTCGTCGCCACTGATACCACCGGTATCGATGACCACGTAAGGCCGGGAGCCGAGGCGAGCCTCCCCGTACTTGCGATCCCGGGTCAGCCCGGCAAAGTCTGCCACCAGCGCGTCCCGTGAGCGGGTGAGCTGGTTGAACAGCGTGGACTTGCCCACATTGGGGCGGCCCACAAGGGCGATAACCGGAATCAAGTCAGTCTCCTGCGCCGACGCTATTTGTCGAGCGGGGTAATTTCAAAAGCGGACAAGGTGCCGCCATTATCGTAAACGTAGAGTATATTGCCGTCGGCGACCATGTCGGCGCGGGCGCCGTCACTGTCCACCTCGACCCGGCCAGCAAAGCTGCCATCCACCTGGGAAATCAGGTGCACTACGCCCTCAAAGTCTGCCACGGCGACATAGCTGTTGACCGGAGTGGGCCGCGACAGTTCGCGATAGCCCAGGTCACTCTGGGTCCAGCGCACACCCTGCCCGCCGCGAAGGTAGGCCGTCAGGGTCCCGTCGGCGTCAGCCACGTAGACGTTACCAAAGCCGGTGGAGACACCGGAGAAGGACGACACGTTCTGCTGCCACAGCTTGCGACCGCTGGTCACTTCGATCGCGGCGATACGTCCCTGGTAGCTCGCGGCGTAAAGCTCGTTACCCGCCAGGGCCATGCTGCCATCGATATCGACAATACGCTCGATCTCGGAGCGCCCCTGGGAGATGGCCACCCGGACTTCCCAGGCGATATCGCCACTATCGGCTTCCAGAGCCATTACACGTCCGTTGGCGAAGGCGGCATAGACCCGGCCATCCCGGAGAATCGGGGTGCTGGTGCCACGCAGGGTCAGTACCGGCACGTTGCTGTCGTAGGTCCACTTCTTTTCACCGCTGGCGTAGTCCAGGCCAAACAGCTTGCCGTCGTAGGTCTGGGCCACCACGTGGCGGCCATCGCCCTGGGGCGGCGCCAGTACTTCACCGGTCACTTTGGACTTCCACAGCACACTGCCGTCGCCAGCATCGAGACGCATCACGGAACCGTCGCTGCCACCGACAAACAGGCTGTCTTCGTAGGCGCCCACGCCGCCGGACAACTGGGTATCGAGCTCTACGTCCCACAGGGTTTTACCCTTCATGCGGTCCAAGGCCACCACCTCGCCATCGGCGGAGGCGGCGTAGATGCGATCACCCGACAGCACTGGCTGGATGTGGTAAAGGCCATCGCCCTGGCCATCGCCAACGCCCTCGGACCACAGCCGCTTGATTTTAACGGTCTCGGTGATGTCCTGGAGTTCGAAGGGCTGGGTGGGGTCCTCGTCGTCATCGATTTCGAACCAGCCCTTGACCGTCGAGCAGGCACCGACCGACAGGGACAGTGACAGGACAGCCAGGGTACGCAGTGCCGGGCGCATCATTGTTCTTCCTCCCCATCCACTGAGGCCGCTTCTGCCTCATCGGGCTGCGCGGCGTCGCCGACAGCGTCCAGCGCCAGCGGCGCCGCCTCGATGGCGCGCGGCTCGGCGGGTTGCAGGCTGGCAATCTTCTGCTCCAGCGCAGCCAGCGACACCTGACCGGCGTCATCGGCAGCAGTCTGGCGGGCCAGTTGGTAGGCCGTCAGGGCCTCCTCACTGCGACCTGCTGCCAGCAGGATGTCGCCACGCGCCAGGGCGTAGGTCGCCTGGTAGGGGTTGACGCCGGAGGAGTCCAGCAGGGCCAATGCCCCCTCGGTATCGCCCTTGGCTGCCACCACGCGAGCCAGACGCTGCTGGGTAACCAGCGCGGTATCACTGCCGCTGTCAGCCTGGGCAAGTACCCAGCGCAATTCCTGCTCGGCAGCGTCCAGGTCATCGTCGGCCACGGCCATGCGGGCCACCTGCAGGCTCGCAAACTGGGCGTAGGTGGTGCCACTGAAATCGGTTTTCAGCTGCGCAGCCAGGCGCTCGGCCACGCCCTGCTGGGCGGGGGCCTGTTCGGCGCCGGCAACCGCCTCCAGCAACTGCTGGTAGAGGTCCGAGGCGGCTTCCCGCTGCCCCTCGCGATACTCCTGCCAGCCCTGCCAGCCAAAGGCCGCGACCAGCGCCAGGGCAATACCCGTGAGCGTGGAGCGACCATTCTCGTCCCACCACTTTTTGAGGGCTTCTACCTGTTCTTCTTCGCTGCGATATTCTTCCACTTTCTTTCCTTATTACTTTGTTCGATTACGCCAGTGCGGCGCGCAGGTATTGCGGCAATTCCGCCGCCGCTACCGTTTCCTGGCCGCCGTCTTCACGCAGGTCCTTGACCGCGCAGGTACCGGCGTTCACCTCGTCCTCGCCCCAGATCAGTGCCAGCCTGGCACCGCTCCTGTCGGCCTTTTTCATCTGGCTCTTGAAGCTGCCCCCGCCCGTGTGCAGGACGATCCGGTGCTCCGGAAACACGTCGCGCAGCGCTTCAGCGCGAGCCATGGCCTCGGTCTCCGCCGCCTCGCCCATCGACACCAGGTAGAGGTCTGCCGCCTGCTCGACGGGCAGCGCCTGCCCGGTTTCAGACAACAGCAGCACCAGACGTTCCATGCCCATGGCAAAACCGATGCCCGGGGTCGCCTTGCCGCCAAGTTGTTCCACCAGGCCGTCGTAGCGGCCACCGGCGCAAACGGTGCCCTGGGCACCGAGACGGTCGGTGACCCACTCAAACACGGTCTTGTTGTAGTAATCCAGCCCCCGCACCAGGCGCGGGTTGACCCGGTAGGGCTGCCCGGCGGCATCCAGCAGGGCCTGCAGGCGGGCGAAGTCCGCCTTCGCCTCGTCATCCAGGTAGTCCGCCAGCGCCGGGGCGTCGTTCAGCAGCGCCTGGGTGTCCGGGTTCTTGGAATCGAGAATCCGCAGGGGATTGCTCTCCAGACGGCGCTGGCTGTCTTCATCCAGCTGCTCGCGACGAGCCGACAGGTACTCCACCAGTGCCGCGCGGTAGGCCTTGCGCGCTTCATTGCTGCCAATGGAATTGAGCTCCAGGGTCACATCGTCGGCAATGCCGAGTTGGCGCCACAGGCGTGCCGACAGCAGGATCAGTTCTGCGTCGATATCCGGGGTGGCAATACCGAATACTTCCACGCCCACCTGGTGAAACTGGCGCTGGCGGCCTTTCTGGGGTCGTTCGTAGCGGAACATGGGGCCGGCATACCAGAGGCGCTGGGGCACCGCCAGCAGCCCGTTCTGGATGGCGGCGCGCACGCAGCTCGCCGTCCCTTCCGGACGCAGGGTCATGCTCTCGCCGTTGCGGTCGTCGAAGGTGTACATCTCCTTCTCGACGATGTCGGTCACCTCGCCAATGGAGCGCTTGAACAACTCGGTATGTTCGACGATGGGCAGGCGAATCTCGCCGTAGCCGTAACTGTGTAGCAGGGCGCGCACAGTCCTTTCCAGGGACTGCCAATAAGGGGTCTCCTCCGGGAGTATGTCATTCATGCCCCGGATGGCGCGTAGTTTCGTCACCGTAACTCCAGATCGATGGCCGTTTCAGGCGCTGGTTTTCAGTATGAGATTGGCGTCCTCGCGGGCGCGCTCTGCCTCGAGATCGGCGGCGCGCTGGCGGATCACCTGTTCCAGGTGATCGATGAAGGACTGGTTGCTGACCTTGTGATCCGGCTCGCCGTTCACGTAGATCAGGTTGCTCGGGGTGGCGCCGGTGAGGCCGACGTCGGCTTCCCGGGCTTCACCGGGGCCATTGACGATACAGCCGATCACCGCCACATCCATCGGCGTGCGGATGTCCTCGAGGCGCTGCTCCAGGGTATTCATGGTGCCGATCACGTCGAAGTTCTGCCGCGAGCAGGATGGGCAGGCGATGAAGTTGATGCCATTGGTGCGCAACTTCAGGCTCTTGAGAATCTCGAAGCCGACTTTGACCTCTTCCACCGGGTCCGCCGCCAGGGAAATACGAATGGTATCGCCGATCCCATCCATCAGCAGCATGCCGAGACCCACGGCAGATTTCACGGTGCCGCCGCGCAGGCCGCCTGCCTCGGTAATGCCCAGGTGCAGGGGCTGGTCGATTTCTTTCGCCAGCAGGCGGTAGGCCTCTACGGCCATGAAGACCTCGGAGGCCTTCACGCTGACCTTGAAGTCGTAGTAGTTGTGCTTGTCGAGGATGTCCACGTGACGCATGGCGGACTCCACCAGCGCCTCGGCGGTGGGCTCGCCGTATTTGCGCTGCAAGTCCTTGCCGAGAGAGCCGGCGTTGACCCCGATGCGAATCGGAATGCCCTTGTCGCGGGCGGAGTTGATCACCTCGCGCACTTTGTCGTCACGGCCGATATTGCCGGGGTTGATGCGCAGGCAGTCCACGCCGTACTCGGCCACCTTGAGGGCAATCTTGTGGTCGAAGTGGATATCGGCGACCAGCGGCACCTCGACCCTGGCGCGGATCGCCTTGAAGGCCTCCGCCGCCTCCATGCTGGGAACCGAGACCCGCACGATATCGGCGCCGGCGTCGGCAATCGCCTGCACCTGGGCCACGGTGGCATCCACGTCACAGGTCTCGGTGTTGGTCATGCTCTGGACGCTGATCGGCGCGTCGCCACCCACAGCGACATTGCCGACATAAATCTGTCGGCTGACGCGGCGCTTGATGGGAGATGCTGTATTCATACCTTCACCGTGTGATTCGATTCCCGGGCGTCAACCTGCCCGGCGGACGCCTCAGCTACCTCGCTGGGCCTGCTCGTAGGCCTTGTATTCCGCCGACTCGGGGTACAGGTTGCGCAGGGCCATGGAATAGCTGCCCTCCGCGTTCAGGTCACCGCGCGCCTGGGCCAGGCGCACACCCAGCCACAAACCCCGGGCCGATTGCTGGCGCACCGCGGTGCGGTACACTCCGTAGTATCTTTCCGCGCCGTCCACGTCACCCGCCTGGAAGCGCAGTTCCGCCACTTCCAGCAGCGCCACCCGGTTGGTGCGATCCATGGTCAGGGCGCGCTCGAAGGCCTGCTGGGCCCCGGCAGTATCCTCCAGCTGCAGCCGACACAGGCCCAGGTTCACAAAGGCCTGGGGGCGAGCGTTGTACAGGGAGTCCTTGACCACTTCCTGCAGCTGCTCCTCGGCGGCTTTGTACTCCCCCTGGGAGTAGAGAAACGCGGCGTAGTTGTTGCGGGCGCGGGAGAAACTGCGATCGATGCGGATCGCCTTTTTGAAGTTTTCCTCCGCCAGCTCGGTCTCCCCGGTGCTCTGGTACACCAGGGCAAAGGCCTCGTGCACTTCGGCATTATCAGGGTCAATTTTGGCGGCCTGTTTCAGGTTGCGCTTGGCGTTTTCCCAGTCGCCCTCGCCAATGTACTTGCGCGCCAGTTCGACGCGCTGCTGGAGGGCCTTCTCCGGCTCCGGCGGGTCGGTGAACACCGTCTCGGTCTGGGTGACACAGCCGCCAAGGGCCAACGCAAGCAGCAGCGCGGCGCTGCGCCAACGAGTGCCGTACCGGAAAAAACTGGACAATGCCAAACCTGTTACCCCGCTTCTGTCACCTGGTTCTGCCCCGCGTTGCGATAACGCTCGCTGCGGCGGGTGCGATCAACCACCTGGCCCACCAACTGGCCACAGGCCGCGTCGATGTCGTCGCCACGGGTGGTCCTGACGGTGACAATATATCCCGCATCCACCAGTACTTGCCAGAACCGTGACACGGCATTGCCACTTGGGCGTTGATAGTCCGACTGGGGGAAGGGATTGAAGGGAATGAGATTGATCTTGCAGGGGAAATCCCGCAGCAATTCGGCCAGCTCGCGGGCCTGATCCGGCTGGTCGTTGACCCCGGCAATCAGGGTGTACTCCACCGTCACCACGCGCTTGTTGTCGCTCTGGGCGGCGATGTAGTTGCGGCTGCTCTCGAGCAGGCGCGCAATCGGGTACTTGCGATTGATCGGCACCAGTTCGTTGCGCAGGGCATCGTTGGGGGCGTGCAGTGAGATCGCCAGCGAGGCCTCACTGACTTCCGCCAGCTTGTCCAGCGCCGGCACCACTCCGGAGGTGCTCAGGGTCACCCGGCGCTTGGATATCCCGTAGGCCAGGTCTTCCATCATCAGATTCATGGCCGACACCACGTTGTCGAAGTTGAGCAGGGGCTCGCCCATACCCATCATCACCACGTTGGTGACGACCCGACCCTTGCCGGACTGGAAGGCATCGAAAGACTTGATGGCCAGCCATACCTGGCCAATGATTTCCGCGGCGCTCAGGTCGCGCATGAAACCCTGCTTGCCGGTGGAACAGAAGGAACAGTCGAGGCTGCAACCCACCTGGGAGGAAACACAGAGAGTGGCCCGGTCGCGGTCCGGTATCAAAACCGCTTCCACCAGGCCGCCGCCGTCCACGCGGATGGCCCATTTGCGGGTGCCATCAGCCGAATCGTGCTGGCTGACGATCTCCGGCGGGCGTACCTCGGCGATGTGCTCGAGCTTTTCCCGCAGGGCTTTGCCGAGATTGGACATCTCGGCAAAGTCGGTAACACCGGCATGGTGGATCCACTTCAGCACCTGCTGGGCGCGGAACTTCTTCTCCCCGTGATCGACGAAGAATTGCTCCAGTTGCGCCTTGGTGAGCCCGAGCAGGTTGACCCTGTCAGGCGTCGCGCTGGTGGCGATGGTGGTAGCAACAGTGGTGGCCGTCATGCCGGTATCTGCCTCGGTCAGCTCACACGCCTCAGGCGCGCTCGCAGATCTCGCTGGCGGCGAAGAAGTAGGCGATTTCGCGCGCGGCAGAGGCCGGGGAGTCGGAACCGTGGACCGCGTTGGCGTCGATAGACTCGGCGAAATCAGCGCGGATGGTGCCGGCTTCGGCTTCCTGCGGGTTGGTAGCGCCCATCAGCTGGCGGTTCAGGGCAATGGCGTCTTCGCCTTCCAGTACCTGTACAACCACCGGGCCGGAGGTCATGAATTCGATCAGGGCCGGGAAGAAGGGGCGCTCGCGGTGTTCCGCGTAGAAACCACCGGCGACTTCCTCGCTCAGGCGCAGCATTTTGGAGGCGACGATCTGCAGGCCGGCCTCTTCGAAGCGGGAATAGATCTTGCCGATGACGTTCTTGCCTACGGCGTCGGGCTTGACGATGGAAAGGGTGCGTTCTACTGCCATGAAACTGTCTCCAGATTGTATTTGCGGGCGCCCCGCCTGCACAGGCAATACCTTGCAGGGCCAGGGAGTAACAGAGGGGTTCCCTCGGGGACGCGATTTAAGCGCGCGCAATTATACGGACTTTGGCCGGGTTTTTCACCCGAAACAAACCGCAGGAGGAAGTTTCTTTTTGTTGTAAATCAGTAGCTTAGCGCCACCCTGGGGAAAAGCGCAGTTTTCACGCATGAACAGGGCGCCAGCGAGCGCCAAAACAGCACCAAAACCGGGGTCACTGCAGGCGCTGAACGGCCTCGCAAACCCGCTGCGCTGCTGCATCGACCTCCTCTTCCGTGGTGAAACGGCCAAAGCTGAAACGCAGGGAGGCGTGGGCCAGCTCATCCCCCAGGCCCAGGGCCTTGAGCACGTAGGAGGGCTCCACACTGGCCGAGGTGCAGGCGCTACCGCTGGAGATAGCCAGGTCTTTCAGGGCCATCAGCAGGATTTCGCCATCGATGCCGGCAAAGGCCAGGTTGAGGGCGCCGGGCAAGCCGGTGGCCGGGTCGCCGTTGACCTGCACACCGGGTAGATCGCTGACAGCGGCCAGGAAGCGGTCTCGCAGGGCGGCGATTCGCTGGGCATCGGATGCCATTTCTTCCCGGGCAATGCGCGCCGCCTCACCCATGCCGACAATCTGGTGGGTGGCCAGAGTGCCGGAGCGCATCCCCCGCTCATGGCCGCCGCCGTGAATCTGGGCTTCCAGGCGCACCGGGGGCTGGCGCCGTACGTAGAGGGCTCCCATGCCCTTGGGGCCGTACAGTTTGTGGGCCGACAGGGACATCAGGTCCACCTGCATGGCCTGCACATCGATGGGTATCTTGCCGGCGCTCTGGGCCGCGTCGACGTGGAACAGGACTCCCGCCTCCCGGCACAGGGCGCCGATGGCCGCGATATCGTTCACCGAGCCGACTTCGTTGTTGGCGTGCATGATACTCACCAGGATGGTGTCCTCGCGCAGGGCTTCCCGCACCGATTCCGGGGTGACCCGCCCCTGGGCGGTGGGCGCCAGCCGGGTCACCTCGAAGCCCTCGGACTCGAGGAACTCGCAGGTATCCAGCACCGCTTTATGCTCGATACTGGACGTAATGATGTGCTTGCCGCGATCGCGGTGGAAGTGGGCCACCCCCTTCAGCGCCAGGTTGTCGGACTCGGTGGCACCCGAGGTCCACACGATCTCCCGCGGGTCCGCCCCCAGCAGGTCGGCCACCTCCCTGCGGGCTTCTTCGACAGCGGCCTCGGCGCGCCAGCCGATCATGTGCGAGCGGGAGGCCGGGTTACCGTAATTGCCTTCCATGGTCAGGCACTGGCACATCTTCTCCGCCACCCGCGGGTCCACCGGGGTCGTGGCGAGGTAGTCGAGGTAGATGGGAGTTTGCATAGCCGGTCTCCGGGGCGCCGGGCCCCTACTTCGCCTGCGGGTCGATGACCTTGCCGGCCTCGTCCCGCGGCAGGAATTTCTGGGTTTCAGTGAGCATGCCGCGGAGAATATTCAGCTCCATCTCGTCCAGCCGCACCCGGCTGTAGAGCCGGCGCAGGCGGGCCATCAGCTGGCGCGGCGCGGCGGGGTCGAGAAAGCCGATGTCCACCAGGGTCTCCTCCAGGTGGGTATAGAAGCGCTCCATATTCTCGCGGGTGGCGAAAGGCGTATCCCACTGATCGTCTTCAGTGGCGGGCAGTTTCTCCGCGTCCAGCAGCATGCGCAGCTCGTAGCACACAATCTGCACCGCCATGGCGAGGTTGAGGGAGCTGTATTCCTCGGAGGTGGGAATATTCAGGTGCAGGTTGCAGACCTTGAGCTCGTCGTTGGTCAGGCCCCGGTCCTCACGCCCGAACAACACCGCTACCTGCTCCCGGTCGGACACTTCCGCCATGCGCCCGGCACAGGCCCTCGGATCCAGCAGGGGCCAGGGAATACGGCGGCTACGGGCACTGGTGCCCACCACGAACTGGCAGTCGCCAATGGCCTCCTCGAGGGTCGAGGTGATCACCGCGTTGTCCAGCACATCGGTGGCTGAGGTAGCGCGCCAGGTGGCTCGCTCGTCCGGGTACTGGCGCGGCTCCACCAGGTACAGGCGCGTCAGACCCATGTTCTTCATGGCGCGGGCCACCCCGCCGATATTGCCCGGGTGGGATGTGTTGACCAGTACGATGCGGATATTCTCGAGATTCATGCCGATTTCGGGGGCCCGGAGGCGCGATTCAAAGGCGCGCCAGTGTAGCAGATTTACCCTGTAATCAGGGACCGGTTCGCTGCTATAATCCGCCGCCCACAAAACTCACCCGGAAAGACAGATTATGGAACCGATGGTCAACATCGCGCTGCGTGCCGCCCGCAAGGCCGGCGAACAGATCGTGCGCGCCTCTGACGATCTCGATCGCATCGAAGTTACGACCAAGGGCCGTAATGACTTCGTTTCCGAGGTGGACCGCGCCGCCGAGAACGAGATTGCCTACCAGCTCAAGAAGGCCTACCCCGACCACGCCATCCTCGGCGAGGAAGGTGGCCTGCAGGGCGACGAAGACGCCGACTACCGCTGGGTCATCGACCCGCTGGACGGCACCACCAATTTCCTCCGCGGCATCCCCCACTACGCGGTGTCCATCGCCTGCCTGTACAAGGGCAAGGTGGAGCACGCGGTGATCGTGGACCCGGTGCGCCGGGAAGAATTCACCGCCTCCCGCGGCCGCGGCGCCGCCCTCAACGGCCGTCGCATCCGGGTCAGCTCACGCCCCTCGCTGGAAGGCGCTCTGCTGGGCACGGGTATTCCCTTCCGCAATCACTGCGACGATGTTCTGGGCCCCTACAGCAAGTCGATCGAGGTACTGGCGGGCCAGTGCGCGGGCATCCGCCGTGCGGGCGCGGCCTCTCTGGACCTGGCCTATGTGGCGGCCGGCCGCCTGGATGCGTTCTGGGAGAAGGGCCTGGCGATCTGGGATATCGCCGCCGGCGCGCTACTGGTGCGTGAGGCGGGCGGCCTGATCTCTGACTTCAACGGTGCGGACAAGCACCTGGAGAATGGCGATGTGGTCTGCGGTAATCCGAAGTGCTTCAAGGCGGTGCTGCAGGTGACCAAGCCGCTGCTGGGTTGACCTGACGCTCAATCGCTAACGAAAAGCGCCTTCTGGCGCTTTTTTTGTGCGTGGACGGAACCGGGCGTCTGATCTGTGGCACCTTGACCCCGTGCACGGTAGCCGGAGCCCAAACACCGTCAGAGTAAGGACTCCGTAGGCCGGGTGCGACCTGGGGGTGTGCTTCCCCGGACACGCTAAAAGCATGACGTCCATGTCGCGCTCCTCAGCGGCCATCCATGGCCGCTGAAGGTCCGGGGAAGCACACCCCCAGTTCACACCCTCGTTCCGAGCGAGATTCCGGTCAGCCTGATCAGAAGTAATGAGTAAGGGGAATCTGTGAGGGAGCGAGCACGGTACCCGGAGCCTTTCCGGGACTCTATGAGGCATGGATGCCGAATAGAAGCGTACAGGGACGTATTCACAGCGTGTCCCGGAAAGGCTCCGGGTACCGTGCTCGCGGATTCGAGGTGCCGCAGTCCGGGATAAGCCAAACACAAAAAAAGCGCCACGAAGGCGCTTTCTTGGTCTCAGGTGTAAGAGCCTCAGGGCGTCAGATCCTCCTGATCCGCCCCTTCCTTCACCGGAATAATCAGGTCTTCCTTGCTCACCCCCATCATGATCAGTGTATTCGCCGCCACATAGATAGAAGAGTAAGTACCAATACCCACACCCACAATCAGCGCGATCGCAAAGGCGTTGATCATCTCACCGCCGAACAGGGCCAGCGCCAGCAGCACCAGCAAGGTCGTCAACGAGGTTACCAACGTACGCCCCAGCGTCTCCGTCAGGGAGATATTGATCACCTCGATCGGGTCAGAACGGCGCAGCTTGCGGAAATTCTCCCGAATCCGGTCCGACACCACGATGGTGTCGTTCAGGGAGTAACCGATCACCGCCAGCAGTGCCGCCAGCACCGTCAGGTCGAACTCCATCCCGGTGATCGAGAAGAAGCCCAGGGTGATGATCACGTCGTGGATCAGGGCCACTACCGCACCCACCGCAAACTTGAACTGGAAACGGAAGGCGATGTAGAGCATCACAAGGCCCAGTGCCAGCAGCATGGCCAGGCCGCCCTGCTCGCGCAGTTCATCACCCACCTGGGGCCCGACAAACTCGATACGGCGCAACTCCACATTACCGTCGTAATTGTCCTGTAACAGGCTCACCAGCGCCGAGCCCTCCTTGTCGGAATGGCCCTGGGGCAGGCGGATCAGCACGTCCTGCTCGGTGCCGAAACTCATCACCGCAGCGCCTTCGTAACCACCCTGGCCCAGGGTGTCGCGGATGGTGTTCAAGTTGGCGCTGTCGCTGTAGTAGACCTCCACCAGGGTACCGCCGGTAAAGTCCAGGCCCCAGTTGAGCTGGCGGGTAGCCAGCGAGGCGATGGCCGCAATCAGCAGGACGGTGGAGAACACGACGGCCAGCTTGCGCTGGCCCATGAAATTGATGATCTTCATGCTTTATTCACTCCCCCGATCGGCAGGGATTTCAACTTGCGGCCGCCATAGGTCAGGTTGACCATGGCACGGGTGACGATGATGGCGGTGAACATGGAGGTGAGGATACCCACGCTCAGGGTCACGGCGAAGCCTTTCACCGGCCCGGTGCCCACCGCGTACAGGATCACGGCCACAATCAGGGTGGTGATGTTGGCGTCGAGAATGGTGGAGAGGGCCGCGTCATAACCGGCGTGGATGGCCATCTGCGGCGATCGCCCGCCGTTCAGCTCCTCCCGTATTCGCGAGAAGATCAGCACGTTGGCGTCCACCGCCATACCCACCGTCAACACGATACCGGCGATACCCGGCAGGGTCAGGGTGGCTCCCAGAATGGACATCATGGCCACCAGCATCACCAGGTTGAAGCTCAGGGCAACCACCGCGAACACACCAAACACCCGGTAGTAGACCACCATGAACAGCACCACCAGGGCGAGGCCGTACTGCACGGACTTGACCCCCAGGCGGATATTCTCCGCCCCGAGGGACGGGCCGATGGTGCGCTCCTCGACGAAGCTGATGGGCGCCGCCAGGGCGCCGGCGCGCAGCATCAATGCCAGCTCGGAGGACTCCAGCGGGCTGTCCAGGCCGGTGATCTGGAACTGGGCGCCCAGCGCCGACTGGATGACCGGGGCGGTCAGCAGTTTTTTCTCGTCGTAGGGAATCTGAATGGCGACTTCCTCGCCCGCCTCGTTCATTTCGTAGCGGGTGCGGTACTTGCGCTCGATAAACAGCACGCCCATGCGGCGCTTGACGTTGTGGCGGGTGGCCCGGGACATCAGGCTGCCGCCCTCGCTGTCGAGGCTGATCTGCACATTGGGGCGGCCGTTCTGGTCGAAGCTGGCAGCGGCGTTGGACACGTGCTCACCGGTGATGATCACGTCGCGCTCCAGCCACTCGCTCATGCCGGCACGGTCGGCGCTGCGGTAGTCAAACTGTTGCTTGTCGGCGGCCGGGGCGTCCATGTTGGCCACCAGGCGAAACTCCAGGTTGGCCACCTTGCCGAGAATCCGCTTGGCCTCGGCGGTGTCCTGAATACCCGGCAGCTCCACCACGATGCGGTTTTTGCCCTGGCGCTGGACCAGCGGCTCGGACACACCCAGTTCGTTGACCCGGTTGCGAATGGTGGTGAGGTTCTGGCTTACCGCGTACTCGGCAATTTCCCGCAGGGTCTGCTCGGTCATGCTGGCGACGATGCGGAAGGTGTCAGCTTCCTCGACCCGGTCAAGGTAAAGCTCGGGGTGATTTTCGGCGATGATGGCCCGGGCCTGCTCGCGCAGTTGCTCGGTGCGGAACTGGCTGACCACGTTGCCCTGCTCATCCAGGCTGACAAAGCCGCGCACCCGGTCTTCCCGCAGGGCGCGCTTGACGGCGTTGAGGTAGTACTCCTGGCGGCGCTCGGTGGCGGCATCGATATCCACTTCCAGCTTGAAGTGCACCCCGCCGGACAGGTCCAGGCCCAGCTTCATGGGCTGGCCACCCAGGCCGGACAGCCAGTCCGGGGTGGTCTCGGCCAGGTTCAGGGCGACAATGAAGCCGTCGCCGAGGGCGCGATGGACCCGGGCCTGGGCGGTGAGCTGCTGCTCGCTGTCGCGCAGGCGCACCAGGGCGTTGCGGCCGTCCGGGTCGATGGTTTCGCCAAAGTGAGCGATGCCGGCTTCCTCCAGGGCATCGGTGGCGCGCTTGAGAATCGCGTCGTCGATGACCTGGGCGCTGCTCTCACCGGTAATCTGGAGCGCCGGGTCCGGCGCGTAGAGGTTGGGCGCTGCGTAGAACAGCCCGATCGCGAGTACGAAGACCACGATCAGGTACTTCCACAGCGGGTACTTGTTTAACATAGTTATGCTCTGTCAGTTAACAGGACGCGGGGGCTCAAGGAGCCCCCGCGACGATAAACGGGCCATTATAGGGATGGAGGTAGGGGCGACAAGGCCAGCTTTCAACCCAACCAGGCCCGCGCATTGCGGAACAGGCGCAACCAGCCGGCATCTTCACCCCATTCAGCGGGTGCCCAGGAGCACTGAACACTGCGGAATACCCGCTCCGGGTGCGGCATCATGATAGTGGCGCGACCGTCCTCGCTGGTGAGGCCGGTGATACCCAGCGGTGAGCCGTTGGGGTTGGCCGGGTAACGCTCGGCAATGGAAAGGTCATTCTCCAGGTAACGCATGGCCACCGTGCCGCTGGCGTCGCAGGCCTGCTGGGCAGCGGCGTCGGCAAACTCGACGCGGCCCTCGCCGTGGGCAACCGCAATGGGCAGGTGTGAGCCCGCCATGCCGGACAGGAGCACCGAAGGTGACTCCTCGACCCGAACCAGGGCGTAGCGCGCCTCGAACTGCTCGGAACGGTTGCGCACAAAGCGCGGCCAGTGGCCCGCGCCCGGGATCAGCTCCTTCAGGGTGGAAACCATCTGGCAACCGTTACAGACACCCAGGGTAAAGCTGTCGTCACGCTGGAAGAAGCGGCTGAATTCCTCCCGCACCGCGGGGTTGAACAGGACGCTCTTGGCCCAGCCCTCGCCGGCGCCGAGCACGTCGCCGTAGGAGAAGCCGCCACAGGCCACCAGGCCCTTAAAGCCGGCGAGATCGCGGCGGCCGGACAGGATGTCGCTCATGTGCACGTCGACCGGTGCAAAGCCAGCCCGGTGGAAAGCCGCAGCCATTTCCACGTGGCCGTTTACGCCCTGCTCCCGCAGGATCGCCACTTCCGGCCGGGCACCGGTGTTGATAAAGGGCGCGGCAACATCATCCGCCGGGTCATAACTGAGGTGGGCGGACAGCCCCGGATCTTCCGCGGTGATGCGCTCGAATTCTTCCCGCGCACAGTCGGGGTTGTCCCGTAGGGACTGGATCTCGTAACTGGTCCGGCTCCACAGGGCCTGCAGTCGGGCGCGGCTGTCATCGAGCAACACCTCGTCGCCGGCGCGCAGAATGACGCCCTCGCCTTCCGCGGCCCGGCCCAGTGTCCACAGGCAATCGCCCAGACCCAGTTCGGCAGCGCGGTCGAGCAGACCGGGCAGATCAGCATCGGCCACCTGCAGTACGGCACCGGCTTCCTCGGCAAACAGCTTGGCCAGGTCGTCTCCGGGCAGGCTGTCGAGGTCGACATCCAGGCCGCAGTGGCCGGCAAAGGCCATTTCCAGCAGGGTTGCGAGCAAGCCGCCGTCGGAGCGGTCGTGGTAGGCCAGCAGGGTGTCGGCGGCAAGTTGCTCCTGCACCAGGGTGAACAGGGCCTTGAGATCGGCGGCGCTGTCCAGGTCGGCCACCGTATCGCCCAGCTGGCCGTAGACCTGGGCCAGGGCGGAACCGCCGAGGCGGTTGGCGCCGCGGCCGAGGTCGATCAGTGTCAGGGTGGCGTCGTCGCGCACCTGCAGGGCCGGGGTCACCACCTTGCGCACATCGGTGACCGGGGCAAAGGCGGAGATAATCAGGGACATCGGCGCGGTCACCGACTTGTCTTCGCCGCTGTCATTCCAGGTGGTGCGCATGGACATGGAGTCCTTGCCCACCGGAATCGTAATGCCGAGTTCCGGGCACAGCTCCATGCCTACCGCGCGCACCGTGTCGTAGAGCACCTCGTCCTCGCGACCGTGCCCGGCGGCGCACATCCAGTTGGCGGACAGCTTGATGTCGTTGAGGGCGGCGATCGGCGCGGCGCAGATGTTGGTGATGGCCTCGGCGATGGCCATGCGCCCGGAGGCCGGGCCACTCACCAGAGCCAGCGGGGTGCGCTCTCCCATGGACATGGCCTCACCGGCCACGCTGTCGTAGGCCACGGTGGTTACCGCGCAGTCGGCCACCGGTACCTGCCAGGGGCCCACCATCTGGTCCCGGGACACCATACCGGTCACGGTGCGGTCGCCGATGGTGATCAGGAAGTGCTTGGAGGCCACCGCCGGCAACTGCAGCACCCGTTCTGTCGCCTCGCTGACACTGGCACTGATCGACAGGGACGACTGCTCCACACTCTGCCGGGTAACCTCCCGGTGCATGCGCGGTGGCTTGCCGAACAGGATGGACATGGGCAGGTCCACCGGCTTGTTACCGAAGTGGCTGTCGCCCAGCTCCAGCAACTGTTCTTCGGTGGCTTCCCCCACCACCGCAAAGGGACAGCGCTCGCGCTCGCAGATGGCCTCGAAGCGCGCCAGGTTGGCCGGTTCGACGGCCATCACGTAACGCTCCTGGGATTCGTTACACCAGATCTCCACCGGAGACATGCCCGGCTCGTCGTTGGGTACGGCACGCAGTTCGAAGCGGCCGCCGCAGCCGCCGTCCTTGGCCAGTTCCGGCAGGGCATTGGACAGGCCGCCGGCACCGACGTCGTGGATAAACGCAATGGGGTTGTTCTCACCCAACTGCCAGCAGCGGTCGATCACCTCCTGGCAGCGGCGTTCCATTTCCGGGTTCTGGCGCTGCACCGAGGCGAAGTCCAGGTCCTCGGCGCTGGCGCCGCTGGCCATGGAGGACGCGGCACCACCGCCCAGGCCGATCAGCATGGCGGGGCCGCCCAGCACAATCAGCTTGGCGCCGGCCTTGAACTGGCCTTTTTCAACGTGGTCCTCGCGGATATTGCCGTAGCCGCCGGCGATCATGATGGGCTTGTGGTAACCGCGGACTTCCTCTCCATCCGGACCGTTCACCCGGCACTCATAGCTGCGGAAGTAGCCGCAGAGATTGGGACGACCGAACTCGTTGTTGAAGGCGGCGCCGCCAATCGGACCCTCGATCATGATGTCCAGCGCGGACACGATCCGGCCCGGCTTGCCGTAGGGCTGTTCCCAGGGCTGGCCGTAGTTGGGGATATTCAGGTTGGAGACGGAAAATCCGGTCAGGCCCACCTTGGGCTTGGAGCCGCGCCCGACGGCGCCCTCATCGCGAATCTCGCCACCGGAGCCGGTACCGGCCCCCGGGAAGGGCGCAATGGCTGTGGGGTGGTTGTGGGTCTCCACCTTCATCAGCAGGTGGATGTTTTCCTGGCTGAAGCGGTAGTGGCAGCTGTCGGGATCGGGGTAGAAACGCCCCGCCTTGTGGCCAACGACAACGGCCGCGTTGTCGGAGTACGCCGACAGGACGTTTTCGCCCCCGCAGCGGTAGGTGTTGCGGATCATGGCGAACAGGGAGTGCTCCTGCTCCTCACCATCAATGCTCCAGCTGGCGTTGAAGATCTTGTGCCGGCAGTGCTCCGAGTTGGCCTGGGCAAACATCATCAGCTCGACGTCCGAGGGGTTGCGGCCGAGTCCGGAAAAACTGTCCACCAGGTAATCGATCTCGTCGTCGGCCAGCGCCAGGCCCAGGTCCCGGTCGGCAGCAACCAGCGCTTCGCGACCACCGGCCAGCACGTCCACCGAGCCAAACGGCGCCGGCTCCGCTTCCCGGAACAGGGCCTGGGCGGCTTCGGGGTCATCCAGCACAGCCTCGGTCATGCGGTCGTGCAGCAGGGCGGCAACCGCCTCGCGGTCTTCCGCCGACAGATCGGCCGGCACACCCAGGTAGTAAGCGACACCCCGTTCCAGGCGGCGCACTTCCGACAGGCCGCAGTTGTGGGCGATGTCAGTGGCCTTGCTGGACCAGGGCGAGATGGTACCGGGGCGCGGCACCGCCAGAATCAACTGCGCGTCGGCCGGGGGGGCTTCAGCCTTGTCCGCCACCGGCCCGTACTCCAGCAGTTTGCCGAGAATGGCCTCCCGCCCGTCATCGAGGGGGCTCGCCAGGTGGGCAAAATGCAGGTACTCGCTGTGCAGGAGTTGCAGCTCGGGGTGGATGGCAGAAAGTCTGGCCGCCAGCTTGTCACGCCGGAAAGCGGACAGGGCCGGGGCACCACGCAGGATCAACATGCTGGGGACGGCTCCAATGGAGGGGTTCGGAAAGGGCGCCATTGTACTGTATTGGCACCGCCCCGTTAACCGATATTCCCCCCCGTGACCACGGTAATAGTCACTGTCCGGGATACCCGCCCCACAGCTAGAATGCCCCGATGCGCGCTGTATCCGCCAGACTCTGCTGTATCCTCCTCCCGCTGCTGCTGGCAGCGGGTTGCAGCAATGGCGACCGCCTCTCTGCCATCGAGGAACGGGGCGAGCTGTGGGTGGTCAGCCGCAACAGTCCCACCACCTATTACCTCGACAAGAACGGCGCCGCGGGTTTTGAGTACGACCTGGCGGAACGCTTCTCGGAATACCTGGGCGTGGAACTGAAAATGCACCCGGCCTTCAGCCTGGACGCCCTGTTCACCCGCCTGCGACGGGGCGAGGTGGATATCGCCGCCGCCGGCCTCAGCCTCACCGCCCTGCGCGGCGACGAATTCGGTCACTCGGCGCCCTATGCATCCCTCACCCCGACTGTCATCTACAAGACCGGCAACCGGCGCCCCGCCAGCCTGGCCGACATCGGCGCCAGCGAGATCCTGGTGCTGCGCGACAGCAGCCACGCCGAGTCGCTCAGAGCGCTGAAGCTCACCGGCTTTCCCGAACTGAGCTGGCAGGAAATCGAGGAGGCGGACTCCATGGAGTTACTGGAGAAGGTGGCCAGTGGCGAGGCCCAATTCGCCATCGTCGACTCCAACGAATTCCGCGTGCAACAGAGCCTGTATCCGCGGCTGGCTACCGCTTTCGAGCTGGGCAACGAGCAGGAAATGGTCTGGTACCTGCCCCCGGGGCAACAGGGGGAACAGTTGCGGTCTGCCGTCAACGCCTTCTTTGCCGAGCTGCGCGACAGCGGCGAACTGGCCCGCATGAGGGAGCAGCATTTCGGCCACGCGGCGGTGCTGTCACGGATTGGTTCGCACACCTTTGCCCGCAACATGGAGAGCACCCTGCCCCGCTACGAGGAAATGATTCGCCAGGTAGCGGAGGAGTACCAGTTGGACTGGCATCTGCTGGCCGCCATCGCCTACCAGGAATCCCACTGGGACCCCAAGGCCACCTCCCCCACCGGCGTGCGCGGCCTGATGATGCTGACCCGGCCCACCGCCCGCGAAATGGGCGTGAAGGATCGCACCGACCCTCGCCAGAGCCTGCGTGGCGGAGCCCGTTACCTGAAGGACATCCGCCGCCGCCTGCCCGAAGACATCACCGAGCCGGACCGCACCTGGCTGGCGCTGGCGGCCTACAACATCGGCATGGCCCACCTCGAGGACGCCCGGGTGCTGACCGACCGCCAGGGGGCCGACCCGGACTTGTGGAGCGATGTGATGGAGCGCCTGCCCCTGCTACAGAAGCGGCAGTACTACCGCACCACGCGCTACGGTTACGCCCGCGGTCTGGAGGCGGTCAGTTATGTCCAGAATATCCGCCACTACTACAGTATCCTGCAGTGGCAGGCGAGCCCCGTGGACCAGCTGGCACCGCCGCAGGATGTGCAGCAGTACCTGCCTCCGGTATTGAGCCGGACGGCCCTGCGGGCACTCTGACCACCTTTCAGGCAGCTACCGCCGCAGCGCCGATAGTAGTCCGGTGCAGGAGCCGGTCATAGCCCTCGTAGCCCCCGGTAGCGCAGTGCAACACCGAGCGGTTGTCCCACATCACCAGGGTCCCCGGCTGCCAGGCATGCCGATAGATGAATTCCTCCCGGGTCTGCCAGCCATGTAGCTCACCGAGCAGGGCAATGGCCTCGTCCTGCGCCATACCGTCAATACCGACAATGTAGCCAAGACAACTGAACAGGCCCATCTCGCCGGTTTCCGGATGCGGCCTGACCAGCGGGTGGAGGCAGGTATCCCGCGCTGCATCTGAAGGTTCGATGGCCATACTACGCCCCGCCGCCTTGTCCTGCTCACCGTATAGGCCATCCGGTGCATAGCCACCCATCGCCGAGTGAATGGCGGTGAGGCCCTCTATCCGCTGCCGCAGTTCCCTTGGCATCTCGCGCCAGGCCAGTTGCTGATTGGCAAACAGGGTGTCACCGCCGTGGGGCGGGATGGTGATCCCGTACAGGCAGGTGCCCGCCGGAGGCGTGCGCTGGAAGCTCCAATCGGAATGCCAGCTCTCGGCGAACAAACTGGACGTTTCACCGGCATCCCGGCGAATGGCGATCACGTGTTCGCGCCCGGCGATGGGCTTGATGAAGGGATCCTGGCCGAAGGGCCCGAAATACAGGGTAAAACGCTCGAGATCGTCGTCCGCAAGCCGCTGCTCGGGAAAGCTCAACACCAGGTGCTTGAGCCAGGCCTGGCGCAGTTCCGCCACGGTCTGCGGTGAAAGGGGTTGGCTGAGGTCCAGGCCAGTGACGACAGCGCCACAGGCCTGGCCGGTTGGAGTGATTATTATTGGCATCCCGGTTTTCCTGTCAGTTTGACACCCGGACTGTATCAGCGTGCGACGGCCAGGTGAATCGACCCGGGTGCAGATGGCAACGGAACTTATCGCCTGGCGCGGAAGAACGCCCGCAACCTTTGACTGCTGTCCTCCGCCAGCACCCCCTCCTGCCAGTTCACCCGGTGGTTGTAACGCGGTTCATCCAGCAGGCAGCAGGTACTGCAGACCACACCCGCACGCGGTTCCCGGGCGGCGAACACCAGGCGCTCGATACGGGCGTGGATCAGGGCGCCTGCGCACATGGTGCAGGGTTCGAGGGTGACGTACAGCGTAGCGCCGGGCAGGCGGTAGTTACCCACCACCTTGGCGGCGTCGCGCAGGGCGACCATTTCTGCGTGGGCGGAGGGGTCGGCGTAGCTGATGACCGAGTTCCAGCCCTCGCCAAGCAACTGGCCGTCACGTACCACCACCGCACCGATGGGCACTTCGCCCTCCAGTTCGGCGCGGTCAGCCAGGGCCAGGGCGCGGCGCATCCACTGTTCGTCTTCCGCCAGATCCACGGATCATCTTCCTTTTGCAAGTCACAGTGCACAGTGTACTGAATCGGCCCTGCCCGAGGTACCTCGCGCGAGCGCCCATCACTGGGCCCGCCCCGGCCATTCACGTATCATCACGGGCTTCAAGCCCGGGAGGAGATCCATGAACCCAGAACCCACCTCAGCCATTCGCCTGACCGAGTACAGCCACGGGGCGGGATGCGGCTGCAAGATCTCCCCCAAGGTCCTCGACAGCATTCTCGCGTCAAACCTCAGCCTCCCCGACGACAACAGGCTGCTGGTGGGCAACGGCAGTCGCGACGACGCCGCCGCCTACGACCTGGGTGATGGCCAGGTGATTCTCAGCACCACTGACTTCTTCATGCCCATCGTCGACGACCCCTTCGACTTTGGCCGCATCGCCGCCACCAATGCCATCAGCGACATTTACGCCATGGGCGGCCGGCCACTGATGGCCGTTGCGATCCTGGGCTGGCCGGTGAATGTGCTCGGCCCGGACATCGCCCGCCTGGTAGTGGACGGCGGCCGGCAGGTTTGCGCCGACGCGGGCATCAGCCTGGCCGGTGGCCACAGCATCGATTCCCCGGAACCCGTGTTTGGTCTGGCTGTGACCGGACTGGTGAACAAAAGCCGCCTGCAGCGCAACGACAGCGCGACGGCCGGTTGCCGGCTCTATCTCACCAAGCCCCTGGGCATCGGCATCCTGACTACGGCCCAGAAGCAGAAAAAACTGCAGCCGGAACACACGTCGCTCGCCCGCGATGTCATGTGCACCCTGAATGCGGTTGGCGCGGCGGTCTCGGATATCGAGGGTGTCGAGGCGGTGACCGATGTCACCGGGTTCGGCCTGATGGGGCACCTGCTGGAAGTCTGCGAGGGCAGCGGGGTCAACGCAGTACTGCAGGAGTCGGCCATTCCCGTACTGGAGCCGGTACGGGCTTATATCGAGGCCGGCTGCCTGCCGGGTGGGACCGGCCGTAACTTCGAGGCCTACGGCCACCGGCTGGCGCCCTTGAGCGACAACCAGCGGGCGCTGCTGTGCGACCCCCAGACCAGCGGCGGCCTGCTGATTGCGGTGCGCCCGGAGCAGGCGCCAGCGCTGGAAGCGCTACTACAGCAACACGGTGTGCACAGTGGCTGTATCGGCGAGTTGGTGGAACAGCAGCACCCCCATCGCATCGAGGTTCGCCCGTGAGTCGAGCGGACACGGACGATTACGCCAACCTGTTCCTGCGGGACACGCCGATGTTCGATACCCGCGCTCCGGCGGAATACGAAAAGGGCTCGTTCCCCCACACCGCCAGCCTGCCGCTGATGACCGACGCCGAACGCGCCCGGGTCGGCACCTGTTACAAACGCGAAGGCCAGCAGGCCGCCATCGAGCTCGGACACCAGCTGGTCAGCGGTGCCACCCGGGAGGCGCGACTGCAGCAGTGGCTGGACTTCGCCCGGGCCCATCCCGATGGCTACCTGTTCTGCTGGCGCGGCGGGCTGCGCAGCCAGACCGTACAGCAGTGGCTGCAGGATTCCGGAATCGAATACCCCCGCGTGCTCGGCGGCTACAAGGCCATGCGCCGCTTCCTCATCGATACCACCGAGCGGGTGTTGGCGGCCGCGCCACTGGTTGTGATTGCGGGACGCACCGGTTGCGGCAAGACCGACCTGCTAAATGGCCTTCCAGGCAGCATCGACCTGGAAGGCCTGGCCCACCACCGGGGCAGCAGCTTCGGCAGGCGCCCCGGTGGGCAGCCCTCCCAGATCGACTTCGAGAACCGCCTCGCCATCGACCTGCTGCGCCTGGATTA
This sequence comes from Parahaliea maris, assembly GCF_008064665.1. GTDB lineage: Bacteria > Pseudomonadota > Gammaproteobacteria > Pseudomonadales > Halieaceae > Parahaliea > Parahaliea maris. The sequence continues at coordinate 49,008 of NZ_VRZA01000002.1, read as the reverse complement.
CAGTCTCCCGGGCCGGCCCATACTGCTCGAGGATGAGAGCCTGCTGATCGGTCGCTGCGCCCTGCCCCATACCCTGCGCACGCTGATGGCCTCTGCACCGCGGGTACTGGTGGAACAGGATCTCGAGGCCAGGGTAGAACACAGCTATCGCCACTATATTCTCGACAAGCTCGATGAGTGGCAGGCGGAGTTGGGGCCAGAGGAGGGCTTCTCCGCCTACGCGACCGATCTGCAGGACTCACTGGCCCGGCTGCAACGCCGGCTGGGTGGAGCCCGCCACCGGGAACTGGAGCGCATTCTGCTGCAGGCACTGGAGGAACAGGCGGCCGGAGAGAGCGGCCTGCATCGCGAGTGGATTCGCATCCTGCTGCGCGATTACTACGACCCGATGTACGATTACCAGCTCAGCCAGAAGCAAGAACTCATCGTGTTTCGCGGTCCGTCCGCCGCCGTGCGGGACTACCTTCGCGCCCTGCCCGGGCTCCCCCATTAACTCCAGCGGTTATTTCACCTGATGCTAGAACTGTCATTCGATAGCGGGATCGTGGCCCGCATCCTGGGCATCCTGTTCCCCATCGTCGCCATCGTGCTGGTGGGCTACTTCTACGGCCTGCGCCACAACCCGGAGATGAAGGTTGCCAACCGGATCAACATGGACATTTTCGTTCCGGCCCTGATCCTGGGGGCCATGGCCAGTCGCAACTTCGAACCGGAGCGCTACATTGGCCTGGCAGGGGCCGCCGCCATCCTCCTGCTGCTCTGTGGCGCACTCGCTTTTCCGGTGGCGCGCTGGCTTCGGCTCCCCTGGCGCACCTTTGTCCCACCGATGATGTTCAACAACTCCGCCAACATCGGCATTCCCCTGGCCGTGCTCACCTGGGGTGAGAGCGCCCTCCCCGCGGCGGTCATTCTGTATACGGTGTCCAACGTGCTGCATTTTTCGGTGGGCGTGCACATGCTCGACAGCCACGCCAGCCTGCTGCGCCTGTGGCGCAACCCGACCCTGATCAGTGTGGCGGTGGGCATCACCATCGCAGTGCTGCGGATTCCGGTCTGGGAGCCGGTGGTCACGGCCCTGCAATTACTGGGCAATGTGGCGGTACCCCTGCTGCTGTTTGCGCTGGGTGTCCGCATGCGCCATGTGCGCTTTACCGACCTGGGTGCGCCGCTGGTCGGTGCGCTCGTCCGGCCGGTAGTGGGCATCGGCCTGGCCTGGGTGCTGGCGGGATTACTGGGACTCAACGAGCGCGACACTGCGATGCTGCTGGTGTTTGGCGCACTGCCACCGGCGGTGATGAATTTCCTGTTCGCGGAACGCTACCACCAGGACCCGGAGCGGGTGGCGGCCATCGTACTTATTGGCAACCTGGCCACGGTTTTCATGCTGCCCCTGGCCCTGATGCTGGTATTGTAGGCCGGGTGATCCGGGAGCTCTCCTCCCGCGTAAGGGTTTGGATAAACTGAACGAAAGGAGCTCGGCCATGCAACAGACCAGACAGACAACAGGCCTCAACGTATTGCTTGTGGCAGCGGGCCTGACGGTGTCCGCCTCCGCCTTCAGTGGGGATGAGATCAGCGCCGAGACGTTCGACTGCATTCGCGATATGACCCCGGTCCGGGGTTTCTTCGTCGACAACCTGGCCGGCAACCTGGACGCCACCCTGCAGGTCGCCAACTCCCCGGAGGGAGGCCGCTACCCGGAAGGTTCAGTGGTCCAGCTGGTGCCCACCGAAGTCATGGTGAAGCGCGAAACCGGTTTTTCACCGGCGACCAACGACTGGGAGTTTTTTGAACTGGAAGTCAGCCCGGAAGGCTCGAAGATCACCGCCCGGGGCTTTGTCGACGTGGTGAACCGCTTCGGCGGCAACTGTTTCGCCTGCCACGTCAAGGCCGAACCGCAGTGGGACCTGGTGTGCGAGCAGGGCCACGGCTGCGACCCGATCCCCCTGACCCCGACCATGCTGCGGGCCATCCAGAAAACCGACCCGCGCTGTGAACCGGTGCCGCTCAGTGATGAGGAGAAAGCCGCATTGAAAGCCCTGGCATCGGCGATGCCGGCGGCCGAATAGGCGCCCCATCCTCCAGCGCCGGATGCTGGTACTCCTGCAGTGTGGTCTTGCACTGGTCCAGCGCACCGGAAGCACGGTCCAGCATCCCCTTCCACAGAATCGACATGCCGCCCGTCGCCATGGCTGCTCCTGCCGTGAGCAGGGTACTGGTTTCGTTCATTCCGACCCCCGGCCTGGACAGCGTTCCCTCCAGTGACACGAAGGGGGTCACGAACATATCCGCACTCACCCCCACCCCGGAGCGCGGCCGGGTATTGAACTCGATATTGAGCTTCTCGGTGTTCAGGTCCAGCGTACCACCGGCAACCACCTGCAACTTGGCAGACTGCAGCAGCACTGGATCGATTTGCGCCAACCCCTCCTCAATGTCGACCCCCACCACAACGCACTGCAGTTGTGCCTGGGTCTGGGTTTGTGCAAACGGGTTCAGCGCGGTCACCAGTTGCGCGAGAATATCACCCGAATAGCGCTCCATGAGGTTATTGCTCAGGAGTCCCCGGCCAAAGGTCAGCAGTATGTCGCCCTCACTACTCTCGGCCATGGCCCTGGCACTGGCGCCCATGGCGGTGAGGTCGAGCGTCAGATCGAGCGGCGGAATATCGCTGGCCTGGGACACCTCGCCAGAGGCGAGATTGACCCTCAGTCCCCGCAGGCGATTACTGAGCAGCAGGGTACCGCTTTCACCTTCGCTGGCTATTTCCAGGTGATTGCGCCCCACACCACCCTGGGCACCCGAGAAGGAAGTGTCCGCTGTAAGCCTGCCCTGGTGGAGGCTGGCTACCAGATCAACAGACTCAAGGCCAAGGACAGGGGTAACCAGCTCCTCGATCGTCCAGTGCCCATCGATCTCGTTGCCCTGAAGTGCACCGAAGGGTAAGGGGTCATCAGTGAACACGTAGCGCTGTTTACTCGCGCTGCGCTTTGCGCCCTGCTTGCCGGCTTGTGCCTCGGTCCCACCGGCGACAGACGTTGGCGCACCCGCAACCTCGGTACCGGTGAGCTGCGGCAGGTCAATCCGCCTGGACTGTAAATCCAGCGTCACCGCGGGTGCTTCAGCCGTGAGCACCCGAACCGAGCCCTGCAGGTCGCTCTCTCCCAACTCCAGTAGCAGTGGGTCGGCAACCAGCTCCGCAGCGGACAGGTCGAGTTGGGCCGACAGTGCGAACGGCTGCGCTGGCAGGGCGGTATGCCAGGTCGCGGCCTGTTCACCCCGCGCCTCCACCTTCAGTGTCGTGACGGCCTCGCTACCGCCGACCTTGCCGCTGGCTGCGAGTCGGGTATCCCCGGCACTGAGTTCCAGCTGATGCAACTGCAGGCCGTCGTCGAATCCCAGGGAAGTTGCAAATTCGAGGGGCACGTCGGGCAGCCCCGACACGCCGGCGATGTTCGCGAGCCCTTGCAGGGTAGTCAGCACCCCCTCAATGGACAGCGCGCGATCATCGCCAGCCAGCTGCGCGGTCAGTGTGACATCACCCAGTTGGCCATCCAGATGACCCTCGAGGCCGTCGCCGGCTTCACGCAACACCAGGTCGAGCGTGGTCTGGCCGGGTATCGTGAGGGGTAACGCCAGGTGGTCAAGCAGGGCCTGGAGCCCGGACACTTCGAGACGCGAGTGCAGGGAGCCAGCCCCCCCAGCCGGCGCCTCGCGCTCACCCTCGACCGCCAGGCGGGTATCACCCAGATTGAACGACAACTCGTAGTCCAGTGCGCCAGTCTGCTCGAAGACCAGCATGGGACCGGCACGACCAGCAATGGCCAGGGGCAGCGTAAACACTTCACCCTGCCCGGATAACTCGAGTTCGCCCTCCGGGTTGGCCTCGAGGGCCAGGGAGGAGAGGGACACTTCACGTTCCTCCTCACCCTCTTTACTGCGCTGCCGAAAGCGTACCCGCTCCACTTCCGCCTGCTCGAGCCAGATCGCCAGGCTCTCGCCACCCCGGGAGCCGCCTGCCGGCGCAGGAGTGGACCGGGTATCGGAGAACACCCAGTTGCTCTCGCCATCGGCACTGGTTTCCATAAGCACATCGACATCTGCCAGGCGCAGGTCAAGGATGCGCAGCGGCCCCCTGAAAACCGACAACGGGTCGATGCGCAGGGAGAAATGACCCAGTCGCGCCATCTCCGGCTCACTCCCCCACTCGGCGTTGGCCAGGTGAAGGTCATTGGCTTCCAGCAGCACCTGGGGCCAGAGGTCCAGTTCGAGGTCCCCTGCAAGGCGCAGTTCCCGCCCCAGGGCCTCGGTGCCCGCGGCCTCTATCCGGGACCGATAGGTATTGAGATCCGCAAAGTGCAGGTAGGCGAGAAGTCCGGCCAGAGCAGCACAGAGAAGGAGGAAAATAACCAGGGCGGGCTTCAATAACTTCATCGATCGGGCGTCGTCTTTGACAGGCAATTAGCGAACACTCTAGGCCATCACCTGCCGTAGTGGAAACCCGATGGCTTGCCGATAGGGAAAGCCGTTCGCTAGACTGACGCCCAAATCACAGTGACTGAAGAGAGCCGCCCATGCCCCGCACATTGATCTGCTCCCTCCTGGCTATCCCACTGCTCCTGTTGCAGGCCTGCGGCGACCCGGCCCCGGAACAGGTAGATTCAGATTCAGGTACTGCCTCGGCGGCAGAAACCAGCACCGCTCCGGTACCGCCCCCCAGGGCATCCGGGTCCCTGGTCGCGGCGGAGACCGAGGTCGTGGTGACAGCAGGGGTCGACAGCACCATCGAGTTCCTCGAAGCGGAAAATTGGTGGGGCACCCCTACCGACGACGAACCGCTGCAGGTACCTCATTTGCTGGTCACCCGGATCAAGCCCTCCTGGCAAGAGGCATCGCAGGCACTGCCGGTCCAGCAGAAGAAAGCCTTTTTCTACCGCCTGATGCTGCCGCTGGTCATGCATGCCAACAGCATGGTGGCGGAATTCCGTCGCGGCCTGGAGCAGGCCCGCAAGGAACTGGACACGCAGGGCAAGGTATCTCCGGAGAGTCTCGCCCTGCTGCAGCGGCTTGCCGGTTTGCTGCCCGGTGAAACCCGGGAATACATGGAGGCGCTGGAGAGCAATACCCCTGAGCTGGAGGCGATGATCGAGAGCCTGCTTTACCGTCTGGATGAGGTTCCACCCGGCCTCGCGCTTGGCCAGGCGGCCTATGAAAGTGGCTATGGCACTTCCCGCTTCGCCGTCGAGGGCCATTCGCTGTTTGGGCAGTGGACCTATAAAGACGACGGCATCAAGCCGAAGGAGCAGCGCGCGAGCAAAGGTAACCACCAGATCAAGGCCTTTGAATGGCCATTCGACAGTGTGCGCGGCTACTTCATCAACCTGATGACACACCCAGCCTACGAGGACTTCCGGCACCTGCGGGCCCAACTGCGCGCCGAGGGTAAACCGCTGGATTCGCTGGTCCTGGCCGACGGATTGCTGAGCTACTCGGAGCGAGGGGCAGAGTACGTGGACTCCCTCAAGGGAATGATCCGTCACAACCACCTGTACATTGCCGACCACGCCGTACTGCGGGACGAACCAATCCGTTTCCTGCTCACCGAGGAGAGCGAAGAGGCCGCGCAGCAGACGCGGGACGGCATCGAGGCCATGCGCGCCAGTGGCGAGATGCAGGAGATTCTGGAACGTATGCGCCTGGAATAGATTCTCGAGCACCGAGGCACCCAGCCTTCCACGCTGTGGGGTCCTGCCGGTAAATGATGTGACAGTTCAATGATGCCGGGGGTGGATCGCGCTGAAATCCCCGGTGTTGTCGCAAGAATATCTATATTTTTTTGGCATATGAAACCCGGCGTCAGTGCTCCCGTCACCTGACTGTAAAATGCGACCTCGCTCCCTGCCGCCACCTCCCCCTGGCCGGCTGAACCTTCCTGATATCAGGCACTTAACGGGAAGTGCTCAGGTCAACGCTGTCCAGCCGGCATAAAATCCGGGAGGAATTGCCGCCGCAATCGCTAGTGAATATTCGCTATATTAGCCCACCCGGGTGATAAAAAATGCACAATAGCTAGTCCTTACATTCATTTTCCCTGCACTGAGCCGCGTTGACAGGTAATGTCGCGGTGCTAGTTTCAGTTCCCATTCTGTGAAAAAAATCCGGGACCCCAACGGACGGGGCGCGCCTCTGTTGCCCAACGGGATCACGGAGTACAGGTCTGCAGACTGCAGGGAGCAATGCCATGGCCTATCCATTTCTTCGCTCAGAGACCGATTCCCAGCTCGCCTTCGGCCAGTGGGCTCCGCGCTCCCGACCGGGCCCCTCCCTGTTTCGCCCCGCAGCGCGACACCGCCATTCTCCGGTGTGGCGACGGTTTCGGGCGGGCTATGAAGCGAGCCTCATCGAACCACTGGAACCGCGGCTGCTGTTGAGCGCAGACTTCATGCCCGCCGCCGCAGACGCCATGGGCGACGGCTTTGACCTGTTCGAGGCACGCCTGACGGATTTCTTTGCCACCGAGGCCGATCTCTCCCAGCGCATCCCCTTCCTCCTGCATTCCGACGGGGATGACGAAAACATCGAGTACGAAGCGCCGGCAGTCAGCGACCTGTTTGGCCTGTACGTCGACACCAACCAGGATGGTGTGGTCGACCAGGCCCTCTTCACCGATGACGATGACGAGGCCATCCTCGCTAACTGGGACACCAGCAATGACGGGTTCGTCGACACGGCAGAACTGCTGGACGCCCTGCTCTTCACGCCACTGCAGAATGAACTGGCCGTGATAGCCGGTGGCGGGCAGACCGCCGAAGACTTCGTCGACGCCCTGGTCAACGACGGCCTCGGACCCCTGCAGGGATTCGATGTCGAGCTCACTGCCCTGGGTGGCCAGCACACGCTGAGTTTCGACCTCATCAGCGCCACGGATCTTACGGAAGAGCCCGACGCGGAAATGGCCTTTTCCCTGGCCTTCTCGCTGACCATTACCCGGGACCAGATGCCCATCGACCTGGGTCTGGAGGCAGACGATCTATTGCTGCTGGCCTTCGAAGGAAACGCCCTTGCACCGGAGCCGGTCACCCTGCCCGTGGCCGCGAACCTTAGCTTCGGATTCGAGTTTGGCGTCTACACCGGCGGCCAGAGTGAACTGGAACTGGGGGCAGAGGACTTTTTCCTGCGCCACACCGAAGACCTCCAGTTCCTGGTCGCCGCCAGTGACAACAACAAGGACTTCAACCTGAATATCGGTTTCCTCGGGGCCCGGGTGGTGGGTGGCGAGATTGACCTGCAGGGGCAGGTCCTGACCGAACTGATCGACCCCAACACACCTGCCGTCCTCGGCTTTGAAACGGGCCAGTACGGTGTCGAATCAGCCAGCGGCACGGTCACCGCTGCCAACCCGCTGCCAGCCCCGGACCTGCCCCACGATGCCGGATTTGTACTGCGAGTTGGGCAGGTCGGCTTCAGCGCGGATGTACTGGTGGTCGATGATGGCAACAACGGCAGTACCAGCGACCTTCTGATGGATGTGCAGACAGCTCTGGTTGCTGCCGGGCTCGAGGACATCGTGGAAGCCAGCCTGGGCGGCAGCGATGAGTTGATGTTCAGCCTCGTCGCCACTGACCCCGGAGCGCTCGGCTTCGATACTGAAAGCCTGGCGCTGGAAACACCCCTGCTGGCCACAGGATCGCCGGCGAGCAATGAATTCGGAGACAACGTTAGCTTCCTGCTCTCGGTAGGCGGCGCATTGCCGCGCCTGGTTACACTGCGTTTCCCGGGCGCCGAGCGCGAGGATATCGGTTTCGGAGCGAACCAGACTACCACCGTCGTCAATCCCCTGGTGGCCCAGAATGCGGCCAACGGTACGGGTACCCTGGACGCGGGCGGTGACATGGAGGCCAATTTCGAACTCCGTGTCACCGAGTCGGACGGCACCCAGACGACCCAGGCTGTGAGCGTGCTGGAGAGCGCCCTGTTGCCTGACCCCAATGCCAGCCCGGGCGACCTCCTGGCGGACCTGAACGACGCTATCGCCGCGGCGGGACTGGGAAGCCTGGTGACGGCAACCGAATCCGCGGGTGTGTTCAGCCTTGAGGCAGCAGCCGGGGTGACCGCCATCGAGATACTGAGCGCGGATGACACCACCGAAATGGGGCTCGGTTTCAGCGCAGGCCAGGCGAGTTTCCTGGCCCTGACCGCAGACAACCCCGTGGGCAACGCCAGCTTCAATGATGTTCTCGACAACACCTTTGACGGCGCCCGCTTTACCCTGATCGTCAACGGCAGCCCGACCACCATCGACGTCGCTGCCGACGATGCCCGCACGACTGGCGCCGAACTTGCGACAGCTATCGATGCTGCACTCTCCACCGCCGGTCTCGCGGTATCCGCCTTGGAGGTCGGCGGCAGCATTGTGCTGGTGGCGGACGATGCCAGCGTACTGGAACTGGCTGTCGAAACCGGCAACCAGAACCTCGACGACCTGCTGTTCGACCTCAACAATGCCCTGGGCGCCGCCGGCCTGGGTAACGTCACCGCCGATGAAGACACCGGCAACATTCGTCTGACCGCGGCGGGCGGGGAATCACTGGAGATTTCCCAGACCCTCACCTTCGACGCCGGCTTGCGGGGCCTGGAACTCAACGGCAGCTCCGGCATTCCGGACGTCGAGTTCGAGACATCCGGCGACAACGCCAGCCTGACCTTCAATCTGCCCGTGGAAGTCAAGGAGGGTCTGCGGGAAGCCGGCAGCAACAGCGACTACGATCCGCAGGACATGGCCATCGTCGGCAACATCAACCCTTTCACCTCCAGCCTGGTGGAACTCGTCCCGATCCTGCTCAATGACATGGACCAGCCCATACTGGACGAGGACGACCAACAAATTCCCGTCAACCGGTTCTACCTGGACTACACCGTCAACCCTCTCTCCGGAGACGGTGCCGCCATTCCCAACCCGATTCCGGATGGCACACTGCAGCTGATCAATTTCGCCGAGGCACTGCAGTTCAATGAAATTGGCCCCGGTGCCTTTATCGGCATGCTCGGTGAGTTGGGGGCCGCCCTCGATTCACTGATGCAGAACGGAGCTTTCGCCAACTACGGGATTCCGTTTACCGATGCCACACTCAAGGACCTGGTGGTCTTTGAGGACATGATCAAGAACAGCCTGATTTACGATAACGGCGCCGATGGCATCTTCAACGATAGCGGCACCGAGGACGGCAGCGACCGACTGCTGGAGCGTCGCCCGATACCCGACAGCAGCGCGTTCGAGACGTTTCCCTCCTTTAGCACGGCGCAGGAAATGGCGGTGCGGTTGTCGGAAATCCTGTCGCTCCCCCTGTTTACCGGCGATGTGGTCGGTTTCGAAAATGCCGGTGGCATCAACCCGACCTACGACCCGGCCAGCAACGAACTGACCTTCGACATCAACATCATGTCGTCGCGGCGCGTCTCGGTTGGCGTGGACGACCCCGAGACACCGGCGGTGGAAGGCTTCAGCGCCAACTTCGACTTCAACGTCGACCTCGCCCCCTTCGGCGAGTTCAATCTCACTCCGGTAGGCGTAGGGAACCCCATCAGTCTCAACACCGTGACAGAGGAAGACCAGTTTGTCACGATCGAGGCCCGCACCGCCTTCGCCGCCACCTACGGTTTCGACCTGACCCCCCAGCTGGACGAGGAGCTCGATCATCTGGAAGCGCGGTTCTTCGTGCGCGATGCCATCCTCCAGGGCGCGTTCATCGCGGAACTACCCACCAATGGAGTGGCCGGGACCGCCATGCTGGGCCTTGTCGGACTGGACATCGGCGTGGACGGCACCCTGGGCGCCCAGTTCAGTGCCCAATTGCAGGCGGAGGGTGGCGCCCCGGGCAGCCAGGTCACCCTCGAGGCCATCCAGGAAGACATCCAGGATACCTATGCCGGCAACCAGCCCGCGCTGGAGGTGGTCACCGATCCGCTGGTCAGCAAGCTCGACCGACTGGAGTACAACGGCAGCGGCCCGCAGTTCGCCAGCGTAGCCGCGGGCAACCGGATTATCGCCGGCTCCGGCGGTACCGCCTATGTACTGGACGTCGACGCACCCGGCAATGTCGGCAGCCTGCTGCTATTCGGGGTGACCGGCAACTTTGTCAACACTGCAGAATTCTTTCATGTCACCGAGATCGATGACGCTCCACCGCGTTCCGGTGGCGTCGTCGGCGCCCTGAGCCAGGAGGCATATTTCGGCGACCTGACCATGGACGTACGGGTACAGGACGGCTTTGACGAACCCGGTTTTGCGATGAACCTGACATCGGCACTCAACGGCCTGTCGGGGGTTATCGACCTCCACCTCACCGGATTCGGCAACCCCAATGCAAGTCCGGACCCGATCGCGCCATTGATCGACAGCAGTGACCTGCTCGCCAGCCTTGACACCGTTGGCACCCTGTCTGATTACATCGACATGAGCTACAGCGACCTGCTGAACGCCCTGCAGGGCCTGCGCGACCTGGTGGCGGAACTGGAACTGGCCTACCCGGTACTGAGCCAGGTCATCCCCATCGTCAATCGCTCCTTCAGCGACCTGCTGGGCCTGCGGGATGGCGTCGACCGCGCCGTGGCCAGCGCCGCCAGCGTACTGGAGGAGCAGGCGGAATTCCTCGACGACAACGGCAACCTTGTCGATGCCCCGACGCTGACCCTGCAGGGCATGGCCAGCGCCCTGCGCGGGGCCTTTGGCCTTGACGAAAGCACCGGCGGCCTGGACATCGACGTCCAGACCGTCAACGGTACCCCCTACCTGACCCTGGATTTCGACATCACGGAGTCCGTCAGCACCACCCTGGGGCTTGACGTTGATCTCGGCGACGGCATCCCCAACCTCACCAGCTCGAAAGTGCTGCGCGCCGACGGCAACCTCGGCTGGGGCTTCAGGATCGGCATCAATCTCGACAATCCGGGCGACGTGCAGCTGTTCAACCCCGAGGGCGGCTTTGACGGCGACCTCACCATTGTCGGCGAGGGCGCAACCAACGACAGCGGCGACGGTGTCGGCTCGGTGTTCCTCGCCCAGGTGGGACAGATGCCGGTGCAGGTGATGGATGCCCTGGTGGACATCGAGCTGGACTTCGACCTCGGGGGCCTGAACTTCGGCCCCAGCGGGATCAAGTCGCTGGATGCCGTGACCTTCGGTGACTTCATCTCCAAAATCGACACCCAGGATTACACTATCAGCGTTCCGCTGTTTGACGTGGACGGCGGGCTGACCGGTTTCCTCGGAGAGATCACCGCTTCCGGCAACAGCATCATCGACGACGCCCAGAGCCTGCTCGACAACGGCCTGCTGCCCGGCGCCGCCCTGGATGAACTGACCGGCCTGGTGGATGACTTTGTGGCCGGCCTCGATGAGTTCGCTCCCCTCGACAACCTGCTGCTGCTCACCGATCTGGCGGACCTGTTCTTCGAGACCGTGCAGGACCTGCTGGATCAGGCCACCAGTATCGGCATCCCCATCATCGGCGACAACCTGGCTGACGGGGCGCGCTTCATCGAGAATTTCCGCGATCAGTTCATCACCAAGTTCCGTCAGTTGATCGCGAACACCAACGACATCGAAGTCAGTGACGTCACCCAGTTCATAGAAAACTTCTTCACCGGCATCGGCCTCGACATCGTCGCCACCGCCCAGGAACTGGCCAACGATATCGATGACATCTTCGATGACGAGGTGCGCTGGAACCTGAGCCTGGGAGACACCTACTCCGTCCCCTTCGACCTCGGCTTCGACGTGGGAGTGCCCCTGCTGGGCATGGAAGTCGACATGCCGCTGGCGGTGGAACTGGCCTGGGCCATCAACATCGGCCTCGGTGTAAACCAGGCAGACGGCGCCTTTGTCATTCTCAACCAGGGCGGCGGCAAGGAACTGGACGTAGACGTGCGGGTGGACCTGCCCGAGAGCGACCTGTTCCGCGGCGAACTCGGCTTTCTGGAACTCATCGTAGAGAACAGGGGCAGCGGCCTGCAGTTCGATTTCGACATTGACCTCTCCAACACCGCCGGCGGCGACCTGTTGCCGATTTCCGATATCGGCAACCTCGGCTTCGACACCATGATCGGTGGCGGCGCCCTCGACGGGAACGATCACCTGCTGGACCTGGAACTGCAGGTAGGGGTCAAGGACCTGGACGTGGTGTTCCCGCGCCTGGTCACTGACTTTGTCATGGACTGGTCGCTGACACCGCAGGGGCTGGTGGATAACGCCGTTGCTGCCGGTCTGGAGCTGATCGACTTTGGCGATGTGAAAGTCGACCTGACCAGCTTCCTCGGCGGGTTCCTCGGAGAGATGTTCAAGGAGATCGACCGTTTCCTTGGTCCGCTGGCTGAAATCACCGACACCCTGGACGAACCCATCCCTATTCTCAGTGCCCTGACCGAACTGGTTGGGGCACCTCCGGTGACCCTGCTCTCCTTAGCGAGCGCGCTGGGCGAAAATGAATCACAGGCGTTCCTCGATTTCATCGAAGACCTCGAGCCCCTCTTTAACCTGTTCGACAGCATCCAGGCCAGTGATGAAGCCGTATTGTTGTCGATAGGCAACCTGAGCTTCTTTGATGACGACAACCCCATGCTGGGCGATGCCTTGTTCGACGTCGATGCCAAGATTGACGACGTGATCGGCGATGCCCAGACCTTCATCAGCAATGCGGGTTCTGCCATCAACAGCTTCAATGACGCCATCAACGCGCTGCCCGAATCGAGCACCAAGGCGGCATTCACGACGGACCTGTCCATCGGTGATCCCGGTTCACTGTTCTCCTTCCCCTTCCTGGACAATCCGGCCAGCCTGCTGGGCCTGTTGATCCAGCAGCCAGTGACCCTCGTGCAGGTGGACATACCGCGGCTTGGGGTCGGCTTTGACTACGAACAGTTCTTCACCATATTCGGCCCACTCGGGGCTTCGGTTGGTTTTGGCTTCTATGTGGGTGCCGACTTCAGTTTCGGCTTTGACACCTACGGTCTCGATCGCTTTGCCAAGTCTGACTTCACCAACCCCGGTCTCATCTTCGACGGATTCTTCTTCGGGGACCGCGAGGCTGGCGAGGACGGCCTGGTCACCACCGGGACAGACATCGAGGAAATCTTCCTCGAAATGACCCTCACCGCCGCCGCAGAACTGAACCTTGGCATTGCCAGTGGCGGCGTGGGGGGCGGTATAACCGCGCGGATCGGCTGGGACTGGTACGACCCCAACAACGACGGCGCCGTACACATCAGCGAAATCCTCAACACCCTCAACACCTCCAACAACCCGCTGGTGATCTTCGACCTGCAGGGTGCCCTGCTGGCGGAACTGTTCTGGTACCTGGTCATTGATTTCGGCATCGTCGAGTTCGAGACCGGTGGCAACATCTATGGGCCTGAACCCGTCTTCAATTTCGACATTCCCTTTGACCGCCCGCCCATACTTGCTACCGATCTCGAGAATGGCACCCTCATGCTGAACATGGGCCCCAATGCCATCGACCGCCTGAACGGGGATACCAGTGACGGGAACGAGAGCTTCGAGATCGACTACCAGGGTGGCGATATCCGCGTTCGTGCGCCGTCCATGGGCGTCAACAACTGGCAGACCTACAGCGGGAATTTCACGCACATTGTTGGTCTCGGTGGCCAGGGCAACGACAGCATGATCTTCACCGACTTCCATGAATCCCCCACCCCTATCACCTTCAACCTGCAGGGGGGTGTCGGGGATGACGTCATCGAGTTCATACCCGGGGGAGCGGCCGCCTCGACTGGCGCTGGAGCCGTCATCAGAGGGGGCAGCGGTAACGACCGCCTGGTGGGCAGCCACCTGGACGATGAAATCTACGGCGAACTGGGCGATGACGAGATTGAGGGCGGCGCCGGCTATGACGTGCTGTTCGGCGACGACGGCACCTACTGGGACGGTGTAGACACCGACAAGAGCATTGGCGCGAGGGTCACCCTGCTGGACGGGAATGACATGATCAGCGGCGGCGACCAGGACGACATCATCATCGGCGGCGGCGGGCTCGACACTCTGTCAGGTGACGCCGGCAACGATGTGATTATCGGTGATGGCGTGCGTTTCGGCTTTGACCAGACCGGTGGCCACCTCGACGTATCTTCTTTCAACCTCACCCCCTTCGTACCCAACGACCCGCTGGATGACGACCCCGCGGTCAGCACCGACGACAAGATCCAGGCCATCCTGCTCGACCTCACCAGCAAGTTCACCGGCACCGACCTCGGTGCCGGCGCGGACGATACTATCGACGGCGGCGACGACAACGACATCATCTTTGGCGGCGCGGCCAACGACACCATCGACGGTGGCAGCGGCAACGACCATGTGGTGGGCGGCAAGGGCTTCGACATCATCAACGGGGAAGCCGGTGACGATGTGCTGTTCGGCAACGAGCAGGACGACATCATGTCCGGCGGCGACGACAGCGATGTGATGTCCGGCGGTTTCGGCGACGACACCATGCACGGCGATGGCGGCAACGACTACATGACCGGCAGCCGCGGCCGCGACATCATGTTCGGCGACGCCGACAATGACGAACTCCACGGCCAGGGCGAGCCGGACATCATGTTCGGGGGCACCGAGGACGACCTCGTGGTGGGCGGTGTGGGCGCCGATATCATGTTCGGCGATGACGGCATTGTGGTGAAATTCGACGGGGTGTCTCCCGGGACTGACCTCGTGGTCGGCAACGGCAGCGCCGCCCTGGCAGCGCCCTACAAGGCGGGTGCCGACGATATCAGCGGCAGCCTCGACCTCATCCTCACCGACGTCGTGGCGGGCGATGGCAATGACATCCTCTCCGGTGGCGAAGCCGGTGACATCATTCTCGGCGGCGGTGGCGATGATCTTGGCGGAGGCGACGTGGACCCGCGGGCCGCGACCGCCAACACCAATGACCCGGCCACCTCGAATCCCGACGGCGAGGACATCCTGATCGGCGACGGCGGCGTGGTGGAATTCCACCAGCGGCGTCTGCAGCGTATTGCCTCCGTATTCGCCAGTGATCCCGCGGGCAGTTATCGAGACACCCTCTTTGGCGACAATGGCAATGACGTGATCATCGGCGGTCGCGGCAGCGACGGTGACAACAACGGCGACGACCCCACCACCAACGTCATGGGCAACCCCTTCCTGCTCGCTGGCGGACACGGTCCGGGACGAGGCCCCACCGATGCCGAGGTCAGTGACGAAGACATCATCCTCGGCGACAACGGCGAACTGGTCTACGTCGGCACGATCGATCCGGGCAATTTCGGCAAACTGGCTTACATCCAGACCACTGATACCGCCAACAGCAGTGGCGGCGCCGATACCGCCTACGGTCAGGTGGGCGATGACATTATTCTCGGTGGTGTCAACGGCAGCGTCGACGTGCTCACCGGCAGTGTCGGGGAGGATGTCATTCTCGGTGACAACGGCCTGATCCATCTGAACTACAACTGGAGCGCCGACGGTGACAACAACCCGCTGAACGGCCCGCCGGATGGCGACGTAAGCTCCATCGACCTGATCCGCAGCTATAACGACGGTCTGGGAGGCGTGGACATCATCTCCGGTGACGCCCATGCCGATGTCCTTCTGGGGGGAGAAGCCGGCGACTTCATCTACGGTGACAATGCCAGCGCCTCTTCCGGGGTCAATGACCTTGACGACGTCATGCTGGGCGATAACGGCGACATCTTCCTCGCCGGCACGGAAGGTAGACGGCTGGTACAGGGCACGGCGATCGACCTGATCACCACCACCGACATTGCCGAGGGCTCCGGTGGCGCCGACGTGATGAGCGGCAACTCGGGCGCTGACGTCATCCTGGGCGGGGTCAACGACGGCGGCATCGATCACCTCTACGGCGATGCCCAAACGCCGGCTCCGACTATGGATGGGAACGACATCATCCTCGGTGACAACGGCCTGCTGGACTACACCTTCGGCCCGGATACTGACCGGCTGACCCTGGACCGGATCGAAACCGCCGCGGGTACACCGCTGGTGGGCGGCGTGGATCATATCTTTGGCAATGCAGGCAGTGATACCGCCTTCGGCGGCACCGGCGCGGACCGCATGTTCGGTGACAACGACGAGATAACCGACGAAAGTGGCGTTGCCGACCTTTACGGACAACTGGGTGGCGAAGACATCCTGGTGGGCGACCAGGGTGAGATCGACCTGGTGAACAATCTGGTCACCCGCATTGAAACCACCGATGCCAGCAACGCCCAGGGAGGCGCCGACCACATCCAGGGCAATGATTTCAGCGACATCATCCTCGGCGGTGTCGGGGGCGATGAACTGCACGGCGAGGCCTGGCTTCCTGTCGGGTACACTGTGGCCGACCTGGTCACCACCGCAGGGGACGACACCCTGGTCGGGGACGAGGGCCGGGTGCGCCTTGATGTCGCCTCGGATGCCGATCTCGCCGTCATTTCCGGCAGCTTCACCGCGAGCGGTGACGGTGATCCACTGACCGTTGACCTGATAGAAACCCTCGCCACCGGTATCCTCGGCGGCAACGACCAGATCTACGGCAACGACAACACGTCCCTGGCCACCGGCGACGTGGCCATGGGCGGTTCCGGCGATGACCTGGTGCACGGTGACTTCTACCTCGGAGCCGATGGCCTGACCATGGCGCCGAACCCGGGGGCCGACCAGATTCTCGGTGACGGCGGGCAGAAGTATCTCCGCTTCGAACAGGCTGTCCTGTTGCGCAGCAAGTCGTTCGCCGAAGGTGGGTCTGACACCCTGCACGGCAACGACGGTGATGACGTGGTCATCGGCGGCATGTTCGACGACCTCATCTTTGGTGAAACCAGTGCCGATTTGCTGGCCCTGGCAACCGCTCGCGCCGGCGAGGACATCCTGCTCGGTGACAACGGCCGGCTGGACTGGTCACTGCCTGCGGATGGTATCGCCGGTCGCGCCGACGTGCAGGATCACCTGGGCGGCAGCGTCGTTAGCCTCGACGACGCCGTGACGCCCGACCTGTCGACCCTGGACCGCATCCAGGTCATCGCCCCGACCAACGGCGGCAACGACGTGATCTACGGCAATGGCAACAGCAGCGCGGCTGCCGGTGACGTGCTGATGGGGGGCACTGGTAACGACAATCTCTACGGTGACACTGACGAGGCCCTGCCCGACGGGGTGGACGGCCCGGACGGCGCTGACCTGCTGTTCGGCGACCATGGCAAGCTCTACCCCACCCTGCCGAGCCTGGACCAGTTCTTCGTAAACAACCACTTCTTCTCGATCTTCACCAGTGAAGCCGACGGCGCCGATCTGTCGGGAGATGGGGGCCACAATGATTTCGAGGATGTCATCTGGGGCAATGCGGCGAACGACATCCTGATCGGTGGCCAGGACGACGACATCCTGCTGGGCGGCACCGGAGACGATGACCTGATCGGTGGGCACAACGTGTCCGGTGGCGACGACGAACTGGACGATATGCCGGCGGTGGATCGCCTGGCCATTACGCCAACAGAACTGGCGGACCTGAACCCTGCGGATGTCAACGAACTCAACGACATTCTCGATGGCGGCGAGGATGACGACGTACTAGCCGGGGACAATGCCATCGTCATCCGCCAGGACGATACCGACAGCCCGCGCTTCCGGATGACGGCCAACGGCCTGCTGTATCGTCTCGAAAGCGATAACGTGGATAACCTGGCCGACATCGATGTGGGCTTTAGCGCCGACGTGACGGGTACTTTCCAGCCCCACCAGGACATGGACCTGGTGCGGACGGTCATCCTGCTCGATCATTCCGAGCAGATCGAGACCGACGCCGCCAGCAACTGGGAAGATCCCCGCCCCTTCGGCAATGACGTAATGGCCGGCGCCGCCCAAGACGATGAACTGTTTGGCCAGCTGGGTGATGACATCATCCAGGGCGATGGTCTTGTCGCTCTGGGCGAGCTCAAGCAACCCGGCGATTTCGATATCTACAATCCGGCCCAGGACGCCGAGCCCTCCTTCGACCTGCGCAGTTTCACCCAGCGGGTCGACCTCAACCCGGGCAATGACCAGGGATTCACCCTGCGTTTCGACGTGTTCGAATCCCTCGACGACGGCGACGATTACATCGAGGGTAACGGCGGCAACGACCGGATCTACGGCAACCTCGGCCAGGACGACCTGATCGGCGGCAGCTCCATGCTGTTTGGCCTGGGGGACAATGACCCCATCCACGACCTGGCCGACGCCAACGTCCTGCGCCCGGACGGCGCCGACATGATCTACGGCGGCGCGGGCAACCCCGCGTTGCTCTCCCGCAGTGCGGACTTCAGCGGGGCCAACGACATCGGCGCCGACACCCTCGTACCCGAGGCCGAGCGCCACGCCACCGACGCCGATACCATCCTCGGCGACAACGGCGATATCTTCCGCATCGTGGTCGCCGACACCGACCCGGTGCTGGAAGGCAACCAGCTCGGCTATGCGGTGTTCAACTACGACCGCGATGCGGTGGTCGCCTATGGCTTCCAGGACGATGGTTACGGCGCGGCGAACGGCGAAATCACCATCAGGGTTCGGGCGGTCAACCTCGGCGACTACGGCTACGGCTATAGCGACCAGGGAGGCGAACGTGAAACGCTGGGCTTCCTGCCCTCCGCCCGGGGTGAGGGTGACCTCATCTACGGCGAAAGCGGCGACGATATCGTCCACGGCATGACCGGCGACGATGTCATCTTCGGTAACAGCGAACACGATGACCTCTACGGTGAGATCGGCAATGACTTCCTGCTCGGCGGTACCGGTATCGACGGTATCGTCGGCGACGATGGCCTTATCCTCACCCGCCGCAACAGCGACACCTACGACGAGTCCCTGTACGGCATCGCCGCGCGCAGTGCCGAGCAGACCAATCTCAAGAACAACGAGCAACCCGATCCCAATTCGCTGAATGCGGTGATCAGTTCGCCCGGCAATATCCAGCGGGCGGTCATCAACGTGGAAAACGAACTGGTCAAGGGAGTGGAGTTGTTCGCCTTCAGGACCGACGATCTCGACGGCCAGAATAGGGGCGAGTTTGACGCCAGCATTCGCTTTAACGACATCATCTTTGGCGGCCTGCAGAACGACTTCATCCACAGTGGTGACGGCGACGATGCAGTCTCAGGCGCCGAGGCGCTGCCCACCTACTACAGCGGGGAGGTCAGCGGTGGCTTCGATGCGCTCAACACCTTCCTGCAGGCCATGCAGAGTTCACCCCCGAACACCCCCGAGGGCATCAGTGATGTCGCGGACCTGCTCACCGATAATCCTTTCTGGTTTGCCTTCGCGCCCTATAACCCCGGTGACATCCTACGCTTTGAAGGCAAGGAAATTCTCGAGGAAAATGGCCAGCGTGCCCGCACTCGCGACGAGTTCGCCTGGTACGACGAGTTCAATCCGCGCCGCAAGCTGATGTTTGACTTCGACGCGCTGGCGGGTGATATCGCGCCGCTGGCGACCCTCTCCGGCATCGCCAACCCGATTGACTTCCTACTCAACTTCGATGAAACCGAAGGGCCCGATGGCCCCGTGTACGAGGGCGATGACGAGGTCCTGGCCAGTGATGGCGCCGACCGGATCTTCGGCGACCTCGGCAATGACTGGATCGTCGGCGGCACCGGCCGCGACCACATGTACGGCGGCCGCGGCTTCGACCTGCTGAACATGGACGACAATCACGATTCCGGGTTTACCGGCCGGGTAGGCCCCCATGACCCGGAGCCCGACCCGCTGGACAACAAGGATGCGGATGAGTACCAGGCCTACGCCGACATCGTGTACTCCGGCGCTGGTCGCGACGTGATGATCCTCAATACCGGGGCGGATCGGGCCATCGACTGGGTGGGGGAATACAACAGCTACATCGTGCCCTTCAGCCCCTTCGGCGCCTTCCACATCAGCCGTACCCTGCAGCCCCAGGTACCCGAGTTCCTCTATTCCCTGTCCGCCAGCGACGGTATCGATGCGCGGGTCGACCCCGCCCTGCTCAACAACACCGTGGACGCCCAGTTGTTTGTCGACCAGAAACGCGACGACGTCCGCACTGACGACCCGGACCCGCTGCGGGCCTTCGAGCCCTACGGCGAGCTGGGCATGGTGCGCCAGACCGACTACGACTGGCAGGACCAGACCGGCGCTCCCAACGACCCGCAACCGGGTAACCTGCAGGGCAAGCGCGAGATCATGCGACGCGAACTGTTCAACGATGCCGCTGCGGCCGTCCCCCTGGCGGCCGATGTCGGCAACCTGAACCTGTCCAGCGGCATGCTGGAGGCAAGCCCGGCAGCCCAGGGTGGCGAGGTGGTTGGCCTCTACCCGCTGGGTACACAGCAGCCGATGTATACCGAAGTGCTGGTGACGATCAACGCCGACAAGGACAAGGCCGGCTTCAAGTCCAATGGCTATGTCATCTTCGACTACCGGGGCCCGGAAGACTTCAAGTTTGCCGGCGCGGACCTGGCGACCAACAAGCTGCAAATCGGCCACCGTGACGCTAGCGGCTGGGTGATCGACACCCAGGTGAACGTACAGCTCAGAGCCAACCAGGACTTTGACCTTACGGTGGTGCTGTTCGGTACCCGGGCCACCGCCTATGTCGACCAGGGCATCAATGCCTCCTTCGACTTCGGCGAAGCCCTCAACAACAACAGTATGCTGGGCCTCGGCACCGATAACGCAATAGCACGCTTTGACGATTTCCAGGTGCAGACGCTGCCCCCACAATGGACTTTCACCTACAGCACCAACTTTACCGGCGCCAACAGCAATCCCTTCACCGCCCAGCGCGGGGGCTGGGGCACCGATGGCGGCCAGTTGCACGGTGACGGTGGGCACCTGCCCGCAGTGGCGGTAGACAGCGTGGACGTGGCCGCGTTTACCCGCCTGGAGTTGCTGGGCACCCTCAATACCGAAAACCAGGGCGGCTTCGTCTTCGACTATTTCAGCAAGGACGAATTCAAGTTCGCCGCCCTGGATGTAGCAAACGACGAGGTGATCATCGGCTACTTCCTCGATGGCCAGTGGCGAGTCGAAGCAGCGGCCCCGGTCGACCTGGAACCCGGCGTCGATTACCAACTGACAGTCACCATGTTCGGCAGTACCGCCAGCATAAGCCTGGATGGCACAGCCATCGCCACCCACTCCTACAACAGTATCCTCAATGACGGCCAGTTCGGTGTGCTCAGCCTGCAGGGTTCCAGCCATTTCTCGGACTTCCTGGTCCGCGGCGACGATCCTGCCTACGCGGCGTCGGCGCTAATGGCCTCCGGCATTGCAGACGACGCCGAATCAGCGAGATCGCTCACCACTGCGACCATCGATACCGCAGCACAGCAGGCCATTACACAGATGGAGGGTGTGCCCGGGGTCGACATGGAGGCACTCGCAGCACTGGCTATCGTTGTCGATGACCTTCCCGGCAACCAGCTTGCGCGCTTTGAGGGCGAGCGCATCGTGCTCGACCACAATGCAGCCGGTCACGGCTGGTACACCGGTGTCGGTGCCGCAGAGGAACAGATAGACCTCATCAGCACGCTGCTGCACGAGTACGGCCACGCTGTGGGTCTCGAGCACGATTCGGGCATTGCCTTCATGGCCAATGCCCTGGGGACGGGGGAGCGCTTCAGTACGGCGGAAGAGCCAGACATCCAGGTATTTGACGAGGACAGCGGGGAATACCTGGAGCCGGTTACGATGGACGCAGAGGACGTGCTGCTCCTCGATACAACCGCGCCTGATGCGGGCGCCCCGGCAACCAGCGCAGGCCTGATTCAATGGCATAACAAGGCCGTGTTTAGCGGCAGGCAGTTGCAGATAACGTAGAGGCTAATGCAACAAACAAGCTGTTGCGGCGGAGGGAGATTTCCCGACCGCCGCTTTACTGTGCAATACCCCAAGGGAAGGAGCACCACATGGTAGAAGAAACTCGGGCAGAAAACGTTGAAGAAGTGGAAGCGAGCCAGCCGGCGACACCCATCGTCGACTGGGATGACTCCGCGATGGTCAGCTCTCACGCCAACGTGGTCAACGCCACCAGCACGCGGGAAGAGGTCAACCTGTTCTTCGGCACCAACGAGACCTGGAAAGCCAGCGAAACCCGGGAGTTTCATGTAAAGCTCAACAACCGCATTGTGCTCAGCCCCTACGCTGCAAAGCGTTTGTGGATTCTTCTCGGTGCCGTACTGACCCAGTACGAAAAGCGTTTCGGCGCCCTCAATATCACTCCCGGGGGCGGTGTGAATGGCACCAGCAAAGACCAGGGCCAGGTGGGCTAGCGCTCTGACCGGCCTGGCAGGCGCACAAGGGGGCATTGAAGGACGATGACCGAGCACACCCGTGCCGACGCCAACGTCACCTTCCTCGAGCAGACGCTGTGGCAGCAGTTCCGCACGGCGGCGGCGCCGGAGGCCTTTGTCAGCGCCTGGCTTGCCCTGCAGTGCCAGTACCTTCCCGGCACTCACTCAGCAGTGGTGGTGCTGGGTGAACCGGGAGGACCCTTCGCACCTTTCGCCAGCTGGCCGGAGTCCGACTCCACGCCTCCCCACCTGGCCGCCACCGCCCAGCGCTGCCTGCAGGAGCGTCGACCAGTGGCGATCGAACAACCCCGGCGCTGCCTGGCGGTGCCCCTGGAACTTGATGGTGACCTCTGCGGCGCGGTTGCTGTTCTCGTCGAGGGCAGCGACACCGATAGCCGTCCCCTGCTGTGGCGCCTGCGCTGGGGAACGGCCTGGCTGGAATGCCTGCTGCGGCGCCAGCAGGGCGGCGAAGACGAACGTCAGAAATCGCGCACCATCCTGGCCTTCGACCTGATTGGCCTGGGCCTGGAGCAACGCAGTTTCGACAGCGCCTGCCACGCGCTGGTCTCTGAACTCGCCACGCGCCTGGACTGCGACCCGGTCAGCATCGGCTTTCTCCAATCCCGTAGAATCCAGCTGCAGGCCCTGTCCCACAGTGCCCAGTTCGGTGAGCGCATGGGCTTTGTCCAGAGCCTGCAGGGCGCAATGGAAGAAGCCATCGACCAGGACGCGGTCATTCTCGTCCCTCCCCCCAGGGACTGGGAACACCGTATTTGCAGGGCGCACCAGGACCTCCTGGAAAGTCACCGTGCGGGTAGCGCCCTGACCGTACCACTGAAGGCCGACGGCACCGTCATCGGTGCCATCACACTGGAGAGAACCGGTGAGGCCCGGTTCCGCGAGGAAGAGGTGGAACTGGTGGACGCGGCCATGAGCGTGCTGGGCCCACTGCTGGAGCTGCGCCGGCGAGACGATCGGCCGCTCTGGCGTAAAGCACTGGACAGCGGCCGTATCCAGCTGGAGCGCCTGGTGGGGCCACATCATATCGGGCGCAAACTCGCTACGGCGGCGGCGTTGCTGCTGGTCGGCGCGTTTACTGTGGTGACGGGAGACTATCGTGTTACTTCTCCCGCCGTTGTCGAAGGCCTGGTGCAACGTGCGATTATCGCGCCCTTCGACGGCTATATCGGCAGCCAGTTGGCCCGGGCCGGCGAGGTCGTCGACGCGGGTCAGCTGATTGCAACCCTGGATGACCAGGACCTCGCGCTGGAGCGCATTCGCTGGAGCACCAAGCGCAACCAGGGCATGGCGGAATACGACCAGGCGCTCGCAGGCCAGGAGCGGGCCGCGGCCAACATCATCCGCGCCGAACTGGCCCAGGCGGAAGCACAGATCCAGTTGCTGGACCTGCAGCTTGAACGCACCCGCATCAGGGCCCCGTTTGCAGGGGTGCTCGTGGCAGGAGACCTCAGCCAGAAAGTGGGGGCCGCAGTGCGCCGGGGGGAGGAGTTGTTCCGCCTCGCCCCCCTCGAGGATCACCGCGTGATCCTGAGGGTCGACGAGGGTGATGTGATGGACCTGGAGGTGGGGCAGCACGGCGCCCTGCGGCTGGCGGCGATGCCGGACCAGACCCTGGAATACGCTGTCACCCTGGTCACCTCGATGTCCGAGCAGGCCGAAGGACACAATTTTTTCAGAGTGGAAGCGGTTCTGGACAGGGAAGTCCCCCAATTACGTCCCGGCATGGAGGGGATCGCCAAGACCCGGGTAGAGGACCGCCTGGTCATCCGGATCTGGAGCGAAAAACTGGTGGACTGGCTGCGCCTGTTTATCTGGAAGTGGAGCCCCTGAGATGGAAGCGGGCTCCTGGTACAGAACGGCCCCTTTCCGGCCCAGACTCAGGCGCCATGCCCGGATTTACAGGCAACACTACCGGGGCCAGTTAGGCTACGTGTTGCAGGACCGGACTTCCGGCCGCTACCACCTGTGCTCGCCCTCGGCGTACTACATGATCTCCCTGATGGACGGGAAGCGCACGGTTGAAGAGATCTGGAACAGGGCCTGCGAGGCCTTCCCGGACGAGCGCATCGAGAAAGCCGACATCACCCGACTGCTGATTACCCTGTACAGCAGCGATGTGCTGCTGGGGGACGTGCCCCCCGATGTCAGCGAACAGACCGATCGCGGCCAGAGCCAGCGCCGACGCAAGAACATCCTGCGCTTTCTCAATCCCCTGGCCGTCAGGGTACCGCTGCTGGATCCCGACCGCTTCCTGAGCGCCACCCTGCCCTGGCTTCGATTCCTGTTCACCCCCTGGGCCGCCCTGGCTTACGGGTGCCTGCTGCTGTATTCACTGGCGCTGGTCGGTGAACACTGGGCGGAGCTCACACACAATATGAGCGACAGGGTACTGACGGCCGAAAATCTGCTCATCCTGCTGCTGGTTTATCCTGCGGTGAAAACACTCCACGAACTGGGGCACGGCTACGCCCTGAAGCGCTGGGGAGGTGAGGTGCATGAAATTGGCGTGATGTTCCTGGTGTTCATGCCTGTTCCCTATGTCGATGCCTCGGCTGCCAGCGCCTACCAGAACAAATGGCAACGCGCGCTGGTCGGCGCTGCCGGCATCCTGGTGGAGGTGTTGCTGGCCTGTATCGCCCTGCTGGTGTGGGTGGCAGTGGAAGACGGCTTGGTCAGGGCCTGCGCCTACAACGTGATGTTGATTGGCGGCGTATCGACCCTGCTGTTCAACGGCAACCCCCTGCTGCGCTTCGACGGTTACTTTGTACTCCAGGACCTCCTGGAGATACCCAACCTGGGCCCGCGCTCGAATCGCCATGTCGCCTGGCTGGTGAAACGCAAACTGCTGGGGGTCGATGAAGCCCAGGCTCCTGCCAACAGTCCGGGCGAGGCGCGCTGGATGC
The DNA here is from genome assembly GCF_008064665.1 of Parahaliea maris. Classification (GTDB taxonomy): domain Bacteria; phylum Pseudomonadota; class Gammaproteobacteria; order Pseudomonadales; family Halieaceae; genus Parahaliea; species Parahaliea maris. The sequence goes on along the minus strand of NZ_VRZA01000002.1, from coordinate 23,746 downwards.
TGGTCTACGCCATTTGCTCCTTTATCTACCGCTTGTTCATCATGGCGGCCATCATCCTGTTCGTGGCTTCCCGCTATTTTGTCATCGGGGTGGTGCTGGCCATCTGGTCCGCCCTGCTCATGCTCGGCCTACCGCTGGCCAGGCAGTGCCTGTACCTGTTCAGCGCCAGTGAACTCAGGGGACGCCGCACCCGGGCCATCGGCGCTGCGCTGGGAGCACTGGGCCTGGTGGCGGTGACATTGCTCCTGGTTCCGCTGCCCTATAACACCATCAGCGAGGGCATTGTCTGGGTCCCGGGCGATGGCGCGGTCCGCAGCAAGGCGAGGGGCGTTGTGGAAAGCGTGGTCAGCGCTCCCGCCTCCCCCGTCGAGCAGGGAACGGTGCTGATCAAGCTGTCCGACCCCTTCCTCGACAAGGAGGTGGCAGTACACCAGGCCAGTGTGAACGAGCTCGAACTGCGCCACGCGGAACAGGACATCCGGGACCGCGTGAGCGCCCGGATAATCGAGGAACAACTCCGGCAGGCCCGCGCCGACCTTGGCCTGGCGGAGCAGAATCGCGCCAACCTGGAGGTGATGGCCGGCAGGGCGGGCACACTGGCACTACCCGCTGTTGCCGACCTGCCCGGCACCTACATCGAGCGCGGCAGTACCCTGGGTTATGTCGCTGAGTTCTCGGCCCCGGTGGTGCGGGTCGTCGTGAGCCAGGATGCTATCGAGCAGGTGCGTAATGACACCCGGGCGGTGGAGATCCGACTTGTTGAACGGATGGCGCCGGTGGTGAGCGCCCGGGTCTCGCGAGAAATCCCCTCGTTGACCGACACCCTGCCAAGCCCCGCCCTGAGTACGCTCGGTGGCGGGCGATTCCTGCTGGACCCCGCGGACCCGGAACAGCGCCGGGTACTGGACGGGGTGTACAATCTGGAACTGGAGCCCCTGCAGGCCTGGCCAGTTTCCAAACTGGGGATGCGGGTGATGGTCAAGTTCGTCCACCGGTGGGAGCCTCTCGGCTGGCGGCTCTATCGCGGCGGGCGCCGCCTGTTCCTCCGGCAGCTTAGCGTCTAGGCCCCTGCGATGGATAGACTGGAATACCCCGAACGTCCCGACCCCGGTTTCAGGTGGAAACTCCGCCTGGAACGCAGCCTGTTGCGCCTGCCCATGCGCTGGCAGCACTACCGCGTGCGCAGAGAAGCACTGCGGATCAGCCGAGCGGCATCCCCGGACACGCCCACCACGGGCCACATCCCGGAGGAGGGTTACGACTGGACCGGCAAGGCGGTGGCGCGATGGTACCGTCAGCGCCAGGCAGATGGCAGCCAGGACGACCTGCTGATTGGCACCCTCGCACTGGCCCGGGGCATGCTGGTGCAGCGCTCTCCCGGTGCGAGCCAGCAAGCCCTGCTGAACGCCATCTGCGAGGCCCTCACGCTCAGCGGCGAACGTGTGCACATCGTGACTGCGGGGGATGACGCCAGCCAGCGCTTGCGTGCAGAGCTAAGCGCCAGGCAAATCGCTTACGGCGATGGCATACCAGCCCGGCCGGTATGGCCAGTGGGTCTTGTCACCGCCCTGACCCCGGTTGCAGAGCGCAGGGCAGCCTATCTCGCTCCGGTCACGGTCTTGAGTGCACGTGAGGCCCTGCGAGACTACCTGAACGATCGTGTACACGCCGATGGCAACCGCGGCGAGATAGGCCGCAGGCTGGGCCGGCTTGCCGGTATCGATTCCATGGCAAGGCTGCGCATGCGGGGCTTGCCCACGGGGATTATCGTCGGCGCCCGCGAGGTACTGGTAGAGCAGGCCTGCGAACCCCTTTTCCTCGGGGAGCCGAGCCCTGCTGCACAGGAAAAATCCTGGGCGGACACCGCTCTCGTACTGGCCAGACAACTCGAGCACGGCACAGACTATTGCCATAGTGCCGGCGGGGCTATGGAATTGACTGGCGCAGGACGGTTGCGACTGGAGTCCCTCTGCGCCGGGTCAGACGGTAGTTGGTGCAACCGGGTGCGCCGTGAGGCCGACGTGGCACTGGAGCTGCAAGCGCTGGCGATGGGAGCGGGCCGCCAGTACCGGGTGGCGGAGGGCAACATCGAGCTCCCGCGTGGCACCGCCCCACCTGAAGGCCTGATCCAGCTCCTGCAGTGCCGCGAGGGTTTGCCAGTGAGCGGCAGAACCGCGGTGAGAGCCCGCCTGACGGCGCAGCGCTTTTTTCGCCGCTACCAGCGGCTCGCAGCCATCGACGGCGACATGGGCCCGATTCGGGACGAGTTGTGGCGGATCTACGGTCTCGCAGGCTTCCCGCTCGACCCACCCGTGGCCAGCACTGGCACCCGCTTGCCTGGCCTCAGTGACCGGGACCAGCGAATACTGGCCGCCATCTGCGCCCGGGTCCCGACCCTAGCCCCCCATGCCCGCAGCCTGGTGACGCGCTGGCGTCAACGGCAGACTCGCCGCCGCGGTGAACGCCTGCGGGCATCCATGCTGCGACTCGATCAACAGGTCGGCTCCCTGACCGCATTTTCTGGAAGACCCGAATGACTCGACCACTGCTGCAACTGACGACCCTGCTCCTCGCTACCGCTTGCGCGGCCGGCGTTACCGCCCAGGACGAAGCTCTGGACTGCGTGATCAACCCCAATTCAACTGTGGAACTCGGCTCCCACCAGGATGGGGTACTGGAAGCGGTGCTGGCCCGACGGGGGGATATCGTCACTCGCGGGCAGGCACTGGCCGTACTCGACAGTGAGATGGAAGCGATGAACGCCGAACTGGCCCGCGTGCGCGCGGAGTCGGACACGGCCCTGCGCTCCAGCCAGGTCCAGGCAGGCTATCGCGACCGGGAGTGGAAGCGACTCGAGTCCCTGCGAGACAACCAGTCCGTGTCCGCAAGCCTGTACGAGGAGGCGGATATCGAACACCAGCTGGCTCGCCTGGCGGTGGAGACTGCAAAGCTCGAGCGGTCAATTGCGCAGGCCGAGTACGATCGCGCCCGGGCACAGCTGACCCGTCGCACGATAAAGTCACCGGTGGATGGTATTGTCGTTGATGTCGTGATGTCCCCGGGGGAATACGTGCATGAACAAAGCACCTTGATGCGTCTGGCGGCGACCGACCCGCTCTTTGTCGAAGTGTACGTCCCGGTAGCATCGTACGGTCGCATAACCAAAGGTGACAGAGCGATCGTGCGGCCCGAGGCGCCGATCGGCGGCGAGTACAGAGCCGAGGTTACCGTCGTTGACCAGGTCTTTGACGCCGCCAGTCGCACCTTCGGAATCCGCCTTGAGCTGCCCAACCAGGACTTTGCCCTGCCCGGGGGCGTGCGCTGCACGGTGGAGTTCAGCGACGGGCTGGAAACCGCGGCCAGTGTCCCGCAATAGCAGGAGCCACCGAGCCGGAGCCAAAGCCTGAGCGGGACTACGGGGAAATGCAGTAAAATGGCCGCTTCGCCGTTCGAGATCGCCCCAGACCCATGAAAACCCCCAAACGCCTGCTACCCCTCCTTGAGGACGGCCTCATCGACGAGGTCATCCGCCCCCTGATGAGTGGCAAGGAGGCCGACGTCTACGTGGTGCGCTGCGGCTCGAAGCTGCGCTGCGCCAAGATCTACAAGGACGTCCACCAACGCAGCTTCAAAAAGGCGGCCCAGTACACCGAGGGCCGCAAAGTGCGCAACAGCCGACGGGCCAGGGCCATGGAAAAGGGGTCCCGGTTCGGGCGCCAGCAGCAGGAGGCCACCTGGCACAACGCCGAGGTAGACGCGCTGTATCGCCTGGCCCGGGCCGGAGTGAGGGTCCCCCAACCCTATGGCTGTACCGACGGTGTCCTGCTGATGGAGCTGATCACCGACGAGGACGGGGATATCGCCCCGCGCCTGAATGACGTGGCCATGGACCCGGAACAGGCCCGGGAAGACCACACCCTGATGATGCACTACGTGATGCGCATGCTCTGTGAGGGCCTGGTTCACGGCGACCTGTCGGAATTCAATGTGCTGGTCAATGAAGAGGGCCCGGTGATTATCGACCTGCCCCAGGCGGTGGACGCCGCGTCCAACAACAATGCCCGGGCCATGCTCGAGCGGGACGTCAACAACATCACCGAATACTACGCCGAGTTCGCCCCGGAGCTGCGCGACAGTCACTACGCCGACGAGATCTGGGCGCTGTTCGAGGAGGGCGACCTGCACCCGGACCATGTCCTGAGCGGGCAGTTCGAACAGGATACCAGTACCCCCGACGTCGACGCGGTCATGCTCGAAATCCGCGCTGCCCTGGCAGAGGAGGAGGCCCGCCAGGCCCGCCTGCGGGCTGAAGAGAGCGACGACTGAGACCCTCGGTCACGCGCATCCTGCAGTTGCAGCACTCTCCCCGCGCTCACGCTACAATGCGCCCCTGCTGAATACCCCCGGATAAGGATCCTGTTCGCCATGAAGTGGTTATCCCTGGCCATCTGCGTCGTCGCCTACCTGTTCTGCACCCGCGCGGTCTCCGCAAGCATCCGCCGCCTGGGCCGGAGCAAGGAGGTAGCGGAAGTGCGTATCAAGTACCTTGAGAAGACCTCCCGCATCCTGCTGTTTGTCGCCTTCGTGATCGTGCTCTGTCTCACCCTGGGCTTTGGCTACGGGCAGGTGTCCCTGTTCCTGTCCTCGGCCTTTGCGGTGATCGGTGTGGCCCTGTTCGCCCAGTGGTCGATCCTGTCCAACATCACCGCCAGCATGGTCATCTTCTTCGGCTTCCCCTACCGGGTCGGCGATGAGATCAAGGTGACCGATGCCGATTTCGACCTGTCCGGCACGGTGGAGGAGATCAGCCTGTTCCACGTGCTGATCCGGACCGCAGAGGGCAACCTGATCACCTACCCCAACAACCTGATCCTGCAAAAACCGGTCATCAAGCTGGACCGGGGCAACACGGACTTCCCCCAGAAAGTTGCCCCGCGACACCCCGAATAACCCGATGCACTATCTACCTCAAAGGATGACCCCATGAGCGACCTACCCGCGTGCCCCAAATGCCAGGGGCAGTACACCTACGAAGACCGGGACCAGTACGTCTGCCCCGAATGCGGCCACGAGTGGAGCCAGAATGCAGCGGAAGCCGGGACCGATGACGGGCTCGTGGTGCTCGACGCCAACGGCAACCGTCTCGCTGACGGTGACAGTGTCACCGTGATCAAGGACCTCAAGGTCAAGGGCAGTTCCTCCGTAGTCAAGGTCGGAACCAAGGTCAAAAACATCCGCCTGGTCGAGGGCGATCACAACCTGGACTGCAAAGTGGATGGCATCGGCGCCATGAAGCTGAAGTCGGAGTTTGTGAAGAAGGCCTGAGCGCTCATTCGGGGCTGCGGCCGGGCAGCCCCTCTCCGGTAATTCTGTTCTGGACTAAGCTGTTCACAAAGCGATCCCAGACGGAGGCGCCATGAGATCCTGCCGGCTATTCACCTTGTTGCTCGTTGTTACCGCGCTGCTGACCTCGCCCGGCCTGCAGGCCAGGGAAATCTCCAGCTACGCAAGGGTCAATGAAGACGGCACCCTGAGAATCGACGGCTATCGCATTCATCTCACCGGTATTCATATCCCCGATACCGGCCGCACCTGCAAGCAGTACGTCAATCCCCCGGTCTGCGGCTCCCGGGCCTATATTGCCCTGGAATTCAAGATCAACGGCTTTGTGCGCTGCGAGATCCTCTCGCGCAACGCGGACCGCAGCCTGGTGGGCTGGTGCCGGGTCAACGCCACCTCCTTCGACGAGGGGGAGGACCTGTCGGCCTACCTGCTGGAACGGGGCTGGGCCGTCGCCCTGCCGGATGCCCCCTTCGAGTACCAGACCCTGGAAAAAATTGCCCGCAATCGCGGCATCGGCATCTGGGGCTTTCCGGTCGATAACGTCATTCGCCGCTGAGCCAGGTCCGGGGCCGGACCTCAAGACATTTAGTTGACACTATCAATCAATTGCAATATGGTTGCTACTGTCAACTAATTCAGCGAATCCCTGCCATGCCCAAAACCTCTCTCAGCGAAGCCGTTCACCGGCTGATGCACGCCTACCGGCACCTGCTGCGGGAAGGCATCCAGACCGAAGGGATCGACCTGCCGGTTACCCACATCCGGACACTGAAAGGGGTTTGCCACGATCCCGGCTGTACCGCGCAATCCATTGCCCAGCGCATGCAGCGGGACAAGGCCCAGATCACCCGCGCCCTGAACGACCTGATCGGCCTCGGCCTGGTGGTCCGTGAAGACAATCCCCGGGACCGCCGCAGTCAGCTGCTGCGCCCCACCGCCAGCGGGCTCGTCACCATGGCGCAGCTCGACCGCGCCGAGGAGCAGGCCGTACAGCAGTTGACCCAACACCTCAACGCCAGTGAACTGGCTTCATTCATTGAAATGAGCAATCTCATGGCGAACGCCATTGAGCGCCCGGATTGCCAATAGAGAGCTGACAGAATGCCCAGACCCACGCCCCGTACACTCGAAGTCATCGATACCGAACAGCTGACACCGCACATGCGCCGGGTCACCCTCGGCGGCAGCGGGATCGATGACTTTCCCACCGACCAGGAAAGCGCCTACATCAAGCTGATGTTTCCCCGCCCCGGCCAGGCGCCGCCCCTGATGAGGACCTACACCGTAAGCCGACAACGTCGCGATGCCATCGACGTGGATTTTGCCCTCCATGAGGCGGCGGGCCCCGCCAGCCGCTGGGCCGTCGAAGCGCGCCCCGGGGACCGCATCCTGGTGGGTGGGCCGGGCCCGAAAAAACTGATCAACACTGCGGCGGACTGGTACCTGCTGGCAGGGGATATGACCGCCCTGCCCGCCATTGCGGTGAATTTGCAGCTACTGCCGGACAACGCCCGCGGCTACGTGGTCATCGAGGTGGTGGACGCCGAAGACCAGCGGCCACTCGTTGCGCCGCAGGGCATGGAGGTGATCTGGGTGAGTAACCCGGCCGCCGGGAGCGAGGAAACCGGCCTGGCGCAGCGGGTCAGGAACCTGCCCTGGCTGGCCGGGCAGGCCGCTGTCTGGGCAGCCTGCGAATTCCAGGACATGCGGGAACTGCGACGCTATCTCAAGCAGGAGCGCGGCGTGGCGAAGAGCCACCTCTACGTTTCCAGTTACTGGAAACGTGGCAGTACCGAAGACCAGCACAAAGTCGCCAAGCAGGCCGATGCCCGCGAGGACGAGGGGAATCCGGCTTAGCCCTTGCTACAGCACGATGGTCGTCGCCAGCAACAGCATGAGGCCCATGCCCAGGATATCGGTGAAGGTGGTCAGGAAGATACTGCTGGCCATGGCCGGGTCGGCACCGAAACGGCGCAGGGTCAGGGGCACAGCCACACCGAAGATACCACTGCCGATACAGGCACCGACCATGGCGATGAGGATCACCAGCGCCAGCAGAATCGGACTCCCTCCGGCACCTGTCATGCTGGCATAGAGGAACATCGCTACCGCCGCGACGATACCAACAAAGAAACCGTTCATGGCCCCGAGGGTAATTTCCTTACGCAGTAACTGCGACACGGGAAAATCCTTCAGTTCGCCCAGGGTCAGGCCCCGCAAGGTAATGGCCAGCGCCTGGCAGCCGGTGTTGCCGCTCTGGCCCGCCAGCACCGGCAGGAACGCGGCAAGGGCGACAATCTGGGTAATGGTGTTTTCGAACAGACCCACCACGAAGGCGGCGGCGAAAGCGGTCAGCAGATTGACCTGCAGCCAGGGATGGCGCATGCGAAAGGCAGTGAGTACCGGTGTCGCCGCACGCTCCTCCCTGTCCACACCGACCACGGCGCCCACCTGGCCGCTGATCTCACGCGCCATGCAGTCGAACAGGCGCCAGCCGTAAACCAGGCCCTCCAGGCGCCCATCCTCGTCCACCACCGGATAGAGTCGGTGGCGGTGTTTGAGCGCCAGCTGAATGGCTTCGACCAGAGGGGTATCCAGGGACATGATGACCGGTTCCGGCGTCATGATTTCGTCGAGGAACTGCCCCGGCCTGGCGAGCAGCAGGTCACGCATGGCGACCACGCCGAGCAGTCGGTCCCGGTCGTCCACCACGTAGAGGTAGGTAATGCCGGTTACCGGCTGGGCATGTACCAGGTGATCCAGGGCCCCCGCCACCGTGGTCTCGCTGCGCAGAACCCCGATCGGCGGTACCAGCAGCGATTCAATCGTCAAAGCGCTGTCACCAAGACTTGCCAGGGCCTGATCCGTATGGGGGCCGGGCTGATCGAACGAGGTCAGGTCAGCGTCAGTCAGTTCGACGTCGTAAATCTCCTCGTCGTCATCCACCGGGAGTCGCCGTTCGTTATTGTCCATGGTCTTGCTCCATCGCTCACGATTGTGGTGCCGGGGAGGAAACGGTCACCAGGAATTGCTCCAGAGGCTCCAGCACTGCCTTGTTTGAGGTGATAAAACGGCCCAGCGCCAGCAAGGTCCCCGCATGGCCGAGCCCATCCACCAGTTGCAAGCGGGCCTGCGGCGCCTTCTCCGACAAGCGGATGGAATTGCGCGGACGGACGGTTTCGTCCGCGTTGCCGCTGATCAGCAGCAGGGGCGGCATACGGGAAAGCTCCTGCTCTACCGGTTGGCTCTGGCGGGCGGGAGTATCGCCAAAAGCGGCGCGGGAAGAATCGACCTTGTAGGGATAGAAGTCATAGGGCCCCGACAGGCCGATGATCCCGGCTACATCCTCGGGCCCCAGCCCCACCTTTGCCAGATAGTCCGGCCCGGCAACGACCTGCACCGCGATATAGGCGCCCGCGGAGTGGCCGGCCAGCACCATGGGCTGGGTGCTGATTTTTCCAGGCTGCTCGCGTATCAGGCTGCGTAAGCGTGCCAATGCCGCAGCAGCGTCGTCCAGGAACGCGGGAAAGCGCACCTCGGGCACGAGGCGGTAATTGGGTATGGCAACGGCGTAGCCCATGGCGGTGAAGCGTCTCGCCACAAAGGCATACTGTTCCTTGTCGCCCGAGTCCCAGGCGCCGCCATAGAACCAGACTAGGAGCGGTGCCGGAGTACCATTCTCCTTGGGCAGGTACAGGTCGAGGGTCTGGCGCTCGCCGGCGCCGTAGGCAACATCCGCATAGCTGGGAGAAATACCGCCGGCCTGGACAAAATTGAACGCGCCCAGCGCGTCACAACCGGTTAGCAGAAAGCTGGTCAGCAGGGCCGGCGTCAGCGAAGTCAGTACGCGCATGGGGTTGATCTGGAGGCTCCTTTGCGGGCGAAAGACGAAAAGCCAAAAGCGACATAAAAAGTGACGGGATTTGCCATCCGCGCGGTTGGCCCCCTCACACCGGTGAATTTCCACGGGCACTACCACTATAGCACCACCGTGACGGCAACAGGCCGCCATAAATACCCCGTCCCCAACTCCCGCGAAATCCGCACACGGTTTGATCCACATCAAGGCCCGGAGTCGGGGGCGCCTTACAATGGAAGCTAACACCAGCCCATGCTACGGAGTCACAGCTGATGCGCGCTGCCAATACCACCTGGAACCAGGCCATGATTGAACGCTATGACATGGCGGGCCCCCGGTACACCTCCTACCCCACCGCGACAGCTTTCCAGGAGCGCTTCGGGCAAGCCGAACTGGACTCTGCCATTGCCCGCAGCAACGCCAGCGGCAGGCCTCTATCACTGTATTTCCACATCCCGTTCTGCGACACGATCTGCTTCTACTGTGGCTGTAACAAGATTGTCACCGCCAACAAGCGCCGGGCGCGCCCCTATCTCGAGTTGCTCAAGCGAGAGTTGTCGCTGCGGGCCTGGCAGTTCCACACCGCCCGTCCGGTGCAGCAGCTGCACTGGGGCGGGGGCACCCCGACGTTTCTCAGCGACGCCGAGATCCGCGAGCTGATGCATGTGACCCGGGAGTGTTTCTCGCTGCTGGAGGACGACAGCGGCGACTACGCGATTGAAGTTCACCCGGGGAGACTGGCGCCGGAACGGCTGGCCACACTGCGCGAGGTGGGTTTCAACCGGCTCAGTATGGGCATCCAGGATTTCGACCCGCGTGTGCAGAAGGCGGTCAACCGCTTCAACAGTGTGACCGAGGTCCGCGCCCTGTGTGACGAGGCCCGCCGGCTGGGTTTCCACTCGCTGAACATGGACCTGATCTACGGCCTGCCGCACCAGAGTGAAGCCACCCTGGCCGGCACCCTGCAGGAAGTCATCGCTCTGGCCCCGGATCGGCTGTCACTGTTCAACTACGCGCACATGCCGCAACTGTTCAAGAGCCAGCGCCAGATTCCCGAGGAGGCCCTGCCCTCACCCGCGGAGAAACTGGCCATGTTCCATAGCGCCATCGACACCCTGCTGGAAGCCGGTTACGTGCACATCGGCATGGATCACTTCGCCCGGCCGGACGATCGGCTGGCCCAGGCCCAGGCAGAGGGCTACCTGCACCGCAATTTCCAGGGTTACACCACCCATGGAGACTGCGACCTGCTGGCCTTCGGACTATCGTCCATCAGCGCTATCGATAACGTCTACGTACAGAACCACAAGGACATCGTACGCTACGGCCACTCCCTGGAGCAGGGTCAGGACCCGGCTTGCCGCGGCGTAGTGCTGTCGGCGGAAGACCAGCTGCGGCGCGCCGTCATCAATCAGTTGATCTGCCATTTCGAGCTGGATTTCGACACCTTCAATCGCAGTTTCGGCATCGAGTTCGAGCGCCACTTCGCAGCAGAGCTGGCGGCGCTGGAACCTCTGATGGCGGACGGCCTGCTACAGCGAGAGGAGCAGGGGCTGCGCGTCACCGATAGCGGCCGGTTGCTGATCCGGCGCATCTGCATGACCTTCGATGCCTACCTTGCGGTTCCCGGCGCCACTGCGCAGCCGCGCTACTCCCGCATTATCTGAGTTCCGCCCAGGGCGCGCGGGCCCTCACAGCCCGCGCCCGGTGGTCAGGTAGGTCGCAAAGCTCCCCAGCCAGTGGCTGCCCTCATAGTGTTCAGCAGACACCGCCGCCAGGCCGCGGGCACGGTGCAGTCGCGCACTGGCCAGCAGGGCGGGCCGCCGCTTGTCGGCTGCTGGTAACGCCCCGGCGACACCCTCCAGCGCCCACGCCCGCGACAGGTTGAGACCGTGCAGGTGCGCCAGCTTGCCGTCGGTCGGGTCGGTCACAATGCCCGGCTCCAGCCAGTCGTCCACTTCCGTGGTGGGCAGCTGCGGGAGGAAGTCTTCCAGCCACTTTGCAAAGCGCTCCGGCGTCATGATCCGGCGCATGAGATCCGCAACTTCCAGGCAGGGCGAGAGAAAATCCTCCCCGGACGGTTCGTAGTTCAGGGGACAGGCCCTGTCCTCGAGGTGAAAGGCCAGGGCCTTGCGGGTGAGCGCGTCCTCCAGTTCCACGTCTGCGACAACGCGCGCATAGTCGAGCATCAGGGTGAAAGCGAAGGCGCTCTGGTTGTGGGTACCCACGCGCACCGGGTATTGCAGGTTACCCAGCCAGCTCTTGATCTGCGCCACAATGGCCGCTTCCAGCGGCTGTAGATTGGCTCGCCAGCGCGGCGCCAGCGGATGCGGGCTCTGCTCCAGCTCCACCACCAGCTGCAGGAACCAGGCAATGCCGTAGGGACGCTCGAAGCTCTTGCGCCCCTCCCCCCGGTAGTAGGCGAGTTCACCGCGCAGGTTGTCGGCGGTCAGGCTCTGGCCAAGGGCGGTTTCGATGGCGCCGCGAAAGGGTGACTCGGGGTCGGTGTTCAGAATCCTCACCAGCAGCCAGTGCCCGTGCACCGAGGAGTGCCAGTCGAAGCAGCCGTAGAACGCCGGTGTCATCTGCTGTGGTGGCAGGGCGTCGGCCGCGGACTGCAGCACATGGGCAATCTTGGTGGGATAAGGGCGATGAATGCAGGACAGCGCCAGGGTGGCAAAGCGATCTTCGGCAACGCCGGGTCGGGCCTCTGGCAGCGGGACATCCGGCGCCCCCCGGGCCAGCGCAGACAGCGCCAGGAGCAACAGGCTCAGTAGCCATCGTCTCGGCAGGTATTCCATGATTTCCCCTTGTCAGCTGGTCAATATTCCGGCCACCGCCGCGGGCGGGGACTATACCACGGACAGGGAAAACTGGCGGCGTGGACCGGCGCGGGACAGCGCGATCCTAGTGCGCCTGGCTGCGCCTGGCAGCCGCCTCGATGGCGTCGGCAAACTCCGGCATCAGGGCCTCGGGAAAATCGTGTCCCATGCCGGGAATGACCCGCAGCTCGGCCCCCGGGATATTGCGCGCGGTATCGACACCACAGGCCACACGGATCAGCGGGTCGTCCTTGCCGTGCAGCACGGTCACCGGCAGCATGAGGCGCCGCAGGTGACGGCGGCGATCACCGGCGGCGAGGGAGGCGGCCAGCTGGCGCCCCGGGCCTTCGGACTGGTAGCTGCGCGCGGCCACTGCCAATGAGGCCTGGCGCAGGACTTCAGGGTCCGCCGGGTAGGCCGGGCTGCCGATGGCCCTCGCCAACTTCAGGCCGCGCGCCACCACCGCTTCATGATCCGCCGGGTCTGGCCGCGGCGCCACCAGGGCAGCCGCTGCCGCGCGGGTTGGGCGGGGCAACCGCGGGTTGCCCGTGGTGGACATGATGGAGGTCAACGACAGGGCCCGCTCCGGATAGTGCGAGGCGACAAGCTGGGCAATCATCCCCCCCATGGACGCACCGACGATGTGTGCGGCGTCGATTTCCAGTGCGTCGAGCAAGCCGACGCTGTCGGCCGCCATATCATCCAGGCGGTACGGAGGGCGGTAGGGCAGCCGGAGCATCGTCCTGAACAGCAAACGCCGCCCATTCGGCACCGGCAGGTGACTGAGCTTCTGCGACAACCCGATGTCCCGGTTGTCGAACCTGACCACCTGGAAGCCGCGCTCCACCAGCAGCTCCACCAGGGCCATCGGCCAGTGCACGAGCTGCGCGCCCAGGCCCTGTATCAGCAGTACCGTCTCATGTTCGGGGTTACCGTAACGCTCGTATTCCAGTTCGACGCCATTGGCGATAGCTCGCGGCACAGTTGCCTCCCGAGGGTGAGTCCGTTTTGCCTATAGTTATTCATGTCAGGCCCCGTCTGCAAGACTCTGCCGATGCTGCCGCCTTTGCACTCGCGGGCCCACCAGGCCGGATTCCTGGCGACCATTTCACGACGATCATTTGATGACGCCCGTTTCATGGGGAAAGATTTCAGGTCACAATGGGGCACGATGCCGGTAACGCGCCATTGCCCCAGGAGCGAGCTTGAGCTTTCATATCGACACCCAGACCATACGTCGACTGCGCGATGCGCTGGTAGAGAGAGGCCGCCTGCCTACTACGGTTACCGCGGCGCCTGTCGCCGCCCAGCGGGAAGCGACCGCAGCGCGCATAGCCCCGTTCGTGGAGACGATGTTCCTGATGATGCTGGCCGACGGACGCGAGGACCCGGCGGAAAAGGACGTGATTCGCGGCGCTATCGACCTGCTGGCACAGGGCTACCTGGAGCAATCCGAGCTCGATGAGTTACTGGCTCGCTGCCGGCACAATGTGGCCACCGGCGGTGTGGAGGTCTGCCTGCAAGCCCTCGGGGCGCAGCTTTGCGGCGACAGCACCGACCGTGAAACCGCTTTCACCCTGGCCGCGGTGGTTGCCCTGGCGGACGAGCAGGTCCAGCCCAGCGAGCAGGAGCTGGTGGCCAGCGTAGCCGAGTGGTACGGCGTCTCGAGCCGGCGCGCCAGCGCCATTTTGGGCGACCTCTAGCTTCACCACCACAGTCTAGCCGTCACCGTATTCCGGCAACAGGACCTCTTCCACTGCCACGCCCCCGGGGCCGAGGGTCATCGACACGTGATGGCGGTAGACGTCATCCTTGCCGGAAAATATCCGCGGCACCCTGGCGGCGTTGATATACACGGTGCCGTCGACATCGGCCAGCCATGGGCGCTCTGCACCCTGCTTGGTGCGCAGGTGCATGTGCCCTGCCACAACGGCGAGTACGGATTTTCCCCGCGCCCGGGCGTGGTCGATGGCGCGGCTGAGATCCACGTCCCCCCAATCACCGCCCCCCGGTTTGAAATCGTTGCCCCACATGGCATCCGGCGCCTCACCGAAGCCCAGCGGCCCGTTGTGGGCCAGAAAAACGAGATGCTCTGCCTCCGCCTCATCCACCAGCGCGCAGAGCCGCTCAGTCGACTGCTCGAGACTGTCGATGCCGTAAGTATCGGCCATGTAGTCGGGGAAGCTGAGGGTCGGACCGCCCATGCTGTGGGGTCGCGCGGCAATCAGGCTCACCGCGAAATCCACCGCCTCGATCAGGTGATGGCTGTAGCCGCACAGGCGAATATCAGGAGGGCCTGTGTCATCCCGGCCCAGCGCCAGCAATTGCCGCGCCCCCTGTTGCAGCGCGAGTTCTGCCGCCAGTTCATTGATATCCACGGTGTCGTTGTTGCCCGGCATCACCAGGGTGGGACAGCTCAACTGGGCGATCGACCGCGCGATGCGCAGGGTGCTGTCGGGCAGGCCGCCACCGAGGTCACCGACAAAATACAGCAGGTCGTAGTCGCAGCCTGCCAACTGGTGCACGTCCACCTGATCCCAGTGGGTGTGAAGGTCACCGACAATGCCCAGGCGTACGCCGTTGCGGTCGACCCGAAGGTGGTGGCTCATTTCTGCTGTTCCCCATTCACTGGTGCATGGCCAGCGTTCCCGGCCGACCGGCTCGCCATCGGCGCCCCGCACACCTGAGTTGCAATTATCATGCGACCTGACGCTCCGCCGCCCCCAAGAGTGTAGATGACAGTCAAGGTATTGACGCGAAGCTGCTGAAAAGATCCCACCCACACAAAAAAAACGGCCCCGGAGGGCCGCTTCAATCAATGGTCGTTGCTATTGCATTTTATGGTTGGTACTGCACTTGCACTTCACAACGACTAGTCCAACAACTGCTCAACGCGCGCTGCCGTCACCCCCGTGAATCTTACCTTTGGGGCTTTTGCAGCCGTTGGCGGCAATGTAGTCATAGGCATCCTTCGCCTGCACCAGACCCCAGCCAAACTGGTAGTCGTAGCCATCCGGGCCGAGGTCCTTTGCAGTTTCACGCAGGGCCAGACGAATGCCGGTACCGCTGCACTCAGGGAAGTGGCTCCACACCAGGGCCGCAATGCCGGAGACGTGCGGGGTGGCCATGGAAGTGCCGGACTTGTAGTCATAGTCCGCCATAGGCTGAATGGTGATGTTGGCTTCCATACCTGCCACCATTGCCTCACCTTCGGCCTGGCTGAGAGATACCGCAACCAGCGCAGTGTCACCACCCAGATCAGCACCAAAGCTACCGGGAACGTTGTTGTAAAGGATAGTGCCGACACCGCCGCCGGCTTCACAATTGGCTACTTTCTCACCAAAGGCGATTTCACCGCGCTCAATCAGGCAGATCTTGCCAGCGGCATCTGCGCAGGCCTCTGTACCCAGGCCGCAATCCGTCACCAGCGCAGTAATACTGCCAGTAGCGGAGCCCACTGCCGGGGCCGCTTCGAAGGCGTTTTCAGCCTGACTAACCTGACCTACGCCACCGGTACCCATGCCGCGGGGCACAGTGGACAGGGTGTTGACGCCGGGACCGGCAATTTCAACCTGCGCGGTGCGCTGGGAGAAGTAGGCGTGGTTGTTTCCGCTATCGATGGCCGCCACCGACATGACGCTGTCGTAGGAGGCGGGGTAGGAGTGAGCGGCGTTCTCGTCATTACCCGCAGCAGCGATGATGAGGATGCCGTCACGAGTCGCCCGATCCATGGCGCGCTCTTCAATCGGGCTCTGGATTCCGCCGCCGAGGCTCATGGAGATGACATTGGCGCCGGCCGCGGCACAATCATTCACCGCACCGACCAGGTCTGAGGCGTAAGCGAAACCACCGTCAGCATCGAACACCCGCACGATGTGCAAATTCATGTTTGCGTCCGAGTTGACGCCGACCACACCCTCGCCGTTACCGACGGCCGCGATCGTTCCGGCGACGTGAGTACCGTGCGAGTGGTCGTCCTCATTCCAGGGACCGGAGAGACCCATCTCACCAAAGACGTTGGCCGCTGGCAGATCCGGGTGGCCATAGTCATAGCCGGAGTCGATGATGCACACCTTGGTGCCGCCGTTGTAGGACAGTTTGTTGGCTTGGGTCATGGCGATGCCGTAGGGGGAGATCTCGCCCAGTTCACCGGTGCTGAGCAGCTTGCGAGGCACGTCCGGGTAGGCTTCTGCAATGCCCGCTACGGAGCGCAGATCGGCGAACTGCTCCTTGGTCAGGTTGAGCGCCAGGCTGTCATAATCCGCCAGATCGCGAAGTACGTCGATGCCGCGCTCTGCCAGAGCCGCTTTAACAGCGTCGCCCTGACCGTTCTGGTATTCAATGACCAGACGCATGGAATCTGCGGATATGGCAGGCAGGCTGATAGCCGCACTCATGGCCGCGGCAATTAGGGTAGCTTGTTTCTTCATGTATTTACCTATCTACTGATTGGGTGGCCGTTCAGGCGTTCTCGTCGGTCGCTTCGGTGTCGTCGTTCTTGGCGCCCGGGCATTCCTTGGTCTGGATATTGCCGCTCACCACACCGCCATTGACATAGCCGAGGTAGGGGCCGGCATTAATCGCGATCACGTTGACCAGGCCATGCATTTTTTTGTAGCCGTTGATGCCTTCGCCCAAATCCGTCATGCAGGCAAACCCGGTACCCGGACCGGGATTCAGGGGGTTAGTGGAGTCGTACTCGAAGTCCACCTGATACATGCCCGTTTCGCAGGCCTGTTGACATACCAGCAGCGGATCGTCGGCAGGGTCGCCGATGTCCGGGCCACACAGTCCAGCGCCAATGACGTCCGCCTTGAACGCAACGCCGCCCTTCTCCTGCCAGTCGATCGCCGTTTCGTCGCGGAAATTGACATGCCCCTTGACCGGCTTGTCATCGCAGCGCTGCGCATTGACGGTAAATACAGCTTTCCCCTTACCGCCGAGTGAATGCATGGTGCCGCCGCCACTGACGGTGCCGTCCATTTTTACGCAGCCGGTCATGGCCAGGGAGCCTGCCACCACTAGCAGGCCCTTTTTCATAGGTGTAAGTCTCAAGATGATGCTCCAAATTTCAGAATTTTCATTGTTTACCGATCATCGAAGAAGTTACGCACTTGTTATGAATTTCTTCTGGAACCGGCATTTTTTCCATGAGTTTTTGTTTCAGAGAAGCTGTGCGCATACGTCATTGCGACTCTGCAAGCCTTTTTGCCCCTCAAAAGCGGGTAGGAGTGTACGTATCGAAGTGGCGACAACAAGTTTTTTTTGAAACTTTTTTGCCCAAATGTCGCCTGATTGATTTACTCGATCGAAATTCTGGTGTAGTTTTCAACGTGGCGCCGAGCGCCATATTTTCAAATCGGCTTGTAACCCTCTCCCCAAACCACCCCCCCCCCCACATAGAAGGTTATCCGCAGGGTCAACCACTGCAGAGGTATGCGGTTTCGGAGACGAACCACGGTAATGCCGCACGAGGGCGTCGAAGTTAAGGCACTGGCCTGTCAGAGGTCACAACAGAAATGCGCAAGCAATTCCACATGGGGTGTTTGTGGAAACAGGTCCAGCGGCTGCACCTCGACCGGAGCAAACCCTCTCTCCATCATTACCCGCGCGTCCCGGCAGAACGTTGCAAGATCGCAAGAGATGTAGAACACATGGCTCGGTTGGTTGCGGGCACCGAACAGGGAATCCGCCCCCTGCAATCCGTCTCGCGGAGGATCCAGCACCAGTATTTCAGCGTCGCCGTGCAGCCGCATCAGTTGGGGGTAAGCGTCAGCCGCGAACAGGTCCCTGGTGAGCACATCAACACCTGGAAGCTTGCGGCCCTCCAGCGCTTCGGTGGCCTCGCCCACCCCCTCCACTGCCACGATATCGACAAAGCCCATCTCCGCCAGCACCGCTGTGAAGTTGCCTGAACCCGCAAACAGCTCGATAACCTTGCGTTCCCGGGGCTGGCTCGCCAGCCGGGAACGCAACCAGTCCTGCATCTGCCGGTTCTGGCCGTCATTACCCTGGCGGAAGGGCAGGCGCTGGTTAAGACTGGTACCCAGCTCGGCATCGATATCGATCCGGGTCCACTTACCGCGACGGGACGGCCGCCACTGCCGCTCTGGAAGACGGCCGCGCAGTGCTTGCAGATGGGCCGCGGTCGCCGGGTCGAGAACAGGGCAGTGTTCGATATCGACCAGCTTCTGCCCACCCGAGGCGAGAAAGCCCAGTTGCCGCCCATCGGTGCGCAACTGGGCGCGATTGCGGTATCCAAACTCCAGGCTGCTGGGAAGCAGCGGATGCACCAGCGCCGACTCGATCCCTGCGCGTGCGAGCTCCGCTTCAACCCGACGTTGCTTGGCCGCACACTGTGCCGCATAGCTCATGAATTGCCAGGGGCAACCGCCACACTGCACGGCACCCTGACCGTGGTACTGGCACGGGGGCTGCCGGCGCTCGCTCGAGGGTTCATCCACAGCGAGCAACTGGCCACGGGCGAAACGGCTCTTTAGCTCCGTGACCTTGACCGTCACCGTTTCACCGATCCATGCGCCCGGCACGAACACGACCCGACCGCTACTGTGTTCGATCACCGCGTCGCCATTGCTGCCGAGATCGCGGACGGTTGCGGTGAATACAGCACCTTGTCTCAGTGACATCAATGTTCCTCCAGTATCGCTGCCAAGATCATTATCCTCGACACACTCTGACTACCCCGACTGTCGAAAGACACCCGTTCACAACGTCCCGGCCAATCAACAGCCAAAGCTATCACGACAGGACTACACCCTGAATTGGTGGCGCACGGCCAACGATAAGTTGGCACGGGCCCACAGGTCAGGCTGTATTTCCCCACAATCAGTATGGTTAATGCCGCTATTGAGTGAGGTTCAGTGCGATGCGTCTGCTCATTCTACTTTCGATCTTCGCGTTTCTGGGTGCCTGCAAGGTAGTTGTGTCCGTCCCTGAAGGTGGTCGTGTAGTGTCACTGTCGGGAGACTTCGCCTGCGAAGCGGGAGAGACCTGCACTATTGACGTTACCGATACCGATTTTGACAAAACGTTCAGGGTCGAAGCGGAAGCTGGACTGCAGTGGCGCTGGCGGCAGTTTCCGCGGGGGCTCTGTGGCGGCAGCCAGTCCGACTGCCGCCTTGCGACAACAGGGTTCCCCGGCAACGATAACCTGTTGGCCATTCTCGCTTCGGACCAGGAGTTTTACCTAGAGCCGAAGTTCTGGCCGCAGGGGGAAAGCGAAGTGGCCGGGCTTGGCCGTGGCACACTCACCGGGTTTGGCAGCCTGATCATTAACGAACAGACCCACCTTGCGCTCGACGATAACACGCGAATACGACTGGATGGAGACGACAACCCCAGCGCCAGCGACCTCGCCCTGGGCATGGTGCTGCACTATACCAGCGGAGACGACACCACCAACAACCTGGCCACGGGTACTGCGCTCACTGTCGATGCCATCTCGGAAGTGAAGGGGCCCATTACCAGCGTTAATCCGCTTCGCGTGCTGGCACAGCTGGTTATCAGCACGGGCGATACCGTACTTGCAGACCTCCCGGGCGGGCAACTCAACGCACTGGTTGTAGGCGACGAACTGGAAGTGCACGGTTTCCGAGGCGGCAACAATGAAATCAA
Source organism: Parahaliea maris (assembly GCF_008064665.1). GTDB lineage: Bacteria > Pseudomonadota > Gammaproteobacteria > Pseudomonadales > Halieaceae > Parahaliea > Parahaliea maris. The sequence continues at coordinate 4,087 of NZ_VRZA01000002.1, read as the reverse complement.
TGCAACGCGCATTCAGCGCAAGGCTGGTGGCATCCCGGTCTGGAAGCTCACCGGTACGGTAACGGGTGTAGGCACCGGGACGTTCAACATCGGTAGTCAGGAGATCCTGCTGGGCGACATTGCCCCCCGCGATTGTAGCGGCCCCCTGGCGATTGGCGATCAGGTAGAGGCCCGCTTTGCCCGAGACCCCGGGTTTCAGCCCGGCCAGGCGCTTGCCACACTCTCCGACATCGAGTGTCAGGGCGGCGGCTTGCCGAGTCCCGCCAACCCCATCGCGAGCGTGTTGGCCGGAGAGTTTGAGGGGGTGGTAAACCGGGTCATCAGCGCGGAACGGTTCGAGTTCAATGGCCAGTTGGTGGTCCTGAAGTCCAATACCCGCTTCCGCTTCGGCACACGCAGCGACATCATTCCCGGGGCGAGACTGGAAGCTGAAGGAACTTTCGACGCGGTGAACAGCGTATTAACTGCCAGGGAAATCAAGTTCAAGGGTAGCCGGGTGCGGATAGAAGCACCGCTGGAATCCAGCGGTGGACAGATTTCTCTGCTGGGTATCCGACTATTGGTGACAGCAGTGACCGAGGACGAAGACGGCATACTGGACACACTTTCCAGCCGCCAGGTAGAGGTACGCGGATTCCTCGATGGAACCGGCTGGGTCGTGGCCGAGCAACTACGCGAACGCGGTGACCCCGACGCAGGAGACGTTCGCCTGCGCGGCCCGGCAAGCGACATCGATGGCAACGGCTTCAGTATTCTGGGGATTCGGATCGATACTGATACGGCACGCGCCTTCCGCAATCGCAGTGGCGTACTGATCGACAGGGCAACTTTCTTTCAGCGCCTGGTCGAAGGGGCGGTCGTCAGCGCGGAGGATGCAACCTGGGACGGCGCAGGTTCCCTCAGGAATGCCAGAATCGAGTTGGAAGATTGAACAAACGTGGCCCCGGCCCCGCAGACCTGACTAACGTGACGTTTGCTTTCCAGTAGGTTTGGCGAGTTCATCGAGTTGCCGATCGTGCCAGTGTGAAAGGAGAAGTAGCGCGGACACGGCGCCCGACAGCGCCAGGAACATGTCCGACTGGGTATCCCACTCGTAACCCTGGGTACCCAGAAAGGACTCGGCGTCGCTACCTACTCCCAGTGCAACCCACCACTCGATGAGTTCGTAAAAGGCGCTGAAGGCGAGGCAGACACTGACGATATAGACATTACGCCACGCAGCCCCGTTGACCACCGCTTTGCGGATCAGGATCTCCCGCGCGAGGATTGCCGGCACGAAACCCTGGAAAAAGTGCCCCACTTTGTCGTAGTTATTCCGTTCGGCGCCGAACAGGCCGTCGAACAGCGGCACCTCCGCATAGGTGTAGTGGCCACCCACCATCAGCACGATGCAGTGCAGCAGCACAAGCACGTAAAGTAGTGGCGTCAGGGGGAAACTCCGTCGGGTCGCCGCGAGCAGAACGCCACCTGCGAGAGCCGGCGCCACCTCGAGAAACCAGGTAAACCCGTCCCTGGGTTGAATACCGGACCAGATCAGCACCGCCAGGTAAACAGTCACCCAAAGTACCAGAGGAACGTGATATCTGTTCATTCCTGCGGCCCAACGGCTGTCAAACCAATGCGCCCCTCACCGGCAGCAGCCCCGGACCCAGAGGGCCAGGTGTTCTCAATCTCTGCAACGAGCGCCATGAATTCCGGCTCATTCCTCACCGCATCATAGAAAGGCATAGCCGGTTCGAAAAATGGCATCACCATACTGGCCTCGGCCAGTCCATCGCGAATGCATTGCGCAACCTTCGACACATCGGCGAGGATGCCAAGTACACGGCAGACATCATGCCGGCGCATCATCCGTTCGGCCCAGTCTACCGGTACCTGTCGCTCCCAGTGATCAATCCAGCTGGTCGCTGCCTCGGGGTTGCCCGTAATCGCTTCCAATAGACCCAAGCCCAGATAGAAGGGGGAACGGTGAAAAACATCAACCGACTCCACATGATCGGTCAGTCTATTTTTCCAGGCAGGTAGCCGGTCTGCCAGGGGAGAGTAATCCCCCGTAAGCCACACAGTAAACATCCAGCGCCGCGACTGATTGGAGTTGGGAGCGTCCTGGTCTTCCTCCGTTTCGCTGAGCGTAGCGAGCGCGGCCGCATAGTCACGGTTCGCCACATACATGTCCCAGCCGCAATCCGGCTGCGGGAATTGCTGGCAGAGTTGTTCGACAGACAACCTCAGGGTGGAGAGATCCCGATCCCTGCTGAAACGGTGTAACAGGCGGACATAGGCAATGTAAAACGTGTTCAGCGTAGTCGCTGCACTCTCCGCCCAGGCCTGTTCGTAGCGGTGCATCAACATAAGCGCCGACAGCAACTCGTCGGTACTCTCAGGGTCCCGCGGGTTCAGGCGTCGCGTGGCGTATCGGGTTGCAAGATAGGCTTCGAAATTCCCCTGGCGACGCTCGACCCAGGATTTCAACCGCATTGCATTGACATCACTCGGGTTGAGGCTGAGGGCCCGGGTGAGAAGATCGTGCGCGGTATCGAAATCCCGCAGCGTGTAATACACGTAGGCCGCCTGGCCGATCAGGTGGTCCGCCGAGCCCGGCGCCACTTTCTGCAGTTGATCCAGGGCCTGCTCCGCCTGCAATGTCAGCGCTGGCTGGTCACCGTGAAAGTCGGTGTAGGTCAGGGCGCTGACCAGTTCCGCCAGGGCGCGGGTGAAATTGGGGTCCAACGCCACAGCCTCCTCCAGCGCCTGCCGGTATTGCGGCTCGTCGAGCACACCGTAGTCATTCTCGCGCATGCGCATGGCCCGGTGATAGGCGCGGTAGGCGGCCATGTTCTCGGTCGGTATCAAGGCCAGCTGCTGGCGATCCTGCCGGGTCAGGGAGGCCTTCATTTCACTGGCGATGGCACTGGCGATTTCGCTCTGGATATCAAACACATTGGCCAGTGTCAGGTCCCGGTCGTAACCCTGGGCCCACAAGTGCTCATCGGTGTGGGCGTCGATCACCTGCGCGTTGATGCGGATTCGGGCACCCGCGATCTGCACGCTGCCTTCAATAATCACGTCCGCACCCAGCTCTTCACCGATGCGGCGAATGTTGCGTGCAACATTGCGATACTCCCGCGTGGAGGTCGAGGAAATCACCCGTACTGCCTGCAGTTTGCTGAGCTGGGTGAGCAGGTCCTCGTAGATACCGTCGGCGAAGAAAGTACTGTCGCCCTCCTCGCCCGAAGCTGTGAACGGCAACACCGCGACCATGGGAGGGCCGGGTGACCTGGCAGGTGGCGACGGGAGGGCGGGACCACTACCCATTCGCTCGAACAGCACCGGCAATGCAAGGGCCGCCAATACAGCCAGCGCTACCAGCCACAGGAAACGCTGTCGCACCCTCGGGATTCGTCCCGATGACGCTTGTTCCTCCGCTGGCGGGAAATGCGCCAGATAACCCTTGCGCACGACCGTTTCTATGTAGAGGTTCTTGTCGTCGGGTGACAGCAGTTGCCGGAGGATCGATACACAGCGGGTGATGGCGTCATCAGTGATGGTGCGCCCTTCCCAGACGGTAGCGACCAGCTCCTCCCGGGTAATGACCTTGTGTTGATGCGTGAGGAAATAGGCCAGGAGGGCGGCGACCTTGGGCTCCAGCCGGGTAACCGAGGCCCCCTCATACAGGTCACCGGTATCGGCCTTGAAACGCCAGGCAGCGAACCGGTATTGCACCGCATCTGCGGACTGCGCGTCCCCCGCACTACCCGACCTACCGCTGCGTTCCCCTGTGTCGCCAGAATTGCTCATTGCGCTCGCACAAAAGTGACATTTCCTGAACAGCCGTACACCTGGCCACTCATCCGACCAGACCACCCATTATTGCATCGATTTGTATCTGCCTGATAAAACTAAAATTTCTGAAATGAGAGGCAGGTAACGGTTCTGCTTCGACAGGCCCGTATCGCCCTTGAGGAGGGAAGATAACCGGGAGAAAAGAAAAAGCCCGCGGTCAGCGGGCTCAGACTGCTGACAAAGTACCTTCAAAAGCCCTGGTCGTAAGACCGGGGCTTTTGTTTAATGGGGCTGTAATAACGAT
>NZ_VRZA01000023.1 GCF_008064665.1 Parahaliea maris | reverse complement strand
GGCGGCGGGGGCGGCGGCGGTTCGGTACCGTCCACGATCTGCACAATGCCCTGGGGATCCGCGATGGTCGCGTTGGTCGCATTGCTGAGGTTGACGAAGAACTGCTCCGTCACTTCCTCGATATCGTCCGTGTTGGTGCCGAACAGCACGGTCACTTCCGTGGTACCCGCCGGGAACGTGATCGTGCCACTGTTGGGGTCGTAGTCACCACCCAACACGGTAGCCGTATCGTCCGCGCTGGCGAACTGAACGGTGACGGGCTCACCCACCGCGGCGGAAAGGGTCAGGGTGACCTCGGCAGTCTCACCCTCGGTCACGACCACGTCATTGATAGTGATGAACGGCGTGAAGTCATCGACAATGGTCACCACGCCCTGGCCGTCGGCAATGGTGGCGCCGCTGGCGTTGCTCAGGTTCACCAGGAACTGCTCGGTGCCTTCCTGCAGGTCGTCCTCGTTGGTGGCGAAGGAAATGGTGACCTCGGTGGTACCCGGGGCAAAGGTGATGGTGCCGGTATCCGGGTCGTAGTCACCGCCTTCCACGGTGGCGGTGTCGTCGAGGCTGTCGAACTGGACGGTCACCGGGGTATCGCTGGCGCCAGAGAGGGTCACCGTCAGGGTCGCGGTGTCGCCCTCGACGACGGTGACGTCATCAATGCTGATAAACAGTTCGGGAGGCGGCGGTGAACCGGGAATGGTCACAGTCACATTGGCGGTGTCGGACGCCTCGCCGGTGGGGCTGATGGCGGTATAGGTAAAGGTATCCTCACCAAAGAAGCCCGGGTTCGGGGTGTAGGTCACGGTATTGTCGGGGTTGATCACCACCGTACCGTTGGACGGCTGGGTCACGCTGGTGACAATCGAGCCTTCGACAAAGATGTCGTTGTCCAGCACATCGATGACCACCGGCTCGCCCTGCTCGGTCGTCTCGACGTCGTCGATCGCGTCCACGGGCAGCAGAGCTTCTTCAACCGGCGCTTCGTCGGGGCTAAAACTGGGGGCGAACAGCCCGCCAAACTCGTCGGTGCCTTCCACAATCCGCCCCAGGCGAATGAAGCTGTGGCCGCTGTTACCGCCCGCGCCACCGCCAGCCCCGGCTGCGGTCGCTTCCAGCACATCGCCGATGTCGCCGTCGCCTTCCAGGGCGGTCAACAGGGCGTC
>NZ_VRZA01000022.1 GCF_008064665.1 Parahaliea maris | reverse complement strand
TATATGGTCTCCTCCCCCGATGCAAGGCTGGAACTCGGTGTCAGGGACAGGTTGCTGCCATATATCCGGCCTGTTTGTGGGGCTGGTAATGCTGGTGACCCCTGGCCTCGATGAGTATTCGCACCTGCCGTCCTTATCATCCAAGCGGCTTGGGTAGCCTTCGGGTTCATCAGGTTTTCGGCAGGTCGGTCTGACCTGTTGGTGACATCACGTGTTCGCTGCCTTCGCAACCTTGGGGTAGGTACCTCCTCAGTATTTCCTTGTTTTGGCTTGATCGATCGTTCAGACGACTCAAGCAGCCATTCTCGGCTGATACGTCTCGCCCCGGGCAATGACCACCCAGGCAATCCGGACCAGTTTGTTCGCCAGGGCGACTACCGCCTTGTTGTGCCCCCGGGCCTGCTTCAGGCGCATGACCCAGCGGCTCAGGGCGTCATCCTTGCCCGCAGCGTATCGCAACACCGCCTGCGCGCCGTTGACGACCTGCGAGCGGACGTAGCGGTTCCCCCGCTTGGTGATCCCCAGCAAAACCTCCCGGCCGCCGGTACTGAACTGGCGTGGTACCAGACCGAGTGCGGCGGAGGCATCACGCCCCCGACGGAACTGCCGGCCGTCCCCCATCCAGGCCTGTAATACACCGGCAACAATGGGGCCAATCCCGGGCACACCACACAGGCGCCGGCAAACGTCGTCCTCGCGAGCCTGCCGCGCCAGCTGTCGGTCGTACCAGGCGAGTTCTTCCAGCAGCCCGAGGTAGCGCGTATACGCCTGCGCCAGGATATGGCGTACCACGTTGGTCAGGCTATTACTGGCGTCTTCAAGCACCCTGGGCACACCCGCTTTGAGCGCGCCAACCCCCACAGGGAGGGCCAGTCCCCGCTCGGCGAGCAGGGCTCGCATTTGATTGCCCAGCCGAATTTGTTCTTCCTTCAGCTGTTTGCGTTGCAACACGACCAGCGCCGCATCCTGCTGTTCGACGCTTTTGACGGGCACTGGGCGTAAATGACCGTGCTGGTGTGCTTCCACCAGGGCGCGGGCATCGTTGTAGTCATTCTTCTGGCCTCGCTGGTAGCTCTTCACATGCTTGGGCGGGTAGAGCACGGCGGTATGGCCCATCTGCTCAATCTGTTGTGCGAGAAAGTGGGCACCGGAACAGGCTTCCATCACCACGGTACTCACGGGCTGCTGGGCCAGGAATTGCCGCAGCTGGGTTCGACTCTTCGTCTTGCGCCAGAGGGGCTTGCCTGTGCCGTCGTAAGCCACAAGGGCGTTACTGTTTTTTGCCAAATCCAGTCCAATCACACTATGCTTAGTCATGGTCTCCTCCTCCCGGATCTCCTCAGATCCTCAAATAGATCGACATATCTATTTTGGCGCATCGCGACGCCGATAAAGGTGGGGGAGGAGACCATCTCATCATCCATGGGGGCTC
>NZ_VRZA01000021.1 GCF_008064665.1 Parahaliea maris | reverse complement strand
CCGCCGCCGCCCCCGCCGCCGGTCAACAACCCGCCGGATGCGGTGGACGACACGTTCACGACCGAGGTGAATACCCCGGTCAGCGGGACGGTGTTCCCCAATGACAGTGACCCGGACGGGGACGCGTTCACGGTAACGGGTAACACCGACCCGGCCAATGGTACGGTGGTGGTCAATCCCGACGGTACCTTCACCTACACGCCGAACGAGAACTTCGACGGCAGCGACAGCTTTACCTACACCATCTCCGATGGCACGGGTTCGGATACTGCGACGGTCAACATCGTGATCAACGATAACCCGATCGATATCAATGACCCGATCGAGACCCGTGGTATCGAGCAGCCCTTTGACGAGGCCAACCTTGATGACGGTACTGCACCCAACGCGGCTGCGCTGATCAAGACCGGCAGCTTCGAGGTGGTGTCCCTGGACGGGCTGGCCAGCCTGACCGTCGAGGGTACGGAACTCACCGACGGTAGCGGCAACCTGTTGGCCGGTGGTGTGACCATTGTGAAGAGCGGCATTGAGATCGCCTTCACCGACATCGCGTTCGACGCGGCGACCTCGACCTACACCGTCAGCTACACGGCTACCCTGACCGACGACTACGTTCACGATGCCAGCGATGCGCAGGTAGATGCTGCCGAAACCCTGGCCCAGATCCCCTTCACCATCGAGGTGATGGATGCAGACGGCGATACCGCGTCGGTCACCCGCTTCGCCACGATTCTGGATGACGCGCCGATCGCACTGGCCGACGTCGACAGCACCGAGTCCGGCGTGGCCTCCGGTAACGTACTGACCGGTGTCGGTGGAACCGATATCAACACCACCGACGGCGTGGCGGACATCGCCGGTGCCGATGGCTTTGCGGTGCCCACTGTGGTGGGCGTCTCCACCAGTGACGAGGCGGTTGAGGATGGCAGTGGTCTCGGTGGCCTGAACAGCACCAAGGGTACCCTGGTGCTGAATGCGGATGGTTCCTACACCTACACGGCGAACGAAGATGCCGAAGGTGTCGACGTTTTCTACTACAGCATCCAGGACAGCGATGGCGATGTCAGCACCACCAGCCTGACGATCAACATCGACGGCGATCCGATCATCACCGACCTCACGCCCCAGGTTGAGGGTGGCGATGTCATTGTTGATGAGGATGACCTGGCGCCGGACGGTTCCGACCAGTCTGATTCCACGACCCAGCCTGGCACCTTTACGATCAATGCACCCGATGGGGTGAATGACCTGACCGTGGGTGGCGTCACGGTGATCGCCGGTGGCGTTTTTGTCGGCGCACCGATCAATATTCCTTCGGCCCTGGGCAACACCATGACCATCACCGGCTACGACGCCAACACCGGGGTGGTGAGTTATACCTACACCCTGCTGGCAGCGGAGACCCACGGTGCTGCGGGTGAGGATGGCCTGTTCGAGAGCTTCCCGGTCGTCCTGACCGATACGGATACCGGCGTCGCCAATGATGTGCTGTCGGTGCAGGTTGTGGACGATGTGGCCACGGCCATGGACGACACCAATGGCACCAGTGCTGGCGGTACTGTGGGCGGCGACGTGGTGGCCAACGACGTGACCGG
>NZ_VRZA01000020.1 GCF_008064665.1 Parahaliea maris | reverse complement strand
CAGACTGCTGACAAACCCCGGTTATTTAGCCGGGGTTTGTTGTTTTCGGAATACCACCGTCTTTGCTCGACGTCTCCGCGGAGACGCCGCTAGATTGTCCTGAACTGGCCAGAAGCCCGATAACCGGCGTTCTGTAGCCATTCTCGGCCTATCCAGAGCCAATAAAGAGCTGCCAGCAGGCGGGCAATCTTCTTCATATTCTGGCAGGCAGCGGCCAACAGACACTGCCCCTTCACGCGGCTGAGCCCCCGGTATCGGGCATAGCGGTGGCCATGCAACTCCTTGGCATCGGCAAAACTGCGCTCTACCGTTTCCTGCCGACGCTGATAGACCTTCCTTCCCCAGTCCGTGTAGCGATTCTGGTTGATCTCCTCCCGATCTTCTTCCCATACATGCCGTACCATCACCTTCTGGTGATTCCGGCTTTGCGTGCATTGGTCCCGCAACGGGCAGTCCTTGCAGATCTTGGGATTTGACTTGTACTCCCGGTAGCCGTCGCGGCTGGTGGTCGAGTACGGTAAGGTCTCCCCCTGTGGACAGCGGTATTCATCCGCAATCGGGTCATAGGTAAAGTGCCGCCGCTTAAATCGGCCTACCGGGGAGTGTGGCCGCTTGTAACCCACGACCCCGTCGATGCCGCGCTTGACCAGGCCATGGCAGATGGCCGCCGTGTTATAACCGGCATCCAGCCCTACCTTGATGGGATTCAGCTGGAAGCGCTCACATTGGCGATCCAGGCGTTCCAGATAAGGCCGGGCATCATTGATATTGCCGGGGGTTACATGGGTGTCAGTAATCAGGCCATGCTTGCCATCCACCGTACGGTGATCCAGGTAAAAGAAGCCCTCCGGCTTCTTGTCCCGCACCATGTAGCCAGCGTCCGGATCGGTATCGCTGATTTTGGTCGGCTTGGTGGCCACTGATTGGCTCCTGGCTTTTAACGGCTTCTTGCCGTGGGCCTGCCGGTCTGCCTCAATCGCTTCGTTCAACTCGTCCAGATACGCCATGGGAGTGATCGCCACTTCATGCGTACTGTGGCGATTCTTGTTGGCGCTGGCCTTGAGGTGGGTACTGTCTGTATACAGGGCCTTGCCACCAATCAATCCCTTCTCCAGCGCCTGCTCCACGATCTCATCGAAGATAGTCTGCTCGATATCCGTTCCCTCGAAACGGCGCCGGCGGTTCTGGCTGAAAGTGGAGGCGTTGGGCACGTTGTCGGTCAGATTCAGGCCCAAGAACCAGCGGTACGCCACGTTCACCTGGACTTCCCTGACCAACTGCCGTTCGCTGCGGATACCGAACAGGTAGCCGATAAAGAGCATCTTGAAGAGAAGGACTGGATCAATGGCAGGTCGGCCATTGTTCTCGCAATACATCGGGGCGGTGACTTCCCGGATGAACTCAAAGTCGATGTGCTGATCGATCAGCCGGAGCAGGTGGTCCTGCGGGACCAGTTCCTCCAGCGTGACCATCTCGAGGGTGTGTTGCTTTGGGGCTGGGTCTTTGAGCATTGAACTGCCCTTATCGTTATTACAGCCCCATTAAACAAAAGCCCCGGTCTTACGACCAGGGCTTTTGAAGGTACTTTGTCAGCAGTCTG
>NZ_VRZA01000001.1 GCF_008064665.1 Parahaliea maris | reverse complement strand
ATCGTTATTACAGCCCCATTAAACAAAAGCCCCGGTCTTACGACCAGGGCTTTTGAAGGTACTTTGTCAGCAGTCTGGCCAGTCGAATGACTGGCCTTCATTGAATTGGTGCCCAGGAGAGGGCGGTTCCACACGCCTTCAAAGCGCAGCTTTGAGTGTGGGTTCGTGCCGTGCAGCTGTGCTGCGCGGCCGGGAGTCCGACCTGGCGAAACAAAAAAGGCCAGTCAATCGACTGGCCTTCATTGAATTGGTGCCCAGGAGAGGACTTGAACCTCCACGCCCTTGCGAGCACTAGCACCTGAAGCTAGCGTGTCTACCAATTTCACCACCTGGGCAAAAGGTGATGTACACTGCTCATCACCTGAGGGCGCGCACTTTACTTTTCCCGCGCGCGGCTGTCAATACTCGCGTATACTGTTCGCAGCAAAAAATTCACGAAACGGAAATTCAACAAGGAAGGCCCCTTTTCTATGGCCAAAAAAGGCAAGATTGCCGACCCCCATGCCGAGCGCGAGGCCCGGCAATACGAAAACCCCATTCCCAGCCGCGAAGTCATCCTCCAGCTTCTCTCCGACGTAGACCAGCCACTGAACCGCGAACAGCTCGGCGACCGCCTGGGTCTGCACGATGAACGCGACCTGGACGCCCTGCGCAAGCGCCTGCGCGCCATGGAGCGCGACGGCCAGTTGATGATCAACCGCCGCGGCGCCTACGCCCCGATCGACAAGCTGCACCTGATTCACTGCCGGGTGCAGGGGCACCGGGACGGCTACGGCTTCGCCATGCCCCTCGGTGACGAAGACGACATCTACCTCAGCGCCCGCCAGATGCAGTTTGTGTTTGATGGCGACGAGGTGCTGGTGCTCATTACCGGTACCGACAACCGCGGCCGCGCTGAGGGCAAGGTGGTGGAAGTGCTGGACCGGGGCAACCGGACCATCGTCGGCCGCTACCAGGAGGAGAGCGGCATCGGCAGCGTGATTCCCGACAACGCCCGTATCCAGAACCACATCCTGATTCCGCCGGCGGAGAAGGGCGGTGCGAAGTCCGGGCAGATCGTCACCGCCCGCATCACCGACTACCCGACCCGCAAGCTCAATGCCAAGGGCACCATTGTCGAGGTGCTGGGGGACCACATGGACCCCGGCCTGGAAATCGATATCGCCATCCGCTCCCACGGCATTCCCTATGAATGGCCTGACGCCGTGTTGCGGGAGGCCGGTTCGCTGGAGGCGGAGCCCCTGGAGGCCGACAAGCAGCTCCGTGTCGACCTGCGCAAAAAAGCCTTTGTCACTATCGATGGCGAGGACGCCAAAGATTTCGACGACGCGGTCTACTGCGAGAAGCGGATCGGCGGCTGGCGCCTGTGGGTGGCCATTGCCGATGTGTCCCACTACGTGCGCCCGGGGATGGCCCTGGACGAGGAGGCCGCCAATCGCGGCAACTCCGTCTACTTCCCCGAGAGGGTCGTGCCCATGTTGCCCGAGGCCCTGTCCAACGGCCTGTGCTCCCTGAAACCCCGGGTGGACCGGCTGGCCATGGTCTGCGAGATGGAGCTCAGCCGCTCCGGCAACCTCAAGCGCTTCCGCTTCTTTGAGGCGGTGATCCACTCCCATGCCCGCCTCACCTATAACCAGGTGGGCGAAGTACTGGAGGAGGGCTGGCACCCGGATGTGGACGGCAAGGTGGTGCCCGACCTGCTGCGTCTGCACAGCCTGTATAAGGTGCTGCGGGCGGCCCGCGACGAGCGCGGCGCCATCGACTTTGAAACGGTTGAGACCCGGATCATCTTCGACGAGCAGCGCAAGATCGACGCCATCGTGCCGGTTCAGCGCAACGACGCTCACAAGTTGATCGAGGAGTGCATGCTGTGCGCCAACGTCGCGGCCGCGCGCTTTTTCGAGGAGTCCGACCTGCCCATGCTGTACCGGGTGCACCAGGGGCCGACGGCGGAAAAGCTGGAGAACCTGCGTGCTTTCCTGGGCGAGTTGGGCCTGGAACTGCGCGGGGGCGACAAGCCCACCCCGGAGCACTACCAGGACTTGCTGAGTCAGGTGGCAGAACGGGACGACGCCAACGTCATCCAGACCATGATGCTGCGCTCCCTGAGCCAGGCGGTTTACCAGCCGGAGAACGAGGGTCACTTCGGCCTGCACTACCCGGCTTACACCCACTTTACCTCGCCCATTCGCCGCTACGCTGACCTGCTGGTGCACCGGGGCATCCGTCACATCGTGCGCTCCAAGGTCAAAACCAAGTTGGTAGAACGGGTGAAAGGGGCCGAGCCCATCCCCGCGAAAAAGATCTTCCCCTACGACGAGCACATCATGGCAGTGCATGGCGAGCACATCTCCATGACCGAGCGCCGCGCCGATGACGCCACCCGTGACGTCCAGGCCTGGCTCAAGTGCGAGTACCTGCAGGAGCACGTGGGCGATACCTTCGAGGGCGCAGTGGCCGCCGTCACCAGTTTCGGCCTGTTCGTCGAGCTGGATGACCTCTACATCGAGGGCCTGGTCCACGTGACCGCCCTGCCCGGGGACTACTACCAGTACGACAACGCCAAGCAGCGCCTGGTGGGTGAGCGCAGTGGCCGGGTGTACAAACTCGGCAGCCGGGTGGAGGTGCGGGTGGCCCGGGTCGACCTCGACGACAAGAAAATCGACCTCGAACTCATCGACAACAAGCCGCCGAAGAACAAGGCGCCCAAACCCAAGCCGGTGCGCAAGGCCTCGGGCAAACGCAAGGGTGGCGATGGTGCGAATGGCGGCCGGCAGGGTAAGGCCCCCGGCAAGCGCCAGAACAAGAGTAAAAACCAGGGCGGCCGCAAGAGCAAAACCGGCCTGCGCCGGCACCACTAGTTAGAGCCAGAACAACATCATGCAACATATATATGGCATTCACGCCGTCGACGCCCTCCTGCGCCGCCGCGCCGGCAGCGTCCAGCGCCTGCTGGTGCAGCAGGGCCGGGAAGACAAGCGCGTCAAAGCGCTCCTCGAGCTGGCCCGCAACCAGGGCGTCAACATCCAGCGCGTCCCGCGCAAAGCCCTCGACGAGCTCGTCTCCGGCCGCCACCAGGGCGTCGTCGCCGAGGCCCTGCCCGCTGCGGGAGAGGACGCCAACCTGTGGCAGGAGGCCGACCTCCTGCGCCACGTCGACGAAGCCGACACCCCGGCCTTCATCCTCGTCCTCGACGGCGTCACCGACCCCCACAACCTCGGCGCCTGCCTGCGCAGCGCCGACGCCGCCGGCGTCGACGCCGTCGTCGTGCCCAAGGACAAATCCGCCGACCTCAGCCCCACCGCCCGCAAAGTCGCCTGCGGCGCCGCGGAAGTCGTGCCCTTCGTGCGGGTCACCAATATCGCCCGCACCCTCGAAGCCCTGAAAGAACGCGGCGTCTGGCTCTACGGCGCTGCCGGCGAGGCAGACCAGTCCCTCTATGAAGCCGACCTCAAGGGGCCCATCGCCCTGATCATGGGCGCCGAAGGGGAGGGTATGCGCCGCCTGACCCGTGAAGCCTGCGATCACCTGGTGCACCTGCCCATGGCAGGCTCCGTGAGCAGCCTGAATGTGTCGGTGGCGACCGGTATCTGTCTGTTTGAGGCGAGAAGGCAGCGGCTGGGCTGAAAGTTGAGTCGCTACTCGCCCCGTCGCGCCCGGTATCGGATAGGGGCAATATCCAGCTGAAAGGTATGAGGGTTCGCTCCAGGAAGCTCGCCCCGTATCAGGTGCGGTGACGGGAGGCGGCCAGAGAGACCGTCAACGGCATGGATGCCGTTGTCGAGCCCCCACGGACGGGTTCACGGCGTGTCTCGGAGGCCGCCTGCCGTCGCCGGACCGTCCTACGGAGTGCTCATCCAGGACCGATCGGCATCCCCGGACACTGATGGCCTGAAAGGTGTTGCACCCACCAAATAAAGCCAGTAGAATCCGCGCCTCGAATTTTACCCGGTGGGTCTGACCCGCCGATCTCCTTGCCACACCGCTTCCTTCGGGATTGACGGGTGGCATTAACCCGTAAGGAGCAAATAATGCGTCATTACGAAATCGTGTTTATGGTCCACCCGGACCAGTCCGAACAAGTGCCCGGCATGATCGAGCGCTACTCCAACACCATCCAGAAAGACGGTGGCAGCGTACACCGCCTGGAAGACTGGGGCCGCCGCCAGCTGGCTTACCCCATCAACAAAATCCACAAAGCACACTACGTGCTGATGAACGTGGAAGCGTCCAATGACGCCATGGAAGAGCTCACCACCACCTTCCGTTACAACGACGCCGTGATCCGTAACCTGGTCATTCGTCGCGACGAAGCCGTGACTGACGAGTCCTTCATCATGAAGGCCGAGAAAGAAAGTCGCGAGCGCAAGACCCGCTACGAAGAACGCCAGGCGGCCGACAAGGCCCGCGAGGAATCATCCGCCGAGGAGAAGACCGAGGAAGCCGCAGCCGAGTAAGGCAGTGCCCTCATCTTCTTCTGTAACGACCGAGCTTAGAAAGGAGTATTTACCATGGCACGTTTTTTCCGTCGCCGTAAGTTTTGCCGCTTCACCGCCGAAGGCGTTAAAGAGATCGATTACAAGGATCTCGACACCCTGAAGGCCTACATTTCCGAAACCGGCAAGATCGTACCGAGCCGCATCACTGGCACCAAGGCCAAGTACCAGCGTCAGCTGGCTACCGCTGTGAAGCGTGCGCGCTTCCTGGCCCTGCTGCCCTACACGGACTCACACCAGTAAGCAGTAGCTTATCTTCCGCGCCGTACTGAGCCCCTCAATGGGCCTTCGGACGGGCTTGCAGTGAAAGCCCTCGCCGAATTCGTCATGCGCGGACGCTTCCAGGCGCTGCTGGTAGCAGTGGCCAGCGCCGGAAGCCTGATGCTTTGCTGGATCAGCGCCGCGGTTGTCGCGCTGGTCACCCTGCGCAAGGGCGCAGGACAGGGTGCCTGGCTGTTGCTGTGGGCCCTGCTGCCGGCGGGTACGTTGATGTTCGTCTTTGGCGACAGCGGCCCACTGGCCCTGCTGGTATCCACCGCGGTACTGGCACTGGTGCTGCGCACCACGGTGAGTCTGCCGGTGACGGTACTCGCCGCTGTCCCCCTGGGGGCGGTGACCGGCCTCGGCCTGATCGCTTTCGGTCAGGACCTGCTGGCCCAGATGGTGGGGTTCTTTGACCAGTTCCTCACCACCCTGGAGCAGCAGTTGGCCACGCAGGACCAGCAGGCGGCGGTTGAACTGGTAAGGCCGACCGCCGCGCAGATCGCCGGCATGATGGGCGCGGCGACCAGCCTGCTGTCCATTGCCTGTTTGCTGCTGGCGCGCTGGTGGCAGGCAGTGCTGTACAACCCGGGTGGTTTCGCTACCGAGTTCCGGGCCCTGTACTACCCGCCCGCGGTAACGCTGGCACTGACCCTCGCGGCCCTGGCCCTGGCCAGCCTCGGGGTGGAATACAGAACCTGGGCGGTGATCTGCTTGATCCCGCTCAACTTCGCCGGCCTCGCGCTGGTTCACGCCCGGGTGGCGTGGCGCGGGCAGGGCAGTGGATGGCTCATAGTGTTTTACCTGCTGTGGCTGTTCCTGGACCCGGTGAAGCTGGCCGTTGTGGCCGCGGCAATTGCCGACAGCTGGCTGCGCTTTCGCCAGCGCTGGGTGGCGAAGTCCAATGGCGATAGCCAGGACTGAGCAACACGACGGCCGGCACTCTTAATGAGTGCAGAACGAAACAGACGAATTTGATAACCGCGGGAGCTCGCTCCCCGTAGACAGAGGAAAGTAAGATGGAAGTCATTTTGCTGGAAAACATCGTTAACCTGGGTGGCCTGGGCGACAAGGTTGACGTCAAAGCAGGCTACGGCCGCAACTTCCTGGTACCCCAGGGCAAAGCGGTTCCGGCCACCGAAGCCAACATTGCCGAGTTCGAAGCGCGTCGCGCTGATCTCGAAGCCGCTGCCGCAGAAGCCCTAGCTGCTGCCGAGAAACGCGCCGAGGCCCTGAGTGCACTGGAAGGCGTGTCCATTGGCGCCAACGCCGGTGAAGAAGGCAAACTGTTCGGTTCCATCGGTACCCGCGACATCGCCGAGGCCCTGACTGCTGCTGGCGCTGAGGTCGACAAATCTGAAGTTCGCCTGCCCGAAGGCGCCCTGCGTGAGCTGGGCGAGTTCGAAGTGGACATCCAGGTTCACGGCGACGTTACCGCGACCGTCACCATCGCGGTTGTAGCCGAGTAAGCTACGCCCCTGATTTGCCGGACTGCCCCGTGATATCCGCGGGCGGGCCGGTGGCTCCCTCTACACC
Organism: Parahaliea maris; assembly: GCF_008064665.1. GTDB lineage: Bacteria > Pseudomonadota > Gammaproteobacteria > Pseudomonadales > Halieaceae > Parahaliea > Parahaliea maris. The sequence goes on along the minus strand of NZ_VRZA01000001.1, from coordinate 1,007,876 downwards.
GGCTTCGAGCCGGTGTAGTCGTTTTTGTAAGGTGCACAGGTTCGCTTGTCGCTTCATTCAGCGGGCTGAATTGTTTACTCTGTGCAGCCGGCCACCCGAACCGTCGCGACCATGAACGAACCCGACTATCCCGTCGACCTGCCCACTGACCTCGTCGAAGCGCCCCCGCCGATGGATTACGACCGCGGTGACCGCGAGGTCGCCCGGATCAAGATGCAGCCCCACTCCATTGAGGCAGAGCAGTCGGTACTGGGCGGGCTTCTGCTGGCGGGCGATGTCTGGGATTCCGTGGCCGAGGCGGTTACCGCCTCCGATTTCTACCGCCCCGATCACCGGCTGATTTTCCGCCATATCGCCTCCCTCGCCGAAGCGGTGGAGCCGGTGGATGTGATCACCGTGGCCGACAAGCTCACCGCCGCCGGCGAGCTGGAAGCGGCGGGTGGCGTGGCCTACCTGGCCGAATTGGCCAGCAGCACTCCCAGTGCCTCCAATATCCGGGCCTACGCCAAGGTGGTGCGCGAACGGGCCGCCCTGCGCAAGCTGATCGACGCCGCCCAGGAAATCGCCGAGAGCGGTTTCAATCCCGAGGGGCGCAGTTCCGACGAACTCCTCGATGAGGCCGAACGCCTCATCATGCAGATTTCCGAGCACGGCCCCAAGGCCGGTGGTCCGCGGGACGTCAACCCGCTGTTGCAGGCAGCCATCGAGCGCATCGAGGAGCTGTTTACCTCCGGCGGTGACATCACCGGCCTGTCCAGCGGCTTCACCGACCTCGACGGCATGACCTCCGGTCTGCAGCCCTCCGACCTGGTCATCGTCGCCGGCCGCCCCTCCATGGGTAAAACCAGTTTTGCCATGAACCTGGTAGAGAACGCCGTGCTGGGCCAGAAAAAGCCCATCCTGGTGTTCTCCATGGAGATGCCCGCGGAGCAGCTGGTGATTCGTATGCTGTCGTCCATCGGCAAGATCGACCAGACCCGCATCCGTAACGGCAAGCTGGAACAGGAAGACTGGCCCAAGCTCAGCGCCGCCGTGGCCAAGCTCAAGGACGCCCCCCTGTTCATCGACGATACCCCGGCCCTGACTCCCACGGAAATGCGCAGCCGGGTGCGCCGTATCGCCCGCGAACACGGTGAGATCGGCATGGTGATGGTGGACTACCTGCAGCTGATGCAGGTGGCAGGCTCTTCTGAGGGGCGGACGGCGGAGATCTCGGAGATCTCCCGTAACCTGAAGGCCATCGCCAAGGAGTTCACCTGCCCGATGGTGGCCCTGTCACAGCTCAACCGCTCACTGGAGCAGCGCCCCAACAAGCGCCCGGTGAACTCAGATCTGCGGGAATCGGGCGCGATCGAGCAGGATGCGGACGTGATCATGTTCATCTACCGGGACGAGGTCTACAACGAGGACTCGCCGGACAAGGGCGTCGCCGAAATTATCATCGGCAAGCAGCGGAACGGGCCCATCGGGACGTGCCGGCTGGCGTTTGTGGGGCAGTTTACGCGCTTTGAGAATCTGGCGCGGGGGTCTTACGACGGGTACGAGTAGGGCGGCTTGTTCCAGATTCGCTTCGTTCTCGGGTGGTGCCACCCTTTTCGCAGTGGCTGTCTGGGTGAGCCTTCCCGGACACGCTGCAAGTACATCCATGTACGCTTCTGCTCGACATCCATGTCTCACAGAGTCCGTCCAGGCTCACCCAGACAGCCACTGCTTGATTGCGCACTTTGATACTCGTCATGTCGAACGCATTCCTTTGCGGAATCCCGAATTGCACAATTCGTAATAAAAGCCAGGGCGGTTTCCGTGCAAGGGCTTTATTCGTGCGGGCGTGTGACGCAGTGATGCAGACGTGACCGAATTAACTTACGTAGTACCGAAAGAGCGGTGAGCGTCCGGTAGCGTTTTTCCGGACTCTATGAGGCATGGATGCCGATTAGAAGCGTACATGGATGTACTTGCAGCGTGTCCGGAAAAACGCTACCGGATGATCTCCGCGGCGGAACTCGCGATTCAGGCCATCTAGAGCCAGAAAACAGCTAAATCCCCGTCTCCTCCCGCAACTTCTTCAACTGCGCCAACTGCTCCTCCACAGGAAGGGGAGCCGCCTCATGATGCTCCAGCGCCTGCTCCGGCGGAATCGTCAGCTGCTCCCCCCGCATCACCCGCGCACAGTACTCCCGGTAATGCCGCTCAAATACCGGCAGTGCTTTCTGCTCCGTATTGTTGGCCAGGAAAAACCACTCACTGTCCCGCCCCGCCAGGTAGACCGCCGGATGTGACCAGCGCTGGGCCGCCTTCGGGGAGGGCGCATTGCAGGCCTCCCGGTAAGCGTCGCGGGTCGAGGGCAGGCCGAATTCGGCGAGACCCGCCTGACAGCACTCGTGCATCCTGTTGAGAGTGGGTAAGTATTCACTGTGCTCGATCGCGTGGCGGGCGCCGCGCAGGATCTGTTCCACCGGGTAGTCGCGCAGGGAGTCCAGCCATAGCTTCTTGATCTGCTTCAGCTGTTCCGCGTCCGGGAAGGCCGCGTAGTACTGGTTGTGGTAGTTCAGGCGGAACAGCGCGAAGACCTGGTTAATGGCCTCCACCTGCTCCGCCGCGGCCGGCGGGCGCTCGGCCTCAGTTGGCCCAGGAGGTGTCGCTGAGGTCGTCCGCGAGGCTGCGATCCCTTGTGCGACCTGTTGAATGAGGTCCCGGCTGTTGTCGGTCATGGCTGTGTCCCGCCTGTTGCATCTGGTGCTGTCTGGCCCAGTGGTATTTTACATGTTGCAGGAACTTGCTGTTCCAGGAGGTGTGGGCCTGGCCGCTGTCGCGCCAGTAGACGATGAATTCCGGTATCAGCGAGCGGGCGAACTGCTCGTCGATGTGTGACAGGCGCAGGATGTCGTAGACGTCCCGGTCCGGCTGCCAGTCGCTGCGGATGGGGGTGGGCTCGCCGCCCTGGGCCACGTTGTTGTAGCGGGCCCACTGCAGGCGGATGTGCTGGATGAACTTGGTGTTCAGTTCCTTCGGCGGCTCCCCGCGCTCCCGCCAGTAGAGAATGAACTCGGGGATGGCTTCCTCGATGAAGTCCGGGTCCACCCCGCCGCGAGTCATGATCTCCAGGGCGTCCTCGCTGGGGCGCCAGTCCCGGTCGAGGGGGCGGTTGTCAGGCGCGCGGGCGGCCTCGGCCTGGTGCTGCTGGTGACGGCGCCAGGCGCCGGTCACGTGCTGGCGGAATTTGTTCTCCCAGGCGTGGTGGCTCTCACCGCGCTCGCGCCAGTAGAAGATGAAATCCTCCAGTTGGTCGATAGCGAACTGCCGGGGTATGTTGTGGTTCAGGGCCAGCAGTTGCAGCAGGTCCTCGCTGGGCGCCCAGTTTTCCGACAGGGTGGCGGCACTGCGCCGCTGCGGGGTTCCGGGCGCGGTCGTGGTTGCGCCACCGAACGCTGGTCCAGGCCCAGCGGCCTCAGTCCGGTTGGCGCCCGGTTGGGCCGCGCTGCGGGTTGGTTCGTTAAGGGCGAACAGCAACCGCTCGGCGGAGTGTATGGGGGGTGAGCCGACCAGCAGCACCCCCTTGTCCACCAGGCTGCGCAGGATGCGATGCAGCTGGGGGGGCTCCCAGAAGGGCAACAGCCGCATCAGGTAGCCGCGCTCCACCTCCAGCCAGGCGTAACCCTCCCGGTGGCTGGGCTGGCGGTGCTGGAACAGGGCGTGCAGTTGTTGCAGCAGGATGGCCTCTTCCAGCCCGATGGTCGCCGCCAGGCCGGGGGAAAACACCAGCTGCTGTTCGGGGACGAGGGAGGAATCGGACATGGTGGCTCGCTTGTGGTCGCGGCGCCAGGGCGCTCGCGGCAGGAATCGGGTGGTTATTGTACGCTGTCGCGCCGCAACCTGTGCCTTCAGGCGACAGGTATTTGCAATCAGCAGGCGGTGGTCGCCGGGGGTTGCCGGGACCACCGGGAAAGTCTGGTAGCATACCGAGCTTGCCGGCAAGCCCACAACCGGTCCGCGATAAAATCAGTGCAAGGAAACGTCCCCGCCCATGGCCAAGAACAAAACCGCCTACGTCTGTAACGATTGCGGCTCGGACTACGCCAAGTGGCAGGGCCAGTGCAGCGACTGCGGGGCCTGGAACACCCTCAGCGAAGTGCGCCTGGGCCCCGCCCGCCCCGGCGGGAGCGCGCGCGCCGCCAACGACCGCCGGGCCGGGTTTGCCGGTGCCCTGGCGGAAGCCCGGGTGCTGGCGGACATCGACCTGGAGGAGCTGCCCCGGTTCAGCAGCGGCGCCGAGGAATTCGACCGGGTGCTCGGCGGCGGGCTGGTGCCGGGTTCGGCCATCCTGGTGGGGGGCAACCCCGGGGCCGGCAAGAGCACCCTGCTGCTGCAGACCATGTGCCACCTCGCCACCGGCATGGAGGCGCTCTATATCACCGGTGAGGAATCCCTGCAGCAGGTGGCCATGCGCGCCCGCCGTCTCGGGCTGCCCACTGACAGCCTGCGGCTGATGTCCGAAACCAGCGTCGAGGCCATTCTCGCCGCGGCGGAAAAATACCAGCCCAAGGTGCTGGTGGTGGACTCCATCCAGGTAGTGCATTCGGAGGGGATCAGCTCCGCTCCCGGCAGCGTGTCCCAGGTGCGCGAGTGTGCGGCTTACCTCACCCGCTTCGCCAAGCAGACCGGTACGGTGTTGTTCCTGGTGGGGCATGTCACCAAGGACGGCTCCCTGGCGGGGCCCAAGGTGCTGGAACACATGATCGACTGCTCCATCCTGCTGGAGGGCAGCCAGGACTCCCGCTTCCGCACCCTGCGCGGGCAGAAGAACCGCTTTGGTGCGGTCAACGAGCTCGGGGTGTTCGCCATGACCGAGCAGGGCATGCGCGAGGTTAAAAATCCCTCCGCCATTTTCCTCGACCGCAGCACCGAGCCCGCCTCGGGCAGTGCGGTGATGGTGGTGTGGGAGGGTACCCGCCCCCTGCTGGTGGAAATCCAGGCCCTGGTCGACGACAGCCAGCTCGGTAACCCCCGGCGGGTCGCCGTGGGCCTGGAGCAGAATCGCCTGGCCATGCTGCTGGCGGTACTGCACCGGCACGGCGGGCTGCAGGTGGGAGACCAGGACGTGTTCGCCAACGTGGTGGGCGGGGTCAAGGTGCTGGAGACCAGCGCCGATCTGGCCCTGCTGCTGGCCATTGTCTCCAGTTACCGCGACCGCCAGCTGCCGCGGGACATGGTGATCTTCGGGGAGGTGGGCCTGTCCGGTGAGATCCGCCCGGTCCCCAGCGGCCAGGAGCGCCTGGCGGAGGCGGCCAAGCACGGATTCCGCCGCGCCATTGTGCCCAAGGGCAACGCGCCGCGGGGCGCCCTCAAGGGGGTGGAAGTGATCGCGGTAACCCGGCTCGAGGAAGCGCTGGCCGCCATCGACTAGGGCTGCCGATGGGTCGGGGCGCGGTGCACTTGCGGTAATCGCCCTTTTAGTAGATTTTGTCTATACATCCACTGGCCATTCACCTATACAAGTGCCTATGTCTGACCATCCTGACAAGAAAAACATCGCCTCCCTCGACGTGGACAAAACGGTCCTGTTGGAAGACGAGGCCGCCGAGCAGGAGCGCGAGGAGGCGGCGATTGCGCCGACGGTCTACGCCCGGCCGGACCGCAATGCCAACCCCGAGGTAGAGACCGACCTGCCCGCCACCGAACTGCTCAGCGCCGCCGAGCAGGCCGCCGCCGAGGCGGCAACGGTGCTGCTGGACGACGACGCCACCGTGGTGGATGCCGGTGCCGCGGCGGAGGTCGCTACCGATCCCCACGACCAGATGATCATCAAGGATCGCTTCGTGCTGGAGGCGCGTCTGGGCAAGGGCGGCATGGGGCATGTCTACAAGGCCCTCGACCTGCGCAAGCAGGAAGCCCAGGACGACGAACCCTACGTCGCGATCAAGTTCCTGTCGGCAGAATTCAGCCGCCACCCCAAGGCCCTGATCAGCCTGCAGCGGGAGGCCAAGAAGTCCCAGCAGCTGGCTCACCCCAACGTGGTCACCGTGTACGACTTCGACCGCGACGGCGACCAGGTCTACATGACCATGGAGTACCTCCAGGGTGCGCCCCTCTCGGGCTGGACCTCGCTGCAGTTTGAAGAGGGCAAGAAGCCCAGCGTCGCCAAGCTGATCACCGAGATGGCCGCGGGCCTTGCCTATGCCCGCCGCCAGGGCATGGTGCACTCGGACTTCAAGCCCGACAACGTGTTCGTCACCATCGACGGCCGGGTCAAGGTACTGGACTTCGGTATCGCCCGGATCGTGGATACCGAGATCCACAAGGACAGCTTCGACGCCGGTGAGCTCGGCGCACTCACGCCACGCTATGCATCACTGGAAATGCTGCAGGGCCAGCCGCCCCACCCGGCGGATGACGTCTACGCCCTGGGCCTGGTGGCCTACCAGCTGTTTGCCGGCGTGCACCCCTACGGCGGAGCCACGGCGCTGGAGGCCTTCCAGCAGGGCCTGACTGCCCAGCCGATCAAGAAGATAAAACGCCACGAGTGGCACGCTATCGCCAACGCCATCAAGCTGCCGCGCGACAAACGCACGCCTTCGGCGGATGTCTTCCTGCGGGAGTTTTCCGGCACCAGTCGCCGCAACCGGGTGTTGCTGGCGATGGTGGTGGTGCTCGCGCTCACCTCCGCGGGGCTGGCCTGGAAAGCCAGCCAGGGCGAGGGGCCGGCGGTACCCTTCGACGAGTTGCCGGTCAGTGTGCAGGCGCAGTTCCTCAAGGACCTGGACCTGGGCCACAAGTCTGCGGCCATCGGAGACTGGGATGGCGCTTCCCGTTACTTCCTTGAAGCCTATGACCTGCACCCGCGCAATGCCGATGCGGAGGAGGGCCTGGACGAACTGATCGGCCATCTGGTGGCGCTGGAGCCAACCCTGACTTCGGTTCGCCAGCGCGAGTACCTGCTGAGTATGTTGCAGGCCTACGACACCAACGAATACCTGGCCAACCACGAGACGCTGGCGACCTTGCGCCAGCAGCTGGAGCAGGAACTCGCCTCGGGCGAGTAAGCTCAGCTGGCGCCTTGCAGCGCCTGCTGCAGCAACTGCGGCCACTGCTGCGCCCAGCAGCAGCGGTGGTCGAAGGCTTCCACAGTGACCGATCTCGCCTGCGGGTGGCGCTGGAAATAGGCGGCACTGGTAGCAGGTGGGACCACGGTGTCTTCCGCTCCCTGGAAGTGCATCTCCTGCAAGCCACTGGCCTGTTGTTCCGCCGGGTTGAGGGAATCCTGCAGGGGCAGTACCCGATGGTGTGCGCTCCACGCTACCGTATCCAGGTTGGCGGCAATGGTGACCACCGATACCGGGACACTGCCTGCCAGACGGGGGGCCAGCAAAACGGCGAGGTTGCCGCCGCCGCTGTAACCGATAAGCACGATTTCCCTGATCGAGGGGTTGGCGTCCAGCTGTTTGGCCAGGGCGTCGGCCATGCTGTTGATCACGGTTTCCGAGTAGCGGCCGGAGGTCCACAGGGTGGGAGTACAGTTGGCAGGCATAGAATCCTGGTGGTAGCAGGGGCGGGCCAGGTAAAGCGCTGGTGCGGGGTCGCGCTGCAGCAGTTCCAGGGCCAGCAGGTGCCGCCCGGTCGGGTCCGGCGCCGCGCGGTCGCGCAGCCAGGGGCGTCCGTCGCCCTCCAGGTAGACATGCAGGCGCGGTCCCTCGGTCCAGCCCGCTCGGGCGAGGCTGAGCAGGTCAAATTCCGCCCCTGCGACCCAGCTGGCCTGTAGCTGGTAGCGATCAGCCAGTTGCGCCGGGGACGGCAGGTGCCCGCAGGCGACGAGAAAAATCACCGGAAGTGTGATGAATAACGGTTTCAGCAGTTGTCGTGCCACGTGACTTGGACTACTTTCTGTAGTCAGGAAATGGAATGTTCGGACGAAGTGCATGCAGGGAATTATAGCCACAACATACCTGTCACAATCCGCAGGACGCGGGCCGCAAGCGACAGGGCGCCAAAAGCCACGCCGCGCCAAAGCGCTGGCAGTGTCTGCCTGTCTGTCTGCCCTGCTGTCAGCCTGTGCCGGGCAGCAGTCCGCCAGCATTCCCGACATTCCCGAAGGCGCCGAGGTCAAGGACCTCTACATCGTCGATTGCCTCCTGCCTGGCCAGGTGCGCCAGCTGGGTAATACGACCTATATGACCCCCCGGCGGCCGGTACAGACCACGGCCCAGGACTGCCGTATCCGCGGCGGTGAGTATGTCGCCTACGACCGCTCCAACTACAAGACAGCCCTCAAGGTCTGGTTGCCCGCCGCCGAGGAGGGTGACGCCGAGGCCCAGAATACGGTGGGCGAAATCTTCGAGCAGGGCCTCGGGACCGAGCCCAACTACGAAGTCGCCGCCCTCTGGTACAAGCGTGCCGCCGAGCAGGGCCACAAGGGCGCCCAGTTCAACCTGGGTACCCTCTACGAAACCGGCCAGGGTGTGCCCCGGGACAAACAGGCGGCGCTCAACTGGTACCGCGCCGCCTGGGGCATCAGCGATGACGCCCTGGTCTACAAGTCGGACGCACAGAAGGCCTTGATTGCCCAGGCCGAGATGTACACCGAGAAGCAGGAGGCCGCGGTCGCCGCGGTCACGGCCTCCGCGACAGCCGCCGCCGTGGCGGCAGCCGAGGAACAGGCCCGCCTCGAGCGCGAACTCGAGAAGGCCCAGAGCAGTCCCACCCGGTCTGTGTCCGGTGCCGTCGCTGCTACCTCCACTGCGGCCAGTTCTCAGGTCGGTGCCCAGGCCCCCGCGGTGCGGGAAAATCTCGCCACGCCCGAGCCGGTGAACATGCAGGGCAAGAATTTTGGCCGTTACTATGCGCTGGTGATCGGCAACGGCGACTACACTTACCTCGACAAGCTGTCCACCTCGGTATCCGACGCCCAGCGGGTCAGCCAGGTGCTCAAGCAGCGTTACGGTTTCCAGGTGAAAGTGGTGACCAACGGCGACGACGCCTCCCTGTTGCGCGCCCTCAATCACATGAACAGCGAATTGACCCCGGAAGACAACCTGCTTATCTACTACACTGGATGGGGTAACCGGCGAGAGAGTGGTAACTATGAAGTGGGCTACTGGCTGCCCGTCAACTCCGAGCCGCCACCGGACGATACTTACTGGGTGCCAACGTCCCAGATCAGTTCGCACCTGGCGCGGCTGCCGGCCAAACGTATCATGGTCGTGGCGGACTCATCCTTTGCAGGCCTGCTGGCTGATAATCCGGCCTTCCTGCTTGCCAGCAGCGCGGCCCAGCTCAACAGTGAGGCCTATGTCAGCCTGCGCTTCCCCAACAAGGCGCGCCTGCTGATGACCTCCGGCAAGGATTGCCCGTTGCCCGCCAGCAACGATGCACGCAATTCGGTGTTTGCCGACGCCTTTATCGAGGTGCTGGAAAGCAACGATTCGGTACTGACCGCGCCGGCCCTGTACCTGGACATGATAGAGAAGCTGGAGGACCGCCAGCCTGAACTGGCGCCCGAGTTCAAGGCCATCAAACGGGCCGGTGATGAAGTGGGAGACTTTTTCTTTGTAGCACGCCAGTCCTGAGGGCTGGCCGGCCGCTGCCGCGACGTCCCGTCGCGCGGCAGGGCCTGAGGTAGGGAGCGGCAGGCGCCAGGCGCCGCCGCGATAATAACCAGCGCGAAAGCTGGTAAGAAAGAAGCAGTGAGCAGTACGCTGTGATATGCAGTATGCTGTGGCAAGCAGCAAGCTTGTCATACGCAGCAGAGCATACACAGCATAGAAAGCATAAAGAATTGGGCCCGCGCTCGATGAAAGCGTAGTCGTCGCGGGGCAAGGGACTTGATCAAGGGAGGCAGGATGCCACCCGTAACAACGCAAATAGCTGCCGGGGAAGAGCCGTGTCCAAGCGGTATCATATAGCCATAGTTGGTGCTGGGCCTGCTGGCCTGTCCGCTGCTGGCCGCGCTGCGCATTATGATGCGGAGTCCGGTGCTGCAGAGCCCACCTATATTCTGCTCGAAGGTTTCAACACCTTCGCCAAGACCATCCAGAAATACCAGAAAGGCAAGCACGTCATGGACGAGCCTGGCTTCCTGAATCTGCGCAGTGAAGTGGGCTTTACCGCCGGCAAGCGCGAGGAGATTCTCGGGGTCTGGGACGAAGCCCTGGCAGCGGGAATCAACATTCGCTACGACAGCGAAGTAGTCGCGATCGACGGCGAAAAGGGCGGCTTCAACCTGAAACTGGGCTCCGGCGACGCGGTCGAGGCAGAGCACATCGTGTTCTCCATTGGCACCCAGGGTAACCCCCGCACGCTGGGTGTCCCGGGGGATGCCGAGTCGGATTTTGTCCGCTACACCCTCGACGACCCGGAAGACTTCAAAGAGGAGACCATCGTGGTGGTCGGTGCCGGTGACGCGGCCATCGAGAACGCCATCGCCCTGTCGGATTACAACAAGGTCTTCATCATCAACCGGCGCAATGAATTCAGCCGGGCCAAGGACGGCAACTTGAACGCCGTGCTGGCGGCCATCAACGACAAGAATCGCCCCTTCTACTGTGTCTACGAGGCCAATGTGGCGGGGCTCGAACTACCCTCCGCTCCCGGGGCCAAGGGCGCGATTGTGCTGAGTACGCCCTCGGGTGAAGAGCGTATCGAATGCCACCGCATCATCGCCCGGCTCGGTACCATCCCGCCGCGCAAGTTTGTCGAATCCTGCGGTATCGTCATTACCAGCGATAACCCGGAGGCGGTGCCCGACGTCGACCGCCACTACCAGAGCAACGTGCCCGGCCTCTATATTATCGGCGCCCTGGGTGGCTACCCGCTGATCAAACAGGCGATGAACCAGGGCTACGACGTGGTGGAGTTCATCAACGGCAAGGACACCAAGCCCGCGGATTACCCGCTGCTGCAGGACCAGTTCTCCGGCCTGCCCTACGTGATGGACGCGGAAGACGTGCTGGACCTCTACCAGCAGCGGGTGCCGATGTTCCGGCACATGAATCCGCTGGCCTTCCGCGAGCTGATTATCGAGAGTCGCATTATTGTCAGCCTGCCGCCGGCGGAACTGGCCAGGGCGCCCCAGGGCGGCGAGCGTTCCACCGCATTTGTCGCCGCGGGAGAACCGCTGTACCGCAACGGCGAATTCAGCACCACTTTCTACACCCTCGTTGAGGGTGAGGTGCAATTGCAGCTGGAAAAGGACGGCCCCTGGCACACCATCAAGCCGGGCCAGTTCTTCGGCGAGATGAGCCTGATTTCCGGTCGCCCCCGGCAGGGCGACGCGGTGGTCTCCGAGGACGCCATCCTCATCGAGACCCCGCGCCGGATCATGGTCAAGCTGATGAACTCCAACAAGGAGGTCAGCAGCGGGATCGACCGGATCTTTGTCATGCGGGCGCTGCAGGCGGCGTTCCGGCCCCAGCTGACCCTGGAGGAGCTGGGCAACATTGCCGGGCAGGTCGAAACCCGCCAGTACAAGGCTGGCGAGGTGCTGTTTACCGAGGGTGAGGAGGGAGACTGCCTGCACCTGATCCGCAGCGGCACCGTGATGCTGACTCGCGGCGGTGCCAACCTGGTGGTCAACCAGAATCACTCGGGGGAACTGGCCGGCCAGATGGCCTTGATGGGAGCGCCCAGGCGCCGCGACACCGCCACCGCCGCGGTGCGCACAGAGACCATTGTGATCCGCCAGGCGGAATTTCTGGCACTGGTGGGGAGCCAGCCGGAACATGTCGCCACCCTGCAGGGGCGGCTCAGCGAGGTGCTGCGCAAATCCAACAGCATGGCGTCTCAGCCACAGGCCGCTGGAGCGATCGGTTTCCTGATGGGGCAGGGGCTCGGCGAGGCCACCAACGCCCTGGTGATCGACGAGACACTGTGCGTGGGCTGCGACAACTGCGAGCGCGCCTGTGCCGAGACCCACAACGGCATCTCCCGCCTGGACCGGGAATCCGGCGCCTCGCTGGCGGGGCTGCACGTGCCCATTTCCTGCCGCCACTGCGAATTACCGCACTGCATGAAGGACTGCCCGCCGGACGCCATTCGCCGATCCGCCAATGGCGAGGTGTTCATCAGTGACAGCTGTATCGGCTGCGGCAACTGCGAGACCAACTGCCCCTACGATGCGATCAAGCTGAGCTATGCAGCGCCGAAGAAACCCGGCCTGCTGTCGTGGTTGCTGCTGGGCCGCGGTCCGGGCCCTGGGGAGCCGGAGAGCTTTACCCCCAGTGCGGCCGCCAAGGACGCCGGCAAGAAAGCGGTGAAATGCGATGCCTGTATGGGCCGCCCCGGAGGACCGGCCTGCGTTCGCGCCTGCCCCACCGGCGCCGCGGTCCGGGTGTCTCCCGAACAATTCAGTGAGCTGGTGGAGGGGCACTGATGCACACCTCGTTACTGGCGTGGCGTAATTTTCGCTATGGCAAGTGGGCCCTGTTGCTGGGTGTCATCGGCATCGGCCTCTACCTCAGTCAGGGGGGCAATGCCGCCCAGCCGCCCAACGGCGGCACCTGGCAGGGTTACGTACTGGGCACTGTGGGAGCCCTGCTGATTGTGTGGCTCAGTGTGCTCGGCGTGCGCAAGCGACGCTACAGCTCCGCGGCGGGCACGGTACAGGGCTGGACCTCCGCCCACGTTTACCTCGGCGCGGTGCTGTTGCTCATCGGCACCCTGCACAGCGCAGCCCAGGTGGGCTGGAACGTGCACACCCTGGCGTATGCGCTGATGTGCCTGGTGATTTTTTCGGGTTTCTACGGGCTCTATGTCTACATCCACCTGCCCGGCCATCTGGCCACCAACAATGCCGGCAAGGATCGCGACGCCTGGCTGGAGGAACTGGCGGACCTCGACAGCAACATCCGCGACACGGTGGAGAGTTGTGATGCCGAACTCCAGGCCATGGCGTTGAGCGCTCTGGACCTGACCCAGCTCGGTGGCTCCACCTGGCAGCAACTGACGGCCAGGGACGGATCGCGGATTGTGTTGCCGGGCCAGAGCAAGGCGGTGAGCAATGCGGAGCAGGGCATTATCGTCAACGCCCTGTCGGAGCGTATCCCGGATGCCCGCAAGCAGTCGCAGGCGGAGGTGCTTAATGAACTGCTGGCCCTGTTCGGCCGCCGGCGGGTCATTCTTCACCTTCTGCGGCAGGATGTTCGCCTGAAAGGTCTGCTCAAGGTCTGGCTGTTTGTGCATATCCCGTTGACGATAGCGCTGCTGGTAGCGCTGTCGATCCACATCTTCTCCGTCTTCATTTACTGGTAGCGGCCGTGTATTTCCTGGTTAGACGACAAACCGGCCGCGGCAGCGGCGAAGCCCTGGAAAACGAGTACCAGGGCAATGAACTGACTCTCGGCAGCAGCGACGCCATGGTGCTCCTGCCGGGTCTGGCGGGTAGCCTCCAGCTCAAGCCTTCCAAAGGTGGGGTCCAGGTGGTTGCCAAGGGTATGGAGTTCCAGCTGGGTGATAAAACCCAGCGCAAAGGGACCCTGCCGCCCGGGGAAACCCTTTCGGTTGGCGGTTACGAGCTGAGCCTGTTCGAGGCCCCCTCCGGTTTCGAGCTCGGTCTGCTGGTGCGTCGCACCGGGCCGGTGAAGGCCAGTTTTGGCGGTGCCATGGAACTGGCGTTCAGCAGTCGGCGTCTCAGCTGGGCGCTGGCGCTGGTGGTGCTCGCCATCTTCCTGATCCTGCCTCTTGCGGGTGTCTTCCAGCCCGACGTGGCCCAGGCCCTGCGCAGCTCTCCTCTGCCGGATGACGGCCTCTGGTCCAGTGGCCCGCTGGTGGCGGCCCACGATACCAGCGGGGTGTCGGAGGATTGCCAGGCCTGTCATACCACACCTTTCGTGATGGTGGAGGATGCCGCCTGCCTGGAGTGTCACCGCGGGATGACCGAACACGTGGACATCGCCCTGCACCCGGCTGAGGCGTTCGCCGGCGAGCGCTGCGCTACCTGTCACCGTGAACACAACGAGCCCGAGCAGCTGGTGCGCCTGGATAACGGCCTGTGTGTGGATTGTCACGCCACGCCCGCCGACTGGCCGGGAGCAGAGGGCATGGAGGCGGTGAGCGCCTTTACGACCGCCGCCCACCCGGAGTTCCGCCTCGGCCTGCTGACGCCCCAGGGCCCCGGTGGCGCCCACGGCTGGAAACTGGAGCGGGTGCGCGCCGATCAGCCGGACCTGCAGGAGCGCTCCAACCTGAAGTTCACCCATGCGGTGCACCTCGACGTCGAGAAAGTACAGGATGAGGCCAGCGGCGAGGCACTGGTCTGCGCCTCCTGCCACGTACCCAAGGACGATGGCGAGCACTTCGAAGAAATCTCCATGGATGCGCATTGCCGCAGTTGCCACGGTCTGAGCTTTGACGTTTTCGACCCTGAACTGGAGTTGCCCCACGGCGACCTGCGCGCGGCCATCACGGCGATGGAAGCGCACTTTATCCGCGAGTTTACCGACCCGGACCTGCGCGCCGAACGCGCCGGCCAGAAACCCCGTCGGGTGCCCGGCAAGCGCTATGCCGCCGCCAGCTGTGAGGGCACGGGCCTGGATTGCGGCCGCGCCGAAGCGCTCAAAGAGGCCGAGTACCAGTTCGAGCAGACTGGCTGTATCACCTGCCACGAAGTGATGGACACTGGCGCGGCGGATATTTTTGACCGCTGGTATGTGCAGCCCATCCGGATAACCGCTGACTGGTATCCGAAGGGCGTGTTTGACCATACCAGTCACCTGAGCTTAGCTTGGGATGAGACGACAGAAGTCTGCGAGGCCTGTCACGCAGCCAGTGCTTCAGACGATGCTCGCGATATTCTGATTCCCGGTGAGGACAATTGCCTCTCCTGTCACGCTGAGGACAAGGGTCTGACCGCGGTGGGTTGCGTGGGCTGCCACGCCTTCCACCAGCGCGATGGCAGCCTCTCGCTACAGGCGCGGAGCTCGCCACATGCCAAGCTGGAACAGCAGGGAGAGTAGATCCATGAGTTGGCGGATTCTGATACTTGGTGCGGCACTGGTGCTGACGGCCTGTGGTGGTGGGAGCAGCAGCGGCAGTGGCGCGGGTGCCTCGGTGGATACCGACGAGGACAACACGCCCTGTACCGGCCAGTGTGCCGGGGACGAAAACTGGCTGACGGTGAGCGACGTCAAGCGGGTGCTGGCCCAGGGCATCGCCCAGGCCCGGGCCCAGGGCGCCGAAGCCACCATCGCGGTGGTGGACAGGGTGGGTAATGTCCTCGCCGTGCACCGGATGGCGGCGGAGGCGCCGGCCATTACCATCAGTACGACCTTCCCGACGACCATCAGCACCGGGCTGGAAGGTGTGGTGCTGCCGGCGGGCCTGGACGGTGACGCCCTGGCGGCCATCACCAAGGCCATCACCGGGGCCTACCTGTCCAGTGAGGGCAATGCCTTCTCCTCCCGCACCGCCAACCAGATTGTGCAGGAACACTTCAACCCGGGCGAGGAGAACCAGCCCTCCGGCCCGCTGTTCGGGGTGCAGTTCAGCCAGTTGGCCTGTTCCGATTTCACCCTGGCCGCCACTGGCCCACAGGTGACCAACCCTCCCGCCAACCTGCCGATCACCGCCACGGTTGGCCCGCAGCGTTCACCGCTGGGGCTGTCGGCGGATCCCGGTGGCTTCCCCCTGTACAAAAACGGGACCAACGTTGGCGGCGTTGGCGTGATCGCTGACGGCCAGTACAGCATCGACAAGAACATTCTCGATGTGGATCGCGACCTCGACGAGCAGATCGCCTTTGCCGCGACCTTCGGCTACGCCGGCCCGGTGGACCGCCGCGCCGACCGCATCACGGTCGAGGGCAAGACCTTCCGCTTCAGTGACGTCGGCTTTGGCGACCTGCCGGAGGACCCGGAGCAGGCCCCCGACTACGACACTCTCACCGGCGCGGGCAGCCTGGTGGCGGTGCGCGGTTACAGCCGCAACCAGGTCATTGCCGGTACCGCCTTCGGCCGGCCGGGTTCCGGCATCCGGCCCGCGGCCGGGTTCGATGGCCTCGATGCCTTCGTCTTCGTCGACCAGAACAACAACAACCGTTATCCGCCACGCGCGGGAACCGACGCCACCCAGATCGGCGACGCGTCTCTGACCGCTGCGGAAGTGCGCCAGTTACTGACATCCGCCATTACCGTGGCCAACCGCGCCCGTGCCCAGATCCGGCGACCGGTAGGTAGCCAGGCCCGGGTCACCGTGTCCATCGTGGATAGCCAGGGCCAGATACTCGGCATGCTCCGCACCCGCGACGCGCCGGTATTCGGCGCCGATGTGTCCCTGCAGAAGGCGCGGACAGCGGCGATTTTCTCCTCGCCCGACGCAGCGGAATTCTTCCGCGGCATTACGACACCGACGAATTACGTGGATGAAAATCTCGAGCTCAAGGCCCAGGTCTTTATCCCGGACTATGTGGATGCCGTACAGACCTTCGTCGGCCCGCAGGCGCTGACTGACGGTACCGCCTTCTCTGACCGTGCCGGTGGCAACCTGTCGCGGCCCTTTTACCCGGACGGTATCCGCGGTAACCCGAATGGCCCCCTGAGCAAGTCCTTCGCCAACAATGAGTGGAGCGTGTTTTCCACCGGGATGCAGCTCGACCTGTCGCTCAACAATATTCTCGGTCACGTGTTGTTTGCCGTGGGGGCTGCGCCTACTGACGTTGGGCCCAACTGCGCCCAATCCGCCGTGCCCCGCATCGCCAACGGCACCCAGATTTTCCCGGGCAGCGTGCCGATCTACCGCGGTGACACCCTGGTGGGCGGCATTGGCGTATCCGGCGACGGTATCGACCAGGACGACATGATTTCCTTCCTCGGCTTGCACGAGGCGGGGCAGGCCCTGGGCGGCGCCATCAATAACGCACCGAAAGAGATGCGGGCCGATCGCCTGACGCCCCGCGGTGACCGTCTGCGCTACATCCAGTGCCCGCAGACGCCTTATATCGACAGCGATGAACAGCAAGTGTGTTCAGGGAAGTGATGCCATGGATGCCAATCGCGTGAACCGAACCCGCTCATCCTCCGCCACTACCCTGTGGCGCTGGTTGCCGCCGGTGGTGCTCGCCGCCAGTTCCAGCCTGGTCCTCACCACTACGGCCCAGGCGCAAACCGAGGAAGAAGCGGCCCTGGTGGTCTGCGACGACAAGGACGCCCGTGATCGCGGGCGCAGTACCCGGCGCCGTGCCGGGGGCTCCAACCGCGATTGTGAGTACCGCGAAATCGTGGTCGATGAAGAAACCGGCGAGGTGCTGCGGGAGCGGCCCGTTGCCATCCAGCGCGACGTGGTGCCGCGCCGCTACTCCGACATACCCCGGCCCACCGCGGAGGATTACGTCGCCCTGGTGCCGATCCCCGACCGCTGGCGGATCGTCGACTCACTGGGCTACCCGAACAACAAGTGGGACCCGTATAACCAGAATGTGATCAAGGGCGACAAGCCCATCCACGGCGACTGGTTCTTCAACGTGACCGCCATTTCCGACACAGTGGTCGAATTCCGCGAGGTACCGACGCCGGTGGGTGTGCAGTCTACCGACCGCTCCGGCGAACTGGATGTACTGGGGAGCACCGAACAGGCCCTGTTCAACGAGAACCTGGCGGTGGAACTGGTGTACTACCAGGGTGACACCGTATTCCGGCCCCCGGATTGGGAGTTCCGTTTTACCCCGGTGTTCAACTACAACTACACCGAACTGGAAGAGATCACCGGGGTCAACGCCGATCCGGGCGACGGGGTCGACCGCCACGACAACCACGTGGGTATCCAGGCGGCCTTTGTTGACAAGCACCTGCGCAACGTAGGCGACCGCTATGACTTCGACAGCCTGCGGGTAGGCATCCAGCCCTTCTCCAGCGATTTCCGCGGCTTCCTGTTCCAGGATTCGCAGTTCGGTGCGCGCCTGTTCGGCATCCGGCACAACAACCGCTTCCAGTACAACCTGGCCTGGTTCCGCCTGCTGGAGAAAGACACCAACTCCGGCCTCAATGACGTCAGCGAGGACCTGCGCGATAACGACGTGTTCATCGCCAATGTGTACTGGCAGGACATGCCCAAGCTGGGCTTCTTCTCCCAGGCCACGGTGGCCTACAACCGCAGCCGCGAAGATGATTTCTTCTACGACACCAACGACTTTATCCAGCGCCCGGCCTCCCTCGGCCAGGAGCGGATGCGTGACTACGACGTCTACTATATCGGCTACAACGGCGACGGACACTTCGGCCGCCTGAACCTCACCGTGTCTGCCTACGCCGCTTTCGGCGAGGAAGACGGCGGGGTGTTCACCGGGGAAGACTCGGATATCGAAGCCTTCTTCTTCGCCGCCGAGCCGGGCCTCGACCTGGACTGGATTCGCCTGCGCGGCTCCTTCCTCTTCGCCAGCGGCGACGACGACCCCTTCGATGACAAGAGCCAGGGCTACGCCGCCATCTTTGAGAACCCGCAGTTTGCCGGCGCCGACACCAGCTACTGGATTCGCCAGGGCGTACCGCTGATCGGTGGTGGCCGGGTGGCCCTGTCCCAGCGCAACGCGGTCCTGCCAGACCTGCGCTCCTCCAAGGAGCACGGCCTGTCCAACTTCACCAACCCGGGCCTGTGGCTGGCGGGTGGCGGTGTCGACCTGGACCTGCTGCCGGAGTTGCGCCTGTCGTTCAATGCCAATTACCTGGCCTTCGCCGAGACCGAAGTGCTGGAGGTGGCACGCCAACAGTCCAACGTGGACGAGGAGATTGGTCTCGATCTCTCCGCCGCGCTGATCTGGCGGCCGTTCATGAGCCAGAACGTGGTGGCTCGACTGTCCTACGCCCAGTTGCTGGGGGGCGATGGCTTTAAAGATCTGTACGGGGATGAGGATCCTTACTCCCTGTTACTGAACGTGATTCTGACTTTCTGAGGGGCCGACATGGAACGCAATTACAGCCCGAGAAGGCCCACCCTGTTCCAGTGCTGGGCACTGGCATTAGGTGCCGTGCTGCTGGCACTACCGGTGAGCTACACCCTGAGTGCCGGCGGGGAACACCCGGTGGAACGCAACCATGTCACCGCGCCCTCGGCGCCGGCCAGCCAGACTGCCGCCGAGGTGGCGGCCAAGACGGATGGCTGCGTGACCTGTCACACCGCGACAGACCAGAAAACCATGCACGCCAATTCGGCGGTGAAACTGGGGTGTACCGACTGCCACGGCGGTGACGCCGGCGTCAGCAAGCCCGGCGGCACCAATTCCCTGGCCGATACCAGCTATCGCACGGCCATGGAGGCGGCACACGTGCTGCCCCTGTACCCGGAAACCTGGCACTACCCCTCCAGCGCCAACCCGGAGCGCACCTATACCCTGCTCAACAAGGAGAGCCCGGAATTTGTTCGCTTTGTGAACCCCTCCGACTACCGCATTGCGGAAGAGGCCTGTGGTGCCTGTCACCTGCCGATCATCGAGGCCGCCAAGCGCAGCCTGATGGCGACCTCCGCCATGCTGTGGGGCGGTGCCGCCTACAACAACGGTATCCTGCCCTTCAAACGTTACATTCTCGGTGAGGGCTATACCCGCGAGGGTGTCGGTGCGGCCATTCCCGGTCCGGTCAAGCCGACCGAGCAGATGACCATGATGAGCATCCTGCCGGAGCTGTACCCCCTGCCGGCCTGGGAGACCATCAAGCCCGGTGACATCTTCCGCGTGTTCGAGCGCGGCGGGCGTAACATTTCCAACCTGTTCCCGGAAACCGGCCTGCCCAACGCCCTCGGCCAGCTGCAGCGCCTGGAGGAGCCCGGTCGCCCGGACTTCCGCCAGTCCAACCGGGGCCCGGGTACCGGGGCGCGGATCTCGGTGCCGGTGATCAACATCACCAAGACCCGTCTGAATGACCCTCACACCTGGTTCATGGGCACCAACGACCAGCCCGGGGACTACCGCTCCTCCGGTTGTGCCTCCTGCCACGTGGTGTACGCCAACGACCGGGACCCCAAGCACTCGGGCCAGTACGCCGCCGCCGGTCACACTGGCGAGACCCAGACTGCCGACCCCACCATTCCCAAGGGGGAGAGCGGGCACCCGCTGAAACACGAATTCACCCGGGCTATTCCCACCAGCCAGTGCATGGTCTGTCACATGCACCAGCCCAACATGTTCATCAATACCTACATGGGTTACACCATGTGGGACTACGAATCCGACGCGCCCTTCATGTGGCCCGAGGAGCAGGTCTACCCGACGGACGAAGAGCGGCACGAAGTGCTGGAACGCAACCCTGAGGGGGCCTCTCCCCGCGGCAAGTGGGCCGATGTCGAGTTCCTCAAGGCCGTTTCGGAGATGAATCCGAAGCTGAAGGACACCCAGTTCGCCGACTACCACGGCCACGGCTGGAACTTCCGCGCCATCTTCAAGCGCGACCGGACCGGTAACCTGCTCGACGCCGAAGGCAATATCGTCGCCGATAACGACCCCGAGAAATTCGACAAGGCGGTGCACATGGCCTCCATCCACATGGATGTCGGCATGCACTGTGTGGACTGTCACTACGCCCAGGACAACCACGGTAACGGCCATATCTACGGCGAGGTGGCCGCGGCGGTGGAGATCGACTGCAAGGACTGCCACGGCACCTCCCAGGCCTATCCCAACCTGTTCACGTCCGGCCCCGCGGCCCTGGAAGGGGGTACCGACCTCGGCGCCATCCGTAACCCGGACGGCCAGAAGCGCTTCGAATGGATTGGCAACAAGCTCATCCAGCGTTCGGTGCTCGACCCTGAACTCGAGTGGGAGGTCAGCCTGGTCAAGGACGCGGTTACGCCTGGCAACGAGCACTACAACGAGAAAGCCGCTCGCGCCAAGTTGATGAGCAAGAACACGGCGACCCAGGAATGGGGCACCGAGGTGGCGTCTGATGAACTGGCCCACTCCTACGACGAGATGGAGTGCTACACCTGCCACACCTCCTGGACCACCAGTTGTGGCGGCTGTCACCTGCCCATCGAGGCCAACAACAAGACTGAACGCCATCACTACGAAGGCGGGGAGAGCCGGAACTACGCCACCTACAACCCGCAGGTGGCGCGGGACCAGACCTTCCACATCGGCAAGCGTGAGACCGCCAAGGGTGGCAAGTATGCGCCGGTGAGGTCGACCTCGGCCCTGGTGCTGTCGTCCACCAACTCCAACCGCGAGCGGATCTACATCCAGCAACCGCCGATCGCGGCCAGTGGCTACAGCTCGCAGGCCTTCAACCCGCACTTCCCGCACACCGTACGCAAGACCGAGACCAAGGAGTGCGAGGACTGCCACCTGTCCAAGGCCAATGACAATAACGCCATCATGGCCACGCTGATGATGTACGGCGCGGACTTTATCGACCTGATGGGACACTTCGCCTACGTCGGTAGCGAGGAACACGTGACCGGCGTCGAGGTGACGGAATGGGAGGAGCCCCAGGCCGTGCGCGGCAGTTACCTGCACAAGTACGCCTACCCGGACTTCTACCAGCAGCACCTGGATAACGGTGGCGTATTGAAATCCGAGACGGCCCATCCCCACAGCACCGGTCCGGTCAACTGCGTGCAGATGCGCGGCGAGTACCTGTACGTGGCCGAGGGCGACAAGGGCATGCAGGTTTATGACATTGCCAGCATCTCCAACAAGGGCATTTCCCAGCGGATCATTACCGCACCCTTCAGCCCCCTGGGTCACGACACCCAGGTCGAGAGCGCCAATGCGACCTGCGTTGTGCTGCCCACCACCCAGCCGGTGCAACCTTCGCGCAACGAGGGTGAGCTGATGCGCGACATCAACCTGGAGCAGCCCTTCCACCCGATCTACCGGTACGCCTTCATTACCGACGCTGAGGAAGGCCTGATCCTGGTGGACATCGATACCCTCCACGACGGCGAACCCCGCAATAACTTCCTCGAGCGGGCCCTGACCTGGAACGAGGGCGGTGTGCTCACCGGTGCGCGGCACATGACCGTTGGCGGCAAGTACGCCTACATCATCGCCGATCGCGGCCTGGTGGTGCTGAATGTCGATACACCGCTGCAACCGAAAGTGGAGGCAGTGGTCCCGCTCAACAACGGGCACTCGGTGGCGCAGCAGTTCCGCTACCTGTTTGTGACCGATGCCGATGGCCTGAAGGTCATCGACATTACCAGTCCGACCCAACCGCAGCTGATGCAGGGCAACATGATCCCGCTGACCCAGGCCCACCGCCTGCACCTGGCGCGGACCTACGCCTACGTGGCGGCCGGTAGCGAGGGTCTGGTGATCGTCGACATCACCCAGCCCGAGAAGATGCGCCTGCTAACCAAGTTCACGGCCGGCGTGGTGGATGCCCGGGACGTGACGGTGGCTAGTACCAACGCCTCGCTGTTTGCCTATGTGGCCGATGGTGTCGGCGGCCTCAAGGTCCTGCAGCTGACCTCGCCGGAGATCCAGCCCAAGTTCTACGGCTTCAGCCCGGAACCGCGGCCGCACCTGATCGCCAGCTACCCGACGCCCTCTCCGGCCCTGTCCCTGAGCCGTCCGCTGGAGCGTGATCGCGGAGTGGACGAAACCGGGGGCCAGGTGGCGGTATTCGGACGGGTCGGTGCGCGACCGCTGAACTACGACGAGATGCGCAGGATGTACCTGGATGAGAATGGCAAGCCCTGGTTTGTCGAGAACGAGCCGGCGAAAGAGGAGGCCGAGCGTCAATGAGGGAGCTGTTCAATCACCGGCAACAGCGGGGCTGGCTGGCCCTGCTGGCCGGGTTGTGTATGCCCGCCCTGGTGGCTGCCGCGCCCCTGCCGGAAACCGGTGCCAACCCCCACGAGGGGGTTGCGAGCTGCGCTACCAGCGTGTGCCACGGCAAGGTCAGCGAGGACGAGAATTCCACCGTCTGGCTGAATGAGTACCGGATCTGGTTGCGCAATGACTATCACTCCCGGGCCTATCGCACCCTGCAGACGGAGCAGAGCCAGGCGATAGCACGCAAGATGGGGCTGCCCAGCGCCGCCGGCGCCAAAATCTGCCTCGACTGCCACGCCGACAACGTCGCCACCGAGGCGCGGGGCCGGCGTTTCCAGATCTCTGACGGGGTGGGTTGTGAAGCCTGCCACGGCGGGTCAGGTCAATGGCTGGAGTCCCATGCGGAAGCCGGTACCAGCCACGCCGACAACCTGGCCAAGGGAATGTATCCAACAGAGCAGCCGCTGGAGCGCGCGCGTCTGTGCCTGTCCTGCCACCTCGGCACCAAGGACAAGTTTGCTACCCATGAGATTATGGGGGCCGGGCACCCACGCCTGGCCTTCGAACTGGAGACGTTCACGGTCAACCAGCCAAAGCACTATGACGTGGACGCCGACTATCGCGATCGCAAGCCCGCGATCTCCTCGGTGAACATGTGGCTGGCGGGCCTCGCCGTGAGCGGCCAGGCGACGCTGGAGCTATTACAGGAAGACTGGTTTACCAAGCAGAGCCTGATGCCGGAGCTGTCGTTCTACCAGTGTCATGCCTGTCACCACCCGATGAGCGACCTGCGCTGGTCGCCGGAAGGCACCCCGCCCGGCACCGTACGCCTGAACGATGCCAGCCTGCTGGTGCTCGCCGAGGTGCTGGATATCCTCGGGGAAGGCGATGGCGCCACGCTGCGCAGCGGCCTCAAGCAGTTGCACCAGGCCTCGCTGCAGAATCGCGGTGCGGTGGTCGCCCAGGCCAAATCCCTGGCGGGCAAGGTCGACCCGATCGCGCGCCAGGTGAGTTCGGCCAGCTATGGCACCGACAGCATGCGCAGCTTGCGTCAGGGCTTGTTGCAGCGTGCCGTCTCCGGGCGTTTCCGTCACTTCACTGCTGCCGAACAGGTTTTCCTTGCCGTTGAAACCCTCTCCATCTCCCTCGGGGATTCAGACCGTCTGGAATCTTTACTGGACGCGTGGTTCAAGTCCGTGGAAGATGAGAACACCTTCGTACCGCAGCAATTTGCGGTGCGGGCAAACCAGGTTTTGGGGGGCTTGTGAGCGCATTGGAGGTGGTAGCAGAGGGAAGCGGTGCCTCGCACGTAGGGCAGCGCAAACATAATGAGGACGCCTACCTGCTGGACGCACCGCAATCGCTGGCCGTAGTGGCCGATGGCGTTGGCGGGCACCAGGCGGGTGAGGTGGCCAGTGCGATTACCTGCGAGGTCATTCAGCGTGAGGTAAACGCGGGACGTTCGATAGAAGACGGGATTCGCGCCGCCAACCGCGAGGTGATGGCGGCGGTCGCCCAGGGCCGGGGCAAGGCCGGCATGGCTTCTACCGTGGTTGTGGCCCGTTTCTCCGACAGCGACTTCGAGCTGGCCTGGGTGGGAGACAGCCGCGCCTATCTCTGGGACGGCCAGTTGAAACTGCTGACCCGGGACCATTCCTATGTGCAGGCCCTGCTGGCCAAGGGGCAGATCACCCTGGCCCAGGCGCGCAATCACCCGCGCAAGAACGTGATCGTGCAGGCGATTGGCCTGCAGGAAGACGACAAGCTCGAAGTGGGCATCAACTGCGGTCGACTTTCGCCGGGTCAGGTATTGCTCCTGTGTAGCGACGGTTTGTCGGACGTCCTCGACAGTTCGGTGATGAGCGAGATCCTGGGGTCCGACAGGCCCCTCCGGGACCGTTGCGAAACCCTGGTGGAAACGGCCGTGCGGGCCGGCGGACGGGACAACATCACCGTGATCGTCCTGCCCGGTGTGGCTGCGCACTCCGAGGCGGGCCTGCTGGAGCCTGAGGTACTGTGGACTTTCGATCCGGCCACCGGTGAGTACAGTGGCCTGCCAGAACTGGAAGCGGTAGACGAAAACGCCACACCGATACCGATTCCAGCGGTGCGCCGGGTGGTGGCGCGCAAGGGCGGAGCCGAAGCTCCCACCCAGCCCGAATCCACCCAGATGATGTCAGCCACAGAAATTGCGGCGGCCCGGGAGGCCATGCAGCGAGAGAAAGACTCGCGCCGTAATCGGACTATATTCTGGATAGTGGCGGCGGTATTGGTAGCGGGAAGTGTGGTATACAGCCTCGGCATTATTGCCTCGGGCTGAGGAAGGAAAATAGGACGATGTCAGAATTTAGTGCGGAACTGGTGGCAGCTGACGGCAGCCGGATCTCCCTCGAGGGAGAGCAGAGGGTAGGCCGCTCCGCCGACTGCGAAATCACCATCGACGACCCCCGGGTCTCCCGCGGCCACGCCGTGTTGCGGACGAAAGGGGATACACTCACCGTCGAGGACCTGGGCTCAGCCAACGGGACCCAGGTAAACGGCAAGACCATTGGCGGGGAGACCACCCTGCGCGATGGCGATACGCTCGGTTTCGAGAAGCACTCCTTCGTGGTGGTGCTGAGCGGTGGCGCAGCCGATATGGATGCCACCGTGGTAGGTGGCGGTATGGACGACGGCGATGCGACAGTGGTGTCCCTGCCGGACGAGCCTGCACCTGCTGCAGCCGAACCCGCAGCCGCGGCCGAACCGCCGCCTGCTCCGGAACCGCCTCCGGCTCCCAAGCCGGCCCCGGCCCCGCCGCCCAATCCGGCGGACCTGCCCGGTAGCTGGATCGACTCCGGCACCAGTGACAGCACTCGTGTACTGGGGCTCGACGCCCTGGCCGAATCGGAAACTGCGCCCATCCAGATGGAGCGCGCCTCGGACCTGCCGCACCTGATCGTGGTGTCGGTGACCGGTGAGGGCGGGGAAGCCCTGGAACTGGAGCCCGGCGATGGCAGCGAGCCGGACGTCTGGGAAATCGGCCGTGATCCCAACTGTGAGGTGTCCATTGCCGAGCCCAGCGTGTCTGCGCGGCACGCCCAGTTGATCCATCAGGACGGGCGCTGGCGCCTGGTTAACCTGGTGTCGGCCAACGGTATCTTTGTGAACGGTGAGAAGCGGCTGACCGCCTACCTCGCCGACGGTGACGAAATCCGCCTTGGGGTTGCGACCCTGATCTTCCGCACGGCGGCCGGCGGTGCGGCGGCTGCGGCCGCGCCTAAACCGGCGGCCACTGGCGCAACCGCCAGCGTCGCAGGCGGCGCTGGCGGTTCATCGTCGAAAATGGGGCTGATTATTGGTGGCGTTGTCGTGCTGGTGGCTATTGCCGCCGCTGCCGCTTGGTTCCTGCTCGGTTGATTCCTGTTCGGGGCGGGTGTTCCCCGTCCCGGCATTGCTCTCTGGCATTAGCTGTCTGGCGCAGGTTGTCTGTGCCGTGAATCACACTGCCCCGAGTTCTACTCGAGTTGGCCCAGTTCCTCGGCAATGATGGCTGGATCTTCCACGTGGGCTTCCAGCAGGCGTTGCAGGGGTTGGATATTCTCCCGGTCGACGTGCTGTACGGAAAAGCCCAGGCGCCCGGCCTCCACGTGTTGCAGGTAGGCGTGCAGTTCAAGCTTGCCGCCGTCGTCGAGATGGATCATCAGGGTGAAGGGCTCGTTGTACTGGGCGTCCCAGAGGTCTGGCTGGTCCGTGGCAACGCCCACCAGTGACAGGTCGATCAGGCGCTGGTGCCAGACGCTGCCGCCCTGATGGACGTCTACCGGAAGGTCGATGGCAACGCGGCTGAAGGCGCGCCGCTCTCTGGCTGTCTCACTCATGCATGCTTCCGTTAACCGCGATACGTGCACACTATAGCGCTGCTACCGGGGCAATGCGAGGTGCCTGTCTGGAGCGTGTCAGGCCATTGCGAGTGTCGCCCTCTGCTCCGTGTCGGGCGAGTATTTCGGGCCAGTTCCGCAGCCAGCAGCAGTGATGGTCATAATCCGGCAGGGTGCGAAATACCGCGCTGGGGTCGAGGCTCTGCATCCGTCTGCGGTAGCCCGCCTGCAACTCGGGAGGCACGTTGTCGTCGCTGGCACCGGACAGGTGCAGCTGGCGTATTGTACCGGGCCAGCTCGCCATCCCGGCCGGATTCTGCCCCGGCGCCAGGGGCGTATAGCCGTGATGGGCCGTCCAGGCGCCGGTGTCCAGTGGTGCGGCGAGGGTGATGACGGCGACTGCCTCGGGAAGGTGCTGGGCCAGCCGGACTGCGATGACCCCGCCGCCGCTATAACCCACCAGTTGTAACGGCATGCCGGCATGCTCGGCGGCAAGGCGGTGGATGACCTGCGCGAGGGAGGCGACAACTTCGTCACTGTAACGTTCACTGGTCCACAGGCGGGGCTCGCAGCCGGGCTCCGTTGCGGTGCCGTAATAGCATGGGCGCGCGACAAACACTGCGGGCCCGGGGTCGGCGAGCATCAACTTGAGGGTGAGGTGCTCTGCCGGAGTGGGATCCGGGGCGACGACCTGCCGCTGCAGGAATGCGCGGCCGTCCCCGCCGAGATAGACGCGCAGCACCGGGCCTGTGCCGGCCTTTTCATAGACCCGGTGGCGATGCTTGCCGCTACTGACCCAGCTGGCGCTGGCTCCCACGGCCTCGGCCAGCGCATCCGCGCGCTGGCGGTAGCCTGCTGTACAGCCCGTTACCACCGCGAGTAGCAGTGCGATAACACACCCTGTGAGGAGAGCGTACTGTGAGCTGCTGGCAGATGGCACGCCGAATAATCTCCCGCTTGGACTTTCGCCAAGATTCCGGACCTGTACTACTATAATTCAGGCGGCCCGTTGTCGCGCATGGGGGAATGTATGAAGAATCACTTTCGGTCTCTGGTGGCCATTCTGGCCGCCGCCTATGTCGGCGCGGCAGCGTCCCAGAGCACCAATCTCGGGCAGGTGGTATCGGGCGCCTCAAACAGTACGTCCTTGCAGGTCACCGCTGGCGACGCGGTGCAGAACACCTGCCTGCAACTGGTACCCAAATACCCGGGATCCTCGGATTTTACCGGCCCGGCGAGAACGTCGGAACAGGACCTCTACTTTCGCTGTAGCGAGGTCGTACTGACTGCCGTGTCACTGCAGCCCGGCGGTCAGGCTGACAACGTGCTCGGCTGGGTGCCGGGACAGCTCGCCGAGACCATGCAACAGCTGAGCGGTGAGGAGCAGGTGTCCAAGGGACGCCTCGCCACCGAGAGCTCCAACGGCCAGTTTGCCAATATCGGTATGCGCCTCGAAGCGATCCGCAATGGCGCTCGCGCTACGGCGGGAGGGCTGAGCCTTGCGATGAACGGCGTGCCGGTGGTGGGCGGCAATGCGGGGGAAGACGAGTCCCGCTGGAGCTGGTTTGCCAACGGTGTATACGGCACTGGCGACCGTGACGCCACCCAGCTTGAAGACCAGTATGACTTTGATTCCAGCGGCGCGACCCTGGGTGTCGACTACCTGTTTGATTCCGGCTTTGTCGCCGGTATCGCCTTCGGCTACGCCGATTACGAGGTGGATTTCAAGAATGTCTCCTCAGGGCTGGCGGGCAATATGTCTACCAGCACGGTCTCCGGCGGTGGCTTTTCCCTCGACGGCTACAGCCTGAGCGCCTACGGCATCGGTAACATCGGTCGTTTCTACGTGGACGGCCTGCTCAGCTATGGTTTCAACGATTACGAAACCGAGCGGATCGTGCTCTACTCCGGTGCGGCGGGGCTCAACAATGGCGGTACCATCAACCGTTCGATGACCGGGGAAACCGATAGCGACAGCCTGGCGGTGGGTGTTTCCACCGGCACTGTCTTCGACCTCGGGTTTCTCGACCTGGCGGTGGACCTCGGGCTCAGCTACCTGGATATTACGGTGGATGGCTACACCGAGAAGGACACGCCTATCGGTTCGGACATCGCCACCAGTGGCGGCCTGAACCTGGCCTATGAAGACCAGGATATCGAGTCCCTGCAATCCGCACTTGGTTTCCAGATCAGCAAGAACTTCAGCGTGGCGACGGGGGTGATCGTGCCCTATCTCGGCATCGAGTGGCGGCACGAATTCGATAACGATGCCCGGTTCGTGAAAGCGCGCTTTGCCGCCCAGGATGGCGGTCCGGTATTCCCGATCAATATGGGCTCCGATGATCCCGACGAGGATTTCTACGAACTGGGCCTCGGTATCTCCGCCGTCTTTGCCCAGAACCTGACAGGTTTCATCGACTACCGCACGACCCTGGACCTGGATAACATCTCTGCTGACCTCTACACGATTGGCATTCGGGGCAGTTTCTGAGGGTGAATCCCGCCCGGGACCTGCGGCCAGTCTGGTGGTAATCTGGGCGGTATCTGGAGTGGGATGACAGGCAAGCACCGTGTCGGCACGCGATAACGACGATACTCTGCACGCCACCCAGGTGCTTCCCCGGAGTGCGGCTGATACCGCGACCGGGGGGGCAACCGAGGTGGTGACCGAAGCGGCAACGCAGGCCGCTGCGGGCGATTCTTTGCAACCTGAAGCCGCCCCCTCGGACAGTGAGTTACGGGCCGGCGACCTTATTTCCGAACGCTACGAACTGGTGAAGTTGCTGGGGGAGGGCGGCATGGGCCGCGTCTTCCTTGCTACCGACCAGCTGTACGCCCGGGAGTTCGAGGACCGCCAGTCCCAGGTGGCCATCAAGTTCCTCGGCGCCCGTTTTGCCGCCCACAGTGTGGCGCGCATGGCCCTGCAGCGGGAGACCCGCAAGTCCCAGCAGCTGTCCCACCCCAACGTGGTACGGGTGCTGCACTTCGACCAGCACCAGGGGCTGCCCTACATGATCATGGAATTCATGCGCGGCCAGCCGCTGGACGAATTCCTGGAACGGGAGTGCCAGAACGGCCTCTCCCTGAAGCTCGCCCTGCCGTTGATCGAGGGCATGGCCAATGGCCTGGACTATATCCATGGCCAGGGGCTCATTCACTCGGATTTCAAGCCCAACAATGTCTTCGTCGGTGACGACGGCAGCGCCAAGATTCTCGACCTGGGGATTGCCCGGGCGCGGGAAGATGCCCTCGAGGGCCAGGAGCAGACCCGCTTCAATGCCAGTGACCTGGGGGCGATGACGCCATCCTACGCCAGTTGCGAAATGTTCGAGGGGCTGTCACCGGATCCCAGGGACGATGTCTACGCCCTGGCTTGCGTTACCTACGAACTGCTCAAGGGGCACCACCCTTTCAATCGCCAGCCGGCGATCCGGGCCCGCAGTGAGGGGCGCAAGCCCGAGCCGCCGCCGGGGCTCGACAAGCACCGCTGGCGCGCACTGCGGCGGGGGTTGGCGTTCGCGCGCAAGGACCGCACGCCCTCCGCCAGGGAGTTGCTCGCCGGTTTGCGCGGCGAGAGCCGGCGTCGGGAGAGGGTTGCGCTGGCGCTGGGCTCCACCGCCATCGTCGCGGGGGCCGTGGCCTGGATGGCGGGCAGTTATCTCAGCGGGCCGAGCCCTGACTCCGTTTTCCTCGACGGGTTGACCCCCTCGCCGCCACCCACGGTTACGCCGCAGGAGGCCCGCCAGCTCGAAGGCTGGCTGGACCAGGGCCGGACTTACCTCGATATCGCCCGACAGGAGTACGCCGGTGGTGACCTGGTGACCGCGCTGCACATCATGGACGGGGGTGCCGACAATGCCTACCGGGCCTTCAGTAGTGTGTTGAAAAAGCAGCGCTCGGAACCGGCTCGCCAGGGGGTGCTCGATATGCTGGCGACGTACGCGTCCTGGGCGGAGGATTCCGCCGCCAGCGGCCGGCTGGATTCCGCTCTGCTGATCACCTGCCATGGACTCAAGATTCATCCGAAGAGTCCTGAACTCCAGCGTCTCGAAGCAAACTACAGTGAAGACCTGCCGCCGGAGCGCGTGGCCCAGTTGATGGAATGCTGAATCCGGCCCGTTGTTTGCGGGCGGGATGAGCTATAGTCATTGGTGTCATCAGGGAGAGATCACGGGATGAGCCAGAGGCCATTCGTATTTGGGGTTGGGGTCGCGCTGGGCTTGCTGTTGCTGGCTCCGGCCACTTCGGGTAATGCCTCCCTCAGCAAGAATTACCAGGGCGTGGATGAAAACAAGCCCGTGCTCTGTCTGCTCCCCGGCCGCGTCCGCAAGGTCGGCAGCCTGATGACTTACCAGGAACGCCGTAAACCCCAGCAACTCACCGCCAGTGAATGTGAGATTCGCGGGGGCGAGTACACCCTCTACGATCGCGCCAACTATGAAACCGCTCTCGCCGTGTGGATGGACGCCGCCGAGGGGGGCGACGCCACCGCCCAGGTCAATGTGGGTGAGATCTACGAAAAAGGCTGGCTCGGCAGTCCCGACTACGCGGTGGCCGCCCACTGGTACGGCCTGGCCGCGGAACAGGGTGATCACCGCGCCGAGCGGCGCATGGCCTATTTCTACGAACAGGGGCTGGGGGTGGCGGCCGACAAGGCCCGGGCCCTGGCCCTCTGGCGCAGTGCTCTCGACCTCGGCGATGAACTGGTGCTGGCCTCTGAGGTGGAAGCGCGCAAGAGTGAGGACCAGCAGAAGCTGGACCGGCTGGTGGCGGCGCTGGAACAACAGAACCTCACCTCCGGGCGGCTGCAGCGGGAACTGTCAGCAGCCCAGACCACACTGGCGGAGCAGGGCCGCGCCCTGCAGGCGGAGCGTGCGGCGACCCGCAAGCTTCGCGACCAGCTGGCGGCGCCGGCACCGCAGGCATCAGGAGGCAAGGAAGTCGCGCAATTGCAGGAAGAGCTTGAAGCACGTGAAAACCGGCTGGAAGAACAGCAGCTGTCCATAGAGCTGCTCCAGGCCAATGTCGCTGCCCAGGAAGCCCAGTTGCAGGCCAGCCTGCGCCAGGCGGAGATCCGCGACCGCCAATTGAGCAAGGCCCAGGAAGAGCTCGAGCGCAACAAGGCAGAGAACCTCGACCTTGCCACCACTCTGGCGAGCAGCGACAAGCGCCTGCAACTGCTGGAGTCGCAGCTGCGGGAAAGCCGGCACGCGGTTGCCGAGGCGGGGGCGGAGGCACAGCAGTTGCGCACCGCCCTGGTCAATGCGCAAACCACCGGCGGCGCGGAGCAATCGGAACTGGCTTCGGAGCTGGCGCAACGCGAACAGGCGATCAGTGAACTCCAGCAGCAGCGCGACGAACTGCACGCCCGCTGGGAGAGCATGCAGTCCGAGCGGGAGGGCATGCGGGAAAACCTGGCCTCTGAAGCGGACCGGCGCAGCTGGCTGGAGGTGGAACTGGAATCCGCCCGTAGCAAGTTGGCCTCGGCGAAGGGCGAACTGCAGTCGCTGGAAATGGCGCTGGAAGAAGCCAGTTGGGAGAAGGACGAGTACCAGCAGGAAATTGTCCGCCTGGAACAGGACCTGCAACTGAGTCGGGCGCGGGGTGAGCAGGACCGGCGGCGGATGGAAGACGCCCTCAGCCGGGCGCGTATGCAACTGGCCGGGGTCGATGAAAACGTGTCGGGCCTGCAGCGCCAGAAAGCCCGGGTGGAGAGTGACATCGACCTGTACGGGGAGATCGGTGCAAGCCGGGTGCTGGCCATGCGCGGTGGTGAAGTGCCGGTAGAACGCCAGCCCGTGCCACTGCCCAACGGCCTTAGCGCCGGGCCCTACCAGGCGGTGATCATCGCCAATTACGACTACGACTTCATGCCGGACCTGAAGACGCCGCCCCATGACGCAAACGAACTCAAGCAGGTGCTGGAGCAGGAGTACGGCTTCAATGTCGACGTACAGATCAACCTCAACCGCGCCGAGATGTACGCCGTGCTCAACCGGGTGCGCAAGTTCCAGGAGCACCAGTTCGTGCTGCTGTATTACGCCGGCCACGGCAAGGTGGACGAGTTTGGCGACGGCTACTGGCTGCCCACCGACTACCGCATGGGTATGCCCCTGAGCGAGGCGGTGTCCAGCGCCGACCTCACCCAGACCCTGCAGCAGAGCGACGCCCGCCACGTATTGCTGGTGGCTGACTCCTGCTACTCGGGCGCCCTGGCGCGCAATGCCGCGCCGAAGATACGTAAAAGCGTGCCGGCGCTGATGAAGTACTGGCTGCAGAACAAGTCGCGCACCGTGCTGACCTCCGGCGGGGTAATGCCGGTGCTCGACGAGGGACCGGATGACAACTCCGTTTTCGCCAGTGCCCTGCTACAGGTACTGGAGCAGAATTCCGGTGCCATCAATGGCGAGATGATTTACGCCCAGGTCTACGACCTGGTGCAGGCGGGTGCGGCGCGGCTGGGCTACCTGGACCAGGTGCCGCAGTTTGCCGCGATTGAGGACGCCGGGCACGAAAACGGGCAGTTCGTCTTCGTGCGCGGCGGGAGCTGACTTTACTTCAGTTTGCGGTACTTCACCCGGTGGGGCTGGTCGGCCTCCTTGCCCAGACGCGCCTTGCGGTCTTCCTCGTAGTCGCTGAAGTTGCCCTCGTGGAACACCACGTTGCCGTCGTCCTCATAGGCGAGGATGTGGGTGGCGATACGGTCCAGGAACCAGCGGTCGTGCGAGATCACCAGCGCGCTGCCGGGGAAGGCCAGTACCGCTTCTTCCAGGGCGCGCAGGGTTTCCACGTCGAGGTCGTTGGTGGGCTCGTCCAGCAGCAGCACGTTGCCGCCCTGTTTGAGCAGCTTGGCCAGGTGCAGGCGGTTGCGTTCACCCCCGGACAGGTCCTTCACGAACTTCTGCTGGTCGGAACCCTTGAAGTTGAAGCGGCCGCAGTAGGAGCGTGAGGGCACCTCGTAGCTGCCGATGCGCATGATGTCCTGGCCGTCGGAAATCTCCTCCCACACGGTCTTGCTGCCATCCAGGTCGTCGCGGCTCTGGTCCACGTAGGACAGCTGCACGGTCTCGCCC
The DNA here is from genome assembly GCF_008064665.1 of Parahaliea maris. Lineage (GTDB taxonomy): Bacteria > Pseudomonadota > Gammaproteobacteria > Pseudomonadales > Halieaceae > Parahaliea > Parahaliea maris. Next base: position 974,259 of record NZ_VRZA01000001.1, on the reverse strand, counting down.
ACCTTCACTTCCCCGCCATCGGGCTGCTCGTGGCCCATGAGGATGCGGAACAGGGTGGACTTACCCATGCCGTTGGCGCCGATGATGCCGACAATGCTGCCTTTGGGCACGGTAAAGCTGACGTTGTCGAACAGCAGGCGGTCACCGAAGGTCTTCTTCAGGTTGCTGACCTCGATCACGTTGTCCCCCAGGCGCGGGCCCGGCGGGATGTAGATCTCGTTGGTCTCGTTGCGGCTCTGGAATTCCTGTGACTGCAGTTCCTCGAAGCGCTGCAGGCGAGCCTTGCTCTTGGCCTGGCGGCCTTTCGGGTTACTGCGCACCCACTCCAGTTCGGCCTTGATGGCCTTCTGGTGGGAGGCTTCCTGGCGCTTTTCCTGCTCCAGGCGCTTCTCTTTGGCGTCCAGCCAGTCGGAGTAGTTACCCTCGTAGGGAATGCCGCGGCCACGGTCCAGCTCCAGGATCCAGCCGGCGGCGTTGTCTAGGAAGTAGCGGTCGTGGGTAATGGCCACCACGGTGCCGGGGAAGTCGTGCAGGAAGCGCTCCAGCCAGCCGACGCTCTCGGCGTCCAGGTGGTTGGTGGGCTCATCCAGCAGCAGCATGTCGGGGGCTGACAGCAGCAGGCGGCACAGGGCCACCCGGCGGCGCTCACCGCCGGAGAGCTTGGTGACATCTGCATCCCACGGCGGCAGGCGCAGGGCGTCCGCCGCCACTTCCAGCTTGTGTTCGATATTGTGGGCGTCGGTGGCCTGGATGATGTCCTCCAGGCGGGCCTGTTCCTTGGCCAGGGCGTCGAAATCGGCATCGGGCTCGGCGTAGTCGGCGTAGACCTTCTCCAGTCCGGCCAGGGCGTCGATGGCGTCCTGCAGGCCCTCTTCCACGTTGCCGCGTACGTCCTTCTCCGGGTCCAGCTGGGGCTCCTGGGGCAGGTAGCCGATCTTGATACCCTGCTGGGGGCGGGCCTCACCGAGGATGTCGGTGTCGATGCCGGCCATGATCTTCAGCAGGGTCGACTTGCCGGCACCGTTCAGGCCCAGCACGCCGATCTTGGCGCCGGGGAAGAAGGACAGGGAGATGTCCTCGAGGATTTTTTTCTTGGGCGGCACGACTTTGCCGACCCGGTTCATGGTGTAGACGTACTGGGCCATGGTGGGGTGAAACTCTGTATTGAAATGAGGGCAGGGATTTTAGCAGGTATGGACGAAAAAGGGGTCAGAGCCCTTTTACTGAGGAGGTTCAGGGCGGAGAGATTGGCGGTTTAAAGGGCTCTGACCCCTCTTTCACTTGACCCCTTTTTCACTTTCACTAGTCGGCGATCGGCGCCGAACTCATATCCTCCGGGTCGTGGTCTTCCTCGCCCGGCAGGTGATCCTCGTGAAAAGCCTCCACCTCCCACTTGCGTCGGCGGTCGACCGAGGCGATGTGGAACAGGGCGTCGCCCTCGTAGACCAGGGGCAGGTTGGTGCGGCCGATCACGATGCCCGGGGCTTCCGCCACCACGTCCACCTCGCTGGTGCCGAGGGGGTCGGCAATGATGCCGATGGTTTGCCCCTCCTGCACTTCAGCCCCGAGGGGCACCAGCACGCGCAGAATGCCGCTTTCCGGCGCCCGCAACCAGAAGGTATTGCGGCTGATCAGGGGCTTTTTTACCTTGGCGCGGCTCTTGCGCAGCATGCCCAGGTGGCGCATCACGTTCAGCACCCCCTTCACCCCGGCGCGGATGTAGATTTCGTCGAAACGCAGGGCCTCGCAGGATTCGTACAGCAGCACCGGGACGCCGATGTCGCCGGCGGCGCCACGCAGGGAGCCGTCGCGGATCTTGGCGTCGATGGCCAGCGGCGCGCCGAAGGCTTCGGTCATCGCCAGGGTGGCCTCGTCCTCCAGGTTGGCGCGGATCTGGGGGAAGTTGCTGCGGTGGCGGGCGCCGGTGTGCAGGTCGATACCGTAGGTACAGTGGGCCACGATTTCCCGCATGAAGGTGTGGGCGATGCGCCCGGTCAGCGAACCGCGTGTGGAACCGGGGAAGGAGCGGTTCAGGTCGCGGCCGTCGGGCAGGTAGCGGGTGTGGTTGATAAAGCCATAGACGTTGACGATGGGAATCGCGATCAGGGTGCCCTTGAGGCGCTTGAGCTGCGGGTCCTTGAGCAGGCGGCGGATAATCTCCACGCCGTTGATTTCATCCCCGTGGATCGCGGCGCACACGAACATCACCGGCCCGGGCCGCTTGCCACTGACCACCTGCACGCTGATGGAGAGGTTGTCGTGGGTGTACATCGGCGCCACCGGGATGTCGATGGTGTACTTGCCACCCGGCTCGATAAGCTGGCCGCCAATGACCAGTTTCTCAACGGGTGTTCGCGCCACGTTTATTGGCCCTCGCCCGGGCGGGCACCCTGCAGGTAGGAGCGCGCCGGGTCCACCAGGAACTCCCCGCGCATGGCGGTGCGGCCCAGCAGCATGCGAAAGCGCATGGTTTCGCGGTCGGTGAGGGTGATTTCGGCGTCGATGATGCGCTGGCCCACCTGCACCCGGCTGGCGATCACGTAGCGGTATTCCCGGTGGCCGCCGGAGTCGGTGACCTGGCGCTTGTCGAGCACCTTCGCCTCGCAGTGTACCTCCAGCTCGGTGTTCTGCTGGCGGGGGTGGATGCCAAAACGCACCCACTCCTCGCCGTCGCGCTCGAAGGGTTCCACGTAGTAGGCGTGCAGGGCGCTGGTGCGCGCCCCGGTGTCGATTTTGGCCTTGATGCTGTCGATGCCGAGGTCCGGCAGGGCCAGCCACTCGCGCCAGCCCAGTGCAGGCTTGTCTGTCATACCCGGTGTCGCCTAACTCATTCAGCCCCGAGTATCACCGCGCGGGCGGGTTCTGTAAACCTACGCGGCCGCGTTCAGGGAACGGCCCCGGCCGATACCGTAGTACTCGATGCCGAGCTCTTCCATGTGCGCCGGGTTGTAGAGATTGCGGCCATCGAAAATCAGCGGGTTGGAGAGCAGCGACTTCACCTGCTCGAAGTCCGGTGACCAGAAGGCCTTCCACTCGGTGCAGATCACCAGGGCGTCGGCGCCCTCGAGGGCTTCCTCTTTGTGTTCGGTGATCACCAGGTCGTCGCGCTCGCCGTAAATGGCGCGGCAGGCCTCGGCGGCCTGGGGGTCGTAGGCCCGGACCTTGCCGCCACAGGACCAGATGCCCTCCAGCACGTAGCGGCTGGGCGCCTCGCGCATGTCGTCGGTATTGGGCTTGAAGGACAGGCCCCACACGGCGATGGTCTTGCCGGTGAGGTCAAAGCCCAGGCGTGTCATGACCCGCTCCGCCAGCTTGTTCTTCTGGCGCTGGTTGGTGTCGTGCACGGCGGTGAGGATTTCCGCCCGGTGGCCGTGTTCGCCGGCCAGGAATTTCAGCGCGCGGACGTCCTTGGGGAAGCAGGAGCCACCGTAGCCGCAGCCTGGGTAGATAAACTGGTAGCCGATGCGGGGGTCGGAGCCGATACCGCGGCGCACGGATTCGATGTCGGCGCCGACCACTTCCGCGATGTTCGCCATCTCGTTCATGAAGCTGATCTTGGTGGCCAGCATGGCATTGGCGGTGAGCTTGGTCATTTCCGAACTCAGCGGGTCCATGGCCATGATTTTTTCATGGTTGCGGTTGAAGGGCTGGTACATGCGGCGCATGTCTTCCAGCACCTTGGGCGAGCGGGTGCCGATGATGATCCGGTCGGGGCTCTGGCAATCCGCCACCGCGGAGCCTTCCTTGAGGAATTCGGGGTTGGAGGCGGCCTCGATGGGGATGTCACGCCCCTGGTCGTGCAGGGCCTGCTTGATATGGGCGAGGACCTTGTCGGTCGTGCCCACCGGCACCGTGGACTTGGTCACCACAACCTTGCGGCTGGTCATGTAGCGGGCGATGGACGAGGCCACGTCCATGACGTAGGTGAGATCGGCGCCGCCGTCAGGGCGGGAGGGAGTGCCCACACAGATAAACAGGAACTCGCTGGCCTGGATGGCGGCCTTGGCGTCGGTGGTGAAGGACAGTAGCTGGTTGTCCAGGCCGTTCTTGAGCAGGCCGGCCAGGCCGGGCTCAAAGAAGGGGACTTCTCCCGCGCGCAGGCGGTCGACCCGCTCTGCGTCGATGTCCATGCAGACCACCCGGTGGCCCACATCGGCGAAAATGGCGGCCTGTACCAGACCCACGTAACCGCTGCCGAAGATGGTGATATTCATTGTTCTGTGTGACTTCCCTGATAATTTCTCGCTAATGGGCGCACTATATGTCGAAAAAGTGACAAAAATAATACTGTCGATTGCCAGGACGGCTTTCAGGCTTATCGGTCGGGGGGTTTTTCAGTAGAATGTGCGCCTTTCCAATCGGGGTCAGATTCTAGCAGGAATCGGGCCCACCTGCCGGGGGATTCCGATGTTTGACCGCAGCATGACCATCCAGGGTTTTGACGACGAGATTTTTGCCGCCATTGGCGACGAGGAACGTCGCCAGGAAGAGCATATCGAGCTCATCGCCTCAGAAAACTACACCAGCCCCCGCGTGATGCAGGCCCAGGGCACGGTGCTCACCAACAAGTATGCCGAGGGCTACCCTGGCAAGCGCTACTACGGCGGCTGTGAGTACGTGGACGAGGCCGAGCGCCTGGCCATCGAGCGGGTCTGTGCCCTGTTCGGCGCGGACTACGCCAACGTGCAGCCCCACTCCGGCTCCCAGGCCAACTCCGCTGTGTACCAGGCCCTGTGTGTCCCCGGCGACACCGTGCTGGGCATGAGCCTTGCTGACGGCGGCCACCTGACCCACGGCGCCAAGCCCAACTTCTCCGGCAAGATGTACAACGCCGTGCAGTACGGCCTGAACGCCGAAACCGGTGAAGTGGACTACGAGCAGGTGGAAGCCCTGGCTCTGGAACACAAACCCAAAATGATCGTGGCGGGCTTTTCCGCCTACTCCCGGGTGATGGACTGGGCCCGCTTCCGCGAGATCGCCGACAAGGTGGGCGCCTACCTGATGGTGGACATGGCCCACGTGGCGGGCCTGATCGCCGCCGGCGTCTACCCCAACCCGGTGCCCCACGCCCACGTGGTGACCTCCACCACCCACAAGACCCTGCGCGGCCCCCGCGGCGGCATCATCCTGGCCAAGGCCAACGAAGAGCTGGAGAAGAAGTTCCAGTCCGCCGTGTTCCCCGGCGGCCAGGGCGGCCCGCTGATGCACGTGATCGCTGCCAAGGCGGTGAGCTTCAAGGAGGCCGCCAGCCCCGACTTCGTGGAGTACCAGAAGCAGGTGGTGGCCAACGCCCGGGCCATGGCCAAGACCTTCATCGAGCGCGGCATCAACATCGTGTCCGGCGGCACCGACAATCACCTGATGCTGGTGGACCTGATCGGCAAGCCCTACACCGGTAAAGACGCCGACGAAGCCCTGGGCAACGCCAACATCACCGTGAACAAGAACGCCGTGCCCAATGATCCGCGTTCCCCCTTCATCACCTCCGGCCTGCGTGTCGGCACCCCGGCCATCACCACTCGCGGCTTTGGCGAGGCGGAAACCATCGAGCTGACCGGCTGGATGTGCGACGTGCTGGAAGCCCTGGAAAATGGCAATGCCGACGCCGTGATCGAAGAGGTGAAGGGCAAGGTGCTGGATATCTGCGGACGGTTCCCGGTTTACCGCTAGGTTCCCGCCGAAGACACTGAACAAGGGAGCTGCGGCTCCCTTTTTAGTGCGTGGCTGTTGCGGGCTTATTGCATCTCAGACAGCGCTTCAGTGATGACTTCGGGATGGCGAGCGGCAATCTGTACCAGGGTGCGGGCGGCCCCCGAGGGGTGACGCCGGCCCTGCTCCCACTCCTGCAGGGTGCGCACGGAAATGCAGAGGACGCTGGCAAACTCGGTCTGTGTCAGGCCGGTCCTGGAGCGTGCCTCGGCTACCGCATTGGCGTTGATTACGGTTCGGCGGGCGAACTGTCCCTGTTTCATTTCGCGCACAGATTGCAGCAGTTTCTCGCCGAGTTCGTGTTCACTCACGGTTCAGTTCCTCCCGTATGGCCTTGAGGATGTGGGCGGGAATATTGCTCTGATTACGCTTGGCGTAAATTAGCAGCAACCAGATCTCCCCGTGGCGAAGGCGGTTAAAGTAGATGACCCTCACACCTCCGCGTTTGCCCGAGGTGCCACCAATCCAGCGCACTTTCCTGCATCCGCCACTGCCCGGAATGACTTTTCCCGCTTCGGGGTTGACCGCCAGCCAGGCATAAAACTGATCTCGCTCCTGAGCGGACCAGATTGCGTTGGCTTCGTCAGTGAAGGTTGGTGTTTCAACGATCGTAAACATTACGCCAAAGTACGTCAATGACGGACTTTTCCGCTACAGGTTCAATCAGCCTTTTTCAGGCATCGCGTGGCACCCGTGTTGCGCAGTGCTGGCGGGCAGCGCGCCAGCCGGCGCGACTCTGATTCGCGACTTAAGTAAACCTTCAGTATTCACACGTACCGTTATCACCGTATTCCCGAATACGGGATTACGCGGTGGGCGCCGGGAACTCCTGCCGTGCATGGTCATCGGCAACAGGAGGCAGGCGTGTTCAACCCCATGGAGGTTATCGGCCGCGCGAAGCAGCGCAGGCAGCGGGCGGCACTGGCCGGGACTCTGGCCGATCAGGCGCGAATACGTGCGGGTGAATTGCGACTGCAGTCGGAACATTGCCGTGAGCCCGGCGTGGCACCCTCTGCAGAAGATAACCTGGTTATTTCCCTGACCACCATCGGTTCCCGGCTCGACAATGTGGCCCTGACAATCGAAAGCCTGATGCAGCAGACGCAACGCGCCAGTCGAATCGTGTTGTGCCTTGATCGCGAGACATTTCGATGGCGGGAGCTGCCGCTGTCCCTGAGCCGCCAGCAGGGACGTGGGCTGGAGATCCTGTTCTGTGAGCGAGACCTGGGCCCGCATACCAAGTATTACTACACCCTGCAAAAGTACCCTGATTCCCTGCTGCTCACGGTCGACGACGACAAGCTGTACCCGGACGATATGGTGGCGCGCCTGCTGGTTGCCCATCGCGCGCAGCCCGGGGTCGTCCACTGCCACCGGGGCCATGGCATGACCTTCCGGCGGGGACAGATCCGACCCTACAAGCGCTGGCAGTGGAATACGTTGAGGAGCGAGGCTTCGCCGCTGGTATTCCCGACCGGCGTTGGTGGCGTACTTTACTTCCCCGGGTGCTTTGATGAACATGTGCTCGACGACGGCCTATTCCGTCAACTGTGCCCCTCGGCCGATGACGTCTGGCTCAAGGCCATGACCCTGGCGCGGGGAGTCGACTGCCAGGTGGTGCCGCGCGACTACCTGTGGAAGACGCGCAACCTGACCATTCCGGGTTCGCAGCAAACCGCCCTCAAGCGGCGTAACAAGCACGCCGTGTCGGGTAACGATGCGCAGATCGCGCGCACCTTCGATTACTTTGGCCTGTTGGCCCCCCTGGCCCATGAATACCGCGCCCGGCCCGCGCTGAAGCCGGCAGCCGAGCGCAGCGGAGTGACACCCCTGACAGGGACTTACCAGGCGATCCCGTAATCCTCGCCGTAGTCCGAGGCGCCGCCCCACATCGTGCCGTGCTCGCGATCGAACCAGATAGCGGTGATGGGGCTGTAGGTGCGTTCCACAGCCTCGACCTTGTAGCCCATTTTCTGCAGGGTCTCACGGGTGTAGGGCGGTATCTGCGTAGTCACCTCGAGCCTCCCCGGCTCGCTCTGGTGGGCGCCGAAGGAGCTCTGCATCTGGTAGCTGGTGATGTTGTGGGCCTCCACCGCCTCTTGCACGTTCATGTCGAACTCCACCATGTTGAGGAAGAATTGCAGCAGGTTCTGGTCCTGGGTGTCGCCGCCCTGCACCGAGAAGGCCATCAGCGGCACGCCGTCTTTCAGCGCCAGGCTGGGTGTGAGGGTGGCCCGGGGGCGCTTGCCCGGGGCCACCACGTTGTAGGGGTTGAGGCGCTCGTCCAGCACGAAACTCTGCATGCGCTGGGACAGGCCGATGCCGGTGTCGCCGGCGATGAAGGCCGGTACCCAACCGCCTGACGGCGTTACCGAAACCACCCAGCCCTCGGCGTCTGCCGCCTGGATCGAGGTGGTGCCGGCGAGGAAGCCTTCGTCGTGGGACATCAGGTTCGCCTGCTGGAAGCCATCGGAACCCTCCGCCTCGGCAGCGGGCGGGATGGGCGTCCATTGCTCCAGCAGCTTTTTGAAAGGATTGCTGCCGCGCTGGAAGGCGTAGGGGTCGCCGGGGCGGGCGTCCGGATTGTTGCGGTCCGTTGGGATCTCCTTGCGCCGCTGCTCGGCGTACTTTTTCGACAGCAGGCCCGCGACGGGTTCTTCCGGCGGGAAGTAGGGGTCGCCGTAGTAGAAGTCGCGGTCGGCGAAGGCCAGGTTCATGGCCTGATAGAGCGTGTGAATGTAGCGGGCGCTGTTGTAGCCCATGCTCTTCAGGTCGTAGCCCTCGAGAATGTTCAGCGCCTGCAGCATGGCCGGGCCCTGGACCCAGGTGGTGAGCTTGTAGACATCGATGCCCTTGTAATTGGTAGTGACCGGCTCCTCGATGTGCACCTGCCAGTTGGCCAGATCCTCTTTGGTGAACAGGCCGCCGGCCTCGCGAGTGGCGCGCACGATCTCCTCGGCGATATCACCGCGGTAGAAGCGCTCGTAGGCGGCGTAAATGGCTTCCTTGCGGCTCTTGCCGGCGGCCAGTGCCTCGGCTTCGGCATCCACCAGTTTCTGCAAGGTAGCCAGCAGGTCCTCCTGTTTGAAGATTTCGCCGGCATAGGGGGCGGCCCGCTCCTGGCTGTCGTCGTCTTTCAGGTGCGGCAGGAATACGCGAGTGGAGGAGGGCCATTGCATGATGACTTCCTTGCGCCGCTCCATATTGTCGGCCTGTTGGGCCTCGATGGCGTAACCGGCAGCCATTTGCATGGACGGCGCCAGTACCTCCGCCAGGCTGAGCTTGCCGTATTCCGCCAGCATCACCATCAGGCCGCCGGGGGTGCCGGGCGTGACCGCGGCGAGGGGGCCGAATTCAGGGGGGTAAACCATGCCCTGTTCGCGAAAGAATTCGGGCGTGGCGCCGGTGGGTGCAACCCCCAGGGCATTGATGCCCTTCACTTCACCGGTGTGGGGGTTATAGATCAGCGCCTGGGTTTCCCCGCCCCAGCTCAGTACGTCCCACATGGTGGCGGTGGCGCCGAGCATCGCGCAGGCGGCATCCACCGCGTTGCCGCCTTTGGCGAACATCATCGCCCCGGCAGTAGCGCCCAGCGGCTTGCCGGTGATGGCTACCCAGTGCTTGCCGTGGAGTACGGGCTTGGTGGTGGTTTTCTGGGCGAGCGCTGCGGGTGCGGCAGTGATGGAAAGTGCGCAGGCGAGGCCGGCGAGCAGGCGTTTGCTGATGCGTGGCATGGTGATCCCTCTGACAATGTGCCAGCAGGATAGCAAAGCGACGCAACGGGTGCTCGACAGGATTGGCTTGCCGCGCCGTCGCTGGCAGGTGGACTGTGGTCGAATTTGGCTGATGACAATAGGCATACATTTTATGCTAGATTTGCGCTATGAAAGTGTTCAATTGGAGCCCCGAGAAGAACCGCCAGCTTATACGGGAGCGGGGGCGGTCTTTCGAAGAGGTGATCTTTCACATTGAGCAGGGCGGCTTACTGGATGAAATTGCCCACCCCAACGCGAGCGACTATGCCCATCAGCGCGTGTTCGTAGTGGCGATTCAAGGTTACGTCTATCTGGTGCCTTATGTTGAAGATGAGGAGCAGGTGTTCCTGAAGACCATCATCCCCAGCCGCAAATTTACCCGGCTATACCGTGGAGGCAGCCAATGAGCAAAGCGACAATCGAGCGGGAAGAGCAGGAATTGCTGGAAGCGGTGGAGTCCGGGCAGTTTGAGTCGATCCTGACGGCGGCAAGGCGTCGGGAACTAGCGTCTGTGGCCTCGGCTACTACGCGTAAGGACCGCAGAATCAATATCCGCATATCCAATAGAGACCTGCTGGCGGTGCAGAGTCGGGCGATGGAAGAGGGTATTCCCTACCAGACCCTGATTTCCAGCGTGATTCACAAATACATTTCCGGTTCTTTGCAGGATGTCACATCGGGCAAGAAATCAAAGCCCTAGACTGGCGCTCCAGCGCTTTGGTGATTTTCCACAGTCGCCTTCCGGTGACCACTGAAGTGGCGAAAATATGTTAATCTTCAGCCACTTAACTATAGGGGACGGCCATGCACTGTCCATTCTGTGCCGCCGATGACACCAAGGTCATCGACTCCCGTCTGGTGGCCGAGGGCGACCAGGTGCGGCGCCGCCGCGAGTGCCTGAGCTGCAAGGAGCGTTTCACCACCTACGAGGTGGCGGAGCTGGTGATGCCGCGCGTCATCAAGCAAAACGGTGACCGCGAGCCCTTCGACGAGGGCAAGCTGCGTTCGGGTTTTCAGCGCGCGCTGGAGAAGCGCCCGGTGGCCACTGAGGACATCGAGGCCGCCATCAACCAGATCAAGCACAACCTCCGGGCCACCGGCGAGCGCGAGGTCAAATCGCGGGTGCTCGGTGAGCTGGTGATGGACAGCCTCAAGCAACTGGACCAGGTGGCTTACGTACGGTTTGCCTCGGTGTACCGCAGCTTCCAGGATATCGCCGAGTTCCGAGACGCCATCGAACGGCTCGAAAGCGACAGCGCCTCCACCTCCTCCTGAGCATGTCTTCACCCTTTGATACCCGGATGATGGCGCGGGCCCTGCAACTCGCGCGCCGCGGGCGCTTTCGCGCTGCGCCCAACCCCCATGTGGGCTGCGTGTTGGTGCGCGATGGTGCCGTGATTGGCGAAGGCACTACGCAGCCCGCCGGCGGTAACCACGCCGAGATCGAGGCCCTGCAGCAGGCGGGCGATGCCCGCGGTGCTACCGCCTACGTGACCCTGGAACCCTGCTCCCACCAGGGCAAGACCGGCCCCTGCGCCGACGCGTTAGTCGCCGCGGGGGTTAGCCGGGTGGTGGCGGCGATGGAAGATCCCAACCCCCAAGTGGCGGGGCAGGGCCTGGCAAAGCTGCAGGCTGCCGGCGTGGTGGTGGAGTCCGGCCTGTTGGCGGCGGAGGCGGAGCAGGTGACTCCCGGCTTTGTCGCCCGGATGCGCCGCGGCCATGGTCGGGTCCGGGCCAAGCTGGCCATGAGTTTCGACGGGCGCACGGCGATGGCGTCCGGCGAAAGCCAGTGGATTACCGGCCCCGCCGCCCGTCAGGATGTACAGCGTCTAAGGGCCGCAAGTTGCGCCATTGTCACCGGCGTAGGCACCGTGCTTGCCGATGACTGCAGCCTCACCGTGCGCCGGGAGCAGCTGGACCAGCACTCACTGGCGGCCCAGGCGGGCGAGCGCCAACCCCTGCGGGTGGTGCTGGACTCCCGCTTACAGACACCCGCCGGGGCCAATATCCTGTCGGCTGCGGCTCCCACCCTGATCTGCCACAGCGCCGGTGCTACTGTGCCGGCGCATTTGCAGGCGGTGGACCGGGCGTTTCTGCCGGATGCCGCGCAGGGCCTCGACCTGGCGGCATTAATGCCCCTTCTCAGCACGCGGCAATGCAACGAAATTCTGGTAGAATCTGGCCCCCGTTTGGCCGGGGCCATGCTGCAGGCGGGCCTGTTGGACGAATTGATCGTCTACATGGCGCCACTGTTGATGGGTAGCAGCGCCAATCCGCTGCTCGCGTTCCCCCTCGACAGCATGGGGCAGGCAGTACCCCTGGCCGTGAAAGACGTGCGGCAGGTGGGCGTAGACTGGCGCTTTACGGTCGTACCACAGCAGGTGGTACTGAAGTAAGCAGCGTCGCGGTAAGCCCTGCCACCGTCGGAAGAAACCAAGGAATCACCACATGTTCACAGGCATCATCCAGGCCATTGGCGAAATCGCCGCGCTGCAGCCCAGCGGCGGCGACCTGCGCCTGCGCGTACGCACCGCCAACCTGCCGCTGGATGACGTGGCCCTGGGTGACTCTATCGCCACCAACGGCGTGTGCCTGACCGTGACCGAACTGCCCGGCGACGGCTACTGGGCTGACGTGAGCCGTGAGACCCTCGACTTCACCACCCTGGGCGCCCTGCAGGTGGGCTCTAAAGTGAACCTGGAGAAGGCCCTGACTCCGGCCAGTCGCCTGGGTGGACATATTGTGTCCGGCCACGTGGATGGCGTGGGCGAGGTGGTAAGCAGTGCCGAAGACGGCCGCTCGATCCGCTTTGTGCTGCGCGCGCCCGATGCCCTGGCCAAGTACATCGCCCACAAGGGCAGCATTACCGTGGACGGTACCAGCCTCACGGTGAATGCGGTCAGCGGCGCCGAGTTCGACCTGAACATCATTCCCCAGACCATGGCGGAAACCATCTTTGGCACCTATTCGCCGGGCAGCCGTGTCAACCTTGAGGTGGACCTGATTGCCCGCTATCTCGAGCGCCTGGTGCTGGGAGAGGCTGCGGCTGATCCCCAGGCAGGTGGCCTGACCATGGAAACCCTGGCCGAGAACGGCTTTCTGCGCCGTTAACGCCAACAAGGACCCCTTATGCAAGTCAATACGGTAGACGAACTGATCAGCGACATTCGCCAGGGGCGGATGGTGGTGCTGATCGACGACGACGCCGAGAGCCACAACGAAGGCGTGGTGATGGTGGCCGCGGAGCACTGCGACGCCAACCACGTGAACTTCATGGCCCGTCAGGCCCGGGGCCTGGTGTGCCTGACCCTGACCGAGGACCGCTGTCGCCAGCTCGACCTGCCGCCCATGGTGGCCGAACCCCACGGGGAAAAATCCAACTTTACCCTGTCCATCGAGGCCTCGGTGGGCATTGATACCGGTATTTCCGCCGCCGACCGCGCCCGTACCGTGCAGGCTGCGGTGGCGCCCCACGCGGTGCCCTCGGACATCGTGCAGCCGGGCCACATCTTCCCGCTCACCGCCATGCCCGGCGGTGTGCTGACCCGCGCCGGCCACACGGAAGCCGGTTCTGATTACGCCCGGCTGGCGGGCCTGCTGCCCTCTGCGGTGATTGCCGACATCCTGACGCCGGAAGGTGAACTGGCCGACGGCCCTGCACTGGTGGAGTTTGCGGCGAAGCACCAGCTCAAGATTGGTACCGTGGCGGACCTGATCCACTTCCGCCTGGCCAATGAGCGCACCATTCGGCGGGTGCGCGAAGGCAGTATCCAGACCGCCCATGGCGAATTCCGCCTGACCGCCTATCGCGACCAGACCATGGGGGAGGTGCATATCGCCCTGTCCCGCGGTGAAATCCGCGCCGACCAGCCGACTCCCGTGCGAGTGCATGTCACCAGCACCCTGCGCGACCTGGTCACCAGCGAACTGCCCGGCGGCACGTCCTGGAGCCTGGGCAAGTGCCTGGCCCATGTGGCCAGCGTCGATCGCGGCGTGATCGTGCTGCTGGCGCGGGAAGAAAGCAGCGAACAACTGCTGGCCAGCATCGACATGGCCCTGGGCGAAGAGCCGATGCCCTCCAAGGGGCAGGACGTGTACACCACGGTGGGCCTGGGCTCCCAGATCCTCAAGGATCTCGGCGTGGGCCAGATCCACCTGATGGGCGCGCCCATGAAGTACAATGCCATCTCCGGGTTCGACCTGGAGGTGCTCGACTATATTGAACCCAACTGATTAAACAGGACCCCACCATGACCGACATCAAAACCCTCGAAGGCGACTTCACCCACACCAAGGGCAAGTACGCCCTGGTGGTAGGCCGCTGGAACAGCTTCGTGGTGGAGCACCTGCTGGAAGGTGCCGTTGACGCGCTGCGTCGCCACGGTGTGGACGAGAAACAGCTCACCATCGTGCGCGCCCCCGGTGCCTTCGAGATCCCGCTGGTTTGCCAAAAAGTCGCCAAAAGTGGCAAATATGACGCCATCATCGCGCTGGGCGCCGTGATCCGTGGTGGTACTCCCCACTTTGAGTATGTCGCCGGCGAATGCACCAAGGGCCTGGCCCAGGTCAGCATGGACTCCGGCGTACCGGTCGCCTTTGGCGTGTTGACCGTGGATTCCATCGAGCAGGCGGTCGAGCGCTCCGGGACCAAGGCCGGCAACAAGGGCGCCGAGGCGGCCCTGTCGGCCCTGGAAATGGTCAGCCTGATGGGCCAGCTGGACTGATTATTGTGAGCAAACCCCAAGGTTCCAACCAGGGCAACACCCTGGCCGCACAGCGCCGCAAGGCCCGCCACTACGGCATGCAGGCCCTGTACCAGTGGTATATGGCGGAGGCTCCGCTCAACGTGATCGAGGCTGAATTCCGCACCGACTACGACTTCAGCCACGTGGATTCCGAGTATTTCCAGGCTCTACTGCACGAGATTCCCGCCAAGGTGGATGAACTGGAGGCCGTCTTTACCCCCCTGCTGGACCGCAAACTGGAAGAGCTCGACCCCATCGAACGCACTCTGCTGCGCATGGGCACCTGGGAGCTGGGCGGCCGCATTGACGTACCCTACAAGGTCGCCATCAACGAGGCCGTGTCCCTGGCCAAGAAGTTCGGTGCGACCGACAGTCACAAGTACATCAACGGTGTGCTGGACAAACTGGCCCGCAAGCTGCGCCAGGTTGAGTGGGCGGCTGACCATCCCGGTGGCGCGGCCTGATACCCGGTTCCGGGCTTTCTTGCCTTGCCGCCTAAGGCCCCTGTCGTTACACGGCCGGAGGCACCAGTAGTTGCCGCTACCGGCAGAACGGTGATCAGATGCCCCTCTCTGAATTCGACCTGATCTACCAGTTTTTCTCCTCCCTGGGCCGCGGCCCGGGAGTGGTACTGGGCGTGGGGGACGACTGTGCCCTGTTGCAGGTACCCGAAGGCGAACAACTGGCGACCTCCATGGATACCGTGGTAGCCGGCGTGCATTTTCCCGAGGACGGCTTTCCCGAAGACATCGGATTCCGCGCCATTGCCGCGGCGGCTTCGGACCTGGCTGCGATGGGTGCACGTCCCCTGGGCATGACCCTGGCCCTGACTGTGCCCGAGGCGGACGATCTCTGGTTGCGCACCTGTAGCGAAGGCGTTGCCGCGGCGGTATCGGCCTTCGACCTGCCGCTGGTGGGCGGTGACACCACCCGCGGGCCATTGAGCATCACGGTGCAGGTATTTGGCAGTGTGCCTGCCGGCAAAGCTCTGTTGCGCAGTGGCGCGCAAGTGGGCGATCAACTCTGTGTTAGCGGTACCCAGGGTGATGCGGCGGCGGCGCTGTTGGTATTGTCCGGCGACTGGCCCGGTAGCCATGAAGCGGCGGAGTATCTCGAGCAGCGCTACTACCGCCCCTCCGCGCGCCTGGCCCTGGGCCAATCCCTGCTGGGCGTGGCGACCTCCGCCATCGATATCTCCGACGGCCTGCTGGCCGATGCCGGCCACATTGCCGCCGCCAGCGGGGTGAAACTGAAGATAGACCCGGCCCTGCTGCCCCTGTCACCCGCCCTGCGCAGTTATCCGGACCAGGACCAGGCCCTGCGCTGGGCCCTGGCTGGCGGGGACGACTACGAACTGTGCTTCACCCTGCCTGCGGAAGCAGAGTTACCACCGTTGTGCACCCGCATCGGCGAGGTGGTAGCCGGGGAGGGCGTCGACTGCGGCCTGGACCCAGGGGATGCGGGCGGTTACCGTCATTTCTAGGATTGGGTGCATCGGTTTTGTTGAACAGGACTACAATGGACCCCCGACAAAAGCACTCGGGGGTGACTCGGAGGGTACTCCCGTCACCCCGGGCAGTTTATCAGAGTCATCCCCGCAAGCCTGCCTCCGTCATCCCCGCATGCTTTTGGCGGGGATCCATTTAAACCACTGAGACAAGCCCTAGAGCCGTGCCCAAACCCAACCTCACATCCCCCATCCACTTCCTCGCCTTCGGCCTCGGATCCGGCCTTGCCCCCAAAGCGCCCGGCACCTTCGGCACCCTGGCCGCGGTTCCCCTCTACCTGCTGGCCGCCCAGCTACCCCTGCCGGCCTACAGCGTTTTTGTGGTCCTCAGCTTCGCCATTGGCGTTTACCTCTGCGACCGCACCAGCCGTGACCTCGGCGTACACGACCACCCTGGCATCGTCTGGGACGAATTCGTGGGCTACTGGATCACCATGTGGTTAGCCCCGGCAGGTTGGTTGTGGATAGTGGCGGGCTTCGTCCTGTTCCGTCTGTTCGACATCCTCAAACCCTGGCCTATCGGCTGGCTGGACCGGCGGGTGCACGGCGGGCTGGGGATTATGATCGATGACGTGGTGGCGGGGGTGATGGCGTGGGGGTGTTTGCAGGGCCTGGCCTGGTGGCTGGCCGCATAATCAGAGCGGTCAGTGAATCAGGGTAATAGGCTCTTGACGGTTGGCAGCAGGATCACCGCCGTTAGGAGCGCCAGTATCCAGTTATGCAGTTTGAGTTGGGATTCGATGGCGGCAAAACGCTTCTCCTGGACTGAGAACAGGGCTTCGATACGCGCATCCTGCTGGGCGAATCGCGCGTTAAGAGTGGCCTCGAAATAGTCCTTGGTGACGATTTCGCCAACGTAATACCCGAACGCCTGACCCATAAGCTCCGCCTGTACTTCGGCTTGCTCCTCCGGTACACCGGCCTGTTTGAGGCGCCTGGCGCACTGGAGGGTATCAAATGCAATTTCAGCCATACTACGCCCCCTTCCATATTCCGTACAGCCTTGCACCGGGACACTGGCAAGTACACATCAAAACCAGCCACCGGCTTGATCAGACCCGCTAAACTGGGCTTACTGGTTTTAATTGATGGCAATCGGGGAGGTGAGGGCATGAAAAATGCGGCCCGCGTTCTGGCGGGGTGGTTAATGTTGGCGGTGTTGCCCGCCCACGCGACCTCCCTGGTGGTAGAGGCTTTGCTGCCCAATACCGCCGTGATCACCATCGACGGCACCCGTAAAACCCTGCGCGCCGGCCAGAGCCACGGCAGCGTCAAACTGATCAGCGCCGATGCCAACGCTGCCGTTGTGGAGGTGGACGGCCAGCGGCAGACCGTGAAAATGCACCAGCGCATCACCAGTAACTACAAGGCACCCGAAACCCGGGTGGTAAGCATCCCCCGGGATGCGCTCATGCAGTACCGCACCACCGCCCACGTCAACGGCCGCCAGATGCAGGTGATTGTGGATACCGGCGCCAACGTGGTGGCGATGAACAGCGCCCACGCCAAAAGCCTGGGCGTGGACTACGCCAGCGGCCAGCCCGCCCGGATGGAAACCGCCAGTGGTGTCACCGCTGCGTGGGTCGTGAATCTGCGCAGCGTGGACGTGGGGGGCATCCGGGTGGACAACGTCCAGGCCACTGTGGCCGAAGGCGCTTTTCCCAGCGATATCCTGCTGGGTATGACCTACCTGCGCCATGTGAAGATGAGCGAGGAGAACGGGGTGCTGTCGTTGAGCAGGGAGTGGTGACGTGGGCGGGCGTCAGGGAATGACCATCTCCTTTATAGCGGGCAGCAAGACCGCCGCGGCCAGCATCGCAAAAATCCAGTTATGCATGCGCAACTGGGCGCGAATTTCGGCGAACTGCTTGTCCAGTTTGGCGTCTTGCTGGGCAAAGCGGGCGTCCAGGTAATCCTTGGTCACCAGATTGCCAATGTAGTAGCCAAACGCCTCAGCCATAGCCTCCCCCTGGACCTCTGCCTGTTCCTCGGGTACCCCAACTGCCTTGAGCTTGCGGGCGTACCTAAGTGTGTCAAATGCGATTTCGGCCACTATACTCCCCCCATCGGCAAGTGGACAGGGCAGGCCCTGGGCGCCGTTAATACCACGTCATATCCGGCCGCTCTTCTGGCAACTATTTCAGTCGCTATACCCCTGATTTCCGATAACTCGCACCCGCGCGCCAAAGTGGTAGAATAGGCGCCCTTTTTTGACCCGCAAGGCCCACAGAGTGCCAACACGCTACGTAGAATCCGCGCGCCTGCCCACCGACTGGGGCGTGTTTGACATGCATGGTTTCGAAGACGCCGCGGACAACAAGGAGCACGTGGTACTGACCATGGGCGACGTCAGCAACGGCGAGCCCGTACTGGCACGGGTCCACTCAGAATGCCTGACCGGCGACGCCCTGTTCAGCCTGCGCTGCGACTGCGGCAACCAGCTGGAAGCCGCCCTCAAGGCCATTTCAGAGGAGGGCAGAGGCGCCCTGTTCTACCTGCGCCAGGAAGGCCGGGGCATCGGCCTGCTCAACAAGATCAAGGCCTACAAGCTCCAGGACGCCGGCGCCGACACCGTCGAGGCCAACGAACAACTGGGTTTCGGCGCCGACATGCGCGATTACTCCATCCTCGGGCCCATGCTGGAGCACCTGAACATCAAGCAGGTGCGGCTGATGACCAACAATCCACGCAAAGTCGCCGCCCTCGAGGCCGCCGGGGTCGACGTGGTGGAGCGGATTCCCCTGCATACGGACTGCAACCCGCACAATGAAAAGTACCTGCAGACCAAAGGCGCCAAGTTGGGGCACCTGTTCAACGACTAAGCCGGTCGTCTAGCGGTCCCGTTCGACGATATACCGCGCCAGTTCCCGCAACATGTCCGCCGACTCGCCAAACCCTTCTAGCGCCGCCAGAGCCTCGTCCAGCAACCGCGCCGCCTCGGCCTTGGCGCCCTCCAGCCCCATCAACTTGACGTAGGTCGCCTTGTTGGCCGCCTCGTCCTTGCCCTGGGTTTTGCCGAGGGTCTCCGTGTCGCCCTCCACGTCCAGAATGTCGTCCACCACCTGGAAGGCGAGGCCGATATTGTCCGCATAGCGGTCCAGAGCCGCCAGTTGCTCCTCCGTGGCCCCGCCAGCGATACCGCCCAGTGCTACCGAAGCCCGGATCAGGGCACCGGTTTTCATGGCGTGCATGGCCTTGAGTTCTTCCAGCGTGAGTGCCTTGCCGGTGGACTGGATATCGACATATTGGCCGCCTACCATGCCGGCAAAGCCTGAGGCCTCGGCCAGCACCTTGATCATGCGGACTTTCTGTTCTGCCGAGAGATCATCAGCGTCTGCGATCAGCTCGAACGCCCGCGCCTGCAGGCCATCGCCCACCAGGATGGCGGTAGCCTCGTCGAAGGCCCTGTGCAGAGTGGGTTTGCCCCGGCGCAGGTCGTCGTCATCCATGGCGGGGAGGTCGTCGTGGATGAGGGAGTAGGTGTGGATGAGTTCGAGGGCGAGAGGTGTAGGGCTATGTTTGCAGCACCCGGAAATGCTGATAGCTGTGGCATGGAACAACGCTGGCCGCACGAGTTTGCCGCCCATGTCTGCAGCATAGGCAAACGGTTCAGCCAATGATGGTGGAACCATGGCCGTGTTTTCCGGCAGAGATTTGATATGTCCGCTAGCTGCGCGGCGAATCTCGTCTAACTGCTGTTCAAGATGATTGGACACCTAACTGGGTTCCTGGTCAAGATACTGTGGAATTTTCGTCAATTAGTAGTTCGCATATTTTTTGTTCCATCGCCGAAAGCTCCGTTTGTGTAACTCGCACCAGTTGGATTCCGCGTTGAAACTCCTCCATGGAAGCTTCTAGAGAGGTGCCTGTGTCTTCAAGTGTGGCGACAATTTGCTCAATTGAAGCGAGGTTTTCAGCGAAGGTTTGAGTTGTCTTTTTTGTCGCCATAGTGGCTCTCCTGATAATGTAACTCGATTATACCAATTTCGGCGGAGAGAATTTCCAAGTCTATTATATGGCTTCAGGTATCTGTGCTAGCCAATCTCCCATGGAGTGTCAGTGAGATTTCTCATTCAATACGGCATCTTCATATGTAAAATATACTCCGCTTAGTCCCGGTCAAGGGAGTTAGAGCCAGTAGCTGTAGGCAAAGCAGTACTTTCGATTTAGGTTTGAATTCACTCTTCAATAGCCGCCAAGCGGCGCGCCACTCTCCACCAGGTGAAACTTGTTTGAGCCAAGAGTAAAGTACTTCAGGTACCGGGAGACGGTTTTTTTGAAGGCGACCTATTAACTCAGCAATGTTAATTATCTTGTTGTCCAGAACTCGCCGTTGCCTATTTAAGATGTAACGTAGTTTTGACAGTCTTCTCAGGGAGATTTCCGCACCAATTGTGTTATGTCCATGCTGGCGATAATTGACTAATCTTTCAGGCAAATACTTTAACTGTCCGAGCGAGGCTGCACACATTGCCAGCCACCAGTCATGGTTTTCGAGATCCTTCGGAAACGGTAGTGCCAATTCTAGAATTTCACTTTTGATCATTAGTGAACATCCGACCACAAAATTTTGGCGTAGCAGGCCGTTCAAGTCATGCATGCCGTCCAAACCGGTGTACTGCATGAAACTGCCTTTTGGTCTTCCGTAACTATCTATGATTTCCAGATCAGAAAAAACGCTTGTGTAATTTGCCCCAGATATACAGGAGGATGCCAACATCATCTCAAGCTTACTAGTCGCCCAGATGTCATCTTGGTCAGCCAAAAAAATAAACTTTGCATGAGCTTGTACAGCATGCATCAGCAAGTGTTCAAAGTTCGAGGCATGTCCCGGTGCGCCGGTCCTGCGTGGAAGTATAACTATTCGGCTGTCATTTTGAGCCAGATCGCCCAAGATCTTAAGTGTCTCATCGTTCGATCCATCATCAGAAATCAGTAGCGTCCAGTTTGTTAGCGTTTGTTGCTGAATGCTTCTGATTTGCTCTCTGAGATAGCGCTCTCCGTTGAAGGTGGCCAGCGTAATAAAAATGTTTTGATCTTTCATAGTTTCGCTACTTCGTCAGCAACTGCGCTATAAACCATCCTCTGACTTAAGTGTTGGTCATATAGTTTTCGAGTCTCTACAAAGGATGATAATGAAGGATACTTTACATAAATGTCGTGGATGGCAGTGGCTAACGACTGTGGATCCCCTGGGGGTATGAGAACGAGTCCAGGAATATCTTTGTCGTGAGTCAGAGCTGACAAGGCCGGACCTGACCGTGTGATCAGAATTCGGTTGGCTGCCAAGGTTTGATGGGCCTTGTAGGGCACCACATTCCCGGCTTTGTCCGAATCCCCAAATATGCCTAATACGCAGTGTGCACTTTCAAGATGCTGTACCAGCATTTGTCCGGGAAGGATCGCTCGATGCCATGTGATATTTGTAACATCCAGCGCTGCAATCAGTTCAGCTACCGTGTTCGCTGTCTGTCCGTCACCGATGATTATAAACTCGATATTTGGATGGCCGATTTGGACTAGAGCTGCCGCCTTAATTATTGTTTCAATACCATGCAAAGGTATGAAGGTGCCCCAAAATAAACAATAAAATGTGCCGGAAAAAATAGGCTGTGGGAGTGGGTGCCAAACTGACTCATCAATACCCACGGGAATAGTCGCCAGACGGTGAGGTTCAATACCGTACATGCGTTGTAAAAGTGCTTTATGCTGAGAAGTATCTATAAAAACGAGATCGGGCACCTTTAAAGTTTCACCTTCCAGCCAGCTTACCGTTTTGTCTAGAATGCTCCCGGGACTAATCATCTTGCGATCACTGACAAGCGTGTCTTGCAAACAAAGAAACGCATCTACGATTATTTTGTAGTCTTCCCGATTCCGCTTTCTCAGCAGGTACCTAAGTAAAAGTAGATCCAAATAAGCAGGATAAGGAACGAAGAATAAATTACTACGGGAAAGACATCTACGCTGTCGGAGAAGGAAAGCTGCATCTACAAATAATTGTATTATTGTGCGAACGAGCCCCCGGACGGAAGAGAGCTTTTCCTGGTTACTTTGATGTTTGCTGCTTTTAGCGGCTCGAACTTCAATTACTTCAATAGAGGACTGACTTAGCGCGTCTATTAGTACACGATTTCGTGCATAATACTCGGAGTCCACATAGCTGCCGAAGACGCAAAGTCGATAGAATTTTGAATTATCGTTCAAATGTACTCCCGCAAAGATTGGTCTAGGACTTTTGATGTGTTAACAGCACTGGATTAAAAAATGGGTATGAATAGTCCAATGCATATTAGTACCGGACTGAACGTTTAGCTGTATGTAGTAACTCCCTACAAGCAGGCAAGATTGATGCGGTGGACAAAAGTACAAGCACAATACTCGCCAGGCAAGTAATAAGTGGAGAAACCCCAGCCCACGAATAAAGCACAATATTGAGTGTGTAAAAAATTAGAAGCCCCAATACGCAGGGAAGTGTTGTATCGAAAACCCACCAAGGATATAGAGCGTGTTGTAGTAAACGACGATGCATTATCGGGACTTCAAAAGCAAAGTAGAGCACATTGATAGCGAGCCAAGCCCATGCTCCGACAATAGGTCCCGAGTGAGGAATTCCATACCATAAAGCTATGAGAAAGAATGGCAGGATCAAAAGATTTTTATATGCCGAGAGTTTTGCCCAACTGTGTGCCAACTGTAGAGTGTAGGGCAGCACCATTAGTACATTCAACATGGTGCCAAGTGCAATCCAAGGTAGTAAAGCGCCAATCTCCTGTGGGGTATCCCCCCCTTTAGTGCCTAGCCACCAAGCAGCGATATCCTCTCCGTAGAAAACTAACGCTCCAACTGGTGGCAGTGTTACGAAGACCGTAAGTTGAGTCCACCTGCGATACTCCTTTGCGAGCGCGTCTTTCATTCCAGCAGTAGCTAATTGTGTAAAGTGAGGATATGCAACAATAAGTGCGGGCTGCACAATCAAAACACTAACAACCGATGCTAGTGTGAAAGAAAGACTATAAGCAGCGAAACTGGAGAGCGACGTGAACTTTGCAACAAGAAATTTATCGGATTGAGTGAGTAATGTACCTGTAAATCCTATAGCTAAAGTGCCTATTGAAAATCGCCAACTTTGGCGCAGTACTTCTTGATTCCACTGGAACCTAGTTTTATTGGGTTGAACACATTGTTTGACCCGAACTCTCAGAAGAGATGAGAGCAAAGCAAAGCAGGCTGCATGCCATAAAAATAAACTTTGAATTTCGTTCGATAATGCAGCTAGCACAAGAGCGCCCCCAAACCACTGCAGGACCGCTGTAAGTACACGAACGCTATTTAGCGCTACTTGCTCACCCATACCTGAAAGCGCTGCGCTGTAAAAAGATGAAGGCCATTGGACGGCAACCATTAGTCCCATTAATTGTATGGCCCGTAATGATTGCGGATTTGAAACGGTTGTTCCTTGAGTGAAGTTGCTCGATAACCACGGTGCGGATAATGCTAAAACCGTCGCCAAGAGTACACTCGCAAAGAGAACTAAGGCTTCCAGTGTGCGAAAAGCATTCCACAAATTAGATAAAGGAGTATCTTTGTTTGACGCTTGAGCGAAGTAACGGGATATTAAAGGGTTTAACGCTTGATCCAAAAACGCAATGCTCGCGAGTATCGTAGTATAAAATCCAATTAGGCCGTATGATTCGATCCCTAGAAGTTCAATATAAATCGGTGTAAAAATGAACATCAACGCAACGGAAAAAATTCTTCCAATAATACTTGAACAGATGTTAAGTGTTAGGGAGCGTCGCATTTTCTTTCCGTGGGATCAGCGGGTCCGTCGTTTCTAAAAACAACAGTAATTCCTGCCCCGCCATTTTTCAAAAAAAATAGAGAGAGTAGCGGTGGGGCAATTAAAGATAAGAATATCCTAGTGAATCTGTTCCCAATGATTCCTTGTATTCTATGTTGCCAAGCGTTTCTTTCAAGTACGCGGCTTAATCTGTCTCTAGTGTGTAATTCTAAAACTGATAAGCCGTTTTTCATTCCCAGTTTCCTTAGACCTCTGGGAGACCAAAAGTAGAGGTGTCGCGGTGCATCCAAATGCAGCCACTTTGCCCCCAAAAGCTCGGCTTGTGTGCTGGTAATATTAGGAATCCCAATTATTAGAATGCCGTTAACTTTCAATCTATGTGATGCTTGCTGAATAACAATCCACGGTTTTGCTAGGTGCTCTAGACTGTGCCAAAGTATGATAGCGTCGTATTTTTTGTTGTCGTTCTGCAGCTCACCAACCACGTCGTCTGTCTCTGTAGCATTAATCTCAACCACCTGGCGTAAGAACCTACATACATGTGGATCCCTTTCTATCGCGCTAACTCTGAATCCGCGACGTTTCGCGTTCAGACTAAAGATGCCTATCCAAGGTCCTATCTCGAGTATATCTCCATGTTCCTTGTGTCTTAATAATGGGGAGAGTCTGTACGCTTCCTTCTTGGCCATTCTTTCAAGAGATAGAAGATTATCTGGAATTTCTTGATATCCGCCAGAATAGAATTTGGAAATATCTTCAGGTATAGGGTCTATGAATACCATTTCGCATTCACTGCACTTCCAATAATCAAAAGTATGCGTTGAAATCTGGCGGTTATAGTCTCTACTATTCAAGAATGGATCTGCACAATACATATCACAAGCGGGACACTTTGTTCTACGAGTGTTGTGCAAAAAGGGGGTAGTGTTTTTCGGCGACTCGCGAATCATTCTTACGTTATTCCTTCCCCAAGCCAAGTCTGCAAGTTTTCTACGTCGATTTTTCGAGCTAGCAATGTATTCGTGCGTTCGATTGTCCGTAACGAGTAAATTCTGTTGTTCATGTGACCTGAAAGTTACGCTGAAAGGCCACTTTTCTATGGGATATTCCTTTCCATCAGCACCACATATCACTAATTTGCAGTGATTATCTAATGCAAACATTGAAAGGCCATTGATTCCGCTTTCGAGCTGAAATGCCTCATTTTTAGTTTTTGGAAATTTGCTATTCTTGGCGAACTGTTCAAGTAAACATTTTTCAATAACAAGACCATTGGACCTTAAATGGGGGTTAGGAAAAGATTGGAATTTTTTCCAATTAGCACAGTTTATAATATTACTGAGAGCGGTTGCTGCAGTCGCCGATATCGATCCCTGTTTTAGGGGCGACCAGCCTAGAGACTGCCAAGAACCTGTAGCTCCGGCGATCCCGTTGCCAGTGGTTCTGGCAGATTGAGAGAGTAGTCTTAGCCAGCCGGGAGTGTTTGGTTTGGCATACGAATTCATTAGACAGACCCATTTTTCCTCTATTTGGGGCAATGCGCGAAAATAGGCTCCGAAATCAAATCCTGTATCCGGAAGATCCAGCAATTTCGCATCACAGGATTGTGCGAGTTGAACCAATTTCTGGTGCTGAAGCTCGCTTTTCCAACCCTTGGCGAGGAAATACAACTGATGTGCATGTTCGGGAGGGTGTCTACTCCAGGCCTCTACAAATTCTTTTGCAGAATTTAGCCCTGCATCGATGCCCCGGGCGATATAGAATACTGCTACGGTCGAATCGTTCATACTAGGTCGCTTCGAAATTTGATTGAGCCTAATCTAAAGTAGGGGCGTTCAAGACAGCCGATTTTCTGTGTTAAATATCGAAAAAGAAGGTCTATTTGAATGACTAAATGAATCCTACCTCGTAATTCGGAGTATAGTACTAATACTAAGCTAATGAGACCGTTACCTAAGCTTAGTCCAAAGGTTTGGTGTCGAAGCTTATGCTGAAAGTATCTTTACTGAACTTAGATAGAATGAGCACAAGCATTTGTATAGCAAAGATCTGATAAGCTCTTTTAAAGGGTATTTTGGAAATAATATTTATCGCCTTTGAAAGGAACACGCTTTGAGTGACGGTTAATTTTGGCTGACAAATTCGGCTCTGATAGTCTTGCGAGAGTTGAGCTTTATCAAGCAAATAGTTACAAACGACGTCATTAGACGGGTGGTCACCCATGCAATTCAATAAAAGTGTAGAGATTCCCAGGTATTCTGACAGGAGTCGATCGCGAGATGTATGGCGGGACGCTGATTCGGATGCGTTATGTACACGGAAGGAAGCGACCTTTATTGGCACTACTGTCAGTCCAAATCTCGTACCAAGTCGATGCCACAACTGAAGGTCGCACAGTTGGTGGAAACGTCGATCAAATCCCCCAACGGTCCTAAACGCCACGGAACTGATCAGCACCGCTCCAGGTTCCCCTATAAAATTGTGGGAAGTATTTTGACTAAATGCATCAAGGTATTCTTTTGGTGGTGTAAAGCCTTCGCCCAAAATTTTATCTACCCTCCAGATTATGTTCTGCATCAAGTAGAATATGCGGTTTCTAATTCCCGTCCCTTCGAAAATAAAATCCCTCAGACCTACGATAAAATGGTCTCCGGGATTTGCTCCTCTAATTAAGTCGCCGATGCTGTCAACCGTTAATATATCATCATGTGGAAGTAGTTTTAGATATTCTCCGTTGGCTCTGCTAAGTGCAATGTTAAAATTATCTACCATCGAAACAGTTTTCTGATTGCGAAAAGATACTATTCGACGAGGGTGCGTTGAGCAAAGTTGTTCAATTATGTCGGGAGTATGATCCGTTGAGGCGTTGTCAATAACAATTACTTCAATGTTGCTATAGCTTTGATTTAGTGCTGACTCGATAGCATGAGCTATGTAATCTCCCCCGTTAAAAACAGGTATACAAATACTTACGAGGGGGTTTGAATCCATTGTTAAATTACATTAATCTGTCAAGTTTCTTGAGGGTATACTTTCATAGAATGACCAAGTTAAGTGCGCCCAAAGCTATTATTAAATGTGTCGGTCAAGTGATGTTTTGGTACTGAAGGTTAAAAAACTAAAAAGCTGTGAACCTATCGAATAATATTACAGAAATTACAATTTTCTGCATCATAACTTCGGCTTTCTTTATTTCTATTGCTACAACATCTGGTGATCGGACTTCCCAAATAGTTGCGCAGGCATTGCTAGTCTGCCAAATAGACGCATTTGTCTGGGCTCGATGCATCTGGAAAGCAGAATTTTATAGTAACCTAATTCAAGTTTTTCTCTCGCGCCTTCTTGGAGCTTGAAATTTGAAAACGTCGGGAGTTACGAGCAATGGTCGTTAATGAATTATAATCAGTTTGTTTTCGCGCGGCAGTCGCAGTAAAATCGACAGAAAAAAGTTTAACCCATCAAGTTCGTGCCTCATTTCTTAGGTAGTCGATGTAGTCTAGAAGCCCGTTTTGTAGATTCCATTTGGGATTCCAGCCAGTAGCTATTAGCTTCTCGTTTGCACCTACTAATTTTGGGGGGTCATCAGGCGATACTGGTAACACCCCATATAAAGTTTTGGAATTGGAGTGAGTCAACTTTTGGCACATATCCACGATGTCACGGATACTTGTTGGGACTCCACTGGATAAGTTGTAGGCACCATCTGGGATATCAGTAGTAATAAGGTGAGCCATTGCTGACGCTACATCGTCTGCGTGTATAAAATCCCGCAGCTGACGACCATGTGTGCATCGAACCGGGTCTCCCGACAGCATCGCGTCAAGAACCGAAGGTATTAGTCGAGTACTATGCTCGCCTGGGCCGTAAGGAAAGAAGATTCTACCCCATATCAGTTTTATGTTCGCCTCTCTGCAAATTGGTTGGAGTAGTTGCCACGTGGCAAGCTTCGCCGCGCCATAAAGTGTAGAAGGTGCCAGCGTGGTTTTTCCTTCCGTATATTCTTCAGAGGACCATAGATATTCTGCGCATGTTCCAGCGACTAGTACGCGCGATCCTCCTGCCTCACTAAACTTTTCAACCAAAGAAAGTGTCGCATTTAACCAGGAAATGTTTTCTTTTGTCGACCAATACACCCCGGGTGTTGTGCACCAAGCCAGATGGATTAGGCAGTCAGGTTTGATATTTCGGAACAGCGCATCATGGCGCTTAAGGTCTAGCAGGTCGTAATACAGTGGACGTACGGATTCGGGGGCACCTAGTTGCCTGCCAGGCCTGCAGGTTGCGTAAACCTCGCAACTCGTAGAAAGCAAGCGCGGCAGTAGGTGTCGACCAATGAGGCCACCTGCGCCTGTAACTATTACTCTCACAATGAGATCTGGGTCTACAGCGGGAGGAATTTTACATCCGGAAGTGCAACCGCTAGACGGCCATCCCATTCCTTTATATGGAAAAGGCTCTCTTTAATTTCTTCAATTAGGTTCCAGGGTAGTACGATTACCACGTCTGGTTTTTCGTCTCTGATCGCGTCAGGCGCAATTACGGGTATGTGGCTACCAGGGAGATACTTTCCCTGCTTGGAAGGTGCTGCATCGCATACAAATTTAATCATATCCGGGCGAATTCCGGCAAAGTTCATCAATGTATTTCCTTTAGCCGCGGCACCATAGCCGCAAATTTTCAATCCCCGCAGCTTGCAATCAAGAAGAAATCGCAAGAAATTGTTCTTCAGCTCAACAACTCTCTCTCCGAATTCGGTATAGATTTCTTGGGAATTGATACCGAAAGCGGATTCCTTCTCGAGTAATTGTCTAACTGTACCCTTAGTTGCGCGGGAGCTGTCTTGATGGCAGCCATAGATTCTTAGACTACCGCCATGGGTAGGCAAGGATTCAACATCCCAGACACGGAGTCCATGTTTAGAAAAAATATTCTTCACTGCATATAGGGATAAGTATGAAAAATGTTCATGATAGATTGTGTCGAACTGATTCTGCTGCAACATTTCCAGTACATGTGGAAATTCCAACGTGATGACTCCGTCTGCTGACAAAATTGCTTTAATTCCCGCAGTAAAATCATTAATGTCCGGCACATGGGCATATACATTGTTGCCGATAACCAAGTCAGCCAAACCCTTTTTTTTCGCAAGACCAATGCCTAGTTGGTGGCCAAAAAACTCCCTTAGAACCGGTATCCCTTTTTCCTCTGCCTGCTCTGCGGCTGCACGTGTGGGCTCTATTCCAAGGCAAGGAATATTGGCAGCGACGAAGTACTGCAACAGATAGCCATCGTTAGAGGCAAGCTCCACTACAAAGCTATCGTTATTGAGACTTAACCGATCCGTAATATGTTCTTGATACTTTTTGGCGTGCTGCAGCCAACTCTGGCTGGTAGATGAAAAATAAGCGTAGTCATCAGAAAAAAGCTGGTCGCAGTCCGCGTAATCTTCGGTTTGCACTAGCCAGCATTCGTTACATACCCTTACTCGAAGCGGGTACCATATCTCTGGTCGTACCAGATCTTTGGACTCCAAGTAGGCATTGGACGGAGGCGAGTAACCCAAATCAACAACTAGCGATAACTCTGGCGAGTGACAAAATCTACAATTCACTGATTAAAGTCCTGTAAATCCCTCAGAGATGAACGGAAAGCTGAGATCTCGATTTGAAACATTGCGTGCAGGTAGCGGCCAATTAATTGTGAGGGCTGGGTCATCATAACGAAGCCCGCCCTCCGCGAAAGGCTGGTAGGGCTTAGAGTGGAAGTAAATAAGTTCACTTTCCTTGTCTAGAACTTGAAACCCATGCGCGAAACCTTCCGGAATTACCATTACTTTATGGTTATGTCCTGAAAGCTCCTCTGCATACCACTTTAAAAAAGTCGGCGAATCCTCACGCAGGTCGACGGCGACATCCCAAACTCGACCACGAATGCACCGGACGAGTTTTATCTCTGCATGCGGTGGACGTTGGAAGTGTAAACCCCGAATCACTCCAGATTCGTGACTTAATGAGCGATTGACCTGTGCAAAGCTGTTGGTTCCCAGAATAGTTAACATCTCTTTCGCACAGAATAGACGGGAAAATTCACCTCTATTATCCGAATTGGCTTTGCCTTGGAGAATCGAAAGACCAGGAATTGGAGTACTTTCTCGCCGAAACCAACTCACAACTTCTTGCCTCCGCCTACGAAATCTAGGAGCTGTCGTTGTGAAATAACCTCTCCCTGCTCAGACCAGGATTGATACCATTCAGATACTCGACTGATCGTTGTCTCTAAATCCCACTGGGGTTTCCAGCCTAGCAATGCCCTTGCTTCTGAGCTATCAAGATAAAGTAAGCCGGCCTCGTGGGGGTGTTCGTACTCGTCACACTCCCAATGCAATGAAGGCCACTGTCGGCCTAAAAGTTCTAAAACTTCGATTACAGACCTGTTAGCTTCAGGGCCCGGGCCGAAATTCCAGGCCCGCGCACAGGTCCGATCGCCCTGTAACAACCGACTCCCCAAAATTAGATAGCCGCAAATCGCATCGAGCACGTGCTGCCACGGACGTGTCGCGGTGGGATAGCGAAGGTATACCGGCTGATTCAGTTCGATTGCTCGGAAGATGTCGGGTATTAACCGCTCTTCAGACCAGTCACCGCCGCCGACGACGTTCCCAGCGCGCGCGGTTGCCAAGAGTGGGCTGTCTGCGTTACTGAAAAACGAGGATCGATAGCTCGATACTGCGAGCTCTACTGCAGCTTTTGATGCACTATACGGGTCGTGACCGCCGAGAGGATCTGATTCCCGGTAACCCCAGTTCCACTCAAGATTTTGGTAGCATTTGTCGGAAGTCGCCACCAAAATTCCGGCAGTATTAGGGGTTTGTCTGCACGCTTCGAGCAGATTGATGGTGCCCATGACATTTGACTGCCAATTGGATACGGGGTCTTTGTATGATTTGCGTACGAACGCTTGCGCGGCCAAATGGAAAATGAAATCAGGTTTCGCCGAATTTAACGCTTTTCGTAGTCCTGCGGCATCACGAACATCGACTCGATATTCCTGAATGTCGAGTCCGAGACAGTCCCAGTGGTTGTTAACTGAGTCTGGGGCAAGCGCCAGCCCTTTGACCTTGGCTCCGATGTGTTTCAGCCAAAGAGCCAGCCAGCTTCCCTTGAATCCTGTATGCCCAGTGACGAGTACGGTTTTGTCGAGAAACGCCGAACCTATCATGGTGAGGTCCACGTTTTCCATGGTGCTCGGCCAGACTGCCATAAGTCATCAAGCAATCTTTTCTCACGCAATGTGTCCATCGGTTGCCAGAAACCTTCGTGACGATAGGCGGAAAGGTCGCCGTTGGCGGCTAGGGTTCTCAATGGGCCTTCCTCCCATACCGTGCTATCGCCTTCAATCAAGTCTATAACAGTGGGTGATAACACAAAAAAGCCACCGTTGATCCAGGCGCCATCCCCGCGAGGCTTCTCAATAAAGCCGGTCACATCATTGTTTTGTATATCCAACGCGCCATATCGACCGGGGGGTTGAACTGCGGTTACTGTAGCGAGCTTTTCCTGGCTTTGGTGGTACTTGATAAGGGATTGTATGTCGACGTCTGCCAGACCGTCGCCATAGGTGAAGCAAACTAAATCCTCTTCCTTGATATGATCTTTTACACGCCGCAGCCGACCGCCTGTCATTGTGGTTTCACCGGTGTCAATAAGTGTCACTCGCCATGGCTCTGCATACTTTTCATGAACTTGGACGCTATTATCGCTCAGGTCAAACGTGACGTCGCTCATGTGTAGAAAATAGTTCGCGAAATATTCTTTTATAAGATAACCCTTATATCCGCAGCAAATAATAAAATCATTGACCCCATGCTGGGAGTAGATTTTCATAATGTGCCAAAGGAGCGGCCGCCCACCTATTTCAATCATGGGTTTTGGTTTTAAATGAGTTTCTTCAGAAATTCTTGTGCCTAACCCACCGGCTAGTATCACTGCTTTCATGCTTGCCCCGTCTCCCGGCCATTACTCCAAGCCATTCAGTCTACTATTTGTAAATGCAGCATCGTCGCATTTGACTTGATCTAAAAGCTCTTTTTTGGTTTTTGTCAGTCTCTTCGAGGTCGTCAAGGCCATGCAGAACTGTCGATGGCCGAGCAGTAGACTGATTCACGAAGAACGACATGCAGGAAATTTACCGTTGTCAGATCTCTAAATTTTGACGAATGCGCCGGTTCGTCCGGTGCGTTAGATGTTAACGGACATTCAGTTGAGGTATTCGTGTTAGTCAAGTTCTGCTGCACTCTCTCACGGGCTTACTACCAATATGATGTGCAGTCAGTACTGAATTGGCAAAAAAATTTACGGTTAATTCTTCGAATAATCGTCCTGTTTGTAGGGAATATGTGGTTATTCCCACTAAGCGCGGAGTTTGTAAAACGCAAGGTAGCTAACGAGTACGACGAATTTATCATAGAGGCTACTCGTTTGCTCTCTGTTTTTGCGGGACGGTGAGGCTTAAGGAGAATTTGTCTGTGCAGTTCGAATGGTATGTGGGATATTCGAAATCCCCACTATGTCTATCTCCGCTCTTTGTCCGATTAACCTTATTATTCCTGTTGCATCAATACTCATTGCTGTCCGCTGCTCGGTTTGGGGGCCGTGTTCGACGAACTCGTCCGGGAGACCTATCACCAACAGCGCAGTATTCAAACCGTTGCGGAGAAGAAACTCGGCTATGGCGGACCCCGCACCGCCGGCGGCTGAGCCATCTTCAATTGATACTAGCAATTTATGATGTGTAGCCAACTCAGCGACTAACCTCTCATCCATCGGCTTCACCCAACGCATATCTACAACTGTCGCGTTTAGCACCTCTGCTGCGTTCTTCGCCTCCGCCAGCAATGGCCCGAAGCTGAGAATTGCCACCTGGTCGCCTTCACGAATGAGAGCCGCCTTCCCAATCACCATCCCCGACATCTCATCCGCCACCAACGCCCCAGGCCCGGTCCCACGCGGATACCGCACCGCACTCGGCCCTTCATGCTGGTACGCCGCATACAACATCTGCCGGCACTCATTCTCGTCCGAAGGCGCCCCAATCACCATGTTGGGGATACACCGCAGGTAGCTCAGGTCAAAAGCGCCGTGATGGGTTGGTCCGTCCTGGCCGACCAGGCCGGCGCGGTCGATGGCGAAGGTCACGTCCAGGTTCTGCAGCGCTACGTCGTGGATCAACTGGTCGTAGCCACGCTGTAAAAATGTCGAATAGATCGCTACCACTGGCTTCAGTCCGTCGCAGGCCATACCCGCGGCCAGGGTGACGGCGTGCTGTTCGGCAATCGCCACGTCGTAGTAGCGGTCGGGGAAGCGTTTGGCGAAGTCGACCATGCCGCTGCCTTCGCACATCGCTGGCGTGATGCCCACCAAGCGTGGTTCTTTCTCGGCCATGTCACACAGCCAGCGGCCGAACACGTCCTGGTATTTGATCTTCTTGGGGGCGGACGGCGTAGTCCCTGGCTCGGGGAGTGCCGCTTGGGGCCCCTTGGGTTTGGCCTCAATCTTGTTGATGGCATGGTAGCCAACGGGGTCGCGCTCGGCGGGGGCGAAGCCCTTGCCCTTCATGGTGCGGATATGGAGGAACTGGGGGCCCTCCAGGTCCTTCATGTTTTCCAGGGTCTGGATCAGGCCGGGCAGGTCGTGGCCGTCGAGGGGGCCGATGTAGTGCCAGCCGAGTTCCTCGAACAGGGTGCCGGGGGCGACCATGCCTTTCATGTGTTCTTCGGTGCGCTTGGCCAGTTCCCAGGCGGGGCGGATTTTTTCCAGCACGCGCTTGGAGCCTTCGCGCAGGGCGATGTAGGTCTTGCTGGCCCAGATCTTGGCGAAGTAGGTGGCCAGGCCGCCCTTGTTGTAGCCGATGGACATCTGGTTGTCGTTGAGGATCACCAGCATGTTGGGGCGCTCGTGGCCGCCGTGGGCCAGGGCTTCGATGGCCATGCCGCCGGTGATGGCGCCGTCTCCAATTACGGCGACAACCTTGCGTTCAATACCTAGCTGTCTCGCCGCCAGGGCCATGCCCATGGCAGCGGAAATGCTGGTGGAGGAGTGGCCCACCCCAAAGGTGTCGTACTCGCTCTCGCTGCGCTTGGGGAATCCCGCCAGGCCGCCCGCCTGGCGCATGGTGTGCATCTGCTGCATGCGCCCGGTGAGGATCTTGTGAGGGTAGGTCTGGTGGCCCACGTCCCACACGATGCGGTCATCGGGGGTGTTGAACACGTGGTGCAGGGCAATGGTCAGTTCCACCACGCCGAGGCCCGCGCCGAAGTGGCCGCCGGTCTGGCCCACGGTGTAGAGGAGAAAAGCACGGAGCTCTTCCGCGAGGGTTTCCAGTTCGCCTTCGTGCAGGCTGCGCAGCGCGCGGCCCTGGTCGACGGCGTCCAGTAGGGGGGTTTGGGGGCGGATATTAGGGATGTCCTGCAACATCCGGCGATTCTAGCGCATTTTGCCGGGGAATGAATGGCTGGGGGCGGGCAATATTTACCGCCGCGGGGGGTTCAGCGGTGAGCGTTGGCGGTACTGGTAGTTGGCGAGAAGACGGCGGGAAAGTCCTCCACCAGTGCCTGCCGTAGCAGCATATCCAGGCGCAGGTAGCCGGCATCGTTGAGTTGGATGCCTTCGCTGCGGAAAAAGGTCGAATCCGGCGTGCCATCAGGGGCGCTCAGCAGCGGGTTGGGGTCGATCAGTTCGAAGGCCGGATGGTCAATGCCCCACTTCGCCAGCTTCGCCACAGCCGCATCAATGGTGGGCCAGTCCTCCCGGTGGAGCGGGGTCTTGATGGGGGCAAACACATAGAACCTTCGGCGTTTACTCAGGCTGGTATCCAGGTCCACCAGGGTCTTGATGGAGGCGACCAGCTGGCCGGCGGAATTGTTGGCCCGGTGGTGAAACTCGGTACTCCCTGGCAGCAGCACCACAGCGGCGGGACGGTAAAAGCTCACCATTCGATCGTGGTAGTAGATGAAGTCGTCGACAATGGCATTGCCCAGCGAGCGCAGTATCAGAGGCATGGGGCTGACGGTGGATGCCAAATTCGGCCACAGGGAGGCGCGGCGGCCGCCAATGACCACTAATGGACTGTCTGGCAGGGAGGCCCGGTCGTCCTGCCGGATATAGCGATCCACCTCGTTCTGCCACACGGTCGGGGAGCTTTCCATGGTTGCCATGCTCTCCCTGGCCAGCAGAATGGCCAGGTGTGCCAGCGGCAACAACAGCAACACCGCGCAGAACGCGCGTATCGTCTTCCAGGAGTACATGCCCCGGGCCCCAAAATCTTTTCCGGCCAGTGTGTCGGAATTCCGCTTGGCAGGCAATTCGGGCTGGGGGCTGGCTGTGACGGGGTTCTCAGCTTTTCTCCCCTGCCCCTAGGTGACGGGCTGGGGCCGTTGTAGCATTGGTCGATGATCTATCAGCGCGCCATACCGGCCGATGAGCTGTTCTCCGCCCAGTTGGAGATGCTCATGCAGAACGGCCGCATTGCTACCATCTCCGCCAATATGTTGGGGGTGCTGGCGACGATCGTGCTGTTCTGGCAGTTCGTGGAGATCACCTGGCTGCTGCTGTGGGCCTGCGGGGTGCTGATCATGCTGCTGGCGCGCTCGCTGTACATGAGCAATGCACTGGTCGAGCGCAGTTACCAGGACCGGCCCCGGCGGGTGTACTGGCAGCTGCTGCTGGGGGCGGTGATCACCGGTGCGGTCTGGTCGACGGCTTATATCGCGGCCACCTTCGTGGCCCCGGCGCCGGTGCAGTACATGTTCCTGCTCCTGATATTCATGGTCATCACCCTCTCCATGGGGGTGACCCTGGCCCTGCGCGAGTATTTCATCGCCCACCTGTTCACCTCCCTATGGCCCATTGCCTGGTGGTGCCTGGCGCATTACTGGGACGAGGCCAACAACCTGCTGGTGGGCCTGTTTACCCTCGCCGTCTGCGGTGTCCTGCTGCTGGTGAGCAACCGTGTGTACCTGTCTTTTCGCAACATGATCGCCCTCAACTGGGAGCGCGAGGCCATGTCGCGGGAACTGGGCGACCTGACGCAGTCCCTGCGCGACCGCAACCGACAGCTGCGCGACGCCCGTCGCCAGCTCACGGACCTCGCCAATGTCGACGAACTCACAGGGCTGGGC
This sequence comes from Parahaliea maris, assembly GCF_008064665.1. Taxonomy (GTDB): domain Bacteria; phylum Pseudomonadota; class Gammaproteobacteria; order Pseudomonadales; family Halieaceae; genus Parahaliea; species Parahaliea maris. The sequence continues at coordinate 938,564 of NZ_VRZA01000001.1, read as the reverse complement.
AACCGGCGGGTGGTCAACCAGGTACTGCGCGACGAAATCAACCGGGCCCGGCGCAGTGGCGCGGAGCTGTCGGTGATCATGCTGGACGTGGATTACTTCAAAAACTACAACGACACCTACGGTCACCCGGCCGGGGACGGGGTACTGCAGCGCCTGGCGGACCTGATGCAGCGGGCCACGGCCCGGGCCGGCGAGGTGGTGGCCCGCTACGGTGGCGAGGAGTTCATTCTCATTCTGCCAGGCGCCAGTGAGCATTCGGCGCTGCGTACGGCGGAGCGGTTGAAGGAGCTGGTGATTGCCGAGTGCATTCCGCACGGGACTTCGGAGGTGTCGGAGTTCATTACTGTCAGCCAGGGGGTGGTGACGGTGTGTCCCGGGGCCAATCTGGAGCCGGCGGACCTGATCAAGGTCGCGGACCGCTCGCTCTACGAGGCCAAGGACTCGGGGCGGAACGCGATTGCTTTTGCGGGGGTATAGCCCTTTTGTCATCGTCGCTCGGGAAGCAACTCCCGAACCCTGAGATGCGTTGAGCAATGGTTCCTGCCAGGGCGGTCCTTACTCTTCGTGAATGTTCTTGAACCGATGGATCTGGCGTCGTTGTTTTTTGGTGGGCCGGGTTTCGGGCCGTTCGATCATCCCGCCAGCGGCCTTGCGGGCCGCGGCTTCCGCTTCCCGGCGGGCGATGGAATCGTCAGTTTCACGGTATAGCTGCTGGGCCTCGGGGGCGCCCCGGCGCTGGTCGGACAGCCCTTCCACCACCACTTCCTTCAGGTCCCAGCCCTGGCGGATCTGCAGCCGGTCGCCCACGCTGATCTCCCGGGAGACCTTCACCCGGTGGCCCTCCAGCTGCACCTTGCCGCCCTCGATGGCGCCCTTGGCCAGGCTGCGGGTCTTGAAGAAGCGGGCGGCCCACAGCCATTTGTCCAGGCGCAGTTTGGCGACGGGGTCGCTCATGCCGGTTTCGCCGCCCCGGGCATGATCTCGTCAAAGTGGTGAATGCCCGGGAACCGGGTGTCGATACGCTTCTGGCGCTGGCTGTCCGGTTGCAGCAGGGTTAGCAGGTGGGCGATGCCGTAGGTTTGTGCGGCCTCCAGCACGGTTTCGGTGTCGTCGATCAGCAGGGTACGGGCCGGGTCGAAGGGGTGGTGTTCCTGCAGGGCGTGCCAGAAGGCCTGCTCCTCCTTGGCCGCGGCCAGCTCGTGGGAGACCACGATGCGATGGAACCAGGGGGTGATGTCCACCTGTTCCATCTTGATGTCGAGGGTCTTGCGGTGGGCGTTGGTCACCATCACCACATCCCGCGCACCCTCGCGCAGGGCGCTGAGAAACTCCGGCACAAAGGGGCGCAGGCTCACCATGTGCTTCAGCTCCCGCTTCAGGGCGGGTATGTCCATATCGAGCTGCTCGCTCCAGTAGTCCACGCAGTACCACTCCAGCGTCCCGCGATTCTGGCTGATGCGGGCCATCAGGGCCTCGCTGGCCTCCGCTTCGGGCAGCTGGTTGCGGCGGGCATATTCCCGGGGAATGTGCTTGGTCCAGAAGAAGTTGTCGAAATGCAGATCGAGCAGCGTGCCGTCCATATCCAGCAGTACGGTGTCGATGCTGTCCCAGTCAATCATGGCGGGTCCGTTGGCGCTGCCGGCGCAGCGCGTTGTTCAGAATTGCGGGGGCATATTATGCCTACTTTTACCGCCTGGCGCAGGGTGCCCGCCGCGCTGGCATTTGCCGATGGTATAGTACGGGCACTGCAACCCAGGACCCGCCGTGACCGATCTGCCCGCCCTCGTCCCCGCCGTGCTGGCACTGTGCCACAAGGCTGGCGATGCCATCTGCCACCATTACCACGCCCCCGGTGACGTGGCGGTGGAGTCCAAGCACGATGACTCACCCCTGACCCGGGCCGATCTCGACTCCCACGTCATTCTGCGCGACGGCCTCAAGGAACTGCTGCCGCAGGTGCCGGTGCTGTCGGAGGAATCCTCCGCCGAGCACAAGGCCCGCCGTCACGACTGGCCTCTCTACTGGCTGGTGGACCCACTGGACGGTACCAAGGAATTCGTCGCAGGTACCGGCGAGTTCACGGTCAATGTCGCCCTGATCGATGGCCATCGCCCGGTACTGGGGGTGCTCTACCAGCCCTTGCCGAGGCTTGCCTATGTGGGGATTCCCGGATTTGGCGCGCATTGCTACCGGTTTTCGGGCAACGGCGAGGGGGACGGAGAGTGGGAAGCGGAATCCATCCACACCCGGCCCCTGCAAGCGGGCGCACCGCTGGCAATCCTGGCCAGCCGGCGGCATCGCGGCGAACGCCTGCAGGCCGCCCTGGCCTGGCTGGAGCAGGCATGGGGGACACTGGAACGTCACAACAGTGGCAGTGCCCTTAAATTCTGCGACCTCGCTCAGGGCGATGGCGACTTTTACCCGCGCTATTCACCCTGCTGTGAGTGGGACGTGGCCGCCGGCCAGGCCCTGGTCGAGGCCGCCGGCGGCGCAGTACTGGGCCTGGATGGCAAGGCCTTGGAATACAACCGCCGGGACAGTCTCCTCAGCCTGCCGTTTCTGGCTATCGCCGACCCGGGCAATGCCCTGTGGCAGCGCTACCTCGACAGCAGCTTGTAAGCCCCCTCCAGCCCCGTTCCGGTCAAAATCAGCACCTTTGTGCGGCGCTTACGGCCCCATTCGGGGTGCTCGCTTGTCACCGCAATCGAAGTGGGTATAGAGTGTGGCACTGGCCTGTCACGGTCTGGATGTGGAGCTGTGGAATGAACATGAGAGAGCCCCCGGAAGGTAACGCGCATGAGGACCGCGGGGACGCTGCCAATGAAACCATCACCCCCGCCATGCGCTTGCAGAATCTGGTTTCCCGGCACCGGGCCCTGGACCTGCGCATCGCGGAAATGTACCGCTATCCCTCCCAGAACCAGATCCTCCTGCAGCGGCTGAAAAAAGAGAAGCTGCGCCTCAAGGACGCCATCGAACGCCTGAAGGATGAGTTGATCCCGGACCTGAACGCCTAGGCGCTTCCCTACAGGCAGCTCCCAACCAGAAAAAACACAAAGGGGACCACCATGCGCAACCCGATTCGCCTGCTACTGTCTGCCGCCCTGGCGGTGAGCCTGCCCCTCAGTGCCCAGGAGGATGCCGAACTGGTAGTGAAGGTGAGCCCCCTGCCGGCACCGCTGCACCTGTTGCAGGGTCGCGGCGGTAACGTGGTGGCGTCGGTGGGCGAAGACGGTGTGTTGATCATTGACGATGACTACACCAATTATGCCCCGGTCTACGCCGAGACCCTGAAGGGGCTGGCGGCTGCCGGAGAGGCGACCCCGCGCTTTGTGCTGAACACCCACTGGCATTTCGACCATACCGGCGGCAATGCCTTCTGGGGTGAGCGGGGCGCGGTGATTGTGGCCCACGACAATGTCTACCAGCGGATGTCGACCCGGCAGGAAATGAAAGCCATGAATCGCGTGGTGGAGCCCAGCCCGCGGCCGGCGCTGCCGGTGGTGACCTACGCCGACTCCCTGGCCCTGCGCTTCAACGGCACGACGATTGAAGCCCAGTACTACCCGAGTGGCCATACCGATGGTGATTCGGTGGTGTACTTTGTCGAACAGAACGTGGTGCATATGGGGGATCACTTCTTCAAGGATCGTTTCCCCTTCGTCGACCTCGGTTCCGGCGGCAGTGTCGGGGGCTATCTCAATAATGTCAGAGCCGTCCTCAAGCGCATCGACACCAACACGGTCGTGGTACCCGGGCACGGCGACCTGGCGACACGGGCGGACCTGCGCAGTTACGTGGGTATGCTGGAGGCCACCATTGGCCTGGTGAATGACCGCCTGGACGATGGCGCCAGCGTGGATGAAATTGTCGCCGAGGGGCTCGGTAACAAGTGGGACAGCTGGGGTGCGGGCTTTATCGACGAGGCCAAGTGGATTCGCACGATTGCCGCCAGCCGCTAGTCCTTGCCGGGTCGTCGTTTCGGGATAAGTTTTCGCTTAAGTTTTTGCTTAAGTTTCTGCTAAGGGCAGCGGGTTAGTCTCTTCCTGACACATTAGGGAGACCAGCCATGTTGCATACTTCTCCGGCAGTTACCGAATCCGCCGTCCCCGCCCCTCGCGTCCCTGTATCCGGGGCGGCCCTGTCGCTGCCTGAACTGCGCGTCGTCAGCCACTGTGGGCCGGCCCGGGACGTGCTTGAAAACTATGTGCACCGAGTATTTGCCCGTACCTACGGTGCCGAGGTAAACAGTTTCATGCCCCTGCTGGCGGGGCTCTACCGCGACGGTGAGCCCGAGGCGGCCTTCGGCCTGCGCAGCGCTGCCAGCCAGCCCCTGTTCTGCGAACACTACCTCGACCGGCCGGTGGAGCACTATGCCAGCACACTGTACGGCACCCTGGCACCGCGGCAGCGGATCATGGAACTGGGCAATCTGGCGGCTTCCCGGGGTGGCCACAGTGGGATTCTCTACCTGATTGTGGCCTGTGCCCTGCAGGCGGGTGGGGTGGATTACCTGCTGTTCGCCGCCAACAAGGCGGTGCGGCGGTCCCTCTCCCGCTGCGGCTTCTCGCCGCGCCCCATCCAGGGCGCCCGCCCGGAATGCCTGCCGGACGGGGGCGAGAGCTGGGGGCGCTATTACGACTCCGAACCCGTGGTAATGCTGGCGGACGTCAATCGCACGGTGCGCCAGGCGGCCACCCAGCCCGGCATGGTGGCGTTGATGGCGCAATATGCGACGGCTATCACCACCCTCGCTGCGGCAGTTGCCCGGGAGGCTCAGTGAGCCGCCTGCTGAGCGCACTGCATTTGCGGGCAGAGCAGGACCCCGACAGCCCGGTGCTGTCGGGCTCGGGGCAATCCCTGACGGCCCAGGCGCTGTACTGTGAGGTGCAGCGGGTTGCCGCCGCACTGCGCAACGCCTCTGTCCAGAGGCTGGCACTGCATGCTGACAATGGCCCCGGCTGGGTGATTGTGGATCTGGCCGCCCAGCTGGCGGGGGTGGTGCTGATACCCGTTCCCACCTTCTTCAGCGCGGCGCAGATGCGCTGGCTGCTCGAGGCGGCCGGGGTGGATGCGGTCTGCGCGGCGGGCGACGATTTCTTTACCGCTGCGGTGTGCGAAGCCCCGCGGGTGACGGTCTTTGGAGACCTGTCCCTGGCTCACCGCGTGCCACAAAGCGTGGCCCCGCTGCCCGCTGGCACCACCAAAATCACGTTTACCTCAGGGTCCACCGGGCAGCCGCGGGGGGTGTGCCTGTCTACCGAGCAGTGCCTGGCCGTGGCCGCTTCCCTGTTGAGCCGTACCGGGTTGAACCGGGTGCGTCACCTGGCCTTGCTGCCACTGGCGACCCTGCTCGAGAACATTGCCGGCGTGTACCTGCCGCTGCTGTCGGGCGGGCAGGTCATCGTTCCCGGCTGTGCGCAGACCGGGCTCATCGGCAGCAGCGGTCTCGACGCACACCGCTTCCTGACAGCCCTGGAGGTGGCGCAACCGCAAAGCCTGATCCTGGTGCCCGAGTTGCTGCGGGGGCTGGTGGAGGCAGCGGAGTCGGGCTGGCAGGCGCCGTCGTCCCTGCGCTTTGTGGCTGTGGGTGGTGCCCGGGTAGCGCCCGGGCTGGTAGAGCGGGCCCGCCGCCAGGGTCTGCCGGTCTACGAGGGATACGGCCTTTCGGAGTGCGCTTCCGTGGTTGCGCTCAATGCGCCTGGCCGTGATCGGCCGGGTACCAGTGGCCAGGTACTGCCGCACCTGGCGGTGCAGGAGGAGGACGGGGAACTGGTTGTGGAGGGCAATGCCTTCCTCGGCTACCTGGGGGAACCCTCGAGCTGGTATCCCCAGCGGGTGGCAACGGGTGACCTCGGGCGGCTCGACGACGAAGGCTACCTCGTCGTGGAAGGTCGCCGGAAGAATCTGCTGATCACGGCCTACGGTCGCAACATCAGCCCGGAGTGGGTTGAAAGCGAGTTGCTGGGCAGCACTGTCCTGCAGCAGGCGGTGGTACTGGGAGATGGTCGACCCAGCTGCTGTGCACTGGTTTACCCGCGAGACAGCGCAGTCTCCAATGCCATGATCCAGGCGGCCATCGATGCGGCCAACGCTCGCCTGCCGGACTACGCCCGCATCGGCCCCTGGCTGCGGCTGGTGCGGCCGGTATCGGCCCGCTCCGGGCTGTTGACCGCCAATGGCAAGCCGCGGCGGCAGGCCATTGCCGCCCATTTTCAGGAGGCGGTCGACGCCCTCTATCACGCCCTTAACCATCCTGAGGAGCTACAAGCCAAATGAGTTTCTATCAGCAATTACTGGATTCCACGGTCGCAGAACGCGAAGCGCTGCTGGTCACTTCCCTGGTGCGCGACGCGCTCGATGGCAAGCTCAGTCGCGAGCGCTATGCCGCCTTCCTGTGTCAGGCCTACCACCATGTGCGGCATACGGTGCCCCTGCTGATGGCTGCGGGGAGCCGCCTGCGTCCTGATCAGGAGTGGCTGCGAGAGGCCGTTGCCGAGTACATCGAGGAGGAGAAGGGCCACCAGGAATGGGTGCTGAATGACATCGCCGCCTGCGGCTACGACCGCGATCTGGCCGAGCACAGCCAGCCCAATCCCGCCACCGAGCTGATGGTGGCCTACGCCTATCACCTGATCGACCGCCAGAACCCGCTGGCCTTTTTTGGCATGGTGCATGTGCTGGAGGGCACCAGTATCGCGGTCGCCGATTCTGCAGCGGCACAGGTAATGGCCTCCACTGGACTGTCGGCAAAGGCCTTTACCTATCTGCGCTCCCACGGTTCGCTGGATATTGAACACGTGGACTTTTTCCGCGGCCTGATGGACCGTATCGAGGAGCCCGGGGACCAGCAGGCGATCCTGCACGCCGCGGGTATGTTCTATCGGCTCTATGCAGATGTTTTTCGCAGTGTGGACCCAGTGCAGGCAGCTGCGCTGGCGGCCTGAGGAGGACAAGTGAAAATAGAAGGCAAGCATCTGGTGCTGACGGGTGCCACTGGCGGCCTCGGTCGGGCAGTGGCCTGCGCGCTGGCCCGGCGCGGAGCGGTGCTGGTGCTGGTGGGCCGCAACGCCCAGGCCCTGGCGACCCTGCAGGCAACCTTGCCGGGTTGCGGGCATGTCACGGTAGAGGCGGACCTGACGGAACAGGCGGGCAGGGCGGCAGTGGTGGCCGCGGCCGGTACCGGGCTGGACGGCCTGATCAACTGCGCCGGCATCAACGCCTTCTGCCTGTTCGAAGAGCAGTCGGCGGACCAGCTAGGGCAGATGATGCAGGTGAATGTAGAGGCGCCAGCTGCACTGATCCGCGACCTGTTGCCGGTGTTGCAGCAGCGCAACTCGGTTATCGTCAATGTCGGTTCTACCTTCGGGGCTATTGGCTATCCGGGCTTCTCGGCGTATTGTGCGAGCAAGTTCGCCTTGCGCGGTCTCACCGAGGCCCTGACGCGGGAGCTGGCAGACAGCCCGGTTTCCGTGCGTTATTTCGCGCCGCGGGCGATCCGTACAGCCATGAATGCGGAACAGGTAGAAGCCATGAATGCAGAGCTGGGCAACGCCATGGATGCGCCGGAAGCTGTTGCTGAGTCGCTGGCGCAGTTTATCGAGGGCGATCAACGCCGTCGCCACACCGGCTGGCCGGAGAAACTGTTTGTGCGCGTCAACGCGCTGTTGCCGGCGCTGGTGGATAAATCGTTGCGGCAAGCGCTACCGGTCATTCGCCGCTACGCGCAACAGCCCGATGCCGGTGCCAGCGGGAAAGCCCAAGTCAAATCGAAAGCGGAGCGAGCCGCCGCCTGATGCGCATCCTGTTGGTGGAGGACGACCTCTCACTGGCCAGCGGCCTGGAGGCGGCCCTGGGCCGCGAGGGCTTCGTGGTGAATCACGTGGCCTGCGGGCGCGAAGCGCTGGCCGCCACCCGTGCCGAGGCTCACGATATGGTGGTGCTGGACCTCGGCCTGCCGGATATGGACGGGCTGCAGGTACTGTCCGAATTGCGCGGCCGGCACGACACCACTCCGGTACTGTTGCTCACCGCCCGCGGCGAGGCCGAGGACAAGGTCGCCGGGCTCGATCGCGGTGCCGACGATTACCTTGCCAAGCCCTTTGACATGCAGGAACTTGCCGCCCGCCTGCGGGTGTTTGCCCGGCGCCTGTCCACGGCGTCGAGCAGTCAGGTCACTATTGGCCCAGTGTCACTGGACGCGACCGCCCACACCGTTTCGGTGGAGGGCGAGGCGCTCAACCTGCCGCGCCGGGAGTACATGCTGCTCAAGGCATTGATGGAAAATGCCGGCAAGGTGCTCACCCGCTCGACCCTGGAAAACCACCTCTACAGTTGGGGTGAGGAAGTGGCCAGCAATGCGCTGGAGGTGCACATTCACCACCTGCGCCGGAAACTGCCGGAAGGCTTCATCCGCACCGTGCGGGGTATTGGCTACACTGTTGCCGCTGCATGACCTCGATTCGAGTCTCCCTGGTTGCCATGCTGATCGCCGCGTTCACGCTGGTGTCGTTCCTGGCGGCCCTGCTGGGGTATCGGGCGAGCATGGACAGGGCCGAGGAGTTACTCGACACCCAGTTGCGCTACGCGGTCGATATCCTGCGTTACCACGACGCTGTTGGGGCAGAGGCGACGGGAGCGAACAGCCCTGAGCGACAAATAGACAGCCCTGAGCGACAAATAGACAGCCCTGAGCCGGGGGCAGACAGCCCTGGGCCTGAGGGAGACAAAAGCCTCCAACCCGGTGAGGGTTTCGCGTTCCAGGTCTGGCGCGATGACCAGTTACTCCAGCACGCCGGCGTGCCGGGCAGCGAGCCGATGGCGAGTTTCGATGCCGGCTTCGACTACGCCAATTTCGGCGGTTTTCGCTGGCGGACCCTGACCGTGGCCGGCGCCGACGGTACCTGGTACCAGGTTGCCGAGCGCGCCGATTTGCGCTTCACCCTGGCCGAGCGGGTGGTGATGGAGTCGGTATTGCCCCTGCTCACCTGGTTGCCGGTCGCCGCCGTGCTGATCTGGTTCCTGGTGGGCTGGGGGCTGGCACCCCTTCGCTCCCTGTCACAGCAGATCAACCGCAAGGCCAGTGACGACCTGGAACCGCTGGTATTCCCAACCCCTCCGGTAGAACTACGCCCGGTGGTGGGGTCCACCAATGCCCTGCTGGCGCGCTTGTCGTCGGCCCTGCAACGGGAGCGGGATTTTGCCTCCCACGCGGCCCATGAACTGCGCACTCCCATCAGTGGCCTGAAAATTCACCTGCACAACCTGTCCCAGGACCTGTCGGCAGATCACCCCTCCCTGTGCCATATCCGCGCCGACGTCGATCGCATGCAGCACCTGGTCGAGCAGCTACTGGATATCTCCCGCACCCAGCCCGAACTGATGCGCGGACATTTTGCCACCGTCAACCTGCATGCCCTGGCCGAGCGGGTCGCCGCCTCCCTGTGGCCCCTGTTTTCCGAGGCGGGCCTGTCCCTGTCCCTGGGCGGCGAGGACTGTACGGTGCAGGGTGACGAGGTGATGCTCGACACCCTGCTGCGCAACCTGCTGGACAACGCGCGCAAGTACGCCGGTCGCGGCAGTGAGGTAGAGGTGACGACCGGTATGGACGAGGGCAGGCCCTGCCTGGTGGTCACCGACGACGGACCGGGTATCCCGGCCGCAGAGCGGGACCAGGTATTTCGCCGTTTTTACCGGGTCGACGACAGCAGTGGGGTCGGCGGGGCGGGCCTGGGCCTGGCCATTGTCTGGCAGATCGCCCAGTTGCATGGGGCGGAGGTGCGGCTGGATACGCCGCCTCCGGGCAAGGGCTTGGCGGTCCGGGTGTACTTCCCCGTGGCGGAGGCAAGCCAGTGACTGCCCGGCGCCGGCGTGTGCGGTCGGGGCTGCTGCTGTGTCTGCTGCTGCCAGGGCTGGGGCTTTCGGGCGCCGTCCTGGCGGCCCCTGAATTTCACCTGGTCATCCGCGACCACCTGTTCGAACCCGATGAAGTCGTGGTGCCCGCGAACACCCGGGTCAAGTTGGTGGTAACCAATGAAGACCCCACACCGGAAGAATTTGAAAGCTACGAGCTCAACCGGGAGAAAGTGATTCTCGGTGGGCGCAAGGCGGTCATTTTTATCGGCCCCCTGGCGCCCGGCGTCTATCCCTTCTTCGGTGAATTCAATCCGCAGACCGCCCAGGGGCGGGTGATAGCGGAGTAGGGTCGATGCTGATCAATTCCGTCATCCTGGTCCTGCGCGAAGTGCTCGAGGCGGCCATCCTGGTCACCGCGCTGCTGGCCCTGGCACGGGTGATACAGCTGGGCTTTAACTGGCTGTGGCCCGCGGCTGTGGCGTCGGTGGCAGGGGTCATCGGCCTTGCGAGTGCCCTGGGGCCCCTGACTGACATGCTGGATGGCACCGGCCAGGAGGTCACCAATGCCGCGCTGCAGATCGGGGTGTTTTTCGTGGTCTGCGCGGTGATCCTGGATACCCGGGAGCGCTCGGACGGCCGGCACTACTCGGCTTTCACCGGTCCCCTGATGGCGCTGGCCGTGGCATTGGCGGTGACCCGCGAGGGCTCGGAAGTCCTGCTGTATGTACGCGGATTCGCCGCTGTCGAGAGCTACCGCCAGGCGGTCCTGCTGGGCAGCGCCCTGGGCGCGGGTATCGGGGTCAGCGCCGGCACCCTGTGTTACTGGGCCCTGGTGACCCGGCCGGGGCGGTTGGCCTACCGGCTCTGTCTGGCCAGTCTCTGCCTGCTGGGTGCGGGCATGGTGATGCAGGGTGTGATGCTGCTGGAGCAGGCCGGCTGGTTGCTGAATGTGGACCCGGTCTGGAACAGCTCCTGGCTGGTATCGGAAGAGTCCGTCACGGGGGAACTGCTGTACGCGGTGCTCGGATACGAGGCCACCCCGGGCCGCGTGCAGTTGGGTCTGTATCTGGCCAGCCTGGCCCTCGCCATCAGCGCCAGCATTTACGCGGCCCGTTCACCCTATCGAGGAGGTCAAACGTCATGAGAATTGTCACCAGCAGGGGACTGGGGGCTGCGCTGATGCTGCTCAACCTGCCAGTGATGGCGGACGGCCTGGCAATTGACAAGGTTTACCACCCCTACGTGGACCCTCTGGTGTGGGAGCTGGAATATCGTGCCATTGCGGCCGATGATAATCCGGCCACCGGGCAGGGGCGCAGCCAGGTCCACCGCCTGAGTATAGGCCGCGCGGTCGCACCCAACCTGGCGCTGGAGGCCTACCTGGTGGGAGAAGACAACCGGGACGGAGGCTTTTCGGTCAGTGACTACGAAGTGGAAGCCCTGTGGCAGCTCACCGAGCAGGGCGAATATGCGCTGGACTACGGCCTGTTGTTCGAACTGGAAAAATCCCGCAAGGACGACGCCTGGGAGAGTGCGGTATCCCTGTTGCTGGAGCGAGAGCTGGGCCGCTATAGCGTGACCGCCAACCTGGAACTGGGTTACGAATGGGGCGACGATATCCGCGACGAGTGGGAAACCGGCCTCGCCTTGCAGTCCCGCTACCGTTACCGCCAGGAATTGGAGCCGGCACTGGAACTGTACATGGGCGAGGATACGGTCGGTATCGGTCCCGCCGGGCTCGGCACGTTCCGTCTGGGTCCCGGGCGCAGTCTGCACTGGGAGGCCGCGGTGATCCTGGGGGTGGATAACACCACGCCCGATTACACCCTGCGGGCGCTGCTGGAATATGAGTTTTGACGCCGATGCGCGTCAAGCAAAGGCGGTCACTCCTTCCAGTGCCAGCAACTGCCGCTTGATTTTCAATCCTCCCGCGTAACCCGTCAGGGTGCCGTTGCTGCCGATCACCCGGTGGCAGGGCACCACAATGGGCAAGGGGTTGCGGCCATTGGCCGCGCCGACGGCGCGCACCGCTTTGTGGCGGCCGATCGAGCGGGCGATATCGGCATAGCTGCGCAATTCGCCGTGGGGTATCTCCCGCAGGGCTTGCCACACACACTGCTGAAAGGGCGTGCCGTTGCCCGCCAGCGGCAGGTCGAATTGCCGGCGCTGCCCGGCGAAGTACTCTTCCAGTTGGGTGGCTGCACGGGTCAGTACGGCATCCTCCGGCGCGGGGCTAGCGGGCTGGTGCTGGTCCGGAAAATGAATCGCGGTCAGCGCACGGCCATTGGAGACGAGCTGCAGGGGGCCGATCGGGCTTTCGAAGGTCAGTGTCTTGAGCGTCAGGGAATTCACAGGCTTCTCCATAACAGGTTGGCGGCGTAGGCGCCAAAGGGGCGCCAGCGCTGGGCAGCGCCTGCCAGGGTTTTACTGTCCTCGCCCAGGGCCTCCCAGGCGCGCAGCAGGCCGAGGTCCTTGTTGGGGAAGCAGTCCGGGTCACCGAGGCCCCGCATGCCGACCATGGCCAGGGTCCAGGGGCCGATACCAGGTTGTTCTCCCAGGCGTTCCAGCAACTGTTCGGGGGGGCAGGCAGGCAACAGACGGCAGGCGGCCCTCAGGCTTTCCCGGCGGCGGGAGGGCATGGCAAAGGCGCTGTCCGGCAGGGCGGCAAGCCGGGCAGGGTCGGGGAAGTCGTCGCTCTCGCAGACTTCCGCCAGCCGGGCGCAGACGGTGCGCGCGGCGCCGATACTTACCTGCTGGCCCACGATCGCGCGCACGGTGGCTTCTGCGGGCGACCAGACCACGGGCGAACGTACCCCGGGATAGTGTTGCAGCAACGGGTTCAGTGCGGGTTCCCTGCCCAATACTTCGCTAACGGCTGCGGGGTTGGCGTCGAGATCGAACATACGCCGCACCCGGGAGACCAGGGGCATGAGTTCGATGGGTTCCGGGCTGTGGATCTCCAGTACCAGGGCCCCCGGACTGGATGCGGGCGTCACGCTGAACTGGACCGGGATGTTGTCGACCGTGGCCCGACGCTGGTAGCGACCGCGGCCGGCCGTCGCAGCGGTTTCAACCTGTTCGATACCGTCGATCGCATGGCGGGCGAAAAAGTCGATCACGCCGTCCCAGTCGTAGGGCTCGCGGTACTGCAATTGTAGCCGGATACTGCCGGTGGGCAGGTTCTGTCGGCGCCGCAGGGCACTGGGTGCCATGCCGAAGCTGGCGCGCACCGCGCTGTTGAAGCGGCGCACGCTGCCAAAGCCGGCGGCGAAGGCGATGCCGGTAATCGGCAGGTCGGTTTCCACCAATAACTGTTTGGCGAACAGGAGGCGGCGGTTCTGCGCCACCGCCAGCGGGGAAACACCCAGCTCGCGCTGGAACAGTTTGCGCAGGTAGCGTTCGCCCACGCCCAGGCGGGTCGCCAGATCTTCCAGCGAACCACTGTTCAGCGCGCCGGCATTGATCAGGGCCAGCGCCCGGTTCACCGTGGTGGTACTACCCTGCCACGCGGGGCTGCCCGGGGCGGCTTCCGGGCGGCAGCGCAGGCAGGGCCGGAAGCCGGCGCTGGCCGCCTGGCTGGCCTCGCGGAAGTACTGGACGTTTTCCTCGGCGGGCAGGCGGGCCGGGCAGATCGGCCGGCAGTAGATGCCGGTGGTGCGTACCGCCAGGAAGAATTCGCCGTCGAAGCGGGGGTCGCGGGAGAGCCGCGCCCGGCGGCAGGTTTCCGGGTCGGGCGGTGTGGGGCCCTGTAGGTCAAAGTGCGTCATGGGGGCACTATAGTCCCCGGGAGCGGGTGCTACTAGCCAGAATCGGCCCTGTATCCAGTGCCGGGGTTCAGTTTGTATTCAGCCCGTGTTGCCACGATACTTGCCCAATAATCCTAACTCGCGCGTATCCGGAAACAGCTGCTCAGATGAGTGAGTCATTCCCGCGCAGGCGGGAATCCATTGCTTTAACAGAAAAATGGACCCCCGCCTGCGCGGGGGTGACTCGAAATTTCAGTTTCCGGATGCGCCCTAACAATCATTACCTATGAATCTTGTTGTCTATGCCGTCCCGCTTTTTATTCTGGCCATCCTGTTGGAGCTGGCCTGGGGCCTTAAGCGGGGGCGCAATACCTACCGCCTGAACGACAGTGTGGGCAGCCTGTTCCTTGGCACCCTTAGTCAGGCGCGACGCTTTGTGACCTTGGGGATCGGCGGGTACATTTACTACCTGATCACCCGCTATTTCTCCCTGCCGCTGATGGACAGCGGGCACTGGTTTACCTGGGTACTGGCCTTTGTCCTGTACGATTTCTGCTACTACTGGTTGCACCGGCTGGGCCATGAGCGAACCGTGCTCTGGGCGGCTCACGTGGCCCATCACCAGAGCGAGGACTACAACCTGTCCACCGCCCTGCGCCAGACCAGCACCGGCTTCCTGCTGAGCTGGGTGTTCTACATTCCGATGTACCTGCTGGGGATTCCCGCCGAGGTGGTGGTGACCGTGGGTTCCCTCAACCTGATCTACCAGTTCTGGGTGCACACCGAACACGTGCCCAAGCTGGGCTGGTATGAGTGGATCTTCGTGACGCCGTCCAACCACCGCGTGCACCACGCCCAGAACGACCGCTACATGGACCGGAATTACGGTGGCGTATTCATTCTCTGGGACCGCCTGTTTGGCACCTTCCAGGAGGAACTGGAGGAGGACCTGCCGGTTTACGGTATCCGCGGGCCCCTGCACAGTTTCAATCCGGTGAAAGCGCTGACCCACATCTACGTCGACATGGCGCGCGACAGTTGGCATGCCCGGGACTGGCGCGACAAGTTGCGGGTCTGGTGGGCTCCCATGGGCTGGCGCCCGGCCGATGTCGAGGCCCGCTTTCCCCGGGAAAAAGCCGATCTCAGCCGTTTCCGCAAGTACGATCCGCCGGTGAGCGGCGCGGTAAAAGGCTATGCCTTCTTTCAGTTGGTGACCGTGGTGTTGTTACTGGGCGTTATGCAGGCTACGGAACTCAGCTATGGGGCGGGCGTATTGCTGTGGGCTGCCATGTTGGCCACCACGGTCGCCACGGCGGGCTGGCTCGACGGGCAGTCCGCTGCGGCGCGCCGGGACTGGTTGCGCCTCGCGGCCATTGCGGGGCTGGTCGTAGTGGCCTGGCAGGCGGAGCTGGCGACTCTGGCGTGGCTGGCCGGGCTGGTTTACCTGGTCCTGAATGCCCTGGCGCTGCGGGTTTTGTCCGCTCCCGTCCCGGCACCAGAGAAAGCCGAAGCGGCCTGATTGCCCCGCAGCAATGACCTAATCAGTGGCGAACAGGGTTAGCGGCTCCAGCGTCACCGGCTGGTTGCCGGTATCGAGATAAAGTGTGCCGCCGGCAATGCTGAGCGACAGGGAGCAATTGCGGGTCAGCAGCGCTGCGGCTGCCTGCACCTCGGGCCAGGCCAGTTGCAGCACCTGCAGGTGTGGCAGGCTTTCCATGGCCTCGCGGTTCAGGTTCCACCAGGTGTCGGCACTCTTGCCGTAGGCTACGACACTCACTTTCCGGGATATCCCGCAGGCCTTGCGCAGGCGGGCGGGTTCCGGCTGCCCCAGCTCAACCCAGTGCTCGATTTCCCCGCTGTCGCTGTGCTGCCACAGGTCGGGCTCGTCGGTGGTGGAAAGCCCCTTGGTAAAGTTGAGCCCCGGTGCGGCGAACAGGCCAAAAGACAGCACCCGCGCCGCCAGTCGCTCTTCGGTTTCCGAGGGGTGTCGCGCCAGGGTGAGGTTGTGGTCCTCGTATACGCTGCGGTCACTGTCGGCGAGTTGTAACTGGACTTTGTAAATCGTCGGTTTGAGGGCCATGGGCAGCTCCGTTCAGGGGGCGCGGATTGTAGCAGAATGCTGCCGGACGTCAGGCCGACTGGCGCTCGTCCCGCAACTGTTCCGCGGCGTGGGCGGCAAAGCCCGACCCCGCCTGGGCATAGAGGTTGAAAGCCGAAATGCCGTAGCGTTCCAGTTCCTCTGCTTCCTCTTCGAAGCGAACCACAGCGGCAATACGGCCCTTGTAGCCCAGGTCCTCCAGCAGGCGGCCGACCAGTTTGTTCTCCTGGTGGTTGGTCAGGGCCAGCATGATCAATTCGATGTTATTGAGGTCCACCCGGTGCCAGAAGTCCGGGTCGGAGGCATCGGCGGCCACTACCCTCCGATGGGCCGCGCGATGGGCTGCCAGCTTGCGGTCGTTGTCGTCCACACCCAGCACCTCGGAGCCGTACACTTCGGCGATGGACTCGTAGGCACCGGTGCCGATGTTACCCATGCCGAGCACCATGACCCGGGTGTTGCGGGTGTCCGGGTGGGTCGCGCGCACCTGCGCTGTTTCGAAGGCTTGCAGCCGATGGCACCAGCGGCGGTAGATCTTGTGGGAAAAGCGATTGAGGGGCGAGGCGATCAGGAAGCTCACGGCGATAGCCAGAGAGATGGCGCCGGACCACTGGGCATCCATCCAGCCGGCGCTGGCGGCAATGGCCACCACGATCAGGCCAAATTCGCTGTAGTTGGCCAGCGACAGGCTGGCCAGGAGCGCGGTCCGTGGCGGGGTATGCAGGCGAGTCATCAGCAGGAAATAGAGCGGCGGTTTGATCACGGCCAGCACGCCGATCACCAGGGCCAGCACGATCAGTTCGCCGCGCGGCCAGCCGGCCAGGCCAATGGTGAGGAAAAAGCAGACCAGGAACAGGTCCTTGAATTGCAGCAGGTTGCGCGACAACTCCTTCGCTTTCTGGTGGCCGGCGAGCACCGCACCGATCAGCAGAGCGCCAAGGTCGCCCTTGACGCCGGTGAGCTCGAACAGTTGGGCGCCGCCCACGGCGAGGGCAAAGCCGAACAGGGTGAACAATTCGCCGTGGCCGCTGAGCGTCAGCAGGCGCAGGATCACGCCGCGCAGGGGAATGAAGAGCAGAAGCAGCAGGGCCTCGGGGCCGGGTACTTTGCCGGCGGAAAAGCCGAGGAAGACCACGGCCGCCAGATCCTGGATGATCAGTATGCCCACCGCCAGCGCCGCGTGACGGGAAGCCATCTCGCCGCGTTCCTGCATCACCTGGATAACAAATACCGTGCTGGAGAAGGTCAGCGCGAAGGCGCCCACCATGCTGGCACTGAAGCCCAGCGCCAGGCTGGGTACCAGCTTGCCAGCCAGGAAAAACACCCCGAGAAAAAACAGCTGTAGTAGCGCCATATGGGCCAGGGTGGTGCCCCAGACCCGGGTCTGCAGCAGGTCCTTGATCTGTAGCTTGAGGCCGATGGTAAACAGCAGCAGGGTAATGCCCACTTCCGACAGCACCTGCAGGATTTCACCCTCCACCACCTGTAGTTCGTGGAGCAGAAAACCGGCGCCGAGGTAGCCGATCAGGGCGGGCAGGCCGACTGCCCGGCTGGCCATACCGCAGGCGAGTGCGATCAGAATAATCAGTGGATCAAGCATGGAGTTACCGCTGCCAGTGTGTGCAGTTCGGGATTATACCTGCCTGCGGTGATGGATAATTGACGCCGCTCACAAACTGGGTTGGTGGCGCAGGGCCCAGAGGACCCTGGTGCTGAGCAGAATGACGATCGCATCAATAGCGGCGAGGGTGCTGGCGCTGGCCGAGTTATCGAGGCCATAGCTGAACCACAGGTGGGCGGCCGGTAGGACGATTGCCACAAACAGGCTGAACCGCGACTGCCCGGAAAGGCCGACGCTCATCAGCAGGTAAACGCCGCCGGTCAGCGCAGTGAGCAGGCCGCCCTGGGTGAGCGGACCGAGCCAGAGAGTGGCTACCTGCCAAACGCCACTACCCGCTACCAGCAGGGCAGTCAGTTGGCGCAAGAAATGTATGTTCCGGTGCAGCATGTGGTCTCCGCGGTCCCACCGCGAATGTACCACAGTGCTGCAACCGGTGTGGTTACAGCGGCAACCGGATTATTCGGAGGCCGCCTCCGGGGTGAAGTTCACCAGTTCGGCACCACCGTCCACCAGTTCCCCGGGCTGGAAGTAGAACGCCTCTACAATGCCGGCCGCAGGAGCGCGAATGGTGTGCTCCATTTTCATCGCCTCCATCACCAGCAGGGCCTGGTTGGCTTCTACCGTGGTACCCGGGGCAACCAGCAGGTTGACCACGGTACCGTTCATGGGGGCGGTGAGACCGCCGGCGCTGCCTGAACTGTCTGCCTCGCCGGTATCCGGGCGCACGTCACTGAAGGTGATGGCCCCGGACGACAGGTAGAGAATGAAGTCCTCTCCCGTGGCGGCCAGGGTGGCACGCTGGCGATGGCCGGCCACTTCGAAGCTCAGCGTATCGCCGTCCAGTTGGCCTTTGATCGTCGTTTCCTGGCCGTCTACACGCAGGCGGTAGGCGTCGCCCAGCCAGTCGGCGCTGACCGCCACCTCGCGGTCGTGACAGCGAACGTTGAGCAGTTGCGTGTGCGCCTCGTTGAGGCGCCAGGCGTTGTGGGAAGCCCAGGGGGTGTACGGATCCAGGCAGGAGCCCGGGCGATCCTGCTGCTGGCGATAGAGCAGCAGGGCGAAGGCGGCCAGTGGCAGTTCACTGGCCAGGTCCTGCTCCCGTTCGTGGAAGATCAACTCGCTGTGACGCTCGATGAACCCGGTGTCCAATTCGGCGGCGCGGAAGGGCGCGCTGGTAGCCAGGTTGTAGAGGAAGTCCACATTGGTCACGGTGCCGCCGATGCGGTATTCGCTGAGGGCTCCGGCCAGACGTTGCAGGGCGCGCTCCCGGGACTCGTCCCACACGATGAGCTTGGCAATCATCGGGTCGTAGTAGACGCTGATCTCGTCGCCCTCGCGAACGCCGGTATCCACCCGGACGTTGGCGGATTCCTCCGGCGGTTGCAGGAAGGCCAGGGTGCCGGTGGCCGGGAGAAAGTCGTGGGCGGCGTCCTCGGCGTAAACGCGGGCCTCGAAGGCGTGGCCCTGCAGGCGAATTTCGTCCTGCTGCAATGGCAGCAACTCGTTGCTGGCGACCCGCAGCTGCCACTCCACCAGATCCTGGCCGGTGATCATCTCGGTGACCGGGTGCTCTACCTGCAGCCGGGTGTTCATTTCCATGAAGTAGAAGCTGCCGTCCTCGTCGAGCAGGAATTCCACCGTACCCGCACCACTGTAGTTGATGGCCCGGGCGGCCTGGACCGCGGTCTCGCCCATTTCCCGGCGCAGCGCTTCGGTCATGCCCGGTGCCGGCGCCTCCTCAATGACCTTCTGGTGCCGGCGCTGCACGGAACAGTCACGCTCCGCGAGGTAAACCCCGCTGCCGTGGTTGTCACAGAACACCTGGACCTCCACGTGACGGGGCTTGGTCAGGTATTTCTCCACCAGCATGGTGTCGTCGCCGAAACTGGCGCTGGATTCCCGTTTGGCGGCGGCCAGTGCCTCGTCGAACTCCGCGGCACTCCACACCTGGCGCATGCCCTTGCCGCCACCCCCTGCGGTGGCCTTCAGCAGTACCGGGTAGCCCATCGCATCGGCCGCCTGCTTGAGGACAGCCGGATCCTGGTCATCACCGTGGTATCCCGGCACCAGCGGTACGCTGGCTTCCTCCATGATCTGCTTGGCGGCGGACTTGGAGCCCATGGCATCGATGGCGCTGGCAGGCGGGCCGACAAACACGATACCGGCTTCCTCGCAGGCCCGGGCAAAGCCGGCGTTTTCCGACAGGAAACCGTACCCCGGGTGGATCGCGTCAGCGTCGGTGTCGATCGCGGCCTGAATGACCCGCTCCGCCACCAGGTAGGACTCGCGGGCCGGCGCCGGGCCAATATGCACCGCCTCGTCCGCCAGTTCCACGTGCAGGGCATCGCGATCGGCGTCGGAATACAACGCCACCGTGGTGATACCCATGCGACGCGCGGTTTTGATGACGCGGCAGGCGATCTCGCCGCGGTTGGCAATCAGTAGCTTGCTGAACATGGCTCAGTCCTGTTTCCAGCTGGGGGAGCGTTTATTGAGAAATGCCGACAGGCCTTCCTGGCCCTGGTGTGACACGCGGATATGGGCGATCCGGGCGCAGGTGTCCTCGATCAGGTCGTTGGTGATGTCCTGCCCGGCCACGCTGTTGATCAGGTCCTTGGCCGCGCGCACGGCTTCGGGCCCATTGCCCAGCACTGCGTCGACCAGCTGTGCCAGCGCACCGTCGAGCTCGGTTTCCGGAACGACTTCACTGAGCAGCCCGAGCCGCAGTGCCTGTTCCGCAGCAAAGCGCTCGCCGGTGACAAAGTAGCGCCGCGCCGCCCGTTCGCCGATGGCGCGGATGACGTAGGGGCTGATGGTGGCCGGAACCAGGCCGATCTTGACCTCGGATAGGGCGAAACTGGCGCTCTCGGAACCGACGGCCATGTCGCAACAGCTCACCAGGCCAACGGCGCCGCCGAAAGCCGCTCCCTGTACCCGGGCGATGGTGGGCTGGGGCAGTTCGAACAGGGCCTTCAGCATGCCCGCCAGGGCCTCGGCGTCTTTCATGTTGTGACCGTAGTCGTAACCGGCCATGCGCTTCATCCACGCGAGGTCGGCGCCGGCGGAGAAGTTCTTGCCCTCGGAGGCGAGTACCACCACCCGCACGTCATCGCGCTCGGCCAGTTCGTCGAAGGTTACGCGCAGTTCGGCGATGATGGCATCGTCGAAGGCGTTGTGTTTTTCGGGGCGATTGAGGGTGACGGTGGCGACGCCCTTATCGCTTACGGTTGTGCAGACTGTTTGTTGGTCCATTCTGTTGTAGTCCCGTGGTTCTATTGTTCTATCGGAGGCGGCATCCGCAACCCGCAAGGGCCTTCCGCGACACGCTGTGAATACGTCCATGTACGCTCGTGCTCGGCATCCATGCCTCACACGGTCGCTGCAGGCCCTTCCGGGTCACGGACGCCGTCGACCTATGGCACTTCGACCAACCTTGCCAAGCTACTACTTTTACTTTTGCCCGTATGCCACTTCTGCTCGGGATGGGCAGAACGAAACTGCTTGGCGTCGAATTGGCGCGGCGCGGCGTCGCGTAGCGGGGGAGCCCTCGGAGGAACGTCAGCGGCCAGGGACGGCCGCTGCCGAGCGCACATGGATGTGCTTGTAGCGTTTCCGGAGAGGGCTCCCCCGCTACGTGATGCCTGACAGGCACCGAATCACAACCTGCGTACCCAAGCATAAAGAATCACATCCTGAACACGCCAAACTTCGACTCCGGTACCGGCGCATTCAGCGAGGCTGAAATCGCCAGTCCCAGCACCATGCGCGTGTCCGCCGGGTCGATCACCCCGTCGTCCCACAGGCGTGCCGAAGCGTAGTAGGGGTGCCCCTGGTGCTCATACTGCTCCAGCACCGGTTTCTTCAGGGCCGCGATCTCCTCGTCCGTCATCTCCACCCCTTCCCGCGCCAGCTGGTCCTGCTTCACCGTGGCCAGCACGCCAGCGGCCTGCTCGCCGCCCATCACCGAGATGCGGGCGTTGGGCCACATGAACAGGAAGCGCGGGTCGTAGGCGCGGCCGCACATTGCGTAGTTACCCGCGCCAAAGGAGCCGCCGATGATCACGGTGAACTTGGGCACATCGGCACAGGCCACCGCATGGACCATCTTGGCGCCGTGCCGGGCGATGCCGCCGGCCTCGTACTGCTTGCCGACCA
Source organism: Parahaliea maris (assembly GCF_008064665.1). Classification (GTDB taxonomy): domain Bacteria; phylum Pseudomonadota; class Gammaproteobacteria; order Pseudomonadales; family Halieaceae; genus Parahaliea; species Parahaliea maris. Next base: position 917,089 of record NZ_VRZA01000001.1, on the reverse strand, counting down.
TGAAGCCGGTGATGTTCTGCAGGAATACCAGCGGTGTCTTGCGCTGGGCGCAGAGCTCCACAAAGTGGGCGCCTTTCACTGCCGACTCACCGAACAGGATGCCGTTGTTGGCGACGATGCCGACCGGGTAGCCGTGGATGCGGGCAAAACCGCACACCAGGGTCTCGCCATAGAGTGCCTTGAACTCGTCAAACTCGCTGCCGTCGACCACCCGGGCAATGACTTCCCGCACGTCGAAGGGCTGTTTGGTATCGGCCGGGATTACACCGTAGATATCGTCCACCGGGTAGGCGGGTTCCATCGGTTCGCGAATATCCATGCTCACCGGCTTGACCCGGTTCAGCCGGCCTACCGCGTTGCGCATGAGCTGCAGGGCGTGGTGGTCGTTATTGGCGTAATAGTCGGTCACGCCGGAGGTGCGACAGTGCACATCGGCGCCGCCCAGTTCCTCGGCTGACACCACTTCACCGGTTGCCGCCTTCACCAGCGGTGGGCCGCCGAGGAAGATGGTGCCCTGGTTTTTGACGATGATGCTCTCGTCGGCCATGGCCGGCACGTAGGCGCCGCCGGCGGTGCAGGAGCCCAGTACCGCGGCAATCTGGGGGATGCCCATGGCGGACATGCGGGCCTGGTTGTAGAAGGCGTGGCCGAAGTGCTCGCGGTCGGGGAAGACCTCGTCCTGCAGGGGCAGGAAGGCACCACCGGAGTCTACCAGGTAGAGGCAGGGCAGGTGATTTTCCTGGGCGATGGTCTGGGCCCGGCCCTGCTTTTTCACCGTCAGTGGATAGTAGGTGCCGCCTTTGACCGTGGCGTCGTTGACGAAGATCATGCACTCCTGGCCCGCCACCCGGCCGATGCCGGTGATGATGCCCGCGCCGGGGACGGGGCTGTCATAGACCTCGTAGGCGGCGAGCTGGCTCAGTTCGAGAAAGGGCGCACCGGGGTCGAGCAGGGCGTTCAGGCGTTCCCGGGGCAGCAGTTTGCCACGGGCCGTATGCCGCTCCCGGGCCTTGGCGCCTCCACCTTGGTGGATTTGGGCCACTTTTGCCTTCAGGTCATCGACCTGGCGTTGCATGTTCTCGCGATTGGCGAGGAACGCTTCGTCGCGGGGATTGATGCGGGTCTTCAACACACTCATCGGGTCACTTCCCTGTTAGCGGGTTTCGTTGAACAGCTCGCGGCCGATCAGCATGCGGCGGATCTCTGACGTGCCGGCGCCAATCTCGTACAGTTTGGCGTCGCGCAGCAGGCGGCCGGTATTGGCTTCGTTGGTATAGCCGAAGCCACCGAGGGTCTGGATGGCCTGCAGGGCCATCTGGGTGGCTTTTTCGGCGGTGTAGAGAATCACGGCGGCGCAGTCCTTGCGGCTTTCCTCGCCGCGGTCACAGGCGCCGGCCACGGCGTAGAGGTAGGCGCGGCTGGCGCTGAGGTCGGCGTACATGTCTGCCAGCTTGCCCTGCATCAACTGGAACTCACCGATGCTCTGGCCGAACTGTTTGCGGTCGTGGAGGTAGGGGACCACTTCGTCCAGGCAGGCCTGCATGATGCCTACTGGGCCGCCGGAGAGTACGGTGCGCTCGTAGTCCAGCCCGCTCATCAGCACTTTGACGCCTTCGCCCTCACCGCGCAGGATGTTCTCCGCCGGTACCGGGGTGTCTTCAAACACCAGTTCACAGGTGTTGGAGCCGCGCATGCCCAGCTTGTCGAGCTTGGGCGAGCGTGAGAATCCGGGGAAGTCGCGCTCGACGATAAAGGCGGTGATGCCCTTCGAGCCCGCTTCCGGGTCGGTCTTGGCGTAGATCACGTAGACATCGGCATCGGGGCCGTTGGTGATCCACATCTTGGCGCCGTTCAGGTAGTAGGTGTCGCCTTCCTTGCGGGCGCTGAGTTTCATGCTGACTACGTCGGAGCCGGCGTTGGGTTCGCTCATCGCCAGGGCGCCCACGTGCTCGCCGCTACACAGTTTCGGCAGGTATTTGGCCTTCTGCGCTTCGTTGCCGTTCTTGCGCAGCTGGTTGAGGCAGAGGTTGGACATGGCGCCGTAAGACAGACCGACGGAGGCGGAGGCGCGGCTGATCTCTTCCATCACAATGGCGTGGGCCAGGTAGCCGAGGTTGGAGCCGCCGTATTCTTCCTCCACGGTGATGCCGAGCAGGCCCATGTCACCGAACTTGCGCCAGAGGTCGGCGGGGAATGCATTGTCCCGGTCGATCTGGGCGGCGCGCGGGGCGATCTCCTTCTGGCACATCTGGTAGACAGCGTCGCGCAGCATGTCGAGTTCTTCGCCGAGGCCAAAGTTGAGAGTGGGGTATCCGGTATTCATCTGCGTGTGTCCTGAACGTTGGGTGGTGGTGTCACTTCCCGTGGGAATCCTTGAGGGATTGCTCGCAGAGCGCCTGGACTTCATCAAGGCCGGCGAGCATCTCGTCAATGTCTTTCTTTTGCTGCAGCAAGCGCTGGCGCTTTTCTGTGACGGTGCTGATAAGGGAGTGTAGCTGCTCCTCGTTGTTGTGTTCCGGGTCGTAGAGGTCGATTACTTCAACACTTTCCTGCAGGCTCATGCCAATGCGTTTGCCGCGCAGGATCAGCTTGATCCGGACCCGGTCAGCCGGCGTGTAGAGCCGCTTCTGCCCTTCCCGTTGGGGGTGGACCAGGCCCTTTTCCTCGTAGAAGCGAATGGTGCGGGTGGTTACACCAAATTCGGCGGCGAGGTCGGAAATGCTGTAGGTCTTGTCCTGCATGGTTGGGCCCGGGTCTGAGATGAGTGAACTATAGACCAAGTTAACGTTAACGTAAACGTAATTTCAATCAGATATTGCTATATACAATTGCTATATACGTGGTTCCACACTATATTTGAGTGTGCTCAAACTTGCAGGGATTCACCATGGCTACTGGAACCGTTTTTGAAAACAATCGAACGCAGTCTGTCCGCCTGCCGGCGGAAACCCGTTTCCCTGAAGGCGTGAAGAAGGTTTCTGTTCGGGTGCGCGGCAAGGATCGCGTGATCTCACCGGTCGAAAACACCTGGGACAGTTTTTTCCTCGGCGATTCCGCTGCCAGCGATGACTTCATGAGCGAGCGAGCAAGCCAGGAGCAATCGGAGCGTGAGCCGCTCTGATGCTGAAGTACATGCTCGACACCAATATCGCAATCTACGTTATCAAGCGCCGCCCGGTTGAGGTCATGGGTACCTTCAATGAGCATGCTGGGCAATTGTGCATGAGTGCAATCAGCCTGGCTGAACTTCTGCACGGTGTTGAAAAAAGCGCCAGGCCGGCGCAGAACCTCAACGCGGTTGAGGACTTCGCGTCGCGTCTGGAGGTGCTGGGCTACGGCGCCAGGGCAGCCAGTCATTATGGTGATATACGTGCCGACCTCGAGCGCAAAGGCACACCGATTGGGATTAACGATCTGCACATTGCCGCACACGCCCGCAGTGAAGGCCTGGTATTAGTTACCAACAATCTCGGCGAGTTTGAACGTGTCGACGGGCTCCGAACGGAAAACTGGCTGTAACGACAGGAAAAGCAATGTAACACCAGGCGGCTAATGCGGCCCCTGAATGTACCTGGCGTGCCTGTCGATCACACCGCGTAGCGGGGGCTGGTCCGCCGCGGCGCTGACTTCGGTGCTCTATCAGGCAGCCTGGCTGCTGCTGGCACTTGCGTTTTCCGGGCGAGGAAGCAGCGGCTTGCGTACCACGGGCCACAGCAGTTCCTCTGCCCAGTGCAGGCGTGGGGAGATGGGCAGCCCGTAGTTTTCCTGGCGTGCATGGGGGATCTTTGCGGTACCGAACAGCACGTCAAAGAGGAAGACGGTGATTGCGTAATTGCCGTTGGGGTGGGCGGTGCGTCCGTAGGCGTGATGGGCATGATGGGTATCGGGTAGCGTGATGACGCGCTCTATCACCCACCACAGGCCCTGGAGTGGTGCTGGCGTACGCTCGCGCAGCCAGAGGTCCCAGCGAAAGTTGGAATGTGTGGCCAGGTTGACCAGAAAGGTGATTAACACGGCGGTAAAGTAGGCCTGCGCCTGTCCGAAGTAGACGGCGAAAGCCCCCATCCAGGTTTGCGGGAGCATGAAGACCCAGAAAAAGTTGTAGCGGTAGATAACTGCCACGTTCAGGTTCTGTGCGCTGTGGTGGGTGCGATGGATTTTCCACAGGGTGCGGTTCTGGTGTGAGAACCGGTGCAGCCAGTAGTGCGCCGCCTCTTCAGTAAGGAAAATCACCGGGAACGCCAGCCAGAAAGGCACCCAGGCGAGGCCGCCGGACTGTTGTGGGAATAGCTGTACCACCAGCCAGCCGGCAAAGGTGCCTATCGCTGTACCGGCGACGATCAGGTTGGAAACCATGCCGAACAGCATGAACAGGAAGTCGCGCAGGGGGCGGGGTGAGCGGTGCAGCCGGCCAGTGCACAGTTCAATAGTGAACAGCGCCAGGAAGCTGAACAACGCGATCAGTCCCAGTAGTTTGAAGATATCCATTATTGCTCTCTCCCTGCCGGCGCCTGCAGCCCGGCCACTGAATAGTGAATGAAATCGTCGATTCGCCAGCCCAGCGCCTCAATAGTGGCGTCAAGTTCCCCGCCGCGGATTTGGGTGTCCCACTCGGCCACCACCTGCACGGTGTGGAAACCCTGCAGGCGCAGGCGTTCCTGGCGAATGTGTTCCGGCCATTGCAACAGATGCTGTTCGGCCAGGGTGGAGGTCCTGCGAATTGCGGAAGAACGGGCGCGGTTGCGCATGAACAGGTCGCGCCACGGCGGGCGCTGGGTGAGCTGTACCAGCAACCCCAGGTACCGGGCGCCGGTATCGCTCAGTAACTCCTCGGCCAGGGGGCGAACCATCAATGCCACAAGGGCCTCCAGAGAGGGGAGCTCCGACTCCGCCAGCAACCGGCTGAGCTGCTGCTCCCGGCGCCGGTTGACCGGGCCTACCCGATAGTTGATCAGCGCTTCCACCAGCCCTTCGAAGGAGCCGAAGTTGTAATTCACCGCGGAGTGGTTTTTCTGTCCTGCCCGGCGGGCGATTTCGCGGCTGGAGACGCCGTCCACACCCTTTTCGGCAATCAACTGCTCGGCGGTATGAAGCAGGGTGAGGGCCGAGCTGCTCAGTTCGGGGAGCTCGGTCTGTGCGATATCTGGGTGTGTTGGTATTTGCATGGGGACTACGTTAAGACGACTGTCTTATTAAGTCAACTGTCTTAATGTAATTCGTGGTGTGAGGGGCGGGAGCCCCGGAAGGGCACACCGTTTGTTGGGGGGCAGCGCTGGGTGTCAGTGCTGGGGGTTGCGCGCGAGTTGCTCCTGCAGGCGAGCCTTCATGGGCAGGACCCAGCTTTCCTTCAGTCTGGGTGACAGCAGCCCGGCATCCTCGAGTTCATCACACAGGTGCATCTGGTGTGCGAGGTCGAACAGGTCGAACTGGCGAACAATCTGCGCGTTGTCATCGAGGGTGATAAAGGAGATGCCCGGCGTCTGGAAATGGCTGCCATCCGGGCGCTGGCCGGGGCCGCGATTGAGCCAGTGGGTGATGAGGCGGTTATCCGAGCCGACGTAAACCCCTTCATAGGGAAAACTCCAGCCCTCCCAGCCCACCTGCATGTCGCGTCCGTAGTGGGTCGCCTTGATCTCGTCGATGCCGCGGGCAGTGACCTCCATGACGCCGGCATATTCGCAGGTGTACACGCAGTCCCGGGCATACAGTGTGTCGACAAAAAACGTCCATTCATTGGTCCGGGAGGCCTCTTCGTGGGCATCGATGAGTTTTTGCGCCGTGGCGCGGAGGGTGGCGTCGTCGAGGGCCATGGGGCTGCTTCCCTGATTGTTATGGGTAGATCGATCCAGTGTAGTGGGGCGCTGGCTTCGCCACCACGGGCGTTGTCTGGTGAGTTGAACTGCTCTGGCATTTGCTATCATCGGCCTCTCGATTGATGTGAGCTGTAAACCCATGCCAAAGACTGTGATATTGCCCATGCTGGCCGACGGCGAGTTTCACTCCGGCCAGGCGCTGGCCGAGACGCTGGGGGTCAGCCGCACCGCGGTGTGGAAGCAACTGAACCGGCTGGAGGACCTCGGCCTGGAGCTGGAATCGGTGCGAGGCCTGGGCTACCGCATACCGGGTGGGCTGGAGTTACTGGACGCGGCCGAGGTGCGTGCGGGGCTGTCACAGCGGGCCGGTGAGCTGATCGGCGACCTGCTGCTGCTGGATACGGTGGACTCGACTAACGCCGAGGCCCTGCGCCAGATCGAGTCGGGACGGGCGCGTGGCCTGGTCTGTTCCGCCGAGCAGCAGAGTGCCGGCCGGGGTCGTCGCGGCCGCACCTGGGTCAGCCCCTATGCCCGTAACATCTACCTGTCGGTCGTGTGGGAGTTCAGCCAGGGCGCTGCAGCGCTGGAGGGGCTCAGCCTGGCGGTAGGGGTGGCGGTCGCCCGTGCGCTGGAATCCCTCGGTGTGCCTGCCCTGCAGCTCAAATGGCCCAACGACCTGCTGGCCGGCGGCGCCAAGCTGGGCGGCATTTTGCTGGAGATGGCCGGCGATGCCTCGGGTGCCTGCCAGGTGGTGGTGGGGGTGGGGCTCAACGTGCGCATGCCAGAGCGGGCCGCGGGGGAGATTGACCAGGCCTGGACCGACCTTTTTCAGCTGTGCGGCGAGGCGCCGCCCTCGCGCAACGCTCTGCTGGCGGCTGTATTGAATGAATTGCTGCCCCTGTTGGCAGGCTTCGAGGGAGCGGGGTTTACACCCTGGCGCGAGGCCTGGATGGCGCGCGACGCCTACGCCGATTGCCCGGTTGTGGTACGCAGCGCCGACAGGCAGATCGCCGGAACTGCCCGTGGTGTCGACCAGCGGGGTGCGCTGCAGCTGGAAACCAGCGTGGGTATCCAGTCCCTGTTCGGGGGAGAGCTCTCAATGAGGCCGCAAGCTTGAGTCGGGGCGCCGGGCCCTGCCTGCAACTGGACGTGGGCAACAGCAGCGCGAAGTGGCGAGTCGTACAAGGCGACACGTTGCTGGGGCGAGGCAGTTACCGTGAAGAAGACCCCGTCAGCAGGGAGGAACTGTTGGCCTGCTGTGAGCAACCGGACTACATCTGGGTGTCGAGCGTGGCGAGTGCAGAGCAGGACTCAGCCTTGTCACGCTTGCTGCAGGAGCGCTGGAATGTCGAGCCCTGGTTTGCCCGCTCTGAAGCCGAAACCCTTGGCCTGCGCAACAGCTACACGGAACCGGAGCGGATGGGAGTGGATCGCTGGCTGGCCATGCTGGCGGCCCGTGAGCGATCCAGAGGGCGGCTTTGTGTCGTCGACGCAGGATCCGCCCTGACCATCGACCTGGTGAGTGCAGCGGGCGAGCACGAGGGCGGCTATATCATCCCCGGCCCGGACTTGATGGAACGGGCACTGCTGCTGGATACCGATCGGGTCCGCTTCTCCGAGGCATCTGACTACAGGCTGGATCCCGGGTGTTCCACCGCCCAGGCGGTGCGCCACGGCATCGCCCTGGCTCAGGTCGGTGCCGTTCGGCAGGCGCTGGCGGAAGCCGGCTCTGAGCTGCACCTGGTACTGACTGGTGGCGGTGCGGCATGGCTTTACGACCAACTGGGCCGTTGCGGGGAGTTTATCCCCGACCTGGTGCTGGATGGCCTCCAGTTGCAGGGTGAGCTGAGGGCGGCCTGAAGATATTGCATCCTCGCCCGTGTAGATTAGAATGCGCGCTTCTGGATGAGGCACCCTGCCGGTGTAGCTCAGTTGGTAGAGCAGCGCATTCGTAATGCGAAGGTCGTAGGTTCGACTCCTATCTCCGGCACCATTTTCTTGCATCCGCCGGGGTGTTCTCCTATTATTGCCGCCCTTCGCGGGATGGGGTGCCTGACAGGCCCAATTTCCGCAGAAGTCGGGTGATTGGCTGGCGTAGCTCAGTAGGTAGAGCAGCTGATTTGTAATCAGCCGGTCGGGGGTTCGATTCCTCTCGCCAGCTCCATTTCCCCAAGCGCTTAGCAAACGACAGAAGAATAAACAGCCGCAAGACGGCGATTGCCAGAGGGCGCACTGGATTGACAACGCCTGACCCGGAAGGGGTGACGCGCCTTCCCTACCAGATTTCCCATCCCCGGGAGCCGTTGGCCATTTTGCGCGAACGCTTCAGTGAGTATGGCTACCTCTTTTTCCCTCGGGCCGTAGATGCTTCGCTGTGCAGTGCGCTGCTCGATAGCATCCTCGAGCAGTTGCATCCCCACGTCACTATGGACCGTGACAGCGGCGTGCCGTGCCTGGTCGGCGAGCCCTTCTTTGAAACGGATCTCGTCTGGGATGAGGTGTATCCCAAGGTTCAGTGCCTGGAGGATTTTCACCGCTTCTTCCACCGGCCCGAGCTTGCGCGGCTGATGGCCCTGGTGTCGGGAGAGGACCCTTTTGTCTACCCGATGAAGATGGCCCGCATTGCTACCCCCCGCAAGATCGGTTTTGAGACGCCGCCGCACCAGGACGCCTATTCCCATCACGCCGGGCCAACCATGGCGGGTGTCTGGGTGGCCCTGCACGACGTGGACAGCAGTATGGGGCGGGTGACTGTTCTGCCGCGCTCGCACACGCGCGGGGTACGACAGGTGTTCGAGGCAGACGGAGTGGGCGGCGTTCAGTGCCACATTTATGAAGACGAAACCGAGTGGCACGTGTCCGATTACCGGCAGGGCGATGTACTCCTGTTCCATTCGGCGACGGTGCATAAGGCGGAGCCAAACACCGCCAGCGAGCGGGTGAGGATCAGTGTCGATACCCGTTTCTGCGATCACGGCGCCCCGGTGTTTTCCACCAACCTGGAGCCGCACCACGGTTGGCGTATTCCGGGGCTCGACTGGCCGGCGATCTACGGCGGCTGGAAAAGCAGAGACGGCCAGTACTACTGGAAGGACTACCCGGGCCTGTTTTGAGTGGGCGCACTCCCTCCCGTTCCGCGGTCTGAGGCGCTCGGTTAGAGGATATTGGCAGAAGCCATTACACTGGGTCCCTGGGGAAGTTTTGCGAAAGGACGGGGGAGTACTGTGTCTCTAGGGGTCAACTGGCTGCGGGCGTGGTTTTACGGGCTGGTCATCACCGCGATGTTCGCGTTCTATGCGATGAATTCGGGTATCACAATCACCAATGACGGCAGTCATTTTGCCCTGTTTGATGCGGTGGTCAGTAATGGCTCGCCTGAACTGGTGCAGGTCAGGCAATTCGCTTTCGGGGACAGTGCCCTGTATGAGGGCCGGTATTATTCAGACAGGAACCCCGGGCTGGCACTGCTGACAGCCGCCGCCTACAAGGTGACGGGCGGGCTGGAGCCGGTTCTGGCGCCAATCCGCCTGGATCCCAAATTTGCCCGCAATTACAGCTATGGCCAGCGGAAAAGCATTCCCTTTGTGATGCTGGTGCCGGCGCTGTTTGCGGGTTTGCTGCTGCTGGTGATGTACGGGTTGAGTCGGGAGCTGGGAGCGTCGGAACTCAGTGCCATGCTTGCCAGCCCGTCTGTGCTGTTTGGCACCATTCTTTTGCGCTATTCGACGCTGTTCTATTCGCACATTGTTGCCGCTGCGCTGCTGTCGCTGAGTGTGTTGCTGTTCTTCCGGTTTCGCAAGCGGGGAGGGTGGGTGTGCCTGGGGAACGCCTGCTTTCTGTTCTCGCTGGCCGTTCTGGTGGAGCATTTGATGGTGCTGGCGGGGCTTCCCCTCGCCATCTACTTGCTGTTTTGTGCGCGAGAGCGATTGTTGCGCCCACTGTCACTGCTGGTGGCCGCTGCTGCTGCGATGATTCCGATGGCCGTTCTGATGGTCTACAACTGGGTGTGCTTCGACTCACCTTTTTCCATTGCCCACTTTCACCACTCGACGGACGCCGCCAATCACCAGCTCTCGACGCTACTCAGGGTGAGTCATTCCTTCGATGCGGCCATCAACCTGTTTTTTGGCGCCCCGAAGGCAGAAGTAGGGCGGCAGGATCTGGTGGGGCTGTTCAGCCATTCTCCGTTTCTCCTGCTGTGCCTGGCCCTGGCGCCGTTGGCGGTTCCCGGGTGGCGGTACAAGGCGGAGGGAGTGGTGCTGTTGGCGGCTTTTCTGCTGCTGGTGGCCGGCGGGGCCAGCGTGTTCGCTCCCTACGGGGGCTGGGATCGCGATTACCGGTACTTTGTGGCTGGCGTGCCCCTGTTGGCGCCGCTGGTGGCGCTCGTACTGGACTTCCTGGGCAGGCTTCATCGGGGGCGGGCGGCGGCACTGGCTCGCGTGGCAGTGGTTGGGCTGATTCTGGTGCTGTTTCTGTATTCCGTGCGTCTTCAGTTCGAGCATCTCCGGCACCCGGGTCAGATCCCCTATGATTCCCTGTGGGTGAATCTCGGGGCCAGCTTCCAGAATGTTGGTGTCGCCCTGGCGCTGGTTCTGCTGCTCATGGGGGTAATTTATTTCGCGTACAGCAAGTTTTCCGGCCGGAGCGATCGATAGTTTCCTGGGGGTCTAGCGGGGTGGTTGAGGAAAGGGCGACATTGTTGCAACGAATACCGGTCACTCGATTCGGGCTGCTCTGGGCGGGATTGGCCGCTCTGGTGATTACGGCAGCTTGCCTACCGCTGCTAGCCTACGGTCCCCAGGCCGGGCACGACCTGATACTGCTCTTGCCCTGGGCGCAGCACTTCGCAGAGCAGGTGTTGGCGGGAGAGCTCTATCCCCGCTGGTTGCCAGGCCTCTATGGCGGCGCCGGTTCCCCGGCCTTTTTCTACTACCCTCCGCTGGCATTTCAGATCTCGAGCCTGGCGGTTCTGGCGTGTGGCAGTTGTTCTCCGCTGGTGCAGCTCGGTCTGGCGGAGTGGTTTGTCGTCTTGCTCTCGGCCGGCACCTTTGCCTGGTTCGCCAGGGTTCACGCTCCCCTGCCAGCGGTCGCGGTGGGTGCCCTGTTTTACGCTCTGGCTCCCTATCACATTGCCATGGACCTCCTGTTTCGTCAGGCCTTCGCCGAGGCCAGTAGCTACATCTGGATACCGGTGGTTTTTGGTGCCATCGATCGGTTGGCGTCCAAAAGGGGGATCACCCTGCTCGCCATTGGCTATGCGCTGCTGCTGATGACCCATCTCCCCACGGCGTTGTTGGTTTCGCCCTTTCTCGCCCTGTATTCCTGTTCCCTGGCGTACAACACAAGGCGCAAGGACCTGCTGCTGCGGGCGATGGCCGGAGGCAGCCTGGGGCTGTTGCTCGCCGCGATCTATCTGCTGCCCGCACTCACTCTGCAGGACGCGGTGTCCATGGAGAAGCTCTGGGGTGAGCAGTATCACTATGATCGCTGGCTGTTTTTCAATAACGAAAATCTGGCTGACAAGCGCCCCTTCCTGGAAGCCGGTATGGCGGCCCTGGCCCTGCTGGTTGTGGCGTTGCCGGGGTTGTGGTTCCGACCTTCGGGTTGCCAGTCCTGTCTGTTGGTATTCCTGGCGCTGGCACTGACAGGGTGTTGGTTCCTGATGAGTACGCCCTCGGCCTGGCTGTGGGGCATGCTGGAACCGCTCCAGCGAGTGCAGTTCCCGTGGCGGCTGCTGGTGATGCACGACTGGGTTGTCAGCATGGCGGTTACCCTGTGCCTGGGGTTTGCGCTTCGCAATGGAAGGCCTGTGGCGCTGGTTTACTCGGCCCTGGTAGCGGTGGTGGCCATCCTGCTTTGTGGATACTTTCTGTACCAGCAATACCAGAATCACTTCGCCAAACAGGATGATCCCCGCCAGCAGCAGCGCCTGGAGTATGTGCTGGCCACCGGCTACAGTGCCAGTGAGTACCTGCCTGCCGATCTGGACATTCGAGTAGCCCGATTTGTGGCTGTGGCGGCGCGGGCCCCGCTACTTGCTTTCGACGATGGCAAGGGGGAGCTCACGCTGGAGAAACAGCGGTCCCGAGAGCTGGTTGTGGCGGCCGCGCTTGAGGAGCCGGTTGAATTGATACTCAAGCAGTTTTACTACCCTGGCTGGACGGCTGTCCTCGAGTGGCCGAACGGGCGGGTAACGAACCTCCCAGTGCGGTCGCACTCCCGGCTCAGGCTGTTGACACTGGACCTTCCGGCAGGGGATTTTGAGCTGCGGCTGGCGCTCCGGCCCGGCTGGCAGGAACTGCTCGGGCGGACCCTGTCGGTATCGGGGGTTTTGGCCTTGGGGGTCCTGGCCTATCTGGGGCGGCGCTCAAGGCAATTATTGGATAACAACAAAGGGATACAGCAATGACTTCATCATCTGATACCGCTGCGGACAACCTGGTACTGATCGATATTCAGGACGAGGTTGCCCTGGTCACCCTGAACCGCCCGGAGGCTTATAATGCCCTGTCGGCAGCGATGACTGCCGCCATCATCGAGGCTTTCGGTGCCCTCTCAGCCGACCCCTCGGTGCGTGCGATTGTCTTGACGGGCAAGGGCAAGGCCTTCACCGCCGGGGTCGACCTCAAGGAATTGAAGTCTGAGGGCGGGGCGGCCATGAGCGCCGACAATCTCGGGACGGACGCACCCCTGGTGCGGGCCCTCAGCGAGTGCGAAAAGCCGATCATCGGTGCCATCAACGGCTTTGCTGTTACCGGCGGTTTTGAACTGGCGTTGGCCTGCGATTACCTCTACGCCGCGCGTTCAGCCCGCTTTGCCGATACCCACGCCCGGGTCGGCCTGGTTCCGGGCTGGGGCCTGTCGCAAAAACTGCCGCGGCTGGTGGGCATTAATCGCGCCAGGGAGATCAGCTTCACCGGCAACTACTTCAGTGCCGAGCAGGCCTGCCAGTGGGGGCTGGTGAACGAGGTGTGTGAGGACAGTGAACTTGTGGGCCGGGCCCTTGCCTCGGCGCGCGATATCGCGGAAACCCAGCCGGAGGCGCTGCGCCGCATCCGGGCGTTGATGAATGAGGGGTGGGAACTGCCGCTCGGCGAGGCGTTGCGGGTGGAGGGCGAGCGCTCCGGTGCCTATAACAGCACGATCGAGTTCGACGTGATGGAAAAGCGCCTGGAGGAACTCCGGGCGCGCGGCCGCAAGCAGTAGCGGCCGGGCCGGGGTGCCCCCGATCGCTGCGCCTGTGCCTGGGCGTCAGCGATCCTGGGGAAGACGCCCCATCCGTTGTAGCCACCAGTTACCGCTGTATTTGCGATAGCGCTTGTTCTTGCGGGTGCTGTTGTGGGGGGTGCGCAGCGTCTCCAGGGCGGCTTCCAGGTCTCCCTCGGCCCCAACGAACTCCCAGAAGCGCCTGAAATCGCGGTCGGCCTCCTCCAGCTGAAAGTCCATCTTGTGGGTTTTGTCGCGCAGGAACAGTTTGATGTTGGTGGTGACCGTATCGCAGTAGTCCATGCCGACCGCAAAGGCGTCTGCGTTCTCGTCCAGGCCGCGCAGGATGCCGCGGCTGTAGGCGCGCATGATGCCGTGGGAGAACCGGTAGATGTGGCTCTGGGATACCTTTTCCGGGCTGCGTGTCAGGTGGACATAAAGCGCGTTATCGCCGTATTCCCGGTCCAGCCTGCCCAGTAACCAGCTCAGGCGATTGTCGGCCTCGATGTGGTTGTCGGGGAAGGCCATGCGCTCCGCTCCCAGTTGCCCGCTGCGGGTTTCGTGGCCGGCGCTGTAGTTGTCGATGTGTCGACACGCTTCGATGATGGAGGTGGACCCGCAGCGGCCAGTGTTCAGGATAAAGACGTTCATGAGGGCAATGAGCTGTGGGGCGTCAAACTGGGGAACTCCGTGGGAACTCGACAATGGGTGCTACCTGGGTCGCCGGGGTTCGGCGGGCCACTGTTAATTTGTAGCAAATTTCGGTGGTTATCGGCAATTGGGCAAGAGAAGTTCCATTATAGGTTGACGCGCCTCGATCGTGATGTGAATATTGCCGCCGCGTCGCCAGCCCCCTGTGGCAGTCGTGCTGCCAGGAGCGTTTTTCGGGGGCAAATCCCCTTATTTACCTCCCGAAAGCCCAGTGACAGCCCTTCGCGAAAAACAGGGGATTTATTGGTTGACAAGGTCGTGCGGCGTCTGGACAATATGCCGCCTTCTGGGAGGGGTTCCCGAGTGGCCAAAGGGATCAGACTGTAAATCTGACGCGAAAGCTTCGGTGGTTCGAATCCACCCCCCTCCACCAAGATTTTGTATTGAAATCAATCAGAAGCGTAACGCAACTTGAGTGATTTCAGTGTGGCTTGGAAGTCCGCGCAGGGCGCGGTGGGGCCGGTTTTGGCCGGCCTGTTGAGAAGTGTGGCGGGTATAGTTCAATGGTAGAACCTCAGCCTTCCAAGCTGATGATGCGGGTTCGATTCCCGCTACCCGCTCCAGTTGGTTGTGAAAAGCTCATATAGCTCAGTCGGTAGAGCACTTCCTTGGTAAGGAAGAGGTCACCGGTTCAAATCCGGTTATGAGCTCCACACCCTCGAGGTGTGCAATCAGCTAAAACGATTTTTTAGTGGTGCGTTTCAACTGCATGGCATATGCCGCTGTGATAGGAGACCGTCGTAATGGCAAAGGAAAAGTTCGAACGTAGTAAGCCCCACGTCAACGTGGGTACCATTGGTCACGTTGACCACGGTAAAACTACCCTGACAGCGGCGCTGACCCGCGTTTGTGCTGAAGTATGGGGCGGCGAAGCCGTTGCCTTCGACGGCATCGACAATGCACCGGAAGAGAAAGAGCGTGGCATCACCATCGCGACCTCTCACGTAGAGTACGATTCTCCGAACCGTCACTACGCGCACGTTGACTGCCCCGGGCACGCCGACTACGTGAAGAACATGATCACCGGTGCGGCGCAGATGGACGGCGCTATCCTGGTATGTGGTGCGACTGACGGCCCGATGCCGCAGACCCGCGAGCACATCCTGCTGTCCCGCCAGGTAGGTGTACCCTACATCGTTGTATTCCTGAACAAGGCCGACCTGCTGGCAGAAGACTGCGGCGGTGCGGACACCGAGGAATACGAAGAGATGAAAGAACTGGTTGAAATGGAGCTGCGTGAGCTGCTGGACCAGTACGAATTCCCGGGCGACGACACCCCGATCATCTGTGGCTCTGCCCTGATGGCGCTGAACGGTGAAGACGAGAACGAGCTGGGCACCACCGCGGTTAAAACTCTGGTAGAGACTCTGGACAGCTACATTCCGGAGCCCGAGCGTGCGATCGACCAGGCGTTCCTGATGCCGGTAGAGGACGTGTTCTCTATCTCCGGTCGCGGTACCGTGGTAACCGGCCGTGTAGAGCGTGGCATCATCAAGGTGGGCGACGAGATCGAGATCGTTGGTATCAAGGACACCCAGAAGACCACCTGTACTGGCGTTGAAATGTTCCGCAAGCTGCTGGACGAAGGCCGTGCCGGTGAGAACGTGGGTATCCTGCTGCGTGGCACCAAGCGTGAAGAAGTGGAGCGTGGCCAGGTTCTGGCGATTCCGGGTTCTGTGACCCCGCACACCAAGTTCGAGGCAGAGGTTTACGTACTGTCCAAGGACGAAGGTGGTCGTCACACCCCGTTCTTCAAGGGCTACCGTCCGCAGTTCTACTTCCGTACCACCGACGTAACCGGCTCCTGTGAGCTGCCGGAAGGCGTTGAGATGGTCATGCCGGGTGACAACATCCAGATGGAAGTGACCCTGATTGCTCCGATCGCCATGGAAGATGGCCTGCGCTTCGCGATCCGCGAAGGTGGCCGTACTGTTGGCGCCGGCGTTGTAGCCAAGATCATCGAGTAAGGCTCGATACAGGGGTGGATCGCTGATCTGCCCCGCAAGCGACCAAGCCGAACCGCTTGAACAAGCAGTTCGGCTTCGTTGTCTCAAAGTGTAGAAGGATCAAGTTTAGGCCAGTAGCTCAATTGGCAGAGCAGCGGTCTCCAAAACCGCAGGTTGGGGGTTCGATTCCCTCCTGGCCTGCCATTATGGCAGGGGGCGTCGCAGGTACGGCGCCCACGAATAGGATTGTTTGATGAGTGTGGAAACCACCGGCAGCCGTTTTGACGCGCTGAAGTGGATTGTCGTATTCGCCCTGATTGCAGTGGGCGTGGTTGGCAACAGCTATTTCTCCGGCGAATCGCTGCTCTACCGCGTGTTGGCGCTGGTGGCGCTGGCGGCAGTGGCCGGTCTGGTGGCCCTGCAGACGGCGAAAGGTGCGGCGTTCTGGTCACTGGTCAAGGGATCGCGAACCGAAATTCGCAAAGTCGTCTGGCCTACCCGCCAGGAGACCTTGCAGACCACCATGATTGTGGTGATTTTTGTCGTTGTAGTGGCACTGATGCTCTGGGGGCTCGACTCCCTGCTGGGCTGGCTGGTGTCGCTGGCGATTGGATAGCGAAACGAGAAGGCTTAGCCGATGGCAATGCGTTGGTACGTGGTACACGCCTATTCAGGCTACGAGAAGAAAGTTGCGTCTGCACTGAAGGAGCGCATCGAGCTTCACGGTATGCAGGACCGCTTTGGCGATGTGCTGGTGCCCACTGAAGAAGTGGTGGAAATGCGCGCCGGCCAGAAGCGCAAGAGCGAACGCAAGTTCTTCCCCGGCTACGTGCTGGTGCAGATGGAACTGGACGATGACACCTGGCACCTGGTGAAAGAGACTCCCCGGGTGATGGGCTTTATCGGTGGCAAGGCGGATGCGCCGGCCCCGATTACCGAAGCCGAAGCCGCGGCCATTCTGCAGCGCGTGGAGCAGGGCGTGGAAGCCCCGCGTCCCAAGACGCTGTTCGAGCCGGGCGAAATGGTGCGGGTTATCGATGGCCCCTTCAACGACTTCAATGGCGTTGTCGAAGAGGTCAACTACGAAAAGAGCCGCCTGAACGTGGCGGTGCTGATCTTCGGTCGTTCCACCCCGGTGGAGCTGGAGTTCAGCCAGGTGGAGAAGGCCTGAGGTCTTTTCTCAAAAGGGGTCAGAGCCCTTTTTAAAGAAATCAGTAAAAAGGGCTCTGACCCCTTTTTAGACAATGGGGAGCCCGCGTACCGGGCGGCGCAAGTCGAAAGGTACAACGGCGTTTGCACCCGGGAGAGTCAACATGGCCAAGAAAGTAGAAGCTTATATCAAGCTGCAAGTGCCTGCTGGCCAGGCCAACCCGAGCCCGCCTGTGGGCCCGGCGCTGGGTCAGCATGGCGTGAACATCATGGAATTCTGCAAGGCGTTCAACGCCGAGACCCAGGGCACCGAGCCCGGTCTGCCGATTCCGGTTGTGATCACTGTTTACAACGACCGTTCCTTTACCTTCATCAAGAAGACCCCGCCGGCCTCCGTGCTGCTGCGCAAGGTCGCCAAGATCAAGAAAGGTTCTGGCACCCCGAACACCAACAAGGTGGGCAAGGTTACCCGCGCCCAGCTGGAAGAGGTTGCCACCCAGAAATGGCCGGACCTGACTGCCGCTGACATGGACGCCGCCGTGCGCACCATCGCTGGCAGCGCCCGTTCCGCCGGTATCGAAGTAGAGGGGGTTAACTAATGGCCAAGCTGTCCAAGCGCGTACGCGCATTCAAGGAAAAGGTCGATCCGGCCAAAGCCTACTCTCTGGAAGAGGCCGTTGGCCTGTTGAAAGAGTTCGCCACTGCCAAGTTCAACGAGACCGTTGAAGTGGCCGTGAACCTGGGCGTGGACGCACGTAAATCCGACCAGGCTGTGCGCGGCGCGACCACGCTGCCCCACGGTACCGGTTCCGACGTGCGTGTTGCCGTGTTCACCCAGGGCGACAACGCCGACAAGGCCCAGGCTGCTGGCGCCGACTTCGTGGGTATGGAAGAGCTGGCCGAGCAGATCAAGGGCGGCATGATGGATTTCGACGTGGTTGTCGCTTCACCCGACGCCATGCGTGTTGTAGGTCAGCTGGGTCAGCTGCTGGGTCCGCGCGGCCTGATGCCGAACCCCAAGACCGGCACCGTAACTCCGGACGTCGAGACTGCGGTCAAGAACGCCAAGGCTGGTCAGATGCGCTACCGCACTGACAAGAACGGCATTATCCATGGTGGCATCGGCAAGATCAGCTTCGAGCTGGACGCCATCAAGGGCAACCTCGAAGCAGTACTGGCTGACCTGAAAAAGGCCAAGCCCGCCGCTGCCAAGGGCGTTTACCTGAAGAAAATCACCCTGTCCACTACCATGGGCCCGGGTGTTAACGTCGACACCGCTTCCGTCGACGCTTAAGCAGTATTGATCGGGCGGCCCCCACAAGGGGCTGCTCCTCAAGGCTTTCCATGGAGGGAGAGTCGGTCGACCGGGCAGGGGCCTACGCGGCGCCAACCGGTCAACTTTGAGGTCTTTGGAACAGGCTGTGGCCACGTCGAGAGACGGGCCCGATTAGCTGAGAACTGAAGGCCATCAAAGACCGTAGGTGGCACTGCAATAACAGGCTGGCAACAGCTTAACGCAGCGCCTTAATTGCGATCAACCCGCGGGAGAAAGTTTCCCGTGACGTCGATCAAAACCTACGCAGATGGTGGATACGTTCACCACGCAAAGCGGTACCGCCATAGGTTTGGCAGTACTTAACTTAGTCATCCAGGAGTAATACCAGTGGCAATTGGACTCGAAGACAAGAAAGCGATCGTAGCTGAAGTTAACGAGACTGCCACCAGTGCACTGTCCCTTGTTATCGCCGATGCACGTGGCGTAACCGTGGACGGGATGACAGCCCTGCGAGCCAGCGCGCGCGAAAATTCAGTGACCCTCCGTGTCGTACGGAACACACTGGCCAAACGCGCTCTGGAAGGAACTGACTACGAGTGTGTCAACGACGCACTGGTGGGTCCGTCCCTGTTCGGCTTCTCTATGGAGGATCCGGGTGCAGCGGCTCGACTCTTTAAAGACTTCGCCAAAGAGAACGACAAGTTCGAGGTGAAGGCACTGGCGGTGAGCGGCCAAATGCTGGGTGCAGACCAGTTGGATGTTCTGGCTAAGTTGCCTACGCGTGATCAGGCACTCTCAATGCTGATGAGTGTAATGAAAGCGCCGGCGACCAAGCTGGTCCAGACAATGAACGAAGTACCTGGAAAGTTGGTTCGCACGCTGGCAGCAGTACGCGATCAGAAAGAGGCAGCGTAATTCGCTGTCGAGTGAATTTCACTCAGCTAATTAACCTATTCACAGCAAATTGGAGAAATGAGTCATGGCTCTGTCTAAAGACGACATTTTGAATGCAATCGCTGAAATGAGCGTAATGGAAATCGTTGAGCTCATCGAAGCAATGGAAGAAAAATTCGGCGTAACTGCGGCTGCTGCCGTAGCTGCTGCTCCGGCTGCTGCTGGCGGCGACGCCGGCGGTGCTGCTGAAGAGCAGACCGAGTTCGACGTGGTTCTGACTGCTGCCGGTGACAAGAAAGTTAACGTCATCAAGGTAGTACGTGCAGTAACCGGTCTGGGCCTGAAAGAAGCCAAAGGCCTGGTCGACGGCGCTCCTTCCCCCATCAAGGAAGGTGCTTCCAAGGAAGAAGCCGAAGACATCAAGAAGCAGCTGGAAGAAGCCGGCGGCTCCGTCGAGCTCAAGTAAGCTCGACATTGGTCTGGTTTCATCCAGGCAAGGACAAGGCTGGTGGGCAATTTGCCCGCCGGCCTTTTCCCGCTTCGGTTTTAAGGGGTCAGAGCCCTTTAATTAAAGGGCTCTGACCCCTTAAAACCGTATTCAGATTCTGGGTTGGCAGCTGCGCTGCGCGACCTGACTGCAGCCCGCGAGGGGCTGTTGAACCGCCCACTGTGGCGGATGGCTAATCACGCTGGGGAGTACTGATGGCATACTCGTACACTGAGAAAAAACGCATTCGCAAGGACTTCGGCATGCTGTCGAAGGTCATGGACGTTCCATACCTGCTTGCGATCCAACTGGATTCCTACCGGAAGTTCACCCAGCAGGGCACGCCCCTGGACCAACGTGGCGATTACGGCCTGCACGCTGCATTCAAGTCCGTATTTCCTATTGTCAGCTACAGCGGCAACGCCGCTCTGGAATACGTTGATTACGCCCTGGGCACTCCGGTGTTTGACGTCAACGAGTGTCAGCTGCGTGGCGTCACCTACTCCTGCCCCCTGCGCGTGAAGGTCCGCCTGATCATTTACGACAAGGACTCCGCCAACAAGACCATCAAGGACATCAAGGAGCAGGAAGTCTACATGGGGGAGATCCCCCTGATGACCGAGAACGGTACCTTCGTCATCAACGGTACCGAGCGTGTCATCGTGTCCCAGCTGCACCGCTCCCCCGGTGTATTCTTCGACCACGACAAGGGCAAGACCCACTCGTCCGGCAAGCTGCTGTACTCCGCCCGGGTGATTCCCTACCGTGGCTCCTGGCTGGACTTCGAGTTCGACCCGAAAGACATGGTCTTTGTGCGTATCGACCGTCGCCGCAAGCTGCCGGCGACCATCCTGCTGCGCGCCCTGGGTTACGAGTCCGAGGAAATCCTGGACATGTTCTACGACACGAACACGTTCAACGTCGACAAGGACGGTGCTTACACCATCAAGCTGATCCCCGAGCGTCTGCGCGGTGACGTCGCTGCCTTTGATATCAAGGTTGGCAAGAAAGTCATCGTGGAGCAGGGCCGCCGTATCACTGCGCGCCACATTCGCGATCTGGAGAAAGCTGACGTCACCGAACTGGAAGTGCCGGAGGAGTACCTCTACGGCCGCGCCCTGGCCAAGAACTTCATCGACGAGAAAACCGGTGAAGTACTGGTTGAGTGCAACTCCGAAGTCAATGGTGAGATCCTGGCCAAGCTGCGCGAAGCCGGTGTCGACATCATTGAAACCCTGTACACCAATGAGCTGGACTGCGGTCCGTTCATCTCCGATACCCTGCGTCAGGACAGCACCCGCAACGAGCTGGAAGCGCTGGTCGAAATCTACCGCATGATGCGCCCCGGCGAGCCGCCGACCAAGGAGTCTGCCGAGAACCTGTTCCAGAACCTGTTCTTCTCCGCCGACCGCTACGACCTGTCCAACGTTGGCCGCATGAAGTTCAACCGCCGCCTGGGTCGTGACGAAGTGACCGGTTCCGGCGTCCTCGACCGTGAAGACATCGTAGCGGTACTGAAGACCCTGGTGGACATCCGTAACGGCCGCGGCATGGTGGACGACATCGACCACCTGGGTAACCGCCGTGTGCGTTCCGTGGGCGAGATGGCCGAGAACCAGTTCCGAGTGGGCCTGGTGCGTGTGGAGCGCGCGGTAAAAGAGCGCCTGTCCATGGCCGAGTCCGAGGGCCTGATGCCCCAGGACCTGATCAACGCCAAGCCGGTTTCCGCCGCGGTGAAAGAGTTCTTCGGTTCCAGCCAGCTGTCCCAGTTCATGGACCAGAACAACCCGCTGTCGGAAGTGACCCACAAGCGCCGTGTATCGGCCCTTGGCCCGGGTGGCCTGACCCGCGAGCGTGCCGGCTTCGAAGTGCGCGACGTACACCCGACGCACTACGGCCGCGTCTGTCCGATCGAGACCCCTGAAGGTCCGAACATCGGCCTGATCAACTCGCTGGCAACCTATGCCCGCACCAACGATTACGGCTTCCTCGAGTCGCCCTACCGCAAAGTGGTGGACGGCAAGGTGACCGACCAGATCGAATACCTGTCGGCCATCAATGAAGCCGGCTTCGTAATCGCGCAGGCGTCTGCGGAACTGAACGAGAACAATCAGTTCGTGGAAGAGCTGATCAACGTGCGTTACATGAACGAATTCACCGTCAAGCCGGCGGTAGAAGTCGGCTACATGGATGTATCACCCAAGCAGGTGGTATCCGTGGCGGCGGCCCTGATTCCGTTCCTCGAGCACGATGACGCGAACCGCGCCCTCATGGGTTCGAACATGCAGCGTCAGGCGGTTCCGACCCTGAAGAGCGACAAGCCTCTGGTGGGCACCGGTATGGAGCGCTACGTCGCTGCCGACTCCGGTGTGTGTGCCGTGGCCCGTCGCCCCGGCGTAATCGACTCCGTCGACGCCAGCCGTATCGTGGTACGCGTCAACGACCAGGACGTGGGCAAGGACGAGGCACCGGTTGATATCTACAACCTGACCAAGTACACCCGCTCCAACCAGAACACCTGCATCAACCAGCGGCCGATTGTGCGCCAGGGTGACGTGGTCGACCGCGGTGACATCCTGGCCGATGGCCCGTCCATCGATATGGGTGAGCTGGCCCTGGGCCAGAACATGCGCATCGCGTTCATGCCCTGGAACGGCTACAACTTCGAGGACTCCATCCTGGTGTCCGAGAAAGTGGTCAAGGAAGATCGTTTCACTACGATCCACATCCAGGAACTGACCTGTATCGCCCGTGATACCAAGCTGGGGCCGGAAGAGATCTCTGCCGATATTCCCAACGTGGGTGAGAGCGCCCTGGCCAAGCTGGATGAGTCCGGCATCGTGTACATCGGTGCGGAAGTCGACGCCGGCGATATCCTGGTGGGCAAGGTAACGCCGAAGGGCGAAACCCAGCTGACCCCGGAAGAGAAACTGCTGCGCGCGATCTTCGGTGAGAAGGCCTCCGACGTGAAAGACACCTCCCTGCGTGTGCCTTCCAGCACCAAGGGTACGGTGATCGACGTCCAGGTATTCACCCGCGACGGTCTGGAGAAGGACGCTCGTGCCCTGCAGATTGAGAAGCACCAGCTGGACGAGTTCCGCAAGGATCTGAAAGAAGAGTACCGTATCTTCGAAGAAGCCTCCTTTGCGCGTCTGGGCAACCTGATCAAGGGCCAGAAGACCGTCAGTGGTGCGGGCCTGGCCAAGGGCACCAGCCTGACCGAGAAGGTGCTGAGCGAACTGGATCGCGACCAGTGGTTCAAGCTGAAGCTGGCCGATGCCGACCTGAACGAAGCCCTGGCTTCCGCCAAGCGTCAGCTCGACGAGCAGAACAAGCTGCTGGAAGAGCGCTTTGAAGACAAGAAACGCAAGCTGCAGTCCGGCGACGACCTCGCCCCGGGCGTGCTGAAAATCGTCAAGGTCTACCTGGCCATCAAGCGTCGCATCCAGCCGGGTGACAAGATGGCGGGCCGCCACGGTAACAAGGGTGTGATCTCGGTGATCATGCCGGTGGAGGACATGCCCTACGACGAGAACGGTGAGCCTGTGGACATCGTGCTCAACCCGCTGGGTGTACCCTCGCGGATGAACGTGGGCCAGATTCTGGAAACCCACCTGGGCATGGCTGCCAAGGGCCTCGGCGTGAAGATCGACGAGATGATCGCCGAGCAGCGCAAGGTCGCCGAGGTACGCAAGTTCCTCGAGTCCATCTACAACAACGGCGCTGGCCGTGTTGAGGATCTCAAGTCACTCAGCGACGAAGAGATCATGGAACTGGCCGGCAACCTGCGCGGTGGTGTGCCGATGGCGACCCCGGTATTCGATGGTGCTGCCGAGGAGTCCATCAAGGAACTGCTGGAACTGGCGGGTCTGCCTGAGTCAGGCCAGTTCACCCTGCACGACGGTCGTACCGGCGAAGCCTTCGACCGTCCGGTGACCGTGGGCTACATGTACATGCTGAAGCTGAACCACCTTGTGGACGACAAGATGCACGCCCGTTCCACCGGTTCCTACAGCCTGGTTACCCAGCAGCCGCTGGGTGGTAAGGCCCAGTTCGGTGGCCAGCGCTTCGGTGAGATGGAAGTGTGGGCGCTGGAAGCTTACGGCGCGGCCTATACGCTGCAGGAAATGCTGACTGTGAAGTCGGATGACGTGGCGGGCCGTACCAAGATGTACAAGAACATCGTCGATGGTGACCATCGTATGGAGCCGGGCATGCCCGAGTCCTTCAACGTGTTGGTTAAGGAGATCCGTTCACTGGGTATCGATATCGAGCTGGAGAACGAGTGATCACCAGCTGCCCGGCGGCGCGCCGCCGGGCGGTGCATTAACGAACATATTCAGGACTCACGGCCGGGTGGCCCAGCCACCCGCCCAAAGGAAAACCTCGCGGAGGAAAGACCTTGAAAGACTTACTTAATCTGCTCAAGTCCCAGGGACAGTCAGACGAATTCGATGCCATCCGTATTGGCCTCGCGTCCCCGGAGATGATTCGCTCCTGGTCATTCGGTGAAGTGAAGAAGCCGGAAACCATTAACTACCGTACCTTCAAGCCGGAGCGGGACGGCCTGTTCTGCGCCAAGATCTTTGGCCCGGTGAAGGACTACGAGTGCCTGTGTGGCAAGTACAAGCGCCTCAAGCATCGCGGTGTTATCTGTGAGAAGTGTGGCGTTGAAGTGGCGTTGGCCAAAGTGCGTCGCGAGCGCATGGGCCACATCGAACTGGCGTCGCCGGTTGCGCACATCTGGTTCCTGAAGTCGCTGCCGTCCCGTATCGGCCTGCTGCTGGACATGACCCTGCGCGATATCGAGCGGGTACTGTACTTTGAATCCTACGTGGTCACCGATCCCGGCATGACTACCCTGGAGCTCGGCCAGCTGCTCACCGACGAGCAGTACTACGAGGCCATGGAAGAATTCGGTGACGAGTTCTCCGCCAAGATGGGTGCCGAAGCCGTCCAGGACCTGATGAGCCAGCTCGACCTGGAGCAGGAGATCGCCCGCCTGCGCGAGGAGATCCCGGCCACCAACTCCGAGACCAAGATCAAGAAGCTGTCCAAGCGCCTGAAGCTGATGGAAGCCTTCGCCAACTCCGGCAACAAGCCCGAGTGGATGGTCATGAACGCCCTGCCGGTACTGCCGCCGGACCTGCGCCCGCTGGTACCGCTGGACGGTGGCCGCTTTGCGACCTCCGACCTGAACGACCTGTACCGTCGGGTGATCAACCGTAACAACCGGCTTAAACGGTTGTTGGACCTCAATGCGCCCGACATCATCGTGCGCAACGAGAAGCGCATGCTGCAGGAGTCCGTGGACGCGCTGCTGGACAACGGCCGTCGCGGCCGCGCCATCACCGGCTCCAACAAGCGCCCGCTGAAGTCCCTGGCCGACATGATCAAGGGCAAGCAGGGCCGCTTCCGTCAGAACCTGCTGGGTAAGCGGGTCGACTACTCGGGCCGTTCCGTGATCGTGGTGGGCCCGACCCTGCGCCTGCACCAGTGTGGTCTGCCCAAGAAAATGGCCCTGGAGCTGTTCAAGCCGTTCATCTTCGGCAAGCTGGAAGCCCGTGGCCTGGCGACGACCATCAAGGCCGCCAAGAAAATGGTCGAGCGCGAGCCGCCGGAAGTGTGGGACATCCTCGCCGAGGTCATCCGTGAGCACCCGGTACTGCTGAACCGCGCACCGACCCTGCACCGCCTGGGTATCCAGGCCTTCGAGCCAGTACTGATTGAAGGTAAGGCGATCCAGCTGCACCCGCTGGTGTGTGCCGCCTACAACGCGGACTTCGACGGCGACCAGATGGCGGTACACGTACCGCTGACCCTGGAAGCCCAGCTGGAAGCGCGCGCGCTGATGATGTCTACCAACAACATCCTGTCGCCCGCCAACGGTGAGCCGATCATCGTACCGTCCCAGGACGTGGTACTGGGTCTGTACTACATGACCCGCGAGCGCGTAAACGCCAAGGGCGAGGGCATGGCCTTTGCCAATGTCTCCGAAGTACACCGCGCCTACAAGGCCGGTCACGTCCACCTGCAGGCGCGCGTCAAGGTACGTGTATCCGAGGCTGTGGCTACCGAGGAAGGCGACCTGGAAGAGCGCACTTTCCTGGCGGACACTACCGTCGGCCGCGCCCTGCTGTGGGAAATCGTACCCCGCGGTATCGGTTACGACATGGTCAACCAGGACATGGCCAAGAAGGCTATCTCCCGCATTATCAACCAGTGCTACC
This sequence comes from Parahaliea maris, assembly GCF_008064665.1. Taxonomy (GTDB): domain Bacteria; phylum Pseudomonadota; class Gammaproteobacteria; order Pseudomonadales; family Halieaceae; genus Parahaliea; species Parahaliea maris. Next base: position 891,377 of record NZ_VRZA01000001.1, on the reverse strand, counting down.
GCGTGGTGGGCCTGAAGGCGACCGTTATCTTCGCCGACCAGCTCATGTACACCGGTTACGAGTACTCCACCCGCTCCGGTTCCTCCATCGGTGTGAACGACTTCGAGATCCCCGAAGCCAAGGCCGAGATCATCGATCACGCCGAAGCCGAGGTGAAGGAAATCGAAGACCAGTTCGCCTCCGGCCTGGTAACCCACGGTGAGAAGTACAACAAGGTGATCGATATCTGGTCACGCGCCAACGACCTGGTGTCCAAGGCGATGATGGAAGGCCTTTCCAAAGAGAGCGTGGTCAACCGTGAAGGCGAGGAAGAGCAGCAGGCTTCCTTCAACTCGGTGTACATCTACGCCGACTCCGGCGCCCGGGGTTCACCCGCCCAGATCCGCCAGCTGGCGGGCATGCGGGGCCTGATGGCCAAGCCCGACGGCTCCATCATCGAGACGCCGATTGTGGCGAACTTCCGTGAGGGCCTGAACGTACTGCAGTACTTCATCTCCACCCACGGTGCTCGTAAGGGTCTGGCGGATACCGCACTGAAGACCGCGAACTCCGGTTACCTGACCCGTCGTCTGGTTGACGTGGCCCAGGACCTGGTAGTGACCGAGGACGACTGTGGCACCGACGCCGGCCTGCTGATGGCACCGGTCATCGACGGTGGCGACATCATCGAATCGCTGGGCGATCGCGTACTGGGCCGGATCGTGGCCAAGGACGTACTCAAGCCCGGTAGCGACGACGAAATTGCCATCACTGCCGGCACCATGCTGGACGAGGCCTGGGTTACCCGCCTGGAAGAAATGGGTATCGACGAGATCGAAGTGCGCTCGCCGATCACCTGTGAGACCCGTCACGGTATCTGCTCCACCTGTTACGGCCGTGACCTGGCCCGTGGCCACAAGGTCAACATGGGTGAGTCCATCGGTGTTGTGGCGGCCCAGTCCATTGGTGAGCCGGGTACCCAGCTGACCATGCGTACCTTCCACATCGGTGGTGCGGCGTCCCGGGCGACTGCCCAGGACAACATCCAGGTGATGAACGACGGTACCGTGCGTCTGCACAACGTGAAGGTAGTAGACCGTCAGGACGGCTCCCTGATCACCGTTTCCCGTTCCGGTGAACTGTCGGTTCTGGACAAGGTCGGCCGTGAGCGCGAGCGTTACAAACTGCCCTACGGTGCAGTGATCAAGGTGCAGGACCACGCGGAAGTCTCCGCCGGCGACATCGTCGCCAACTGGGACCCGCACACTCACCCGATCGTGACCGAGCTGGCGGGTACCGTGAAGTTCTCCGCCATGGACGAAGGTGTGACCATCAAGCGCCAGACCGACGAGCTGACCGGTCTGTCTTCCATCGAGGTGATGGAAGTGGGTGAACGCCCCGTCGCCGGCAAGGACGTGCGTCCTGCGGTGACCCTGGTGGACGAGAATGGCAAGGAACTGTGCCTGCCGAACACCAACGTTCCGGCCCACTACTTCCTGCCGGCCCACGCCCTGGTGAACCTGGAAGACGGTGCCAAGGTGGACGCGGGTGACGTACTGGCCCGTATCCCGCAGGAAGGTTCCAAGACTCGCGACATCACCGGTGGTCTGCCGCGCGTTGCCGACCTGTTCGAAGCCCGTAAGCCGAAAGAGCCCGCCATCCTGGCGGAAATCTCCGGTACCGTGAGCTTCGGTAAGGAAACCAAGGGCAAGCGTCGCCTGGTGATCACCCCGACCGACGGCAAGCCGCTGGCGGATGGTTCCGATCACTACGAGGCGCTGATTCCCAAATGGCGTAACCTCTCCGTGTTTGAAGGTGAGCAGGTAGAGAAGGGTGAAATCGTGTCTGAAGGCCCGATGAGCCCCCACGATATCCTGCGCCTGAAAGGCATCGAGGACCTGGCCAAGTACATCGTCAACGAGATCCAGGAGGTTTACCGCCTCCAGGGTGTGAAGATCAACGACAAGCACATCGAGGTGATCGTTCGCCAGATGCTGCGCAAGGTGATCATCACCTCCAGTGGCGATTCCACCCTGATCAAGGGCGAGCAGGTAGAGTTCACCACCTTCCTCGAGGAGAACGAGCGCCTGCTGGCCGAGGGCATGATCCCCGCCACCGCCGAGCGCGAACTGCTGGGTATCACCAAGGCCTCGCTGGCCACTGAGAGCTTCATCTCCGCGGCCTCCTTCCAGGAGACTACCCGCGTACTGACCGAAGCAGCGGTAACCGGCAAGCGCGACTACCTGCGCGGCCTCAAGGAGAACGTGGTCGTTGGCCGCCTGATCCCGGCCGGTACCGGCCTTGCCTACCACGAGGAGCGCAAGCGCAACCGTGACGGTGACAGCGAGATGACTGTGTCTGCACAGGAAATCGAAGCGGCACTGACCGAGGCGCTGCAGGCGGACGACTAAGTCTGCGTGATCCCGCTGCCTCCGGGTGGCGGGTGCCAGATCAAGGGCTCATCCTGAGAGGGGTGGGCCCTTTTTGCATTTTACGACATTGCCTACATCTTCGAAGATGCTGCCCTGGCGGAAAGGGGTCGCCAACTCAGCAAGTCCGGTCGACAGAATCAGTGACGGTGTCTACTCTCAGTAGTCGGCCAACATGTTCTTCAATCCAACGCTCTTTGGGGAATCCTTATGAAGTTTCCAGCTCTCACGGTTGTCGCGTTGATCGGCGCTGCAATTCCCGCCATCGTAGCTCCACTGTCCTCCGCTCAGAACCGCCCGCTCACCATGGAGGAGGTTATGGGCCAGGCTGTGCAATCGAAGGAGATGAATCGGCGTGGGCCCAGCCAGCGAGACCTGCCAACGGACGACTCAGGGGTGACCGGTGTTCAGGGCGAGCCTGACCCTTACTCGTCTAAATCGCGGAGCCAGTCGGGTTCCGGTTCATCCTGCCAGTGGGTGTCAGCAGATAACTCGGGTACGCTCTATGGTATTGGAGGTGTAGGCGGTGGCAGTGCCAAGCAGTGCGTTTGTGGCGTTCAGGTTGCTGATCCAAGCAACTGCAATTAACCCGCAGCAACGATATCCACGCAGATCAGCTCTGGCTGTGCTCAAGTGTGCGAGGAGGGGAAGGCGCGCCATCTCTAACCCGTAGTCCGTTCCCCGCTTTGAGGTTTACTGTTTGAGACGGTGTACGTATTTCCACTACTCCCTCGTACAACTTGTAATCCACGACGTCGGCAGCCGGATCATAAAAAATCTCCACATCCGTTCCACGGATCCCGCACAGCGAAGTGCCAGTGCGTACGTTGAAAGCAGCCTGGCCCGTGAAGCCTTTGGTAAACGCCCTAATGGTGCCGCGGATTGTATTCACCATCGCTTCGCGGGCTAGGTCGTAGTGATTGGAATTCGCTCGCCGCTGCTGCTCGGCCCAGCGACGAAAAAAAACACGTTCGATTCGCACTTCCGTATCACTACCAACGTTGATCACCGTCGGCCCGGCATTTTTCGCCTCTATACGATCGTACAACTCGAGTATGATCCGGCCCCGGCTTTCAGTAAGCAGCGTATCTCCAGCCAGCAACTCAGTACCCTCCCTGAGAATCTGCGGGGCAGCAACTCCCACGCGGCGAAGCTGTGCCTTGCCCATAACCGATGTGACACGCCCGATATAATTGTCAGCTGACTCGAGGTGCCGGATTTCAGCTTCTATTTTGGCGATATTGGCTTGGATTTGTCCTTCCGTGAATTCGCCGGGATAGTCCTGAAGGGTGCGATCGTAGACCGCCGTGGCACTGGCATAGCTATTCACGCCGGGTGGCAGGACATTCGCAAACCCGGGTCTCCGAATCTGTTCATCAAAACAGTCCTCGAAGCGCCGCCAGTTTTCTTCTTCCACTCTTTGTAATTTCTGGTACCGCTCCCTGTCGGCGGTGCTCAGGGCGCCTGAAGCTGTTCGGCGCGAAGCCAGTTCAGACAAGCCATCATAAGCACGTTGATAGGCAAGGTCCTGCGATTGGCAAGCACCTGCGACAATGGCGTTATTAGTCGAGTCCAGCATGAATAAGGTATCTGCGGCCTCAAGCTTTTCGTGCAGTTCATTGAGTTTGCTTGCGGTCTCATAGTCTCGTTCGTAGAAAGCGGGGAATTCTCTGGCCTGTAACGGAAAACACATGACGGAATAGAGGACGAGGATTATCCAGACCAAAATGGGACGCTGGCAATTGCGGGATGCGCACGGTGAGGAAATAGTCTGTTGCATCAGGACTCCTCAGAACCAGAGATTCAGGGGGAACTGCTACCGTCAAGCAGCGTATTGATCCAGCCGAACAACTAGTATTCGCGTACTCGCGCGATTTGTCCACGCTGTACGGATTGGACCTGAAAGCAATACTGTCGTCAAAGTGTCAGGCCGATTGGGGCGTGGGGCACAAAAAAGCCGACCCGGAGGTCGGCTTCTTCGAGAGAACGCTGGCGCTTAGCCCGCTTTCTTACGCTCCGCCACTTCGGCGATAACCTGTTCTGACACGTTTTGCGGGCAGGGCAGGTAGTGCGAGAACTCCATGGAGAACTGGCCGCGGCCAGAGGTCATGGTGCGCAGGTGGCCGATGTAGCCGAACATCTCGGACAGCGGAACGTCTGCCTTGATGCGAACGCCGGTCGGGCCGGGCTCCTGGTCCTTGATCATGCCGCGACGACGGTTCAGGTCACCGATAACGTCACCCACGTGATCTTCCGGAGTGAACACGTCGACCTTCATGATCGGCTCGATCAGCTGCGGAGAGGCCTTCGGCATGGACTGGCGGAATGCGCCCTTGGCGGCCAGCTCAAACGCGATGGCGGATGAGTCAACAGCGTGGAAAGCACCGTCGTACAGCTCGATTTCAACGTCCAGCACGGGGAAGCCGGCAATCGGGCCTTCTTCCATCATGACCTTGAAGCCCTTCTCGATAGCCGGGAAGAATTCCTTCGGTACGTTACCGCCCACAACCGAGGAGGAGAACGCAAAGCCGGTGCCGGGCTCGCCGGGTTTGATGCGGTAGTCGATCTTACCGAACTGACCGGAACCACCAGACTGCTTCTTGTGAGTGTAGCTGTCTTCGATTTGCTGGGTGATGGTCTCGCGGTAGGCTACCTGCGGCTTGCCCACGACCAGTTCCACGCCGTAGGTACGCTTGAGGATGTCCACCTTGATGTCCAGGTGCAGCTCGCCCATGCCCTTGAGGATCGTTTCGCCGGAGTCCTCGTCGGTTTCCACACGGAAAGAGGGATCCTCGGCAACCAGCTTGCCGATAGCGATACCCATTTTCTCGACGCTGCTCTTGTCTTTCGGCGCAACGGCGATGGAGATCACGGGCTCGGGGAAGACCATGGCTTCCAGGGTGCAGGGGTGATCCGGGCTGCACAGGGTGTGGCCGGTCTGCACGTTCTTCATACCCACGATGGCGATAATGTCGCCGGCCTGGGCGGAGCTCAGCTCGGTGCGCTCGTCAGCCTGCATTTCCACCATGCGGCCGACACGCTCGGTCTTGCCGGTGAAGCTGTTGAGGATGGTGTCACCCTTGTTGATGCGGCCGGAGTAGATGCGCACGAAGGTCAGGGCGCCGAAACGGTCGTCCATGATCTTGAACGCCAGGGCGCGCAGGGGTTCGTCGGCGTCGACTTTGGCGAACTCGCCAGTTTCGTTGCCTTCTTCGTCGGTCAGCGGCTGCGGGTCAACTTCGGTCGGGGCCGGCAGGTAGTCCACAACGGCGTCCAGTACCAGCTGCATGCCCTTGTTCTTGAACGCGGAACCACAGAAGGTGGGGAAGAACTCGAGGTCGCGGGTACCCTTGCGGATGCAGCGCTTGATGTCTTCGATGGAGGGCTCTTCGCCATCCATGTAGGCCATCAGCAGGTCGTCGTCCATTTCCAGGGCAGTTTCGATCAGCTGCTCACGGTACTCGGCAACCTGGTCGGCCATGTCGGCGGGAACATCGACAACGTCGAAGTTTTCCGGCTGGCCGGACTCGTCCCAGATGTAGGCCTTGTTTTCCAGCAGGTCGACAACGCCCTTGAACTCGTCTTCGCGGCCGATCGGCAGGGTCATTACCAGGGGCTTGGCACCCAGTACTTTCTTGACTTGCTCAACCACGCGCAGGAAGTCAGCGCCAACGCGGTCCAGCTTGTTGACGAAGATGATCCGGGATACTTCGGATTCGTTGGCGTAGCGCCAGTTGGTCTCGGACTGGGGCTCAACGCCGCCGGAACCACAGAATACGCCGATACCGCCGTCCAGTACTTTCAGGGAGCGGTATACCTCTACGGTGAAGTCAACGTGCCCGGGGGTGTCGATGACGTTCAGGCGGTGGCCTTTCCAGGCACAGGTCACAGCAGCGGACTGAATGGTGATGCCGCGCTCGGCTTCCTGCTCCATGAAGTCGGTGGTGGATTCGCCCTCGTGAACCTCGCCCAGCTTGTGGATCTTGCCGGTGAGTTTCAGGATACGCTCGGTAGTGGTCGTTTTACCGGCGTCAACGTGAGCGAAGATACCGATATTACGATAGAGAGATAGGTCAGACATTGCACCTTCCAAGTGATTAATTTTTGGCCAAAAAAACAGGGCGCAAGGGTACAGGAAAATGCGCTCCGTTGGGAGTGCTCAGGTTGTGTATTTCCACCGTTTTTGCGAGGAAATGGCCGGAATGGGGCGCAGTGCGCGTTTCTTGCGCGATTTGGGGGGAGAAAAGCGCCAGTTGCGGGCCTGAAGAGGGGGTTGTAAAGGGTATCACCGGGCCACTGGGCGGCCCGGTCGCGGGCTCTTCGGCTTAGGGGAAATTGGCCTCGCTATCGTCGTCGGCGACCACGGTCACCGGGTTGTCCCCGCTCAGGACCAGGCTGATGCCGTCGTCAGGCGCCTCCGGGGAGTCATCAGCGGCCTGGCAGGTGAAGGCTGCCAGGTAGTCGCCGGGGGGCAGGTAGCCCACGGTGTAGCGCCATTGTCCGCTGGCCTGGTCCAGGCTCACGGCTGCGCTCGCCAGTGGGGCGCTGTCCGAGCCTTCCTCACCGGGTTCGAGTTCGGGGGTATTGGGGTAAACATAGACTGCAAAGCCGCCGCCGGTATTGACGTCGCCGGTACAGCCCGGCGCTGTCAGCAGGCTTGCCTCAACAGACCCGGTCAGGTTGCCGCTCTCGGCCAGGTCAATCAGCCTCAGACGGGGGTTCAGGCGGTAATCGGCGAAGCCCTGGGGGTCGTTCAGCGACTTGCGCAGGTCGAAATCGATCACGAAGTTGTGGCTGCCCCCGGCCAGAATCGTAAACGGGTTGTTGAGCTTGAGGCCGCTCTGGTTGCCGCTGGGGATAAACAGGGATTCCTGGGCGCCGTCGTCCAGCACGATAATAGAGTCCAGTTCGCCGCGGGCGGCTTCGACTTCGAGTCTGAGAGCGGTGTACTCACCGGCATCGAGGGTCACGCCGTTCAGCAGGGTGGTGGTTGCGGTGCCCTGCAGCTCGAGCAGGTCCACGCACTGGCGCACCGGTTCACCGGCGGCCGGTGGCGCCGGAGGGCTGCCGTCCAGCAGGTCCTGGCAGCTCTGGCTGTCGCCCGTCAGGGCCAGCTCGAGCGGGCCGCCGGCGGAAGGGAATACGCTGACGCCGGTAAATTGCACCAGCACCCGGGCGGCACTATCGACCGGGGCGTCGGAAACGCTGACTGTCATGGTGCCCTCATCCGGGGTGTTGTTGGCGGGGTTGCCACCACCGCCACCGCCGCCACAGGCGGCCAGGCCGAGGGCGCACAGGGCGGCCCAGATTCCGGTTCGGGTTGAGTGAAGCATGTTACCTCCGTGGTAGAGTTCTTCTGATATTCCAAATAGTTATTGCGGGATGGAGAGTTCATTCCTGTCTGGTTGACGGTCCGGCCGGGGAGTTATTCCCCGGCGATTTCGCGGGGCGGTCTCCTGGCGGGGCGTCGGGCGAGTGGGGGGAGGCGGTTACGCCCAGTGCGGGCGCGGGTTTGCGGTGTACAAGCGGCAACGGAAAACGGGGTTGACGGGGCTTGAGCCCGTCTATAGAATGCGCGCCTCCTCTTTACCGGGGGTGGTTTCCTATGCCTTGCCGTAAGCATTGTTGGTGGCGGCATGGCAGCCCCGGCTCGCATCCCTCGAAGCATTGCGGGGTAAGCGGGGAGGGCGGCGCTTCCCTGAAGCTGGCCGTGAAACTAAACGATTTAATTTTGGAGTTCAAACTGAATGGCAACGATCAACCAATTGGTTCGTAAGCCTCGGAAACGCAAAGTAGAAAAGAGCGACGTACCCGCCCTGCAGAGCTGTCCCCAGCGCCGCGGTGTATGTACTCGCGTCTACACTACGACCCCGAAGAAGCCGAACTCTGCACTGCGTAAAGTCTGTCGTGTTCGCCTGACCAACGGCTACGAGGTTTCCTCGTACATCGGTGGTGAAGGTCACAACCTGCAGGAGCACAGTGTGGTTCTGATTCGCGGTGGTCGTGTGAAGGACCTGCCCGGTGTGCGTTATCACACCGTACGTGGCAGCCTGGACACCTCCGGCGTAGCTGACCGTCGCAACGGTCGCTCCAAGTACGGTGCCAAGCGTCCCAAGTAAGCTATAAGTAAGTAGCTGGGCAAGTTCGAAAGCGAATCCCGCTGACGAAAATTAAGTAAGGCCGGACCCCTGCCTCCCCCGCCTAGTTGTGGCAGGTCGGTGTTCGGATTCACCTGAAGAGATAGAAGGGCAACAACATGCCAAGAAGACGCGTAGTCGCCAAGCGCGAAGTACTGCCGGATCCCAAATTCGGTAACGTAACGCTGGCCAAGTTCATGAACCACGTAATGATCAGTGGTAAAAAATCCGTCGCCGAGACCATCGTTTACGGCGCGCTGGACATTGTTCAGGAAAAACTGAACAAGGATCCCCTCGAAGCTTTTGACGAAGCGCTGGAAAACATCGCGCCCATGGTAGAGGTTAAGTCCCGCCGTGTGGGTGGTGCGACCTACCAGGTGCCGGTTGAAGTACGTCCCGCTCGTCGTGTGGCTCTGTCCATGCGCTGGCTGGTGGAGTACGCCCGTAACCGCGGTGAAAAATCCATGCGTCAGCGTCTGGCCGGCGAAATCATTGACGCGTCCCAGGGTAAGGGTAACGCGGTCAAGAAGCGCGAAGACGTGCACCGCATGGCCGAAGCGAACAAGGCTTTCTCTCACTACCGTTTTTAATCTCTTTTCTGGCAGTTTGCTTCTGGAGATTTAGTCGTGGCACGAAAGACTCCCATCAAGCGCTACCGTAATATCGGTATTTGCGCACACGTGGATGCGGGTAAAACCACCACCACGGAACGCGTGCTGTTCTACACCGGTCTTTCCCACAAGATCGGTGAAGTTCACGATGGCGCCGCCACTATGGACTGGATGGAGCAGGAACAGGAGCGGGGGATTACCATTACCTCCGCTGCTACTACCTGTTTCTGGCGCGGAATGGACGCCCAGTTCGACGAGCACCGCATCAACATCATCGACACCCCCGGGCACGTGGACTTCACCATCGAGGTGGAGCGTTCTCTGCGTGTGCTGGACGGTGCAGTTGTGGTGTTGTGCGGCTCCTCCGGTGTGCAACCCCAGACAGAAACGGTTTGGCGGCAGGCCAACAAATATGAAGTGCCGCGCATGGTGTTCGTCAACAAGATGGACCGTGCCGGCGCCAACTTCAAATCAGTGATCCAGCAGCTGCGTGATCGACTCGGCGCCAACGCCGTGCCGCTGCAGATGACCATTGGTTCAGAGGATGAGTTCAAGGGCGTTGTCGACCTGGTCAAGAACAAGGCCATTCTCTGGAACGAAGAAGACCAGGGCATGACCTTCAACTACGGTGAGGTTCCGGCCGACCTGGTGGACGAAGTCGCCGAGATGCGTGAGTACATGATGGAAGCCGCCGCCGAGGCGACGGAAGAGCTCATGGAAAAGTATCTGGAAGAGGGTGAGCTCTCCGAGGCGGAGATCAAGCAGGGCATTCGCGCCCGCACCCTGGCCAACGAAATCGTACCCGTGCTTGGGGGCTCCGCCTTCAAGAACAAGGGCGTGCAGGCGGTTCTGGATGCGGTGATCGAGTACATGCCCTCACCCACTGAGGTGAAGGCCATCGAAGGTCACCTGCTGGACAAGGACGAAACCATCGAAACCCGCGAGGCGGATGACGATGCGCCCTTCGCCGCGCTGGCGTTCAAGATTGCCACTGACCCCTTTGTGGGCACCCTGACCTTCTTCCGCGTGTACTCCGGCAAGCTGGAGTCCGGCACCGGCGTGTTCAACTCCGTGAAGGAGAAGAAAGAGCGTGTAGGCCGGATGGTGCAGATGCACTCCAACAGCCGCGAGGAAATCAAGGAAGTACTGGCGGGCGACATTGCTGCCGCCGTCGGCCTGAAGGACGTCACCACCGGTGACACCCTGTGCGACCCGGACAAGCCCATCGTTCTCGAGCGGATGGAGTTCCCCGAGCCGGTGATTTCAGTGGCGGTGGAGCCCAGGTCCAAGGCGGACCAGGAAAAGATGGGTATCGCCCTGGGCAAGCTGGCCCAGGAAGATCCGTCCTTCCGGGTGAAGACCGACGAGGAAACCGGCCAGACCATCATCTCCGGTATGGGCGAGCTGCACCTGGACATCATCGTCGACCGCATGCGTCGCGAGTTCAGCGTGGAGGCCAACATCGGCAAGCCGCAGGTGGCGTACCGCGAGGCGATCCGCAACACCTCCGAGATTGAAGGCAAGTTCGTGCGCCAGTCCGGTGGTCGCGGCCAGTATGGTCACGTCTGGATCAAGTTCGAGCCGGGCGAGGACGAGAACGCAGAAGGCCTGGAATTCGTCAACGAGATCGTGGGCGGTGTGGTGCCGAGGGAATACATTCCCGCGGTGCAGAAGGGTATCGAAGAGCAAATGCAGAACGGCGTCCTGGCGGGTTACCCCCTGCTGGGCCTGAAGGCGACGCTCTACGACGGCTCATTCCACGACGTGGACTCCAACGAAATGGCGTTCAAGATCGCTGCCAGCATGGCTACCAAGAAGCTGTCCACCGAGGGCGGTGCGGTGCTGCTGGAGCCGATCATGAAAGTGGAAGTGGTTACCCCGGAAGAAAACATGGGTGACGTGGTGGGTGACCTCAATCGCCGCCGCGGCATGATCTCCGGTATGGACGAGAATGTTTCCGGTAAGGTGGTTAACGCCGAGGTGCCGCTGGCAGAGATGTTCGGTTACGCAACCGACCTGCGCAGCGCAACCCAGGGGCGTGCGACCTACACCATGGAGTTCCAGAAGTACTCCGAGGCACCGAACAATATCGCCCAGGAAATTATTTCCAAGAACGCATAAACAGTTTTTTTTCAGCAAACCCATAGAGGTGAACTAAAGTGGCAAAGGAAAAGTTTGAACGTAGTAAGCCCCACGTCAACGTGGGTACCATTGGTCACGTTGACCACGGTAAAACTACCCTGACAGCGGCGCTGACCCGCGTTTGTGCTGAAGTATGGGGCGGCGAAGCCGTTGCCTTCGACGGCATCGACAACGCACCGGAAGAGAAAGAGCGTGGCATCACCATCGCGACCTCTCACGTAGAGTACGATTCTCCGAACCGTCACTACGCGCACGTTGACTGCCCCGGGCACGCCGACTACGTGAAGAACATGATCACCGGTGCGGCGCAGATGGACGGCGCTATCCTGGTATGTGGCGCGACTGACGGCCCGATGCCGCAGACCCGCGAGCACATCCTGCTGTCCCGCCAGGTAGGTGTACCCTACATCGTTGTATTCCTGAACAAGGCCGACCTGCTGGCAGAAGACTGCGGCGGTGCGGACACCGAGGAATACGAAGAGATGAAGGAACTGGTTGAAATGGAGCTGCGTGAGCTGCTGGACCAGTACGAATTCCCGGGCGACGACACCCCGATCATCTGTGGCTCTGCCCTGATGGCGCTGAACGGTGAAGACGAGAACGAGCTGGGCACCACCGCGGTTAAAACCCTGGTAGAGACTCTGGACAGCTACATTCCGGAGCCCGAGCGTGCGATCGACCAGGCGTTCCTGATGCCGGTAGAGGACGTGTTCTCTATCTCCGGTCGCGGTACTGTGGTAACCGGCCGTGTAGAGCGTGGCATCATCAAGGTGGGCGACGAGATCGAGATCGTTGGTATCAAGGACACCCAGAAGACTACCTGTACTGGCGTCGAGATGTTCCGCAAGCTGCTGGACGAAGGCCGTGCCGGTGAGAACGTGGGTATCCTGCTGCGTGGCACCAAGCGTGAAGAAGTGGAGCGTGGCCAGGTTCTGGCGATTCCGGGTTCTGTGACCCCGCACACCAAGTTCGAGGCAGAGGTATACGTACTGTCCAAGGACGAAGGTGGCCGTCACACCCCGTTCTTCAAGGGTTACCGTCCGCAGTTCTACTTCCGTACCACCGACGTAACCGGCTCCTGTGAGCTGCCGGAAGGCGTTGAGATGGTCATGCCGGGTGACAACATCCAGATGGAAGTGACCCTGATTGCTCCGATCGCCATGGAAGATGGCCTGCGCTTCGCGATCCGCGAAGGTGGCCGTACTGTTGGCGCCGGCGTTGTAGCTAAAATCATCGAATAAAGCGTCGATACAGGCATCGAGTAACACTCGAAGGGGTCAGAGTCGAGACTCTGACCCCGGTCTGAAGTAGTACCCGAAAGCCCGGCCTTGTGCCGGGCTTTTTCGTTTTTGACTTCCATCGAATTCAGCCTATATACTCCGCCGCCTGCACAGGTGCCTGTCCGATTCTCCTTCGCCGGGAAAGTCTGGGACAGGGTAAACGGGAAGTAAGGTGCGTCGCGGCAGGTTCCACTGGCCGCCACCGACAATGCCTTCGCTGCCCCCGCAACGGTCCGGAGCTTATTGCTCCCAAGCCCGAAACCGGCCTGGTGATGATCGCGTGAAGTGGTCGTTACGCGCAGCAGTATGACGATGAAGCGGCGGGCTTCTCGGGACGCTGCCAGACGTGCCTCCTTGCGGGGGCCTGGCCTCGCCTCCGGCTTTCCCTTCGGCGTCTGCCTGACACAACAGTCATGCAGTGAAGAAGCGGAGGGCTTCTCATGCAGGCAATGGCGGCTGCTATGGCAGTGCCAGGGCCCCGTGAACTTCCTCCCTCTTACGCACTGCCAAATAGCGTATGAGGATCTACCCATGTTTCAATTTTCCATTCCGTTCCAGCGGCAACCACTGCTGTGTGGGCTAGTCGCAGCGCTCGGCTGCATAGCGCCCGCTGTCGCCCAGGATGCCCGCCAGGAAGAAATGGTCGTAACGGCCACGCGTACCCCGGTACCACTGTCGGACACACTGTCATCGGTATCGGTGGTCAGTCGGGAGGACATCGCAGTCCTCCAGCCCCTGGACCTGACTGAGGTCTTCGACAAGGTGCCCGGCCTGGATATGACCCAGAGCGGCGGCCCCGGCTCGACGGCAAGCCTGTTCATTCGCGGCAACGCCAGTGATCACACCCTGTTCCTGGTGGATGGCCAGCGGATCGGTAGTGCGACTCTTGGTAGCACCAGCTTCCAGTATCTGAACCCGGACCAGATTGAGCGGATAGAGGTTGTGCGCGGTGCGCATTCCAGCCTGTACGGCTCCGACGCCATTGGTGGGGTGGTGCAGATATTTACCCGGGACGGCAACGGCACACCGGGTAGCTACGTGACGGCGTCGGGCGGTAGCCACAATGCCTACCAGGCGGCGGCCGGCACCAGCGGCCAGAGTGGTGCCTGGCGCTACGGTGCCAATGTGTCCTACCTGGAGACCGACGGCATCGACAACCTGGTGGATGACTCGGGCTTCAATGGCGATGACGATGGCTACCGCAACCAGTCTTTCAATGGCAGCCTGGGTTACCGGTTTGCCAACGATGCGGATATCGCCCTGCGCTACCTGGCCCTGGATACCCGCAACGAGTACGACAATGCCTTCGGGCCCCAGGAAAAACCGTACACCAAGGGCTGGGTGCAAAACATCAACCTGCGCGGTCGCCTGCCGGTCACCGATTTCTGGTTGAGTACCCTGTCGCTGGGAACCTCCGCCGATGACACCGATAACTTTGACGACGTGACAGGCAATAACACCGCGCACTTCCGTACCAGTCGCGACCAGTTGTTCTGGCAGAACGACTTCAGCGTCGCCAGGGACACCGTGCTGACCCTGGCCTACGATTATTACGAGGACCAGGTGCAGGCCAGCTCGCTGTATGAGCGCGAAGGTCGCCCGGTCTCCAGTCGCAGCAACAAGGCGTGGATCGGCGAACTGCAGACTGGATTCTCCGTTCTGGACCTGGTGTTCGGTGTTCGCTCGGACGACAATGAGGAGTTTGGCCGGGAGAATACCGCCAGTGTGTCTGCCGGCATCGCATTGACCGAGCACTATGAACTGATCGGCAGCTGGGCCCAGGGCTTCAAGGCGCCGACCTTTAATGACCTCTATTGGCCCGCGAGCCCCTGGACGGCGGGCAACCCGGATCTCGAACCCGAAACCTCTGACAACCGGGAGCTGGGAATCCGCGGCCAGTACAGTTCGTGGGCCTGGTCCCTGACCTGGTTCGATAACCAGGTTGAAAACCTGATTGACTGGGCGCCGGGTGCAGATTTCGTATACCGCCCGGCGAATGTGGCGGATGCGAGTATCAGTGGCGGCGAATTCATGTCCACGGCGGAGTTGGGGGAGTGGCAGGTAGAGGCCTCCTACACCTACGTAGAGGCGCGTGATGATGTGACTGATAACCTCTTGGTGAACCGGGCTCGATCCAATTTTGTCCTCAATGCGGACCGTTCCCTGGGCCGCTGGCAGCTCGGCCTGTCGTTGAAGGCCCAGGACAAACGCTACACCAATGCAGCCAATAGCGGCTCGTTACCGGGTTACGCGACCGTTGGGGTGCGGGCCCAATATGAGTTGATGAGGGGGTTGGTGGCCCGCCTGCGGGTGGATAACCTGTTCGACAAGGAGTTTCAGCTGGCCGAGGGCTACCGCCAGGATGGCCTCAACTTCCAGCTGGGTGTGGGCTACAGCTTCTGAAGCGCTCCACCATTTCGAAAGGGGGTCAGAGTCACGACTCTGACCCCGAATCCCTCTCGACCCCGACCCCGACCCCGATCCCGACCCCGACCCCTGCACGCGGTCAGCGGTAGCGCCGGTTTTGCTCGTCGATCTGGCCGTTGAGAGTCAGGAAGTCATACAGCACCCCAATTCCGAACAGGCCGACAGTCAACAGGTAGAGCAGGCCGGTAAAAATCTTGCCCATATAGAAGCGGTGAATACCGAACACGCCGAGGAAGGTGAGCAGGATCCACGCCAGGTCGTAATCGGTCTCGCCGCTTTCGTAGCGATAATCCGCTTCTCGCGCCATGCCCGGGATCAGCAGCAGGTCGATAATCCAGCCGATAAAGAACAGGCCCAGGGTGAAGAACCAGATGATGCCGGTAATCTGGCGTCCGTAGTAGAAGCGGTGGGCGCCGATAAAACCGAATATCCACAGCAGGTAGCCCATGAAGACCGAGTGGCTGGGGGGTGCATAGCGCATGGCGAGGGCTCCTCGTGTACAGGGCTTCAATAGTGGTGGGACCACTTCGGGCCGTCAAGGAACGGGTTCTCGTTATAGCGATTAGCTATATCAAGAAGGAAGGCAGGGCCCGTTCTGGTAAGGATCGGCAAGCGGCTGTTGTCGCGCAAAAATTAATCAAAAAGTGCTTGCATCCGGCTTCGGGAGTGCCATAATGCGCGCCGGCAAATGCCCATGGAAATAAGTCGGATTCCCCGAAACTATTTACCATTGCCTGGTTGACACCTCACAGGTAGGTCTATAGTATTCGCGTTCCTTTTTCGGGGGGCTCCTTTGCGGGTTCCTGGTTTTTTTATTGATTGGAGTTTGGTCAGGTGCAGAATCAACGCATTCGTATCCGTCTTAAGGCCTTTGATCATCGACTGATCGACACGTCG
This sequence comes from Parahaliea maris, assembly GCF_008064665.1. GTDB lineage: Bacteria > Pseudomonadota > Gammaproteobacteria > Pseudomonadales > Halieaceae > Parahaliea > Parahaliea maris. The sequence continues at coordinate 875,475 of NZ_VRZA01000001.1, read as the reverse complement.
ACTCAGGAGATTGTTGAAACTGCGCGTCGCACTGGCGCCCAGGTTCGTGGCCCGATCCCCCTTCCCACCCGGAAGGAAAAGTACACCGTGCTGATTTCCCCGCACGTTAACAAAGATGCACGTGACCAGTACGAGATTCGTACGCACAAGCGTCTGTTGGACATCGTGGAGCCCACAGAAAAGACTGTGGACGCCCTGATGAAGTTGGACCTGGCCGCAGGTGTTGAAGTACAAATCAGTCTTGGTTAACGAAATCTCGTAGCAAGACCTGCCCGGTCGCCACAATGCGACCGGGTGTGTAACGCCCAGCAGTTCTAAGCAAGGCGGGGCGGCCATAGAGGGTAAGCCCCGTACACTGAGAGGTTAGCAACAATGACTATTGGCTTAGTCGGCCGTAAATCCGGTATGACTCGTGTTTTTACCGAAGACGGCGCATCCATTCCAGTAACCGTAGTGGAGATTGCTCCAAACCGCGTTACTCAGATCAAAGAGCTCGAGAGCGATGGCTACCGGGCAATTCAGGTCACTGCGGGCAGCCGCAAGGCCTCTAAAGTGAGTAAATCCGAAGCGGGACACTTCGCCAAGGCGGGTGTTGAGGCTGGTAACGGTTTGTGGGAATTCCGTCTGGAAGGTTCTGAGGAGTCTTTCGAGGTGGGTTCCGAGCTGACTGTTGAGCGTTTCGAAGCGGGCCAGAAAGTTGATGTGGCCGGCAAATCCAAGGGTAAAGGCTTCCAGGGCGCTATCAAGCGCTGGAACTTCCGCACCCAGGATGCCACCCACGGTAACTCTCTGTCGCACCGCGCTCCGGGTTCTATCGGTCAGTGTCAGACTCCCGGTCGCGTATTCAAGGGCAAGAAGATGGCCGGCCACATGGGCGCCGAGCAGGTGACCGTTCAGGGCCTGGAAGTTGTCCGTGTAGACGCCGAGCGCAATCTGCTGCTCATCAAGGGTGCCGTCCCCGGCGCACCGGGCGGTGACGTGATCGTACGTCCCGCGGTCAAGGCTTAAGTTAGGGGGTTTCTGACGTGGAACTGAATGTAGTAAAGCCGGGCAATGCAGAAGCGGGCAAGGTCTCCGTTTCCGATGTTGCTTTTGCTCGTGAATACAACGAGGACCTGGTTCACCAGGTGGTGACTGCGTATCTCGCAGGCGCCCGCCAGGGTACCCGTGCACAGAAAACGCGCTCCGATGTGAGCGGTGGTGGCAAGAAGCCCTGGCGCCAGAAAGGCACCGGTCGCGCTCGTGCCGGTACCATCCGCTCCCCGATCTGGCGCTCCGGTGGTGTGACCTTCGCGGCCCGTCCGCAGGATCACTCCCAGAAAGTGAACCGCAAGATGTACCGCGCCGCTCTGCGCTCCATCATGTCCGAGCTGGCTCGCCAGGATCGCCTGGTAGTGGTTGAGAGCGTTGAAGTCGAAGCACCGAAAACCAAGCTGCTGGCCAAGCAACTGGGCGACTACGGTATCGACAACGTGCTGATCGTCACTGCAGAGGTGGATGGGAACCTGTACCTGGCCGCACGCAACCTGCACAAGGTTGATGTTCGCGACGTGGACGGTGTGGATCCGGTCAGCCTGATCGCCTACGACAAGGTGATGGTGACTGTGGACGCAGTGAAGAAATTTGAGGAGATGCTGGGATGAACCAGGAAAGAGTATTCCAGGTACTGGTAGGCCCGCACGTTTCCGAGAAGGCCGCCATCGTTGCAGACGCCAACAACCAGTACGTGTTCAAGGTAGCTGTCGACGCTACCAAGCTGGAAGTGAAGAAGTCTGTTGAGCAGCTTTTCAAGGTAAAAGTGGACAGCGTTCAGACCCTGAAGGTCAAAGGCAAAGTGAAGCGTAACCGTTTTGGTTACAGCACCAAGCCGACCTGGAAGAAGGCGTACGTTCGTCTGGAGCAAGGTCAGGAAATTGACTTTGCTTCTGCAGAGTAAGGCGAATAAGGAGTAGGTTGAAAATGGCAATTCTGAAGAGCAAGCCCACTTCCCCGGGTCGCCGCCACGTCGTTCGCGTGGTCAACCAGGAGCTGCACAAAGGTGCGCCTTACGCGCCCCTCCTGGAGAAGCAGTCAAGGAATGGTGGTCGTAACAACAACGGCCGTATCACTACCCGTCACGTTGGTGGTGGTCACAAGCAGCACTACCGCGTTATCGATTTCAAGCGCACCAAGGACGGCATTCCGGCCAAGGTTGAGCGTCTGGAATACGATCCGAACCGCACCGCGCACATCGCGCTGCTGCTGTTCGCCGACGGTGAGCGTCGTTACATCGTTGCGCCCAAGGGCGTTGCAGCGGGTGACGTACTGCAGTCTGGCTCCGCAGCGCCGATCAAGACCGGTAACTGCCTGCCGCTGCGCAACATCCCTGTGGGCTCTGTTGTACACGCCGTAGAAATGAAGCCCGGCAAGGGAGCCCAGCTGGCGCGTTCCGCTGGTGCCTCTGTACAGCTGGTGGCTCGCGAAGGTCGCTACGCAACCCTGCGTCTGCGCTCCGGCGAGATGCGCAAGGTGCTGTCTGACTGTCGCGCGACGCTGGGCGAGGTTTCCAACTCCGAGCACAGCCTGCGCAAACTGGGTAAAGCGGGTGCAGCGCGCTGGCGCGGTGTACGTCCGACCGTTCGCGGTGTTGCGATGAACCCGGTTGATCACCCCCATGGTGGTGGTGAAGGTCGTACTTCCGGTGGCCGTCATCCGGTCAGCCCCTGGGGTACCCCGACCAAGGGTTACAAGACCCGCAAGAACAAGCGTACCGACGACCTCATTGTGCGTCGTCGCGGTAAGAAATAACGGTTGCCGTTAAACCAGATTTTAGAGGAAACAGATTGTGCCGCGTTCATTGAAGAAAGGTCCTTTTATCGACCTGCACTTGTTGAAGAAGGTCGAGGCTGCGCTTGAAGCCAACGACCGTCGTCCGATCAAAACCTGGTCGCGCCGTTCCATGGTTTCTCCGGATATGGTCGGTCTGACGATTGCCGTACACAACGGTCGTCAGCACGTACCGGTACTGATCAACGAAGATATGGTTGGTCACAAGCTGGGTGAATTTGCGGTAACCCGCACGTTCAAGGGCCATATCGTGGACAAGAAGGCCAAGCGCTAAGCGCGGGCCGGATAAGCGAGGTTTAGGAAGATGGAAGTTGCAGCAAGACTGAAAGGCGCGCGCATCTCGGCGCAGAAAGCCCGCCTGGTCGCAGACCAGGTGCGCGGCATGCCCGTTGAGCAAGCGCTTGCACTGCTGGAATTCAGCCCCAAGAAGGCTGCTCACATTGTCAAGAAGGTGCTGGATTCTGCCATTGCCAATGCTGAGAACAACGAAGGTGCCGATGTGGACGAGCTGAAAGTGTCCAGCATCTTTGTAGACGAAGGTATGACCATGAAGCGTCTGCGTCCGCGTGCCAAAGGCCGTGCGGATCGCATCCTGAAGCGCAGCTGTCATATCACAGTGAAAGTAGCAGACGGCGAAGGCTAAGGTTAGGAGAAGACCATGGGTCAGAAAGTAAATCCGGTCGGCATCCGGTTGGGCATCGTAAAAGATCACAACTCGATCTGGTACGCGGACAGCAAGAACTACTCCAAGAACCTGATCAGTGACCTGGAAGTTCGCGCTTTCATTGAGAAAGAGCTGGAAAACGCTTCTGTCAGCCGCGTCGTTATCGAGCGTCCGGCGCAGACTGCGCGTATCACCATCCACACCGCTCGCCCCGGTATCGTTATCGGCAAGAAAGGTGAGGACGTGGACAAGCTGCGTCGCACCCTGAGCGAGAAGATGGGTGTTCCGGTTCACATCAACATCGAGGAAATCCGCAAGCCGGACCTGGATGCCAAGCTGGTTGCACAGAACGTTGCCCAGCAGCTGGAGCGTCGTGTGATGTTCCGTCGCGCCATGAAGCGTGTGGTACAGAACGCCATGCGCCAGGGTGCCGAAGGTATCAAGGTGCAGGTTGGCGGCCGTCTGGGCGGTGCTGAAATTGCCCGTACCGAGTGGTACCGCGAAGGTCGTGTTCCGCTGCACACGCTGCGCGCCGACATCGACTACGCAACTTATGAGGCGTCCACCACCTACGGCATCATCGGTGTGAAGGTGTGGATTTTCAAAGGCGAGGTGATCGGCACTGAAGATGCAGCCGAAGGCGCCAAGAAGTCAGCAACTAATTAAGGGTTACGCAGATGCTTCAACCTAAGCGTACTAAATTCCGCAAAATGATGAAGGGTCGCAACCGCGGCCTGGCTCAACGCGGTAGCAAAGTAAGTTTCGGCGAATACGGCCTGAAAGCGACTGGTCGCGGCCGTATCACTGCGCGCCAGATCGAAGCGGCACGTCGTGCCATGACCCGTCACATCAAGCGTGGCGGTAAAATCTGGATCCGCGTATTCCCGGACAAGCCCATTACCGGCAAGCCCCTGGAAGTTCGTCAGGGTAAAGGTAAGGGTAACGTAGAGTACTGGGTGGCCCAGATCCAGCCCGGCAAGGTTCTGTACGAAGTACAGGGCGTTTCCGAAGAGCTGGCGCGTGAGGCATTCACCCTGGCCGCAGCCAAGATTCCTGTGGCTACCACATTTGTTAAACGGTCGGTGATGTGATGAAAGCAAGCGAATTGCGTGAAAAGTCCGCTGAGGACCTGAACAAGCAGCTGCTCACCCTGCGTGAAGAGCAGTTCAAGCTGCGCATGCAGAAGTCCACTGGTCAACTGGCGCAGACTCACCTGCTCCAGCAGAACCAGCGCGACATTGCACGCGTCAAGACTGTACTGAAACAGAAGGCAGGTAATTAATCATGTCAGGTGCAGAGAAGCGTATCCGTACGGCGACCGGCAAGGTTGTCAGCAACAAGATGGACAAGACGATCACCGTACTGATCGAGCGTCGGGTAAAGCACCCGGTATACGGCAAGTACATCACTCGCTCGTCCAAGATCCACGCTCATGACGAAAACAATGAGTGCGGCATCGGCGATACCGTAAAGGTGGTTGAGTCCCGTCCGCTTTCCAAGTCCAAGACCTGGAAGCTGCAGGAAGTTGTTGAGAGCGCCACTCAGGTCGGTTGAGTAGAGGATATTGCGGCGTGAGCCGCAGTTTGGAGTTAGAAAATGATTCAAACACAGTCGTATTTGGAAGTAGCCGACAACAGCGGTGCACGCCGTGTGATGTGTATCAAGGTGCTCGGCGGCTCCAAGCGTCGCTACGCGCGTGTTGGTGACCTGATCAAGGTAACCGTGAAGGAAGCAATTCCCCGCGGTAAGGTGAAAAAAGGTCAGGTAATGACCGCCGTGGTTGTGCGCACCAAGAAAGGTGTTCGTCGTGCAGACGGTTCGCTCATCAAGTTCGATGACAACGCCGCTGTTCTGCTGAACAACCAGGAAGCGCCCATCGGTACCCGTATTTTTGGCCCGGTTACCCGTGAACTGCGTGGCGAGAAGTTCATGAAGATTATTTCTCTGGCCCCGGAAGTTATCTGACCAGGCCGAGGAGAGGAAGCAGAGATGTTGAAGATCAAGCGCGATGACGAAGTGGTTATCCTGGCCGGCAAGGACAAGGGTAAGCGCGGCAAGGTTCGCAAGGTGCTCGCTGACAATAAAGTAATTGTTGCCGGCATCAACATGGTGAAGAAGCACACCCGTCCCAACCCGCAAATGGGTGTGGCCGGTGGCATTGTGGAAAAGGAAGCCCCGATCCAGGTTTCCAACGTGGCGATTTTCAACCCCGCCACCAGCAAAGCCGACCGTGTGGGCTTCAAGGTAGACGGAGATACCAAGGTACGTATCTTCAAGTCCAACGGCGAAGCGATCGACTGATCCCGCTGCGGGCTGGATAACCGAGTTTACAGGTAGAAGACATGGCAACGTTGAAAGACAAGTACAAGAGCGAGATCGCTCCCCAGCTGAAAGAAGAGCTGGGTCTGGACAATGTGATGGAAGTTCCTCGCATCACCAAGATCACCCTGAACATGGGTGTTGGTGAGGCCGTTGGCGACAAGAAAGTGCTGGAAAATGCCGTCGCCGACATGGAGAAAATCGCTGGTCAGAAAGTGGTTATCACCAAGGCCCGCAAATCCATCGCCGGTTTCAAGATCCGCGACGGCTGGCCGATCGGCTGCAAGGTGACTCTGCGTTCAGATCGTATGTATGAGTTCCTGGAGCGTCTGATCTCCATCGCGATCCCCCGTGTTCGTGACTTCCGCGGCATCAGCCCGAAGTCTTTCGACGGCCGCGGCAACTTCGCCATGGGTGTCAGCGAGCAGATCATTTTCCCGGAAATCAACTACGACGAGGTGGATGCCCTGCGCGGTATGGATATCACTATCACCACCACCGCTCGTACGGATGATGAAGGTCGCGCCCTGCTGCGCGCGTTCAACTTCCCCCTGAAAGGTTAAGAGGCTTTATACATGGCTAAAAAATCTATGATTGCGCGTGAGAACAAGCGTGCACGACTGGTAGCTAAGTACGCCGAGAAGCGTGCCGCTCTGAAAGCGATTCTGAGCGACGTCAACGCCTCTGACGATGACAAGTGGGACGCCCAGATCGCCCTGCAGAAGCTGCCTCGTGATGCCAGCCCGGTTCGCCGTCAGCGTCGCTGCCAGGTCACCGGTCGCCCTCACGCGGTATATCGTAAATTTGGCCTGTGCCGTAACAAGCTGCGCGAAGCTGCAATGCGCGGTGATGTACCTGGTCTGGTTAAGTCCAGCTGGTAACGGAGAGAATTCAAGATGAGTATGCAAGATCCGCTGTCAGATATGCTGACCCGCATTCGCAACGCGCAGATGGCCGGCAAGACCCGGGTGGAAATGCCCGGTTCAAAGCTGAAGGCTGCGGTAGCGAACGTACTGAAGGAAGAGGGCTACATTGCTGACTTCAACGCTTCCAGCGAAGGCAAGCCTCGCCTGGAAATCGAGCTGAAGTACTTCAACGGCAAGCCCGTTATTGCAGAGATCGACCGCATCAGCCGTCCCGGCCTGCGCAGCTACAAAGGCAAGGATGATCTGCCTTCTGTACGCGGTGGCCTGGGTGTCGCCATTGTCTCCACCTCTCGTGGTGTGATGACAGATCGCGCAGCTCGCGCTGCCGGCGTCGGTGGTGAAGTGCTCTGCACCGTTTTCTAAGATTTACTGAATTGAAGAGCATTCAACATGTCTAGAGTCGCAAACAATCCGGTAGAACTGCCCAGCGGGGTTGAGGTCAAGGTAAACGGCCGCGACCTGACCGTGAAGGGCGGGAAAGGCGCCCTGGAGTTCACCCTGAAAGACGGCGTGAACATCAGCCAGGACGACAACGTACTGTCCGTTGCCTACGACAGCGACAAGTTCAAGGCACTGGCGGGTACCACTCGCGCACTGCTGAGCAACATGGTCAAGGGTGTCAGCGAGGGCTGGGAAAAGAAACTGGTTCTCAACGGCGTTGGTTACCGTGCCAAGGCTGACGCCAAGAGCGTCAACCTGACCGTGGGCCTGTCCCACCCGGTAGACTACCAGCTGCCCGAAGGTGTCAGCGCGGAAACCCCGACCCAGACCGAGATCGTGGTCAAGGGTATCGACAAGCAGGCAGTCGGCCAGGCAGCCGCGGAAATCCGCGCCTACCGTCCGCCGGAGCCTTACAAGGGTAAGGGCATTCGCTACGCGGACGAGCACGTCCGTCGTAAAGAAGCCAAGAAGAAGTAAGTAGGTACTAAGAGATGAGTGCAAAGAATGATTCCCGGCTGCGCCGCGCCCGTCGCGCCCGCGCCCGCATGCGCACCCAGGGTGTAAACCGCCTGACCGTGCACCGTACTCCGCGCCACATTTACGCCCAGGTGTTCGCACCGGCTGGTGACAAGGTACTGGCCAGCGCTTCTACCCTGGACAGCAGCCTGCGCACTGGCGCCACCGGCAACATCGATGCCGCTGCCGCTGTGGGCAAGCTGGTCGCTGAGCGCGCCAAGGCCGCTGGCGTTGAGAAAGTCGCCTTCGATCGTAGCGGCTACAAGTACCACGGACGCATCAAGGCCCTGGCCGACGCAGCCCGTGAAAGTGGACTGGAATTCTAGGGTATCGACATGGCGTTTAACGAGAAAAAGCAACAGCAACAGGAAGGTGACCTCCAGGAGAAGCTGGTTCAGGTCAACCGCGTAGCCAAGGTTGTTAAAGGCGGTCGTATCTTCGGTTTCACCGCCCTGACCGTGGTTGGCGATGGCAATGGCCGCGTTGGCTTCGGCCGCGGCAAGGCTCGCGAAGTACCTGTTGCGATCCAGAAAGCAATGGAAGCCGCCCGTCGCAACATGATCAGTGTTGAGCTGAACAACGGCACCATCCAGTACCCGGTAAAGGCCGCCCACGGCGCCTCCAAGGTGTACATGCAGCCTGCATCAGAAGGTACCGGTGTTATCGCCGGTGGCGCGATGCGCGCAGTACTGGAAATTGCCGGCGTACACAACGTACTGGCCAAGTGCTACGGCTCCACCAACCCGGTAAACGTGGTACGCGCGACCTTTAACGGCCTGCGCGACATGGCCGCTCCGGACGACGTGGCAGCCAAGCGCGGCAAGACTGTCGAAGAAATTCTGAACTAATTATTGGGTTGGCTTGTCATGGCTAAAGCAACTATCAAGGTCACGCAGATCAAGAGCGTTCACGGTCGCCTGAAGAACCACCAGGCCTGTGTCGCTGGTCTTGGCCTGCGCCGTATCGGCCACACCGTGGAAGTGGAAGACACTCCCTCTGTGCGTGGCATGATCAACAAAGTGAACTACCTGGTACGGGTTGAGGACTAAATCATGTCTGATGTAATGCGACTGAACACCCTGAGCCCGGCTCCCGGTGCCCGCAAGGACGCCAAGCGCGTCGGTCGCGGTATCGGTTCCGGCCTGGGTAAGACCGGTGGCCGCGGCCACAAGGGTCAGAAATCCCGCTCCGGCGGTACAGTGAAGCCCGGTTTCGAGGGCGGCCAGATGCCGCTGCAGAAACGTCTGCCGAAGTACGGTTTTACTTCCCGTATTTCCCGCACCACCGCTCAGGTTCGCCTGGGTGAGCTGAATGCGGTTGCCGGCGACGTGGTTGATCTGGCGGCTCTGAAAGATGCCGACATCATCCGCAACGATGTTCTGCGTGCCCGCGTGTTCCTGTCTGGTGAACTGAACAAGGCCGTTACTGTTAAAGGCCTGGCAGTCACCAAAGGTGCTCGTGAAGCCATCGAGAAGGCTGGCGGAAAAGTAGAGGACTAAATGGCGACAGGTCAACTGCCCGGAGTCAACAAGGCAGGCATGGGCGAGCTCTTTGCTCGCCTTCGTTTTGTCTTGATGGCGATAATCGTTTATCGCATCGGTACCCATATCCCGGTCCCCGGGATCGATCCCAACCAGTTGGCGGCGCTGTTCAACCAGAACCAGGGAACCATCCTGGGTCTGGCGAACATGTTCTCCGGTGGCGCACTGGAGCGCATGAGTATTCTGGCGCTGGGCATCATGCCCTACATCTCTGCATCGATCATCATGCAGTTGATGTCGGCAGTGACCCCGCAGCTGGAGCAGTTAAAGAAAGAAGGCGAGTCCGGCCGCCGCAAGATCAGCCAGTACACGCGCTACCTGACGGTAGTGCTGGCGCTGGTGCAGGGCACCGGGATGACCGTAGGCATGGCCAATCAGGGCATGGCTTACAGCGTCACCCCGCTGTTCTACGTGATCGCGATTACCTCGCTGGTGACCGGCGCGGTGTTCATGATGTGGCTGGGTGAGCAGATCACCGAGAAAGGCGTAGGCAACGGTATTTCGCTGCTGATCTTCGCCGGGATCGTCGCGGGTCTTCCCGCAGCGATCGGGCAGTCGCTGGAGCAGGCGCGGCAGGGGGAACTGAACATCCTCATCCTGCTGTTCATCCTGACCCTGGCGGTTGCGGTGATCTACATGATTGTGTTCATCGAGCGCGGCCAGCGCCGTATCACGGTGAACTACGCCAAGCGGCAACAGGGTCGCAAGATGATGCAGGCGCAGAGCTCCCATCTGCCCCTGAAGGTGAACATGGCGGGGGTAATCCCGGCTATTTTCGCCAGCAGCATCCTGCTGTTTCCGGCATCGCTGGCGCAGTGGTTCGGCTCCTCCGGGGGCGCCGACTGGCTGCAGGACCTGGCCGTTGCCATTGGCCCGGGCCAGCCGTTGAACATCCTGTTGTTCACGGCACTGATTGTATTTTTCTGCTTCTTCTATACGGCGTTGATGTTCAACCCGCAGGAAGTGGCTGACAACCTGAAGCGGTCCGGTGCCTTTGTCCCCGGTATCCGCCCGGGACAACAGACCGCCAACTACATCGATGGCGTGCTGACCCGGCTGACGGTTTTCGGCGCCGCGTATATCGCGCTGGTCTGCCTGCTGCCGCAGTTCCTGGTCGTAATGTGGAACGTGCCCTTTTACCTGGGCGGTACCTCACTGCTGATCGTGGTTGTCGTTGTGATGGACTTTATGGCCCAGGTGCAGAGCCACCTGATGTCACAGCAGTACGACTCTGTGATGAAAAAGGCCAACCTGAAAAACTATGGTGCTTCCGGCCGGGTGCGTTGAGCACGGTCGGGCGAACGGAGAAAGAGAGATGAAAGTACGTGCATCGGTCAAAAAAATCTGCAGAAACTGCAAGATTGTCCGTCGCAATGGTGTTGTGCGCGTGATCTGTAACACGGATCCCCGCCACAAGCAGCGCCAGGGCTGATGTGGTCACCGCCTGCTATTTGGTGGGTGGTGGTTGATTTTTAGTGAACATGCCGCTAGAATGCTGCGCCTTTCGCGTCCCGCCCCTCAATCTGATGCAAATCAGGGGCCAGATGCTGCGCTGCTGTTAGCGACAAACTGAGTATTTTGGAGAGAGTTGGATGGCTCGTATTGCCGGCGTCAACATACCCGATAACAAGCATGCTGTTATCTCACTGACCTACATCTACGGTGTAGGTCGCACCCAGGCCAAACGCCTGTGCCTGGAAACCGGTGTCGAGGAAAGCGCGAAAATCGCCGACCTCAACGAAGAGCAGATGGATGCTCTGCGTAACAAGGTGGCCGAGATGACGGTTGAGGGTGACCTGCGCCGTGAAGTCTCCATGAACATCAAGCGCCTGATGGACCTCGGTTGCAACCGCGGCCTCCGTCACCGCCGCAGCCTGCCGCTGCGTGGCCAGCGCACCAAGACCAACGCACGTACCCGCAAGGGACCGCGTAAACCGATTCGCAAGTAAGCAAGCGCTCACGCGAATCCAATTTAGTGTAGCTGCACCCAAGTGCAGTGTTGATATTAAAGCAGGAACGACAACATGGCTAAGCCAGGTGCCAAAAGCACTCGTAAGAAGGTCACCAAGACCGTTGTTGACGGTATCGCGCACGTACACGCGTCCTTCAACAACACCATCATCACTATCACCGACCGTCAGGGCAACACCCTGAGCTGGGCCACCGCGGGTGGTTCCGGTTTCCGTGGTTCACGTAAGAGCACGCCGTTTGCCGCCCAGGTGGCAGCAGAGCGCGCCGGTGAAGCCGCCAAGGAATACGGCCTCAAGAATCTGGACGTTCAGGTCAAGGGCCCCGGCCCGGGCCGTGAGTCCGCGGTTCGCGCGCTGAACGCCTGTGGTTACAAGATCAGCAACATTACCGACGTGACGCCGGTGCCGCACAACGGCTGCCGTCCGCCCAAGAAACGTCGCGTATAACGCTTACAGGAAGAATTGACATGGCTCGATATATTGGTCCCAAGTGCAAGCTCTCCCGTCGTGAGGGAACCGACCTGTTCCTGAAAAGCGGTGTGCGCGCACTCGAAAGCAAGTGCAAACCCGAAACTGCCCCCGGTCAACACGGCGCCCGTCGCGGCCGCCTGTCCGACTACGGTGTTCAGCTGCGTGAGAAGCAGAAAGTACGTCGTATCTACGGTGTTCTGGAAAAGCAGTTCCGCAACTACTACAAAGAAGCCGCCCGCCTGAAAGGTGCCACCGGTGAGAACCTCCTGCAACTGCTGGAGTCTCGCCTGGATAACGTGGTCTACCGCATGGGCTTTGGCGCTACCCGTTCCGAAGCTCGCCAGCTGGTTTCCCACAAGGCGATCCTGGTGAATGGTGCTGCGGTCAACATCCCGTCTTACCAGGTGCAAGCCGGTGACGTGGTGTCTGTTCGCGAGAAAGCCAAGAAGCAACTGCGTGTGCAGTCTGCCCTGGCCCTGGCCGCCCAGCGCGGTGAGCCCGAGTGGATCGAAGTCAACGCCGACAAGCTGGAAGGGACCTTCAAGTCCGCTCCCGAGCGTCAGGACCTGTCCGCCGAGATCAATGAAAACCTGATCGTGGAACTGTACTCCAAGTAATCGGAACCAGGACTAACCTACTACTACAGGTGCCAGAATGCAGACAGCAGTAAATGAATTCTTGACTCCGCGCGTTATCAACGTCGAAGAAAAGACCAACTCTCGCGCCCAGGTAACCCTGGAGCCGCTGGAGCGTGGTTTCGGCCACACTCTGGGCAATGCATTGCGTCGCATTTTGCTGTCTTCCATGCCCGGCTGCGCAATCACCGAAGTCGAGATCGATGGCGTACTGCATGAGTACAGCGCTATCGAAGGCGTTCAGGAAGACGTTATCGAGATCCTGCTGAACCTCAAGGGCGTAGCCCTGGTGATGAACGGCAAGGACGAAGCTGAGCTGACGCTGAGCAAAAAGGGCCCCGGTGCCGTGACCGCCGCCGATATCCAGGTGGACCACGACATCGAGATCCGCAACCCTGATCACGTGATCTGCCACCTGAACGGCAGCTCCGAGATCAACATGAAGCTGACTGTGGCCCGTGGCCGCGGCTACTCTCCGGCGGACTCTCGCGAGAACCCGGAAGAGGAAACCCGCTCCATCGGTCGCCTGCAGCTGGACGCAACGTTCTCGCCGATTCACCGCGTATCCTACGTGGTGGAAGCTGCGCGGGTTGAGCAGCGTACCGACCTGGACAAGCTGGTGCTGGACCTCGAAACCAACGGCACCATCGATCCGGAAGAAGCCATCCGTCGCGCCGCGACCATCCTGCAGCAGCAGCTGGCCGTGTTCGTCGACCTGGAGAGCGAGTCCGAGTCCGAGTCTGTAGAGGAAGAGGACGAAGTCGATCCGATCCTGCTGCGTCCGGTAGACGACCTCGAGCTGACCGTTCGCTCCGCGAACTGCCTGAAAGCCGAGAATATCTACTACATCGGTGACCTGGTTCAGCGTACCGAGGTGGAGCTGCTGAAGACTCCGAACCTCGGCAAGAAGTCACTGACCGAGATCAAGGACGTCCTGGCGTCGCGTGGCCTGTCACTGGGCATGCGCCTGGACAACTGGCCCCCCGCCAGCCTGAAAAACGACGACCGGGTGCTGAGCGTTTAATCAGCCCCGGTACTGATACCAGACATTGCGTGCTGAGATAGCACAGAACACATAGGATTGGAAAAATGCGTCATCGTCACAGTGGACGTCAGCTCAACCGGAACAGCTCGCACCGCAAAGCCATGTTCCGCAACATGACCGTGTCTCTGGTAGAGCACGAACTGATCAAGACCACCCTGCCCAAAGCCAAGGAGCTGCGCAGCTACGCTGAGCCGCTGATCACCCTGGCCAAGAGCGACAGCGTGGCCAACCGCCGCCTGGCTTTCGACCGTATCCGCAGCAAAGAAGCGGTCGGCAAGCTGTTCGGCGAGCTGGGTCCCCGCTACGAGAGTCGTCCTGGTGGTTACATCCGCATCCTCAAGTGCGGCTACCGCGCCGGCGACAAGGCTCCCATGGCTTACGTAGAGCTGGTGGATCGCCCCGTTGCAGACGTGGATGCTGACGAAGAATAAGTGCTTCGTTAGTCACTCATGAAAAAGCCGGGCCTGTCCCGGCTTTTTTGTGTCCACCTATCGCCGTTGGACGATAGCAGGTCAGTACTATTGCAGCTGTCGCTCGATATTCTCTGCGATGTCCGCTGCGCCTGAGTCCCGTAGACGCCGGAGTCCCTGTTTAACGAATTGCCTGTCACCTCGTTCGTCGGCGGACGATATTTCTGTTGCCAGGGTGTTAATCAGGCGTGCCTTTAGTTCCACAGCGTCGGGTTGTTCCGGCTCTTGTTCCAGCACGCGTTCTACCAGATCCAGAGCGTTGTCCCCGGCTGGTTCAAACATCTGGTTGTTCCAGACGTGAACCTTCGCCCGTCGGAGCAGTTCCGTTGTCGTCTCCCTCTCTTGCTCAATGGGTGTCGTTACTGACGCCGGTATGGCTTCCCCGGAACCTGGTATTGTCTCGGCACCGGTCGTCCTGCCTGCTTCTCCCTCGGTGACGGGGCGCTGATTGAGCACTATCATACCGGCGGCAATTGCCGCGGCAGCGACTGCGCCCAGTATCCATACGGGCACGCGGTGCCTTGCCGGCCTCTTCTCTGCGGTCACTTTGGCGGGGGTTACGCGCCTTACCGTTTTTGCGCCAGTTGTCTCCCTCGATGAAGGCGCCCGGTTTCCTTCGGCCAGGCAGCTGTTCAGACAGTCGAGAAATTCCGCGGCCGACTGGAATCGATCTTTGGGTATTTTGGTGAGCGCCTTGTTGACGACCGGGCTAAAGCGTTGATTGGTCGGGCTCAGGGGCGGGACTGGTGCCGTTGTATGCTGCAAGGCGAGAGTGGCGTGGTTGTCACCGCGAAATGGAAGTTCACCCTCGAGCAGTTGAAAAAGGAGGGCGCCAAGACTGTAGACATCGCTGCGTAGGTCGGTGGCCTCGCCACGACATTGTTCAGGGCTCATGTAAAGCGGAGTGCCCATCACAGTGCCAGCGGTAGTGATCTCCGTGCTCGATTCCAGGTTACGCGCAATACCGAAGTCGACCAGGACCGGGCTACCATCTTTCCTGAACAGGATGTTGGCAGGCTTTATATCCCTGTGGATTACCTGCTCGCTGTGAGCGTACGCCAGGGCCGAGGCAATCTCCCTGATAATCTCCACCCCTTCCTCAGGGGAAACCTCGCCAGCGGCGAGGCGCCTCGACAGATCTCCCCCAGGGAGGTGTTCCATGGTGAGGTAGGTGGCATCCGGCGTCTTGCCCATGTCATAAACATGTACGATCCCCCGGTGCTCAAGGTTGGCGACGATGCGTGCTTCCCGCAGGAAGCGTTCTACGAACGTGGGAGACGAGGCTAGATTGTCACTCATGATCTTGAGCGCCACCTGGCGGGGGAAACTGGTCTGGATGGCGAGCCAGACCGTGGACATGCCACCATGTCCCAACTGGCGAACCATCTCGTATCCATCGATCTGTGGTGTCACGCGCTTCCCTTATGTGCCTGGCCGAGATTGCGGCCGGTGCGACTGATGCGGTTGATCCCGGGTGTCAGTCCATCATAGCGCTGAGGCTTCGACAGGACCAATCACAACTGACTCAGTACATAAAGGTAATCTCTACCCGACGATTTCGGGCGCGATTCTGCTCACTGTCGTTGGGAACTGTCGGTCGTGACTCTCCAAACCCCTGCAACAGGACACGCTGGGGGTCCACGCCATAGTTATCACAAAAATAGGACTTTACTGCCATGGAACGTTGGATGGAAAGGTCCTGGTTCAGGTCGGCGCTGCCCTGATCATCCGTGTGGCCGGCGATAAGGACTTTCATGTCAGCGAGCATGGGGTCCAGCATGGCTTCGCCGAACGCGTCCATCTGGGCAATACCGGAGTCGGTAGGGACGGCCGTGCCGAACTCGAACCGAATGGCGTCGACGCTGAAACTGGTCACGGTGCTGCCGTTCCGTGGGGAGGATTGAGCAGCTTCTACCTGTCGCAGAATGGCCCTGGTAGTGAACTGCAGGTCATCTCCCATGCTCTTCACGGTATAGGTAGTGGTAGAGCCGGCAAGTGCACCCTGGCGGGCGAAAGCCTGCAGGGCCTGGGAGAGCTCATCAGCTTCCTGTGGCGGCAGGCTCTTCCAGCCCTCTTCGGGTGGTGTGGTGGATAGTCCTGGCAGTGGTTCAGGTGTGAGCCAGACACTGAGCTGTTCGTCGCCCGCTGGTGGTTCCACTTTCAGGGCGCCCGAGGAGGGAATCATCACTCTCCCGTTCAGTTTTCCTGCGCCCGGTGAGCAGGCGGTCCCCCCCCAGTACCAGCGGGAGCCATCGGTCGCAGTTCTCACCAGATAACAGTAAGCCGGTACCCGGGTTTCTATCCCAAAACGAAGGGGATTACCGATGTTTACGCTGTTGCCCTGGCCACCAAGTACGCGGAGGCGCACCTCGGGTTCCTGCCATGTTAAGGGGATATCGTGAGAATATTCTGCCGGCCAGCTGGCTTGTGAACCAAACAGGGCAAGTATGGCGAGCAGGATCCTTCCCGTCCTGGCCTGGCGGTGAAATGTGAAGTGCATCACGGAATTGGCTCTCCCCTCTTAGGTAATAGTTGCTAGTTTATAGGCAGGGAAACTAGATTGTTCAAGATCAATTCAATTAGAAAACTAAAAACTGCAGCACCGGCAGCACTGGTTCGCAGTACATTTGCGGAGGGGGCTGCGAATGATCTACACCCGAGTCGGGGGTTTGCGAGAGGGCCAAAGTTCGACAGCCGCTCTGCTGGCTGCACTTTGCAGCACCATCATGCTCTTTTCCCTGCCTGCGGCGGCACAGCGTATCCCTGGTACGGTGCTTCCAGGCCAATTGCAGAAACAGTTTGAAGGGCGCAAGAAACCTCAGGCCGACACGCCGTCAGGGAGTACGCGCCGTGAAATGCCGCTGCCGGTTGTCCCCGAGGGTATGGAAGACATCTCTATTGAGGTTAATGATATCCACCTGACGGGCGTTACCGCCTATGCGATGGATGACTTGAGGCCGCTGTTTACCGACCGCCTTGGCGGTCCGATGTCACTGGCTGACCTGTACCTGATTGCCGAGGCGATCACCCGCCGTTATCGCAGTGATGGCTATGTGCTCTCCCAGGTTCTGGTTCCCGAGCAAGATGTCGCAGGGGGCGTGGTTCAGCTGCAGGTAGTTGAAGGTTACATCGACCAGGTGGTAATCCGCGGCGATGCGCCCAAAAACAGCGAGGTGATCGCTGGATACCTCGAGCAACTCAAACAGGAGCGCCCTGTACACATAGCCTCGATAGAGCGCTATATGCTGTTGGTCAATGACCTCGATGGCATTTATGCGCAGTCGACCCTGGTTCCCGGTGAAGGATTCGGCTCCGCCAGCCTGGTTGTCGACGTCATTCGCACTGCTTTTGACGGCCTCGCCGGTGTTGATAATCGCGGGAGCGAGTACCTCGGTCCAACCAGAGGGCGGTTGGAATTCAACGCGAATACCTTGTTCGATACTCATGTTAGCGGCGGTATCTTCATCAGTTCCACGGGCAACGACGAATTGAATTTCGTTTCGGCCCGGCTAGAGTCCCCGCTCGGGGATAATGGCCTGCGGTTGCTGGCCAGTGGCTATGTGGTCAGGTCGGAACCGGATCAGGGAGTCCAGCTCAGAGGGCTTGAAACCGACTCCGAAAGCGCAGTTATGGGGCTTTCTTACCCACTCTGGCGTTCACGAGCACAGAACCTGACATTCAACGGCCAATTTTCCTACTACGATGGAGAAGTGCAAATCCAGGGACTCACACTCAGCGAGGACAGGGTCAGGGCTTTGCGCCTGGGGCTTACCTGGGACCTCTATGATTCACTGGGTGGGGTCAATATCGTGGATGCAACGGTCAGCCATGGCCTGGATGTCCTGAATGCAACTGATCCGGACTCCGACTTTGTTTCCCGTCCACAGGCTGAACTCGACTTCACCAAGTTGAACCTCTATGCGGCGCGTTTGCAGTCACTGTCGCCGGCGTTGAGCCTGCTGGTGGCGCTGGACGGCCAGGTAGCCTTTGACAACGTTCTTAATTCAGAGGGCTATGGCTTTGGCGGTGAGCTGTTTGGCCGGGGCTATGACCCGTCCGAGTTGTACGGCGATTCCGGGGCGGGCCTCAAGCTGGAGCTGCGGTATTTACACCAGGGAGGGGGGCTGGTCCGCAAGGCGGAACCGTACGTATTTTACGATATAGGTTATGTGCGAAATAAAACTGAGGTGGTGAATAGCGAGCGCAGTGAATCAGCGGCCGCAGCAGGGGGGGGCTTGAGGATCGATCTCGGCTCTTCGGTTACCGGTTACATCGAAATAGCGAAGCCTCTTACACGCGATGTATTTGCCGAAGGCAACCGCGACGCGCGTGTTTTCGGCGCCGTTTCTTTCAGCTTCTGAGTGGGAAGGGATTCCATGAACCAGTACCTTACAGCCGCCGCCAAGCACACCTGCCCACCCGATTCGGTTTACAGCGACCAACGTAGCTTGAAACCTCTGACAATAGCTGTCTCTCTGGCCCTGGCAACGTTGCATGCAGCGCCGGTCAGGTCGGAGCCAACTGGCGGCATTGTGGTGGGGGGCGATGCGCAAGCCGTTATCCTGCAACAGGACAAGCTGACGTACATAGAACAATCAGCGTCTCGTGCAATCATCAACTGGGATTCATTCAGCATTGGCGCCGATGAGCGAGTGCACTTTGAACATAGCGGCGGCGCGGGTGCGGCAACCCTGAACCGGGTTACGGGGACTTCGATTTCCGAACTCCTTGGAACCCTGACGGGAGCGGGATCGATCTTCCTCATCAATAGGAACGGTATCGTGGTCGGGGAGGGCGCTGAAATCAACGTCGGTAGCCTGGTCGCGAGTACCCTGGACCTGTCGGACCAGGCTTTCCTCGACGGCGTTGACCCGGCGGTTGGGTCGACGATTTCCCTGGCGTCACCAGCGGGGTCTGAAAACGCGTCGATCCAGCTTGCAGGTACCATTGTGACCGAGGGGCTGGCATTGCTGGTGGCGCCGACAGTAGACGTTGCCAGTAGTGGTCAAATCCTCGCCCGTAGCGGCCATATCGGATTGGGTTCCGGAACCGCCGTCACCCTGGATTTCTACGGTGATGGCCTGGTAAGTGTCAGCGCGGGGGCGGCGGTCACACAGGCAATCAATCAGGCGGGTGTTCTGCTCGCGGACGGTGGGCGGATCGTGTTGAGTGCTGCTCAGGCAGGTGACTCCCTCAACAGCACCATCAATGTCAGTGGGGTTGTCCAGGCACGCTCTATCGCCGGCGTCAGCCTGTTGGGTGAAGGCGTGGATATCCAGGTCTCCGGCCAGTTACTCAGCGGGGAGGACGCTGGGGGTAGCGCAGCCTCTGGTGGACATATCAGTGTTGATGGGCGCAACGTGGACCTGACGGGTGCCGAATTGCAGGCCAATTTCAGCCAGGTCAGCGCCACCGAACTGCTTACCCTGGGTAATACTGTTATCGGGCATCCCTACATTGCAGGAGCGGGATCCGGTGCAACCCTGGAAGGCGCTCGCGTATCCGGCTCTGGTGTGCCGGCTCTCTTCAGTCAGGGCGGAGCATTGTCGATCAAGGCCTCGCAATCGATTTCCCTGCAGTCACTGGTTCAGGCCAACAACAATAGCAATGCCGGTTACCCCGCGGAGAACTTCAGTGTCACACTCGGGCCCCTGGCCCCCGGACTTGATGCTCCCACAATTGCTGTGGGTAGTGTGGAAGTACCCGGCACCTTCACGGTGGAGGGTGCCGGCTCGATTGAATTGGGTAGCCTGATTGGCGCGAGTGGCGCCACGCTCACTGCCCAGGGGAGCGTGTTCTCTGGCGAGATCAACATTGCGGGGCCGCTCGCCATAACCTCTGCTGCGGGTGACATACAGTTTTTCGCAAATGGTACGACGGTGCTCGCGGAATCGGTCAATCTCGATGCGGGGAGCAGCCTCTATCTACCGGCTGAATTGGTCACGGCGGGGGATATCGTTCTGACCGCAGGCAGTGGCGATATATTCATGGCGGCGGAGGATCATCCTGCAGACTATTCCTCAGGCCAACTTCAGGACGATGACGGAAAGCCGCTGAATGAAGCAGTCCTGGAAGATATCGGTGTGGAATATGAGATTGTTTACGAGAACGAGGAAGCCATCGTCTCATGGACAATTGCCTTTACCCCGGAGCCTACAGGCCCCGACCCTACCTCGGAAATCGTTCTGGAGGAAGGCGTTGGGTTTCAGGCGACACACTATCGTTTACTGCGAGGACCTCGAGAGGGCTGTGGGGATGATTGCCGATATGCACAGGAACTGGATCGCGATGGAACTGTGCTGTCAGAGATCGATGAGACGGACCCCAGCTTTGATTTTGTAATCGCTTACGATGAATTCATCGATGCCGGAGGTGAGTATATTGAGATTTTCTCTGGCAGCTACACATTCGTGGACGGCGACAGTAATGAAGTAAGCAGATTCTCGGTAGTCTCGACGGAAGTGGATGACCCGTTCGTGGAGGAGGGGCCTGTCGAGTATTTCTATGCCGATTTGACGGGCGCCAGGGTTTGCGTGGGAAGCTGTAGATTCGAGACCCCGGCCACTCTTTCTGACGAGTTTCTTGTCACATTTGACGATACCACACGCCTGGATTGGCGGTTCGAGCTGAGTAACACTTCGCTAATTGCCGGTGAGGATTTCACTGCTACTCCGATTGATGATGGTGATCCGCGTTTT
This sequence comes from Parahaliea maris, assembly GCF_008064665.1. Taxonomy (GTDB): domain Bacteria; phylum Pseudomonadota; class Gammaproteobacteria; order Pseudomonadales; family Halieaceae; genus Parahaliea; species Parahaliea maris. Next base: position 854,953 of record NZ_VRZA01000001.1, on the reverse strand, counting down.
CTCCTGAGCTTTCCAGATTGGGAGCCTGTTGATGGAGTGGTGATTGATACCACTATCAATGCAGGTTGGGAGGAACCCCTGTCGATAGGGGCTGATGTGGAAAGTTACATCAATGTCGTTTCAGGGGACTATGAGGAAATACTGGTTCCCTCGTCCCCCTTCGACAGCTATCTCTATGAATTGACAACCCAGCCGGCGCGGTATGAGATCGAATTTTTCGATACGGTCATCAAGCAAACAGACCCCTCAGCTACGCTTGCCGTGAATGGCACTTTTGTCTATCCGGGAGAGCTGGAACGCAGCGACGTTGAAGGTGAAACCAGAGTGGCGCAAGTGGCTCGCCTGCTGTATTTCGACGCTGATGCAAACCTGGTGGCGTTGCCCGGAGAATATTTTGGTTCTGAGTTCGGATTGCGATCCAGCGGTGACGAATCATACAGGTTTACCCCCAATACCGACTGTGCGTTCGACCCAGCCGGTTGCTTTAACATTCGCAACGTGTTCGGCGAAACCCCCCCCAATTTCCCGACGGTGTCAGGGGGGAGTTCCTTCCTGGATCCGACTCCCCAGTCTGCGACGTCAGGCCCATCCGGTGAGATCGCCGGAACAGGCACTGCCATTCCGGATGCTCCCCCTGCCCCGGACCGGCCAGTGGCGGACACAGGTTCCGACACTTCAGGGGGCGGTTCCACGGGCGGTGACACCTCGGGCGGAGGCTCTACGGGTGGCGATAGCTCGGGTGGAGGCTCTACGGGTGGCGATAGCTCGGGTGGAGGCTCCACGGGTGGCGACACATCAGGTGGAGGTTCGACCGGTGGCGATAGTTCGAGCGGAGGCTCTACCGGCGGTGATACTTCCGGCGGGGGGGCGACGGGAGGCGACACCTCAGGTGGTGGCTCCACAGGTGTTGATATTTCTGTTGGGGGCTCGACTGGAGGTGACACTTCCGGTGGTGACTCTACGGGCGGTGATAATACCGGTGGAAGTTCGACGGGAGGCGACACCTCAGGTGGTGGCTCAACCGGCGGTGACACCTCCAGTGGAGGAGCGACGGGAGGTGACGCCTCAGATGTTGGCTCTAGCGGTGGAGACACTTCCGGCGGGGGAGCGACGGGAGGTAACGCCTCAGATGGTGGCTCTAGCGGTGGAGACACTTCCGGCGGGGGTTCGACGGGAGGTGATACCCCAGATAGTGGCTCTACCGGCGGTGATGCTTCCGGAGGAGGTTCAGCGGGAGGGGGCACCTCAGGTGGCGATACATCTGGTGGGGGCTCAACCGGTGGTGACACCTCTGACGGTGGCTCAACCGGCGGGGGCAGCTCTGGCGGTGATACCGCAGGGGGAGATACCTCCGGGGGCGACTCTACCGGTGGAGATGGCACGGATGGCAGTGCTGGTGGCAGCGGTGGTGAGCAGTTGGCCACCGTGCTCGACGAGGCTGACAGTCAGGAGCAGGCACTGGAAAGCGGCGAGCAGGACGCGCAGGCCAGCGGCGCCGAAGAAGAGCAGTGCAGCAGCGGTGGCCAGGGGGCCGCGGCAGAGGCAAATCTCGGGGCCGACTCAGGGATGTATGGAGCTTCGCCGGACGTGTTCAGCGATAGCAGGCAAGCTGCTTGTGTAGAGTCCTGAGCCGGTTCTGGATCTCAGGCTTGGTATTGTGGGGCTTGCTTGCGAGCCCCGGCTTTGCGGCACTGCCGTTGGGAACGCCGATCAGTCGCGTCGAGACAGGCGCTCATAGCGGGATTATCAGGGAGTTCGCCCTGGACGAATCCCGCGATATTGTCATTACTGCCTCGGATGATAAAACCCTGAGAGTCTGGGATGCCTCCGACGGGGCTCTCTATCGTACCTATCGGATCCCCGTTGCCCAAGGGCACGTTGGGCAGCTGTACTCGGTTGACCTGGAGCCGCGAAGTGGGACGATTGCGGTTGCGGGCTGGACCCCCAATTCCAGTCCTACCGGGATTGCGATCTACTTTCTCGACCTCGATACCGGCGCAATCACTCGCGTGCTGGATGGGTTGCCGGATATCGTCAGCACGCTGCGTTTTGCACCAGGTGGGGAGTCCCTGTGTGTGGCCTTTGCCAGTGGTAAACCGGGCATTGCCTGTTACGCCTTTCCCTCATTGCAACTGGTTTACAGTGACTACGAGTACCAGGCAATGGTACGACGGCTTCAGTGGCTGTCCTCGGGCGAGTTGATTGCCGTGGCTGCAGACGGCCTGGTGCGTCGCTATGATGCTGATGGGAGGGTGGCGAACACCCGCCGAATCGATGCCGGCACACCGGCCAGTGCGGCGATATCCCCGGACCAGAAGTGGCTTGCGGTTGGGCTGCTCGACCGGGCGGAAGTCCTGGTACTGGATGCAGTTAGCCTGGAACCCGCACAACGATTCGTTGCATCTGATGGGCAACAACGCAACTTGCCGGCCGTTGCCTGGCGCCAGGACAGCGGGGTGATCGTTGCTGCCGGGGATCACGCCGGGCGACGCAGTATCATCTACCGGTTTGCCCTGGATAGTGAGCAGACTGAGTCGACTGATTTGCCCAGTAAACTGCGAGTCACCTGGATGGCAGTAAGGGAAGATAACAGTCTGCTAGTCGCCACTGAAACCCCTGCGTTGATTGCCCTGGATCCCGGTGGCAACACCCTGTTCAATGTAGGGGCAGAAGTGACGGATTTCAGTAATCCGGATAGTCAGCTGCTCGTATCTGCGGATGGCGCTGTGGCGCGGCTCCCGGGAATTGGGGGACTGGCCGTGTCGCTGCGCAGTCAGAGCCCGGCCTCGGAGGCCGATGCCTTGAGCGCCACATTCGAGGCCAGCCAGAATCATCCGGCCCTCCGGCTGGAACAATGGCGCGACTCCACGCGTCCGCAGCTCAACGGTCGTCCACTGGATACACCTCCCACCGAGTTGATCCGCTCGCTCGATGTTGCGGATGACGGCAGTAGCTTTGTGTTGGGAGGCGAATGGTCTGTCACCCGGTACACAGCAAAGGGCGCGGTGATGTGGCGTCGTGAGCTGCCGAGTATCGCCTGGCAGGTCAATATTGCGCCACAACAGAATATGGTTGTCGCGGCTCTGTCCGATGGCACGCTACGTTGGTACGACTACGCGACGGGCTCAGACGTCGTGGCCGCCTACAGGCATCCGGGGAGTGGCGAATGGGTGCTGTGGTTGCCGAGTGGTCACTACGTGTCTTCGCCCTATGGTGATCGCTATATCGGTTGGCACGTAAACGATAGCCTGACCTCCGTTCGCTTTAGCCGGGCAGTCCAGTTCGAGCGGGTCCTGTATCGGCCGGATATCCTGAGGTGGGCGCTGAGTGAAGCGTTACGGGGGCGTCCCCTGCCGGACAATGCTTCCGGGCCGGACTTGCATCAGTTGTCATCGCCCCGCGTCAGCCTGGCAGCGCCACCATGGGAGACACGCAATGTTGCCCAGTCAGACTATTTGTTGAGTTTCTCCCTGGAATCAGCCGGTGCTGCGCTTGAGGAGGTCAATATTTTTGTCAACGATATTCCGGTTGTTCCCTTTGCTGACCGCGCTGCACTTGTCGGTCAGAGCGAGGCCAAGGTCCGGATTCCGCTTCTGGCCCGGGACAGTCGTATCAGGGTCGAGGCATCGACCGGTGATGCCATGGGGATTGCGAACACCCGCGTGACGCTGGGCGGTGGTGTAGTTGCTGCTGAAGGTAGCGAACGGAATTTGTTGCTGATATCGATTGGAGCGTCTGCCTTCGTCAATTACCCCGACACGATGCAACTGCGTTTCAGTGCTAACGATGCTCTCGCGATCGAACAGTTGTTCGGTAATGAGTTGTCGAGCTTTTACGATAACATCCAGGCACTGGCACTGACCGATCTCAGTTGGCAGATGCCCGACAAGCGCAATATTGAGCAGGCTCTCAAGCTGCTGGAAGAGAGTGGCCCTGATGACACCGTGGTGCTATTTCTCGCGTCTCATGGCTTGAGTAACGATCGGGGAGATTATTTTTTTGTGCCGCGGGATGCGACCCTGGAGGATCTCGATCGGGTCTATGACGCGCCGGCAAGCGTAACAAGCATGATTCCTTGGACCACCTTCCTCGAGAGTATGCGCAAGGCCTCCGGTCGACGTTACATGATCGTGGACACCTGTCATGCAGAACAAATTGGAGGCGGGCTTGACCTGATGCCATTGGCCAAGCGTTCGGCTGCCTCCTCCTTCGCTCTGCTGGCCGCGGCAGGCGACGGGGAAGAGTCCCAGGAAATGCCGTCTGTTGGGCACGGTGCCTTCACCTTTGGCTTCCTGCAAGGCATTCGCGGGGCGCTTGCCGGAAGCGAGGCAGTCACGATGGAGAAGGTGTTCGAAAATGCGGCAGCGTTTGTCGCCGGGCAGCGCCCCGACCTCGCCAAGCCCCAAACCCCGAGATTTACCGCGCCGCCCTCATTGCGGGAGTACGACTGGGGGCGGCCGGGGGGGTAATGGCCTGGCGCGGTTGGGCCCAGGGGGGGCTGGCGAATCCCCGGGGTTACTGGAGCCTGCTCGAATCGAGCTGATGGAGTTCGAATCGGGTCCCCGCCCGGCCGCTGATCTCCACCTTGCACTCCTTCCAGCCTACCGGTACCTCCCAGGGCCGGCTGCTGGGGTAGGCGAGGCGGCGCTCGTTGCCCAGGCAGGCCAGGTAAATCCAGTTGATGTCACCGCGCACTTTCTGCAGCTCGAAGGTATCCCTGCTCAGGCGGGTTTCCCAGGTGCCGGAGCCGCCGCGGTACAGGGGCGTAAGTTCACCTCGGGTGGCGACGTCCGGCATGGCCTGGAAGCGCTGCTGCGCCGCCAGCTGGGCTGACTTCACGCGCTCGATAACCTCGTCATCCGAGCCGCGAATCTGGATCTGGTTGAAGGTGACCTGGGCGTCCGCCAGTTGGTTGTTCGCCAGTTGCAGCTCGTGCACCCGGGCCAGCATCAGGGCGTAGTGCTGGGGCTCCACATAGGGGTTTTCGAAGCGGTTGCGGTCCGCCAGGTTCTGGAATTCCATGACCCGCTTCAGGTGCTGCATCTCGATGGCGGGATCGTCCCAGCGGCTGGCGATGGAGGCGGCCAGCACCTGGAACTTGACGTCTTCGAAGGCGTTGCGGCCCGGCATCTCCTTGAGGTGCGCGGCGAGGTCAAAGGCGCCGTCGTAGTCCTGGGCGCGAAACTTTTCCCAGGCCTGTTCCAGGGTGGCGCTGAACTCGGGGCGCATTGCCCGCGGTATATCCAGAATCCAGGTGTAGACCACCGGGCCGGCGGGCACTTCGACCGGATTGCCGTTGCGGGTGGCGGGGCGGAATTTCATTGCCTCGATCTGCGCCAGCATATGGCTGTCGACTTCAGGGATGCCGTTGGAGCTCTGGATGACCGCATCCACAACGTTGCCCCCGGCGTCGATCTTGTAGGTGTAGACCAGCCAGGCCTCTTCGGTGTAATTGGAATTCAGGGAAGGGGAGCGGCCGCTGATGCGCTCGGGGGGAATAAAGCCCGACTGGGCGGAAACCGCCAGGCTGCCGAGCAGGGTAGACATCGCCAGGGCCAGCAACGCCACCCGCCTGAGGATGGCCCGGAGCGGGGTGCTGCAAGGGGTGTAGAAAGGAGAGTAGAGAGTGCAGTGGAATGTGCGCTGGAAAAATTGTCGGGTACGCGCGTTCATGCAAGCAATCCTTCTGGCCTGAAACCACTTAGTCTAGCAGCAATCGGGCCTGGCGAGTTGCTCAGTAAGCACCCAGCCGGCGCCGGTCGTTGGCCTCCTGGTACTCGACTTCTTCCTGAAGTTCCTGCCACACCGCCAATTCGGGGGCCAGTACCTGGCCTTCGGCAATCAGGCCCTGGGCGGACTCCCAGGACTTGACTTCGATTTCTTCGCGCACCGCTTCGGCGTAGGCGTCAAGCAGGCGCTGCCGCACGTCGCGGGTAATCTCCATCTCGGGAAAGTCCTGCATCAGGGCGTCGTAGCCGTGGCGTGCTGCTACAAGATCTCCCTCGCTCATGGCGCTCAGGGCTTCGTTGGCGCGCGCAGTGGCGGCGGCATTGCGTTCGGCGATGGCCGCCTGTTCCTGCTTCCAGGCACTTTCCAGGCCGGGGATATCGGCCAGCAGCGCGGCGGCAGCCGCGTTATCCGGCGACCACTCCTGGGCGGTAGCCAATCGCTCCCTGGCCCGATCGTATTTGTGTTTGTCGACGTCCTTGCGGGCCACCGCCACCAATCCGTCGGCCGCGGCGGCCAGGCCCTCCGCGACCCCGGGAGTGTTGGGGTCGGCGGCGGCAAAGGCTTCTGCGGCGGCGGAGTACTGCCCTTTGTCGAGCAGGGCCTGGGCCTCGGCTACGGTCTGGCTCTGCAGGAAGGCAGATTCCAGTGCCGGCAGCTCGGCCTGGCGCTGGGACAGTGCTTCCCGCTCCGGCGCCAGGGCCATGGCTGCTGCCAGGGCAGCGGCCGCCTGCTCGAAGTCACCCTCGGAGATGGCCTGCTCAGCGTCGGCCGACAGCGTTTCCAGTGCGGCCTCCAGGCCATCCCGTGCGGTTGCATTGTCGGGATCGAGGCGCAGGGCGGTGCGGAACTTGTCTCCGGCGGCGGCCGGGTCGCCGTTGTCAGCCAGTGCCTGTCCGTCTTCGATCAGTACCTCCAGGTTCTGCTGCGTGACGCGCAGAACTTCTTCGGCACCGCGCTGCTGCTGTGCTTCGCGGGCGTCCAGCCAGGCGCGTTCTGCCTGCGCCAGGGCAGAGCTTTCAGGGTCAAGCGCGGTTGCCTTGTCCAGCGCTTCGCGGGCAGCATCCAGCGCCTCGTCCTGAAGTCTGGTGTTAAATTCGTCGAGTAACGCGATCAGTGCGGCGTTCTCCTCCGGGGCGGTGGTGCTGGCCTCGGCAGGAGCGGCCTGCTGCTGTTGCAGCCAGTACTGATAGCCCGCTGCGCCTCCGGCGGCCAGCACTACCAGGGCAACTGCCACGCCCCACTTCTTTGAGCCGGATTTGCGCGCCGGGGCGTCAGGTCGCCTTTCGTTGCGGATGCCGCTGATGACGTCGTCGCGTCCGGCGTGGCTGGGGGTCAGGCGATAGTTGCCCGACGAGGTACCGCCGCTGATCGGGCTGCCGGTGTCGCTCCAGACCACGGTGCGGTCGCTGTCGGCCATCACGCCAGTGCCATCGACGCTGGTGCCCATGGCTGGCGTTTTGCGCTGGGGAATGTCGTCCCGCGGCGGGGTCAGTACCTCGTCGTCACGGAACTGGCCGCGCACCTCACAGAAGGCCTCGTACATTTCCCGGCCGCTCTGGAAGCGGTCGTCGGCTTTCTTCGCCATGCCCTTGTCCAGGAAGGGCTGGTAGGCCGCCAGGTTCTTGGGCAGGCGGGGAATTTTCTCGGTGAGATGTTTCACCGCGGTGCTTACCGCCGAATCCGCCTCGTAGGGCACGGATTTGGTGAGCATTTCGTAGCACACCACGGCCATGCTGTAGAGATCCGAGCGGCCGTCCAGGGTGCTGCCCTCGGCTTGCTCCGGGCTCATGTAGCTGGGTGTGCCCACCAGCAGGCCGGCCTGGGTCATCTGGGTACTGGAGTCGGAGGCCTTGGCGATGCCGAAGTCGGCGAGGACGAAGTCCTCCGCGCTGCGCATCATGATATTACTGGGCTTGATGTCCCGGTGGACGTAGCCCTTGGCCGCGGCGTAGTCCAGCGCGGCGGTCATCTGTTCCATGACCAGGTAGATGGTGCGCTGGCTCATGGCGCCACGGATGATGTCTTCCAGGTCGCCGCCGTGCAGCAACTCCATGGAAATGTAGTTCAGGCTGCCGTAGACATTGACGTCGTAGATTTGCAGGATATGCGGATGGGACAGGCGCGCAGAAATGCGCGCTTCACGAACGAAGCGCTCGGAAAACGATTCATCGGCAATCCGGTCGGTGTCGATGACCTTGATGGCCACCTCGCGGTCGAGGTTGAGGTGCAGCGCGCGATACACGCTGGCCATTCCCCCGCGGCCGAGTTGCTCGTAAATCTCGTATCCAGGAATCTCGAACTGGGCCATCTCTGAGGCAAATCGTCCCTGTCGTCAGCTGTTCAGTATAACCTGCGTTGCGTCCGCTGCAGCGCCGTGGCCTCCGTGCAAATTACCGCATTGCACAGCACCACGCCAGCGTACTCCGGGCAATTGTATCCTCGCCTGTGCGCTGGTTCACGCTGCACGGCTACGCCCCCGGCGTTTTGCCTTGGGCCGCGCAGTTTGTCTGTCTGCCGCTGTCTTGAGCAGGGGGGCCAGAAAGCGCCCCGTGTGAGAAGCCGTTTCGGCTGCAACTTCTTCCGGGGTGCCGGTGGCGATGATCTGGCCGCCGCCGGAACCTCCCTCGGGCCCCAGGTCCACAATCCAGTCGGCAGTTTTTATTACATCGAGGTTGTGTTCGATGATCACTACCGTGTTGCCATGGTCGCGCAGTCGGTGAAGAACGTCCAGTAGCTGGCGAATATCTTCGAAATGCAGGCCAGTCGTGGGTTCGTCGAGAATATACAGGGTCTGGCCAGTATCCCGCTTGGACAGTTCCCGCGACAGTTTGACCCGCTGGGCCTCACCACCAGACAGCGTGGTGGCGGCCTGCCCGAGGCGGATGTAGGACAGGCCCACATCCATCAGGGTCTGCAGCTTGCGGGCGATGGCGGGGACCGGCTCGAAGAATTCCAGGGCATCCTCCACGGTCATGTCCAGCACCTCGTGGATATTGCGGCCCTTGTAGCGGATTTCGAGGGTTTCCCGGTTGTAGCGCTTGCCCTTGCACACGTCGCAGGGCACGTAGATATCCGGCAGGAAGTGCATCTCCACCTTGGTCACGCCGTCGCCCTGGCAGGCTTCGCAGCGCCCGCCCTTCACATTGAAGCTGAAGCGGCCGGGCTTGTAGCCGCGGGATCGAGCTTCCTGGGTGCCGGCAAACAGCTCGCGCACCGGGGTGAAAATCCCGGTGTAGGTGGCGGGGTTGGAGCGCGGGGTGCGGCCAATGGGGCTCTGGTCGATATCGATGCACTTGTCCACCTGCTCCAGGCCCTCGATCCCCTTGTGGGGAGCGGCGACCAGCGTGGTGGCCCCGTTGAGCTCGGTGGCGGCCAGCGGGTAGAGGGTGTTGTTGATCAGGGTGGACTTGCCTGAGCCGGAAACGCCGGTGACGCAGGTCAGCAGTCCCAGCGGGAGCTCCAGGTCGACGCCCTGCAGGTTGTTGCCGCTGGCGCCGGTAAGTCTCAGCTGGCGTTTTTTGTCCACTGGCACCCGTTTTGCCGGGACCTCGATGAGGCGCGCTCCCGACAGGTAGGCGCCGGTGAGGGATTCCTTGTGGTCGATAATGTCCTGCACGCTGCCCTGGGCGACAATCTGGCCGCCGTGCACGCCGGCGCCGGGGCCGATATCAATAATGTGGTCGGCGCTGCGGATCGCGTCTTCGTCGTGTTCCACCACCAGCACGGTGTTGCCCAGGTCCCGCAGGTGGGTGAGGGTGTTGAGCAGGCGCTCGTTATCGCGCTGGTGCAGGCCAATGGAGGGTTCGTCGAGGATATACATCACGCCCACCAGGCCGGCGCCGATCTGGGAGGCCAGACGGATGCGCTGGGCCTCGCCGCCGGAGAGGGTCTCGGCGCTGCGGTTGAGGGTCAGGTAGTTGAGCCCCACGTCCACCAGGAAGCGGTAGCGGGCGCGCAATTCCTTGAGGATCTTGCTGGCGATCTCGCCCTGACGGCCGCTCAGCTGCAGGTTCTCGAAGTAGATTTCCGCCTCGCCCACCGGCAGGTTGGTGATATCCGGCAGGGTGCGCTCGTCCACGAACACGTGGCGGGCATCGCGCCGCAGGCGGGTGCCGTCGCAGTCGGGGCAGGGTTGGGTGGACAGGTATTTGGCCAGGTCCTCCCGCACCGACTGGGACTCGGTGTCCCGGTAGCGGCGCTCCATGTTGGGCAGGATGCCCTCGAAGGGGTGAGTGCGCTTGAATACGTCGCCGCGGTCGTTGATGTAGGAGAAGGCGACTTCATCCTTGCCGCTGCCCTGGAGGATGATGTCCCGGTGTTTCTTCTTCAGCTTCTCAAAGGGGGTGTCGACGTCAAAGCCGTAGTGCTCTGCCAGGCTGCTGAGCATGTGGAAGTAGTACACATTCCGTCGGTCCCAGCCGCGGATGGCGCCTTCAGCCAGGCTGGCCTCGGGATGCAGGACGATACGGCCGGCATCGAAGTACTGCTTCACGCCCAGGCCGTCGCACCCCGGGCAGGCCCCGGCAGGATTATTGAAGGAGAATAACCGCGGCTCCAGTTCGTCGATGCTGTGGCCGCACTCCGGGCAGGCAAAGCGTGCCGAGAACATGATGTCCTCACCGTCGCCGTCCATCCAGCTCACGGTCGCCAGGCCGTCGGTGAGTTCCAGGGCAGTTTCAAAGGACTCCGCCAGGCGCAGTTTCAGGTCCTCGCGCACCTTGAAGCGGTCCACCACTACCTCGATGCGGTGCTTGCGCTTCTTGTCCAGTACCGGCAGGTCGTCGAGATCGGTGACGATGCCGTCGATGCGGGCGCGAACAAAGCCGGAGGCCCGCAGTTCCTCGAACACGTGCAGGTGCTCACCCTTGCGGTCGCGCACTACCGGCGCCAGCAGCATCAGCTTGCTGCCCTCCGGCAGGGCCAGCACCGAATCCACCATCTGGCTCACGGTCTGGGCCTGCAGGCTGATGTTGTGGTCCGGGCAGCGCGGCTCGCCGGCGCGGGCGAACAGCAGACGCAGGTAGTCGTAGATTTCGGTGATCGTGCCGACGGTGGAGCGGGGGTTGTGGGAGGTGGATTTCTGCTCGATGGAAATGGCGGGAGACAGGCCCTCGATGTGGTCCATGTCCGGCTTTTCCATCATCGACAGGAACTGCCGGGCGTAGGTCGACAGGGATTCCACGTAGCGCCGCTGGCCCTCGGCGTAGAGGGTGTCGAAGGCCAGCGAGGACTTGCCCGACCCCGACAGTCCCGTGATGACCACCAGTTTGTCCCGGGGGATGTCCAGGTCGATATTCTTGAGGTTGTGTGTACGCGCCCCGCGGACGTGGATGGTTTCCATGAGTCACCTGATACAGCGGCTGGGAATCAAACCCGGCAGTATAAGTCGCGGGCCGGATAGCTGGCAAAACGTTGCTGCGTTTGTTGCGCAAGAAGTGTTACGCAGTGGATGGAACGGCGGATGTCAAACGACGTCTGAAATAGGGTAAAATGCCCGGCCCTTAATTCACAGCCAGTGGGCAATGCCCAACAGGACAAGCGATACCATGGATATTATGGAAACCATCAAGGAACAGGTCGAGAACAACCCTATCCTGCTCTACATGAAGGGTTCCCCCAACCAGCCCCAGTGCGGCTTTTCCGCCCGTACGGTGCAGGCCCTGATGGCCTGTGGCGAGCGGTTCGCCTATGTTGACGTACTGTCCAACCCGGACGTGCGCGCCAATCTGCCGAAATACGCCAACTGGCCCACCTTCCCCCAGCTGTGGGTGAATGGCGAGTTGATTGGTGGTTGCGATATCGTGACCGAAATGGCCGAGAGCGGCGAGCTGGAAACCCTGATCAAGGAAGCCGCGGCGGCTAACCCCGCCTGAGGCTTTGCAGAACCGCCACCCCGGCAAGCGGGGTGGCGAGTCGGGCTCAGTCCGGTTTGACGGAGTGCATGGCGGTCTGCAGGTAGTTTTGCAGGCCCACCTTGTCGATGAGCGCCAGCTGGGTCTCCAGCCAGTCGATGTGCTCTTCCTCGGACTCCATGATGTCGACGAACAGCTCCCGCGATACGTAGTCCCCCACTGATTCGCAGTAGGCAATCGCCTCTTTCAGGTCCTTGTGCGCCACGTGCTCGAGCTTGAGGTCGCACTCCAGCATTTCCTTGGTGTTCTCACCGATCAGCAGCTTGCCGAGGTCCTGCAGATTCGGCAGCCCTTCCAGGAACAGGATGCGCTCAATCAGGGAGTCCGCGTGCTTCATCTCATCGATGGACTCGTGGTACTCGTGGTCGGCCAGTTCCTTCAGGCCCCAGTCTTTGTACATGCGGGCGTGCAGGAAGTACTGGTTGATGGCAACCAGTTCATTTCCCAGAATCTTGTTCAGATGCTCGATAACTTTTGCGTCGCCTTTCATAGCGTGTGCCTCCACCTTGAGTTGGATAATGGCGTAAGCGTGGTCTATACAAGCCGTTATGTCAAGCTAAGTTATTGATTTTATTGGGTATTTGCAATGATAATCAGATTGATTATCAGGCGGTTTCAGGTGACGCTTGTCCCCTTGCTGCGGGTGGTTGGCGCAGTAGGCGACAGTGTGGTTGTAGTGTGGTCGTATTGGCGAAATATCGCGGCAGTTGGTGCTCCGTAGGCCGGGCGCGATCTGGGCGCGCGCCTTTCCGGACACGCTTCAAGCACGTCCATGTGCGCTCGGCAACGGCCGTCCCTGGCCGTTGACGGTCCGGAAAGGCGCACCCCCAGCTCACACCCTGCGCCGGCGCCAGGTGCTGGTTCGTCAAATTCGAAGTTGCGAGGCCCAGGATATCGATTGGAGAGCGCGTGCGGTACCCGGGGCCCTTCCGGGACCGTTGAGCGCATGGATGCGCGATACGAGCCTACATGGACGTATTCACGGCGTGTCCCGGAAGGGCCCCGGGTACCGTGCGTGCGGCTGAAGTATGCCGGGTCGGGAATGCACAAGCTCGGCTAATTTGCATCAGCCATAAAAAACCCCGCGCGGCTGGGCCTGGCGGGGTTTTCGGAGATCTGGGTGGTAGGGCGGTGTCAGGTGACCGCGTAGAACAGTTCCTGTTCGGCACCGGGTAGGCTGTCGAGGGACTCGCGCACGATATCCCGGGCCAGAATGCCGCACTTGCCGCACTGGCTGGCAACCCCGAGGGTATTGCGGACTTCGCGGATACTGTTGGCGCCATCCTGCACCGCTGCGCGGATCTGGGTATCGGTAATGCCTTTGCAAATGCAGACGTACATCGTGTGCCGCCACCTGAGTTATATGCTGTTGGTAGAGAAATTAATGCTAATGAGAATGATTGTCAACAGTATGTGGCTATACTTTTTTTGTGGTTTTCATTCGCGGGCGGGCCTTGAAATAGTGCCCGCCGCCCGCACGTTGTAAACTGCAATGCGCATTTGCCCGGCCTTCGGCCGGGCGCTTTCCCATCCCTAGCTAACACATGGAGTAAGACAATGGGTGTATTAGTCGGTAAACCCGCACCGGATTTTGATGTAGCCGCAGTACTGGGTAGCGGTGAAATCGTGGATTCCTACAAGCGTTCCGAGCAGATGGCTGGCAAATACGGCCTGGTGTTCTTCTACCCGCTGGACTTCACCTTCGTCTGCCCCTCGGAGCTGATCGCTCTGGACCACCGCATGGACAAGTTCCGTGAGCTGGGCGTGGAAGTGGTGGCTGTATCCATCGACTCCCAGTTCACTCATAACGCCTGGCGCAACACCCCGGTGGACAAAGGCGGCATCGGCGCCGTTTCCTACACCATGGCGGCTGACGTGAATCACGACATCGCCCGCGCCTTCGACGTGGAAAGCGCCGGTGGCGTTGCGTTCCGCGGCGCCTTCCTGATCGACAAGGAAGGCCTGGTGCGCTCGCAGCTGGTCAACGACCTGCCGCTGGGCCGTAACATCGACGAGCTGATCCGCCTGGTTGAGGCCCTGCAGTTCACCGACGAGCACGGCGAAGTGTGCCCGGCTGGCTGGAACAAGGGCGACAAGGGCATGAATGCCTCTCCGGACGGCGTTGCCTCCTACCTGTCAGAGAACGCTGACAAACTGTAAGCCAGTTCGGCAAGCAGTGATGAAAACGCGGGCTTCGGCCCGCGTTTTTTGTGTGGGCGGTTGAACAGCATCCCGCTCCCACATCAGTTATAATTTTCCCCCTACCAACGAACACGCACAGGCCCAATGAACACAGCGGAATCCATCGATATCGCCGCCTACATGGAGCAGCTTGGCCGCAACGCCCGGGAGGCGTCTGCGAAAGTGGCTGCGTCCAGCACCGCCACCCGCAATGCCGCCCTGCTGGCCGCCCGGGACGCCCTGGACGGCGCTCGCGCCGCGCTGGCTGAGGCCAACGCCCGCGATATGGCCCGGGGTCGCGAGAACAATCTCGATGCCCCTCTGCTCGACCGGCTGGAGCTGACCCCGGCGCGGATCGACACCATGCTCGAGGGCCTGGGCCAGGTTGCCGCGCTTCCGGACCCGGTGGGCAGCATCACCGATCTCAATACCCGTCCCAGTGGGATTCAGGTGGGCAAGATGCGGGTACCGCTGGGTGTGATCGGCATCATTTACGAATCCCGGCCCAACGTCACGGTGGAGGCCGCCAGCCTCTGCCTGAAGTCGGGTAACGCGACCATTCTGCGCGGTGGCTCCGAGGCCCTGGCGTCCAACACCGCTATCGCCGCCTGCCTGGCGGAGGGCCTGGCCAGTGCCGGCCTGCCGACCACCGCTGTGCAGGTGCTGGAGACGCCCGACCGCGCTGCCGTGGGCCATCTTATCGGTATGCCCGACTACGTCGACGTGATTGTGCCGCGGGGCGGCAAGGGCCTGATCGAACGCATCAGCCGCGATGCCCGGGTGCCAGTGATCAAGCACCTGGACGGCATCTGCCATGTTTACATTGACGAAGGTGCCGACCTCGATATGGCCTTCAATATCGCGGTGAATGCCAAGACCCATCGCTACGGCACCTGCAACACCATGGAAACCCTGCTGGTGGCCGATGCCGAGGCCGCGGCGATCCTGCCGCGCCTGGCTCTGGCCTATGCCGACAAGGGCGTGGAACTGCGCGGTTGCGAGCGTACGCGGGGGGTGTTGACGGACATCAGGGCCGCCGCGGAATCGGACTGGAGCGAGGAGTACCTGGCGCCGGTCCTGGCGATCAAGGTTGTCGATGGTCTCGACGAGGCGATTGTCCACATCAATCGCTACAGCTCCCAGCACACCGATAGCATCGTCACCCGCGACCACGGCCGCGCCATGCGTTTCCTGCGTGAGGTGGACTCCAGCTCGGTGATGATCAACGCCTCCACCCGCTTTGCCGACGGCTTCGAGTACGGCCTTGGCGCCGAGATCGGCATTTCCACCGACAAACTGCACGCCCGTGGCCCGGTGGGGCTGGAAGGCCTGACATCACAGAAGTACGTGGTGTTTGGTGAGGGGCAGATCCGCTCTTGAGCGAGTCTGCCGCCCCGGTAGGGGTGCTCGGGGGGACGTTCAATCCCATTCACCACGGCCATTTGCGTTCGGCACTGGAGCTGGTAGAACAGCTGGCGCTGGCGCAGATGCGCTTGATGCCCTGCGCTCGACCGCCGCACAGGGAGGCACCGAGCTGTACCGCGGAACAGCGCGCCGTGATGGCCGAGCTGGCGGTGGCGCGTGAACCCCGGCTGCACTGCGACCGCCGGGAGCTGGAGCGCGACGGTCCGTCTTACACGGTGGATACCCTGTGCAGCCTGAGAGATGAGTTCGGCGCCAGCCGCCCCCTGTGCCTGGTACTGGGTTACGACGCGGTGGCGGGGCTGGATAGCTGGCACCGCTGGCAGGCCCTGCTGGATTACGCCCATATTGTGGTTATGGCACGCCCGGGCTGGAACTGGCCGGTGGAGGGGGCTGTCGCCGAGTGGCTGGCCGCGCACCGGCTTGAGGATGCCGCGGGCCTGCGTCAGCGACCCGCGGGCGGGGTATTACCCGTGCAGCTGCGGCCACTGGCGATCTCGTCAACGGATATCCGGGATCAACTGGCGGCAGGGCGCTCACCGCGCTTTCTCCTGCCAGAGCCGGTACTGGACTATATTGAAAAACATCAACTCTATCGTAGCCCGGGCGCACCGGCCCGGGCGCGGTAATGTCATTGCTGGAATTACTGGATGCAAGCTGATCAACTGAAACAAATTGTCGAATCTGCCCTGGAAGACCTCAAGGCGGTCAATACCGTGACGCTGGATGTGACCGGGCTGACCGACGTCATGGATTACCTGGTCATCACCAGCGGCACCTCCAATCGCCACGTCAAATCCCTGGCCAATAATGTGGTCATGGAAGCCAAAAAGCAGGGCGCCCGACCGCTCGGTGTCGAAGGTGAAGGCGCCGGTGAGTGGGTGCTGGTGGATTTCGGTGATGTCGTGGTCCACGTGATGCTGCCCGCCACCCGCGATTTCTACGACCTGGAACGCCTCTGGACCAAGCCTGAGATGGCAGGTGCTGGCGACCAGGGGGCTGGGAAAGGAGCAGAGCAGGACTGATGCGGCTCAGCATCGTCTGCGTGGGCGGGAAGATGCCTGCCTGGGTGGAGGAGGGTGTCGGCGAATACCAGAAGCGCCTGCCCCGGGAGTTGAAGCTACAGTGGCGGGAGATCCCCCTGGCGCGGCGCGGCCGCGACAGCAAGCCGCAGCAGTTGCGCCAGGCTGAAGGCGAGCAGATTCTGAAAGCCATCCCCGACAGCGACCGGGTGATTGCCCTCGATGTGAAGGGCAAGAGCTGGTCCACGCCGGAACTGGCACAGCAACTGTCAGGCTGGCAGATGTCCGGCGACAATTTCAGCCTGGTCATCGGCGGTCCCGACGGGCTCTCTCCGGAGTGCCTGGCACGGGCCGAGCGGCGCTGGTCACTGGGTCCCCTGACCCTGCCGCACCCGCTGGTGCGCATCGTATTGGCAGAACAGCTCTATCGGGCTTGGACAATCACCGTAAACCACCCGTATCATCGCGACTGAGATCAATCCAGTGACTTACTGCGCTCGGCAGGTGAAACGCCGGCGGTGCCCGGAAACCCCCAAGACCAGTTAATGCCGCAGCACATCGCCCTCAAGGACCCCCACCGGGAAGCCCGCATTTACAGTGCTCGCACCATCACCGCTATTCTGATCGTGATGGGGCTGCTGGGGCTGATCGTGATGCGCTATTACACCCTGCAGATCACCGAGTATGAAACCTACCGCACCCAGTCCGAACGCAACCGGGTGCAGCTGCAACCCCTGCCCCCCAAGCGCGGCCTGATCTACGACCGCAACGGCGTGCTGTTGGCGGACAACCGACCCAGTCATTTGCTGTCGGTGGTGGTGGAGCGGGTGCCCGATCTCGAGGCCACGCTCAGCGAACTGCAGCAACTGGTGCCGGTATCCGAATCCGATCTGGAAAACTTCTACAAAAAGAAGGATCGGCGCCGACCCTATGAGCCGGTTCCCCTGCGCTTTCGCCTGACCGAGTCAGAGCGGGCGG
The DNA here is from genome assembly GCF_008064665.1 of Parahaliea maris. Classification (GTDB taxonomy): domain Bacteria; phylum Pseudomonadota; class Gammaproteobacteria; order Pseudomonadales; family Halieaceae; genus Parahaliea; species Parahaliea maris. Next base: position 837,708 of record NZ_VRZA01000001.1, on the reverse strand, counting down.
TGCTGGCGGTCAATCGCCATCGCCTGCCCGGGGTGACCGTGGATGCCCAGTTGTTGCGTCATTACCCCTATGGCGAGCTGTTTTCCCACGCCATCGGCTATGTGGGGCGAATCAACGAGCGCGAGTCCTTCGAACTGGACGCCTCCGACTACCGCGGCACCTTCCACGTTGGCAAGGTGGGGGTGGAAAAGTACTACGAAGACATTCTGCACGGTGACGTGGGCTACCAGAACGTCGAGACCAATGCCCACGGCCGGGTGCTGCGGGTGCTTGAACGATTCGACCCGAAGCCCGGTGCCGACCTGGTGTTGCACCTGGACATCGGGCTGCAGCGGGTGGCCTATGAGGCGCTGGGAGAGCAGCGCGGGGCCGTGGTGGCAATGGACCCCGCCACCGGTGGTGTGCTGGCGCTGGTGTCGACCCCGGGTTTCGACAGTAACCTGTTCGTGAACGGGATCAGCTCGGCGGATTACAGCGCCCTGCGGGACTCGCCCGATGTACCGCTGTTCAACCGCGCGGTGCAGGGCCAGTATCCGCCGGGTTCCACCGTCAAGCCGATGATGGCCCTGGCGGGGCTGGAGTCGGGGCTGGTGACGCCTGAATACACGGTGCCCGATCCCGGCTGGTACCGGCTGCCGGGTGATTCCCGCCGCTACCGGGACTGGATCCTGAAAATTCGTGGCACTGGTCACGCCCCCCGGGTAGATCTCGAGATGGCGGTGGCGGAGTCCTGTGACGTGTACTTCTATGACCTGGCCCGGCGCCTGACCATCGACGGTATGTATGACTACCTGCATCCCTTCGGCCTGGGTGAGCGCTCTGGTATCGACACCACCAACGAGCGCCGGGGCGTGCTGCCATCGACCCGCTGGAAACGGGACGCCATGAACCAGCCCTGGTATCCCGGCGAAACCATCAGTGCCGGCATCGGCCAGGGCTACATGCTCGCCACCCCGGTGCAGCTGGCGGTGGCTACCACGGCCCTCGCAACCCGCGGCCGGCACTATTCCCCGAGGCTGGTGAAATCCATCGACGGGGTACCCGAGGCGGCTCCGGAACTGGCGCCGGTGCAGGCAACAGAGGCGCATTGGGAGGTGGTGCAACAGGCCATGCGGGAAGTGGTGCACGGCCAGCGCGGTTCGGCCCGCCGGATATCCCAGGGCATCCAGTATGAAATGGCTGGCAAAACCGGGACCGCGCAGGTGATCGGCATTGCCCAGGGGGAAATCTACCGGGAGGAAGAGGTGGCAGAGAGGCACCGCAACCACGGCCTGTTCATCGCCTTTGCGCCACTCGAGGCGCCTACCATCGCGGTGGCTGTGATTGTGGAAAACGGCGGTGGCAGCAGCGCCGCCTACCCGATCGCGCGCCAGGTCATCGATGCCTGGTTGCTGGATGAGAGTACCGCGGATGCGGGTGTGGAAGCCGCGCGCGGGGAGGCTGGCTGATGGGAGATTACGTTCGCCAGTTACCGGACAGCTCCGTCGGGCTGGCGCGCCGCCCCGGCGCCGCCCAGCGCTTTCACCTCGACCTGCAGTTGCTGGCACTGTTGCTGGCGCTGGCGCTGTTCGGCCTGGTCGTCCTGTACAGTGCCTCCGGCCAGGACATGGGGGCGGTCATCCGCCAGGCCCGCTTTTTTGCTGTGGGATTCGTGGTGATGATCGTGGCCGCCCAGATCAGCCTGCAGCGCTTTCAGCGCTGGGGGCCGCTATTCTACCTCGGTGGCGTGGCGCTGCTGGTGGCCGTCGACCTTGCCGGGGTCGGGGCCAAGGGTGCCCAGCGCTGGCTGTCGATCGGGGGGTTCCGGTTCCAGCCTTCGGAGGTGATGAAGCTCACGGTGCCGATGACGGTGGCCTGGTATCTGGCCGATCGCACCCTGCCGCCGCGCTTCAAGTACATTGCCGCCTGCCTCGCCATTATTGCCCTGCCGGCCGCGCTGATCCTGATCCAGCCGGATCTGGGAACGGCGCTGCTGATTGCCGCCAGCGGCCTGTTCGTGGTGTTCATGGCGGGTATTTCCTGGCGCTATATTTTCGGTGCAGCGCTGCTGGCGGTGGCCTCTGCCTGGCCGGTGTGGATGTACGGTCTCAAGGAGTACCAGCAGCAGCGCATTCTCACCCTGCTCAACCCCGAGAGCGACAAGCTGGGCGCCGGCTGGAACATTATCCAGTCGAAAACCGCTATCGGTTCCGGTGGCTGGGACGGCAAGGGCTGGCTCAAGGGCACCCAGTCCCAACTCGACTTCCTGCCGGAGAGTCATACCGACTTCATTATTGCGGTGCTGGCCGAGGAGTGGGGCCTGCGTGGCGTGACCATGCTGATGGGGCTCTACCTGCTGATCCTGTTGCGTGGTTTCTGGATTGGCCTGCACGCCCAGACCAGCTACGGCCGGATGATGGCCGGCAGCCTTACCCTGACGTTTTTCGTATACATCTTTGTTAACATGGGCATGGTCGCCGGCCTGTTGCCGGTGGTGGGAGTGCCGTTGCCGCTGGTGAGTGCCGGCGGTACCTCGGTAGTGACGCTGATGGCGGGTTTCGGCCTGCTGATGGCGGTCAGCACTGAACCGCGGCGCGTGGTGCGATGACCCGTTCCGGCCCCATTCTGGAGACCTCTTTATGGTAAAACCCCTGATTCTCGCCCTGTCGGTCACTGCCCTCTGGTCGCTCCCGAGTGTCGCGCAGAATTACAGTGACAATGCACTGGCCCAGGCCATGGTCGAGGAACTGGTTACCGAGGAGGGATTCGACCGGGCACAGCTCGAGATCCTGTTCAGCAAGGCCGAGCGTCAGCAGAGCATCATCGATGCCATGTCCCGGCCGGCGGAAAAAACCAAGCCCTGGTACGAGTACCGCGAGATATTCCTCACCGAGAAGCGCGAGCGGGAGGGGCGTGAATTCTACGCCCGCCATCGCGATACCCTGGAGCGGGCCGAGGCGGAGACCGGCGTCCCCGCCGAGATCATCGTTGCCATTATCGGTGTGGAGACCTTCTACGGGCGTATCACCGGCAGTTACCGGGTGATGGATGCCCTGTCGACCCTGGCTTTTGACTACCCGCAGCGCTCTGCGTTTTTTACCAAGGAATTGAAGAATTACCTGTTGCTGACCCGCGACCAGGGCATGGATCCGATGGCGCTGAAGGGCTCCTACGCGGGCGCCATGGGCTACGGCCAGTTCATGCCCAGTAGTTACCGCAGCTACGCGGTGGATTTCGACGGCGACGGCAAAACCGATATCTGGAACAACCCGGTGGACGCCATCGGCAGTGTGGCCAATTACTTCGTACGTCACGGCTGGCTGGCCGGTGCGCCTGTCGTGAGCGCCGCCAGCCTGGTGGGCGAAGTCCCCGAGGACTGGTTCAACGCCAGCCTCAAGCCGGAGCAGACGGTGGCCGAGCTCGATGGCAGTGGCCTGAAGCCGGTGATGGCAGGTCTCGCTCCGGATGCCCCGGCTACTGCCATTCGCTTTGAACTCGAGAACGGCTACGAGTACTGGATGGGGCTGCACAACTTTTACGTGATCACCCGCTACAACCACAGCAGCATGTACGCCATGAGCGTGTACCAGCTCAGTCAGCGCATTGCGCGCGGGATGCAGTCATGAGCCCGTTGCGACTCGCCGCTATCCTGTGCGTATCGGCGCTGATCGTGGTCGGCTGTTCCACCACCACCCGCGAAACCGCACCTCCGCCGCCGACGCCCACTGAGCCGGAGGTGTCCGACGGCGCGCCCCTGCGCCACATCACGCCGGACCAGGTGGCTGATGCGGTACCGCGGCCGGACCCCATACTCTCCCTTGGCAACCTGAGTCCCTACACCGTCAACGGCGTGACTTACGAGGTGATCGAGGACTTTCGCCAGTATCGCGAGCGGGGGATTGCCTCCTGGTATGGCACCAAATTCGACGGGCGCAAAACCTCCAACGGCGAGGTCTTTGATCTCTATGCCGCCTCGGCGGCGCACAAGACCCTGCCCATTCCCTGTTATGCCCGGGTCACCAATCTCGACAACGGGCGCAGCGTGATTGTCAGGATCAATGATCGCGGTCCCTTTCACTCCGATCGCCTGATCGACCTGTCCTACGGGGCCGCGGTCAAGCTCGGGTACATGGAGCAGGGCACGGCCCCGGTCGAGGTCGAAGTACTGGCGCTAGCCGGGGTGGATGATCGCCGGGGGACTCCCCTGGGCAGTTATCGCTACCTGCAACTGGGGGCCTACGGAACCGAGGCCTCCGCCAAGCGTCTCACAGACAAGCTGGCCGCACAGATCGACGCGCCGGTCTTTGTTGCCCCGGTGGAATCCGCCGGCAAACTGCTGTATCGCGTGCGTATCGGGCCGCTGGACAGTAACGAAGCGCTACTGGCGCTGCAGGAACAACTCGAGGCCGGCGGTTTCGGCAGTGGTCAGCTGCTGCCCTGACGGGCGTCTCGCTCTTTTTACCTTATTCATGCGACATACAGGGTTTTTGGCTTTATGAAGCGCATTGCACTATTTGTTTTACTCGCTGTTACCACCTCTCTGGCACAGGCCGCCACCATCGTGCCCTCGCCGCCACAGGTGGCGGCGGAGGCCTATATTCTGATGGACGCCAATAGCGGCACGGTGCTGGTGGAACACAATGCCGACGTGCCCCTGCCGCCGGCGAGCCTGACCAAGATGATGACCGCGTACGTGTTGGCGGGAGAAATCGAGGCGGGCAGAGTCAAGAAAGACGACATGGTCGTGGTCAGCGAGAACGCCTGGTCGCAGAACCCGGTTTTCGAGGGCTCGTCGCTGATGTGGATCGAGCCGGGCAAGGATGTGTCGATCGAAGACCTGGAGCGGGGCATTATCATTTCCTCCGGCAACGACGCCACGGTGGCGGTGGCGGAGCATGTCGCGGGCAGTGAAGCGGGCTTTGCCGACATGATGAACAGTCACGCCGAGGCGCTGGGCATGACCGGGTCCTACTTCGTCAACTCCCACGGTCTGCCCGACCCGGATCACGTGGTGACCGCCAGGGACCTGGCCGTGCTGGCCGTGGCCATGATCAGGAATTACCCGGAGCACTACGCTCTCTATAAAGAGCGCGACTTTACCTACAACGGCATCAAGCAGTACAACCGCAACACCCTGCTGGCGGAGGACCCGAGTGTGGACGGGCTGAAGACCGGCCACACCCAGGAGGCGGGGTACTGCCTGGTGGCTTCCGCGGAGCGCCGCGACATGCGCCTGGTGTCCGTGGTCATGGGCACTGCGAGCCCCAATGCCCGCAAGAACGAAACCCGCGGGTTGCTCAACTACGGTTTCCGTTTCTATGAAACCGCCAAGCTGTTCAGCGCCGGCGAAGAGCTGGAAGCGCCGCGCATCTGGAAGGGAGCGGCGGACTACGTATCTGTGGGCCTGCTGGACGAGGCGCTGGCGACACTGCCGCGCGGCAGGCAGGACCAGATCAGCACGGCTGTCGAGTTGCAGGAGCCCCTGCTGGCACCGCTGGAGCGCGGTGACCAGGTGGGTACTGTGCGCCTGACCCTGGAGGGCGAGACCGTATTTGAAGCCCCTGTGGTCGCGTTGCAGTCGGTGGAAGAGGGCGGCTTTTTCTCCCGCCTGTGGGACATGGTATTGATGTGGTTTGCCTCCCTGTTCAGTGCAGGTTAGGCAGGCCGGGAGCGCGACAGTGAGCGAACAGCAGGATCCCCCGAAAATTGAATTCCCCTGCGACTACCCGATCAAGGTGTTGGGGCGGGACAAGGAAGCGTTCAGGCCCACGGTACTGGCGATATTCGAGCGCCACGCGCCGGGCTTCGACAGCGAGACCATTGTTGCCAAGGGGTCCAGCAAGGGCACCTTTATCTCCCTCACCATCACCATTACCGCCACCGGGCCGGAGCAGCTGAAGGCGCTGCACGAAGAGCTGATGGCCACCGGCCTGGTACAGATGGTGATCTGAGCCGTGACGGAACTGGTGTGCAAGCGTCTCGGCGAGGTGGAGTACCTGCCGGTGTTCGAGGCGATGAAAACCTTCACTGATGAGCGCGACGGCAACACGCCGGATGAGCTCTGGTTGCTGCAGCACCCGCGCGTCTTCACCCAGGGGCGTGCGGGCAAGGCCGAGCACGTCCTGGCTCCCGGCGACATCCCGGTGGTGCAGGTGGACCGGGGCGGGCAGGTTACTTACCACGGCCCGGGGCAGTGGGTGATCTACCTCATGGTCGACGTCAAGCGCCGGGGCCTGGGGGTGCGTGCGCTGGTGGATGTGATCGAGCGGGCCATCGTCAAATTGCTGGCGGAGTACGGTATCGAGGCGGCACCCAAGCCCGAGGCCCCCGGAGTCTACGTTGGCGAGGGCAAGGCCGACAAGATAGCCTCCCTGGGATTGCGAATACGCAAGGGCTGCAGCTACCACGGCCTGTCCCTCAACGTAGACATGGACCTGGAGCCCTTCAGCCGGGTCAACCCCTGTGGTTACGAAGGCTTGCAGGTGACGTCCATGGCGCGCTGCCTGCCCGGGCAGGTGCTGGACATGGACGAAGTGGGAGAGCGCCTGCTCGCCACCCTGGCCAGCGAGCTGGACGCGGCGACTAACGCCTGACCGGGCGCTTCTGCAGCTTCCGTTGTAGCGTTCGGCGATGCATGCCCAGGGCCCGGGCGGTGGCGGAGACATTGCCCTCGTTGTCGTTCAGTACCCGTTGGATATGTTCCCATTCGAGTCGGTCCAGTGAAGTGGGCTGCTCTCTCGCCGCGCCGTTATCCGGCGCCTCCCCCGCAAAGGCTCGCAGAATCTCCTCGACCGTGGCTGGCTTGCACAGGTACTGGGTGGCTCCGGCCTTGATGGCCTCCACCGCAGTGGCAATGCTGGAATAACCGGTCAACACCACCAGGCTGGCGTCGGGTGCGGCGTCGAGTAGTCCCGGGAGCGCTGCCAGGCCGGGCATTTCCGGCATGTTCAGGTCGAGCAGAATGTGAGTGGGGCGAAAGTCGCGGCAGGCGGCGAGCGCCTGCTGACCATTGTGGCACTCCCGTGGTTCGAAGCCACGGCGGCGGAACCCACGGGCCATGACAGCGGAAAATACCTTGTCATCATCCACCAGCAGAATGCGTTTCGGCTCAGTCATCGATACTCCCTGGACTCTGGTTTAGCGGCAGGGCGAGCGTTGCCACCGTGCCCTGGTCACCGGCGGGGTCCAGCTGCAGCCGGCCGCCGTGGCGCTCCGCCGTCGCCCGGCTCAGTATCAGGCCGATGCCCAGCCCACCCTCGCGGTCAGTCCCTGCACTCAGCGATTCGCGAACCTCCTGTGGAGCGCCAGGGCCCCAGTCGCGGACCTCAATGCGGGCTTCCCGTTCATTCCAGTTGGTGGTGACCCTGATTTGCGGCGATCCGGTATCGGCGGCATTGTTCAACAGGTTTTCCAGTGCTTGTGGCAGGGTCTGGTCGTAGGCGATCTGCGGCTGCGGACCAGTGCCGGCCACGGCGGTACTGCAGGATACCCGCGGCCTCCGCGCGGCCCAGTGCTGTACCGTTGCCTCGACAAATTCAGCCACCGGCCGCTGCTGGCGCTTGCCGGCGGCGCTGGCTTCGGCAGTCTGGCTCAGGTCTGCGAGGATATGGCGACACTGCAGCAGCTGTTGCTGCAGCAGGGTGCAGTCCTCCCGCGCCGGGTCCGGCAGGCGTGGATCATCCAGCATTTCGTCCACCACCACGGTCATGGTGGACAGGGGGGTGCCCAGTTCGTGGGCGGTGCCGGCGGCCAGGCTGGCGACGGCGAGGATCTGGTCATGGCGCAGTCGTTGTTCCCGCTGGGCGGCCTGTCGCGTTTCCCGGGTACGCAGTTCTGCAGCCATGCGCACCACGAAATAGGTGATCAGGCCCACGCTGAAGAGGAAATTGAACCACATGCCCAGGCGATGGACACCGCCGCTGTCACCGTGTGCCATGCTGGCGTGGGGTGAGAACAGGGGGAAGGGCATCCGATAGTACAGCAGCGTGCTGTAGGCCAGCACCGAGGCCCCGGCGATCAGCCAGGTGAAGCGCCAGGGCAGCACCGCGGCAGCCACCACCACCGGCACAATGAAGTAGGAGACAAAGGGATTGTCGGCGCCTCCCGAGCAGTACATGAGCACTGTCCAGCCCACCACGTCCACCAGCAACTGGGCGAGAAACTCCCGGTGGCTGACCTGCCAGGGGCGCGCGCTCCGCCACAGGCTGGCGACGGTAATCGCGGCCAGCACCAGCAGGGAGGCCGCCAGTCCTGACACACTCTGGGTAGCGCGGTCGGTGTACAGTACCCAGGCCAGGACCCCCGCCTGGCCCAGCAGGGCAATCGCGCGGATCGCCAGCAGGCTGCGCAGGTTGGCGAGGGAGGGGGCAAAGGCCGGGGAGTGGGGTTCAGCGATCGGATTCACCGGCCAGAGTATACCCCTGCTTTGTGTCTGCTGGCCTGCGACACACTGCCGCACCGGAAGCGCGGGCAGGATTTATCCCGTCCTGCATAAAAAGCGTACAGCCTTGCGCCCGGTTGGGGCTACACTTTCAAGCAATGGATGATCTCGGCAAATTGCTCTACCTCGCTGGCGTCTCGGCTGATTACCTGGACTACCACGGCGTGCGCCGGGAAATCAGCCATGAGGATCGCCTGCGCGCACTGCGGGCGATGGGCGTGAACACGGAGGATACCGCCGCGGTCAGTGCGGCGGTCAATGCGCTGGATGCCGACCCCTGGCGGTTGCCGTTGCGCCCCTGGTACATCCTGTCGGCGGACGCCGCGACCGTCATCCTGCACAGTCACCCGGACAACCTGCAACAGCCGCTGGCCTGGCGTCTGGAACTGGAGGACGGCAGCGTCCGCCAGGGCAGCTGTCGGGCGGCGGATCTGTCGGCGGCGGGAGAGTATTTCCTCGACGGCCTGCGCTATACCGGACATCAGCTGGAACTGGGGGACGTGCCGCCGGGTTACCACCGGCTGGTACTCGATAGCGGCGAGACGCAGCACACCAGCGCGCTATTCGCCTGTCCCGCGCGAGCCCATGAAATCGATGGCGAGGAGCGCTTCTGGGGGGTGAGTTGCCAGTTGTACACCCTGCGCTCGGAGCGCAACTGGGGGGTGGGGGACTTCACCGACCTGCGCCAGCTGGTGCAGCGGCTGGCCGAGTTGGGGGCCGACCTGGTTGGGCTCAACCCGCTGCACGCGCCCTGCAGCGACAGTCCCGACGCCGCCAGCCCTTACAGCCCTTCCGATCGCCGCTTCCTCAACCCCGTCTACCTGGACCCCGAACAGATCGCCGACTGGCAGGAGTGTGAGCAGGCTGGAACCGTCCTGCTGGATGGCACTCGCATGGCCCGCCGCAACCGCCTGCACGACGCTGCGCTGGTGGATTATGACCGGGTCAACGCGCTCAAGTACGAATTGTTCGAGGTGCTTTACGCCAATTTCCGCCAGCGCCATCTGGGGTCCGACTCACTGCGGGCCCGGCAGTTTGCCGACTTCGTCGCCGAAGAGGGGGAGGGCCTGCAGCATTTTTCCCGCTATGAGATGGCCCACAACCCCTTCCCGCGGCGCTTTGGCAACGACCCGCGTTTCTTCCAGTATCTGCAGTGGCAGGCGCTGGCACAGCTGGCCCAGTGCCAGCAGGCTGCTGAGGCAGCGGGTATGCGCGTCGGCCTGATGCGCGACCTGGCGGTGGGAGCTGTGTCCCGCGGCAGCGAAGTTCGCCAGACCCGCGGCCTGTTCCTGCCGGAGGCCACGGTGGGTGCACCGCCGGACCCTCTCGGTCCGCTGGGGCAGGACTGGGGCCTGCCGGTGATCAACCCACTGCAGCTGAGGCAGCAGCAATTCGCCCACTTTATCGAGCTGTTGAGGCGCAATATGGATGGTGCCGGCGCCCTGCGCATCGATCACGCCATGGCGCTGATGCGGCTGTGGTGGTGCCTGCCGGAGAGCGATGATGGGCCGCGTTCGGGCCTGTACGTGTACTATCCGCGAGATGAGCTGATGGCGCTGCTGCGCCTGGAGAGCTGGCGTCATCGCTGCCTGGTGGTGGGGGAGGACCTCGGGGTCGTGCCCGATGATTTCCGCGCCGAAATGCACAGGGGCCATATCTACGGCAACCGGTTGCTGTACTTCGACACCCACCTGGACGGCCGCCATCGCCTGCCTGACGAGCAGGCCCCGGACACCCTGACCATGATCACCAACCACGACGTGCCAACCCTCGCCGACTGGTGGGCGGGTAGTGACCTCGAGCGCCGGGAGGTACTCGGGCTCTACCATCATCCCGGCGAACTGGCGCAGCAACTGGATGAGCGGCGGGGCCAGAAGCAGCGGCTGCTGGACTGGCTGGTCCAGAGCGGCAGTCTGCCGCCGGGGCAGGATCCCGACCAACCCTTCGACCTGGCGCTATGCCGCCTGATTCACACCACCTGTGCCCGCGGTCGGTCGCGCCTGCTGTTACTTCAGCTCGAGGACCTGCAACTGATGCGCGAGCCAGTCAACATACCGGGCACCTACCTGGAATATCCCAACTGGCGTCGCAAACAGGGCGTGGATACCGCTCGATTGCTCGCCGATCCGGCGGTGCTGGCACTGCTGGCGGATGTGGACCGGGAGCGCAAGGCGTGACTGAGGGGCAATCCGCTTCGCTCTCTGCGGCCGAGGTCGAGCGCCTGATCAACGGCGATCACAACGACCCCTTTGCCGTCCTCGGGCCACACTCAGACCCCGATGGCGATGGCCTCCAGGTCAGGGTGTTACTGCCCGGCGCGACCGCGGTGGATCTCCTGCATTCCGAGACCTCAGACTGCCTGCTGAGCCTGCAGCCGGTTCACCCCGCGGGCCTGTTTGAAGGGTACCTCGAGGGTCGGCAGCAGCCCTTTGCCTATCGACTGCGCGCCAGCTGGGGTCCCGCCCAGGCGGTGTTGCACGACCCTTACCGTTTCCCCGCCTGTCTCGCGCCAGAGCAGCTCTACTACCTGGCAGAGGGCACAGAGGAGTTTGCCTGGCGGCTGCTGGGGGCCAATACCCGGGTGGTCGACGGTGTGGCGGGCGTCCTGTTCGCGGTGTGGGCACCCAATGCCCGCCGGGTATCGGTGGTGGGTGACTTCAACGACTGGAACGGTTGCCGTCACCCGATGCGCCTCCACCCGAGCAGCGGAGTATGGGAGCTGTTTATCCCCGAGCTGCCGGACGGAACCCTGTACAAGTACGAAATTCTCGGTCCAAGGGGGGTGCTGCTGCCGCTCAAGGCCGATCCTTACGCGCGCGGAATGCAGCATCCCCCGCAGACCGCGTCCCGTGTCGTGGCGGAGGGGGCTTTTCAGTGGGGCGACGGTGCCTGGCTGGAGCGCCGGGCAGCAAACCACGCCGTGGCGCAGCCGATCAGTATTTACGAAGTGCACGCCGGTTCCTGGCGGCGGCGGGAGGCGGAGGGCAACCGCTACCTGAGCTATCTGGAGATGGCCGAAGAGCTGCTGCCCTACGTGCGCGAACAGGGCTTCACCCATATCCAGTTGATGCCGGTCAGCGAATACCCCTTCGACGGCTCATGGGGCTACCAGCCCCTGGGCCTCTACGCGCCGTCAATTCGCTTTGGCACGCCGGATGAATTCCGCCGTTTCGTCGACACCTGCCACGCCGAGGGGATCGGTGTGTTGCTGGATTGGGTGCCAGGGCATTTTCCCACTGATCCTCACGGTCTCGGCCGTTTTGACGGTACTGCCCTGTACGAACATGCGGACCGTCGCCAGGGATTTCACCCGGACTGGAATACCCTGATCTACAACTATGGTCGCGGCGAGGTAGTGAGCTACCTGATCAGCAATGCCAACTACTGGCTGGAAGAGTTTCACCTGGATGGGCTGCGGGTGGATGCGGTGGCCTCCATGCTGTACCTCGACTACAGCCGCCGCGAGGGCGAATGGATCGCCAACCTCCACGGCGGTCGCGAAAACCTCGAGGCAATCACTCTGCTGAAGGAAGTTAACCGGCGCATCTACGCGCGGCATCCGGGTGTCCTGATGGTGGCGGAAGAATCCACCGCCTGGCCGGGGGTGTCGCAACCGGTGGACAGCGGGGGGCTGGGTTTCGGGTTCAAGTGGAATATGGGCTGGATGAACGACTCCCTGCGTTACATGGAGCGTGACCCGGTACACCGGCGCTTCCACCACGACGAGATGACCTTTGGCATTGTCTACGCCTGGGACGAGAATTTTGTCCTGCCCCTGAGTCACGATGAGGTAGTTCACGGCAAGCGCTCGCTGCTGTTCAAGATGCCGGGAGATGACTGGCAGCAGTTTGCCAACCTGCGTGCCTTCCTGGCGTTCATGTGGGGCTACCCCGGCAAGAAACTGTTGTTCATGGGCGGGGAGTTCGCCCAGCGCCGGGAGTGGAACCACGACCGCGGCCTCGATTGGCACTTGCTGGAAGAGCCTGCGCACCGCGGGGTCCAGCAGCTGGTGCGCGATCTGAACGCGGTGTACCGGAGCCTGGCGGCACTGCATCGCCACGACTGCGAGGATGGCGGCTTCAACTGGCTGCAGGCCAACCAGCGCGACCTGTCGGTATTCGCCTGGTTGCGCTGGGGGGGCGAGGGGCAGCCGCCGGTACTGGTGATCGCCAATTTCACGCCGCGGGTGCACCACGGCTACTGTGTGGGGGCCCCGCTGTCCGGTTGGTACGAAGAGTGCATCAATTCCGACGCCAGTGCCTATGGTGGCAGTGGCCAGGGCAATCTCGGCGGGGCCCAAACCCTGCCGCAGCCGGCGGACGGTCAGCCCTGTTCCCTGCAGCTTACAGTGCCCCCCCTGGCCACCCTGATCCTGGTGCATCGCCCGGACAGGTAACAATCCAGTGAGGAATCCGGAGTGCCATGAAAGCGACCGCTGGTGATCCGCGCCCTTTGGGTGCAACCGCTGATGGTGCGGGCACCAATTTCGCGCTTTTTTCCGCGCATGCCGAGGCGGTCGAGCTGTGCGTTTACGATCCTGACGGTCGCGAGGAGCTGGCCCGCCTGCCGCTCCCGGAGCGCACCCACGATATCTGGCACGGCTATGTGCCAAAACTGAAGCCGGGCCACTGTTATGGCTACCGGGTTTACGGCCCCTACGACCCGCGCAGCGGCCATCGCTTCAACCCCAACAAACTCCTGCTGGACCCTTACGCCACTGCCCTGCAGGGTGGGTTCCGCTGGCACGATACCCACTTTGCCTACCAGACCGACCACGTCGAACAGGACCTGTCCTTCGACCGCCGGGACAACGCGGCGTACATGCCCAAGGGGGTGATCGCAGAGCCACTGGCCTGGTGCAACAATGCCGTGCGGCCGCTGACGCCCTGGCACAAGACGGTGTTGTATGAGGCCCACGTGAAGGGCTACACCCGCTGTCACCCGGACGTACCCGCTGCCCAGCAGGGTACTTTTACCGGCATGTCCCAGCCGGCTGTGATCGATTACCTGAAGGCTCTCGGGGTGACCAGCGTGGAGCTGCTGCCGGTACACGCTTTTATCGACGAGCATCCACTGCACCTGCGCGGCCTGCGCAACTATTGGGGCTACAATACGTTTTCCTTCTTTGCTCCTCACCCCGGTTATCTGGGTGGGCGGGGTCCCGAGGCCTTCCGCGAGATGGTGGCGCGCTTCCACGACGCCGGCCTCGAGGTCATTCTCGATGTGGTCTACAACCACACCTGCGAGGGCGGCCACCTCGGGCCGACCCTGAGCCTGCGCGGCATCGACAACCTGTCCTACTACCAGCTACTGCCCTCCGACCAGCGCTTCTACGTCAACGACACCGGGTGCGGCAATACCCTGAATATCGGCCACCCACGGGTGATGCAACTGGTGACCGACAGCCTGCGGTATTGGGCCGGGGCAATGGAAGTCGATGGTTTCCGGTTTGACCTGGCGACGGTACTCGGTCGCGGCGAGCGGGGTTTCGATCATCGCGCAGCGTTTTTCCAGGTGGTGTCGCAGGACCCGTTGTTGTCCTCGCGCAAACTGATTGCCGAACCCTGGGATGTAGGCCCCGGGGGTTACCAGCTGGGGCGCTTCCCGCCGGGCTGGAGCGAGTGGAATGACCGCTACCGGGACACGGTACGACGTTTCTGGCGGGGGGACTCCGGTCAGCTGCCGGAACTGGCGCGACGCCTGCACGGTTCCGGGGACATCTTCGAGCACGCCGGCCGCCGGCCCTATTCCAGTATCAACTTCATCACCAGTCACGACGGTTTTACCCTGCGCGACCTGGTGAGCTACAGCCAGCGTCATAACGAGGCCAACGGTGAGGACAACCAGGACGGACACCGGGAGAACCTGAGTGCAAACCAGGGGGTGGAAGGTCCCACCGAGGACCCGGAAATTGATAACCGGCGCTGGCGCATGCAGCGCAACTTCCTCGCTACCCTTGCGGTGTCCCAGGGCGTGCCGATGCTGCTGGCCGGAGACGAACTGGGGCGCAGCCAGGGCGGCAATAACAATGCCTACTGCCAGGACAATGCCATCAACTGGCTCGACTGGCCGGCGCTGGATGGCCATGGCCGCGCGCTGATTGCCTTTACCCGACGGCTGCTGGCCCTGCGTCACCAGTTTCCGGTGCTGCAGGCCAGTGCCTATCGGCATTTGCCCAACGATCCTCTCGACGACAGCATCCAGTGGCTCAACAGCGACGGCCAACTGATGCGCGAAGAACATTGGCACGAAACCAACAACCGGGTACTGGGCTATCTGCTGACCGAATACGCCGACGACGACCTCCCGGGGCCGCGTTACCTGCTGGTGCTGTTCAACGCCGGCGATACCGGCTGCCAGTTCTCCCTGCCGGCCGAGCCGGAGGGCCCCTGGTGGCTGTTCATCGACACCGCCGAGGCTGCGACCCCGGCGCCTGACCACCCCTCCAGCGGCGGCGACACCCTGCAACTGGCGGCTTCCTCCATCCAGATCCTGACCGCCGGCGCGGTGCCGACACTGGTTAGCGGTAACGACGAGCGAGTAATCCCCCTATGAACGCAGATTTCCTGGCGCACCACCCTCAATCCGGTATGAGCGAAGACCTGCAGCGCCACTATTCCCTGACGCTGGGGCGGGACGACCCCGGCTGCGCCCACTTCTATCTCTATCAGGCCTTGGTCCTGACGGTGCGCGACCGCCTGGTGGCCCAGTGGCGCGCCACCCGTGAGCGCTACGCGGGAGAAGATGTGAAGTGCATCAACTACCTGTCGCTGGAGTTCCTGATGGGGCGCAGCCTGAACAACGCCCTGCTCAACCTGGACCTGGAGTCGGCGGCCAGGTCGACCCTCTACGAGTGGGCCTGTGAACTCGAGGCGGTGGAGCAGGAAGAACTGGACGCCGGCCTCGGCAACGGGGGGCTCGGCCGCCTGGCCGCCTGTTTCCTCGACAGCTGTGCCAGCATGTCGTTGCCGGTGGTGGGTTACGGTCTCCGCTACGAATATGGCATGTTCCACCAGCGTATCGAGAATGGTTACCAGGTGGAGAGTCCTGATCGCTGGTTGCGCCACGGCAATCCCTGGGAATTCGAGTGTCCGGAAAACACCCGCATTATCCGCTTTGGGGGGCGCACCGAGTTCTATAACGACAGCACCGGTGCCCAGCGTGTGCGGTGGTGCGATACCCATGAGGTGCTGGCGGTTCCCTACGACCTGCCGATTCCCGGCTACCGTAACGGCACGGTGAATACCCTGCGCCTGTGGAGTGCAGCGGCGACCGATGAGTTTGACCTGGAAGAATTCAACGCCGGTGACTACACCGACGCTGTTGCCGCCAAGAACGAGGCGGAAAAAATCACCATGGTGCTCTATCCCAACGACGCCTCGGAGCAGGGCAAGGAGCTGCGCCTGCGTCAGCAGTACTTCCTGGCCTCGGCCAGCCTGCAGGACGTGCTGGAACGCTGGCAGTCGAAGTACGGCGATGACTTCTCCCGCTTTGCCGAGCTCAACGGCTTCCAGCTCAACGATACCCACCCCACCGTGGCGGTGCCGGAACTGATGCGTCTGCTGCTCGACGAACACGGCATGGGTTGGGACGAGGCCTGGGATATCACTACGCGGACCATGGCCTATACCAACCACACCCTGCTGCCGGAGGCGCTGGAAGTGTGGTCGGTGCGGCTGTTCGGTGAACTGTTGCCGCGCCTGCTGGAGATCATCTACGAGATCAATGCGCGCTTCCTGGCCGAGGTTGCCGATTGCTGGCCTGGTGACTGCGAGCGCCAGCGCCGCATGTCGATTATCCAGGAGGGCGGGGAGCCGGCGGTGCGCATGGCCTACCTGGGTATTGTTGGCAGCCATTCCGTCAACGGGGTGGCCGCCCTGCACACGGAGTTGCTCAAACAGGGCCTGTTCCGCGACTTTCACGAACTCACGCCGGCCAAGTTCAACAACAAGACCAACGGCGTAACCCCCAGGCGCTGGCTGGCACACTGTAACCCGAGGTTGCAGGCACTGCTCGACGAGAGCATCGGCAGCGACTGGATTCGCGATCTGAACCAGTTGGAAAAACTGGCGCCGCTGGCCACCGATGTGGCTTTTACTGAAAAGTTCGCCGAGGTCAAACGCGCCAACAAGCGTGACCTGGTGGAGCTGGTGCAGCGGGAGTGCGGTATCGAGTTCGGCCTCGACATGATGTTTGATGTACAGGTCAAGCGCATCCACGAGTACAAGCGCCAGCTCCTCAACGTGATGCACGTCATTCACCTGTACGACCGGGTACTGCGCGGCGACACCGTCGGCCTGCATCCGCGCTGTGTGCTGATCGGCGGCAAGGCGGCGCCGGGGTACGCGATGGCCAAGCGCATCATCAAGCTGATCAACAACGTCGCCACCGTGGTCAATCGCGACCCGCGGCTGCGAGACTGGTTGCGGGTGGCCTTCATTCCGGACTATCGGGTCTCGGTCATGGAGGTGATCTGCCCGGGCACCGACCTGTCGGAACAGATATCCACGGCCGGCAAGGAGGCCTCCGGTACCGGCAACATGAAGTTCATGATGAATGGGGCTGTCACCATCGGCACCCTGGACGGTGCCAATATCGAAATCCGCGACGCGGTGGGTGAAGACAACTTCTTCCTGTTTGGCCTCACCGCCAGCGAGGTCGATGTGACACGGCAGAACTATGCGCCAGCAGCTATCATTGAACAGGACGAGGCGTTGTCACGCGTGATGCAGCTTCTGGATAGCGGCCATTTCAATCTACTGGAGGGTGGTATCTTCGAGCCGATCTGCCAGGCCATTCGCAGCCCTACCGACCCGTGGATGACGGCGGCAGACTTCCGCAGCTATATCGAGGCGCAGCGCCAGGCCGATGCCAGTTTCGCCGACAGTGCCTGCTGGGGACGCATGAGTATACTGAACACCGCATACAGTGGCCGCTTCTCGAGCGACCGCACGATTGCGCAATATCGCGATGACATCTGGCACACCCGGGGCGTGTGACATCGCCCGGATCACTGAGGTAGCAGTATAAGGGGAACCCCTCCTATGGAAGATCAGAACCCGCGTTATGTAAGCCGGCTGACCAAGAACACCGTGGCCCTGGTATTGGCCGGGGGACGCGGCTCGCGACTGTACGAGCTGACCGGCTGGCGAGCCAAACCGGCGCTCTATTTCGGCGGTAAATACCGGATCATTGATTTTCCCCTGTCCAACTGTGTCAATTCCGGCATTCGAAGAATCGGTGTCCTCACCCAGTACAAGGCCCACTCGCTGGTGCGTCACCTGATGCGGGGCTGGAGTCATTTCCGCAAGGAGCTCGGCGAGTTCGTGGAAGTCCTGCCCGCCTCACAGCGCTACTCGGAGGACTGGTATCAGGGCACTGCGGATTCCATTTACCAGAATCTCGACATCATTCGCGCTGAAAGCCCCGATTACGTGTTGATCCTCTCTGGCGATCACGTCTACAAGATGGATTACGGCCCGATGCTGGTGGATCACGTGGAATCGGGCGCCGATCTGACCGTATGCTGCCTCGAGGTACCGGTTGAGGAGGCGGCCAACGCGTTCGGCGTACTGCAGGTGGATGAAAACAACCGGGTGCTGGCGTTCCAGGAGAAACCCGCCGAGCCGGCTGAGATCCCGGGCAAGCCCGGCCTGACCCTGGCCTCCATGGGCAACTACATCTTCAATACCGATTTCCTGTTCGAGCGCCTGATAGAGGACGCAGAGGATATCCAGTCTTCCCACGACTTCGGCAATGACATTATCCCGTCCCTGATCGAGGGGGCCGAGGTCCACGCCTATCCCTTTCGCGACATTGAGACCGGGGGCATGGCTTACTGGCGGGATGTCGGAACGCTGGACTCCTTCTGGCAGGCAAACATGGAGTTGATCGAGACCTCGCCGCGTCTCAACCTCTACGAAAAGGACTGGCCGCTGTGGACCTACCAGGAGCAGTTGCCGCCGGCGAAATTCGTGTTCGACCGCAGTGACCGCCGGGGGATGGCGGTGGACTCGATGGTGTCCGGCGGCTGTATTGTCTCCGGCAGTCACGTGAGCAAATCGGTACTGTTCTCCAACGTACGGATCAATTCCTATTGTGAAATTGATCACTCGGTAATCCTGCCAGAGGCCGAGATCGGACGGAATTGCCGCATCCGCAACGCCATTATCGATCGGGCCTGTGTCATTCCCAAGGGCTCCGTAATTGGGCATGATGCCGAACAGGACCGGGCCAACGGCTTCCGGGTGACCGACAGCGGACTGGTGTTGGTGACACGCGGAATGCTGGGTCAGCCCGAAGGATCAGCCTGAACCACAGGCCTGAACAAGCATACAGAACCAGAAGCAAGAGCAGCATGCCGACCAATCGAGTATCAACCCGGCCCTTCGAGGGCCAGAAACCCGGAACTTCAGGGCTGCGCAAGAAAGTCAGCGAGTTTCAGCAGCCTGGCTACCTGGAGAATTTCGTCCAGGCGATCTTCAACGCCCTGCCTCCCGGCGGCGGACGTGCCCTGGTGGTAGGGGGAGATGGTCGCTACTACAACCGCGAGGCGATCCAGACCATTATCCGTATGGCAGCGGCCAATGGCTGTCAGCGCATGTGGATTGGTCGCGGCGGCCTGCTGTCGACGCCCGCCGTCTCCTGTCTTATTCGCAAGTTTGGTGCCGAGGGCGGGATCGTGCTCTCGGCCAGCCACAATCCCGGGGGCCCGGAGGGTGATTTCGGCATCAAGTTCAACGGTACCAACGGTGGTCCGGCCACCGAGGCAGTGACTGCCGCCATCTATCAGGCGAGCCTGCAACTGGACCACTACCTCACTTGCGACAGCGAGGATGTATCGCTGGATCGCCTGGGCGACTCCATGGTCGAGGACATGGTGGTCAGCGTGATCGACCCCGTGGCCGACTACGCCGAGCTGATGGAAAGTCTGTTCGACTTTCCGGCCCTGTCCCAACTGCTACAGCACAAGCGGTTCCGCATTTGTTTCGACGCCATGCACGCGGTCACCGGCCCCTACGCCAAGGCCATCCTCGAGGAGCGTCTCGGAGCACCCGAGGGCACGGTGATCAATGCCGAGCCCCTGCCTGATTTCGGCGGTGGCCACCCGGACCCCAACCTGGTGCACGCGGCGGAACTGGTGGCGCGCATGAACGGCGACGAACCGTTTGCTTTCGGTGCCGCTTCCGATGGCGACGGCGACCGCAACATGGTGCTTGGCACCGGTTTTTACATCAATCCCTGCGATTCCCTGGCAGTGCTGACCGCCAATCTCCACCTGTTGCCCGGTTATCGCGACGGTGTGGCCGGCGTCGCTCGCTCCATGCCCACCAGTCGCGCAGTGGATCGGGTGGCGAAGGCCAAGGGCATTCCCTGTTACGAAACCCCCACCGGCTGGAAGTTCTTCGGTAACCTGATGGATGACGGCCGTATCACCCTTTGTGGCGAGGAGAGTTTTGGTACCGGCTCCAGCCATGTGCGGGAGAAGGACGGCCTGTGGGCGGTGCTTTGCTGGCTCAATATCATCGCTTCCCGGCAACAGCCCGCCCGGGCCATTGTCCGTTCACACTGGCAGCGTTTCGGGCGCGACTATTTCAGCCGCCACGACTACGAGGAGGTCGACGCCGTTGCCGCCAACCAGCTGATGGACCAGCTCCGGGGCAGCCTCACTTCGCTGCCCGGGCAGCGCTTTGGTGAGCACGTGGTAGCCAGCGCCGACGACTTCAGTTACACCGACCCCGTCGATGGCAGCGTCAGTGAGGGGCAGGGCTTGCGCGTGCTGTTCGAGGACGATGCCCGGATAGTGTTCCGACTCTCTGGCACCGGTACCGCCGGAGCCACCCTGCGGGTTTACTACGACCGCCCCCAGCGCGATCCGGCTCGGCTGGAACTGGATACCCAGCGCACTTTGGCGAGCCTGTTTGCCGCTGCCGATGAAATGGCCGGTATCAGCCGCCACACCGGGCGCTCGACCCCTGACGTGATTACCTGAACCAGGTATCTGCTGCATGCATGTGCTGATGGTGGCCGCGGAGAACGGTGCCCTGCCCGGCGGTAAGGTGGGTGGCATGGGCGACGTCTTGCGCGACGTGCCGGAGGCACTGGCGCAGCTCGGCCACGAGGTCTCGGTGCTCACCCCGGGCTACCAGTCTTTTTCCCGTCTGCCGGGGGCCCAGCGACGGGCGGTGGTCAACCTCACCTTTGGTGACCGCCTGGAACAGGTTGAGCTGTTCCGGCTGCCGCAACGCCCCGGCGCGCCGGGCGTGGCCGATTGGGCACTGGAGCATCCGCTGTTTGCCGCTGCCGGAGCCGGCCGGATTTACAGTGACGATCCGCCGGATCGCCCCTTTGCCACCGACGCTACCCGCTTTGCCCTGTTCTGCGCGGCAGTGGTGCAGGTGTTGGCCGGTCAGCGCCTGTCCCGGCCCGATGTGGTTCACCTCCACGACTGGCACACGGCGCTGGTCGGGCTGCTGATCGCCAGCGCGCCGTCCGCCAAAGCGCTGGCCGGCACCCGGCTGGTGTACACCATCCACAACTTGGCCCTGCAGGGGATACGCCCCTTCGCCGGTGACGATTCCTCCCTCGAAGCCTGGTTCCCGGGGCTGACGCCAGACCGGGAGGCGATCTGTGACCCGCGCTACCCGGACTGCCTGAACCTCATGCGTGCCGGGATCAACCTCTGCCACAAGGTGCACACGGTTTCCCCGACCTACGCCCGGGAAATCCAGCAGCCCGCCGCCGGAGACAGTGGCGGGGCAGGCCTGGAACAGGACCTGCAGCGCGCGGCGCAGGAGGGGCGCCTGGAGGGCATTATCAACGGCTGCACCTATCCGGACGCGGGTGGCGAAGCGGTACCCTTCGCCGACTGGCCGGCGCGGATACGCCCTGAAGTACTGCGTTGGATGGGTGCTTCAGCCACAGTGAGTACCGCCGATTTCCTGGCCCTGCACCGCCTCGATGGCTGGGAGGCAGCTCCGCCACCGCCACCGGCATTGATGGCTACCTCGGTGGGTCGCCTGACGACCCAGAAGGTGAGCCTGTTGTTGCAGGCGCAGCAGGATGGCCGCACGGCGTTGGCCCATGTGCTGGACCGGTTGGGGGATGATGGCCTGCTGGTCGTTCTGGGAAGCGGAGATCCGGCGTTGGAGCAGGCGTTTACGCAGCAGGCGGCCACTAGCGAGCGCCTGCTGTTTTTGCGTGGTTATTCCGAGGCCCTGTCGAACCTGCTCTACGCCAGTGGCGATTTATTCCTGATGCCAAGCAGTTTCGAGCCCTGTGGCATCAGCCAGATGCTGGCCATGCGAGCCGGGCAGCCCTGCCTGGTGCACGCCGTTGGCGGGCTGGCAGACACGGTGGAGGATGGCAGGACCGGTTTCAGCTTTGCGGGCGAAGACCCCCAGGCCCAGTCACAGGCCATGCTGCAGTGCCTGGATGAAGCCCTGGCCCTGCACCGCAAACCGCGGAGCTGGCGCGCCCTGTGCAAACGGGCAGCGGCAGTGCGCTTCCCCTGGGACGAGGTGGCCCGGGCCTACGAGGCGCAGCTTTACCGCTGAGCTATTTGCGCCGGCTGCCGCCGTAGCTCAGGGCTATTCAGGCCGGCTGTCGCCGTAGCTTAGGGCTATTCGGGCCGGCTGTCGCCGTAGCTTAGGGCTATTCGGGCCGGCTGTCGCCGTAGCTGTGCCAGTGGCCCTCGTCGAAGTAGACACCGTGTTTAGCGGCGCAGGACGTTTCCGGGTCTTCCCCGACCTGTCCTGTAGCCCCGGACTTGTAGTTAGCGGTGCGAATGCACAGCTTCATCGCCTCGTCGTTGGCCTCCAGCTTCTGCTGGTAGTTGGGATGGGCACGCGCCTGGTAGGGCCCGCTCCAGTACCAGTAACAGACAGCCGCCAGCAGGCCGGCGGTGACGATCTTTTGCAACATCCTGTTCTCTCCCCTGATCCCCCCGGGAATTGTAGCGGGTTTGTTTCCAGCTGCGAGCCACAATCGGGTGAGTTCCTGCGCCCGGGCGGGAAAGTGCGTATAATCCGCGGGTTTTTTAACCGGTCAGACCCATGCCAGAACTCCGTAGAGACATCGCCGCGCGCCGCACCTTCGCGATTATTTCGCACCCGGACGCCGGTAAGACCACCATTACCGAGAAGCTCCTGCTGCTCGGCCAGGCCATCCAGGTGGCGGGCAGTGTCAAGGGCAAGAAAGGCCCCCATGCCACCTCCGACTGGATGAGCATGGAGCAGGAGCGGGGCATTTCCGTGACCTCCTCGGTCATGCAGTTTCCCTACCACAACCGCACCGTGAACCTGCTGGACACCCCCGGGCACGAGGATTTCTCCGAGGATACCTACCGCACCCTCACCGCCGTGGATTCGGCGCTGATGGTGATCGATGGCGCCAAGGGTGTGGAGGACCGCACCATCAAGCTGATGAACGTCTGCCGCCTGCGTGACACCCCGATCTTCAGCTTCGTCAACAAGATGGACCGCGACATCCGCGACCCCATCGAGTTGCTGGACGAGATCGAGGAAGTACTCGCCATCCAGGGCGCGCCGATCAACTGGCCCATCGGCATGGGCAGCCTGTTCAAGGGCGTGTACAACCTGTACACCGACACCATCCACATCTACACCCCGGGCCAGGGCGCCGTGCTGCCCGATGACAAGCGCATCGAGGGCCTCGAGTCCGACGCCGCCCGGGAGCTGCTGGGGGATGACTACGACAATTTCGTCGAGGAAATCGAGCTGGTGCGCGGCGCCAGCCACGAATTCGACCTGGAACTGTTCCTGGCGGGCAAGCTGAGCCCCGTGTTTTTCGGTACTGCACTGTCCAATTTCGGCGTGCGCGAGATGCTGGACGACTTCGTCGAGTGGGCCCCGCCGCCCCAGGACCGCGAGTCCACCAGCCGCCACGTGGCTGCGACCGAGGATAAGTTCAGCGGCTTCGTGTTCAAGATCCAGGCCAATATGGACCCCCGCCACCGGGATCGTATCGCCTTCATGCGCGTGTGTTCCGGCCGCTACAGCAAGGGCATGAAAATGCGCCATACCCGGATCGGCAAGGATGTGAAAATCGCCGACGCGGTGACCTTCAAGGCCGGAGAACGGGTACTGGTGGAAAACGCGGTATCCGGCGACATTATCGGCCTGCACAATCACGGCACGATCCAGATTGGTGACACGTTCACCGAGGGTGAGGATCTGCAGTTCACCGGTATTCCCCACTTCGCCCCGGAACTGTTCCGGCGCATCCGCCTGAAGGACCCAATGAAGTCGAAGCAGCTGCAGAAGGGCTTGCAGCAGCTGTCGGAGGAGGGCTCGACCCAGGTGTTCGCCCCCATCAGTTCAACGGACCTGATTGTCGGTGCGGTGGGCCAGCTCCAGTTCGAGGTGGTGTCCTATCGCCTGAAGGACGAGTACAAGGTGGAAGCGATCTACGAACCCATCAGTGTCTACACGGCGCGCTGGGTACACTGCGACGATCCACGCAAGCTGGAGGAGTTCCGCAAGAAGGCCGCGGACCAGCTCTCCATCGACGGCGGCGGTCACCTGACCTACCTGGCGCCGACGCGGGTGAACCTGTCGCTGATGCAAGAGCGTTGGCCGGATATCGAGTTCAGGGCGACGCGGGAGCATTAGAGCTGGAAGGGCGAAGGGTTTGGGCGTGTCGTGACAGAGGACTGGAGGGGTGTCCTCCCGGACACGCTGCAAGTACGTCCATGTACGCTCCTAATCGGCATCCATGCCTCATAGGGTCCGTACGGACACCCCTCCAGCCCTCTGTCCCTCTGCCAGTCCCGGCGCGAGATTCTATGTCCGCCAGGGCGATAGCACGAGTTTCGGTAAAACGAGAGTCCGGGTCACGGCACTCGTTGGTGGGATTTGCTACTTTCGCGCGGGGGTAAGCTCCCAATTCGCCGAGCGGTATCGGTTGGTCGGGGCACCCGGACGGACTCTCTGAGACATGGATGTCGAAGAGAAGCGTACATGGATGTATTCACAGCGTGTCCGGGAGGGTGCCCCGACCAGCCGAGGCCGCGACACACGAGTATTTCAGGATGGTGGATAGCCGTGGAATATACTCAAACCCGAAACTACGCCAACATCCCCTCAATATCCCGCGCAATTTCCTCCGGCTTGGTCTTCGGCGCATAACGCTTGATCACCTTGCCCGAAGTATCCACCAGGAACTTCGTGAAATTCCACTTGATGCCCTGGGAGCCCAACATCCCCGGCGCTTCCTTCTTCAGGTGCTTGAACAGCGGGTCCGCGTCGTCGCCGTTGACCTCGATCTTGCCGAACATCGGAAAGCTGACCCCGTAATTGAGCTGGCAGAACTCCATGATCTCGTCGTTACTGCCCGGGTCCTGCTTGCCGAACTGATTGCAGGGGAAGCCGAGGATCTCCAGCCCGCGATCGCGGAACTGCTGGTAGAGTTTTTCCAGACCCTCGAACTGGGGAGTGAAGCCGCACTTGGAGGCCGTGTTGACCACCAGCAGGACCTTGCCCTCGTAGTCAGACAGGGATTTTGGCTCGCCGGAGGGCGAGGCGCAGGTGAAGCCGTAGACAGAGTCGCTCATGATATTCCCCTTTAGTTGTTATGACCTTCGGCCATTATGCACTGGGCACAGTTACGGCTAAAGCGGGACTTTGGATCAGCAGCAGTCGGCCGTGATGGCCGGGGGAGGGTGGTGCCTGGGGCGCCGGAGAGCGCCCCGCACGAGTGGTCAGGCAGCCTGTAGCTGTACCTGTTGTACCAGCATGGCGACGCGCTTGCGCTGCATCTTCAGGGAGTACTCCAGTTCCTTGAACTTGGTGCGCAGGGCAGCGGTTTCCCACTTCTTGAGCAGGGCGGCCTTGCGCTCCTCGATGGCGCCTTCCAGTTCCGCGACCTTGCGCTCATAGCGCTCCGCCTGCAGGGCCTTCCACTGGTTTACCGACTCGGTGAACAGCTGGTACTCGCGCTCCAGGCTGGCGAGCAGGGGTTCACTGTTGTCGGCCCGGGCCAGTTTGCGGCGGGCGCGCTCGAACTGGGTGTCGAGGATGGCGCGCTGGATCTTGAAGTTCGGTACACGGCTCAGGTTGCTGGCCAGGCCGAGGCGTGAGCACAGGTTGATCATCCACTTGGTGGGATCCCACTGGTACCAGCGGATACCGTTGCGGTAGTCCTTCTGGAAGATGTGGTGATAGTTGTGGTAACCCTCGCCGTAGGTGAGGAAGGCCAGGAAGCCGTTGTCCCGGGCGCTGTTGGTCTCGGTGTAGGGGCGGCTGCCCCAGTAGTGCGCCAGCGAGTTGATAAAGAAGGTCACATGGTGATTGACGATCAGGCGCAGCAGGCCCACCAGCAGTACGGTGCCGATCACATCGCCGTGCCAGATGCCCAGCAGCAGCGGCAGGCCCACGTTCATGAACACGGTCAGGGCCACGTAGTGGTTATGCTGGAACATCACGATCGGGTCACGCTGCAGGTCGCGGGCGTTGCTGAAGTCCGGTTCGTGGTTTTTGTACTGGCGCAGCATCCAGCCCATGTGGCTGAACCACAGGCCGCGGCTGGCGGAGTAGGGGTCCAGGTGATCGTCATCCACGTGGCGGTGGTGTCGGCGGTGATCTGAGGACCAGATCAGGATGCTGTTCTGCAGGGCGCCGGCACCCCAGAGGGCGAAGAACCACTTCAGGGCCGGGTGGGCGTCGAAGGACTTGTGCGCCCAGAGGCGGTGGTAGCCGCCGGTGATCGACATGCCGTTCAGGTACAGGAAGGCCAGCGCCCACAGCCACTGGAAGCTGTCGTAACCGTGGTAGATGCCCCACAGGGGTACCAGGATCAGGGCGGCCAGGGGCAGACCCACGAAAATGGCGACATTGACACGGTTAAGGGGCGGTTTGGTGTTGGGGGTGCTCATTGCGGAGGCAAACCTCGGCTATATCTCGGGGGCAAATGGTAACCAAATGGCGGGCTAATGTCTCCCGCGTCAACATCCAGTGTGGCAGCTCAAACGCGCCAGAGCCATGACTTTCGGCGCCACGCAGCGCGGCCCGCGTTGGCCGCCGTTTTGCAGTATCATGCACCCTCGCTGCGGGCCCCGGCGTCCGCTATGTTCATCGTCTCCACCACTGAGGAACTACATGACCCAGGCGAAGTTCACCCGGGGCTCCACCATGCGCCACGTACTGGCCATGACCGCTGCGGCTGCGACCGGCCTGATCGCCATGTTCGGCGTCGACCTGGTGGACATGTACTTCCTCACCCTGCTGGACGACCACTCCCTGGTGGCGGCGGTGGGTTACGCCGGTACCCTCATCTATTTCCTGGTGTCGGTGAGTATCGGCCTGCAGATCGCCCTGGGCGCACTCGTCGCGCGTGCCGAGGGCGCCCACCAGCGCGATCTTGCCGGCCGCTATTGCAGTAACGGCCTGTGGTTCAGCGTGGCGGTATCCACGGTCATCAGCCTGGTGGCCTGGTTCTACCTGCGCGAGTTGCTGCTCCTGCTGGGTGCCCACGGGCCCGCTCTCGAATATGCGGTGAGTTACGGCGGTATCCTGCTGCCGAACATTCCGGTGATGGTGCTGGGCATGAGCGCCGCCGCCGGGGTGCGCGCCATCGGCGATGCCCGTCGCTCCATGTGGGCGACCCTGATTGGCTCTGCCGTCAATGCCGCACTGGACCCGATCTTTATCTTTGGCTTTGGTTGGGGGCTGGAGGGCGCTGCCCTGGCCTCTGTTGTCAGTCGCTGGGCGGTGCTGGTGGTGGCCTGGCGCGCGCTGGTCCATGTGCACCACCTGCCGCGGCCCAGCACCCTCACCGAATTTCGGGCCGACCTCCGGCCGCTGCTGGCCATTGCCGGCCCCGCGGTGCTCACCAACCTGGCCACGCCGATTGGCAACAGCTTCGTCCTGCGCACCATGTCCCAGTTCGGTGACGGCGCTGTGGCCGGGGCTGCCATCCTCGGCCGCATCACGCCGGTGGCCTTTGCCGCGGTGTTTGCGCTCTCCGGGGCGGTAGGGCCGATCATCGGCCAGAATGCTGGCGCGGGGCTTTACGACCGCGTACGCGAAACCCTGGTGAACGCCCTGCTGTTCAATGCCGGTTATGTGGTGCTGGTCTGGATCCTGCTGTGGACCGGCAGCGAACTGATTGTCTCGGCCTTCTCCGCCGAGCCCGCGGCGGCGGAATTGATCCTGTTGTACTGCCACATGCTGGTGTGGGCCTTCTTCTTCAATGGCAGCCTGTTCGTGGCCAATGCCAGCTTCAACAACCTGCATCACCCCCACTGGGCCACGGCGTTCAATTTCGGCAAGGTCTTGCTGGGAATCGTACCCGCGGTGTACTTCGGTGCCCGCTGGTACGGCGCCCCGGGTGTGCTCGCGGGGGAGGCGTTGGGGATGGCGGTGTTCGGCTTGCTGGGGACCAGTGCATCCTTCGCGCTGGTCAACCGGTTGCAGCGAGACTACGTGCCTCTGGCATCACCCGGGACCGTGCACCCCTCGGCCGGGCGCCCCTCGGCCGGGCACTCCTGAGCCGGGCGCCCCTCAGCCGGGCACCCCTGAGCCGGGCGCCGTTGTTCGGTTGCGGCGCTGCTACAGCCGTTCCAGGTAGCTCTGTAATTCCAGCGGCGAGATCCGGCGCCGGAACTCCTCTATTTCCTGGGTCTTGGTGAGACTGAAAATGCGCTGCAGTTCGCCGCCCAGGGCGTCGCGAATGAAGTCAGAGTTGCGAAACTGCTCCAGGGCGTCGTGCATGTACACCGGCAGGGCCGGTACGCCCTGTACGCTGTAGCCGTCGCCGCTGGTGGGCTTCGGCGCGGGGATTTTCTGCTCCATCCCCTCGAACATGGCCCCCAGGATGACGGCGAACAGCAGGTAGGGATTGGCGTCGGCACCGGCCACCCGGTGCTCCAGCCGTCGGGAGGCGTGGCTGCCCGCAGGCACCCGAACCGCTACGGTCCGGTTTTCATAGCCCCAGGTCGGGTAGATGGGGGCGTGGGAGCCGGGCTGGAAGCGGCGATAGGCGTTGTAGCTGGGCGCGAAGATCGCCACCGATTCGGGCATGTGGCGCAGGCAACCGGCGATCGCGTGGTGGAGCAGGGCGGTGCCGCGCTCGGTGCCGTCATCGAAGACATTGACGCCGTTCTCGTCCAGCAGGCTGCAGTGCACGTGCATGCCGTTGCCGGCCTCGTCCTCGAAGGGTTTGGCCATGAAGCTGGCCACCAGGTTGTACTTGGCGGCGACGCCCTTGATCAGCCGCTTCATCATCATGATCTGCTTGGCCGCCAGCACCGGGTTGTCCACGTGCTGCATATTGATTTCGTACTGGGAGGGCGCGGATTCCTTGACCACGCCGTCGAAGGGCAGGTCCTGTATTTCACAGGCCAGGCGCAGGTCTTCCATCATTTCGTGGTGCTGGTTGAGCACGTCCAGGCCGTACATGTTGCCGCCCACCGGGAGGCCGCCGGCGGGGGCAGGGCAGCTGTGGCTGGCCTGCCCATCGGTCATATTGACCAGGCTGAATTCGAGTTCCGCCGCCACCACTGGTGTCCAGCCCGCTTCCTGGAAGCGTGAGACCACCTGTTTCAGGACATGGCGGGGGTCGCCCAGGTAGGGGGTGCCGTCGGCCTCGAACATGGAGAGCATGATCTGCCCGTGATTGCCGCCGGAGGCCCAGGGAGTGGGCAGCAGGGAACCTTCCACCGGCCGGCAGATGCCATCGGCATCGCCAAAGGCAAACACCAGCTCCTCGACGTCCCTGCCCCAGATGTCGAGGCTGAGGGCGGTTTTGGGCAGCTTGAGCTCACCTTCGAAAATTTTGCCGAGTTTGTGTCGTGGTACCCATTTTCCGCGCATGACGCCGTTGAGATCGGGGAGCAGAGCCTCGATCGTGTTGATTTCGGGATGGGCCCGCAAGAACCAGTCGGCTTCCAGGGACATCGGGGCTCCAGCGTGATGGGTAGTCATGACTATTACAGTCGCTCCCGCATTGCTCAATACCCCGGATTGGGCAGCTTGCCACCCAACCCGCGACCGTTCACCTGCCTCGAGTGAGCCCTAGCGCGGCGCCATGTAAACGCTGAGCGGGTCGTCGCCAGCGGCCTCACCCAGGCAACTCATGGCATTGATGAACAGGGAAAAGAGGTCCGTCTGGGAGCTGACGTCGAGTTTGCGGTAGATGCTCTTGCGGTGCCTGCGCACGGTTTCCACCGCGATCTCCAGTTTCTCGGCAGAGGTGTCGGTGCCATAGCCCCTGAGCATCATCTCCAGCACGGCTTTTTCCCGTGGCGACAAGAGTGAGGCGCCGAAGGTGCGGAACGCCAGGTCAATCTGGTGGTTGATGCCCGGCTGTATCAGGTTGGTCACCGCGAAATCGTGGTGCTCGGAGTGCCGCTTGAGCAGTTCCGAGACCGGCTCCGCCAGCAGGTAGAGGTTTTCGTACTCGTCGTCGCTGAATTCGCCGTTCTGGGGCAGCCGCATCATGCTGAGGTTAATCACGTTCCCCGCGTGCAGGCGCGCCAGGTAGACCGCCTCGTCGACGGTGCCGGTGTCGGCGTAGTAGTCCTGGTAGTAGGGCGATTCCCTGAGCTTGTTGTGGGTGATGCGCGAGAGACGGTAGATCTTGGCCCGGGGCTGGTTCATCGATGCCTGGTAGAACGGATCTTCCCGGTAGGGGCCCTCGAGGTACTGGTCGATCTGGGAGGCGACTGCCCTGGGGGGGATCTCGTGATAAAGCACCCGGGGGGGAAGGTCCCGGTGGTAGAGCCAGATCTGCGGATAATCGATGTGGACCTGTCCCCGCACCGCGTCCACCAGGGCGGGGAAGAAGCGGTCAGTGCCCAGCGCACTGATGGCGAGTGAAATGTCCCGATTCCATTTGCTCAGCTGGCTTATCGTTGTCATCTTGCTGTTATGAAGTCGCGCCCCCGAGGGCCCAGTGTGGGGAGCCGGTATGTCGATGTCAATTCCCGGGGGCATTCCGCGAAACGCGCGGCCGGTTCAACTGCTTGTAAAACGGGGCTTTCGGGCCCGACTGAAGGGGCTATACACTGCCCCTACTGTTGGAAATGGATGGTCTCTCATGAGATTCGGTGATATCCCCGTGCGGGACACGGTGCCTGCCGGCTTCATAGAAGCGCTGCTGGCCCAGGGCGAAGCCGCTGGTTGCGAGCGCGAGTCACTGCTGCGTGCGGCCGCCTTTCCCTTTGACCCGCTCCGCGGCTGCAGTGCCACCCGCCCCAACTCGGCCCAGAGCTATTCACGCCTTGCCAGTGCCCTGTTCAGGTTGCTCGATGACGAGGCCGGGGGCAGCATGCCCGACGGCCCGACCCCGGCGGGTACCGCCCGCCTGCTGGCCTACAGCGTGCTGGGCAGCCCCAGCCTGGGTTCGGCCCTGCATCGGGCAATGGAATTCAATCGCTGCTGCCGCCTGCCCCGGGACCGGGAGGTGGTCAACTCACTCGAGGTCGACGAAGAACTCCGCGAGGCGACCCTGCGCTACTGGATGGCCGGGTCGGACCGGGCCCAGCAGCGACTGCTCTGTGGTCTGGCGGTGTGGCTGCGTTTCTGCGGCTGGCTGATTGGCCAGCACATCGACATTGTCAGTGCCCGCTGTGCTGCCTCTGCGCCGGCGGAGTCGCGGGAGTTGCGGCACTTCTTTCCCTGCCCGGTCACCTTCGGGGCAAAGGACAACGCCGTGGTGTTTTCCGTGCGCCATCTGGAGGCGGAGCTGGTGCGCACCGAGGCGGACCTGTGCCGTTACCTGCGTGAAGCACCCTACTATCTGGTGGTGGCGCCCAAACCCAGTGCCCTGAGCATTACCCACCGCATCCGCGAACTGTTGGGCGAGGACTTCCGCTGTGAAATGCCGAGCTTCGAGGAATTGACCGGCCTGCTCAATATGTCTGCCCGAACCCTTCGGCGGCGCCTGGAGCGGGAGGGGACCTCCTATCAACGGATCAAGGACAACGCCCGCCGGGACCAGGCCATCGCCCTGTTACAGCAGGAGGGGGTGACGGTGAGTGAAGTGGCGGAACGGGTCGGTTTCTCCGATCCCAGCGCGTTTCACCGCTCGTTCAAGAAATGGACGGGTGAATCCCCGGGGGCATTCCGCCTCCAGGACTTGTAGCGCCCAATTCGGGCGTCGGCTCAGGGAGCCCAGTAGAGTGGCTCAGTGCGCCAGCGGGTCTTCCAGGCGCTTCTCACCTTGTTGCTGTAGCGTTTACTGCCACTGCTGCCGTTGTAGGCCGCCAGGGCCCGGTGCAGGTGGCCGTCTTCCCGCTGCAGGTAGAACTGCAGGATGCGGCAGCCGTATTCCAGGTTGGTGAGGTTGTCGGTGAGGTTGTCGCCCGGGCGCCCGATCTCGTTTTTCCAGAAGGGCATGACCTGCATCATGCCCTGGGCGCCCACCCGAGACACGGCAAAGCGGTCGAAGTGGCTCTCCACTTCAATGACGGCCAGGACCAGTTCGGGTGGCAGTTCGGCCCGGGAGGCCGCGGCGTGTACCTGGCGCAGCAATTCAAGCCGCTGTGCCGGGTCATCGACGAAGCGGGTCAGGCGTGCGGACATATCCACCAGCCAGACCTCGGCGTCGTAACGATCGTCGAAACTGTCACTGCTGCTGATGGTGCTTTCCAGGAACTGCCGCAACTCGGCACGCTCCTGGGGGTCACTCGGCTGGGCGACGACGAAGGGGAGCCAAAGCCCGCCCAGCAACAGGGCGAGGCCGCTGCGGCGAAGCTGGCGCCGCAGCACGCTCAGCGTCCCAGCTTCGCCATTACCGTATCGAAGGTATCGTCGCGTGCCAGCAATGCCGGCTCCTCGTCGCGGCGCCCCTTGTATTCCAGCTGGCCCTCCGCCAGGGCGCGATCGCCCACTACGATGCGGTGGGGTATGCCGATCAGCTCCATGTCAGCGAACTTCACGCCCGGGCGCTCGTTGCGATCGTCCAGCAACACGTCGACGCCGGCTTTCCGGAACTGCTGGTAGAGGGACTGCGCGCACTCGGCGACAGCTTCGGATTTCTGCATGTTCAGCGGCACGATGACCAGCTCGAAGGGGGCCATTGCCGCCGGCCAGATGATGCCCTTGTCGTCGTGATTCTGCTCGATGGCCGAGGCCACGATGCGGCTGACGCCAATGCCGTAGCAACCCATGCTCATGGTGACGCTCTTGCCATTTTCGTCCAGCACACTGGCATTCATGGCTTCGCTGTATTTGGTGCCCAGCTGGAAAATGTGGCCGACCTCGATGCCGCGCTTGATCTGCAACTGACCCTGGCCGTCCGGGCTGGGGTCGCCCTCGACCACTTCGCGCAGGTCCTCCACCCGCGCCAGGGGGCAGTCCCTCTCCCAGTTCACGCCGCTCAGGTGAACTTCGTCGCGGTTGGCGCCGCAGACAAAGTCCGCGAGGTGGGCCGCACTGCGATCGACGATAACGGGAATGGACAGTCCCACTGGGCCCAGGGAGCCGAACCCGGCGCCCAGCGCCTTGCGCACATCGGCTTCCTCCGCCATTTGCAGGGGATTGGCGATGCCCGCCAGTTTCTCGGCCTTGATTTCGTTCAGGCTGTGATCGCCGCGCAGTACCAGGGCCACCAGTTCGCCTTCCTCTTCACCGGCTACCACCAGGGTCTTCACCGTGGTGGCGGCATCGACATCGAGGAACACAGCCAGGTCTTCGATGGTTTTGACGCCGGGAGTCGCCACCTCGGCCATGTCGGCAGACGGGGCAGGGCGCTCGCCCGCCGGGGCGACGGCCTCGGCCATTTCCACGTTGGCGGCGTAATCGCTCTGG
Source organism: Parahaliea maris (assembly GCF_008064665.1). GTDB lineage: Bacteria > Pseudomonadota > Gammaproteobacteria > Pseudomonadales > Halieaceae > Parahaliea > Parahaliea maris. Next base: position 804,519 of record NZ_VRZA01000001.1, on the reverse strand, counting down.
TTGCTGAAGGCGATATCGTCTTCGCCGGAATTGGCCAGTACGTGGAATTCGTGGGAGGCGCTACCGCCGATGCTGCCGGTATCGGCAATGACCGGGCGGAATTCCAGGCCGAGACGGGTAAACACATTGCTGTAGCTGCGGTGCATGACCTGGTAAGTCTGTTCCAGCGAGGCGTGGTCGGCGTGGAAAGAGTAGGCGTCCTTCATCAGGAATTCGCGCGAGCGCATGATGCCAAAGCGCGGGCGGATTTCGTCTCGCACCTTGGTCTGGATCTGGAACAGGTTCAGCGGTAGTTGCTTGTAGCTTTTTATCTCGTTGCGCACGATATCGGTGATGACTTCTTCATGGGTAGGGCCCAGGCAGAAGTCGCGACTGTGGCGGTCCTGGATGCGCAGCAGCTCCGGGCCGTACTGTTCCCAGCGGCCGGATTCCTGCCATAGCTCTGCCGGCTGCACTACCGGCATGCTCACTTCCAGTGCGCCAGCCGCTTCCATTTCCTCGCGCACTACATTTTCGACCTTGCGCAATACCTTCAGGCCAAGTGGCAGCCAGGTGTAGAGTCCGGAGGCGAGTTTGCGAATCAGGCCGGCCCGCAACATGAGTTGGTGGCTGATGACTTCGGCGTCCGCGGGGGTCTCCTTGAGAGTGGTAATCAGGTACTCGGAGGTGCGCATGGTGGGTCCAGTGAGAAGTAAAAAAAGGGGCGTGTATTCTACGTCTGAACGCGATTTCGGTACAGCGCGGCCAGGTTGGAGTCTGCCGCTGCAGAGGAGTGGTGAGCAATTGAGAAGGTGAAACGGCTCTCACACCTGAAAAAATAGGGTTTATTTACGCAGATTGCTTCTAAAACGCTTGTATTGCAGCTTTTCATGTTTTATACATTTGTGCGTGCCTGGCGTTGGCGCTGTTTCCGCAGTACGGGGGGCGGGGCAGGCATAACACTCACTCTTAACGAAGGAAGGTTGCATACAACATGGCTACCAAGAAAGCAGCAGCTAAGAAAAAGGCTCCGGCCAAAAAAGCAGCGGCCAAAAAAGCTCCGGCCAAGAAGGCAGCAGTGAAAAAAGCTCCGGCTAAAAAAGCCGTAGCCAAGAAAGCCGCGCCGGCTAAAAAGGCCGCTACTGCGCTCAAGGACAAAATGACCAAGAGCCAGATCGTTGCCAATATTGCCGAAACCACCGGGCTGTCCAAGAAGCAGGTGGGCGATGTGTTTGGTGAACTGGAATTGCTGATCGAGCGCAGCATCAAGAAGCGTTCCGTGGGTGAGTTCACTCTGCCTGGCCTGATGAAAATCACCACTGTGAAGAAGCCCGCTCGCAAAGCGCGCAAGGGCATCAACCCCTTCACTGGTGAAGAAACCACCTTCAAGGCCAAGCCGGCCAGCGTCGCGGTTAAAGTGCGTCCGCTGAAGAAAATGAAGGAATTCGCCGCCTCCTGAGGCGCGTTCCCCCCCCCGTTTCCCCGCGGCCCTTGCCCGCGGGGGAGCGAACTCCGGCCCCGCGCAGGTCTCTGGCAGCGCGGCGGGCTGACTCCCCCCTGAAATTCCCTTTCTGCACACTTCTTGGCCTGTTTCCCTCCATGGGGTAAAATCCGCGCCTCGATTTTTCTCTGTTGTCATCGTTCCAGCGGCGAGCAAACCACATGCCTATTTACGAATACCAGTGCCAAGCCTGTGGCAAACCCCACGAGGCGCTGCAAAAAATCAGTGATGCGCCACTGCAGGACTGCCCTGCCTGTGGCAAAGCGGAGCTCAAGAAGAAGATTTCCGCGGCCGGATTCCGGCTCAAGGGCGGTGGCTGGTACGAGACCGACTTCAAGACCGGCAGCAAGAAGAACCTGGCTGGCGGTGGCAGCGACGGGGCGGCCCCTGCCGCCAAGAGCGACAGTGGTAGCAGCAAAAGCAGTGGCGGCGAGAGCAGCCCGGCCTGACGTGGCCCGGCTCGGCTCGGCCTGAAACGGCCAAAAGTGGCCAATCCCGATGATCCTGGGCCTGCAATGACGGGCCTCACCTGACAAGCAATGGAATCCTGAGTTATGCGCAGTCATTATTGTGGCGCCCTTGGCACCGGCAACATCGACGAAACCGTTACCCTCTGCGGGTGGGTGGACCGTCGCCGCGACCACGGGGGTGTCATTTTCCTCGATCTGCGCGACCGTGAAGGTATTGTCCAGGTGGTTTTCGACCCGGACACCGAAGAGCACTTCCAGCGGGCCGACCGTGTTCGCAGTGAATATGTGTTGAAGGTGACCGGCCGGGTGCGTGCCCGCGGCGAGGGTACCGTCAACCCGAATATGGCTACCGGTGAGATCGAGGTGCTCGGCAAAGAGCTGGAAATCCTCAATTCTGCCGCCACACCTCCCTTCCAGCTCGACGAGCACACTGCCGTGGGCGAGGATGTCCGCCTCAAGCATCGCTACATGGACCTGCGCCGCCCGGAGATGCAGAACAAACTGATGCTGCGGGCGCGTATCACCTCCGCGGTACGCCAATTCCTGGACCGTGAGGGTTTCCTCGACATCGAAACCCCGATCCTGACCCGGGCCACTCCGGAAGGCGCCCGCGATTACCTGGTGCCGAGCCGGACCCATCCCGGGCACTTTTTCGCACTGCCCCAGTCGCCCCAGCTGTTCAAGCAGCTGCTGATGGTGTCGGGCTTCGACCGCTACTACCAGGTGGCCAAGTGTTTCCGGGATGAGGACCTGCGTGCCGATCGCCAGCCGGAATTTACCCAGATCGACATCGAGACCTCCTTCCTCGGCGAGGAAGAGATCATGGGGATTACCGAGCGCATGATCCGGGAGCTGTTCCAGAATGTGCTGGACGTCGAACTGGGTGAGTTCCCGCACATGACCTATGCCGAGGCCATGGAGCGCTTTGGTTCCGACAAGCCGGACCTGCGCATCGCAATGGAGCTGGTCAGTATCGACGACCTGATGCAACAAGTGGACTTCAAGGTCTTCCGCGGACCCGCCGACGACCCCAACGGCCGGGTCGCTGCGCTAAAAGTACCGGGCGGTGCCAGCATCAGCCGCAAGGAAATCGACGATTACACCAAGTACGTCTCCATCTTTGGCGCCCGGGGCTTGGCCTGGATCAAGGTCAACGACCTGGCGGCCGGTATCGAGGGCCTGCAGTCCCCCATCCTCAAGTTCATGCCCGACGAGGTCGTGAACCAGATGATGGAGCGCCTGGAAGCCAAAGACGGCGATATTATTTTCTTTGGCGCCGACAAGACCGGCGTGGTCAACGAGTCCCTCGGTGCCCTGCGCCTGAAGGTGGCCGAGGACCAGGGCCTGGTGGCCGAAGGCTGGGCGCCCCTGTGGGTGGTGGACTTCCCGATGTTCGAGGACGATGGCAACGGTGGCTGGACCCCGCTGCACCACCCCTTCACCGCTCCCTCCTGCAGCCCGGAAGAGCTGCAGGCAAACCCCGGCGAGGCACTGTCCCGGGCCTACGACATGGTGCTCAACGGTACCGAGCTGGGTGGCGGCAGTGTCCGTATCCACCAGCGCGACATGCAGGAAGCGGTGTTCACCCTGCTGGGTATTGGCCAGGAGGAGGCCGAAGAGAAATTTGGTTTCCTGCTCAATGCCCTGCAATACGGTGCGCCGCCCCACGGTGGCCTGGCCTTCGGCCTCGACCGCCTGGTGATGCTGATGACCGGGGCAGCGTCCATCCGCGAAGTGATCGCCTTCCCCAAAACCCAGACCGCGGCCTGTGTCATGACCGACGCGCCTGGCGAGGTCGGTGCCCAGCAGCTGCGCGAGCTGAATATCCGCCTGCGCCAGAAGCAGCAGGAGCAGGGCGAGTAGGTCGCGCCGGGAGTGGGCGCGACCGCGGGTGGCCGGGCTGCCCTTCAGTAAACGGTATAAATGAGGAGAGACGCGCATGGCTGGCCATAGCAAGTGGGCCAATATCAAGCACCGCAAGGCGGCTCAGGACGCCAAGCGGGGAAAAGTCTTTACCAAACTGATCCGCGAACTGGTGGTGGCTGCCAAGCAGGGCGGCCCGCTACCGGAAGACAATCCGCGGCTGCGCACGGCCATGGACAAGGCGCTGGGCGCCAATATGACCAAGGACACCATCGAGCGCGCTATCGCTCGCGGTGCCGGCAGCAACGACGCCGACAACATGGACGAGCTTACCTACGAGGGTTATGCCCCCGGCGGTGTGGCGGTGCTGGTGGAGGTGATGACCGATAACCGCAATCGCACGGTGGCGGAGGTGCGACATGCCTTCACCAAGCGCGGCGGCAACCTCGGCACCGACGGTTCCGTTGCCTACCTGTTCACCAAGAAGGGCCAGATCAGCTTTGCCCCCGGGGTCGACGAGGAATCTGTCATGGACGTTGCACTGGATGCCGGCGCCGAGGATATCGAGTCCAATGACGACGGCTCCATCGATGTCACCACGCCCTGGGAGCAGTTCACCGCGGTGAAGGATGCCCTTGAGTCCGCCGACCTGGTTCCCGAGGGGGGTGAAGTCACCATGGTGGCCTCGACCACCGTGCCTCTGGATCTGGACAGCGCCACCTCGGTGCTGGGCCTGGTCGATGCGCTGGAAGACCTGGATGACGTCCAGAACGTCTACACCAACGCCGATATCCCCGACGAAGTTTACGCCAGCCTCTGACGGCTTTTTTGCTGCCAGCAAAGGCTTCGGGTAGTGCGCCCGGAAGCCTGATGCTGTATATATGTACAGAATAAACAGACAGGGCAGCGGGCAGCGCAAACTATGGCGGTCATCCTGGGGATAGACCCCGGCTCACGGAAAACCGGCTTCGGCATCATCCAGTTCGAGGGCGGTCGGGCCGGCTACATTACCTCCGGTGTCATCCGCCTTCCTGCCGGTGAACTGCCCGAGCGCCTGGGTATCATTCACCAGAGCGTCACCGAGCTCATCGAAACTCACTGCCCCCAGCAGCTTGCCATCGAACAGGTGTTCATGGCCAAAAGTGCCGGCTCGGCCCTCAAGTTGGGGCAGGCCCGGGGTGCCGCCATTGTCGCCTGTGTTGCGCAGCAACTGGCAGTGTCAGAGTATTCGGCCCGCCAGATCAAGCAGTCGGTAGTGGGTACCGGCGCCGCTGACAAGGCCCAGGTGCAGCACATGGTGAAGGTGTTATTGCGTCTGCCGGCGGAGCCCCAGGAGGACGCGGCCGACGCCCTGGCGGCGGCCCTGTGTCATGCCCACACGCAACAAAGTATGATCAATATGGCCGGCGCCACCTCGGTGCGCCGGCGACGCCTGCGTTAAGCGCGGCTCACAGCAAGGTAAAAAAGAAGCAGTCTATGATCGGCAGGATTCGCGGCACACTCGTTCACAAGCAACCCCCGGATATCCTCGTGGAGGTGGCCGGCGTGGGTTACGAGCTGCAGGTGCCCATGACCACCCTGTTTCAGTTGCCCTCGCTGGGCACCGAAGTGACGCTGGTGACCCACTTCGCTGTGCGCGAAGACGCACAGCAACTCTATGGTTTTATCGATGAGCGCGACCGCGGCCTGTTCCGGCAACTGATCCGGGTTAGCGGGGTCGGGCCCAAGCTGGCGCTGACCATTCTCTCCGGAATGGATGCCACCAGTTTTGCCCGCTGTGTGCAGCAGGGCGACATCTCGTCCCTGGTGGCCTTGCCTGGCGTTGGCAAGAAAACCGCCGAGCGCCTGCTGGTGGAAATGCGTGACAAGCTCAAGGGCTGGCTGGAGGAGATGGGCGACGACAGCGCCAGCGCGGGGATCGCCCCGACCCCTCGGCCCACGGACAAGATTGCCGACGCCGAGGGCGCACTGATTGCCCTGGGCTACAAGCCCGCAGAGGCCAGCCGGGCGGTGGCAGCTGTCAACGATGACAGCGTGGAGAACAGTGAAGAGCTGATTCGCCGCGCGCTGAAATCCATGGTTGCCGGGTAAAGGTATTCCGACGTGATTGAAACCGACCGCCTTATCGCCCCCGAAGCGCGCGAGCGCGAGGACGCCCAGGATCGCGCCATCCGCCCGAAGACGCTCGCCGAATACGTGGGCCAGCCTACGGTGCGCGACCAGATGTCGATCTTTCTCGAGGCGGCGCGCGGGCGCGGCGAACCGCTGGACCACACCCTGATATTCGGCCCCCCCGGCCTCGGCAAGACCACCCTGGCGACCATTATCGCCAACGAAATGGGTGTGTCCCTCAAGACCACCTCCGGCCCGGTGCTGGAGAAGGCCGGTGACATTGCCGCCCTGATGACCAACCTCGAACCTGGCGACGTGCTGTTTATCGACGAGATTCACCGCCTCAGCCCCTACGTGGAAGAAGTGCTGTATCCGGCGATGGAGGACTACCAGCTCGATATCATGATCGGCGAGGGACCGGCGGCGCGCTCTATCAAGCTGGATCTGCCGCCCTTCACCCTGGTGGGCGCCACGACCCGCGCGGGCCTGCTGACCTCGCCCCTCAGGGATCGATTTGGCATCGTGCAGCGCCTGGAGTTTTACCAGGTGGGGGATCTGGCGCATATCGTTGAGCGCTCCGCCAACATTCTCGGCATTGGCATCGAAGCCGCCGGGGCGGCGGAGATCGCCCGCCGGGCCCGGGGTACGCCGCGGATCGCCAACCGCCTGCTGCGCCGGGTGCGGGATTTTGCCGAGGTAAAGGCCGACGGTACGATCACCGCGGAGGTGGCCGATAAAGCGCTGGATATGCTCAGCGTCGACAACCGCGGTTTCGATCACCAGGACCGGCGCCTGTTGCTGGCGATGATCGAGAAGTTCGATGGCGGCCCGGTGGGCGTGGACAGCCTGGCGGCGGCCATCTCCGAGGAGCGCGGCACCATCGAGGACGTGCTGGAACCCTACCTGATCCAGCAGGGCTACATGGTGCGGACCCCCCGTGGACGCATGGTGACCCGCAATGCCTACCTGCACTTTGGACTGCCGGCACCACGGGCCGGGCAGCAGGATGCCAACCTGGTGCTCGACCTGGGCACAGGTGCGGAGCCAGGCGAGTCGTGAGTGACGCGGAATTTTCCTATAAGCTGCGAGTCTACATAGAAGACACCGATGCCGGCGGCATCGTGTATTACGTAAACTACCTGAAATTCATGGAGCGGGCGCGTACCGAGATGATGCGTTCGCTGGGTTTCGGCAAGGATTATATTTTCAACCACGACCTGATGTTCGTGGTGCGCGATGTAGCGGTAAAGTACTTGCTGCCGGCGCAACTGGATGACGAACTGGAGGCCACCGCCACAATAAGGGAATTGCGGGGGGCCACCATGCGTTTACATCAAAGCGTAAAGCGCGACGGCCGGCCACTGGCCGAGGGCGAAGTGACCATCGCCTGTGTCGATCGCGCGGGAGTGAAGCCGCGGCGCCTGCCGCGGGAGATGCTGGAACGGCTGCGGATACAGCAGGCCGCCGGGACTGAAGGGGAAGTCTGAGTGGAAGAACAACTGAGTTTGATTGACCTGGTGCTGCATGCCAGCCTCACCGTGCAACTGGTGATGGGCATACTGCTGATGGCGTCAATGGTGTCCTGGTACATGATCGTGCAGCGCATCATCTATTTTCGTAACTCGCAGGACGACATGATCCGCTTCGAGGAGCAGTTCTGGTCGGGCATCGACCTCTCCCAGCTCTATCGCGAGGGCAATGAGCGCGCGGCAGAGGGCCACACTATCGTCGGCATGGAGAGCATCTTCCGGGCCGGCTTCAAGGAGTTTTCCCGCCTGGCCCAGCAGCAGGGCATGGACTCGGAGGCGGTGATCGAGGGCTCCCGCCGTGTGATGCGGGTCGCCATGCTGCGTGAAGAGGAGCGTCTCGAGCGGCACCTGCCCTTCCTCGCTTCGGTGGGCTCAACCAGCCCCTATATCGGCCTGTTCGGGACGGTGTGGGGCATCATGCACTCCTTCCGCGGGCTCGCCAATGCCACCCAGGCCACCCTGGCCACGGTCGCCCCCGGGATTTCCGAGGCGCTGGTGGCCACCGCGATGGGCCTGTTTGCCGCGATTCCGGCGGTGATGGCCTACAACCGCTTCGCCGCCAAGGTGGATATGTTCACCAACCGCTACGACACCTTTGTCGACGAGTTCTCCAGCATTCTCTACCGCCAGGCCTACGCCCTGCGGTCCCGCGAGCAGAAGGCGGGATAGGAGCGCATCGTGGGGAGGTCCAATAAAAAGCACCGGCCCATGGCCGAGATCAACGTGGTGCCCTACATCGACGTGATGCTGGTACTGCTGATCATCTTCATGGTGACCGCGCCCATGCTGATGCAGGGAGTGAAAGTCGAACTACCGGAGGCCAGCGCCGAGCCGGTGGAGGACCAGGACAGTGAACCGCTGATCGTCTCCGTGGATGCCAGCGGTCAGCTGTTTCTCAACCTCGGTGACGAAAAACAGGTACTGAGCCTGGCCACCGTTCGCGAGCGGGTCTCCACCGTGATGCGGCGGACACCGGAGAAGCCGGTGCTGGTCTGGGGTGACAAGGCGGTGGCGTACGGTACCGTGGTGACCCTGATGGCGGCCCTGCAGGAAGCGGGTGCGCCCAGCGTCGGCCTGGTGACCGAGAACCCCGAGCCGCCCCAGTGAACACGTCGATCTACGCCAGGCCCGTCCAGCCGCGCATCGTGCTGCGGCCGACCCTGGCCACCCTTTTCCTCCACGGCCTGGTGATCTATCTGTTGACCGCCAATTGGGACCTGTTCGAGGAGAAGGTAATTGTCGCCAAGGTGATCCCCAAGGCGATCGACGCCAAGCTGGTGGATATCAGCGAGATTTCCAAGCCTAAGCCGGTGGAACAGCCGAAGCCGGCCGCGCCCAAGCCCAAGCCCAAGCCCAAGCCGGCACCGAAGCCGAAGCCGGTCGAGACCAAGAAGCCGGCGCCGAAGCCGGTGGAAAAAAAGGTCGAGCCGAAGCCGCAGCCCAAACCCGTAGAGAAAAAGCCTGACCCCGGCCCCAGCCGCGAGGACCTCCTGCGCCAGCAGCGCGAGGACATGGCGCGCACCATGGCCCAGGAGGAGGCGGCCCAGGCTGCGGTGACTGCCGATGAAATGGCGGCCAGCTTCGCCGCCCTGATCCAGCGCACGGTGATCGGCTACTGGAGTCGCCCGCCGAGCGCCCGCAACGGCATGGAAGTCCTGCTACAGTTGCAGCTGATTCCCACCGGGGAAATTGTCAGCGTGACGGTGCTGAAAAGCAGCGGCAACACCGCCTTTGATAACTCAGCCATCAATGCGGTTGAAAAGGCGGGCAGTTTCCCCGAACTGAAAAAGCTGCCGCCGCGTAAATTTGAAGAAACCTTCAGGCGATTCCGCCTGCTGTTCCGACCAGAGGACCTGCGATACTGATGACACGGATAATACTGAGCCTCGTACTTACATTGGTAACCCTGGGCGCCCGGGCGGAGTTGGTGATCGAGATCACCCAGGGTGTCGACAACCCCACCGCCATTGCGGTGTCGCCTTTTGCCTGGCAGGGGGGCGGAACGGCGCCGGAGGATATCGCCCAGGTGGTCCAGGGCGACCTCGCCCGCAGCGGGCAGTTTGCCCCGGTGGATCGCCGGGACATGCTCGGCCGGCCGAGCACGGAAAAGGAAGTGTTCTATCGCGACTGGCGCGCCATCAGCGCCGAGTACCTGTTGATCGGCCGGGTCTCCGGTACCGAGCAGATGCGGATCGAGTACGAGCTGTTTGACGTCAACCGCCAGGCCAAGGTGTTCGACGGCACGGAAACCGGCCCGGCCAGCGAGGCGCGGATGCTGGCTCACCGGGTCAGTGACAAGATCTACGAGAAGCTCACCGGCATCCCCGGCGCATTCGCCACCCGCCTGCTGTATGTGTCTGTGACCCGCAATCCCACCGGCAAGGACTACTATCGCCTGACCCTGGCGGATTCCGACGGCGCCCGGCCGATTGTGCTGCTGGAGTCCCGCGAGCCGATTCTGGCGCCCAGCTGGTCCCCCGACGGCAGCGAGATCGCCTATGTATCGTTCGAGACCACCCGGCCGGCCATCTTTCGCCAGAACCTGGCTACCGGGCAGCGCGAGCAGTTGACCAATTTCAAGGGCCTCAACAGCTCGCCGGCCTGGTCGCCTGACGGCAAAACCATGGCCATGGTGCTGTCCAAGGACGGCAGCCCGGACCTCTACCTGATGGACCTGGCGAGCAAGCGCCTGACCCGGATTACCCGGCACTACGCCATCGATACCGAGCCCACCTGGATGCCCGATGGAAAGTCGTTACTTTTCACATCTGACCGTGGTGGACGGCCGCAAATTTACCGCTATGATCTGCGCAGCGGCACGACCGAGCGGGTAACCTACGAGGGCGCCTATAACGCCCGCGCCAGGGTGGCCCAGGACGGTCGCAACGTGGTGGTAGTGCACCAAAGTAACGGGCGATTCCACATCGCGATCTACGATCTGGTAACCAACCGGATGCAGGTGCTCACCTCCACGGAACTGGACGAAAGTCCGAGTATCGCACCCAATGGCTCTATGGTATTGTACGCAACGAAGTCAGGAGATCGCGGCATTTTGGCCGCGGTTTCTGTAGACGGGGGCGTAAAGTTTCGGCTGCCGGCACGCGAAGGCGATGTCAGGGAGCCGGCGTGGTCACCTTATATGAGCCGCTGATAGCGGTATAAACAGATCATCAGATCAATGACTACATACTGTAAGGATAGGAATATGAAACACATCAATGTTGCCGGAAAGGCGCTTACGCTGCTGTTCACGGCGGCATTCCTGGTGGCTTGTAGCAGCAGCGACACCAAGGAAGCAGACGACGCAGCTGCGGCGGCAGCCGCCGCGGCAGCCGCGGCCGAAGAAGCCGATCGCGCTGCTCGTGCCGAAGCCGAGCGCCAGGCTCGCGTCCTTCAGGACGCAGTAGACGCCGTTGGCAACGTCTTCTACTTCGAGTTCGACAGCTCCAACCTGACCGCGGACGCCCAGCGCATGGTTGATGCGCACATTGCCCTGCTGAGCACCAACGACAAGACTGTCCGTCTGGAAGGTCACACCGACGAGCGCGGTACCCGTGAGTACAACATGGCCCTCGGTGAGCGCCGTGCCAACTCTGTGCGCGACTACATGGTAGCCAACGGCATCGCCAGCTACCGCATCGAGACGGTCAGCTACGGTGAAGAACAGCCCGTGGCCTACGGTTCCGGTGAGTCCAACTGGTCTCAGAACCGTCGCGTTGAGCTGAAGTAACAGCGGTAAACACAATGCGTCAAAGCGTAAGCAGACTGCTTGCCGTGAGCGGGCTGGCCCTGGTGGCCAGCCCGTTCTGCTTTACGGTTCAGGCACAGGATTACATCGACGTCGAGGCGGAGCGTCGTGCCCAGGAGCAGGGCAGCGTCAGCGCCCCGGCCTCCACCACGCCTGCCCGTGATCCCTACAGCAGCCCGCAGCCGGCTCGCTCCTACCCGGCGACGAGTTACGGGGTGAACAGTGCTCCGGCAGGTTCGAGTATCGGTCAGAGTGCCCCGGCCCCTGTGGCGTCCTCCGCCGCGGCCTCCGGTGGCAGCAATAACCTCGGCCAGTTGGTGCTGAAAGTGCAGCAGCTGCAGCAGGAAGTCATGCGCCTGAACGGTATCGTGGAAGAGCAGGCCCACGAATTGCGCACCCTCAAGGAACAGAGCCTTGAACGCTACGTCGACCTCGATCGCCGGGTCAGCTCCCTGACCACCGGCGGTGCAGTGGCCGTTGGCGCTGCCGGCGCGTCGGCGATGGCCGACGATAGCACCCCGACCGTGAGCACCGGCGCTGCCAGTGTGAAGGAACAACCGGGTGAGGCAGACGCCTATCGCAGTGCCTATGCACTGGTGCGTGGCCAGCAGTTCGATGAGGCGGTGACCGCGTTTCGCGGTTTCCTGCGGCAGTACCCTTCGGGCCGCTATGCGCCGAATGCACACTACTGGCTCGGCGAACTCTATCTGGTGGTACAGCCGGCGGACCTGGAGTCCTCCCGCCAGTCGTTTACGTTGCTGCTGGAAGAGTACCCTGACAATGCCAAGGTCCCCGACGCCCTCTACAAGCTGGGCCGGGTGCATTATATGAAGGGCAATCGGGAAAAAGCCCGCGAGTACCTCGATCGCGTGGTCCGTGAGTACGGCGACAGCAACAACGCCGCCGCCCGTTTGGCCCAGGATTTCATCAACGAAAACTACTGATCGCCTCAGTAGCCCCCGCTATGAATGAGCCGTTGCCCGCCAGCGACGGCGCCCCTTCCAATGATGTGGAAGCGGCGCTGCGTATAACTGAAATTTTCTACTCCCTGCAGGGCGAGGCGCGTACCGTGGGCCTGCCGACGGTGTTCGTGCGTCTGACCGGTTGCCCCCTGCGCTGCGTTTACTGCGACACCGCCTACGCCTTCAGTGGTGGCGAGATCATGAGTCTCGACCACATAGCCGGCCGTGTGGCGTCCTATGCACCACGCTACGTTACGGTAACGGGCGGCGAGCCGCTGGCCCAGCCCAACTGCCTGCCGTTACTCCGTCAGCTTTGCGATGCCGGTTACGAGGTGTCGCTGGAAACCAGCGGCGCACTGTCGGTGGCCGGGGTGGACCCGCGGGTAGTCAAGGTGCTGGACCTGAAGACGCCGGCCTCGGAGGAAGTCCATCGCAATGACTACGGCAATATCGCGCACCTGAACCCCCGGGACCAGGTCAAGTTCGTGATCTGTGACCGGGGCGACTATGAGTGGGCGCGCTTCAAGCTCGACGAATACCAGCTTGCCGGCCGGGTCTCTGATGTCTTGTTTTCCCCCAGCCACGGCGCCTTGCCTGGTCGCCAGCTCGCCGAGTGGATTCTGGAAGATAACCTGCCGGTGCGGATGCAGCTCCAGTTGCACAAGTACCTGTGGGAAGATGCGCCGGGGCACTGATCATGAACAATAAACGCGCAGTGATTCTGGTGTCCGGCGGCCTCGATTCAACGACGGTGCTCGCCATGGCCCGCAGTGAGGGTTACCAGTGCTACACCCTCAGTTTTGATTATGGCCAGCGCCACCGGGCGGAACTGGTTGCCGCGGATCGTGTTTCCGAAGCGCTGGGGGATGTCGAACACAAGGTAGTGAAACTCAACCTGGACAGCATCGGCGGTTCAGCCCTGACCGATACCAGCATCGATGTACCGGAAGAGGAAACCGGGGGTATCCCGATTACCTATGTGCCCGCGCGCAACACGGTGTTTCTGTCGATTGCCCTCGGCTGGGCCGAGGTGCTGGGCGCCAACGATATCTTTATCGGGGTCAATGCTGTCGATTACTCGGGTTACCCTGACTGTCGCCCTGAATATGTCGCGGCCTTCGAGGCCATGGCCAATCTCGCCACCCGAGCGGGAGTAGAGGGCAACAAGCTGACCATTCACGCTCCTCTGATGGATATGGGCAAGGATGAGATCATCACGGCCGGCGTCGCGCTCGGTGTCGATTATTCCCTGACCGTATCCTGCTACCAGGCGACAGAAGAGGGTTTGGCCTGCGGCCGCTGTGACAGTTGCCGGCTGCGGCGGGAGGGTTTTGTAGCGGCCGGTGTTGAAGACCCGACCCGCTACCTGCCCTGAACTCGCGGCTCGTCCCGAACGAGCACTGCGTTCGTCACACCCCGGGCTGGCGCCCTTTCACTCCGAGCTCTCTTTCCAGCCACAACGCTTCGAGGGTGGTGAAGATGTCCCGCAGGGCTGCGGGTGGGCACAGCACACCGTTGGGGTCCACGCATTCCGGAAAATGAAGTGCAATCAGTTGTCCGGCTTCTTCCGTTCTCACGACCTGTCCGCGCAGGGTCACTTCCCTGTCCTCGAGTGCGATGATCGCATCCACCATTTCTCCCGGTTTCGCGGGGGGTGTCGGTGCGCTCAGCAGAAGCCCGGTGAGTGAGACGTTAACGACAGGAGTCGCAAATACATAGCCTTCATTGTTGATCAGTGTGACTGACAAGCCGTCCGCGGCAGAGCCCGCCAGTTCGGCGAGATGAATTCTGCCGCTGCTACGGCGGTTGGCACTGTGCTCCAGGTGCCGCCGCAGGAATGCCATCAGCACCGGTACATCGGCGGTGTCGATTTGCGTGACCGCATTGTCGGTCTCGGTCGGCACCAACTGGATGCCCAGTGCAGAGTCGCAGATGCGCAATTTGCCAAATTGTAGGTGTTCCAAGGCGAGAATTCCCGAGGCGGTCTGGTTGAGGGTTAAGCCCAGTGTATTCAGTCGAAAGCCGGGAGCAATGCATTGCCGGGGTGGGAGTGCAAAACTGTCGATTGGGTCACAGTTATTACTCTGAGTTATTAAATTATAAATGTTACAGAACGCTAGCTTATTATTGTCTGCTGCCGGGTATGTACAAATGCTGCTTCTGTAGGGGGTAAGTGCACCGGTGGAACCGTACTGGCCGGGTGCCATCGGGGTCGGTCACTTCCCCTGGATTTGCTCCCTGGGTGAACGAAGAAAATTTTCGTGGCCAACCCGAAAATGGCTTGTTTTTTGCGAACGAATCAGTACTATACGCACCTCGTTCGCGGTGACGGTTCAACGTTGCCCGAAGCGACCCGTTTAGGGGCCGTTAGCTCAGTTGGTAGAGCAGTTGGCTTTTAACCAATTGGTCGATGGTTCGAGCCCATCACGGCCCACCAACATTCCCGAGTCAATCGGGAACGAAAAAGCCCTCCGCGTGAGGGCTTTTTTGTGCCCGTCCTTATCTTTCCGCGCCCACATCCTCAAGCCAGCTATCGAACTGCGCGGCTGTCGCATAGGAGGTTTGTGTGCCCCGGCCGGTCACACTGTGAGAGGCATATTGCACGGCGCGCTGGATGCTACTGTCGATATCGCCTGTGGCAATGTAGTTGGCAGCAAAGCAGCCGACAAAGGCATCGCCGGCGCCGGTGGTGTCCACTGCCTCTACTGCCGGAGCGACCAGGTGCGTCCGTTTATCGCCATGCATATGCAATGCGCCCCGCTCGCCCAGGGTCACCACCAGGTGTTTTAGCCCCCGGTGGAGCAGGCTGGAGGCGGCGGCTTCAATTTGCTCCAGCGAGTGCACCGGCATACCGGTGAGAATTTCCAGTTCGGTCTCATTGGGCATGAAGAAATCGCAACGGCAGGCGTAGCGTAGATCCAGTTCGGTGGTGGCGGGTGCCGGGTTGAGAATCACCGGTATGTTTTCGGCGTTGCCGAATTCAATGGCCCGGTAGATGGTTGCCAGCGGTATCTCGAGTTGCAGGACGATGAGCTTGCACTGCCGCAGGTCATCCGCGGCTGCTTCGATATCCGCTGGCAGCAGGTGCTTGTTGGCGCCGGGGATGATCAGGATGCGGTTCTGTGAGTCGCGGTCTACCATGATCGGTGCCACCCCGCTGGAGACACCGGGTACCTTGCGAACGTGGCGTGTATCCACACCGAACTGCGCCAGGTTCTGAATGGTGTTGTCGGCGAACATATCCTCGCCAACCCGGCTCATCATCAGCACGTCTGCGCCCAGCTTGGCTGCCGCTACTGCCTGGTTGGCTCCCTTGCCCCCACAACCCATGGCAAAGTCATCCGCCTCCAGTGTTTCGCCGGCTTTCGGCATTTTGTCGATGTAGGCGATAAGGTCGACCATATTGGAGCCGATCACAGCGATATCCGTCACGCGCGTGCCCCCCTCAGGGTTTATAATTTTCCGCAGTATAGTCGACACGCTGACATGGGTAGGCAACCTGATGAGCCAATCTCCAAATAGTGATTCCCTGGCCGCGTACATTGACCACACCCTGCTGAAGCCGGAGGCCACGCCCGCGGCCATCCTGGGGCTGTGCAATGAGGCGAAAGAGCACAACTTCAAATCGGTCTGCGTCAACTCCCGCTTTGTTGCCCTCTGCGCATCACCCCTGGACCAGTCCGGGGTATTGGTATGTTCGGTGGTGGGGTTTCCCCTGGGTGCCATGGCCACCGCGGCCAAGGCTGCGGAGACGCGCGGGGCTATTGCTGACGGGGCGGGAGAAATCGATATGGTGGTCCCCATCGGTATGGTCAAGGCCGGGGACTGGGAGGCCGTAGCCGCCGACATCAGTGCGGTCTATGCAGCGTGTGGGAGTATTCCGCTGAAGGTGATATTCGAGACCTGCCTGCTAGAGCGTGAGGAAAAACTGGCACTTTGCCGTATCTGTCGGGACATCGGTGTAGCCTTCGTCAAAACCTCGACCGGATTTGCCGGCGGCGGCGCGACCCTCGAGGACGTGCGGCTGATGCGTGAGGCGGTCGGTGAGGCCGTCGGGGTCAAGGCGTCGGGCGGCGTGCGGGACCGGGCAACGGCGCTGGCGATGATCGATGCCGGCGCGACCCGACTGGGCACCAGCTCGGGTGTCGCCATTGTGTCGGGGAGTGCCGGCGAGGGGGATTACTGAATCACTCTCGAAGCGTCTTGCGGCTGCTCGGGCACATCCTTTCCTGCTGGCGGCTTAGCGCCACTCCAGGGTCAGCTGCTTGTCCAGCCAGACCTGCTCCAGCTTGTAGAAAATATCACTGAGCGCCTCTGGCGGATTGGGCCTGCCTCCCTTGTCGAGACAGTCAGGGAACTGCAGGGCGCACCGGGTCATGGTTTTGTCCTGCCGCACGATGAGCCCGCGCACCTCCACGGCAAGGCCCAGTAGTTCGAGCCGGACGTAGACGTCCTCTCCCCTTTCCCCGAGCGGTTGGCTCGACTCGATGAAGATGCCGGTCAGCGAGATATCAATGGCGGTAACCGCTTGCTCGGTGTCTCCACCAAGGGCGGTAACGCGGAGGTGGTCTGCCTCGGTATTGCGCAGGCCAGTGAGGGGAAGCCGCCAGCTGGAGCGCCGGTTCGCGCTTTCATTCAGGTGCTGCTTCAGGAAGTTGATGAGCAGGGGAATGTCAGAGCTGGAAATATCGGCGCTACTCAGTTGGCCGATACTAAACTCTATGCCTTCTTCATGTTCCGAAATGGCCAGATCGCCGAAATTCATCGTATCCACAAGGTAATCCCCTAATTCAGGTACCGCTGCACCTGACGTCTATCATCTCCCTGGCCGCAACGAACTGGACTGCAGCCGTATCCCGTCTCTTCCCGGCCTGGTCAAACTGCTAGGTAACCGGTGAAAGAAATACTAATGAGAAATTAAAAAATCTGATAGGAACTGAATCACAGAATTACGAATGGTTATATCAGGCTGCTGGATGCGGCTATCAAAAGCGCCTGGGTGCGGGGGAGTTTCGATACCGGGATCGGCAAGCGCGCCATTGCCGCTGGCGCACGCCAGGGAGCGAAAGAGGGCGCGTCAAACGTACGACCCGTCAAGATCAGACACATACCGTTGCAGCCATTCGCCAAAGGGCTGCAGTTCTTCATCGCGATAGATGTCGCGCAGTAGCACGATTTTGCCATCGCTTAATGTGGCCTCTGAGTGTCCGATCAATTCCCCCGGAGGGGAGTCGCCGCGAGCGTAGGTCACTATCCAGTCAAGACGGATGGAATTACCCTCGATGACCGGCGGTGTGGGTACGTCGAGCTGACGGTTGTCCATTTGTCGATCAAAGCCGTCCACGGAGCGTTTGAGGCCGTTCAGTATGGCATCCACGCCGGTGATTCTGCAGGCCATTGGACCTCCCACTACTTCGTATACGGCATCATCCGTAAAGAAGGGTCGCAGCCTGTCCCAGTCATCGTCCTTGAAGGTTTCTTCAAATGCCGCGGCGTAGGCGAAAAACGCGTCCTGTGTCGATGACATTGGCTGCTCCTCCTGTTACTTCGAGTATAGACCCGCTGGAGCAATTGTGAGTAAACGAGAGTCCTTCCCCGGTTCACTGGTCAGGAGAGTAGGGCATTGAATTCATCGCCCGTACGGTCACCGTGGCGGCCGCGCCCTCGTCCGTCAACCGGTAGACCTGGTAACCCTTACCCGTGGCGGTGGGGCCCGCAGTACCTTCGACGGCACTGGCTCCGACATCAGCGCTGCCGGTGTAGCGCCAGCCTCCCGCGATGAATTTATTGACCAAACGCTGTTTTTCCAGCACGACGAGCAGGCGATAGCGCTGGGCGCCGATGCCCCCGCCAGCCTCGAACTGGGTAACCCGGATGTAAGCATGCGAGTTGCTGGCATTGTCGGTCACCACACCGTAGCCCCTGCCAGCGCCAACGCCGGGTATTTTGGTCGACGCCATGGCAATCACCACGTAACCCGCAGCAGACTCCAGTGATGCAGCGAGTTCCGGGTTGTACTCCAGTAGTCTGGAAACTGTCTCTTTACCCATGGCGTCAAGCTCTGCTGCACTGGGGGTGGGTGATTCCGCCGACAGAGTGCACGACATCAACAGCAGCATGGACACCACCAAAGCATGCCAGCGGTAATCAGAAAACTGCATTTGCTGACTCATCTCTAGAACCGTCGGCTCAGTGAGACAAAAGTGGAGCGGCGCGCACCAAAGCCCGCTTCAACCAGGATTTCCCAGTTGCGATTCAGGCTGTACTGGCCGCCGACCACGGTGTTCCAGCGCGAGGTGCCGCTTTGCTCCACCTTGAATTTGCCGTCTGGTGCAATCGCAGCCACCAGGTCTCCGGCGTTGCCAGGGAGCGACAGGTCTGCCAGATCCCCTCTCAAGGTCTGGTCGACCTTCTGGTACATGGCGCCAGCAAAGAGCCGAAGCTCGCTGCCGTCTTCATAGGGCCAGCGGTATCCGGCGCGGGGAGCCGACACCAGGGTCTGGATATTGCCGTCGATAATGGTGAGGTCGGTATAGGTGAAGTTGGTGTCCACCAGGGCGAACCAGTTTCCGATGCCCCCGGCCAGGGTGAATCCTGCGCCGTAGCTGCCGCCTTTCAGTTCGAGCGCAAAAGGTTGGCCCTGTACCAGCTCGCCCAGTTGGTCCACCTGTGAACAGGCCTGGCGATTGATGAGATCCTGCACTGGATTGCCAGTGCCCGGTATGCTTGACGCATCGCAGCTCACGCTCTCGATGGTGGCGACGCTGTCGCCGGAGGTGTAACCCGCGATCCCATAGACATTGAGAAACGGAAATACCCAGAGATCGCCGCGCAAGGTGACGTTGTAACCATCGAAGTCGGCATCGGGCGCGTTAATCTCGAGGGCTTCCAGCACCGGGTGCCCGTCGAGCGCGATGCTCTTGACCTGAATCGGATTGGACAGGTCCATGTACGACAGCGACAGGCCATAGGGTTTCGGCAGGATGTACCCCCTGGCCTCGGCTTCATCCCCCCAAATCGGGAAGCGGGAACCTTCGGCGAACGCGGGACCTGCGATGGCTGCTGCCACAGCCGCCGCAGAGAGTCTGATGAACTGCCCCATGGTCACACTGACTACGTCAACCTCTCACCAATTGTCGGCTCGGTGGCCGTTCGGGTGTCGGGCATCGCGAGCGTGGCTGGTTGGTGCCCGCCCCTGCATCAATCAACCACTGCGATACACTCGATCTCTACCCGGGCGTTAAGCGCCAATCCGCTTGCGCCCAGGGCACTGCGCGCCGGCGGGTTCGGAAAGAACGTCTTGTACACCTCGTTCATCGCACCCCACTCGGCCATGTCGGCGAGAAACACCGTGCATTTCACCACCTTGTCCATTGACGAACCAAACTGCTTCAGCACGCCGGCAATATTTTCCAGGGTTTGCCGGGTTTCGCCCTGGATGCCGCCTTCGGCGAGCTTCATGGAGCCGGGAACGGTGCCCAGGTTGCCGGAGAGGTAGAGCGTATTATCCACGCGCACCGCTGCTGAAAAGGGCAGGTTTCGGTCTTCTGCACCCGGCATCTGCAGGTACTCCACGTCGGGTGAGTCCCCGGCCCGGGCGAAACCCGTCAGTGAGAAGAGGGCGATTACCAGGCACAGAAATTGGCGTGTCATAGGGTGTGTCTCCTTAGATCTGATTGTTTTGTGCTGCGATTTTGATGTGTTCGGCGGCGCGGAATGCCAGCGCCATGATGGTCATGGTCGGCTGGCCGCGGCCGGAAGTCACGAAGCTCGAGCCGTCACACAGGAACAGGTTGGGGACGTCGTGACTGCGGTGGTAGCGGTCGATGACGGAGGTCTTTGGATCATCGCCCATGCGGCATGTGCCCAGCAGATGTTCTCCGCCATCTGTCGGCACCACAGGATGGCGCCAGTATTTGCGGGCGCCGGCCGCATCCATCAGTTCCTCCGAGCGATCGGCGAGGAAGTTGGCCATGGCGAGATCGTCGTCGTGATCGAGATAGGTGGTGCGCAAGGCAGGCCGCCCCCAACGATCCTTGCTGTGGGGATCCAGGGTGATGTTGTTGCGGTCCATGGCAATGGACGTAGAGGCGCAGGCCAGGGTCATCTGGCGGGTAAAATTGTTGGTGATGGCGTCCTTGAATTCACGACCCCAGGAGCGGATGTCGGGGGGCATGCCCACCAGGGCGTGGAAGATGGGGGTGGCGGACCACAGGGCGCGGGCATCGATGCCTCCTCCGCCATAGAACCCCCTGGCTTCGTCCGTGGCGTAGAAGTCGTGGATGACTTTGGATACCTGCACGCTGCGGTATTCATTGAGCGGTTCTTCGAACACGCCGTCTACCGCCGCGTGGGCATTGAACATCAGGTTTCTGCCCACAAAGCCACTCGAGTTACCCAGGCCGTCCGGGTGCCGTTCGCTGGCAGACATCAGCAGCAGGCGGGGCGTTTCTGCGCCGTTGGCGGAGACGATCACCGCCCGGGCCTTCTGCCCCTGGGCCTTGCCGTCGCGATCATAGTACAGCACCTCGCTGGCGCGGCCGTCGGGGCCAGTCTCGATACGGAACACGGCGGACTCCGCTCGTATTTCACAGTGGCCGCTGGCTTCCGCCTCTGGAATCATCGACGCCAGGGTCGAGGATTTGGCACCGACCTCGCAGCCGAAGTACATACAGTGTCCGCACTTGATGCAACCCGCGCGGCCGTTGAATGGCTGGGACAGGATTGCGTGGGGTTCCCACTGGGCATTGAGGCCGAGTTTGTTCGCCGCTTTTTCCAGCAACACCCCGGAGGATTTTATCGGCAGTGGCGGCATCGGGAAGGGTTTCGAACGCCAGGCGTCGTTGGGCCCGGGCGCGCCGGACACGCCAACTTCCCATTCCACCCGGGTGTAATACGGTTCGAGGTCTGCGTAGGTAATGGGCCAGTCGGTAAAGTTGGTGCCGCTCATCGGCCCCAGCAGGCTGCGCTCCTTGAAGTCGAGTTCGCGGAAGCGCCAGAAGTTGGCGGAGAAATGCACGCTGCTGCCGCCGACAGTCTGGGCATAGCGAATTGCTGCCATGCGAGGGGTTGTCGCTACCTGGTCTTCGGTCTGGCGGAAGGTTTCTCCGCTCGATTTGGGGCCGCCTCCGAGTAACTCGTCATTGAACAGGACCGAGTACTCGTCGTGGCTGAAGTCGCCGGCCTGGCGATAGGGGCCCTGCTCGAACAGTACGACATCAAAGCCCGCGGTCGACAACTCCCTCGCCAGGATGCCACCGGCGGACCCGGAACCAATGATGGCGAAGTCGACGGGCCGGGTCTGGGGGAAGCTCACCTTACTCATCGGTCCCGCTCCCCTGTGGGTAGTGGGCATCGTAGTACCCGAAAGGCGGCGCCCAGGCGCCCTGGTGCCCCTTGAACCCGATCAGTTCCCAGCCCACATGGTCCCGGTTGCCACCATAGCTGGGCATGGCAAAGAAACCGAACAGGGTCATGACCCGGCACAGTTCAAACCGTTCGTCCTGTTGATTCAGGATCAGCAGTTCATCCTGTTGCAATGGGTTCAGGCTGGCAAAACGCTGACCGTCGAGTCCGCTGTTGAGATGATCGATAAAGGCGCGCAGGGGCGGTAGCGCATCGCTCAGCTCCTGGGCCAGCGCCCGATCGAAAAAGTGGACTACGCCGGCCTCCCTGGCGCCGGGAGTATCGGTAGTCGGGAGGATGCGGGCGGTGATCGCATCGATGTCTGCCGCCTCATTCGCGCTCAGCGTGGTGAAGCCTGTGTCCGCCGTCATTGCTGCCTGGGCGCTGCTGGCCAGGGCGGCGAGGGCAGGGCTGCCCTGGCGCAACAGGGAGAGGGCCGCGGCTACCGCTGTGGAATGCAGAAACGTACGTCTCGAAACCTCGCTGGTGAAGGCCATTGCGAGTCCCCCGGCTGGATGGCTAAGAGTAATCTAGCACAATCCGTGAAACTGATATCCCTAATTCCGCCCGGGGCGGCGTCGTTCAGGGTTCGGGGGCGCAGAGTGAGGGTGCGCTGGCTGGTCGTGACGGGGATTCATTGACGGCTGTTACCCGTCATAAAGTTCTGGAAGGCCCTCAGGCGCTCGCCAACGCTGGCCAGGGCCGCGGTCGCCGCCCCGAGGGCCGCCAAAAGTGACAGCACGGTACGCAGCTCATCCTGGGCCACGTAGGTGAGGAAGCCCAGCAGGGCCAGCAGCGCCAGCAGAATCGGCCCCCGGAAGGCTTTCCACAGGCTGGTCTGGTAGCCGCTCGCCTGGCGTTTGAATTCGCCCAGCGGCAGGTTGTCGTGCAGGAATTGTCCCCAGTTATACCGGCCCTCCTCATCCAGAAACACGTTGCTGAAGGTCAGGTGGTGGTTCTGTTGCTGGAGCAGACCGCGATTGACCAGGCTTTGCAGGGTGTTGCGATTGCGATAATGAATCAGGCCTTCGTAGTAGATCGACCCGAGGACGAGCCGTTCATCCATGCTGCTGTGTTCCCAGGCGCGGCGGTAATTTGTGGACACCGGCCTTGCCATTTCACCTTCGAAGTAACGGTATACGCTGGGTTGTCTCAGCCATTGTTCCCACTGGGACCGTTCTGCCTCGGGAAGGTCGTCGGCTCCCATCCTGTGTTTGAGCCAGTAGGCGGGATGCATGTAGCTGAATACCACGAGCCGCCAGTCGTCG
This sequence comes from Parahaliea maris, assembly GCF_008064665.1. GTDB lineage: Bacteria > Pseudomonadota > Gammaproteobacteria > Pseudomonadales > Halieaceae > Parahaliea > Parahaliea maris. The sequence continues at coordinate 781,682 of NZ_VRZA01000001.1, read as the reverse complement.
CCGAACTCGCTTTTGATGCGCTTGGCGACCGACGCCGAAGTGCCGCGGTCCCGGATAATCTCGAAGAAGTCGATAAGCACCAGGGTTTTTGCGGTTTCATACTTCAACAACTTGCCGCCACGCAAGCTGCCCGGGTTCGCCTCGACGCCTGCGCTTTCAGGAAGCAGCTGCCCGCGGGCCGATTCAAAGGCGGACACGATATCAATGTGCGCTGGCACCATTAGCCAGAGTGAATCCCGGCCAGCGAACGGGTGGCCGGCCCGGGGTGAAGTTCCCCGCCCTGTTGTCGGTTCATTTAGCAGCGGAGGTTCCAGTTCGAGCTCCCGGCACAGCAGGGTCCTGCGCATGATGAAGCCCAGCAGGAGTTGGATCAGGGCGGCTGCCACCAGTATTAACACCAGGTAGTACGACACTATCAACAAGGGATCGGCACGCGTGTGAGGGAAGTAGTAGTCGAACAGGAAGTGGGTGCCCCGACGTTCGTCCAGGTGATCCACAAAGTACAGAGAAGCCTGACCGCTGGCACACCCCTCCTGATTGTTGTCATCGTCCTCCCCGGTTAAATCCGGCTGGTAGCGATGGGCATGCTGGTCAACATCGATAAACTGGCTGAGAATCGCTCCAACATTGCTAAAGGCCGGGGAGCTTTTCGCCGCATTTCCCACCCAGAAATTATCGATCCTGTTCCTGAGCTGCGCGATCTCGTGGGGGCCCCTGTTACTGTCGCTGTGGGGGTGGCAGTTTGCCATGACCTGTAGCGACTCAGTGGAAACAGCGCTCCGGATAATCTTGTCTTCGGCTTGAACGAGTTCCCCGTACCTGTCCTTTTCGCGGGAATCCATGAGTGTCTGCTCCGCACCCTCGTGCTGCCGCACCAGCAGTGTACGGGGCAGGTAGATTCCGGAGCTGTCGGTATTGAATAGCTGTTGCTCCAGGTCGAAATTGTGAGCTTGCCTCAGGCCGCCCGCGTAGTCCCGTATGGCTTGACTCCGAACCATGAGCCTGTCGCTCACGGCCCAGCTGTGAAAGTCCAGCCACAGCCGTTCGTGGACATCGTAACTTTCGTTCTGGAGCTGAATCGCTGGCAGCACGGCGACAAGAAGCAGCAGCAGGCAGAGTTGCATGCGATACCAGGAAAGCGCGGCGTAGCTGAATGCGGGTGGAGTAGCGGCCTGGTCCGCGGTGAGCTCCGGCTCAGGAGGTTCTGGGGCGGGCTTCGCTGCTGAACTTGTCAGTGCGGGAAGTGTTTCCGATGTGGTGGCATAAAGCGGTAGCAGCAGTGCCAGCCCGACAAGGCCAACCAGAAACGCGGCGACCAGCGCGAGTGGGACATTAAACAGGCTGGCTCCCGGAGTGAGCCAGGCGAGAACCAGGAAGCAGATAACGGTACTGGTCAGAAACCACCCCGCCAGTGGTTTGTGATCCTGCGCAATCGCAACAAGGTCCTGGCGCAACTCATTCGCCACACCCATCAGTCTGCGCCAGCGATTTCCCGGGGTCGTGGCCTGATAGACCGTGCCAGTATTCGGTGGTGAGGTAGCTCGCGCGCGAACAGTGAACAGATACCAGAGCAGCGGGCTGGCGACGAGTACGAACAGCCACCAGAGGTATCCCGCTCCGAGGTCCAGATAGTATATGACGCCGATATAGAGCCAGAGGAGGAACCCGAAGTAGAGGCTCAGTATGCGGTGGATGTCGGGTCGGTGCGGGTTGGGGTAGGTCCACTCCGGGTAGCGTCGTGAGACATTTCGTTCCCTGATCCGTAACTGATAGGCTGCCCTGACCACCGCCAATATGCAGCCCAGGGTGGCAATCGCCAGCGGGATGCCAATCAGTACCAGCCCGGACAGCCCAAAGGAGGCGGCACTGAAACGGAAGTTCACCACGTCGACCAACGACTTGTCATAGAAGGTGGCCAGCATCCAGTCGGTGGCACGCAATGACGACAGCTTGACGCGAATTTCTTCGCCCTTGTAGGAGAGGTCCAGGTTTGCGTCGAGTCCACTGATCGCCGCGGCCTTGAGTTCGGCGGAATCATCTGTGGCGCGATAGAAGTTTTCCCGGCGACTGCGGCGGTTGTTGCTGTGATAGAGGACATTGCCGGTGTAGCGGTCAAAGACGGCGAAGCCGAATCCGGGCGGCATGGTAGTGTAATCGAAGGATCGGATCTGCGTGGTCCCGACCAGGATTTCAGGCGCAAGGGCCTCGCAGAACGTGCAAAAATCGTGGGCGTCGTCTACATGACAGAATTGGGCAACCGAGGGAATCCGTATCGAAATGCCGGTCTCCAGCGCGCCATCTGAGAGGGTCTCGATACGCTCCATGTAGTAGGGCTGTGATACGCCGCTGACGTCGATTTTCCACGCGCTGTCCTGCTTCAGTGCGGTGTAATACTTGCGGGAGGAAACCTTGAAACCCGGTTTCAGGTTGTAGCTGTCGAAGGTGACAAAACTTCCCAGGTGTTGTGCGTCGCCATCGAGCAGGAACAGGTCGGTAAACAGCGGCAGGGTGTCGGTGTAACACTGTCGGGTCCACGTGGCCGACTTCGTCTTCTTATCGACGCTGTCGTTGTCGACGTCACTGTCAGCAATGGTCACTCCGCTGGTGAAGCATGCTCTGGCGTAGGGCGTATTGTGACCCTCCTTTATCGGATCCTCCGTCGTATTTCCATGGGGCGCGAGCAATTCATATTTCATTTGGGCGATGTCATTGCCCGAGTCTTCCGGTCTGGTGTCGACAATCGCTAGCAGGTACTCAACGAGCTTTTCGCGCTCTTGGTAGAACTGCTTCTGGATATCCCGATGGATGGCCTTGAGGTCTTTCCTGTATATGTCGTCAAATTGATAGGACGCCGTCAGATTGGCCAGAAACACATTGGTGAGCAGGGCCAATCCCACCAGGGACACAAAGCTCAGGATGACGTCATAACGACGAATAACGGCATGTTTCGGTAGCAGCACCAGGCGCAGGAAACTCAGGGAGAGTATTCCGGCCAGGAGAACAACCACCAGCAATAGCACGACATTCAGTGGCAGGTGGTACTTGAGGCGATTGAATTCAGAGGCTTCCATCAGGCCCACGATGACCGGCGCCTGCGACTCCAGAAAAGACAGTGTGAGCGGTTGGCTGAAAGCGATCTTGTCGTCCCTGCCGAGTGGAATACTCAACAGGCGGGACTGGCTGCTCCAGGACTCATCCGAGTCCATGCCGGCACCTTTGACACTGCCATTGGCCGCGAGGTCCGCAAGCTTGAGCTCAGAGATGCGCGTTGCACGGGCGAATGCTCTCAGGCTGCTGAAGCGGGCGTAGTCATGTGTGGCGTTGAACAGGTCGCGGATATTGTCTTCCGGTACTGATGCGGTGGTGGTTGCCGTGTTGTAAAACACTTGCCCACCCTTATCTTCGTAAGTGCCCAGCAGAATGGTATCGAAATACCCCTCTGAGAAGTCGAGGCCGTTGACGAGGCTGAAGTCCTGCTTGATGGAGATTTGAAATACTTTCTCAGCCGTGGCGTCGCTGTTGCCCGAGTCCATTCCCTTGAATGAAAGGATAAAACGGCTGAGGATTCCGCCGGGAACCAGTTCGATACTCCCGCTTTTCATATGTAACGTCAGTGCGGGTTCACGGCGTTTACACCGCTGTTCCCGCGTTGTTGAACTAGCGGCGTCGCTGGAGGATTTCTTCTGCGTCTTCGTTGATGCTGCCTCGCCCCAGGGAAGAGAGGTATCGTCTTGCGGTTTCCCGTTGCGCTTTTCAACAGAGATACTTGAAGCTCCCCGCACCAGAACACTGTTGCCTGCCCAGCGGGTATAGAATGCCTTGACCTTGTTGGCCGTGGCCGACGCGTTATCTGCGAAGTAATCCGGTCCTATCTCTTCCAGCACCTTCTCACACTCAAACAGCACATTGGATTCCAGGCCGGCGTGGACAGTTTCGATATTGGCGGTGATCTGGTTGAGATGGTTGAAGTTGCGCCTGACGATGTGGTCTGCCTGCCGATCTGCCAGCTGCAGGTACCACAGCGCGGCGAGGCCGAGGATCAGGGCAACGGCAAGCAGGTGTTTGCTCGGCAAAAATGCCTTGAGGGCAGATAGCTTCATTGTCGGGTCCCCGACCGGGCGTTCCTGCCCGGTTCCAGTCGCGGTTGGAAAAACCGGTCTCGACACCTTCGCGACACCTTCGCGACACCTTAGAGATATAGCAGTTGGCGCCCGCCCTTACCGGGGCAGTAACAGGTTTTTTGCGCTTTTCTCGATTTTTTTCCGGAATTTTTCTGTCCGCTCGGCCTGGTGGTCTAGACTTTTAGCGGGACGTTTAACTTGTTGTGTGCACAAAAAAACGAAATATATCAACCGGTTAGGGGGTTAAGTCCTCTCTGGGCCAGTGCATGCAGAGGAGGTCGGGACCATGCGGTCAGGCTCGCCATTTGTCTGGATTCTCTCCCTGGTGTTGTGTGGTGCCAGTGCTGCGCTGGCCGCCCCCGGTGACGTGGGTAAAGCAACCCGCAAGGCGCAGTTGCGGAATCTGGTGGAACAATTGCAGGAACGCGACCGGGAGGACCGGCAGCGGGTAGCTGCCCTGGCCCGGCAACTCGGGATTCCACTGCGCCGGGAGCTGCCGCAGGGCGGCGTGCTGGAATTGCGGCGGGTCACGCCCTCGGGTAAACCGGTTTTCTATACGACCTACAACGTCGATGCAGCGGACACCGTATCGACAGACGAGGTCTGGCCCGGTGGTTCTGCAGGCCTGCTGCTCACCGGCAGCGGCATGCGAATTGGCGAGTGGGATGGCGGAGCGGTACTGGGGGAGCACCCCGACCTGTATCCCCGGGTGACCCAGGTCGATGGCTCCTCGGTCATCAGTAATCACTCTACCCACGTCGCCGGCACCTTGATTGGAGCGGGAACCGCCCAGCGGCCTGAAGCCCGGGGTATGGCCTATGAGGCCCTGCTGGACGCCTACGACTGGATTGCCGACAGTACTGAAATGGCTGCGGCCGCAGCCGACGAACTGTTGTTGTCCAACCACTCTTACGGGATTGCCGCCGGCTGGATCTATTGGGGCGGCACCGGACCGGACGAGTGGTGGTGGATTGGCGGCGCCGACCCGGGTGACACCGAGGACGCCAACTTCGGTTATTACGACACCGAGACTGCTCTTTGGGACCAGATTGCCTACGATGCGCCCTATTACCTGATGGTTAAAGCGGCGGGTAATGATCGCTGGGATGTCGGCCCGGACCTGGGGCAGGAATACAGTGTGGTGGATCCCAACGGCCAGTTGCTGTCCTACTCCACTGCGCCCAGGCCTGCGGATTGCGCCCCCGAGGGCTATGACTGCATGCCCACCGTCAGTGGGGCCAAGAACATCCTGACTATCGGTTCGGTGGACGATGTGATTGGCGGCTACCTGCCACTGGCGGGCGCTGCCGGTGTGCAGGTGTCCAGCTTCAGCGGTTTTGGTCCCACCGATGACGGACGCATCAAGCCTGACTTGATGGGCAATGGCTGGCTGTTGATGTCTACCTACGGCCAGGACCCCTACTTTGCCGCGGCCCTGGGCACCTCAATGGCTGCCCCCAATGTGACCGGGTCACTGGCCCTGCTGCAGGAACACTACGAGAACCTCAACGGCAGTGGCCAGTTTATGCGCGCCGCGACCCTGAAAGCCCTGGCCATCCACACTGCGGACGAAACCGGCCCGGCGCCGGGGCCGGATTACCAGTATGGCTGGGGCTTGCTGAATACACGCAAGGCGGCCGCCATGATCAGTGACGCAGGCGGCGGCAGTGAGTATATCGTCGAGAATAACCTCGCCCCCGGTGCAACCGACACGATCCCTGTGGAAGTGACCGCACCTGACGCCATACTCAAGGTGACCCTGGTGTGGACCGACCCACCTGGCACTCCGGTCCCTCCTGCGCTTGACCCGGTGGACCTGATGCTGGTGAACGACCTCGACCTTCGCGTATCGGGGCCTTCCGGCACACTGCTGCCCTGGACCCTCGACCCCGTTAACCCCAACGCGCCGGCGGCACCGGGCGACAATATTCGCGATAATGTCGAGCAGGTGCAGGCGGAGGTCACGGCAGGTTCCTATGCCGTCAGTGTCAGCCACAAGGGCGCTCTACAAGGCGCTCAGCCCCAGGGCTATTCCGTCCTAATCAGCGTGTTACCGCCGCCTCCGGTTTCGAGCGGCTATGCCATCGATGAAGATTTTTCCGGGGGCATGCCGGCGGGCTGGTCGGTGGAGACGACCGCCGGGCGGGACTGGCAGGTTGTGGCAACGGGTGAGAGCCATCCGGAGCACAGTAACAGTACGGGGGGCGGCGGTGGCTTTGCGATTCTGGACAATTGGGTCGGTGGTCAGTACGCCTGGACTGACTCATCTCTGATTACACCTGCGCTGGATCTCTCTGCAAGTACATCGGTTGTACTGACGTTCAATAGCTTCTATATCTACGATATTGTCGAGACGTATAACGTTGAAACCAGTGCTGATGGTGGCCTGAGTTGGATCAATGTCTGGCGACGGCAGGGCTTTGGCAATATTCCGACGGTTGAAACAATCGACGTTAGCGGAACTCTGGCTGGTGCTAGCAACGCCAAGTTCCGTTTCCGTTTCGAGTCCGGCTATCTTGGTCCTGATGGTGAGCAGTGGCAGGTCGACAACGTAAGGCTGGAAACCTATGGCGGGCCGGTGCCTCCACCCGACCCGCCAGACGTTACCCTCCCCGGGCAGGCTATCAACCCTGCACCGGTCAATGGCGCCGTGGATGTGCCTGCCGATACGCTGCTCAGCTGGAGCAGCGGCCAGTACGCGGACGGTCACGAGGTATACCTCGGCACAGCGGCGCCCCTGACCGCAGGCGACTGGCACAGCAGTCAGACCACCAACACCTATGACCCCGACCCGCTGGAAGGCGAAACCACGTATTACTGGCGCGTCGATGAGACCAACACGGACGGAACCACTCTCGGGGTGACCTGGAGCTTTACCACGGCGGTCGCCACTGAGCCGCCGCCGGATCCCGACCCGGACCCTGATCCTCTGTCCATGCACATCGGTGACCTGGATGCGGACCGCGTTGAGCTGTCCCGCAATCGCTGGCAGGCGGTGGCTTACGTTAGTGTGCACGACCAGGACGACCTGCCGCTCGCGGGGGTAAGTGTGCAGGGCAGTTGGGGCGGAGCCGCCTCCGGCAGTGGAACCTGCGACACATTGGGCAATGGCCGCTGTGAAGTGAGCAAGCCCAACCTCAAGGCAAACACCGACAGTGCCAGCTTTACCGTTACCAGCCTGACTCACAGCGACGGCAGAGCCTACCTGCCCGCTGCCAATCACGACCCGGACGGCGACAGTGACGGCGCTGTGCTGTTGATCCCGCGCACACCGGATAGCGGGCCGGTGAATACACCGCCAACGCTTGCGATCACTGCCCCCGCCGCGGGGACCGGCTTCAGCAGTGGAGCCTCGGTCATCTTCAGTGGAACGGCCGGTGACGCGGAAGACGGTGATCTCAGCGCTTTCCTGAGTTGGTCCTCCAGTCTGGATGGTGCCCTGGGCACGGGGAGCACAGTAGTAGCGGCCTCACTCAGTGACGGCTCGCATGTCGTGTCTGCCTCGGTGACCGATAGCGGGGGGGAAACCGCCGTGGAGACGGTGTCGATCTCTGTGGGTACGCCGGCAGCAGGCGCCGTCCACGTGGGTGCGCTGTCGGGTAGTGGTCAAGCGGGGGCCCGTGGTCGCTGGTCGGGAACCGTCAGCGTTACCCTGCACACTGCCAGTCACGGCAACCCTGGCAGTGGCGCGCAGGTGTCCGGCAGCTGGAGCGGCGGCGCCAGTGGCTCGGGTAGTTGTACCACCGATGCCAGCGGCCAGTGCGATGTATCCTTTAGTAACGCCAAGGGATCTGCAGTCACCTTTACGGTCGATGATGTTGCGGGGAGCGGCCTGATTTTCGATGCTTCCGCCAGCCACGTGCTCTCGGTTGAGGTCATAAAGCCCTAGCAGAAGTTCCACATCCAGCTATAACTACTTACTGGATACTGCAAACTCGAAGGGGGTCAGGTGGAACATACCAGCAATGTGATCGACCTGGTGATGGCGGTCACGTTCCTGCTGTTGGTGGCAGCGGGGGTCCTCGCCTTCAGCAAATGGATCAAACTGCCCTTCACCGTCCTGCTGGTGGTGATTGGGATCGCCCTGTCGGAGCTGGCGCACCTGACGCCGGGCTACCTGTCGCCGCTGGTAGAGTTCCATATATCGCCCGACGTCATTCTCTTCGTATTCCTCCCCACCCTGATATTTGAATCGTCCTTGCACCTGGAGGCACGCGAATTGCGCCGCAACCTGCTGCCGGTGCTGACCCTGGCGGTGCCCGGGCTGCTGGTATCGACCGTGATCATCGGCTCTGTGGTATCGCTGCTGACGCCTATCGATTTCAGCGCGGCCCTGGTGCTGGGTGCCATCCTCAGTGCAACCGACCCGGTGGCGGTCATTTCCCTGTTCAAGCAGCTGGGGGCGCCGCGGCGACTGACGATCCTGGTGGAAGGAGAGAGCCTTTTCAATGACGCCACCGCCATTGTCGCTTCCCAGATATTGCTTGCCATCGCCGTGGCAGGTTACGTGTCGACCCAGACCATCGTTGCCGGGGTCGGGGATTTCTTCTTCGTGTTCTTTGGCGGCGCACTGGTAGGCTGGTTGATGGCCCTGGTGACCGGATTTTTTCTCGGCCACGTGGAAGGTGACCCGCTGATAGAGATCTCGCTGACCACCATTCTGGCCTACTTTTCCTTCCTGATTGCCGAGCACACCCTGCATGTGAGCGGCGTAATGGCCACCGTGGCGGCCGCGCTGACCATTGGTGGATGGGGGCGGTCCAAAATCTCCCACTCCGTCAGCGAGTACCTGGAGAACTTCTGGGAGTACCTGGCGTTTGTGGCCAACGCCCTGATTTTTCTCCTGGTGGGTCTGCAGATCGACCTGGCGGCTGTGGCCCAGTCCTGGTCGATGCTGGTCTGGGTGATTATGGCGATGTTGCTGGCACGGGCGGTGGTTATCTTCGCTTTCGTGCCGTTGGTGGGAAAGCTCCCTGGCGCAGAGGTGATCGACCGCAAATTCCAGGCGGTGATGTACTGGGGTGGCTTGCGCGGTGCCATCGCCCTGGCCATTGCCCTCAGTCTCGGTGATTTCCGCCATGCGGAGACGTTTGTCGTGCTGGTGACCGGCGCGGTGCTGTTTACGCTGATTGTGCCGGGGCTCACCATTGAGCGACTGATCAAGGTCCTGGGCCTCAACCGGCCGCCCCTGGCCGACAGGATGGCCCTGGCCGAGGCGCATCTCAACGCCCAGCACAAAGCCCTGTCCAACCTTCCCGCACTGCAACAGGAAATCGATTTTTCCCCGCGTATCGCGGCGGCCCTTGAGGCGCGCTACCAGCTGGCGGTCGACGATGCGGAGGCGCGCTATGAATCCCTGCGTGAAGCGGAGCTCGACCTGGAACAGGAGTGCGACCTGTTGATGCTCCGCTGTTTCTCGGTTCAGAAGGCGCTGTACCACCAGATGTTTGCCCACGGGCATCTCAGCGAGAAGACCTACCGCAACATGGTGTATTCCCTGAATGTCGAAGGCGACAGCCTGCGCTATCACGGGGCGCTGCCCCATATCCCGCCGCGCTCCTACCTCGAACGGTGGAGTCGCAACACCTGGATGCGGTTCATCCAGCGCGCCGGGTTCGGTTTGTTCGACAACTACGCCGAGTCCATTCGCAGCCACTCGACAGCCCGTGATTACGAACTGGCCTGGGCCGGTTACCACGGCTGTCTGCGGGTGCTGGCGAATATCGACGAACTGTCGCAATTCAGTCACACCCGCAGTGCCGCGGTAGACGAGGTCCGGTCCAAGTTCCAGCGCTGGTCGGAAGGGGCCCGGCGCAAGATCGACGCCGTGGTGGAGCAGTTTCCGGAATTTTTCAACGCCAGCCAGCAGCGCCTTGCCGAGCGCACCATGCTGCACAGCCAGCGCAACTTCATCGTGACCCAGCGCCGCAGCGGCGCCATCCCCAACAGTGTTGCCTCCGCCCTGCTGGAAGAACTGGATGAGCAGATTCGCGACCTGCGGGGTTACGACACCACCCATCTGAAGATCGACGCCAACGAGTTGCTGCGCAAGGTGCCGGTGTTTGCCGACCTGCCGGAAGAGGAAGTGCCCCGTATCCTCGCCTGCCTGACCCAGCGCACCGTGCCGGCGCGCCAGGACATTATCCAGGAGGGGGCCTTCGACGAATCCCTCTACCTGATCGCTCGCGGTTCGGTGCGAGTCCTGCGGCGCGATGAAGCGGGCCGGGAAATCGAACTGGCGGTACTGGCCGCCGGGGATTTTGTCGGGGAGTCCGGGTTCCTTACCGGCGAGGCGCGCAGTGCCACCTGTCGAGCGCTTACCCCCTGCGCCATCTACGAGCTCAAGCGCCGCGACCTGAATACATTCCTGGAAACCTGCCCGGGCCTGCAGGTTGCCCTCGAGCGGGCCATGCGTCACCGCACCGGCGACGTGTGTATGTTGGAGGATGGGCCGGGTACCGTGCCGGGCTAGCCGGCAAGGTAATCCACGAACGGCGCCACCTTTGCCCCGGCAGCATGCCGTTGCCGCCAGGCCCGTGGCGACAGGCCGTGGCGCTGCTTGAAAGCCCTGGAAAGGGCGCTGGCACTGCTGTAGCCGAGCATGTCCGCCAGTTGTGCCAGGTCTACCGGGGAGCTGGACAGGTGGTACTCCGCAAGATCCAGCCGGTTCTGTAACAGCAGCGCCTTGAATGAACTCCCTTCCCGACGCAGCGCCCGCTGCAGGGTCTTGGCGTGCCATCCCAGGGCACTGGCCACACTTTCTGCGTTGCAGCCACCGCTGGCCAGTTGCTGGCGGATAATCGTGCTGATCTTGCCCGGCAGACCCTGGTCGACGACCAGGTGGTTGTTATCGAGGTAGTGCTCGATGATGGCCAGCAGCTCGGGATTGTGTCCCGGAACGGGCGTATCCAGCACCTCTATTGGAAGGCGGATGCCTGCGTGTTCCTGCTCGAAGTAGACCGGTGCGCCGAAAAAGCGACGGTAGTGCTGACGCTCCGGCGGGCGGGGGAAGGTGAAGGAGACGGCGGAGGGCGCCCAGGTGGGGCCCAACACCTCCCGCAGCAGCAGGAGGTGCTGTGCCACCGACATGGCCTGGAACTGGCTGGCCCGTCCGTCAATTCCGCGGGGCACGGTGCGTACCAGGGTGACGTGGCTATCGTCGCGCTGCTGACGCCACTGGGTGTCGGTATACAGACTCATCCGAGGGTAACCCGCATCGAGCGCTGAGCCGATCGTGGCGGAGGCCCTCGCGAGGAGGGCCAGCGCTCCCATGCCAAGGGATTCGCCATGGCGGGCAACCACCAGTCCGAGGTGCGGGCAGCGGTATTCATGCGCCAGTTGCTCGAGGCAGTTGCTGAAGGCATGGCGGGAAATAAACCCCTCCGGGCGCGCCACCAGCGTAGGGTCCAGGCCGCACTTGCGCAGCGTAGGGGCCAGGTCCATGCCGAGTTCCTCAGCCGCTTCGCCAAGGCTGGAGAGGAGAGCACTGCGAATCAAGGGGGAGGCGGTGGACGACATGGGGCGCGATTGAGGGGTGTAAGAGTGTCCTCTAATGTCATGTTTGTGTCCCTGAATGTCAAGAAGGAGCCCGGTGAACGCTGCTATTTTCCCCTGTCCGTCCGGTATGGCCTGCGGCCCCGTTGGCACATTCACTTTTTCCTCGAGGATAACAACATGCAACGACATCCCCTGACGCTCTCGCTCGGCCTGCTCACAGCCAGCATGGTGGCCGGCAGCGCCTTCGCCCAGCAGGGGCCGCTGGAAGAGGTGATTGTCACCGCGCAAAAGCGCAGCGAGAGCCTGGAAGACGTGCCGATCTCCATCGCGGTCATGGGCAGCGAGGCGATGAACAAGACCGGTGTACGCCAGATGCGCGAGCTGGCAGAGTTCGTTCCCAATGTGTCCTTCACTTCCGGCAGCGACAGCAACACCGCCGTGCGGGTTCGCGGCGTGGGCGCCAATACCCGGAACATCGGCTTTGACACCCGGGTCGGCCTGTACCTCGATGGGGTCTACCTGGGGCAGTCACCGGCCCAGAACATGGATATCGTAGACCTGGAGCGCGTGGAAATTGCCCGCGGGCCCCAAGGCACCCTGTTCGGCAAGAACACGGTGGCCGGCGCCATCAACCTGATCACCCACAAACCGGACCAGGAGTTCCTGACCGAGGTGCGGGGCGAATACGGCAACCTGGACTCCCATCGCGTATCTGCCATCGTCAATGTGCCCCTGACGGACACCATCGCTACCCGCTTCTCGGTGAGCGACAACCACCGTGACGGTTTCGTCAAGGACATCACCACCGGCACCGATTTCAACGAGCGGGACGGTACGACCTATCGCGGCCAGGTTCGTTACGCGGGTGACCGGGTCGATTTCAACCTGGCGGCGGATTACCTTGAGTCCGAACGCGTCTCGTACATGGGCGAGGCTGTAACGGACTGGTCCGGCTCCATCTCCCCGGACCCCTTCGCGCCGCGGGAGGACGAAATTTCCAACAACGTCGACAACTACGAGAAGCGGGAAGTGTGGGGGATTTCGGCGACGGCCGATATCGACCTGGGCAGCGACTACAGCCTGCGTTCCATCACCGCTTATCGCGAGACCGAATCCGCCCGGATATCGGATTCAGACCATTCGGCCAATGACCTCATCAAGGTCGATTACCCGGACCAGTATGAACAGTGGTCGCAGGAGCTGCAGTTGTTCTCGCCGTCGGGTGAGCGCCTGCAATACGTGGCCGGGCTCTACCTCTACGACCAGACAGGCTCCACCCAGCGGGTTCCCAGCCTGGGGTCCGACATGGACATCCTGTTCGATGCCCTGGGCGTGCCGCTGGCCCCCTTCAGCGACCTGTTCACCGGTGCCGCGCTGAATACCGCCGGCACAGTGGATACCGAAAGCTGGGCCGTATTTATCAACGGTACTTACGAGCTCAGCGATCGCCTGACCCTCGGCTTCGGCGCTCGCTATACCGAGGAAGAGAAAACCGTTGATTACTCGATGATTGGCGATGTGGTCTACCTGGGCGGCGTGTTCCCGGTGACGATTGCCCAGATCTTCGGGGTGGCAGAGGGGCCGATTGTCGACGGCCGCACCACGGCGCTGTACGAGGACAAGCAGTCCTATGACGACTTTTCCCCGACCCTGAGCCTGACCTATGCGATCACGGAAGAGGTCAATGTCTACGCCAAGTATTCGTCCGCCTTCAAGAGCGGCGGCTTCAACGTGGACTTCGTGCCGCAGGCGGTCTTCGATAGCGGCCTGGACTTCGACACCGAAACGGTGGACGCCTACGAACTCGGACTGAAAGGCACCGCCCTGGACGGCAACCTGCGCTTTGCCCTGGCCGCCTTCCAGATGAACTTTGACGACTACCAGTTGAACCAGTTTGTCGACCTCGGCAACAACCTCTCCGCCATTACCATTCGCAATGCGGCAGAGGTGGAGTCGCGCGGGTTCGAGGCGGAGGCCACCTGGTATCCCTCGCCCAACCTGATGTTGATGGGGTCGGTGGGCTACAACGACGCCGAGTTCTCCGATTTCCCCGGCGGCGCGACCAGCCGTAACCCTGAAGGCCTGGGCGCCGACCTGTCCGGCAACAAACTGCCATTGGCACCGGAGTGGAGTACGGCCTTTGCAGCCCAGTACAACGTCCCCGTCGATGCCCTGAACGCCGAGTTGGTGACCCGCCTGGACTGGACCTGGAATGACGGTACCTATACCTCCGAGGACAATATCAAGGTGGCCAATCCCGGCAGCAGCATTCCCTATGGCTATGCAGACAGCTACAGCGTACTGAACGGCCGCATCGGCCTCGAGGCGATGGGACACTGGTCGGTGTACCTGTGGGGTCGCAACCTGCTGGATGAGGAGTATCTGGTGGATACCCCGTCGGATTTCTTTGGCACCGTGCTGGAGTTCAAAGGCGATCCCCGTACCTACGGTATCGAGGTGGCCTACACCTTTGACTGATCAGTTGTCGTCCATAATCCCATTAATAACACTCCTTTAATAAGAGCGAGAAGGGTCCGAAATGAAACGTTTGCTTCTGCTGGCACTCCTGCTTGTCGTTGTCGGCGTCGGCGCTTTCTTCGCGCTGGCGCCGGCCCGAATCGAACGTGGCATGAACGTGGTGGAGCCCCACGAACCCTACGCGGTGTCAGCCGCGGCCAAGGCACTGCACAAGCAGTTGGTGGTGGGTGACTGGCACGCGGACAGCACCCTGTGGCAACGGGACCTGCTGGAGCATGCCGACCGCGGTCAGGTGGATATTCCCCGCTTGCAGGCGGGGAATGTGGCGCTGCAGATGTTTACCTCGGTCACCAAGTCTCCTGCCGGGCAGAACTACGAGGAAAATGCCACCGACAGCCGCGACAATATCACCCTGCTCGCGGTCGCCCAGGCCTGGCCTCCACGCACCTGGGGAAGCCTCGCCGAACGGGCGTTGTACCAGGCCGAAAAACTGGCGGATTTCGCTGCCCGTGCACCCGGCGACCTGCAGCTGGTGCGCAATGTGGCGGAACTGCAGCAGTTGATGGCGCGGCGGGCGCAGGGCGAGAACGTGGTGGGCGGCCTGCTGGGCACCGAGGGTTCACACGCCCTCGACGGCAAGCTCGACAATGTCAAAGTGCTCTATGATGCGGGCTTCCGGATGATGGGGCTCCAGCATTTCTTCGACAACAAACTGGGAGGCTCCCTGCACGGCCAGAGCGGTGCCGGACTCACGACGTTCGGTGAACAGGCGGTGGATGAGATGCTGCGGCTGGGGGTGATGATCGACGTCGCTCACTCGTCGCCACAAGTAGTGAAGGATGTACTGGATCGCAGCGAACGTCCCCTGATCGTCAGCCACACCGGCTTTCACGGCCATTGCCCCGGTCCCCGCAATATCAGCGATGCGCTGATGCAGCGGATCGCCGAGGGTGGCGGCATTATCGGTGTGGGTTACTGGGACGGCGCCGTCTGCGACATTACGCCGGCCAATATCGTCGCGGCCATGCGCTATGGCATCGACCTGGTCGGGGCGGAGCATGTCGCCCTCGGCTCCGACTTCGACGGCTCGGTGACCACCCGCTTCGATACGTCCGAACTGGTGGTGCTGACCGACGAGATGCTCAAGGCCGGCTTCACCGAGGACGAGATCCGCAAGGTGATGGGCGGCAACATGCTGCGTTTCCTGCAGGACAACCTGCCTCGCTGAGGCAGCTTGTGAATACTCCTGAAGCGGGGCCGGATGGGAACGGCGGCTACTCCTGCATGCCGTGGTACAGCAGTCGCACCAGCAGTCGCACCCCGTCGTTGTCCTTCAGCTCCGCATAGCGCGGTCCGTCCCGCTTGCCGATATCGCGGATGTCCGCCATCAACTCGGGATGGAACTGGGAGGTGAAGGAACGCCTGATGCGGTGGGTTTCCCAGTCCTTGTAATAAATACAGGTGGTGGAGACCTCGGTCCAGACATTGGGCGCGACCTCGGTGCGGGACATGATTTCGATCGCGTAGGGCAGGCTCAGTAACCACGACAGGGGGCTGACGGCCACCTCGTAGCGCAGGGGGACGATGGTGTCGTGCAGCAGCTTGTAGGCCCAGTTGGCGAACAGGGCGGCCTCCTCGTTGACCTCGTCGCTGTGGAACATGGCGATGTTCAACTCGCGTTCCTGGGACAGCATGCTGTCGATGACGCCTTCGAGTTCATCGGCGATCAGGGCGTGGGTGTCCAGCAATTCTCCCGGCAGGTGGGCGTCATCGCGACAGAGGTAGGGCTGCAGGCGCCGGGGGCCCACCTCGATCAGTTCGTTGGGGGCCACCGCAAAGCGGGGATGGTGCCAGCCCTGGGCCACGATCTCGCCGTTCTTTTTGACCGGTAACTCGGCGCCGATGGCGGCGATGCGCTGGCAGACCCGCTGCAGCGCACCCAGGGCCCGCCCGCCGGGATCCAGCGGCAGGTAATCCAGTGTCTCCACGGCGGCCACGGCCCGCTGCAGCAGGCGGATATGCGCCACGGCGGCCAGCTGGTGGCCCAGGCAGATAAAGATACAGGGGGCGCTGCCGGTGGAGCGGCGCAACAGCAGCTGTTCGATCAGGCCGAGGATGTCTTCGTAGCCGCCCCGGTGGCCGGCGAAGGTATTCGGGTCATAGGCGGCGGGGTTGCCACCCTGGACCACCGTGGCGAGGCCGGCGCTGAGCACGTTGGCCAGCCGCTGCGGGTTTTCAACCCCGCTCTGCCAGACCGGGTACAGGATCGAGTCGGCGTCGGCCACCTGCTGCAGGATGTAGGCCACATTCTTGGAGGCGCGGACCTCTTCTCCCTGGAGGTTGATGCCCACGTTGGGCCAGGGCTCCACGATGGAGACGCTGTGCCGCTGCACCTCCGGCAAGCCCATCAGCAGCTGTAATTCATCGCCACCGCTGACCACTTTTTCCAGCGGCGGCGCCACTCCCCACTCGAACAGCGAGTTGTCGAACAGCATGTCCCGGCCCGGGAAGGGGGTGGGGGAGTTGCGATCCCGCAGGAAGTACCCCAGCAGGGCGTGTACCGATTGCGGGCTGGAGGGGTAGCGGCCGAGAATGCCGGGGGTGGAACGCCAGCTCAGGTGTTCAGGGCTCAGCGGTATGGGCATAGGCGGCGTTCCTCAATAGTTATTACTATCAAATTACTAGCATTTTACGTGCCATACAGAAGAAAAAATGGCCCTATGCGGTGATGTCGGGTCTGTTAAACTGCGCTGTGCTTGGTGATTCAAGCTGTTGTAACTCCTCTCCACCGCTGCCGGGAACAACGCACTATGGATTGGCGTGTCGCATTTGGGCTGGGGGTCACCGCGTCCTGGATTACCGCGGGCCTGCTGTATCTGCTGGGCATCGTCGGCTGGGACCGCTTCCTGCACCTGCCCACCGCCGATATCGGCAGTTTTCTCGAGGGCGCCTTCGCCCCTCTCGCGTTCTTGTGGCTGGTGATTGGCCATTTCATGCAACAGAAAGAGATCACCGCCAATACCAAGGCCATCAACCTGCAGGAAATGAGCGCCCGGCGGCTGGAACTGCACTCCCGTCGCGACAGCTACTTCAAGCTGCTCAACCTGGTGCAGGATCAGCTGGGCTCCATTGCCGGCTTTCACTATATGTCGGTTTGCGGGCCCACGGGAACCGGGGTGATTACTCAGGAGGAGTTCTCCGAGCAGCGCTCCCTCGCCACCAGTGGCGACCACGCCTGGTTTATACGCAAGATGATTTCCCTGGCCATGAGCCAGCGCGACGACCCGGAGCACATGGAGGAAATCTTTTACGGCACTGAGGTCCGGCGGCGCCACTCCGACAACTTTTGTGCCACCTTCGCCAAATTGCTGCGGGCCGCCGGTGAGGTGGATACCCAGGAAATGGTCACCAACGCACTGCTCTACGGCTCGGCGTCGGGCATGCTGTACCGGATTATCCTCCACGCCCGTGGGGAAGAGGCCATGGACCCTATTACCGGACTGTCCACCGCCCCCCAGGTTGCGGTGTCCGACAGCTGAAGTAGCGGGGCGGCGGCCCGCAGTGGTATCGGAGCCGCCCTGATTGCTATCATAGGGGGATTTTCCGGCAAGCCGAGCACACGATGGACGCCCGATTCATACCCTCCAAGGCATCAGACAATTCCGCAGCCTGCAGTGCTGTTCGCTGTGGCGACTGCCGCCTCAGCGGCATTTGCCTGCCGCTGGCGCTGGAAAGCGACGACATCGACCAGCTCGACAATATCATTCAGCGGGGCCGTCCGCTGCAGCGCAATGCCCACCTCTATCGCGAGGGCGACCCCTTCACCTCGGTGTACGCGGTGCGCGCCGGTGCGCTGAAGGTGTACCACTCCAGCGACGGCGGCCGGGAACACATTACCGGCTTCTACCTGCCGGGAGAGATCGTCGGCCTCGATGGCATTGCCGACAATCGCCACGGCAGTTCAGCGGTTGCCTTGGAAACCTCCGCCATCTGTGAAATTCCCTTCGAGGCGCTGGACAAGCTGACCGACCGGATGCCCAAGCTGCGGCGCCATTTCCTCCAGCTCATGAGCCGTGAAATCAGTGACGACCGGCAACTGGTCTCCCTGCTGGGTCGCAACTCGGCCACCGAGCGCATCGCGGTGCTGCTGCTCAGCCTTTCGAACCGCAGCGCCCGCCGTCATCTCAGTGCTACCCGCCTGCGCCTGCCGATGTCGCGTGGCGACATCGGCAACTACCTCGGCCTCACGGTGGAAACCGTGAGCCGCACCCTGACCCGTTTGCAGCGCGATGGCATCATCGTCGTCGACAACCGCGAGGTCGAACTGTGCGACCCGCAGGCCCTGTCGGACATGCTGGCGGCCTAGGTTAGTACTGGCGGCGGGCATGGCTCCCGGCCCTAGAAACGCCAGGCAATGCCGACGTTGTAGACCCAGGGATCGATATCCACGTCGAATTTCACCTTGCCGACATCGGTGACGATGGTCGCTTCGGTGCCGATATCGATGTACCACACGCCGATGTTCAGCCCGAAATTGTCCCCCAGCGGGATATCCACTCCGGCCTGTGCGGCGGGGCCAATCGAGTCGTCCAGCTTCAGGTCGGCACGACTGGCACCCAGTACGGCGCCGAGGGTTCCCTCGAGTATGCCGCTGACTTCCTCGTCGTAGATAAAGGTGTAGTTGAGGCCGACGCCGAGGTAGGGTTGCCAGCCATTGCTGCCGCCCCTGGGATACCACTGCAGGCTCAGTGTCGGGGGCAGGTGGGTGACGGATCCGCCGTCGATACCCAGTCCCTTGACCTTGAAATCGTGCTCGAAGGGGGTGGCAGCCAGCAGTTCCACGCCCCACTTGTCTGCGAACATCCAGGTGCCGGTAATACCGAGCTGGGTGTCGTTATCAATGGAGATGCCCGGCAGCGAGATCGGTGGCTCGGTGGGCAGATTGATGTTGTCGCTGTCCTCGTTGGGGCTGACGGTGGCGGCTCCCAGCCGGACGATGAAATCACCCGCCTCGTAGGCAGAGGCCTGTCCGGCAACACCACAGGCCAGTGCGGCTGCCACGGCAATACGGGTCATGGTTTTCATGTTGTACTCCTGATGCTCCTGAAAATGATGATCCTTGGAAACGATGTGCAGAATAGGGCAGCGCGGCCCGGGGCATCATGATCTGAATCAAGGAAACGGCCTTTGCCGGCGCGGTGGGGCCGCGGGGCGGGGCGGGGGCCGGGTACTGACGCGGGCACCGTAATCCGCTAGAATAGGCGGCCATTACCCGAGCTCCCCCCCCATGTCTACTGCACCCGACGCGATTACTTTCGCGGACCTTGCCCTTCCCGAAACCCTGCTAAAGGCGATCCGGGAAGTGGGCTACGAAACCCCCTCAGCCATCCAGGCGCGCACCATTCCCGTTCTGCTGTCGGGCGTCGACCTCGTGGGTCAGGCCCAGACCGGTACCGGCAAGACAGCGGCTTTTGCCCTGCCAGCGCTCGCTGGCCTGGACCTGTCCCGGGCCGAGCCCCAGGTGCTGGTGCTGGCGCCCACCCGGGAGCTGGCCATCCAGGTGGCGGAAGCTTTCCAGCAGTACGCCCACCACCTGGACGGTTTCCGCATTCTGCCCCTCTACGGCGGCGCCGATTACCGGGGTCAGCTGCGTCAGTTGCAGCGCGGTGTCCACGTAATTGTGGGCACGCCAGGGCGGGTTATGGACCACATGCGCCGGGGCTCCCTGTCGCTCGACAGCCTGCAGTTGCTGGTGCTGGACGAGGCCGACGAGATGCTGCGGATGGGCTTTATCGACGATGTCGAATGGGTGCTCACCCAGACCCCGCCAGAGCGCCAGGTGGCGCTGTTTTCCGCGACCATGCCCGACGCGATCCGGCGCATCGCCCTGCAGCACCTGAAGGAGCCGCAACAGGTCACGGTGGAAGCAAAGACGGTCACCAACGAATCCATTCGCCAGCGGGTCTGGATGATGGCGGGGGTCCACAAACTCGATGCACTGACCCGCATCCTGGAGGTCGAGGACTTCGACGCCGTTATCATTTTTGTGCGTACTCGCCTGGCCACCAGCGAACTGGCCGACAAATTGGCGGCAAGGGGCTACGCGGCCTCGGCGCTGAACGGCGATGTGCCCCAGGCCCAGCGGGAAAAAACCGTCGACCAGCTGAAAAGCGGACGCATCGATATCCTGGTTGCCACTGATGTGGCGGCCCGCGGGCTCGACGTGGAGCGCATCAGCCACGTTATCAACTACGATATTCCCTACGATGTGGAAGCCTACGTGCACCGCATCGGCCGCACCGGTCGAGCCGGCCGCAGCGGCGAGGCGATTCTGTTTGCGGCCAACCGCGAGCGCCGCCTGCTGCGCGCTATTGAGCGCGCCACCAATACGTCCATCGAGAAGATGGAGCTGCCGAGTGCCGAGCAGGTGGCCGACAAGCGCGCCGACCGCTTCCGCCAGAAGATCACCGAGACCCTGGCCACCCGCGATCTCGCCGCCGCCCGCGCCATGATAGAGAAGTACCAGCATGACGAGGGCATACCGGTGATCGACATTGCCGCCTCACTGGTACTGCTGGCCCAGGACCAACAGGGCCTGGGGCCGACCCGGGCCACGGGCGGCAAGGCCGAGAAGTCCGCCGGGGGAGAGCGCCCCGAACGCGAGTTCCGTGACCGGCCCCGCCCCGGCAGGGACGGCGACGGTCCGGCGAAAAAGCGCCAGGAGCGTCCCCGGGACGAGCGCCCGCCGAAAGGCATGGACCGCTATCGCATCGAGGTAGGCCACAGCCACGGTGTCAAACCGGGCAATATTGTGGGCGCAATTGCCAATGAGGCGGAGATCGACAGCCAGTATATTGGCCACATCGCCATTTTTGACGATCACAGCACCGTCGATCTGCCCGAGGGCATGCCCCGGGAGATTCTCACCCACCTGAAGAATGTCTGGGTCAGCGGGCAGCGCTTGCAGATGAGTCCTGTCGCCGATTCAGGTGGAAAGCCGGGTGGCAAACCTGGCGGCAAGTCGAAAGGCAAACCGGGTGGTAAGCCAGGCGGCAAGCCGGCCAAGGGGGGCAAGCCCGACAGGAAGCCCCGCAAGTCCTGATCCGCAGGTCCTCCCGCCAGGGCTGGACCTCAGTCGCCGGCGATCCGTGCCACGATCCTGAGGGGGGCCCCGCTGCCCCCTGCCAGTTTGGCGGGCAGGGCCACAACGAAGGCACCGGTGGCGGGGAGTTGCTCCAGGCCAGCCACATTTTCAAAGGCGGGAATATCGTCCTTCATCAATCGCACGTGGGTGCTGAAGTCCCTCGACTTGCCATAGTCGATGCTCGCCGTGTCGATACCCACCGCTGCCAGTCCCCGTTCGCTAATCAGCCAGTCGGCGGCGGCGGTGCCTAGCCCCGGGAATGACAGGGCTGCCGCGCCCGCCTCGCCGCGCAGGGCGGTGCCAAGATAGCGTTCCGGATCGGGCCAGAACTGGCCGAAGCCGGTACGTAACAGCACGATACTGCCCCGGGGGATCGTCCCGTGGCTACTTTCCCAGCGTTGCAGATCGGCCACACTGACCCGGTAGTCCCGGTCGGAGGCGACTGCCTCACTGACATCCACCACCACCGCGTCGCCAATCAGCTGCGACAGCGGGATTTCGTCCACCGTCCGTTTGCCCTTGGCAAAGTGCACCGGTGCATCGATATGGGTGCCGCCGTGCTCCGCGGTCTTGAAGACATAGGCGGAGTAAAAGTATCCACCCTCTGTCATGCCCTCGAACACGGTCTCGCGTTGGTAGGGGTCCGCCGTGGGCCAGAACACCGCTTTATCGGACAGGGTGTGGGTAAGGTCGATCCAGCGCTCTGCGGCGGCGGTCTGGGTGACGAGGAGCAGAAGCAGCAGGGTGCTGCTGGCGATGCGTGAGGAGATCATGGTGCTGGGCCTCGGTCAGGGACGGCATAGGCTCAGTATAGAAGCGAAAGACAGGTCCGTACCCTCGCCTCAGGGGGCAATTCCAGCCCCCTGCAGGGCCGCGTGGATACCGCTGGCCAGGGCCTGGTAGCCGGCGGCGTTGGGATGCACGGGATCGGCCTTCCACTCCTCGCGCGAGAGAATGTCCGACAGCAGGTCCGGGATGAGCAGCAGGTCCCTTTCGTCCGCCAGTTCACGGTAAATGGGGGAGTCGTTCAGGGCGCCCATGGTCGCCCGCAAAACGGAAAACTGTGGCACCGAGACCAGCACGGCGGGCACACCGGCGGCGGCTACCCTGGACAGGATCGCCTCGAGATCAACCTTGACCTCGGCAGGGTTGCGGCGACGCAGAAAGTCGTTGCCCCCCAGTTCCACGATGACCAGATCCGGCCGGTGTCTGGAAAGCAGTGGTTCGATCCGTTCCCGTGCCGCCTGGGCGGTATCTCCGGGAATGCCCGCATTGATGATCTCCCAGCCGGTTGCCTGTCCCAACAGCGTCGGGTAGTTCTGTCCGCTACCCGCCCCGGTACCATGGGTGATGCTGTCACCGAAGGCGAGTACCACTGCGCCGGCCTGCAGGGTGGGCAGGTCGGTGGTCTCGCTACAACTCGCAACGCACAGCAGCGAGGCAGACAGTATCAGGGCGCGTAGGTATTTCATGTCTCTGGGTTCCGCGAATAAGTGGTAGCTCCGGGCCGATGTGTAGTGGCCCGGGCCGATAGCCGGGGCCAGTGGTCAGAATAGTGCCATCAAACCCGCCAGTGCCGCATAACGCAGGCTCTTGCCAATGAAGGTCAGCGCGATAAAGACACTGAAGCGAACCCGCATCACACCGGCGATAAAGGTCAGCGCGTCTCCGCCCAGGGGCAGCCATGCCAGCAGCAGGGTCCACACGCCGTAGTGCTGGAACCAGCGCTGGGCGGCGTTCAACTTGTCGCGCTTGAACGGGAACCAGCGCCGGTCCTGGTAGGCCAGCAGGTAGCGCCCCAGTCCCCAGTTGACGGCGGAACCCAGCGTGTTGCCCGCGCTTGCCCACAGCCACAGGGCCCAGGGGTCATAGCCTTCGCTCAGCAGGCCGGCAAACAGGATCTCGGAATAGGCCGGCAGAATGGTGGCCGCGAGAAACGCCGTGGCGAACAGGGTCAGGTAGGCGGTCACGGGAGCGGTTCCCCGGGCTGTGTGCGCGGTAATGGCATGGCGCTATGGTACCGCGAAACTGCACCGCGCGAAGTCCGGAGGTTGTCTCGCTTGCAGAAGGATTGCCGGGCGTTGGCTCAACTATTCAGCCCGCATTTTTGGCCCCGGAACTGCTTGCAGGCTAGGCTGGAACTGGCGATGACATCGACGCATAAGGAGAACAGCGATGACAACCCCGGAAGCCGTGCACTATGGCGCCGGTGACCTGCCCTTCGTGGATATTGGCGATGGCAGCAAGCTCAAGGTGCTGCAGGTGCGCACGGGAGAAGGGCTGTGGGTCATCGAGAATATCTTTCAGGCCGGCTACGAGGTGGAGACCCACCGCCACACCGGGCCGGTCTACGGCTATACCACGTCGGGGGCGTGGAAGTACCGGGAGTACGACTACGTCAATCGGGCGGGCTCATTCCTGTATGAACCGGCGGGCTCCGAGCATACCTTGCAGTGCATCGAGGACGACACCCGGGTCTGGTTCCAGATGTATGGCGCCAATATCAATCTCGATGCCCAGGGCAACATCACTTCGGTGGTGGATGGCGCCCTGACCCTGGCGTTCTATTACGCCATGTGCGAAGAGCGGGGGCTGCCACGTCCCAATGTGCTGGTCACCGACTGAACATGCAGATCGATATCTACAACCCGGATCATTACACGGGTGGCATACCCCATGAGCAGTTCGCCTGGTTGCGCGCCAATGCACCGGTGTACTGGCACGAGCACCCGGACGGCGGGGGTTACTGGGTACTGAGCCGGCACGCGGAAGTTGTCGCGGTGTCGCGGGATTTCAAGACCTTTTCGGCGCAGCAGGGCTTTGTCATGGTGGATGACATGCCGCCGGACATCCTGACGATGGCCCAGTCCCAGTTGCTGGGAATGGACCCGCCCCACCACGGTCCCATCCGTCGGGCGGTCATCTCCCGCTTCACCTCGCGTATGCTGGCCGCCCTCGAGCCGCGGGTGCGGCAAATCGCCCGGGCCGTCATCGACGCTGCGCCGTGCGGCGAGGTGATCAATTTTGTCGACGACCTGGCGGGCGAGCTGCCCACCGCGGTGATTTGCTCCCTGCTGGATATCCCCGAGGCCATGTGGCCGCAAATCCGCCGTTGGTCCGATCTGCAGACCTCGGGTACGGACCCCGACCTTGGGGGTACTCCCGAAGAGGTCAATCAGGCATCGGTGGCGATGGGCACCTACGGCTACGAACTGGCCGCAGAGCGCAAGGGACGGGGCGGTGATGATCTCATCACCCTGCTGATCGACCAGGAGGTGGAGGGCCGGACGGTCTCGGAATTGGAGTTCGCCTCCCTGTTCGTGCAACTGACCGTGGCGGGCAACGAGACCACGCGCAGCCTGATCAGCTCCGGCATGCACGAACTGTTGCAGCGTCCGTCGCTCTACCGGCAGTTGCAGGAGCACCCTGCGGGGCTACCTGCGGCCATTGAAGAGATGTTGCGCTGGACCTGCCCCTTGCACTATTTCCGCCGTACCGCGACCTGCGATACCACCATTGCTGGCCAGCGCATCGCCGAGGGTGACAGGGTGGTGATGCTGTACAGCTCCGCCAACTTTGATGAGTCAGTGTTCAGCAATCCGCTGGAGTTCGACATCAGCCGGGATCCCAACCCCCATCTGGCCTTTGGGCACGGTATCCATCTCTGTCTGGGCGCCAACCTCGCGCGACTCGAGGCGCGGGTCTTCTTTGAGGAGTTTTTCCGTCGCTTCGGGCCCGGCATCGAATCGGTCGGGGCGCCGGTGTTCATCCGCTCCAACCTGATTCACGGCTTCAAGCAGATGCCGGTGCGAGTAAGCGAGGCGGTGTGACCGGGACTCGTCGCCAACACCTGCCATGGCGTGCGAGGCATAGGGGAGGCCTGGGTCGAGGGTGCCGCTCTGCCGTGCCGAGGTCAGTGCAGGGAGCGACTGGGAGAGCCGCGCTGCGGGTCGCCTTCCGGGAACAGGTAATCCAGGCGCAGGCATTCCTCCGCCAACTGTCGGGTGCCTTCCATGGTCATTACCACGAAGGCGGCGAACTGTTCCCGGCTCAGGCCGGCGTGGACCGGCAGGAACCCGGCGATGACCAGTTGCGGGGTGGCGTCATCGATAATGTCGAGAAAAATCTTCAGGTGGGGGAAGTCCATGTTGAGCCGCCCGAGATCTGCGGCCAGCGGCAGCAGCGCCATGGGGCGAACCTCGAGGCCGGTACTGAACACCAGGCCGTAGTGTTCCAGCAACAGGCGGCTGTCCACCACGCCTTCGAGAGCCTGCAGCGCACGCACGTGAAGACCTTCGCACTCCCCGCAGAGTTCGAAGGCGACCTTGGTTTCATCCATCCAGCGCTCCAGCAGGGCGCGGTTGGGTTTGTGCAGTGTGGACATACTATCGGCGGACCTCTGAACGAGCTGCGATTCTACGCCAGGGCGGGGCGGGCTGCCAGCCATTGACGGCGCGCCCTGGACACGAGGAGGACATTTCATGCGGTGTTTCAATCCTGTCGATACAGCGGTGCAGAGAGAGCATGAAATGCTCGCGCTGTATTACTTTCACCTGCCCGAGGTGGTGGCGGAGAAGGAGCGCGTTCGCGCCATGTGGCTGGACCTCGCCGCGCCGGGTGCCGCGATGCACAGTTGCTTCGATCGCGCCTTCGAGGAAGTCATGTTTGGCGCCGTCATCTGGGCGCTGAACCAGGACCCCCTGTATCCGAAAGTCGTCACCATCACCCGCCTGCCACACCGTTTGCGGGGGCGGGATATTCCCGGTAGCCGCTGGGGTATCGATAACCCGGACAGCATCTACCGGGTGATCCCGGTCAGCGGTGAGGAACGCTATGTGATACGGGGGCGGGTGGCGGAACGCCGGCTGGTGGAGAACTACTTCACCCTGTGGAGTCCCACCATGCAGACCGTTGGGCTGCTGGATGGGAAAGACCTGGTGGTCGACAGTGAGGGGTACTTCGAGATTTATGTCGACAGCGACCCCCAGGGCAGCCGTGCCAACCATGTCCGCACTGGCCCCGAGGCCCACGAGTTCTATATTCGCGACGTCATCTTTGACTGGGCGGAAGACCGTGCCAATGAACTCAGCGTCGAGCGTATTGGAGGGCCGCCGTCCCGGCCGCCCCGCAGTGAGGCGGAGAATGTAGCGCTGATCAGGGATTACTTGAACAAGTGGGCGCTCAACACCACTCGCTGGAATGCCCAGGCCATGGATCGCACGCCCAATGAATTCAGCTACACCATTGATCGGGACAGCGATGGCGCACTGCGCAACCAGATTTACATCATGGGCAACTTCGCCCTGCCCGATTCCGATACCGCGCTGGTGCTGGATGTGAACATGGGAGGTGCTGGCTACTTCATTGCACCTATCACCAACGTCTGGGGAACCAGCAACGAGATCGTCGAGCGCACTGGCTGCCTCAACAGCCACCAGGCAATGCCCAACGGCGACGGCACCTACACTTTCGTGTTGTCCCTGCGCGATCCAGGCCTGCACAACTGGCTCGATCCCGATGACCTCGCCGAGGGGATTCTTACCCTGCGCTGGGCCGAATTTGCCGGCGGTCGGCCCGGTGGTGATCTGGGGGTTCGTTCCCGCCTGGTCCCGCTGGGCCAGTTGGCGCAGACCCTGCCTGCGGATACACCGCTGGTAGATCCTGCCGGGCGTCGTCGGCAACTGTCCGCGCGGGGAGCGAGTTATGCCTGGCGCCTCGCCAGCGTGGAGGAAGCGTGATGCAGATAGATGACACCGTCTGGCTCATCAGCGGCTGTTCCAGCGGCTTTGGTCGCGAGATTGCGCTCTGTGCACTCGGCGCCGGGGCCCGGGTCGTCGTGACAGCGCGCCGGGTTGAGTCGGTAGCGGATATCGGCGAGTCCTTTCCCGACACGGCCCTGTGCCTGCCACTGGATGTGACCGATGCCGGCCAGCGCAGGGACGCTGTGGCCCGGAGCATTGCCCACTTTGGCCAGCTCGACGTCCTGGTCAATAACGCGGGCTATGGTTACGTGGCTGCGGTGGAGGAAGGCGAGGAGGTCGCGGTGCGGACAATGTTTGAGGCCAATTTTTTCGGCGCGCTCTACCTGACCCTGGAGGTGTTACCGCATTTTCGCGAGCGCGGCAGCGGGCGGATACTCAACAATTCATCCCAGGCGGGTTTGATGGCGAACCCGGGTACCGGCTATTACAGCGCGTCCAAACACGCGCTGGAGGGGCTGATGGAGGCCCTCGGCAAGGAGGTCGCGCCGCTGGGCATCCGGGTGACGACTGTCCAGCCGGGGGCCTTTCGCACTGATTGGTCCGGGCGCTCCATGCAGCGCAGTTCCCGCAGGCTACCGGCTTACGCCGAGCATGTCGGCAGCCGGCTGGACATGATTGCCGCCATCGACGGTAAGCAGCCGGGCGATCCGCGGCGGGCGGCCCAACTATTTGTACAGCTGGCGACTATGGAAGACCCGCCCCCTACGCTGGTGCTGGGCAGGGGGCTGCTGGCGAGCTACCGTGAAAAACTTGCGGGCATCGGTGCGCGTCTGGATGCCTGGGAGGAGACTTCCCTGTCGGTGGACTACCCGGCCGGGGAGTGAGTGCAGGCAACAGCCAATGGAGTAAACCGTGGACGCCTACCGGGCCATCGAGAACCTGATTTACCGTTACGCTGAGCGCATTGATGCGGGTGACCTCGAAGGTGTGGCGGAGCTGTTCCGTCACGCCGCCATTGTCGCGCCAGCACACGACAGTCGACAGGAGGGCTACGACGAGGTTCTGGCCATGTACCGGGCTTCCTGCCGGATCTACCCGGAGACCGGTACGCCGCGTACGCGCCATGTCACCACCAACGTCGTCATCGAGGTGGAGGGCGACAGCGCTATTTCCCGCAGTACCTTCACCGTGTTCCAGGCCACCGAGTCGCTGCCGCTGCAAGCGATTATCTGTGGCCGTTACGCCGACACTTTTCGCTTGCGCCCCGACGGCCAGTGGGAATTCAGTGAGCGGGCCATGCAGGTCGATATGGTGGGGGACTGTTCCGCCCATCTGCTGTACGACTACCAACAGCCCGCCAAAGGAGTTTGACCGGGATGTCAGCAAGGGCTTTCGTTCCCGGGGGTGCTGTGGTTATTATGTCGGCCTGCGGGCAGACGCTTCCCGGCGCCGCCTTTCAGATTGCGGGTATCGTATAGTGGTATTACCCAAGCTTCCCAAGCTTGAGAGAGGGGTTCGATTCCCCTTACCCGCTCCATTCCTTTCTGTTCCGACGCTTGTCGGCAGCGGGTTCAGGGTGGGTCCCGTTTTTACTGTTTTTGCTGATGAGCCCATCAAGCGCCCCGCGTCTTATAAACCATAACCATAACCATAATCAGGAGGGTCATACCATTTACGCCTTTACTGTAGAAAAAACCCTTGAGGCACCGCTGGAGCAGGTCTGGGCAGTGGTAGCGGATTTCGGCAACCTGGACTGGTTCGATGGCGCAGAGCGCGTGGAACAGGTCGGGGAGGGCGTCGGCCAGGTGCGCCGCGTATTCATGCCGGGGGCCGAACAGCCGGTGGAAGAGAAACTGCTCGCCCTGGACAGCGACCGGCACAGCATTGAGTACGAGGTGCTCGAGGGAGCCGTGAATGTGATGCAGGGCTACCGCGTGGTGGCCAGTCTCGAAGACGCGGGTGAGGGCAAGACCCGGGCTCGCTGGGAGGCGGGTTTTACCGGCATTACGATCGAGGGGCTTGAGCCCGAGACGATGATTGCCGCCATGACCGATATGTACGGCGGCATGCTGGACGCCATTGCCGCCGAGGCAAATACCCGATAGTGCCTGCAGAGCGCCCGGGGAATCCCCGGGCGCTCGGGGACTACATGCTGGCCAGGGTGGTCTCGAGTTCGCTGACCATCTGTTCGAACACCGCCAGTGCCGCGTGGATCGGTTCCGGGGACGTCATGTCAACGCCCGCTTTCCGGAGCAGTTCAATGGGGTAGTCGTTGTTGCCGGAGCGGAGCATCTCCAGGAAGCGCTCACGCGCCGGCTCTCCCTCTTCCAGAATTTTCCGGGCCAGTGCATTGGCTGCCACGAAGGACGTGGCGTACTGATACACGTAGAAGTTGTCGGTGCGCAGGAAGTGGGGAATCCGGCTCCATTCGCTGGCATTCAGTGGGTCAGCTTCGACGGCGTCGCCATAGTAAGTGGCGAACACGTCGGCATAGAGTGCATTCAGGCTTTCCTTGTTCAGTGCCTCACCGGCTTCGACCTTGGCATGGGCCTGCATTTCGAAATCGGCAAATGACGCCTGGCGGAAAAAACCACCGCGGAACTGGTCGAGATAATGCTGCAGCAGGTAGGCTTTCTCGGCCGGGGTCTGCGCTTTGATCAGCATGTTCTGGAACAGGATGGCCTCGTTGGTCATGGAGGCGATTTCGGCAATAAAGATTCGGTAACTGCCGTAGATGTAGGGCTGTGTATTGCGCGTCATATACGAGTGCAGGGAGTGGCCGTACTCGTGTGCCAGTGTGGAGACGTCACCCAGCGTGCCCGCGTAGTTCATCGACAGGTAGGGCTTGGAGTCATACATGCCCCAGGAATAGGCTCCGCCGCGCTTGCCATTGCTCTCGAAGGCATCAACCCAGCCTTCGTCAAAACCCTTCCAGTACAGTGCCAGGTACTCGTCCCCCAGGGGGGAGAGGGCCTCGGCGACGATGCGCTTGGCGTCTTCGAAGTCGATGTTCTCGTAGGTGGAGTCGACCATCGGGGCGTACATATCCCACACCTGTAGTGTGTCATAGCCCAGGTGTTTGCGGCGCAGTTCCAGGTAGCGCTGCAGTGGCTCGGCGCTTTCCCGGGCGACGCTAATCAGGTTGGTGTACACCGATTCCGGAATAGCATTGCTGTAGGTTGCCGCTTGCAGGGCTGAATCAAAGCCTCGTGCCTTCGCTGCGAACACCCGCCCTTTTACGTGGCCTTCATAGTTGGCCGCCAGCATATTGCCGTGCTTTTCGTACTCCGCGAACAGGGATTTCCACGCCCGTTCCCGGTAGGCCCGGTCCTTGCTGGTCAGGGCGGCGCCGTACAGGCCCTTGGTCAGGGACACGGTTTCTCCCTCGTCGTTCTCGATTTCGCCGAATTCGAGGTCGGCGTTATCGAGGGCACCGAAAACGCTGCTGAATTTGCCCAGTGGGTCCGAGGCCATGGCCAGCAGCGTTTCCTCCTTCTCACTGAGGGTGTAGGGTCGCATGCGCGACTCTTCATCGAGATAGTGGCGGTAGATATCCAGGCCGGGGGTGGCCTCCACCATCGCGAGCAACTTGTCTTCGGGGATGGCCACCAGTTCCGGGGTCATGAATGCCGTTGCGGTCTGCAGCTCCGCACTCAGTCCCTGGGCACGGGAAAACCGCGCACTGTCCTCGCCCACGCGCATGTCTTCGAAGGACTTGAGTCCGGCGTAAACGTAAAGCCGGCCCAGCAGGCGTGACAGTTGCTCGGACTCCCGGATGGCCGCCAGCAGGGTTTCCCCGTCATCTGCGAGGTGGCCCTTATACTTCTCAATTGCCGGTATGGCGTCCTGCAGGCGTTTGACGTCAGCCTCCCAGGCTGCGGTACTGGCGTACATGTCGCTCAGGTCCCATTTGTATTTGGCGGGAATGTCGGCGCGCTCCCGGGCCTGGGGGAAGGCTGGCAGGGTGACGGCGCCGAGCGCCAGGGCCAGTACAGACCGGCGCAAAAAGAGTTTCAGCGGCATTGAGCTCTCCGTTGGCTGAAGATGACAGGGGTTATTGATTGAGGTGAGGGGTATTGCCTTTCAGCAGCTCGGCTGCCCAGTCCTCCAGCAGGCGGAATGTGCCTGTCGGGTCCGTGCGCTTGAGATCCAGCAGCTGCATTTCCGGTCCCTCTCCGACGTCGATCTCCTCGACGCCGTTGGCGAAACCGTCAGCGATCACGCGGGCACAGGTGGCGGCATCCATGCCCGCTTCGATGGCCGGGTCCTCCTTGCCGACGGGTTCGCCGGTTGCGGTCAGGGCATTGTGGCCAACCGCGGTGCGGATTGATCCGGGTACGATGGTGGTCACGTTCAGGCCCAGGTGGGCCACTTCCACCCGCAGGGCGTCGAAGAAGCCCATGACCCCGTGCTTGGCGGCAGAGTAGCCCGTGCGCATTGGCGAGCCCACCTTGCCGGCCACGCTGGAGGTGACAGCCAGGGTTCCGCTGCCCTGCTGTACCATGACCGGAAGCACCTGTTTGGTCAGCGCAATCTGCCCCAGCAGGTCTACGGCGATGATCTTGCGGTAGACCGCCATGTCGGTGTCGACACACAGTGAGCGCTGGGACATGCCGGCGTTGTTCAGCAGCAGGTCGATACGTCCAAAATAATCGACCACCCGTCCAACGGCACCGGGCATGGCCGCCTCGTCCTCCACGTCCAGCGGCAGCACCAGTACCTCCTCCATACCAGCACCGGCGTCGATACACTGCTGTTGGACAGCCGCCAGTTGTTCCGGACGCCGGGCCGACAGGACCAGCCTGGCACCCCGGCGGGCGGCCTCGACGGCAAATGCAGCGCCGATGCCGGAGGAAGCTCCAGTCACCCAGACCACGGCGTTGTCGAATTGAAAGGATTTGTTATTGTCTGGCATGTACGGTGTTTCCTGTCGGGGGCGTCAGCCCTGTTGCTTGAGTTTTTCGGCGTGTTGCCGGGTGAGTTCCAGGTAGCGGGGCGTGAGCCCCACGTCTTCATAGATTGGATCGCCTTCTTCGTCGTGGGCGATGACCTTGTTGCCTTCGATATAAGGCAGGTGAGATACCACGTCATCGAGTGCAGCTGACAGCAGTTCGGTGATCAACTGCTCCCGGGTCCGCAGCGGAAACATCTCAGCCAGTGCTTCGACTCTGGCAGCGTCCGCAAGGGGAAGTTGCACACTGTAGCGCTCCTCGGCCATCTCGGCTCCAGCTTCCTGTGCCCAGAGAGATACCAGTTCCCGGATGTCCATCGTTACCTCCAACTGTGTCGCTGGCGGCCTCGCGCCGCCTCTTTTCATCCTAGCACGCCTGCCGCAAGCGGTGGGTAATCCCGGCATCGACTATGCTTGTTGTCTGTGTGTAATGGGGCCGGATTTGCTACTGTTGGGGAACCGGCCCAACCCGGGCGGGGTCTGAATCCCTGAAACAGGCAGGAGATCGTGAATGAGTACAACGGAGCCAGAAAATAACAGTGACGACAGCATGCGTGCCATGCCCGAGGACAAGTACGGAGACGAGTCCCGGGGTGGTAGGGGCGGGTTTCCCGTCAAGCCGCTATTGCTGGTGGTGGTTATCGGTGTCGCGCTCTTTTTGCTGTTTTACCCGGGTGGTGAAAAAGAAACCCCTGAGCCGGTGCCGGAGGCTCCGCCGCCGGTAGCGGCGACGCCTCCCGCGCCGCCAGCGGAAGATATTCCCCCGCGCGAAGTGACGCAGGTTGAAGTTCCCGAAGAGCCCAACATGGTCGTTGCACCGGTACCGGCAGAGCCTCCACTTCCAGAGCCCGGCGACAGTGACCCACTGATGCGGGAGCAACTGCAGGCCGTTGGAACCGCTGGCGAGTTGCAGGGCTTTAATGAGGGCGACCACCTGCTCGACCGACTGGTTGCGCTGGTGGATGGCGGCAGCCGCGGTGTGCTGTTACGCAAGATCCTGCCGATGAAGGCGCCCAGTGAGCCCTTCCCGGTCGAGGTGGTCGATGACACGCTCTTCATGGACCTGGCCGGTTACGAGCGCTACGACAGCTACGTCGACTCGGTGGTCGCACTGGACACCGCGACGATCGTCGACAGTTTTCATAGCCTGCGGCCACTTTACGAAAAGGCCTACGCCCAACTCGGCCTGCCGGCAGGCGACCTGGACAACGCCGTGATTGGCAGCCTCGACCGAATCATTGGCACCCCGGAATTCAGTGAGCCGCTGGAATTGCGACACGACTCGGTGATGTACAGCTTTGCCGATCCGCAACTGGAGGACCTGAGCCCTCTGCAGAAGCAGCTGTTACGAATGGGGCCGGATAATACCCGGCGCCTGAAAGAAAAAGCGCGTGAGATCCGGGCGGGGCTGCTCAACCAATAGTCAGCCGGTAGGCTGAAGCGCGGTACCGCCCGCCTGTTGCCAGGCGGGCGGAGTGTTGGTTCTCTAGAGGTAGGCCTGGACGACCTCGGCAATGGCGGTGTCTATTTGCCCGGTCGCGTAGTTGCCCAGACGCTCGCGTATCTCTGCCGGGGTATCGTAGCTCACCGTGGCGCCGGCGCCCGCAAACATGATCGCGTTGGGCAGCAGGGGGTGATCAATGTCATCCCTGACCTCCAGTTCAGTCGGGTTGCCCGCCGCGGCGAACCAGCGCTCGAGGTATTCCTTCCAGCTCAGGTTCTCATCACCGATAAGGTAGGCCTTGCCCCCCTCGCCGTTCTCGAGGGCGCCGGCGACGGCTTGGGCGACCGACTTCGATGTAATGTGGTTGGTGCCACCCTTCGGCGCAAACACCGGCATGTCCGGAATATTACCCGCCGCATAGTTCACCAGCGCGCCGATGTGCGGTACCTGGGTGCCCGGAATGTGTCCCAGCACGAAGGGCAGGTCCAGGGTGCAGACAGTGAAAGTGTCGCTGTTGAGGGCGCGAACGGCTTTGTCGGTATTGGCCCTGGAGGTGACATAGGGACACTCCCCGATACGGTGTGCGGCAACGTGTGGGTAGAACGTACCGATGTAGACCACCCGGGAGATGCCGGCATCGCGGGCAGCTTCCAGAGCCCGGGGTACGGCGGTATCGTTGGCTTCGCGATAAACCTCCTCAGGCGTTCTGGAGCCGTCCATGGGGACATTGCGGATGTCCGCTGCGGCGGAAAACACCAGGGCGTCGAAACCCGCCAGCCGGCCATCGCCGAGGTCGTCGTTGATGTAGTCGCCAGCGACGAAGGGCAGTTCCGCCAGGGCGGGTGCGACGGGGGGCTTGCGTGACATGATGGTGACGTCGTGGCCCAACTCGGCCAGGTGGAGTGCGGCTTCGCCACCAATCAGGCCGGAGCCCCCGATAACAATAACTTTCACTGTGCTCTCCTTATTCTGTTGTGTGCTATTTCTGCAGGTTGAAAACAGGGAAGGACGAGCTTACCCAGACTGCGTCCCGCCAGATAGGGCCCGCGCGAGCAATCAGTTCACCCACTTGTACCCGACGCCAGCTTGGTGTCGCAGCGGCGCCGGTTGACACCCGATAGGCGGCTGCCACACAGTCTTACCCAGCCTTGCGAACGGAAGCGCCCATGCCCTATCTCGAACTGTCCCTGGCCCTGGTTTTACTCATCGCGACGCTGTGCCAGTGGCTGGCCTGGCGGGTGCGCCTGCCGGCGATTCTCTTTCTGCTGCTGGCGGGCCTGGTACTGGGGCCGGTATCCGGGTGGCTGCAACCGGATGCGGTATTCGGTGACCTGCTGATGCCCATGGTGTCGCTGTCGGTGGCGATCATCCTGTTCGAGGGTAGCCTGACCCTGAACATCGCCGAGATCCGCGGTGTGAGCCAGGTGGTGCAGCGCATGATTTCCGTCGGTGCGCTGGTCACCTGGGTGATCGTGGCGGCGGCCACCCACTATATATTTCGTTTTTCCTGGCAGATCAGCGCGCTGTTCGGGGCTGTGGTGATCGTGACCGGACCGACAGTCATCGTGCCGATGCTGCGCTCGGTCCGCCCCACTCGCAAGGTGGCCAACATCCTGCGCTGGGAGGGCATTGCCATCGACCCCATCGGGGCGTTGATGGCCGTGATGACCTACGAGTTCATTCTCGCCAGCAGCGAGGGCGAGGCCTTCAGCCACGTATTGCTGTTGTTCTTTCAGACGATTGCGGTGGGACTGGTAGCGGGGCTGGCCAGCGGGTTTGTGCTGGGGCGGCTGCTGTCGCGTGACTGGCTGCCGGAATACCTGCACAACATGACCACCCTGTGCCTCGTGCTGCTGTCATTCAGCGCCGCCAATGCGCTGGCGCACGAGTCCGGGTTGCTCGCGGTGACCGTGATGGGCATGTGGCTGGCCAACCAGCGGGATGTGGATATCCACCCCATCCTCAATTTCAAGGAGCATCTCAGCCTGTTGCTGATATCGGTGCTGTTCGTGGTGCTGGCGGCCCGCATCAACCTGGACCAGTTGGCCGAAATCGGCTGGCAGGCGCTGATTTTGCTGGCGGTGCTCCAGCTCCTGGCGCGCCCGGCCAAGATCCTGGTCAGCACCCTGGGGATGGATGTGAGCTGGCCCGAGCGCGGACTGCTGGCGTGGATAGCGCCCCGGGGTATTGTCGCTGCAGCAATCTCCGCGCTGTTTGCGGAAAACCTGATCGCGATTGGCTATGAAGAGGCCGCCTTGCTGGTGCCGCTGACCTTCACGGTGATTATCGGTACCGTGGTCCTGCAGAGTGCGACCGCCCGTTTCGTAGCCCGCGCCCTGGGGGTGACCGAGCCGTCCCCCCGGGGCTTCCTGATCGTGGGTGCCAACGCCTTTTCCAGGGCCGTGGCGCAGGCCCTGAAGGAGCACGACTTCCGCTGCGTGCTGGCGGATTCCAGCCGGGAGGATATCCGCACCGCGCGCATGGCGGGGCTGGAAACCTACTACGGTAATCCGGTGTCGGAGCACGCCGAAATACACCTCGACCTGTCTGGTGTGGGCGGGCTGCTGGCCATGTCGCGTCAGCGCTACGTGAATGTCATTGCCGCCATCCACTATCGCCAGGACTTCGGTGCCCGACGCATCTACCGCCTCGCTTCGGACCTCTCGCGCCGGGTGTCGGAAAAACACCAGGTCAGCCAGGGGTACCGGGGCAGCCAGTTGTTCGGCGAAGACGTGACCTATGGCGACGTCATCCGCCTGATCAATCGCGGCTGGGAAATCCGCAGCACCCGCCTGACCGAGGAATTCGGTTGGGAGCAGTACCGGGTTCGACACGGGGAAGATTGCCTGCCGCTGTTTGTGATCGACGGCAAGGGCTGGATCACACCCTTTACGGCGGGAGAGGTACTGGAGCCCACCGCCGGTTGTACAGTGCTGTCACTTCTTCCTGATACGGCTTCGGGGGACGACTGAGGGTTGCAGCTGCCGCTGCCGCCGTACTCCGACTTCCGAATCCACAGGTCAGTTAATCGCAGGCCCGGTTATGTCACATCCCTCAAATGGGGCAAATTGAGGGCAGGGGGGAAATTCATGCCTGGCTGGTATCGGCCTCCCATACCGGGCCGGGAAAAGTACTTGCCAGGGGCTGGTGGCTTGTTACCTCTCCAGTGTTTCATTGGGCGCCAAATGGAAGACGGTGGTGTGAAAGCGTGAAAATGTCACAGGCATCACCGCCGCGTCATCGCCTATAGTCGTGACGCCGCAAGACAAAAATGTTCGGCTCCGCGCCGGCGAATAATTGTGCTAACTAAAAATCATTACAGGAGCGCATACCATGCCGCAATCCATGTACAACATGGCCCAGAAACTTATTCCCCTGGCCGTTGCATCGGCCGTATTGAGTCAGCCTGTTGCTGCGCAGCTTGAGGAAGTGGTGGTGACCGCCCAGAAGCGGGTGGAGTCTCTGCAGGACACCCCGCTGTCTGTTGCCGCCTATAGCGAGGAGATGCTGGAAACCCAGGGGATTGCGACCCTCGGTGACCTCAGCATTCAGGCCCCGAGCCTGCAGAGTTACGATTTTCCGACATCCACCAGTAATATCTCACTGTTCGTTCGAGGCTTTGGCAACACCGACTCCCAGACACTCACTATCGACAATCCCGTAGGGGTCTATATCGACGGCGTGTACATCGCGCGTACCTCCGGCGCAACGATCGATGTACTGGACCTGGAGCGGGTGGAGATTTTGCGCGGGCCCCAGGGCACCCTGTTTGGCCGCAACTCCTCCGCCGGCGCCATCAGCTTTATCACCCGCAAACCTGCCGAGGAGTTCAAGGGGCAAATCGAAGGCGGTTTCGGTAACTATGGCCAGTGGGACGGTGGCATCACCATCGACGCGCCCATTGCACCGACCCTGCGTACCAAGCTGAGCTATTCCGCCTCCGGCATGGACGGATGGGTGGAGAACAAGGGCCCCAACCCGGTGCCCGGGCAGGACACCAATGACTTCTACGAGAAGGAGCAGGAGGGCTATCGCCTGGCGGTGGCCTGGGACGCCCTGGACAGCCTGACCGTGGAGTACAGTTACGACCACGCGGAAATCGACAGCACCGCGCCCTACTACCAGCAGGACCCCAGCAAGCGCCAGGAGAGCACCAGTCATCTTTTCCTTGGCGGTGGTGCCTACAAGTACGTGCTGCCGGAATCCGATACCACGCAGGAAGGCCACAACCTGACGGTCAGCTGGGATGTCAGTGACAAGCTGACGCTGAAATCCATCACCGGTTACCGGGAGATGGACGAGTATGCGATCCAGAACTGGTCCGATACCCTCTTCTTTGCCACCGCCCTGGACTGGTCGACCGAGGCCTTCAGCCAGGAGTTCCAGGCCCTGGGCAGTGCCTTTGACGACCGCCTGGACTATATCCTTGGCTACTACTACTTCCAGGAAGATGGCGACAAGGCGGAGGAGCAGTTCACCAATGCCATCCAGACGCCCACGTTCGATGCGCTGGCAGACCCACTGGCGTCGACTTCGATCCTGTTGGGAGGCACCAACCTGGGTATCCACACCATCGATACCGACCTCGAATCCCAGGCGGTATTCGGCCAGGTGACCTTTACCCCGGATATCCTGGATTCCCGCCTGTCCCTCACCGCGGGGCTGCGCTACACCGAGGATGAGCGTGAGGCCACCCGCGGTGTAGACCCGACCAACCCCAGCATCCAGTTCTTCCCCGGCTCCAACAAGCTGGATTACGACCGCACCGACTATACCCTGGTGGCGGACTTCGCTATCAACGATGACATGAGCGTGTATTTCCGCACGGCAACGGGTTACCGCGCTGGCGGCTCGGGAGAGCGAACCCTGGACTTCAGCCTGACCTTTGCTGAAGAGGATAACGTCAGTTACGAAGTGGGCTTCAAGTCCGAGTTGCTGGACCGTCGCCTGCGGATCAACGCCGCCGCCTTCGTCACCGACTACGACGACCTGGTGCTGACCATCAGTGGCCGGCCGCCACTCTTTGCCTCCTATGTAGAGAACGTGAACGCTGGCGAGGCGGAGTACCAGGGTTTCGAGATGGACGTTATCGCCCTGCTGGGTGATAACACCACCGTGAGCTTTAACTACGCCTATCTGGATAGCGAGCTCAACAAGGTGATCGTGCCCGACAACAGCTTCCTGCTCTCGGGGCCCCCCGCCAGCGCTGTGGACTTGCGAGGCACCGACATTACCGGCTCGACCTTCGTTCCCTTCGCGCCGGACAACGCCTACTCGATTGCACTGGATCACAGCCTGCCACTGGCCGGCGGCGCCAGTCTCGACTTCCACCTGGATTACGGCTGGCGTGACGAGCTGTTTTCCCAGGCCGGCATGGGCCTGCCCGTGGAATCGCTCGGCCTGATGGGTGCCCGCATTGCGCTCACCGACTGGCAACTTGGCGGTACCTGGTTGACCATTGCCGCCTGGGGCAAGAACCTGACCGATGAAGAGGAAGTGGTCTACAACCTGTCCAATTTCGGTTTCCAGTACAACACGCCGCGCACCTACGGCGTGGATTTGAAGCTGAAGTTCTAGGCCTCTGCGCCGCTAAATCGAACCCCGCCCCGGCGGGGTTTTTTTGTGGTCGCTACAGCGCTTGATCAGGTGTGTATATATGCTTCTGGAGTTCGTCTACTGTCATCACCTTGCCACAGTACCGGGCACTGTAACCGGGCAGGTCCTCTACTGCGGCATGGAAGTCGTCGCCGCGGAGCAGTGACAACAAACCGTGTATCCCCGGGTGCCCCAGGCTTTTTCGATGACAGGCCATGAGGTAATGCTCCTGGGCGAGAGGAATGAAGTCGAGACCAAACTGGCGCGCTGCAGCCTCCACGCCGAAGCCCGCATCGGCCATGCCGGCGGCGATGTAGGCCGCGATTGCCGAATGGGTGAACTCTTCCTGTTCGAAGCCCGCGATGTCCCGGCTGCGTACCTGCGCTTCCTGTAGCAGAACGTTCAGCAGAGCCCGGGTGCCGGAAGTGGGCTCGCGGTTGATGAAGCGCAACCCGCGCCCGGCCAGATCCGCCAACTGGCGGATTTCACTCGGGTTGCCGGCCTGAACCATCAGCCCCTGTCGCCGGGTGATGAACTGGATAACGCGATGACTTCTCGGCCTGAGTTTCCTGAGTATTTTGCGCGCCACATCGTCACCCACTCCCAGCGGCAAATGGAAGCCCGCCACATCGCAGGCGTTGCGCTCCAGGGCCGCGAGTGCGTCGTGGGGGCTGCAATACTGCAGGTCCAGTTGCAGGTCCCTGCAAAAGCGCGGCAGCAGGGCCACGGCGTAGCCGTGGCTGGCGTGCAGGCGCAGGGCGGGTTTGGCGCCTTCCAGCAACTGTTCGATCTCGCCATTGATTTCCAGGCTCAGGCTTTCCAGTTGCGGCTCGAGCCGGGCGGCAACGCGCTGTTCCGCCCACAGCAGCTTGTGCCCCAGGGGCGATAGCAGGGTGCCGCGCCCCCGTCGCTTTTCCACCAGCGGGGTCTGGAAGAAATCGCCCCACTGCTGCAGCAGGTTCCAGGCATGCCGATAGGACAGGCCACAGTCCCGGGCGGCGTCGGTCAGCTTGCCGTCGCGGTGCAGGGCCCGCAGCAGGGCGAACAGCTTCGGGTCCAGCTGGCTGCCGCTGCCATCGGTAAAGAACCACGCGGGTGAAAGTTGTAGATGTCTCATAGGCAATATACTGCATATTTTGTCTAGCAATGGATACTGGTAGTTTAACTGCCAATAAATCCTTTGCATTGATCTATATATGAATTTTATTGCATATATTGTTGCCCCAGTCCGAGGCCTGCCGTGACCTTTACTTCGCCAACGGATGCGCGTGTGCAGCAACATATTGCGGCGCACCGGGAGCGGCCGGGTGCATTGCTGCCCCTGCTCCACGCCCTGCAGGACGATTTCGGCTTTATCCCCGAGAGCGCCCTGGCCCCGATCGCCGGCGCGCTGTCGCAGACCGTCGCCGAAGTGGCGGGGGTGGTCAGTTTCTACCACCACTTCCGGCGCACGCCCCCGGGCGACGCGGTATTGCAGCTGTGCCGTGCCGAAGCCTGCCAGGCAGCCGGTGCGCGCGCGCTTGAAGCGCACGTCAAACAACGCCTGGGTGTGGACTATCACCAGACCAGCGCGGATGGCGCTGTGACTCTTGAGCCGGTGTACTGTCTTGGCAATTGCGCCTGCGGCCCGTCGGTACGCATCGGTGACAGGGTGTACGGACGGGTTTCGCCCGAGCGCGCAGACCAACTGCTGGACGACCTGCAGACCCAGGTCGTTGAGGTGCGGGGATGATGTCAGGCAAAGCAATGACCCGAATTTACGTGCCCAGCGAAACGACGGCACTGTCGCTGGGGGCTGACGAGATCGCCAGTGACATCAGCGCCGTACTGGCGTCACTGGAACAGCCGCCGGAACTGGTACGCAATGGTTCCCGGGGCCTGTTCTGGCTGGAACCCATGATCGAAGTAGAGACCGGCGCTGGTCGCATCGCCTACGGCCCGGTCACCCCGGAAGATCTGCCGGGCCTGCTCGAGGCGGGATTGCTCGAGGGCGCGCAGGACCACCCCCTCTGTCTTGGTCCCACCGAGGAAATACCCTACCTGGCGCAGCAGCAGCGGCTCACTTTCAGCCGGATCGGCGTCGCTGACCCCCTGTCGCTATCGGCCTATGAGGCGGGCGGTGGTTTCGCCGGCCTGCGCCGGGCCGTGGCGCTGTCGCCGCAAGCCATCGTCCAGCAGGTGACCGAGTCCGGCCTGCGCGGCCGTGGCGGCGCGGCCTTCCCCACCGGTATCAAATGGCAAACGGTGCTCGACGCCGGCGCCGGCCAGAAATACATCGTTTGCAACGCCGACGAAGGTGACTCCGGCACCTTTGCCGACCGCCTGGTGATGGAGTGCGATCCCTACCTGCTGATCGAAGGCATGGTCATCGCCGGGCTCGCGGTGGGTGCAACCGAGGGCTATATCTACCTGCGCTCGGAATACCCGCTGGCCCTGCACCGATTGAATGCGGCGATCGAGCGGGCCGTTGAGGCCGGTTACCTTGGGGCGGATGTCTGTGGCTCGGGCCGGGCCTTTGCGCTCGAGGTGCGGCTGGGCGCCGGCGCCTATATCTGCGGCGAGGAAACCGCCCTGCTGGACAGCCTCGAAGGCAAGCGCGGCATGGTCCGGGTCAAGCCGCCCCTGCCGGCCATCGAGGGCTTCCTTGGTCGCCCGACGGTGGTGAACAACGTGCTGTCGCTGGCGGCGGTGCCCTATATCCTCGAGCGCGGGCCAGAGGCTTATGCGGCCTGTGGCCAGGGCCGCTCACGCGGCACCCTGACTGCCCAGCTTGCCGGCAACGTCGAGCGTGGCGGCCTGGTCGAGCTGGCTTTCGGCGTGACCCTGCGACAACTGATCGAGGACTTCGGCGGCGGCACCCTCAGCGGCAGACCCCTGAAAGCGGTACAGGTCGGCGGGCCGCTGGGCGCCTACCTGCCGGAATCCCTGTGGGATACGCCGCTGGACTATGAGGCGTTCGCAGAAGTGGGGGCCATGCTCGGCCACGGCGGTGTCGTGCTGTTCGACGACAGCGTGGATATGGGAGAGCAGGCCCGTTTTGCCATGGAGTTCTGCGCGGTGGAGTCCTGCGGCAAGTGCACGCCCTGCCGAATTGGCTCGACCCGCGGTGTAGAGGTGATCGACCGCATCCGCGCTGGCGAGTCACCCGAGGCCAACCTCGAATTACTCGAAGACTTGTGTACTACCATGATAGATGGGTCCCTGTGCGCGATGGGCGGCATGACGCCGTTCCCCGTGCAGAGCGTTACCCGCCATTTTGCCGACGACCTGGCGCCCGGCGCAGCCCGGAGAGACTGACATGCTCGCCTATTACGATCCCCAACAAGCGCTCGACCCCGAGAAGGACTACGGCACGCCCCCCAGTGTGAGTGCGGAAACCGTCACCCTGACCATCGACGGGGTCGAGGTTCCGGTGCCTGCGGGCACCTCGGTACTGCGCGCCGCCAGCCTGGCGGGCATCACCATTCCCAAGCTGTGTGCCTCCGACAACCTCGAGGCCTTCGGCTCCTGCCGGCTGTGCGCGGTACAGATCGAGGGCAAAAAGGGCCTGCCCGCCGCCTGCACCACACCGGTGGAAGAGGGCATGGAAGTCCACACCCGCACCGAGCGGGTTGCCACCCTGCGCCGCAACATCATGGAGCTGTACATATCCGACCACCCCCTCGACTGCCTGACCTGTCCCGCCAATGGCGACTGCGAGCTGCAGGATATGGCGGGGGCGGTCGGGTTGCGGGAAGTGCGCTACGGTTTCGCCGGCGCCAATCACCTGTCTGCGGAAAAGGACGAGAGCAATCCCTACTTCACCTTCGACCCGAGCAAGTGCATTGTCTGCTCCCGCTGCGTGCGCGCCTGCGAGGAAGTCCAGGGCACCTTTGCCCTGACTATCGACGGGCGCGGCTTCGAATCCAAGGTGGCCGCCGCTGGCGGGGAGGCTTTCCTCGATTCCGAATGCGTATCCTGCGGCGCCTGCGTGCAGACCTGTCCCACGGCCACGCTGATGGAGAAGAGCGTGATCGAGGCGGGGCAGCCCACCCACAGTGCCATTACCACCTGCGCCTACTGTGGCGTTGGCTGTTCCTTCAAGGCGGAAATGCAGGGCGAAACCGTCGTGCGCATGACACCCTGGAAAGGTGGGGCGGCCAACCATGGCCACTCCTGTGTGAAGGGGCGCTTTGCCTTCGGTTATGCCACCCACCCGGACCGCCTGCGCCAGCCGATGATCCGCGACTCCATCGACCAGCCCTGGCGCCCGGTCGGCTGGGAGGAGGCGAT
The DNA here is from genome assembly GCF_008064665.1 of Parahaliea maris. Lineage (GTDB taxonomy): Bacteria > Pseudomonadota > Gammaproteobacteria > Pseudomonadales > Halieaceae > Parahaliea > Parahaliea maris. The sequence continues at coordinate 738,478 of NZ_VRZA01000001.1, read as the reverse complement.
CAGTTTTGCCGCCAGCCGGCTCAGGGCCATCCAGGACGAATATGGCCGCGACAGCATTGGCGGTATTACCTCCTCCCGCTGCACCAATGAAGAGACCTACCTGGTGCAGAAACTGGTGCGTGCGGGCTTCGGCAACAACAACACCGATACCTGCGCCAGAGTGTGCCATTCACCTACGGGTTATGGCCTGAAAACCACCCTGGGAGAGTCCGCGGGCACCCAGACCTTCGACTCGGTGATGGCGGCAGACGTCATTGTGGTGATTGGCGCCAATCCTACCGACGCCCACCCCGTGTTTGGCTCGCAATTGCGCCGACGATTGCGCGAGGGGGCCGAACTGATCGTGATCGACCCGCGTCGCATCGACCTGCTCGCCACCCCCCACCGGGGCGGCGCGCAGCACCTGGCCCTGCAGCCGGGTACCAACGTGGCCATGGTCAATGCCCTGGCACATGTGGTGGTGACCGAGGGGCTCGAAGACACCGACTTCATCGCCCGGCGCTGCGACGCGTCAGCCTATGGGGCCTGGCGCGATTTCATCAGCCAGCAGCGCAATTCACCGGAGGCCACCGAGGCCATCACCGGGGTGCCCGCTGACCTGGTCCGCCAGGCCGCGCGCACCTATGCCCGGGCGGGTAATGGAGCGATCTATTACGGCCTGGGCGTAACCGAGCACAGCCAGGGCTCCACCATGGTGATGGGCATTGCCAACCTGGCCATGGCTACCGGCAACATCGGCCGCGAAGGTGTCGGGGTAAATCCCCTGCGCGGCCAGAACAATGTCCAGGGCTCCTGTGACATGGGCTCCTTCCCCCACGAATTGCCCGGTTACCAGCACGTGTCCGATGCCCAGGTGCGGGCGCGCTTCGAGGCCGCCTGGGGCGTGCAACTGGATGACGAGCCGGGCCTGCGTATCCCCAACATGTTCGATGCGGCTCTGGCCGGGCAGTTCAAGGCGCTGTATGTACAGGGCGAGGATATCGCCCAGTCGGACCCGAACACCCAGCATGTGGAAGCGGCCCTGCGCTCACTGGACTGCCTGATCGTGCAGGACATCTTCCTCAACGAGACGGCGAAATACGCTCACGTGCTGTTGCCCGGCTCTTCTTTCCTGGAAAAAGACGGCACCTTCACCAACGCCGAGCGTCGCATCAACCGGGTGCGCAAGGTGATGACGCCGCTGGCGGGCAAGCAGGACTGGGAAGTCACCGTGGACCTGGCGAACGCCCTGGGCTATCCCATGCACTACCGCCACCCGTCCGAGATCATGGATGAGATCGCCAGCCTGACGCCCAGTTTTACGGGGGTCAGCTACGACAAGCTGGAGCGCCTGGGCAGTATCCAGTGGCCCTGCAATGATGCGCATCCGGATGGCACGCCCATCATGCATGAGCAGGATTTCCCCATTGGTCAGGGGCGCTTCGCAGTGACTGAATTTATTCCCACCGACGAGCGCGCCACCCGGCGTTTTCCGCTGCTGCTGACCACAGGCCGCATCCTGTCCCAATACAACGTGGGTGCCCAGACCCGCCGCACCCACAACCAGCAGTGGCACGACGAGGACATCCTGGAACTGCACCCCGAAGACGCGGAATTGCGCGGCGTGCGCGATGGCGACTGGCTGGGTATCACCAGCCGTGCCGGACAGACCGTACTGCGCGCGCGCATCAGCGACCGCATTCCGGTGGGCGTGGTCTACACAACGTTCCACCATCCCGGCAGCGGGGCAAACGTCATCACCACCGACAGTTCCGACTGGGCCACCAATTGCCCCGAGTACAAGGTCACGGCGGTGCAGGTGGAAAAGGTCAGCCAGCCTTCGGAGTGGCAGCAGCGTTTCCAGGCCTTTGATCGTCACCAGCGGGAGTTGCACCGCGGCAAGCGCTCGCGTGATTCCCGTGAGGCACAGTCACCCCAGGTACAGCCACAGAAGGCCGAACTATGAGCCGCTTTGGTGAAGCCGGAAAGATAAAGCCCCTGCCAGGTATGGGGCAGGGGGCGCACGCCGGTGGTTCGGCGTTGACGGCCACCGTGGATGTCCGCGAGCACCATGCCAGCGACCGCAGGCTCGGAGAGGACCAGATCGCCCAGGAAATGCCGGTCGCGCTGGTCTATAACGGCGTTTCCCACGCGGTGATGATGGCGACTCCGTCGGAGCTTGAAGCGTTCGCACTGGGTTTTAGCCTGACCGAGGGCATTATCAGCAAGCCCGAAGAGCTCTACAGCTGCGACGTACAAGCCAGGGATCGCGGCATCAGCCTCGAACTCGAGATTGCTGCGGAGCGTATGGCGGGCTTGCGGGAGCGCCGCCGCAACCTGGCCGGTCGTACGGGCTGCGGGCTTTGCGGTGCCGAATCCCTGGCGCAGGCGATGGGCCCTGTGGCGCAGGTAACGGCACCGGTACTGACCGACGCGGCCGTGCAGAAAGCCCTGGGCCAACTGCAGTCCTTCCAGCCGCTGCAGGCTGAAACCGGTGCGACCCACGCGGCCGCCTGGTGCCGTCTGGACGGCACGATCGAAAAAGTCAGCGAGGATGTAGGGCGACACAACGCCCTCGACAAACTGGTTGGCTTCCTGGCCCGCCACGGGCGGCTGGGCAGTGACGGCTTTGCCCTGATTTCCAGCCGCGCCAGTTATGAAATGGTGCATAAAAGCTGTGCCGTCGGCATCGGTGCCCTGGTGGCCGTATCTGCCCCCACGTCGCTGGCGATTGAGGAGGCGCGGCAATCGGGCCAGCTGTTGATTGGCTTTGCCCGACAGGGGCGTCATGTCATCTACAACGGTTTCCGGACCGCAGAGGGACGGCAGCGCCGGGAGGATGAGGAGTGAGCCGCACGCAGATGCAAAGCCTGGTCCATATGGCCAACCAGATTGCAGTAAACCTGGAGCACGGGCCGGGCGGTGAACACGAAGCAGCCGAGCGGGTGGCAAGCCACCTGCGGCGTTTCTGGAGTCGCGGCATGCGCGAGCAGCTGATCGAGTATGCCGCTGGCGATAGTGCCGGCCTCAATCCGGTCAGCGCCTTGGCTGCGGAGATACTCGCTGCTGACGCGGTGATACCGTAAGCCTCCACGACCTTGCCTGCCTCGGCTTCAGGGGGTGGGCGAATACAGAGTCTCTTTAATTCCCACACTGCGCGCCCGTAAGTGGTTGGCGCACCGTACTCCTATAACCCTGTCCGCAACACAGCGGCTTGCTGCGGCGTTTCGGTTCTACAAAGTGGGCCAGCGCAAACCCCGTCTCATTGGTAATGTAAATCGCCGTTCTTCCTGGTGGGTCAGGTAGCTAACGCCAAGGGGATACTTGCGCGCCAGCAAAACATACTGTAAGTTCAAATCCGAAATTTTCAGCAGATCGCTGCTGCCCGGTAGTTTCCCGCGGCGAGACTGACGGGATTGACTATGCTGGCTGAGGCTCTGCCTTCCTTAACCACCGACATCACAAGAGGTGCCACCGTGAGTGACCTGGAACAATTTCGCGCCGAGACCCGGGCCTGGCTGGAGGAGAACTGCCCCCAGTCCATGCGTACCCCGGCCCGGGGCTTCGAGGATATCTACACTGGCGGGCGTACGCCCGAGATAAAGCATCCGGACCAGAAACTGTGGTGCGACCGCATGGCCGAGCGCGGCTGGACGGTGCCGACCTGGCCGGCGGCGTATGGCGGTGGCGGCCTCGACAAGGAGGAAGCGAAGATCCTGGCGCAGGAGATGCAACGCATCAGTGCCAGGCGTCCACTGGACAGCTTTGGCATCTCCATGCTCGGCCCGGCCCTGCTCCAGTTCGGTACCGAGGAGCAGAAAAAGGAACACCTGCCGCCCATCGTGCGCGGCGAGATTCGCTGGTGCCAGGGCTATTCCGAGCCCAATGCCGGTTCCGACCTTGCCAGCCTGCAAACCCGCGCCGACGACCAGGGTGATCACTACATCATCAATGGCCAGAAAATCTGGACCTCCTACGCCGACAAGGCCGACTGGATCTTCTGCCTGGTGCGCACCGACAATTCCGGTAGCAAGCACGAGGGCATCAGCTTTGTGCTGTTCGATATGGACCAGCCAGGTGTGACGGTGAAACCGATCAAACTGATCAGCGGCTCATCGCCTTTCTGTGAGACCTTCTTCGACGACGCGAAAGCGCTGAAGAAGAACCTTATCGGTGAAGAGGGCAAGGGCTGGACCATCGCCAAATATCTGCTGACTCACGAGCGGGAAATGATCTCCAGCTTTGGCACCATGTCTCGGGAATCCCTCGGCCAGCGGGCCGTGCAGACTGTCGGCGCCGATGCCAGTGGGCGTCTGGCCAATGGCGTCCTGCGTCAGAATATTGCCCAGTATCAGCTGGATGCGCTGGTGTTTGCTTACACCATGGCCCGGGTTGGCGATGAGGCCAAGGCCGGGCAGGGCCTGGGCGCCGCGTCATCGATCTTCAAGTACTACGGTACCGAGCTGAACAAGCGCCGCAACGAGCTGAATCTGGCGGTACAGGGTGAAGCCGCCCTGGGTTGGGAGGGTGAAGTGTATGACGGCGGCCAGCTGAGTCGTGACTGGCTGCGCTCCAAGGGTAACTCCATTGAAGGGGGGACCACCGAAGTCCAGTTGAACATTATTTCCAAGCGCGTGCTTGGCCTGCCGGACGCTTGAGCCGCATAGAGGAAGAGAGGATTAGTCATGGCACTGGTATTGAACGAAGAACAGATCATGCTGAAGGACTCCGCGGCCGGGTTCCTGGCGGAGAAGGCCGGCGTGCCGCAACTGCGAGCGCTGCGCGACAGCGGCAGTGAGGCGGGTTACGACGCAGCCGTATGGCAGGAAATGGCCGGGATGGGCTGGGCCGGTATTGCGATTCCCGAGGAGTTTGGCGGGCTGGGTTACGGCTACACCGGCCTCGGCCTGGTGCTGGAGCAGGTGGGACGGCACCTCAGCAATTCGCCGTTGGAATCGTCCGTGTTGGTGGCGGCGACGCTGATCAATGAACTGGGCACCGAGGCCCAGAAACAGCAGTGGCTGCCGGCGATTGCCGGCGGCGAGGCCCTGCTCAGCCTGGCCCTGCAGGAAGGGCCGCATCACGCTCCGGAACAGGTAACCACCAGCGCCCGGCGTGAGGGCGACAGTTATGTGCTGTCCGGCAGCAAGGTGCTGGTCCTCGACGCACCGAGTGCCCGACATTTCCTGGTGGTGGCGCGGGTGGAAGCCGACGGTGGCCTTTCCGTTTTCGTGGTGCCGGCCGACGCGGCAGGTCTCACCGTGGAGCGGCGCTCCATGGTCGACAGCCGGGCTGCTGGTGCACTGCAGCTGGATAATGTGACGGTGCCCGCCGATGCCCTGCTGGGGGCGGCCGGAGAGGCCGGGCCCGCCCTCGAACGCACCCTGGATATCGCCAATATCGGCCTTGCCGCCGAACTGCTGGGACTGTCGGCGGAGGCCTTCGAACGCACCGTCGTCTACCTGCAGGAACGCAAACAGTTCGGACGTATCATCGGTAGCTTCCAGGGCTTGCAGCACCGCGCCGCGGAACTCTTTGCCGAGCTGGAACTGGCGCGTTCGATTGTGCTCAAGGCACTGCAGGCGATCGATGAAGGGGCCGACAACCTGCCTCAGCTGGCCAGCGCAGCCAAGGCCAAACTCTGCGAAGTAGCCCAGCGCGCCAGTAACGAAGCGGTGCAGATGCACGGTGGCATCGGTATGACCGACGAGCACGAAATCGGCTTCTTCCTCAAGCGCGCCCGGGTGGCCCAGCACACCTTTGGCGACTATAACTACCACCTTGACCGCTTCGCCCGCCTCGGCGGATTCTGAGACCAGCTCCGGGGGAATACCAATAAGATGCACCCTGAAGTGGAGAAGATTGATGCGCTGGTAGCGGAGATGACCGCTCCCGGCGCACCCTTTGCGCTGAATGAGGTGGAGATCGCGGGGGTGCATTACCGCAACTTTGCCGACCTGCCCGCCAATCTCGGTGAATACTTCCGGGTGATGCACAATCACGCCGACAAGGAGTTTGCGGTTTACCGGGGCCAGCGTTACACCTTTGCCGAAACCTGGGCTCACAGTGCGGCCCTGGCCACCGCCCTGCGACATCGCCTGGGGGTGGCCAAAGGCGATCGTGTGGCCATCCTCAGCCGCAACAACCCCGAATGGATGATGACCTTCATCGCCACGCTGGCAACCGGTGTGGTGGCGGTACCCCTGAATGCCTGGTGGACGACGGAAGAGCTCGATTACGGTCTGCGGGACTGTGGCGCCCGGGTGGTGGTGGCTGACCGCCAGCGTATCGAGCGTCTTGCTCCGCTGGTAGATAGCCTGGATTTAATCCTGGTGGCCATCGAGGACTGCGGGGATCTCGATGTTCCCGCGGTCCGTTTCAGCCAGCTGCTGGAGGACTTTGCCGGCTGCGACATGCCGCAGGTGGCAGTGGCCTGCGACGACTACGCCACCATCATGTACACCTCCGGCTCGACCGGGCACCCCAAGGGGGCGCTGTCCAGCCATCGGGGAATCCTGTCAGCCCTTTACAGCTGGCTGCTGATGGGTGTGGTGAACAAGCAGTTGGCGGCCGCTGAGCCGGAGGCCGAGGTCTTCCAGGCCTGCGGCCTGCTGACCATACCGCTGTTTCACTGCACCGGTTCCCACTCCGCCTTCCTGCTGTCGCTGATTGCCGGACGCAAGCTGGTGATCATGCACAAGTGGGACGTCGAGGAGGCGCTGCGGATCATCGAGGAGGAGCGCGTCACCTGGTTCAACGGTGTGCCAACCATGTCCGCCGAGTTGCAGGAGGCTGCGCGCTACAGTGATCGGGACCTGTCTTCCCTCAAGGAGATCTTCTCGGGTGGCGCGGCCCGGCCGCCGGACCAGGTAGGCAAGCTGGCGGGCACCTTTCACAAATCCTCTCCCGGCAGCGGCTACGGTCTCACCGAGACCAATGCGCTGGGTGCGGTGAACAGTGGTGCCCTATACATTGCCAACCCGACCAGTACCGGGCGGGTGGTTCCCGCAGTGACCGACTTCTGCATCATGGCGCCCGATGGCAGCGCGCTGCCGGCGGGTGAGCGCGGTGAGGTCTGCATGCAATCCCCGGCCAATGTCCTGGGCTACTGGAACAAGCCCGAGGCGACCGCGGAGGCTTTCCGGGACGGCTGGTTCCACACCGGGGACATCGGCTACATGGATGAAGACGGTTTTCTGTACATCGTGGACCGGCTCAAGGAAATCATTATCCGGGGTGGTGAAAACATCAGTTGCCTGGAAGTGGAGGCCGCGATTTACTCTCACCCGGCCGTGGCCGAGGCGGCCGTCTTCGGACTGCCCGATGAGCGCCTCGGCGAATCGGTGGGCGCCGCAATTTTGCTGCATGAAGGTCAGGCCCTTTCGGAGGCGGGGCTGCGCGAGTTCCTGCAAGAACACCTGGCGGGTTTCAAGATTCCCGCCCACATCTGGTTTCGCGATGAGCAGTTGCCGCGCATCGCCAGCGGAAAAATTTTTAAACGCCAACTCAAGGCCGACTACGCCGAACAGGTTACCGGCAAGGTGGTCGGCGCCTGAACAACACAGAGGAGACCCATCATGGATCTGGGAATCAGCCCGAAGCTCGCCCCGCTATTGCAGCAGGTCAAGCACTTCATCGACAACGAGATTGCGCCGGTAGAGCACGAATACATCGAACAGATCGGCGTGGGTGACCGCTGGCAATTCACTGCGCGCCAGACAGAGATCATGGAATCCCTCAAGGACAAGGCCAAGGAGGCTGGTTTGTGGAATTTCTTTCTCACCGACGGCGAACACGGCTCCGGGCTGAACACCGTGGAGTATGCCTACCTCGCAGAAGAGATGGGCAAGTCCCACATTGCCGCCGAGGTATTCAATTGCGCGGCGCCGGATACCGGCAACATGGAAGTGCTGCACAAATACGGCAGTGAGGCGCAGAAAGAGCAGTGGCTGAAGCCGCTGATGAACGGCGAGATCCGCTCTGCCTACGCCATGACCGAGCCGGAAGTGGCCTCGTCGGACGCTACCAATATCTGCACCAGTGCTGTACTCGATGGCGACGAGTGGGTCATCAATGGCGAGAAGCACTATATTTCCGGCGCCGGTGACCCGCGCTGCAAGATCATGATCGTGATGGTGAAAACAGACCCGGATGCGCCCAAGCATTTGCAGCAGAGCCAGATCCTGGTGCCCATGGATACCCCCGGGGTCGAAAACCTGCGGCCGATGAACGTGTTCTCCATGGACGATGCGCCCCACGGCCACATGCACCAGCGCTACACCAATGTGCGGGTGCCGAAGGACAACATCATTCTCGGCGCCGGGCGCGGTTTTGAAATTTCCCAGGGCCGCCTTGGGCCGGGCCGTATTCACCACTGCATGCGCGCCATCGGCGCCGCCGAGAAGGCCCTGAGGCTCCTGTGCGAACGGGCGGTGTCCCGCACCGCCTTTGGCAAGCCCCTGGCCCGCCTCGGCGGCAACGTGGACATTGTCGCCAATGCGCGTATGGATATCGAAATGGCCCGCCTGCTCACCCTGAAGACGGCCTGGATGATGGACAACGTGGACCCGAAAGAGGCCCGGGTGTGGATCTCCATGATCAAGACCGCCGTGCCCAATATCTCCATCCGCATCGTCGATCAGGCGATCCAGATGTACGGTGCGCTGGGTGTGTCCCAGGACACGCCGCTGGCGGCCATGTACATGGCCCAGCGCACCCTGCGCCTGGCCGACGGCCCGGATGAGGTGCACCGTATGGTGGTGGGGCGCAACGAGCTGAAGCAGTACATGGCTGACGCCGCGCCGGTCAATGCGACCTTCCGCGATGGTTGATCCCGCTTCTAGTCCGCCAGTGCCGCCTCGATCTCGTGGTGGAATTGCACAGCGGGTTCCTCCAGCGAGCCGAACAACAGGCTTTCGTTGGCACCCGAGCGCAGCCCCTTCTGGGTGCCCACCGACACGAAAATATCTTCCGCTTCGAACACGCCGCGATCGATGAGCTCGAAAGAGCGCTCGAAATGGTCCCGCTCCTTGTCGCTGGTCGCCTCCCGCGGCGTGAGCATGCTGTGCACGAACAGGGTGCGATCCGCCGCCTGGGGGAACAGGCTGATGATACTGGTGTACTCCGGGTGGAAGATCACCACTACGTTGGGGAAAAGCGTGTAGGAAAAAGTGGCGTGGTTGCGCAGGTCGAGCGCTTCGGGGGGCAGCTCCAGGGCTTCGAATATCTCGTTGCGCGCCACGCAGGAGCGAACGTGGCGACCGTGGGTGCTGGACTCGGCCAGGGCGTCGGGGAAAAAGGGGCCCACCGTATTCTTGTGCAGGCGCACCACGTGGTAGCCGTCCAGGAAGGCGTCCTGGACCAGTTTCCAGTTGCAGGCAATGTCCTTCACGCTCTGGCGGCAGAAACGGTACTCGCCGAGTTTGAGCTGATCGAAGTCGGCGCCGAGGCCCGCCAGGTGGCCATCCAGGTCCATGGTCTCGCCGGGTGTCGCCTGCATCCAGATAAGGCCGTGGCGGACCTCGGTAGGCAGGCGAACCAGGCCAAAGTCTGCGGGGTCGATGTCGGCAAAACTCTCCTGTCGCGGAATATTGCGCAGCTTGCCGTCGAGTCCGTAGGTCCACTGGTGGTAGGGGCAAACCAGGGAGCGCACCCGGGTCTGGCCGGGTTCCTGCAGCAGGCGCATACCCCGGTGGCGACACACATTCATGAAGGTGCCGAGTTCACCCTCGCGGTCCCGCAGGGTTACCAGGGGCAGGCCCAGCCAGTCCTGCACCAGGGCATCGCCGGTTTCGGGGAATTGTGAGGTGTGGCCCAGCACCTGCGGGTACCGCAGGAACAGTTTGTCGTGTTCCTGTTCGAACCGGGCCGGGTCGGTGTACACCGCAGCGGCAATGCGGTGGCTACAGGCGGTAGGTGCGGCGGCTTTGCCTGCTGCGCGCAGTTGCAGTTTCTGCAACAGCCCCTCGGGTGCCTGGTGATCGGGAAAGTCCATGATTTTTATGCTCTGGCCATGGTTGTCGTCCAGCATAGCAAGGCTGTTCCGAATCAAAAATACTTGAATGACATATTTTCATACTGTATGTTCAAATCCGCTTTTGTGCGGGTAGGGCTGGCGACAATGGCCGGGGAGGCAGGCTGCCGGTGACACCGCTTCGTGTCCGCTTGCCTTGACTACACTATATGGACCCCGAAACGGACCCCGAACCAATCCATTTTTAATTCTTAGAGGAGCGCGGTATGGCGACTATCATCCCCAAGGCGGAGATGCTGGATCAGAAAGGCAGGAAATTTGAGCCAGGTCCCTGGGTCAGTATGGGCCAGGAGCGTATCAACCAGTTCGCTGACTGCACCGAGGACCACCAGTTTATCCATGTCGATGAAGAGAAAGCCGCACAGACGCCTTTCGGCGGCACCATCGCGCACGGCTTTCTCACCCTGTCCATGCTGGTAAAAATGTGCGAGGACGATGGAATCCTGCCGGAAGGCCTGATCATGGGGATCAACTACGGTTTCAACAAGGTGCGCTTCCTGGCGCCAGTGCGTGCGGGCAAGCAGGTGCGCGCCCATGTGGAAATCAGCGACGTCGAAGAGAAAGACGGCGGCCGCTTCCTGATTACCCAGAACATCAGCGTCGAAATCGAGGGGGAAGAGACCCCCGCCCTGGTCGCCGAATGGCTGTCCATGGTGGTTGCTGCCTGAGGCTGATAGCCCCTGCGGAAGCAGGGGCGGCCCGCGGTAATCTGCTACAAACCATCCCCGAGCCCCGGGGTTTATTGCCAACCGGTGATTGAGCCCGAAGCCGCGTGAATCCGGCGGGGCTCACCACCCGATTTTTCGAGAGGAACCGACATCATGACCATCCGCTATGACGGCAAAGTCGCCATCGTTACCGGCGCCGGCCAGGGCCTCGGCCGCTGCCATGCCATTGAACTCGCCAAGCGCGGCGCCAAAGTTGTGGTCAACGACCTTGGCGGTGCCAAGGACGGAACCGGCGCGTCCAGCGAGGCGGCGCTGTCCGTGGTCGCGGAAATCGAAGCAGCCGGTGGCGAGGCCATCGCCAATGGCGCCAATGTGGCGAAGTACGCCGATGTCGAAGCCATGGTCAAGCAGGCCGTCGACAAGTGGGGCCGGGTCGACATTCTGGTGAACAATGCCGGCATCCTGCGGGACAAGAGCTTTGCCAAGGGCTCCCTGGAGGACTTCCAGCTGGTACTGGATGTGCACCTGATGGGCACCATCAACTGCACCAAGGCCTGCTGGGACATCATGCGTGAGCAGGAATACGGTCGTATCGTGGTGACCACGTCTTCCAGCGGTCTCTACGGCAACTTCGGCCAGACCAACTACGGTGCCGCCAAGATGGGCGTGATCGGTGCCATGAACACCCTGGTGCAGGAAGGGGCAAAGTACAACATCCGCGTCAACGCGCTGGCGCCCACCGCCGGTACCCGGATGACCGAGGGGCTGCTGCCGGAGAAAGCCTTCGATCTTCTGACGCCGGAAACGGTGACCCCTGCCGTCCTCTACCTGGCGGGCGAAGACGCCCCCACTCGCACCATCCTGTGCGCCGGTGCCGGTGGCTTCTCAGTATCCAAGATCGTGGAAACCGAGAGCGTCTGGCTGAGCCCGGAGGAGCAGACTCCCGAGGGTATCGCCGCCCACTGGGACGAGATCAACAATGCCGCCGGCGCCCGTGAGCTCCAGGGCGGCTTCGAGCAGTCCGTGAAAATGCTGACCGTGGCCGCCGCCGGTCTCGGTATCAAACTGGATTAAGGGAGTATCGTCATGAAAGAAGCTGTCATCGTATCGACTGCACGCACCCCGATCGGCAAGGCCTATCGCGGTGGCTTCAACAACCTGGGTGGCGCCAGCCTGGGTGCCGCGTCAGTGGCCGAGGCGGTGCGCCGGGCGGGCATCGACCCCGCTGAAGTCGACGACGTGATCATGGGCTGTGCCCTGCAGCAGGGAGCGACCGGCACCAACGTGGCCCGGCAGATTGCCCTGCGTGCCGGCCTGGGTGCCGGCGTATCCGGCATGACCATTGACCGTCAGTGCTCTTCTGGCCTGATGGCGGTGGCTACGGCTGCCAAGCAGGTCATCGACGACGGGATGAGCATCGTTGTGGGCGGTGGCCTCGAATCCATCTCGCTGGTACAGAACGAGCACATGAACCTGCACCGGATGGTCGACGAAGAGCTGATGGCCATGCACCCGGACATCCACATGCCGATGCTGCAAACGGCTGAGGTAGTGGCCAAGCGCTACAACATCTCCCGCGACGCCATGGACGAGTACGGCCTGCAGTCCCAGACCCGCACGGCCGATGCTTACGAGGCAGGCCGCTACGCGGACGAACTGGTGCCCGTCACCTGCAAGCGCATTGTCTGGGACAAGGAAACCGGTGAGCAGTCCGAGGCGGAAGTGACCGTATCCGCCGACGAGGGCCTGCGCGCCACTACCGCCGAGGGCCTGGCCGGCCTGAAGACGGTGATCGAGGGTGGCACCATCACTGCCGGTAATGCCTCCCAGCTGTCCGACGGCTCCTCCGCCCAGGTGGTGATGGACGCCAAACTGGCGCAGCAGCGCGGCCTGGAGCCGCTGGGCATTTACCGCGGTATCGCGGTGGCCGGTTGCGAGCCGGACGAGATGGGCATTGGCCCTGTGTTCGCCGTGCCCAAACTGCTCAAGCAGCACGGCCTGTCGGTGGACGACATCGGCCTGTGGGAACTCAACGAAGCCTTTGCGGTGCAGGTGCTGTACTGCCGCGACCGGCTCGGGATCGACAACGACAAGCTCAATGTCAACGGCGGTGCCATTTCCGTGGGTCACCCCTACGGCATGAGCGGATCGCGCATGATTGGTCACGCCCTGATCGAGGGCAAGCGCCGCGGCGTCAAGTACGTGGTGATTACCATGTGTGTCGGCGGTGGCATGGGTGCTGCCGGCCTGTTCGAAGTGGCCTGAGGGAATACGACATGAGAGCAGTGGTTTGCAGCGAGTACGGCATGGCCGACAAGCTGACCCTCGAGAAGGAGTGGCCGGCACCGGAGGTTGGTAAAGGCCAGGTACTGATCGACGTCAAGGCGGGGGGGCTCAACTTCCCCGACGTGCTGATGATGCAGGGTAAGTACCAGACTCAGCCGGAGTTACCCCACGTGGTGGGTGGCGAGTGCGCCGGGGTGGTGGCCGCAGTGGGCGAGGGCGTAACCCGGGTCAAACCCGGTGACAAGGTCATCGCCATGCTGGGCTGGGGTGCCTTTGCCGAGCAGGTGGCCGTCAGTGAGTCGGTGGTCTTTCCCATGCCGGATGGCCTGAGCTTTGAGCAGGCGGCCGGCGTCGGCGTCACCTACTTCACGTCCTATCATGCCCTGGTGCAGCGCGCCAATATCCAGCCGGGTGAAACCCTGCTGGTGCTGGGTGCAGCTGGCGGGGTCGGTGTGACCGCCATCGAGCTCGGCAAGCTGCTCGGGGCGAAGGTGATTGCGGCGGCCAGCTCCGACGAGAAACTGGCACTGTGCAAGCAAATGGGCGCCGACGAGGTGATCAACTACTCGGAAGGCTCTCTCAAGGACAAGCTCAAGGAACTCACCGGCGGCAAGGGCGTGGATGTAGTCTACGACCCGGTGGGGGGCGACTACTGCGAGCCCGCCTTGCGCAGCATGGCCTGGAACGGGCGCTACCTGGTCATCGGCTTCGCCAGTGGCCCTATCCCGACGCCACCCCTGAACCTGGCGCTGCTCAAGGGGTGCGCCATTGTGGGGGTATTCTGGGGTCGCTTCACCATGGAAGAGCCGGAACTGAACCTGGCCAATATCCAGGCCCTGTGGAAGTACTTTGCCGAGGGCAAACTCAATCCCGTTGTGACAGATCTTTTCCCGCTGGAGCAGTATGAAGACGCCTACAACTGCCTGATTGAGCGTCGCGCCCGGGGCAAGGTCATCCTGACGGTCGCAGACTAGCGAGGGGAGTGGGGTATGCAGCCTTTCACCTTCAATACGACACCACAGATCCAGTGCGCGCCCGGTAGCGCGCTGGCGTTGGCTGAGAGCTGCCAGCGGCTGGGTATCCGCAAGCCGCTGCTGGTGACCGACCCCGGGCTGGTCGCTATTGGCCTGGTGGCGCCGGTGCTGGCAGCACTGGAGCGGGGCGGGGTCCCCGCCGTGGTTTTCGACAAGGTAAAGGAAGATCCTCCCGAAGCCACCGTGTTTGCCGCCGAGGCCCTCGGCCGGGAGCAGGGCGTCGACGGGGTGATGGCCGTCGGCGGTGGCAGCTCCATGGATGTGGCCAAGATCGTGGCGGTCCTGCTGGGCGGAGAGCAACCCCTGTCCGAACTCTACGGCGTGGACCAGGTGCGGGGGCGGCGGTTGCCGCTACTGCTGGTGCCCACCACCGCGGGGACCGGATCGGAAGTGACGCCGGTGGCGATCGTGACCACCGGTGAAACCACCAAGGCGGGGGTGTCCTCACCGGTACTGTTGCCCGATGTGGCCGTGCTGGACGCCGATCTCACCCTGGGCCTGCCGGCCCCGGTGACCGCTATGACCGGCGTGGATGCCATGGTGCACGCCATCGAGGCCTATACCACCAAACTCAGGAAGAACCCCATCTCCGACAACCTCGCCCGCCAGGCTCTTGGCCTGCTGGCATCCAATATCCGCCGTGCAGTCCGCAATGGCGGCGACCGGGAGGCGCGGGGCGGAATGCTGCTAGGCGCCTGTCTCGCGGGCCAGGCCTTTGCCAATGCGCCGGTGGCCGCCGTGCACGCGCTGGCCTACCCGCTGGGTGGCCACTTCCACATTCCGCACGGTTTGAGTAATTCGCTGGTGCTGCCGAGCGTGCTGGAGTTCAACGCGCCGGTGGCCGCCCCGCTGTACGCGGAACTCGCCGACATTGTCACCGGCCAGCCGGTGACCGGCAGCGACGAGGCCAAAACCGCCGCGCTCATCACCAGCCTGCGGGCCCTGATCGACGAGCTGGCACTGCCGGCGACCCTGGCGGCGGCGAAGGTGCCGGAGTCGGCGCTGGAGATGCTGGCTGCCGACGCCATGCTGCAGCAGCGCCTGCTGGTGAACAATCCCCGTGACGTCAGTGAAGCGGATGCCCTCGGTATTTACCGCGCTGCCTATGGAAAAGCCGCATGAGCGCGCTGCCCACCCGCGACGACTACCGTTACTTTTGCCCCATCACCACCCGTTGGTCCGATAATGACCTCTATGGTCACGTCAACAATGTGGTGTATTACTCCTACTTCGATTCCGCGGCCAACCGCTACCTGATCGAGGAGGGCGGGCTGGATATCCAGGCCGGCGATATCGTCGGCTTTGTGGTGAATTCCGGCTGCGAATACCATGCGCCAATCGCCTACCCGGAGCGTATTGAAGCGGGCGTACGGGTGGAAAAACTGGGTAACAGCTCGGTGCGTTATGGCATCGCCATTTTCAGGGAAGGGCGCGAGGAAGCCGTGGCTCACGGCCACTTTGTCCACGTGTTTGTCGAGCGCGCAGCCAATCGCTCGGTACCCATTCCTCCCCGCCTGCGCGAAGCGCTGGCGGCTATTGTGGTGCCCTCGCCCGCCTAGCGCCGCTCGTGCAGCGTCAGCAGCACCAGCACCACGAAGAACACGAAGGCGCTGAACAGGGCGGCCAGAGGTCCGTGGATCTGGTACAGGAATCCGGCGATGATCGGGCCGGCCACAAAGCCCATGGCCGGGCAGGCACTGACCAGTCCGGCTACCGCACCCTGCTCTTCGGTACTCACCGCCAGTGACGCCCCCGCGGCGACGGCGGGTATCGAAACCCCCATCCCCACGCCAATGAATGCCATGCCCACCGCGAGCACGGCAAAGCGATCGAAGGCCGCGATGATCGCGGCGCCAAACAGCATGGCGACCAGCCCCAGGCGCAGGAACTGGGTGGCGCTGAGGTTCAGGCGTTGCATCAGGGTCATCTGCGAGGTGAAGGTGAATACCGCGGAGATCATCAGTGCGGCGCCGGTCAGCTGGGCGGTTGCGATGCCGCTCAGCCCGAGCTTGTCCTGTAGCTGGAAGCCCAGGGTCTGCTGAATCCCGGAATAGCCGACGAACAGCCCGGTCGCGCTCAGCAGGTAGTGACGCACCCGTGGGTCGGTAAAGCGCAGGCGGTAACGCCGATTGCGGGCGGTCAGGTCCTCTTTGGGGGTGGGCGGCAAGAAGCGCCACACGGCGACGCCGGCGAGGGCCGCGAGGCCGGCGGCAAAATACAGCGGCGCCAACAGGCCAAAGGCAGCCAGGGCGCCGCTCACCGCCGGGCCCAGAATGGTGCCAAGGCTGTTGGCCGTACCGAGCCGGGCCATGGTGCGGGTGCGGGTGGTCGGCGCGCTGTGGTCCGCGGCATAGGCGGTGCTGGCGGGGCTGGTGGCCGACATCACGATGGACTGGCTGCAGCGGGCCAGCAGCAGTACGGCGTACAGGGTCAGCCCGGACAGGGCACCCGCCAGCCCGGCGTAGAACACGCTGGTGAACACCAGGGTGCCCACGGTATAGCCGGCCAGTCCGGTGATGATCACCGGCTTGCGCCCCACCCGGTCCGAGAAACGCCCCCACCAGGGCGAGGCCAGCGCGAAGATGAGTGCGGAGATAGCGATGATGGACGTGATCTGCAATTCGCCCAGGTTTACCTCGCGCCCCAGTGGCGCGAGGATGGCGAATATCAGGGACTGGCCGATGGCGGTGGCCACCAGCCCGAGAATCAGGACAGACGACTGCCGGAGATCCAGCTGCTTCGGCGGGGCTGCGCTCACGGGATGAAGGGTTCAGGTGCTTTCAAGGACATCTCCGGCCCGGCCCAGCCCGGGCAGGAGGCGGGTGTAGCGAACCGGGAACAGCCGCGCGATAGCTGAAATGTACTTGGCATCCCGGCCGATCAGCAGTCGTTTTTTGCGTTTCTCTATTGCGCGGATGATCTGCTGCGCCGCCCGCTCGGGGCTGGTGGGGGCAAACTGCTCGAACATCGCTGCGCGTTCGTCGGGGGTAGTGTTAGAGGAGGCGCTGCGCGAGCGGCGGGCGATATTGGTGCGAATCCCGCCGGGGTGCACGCAGCACACGTGCAGCGGGCTGCCCTCGACCTCCTGGCGCAGGGCCTCGGTATAGCCGCGAACGGCGAACTTGGCGGCGTTATAGGCTGACTGTGTGGGTACGCCGATGACGCCGAAAATCGATGAGAGGTTGACCAGGTGGCTCTGGTGGCCTCGCTGCAGCAGCGGCAGGAAGGCCATGGTGCCGTGCACCACGCCCCAGAAGTTGATCCCCATCAACCACTGGATGTCTTCGTAACGGCTCTGGGTAACCGGGTCGGACAGGGCCACCCCTGCATTATTGACCACGATATCGATGCGCCCCTCCCGGGCGTCGATGTCGGCCGCCCAGTCCTGGACCGCCTGGCGGTCAGCCACATCCACAATCCGGGTGTCCACCGGTGCCTCCCCCTGCAGCAGGGAGCGGGTCTCGGCGAGGCCGCTTGCATCGACGTCTGACAGATAGAGGGCACAGTCCTCCCGGTGCAGTTGCTGGGCCAGGGCGCGGCCGATGCCGGAGCCCGCTCCGGTGATGGCGGCGAGCTTGCCGGTGCAGTAAGCCATGGAGGTCCTCTCTCATTGTTATTGGCATTGTTATTGGCATTGTTCCCGGCACGGTAATTGGCACGGTAATTGGCAGGTGCCGGCGGAGGTGGGCAGGTGAGTGGTAATATCACCAAAGCGCCGTTTCGGGCGGCATTGAATCGGGCCTTCGGGTGGACAGTTCGGGTACCTTCACCTAAAATTGCCTGCCAGATTTCACACGCCCGGTCGGCCCCGGGTTCCGTGTTGTCCCGTGAATAACCAGAGCTGATTGTATGACAAAAAGCGAGATGCGGTTGCCCCCATCTCGCTTTTTTTGAGCGCCCGCCTGCCGGGCGCGATCGTACGCTCACTCAGAGATCTGTTGGAGGTTTCCTTGTTCAGTCCGGCCCTGTTAGCCCTTGAGGATGGCAGTATTTTCAAAGGCATGGCCATCGGCGCAGAAGGTAGCGCCGTTGGTGAGGTAGTGTTCAACACGGCCATGAGTGGTTACCAGGAGATCCTCACGGATCCTTCCTACGCCCGCCAGATCATTACCCTGACCTACCCCCACATCGGCAATACCGGCACCAATGCCGAGGACGAGGAGTCCACCGAGATCTGGGCCTCGGGCCTGGTGATCCGGGACCTGCCGCTGGTGGCCAGTAACTGGCGCAGCGAGGAGGACCTGTCCACCTATCTCAAGCGCCGCAACGTGGTGGCCATCGCCGACATCGACACCCGCCGCCTGACCCGCATCCTGCGCGAGAAGGGTGCCCAGAACGGCTGTGTGGTCACCGGGGACAACATTGACGAGGCCGCAGCCCTGGCCGCGGCCCGTGGCTTTGCCGGCCTCAAGGGCATGGACCTGGCCAAGGAAGTCAGCGTCAGCGAAAGCTACAGCTGGACCGAGGGCAGCTGGGCGCTGGAAAGCGGCCACAGCCTGCCGGCCGAAAGCGAATTGCCCCACCACGTGGTGGCCTACGACTACGGCGTCAAACGCAATATCCTGCGCATGCTGGTCGATCGCGGTTGCCGCCTGACGGTGGTGCCGGCCCAGACCCCCGCCAGCGAGGTGCTGGCCCTCCGTCCAGATGGCGTATTCCTGTCCAACGGCCCCGGCGACCCGGAGCCCTGCGACTACGCCATCAAGGCCATCCAGGAGATCCTGGAAACCGACGTGCCGGTTTTTGGCATCTGCCTGGGCCACCAGTTGCTGGGCCTGGCCAGTGGCGCCAAAACCATGAAGATGGGCCACGGCCACCACGGTGCCAACCACCCGGTACAGAACCTCGACGACGGCACGGTGCTCATCACCAGCCAGAACCATGGATTTGCGGTGGACGAAGACGGCCTGCCGGACAACCTGCGGGTCACCCACAAGTCACTGTTCGATGGCACCCTGCAGGGTGTTCACCGCACCGACAAGGCGGCCTTCAGCTTCCAGGGTCACCCCGAGGCGAGCCCCGGGCCCCACGATGCCGCGCCCTTGTTTGACCACTTTATTGAATTGATCGAAGCCAGAGCAGGAAAGCAGTAAGCCCATGCCAAAGAGAACCGACATCCAAAGCATCCTGATCCTGGGCGCCGGTCCCATCGTGATCGGCCAGGCCTGCGAATTTGACTACTCGGGTGCCCAGGCCTGTAAGGCCCTGCGCGAAGAGGGTTTCCGGGTCATCCTGGTGAACTCCAACCCCGCGACCATCATGACCGACCCGGCCATGGCGGACGCCACCTACATCGAGCCGATCGAGTGGCAGACGGTGGCGAATATCATCGAGGCCGAGCGCCCCGATGCGCTGCTGCCCACCATGGGCGGCCAGACCGCGCTCAACTGCGCCCTGGACCTGGCCAAGCACGGCGTGCTGGAGAAGTTCGGCGTGGAGATGATTGGCGCCACCAAGGAGGCCATCGACAAGGCCGAGGACCGCCAGCTGTTCGACCAGGCCATGAAGCGCATCGGCCTGGAGACGCCTCGCGCCTCCACCGCCCACAGCCTGGAGGAGGCCTTCCAGGTTCTCGATTCCATCGGCTTCCCCTGCATTATCCGCCCCTCCTTCACCATGGGTGGCTCCGGTGGCGGTATCGCCTACAACCGGGACGAGTTCGAGGAAATCTGTACCCGCGGCCTGGACCTCTCGCCCACCAAGGAACTGCTGATCGACGAGTCCCTGATCGGCTGGAAGGAATACGAGATGGAGGTTGTCCGCGACAAGAACGACAACTGCATCATCGTCTGCTCGATCGAGAACTTCGACGCCATGGGCGTGCACACCGGTGACTCCATCACCGTGGCTCCGGCCCAGACCCTGACCGACAAGGAATACCAGATCATGCGTAACGCCTCACTGGCGGTGCTGCGCGAGATCGGGGTGGAAACCGGCGGCTCCAACGTGCAGTTCGGCCAGTGCCCGAAAACCGGGCGCCTGGTGATCATCGAGATGAACCCGCGGGTGTCCCGCTCCTCGGCCCTGGCGTCCAAGGCCACCGGCTTCCCCATTGCCAAGGTCGCGGCCAAGCTGGCCATCGGCTACACCCTGGACGAACTGCAGAACGACATTACCGGCGGTACCACCCCGGCGTCCTTCGAGCCGTCCATCGACTACGTGGTCACCAAGATCCCGCGGTTTGCCTTCGAGAAGTTCAACGCCGCCGACCCGCGCCTGACCACCCAGATGAAATCGGTGGGTGAGGTAATGGCGATCGGCCGCACCTTCCAGGAGTCGGTGCAAAAGGCCCTGCGCGGGCTGGAGGTCGGCTCCGCCGGCTTCGAGCACAAGATGGACGTGGACAACCCCGACAATCGCGACGAACTGATTGCCGAGCTGGTCAACCCGGGCGCCGACCGTATCTGGTTCCTGGCCGATGCCTTCCGCGCGGGGATGAGCGTGGAGGAAGTCTACGGCCACTCCGGCGTCGATCCCTGGTTCCTGGTGCAGATCAAGGACATCGTCGACACCGAAAACAGCCTCAAGACCGTGAATCTCACGGAAATCGACGCCGACGCGATGTTCCGCCTCAAGCGCAAGGGCTTCTCCGACAGCCGCCTGGCCGTGCTGCTGGCGGCCACCGAGGGCGAGGTGCGCAAGCACCGCCACAGCCTCGGCATTCGCCCGGTCTACAAGCGGGTGGATACCTGTGCCGCCGAGTTCGCCTCGTCCACCGCCTACATGTACTCCACCTACGAGGAGGAGTGCGAAGCGGCACCGACCGATCGCAACAAGATCCTGGTGCTGGGCGGCGGTCCCAACCGGATCGGCCAGGGTATCGAATTCGATTACTGCTGCGTGCACGCCGCCCTGGCGATGCGCGAAGACGGTTACGAGGCCATCATGGTCAACTGTAACCCGGAAACGGTGTCCACCGACTACGACACCTCGGATCGCCTGTACTTCGAACCGGTAACCCTCGAGGACGTGCTGGAAATCGTCGACCTGGAAAAACCCAAGGGCGTCATCGTCCAGTTCGGCGGCCAGACCCCGCTGAAGCTGGCTCGCGCCCTGGAAGCCCAGGGTGTGCCCATTATCGGCACCACCCCGGATGCGATTGACCGCGCCGAAGACCGCGAGCGCTTCCAGCGCATGATCCAGAAACTGGAACTGCGCCAGCCCGCCAACACCACCGTGCGCAGCGTCGACGAGGCGGTGGCCGCGGCGGAGTCCATCGGCTACCCGCTGGTGGTGCGCCCCTCCTACGTGCTGGGCGGCCGGGCCATGGAGATCGTCTACCGCGAGGAAGACCTGCTGCGTTACATGGGCAGCGCGGTGCAGGTGTCCGACGACTCACCGGTGCTGCTGGACAGCTTCCTGTCGGCCGCGGTGGAAGTGGACATCGACGCCGTCTCCGACGGCGAGCAGGTGGTGATCGGCGCCATCATGCAGCACATCGAGCAGGCCGGCGTACACTCCGGTGACTCCGCCTGTTCCCTGCCGCCCTACAGCCTGCCGGCTGAGGTACAGGACGCCATGCGCGAGCAGGTGCGGCAGATGGCCCTGGAGCTGGGCGTGCGCGGCCTGATGAACGTGCAGCTGGCCTGGCAGGACGACGAGATCTACGTGATCGAGGTCAACCCGCGGGCGTCGCGTACCGTGCCCTTTGTGTCCAAGTGCATCGGCAACTCCCTGGCCAAGGTGGCGGCGCGGTGCATGGCGGGCCAGAGCCTGGCGTCACAGGGCTTTACCGAGGAAGTGGTACCGCCCTTCTACTCGGTGAAAGAGGCAGTCATGCCCTTCAACAAATTCCCGGGAGTGGACCCGATTCTCGGCCCGGAAATGCGCTCCACCGGTGAGGTGATGGGCACGGGTGATACCTTCGCCGGTGCCTTTGCCAAGGCCCAGCTGGCCGCTGGCGACCCGCCGCCGCGCTCCGGAACCGCCCTGATGAGCGTGCGTGACGCCGACAAGCCCGGCGCGGTCCGTGTGGCCAAGGTGCTGGTGGAGCTCGGCTTCGACCTGGCCGCCACTGGCGGTACCGCTGCCGCGCTGGAAGCTGCAGGGTTGACCGTGCGCCGGGTGAACAAGGTACTTGAAGGCCGCCCGCACATTGTCGATATGATCAAGAACGACGAGGCGGACTTTATCGTCAACACCACCGAGGGCCGCCGGGCGATTGCCGACTCGGCGCCCATCCGGGCCAGCGCCGAGGCGCACCGGGTGTTCTATACCACCACCCTGGCGGCGGCCGAGGCGGTGTGTATGGCCCTCAAGCAGGAAAGCGACAAGACCGTGCGCAGGCTGCAGGACCTGCACGCGAGCATTGGGAGTAATGCAGCATGAACAATGTGCCCATGACAGTATCGGGCGAAGCCGCACTGCGGGAAGAACTGGAAAGGTTGAAGAAGGTCGACCGGCCGCGTATCACCCAGGCGATTGCTGAGGCGCGCGAGCACGGTGACCTGAAAGAGAATGCCGAGTACCACGCCGCCCGCGAGCAGCAGAGCTTTGCCGAGGGGCGCATCATGGAAATCGAGGGCAAACTCTCCAACGCCCAGGTGATCGATGTCAAGTCGATTCCCAAGACCGGCAAGGTGATCTTCGGTACCACCATCGACCTGATCAACCTGGAGACCGACGCCACGGTGACCTACCGTATCGTCGGTGAAGACGAGGCCAACGTGAAGAACAACCTGATCTCCGTTGGCTCACCCATTGCCCGGGCCCTGATTGGCAAGGAAGAGGGTGACGTGGTGATCGTGAGGGCTCCCGGCGGTGACGTGGAGTACGAGATCGACCAGGTTCACCATATCTGAGGCGCCCGCATCGCGGGGCTAAAGCAAGCAGGAGGGCGCCCATCGGCGCCCTTTTTTTTCGGGCGTCTATTTCAGGACGACGATTTCCACCCGGCGATTCTGCGCCCGACCACTGGCCGTGCTGTTGTCGGCGACCGGGGCCTCCTCGCCGTAGGAGATGGTCGCCATGCGGTCCAGGGCGACGCCCTGGCCGTGCAGGTAGCGCAGCACCGCGTCGGCGCGCTGCTGTCCGAGCTGGTGATTGTATGCCTCGGAGCCGGTGGCGTCGGTGTGCCCCTGGATCTCCAGGTAGACGTTTTCGTTATCGGCCTGCAGCTGGCTGGCCAGCTGGCCGAGACGGCTCTGGGAACCGCCCGAGAGCGCGGCCTTGCCGCTGTCGAAGGTGACGTCCTCCTCGGTCAGCACGACGTTGTAGACGAACTTGCCTTCGGCGAGTTTGCCCGCTTTCTCGGCCCGCTCCAGGGCCTCGCGGCTGGTGGCGCTCCAGTTTGCTATCTGGGTTTCCAGGGTGGCGAATCGTTCCTCTACTTTCTGGTCCACGTAGCTTTTGCTGGCGCAGCCGGAGATGGCGAAGGACGCGGCGACAAGGGTAGTAGTGAGCAGAAAGGGTTTGCGTGGGTACATGGTTCTCTCCCGTGTGGTACTGCGGTGCAGGCCGAGTATTTTGCCTGTGGTGTGGGTAGGAGAGCCTAGAGACTGACGCTTGGGTGTGTCAAATATCCCGACAGGTCGACACGCGAATTCTGCGCGCCATTGACCCTGTCGGGTGAACGACTGACAGCCGGCTGTCACAGATCCGGTTTCAACCAGGTGGGGCCGGTCAGGCGGCGTCGAAGTACTCGCCCAGTGACCACATGGTGTCTTCGTAGTCGGGGCCGTGCACCACCCCCAGGTGGGCGCGCACGTCCTCCACCGACCACTCGAACATCTCCTCGTAGCGGGGCATGAACAGGCCAGTGTTGAGGTGCTGGCCTATCCGCTGCCCTTCGCCGAGCGCCTTGTACAGTGGCGGCAGCAGGTGCGGGTAGTGACAGCCGAAACGGGCAATCGCGCTGGACAGCAGCAGGTTGGGCACCACCGACATGTGCTCCATGAGCTCTGCGCCCAGGAAGCGCGCCATGTTGGTCTGGCGCGCGGCAATAAGGCCGAACTCGCCCAGCGGGTCGTAGCGGTAGCCGATAACCACGTGCTCGATATCGTGGGTCTGGCTGTGCCGGCGCAGCATGTAGTCGTAGTCGGTGGCGGTGCTGTCAAAGGGCAGGAAATCCGCCTGCAGGCCCTGTTCGGCCAGCATTTTCTGGTACTCGCGCCCCAGCGTACCTTCGGGCAGTTGCGCCAGGGCCTCAAGGTCGTGGGGAATGAGGTAGCGGGCTTCGAACCAGGCGTCCAGCTCGACATCGCGGGCGCGGGCCTCGGCTAACAGGCGGTTGATCTCGTCGATGTCATCCAGGCCGCGAAAAATGTCGATGATCTCCAGCGGCCCGCCGTAGTGATCCATGTCCGGGCCGTTGCGGCGCAGGGACTGTACCGCCACCCAGTGCCGCAGGCGGGGATCGTTAAGGTACCTGGAGGTACTGCTGAGCATGGTGCTGCTGCCCAGTTTGCGCGGGTCCAGCATGCGCTGGTTGGATGAATAGCCCGGTACATCGGTCATGGCGAATCCTCGCGGTAACGCGTTTTGTAATGCTTATGTGGTTATTAGAGGCCAGTGAGCGCTGCCGGGGGAATGGAGGATTCAGCGGAGGGGTTGCACTATCGGCCGTGTGCCCTGCGGGGCAGGTTCTGGTTTACAAGGTTTTACCATGGCGGATCTGGGTAGGCGACCAGCCGGTGATCTGCTTGAACCGGCGGGAGAAAAACATCGGGTCGTCGTAGCCCACTTCCGCCGCGATAACCTTGATGGGCTGGTCGCCGCCCTGCAGCAATTCGCGGGCCCGCTGCATGCGTAACTGGTCGCGCCAGCGCATCAGGTTTTCACCCATTTGGCTCTTGAACAGTGCGTTGAGCGTGGAGGGTGCCGCGTTGGCCGCGGCGGCAACCTGCTCCACGGTAGTTTTTTCCCGGTAGTGGGCCAGCAGGAAATCGCGCGCGGCGATGACCCGGCGGTCCAGGAGTTCGCGCTGTTGCCGCGGTTGCTGCTCGTCACACAGCAGCAGGATGTGTTCCAGCAGGTTCAGGTGCAGGGCCCGGCTGTAGTGGGCCGAGGAGTGGGCGATGTCGATGATGCGGCCGAAAGACTCGGCAAGATAGGCTGCAATAGTGGGGTCGGTGATAGCGATGCTGCTCAGCCGGCCTGTCCCCCCGCCGCCTTGCAGCAGTTCCTGCCAGTGCTGGGGTGGGAAAAAGGCGCTGCTGAACAGGCTGCACACCGCTTCTCCGGGGCCGCTGTTCACGACGATACTGCTCTCCGGGGGCTGCAGGAGCACGGCGGGTCCGTCACTGCCCAGCGCCAGATGCTCCGCACTGCGGTCTGTGTCGCGCTGTATCGCGCACTGCCCGGACTCGGCGAAGAGTAGCAACCAGGAGCCGGGCGGTGTATGCATCGGCCTGCTGTAGCCGCCCCCGGAACCGGGTGGCAACTCGATATGACTGGTGATCACCTGATGGGCATGAAGAAAGCGCTGGTGCAGGTGGATCCAGATGCGGTTCTGGAACTCCACGGCCTGTTCCGGGTTGGCCGACCAGTCCAGGCCTTCACGTTGCAGGCCGAGCTGTCGCAGGTTTTCCTCCAGCAGCTGGCGGCGTTCTTGCTGCTCCAGCTGGTCCAGGTTCAGTACGGCGCTCACCGGCAGGGTCAGGGTGTCACCCAGCTGGTCGACGAACTGCCGGGTCTGTTCCATGAATTCGGTATCGGCGTCATCCGATTCCAGGGCGGCGACCAGCGCGTTGGTCAGTGAGATCAATTCGGCTTGCCGGGCGTCGTCTGGTGGGGCGTGTTGGTTCACAAGGTGCTCTGGGAGTGGGTTCGGGGCGTTGTGGCGACGAGCGCGTTCACGGGGCTGATAGCGGGTGTAGCGTCACGGGGCTACCAGGCGCCCGATGGCCTCTGTCTTGACCTGGTCCACGGCCGCCGCGATGGCTTCCATGCCGCTGCCCGGCGGGGCCACCGCCGTTTCGTGGAAGGTGACGGTGGTTCCCCCTTCCGCGGCCGCCAGGCTGATGGTCCAGACGGTATGGGCGCCGAGCGACTGCAAGGGGCCGAAGGGAGCGTCCAGGCGCAACAGCTTGCCCGGCATGATGGTGATCACCTGGCCGTGGGCCACGGACCCGCCGGGCCACTCTTCGAGCCACAGTCCACCGGCCCTGGGTTCCAGGCTGAGCGCCGTGGCCTCGCCGGAATAACTGTGGGCCGGGTTCCACCAGCGTGCCGGATGCACCAGGCGCTCCCACAGCGCATCGGCCGGCAGGCTGGAGTGAGCCTGCTGCCGCACCACGAAGTGGCTGTCTGAGGCGCTGACAACCTCCGCCCTGGGGAGTGCGGCGATGCACAGGCTGAACAATGCAAGGGCGAGACGCGTGGCGTACATGGGGTGGTTCCTGCGGGTTCCGGAGGCTCGACAGTTGCATACTAGCCCGCCGCTCCCGAATGAGACAGTCCGGGTTTGACCAGCAGCCTTACTGCGCCAGCATGCAGCGGTCCCTGCCGGCGTCCTTGGCCGCGTACAGCGCCTCATCGGCGCGGGTCACCAGGGCTTCAAAGGTGGCCTCGCGATGGTACTCGGCGAGCCCCGCGCTGATGGTGACAGAGGTGGTTTCCCGGACCCGGTTCAGCATCCTCTCGGCGATAGCCCTGGCGTCGTGCAGCGTAGTGCGGGGCAGCACCGCGAGGAATTCCTCGCCACCGTAGCGTACCACCAGGTCCTGCTCGCGGGAGCTGTGGCGCAGGGCTTCGGCCACCTTGACCAGCAGTTCGTCCCCGGCGCTGTGGCCCTGGGTGTCGTTGAATTGCTTGAAGTAGTCGATATCGAGCAGCATCACGCAGAAGGGGTCACCACTGCGCTGGGCCGCGGGCAGCATGACCTCCATGTGCACCGCCAGCCGCCGGCGGTTCCCCAGCCGGGTCAGGGGGTCGATCAGGGCCGACTCCCGGTTCTCGATCTTCAGCGCGATGTTCTCTACCAGCACCCGGTTGTGCATGCGGGTGTGGATCAGCAGGCGCACATAACCAAAACAGAGAATCGCGGCGAGAATGTAAAACAGCGTCTGCTGGAACATGACAAAGCGGATAATCACCGAGAACATCACCAGGCTGAGAAAGGCCACCATCTGCATGTAGGAGGTGCCCAGGACCAGCACTCCCCCGGTTGCCAGCACCATGAACGAATAGGCGCAAAGGGTGACGCCCAGCTCGGCCTGTTCACCGAAGGGCAGGAAGATCACCGCCACAAAGCCCGCGTAGGCAATGACACTGGCAATGGCCATGTAACGGTCCCAGGCCCCGGCGTCCGCCGCCGCAATGCGTCCGGCCCGCGAGTGTCGGGCAAAACTCAGGGAGAGCCAGAGCCGGGGAATATTGGCGATAGCCACGCACAGCAACCACAGGTTGGCGAGGGCCGGAGTCGCGTAGCTGTAGGTAATGAAGTAAAGCAGTGCAATGGCCGACGACACGCCGATATAGGCGGCCCGGACGTTGTCGTAAAGAATCTGCACCCGCTCGAGGTCGAGCTCGGAGCCCGGGTGTTGCTTGCTGCCTTCCATGTGGTTGTCCTGCCGGCGCACCGCGTGGGGCGCCGTATTCCCCTGTGTTGCTCTGCTTCTGGTAGTGCGCTGTGTAGTGCGCTGCTAGTGCGATAGCGTTGCACAAGTGCTGCCCTGGCACGGCCGCGGTTCAGGCTCCCCTCATCCCCCGGCTGAGTCGATCATCGCAGCGACGGGTGCCGGCTACAAGCGTCGGATGTCTGATTATCCGGATTCTGTGAGCGGGTTCCCCGGAGCCCGGCCGCAGGCGAAAAGGCGATAATTCTCCATGCCTTTCGCTCGATTCGACATGGTCTGCCCAGCCGGGCGCCCCTACAGTCTCTCCCTGGCAAGGAGAAATGACCATGTATGACCTGATTATAAAAAATGCCCGGGTGTGCGACGGCACTGGCGCCCCCGCCTACCGGGGCGCTGTGGCCGTCAGTGATGGACTGATTACCGCTGTGGGTACCCGGATCGACGGCGATGCACGCCGCGTTGTGGATGCCGGCGGCAATGTGCTGGCGCCGGGCTTTATCGACCCTCACACCCACTTCGACGCCCAGATAACCTGGGACGGCCTGGCTACGCCCTCACTGGAGCACGGGGTCACTACCGTGATCAACGGCAACTGTTCGCTGACCATGGCGCCGGTGCGGGCCGAGCACCGGGATTTTGTCGGTGCCGTGTTTCGCCAGATCGAGGAGATGCCCGCCGCGGCCTTCGATGCCGGGATGCGCTGGAACTGGGAGACGTTCGAGGAGTATCTCGGGGCGTTTCGGGACAATCTGGGTATCAATGTCGCTACCCTGGCAGGTCACAGCATGCTGCGCCTGTGGGTCATGGGAGAAGCCGCCAGGGAGCGGGCTGCCACTGAAGACGAGGTGGTGCGGATGCAGGGGCTGTTGCGGGAGTGCCTGCAGGCCGGCGCCCTGGGTATGTCCACCAGTTGGGTGGACATCGATCACGAACATCGCCCGGTACCCTGCCGGCTGGCGGCGCCGGAGGAACTGGACGCCCTGTGCGCGGTGCTGGGGGAGGCCGGAGCGGTGATGCAGGTGGTGCCGGAATTCTGGGACCCGGACCTGCTGTGCACGCGGATCGATATCCTCGGCGAGCTGTCGCGGCGGCACCACATCACGGTGAGCTTTTCGCCCCTGTTCGACTCCAACGCCACGCCGGAGCTGGTGCCCCGGGCCCTGGAGCGGGTCCGCCTGCAAACGGCCTACGGGGCGCGTATTGTCCCGCAAATGCAGAGCCGGCCGATCGATGTCACCTTCGAGTTCGACGTGCCCACCTCGGTATTCAGCACCCGGCCCACCTGGTGGGCGACCATCCTCAAACCGGCCGCGGAAACCCTGGCGGACTTCCAGAACCCCGACATCCGCGAGCAGCTGGTGGCAGAGGCCTACAACGCCATGCACCCCATCGCCATGGAAGTGCATTTCCCGGACTTTATCGTCAGCCGCTGCGAGCTGGAGAAAAACCGGCCGCTGGAAGGACGGACATTGCGGGATATCGCCGCCGAGCGGGGCTGTGATCCGGTGGAGCTGATGCTCGACCTGGCGGTGGAGGAGAATCTCAGGACCTGCTTCAGTGCGGTGGCGGTGGGCCACGACAACCTGGAGCGGATCAGTGGGCCCATCAGTGATCCCCTGGTTCAGGTGGGCTCCGGAGACGGCGGCGCTCATGTGACCCGCTTTGCAACCTACGGCGACACCGGCTACCTCATCAGCCGCTTCGTGCGGCAGGCCGGGGCCATGAGCCTGGAGCGGGCGGTCTACAAACTCACCGGGCAGATCGCCGATAACTGGGGCCTCGCCGACCGCGGTCGCTTGCGCCCGGGGCTGGCGGCGGACCTGGTGCTGTTCGACCCGGACACCCTCGACCGCGGCCCGGAAATTGCCGTGCAGGACCTGCCCGGCGAGGGCTACCGCTACATTCGCCGCGCCACGGGTATCGAGCAGGTCTACGTCAATGGGCTGCTGGCCTACAGCGGCGCGCAGGGTTATTCGAATGAACGGGGTGGCTGCATTGTTGCCGGGCAGGGCAGTGTGCCCGGACGGCGTGCAGCGTGAGGAAGGCAGCCAACATGATGACATCCGCAAATACGTCCATTAAGCCCGTACGACCCTGGATCTACCCCCTTGAGGGCGACACCTGGGAGCGCATTGCCCGGCGTGAATTTCCCTCCCGCCCGCTGGAGGAGGCCGTGGCCGACCTGCAGAGCTGGAATCTCTACCTGGTGTTCCGGCCGGCGCCGGCGGGCATGACCCGCTCGGATATTGTCTTCACCGGGCCCCCCGCTGCGTGAAGTCACGCCGACGGCCACAGGCGACCATCAGCGCTGTGCGCCTGACCCCGACCCACGACGCTGAGGCGGCGATGGTGGTCGAACTGACCTACCCCAACGGGGGGCGGGCCACGGTGCAGGTGGAGGGCAGCGACGCCGCGAGGGTCATGGCCCGGGCGGGCGTGGCCACTGCCGGGGAGCTGGTGGGGCAACCGTGGACAGTGTTGCAGGTGCGCGAGGTGGCGGGTCCCGAGGGGAGCCGCTGAGTGAATTGGATGCGCGGTCAGTTGGATCGCTCGTGCTGGAATAGCCTGACCTCGGCCAGTACCAGCTGCGCCACCAGGCGGACCATCAGGGCATGGTTTTCCCGGCGCAGGCCCTCGAGGCCGTTGTCGATCTGTTGTCGCAGGGTTTCGGCCTCACTGGAGCCCAGGCCCGCGGGGAGGGCAACACTGAAGCTGTACTGTTCCGAGGCGCTCAGTTCGGCGTAGATACGGGTCAGCTGGGCGGCGGCGAAGTCGATGAGTTCGTCATCTGCCCCCTTGGCGGTGAGCAGGTCCCGCAGCTGGCGGTCGAGGTAGGCCAGGCCCTGGGCCTGCCGTGACGGAAACTCGAGTACATCCCCCATACCGCGATCGTCCTCCCGATGTGGCGAGATTCCATCATAGCGAGGTGGGAGTGGCGGGGAAAGCTTGGCGTAACAGTCTGGCGCAACAGCCTGGCGCATCAGCGCGCCGGGCAGAACTTACAGTGACTTAGAGCGGGCGCAGCAGGTTGGACAGGCGGGGGTCTGGCTTGGCGCAGCGACGCAATACCAGGATCACGTTGCCAATGGCTTGCACCACCTCGGCACCGGAGCGCTCGCAGATCTCTTCGGTCACGGCGGTACGCGCCTCGCGACTGCCAACGGCGAGCTTGATCTTGATCAGCTCGTGGTCGTTGAGGGCGCGGTCTATCTCACCGACCACATTGTCGGTCAGGCCGTTGCCGGCCACGGTTACCACCGGTTTCAGTTTGTGGCCGAGGGCGCGCAGTTGTCTGGCGTCCGGCCCGGTTTTCTTGGTCATGCTGGGTCCATTGGCAGGGGTGCGTTGCAGGGGGCGTATTCTACACAAGCGGCCCGGCGCGGGATATCGCCGCCAGCGGTAGTAGTGCTCAATCCTCGAAGCTGCCGTGGCGTCCGGCGCCGCCGGCAAAGCGGCCGGCGCCCTCCAGTGCCTCGGCGAATACCACCGGGTAGCCCCCGGCGCCCTCGTTTACCAGGGCCTGCGCCAGTTCCTCATCCCACTGCAGGTAGGCGGAGCGGCGGTCGGCGCGCAGGCACTGCTGGGGAAAGGCGGCAATTTCGGCCGCCAGCGCCTGGGCCGCCGCCAGGCCCTCACCGTCGGCCACCACCCGGTTTGCCAGCCCCATCTGCAGGGCCTCCCGGGCCGCGACCGGGCGTCCGGTCAGGATCATGTCCATGGCGTGGCCCTGACCGACGATGCGGGGCAGGCGTACCGTGCCGCCATCGATCAGCGGCACCCCCCAGCGCCGGCAGAATACGCCGAACACCGCGGACTCCTCAGCCACCCGCATGTCGCACATCAGGGCCAGTTCCAGGCCCCCTGCCACCGCGTAACCGGTGATGGCCGCGATCACTGGCTTGGACAGCAGCATGCGGCTCGGGCCCATCGGGCCGGGGCCGGAACCGTCGGGCTCGACGTGATTGCGCAGCGCCGGGTCAGACAGCGCCTGCAGATCGGCCCCGGCGCAGAAATGGCCACCGTTGCCTGTGAGTACGGCGACTTTGAGGGTGTCGTCGGCTTCGAACCGCTCAAAGGCGGTGCGCAGGGCGTCGGCGGTGGGACCATCCACCGCATTGCGGCGCTCGGGGCGGTTCAGGGTTACTGTGAACACCGCATCCTGTGCGGCTGTGATAACCGGGGCTGGGGGCATGGTGGTCTCCGCGCTGGGTGTGATTGTTCATTATGGTCCGGGATGGTAACGCGTGCGTCCGCCGGGAGTGAACTTCGCCAAATCACGCTGCCATTTCGCGCTGCTATTTCGAGGTACAATGCGCCCTTGCCGGTCGGCTGCCAGCAAGGCAGCCCGCCGATACGACCACTTTTTCCGGAATGATCATGCCCAAGAAACGCTCCTCCAGCCGCGCCTGGCTCAAGGAACACCGCGACGACCCCTACGTGCAGCAGGCCCAGCGCGAGGGCTACCGCTCCCGCGCCTGCTACAAATTGCTGGAATTGCAAGAAAAGGACCGACTGATCCGCCCCGGCATGACGGTCGTAGATCTGGGTAGTGCCCCGGGCGGATGGTCGCAGGTAGCAGCAGACCTGGTGGGCCACAAGGGCCGGGTGGTGGCCTCGGACATTCTCCCCATGGACAACCTGGCCGGGGTCGAGTTTATCCAGGGCGATTTCACCGAAGATGCGGTATTTGAGCAGATTCTGGCCGCGATTGGCGACGCGCCGGTCGATTTTGTCCTCTCTGACATGGCACCCAACATGAGTGGAGTGAACGCCGTGGACCAACCGCGGTCAATGTACCTGGTGGAGCTGGCGCTGGACATGGCCACCCGGGTGCTCGCGCCCGGCGGTGGATTTGCCGCCAAGGTATTCCAGGGGGAGGGCTTCGACGAGCTGTTCCGCAGTACCCGGGATCGCTTTGGCAGGGTGCTGACCCGCAAGCCGGCGGCGTCGCGCCCGCGCTCGCGTGAGGTGTACATCGTCGCCAGGGACTTCAAGGGTTGATGTCCTCCTTGAAAAATGGAGCACCGGCCCCATCTGTAGTACATTGAAAGGCCTTTTTTCCACAGAAGAGCGCCGCGGAAACGGTTTCCCGCGGCACTCTCCCGCACCGACACCGGCCCCGTGGCCGGCCCGGATTCCGGCTATACTGACAGTGAGTGCGCCGCTGGCGTGCTTCCTGGTGACTGGCCGGAGTTGGTGAGGTAACCGCGTTGAGTGATATGGCAAAAAATTTACTGCTTTGGTTGGTGATCGCCGCCGTCCTGTTGTCGGTGTTCAACAACTTCAACATGCAGAGTGCCACCGAGCAGGTGGGTTACTCGGAGTTCATCCAGGAGATCCAGCAGGAACGGGTGAAGAAGGTCGTGGTCGACGGCCTCAATATCAGCGGTGAACGCTACGATGGCAGCCGCTTCGAGACCATCCGCCCGATGCTGGAAGATCCCAAGCTGATCGACGACCTGCTGGAACACAAGGTCGAGGTCGAGGGCCGCAAACCCGAACAGCAGAGCGTGTGGACCCAGCTGCTGGTCGCCTCCTTCCCGATCCTGATCATCATCGCGGTCTTCATGTTCTTCATGCGCCAGATGCAGGGCGGTGGCGGTGGCCGCGGCGGCCCCATGAGCTTTGGCAAGAGCAAGGCGCGCCTGCTGGGTGAAGACCAGATCACCACCACCTTCGCCGATGTGGCGGGTGTGGACGAGGCCAAGGAAGACGTACAGGAGCTGGTGGAGTTCCTGCGCGACCCGAGCCGCTTCCAGAAGCTGGGCGGCCGCATTCCCCGCGGCGTGCTGATGGTGGGCCAGCCCGGTACCGGTAAGACCCTGCTGGCCAAGGCCATTGCCGGTGAGGCCAAGGTGCCCTTCTTCTCCATCTCCGGCTCCGATTTCGTGGAAATGTTCGTCGGTGTCGGCGCCTCCCGGGTGCGCGACATGTTCGAGCAGGCCAAGAAGCAGTCCCCCTGTATCATCTTCATCGACGAGATCGACGCTGTGGGCCGCCATCGTGGCGCCGGCCTCGGCGGTGGCCACGACGAGCGCGAACAGACCCTGAACCAGCTGCTGGTGGAAATGGACGGCTTCGAGGTCAACGATGGCGTCATCGTCATCGCCGCCACCAACCGCCCCGACGTGCTGGATCCGGCCCTGCTGCGCCCGGGCCGTTTCGACCGCCAGGTGGTGGTGGGCCTGCCCGATATTCGCGGCCGTGAACAGATTCTCAAGGTGCACATGCGCAAGGTGCCCCTGGCGGAGGATGTCGAACCGGCGAAGATTGCCCGCGGAACCCCCGGTTTCTCCGGCGCCGACCTGGCCAACCTGGTCAACGAGGCGGCCCTGTTTGCCGCGAGGGCCAACGTACGCACCGTCGGTATGACCCAGTTCGAACTGGCCAAGGACAAGATCATGATGGGCGCCGAGCGCAAATCCATGGTCATGTCCGAAGACGAGAAGCGCAACACCGCCTATCACGAGGCCGGTCACGCCATTGTCGGCCGCCTGGTGCCCGAGCACGACCCGGTCTACAAGGTCAGCATCATTCCCCGGGGCCGGGCCCTGGGGGTGACCATGTTCCTGCCGGAAGAGGACCGCTACAGCCACAGCCGCCGGCACATCATCAGCCAGATCTGCAGCCTGTTTGGTGGCCGTATCGCCGAGGAGATGACCCTGGGCAAGGACGGCGTGACTACCGGGGCGTCCAACGACATCCAGCGCGCCACCGATATCGCCCGCAAGATGGTGACCCAGTGGGGCCTGTCGGAACGTATGGGGCCCCTGATGTACGACGAGGGCGGCGAAGAGGTCTTCCTGGGCCGCAGCGCTGCCCAGCCCCACAAAGGCATTTCTGACGAGACGGCCAAGCAGATCGACGACGAGGTCCGCAACATCATCGACGAGTGCTACTCGACCTCTGAGCGCCTGCTGCAGGAAAACGTCGACAAACTGCACGTGATGGCCGACGCCCTGATGCTGTACGAAACCATCGACTCCGACCAGATCGATGACATCATGGCGGGCAAGACACCGCGCGAGCCGAAGGACTGGGGCGGCAACGGCGGCACCAACGGTGGCGCTGGCGCCACCTCCGATACCGCCTCCGATGAAGGCTCCAGCCCCATCGGTGGCCCCGCCGGCGAGCACTGACCCGGCCCTTCACCTTGGCAAGTCTCAATCCCTCTGGCCTGCCGCCGCTTGACTGCGGCGGCAGCACGCTGGACCGTTCCCGCCCCCAGGTCATGGGGATTATCAACGCCACGCCGGATTCCTTCTCCGACGGCGGCAGCCTGTACCGCGGCCAGCGCCTGGATCTCGACGCAGCCATGGAGCGCGCCCGCAGCATGTGTGTGGCCGGTGCCACCATCCTCGATGTCGGCGGCGAATCCACCCGCCCCGGCGCTGACCCTGTGTCGGAGGGTGAGGAGCTGGAGCGTGTCGTGCCCCTGGTGGAGCGCATCGCCGCGGAACTGGATGTGGTGATCTCCATTGATACCAGCTCTGCCGCTGTGATGCGCGAGACTGCGGCGGTCGGTGCGGGCCTGATCAACGACGTGCGCGCCCTGGAGCGGCCTGGAGCCCTGGAAGCGGCCGCCGCGACGGGGTTGCCGGTGTGCCTGATGCACATGCAGGGCCAGCCCGGCACGATGCAGCAGCGTCCGGACTACACCTCCGTGGTGGAGGAGGTCGCCGCCTACCTGGAGGCGCGTATGGCAGCCTGCGAGGCGGCGGGCATTGGCCGTGAGCAGCTGGTGCTGGACCCGGGGTTCGGCTTTGGCAAGACCCTCAGTCACAACCTGCAACTGTTGCAGGCGCTGCCCCGTATCGAGGCCCTGGGAGCGCCATTACTGGTGGGGCTGTCGCGGAAGTCGCTGATAGGCAAAATCCTCGAGCGCGATGTACATGAGCGCCTGGCCGCCAGCCTGGCCCTGGCGGTGCTGGCGGTGGAGCGGGGCGCCTGGATTGTCCGCACCCACGATGTTCGCGAGACCGCGGACGCGATTGCCATGTGCACCGCCCTTGCTGGCGTGGCAGATGCAGAAGAAACAACATAAGAGATATCCCATGAGCAGGCAGTATTTTGGAACCGACGGCATTCGCGGTGAGGTGGGCAAGGCGCCCATCACCCCGGACTTCATGCTGAAACTGGGCTGGGCCTGTGGCCGCGTGTTCGCCCGCAACGGCAACGGCGGTCACAAAACCGTGATTATTGGCAAGGACACGCGGGTGTCCGGCTACATGTTCGAATCCGCCCTCGAGGCCGGCCTGGTGGCGGCGGGGGTCGATGTGAAGCTGCTGGGCCCGATGCCGACCCCGGCGGTGGCCCTGATGACCCGGACCCAGAATGCGGTGGCGGGTATCGTGATCAGCGCCTCCCACAATCCGTTTTACGATAACGGCATCAAGTTTTTCTCCGCCGCGGGGGCCAAGCTGCCCGATGAGGTGGAGCTGGCCATCGAGGCAGAGCTGGCCGAAGACCTGGTGGTGGTGCCGTCCCGCGAAATTGGCAAGGTGGTGCGGGTGGCGGATGCCGCCGGCCGCTACATCGAGTACTGCAAAGCCACTGTGCCGGACGACTTCAGTCTCCGGGGCCTGAAAATTGCCGTGGATTGCGCCCACGGGGCCACCTACCACATCGCCCCGAGCGTACTCTCGGAACTCGGCGCGGAAGTGCTATCCCTCGGTACCCAACCGGACGGCTTCAATATCAACGAGGGTGTCGGTTCTACCGATACCGCCGCTCTCTCGGCGCTGGTCAGGGAGCAGGGGGCGGACCTCGGTATCGCCTACGACGGCGACGGTGACCGGGTGCTGTTTGTCGATGGTAACGGCGACCTGGTGGACGGTGACGAACTGCTCTATATCATGGCCAGTCATCGCCTTGCCCGCGGGGTGGCGGATGCCGGCGTGGTGGGTACCCTCATGTCCAACCTCGGCCTGGAGCTGGCCCTGCGGGAGCTGGGCCTGGAGCTGGTGAGGGCCAAGGTGGGTGACCGCTACGTCAAGGAATTGATGGAACAGCATGGCTGGAAGCTCGGCGGCGAGTCCTCTGGCCACATTATCTGTGCCGACCACACCACTACGGGCGACGGTATTGTCGCTTCCCTGCAGGTGTTGGCGGCCCTCAGGGATTCCGGCCGCGATCTGGCCACCCTGCGCAGGGGTATGAGTAAATGTCCCCAGACCATGATCAACGTGCCGGTACGGGGCAAGGTCAACCTGGCGGAATTCCCCGTGGTCGATGAGGCGGTGGCCGACGTGGAAAATCGCCTGGCG
The DNA here is from genome assembly GCF_008064665.1 of Parahaliea maris. Taxonomy (GTDB): domain Bacteria; phylum Pseudomonadota; class Gammaproteobacteria; order Pseudomonadales; family Halieaceae; genus Parahaliea; species Parahaliea maris. Next base: position 701,695 of record NZ_VRZA01000001.1, on the reverse strand, counting down.
GGCCGTGGCCGGGTGCTGCTCCGACCCTCGGGCACCGAACCGCTGGTGAGGGTCATGGTTGAGGGCCAGGATGGCGCGGAGGTGGCCGCCTTGTGCGGTGAGCTGGCCCAGCGCGTAGAAGCGGCACTGAATTAATGCACTGCTTGTGTCTGGAAGGCATCTCCGGTAGGATTGCCGCCGTTTTCGCACCGGGGTAAATGATGCGTCGTCCTCTTGTCATGGCCAACTGGAAGATGCACGGTTCGCGTGCCAGCGCTGCTGAATTGATCGGCGGCTTGCTGGACAAGGTCTCTGAGCCGCGCGCCGATATCGCCCTCTGCCCGAGCTACGTACACCTGGCGCAGGCCATCGACGCCTGTGCCGGTAGTGCTTTCGTCGTCGGCGCCCAGGACTGCAGTCACATGCACCAGGGGGCCTATACCGGCGAGGTGGCACCGGACATGCTGGTTGACCTGGGGTGCGAATGGGTATTGCTGGGCCATTCCGAGCGTCGCCAGTATCACGGCGAATCGGATGACCTGATTGCGGCCAAGCTTGCCGCAGCGGTCGAGGCCGGGCTCAAGCCCGTGCTGTGTATCGGCGAGACCCGTGAGCAGCGCGAGGATGGCGAGGCCTTTCCGGTGGTAGCCAGGCAATTGCTCGGTGCGCTGGCGGAGCAGTCCTCCCTGGCGAATCTGGTCATTGCCTACGAGCCGGTCTGGGCGATCGGTACGGGGCTCACGGCGAGCCCGGACGAGGCCCAGGAGATGCACGCGTACATTCGCGCGCAACTCGACGAGCTGGACGGGGTAGACGCTGACGATGTGCGTCTGCTGTACGGCGGCAGTGTGAAGGCGGCCAATGCGGCCGACCTGTTTGCCCAGCCGGATATCGATGGCGCCCTGGTAGGCGGCGCGTCACTGGACAGCGCGGAATTTGCCGCTATTATTGCCGCGGCCTGAAGCCGCGGCACCTGAAGATATGCTGCCCGCGAGGGCAAGGAAATTATGGAACAGATTATACTGATCGTTCACCTGCTGGTAGCGCTGGCCATTATTGGCCTGATCATGCTGCAGCAGGGCAAGGGAGCCGACATGGGCGCGTCTTTTGGCGCCGGCGCCTCCCAGACCCTGTTCGGCAGTGCCGGCAGCGGTAATGCGTTGACCAAGGCAACGGCCTGGCTGGTCGTGTTATTCTTCGCCTCCAGTTTTGGCCTGGCCCTGCTGGCGACGCAGAACACCACCGCCGTCGACGACCTGGGCCTGGAGCTTCCGCCCGCCGCTGAACTGCAGCAGGGTGTACAGCAGGCAGCGCCGGTTGACACCGCAGATTCCGATCTGCCGCAGGTGAATGACAGCATTCCGGAAGTTGAGTCCGCCCCGGAGGGCGACGTACCGGAGCTGTAAGCAGTACCCACCCGTTTTATGCCGAAGTGGTGGAATTGGTAGACACGCTATCTTGAGGGGGTAGTGAGCTATGCTCGTGCGGGTTCAAGTCCCGCCTTCGGCACCAACCTTGGTAGAGAGGCCTTTCAGAAATGGAAGGCCTTTCTTTTTTGGGCAGTTTTTTCGTCTTCGCGGGACTAAACCAGTCCTCGCTGTATCCGGCAATCCCGCTGGCTGCGCCAGCTCACCGATTGCCGGGCTCGGCCGCAAATTGCAGTGCAATTTGCCCCGCCTTCGGTACCCGCGCTTCGCGCGAGCTACCTTCTAGTGGGGTGGGTTCGCGTACGGTAGCCGTGCTTCGCACGAGCTACCTATTCATGGAGTGGCCGCAGTGATCTCTGTGCCTGGCATTCCGTCATCCCCGAACGCTTTATTCGGCGATCCGTTTTCCGGGACCACTCCTGTCTGTTAGCGACCACCTCAGGCGGGGTTTCTCTGGGGAGGGGAATCAGAGTAGGATTGATCCGGTTCATCGCTGGAACGTTGGTGTGCAGTGACTGGGGGAGGTTGATTTGCACGCGCGATTACTGGTTGTTGCCTTGCTGTTCCTGACATCTCTGTTTCCTATGGCAGGCCGGGCGGCCGGTGAAGCGCCCTTGCTCCGGATTGCCGTTCCCGATGATTTTCCTCCTTTCTACTACACGGATGCCGATGGCGAATTCCGCGGTGTTTCCTATGACGTGGTGCTCGCTCTCTGTGAGCGGCTGGGCTATCGCGTGGAGAGCAGTCAGTTTCCTACCATGCAGGTGATGCTCGATGAGCTGGGGGCCGGGCGTCAGGATCTTACGGTCAACCTGACAGAAACACCTGAGCGGGCAAAGCTTGCTCTGTTTACCGCGACACCGCATGTGCATGAGACACAGGACCTGATTGTTCGCGCGGACAGTGACATGCAGTTCGACGGCAATCTCGATTCCCTGCGCAACTATCGTATCGGCCAGATTTACGGCTGGACCTACGGGGCGGAATTTGACGGGGCGGGCTATCTGGACAGGGAGTTCGCCAACAGTTCCGAGGAGCAGTTACGGGGTCTGTTGGGCGGCCGCTTCGATGCGGCTATCAACAACGGGGCTTTCTTTCTTCACCTGGCCGCTGAACTGGGCATTGATAAAGCCCTTCGTGTGCTCAGCCCCCCGGTCTTCAGCCTGCCCGTGACAATCGCTGTATCGCGGAAATACCCGCGTGCCTCGGCGCTGAGGGCGGAACTGGAGGAAGCTGTCGAAGATTTCCTGCTCAGCCCCGAGTACCAGGAGATTCTGCGCAGGTACGGGTTCCTGCCGCAGCGGGAACTGGAGGTGCACCCGTGAGAGCCGGAATGTTCACCCTCGCCGGGTGGTGGCTGCTGTGTTTCGCCATAACATTTTCGGTCGTGGCCAGGGCGCAAGCGCCGGTGCAGGATCCTCATGCCGGGGAGGAGCGTCTGCTCGCCCTGGCCGGTATGGCCGGTGACCTGGAGTACCAGGGTGAGGTTCTGACCAGCTCGATGACCATATTCGCCTATTCGGGCGAGCAGGCCTGGCAGGCCCGGCATGACGCAGCACTGCGGGAGATGCACGGGCTGCTTGCTGAATTGGAACGCGCCGGAGAGGGCTCTGACGACCGCCTGCGGTCTCTGGTCGACGAGGCCACCAGCCACCTGCAGGCGTTCGAAAACCGCTTCGCTGCTCAGTTCAGTGAATTGGATGGCCAGCACCAGCGGGCGCTACTGGAAAGCGATGACTACATCCAGGACGTCGATGCGCTGGATGACGCACTGGACGCGCTCACCCGCCATGTCGAGGGCAGGCTGCGCCAGGTGTCTCCGGACTCTCTGCAATCTGTGGCGGAAATCAGCCTCAGTCCGCAGGAGCGCGACTGGATTCGCCAGCACCCTGTGGTCCGTGTAGGTAACGAAACAGGACGGATGCCGTTCTTCGATATCGCCGCTGACGGTTCGGCCGAGGGCATCTCGGTGGATTTCCTGGCGCTCCTGTCGGAACGTACCGGCCTGGATTTCGAGTTTGTACCCACAGCCACCTACGCCGACGTCCTGGAGGGGCTGGGGTCGGGCGCGCTCGACCTGATGGCTGCCACCTTCTATTCCGAGCAACAGGGCCAGTTTGGCTTCTACACGCCCGGTTACATGGTGCTGAAGGAGTTTGTCTACGTCAGGGAGGACAGCGTGATCGACAGCATGGATGCGCTGGACGGCCACACCATGGCCATACCCCGTGGCTATAAATCGATCGCCAGGATGAGGCAGGCGAGGCCGGGCGTGAAGATCGTGGAAGTCGGCGCGATGAGCGAGGCGGTCGACCTCGTGCTGTCCGGGACCGTTGATGCTGCCATGGACACCCAGAGCGTGATCGAGCACTACATTCGCGAGAACGCACTCGCGGGCTTGCGCTCATTTGCCAGCGATATGGGCAACCAGCACCTGCACATGCTGGTGAGTAACAAGGAACCCGTCCTGCACGGTATCCTCACCAGGGCCTTTGCCGCGATTACCCGGGAAGAGCGGTCGCAGGTTTTCGCCGGGTGGTTCGGATCCCGGCGCGCGCAGGAATCTGTCGAGCCTTCCCGGTCGGGCATTCTGCTGGACTCCGAGCTGGCCTGGCTCGCGGAACACCCTGTGATCAGCCTCGGGGTGGACCCCGACTGGCGCCCCTTCGAATACGTGGACAGGGATGGCGAACACCAGGGTCTGGTCGCTGATTACCTGCGAATCTTCCAGGAGCAGCTCGGTGTCAGGTTCAAGGTGGTGCAGGGTCTTACCTGGCGCGAGGTCCTGCTGCGGGCGGAGGCGGGAACGCTGGATGTCATATCGGCGATCACCGAAACCCCTGACCGCCGGGACAAGCACCTTTTCACCGACCCTTACCTGACGATCTCCACCGTCGTAGTGACCGCAAAGGAGACGGAAGATATTGGCGGGCTCGGTGAAATGGCGGGGCGGCAGCTGGGTGTTATCTGGGACTATGCCGCAGCCGAATGGGTACAGGACCGATTCCCCGACATCGAGCTCGTCTATGTCGACTCCCTGGCGGACGGCTTGAAAGGTGTTGCCGAGGGCAGTATCGACGGGATGATCGCCAATGAGTTAGGGGCGCTCCACCAGATCAATTCGCGCACCCTGTCCGGTCTTCGGGTCAATTTCCAGACCGACTTCGAGTACAAGTTGTCGCTGGGGGTGCGCAGGGACTGGCCGGAACTCGTGGCCATTCTCAACAAGGTCATTGCCGGCATCACCCCGGCGCAACGCGCCTCTATACGCAATCGCTGGGTTGGCGCCGAGTTTGAACGGCTGGTCGACAGGGCGCCTGCGGAGACGCTGTCACGTCTGCCGCTGTTCCAGTTGGCATCCGGCATGGTATTCCTGGGACTGGCCTTTCTGCTGGGTGCGGTGCTACTCGCCCGCCGGCGCGGTGACTTCCTGGGGATGTACGAGTCGGGCAAGCTGAGGCTGTTCCTGCTGGCCGGGGTTTGTTCAGTACTCACCCTGATCCTGCTGGCAACCTGGTATTCCCTGGCCCGGGAGGAAAAAGTTGCCAGGGAAAAGAGTGGCGAATCACTGGCCGCGATCCTGGAGTCCACCCGCAATGCGCTCCACATGTGGGTCCGCGGGCGCATGCAGCTGGTCTCCCTGGTGGCGGCAGAGTCCGATCTCGCCACCCTGTTCGGCACCCGCACCGTACCCGAGGAAGGGGAGGCGGGGCGCTCTTCAAGCTTGATTCAGGGTGTGCTTAGTGACCAGATAGCGGGCCTGAAGCGCTGGAAGTTTGCCATGCTGCTCAGGGACGGCACGCCGGTGTTTTCCGATGATCCGCCTTTGCAGCATATTTTGCCGACCCTGGAGGGCACGGTATTCTTCGGTCAATCCGTGTTCATACCACCGGTCAAGGTTCCCGGTACCGGTGAGGCCAGAATGTATTTTGCCTCGCCGGTGAGGGATTTCCGCGGGCAGCCAATCGCCGCCGTGGTGGTGAGTATGGATCCCGCCAGGGAGTTTTCCGACATTTTTGCCCGTGGCTACTTCGGCGAGACCGGCGAGACCTATGCCGTGAACAATCAGGGGATGATGCTCTCCGAGAGTCGCTTCACGGACCAGCTGGTGGCCCAGGGGCTGCTGGATGACGGTCAGAGCAGCATCCTGAACGTGCCGCTGCTGGACCGCTCGGTTAGCCGCGAAGGTGTGGGAAATGAAGCGCATCCGCTCACCGCCATGGTGACCAGGCTGCTGCGGGGCGGTGGCGGGCAGCTGACAGACGGCTCACACGACTACCGCGGTGTCCCGGTTCACAGTGCCTGGATATGGGACGATGTGCTGGGACTCGGCCTGGCGACCGAAATTGACCAGTCAGAGGCCCTGGCCTCCTATCGGATCTCGCGCAACACGCTCTACCTTGTCCTCGGTGTCACCCTGTTCCTTTCCCTCGGCCTGATGGGCTTCAGCGTGTGGATAGGCAGCCGGGCCAACCGTTCGCTGGTGCGTGCCCGGGACGAACTGGAAGACAAGGTCGAGGAGCGTACTGCGGAGCTCAGTAAAAGTCGCGCCATGCTGGAGACCGTGCTTGAGAACTCGCCTGCGCTGATCTACATGAAGGACCTGGAGAGCCGTTACATGCTCTACAACAAGGTCTGGGAGCGGGTCATGCGGCGCCTGGGTGAAGACTCCCATGGCCTCAAGGATGAGGATTTCCTCGCCCAGGACGTCGCCAATCAGCTGGTGGAGAACGATCGGGAGGTCATGCGGTCGGGAGAAACATTGCAGACTGAGGAAACACTCACCCACCCGGACGGGACAGAGGAAGTCTACATGTCCTACAAGTTTCCGGTGAGGGACGCCGACGGTGACGTCATTGGCGTGGGCGGGGTGTCCACCGATATCACCGAACTGGTGCAGGCGAGGGAGACCGCAGAGCGTCTCAGCCGGGACTTCAGTAACTTCCTCGAGAGCACTTCCGACCTGGTCTACATGAAGGACCGCAAACTGCGCTTTGTGGCCGTGAGCAAGCCTCTTGCGAGATTGCTGGGTTACGATGACTGGCACAAACTGGTCGGCCGGACCCACGCTGAAATATTGCAGGAGAACTCGCGGATCAACCTCAACCCGGCGCTGGACGAGGACGTCATGGCCAGTGGCGAGGTGATGGAGCTGACCGAGGACATCATTCACTACGGCGACCGCCGCGGCTGGGTGAGCACCATCAAGAAACCACTGCTGACCGCGGCCGGCAAAACCATGGGCATTCTCAGCCTTTCCCGCGATATTACGGACCTCGAGGAGGCCCGGGAAGCGGCCAATGAGGCGAACCGTGCGAAGAGCAATTTCCTGGCCAACATGTCTCATGAAATCCGCACCCCGATGAACGCGATCATCGGCATGTCCTACCTGGCGCTGGAGGCGGAGCTCGACCCCAAACAGCGGGGCTATATCCAGAAGGTGCACCGCTCGGCGGAGTCACTGCTGGGCATCATCAATGACATCCTGGACTTCTCCAAAATCGAGGCCGGCAAGATGGAGATGGAGACCATCGATTTCCAACTGGAGGATGTGCTCGATAACTTCGCCAACCTGGTGGGGCTGAAGGCCGAGGAAAAGGGCCTGGAGCTGCTGTTCGATTTACCCCCCGAATTGCCCACCGCCCTGGTGGGTGATCCGCTGCGCCTGGGGCAGATCCTGATCAATCTTGGCAACAATGCGGTGAAGTTTACTGATGCCGGGGAAGTGTTGATTCGCGTCTGGATTCGTGAGCTGACCGAGGCGTCGGTGCGCCTCGAATTCAGCGTGCAGGATTCCGGTATCGGCATGAGCCCGGAACAACAGCAAAACCTGTTCAGCTCCTTCTCCCAGGCGGACACCTCCACCACCCGCAAGTACGGCGGCTCGGGCCTCGGGCTGGCGATCAGCAAGAGCCTGGTCGAGCAGATGGAGGGCGACATATGGGTCGACAGCGCGCTGGGGGAAGGCAGCGACTTCCGCTTTACCGCCCGCTTTGCGCGCCAGAAAATGCAGCGCCCGAGTATACGGGATCAGGCGTCGGTCCTCGGCACGCTGCGGGTATTGGTGGTGGACGACAACACCTCATCGCGGGAGATCCTCTGTGCCATCCTGGAGTCCTTCGGCATGCGGGTGGACCAGGCCGCCAGCGGGGAGGCGGCGCTGGAGAAAATCGCCGGCCAGGCTGCGGGAGAGCACTATCAGGTGGTGCTCCTCGACTGGAGAATGGGCGGTATTGACGGGGTGGAAACAGCGCGGGTGATACAGGGCCGCGCACCCTATCACACGGTGCCCACCATTATCATGGTGACCGCCCACGGTCGGGAAGAAGCCCGCCAGGCTTCAGAAAGTGTTGCGGTGAAAGGTTTCCTCAGCAAGCCGGTGACGCCCTCCAGTCTGCTGGATGCCATCATGGTCGGCCTGGGACGGGAGACGGTCCACGACACCGCCGCCAGCTTCCGTCAGGACGCTTTCGACGAATCGATCGCCAAACTCCGGGGCGCGCACGTGCTGCTGGTGGAAGACAACGAGATCAACCAGGAGCTGGCTTGCGAATTGCTCGTGTCCAATGGCGTGAGCGTTGAGGTGGCATGCAATGGCCAGGAGGCGCTTGAGCTGCTGGACACCCGTCAATACGACGGGGTGTTGATGGACTGCCAGATGCCCGTGATGGATGGCTACGAGGCCACCCGTGAAATCCGTCGCCGGGAGGGCCTGTCGGGCCTGCCGGTGCTGGCGATGACGGCCAATGCCATGGTCGGGGACCGGGAAAAGGTCATCGCGGCGGGTATGAACGATCATATCGCCAAGCCTGTTAACGTGGCGGAACTGTTCCGTACCATGGCCAGGTGGATTACCCCGCGTCGGGCTTCGCGGCATGACGAGGTGCCGCTCCCTTCGGGCGACGCCAGGACGGAAGCAATCGCTCTCCCCGCACTGCCGGGCATTGATACCGGACGCGGGCTGGCCACCGCGCAGGGCAATAGTGAGCTTTATCGTCGCCTGCTCGGCAGGTTCCTGAGCGCCCAGCAGGATTTTGCGGCGGCCTTTGCGGATTCCCGCAAGGAGCAGGACAAGCACGCAGCGGAGCGTCTGGCCCATACCCTGAAGGGCGTGGCGGGCAATATCGGTGCTTTCGGGGTGCAGGCTGCCGCCGCCGCACTCGAAGCCGGCTGCCGTGACGCGGTAGCGCCGGAAGATCTGGAAGTCCTGTTGTCCGAAGTGCTTGCGCAACTAAGTCCCGTACTGGAGAGCATCTCTCGCTTGACCGCGGAAGCGCAGGAGGCGCCTTCCGCTGTCGCGGGAGAACTTGACCGGGAGGCCGTGCAGCAGACCCTGGTAGAACTGGCTGGGCTGCTGGAGGACTATGACACTGCGGCTACCGGGGTACTGGAGTTCCTTCGGGAGATGCCGGGGATGGGGGGGCATACGGCGCTGTTGTCTGAAATGGGGAGCTGCCTCGAAGGGTTTGATTTCGATGGCGCCGAAGCGGTGTTGGGGCAGTTGCGTGCGGCTCTGGGTGTCGCTGGGTAATGCCGCCAGACAGGATGCCCGGGCCGTCCCTGGATTTGTGCATTGACGCGGCTTTTACGTGGCTTGTGTTCAGGCATATGCTACGTTTTCGACGATTGCAATTTACAGTGGAGCGACGAGATCGGTAATGAGCGAAGCGAAATCGACGGTACTGGTGGTGGACGACACCCCGGAGAATATTGACCTTCTGGTGAACATCCTGTCGGATGACTACAAGGTCAAGGCGGCCATCAATGGTCACAAGGCCCTGGAAATTGCCCGCAAGGCGCCGCCGGACATTATCCTGCTGGATGTCATGATGCCGGGTATCGATGGCTACGAAGTCTGCGAGTTCCTCAAGGCGGACGCTACCACCCGTCACATTCCCATTCTGTTTATCACCGCCAAAATTGGTCTGCAGGACGAGTTGCACGGCTTCGAACTGGGGGCGGCGGATTACATTACCAAGCCGATCAGTCCCCCGGTGGTGAAAGCCCGGGTAAAGACCCAACTGGCGCTGTACAACCAGAACCGGGAGCTGGATCGCAAGGTGCGGGAGCGCACCCGGGAACTGCATGAAACACGCCTGCAGATCATTCAGCGCCTGGGCCGCGCCGCGGAGTACAAGGACGACCAGACCGGCTTGCACGTGATCCGGATGAGCCATTACGCCCGGGTCATCGGCCTCGCGGCGGGAATGAGCGAAGAGGATGCGGAAACCCTGTTCAACGCCTCGCCCATGCACGATATTGGCAAGATCGGCGTGCCGGACGAGATTCTGAAGAAGCCTGCGAAACTCGACGAAGTGGAATTTGAGGTGATGAAAGGCCACTGCGAGATCGGTGCGGCCATCATCGGGGAAGACAGCTCCGACCTTCTGCAGATGGCGCGCACCATCGCCCTGACTCACCACGAAAAGTGGGACGGTAGCGGGTACCCCGGGGGCCTGGCAGGAGATGCAATTCCCCGGGTTGGGCGTATCGTGGCCATTGCCGATGTTTTTGACGCGCTGACGTCCAGGCGGCCCTACAAGGAGGAATGGAGTGTCGACGACGCCCTCGACATGATCGAGGCCTCCGCCGGGACCCACTTCGACCCTCACCTGGTTGGCCTGCTGCGCGAGACGTTGCCGGAGATCCTGGAAATCAAGCGGACCTACGCCGAATCCTCGCCCTCGTCGAGCTGACGCCGTCCAGGGTCAGCAAGTCGCAAAATTGCGCCAATATAGTTTCTCTTGAAACTATATTGCGTTTCCGCTACTGTGCTCTTCCTTGATAAGTAACGCCTCGCGGGGCGCAGTAAAGAGACAGGAGGAATCATGGCCGACTTGTTTGAAAACCCCATGGGGCTGGACGGCTTCGAATTTGTGGAGTTCACCGCCCCCGAGAAGGGCATCCTCGAACCTGTATTCGAAATGATGGGCTTTTCCCGGGTGGCGGAGCACCGCACCAAGGACGTCAGCCTGTGGCGTCAGGGCGACATCAACTTCATCACCAACTATGAGCCCAAGAGTCACGCCTGGTACTACGGGCGTGAGCACGGGCCCTCTGCCTGCGGCATGGCTTTCCGGGTCAAGGACGCCACCGCGGCCTACAACCGGGCGCTGGAAAACGGCGCCCAGCCGGTGCACGTGGAAACCGGCCCGATGGAGCTGCGGCTCCCGGCTATCAAGGGCATCGGTGGTGCCATCCTCTACCTGATCGACCGCTATGAGGAAGGCCACAGCATCTACGATATCGACTTCCACTGGCTGGAAGGGGTCAACCACAAGCCCGCCGGGCACGGTTTCCACACCCTGGATCACCTGACCCACAACGTGTACCGGGGGCGGATGGACTACTGGGCGTCCTATTACGAAGACCTGTTCAACTTCCGCGAAATCCGCTATTTCGACATCAAGGGCGAGTACACTGGCCTGCTGTCCAAGGCGATGACGGCCCCGGACGGCAAAATCCGCATTCCCCTCAACGAGGAAGCCAAGGGCGGTGGCCAGATCGAGGAGTTCCTGATGGCCTACAACGGTGAGGGCATCCAGCACATCGCCTTTGCCTGCGACGACCTGCTGGCCTGTTACGACCGCCTGAAAGCCGCCGGCCTGAGCTTCATGCCGGCACCGCCCGATACCTATTACGAGATGCTGGAAGAGCGTCTGCCGGGTCACGGCGAGCCGGCCGCTGAACTGCAGCAGCGCGGTATCCTGCTGGACGGCACCACCGAGGGTGGCCAGCCCCGACTCCTGCTGCAAATATTCTCCGCCAACCTGCTGGGTCCGGTGTTCTTCGAGTTTATCCAGCGCAAGGAGGACGAGGGCTTTGGCGAGGGCAATTTCAAGGCCCTGTTCGAAAGCATCGAGCGCGACCAGCTCGCCCGCGGCGTGATCGGTGGGGAAGAGCAGGTCAACTGAGCCAGTGAGGATGCCCTTATGAATATCCGCAAGATTCACCATGTGGCCTATCGCTGTCGCGATGCGAAGGAGACCGTGGACTTCTACAAGCGGGTCATGGACATGGACCTCGTACTCGCCATCGCCGAGAACGAGGTACCCTCCACCGGTGAGCCGGACCCCTACATGCATATCTTCCTCGATGCCGGTATGGGTAATGTACTGGCCTTTTTCGAGTTGCCGAACTCGCCGCCTATGGGGCACGACGAGTCCACCCCTGACTGGGTCCAGCACATTGCATTTGAGCTGGGCTCCGTGGAGGAGTTGCTTGAGGCCAAGGCGAAGGTGGAGGCCGAGGGCCTGGAAGTGGTGGGTCCGACCTATCACGGGATTTTCAAATCGATCTATTTCTTCGACCCCAATGGCCATCGCCTGGAGCTGGCGGCCAACATCGACAAGCCGGGCGATCTAGAGCGCCTGCGCGAGGTGGCCCCGGCCATGATCGAGGAGTGGTCGAAAACCAAACAGGCGCCGCGTCACGCTGCGTGGCTGCACGAGCGCCCAGACAACGAACCGGGAGGTAACTGATGAAGCTCGCATCTTTGCAGGCGGGGCGTGACGGTGTGCTGGTAGTGGTTTCCAGTGATCTGCAGCGCAAACTGGCCGCAGGTATTACCCTGCAGACGGCCCTGGACCACTGGGATGAGCACCAGCCGCAATTGCAGGCCCTGTCAGATCGCGTGGAAGCGGGTGAGGGCGATCCCTTTGACGAGGCGGCCTGTGCCTCGCCACTGCCCCGTGCCTACCAGTGGGCGGACGGCTCCGCCTATGTGAATCATGTGGAGTTGGTGCGCAAGGCGCGTGGCGCCGAGATGCCGGAAAGTTTCTGGACCGATCCGCTGATGTACCAGGGGGGTTCCGACACCTTCCTCGGCCCCCGCGACCCCATCGTCATGCCGACGACGGACTGGGGTATCGACTTTGAGGGCGAGATTGCCGTCGTTACCGGTGATGTGCCCATGGGGGCTTCTGTCGAGGAGGCCGCGGCGTCCATTCGCCTGGTGATGCTGGTCAACGACGTGTCCCTGCGCAACCTGATCCCGGGTGAGCTGGGCAAGGGCTTCGGCTTTTTCCAGTCCAAGCCTTCCAGCGCCTTCAGCCCGGTCTGCGTGACGCCCGACGAGTTGGGAGACGCCTGGGACGGCGGGCGCCTCCATCTGCCGCTGCTGGTGTCCTACAACGGCGAGGCCTTTGGCAAGGCCAACGCTGGCGTCGACATGACCTTCGACTTTCCGACCCTGGTAGCCCACGCGGCGAAAACCCGGCCCCTGGGGGCGGGTACCATCATCGGTTCCGGTACGGTCTCCAACAAGGATGCAGACGGCGCTCCTGGCCGTCCGGTGAGTGAGGGCGGCCTCGGCTACAGCTGTATCGCAGAGATCCGCATGATCGAGACAATCGCCAGCGGCGCGCCGAAAACGGGCTTCATGGCCTACGGCGACCGTGTCCGCATCGAGATGCTCGACGCGGCTGGCAGCTCCATTTTCGGGGCGATTGATCAACAAGTGTGCAGTCCGCAATAAATGCGGAAATAAATCCCCGAGCCGGTTGACCGGCATAGGGGGCATACCTATAATGCACACCCTCGAATTCGGGCACTGGCAGCAACGCAGAGCCCGCTGAGAAGCGCCAAGGGGCCTTCTCTTCGAGAACGTATTGATGCGGGGTGGAGCAGCCTGGTAGCTCGTCGGGCTCATAACCCGAAGGTCGTCGGTTCAAATCCGGCCCCCGCTACCAATTACGTGTCACCCGCTCCTAAATCTAGGTGACACGTGCGAGAAGCCCCTTTTCAGGGGCTTTTTCGTATCTGCGAAAAGTACCGGCCAGCCGGTGGGAGCACAACACAAATGGCGACGAAAGAGCAGGAACTCCAGCAGTTACTGGCGCCCTCTATTGAGGCGCTGGGTTTCGAGCTGTGGGGAATCGAGTACCTGTCACAGGGTCGTCATACTGTGCTGCGCATTTATATAGAGAGCGAACAGGGCATCAGCGTGGACAACTGCGCCGATGTCAGTCACCACGTCAGCGGTGTGCTGGACGTGGAGGACCCGATTACCGGCGAGTACACCCTGGAAGTGTCCTCTCCGGGTGTGGACCGGCTCCTGTTCAAGCTCGACCAGTATCCGGCGTATGTCGGGGAGTGGATTGAACTGCGTCTGCGCAGACCCTTCGATGGGCGGCGCAAGTTCAAGGGAACCCTGAAAGGGATCGAGGGCGAGGACGTGGTAGTCCAGGTGGACGATCACGAGTACCTGCTGCCCCATGGCGCAATCGAGAAAGCGCGTATTCAACCCCGCCTGGCCGGCGGGAATCGAACAAGCGAGGCTTGAGATGACAAAGGAAATTCTGTTGGTGGCGGAAGCCGTCTCGAACGAGAAGGGTGTCTCTGAAGACATCATTTTCGAGGCGATTGAGCTGGCCCTGGCGACGGCCACCAAGAAGCGCTACGACGAGGATGCCGACATCGAGGTCACCATCGATCGTGCCACCGGCGATTACGAAACCATTCGCCGCTGGCTGGTTGTGCCCGACGACGAGATTGCCCTGCTGGGGACCCAGTTCACCACCGAAGAAGCCGCCGAGAAGGATGTGAACCTCAAGCCCGGTGACATCTACGAAGAGCAGGTGGAAAACGTTGGCTTTGGCCGCATCGCCGCCCAGACCGCCAAGCAGGTGATCGTGCAGCGCGTGCGCGATGCCGAGCGCGCCCAGGTGGTCGAGCAGTACATGGACCGCGTCGGCGAACTGGTTGCCGGCACTGTCAAGAAAGTCACCCGCGACAACGTCATCGTGGATCTCGGCAACAACGCCGAAGGCCTGCTGCCCCGCGACCAGCTGGTCGGCCGGGAGACCTTCCGGGTCAACGATCGTGTACGCGCAGTATTGAAAGAAATCAGCACCGAAACCCGCGGCCCGCAGCTCATCCTGAGCCGCGCCTGCCCGGAAATGCTGATCGAGCTGTTCAAGATTGAAGTGCCGGAGATTTCCGAGGAAGTCATCCAGATCCGCGCCGCCGCCCGCGACCCCGGTTCGCGCGCCAAGATCGCGGTGAAAACCAACGACCAGCGCATCGACCCGGTCGGCGCCTGCGTCGGTATGCGCGGCTCACGCGTCCAGGCGGTATCCAACGAGCTGGACAACGAGCGCGTGGACATCGTCCTGTGGGATGACAACCCGGCCCAGCTGGTGATCAACGCCATGGCGCCCGCCGAGGTAGAGTCCATCGTGATGGATGAGGACAGCGGCACCATGGACGTCGCCGTGTCCGAGGACAATTTGGCCCAGGCCATCGGCCGCTCTGGCCAGAACGTGCGTCTGGCCAGTGAGCTGACCGGCTGGACCATCAATGTGATGAGCACCGAAGAGGCGGCTGAGAAACACGAGGCTGAATCCGGTGAGGTCATCCAGGCCTTTATGGATCAGCTGGATGTCGACGAGGATGTCGCCGAGATCCTGGTGGAAGAGGGCTTTACCACCCTGGAAGAAGTGGCCTACGTGCCGCTGGAAGAAATGACCGCGGTGGAAGGCTTCGACGAAGATATCGCAGAAGAGCTGCGTGCCCGTGCCAAGGATGCCCTGTTGACTCAGGCGATTGCATCCGAAGAGCAACTGGGCGCGAACGAGCCTGCCGAAGATCTGCTCAACATGGACGGCATGGACCGGCACCTGGCCTACATTCTGGCCAGCCGGGAAGTGATCACCATGGAAGATCTGGCAGAACTCGGTGTGGAAGACCTGATGGATATCCCGGAGATGACAGAAGAGCGTGCCGGTGAACTGATTATGACGGCGCGCGCACCCTGGTTTGCCGAGGAGGCCGAGTAAGACCACAGCAAACGTGGCACGGCATAACGGCAACCAGGAAACGGGATTTAAGGAGATTATTGAATGGCGCAGGTGACAGTACAGCAACTCGCAGAAACTGTGAATGCCTCCGTGGAACGTCTGCTGACGCAGATGAAGGACGCCGGGTTGCCGCACAAGGCAGCCGAGGAGGCCGTTTCCGAAGAGGACAAGCAGACTCTGCTGACCTACCTGAAGCGCAGCCATGGTGAAGCCACCGAGGCACCCAAGCGCATCACGCTGAAGCGCAAGACCATCAGCACCCTGCGCACCAGCGGTTCCCAGGGCAAGAAGACGGTCAACGTGGAAGTGCGCAAGAAGCGCACCTACGTGAAGCGTGACCCGGAAGAGCTGAAGGCCGAGGCGGAAGCCGCTGCCGCGCGCGAAGCGGAAGAAGCTGCCGCACGGGAAGCCGAGGAAGCCGCCGCTCGCGAAGCGGAAGAAGCTGCCGCTGCCGCGGAAGCCGCCGCAGAGCCGGAAGTGGAAGAGGCGCCAGAGCCGGAAGTCGAAGCTGCACCGGTAGTGGAAGCGGAAGCTGAGCCGGAACCCGCGCCGGAGCCGGTCGCGTCCGAGCCGGAGCCTGTGAAGGAAGACCCGCTGGAACTGGATCCCGAGATCCTGCGCCAGCGCGCGGCCGAGCGCCGCAAGAAGAAAGAGGCCGAGGAAGCCGAAGCCCGCCGCCGCGCCATCGAAGCCAAGAAGGCCGAGGAAGAGCGCCAGAAGGCGGAAGCTGCTGCGCGCGCCGAGAAAGAGAAAGAAAAAGACGCCAAGCGCCCCAAGCGCCTGCACGATGCGCCCCAGCCGGGTGCTGGTGCTGCCGCGCAGAAGGAAGACCAGCGTCGCAAATCCGCCGGCAAAGGCCGCCTCGAGCGCCCGGCAGGCCGCGGCAAGCAGCGCGGGCACAACCTGTCGCTCAGTGACCTGGAAGCCGCCGAGGGCTACGGCCGTCGTCGTGGTGGCCGCCGCAAGCTGAAAGGATCCCACGCCGAACACGGCAAGCACGGATTCGAAATGCCCACCGAGAACCAGGTGTACGAGGTGGAGCTGGCTGACATGATCACCGTGGCCGGCCTGGCTGGCCAGATGAAGGTCAAGGCGGGTGAGGTCATCAAGGAGCTGATGAAGCTCGGTGTGATGGCTAACATCAACCAGATGATCGACCAGGATACGGCAAGCCTCGTGGTCGAGGAAATGGGTCACGCCGTCAAGCTGATCAGCGCTGACGCGCTGGAAGAAAAGCTGGAAGAGACCCTGTCCCAGCACGAGGGCACTCCGGAGCCGCGCGCCCCGGTGGTCACCGTGATGGGCCACGTCGACCACGGCAAGACCTCTCTGCTGGACTACATCCGCAAGAGCCACGTCGCCTCCGGCGAGGCGGGCGGTATTACCCAGCACATCGGTGCCTACCATGTGGAGACCGGCCACGGCATGATCTCCTTCCTGGACACCCCGGGACACGCCGCGTTTACTGCGATGCGCGCCCGCGGTGCCAAGAGTACCGATATCGTGATCCTGGTGGTGGCCGCCGACGACGGCGTGATGCCCCAGACCGAAGAGGCGGTACAGCACGCCAAGGCGGCCGGTGTGCCGCTGATCGTGGCGGTGAACAAGATCGACAAGGAAGGGGCCGACCCCGACCGCGTCAAGAACGAACTGTCCGCCAAGGAAGTGATCCCCGAGGAGTGGGGCGGCGACACCCAGTTCATCAATGTCTCCGCCCATACCGGCGAAGGCATCGAGGCCCTGCTGGATGCGGTACTGCTGCAGGCGGAACTGCTGGAACTCACCGCGCCGCGCGACGTTCCTGCCCAGGGCATCGTTATTGAATCGCGCCTGGACAAGGGCCGCGGTTCGGTGGCTTCACTGCTGGTGCAAAGCGGTACCCTGCGTCAGGGCGACATCGTGCTGGCGGGCCTGCAATACGGCCGGGTGCGCGCCATGCTGGACGAGAACGGCCAGCCCGTTGACGAGGCCGGCCCGAGTATTCCGGTGGAAATTCTCGGCCTCGACGGCACGCCCGATGCCGGTGAACAGTTCGCCGTGGTTGAGAGCGAGCGCCGTGCCCGCGAGCTGGCGGACTTCCGCCAGGAGAAGCAGCGCGACAACAAACTGCAACGCCAGCAGGCGGCCAAGCTCGACAACATGTTCGAGAGCATGACCGCCGGCGAGAAGAAGACCCTCAACGTGGTGGTCAAGGCCGACGTGCGCGGCTCGCTGGAGGCGATCCAGACCTCCCTGCTGGACCTCGGCAACGAGGAAGTCCAGGTGAACATCGTCGCCGGCGGCGTCGGCGGTATCGCCGAGACCGACGTGACCCTGGCGATGACCTCCAACGCGGTGATCTTCGGCTTCAACGTCCGTGCCGATGCTTCCGCCCGCCGCCTGGTTGAGGGTGAGGGTGTCGACCTGCGTTACTACAACGTGATCTAC
The DNA here is from genome assembly GCF_008064665.1 of Parahaliea maris. Taxonomy (GTDB): domain Bacteria; phylum Pseudomonadota; class Gammaproteobacteria; order Pseudomonadales; family Halieaceae; genus Parahaliea; species Parahaliea maris. The sequence goes on along the minus strand of NZ_VRZA01000001.1, from coordinate 684,063 downwards.
GACCTGATCGACGACGTCAAGCAGGCCCTGTCCGGGATGCTGGCGCCGGAGATGCGCGAGGAGATCGTCGGCATCGCCGAAGTGCGCGATGTGTTCCGTTCACCCAAGTTCGGCCTCATCGCCGGCTGTATGGTGACCGAGGGCACCGTGTACCGCGCCAAGCCCATCCGTGTCCTGCGTGACAACGTGGTGATCTACGAGGGCGAGCTGGAATCCCTGCGTCGCTTCAAGGACGACGCCGCGGAAGTGCGCAACGGCATGGAGTGCGGTATCGGTGTGAAGAACTACAATGACGTGAAGGTCGGTGACCAGATCGAAGTCTACGAGGTGAAGGAGATCGCCCGCTCCCTGTAAGGGACGGACGCTCCGGCAAAGATGGCCAAGGAATACAGCCGTACACAGCGCGTTGCCGACTACCTGCAACGCGAACTGGCCGCTCTCGTGCAGCAGGAGTTGCGCGACCCGCGGCTGGGTATGGTGAGCATCACCGGTGTCGACGTGAGCCGCGATCTGGGCTACGCCAAGGTGTACTTCACCCTGTTGGGCGCGGACTCGAAAGAGGACGCGGCGGAATCCGCCGGCGTGCTGAACAAGGCCGCGGGCTTTTTGCGCTCCCAGCTGTCCCGTGACAGCAACATGCGCAGCGTGCCGCAACTGCGCTTCTACTTCGACAGTAGCGTGGGTTACGGGCGCAACATGGAAGACCTGATCAAGCGGGCGGCGGATGCCGACCGTGAGCTGGGCCTGCGTGAAGAAGGCGCCGAGTCGGACTCAGACGCCCCCCTTGACGCAGGTCAGGGCGACAAGGGAGACGACTCCTAGTGGCACGACGGCGTCGCGGGCGGCCTGTCGACGGAATCCTGGTGCTGGACAAGCCCGGTGGGGTGAGTTCCAACCGGGCCCTGCAGCAGGCCAAGGGCCTGTACTTTGCCGCCAAGGCGGGTCATACCGGCAGCCTGGATCCGCTGGCGACCGGCGTGCTGCCGTTGTGTTTCGGGGAGGCCACCAAGTTCTCCCAGTACCTGCTGGATGCCGACAAGGGATACGACAGTACCTTTGTCCTGGGTACTGCCACCGCCACCGGTGATGCCGAAGGTGAGGTGCTCAGCGAAACCGATGCCTCCAACCTCGACGAAGCCACTGTGCGTCAGGCGCTGGAGGCCTTCCGCGGTGAGATCGAGCAGGTGCCGTCGATGTACTCGGCCATCAAGCAGGATGGCCAGCCGCTCTATAAACTGGCCCGGCAGGGCGTGGAAGTGGAGCGCAAGTCCCGGCAGGTGACCATTCACCGGCTGGAGCTGAAGGCCTTCCGCCCCGGGCCGAAGGCCGAGGTGGATATTTCGCTGGAGTGCAGCAAGGGCACCTACGTGCGCTCCGTGGCCGAGGATCTCGGTGCAGCCCTGGGCTGCGGTGCCCACGTGAGCGTATTGCGCCGCACCAAGGCCGGGCCGTTTACTCTGGCCGACGCGGTCTCCATGCCGACGCTGGAGGCCCTGAAACAGAATGACCAGCTGGCCGAAATGGACCAGTTGCTGCTGCCGGCGGATACCGCCTGCCGCGCCATGCCGCTGGTGGAGCTGACCGCTTCCGGCGGTTTTTACATGCGCCAGGGCCAGCCGGTCCAGGTGCCAAACGCGCCCTGTAATGGTATGGTGCGCGTCGCCCTGGAGACCGGTGAGTTTCTGGGCGTAGGCGAGATATTGGACGACGGGCGCGTGGCGCCCCGTCGACTGATCGTCACCGGGAGGTGACACCGAACCTGTCTGTAGATCTGCACGGACAGGCTCTTTTCATTCATGCACGGCAACACATTGAAAGCCGTGCCAGGCAGATTCAACAGAGGAATAGAGAAATGGCTTTAAACGCTGAAAAGAAAGCAGAAATCGTCAAGGAGTACCAGGTAGCTGAAGGCGACACCGGTTCCCCCGAAGTTCAAATCGCGCTGCTGACCGCAAATATCGAGCAGCTCCGGGACCACTTCGCCGAGCACAAGCAGGATCACCACTCACGTCGCGGCCTGATCCGCATGGTGAACCAGCGCCGCAAACTGCTGGACTACCTGAAGCGGAAAGATGTGACCCGCTACGCCGACCTGATCAAGCGTCTGGGTCTGCGTCGATAAGCTGCAAGACCACATACCGGGGCTAAGTGCCCCGGTTGTCATGTTAAGAATTGGAGAAAAACTGTGAATCCAGTAACTAAAACCTTCCAGTATGGCGGCCAGACCGTCACTCTGGAAACCGGCCGTATCGCCCGTCAGGCGACCGGCGCGGTTCTGGTGACCGTGGAGAACACCTCCGTACTGGTTACCGTGGTGGCGGAAAAAGCGGCCAAGGAAAACCAGCCCTTCTTCCCGCTGTCCGTACACTACCAGGAGAAAACCTACTCCGTCGGCAAGATTCCCGGCGGCTTCTTCAAGCGCGAAGCACGTCCCAGCGAGAAAGAAACCCTGACCTCGCGCCTGATCGACCGTCCGATTCGCCCGCTGTTCGCCGATGGCTTCATGAACGAAGTGCAGGTGGTGTGCACCGTGATGTCCGCCGACAAGCACATCGATCCGGACATCCCCGCCATGATCGGTACTTCCGCTGCCCTGGCGATTTCCGGTTGCCCCTTCAACGGCCCGATTGGCGCCGCTCGTGTCGGCTTCAACGAAGCCGAGGGCTACCTGCTCAACCCGACCTACGACAAGCTGAAAGAGTCCAAGCTGGACATGGTCGTTGCAGGTACTGCCGACGCGGTACTGATGGTTGAGTCCCAGGCCGACCAGCTGTCTGAAGACCAGATGCTGGGCGCCGTACTGTTCGCTCACCAGGAAATGCAGGCCGTCATCCAGGCTGTCAACGAGCTGGCCGCAGAAGCGGGCAAGCCGCGTTGGGACTGGCAGGCACCGGCCATCAACCAGGAGCTGCTGGCTGCTGTTGAAGGCCAGGTCAAGGCCGACCTGGGCGAAGCCTACCGCATCACCGAGAAAGCCCTGCGCTACGAGCGCGTGGGTGAGGTCCGCGACGCCTGTGTTGCCGCCCTGGCTGTTGAAGGCGGCCCTTCCGCCGACGACGTGAAGGATATCTTCAAGAAGGTCGAGAAGGATCTGGTACGCAAGCGCATCCTGGCTGGTGAGCCGCGCATCGATGGCCGCGACAACCGCACCGTTCGCGGCATCGCCTGCGAAGTGGACCTGCTGGCCAAAGTACACGGTTCCGCCCTGTTCACCCGTGGTGAGACCCAGGCTATCGGCGCCGTAACCCTCGGCTCCACCCGTGACGCCCAGATCATCGACGCCCTCGAAGGCGAGCGCCGTGATCCCTTCATGCTGCACTACAACTTCCCCCCCTACTCAGTGGGTGAAGCGGGCCGCATCGGTTTCACCGGCCGCCGCGAAATCGGCCACGGCCGCCTGGCCCGTCGCGGCCTGGCCGCGGTACTGCCCGGTGAGGAAGAATTCCCCTACACCGTGCGCGTGGTCTCCGAAATCACCGAGTCCAACGGTTCCAGCTCCATGGCTTCCGTGTGTGTCGGCTCCCTGGCCCTGATGGCCGCCGGCGTACCGCTGAAGGCTCCTGTAGCCGGTATCGCCATGGGCTTGGTCAAGGAAGGCAACCAGTTTGCCGTTCTGACCGACATCCTGGGTGACGAAGATCACCTCGGCGACATGGACTTCAAGGTGGCCGGTACTGCCGAGGGTGTTACCGCCCTGCAGATGGACATCAAGATCGAAGGCATCAACGAGCAGATCATGGAAATCGCCCTGGAGCAGGCCCTGCACGCCCGCCTGCACATCCTGGGTCAGATGAACGCCGTTCTGCCTGCCGCGCGCGAAGTGACTTCCGAGAACGCGCCGAGCATGGTCACCCTGAAGGTCGATTCCGACAAGATCCGCGACATCATCGGCAAGGGCGGCGCAACTATCCGCTCCATCACCGAAGAGTCCGGCGCCACTGTCGATATCGACGACGACGGCACTGTCCGCGTATTCGGTCAGGATCAGGCAGCCCGTGACAAGGCTGTGGCAATGATCGAAGAGATCACTGCAGAAGCAGAAGTTGGCGCGATCTACACCGGTAAGGTAGCCCGTATCGTCGACTTCGGCGCCTTCGTTAACATCCTGCCCGGCAAGGATGGCCTGGTCCACATTTCCCAGATCGCCAATGAGCGTGTGGAGAATGTGACCGACCACCTGAGCGAAGGCCAGGAAGTACGCGTAAAAGTTCTGGACGTTGACCAGCGTGGCCGTATCAAACTGTCCATCAAGGAACTGCTGGAAGATGAGGCTCCGGCCGAGCAAGCGCAGGAATCTGCTGATTCCTGATATCGCCTAAACGGCCGTTGATACAGGGGAGCTCCCGCGAGGGTGCTCCCCTTTTTTTCGCTTGCCCGCTGGAACATCATAGTTCGAACTGTCAATCACGCTGGGGCGCTATCAGTTTTCGCGCGTACCAAGGGGGAAGCTCTGTTTTCGTTCGGGGGCAGCGCCTGGACCGCAGGGGCATTCCGCGACACGCTGTGAATACGTCCATGTACGCTTCTACTCGGCATCCATGCCTCATAGAGTCGCTGCATGCCCCTCCGGTCCAGGCGCTTTTACTTCAGGCGTAGGCACGCTGGCACAAGTGTAGGCCCAATTAATTGTCCATGAAGCCGTTAGCTCGCTATTGCCCCCGTGGGCGATGTGGCAACCAATCAGGCGTCGCAGGCCCCGGGTGGGGTGAGGGACCGTCGGCAGCATGGATGCTGCCGTCGAGCCTACATGGACGTATTCACGGCGTGTCCTGAACCCCACCCGGGGCCTGTGATGCCGGGCTACGAAGCCCCATCCTGATTAAAGCGAAGTTCCCTCGGATCGAGGTTGACCCTCACTCGCACACCCCATACTGTACCGCCCAACTTTCCCATGCCACCCGGAGTGCCATCACCGTGAAACGCCTCGCCACCGCCCTGTGCCTTCTCGCCGCCCCCGCCATCGCCACTGCCGACGTACTCGCCTTCAAAGCCGGTGCTGCCGCCTGGCTGGCCGAGGGCAGCGGCCCCGCGTTCGATGCCGGCGAAGAGCAGCAGCTTTCATTGACCGCCGCCTTCGAACACCCCGTCCCCCTCATTCCCAACATCAAACTGCGCTACTGGGACTACGCCGAAGAGGATCGCAACCGGCCGCTGGAGCTGACCACCCTCGATGCGATTCTCTACTACGAAATACTCGACAACCCCCTGATCGACCTCGACCTGGGTGTCAGTGCGACCAACTTCCAGGACGGGAGGGCGCCGGGCCGGGGTTCCTTTGAGGGCTGGTTGCCGCAGCTGTACGGAACCGTACACGTGCCGATCTTCGGTTCCGACCTCGGTGTCTATGGTGAGGCGATGGCGACCAGCTGGGATGACACCAGCGCCTACGACCTCGAGGCCGGTCTCGCCTACACCCTGGACATGCCGGTGCTGGACCTGTCCCTGCGCCTCGGCTACCGGCAGGTGGAAAACGACTTTGATGACTTCGACGATTTCAGCGGCAAGGTCGAATTCAGAGGCTGGAGTCTCGGGCTGCTGATCGACCTCTGACAGAGGGAGTTCCGCTCAGCTGCGCGGCGCTTCCATCGGGGAATATCCACGCCGAGACGCTGCAGGCGGCTGATGTCGATGCCTTTCCACAGCCAGTTCAAAAGTCTGCATGCCAATGGTGGTGTTATATTGCTCGGTAATAACATTCGGATTCTTAAAACCGACAAATTTTTCCTCCCAAATGAGGAGAAATTCAGGGCATGGCAACACGCGGGTTCGAATCGCTAGCGCTTTATCATTTATGCATTCAAGCTTCCGATTAAATAGTCGCTACTGAATAACCAGGACGGAATTAGTGTTAGTCCAGGTGAGTTCCTCAGGAGTCAGCCGGAGTATTGCTATCACTGGTCTTTGCCACATGCGTGGTAGCGGTACCGTGCAATAATGAAGCAACATAAAGGCAGCCGATAGACAGCATCGCCAGTACGATACTGCTGTTGGCTGCCATTTGTTTCGATGCGACCCCGATGATTTGAGCTGCGAAGATAGGCCCAAAGGCAACACCGGAAAGTTGTGCTGTGCCAATGAATATTGCGCTGCGGAGACTGGGATCTAGCTCAATCAGCAGAGGCAGCTGAAAGGGGGGCACAAACATCCACACAAAGGAAAAAACGATTAGCGAACTGTAAAGCACGAGTGGGTGGCTTATGGTCATGAATAACACAATCGAGCCGATAATCAGCAGCGCACCAATAACGAAAACGCGGAAAGGCTTGAGCGCTGTAGACAGGGCTGTAGCGCACAGACCGGCGATCACCTGAGCCCCGATAGCAATGCTAATCACACTGTTAAGACTGTCGGTCGAGTAGCCGAGACTCTTTCCGATAGGAATAATATAAACCCAGAATCCGAGAATGCTCGCCAGCAGCAGCGTGATCGATAACAACGCCCAGAGGCCATGTATCGGGGGACGAGAAAAGCGATTTTCGCTTTCGATAGTTGTGTAGCTGGCAGGCATGACAAGCGCAGCAGCCATCAACACCAGGTTAGCGAAGGCGATTATGAGATACCCGCCGTCGGCCCCGGCGACGTCAACCAACCAGTGAGTAATTAGGCTAGATAATATGAATGAGGCAATAGCTTGAGCGGTGACATAAACTGCGAACGCGCGTCCTGGTGACGCCGATCTGGAAAGTAGTCCCAGTAGCACCCACAGAAGCACGCCGGAGCAGAGTCCACTGATACCGCGAAGGACGACAACCTGAATACCGCTGCTTATGACGGTGAGGCTGTTGACCACTAATGCTCCCAGCAGGGCGATGATGGTGATCGGCTTTAGCCTGTTGGGCTTTAACAGGATCGCTGCCACTGTTGTAGCGAAAACCATGCCCAGCGCTTCCGATGTGGCAGACTGTCCAATTTGCACGACGTTGAGGTGGCCGCGGTCGAGGAGACCGCCCAATAGCAAGGGCTGTAGTGCGGGGATACAGCCCGAAATAACACCCATGCTGATAACAACGGAAAATTCGACTGGCGTGAAACTTTGGGTAAGACTTGATGACATACTGTTTTCCTGTAATGGCGCTTGGCGTAGGAAAGCGTTTTGAATGAAGCAGCATCGGCAGGACGCGCTATTTTTTTAGCAGATGCCTCCTACGTTTTGCGACATTCAGGCGCCTGATACTACAAGCTGAAGCGATCGTCAGCCTATACATTGACGGGTCTGGTACATCATATTGCCGATATACCGAGACACTATTGCTATTGATGTGTAGTACAGCAGAACAAATATCATACCCGCAATTTTTGCCGGACATTCAAGCCCCAGGAACACTCAACTTCGGAACTTTTTTTTGGCTTTCGGCGTCGTAAGGGAATGGTCGCTGATCTCCCTTGCGTGAACGTTGAGCCCAATCAACGAGATAGGCACGAATCGCTTTGGTATCTTCTGTGTCTAGTACGTCGCCGAAACTGGCCATACCGCCAGCTTCCATCAAACCCTGAAGAACTATCAAATCAAACGCATCGAATACACCCTGTGACATTCGTCGTAAATCTGGCACTACTGTGTCCTCTCCTACGACGCCATGACATATAGCGCAGTGCTGCTGATAGCGTGCAACACCCTCTGCTATCAGATCGGCATCTTGTGGTTTGTCGTCGCGCATAAATGGCTGTAATTGAATTTTGTCGGCGGGTTCTACCTCGCTACCATCAAGTTTTAGTACCACCAGACGCCCTGCATTGGAGTATTTACTCGTCGTGTCCGGACCTAGGGGTTCGGCCTTTGGACCATTCCACCCGACCCCTAGAGCGATATATTGTTCGTCGCCAACAGAGTAACTGATCGGTGGCGCGATAATTCCGGTTCCGAAAAATATCTCATGTAGTTGTTCACCGTTCTTCGCGTTGAAAAACCGTAGGTAGCCGTCTTCAGATCCGTTAATAACCAGATCGCCCGCGGTGGCAAGCACACCGCCATTGGTCAGCGTGTCAAACTTCACTGTCCAGGCTGCCCGTTGGAGAACCGGGTCCCATGCCAGTAATTGCCCATAGAGTTTTCCTTCAAGGTCACGGTCGGTGAGCGTGGATACGTCGTGTCCAGTCATAAACCAGGTGATTCGATCCGAACCCCAGACAAACCCATACTCGCGGGCAGGAATATATACGAGCCGGGTTTCCGGGCTCCATGCCATCGGTGGCCAGTTGTGGCCGCCATAGGCGGAAGGGAATATCAGCCGTGCCTGATTTTCAAAATTGGCTTCTTCGGTCAGAATCGGCCGACCCGTGGTCATGTCAATTCCCTCGGCCCAATTAACATACGCGTAATTATCAGCCGAAATCAGCTCACCGGTTTCACGGTCGAGTACATAGAAAAATCCATTCTTTGGCGCTTGCATTAGCACCTTTCGCCGTCGGCCTTCGATCTCAAGATCTGCGAGTATCATGTGCTGGGTGGCAGTGAAGTCCCAGCTTTCGCCAGGTGTAGTCTGATAGTGCCAGGCTAGCCGTCCGTTATCTGGATTGATCGCCAAAATCGAGGACAGAAACAGGCCATCTCCGCCTGCAGGATTCCAGCTACCGAAAGGCCCGCCATTGCCCGTTCCGACATAGAGCAAATTCAGTTCGGGGTCAAAAGCGAAGGAGTCCCAGGGGTTTCCGCCACCGCCGACCGACCAATCGCGATCCTGGTTCCAGGTTTCCATCGCCATTTCCATTTCAGGATGCTCGAATCCGTTCGCTGGATCTCCCGGAACTACGTAAAAGCGCCACAGTAGTTCGCCGCTCTCTGCACTGTAGGCGGAAAAAAAACCACGAGTGCCATAATCTCCACCGCCGTTACCAATAATGACTTTTCCGTTGACGACTCGGGGTGCGCCAGTAATTGTCAACCATGGTTTAGAGTCGGTAGTATTGGCTGACCAGATCTCCTTGCCAGTTGTGCCGTCGATGGCGATAAGGCGGCCGTCGTAAGCTCCGACAAAAACTTTTCCCTTCCACACCGCTACGCCGCGATTTACTGGTTTACAGCAACCTTGTCGGGCCCAGGCTCCCGGTACTTTTGGATCATACATCCACAGTTTTTTACCTGTGCGCGCGTCAAAAGCGAAAACGCGGCCCCAACTCGAGCTGACGTACATTTTCCCGTTTACAACGATGGGTGAAGCCTCAATTCCAAACCGATGGCTTTGCAGATCGGCTTGCCACGCCAAGCCAAGTCTTGAAACAGTGGAGGTGTTGATACTATCCAGTGGTGAGAACCGTTGCTCGCTCCAAGTCCGGCCGTGGCTCCACCAGTTTCCCGGGTCTAGTTCCAGTTGGGGCACGGTGGAAGCGTCGACAGCAGCCAGTGGTATTTTTGGCTGATGAACCCTAGCATCGGCTAGCGAATTTTCCTCTGCGAAATCCGATGTGTCGAATGATTTGCAAGACTGTAGTGTGAGCACCAGCGGAATAAGGAACATCGCCAGGCAGACTCTGATAATTCTCATGCAAATATACCCTTCAATTTTTATATGTTCGAACTGTTATCCCGCAGTGCAGCGAAGTCACCTCGCAGATAATAAACCGACCGGGCGGTTTGGTCAATGACATCTAACTTTGTGTTTGTTGCAAGTGATCGGGTTTGGTAGGGTGAGGTTCGCCCGTTCCAGCGTTCGAATGTGTGTTAATAGCGCGTCGTTTTGGCAAGACAGCGGGGGCTGGCATCGGCAGAAACTCGTGGATTACTGCTAGCTGCTGCGAAGACACTCTTGGTGAATCAGAAAAGTCCTCGCGGCACCATTGCTAAGCGCAGTTCGAGCAGTGCCGCAGCAACCAGTGTAACATGCAGTATCAGGGCTGTAGCTAGTTAAACAGCTCACTGTGCGGGTGATCTGGCTGATCTTGCCCGACATCGCTCACGGCGGATATCAGTTCGCCGAGTGTTAATTCAGGCGGCCGAATAACCTCCATCGACTGCTAGAGCAGTACCGGTAATAAAGCTCGCCTCGTCTGAAGCCAGAAAGGCAATAGCATTAGCCACTTCTTCAGCGGTCCCGAGGCGATTCATTGGATATTTTGTTACGAGTTCCGTATGCGCCACAATCTTACTGTCGCCGCTGAGCCGGGTCTCGAGGTGTCCGGGGCATACTGAATTTACTCTAATATTATACTCTGCGTAATCTAGAGCTATTGAACGGGTAAGATTTACGACAGCACCTTTGCTAGCGCAATACGAAGTAGCTCCCGTAGTGGAAACGAGCCCCATTACAGATGCGGTGGCGACGATAGAGCCTCCGCCGCAACGTTTCATGGCCGGTATAGCATGTTTGGCACAGAGGAAAACGCCGGCCACATTGACGTCCATTACCTTCTGCCAGTTCTCAAGATCACAATCTTCCGCCTTGCCTAGACCCGGTACACCTGCATTGGCGATCATGATGTTCAGTGTTCCCCAGCGGTTTTCGGCCTCTTGTACCATGCGGAGGACATCACTTTCAATTGCGACATCACCACTTTGAAATATCACCTCCAGACCTTGTTTGCGTAGTTCGCGAGCAGACTGTTCACCGCTATCGCCTCGATCCACCAAGAGTACACAGGCACCTTCTTTGGCCAGATGTCGAACAGTAGCGAGTCCGATGGAACCAGCACCACCAGTGACGATTGCCACTTTGTTTTTGAATCGCATTGTATCTGCCTCCAGAGAAGTCATAGATATTTGGTCGTCGAGGAATACTCGGTAATCGTGAAATCGTCGAATTGGCTTCTAATGTGATAGTTCCCATTCTATTAGCGGAATCCGGTTCAGGGCTGGGTTTACCTGCTTAACGATGATCTGATCATATACATCCCATTTGAAGAATGGCTCATGGGATATCCAATCGCGAACGACACGCTCGCAAGATGCCTCAAAAATGTAGATTGAACCGGTCTGATTGTTACTGTCGTCGGTCATGGCACCAGCGAATTTGATTAGAGAATCCCGGGCTAACACATAGGTACGGTGGTCCGTCCTTAATTCGTTCCGCCTCGGCATGTTATGTGGCTCCGGATCAAGCCCGATTACGAGATAAAACGGCACGTTCATAGCCTCCCGATGTTCATGGACATCCACTGGTATCGACCGGATACCTATTTGTCAAAAAACCACGCCTGGCTGGTGACAAGGTGACTGTTCACTGTGAATACAGACTCGATTCAAGTTGGTACCGAGCCTTGCTAAAAACATTACTCAATCCCTATTACGCGCATGGCGTCTGACACGCTCTTCATACCGCAGTGACCGGTATGACCCCCGTCCACGGGGATTTCCGCTCCAGAAATAAAGGTCGACTCATCCGAGAGTAAATACACAATCAGACCGGTAATGTCTTCGGGCTGTCCGAGCCGTCCAAGTGGGGTCTCGCCGACAAGCTTGTCAGTCACTGAAGCAGGTACATTGCTTGTCATGGGTGTCTCGATTGCGCCCGGCATTACGGTATTGACACGAATTCCCTTTGGTCCTAGTTCAAGGCTGGCGGCGCGTGAAAGTCCGCGCAGAGCCCATTTGCTGGAGCTGTAGGCCACAGCGTAGTGGCCTGTTATAGCTGCAATGGAAGCGATATTTACGATAGATGAGCCTGCACTCATTAGTGGTGAAAGTGTCTGTATAGCCAGTAGTGCTCCGGTGCAGTTCACAGAAAACGCCTGATTCCATTCTCCCAAACATACGGTACCCAAGCGATCCCGATTGGATATTCCTGCGTTGTTTACAAGTCCGTCGAGTTTTCCGTACCTGTTCTTGATCCATTCCCTGAGCTGGATCCAGTCTGCCTCGCTGGTGACATCCAGTTTATGCTGGCTTATGCCGGCCGAGTTATAGGGAATCTTCGTGAGATCCGCAGCGATAACGTAAGCGCCTTGGTGAGCAAGCGTCTGTGCCAGCAGAGCGCCGATACCTCCCGCCGCGCCAGTTACAACGATAACTTTTTTAGCTAGGCGGCGGTACATGAATTCATCCAAAAGTGGCATCCGAAGAAAAGTGTCAGGAGACTGTGCAGTTCACAAGTTTCGCTACCGACGTTCACGGTCTCCAACAAAGGCGGAAGTCATAGCGCGCAGAATTCAACTGCTCGCGTTGCGCAGCCCGGCAAACATTCGATCCCAGGTAATGCGGATATTCCTTTCTACCTTTTCCTCTACACGTTGGTCGCAGGATATGTAGCCACGGTAATCCAGCTTGCACTCAGACTCGGCTAACGCAATTACTTTTCCTATCGCCACATAGGCATCGATAAGTCCAGGGCGATCCCCCACTATTGAGAGGATCAAAATTTTGTCTACTGCGTCCTGATAGTCCAGTCGCTCACTGACAGGCTTTTCCATTCCATGGTTATAGATATGGCGGATCATGCCAACACCTTCACCTTCGCATTCGACACGTTGAATCGTGATTAACCCGTCTGTCGGCCACCAGTTACTAATCGCACTGAAATCTTCCAGCAGCGACCAGATTGTGCTGGCGGGAACATCGAATCTTGAGCTGGCTGAAATTTCCATGAGTATTGTCGGTCAGTCAATTTGTGAGCGATATGCCTGAGGTGGTATGTGTATTGTGGAGCCTTGATTAGTGTAGTATAGTCCGACCGGACGGTTTGGTCAACGGGCCGAGATGGCCAGGAGTTTTCTATATTTTTCAAATTCAGGGCGTGTAACGATGCCAGTTCTGGTGTGGAACACAGTGCGTCAGGCACTAATTGAGCTGGCCTCCTGAGGGAGGAAGCTGGATCCAGAGAGCCTGCTGGCACGGCAGCTGGAGGTAAAATTATGGCGGATAAACTTTTTGATTTCACATCCAGAGTCGTGTTGATTACGGGAGGAAGCCGTGGACTTGGGAAAGCGATGGCACTCGCATTTGCTGAGCGTGGCGCCGATATTATAGTTGCGAGCCGCAAGTTCGATCAATGTGAAGCGGTCGCCCGAGAAATCCGGTCTATGGGGCGCAGGGCGCTAGCTGTTGCCGCCCACGTTGGAAAATGGGGAGATCTTGAATTTCTTGTATCGGCAGCCTACGAAGAATTCGGTCAAGTTGATATATTGATTAACAATGCTGGTATGTCGCCACTTGCTGATTCCCTTCTCGACGTTAACGAGGACCTTTTTGACAAGATAACTGCGGTCAATTTCAAGGGGCCATACAGGCTGGCCTGCCTTGTGGGTAGCCGGATGGCTGAAGGGGAGGGTGGTTCCATCATCAATATTTCCTCAATCGGAGCGCAGTTGCCTTCGCCGTATTTCGGGCCCTATGCCGGCGCCAAGGCAGCGCTTAACGCGGTATCGACAGCCCTGGCCATGGAATACGCACCGAAAGTCAGAGTGAATGTCATTTCGCCAGGCGGATTTCTTACCGATATCGCGGGTGATTGGGCTGATGATGACCAGGGCTTGAGCGGTGTGATACTTCGTAGATTTGGTCATCCCGAAGAGATCGTTACAACAGCCCTGTATCTAGCAAGTTCGCATTCTTCCTTCACCACTAATGCCAATATTCGTGTAGACGGTGGTTGTCTCGCGGTAAAAGCCTGAGTACTGCTGTATGCCATTGCTTCGCTTTTTGCTGATGTATGGTTAAGGCCGTTGAATAGAACCTCTAGCGGAGCCGCCCTGTGAAGAACGAGCATGGAATCATACAGCTTAGTTGCTTTTCTTGTGGCTATTCTGGCCAGCTAGATCAATGCTTTCTGAAGAGGCAGCCGTTTGTAAGCGGACAACTGTTACAGGCTTTACTCGCGGCCGGAATTGTATCTTGCCCTTCCTGCAGGGACGATCATGTGATTATGGTTAGTCCAGCAGGTGAACTGGAGAAAAACCCTGTAGTGGTCTGCCGCCGCCCCTATTCCATTGGCGAATTGGCTCGATCAAAAAATGTAGAGATACATGGCGGTTCCACATCTGTATTCATCCCCTATGGCATGGATGGGAAGGACGCATCAAGGCGGGCGCCGTATTGCGATCTGAAGAGTGCACCGGACGCGCTACAACAGTTGCCCGAAGTGGTGTACTCGAATGAGTTGAGTGATTGTTATGGCGGCAGTAGTCAGCTAGAGCAACTACTGCGGCAGGTAAACAGCTTTCCTTCCCTCACTTCACTTGGGTGTGGATTGGAAGTGTCTCCTTACGACGGCGGTTACCTGGCCTACGGGTACCTGGATCTCGCTCGTTTTCCACTGGAAAAGAACTCCTTTTCCAGCACAATGCAACTGGCGCAGCGTCTGATGGCAGTTCTTGGTGAGTTTGCTTGCGCGTCCAAGAAGTTTGTTATAACTGTAAAAGTAGGTATATACGAGCTGCGCCCGATTTTTATACTTGATGTTGAGGCGGTAGGCGCTGGCACCACGGCGGGAGATGCATTCAATAACTGGGAAGGTGGCTTGCATCTAATCGGCGATGCGCTAAAGCAAGTTGAGGATGGCTGGCATTTTATTCGCTGACGGGAAAATAGGGAGTAACGCATTTATGGAAATGACTGACACTTACGTGAATCGTCAACAGGAGATCATTCGTGCCAGTGCCGCGTTGTTTGATCGTGTTGGCTACCACGGTGCCTCTATGAACATGATCGCCGAGGCAGTAAACCTGGGGAAACCGACACTGTATCACTACTTTCGCAGTAAAAGTGAAATCCTATTTGCGATGCACAGAGAATTGATGTCCGTTCTCGTGGATGCCCACAATGCCAGGCAGCAAGAGACGTCAAGACCCGATGAGTTGCTGAGGGGGCTGTGCTACGACACGATCAAGTTTATTGTCGAGCATCCCGGTTATACGAGAGCATTTTTTGAGCACTATCATGATCTCGACGAATCGCAGCGTAGCGCCCTTTCCGAGCATCGCAAGAGTTATCTCAACATGGTGATCGAACTGATTAGGTCCGGAATAAAGGATGGCTTGTTCGCGGAGTGCGATGTGAGAAACACCGCACTGGCCTTCCTTGGCGCGTGTAACTGGACCTATCAATGGATGCCAAGCGATAGGCGGCTCGATGTGTCTGCTGTTGCCGAGAATCTATCCAGACTCTTTCTAAGTGGCCTGATGCGAAGATAACCGTTTTCTGCGTCGGCTGATCCACGGCGTCTTGTCGTAGCCTTTCATTCTTTGGCTATATCAATTCCCTCTCAGATCTCATTTCTTGCAATAAAAAATCACCTCTGCTTCTGCGAAATTTATCCTAGGCAGTAATAGTCAGCGATATCTCACCTTGAGCTCACTTACAGGCCAGTCTTTCGGGTCTGAAGGGAAATTGCGCATGACCGCGACAAAATAGACAAACCGACTGGACGGTCGTGTTTTAATTGGCTACTATCCACCACAGTGCCAGTGTCTATTGAGACAGGAGTGAAGATCGTGATTGAGTTTTCGCAGAAATCCAGGCTGCTTCAGGAACAGCTGACAGCCTTTATGAATAAGCATATTTACCCCAATGAGGGTGTGTATATCGAGCAGCAACAAGCACTCGCAGACAAGTGGGACAGCCCGCCAGTGATGGATGAGCTGAAAGCGATTGCGAGGAATGAGGGTCTTTGGAATCTGTTTCTTCCAGAAAGTCAGGAAGGCGCCGGCCTTAGTAACTACGAATATTCGCCTTTGTGCGAAATCATGGGGCGCTCTCCGATTGGTCCGGAGGTGTTCAACTGCTCCGCTCCGGATACAGGAAATATCGAGGTGATCGAACGCTATGGCACCGAGGAGCATAAAAAACTATGGATGGAGCCGTTGCTTAACGGAGAAATCCGGTCCGCATTCGCGATGACAGAGCCAGATGTGGCATCGTCCGACGCGACCAATATAAATCTGCGCGCAGAGCGTGATGGTGACGAGTATGTCCTGAACGGCCGCAAATGGTGGACTTCAGGTGCTCTGGACAATCGCACCAGGATATTCATTACGATGTGCAAGACCAATCCAGAGGCGCCCCGTCACCAGCAGCACTCAATGATCCTTGTACCAAAGAATACACCGGGTGTCAGTGTATTGCGCTCACTGCGTGTGCTTGGATATGAGCATGCACCTTGCGGTCATGGTGAAGTGGAGTTCAAGGACGTTCGTGTTCCCGCTTCAAACGTCCTTCTGGGACCTGGTCGGGGTTTCGAGATTGCGCAAGGCAGGCTTGGCCCCGGTAGGATTCACCACTGTATGCGGATGATTGGTGTGGCCGAACGCGCTTTGGAGTCAATGATCGTGAGAGCGCGTAAACGTATAGCCTTTGGAAAGCCCCTCGCTGAGCAGGGAGTCGTGCGGGATGCTATCGCCAAGTCGCGCTGTGAGATTGACCAGGCACGCTTGTTGACACTCCATGCGGCACACCTGATGGATACGGTGGGCAATAAGGCTGCGCGTAGCGAAATAGCGATGATCAAGGTGGTTGCGCCCAGCATGGCACATAGGGTCCTCGACCGCGCCATCCAGGTACATGGTGGTGCTGGTGTTTGCCAGGATTTCGGTCTTGCAGATGCGTGGGCTTTGAGTCGTGCTGTACGGCTGATGGACGGACCAGACGAAGTGCATATGGATACGATCGCCAAGCTGGAGCTTCGGCGTGAGCTTTCGGAAAAACCCTGGTAGCTGGTGCCGACATGTCAGAAGCGATAGTAACGGACGTACGTACAGGTCATCATTTTAGTACGGAGAGACTGGAGTCCTATCTCGAACATCATCAGCAGGGTTTTACCGGACCACTGCGGATTCGTCAGTTTGAAGGCGGGCAGAGCAATCCAACTTTTCTCCTGGAATCGCCTTCGGGAAAATATGTCTTGCGCAAGCAACCCCCTGGCGAATTGCTGCCATCGGCTCACCAGGTGGACAGAGAATACCGTGTCATGTCTGCTTTGGCGCCAACCAATGTTCCGGTACCAGCTATGCGCTGTTTGTGTATGGACAAAGGCGTCATCGGTGCGAACTTCTACGTGATGGACTACGTGCCTAGCAGAATATTTGCGGACGCTTCCCTGCCGGGCGTCGAGCCCGAGCACAGAAAACTGATCTACTCCGAATTGGCACGAAATTTAGCTGCACTGCACTCTCTGGACCCCCGGTCTTTGGGTATTGGTGATTTTGGTCGCGCGGGGAATTATTTCTCACGCCAGATAAGCCGATGGGCTCGACAGTACCGGGCAACCGAAACCGAAACCATAACTTCGATGGACAAGTTGATTAACTGGTTGCCAGATAATGTGCCAGCCACTGAAAAGATGGCGGTCGTGCATGGCGACTACCGGATCGGTAACTGCCTCATAGACCCTATCGAGCCTGCAATAGCAGCCGTAATCGATTGGGAACTATCGACACTGGGAGACCCGCTTGCCGACCTGGGATACGTTTATCAAATGTATTACATCTCTACATTCGAATTTGGTCTTGGAGGTAAGAGCCTGGAGCAACTGGGAATACCGAGTCAGGAGGAGTTTATTTGGGAATACTGTCAGCATGCCGGTATTGATCGGGTTGACAACCTCCAATTTTCGGTTATCTATAATTTGTTCAGGCTCGCGGGAATCAGTCAGGGTGTCTATAAACGAGGTCTTGAAGGAAATGCGAGTTCTGAGATTGCTCTGACATTTCGAGAAGTAGTCAGGGATTACGCAGATACCGCGTGGAATATGGTGGAGGCGCTGTAATTGGAGCCTGGGAGAGAAGGTATGCCGGAGCGGGAGGCTCAACACGTTGGCTGTCGTAAGGTTGCAATTGTCACTGGAGCCGCGCGTGGTATCGGACGGTCGATAGCCGCCAAGCTAATTGAAGCGGGCTGCAAGCTTGTTATTACCGACCTGGACCGCGAGGAGGGTATAAAAGCGGCGAGAGCGTTGGAGGCGGATTTCTTCGCTCACGATGTCGCTGACGAAGACAGCTGGCGCTCCCTGATGTCCCACGTTTCATCCAGCTATGGTCGCCTGGACGTCCTGGTCAACAATGCAGGGATATACAGGTCGGGTAGCATCGAAGATGTCTCTCTAGAAGACTGGATGGTGCTTCAGAGTGTGAATGTCGCAGGTGTGTTTCTAGGTTGTAAGTTCGCCATTCCACTGATGAAGGCCTGCGGTGGAGTAATCATCAATATGTCATCTGGCGCAGCACTGCGGCCCAACTCTGGAGCGGCGTTGTATAGTGCAAGCAAGTCAGCTGTCTGGAATTTGACCCGGACTACCGCACTGCATTGCGCAGAGCAGGGCTATAACATTCGATGTAACTCTATTCATCCAGGTATGGTCGATACGGAAATGGTTGCTTCGATGGCCGTTGGAGAAGAAGCACTGCGAGAACTGTATACCAAGGGTGCTGCATTGCACCCCCTTCGACGGATGGCATCGGTAGAAGATATCGCGGCAGTGGCCGCATTTTTAGCGACGGACTCAGCGGAGTATCTTACGGGAGTCGCTTTGCCGGTGGATGGAGGCTACGCGATCAACTGATCGTGGCGCTATTCAGTCCTATGTGCCGGCCTTGATGGCGATCGCATTTCGCTATGTCGGTCCCGTGGTTGCTAAGTATGGTTTCCTATTAGCGAAAGTCTCATTTCCTCCCGAAAACATCATCGGGGAGCACTACTGGGCTCAGGGCCTTTTCGAGCCGGGCGCGCGTGAACTGATGCGCATAAAGGAATTTGGCGCACACCGCCGCGCATATCTACACTCCAATGTACTGTTTATGGATAAGCTCGCGGCGATGGAAACACGGGTCATGGCACTTGAGCTTCTCGAGTACAGGCACGTGGTGGAACTGGGAGTAGGGAAGTCCATCGTTGTTACGGGGGCGATTACCAAGCTTCTGGCATCTGAACTTCGCAAAGATATTTATGGAATGTCTTACCGCGTAGAAGGGAGGTCGTCTATCGAGTTTCACAACCTGTATTTGAATGCCGCTCTCCCAAGGGATGTCCGGGTAGCGACTTGAATTGGTCGCTGCTCCCAGATACTTGAATATGCGAGCCGAGTCGATTTATGGGGGCTCGAGCGAGGTAAAGCGAGAGATTATCGCAAAGGCCATCCTGGATCATCACCAGACACTTGATAACTCAGTATTCTTGGTGGGTGCCGGGTATACAAAGAGATTCCGTGGCCACTGCCTTGGTTAGTGACATTCGTTGGTAGTCAGCTTAGGTGACAGAAAGTAGAACCGAAGGAAGATATGGAACTATCGAGATCGTCGCTTGCTTCAGGTTCTGAGGCCATCCAGGTAGATCGCGCAAAGTGACTTGGCAACCTTCGTAACTGAATTCCTTTTTTCCCTTGGAAGCCATTTGTAGGTCCAGTTCATCATACCCATAAATCCCAGTGTGGCAAGGTGAGGATCACAGTTCTTGAAGGCGCCGGACTTTATACCATCCCTGATCACGCTGGTGGTGAGTCGCATGTACTCGTTGCGCTGGTCGCGAATTTCCAGTTTTTGAGCATCATCCAGCTCGTCGAAATGTTCAAAAAAAGCTCGTACATACCCCGGATGTTTTTTGATAAACGTCAACATATCCAACGCCATTCCTTCAAGCAGCTCGTCTGGCTGGAGGCCTTGGTCGACCCGTTCGAGATGCTTGTCAACAACGTTAGAAATAATTTCCTGGTGAATTGCATAAAGAATCTCAGTCTTGCTCCTGAAGTAATGGTAGAGCGTGGGCTTCCCGAGACCGACTTCGTCAGCAATCATCTGCATTGACGCTCGATGATAACCAACCTTCTCGAACATGCTTGCGCTGGCCTGAACAATTTCTTCTTTCCGATTAGATCGAGCCTTGGTTTTCTTCATTTGGGTTTCTTCCGGAAATACAAAAATAATCCAAGTATTCAATCACATTTCTTGTGGTTTCGAAATCCCGCTAAGAAGTGTTGGAGAAGCTATTGACTCGGGCCGGAAGATGGGGCAGTATCACTAAACCGAACGGGCGGTCGGTCTTCTGGGTAGGCTCCGGGATCGTGCCTGGGTTGCTCCAAAGTCCGGCGGAAAGATATAAATGACAATATATTTTCTTGGAGTTTTTATATGACTAAAGAAAACGATGTAATTCAGTATGAGCTGGCTGAAAATGGAATTTGCACCATATGGTTGAACCGGCCGCATAAGCGAAATTGTGTAAGCCCTCAGTTGTTGATGGAGTTGGAAGCCGCGGTAGATCGCGCAGCTAGCGACCCCAAAGCGCTTGTTGTAGTGTTTCGCGGTAGAGGAAATACCTTCTGTTCGGGTGCCGATCTTGATCAACTTGTAGGTCCTGTTCTCGGTGAATCCAAGACCTCGCTGCGACTTGCCGAGGATTCTGCCAGGACCTATGACAAAGTGTTCAATATGGGTAAGCCGACGATTGCCGCAGTAGAGGGGTATGCTGTCGCTGGAGGCTTTGAGTTGATGATTTCCTGTGATTTTTGTCTGGCAAGTGATGATGCCCAAATCGGCGACTTTCACATCCGCCGGGCTCTGTTTGGCGGCGCGGGCCCTATTTACCGCCTACCTCGCTACATTGGAATTCGTAAATCAAAGGAACTCATGCTTACGGGTAAGTTGCTGACCGGCAAGGAGTGTGTGGAATGGGATCTGGCCAATGCTTCCGCGCCAGCCGACGGGTTTGACGAGCTTATTCAGGAGTTCTGTGAACCCATGTTGAATTTGAGCCCATTTTGCATGTGGGCAACTAAAAAGGCGGTGAACCGTGGTTTGGACGCTGATACGGATTCTCTTATTACACTCGAAACCATGACTTGTAACGTGGTTCACCATTCCGAGGATGCGAAAGAAGGTGTGAGTGCGTTCCTTGAGAAGCGTAAGCCCGTCTGGACTGGCAAGTAAAATCGACCGACAGGTCGTTGGCGCTGTGTAATAGTCTGATTTTACTCTGTGGCTGAAGGTGAAATGATGAATGATGGAACCATCACCCGCGGTTTCCTGCAGCGCCTTGAATCCCTGGCGGGCTGTAACGCCATTATTGTCGGGGGCCATGGTGAGCTGGCGCGGGCCTTGGGGGCCGCGCTGGCGGACCGAGGTGCGAATGTGGTCTTCGCGGCACGTAAACAGACTGCTTGCGTCGATCTGGCGAGGGAAATATCCGATGTTTTTGGCGTGAAAACCGCCGGCGTAAGATGCGATATATCCGACGAGGCGAGTGTTTCGTCAATGGTCGACAATGTAGTAAATGACTTTGGCTCTATAGACATTCTCGTCAATAATGCGGGAGCATCCTGGTCGGGAGCGCCAGAGGACATTCCTCTAACGGGCTGGCAAAAGATTATTGACGTCAACCTCACCGGTGCGTTTGTTGCCGCCCGACAGGTAGCCCGTCACATGATTAAACAGGGTAAGGGTTCGATCTTATTTATCGCTTCTACGGGTGCATTTAGTTCGTTCACCCCAGATTTGGCACAAATTGTTCCGTATACCACTAGTAAAGCCGGTGTCGTACACCTGGCGAGGGATCTTGCGGCTCAATGGGCCGAAAAAGGTATACGAGTCAATGCGATTGCTCCCGGTCAGATTCGCTCAGGCCTGACTATGACAGTTCCTGAGGATCGGCTTGAGGTCGTACGGGAGGGTATCCCCATGAAGCGGCTCGGCAATCCCGAGGAGTTCGCAGGTGCTGTAGCGTACCTGGTATCTGACGCAGCCAGCTATGTTACCGGCCAGACCTTGATAATTGACGGCGGTTTGACCTTGTCCTGATAGCGCCAATATGCGCGCAGAACTTCGAGTATTCCTGGCGATAGCGCGTGTCCAATTGACAGCACTTTAATGAAATAAGAAAGAAGTAGAGGTTCAGTTGATGCGAGGAGTAAGTGTTACGAGTTACCGCGTGAGTGAGAGTCTTAGCGAAGAGTACTATCAGAAAGGCTATTGGTCGCAGGACGACTTTTGGACATCGTTCACAGCGGTGGCAGACCGTTTCCCCGGGAAGGTGGCATTGGTCGACCGGGAAAGCGAGGTCACCTTTGCCGAACTCAAATCGCGAGCGATGCAGTTCGCTGCCAGTGCCTCACAGGCTGGTCGCCAGCCCGGCGATATAGTGATCCTTCACGGCCGGCATTGTATCGAAGCTGTGGTGGCAATTCTCGGCTGTTCCCTCTTCGGCCTGGTTCCGGCTTTGTTGCCGGCAATGTTCTCTCAAGAGCAGATTAAAAGGATTATCTCTCATACAGGTGCTTCGTTGCTGTTTAGCTTTGGGGAAGAAAAGGAGCTTGAGCGCGCGCGTCTCGCGGTGCAGGGCGAGGAGGTTACCGTAGTGGTTCCCGACGATGCGCTGGCTGGCGGCGACGCATTATCGTGGACAAGATTCCTGCAATCCGGTCAGGGAATAGCGGCGCCACGCAGCGAGATGGATCCGGACGAATTGATGCTGCTGATTTATTCAAGTGGAACTACTGGAGCGCCCAAAGGCGTAATGCACTCCGCCAATTCTGCGCGCTTCTCCGTAATGGCCTATGCCGATATGCACCGGGTTACTGATCAGGATGTGGAGTTGGTCATTACGGCCTTTGGCTTTGTAGGAAGTTCACTATTAGGGTTCTATCTTACTCTTCTCAAAGGCTGCAAATCAGTTCTGATGCGGAACTGGTGTGCGGAGGAAGCTATAGCACTCATGGAACGCTATCAGGTTACACACTTCCTGCTCATGCCGACCCATGCGATAGACATACTCGCCTGTCCCGCTCTCGATACAATCAATAGCGACTGTGCGAGCCGTGCGGTAGTGGCGGGAGTAGCTCCTAATTACCGTATTGACGCCAGAAGCCGGCTTTGTGGAACCCCATTTCCTATGTACGGCATGTCTGAATCACCGGCGCATGTCACCGGTGGTATGACCGACGACTGGGATAACTTGTTGACGACGGAAGGGCGGAACTTGCCCGGCACAGATGTATTGATCTGTGACGAGAACGACAATCCAGTTGCAGTCGGGGAGCAGGGCGATATCCTGGTTCGCGGCCCAAATCGCTTTTTGGGTTATTACAGGGCAGATGACCTGAATGAGATGGCCATCTCGCCGGAGGGGTATTTTCGCACGGGCGACATCGGATTTTTTGACGAAAAGGGCTACATGACTTTTGTCAGTCGCAGCAAAGATATTATCCGCCGCGGTGGTGTAACGATTACACCAGCCGAAATTGAGACCGCTTTGAGGTCGCATCCGGATATCACTGACGTCGCGGTTATCGGGCTTCCAGATCCCCGATTGGGCGAGAAGGCTTGTGCCTGTGTGATTACTGCGAATTCGCATATTACGCTAGAAGACGTGACGGTATTTCTTCAGGAGAAAGGGTTGGCGCGTTATTTGTGGCCGGAGAGCCTTGAGATCTGTAATGAATTCCCCAGAACCCCGTCGTTGAAGGTTCAGAAGAATCAACTCAAGGAGCGTGTGCTGCAAGCACGCTCAGACAGTACCACAACGTCAAACCAACACAGCCAATGACTCCAGGTAGCCCAAATGCAGCAGGAATTTTTTAATTTATCGGATGAAACCATACTGGTCACCGGGGGCGGTACGGGATTGGGGAAGCAGCTGGCCAAGACCCTGGCTAGTGCTGGAGCAACCGTCTTCGTGTGCGCCCGTCGTCATGACAAACTGGAAGATACGGTAGAACAAATCCGCGAAAGTGGGGGAGTCGCTCATGCACTTCCACTCGACGTCACCGATTCAAGCAGTGTGATTGAATGCCTCAGAAACGCCAACGCAATCTCTCCGGTAACGGGGTTAGTTAACAACGCGGGTGTGGGGACTGACCTGCTTTTGAAAGACATGCCAGAAAATATGTGGGATATGGCTCTAAACACAAACCTTAAGGGGGCTTGGTTGTTGGCCCGTGAGTTAGTCAATGATCTGATTCGCCGAGAGCGTGTAGGATTTGTTATCAACATTTCCTCGGCACTCGCTACCAGTGTGCAAATGGGTACGGGCGCCTACGCTGCAGCCAAGGCGGGACTGAATCACCTGACGCAAGCCATGGCGTATGAATGGGCCCGGTACGGCGTGAGGGTAAATGCTGTAGCGCCCGGCTATTTCAGGACTGAACTGGCTACGGAGTTCCTGGAATCTGATTATGGAAAAAAACTTGAGAAACGTATCCCTCAGCGCCGGCTGGGAAATCCTGCAGATCTCGACGGTGTGATTCTGCTGCTCGCTTCGAAAGCGTCGAGCTACATGACGGGTTCGGTTATAACCGTTGATGGCGGTTTAACAATGTCAACCATTTAAATATCGAGTACCTCCAAATCGCGGTTTCGCTAAAAGCTTGAGGCGTAGAAATGACCGGAACATGGAAAAATCGCGCCATCGTGCTCGCCCGTAGACCAGTGGGTACACCGCAATGCGGCGATTTCAGGCTAGACAAACTTGCGTTACCCAAACCCGAAAAGAATCAGTTTGTTGTCCGTGTTCTGTACTGTTCTTTGGATCCCGCTATGCGGCGGTGGATGGACTATCGCAGCTATAGCGTTCAATTAACAATAGACAAACCGATTGCTTGTCTCGTCGTTGGCGAAGTTATGGAAAGCAGGTGCGAGGGCTTTCCAACCGGCCAATATGTTTGTGGTATGGGGGCTGTAGCGGATTACGTTGTCATGGAGCCCGGCGTGTTTACGCGCAGAATCGAAATTCAAGACGACATTCCACCGACTGCTTACCTCAACGCGTTGGGGCCTATCGGTTTGACTGCGTATAACGGATTGATTCATGTCGGTAAGCCAAATAAGGGCGACACGGTGCTGATTTCCGGGGCGGCGGGCGCAGTTGGGTCAATCGCTGGTCAGATTGCGAAGATCCGGGGGTGTCGAGTGGTTGGAATTGCTGGAGGTTCGGACAAATGTGACCTCTTACTGAATTTTTTCGGTTTTGATGGGGCGATAGATTACAGAGGGAAAGACGCCGACGAACTCGCTGCGGCGATAAGCAAAGTCTGTCCTGAAGGGGTGGATGTATTTTTTGATAATGTTGGAGGTGATGCTCTCGATGCCACCCTGGCAAATATCAATCAGCACGCCAGGCTCATAGAATGCGGAATGATCGCGCAATATAACAGCGTCGAGTTACCGCCTGGTCCCCGTAATATGTGGCAGGTGATAGCAAAAACTGCCACTATCCACGGTTTTTTGAACCGCTACTACAGTGACTTTTTTGAAGAGGCCTATACAAATCTTGAGCGCTGGTTCTTACACGGCCAAATAAGGGCTCGAGAACACATCGACGAAGGAATCGAGAATTTCCATCAATCCTTTACGCGTCTTTTTGAAGGTAGTAACCACGGAAAACTAATTCTGAAAATATAGCCAGAATTGTAGATAAGATTATCATGATCCCCACGTATAGAAGGGCTAACCGTTATTAAATAAGAACTACATCTTTCTCGTGTTGCCATTGATAATGGACACGTTCGAGGCTTCATAATCATTGGTCACGAATCAACTGTACTGATGTACTATGCAGCGTCGGATTTCAGTACTTCAGGACGAGAGCGGGCAATATCTTTTGGCAGGGGGTGTCCTTCCTTAAACATCAAAGTTCCTGCGACGAGCTACGAGCCAATTCGCTAGATCCAGTTCCGTCAGCCTTGAACGGGAAGTAAATGTCTTAAAGAGTTACCCTCACTCGTACCTTGAAATCAGTCAGCGGTACCCTCCGAATTCAGGCGACTTCGAACAATCCGGCGGCACCCATGCCTCCACCGACGCACATGGTGACAACGACATATTTTATCCCTCTTCGTTTACCTTCAAGTAGGGCATGACCTACCAGTCGCGAGCCCGTCATACCGTAAGGGTGGCCGATCGATATACCCCCGCCATTGACATTGAATAATGCCGGATCAATTCCTAACTGCTGCCGACAGTAGAGCGCCTGGCAGGCAAAGGCTTCATTAAGTTCCCACAATCCAATATCGTTTACCTTGAGTCCATGCTGTTTTAACAGCTTGGGTACGGCATAGATTGGACCAATGCCCATTTCTTCGGGTGCGCACCCCGCCACTGCAATGCCACGATAGACTCCCAATACGTCGATGTTGCGCTGCTGTGCGAGTTTGCGATCCATCAGTACACAAGCAGAAGCGCCGTCTGATAACTGACTGGCGTTTCCCGCTGTGATGGAGCCGCCCTGGACGATAGGGTCAAGCCGTTCCAGGCTTGCAAGCGTAGTGTCTATTCGGTTGCCTTCATCCTTTGTGATAGTCACTGGCTGGTAGGTTATTACTTTCGTCTCCTTGTCCATAACCGCCATCGTTGTATTGAATGGCACAATTTCATCATCAAAAACCCTGTTTTCCTGCGCTGCCGCTGTTCGTTGCTGAGAGCTCAGCGCATACTCGTCCTGGAGGTTTCGAGATAGGGCGTATTTTTTTGAAACATACTCAGCGGTGAGCAGCATTGGCATGTACGCATGCTCGTTGTGTTTGAGCACGTTTTCATCGACACCACTACTACCATTCCATTCGAAAAGCTTTTGCTGCACCTCGGAAATATTCTCCTGACCTCCGGCAACGGTCACTGACATGCCATCGACAATGATTTGTTTGGCAGCTGTAGCGATCGCCATTAAGCCGGATGAACACTGGCGATCTATGGTTTGACCGGGGACGCTACTGGGTAACCCTGCAGCCAGAGCGGAAGTGCGTCCTACGTTCATACCCGCACTGCCTGCGTTAAGGACGGAACCCACCACGACATCTTCGATTTCGCCGGGTTCAATGTCTGCTCTGGCCACCGCATGTTTTATGGCGTGGCCTAGCAACGTTGGCGATTTAGTGTTGTTGAACGATCCTTTGAACGCTTTTCCAATTGGCGTGCGCGCAGTTGAGACGATTACCGCTTCTTTCATATATAACTCCTGTGAGGAAAATACGGTGTGGGTCAGATATTCTGGGCTAAACGGCTATAGCGAATTGACGACATGTGCCGTCAGGTAATACGCGTACTCTTATCATGCGGGACTGCTGAAACCGAAAATGCCATAGCCTCACGCATTGTGGGTAGCTGCTTTTGGCATGAGCATTTGGTTAACAGAACCAAAATTTTATCGCCGGTGCGCAATTTGGCTAGCTCAGTCATTTGCCTCTCGGCAATTCTTGGTGAACATTTTTCAAACTTCGCTGCAAAAACAGACCGACCGGTCGGACTGAATATACCGAATTTTGTTATCCCTCGTCAACCGAGGAGTTTGCGAATATTCTCGAAAACAACCTTTAAGAAACCAATTAGAAGTGGATGCATTTTCTTTAACATGGTTGCAGGATTTTGCCTGCGATTGCCGCATGGGGAAGCAGATCTTCTGCTAACCAGAATAGATGTTGGGGAGAGTGGCAGACGGAAATTTTGCACCCCAGATGTGCCGGAACGAGGATTTGGGGTGGCTGTGCCGATGGGCCCGGGTAGTTAAAACGTCTGGATGAGGGCGCTAGGGTTTGACTGCTCAGCGTGGCCAAGCGCTTTTCAATATTTCGCGCATATCCAGGTATCGTCTACCCGACTCGCAAGGTGAGTGAGGCACCGCTGTACAGGGCCTTGCAAGCAACGGAGGCACTGTGTCCGGCGTAATGTCAGGGCAGCGCCCGCGCTTACATTGGTCAGTAGGCTCCGCGCAACATCCGGAGAGCTGGAAATCTGGAGAAGAATTTTAAACGCTTGCGTAATAAAAATAAGTTTTAACGCAGATATTGACAGGAGTGGCATTCAAATCTAGAGTTAAACACACCCGACCGGTCGGTTCGGTTGGGAGTGGTTCGCAACATGCGATGTAGCACTGAAACCACAATCGAACTCATATCTACAAACCGGCAAGGTATAATAAGAGGGAATTAAACAATGCGGCTATCTAAAGGGTATCGAAAAAGACTTGCTGCGGGAGTTTTCGGATCACTAGTGGCTAATGTTTGTCAAAGTACGTTAGCACAGAACCTGGATCCGGCTGACAAAAAAAGCCCATCCAAAACACTCGAAGAGATTATCGTTACTGCGCAAAAAAGAGCAGAAGATCTACAGGACGTTCCTATTTCGGTATCGGCCTTCACAGGTAGTGCGCTCCAAAATATGGGAATATCGGACACTCAAGAGTTACAAATGGTGACTCCAGGGGTAGTGTTTACAAATTTAGGGCCGACGGGGAGCCCATATATACGTGGTGTCGGTACACGTCTCGCAATTAACGGTTTGGATCCCAGCATAGCCACCTATATTCAGGATCGCTATTCCCCGAGAGTTTCAGCGAGCATCATGGGATTGGGTGCCGATGTTGAGAGGGTTGAAGTGCTGAAGGGACCACAAGGTACTTTGTATGGACGAAACGCGACTGGGGGTGCAGTTCGTATCATTCGAAAAGATGTAGTAGATGATCTTGAAGGCGATCTTAGAGCGAGTTATGGAAACTATAATGCAGTAGATATGGCGGGTACGGTAAATATCCCTGTGTCTTCGGATTTGGGTGTCCGCCTTTCGGGACTCTATAGCACTAGAGACGGCTACGTCGATAATCTCGCGCATGGCGTAATCCCTGGTGTGCTCGAGGAGTTTGACGACAGGGAACTTAACTCTGTTAGTGCCAGAGTACGTTGGAATATTAGTGATAGTATGACGGCAGATCTACTTGTCGATTATTGGACAAAAAATGATGCTGAAGGACTCCATCAAAATGCCTTGCCGCCAGTGGAACTTAATTTCGGAATTTCGAATTTTGGTGGTTTCACCGGCCGTAAACCTAGCGAGACAGCGACAGATCTCACGGATAAGTCAGATACTGAAGATCTTTCTGGACAACTCCGAATTGATGTAGATCTCGCTTCTCTGGACCTGGTCTCGATTACTACCTTTGACGACTTCAGTAATGACTGGTATGGAGAAGTCGATGGGAGTAGTGCCTCAGTCCTTACACCTGGGGATTTCCCTGAATCCTCGGAGACTTTCTCTCAGGAGATACAATTTATATCAGACCCTGCCAGTTCAATCGAGTGGATTGCAGGTGCCTTTCTTTATCGAGACGAACATACTTCAGAGGTTTTTGTTGATAGCTCAACCATTACCATCTCCCAGGGTAACCAGGAAATGGAGACAACAGCCTACGCGTTGTTCGGCCAGTTGACTTGGGATCTTAACGAAAATACAGCAATCACAATTGGTGGTCGCTATTCCTTCGAACATCGCAAAGTCAGTTTGGAGCAAACAAAGCGACCGGGATACTTCACGCCAGGAGTTCCATTCTATGCTGACAGTAGCTGGAATAAGTTTACTCCCAGGATCGTATTGGAGCATCATTTTGGAGAATCACTAATCTATGCATCGTATTCGCAGGGATTCAAAAGCGGTGGTTACAATTACCCGGCATCAACGACGCCAGAGAGTTTAGACCCAGAGACCCTGGATATGTACGAACTAGGATTGAAAGGCGACTTCTTGAATCACTCCTTACGCTTGGCAACTTCGATTTATTATTATGATTACAAAGATCTTCAAGTGACACGAGCCGCTTCAGGGACGATTGGTATTGTTACAACAGAAAACGCGGCTGATGCAAAACTTTATGGCCTGGATCTAGATGTCACATGGATCCCAACCAATTCACTGTCAATCGATTTTGGATTAAACCTTATCGATTCCGAATACAAAGACTATGATGCTAACGCTAAGGTCTTCCGTGAAACCATAGGTATTCCTGGGTTTGGGGCGATGGTGGATGTGCCGTATGACGCCAGTGGAGATTCCATGCTCAGAGCATCTGAGTTTTCCTACTACGTCAGTGCAAACTATGAGTTCAATCTGTCACATGGAACAGTACCGGTTGTCCTAACCTACTCATATAAAGATGATTTCCTTTTCGATTTTATAGCAGATCCCGCTGCTAAACACCTCCGCCAGGATGGCTACGGCCTTCTAAATGGTCGCGTAAGTTATTTGACTGAAGATGTACAGTGGCGATTTTCGATTTGGGGAAGAAATCTGACCGATGAAAAATACTTTGATGAAGTCGCAGCTAACGGTATGGGTATTCGTGGGAGTTACGCCTCGCCAAGAACCTATGGTGTAGAGGTCGAATACCAATTTTGATTTACAAATAGAGACTGTGAATGAGTTCTCGGAAGTCTATGCATATGTTGTGACATGCTGAATGCGAACCTCTGAATAGAAAATTGACCTATGTAAAGAAGATAAATAGCGTTTCTGTCTTCTTTTACATATTACCAGCGATTCGAGGTTCGACGATGTAAGTTGACAGTGGGAACTGGAACAACAAGGAATCTAATATGAAAATTGACACGCATCCAATTTACTTGTTCGGAATATATAGGTGGTCTGGAACTACACCAGAGCAATTTAAGGAACATTATTTGGCGCATCACGCCCCCAATATTGGAGCTAAGATACCAGGTGTACGATGGTATTACACGTTCCTGAATAAAAACCCCTCTGTGGCGCAGGAGGGGCCTCCGCGTCCTGACGCATTTGCGGTTATGTGCTTTGAATCAGAAAAAGCTCTGAGCAAGGCACCCAGCACACCAGAATGGGCTGAAGCAATAAGCGACAATATCGGATTTGTAAGCAATTTCGATACGTTTGAAGTGGAGCGTGTAACAATAATAGCTGAACCGCATTAGAGGATCCGATTGAGGGCACTGGAATGGAAGAAAATACTAGTATCCGAATAATTGTTGAAATGGAGATAAACAATGACGTGCCAGAAAAAAAACTGAAAGAATGCTTGAGTAAACTTTCAATGCATGCGATGGAGCGTAACCCTGAAACAATGGAATACAGTTATTTTATCAATCAGAATGAAAAGAAACTTGTTGTATTGGAGAGATATAGTTCGCCGAATGCAGTTATCGACCATCACAATAATAACGACAAGAAGTTAATTGAAAAACTAATGTCTTACGCCGTGGTCACTTCTATCAAAATATTGGGATCGGTATCTCAAGAATTGAAACAGATTGTAGAATCTTTTGGCGATATTGAAATATATCAGTATGTTGCGGGCTATTCGAGGTAGCGGGGGGGATGCCCCCCCACTGGTTTGAATGCGATAATTTCCTACCTACTCATCCGCGTAGAAGTGGATCGCTGTTCAGCTCGTCGCGCGGGGACTTGCCATTCAAAATAATACCCCTGATGTCTGACAGCCTGGGAAGCCACGATCTACTGCCTCGCGGTGCTATGGAGAACCGGATCAGGGATCAACCGATGGAGCTCTTCGCCGGCCGGCCTCCAGCCACCACTGGTGGCGTACCGTCTGAGCTTCTCATAATCCCTCCCGAGTGCTGCCCCAGCACGTTGATCAACAATGGCGGTTGAGGGAGGCGTGCCTGGATTTTGGGAATTCAAGTCAAATCACCTCTCTAACTGGCTGTTATCCACAGATCGAGAAAATCTCCGCGGAGACGCGGCCAGATAGGATCACTCGTGAAATATCCGGGCTAATAAGGGGCTACCTACAAAAACGACCAGGTCAAAAGGGTCCATACGGCGTAGAGCGGTCTGGTGTTATCCCGGTGATCAATGAGAATGATATAACTGCGGCCTGTCTTACACTAAATCAATTTCTACGAGGGCTTTCCCGCTGGTAGAGCCAGACATCAATCGACGGAATGCTGCCGGTGTCTGTGCAATCCCGGTGGTGATATCTTCTGATACAGTGATTTTTCCATCTGCTATCCAGGTGGCCAGTTGCTTTCTGGCCGCGGGAATTTCGTTATGGTAGTAATGTAAGAGAAACCCTTTCATAGTTAATTGTTTTGCTACAACTTGCCAAAGATTTGTAATTGGATTGGGATTATCGGTTCTGTTGTAGTCGGAAATCATGCCACAGCAGATAATCCGGCCCTGTATTTTCATCGTTGTTAGCATTGCGTCCAGGATGGGCCCGCCTACATTGTCGAAATAGACATCAACGTTTTCGGGAGCGAGTTCCAATACAGCAGAAGCAAGGTCTGGGCAGGTCTTATAGTTGATCGCAGCGTCCATACCCAGTTCGTTTACAATACTATTCGCTTTTTCATCGCTGCCAACGATTCCAATGACTTTGCAGCCTCTAAGTTTAGCTATCTGTCCTACCATACTTCCCGTTGCACCTGCCGCTGCGCTCACGACAACGGTCTGTCCCGAGGATATGTGGCCGATTTCATGAAGTCCTACATAGGCGGTAGTTCCTGATCCGCCTAGCGGTCCAACGTAGTAGGATAGAGGTGTATTCCCATGAATGGTAAGTTTCTCCAGTAGAATAGTGTTATCGTCACAAACGGAAAAGTCTTCCCATCGATTGAGTGCGAAGACAATATCGCCCTCATGAAAGTGTGCATTATTGGATGTAATCACACGGCCCACAGTCGGTCCTCTAACAACACCATTGATTGGGATGGGAGGAAAGTAAGCCTCCTTTCCCTCGAGCCAGCCCCGAATAGCCGGTTCAAGTGAAAAATAGAGATTCTGAATCAGGAATTCACCGTTAGCCAGGTCGGGTATACCACCCTCGATAATCGCAAAGTCACTTTCTTTTGGGATGCCTTGAACGTGAGACTTTAGAATAATCTGTCTGTTTCTTTGCATGGTCGACTGAGCCCTCGTAGGAACGATTTAGGAGGCAATGACCGACCGAACGGTCGATTAGTGTCTATAATTTCATTTGTTGAGAGGCCTGTCAAACTGTCAGTTAAAGAATGAAAGGTAAACATACCATCGAGATCACAGTTGCTTGCGCTGCTAGCGCTTGACGTGTGCATTGTACTGGGTCTAAAGTGGACCGCCTGTTCGGTCGAATTATTCGCAAGTGGAGAGCTGAGCTCGTTGTCATTCTCACATATTGCAGAAAAGCTAGAGCATGGTGTTAATCGATAACTTATAGTCGATGTCTCAACAATGCCGAAGACTGGGCTTGCGAAAAATTCATTATTAACAAGGCAACGGTAATACATACTGGGCAAAGCTATAACTAAAGCCATAACTATCGCCTTAGGTGAACGAAATGATCAGATTCTCGCTCAATCCTCCTTCCGCTATTGCTCTGACTACTTTCGTATTCATGTCCTTGAATACGTACTCAGCGGAAACGGGATTACTAACGGACGAAATCTATTCACCGCCGGTAAGGAATCAGCCTGATAAGTTTGTCTACTGGGGTGATACTCATGTACATACAAACCTTTCGGGGGATGCTTTTAGCCTCGGCAATGAAAGCCTGTCTACTGAAGATGCTTTCAGATTTGCCAGCGGAGAAGAGGTCACTTCAAGTTCAGGCCAGCGGGTGAAGCTGCAGCGACCCCTGGATTTCCTTGCAGTCTCAGACCATGCCGAATACCTGGGTGTTTTCGCCCTTGCTAAAGCAGAGTCACCCGCTCTAAAACAGTGGAGCATAGGAAAACGTTTGATAGATGTAATCAGCAACGGGAATAACAATGAGCTTTTACAGGAGTTTGCCAAAGTAACGTTAGGTGGCAAGCCTGAAAGCAGAATGCCAGATGAATTGCTGAGTTCAATCTGGGAGCAGGTGGCAAAGACATCCGATGCATTCAATCAGCCTGGAAAGTTTACCGCCTTTTCTGCTTATGAATGGACGGCAATGGTGACGGGAGATAATCTTCACCGTGTTGTACTGTTTAAAGATAGCGCTGAAACAGTGACTGGAAAATTGCCGTTATCAGCACTTGCCAGTCCGGATCCAGAATCACTTTGGAGCTATCTAGAAGCGTATGAAAAGTCAACGGGTGGCGAGGTACTTGCAATACCGCATAACGGAAATCTCAGTAACGGAAGAATGTTCTCGCCAATCAGATTGAACGGTACAGAGATTGATGCTGAATACGCTCGGAAAAGAGCCCGCTGGGAACCAGTAGTCGAGGTAACGCAAATGAAAGGAGACAGCGAAACGCATCCTTACTTGTCTCCGGATGACCCATTTGCCAATTTTGAGCGGTGGTGGGACAAGACTAACGTTGGGTTTACACGACCAAAAGAGCCCTGGATGCTGAAGTATGAATACGCACGCTCGGCATTACGAGAGGGGTTGCGGCACCAGAATGGAGTTGGTTCCAACCCGTTCAAGTTCGGAATGATAGGTAGTACTGACTCGCATACCTCCCTGTCGACAACAGGAGAAGACAATTACTTCGGAAAGTATGCAGAGGGTGAGCCAGGCCCGGGAAGAGCCGAAATGATTACAGGGGGGCACTATGGAAATGTTTGGTGGTTAGGGGCATCAGGTTTAGCGGCGGTCTGGGCGGAGCAGAACTCTAGAGAATCACTTTTTGAATCTATTAAACGCCGAGAGGTTTATGCCACTACCGGAACTAGAATTACTTTGCGATTTTTTGGCGGATGGTATTTCGAGGACGACGATATTAGTCGATCAAACTATGCACAAATTGGCTATGAAAAGGGGGTTCCAATGGGCGGTGATCTTGTAGCTCCAGATCCCGGCCAGGAACTGCAGTCTCCTCGTTTCCTCGTCATGGCACTGAAGGATCCGGACGGAGCCAACCTGGATCGAGTCCAAATCGTTAAAGGCTGGAGTAAAGGTGGCGAAACCTACGAGAAAATATACGATGTCGCTTTGTCGGATGAGCGGATTATTGATCCACTAACGCAGGAGGCACCTGTTGTCGGGAGTACTGTTGACCTTAAGCGTGCGCGTTACACGAATTCTATCGGCGCGGTGCAGTTGATGGCAGTATGGGAAGACCCTGAATTCAATGCGGAGGATTCTGCGTTTTATTATGTCCGTGTATTGGAAATACCGACGCCGCGCTGGACAGCTTATGATTCCGTCTTTTATAACCAACCCAAGAAAGCCGGGGTGCCTATGGTGATTCAGGAGCGCGCATATTCGTCACCCATATGGTACAAGCCCCCAGAATAGAACTTAAACTAATCAATTATCAAAAGCATTCGGGCATAGTGCCTTGTTCCTTCGACAATTGAGTGATGCCTGAAAGCTGCCCCCCTCCCCTGGCGTCAATATAATGAGTCATTGGTTCGCCTCTATATTGTCGTGTTTCTCACTTCCTGGGGTTTCTCGTCTTTAGGGTATTCTGGTGAAGGTGGCCCTCATTCAGGCGTGGTTGGTCTCGACGCATTTTATGTGTAAGCGTCCGGCAATCACACCTTGTTAGGCGACACCCATTTGTGTGGCAGCAGTTCAGCGATCGCACTGGCCTTTTTTGCGTTGCGGGCGTTGACTTTAAGCATGGTGCTTGCTAACTTTAAACCAAACCGACCGGGCGGTTCGCTTTCGGCCTCGGTGTGTTGATGTGGTCGAAAGTGCGCGACGGGAAAGCAGGGATGGCTGAAAGCCTCTATTTTCGGTCGTCGACAGTACGTTGTATTGATCCACCATACCTATCCGTCCTAAATAAAATGAGATCACTGATTAATGGAGATAGAGTAGCAATGTTGGAACGAGATTATTCCGGTTTCTATATTGACGGCCGATGGCAAGAACCCGATTCGCGAGCCTACCAAGATGTGATTTCACCTCACAGTGAGCAGGTTATCGGCCGCGTACCAAGCGCGTCCGAGAAGGATATCGATACGGCCGTCAGTGCAGCTCGGCAGGCGTTTTACAATACGGATTGGAAAACTCGGCCAGTTGCGGAGCGCGCTGAAATGTGTGAGCGACTTGCATCGCTTATAGCTGAGCGGCGACCAGAATTTCGCGATCTGATAATAGATGAACTGGGCTCGACCTGGTTTCTGGCAGATGTTTACCAGTCGACGGCACCTACCTTACATTGGAATTACCACGCCGCGGCCGGGCGTAGAACACGCTTTGCCGAATTAAGGGAATCCGACATGACTTCGCTTGCCGGAGGTGCTGGAGGAACCATTGTCAGATACGCTACCAAGAGTTTGGTATTCAAGGAGCCAGCGGGCGTAGTCGCTGTGCTATGCGCCTACAACTTTGCTTTGCCGTGTGTGGGGCAAAAGGCATGCCCTGCTCTTATGGCGGGTTGTACAATTGTGCTTAAAGTTCCGGAACAAAATCCCTTGGCGATTTTTGCCCTGGGGGACCTGATTTCCGAAGCTGGCTTTCCACCAGGTGTCATTAATATTGTCGCTGCAGGCGCTGAGTCTTCACAATATCTGGTTGAACACCCCGGAGTAGATATGGTGAGTTTTACGGGGTCTACAGCAGTAGGAAAGCGGATTGGCCAGTCCTGCGCGGAACGAATAAGGCCGTGCGTTTTAGAGCTGGGTGGTAAGTCTGCTGCCATTATTCTCGATGATGTGGATTTGGATAAGATAATTCCTACGCTCGTTGGAATCAGTGTCGGTACTAGCAGTGGCCAGAGTTGCGTATGTATGAGTCGATTGATAGTGCCCAGGACCTGCTATGAAGAGTTGGCTGAGAAATTAGCGAGCAGTTTTGGTGCTCTAAAAGTGGGAGACCCCCATGATCCTGATACCGCAATCGGACCTTTGATTTCCCGGCAGCAGCGCGACCATGTCATCCGTTTACTCGATGAAGGAATCGCAGAGGGGGCTGTTGTACGAGCCGGTGGCAAGATTCCGGACCACATGAAGCAAGGATGGTACTTTGAGCCCACACTACTCACTGACGTTACGAGCGATATGTCAGTTTCACAAGAGGAATTTTTCGGTCCAGTGGTTGTAATGATTCCTTACGATGACGAAGAGGAGGCTATCCGAATTGCGAATGATAGCAAGTACGGGTTAGCCGGTTGTGTTTTTACCAGTGATACTTCGCACGGTTTTGAAATCGCAAAGCGTATCCGTACCGGCGTATTCTCTGTTAACACCTTTGCAGCCGACTTCAATTCCCCGTTCGGTGGATTTAAGCATTCCGGTATCGGTCGTGAACACGGTCCTTATGCGATCGAGGAATATCTGCAGTATCGAACAATATCGATCGAACCAGACGAAGAAATGCCTGCAGAGGTGATAAATGGCATCGAATGGCAAGAACCGCCATTTTAGCTTCCTGTTAACCTGACAGTGAATCGTTGTCTTTGTAGATGAGTAGGTGATCATGAA
Organism: Parahaliea maris; assembly: GCF_008064665.1. Taxonomy (GTDB): domain Bacteria; phylum Pseudomonadota; class Gammaproteobacteria; order Pseudomonadales; family Halieaceae; genus Parahaliea; species Parahaliea maris. Next base: position 647,127 of record NZ_VRZA01000001.1, on the reverse strand, counting down.
CGGTATTCCCAACAATAATTCCGATCGAAACATTCAACTCGTATACGAATATCTTGAGGCGCTGAATTGCTGGGATTTCGATAGGTTGACTGAACTGACAACTGAGGACGTGGTATTTGAGGTTCCATTTCGCCCCGTGGGCTTTGAGCGCACTACCAGTGGTCGGGCGAATTACATAGCCTTACTGATTCAGGCGTCTACCGTGATGATTGATGGGTCGGAGAATCTGTACGATATAGAGGTGGACACTCTGTCGAGTAACCCGGACGAATTATTGGCCTCATACCGGAGCGCAATGAAGCTCCGCTCTGGTGCTGACTATAGAAACGAATATCTTGCGCGATTCTCAGTGCGCGATGGCAAGGTTTGCCGGTTTGTCGAGTACACCGATCCGATCCTTTTGTTTACCGCCATGGGCGGAAAGGTCGATAGCGTCGCGAACCTGACTCAGCCCGAACTGTTACCCCAATCATTACATACAACAGTCTCATGACAGTAAGAGTTCGGGGCATCTGATGTACTACGCAGGACTATTTTTACAGAATTCAAACAAGAAGCCGCCAGTCTGCCAATGGTAGCAGCCCCGGGTTCGACGCCGGTGAAGAGCAGCAACTACCACTGGGCGCTGCTCGAATTCAGCGGCTGGAGTCTCGGGCTGCTGATCGACCTCTGACAGAGGGAGTTCCGCTCATCTGCGCGGCGCTTCCATCGGGGGGTAGCCGCGCCGTTCACGCAGCCAGTTGATGCCCTTGAGCACGCCGGTTCTCTGGGCGATATGCCGTTCCAGCCGGTACTTGCCGGGGAAGTTCATCAGGGCCACGCCGGCCAGCAGGGTCAGCAGTCCCTGCCCGGGCGTGAACAGCAACACCACACCCAGCAGGGCCAGTGCCAGGCCCAGGCAGTTTTTCAGCACGATCAGCACCAGGTTCAGCAGCGGGTAGGGCGTGATCCGGTGCCACGCCTGGCGCCGGGGGCGATTGAAGTAGTCGGCCGGTAGCAGGGTGACGGCCCAGGGGAGGGTGATAAGGGTGCCGACCAGTGCCAGCAGGGAGGCCGCGCTGACCCACAGCAGAATGGCTTCCCAGTGGCTTTGCAGGAATTCCAGCACTAGGCCAGTTTCACTCTGAAGCGTGGCGGGATGGTCACTGTTCGGAGCTTCCCGCCACAGCCGTGTCAGTGCGCGGCGAGCATGCCCCAGTCGGAGGCCGGGTTCACCGCCAGTCGCACATTGTCGATGAGTCGGGTCTTGCCGAGCCGGGCCGCGGCCAGGATGGCAATTTCCTCGGTGTTCTCATCCACCGCGCGCAGGGTGCGGGCGTCGCGAATGGCAAAGTAATCGGGCTCGAAACCGGCCTGCAGTAACTGCATGCGGGCGTGGGATTCAAGTTGCAGGAAGTTGTCGAAACCGCAGGCAATGGCCTCGCGGCAGCCCGTCAGGGTGGCGTGGATCACCGGGGCGATCCGGCGCTGCTCGGCTGTCAGGTAGCCGTTGCGAGAGCTCTTGGCGAGGCCGTCCTCGTCCCGGGCGGTTGCCACACCCTCGATGTGGATGGGCATGCACAGGTCCTGCACCATCTTGCGGACGATGGAGAGCTGCTGGAAATCCTTCTCGCCGAACACGGCAACATCCGGCTGCACCATGTTGAACAGCTTGTTGACGATGGTGGTCACGCCGTTGAAGTGGCCGGGGCGGCTGCTGCCGCAAAGGGTCTCGGAGAGGTCCGGCACCTGCACCTGGGTGTGCTTGTGCATGCCCTCGGGGTAAATCTCTTCCACGGTAGGGGCGTACAGGGCCTGTACGCCTTCGCTGAACAGCTTTTCCTTGTCGGCGGCCATGGTGCGGGGGTAGGCGTCGAGGTCTTCGTTGGCGCCGAACTGCAGCGGATTGACGAAGATACTGACCACGACGACATCACACAGCGCCCTGGCTCGTCGGACCAGATCGAGGTGACCTTCGTGGAGATTCCCCATGGTGGGTACGAAGGCAATGGATTGGCCCTGCCGGCGGCAGTCGGCCAGTGCGGTGCGCAGTGCTGTGCAGCTGGTATAAGTTCGCATATCTACCATATCCCTCGATGTGGAATGGGTGACGCTAAACCGATCGTCAGTCAGTTGTCCGTTGCGTCAGCCGATCTTGCTGGCTGGCGGGTGAGGCAGTATGCCCCAAGCGTTTGTTACGGGCAACGGGTTTTGCTGAAAAATCGACCACCGGGTGTTACCAAAAGAAGCACTACAGAAACCTACTTAATGTGAGTGCTCACATACCCGGCAGGCATTTAAATTAGTGGGCTTTTTGGGGTGGTTTGGGTGAAAAAGGCTAGCTGTAACTGTGTTCTTCGCCCGGATATGCACCAGATTTGACCGCCTGCACGAAGGTTCTGAGTGCATCCTGAACGCTGGCCTGCCCGTCCATGAAGTTCTGCACGAACTTGGGGCTGTGCCCGGACAGGCCCAGCAGGTCGTGCAGTACCAGCACCTGGGCGTCGGTTCCGGGGCCGGCCCCGATGCCGATGACGGGGATGTCCAGCTTCTCGCTGATATCGGTAGCGAGGTGGGAGGGCACACACTCCAGCACCAGCAGGCTGGCACCGGCGTCCTGGATTTCCACCGCGTCGGCGAGGATGGACTTGGCACTCTTGGGAGTGCGCCCCTGAACCCGGTAGCCACCGAACACGTTGACTGACTGTGGGGTCAGGCCGAGGTGGGCGCAGACTGGAATGCCCCGCTCAACCAGCATGCTGATGGAGTCACTGAGCCACACCCCGCCCTCCAGCTTTACCATCTGCGCCCCGGCCTGCATCAGCGTCGCGGCATTGCGCAGGGTCTCTTCCGGCGTGCTGTAGGCCATGAAGGGGAGGTCAGCGATGACCATGGCGTCGGTGTTGGCACGGCACACACAAGCGGTGTGGTAGGCCATATCCTCCATGCGCACGGGAATGGTGCTGCCGTGGCCCTGGATCACGTTGCCCAGGGAGTCCCCCACAAGGATGGTTTCGGCACCGGCCTCGCTGACGAGGCGGGCGAAAGTCGCGTCGTAGGCGGTGATGCAGACAAATTTCTCGCCGGCGGCTTTCATCTTGTCCAGGGTGCTGACGGTAATCTTGCCCATGGCGCTGTTATCCAAAGAAGGTGGGGTTGAAATAGTGGCGGCCGCTGCGAATGTCCAGCAGGTAGTCGACCAGGTGGTGGTAGTCGCGGTCACCGTGGGCGAGATCGATCTCGCTGGCGTTGACTATCAGTAACGGGGCGCCATCGTAATACAGAAAAAACTCACTGTACACTTCGTTCAGGCGCTCGAGATAGGCGCGTTCAAGGCCCTGTTCGTAGTCCATTCCTCGCTGTTCGATACGCGACAGCAGTACGTCGGTAGAGGCCTGCAGGTAGATCACCAGGTCGGGCCGGGGGGCGTCAATGGTCATCTGTTGGTAGACCCTTTCGTAGAGCTGGAATTCGTCCTGCTCCAGGTTGACGCGGGCGAACAGCGGGTCTTTGTCGATCAGGAAATCGGCCACCTGTACCGGTTCGAAGATATCGGCCTGGCGCATCTGCTGGATTTTTTCGGTGCGCTGGAACAGGAAGAACAGCTGGGTGGCCAGCGCCGCCTGTTTACGGTTGCGGTAGAACTTCTCCAGGAAGGGGTTGTCGCCGGCGTCCTCCAGCAGGGTCTGGTAGTTGAAGGTGGTTGCAAGGCGTTTGGCCAGTGTCGTCTTGCCCACCCCGATGGGCCCTTCCACGGCGATATAGCGCGGTGGCTGCCGTCCCTTCAGGTCGAGTTTGATGGTTGTGCTGTCACCGCTCAAGCTGCGACTCCCTTCCTGTCAAAATCAATGCGTTCTCAGACGAATCCGGGTGCGCTCCAGGCGCCCGCTCGGGCAGCGCTCCGCTAATGTAGCAAGATCAGTGCCGTCGGGCAGCTTGTGCCGCGGGTCGCAGATATCCATCAGGGGAACAAGGACAAAGTTGCGCTCGGCCAGGCCCGGGTGGGGGATCTGGAGTCGTGACTCGCTGACCAGAAGATTGCCGTACAGGAGGATGTCGAGGTCGATACAGCGGGGGCCCCAGCGCTCCTCGCGTACGCGCCCCTGGGCGTTTTCGATGCCCTGCAGGGCGTCCAGCAACGGCAGGGGTTCGAGTTTGGTGACCAGCGCCACCACCGCATTGAGGTAATCCTGCTGGCCCTCGGGGCCCATGGGGGCGCTGCGGTAGACGGGCGAGGCCGCCGCCAGCCGGGATTCGGGTATCTTCCCCAGTGCGGACAGCGCCTGCTGCAGCTGGCGTTCCGGGTCATCAAGGTTACTGCCGAGGCCGAGGTAGCAGGTGATCACGCCGCATTGCTCGGGCGTTTGCGGCGGGGGCGACGGCGGCGCGAGCGCGCCGGCTTGTCCTGGGCCACCTGCTGCAATTGCTGGTTTTCCGGCAGTGTCTGAAACTCAGTCCACCAGGCACCGAGGCCTTCCGTTGTCTCGCCCGCTTCCTCCCGCAGAAGCAGGAAGTCGTAGGCAGCGCGGAACCGTTTGTGCTGCACCAGTTCCACCGCCTTGCGGCCGCCGCGCCGCTCCAGGCGCAGCTGAAACTCCCATATCTCGCGCATCGGCTGGCTGAAGCGGCGCGGAATGGACAGGTACCGGGAGGCCTCGGCGATGGTCTGTTGTGCGGCGCTGTTCATCGCCTGCATTGGCGGTTCGCCGCGGTCGCGCAGACGGGCTGCGGTTGCGCAGGCTACCGGCCACAGCAGAGCGGCCAGCAGGAAGGCCGGGGTGACCGGCTTGTCCTCACGGATTCGGAGGTCGGTGCTGCGCATCGCCGCCACGACCAGTGCTTGCGCGGTGTCGTCTTTGCCGAGCAGGCGGGCACTGTCCGGGAACAGGTACTGGAGCAGGCGATGTTGCTGCAGCAGGAGCAGTGTGGCCTCTGCGTTACCAGCCAGGAACAGCTTGAGGAACTCGTCAAACAGGCGGGCGGCAGGTATCTCGCCCAGCAGCGAGGCGCATTCCGGGATGGCCCTGGCGGTGCCCTCATCAATGGAAAAGTCCAGCTTGGCGGCAAAGCGCAGCACCCGCAGCATGCGGACCGGGTCTTCGGTGAAGCGCTGGACCGGATCGCCGATGATGCGGATGTGGCGCAGCTCGAGATCTTCCAGGCCCTGGACGTGGTCGAAGACTTCAAACGTCTTGCTGTCGTAGTACAGGGCATTGACGGTGAGGTCCCGGCGTACGGCGTCTTCCTCGAGGGTGCCGAATACATTGTCCCGCAGCAGCAGGCCGCTGGACGACTGGCGCGAGTGGCTGGAGCGGTTCCTGCCCTCGTCGTCGTCGCTGTCGTGGTGGCCGCGGAAGGTGGTGACCTCGATGATCTCGCGGCCGAAGCGGACGTGAACGATGCGGAAGCGACGGCCAATGATGCGCGAGTTGCGGAACAGTTCGTGCACCTGCTCCGGTGTGGCGTCGGTGGCGACGTCAAAGTCCTTGGGGTGGCCTCCGAGCAGCAGGTCGCGTACCGCGCCACCCACCAGGTAGGCCTGGTAGTCGCTGCCGCGCAGGCGCGCCATCACCTTGAGTGCGTTATCACTGATGTTCTGCCGGGATATACAGTGCTGATCCCTGGGAATGACCTTCAATCGCGCCGCCTGGTTCAGAAAGTTGACGCTGCGCAGTCTACCACAGAAGACCGGGCCGGGTGGGCTGGTGGAATCGGGTGGAAGCAGGGGGAAACAAGAATAAGACGGGGAAAACAGCTGTTTTCCCCATCCAGGTCTCAACCGGTTATTGTTATGCGCTAGCCGTATTTATTCTTATTGGCAGGCGGTAGAACTATTTCGCAATTGCGCTGCCAAATTGTTAGTTCTGGCGAGCCGTTGTGCTGGCCGCCTGGGGCATATCCCTGATTGGATCAGCCAACCTGGCTGGTAATCAAAGGGTATTCCCTCAAGTAACTGGAACGAAGGGGAAGAGAACTTCCCCCACCAGGTCCATAGTGAAGTATCTTATTTTTATTAAGGCAGATTCTTATTTTTATTGTTGTAGCCGACTTGATAATTGCATGGCGTGTGCCAATTTTTGAAAAAGTGTTATAAAACAGCAAGTTAAGAAATTTCGCGGTTGGCCGCTCGACGTTTAATCCGAGCTGTTGTTACCTTTTTACTCCGGAAATTGTTACAGAAATGTGACCGGGTAACGCTTAGCTGGCGGCTTTCTTGCGCCGTGTGCCACTGCTGCTTCCCGCCTTTTTTCGTGGAATATCAAAGCGCTGCCGCCGTTCCCACAGGCACTTGCGGCTGATACCCAACTTCTGGGCCAGCTCGGTCTCGCTCATGGAGTCCTGGTGTTCCAGAACGAAACGCTGGAAGTAGTCTTCCAGGGACAGGTCTTCGGTGGGGTCGGAGCTGATGCTGCGGGGTTGCTGGGCGGCTGGCGTGGTGCTCACGCCGCCACCCTGCTGGCCGCGGATGCGGTTGATATTGACCAGTTCGAGGTCGATGCCCAGTGTCTCGTTGTCGATTTCATCGCCTTCCGAGAGGATGACGGCGCGTTCGATGGCGTGTTCCAGTTCCCGCACATTGCCGGGCCACTGGTAGGTCGTGATGGCCTGGATCGCCTTCGGCGACAACTCCATGGGACCTTTGCCCAGGCGCTCCAGCTGCACCTGCATCAGGTGTTCGGCGAGATGCAGGATGTCCTTGCCGCGCTCGCGCAATGGCGGCAGCGACAGGCGCAATACGTTGATACGGTAGTAAAGATCCTGGCGAAACTCACCCTCGGCGGCGAGGGCCTGCAGGTTGCGGTGGGTTGCGCAGATCAGGCGGACATTGACCTTGCGGGAGGTGACCGAACCGATGCGACGGATTTCTCCCTCCTGGATGAAGCGCAGCAGGCGGGCCTGGGCCTCCATCGGCAATTCGCCGATTTCGTCGAGGAACAGGGTGCCGCCATCAGCCGCTTCGATCAGGCCCATGCGGCTGGCATTGGCGCCGGTGAATGCGCCTTTCTCGTAGCCGAACAGTTCCGACTCGATCAGGGTGTCGGGAATCGCGGCGCAGTTGACCGAGATCAGGGTGTTGCCCGCCCGCTTGCTGGCCTGGTGTACGCTGCGCGCCACCAGCTCTTTACCGGTACCGGTCTCTCCGAGTACCAGCACGGTGGAATCCGTGGGGGCCATTTTGCGAATGTTGCTGAACAGGGTCTGCATCGCCTGGCAATTGCCGATAAAGCCGGTGGCCTGCGGATGGCTGTCCTCGGCGCTTTGCGGGCTCCGGGACGACTCCGCGCGGGCCGTGGGGTGGTCGGCGATGATGCGCTCGACCGCACTGAGCATGTCGCTGTGATCGAAGGGTTTGGCGATGTAGTCCACCGCTCCCATGCGCATGGAATCCACGGCCGAACGCAGGCTGGCGTAACTGGTCATGATCAGCACGGGTACGTCGCCGGCCTTCTTGATCAGGTCGGTGCCCGGGGCGCCGGGCAGGCGCAGGTCACTGATGATCAGGTCGAAGTCAGTGAGGGTGTGCTGGGTTTCCGCTTCCTGTACAGAGGCGGCCTCGGACACATTGTATTCATTGCGTTCCAGCAGGCGCCGTAGCGCGGTACGGATCACGGATTCATCTTCGACGACGAGAATCTTTTGCATCAAGCGTTACCGTGGGAACTTGGGTGACACAACATACCCTGCCCCCCGGCAATTTTCCAGTCGGGGGCAGCGGGCGGTGTCACTTGCCGTTACATTTCGAGGCGGAATTCACTGTCGTAGCGGCCCAGCGGCAGCTGCAGCGTCATGCAGGTGCCCGGCTGCGGTCCCTCGAATACCGGGCTCTGCAAGTGGATGCTGCCGTTCATGTCTTCCATGATGCTGTACACCAGGGCGAGGCCCAGGCCAGTTCCCTCGCCGGGGTCCTTGGTGGTGTAGAAGGGCTCGAACACCTGGCTCTGGATGTCCACCGGCACCCCGGCGCCATTGTCCTCCACCTCGATGAAGGCAAAACCCTCCAGGATGCGTTCGCGGACGCGGATGTAGCCGTCGTCGCCACAGGCGTCCCGGGCATTGCCCAGCAGATTGATAAACACCTGCAGCAGTTTCTGGGTATCGGCCAGTACCACGGTTTCGCGGTTGCACTCGTTGATAAAGTTCACCGGCTTGGCCTGGTGATCGAGCTCCAGCAGGTGGACCGCTTCGTCCACGCAGTCGGCCAGGTTGCAGGCCACCAGCTGGGTGTCGCCGGTACCGGAGCCGGTGTGGGAAAAGTTGACCAGCGACTCCACGATGCGGCTGACCCGGTCGGTTTGCTTGAGAATGTCGCGGGCAGTGGCGCGCACATCCTCGGGCTCAAGGTCGTAGTCGAGGTTTTGCGCCAGGCAGGCGATCCCGGTAATCGGGTTGCCGATTTCGTGGGCCACCCCCGCTGCCAGGCGGCCGATCGATGCCAGTCGTTCACTGTGCAGCAGTTCGGTTTCGAGGCGTTCCAGGTCCGAGATATCCTCCACCAGCACCACTTTGTCACCGCTGTTGCCGCGCCCCTCGGCCGAAGCCTTGTGCAGGGAAATCCAGCGGCTGCTGCCGTCTGCGAGCACCACCTCCTGTTTGAGCAGGGCCTCATTGTCGTCGGTCAGGAAGTCGCTGAAGATGCGCCGCCAGGGTTGGGGCATGAAGGTCTGGAGCGAACCCAGGGTGCGGCGAGCCGGGATCCCGGTAATTTCCTCCATGCTGCGATTCCACAACAGGATTTCCCCGTCCGGGGCGGTGGAGAATACCCCGATTGGCAGGTTGTCCAGGGTCTGGCGGTAGTGGCGGCGCAGGTGGTCGAGCTCCGCCGCCAGGCCGGTGAACTGGCCCTCGGCCTTGTCCAGCTGGCGCTCGATCAGGTACAGATCGTCGGTGCCGCCGTTCATGTCGGGCTGGAAGGGTACGCAGCGGTTGAGGATATTGTGGGCCACGGTCGGCCCGAGCAGCCCCGACAGATTGGCCTCGATGCGCCCGCGCAGACGGCGCAGGGCGTAGGGGCGCGATTCGGTCTCCTCGAACTGCAGTTCCAGCAGCGCCCGGCGTACCTCGGCCCGGGCCGTGCGATCTCCCAGGGCCGGCGCCAGGGCGTCGATGAACTGCCCCGCGCTGGTCAGGCCCAGGCTGCGTCGCATGGGGCGGTTGAGATCATCCATGGAGCAGATCTCGGCTGCCACCCGCTCTTCGTCGCTTACGCTGGTGGCCATCGACACCGCAAAAAACAGTGCCACGTTCAGCCCCAGCGAGAGCACGCAGACCACGGCCCAGGCTTCACTGGGGTCGCTGAACCAGTCGATCGCCAGGGCCGGCAGCCAGCCCGGTTGGGGTGTGCCCAGGATCGGCAGCAACAGGGTGGTGGCCCACAGGCCCAGGCCGCCGGCAAGGCCGGTGAGAAGTCCCTTGCGATTGCCGCCATGCCAGTAGGGCGTGGCGATGATCCCCGGCAGAAACTGCAGGGTTCCGGTGAAGGCTACCAGGCCGAGCTCCGCCAGGCTCTGGCGACCGTTCACCGCCAGGAAGCAGCCGTAGCCCGCCAGGATGAGCAATGCGATCAGGCTGCGGCGCAGCAGTTTGAGGTGGGAGTAGAGGCTTTGCTCGCGGCCGATCTGGATCACATTGCGGGGCAGAATAAGGTGGTTGAGGATCATGTTGGCCAGGGCCAGGGTGGTCACGATGATGGTCGCGCTGGCAGCCGATAATCCGGCTACGAAAGCGGTGGCTGCCACACCCTCTGATTTGAGGCCCAATCCCAATGCCAGCCCGGTGTATTCCCGTGGCAGGTCGTGCACCAGGCTCATCCCCGCCCAGGTAATCGGCAGTACCGGCAGGCTGATCAGCAGCAGGTACAGGGGCAGGCCCCAGCTGGCCGCCCGCAGGTCGAGGCTTTCCTTGTTCTCGGCAAAAGCCATGTGAAAAATGTGCGGCATGCACACCGCGCCGGCGAAAAACACCACCAGTAGCAGTCGGGTGGCACCCCCCTGCAGGGGGTGCCCCATCATGTCGCGCGCCTCGGCCGACTGGGCGAGCCAGTCGGACATGGCTTCGAAGCCGCCAAACACCTGGTAGACGGCGGCAAACATCAGGCCCAGCAGCGCCATCAGCTTGACCAGCGACTCGAAGGCGATGGCGGTCACCAGGCCGGTGTTGCGGCGTTGGGAGGCGATATTGCGGGTGCCGAAGAGAATGGCGAATACCACCATGATCACGCAGAACAGCAGGGCCAGGCCGTCCTCGCGCTCGGCGGCGGGCAGCAGGCTGTCGGTAGCGCCAGCGAGGATGTGAATGGAATCCGCCACCGCCTGGATCTGCAGTGCCAGTAGCGGCAGCAGGGTCAGGCTCATGGCCAGGCTGACGCCTGCGCCGACCCACTGGCTGCGGTAGCGGAAGGTGAGGACGTCGGCCAGCGAGGACAGCTGGTAGACCCGGCACAATCGCAGCAATGGCAGCAGCAGGAGGGTGGCGATGAGGAACATCAGCACGCCGCCCAGGTAATAGAGCAGGTAACCGTAGCCGTAGCGCCAGGCCAGTTCGAAGATGGCATTGCTGGCCATGGCGCCGGCAAAGACCCCCAGCGACAGCACGTAAGTGGCCGGGTGGTGGGTCAGCCAGCGCGGCAACAGGTCGCGGTCGGCGAGGTGGGCGACAAGAAACAGGATGCTCAGGTAGGCGACGATCGCCAGGACGATCTGGGTCAGGCTAAAGCTCATCCGGATACCTTGAGCGCTGGTTCCACCAGCCCGCCGCAATGGCTGCCAGCCACAGCAGGTAGGGGCGGTACCATTCGGTGGGGCTTTGCCACAGCCAGTTCTCGATGGCGGGCAGGAAGATCAGGGCCAGGCCCAGCAACAGTAGCAATGCCCGGTTGATATACATGGTGGCGGGATCCTCGACGGCGTGCGCTGATACTACTGAAGCCCGGCTGGACGGTAAAGCCGGTGTCAGGGTGGCCGGCTGAGGTGCGTCCGGCTCCGGTGAGGAGGCAGGCTCAGTCCACCCGGCATCTGTTCCGGCTGCCAGTGCTCGATGGCAAAGGGGAGCAGCTCGTCGGGAGCGCGCAATTCCTCCGGTGGCGCCGCCTGCCCCAGGTAGTCCAGGGCGCGCCTGAGGTTGTCACCGGCCCTGGTGTCGTCCAGGGCTGGGGCATGGGTCTGCTTGCTCAGTTTCTGCCCCTCGCGGTTGGTCAGGACCGGCAGGTGACCATAGCGGGGGTGGGGACAGCCCAGCAGGGATTGCAGCCAGAGCTGCCGTGGCGTGGAATCCAGCAGGTCGGAACCGCGAATAATGTGGCTGATAGCCTGGTAGTGGTCGTCCACCACCACTGCGAGCTGGTAGGCAAACAGCCCGTCTTTGCGCCGTACCACGAAATCCCGCAATTCGTGGCCAATTGGCCAGTGCTGGGTGCCCTGCCACTGGTCCTGCCAGTGGGCGACATAGTCCTTATCTACCGGGACGCGCAGCGCCACGGGGGCGGTCGGGGTTTGCTGGCGGCAGCTGCCGGCACAGTTGCCGGCGGGGTCGGTTTGCGCCCGGCTGCAGTTGCAGCTGAACAGGTAACCCGCGGTGCGCAGTTGCTCCAGCGCCGCCCGATAGGCGTCGCTGCGGGTGTGTTGCCAGAGCACGGACTCGTCCCACTGCAGGCCGTGTGCTTCCAGGCTGTGCAGAATGGCGTCGGCGGCCCCGGCCTGCTCCCGGGGGGGATCCAGGTCTTCCATGCGCACCAGCCAGGTACCCCCTGCGCTGCGTGCGTCGAGGTAGCTCGCCAGGGCGGCAATCAGGGAGCCCTGGTGTAGCGGTCCGGTGGGGGAGGGGGCGAAACGACCCCGGTAGCTGGGTGCTGGGGCGGACATCGGAGAGGCCGCCCCGTGGGGGCGGCCGCAGGGTGGGGCTTAGCCCAGCTCCTGCTTCTCCTTGATTTCGTCGAGGGTTTTGCAGTCGATGCAAAGGGTGGCGGTAGGGCGGGCTTCCAGGCGTTTGATGCCGATTTCCACGCCGCAGGCGTCACAGAAACCGTAGTCGTCCTGGTCGACGCGCTCGATGGTGCTGTCGATTTTCTTGATCAGCTTGCGCTCGCGGTCGCGGGTGCGCAGCTCCAGGCTGAACTCTTCTTCCTGGGTGGCGCGGTCCGCCGGGTCGGGGAAGTTGGCCGCTTCGTCTTTCATGTGAGTAACGGTGCGGTCCACTTCCTGCATCAGGTTGGACTTCCAGTTGAGGAGGATGGAGCGGAAGTGAGCCCGCTGCTCCTCATTCATGTACTCTTCGCCCTTCTTGGGCTTGTAGGGTACAAAGCTCTTGAACTCGGAAGAATCCGCTTTCTTGGCGGTCGTTTTTTGCGCTGCTTTTGGCATGGTCAATATCCCATACTGCACGGTGGTTCAGGCGCTGGAAGCCAGCGACCCCGGCAGCCTTCAGGCCGCCGCTCTCAAGCGCGGAGAAACTACCAGATATCAGTGGCCTGTGCCACAAAAATGTTCAGGCCACTGTGCGCCTTGCCAGCGGGCCTCGGGGCGCTGTTAGAATGGCTCGCCCAGACCATTTTGGAAGCCCGGATGCCCAGTGTCTTCGAGCGTCGCGGCAGTGCCGCCCGCGTGCGTGATATCGAGCCTTTTCGCGTGGTGGAAATCCTCACCCGGGCCACGGAGCTGGCCGCCGCCGGCCGCGATATCGTCCATATGGCCGCCGGCGAGCCCGATTTTGCCACCGCACCGCCCATCGTCGAGGCCGGCCGCGCCGCCCTCGCTGCCGGGGCAACCTATTATTCCCAGCCCGCCGGCCTGCCGGCCCTGCGGGAAGCCCTGTCCCGCTACTACCAGGACGAATACGGCCTCGATATCCCGCCCTCGCGCATCGTGGTGACCCCGGGTGCCTCGGGGGCCCTACTGCTGTTGTCGTCCCTGCTGCTCAATCCGGGCGAATCGCTGCTGATGAGTGACCCGGGCTATCCCTGCAACCGCCACTTTCTGCGGCTGGTAGAGGCCCGGGGCCAATTGGTGCCGACCGGCCCCGAAACCCGCTACCAGCTCACGCCGGAATTGCTGGCGCAGTACTGGCAGCCCCACACTGCCGGCGCCTTGCTGGCTTCACCGGCCAACCCGACCGGCAGCGTGCTGTCCCGGGAGGAGCTGGCGGCCCTGTCGGCGGCGACCCGTGAGCGCAATGGCTACCTGCTGGTGGATGAGCTCTACCACGGCCTGGGCTACGACGTGGCGACCCCCTCGGTGCTGGAGGTGGACCCCGACGCCTTCGTCATCAACAGCTTTTCCAAGTATTTCGGCATGACCGGCTGGCGCCTGGGCTGGCTGGTGGCGCCGGAAGCGGCGGTGCCGGAGCTGGAGAAGCTGTCCCAGAACCTGTTTATCTCGATGTCGACCATGGGGCAGTACGCCGCCCTGGCCTGTTTTGAGCCCGCCACCCGCGCCATCCTCGACGAGCGCCGGGAGTTGTTCCGCCAGCGCCGGGATTTCCTGCTGCCCGCCTTGCAGGACATCGGTTTCGAGGTGCCCTGTACCCCCCAGGGGGCATTTTATATCTACGCCAACGCCTCCCGCTTCACCGATGACAGCCAGGCCTTCTGCCGCCAGCTGCTGGAGGACCATGGCCTGGCGCTTACCCCGGGGCTGGACTTCGGCCATTACCGCGCCAGTGAGCACCTGCGTTTCTCCTACACCACCGGCCTCGAGCGACTGGAAGTGGCGGTGGAGCGCCTGGCGAAGGTGCTCAGTTGATGGAGTTCGGCAAACTGGTACAGGGCCGGCTGCTTCGGCGTTACAAGCGCTTCCTGGCGGATGTCGAATTGCCCGGCGGCGAGGTCATCACCGCCCACTGCCCGAATACCGGCGCCATGACCGGCTGCATGCCGGAAGGCGCGCCGGTGTGGTTGTCGGTCAGCGACTCGAAGACCCGCAAATACCGGCACACCTGGGAGCTGGTGGATACCCCGGCTGGCATGGCCTGCATTCACTCCGCATTGGCCAACAAGGTGGTACGGGAGGGTTTCGAGCAGGGCCGGGTGCGCGGCTTCGGTGACTACCCGGCGATTCGCAGCGAGGTGAAGTATGGTGAAAAAAGCCGTGCCGACCTGTTGCTGGAAGGCGAGTCGGGGCGGGTCTTCGTGGAGGTCAAGTGTGTCACCCTGTGTCGCCAGGAGGGCTGGGGTGCTTTTCCCGATGCGGTCAGCGAGCGGGGCCGCAAGCACATTCGCGAGTTACAGGCGGTGATGGACAGCCAGACCCGCGCTGTCCTGTTGTTCTGTGTGTTTCACAGCGGCGTACAGAAGGTGTGCACCGCCGGGGACATCGACCCCCGCTACCGCGAGGCGCTGGCCGGGGCCATGGACGCCGGCCTGGAAGTGCTGGCCTACGCCACCGACGTGACCACCCGTGGCCTGAGCCTGGCGCGGCCGCTGCCCTTCAGCCTGGACTCGCACTGAACCCGGGTCGTCAGTCCAGGTAAATATCGCCGTTGCTCAGGGTGAAGGGGATGGCTTGCAGACGCTCCCCCAGGCAGGGGCCGGCCACGCATTCGCCGGTGTGGCTGAGGAATTCCGCACCGTGGTGCTGGCACACCAGAATCATGCCGTTGGCAGTGGCCACCGAGCCCCCCATGGGATCCAGCTCCGTGCCGGCGTGAGGGCAGTGATTCTGGTACAGGAACAGCTCGCCGGCTTTTTTCACCACCAGCAACTGGTGGAAGTCCACCTGGATGCTGGCACTGGCATTGTCTTCAAAATCGTCGATGTGGCCGATCCGGCTCATGGTATCGCCTCGGGGTGTTGGTGCTGCACTGGCTGTTGATTGTTGCGGCTTGCCCGCTGCGCTATTGTGCCGGTTCATCAGCCATTCGCAAATTGTCTCCCATGTTGAGTATCGATCAGCTCACCGGTGTCGATGAGCGCCACCTGACCGACCTGCCCGGAGGCCATCGCCTGCACCCGGAGGCAGCCCGGGCCTGGCAGGCCCTGGTGGCGGCTGCCCGCGCCGCCGGATTTCAGCTGCAGATCGCCAGTAGCCATCGCTCCTTCAGCCGCCAGAGCGGTATCTGGAACGCCAAGGCCGCAGGCAAGCGAGCGGTTCACGATGATTGCGGGCAGCCCGTGGCCATGGCCTCGCTGTCACCGCGTGAGCAGTTGCACGCGATCCTGCGGTTCTCGGCCCTGCCGGGTACCTCCCGACATCACTGGGGCACCGACCTCGACGTGTTTGACGCGGCGGCCGTGCCTGCCGGCTACGCGGTGCAGCTGACCCCGGAAGAGGTCGCGCCGGGAGGTCCTTTCGACGCCCTGCACACCTGGCTGGACCAGCGCATGGCCGCGGGGGAGTCCCAGGGTTTTTTCCGGCCCTACGCCCGCGACCGCGGTGGCGTTGCGCCGGAGCGCTGGCATCTCAGTTACGCGCCCCTGTCGCTGGGCTGCGGCGAACGGGTGGGGCCTGAAGCATTGCGGGCCTGCTGGGACCGGCATCTGCCGGGGGGCTTGCTGTTACGCAGTGAAGTCGAGGCGGAGCTGGACAGCGTGCTGGCGCGTTATGTCGCCGTGGGCGAGGGATGGTGTCCCGCAGTGACCTGAGCGGGTGTGCCCGGAAGCCCTGGAATGCGTGGAAGGGGTCGTGAAAAGGTGTAGCGAAAGTCTGTTCGGGGTGCCCGGGAAGGCGTGAGGGGCCGGCGGAAGCCGGCCCCGGCAAAGGCTCAGTGGTCTTCGGCCTTGGCGTAAGCGGCAACCGCAGCTTCGATGGCGGCGCGGGCGTCGGCGGCAGTGCCCCAACCCTCTACCTTCACCCACTTGCCGTCTTCGAGGTCCTTGTAGTGCTCGAAGAAGTGGGTGATCTGCTGAATCAGCAGCGGCGGCAGGTCAGTGGCTTCCTGCACGTCGTTGTACAGCGGGCTCAGCTTCTTGGTCGGTACGGCAATCAGCTTGGCGTCTTCACCGGCTTCGTCGCTCATCTGCAGGATGCCCACCGGACGGCAGGGGATCACACAGCCGCTGACAACGGTATGAGGCGTGTGGACCAGTACGTCCAGGGGGTCGCCGTCATCCGCCAGGGTGTTGGGGATGTAGCCGTAGTTGCAGGGGTAGAACATTGCCGCGGACATGAAGCGGTCGACCATGATGGCGCCACTGTCGTGGTCCACTTCGTACTTGACCGGGTCAGAGTGGGCGGGTACTTCGATGATGACGTTGATTTCGTCGGGGATGTTCTTCCCGGGGGGTACCAGATTCAGGCTCATGGCTTTACCTACAGTTCACTATGGACAAAAGGATCAAAATGGGGGCGCGGATTATAGCAGGGCTCAGACCTTGAATGTACTGCGCAGCTTTTTCTCCACCGGGACCAGCTTCAGGCGGGTGTAGACCGGCAGCCCGTTGCGGTACCCGGGGTAGGCTTCGCCCGAGATCAGCGGCGCCAGGTACGTGCGGGCTGCTTCGGTGATGCCGAAGCCGTCACGGGTGATAAAGCTGCGGGGCATCATCTTCTCGCGGTTTGCCACCTCTGCCAGGGGGGCCTCGCCGATCGACCAGCTGTAGCGCTTGCCCTTGCCGCGCACAATGGCGGGCATCACCGCATTCTTGCCGGCCACCGCGAATTCCACCGCCGCCTTGCCCAGCGCGTAGGCCTGGTCCAGGTCGGTCTGGGATGCAATGTGGCGGGCGGAGCGCTGCAGGTAGTCGGCCACGGCCCAGTGGTACTTGTAGCCGAGTTCTGACTTGATCATCTGCGCCAGCGACGGCGCCAGGCCGCCGAGCTGCTTGTGGCCAAAGGCGTCCACCACGCCGGAGTCGGCGAGGAAGGTGCCGTCCTTGTACTGGGCGCCCTCGCTGGCCACGATCACGCAATAGCCGTGTTTTTTGACCGTGCGCTTGACCCGGGCCAGGAACTTATCGCGGTTAAAGGCAATTTCCGGAAACAGGATGATGTGCGGCGCATCGCCGTCCTGCTCCGCGGCGAGACCCGCCGCGGCGGCAATCCAGCCGGCGTGCCGGCCCATCACTTCGAGGATGAACACCTTGGTGGAGGTTTCGCACATGGACGCCACATCCAGTGCCGCTTCGCGAGTGGAGATGGCGATGTACTTGGCCACCGAACCGAAACCGGGGCAGTTGTCGGTCAGGGGCAGGTCGTTGTCGATGGTTTTCGGTACGTGGATGGCCTGGATCGGGTAGCCCATGGACTCACTGAGCTGGGACACCTTGAGGCAGGTGTCGGCGGAGTCACCGCCGCCGTTGTAAAAGAAGTAGCCGATGTTGTGGGCCTTGAACACTTCGATCAGGCGCTCGTACTCGGCGCGGTTCTCGGTGAGGCTCTTCAGTTTGTGCCGGCAGGAACCAAATGCGCCCGCAGGCGTCGTAAGCAGTCCGTGGATGGCCGACTTGCTCTCCTTGCTGGTGTCGATCAGTTCTTCGCGCAGGGCGCCGATGATGCCATTGCGGCCGGCATAGACCTTGCCGATCTGCTTGCGGTGTTCGCGGGCGGTTTCAATGACGCCGCAGGCGGAGGCGTTGATCACGGCGGTGACACCGCCGGACTGGGCGTAAAAAGCGTTTTTCCTGGCCATGGGTGGGGTCCGTGGTCGGTTTCTGGAGGTGGTTGAACCGAGAGTTTGGCGCGCCCCTGGGCGCTCCCGGACTACCTTTGAAAAGCGCGAATGATACGCGAAACGGGGGGGTAATTGCACCGTATTGGGCAGTATTACCGCTCGCTGTGCCCCGTAGGGGTGAAGCGCTGCGGCGGGTTCGATGCTGCGTGCTACACTCGCCGTTCGAACAAGGAGTGCCTGTTGAAAGCACATATACATATCCTCGGCATCTGCGGCACATTTATGGGCGGCATCGCCCTGCTGGCCCGGGAACTCGGTTACAAGGTCACCGGCTCCGATGCCAACGTCTATCCCCCGATGAGTACCCAGCTGGAGGCCGCCGGCATCGAATTGATGCAGGGCTATCTGCCCGAGCACCTGCAGCCGGCGCCGGATTGCGTGGTGGTGGGCAATGCCATGACCCGGGGCAACCCGGCGGTGGAGTACCTGCTCAATCGCGGCCTGAATTATGTTTCCGGGCCGCAGTGGCTGGCGGAGCAACTGTTGCATGGCAAGTGGGTGCTGGCGGTATCGGGTACCCACGGCAAGACCACGACCAGCAGCCTGCTGGCGTGGATACTGGAATACGCCGGTATGTCACCGGGCTTCCTGATCGGGGGTGTGCCGGCCAATTTCGGCCAGTCGGCCCGCATCGGCGATAGCGACTTCTTTGTGGTGGAAGCCGACGAGTACGACACCGCCTTCTTCGACAAGCGCTCCAAGTTTGTGCACTACCGGCCGCGGACCCTGGTGATCAACAACCTGGAGTTCGACCACGCCGATATTTTCCCCGACCTGGCCGCGATCCAGCGTCAGTTCCACCACCTGGTGCGCACGGTGCCGGGGGAGGGACAGGTGGTTTGTCCGGCCCAGTCAGCGGCGGTGGATGATGTCCTGGCCCAGGGCTGCTGGACGCCGGTGACCCGCTTTGGGGTGGGCGATGCAGGGGACTGGCGGGCAGAGCCATTGCAGAGTGACGGTTCCAGCTTTCTGGTTCGCGGGCCCGACACCGAGCCGGTCACCATCGACTGGGGCTATCTCGGCCGGCACAACATCGAGAATGCCCTTGCGGCGGTGGCCGCAGCGCGCCACGTGGGGGTGCCGCCGGAGGTCGCCGCCGCGGCACTGGCGGAGTTCCGCGGGGTCAAACGGCGCCTGGAGCTGCTCGGCCGCCCGGGGGGCGTTTATGTCTACGATGACTTCGCCCACCACCCGACGGCGATTGCGACAACGCTCGAGGGGCTGCGGGCTCATGTCGGCGAAAAGCGGGCCGGCGATAGCCGGGTGATTGCCCTGGTGGAACCGCGCTCCAACACCATGCGCATGGGCGCTCACCGGGATGCCCTGGCGGCGTCCACCGCGAGTGCGGACGAGGTCTACTGGTTTCAGCCCGCGGGCATGGACTGGTCGCTGGAGGGCGTCGTGCAGGCCAGCCCCGTGCCAGCCCACCTGTTCGAGGAGGTCGACTCCCTGGTGGATGCGGTGGCGGCACAGGCTCGCCCCGGAGACCGTATTGTCATCATGAGCAATGGCAGCTTTGGTGGCATCCACCAGCGCCTGTTACAGCAACTGGAAGGTGAGCAGGCGGAATGAGCCGACTGATGAAACTCTTTGATCGCTGCGTCTTGCAGTACCCCTGGCTGTGGCTGGCCCTGGTGGCGGTGCTGCTGGTGGCCTCGGCCGCGCAACTGGGCAAGCTCAAGCTCGATGCTTCTGCCGATTCGCTGATGCTGCAGGGAGACCCGGCCCTGGATTTCTATCGCGAGATCAGCAGCGAGTACAGTTCCGAGGATTTTCTGCTGATTACCTGGCAGCCGGATTCGCCGCTGTTGAGTGACGCCTCCCTCGAGCCGCTGTCGCGAATGGCCGACCAGCTGCGGACGCTGCCCGGTGTGTCCTCGGTAACGACGGTGCTCGACGTGCCCTTGCTGGAGAGTCCGCCGGTCAGCCTTTCGGATATCACGTCCGGCGACCCATTGCCCAGCCTGCGCGATCCCGACATCGATCGCGAGCTGGCACTGAAGGAATTCACCACCAGTCCGATCTACTCCCAGCTGCTGGTCAGCCGTGACGGTCAGCTGACGGCGGTACAGATCAACCTGCAGCGGGATGAGCGTTACTTCGACCTGCTGGGTCAGCGCGAAGCGCTGCGCCAGGCCCGCAATGTGCGGGACCTCAGCGCCGCGGAGGCCGCGGAGCTGGCGCGAGTGGAGGTCGATTTCAAGGCGCATACCGGCGCGATGCTGGAAGCCCAGAGCGAGCTGGTCCAGTCGGTGCGCGATATCGCCGATGACTATCGCGATCACGCCAAACTGTTTGTGGGCGGGGTGCCGATGATCGCCGCCGACATGGTGGGCTTCGTCCGCAGCGACCTGGTGCTGTTTGGCAGCGCGATCCTGGGGGTCATGCTGCTGGTGCTGGCGGTGATCTTCCGGCGGGTCCGCTGGGTGGTCATTCCCCTGGTGACCTGCACGGCCTCGGTGCTGGTGATGCTGGGAATCCTCGGCTTCTTCGACTGGCGGATGACGGTCATTTCCTCCAACTTCGTGGCGGTGCTACTGATCATCAGCTTGGCGATTTCCATCCACCTGATCGTGCGCTACCGGGAGTTGCATGCGGCGGACCTGGCCCAGGGCACCGAGGGTGACATCCGTCACCGGGTCAGCGAAACCATACGCCTGATGGCGGTGCCCTGTACCTACACGGGCATCACGACCATTGTCGCCTTTGTTTCCCTTGTGGTGTCCAGCATTCAGCCGGTGATCGATTTCGGCTGGATGATGACGACAGGCATCGTGGTCTCGCTGATTCTGGCGTTTATCCTGGTGCCCTGCCTGATCCTGGTCTGGCCCAAGGGACGTCCGCACCGCTACGCTGCCGAAGGTCAGCCGCTGACGGTCTACTTCGCCCGGGCCACCGACCATTTTCATCGCAGCATCATCGCGGTGACCGTAGTGCTGTGTGTGCTGGTGCTGGTGGGCCTGTCCCAGCTCAAGGTCGAGAACCGCTTCATCGACTACTTCAAGGACACCACAGAAATTTACCGAGGCATGGAGCTGCTGGATTCCCGCCTCGGTGGCACGATCCCGCTGGACATCCTGCTCAGCGCACCGGACGAGAGCGAGCCGCTGCCGGGGCTGGAAACGGTCGCCACCGGCGCGGTGCCGCCGCCGGCCGAGGACGATCCCTTCCTCGAGGAGAGTGAGGATTTTGCCGATGAATTCGCTGGCGATGCCTTCGCAAGCGACAACGGCAGCGACGCTTTCGATGACGGAGAAGGCGAGGGCGCAGACGAGTGGGCCGACGACGGCTTCGGTGAGGAAAGCTTTGACTTTGCCGGCCCGGGGGAGCACTTCAAGCCCAGCTACTGGTTCAGTCTCGACGGGATGGAGCGTATCGATGCCGTGCACGAGCTGGTGGATGGCCAGCCGGAAACCGGCAAGGTGCTTTCCCTGTCCACGGTGTTCCAGGTGGTGCGCAATCTGCTGGGCGATGATATCGGCAGCGTGGAGCTGGCGCTGGTGCAGAAGAGCCTGCCTCCCGAGATCGCCGGGATGATGGTCGACCCCTACTTCTCCGCCGACAACGAGCAGGCCCGGATCACCGTGCGGGTGAAGGAAACCAGCAAGGAGCTGCGCCGGGATGCCTTCCTCAAGCGCCTCCACGCCGACCTGGTAGAGACGCTGGGGGTGGAGCCCGACGACGTCCAGTTCACCGGGATGCTGGTGCTCTACAACAATGTGCTGCAGAGCCTGTTCCGGTCCCAGATTCTTACCCTGGGCGCCGTGTTCCTGGCGATTCTGTTCATGTTCGTGCTGTTGTTCCGCTCCTTCAGCCTGGCCCTGATTACCCTTGCGCCCAACATCCTGGCAGCGGGGATGGTGCTCGGTACCATGGGCTTGCTGGGGATTCCGCTGGATATCATGACCATCACCATCGCCGCCATCGTGGTGGGTATCGGCGTCGACGACTGCATTCACTACGTACACCGTTTCCTGCGGGAGTTCGAAGTGGATCGCAACTACCTGGCGACCATGTACCGCTGCCACTACAGTATTGGCAGGGCCATGTACTACACCACCGTGACGGTGGTAATCGGCTTTGCCATGCTCACCCTGTCCAACTTCAACCCCAGCATCTACTTCGGCCTGCTGACAGTGCTGGCCATGGTGGCGGCTGTGCTGGGGGCGCTGTTGCTGTTGCCCCTGCTGATGGTGCTGTGGAAACCGCTGGGGCCGGAGGGCCAGTGATATGGACTGCCGGCCCGGGTGCGGTGCCTGCTGTATCGCCCCGTCGATCAGCCAGCCCTACCATGGCATGCCCGAAGGCAAGCCGGCCGGTGTCCGCTGCGTGCACCTGGACGATCAATTGCGGTGCGGTTTGTTCGGTGACCCGCGGCGCCCGGCCGCGTGCTCCGCTTTCGTTGCCGAAGAGAGCTTCTGTGGCGAGAATCGTGAACAGGCCCTGGCGATTCTCGCCGAGCTGGAAATCCTGAGCCTACCCGATTGAACCTTATGGCTGATACGACTGAAATTCCCCTGTTCCCCCTGACCGGTGTGCTGCTGCCCTACGGGCGCATGCCCCTGCGGATTTTTGAACGTCGCTACCTGGACCTGGTGCGCGACTGCATGCGTGCCGGTACCGGTTTCGGGGTCGCCTGGATCCGGCGCGGCGAGGAAGTGGCCCAGCGCGGCCAGGCCAAACCGGAACTGGGGGACTGGGGAACCTATGCCCGCATCGTCGACTGGGACCAGCTCAAGGACGGCCTGCTGGGGATCACCATCGAGGGCGAGCGGCGGTTTTCGCTGTTGCGCAGCCACACCGCTGCGTCACAGCTGGTCATGGGAGAGGTGCAGCTGGAGTCGTCACCGTTGCCGCAACCGGTTCCGGCGGACTGGGAGTCACTGGTGGATGTGCTGCAGAGCCTCGAAGTACACCCCCACGTTGAGCGCATGGGGCTCGACATCGACTACGACAACGCCTGGCAGGTGGCCTACGCCCTGATCCAGCTACTGCCGCTGGAGGAGTCCCTGAAGTACTCCCTGCTGGGACTGGATGACTTGCACCGTGTCGGGGAGGCCCTTAACGAGGTGCTCAACCGCATCAGTGGCGAGGATTAATCGAACTTCGGCATCCAGCCGCCGCTTTCCTTCCAGCGATTGACGATTTCGCAGAACAGCTCGGCGGTGCGCTCGGCGTCATAGGCCGCCGAGTGGGCCTCGTTGTTGTCGAAGGCGATACCCGCTTCCGAGCAGGCCCGTGCGAGCACGGTCTGGCCGTAGGCCAGCCCCGCGAGCGTGGCGGTGTCGAAGTGGGAAAACGGGTGGAAGGGGTTGCGCTTGATGCTGCAGCGCTCTACCGCCGCGTTGACGAAGCCCGCGTCGAAGTGGGCGTTGTGCCCCACCAGAATGGCCCGGTTACAGCCCTGGTCGCGAATTTCCTTGCGCACGACCCGAAAGATTTCCGTCAGGGCTTCATCCTCGGACACCGCTTCCCGGAAGGGGTGCCAGGGGTCGATCCCGGTGAAATCCAGGGCGGCCTGCTCGATATTGGCCCCCTCAAAGGGCTTTACGTTGTAGCTCACCGTGCGGTGGACCGAGAGCAGTCCCTCGTCGTCCATGCGTACGATACTCGCCGCAATCTCCAGTATCGCATCGGTGCCCGCGTTGAACCCACCGGTTTCCAGGTCCACGACCACCGGGAGAAAACCCCGGAAACGCTCGTTGATGCGGTGTTCGCCGGTCTCCAGCAAGATCAGCCCTCGCTCACCTGCCAACCCACCGTGTCGGACGCCCGCATGGGGGTCAGGGGCTGGCCGCCAAGCGGCATGGAGGAGGGGACTTCCCAGGCGTGCTTCACCAGGGTGATGGCATCGGTGTTGCGCGGCAGGCCGTAAAAGTCGGGGCCGAAGTGGCTGGCAAAGCCCTCCAGCTTGTCGAGGGCGCCCTCGGCCTCAAAGGCTTCGGCGTAGAGCTCGATAGCGGCATGGGCCGTGTACACACCGGCGCAGCCGCAGGGGCTTTCCTTGGCACTGGTGGCGTGGGGGGCAGAATCCGTGCCCAGGAAAAACTTCGCACTGCCGGAGGTGGCGGCCCGCAGCAGGGCCTGCTGGTGGCTATTGCGCTTGAGAATGGGCAGGCAGTAGTAGTGGGGGCGAATCCCGCCCACCAGCATGTCATTGCGATTCAGCAGCAGGTGGTGGGCCGTAATGGTAGCCGCCACGTTGGCGGGGGTCTCCCCCACAAACGCCGCCGCATCGGCGGTGGTAATGTGCTCCAGTACCACCCGCAGCCCAGGGAAGCGCTGCACGATCGGCGCCAGGTGACGCTCGATAAACACCGCTTCCCGGTCGAAGATGTCGATCTCGCCGTCGGTGACCTCGCCGTGGACCAACAGCGGCAGGTCGTGCTTCTCCATCGCCTCCAGGGTCGGGTACAGGCCCGCCAGGTCGGCGACGCCCGCGGCCGAATTGGTGGTGGCGCCCGCCGGATACAGCTTGATGGCGTGCACAAAGTCGCTCTCCGCCGCGCGCTGCACCTCTTCCGCCGAGGTCTGGTCGGTCAGGTAGAGCGTCATCAGCGGCTCAAACTGCCGCCCCAGCCCGCTCATGGCCGCCAGGATCCGCTCCCGGTAGGCCGCGGCATCCGCCACGGTGGTCACCGGCGGTGTCAGGTTCGGCATCACGATGGCGCGGCCGAAATAGCGCGCCATGTCGCGACAGGTGTCTTCGAGGGCGGCGCCGTCGCGCAGGTGGACGTGCCAGTCGTCGGGGCGGGTCAGGGTCAGTTCAGTCACAGCGGGAGATTCGGGGCAGTTTGAAAGGGCGCATGCTACCACACCTGGGGCCGTCTGATGGAGCAGGTGGCTGGCCGGGGGAGGGGGTGAAGGGACCGTCAGCGGCATGGATGCCGCTGTCGAGCCCCCACGGACGGGTTCACGGCGAGTCCCGGAACCCCCTCCCCCGGACAGCCGCCGGGCTACGAAGCTCCTGTCCGGGTGTTCGCCGACACTTGATTGTTATGCTGCCCAACTGGCGTGAGGCCAATGCGGCAAGTAGAATATGCCCCCTTTTCCACCCACACTGCGCGGGAACCCCATCATGTCTGACATCAACAAGGTCGTACTGGCCTACTCCGGCGGTCTCGATACCTCCGTGATCGTGCGCTGGCTGCAGGAAACCTACAGCTGCGAAGTCGTTACCTTCACTGCCGACATCGGCCAGGGTGAAGAAGTCGAGCCGGCGCGCGCCAAGGCCGAGGCCCTGGGCGTCAAGGAAATCTACATCGACGACCTGCGCGAAGAGTTCGTCCGCGACTTCGTGTACCCCATGATGCGCGCCAACGCCCTGTACGAGGGCGAATACCGCCTCGGTACCTCCATCGCCCGCCCGCTGATCGCCAAGCGCCTCATCGAGATTGCCAACGAGACCAGCGCCGACGCCATCTCCCACGGCGCCACCGGCAAGGGTAACGACCAGGTGCGTTTCGAACTGGGTGCCTACGCCCTCAAGCCCGGCATCAAGGTGATCGCGCCCTGGCGCGAGTGGGACCTGAACTCCCGCGAGTCATTGATGGCCTACTGCGAGAAGCACAACATTCCCGTGGACTTCTCCAGCAAGAAGAAGAAATCCCCGTACTCCATGGACGCCAACCTGCTGCACATTTCCTATGAGGGCGGCGTACTGGAAGACCCGTGGATGGGCCCCGAGGAAGACATGTGGCGCTGGAGCGTGAGCCCCGAGGCGGCTCCTGACGAAGCCACCTTCATCGAGCTCGAGTACGAGCGCGGTGATATCGTGGCCATCGACGGCGAGAAACTGAGCCCGGCTACCGTCCTCGAGCGCCTGAACAAGATTGGCGGCGCCAATGGCATCGGCCGCGATGACCTGGTGGAGAACCGCTACGTGGGCATGAAGTCCCGCGGCTGTTACGAGACTCCCGGGGGCACCATCATGCTCAAGGCCCACCGGGCGATGGAGTCCCTGACCCTGGACCGTGAGGTCGCTCACCTCAAGGACGCCCTGATGCCGCGCTACGCGGAAATGATCTACAACGGCTACTGGTGGTCGCCCGAGCGCCAGATGCTGCAGACCGCCATCGACGAGAGCCAGATTCACGTTAACGGCAAGGTCCGCCTCAAGCTGTACAAGGGTAACGTGATCGTGGAAGGCCGGCAGTCCGCCGACAGCCTGTTCGACGAGAGCATCGCCACCTTCGAGGAAGACGCCGGCGCCTACAACCAGGCTGACGCCGAGGGCTTCATCAAGCTCAACGCGTTGCGCATGCGTATCGCCGCCAACAAGGGCCGCAAGCTGCTCTGATCCAGCGCTCGGTGCGGCGCCCGCCGCCCCGATCTCCCCACGTTGCGCGGAGTCCTCACCCTTTGGCGAATTCCTCCATGCGCCGCTTCAACTCCTCCTCTGGTACGTCCTCCACATGGGTGGCGAGGGTCCAGACGTGCCCGAAGGGGTCGCGGAAGGTGCCTGAACGGTCGCCGTAGAACTGGTCGGTCAGCGGCTGCAGCTCTTCTCCGCCTGCGGCAAGTGCTTCGGCGAAATGGGTGCCCACATGGTCGACATAGATCATCAGGCTGACCGAAGTGCCGTTGAGTGTGGTCGGGCTGGCATTCCCCATCTCGGGGAACTCGTCGGCCAGCATGATGATGGAATCGCCGATTTTCAGTTCGGCGTGGCCTATTTTGCCTCCGTCCATTTCCAGCCGGAACAACTCCTCGGCGCCCAGCGCACGCTGATAGAACGCGATGGCCTCGACGGCATTGCCAACCGTGAGATAGGGAGTGACTGAGTGGTAGCCGTCGGGGATGGGTTTAACGCTCATGGCTGGTCTCCTCGCAACAGATAAAGGGGTGGCTTCCGGGAACCCGCTGGCGACCGACCCTTGGTGATCGGCAGGCAGTGCTCCTGAGCAGTCTGAAAAGCATAGTCGCTAATCGCGCACGCGCCCCGGCGGTCAGTGCAGAAGCGCATTTGTCAGGTGCAAACTGATTCCGATCGGGTTATATAGGTCTCTCGGTTGACAGGTTCGGCTACAGGGGGAAAACACATGCAGAAGCGGTGGAACGGGTTGTTCCGGATAGCCCTGCTGACGCTGTTGCTGCAGGTTGCCTGGCCTGTCGGGGCGCAGGAGGCCGGGGGCGGCACCGCTGTCCATGAGGTGGCGGAACAGCGAGCGACAGCCCAGACCCTGGAGGGGCTGTGGCAGAACGACGGCCTCCGTGTCGCCGAGGTCAAACTCGATGGAGCCCCCCTGTTCCGGGTGCGGGGTGTGTCCTCCTATCCGGCCCGGGAGCGTGCCGGCACGATTCGGGACCGCATCATCGAGCTCGCGGAGAACCCTGATATCGATCCGTTGGTCAGGGCCGCGATCAAGCTCGATGACCGCTATCAGATCACCATCGACGGCGAACAGATTACGTGGCTGTTCCCGGTGGATGCCGAAGTGGAGCAGGTACCCCTCGCCGTACTCTCCGAAGTGGTTGTCCAGCGCGTAGGCCTGGCCATGGTCAAGTACCGCGAGTCTCGCAGTCCGCGGAGCTTGCTACGCAGCACAGGCGTTTTGCTGGTCATGACGATCCTGACCTTTGTGCTCCTGTACGCACTGCATGCGTTGTTCGGCTGGTTGAACGGTCTCGTAGAGCGGGCGGTGAAACGCCGCATCGAAAAAATCGAGAAAGCCTCCCACCGGGTGATAGATGCCGCCCAGTTGTGGAGCTGGTTTGGCGGTGCGCTGCGCGGTGTGCGAGCCCTGACCCTGGCAACGATCGCCCTCACCTGGCTGAACACCTCCCTGGGGTTGTATCCCTGGACCCGCCCCTTTGCCACCGATATTTTCCGTCTGCTGCTCAACCCACTGCAGAGGATGGGTTCGGGCATCATGGAATCCCTGCCCGACCTAGTGTTCCTGTTCGTCCTGTACTACATCGTGAGGTTCCTGCTGACCGCGACGAAAACCTTTTTCGGGCGCGTCGACCGCGGCTGGATCAGGCTCCAGAACTTTGATCGCGACTGGGCGATGCCAACCTACCGCATTGTCCGGATCCTGATCGTTGCCTTCGCCCTGGTGGTAGCCTATCCCTACATCCCCGGCTCGGATTCCGAGGCCTTCAAGGGGGTGAGCATTTTCCTCGGGGTGGTCTTCTCCATCGGTTCCTCTTCGTTCATCGCCAACATGATTGCCGGCTACAGCCTGACCTATCGCGGTGCCTTCCGGGTGGGCGACCGGGTGCGGATCGGAGAGCATATGGGGGAGGTGGTGGATGTCAGGGCCCTGTCGACACGCCTGCGCTCGCTCAAGAACGAGGAGATCAATATCTCCAATTCCGAGGTCCTGGCCAGTACCGTGGTGAATTACAGCACCTTCCAGCGCGAGCAGGGCATCATCCTGCACACCGATGTCGGCATCGGCTATGACACGCCCTGGCGCCAGGTGGAGGCGATGCTGCTGGAGGCGGCGGGGCGCACCGAAGGACTCGAAAAGTCACCGGAGCCCTTTGTACTACAGACCTCCATGGGTGATTTCACCGTGGTGTACCAGCTCAACGCTTTCTGTCGGGACGCGACCGGCATGATGAAAATCTACAGTGCGCTACACGCCAATATCCAGGACGTGTTCAACGAATACGGCGTGCAGATCATGTCGCCGAACTACGAACAGGATCCGGCCGAGCCGAAAGTGGTGCCAAAGGACCAGTGGTACGCCGCGCCTGCGCAAGCGCCGGAGGCAACCGGCGACAGCTGACCCCCTCCCCCTGTCACGGGCTGGCAGGTGTGCGGCCTCTCCCGCATAATGATCCGCAAACGATTACAACAAGCGGGGGTGGGAGATGCGCACTTTTTTCCTGTGGCTGGCGGGTGCCATGGTGGTGGTCCTGTTTGCCACCATGGCCACTGGCTGGTGGTTTCTCTCATCAGATGCTATTGATCCACCCGAACTGGGCGGGCAGCGCATAACAGGCCAACTGGAATGGGGTGGTCTGGCGCGCAATTACCAGGTCTATGTGCCGGAGGCATTGGAGGATGGCGCCCCGCTGCTGTTGTTGTTGCACGGGTCCCGTGGCAGTGGCAGTGACATGGCCGCCCTGAGTTTTTACAGCTTCGATGTGCTGGCTGAGCGGGAAGGCCTGCTGGTAGCGTACCCCGATGGCGTGGATCGGCACTGGAACGACTGTCGTGGCAGTGCCACCTATACAGCCAATCTGCGCAATATCGATGATGTAGGTTTTTTGCAGGCGCTGATCGCCCGGCTGGCCGAACAACACGCCATTGATACAGGTCGGGTCTACGTTGCCGGTTTTTCCAACGGCGGGCATATGGCCTACCGCCTCGGGCTGGAAGCGCCCGACACCGTGGCGGGGCTCGCTGCCTATGCCGCCAATCTCCCCGTCGCGGACAATCTGGATTGTTCAGCCGCTGGCACCGCACTGCCAACGCTGATCGTCAATGGTTCGGAAGATCCTGTGAACCCCTATGAGGGTGGGCTGGTGGAACTGCTAGGTGATAGCAGCCGAGGTGAGGTCCTGTCGGCAGTGGACACAGCGGCCTACTGGGCCGCCCTTGCCGGGTACAGCCGCGACGGCCAGCACAGCGACTGGCCGGACCAGGTCGCGGATGATGGCACGACCGTGAGTACCTTGCAGTGGCACGGCCCCGGCCGGCCCAGTGTGGCCCTGGTGACGATGACCGGGGGTGGCCATGTCATGGCCAACCCGGTGTTCCGCCTGCCGCGCCTGTTGGGGCCCACCAGCCATGAGTTCGATACCGCCAGGCTGACCTGGCAGTTCTTCAGTGAGGGGCATGTGAACCAACCCGAGGCCGAGTGACGCGCTGGCCCCGGGCCCGGGAGTTTATTGCTGCTTGAAGACCTTGCCGCCCTTCATGACGAAGTCCACGTCGAGCAGTGCCTCGATATCGTCCAGCGGCGAGCTGTCATAGGCGACGATGTCGGCGTGCCTGCCGGCTTCCAGCGTGCCCAGGCTGTCACTCATGTCGATCAGGTCGGCGGCGCTGACGGTGGCGGCCACCAGGATGGCCATGTTGTCCATTCCCGCCTGTTTCATCAGCACCGCTTCCTTCGCGTTGTCGCCGTGGGCCGATACACCGCTGTCGGTACCGTAGGCCACTTTGACGCCGGCTTTGTAGGCCTTGCCGAAGTTATCTTTCATGTCATTGCCGACGCGAATCGCTTTTTCACTGATGGCCGGGCTGAGGAAATCCGAGGTTTCCGCCATGGTCTTCACGGTATCTCCCGCCAGCAGGGTCGGGACAAGGTAGGCGCCCGTGGACTTGAACAGCTTGATGGCTTTGGGCCCGGCATAGGTGCCGTGCTCGATGCTGTCGACGCCGGCTTCCAGGGCGGCGATGATGCCGTCTTCCTGGTGGGCATGGCTGGCCACCTTGCGCCCCATGCGATGGGCGGCGCGAACCACCTCGGTCAGCTCGTCCATTTCCATCTGCTGGCCGGTGCCCGTGTTGCGATCGGTCAGTACCCCGCCGGTGGAGGTGATCTTGATCAGGTCGGCGCCGTACTTGATGGCATCGCGGGTGGCGCGGCGGCAGTCGTAGGGGCCGTCGCAAATGGAGCGGTCGGTGTAGAGCTCCAGCAATTCATGCTTCATGCCGGAAACGTCGTTGTGGCCACCGGTAATCCCCACGCCGCCAGCGGCGATAATCCGCGGACCGTCGATCCAGCCGCGCTCGATGGCGTCGCGCAGGGCGTACATTTCCTGGTTTTTGGAGCCGGCGTCGCGCACGGTGGTGAAACCGGCGTCGAGGGTGCGCAGGGCGAACATCAGCGAGCGCATCTCGATTAGTTCGTCGGAAAACTTGAGATTATCACTGTCGCCGTTGGGGCCGAGCTCGCCCTGCAGGTGCACGTGCATATCCATCAGCCCGGGCATCACGAAGCGATCCTTCAGGTCGATCACCTCGGCGTCTGCGCCGAGGCCTGCGGGCAGCTGGTAGCCGTCCAGCACCTGGCTGACGCGACCGTCTTCGATCACCAGGGTCTGTTCGCTGGCGGGTTTCTCGCCCGGTACCGCCAGCAGGGTGCCGGCGTGGATGATAACGGTGTCAGCGGCCGTCTGGGCTGCTGCCTGGGGTATTGTCAGGGTTACTGCGAGAGTACTGGCGATCAGTGCTGCGGTAGTGGTGCGGGCGAATACCGAAAGGGTTGTGCTGAGGGGCATGTAAGCTACTCCGAAGGAAAAACCCTCGCAGCCTATGCAGCGCTGTTTCACTTGTCAAAAGAATACCCCGGCCCGGTAACAGCGCGGGCCGGTGCTCAGTGGTCGCCGGTCAGGGGGACGAAGGCCACCGGCAATACGGCCTTCTGTTCCAGTTCGCCCCCGGCGGTTTTTTCTACCAGCATCAACTCCTGCGCCCCGTGCACCGGCCCCACCGGGATTACCAGGCGCCCGCCGGGTTTCAGCTGGTCCACCAGCGGCTGGGGGATCTCGTCCGGTGCGGCAGTGACGATGATGCCATCGAAGGGAGCGTACTCCGGCCAGCCAGCGTAACCGTCTCCGGTACGCACCGTGACATTGTCGTAGCCGAGTTCTGCCAACACGACCCGGGCCCCGTCGGCGAGAGCGGGCAGGATTTCTATTGTGTACACCTGCCTGACCAGGCGTGAGAGCACCGCCGCCTGGTAACCGGAGCCGGTGCCCACTTCCAGTACGACGTGATCCGGCCCGGGTTCCAGCAGGTCCGTCATTAATGCCACGATCAGCGGCTGGGAGATGGTTTGGCCTTCGGCGATGGGCAGGGGGCGGTTCAGGTAGGCCAGCTCTTTGAGGTGTGCGGGCACGAAGGCTTCCCGCGGCACCTCGGCCAAGGCGGCCAGGGTACGCTCATTGAGTTCGGCACGCCCGGTGTAGGCGGCGGACTCGCGCACCGAGCGACGTATCTCGTCCAGCATCATCTGTGAGCCCTCCGCGCGGACTTGCGCCACAGAGCCCGTTGCCGCCAGCAGTGGGAGCACGAGCCCCAGCAACACACTGTTACAGGTGGCCGATCTACGGGCTGTGTGCACGGCGCTCCCTCCCACCCTGTTGGCACCGCTCCTGACACTCCTCAGTGTAGACCGGGCAGCCCGCGCGCGCCCCGCGTGACAGGGTGGGTTGTTCTGGCCTCGTCAGGCAGTACCCGCCGCGCGTGCGCGTGGTGCATTCAGCCAGAGCGCCAGCAGGATGGCTGAGACCATCAAGCAGGACAGCAGCACCAGCAGGTTCCAGCCCCAGGTGTTGATCACCCACCCCGAGCTCAGTGCCGCCACGGCCTGGCAGCCGAACACAGCAAACTCGTTACAGGTCTGGACCTTGAAGCGCTCTGCCGGCCGGTGGCAGAGCGGCAGCAGGGTGGTGCCGCCAACGAACAGGAAGTTCCAGCCCACGCCCAGTAGCACCAGCGCCCACCAGTAGTGCAGCAGCTCGCGACCGGACAGCGCCACCCCAATACAGGCCAGGTAGATGAGTGTGCCGGCGACGATGACCCGGGTGGGACCCAGCCGGGCGATCAGCCAACCGGAGAAAAACGACGGCGCAAACATGGCGACAATGTGGGACTGGATGACCCACTTGGTGTCCAGCAGGTTGTGGCCGTCCACGCTGTGCATGTGCAGGGGAGTGGCCGTCATTACGAAGCTCATCATGGCGTAGCCCATGGCGGCGGCGATCACCGCCAGCCACAGCTGGCGCTGGCGAAAGATTTCCCGCAGGGGGCGGCCCTCGGCGTGGTTGTCCTGCGCTACGGTGCCGCGGTTACGGTAGGCGAGCGCCAGGATGAGCAGTACCAGCAGGCCGATCAGGGCCATCAGCAGGAATCCGCCGATAAAGGCGTTGTGTTCGGAGGCCGCTCTATCACCCGGCAGGGCGTTCACGGCCCACTCGCCCCACACTACCAGTTCCGGACCCAGGTAGGCCGACAGCAATCCGCCCAGCAATACCCGCGAAGTGGCGGGGCCCACCTGTTCCGGCGCTACGGCCTCGATGGCGGCAAAGCGATACTGGGCCGTCACCGCAACGCTGGCACCGGTCAGCAGCCCGGCCAGGCAGAACAGCCCGAAGTGGGCCTGCATGAGTGCCGTGGCTGCGAGCAGGGCGCCCGCTGTGGCCAGGGCGGCGCCTCCCAGGAACACCGCCCTGCGGCCGAAGGTGTGCATCAACCGGGTCAGTGGTACCACCGACAGGGCGGTACCCAGAATCACCATGGCCACTGGCAGTGTAGCCAGGGCCGGGCGCGGGGCCAGGGCATTGCCGGCGATGCCGCCGGCGAAGAAAAACAGCGGGGCAATGGACATGGACAGGGCCTGAAGCACCATCAGTAACCAGATGACGCCGGGCAATCGGTGTGCGGCCATAACTGAGTCGGTTGTGTGCGGGTGAGAACTGGAGGGCATTGTAGTGGAAGTTGCCACTTCCCGGTGCACTTAGTGGAAATCCCGCGAGTTGAGCTGCAGGCTCTGCAATTCGCTGCTGTAGTCGTACAGTGCCCCGGCGATGATATGGGTTACTCCGTCGGTGGTCTCCAGGGTGCCTTTGACCAGCAGCAGCTGGGCGCTCATCAGGGCCTGGCGAAACTGCTGCTGAGTACGCTGCCACACCACGATATTACTGTTGCCGGTTTCGTCCTCCAGGGTGAGGAACAGTACGCCCGAGGCGGAGCCGGGCCGCTGGCGGCAGGTGACCAGCCCGGCAATGCGCACAAAGCCCTTGTTAGGCACGGTGTGCAGTTCGGTGTGGCGCTTGCAGTGGCTGAAGGGGTAGCGGTCCCGCAGCAGGCTCATGGGGTGGGCGCGCAGGGTAAGGCCGGTGGCGCGGTAGTCCGACAGTACCTCTTCCGCGACTTCCGGGGCGGGCAGTTGTACGGCGTCGTCAAAGTAACTGCTGTGCTGGTGTAATTCGTCGCGGAGCAGGGGGCGCTCGGCTTCCAGCGCCATGATCTGCCACTGGGACTGGTGCCGGTGCCCGCTGAGGGAGGCCAGGGCATCGGCGTCCGCCAGGGCTTCCATGTCGCGCCGGTCCAGCTTCGCCCACTGGCGCAGCTGGCTGACCTGGCGAAAGGGGGCCTGGCGGCGCGCTGCGACCAGCCGCTGGGCGCCCTCGACACTCAGCCCCTTCACCAGCCGCAGACCCAGGCGCAGGGGGGGCTGGTTACTGCCTTCGGCGGACAGCAGCTGGTGATCCCAGAGGCTGTGATTGACGTCTACCGGCAGTACGTTGACCCCGTGGCGGCGGGCGTCCTGCACCAGCTGGGAGGGGCTGTAAAATCCCATGGGCTGGCTGTTCAGCAGGCCGGCAAAGAAGGCGGCGGGGTGGTGGCGCTTGAGCCAGGCCGAAACGTAGGCCAGCAGGGCGAAGCTGGCGGAGTGGGACTCGGGGAAGCCGTAACCGGCAAAGCCCCTGATTTGCTTGAACAGCCGCTGGGCGAAGTCTTCGTCGTAGCCGCGTTCGATCATGCCCCGGGTGAGCTGCTGCTCGAAGTGCAGCAGCTTGCTGTTGCGCCCCCAGTTGGCGATGGCCCGGCGCAACTGGTCGGCCTCGCCCCCGGAAAAACCCGCCGCCACCATCGCCAGCTTGATCACCTGCTCCTGGAAAATGGGTACCCCCAGGGTGCGCTCCAGCACTTCGCGGATGGCGTCACTGGGATAGGTGATGGGCTCCAGCCCCTGTTTGCGGCGCAGGTAGGGATGGACCATGTCGCCCTGGATGGGGCCGGGGCGGACGATGGCGATCTCGATCACCAGGTCGTAGAAGCAGTTTGGCTTCAGCCGCGGCAGCATGGACATCTGGGCCCGGGACTCGATCTGGAACACGCCGATGGTGTCGGCCTGTTGCAGCATGCGGTAGGTGGCGGCGTCCTCTTTGGGTACATCGGCAATACTGGCGATAGAAGGGTGATCCCGGTGCACCAGGGCCAGGCTCTTGCGAATGGCCGAGAGCATGCCCAGGGCCAGCACGTCCACCTTCAACAGGCCCAGCGACTCGATGTCCTCCTTGTCCCACTGGATCACCGTGCGCTCGGCCATGCTGGCGTTTTCCACTGGCACCAGGGCCGAAATGGGGCCGCGGGAAATCACAAAGCCACCCACGTGCTGGGACAGGTGGCGGGGGAAGCCCAGCACCTGCTGCACCAGCTGGTAGAACAGTTCCGCCTGGTGACTGTGGCCGGCCACTCCCTGCTCCTCGAAACGCTTGGCCAGGTCCGCGGTGCGGTCCCACCAGGCCATGGACTTGGCCAGGTCGTCCACGAATACCGGATCCAGGCCGAGGGCCTTGCCCACGTCGCGCACCGCGCTGCGGGCGCGGTAGGTAATGAGGGTGGCGGCCAGGGCGGCCCGGCGGCGGCTGTACTTGCGGTAGATGTACTGGATGACCTCTTCCCGGCGCTCGTGCTCGAAGTCCACGTCGATGTCCGGGGGCTCGTCCCGCTCCCGGGAAATGAATCGCTCGAACAGCAGGGTGATCTGCTCCGGCGATACCTCGGTAATGAACAGGCAGTAGCACACCACCGAGTTGGCGGCGGAGCCGCGGCCCTGGCAGAGAATGTCGCGCTCCCTGGCAAAGCGCACCAGGTCGTAGACGGTGAGGAAATAGTACTCGTACTGCAGTTCGCCGATGAGGCCGAGCTCCTCCTCGATACGCGCGGTGATCGCGGGGGGCACGCCATTCGGCCAGCGCACGGCGCTGCCTTTATCCACCAGTTCGCGTAGGTACTGGTTGGCGCTGCGTCCTTCGGGAACCACTTCCTCCGGGTATTCATAGCGCAGCTCATCCAGGCTGAAGTTGCACAGGCGGGCGATGCGCAGGCTCTCCTCCAGCAGGGCAGCGGGGTAGAGCCGGCGCAGCCGCGGCAGGGCCCGCAGGTGCTGCTGGCTGTTGCCCAGGCGCCGCCGCCCCAGCCGGGCGATGCTAGTGTTGTGGTAGAGGGCGGTGAACATGTCGTGCAGGGGTTTGCGGGCGGGGATGTGCATTTGCACGTTGCCGCAGGCTACCAGCGGCAGCTCGAGATCGCGGGCCATATTCTGCAGGGTAAGAAAACGCTGGTGCTCGTTGTTGCCCAGCAGGTGGCTGACACCCAGCCATACCCGCCCTTTGCACAGGCGGGCCAGCTGCCGACCGTAGCTGTGGGTCGCTTCGCTGTCATCCTGCGGCAGCCAGATCAACAGGCAGCGCTTGAGGTGGAAGATCACATCCCGCAGCGCCGCCCGGTATTCTCCCTTCGGGCTGCGCCGGCGGGCGCGGGAGATCAGCCCCGACAGTTCGCCGTAGGCCGCCCGGCTGGGGACCAGGGCGACCAGGGTGACCTCCTCCTCGAGCCGCAGTTCACTGCCGATGATCAGCGGCAGCCCGGCCTCTTTTGCCGCCACATGGGCCTTCACCACGCCGGCCAGGGAGCACTCATCGGTAATGGCCAGCGCCCCGTAGCCCAGCTCAGCCGCGCGCTCCACCAGTTCGTGGGGGTGCGAGGCGCCGCGCAGGAAGCTGTAGCATGAGAGGCAGTGGAGTTCGGCGTAGGGCACGGTGGTAACTGACGCGGGTTGTCCGGTGGGGTGTGAGGTCTATACTGTATAAATATACAGTATACCTTTTTGGCGCAAGTGCAAGGCTGCGGCTCGCGGAGCCGGGCAGGTGTAGACTGGCGAAAAGAGGACGGCGATTATGGACAATTACACGGTGAACTTTGTCGTCGCCGGCGACGAGGCGGAATGGCGGGAACTGTTCAGCGGCTACGCGGAATTTTACGGCACCCATCTGGAAGCGTCGGTGGCGCAGACGGTCTGGGGCTGGCTGCTGGACGCCGGGCATCCGCTCGAGGGGCTGATGGCCCGCGATGCTGTCGGCAAGGCAATAGGCATCGTCCATTTCCGCGCCTGCCCGCGTTCGCTCAGCGGCGGTGACATCGGTTTCGTGGACGATATGTTCATCGATCCTGCGGCGCGGGGAAGCGGCGCCGCGGATGCGATGGTCAGCTACCTGCAGGGGGTGGCCAACGAGCGAGGCTGGCCCCTGTTGCGCTGGATTACCCAGCACTTCAACGCCCGGGGACGGGCCCTCTATGATCGCTACACCGGCGGTCCCAGTGATTTCATTATGTACCAGCTGCCGATAGAGTAGGGGCCGCCCCGGGAGCAGTACTAGCGGGCGGGGTATGACAAGAGAGGCCTGAAGAGCAGAGCATGAGCCAGCAGTGGATCAGTAAAGCCATTTCCATTATCGAAGCCGACTTCCAGCGCTCGTCGGATACCCACCTGCTGAAGGTGGAATTACCGGCGGTGGAGCATGTCGACCTCTACCTCAAGGACGAATCGACGCATCCGACCGGCAGCCTCAAACACCGTCTGGCGCGTTCCCTGTTCCTCTATGGCCTGTGTAACGGTCTGATTCAGGAAGGCACGCCCATCATCGAGGCCTCCTCCGGCAGCACCGCCATTTCCGAGGCCTATTTTGCCCAGTTGCTCGGTTTGCCCTTTATTGCCGTCATTCCCAGGGCGACGTCGCAGGAAAAGATCAACAAGATCACTTTCTACAATGGCCGGTGTCACCTGGTGGAGGCGAAGGACATCTATGCCGAGTCCGCCCGCCTGGCGCGGGAGATGAACGGGCATTACATGGATCAATTCACCTACGCCGAGCGGGCGACCGATTGGCGGGGCAACAACAATATCGCTGAATCCATCTATTCCCAGATGGCCTTCGAGCCCTCGCCCATCCCCGATTGGATTGTGGTGGGGGCGGGCACCGGTGGCACCTCGGCGACCATCGGCCGCTTTATTCGCTACAAGTGTCATCCCACCCGGCTCTGTGTGGCGGACCCGGAAAATTCCGTGTTTTACGATTACTACCACACTGGTGATGCGGCACTGACATCAGAGTGTGGTTCGCGCGTGGAGGGTATTGGCCGGCCGCGGGTGGAGCCGTCGTTTGTGGCCTCGGTGATCGACAGAATGGTGAAGGTGCCGGACGCCGCGTCCTACGCGACCATCCATTTTCTCGAGAAAATTCTCAATCGTCGTTGCGGCGGTTCTACTGGCACCAATGTTTATGCCGCTTTCCAACTGGTGGCCGAACTCAACGCCGCCGGGCACAAGGCCAGCGTCGTGTCGATGATCTGCGACTCGGGTGAACGCTACCTGAATACCTACTACAACCCGCGCTGGCTGGAAGACAACGGATTCGATATCGCCCCTTACCAGCAGCAGCTGGCAACCTTTTACGGCTCTGGTCTGATGCCGTCACTTTAAGGCTGGCGCCGTGCGGATAACTGCTGCACGAGATTGACTAACATCAAACATGGCGCACACCAGACGGTTAGCATGGCTTCCGTGACGTCCGCGATAGCCGGACGACGGAGTGGAAACGACGGCCATGAAGCGATTATTGATTCTGGGAATGGGGCACGTGGGCAGTGCAGTCGCGCAGGCTGCCCGGCAGCAGGGATACTCCGTGGTGGGTACGACCACCACGCCAGACAAGGTGGAGCACCTGTCGACACTCGCCGATGAGGTGGTGGTGCTGCGTGGCGAGGATAGCGCCGCCGTTGCGGCCACGGCGGCGGGTTGCGATGCCATCGTCGCCACCGTGGCGCCGCGGGTCGCAAAGGCGCGGACCCCCGAGGAGCGGGAAACAGAGTACCGCACGGTGCTGGAACGCTCACTGTTCAGCGCCAGCCAGGCCGCGAGCCGGGTGATATTCCTGTCGTCATTCTCCGTTTACGGAGACGGCGGAGAGGGTGGTGATTCGATCAGTGAGCAAACCCCCACAGCCAATCACCAGGAACCCTCGTCCAAATACTACCAGGCCGCTGAGGCGCACACCCTCTCGGTAGCCGAAGGTTGTGTGCTGCGGCTGCCGGATATCCATGGTGCTCCCGGGGACATGAGTTTTACCGACCGCGTGAAGATGGCGCGAGAACTGTTTGGCGGCAAGGCGGTGTTCAGTGCCGACGCGCCGCTGTACACCATTCATTTCGACGACGTGGTGCGCGCGGTGATGCACGCGCTCGAGCACAACCTGACCGGCGTCTACAACGTGTGTGACAACGAGCACCTGCCGGCCAGCAACCAGCAGGTATTCGACGCGATCTGCGACCGGGAAAACTGGCCGCGCCTCGAGTTCCTTGGCCAGATCAAGGCGCCCAAACGCCGCATCAGCGCTGACCGGATCTACGCGACCGGCTACCGTACCCTGCAGCCGGACCCGAATGCCGCATTGCTGGCCGGTGTGGGAGCTGCGCTGTGAGCGCGGTGGTGGTCAGCGGCAGCATCCGGCCGGCGCCCCGGTCATTCAATGTCTTCGGGCTTTAACAGCCGGTCCGATCAGGAGTTCTCTGTGCAAGCAAATCCGGATACCAAGACCATCGACCAGTTCCTGGCAGAGAATCCCGACGTGGATGTCTCCCGCGCCTGGGAGCGAAGCTGGGGCATTCTCACCGATATCAAGGCCCGTATCGCTGGGCGTTTTCCCGGCCTGTCCCTGCACCCGTCCTGTGCGGGACGGGAGTACTACACCTCGCCCACCGGCGAGTTCGAAGGTTCCTACCAGGCCTGGAGCGGTCCCGGCGTGGAATGGCTGGTGAGTTCCTGGCTGGGCAACCGCAAGGCCAGCATCCTCGACATGAACGCGACCGCCTTCCTCGATCAGCAGACCGATGTACCGCATTTCATCATGGTGTTCGGTACCATCCCGCGTCTGTTTTTCTACTTTGACCTGGTCCCCCGACGCGACATTCGCACCGACCGCGACTACCTCGAGCGCTATTACGGTGGTGCCGCGAATGAGGACTTTCTCTCCCTGCGCGGGCACCCGAATTTCCAGTGGTCAGTGAGCCATGGCACCTACATGCGGGCGCTGCTGTCACCTTCGGCCCAGAGTCTGTCGGCGGAACTGACCGACGGCAATATCGACATCCTGGAGGACTACGCCTATCGCTACCTGGAACGCTGGCTGGGGTGGCTCGACAATGCCTCGCCGGTGCCGGAACACGAGCGCGCCTCGCTGCAGCAGTACGATCACACCGTGCGCCGGCTCGGCTACGAACTGGACCCGATGAACAAGCTTGCCGAGCAGGTATTTGGTGCCGATGAAGTGGATCGCATGATTCAACTGCGAATGGGTGCGCAGCAGATGGCCGCGGTCGGCGGGTAAGCTGCTGATCTGCCGCGACCGATGTTACCGTTACCCCCGCCGCGGCGGGGGAGCGGAGCCTTTCAGCGTTGTCGTGGTTCGCCGCAACCAGAATCCGGCCCAGATCAGGGCCCCCATGGCCAGCACCAGGCCGTACTCCACCAGGGGAATCCGGATGACCGCAAGGAATTTCGTCCCCT
Source organism: Parahaliea maris (assembly GCF_008064665.1). GTDB lineage: Bacteria > Pseudomonadota > Gammaproteobacteria > Pseudomonadales > Halieaceae > Parahaliea > Parahaliea maris. The sequence continues at coordinate 607,231 of NZ_VRZA01000001.1, read as the reverse complement.
CGCCCCAGTAGGCCGCCCCCACGGCACCGAGGTAGGTGAGGCCCGCCAGCGCAATCCAGCGTCGCTTGAGGCCCAGTCCGTGGATCTGGGTCACGATGAACAGGGCCATGAAGCCGAAGAAGAACATGCGCCAGACGCCGGTGGACTGGGTCAGGTAGGCCACTATACCGCCGTGCACCGCGACGAAACACTCCAGCAGCACGGTCCAGTAGCGGTTGCTGTGGTAACGGGTGCGTACCAGCGACCCCTGGAACAAAATGAGAAATGTGTAGAGCAGTCCCAGCAGGTGGCCGGCGTTGTCCTCGATCGGGTGGAACCAGAAGGTAAAAGTGATGGCCCAGGCGAAGTAATAGCCGTGGTACTGCCGCAGGAAGGCGCCGGGACGTTGCAGCCAGTGGAGGCGTTGGCCGAAGAACAGCCCCCGGCGCTGGTTCTCGAACAGCAGCACCATGACCAGCAGCAATACCACCGAGCCCTGGCTGGTCATCACCGAGGTATCCTGGGCGAGGCCATCGTAGAACAGCCGGGTCTGGAGGATGTGGAGCAGGATGAACAGGCCGTTGACTGCGATGGCGAGCCAGTTGAGTGGCTGCATCGCGCCGTCGCCACCTCGGGGTTGGGCACGAAAACGCGCAATCAGCCACCAGATGCTGACCTGGTGTGCGAGGTAGAGTACCCAGGCAGAAATCCGGCCTGCCGTGGTTTGCTCCGGCAACTTCCAGTAGTACCAGGTGGTGCCCTGGTCGGGCAGGAACTGATCGGGACTGCTGTAGGGGCCCAGTAACAGTACTGCAAGGACCAGCATCAGGCTGGCAAGGATGCCCCACAGGTGCACCCGGGTCATGTGTTGGGTGCTCGTGCAGGGGCGGGTGTCGCGTGGGTGCTTACACCCAGAGACCACAGGCACACCAGCGCATTGAGTGCGCCGAACAGGGCGAAGGGCGCGGCCGGCATGAAGGTTGCGAATAGCCAGCCCCCGCCAGCCGTCCCCACCAGAATGCCAAGCGCTCCGGTAACGCCAAAGAAGCCGATAACCGTGCCCCTTTGCGCCGCCGGCGCCCGCTCGCCCACCAGTGCCTGGCTGCTGACGAATGCGCTGATTTCCGCAATCCCCATCACAAACAGTAGCCCCATTACCCATGTTTCGCTGGGGTTACCTACGCACAGTACTGCCAGGTAGACCAGTGCCGCCAGCCCGGAAGCCAGGGTCACCGCACGAACACGGCTGATCCGGTCGCTGATATATCCCATCAGTACCGAGCCCACCAGGGCACCGACAACGGTAGCCAGCATCCGCGGAACAGCCAGTTCATACATGGCAGCACTGGGTGCCATGCCCAGTTCAGTCACACCGTACTGCACCAGCCACAAGCTGATGAAGGCACCGGTAATGGCGAGGTCGCCCCGGGAAATAAACGCGGCGCCGTAGGACAGGGCAATTCCCGGGTCGCGAGCCGCTGAAAAGCCTTCGCGCAGGGCTTCCGGCAGCGGTTTGCGAGCCTTGCCATCATGTGCACCGTGAATTTCGGCAAGGCCGCGCCAGGCGATCAGCGCACCGAGTACCCCGAGGGCGGCTGCGGCGCCGAAAGTCATCTGCTGGGCGACCCGCTCCGAGGCGCCGCCGGCGACCAGCGTGTGGGGCAGGCTGGCCAGTGCAGGCGGGATAAAGGCGCCGAGAGTGGCGAGTAATCCCTGCAACCCGTTTGCGCGGCCGCGGGTATTGTCGCGGCTGTAGTCGGCGATCACGGTGACCATCATGCCAAGTACCGCGGCACCGCCCACGGAGACCACGATTCGGAACAGGACCAGTTGGCTCAGCGAATCTGCCCAGGGGTACAGGGCGAATCCGATCGCAGTCACCAGCATCCCGAACACGTAGACCGGTCTGCGGCCGATGCGATCGGCGATCGCACCCACCGGGGCCAGCAGCAGGATAAGGACGATTTCCTGCAGTGCGCCCAGCATCCCGGTAATGGTGGCCTGGCGCTCTGCGGCAAAGCCCATGACCTGCAGCAGGCCTGACTGCAGCAGTGACATGGCGCCAGCGTAGCTGGAGGAAATCAGTGCCAGCAGGAGATAGGCCAGCAAATGCCGTTTACCGATCCCGTCGCTGAGGTCGACGCCGAGAAAGCGTCGGCTGTCATCCGGGGCGCGGTCCCGGACTGGAAGGCTCTGGAGTGTCTGCATGCTAACCTGCAAGTGATGGTGTTGTAGTGATGGTATTGCAGTGCTTTCCCCGGAGTTTGCGCAAAATCAAATCTTCGCTGTCTGGTCCATGCTGTAATGGATTGCGTATAAGCGGTAACTTCCAGAAAGTGGTGGAGTGCAAGAAGGATGTTGACAAACCTGTGGTACGTGGCCGAGTGGTCAAACAAGGTTAAGGACAAGCCGGTAAAGGCAAAGCTGCTGGGGCAGAACTTTGTGCTGTTCCGCGACAAGGCGGGAAAAGTTCACTGCCTGAGCGATGTCTGTATTCACCGCGGCGGCTCCCTGGCGGGCGGCTGGACCACCAAGCGCGACTGCGTGGCCTGCCCCTATCACGGTTGGGAGTTCAACACGGAGGGCAAGGTTGCCTTTATCCCCTCCCGCGGCGAAGGGGCGGACATACCCGAGCGCGCGCGCATCGACAGCTACCCCACCCAGGAGCGTTACGGCATGATCTGGGTGTTCCTCGGCGACCTGCCGGAAGAGGAACGCTACCCCATCCCGCCTTTCCCTGAATACGACGATCGCCAGAACTGGCGCCCGATCTATACCCAGTTCGACTGGAAGGGCTCTGCCGACCGGGTCGTGGAGAACGGCATCGACATTGCCCATACTGCCTTTGTGCACCCCGGTTTCGGTTACCCGGAGATGGCTGACAAGAACCACATCGCCAGCATTGAACGGACCGAGAACTCCGGTTCCTCGTCCTGCGTGCTGTACCCTCCGAAGCTCGAGGGCAACCTGGGCCTGATGCGGTTCATGCGCAAGGACAAGGCGGAAACCCATGTACACCCCGGCTTCTACCTGTCGGGACACTGCGTGCGCCTGCACATCCAGGTGAACTCCTGGATGGAGATGATTATTTTCGACGCCAACACCCCGATCGACGAAAAAACGACGCGCTCGTTTGTGGTCCAGGTTCGCAACTTCTTCAAGTGGGGCATTTTTGACAGCGGCTCCGTGAAGCGCACCCAGCGCGTATTTGGCGAGGACGCCGCCATCGTTGAGGCACTGTCGCCCAACTACCTGCCCGAGTCGCTGGAAAACGAGGTGTCGGTGGAGCAGGACAAGTTCATGGGAGCCTGGCGCAGGGTGCGCAAGGTGCACATCGAAAAGGGCTGGAAGATCGATACCAAGGCGATGGAGCCCTATGCGGGCGAGAAGGTCTTCACCATTCCGTCACCTGCCCGCCGCGCCACCCCGGGTCTGCGCTGGGCGCTCGACACCGTGCCCATGGTGCCGCCGGTGCGCAAGCCGCTGGAAGAGGTCCCCGAGTCCCGGGCCGATAGCGCCTGACACCAGCGCTTTGCCGTGAAGGTGTGTCTTCAGGGGGCTCGCTGGCCAGCCCGGGCGCTGCTATTCCGACAGCGCAAGTTCCTGCAGCGCGTCCGGGTCGAGGATTTCGACGGTGTGGGCGGAGTGGATGGCGATAATGCCTTCCTGTTTCAGCTTGGTGAACGCGCGGCTGACTGTTTCGATGGTCAGCCCCAGGTAGTCGGCGATGTCCTGGCGCGTCATCACCAGTTCCACGACGCGCGTGCGGGGGCCGCTTTTGCGATTCAGTAACTGCTGGATGAGAAAGCTCACCCGCTCGTGCGCTTTTTTTTGCCCCAGGGCAAACACCTGGTCGAGAGCGTGGGCGAGGATGTTGCCGCCGATCCGGCGGACGTTGTCCTTGAGTTGGGGAATCTGCTCCTGCAGCTCCATAAAGGCGCGCATGGGAAATTCCTTGACCGTCACCGGTGTCAGGGCCGAGACCGAAAATTCGTAAAACTCGTTCTGGGCGATCCCTATAAAGTTGCCGCTGAGGGAAAAGGCCACTACCTGGCGGCGGCCCGTGGCCGAGTTACGTTCCATCATCAGCACCCCTTCTTCCACGATATACACCGAGTTGGCTTCACTGTGCTGATGCATGAGAAAGCCCCCGACGGGAATCTGCCGGCGGGAGGAAATCTGGTTGAGGCGGGTAACTTCGGATTCGGACAATCCGGTGAACAGGGTGGTCAGCGGTGTTTTGGCAAATTTGATCGCGGTGGGGAGGGTCACGAGCCGATTCTCAGTAGCTTCCAGAACCGATGGTAAACGCTTCCGGGTAGCAGGGCCAGCGCCAGCGGGTAATGAGCTGGCCCGCTCCCCCCCGGGAGTTGTTCAGTCGATGTAGTGTGCCGCCAGTACGTTCTCGCCGGGCTCCCAGCGCAGCACGCCGAAAGTCATGTACTTTGCCTGCTGCGACTCGATGAACTGCCAGGCGCAGACCATGGTGTAATCTTCGTCCACCACGGTTTCGCGGGACCACAGCCGGCAGGCCTCGCCCAGTACGTGGCGCACCGAGTACAGGTAGCGGCCGTAGGATTTGCCGTTGCCGTGCAGGTCGGGGCCGTGGAACTGGTGGTTGCCGCCGGTGCGGTTGCGCAGGGCGGTCCACTTGCGATTGATCACCCCGCTGATTTCGATGGTCTGCTCCGAGTGCAGCAGGTTGATGGGGCGGTGGTGGACGGTCACGGTAGTGGTGCCCACTCGCTCCTGGCGGTCGTTGTAGACTTCGAACTCGCCGCGGAAGACCCCTGCGTGCTTCACCGGCAGGTTGAAGGGGCGTTTGGCGTCCTTCTTCTCCTTTTCCAGGAAGGCGGCGACCCGCTCGCGGGTTTCCGGGTTGCTGTCGTGATCCTGGGTCACCACGTAGAGTCCGTTGAACACACCCGTCAGGGTGTCGCCGTCGAACAGCTGGGAGGAGTAGACCTGCAGTCCCAGCTCCGGCACGACATGGTTGACGGTGCGTAACTGGACGTTCCAGCCGGGGGAGTAATAGGAGGAGTCCACCAGCAGGCCGTAGGGTTTGCCGGAGCCGTAAAAGTCCGGGCCTGTGTAAATGCGGTCGAGATCGGAGTCGATGACGCCGAACTCCATGCGCGCGCCGATTTCGAAGCGGTCCATCAGCGGTCCGCTGGCGTCGAATCGGGTCTCCATCCAGTAGGTGGTGCGGCCGTCCTTGAACTCGCTCGAGCGGTTGACCTTGTTGTAGCCGACGTGAGTGCCATCGGCTTCGAACAGGGAGGGGCAGCCGTGCCACTCACCGGTGATTGCCTGCTGCCAGTTACTGGGCTGTTTATCCTCTGCCATGGGGGATCCTTGATTGCATAAAGGGAACAGTGACATGGTCGCCCGGGGCCGCGGCCGGGGTACTGCGAAATGTCAAAATGCCGTGCTATCGCCTGGCGTATACCTGCCAGTTGTGGCGGCTACCCAACTGGCGTTCGAGTGCGGCCACGGCACGGCTGTCGCCCAGCACGCTGCCGCGCAGGAAGCGGCTGATCGCGCACAGGAGCTGGCGGCGCAAATGCGTTCCGGGGCGCGTGGCGGCAAGGTCAATAAAGGGACGGCCCGTGGTGCTGTCTTCCGGCCAGGCCAGGGAAAAGTGGTTGGCCCCGGTGAGGATGCCCAGGTAGCTGTCGTCGCCGTGGCGTTCCAGGGCGTCCTCGAAGCTGCGCTGCACCATGGCCGTGGGGCCAAAGGCGCCGTCTTCGAGGCCGTAGCGATGCAGGCTGTTGGCGATACAGCCGTCGCGATCGCCGCCCAGCATCAGGGTGGGAACCTCTGCCGGCAGGGGAAACTGGGCCGCGGGCGGATAACCGAGCTGGCTGGCGGCGCCGGCATGGGCGCCATAGCAGAAGGTCGCCTGTAGCCCGGGCAGCCAGTCGCGGCGAGCGTTCAGCAGGGCCACGCTGCCGCCGGCGGAATGCCCGCCCAACACCAGGCGCTGGAGATCAAGCGAGCCCGCCAGCTGGCCGCTGCTGTTCAGTGCTTTCAGCATTTCGCGAATTGGCGCCAGGGTCGTGGCGGAGGGGCGGGAGCCGTAGTGCTCCGGCAGCAGTGCCTGAACATCGAGCCCCGGCGTGAGGCTGGTATAGCCCGGCATTTCCTCGGCCACCATGGACGGCAGTACGCAGACAAAGCCCTGGGCTGCCAGCGCCCTGGCCAGCCAGGCGTAGGCTTCCGGGCCGAGATTGATCCCCGGCAGGAAGATCACCACCGGGCAGGGGGCGAAGGCCGGATCCGGCGGCACGCAACCGCTATTGCGCTCTTCCAGGCTGTCGCCGTAGCGCGCGGGATAGTAGATCTTCAGGGTGGCGCGGTCGAAGGGGCCGGGCTGGCCGGGCACCGCGACCGCGCGGTAAAGCGCGCGGACCCGCCAGTTGCGCATCAGGAGAGCCCGGGGCGCGGCAGTGTGCGATTGCCTCCCCACAGGGTGGTGACCATGGTGTCGGCGATGTCCTTGCCAAACAGGCGTTCCGCCAGCACGTTGGCCGGGTCGCGTTCACAAATGGTGCGCCGGATCAGCTCATCGCGCCGGGCCAGCGCTTCACGCTCCCCGGGCGCGGTGGCCTCGGCGGCATCGACCCAGCCGAACCAGCGCTCCAGGCGTTCCAGCGCAATGGTGCGCAGGTTGGCGATGACATCGTCATCCACTTTCGCGGTATAGCACACGGCGGTGGGGGTGAGGGCTACGCGGGTGTAGAGGTCCTGGCTGATGAACGGGTTCAGACGTTCGTCTGCCTGCAGGCGCAGGTATTCCTGGTTCATTTCGGTGTAGTAGTGGTCCAGGTATTGCGGATTTTCCGCGAGGTCGCAGCGCGGCAGGTAATCCATGTACACGAAAATGTCCGGCACCGTGCCAAAGGCAAAACCGAAGTGGGGCACGCGCGACTGCGGTCCCAGGCTCAGGGTGATGTGCATGTTGGTGAACGTGGACTCGGGCGAGCCAATGTAGGAGTGAACGTACCAGTCCACTTCCGGACCGCTGTAGGTGCTCAGCGAGCCCTCCGACTCACTGCCCAGTTTGCGGTAGTCGGCAAAGCGGTCACTGCAGGGGTCGCGCTGCAGTTCAAAGCGGTCGCGAATGCGCCGGTCCATTTCACCGAGAATGTCCCACAGCTGGGAAAAGACACTGCGATTATCGACGTCGGGAGTCTGTTCCACCATGTCGGCGATGGAGGTCAGGATACGTTCACTCATGGGGTCTCACTTGTGGAGGGTGATGCAGGCGTTGTGTTGATGATAAGGCCAGGTTGATACGGCAGCTTGATATTAGTCAATCATCGAACGTCGCCCGGCAGCTACTTTAGCCCGACCAGATGGACGACTGAAAAGGTGTCTCGTGCACCGGACCGTCACTGCCCCGGGGATCCAGGGGATGGCGCCGGGTGCAACTCGGCCACAGCCGCGTGCCCCGGGCGGTGAGGGTGCGAACCGCAGCGCCGTGTCGGTAGAGCACGGTATGGCGTATCCGCTCGCCGGGTGCGGTCAGCATGATGAAGTCCGGTTCCATGTAAACGTTGGTCGCACCGTCCAGATGGCGGGCGCTGAACGTGAGAATCCCCGGGCCGCCGGACATGCCGATGTTTTCGTAGGCGCCGGGGCCGAGAGAATCGAATACCAGCAGCCCGTCGCGCATGTAGCCGGCGAAGGTTTTGACCCCGGGTTCGCGTCCGCGGATGTGGATGTTGGTCAGCTGCAGGGTCTCGCCATCGAAGTCGATGTAGACCAGGTTGTCGAAGGGGCCCGGACCTGGAGTGCCGGCGCCAGCGGCGGAGTCGTCATCCAGCCGGCTGCCATCGAGATTGAACAGTTCGATGTGATCGTGCCAGACGCCGTGCAGCTGTTGCAGGGTGTGGCCGACTGAACCCACCGGGTAGACGTGTTTGATCCGGTCGGTGGAAGAGGTTGGGAGCGAGTCGCGCTGGGTCATGGAGTCGGTACCTTCAGGCCGTGGTAAAGATAAACAGATTCAACACAGGTATGCGGGGCGCACTGGCCCCGCTCACAGGGAGACAACTATGAAAATCATCGTGATCACCGGCAGTACCCGCGGTATCGGCCTCGGGCTTGCGCGCAGTTTCCTTGCGCTGGACTGTCGGGTGGTGGTGTCCGGGCGCAGCGAGGAAGCGGTAGCCGCGCTGGTGGCGAGCCTGGGTGAAGAATTTGGCGGCGGCCGGGTGGTCGGCGCCGCCTGTGATATCACCTCCCAGGCCGACCTGGTGAAGCTCTGGCAGGTGGCTGTCGACGCATTCGGTGGCGTCGATGTGTGGATCAATAATGCCGGAGTCAGCCTGCCCCGGCTGCCTTTGTGGGAGCAGGCCCCGGAGGCCTTGCGCCAGCTTGCCGACATCAATCTGGGCGGCATGCTGCTGGCCAACCGGGTAGTGCTGGCTGGCATGGTGGAACAGGGGCATGGCCAGATCTGGAACATGGAAGGTTTTGGCAGTGGCGGTCAAACCCAGCCGGGTATGTGCGCTTACGGGGCGAGCAAACGCGCGGTGAATTACCTCAATCGCGCCCTGCAGAAAGAGGTGCGCGGTACCGGGGTGCAGGTGAATACCCTGAGTCCCGGCATCGTGGTCACGGATCTGCTGGTCGGAGACTATGACACGTCCTCCCCGCAGTGGGAGAAGAGCAAGCGTATCTTCAACATACTCGGCGACAGCGTGGAAACGGTGACACCGTGGCTGGCCAGGAAAGTGCTCGCTTCCACCCGCAGCGGGGACACCGTAGCCTGGCTCACCGGTCCCAAGGCGTTCTGGCGCTTTCTCACTGCGGGCTTCAACAAGCGCGACCTGTTTGCCGGCATGGGCATCTGATTCAGGCGGTGGCCGCCGGTGCTGGTTGTGCCTCTGGCTGCAGTCGCAGGACCAGCGCCCAGGCGCATACCAGCGCGGCCACCAGGCCAAAGAATACGAAGGGACCGGTGTTGAGCCAGTGGTCGAACAGGTAGCCGCCCACGACCGATGCGATGAGTATGCCCACGGCACCGGCCAGGGTGAAAATCCCGACCACCGAACCGCGCAGGCGATCCGGCGCCTGCTCGGCAATCAGGACGCCACTGGTGATGATACAACCCACCTCCGCCATGCCGATCAGCACCAGGCAGACGATAGCAGCGCCGCTGAAGGGGCTGTCGAGGAACCACGTGCTGCCGTAGCCCACTGCGCCGATGGCGAGGCTGATCGCCAGGGCGCTCACCCGGCGCAGGCGGTCCGACATGATCCCGAACAGGGGGGCGCTCAGCAGGGAGGCACCGTAGGAGATCGCCAGCAGGCCGCCGCCCTTGCTCACTGCTTCCGCGGAGGTCATGCCCAGTACCGACGCGCCATAGATCGAGGCCCACAGGGTGTAGAAGGTACCCACCACTGCGAGGTTGCCGCGGGCCACAAAGGAGGCGGCGTAGGCCAGGGCGATAACCGGGCGGCGGGCTTCGCCCACCCCTTCCCGCAGCTGGCGCAGCAGGGGCGGGCTCGCTTCCAGCCGCTTCGCCACGCCGCCCTTGAGTCCCAGGAACATGGCCGCAGCAATGAGCGCGACGATCACCGTCATGGTGGTATAGGTTGCCCAGGCGGCTTGTTCCGCGTTCATCCCCTGTCCCTGGTACATCGCTGGTAGTCGCAACAGGAAAAGGGCGGCAGTCATTGCACCGAGACCGTTCATGACTCCCAGCAGGCCAGTGGCCTTGCCACGACTGCTGTCACTGGCGTAGTCCGCCATCAGGGTGATCAGCATGGTACTCACTGCGGCGATGCCGGCAGAGTAGATGATGCGGGCGAACAGCAGGCCGTTGAGGTCGCGAGTCAGGCCATACAGAAAAATGCCGGCGGCGATCAGCACAAAACCGAGCCCCGTGACCCAGCGCCGGCCTATCCGGTCAGAGAGGGAGCCCCACAGTCCAACGGTGGCGATAATGACAATCTCACCCCAGAAATTGAGGTTGCCGCTGACGACGCCCTGGCGGCTGGTTTCCAGCTGCAGGACCTCATTCAGCAGGAAGGGCTGTGTCTGTGGGATAAACGTGGCGAGCATGATGGCCGCATAGCAGGACAGGTAAAAGGTCAGCATATGCCCGGTGGTAGTGCCGGGATTCAGCTGAATGCCGAGAAACGTTCGCGCCGTGCTGGCGTCAGACATGGGTGAGTCCTCTATTGGTTTTTGCGGTATACGCGGTGTCGCGTGCTCCGGTTCTGTTTCAGATGAGGTGTAAGCCCAGGGCTGCGTTGATGAACAGTCCCGCCCAGATACACCAGACCCAGGGACGACAGCGGGTGATACTGTTTTGCAGGCTCGCGTTTGCCCGCTCCAGGTCTTCGCCGGCCATGATGGCGCCAAAGGCCGGGCCAAATGGTTTCAGCTGCACCCGAATGACCAGGCCACAGCACACCATTGCGCTAAAGATGAGAAGCTTCCAGCCCAGCCAGATTCCCGCGGCTGCGATGGCGCCGGCAAAGATGCTGGCAGTCAGCCCCAGCAGGGTGAGAACCACGGCAATGCGGAACCAGAAATCGATGGCGGCGATTCGGTGGGCGAGGGCCTGGCCCTCGCGCAGGTAGATGAATAGCACCATGCCCGCCCACAGCAGAGCCGCCAGCCAGATAGCCGGGAGCGCCCAGCCCGGCAGGGCCAGCATGCCAGCGTCCGACGCCAGCTGTAGCCCGATAGGAAGGATCAGCGGCATCGCCAGCTTGGGCCCCATGTCGCAGGCGAGCATGATGCCGAGGGCCGTGGCGCGCGCCTGGGGCCCGAGGTCGGTGCGCATCACCTGGCGGCTGGCCAGGAAGGTGCCGAGGTCGCCGCCCAGCCAGTACACAAAGGCGATCAGGTGGGCAAATTTGAGCGCGAGGTAGGTGCTCATGAATCTGTGCTCCGGGCTTGGCAAAAATCAAAAAATCGGCGGCTTCTGTTGCTACGATAGGTCAGTTCCATCGTCGCGGCTTCGCTGCGCGCCAATGAGCACATCCTGCTTGGCTCAGGGAGGTGGAGCTTTGATATTTATCAGCGTCGGGATCAATTTATGAAGCAGAGCGTGCGTGTCGCCGCAGCCCAGTTCCACGTCGGCGACGATATCGCCGCCAATCTTGCCACCTGTCTGCGGATGCTCGATGAGGCCGCCGGCTGCCGGCCAGACCTGATCGTGCTGCCGGAGTTCTGTAATCACCTGTCGTGGTACGAGAGCAGGGAGCACTGCTACGAAGTCGCGGTCAGCCTCGATGGCGAGTTTCTCGCTGCCATCGCTGCCAAGGCCGCAGGGCTCGGCGTTTATGTGGCCGTCAATTGCACGGTGAAGCGCCCCGGCGGCACCGCCACCGGCTCCAGCCTGCTTTACTCACCGCAGGGAGAGCTGCTGGCGGACAACACCAAGCAGATCTACATCGGTCACGAGAATGACTTCCTCGAAAAGTCCGAACAGCCCGGGCCTGTCGTCAGCACCCCGCTGGGTCAGCTGGGCCTTTACGCCTGCATGGACGGAGTTATCTGTGAAACCCCGCGCACCCTGGCCCTGAACGGCGCCCAGGTAATGCTCAACAGCTTCAATTCGTTCGCTTCGGACGAGGGTTCGCTGCATGTGCCGGTGCGGGCCGCAGAGAACAAGGTGTACGTAGTCGCCGCCAACAAGGTGGGCCCCCTGGTGCCTGAGGCGATACTTGAAGGCGTGAGCGCTGCGACAGGCATTCCGCCGCGCTTTCTTTGTGGAGCTGGCGAGAGTCAAATTGTCGCGCCCGACGGCGAGGTGCTGGCCATTGCCTCCATGGATACGGAAGAAATTATCTTTGCCGATATTGAGCCGGCACGTTCCGATGACAAGCGGCGGCCGGATGGCACCGATATTTTCCGCAGTCGTCGGCCGGAGCTCTACAGCGCCATTACCGCAGACACGGCAGGGCAGCCGCTACCGCCAATGGTCGGTGCCCGGGAACTGCCGGTGGCCTTGCTGCAGGTCTCCGGGATGCCGGACGCGAACACGCTCGGCGCTGAGGTGGCTTCCGCGGTAGCTGGAGGTGCGCGGCTTGTACTGTTGCCGCCCCTGGTCCCGGCCGGCATGTCTCCGGAGCAGGCCTGTGCCGCTGCAGAGCCGCTGCTCGAGGCGATACGCGCCAATGCCGGCAGCGCCTGCGTCGCCACCGCGGTGTGGCTGCGCACCGCGGCCGGACTGCAGCACTGTGCGGTGCTGGTGGATGCAGTCGGCTTGGCGCTGGTGCAGCCCCAGGTGCATTCCTCGCAACGTTTCGCTGACTCGGCTCCCCATGCCCAATTCAGCAGTCTCGAAATCCCCGGGGCTAGAGTAGCGGTGCTCACCAGCGACGATACGCTTTACCCGGAAACTTTTCGCCTGCTGGCCCTGCAGGGCGTGGAGGTGGTGCTGGTTCCGCTGGCGCCGCTGGAAGCCTGGGAATTGCGTACCGGGCTGGTAGAGCGCGCTGCGGAAAACCGGATCAATCTACTGGCCTGCGTGGCTGATGCCTCACTCGGTGGCAGTCTCGCCTGTAACCTGCAAACGGATTTCACCGTACTGACCGAATGGCGGGAGCGGGAGTTTGACGGCCTGTTGAGCCAGCCCGAGTTGACGCGTCTGCCGCCCGGGCCCGGTATCTATCGGTTGACACTGCGGCCTGCCAATGCGTCCAACAAGGTTGTGTCCGCCAATACCGACCTGCTGGCAGATCGCCCCTGGCGGGCCAGTGCGGTCATAAGCCGGCTGTAGGTCGCGGCATTTTGCCTTTTATCAAGATGATTCAGCCGCGGGGCCTGCACACTGACCCCCGATGATACTTGCACTGCCTGTTTGATTGGAGCGCGCTATGACGGACCTGGAGCAGTCCCTGCCGGGAACCCTTTTTAACCACACGCTGGATGCCATCATTTCCCGGTTCGACCTGCAGGAGCAGCTGAATCCCGAGGGAGGTCCCTGGCTGAGTTTTGAAAGCCAGTTGCCCATGGTGCAGGGCCGCGTGGGTTGCAGCCGGGTGTTCACTGGTGGGCCGCTGTTCCGGCTGGTTTCCTGCTCCCTCACCGCAGCGCCAATGCATCTGGATTCCCATATGCTGTTCGCCTTCACACCGGGTGTGTCCGCGGTACCCCATTTCACCCTGGACTCGGTCAAGGCGGGTGAGCACTTTGCATTCCACCTGGATTTGATTCCGCGCATGGATCTGGGCTCCAACCTGGTCTACATGGACGAGGTGTTCCTGCCGCTGACGGGTGTCTTCGAGGAGGCCCGGGACATGCCGGGTCTCGCTCGCGCTCACCTCTCGCCGCGACAACTGGCCATCATGTCGCCATGGATGCTCGCCCATCGCGCGGATGAATCGGCTTTTCGGGGTATCGAGGAAACCGTACAAGCCTACTTGCAGCACTGGTTCTCGGTAGTCGAGTCGGGCATTTCCGACAACGCCTTCGGTGGTATAAGCGGCGCGGCGCTGCAGCAGCGTAACCTGGCCAACAAGGCAATGCTGTTCAGCCCGGAGGTTGACCCGGTCTGGCAGCGTATCGAAGGATTGATTGGCGCCGACGCGGTTGCCGCCCAGCGCGCGCTGCTACTGGGAGAAGACGAATGACAACGCAGGCGAATATCGAAGCGGCGTGCTTGACGGGCGAGTATCTGGTTGAGCATATGACCTCCGCCGAAAAGTCTCGCGCCCAACGGGTGGAGTCGGTGCTGCCTGCACTGCGGGCCCAGGCGGCCATGGTGGATGCGCAGGGCGCGTTTCACCGACCTCACGTGCAGACTCTGTCCGAAGCGGGTTTGTTGGGGTTGATCGTGCCGGAACAGTACGGTGGCCTTGGCGGAGGGTTGCGCGATCTCTGCGCTGCGACCTTCGCCCTGGCGACTGCCTGTCCATCCACGGCGCTGACCTACTTTTTCCACTGCAGTTCGGCATCGCGGGGATTACTGGCACTGGAGGCAATTGACGCTGGCCTGATCAGCGAAGAGGAGCAACCGGCTGTCCGTGCGTTTGCCGGGCAGGTATTGACCACCATGGGGCGCGGCCAGTGGTTGGCGAATTTTGCCAGCGAGTCGGTCAAGTCGGAAAAAGCGGCAGTGACCATCAGCACCCGGGCCAGCAGGGTCGAGGGCGGCTACCGGCTCAATGGCGTGAAGTCCTTTGGCTGCGCCACGGGGGTAGCGGACCGCTACCTGGTTACCGCGAGCCTGGAGGGTTACGACACGGCCGAGGGGCTGTGCACGTTCTTCGTCGAACGCGATGCCCCCGGGGTCAGCGAGCGCAGCCAGTGGGATGCCATAGGCATGCGCGGTACCGCAACGCATGGCATTGTGCTGGAGAATGTCTTCGTGGCTGAAACCGAAGCCATGGCACTGCCCGGCGTTTTTACCCGCTGTATGCAGGTCAGTCGTGGCTCTTTTGTCGGCAACCAGGTGGCGGGCGTCAGCTGCTACCTCGGCGCTGCCTGGTCCCTGTACCAGTACACCATTGACCACCTGCGCAGCAAGCGCTTCGCCGACACCGACAAGTCGGTGGGTACCGCACCCTACCAGCAGGTGCTGATCGGAGACATGCTGACGGACCTGGAGACGGCGATGTTGTGGCTGCGTCGGCAGATCGAGATAGAAAGTCAGGAACCGCCCCCCCTGTCCAAGCAGGAAGTCGTGCAACGCTGGCGCCTGTGCAAGGGAGCTGTTGCGGAAGCTGCATTCCGGGTAGGTACGGCGTCCCTCAAGGCCTGTGGTACTGGCGGGACGACCAACGCCGGTGTGCCGGCGAGGGCGCTGCGCGACCTGGCCATGGGGCTGGTGCAGGCGTTCCCCGCGGAACGCGGCCGGTTGATGGCCGCGCAGATGGAAATCGAGGGGCGGGAGCAGGCTTCCTTTGGCGCCAGGTCGGGTTGATCCTGTGACAGCACCCGTTTCCCGTGTCCCGATGTGGCTCGGCGGCGAGCCTGTGGCGGCGCAAACTGACGCGTGGTTTGATGTGCTGGCGCCGGCCGATGGCACCGTACTGGCCCAGGTGCCGAGAGCCGGTCGCGAGGATGTCGATGCTGCCGTCACCGTGGCACGCCAGGGTTTTTTCACCTGGTCGGGCCAGGCACCCGCAGCCCGCGAGGCGGTGTTGCTGAAGGCCGCTGAGTTGATGGCGGGAGAGGGCGGCGCGCGATTCCTCGATACGCTGATCGACGAAAGCGGCAGTGTGATTGCCAAGGCGCGCAATGAAATCCGTTACTCAGTGGACTTGCTGCGCACCGCCGCCGGCGAGTGCCGGCGCCTGTACGGTGATACCTTCCCGAATGACAATCCCGAACGCCTGTCCATGGTGTTCAGGGAGCCGCTTGGCGTGGTGGGGGTGGTGTCGCCCTACAACGCACCGCTCTCCCTGCTGGTGAAAATGACTGCATTTCCCCTGGCGGCGGGTAACGCGGTGGTGATCAAGCCCTCGGAGGAAACTCCTCTTACGGCACTGGCTTTTGGTCAGTTGCTGCTGGATGCGGGGTTGCCGCCACAGGCCTTGTCGGTGCTCACCGGCTTCGGGGGCGAGTGTGGTGCGCCGCTGTCCGGGCATCCGGGTCTGGATTGTATTGCCCTTACCGGGTCGACCCATACCGGCATCGCTGTGGGTAAGGCGGCGATGGAGCATATGCGTCGCTGCCAGTTGGAGCTGGGGGGCAAGAGTGCCCTGCTGGTACTGGCCGACGCCGACCCCGAGGAGGCGGCCGCGATTGCCGCTGACGGGATATTTACCCATGCCGGCCAGATCTGTATGGCGAATTCGCGCATCGTCGTGGAAGCGCCGGTTTTTCGTGATTTTACTGCCGCCCTCGTGCGTCGTGCCGAGGCACTGCATCTGGGGGATTTACGCGATGAAAATAGCCGCTACGGGCCCCTGATCAATAGGGCGGCCCTCGACAAGGCGTTGGCGCAGGTGGCCGACGCGGTGGCGCGTGGCGCGACGCTGTTGACCGGCGGCGAGGCCTTGCATGGACTGACCATGAAGCCCACCGTGGTCGAGGCGCCGCCGCTGGACTGTGCACTGTGGCGTGAGGAAACCTTTGCTCCCGTCGTATCAGTGGTCAGTGCAGAGAACCTGGACGAAGCCATCGAGCTGGCCAACGACAGCGCCTACGGCTTGTCGGCAGCGGTGCTCACCCACCATCTCCAGCGCGGTCTCGCGGCGGCGCGACGTTTGCGCAGCGGGGCAGTACATATCGGTATGCACGCCTTTCAGAGCAATGCCCTGGCACCCATCGGGGGGCTGGGACTATCCGGGCTCGGTCGCAGCGGGGGCCGCTACAGCACTGAAGAATTCACCGAACTGAAATGGATCAGTGTGGAAGCGCCCGCCTGATTGACTGAAAAGCGCCTGAGCACCAGAGGAGCCTGCCGGCATGCTGATCATCTTTCTCGTCATCGTGCTGGACCTGGTCGGTTTCGGTATCATGGTGCCGATTCTCGCCTATTACGTTGTGCAACTGGGGGGTGGCCCGGAACTGGCAACCCTGTGCATGGCGCTCTATGCGCTGGGCATGCTGCTGGCCACGCCGATTCTCGGGCGCCTGTCCGACCTGCACGGGCGCAAGCCGGTGCTGGTGCTCTCCATGCTGGGAGCAATCGCCGGCTACCTGATGCTGGGCTTCGCGGAGTCGATCTGGGTGGTCGCACTCTCACGTCTGCTGGCCGGGCTGATGGCGGGCAATATCGCTGCAGCCCAGGCCTATATCACCGATATTACGACGGAGGCTGATCGCGCCAGGGGAATGGGGCTGATTGGCGCCGGGTTCGGGATCGGCTTTATTCTCGGGCCGGCGCTGGGAAGCTGGCTGGCCGGTGACGATTTTGCCACGGCCAATTTGCTGACACCGGCCCTGCTGTCCGCCGTGCTCGCTACCGCCGCCATGCTGGCGGTGTTGTTCCTGCTGCCGGAGAGCCTGGATCCTGAACACCGTGCGGCGGCACGCGCCGCCCCGCGTGTCGGGCGCCTGCGTGCGGCGCGTTTGCTCTGGTCCCGGGCACTGGTGCCACAGTTTCTAGTTGGCGTGCTGGTCTACAACCTCGGCGCCGGCATGGCCGAAGCCATTTATCCCCTGTGGGTACGCGACACCGGCATTGCCGCGGGCCCGCGGGACCTGACACCGCTGCTGCTGGTTGGTGGTCTGGTGTTGTCCCTGATACAGGGTGGCCTGATCGGCCCCCTGACCCTGCGCTTTGGTGAGCAGCGCCTGTTTCAATGGGGTGCGGTACTGTTTTCGCTGGCGATGCTGGCCACCGTCGTGGCTGGCAGCCATTCCAGTTATTACGGTGCCATGGGGGCTATCGTGCTGCAGTCGATTGCCTCTGCGCTGGTACTGACCTCCATGCAGAGTCTGGTTTCACGGCTGGCAGGGCCGCAGGAACGGGGTTTATTGCTGGGGGTGTACTCCTCGGCAGGTACTCTGGGAAGGGGGGTTGGAACGCTGGTTACCGGGGTGCTGTTTGTGCAGCTGGGAACGCAGGGGCCCTATTGGGCGGCGTCCCTGGCCATGCTGGTACTGGCCTTTATCGCTCGCAACGTCGCGAAGGCGCGGGCAGCCTAGGTGCTGGATTCCAGGCTGCTCCGGGTGCCGGGGTTGTGGCTAGCGAGTAGCCCGGGCGCGACCGGTCCGCTCGTCGATAGGTGTTGTCCACAGCAGGCGAATGCAGAAGATGTAGAGCAGCAGGACCACCGTCATTGCGATGGGGTGCTGGTCTGCCCGGAGATAGAACTCGTACAGTACTTCGTAGAAGGCAAAGGTCTCCGGAATGAACCAGGCAACGCCAACTGCGCCGATCCCGTAGCGAATCGCCAGGCCAGCTTCGCGCTGCTGGGTGCACTTGTACAGCAGGTAAAGGCCCCACAGCGACACCAGGGCACACAGGCTGTAGGTAACCGGGTGGTAGAGGCCGAACAGGCGTGGATCGATGATTGTGGTCATCAATGCGTACATGAACCAGGTCACGGCAAAGTACTCGAAGGCAGCGACCCGGGCCACATTGGGGCGATAGCCCTGGGTGGGTTTGCCGACGGTGTCGGCGAGGCCGATGCGACGGCGCACCCACAGCAGCATGCGGCAGCGTACATCCTTGTTCAGCATCAGGAAGAACATCAGGACGATGCAGTACAGTCCGCTCATCTCCAGAAAAATATGTTCGCCGAGCAGGCCAGCCATCACATTGCCCGTTTCCGGTATGGCGGCGGGAATCTGTGCCAGGCGCGCCATGGTAGGGTTGTAGGACTCAAACCAGGACATCCAGACCAGTACCGCTCCCAGATAGCCCAGCATCGACCCCTTCACCTCATCCTTACCCATGCCGCGCAGCACGAGCCAGACGCCGAAACAGCCGATAAGGCCGGGAACGACATATTTCCAGGGCTCAGGAAGCACGTAGATGGTGATGCCGGTGTAGGTATGCGCCAGCATTTTTTCGCAGAACATCATGGTGACGATCAGCAAGCCGAGTACCGGGGCCCGGCGCAGGGCCGCAAAGCGATCGGTCGTTTGCGGTGTTGTCAGGGTGGCGGCAGGACTGGACATGGGGGCTCCGTGGTAGGCAGTCGTGAGCGCGGAAGAGTATATCAGCGCCGCCCTGCATCGATTGATAAAGCGCAAGGAGCCTGAATTGTCGTCTGATGGGTTTTTCCTGTTTGCCGCACTGCATATGCTGATGCTCGCCCTGACCTTCGGCGCGCGCTTTGCCCCAGGCTGGCCTCTGGCCTTCCTGCGGGTGTTGTTGCTGTCACTGGCGACGGATAACACCGTCGTGGCGCTGGGAGCGGTCAGCCTCGAGGCGCCATGGTACGAGTTGCTCACCCGGCTGCGCTACGCCTTGCACGCCCTGGTACTGCCGGGGCTGTCGCTCTACGGCCTGGCATTGCCCGGGCCGCAGAAGCCAGCAATATGGCGGGCGGTAGTGTGGCCGCTGGCGCTGGGCTGCCTGCTCTATGGTGCCTGGCATGAGATTGTCGAGCTTGTCCTGCAGCCGGCAGGCGCTGGCCAGGTGCCGAGACTGGTGAGTACGCAGCCTGGTCCACCCTGGGCAACCGTGGTCGGCAATCTGGTATTTCTCGTGCTGAGTGGGGCTTGCTGGTATCGCAGGGGGTGGCCGTGGGCGTTTGTCGGTGGCCTGGTCATCCTGCTGGTTAATGGTGCTCTCGCAGGCAGTGCGTTGGCGCTGCCGGCCGGCGCCCTGGCAGAGCTCCAGTTTCTTTTGTTGCTGCTGTGGACCGAATCACGGCGTCCGTTCTTTACCCAACACGCTTTATCGAGGTAATTCATGGCTTTTATACACCGCGTTGTTCCCCTGCTGGGGATCCTTTCCTCCCTGTCACCGATGGCGCACGCTGCGCCCCTGTCGCTCAGCGACGACAACGTGTGTGCCTGGACGCTGCAGCAGGTGACCGGCAGTGAACTCGAAGCAGAGACGGTCGTGTTCGACAGCTACGATGAGTTTGGCGGCACCAAGGCCGAGGCATCACCCCTTCGGGTCAAGCAGTTCCGCTCTCCCGAGGGCGGGCCGGCACGTTCGGTTGCGTGCAAACTGAGTAGTGTCGAGGGACTGATCGAGAAAGCAGGAGTTGACCCGGCCCTGCTTGGCACTCAGCAGAGCTGTCGCGTAGCGCACCAGCGCATGCTGGATTCCATTTATCAGGCCCTGCCGCCAGCTGAGCGTCGGCTCAGTCCCGGCGATTTCGTGCTGGAAGAAGATGAAACCGCCTGGACCGGCCCAACGTGGCTGCGTCCCAACCCTTACCCGGCCCTCGTACCCCTGCCCGACGGACGTTACAGCCTGCGCGCCAAATCCCTGGCAGTGGTCAATGAGTGGTACGTCCCTCTGCCGAGCTCCATCAAGGGGGTTCATTACTGTACGTTGGTGGCACCGGAGTACCTGCGGGCAGTCTTGCGTGGGGATCGGCAGTGATCCCCAGAGCCTTTGATCAGAGATTTGATTTTTGTCATGAGTGCCCGTCAGCCAAATCGATATACATACGCTACCGAGAAGAACTTTGGCGCAGCAAAGTGATACGCAGCGCAAGGCAAAGTGGATCAGGTAATGGGACAGCGGACCGCAAGCGCCCCTGACCAGATGGCCGACGGAGCGAATTAAAACGACAACGCCCCGTTGACCAGTTACCCGTAATCGTCATCCCTGGGGGAGAGTGTATGTTCAAGAAAAATGCCATAGCCGCCGCTGTTGCTTTCAGTGCAGCCGTTGCTGGTGATCTGGCGCTGGCAGAGGATCGCCAGGTCCATGCCCTGCGCGGCGACGACTTTGTGCTCGACGAGGTCCTTGTCACGGCACGCAAGCGGGTGGAGAACCTGCAGTCGGTGCCCATTGCTGTAGACGCCTTTACCGAGCAACAACTCGAAGAGAAAGCGATCACCTCTCTGGCGGATGTGGCCAAGTATTCCCCCAGTCTGACCTTTGAGCAGGGGGTACTTCCCAACGATACGCGTCCAACGATTCGCGGTATGAATATCAGTCGGGGCCGGCCCAACGTGGCCATTCTGGTTGATGGCATCGACGTTTCCTCGGAAACTCTTACCGTCGCCGGCGGTGGCGCTTTCGTCAATATGGGCCTGATGGATCTGGAACGTATCGAGGTCATCAAGGGCCCCCAGAGTGTGACCTACGGGCGTTCGGCTTTTGCCGGGGCGGTGAACTACATCACCAAGCGGCCGGATGCCAGCGAAGGCTTTAACGGCTACATCGAGGCAGAGGTGAATGACTACGGGTACCTGAAGGGCCAGGGTGGTGCGAGCTTCGCCATTGTGCCCGATGTACTGGCCGCAGGCCTCACGTTTACCACCAGCGACTTTGATGGCTACTACGAAAACCCCAATACCGGCGGTGACCTCGGGGGGGTAGAGCAGGACGGTGTTGCGTTCAGCTTGAACTTTACTCCCGAAGGGATGTTCTCGGCCTATTTCCGGGCGGAGTACTCTGAAGACAGCTACACGCCGCGGGCGATTGCGGTATCGCCGTCCCTGAGCAATGCCAGTGCTCCCGGAGATTTCTTTCTATCGGGTAGTCTCGGAAAGGGGGCAGTGAATACCCCGATTCCCGGTGGAATCCGGGGGGTGCCCGAGCCGACTGCCGAGCAGTGTGCTGGATCCATGTCATTCGCCTATCTGTTTGGCCAACCCATTGCCTGTGCCTCCATGTTGATGGGGGAAGTCGATACCCTGGGTGAATCGGATATCGACCAGTCGCCCAACCCCTTGACCGGCAAGGACTTCGATGGCACCTCGATAGAGAATCTTCGAACCTCGCTGGAGCTGGCCTGGTCGCTGGACAGTATCGACATCGTGTCGTTGACGGCCTATTCCGACAACGAGACGTCCGTGTCTGAAGATTTTGACCTGACCAACTTCGATCTGGAGAGCCTGGGGCCGGGCTCTGCCAACTTCGATCCGCAGTACGCCTTCGCCAACCCTTTCGGTCCATTCCCTGATTTCACGCCGCTGGGTAACGACCCGACCGCTGCAATGACACAGTTCGGGGTTAACACCAACTCCGATACGTCCTTTGAGTACCAGCAGTTCTCCCAGGAAATCCGTATCAGCGGTGATGTGGGCAACCTGGAGTGGATGCTGGACGGCCTCTACTGGGAAGAGGAAATGGACGCGGTGATGAACCAGATGTGGTGGGCTCGTGAGTCCATGGATGCCACCTACTGGGACTCCATCCTGTCACGCTTTGCTGACCCGACGTGTGCGGTCCCGGGCAAGGTGGACACCTGTATGTTGTTCTCTGGCATACAGACTGAAATGACGCCGCTGCCGATTCCCATGAGTCGGGATACAGACCACTGGTCGATTGCCGCATCGTTCACCTACAACTTCACCGATGCATTACGGATGACGGTAGAGGGTCGTTACCTGGAAGAAACACTGGAGTATGAGAGCCTGCCGCTTGATACCTTTATCAACGGCTTCCTCAACATGCCGTACTTCGATCCTGTTACGTTCTCCTTCGTACCCGAAGTGCAGAAGCGCTCGCTGGATTACGACGCCTTTGTTCCACGCGTCAGTGTCGACTGGCAGGCGAACGATGATGTATTCCTGTACGCCTCGGTTGGTGAAGGTTTCAAGCCAGGCGGGATCGCCACCACCGACGGCAATGGTGACATTTCCACCGGCGAGTACGAGCCGGAGGAACTGCTGGCCTACGAGATCGGGTTCAAGACCGATCTGTTGGAAAACCGCCTGCGCCTGAACGCAGCGGCATTCTACAACGACTATACCGACCAACAGGTGCCGTTCTTCGTCACCAGCATGGCCGGGGTCAGTAATGTATCCGTAACCAATGCGGGCAAGAGCGAGGTGATCGGTGCCGAGATGGAGGCGATCTACCGTCCTTCGGCCAACTGGACTTTCCGCCTGGCCTACACCCACAACGAGACTGAGTACAAGGAGTTCAGTATCAGCGATGTAGGTGTGCCGGGGACTTATGACAAAGTGCAGTCGGGCAATCCGGAAGGTGACTTTGCCGGCAAGGCCTTCACCAACACACCGGAAGATCTGATGATCCTTTCCATCCGCTACGATGGCCAGTTCAACAACGGCTGGCACTACTTCACCGAGTTGTTTGGCAGCTACGAGTCCAAGGAGTACATGGATGCGGGTAACCTGAGCTACCTGCCGGAAGTCTGGCTGGCGGACTTCAGTGCCGGCCTGAGTAGCGACAAGTGGCAGGTGACGGCCTATGTCAACAACCTGACCGATGAAGATCGCGCACAGAGTGGTCTGGGTAACGTGAGTTATGGCTTCATGCCGGCGGGGCAGGTACCCCCGTTCTCGGTGAGCCAGATCCTGCGCGATCCGCGTACCTTTGGTATTCGCGCTCGCTTCAGATTCTGATTCCACTCCCGCCTGGATTCAGATGTTTAGACCGCCCTCCACGCGCGGTCTTTTTTTTGGCGCCAGGAAAAGGCGGTGGCTACACTGCGCCGCAGGTGCGTGGGTGGTCACTGCGGGGACGAGTAGCTGAGGCAGGTAGGCTGTCGTACTGCGGTATGTTCCGTTCACTATAAAGGGTAGTTGGAGTAAGGAGAGGATCCGATGTTACACAGGGAATCAGGCAAACTGCCGTTTGCTGCGT
The DNA here is from genome assembly GCF_008064665.1 of Parahaliea maris. Taxonomy (GTDB): domain Bacteria; phylum Pseudomonadota; class Gammaproteobacteria; order Pseudomonadales; family Halieaceae; genus Parahaliea; species Parahaliea maris. The sequence continues at coordinate 584,139 of NZ_VRZA01000001.1, read as the reverse complement.
TGGCAATCGCCGCGTTATTGGGAGCGGCTGTGAGTCAAGCGGAGGAGGGGAGTGCCCTGCTCACCGTTGCGGTCGATGGGCTGGAGGCGGAGGGGCCGAGTGTCTACATCTCGGTCTATACAGATGCCGACAGCTGGCTGGGTGATACCGTCGTGGCTCGTGGCCGGGTCAACCCCGCCGAGGGAAGCTTCTCCACGGCAATTACCCTGCCGCCCGGGCGATATGCTTTCACTGCTTACCTGGATGTGAACGGTAACGGAAAGTTGGACAGCAATTTTATCGGTATTCCGAAGGAGCCTGTGGCACTGTCGAACAATGCAAAGGCCCGCTTCGGCCCGCCCAGGTTCGATGATGCAGTGTTTGAACTGTCGGCAGAGGGGGTGACCCAGACTATCAGGCTGGCAGTGCCCGAGTAAGTGTGGCGCTCTAAGGGGCGCCGCTGCCGCCAATCACATCCTGAGGGGAAACGCCCACCACGCGGGCGCCGGTAAAGAAGTCAATCGACTGGCGTGTTCCTTCTTCGCCCAGACCGGAGACGCCCCAGGCACCCCGCGGTGCGACACCACTCAGGGCGAGCAGGCTGAACCCGTTGATCTTTACCCCGCCACAGCGAATTCTGCGCGCGAAGACTCGCGCCCGCTGTTCATCTTTGCTGTACACATAGGCGGCCAGGCCATAGGCGGTACCATTGGCCAGTACCAGTGCCTCTTCCTCGGTGTCGAAGGTGTGGATGCAGGCCACCGGGCCGAAAATTTCCCCAAGGCTCTGTTCCGGTGTGCAACCGTCTACCAGAGTGGGTGCGATAAAGTAGCCGGACAGGTCGGGCAGCGGGGTGGCGCTGATGAGATTGCCGCCAAGGCTTTGCAGGCGGTCGATTTCGCTCTGCACCAGCTGGTAGTGATCCTTGTGGATAAGGGGGCCCATGTCGCTGGTCTCGTCCAGTGAGTGACCCATTTTTACATTGCGAAGCTTGTCTACGACGATCTCCAGCAGATCGTCCTTGACGGATCGATGTACCAGCAGGCGTCCCAGCGCCCTGCACCACTGGGCATTGAGGTTGGTCAATCCATAGACGATTCCCTCCGCTGCAGCATCCAGGTCGGCATCGGCCATGACCACCAGGGGGTTATTACCCCCCAGCTCCAGTTGCAGGGGTACGAAGCGCCCGGCGGTGGCACTGGCGATCGCCTGGCCACCGGCAATCCCGCCGGTGAAGGAGATCGCCCTGATACGGGGGTCTTCGACCATGGTCGCGCCGGTCTTACCGTTCCCGCAAACCAGCTGAAAGGTACCTCGAGGCAGATCAAGTTCGGCGATGACTTCCGCCATGATCAGCGCTGAGTGGGGTGTCCATTCAGACGGCTTGAGGATACAGGGAGCTCCCGCTGCGAGTGCGCTGGCAATTTTATGTGAGCCGATCGCCGTGGGCCCGTTCCAGGGGGATATCAGCAGTGACGGCCCCCAGGGCTTGCGAAAATACTCGACCTCGCCCGCCTTGCCGGGCAGCATCTGCTGCAACTCACCGCCGCGGATATAGGCTGCGGCACCGCGAAACACAAAGGGTACCAATGAGGCCATCAGGCGGGTTACCCGAATCGCAGTTCCCGTGGTCAGGGCATCCGCGAGGGCCATTTTTTCCGCATACTCCGGCGCCGCAAGGCGGTCTGCGATGAGCTCCAGCACCTGTGCTCGCTCGGCCGGGCTGTATTCCTCCCAAGCTCCCACGCGATAGGCCTTGTCGACGGCAGCGAGCGCGTCTGCGATCTGTTCACCGTCGCTGACGCGCTGATCCTGCAATACCCCTCCGGTATTGGGGTCGTGCAGCAAAGGTCCGGGCGCGCTGGCCGGTTCACTGAAACTGCCATCGATGTAATTGCGCGGTGAGGGCAGCTGGATTTCTGACACGGATACGGCGTTGTCTGGTTCTGGTATGTTCATGGCTGCAAGTCTGCGCGAGGGTGCAGTCGGCAGCATTGCGCTTTATCAAATTTACCGGGATGGTCCGCGCTAAGCTGGGCATCCTGATCCCCTGCCGGATCGCAGTCTCTTGTTCCTGCGGAAAACCCAGAATGAAACTCTACAATCTCGACAATTCACCCTATAGCGCCCGGGTGCGCATCCTGATACGCCAGCGCGATTTGCCAGTGGACATTGTGCCGCCGCCGGTAGCACTGCGTACGGACGCATTTGCGCAGCGCTTCCCGCTGGCGAAGCTGCCTCAACTGGAGTTGGATGACGGCCGGTCGATAGGTGAGTCCGCAGTCATTCTGCGCTACCTGAACGACATCTTTCCCGGTACTTCACCTGCAGACCCGTCGCCGGAAGCGCGAGCTCGAGACGGGATGCTGGCCTCCTTTGCCGATACCCATCTCGCCCCCGCCCTGTTTCCCCTGTTTGCTTCCCTGATTGGACGGGCGGACGTCGGCGTTGAATCCCAGCTGGACCTGGTAAGGTTGCAGTTGCAGCATCTGGAGGCCCTGCTCGCAAGTTGGCCGGGCGATATCGGGGAGCCCGATGTCGGTGATATCTGCCTGGCGACGGTAGTGGCCTACACGTTGGAGGTCGGTGGGGCACTGGGTGCGCCGGACCTGATGTCCGGTCTTGAGATTGCCAATGCCTGGTGGAATGGTGTGCGGCAGTGGCCCGCGGTAGAGCAGACCCTGACCGAAATGCTGGAGGCACACCGGGCGTTTCTGGCGGGCCTGTGAGCCTCCGGGGGCCAGGAGACTGGCTCCCCGGGCGCTAACTACTGGAGTGAAGAAGGCAGTCGCGGTGAGGCCAGCAACTGGTTGAATCGCTGCCAGCGCTGGTCATTGGTGGTCGTACCCCGCTCTACATAATCCTTCACCAGAGCCTTGCCCCAGTTGTAGTTGATGACATAGGCCCCGTAAGTGTCGATAAAGCGGATCGCCTGCTCAGCGCGGCTGCGGCTCATCGGTCCGTAGATCTGTTTGAGCTCAATGGCTTTTTCGCGATCAATTTCCCCGTTCAGGTACTGGCGGGCGATTTCATTGCCGGTAAAGCTCAGTTCGGCGGTCAGCTCCATCACCTCGTCGTACCTGGCGGCGGTGTCCGGATCCAGCCCCGCCAGCGGGTACAGCACCTCGCGCTCGAAATGCAGTTTTTCCTTGCCGGGGAATGCCAGTTCGATGCCGTAGTTGGCACTGCCCTCGGCAATCAGTGACTGCGGGCTGAACAGCGGATACACACTGAACTCCACCCAGCCCCGCTTCTTCGCAAACTCGGATTCGAGCAGGGAGTTGTAGGTGTGGTGGCCGGGGTAACCCTCGTGGCAGCCAAGGTCTATGGCCCGGTCGATACGTACCGGCAGGCCGGTGTTGACCTGGATCAGGCTGTGGGCATCGCCCTTGTACCAGTTGTAGCCGCTCCAGGGTTTATCGGTCACATATTCAAGCCGGAAACTCTCCCCTTCTGGCAGGGAAATGCGCTCCAGGGTGCGCTCGCGGCAGGCGTCGATGGCGGCCTGGAATACGGCGGGCAGACGGTCATTGGGGATGTCGTACTGCTGCTGAAAGGCGTCCATCCTTTCATGCAGAGGGGCGTCTCCCGGGAGCAGTTTGTCCAGGCGGTCGAGGATGTCATCGAAGGAGGACAGGCTGCGGTGAGGTGGCCGGGTGTCGTAAAGAGCGAGTGCTTCGGCGTCAAAGTCCCGGGGTCCGTCAGCAGCTGAGAGCTCCGCGTAGGCCTTGAGCGCGGAGAGTTGCGTGCGCAGGTAGCTGACCCTGAGGGACTCCATATCTTCGCCGCGGGTAGCCGGCGGAAGTTTGTCCTGCAGTTTGCCTGCAGCGACGGCAATGGCGGCCATAGAGGGCGTATTCACCGCCGCGGACTCACGCCAGTCACCGGGGCCGTAGTAGGCGTCGACGTAGCCCTCGTCGTGCTCACCCAGGGCCAGCACCAGGCGGACGTACTGCTCGGCGACCTCGTCGACGGTTTCTGCCCGGGATGCCGTGGTCAGCAGCAGGAGGGGGATGAGGGCAATCAGCCCGAAGATGCGAGATGGCATGAGGAATTCCAGGATTGAGTTCGGGCGCATTATGCCAACTGTGTCGCGGAATGCGCAAAGCGTCGCCCCGCCCGGTTGTCATTACCGTGTCGCGGCTGGACACGCGCTGCCGCGGCAGCTTATCTTTTTCGCGGTAGTGACTGATTCTCCAACCCCGACCGGGAGAGCCCGATGCGTGCGAGACTCTACTGCTTGACCTTCCTGCTGCTGCAGGCCTTGTCTGCCGACGCAGCGAAGTTGCCGCCGAAAATCGACGAGATTCCCAATGCCTGCGGCTACCTCACCGAGGAAATCGCCCGGTCTGTGCTGGGCCCGGAGGTGCGTCCCTTCCAGTCCAACGAGCATATCCCGGTGTTTTACAGCCAGTGCGAGTACAAGGGCACCGGGCCTGGCAGGCACTCACTGCGCTTTGTTTTCAAGTTCATGGTCAAGGAGATGTTCGACGTCGACAAACTGGCCCCGGAGCAGATCGACTTCAATGCCGGCTTTGCCGAGGGGGGGCAGACCTTCAGCGAAAAGCTGCAATATCCCGGCAAGCTTACCTACATCTTCCACGACAGGGATACGACTTCGGTGCTGGTCATCACCGGGGTGGATGGCCCCCTTGACGGTGCCGGACAACCCTCCGCCCTCATTTTCTCCTACCGCCTGATTGACGGTGACCGCACGCCGGAACAGCGGCGGGACCTGCTGATGAAGTTTGCCTGGAGGCACCTGATCGACCTCGCCAAGTCCCAGTGAGGCCGTGCAGAAGAGATTTTACCACGGTAACGGAATTCCGTGCCCGCAGGTGCTTGACTTGCCCACCGGATTTCCGGAAAATGCGCGCCTCGTTGGGACAGCACAGTCCCGCATCTGATGTGGCTACGTAGCTCAGCTGGTTAGAGCACAGCATTCATAATGCTGGGGTCGGTGGTTCAAGTCCACCCGTAGCTACCACTTCTCCCCAATTTCGTATCACTCGGCATCAAGCCAAAGCATTTCCGGCTCTACCCAATTTACGGGGGACGGGCATCCATCCGTAGCCGATTGATAATGGGCCAGCGGCGCGCCGGAAATACATGCCAGGGAAACTCAATGACACAACTCTTTCGCTCTTTATTTATTGGCGTAGTGCTGATTGCGCTGGGCCTTGGCCTGGCCGCTTACCTCACACTTCGCGCCAGCCTGCCCGCGCTTGACGGTACGGTGGAGCACGCCGCTCTCGAACGGCCTTCCAGCCTGTCCCGAGACGGCCGCGGTACCGCTATTATCACTGCAGAGACCACCGCAGATGCCATGTTTACCCTGGGCTACGCCCACGCGCAGGATCGCTTTTTCCAGATGGATATGTTGCGGCGTATGCCCGCGGGGGAACTGTCAGCCCTGTTCGGCGAGCGCGCATTGGAAGCGGACCGGGCCATGCGTCTGCACCGGATGCGGGCCGTTGCGCAGCAAGCCCTGGCGCAATTGCCGGCCACGGGGCGACAATTGCTGGAGGCCTATACCGCGGGTGTCAACGCCGGCCTGGGCAGTCTGGGCAGCCGCCCTTTCGAATACTGGCTTGTCGGCCAGCGGCCGCAGCCCTGGATGGCGGAGGACAGTTTCCTGGTGTCCCTGGCGATGATGGTCGACATGACCGGTAAAATTGTGAACCGCGAATATGCCCGCGAATTGCTGCTTCGCTTGGGCGGTGAGGAACTGCTGCAGTTCGTGCAACCGCGGGGTTCACTGTGGGACAGCGCCATCGACGGCAGCCGCTATCCGCTGCCCACCGTCGCCTCTCCTGCCACGCTGGACCTGTCACAGTCTGCGCTGCAGGTGGCCGGCCTCGCCGCCGGCCCCACGCCGATGAATGGTTCCAACAGCTGGGCGGTGAGCGGCTCCCTGACCAGTCATGGCGGCGCCCTGCTGTCGAATGATCCACACCTGGGACTGAATGTCCCCATCATCTGGTACCGCACCCACCTGCAGTACGAGAGCAGCGCCGGGGAAGCGCTGATGCTGACGGGGGTATCGGTGCCAGGCCTGCCTTCCGTCGCCATTGGCAGTAACGGGCGGGTGGCCTGGAGCATGACCAACACCGCCGGTGACTGGGCCGACTATATCGCGGTGGAACTCGACGGTGACAATTACCTGACGCCCGACGGCGCGGAACCCCTGCAGACCCGGACCGAGACCATCGAAGTGGCTGGGTCGGACCCGGTGGCCATGGAGATTCGCAGCACCCGCTGGGGGCCGCTGACGACACTCGATAGTGGCGAAACCGTGGTGTACCGCTGGCTTACCCAGTACCCGGAAGCGATCAACCTGATGCCCATGCTCGGTCTGGACACTGCAGCCACGGCCACCGAGGCCGCGACGATTGCCCGCCAGACCGGGGTCACCCCCTTTAATTACCTGGCCGCGGATTCACAGGGCAATCTCGAGTGGACCGTGCTCGGCCAGATACCCGAGCGCAGCGGCCTGGAGACTGATCGCATTATTCCCTGGCAGGAGGCGGATGCGAGCTGGCAGGGCTGGCTGGCGCCGCAGGCCTACCCCCGCGTCAATGCAAGCAGCAACCCCTATATCTGGACCGCCAACAACCGCGTTGTCGGCGGCGATGGCCAGCGCAAGATCGGTAGCTCGGGCTACGATCTCGGTACACGGGCCTGGCTGATCGAGCAGGATCTCAAGGCCCGGCAGCAGTTCGACGAGCAGGCCATGCTGGACATGCTTCAGAACGACAGGGCGGTGGTTGTGCAGGGCTGGCGGGACCACCTGGTGGAGCTGCTGGAATCACTCCCCTCGCTGTCGGAGGATGAACAACAGGCCCTGGTTTACCTGCGCGACTGGCGTGCGCGCGCTGCCGAAGAGGACGTAGGCTATTCCATAGCGCGCCTGTACCAGAAAGCGTTTACCGCCCATTTTAACGGCCTGCTCAATGCGGCCATGCGCGAAAAGGGCCTGCTGCCGGAGGCGGAGAAAGACCTGTGGTTGCTGAACGGGCACTCGGAAGTGGCCATGATCATGTTGCGGGATGAACGGCCAGCGCACTGGTTGCCCGCCGGCCAGGATAGCTGGGCGCAACTGCAGCGCCAGTTGCTTGTAGAAGTGCTGGAAGAGCTGCAACAGGACCATGGGGAGCTGGCGGATGCACGCTGGGGCGAGGTCAATGCCCTGCACATGAAGCACCCGCTGGCAGCAGCGCTGCCCGCCTTCCTCGGCGAGCGCCTGAACATGCCGAGGTCAGTGCAGTCCGGCGATGTTAACGTGCCGCTGGCGCAGAAAAACAATCACGGCCAGTCGATGCGTTTTATCGTCGCGCCCTCGCGCGAAGCCGATGGCATACTCGCCCTTCCCGGCGGCCAGAGCGGGCACCCGCTGTCCCCTTTCTACCGCGCCAACCACGACGACTACGTGAACAACCGCCGCACGCCGCTGCTGCCTGGCGAGCCGGTGCACCGGCTTCAGCTGGCGCCGGCTGGGTAAGCCTTTGGCTTTGTAGCGATTGAAGATCTTGTAGCCGGTCTTGCGGGAGATGCCGAACTCCCGGCATACCGGCGCCATTTTTTCGCCATCGAGGAGCCTGGCGACGAATCGGAGGCGCTCATCCATACGGTTACACTCATTCCAGGGCATCTGTGGAACCTCCCCAAATGCCTAAATTGTGTAACCTATCCGCCCGGAATAAAGTGGAACCTATGCGCCGCTAACCACGCTTTATAATTAATGCCCTGGAGACTTCTGCTTTAGGGTTGCCCTCGGTTATCCCATTGCTTTCCATGCGCAATCTTCTTTACGGATGTGCCGCGGAACAAGGCCCGCAGTGACCGCTCCCGATGCGGAGGGGGCGGATTAGCTCCCCAGATTGAAGGAATATAAATCCAGTCGTTAATAACGAAACATTCCCTTGAGTAAGCAGGCTATCAACTAGGCTGAAACTTCAACGGCCCTGTGTTTGGTGCACAGCTGAATCCGGAACATTCCGATACCCCGATAAGGAGTCGTCAATGAAAACGGACATTCGTGTGGTAGTCGCGGCCCTGCTGGCAAGTTTTCCGGTGCTTCAATTACAGGCGGCCGTGGAGGGCGATGAAATCACGGGCACGGTGATCAACGATCAGTTTCCCGGGCAATCGGACTGGCCAAGCCCGGTGGCAATCGTCAGTTTTTCTGATGTCGAGTTCAGTCGCGTCGACGCCAATGTCACTACGTCGGCTGACTTTGCCGAGCACACATTGACGCTGAACTACGAGAACACTTCCGCATTCCCAAACATCACTTACGCGCCGCTGGTATTTGTATTCGAAGATATTGCAGTCGACTCAGGGACTATCACTTCGCTGGCGGAAGTGAGCAATACCTTTAGCGCACAAATAGCGACGAGCTTTACAGAAGACTCGATCACAATAGAGGTGGATACGCAGAACACCAATCCGGGTGACGTCTTCACGCTGGTTCTGGATGTGGGCGAGTCATCAGAGCCGACAGCATACTCAGTGGAATTTACCGGTACCGTTTTCTCCGTGGGCTCCAATCTTGGTGACGAGATCATGGCGAATGACGCGGTCTATGGCTGTGTCGATTACAGGGATGGCATTGAGGACACCGACCCGAGTGAAACTGTGGGTCGCTACGTGGATGCCGTAACGAATTTCCAGCTGTCAGTGGGTGACGCGGCATCGTTTTCCGGGCAACCGGGTGTGATCACCGTTTGGGATGACGCCTTCAATACGGTGCAGGACTTCTTCTCGGCTTCCGTCATTGCTGAGGACCTGGGCGTAACGGTTGGCGGGGAGGACTTGTTGGGATTTCAGTTCGGGCTTGGCGGTCAGCCCGGGGACACCGACATTCTGTTCTCTGCCGATATTCCCTCGGCCGAAGAACTACTGGCGTTTGATTACTTCACCTCCAGTAATGACGTGAACTGGATGAGGTTCTCCGCAGACGGCGGGGATGGCGACCAGCAGAACAGTATCGTTCGCTGGAGCCTTGATTCGGTGACTCCCAGGGAGTCGGCATGTGCGGAAGAGCCGCCTGTCGAGCTGACACCGGAGGAAGCACTGGTTGCCCTGATGGCCGAGCTGTCCGAACTGGACATTCACAAGGGGGTGGCCAAGAGCCTGAATGCCAAATTACGTAATGCCCTCAGTCGTCTGCAGGACGGCAATACTGCCAATGACCATGCTGCCGCTAACAAGCTGAAGGCGTTCATCAACGCGGTCAGCGCCCAGAGCGGTAAGAAAATTCCTGAAGTGGATGCGGAGGAACTGATCGCGGCGGCGGAGGCGATTATCGCGGCTATCAATGATCCGGGATCAGCTGTCGTTGTCGTCCTGGGCCAGGACCCGTCTGAGCCGGGTCCAGAGTTCGAGCCCGAGTCGAAGTCTGAGCCCAAAGCCAAGCCTCAGGCGAAGTCCAAGCCTGAGCCCAAGTCCAAGTCCAAGTTCAAGCCTCAGAAATAAATCACCGGGGTGGCATTAAGGCCCCGCGGATGAGGCACAGCTGTTGATGGCTGTAGCGGAAGTCATCATCGTGGAGATTGAAGAAACGCTGTAAGCGGATATAGTCTGTATATGTCGATTAGCATTCAGGAGTCCGCCATCATGATCTTCCCTGTCAACGCCCGGATGCCGGTTCTGTCGTTCTCCTTGTTCGCGCTGGTAAGTGGTCTGGTTTTTGCCGGCCCGGCGGACCGCATGGCGGAAGGTCGCAAGATTTACGAGTCCACTTGTGCCGGCTGTCATGCTTCCGGGGTCATGGGGGCCCCTGTCATTGGCAAGACCGAGGATTGGGAAGGCCGCTCGGAGTTGTGGGAGGGTGTTCTCATGGGCCACGCCGAAAAAGGCTGGTTGGCCATGCCCGCCAGGGGCGGAAACCCCGGGCTGAGCGACTACGATGTCGACGCCGCGGCTGAATACATGTTGAACCAGTCACAACCCAACCGGAAGGGGGATTATTAGTCGTCCATCGGGCGTGTGCGTACCGAGTGCGCACCCCCGCGGTTGCTGACTAGCGGATCAAAACCTCGAACAGGCTGTCCAACTGCCTGCCGATTCCCTAGAATTCGGCTACCCCCGGCCTCAGGGGTCGGGCCCTTGATCCTTGTTCTCTCTGTCGTAGATTCCTATGCCCTTCAACACCGATGTATTGCAGGCGAAATTCGAGCGCCTGCGCAGTAACAAACTGTTCGAAATCCTGGTCATCAGCATCATCCTGGTCTCCGCCCTGGTGATCGGCGCCAAGACCTATCCACTGCCACCACTGGCCAACCAGCTCATTGTTATTCTCGACTGGGCGATCACCTTGTTTTTCCTGGTGGAGATCAGCATTCGCTTCCTGGGTGAAAGTGACAAGAGGCGCTTCTTTCGCAGCGGCTGGAATGTCTTTGACACCCTGATTGTGGTGGTGAGCCTGATTCCCATCGAGGACTCGGAACTGGCGCTGATCGGGCGCCTGGTGCGGATCTTCAGGGTACTGCGGATGGTGTCCATCATCCCGGAGCTGCGGACCCTGCTGAATTCCCTGATGGCGGCGCTTCCCCAACTCGGCTACGTGATGCTGATGATGTTCATCATCTTCTATATCTACGCCGCGGTGGGCACGACCTTTTTTGCCGCCATCAACGATACCCTCTGGGGAGACATCAGCGTCAGTATGCTCACCCTGTTCCGTATCATGACTTTCGAGGACTGGACCGATGTCATGTACGAAACCATGGCAATCTACCCCTTGAGCTGGGTGTTCTATCTCAGCTTTATCTTCCTGTCGGCCTTTGCTTTTCTTAATATGATCATCGGTATCGTGGTGAATGTATTGGAGGAGGAGCACCAGCGCCAGGCTCAGGCGGAGGCGCTGGCCTCCGGAGAGCCGACCCTGGCTGAGTTGCGCGATGAAATTCGCGATCTTAAGCTGCTGTTGCAGGCGCAGGTTGGAAGGCGGCCGGCAGCATGAACTTGGGGAGAGTGTGGTGTCTGGAAAGATCATTCGAGTATGGGGCCTGGCCACCTTGCTGCTGGGTAGTGCGGCTGGTGCTCTAGGCCAGGAACTGACCCCGAGAGCCTACTGGCCGGCCCCGGTGGGCACGCAGCTGCTCACGCTGGGTACCTCCTACACAGACGGCGACACGGTGCCCGACCCCTCCCTGCCCATTGTCGGGTTGGATTCCAGCATCTCAACGGTCACCGTCGGCTATACCCGCGCCTTTGCCCTGGCCGGCCGCACCGCCACGGTGTCCTTCCAGCAGTCCTATGCGGACGGCAACACCCAGGCCGTTCACGAGATCCTGGGGAAGCTGGAGCGGGACTATCAGGGCAGGGGTGATTTCAGCGCTGGCTTTTCCATTAATCTGCTGGGTGCACCGGCGATGACGCGCGAGGCCTTCGCGGAACTGCGTCGAAATCCACGGCCCATACTGGGGGCGAGCCTCAAGGTGGTCGCCCCGACAGGGGAATACAACAAAAACCGCTTGATCAATGTGGGGGCCAACCGCTGGGCGGCCAAGGCCGAATTGGGCTATATCCAGCCGCTGGGGGGTAACTGGTTGCTGGAGCTGGATCTCGGTGTGTGGGGCTTTGCCGACAACGATGATTTTGTCGGCTTCACCCGCGAGCAGGACCCGATTTATTCCACCCAGGTGCACCTGATAAAACGCTTTGCACCGGGCTTCTGGGGGTCCCTGAATGTGAACGGCTACCGCGGTGGCCGCAGCACCGTCGACGGCCGTGAACTGGACGATTTGCAGCGCGACTCCAAGGCCGGAATCACGCTGGTCTTCCCCTTCGCTGGCAAGAACGCCATCAAGGCCAGCTACGCCTTCGGCTCAGTCAACGACAGCGACGAGAGCTTCGATCTCTACCAGCTGAGTTACCAGCGGGTGTTCTAGTACCACGGGGGCTGCGGTCAGACGTTAAACCGGAAGTGGATGACATCGCCATCCTGGACGATGTAGTCCTTGCCTTCCAGGCGCCAGCGGCCGGCGTCCTTGGCTCCCTGCTCGCCCTTGTGGGTGATGAAGTCGTCGTAGCTGATCACTTCCGCACGGATAAAACCCTTCTGGAAATCGGTGTGAATCACACCGGCCGCTTCGGGGGCGGTAGCGCCGACCTTGACCGTCCAGGCGCGTACTTCCTTTTCCCCGGCGGTGAAGTAGGTCTGCAGGTTCAGCAACTCATAGCCGGCGCGGATGACCCGGTTCAGTCCGGGCTCTTCCATGCCCAGGTCGGCGAGGAACTCTTCGCGCTCTTCGTCTTCGAGTTCGATGATCTCTGATTCGAGCTTGTTGCAGATCGGTACCACTACAGCATTTTCGGTGGCGGCGATCTCGCGAACGAGATCGAGATGGGGGTTGTCCTCGAAGCCTTCCTCGCTCACGTTGGCGATGTACATGGTGGGCTTCACGGTGAGCAGGAACAGCTGTTTGACCAGCGCTTTTTCATTGCTGTCGAGTTCCAGGGCCCGCACCGGTTTGGCTTCGTTCAGCTGGGGCAGCAGCTTGTTCTCCAGCAGCGCCTTCATGGCGATGGCTTCCTTGTCGCCACCCTTGGCGGTGCGAGTCACTTTCTGCAGCTGTTTCTCGCAGCTTTCGAGGTCGGCCAGGGCCAATTCGGTGTTGATGATTTCGATGTCGGCCGCGGGGTCGATCTTGTTGGCCACATGAATGACGTTGTCGTCCTCGAAGCAGCGCACCACGTGGGCGATGGCATCGGTTTCGCGGATATTGGCCAGGAACTGGTTGCCCAGGCCCTCGCCCTTGGACGCACCGGCCACCAGGCCCGCGATGTCAACGAACTCCATGGTGGTGGCAATTTCGCGCTGGGGTTTGACGATTTCCGCGATCCGGGTCTGGCGAGGGTCGGGAACCGGGACCACGCCGGCATTGGGTTCGATGGTGCAGAAAGGGAAGTTCTCGGCGTCGATGCCGGCCCGGGTCAGGGCATTGAACAGGGTGGACTTGCCCACATTGGGCAGGCCGACGATTCCGCATTTGATTCCCATGACTGTGTCCTGTCGGTAAGGGGCGCCCGGCCAGCGGCCTCAGGCAGCGCTAAAACTGTGGAGCCGGGACATGGCCCGGCTGGTATTGCCGTCCAGCAGCAGGGGCAGGGCGTCGAGTGCCTCGTCAATGCTCTGGTCGATCCGCACGCGCTCGTCGGCGGTCGGCTTGCCGAGGACGTGGCCGGTCACCCGGGAGGCGTGTCCGGGGTGCCCGATGCCGATGCGCAGGCGGTGAAAATTCTTGTTGTTGCCCAGGGCTGGAACAATGTCGCGCAGGCCGTTGTGGCCGCCGTGGCCGCCGCCCTGCTTGAAGCGGGCCTGGCCGGCCGGGATGTCCAGTTCGTCGTGGGCAATCAGGATCTGTTCGGGGTCGATCTTGTAGAAACCCGCCATGGCCGCCACGGCCTGGCCGCTGCGATTCATGAACGTGGTGGGGATGAGCAGGCGCAGGTCGTGCCCTGCCAGGGTAATGCGTGCAGTGAGGCCAAAGAACCGGCCCTCGCTCTGCAGGGTGGCGCCGCACTGACGTGCCAGCGCCTCCACAAAGTCGGCGCCTGCATTGTGGCGTGTGCCCCGGTAGTCGCTCCCGGGGTTGCCAAGGCCAGCGATCAGTTTGATGTTGGCTGTCAACGCAGGTGCCGCTCGCGGCGAAGGACCTATCAGTCCTCGCCGTTCTCCTCTTCGCCTTCGTCAGCCGCAGCTTCCACGGCTTCTTCGTCGCTGCCGCCTTTCGGTGCGATCACGCTGGCAATGGCCAGGTCGTGGTCTTCACCCAGGGCCAGGGCCACGGAGCTGACGCCTTCCGGCAGTTTGACGTCGGACAGGTGAACGATCTCACCGGTCTTCACGTCGATCATGTCGACTTCGATGTACTCGGGGATGTCGGTCGGCAGACACAGTACTTCGATGTCGGTTTCCTGGTGCTGGATCATGCCGCCCTGGATTTTAACCCCGTGGCAGCTCTTCTCGTTCAGGAAGTGGATCGGCACGTGCACCTTGATGGCCACCTTGTCGTCGATGCGCAGGAAGTCTGCGTGCATGACGGCGTTGCGGGCGGGGTGACGTTGCAGGTCCTTGAGGATGGCTTTCTCAATGCTGCCACCGACATTGATGGACAGAACGTGGGAGAAGAACGCCTCGTTTTCCAGCGCCTTTTCCAGGTCCTTGCGGATCAGGGTCAGGGGCTGGGGATCCTTGTCACCGCCGTAAATGATGGCGGGGACCAGGTCAGCGTGACGACGCAGGCGGCGGCTCGCACCTTTCCCCATGTCCTCACGCACTTCTGCGCTAATTTCAAATTGGTCAGACATTGTCTGGCTCCTTTGATAACACTGCCTTGCCTGCGACCGACTCGGCAGCGGTTGGTGTAAACGCTGCTCCTTACTGGAACAGCGCGCTAATGGATTCCTCGTTGGACACCCGGCGGATGGACTCCGCCAGCAGGTCCGAGATGGTCAGCTGGCGGATCTTGCCGATCTGCTTCGCTGCTTCACTCAGGGGAATCGTGTCCGTGACCACCAGCTCGTCGAGCTGGGAGGCCTTCAGATTTTCCAGGGCGCGGCCCGACAGTACCGCGTGGGTACAGTAGGCGACGACCTTGGTGGCGCCGCGCTCTTTCAGCGCATCGGCGGCCTTGCACAGGGTGCCGGCGGTGTCGACCATGTCATCTACCAGCAGGCAGGTGCGGCCGTTCACTTCACCGATCAGGTTCATCACCTGTGCTTCGTTCGCTTGCGGGCGACGTTTGTCGATGATCGCGAGGTCAGCGTCATCGAGCTGTTTGGCGATAGCACGTGCCCGCACTACACCGCCGATGTCCGGCGACACGACGATCAGGTTTTCGTAGTTGCAGGCCTGAATGTCGGCATTCAGGACCGGCGAGCCGTAGACGTTGTCCACCGGGCAACCGAAGAAGCCCTGGATCTGCTCGGCGTGCAGGTCGACCGTCAGCACCCGGTCTACACCTACGGTGACCATCATGTCAGCGACTACCTTGGCGGTGATGGGCACCCGGGCGGAGCGTACGCGGCGATCCTGGCGGGCGTAGCCAAAGTAGGGCACAACCGCGGTGATCCGGGCTGCCGAGGCGCGACGCAGCGCATCGATCATCACCAACAGTTCCATCAGGTTGTCGTTGGTGGGAGCGCAGGTGGATTGCACCACGAACACGTCCTTGCCGCGGACGTTTTCGTTCAGTTCAACGGCTACCTCGCCATCGCTGAACTTGCCAACATCGGCTTTGCCCAGCGCCAGATACAGCCGGCTGGCTACTTTGCGGGCCAGTTCCGGGTTGGCGTTTCCGGTAAAGACCATCATTTTAGAGGACACGGCAGACTACCCCTGGTCGTTGCTGGAAAAAGCTGCATTATGCCTGCACTGGCTCGCTGTCGGCACCTTGAGGTGCGGCGATCACCCGTGCACTACGCACAAAAAAGAAGTGCCATACACCGGTCAATGTATGGCACTGCTGTCAGGCGTTGTGGCCTTCGCGCGTCGCACCGTGTGCACGCGCTGTATAAAATGGCTGGGGTGGTAGGATTGACTCGACCCTGCGGGTCTCGGGGCTCCGCCCCGGTGTCGCTCCGCGACCCCGTCCCAATGCCTTCGGCGTTGGTCGAACCTTGTTCGAACCCTACCGTACGGCTTTCGCTCAACTTTGCACTCTGCGGTCGATCAGGCAGACGTGCGCTGGTATATGGCTGGGGTGGTAGGATTCGAACCTACGAATGCCAGGATCAAAACCTGGTGCCTTGCCGCTTGGCGACACCCCAATAATTGGGCTTTCAGGATAGCACAGACAGTGTTGGCGAGCGGTTCACGCCGCGGGCAACGAATGCCTGCCAGGGCGCTGGGACTTGCTCGGCGACCCTCTCGGCGGCCGCTTGACTGTCGAACCGGGTAAACACGCAAGCGCCGGTTCCTGTCAGTCTGGAGTCTCCGAATTTTGCCAGCCAATTCAATGCCTTGGCTACCTCGGGGTAACGCCTGGCAACGACTTCCTGGCAGTCGTTGCGGTGACCCCCCTGAAAAACGGCCGCCATTGTGATGGCAGGGCTGTTTCTTGTCAATTCCCGCGCGGAAAAAATTTCACCGGTCGGCACGTGGCAGCCGGGGTGGATGACCAGATACCAGCTTTCCGGCAGCTCCACGGGCTTCAGTTGCTCGCCAACGCCCTCCACCCAGGCGGTCTGGCCGGCGACAAATACCGGTACGTCGGCGCCCAGTTGCAGCCCGATGTGCTGCAGTTGGGTATTGCTGTAGCCGCACTGCCAGAGCTCATTCAGTGCCAGCAGGGTGGTTGCGGCGTCGGAGCTGCCGCCTCCCAGCCCACCGCCGGTGGGTATGCATTTGCTGACATGGATGCGAGCGCCATGATCGCCGTGCTGCAGCGCGCGGGCGGCTTTGACGATCAGGTTGTCGTCAGCGGCCAGGCCGAGATCATCCCCGCTCAGGCCTATAGTGCCGCTGTGATCTGCAGCAAAGCTCAGGGTGTCGCCCCAGTCCAGCAACTGAAACAGGCTCTGCAGTTCGTGGTAGCCGTCGGCCCGGCGCCCGGTGATGTGCAGGAACAGGTTGAGCTTGGCCGGCGCCAGCAGGCGCAGCGGTTTGCTCACGGCTCGCTGCCCGGCTGCCAGTCGCGAACGAACAACCGGGCACTGGTCTCGCCCCGGCTGACCCGCAAGCGCGTGGGCAGGGTGTAGCCGCCGAACTGACCATAGGCGTCAAAGCTTACCTGCCAGCCGTCCTGGCTGAGGGTGGTGAGCCGTTCATTTTCAAAGGCCAGGTCTGTCGCTTCCGCGCCGGGCTGGGGGATGCCCAGCATCCAGTAAGGCAGGGCCTTCAGTGGTAAGTCCCAACCGGTGCTCAACTCCACCGCCTGGGGGGTGGAGATGTCGAGGATGCGCAGTTCCTCGCCGCGGCGGACCTCAAGGCGTTCGCCTTCGGCCAGTATCTGGGTGGCAGCCACACCCAGTGGCCCCGAGAGCTGCAGTTCGCTGCGCCCGTCCTGTTGCCGCCACAGCAGGTTGGCCGACTCGGCAGCGGCACCGTTGCGCAGGGCCAGCTTGCCCTGGGCCTGCCAGGATTGCAGCGTCGACAAGCGTTCGAGACGCTCCTGCCAGGGGGCAGTGCCGGCCGGCGGGGGCGCAGGTGTTGTGGCGCAGCCGACCAGCAGGGTCAGCAGCAGGAAACTCAGGTAGCGCATGGATCAGGGCTGGTTCTGCAGCATGCTGACGTCGAAGCGCTGGATGGTGCTCAGCAGGATTTCATGGGCGGGATCCTTGGCCAGGGCGTCGCGCCAGATGGCCCGGGCCTGGTCGGCGCGGCCCGAGACCCAGAGCACTTCACCCAGGTGGGCGGCCACTTCAGGGTCGGGAAAGGCTCGATAGGCGCGCTCCAGGTAGGTCAGTGCCTCGTCGTAGTTGCCCTGGCGATACAGTACCCAACCCATGCTGTCGAGGATGGCCGGCTCCATCGGTTCCAGCGCAAGGGCTTGCTCAATCAGGTTCCGGGCCTCTGCATAGCGCTGGGTCCGGTTGGCCAGGGAGTAGCCGAGGGCGTTGAGCGCGGTGGCATTGGTCGGGTCCTGGGCGATGATGGCCCGCAAATCGGTTTCCATCAGGGCCAGATCGCCCTGTTTCTCGCTGAGCAGGGAGCGGCTATAGCGCAGCGACGACGAGTCGGGCAGGGCGCTGACGCCTTCGTTCAGCACGGTCATGGCCTCTGCGCCAAAGCCGACTGAGGCCAGCACCTCCGCCTCCAGGGCGTAAAGGCGCTCGCTGGTCTCGGGGTATTCCTGGCGCAATTCGTTAAACAGTGCACCGGCTTCCGCGGTCTTGCCGTTGTCCAGCAGAATCCGGCCAATGCGCCCCTTGGCACTGAAAAAATCGGGGCCATCGGGTTCGACCACCAGCATGTAGGCCTTCACTGCATCCTGTAGCTGGCCATTTTGCTCGGCGATCCGCCCCAGGTAATAGTGCGCTTCATCGGTGCGCTGGCCCAGGTCCAGCAACTGCCGCAGGTAGGCTTTGGCCGCCAGGTCGTCGCCAATCTCGTGATTGATCAGGGCCAGGGAGAACAGCAGGTCGCCGTCCCGCGGGGCGTGGGCCGACAGGATCTCGAACTGGCCGCGGGCGGCACCGATGTCGCTGCGGGTCAGCAGGCGCGCGTACTGGAGACGCAACCGGCTGTCTTCCGGGTCGGCCTCCAGCGCTTCCTCTATGTGGGCAAAGGGTGTTTCATCGCCCGCCTCGAGCAGCAGCTTGGCCTCGAGCAGCAGGCCCTGGTACTGGTAGGGATCCTGTTCGAACAGCGCCTGCAGGGTGGCCAGGGCCTGGTCGTGCTGATCCAGCTCGTCATAGGCCAGTGCCCGGGTCAGGAGCAGTGAAGCATTGTTTGGGAACTCTTCCTGCAGTGTCTCGAGCCCGCTGATCAGTTCGGTCTGCCGCTCCGGGCCCAGTTGGGGAAAGCGATTCAGCAGGATAGGGAAGTTGGCCTTGCCCTGGTCCCGGGCAACCATTGCCAGGTGGGGCAGGGCCTCGTCGGTGCGGCCCGCCCGGGACAGCAGGGTGGCGTAGGTATTGTTGGCCTCGATGTTATCCGGCTCCAGTTCCACCCACAGGGCGGCGGACGCCAGGGCCTCCGGCTCGCGCTGCAGGAACTGGGCGATATGGGTGGCGTGCGCGCTGATGCCCCGGTCGCGCAGCAGGGGAGCCTGTTCGGTGTACTGCTGCAGGGCGATGTCGTAGTCGCGCCGGCGCAGGGCAAACTCGCCCAACAGCAGGGGGTAAAGCGAATCCGCGGGAATAGCGCGTTCCGGCGGCGGTTCTGGCGCGGGTTCGGCTTGCGCCAGCGGTGCCGGGGGCGCCTCGGGCATCATGGGGGCAGAGGCGCAGGCGCCGAGCAGGGCCGAGAGGCCGGCGGCGAGGAGCACTTTTGGCGACAAACGCGGGTACAGGCGCGACATGGCGGGGAGATATCCGGACATCGGTAACAAACTCTGCTTGATTGTGACACAAGCCCCGAACTAAACCTACCTGATTAGGACCTCCCTACCGCCGCCCGGTTCCCCGTCCGGGCGCTAGTTTTTGCTTGGTAACTTGTTAGAATTACGGGAAATTTTCCATGGATGTGCTATGGTTCGCGACCTTTTTCCAGCAGATCGATTGGCGCCGGTTTGCCACCGCCCCTGAGACGACATGAATTTCCTTGCCCTGGGTATCAACCACAACTCCGCCGCCGTCGAGGTGCGTGAGCGGGTGGCGTTCGCCCCGGAACAGGTGGGCGATGCCCTGGTGTCCCTGTGCCAGCTGGCCGGGGTGGAAGATGCCCTGATTCTCTCGACCTGCAACCGCACCGAGCTCTATGTACAGAGCGCCGAGGGTGCGAGCGCGGGGCTGGCGGACGACCTCGTGGACTGGATGGCCAGCTATCACCACCTGTCGGCTGAGGAGCTGCGCACGGCGGCCTACCACCACGCCGGCAGCGATGCCCTCGAGCACGTGGTGCGGGTGGCCAGTGGCCTGGATTCCATGGTGCTCGGTGAACCGCAGATTTTCGGGCAGCTCAAGTCCGCGTTCTCCGTGGCGGTGGACGAGGGCGTGGTCGGGACCGAGTTTCATCGCCTGTTCCAGCGCGTCTTCGCGCTGGCCAAGCGGGTGCGGACGGACACGGCCATCGGCGAAAATCCGGTGTCTGTGGCCTACGCGGCGGTCGACCTGGCGGGCCATATTTTTACCGATCTCTCGGCCTGCACGGCGTTGCTGGTGGGGGCCGGGGAGACCATCGAACTGGTCACCCGGCACTTGATCGAGGCCGGGGTCAGCCGGATCACCATCGCCAACCGTACCCTGGAGCGCGCCCGCGAACTGGCCCAGCGCTTTGGTGCCGAGGCGGTGCTGATGGCGGAGATTCCGGATGAGCTGCCCCACGCGGACATCGTCATCTCCTCCACCGCCAGCCAGCTGCCGATCCTGGGCAAGGGAGCAGTGGAGCGTGCTATCAAGGCCCGCAAACACCGCCCCATGCTGATGGTGGACATCGCCGTGCCCCGGGACATCGAGCCCGAAGTGGGTGACCTGCGGGATATCTACCTCTATAGCGTCGATGACCTGAGGGACATCGTCGACGAAAACCTGCGCAGTCGCCAGAGTGAGGCCCGCAAGGCCGACCTGATGATTGCCGAAGGCGTGCGCGCCTATCGCGAAGAATTGCGCGGCCTGGCCGCCGTCGACTCGGTAAAGGAATACCGGCGCATGGCCGAGCACCTGCGTGAGCAGGAGCTGGAGCGGGCCCTGCGCGCACTGGCGCGGGGGGACGACCCCGAAGTGGTGGTCGCCCAACTGGCTCGCGGCATTACCAACAAGCTCATTCACGCCCCCACGGCCGGGCTGAAGCAGGCGAGCGCGGAGGGCCGCACCGACCTGCTGGCCGGCGCCCGGCGCCTGCTGGGGCTGGATAATCGCGCTGCGGGCGCGAGTAGTTCCCCACAGCAGCCCGCGCAATCCACTGAAAACCCCCCGCTGGATTTACCCCCCGGGGAAGACGCCAAACCGAGACGTACGCTGCAATGAAAGCCTCCCTGTTGAGCAAACTGGATACCTTGACCGATCGTCACGAGGAAGTGGCGGCGTTGCTGGGGGATGCCGAAACCATCGCTAACCAGGACCGCTTTCGCGATCTCTCGCGGGAGTACGCCGAGCTGGAAACCGTGGTCCACTGTTACACCGACTACAGCCGGGTAAAGGCCGATCTCGAAGACGCCCGCGCCATGCTCGAGGAAAACGACCCGGATATGGTCGCCATGGCCGAAGAGGAAATCGCCACGGGCAGCGACCGACTCGAGGCCCTCGAGCTGGAATTGCAGACCCTCCTGCTGCCCCGCGACCCGCGCGACTCCCACAACGTTTTCCTGGAGATTCGTGCGGGTACCGGCGGCGACGAAGCGGCGATTTTTTCCGGCGATCTGTTTCGCATGTATTCCCGTTACGCCGAGCAGATGGGCTGGAAAGTGGAGGTGCTGTCGGAGCGCCCCGGCGAGCACGGCGGCTACAAGGAAATTATCACCCGGGTGGAAGGCCGCGATGTCTACGCCCACCTGAAGTTTGAATCCGGCGCCCACCGGGTGCAACGGGTGCCGGAAACCGAGTCCCAGGGGCGCATCCACACCTCCGCCTGTACGGTGGCGATCATGGCCGAGGCCGAGGCGGTGGATGAGGTTGCCATCAACAAGGCGGACCTGCGTGTGGACACTTACCGGGCCTCCGGCGCCGGCGGCCAGCACGTGAACAAGACCGATTCCGCGGTGCGCATCACCCACCTGCCCACCGGTATCGTGGTGGAGTGCCAGGACGAGCGCTCGCAGCACAAGAACCGCGCCCGGGCGATGTCCCTGCTGCAGTCCAAGCTGCTGTCCAGTGTGCAGGACAAGCAGGCTGCAGAGCAGGCCGAAGAGCGTCGCAACCTGGTGGGTAGCGGTGATCGCTCGGATCGCATTCGCACCTACAATTTCCCCCAGGGCCGGGTGACCGACCACCGCATCAACCTCACCCTGTACAAACTCGACGAGGTGATGGCCGGCGAGCTCGATGCCGTGATCTCACCACTGCGCCAGGAATACCAAGCGGATCAGCTGGCCGCCCTGGCGGAACACTAGGCTGCCATGGCGAGCGTTCGCGAGCTGCTGGCGCAGGCGGCGGATCTGCCCACCGAGAGCCCCGCCCTGGATGCCCAGTTGCTGTTGGGCCATTGCCTGGGTCGCGATCGCACCTGGTTGTACACCTGGCCGGAGAAAACCGTGGAAGCCGAGCCGGAGGCCCGCTACCGGGCCCTGCTGGAGCGCCGCCGCGCGGGAGAGCCAGTGGCTCACCTGACCGGCCAGCGGGACTTCTGGAGCCTGTCCCTGCAGGTGTCAGCCGACACCCTGATTCCCCGCCCCGACACTGAAACCCTGGTCAGCGAAGCGCTGGCACTGGCCCTGCCGCCCGCCGCCCGGGTGCTCGACCTCGGTACCGGTACCGGGGCCATCGCCCTGGCCCTGGCGGTAGAGCGTCCCGGCTGGGATGTCACCGCAACGGACGCCAGTGCGGCGGCACTGTCTGTCGCCCGGCAGAATGTGGCCCGGCATTGCCCGGGCGTCCGCCTGCTGGAGGGCAGCTGGTACACGCCGGTGGCGGGAGAGACCTTCGACCTGATCGTCAGCAATCCTCCCTATATAGAGGAGGATGACATTCACCTGGGACAGGGCGATGTTCGCTTCGAGCCGCGCTCCGCGCTGGTCGCCGGGGTCAGCGGGCTCGACGATCTCGCGCAGATTATCGAGTCCGGTCCGGCGCACCTGCGTCCCGGTGGCTATCTCCTGCTGGAACACGGCTACCAACAGGGCGAGGCGGTGCGGGAGCTGTTGCAGGCGGCCGGTTTCAAAGCGGTTGCCAGCTACCGCGACCTCGGGGGCAATGAGCGTGTGAGCGGGGGCCAGGGGTGCTGAGCGACGCGGAACTGGCCCGCTATGCCCGGCAGATCCTGTTGCCGGGGTTCGATATCGCCGGCCAGGAGCGCCTCAAGGGGGCCCGGGTGCTGGTGCTGGGGCTGGGGGGGCTGGGCAGTCCGGCGGCGCTCTACCTGGCGGGCGCCGGGGTCGGCACACTGGTGCTGGCCGACGGCGACGTGGTCGAAACCAGTAACCTCCAGCGCCAGCTGTGCCACACCGAAGCGGACTGCGGCCGCAACAAGGCCGAGTCCGCTGCCGCCGCCATTATCGCGCGCAACGCCGGGGTGGCGGTTGAGGTGCTTCCGCAACACCTCGATGAGGCGGCCCTGGGCAGGTTGTTACCCGGCCTTGACCTGGTGCTGGACTGCTCCGACAACTACCCGGTGCGCTACGCCCTGAACCGCGCCAGCCTGCGCCACGCCGTGCCGGTGGTGAGCGCTGCTGCAGTGCGCACGGAGGCACAGGTGGCAGTGCTCGACCCTGTCCGGGGCGGCCCCTGCTATCGCTGCATGTACCCGCAGGCCGGCGCCGATACTGCGCTGAGTTGCAGTGAAAGCGGCGTCCTGGGGCCGGTGGTGGGCATTGCCGGCAGCCTGCAGGCGCTGGAGGCGATCAAGTTGCTGTCGGGCTGTGCCGAGCCGCTGCGCGACAACCTGCTGATCATGGATCTCGCCACCCTGGACTTCCAGCGCCTGCGCGTCGGTCGGCGGGAAGGGTGTGCCGACTGTGGTGGTGGCTAGCGCGGGCAACAACCCGGGTCGCTGGCCCTGTTCGGGCAAACTTTCCTCGGGTATTGTTGTCACAGCTTCAGTCGATGGACTCTGGAATCTGAGATGAACGCACTGGCGCGCGCCTACTACACCCTGCACGATGCCCTGTTTCCCCGCCTCTCACACCTGGATGGCCTTGCGCCGCTGGCCATTCGACTCTACCTGGTGCCGGTTTTCTGGATGGCCGGGCAGCAGAAAATCGCCAGCATGGACAGTACGATCGAGTGGTTTGGCAACAAGGAGTGGGGCCTCGGTTTGCCGATGCCGGAGCTTCTCGCCTACCTGGCGGCCTATACCGAGGCGATCGGCGCGCTGTTGCTGTTACTCGGTCTGGCGGTGCGCTGGATCAGTGTGCCGCTGATGGTCACCATGGCGGTCGCGGCGGTGGCCGTGCACTGGGACAATGGCTGGGCCGCTATCGCGGATTCCGGCGCCCGGGAGGTGGCGGTCCGCCTGGGTGAAGCCAAGGATATCCTGCGCGAGCACGGCAACTACCGCTGGCTCACCGAGAAGGGCAATTTTGTCATTCTCAACAATGGTATCGAGTTTGCCGCCACCTACTTCATCATGCTTTTGAGCCTGCTGTTTACCGGCGGCGGGCGCTATGTCAGCCTGGACTACTACCTGGCACGCCTCTATCCCCGCAGCCGCGTATGATTCGCGCACGCGCCCGGCGTGCGAATAGGCCGCAATGACGCGCGAAATGATGGTAGACTAGCGCGTTTTTTGAGCAGCAGCAGGAATTTGAGTGATCAAGAATCTAGTGGGCCGCATCGCCAGCAAGGGCGGAGCGGAACCCGATAACCAGCCCCCCGCGGGGGCCAGAGCGGTGGCAGACCGCAACAGCGAACGCAGCGACGCAGAAGCACCGCGCGCCCATCAACGTGAATCCGCCAGTGGCAAGGGCGGTCGTCGCAAGCGCCGCGACCAGCCGGCTGCGCAACCCTGGAGCCCGGAAGACTTTGTGGTGGAAGCCAAGGAAGGAGAAACCCGCTTCCACGATCTGGGCCTGCGCGACGAATTGATGCACGGCATTTCCGATCTCGGTTTCAAATACTGTTCGCCCATCCAGGCCTCTATTCTCCCGCAGACCCTCCAGGGCAACGACGCTATCGGCAAGGCCCAGACCGGCACCGGCAAAACCGCGGCATTCCTCATTACCGTTTTCAACGATCTGCTCAACCACCCGGTGGAAGGAGAGCGCTACCTGGGTGAGCCCCGGGCACTGGTGATTGCTCCCACCCGGGAACTGGTCATGCAGATTGCGGAAGACGCCAAGGACCTCGGCAAACACACCGGGCTCAATACCGTGACCCTGATTGGCGGCATGGACTACCAGAAGCAGCTGAATCAGCTGCAGCGCCGGGTGGTTGACCTGGTCGTCGCCACCCCCGGCCGCCTGCTGGATTTCACCAGCCGCCGGGACCTGTTCCTGGACCGGGTCGAAATCCTGGTGCTGGACGAGGCCGACCGCATGCTGGACATGGGTTTCATTCCCCAGGTGAAGCGCATCGTGCGGGCGACGCCGCGCAAGGAAGACCGCCAGACCCTGCTGTTTTCCGCCACCTTTACCCAGGACATCATCAACCTGTCGAACCAGTGGACCTACCACCCGGTGACGGTGGAGATCGAGCCCGACCACGTGGCCACCGATACCGTGGACCAGAAGGTCTACCTGGTGAGCAGCGAGCAGCGTTACCGCGTGCTCACCAACTTGCTGCGCAGCCCGGATGCCAACAGCGTCATCGTGTTTGCCAACCGTCGCGACCAGGTGCGCCGCCTGCACGAGCGCCTGCGCAAATCCGGGGTCAAGGCCGGCATCCTCTCGGGGGAGATTCCCCAGGCCAAGCGGACTCGCACCCTCGAGCAGTTCAAGCAGGGAGAGATCACGGTGCTGGTAGCGACAGACGTTGCCGGGCGGGGGATTCACGTGGACGGCGTTACCCACGTGGTGAACTACAACCTCCCGGAAGACCCGGAGGACTACGTACACCGTATCGGCCGTACCGGTCGCGCCGGCGCCAGCGGCACCTCGATCAGCTTTGCCAGCGAGGACGATGCCTTCCTCCTGCCCGACCTCGAAGCCCTGCTGGGGGCGCCGCTGGAGTGCACCCACCCGCCGGAAGAGCTGCTCTCCTAGCTCACCCTCAGCCCGCTGTGCTGTGCCGGGGCGCCAGTTCCCGGCACCACAGCAGGGTAGCCCCCACTACGGCGGCGGGTACCACGAAGAAGTTCACTACCGGGATGGCGGCGCCCACCGCCACCAGGCCGCCGAAGCCCATGCTGGACAGGCGCCGGCTGCGCACTGCTTCCTTGACGTCGCCAAAACTCATGCGGTGGTTGTCCATCGGGTAATCCACGAACTGCAGGCTCATCATCCACGCGCCCAGCAGGAACCACAGGGCCGGTGACAGCGCGTTGATTGCCGGGATGAAGGTCAGAATCAGCACGAACAGTGCCATGGGTACGTAGTACAGCAACTTGGCCAGTTCCTTGACGATGGCCCTGGGGATTTCCATCACTGCGGCACCGAAGCCTTCCAGGCCCTGTACTTCCCGGCCGGTGATCAGTTCCTCTGCTTTTTCCGCCAGTAGTGCGTTGAACGGGGAGGCAATCAACAGGGCGAGGGCGGTGAAGGTGTAGCCGGTCAAAAGACTGAACACCAGGCCGACCAGGGGCCAGATGATCCACTCGATAAAGCTGAGCCATTCGGGAACGTAGCTCATCCAGGCTTCCATGTGCGCGGCCAGGTAGGCGTAGGCCGCGCCCAGGAGCGAGGCAAAGATCACGATATTGACCAGCAGCGGGATGACCACAAAGGGCCTTAGCCGGGGGTGGGTGAGCATCCGCGCCCCTTCCATCAGATAGCCCGCTCCCTGGATGGCATTACCCTTCATTCTGGTCTCCCCGTAGCTGGAATGGCGTTATTGGCGGGGCGCCCGCAGGCGGGGCAGAGACAGCGCTTGCCGCGCTCGGTTTCGGGAACTGCCGCCAGGGCATTGTGGTCGATAGGGGTAGCGGCACACCAGCATGACTCAATCGCGCCCCCGCGTGCGACGGCGCACTGATTGTCCCGGCCGCAAACCGGGCAATAAAAAACGCTTTCGGAAGTCTTCATATGGTGTGGTACTGGCCCTGGCTTACCCGTTGCAATGGAAGGGCTATAATAGCGAACCCCGGTATCGCGCGTCATGAGTTCGGCGATTTCTGCGGGCCCAAGGCAGGTGATGTAAATGGCAGACGACGAACAATCCCTCTTCGAGCAGGAAATGGCCGGTGTCGTCCGGCTCAAACACGATGAGCGGGTCCGTCGCGGCGGGCCCTCGGAGTCCGAGCAGGCGCTGGCTCACCGTCGTCAGGCCGCCGTGACCGAAACGGCCGCCGATCCCAATACCCTCAGTGACCGTGAAATAACGCCACTCGACTCCTGGTATGTGCTGGAATTCAAGCGACCAGGGGTGCAGAACGGGGTGTACCGCAAGCTGAGGCAGGGGCGCTATGAGCATGAGGCGCGGCTCGATATGCACCGTATGACGGTGGCCGTGGCGCGACGTGAATTGTTCGAGTTTATCGAGCAGTGCCACGAATACGGACTGCGCAGCGTGATGCTGATTCACGGCAAGGGCGAACGCAAGCCGGAGCAGGAGCGCAGCGCGGTGCTCAAGGGTTACGTCAATGTCTGGCTGCGGGACCTGGAGGCAGTGCAGGCCTTTCACAGCGCACAGCCACGGCACGGCGGCACCGGTGCCGTGTATGTGCTGCTGAAAAAGAGTGAAGACAAAAAGCGCGAGAATCGCGAGCGCTTTATGAAAGGGCGGGTGCCCTACGACGGCGGGCGCTAGGCCCGCCACCGGGGAGAGTGGAGCTTGTTACTGTGCGCCGGCGGCGCGCAGTACCTCGGCATAGTCGCCGCCGTGACGGTGCTCGGTCACGATGCTCAACACGCTGCGCCCTTCGCGGTTGCTGGCGTTGATGTCGCGGCCCTGCTCCTTGAACATGCCGACAAACAGCTCGAAATCCGAGGCGCGCATGCTCTGGTAGGCCTTGAGCAGCATGTGGAAGTCGTCGTTGGTGCCATCGTGTGCGCGCACATTGAGGAAGCTGCGGACGTGGTCCTCGGTCCAGACCTCGTCGATGACCTTTTCCTTGTCTTTTTTCATGGTGTTGCCTGTTCGTTCGTCGCGTTGAATGGAAAGGGCGCCCGGGCGTGGTTACCCGAGCTTTTCCGCCAGTAGTTTGTTGACCATCTGCGGGTTGGCCTGCCCCCGGGATACTTTCATGACCTGGCCGACGAAGAAGCCCACCAGCTTCTTGCGCTTGCCTTCGTCGGCGGCGCGATACTGTTCGACCTGCCCCGGGTTGTCGGCGATGACACCGTCCACCATGGCCTCCAGCTCACCGCTGTCCGATACCTGCTTCAGGCCCTTGGCTGCGATGATGGTGTCGGCGTCGCCCTCGCCGTTCCACATGGACTCGAAAACCTGCTTGGCGATCTTGCCGGAGATGCTGTCGTCGAGAATGCGCTGGATCAGTTGGGCCAGGTGTGCCGCCGGGACCGGGCAGTCTTCGATGTCCTTTTCGTCGCGATTGAGGCGGCCGAGCAGTTCAACCTGTACCCAGTTGGCGGCGATCTTGGCGTCGCCGGCGTCACTTGCTACCGCTTCGAAGTAATTCGCCAGGGCGCGGCTGGCGGCGAGCACGCCGGCGTCGTATTCGCCGAGGCCGTACTGGCTGACAAAGCGCTCGCGTTTTTCCCGGGGCAGTTCCGGCAGGGTGGCGCGCAGGTCTTCGATAAAGGCCTCGTCCAGTACTACCGGCAGCAGGTCCGGCTCGGGGAAGTAGCGATAGTCGTTGGCTACTTCCTTGGAACGCATCGGCCGGGTCTCGTTGCGGTCGGCGTCGTACAGGCGGGTTTCCTGCACCACCTTGCCGCCGTCCTCGAGAATGTCCGACTGGCGTTCGATCTCGTGCTGGATGGCCTTTTCGACAAACCGGAACGAGTTGACGTTCTTGATCTCGGCACGGGTGCCGAGGGTCTCGCTGCCCTTCGGTCGCAGGGAGATGTTGATATCGCAGCGCATGGAGCCCTCGGCCATGTTGCCGTCGGAAATCTCCAGGTAGGTCACCAGTGAGTGCAGGGCCTTGAGGTAAGCCACCGCTTCCTCGGCGCTGCGCAGGTCGGGTTCGGTGACGATCTCCAGCAGGGGAGTGCCGGCCCGGTTGAGATCGATCCCGCTCTGGCCGTGAAAGTCCTCGTGCAGGGACTTGCCCGCATCCTCTTCGAGGTGGGCGCGGGTGATGCCGATTTCCCGGGTGCTGCCATCTTCCAGCTGGATCTCGAAGGTGCCGCGGCCTACGATAGGATCGGCAAACTGGCTGATCTGGTAGCCCTTCGGCAGGTCCGGGTAGAAGTAGTTCTTGCGGTCGAACACCGAGCGGCGGCCGATCTCGGCGCCGATGCCGAGGCCGAACATCACAGCAAAGCGCACCGCCTGTTCATTGAGCACCGGCAGCATGCCCGGCATGGCCAGGTCCACAGCGCTGGCCTGGGTATTGGGCTCGGCGCCGAATGCGGTCGGCGAGCCGGAAAAAATCTTGGACCGGGTGGCGAGCTGGAGGTGGACTTCCAGGCCGATGACGGTTTCGTACTGCATCAGGCGGCACCTCCGGCAATCTCGGGTTTACGGGTGTGCCAGTCGGTGGCCTGCTGGAAACGGTGGCCCACATTCAGCAGGCGCGCTTCATCGAAGTGGCGCCCGATCAGCTGCAGACCCACCGGGCGATCGTTGACAAAGCCCGCGGGCAGCGACATGCCGGGCAGGCCCGCCAGGTTCACCGCCAGGGTGTAGACATCTTCCAGGTACATGGCGACCGGGTCGTTGCTCTTCTCGCCGATGCCGAAGGCCGGGCCGGGGGTGGTGGGGCCGGCAATGATATCCACATCCTCAAAGCAGGCCAGGAAATCGTCACGGATCAGGCGCCGGGCCTGCTGGGCCTTTTTGTAGTAGGCGTCGTAATAGCCGGCGGACAGGGCGTAGGTGCCCACCAGGATGCGCCTTTTGACCTCGTCGCCAAAGCCCTCTTCCCGGGTGCGGGTGTAGAGGTCGTGCAGGTCGACCGGGTCGGCGCAGCGGTGTCCGTAGCGCACACCGTCATAGCGCGACAGGTTGGTCGAGGCCTCTGCCGGGGCGATGATGTAGTAGGTGGGAATGGTCAGCGCGCTGTTGGGCAGGGCCACTTCCACCAGGCTGGCGCCGAGGCTCTCCAGTTCCCTGAGTGCCGCCTGAATGCACTGGCCGGTGGCGGCATCCAGGCCGTCACCGAAATACTCCTTCGGCAGGCCGATGCGCAGCCCTTCCAGCGGCCGCTCGAGATCGGCGCTGTAATCGGGTACTTCGCGCACGGTCGAGGTGGAGTCCCCTGCGTCGTGCCCTGCCATCGCGTTCAGCAACAGGGCGCAATCTTCGGCGGTACGGGCCATGGGGCCGGCCTGGTCGAGGCTGGAGGCGTAGGCCACGATGCCCAGCCGGGAAACCCGGCCGTAAGTGGGCTTGAGGCCAGTGATACCGCAAAACGCCGCCGGCTGGCGAATGGAGCCGCCGGTATCGGTGCCGGTGGCGGCGGGCACCAGGCCGGCGGCCACCGCTGCTGCGGAACCACCGGAGGAGCCGCCCGGTACCAGGCTGGTATTCCAGGGGTTTTTCGCCGCGCCGTAGTAGCTGTTTTCGTTGGAGGAGCCCATGGCGAACTCGTCCATATTGGTTTTGCCCAGGGACACGGTACCAGCGGCCGCCAGCTGGCTGACCACGGTGGCGTTATAGGGCGGGACGAAGTTATCCAGCATGCGCGAGCCACAGCTGGTGCGCACGCCCTCGGTGCAGAAGATATCCTTGTGGGCGATGGGAATGCCGGTGAGCGGGCCGCCCTCGCCATTGCCGAGCTGGCTGTCGGCGCGGCGGGCATCACTCAGGGCCTGCTCCCCCGTGACCGAGATGAAACTGTTGTAGTTGGCGTCCAGCTGCTGGATCCGGTCCAGCAGGTGTTGCGTCAATTCAACGCTGGAAAAGCGTTTTTCGCGCAGCCCGCGGGCAAGCTGGGCGACGGTCTGGTCATGCATGGTAGCTGCCTGGTTAATCGATGACTTTGGGGACCAGATAGAGGCCGTTCTCGACCGCCGGGGCGATGGCCTGGAAGGCTTCGCGACGGTTTTCCTCGGTAATCTCGTCTGGGCGCAGGGCCTGGGTGGCGTCGAGGGGGTTGGCCATGGGCTCAACGCCATCGGTATCGGCGGCCTGCAGGGTGTCGACCATGCCGAGAATACGGGTGATGCGCTCGGCCACCTCGCCGGCCTGGTCGGCGGCAATGCGGATGCGCGCCAGCTCGGCGATCTTCTCGATCTCTTCCCGGTCTACGGTCGGGGTACTGGACGGTGTGTCGGACATGTTCTGTCCCGGTCTCCAAAAAAGCGTGGGAAGGGGCGGCGAACAGCCGCGGGGGCGTAAACTTATCATATTTGCGCCTTGCCCAAAATCCCCGCGGTTGGTAGAGTTGCGCGATTATCCGGACGCCGCACAATAAAGAAATAGCCACCCCATTTATCGGGACTTTTTCCCGGCTCAGGGCTGAACCTTTTCAGCTCTGGGTTGGTCTTAGCCGGGAGGTGGCAGGTAGGGTGCTAGCAGAGCTCCGAGAATCAGGGAGCGTCCCGTCGTACTCACAAGGTAGTAAACTTTAATGCTTAAAAAATTGCGCGGAGTGTTCTCCAATGATCTGTCTATAGATCTGGGTACCGCCAACACTCTTATTTACGTGCGCGACAAGGGAATTGTCCTCGACGAGCCATCCGTCGTGGCAATCCGCATCCACAACGGGCAGAAAACCATTGAGGCGGTCGGTACCGAGGCCAAGCGCATGCTGGGCCGTACTCCGGGCAACATCACCGCGATTCGTCCCCTGAAGGACGGCGTGATTGCCGATTTCCAGGTGACCGAGAAGATGCTCCAGCACTTTATCGCCAAGGTGCACGAGAGCCGGTTCATCCGCCCCAGTCCCCGCGTACTCGTCTGTGTGCCCTGTATGTCTACCCAGGTGGAACGCCGCGCGATTCGTGAATCTGCGCTCTCCGCAGGAGCCCGCGAGGTGCGCCTGATCGAGGAGCCCATGGCGGCGGCCATCGGCGCCGGGCTGGACGTGGAAGAGGCCACCGGCTGCATGGTGGTAGATGTGGGCGGCGGCACCACCGAAATCGCCATTATCTCCCTCAACGGGGTCGTTTACCGCGATTCCGTGCGCATCGGCGGCGACCGCTTTGACGAGGCCATCGTATCCCACGTGCGCCGTCGTTACGGCAGCCTGATTGGCGACGCCACCGCCGAGCGTATCAAGCAGGAAATTGGCTGTGCCTTTGCCGGCAGCGAACTGCGCGAGATCGACGTCCGCGGCCGCAACCTGGCAGAGGGCGTGCCCCGGAGCTTTACCCTCAATAGCGACGAAATCCTCGAGGCGCTGCAGGACCCCCTGTCGTCTATCGTGCAGTCGGTGAAGATGGCGCTGGAGCAGTCCCCGCCGGAACTGGCGGCCGATATCGCCGAGAGCGGTATTGTAATTACCGGGGGCGGTGCCTTGTTGCGCGACCTCGATCGCCTGATCTCCGAGGAGACCGGTCTGCCAGTAATTGTGGCAGATGATCCGCTGACCTGCGTCGCCCGCGGCGGCGGTCGTGCAATGGAACGCATGGACCGGCATACTATCGACCTGCTGTCCACCGAGTAATCCGGCGTGCGGCCCCGGGCGTGCCCACCGGGCCTGCCGTAGGGGCCCAGTGCTCCTTGTCACCGTGAAGGAGCACTAGTATCAAGCCGCTATTCGTCAAGGAGTCCCACCTGGGGTTGCGCGTCATGCTGACCCTGTTGGTGGTGGCAGGGCTGATCCTCGCGGACCTGCGCTTCAACAGCCTGGATCGCACTCGCGCCATCCTCGATACCCTGGTCGCGCCCGTCTACTGGGTGGCCGACATCCCTTCCCGCCTGAAAGACTGGCAGGAAACCCACCTGGTCTCCCGCAGTACCCTGCAGGGGGAGAACGAACGCCTGCGGCGGGAAAACCTGATCCTGGAAGGGCGCACCCAGCAAATGGCCTCCCTGCAGGCCGAGAATATCCGCCTTCGGGCCCTGCTCAATTCCGCCGCCCTGTTGCGGGACGATGTCGTGGTGGCCGAATTGATCGGCGTATCCCCTGACCCGGTGCGCCAGCACGTGGTGATCAACAAGGGCAGCCGGGACAGCGTGTACGTGGGGCAGCCCCTGATCGACGCCAATGGCCTGATGGGCCAGGTGGTCGAGGTAGGTGAATTCACCTCCCGGGTCCTGCTGATTACCGACCTCACCCACTCGGTACCCGTGCAGGTCAATCGCAACGGGGTGCGGGCCATTGCCGAGGGCAACGGCTCCCTCAGCGCGCTCGAAGTGCATCACGTGGCGGCGACCACCGATATCCGCGAAGGCGACCTGCTGGTGACCTCAGGGCTCGGCGGTCGTTTTCCCGTGGGTTACCCGGTGGCGGTGGTGAGTTCGGTCGTCCGCGACCCCGGGCAGACCTTCGCCCGCATCCTGGCCCAGCCCACTGCTGCCCTCGATCGCAGTCGCCACGTGTTGCTGGTCTTCACTGTGGGCCAGGGTGAGGAGGGTTGAGTCGTGGAGAGCGGGCAGGGCTACTGGGTTGTTATCGCCACGCTGCTGTCGGCTGCGGTACTGGCGGTGCTGCCTGTACCCCATGCCCTGGTCTGGTGGCGCCCGGAATGGGTGGCCCTGGTGCTGGTCT
The DNA here is from genome assembly GCF_008064665.1 of Parahaliea maris. Taxonomy (GTDB): domain Bacteria; phylum Pseudomonadota; class Gammaproteobacteria; order Pseudomonadales; family Halieaceae; genus Parahaliea; species Parahaliea maris. The sequence continues at coordinate 551,075 of NZ_VRZA01000001.1, read as the reverse complement.
ACTGGTGTATCGCCCTGCCGCATCGGGTGGGTGTGGTGGTGGCCCTGTTAACGGGCATTGGCATGGACATCCTGGAAGGCGCAGTCCTCGGGCAGAATACCTTTGCCCTGTCGGTGATCGCTTTGCTCTCGGTGGGTCTGTACCAGCGGGTACGCCTGTTCAGCCTGTGGCAGCAGGCCGGAATTGTGTTTGTACTGATCGGAATTCACCAGCTCATCTGCCAGTGGGTCCAGAACCTCGAAGGGGTCGGCACCCAGCAGCCCCTGTTTCTCCTGCCGGCCCTGAGCAGCGCCCTGTTCTGGCCACTGGTACTCAGCTTGCTGCGCGGCCTGCGTCGGCATTACCGGGTAGCCTGATATGACCTCCTTGGTACTGGCCTCCGCCTCGCCCCGGCGTCGGGAACTGCTGGACCAGATCGGTGTGTCCTGCCGGGTCCAGCCCGCGGACATCGACGAAACCCCCAGGCCCGGTGAGTCGCCACCGGACTACGTATCCCGCATGGCCCGGGAAAAGGCGGTAGCGGTGGCCGTCGGGCAGGTGGACGATACCGTTGTACTGGCTGCCGATACCACGGTGGTGATCGACGACGATGTGCTGGGCAAACCCGTCGACCGCTTCGACGCACTCGGCATGCTGGCTCGCCTCGGGGGGCGCACCCACGAAGTCATGACCGCGGTCTGCGTGGTTGGCGGCGACAGCGAGCGGGAAGTGCTGGTGACCACCCGGGTGACCTTTGTGTCGCTGGATCTCGCCCTCTGTGATGCCTATCTCGCGACCGATGAACCCTGGGACAAGGCAGGCGCCTACGGGATTCAGGGGTTGGGAGCGGTTCTGGTGGAATCGATCGAGGGCAGTTACAGCAATGTGGTCGGGCTGCCGCTGGTGGAAACCTGGCGTCTGCTGCGCGAATTCGGTGTAGCCACTGGCCTTGGCAGTGAGGGCGCGCCGTGAGCGAAGAAATCCTGGTCAATGTGACCCCGATGGAAACCCGGGTAGCGGTCGTTGAAAACGGCGCCACCCAGGACATTCATATCGAGCGCCGTTCCAGTCGCGGCATTGCCGGCAACATCTATGCCGGCAAGGTTGCCCGCGTCCTGCCGGGCATGCAGGCCGCCTTTGTCGATATTGGCACCGAAAAAGCCAGTTTTATCCACGTCTCGGATATCGTGCCGCTGGACAGCCGGGGCCGGGAGGACCGCAGCCGCCAGAGCAGTGCCATTCGCGACCACCTGCACGAGGGCAAGAAGGTGGTGGTGCAGGTCACCAAGGAGCCCCTGGGCAGCAAGGGCGCGCGGCTGACGACCCAGCTGTCGGTGTCGTCCCGGTACCTCGTGTTCATGCCCCAGAATACCCATGTGGGTGTATCCCAGCGTATTGAAGACGGCGAAGAGCGCACCCGTCTGCAGGCCCTGCTGGACGAGGGCCTGGCGCTGGAAGAGATGGTCGACAGCGGCGGCTATATCCTGCGCACCGCCGCCGAGGGGGTGGGGCTGGAGGAGCTGCGTGCCGACCTGCGCTTCCTGCGCCGGTTGTGGGCGGCGGTTGAACGTCGCGCCAAGGCGGCTACCAACCCCCAACTGCTGTACGAAGACCTGCCTTTACACCTACGTACTGTGCGCGACCTGGCGCGTCCGGGTGTCGAGCGCATCCGTATCGATAGCCAGGAAAGCTTTGCCGCCCTGAGTGACTTCTGCAACGATTACGTGCCGGAGGTTTCCGGCCTGCTGGAATGTTACCGCGGCGAGCGCCCGCTATTTGACCTGCACGGCGTGGAACAGGAAATCCAGCGGGCACTGGCCCGTAAGGTGGACCTTAAATCGGGCGGTTATCTGGTTATCGACCAGACAGAGGCCATGACCACCATCGATGTGAACACCGGCTCTTTCGTCGGCCGTCGCAACCTCGAGGAAACCATCTTCAAGACCAACCTGGAGGCGGCGACCACCCTTGCCCGACAACTCAGGCTGCGCAACCTGGGGGGTATTATCATCGTTGATTTCATCGACATGCAGGACCCTGAGCATCGCCGCCAGGTACACCGCACGCTGGAAAAGACAATGCAGAGGGATCCGGCGCGCAACAAGATTACCGGGGTTTCGGAACTCGGCCTGGTGGAAATGACCCGCAAGCGCAGCCGGGAGAGCCTTGAGCATCTGCTCTGTGAGGACTGCCCGGTCTGTGCCGGGCGCGGTACCCTGAAAACGGCGGAAACCGTCTGCTACGAGATTTTCCGGGAAATCCTGCGGGACGCCCGGGCCTACGAGAACGACAGCCTGGCGGTGCTGGCGGGGCAATCGGTCGTGGACCGCCTGCTCGATGAGGAGTCTGCCAATGTCGCGGACCTCGAGGAATTCACGGGCAAGACGATCAGCTTCCGGGTGGAACCCAACTATAACCAGGAACAGTTTGACATCGTCCTGCTCTAACAGAATATGGTCCTGCCCCAGAGGGGCAGGTAGAGCCCCTATGCTTCCGACTCGCTGAGGAAAGTGTGGAACACGCCCTGATGCACAAACTGGCCCGGGCCCTGTGGCGGGGGATGGTGATCGCCATCACCCTGCTGGCGGTCTATGTCAGTTTCGGGCGCCTGTTGGTGGACCGGGTCAGTTCCCAGCAGGGCTGGATACTGACCGAAATCAACCGTCAGGTGCCCTTCGCTGTCGCGGCCGATGGCGTCAGCGGCGTGTGGCGCTCCTTCAGCCCGGAACTGGTACTCAGCGGCCTGCGCCTGCAGTTCCCGGGTTGGTCCGGCGAGGAACTTCGCCTGGCGGAGGGCCGGGTACGGATCGACCCCCTGCGCAGCCTGCTGGAGGGGGGGCTGCAGGTCAGCCGGATCCAGCTGGCAGGCCTCGACTTACCTTTACAGGTGGATGAGCAGGGGCGAATTACCCTAGTGGGGTTTGAGCGCGGCGACAGCACCGTTGGCGACTGGCTGCGTGACCTCGCCCTCAGTATCGAGCAACTGGAACTTCACCGTAACACGCTCAGTGTCCTTCTGCCCGACGGCACCCGGCGCGACCTGGTACTGGATTTCAGTTTGCTCCGGGATGGCAGCCAGCGCGAGATGAGCGGGAATCTCAGCGTCGTCGACACCGGCACCCAGGTGCAGCTGGCCGCTACCGGCCTCGGAGATCCTTTCGACCTGGATACCTTCGAAGGCCGCGCCTATATGGGGGCCAGCGACGTGGACCTGTCGGCGCTGCACCCGTGGTTGCCGACGGCCTCCGGACCGCTCACCCTGGCGGGAGTCGTGGATTTGCAGCTCTGGCTGGACTGGCGGGAGGGGCGGCCGCAGCTGCGCTCGAGGGTCCGCGGCAGCGCGCTGGAATTGGGTGACCAGCAGGGTAGTTGGCAGTTGCCACTGCAGCAGCTGGCTTTCGATGCCGCACTGGGTAAGCAGGACAACAACTGGCAGGTGTTTGTGCATAACCTGCTGCTGAGCAGCGGGGAGTCCCGTCTGATCGTCCCCAGGTTGCAGATGGACATGTGGGGCGACTCACTGCGCCTGCGGGGGGAGGGCTTACCGCTGGAGCCCGTGTCCCGCTTGTACGCGTCGCTGGACTCCACGCCCGATGCCATGGCGGAAGCGTTGCGCGCGCTGAACCCGCTGGGCCTGTTGCGCACCTTTGAGGTCAGCCTGGATGACCGACACAGCCCCTTGCGCGGCTGGCAACTGGCCGCCCGATTCAATGAAATCAGGGCCGATTCCTGGCGCGGGACACCCGGGGTGGAAGCGGCAACGGGCTATGTGCACCTGATGCCCGGGAGCGGCCAGGTGATTCTGGATGCCACCGATTTCAGTCTGAATTTTCCCACCATTTATGACCACCCGCTCGATTTCGAAGATATACACGGGACGGTCGACCTCACCTGGAATGACCAGGCCCTGACGTTGCACAGCGGGCAGGTGGTGGCGCAGGCCGCCGAGGGCGAGACCAACACCCTGTTTGGCCTGAGCATACCCTTTGCCCAGACACCGGCGGGTATCGAGATGGACCTCCTGGTGGGACTGCGCGACTCCAAAGCCGCCCATCGCGACAAATACCTGCCCGTCGTCCTCAACGGAGGGCTGCTCCGCTGGCTGCGGGAAGGGCTGGGCGAAGGCGATGTCCGCCAGGGGGCCTTCCTGTGGCGGGGCAGCCTGGATGCGGAAGCCAACCAGCTGCGCACCGTGCAATTGTTTTTCGATGTGGCGCAGACCGCGCTGCGGTTCCAGCCCGACTGGCCTCCACTGTCCGGGCTGTCCGGGCTGGTGCTGATTGACGATACCAACATCAGTGTCTGGGGTGACAGTGCCCAGCTCTACCGCTCACAGCTGTCCAACCTGTCAGCCGAGGCCTGGCACGTGGACGGTGCTGGTATGCAGCTGGCGGTGCACGGAACGCTGGCGGGCCCCGCCGAGGATGGCCTGCAACTGGTGCGCGAGTCGCCGCTGGCGGACCTGACCGGTCACGTCTTCGACGAGTGGAGCGTGAGTGGGGATCTGGCCCTCGACCTGGCCTTGCAGCTGCAGCTGACCGACCCGGCGCCCGCGCCCCGGGTGGCTGTGTCCAGCTCGCTGCGCGACGCCCGCGTCGAGATGAAGCCGCTGGGTCTGTCCCTTAGTGCGGTGAGCGGCAAGGTCGACTACCACAGCGATCACGGTTTTACCTCCCGGGGGCTGGTCGGCAAGCTCTGGGGCCAGAGAATCGATGCCCGCCTGCAGCCGTTGGCGGCCCCGACAACTCCCGAGCGCGGCTTGTCCATTGCCCTGGCGGGCCAGGTGCCGGCCACTCCGCTGCAGCAGTGGTTGGGGCTGGCCACATCCCTGCCCGCCGAAGGCACTGCAGAGGTCACGGGAGAGCTACAACTGGTTCCCGGGGCATCGCCGACCCTGGCGTTTGCCTCTGACCTGGAGGGGGTGGCATTGGCACTGCCGCCGCCGCTGAACAAGGTCGCGCCAGCGAAACTGCCCCTGCAGGTTGCGCTGACCATGGAAGAGGAGCGGCAGACGCTGGACATCGATTTGGAGCGGCGCCTGAATGCGTCGCTGCTGCTGGGGCCGGACGCCGGGCTGATCGGAGGTGACATCGCCTTGCAGGAAACCGCGCACCGGGCCGAGCCGGGGGTAGTGCGCTTGCGGGGGCATTTGCCTTCCTTCGAGCCCGCCCAGTGGCAGGTCTGGCTCGACCCTGCAGCAGGCGAGGCAGCGGAAGTAACGGAAGTCGCAGTGCTGCCGCCGGTGGAAGTGGATGCGCTATTGCTGGACAGCCTGTCCCTCGGCGGCGTCGAGCTGCGTGACGTGGTACTGAACGGCCGGGTGGTGCCGGGCGGCGAGCTCAAGATGGCGGCGGAAACTGACTGGCTGCAGGGGGAGCTTGACCTCGAGGCGGATGGGCAGCGAGGCTCGCTGGTCATCGGGCACCTCAACCTGTCTGCCCTTGGACGTCTGGGAAGTGCACAGGGGGAGCCCGATTTCACCGAGTTGCCGACACTGGCGGTGTCCATCGACCAACTGCGTACGGATAGCCTGGAGCTGGGTTACCTGGCCTTCGACCTGCAGCATGGCGACGAGGGACTGCGAGCGACGTCGGTGACCGGTGAACTGGCCGGGCTGGCGCTGACAGAGGAGCAACCCGGACAGCTGCTGTGGCGCCAGGGCGCCGAAATGTCTGAGTCGCAGCTCGACGCGACACTGCATTTTGCCGACCTTGGCGGTGTGCTGGAGCGCCTGGATTACGAGCGTATTGTCGACACCGAGCGCGGCAGCTTCCATATCGCGCTGGACTGGCCAGGCGGGCCGCAGGATTTTGCCCTCGCCACGACCCGCGGCCGCGTCGATATCAGTGTGTTGGAGGGGCGCTTCCTGGAAGCGTCGGCAGGGACCTCGGGCACGCTGCGAGTGCTCAGCATCTTCAATCTCGCAGAAATCGTGCGACGGCTCAGCCTCAGTCACATGTTCGAGTCCGGCATCCCCTTTGACTCGGTCGAAGGAGAGATGTTCTTCCATTCCGGCAGCGTGGAAGTACCCAAACTGGAGGTCAAGGGTGCCTCCAGCAGTTTCAATTTCACGGTGGTCAGTCCACTGCGGGAGCAAACGCTCGACGGAGAACTGGTGGCTACGTTGCCGGTGGCGAGCAACCTGCCCTGGGTTGCAGCGCTGACGGCGGGCCTGCCGGTCGCGGCGGGGGTCTACGTGGTAAGCAAGGTGTTCGAACAGCAGATGAACCGCATGTCCAGCGCGGTCTATAAAGTGGCGGGCAGCTGGGACGACCCCGAGGTCAAATTCAGCCGGATCTTCGATACCAGCAGCAAGTCGCGGTCAGTACCCGAACCCAACACCCCGCCAGAATCCGGGCCTGAACCGGTCCCGGCGGCAGCAACAGTACCCGAGCAGCCGAACTAGTCGCTACTCTGCTCCTGCAATTCCCGCAGGTAGCGGAACAGCTTGCGGCTGGCAGCCGGGGGTTTACTGCGTGCCACTTCGCGCTGGTGCTGTAACACCAGCTGTCGCAGGTGCTGACGGTCGGCCCGGGGCCAGCGTGTCACCACCTGTTCGATGCCCTTGAGTCCCTGGGCCAGTATGTCGTCGCGCAGTTCCTCCAGCTGGTGGAAGCGGTCGGCGCTTTCGCGTTGCTCGCGGTACAGGGTATCGAGGGCGGCCTCGATGGGCGCCGGGTCGAGGTTGCGCATCAGCTTGCCGATAAACTGCATGTGCCGGCGCCGGGCGCTGTTCGAGGTGATAGACTTCACCTCGGCAACCGCCTGGGCCAACTGCGGATCCTCCAGCGGAATCCTGGCCAGCTGTTTGTCGCTCAGGCGGGTCAGGGTTTCTCCCAGCTCCTGCAGGGCCGTCATGCGGCGTTTCATCTCGCTCTTGCTGGGAGCCTCTTCGCCGTAATCTTCGTAGTCGTCTTCAGCCATAAAACAGGGTCGCAAGCCCGAGAAAGGAAACAAAACCCACCACATCGGTAACGGTAGTGAGCACCACACCGCCGGCCAGCGCGGGGTCGATGTTGACGCGCTTGAGCAGCAGTGGCAGGGCCGCGCCGGTAAAGGCGGCGGTCACCAGGTTGATCATCATGGCCGCGGCGATGATCATGCCGATGTTCCAGTCCTCGAACCACACCGAGGAGGCCACGGCGACCACCGTCGCCCACAACATGCCGTTAAGTATACCAACCCCGAGCTCACGGTTGATCAGCCAGGCACCGTTACTGCGGCTCACCTGCCCCATGGCCATCCCGCGCACCAGCACAGTCAGGGTCTGGGTGCCGGCAATGCCGCCCATGGATGCCACGATGGGCATCAGGACCGCCAGTGCCACGACTTTCTCGATGGTGCCCTGGAACAGGTTGATCACCGAGGCGGCAACAAAGGCAGTGATCAGATTGAGGCCGAGCCAGATGGCGCGGCGCTGGGCCGTGCGGAACACCGGGGCGAAGGTGTCCAGGTCCTCCTCCAGGCCGGCCATGGAGGTCAGGGAGTGGTCCGCGTCTTCGCGGATCACGTCGACCACGTCATCGATGGTAATTCGGCCGAGCAGCTGGCCGTCATCGTCGACCACCGGCGCCGACACCCAGTCGTGACGCTCGAACAGGCGCGCGACCTCGTCGTCGGGCATGTAGGCGGGGATGGGCTCGACATCCGTATCCATCATCTCGCGCACCGTGCGCGAAGGGTCCGACACCAGCAGAGTGCGCAGCGGCAGCAGGCCGACAAAGCGGTCGTTGCGGTTGACCACGATCAGGCTGTCGGTCATGGCCGGCAGCTCCTCGTGGCGCCTGAGATAGCGCAGCACCACATCCAGCGTCAATCGCGCCCGGATAGTGATGGTGTCCGTGTTCATCAGGCCGCCGGCGGTATCGTCCGGGTAGTGCAGTACCCGTTCCAGTCGCGCCCGGTCCTGGTGGTCCATGGCGTCCAGGACTTCCCGGGTGACCTGTTCTGGCAGCTGCTGGAGAATGTCGGCGACGTCGTCGTCGTCGAGGTGTTCCGTGATCTGGGCGACCTCGGCGGCATCCATGTCGCTGAGGAAGTGCGTGCGCAGCTCGTCCGACAGCTCATTGATGATGTCGCCCTCATTGTCGAGGTCGACCATCTTCCACAGAATGTGGCGGAAGCGCGGCGTGGAAGATTCCAGCAGGTGGGCCACGTCCCCGGGGGGCAGGCCATTGAGCATGCGTTTGACGTCGACGAAGGTGCCCGATTCCAGCGCCGCCGACAGGCGGTCAAGTTGTTGCTGGGTTTTGGGCGTGCTCGTCGCTGCCATGCCGTCCTTCCGCTACCGGGGCCGCGGCGGAATTGCCGGGCCTGCTAATTATCCGGAAAAGGCTTGGGCACAACAACTTGGAAGGGCCTGAAACAGGCCTGCCAGTTTCAAAGTTACGAGATTCGGGCGCTCCTCGAAAGAGCGTGCGGGGCGTGCAGTCCCCTCCCCGGACCGTCAGCGGCCAGGACGGCCGCTGCCGAGCCCCCATGGATGGGTTCACGGCGTGTCCGGGGAGGGGGCTGCACGTCCTGCGCGCGGGTTCAGAGCTCTATGTCCTTTACAGCGAATAGCAGTAACTGTGGGCGATATTCACCGCGTTTCCCGGAAGGCCTCCGGGCGCCATAAACGCGGGTTCAATGCGCGCAATCCAAACCGGTGAGCTGGAGAACTATTCCGCCTCGTCGAACCGATTGGCAATCAGCGTACTGAGGGCTTCCAGGGCCCGCTCTTCGTCGTCGCCATTGATCTCGACGTCGAGCACAGTGCCCTTGCCGGCAGCCAGCATCATGACCGACATGATGCTCTTGCCGTCCACCAGTTTGCCATCCCGGCCGGCCTGAATAGTGCTGGAAAAAGCGCTGGCGCAGGCGACGAATTTGGCTGCTGCGCGAGCGTGCAGGCCAAGCTTATTGACGATGGTGAGTTGGGTGCGGATCACGGTGTGGGCTGTCCTTGCAGTTCCCTGTGACGTAAGTGGACCTGCGGAAACTGCTGCCGATAGTGCTGGTACAGTCGATCCGCGAGATATACTGACCGATGTTGTCCTCCCGTACAACCCACCGCGATGGTCATGTAGCTGCGGTTGCTCTGGGCGTAGGCCGGGAGCCAGCGGTCCAGATAATCGGCAATGCTCTGGTAGAGCGCATGGGTGGCTTCCTGTTCCTCCAGGAACGCTCGCACCGGTGCGTCCAGCCCGCTCAGCAGGCGCAGATCCTTGACCCAGTGGGGGTTGGGCAGCACGCGCACATCGAACATCAGGTCAGCGTCGGTCGGTACGCCCCGCTTGAAGCCAAACGACTGAAACAAAATCGACATACTGGCGTTGCTGTCGCCCAGCAGCCTGTCGCGAATGGCGTCTCGCAGCTGGTAAATGGTGAGCTGGCTGGTATCCAGTACCAGCGACGCGTCGGTGGCGATGGGTTCGAGCAACTCGCGTTCGCGGGAGATCGCTTCCGCCAGGGGCAGGTTGTGATCACTCAGGGGGTGGCGGCGCCGGGTTTCACTGAAACGCTTGATCAGGGCCGCGTCCTGGGCGTCCAGAAACAGGATCTGGGTGTTCACTCCCGCGGGCAGGGACTCCAGAATCGCGTTGAAATCCTGCAGGTCCTTCCAGGCATTGCGGGCATCGATACACACAGCAGCGCCGCGAAAGTGGGCGAACTCGTCGCGGAAAGCCTGCTGCACCAATCCGGGCAGCAGGCCCAGGGGCAGGTTGTCGATGCAGTAGTAGCCCTCGTCTTCCAGCTGGTGCAGGGCGGTACTTTTGCCCGAGCCGGAGCGTCCGCTGATGATGACCAGTTCCATCCTGAGCTGGTCCTAGAGTTTCCAGCCGGTTGCGACGTCGTACAGCGCCTGGTTGTCGCCCGCTTCGCGCAGGGCCTCGCAGAACGCTTCCTGGCTGAACAGGCCCGCCACGTGGGCGAGGATGTCGAGGTGTTCCTGGTGGGCCTCATCGGGCACCAGCAGGACAAACAGCAAATCTACCGGCTGGTTGTCGGGGGCATCGAAGTCTACCGCCTCCTCGAGGCTGAGCAGGCTGCCCAGGGGCTGGGTGCAGTTGGCGATGCGGCAGTGGGGAATTGCAATGCCCCGGCCCAGGCCGGTACTGCCGAGTTTTTCCCGGGCGATCAGCTGGGTGAAGACCTCCGCGTAGGGCAGGGAATCCTGGTCCTCACTGATAATTTTGGCGATGGTTTCAAAGAGTCTTTTTTTGCTGCCCCCGGGAGCGCGGCAGATCGTGCGCCCGGGGGTCAGTATATGTGTCAGGCTTTGCATGATGTGCGGTTAGTGGCCTCGCGCCTTTTCCTTGTGTTTGATGAGCTGGCGGTCGAGCTTGTCGGCCAGGGCGTCGATCGCGGCATACATGTCTTCGGATTCGGCGGCGGCGAAGATATCAGCACCGGAGATGTGCACATTGGCTTCCGCTTTCTGGATCATCTTTTCGACGATGAGGGTGACTTCGGTGTTGGTTATCTGATCGAAATGTCGCTGCAGGCGCTCAAACTTGTTTTCCACGTATTCCCGCAGTGGGTCGGTGACTTCTACATGGTGACCGCTGACATTCAGTTGCATAACTGACTCCTTCTACAGTGTGAATCGGCCCCGGGGGACCGACGCGGTGGCGGCCATGTGACAGCCGCCTGATTTCATTCTAGACCAATCTCTTGCGCTCATTGGAGGGCGGAATAAGCAGGGTGTCGCGGTATTTGGCGACGGTTCGCCGGGCGACCTGGATGCCCTGTTCCTCGAGCAACTGGGTGATCTTGTTGTCGCTCAGCGGCTTGCGCGGGTTCTCCGCCGCCACCAGCTTCTTGATCAGGGCGCGAATGGCGGTGGATGAGCACTCGCCACCTCCGGCCGTGCCCACATGGCTGGAGAAGAAATACTTGAGCTCGAAGATGCCCCGGGGAGTGTGCATGTACTTGCGGGTGGTCACCCGGGAGATGGTCGACTCGTGCATGTCCACCGCCTCGGCAATGTCGTGCAGCACCAGGGGCTTCATCGCTTCCTCACCGTACTCGAGGAAATTGCGCTGGTGTTCGACAATTTTGCTGGCGACCTTCATCAGGGTTTCGTTGCGACTCTGCAGGCTTTTCAGGAACCAGCGGGCCTCCTGCAGATTGTCCTTGAGGAAGGTGTTGTCGGCACTGTTGTCGGCGCGCTTGATGAGGCTGGCGTAGTCGCTGTTGATACGCAGGCGGGGGGCGATATCGGGATTGAGTTCGACTCCCCAGCGGTTGTGGTGCTTGCGCACGAACACGTCGGGTACAACGTATTCGGTATCATCGCTCTCCACTGACAGGCCGGGGTTGGGATCGAGGCTGCGGACCAGGCTGAGGGTGTTGCGCAGGTCCTCCTCGCTCATCCGCGTGCGGCGCAGGATCTGCTGGTGGTCTCCGGCACCGAGCTGGTTCATGTGGCGGGCCAGAATGGTGCGCGCCTGCTCCAGGTAGGGGGTGTCCGGGGGCAATTGGGCGAGCTGGATCTGCAGGCATTCCTGCAGGTCGCGAGCGCACACGCCGGCGGGTTCAAACTGCTGCAGGCAGTGCAGTACGGCGATGACCTCGTCGAGTTCGATATCCAGTTCCGGAACCAGTGAGTCGAGGATGTCCTCCGGGGTGCTGGTCAGGCGACCGTTGTGGTCCGTGGCATCGATGATGGCCATGGCAATCACCCGGTCCACGTCCGAGAGGCGGGTCAGGTTGAGCTGCCAGCGCAGGCGGTCCTGCAGGGATTCACCGCTGCCGTTGCGGGACTCGAAGTCGTAGTCACCGCTGTCGTCTGAGTTGCCCGCGGGGGCGGAGGCAGAGGGCAGCAGGTCTTCCCACTGGGTGTCGACAGGCAGGTCTTCCGGCATGGACGTCGGCCATTCGGTGTCATCGCTGCCTTTGTCTGATGCGGTGCGCTCCAGGCTCTCCAGCGGGCCATCCCCGGTTTCGGGAGCGGGGTCCGTGTGGCGTTCGCTGTTGTCGGGGGGCTCGGCGGGGCTGTCGTCCTCCTCCGTCATTTCCAGTAGCGGATTGGAATCCAGGGCCTGCTGGATCTCCTGTTGCAAATCCAGGGTGCTGAGCTGCAGCAGGCGGATAGCCTGCTGCAGTTGGGGCGTCATGGTCAGTTGCTGGCCAAGTTTTAACTGGAGCGACTGTTTCATCTGACTGTTCTGGACTTCGGCGATACCACGGTAGGCGTACTGCTAGCGACTGCGGAAATTGCAGTGTAGCGCCGCTGGCGGAATCAAGGCAACTGCTGGCGCGAATATTGCTTATGCCACCAGTTTGCCTGCGGCGGGTGGCTCGCTAGAGACGGAACTGATCGCCCAGGTAGACCCGGCGGACGGCCTCGTTGGCAAGGATGGCCTCGGTGCCCCCCTCGGCAATGATATGCCCCTCCCCGACAATGAAAGCGTTCTCGCAGATGTCGAGAGTGTCCCGGACATTGTGGTCGGTGATCAGGACGCCGATGCCCCGGTCGCGCAACTGGCGAATGATCTGCTTGATGTCTGCGACTGAAATCGGGTCCACCCCGGCAAAGGGTTCGTCGAGGAGGATGAAGTCGGGCTCGGTGGCCAGGGCCCGGGCGATCTCCACCCGCCGGCGCTCTCCGCCCGACAGGGACTGGCCGAGGCTGTCGCGCAAGTGGGTGACGTGAAATTCCTCGAGCAGGGCGTCGCAGCGCTCCAGCCGCTGGCTGCGGTTGAGATCGGGGCGGGTCTCCAGGATCGACAGGATATTGTTGCCCACCGTGAGCTTGCGGAAGATCGAGGCCTCCTGGGGCAGGTAGCCGATACCGCGGCGGGCGCGTTCGTGCATCGGCAGGGCCGTGATGTCCTCTCCGTTCAGTACGATACTGCCGTTGTCGGCCCGGATAATGCCGACAATCATGTAGAAACAGGTGGTCTTGCCGGCCCCGTTGGGGCCGAGCAGGCCGACTATCTGCCCACTCTCGAGCTGCAGGGAGACGTCGTGAACCACCTGCCGCCCGCGATAGGCCTTGGCCAGGTTACTGGCCTTCAGTTGTGCCACTGGCCGCTTCCTCCGGTTCCGGCGATTCTCCCGTTGGGGTATTGGGGTCGCTGGCCGCCTGGTTATTGGGCAGGGCGTTGGCCGGGATGACGACTTCCACCCGGCCGCTGCTGCTGGCGGCGGAATCCGCCCGCAGCAACTGCTGGCCGATAAAGTATTCGATGGAGTCACCGGTCACCCGGGAGCCCTCCTGTTCGACGCTGGCGTTGCGCTGGAGCAGGACGCGTTCTTCGGCCTTGAAGTACTCGATCACTTCGGCGCGGGCGTGCATCAACCCTTTTTCCGCCTCGGGCTGTTCCTGCATGTGGGCGGGTTGGCCCTCGGCCTTGATGTGGTCGGCTTCTTTCTGCTGGTGGAATACGGTGACCTTGGCCGCGTCGATCCGCAGGGTGCCCTGCTGCATGGTCACGTTGCCCTGGTAAACGGTAAAGCCCTGCTTTTCGTCCCGCAGGGCCTTGTCGGCCGAAATGCGAATCGGCTCGTTGCGGTCCTCGGGCAGTGCCCGGGCGCTTTCCGTGACGAGCAGCAGAGCGCCCAGCAGCAGGGTGGCCAGAGGCGTTGCGCGCTGCGCTCCGGAAGCCCTGTCAGGGCTGCGGTTGAACATAGGTACTCTCCACATTGGGGCTCATGACAATGCGTTCGCTGTTGAGGTTTGCTGTCATGCCATCGGCGCGCAGGATACTCCCATTCTGGGTAATTGTGACAGGCACCTGTGATCTCGCTGTGTTTTTACGGGTGTTCAGCGTCATGGCCTGGGTCGATAGCGTGCCGCCAGTCTGGTCGTTGGTCAGCAGCACCTTGCGCCGCAATTGCAGTATTCCCGGGCTGTGGCGCAGGGTGCCGAGCTCCGCCGTCGCCGTCCAGGAGCGGTCGTTGCCGTCGTGGGAATAGAAGCGCGGCTGCTGCAGTTCCGAGGTATCCCGGCGGGCATAATAGTCGGCTCGGTCTGCTTCCAGGACTTCCTTGAGAACACCGTCGGCGTCGTACTGCCAGGCGCGCACCTGCTCCAGATAGGTCTGCGGCAGCGCCATCCGGCGCTTCACGGTTTCCGGGTCGGCGTCGGGGTTGCCGCCCGGTTGCCAGTAAAAACTGGCGAGCAGGACCAGACCGATGGTCAGGAAAATGGACAGGGCTGCGCGTTGCATCAGCGGAAGTCGGACTCCAGTTGTTCTTTCAGTCCGCGCGCTTGCAGCAGCAGCTTGATGCCAAGGCCATCCTTGATGTTGAAGGGCTTGAGCTCCTCGCCATCGTTGCCGTAGTAAATGCAGCCGTCGGTAAGCACGCCGTCGACATCCAGGGCCAGCAGGCGAACCCGGGAGGCGGTCTGGTCGGTGCTCATCAGGCAATCCCCGCTTGCAGCAGGGACATGAGGTGCACTACCCCGACCACGGCGGAGCCATCGAGTACCACCAGCGAGGTAATACGGTTTTCTTCCATGATGCGCAGGGCTTCCGCGGCGAGCATGCCGGGGGTGACAGTTTTCGGGCCGCGGCTCATCAGTTCGCTGATCGCGGTGGCGTTGATGTCAATCCTGGCGTCGATGGCCCGGCGCAGGTCGCCGTCGGTAAAGATACCGTCCAGGTGGCCTGCCTCGTCAACGACCGTGGTCATGCCCAGTCCCTTGGCGCTGATTTCCAGCAGGGCCTCGGCCAGGGGTGTCTGGGGCGCTACCCGGGGCACCTGGTTGTCCCCGCGCATGACGTCTTCCACTTTCAGCAGGAGCTTCTTGCCCAGGGTGCCGCCGGGGTGGGAAAAGGCGAAATCCTCGGCGGTGAAGCCCCGCGCCTCCAGCAGGGCGATAGCCAGGGCGTCGCCCATGACCAGGGCCGTGGTGGTGCTGGAAGTGGGCGCCAGGTCGAGGGGGCAGGCCTCGGTTTCCACCCCGGTGTTGAGGTGGGCGTCGGAGGCCTGGGCCAGGGGCGAGGTGGGATCACCGGTCATGCTGATCACCGGCGTGCCGAGGCGCTTGAGCAGTGGCAGCAGGGTGACGACTTCCGGCACCTTGCCGCTGTTCGACAGGGCGATGACGGAGTCCTCGGAGGTGATCATGCCCATGTCCCCGTGGCTGGCTTCGCCGGGGTGGACGAAGTGGGCCGGGGTGCCGGTGCTGGCCAGGGTGGCGGCAATTTTGCGGGCGATGTGGCCGGACTTGCCCATACCGGTGACGATGACGCGCCCCCGGGTGGCCAGCAGGATTTCACAGGCGTGGTCGAAGCTGGCGTCGATACGTTGGGCAAGGGCGGCGACAGCATCGGCTTCCATCTGCACCGTGCGCAACGCCGAACGGCGGTGGGCACCGGAATCGTGGTCGCTCATTATGGGGTCTCAGCGGGTCTGGTAAAGCCAGTAATAATACCCTGCGTAGAGGGCCACGAACAACGCGCCGACCCAGCGTCCGAGGAAGGCCCGGCCGTCGTGGGCTTCGGGGTGACGCCGGCCCCGGTACAGCGCAACTGCCATCACCAGGGTGAGCAGGGTCATGCTGCTGTAGTCCCGGGGGAGCACAAAGGTGTCCAGCTCCTCGGGAATAATGATCCCGGGAATGGCCATGACCGCCAGCAGGTTGAACAGGTTGGAGCCGATGACATTGCCCACGGCAATCTCGGTGTGGCCGCGCAGGGAGCTGGCGATGGTGGCGGCCAGCTCGGGCAGGCTGGTGCCGATGGCGACGATGGTCAGGCCGATGACCAGTTTGGACACGCCAACGAACAGCGCCACCTCGGTGGCGCCCCACACCAGCATACGGGAACTGGCAATCAACAGGGCCAGGCCCAGGGCAAAGGTCAGCCAGGCCTTGCCCATGGCGAAGTGGGGAAAGGCTTCCTCCTCAGCCGCTTCGATCAGGCTGGCTTCGGGGTCCTCCCGCTGCACCATCAGGTAGAGAATAAAGGCCAGTGAGGCCAGCATCAGGCTGCCATCGAGGCGCGACAGCTCGCCGTCGAGGATCAGCAGGCCGACGCCGGCGGTGACCACCAGCAGGGCGGGCACTTCCCGGCGAATACAATCGGCGTAGACCTGCATCGGGATAATCAGCAGGGTCGTGCCCAGCACCAGGCCGATATTGGCGATATTGGAGCCGATCGCATTGCCGATGGCCAGTTCGCCGGCGTCGGACAGCGCGGCGGTAAAGGACACCAGTATCTCCGGCGCCGAGGTGCCAATGGACACGATGGTCAGGCCGATGATCAGCGGCGACATGCCGAGGTTTTCGGCGATGGAGGCGGCGCCGGCCACAAAGAGGTCAGCGCTCCAGATCAGTATGATAAAGCCGAGCAAGATCGCAATGACGGCCAGCAGCATCGGGTTGGGCTTCCTGTTAAAGTATGCGCCGCGCGCTGAACCCGGACGCCATTCCGGCTGTCATACCCACTGTCATAGTCACGATGGAATCGGTAGCTATCGGGCTTGCCGGATGGATTCACGGCGCGCGGGCACGAATGCCTGAAGGCCACTACCCTACAGAGAATAATCGCAGGAGCAAAGGACGTGAAGCGACTTGAGCAAAAATTGGTACACTGGATCGCCCTGTTGGGCCTGGTGTTGAGCGCTGCCGCAGGCGCCCAGAGCCAGCCCAGTGCCCACCAGGTGGTGAGCGATACCACCGAGGCCGTCATGAAGGTGGTCGCCGAGGCGCGCGAGGCCGGTGGTGATACCAGTGATGAATACTACCAGCAGATTGAGATGCTGCTGGATCCGGTGGTGGACTTTCGCGGCTTCGCCCGGGGTGTCATGGGGCCCTACGCCACCAGCGAGCGCTACCGCTCCCTCGACGAGGTCGGCCGCGAGAAGCTGGCAGGCCAACTGGACGGCTTCAGCGACCGGATTCGCGACACCATGGTGCGCGCCTACGGCAAGGGCCTGCTGGCCTTTGGTGGTTCCCGTATCGAGGTGACCCAGCCCGCGAGCCAGGACCCGAAGGCGCGTCGCTCAACCGTGCAGCAGCTCATCTACAAGGAGGGTTCCCCCCCCTATGTCGTGCTCTACCAGATGGGGCGCGAGCGTGACGGCAGCTGGAAGCTGCGCAACATGATTATCGAGAACGTCAATCTCGGGGAAATTTACCGCAGCCAGTTCCAGAGCGCCGCCCGCAAGTACGACGGCGACCTGGACCAGGTGATCGACAATTGGTCGGTGGTTGATATCGAGAGCTGACCAGGGCCATGTGCAATTCGTGAGAACAGGCCCCGGGGCGCTGGCTGTTTTGCCTCAGCCTGATAAAATGCCCGCCTTTTCCGCGCGCCCCGGCCCCCGTGCCCGGCGCGCATTGCTGTTTGGAGGCAAATATGGACGCGGCGACGGTAACTGCCCTGCTGGAGGCCCATCTCGAGGGTTGTCAGGTACAGGTTGAAGGCTCGGGCAACCACTACGACATACTGGTGGTTGGCGAGGTGTTTGACGGCATGCGCCCGGTCCAGCGCCAACAGCTGGTGTACGCCGGCCTCAGCGACCAGATTGCGGATGGCAGCATTCACGCCGTCAACATCAAGACCTTTACTCCCGAGCAATGGCAATCTCTCGCCTAGGCCCGGTCATACCCTTTCGGGAGAACCCTTCGTGGACAAACTAGTTATCAGGGGCGGCCGCGCCCTGCACGGGGAGCTGCGTATCTCCGGCGCCAAGAATGCGGCCCTGCCCATTCTGGCGGCCACCCTGCTCAGCAGTGAGCCGGTGATCATCCGCAACCTGCCGCACCTGCACGACATCACTACCATGATCGAGCTGCTCGGTTGCATGGGGGTGGAGCTGACGGTGGATGAAAAGCTCAGTATCGAGGTAAACGCCAACACCATTCGTGAATTTTCCGCACCCTACGAGCTGGTCAAGACCATGCGGGCCTCCATCCTGGTGCTGGGCCCGATGGTGGCCCGCTTTGGCCGCGCCCACGTGTCCTTCCCCGGTGGCTGCGCCATCGGCAGCCGGCCGGTGGATATCCACCTCAAGGGGCTGGAGGCCATGGGGGCGAAAATCACCGTCGAAGGCGGCTATATCAACGCCGAGGTCGAGGGCCGTCTCAAGGGTGCCCGCATCCTGATGGAAACCGTGACCGTGGGCGGTACCGAGAACCTGCTGATGGCCGCGGCCCTCGCCGAGGGACGCACGGTGCTGGAGAACGCGGCCCGGGAGCCGGAAGTGGTGGACCTGGCCCAGTGCCTGATCGCCATGGGGGCGAAGATCACCGGCCACGGCACCGATACCATCGTGATCGACGGTGTGGAGTCCCTCCACGGCTGTACCTACGACGTTATGCCCGACCGGATCGAGACCGGCACCTACCTGGTGGCGGCGGCTGCCACCCGGGGTAGCATTACCCTGCGCGGGACCTGTCCCGAGTACCTGGAGGCCGTCCTGCACAAGCTGGAAGACGCCGGCGCCGACATCGAGCAGGGAGAGGACTGGGTTCGCCTGGATATGCATGGGCAGCGCCCCAAGGCAGTGAGCATCAAGACCGCTCCCTACCCCGGCTTCCCCACCGACATGCAGGCCCAGTTCACCGCCATGAATGCGGTGGCGGAGGGCACCAGCACGGTAATCGAGACGGTGTTCGAAAACCGCCTTATCCAGACCCATGAGATGAACCGCATGGGTGCCCATATCGTGATCGAGGGTAATACGGCCATCATTACCGGCCAGGAGCGCCTCGAGGGTGCGCCGGTGATGGCTTCGGACCTGCGGGCCTCCGCCAGTCTGGTCATTGCCGGCCTGGTGGCGGACGGGGAGACCCCGGTGGACCGGATTTACCACATCGACCGCGGCTACGAGTGTATCGAGGAAAAATTACAGCAGCTGGGCGCGGATATCCGCCGGATGCCCGGCTGAATCACAGGCTATTCCCATCATGAGCAGACCTCTCACCCTGGCGTTGACCAAGGGCCGCATCCTCAAGGAAACCCTGCCACTGCTGGCGCGGGCGGGCATCGAGCCGCTGGAGGATGTGTCCGCCAGCCGCAAGCTGGTGTTCGAGACCAGCTGGCCCGGCCTGCAACTGGTGATCATCCGCGGTACTGACGTGCCTACCTATGTGCGTCACGGCGCCGCCGACCTCGGCGTGGTGGGCAAGGACATCCTGCTCGAGCAGGGCGCCGAGGGCCTGTATGAACCCCTCGACCTGAACATTGCCCGCTGCCGCCTGATGACCGCCGGCCCGGTGGGCTGGCAGAGCGGCGGAGCCCGGGTGCGGGTGGCCACCAAGTTCGTCAATATCGCCCGCCGGCACTTTGCCCGCCAGGGGGTGCACGCGGAAGTGATCAAGCTCTACGGTGCGATGGAACTGGCGCCGATGATGGACCTGGCGGACCTCATCGTGGATATCGTCGACACCGGTAATACCCTGCGCGCCAACGGCATGGAGCCCATGGAGGAGATTGCCGCCATCAGCTCCCGGCTGGTAGTGAACAAGGCCGCCATGCGCGCCCAGCACGGCCCGATCCAGAAGGTGGTAAACGCTATCGCTGCCGCCGTCGCTGATGAGGCCGCCTGAGATGCGCCGCCTCGACAGCCGCCAGCCTGACTTCGACAGCGCCGTCGAGGCCCTGACCGCCTGGGAGGAGTCTCTCGACGCCGACGTCAACGCCACCGTAACCGGCGTCATCGCCGATATCCGGGCCCGCGGCGACGCCGCGCTGGTCGAGTACACCGAACGTTTTGATCGCCGCACACTGGCCGGCGCCGCTGAACTGGAGGTGCCCGCCGGGCGCCTGCAGCAGGCCCTGGACAGCATCGGGGTGGCCCAGCGCGAGGCCCTGGAGACTGCCGCCCTGCGGGTGCGGAGTTACCACGAACACCAGCGCCAGGACAGCTGGGATTACCGCGACAGCCAGGGTAACCGCCTGGGGCAGCAGATCACCCCGCTAGAGCGCGCCGGCATCTATGTGCCCGGCGGCAAGGCCAGCTATCCCTCGTCAGTGCTGATGAACGCGATTCCGGCCAAGGTGGCCGGAGTCGGTGAGATCATCATGGTGGTCCCCGCGCCCGATGGCGAGCTCAACGACCTGGTGTTGGCGGCGGCAGCGATCGCCGGTGTCGACCGGGTGTTCACCATCGGCGGGGCCCAGGCAGTGGCCGCCCTGGCCTATGGCACCGAAAGAGTCCCGCCTGTCGACAAGATCGTCGGCCCCGGCAATATCTACGTTGCCACTGCCAAGCGGCAGGTGTTTGGCCGCGTGGGTATCGACATGATCGCCGGTCCCTCGGAGATCCTGGTGATCTGCGACGGCTCCACCGATCCCGACTGGGTCGCGATGGACCTGTTCTCCCAGGCGGAGCACGACGAGAACGCCCAGTCGATCCTGCTGTGCCCCGATGCCGCCTACCTGGACCGGGTGCAGGAGAGCATCGACCGCCTGCTGCCGACGATGGAGCGGGCGGAGATTATCCGCGCCTCGCTGACCGGCCGCGGCGCGATGATCCTCACCCGCGACCTGGCAGAGGCTGTCGCCATCAACAACCGCCTGGCGCCGGAGCACCTGGAGCTGTCGGTAGCGGATCCGGATGCACTGCTGCCAACCGTGCGCAATGCGGGGGCCATTTTCATGGGGGCGTACACCACGGAGTCACTCGGTGATTACTGCGCGGGTCCCAACCACGTACTGCCCACGTCTCGTACCGCCCGTTTTTCCTCGCCGTTGGGGGTCTATGATTTCCAGAAGCGCAGTTCGGTGATTCACTGTTCGCCGGAAGGGGTGCAGGAGCTGGGCAAGGTGGCTTCGGTGCTTGCGCGGGGTGAGCAGCTCACTGCGCATGCGCGGAGTGCGGAGATGCGATTGGACGAGTCTGGTTCTTCTTCCTGATCGTGGCCAGTGGCGGCTGAGTACGCTTGGTAGCTGTCGGCGGCCGTGAGGCCGCTCAGTGGATAGATTCGCAGAACTAGATCAGCGCCGCTGCCAACCAGCCGCGCTGTACCTCAAATCGTCGGCGACTGCCGCAAGGTCCCTACCACCGCGTGCAGGTCCAGCGACTGGGTCTCCCGCTGTACCGTCACATCGATATCGTCCCCCGGCCGC
Source organism: Parahaliea maris (assembly GCF_008064665.1). GTDB lineage: Bacteria > Pseudomonadota > Gammaproteobacteria > Pseudomonadales > Halieaceae > Parahaliea > Parahaliea maris. Next base: position 530,082 of record NZ_VRZA01000001.1, on the reverse strand, counting down.
AGCATCGCGATCTGGTGCATGGTCTGGCGCCCGTCCTGGATCGGTTCCCCGTCCAGGTGGGTGATCAGGTCACCCAGTTTCACCCCAGCTCGCTGGGCCGGGCTGTCCTCGGTAATGGCCGAAACCAGCAGGGCCTGGCCTGAGGGGGTGCCGTTGTCGAGGCGGCGCACCGGTTCCACGCTCACCCCCAGCCAGCCGCGGATCACCTCGCCGTAGTCGATCAGGTCCTGCATCACGAATACTGCCAGGTTCACCGGAATCGCCAGGCTGATGCCGATACCCGTGGGGGAGGCGGCGCGGCCCTGGTCGCCGGCGGTGTAGATCAGCGTGTTGATGCCCAGCAGGCGGCCCTCGGTGTCCACCAGGGCGCCACCGGAGTTGCCCAGGTGAATGATGGCGTCGGTCTGGATGTAGTCCTCGTAGGTGTTGCGCTGCAAGCCGTAGCGACCCAGCGCGGAGACGATGCCCTGGGTGACCGAGTTACCAAACCCCAGGGGATTGCCGATGGCGAGTACCACATCGCCCACCCGGGTGTCCTCGGAGTTGCCGAGCTCCACCGGTTGCAGGTTGGGCAGGTCGATTTTCAGGACCGCGAGATCGGTGGCAGGGTCGGTGCCGATCACCCTGGCCTTGGCGAGGCGGCCGTCGTGCAGCAGCACCTGGATGGCATCGACCTGGCTGATCACGTGGTTATTGGTGAGGATATGGCCTTCCGCGGTCATGATGACACCGGAACCCAGTGACTGCTCGATGCGCTGGCGCTGCTCCTGGGGCGGGTTGAAACGATTGGAGAACAGGTCCTCGATACGCGGGCGGCGCTGCTCCGGCACCAGCCGGGCGGTGTAGATGTTGACCACGGCGGGGCTGGCATTGCGCACGGCGGCGGCATAGCTCACCGAGGCCGACGACACCGGACGCGCCTGTCGCTCGGGCAGGACAAAGCGGTCGAGGATCAGCAGGGCCGCAAGCAGGCCGGCGAGGGCGGGCCAGGTGATGAATTTGATGGTGTCTTTCATGGTTCCGCGCAGGTAGTCAGCCGTCGCATTGTATATGATGCGCCCTTGCAGTGTCCCCCGCGGTTGCCGGGGGCCTGCGTATCATTTGGTAAAGAAGCGTGAACAGATGCGCAATCAGAGGTGATGTCATGGCCGTATCCCTGCGAGAACTGCAACAGGAACTCGACCGGCTGCTGCAGCCCGGGCAATTCCGTGATTACTGCCCCAATGGCCTGCAGGTGGAGGGGCGGGGGCAGGTGCAGCGGCTGGCGACCGGCGTAACCGCCAGTCAGGCCCTGGTGGATGCTGCCATCGAATGGGAGGCGGACGCGATCCTGGTGCATCACGGCTATTTCTGGAAGGGTGAGGAGCCGGTGCTGGTGGGCATGAAGCGTCGCCGGCTGGCGGCCCTGCTGGGCAGCGATACCAGCCTGCTGGCCTACCACCTGCCCCTGGACGCCCACCCGGAGCTGGGTAACAACGCCTGCCTCGGGCGCCTGCTAGGGATTGAAGAGAGCGAACCGCTGCAGCCGGGTAACAGCGACAGCGTGGGCAATCTGGCCACTCTGGATGACCCGGCCACCGTGGGTGACTTCCTGGCCCGGCTGCGGGAGGTTACCGGTCGCGAGCCACTGCACATCGGAGATCCGGAGCGAGAGGTGCTGCGTGTCGCCTGGTGCACCGGGGCGGCCCAGGGCTATATCGACGCGGCGCTGGCGGCGCGGGCGGACCTTTACATTACGGGTGAGGTGTCAGAGCAGACGGTCCACACGGCCCGGGAGGAGGGGATCGACTTTATCGCCGCCGGGCATCACGCCACAGAACGCTACGGCGTGCAGGCGGTGGGGGAGAGTATGGCCGAGCGCTTTGACCTCGAGCACCGCTTTATCGATATCGATAACCCGGTGTAGAGCCCGTTGGCGACGGGGAGAGCGCTCAGGCTTTCTCCGCCTTCGCCTTGCTCTCTCCGGCATCTTTCGCCTTGCTCTCCACGGTACCCCCTACAGCACCCTCTACAGCACTCTCGGCCTTCTCGCGCTTCACCCGCTCCAGGCCGAACTCCTCGTTCAGCATGCCTTTTTCCTCGGGCGAGGATTTGGGGGCGTAGTCGAGGGGGGGCTGGATGTTGGCCAGGTGGGAGGGGATCTCCGCATCGTCACCGGCGCTCTGCAGGCGCTCCAGCGAAATCGGACCCTGGCCCTGGCACAGGGTGGCGGCGCCAGTGGCCAGGTGGTTGTGCACGTCGCGATAGCTGTCGGTCAGGCCGTTGAGCAGTTTGGCCGTTTTGGCAAAATGCTCCACCACCTCGTCCTCGTAGGCGCGTTTGTCCTGGATAACCTGGTCCAGCTTGCGCTCCACCTCACGGTACTTCTTGCCCTCGGCGGAGCTGCGGCGGCCTGCCAGCAGCCCGAGCCCGAGCCCGATCAGCAGGCAAACTACGGCTGAAGCGATGACGATGGTTAAGCTATACACGCGGCAAATCCTCACAGGGCAGGCACAACAGGCTGGCCAGTATACCCGAATCAAGGCCCGACTAAAGTGCGATGAGCAGGGTGGATTGCCTTGTTGGCGGTGGCTGGTTAAAGTTGGCCGCTTTGCCATACCACAGACTGCATTCGTACATACGCGCGCATGAGTCTTTCCGTATCGAGTCACTAATTTGAGCCAGCCCTCCGCCAGCCCCCTGCAGCGCTACCAGGCCGACCTGAAGCGCGAGGGATTCTCCCACGACCCCGCTCAGGAAAGCGCGGTCCTCAAATTGCAGGACCTCTACATGCGGCTGCTTTCGCGGCGTCGCGAGAACGCCGGTGTGGGCGCCCTGTGGAAGCGGCTGAAGCGCGAGCGGCCGGAGCCGGTGGTCGGACTGTACTTCTGGGGCGGGGTAGGGCGCGGCAAGACTTACCTGGTGGATACTTTTCACGACTGCCTGCCCTTCGACGACAAGATGCGGGTGCACTTTCACCGCTTCATGCAGCGGGTGCATGCCGACCTGAAGGATCTCGACGGAGAGAAGAATCCCCTAGAGCTGGTGGCGGACCGCCTGGCCGGTGAAGCGAGTGTCATCTGTTTCGACGAATTTTTTGTCACCGATATCGCCGATGCGATGATTCTCGGGGGGCTCATGCAGGCCCTGTTCGCCCGTGGTGTATCCCTGGTGGCCACCTCCAATATCGTCCCTTCGCGGCTGTACGAGAACGGCCTCCAGCGGCAGCGCTTCCTCCCGGCCATTGCCCTGATCGAGCGTTACACGGAAGTGGTCAATGTCGACTCGGGGGTGGATTACCGGCTGCGCACCCTGCAGCAGGCCGAGTTGTATCACCACCCGCTGGACGAGGCCGCCGATGTGAGCCTGCGCCAGAGCTTCGATCAGCTCGCCCCGGAGCCGGGCAAGCACTGGGAGCGCATCCGGGTCAACGGCCGGTTTATCACCTGCCGCTGCCTGGCGGACGATGTCGCCTGGTTCGATTTTGCCGAGCTTTGCGACGGTCCCCGGTCCCAGAACGACTACATCGAGCTGGCCCGGGATTTCCAGGCGGTCCTGATCTCCGGGGTGCCGGCGCTGGGGGCGGCCAACGACGACGCCGCCCGGCGCTTCGTCAACCTGGTCGATGAGTTCTACGACCGTAACGTCAAGCTGGTGCTGGCGGCGGACCGGCCACTGCTGGGCCTGTACGAGGGCGGGCGGCTGGAGTTCGAATTCCAGCGCACGGTGTCGCGGTTGCAGGAAATGCAGTCAACCGAGTACCTGGGGCGGGAGCATCGGCCCTGAGGGTGCAAAATACCTGTCGCGATCTGCGACAGCAGGGGGTTTTGGGTGTACTATTCCGCGCCGAGCGTGACAGTGGTGGGGCTTTATTGCGGCGCCACAGCGGGCTGGTGGTAAGCGCCGCAGCGGGCTGATGGTGAGCGCCGCAGCGGGGTTATGGTGAGCGCCGCGGCGGGGTTATCGTAAGTCCCGGAAATGGCCCGAATTTTCTTTTGATTTGGCGCTTGAAATGCCCCTGCGCATTCAGTAGTATTCGCGCTCTCGAAATTGGAGCCCTCCAAGAGGCAGTCATTGATGAAAACTTTTAGCGCCAAAGCTGAAGACGTGACCCGCGATTGGTTCGTGGTCGACGCGTCTGACAAGACTCTGGGACGCCTGGCAAGCGAAATCGCGCACCGTCTGCGCGGCAAGCACAAGCCCGAATACACCCCTCACGTGGACACTGGCGATTACATCGTCGTGATCAACGCCGAGAAAGTACGTGTAACCGGCGCCAAGTCCAAAGACAAAATGTACCACCACCACACCGGTTACCCGGGTGGCCTGAAATCGATCTCTTTCGAAAAGCTGATCGACAAGGCCCCTGAGCGGGTACTCCAGGGTGCGGTCAAGGGCATGCTGCCGCGGAACCCGCTGGGTCGCGCCATGTTCAAGAAGCTGAAGGTGTACGCGGGTGCCGAGCATCCCCACGCCGCGCAGCAGCCGCAAGAACTGAACATCTAACGGAAGCCACCTATGTCAGCTACCCAATACTACGGAACCGGCCGTCGCAAGACTTCCACCGCTCGTGTGTTCCTGCAGAGCGGCGCCGGTAACATCACTGTCAACAAGCGTCCCCTGGACCAGTACTTCGGCCGTGAAGTGGCTCGCATGATCGTGCGTCAGCCGCTGGAACTGGTTGAACTGGTCGAGAAGTTCGACATCAACGTCACCGTTGCCGGTGGCGGCAGCTTCGGCCAGGCCGGTGCCATTCGTCACGGCATCACCCGTGCCCTGATGGAGTACGACGAGTCCCTGCGTGGCACCCTGCGTGGCGCCGGTTACGTGACTCGCGATGCTCGTGAGGTCGAGCGTAAGAAGGTTGGCCTGCGCAAAGCGCGTAAGCGTCCGCAGTTCTCCAAGCGCTGATTGCTTTCTGGCAGGCCTCTGGCCGGCCGGACTCCCATCGGAAACGCCCATCCTGTTGTCAGGTGGGCGTTTTCTGTTGTTTCTGAAATGGTTTCCGAAATAGTTCCCCGGATACCTTGCGTCTGCTTGTCCAAGGCGGCTTGACAAGACGGAAAACGCTGCAAAATCAAAGCGTTCTCCTTGTCACATTGGCCGAAAATCTTTACTATTTGCAGCATTTTCGCAAAGCGGTCCCGGTAGTCTGGCAACCTCTGTCAGCGGACTGAAAATAAGGGGAGAAAAAAATGAGTGGCGATGGCGTGAACACCGGCAGGAGGCGCTTCCTGACGGCGGCCACCAGCGCGGTTGGGGTAGCCGGTGCGGTGGGGATCGCAGTTCCCTTCCTCGGTTCCTGGAATCCCTCGGCCAAGGCGAAAGCCGCTGGCGCACCGGTCAAGGCCGATATCGGCAAGCTGGAGCCGGGCCAGATGGTGGTCGTGGAATGGCGTGGCAAGCCGGTGTACGTGGTGCATCGCACGGCGGCCATGCTCGAGGCACTCCCCGGTCTGGATGGCAACCTGAAAGACCCCGGTTCGGAAATTTCCAAGCAGCCCACCTACATTACCGGTGAAGACCGCTCCATTCGCCCCGAAATTTTTGTCGCCGTCGGCCTGTGCACCCACCTGGGCTGCGCGCCGAAGTATCGCCCCGAAGTGGGCGCGGCGGACCTGGGCGGCGAATCCTGGATGGGCGGCTTCTTCTGCCCCTGCCACGGTTCCAAATTTGACCTCGCCGGACGCGTGTTCTCCGGTGTGCCGGCCTCGGCCAACCTGGAAATCCCCCCGTACTCCTACGAGGGCGAGAGTGTTCTGGTTATTGGCGTGGATTCGGAGGCTGCCTGATGATTAATATGCTGATCGGGGTTCGGGACTGGGTCGACGAGCGTCTGCCCATCATGCGCGCCTGGAACACCCACATGGGCAAGTACTACGCGCCCAAGAACTTCAACTTCTGGTATTTCTTTGGTGTGCTGTCGCTGGTGGTGCTGGTCAACCAGCTGCTGACCGGCATCTGGCTCACCATGAGCTTCAACCCGAGCGCAGAGGGCGCCTTCGCCTCCGTCGAGTACATCATGCGCGATGTCGACTACGGCTGGATCCTGCGCTACATGCACTCCACCGGGGCCTCGGCCTTCTTCGTGGTGGTCTACCTGCACATGTTCCGGGCGCTGCTTTACGGCTCGTACAAGAAACCGCGGGAGCTGATCTGGATCTTCGGCATGCTCATCTTCGTGGTGCTGATGGCCGAGGCCTTCGTGGGCTACGTACTGCCCTGGGGCCAGATGTCCTACTGGGGTGCCCAGGTGATCATCTCCCTGTTCGGTGCGATCCCGGTGGTGGGCGAGGACCTGGTCACCTGGATTCGCGGTGACTTCCTGATTTCCGGCGCCACCCTGAACCGCTTCTTCGCCCTGCACGTGGTGGCGCTGCCCATCGTGCTGCTGGCGCTGGTGGTGCTGCACCTGCTGGCTCTCCACGAAGTGGGTTCCAACAACCCCGACGGTGTCGAGATCAAGAAGAACAAGGGCCCGGACGGCATCCCGCTGGACGGTATTGCCTTCCACCCCTACTACTCGGTGCACGACCTGCAGGCCATCGGTGTGTTCCTGTTCATCTTTTGCGGGGTGATTTTCTTCATGCCCGAGATGGGCGGTTTCTTCCTCGAATACGCCAACTTTGAAGAAGCCAACGGCCTGAAAACCCCCGAGCACATTGCCCCGGTGTGGTACTTCACCCCGTTCTATTCGGTACTGCGCGCGGTGCCGGACAAGTTCTGGGGCTTCATCGCGTTTGCCGCGTCGGTCGCCATTCCCTTTATCCTGCCGTGGCTGGACCGCAGCCCGGTCAAGTCCTGGCGCTACCGCGGCAACCTCAACAAGGTGATGCTGGTGCTGTTCGTGGCCAGCTTCCTGATCCTCGGTGTGCTGGGTGTGAAGGCGCCGACCGAATCCCGGACCCTGCTGGCGCAGATCTGCTCCATCTTCTATTTTGCCTTCTTCCTGTTCATGCCGGTGTGGAGCGCAATGGACAAGACCAAGCCGGTGCCCGAGCGGGTGACCATGGACGGCGGCATGGGCTTCTGGCGCAGCATGGGCGTGCTGGCGATCATCATGGCCCTCACGGTCCTGCCGCTGAAGGCCGTCGGTGCTGAGTCCGCCCATGATTGCGGCACCATCGCCTGCGACGAGTTCACCGCGAACCCGGCCGACAAGGCCTCCCTGCAAAATGGCGCCAAGCTGTACATGAACTACTGCATGGGCTGTCACTCACTGCAGTACTCCCGGTACAACCGGGTGGCCGCGGACCTCGGCATTCCCGAGGACCTGATGGAGGCCAACCTGATTTTCGATCCGTCCGTGAAGATTGGCTCGCTGATGGACAACGCCATGGGCAAGGACGACGCCAAGACCTGGTTTGGTGCCACGCCCCCCGACCTGACCCTGGTGTCCCGTGCGCGCCAGCCGGAGTGGCTGTACACCTACCTGCGGACCTTCTACAAGGATGAGAGCCGCCCCTGGGGTGTGAATAACAAGGTATTCAAGGACGTGGGCATGCCCCACGTACTGCTGGAATTGCAGGGCATGCAGGAATGCGCCATGGGCCCGGTCAAGGCGGCCAATGGCGGGGTAAAGCGTGACCCCCTCACCGGCACCGACATCATGGAGGAGCCCTGTGGCCGCCTCGTGGTGACCGAAGAGGGCCTGATGACGCCGGAAGAGTTTGACGGCGCCATGTATGACCTGACCAATTTTCTGGCCTACACGGCCGAACCGATAGCCGGTGACCGCAAGCGTATTGGCACGTTTGTCCTCCTGTTTATCACCCTGTTCTTTGTCTTTGCCTGGCTGCTCAACCGCGAGTACTGGAAAGACGTTCACTGACAGCCCGCAAGGGCTGCTGTCGCGCGGCTGAAGCCGCGCCGACAGCGAAGCGTTTCGTAATACTGAGGATACCCTGATGGGCGTAGTCGCAAAGCGGTCTTCCATGACCTTCTTCTCTGATAGCAGCAGTCACTACAGTCACCGGGTCCGCATCGTGCTGGCTGAAAAAGGCGTGACTGTGGACCTGATCGAGGCTGAAGGCAATCACCCTCCCGCCGAGTTGGCCGACGTCAACCCCGACAACTCCCTGCCCACCCTGGTGGACCGGGACCTGGTGCTGTGGGAGTCGCGGGTCATCATGGAGTACCTGGACGAGCGCTTCCCCCATCCGCCCCTGCTGCCGGTGTACCCGGTGGCGCGCGCAGAGAGCCGCCTGTTCATGCACCGCATCGAAACCGGCTGGTGCACGCTGGTCGACTCCATCCAGAACTCCCGCAGTGACAACGTGGTTACCAAGGCCCAGAAAGAACTGCGTGAGAGCATCATGGGTATCGCGCCGATCTTTGCCGAGAAGCCCTTCTTCATGAGCGACGAGTTCACCCTGGTGGATTGTTGCATCGCCCCCATTCTCTGGCGCCTGCCTTCCCTGGGCGTGGATATCCGCTCCAGCAAGCAGTCCAAGCCCCTGCTGACCTACATGGATGCGCTGTTCAATCGCGAGTCCTTCCAGGAAAGCCTGTCTGAGCAGGAGCGGGAGCTGCGCTCCTGATCTGCTGCGCTTGTGGCTGAGGTCTGTATGACGCCGAGTCGTCCCTACATCATGCGCGCGCTCTATGAGTGGATCGTGGATAACGGCTGCACGCCCTACCTGCTGGTGGATGCCTCCATCCGCGGGGTGGACGTACCCCGTCAGTACGTGAAGGATGGCCAGATCGTTCTAAACATCTCGCCCAGCGCGGTGATCGACCTCAACATCTCCAACGAACTGGTGTATTTCAACGGCCGGTTTGGCGGTGTGCCCACCGACATCACCGTGCCGGTCAACGCTGTAGTCGGTATTTACGCCCGTGAGAACGGGCAGGGCATGGTATTCGAGGCGGAGGATTCGCCCGGCGGGCCGGACGACGACCCGGAGCCACCCAGCGACGGCGGCCCCGGCAAGCCGGAAGGGCGGCCCTCGCTGAAAATCGTCAAGTAGACAAGCGCCAGTTAGCACAAGGGCCGCCTCCGGGCGGCCCTTTGCGTTTCAGGTGTTTGCCCCGGCCTGAGGTCAGGCGGGAACAACCTCGAACAGGCGCACCACCCGCTGTACACCGGACAGGCTGGCGGCTTCTGCGGCGATCCGGTCGGCTTCCGCCTGGGTGGCCAGCCCCATCAGGTAGACTACCCCGTTCTCTGTAACGACCTTCACCCGCATGCCGGGCGTACTGGAGTGGCCGATGAGCCAGGATTTGACCTTGGCGGTAATCCAGGCGTCGGAGGAGCGGGTCATGGTGGAGCTGGGGGCGGCGATCTCCATTTCGTTGTAAATACGGCGCACGCCGCGAATTTCGCGCACCACGTTGGAGGCCTTGTTTTTCAGCTCTTCGCTTTGCACCTGTCCGGCCAGCAGCACGAAACCGTTGTAGCTGACCACCACCAGGTGGGACTGGGCGAACCGTTCGTCCGCCGCGCGGATATTGACGATGGCCTTGGTCTCTACGCTCTCGTCTTCAAGCTGCCGGCCCATGGTGCGCTCCACCGGTTCATCCTCGATGGGGTTGGCATTCATGCTTGCCAGCATGCTGCCGCAGCCGGAGACGGCGAGGGTCGTGAGCAGGAGGGGGTAGAGAAGGTAACGCGTCATAGGTGCTGTCCTGTAAAACCGCCGAACAGGGCGTGGTCAATCAATTCACAAAGGTTCTGGAGCAGCACGGTATGGCGCTCCAGGGCCCGGGCCGGGGCTATCCGGTCCAGGGCGATGACGGGGTCTCCCTCACGCAGCAGCAGGGGGAAGGTGTCGTCCACGCCGTTCGACAGCATGACGACCGCCATGTTCCGCTCGCGGGCGGCTTCCAGCGCACGGCGCAATTGGGGCGAGAGTCCGGCGCTGGCAATGCACAGCAGTACATCTTCCGCCTGGCCCAGGGCCAGCAACTGGCGGGCGTAGATCTCGTCGGTACCTTCGCTGGTCGCGATCGCGCCGACGACACCGCCGTCTGCGGCCAGGGCCAGCGCCGGCAGGGCGGGCCGCTCCTGCTGGAAGTGGCCCAGCAGGTTGATGGCAAAGAGCTGCGCCAACGCGGCGTCGGGGCCGCTGCCGCAGGCCATGACCTTGTGCTCACTCAGCATGGCGCCGGTCATCAGTTCGGCAGCGGCGCTGAGGGCCGGGGCGGCGGGGTCCACTGCCATGGCCAGCGCCTCGATCGTGCCCTGGCAATTGCCGGCAAGAAGTTCGTAGTGATCCATGCTGCGGGTTCCGGAATGGTTGGATTCATGCAGTGAAGGCCGACCGGATCCACGTGGGCTCCGGATTGGCCGCTGATTGTCGCGGCTCGAAGGCGATAACGTCAAATCGGCAGGGGTAATTGGCCCAGCGGGCGTGTTGGCGCAGGAACAGGGCGGCGGCCCGCAACAGCTTTGCCTGTTTGCGTCGATCCACCGAGGCGGCGGCGCCGCTATAGCGCGGATTGCTGCGGGCCCGCACTTCGACAAAGACTAGGGTGTCCCCGTGCAGGGCGACGATGTCCAGCTCCCCGGCCTTGAAGTGAACGTTGCGCGCAAGGATGCGCAGCCCCTGGTCGCGCAGCCACCGGGCGGCGAGTTGCTCGTGGTGATCGCCGGCGGGGCGCTGGCGGGTGTTACCGGGCTTGCTCAGGGCGGCAGCCTCCTGCTGGAAGAGGCGCCATTATAGTTACAGCGGTTTCAGCCTGCCGCCATCAAAAGTGGCCGGTGCCGGTTCGCGAATAATGCGCAGATAGGGGTCCATGTGCAGCAGCCCGGTGCTGCCACGAAACAGGGCCTCGGGGCCCGACTGCAGCTGGGCGAAGCGACGCTGGAGCAGGTAGGCGTCGGCGCCGAGGGCGTTGAGTCGGGTGTAGCTGTCACTGCCGGTACCGCCGGCGGCAATGGCGACGCGCAGCCCCGGGTCGGCCCCCAGCAGCCAGGGCAACTCCGCCAGCAGGATGCCGTTGAGGTCGCTGTCTCCTCGCCCCGGCAGGCCGCTGTAGACCGCGGAGGGGGCCAGTACGGGTACATCCCCGGCGTAGTGGAAGGCCAGCAGTGGCTTGATGGCGCGGGCCTCTCCGTGCCTGCCGGAGAGCAGGAAGATGGCGTCAAAATCCTGGCGCCGGCGGGCGGTTGCCTCGATGTTGGTGGCCAGCATGCTGCGGATTTCCCGCGCCCGCGCCTCACTGGCGTCGAGCTGGAAGGCCTGTTTGATGGTGTCGGAGTAGGCCTCGGCGCTGGCGTAGGTGGCGGTGGTGGCGATCTCGCCGCCCAGTGCCTGCCACTGCTGCCTCAATATCTGGTCGAGCTTGTCGCCCCACTCACCGCCGGGGCGGACGATCAGCGCCCGGCGGGCGCCACGGCCCCAGGCCTGCTCGACCAGGGTTTCCACCTCGTCCTCCGGCGACAGGGACAGCTGTACCAGGGCCGTGGGGCCGGGCGGGGCGGGTTCGTCACTGCGGTTCAGTGCCAGCACCGGTACCGTGCGCTCCTGCAGCTGACCGAGCTCCGCCACTGCCTGTTTGCTGAGGGGGCCCACCACCATGCTGGCGCCCTGGCGAACGGCGTCCTGGTAGGCGGCGATGGCATCCGGGTAGGCATTGGTGTCGAGCACCAGCAATTCCTGCCGTCGCTTGCCCGCGCTGGCCCGGTAGAACGCCGCCAGGTAGCCGTCGCGCACGGCTTTGGCCGCAGGTGCGAGACGCCCGCTCAGGGGCAATAGCAGGGCCACGGTGTCAAATTGCAGTGGCTGTTCCAGTAGTGCGTCGAGACCGCCGGGCAGGGGGTTGGCGGCGGGGTGTGCGGGGTGGTCGGCGCGCCAGTCCACCAGCGCCTGTTCCAGTTCATCCGCGGTGCCGGCTTCGGCGGTGATCCGGGCCAGCGTCAGCCAGGCATTCCAGTCGGGGTTGTCGGTATCCCCCTCGGCAATGGCCAGCTGCTCCGCCGGGACCCTTTCCAGGTCTCGCCAGATGCTGCGTTTAAGGGCCGCCGCGCCGGGCTGCATGGGGTCGTTGGACAGCAGTTGGCTGCCCTGGCGCGCACTGGCGAGGTAGTCGCCCTGCAGGTCGCCCATGTAGCGCTGGAAGTTGATGATTTTTTCCTGCAATGCCAGGGCGGTGCCCGGAGCGGGCAGCTCCACCAGCATCGCCGCGGCCTGCTGCGGCTGGCCGTGCTGCCAGGCGATACGGGCCTGCAGGTAACTCAGGTAGGCCCGGTCGTTGAGATCCAGTTCCTCCGGGAGTGTGCTCAGTACGTCCCCGGCGTGCAGCCAGTCGTTGTTCGCCAGCAGCGACTCCGCCTGGCTGAACTCGGCGGCGTAGATGCTGCCCGGCAGCTCGCGGTCGACGGTGGGCAGGTCGGGTACGGTGGTCGTGGGCGGCTCGATGGTCTCTGGCGGCGGCTCCACGCTGGTGGTCTGCACCGGGGTTTCGGCACAGCCGGCGAGTAGCAGAAGGCCGGCGAGCAGTGCGGTGGGAAGCGCGCGGCGAGCCGGCGGGGTTGTCAGGTAATCTGTCATGCTATCCTTCGTGGCTTTCTGATGACCCTTATGGCCCTCAGGGCCGCCACCGCGGTGAACGGTGGCGGCCATTATAGAGTGATTGTGTGGAAGGTGCTGGCTTGGAAATGGAATCCGGACTTTACGTGGTGGCTACCCCCATCGGCAACCTGGGAGACATTACCCAGCGTGCGCTCGATGTGCTGGCTGCGGCCGACCTGGTGGCTGCCGAAGATACCCGCACCACCCGCGGCCTGCTGGCGCGCTTCAATATCGACAATACCGTGTTCGCCTACCACGACCACTCAGATCCGCGGGCCGCACGGCGCATCGTCGACTGTGTGGCGGGTGGCGGCGTGGTGGCACTGGTGTCGGACGCGGGAACGCCGCTGATATCCGATCCCGGTTACCGCCTGGTGCGGGAACTGCAGGAAGCCGGGTTACCGGTGATCCCGGTGCCGGGCGCCTGCGCGGCGGTGGCGGCCCTGTGTGCTTCGGGCCTGCCCACCGACCGTTTCCTGTTCGAGGGTTTTCTGCCGGGTAAGGCGGCGGGCCGCCAGGCTCGCCTGCAGGCGCTGGCCGAGCGCCAGGAGACCCTGGTGTTCTACGAGGCGCCCCACCGGGTGCTGGACTGTGTGGGGGATATGCGCGCCGCGTTTGGCGACGCGCGCGAGGCCCTGCTGGCGCGGGAAGTCACCAAGGCCTTTGAAACCCTCCGCCGGGCCCCCCTGGCGGAGCTCGAGGCGTTCATCGCCGCCGATCCCAACCAGCAGCGCGGTGAGATCGTGCTGGTGGTCGCCGGACAGCGGGAGAAAGAGACGACGATCGACGCCGATACCGCCCGCCTGCTGCGCCGCCTCGCCGAGGAACTGCCGCCGAAACGGGCCGCGGCGGTGGTGGCGGAACACACGGGGCTGCGGAAGAAACAGCTCTATGACTTCCTCCTGCAGGATCAGGGCTAGCGCCCGAGCCTGTCATAACGGGCCTACTGTAGCGCTTGCCTTCCTGGCGGGCCGCGCGTAGTCTTGCCGCCGAGTCGGTCAGGCGATCGCTCTGCCATCGGTTTCGGTCGTTGGCGGGGAGGAAAGTCCGGGCTCCATAGGGCAGGGTGCCAGGTAACACCTGGGGGGCGCGAGCCTACGGAAAGTGCAACAGAAAGGAAACCGCCCGGCCGTTCACGCGGCCAGGTAAGGGTGAAATGGTGCGGTAAGAGCGCACCGCGCGGCTGGTAACAGGCGCGGCGATGGTAAACCCCACCCGGAGCAAGACCAAATAGGAATCCTGTAGCTGCGGCCCGCAGTGGATTCGGGTAGGTCGCTTCAGGCAGGCGGTGACGCCTGTCGCAGATGAATGATCGTCCACGACAGAACCCGGCTTATCGACCGACTCAACTTTCATCAAGGCCGGTGTTCGCCCAGAAGCGGGCACCGGCCTTCCTATATGCTTTTTCGGCCTTTTACCGACCACATTTCAGAAAAAAATAAACTGGAACTTAAAGTAAGTTCTTAGCATGTGTGGTTACGCTCATGTTTTCTGTCATTTTTTGAACTCGCTTCCTTTACAGATGCCCGCGTACCGAACTGCGAAACGGCGCTAATTTACTGAAATTACAACGTTTTTTAGAGAGGGCCTCGCTTGACACCCCCTTTGAGGCACACCTATAGTGTCGCAAAGTGGGAATAAGTGGATAAATCTGGCTTTTTGTGGAAAACAAAGTCGGATGAGTGGGGGAAATTGGCGTGTTTCGCGGAGTACAGCACATCAACATGGACGCGAAGGGGCGGCTGGCAATGCCAGCGCGCCAGCGCGAGCCATTGTTGGCGCTCTGCGAAGGACAAATTGTCGTTACCATTGATACCCAGACGCGCTGCCTGGTGATCTACCCCCTGCCCGAATGGGAAGTGATCGAAGAGAAGATCCAGTCCCTGCCCTCACTGAACAAGGCCACCAAGCGCTTCCAGCGCCTGCTGCTGGGTTATGCCACCGACATCGAGCTGGATGGCAATGGCCGCATGCTGTTGCCCCAGTCCCTGCGTGACTACGCCGGGCTGGAGAAAAAGCTGGTGCTGGTGGGGCAGGGCAAGAAGCTGGAGCTCTGGTCCGAGGCCCTGTGGCAGGCGGAATGCGAACAGGCGCTGGAGGAATCCGGGCCCGAGGCGGAACTGCCAGACGAATTGTTGTCGCTGACCCTGTAGGTGAGTGATATGCATCAAACGGTGATGTTACGAGAGGCGGTGGACGCTCTGGTGACGACAAGCAGTGGTTTTTACGTCGATGGCACCTTCGGACGCGGTGGGCACAGTCGCGCCGTGCTCGAGGCCCTTGACGAAAACGGCCGCCTGCTGGGGGTGGACAAGGATCCGACCGCCGTAGCAGAGGCCGAAAAGTTGGCGATGAGCGAACCCCGGTTCACCTTCTATCACGGGTCATTCGCTCAGCTTCCCCGTCAACTGCGTGGGATGGGGATCGACGCAGTTGACGGTATTCTCCTGGACCTGGGCGTTTCCAGCCCGCAGCTGGACGAGGCCGAACGCGGCTTCAGTTTTCAGCACGATGGTCCCCTCGACATGCGCATGGATACCAGTAGCGGCGAAACCGCCGCCCAGTGGCTGGCCCGTGCCGACGAGGCCGACATTGCCGATGTGCTCTACGACTACGGCGAAGAGCGCTTTTCCCGGCGTATCGCCCGGGCCATCGTTGCCCAGCGCGCTATCGATCCCATCACCACGACGGGTCGCCTGGCGTCGATCGTCTCCGAGGCCAACCCGCGCTGGGAAAAGCACAAGCACCCGGCTACCCGCTCTTTTCAGGCCATCCGGATTTATATCAACAGGGAACTGGAAGACCTCCAGGACCTGCTCGGCTCCGCCCTGGACCTGCTGGGTGAAGGCGGGCGCCTGGTGGTGATCAGTTTCCATTCGCTGGAAGACCGTATCGTCAAACGCTATATGCGGGATATGTCCCGGGGCGAACAGTTGCCCCGCGGCCTGCCAGTGCCCGACAGCGCCCTGAACCGGCGCATGAAACTGGTGGGCAAGGCGGTGCGTGCCGGCAAGGAGGAAGTTGCCGGCAACGTGCGTGCGCGCAGCGCCATACTGCGTGTAGCGGAGAAGATCGCCTGATGGCCGCTCGGGGTAACAGGCCTGCCGGGGCGCCTGCCGACGGGCGGGCCCTCAACCTGTTGTGCACTGCGGCCATGGTGGCGGTAGTGCTGTCGGCGTTTTTTGTTATCCACTCCTCCCACGCCTGTCGCCAGTTGTATGCTGAACTGCAGGGGCTGGAGGCAGACCAGTGGTTCCTGCAGGAAGATTACAGCCGCTTACTGCTCGAGGAGAGCGCCTGGGCTTCCCACCACCGGGTGGAGAAAGTCGCCACCGGTGAGCTCGATATGCATTCTCCGGCGATGCAGGAACTGAAAGTGGTGGCGCCATGAGCCGCAAGGTGCCAAGGGAGGCAGTCGCTCCGTGGCGCTTCTACGTGGTCGCCGCCCTGTTGCTGGCCCTGCTCGGCCTGTTGCTGGGGCGTATCCTGATGCTGCAGGTCATCAGCAGTGATCGCGGGCGCGAATTCCTGCAGGACCAGGGGGAAATGCGCGCCGTCCGCACGGCGGAGATACCCGCCTACCGCGGGGTGATCACCGATCGTCGCGGGGAGCCGCTGGCGGTGAGTACCCCGGTGATTTCCATCTGGGCCGATCCCACCCAGCTGGCGGGCTCCGAGCGCCTGCCGGAACTGGCCCTCGCGCTGGATATGCCCCTGTCGGAACTGGACGAGCGGCTGGAGCGATACGCGGGCAAGCGTTTCATGTACCTGCAGCGCCACCGGGTGCCCGGTGAGGCGCGGGAAATCCTGGCCCGGCGTTTCCCCGGGGTGTACGGTGAGCGCGAATACCAGCGCTATTACCCGGCGGGGGAAGTGGCTTCGCAACTGGTCGGCTTCACCAATGTCGATGGCGCGGGTATCGCCGGCCTGGAGCTGTCCTATGAGGACTGGCTGCGCGGAATACCCGGCAAAAAGCAGTACATCAAGGACCTGCACGGTGATGCGGTGCGCGATATCGGGGTACTGGAGCCGGCGCGCCCCGGCCGTGACCTGCGCCTGTCCATCGACCTGCGCCTGCAGGTACTGCAGCACCGGGAACTGCAGCGCGCCGTGGCCAAAACCGGTGCCGACTCCGGCACGGTGGTCACTCTGGACGCCCATACCGGTGAGGTATTGGCCATGGTCAACTACCCGGTCTACAACCCCAACAGTCGCAAGAAGATCGACCCGGGCAGCACTCGCAACCGGGCCATGACCGACGAGTATGAGCCCGGCTCGACCATGAAGCCACTGACCATGGTGGCGGCGCTGGAAAGTGGCAAGTACACCACCGATACCGTGATCGACACCTCCCCCGGCCGCATTCGCGTCGGCCGTAAGACCCTGCCCGACCCGCGCAATTACGGCGCGATCACCGTGTCCCGGGTGATCGAGAAGTCCAGCCAGGTCGGTGTGACGAAAATCGCCCTCGATATCGGCCACGAGCCGGTGTGGAACGTATTCCAGCGCATGGGCATCGGCCAACCACTGGGCACCGGCTTCCCCGGTGAGCAGAACGGCCTGCTGCCCAATCGCCCGCGCTGGCGCGCGATCGAGGAAGTGACCCTGGCCTTCGGTTACGGCCTGACGGTGACGCCGCTGCAACTGGCCCGGGCCTACAGCGCCTTCGCCAGCGGCGGCGTACTGCGCCCGGTATCACTGCTGGCGCTGGACGAAGTGCCCGAGGGGCAGCGGGTGATCTCCGCGAAAATTGCCGCCGATGTGCTCACCGTGCTGGAGCGGGTGACCGGTGAAAATGGTACCGCCCGTCGCGCCCGGGTCGATGGCTACGCCGTCGGTGGCAAAACCGGCACCGTGCGCCAGGTCGGCGCCCAGGGCTACATGGAAGACAAACACCGCGCCCTGTTTGCCGGGGTAGCCCCGGTGCATGATCCGCGCATCGTCACCGTGGTGGTCCTCAACGGACCCAAGGGTGACGAGTACGGTGGCGGGGCAGTGGCCGCACCGCTGTTCTCTCGCGTGGCCCAGGGCGCGCTGCGCCTGTTGAATGTGGTACCGGACGAGCCGGAGGCCGTGGTTGCCGCGACGCCGCCGGCGCGCCATGGAGGGGCTGTGTGATGATGGCCGCTTTAAAGCCCCCACAGAATGATTGCTCCCTGGCCTGGCTGCTGGAGCGCGAGTTGCCCGAGGATGCCCGGGTGAGCGGCATAACCCTGGACAGCCGCTCCGTGCGCCCGGGTGACCTGTTCCTGGCGCTGGCGGGGGAAGTACATGATGGGCGTACCTTTATCGAACAGGCGGTGGCCAGCGGCGCAGCTGCGGTGGTGGCGGAAGCCCCGGTGGCGGGCTTTGTCGACGCGCTGCCGGTGCCCCTGGTAGAGATACCCGATCTCGCTCACGAGGCGGGGGCGATCGCTGCCCGCTTCCACGGTGACCCCACCCGCACCATGCGCGTGGTGGGTGTCACCGGCACCAATGGCAAGACCACCACCTCGCGACTCGTGGCACAGTTACAGCGTGCTGTCGGGCATCCCTGTGGCGTCATAGGCACCCTCGGCGCCAGCCTGGATGACAGCGTGGCCAGCGCCGTCAATACCACGCCGGATCCGGTGGGGTTGCAGGCCTGCTTCGCCGACTGGCAGGGGCAGGGTGTGAATGACGTGGCGATGGAGGTCTCTTCCCACGCCCTGGTACAGGGCCGGGTCAACGCGGTGCACTTCGACACCGCTGTCTATACCAACCTGTCGCGGGATCACCTGGATTACCACGGCAACATGGAATCCTACGCCCGGGCCAAGCTGCGCCTGTTCGCGGTGGATGGCTTGCGCCATGCCCTGGTGAACCTGGATGACCCCTACGCCCCCATCGTGGTGGCCGCTGCTTCCCGACCCGGTTGCCAGGTATTGACCTATTCTGCCGCCGGCAGCGCCGACGCCGATATTCGCATCGACAATCTCGCCTTCAGTGCCGCCGGTGCCACAGGCCATCTTGTAAGCCCCTGGGGGGAAGGCGTGTTCTGCTCCCCCCTGCCGGGGGTCTTCAATGTGGCGAACCTGATGGCTGCCATAGCCTGCGCCGTTCTGGCGGGTACGCCGCTGGAGCGGGTACTGCAACAACTGCCCGCACTGCACTCGGTGCCGGGGCGTCTGCAAAGCGTGGCCAATGACTGTGGTTTGCAGGTGCTGGTGGATTACGCCCATACCCCCGATGCACTGGAGCATGTGTTGCGCGCCCTGCGTCCGAATGTGCAGGGGCGGCTGATCACCGTGGTGGGCTGTGGCGGCGATCGCGACCGCGGCAAGCGCCCGGTTATGGGCCGCCTGGCCTGTGAACTGTCGGACGAGGTGGTGATTACCAGCGACAATCCCCGCAGTGAAAACCCCGAGGCGATCATCGACGATATCGTGGCCGGCTGTACCGGACATTTCCAGCGCCAGGCGGATCGCGCCCTGGCGATTGAGCAGGCCATTGCCCTTGCGGAACAGGGCGACTGCGTCCTGATCGCCGGCAAAGGCCATGAGGACTACCAGATTATCGAGGGGCAGCGCTTGCACTTCTCCGATGTAGAAGAGGCAGAGCGCGCCCTGGCCAGGAGGGCGACATCATGATGCGCGCTTTTACACTGGCTGAACTCTGCGCCCCGCTGGGTGCCCGGCTGTGTGGCGATGATGCCCGGTTCACCGCGGTGTCCACCGACAGTCGCCGTGATCTGCAGGGGCAGCTCTTTGTCGCCCTCAGCGGCGAGCGCTTCGACGGTCACGATTACCTGTCAGTGGCGCGCGATGGCGGTGCTGTTGCGGCCCTGGTGAGTCGCGAGATTGACGCCGGCCTGCCCCTGCTGGTGGTGGAGGATACCCAGCGCGCCCTGGGGCTGTTGGGTGCCTGTAACCGCGACCTGTATCAGCACCCGCTGGTGGCGATCACCGGCAGTAGTGGCAAGACCACGGTCAAGAACCTGGTGAGCGCGGTGCTGGCGCAGCGTGGCAACACGCTGGCTACCGAGGGCAACCTGAACAACGAAATCGGTGTGCCCCAGACCCTGCTGCGGCTGGCGCCGGAGCACGAGTTTGCGGTGGTGGAAATGGGCGCGGCCAAAGCCGGCGATATTGCCTGGCTGTGTGAGTTGGGGCGCCCGGATGTGGCGGTGTTGCTCAACGCCATGCCGGCCCACCTGCAGGGATTTGGGTCGGTGAGTGACGTGGCCGACGCCAAGGGCGAGATTTACGACGGACTCGGTGGCAAGGGTGTGGCTGTCATCAACGCCGACCAGGAGTACGCCGGGCGCTGGCGCAAGCGCGCCGCGGGCGCCACGATCCTGGACTACGGCTTGCGCCAGCCCGCGGCGATCAGTGCCAACAATATCAGCAGCCGCGGCACCGCCGGCATCAGTTTTATTGCCAGCACCCCGGCGGGAGACGCCCCGGTGGCCCTGCGCCTGCCGGGCCTGCACAACGTTTCGAACGCCCTGGCAGCCATTGCGGTGGGCCTGGCCTGCGAGTTGAGCCTGTCGGAGATCACCGCCGGCCTGGCGTCGGTAAGCCCCGTACCCGGTCGCCTGGCGGTCAGCCATGGCCAGGGTGGCTGCACCCTGATCGACGACTGCTACAACGCCAACCCCGGTTCAGTGCGGGCCGCCATCGACCTGCTCGCCGATTGCGAAGGCCGGCGCACCCTGATGCTGGGGGTGATGCGTGAGCTGGGCGCGGAATCCGAGTCCCTGCACCGCCAGATAGGCGAGTACGCCCGGGAGCGCGGGCTCGACCGTTTCTGGGGGGTAGGGCCCGAACTGGCCCCCGCGGTAGAGGCCTTCGGCAAAGGCGGGCAGCACTTTGAGGATCGCCGCGCGGCCAGTGCCGCGCTACCAGGCGCCTTTGGCGCCGACGACACCGTATTAATCAAGGGATCCCGCGGCGCAGCCATGGAATTGCTGCTGGCACAATTGCAGGATCCGGAAGGGGAGGCGAGACGCTAACCATGTTGATCTTTCTCTCCGAATTCCTCACCCAGTATGCCGGTGGCTTCCAGGTCTTCAGTTACCTGACCCTGCGCGGCATCCTGGCGGCGGGTACCGCACTGGCCATCTCCCTGCTGGTGGGGCCGGTGATGATCCGCCGTCTCAATTACTACCAGGTAGGCCAAGCGGTGCGTGACGATGGCCCGCAATCCCACCTGAGTAAATCCGGTACTCCGACCATGGGCGGGGCGCTCATCCTGGTGGCCATTGCCATCAGTACCCTGTTGTGGGCGGACCTGCGCAACTCCTACATCTGGGTCGCGTTCATGGTCACCGGCGTGTTCGGCGCGGTGGGTTGGGTCGACGACTACCGCAAGGTCGTGGAAAAAGACTCCCGCGGGTTACCGGCGCGCTGGAAGTACTTCTGGCAGAGCGCCGCGGGTATCGCCGCCGCCCTGTACCTCTACCTGGCCTTCGACACCCCGGTTACCACCGAGTTGTACATCCCCTTCTTCAAGGACTTTGCCTGGAGCATGGGGCCGCTGTTCTTGGTGCTGGCCTACTTCGTCATTGTGGGCTCGAGCAATGCGGTCAACCTGACCGATGGCCTGGACGGCCTGGCCATTCTGCCGACGGTGATGGTGGGTACCGCGCTCGGCGTGATTGCCTACCTGACGGGGCACGTGGACTTTGCCAGCTACCTCCACATTCCCTACGTGGCGGGCAGTGGTGAACTGGCGGTGTTCTGTGGTGCCATCGCCGGGGCCGGCCTCGGTTTCCTCTGGTTCAACACCTATCCGGCCCAGGTGTTTATGGGCGACGTGGGAGCGCTGGCGCTGGGCGCCGCGCTGGGCACGGTGGCGGTGATTACCCGCCACGAGATCGTCTTTTTCATCATGGGCGGGATATTTGTGCTGGAGACGGTGTCCGTCATCCTGCAGGTCGCCTCGTTCAAACTGACCGGCAAACGCATCTTTCGCATGGCGCCGATCCATCACCACTTTGAACTCAAGGGCTGGCCCGAGCCGCGCGTGATTGTGCGGTTCTGGATTATCACCGTGATGCTGGTGCTGTTTGGCCTGGCAACACTGAAGCTGCGTTGAGGCGGAAGGTCGTAAAGGTAAATCGGGAGTGAGTACAGCAGTGGCACAGGATCTGATAGCAAGCACGGAGAACCGGGTCGTTTTTGGCCTCGGGGTGACCGGTTTGTCCTGTGCGCGCTTCCTGCACCGCAACGGGCTGGCCTTCAGCGTGGTCGACACCCGTGCCGAACCGCCGGGCCTGGATGTCCTGCAGCGGGAAATGCCCGAGGTTCCGGTGCTCGCCGGGGACATACCCCCGCAGGTGCTGGAAAGTGCCAGCGAGCTGATTGTGAGCCCAGGGATTGCCCTGGAGGCGCCGCTGGTGGCCGCCGCCGTGGCAGCGGGTGCGACAGTGCTGGGCGACATCGACCTGTTTGTCCGTGAGGCCCGTGCCCCGGTGGTTGGCATCACCGGTTCCAACGCCAAATCCACGGTCACCGAACTGGTCGGGGAGATGGCCCGCGCCGCCGGCTTGCGTGTGGGTGTGGGTGGCAATCTCGGCACCCCGGCGCTGGACTTGCTGGACGATGCCAGCGAGCTGTACGTGCTGGAGCTGTCCAGCTTCCAGCTGGAGCGGGCAGGCCAGCTCGACCTGCAGGTCGCCACGGTGCTCAATGTCAGCCCGGATCACCTCGACCGCCATGGCAGTATGCCGCGTTACCACCAGGCCAAGCACCGGATCTTTCGCGGCTGCCACAGTGCGGTGGTCAACCGGGATGACACCCTGACCATCCCGCTGGTGGGCGACGAGGTGGCGGTGATCAGCTGGCGCCTGCGAGAACCGGAGCTGAATGGCTTTGGCCTGCGGACCATCGACGGGGTGGAAACCCTGTGTCACGGCTTCGAGCCCCTGATGCCCACGGCCGACCTCCCCCTGGTGGGTCGTCACAACTGCGCCAATGTACTGGCCGCCCTTGCCATTGGTCACGCCGCGGGCCTGCCCATGGCGGCGATGCTCGACGCCGTGCGGGCTTTCCGCGGTCTGCCCCATCGCTGTCAGCTGGTGCGGGAGTATCGGGGTGTGCGGTATGTGAATGATTCCAAGGGCACCAATATTGGCGCCTGTGAGGCGGCGCTGGTTGGCCTGGGCGGTGAAGGTAACGTCATCCTGATCGCCGGCGGGCAGGGCAAGGGGGCGGATTTCA
Source organism: Parahaliea maris (assembly GCF_008064665.1). Taxonomy (GTDB): domain Bacteria; phylum Pseudomonadota; class Gammaproteobacteria; order Pseudomonadales; family Halieaceae; genus Parahaliea; species Parahaliea maris. Next base: position 507,407 of record NZ_VRZA01000001.1, on the reverse strand, counting down.
ACCAGCTTCGCAAGGCGGTGAAACGCTACTGCCGCGGGGTGATCGTAATGGGCGAAGCGGCGGCAGAACTCGACAGTGCGCTGGCCGACATTGTGCCGGTCCAGCCGGTGACTGACATGCGGGCCGCAGTGGAGGCCGCGGCCGGCCTGGGCGAGGCGGGCGACCTGGTGCTGCTGTCGCCGGCCTGCGCCAGCTTTGACATGTTCCGCGGTTATGCTGACCGCGGTCACGCGTTCACCGCCGCGGTGGAGCAATTGGGGGAGGGCGCATGAACCTGTCTCCCGACTGGTTGCGCGCGCCGCGGATGGACCTGCCGCTGACCCTGCTGGGCCTGGCCCTGTTGCTGGTTGGCCTGGTCGCCATCGGCTCGGCGTCGATCGAGTTCGGTGACTGGAACTACGGCAGCCCCTGGTTTCACACCAAGCGACACCTGGTGTATATCGTGCTGGCCCTGGCGGCGGCCGCCATCGTCTACCGGGTGCCGACCAGCGTGTGGTTGCAAACCGGGTGGGTGTGGCTGTTTGCTGCCCTGGCGCTGCTGATCCTGGTGTTACTGCCCGGGATCGGCAAAGACGTCAACGGCAGCCAGCGCTGGTTGCCCCTCGGGCCCTTTACCCTGCAGCCCTCCGAATTCGCCAAGCTGGCGGTGGTGGTGTACCTGGCCGGCTACCTGGTGCGGCAGGCGGACACCGTGCGCGCCGACTGGCAGGGCTTTCTGCGGCCGATGGGGGTGCTGGGATTCGTAGCCCTGCTGCTGATGGTGGAGCCTGATTTCGGTGCCACCGTGATTGTGGTCGGCACTTCCTTTGGCATGCTGTTTCTCGCCGGCGTGCGGCTGATGCACTTCCTGGCAGTGCTCGGTGTTGCGCTGCTGGGCCTGGTGGCGCTGGTGTTCAGTGCCCCCTACCGGGTACAGCGGCTCACCGCCTATACGGACCCCTGGGCGGACCCCTACGGCAGTGGCTTCCAGTTGATCCAGTCCCTGATTGCCTACGGTCGCGGCGAGTGGCTGGGCGTGGGCCTCGGCAACAGCGTGCAGAAACTGTTCTACCTGCCGGAAGCGCACACCGACTTTGTCTTTTCCATCTGGGCCGAGGAAACCGGTTTTCTCGGCGCCAGCGTGGTGATCGGCCTGTACGCCGCCCTGGTGGCGCGCATCCTCTGGGTGGGCCGGCGCGCGGCGCGGGCCGGCGAGGACTTTGGCGCCTACCTCTGCTATGGCGTGGCCCTGATCTTCTCCGGCCAGGCTTTTGTGAACATGGGGGTGAGTTCCGGGCTGCTGCCCACCAAGGGCCTGACCCTGCCCTTTGTCAGCTATGGTGGCACCAGCCTTATCGTCTGTTGCTGCATGCTGGCCATGGTACTGCGGGTACAGGCAGAAGTGCCTGAGCCAAAAGCACCGCGGGGGGCCAAACGATGAGCCGTCCGTTGCGGGTTCTGGTGATGGCGGGGGGCACCGGTGGCCACGTGTACCCGGCACTGGCGGTGGCCCAGGAGTTGATTGGCCGCGGGCACAGCATCGACTGGGTGGGCACCGACCGCGGCCTCGAGGCGCGGGTGGTACCTTCTGCCGGCCTGCCGCTGCACACGCTGGCGGTTCGGGGCGTGCGGGGCAAGAATATTTTGCACACCCTGTGGGGGCTCGCTGCCCTGGCCTGGTCGCAACTGCAGGCGCTGGCACTGGTGTTGCGCCTGCGCCCGGACTGCGTGCTCGGTATGGGGGGCTACGCTTCGGGTCCCGCTGGCCTGGCGGCGTGGTTGTTGCGGCGTCCGCTGGTGGTCCACGAACAGAATGCGGTGGCGGGTACGACGAACCGCTTGCTGGCGCCCCTGGCCAGGCGCGTGGTCGCGGGCTTCGCCGGCGCCTTCAAGGACCGGGACGATGTGCTGGTACTGGGTAACCCGGTGCGCGCTGATTTGCTCGCCGCGGGTGAGGCCAAATCCTGGGACTACGATGGCAGCCGCCCCATGCGACTGTTGATCGTGGGTGGCAGCCTCGGGGCGAAACCAATCAACGACTTGTTGCCCGGAGTGATCCGCAAGCTGGTCAAGGACCGGGGTGACGAGATTCTGGAGGTGCTGCACCAGACCGGCAGCGCCCAGGCGGACCAGGTGAGCACGGCTTATGGTCGCCTGCTGAAATCCGCGGTGCGGGTACAGCCGTTTATCGAGGACATGGCCTCCGCCTACAGTTGGGCCGACCTAGTCATTTGTCGAGCCGGCGCCCTGACCGTCGCCGAACTGGCGGTGATGGGGCTCCCCGCATTGTTGATTCCACTGCCTCACGCCATCGACGATCACCAGACCGGCAATGCCCGCTCCCTGACCGATCGCGGCGCCGGCCTGCTGCTCAGGCAGTCGGAACTGAGCGCCCAGTCCCTGGGCACTACGCTCGGCAGTTATCTGGACCATCCCCAGCGCCTGGCTGCCATGGCGAAAGCGGCCCGCGCCGCGGCCCTGCCCGAGGCCACCCGGCAGGTCGCCGATTGCTGCGAGGAGGTGGCGCGATGAACGAACGCAATGTCTACAGTGTGCCGGAGATGCGTCGCATACGCCGGATTCACATGATCGGTGTGGGCGGCTCCGGCATGAGCGGTATCGCCGAAGTGCTGGTGAACCTGGGATACAAGGTCAGCGGCTCGGACCTGCGCCGCAGTCCGGTGACCGACCGCCTCGAGGGGCTGGGTGTCGAACTGCATGTCGGGCACGCCGCCGCCAATATCGGTAGCGCCGACGTGGTCGTGAGCTCCAGCGCCGTGAGCGAGGACAACCCGGAAGTGGCTGCGGCGCGTGACGCCCGCATACCGGTTGTGCCCCGGGCTGAGATGCTGGCAGAGCTTATGCGCTACCGCCACGGGATAGCCGTGGCGGGTACCCACGGCAAAACCACCACCACCAGCCTGATTGCCGCCCTGTTCGGTGAGGCCGGCCTCGACCCGACCTTTGTGATTGGCGGCCGGGTCAACAGTACCGGCAGCAACGCACAGCTTGGCGCCAGCCGCTTCCTGGTGGCGGAAGCCGATGAAAGCGACGCTTCCTTCCTGCACCTGCAACCGATGGTCACCGTGGTCACCAATATCGAGGCGGACCACATGGAGACCTACGGCGGTGACTTCAGCGTGTTGCGCCAGACCTTTCTCGATTTCCTGCACAACCTGCCGTTCTACGGCCTTGCGGTGCTGTGCGTGGATGACCCGGTGGTGGCGGACCTGCTCCCCGACGTGGCGCGCCAGACCCTGACCTACGGGTTTGACGAAGCTGCGGATTACCGTATCGCCGATATGGACAAGCAGGGGCTGGCGACAGATTTCACTGTGCATCGGCCCGGTGGTCAGCCGCCGCTGCGGGTGCGCCTGAACATGCCCGGTACGCACAACGTACTGAACGCCACAGCGGCCATCGCCGTGGCCAGCGATGAGGGGCTTTCCGACGATGCCATTGCGCGTGGCTTGGAAAACTTCGCCGGTGTCGGCCGCCGCTTTACCCAGCTCGGGGAGCTGCAGTTTGCCGGCGGCAGTGCGCTGCTGGTGGATGACTACGGCCACCACCCCACCGAGGTGAAGGCAACGCTGGAATCGGCCCGGCAGGCCTGGCCGGACCGCCGGGTAGTGATGATCTACCAGCCCCACCGTTTTTCGCGTACCCGCGACCTGTACGAGGATTTTGTTGCCGTGCTGTCACGCTGTGATGCCCTGTTGTTGCTGGATGTCTACCCGGCGGGAGAAAAGCCCATCCCCGGTGCAGACAGTCGCAGCCTGACCCGCAGTATCCGCCAGCGCGGCCAGGTAGAGCCGGTGTTCGTGGAGTCGGTGGACGCCGTCGCCGCGGTGCTGGCGGACATGCTGCAGGACGGTGACGTGGTCATTGCCCAGGGCGCGGGCAATATCGGCAAGCTGGCCCAGGACCTCATGACCGCGCCGCTGGTGCAGGGAGGTCAGCCATGAGCTGGGAACACATCAGCCGCCAGCCGATTGCTGTCCTGCAGGGCGGCACATCCGCTGAACGGGAAGTATCACTCAATTCCGGCGCCACCGTGATCGCCGCACTGGAATCACTGGGCTGCGATGTGCGCCCTGTGGACCCGGCAGAATCCGGGTGGATTGCCAGGCTGGACGGCGTGGGCAGCGTGTTCAATGCCCTGCACGGGCCGGGCGGCGAAGACGGTGTCATGCAGGGCGCGTTGACGGCGCTGGGCCTGCCCTACACCGGTTCGGGGGTGCTGGGTTCCGCCCTGGCGATGGACAAGCAGCGCAGCAAGCAATTGTGGCAGGGCATCCGTGTCTCCACCGGTGGTTTCGAATTGCTGGCAGCTGATACCGACTGGCAGGGGGTCATCGACCGCCTCGGCAAGGTGTTTGTGAAACCCGCCTGTGAGGGTTCCAGTATCGGCATGGCGCCGGCTTCTGATGCTACCGAACTCAGGGCGGCCTGGGAGGCTGCGGCGAAGTATGGTGACGCGGTGCTGGCGGAGCAGTTCATCGACGGCCCCGAATACACCGTGGCCATTCTCGGCGAGGAGGCGCTGCCCTCCATTCGCATGGAAACCGATAACACCTTTTACGACTACGAGGCCAAGTACCTGTCGGACGACACCCGCTATCACTGCCCCAGCGATCTCAATGCCGACGACGAGGCCGAGGCGGCCAGTCTCGCCCTGGCGGCGTTCCGCTCCCTAGGTTGCGCGGTCTGGGGCCGGGTCGACCTGATGCGCGACAGCGATGGCCGCTTCTACGTGCTGGAAGTGAACACCATTCCGGGGATGACCTCCCACTCCCTGGTGCCCATGGCGGCCAGGGTGGCGGGGCTGGACATTGCCGCGCTGGTGCGGCGGATTCTGGAGCTCAGCTGGGAGGCACGCGGCGCAGGGGGGCGCGGGGTATGACTGCGGTGCGCCAGGAACGAAAAGTGCTGAAGGAACAGAAGGCACAGAAGGTACGCAAGGGCGGTCGCGGCGCCACCCGCAAGGTGGCTGCGGCGCCGAAGGAGCGTCGGCAGTGGTCCTTCAACTGGCTCAATCGCCTGCTGATCCTGGTGGGGGGCGGCGCTGTGCTGGCGGCGGCCCTGCAGGGCTTCCTGATCCTGCAGGCCATTCCGGTAGAGCGCATCAGTGTGACCGGCAACCTGAAGAACACCCAGACCGAAGCCGTGCAGCAAATGGTGCAGCCGGCACTGATTGGCGGCTTTCTCAACGCGGACCTGGTGCAGATTCGCGAACAGCTGGAGGCACTGCCGTGGATCTACGAGGCCTCGGTACGTCGGCGCTGGCCGAACTCGCTGGAGATTCACGTCATTGAGCAATTACCCATTGCGCGCTGGGGCGAGGGAGGCTTTCTGAATCACGAGGGTACCGTGTTCCAGACCGCCAATGCAGACGCCTGGCAGCACCTGCCGCGTCTTGAAGGCCCCGAGGGCCAGCAGCAGGCGATGATGGCCAGCTACCAGCGCCTGGGTGACCTGCTGCAGCCGCTCGCATTGGAAGTGCAGGTGCTGACGATGGACGCTCGCGGCCAGATGGTAACCGTGTTGAGCAACGGTATTGAACTGCAATTGGGGAATGGGGCATTTCGCGAGCGGGTACAGCGATTCATCGCCATTTATCGCAGCGAGCTGGCACCGCGTGCCGCCGAGGTGGCGCGGGTGGATTTGCGCTACCAGAGCGGCCTGGCGGTTGCCTTTCATGAACCGGCCCAGGTGGCCGGCCTGACAAGCGAATAAGGGACGGGGGAGACACACTGCCATGGGCAGCGCACAGGAAAAGAGAATGATCGTCGGGCTGGATATCGGCACCTCCAAGGTGGTGGCCATCGTCGGTGAAATCGGCATGGACGGTGATATCGAGATCGTCGGCATTGGCTCCCATCCCTCCAAGGGCATGAAGAAGGGCGTGGTGGTGAATATCGAGTCCACCGTGCAGTCGATACAGCGGGCGGTGGAGGAGGCCGAGCTGATGGCCGGGTGCCAGATCCACTCGGTGTATGTGGGCATTGCCGGCAGCCATATCCGCAGCCTGAATTCCCACGGCATCGTGGCCATTCGCGATCGCGAAGTGTACTCGCTGGACCTGGAGCGGGTGATCGATGCCGCCCAGGCGGTGGCGATTCCCGCGGACCAGAAGATCCTCCACATTCTGCCCCAGGAGTACGTGATCGATAACCAGGAGGGCATCAAGGAGCCGCTGGGTATGTCCGGTGTGCGGCTCGAGGCCAAGGTGCACCTGGTGACCTGTGCGGTGAATGCGGCCCAGAACATCGAGAAGTGCATCCGCCGCTGTGGCCTGGACGTGGAGGACATCATTCTCGAGCAGCTGGCCTCCAGCTACGCAGTGCTGACCGAAGACGAGCGCGAACTCGGTGTGTGCCTGGTGGATATCGGTGGCGGGACGACGGACATCGCCATCTTTACCGAGGGCTCCATCCGGCATACGGGAGTGATCCCCATCGCCGGTGACCAGGTGACCAATGACATCGCCATGGCCCTGCGCACCCCGACCCAGCACGCGGAAGAGATCAAGATCAAGTACGCCTGCGCCCTGACCCAGCTGGCGGGGCCGGACGAAACCATCAAAGTGCCGAGCGTTGGCGAGCGACCCCCGCGGGACCTGTCGCGCCAGGCACTGGCCGAGGTAGTGGAGCCGCGTTACGACGAGCTGTTTACCCTGGTGCAGGCGGAAGTTCGCCGCAGTGGTTACGAAGACCTCGTTCCCGCCGGCATCGTATTGACGGGTGGTACCTCCAAGATGGAAGGCGTGGTGGAGCTGGCCGAGGAGATATTCCACATGCCGGTACGCGTGGGATATCCACAGGCGGTGAAGGGTTTGAACGACATTGTGCGCAATCCGATTTATTCCACCGGGGTGGGATTGTTGCAGTACGGTCTGCAGCAGCCGGATTCCGGCGGCAGTGCCGCCCGGGGTGATGCCGGTGGTGACGAGCCGGGCCTGATCGGCAGGATCAAGTCCTGGGTGCAGAGTAATTTCTGAACAACGGTCCGGCCGCCGGTCGGATCAATGAATTCGGGTGAGTGACACCCGGGTGTTGTAAACCGCCGCCGGTAGGGGCGGCAAACCAGTAAAGGGGAGTAAGACCATGTTTGAACTGATAGACAACGTTCCAGAAAACGCGGTGATAAAAGTCATTGGTGTCGGTGGTGGTGGCGGCAACGCCGTCAAGCACATGATCGAGAACCAGGTGGAAGGCGTGGATTTCATCTGCGCCAACACTGACGCCCAGGCGTTGAATGACATTCACTCCAAAACCATCCTGCAGCTCGGTGGCGAGATCACCAAGGGCCTGGGAGCGGGCGCCAACCCGGAAATCGGCCGCGCGGCCGCACTCGAGGATCGCGAGCGCATTGCCGACTCACTGCGCGGTGCCGACATGGTATTCATTACCGCTGGCATGGGTGGTGGTACCGGAACCGGCGGTGCGCCGGTGGTAGCGGAAGTGGCCCGTGAGCTGGGTATTCTGACCGTTGCCGTGGTGACCAGGCCCTTCCCTTTCGAAGGCAAAAAACGCCTGGCAATTGCCCACGAAGGGGTCCGTGAACTCGAGCAACACGTCGATTCCCTGATCACTATTCCCAACGAAAAGTTGCTTGAGGTGTTGGGAAAAAATACCAGTTTATTGGATGCCTTTAAGGAGGCCAATGATGTATTGTTGGGCGCAGTTCAGGGTATAGCCGACCTGATCATTCGCCCCGGCATGATAAACGTGGATTTTGCGGATGTTCGAACGGTGATGTCCGAGATGGGCATGGCAATGATGGGCACCGGCAGTGCCAAGGGCGAAAATCGCGCCCGGGAAGCCGCAGAACGCGCCATCAACAGCCCGCTGCTCGACGACATCGATATCAAGGGTGCACGCGGCATACTGGTGAATATCACCGCCGGCCTCGACCTGTCACTCGGAGAGTTTTCCGAAGTTGGCGACACAATCGAGGAATTTGCATCTGACGAAGCGACAGTTGTGGTAGGTACCGTTATCGATCCCGAGATGACGGATGAGCTCAAGGTTACCGTGGTTGCCACGGGCCTGGGTGGCGAGGTCGCCAAGGCGCCCTTGCAGGTGGTGGAAAGTACGGCCTCGCAGCAAACCGCGGAGCCCGACGCCGCCCCTAATTATAAGGAGTTTGATCGCCCTCCCCACATGCGCCGTGCGCGCGCAGCCGCGGGTGGGCAGGCAGCAGCTGTCGCAGCTGAAGCCGGCGGCGAGGAGTATTTCGATATTCCCGCGTTCTTGCGTCGCCAGGCAGACTAGCAAGGTTTACAACCCGGACCCGTTCCGGCGGCGCCTTGCGATCTCTTTGTGAGGCACAGGATACGGTTGGGAGTACTATGATTCGACAGCGGACTCTGCGAAATGCAATCAAGGCCACAGGTGTTGGCCTGCACACCGGGGAAAAGGTTTACCTGACCCTGAACCCGGCACCTGTGAATACCGGTATTGTATTTCGCCGGGTGGATCTCGATCCTGTGGTGGAAATTCCCGCCCGGGCCGAGAACGTTGGCGATACCACACTCTCAACCAGCCTGATGGCCGGCGGCGAACGCGTCTCCACGGTTGAACACCTGCTCTCGGCCATGGCGGGCCTGGGCATTGACAACGCCTTTGTGGATGTCAGTGCGCCGGAAGTGCCCATCATGGATGGCAGCGCGGGCCCCTTTGTGTTCCTGATCCAGTCCGCTGGCATCGAAGAGCAGAACGCGGCCAAGAAATTCATTCGTATCAAGCGCCCGGTGACGGTGGAAGACGGGGACAAGACAGCCAGCTTCCTCCCCTTTGATGGCTTCAAAGTCTCGTTTTCCATCGATTTCGATCACCCGGTGTTTCACGATCGCGCTGCCCATGCCGAAATCGACTTTTCCTCCACGTCCTTCGTGAAGGAAGTATCCCGCGCCCGGACCTTTGGCTTCATGCACGAGATCGAGTATCTCCGCTCCAAGGGGCTGGCTCGCGGCGGCTCCGTCGACAACGCCATCGTGGTCGACGAGTACCGTATCCTCAACCAGGACGGCCTGCGTTACGACGACGAGTTCGTCAAGCACAAGATCCTGGACGCCATCGGCGATGTCTACCTGCTGGGTTACAGCCTGATTGGCGAGTTCAAGGCCCACAAGTCCGGCCATGCTCTCAACAACGCCTCGCTGCGCTCACTGATGGCCCAGCCCGATGCCTGGGAAATGGTGACCTACGAGGACGAGGCCACCGCCCCGATCTCCTACAACCTGAACGCCGTCCCCGTCGCCTGAAGCGCCCCGCAATCCCTTGAAGGTCGAATGAATTCGACCCTACTGTAGGGCGGAATTCATTCCGCCAATACCGCCCCGAACGAAGCCCCCCGTGCGGCGGAATTCATTCCGCCAATACCACCCCGAACGAAGCCCCCCGTGCGGCGGAATTCATTCCGCCAATACCGCCCCGAACGAAGCCCCCCGTACGGCGGACTTCATTCCACCAATACCGCCCACCCATTTCCCGCCATTACGGCGTGACATGATGCGCGATTTTGTGGCATAGTTCGCTGCCGATTTCTGCCAAAGTGCCAATGAAAGTCATTGTCATCAACCGCAAGCATGGCGGCTCGCGCTCGTTTGAGTTAGGTCGTTGGTCCCGTGCCCTCCTCTCCCTGTGCTGTCTAGGACTGCCACTGGGGATGGTGGCGGTTGGCTATCTGGCCGGGATGGAACGCGAGGCCAGCTCCCTGCGCGGGCAGTCGGTCGATGCCATGGCCGACGAACTGGCCCAGCAGTCCGAAGATCTGGACGCTCTCAAAGACGAAGCCGAACTCAAGCTGCAGGCCCTGACCCACAGCCTGGCCGAGTTGCAGGCCCGAATGACCCGCCTCGACGCCCTCGGCGAACACCTCACCGCCATGGCGGAACTGGAAGAGGGCGAGTTTGATTTCAGCCAGCCGCCGGCCGTTGGTGGACCGCTGGGTGGCGAATTCAACGTCGATTACACCAGCACCGGCCTGAGCGGCGATATCGACGGCTTCTCCCGTCGCCTGTCCGACCGCGAACAGCAGCTGGCCATCCTTGAATCCCTGCTCAGTAACCGCAAGCTGGAAGATGAAGCCTGGTTGTCGGGCCGCCCCATCGAGAAGGGCTGGATTTCTTCCTACTACGGCAAGCGCAATGACCCCTTCACCGGGCGTCCGGCTTTCCACCACGGTATCGATTTTGCCGGCAAGGCGGGTTCCAACGTACTGGCCGTGGCCGGTGGCGTAGTGACCTGGGTGGGCGAGCGCAGCGGCTACGGCAACATGGTGGAAATCTCCCATGGCGACGGCCTGGTTTCCCGCTACGGCCACAACGAGGAAAACCTGGTTGAGCCGGGTGATGTGGTACGCAAGGGCGAGCCCATCGCGTTGATGGGATCCAGTGGGCGCTCAACCGGCGCCCACGTGCATTTTGAAGTCTACAAACACGGCCGCTCGGTCGACCCTTCCAGCTACGTTCGCCGCAACCGCCGGCGCTGACACAGTCCCACAGATTGAGCGCAACACCCCGATGTTCCGGGGTGGCTATGTCCCGTTCCCCAATGGCAAAAAAATGATTAGTTCAGCACTGAAAAAAGTCTTCGGTACCCGCAATGACCGCGAACTGAAGCGCATGCGTAAAGTGGTCAAGCAGATCAACGGCCTGGAAGAGGCCATGCAGGCCCTGTCCGACGAGCAGCTGCAGGCCAAGACCGCCGAGTTCCGCGGCCGGTTCAATGATGGCGAATCCCTCGACCGACTGCTGCCGGAGGCCTTTGCCGTCGCCCGTGAGGCCAGTGTGCGGATCATGGGCATGCGTCACTTCGACGTGCAGCTGATTGGTGGCATGGCCCTGCACGAGGGCAAGATCGCCGAGATGCGCACCGGTGAGGGCAAGACTCTGGTGGCGACGCTGCCGGCCTACCTCAACGCCATATCGGGCAAGAGCGTACACCTGATTACCGTGAACGATTACCTGGCCAGCCGCGACGCGGGCTGGATGGGGCCGCTGTACAATTTCCTCGGGGTGTCGGTTGGGGTCATCATGTCCGGGCAGGGCCCCGAGCAGAAGCGCCAGGCCTACCAGTGCGACATCATCTACGGCACCAACAACGAGTTTGGCTTCGACTACCTGCGCGACAACATGGCTTTCACCCTGCAGGACAAGCAGCAGGGCGAGCTGGCCTTTGCCATTGTCGACGAGGTGGACTCCATCCTGATCGATGAGGCGCGGACCCCGCTGATCATCTCCGGCGCGTCCGAAGACAGCTCCGAACTGTACCGCCGGATCAACAAGCTGGTGCCCCAGCTCAAGCCGGACACCGAAGGTGAAACCGGTCACTACACCGTGGACGAAAAGCAGCGCCAGGTGGAACTGACCGAGCTGGGCCACGAATTCATCGAAGACCTCCTGACCCGCGAGAAGCTGCTGGAAGAGGGCGACAGCCTGTACGCTGCGACCAACCTCAGCCTGCTGGGCCACGTCTACTCCGGCCTGCGCGCCCATCTCCTGTTCCACCGCGACGTGGAGTACATCGTGCAGGAAGACCAGGTGGTGCTGATCGACGAACACACCGGTCGCACCATGCCCGGGCGGCGCCTGTCGGAAGGCCTGCACCAGGCCATCGAAGCCAAGGAGGGGGTCAGAATCCAGAGCGAGAGCCAGACCCTCGCCTCCACCACCTTCCAGAACTACTTCCGCCTGTACGACAAGCTGGCGGGCATGACCGGTACCGCCGACACCGAGGCCTTCGAATTCCGCCAGATCTACGGCCTGGAAGTGCTGGTGATCCCCACCAACAAGCCGGCCCAGCGCCAGGACCTGAATGACCTGGTCTATCTGACCCGGGAGGAGAAGTTCGACGCCATTGTGGCGGATGTGAAGGACTGCATGGCCAACAATGCGCCGGTGCTGGTGGGTACGGCCTCTGTTGAAACCTCCGAGGAACTCTCGGCCCGTTTCCGCAAGGCGAAGATCGAGCACAAGGTACTGAACGCCAAGTACCACGCCCAGGAGGCGGAGATTATCGCCCAGGCGGGCCGCCCCGGCGTCGTCACCATCGCCACCAACATGGCCGGCCGCGGTACCGATATCGTGCTGGGGGGCAACCTGGAAGCCGAAATCGCCAGCTATGGCGACAGCATCACCGACGAGAAAAAGGCCGAGTTGACGGCAGCCTGGGAAGAGCGCCACAAACTGGTGCTGGAGTCCGGTGGCCTGCATATTCTGGGTACCGAGCGCCACGAATCCCGCCGTATCGACAACCAGTTGCGCGGCCGCGCTGGTCGCCAGGGCGACCCGGGTGTGTCCCGCTTCTACCTGTCGCTGGAAGACAACCTGATGCGCATCTTCGCCTCCGACCGGGTGAAGAGCTTCATGCAGGCCCTGGGCATGGAGAAGGGCGAGGCCATCGAGCACCGCATGGTCACCAACGCCATCGAGAAAGCCCAGCGCAAGGTGGAAGGCCGTAACTTCGACATCCGCAAGCAGTTGCTGGAATACGATGACGTGGCCAACGACCAGCGCCAGATCATCTACCAGCAGCGCAACGACCTGCTGGGCGAAGACGACATCGCCGACACCATCACCGCGATCCGCGAAGATGTGGTCAACGATGCCATCAACAGCTACATCCCGCCCATGAGTGTGGAAGAGCAGTGGGATATTCCAGGGCTGGAGAAGCAGCTCGAGGCCGAGTTCGCCATCTCCCTGCCGGTACAGAGCTGGCTGGAGTCTGATGAAAAACTGTACGAGGAAGCCCTGCGGGAGCGCGTCGTGCAGGAAATCCAGGCGGCCTACGACGCCAAGTGTGCCGACATCGGCCCCGACATGCGCAAGATCGAGAAACAGATCATGCTGCAGGTGCTGGACACCCTGTGGAAGGACCACCTGGCGACCATGGATCACCTGCGCCAGGGTATCCACCTGCGGGCCTATGCCCAGAAGAACCCCAAGCAGGAGTACAAGCGCGAGTCCTTCGCCCTGTTCGAGGAGCTGCTGAACAACCTCAAGTACGAGGTGGTGAAATTCCTCAGCCACGTGCAGATCCAGCGCCAGGACGAGTCCGCCCTGATCGAGGCCCGCCGCCGTGAGGAAGCCGAGCGCGAGAAGCTGGCCTTCCAGCACGCGGCGGCTACCGCCATGGCCGCCGAGGCTGCGGCGCAGCAGGCTGCGGCAGCGCCGGGCGAGCCCGGCGAAGCGCCAGCCACCCCCCAGACGGTGACCCGCGAGCAGCCCAAAGTGGGCCGCAACGAGCCCTGCCCCTGTGGTAGCGGGAAGAAGTTCAAGCAGTGTCATGGGAAGCTTGCCTGACGGTTCGGCCTTACTCCCACGCTTACAGGTATCCCCGCTGGTCTGAGACCGCGGGGATATTTTATTATGGCCCTGACCCATTCATTTTTTTGCGGATAACCCAGTCCCATGGCCACCGGCACCAACGAACTCCCTAGTCTCCACCCTGTTCCGGGCATCCGCCTTGCCACCGTTTCCGCCGGCATCAAAAAGCCCGGACGCAAGGACGTGGTACTGATTGAAGCAGCCGAAGGCACAACCTGCGCCGCCGTGTTCACCCGCAATGCCTTCTGCGCCGCTCCGGTGACCGTCGCACGCGAGCACTGGCAGGCCAGCGGGAAGAAAGCCCGCTACCTGCTGGTGAACACCGGCAATGCCAATGCCGGCACCGGCGCCCAGGGGCTCCAGAGTGCTCGCACTTCCTGTGAGCAGGTGGCCGAACTGGCCGGCGTCGACCCGGAGACGGTCTTGCCTTTCTCAACCGGCGTCATCGGAGAGCAGTTACCTGTCGAGAAAATCACTGCCGTTATTCCGGAGGCCCTGGCCGGGCTGACCGACGAGGGCTGGGCTGATGCCGCCAGCGGCATCATGACCACCGACACCCGCCCCAAAGGCTGCTCCGTGCGCTTTACCGCGGACGGTCGGGAGTACACCCTCACCGGCATCTCCAAGGGCGCGGGCATGATCCGTCCGAACATGGCCACCATGCTGGGCTATGTTGCTACCGATATGGCAGTAGAGGCTGAGGTACTGCAGCAGGCCCTGGCGGACGCTGTTGCTATCTCGTTCAACCGCGTCACCGTGGACGGGGATACCTCTACCAATGATGCCTGTGTGTTATTGGCCACAGGCGCGGCGGGCAACGATCCGGTGAGCGATCTCGGTAGCTCTGAAGGCATTGCCCTGCGCGACGCCCTCCAGGAAGTCTGCGTCACCCTGGCCCAGGCCCTGGTGCGCGACGGCGAAGGAGCCAGCAAATTTGTGACCGTGCAGGTGGACGGTGGCCGCGACGAGCAGGAGTGCCTGGACGTGGCCTTCACTATCGCCCATTCACCGTTGGTGAAAACCGCGCTGTTCGCCTCTGACCCCAACTGGGGCCGCTTGCTGGCCGCTATCGGGCGGGCAGGCTTGCAGGACCTCGACGTGGACAAAGTCGGTGTGTTCCTGAACGACGTCCTGATTGCCGAGAACGGCTGCCGTGCCGCCAGCTATACCGAGGAGCAGGGCGTTGCCGCCATGGCCCCGGAAGATATCGTCATCCGCGTGGAACTGAACCGCGGCAACAGCGGCGCTTCCGTCTGGACCACGGATTTTTCCTACGACTACGTCAAGATCAACGCCGAGTACCGCACCTGATGGATGAGGTGCATGTGGCCGTGGGCGTCATCCTCGACACCCAGCAGCGCATCCTCCTCACGCGCCGTGCCGCGGACGCTCACCAGGGCGGACTGTGGGAGTTCCCCGGTGGCAAGGTGGAGCAGGGTGAGGATGTACTGACCGCGCTGGATCGGGAACTACGGGAGGAACTGGCCATTTCTGTCGAACGCAGCTCACCCCTGATCGAGGTGCGGCACGATTACGGCGACAAAGCGGTTTTGCTGGATGTGCATCTGGTGTGGAATTTCAGCGGAGAGCCGAAGGGCCTTGAAGACCAGCCCATGACCTGGTGCGCGGCTGAGGCGCTGGGTGATTACGAGTTCCCCGCCGCCAACCTGCCCATTGTAGAAGCAGTTGTCACAGCACTCAGGAATCTCTAAGGGACGTTCCCAACCACGTCATCCCCGAATGCTTTTGTCGGGGATCCATTCTTTCATGCCAAGCTCAGCAATCGGGCGTGTAAAGCTTCCGCTTGCTTTTCCAAATCCCCCAACGACCCACTGTTATCCACCACAATATCCGCCTTCGCTAACCGCGCATCCCGATCCATCTGGGCCGCGATAATCCGCCTGACCTGCCCCTCGTCATTAC
Organism: Parahaliea maris; assembly: GCF_008064665.1. Lineage (GTDB taxonomy): Bacteria > Pseudomonadota > Gammaproteobacteria > Pseudomonadales > Halieaceae > Parahaliea > Parahaliea maris. The sequence goes on along the minus strand of NZ_VRZA01000001.1, from coordinate 492,172 downwards.
TATCCCGGCTCATAGTGCGCGCCACTTGAACCTCCACCGGCACATCCACCACCACGACCATATCCACCATCTCTGACTGACTGCCCTCCAGGAGCAGGGGAGAGCTGAGCACGGTATAAGCAGAATCCGACGCAGCGATCTGTCGTTGAATCTCTTCACCAATCAATGGGTGGGTCAGCTTCTCCAGCCAGATTCGTTCATTGGAATCAGCAAATACCACCTTGCGCAACGCCGCCCGGTCCAGGCTGCCATCAGCCTGCAAGATATCGCGACCAAAGTGATCTGCAATGGCTTCGAGCGCCGGGCGCCCGGGCTCAACCACTACCCGCGCCACGACATCAGCATCCACAATGGTGATGCCCTGTGATGCCAGATAGTTCGTCAAGGCGGACTTGCCACTGCCGATGCCACCCGTAATCCCGACCACCAATCCCATCGCTCTTCCGTCTCAGTTCAGACCGGTTGCTTGCAGGTAGCGCGTGGTGAGTTGGTCACCCCACACCAGAGCAAGCCAGCCAGCTGCAGCCAGGTAGGGGCCAAAAGGAATGGGTACATCGCGACCCCGCTTGCGTACTACGATCAGGATGATGCCCACCGCAGCGCCAACCAAAGACGACAGCAGAATAATCATAGGCAGCGCCTGCCAGCCCATAAAGGCCCCCAGGGCGGCAAGCAGCTTGAAATCACCGTAGCCCATTCCCTCCTTGCCAGTGAGCAGCTTGAACAGCCAATAAACCGACCACAGGCTCAGATAGCCAGCCATGGCGCCAATAACAGCGTCCTGGAGGGAGACGAACACCTCGAACACATTGAACAAAAGGCCGAGCCAAAGCAGGGGGAGCGTGATGTTGTCCGGCAGCAACTGATGGTCGAAGTCGATAAGCGTCAGAGCGATCAACGCCCAGGTCAGCAGTACCGAGCCCACCAATGTCCAGGTTGGCCCGAATTGCAGGGCAAGGAACAGGCAGGCCGCCCCGGAGATCGCCTCCACAATCGGGTAGCGGATCGAGATGGGTGCCTTGCAGCTACCACACCGCCCGCCTAACAGGACGTAACTGAGGACCGGGATATTCTGCCTCGGCTTCACTGGTGCCTTGCAGTGCGGGCAGTGAGAGTTTGGTACCGCCAGACTGAGCGCAGGCGTCTCCGCGGAGACGTCCACCTCAAGAAGCTCGCAGCAATCCCGCCGCCACCCTGCTTCCATCATGAGAGGGAGCCGGTAGATCACCACATTCAGAAAGCTACCCACCACCAGCCCAAGCATGAGCAAAACAAAAGGCAGGAACCAGCTGTGCTGGTTCGCAACGTCGAGCATGGAGAAACCTCTGAGTTAGCTGCCTAGATAACCGAGCCGAGCATGAAGATGGGCAGGTACATTGCAATCATTAGTCCTCCGACGAGCACGCCGAGGATGGACATAATCATTGGTTCCATTAGGGAGCTGAGGCTGTCGACTGCGTTGTCGACGGCTTCTTCGTAGTGATTTGCCACCTTGTCCAGCATATCGTCGAGAGCACCGGATTCCTCGCCGATGGAGACCATCTGTAGGAGCAGGTTGGGGAATAGCCCTGTGGTTTTGATGGCGTTGTAGAGGGTGGTGCCGGTGGTGACGTCGTCGCGGATTTGGCGGATGGCTTTGGCGTATACAGCATTGCCGGCGGCTCCGGCAGTGGAATTCAAGGCGTCGACTAGTGGCACGCCGGCAGCAAATGTGGTCGAGAGAGTACGAGAAAAGCGTGCCACCACCGAGTCGTGCACAATGCTTCCCACTACGGGCATCTTCAGCGCTACTTTGTCGAGCCATTCAGCAAACTTTACCGACCGAAACTTAGCCTCGCGAAAGGCAAAAACGGCAGCGACCATTCCGGCCAGAATCACAAACCACCATTTCTGTGCGAAGTTTGATATGGACAGTACGAACAGGGTGAAGGACGGGAGGTCCGAGCCGAAGCTGCGAAATGTCTCGGCAAACTGGGGGACCACCTTGATAAGCAAGATCGCCGTGACCACGATCGCTACAACTACGACAGCGGTCGGGTAGGTTAGCGCTTTACGAATTTTAGCCTTGAGTTGCTCGGTTTTTTCTTTATAGGTTGCAACGCGATCGAGCATTACTTCCAAGGTGCCGGAGCCCTCACCTGACGCTACCAAGCTGCAAAAGAGGTCGTCAAAATGGCGCGGATGTTTGGCCAGTGAGGGAGCGAGCCCGCTACCGGACGCGACATCGTTCTTGATGCTGTAGACCATGTCGCGCATGGTCTGCTTTTCCAGGCCCTCGCCGACAATATCGAAGCTCTGAACCAGTGGTACACCTGCCTTCATCATGGTAGCCAACTGGCGGGTGAAAACGGCGATATCCGCCGGCTTGATCGGCTTGCCCTTGCCGCTCCCAAACAAGGGCTTGGGTTTTTTCTTGACGGATTTGGTTTTAATTCCCTGGCGACGCAATTGTGCTTTGGCCATCGAGGAACTGGTGGCTGAGATTTCGCCCTTAGTGGTGCGACCGGTCTTGTCTACGCCGCTCCAGATGAAGACATCACTGCGTGCTGCACTGGTAGCCATACTGTTTCCCCGCTTCACTCGTCAAGGCTTGTTAAAACAGCCTCTTTGTATTCGTGGTATTCGTGTGCCTTAAAAAGCTTGCAGTCCGGTGGAGCCTAGTCCGTCGTCACCCGGTTTACCTCTTCCAAGCTGGTCAAGCCTTGTGCGACCTTGCGCAGGGCGGACATGCGCAGGTCGTTAAAACCTTCAGCGCGGGCCTGTTGGTGGATGTCCATGGAATTGCCTTCTTCCATTATGAGGCGGGCAATGGACGGTGTCACCCGCACCACTTCATACACACCCACCCGGCCCTTGTAGCCGTCCTTGCAGTTTTCACAGCCCATGGGGTGCATCAGGGTAGCGGTTTTGAGCATCTCCTCGGTAAAGCCTTCCTTGATAAGCGTTTCATGCGGAATATCATCCGCTGGCACTGCACATTCCTTGCACAAACGGCGCGCCAGGCGCTGGGCGATAATGAGATCCACCGAGGTGGCGAGATTGAAGGCCGGTACACCCATATTCAGCATCCGGGTGATGGTCTCAGCGGCGCTATTGGTGTGCAGGGTGGACAGCACCAGGTGACCGGTCTGGGCGGCCTTGATGGCAATTTCCGCCGTTTCCAGATCTCGAATCTCACCTACCATAATCACGTCAGGGTCCTGTCGGAGAAAGGAGCGTAAGGCTTCCGCGAAGTTCAGCCCCACCTTGGGGTTGACGTGAACCTGGTTGACTCCCGCCATATTGATCTCCACCGGATCTTCCGCGGTGGAGATATTCCGCTCTGGCTGGTTCAGCAGGTTCAGGCCGGTATACAGCGACACGGTTTTACCGGAACCTGTTGGGCCGGTCACCAGGATCATCCCCTGTGGTTTCTTCAGGGCCTTGAGATAAAGTTCCTTCTGTTCTTCCTCATAACCTAGCGCATCAATGCCCATCTGGGCGCTGCTGGGGTCGAGGATGCGCAACACAATCTTTTCGCCGAACAGGGTGGGCAAGGTGTTGACCCGGAAGTCGATGGCGCGGTTGCGCGATAACTTCATCTGAATGCGGCCATCCTGGGGAATTCGCCGTTCGGAGATGTCCATCTGGGACATGACTTTGAGACGAGCGGCCAGTCGGGCTGAGAGATTGCGGGGCGGCTGAACCACCTCACGCAGAATTCCGTCAGTACGAAATCTGACCCGGTAAGTGTGCTCATAGGGCTCGAAGTGGATATCGGACGCGCCCTGTTTGATGGCATCCACCAGAACTTTGTTCACAAACCTTACGATGGGGGTTTCATCGACGCCCTCGGCCCCGTCCTCGTCGTCCCCCCGGTTTTCTTCGATATCAATGTTCTCAAGGTCTTCGGCATCGATTTCGGCCAGGCCTTTGCCAAGATCGTCCTGGGCTTCTACCCACTGGTCGATAATTTTGGAAAGGACTTTCTCCTCGACCAGGACTGGGTCGGTATTGATCCCGGTATGGAACTTGATTTCGTCAATGGCCGCTAGGTTGGTCGGGTCGGACACGGCGATAAAGAGGCGGTTGCCACGACGGAATAAAGGCAGGGCGTGATGTTTGCTGACGAGATTGGTGTCCACTAGGCCGCTGGGTAATTGATCGGGATTAAAGGCGCGGATGTCGAACAGTGGCACACCGAATTCGGTTGACGCTATTTCCGCCAGTCGCTGGCTATCCACATCCAGTGTGTTCACGAGGTAGGTGACCAGCGGAATACGCTCCAGCGCCGCCTGCCGTTGCGCCTCTTGGGCCTGTTCGCTACTGATCAAATCCTCCGCCGCGAGTCGCCCAGCGAGACCACTGATTTGGCCTGATACCTTATTATTCATCAACTTGCGTCATTGTGAGTCCTGCGAACTACTGGCCCCCCAAATGGGCTGGGTCAGTTTACATCCCCCTGAGTATACGAATTTGCAGGTAAGGGATACAGCTCTCAAGTGATAATCCCCTGATTTATTGGGCTTTTTGTGACTGTATGCATATTTGTCTGTGATAAGCACCTTACCACCAGTTTTCGAGTTGGGGTGACAGAAATTGTCACCTGTCGACTTCTAGTGTCAGGTGTGGACGGCTGGAGAGTCTGGCTAGGCCTTTTGAATCTTGAAAAACCATCGGAAGATACAGGGATTGGGTAATAGATTCTGTGTTGGCACATTGGTTGCTTGGAAATGTATTGCGACAGGCTCGACTACTTGGGTCGGCAATTCGAAAGCATCCTCAGGGGATTTGAAGGAGTAGGGAAATGACTGTACAAAAACGTGTTCAACAGGGTTTTACCTTGATCGAACTGATGATTGTAATTGCGATCGTCGGGATTCTGGCAGCGATTGCGCTTCCGGCCTACCAGGACTACACCGTGCGGGCGAAGATGTCTGAGCCCATGGCGAAGCTGGCAGAGAGTAAAACAACTATCGCAGAATATTTTGTTACGAACAGCGTAGTTCCAGCTACACTGGCTGTGGCAGGTATTGAAGGACAAGAATCTATTATTGCAACGGAAATCGTCCGTGACATGACATACGATGTAAACAGCGGTGGTCCGATCGTGAATATTTTTGTTCACGCGTCCGTTCTTCCCGGTGAAACAAATGACCTAGCTTTCCAACTGTCTGGTATCACTCGCGACGATGGTTCCATTACTTGGGTATGTCAACCGGGTGATGGTGCTTCACAGGCTACGCCGATGAAGACCAAGTGGCTGCCCGCGAACTGTCGCGGTTGATAAATGCTTTAAGCACGGTCTAAATCCAAATGAGCCCGGTTTACACCCGGGCTTTTTTGTATAATTCAAAGATTGACTTTGGTCTGCACCTCCCTTTCTTGGGAGCTAGATTAGTTTGAAATTATTACGTTTTCCATCTGGCTCATCGATAACCCCAATATTTCTTGGTTACTCGTTCTTATTGATTTTGACAGCCTTTGTCTATGCGAACGGTGTTTCAGGGCCTTGGCTGTTTGATGATCACCCAAACCTGCTACAAAACTCATTACTCAGAATGGATGGCTCAACCTTTGACAATTGGCGAGCCGCTACTTTTAGTTCCGGAGCGGGGCCGCTTCGGCGGCCCATAGCTATGTTCAGTTTTGCTGTCAATTACGTTGCTAGCGGTGAACTGAATCCTGTCACAGTGAAAGCAACCAATACTGTTATTCATTTATTGACGGGGTTGCTGGTTGGACTGCTTGCCTACCTTGTTTGTAGAACTCCTGCGTTATCTTGGCGCCGTTCCGGTAACGGGGTTGTTGTGGGTATGCTGGCGAGCATGCTGTGGTTGCTCAGCCCCCTGCACGTTTCTACCGTGCTCTATGCAATACAGCGAATGGCGCAGCTTTCAGCACTATTTGTAATGACTGGCCTGTGCATTTTCTTGACCTATCGATTGCGCTGGGCCAGAGATGGTGCATCTCCCGGAGAGTTGCTGGGGGCTGGGTTGTGGCTAGGGCTGATGTACATGCTCGCGGTACTGTCCAAAGAAAATGGGGCGTTGTTGCCCTGGCTTATTGTGGTTCTCGAAGTTGCTTTATTCCGGGGGCAATGGAATGGCAAATTCCATATCTCGCTACATCGAACTGCGTTGGCGATTCTGATTCTGCCGCTGGTATCGATGATAGTGGTCCTCGCCGTTTGGCCGCAGTCGATCCTTGGTGGCTACCAGGGGCGTGACTTTACGTTCCTGGAGCGCTTGCTGACCCAGGCCAGATTACTCTGGCAATATGCATACTGGACAGTGGTACCTGACATCGGGTCGATGGGCCTTCATCATGACGACATTCCGCTGTCACGCAGCTTTTTTCAGCCTTCGACAACCGCCGCTAGTTTGCTGGGTTGGCTTTTTGTGGCGATTATTGCTTTCCTTTTGCGCAAACGCTTCCCGGTCCTGTTGTTTGCCGTCTTGTTTTATCTAGTGGCTCACAGTATGGAGTCCACTGTACTTCCTCTGGAAATGGTTTTCGAGCACAGAAACTATCTTCCGAGTGTTGGCATCTGCATTCTTCTGGGCTGCGTTGTAGTCGTTGCTGCTGATCGTCTGAGGTTAAATGTCCTTTTGCTCGGCGGCGCACTGGGAATGATTGCTGCGGTATTTCTCTTCATCCGCGTTATGACCTGGTCTGACGAGGTGCGTCTGGCGCAGGTGAATATGGTCAATCATCCGCAATCGATGCGGGCGCAACAAACCTATTCCAATGTTCTCTTGGAGCACTTCCTGAATGAGGGGGGGGCAGGGAATGAAGATGAAAGGCCATACCAGTTACTGTCCGCAGCACGGCAAAACTATCAACGGAGCCTCCAGCTTGATCCCGGTAATCTCGCTTCGCTGGTAATGCTATATCAGGTGGATACGGCTTATTACCCTGGCCTGGCAGCACCGGAAGATCGGTTATTGGCGATAAAACGGCAGTTGGAGTCATCAGTCTTGCTACCGACAGATATTTCTGCCTTGGAAACCTTGATGCGTTGTCTTGGTGGCGGCTCATGTCGTGTTGATAGTGATACCGTATCCGAGCAATTACTTGGGCTACTTAGATCCCGATTTCCTGGTGGCGAGCGCGTATATCAACTGGAATACGAATATTTGACGGCGAGCAACGCCCCTTCTGAAAAGCGTAGAGCCCTTTTGCGGGAGGCGATTGACGCAAACCCTTCATCAGGGCGTCTGTATTTGCAACTTATCTCGGAACTCGCCCGTGAAGGCCGATTAGGGGAGGTATACGAACTGGTAGCGCAATATCTTCAGGTAGACCGTCCACGCCGTCAACTTCCCGCTGTGATGCAGTTGTTCAAGTTGCCAGCATCGGAGGCGGGGTGATCAAATTCTTTGGCAGAGCGGTTAGTTTAACCTGGACAGTTGCAACCGTCTCACTGGCGTTTTTGGTTGTGCTCTGGATCTACTGGCCGGGGCATTATGGGCCTCCATTGCTGGATGATCGATCCAGTGTCCTGGTCATCACTAATTTGAAGGACAATCCGCAGCGGGTTGTCGATTATATTTTTGGTGATGGCTCGGGTATGTTGGGTAGGCCAGTCTCTATGGCTACATTTGTATTGGAAAGGCTTTTGTTTGGTGACAGCCTTGGCGTCAGTAAGCTCTTCAATATCTATCTCCACTTGCTTAATGCACTGTTGTTCACGCTATTGCTGTCGAACCTACTGCGCTCACAGCACTACCGGGGGGCAGGTGGATTAGCAGTTTGTCTGGGTTTATGTTGGACTCTTGCTCCATTGCATGTCAGTACGGTGCTTTATGCCGTCCAGCGTATGGCAATGTTGAGTACCACTTTCATGCTGCTCGCTCTGCTTTCCTATACTTGGTGGCGGGGTCGTCTAAGCAGTGGCGACCCTTCCACGCTACCTTTGATCCTGGGCGCACTGTGTATCGTCGCCGGGTTGTTCGCTAAGGAGAACGCAATCGTCGTAATCCCCACCCTATTTCTGTTGGAATCACTTTGGTTCCAGTGGAGGGACAGCAAGGGGCGAGTAATTCACCGACTGAAACTGATCTCATTGGGCGGAATTGCGATAGGTGGTATTGGCCTTGGAATAACTTTGTTGTTTAAGTACGAGGCGCTTTCAGCCTCTTTCGAGGTGCGGAACTTTACACTTCATGAGCGGCTGCTGACTGAGTCGCGAGTGCTGTGGGATTATCTTGGGCAACTCCTTTGGCCAGATTTGATGCGCCTTGGCCTCTACCATGATGATTTCCTCGTTTCGAAGAGCCTGATCTCACCATTGTCAACATTGTATGCGGTGCTTGGCTGGGTGCTGGTTCTGTTGGTGGGTGCGGTACTCCTTCGGTGGCCGTGGGGGCGAAGGCTTGCGATTGGGCCGGCTTGGTACCTGGTGGGGCATTCAGTAGAATCCTCTGTACTTGCGCTGGAACTCTACTTTGAGCATCGAAATTATTTTCCTGTCATGGGGTTTTACCTTTCGGCGGGTGCTCTGTTTGGTATGTGGTTTCGGAAGCTGCCTGAGCTGCAAAAACCAGTGCTTGCCTATGTTTTGGGGTTCGCTTTTTTGCTGGCTTTGCAGACCAGTTCCCAAGTTCAAATTTGGTCGCAGCGTGAACTTCTGGTGTTTAATCATCTTAATGGACATCCGACTTCTCCACGAGCCAATACCGATATGGCGGTATTGATGGCTGATGTGGGTGATTACGCGCGCGCGCGCGAATATTCTCGAGTAGCGTTCGAGAATAATCGTGGTGAGAGGCAGGCTGACTTCCAGATTCGCGATATTGCGCTCAGTTGTATCGCTGGAGACGCAGTATCGGAGGCGCAGATAGATGATTTGGGAAAAGTGAATCCGGAACGTCCAGTAAGTTCAGTTACTACCCTGTTAACTTTGGTCAGAATGCAACAAGACGGTTTATGCCCGGATTTCCGCTGGATTGCTGTGGCTGATCGCATGGTAGATTTGTTTCTTGTGGATGACTTTCGACATAAGGCCGCCCCAAATGTTTATTCAACGCTCGCTACGTTGGAGAATTCACTAGGGCGTTTTGAGGTTGCTTATCGGTACATGCAGCAATATCTTGCGATGTTACCCAGCGACACCCGGGGGCAGTTTATGCAACTGCATTTCACCACAGCTCTGGGAAGGGTGGACGAAGCGGCCGAATTGAGGAATCTGCTGGCGGAAAAACAAAGCCGTGGTGAGCTCACCGTAGCCGAACAAGAAAATCTGGCGTTGTACACAGGGGCGCCGCCGTTGACGGAGTAGTAGTGTGGATATTTCCATTGTGATTCCCGCCAAAAATGAAGAGGAGGGGCTCAGGAAAACACTTCCAAAATTAGTAGAGGCATATCCAGAGGCTGAGCTGATTGTCATCGACGATGGCTCTACTGATGGGACTAAGCAGGTCTGCCAGCAACACGGAGCCAAGGTAATTTCCCACTCCTACTCCAAAGGCAACGGCGCCGCCATCAAATCCGGCGCCCGCGCCGCCACTGGCGACATCATCGTCTTCATGGACGGCGACGGCCAGCACGATCCCGAGGACATTGCCCGTCTGCTCGAGAAAATGGACGAAGGCTACGACATGGTCGTCGGCGCCCGTGGCGGGTTGTCGGACCAAGCCAGCGTAGCGCGTTGGGGGGCTAACAGTGTGTATAACCGCCTCGCCAGTTGGATGGTCAACAAGGAAATCCCCGACCTGACCTCCGGTTTCCGCGCTGTGCGCCGCAAAAAGTTTCTGAGCTTTCTTTACCTGCTGCCCAATGGCTTCAGCTATCCAACCACCTCAACGATGGCGTTTTTCAGGGCGGGTTATTCGGTCGGCTTCATTCCCATCAAGGTTTTCCAGCGCGTGGGCAAAAGCCACATCAATCTGGTGCGCGACGGGGTTCGTTTTTTCCTGATTATCTTCAAGATTGGTACTCTCTATTCGCCACTAAAGGTCTACTTCCCCACGGCCGTGGGAGTAGCTGGGATTGGATTTCTGAATTATCTGTTGGCGTGGGCCACTTCAGGCTCGCTGCGTTTCACCAATATGAGCAGCGTGTTGGTGTTGGCGGGGATGATCATCTTCCTGATGGGCTTGCTCTCGGAGCAGCTCACTAATCTTCAGTATAAGGATGTTGATTCGGACCCCGAAGACTGAACAGTGGATTCCCGCCTGCGCGGGAATGACTCACGGGAAATATTGGTCTTTACGGAAGGGTGCAAACTAATAAGGCACCTTCAACGCCAACGTCTCCTTCACCTGCTCCATCACCACATAACTGGTTGATTCCAGTACCCCCGGCAGGGTCAGCAGCGTCTCCCCCAGAAACTCCCGGTAGGCCGTCATGTCGGCCACTCGCGCCTTGATCAGGTAGTCGAAGTTACCCGATACCAGGTAGCACTCCTGCACCTCCGGCAGGTCAAAGGCGTTGTTCTTGAACTCCTCAAAAATATCCTGGGCGGTGCGATTCAGGCGGATCTGCACGAACACGACCAGGCCGGCGTCCAGGTACTCGGGGTTGAGGATGGCCTGGTAGCCGCGGATTACGCCCTCGCGTTCGAGGCGTTTCACCCTCTCTTTACACGGGGTGGGTGACAGCCCCACTTCCTTGGCGAGGTCGACGTAGCTCATGCGGGCGTCAGCCTGCAGCAGTCTCAGGATTTTGCGATCGATGCGGCTCAGGGTGTGGGCGCGGCGTTCCATGGTGTTCCTGCAGAATTTGGTTATATCAACCGGTGATTGTCATGTTTACAGAGTTTGATCTAGCTGAGAACGCTGTTTTATAGGAAATACGTCAATTAAATCCTGTCTATAGGGTGAAAATACAGCGAAAACCCTCGTAAAGCTCCCCTAAACTGTACTTTTACCACATTCCCTATAGAGAGGAGCCCACGCAATGTTGATCGGTGTACCCAAGGAAATTAAGAATCACGAGTACCGCATTGGCTTGACGCCCGCTGGTGTCAAAGAGTTTGTCCAGCAGGGCCACAGCGTGCTGGTGGAAAAGGACGGTGGGTTGGCGATCGGCTTTGACGACGCACAGTATCAGTCTGCGGGTGCCGAGATCGTGGCGACGGCCGACGAGATCTTCGCCCGTGCGGAAATGGTCATCAAGGTGAAAGAACCCCAGCCCGAAGAGTGCCGCAAGCTGCGCCCCGGTCAGCTGCTGTTCACCTACCTGCACCTGGCGCCCGATCCCGAGCAGACCCGTCTGCTGCTGGATTCCGGCACCACGGCGATTGCCTATGAAACCGTCACTTCCGATGGCGCGGGCCTGCCCCTGCTGGCGCCGATGAGTGAAGTGGCTGGCCGCATGGCCATTCAGGCCGGTGCCCACAACCTGGAGAAAGCCCAGGGTGGCAACGGCATGCTGCTGGGTGGTGTGCCCGGTGTTGAGCCGGCGCGGGTACTGGTCATTGGTGGTGGCGTGGTCGGCATCAATGCGGCGCGCATGGCCATGGGCCTGGGTGCGGATGTCACCATCCTCGACAAGTCGCTGGACCGCCTGAAAGAGCTGGACATGATCTTTGGCGGCCGCCTGAAGTGCATCTATTCCACTGCCGATGCCATTGAGCGCCACGCGCTGGAAGCTGACCTGGTTGTAGGTGCAGTACTGATACCTGGAGCGGCTGCGCCCAAGCTGATCAGCCGCGATCTGGTAAGCCGCATGAAGCCGGGCTCGGTGCTGGTGGATGTGGCCATCGACCAGGGCGGTTGTTTCGAAACCAGCCGTGCCACTACGCACCAGGATCCGACCTACGTAGTCGACGGTGTGGTCCACTACTGTGTGGCCAATATGCCGGGCGGCGTCGCCCGTACCTCCACCATGGCGCTGACCAACGCGACCCTGCCCTACGCGCTGAAACTGGCCAACCTGGGTGTTGAAGCCGCACTGGAGCGCGATGTGCACCTGCGCAACGGTCTGAACGTCCACGCCGGCATGATTACCTGCGAAGCGGTGGCTGAGGCGCTGGATTATGATTATGTGGAGCCGATGACGGCGCTTGGGCGTACGGCGCTGCAGCAGTCGGCTTGAGGTTCGGGCGGGGTCGTCGCTGGTGGGGAGGCCGAATGAATTCGGCCCTACACGCCAGGGCTACCCCCCTGTAGGGCCGAATTCATTCGGCCGTCAATCCGCCCGGGGCAATCCCTCCCGTAGGGCCGAATTCATTCGGCCGTCAATCCGCCCGCGGCAATCCCTCCTGTATGGCCGAATTTATTCGGCCGATACAACCGCTCCTCAGTCCCCGTACTTCGCCTTGGCCTCCCGCCGACGGCGATGCAACACCGGCTCGGTGTAACCATTGGGCTGGGCACAACCCTCGAACACCAGTTCACAGGCCGCCTGGAAGGCGACCGAATCAGCGAAGTCGGGTGCCATCCTACGATAGGCGGGGTCGGCCGCGTTCTGCTGGTCCACCACCGCGGCCATGCGCTCCAGCGTTTCCCGTACCTGGGCCTCGGAGCACACCCCGTGGCGCAGCCAGTTGGCGATGTGTTGGCTGGAGATTCGCAGGGTGGCGCGGTCTTCCATCAGGCCGACGTTATTGATGTCGGGGACCTTGGAGCAGCCCACGCCCTGGTCGATCCAGCGCACCACGTAGCCGAGAATGCCCTGGGCGTTGTTGTCCAGTTCGCGCTGGATGTCCTCGGGGCTCAGCCCCGCTGCACCCCTCAGGGGGATGCTCAGGATGTCATCCAGCGAGGCGCGTTCACGGCTGGCCAATTCCTCCTGACGCGCAGCCACGTTCACCGTGTGATAGTGGGTGGCGTGCAGGGTCGCCGCGGTGGGCGAGGGTACCCAGGCGGTGTTGGCGCCGGCCTGTGGGTGACCGATCTTGGCCTTGAGCATGTCCGCCATCAGGTCCGGCATGGCCCACATGCCCTTGCCGATCTGGGCGCGCCCCTGCAGGCCGCAGGCCAGGCCGGTGTCCACGTTCCAGTCCTCGTAGGCGTTAATCCAGGGTTCCTGCTTCATGGCACCCTTGGGCGTCATGGCGCCGGCTTCCATGCTGGTGTGAATCTCGTCACCGGTGCGATCGAGGAAGCCGGTGTTGATGAACACGACCCGCTCGGCGGCGCAACGGATGCATTCCTTGAGGTTGATGGTGGTGCGGCGCTCTTCGTCCATGATGCCGAGCTTCAGGGTATTGCGTGGCAGGCCGAGCGCTTCCTCGATGCGGTCGAACAGCTCGCAGGTAAAGCCCACTTCCTCCGGCCCGTGCATCTTCGGCTTCACGATGTAGACGCTGCCCTGGCGGGAATTGCGTGGCTGGCTGCTGTCCTTTTTCAGGTCGTGCAGGGCGATCAGGGAAGTAAACATCCCATCCATGATGCCTTCGGGAATTTCCTTGCCCTCGGCATCCAGGATCGCCTCATTGGTCATCAGGTGTCCCACGTTGCGAATGAACATCAGGCTGCGTCCCGGTAGGACCAGCTCCGAGCCATCGGCGGCGGTGAAGGTTCGGTCAGGGTTGAGGCGGCGCGCCAGGGTTTTGCCGCCCTTGCTGAAGGACTCGCTCAGGTCACCCCGCATCAGGCCCAGCCAGTTGCGGTAGACCACGGCCTTGTCTTCGGCGTCGACGGCGGCCACGGAGTCCTCGCAGTCCTGGATGGTGGTCAGGGCGGCCTCGAGCACAACGTCTTTCACGCCGGCGGCGTCAGTGGCGCCAATCGGGTGGGTGGCGTCGATCTGGATGTCGATGTGCAGGCCGTTGTGGCGCAGCAGTACGTTGGTGGGCGCATTGGTCTCGCCGGCGTAGCCGCGGAACTGACCGGGGTCGGCGAGGGAGGCGATCTGGCCGCCCTTGAGTACCACCTGCAGGGCGCCGCCAACCACGGTGTAGGCCTTGGCCTGGCTGTGATCGCCGGTGGACAGGGGGCAGTGGCTGTTGAGGAAGTCCCGGGCCCAGGCTATCACGCGATCGCCGCGAACCGGGTTGTAGCCGCCGGCTTTTTCCGCGCCGCCGTCTTCGGGGATCACATCGGTGCCATAGAGGGCGTCGTAGAGGCTGCCCCAGCGCGCATTGGCTGCATTCAGGGCATAGCGGGCGTTCATTACCGGCACCACCAGCTGGGGGCCGGCCAGGGTGGCGATCTCTGCGTCCACGTTCTCGGTGGCGATGCTGACGGCGCCGGGTTCGGGGAGCAGATAGCCGATATCCTGAAGGAACGCCTTGTAGGCAGCGCGATCGTAGTCGGCGCCGGGTTGGTCGCGATGCCAGGCATCAATGCGGGCCTGGATGGCATCCCGCTCGGCGAGCAATTCGCGATTCCGTGGTCCGAGGTCTGTCACGATGGCCTCCAGCGCTGCCCAGAATTCGTCCGGGGACACGCCGGTGCCCGGTGCAATCTCCTGCTCCAGCATGTCGTGCAGCACGGCGGCTATTTGCAGGCCGCCTTTCTGGATTCGCTCGCTCATGGTGTACATCCTTTGGTGGCCGCCGTTGGCGGCGGTGAAATACAAGGTGGTGAATTAGAAAGTAAAGCGGAATTCTAGGAGGGTACCCAAAATTTAGCTAATTTATCGTTTTTATCGCGAGCATTCCGGGCTTGAATGTGGGCTGGACTGTCGCTGATGCCCGGCCTCAGGCGGCCGACGAGTGTCGGCGGTTTCGCCGGTGGCGCCAGCGGGTGTAGTAATGGCTGCCACCGGTATAGGCCAGCCATGCCAGGGCGAGGCTCGTTACCAGCATCAGCGCGCGGTAGCCGCCGGGCATGCCGTATCCGGAATGCAGGGGATATAACTGGTTCACCAGGCGCCGTGCGTTGCTCGATTGGTCGGAGCGCTCGCTGATCACCAGTTCACCGGTGTCGCTGTTGACGACAACGGAGGTCCGTCCGTTTAGGTGCCATTCGCCGGGAAGGCGAAAACGCACTTTCGTGTAGGTGCTGTCCTGCTCCTGGTAGGTACGGATGTAGGTGGGCCAGCCGTCGGGTACGGCAGCCTGCGCAGCCCGATAATCCCGGGCGATGCCGGGTACGCCAGCGGGCATGGCGGCTATCTGCCGGATTTCTGTGGCTACCGGCGGTAGCAGCGGTGCGACCAGCTTCTGCCACAGCATGACCGAGCCGGTAAGGAATGCCAGTAAAAGCAGTGGACTGACCAGTGCACCGGCATGGCGGTGGTACTGCAGGCTACGTGAGGCGGTGTAGTTGCGCGGAATGACCCAGCGCCAGCGAAACGCGCGGCGTCCGGGCCACCACAACAGCAGGCCGCTCACGGTCAGGAACAGGGCCAGTATCCCGCAGAGCAATAACAGGCTCTGCCCCCAGCGACCGGTGAGCAAATCGACATGGAACTCGCGCAGCAGGGTCAGCAGGGCCAGGATGCCCAGGTTGTCCTGGTAGGTATCCAGCGTGGCAAGTTCCAGTAGTTCAAGCGCGTGACCGTGGCGTACCGTCCAGTAGGGCTCACCCGGGTTGGGGGCCTTGAGGCTGATGGGAGAGCCGGCGCCGCGCTGAAACTCCAGTTGTTGCAACTGGCTGGCGATTGCGCCGTGGCTGTAGTCCGGCGGCAGGGTTGCATGGGGCGTTACCGTCAGGCGGATTAACTCCTTCTGGTATACCAGCACGCCGCCGCTGATGGCGCTGGCCAGCAGGACAAGCAGTGCCGCCAGCCCCGCCCACAAATGCCAGCGCCACAGCCCACCCGGGCGTGGCCTGGGTGGGCGACGGCCGCCTGTTGCCCCTGCAGTCACGCTCCGCTCAGGGCAATCAGAAGTAGCGCTGGTAAGACAAACCGAAGCTGCGGCCCACGCCCTTGAAGTTGCGCAGGTCGTTGGGGCTGCTCTGGGAATAATAGGTGTAGTAGTCCTCGTTGCCGAGGTTCTGGACCGAGGCACTGACCACCCCGCCGAAGATTTCCAGATCGGCCATCAGGTCCACGGTGGTGTAGCCGTCGAAGGAGTTGACGGTCACGTCCTCGCTATCCCGCACCTTGCGGTCGAACAGGTGGTTAAGCTGCAACCGGGTGTTCAGCGTGCCGGTCCAGCGATGTTCCCAGCTCAGGTTCAGGCGGTCGGGGGAGATATTGGTGCCGCCCAGGTCCGAGTCCACTTTACCGTCCTGGTCGGAGTCGAAACGCCCTTCGGCCTCAGCGTAGCGCAGCCCAAATACATCGGCCTCGGTGAAAGCCCAGTCGGCACGGAATTCCAGGCCGTCAACGTCGGTCTTTTCCCGCTTGACGGTGTAGATGCCGTCGTCGCCCCGTTGCAGGCGCTGGCCGAAGTCCGAGTTGGAGGTGTAGTAACTCAGCTGGGCGCTGAGCGTGCCGTTGTCGAACTCCAGGCCAATTTCCGAGTTCTCGGTGAGAATCGGAGTCAGGTCCAGAAAGGTCTCGACATCCTGCCCCGGCTCGTTGATGCCGCGAAGGACCCGGCCCACGTCGGGCATGGAGAAGGCCTCGGCATAGTTGGCAAATACCCGCCAGCTGTCGGTGAACTGGTATGTCCCCCCAGCGTTATACAGGGTTTCAGAAAAGTCGGGGTTACCGCCGCGCACGAACTGGCTACCGTATCGGTACAAGGTCGTGAAATCGTCCACCTCCAGTTCCGACTGCTCATGGCGAACACCGGCCGTCAACGTGACCCGCTCGATGCCGCTGTATTCCAGTTGCAGGTAGGGCGCCAGGTTGTCGTACTTTGTTTCCGGTACCCAGGTGCGGCCGGTCTGGATCAGCGCCTGCCAGGTTTCGTCCTGCAGCACGTCCAACCCGTACACCAGCGACAGCGGCAGGCCGCCGATCTCGTCTGCGAACAGGGTCAGCTTGAGGCCGATTTTTTCCGAGTTATTCTGGGACTGGTCGATCAGGTCGGGCCCGTAAGCCGGGTCCTGGAAGGTGGCGATGGGGGTGATCTGGGCGCCGTAGGTGGCCTCGAAATCCTGGCGAAACGCCTGCAGGCGTAGTTCCTGGCCGAACCACTCGGCGTTACGGTAATCGAGGCTGACGGTCGTGACCTTGTTGCGGGCTCCTTCTGCCGGCAGGTCGCCCTTGACGGCGCCGCTGGGGATGTCGGCATCCACATCGCCCGGTACCGAGATCCACTTGTGGTTGCTCTCGATGTCGTAGCGGTTAACCATCAGCTCGATGCGCTGGTCATCCCAGTCGTAGCCGGTTTTCAGGAACAGATCCAGCGACTCCGAATCCATGGTGTCGCCCTGGGTGTTGTCGACTCCGATGACGTCGCCGTTGGCATCGTAGGCCATGCCGGTGCTGCGGTAGCTCACGCCCGCCAGCACATCCGCGGCGTCGAAGCTGTTGGACAGGCTGTATCTGAGTCCGTAGTCCCCGCTCTCGCCAATATCCTCACTCTGGAAGGCGCTATCCACGCGAAGATGTTGTTCGAAGGTCTTGCTGGGTCGCTTGGTAATCAGGTTGATGATGCCGCCGGCGGCACCCAGGCCGTGAATCGCGTTGGCACCGTGCAGTACCTCCACGCGCTCCAGCAAAGTGGGGTCGACGGTGTGGCCGTCCCGGCCGCCGTTGCGGAGCGGGTTGGACTGGGGGACGCCGTCAATCAGGTACAGCGGTTTGCGGCCGCGCAGGGTTTCACCGGCGTTGGTCATTTTCTGGCGAGCCGGGGAGAAGCTGGGCACCAGATTGCCCAGCACCGTGGAGATGTCGTTGTGGATGGACAGCTGGCGCTCCAGTGAAGCCTGGTCTATGACGGTCACGGTATTGGGAATGGTGCTGAGGGGCTTGTCCACCCGGCTCGAAGTCACGATCACTTCCTCGATTTGTCCGGTCGCCATCAGTGGCGTGGCGACCGTTGCCGTGACCAGCAAAGCCGGCAGGCGCAAGGCAGTGAGCTTGAGAGAGAGGGGCGTTGAGGTGTTCATTGCGCGTCCTTACGACTGGTGCGGGGCGCCTCTTCAGGGGTGCCCGCTGAGTTTCAAAAGTGGTTGAGAAGTATATTGATATTAAGAATCATTATCAATAAGTGCGGGCTGGGATTGATGTCAGCAAGGCCCTTTCATCGGTAAGGGCAGGGCTATAAAATGCCCGGCAGCGCGGGTTGTGGTTGCCCACGCTTCCCCTTGACCCACTGCAGAGGAGTGCATCGACATGGATTACGCAGTTTTCGCCGTATCGCGGCCTGTTGCGCAATTTGTTGATGTCACCTGTTCCTCACGAGGGGGAATTCCAGACCATGCCTGCACTTTCTACCAAACGTTACACAATCACACTCCACGACCTCTCTGCTGCCACGCCTGAGGGGCGTCCACTTTTTTCCAGCCTCAACCTTGGCTTCGGGCCCGAACGAACCGGTCTGGTCGGCGCCAATGGTGTGGGTAAATCCACCCTGCTGCGGCTAATCGCCGGAGATTTACAGCCCATAGCCGGTGCCATTGATGTCCAGGCTCGCTGTGCCTGGTTGCGGCAGGGGCTGAATGTCGACGCCCAACAGACGGTGGCGGACCTGTTCGGGTTGCGTGAACCCCTGCAGTGCCTGGCGCGCATCGAGCGGGGCGAGGGCAGCGAGCGGGATTTTTCCCAGGCCGACTGGACTCTCCCCGCCCGGCTGGCCCAGGCGCTGGAGCAGACGGGGCTCAGCCTGTCTGCAGATACCTTGCTGGGACACCTGTCCGGGGGGCAGCGTACCCGGGTCGCCCTGGCCGCTTTGCTGTTCCAGCGTGCGGACTTCCTGTTGCTGGACGAGCCCACTAACGACCTCGACCGCGAGGGGCGACAAGCGGTGGCGGAACTACTCGATCAATGGCGCGGCGGTGCCCTGGTGGTCAGTCACGACCGCAGCCTGCTGCAGCGGATGGACAGTATCGTCGAGTTGACCTCCCTCGGCGCCACCCGTTACGGCGGTAACTGGGAGCACTTCCAGGCGCGCAAATTCGTGGAGCGGGCTGCCGCGGAGCGGGAACTGATGGATGCCCGCAAGACGCTGGCGTCGGTGAGCCACAGCGCGCAGGTCACGGCTGAACGCAAGGCTCGTCGCGATGGCGCCGGGCGGCGCAAGCGAGCCAGGGGAGATGCTCCCAAAGTGCTGCTGGACAAGCGCAAGGAACGCAGCGAAACGACCGGTGGAGGCAATGCCCGGCTGGCCGAGGCCCGGCGAGCCCAGGCCGAAGAGGCGCTGGCTGCCGCCAGAGGCAAAGTGGAGGCGACCCGTTCCCTGACGGTGGCGCTGGCCTCCACCGGGCTGGCAACGGGCAAGGCGATGCTGCGCCTGGACGGGGTCTGCGCCGGGTATGCAGCCCGAGGGCCTGTTCTCGAAGCGGTATCGCTGGCGATAAACGGGCCTGAGCGGGTGGCCGTCACCGGGGCCAACGGCAGCGGTAAATCTACCTTGCTGGCGGTGATGGCCGGTGAATTGACACCCTCTGCCGGGATGGTGGAACGCCCCGTGGCCTGTGCCCGCCTGGACCAGAGCGCTGGTTTGCTCGACAACGCCTCCTCGGTGTTGCAGAACTTCACCCGGCTGAATCCGGGGGAGGGCGAGGAGGCTTGTCGTGCCGCGCTTGCCCGGCTGGGCTTCCGGGCGGCCGCCGCACTGCAGTTGGTGTCGAGCCTGAGTGGGGGCGAGCGCCTGCGAGCGGCCCTGGCCTGTGTGCTGGGAGGGGTTGCGCCGCCGCCTTTGCTGCTACTGGACGAGCCCACCAACCACCTCGACCTGGAGGCCATCGCCGCCGTCGAGGCCGGACTCAATGCCTACGATGGCGCCCTGGTGGTGGTGAGCCACGATGACACGTTTTTGCGCAATATTGGCATCACCCGGCGAATAGAGCTCTGATACCCGGGTGGGGCACGGCTTGCTCTGCCCCCGGGTAATGGCGTTTGCAGCGAACGACGATCAGGGCAATGGCGCCTGCCCGTCCATTTCCCTGGCGGTGTCGGCAATCAGCTTGCGCAGCCACTTGTTGGCGGGGTTGTGTTGCAGCAGGGGGCTCCAGGCCATTTTCAGTTCCAGCGGCGGGATATCCAGGGGTGGCTCCCGCAGGACCACGCGGGGGTTATCGCGCTTGAGCATGGCGGCGCGGGTGGGCAGGGTGACCACCAGGTCGTTTTGTTCGGCCAGGGTCATCGCGGCCTGGTAGTGGCGGGTGAAAACGCGTATCTGGCGCTTCTTGCCCAGCTTGGCGAGGGCCGTGTCCACCCAGCCCAGGCGCTGGACATCGTCCGGGTCCACCCCGACGCCCACACCCATGCCGGTCTTACTGACCCAGATGTGTTTCGCCGCGAGGTAACTGTCGAGAGTGAAGTCGTCGAGCAGGGGGTTTTCCGGGCTCAGCAGGCAGGAAAAGCTGTCGTTCCACAGATGAATCTGGTGGAAGGACTGGGGCATGGAGTCAAAGCGGTTGATCACCATGTCGACCTTGCCCCGCTCCACGTCGAGAAAGCTCACGTCCGAGGGGGTCATGATGTCCAGGGTCAACCCGGGGGCCTGGTTGCGCAGTTTGCCGAGCACCGTGGGCAGCAGGGTCGATTCGGCGTAGTCGCTGGCCATGATCCGGAAGACGCGGCTGGCTTTCTCCGGTTCGAAGGCGGAGCGCGGTTGCACTGCGCGGTCGATTTCCGTGAGCACGTCGCGCACCAGCGGTTCCAGTTCCAGGGCCCGCTCGGTGGGCGTCATGCCGTCAGAGGTGCGCACCAGCAGCGGGTCGTCGAACAGTTCCCGCAGGCGGCGCAGGCCATTGCTCATGGCGGGCTGGGACAGGTTGAGCTGGTTGGCGGCCTGGGTCACATTGCGCTCGCGCAGCAGGGCGTCCAGGTAAACGAGCAGGTTGAGGTCGACGCGGTTCAGGTTCACAGGCGCTCCGGGCAGTTATCCATTCATCTTATTCAGCCGGTGAATGTTTGGGATGCCGGCTATTGATTGGGAAAATTATACGCGCCCGGCTACAATTGCCAATGTGCTCCGTTCGGAGTCACGTCGCTTCATTCATCCCACTGCTATTTCGGAAACACCATGGCTAACTATCGCGCCCCCCTTGAAGATATGTCCTTCCTGATTGACGAGCTCCTCGACGCCGGTACCCGGCTCGGTGAACTCCCTGCCTACGCCGAACTCGGTGTGGGAGCAGAGCTGACCACTGCCCTGCTGGACGAGGCGGCCAAGCTGGCGGGCGATGTCATTTCCCCCCTGCGCCGGGTGGGCGACGAGCAGCCGGCCACCTGTGAAAACGGCGTGGTGACCATCTCCCCCGGCTACGCCGAGGCCCTGCAACAACTGGGTCAGGGTGGCTGGCAGGGTATTTCGGCCGACCCGGAGCACGGTGGCCAGGGCCTGCCGGAACTCTATTCCACCGCGGCGTTTGAAATGTGGAACAGCGCCGACATGGCCTTCGCCCTGCAGCCCATGCTGAGTGCCGGAGCCGCGCTCGCCATTGCCGCCCACGGCAGCGAGGAACAAAAGCAGGCCTGGCTGCCGAAGATGTACAGCGGTGAGTGGGCCGGCACCATGAACCTGACCGAGGCCGGCGCCGGATCCGACCTCGGCGTGATGAAAGCGCGGGCGGTGCCCGAGGGCGACCACTACCGCGTCTACGGCCAGAAAATCTTTATCACCTGGGGCGATCACGAGGCCTGCGACAACATCGTGCACCTGGTGCTGGCCAAGCTGCCCGACGCGCCGGAGGGTAGCCGCGGTATCTCCCTCTTTATCGTGCCCAAATTCCTGGTGAATGCCGATGGCAGCCCGGGTGAGCGCAATGACGTGTACCCGGTATCCGTCGAACACAAGCTGGGCATTCATGGCAGCCCCACCTGCGTGATGGCCTTTGGCGACAGTGAGGGCGCCATCGGCTACCTGCTGGGTGAGGAGAATCGCGGCCTGGCCTGCATGTTCACCATGATGAACGAGGCGCGCCTCAAGGTCGGTATGCAGGGCCTGGGCATGTCCGTGGGCGCCTACCAGGAGGCGGTGGAGTACGCCCGGGAGCGGGTGCAGGGCGGGGTGCCCATCATCCAGCACCCGGACGTGCGCCGGATGTTGCTGACCATGAAGTCCCTCAACGAGGCCATGCGCGCGCTGGTGTACACCGAGGCACTCAGCATGGACCTGGCCCACGCCGGCCCCGAGGACGAGCGCGCAGCTGCGCAAGTGCGGGTCGACCTGATGATCCCGATCATCAAGGGTTGGATGACCGAAGTGGGCCAGGAGCTGACTTCCCTCGGCGTGCAGGTGCACGGCGGTATGGGGTATGTAGAGGAGACCGGTGTGGCCCAGTTCATGCGCGACGTGCGCATCGCGGCGATCTACGAGGGCACCAACGGTATTCAGGCCGCTGACCTGGTCGGGCGCAAGCTGGGCCGCGATGGCGGCGGCGCCATGCAGGACATCCTGGCGCAGGTAGCCGACACAGTCAGCGCACTGCGAGCGGCCGACAATGAGGACCTGACGGCGATTGCCGGGCCCCTGGCCAGCGCACTGGCGGGGCTGGAGGCAACCACCACACAGATTGTGGCCAGCCTGAAGGAAGACCCTGCGGTCGCCATGGGCGCGTCCTTCGACTACATGATGCAGGCCGGTTACCTGCTGGGTGGCTGGCACCTGGCGCGCTCGGCACTGCTGTGCCAGCAGCGGATCGCCGAGGGCACTGAGCGGGACTTTTACGCCCGCAAGATAGCCACCGCGGCGTTCTACGCCGAGGTTATCCTGCCCCGCTGTGAAAGCCATGCCAGTGCCCAGGGCGGCGCCGGCGGCCAGCTGCGTCACTACCGCGAAGACTGGCTCTGAAACCCTCTCAACAGGAGATCGACGTCATTATGCTGTCCACACCTGACCTTTCCGACGCCGCCCCCGAGGCCCTGGCGATCGAGTTGCCCTTCAACAACTACGGGGCGCACAAGCACTTTAGCGGTCGCGCGGTCACCATCAAGTGTTTCGAGGATAACTCCCTGGTCAAGGCCCTGGTGGAGGAGCCGGGGCAGGGCAGGGTGATCGTGGTGGACGGCGGCGGTTCCCGCCGCCGTGCCCTGCTTGGCGACATGCTCGCGGAAAAGGCGGCTGCCAATGGCTGGGCCGGGCTGGTGATCTACGGTGTGATCCGCGACGTGGACGAGATCGGGCAAACTGCCCTGGGTGTTCAGGCCCTGGGCACGATTCCGCTCAAAACCGACAAGCGCGGCGAAGGCCAGCGGGACATTCTCCTGCACTTTGGCGGGGTGCTCATTGCACCCGGAGATTACATCTACGCCGACAATAACGGTGTGTTGGTGAGCAAGGTGCCGCTCACCGTCTGACGGCAGTCTGCGCCGGGTCAGTCCAGGCGCATGGACAGGTCCATGGCCTTGCAGTCCTTGGTGAGGGCGCCGATGGAGATGAAGTCCACGCCGGTTTCCGCCACCGGGCGCAGGGTGACGTCGGTGATGTTGCCGGAGGCTTCCAGCTCCGCCCGGCCTTTTGCCAGGGTGACCGCCTCGCGCATTTTTTCCAGGCCGAAGTTGTCGAGCATGATGCGGTCGGCACCGGCCTCCAGGGCCTGGGCCAGTTCATCCATGGTTTCCACCTCCACTTCCACCGGCTTGCCGGGGGCGACCCTGTGTGCCTGCTCCACCGCCCTGGCGATACCGCCGCAGGCATTGATGTGGTTTTCCTTGATCAGGAAGGCGTCGTAGAGGCCGATGCGGTGGTTGTGACAGCCGCCGCAACTCACCGCGTATTTCTGGGCGATACGCAGGCCGGGGATGGTTTTGCGGGTGTCCAGCAGGCGCACCCCGGTGCCCTCGACCTGGTCGGCGTAGCGGCGGCAGGCCGTAGCCGTGCCGCTGAGCATCTGCAGGAAATTGAGGGCGGCGCGCTCCGCGGTCAGCAGGGCGCGGGCGGGGCCGGAGAAGGTGAACAGGGTGTCATTGGCAGCCACTGCGTCGCCGTCGGCCTTCAACCACTCGACCTGGATGCCTGTATCCACGGCACTGAAGACCGCGTCCACCCATGGGCGGCCACAGAGAATGCCCGCCTCGCGGGTGATGACCTGGCCGCTGGCCCGGGTGTCGGCTGCGATCAGCTCGGCGGTGATATCGCCAGGGCCGATGTCTTCGGCCAGGGCGGCTTCCACGTTCTGGCGGATAACGTCTGCGGGCAGCTGAAGCATGGGAGAAACTCGAATCTGTGCGGGAGGGCGATTCTAGCAGTTAGGCTCCCGGGCGTCAGTGCCGACCATTGAGCCCCCGCTCATTGAGCCAGGCGAGCGGCCTCAATTATGATGGGGCCGGTATCAGGAGAACCCATGCCCTACCAGATCGAGCAGGGCTGGCTGCGGCCGGCACGCATTGTCCCTTCCCCCAATTTCGGCCCGCGTCCGGAAGGCGTGGCGGTGGATTTACTGGTCATCCACAATATTTCCCTGCCCCCGGGAGAGTTTGGCGGCGACGGCGTCGAGCGGCTGTTCACCAACTGCCTGGACTGGGACGCCCACCCCTTCTTTGCTGAAATTCGCGGCCTGGAGGTGTCCTCCCACCTGCTGATTCGTCGCTGCGGCCAGGTGCTGCAGTTCGTCAACCTGCTGCAGCGCGCCTGGCACGCGGGGCTTTCCAGCTACGCGGGACGCGACAATTGCAACGATTTCAGCGTCGGCATCGAGCTTGAAGGCACTGACGACACAGCCTATACCGAGGCCCAGTACCGGGAGCTCGCTGCGGTTACGGATTGCCTGCTGGCCACCTATTCCTCGATGTCTGCCCAGCGGATTGCCGGCCATTGCGATATT
This sequence comes from Parahaliea maris, assembly GCF_008064665.1. Taxonomy (GTDB): domain Bacteria; phylum Pseudomonadota; class Gammaproteobacteria; order Pseudomonadales; family Halieaceae; genus Parahaliea; species Parahaliea maris. Next base: position 467,522 of record NZ_VRZA01000001.1, on the reverse strand, counting down.
GCGCCGGGGCGCAAGACCGACCCGGGGCCGGCCTTCGACTGGCAGCGCTACCGGCGCCTGCTGGGGTAACCCCGGATTCGCAGTGTGCAGTGGCGCCCCCTGAGCTGACTGCTAAACTGCAGGAAAGAGCAAAAATTGTTCAGGGGCCTCCTCCACTCGGTAATGTCGGACTCATCACGCACGGAAGCGACTCTCCCCACTCTGGCTGCCAGCTTGTCGGCGGATTCCGGCCAGTCGGTGCTGAGCCTGACGATTTTATTCCACCCGGATCCCGAGCGCATCGGGGACTACTGGGAAGGCGAGCTGAAGTCCCGCCGCCGCAGCCTTCAACTCGGTCGTCACCAACCCGAATTCACCGGCCCCAGGGGTAGCCCCCGGGGGCTGGATGACGATCACGTATCACGCCAGTCCCTGCAGTTGAGTTTTGGCCGCGACGGCCTGCAATTACGCCGGCATACCAACGCCTGTCGCTGCCGTCTCAATGGCCACGTCCTTGGTGGGCAGGACCTGGGTGGTGAGTCCCCCGGCGGTGACGCTATCTTCCTGGAGCCGGCACAACTGGCCGAAGGCTGTGTGGTGCAACTCGCCCACACGGTGGTGCTGTGGTTGCATACCGGCCCACCGCGGGGCGCCAACCCTACCGGTGTGGCGCAGTCACTGTTGGGGCGCAGCGCGGGGATGTGCGCGTTGCGCCGCGAGATAGCCCGACTCGGGGCCACCGACTTCGATGTCCTGGTGCTGGGGGAAACCGGTGCCGGCAAGGAAGAGGTGGCCAGGGCCCTGCACCGCGCCAGTCCCCGCTCGGGACGCGCTCTGGTGCCCGTGAATATGGCGGCAATCCCCGAGACCCTGGCACCTTCGCTGCTGTTTGGCAGCGCCCGCGGCGCCTTCACCGGTGCCGGTGCCGCCAGCCGGGGCTTTTTTCGCCAGGCCGAGGGCGGCACCCTGTTCATGGACGAGATCGGGGCCGTCCCTCCCGCTATCCAGCCGCAGTTACTGCGGGCCCTGCAACAGCGGGAAATACAGGTGGTCGGCGGCGATCTGGTTGCGGTGGATGTGCGCGTTATCGCCGCCACGGACAGCCCGCTGGATGCCGGAGACTGCAATTTCAGTTCGGCCCTCCGGCACCGGCTGGGCAGCCTGGAGATCCGGGTGCCTTCATTGCGCTCCCACCGGGAGGATCTCGGCCTGTTGCTGTGGCACTTCCTGCGGACCGAGGCTCCCGGGCTCGGCAGTGAATCCCTGTTGCCCGGAGTACAGGGCGACCCGCTTGCCGTGGCTCGCTGGGCGGAACTGTTTCAGCGCTTTGCGCTTTATAGCTGGCCGGGGAATATTCGGGAGCTGGCGAACGCGGCCCGGCAATTGCTGGTTGCGAGCGAGCGCCAGCTGGTAATGCCTCCGGGTCTGGAAAGTCGGATGCGGGCGGATACGGGGGAGGTGGATGCGCCGGCTGAGACTTTGCCGGAGCGCCCGAGAGTGGATGAGGCCATGTTCAGGCGAGCTCATATCGACAGCGAATACGAGGCGGCGGCCACTGCCCGCAGCCTGTCGATTTCCCGGCAGGCGGTGTACCGCCTGATCGAAGACTCCGGGGAGTTTCGCCTCGCCTCCGACGTGCCCGAAAAGGAGCTGGAAACGGCGCTGGCCGAGGCGGAAGGTGATGTGCGCCAGGCCGCCCTCACCCTGAGGGTTTCCTACCAGGGGCTGCGCGCCCGCATGCGTCAACGCGGGTCCCGGTAGTGGCGCGACCCCAGCTGTCCGGGCCGCGCATCGGCCCCTATCGTGTGCTGCGCCTGATTCGCCAGGGTGGCCAGGGGAGTGTGTATCTGGGCTACGACTCCCGCCTGCAGCGCCGGGTGGCCATCAAGCTCTACCACCTTCCTGCGGCGACGCGGGCTGAGCGCCGCAAAGTGGTGAACGAGGCGCGGATCATTGCCGGCATCGACAGCGAGCGGGTGGTCAAGATTCACGACGTCATTCTCGCCGGTGACTACCTGGCCATGATCATGGCCTATGTGCCGGGCATCGATCTCGAAGAACTGCTGCAGCAGGGCCCACCCAGCCTCAATGCCCTGCTCAACGTGGGTATCGATGTTGCAGCCGCGCTGGCAGCCATCCGCCAGCAACGCATTGTTCACGGCGACCTCAAGGCCAGCAATGTGCTGGTTTCGGATAACGGCCGCGCACTGCTCAGTGACTTCGGCATCGCAAGGGCCCCCGGTCGCTACCCCGTGGTGCAGGGTGCCGCCAGCGAGAGCGCCCTGTGCCCGGAGCATTTCAGCGGCGAGCCACTGGATGTGCGCTCGGACCTGTTTGCCCTGGGCAGCCTGCTGCATCGCATGGTGAGTGGCGAGCACCCTTTTATCAGCGAGGGCAAGTTGGACCTGCAGCGGCTGCGCGAAGGAGCACCGCCGGCTTTGCCTGACACCCTGGCCGATGGCACCCCGGTGCCGCCAGGGTTGCGCGAGTTGGTCGAACGCCTCTTGCAAAAGCGGCCCGGAGACCGCCCGGACAATACCCACCGGGTGCGCCAGATACTGCGGCAACTGGCCCATGAGCAACCCCAGGCCATGCAGCGCATGCCGCTGGCGGGCGTACGCTCCGATTTACGTCGGGAGTCCGACGATGAGTTGCCTCCGGCACTGCCGCAGGAGTTCAGGCAGCAGGGTCGTTCACAACTGGCAGACTGGCGCGGCTTTGATCAGCTCACGCGGGCTGACCTGCGTAAATTGCTGGGCACGCGTCGGGTGCAGGCCGGGTTGGGCGGTCTGGCCCTGGCGGTCGCGTTGGTGGCGACCTTCATCGTGCCGCGCGCCCACCGCGTCGACATGGCGATGCCGACTGTCGACGTGGGGCAGGGCGTTATCCTGCCCGAGGGGTTGTCAGTGCAGTGGCTGCAGGAGGCCACCTGCCGTGCGGCCCTGGTCAGCAACCGCCATCTGCGCTTCTACAATGCCCCGCCTGCGTGCCCCCTCGCTGGCGAGGGCGTAGCCAACAACCGGCAGCCTCCCCCGGCCCACGAGCAGTTGCAGATAGGCTTGCGCTGTCGTGGTGATATCTGCCTGTTGGGACTCACCCGCCGCGGCGCGACGAATGAACACTACCGGCAGGTTACGCTGCTGCCTGAAATGCCCCTAAGCCGCTGGCAATCGCTGCTGGAACAGCTGGTTGAGACAAGCTTCGACGCTCGCTAGGTGAGGTCGGGGTGGTCTCGATCAGTGCGGCAAGTAGTAAGGGGAGGCGTCGTCATGGCGCGGTCAGGTCCCGGACCGCGTGCCAAAGTGCTTCATTGAGCGGCGCAGGCACCGCCAGCTGTCGGGCCTGGCGCACCAGGTAGCCATTGATGTAGTCGATTTCCGTGCGTTGTCCGCGGCTGACATCCTGCAACATCGAGGAGCGGTTGTCCGCGGTGGCATCGATCACGCTAAAGACCCGGGATTCCAGGTCCGGGAGCACCTGCCCTGCCGCCTCGGCCACCTCCGCAATTTCCCCGCACACATCACGAACCTTTTGCGCCAGGTGTGGGTCGCGTGCCAGCTCGCCGTTGCGGCAGTTGTGCAGTGAGGTCAGCGGGTTGATGGCGCAGTTGACGGCCAGCTTCTGCCACAGGGCCATGCTGATGTCGGCTTCCCATTCGCAGTCGGGCAGCGCCTGCCCGAGGGGGCTGAACCAGGCCGGCGCATCGATCACTCCCGGCATACCCACACGTGTACTCCCGAGACCGGCGTGATGCACCTTGCCGTCCACGGTGCGGTGGGCACCCTGGGTGCTGGTGCCGAAGGCGAGACTCAGGCCCGGCAGCCGGGCCGCTATTTCTTCCGCGTAACCCATGCCATTCGCCATCAGCACGACCTGACTTTGCGGCGTCAGGCGTCGCGCTACACTGCCGATTGCTGCGGCGACATCGTAGGCCTTGGTCAACACCAGCAGCCTGTCGATGGGCGCACTGGCCTCTGGCGCCTGCCACGGAAGCGCATGCCGGCTCGTGCTCAGGCCACAGATCTCCAGCTGCAGCGGCCCACCACCAGGCGGTGTGCTGCGCGGGAGCATGATTACCGATTCGCCCGCCCGGTCCAGTTGGGCCGCGTGCAGGCTGCCCATGGCGCCGCAACCGAGAATGTACCAGGGTAGGGACAACGATCAGCCTCTGATGTTGGGGATTGTAAACTGCGGGGGGCGCATTACCATGTGCTCCTCATTGTTTCTATAAAGGGTCGCGAGGGCACTATGCCATCATTCGACGTGGTATCGGAAGTGGATCTGCATCAACTCACCAACGCGGTGGATCAGGCTTCCCGAATCGTAAAGAATCGCTTTGACTTCAAGGGCGTCAGCGCGTCTTTTGAACGCGAGGAGCGCAGTGTCGTCATCACGGCGGAAGCGGAAATTCAGGTCGCACAAATGGAGGACATGCTGCGCGCAGCACTGATCAAGTGCGACATCGATCCGGCGGCAATGGACTGTGGCGAGCCGGTTACCTCCGGCAAGCAGGTGCGGGAAACCGTTACCCTCCGTCACGGCCTCGACAGTATGCAGTGCAAGCAGCTGGTGAAAAAAATCAAGGACGCCAAGCTCAAGGTACAGGCCCAGATTCAGGGCGACCAGGTGCGGGTCACCGGCAAGAAGCGGGACGACCTGCAGCAGGTGATCGCGCTGTTGCGGGAGATGGAGTTCGAGCAGCCGCTGCAGTTCAGTAATTTTCGGGATTAGGCGGGCAAGGTGCTACCTGGCTAGTGGTACTCCGTAGGCCGGGCGCGATCCGGGCGTACGCCTTTCCGGACACGCTACAAGCACGTCCATGTGCGCTCGGCAACCGGGGCGCCGGACCGTGCCCTCCATGGCCGTTGACGGTCCGGAAAGGCGCACCCCCGGCTCGCGCCCTGCCTCAGAGTGGAATTCCCGCCAGTAAGATTCGAAGTCGTAAATCTGAATATACGACTGGGAGAGCACGTGCGGCGCGCGGAGCCCTTCCGGGACCGTGTGCGACATGGATGTCGCACTCGAGCCTACAGGGACGTATTTACGGCGAGTCCCGGAAGGGTTCCGGGTGCCGTGCGCGCGGTTTCAGTGCTCAATCTGGCCGGGTTTGGAAGGTCCAGAGGCAAGATTCAGGCTGTTGCGTTAGGGTAAACCATTCGATTTCACCCGTTCCGCCGTAGTCCGCAGTGCCCCAGATTTGTTCCTCCACTCCATATTCTCCGGGCTGGTCGCCGCATACCACAGCATCTCGATGTACCGGTATAGCAGGCTGTAGGCGGCCAGGTACTGCCGGTCTCCGGACTCCGGTGCGCGTTGCAAATAAGAATACAACAGCCGTTCGACGTTCTCCGGCGCCAGTTCATCCCCACAACACACCACCGCCAGATCAAACCAGCGCGATCCCATGGCGCAGTACTCCCAGTCCAGCGCGTACAGCTTGCCGCCTGAGTACAGCCTGTTGGCCGCCAGCAGATCGTTATGGCAGAGGCAGCGATCGTTCTGGGTGCGCTGCCAGGCGAGGACCTCGTCCACCGTTGCCGTCAGGCTGCGTAACAGGGCATCCGTAGCGCTATCCATCGTTCCGGTATGGCGGCGGTAGCGGATCGTGCGTTCCTGCAGGTCGAGCCGGTGGTGCAGGGCGGGCAGGGCGTGAATGCGGCGCAGTAGCTGTGCCACATCTTCGAGGTCATCCCGGCTGTCCTCGTCTTCGGGCAGGTAGTGGCACACCAATGCCCCCAGGTCCGGGTTGAAGTAACAGGGTTGTGCCGTCAGTCCAGCCTCAAAGGCACTGTGCAGGGCGTGCCATTCCGCCTGCCGGCTGATGCCGTGGTGGGCCGGGTCCACCCCGTCCAGGCGCACCACAAACTGGCGGCCGTCGTCGCTGGTGACGCGGTAACTGGCATTACTGAAACCTGCGCTGAGCTCGCCCTGAACAGTGGGTTCGGCGCCCAGGGCCGGCAGGCAGCTCCAGTGCCGCCACTGGCCCAGCACCTGGGCCAGCCTCAGCTGGCGGTCGCGCGGTAGTGGTGTAACCACTGCCAGAATCCTGCCACAACGATGACCAGGTAAACCGTAAACAGCAGCGAGAACAGGTACAGCTCCCGGTCGATATAGAGGTAGATGGAGGCGCCGTCGATGACCAGCCAGTAGATCCAGTTTTCCAGCACCTTGCGCGCCACCATCCAGGTGGTCAGGATGGCGCCCCAGGTGGTGAAGGAGTCGAGATAGGGCATGGCGGCATCGGTGTAGCGGGCCAGGAGGTAGCCGCTGAGCGCAGACACCAGCACCACGGCTGAAATAGCCGTGGTGTGCTGGCGCAGGGTCCAGCGACTGATCGGGCGCTGGCCCTCGTCGTCGATCTGCCCCTGGCTGCTCTGTTGCCACTGCCACCAGCCGTATACCGCCATCGCCAGGTAGTAGACTTGCAGGGCAGATTCCATCACCAACCCTACCTGCCAGAACAGGTAGAGCGAAATGGCCGTGCCGGCGAAGGCGGCGTACCAGCACCACAGGCTTTCGCGCACCGCCAGCAGGAGGTAGGCAACCCCCAGCACCACCGCGATGAGTTCCCAGCCGGACATGGCTGCGAGCGCGGTGGCCAGGTGCTCGGGGAGCCCGCCTTCTGTCATCGGCTGATCTCCAGCTCACCGGGGATGAACTTGCACACCAGGACCTGCTTGCCGTACTGCTCGAAGTTGGCCTTGAGTTCCTGGCGCACGATGGCGAACACCCGGTCGAAGTCGCCACAGATTTGGGTGCTCATGGCGTTGGTGACAATCACCAGGTCGCCGTGCTCCCGCAGGCGATCGATAAAACCCTGGATGACCGGAATGTATTCTTCCTGCAGGGGGTAGAGGCTGAGTTCAGCCGTCAGTTTCATGCTGCTTTCCTGTATGTCTGACATGCAGTGTTACTCCGTAATGATGATTCAAGAGTAGCTGGAATCGGCTGTTAAAAGGAGTAGCGGCCATACACGCCGAAGGTGCGCGGTTCGCCGTACTGGAGATAGGGTTCGGTGACGTATTCCTTGCGCGGGTCATTGCCGAAGCTGCCAAAGCCGCGCACGAAGTAGTCCTCGTCGGTCAGGTTGCGCCCCCACAGGGCCACGCTCCAGTTACCGCTGGCGTAACCCAGGCGCAGGTGCAGCAGGTCGAAGGCGGGCGCCTGCAGGTCGTGACGGTCGGAGAAGTAGAAGTCATCCTTGCCCTCCAGGTCCAGGCGGGCGTAAAAACCGCCTCCCAGGTCGTAGCGCGCGCCGGCGGCGTACTGGTAACCCGGGGCGTGGGCCTGCTCGCGGCCGGAGAGGTCGGTGCCGGAGGCGTTGACGTAGTCTTTGAACTCCGTTTCCAGCAGGCCCAGATGGGTGTAGAGGGACAGGGATTCGGTGGCCCGCCAGTCCATCTCCAGTTCCAGACCGTAGTTGGTCCCCTCGGCCGCATTGCTGACGTGGTCGAGGAAGGTGGTGCTGTTGTCCTCGCGCTGGATCACCAGCGAGCCTTTCACCTGCTGGTCACGGCGGTCCATGTAGAACGCCGCCAGCCGCAGACTCATGCTGCCGTCGAGTAGCAGGCCCTTGTAGCCCACCTCGTAGTTGAGCAGGGACTCCTCGTCGAAGGTCTGTACCCGTTCCAGCTGGGTGATGATGGCCGGGTCCTCGAAGGCCTCCATGCTGGCCAGGATGCCGGCATTCACACCGTTGGCGCGGTAGCCGCGCGACAGGCCGCCGTACAGCATGTGGCCGTCGCTGACGGTGTACTCCAGGGTAACGCGTCCGCCCCACAGGGTCTTGCCCGGGTCAGAGGCAACGGCGTTGCTGTCGCTGTAGTCGGTGTTGCGGCGCTCCACCCGCAGCCCGGTGAGCAGGGACAGGTTCTCCGCGAGCCGGGTATCCATCTGGCCGAAGGCGGCGTAGGTGTCGGTGTCGTAACGGCTGTAGAAATCACCGTCCAGGTAGGTATAGCGGCGGTGCAGGTCCTCGCGGTCGCCCAGGTAATAAACACCGGCTACCCAGTCGCTGCGTCCGCCCAACAGCCTCGAGCTGTCGTTGGACAGCAGGCGCAGTTGGGCGCTGGAGCTGTCGCGGTCGCGCAGGTACTGGTCGAAGGACGAATACTCCCAACCGGGGGCAATGCCGACAAAGCTCCAGTCCTCGTCGTAGGAGTACTCGGTGTCCGAGGCCGCCAGGGTCAGGGTGGCCTCGAGGTCGAACGCGTTCAGCGATTGCTGCCAGTCCAGGGCCAGGGCGGTGGACTCCTGGCGGTCGTGGCCGGGCTGGTCGGACAGGGTGTGACGGGTGTTGTCGAGTGAAAAGGCGTCAAAGCCGTTGTCGGCGTCGAGGTAGAAGGCGGTGATGTCCAGGGTGGCGCTGTCGCTGGTCAGCCAGCGCAGTTTGCCGCGCACACTGGTTTCGTCGCGGCGATTGGTGTCATCCCGGGAGAGGTAGTCATTCTCGATGTAACCGTCGCTGCGGTACTCCTGGACTGCCACCCGATACAGGAGGCTGTCCTTGACCAGCGGGCCGGTGCCGACGATACCGGTGCTCCAGGTATTGTAGTTACCCAGCGTCCCTTCCACCGCCAGGGCCGGCTCATTTTCCGGCGCGGCGGTGCGCACGTTGATCAGGCCAGCGAGTGCATTGGCCCCGTGCAGCGTGCCCTGGGGGCCGCGCAGTACTTCCACCTGCTCGACGTCGAACAGGGTACCGGCGGTGCCCAGGCCGCTGAAATCCACGCCATCGACAATCAGGCCGATGGAGGCGTTCAGGGGCTCCTGGTACTGGCTGCGCTCGCCGATACCGCGAATCTGGAAGAAGCGGGCGCGGGAGGTGCCGCCGGCAAAATTCACATTCGGCGCCAGGTTGAGAATATCTTCCAGGTGCTGGGCGGCCCGCTGGCGGATGTCCTCCTGGGTTACCACGCTGGTACTGGTGGGTTGCTGCAGCAGGCTGGTGGGGCGGAATTCCGCGGTCACCAGAATTTCTTCCAGTTCCGCAGCGGTCGCCGCCGATACGGTACACGCCACGGCAACGGGTAGCAGTCGCAGGTAGTTGTTCATGTCGGGTTCTCCTCAAAATAAAAACAAGAGAGAACCGGTTTGAATAGCGGAGCGGGAGGAGAGGCGTGTAAAAGCCGCCAGCAGGCAGCCGGGATTACACAGCCGAAGCACCTGTCCCTACGCCGGTTCTAACCGGATCAGGTTCAAAGGGTTCGCCGGTAAAGGCATCTCAGGCAGGGTGTCATGTCCGGTTGATTCGCTGCATTTCAGCGTGCCAGCCAAAGCTTCTGGCAAGGCGCGTCTTGCAGGCAATGGCCGTAGCCCTTGGCAAAAGGCGCAACGCGGCCAGAAGCTTTGGCTGGCGCGCCCTTCGGGAGCCTACAGAAAACGCTGCCACTGCGTTGCTCCCCTTGAAAATACAACCAGTATTCTCTGCGGGTCGCGCCTTGTTGCAGCGTTTTCTGTAGGCTCTGAAATACAGTGAATCAACCGGACATGACACTCGCCACCCCCAGGTTTGCATCGGCATTATAGGGCGCTTACACTGAGCTGCCAATAACAAGGGTCGAATCACGACCCAACAGGGGAACGATCAATGGCGGAACAGCCTTTTGATGAGTACCACCCTATGGAAGAAATCGAGGGCGCGCCGCCGGCAGAGACACCAGAGGAGATCCGGCAGCGTCACTTGAGGGAAACCCTCAGCCTCAATAAATACCTCTACCGCCAGACCCAGCAGATGGAGTACATGCTGCTGGGGGCCGCCGACCTGCAGGCCCTGTTGGAGGTGTTACTGGTCAACCTGCCGCGCCACTTCGGATTTGCTGCGGCCGAGCTCTGGCTCTACGACCCCGAACAGGTTCTCGCCGGCCTCATGGCCGACCCCGAGCGTTACGGCCCGGCCCTGCAATTGCACAAAGATGTGTTCGCCATGCAGGAACTCTATGACCTGGAGCCGGCGGTGGAACTGATTGACGCCGCGGACACCCGCATGTTCGAGATTCTCAAGTCGAGCCGTGGGGTCGAGCAGGCCCTGTTGATTCCCCTGCAGGACGGCGGGCGGGTCATTGGCAGTTTCCACTGCGGCATCGGCGAGCCGTCCTTTGCCCTGGACGAGGCCGAACTGGATCATGTCGCCCACCTGGGCTCGGTGGTCTCCCTCTGCTTCCGCAACGCGGTGAGCCGACAGCAGATCTCCCGCCTGACGATGATCGACCCCCTGACCCAGATCAGTAACCTGCGCGGCTTCCAGAAAGACATCGCCAGGGAACTGGCCCGGGCGCGCCGGGCCGACCAGCCGGTATCGGTGTTGCTGCTGGATATCGACGAGTACGATGACCTTTACCAGAGCTATGGCGAGGTGACCGGCCAGTTTCTGATCAAAAAGATCTCCGAGCGAATCTCCTCCGACCTGCGTACCTCCGATTACCTGGCCCGCCTGGACGGCGCCCGCCTGGCCGTGCTGGTGCCCGGCAGCGGCGAGGTGCTGACGTCGGAGATCGCCGAGCGTATCCGCAGCGATATCGAGCATTTCGCCGTGGATGATGGTCGCGGCGCCAACCTCCAGGTAACCGTCAGCATTGGCTACGCCACCTGGGAACCGCAGCAGTTTCCCGCCATCGATATGGGGCAACTGGCCAGGCAGATCGAAAACACGGCGACCAAGGCGCTGGAGTCGGCCAGGAAGATGGGGGGGAACCGCTGCCAGGTGAATCGCCTTACCACCCTTATGGTGTAGAATCCCGGCATATCTGCCGGGAGAGTTTCGCCGTGAAAACGATCAATCAGCTGTTTGACAACAACCGCAACTGGGCGGAGAGCATCAAGACCAGCGATCCGGATTTTTTCGAGAAACTGGCCAACCAGCAAAGTCCCGAGTTCCTGTGGATTGGCTGTTCCGACAGCCGGGTACCCGCCAACCAGATTGTCGGCCTGCTGCCGGGTGAGGTTTTCGTTCACCGCAATGTGGCCAACGTGGTGGTTCATACCGACTTCAACTGTCTCAGCGTGCTGCAGTATGCAGTGGATGTCCTCAAGGTGAAGTATGTCCTGGTGGTCGGCCACTACGGCTGCGGGGGGGTGCGCGCAGCCTTCGAAAACAGTGATAACGGCCTGATCGACAACTGGCTGCGCAATATCAAGGATGTACAACACCGGCACCAGGACCAGCTGACCCCCCTGTCCGATGACGATGCCCGGGTGGACAGGCTCTGTGAGCTCAACGTGGTCAGCCAGGTGGCGAATGTGTGTCACACCACCATCGTCCAGAATGCCTGGTCTCGCGGGCAGCAATTGTCCGTACACGGTTGGGTGTACAGCCTCAAGGACGGCCTGCTGCGGGACCTGAAATGCGATGTGTCCGGGCCCGACCAGATTTCCGAGGCCTACCGCGTTTCCTGACAGCCTCCTCCGAATGGGTGATGGCGCACCGGCCGGGGCTCTCTACACTGCCGGGCAGGTGGTACACGGGCGGGTGACCGTCGCTGGCCACTGCCGACAATGATAACGAGAGGAACCGCCATGCCCTTCGATCCCGTTGCGATCAAAGACAAAAAAATTCTCATCACCGGCGCCACCGGCCAGGTCGCGCAACCCGTGCTGGCCGCCTGGTCCGGACAGGCCGATGTCTACGCCCTCGCCCGCTTTGCCCGGGACGAGGACCGCGCGCAGGTGGAGGCACTCGGGGCCACCTGTCTGGCCGCGGACCTGGCCGACCCCCAAGGGCTCGAAGGCCTGCCCGACGACTTCGACTATGTGCTGAATTTTGCCGTGGTGAAGAGTGGCGACTTCGACTACGACCTGGCCGCCAACGGCGAGGGGGTGGGGCGCCTGATGCTTCACTGCCGTCAGGCGAAGGCCTTTCTCCACCTGTCCTCCACCGCAGTGTATGAGTACGCGGGCCATGCACCGCGCGCCGAGGATGCGCCCCTGGGGGACAACCACCGGGTGATGTTTCCCACCTACAGCATCAGCAAGATCGCCGCCGAGACCGTGTGTCGTTTCGTTGCCCACCAGTTCGGCATTCCCACCACCATTGCCCGCTTGAGCGTTCCCTATGGCGACAACGGTGGCTGGCCCTGGTACCACCTGATGATGATGGAACAGGGGATTCCCATCGAAGTTCACCCGGAGGGCCCCAACAATTACAACCTGCTGCACGTGGACGACTACCTGGAGAAACTCCCGCGCCTGCTGGCTGCAGCCTCCACTGATGTGACCACAGTAAACTTTGGCGGTTCAGACACCACCAGCATCGAGGCCTGGTGTGCCTACCTCACCGAACTCACCGGGCTGGAACCGGTGTTTCAGGAAAACCCCAAGGCGTTTGGCAGCCTGAGCATCGATACCACCCGCATGCACGAGTTGATCGGCCCCACCGCGGTGGATTGGCGCGACGGCGTCCGGCGCATGGTGGAAAGCCTGTCGCCGCAACTTTTGCAGTAAAGCAATGACTCCCGAACGCAGCGCACGCCTGCGGGCCGTATTGGAACGACGCCAGCCCGACCTGACCCTGGTCACCGACTTCGTTAACAAACAGCGCAACCTCTCCGCCATCGTGCGCAACTGTGACGCCGCCGGCATCATGGCCATCCACGCCGTACTCGGCGAAGAGGACTACCGCGCCTTCCGCGGTACCGCCATGGGTTCCCATCGCTGGGTCGAAGTGCACCGCCACGCCGCCGTGGACGAAGCCATCTCCGGTCTGCAGGCGCAGGGCTACCAGGTGCTGGCGGCGCACCTGGGGGAGGGCGCGCGGGACTATCGGGAGATCGACTACTGCAAGCCCACGGCGGTGTTACTGGGCGCCGAGCGGCGCGGCGTCAGCGTGGAGGCCAGGGCCCGGGTCGACGGCTTTATCACCGTACCCATGATGGGTATGGTGGAGTCCTATAACGTCTCGGTCGCCTCGGGCATCATCCTCGCCGAAGCCCAGCGCCAGCGCGCTGAAGCCGGCCTGTACGACCAGTGCCGGATCGACCGGGCCACCTACCGCCGGCTGCTGTTCGAGTGGGCCTATCCCGATCTCGTTGAGTACTGCACAGAGCGAGGCCTGGCCTACCCACCCATCGACGAGGCAGGTGACCTGGTGGTTCCCTCCGCCTGGTATGCTGCAGTGCGGGAAGGCAGGGCGCCACTGGCCGGCGAAAGCGAAGCTCACTAACAGGGAGGACCCGCGTGAACAACCTGTTTCTGGTACTACTGCTGATCTTCGGCGGAGTGGCCTTGATGGTCGTCCTCGGCGAGCGCTTCGCGGCACCGGCCAGCCCGGAAAAAATGGCCCGCCTGCGGCGCTGGCTGGTGCCGCTTGTGGGCCTGATGCTGGTGCTGTCGCTGGTGAATTACTACCTCTGACTGGCATTGGCGAACAAGTGACGAAGTCGCCAACCTCGACAGTCTACGGGGGGAGCGTGTGCGGTACGCGGGGCCCGTCCGGGACTCTATGAGGCAGGAAGCCGATTAGAAGCGTACATGGACGTATCCACAGCGTGTCCCGGACGGGCCCCGCGTGCCGTATACGCGGCTTCAACCCTCTCAATCACCTGGCGCCACTATTCCCCGTTAGTGTTCGACGAACCTTTAAATGGATACCACCCGTTAGGGTGATGCCCTTTCCCCCGCGCTTTGCGAGACTGCTCATCCCCTACTGGTAGCTGGCGACAAGAGCAACATCAATGGCCGAGACAACCCTCGAACAACAATTACTCAGCGGCGAACTCTGGAACATATTCTGCGATGAACTGAAAAGCGCCGGCCAGCAGATACTGGCCGAGGGCGTGCCCCGTGACGCCCTGACCCGGGCCGAGGGTTACCGCTACCTGACCCGTCTGTTGCGTCTCGGCCTCGAGAAGCAGATCGAATTCGACGACCCCCAGCACCCCCAGTTCTACTCCCTGTCCCACGAAACCGCCAAAATCGGCAACGACAACCCGGACAACTTCTACCAGAACTGCGCCGTGGATGGCCGCCATGAATATCGCATTCGCGGCAATCGCGGCAGCGTCGACTACCTCAGCATCGAGACCAAGGCCGGCTCCTTCGCCGGGCAGGGCGACATGGCGCCGACCGGCCATGTCGAAATCGATGAACTGGACGTGGACGCCAACGGTGACTTCGAACTGATGGTCTCGGCGACCGAGTACCCCGGTAACTGGCTGCCCATGACCGAGGCCACCGACAACCTGCTGGTGCGCCAGACCTTCAAGGACCGCGCCAGCGAGCGCCGGGCGGAACTGTCCATCGAATGCCTCAACCCTGCGCGGGACGCACAACTGCGCCCGGCGGAATTTGCCGCCCAGTTACAGGCGGTGGTGCCCTTTGTTTCCGGTACCGCGGGCCTGTTCCATCAGTGGATGCAGGTGTTCTCGGAGCATATCAACCAGCTGCCCCCGAACGACCAGGCCATGTGCCTGCGGGCCGGGGGGGACCCGTCCATCTACTACCACAACAGTTACTGGCGACTGGGCCCGGATGAAGCCCTGGTCGTCGAGTTTACCCCGCCGCAGCAGTGTCGCACCTGGAACCTGCAGTTATCCAACTACTGGATGGAATCTCTCGATTACCGCTATCACCGGGTATGCGTGAACAAGCACAACGCCGTGGCCGAAGCCGATGGCAGCGTGCGGATAGTGATTGCCGGTGGGAATCCCGGGGCGGATTACCCCAACTGGCTGGACACCGCGGGGCATGGCAATGGTTCCATGCTGCTGCGCTATGTGGAAGCACAGGACAAGCCGCCCGTGCAGACCCGCGTGGTACCGCTGGCGGAGCTGCGGGCGGATTTGTTAGCCCGGTAACCACAGAACAATAAGACCGAGGAACCCAACGCTGTATGACTGACACAATTGTTTTTGATCCGGACGTGGCTATTGCCGCCGCCAAAGCCGTTGACGGGCTGGAGGATTTCGGCGACGACAGCCATGTCGAGCCCCTGCGCCGCCTGCTGTGGTCGCTGGAGCACGAGGCCGACCTGAACGCCTTTGGCCGCGGCGCCATGTTCCAGCGGGTCGTGGATATCCTGGCCACCCGGCTGCGAGTCCAGGCCTGGCTCAAGCGCTACCCGGAAATCCGCGACGAAGTGATCGAGGCGCCGCTGGTGATCGTCGGCCTGCCGCGTACCGGCACCACCATGCTGCACCGGACCATCGCCGCCGACCGGCGCATGTATGCGCCCCTGTGGTTCGAGACCCGATTTCCCTGCCCGGACCTGGACTGGGACTTTACCGCCGAAGGCGACCGCCGCATCCGCGATGCCAAGGCGGAGATGAAGGCCATGGTCGACGCCAACCCGGAGCTGATGTCCATCCACCCCATGGACGCCCTGGGCCCGGACGAGGACATCATGCTGCTGGAGCAGTCCTTCTACAGCTTCAATATCCAGTCCTTTGCCTGGCTGCCAAGTTACGACGAGTGGATCGAGGCCCAGGACCACACGCCGGGCTACGAATATCTCAAGCTGCTGCTGCAGTTCCTGCAGTGGCAGAAGAAGCGCAGCGGCCAGCAGGGCCAGCGCTGGGCCTTGAAAGCGCCCCACCACCTGCACTACATGGATCTGGTGTTCAAGATATTTCCCGACGCCAAGGTGGTACAATCCCACCGCGATCCGGTGGACACAGTGCCCTCCCTGGCGAGTCTGATCTACGGTGTGTGGGTCATTTACTCCGACAGCGCCGACCCGAAGCGGGTGGGTGAGCAGTGGGCACGCAAGTTCGCCAATGGCATGCGCCATACCATGGCCGTGCGCGAGCAACTGGGCAGTGATGCCTTCCTCGACCTGTGGTTCAAGGACACCGTCAGCCAGCCCCTGGTGGAGATCGAAAAGGTCTATGCCTTCCTCGGTATGGACCTGACCCCCGAGGCGCGCGAGGAAATGGCCAAGTGGCAGGACTTCAATCGCCGGGAATTGCGCCCGCCCCACGAGTACACCCTGGAGCAGTTCGGGTTGTCGGAGGCGGGCCTCAAGGAGCAGTACAAGGAATACCGGGCGGCGTTTATCGAGCGTTAGCCCCCTGACCTCAAGGGTCCGACAGAGGCCCGGCCGGCGCACAGTGTGCGCGCTGGCAGTAACAATACCTATCCGACTTTGAACAGTAGAGAACTGGAGTTATGGCAGAACAGAAAGCGACAAACGTGCACTGGCACGAAGGCGATATTACCCGTGAGCACCGGGCCAAACTGCTGGGCCACAAGGGTGCGACCCTGTGGTTCACCGGCCTGTCCGGCAGCGGCAAGAGCACCGTGGCGGTGGAACTGGAAGGCCGCCTGAGCGAAATGGGCATCCTGGCCTATCGCCTGGATGGCGACAACGTGCGCATGGGTATCAACAAGAACCTGGGCTTCTCGGCGGAAGACCGCACCGAGAACATCCGCCGTATCGGCGAGGTGGCCAAGCTGTTCGTGGACGCCGGTGTCATCGCCCTGTCCAGCTTCATCAGCCCCTACGCCGCCGACCGCGACCAGGTGCGCAAGCTGCACGAGGAAGCCGGCATGGACTTCATCGAAGTGTTTGTCGACTGCTCCCTGGAGGCTGCGGAATCCCGCGACCCCAAGGGCCTGTACAAGAAGGCCCGCGCCGGTGAGATCAAGAACTTTACCGGTATCGATGATCCCTACGAAGCGCCTGCCACCCCGGAGATTCACCTGCACTCCGACCAGCAGAGCCTGGACGAGGAAGTGGATGCCATTCTCGCCGCCCTGCGCGAGCGCGATGTCATCAAGGCCTGAATAGACAACTGACGGAGACCACCATGATCAAGCCCCACGGTTCCGAACAACTGAACCCCCTCTACGTGCAGGATGACGCTGCCCGCGCCGCCCTGGCCGCCGAGGCCGAAGGCCTGCCTTCCCTGCTGCTGAACTCCGCCGCCGCGGCCAACGCGGTGATGCTGGGTGCCGGCTACTTCAACCCGCTGACCGGCTATATGAACCTGGCCGATTCCCTGAGCGTGGCCGAGAAGCTGGCCACCGTCGACGGTCTGTTCTGGCCAGTGCCCATCGTCAACCTGACCGCTGAGTCCGGCATTGCAGCCGGCAGCCGTATCGCCCTGCGCGACCCCAACGTCGAGGGCAACCCGGTACTGGCGGTGATGGACGTCGAGGCGGTCGAGACCGTGTCCGACGAGCAGATCGACTTCATGGCGGAGAAGATCTTCCGCACCCTGGACCCCGAGCATCCCGGTGTGGCGACCTTCAAGAGCCTGGGGCGCACCCTGTTGAGTGGCCCCATCCAGGTGCTCAACTTCTCCTATTTCGAAGGCGAGTTCCCGGAAACTTTCCGCACCGCCTTCCAGATCCGCGCGGAAATCGCCGAGCGCGGCTGGGAGAAGGTCGTCGCCTTCCAGACCCGCAACCCCATGCACCGCGCCCACGAGGAACTGTGCCGCATGGCCATGGATGACCTGGGCGCCGACGGCATCCTCATCCACATGCTGCTGGGCAAGCTGAAGCCGGGTGATATCCCCGCCGACGTGCGCGACGCCGCCATCCGCAAGATGGTCGACGTGTACTTCCCGGAAAACACCGTGATGATCACCGGGTACGGTTTCGATATGCTCTATGCCGGCCCCCGCGAGGCAGTCCTGCACGCGGTGTTCCGCCAGAACTGTGGCTGTACCCACCTGATCGTGGGTCGTGACCACGCCGGGGTAGGGGATTACTACGGCGGTTTCGACGCCCAGACCATCTTCGACGAGGAAGTGCCCGAGGGCGCCCTGGAACTGGAAATCTACCGGGCCGACCACACCGCCTACAGCAAGAAGCTGGACAAGGTGGTGATGATGCGCGACGCCCCGGATCACAGCAAAGAGGATTTCGTCCTGCTGTCCGGCACCAAGGTGCGGGAAATGCTCGGCAACGGCATTGCGCCGCCCCCCGAGTTCTCCCGTCCGGAAGTGGCAAAGATCCTGATGGACTATTACCAGGCCCTCTGATCGCGCCGCTCCGGCGCCGGACCGGCCCTTCGGTCCGGCGCCTTTCCCGCCCCTTTCCCCTCTTTACGACGGCGAAAACGTGACACGTTAGCGTCATGTATGCCGCCTGATCCCGGCGTTTTTTGCTGTTTTCACAAATCTGTCACAGTTTTATCTTTTAATCGTCCACCCTATAATCGGGGCCTTGAAAGCCCCGGTGTACGCAATCGGCGGGGCAACGGATGGGAGTGCGCTTTGCCAGCTCAATGGCTCGACAATAAAAGTGATGTAGCTGAGCGCGCCGCCGCGAATTTACAGCAGTTTGGCCAGACCCTGGCCCAGCCCCGCAATCTGAAACGGCTGCGCACAGGCCTGCTGCTACTGGCGCTGGTGTGGGCGGCGGCGGCCCTGGCGCAGCTGTTCTGGGCCCTGTGGCCCTCGCCGGAGGCCGACCCGGCGCCAGCAGTGGTCATCAACCCGGTCAGTCGCAGCCAGCAGGCGACCCAGGCGGTGAGCGTAGACCGCGAGGCCCTGGTGGCCCGGCCCCTGTTTGGCGAGCCGGGAGAGGAAGCCGTCGAGGTGGAGCTGGCAGAGGCGACCGCCAGTTCGGCTTCCGAGCGTGAAGGTATTGAAGAGGGCGCCCGGGAGACCCGGCTGGACCTGACCCTGCGCGGGGTGGTGGCCTCTACCGAGGACGGCCTCGGCCACGCGATCATCGAATACCGCAACCAGCAGGCGGTGTACGCGGTGGATGACGAATTGCCGGTGTCCGGCAATGTGCGCCTGGCCAAGGTGCTACCGGACAAGGTGGTGCTCGACAACAACGGGACCTACGAACTGCTGCCCCTGTTCGATGACAGCGAACTGGACCGCCAGTTGCAGAATCTGCCCCGCACAGCCCGTCAGCCCGGTGCTGCAGCGGCCGAGTCGAGGGCCATTACCGCAGATGCCGAGGCCGGCGAACTGGCCGCGGGTTACCGCGACCAGCTCTACGACAACCCCGAGTCCCTGGCCAGCCTGGTGCGCATCAGTGCGGTGCGCGAGGGCGGGCAGCTGCAGGGGTACCGCATTATGCCGGGCAAGGACAGCGCCCAGTTCGGCCAGCTGGGTTTCAAGCCCGGCGACCTGGTGACCGCCGTGAACGGCATCGCCCTGGACAACCCGGCCAATACCATGCAGCTCTATCAGGCCATGCGCACCGCGCGCGAGGCCGTGTTCGATCTCCAGCGCGAAGGCGCACCCGTGTCGATTACCGTCGACCTGGGTGCCGCTGGGGGGGAACGGTAATAGAGTCAGCCACACTTTGACGAGGATCTACGTCTTGCTACAGCGTTTGCTCAGGCCACTTGGCGCCGCCCTGATTATCTCCCTCGCGGGAGTCTCGGCGCTGCCGGCCACCGCCCAGGAATTTACGGTCAACCTGAAAGAGACCGATATCCAGGAGCTGATCAAGTTCGTGGCGGAGGCGACTGGCACAACCATCGTGGTGGACCCCGCGGTGAAGGGCAAGGTCAAGGTCGTCTCCTCCAAGCCGGTGTCCCGCGACGAACTCTACGACCTGTTCCTCTCCATCCTGGAGGTCCACGGCTATACCGCGGTGCGCTCCGGTGGTGTGGTGCGGGTGATCCAGAGCAAGGACGCCCGCTCCGCCCCGGTCAGTGTCCGTGACATCCAGGCTGGCCAGGGTAACGACGAGTACGTGACCCAGGTCATGAAGCTGGAGAACATCTCCGCGGCCAAACTGATCCCCGTCCTGCGTCCGCTGGTTCCCCAGCAGGCCCATATGGCAGCCTACGCCCCCAGCAACGCCATCATCATTTCCGACATTGCCTCCAATATCGACCGCATCAGCGACATCATCAAGCGCATGGACCGCTCCGCCGTGCAGGAAACCGACCTGATCAAGCTGAAGTATGCGGTGGCCGAGGATGTCGTGCGCATGCTCAACCAGCTCAATGAGTCCGAGGCCCAGGCCAGTGGCGGCACCGAGCCCGAGGTGTTGCTGGTGGCGGACAAGCGTACCAACAGCGTGCTGATCAGTGCCGACGAACTGGAGCGGGCCCGCATCCGCAAGCTCATCAGTCACCTGGATACCCCGCTGGAGCAGAGCGGCAACGTCAAGGTGATTTACCTGGAGTACGCCAAGGCCGATGAAATTGCCGAGGTCCTGACCCGGGTGATGCAGAACATCAGCCAGCTCGACCCCGACGAGAAGCAGCCCCGGCGCACCAGCAGCAATACCTCGACCATTGAGGCGGACATCGGCACCAACTCCCTG
Organism: Parahaliea maris; assembly: GCF_008064665.1. GTDB lineage: Bacteria > Pseudomonadota > Gammaproteobacteria > Pseudomonadales > Halieaceae > Parahaliea > Parahaliea maris. Next base: position 447,365 of record NZ_VRZA01000001.1, on the reverse strand, counting down.
ATCATTACCGCCGACGCCGACGAGATGGCGGCCATCGAATCGGTCATTCGTCGCCTGGATATCCGTCGCGCCCAGGTGCTGGTGGAAGCGATCATCGTGGAGATGAACGTGACGGACTCCCAGGACCTGGGGTTGCAGTGGCTGTTCGCCAACGACAGCGGCACCTTTGGCAGCAATGTCACCGCTGGCGATGGGACCCTGAGCAACATCGGCGGGGCGGTACTGCCCCCGTCTGACGGTGATGACGGCGCGGGCATCACGACTGGCGACTTTGACGTGGGTGGCCTGGCGGGCGCGTTGGCGGGCACCGACGGGGTGACCCTGGGCTGGGGCACTATCGGCGACGACCTGTCGATGACGGTGATTCTCAATGCGCTCAAGGAAAAGAGTAACGCCAACATTCTTTCCACGCCGAGCCTGCTGACCCTCGATAACCAGGAGGCTTTTATCACGGTGGGGCAGAACGTCCCGTTTGTGACAGGCAACTACACCAACACCGGCTCCGGTGACGGGGTGTCAAACCCCTTCCAGACCATCGAGCGCGAAAACGTGGGTATCACCCTGACGGTGACGCCCCATATCAACGAGGGGGATTCGGTGGTCCTGGATATTGCCCAGGAGGTGTCCAGTCTCACCAACGCCGGGGCTGACCTGTCTGCTTCTGACATCATCACCAATGAGCGCAAGCTGCAAACCAAGGTGTTGGCCGCCAACAACCGGGTCGTTGTCCTCGGTGGCCTGATCAAGGACGACGTGCAGGACGGCCAGCAAAAAGTGCCGCTGCTGGGCGATATTCCCGTGCTGGGCCGGCTGTTTCGCTCCGATGCGGTGCAGGTGGTCAAGACCAACCTGCTGATATTCATCCGCCCCACCATCATTCGGGACGACAAGGACCTCGACGGCGCCAGCGCCGAGAAATACCGCTACATCCGGGCCCAGCAGCAAAGGCGCCGGGAGCAGGGTCTGATGTTCCTGGATGACGGCAATATTCCGGTACTGCCCGAGTGGGAAGAACAGATCAGGCAGCTCGAGGAAATCCGCGATGAATCGGCCGCTACCAGCGAGGAAGGAGCTGAGTAATGGCCGCGGAGGGAACTAGCCCGTCAGTGCTGGACCCGGTTGAGGGCAGTACTGTCGCCAGCCTGGAAGATGCCCCCGCGCCGGAAACCGCCGCGGGCAAGGGGCTGCCCTTCAGCTTTGCCAAGTTGCACGGTGTCCTCCTCGACCGGGAGGCGACACCGCCGGTGCTCTACTGCCAGGCGGAACCGGACCTGCCGGTACTGGTGGAGTTGCGACGCTTCCTGGGTGAGTCTTACCAGAGGGAAGTGGTCTCCGAGCAGGAGTTCCAGCGCCGCCTGACTCTGGCCTACCAGCGCGGCAACAACGAGGCCGTACAGATGGCGGAGGATCTCTCCGCCGATGTCGACCTGAGCCGGCTGGCGGACGAAATCCCCGAGGCGGGAGACCTGATGGACGCCGAGGACGACGCGCCCATCATCCGCCTGATCAACGCCATCCTGTCCCAGGCGGTGCGCGAGCAGGCCTCGGATATTCATATCGAGACCTTCGAGGACCGCCTCAGTATCCGCTACCGGATCGATGGCGTGCTGGCCGAGGTGCTGTCCCCCAAGCGCATGCTGGCGCCCCTGTTGGTTTCGCGCCTCAAGGTGATGGCCAAGCTGGATATTGCCGAGAAGCGCGTGCCCCAGGACGGGCGGATCTCGGTGCGTATTGCCGGACACGCGGTGGATATCCGCATGTCCACCATTCCCTCCGCCCACGGCGAGCGGGTGGTACTGCGCCTGCTGGACAAGCAGGCGGGGCAGTTGCAGCTGGAACAGCTCAACATGAACCCGCAGGTGTTCGACGCCTACCAGCGCGCCCTGCACAGCCCCCACGGCATTATCCTGGTGACCGGCCCCACTGGCTCGGGCAAGACCACCACCCTGTACGCGGGGCTCTCCCATATCAACCAGACCTCGCGCAACATCCTCACCATCGAGGACCCGATCGAGTACATGTTGCCGGGGGTGGGCCAGACCCAGGTCAACCAGAAGGTGGACATGACCTTCGCCCGTGGCCTGCGGGCCATCCTGCGCCAGGACCCCGACGTGGTCATGGTGGGGGAAATCCGCGACCTGGAAACAGCGGAAATTGCGGTGCAGGCCTCCCTGACCGGCCACCTGGTGCTCTCCACCCTGCACACCAACACGGCTATCGGTGCGGTGACCCGGCTGCAGGACATGGGCATCGAACCCTTCCTGCTCTCCTCCAGCCTGATCGGGGTGATGGCCCAGCGCCTGGTGCGCCTGTTGTGTGTCGACTGCAAGGAGTCCTACACGCCCACTGAAACCGAGCGTACCATGCTGGGCCTGGATGCACAGGCCGCCGACGGCCAGCAGCTGTGCCGTGCCACAGGCTGCGAGCGCTGTAACTACAGTGGTTACCGTGGCCGGACCGGCATTTACGAGCTGATCGAGGTGGACGATACCCTGCGCACCATGATTCACGAGGGCGCCGGCGAGCAAGTCATGCTGGCCGAGGCGCGCAAGCACTACCCCGGCATTCAGGAGGATGGCCGGCGCCGTATACTCGCGGGCGAAACCAGCCTCGAGGAAGTACTGCGGGTTACCGCGGTAAGCTGAGCCTGCGATGACCGCATATCGCTACAAGGCGCTGAATACCGGCGGCAAGCTGGTCAAGGGCGTGGTCGAGGGCGACTCCGAGCGCCAGGTCCGCAGCCAGCTGCGCAGCCAAAAACTGCGCCCGGTGGAAGTGGCCGTGGCCAACCGCCAGGCGGCCAACGCCCCGCGCATGCGCCTGTCGCTGTTCCAGCCCCGTATCAGCGTCTCCGAACTGGCCCTGCTGACCCGCCAGCTGGCCACTCTGGTGCAGTCCAACCTGCCGCTGGACGAATGCTTGCAGGCCGCCGCCGAACAGAGCCGCAAGGCGAGGACCAAGGCCCTGTTGTTGCAGGTGCGCTCCCGGGTGGCCGAGGGCCATACCCTGGCCTACGCCATGGGCGAGTTTCCCTCGGTGTTCAACGACATGTACCGGGCCATGGTCAACGCCGGCGAGCACGCGGGCTACCTGGGGCCGGTGCTGGAACAGCTGGCGGACTACAATGAACAGCGCCAGTACACCGCCCAGAAACTGAAAATGGCGATGATCTACCCCTTTATCCTGATCGGGGTGGCCATTACCGTGGTGGTGGCGCTGATGGTGTTCGTGGTGCCGGAGCTGGTGGGCATCTTTGCCCACTCCAAACGCGAGCTGCCAATGCTCACCAGGGTGTTGATCGCCACCTCGGATTTTTTCCGCGATTACGCACTCTATCTGTTACTGGGCCTGGTGGTGCTGGTGGTGGGTGTCCGCCGCCTGCTGCGCAACCCGGGCCGGCGCAAGCGCTGGCACCGGACTCTGCTGAAACTGCCGGGAATTTCGCGGCTGGTGATCGCCATGGATACCGCGCGGTTCGCCTCGACCCTGAGCATTCTCATGGCCAGCGGCGTGCCCCTGCTGGAATCCTTGCGCATCGCCGGGCAGGTCCTGACCAACCTCGTGTTGCGGGAAGACAGCGCCGCCGTGGCGGAGCGGGTGCAGGAGGGCAGCAGCCTCAACCGCGCCCTGCGCGAAAACGGCCGCTTTCCGCCGATGATGGTGCACATGGTGGCATCCGGTGAAACCAGCGGTGAACTGGAAACCATGCTCGAGCGCTCCGCTACCAACCAGGAGCGCGAGCTGGAAATGACCCTGGGCACCCTGATGAGCCTGCTGGAACCCCTGTTGGTGGTGTTCATGGGGGTGATGGTGCTGACCATCGTGCTGGCCATCCTGTTGCCCATTTTCGATCTGAATACAATGGTGAGATAGTCTTATGAAGCATCGAATGAACACAGCCCGCCAGCGCGGTTTCTCCCTGGTGGAGATTCTCGTGGTCCTGGTGATCATGGGACTGCTGATCAGCGTGGTGGCGCCCACCGTGCTCAATCGCGCCGACGAGGCCCGGGTGCAGAAGGTCTACGCCGATTTCAAGTCCATTGAAACCGCGCTCAAGATTTACCGCCTGGATAACTACGTCTACCCCACCACCGAGCAGGGCCTGGCGGCGCTGGTGTCTCCCAGCACGCTGTCCCCCGAGCCGCGCAACTTCAAGGAGGGTGGCTACCTGGCGGAAGTGCCGCAGGATCCCTGGGGGCGTCCCTACCTGTACCTGAGCCCGGGTGAACACGGCGAAGTGGACCTCTACTCCCTGGGCGCCGACGGCCTGTCCGGCGGTGAGGGGCAGAACGCCGACATCGGCAACTGGAAGTCCGAGGAATAAGCGAGGAATAAATCATGTGCCGCCCCCGCCAGCGGGGCTTCAGCCTGCTGGAGCTGCTGGTCGCCCTGTTTGTCATCGTACTGGTCACCTCCCTGGCCACCCTCAATGTGGGCTCGGGGAGCGGCGGCCTGGAACTGGAATCCAGCCTGCAAACCCTGCTCGATACCAATGAATTCGCTACCGATGAGGCGCAGATGACGGGCCGCGATTTCGGCCTGCTGTTGCAGCGGGTGGATGTGGACGGCGACATCGTCTATCGCTACGGCTGGCGCGAGCGGCGCCCCGAGGGCTGGCGCCCACCCACCAGCGGGGCGGACGTGTTCAACGACCGCGATTTCAGTCCGGAGGTGGTACTGGCCCTGCGCATGGAAGGCCAGGTGGATGGCGAGCTGCAAACCCCGGTGGACTCCCTGAACGCCGCGCCGCAAGTGGTTTTCTACGCCAGTGGCGAAGTCACTCCGGGAGAAATCGACGTGCGTCGGCGCAGCGACGACGCCCTGCTGTGGCGCCTGGAATGGGATCTGCTGGGCCGGGGCGACCTGCTGGTGCGGGGCGAGCGCGGAGAAGAGGCCGATGACGACTTCTAGGCGTGTTGCAGGCTTCACCCTGGTGGAAGTGATGGTGGCGCTGGCGGTGGTCGCCCTGGCGCTACCGGCGCTGATCATGACGCTTTACCAGCAGGTAGACGGCACCGAACATCTGCGTGACAAGTCACAGGCGCAGTTGGTAGCGGCGAACAAGCTCGCTGAACTGCGGTTACTGAGCCAGGCCCGGGGCAGCCTGCTGCAGGGCGAGGACAGCGGTAACTCCGAGCTTGCAGGGCGCGACTGGTCGTGGCTCATTCGCAGCAGCACCACACCTGTGCAGTCCTTTCAGCGGGTAGAGATCGAGGTGCGTGCGGGTGAGGACAATACCAGCGGGCCAGCGCTATATACCCTGAACGCTTTCATGTCTTCGGAAATCGAGAACACGGAGTCTACCGATGCCGGCGAGTAGACGGGCCGCCGGTTTTACCCTGGTCGAGGTGCTGATCGCGCTGGCTATTTCGGCTTTTATTGCCGCTGCCGCCTACACCGGCCTGAGTACGGTAATGACCGGGGTGGAGCGCACCCGGGCCGAAGCCGAGCGCACCTGGGAGATCAATCGCGCCCTCAACTTCCTGTCGCGGGACCTGCGGCAGTTTGCGGACCGCCCGGTGCGCGATGAATTCGGCGATGTGGAGCCCGCGCTGCAGGGCGGACCCGCGGCGCGTTTCCTGCTCAGCCTGACCCGCGCCGGCTGGTACAACCCCCAGGGTCATCCTCGCAGCTCCCTGGAACGGGTCAATTACGTGATCGAGGACGAGGCCCTGTGGCGGGAGTCGTACCCGGTGCTGGACCGGGCCGCGGAGACCGAACCCCTGCGGGTGCGCCTGCTGGATGACGTGGTGGACATGCGGTTGCTGTTTCTCAGCGATATCGGCGCCGTCAATCCGTCCGCACGGGGTACCGACATCGACACCCGCGCCTGGCCGGAAAACTGGGTGGCCAACCTGAGTGATCCCGGCGTCGATCTGGCGCCGCCCATTGCGGTGGAAGTCCAGCTGGAACTGGAAGACTGGGGGGAGGTGAGACGGCTCTATGTCCTGCCACCTTACTGACCTGCCATCCGGCCGCGCCGGTGGCGGCCGGCAACGGGGCGCCGCGCTGGTCATCGCCCTGCTGGTGTTTGCCATTTGCGCCGCCTTGATCGTCGCCATGAAAGCCGACTTCGAGCTGTTCTACCAGCGCGGGTCCAACAGCTTCCTGGCGGAGCAGGGCTATGCCTACCTGCGCGGTGCGGAGGATCTCGCGTCCCTGGCACTGGTGCTGGATTTCGACACCGACCAGACCGAGGACAGCAAGCGCGACGACCTCACCGAAATCTGGGCCCTGGGGCAGCCGCCCTTCCCCCTGGAGGACGGCAGCGGCCTGATGCGGGGTGTGCGCCCGGACCCCCGGGAAGGCGGCAAGTTTCTTTTTCTGGAGGATCTGCAGGGACGCTTCAACCTCAACAACCTGCCCGGACAGGCCAGCACCGGTGAAGGAGAAGGGGAGGAAGGCGAAGGTTCTGCAAGCCAGCGCTTTACTCCGGCCCAGGCCCAGTTTATCCGCCTGTTGCAGACATTCGAGGAACCGAGACTCAGCCAACAGCAGGCGATCACCCTCACTGAGGCACTACTGGACTGGATGGACACCGATACCACGCCGCGCGCCTTTGGCGCGGAGGACGACTACTATTTCGGCGAAGAGCCCGCCTACCGCGCGGGTAACCGCGCGCTCTCCAGCGTGTCTGAACTGCGTGCCGTGGCGAACATGACACCGGCGCTGTACCAGGCGCTCACCCCCTGGGTGACGGTCTGGCCACGGGAGGGGGGCAGTCAGCTCAATATCCACACCGCCCCGCCCCGTCTGTTGCAGACCCTCAACGCCGACGATGATCTCATGCCCCTCTCACCTGACGAGGCGCTGGCGATGGCCCAGCTGAGGGAGGAGGTTGGCTTCGCCGATGTTGCTACGTTTCTAAGCCAGCCTGTATACGCGGAGCGAGAAACAGAGGGGCTGACCGCCCTGTTGGGGGAGACCTCCAGCTGGTACCTGCTCAGTGCGGTGGTGGAAGTTGCCGACCGCAGCAGGCACTTGTACAGTGTCCTGCACCGCAACCAGCGGCGGGTGGAGTCGCGGGCGCGCTCCGCGGGCGAGCTGTAGCTGGCGGGCCCTGTGCTGTGAAGTCGACTCAACGATTACGATGCCCATTGCCATGATGCGCGCCGATCTGACACCCGAGACCTGGAGATTCTTCCTTGCATAACATCGCTGTAATCCGGCTGCTCGACGAGCAACTGCTGTGTTACCCGCCGGGAGCGGGGGAACAGCCTCTGCCGCTGGATAGCGCGGAGGCCTTCAAGTCCCTGCGCGACAGTGTGGCTGGCAACCGCTGGTCACTCTGTTTTGCGGCACCCGCGGCGGCCATTCGCCTGTTGACGCTGGACGTCGCCGCCGAAGAGAAGAAACACCTGGCCCAGTCCCTGCCCTTCACCCTGGAAGAGCAGGTGGCCGAGGATATCGATGGCCTCCACTTTGCGATGGCGCCCCTGGAGCGGCTGCACTACGGTGTGGCGATCTGCCAGCACGAGTGCATGCTGGCGTGGCAGGAGCAGCTCGCCGCACTGGACGGCATTACCCACTGGGTACCGGAAACCCTGCTGTTGCCGTGGCAGGCGGGGGAGTGGTGTCTGCTGCTGGAAGGTGAGCGCGCCATCGTGCGCAGCGGTGCCTGTGCCGGTTTCGGTTGCGAGCGGGAGCTGCTGCCGCTGCTGCTCGAAGCGGCCCTGCGTGAGGGCAGCCCGGACAGTGTCGTGATCTATGGCAGCGATCAGGCGGCCGATTGCGAACTCCTGCCCCAGGCCCTGCGGGAAAAGGTGCAGTGGCGTCGCGGCAACCTGTGCAGTGCGTTGCTGCTGGTGGATAGCCTGCCGCCACTCAACCTGAACCAGGGCCCCTATGCAGCCCGCCTGCCGCTGCAGCGCTGGTGGCGTGAGTGGCGCCTGGTGGCCTCGGTGCTGGCGGCCGTATTCTGCCTGCAGTTGCTCGCCACCTGGCTCGAGTACCGTTCCCTGGCCGATGAAAACCTGCGCCTGCGCGCAGCCCGGGAAGCCAGCTATCGCCAGGCCTATCCCCAGGGCGCGGTGGTGGATCCGGAGAAACAATTGCAGCGCCAGCTGGATGCAATGCGCGGTACCGGTGGCGGCAGTGGCTTTGTGCCCCTGCTGGACCGGGTGGGCAAGGTCCTTGCCGGGGAGCCCGGCACCCGGCTCGCCAGCCTCAACTACACCGACCGCGGCGGCGAAATGCGCATGAATATAGTGGCCAGCGATTACGAGAGCGTGGAGCGTATTCGCGCCGGCATCAACGCCAGCGGCCTGAACGCCACCATGGAAAGCAGCAATGCCCAGGGTGACGGCGTGCGGGCGCGAATTCGTGTGGAGGGCCGGGGATGAGCCAGTGGTTTGACCGTTTCAACATGCGCGAGCAGATCAGCCTGCTGGCCCTGGCGTTGGCCCTGCTGCTCTACCTGGCCTACATGCTGCTGTGGAGGCCCCTCGACGTGCAGCGTGAAGACATGCTGGCCCGCAACGCTGCCACCGCCGTTTCCCTGCAGCGGGTAGACGGCATGGTGTCGGAGATTCTCGCCCTGCGCGAGAGTGAAGGGGGTGCAACCCGCCGCCGCAATCTGACCACCGTGGTCAACCAGACTACGGCCGCGGCGGGGCTCGCAGTGAGCCGTCTACAACCCAATAGCCGCGGTGAGATTCAGGTGAGGCTGGAGGGCGTGGAATTCGGCGCCCTGGCCGGCTGGCTGTATGAGGTGGAGTACGGCCAGTCACTGCTGGTGCGCGAGGTTTCCATGACCCAGTCCGGCAGCGCCGGGCGGGTCGATGCCACAGTGCGTCTGGGCCAGAGCGAGTAGTCCGGTGAGGCGTCTTCTGCCACCGGCAGTCCTGCTGCTGTTGTTTCTGGTATTCGTGGTGGCAAACGCGCCGGCCCGGCTGTTGCCGGCCCTGCTCCCGGGGGAACAGCTGCAACTGCAGGGTGTGAGCGGCACGCTCTGGCACGGCAGTGCCAGTCGGTGTCTGGTGCAGACGCCCGCGGGCCCCCTGCAACTGGGCCGGGTCGAGTGGCAGCTCAAACCCCTGTCACTGCTGACTTTTGCCCCGGCCCTCGACTTTGCCAGCCAGTGGGGTGAACAACACGCTTCCGGCCTGGTGAAGGTACGCGGCCTGAACGATGTCACCCTCGACGGCATTTCCGCCCGCGCCGATGCCGCACTGCTGCGAGCGCTGGCGCCATTGGCGGTGGACGGCCTGTTTTCCCTGCAGGCAGAGCACCTGCGCGTGCGCAACGGTCGCCCGGTGGAGGCCGCTGGCCGCCTCGTATGGGAGAATGGCGCCTGGACGGCCCCACAGGGACGTATCGCACTGGGCTCCTACGCCCTGGATTTTCGCCAGGAGGATGACAGCTCGCCGCTGGAGGGACAGGTGATCACCCTTGCCGGGCCGGTACAGGCGGTCGGTAATGCCAGCCTGGCTGGCCAGGACTACAGCGTCGATGTGCGCATCCGGGCGCAGCAGGGTGCACTGGACCCGGCCCTGCAGCGGGGGCTTTCGCTGATGGCCACCCCCGATGGCGAGGGTTACCACCTGCAACTTTCCGGGACCCTGTAAACGGTCCTGCCACGACAATCCCCTAACACCAGGTACAGGAGCCAAGAGCATGTCAGACGCCCCCTATCGCAAGTACGAGTGCGTGATCTGCGGTTTTATCTACGACGAGGCCGAAGGCCTGCCGGATGACGGAATCCCCGCTGGCACCCGCTGGGAGGACATTCCCGAGGACTGGGAGTGCCCCGACTGCGGCATCAGCAAATCCGAATTCGACCTGATGGAAGGCTGACACCATCGACATGGATGCCGCTGACACCAAGGCCGCTGATACCAGGGCCGCCGACACAAAGGCCGCCGATACAAAGGCCCGATTGGACGCCCTGCGCGCCCTGATGCGCGAGCGAGGGCTGGATGCGCTGTTGATCCCCCGCGCCGACGAATACCTTGGTGAGTATATTCCCGCCCACAATGAGCGCCTGCGTTGGGTGTCCGGATTCGCCGGGTCCGCCGGGGTGGTGGCGGTGCTGGCAGAGGCGGCGGCCATTTTTGTCGACGGGCGCTACACCGTACAGGTAGCGCAGCAGGTCGACGCGGCCTGCTTCGAGTTTTTGCACCTGGTGAATGACCCCCACCTGGATTGGCTGGTGGAACGTCTGCCCGCCGGGAGTCGGGTGGGGTGTGATCCCCGGCTCCACACCCTGCAGTGGTATCGCGAAGCCCGGGACCGGCTGGACCGGGCCGGGCTGGAACTGGTGGCCGACACCGACAACCTGGTCGATGCCTGCTGGGAGGGGCGCCCGGACCCGGTCGTCCGCGAGGCACTGCTCCTGCCAGAGCAATACAGTGGCGAGTCCAGTGTCGACAAGCGCCAGCGCATTGCCGGGTTATTGCGGCAGAGTGAAGTGGACGCTGCGCTGGTGTTTGCGCCGGACGCGGTGAGCTGGTTGCTCAATATCCGCGGTACCGATGTGCCCCTGCTGCCGGTGTTGCAGTCCTTCGCCCTGCTCGGAGCGGACGGCACCCTCACGCTGTTCGTGGACCCGCGTCGTCTTCCCGAAGGATTTGCCCGACACGCCGGCGAGGGGGTGAGCGTGGCGGCAGAGCACGAGTTCGCCGTCCACGCCGCCGCCTGGAAGGGCCGCCGGATACTGGCCGACCCGGCCCAGGCCAATGCCTGGACCCTGTTGACCCTGGAGGCTGCCGGCGCGCGACTGGTCGCGGGCACCGACCCGGTCCTGTTGCCCAAGGCCTGCAAGAACGAGCGCGAGATCGCCGGTGCACGGCGTGCCCACCTGCGCGATGCGGTGGCTGAAATTCGCTTTCTGGCATGGCTCGATGCCGAGGTGGAGGCGGGGTACCTGCACGACGAGGCGGAATTGGCGGATCAGCTTTACACCTTCCGTGCGGCGGGTGAACACTTTCACGGCGGGTCCTTCGATACCATCTCCGCCGCCGGTGCCAATGCCGCCATGTGTCACTACAACCACCTGAATGCCTCGCAACCCGGACGGCTGGCCATGGACTCCATGTACCTGCTGGACAGCGGTGCACAGTACATTGACGGCACCACGGACATCACCCGCACCATTGCCATTGGCAATCCCGGGACGGAGCAGCGTCGCCTGTTTACGCTGGTGCTCAAGGGGCATATCGCACTGGATCAGGCCCGCTTTCCGCGGGGAACGACCGGCACTCACCTGGACGCACTGGCCCGCCAGTTCCTGTGGCAGGCGGGCTTCGACTACGACCACGGAACCGGCCACGGTGTGGGCTCCTTCCTCAGCGTGCACGAGGCGCCCCAGCGGATTTCCAAGGGCTGGAACGGGGTTGCCCTGCAACCCGGCATGATTGTCTCCAATGAACCGGGTTACTACCGCGACGGCGAATTCGGGATTCGCTGCGAGAACCTGGTCGTGGTGCGGGAACTGGAGGGTGACTTCGAAATCCCGGTTCTCGGCTTCGAGGCCCTCACCCTGGTGCCCTTCGACCTTCGCCTGGTCGAGCCGGATTTGCTGGGTGCTTCCGAGCGCGCATGGCTCGACAGCTACCACCAACACGTTCTCGACACGGTCGGCCCGCTGCTGGATGAAGCCGAGCGCCAGTGGCTGGTCCGGGCCACGCGCCCACTGGGTAACTGAACTGATAGCCCCCGGGTTTTGTTGTAGACTGCGCCCTATCGCCTGTAACCACAGGCCGCAATAACAAGTTTTCGGAGATTTTTATGGCAGCAGCCGGCGGCGGGGAGCACTGGTCTTCCCGATTTGCATTTTTGATGGCCTCAGTGGGCTTCGCAGTAGGCCTTGGCAATATCTGGCGATTCCCCTATGTGACGGGTGAAAATGGTGGCGCCGCCTTTGTCATCATCTACCTGGCCTGTGCTTTCGGTATCGGGGTGCCGATCCTGATGGCTGAATTGATGGTCGGCCGCCGGGGTCAGGGGAGCCCGCCAAATGCAATGGCAAACGTCGCCGTTGAGAGTGGCCGCACCCGGGAGTGGAAGTGGGTGGGCGGTATGGGCCTGCTGGCGGCCTACACCATCGAGATCGTCTACGCCGGTATCGTCGGTTGGGTACTGTGGTACCTGTTCAAGGCGGTGACCACGGGCTTTGCCGGTGTCGACGCCGTGGCGGCCAATGCCGAATTCGCCGGGGTACTGAGTGACAACCTCGGCATGCTGTTCTGGACCCTGGTCGGTCTCGCCATTACCGGCTTCATCATCTTTGCCGGGGTCAAGGACGGGATCGAGCGCGCGGTGAGCTTCATGATGCCGATGATGTTCGTGCTGCTGGTGGGGCTGGCGGGCTACAACTACTTTGCCGGTGGCTTTGACGCCGCACTGGACTACCTGTTCGCACCGGACTTCAGCAAAATTGGTCCCGAAGCGGTACTGGCCGCCATCGGTCAGGCCTTCTTCTCCATCGGGGTGGCCATGGGCGGTATGATGACCTACGGCTCCTACCTGCCCCGCAGCATCTCGATTACCCAGTCCGTCTTTATTATTGTGATCGCCGACACCCTGGTCGCCGTGCTCGCCGGACTGGTGATCTTCCCGGCGGTGTTCAACTACGGCCTCGACCCGGCCGGTGGCCCCGGTCTCATCTTCCAGACCATGCCCGCCGCCTTCGCCCAGATGCCCGGTGGTCACATCTTCAGCGTGCTGTTCTTCGCCATGCTGGCGGTCGCCGGTATCACCTCCATGGTGGGCCTGATCGAAAGTGTGAATTCCTGGGTCGAAGGGCACTTCGGCATCTCCCGGCACAAGAGCGCGCTGATCGTGGTCGGCTCGGTCGCGGTGCTGAGTGTGTTGAGCATCCTGTCCTACAACGTGCTTGAGGGCCTGAGCCTGGGCGGCAAGAACATCAATGACACCCTGGACTATTTCTCCAACCAGATCCTGTTGCCCCTGGGCGGCCTGTTCATTGCGCTGTTCGCGGGTTGGGGCGTCAAGAAGGTCTACAGCCGGGACGAGCTGACCTCGCTCAACGCGGTGGGCTACGCGATCTGGCACTTCCTGATCCGCTTCGTGGTGCCGCTGGCACTGGCCGTTATCTTCATCCTGGGCGTCGCTGGCTGACAGCGGCGCCTGGCAGAGCCCTGGGGGAGGGATCATGCTGGCGACTGTAAACGACTTTTTGTGGGGCCAGGTGCTGGTCGTGGTGCTGGTGGCGGTGGGCCTGTTGTACACCGTTGCCTCACGGGCCGTGCAATTCCGCTATTTCGGCCGCATGTTTGGCGTGTTGCGCCAGGGGCTGCACCACGAAAAAGGCCAGGTCAGCTCGTTCCAGGCGCTGGTGGTGAGCGTGGCCGGCCGCGTTGGCAGCGGCAACATCGCCGGGGTGGCGGTGGCCATTACCCTCGGCGGGCCCGGTGCGGTGTTCTGGATGTGGGTGATCGGCCTGATGGGCATGGCCACCAGTTTCTTCGAGTGTTCGCTGGCCCAGTTGTTCAAGCGCCGGGAACCTGATGGTCGCTTTCGCGGCGGCCCCGCCTATTACCTGAGCCACGGTGTCAGGCAGCGCTGGCTCGCGGTGATCTACTCGGTGCTGCTGCTGATCACCTTTGGTTTCGGCTTCAACGCGTTGCAGTCCTACGTGGTGGCCACGTCCATGGAGTCCTCCTTCAGCGTTCCGGCCTGGGCTACCGGGCTGGTGATGGTCGTGCTGCTGGGCAGTATTATTTTTGGTGGTATCCAGCGCATCGCCACGGTCGCGGAATTTGTCGTGCCGGTGATGGCCCTGGGCTACCTGCTCGCGGCCCTGCTGGTGCTCGGCATGAACCTCGAACGCATTCCGCACATGCTGGGTCTGATCGTCAACAGCGCCTTTGGCCTGGATTCGGCGGTCGGTGGCGGCCTCGGTGTCGCCCTGATGCAGGGGGTCAAACGGGGCCTGTTCAGCAATGAGGCGGGGCTTGGCAGCGCGCCCAATGTGGCCGCTGTGGCCCATGTGCCACATCCCGCCAACCAGGGCGTAGTGCAGGCATTTTCGGTGTTTATCGACACGGTGATCATGTGCACCTGTACCGCGCTGATCATCCTGCTGTCGGATGTATACCAGCCGGGTGCACCGGATGTCGCCGGTGTGGCACTGACCCAGTCGGCCCTGGCCAGCCATGTAGGGGCCTGGGGTGCCGGCTTTGTCAGTGTGGCGCTGGTCCTGTTTGCCTTCAGTTCGATGATGTACAACTACTATCTCGGCGAGAACAGTCTCAACTTCTTCAGCGAGGAGAACCAGCACCTGTTCAATATCTACCGCTGTCTGGTGCTGGGGCTGGTGCTCTGGGGCTCTATGCAGGATCTCGGCACGGTGTTTGGCTTTGCCGACCTCACGATGGGGCTGCTCGGCCTGGTCAACCTGGTGGGGCTGGTGTGGATGTTCCGGATCGGTATGCGCCTGTTGAAGGACTATGACAGTCAGCTTGCCGCAGGCGGTCAGCCGGTGCTGAAGCCTGAAGATTATGCGGATCTCGATATTGATCCTGCTGCGTGGCGTGATTGAGTGCCCCCTGATTCAATGCCCCGGGAGCCAAAACGTTTTCAAAGAATCGGTGAAAACAGCCGCGCCACGCCAGTGGCAAAGGTGAACCACAGCGGCTTGCCGGCGAGTTCCTCGCGGGTGACCCGGCGTGAATTGACGATGTCGTCCTCAAGCATATCCTGCACCTGGCCGCAAAACTGCTGGTCGTGGACCAGCAGGGTAATCTCGAAATTCAGGCGGAAGGAACGGTTGTCGAAGTTGGCGGTGCCAATCCCCGCGACCTTGTTGTCCATCAGCAGCACTTTCTGGTGCATGAACCCGCCCTGGTAGCGGTACACCTTGACCCCCGCCGGCAGCAGTTCCCGGGTGAAGGCCCAGTTGGCCATGCCCACCACGGGGCCGTCGGGCTCGTCGGGAATGAGCAGCCGTACATCCACGCCACGTAATGCCGCCAGTTGCAGCGCCGAGACGATGCCCCGGTCCGGGACGAAGTAGGGGCTGGCGATCCAGATGCGATAGCGCGCTTCGACGATGACCTGGTGGAACATCAGGCTCGCTTCCTCCAGGGTGCTGGCGGGATCGGACGCGAACACCAGGACGTCGCTGTCGCCGCGCCGTGGCGGTTCCAACTGATGCCGGATGTCCAGGGTGGAGCGGGTTGCCCAGCGCCAGTCGGTGGCGAAGGCGAGCTCGACCCCGAGGACTGCCGGCCCTTCCAGCCTGGCGTGGGTGTCGCGCCAGAACCCGTGCCTTTTGCTCAGCCCGAGATATTCGTCGCCGATGTTGTGCCCCCCAACCCAGGCCTGCTTGCCGTCGACCACGACGATCTTGCGATGGTTGCGAAAGTTGAGTTGGAAGCGGTTCCGGTGTCCCTGGGTAGTATTGAAGGCGGCCACCTGAACGCCGGTCTGAATGAGCTGCCGGCACATCCGCGTGCGGTGGAAGTTGCGGCTGCCAATCTCATCGTACAGCAGATAGACCTGCACACCCTCCCGGGCTTTCTGCGACAGGATACGGGTGAAGCGCGAGCCGAGTTCGTCGTCGCGGATGATGTAGAACTCGATCAGGATGTAATCCCGGGCGGTCTTGAGACCCTCCAGAATACTGTGGAAGGTGGCCTGGCCGTTGACCAGCAGCTCGAGACAGTTACCACGGGTGGAGGGTGTGCGGCTGAGATTATAGAGGCTGTTGTAGAGGGGGAGCTCGTCCGAGTAATCGATCAGGAACTCGTCCAGGGCGTGATGTGTGCGCTGTAGCAAGTCCCTTGTTTCGTTGGCGATCTGTTCGCGCTGTTCGAGATAACCGTCGAACTTGTTGCGGCCGAACACCAGGTAAAGGGGCAGGGCGATGTAGGGGATGGTTAGCAATGACAGGGCCCAGGCAATAGCACCCTGGGCGGTACGCACGCGGATGATGGCGTCGACCGCACAGAAGATGGCCGACAGGTAGAAAAACAGGGCCCCCGCGGCAATCATTTGACTGTAACTGGGCAGGTTCATTGCATGGCCAGTCTAGCCTGATTGCTCCGCCAGTACACGAGGAATCTGTCGGGGGAATCCGGCCCGCCGCCGCGCCGGGCAGGCCGAATGGAATGTGAAATCGACTATTCGAGCAGGTTGTTGCGCAGGCTGTCGATATCGGCCTGGCTGAGTTGCAGGCCATCGCGCAGGTAGGCGTCAAAGCTGCCCCAGTTTTCGTCGATGCTGGCGAAGGCGGCTTCCAGCCAGGGCCTGTTTACTCCCATCATGATAGCGATCTGCCGCTCGGCTTCCTCGCCCTTGAACAGGCGCAGCAGGGTGAGGTCACGGCTGTGGGCTTCACGTGACAGGGCGTCACTGAGCATGTAGTCATCGAGGATGGTCGAGCGCGGCACGCCCAGCAATTCCAGCAGGACCGCGGCGGCGAAACCGGTACGGTCCTTGCCGGCGGTGCAGTGCCAGAGCACGGGTGAGCCTTCGGCTGCTACGAGAGTGTGGAAGAACTGCCGGAACTGGGGCGTGAATTCACCGGCGAACTGGCGATTCGCCTCTTCCATCAATGCGTTGGCGTCAAAGCCCTCGAAGTCACCGCTGTCGATACGCTGCTTCAGGTCTTCGAATATTGCCGCATTGCCCTGGTCCAGGGTCGGTATTTCTACCACCTCAAAGGTGTGCGCCTCCGGCAGCTGGTCAGGCGCCTGTGTTTTCTCGGCTCCCGAGCGGAAGTCCACCACAGTTCCCAGGCCGAGTTCAGGCAATTGCTGGAGATCGGAGCGGCTGGCTTCCGACAGGTCACCCGAGCGATAGAGTCGCCCCCAGCGGACGGTCTTGCCATCGCTGGTGGTATAGCCGCCGAGGTCGCGGAAATTGGTGATGCCCTCAAAGGCCAGTACCCGGTGTGCCGCGCGTTGCGCCGGGGGCAGCTCCGCTGGCAGTACCACGGGCTGCGAGGGAATAAACTGAATGATGACGACGGCTGCCAGGCAAGCTGCAACCGCCCATGCCCCAAGGGATTTTTTCACAGGTGCTCCACGATGGTTGTTCCACGACAATTTAAAACGGGCGCCAGCTTATCATTCCAGGGGCCATTCGTGACGCCCGGGGTGGAACGGACAGCGACAAAGCGCGAAGGCCCCCAGTGCGTTAAACCAATCTGTGCCCAGGCGGGGCGAGCGGTCTTTGTGCCTGGCGCAGGGATCAATTGATGTATTAGGTAAAACTAATATAATTGCCCAATGCCGGATACATCGAAACCAGACAGTCCCCCGGGATTTTCGCCAGACCGCTTTGCACCCGGTGCAGAAGCCGCTGAGCGTTTTCTGAAACAACTGGCCAATCGCAACCGGTTGATGGTGCTCTGTGCCCTGAGCGAAGGGGAAAAATCGGTGGCAGAACTCAATGCCCTGATCCCCTTGTCGCAATCGGCGCTCTCCCAGCATTTGGCCCGCCTGCGGGAGGAGCAACTGGTTCGGGTGCGGAGTCAGGGGCGCGTCAATTACTACCTGTTGTGCGATCCCCGGGCGGCGAAATTGCTGGCAACCCTGCACGAACTGTTCTGCGAAGAGGGTACGCAGTGACTCACGGCCCCGAGTTCACCCATCCCCTCGACCGCCTCATAGCGCGTAGTCTGCGCGGCAGTGTGCCGCGTCTGTTGGCTTTCGTCGCGCTGGTCACGGGTGCTCTCGCACTGGTATTCACGCCACGGGAGGAAGAGCCGCAGATTGTGGTGCCGATGGTGGATGTGATGATCGAGGCGCCAGGGCTTGAGCCGCGCCAGGTCGAGCGCCAGGTGGCGATTCCGGTGGAGAAACTGCTGGCGCAGATACCGGGCGTCGAGCACGTGTATTCCACCACGACGGCCGGCAGTACGGTGGTCACGCTGGCGTTTTATGTTGGCCAGGATCGCGAGACGGCCCTGTTCAACAGCTACAACAAACTGTATTCCAACCAGCATCAGATGCCGGCTGTCGTCGGTCGCTGGCAGTTGCGGCCGGTGGAAGTGGACGACGTGGCGATTCTCATGCTGGGCCTGTGGAGCAGCGAGCCGGACCGCTACAGTGACTACGAACTGCGCCGCCTGGCGGAGGAGCTCAGTGCCAGCTTGCAAGCCCTGCCGGATACCGGCGAGGTGAACGTGACGGGCGGTCGCCCGCGGCAACTGCAGGTGTTGCTGGATCCCGAGAGCCTCGCGGCCCGGCAGACCACGGCCCTGGATGTGCTCCAGGCGCTGCCCGGATCCAACGTGCTGCAGTCTGCGGGGAACTGGGTCCTGGATAATCGCTCCATCGCGCTCGAGGTGGGTGATGCGCTGCGGGACCGGTCCAGCCTGGAGGCACTGGTGGTGAACGTCGTCGATGGCGTACCGGTGTCCCTGCGTGAGGTGGCAGAGGTCGTCGACGGGCCGGCTGAAGCCGACAGCTATACCTGGCTGTCGTTTGCCGGGCGGCCGGCAGCCGGGCCCGGTGGCCGGGACTATCCCATGGTCGCGGTGAGCGTGGCGAAGCAGGCGGGCAGCAACGCCGTGCAGGTAGCTGCGGATGTGCGTGCGCTGCTGGATGAGTTGGCAGGCACCTTGCTGCCGCCGGCCATCCACGTCGAAATACTGCGCGACTACGGTGAAACCGCCGATGAGAAGGTCAATAACCTGGTGGGGAGCCTGGGTTTTGCGGTGCTGACGGTGGTGGTGTTTATCAGCCTGTTCCTGGGCTGGCGGCCAGCCCTGGTGGTCGGCCTGGCGGTGCCCATCTGCTACGGCCTGACCCTCGCCCTGGATTACGCCTTCGGTTACACCATCAACCGGGTAACCCTGTTTGCCCTGATCCTCTCCCTCGGCCTGCTGGTCGATGACCCGATTACCGGTGTCGACAACATCACCCGCTTCCTGCCCGGCGATGGCAAGGGCATGCCACGTCGTATCGTCGAAGCCATGGCGGAAATCCGCGTGCCCCTGCTCATGTCCACCCTGACGATCGTGCTGGCCTTCCTGCCGCTGGCCTTTATCACCGGGATGATGGGGCCCTACATGGCGCCGATGGCCTTCAACGTCCCCATCGCGGTGATTGGCAGCACCCTGGTGGCCTTTGTGATCACGCCCTGGGTAGCCAGTCGCCTGCTGAAGCCCTCTGTCACTGATGACACTGCTGGCGGTGGCTGGCACACCAGTCTTTACGCGCGCTGGATGCAGCCGGTGCTGGTGCGAGGCCGGGCGCGCTGGGTGGTGGTAGCCGTGGTGCTGATGTTCCTGGCCGCGGCCAGCCTGCCGTTGTTGCGCCTGGTCCCCCTCAAGTTACTACCCTACGACAACAAGAACGAACTGCAGGTGCTGGTGGATATGCCGGAGTCCGCCTCGCTGGAACAGACTGCGGCAGTCACCGGGCGCGTCGTCGCCGAGGTGCTGCGACTGCCTGAAGTGGTCGCGGTGGCGGCCTTTGTGGGCGAACCGTCGCCGGTGGATTTCAACGGGATGGTACGCGGCTATTATCGCCGTCACGGTGCCTTCATGGGGGAACTGCGGCTGAAACTGGTCGACAAGACCGAACGTGACGAACAGTCTCACGGGGTTGCCCTGCGTCTGCGCGCCCTGCTGGCGCCCCTGGCCCGGGAGGGGTTGAGCCTGAAAGTCATCGAGGTGCCGCCGGGACCGCCGGTCATGAGCACCCTGGTGGCAGAAATCTACGGCGACACCTACACCCCCTATGCCGCGCAGCAACAGGCGGCACAGACCCTGGCGCGGCGCCTCGAGCGCGAGGCGCACGTGGTCGAGGTCGATACGACGGTGCAGGCCCCCCAGGAGCGTTGGCGTTTTGTCACCGACAAGACCAAGGCGGCTCTCTCGGGGGTGGCTACTCGCGACCTGGCCGATACCCTGACCCTGGCCAATGCCGGTATCGTGGCCGGCCACTTGCAGGAGCAGCACGAGACGCAGCCCCTGCCGATTGTATTGCGGCTGGCACCCTCTGACCGGGCGGAGCGGAACGACCTCGAACGGCTGCTGCTGAAGGGAAGGGCCGGGATTGTACAGGCGAGCACCGCCCAGGGCCTGGACGCGGCCCCCCAGCCGCTGGTCGCGGTGGGTGAACTCGGCCATTTCGAGGAAGGCCATGTGCAGCAGTCGATTCATCGCAAGGACCTGCGTTCGGTAGCCTACGTATTTGCCGAACTCTCCGGGCGCACCCCCGCGGAGGTGATTGCGGATGTGGTGGCCGACCGCGGGACTGTAGGGGGTGCAGAGGGTGCAGAGGGTGCAGAGGGTGCAGGGGGCGCCGAGAGTGGCGAGCCCAGCGACTGGCATCGCCGGACCTACCTGGCCCCGGGCGGTGGAGATGGCTGGCGCGTTGCCGATGACATCGAGGTGCGGTGGACCGGGGAGGGTGAGTGGCGGATAACCGTGGACGTATTCCGGGACATGGGCCTGGCCTTCGCCTTCGCCCTCGTGGCCATCTATTTCGTGCTGCGGGCGCAGACCGGTTCCGTCGCCCTGTCACTGATTATCATGTCGGCCATTCCGCTCACCGTGATTGGCATCATGCCGGGTTTCTGGTTGCTGAACGCAGCGGTTGGCGGCGAGATTGCCGGCGCCCCCGACCCGGTGCTGTTTACGGCCACTGCCATGATCGGAATGATCGCGCTGGCCGGTATCGTGGTTCGCAACTCCCTGATCCTGGTGGAGTTCGTGACCCAGGCGCGCGCCGCCGGCGCGAGTGTCAGGGAAGCCCTGCTACAGGCAGGCTCAGTGCGAATGCGGCCTGTTTTGCTGACCGCGGGCACTACGCTGCTGGGTAATCTGGTGATCATTCTCGACCCGGTATTCAGTGGGCTGGCCCTGGCCATCATCTTTGGCATCCTGGCGTCCACACTGCTGTCGCTGGTTGTGGTGCCGGTGGTGTACCTGCTGGTGTACGAGGGGCGCGACGAGGTGCAAGTGCAGGGAGGAGTGGGGTGATGCAGAACAAACGAGCCTGGTTGTCGGTCGTTGCGGCGCTTGCGGTATTAATGCTGCTGGTGGCCTGGATGGCCGGCCTGTTCGACCAGCGATTGCCTCCCGGTCTGGAGGAGGCCGGTGTGGTGTCGCTGGAAAACAGCCGGGAGGTGGTGGCTGAAGCCGTGGTACTGCAGGAGCCCGTGTCGGGCTCGGTGGAAGCGAAGCAGGCCACGATTATCTCCTCGCGAACCCTGGCGCGGATCGAGCGGGTTCACGTCCGGGCCGGAGACTCGGTACAACGTGGAGACCTGCTGGTGGAACTGGAGCAGGAAGACCTGGCGGCCCGGGTGAAACAGGCATCCCAGCGTAGCGACGCGGTGGCCGCTCGTTTGCGCGAGGCGGAGCGAAGCTTGTCACGGGCGCTGGAGTTGCAGGCAAAGGGCCTGCTGGCGGTGGCCGACCTTGACGCTGCCCAGGCCAGCCGGGATGCATTGCAGGCTGAGTTGCAAAGCGCCCGGCAGGGCGAGCGGGAGGCGAGTGCGGCGCTGGCCTACGCCGAAATTCGCTCGCCCATCGACGGGCGCATTGTGGATCGTTTCGCCGAGCCCGGTGATACCGCAACGCCCGGGCAGAAATTGTTGTCCCTGTACAACCCACTGTCCCTGCGGGTGGAAGCGGCGGTGCGAGAGCAACTGGCACTGGCTCTGCAGCCCGGGCAGCAGCTCGCCGTCGAGTTGCCGGCGTTGGACAGCCAGGTCGAAGCGACCATCGAGGAAATCGTCCCGGCCGCCCAGACCGGGTCCCGTACCTTCCTGGTGAAATTGCACCTGCCCTACGACAACAAGCTGCTGCCTGGAATGTACGCCCGGGTGCTGATACCGGCGGGGAGCGAGAACAAAGTACTGTTGCCCCGGGACTGGGTGGCGCAGGTCGGCCAGTTGTCGGTGGTACTTGTAGCCGGGCCCGGTGGGGCACAGCGACGCTTCGTGCGTGTAGGCAGCACCCTCGACGATGGCCGGGTGGAGATTCTCTCCGGACTGGAGCCCGGGGAGTGGGTGGTGGCGCCGGAGTAGGCGCCTTGCTCCTGCCGCTGGGCGACGCTCAGGCCTGGCGCGAGTTCTCCGGCCCCCAGTAGGCGCGCATGCTGGTGACCTTGCCGGCGTCATTGAACTCGAATACGTCGATCACATCCATCTCCATGCCCGGGATCATCACCTTGAAGGGGAAGGCCACCGCATTACCCGCACAGCGCGGTGTGCCGGTCAGGGCCAGCTTGGCGCCGGCGCCCATGGCGCCCTCGTAAAAGGCGCAGATGGCCTCCATACCAATGTGGGCGTCGGTGCCTACCGGATCTTCCACCGAGGCGTCTTCGGCGAAGAGCGCGCGAATAATATTGAGGTCTGCGTTGGCAAACGCCTCGATGTAGCGATCTACAGCGGCGAGTTTAGCGGCGGTCTCCATGCTTCATTCCTTTTATCGTTGCTATGGGTTGGTATTGGGTTGCGCTTGTCTCAGTAACCACACAGGCGGGCGTAGCGGTCCTTGTGGTAGCCGGTATCTCCCAGAATCTGCATGGCCACCCGGGCGCGTTTGAGGAAAAAACCAATTTCCAGCTCGTCGGTAACGCCGATGCCACCGTGCATCTGGACGGCCTCATTGGTCACCCGCTTGGCCAGTTCGTTCAGCTTTGCCTTGGCGAGACTGGCCATGAGAGGTAGCTGCTGCGGTTGCTCGTCCACCGTGGACAGGGCCTGGAGCACCACGGACTGGCACAGCTCCAGTTCGACCTGAATCTGCGCAGCGCGGTGCTGCAGGGCCTGGAAAGTGCCGATCAATGCACCGAATTGCTCTCGCTCTTTCAGGTAGGCGACAGTGCGTGCAAAGCTCTCCTTCGCAAGACCGAGCATTTCCGCCGCCATCGCGATACGGCCACGGTCGAGGACCTGCTCCAGCAGGGGCCCCGCTTCACCGACACGGCCGAGTACCGCTTCTGCCGGCACCCGGACCTGGTCGAACTGCAGGTTGGCGGCATTGCGGCTATCGGCCATCACCGTGCGGGTACAACGCACGCCGGCAGAGTCGCGCGGTACCAGGACCAGGGTAAGGCCATTGCTGCTGTCGGGCTCCCCGCTGCTGCGGGCGACCACCAGTAACTGGTCTGCGCTGTGACCATCGAGCACAAAACACTTTTCCCCGTTGAGGGTATAGCCGTCAGCTTCTGCCGCCAACCGGGTCTCGACGTGGGTCGGGCGGTGGTGATGGTGCTCTTCAAGGGCGAGGGCCAGGGTGAGTTCACCCACCGCGAGCTGTGGCAGCAGGGTTTCTTTCTGTGTCTCGTTGCCCGCCAGCAGGATGGCGGACGCCCCGAGTACTCCGGTGGCAAACAGCGGTGAGGCGCTCAGGGTGCGGCCGCTTTCCTCGACCACCAGGCCGAGACCGGCAAAGCCGAACTCCAGGCCGCCGTAGGCTTCCGGCAGGATAATACTGGCCCAGCCCAGTTCGCACATCTCCCGCCACAGGGACGGGTCGTAACCGGTCGCGTCGCGACTGTCGCGCAGCTTGCGCAGCGCCTCCACCGGTGCGCGCTGCTGTAAGAATTCCCGCGCGGTGTCCTGCAGCAGGCGCTGCTCTTCGTTCAATACCAATGCCATGTTCTTTCCCTGACGAACCCCGGTGCTGTGTGCTCAGCCCTGGGGCAGTTGTAATACATTTTTTGCGATGACGTTGAGCTGTACCTCGGAAGTGCCCCCGGCGATAGTCATCGCCTTGGACATGGCCCAGAGGCGCAGGGTATCCAGTTCCGCGGCGCTGAAGCTCTCGCCCTCCCAGCCGAGCCCTCGGGTGCCCATGATGGCCAGCAGCAGTTCGCTCTTGATCTTCTCGGCCTCGGTGCCCGCGTATTTCATCACCAGCGGAGCGGCGCTCTGCACGCCGGCGGCCTTTTCCTCGAAGCAGCGGAAGTGGGTCAGGCCGATGGCCTGCATCTGCATTTCGTAGTCCACCAGGTCGGAGCGCAGTTGCGCATCGGCAATTTTGCCGTCGACGAAGTCGAGGTAGTCGCGCGCCGCGGCCGTCGGGGGTACCTGCAGTCGCGGCGACTCGCTGCCCATCTCCGACATCAGCTTGCGCTCGTGAACCAGCAGGGCCTTGGCGATGGACCAGCCTTTGTTGAGTTCACCCACCAGGTTTTCCTTGGGGACCCTGACGTTGTCGAAAAAGGTCTGGCAGAACTCGGATTCGCCACTGATCAGTTCGATGGGAGTGACACTGACACCTTCTGTCGCCATGTCGATCAGGAGGAAACTGATACCTTCCTGTTTCTTGGCGCCCGGGTCGGTGCGCACGAGGCAGAAAATCCAGTCGGACTTGTCGGCGTTGGTTGTCCAGATTTTGCTGCCATTGACCAGGTAGTGGTCGCCCATGTCCTCCGCACGTGTCTGCAGGCTCGCCAGGTCGGAGCCTGACCCGGGTTCGGAATACCCCTGGCACCAGCGGATTTCGCCACCGGTTATCGCCTTCAGGTGGCGAAGCTTCTGTTCCTCGTTGCCATATTCCAGCAGCGCCGGGCCCAGCATCCATATGCCGAGGCTGTACAGCGGCGTGCGCGCGTTGATGCGCTTCATCTCCTCCTTGAGCACCCTGGCCTGCTGCGGATTCAGGCCGCCGCCACCGTAGGCCTCGGGCCACTCCGGCGCGGTCCAGCCGCGCGCATGCATGCGCTCAAACCAGAGTCGGGCGTCTTCGCCGGCAAAGCTGCCGCTGCGTCCGCCCCAGTACTGCTCTTCCGGCAGCGCCGGGCTGCGCTGGCTCTCGGGGCAATTATCCTGCAGCCATTGCCGCACTTCGGTGCGGAAGGTTTCCAGTTGCTCCACCTTGATACTGTCTCCTGCGCTGTGGGCAACGTTGCATACGTTGCAAAATTTGAATGGGCCAGCTTAACGGCTGCCCCTTGGCAGGCAATGACCATAGCAGTCACCCGTGCTGACAAAATAGCACCCCCGGGCTTTCGGGCCGAATCTGTGACGGTCGGTACACTGCCGCGAACCGCACCGCGTTGACCGGGCCTGGAGCCGGGGGCATGCTGGGTCCGATAGAAATTCAGCGGAGTGTAGTGGATGCAACGATTTGATAATAAGGTGGTACTGGTGACCGGAGCGGGCAGTGGCATTGGCCAGGGCAGTGCCCTGCGCATTGCCGCGGAGGGCGGCCACGTGTTCTGTGTCGACCTCGACCAGGCTGGCCTGGAGACAACGGTGGCAATGATTCGCGAAGCCGGGGGAGAAGCTACCGGCCACAGTTGCGATGTCAGTGACGAACAGCAAGTGAAAGACTGTGTCAGCGCCTGTGTGGCGCATTACGGCAGCCTGTACGCGCTGGTCAACATGGCCGGTATTCTGCGCTTCGACGATACCCGCGAGATCGAGCTCGATAAATGGCAGAAGGTGCTGGATGTGAACCTGACGGGCGCCATGCTGTTCTGTCGCGAGGCCTTGCCCCACCTTATCGAAACCGGGGGCAGTATCGTCAATGCGGCTTCCACTGCAGCCCTCGCGGGGTTGCCCTGCGGCGCGGCCTACTCCGCGAGCAAGGGGGCGGTGCTGGCCATGACCCGCAGTATCGCCATCGATTTCGCCAAGCAGGGCGTGCGTGCCAATTGCGTCTGTCCCGGAGATATCAATTCCGGTATGACGAACGATATCGAGTGGCCGCCTACCATGGATTTCGAGCTGATGCCGCGCATCGTGTCCCTGAGCGGGGCGAAGGGGCCGGAGGCCATCAGCGGGGTGATCGCCATGCTGGCGTCTGAGGATGCCATACACATGACGGGTGAAGATGTCAGGGTAGACGGCGGCACCCTGGCCTGAGCCAACCTCAGGCCGTCTGCCCGGGGTCGCTTACTCCGAGGCCGTCAGTACAACCTCGACGGTGCGGGTACTGTCACCGTTGCGCACTTCCACTTCCAGGCTGTCGCCAGGGCGGTGCTGTTCCAACACGCTGAGGAAGTCATCGTTGCTGTCGACCTCCCGTCCGTCGATGCCGACGATGACGTCACCCAGGGCGATTTCGCCGCGGCTGTTGCGATAAGCGCCCCGCAGGCCCGCTTCCGCCGCCGGCATGCCGGGGTAGACCCTCACCACCGGCAAGCCGTCCATGCGATAGCGCCGGACCCAGCGATCGCTGGCGAGTTCCAGCCCCATGGTCGGGCGCTGGATGCGACCGTAGGCGATCAGCTGCGGAACCACCTCGCGTACGGTATTCACGGGAATGGCAAAGCCGATTCCCGCGCTGGCACCGCTCGGGCTGTAAATGGCCGTATTCACCCCGACCAGTTGCCCCATCGAGTTGAGCAGGGGGCCGCCAGAGTTGCCGGGGTTGATGGCGGCATCGGTCTGGATGACTCCGCGGATGGTGCGATTACTGGGGGCCTTGATTTCCCGTCCCAGTGCGCTGACCACGCCGGTCGTCAGGGTGGTATCCAGGCCAAAGGGATTGCCGATGGCCAGTACTTTGCGGCCCACACTCAGTTCTGAGGAGTCGCCCAGGGGCAGGGAAACCAGGTCTTCTGGTGGCTCTTCGATGCGCAGCACCGCGAGGTCCTTTTCCGGGGCGATTCCCACCACCTCTGCGTCGTGCTCACTCTGGTCCTGCAGGGTTACTGTCAGCCGGTGTGCTCCGGCAATGACGTGGAAATTGGTGACGATGAGGCCGTTGTCATCCCAGACAAAACCCGTGCCGGAACCCCGTGGAATTTCGTGGACATCCAGCGAGAAGAAGTCCCTTCGCAGGGCCTTGTTGGTCACGTTGACCACCGCCGGGCTGGCCTTTGAGTAAATTTCCGTGCTGTTGGCCTCGTCTTCGGTAGCGAAGCTGAGGTAATCGGGCGCGGCCTGGGCCAGGGCAGTACCGGTCGCCGCCAGCAGGCAGGCGACCAGCAGGCCAAACAGGCTGCGGCCGGTTGTTCCGGACAGGGGGGCAAACGCTTTCATCGACATCGGGACTCCTTGCAGTCGGGCGAGCATACAACGTCAATTCAGACAGCGCGATACGGCCTGCGGTTCAACAGAGCAGCCACGCTCCCGGTTTGCCCGCCTCGGCATTGAGCCGGAAAAGGGCATTTGCTTAACTCCGGGCCTGTTAACACAAGGATTCAATGTTATGGGACGAGTAGCGGGCAAAGTTGCCATTATTACGGGGGCCGCCAGCGGCATGGGGCGGGCGGACGCCGAATTGCTGGCGCGGGAAGGGGCCACCGTGGTCCTGGCTGACCTCAATGAACAGGACGGCCTGGCGGCGGTAGAAGCTATCGGTGAGCGGGCCCGCTTTATGCGGCTCGATGTGACTGATGAAGCGAACTGGGAACAGGTCATTGCGCAAACTCTCGCCGAGTTCGGGCGCCTCGATGTACTGGTCAACAACGCCGGCCTGATGAGCCTCGGCACCGTGGTGGATACCAGCCTGGAAGCCTGGCATAAACTCATGGCGGTGAACGCCGACGGGGTGTTTCTCGGCTGCAAGCACGCCATTCCCGCCATGGCACAGGGCGGGGGCGGATCTATCGTCAACATGTCTTCGGTGGCGGCGATGCAGGGGATGTCTTTCGTGGCGGCCTACTGCGCCAGCAAGGGCGCGGTGCGCTCGCTCACCAAGAGCGTGGCCATGTTCTGCAAACAGCAGGGTAACGGTATTCGCTGCAACTCGATCCACCCGGACGGGGTGCGTACGCCCATGGTAGTGAAAGTCGCTACCGGGCAGGACAGCGCCACCCGGGAGGAGATCGAGGCCCTCGACAGCGCCGGGGCCATGTGCGAGCCGGAGGACATTGCCAACCTGGTGCTCTACCTGGCTTCCGACGAGTCGCGATTCGTGAACGGCGCCGAGATGCTGATCGACAACGCGGCGACGATTACGCCTCCGGTCGGCGTGTAAGGTCCGGGGAGGGCTATTCATGGAAAAGCTGGTTTATCCGCTGTGGAATGTCGAGGGCGGCGACGGTGATGCCCTGCGCGAACGCCTGCTGGGCGAGACTGTTCCCGCCTTGCTGGCCTCGGACGGCACGCGCGCCGTGCGCCTGACGGTCGCCGACAGCCGGGTCGCCCCCGCCAGCGGCAAGCGCATCGCTCGCTTGCCGCCGGCGCCGGATGCGGTGCTCTCACTGTGGCTGGACAACGCCGGGGCGCGGAGCGAACAGGAATCGGCCATTGCCGCGGCGGTGGAACGCTTCGACTGCCTGCTGGTGACGGAGGCGGAACCTATCGTAAACCGGGACCAGGCACCGGACGCGAACGGCCGCCTGCCGGGCTGGTGCCAGGTGGTGTTTCTGGAAACCCCGCCCCGGCTCAGCCGACAGGAATGGCTGGAGATCTGGCAGGGCAGCCATACGGCGGTGGCCATCCAGACTCAATCAACGTTTGCCTATCGGCAGAATGTGGTGGTGAGGAGGTTCACTGAGGGTGAGCGCCTGCCGGATGCGATGATCGAGGAGAATTTCCCGCTGGAGGCCATGACCTCTGATCATGCGTTTTACGATGCCGCAGACGACGCCCAGTTGCAGGCGCGGGTGCAGGCGATGATGGATAGCTGTGCCCGGTTTATCGACTTCGACCGGATGGATGTGATTCCGATGAGTGAGTACGTGTTTGGGGAGTTACTTACAGGACGTTTTGTCTGACCTGATTTGATCAAGTCGCTTTGCCTGCGGTTCTGATGGGTAAACTCAATTTAGTCGTCATTTCGAGGCCGCTATTCTGGATGTGAGCTCCGTAGGTCGGGCGCGATCTGGGCGTGCACCTCTCCGGACACGCTAAAAGCATGCCGTCCATGGCGCGCTCCTCAGCGGCCATCCCTGGCCGCTGAAGGTCCGGAGAGGCGCACCCCCAGCTCGCACCCTGCTCCGGCACGTGTATCAGGTTCTTTAGATTCGAAGTTCAGAGCTTGATGCTACCTGCGAGAGAGCGCGTGCGGCGCCCGGAGCCCTTCCGGGACCTTCAGCGGCATGGATGCCGCTGAGGAGCCCCCATGGATGGGTTCACGGCGTGTCCCGGAAGGGCTCCGGGTGGCGTGCGTGCGGGTTCAAGCTGTCGCTTTCTTGATGACTCGCAGTTACGGCAATTCAGAACGTGGGTTTGCTGATCGTGTACGCATTGCCCCAGTTCTCGCTCAACCCCCCAGCGCCCGAATCCGATCCTCCAGCGGCGGGTGCGAGCGGAACAGCCCGCCGATGCCTTCTTTCAACTGCTCGCTGATACCAAAGGCAGTGAGTTCGCCGGGCATATCCTGGGGCAGGCCCTGTTCCGCGCGCAGGCGCTGGAGGGCGGCGATCATCGCGCCGTTGCCGGCGAGGCTGGCGCCCGCTGCATCGGCGCGGTACTCGCGCCAGCGGGAGAACCAGAACACGATCATGCTGGCCAGAATACCCAGCACCAGTTCCGCGACGATGGTGACCGCGTAATAGCCCAGACCATAGCCGCGCTCGGTCTTGAACACCACCCGGTCCACCGTGTGGCCGATAATGCGGGCGAAGAACATCACAAAAGTATTCACCACGCCCTGGATCAGCGTCAGCGTGACCATGTCGCCATTGGCCACGTGGCCGATCTCGTGGGCCAGTACGGCCCGTACTTCCTGCGGGCTAAAGCGCTGCAGCAGGCCGGCACTGACCGCCACCAGGGCGGCGTTGCGGTTCCAGCCGGTGGCGAAGGCGTTGGCCGCCTGGGAGGGGAAAATACCGACTTCCGGCATGCCCACCCCGGCCTCTTTCGCCAGTTCGGCGACGGTGTCCACCAGCCACTGTTCCTCGCGGGTACGGGGTTGCTCGATGATCTGGGTGCCGGTGCCGCGCTTGGCCATCCACTTTGACAGCAGCAGGGAAATAAACGAGCCGCCAAAGCCGAAGACACCGCACATGACCAGCAGCGCGCCCAGGTTCAGGTCGACGCCGTTGGCGGCGAGGATGCCCTGGAGCCCGAGCAGGTTGAAGACAATGCTGACCAGCACCATCACGGCGATGTTGGTGGCCAGGAATAGCAGAACTCTCATGGTGTGCCCTTGGGTTGGCGTCTCAGTCAGATAGCTGTCCGACGGCGCATGTGCACCGCCGTTCGCCTGTATCTATGGTGCCAGTCGGCGCCTTTTTCAAGCGCCCTGTTCAGCTGTTGTGGACCCGGTCTCAACGTCGGAAGGCGTCCCGGTGTCGGTGTCGGTGTCGCTGTCGTTGTCGATAGCGGCTTCGGGGGGCGTGGGCAGGGGAATATCGCTGACTTCCAGCACGGGTTCGTTCCTGGGGCCGAGTTCGGCAGCCAGGACTTCACCGCGCAGTTCCACATCCTTCGCGCTGAGCTCGAACAGGGTGTTGATTCCCTCGTCCTGGTGCTTAACCCGCATGACCGCGCGCGGGTCGCGGCCGTCTACCCAGGCCTTTGACTTGCCCCAGTAGTGGCCGAGCTGGTTGCGGATGACAAATACCTCGTTCATGGTGCCTGAATCGACTCTCTATCTATTGCAGAATTCGTTGCGCAGTGTACGGCCTTGTCAGCCGAGCAGGAAGTCCTTGGCCTCGTTGATCCGCGCCGCAAGGTAATCACTGCCGCCGCGGTCCGGGTGCAATTTCTGGATCAGGCTGCGGTGGGCGGCGGTGATGTCCTCGTCGCTGGCATCGTCCCCAAGGCCCAGAATGGCCAGGGCCTCCTTGCGGGTCATACCGCCGGGGCTGGCCGTGCGGGTGTCGGCGCCTGGCTGCTCGCTGCTGCCGGCGCCGGGAAAGCGTTGTTCCATGTAGCCCGCGAGCAACTGGGCCGAGTCACTGTCTTCCCGCTGGCAGTACTGCATGAGTTCGTCGAGTTGGGCGCGGTCCATCTCGTCCAGGAACCAGTCCTTGTAGGGTCCGCTGAGCACCTCGCCGCTGAGCTTGCCGCTGCTGTGATCCATGTGCACCCGCAGGCAGGCGGTTTCCACCGTAGACTGCTGCTGGGCACCGGCCTGCGAACGCAGGGAAGAGAGCATGGGAAACAGGCGCACCAGGATGGGTGCCAGCTGCCGGAATGCCACCAGCAGGCCGGTCAGCGCCGCGCCTATCCAGTGCATGCGGCCGGTGACCGTGAGGCCGATCACCACGATGACCGCGACGATCACGCCGAGCTTGATGTACTCCGCCCGGCGTTTGTGGGGGGGTTGGCGACGGGCGCGCTGGTAGAGAATGTAGACAACGGCGGCAATCGCCAGCAGCAGGATGAGACGGGGCACTGTTTCCTCAGGGCTTGAGTTGCTGAAGCAGCAGTTTAGCACCCTCGGTAGGGTTGTTCTCCAGTGCCGCCCGACCCCCGCTGGCAAAGCGTGCCACGGCGCCGAGCAGCTCTGCCAGGCGCTGTGCGCTGCTGCTGTCAAAGCGCGCCCAGGCGCCACCGGAGAGCTTTGCCATCTGCTGGAAGCACTGCCGGACGTCGTATTGGTCGCCCTCCTGGAACAGGAACAGGGGGAGCTTGCGCATGCCGCATTCGCCGGCCAGCTGGCACAGGGTGTCGGGACTTTCCTCCATGGCGTCGCCAATGAACACCATTGCGCGCAGGGGGAGCTCCCGGTGTTGTTGCAGGGCGTGGCGCAGCAAGCGGCCGATCTGGGTTTGGCCACCCTCACAGGCGACCCGCTCCATCAGCGACGCCAGCGCGGTGCCGTCGCCCAGCCAGTCACTGGCAAAAAAATCGTGGAATCCGCGGTAATAGCACAGTTGCAGCGACAGGTTGGTGGCGCCGGTGCCAGTGCGGAACATGTCCTGCTGCAAGTGGCTGGCGCGGTCCCAGGTGGGTTGGCGGCTGGCGGTGGCGTCTATGGCGAAGATCAGGCGCGCACGCTGCTGGGCCACCGTGCTGATGGCACGACTGGTGCCCAGGAAGCGGGCGATCTCGGTGGAATTGGCTTTGCGTGAGGGGGGGCGGGCCATGCGCTGGAGCTGGCTTAGTTGGGCCCCAGTTTCTCCAGCGCCTTGAGGTTCTGCAGTTCCTGCAGGTAGTGACGGCGCGCGGCGAGCTCGCGCACGGCCTGTTGCAACTCGCTGTCGCTGATGCTGTCGTCATCGCTGACCAGCTGCCACAGCTTGCGGCTGCACAGTTCACTGGCGTTGAAATTACTGGTGGTCGTGTTCATGGTCGTTCCTTGTTCTTTACCGCTTCAGATTGCCACCTCTATGTGACATCTGCATGAAGCCTTTTACTCAATTTCTTGAAACCAGCTTACCCGCTTGTCAGGGAAAAGGGAAAGGGCGCCTGACCCTGGAACCCGGGCTGCGGCCGCGGGGCCTGTTCTCCGGCACGCCAGGCGGGAACCTTGAATCGTGCGCGGTAGGCGGTGCCGGGGGCCTGCTCGAAAGGTTTGCGCAGTTGCTCGATGGCCACCAGTTCGACGCTGAGTCCGCCTGCGCTGAAATGGGCCAGGCCGTAGCCATTGGCGGTACTGTCGGCAAAGCACAGCCCGGGGTTGGCCGGGTTGCTGCCAAGCCAGCGCGAGAGACGCCCGCTGCCGACTTTCTGGAAGGCGAAGGCGGCGAGTACACCGTCCTGCAGGGTCATGTTCCAGTTGGGGTATTGCCTGCCATCGTGTTCGGCGCTGACCAGTGCGGCAAAGTCCGGGTGGTCTTCGCCGGCGATTGCGCTCACGTTGTCGAATAGCGGAGAGGAGCTGATGCCCGCACAGTTGAAGTCCAGGGCCACCGCCGGGCTCGCCGGGTCCCCGGGGTTCACCAGGGCCTGGGCGGCGCCGTGCATATGGTGATCGCCGGAAAGGGAGACCACCCCTGCGGTGCCGGCGTGCTGCAGCTGGCTCATGATGTGTCGGTATTCGTGGGGATACCCATGCCAGGCATCGATATTGAAGATGCAGTCTTCGTAGCCGGCGAAGGGAATGCTGGAAAGGTCGAGGCGCAGGGGCAACAGGGGCAGGGGGTTGGCCCACAGTTTCCAGGTGGCCCCGGACCCTGTCATACCCTTCACCAACCAGTCGCGCTGGGTAGTCCCGAGGCAGGTGCCGGGTGCGCGCTCGCGCCAGGGGTTCGGCGTAGTGCCATCTCCCCAGGGCAGGGTCGCCGGTGGCTGGCCGTTATTGTACTCGCGGCCACTGTCGGCCATGTCGACCAACTCGACACTGTTCATGGGCAGGCCCAGGGATTCGGCCATGCCATCCTCGAGGCAGGGTGGCGTGCGGTAGCTGCGTGCGTCGGTCAGGAACAGGTCCACCAGTGTCCCCCAGCGCAGCCGGCGGTAGATGCACAAACTGTCGCGGGCGTTGCGGTTGTCGCTTTCGGGGTCGCCGCTAAGTGTAGCGGGCTGCAGGCCGTGGGCGTCCTGCCCCTGTAACTCGTCGAGCGCGCAGGGGATGAATTCGAACCAGGCGCGATTGGCATCGAGCTTGCGCCGTGCCTCCAGTTTTGGCTCCCGGGTGTACTGGCTGTAACTCTGGAAATTGTCGTCGCTGAATTCGTGGTCGTCCCAGGTACAGATAAAGGGCCAGCGGGCGCGCGCTGCCTGCAGGTGCGGGTCGGAAAGATAGGTTCGGTACAGGTGACGATAGTCCGCCAGGCTGACCGCGTAGCGATTTTCAGGCCCGTCATGGCCGTCGGGGAAGGCGGGCAGTACCCGCGAAGGTGCGCTGCCATCCTGGCGGGTGTGCCAGCTGCGTTCGTAAATGAAGTCGCCCAGATGCAGT
Organism: Parahaliea maris; assembly: GCF_008064665.1. Lineage (GTDB taxonomy): Bacteria > Pseudomonadota > Gammaproteobacteria > Pseudomonadales > Halieaceae > Parahaliea > Parahaliea maris. The sequence goes on along the minus strand of NZ_VRZA01000001.1, from coordinate 413,794 downwards.
ACGGCGTCAATGCCTTCGCCAGGTGCGGCGCTGAGATCGTCCTCGAGCATGCGCGCCCAGCCCCCGTAAAAGGCCTGCTCGTAATTCTGGCAGCTGACGAAGGCCAGACGGAAATCGCGGGCCTGGTCCGCCGTTGGTGCAGTGCGGGTGCGCCCGCTGCGGGACACCGTGTCACCCGCGCCGCGGAAGCGGTAGAAGTACCAGCGATCCGCTGCCAGACCTTCTATCCAGGCCCGCAGTGTGTAGTCGTTGTCAGCGTGCACGGATAGCTGCCTGCTGACCAGCAGGTTTGCGAAGTCCTCCCCTTCGCTGATTTCCAGGGTGACGCCACACTGGCTGGCGCCGTCCTCGGGCACCGCCCTGGTCCACAGCACAACGCTGCCACTACCCGGGTCACCCGACGCGACACCCTGGGGAAAGTCCAGGGCTGGGGTGGGAACTGCAGCACTGGCGGGGGACGCGGATGACAGCTCTCCGACACTGAGCAGGAAGGTTCCGCTGGAGATCAGGGTCAGGAGTTCGCGACGTGACAGCTTCATGGCAGGGTTCCCCGGTAGACGAGGGGCTACTCTAGCCGCAATGGCGGCATGCGCACACCCCGGTTAAGTGTGCAGGTCACAGACCTCAGGAATTTTTCCAGTTCTGATAGTTGAACTACTCGGTGCGATTGCGGGAACGCGGCTTGCCGTTGTGCCGGTGGTCCGTCATCTGCGCCTTGTTGCAGCAGCGGAAACTGGTTCTAATGGTGCCGCAGGCAAGTACCCGTAGTGGCGATACAGGCTTTGCCCTGATACCGCCACGCGCAACTATAACGATAATGTCGAGGTGTGTAATGCCAGTGTTTTTTCCTTCCCGGAAGGGTTTCCGTCCAGTTCTTATGACAGCGGCGGTCGCCTCCGCGCTCTCCCCGTTTCAGATCTCGCCGGCGATGGCTGAAAGCCTGGTGCTGGAGGAAGTGGTCGTTACCGCCAGGCGGCGGGCTGAGAGCCTGCAGGAGACGCCGGTGGCGGTTACCGCCCTGGATGCGTCAGCGCTGCGCGAAGCTGGCGTGCGCAATCTGTCAGACCTGAACCAGGTGGCCCCGAGTATCGATGTGGCCAGCGCCAATGGTAACGCGCCCCTGGCAAACGTTTATATTCGCGGCGTGGGCCAGCGCAACTCCGGTGCCAATATCGATTCCGGGGTGGGGATTTACATCGACGACGTCTACGTCAGCCGACCGGACGGTGCCCTGCTGGATCTCAATGACATCCAGTCTGTGCAGGTGCTGCGCGGCCCCCAGGGTACCCTGTTTGGCAAGAACACGACCGGTGGAGCTCTGGTGTTTACCACCAATCGCCCCACCGATGAATTCGAGGGCTCGGTGGGCTTCCGGATTGGCAACTACGACCGCCTGGACGCCGATTTCGTGGTGAATGCCCCGCTGACCGATAACCTGTGGACCCGCCTGTCCGGCGTGAGCCGCAGTCGCGATGGCTATATCGATAATGTCTTCGACGGTGAGGACTATATGGACGAGGACCGCCAGAGCCTGATCTGGCAGACCCGCTGGGTGGCCACCGACGATCTTACCCTGGACCTGAATGTGAACTGGGCCGAGACCGACCAGACCATGCGGCCGCAGAAGTGTATGCCGGTGCCCGAGGTGGTGGGGTGGCAGGCGGCAATTTTCGATGCCATCGCAATCGTGCCCGCCACCGGCAGGAGCGTCGATGAGCATTGTGCCGAGGCCCGCGCAGCGGGGGACGCCAATACGGTGATCTCCGATCTCGGCGGTGATTACTATTCCGAGAACCAGGGTGCCTCGCTTACTGCCGAATGGGCGATCAATGACGATCTGAGCCTGAAGAGCATCACTGCCTGGCGCGGCACCGAGGCCACCCAGAACGATGACCTCGACAGTATTGGCGTACCTTTCCTGCATCGCACTAACACCGTGCACCCCAGCTTCAATCATCCGTCTGAATCAGACCAGTACAGCCAGGAATTGCAACTGGTGGGCAGTGCCTTCGACGATCGCCTTCAGTATGTGACCGGGGTCTACTGGTTCCAGGAGGAAACGTCCGGGCGGATCAATACCAATTACCTCGGTCCCTTTGATCCGGCGATAGCCCCCAACCTCATTTTCTTCAGTACCACGGCGTCAACCCTGGCGGCGGACAATGACGCGGTGGCGGCATTCGCCCAGCTGGAATGGGAGTTTAGTGACAACTGGCGGGGTACGATCGGCCTGCGCTACACCGACGAGAGCCGCGAACTGGAACGGGTGAATTACCTGCCCGACCCCTCTACCCTCGACGCCAATGGCGGTCCGGTCATTCCCCTGTCCGGAGGGCTCTACGTCGTGCAGCGTCCGGGGTATGAATTCAACCCGAACTTTGCTTTTGTCGAGAACGACATCGCTCGCGATGAGTCCGACAACAACGATGTCTCCCCCATGGCCAGTCTCCAGTATCTCATCGACGAGTTCGGCTGGATCGACCAGGGCAGCATCTACCTGACTTACAGCGAGGGCTTCCTCTCCGGCGGGCTGTCAGAGGCTCCGACCGGTGACCTCGAGGAGTTCGAACCGGAGGAAGTGGAAAACTGGGAGCTCGGCTTCAAGCTGGACCTGGCCCAGCGTCGCCTGCGGATCAACGGCGCCCTGTTCTCCTCCGACTACGTCAACCGCCAGCTCACCACCCTGGTGATCAATCCGGAAACCAACTCGCCTTCGGGTGCCACCATCAATGCCGCCAAATCGAGTATTGAGGGTGTCGAGCTGGAGACCACCTGGCTGGCCACCGACAACCTGGTGTTAAGCTTCAATATGACCCTGGCCGATGGGGATATCGAGGAGTTCGACGATATCCAGATCCTGACGGCTGACCCCACCATGGCGCCCGGCCCTGGTTGTACCCGCACCAACCTGACCCTGGTGTTGGTGGACGCCTGCCCCAACGACCGCTCCGACGAGAACCTGCCGCGGCTGGCGGAACAGACCTACTTGCTGGCGGCGCAATACACGCTGGATACCTCGCTAGGGACCTTCATGCCGCGGGTCCAGGCCAGCTGGAAGATGGACATGGACTTCTGCTTTGACTCCAGCAGCTGCCAGGTGGGCTATTGGTTCGAGGACGAACAGTTCGAGCTCAGTGCGCGGCTGACCTGGATCTCGCCCAGCGAGCGCTGGGTCGGCTCACTCTACGGAACCAACCTGACGGACGAGGAATACCTCGTGGGCGGCACGGCCCTTGTGGAGTCAGAGGGTGTTGGTGGCCAGGCCTACGCGCCGCCGAGGATGTACGGCGCCGAGTTGCAGTACCGTTTCTAGCAACCCGCTAATCCACCGGTAACAGGCGGCCCAGCAGGGCCGTCACTGCATTTTCTACCCGCAGGATGCGCGGGCCGAGGGACACGGTCTCCAGGCCCGCGGCCTGCAGCATGTCTACTTCGTACGGAATAAAGCCGCCCTCCGGACCGATGGCCAGCAGCAGTGGCGTGTCCGTATCTGTGGGAGCAGCGGAGGCGCCGGGCAGCGGATGCGCGAGCAAACCGCGCCGTTCCGCCAGCAGGGCCGGCAAGCGGTCCTCCACGAAGGGTTTGAAGCGTCGTTCCAGGGTGACGGCTGGGACGATCGTGTCGCGGGCCTGTTCCAGCCCCTGCAACAGGTAGTCACGCATAGTGTCTTCTGCCAGCACCGGTGTCTGCCAGAAACTCTTCTCCACCCGGTAGCTGTTGAACAGTACCAACTGCTCCACCCCGAATTCGGCTGCCGAGCGCAGGATGCGGCGCAGCATCTTGGGCCGGGGCAGGGCGACCAGCAGGGTAACGGGCAACTTGGCCGGCGGTGGGGAGTCCAGCTGGAAGGTAATAGTGGCGCGCTGGCTGTCGAGGCTGACGATGCGTCCCTCGCCCATCAGGCCGTCAATTTCCCCTACCCGAACGCTGTCACCCACGGCGGCGCGGTGCACCTGCCGAAGGTGTTGCAGGCGTTGGTCGCTGACCGTGATTTCAGCCGGACCCGAGCGATCGCCATCCGTGAACAGCAGCAGGTTCAAGGTGGCTCAGCCTGCCCACAGGTCGTATTCGTCTGCGCCGGTGACTTCGGCTTCCACAAAGTCTCCCGGGTTCAGGCCGGTGGCGCCGTCGAGGTAGACCTTGCCATCGATTTCCGGTGCGTCTGCGGTGGAGCGGCCAATGGCGCCCTCTTCGTCCACTTCGTCGATCAGGATTTCGATGGTCTTGCCTACCTTGGCCTGCAGCTTGTCGGCGCTGATCTGCTGTTGCACTTCCATGAAGCGTTCCCAGCGTTCCTGTTTCACTTCCTCCGGCACGTGGTCGGGGAGGTCGTTGGCGGCGGCGCCCTTGACCGGGGAGTACTGGAAGCAGCCGACCCGGTCCAGCTGGGCCTCGCGCAGGAAGTCCAGCAGGATGTCGAAGTCGCGGTCGGTTTCCCCGGGGAAGCCGACGATGAACGTACTGCGCAGGGTGAGGTCGGGGCAGATGCTGCGCCAGTGCTGGATGCGATCCAGTACCTTCTCGGCCGCGGCAGGGCGTTTCATCCGCTTGAGGACGTCCGGGCTACCGTGCTGGAAGGGGATGTCCAGGTAGGGCAGGATCTTGCCCTCGGCCATCAGCGGGATGACGTTGTCCACGTGGGGATAGGGGTAAACGTAATGCAAGCGCACCCACACGCCGAATTCACCGAGGGCCTCGCACAGTTCCTGCATCCGGGTCTTCAGCGGGCGTCCGTTCCAGAAGCCGGTGCGGTACTTCATGTCGATGCCGTAGGCGCTGGTGTCCTGGGAAATGACCAGCAACTCCCTCACCCCTGCCTTGACCAGGCGTTCGGCCTCTTCCATTACATCACCGATCGGGCGGCTCACCAGGTCGCCGCGCATGGCGGGGATGATGCAGAACTTGCAGCGGTGGTTGCAGCCCTCCGAGATTTTCAGGTAGGCGTAGTGGCGCGGGGTGAGCTTGACGCCCTGGGGGGGTACCAGGTCCACGTAGGGGTCGTGCACCGGTGTATGGGGCACGTACTGGTGCACCGCGCCCACCACTTCCTCGTAAGCGGCCGGCCCGGTCACCGACAAGACCTTGGGGTGCAGTTCGCGAATGGCGGCGGCGTCATCGCCCTTGCCCATGCAGCCGGTGACGATCACCTTGCCATTTTCGCTGATGGCCTCGCCGATGGCGTCCAGCGATTCCTGCTTGGCGCTGTCAATGAAACCGCAGGTATTCACGACCACCAGCTCGGCGTCCTCGTAACTGGGTACGATCTCGTAACCATCCATCTTGAGCTGGGTGAGGATACGCTCGGAGTCCACCAGTGCCTTGGGGCAGCCGAGGCTGACGAAACCGACCTTGTTACTGGCCATGGGATTACCTGTTGGGGAGCCAAAAAAGGGGGGCGAATTATAGCGGACGCGGTGCGGGCTGTCTGTGGCAGTATTTCTCCCTGAACCGGTGCGCATTCCCCGTCATGACGGGCTGCGGCTGAAGTGCTATGCTGACGGTGATGACATTCATTCGCCACCGCCGACATGATTCGGGGGGCGGTTTATTGGTTTACGAATTGAGGTATTCTATGAAGCTTCACATCCTGTGTGCTGCGGCGGCAGTGTTCGCGCTGTCTGCCTGCTCCAGCACTTCCTCTTCCTATAGCTCCAACGCTGCTGCCGAGAACTCGGTTGCCAGCGCCGACGGCGTGATCTGCGAGCGGATCCCTGTGACCGGAACGCGCAAGATGGAAAAAGTGTGCACCACCCAGGCCCAGCGCGATGCGCGCGCACGGGCTGCCAAGGACGCCCAGGCCCAGGTGGGTATTCGCGCCCAGCAAGTGGGTGGCCCCGGCGCCAACTGAGTTCATCAGTACCCGGGCGGTGTCAGTGTTTTGCACCGCCCCCTTCCCTTACCTAGTAGCAGACCACCATTTCTTTGCTATCCCCCTTCACCCGAAGTTCCTGACGCAATAGTTGCAACAGGGTCAGGCAGTCCTCCCGGTTGAGGAAATCGCCAACGCAGACGGCTTCCCCCCGGTTCTGCAAACAGATACCCGGACCCTCCGACGGATGGCTCTCCCGCAGCACACCGATGTTGGTCGTCTGGCGCTTGAACAGCCAGCTCTGGCGGGGCAGGTAGTAGCCCTTGTCGATGCGCACTTCGCGCTCGCTGATGGTGATCACGTGGCGGTATTCCAGTTTCCAGTTCACCAGGTAGAGCGCGCTGCCAAGGGCGGCCAGTTCCAGCCCCGCCAGCGGCAGAATGGGCCAGGCACCGATCAGTGCAAACCCGGCGGCAATACCGAGGGAGGGCACTGACAGCGCGAGCAATACCAGCTTGTTGACCCGCCAGCTCGCTGAGCGGTTGGGGCGGGCAACAATGGTAAAGCTTCGATGTTTACGCTGGCTGGTGACCACACTGGGCTTCCACGCATATTTTGGGTAAGTTTAGCCCGACTGAGGAGAGCTTTCGATGTCTGAACACGATGATGCCGTCCAGGCCCGCCTGGTGTCCCCGGACGATAGCGAGCGACTGGCCCGGGCGGTACTGGTGGATTGCCGCTACGCCCTGGGTGATCCCGCTGCGGGGCGTGCCGCCTATGAACAGGGGCACATCCCCGGAGCCTGTTACCTGGACCTGGGGGTGGACCTGTCGGCCCCGGTGCAGGCCCACGGTGGGCGCCACCCCCTGCCAGAGCCGGCGACCTTTGCCGCGACCCTGGCGGGTATCGGTATTCACAAGGGCAGCGAGGTCATCGCCTATGACGACAGCAACCAGGCCTATGCCGCCCGCCTGTGGTGGATGATGCGCAGTCTCGGCTACCGGCCGCCGCGGCTGCTGGATGGTGGCTACAGTGGCTGGCTGGCCGCAGGAGGCGTGCCCGAAACCGGGCTGCCGGTGCCGGATCCCTGTGAAGCCCCGGATGTCGGCCACTGGACCGGCATCTGTGACATCGACGGTGTGCGCGAGGCCCAGGCGGCGGGTGCCCTGCTGGTGGATTCCCGTGAGCCGGCCCGTTACGAGGGCCGGGAAGAGCCCATCGACCCGGTGGCCGGCCATATCCCCGGCGCCATCAACCGGCCCTGGCAAGGCACGGCTGCGGGGGAGGGGCGTCAGCACGACGAGGAGGGGTTGCGGGCTCACTGGGGCGAGTTGCTGGCAACGGAAGAGCTGGTCGTTTATTGCGGTTCCGGCGTCACTGCCTGCGTCAATCTGTTCACCCTCTCCCGGCTGGGCTACAACGACGCCCGGCTCTATCCGGGGAGCTGGTCCGACTGGTGCAGCTACCTCTGACCGCTCCCGGGTCGAACCGTCATACCATCGGGCCGAGGCTCTAGAAGGGCGGTGTCGACTCGCCCGCGAGCCACTCGCCGGTGGCCGGGTGCTCGAAACCGAGTGTCGTGGCGTGCAGTAGCAGGCGATCCGCCATGGCCTCGGCCTCCGGGTGGGCGTACATGTCGCAGCCGAGAATGGGGTGGCCCAATTCGCGCAGGTGAATACGCAGCTGGTGTGAGCGGCCGGTGACCGGGCTCAGTTCCAGCCGCGAGCGGTCTCCCCGCCGTTCCAGAACCCGGTAGCGGGTGAGCGCCGACTTGCCGCGTTCGTGGCAAATCATCTGCCGCGGCCGGTTGACCCAGTCGCAGGCGATAGGCAGGTCGATTTCGCCGCTGTCCTGCGCGGGCTCCCCCCAGACGATCGCAATGTAGCTCTTTTCCACCTGGCGCTGCTGGAACTGGCGGCTGATGTGGCTGTGGCACTCCCGGTTCAGGGGCACCACCATGATGCCCGAGGTGTCCAGGTCCAGCCGGTGCACGATACTGGCGGAGGGATAGTTCTCCTGCAGGCGGGTGATCATGCAGTCCTTGTTGAGCGGATGGCGCCCGGGAATGGTCAGCAGGTAGTGGGGCTTGCGCACCAGCAACAGGTGTTCATCCTCGTAGAGGATGTCGATGGGCTCCTGGCTGTGGGGCACGATGTAGGGAGGCAGGTCTTGCATGGCGGCGTATGCTAACTGGAAACGGTGTCGGCCTCCATGCCCTGGCATCTGTTGCACGGGCACCGGATAATGGCGGCCCCCGGCTTGTTGTGTCCCCATGAATCGACTCGCTTCATACGATCTCTCCGCGCTGCAATCGCAGCTGCAGTCTGTGCTGCCCGGTGCACGGCTGGATATCGCCAACCTCCCGGTGCGCAGGCCCCTGTCGCTGTACCTGCTGAATGCGGACTATCCCCAGGGGGAGCTTGATGCCCAGGCGGTGCAGTTCGTGATGGATAACCCGCTGTACTGGGTGTTCTGTTGGGCCTCGGGCCTGGTGCTGGCGGACTGGCTGTTCGAGCAGCCAGAGTGGGTCCGCGGCAAGCGGGTGGTGGACTTTGGCTGCGGCTCGGGGGTGGCGGCCATTGCCGCCGGCCTGGCCGGTGCGGGTGAGGTGATCGCCTGCGATATCGATCCACAGGCGCTTGCCGCGACCGCCGCCAACTCGGCGCTGAACCAGGTGAACCTGGCCCTGGCGGCTGATTTCCACGACATTGAAGGGCCCATCGACCTGCTGATCGTGGCGGATGTGCTGTACGACCGCAGCAACTTTCCCTGGCTTGAAACCTTTATCACCCGCGCGGACCGGGTGCTGCTGGCGGATTCCCGGGTCAAGGATTTCGACTTTCCGGGTTACCGACAGATTGCCGCGCGGGATGCCCACACCCTGCCGGATCTCGACGAAAGTCCGGAGTTCCGCGATGTGCGGATATACGAAGGGCTATCGGGCGCTTAGGGTCGGTACTCGTGCGGCCCCTTGCCCCACTGGAAAATGTCAAAGAAATCGTATGACGGGTCGGCCTGCTTCGGCTTGCCGATACGTGAACCCTCGATCATCGGGTGTTCGAGGTTCACCGTGGTCGGGTCGTCGACCTTGACCCAGTCCGCCACCACGGCCCGGTGGCTGTACTTCCACACGCCATCTCGCCGTTCGTACTTGTCGAAGTAGCGCCCGCCAATCAGCACGTCCATTGGCCCGTCCTCGCCCTGCACCTGGTGGAAGGCAATGATGTACACCTCGCCCTCGGCGCGGTTGCCGTCCAGTACGATGTTCAGGGTGGTGACGTTGTGATGGAGAATCAGCATGTTCTCCTGGATGCCGGGGAGGGCGTCGATAAAGGCCATGGCGTCGCCCTCGAAGAACTGCCCGTGTTCGTCGATGGCGTCCTCGTGGTAGAGGCTGCGCATTTTTTCGTTGTCGTGGCGGTCCGCCGCGTTGCAGTAGGCCATTACCAGTTCGGTGATGGCCTGCTTGTCGAGCAGAGCCTGCAGGCGGGGGTCCATTGCCTGAATGCCGCTGTAGGGGGAAGAGTCTGTCATGGGGGCTCCTTGTTATCCGGCGCCCCCGGAACTGGCGGGAGCCGCCTCAGTTTTTACCCAGCGCGCGCTGGTAGGCGGCGACGGTAGCGGCCAGGCCCATGCGAATGGCGTCCACGGTCAGGGCGTGGCCGATGGACACCTCCAGCAGGTTGGGTACGGCAGCGGCAAAGGCCGGCAGATTGTTGAGGTCCAGGTCGTGACCGGCGTTGACCCCGAGGCCTTCCTCGGCCGCCACTTCCGCGGCGCGCACGAATTGCCCGAGTATGGTATCCACATCCTGGCCAGCGGCGAAGGCGCGAGCATAGCTCTCGGTATAGAGTTCTATACGGTCGGCGCCGGTTTGTGCCGCCAGCCGGATCTGCTCCGGGATCGGGTCCATGAACAGGCTGGTGCGGATGCCCAGGCTGTTCAGTTCCTCGACCAGAGGCGCCACGGTGTCGCCGTCACGCTTCAGGTCGAAGCCGTGGTCGGAGGTGAGCTGGGCGTCGCCGTCGGGTACCAGCGTGCACTGGGCGGGACGGATGGCGCGCACCAGTTCCATGAAGCCCGGGTAGTCGCCGACACCGTCGCGCTCGCTCTTGCGAGGGCCGGCCATCGGGTTGCCTTCGATATTGAATTCCACGCTGAGCATACCGGCGAGGTCGAAGCAGTCGCTGGCGCGAATGTGGCGCTGGTCCGGCCGGGGGTGGACGGTAATACCGTGGGCCCCCGCGTCGATGCACATCTGCGCATGCCGCGGGATATCGGGATTGGTGGTATCCCGCGAGTTGCGGATCAGGGCGATCTTGTTGAGGTTGACGGAGAGGGCGATCACAGCAGGCTCTTGCGCACGATTTCCTTGATGATGATCGGCTCGGCGGGCACGTCGGTGTGCGAACCGATCTTCTGCACCGGGGTGGTGGAGATGAAGTCCACCACGTTCATACCATCGGTCACCTCGCCAAATACGGTGTAACCCTCGCGCCCCGGGGCCCAATCCAGACGCAGGTTGGTGCGCTGGTTGATGAAGAACTGGGCCGTGGCGGAGTCGGGGTCATTGGTGCGGGCCATCGCCACGGTTCCACGGACGTTGTGCAGGCGGTTTTTGGATTCGTTGACGATCGGTTCGCGGGTTTCTTTCTCGCTCATGTCCGGCAGCATGCCGCCGCCCTGGATCATGAAGTTGGGAATGACCCGGTGGAAGATGGTGCCGCTGTAAAAGCCGTCGTCCACGTACTTGAGGAAGTTCTCCACGGTCACCGGCGACTTGTCCCGGAACAGGCGCAGGGTGATATCTCCCTGGCTGGTCTTGATGACGACCTGCGGGTTGGGCAGGCCGCTGTCGCCGGCCGCACCGGCCAGGGGCGCAATCAGCAGTGACAGGCACAGGATCAGGTTTCTCAGCATGGAACGGTCTCCGTTGTATCTGTTGTCAGGCCCAGCTCGAGCTGCGGCGGCGCTTAGGCCACAGGCGCGGGACGACCAGGGTGATGATGACGCCCAGCAATACCGCCAGCGCACCGTCGATAAACTGGCCGCTTTGCAGTTTGTCCTGCAGGCGCTGGTTTTCCGCCTCCAGGGTGTCCACCTCGGAGCGCAGTGACTCCGCCTCTTCGGTCAGGCGGCGGTTGTCGGTATCCAGTTGCACGGCCTTGCCGGAAATCTGTTTGAGCTGGGCCAGTTCCTCGCTGACCTGGGCCAGTTCGGCGTCGGTATCACTGACCTGGGTGCTCAGGTCGCTGCTCTCGGATTGCAGGGCGGCAAGCTGGGATTCCAGGGCCTGGTTGCGCTCGCGCAGCTGGCTGGCGGTCGCCTGGGCCTGTTCCAGCTTGTTGGCCGCGGGCGCCTCCTGCATCAGATACTGGGCGCGCAGCCAGCCCTCGGTGCCGCTGCTGGTGGAAATCCGCGCCCAGTCACCGTCGGCGCTGGTTTCGTGCACCGTGAGACGGGTGCCGGAAGGCAGGCCCCGGTGGACGATGCGGTAGTCATTGCCGGCGCCACTGCGCACGGGAATGTACTGGGTGTCGCTGATATAGCGGGTGTCCTGGGCGGCAACGTGGGCGCTGCAGAGGCCGAGGGCAATCAGGGCTGTCAGGGAAATCTGGCGAAACAAGAGGCTTTCCTTTCTCGTTCAATGATGTGGGACAAGGTTAATCGGGGCGCAAGAATACCACGCCAGCCCCGCGGTCAGGGCAGTACCCGCTTGTAGGGTTTGACCACCACCCGGCTGTACACGCCGGCATCCACGTAGGGGTCGGCGTCGGCCCAGGCGGTGGCGTCTTCCAGGCTGTCGAACTCCGCGATCACCAGGCTGCCGGTAAATCCGGCCTCGCCGGGGTCTTCGGTGTCCAGTGCCGGGTGCGGCCCGGCCACCAGCAGGCGCCCCTCATCGGCCAGGGTTTGCAGCCGGGCGAGGTGCGCCGGGCGGGCCTTCTGGCGCAGCGCGAGGCTGTTCTCAACGTCTTCAGTGAGTATGGCGTAATACATGGAGGGCAATCCTATTTGTCGAGGGCTTCCTGCTCTTTCAGGTGAGGACTCACGATCAGGGCGGTGAGAATGGTCAGTACAAGAGTGAAGCCGATGGCAGAGTACAGCTTGTAACTCACCCAGGTTTCCTCGCTGAACCCGTAGGCCACCACCAGGTTGAGCGCACCCACAATCAGGAAATTGGAGACCCAGAGCAGGTTGAGACGGGTCCAGATCGGGTGCGGCAACTGCAGCTGGGAGCCGAGAGTGCGCTCCATCAGGTTCTTCTCGCCGATGAACTGGGAGCCGCCAAAGACGATGGCCAGTACCCAGTTGAAGATGGTGGGCTTCCACTGGATAAACGCTTCATTGCGGAACACCAGAGTGGCGCCGCCGAAGATGCAAACAGCGAGTGTCAGCCAGATCAGACGCCGTTCCAGTTGGCGGGTCATCAGCCAGGTGACCAGCACCTGGGCGATAGTGGCGGCCATCAGCACCGCCGTGGCGCTGAAGATACCGTCCAGGGTGTAAGTCCAGTCACCGAAGGTGATGGTTTCGCCTTTCATCTGGTAGACGATGAAAAACAGGGCGATGGGTACAAATTCCAGAAGTTGTCTCATAGGGAATGCCAGTTGACGGGCGTGATACCATGCGGTGGTACGCGGACCTGCAGAAGGCCATTCCTTCGCAGGTGAATTTTAGATGCGAGAGTTTAAAGTTTGTGTTGATTGACTTCCACACCCATTCCTCGGCCTCCGATGGTGAATTGTCGCCCGGGGATTTGCTCGCGCGCGCCCGGGAACGGGGTATCCGCGCCTTTGCCATCACCGATCACGATACGGTGGGGGGCTACCTGGCGGTGCGCGACAGTGCCCTGGACAACACTATGACACTCGTTTCGGGGGTAGAGTTCTCCTGTCGGTGGTCGGGGGTTACCGTGCATATCGTCGGGCTCGGTATGGAGGTGGAGCATCCCGCCATGCAGGAGGGGCTGGATCGCCTCGCCGGGGCCCGCCTCGAGCGAGCCGCCAAAATTGGCGCGCGACTGGAGAAGCTGGGTTTTGCCGGTGCCCTGGCCGGGGCCGAAGCCGAGGCCGGCGACAGCCAGCTCGGCCGCCCGCATTTCGCCGCGTGGATGGTGGCACAGGGGCACGTCGGCGATTTCAACGAGGCCTTCGACAAATACCTGGGGCAGGGCAAGACGGGGGATGTGAAAGCCTTCTGGCCGGAACTGGAGGAGGTCACCCGCTGGATTGTGGACGCCGGTGGCACAGCCATCATCGCCCATCCCCTCAAGTACAAGTTCACCCGCACGAAGCTGCAGCGCCTGGTGCTGGATTTCAAGCAGGCGGGAGGCTCCGCCCTGGAGCTGGTCAACGGCCGTCAGAACCCGGAGCAGACCGCCACCCTGCGGCGGCTGGCGCTGGAATGCGACCTGGCGGTGTCCGCGGGCTCCGATTTCCATCGCGACAGCAGCTTCGGGCCCGACCTGGGCGTGGAATTTCGCGCCCCGGAGGGGCTGGACTGTGTCTCGCGGCGCTTCCTGCCGGCAGGGGGTGCGGCATGAGCCAGTTTTTCCAGATTCACCCGGAATCCCCCCAGGCCCGGCTGGTGCGCCAGGCGGTGGACATCATTCGCGGGGGCGGGGTGGTGGTCTACCCGACTGACTCGGCCTACGCCCTGGGTTGCCACATCGGTGACAAGCAGGCGGTGGACCGCATTCGCCGCATCCGCAAGCTGGACGACCGCCACAACTTTACCCTGGTGTGTCGGGATCTGTCGGAAATCGCCTCCTATGCCAAGGTCGACAACACGGTCTACCGCCTGCTGAAGCACGCCACCCCGGGCCCCTACACCTTTATCCTGCGGGCGACCTCCGAGGTGCCCCGGCGCCTGATGCACCCCAAGCGCAAGACCGTCGGCCTGCGGGTGCCGGACAACGCCATCGCCCAGGCCCTGCTGGCGGATCTGGGCCAGCCCCTGATGAGTGTGACCCTGATCATGCCAGGGGACGAATTCCCGTTGATCGATCCTTACGACATCCGCGAGACCCTCGAACACCACGTCGACCTGGTCATCGACGGCGGCTATTGTGGCATGGAGCCGACCACGGTGGTTGACCTCGCCGACGACACGCCGATGTTGCTGCGCAGCGGCAAGGGCGACCCGGCGCCGTTCGAGGTCTGAGCCCGCAGCGGACTCGCGCCAAGCGGCCCCGGCTCAGGTATACTCACCCCAGACTATGGCAGGTGAACACGTGAACGAGACCAATTCCCAGGCGGAGCCCGCCCCCGGCGAGTCCGGTGCGCCCGACGCAGCCGCGGCCACGCCTCCGGGAGGCGCCCCCGAGCGTCCCCAGCAGGGGGAAATGCCCTTCGCGGTCGTACTGGGCAAGGCGATGACCGAACTGCCCAAGGACCTCTACATTCCCCCCCAGGCGCTGGAGGTGTTCCTGGAGGCCTTTGAGGGGCCCCTCGACCTGCTGCTCTACCTGATACGGCGCCAGAATCTCGACATTCTCGAGATCGACGTGTCCGAGATCACCGCACAATACATGCAGTACGTCGAACTGATGGATGCCATGCAGTTCGAGCTGGCGGCGGAATACCTGCTGATGGCCGCCATGCTGGCGGAGATCAAGTCGCGCATGTTGCTGCCGCGCTCTACCGAGATCGACGAGGACGAGGAGGACCCGCGGGCCCAGCTCATTCGCCGGCTGCAGGAGTACGAGCGCTTCAAGAAGGCCGCCGAGGATATCGAGGAAATGCCCCGGCTGGAGCGCGACACCTGGGTGGGTAGCGCCAATCCGCCGGACCTCAACCGCAGCCGGCCGGATCCGGAAGTGGACATGCGCGAGCTGCTGCTGGCCCTCGGCGAGGTGCTGCGCCGTGCCGATATGTTCGAGAGCCACCACATCCAGCGCGAGGCCCTGTCGACCCGGGAGCGCATGGCGGAGGTGCTGGAGCAATTGTCCGGGGCGCAGTTCGTGCCCTTTGTGTCACTGTTTTCCCATCGCGAGGGGCGACTGGGCGTGGTGGTGACCTTTCTCGCGGTGATGGAACTGATCAAGGAGTCCCTGGTGGAGATCGTGCAGAGCGAACCCTTCGGGCCCATTCACGTTAAAGCGCGGGCCGAGTAAGCCCCCAACAGGACATGGCAGAAATCAACCTGGTACAGATAATCGAGGGGGCCCTGCTGGCGGCGGGCAAGAGCCTGTCGGTGGCCCAGATCGGCGAACTTTTCGAGGAGCACGAGCGGCCGGACAATACCGCCATCCGCGAGGCCCTGGCCGAGATCGGTGAGCGCTGCGAGGACCGCGGCTTCGAGTTGCAGGAGGTGGCCAGCGGCTTTCGCTTCCAGGTGCGCCAGAATCTCAGCCCCTGGGTGGCCCGCCTGTGGCACGAGCGGCCGCAGAAGTACTCGCGCGCGCTGCTGGAAACGCTCGCCCTGATCGCCTATCGCCAGCCGATTACCCGCGGTGAAATCGAGGAGATTCGCGGCGTGGCGGTGAGCTCCAACATTATCAAGACCTTGCACGAGCGGGAGTGGATTCGTGTGGTGGGGCATCGCGACGTGCCCGGTCGCCCGGCCATGTACGCCACCACCCGTCAGTTCCTCGACTATTTCAACCTCAAGAACCTGGATCAGTTGCCGGCGCTGGCGGAAATACGCGACCTTGAGACCCTGAATGCGGAGCTCGGCTTCTCCGAGCCGGTAGCCGAAGCCGCCAACGAGTCGACGGATACCGGCGCCGCAGAAGACGCTCTGGAAGCGTCTGCGGAACCGCAGGACGAGTCCAGCACAGAGGCCGGGGCCGAAGATGGTCTGGGCACCCCACCCCTGCCCGGGCTTACCGTCGTGGGCGGAACAGAATTTGCCGGCGCGACTTTCGCGCCTGAAATCGCGCCTGATACCGCGCCTGAAGAGGAATCCCCGGAACCGGATGAGCAACACAGTCCAGAAACCAACGAAGACGGGGAACCGCGTGTCTGAGTCCCCGTCACTGAACGATAGCGAAGCCAAGGCCTCCCCGCGCACGGGTGAAAAACTGCAGAAAGTCCTGGCCCGCACCGGGCTCGGCTCCCGGCGCGAAATGGAACGCTGGATCGAAGAGGGCCGGATCGCCGTGGACGGCAAGCCCGCGCGCCTGGGTGACCGGGTCGATGACAGCGCCCGCATCGCCATCGATGGCCGCCCCCTGGATCGGGCCCCGGCGGAGGAAACCCGCTGCATCCTGTACCACAAGCCCACGGGGGAAGTCTGTTCGCGCAAGGATCCCCAGGGCCGGCGCACGGTGTTTCAGCGCCTGCCCAAGCTCAAGAGCGGCCGCTGGATATCCATAGGCCGGCTGGACTACAACACCTCCGGTCTGTTGCTGTTCACGACCGACGGCGAACTGGCCAATGCCCTGATGCACCCCTCGTCCAATATCGAGCGCGAGTACATGGTGCGGGTGATGGGGGATGTCAGGCCCGAGCACCTCGAGGCACTGCTTGCAGGCGTGATGCTGGAAGACGGGCTGGCGAAATTTACCGATATCCAGGACGGCGGCGGCGACGGTATCAATCACTGGTATTACGTGGTGATCATGGAGGGGCGCAACCGCGAAGTGCGCCGCCTGTGGGAGTCCCAGGGCCTGACGGTGTCGCGCCTCAAGCGGGTGCGCTATGGCGAGGTGTTCATCCCCTCCCGGGTCAAGCAGGGTCAGTGGACTGAGCTGGAGAACAAGGAAATCAAGAGCCTGTACCGGATGGCCGACCTGCCACAGAAAAAAGTGCGCAAGGCGAGCATCAAGGAGCGGGAAAAAATGGAACGCCAGTTCGGCAAGCGCGACGGCCGGGGCAGTGCCCGCAAAGGCGGCAAGCCCGCCGGTGGCACGGGTCCCTCCCGCAAGCGGGGCTGACCGGGCCCGGGCAGCCCCAGGCTGTCCCTGAGTGGTCTTGGCTGGTCTTGGCAATAGCGCCGAATGGCCTGCGCTGGCGAGACGGGTACACAGGAGGCGTTGTGCGGATTCACCGGGATTACGGGCGCCGGCTGAGCCTGGCGCTGCTGGCGCCGTGGCTGCTTAGCCCGCTGCTACAGGCGGCGCCAGCGGAGATAGCCGGCGAGGCGGCGGGGGGCGAGGCTGCCCCGGCAGCTCGCTACCAGGCCTGGATCGAGGCCATGAAATCTTCACCCAGAGGGCCTTTCAGGCGGGTGCGCTGGTTCTGCCAGGACGGTGAAATCCTGCCACCCGAACCCTTTGCCTGCCGTGACCACGGCGGCGGTTTCCAGCATGGCGAGTGGACCGAGCAGACCCTTGTGCTGCGCGAGCGGGGCTACTTCATTGCCAATATCCTCGCGGGCATCGACCCCGCGACGTTTCTCGATGCCGACCACGCGATGGACGCCTACGGCCAGTTGATCATCGAGAAATATCTGGTCAATGTCGACGACGGCTGGATTCTGCGCAGGGCCCGCACTGTTCGCGGCGCAATTCAGGCTGAGGATGAAAACGCCGGCGGCCGGGAATTGCTGCTGGCGATGGTGCAGCGCCCGGAGTGGATCGGCCCGCGGTTTCTGGCCCTGCGCGCCGGGCTGCGCCTGCTGCCCCACGGCAGCGATTCGACCACGGTACAGCAGGTTCGCGAACAGGCGGTGGTGCTGGCAGAGCGCGATCCGGGTTTCTCCGGCTTGCGGGCCAAGATTCACGGCGCCCCGGATGGCGGAGACGCCACCCGGGTGCGGGATTACGCCGCCGGGCGCGCCGCCTCAGAACGCGCGCCCTACCTGGCCCTGGCAGACGCCATCGACGAGCTGTACCGGGCCGAACCCCTGGCGGGTGAGCTGGAGAGTCTGGCGGCGAAGTACACCGCCGCCCCCTGGCTGCAGGAGCGCCTGCGCATCGCCGCTGCCGGCCTCGGGCCGGACAGTCCCGCCGATACGCGGCTGACAGCGAGCGCGTCACTGCTGGCCGACCTGCGCACCCACCTCGAGCGTGTCCATTCGCCCTGGGTGCGTCTCGAGCTGCTGGACCTCGGCGTGGACCTGGAGCGGGAGTTTTTCCGGGCCGCGGCGGATCTCGGCCCCCGTGTCGAAGAGGCTACCCGGCGGCAACAACTGCACTGGCTGGCCCAGGCGGGCAACGCCGCCTATGGCACCGGGCTGTTAAACACCCGATTGCAGGCGGCCCTGCAGGAAGCCATTGCCGCTGGGCATGACAGTGGTAGGTCGCTGACCATGTCGCTGGAAGAGTACCGCGACCTGTTGCGCTACCTGGCGCGAGCGCCGGGATGGGGAAACCAGGCCCTGCGCATGCAATTCCAGGGCTCGGTGGTCACCCTGACGGGAATCGAGCCGCGGGCGGCGCAGTTCCTGCCCGACCAGCTGCGCGGCAGTCCCCTGCTGTTCTACTCGCGAGTTCTCGACAGTCTCGCCCGGGATGGCAATCGCCTGGCGGGTGTTCGGCACCGGTTGTTTGGCCGTGAAATCGGCGTGGGCTTCAATGCGCTCAACCCCGGCCTGGCCCAGGGAATTCTGCACACCTCGCCCGATCTCGACGACCTTGGCAACCTGGATCCCGACGGTATCTACCTGCTCCCGGAAACCGTGGCCGACCTGCCGCCGGTGGCGGGCATTCTCACCGGCGGCGAAGGTAACCCCCTGTCGCACATTCAACTGCTGGCGCGCAATCTCGGTATCCCCAATGTGACGGTGGACGAAACCCTGCAGCGCGAGCTGGTCCGCTACGAGGGCAATCGAGTGGTGCTGGCGGTCAGTGATTCCGGCCTGGTGGAGCTGTCCCTGTGGGACGAGCAATGGAGCGAGGTCTTCGCCAGTAACCGGGGAGTGACCAGCGTCAGGATTGAGCCGGACCTCGACAAACTGGACCTGGAAGTGCGCCGCTTCCTGCCGCTGGCGGAGTTGCGGGCGGAGGACTCGGGCCGGGTCGTCGGCCCCAAGGCGGCCAAGCTGGGGGAACTGCGGGCCCTGTTCCCACAGCAGGTATCCCGGGGGCTGGCAATTCCCTTCGGCCTGTTTTACCAGGAAGTGCTGGCGCGTCCCTACCCGGGAGGCGGGGGCAGTATTTTTGCCTGGATGCAGGCCAATTACGCAAGGCTGGCCCAGTTGCCGGCGGGTAGCGCTACCCGTGCCGAAGCCACCGAGCGCTTTCGCGCAGAGCTCTATGACCTGGTGGTGACCAGTGAGATGAGCCCGGCCTTTCGCGATATGCTGCGACAGGCCTACACCCGGGCTTTCGGCGAGGACAGCCCCGGCGTGTTTGTGCGCTCTGATACCAATGTGGAAGACCTCCCCGGTTTCACCGGTGCCGGGCTCAACCTGACCCTGCCCAACGTGGTGGGCTTCGACAATCTCCTGCGCAGTATCCACCGGGTCTGGGCCTCGCCCTTCAGTGCCCGTGCCTTCGCCTGGCGCCAGGCCCACATGAGCCAGCCGGAACACGTGTACACCTCTATCCTCCTGCTGGAATCCGTGGCATCGGACAAGTCCGGGGTGATGGTCACCCAAGATATCGACAGCGGCCGCCACGACGTGATTTCGGTTGCCGTCAATGAGGGCCTCGGCGGCGCCGTCGACGGGCAGGCGGCGGAGTCCCTGCGAGTTTCCCTGCAGACCGGGGCAGTGAAGGTGCTGGCCACCGCAACGGCGCCCTGGCGGCGGGTGCCCGACCCCCGGGGAGGCATCCTGCAATTGCCCGCCAGCGGCAGTGATACCGTGTTGCAGCCGCATGAGATCGACACCCTGGTGGAATTTGCCCGGGTGCTGCCCCAGCGCTTTCCGGCGATCACCGACGAACAGGGCCACCCGGCCCCGGCGGACGTTGAGTTCGGGTTTGAGGGCGGTGAGTTGCGCCTGTTCCAGCTGCGTCCGTTCCTCGAGAGCCGTCAGGCCCAGGGTATTGCCTACCTGCAGGGGATGGAGGCGCGGCTGGCCGATATCGACGCTGTGACGGTGGCGCTGGATGAAGTGCCGGTGGCAGCGCCATGAGCAGAATACTGTTCGCTCTGCTGTTGCTGTGCGCCGTGAATTTCGCCGGCGCCTGGCCGCTGGATGGCTATCCCGACACCGGCATTCGCCGGGTGGAGGGCTCGCGCCTGGCCAATGAGGGTCTGGTGAACGATATCAGGCAGCCCCCCGGCGCCCTGTTACCGACGTCGGCGGTGCAGTTGCGGCTGCGGGATTATCCCGATCTCGCCATTCCCGCGCCCGACCCGGACTTTACCGCGGAGGTGCTCGGGCTTTTGGGCGACGAGGTGGATCGTTACGCCCTGGCCCTGCTGGACCTCACCGACCCCAATGCGCCGGTATACGCCGAATATCGGGGTGACGCCGCCCAGAATGTGGGCAGTGTGGGCAAAGTGATCGCCGCCCTGGGCCTGTTCCAGGCGCTCGCCGAAACCTGGCCCGACCCGGTACAGCGGCAGCAGGTGCTGCGCGACACCGCGCTGGTGGCCGATGATTTTTCCCAGAGCGACCATCACACGATACGCCTGTTCGACGTGGCGCAGCGCACGCTGCAACGTCGCCCGATGCAGATCGGCGATACCGGCTCACTGTGGGAGTACCTGGACTGGACCCTCTCGGTGAGCTCCAATTCGGCGGCTGCGATGGTGCAGCGTGACGCCATGATGATGCGGGCGCTGGGACGCGGCTATCCGCCGGCGCCTGCCGCCGTGGACGGTTTTTTTCGGGAGCGCAGTCGCGCAGAGCTGACCCGGCTCTACCAGCAAACCTTCTGGGATCCGGTCACCGCCAACGGTATGTCCCTGGGCGCGTTTCGCCAGGGCAGTTTTTTTACCCGGGGCGGCAAGCGCCGGGTCGATGGCGGCGGCGACAGTTATGCGACCCCCCGCGGCCTGCTGGATTTCGCGTTGAAAATGGAGCAGGGAAAACTGGTGGACCCCTGGAGCAGCCTGCAGCTCAAGCGCCTGTTGTATGTGACCGAGCGGCGCATTCGCTATGCATCGGCGCCCGAGTTGAAGAACGCCGCGGTGTATTTCAAGACCGGGTCGCTGTACCGCTGCAAGGCCGAGGAGGGGTTTGAGTGCCACCCCTACCACGGCAACGTCTACAACTACATGAACGCGCTGGCGATTGTCGAAGAACCGGTTGAGGGGGCGGCGGGAGAGCGCCAACTGCACTACATCGCAGTGCTGCTATCCAATGTGTTGCGGCGCAACGGGGCTGTGGATCATCAGCGGGTTGGTGGCGCTATTCATGAAATGCTACGCCGCCGCCACCAGCCGCATGAGTCACTGGTTTCCGCCGCTGCACAGGCTGGCGCAGCGCCAGGGCATTGATCGGTTCCGCCAGCTGTTCGAGCCACTCCGAGCCGTCGTGATCGCGGCTCAGGGCCACCAGTACATAGGCCTCATCGCCACGGCGCACCAGTGCGCTGTCGGCGTGGAAGGTCCTCCAGGTGCCGGATTTGCGGAACAGCTGTAACCCGGATTCACCCGCCAGGCCCTTGACGAACTTGTGGTTGATGCCCGGTCGGGACAGCGCTTCCAGCATCATTCTGTCCTGTCGGGGGCTCACCAGCTCGCTTTCGTGCAGGCGGCAGTAGAAGCGCGCCACCTGGTAGGTGGTGGCAGCGTGTGACAGGCCCTTGAGCGGGTCGCGATGGAAGGCCGGGTGCTTGTTGTAGGGCTTGCCCAGCCACAGTCCGCCGCCTTCCTCGGCATTGTAGAAGCCGTACTTCGGCGACTGCAGGACGTCCAGCAGGCGCTCGCCCCCTACGGCCTCCAGTACCCGGTTGGCGCAGTCGTTACAGGAGTAGCGGATCATGTCCTGTATGTCCTGACGCAGGGAGCGGTCGGGCTTCAGCCAGCCCTCATCCATGCCCACCGCGGCGCCCAGCAGGATGGCGATTTTCGGCAGGCTGGCGGCGTAGAGCATGTCGTTGCCGTTGATCTGGGCCAGGCGGGGGTGTTCATCATCCGTCAGGACCAGCAGGGACAGGGCGAGGTCACCGCGCTCGGTGGCCTCGGTCAGCCCGAGCTCGTCGACCAGCGATTCGAGGGATTGCTGCAGCTGCGGGTCGCCCGCCTGTTCCAGTTCGCAGTGGTTGGGCGCTACTTCGGCCATTGCCGAACCGGCCAGCAGCGCGGAGGCCAGTAGCAGCCAGCGTGGAATCAGCTTAGCCCTGCGCATCGAACGCCTGCCCGTGCACGCCGGCACTGTCGTCACCCATCAGGTAGAGGTAGGCCGGCATGATGTCCGCCGGGCCGGGGTTGTCGGTGGGGTTTTCCGCCGGGTAGGCGGCCCGCCGCATCGCGGTATTGGTGGCGCCGGGGTTCAGGCTGTTCACCCGCACCTGCGAGGTGTTTTCCAGCTCGGCCGCCAGTACCTGCATCAGGCCTTCGGTGGCAAACTTGGAGACCGCATAGGCGCCCCAGAACGCCTTGCCGCGGCGGCCCACGCTGGACGAGGAAAAGATCAACGAGGCGGTGGGAGCGCGCTGCAACAGGGGCAGCAGGTGGCGGGTCAGTAGGAACTGGGCATTGACGTTGACCTGCATCACCTCTTCCCAGGCTTTCCAGGTGGCGCTTTCGATGGGGCGACGTTCGCCGAGCACGCTGGCATTGTGCAGGAGGCCGTCGAGCCGGCCAAAGTTCTCCTCGATGGCCTGGGCCAGTTCCCGGTAGGACTGTTCGTCGGCACTGGCCAGATCCACGGGGAAAATGGCCGGCTGCGGATGACCCGCGGCCTCGATGGCATCGTACACGGCCTCCAGTTTGTCGACGGTGCGCCCGAGCAGTATAACCGTGGCACCGTGGGCAGCGTAAGTCTCGGCAGCGGCCCGGCCGATGCCGTCACCGGCGCCGGTCACCAGTACCGTTTTGCCCGCCAGCAGGTCGGGGCGCGCCTGGTAGCCGGCAGGCGCGGTAGAAATTTGTTGCAAAGTGTCCCTCTCTGGCCGGCAAGAGGCCGACCAATCAAAACTGGATAATCAGGTTGTGCAGCTCGGTGCTGCAACTAACAGCGGCGTCGGCGCCCCAGCAGTCGGGGTCGTCGTCGGCCTCGATATAGCCATACAGCGCGGCTATGGTGTGCATCCCTGCCCGGCGTCCTGCCTCGATATCCCGCCGGTGGTCGCCGACGTAAATGGTCCCTGCGGGGCTGCGGCCGAGTTGGCGGCAGGCCAGGTAGAGGGACTCCGGGTGTGGCTTGCGCTCACGGACGTCGTCCGGACAGACGACGCTGCCGGCGGCGGGTTCCATGGCCAGCGCCTCCAGCAAGGGCATAGTGTAAGCCCGCGGCTTGTTGGTGGAAATACCCCAGGGCACATCGCGCTCGGCCAGGGCGAGTATGAGTTCCGGAATTCCCGGGTAGGGCGCGGCACTCGTGCCCAGTACTTCGCTGTAGAGATCGAGCAAGCGCAGGCGTTTGGATTCGAACTCCGGCGCCGTCTCCTCGATGTCCAGGGCCAGCTGGGTCAGGGCCCGGGCGCCGTTGGAGACCGAGGCGCGGATACGCTGTTCGTCCATCGGCGGCAGGTCGTGCTCGGCGCGCAGGGCCTGTACCACCACGACAAATTCGCTGGCGGTATCGACCAGGGTGCCGTCCAGGTCGAACAGTACGGCCTGTAATGGCTGCTTGAGTGGCTGCTTGCGGTTATTCATGCCGGTACTCATGCGGGTTTCTGGGCTCTCACCATGTAGTTCACCGAGACATCGGTGGGGTGCAGGCGGTAGTGTTTGGTGAGGGGGTTGTAAGTGAGACCGGTGCTTTCCCGCAGCAGCAGGCCGGCATCGCGAATCCAGCCGGCCAGCTCCGAGGGCTTGATGAACTTGCTGTATTCATGGGTGCCGGCGGGCAGCAGTTCCAGCAGGTACTCGGCGCCGACAATGGCAAAGGCGAAGGCTTTCGGATTGCGGTTGATGGTGGAGAAATACAGGTTGCCACCGGGCCGTGCCAGCTCGGCACAGGCCGCCACCACCGAGGCCGGATCCGGAACGTGCTCGAGCATTTCCAGGCAGCACACCACGTCGAAAGTCTCTGGCGCTTCGGCTGCCAGGCCTTCGGCCGTGCTTTGCCGATAGTCCACCTCCACGCCAGACTCCAGTTGATGGATGCGAGCCACCGAGAGGGGGGCCTCGCCCATGTCGATGCCGGTAACCTCGGCGCCGCGCTGGGCCATGGCCTCGGCCAGGATGCCACCACCGCAGCCCACGTCCACCAGCCGCTTGCCGGCTACGGGTGAGTGCTCATCGATGAAGTTGGCCCGCAGCGGGTTGATTTCGTGCAGGGGGCGGAACTCGCTGTTGCGGTCCCACCAGCGTGAGGCCAGGGCCTCGAACTTGGCGATTTCCTCGGGGTCGACATTGCTGTGCCCGGGGTTCCCGGTCGGGTTGTCGGTGGCTTGCTGTTGACTCATGCCTTGGTTGTCCTCTTGGTCGCGATGCGCTGCTGCCAGTTGGCAACCCGCGCCGCCAGTGCAGTGGTGTCGATAGTGGTAAGGCGTCCGTCCCTGAGCAGCGGCTGGCCAGCCACCCAGTTGTGGGTGACTTCACTGCCGTTACAGGCGTATACCAGCTGGGACAGGGCATTGTGGACGGGTTGGGTCGCCGGGCCCGAGAGGTCCACGGCGATGAGATCGGCCTGCTTGCCCACCTCCAGGCTGCCCACCTGGTCGTCGATACCCAGGGCGCGGGCGCCCCCCAGGGTGGCCATCTCCAGCGCGGCGGCCGCGGGCAGGGCACTGGCGTCCAGTCGGCTGACCTTGGCCAGCAGAGCGGCGGCCTGCAGTTCGGCGAAGAGGTTAAGCGTGTTGTTGCTGGCGGCACCGTCGGTGCCCAGGGCGAGATTGACCCCGGCCTCCTGCAGAGCGGTGACCGGGCAGATGCCGGAGCCCAGTTTCATGTTGGAGCGGGGGCAGTGCACCACGTGGGCGCCGCTGGCGGCCAGCAGGGCGATATCCTGCTTGCCGAGGTCGGTCATGTGCACGCACTGGGTGCGCGGGCCCAGCAGCCCCAGGCGGTCGAGGCTGTCGATCGGGCGCTCACCCGTCGTTTCCACAGCCTGCAGCACCTCTGCGGCGGTTTCGTGCAGGTGTATCTGGACCGGGAGGTCGAGCTCCGCGGCCAGGGTGGCGACCCGGGCCAGGTCGGCCTCGGGTACGGTGTAGGTGGCGTGGGGCCCGAACACGGCGGTAATCAGTTCGTCGTGCTTCAGGGTGTCGCGCAGGGCGAGGCCCTTGCTGATGCACTCGCCGGCGTCCCTGGCCCAGGCAGTCTGGAAGCCGATGATCGGAATGGACAGCTGGCAGCGCATCCCGGCGGCCTGCACTGCGCGGGCAGTGGCTTCGGGAAAGAAGTACATGTCACTGAAAGTGGTGGTGCCCGAGCGAATCATTTCCGCCATGGCCAGTTCCGTGCCGTCGGCCACGAACTCGTCCGAGACGTGGGCGGCCTCGGCAGGCCACATGTGGTCTTCCAGCCAGGGCATCAGCGCATAGTCGTCGGCATAACCGCGCAGCAGGCTCATGGCGGCGTGGCCGTGGGCATTGACCAGGCCGGGCAGCAGTACGTGGCTGGGCAGTTCCAGTGTCTCGTCGGCCTGCCAGCCGGCGAAGTCGGCGCGCGGCATCAGGGCGGCGATGCGGCCGCCGCGGATAGCGAGGCTGTAACCCGTCATGACCTGGCCGGTCGGCGTTACGGGAATGATCCAGCCGGGATGGATCAGGGTGTCTGCCTGTTTGTCCGTAGCGATGGGGGGGGTACTCATGCACGCCTTACCATGGGGGCAGGGCTTTCGAGCCCGACCGGAATTTGCCGAAAAAATAACCAGCGGGCCGGGCCCGCGGAGGGGCTGCCGGCCCGCGCGCGCCAGTATAACCGCAAATGGTGCGCCGCCGCCCCGGCAGGGGCCGAAAACGGTAAAAACGTGGCGACTGGCGGGCATCTTCCGTATAATCGGCGGTTTGTGTCGGGGTCTGTGCAGTGCCGCAAAGGGGCTATTGAAGCCCACTGCCACCGCGCTGCCACTGTGTCCCGCATCGAGAATAATACCCCTCGCTTTTCGCTGAAGGAATTCGCTGTAAATGGGTGAATTAGCCAAAGAGATACTGCCCGTCAATATCGAGGACGAGCTGAAACAGTCGTACCTCGATTACGCCATGAGCGTGATTGTCGGGCGCGCCCTGCCAGATGTCAGGGACGGCCTCAAGCCGGTGCACCGCCGCGTGTTGTTTGCCATGAACGAGCTGAGCAACGACTGGAACAAGGCCTATAAAAAGTCGGCCCGTGTGGTCGGTGACGTGATCGGTAAGTACCACCCTCACGGAGATTCCGCGGTGTACGACACCATCGTGCGGATGGCCCAGCCCTTCTCCATGCGCTACATGCTGGTGGATGGCCAGGGCAACTTCGGGTCCATCGACGGTGATAACGCTGCGGCCATGCGCTACACCGAAATCCGCATGCGCAAGATCTCCCACGCCATGCTGGCCGATCTCGACAAAGAGACGGTGGACTTCGTCGACAACTACGACGGCACCGAGCGCATCCCCGCCGTGTTGCCCACCCGGGTGCCGAGCCTGCTGATCAATGGTTCTTCCGGCATCGCGGTGGGTATGGCCACCAACATCCCGCCCCACAACCTGCGGGAAGTGGTCA
The DNA here is from genome assembly GCF_008064665.1 of Parahaliea maris. Taxonomy (GTDB): domain Bacteria; phylum Pseudomonadota; class Gammaproteobacteria; order Pseudomonadales; family Halieaceae; genus Parahaliea; species Parahaliea maris. Next base: position 387,385 of record NZ_VRZA01000001.1, on the reverse strand, counting down.
GCGGCTGTCTGGCGCTGATGAACAACCCGGACATCACCGTGGATGAGCTGATGGAGCACATCCCCGGTCCCGATTTCCCCACCGGTGCCATCATCAATGGCCGCGCCGGCATCATCCAGGCCTATCGCACCGGACGCGGGCGGATCTACGTGCGCGCCAAGGCCGAGGTGATCACCGACGAGAAACGGGGCAAGGACACCATTATCGTCCACGAGATTCCCTACCAGCTGAACAAGGCGCGCCTTATCGAGCGCATCGCCGAGCTGGTTAAAGAGAAGAAGATCGAGGGCATTACCGAACTGCGGGACGAGTCCGACAAGGACGGTCTGCGGGTCGTAATCGAGCTGCGTCGCGGCGAAATGGGCGACGTGGTTCTCAACAACCTCTACTCCCAGACCCAGCTGCAGTCCGTGTTCGGCATCAACATGGTGGCGCTGGTAGACGGCCAGCCCAAGATCCTCAATCTCAAGGAGGTGATCGAGGCCTTTATACGCCACCGTCGCGAGGTGGTGACCCGGCGTACCGTCTACTTGCTGCGCAAGGCCCGGGAACGCGGCCACATCCTTGAAGGCCTCGCGATTGCCCTGGCCAACATCGACCCGGTCATCGAGCTGATCAAGGCCAGCCCGAGCTCCGCCGAGGCCAGGGAAAAGCTGATCGCCCAGTCCTGGGAACCCGGTGACGTCATTGCCATGCTCGAGCGTGCCGGCGACGACGCCTGCCGCCCCGAAGACCTGGAGCCCCAGTTCGGCCTTCACGATGGCCGGTACCACCTGTCACCGGCCCAGGCCCAGGCCATCCTCGACCTGCGCCTGCACCGCCTGACCGGCCTCGAGCACGAAAAGCTGCTCAACGAGTACGGGGAGAAACTGGCGGAAATTGCCGACTACCTGGAAATTCTGGCCGACCCGGACCGCCTGAAACTGGTGATCCGCGAAGAGCTGGAAGAGATCGTCACCGAGTTCGGCGACGACCGCCTCACCGAGATCACCGCGTCCCAGCACGACCTCACCGTGGAAGACCTCATCACCGAGGAAGACCGGGTGGTCACCATCTCCCACGGCGGCTACGCCAAGACCCAGCCCCTGTCCGACTACCAGGCCCAGCGCCGCGGCGGCATGGGCAAGTCGGCCCTGGCGGTCAAAGACGAGGACTTCGTCGAACACCTGCTGATCGCCAGCACCCACGCCAACATCCTCTGCTTCACCAACATGGGCAAGGTGTACTGGCTCAAGGTCTTCCAGATCCCGCTGGCCGGGCGTAACTCCCGCGGCCGGCCCATGGTCAACCTGTTGCCGCTGGAAGACGGCGAGCGCGTGACCTCCATCCTGCCGGTGAACGAGTACACCGAGGGCTATTACATCTTCATGGCCACCGCCAACGGCACCGTGAAGAAAACCGCCCTGCCGGACTTCTCCCGCCCCCGCAGCGTGGGCCTGCGCGCCCTCGAACTGGAAGAGGGCGACGTACTGGTGGGCACCGCCATCACCAACGGGAAGAACGACGTCATGCTGTTCTCCTCCGAAGGTAAAGCCGTGCGCTTCAGCGAGGAAAACGTCCGCGCCATGGGTCGTACCGCCAAGGGCGTGCGCGGCATCGCCCTCGGCGAAGGCCACCGCATGCTGTCGCTGATCATTCCCCAGGAAGGCGGCCGCGTACTGACCGCCTCCGAGAATGGCTACGGCAAGCGCACCCCCGTTACCGAGTACCCGACCAAGGGTCGCGGCACCAAGGGCCTGATCGCCATGGCCACCACCGAACGTAACGGCAACCTGGTGGGCGCCGTGCAGGTGTTCGAGGGCGACCAGCTTATGCTCATCTCCAACCAGGGTACCCTCGTACGCACCCGCGCCGACGAAGTCTCCGAACTGGGCCGTAACACCCAGGGCGTGCGCATCATCCGCACCAAGGAAGGCGAATTCCTGGTGGGCGTGGAACGCATCGAGGAGCCGGAAGAAGACGAGGTGCTTGACGGCGAGGTCGAAGCGGTGGAAAGTGCTGCGCCCGAAGCTGACGGTGATTCCACCAGCAGCGATGCAGCGCCGGAAGAAGATTCAAGCGACGACTAGAAATATGCCTCGCATCCCTGTCGGTGGCGGGGAGCGAGGCGTAGTCCGCGGGGGGAGGGTGTAGTGACTGTGTGAGGCATGGATGCCGAGCACAAGCCCCCATGGACGGGTTCACGGCGTGTCACGGAACCCTCCCCCCGCGGAGTGCGCCGGGCTACGGGGTGCCGTGGAACGCGCCGGCCTACGAAGCTCCAGAAAGTTATGAGTAGGCGTCGACAAAAAGTATTTCAGTACATCACATGTCGTGATGCGTTAGGGAAACCAAACCAATGACCCGCAAATACAACTTCTGCGCCGGCCCCGCCGCTCTACCGGAAGCCGTGCTGGAAACCGCCCGCAACGAAATGCTCGACTGGCACGGCAGCGGCCTGTCCATCATGGAAATGAGCCACCGCAGCCCCGAGATCGTCGGCATCGCCGAACGCGCCGAGGCCGACCTGCGGCAACTGCTCAGTATCTCCGACGACTACGCCGTCCTGTTCCTGCAGGGCGGTGCCAGCACCCAGTTCTCCGCCGTGCCCCTCAACCTGCTGGGTGGTAAGACCAGTGCCGACTACGTCAACACCGGGCAGTGGTCCAAAAAGGCGATTGCCGAAGCCAAACGCTACGGCGGCGTCAACGTTGTCGCGTCCTCCGAAGATACCAACTTCAGCACCATCCCTGCCTTCGATTCCTGGCAGCTGGACAAGGACGCCGCGTACCTCCACTACACCCCCAACGAAACCATTGGTGGCGTGGAGTACTTCTGGACGCCCAAAGTGGACGTACCGCTGGTGGCAGACATGTCCTCCACCATCCTGTCCCGGCCGATCGACGTCTCCGAATTTGGCGTCATCTACGCCGGTGCCCAGAAAAACATCGGGCCCGCCGGCCTGACTTTGGTCATCGTGCGCAAGGACCTGCTGGGTCGCGCCGCCGACATCTGCCCCGCCATGCTCAACTGGCAGGTGGCGGCCGACAACGACTCCATGTACAACACGCCGCCCACCTACGCCCTGTACCTGGCCGGGCTGGTGTTCGACTGGCTCAAGGCCCAGGGTGGACTTGAGGCAATGGAAGCCATTAATCGCCGTAAAGCCGGGAAGCTTTACGCCGCCATCGACGGCAGCGACTTCTACGCCAACCCGGTTGAGCTGGCCAGTCGCTCCCTGATGAACGTACCCTTCACCCTGGCGGACGACAGCCTCGACAAGGCCTTCCTGGCCGAGGCGGACGAAGCCGGCCTGCTCAACCTGAAGGGGCATCGCTCAGTGGGCGGCATGCGTGCCAGCATCTACAATGCGGTGGGTGAAGACGCGGTCGATGCCCTGATCGCCTTCATGCACGACTTCGAACAACGTCATGGCTGATAAACGCACCCTCGAGGAAGTCCGCAAGGATATCGACGCCATCGATCAGGAGATCCAGGCGCTGATCAGTCGCCGGGCCCAATGCGCCCAGCGTGTGGCCGATATCAAGCTGGAGCAGATGCAGATTGCTCGCGAATCGGGTCAGGAGCCGGGCGAAGTCGTCTACTACCGCCCCGAGCGGGAGGCCCAGGTCCTCAAGCGCATCATGGATCGCAATGCCGGTCCGCTGCAGGGCGAGACCGTCGCGCACATTTTTCGCGAGATCATGTCCGCCTGCCTGGCCCTGGAAAAGCCCCTGCAGGTGGCCTATCTCGGCCCTGAGGGCACGTTTACCCACGCCGCCACCATCAAGCATTTCGGCCACGCCGCGATTCCCGAGTCCCAGAGCACCATCGACGCCGTGTTCGCCCAGGTGGAATCGGGGGAGTGTAACTACGGGGTGGTGCCGGTGGAGAACTCCACCGAGGGCATGGTCAACCACACCCTCGACAATTTCATGGACTCGCGCCTGAAGATATCCGGCGAAGTGGAGATGCCCATCGTCCACCACCTGCTGGTGGCGCCGGGCACCGGGCAGGGCGCGATTACCAAAATCTGTGCCCACCAGCAGGCCCTGGCCCAGTGCCGCAACTGGCTGGACCTGCACTGGCCCAATACCGAACGCGAGGCCGTGAGCAGCAACGGCGAGGCCGCGCGGCTGGCGGCCAGCACCCCGGCGGGTGTTGCCGCCGTGGCGGGGGATATGGCGGCGGAGCTCTACGGGCTGGAGAAGCTCGCGGAGCACATCGAAGACTACGCCGACAACACCACCCGCTTCCTGGTGGTCGGCCGGGAGGAGGTGCCCCCCAGCGGGCGCGACAAGACCTCGATCATCGTGTCCAGCCGCAACAAGCCGGGCGCCCTGTACGCCCTGCTGGACCCCTTCCGCAAGGCCGGTGTCAGCCTGACCCGCATCGACACCCGGCCCTCACGCACGGAAAAGTGGGCCTACGTGTTCTTCATCGAGTTCGAGGGGCATTTGCAGGATGACAACATCCGTGCCATTGTCGGGGAACTCGAAGAGCAGTCGATTCTGCTCAAACCCCTTGGTTCCTATCCCCGGGCGGTCCTGTAGTCCGCTCTACAGATTGTTATGGCAGAGCGTATCGACACTACCCTCATCCTGGGCCTCGGCCTGATTGGCGGCTCCCTGGCCCGCTCACTGAAGGCGCGGGGTTTCAGCCGGCAGGTGATTGGCTACGGCCACCGCGAAGCCTCCCTCTTGCGGGGGGTGGAGCTCGGGGTGATCGACAGTTATCACCTCGACCTGGACGAGGCCCTGGCCGCGGCGGACCTGATCGTGGTGGCGACGCCGACCCTGGTGGCGGCGGACATGCTGAAACAGATCCTGCCGCGACTCGCCGAGTTGGGCCGGACCCCGGTGATCACCGATGTGGCCAGTGTGAAGGGCAATTTGCAGCAGGCCGCCGTGGCGGCTCACGGCGGCATGCCGCCCAACCTCGTGCTGGGACACCCCATTGCCGGCTCAGAGAGAAGCGGGGTGGAAGCCTCCCGGGAAGACCTGTTCGTGAACCACCGGGTGATCCTGACCCCGGCGCCGGAAAACGACCCGGCCGCCATCGCGCTGGTGCGGGAGATGTGGGAGCTTACCGGCGCTGAGGTCGTGGACATGGCGGTGTCGGATCACGACGCGGTACTGGCGGCGACCAGCCACCTGCCGCATATGCTGGCCTATGCGCTGGTGGACGCGCTGGCCCAGAGCCCAATGAGTACCGATATTTTCCGCTTTGCTGCGGGGGGCTTCCGTGACTTTACCCGGATTGCCTCTTCGGACCCGGTGATGTGGCGGGATATCGCCATTGCCAACCGCGACGCGGTGCTGGTGGCCATGGACCTGTTCAGCGAGCACCTGGCGCAACTGCGTGCCGCTGTCGCTACAGAAGATGCCGATGGCATGCTGCACACCTTTACCCGCGCCAAGGCCGCGCGGGATGAATTCGCCGTGATGCTGGAAGCCCGCAGCCGCAAGTCATAGCGGTTGCCCGGCCCCGGTTATACGAGCCTGGAGAAGTAGGAACTATGGAATTCAAGTTGATGCCCGGTGGTACCGTGACTGGCGAGGCCCGGGTGCCGGGGGATAAATCCATCTCCCACCGTTCTATCATGCTCGGCGCCCTGGCCGAGGGTACCACCCGGGTCAGTGGCTTCCTCGAGGGTGAGGATGCCCTGGCAACCGTGGCGGCATTTCGCGCCATGGGCGTGCGAATCGAAGGCCCCGAAGACGGCGAAGTCGAGATCAGCGGTGTGGGTTTGCACGGGCTCAAGGCGCCGGCGCACGCCCTGGACGTAGGCAATTCCGGTACCACTATCCGCCTGCTCTCCGGTCTGCTGGCAGGGCAGGATTTTGACGTTGAGATCACCGGTGACGTGTCGCTGCAGAAGCGGCCTATGGGGCGGGTGATGGAGCCTCTGGCCCGGATGGGAGCAAAAATCGACGGCAGTGACGGCAAGCCGCCCCTGAAAATCACCGGGGGACAGGCGTTGCAGGGTATCCACTACGATCTGCCGATGGCCTCCGCCCAGGTGAAGTCCTGCGTGCTGCTGGCAGGTCTCTACGCCGATGGACGGACTTCCGTCACCGAGCCGGCGCCGACCCGGGACCATACCGAGCGTATGCTGCGGGGCTTCGGTTACGAAGTGAAAAACGAGAACGGCGTGATCAGCCTGGCCGGTGGTGGCAGCCTCCAGGGTTGTGAAATTGATGTGCCAGCGGATATTTCCTCGGCGGCTTTTTTCCTGGTGGCCGCCAGTATTGCGCCCGGTTCCGATCTGTTGCTGACCCACGTGGGCATCAACCCCACCCGTATCGGGGTGATCAATATCCTGACCCTGATGGGCGCCGATATCACCCTCAAGAACGAGCGCGAGGTGGGCGGTGAACCGGTCGCAGATATCCGGGTACGCTACGCACCCCTCAAGGGTATCGAGATTCCGGAAGACCAGGTGCCCCTGGCCATCGACGAGTTCCCGGCCCTGTTTATCGCTGCGGCCTGCGCCGAGGGGCGCACTGTGCTGCGTGGGGCAGAGGAGTTGCGGGTCAAGGAAAGTGATCGTATCGCCGCCATGGCGGAGGGCCTCACCACCCTTGGCGTACAGAACGAGGTGCTGGAAGACGGCATTATCATCGACGGTGGTCCGCTGGGCGGCGGTGTGATTTACACCTACCACGATCACCGGATCGCCATGGCCTTCTCTATCGCCGCGCTGCGGGCGGAGCAGGAAATTCGCGTCATGGACTGCGACCACGTGGCCACTTCCTTCCCGGGGTTCGACGCGCTGGCCCGAGGGCTGGGCCTGCAACTGACCGCCCTGGCGGACGACTGAGCCGCGCCATGAGCCAGGCACCGGTCATCACCGTCGACGGCCCCAGTGGGGCCGGCAAGGGCACCATCAGCCACCTGCTGGCAGAAGAACTCGGCTGGCACTTCCTGGACAGCGGCGCCCTGTACCGGGTGACCGGCCAGGCCTGCCTGATCGAAGGGGTGAGCTGGGATGACCATCCCGCGGTTACCCGGGTGGCACGCCACCTGGAGGTGACTTTCACCGCCGCCGACAACGGCGAGATCCTTGTGGCTTATAAAGGCCGGGATGTCAGCCGTGAAATCCGCACGGAAGAGGGCGGTCGCGGCGCCTCGACTGTGGCGGCCATCCCCTCGGTGCGCGAGGCCCTGTTGGCGCGCCAGCGCGAGTTTTTGCAGCCCCCCGGCCTGGTGGCCGACGGCCGCGACATGGGTACCGTGGTGTTTCCCCATGCCCCCCTCAAAATCTTCCTCACCGCCTCTGCCGAGGAGCGCGCCCGGCGCCGTTTTGATCAGTTGCGAGCAAAGGGAGAAAATGTTAGTCTCCCGCGCCTTCTTGAGGACATAGAGGAGCGAGATGCGCGTGATAGCCAGCGCGAAGTCGCTCCCCTGCTGCCCGCAGAGGACGCCGTCGTGATCGACAGCACCGCGCTACCCATCGCGGATGTGTTCGCGAAGGTGATGCAGGAAGTGTCGGCAAAAGGCCTCAAATAGGCCGTAAAAGCCCCTATCTTCCCTTAAGTTGTAAGCAAGACGCTGCGCCAAAGGCCGGTCCAGAAGTGGTCCTGGCGGAGCGATTATTCAGTGACCCGAGCCGGCTGGCGGCACGGTGCAGGCAGGTAACTGCCAAACCAATTAACAGGTAATGTGTAATGAGCGAATCATTCGCTGAACTTTTTGAAGAAAGTCTGAAAACTGTCGAAATGGAGCCCGGTAGCATTGTTACCGGTGTTGTCATCGACATCGATAACGAGTGGGTCACCGTCCACGCGGGCCTCAAGTCCGAAGGCGTGATTCCTCGTGCCCAGTTCACCGATGCCGCAGGCGAATGCAGCCTGAGCATTGGCGACGAAGTACAGGTGGCACTGGAAACCGTAGAAGACGGTTTCGGTGAAACCAAGCTGTCCCGTGAAAAAGCCAAGCGCGCTGAAGCCTGGAAAGAGCTGGAAGCCGCGCACGAAGCCGACGAAGTGGTTACCGGCGTTATCAATGGCAAGGTCAAGGGCGGCTTCACCGTCGACATCAACTCCATCCGCGCGTTCCTGCCCGGATCCCTCGTGGACGTGCGCCCCGTGCGCGAAACCGCCCACCTGGAAGGTAAAGACCTGGAGTTCAAGGTCATCAAGCTGGACCAGAAGCGCAACAACGTTGTCGTTTCCCGTCGTGCTGTTATGGAAGCAGCCAACAGCGAAGAGCGCGAAGCCCTGCTGGAAGCCCTGCAAGAGGGTATGACCATCAAGGGTATCGTGAAGAACCTGACCGACTACGGTGCATTCGTTGATCTGGGTGGCGTAGACGGCCTCCTGCACATTACCGACATGGCCTGGAAGCGTATCAAGCATCCTTCCGAAATCGTGGAAGTGGGCCAGGAAATCGAAGTCAAGGTCCTCAAGTTCGACCGCGAGCGCAACCGCGTATCCCTCGGCCTCAAGCAGCTGGGCGAAGATCCGTGGGTGGAAATCACCAACCGTTACCCCGAAGGCAGCCGCGTTCAGGCGCGCGTTACCAACCTCACCGACTACGGCTGCTTTGCCGAGCTGGAAGAGGGTGTGGAAGGTCTGGTACACGTTTCCGAAATGGACTGGACCAACAAGAACGTACACCCCTCCAAGATCGTCCAGCTGGGCGACGAGGTAGAGGTAATGGTTCTGGATATCGACGAAGAGCGTCGTCGTATCTCCCTGGGTATCAAGCAGTGCCAGCAGAACCCCTGGGACGCCTTTGCCGCCACTTACAGCAAGGGCGACAAAATCTCCGGCAGCATCAAGTCCATCACTGACTTCGGTATCTTCATCGGCCTCGAAGGCAACATCGACGGCCTGGTGCACCTGTCCGACATCAGCTGGAACGAAGCTGGCGAAGAAGCGGTTCGCAACTACAAGAAAGGCGACGAGATCGAGACCGTTATCCTGTCTATCGATCCGGAGCGCGAGCGCATCTCCCTGGGCATCAAGCAGCTGGACGGTGATTCCTTCTCCGACTACGTTGCCGAGAACGACCGCGGTGCGATCGTGACCGGTGAAGTGGTTGAGGTTGAGGCGAAAGCCGTGATCGTGAAACTGGCCGACGACGTCGAAGGTGTACTGAAAGCCTCCGACATCAGCCGCGACCGTGTCGAAGACGCCCGTGCGTCCTTCAAGGTTGGCGACAGCGTGGAAGCGAAAATCGTTTCCGTCGACCGCAAGAACCGCGTTGTTGGCCTGTCCGTGAAAGCCAAGGACTACGACGACGAGAAAGAAGCTGTGAAGTCCCTGAAAGACCAGGACGAAGCAGCCTCTCCGGGCACCATCGGCGACCTGATCAAGGCGCAGATGAGCGAGCAGTCCTGATCGCTGTTAGCTGAAACGCTGTAAAAAAGGGCCCTTCGGGGCCCTTTTTTTCTTTATAAAATAACAACTTGCGCAATTGGTCCCGAGCGCTAAAATAGCTCAAAACGCGCCCCGGCGTATAAGACACCTCTGTACAGGAGGCGGAATGACCAAAAGCGAACTGATCGAGACCATTGCTGCCCGGCAGTCCCAGCTGTCGTCCAAGGACGTGGAGCTGGCGGTGAAGACCATACTTGAGCATATGTCCCAGGCCTTGGCCGTGGGCGAGCGGATAGAGATACGCGGGTTTGGCAGTTTCTCCCTGCACTACCGGGAGCCGCGCCGGGGCCGTAACCCCAAGACCGGCGACACCGTGGAGCTCACCGGCAAGTACGTGCCGCACTTCAAACCCGGCAAGGAGCTCAGGGAGCGGGTAAATCTCGGCCTGCAGGCAGGGCTCTGAGTTGCCGCACACATTTCAGGCGGTATGATCATCGGTGATCATACCGCCTTTTTCGTTCCGGACATCCGACCATGAAACTGCTCCGTAAACTCCTCACTCTTCTGCTGGTTGTGGTCATGCTTGCCGTGGGGGTTCTGTTCGCCCTGCAGAACAAGGAGCCGGTTGCCCTGGACCTGCTCGTGTATACCTTCGCGCCCCACAGCCTGGCACTGTGGGTGCTGGCGGCCTTTGCCCTGGGTGGCATTGCCGGGATGCTGGCCTCCAGCCTGGTGATTCTCAAGTTGCGTGCGGGCAGGGCGGCCTCCAACCGCCAGTTGCAGCGCGCCAACACTGAACTGGATCGTCTGCGCACGGCAGGGCTCACTGGTGGAGATTGATTTACTGCTGTTTGCCACCCTGGTTGCGGCAATTGCCATAGGCTGGTTCCTGGGGCGGCGCAGTGCACACGCCCATACTGCCAGCCATGCCGACCTGCCCAGCCAGTACTACCGTGGCCTCAACTACCTGCTGGATGGCCGCCCCGACGGAGCGGTGGATGCCTTCATCAATGCGCTGGAGGTCAACAGCGAGACCCTTGAAACCCACATCGCCCTCGGTAACCTGCTGCGCAAGCGTGGCGAGGTCGACCGGGCTATTCGCATCCACCAGAACCTGCTGGCCCGTCCCAGCCTGCCCCGGCCCCAGGTGCACCAGGCCCACCTCGAACTGGCCAGGGATTACATCAGCGCTGGCCTGCTGGACCGGGCGGAGCGTCTGTTGCTCGACCTGCAGAAGGAATCTCCCGAGCAGCGTCGCGCCAGCCAGCGACACCTGCTGGAGATCTACCAGAGCGAACGCGAGTGGCCGCAGGCCATCGAGGTGGCCACCCAGTTGCTGCCGCGCAAGTCGCTGCTCGGCGGCAACCCGCCGCGGGAGCCCGACGGCGCCTCCCGGCAGCCGGTGAGCGTGGCCTTGGCCCACTATTACTGTGAACTGGCCTGCGAGCGCCAGGCTGAGGGCAAGCTGGCCGAGGCGGGCACGTTGCTGCAGCAGGCCCTCACCCAGGACAAGCAGTGTGTGCGCGCATCCATCATGCAGGGCGAGGTGGAATACGCCGCCGGTAACTACAAGCAAGCGGTCAAGGCCCTGCGGCGGGTGCGCCAGCAGGATCCCGAGTTCATTCCGGAAACTATCGCCACCCTGCGCAAGTGCTATGCCGAACTCGGCGATACCCGGGCCCTGCGCACTTACCTCAAGGACTGCCTGGCGGCCAACCCCTCCGCACCGCTGGTATTGGCGGTGGCGGAGGACCTGCGCACTGCCGAGGGGGGCGACGCCGCGGCGGAGTTCCTGTCCCGCCAACTGGCCGACCGGCCTTCCCTGCGCGGGCTGGCCCGGCTGATCAGCCTGCAGATGGATGAAACCCGCGGCAAGGTGCGCGACAACCTCGGCCTGCTGCAGGTGCTGGTGGACCGCCTGATTGCCGAACGCCCCGCCTATCGCTGCGGTCACTGCGGTTTTGCCGGCCGCCAGCTGCACTGGTTCTGCCCGGGCTGCAAGCACTGGGGCACCATCAAGGCAATCCGCGGCACCCGCGTCGACTGACGCCTTTTCCAGACTCTTGGAGGACAGATCATGACAAGCCCTATCCTGGTTGCGCTCGATTACCCCGACGCGGCCCCCGCCCTGGCCCTGGCGGATCGCCTGGCGCCAGAGCTCTGCCGCCTGAAAGTGGGCAAGGAGCTCTTTACCCGCGGCGGGCCGCAACTGGTGCAGAGCCTGCAGGACAAGGGTTTCGAAATCTTCCTCGACCTCAAGTTCCACGATATTCCCAACACGGTGGCCGGCGCTGTCAGGGCGGCGGCCGACCTCGGGGTGTGGATGGTCAACGTTCACGCCAGCGGGGGCCGGCGAATGATGGAGGCGGCGGCAGAGGCGGTCGCGAACGCCGCCAATAAACCGTTGCTGATCGGGGTGACCGTGCTCACCAGCATGAGTGACGAGGACCTGGCGGAGCTGGGCTATACCTGGACTGCCGCGGAGCGGGTGCAGCAACTGGCGGCCCTGACCCAGGATTGCGGGCTGGACGGCGTGGTCTGTTCCGCCCTGGAGGCGCCTGCCCTGCGCGCCAGCCGTGGCGAGGACTTCTGCCTGGTCACGCCGGGCATTCGCCTGGCGGGAGATGCCGCGGGCGACCAGCGCCGGGTGGTGACCCCGGCAGATGCCCTGGCGCGAGGCGCCACCTACCTGGTGATCGGCCGCTCCATTACCGGCGCAGCGAACCCCCTGGCGGCGTTGCAACGGGTGCACGAGGAAATTGCGTAAGATCATATCTGCCCGCTGGCGCGCGAAGCGCCTGGCGGGCTGCTAATCTCCGCTGTGATACGGATGCCTGCACGGACGCAGACACGTAAACGGAGATTACGCCATGAATCACTCACCCTTTAGTCGTACCGCCCCCGGATATCGCCTGGGCCGGCTGCTCAAGCACCTGCAATCCACTTCCTTAGCCACCCTGCTCGCGTTAACCGCGGTGACGGGCCTGCTGCTGCCGGACACCGTCCGCGCGCAGGAGACCGTGGCGGCGGCGACGGTGCAGGTCAATATCAACTCGGCGAATGCCGCCACCCTCGCGGCGCAACTCTCGGGCGTCGGACTGTCTCGCGCGCAGGAGATCGTGCGCTACCGGGAAATGTACGGCCCCTTCAAATCCGTTGACGAACTGGTCGACGTGAAGGGGATAGGCCCCGCAACCCTGGACCGCAATCGCGCGGTGATAACGCTGGAATAGGCCGGGCGCATCCGTATCATGTGGGGGCTCAGGCCCCCCGCTCTGTTTTCGGGGGCGGTAAATCACCAATAACCCCGGGGGTTGAAGTGCAAACAGGGAGCCTTGCCGCGTGACCTGCCTGGTGACAGGCGCCAGTGGTTTTATTGGCAGTGCCCTGTGCGCGCACCTCGCCGCAGAGGGTGTCGGGCTGGTAGCCACCAGCCGCGGCGGCGCGGTAACTGCGAGCGGCATTGCCACCCGGCCGATGGACCCGGCCCACCCGCAGGCGCGGTTGCTGGAGGGGGTGGATTCGGTGGTTCACCTGGCGGGCGTTGCCCACCAGCACGCGGCGCCGGAGATGTACGACAAGGTGAATGTTGAAGCGACCCTGGCCCTGGCGCGGGCCGCGCTGGAGGCGGGCGTTCGGCAGTTCATCTACTTCAGCAGCGTCAAGGCCATGGGGCCTCCCCATCACGAATCGCCACGTACCGAGACCGAGCTGACCTTGCCGGTGGATGCCTATGGCCGTTCCAAGCGCGAGGCCGAACTGCAGCTCGACGCGCTGTGCCGTGACGGCGGGATGTGCCTTGTCATCCTCCGCCCGTGCCTGGTCTACGGCCCTTCGCCCCGGGCCAACCTGCGCCTGTTGGCGGGGCTCGCCCGGTGGTGGCCCCTGCGTCCGCCGGAAGGTGGTGTGCGCTCCATGATCGGCCTGCAGGATCTTGTCAGCCTGGTGTCGCTGCTGGTGCGACAGCCGCCAGCAGAGAGCCGAACCTGGCTGGTCGCCGACGGCAAGCCCCTGTCGGCGCGCGAGATGTACGACGAGTTGCGCCAGGCGCGGGGGCTCGGCCCGGGGCGCCAGTGCCTGCCGCATTTCCTGTGGCGCTTTGCCTGCCGCCTGGTGGATTACCTGCGCGGAGAGGTGGGGGGTAGTACTGCGCACAAGCTGTTTGCCGCCGAGCAATACGACGCCAGTGCCGTGCAGGGCGCGACCGGTTGGCAGCCACGCCAGTGCTTTGCCGATGTGGCGCCCGCGATGGTGGAAGGGCGTTGATCGGGCTCTGGCTGCCACTGTTGGCCATGCTGCTGTCGGTGGGATTGTGCGGGGCCTACCTGCAGCTGGCTCGCCGCTGGCAACTGCTGGCCCACCCTAATCATCGCAGTTCCCACGACCTGCCGACCCCCCACGGGGGCGGCGTGGGTATCTTGAGTTGTCTGGCGCTGGTCACGGTGGTCTCCGGCTTTGGCGGGGTGAGCTGGCCGGTGGAAGTCTACTGGCTGTTGGGGTTGGCCCTGTCGCTCACGGTGCTCGGCGTTGTGGACGATGCCATGCACCTGTCGGTGCGGTTGCGCTTTACCGTCTATGCCCTCTGTTGCCTTGTCCTGGCGCTGGTGTGCCTGGCGCCATTGGAGTTGTGGCGTTGGTGGCTCCTGCTTCCCGCGGTGGTCGCTTTGCTCTGGGGCATGAACCTGTTCAACTTCATGGACGGCATTGACGGCATCGCAGCGTTGCAGTGTGCTGTGGCCTGCTGCGCCGCCGGCCTGTTGGCCTTCGTCTACGGTGGCTCGCCGGAATACGCCTTGTTCTGCCTGATGCTAGCTTTCGCTCACCTTGGCTTTCTGGTCTGGAACTTCCCCCCCGCGAAACTGTTCATGGGCGATGCGGGCAGCATTCCCAGTGGGTTCCTGTTGGGAGGGCTTGCGCTGTGGGGGGCGGTGAGTGGTGCAGTTGCTCCGGCGGTATGGCTGATCCTGCTGGCCTGCTTCGTGACGGATGCCAGTTGGACGCTGATGCGCCGTCTGTTGCGTGGTGACAATGTGCTGCAGGCGCACCGCGAGCACCTGTACCAGCGCCTGAGTCGCCACTGGGGTTCGCATCTGGCAGTTGACCTGGCGCTGCTGGCGGTGGTGTCTCTGTGGCTGTTTCCATTAGCCTGGTTTGCGCAGACGAATGAGGAGCACGGTTTATTCCTTGTTACTTTGGCATATTCTCCCCTCTTGATTTGCATGGCTAAAACAGGTGATTTGACGTAATATCCTTGCTCCGGGCTCACGCCAATCACATCTATTATGTGGGCCTGTGCAGACCATAGTTAGACCATAGGGAGTGGGGGAAATTTGCGTCATCGGCTTGTAAGTTATGTCCTGCACGCGATCTCCGGAACACTTGGGAGTCTGCGCGATGGGCTGGAGAAGCTGATCGAACTACCCCGCAATATCAAGCAGGCCTTCCTGCTGCTCCTCGACATGTTCTTCGTCTCCGCCGCCATCTGGGCGGCGGTTGCATTCAGGATGGGACACACCGATTTCACTCTCGGTCCCGTCGAACTGTTCTGTGCAATTTTCACAGTTTTCGCCAGCGCGGTGATCTTCCTGCGGCTGGGGCTGTACCGTGCCGTTATCCGTTTTATGGGGCAGCAGGCTATCTGGGCGGTGATCGCTGCGGTCAGCTACTCCACCCTGGTGCTGGGCGCGACGGTCTTCTTTACCCGGGCCGAAGTGCCGCGCTCCATGCCGTTCATCTACTGGTGCCTTGCGCTGTTGATGATTGGCGGTTCCCGGCTCACGGTGCGTGCCTACTACCAGGCCAAACTGCGCTCCCTTTCCAAGAACGTGATTATCTATGGTGCCGGTGAATCCGGGCGCCAGTTGCTGACGGCCCTGCACCACAGTGACCAGTACCGGGTGGTGGTGTTTGTGGACGACAACCCGCAATTGCAGCACTCGGTGATCAATGGCCTGCAGGTGGCGCGCGCCGAAGAAATTCCCCAGCTGATTGCCGAGCACAACATCACCCAGGTGTTGCTGGCGATTCCCTCGGCCTCCCCCGAGCGCCGACGAGAGATTATCGACTCCCTGGTGGGGCTGCCGGTGCACGTGCGCACCGTCCCGCGCATCAATGAACTGGTCGCGGGCCGCGCCAGCGTCAACCAGATCCAGGATGTCGACCTCGACGACCTGCTGGGCCGCGAGCCGGTGCCGCCGCACCCGGAACTGATCGATCGCTGTATCACCGACAAGGTGGTGATGGTCACCGGTGCCGGTGGCTCGATCGGGTCCGAGTTGTGCCGCCAGATTCTGCTGTCCAACCCCCGCGAACTGCTGCTGCTCGACAACTCCGAGTACGCCCTTTACCAGATTGAGCGCGAGCTCAACGACATCATGCGTGAGCGTAATGTTCACGTAGAGATGGTGGTGTTGCTGGGGTCGGTGCAGGACCAGCGCCGGCTGGAAACGATCTACCGCACTTTCGAGGTGAACACGGTCTACCACGCCGCGGCTTACAAACATGTGCCGATGGTGGAGTACAACGTAGCCGAGGGCGTGGCCAACAACGTGTTTGGCACCTGGTACGCCGCCGAAGCCGCGCGCAAGGCCGGGGTGGAAACCTTTGTGCTGGTGTCGACCGACAAGGCCGTGCGCCCCACCAACATCATGGGCGCCTCGAAGCGCTTTGCCGAACTGCTCCTGCAGGGGCTGGCCCAGCGCGAAAGCGGTACCCGGTTCTGCATGGTGCGCTTTGGCAACGTGCTTGGTTCATCCGGCTCCGTCGTGCCCCTGTTCCGGGAGCAGATCGAATCCGGTGGTCCGGTGACCGTGACCCACCCGGAAGTGTCACGCTATTTCATGAGCATTCCCGAAGCGGCGCAACTGGTGCTGCAGGCCGGTGCCATGGGCACAGGCGGCGATGTCTTTGTGCTGGACATGGGTGAGCCCGTGCGCATTGTCGACCTGGCGCGGCGCATGATCCGCCTCAGCGGCTACGAGATGCAGCACGACGGCCACCGCGCGGACCATATCGATATCGAGTTCATTGGCCTGCGCCCCGGCGAGAAGCTGCGGGAAGAGCTGTTGCTCGGCAGCAATGTCAGCGGCACCGGACACCCGATGATTATGCGAGCCGAGGAAGAATGCCTCAGCTACGCCCAGGTGCAGCGCTACCTGACCGAACTGATGCATTACTGCGACACCATGGACTGCGCGGGTATCACCGCGGTTCTCAATGCCGCTGTGAGTGGATTTGGTGGCCACGAAGTACGCTATGACCACCTCTGGCGCAAACAGGGCAAGGTTGGCCACCGCGTGCCGCGAGCCCTGGCCAAGCCGGTTCCGGCTGGCACCTCCAACGTACAGGAGCTGTTCCCGGAAAAATCCCAGTAGTTGCTACACACCAATCGATAACACCCTGAAAGAATTCCATCATGACCCACTTTGACGTATTCAATGGCGACGCCGATGGCCTGTGCGCCCTGACCCAGTTGCGCAATGCCGAGCCCCGCGAAGCCACCCTGGTCACCGGTGTCAAACGCGACATCAAACTACTGGACCGGGTAGACGCCGGACCGGAATCCCTGGTGACCGTACTGGATGTTTCCATGGACAAGAACCAGGCTGGGTTGCAGCGGGCCCTGGAGGCCGGCGCCAGCGTGTTCTACTGTGACCACCACTTCGCGGGTGATATTCCCGAGCATGCCAGCCTGGAAGCGCTGATCAATACCGCCCCCGACGTGTGTACCAGCCTGTTGATCAACAACCACCTGAACGGCGCTTTCCTCGGCTGGGCCGTGGTGGGGACCTTTGGCGACAACCTGCGCGACAGCGCCCTGCGGATTGCCAAACCCCTGGGTCTGGATGAGGCGGCGCTGGCACGGCTGGAGAACCTGGGCATCTACATCAACTACAACGGCTACGGTTCCAACCTGGAAGACCTGCACTTCGAGCCGGAGAACCTGTACCGTCTGATCAGCCAGTACGCGGACCCCTTCGACTTCATGACCGATGGCGCCGAGCACTTCCAGCGCCTGGAGACCGGGTATCGCGAAGACATGGCCGCTGCAGAGTCACTCAACCCCGAATACAAGGATGCCGCCGCAGCCGTGTACATGTTGCCCAACGAGCCCTGGGCGCGTCGGGTGAGTGGCGTTTACAGTAACGACCTGGCCAACGGCGACCCCGACCGGGCTCATGCCGTGCTCACCACCAAGGCCAATGGTTGCTACCTGGTCAGTGTGCGCGCACCGCTGAACAACAAGACCGGCGCCGACGAGCTGTGCATGCAGTTTCCCACCGGGGGAGGTCGCAAGGCAGCAGCGGGCGTCAATGACCTGCCGGCCGACCAGTTGCAGCGCTTCATCGATACCTTCGCCGGCTTTTACGCCTGAGCCAGACAGGCACCAGGCTTGAATCGCAACGGCGCCTGACCCATGATGCCCCTGACTTGCAGGAGGCTGTAGCGTGGATTGGGATGACATCAAGGTATTACTGGCGCTGAGCCGCAGGGGTTCCGCCCGCGGCGCGGCCCAGGAGCTGGGCGTCAGCAACTCGACGGTGACCCGGCGCCTCGATGAGCTCGAGCACCAACTGCAGACCCACCTGTTTGACCGCACCCCGGATGGCTATCGCATGACCGCGGCCGCCGAACGCCTGTTGCCGACGGCGGAACATGTGGAAGAGCTACTGCTGACCGCGGAGCGTCAGATCACTGGTGGCAACCAGCACCTGGAGGGCGTGATTCGCCTGACCACGCCGGACGTGTCCGGCATGGGCTTCCTGATGCGCCGGCTGGCAAAGTTCGCCGAGGAGTTTCCCGGCATCGAGCTGGAACTGATGCCCAGTTACGACGCCCTGGACCTGAGCCGCAGTGAGGCTGATATCGCCATCCGCGTAATGCCCGCCGGGGTCAAGCCGCCCGATTACCTGATCGGCCGCTATCTCTCGCCCCTGACGGCCTCGACCTATGTCCATCCCAGCCTGTTGAATCCGGACGATCCGACGGATGTTTCCCACCTGACCTGGATCGGTAAAAACCCCATAGGCCAGAAGGAAAGCTGGCTGGAAGAGACGGATTTTCCGGACTTGCCGGTGCGCCACGCAATTTCCAACATCAACCTGGTGGTGGATGCGCTGCGGGCGCGGATGGGACTTGCCTTCATGCCGTGTTTTGCCGCTTTCAATCACGACGACATCGTGCAGGTACCCGGTTCCGCAGTCGTCCACCACTCTGATATGTGGGTGCTGACCCACAAGGACCTGCGCATGAGTGCGCGCCTGCGGGCCGTGCGTGAGATGATCGCCGAGGAATTCGAGCGTATTCGGCATCAGCTGGATACCCGCGCCTCCTAGCCCCGGCAGGGTCGCCCCGCCAGGGCCACCCCGGTTGCAACGCCAACCGCTGGCTGTAGACCGTGCTACTTCTTCTGGTTCTGGATGCCACCTGTCAGGGCGATGCGCATGGCTTCCTCAACCCCGATCTCCAGCGGTGTGAGCTTTTCGGCGGGCACATACAGCGTGTATCCGCCTATCTGGTAGCTCATGGGCAGATACACACCAACCAGGCTCGCCTTGTCCTCCGGCATCATGCGTTGGGCAATGTTGCGCCCGGTTACGAACCCTATCAGGTGCATACCCTCCTGCACCTCCACCAGTACCACTGATTCCGCGCCGGTGCTGTCTGCGAGGCTGAACACCCGCATGAAATCCTTGATGGCACCGATTACCGATTTCACCAGTGGAATTCGCCCCAGCAGGGCTTCGCCCATGCGAATCAGGTAACGGACCACATACACCTTCACCAGGATCCCGATGCCTACCAGCACAAAGAACGCCGAGATGACCCCCAGGCCCTGGAAGTAATACTCCCGGGGCATCACGTAGAGGAATGCGGCAGAGGCCAGGCGCTCCATTTTCAGTAGCAGCCAATACACCAGGTAGATGGTGAGGGCGACGGGCAGGACGGCAGCAAGCCCCTGGAGGGCGAGGGTAAAGATGCGCTTCATTCAAGCTCCCTGTGAGGATTTACCGGGATCGAGTGTAACCCAGCCCCTGTCCTTTTTCGGGCCATGTGACGAATGCAAGCGCAGGGCCTGCCCAAAAATGCACCGATATTAAGCGAATGCGGATATCACACATATTTTTGGGCAGGGCTATGCTTCCTTCCACAGTCTGCAGAGGAGGCAGTGAGATGAAAAAACCGATGATAGTGTTAGTGGCAGCCGTACTGGGCACTGGTGCCCTGAACGCCTTCGCCGATCGCGGGGACCGGGAGAACCTGGCCGCCTGTACCGGAAGCGTCGAGCAGGCCCTGGGAGAGGATACCCGAACCCGCCTGTACGGGATTCAGCATCGGCGAAACGGCGACCGCCTGCGCCTGCGGGTCTACCCCGGTGAAGGTGAGAGCCAGACCCTGAGCTGCTGGGTTGACGATTCCGGGGCGATAACCCTGCAGACTTCGGACGGGGTAGCCCTGCGATCAGTGCCCTACGATGGAGCCGAGCAGGTTACCCTCAGCGAGTAATGCCCAACCACATAGTGAAGTATCAGTGAAGTATCAGTGAAGTAAGAGTGAATTAACCCATTCCCGCGCCGTCCCCTCACTCCCTCGGGGGCGGCATTTTTTTATTAGATCAGGCCGCGTACGAGTCCTCAGTCCTCGACATCATCCACATCGATCTGCCCGGTCAGGCGCTTGCGAATGTGCGACCAAGACATGCCCACCGCTAACAGCACCGAAATCAATACCAGCGCCACCCAGGCGAGTGCGCCGGGGGAATCCAGCGTCATCCAGCCTAGATCGATGAACAGCCAGATAAAGCAGCTGAACAACGCGGCGCCCAGAATCACGCCAAGCCAGCCCATAGACAGGAAGGTGGCCCGTACGTAGATGATCCAGCCGATCAGCAACACCAGTCCGACGATGGCGATGATAGGGCCAAAACTGGTGCCCTCGGCGAGGACCCAACTGACGTAGGAGTAGTCGGTGGGATTGTAAGTACCCAGGACGAGGATGGCGGCAAAGAGCCAGCGGAGGAGGAAGCTGCCTGCGTCGAAGGTGTTGGCCATGTGGGGGTCTCTTATCGGTGGGACGTGGTTAAAGCTAGAGGAAAGAACGCTAGGGGGCAAGTCCGCAGGAGAGGTCCTGCTTAATGCTGATAGATCAAATGCGTAATATCGCGATCCAAAGTACTAGGATGAGGAAGACTATAGGAATTCGGTTATAGGAGTTTTTTGTGAAATCAAACTTCATTACGCCGAAGTATGAGTAGGAGGAAAAAACGAGTTCAAATAGCTTCCAGAAGCTAACGAAATAAGCCAGTGTTAGAAGCACTGGCCTATCTGAAAACTTGATGAAAACTGAGTTCACAAGAAAAAATAGGTTAACTGAAAGAAAGATTACGCCAAAAAGGAGTGCCTTTTTTCTCTGTGCAGCAGTGCCAAGGTTAACGTCCATTTTAGTTGCGATCCCGATTTTCCATCAATTTTTGCAACGAGCTTCCTCTAATATTTTTTCTATCTGTGATCTGATGTTCTCAATGGTGAAAGTACCTGTTGAAAACATATTGCTCAGATTCTCGATATTTGCGTCACTCAGGTCTGTTAGTGGAAACTTTTTCCTTAGTATAGACTCAATAGCGCGCTTCAGTGCCCCTTCTCCAGCGGCTTTTACACCAGAGATAATCGCAGTCTCGTGGTCTCCGTAAGCCGCACTCATAAGTATTGATGTTCCTGAAAATAATGTGGAACTTGGTATAGTAAAAGGTGCGCAGGCGTAACAAACAAAGGTCAAAGCTGTTAGCGAGTCACCTATAATTCCTAGCCTGTTGGCACTTTGCGAAGGGGTGAGACCAAGATTTTCTTGTCTGCCTTTGTGGCGGCTCATCTGGCCGTTTAGTCCATAGAAATCAATGTATCGCGTTGGTGCGGCGTGCGCATATAGGTAAGAGTTCAAGCCTCCTTGCAGACCGATAGGATCACTCTGCACGTAACGCCCTGTAGTAGGTTGGAAATCCCGAAAATAATTGTGATGAAGTTTTGATTCAGCATCAAAGTACTGGCCGGGAAATCGCAAGTTATATTCTATGGTCTCAGTTCCTAGGTTAGCCTCTCCAAATGGTTTGTGGTCTGACCTCCATAAAACTCCACGATCAGTGGCTGTAATGACTCTCGGGCTCCCCAAATGATCCGAATGGATAAAGTACACCTCAGTCGTGTATTCAGGCTCCGGCTCTACCAACTCAACGAGCTTAACCCCATCCGCCGCCGTAACTCCTCCCGCATCCCCGATTTCTACGTACTCTCCACCTGATCCACTAAATTGGTAAGTACCAAGCAAGACCCACTGCTTTCCAAGTGATGACTGGTCTTGCTGGGTGATATCGACCCTGCCGTTATGTACGACACTGTAAGAAGCATTGGGGTTGTTCTTCCTGGTCTTCGGCCACCAGGCCCAAACCTCATAGTTCGCGGGTGTCAGGTTCTCAGGAATCCAGCGAAAGGTTGCGCCGCTGTTTTCGGACCGGTGGTAATAGTCATTCAGGGCGCCTTTCTTGCGCACGAGTTCCCAGTTTCCAGTAGAGCTAACACTGGTACTTTCGTCGTCAATCTCGATAACGCGCCCGGTAGTAGGTTCAGCGATTTCCTCGTGGGTGTAGGCGACGGCGATTGGGTTGTTCTCAAGGTACATATATTCCCTTAGCACGATGCCATCATCGCGTACCTCAGCCAGGAGTTTACCGTCGGTGTCATAAACAAAGTGAATACTGTGCTGAGGCGTTGTCTTGATGGCGCGCTGTCCCAGGGCATTGTAGGTATAGCTTGCCAGTACGGTGTCGGATTGATCGCCACCCAGTGATTTCCGTTCAATCACTTGGCTCAGCCTGTTGTGGGTTCCGTACTCGTAAATGAATCCGTCGCCACTGTTATTCAGGCGGCTGGTTTTTGCTATTTGATTACCGTTATTGTCGTACTGATAGGCCCACTCGTTGGTTTCCAGCAAACGGTGGCTTGCGCTGTCGTAGAGATAAGCGTCTGTCCCCGTCGAAGACGTCAGTGCAAGCCGGTTTCCGTTGTAATCGTAGGCGTATTGAAGTGAGCCATAGGCGCCCTGTGCGTTCGTCAGTCGATTGAGGGCGTCATAGCCAAACAGCTGGTTTGAGGCAGGGGTAATCGCGTCGTCGATACTGACAATATTCCCATTGTCGTCATAGAGATAACTGAGGTCCATCAGGCCAGCGTGAGTTCTGCGTGTGGGGCGATAGGCACCGTCAAAGCTGGCAGTCATTTCGATGCCATTGCCGTACGATATGGCATCCATTGGACCGTAGGGGAGGTAACTGACTGAGTCGAAGAGGGGGGCGCTACCGCTGTCGGTCGCTGTGACGGCGCTTGTTACCCGGCCTGAATCGTCCCGGCTGTAGGTTACAACCCGGCCACTGGGGTAGGTGATTGTCGTCAGTTGATCCGCGCTGTTGTAGGTATATTCAACGTCAATAGTGAGGGACTCGACGTCCCAGCTTCTTTGAATCAGGTTGCCCCGGTGATCGTAGCTGAGTGCAGTATTCCCGGAAGCGTCCGAGATGGTTGTCAGTCGACCTATGCCGTAAGTGCCCTCGTCATAGTGGTAGGTGATATTCAGGGCGGGGTCAGGGTAAACAGTCTGGGTGATGCGATTGATCGCGTCGTAACGGTGGCTGACCGTCGTCCCGTTTGCGTCGGTGCTGCTGATAAGGTTTCCGGCTGGGTCGTATTCATAATTGACGGACCCTGTGTCCGGGCTGCCCAGGTAGAGCAGGTTTCCAAACCCGTCGTAAAGATAATCGGTCAGCAAGGCGCGAGGGTCAGTAACCTGTTGTATCTTGTCCTGATCGTTGTGTGCATAAAGTGCGTTCTTGTTCAGCGGGGCGAACTCGCCGTTCAGTCTGTCGAGGGCGTCATAATACTTGTCGGTCACTTCGAGCTTGCCGTCGGTTACCTGGATTTGATTGCCGTTTCGGTCGTAGACAAAGTTGGTTGGCTGCTGGCTTCCCTCGGCGAGCGTAAGCACCCTGTTGAGCTCGTCGAAGGTTCTTTTGACGGTGTAGGCAATGGTTCCGCTTTCTGTTCGGGTAGTCTCGGTCAGGCGATTTCCTGCGTCGTCGAGGGTGTACTCGATCCGCTCTCCGCGGTTGTTTGCGACGGCGGTTAATCTGTGAGCCGCGTCGTACTCATTGTAAAGAGTGACGTTGTTGGGGAGGAATGTAGCGGTGAGCAGTCCCGCATTATTGTAGGTGTACTCCGTCCTGGCATTTCCGGATCCATCAGGGGCAATCACGGTGCTTGCCACAAGCCAGCCCCGAGAGTTGTACTCCAGTTGGGTTTGTACCCCGTTGGCATCGATGAGTAGCTCTGCCTTCCCCCAGGCATTGTGGTTCAGCATGCGCGCCTGGTGGTCGAGCGCATTGCTGGTACTGGTGCGGTTTCCCTGCGCATCGTAGGTGTGGCGGGTCAGGTCGGTAACGTCAGTTCGGGGCCCGTCTGTTGTGAGAACCTGTCCTGCTGAGTTATAGGTGTAGCTCCACTGTCGATCTGCCGCTTGCGCCGGGGCGATGATCAGGGCCAGTACCAGTGGCCAGGGTGAAGTTGGAACATCCTTGTTCGCGATCTTCATTGTGTCTCCTTGCCTGTCCGTGGCTGGGATGTTGTCAAAAATTCTGTCGGTTTATCTGCCTAATTGAGAGGGGTCAGTGTGGCTTGTGTCGAAATCAGATTGCCATTGGTGTCGTACTGGTAGTCGGTGGTAACACCCGGTTCGATGCGTTGCGAAGGCAAGTTGAAAGCTGGATGCCAGGTGGTCTGGTACGACCGCTCCACAGCACTCCCCAGTGCTTCGGTTCGCGTAAGTTCTCTGCCCAGGTAATCCCGTGTATACACGGTGAGGTTGTCCTCCCAGTCCCGCCTGCTGTTGATGAAAGCACGGGAGTCGTAGCGATAGGACTTGCTGGCGGCTACACAGTTCGCGCTGGCGTGGCCATCCACATCCCATACCAGTCGCTGACCGTTAGCCACCACGTACAAATAGGTCGTCTGCTTGCCCAGGGGATTTGTCACGGTGACCCGCGGATAGATGTCTTCAGCCAGTGTGTAGTCAAAGGTGGTAAGGTCGGCACCGGCATTGTGCGCAGAGCTGGTTGCCCGGCGATCGCTATCGTATGTCCAGCTCGCAAAGCGATCACCGTTCGCATCGGTAATACCCGTCAGCAGTTCCGGATAGCTGCTGTTTTCGTAATGATAGATACGGCTTCCGAGCTCGTCGGGGTAACTCACGGACGTGTGCATGCCGTTGGTGTCGTACGAGTATGCGTAGTGGTTGCCGCCGGGATCGGTAAAACCGGTTACGCGGCCCGTATCGTCGAGATGGTAGGTTAGTGCACCTCCCAGGCTGTGACTGACAGTTACGCTATCGGAAGAGTAAGTATAGGTATGGCTGATACCTGCACGGTTGGTGCGTGAGAGGATGCGTCCGGCTGCATCGTATTGTTCAACCAGGTCGTCCAGGGTTTCGTAGCGCCAGCCGCCGGGTTCCGCGAAAAGCTGTCCCGTCATGTTAGGTGCAGCAGATCGCATGTAGCTGCCGCCGACCAGGCCCCAGCCGAGAAAAGTGAAGCCCTTGCCGTCATCCCGCACGACTTCCACGGCAACGCTCGATCCGTCGTGGACCACCTCGGGAAATAATTGCCATTTACCCCCCAGCGAGTTGTACGCACGACGAACGAGCAGAGGAAACGGTTTGCTACCTTGGTAATCAATTTCCTCCTGGAACTTGTTGCCAACTGACGGCGTCACCGGGTTTCCGGCAGATGGGCAACCCTCACCCTGCTCCCTGTCGAGATCATCGCGTACCCCGGGCTCGGAAAAATAGATGTTATCGATGCCAAACCCGGCAGGTTCGGTGCCCACGATGAACGCCCGCCAGCTATAAATACCCACACTGCCACCCACGTGGTTTAGCCTGAAAAAACCCGGGGAGGGCGCATAGGTTTCATAGATGATCTGCCCGGTGTCTCCGTAGAACTCCAGTTTCACCGAATTGCTGGCTTCTATTGAGCCAATATCGAAACCCATATGGGCAACCGGCGCCGGGATATTCGTGCCGGGAAGTACAAACCGTCCAAATATCTCACCCATCAGGTTGTCCCCTCCCGACAGCACCTGTTCACCCAGGCTGGCCGTATCGGTGACGATGGTGGGCCCCGTTCCGCCAAAGTGGATGCCGCGGGGTTCGTATGAGGTGGTCACGTCCGTGCCTTCAGGAAACTCAGAAAATGTAATCGGATCGCTGTAACCGTCCGGTCCACTGATGGAAGGAGGTAGAGTTACCGCCGATAGCGCTGCCAGTCCCCTGGCGGGCTGTGCCGGGTTGTCCGGCGGATCACTCATGGTGATCGGGGCTGCAAATTGCTGGCCGGGGGTGATGGTTGCGCCTGCTGGCGTTTCGCTGGTGCCGCTGTTGCCAGCCTGCGAACACGCAGGAACAAGCGTCACAACCAGTGTGATGAGTTGTTTGAACATGCCGCTCCTCCCTGAGCCAGCCGGGTTCTTTGTGGCAGGTGTCATCCTTGAGACCTGTCAGGGAAAGATCGAGTCATACTCGACATCCCATGATTTTACTTTAGAGGAATGTGGCTGAGGTTGCGGGGAGAATGATTGGTCGATTTCAGCCAGAAGTGGAGAGAGTCGTCGGGTAGGGGGGAGTGATGAGCGCTCAGGCGCTCTTCTCTTTCCTGGTCCTGCCTTTCCCGGTGGCAGTTTTCAGCTTGTCTTTATCCTCAGCCTTGAGGGTGTCCAGCAGGGTGTCGTTAATCCTTGACTGCCATCCGGTGCCGCCTGCCTTGTAAGCATCGACAATGCGCTGATCCAGCCGAATGGAAACCGCCACTTTCTTTGGGCCCTTTTGTGGGCCGCGTCCTCGGGCTTTGGCGAAATCCTCTGCGGTCGCCTCGGACGTGTCAGGATCGCAAGAGATCCCCTCGTTGATCGCCTTGTCTTCAGCAGCGGTGGGTCTTACCAGCTTGCGTCTACCCTTTTTGCTCATAGTGATCTACCTCTCTGCTATTGGCCTTACGAAGACTGATCACGCGACAAACTTCTCCGCGCATGGTGTAAACAAGACAGTAGAGTCGGTCTTCGATGGGAGCGAAGGAAATCATTCGGGTTTCTTGGTAGTTTTCGCGCCTATCCTCCCACTCAAGAACGGAGTCCCATTCAAACTTTTCCACGTATTCAAACGACACCCCGTGAACTTCAAGGTTACGCTCAGCCTTTTTTCTGTCCCATTCGTATTTCATGATCAAATTGTAGGTATGCCATTCTACCTGTTAAAGCAAAATGTATATACAAAAAAGGTCGGCGTGATGTGATCGTGACTGCCGTGCCTGTGGCTATACCTGAGGACTGGAGGTAATTGTTAGGCGACCGGATCCCTGGTGTTTTTTGAAAGCAGTAGTGCCGCAGTGAGGTGTGAGTATCGTCAGCGCCGGGATATCAGCGGTCCTGCAGGGTCTTTGTAGAGGGCACAAAAAAGCCCGCAGAATCAGCGATTCTGCGGGCTTTTCCGTAATATGGCTCCGCCTGCTGGGCTCGAACCAGCGACCCAATGATTAACAGTCATTTGCTCTACCAACTGAGCTAAGGCGGAATGGACTTAACCAGAGGCCGCGTATATTAATGATCGAGTTGGGTGTGGTCAACACCCGATTGCAGATTATTTTCAGTGGCCCAGCGAACCCCTTACAAGGCTGAAATCCGGGGCCAAGTCGATGATAATAAACGGCTAATTTCTGCCCAGTCTGGCCCTGTCATGTCCAAAGCGTTCAAAGTCCAGTCCTCCTACCAGCCCGCCGGGGACCAGCCCCGGGCCATCGAGCAGCTGGTGGAAGGGGTGCAGGCAGGGCTGGCCTCCCAGATCCTGCTGGGGGTCACCGGCTCGGGCAAAACTTTCACCATGGCCCACGTGGTGGAAAAGCTGCAGCGGCCCACCATTGTCATGGCCCACAACAAGACGCTGGCGGCCCAGCTCTACGGCGAGTTCAAGGAATTCTTCCCGGACAACGCGGTGGAGTACTTCGTCTCCTACTACGACTACTACCAGCCCGAAGCCTACGTGCCCTCGTCCGACACCTATATAGAGAAGGACGCCTCGGTCAACGACCACATTGAGCAGATGCGCCTGTCGGCTACCAAGGCCCTGCTGGAGCGGGATGACTGTCTGGTAGTGGCCACGGTGTCCGCCATTTACGGCCTGGGGGATCCCCAGTCCTACTTCAAGATGGTGATGCACCTGTCCCGGGGGGAAATCATAGACCAGCGCCATATCCTGCGGCAGCTGGCGGAGCTGCAGTACACCCGCAATGATGTCGACTTCTCCCGCGGCACCTACCGGGTGCGGGGGGATGTGATCGACATCTTCCCGGCGGACTCGGAGCGTGAGGCGGTGCGGGTGGAGCTGTTCGACGAGGAGATCGACAGCATCACCCTGTTCGATCCCCTCACCGGGGCGGTGGAAAGCAAGGTGCCGCGCGTTACCATCTTCCCCAAGAGCCACTACGTGACCTCACGGGACGTAATGCTAAACGCGGTGGAGCAGATCGAGCAGGAGCTGGACGGCCGCCTCAAGCAGTTGAATGAGGTGAGCAAGCTGGTGGAGGCCCAGCGCCTGCAGCAGCGCACCAAATACGACATGGAGATGATCCGTGAACTGGGCTACTGCAACGGGGTGGAGAACTACTCCCGCTACCTCTCCGGGCGCGCCTCGGGTGAGCCGCCGCCCACCCTGTTCGAATACCTGCCGGACAACGCCCTGGTGATCATCGACGAGTCCCACGCCACCATTCCCCAGATCGGCGCCATGTTCCGCGGTGACCGCTCGCGCAAGGAAACCCTGGTGGAGTATGGTTTCCGCCTGCCTTCGGCACTGGACAACCGCCCCCTGCGCTTCGAGGAGTGGGAGCAACTGGTGCCCCAGGCGGTGTATGTGTCCGCCACGCCCGGCCCCTATGAAATCGAGCACGCCGGCCGCACGGTGGAGCAGGTGGTGCGCCCCACCGGCCTGGTGGACCCGGAGCTGGAAGTGCGCCCGGCCACCACCCAGGTGGACGACCTGCTGGCGGAAATCCGCAAGGTGGTGGCGGACGGCGAGCGGGTGCTGGTGACCACCCTCACCAAGCGTATGGCCGAGGACCTTACCGAATACCTGGCGGAGCACGACGTGCGGGTGCGCTATATGCACTCGGATATCGATACCGTGGAGCGGGTGGAAATCATCCGCGACCTGCGCCTGGGAGAGTTCGACGTGCTGGTGGGCATCAACCTCCTGCGGGAGGGCCTGGATATGCCCGAGGTGTCGCTGGTGGCCATTCTGGATGCCGACAAGGAGGGCTTCCTGCGCTCCGACCGCTCCCTCATCCAGACCATCGGCCGCGCCGCCCGTAACCTGAAGGGCCGCGCTATTCTGTATGCCGACCGGGTGACCGGATCGATGGAGCGGGCGATGGCAGAAACCGAGCGCCGCCGGGAGAAGCAGCTGGCCTACAACGCCGAACACGGCATTACCCCACGGGGGGTCACCAAGTCGGTCCAGGACATCATGGAAGGCGCCCGCCGCATGCCCACCCGCGGCAAGGCCAAGGGCCGCAAGGTGGCGGAGGACAAGCTGGCCTACAGCAACGAGGAGGTGGCCAAGCTCAGCCCCGCCGCGCTGGCCCGCAAGCTCAAGCAGATGGAGGCGCAGATGTTGGAACACGCCAAGAACCTGGAGTTCGAGGAGGCCGCCGCCCTGCGCGACCAGGTGGCGGAGCTCAAGCAGCTGGCTTTCGTGAGTTAGTCAGGTCAGTGCAACTGCCCATCCTGGGCTATAGTCTGTGCATCTTTGCCTAGTGGAGTTCTGTCATGTGGTTACGCCTTCTGCCCGCCCTGTTCCTGCTGTCATCTGCCGCCGTGCAGGCCGACAAGCCGCACCTGATTGACTGCGACGCCAAGGATGTCGCCCGTAACGCGGCGATGGAGGCCGCAGTGGGTGTGCACGGGCCCTGCGATGCAGAGAAGGTCAGCAACCGGGCCAAGGACGACGTGGACGACAAGCTGGATGACGCCCGCGACGGGGCCGAAAAGAAAATGGACAAGGTGAAAGACAAGCAGAAAGACAAGGACAAGAAGAAGCTGCACAAGGACAAGGATTGAGGCTACAGCTCCCCGCGCGGTAGCCGCAGGGCAATCATCACCCCCTCCGCCCCGGGTAGATTGTGCGCCTGCACCTGCCCGCCCAGGGTCTCGGTAATCAGCTTGACGATATAGAGGCCCAGCCCCAGGTGCACACCGTCGCCGGCGGACTTTTCCCGCAACGATACCATGGCCTCGAACAGCTGGCCCTGCATGTGCTCTGGCAATGGCGGCCCCTGGTTGGTGACCGCCAGCTCCCAGTGGCTGCCGCTGGCGGTGAGTGATACCTGAATGGGGCCACCCGGCGCCGAGAACGACGCGGCGTTGTCCACCAGCTTGTCCAGGGCCTGTACCAGCAGGTCGGGGGAGGCCAGGCAGGGGGCCGCAAGCAGGTCGCATTTCAGTTGCAGGCGGTAGCCCGGGTAGGCGCTCTGGTAGGCGGGTACTACCTGTTTCAGTAGCGGCACCAGGTCCAATTCCGCCAATACGTCACTGCGCACGCTCTCTTCCACCCGGCTGGCTTCGGTCATGGCAGTGAGGATGCGCCCCAGTCGCTCCAGCCCTTCTCGCGCCCGGGCCACAAAGACATCGCGCTGCGCCGGCGCGGTCTCTTCATCGAGGTTGTCCAGTGAGGACTGGATCACCGCGATGGGCGTGCGCAGCTCGTGGGACAGCTTGCGGCTCAGGGTCTGCAGGTATTCGTTGTAGGCGCGCAACTCCTCCAGCAGGTCGGCAAAGCGCCGGGACAGTTCGCCCACTTCGTCCCGCGCCTTGCTGCGGGGGAAGGCCTCGGTGACGATATTGCCGCGCTGGGCCACCCGCCCGGCGGCCCGGCTCAGGCGCCCGATGCGCCAGGACAGCACGCTGGCGTAGCCGAGCAGGCCCAGGGCAGCCAGGGCCGCCGCCAGCAGGCTGTAACTCAGCAGCTTGCTGAAGGCGCGGTCGGTCAGGGCCAGGTATTCCTCGCTGCCCTGGCGCAGCAACACCGCGCCGATCACTTCGCCGTCACTGCGGATGGGGGCCGCGGCCGACAGGGTGCTGCGCCGGCCATTGGTTGTTTCCCGGTACCAGCGAATGGCGTCCTGGCCGCGCAGGGCGGTCACCAGTTCGGCTGCCGCCAGGCGCCCCGTGGCCGTGGTCTGGGGCAGGGGGGGAACCTCCTGTTGTGACAGGATGCGTCGATACAACCAGCGCAGCAGCCAGAAGGGCCGGTTGTCCTGGTTTGCATCGGTGTCATCGGGGGGCGTGGCTGGCGCCACCTGCGCCAGTTGCCAGCTGTTGATATCGAATACGGCCAGTTCGCGGCCCGGCGCGCCAAACGCCGACAGCGGTTGTTGTAGCGCGTCGGGGTAATAGATCAGCCAGGGCGGAGCCTGCTGTTCCAGCGGCGTAAAGTTGCCGGCGGTGAGTGGAGCGCCGCGGCCGTCCACATCCACAATCTGCAGGCCGAGACGGTTGCCGGTAATGCCCAGGGGCAACTGTATTTCCAGGGTGTAGCCCTGTTGGGTGTCCTGCCACACGCCGGTGATCTGGCCGGGGTTCACGCCGGGGTGGCGGCGGCCGGCAGCGCGGGCCCGCACCGCCCCCGGGGCCGCGGTGGCAATGGCGTAGTCCTGGCGCCGGCCGTCCAGCCAGGTGCGAATCAGCAGGCGGTCTCCGTTGGGCTCGGGTGACAGGCCCGGGTTGTCGTACACCACCTTGTTGTCGCTGACGGCCAGCAACAGGTAGAGCATGCCGTTGCGGGTGGCCGCCTGGTAGCGGAAGCCGGGCGCAGCGCCAGGGCCCTGGTCGGCGCTGCCGTTTTCACTATGGTTGCCAAAACCGCCGCTCCACTCGTCGGGCCAGCCGTCGGCGTAGCCGTCAACAATAATCGGGGCCTGGGCGGCACGCGCGTAAATCGAACCATTCAACTCGGCCGGTTCGCGCAGCCGGGCGGTGTCCGGGTACAGTAAGCCAGGCTGTTCGCTGAAGCTCGCGGCCACGGCCTGGGCGGTGGCCTGCAGGGCAATGGCCTGGCCCTGGCGCAGGGTGTTTTCGGTTTCCCGCAGGAACTGGCAGCCGGCCCAGGGCAGCGCCAACAGCAGCAGGCTGATAACAATCAGCTGCCGGCGCAGGCTCACTCGCGGCCTACCCAGCGGTAACCCATGCCGTAGGCAGTTTCGATGGCGTCGAACTGCTCATCCACCGCCTGGAACTTGCGGCGGATGCGTTTGACGTGGGAGGTGATGCTGTTGTCGTCCAGCACCACACTGGCGGCTTCCATCAGTTGCTGGCGGTTTTTCACATGCCCCGGGTGGTGGGCCAGGGCATGCACCATCCAGAATTCCGTCACCGTGAGTTCCACAGGCTGGGTGCGCCAGCTGGCGGTCATCCGTTCCAGGTTCAGCAGCAGGGCGCCCTGTTCCACCCGGTGTTCCCGCGACTCCGGTGCCCGCAGGGCTTTCACCCGGCGCAGCAGGGCCGTGATGCGTGCCAGCATGTGGGGCTGGCTGATGTCCTTGGTGAGGTAGTCGTCGGCGCCCAGGCGCAGGCCGGAGATGATGTCCAGTTCCGAGTCGCGCGCGGTCAGAAAGACAATGGGCAGCTCCGGGGAGCGACTGCGCAGGTCGCGGCACAGGTCGAAACCGCCTTCGAACTCATCACCCAGGCCCACGTCGATGATCGCCAGGTCCGGCAGGCGCAGGGCAAAGGCCTCAGCGGCACGCTGGCGGCTATCGTACAGCGACACTTTGAAACCCTGGCGCTGCAGGGCGTCGCGGTAATTGGCGGCCAGGCTGGCCTCATCTTCGACAATGGCAATGTGCTGTGGCATGGCGTGAACCGGCCCGGCTCCACGGATTGAGAGTGCGCTCATGGTTCCAGAAAGGTCAGGGCAGCTCAAGCGGCTGCCACAATTCGCCATAATTCATCACCGCGCCGCCGCAATTGGTACCGCGCATCACCATATTGCTTCGCTGTAATGGCTCCTGAAATCACAGGGAGGCAAGACGATGGCGGGCAAGGACGTGGTGCGATATCCACTGGAGGAGGGGGTGGTGCTGCGGCCGGGCCTCTGGTTCTGTTTTCAGGCCCTGCCCCGGGCATTGCTGTGCCTGCTGGCGCTGCTGCTG
This sequence comes from Parahaliea maris, assembly GCF_008064665.1. Taxonomy (GTDB): domain Bacteria; phylum Pseudomonadota; class Gammaproteobacteria; order Pseudomonadales; family Halieaceae; genus Parahaliea; species Parahaliea maris. The sequence continues at coordinate 354,790 of NZ_VRZA01000001.1, read as the reverse complement.
TTCAGTGTTAGTCCGGCACGAGCGGCGGCAGAGGGCGACCACCCGGGAGCCGGCAAACTGCAGTGGTTTGACAGCTCAACGGGCACCTATCAGGCGGCACTCACCCAGGGCACCCGTCTCGACATTCGTGTGTCCGGCATGCTGGCGGTGGTGCGGCTGGAGCAGGTATTCAGCAACACCACACAATCGTGGCAGGAGGGTGTCTTCAGCTTTCCCCTGCCGGCAGACGCCGCCGTGCGACGGCTGGAAATGCAGGTGGGGGAGCGGGTGGTTGTCGGCCGGATTCGCGAGCGGCAAGAGGCCGAAGTACTGTACAAGGCAGCTCGCGCCGCGGGTAAAAAGGCGGCGTTGGTAGAACAGCAGCGCCCCAATCTCTTTACCAACCGCATCGCCAATATTGGCCCAGGCGAACAGGTCACCGTGCGCATGGAGTATGTGCAGGCGGCCGAGTACAGCGAGGGCACGTTTGCCCTGCGCATCCCCACGACGATCACCGCGCGTTATATCCCCGGGATTACCCGTGAACTCCCGCGCCGTGAACAAGGGCCCCGCGAGCAACCGCCGGCGTTGAGTACGCGGTCCCGGAATGGTGAGTACCTGGGCTGGGCGAGCGCCACCGACCAGGTGCCGGATGCGCCCGCGATCAGCCCACTGCTGTTTCCGCAGCCGGGGTCGGATCGGGCGCCCCTGAATCCGATGAATGTCACGGTGCAACTGGATGCCGGCATGCCCCTGGCCCAGGTGCAGGCGCTCTATCACGAACTCAACCTCAGCCGGGATGGCCAGCGCTACCAGCTGGCCCTGGCCGGCGGCCCGGTGGAAATGGACCGGGACTTTATTCTCCAGTGGCGCCCGGTCACCGGGGCAGCGCCGCGCAGTGCTCTGTTCGTGGAGCAGGTGGCGGGAGCGTATTACGGCCTGCTGATGGTGCTGCCTCCGGAGCTCGCAGATGCAAGCGCTGTCGCCTCCCGAGAGGTCATCCTGGTCGTGGATACCTCGGGCTCCATGGCCGGGGTGTCGATCGAACAGGCACGGCACAGCCTCGCGCTCGCCCTGCGCCAGTTGACGCCGGACGACACGTTCAACGTCATCGCTTTCGACAGCAATACCCGGGCGCTTTTCAGGCACGCCATGCCCGCCAACCGGCACTACCTGGCCCAGGCCAGTGAATTCGTGCGCCAGCTCCAGGCCGGCGGCGGCACGGAAATGCGTCCCGCGCTGGAGCGAGCCTTGCTGGTTGGTGACAACAGTGAAGAAACTGATGGTGAACGCTTGCGGCAGGTGATTTTCATTACCGACGGCGCGGTGGGTAACGAGGCCGCGCTGTTTGAATTGATCCAGCAGAATCTGGGCAGTAGCCGCCTGTTTACGGTGGGCATCGGTTCGGCTCCCAATCACTGGTTCATGCAGCGGGCAGCTGACGCCGGGCGCGGCTTCAGTGTGCAGGTTGGCAACATCGACGAGGCCGGCGAAGCCATGGGGGGACTGTTCGCCCGCATTGCGGCGCCGTTGGCGACAGACGTCGCGGTGAACTGGCCCAACCCGGTGGAGGCCTGGCCGGCGCGGGTGCCTGACCTCTATCGTGGTCAGCCGCTGTTGCAGGCCGTGCGCTTCAGCGGCCCTCCTGCCGGTGATGTGCAGGTGGCTGCGAACCTGGGCGGGCAGCGCTGGCAGGACAGCGTGACGCTGCCCGCCCAGCCGGGCAATGCCGAGGTGGCCAGTGTCTGGGCCCGGCGCAAAATCGCCGGACTGCTGGCGCTGAAATCCGCCGGTTCACCGGAGGATGAAATCCGGCCCGCGGTGCTGGAGGTGGCTCTCGCCCACCAGTTGCTGAGTCCCTACACCAGTTTTATCGCGATCGAGGAGCGGGTGTCGCGGGAGCCCTCGGTTCCCCTGCGTTCCGGCGCGGTTCCCAATACCCGCCCCCGCGGCCAGGGCCCGCAACCCTATGCCTATCCGGCCACTGCTACCACCGGCCCGGCCAAGGCCTTCCTGGGCTGCTTCGCCCTCTTTATTGCCCTGCTGATCCACGTCATGCGCCGCCCGGAGGAAGACCGTGACCCTGCCAAGTCTTGAGCGCTGTCGCCGCTGGTTGCTGGTGGCCCTGTGTGCGCTGGCGTTGAAGGAGCTCGGCGCGGCCGGGGTGATTTACGCCAAGGCCGCGCTGGCGCCCCACCTGATGGCGCGGGCCTGGCAGGCCACGCTGGCGGAGGGGGGCATTCACAAGCCCTGGCCCTGGGCCGATACCTGGCCGGTGGCGCGCCTGCAGGTGCCCGCGCTGGGTATCGACCAGTTTGTGCTGGCCGGGGCGACCGGCAATGCGCTGGCCTTTGGTCCCGGGCTCGATGCCGCAGGTGTGCTCCCGGGGCAGGATGGCACCGCCGTGATCGCCGGGCACCGTGACACCCATTTCCGCTTTCTGCAGCAGTTGTTGCCCGCCATGGCGGTGCGCCTCCAGTTACCCGATGGGCGCCGCCTGGAGTACCGGGTGACCGAATCAAAGGTGGTGGACACTCGCCTGCCGGTGTTCCGCCCCGCACAGCAGGGCGCACCCAACCTGGAGCTGGTGACCTGCTACCCCTTTGATGCCATCCGCGCCGGAGGGCCCTTGCGCTATATCGTGCGAGCCGAGCCGCCGGTGGGGCTGGCCGGGTCTCTGCCCGCCGCCCCGTTTGTGACACCCTTTATCACCACTGGAGAGGAGATCGCCCTGTGAAATCCCTGTCACACCAGCACACCGTCGCCGTGTACCAGACCCTGAGTCCCTCTCAACTCGCCGCCCTGCAGGGAGCCGCCTGGCGCCGGATTGTGCCGGGTCAGGGCGGCGAGTATTTTTGCCAGCTCAAGCTGCAGCAGCGTTACGCGGAAATGATCGCGCGGCAGTGGGCGGTACCGGCCTGCGGGGCGGGATACGTGGTACGCCTGATCCTGCCGCAGCAGGTGCTGGCGCACTATGACCTGACCACCGTGGCCTACGATGAGCACCTGGAGTACCAGGTGCCAACCTGTGAGCTGGCGGAGCTCAGCCGGCACCTTGTCGGGCAGGTGGAGCTGGTTTCGGTGTTCCGCGAGTGGGAGAGTTTTTCCGTCCCCATGCACAGTCCGCCGCTGACTGCGTTAATGGGCTGAAGCGCGCTGCCCGCCGGCCTGGCGGGCTTCCATCTGGACGCGCTACCGGCCGCCCGGGCGCCGCCGGCGCGGTTTCTGGGGCCGGGACAATTCCGGCTCACGCTTCCCCGTTTCCTGTGGTACCATCCCCGCCCCTGAATTTTCACCGGCCGGGGCACCATTCCCTTTGCGCCGACTGAAGCTGACTCACGTGGCCTTTAGTAGGGGTCACCACTGGATAAAGGAAAGCTCATGCCTGTTATCACCCTGCCTGACGGCAGCCAGCGCTCTTTCGACAACCCTGTTTCCGTACACGACGTCGCCGCCGATATCGGCCCCGGCCTCGCCAAGGCCGCGCTCGCCGGCGTGGTGGATGGCCGTGAGGTAGACACCTCTTATGTCATGGAGGGCGACGCGACCCTGGCCATCATCACCGAGCGTGACGAGGCCGGCCTGGAAATCATCCGCCACTCCACCGCCCACCTGCTGGCCATGGCCACGCAGGAACTGTTCCCCGGCACCCAGGTCACCATCGGCCCGGTGATCGAGGACGGCTTTTACTACGACTTTGCCACCGGTCACCACTTCACGCCGGAAGACCTGGAAAAGATCGAAAAGCGCATGGAGGAGATCGTAGCCGAGGACCTGACGGTCGAGCGTATGGTCATGAGCCGGGACAAGGCCATCGAGCTGTTCCGCAACATGGGCGAGCACTACAAGGTGCAGATCATCGAGGACCTGCCGGCCGACGAAGAGCTCTCCATCTACCAGCAGGGTCCGTGGATGGACCTGTGCCGCGGCCCCCACGTGCCCAGCACCGGCAAGCTCAAGGCCTTCAAGCTGACCAAGGTGGCCGGCGCCTACTGGCGAGGGGATGCCAAAAACGAGATGCTGCAGCGCGTCTACGGCACCGCCTGGGCCAACAAGAAAGAGCTCAAGGCCTACCTCAACCGCATCGCCGAGGCCGAGAAACGCGACCACCGCAAGATCGGCAAGAAGCTGGACCTGTTCCACATCCAGGAAGAGGCCCCCGGCATGGTGTTCTGGCACCCCGCTGGCTGGACCATCTACCAGGCGGTGGAGCAGTACATGCGTGAGGCCCAGCGCGCCGAGGGCTATGAGGAAATCAAGACGCCGCAGCTGGTGGATATCTCCCTGTGGCAGCGTTCCGGCCACGCCGACAAGTTCGGCAATGACATGTTCATGCTGGAAACCGAAGACCGCGAGTTCGCGGTGAAGCCGATGAACTGCCCCTGCCACGTGCAGGTGTTCAACCAGGGCCTCAAGTCCTACCGGGACCTGCCCCTGCGCCTGGCGGAATTCGGCTCCTGCCACCGCAATGAGCCCTCCGGCTCCCTGCACGGCATCATGCGGGTGCGCGGCTTTACCCAGGACGACGCCCACATCTTCTGTACCGAAGAGCAGATCCAGTCAGAGGTTTCGACCTTTATCGACTTCCTGCACGCGGTGTACGAAGACTTCGGCTTCAGCGAGGTGATCTACCGCCTGTCTACCCGCCCCGAACAGCGGGTGGGCTCCGACGCCGACTGGGACCGGGCCGAAAAAGCCCTCGCCGACGCGCTCGACGCCCAGAACCTGCCCTGGGAAGAGCTGCCCGGGGAGGGCGCCTTCTACGGGCCGAAGATCGAGTTCTCACTGAAAGACTGCATCGGCCGGGTCTGGCAGCTGGGCACCATCCAGGTCGATTTCTCCATGCCGGGGCGCCTCGACGCCCAGTATGTGGCCGAGGACGGCTCCCGCCAGGTGCCGGTGATGTTGCACCGCGCCATCCTGGGTTCTTTCGAGCGTTTTATCGGGATTCTGATCGAACATTACGAGGGGGTTTTCCCGACCTGGCTCGCTCCGACCCAGGCGGTCGTGCTGAATATTACCGATAAACAGTCCGAATACGCCCAAAAAGTGGAAGATTCCTTGAAAAACAAGGGCTTTCGGGTGATTTCGGACTTGAGAAACGAAAAAATCGGCTTTAAAATCCGCGAGCACACAATTCAGAAGGTCCCCTACCTGCTTGTCGTGGGGGATAAAGAAGTCGAAACACAGACCGTGGCCGTACGGGCCCGTCGTGGCGAGGACATGGGATCGATGGATCTCGAGGCGTTTACCGCCCACCTTGCAGACGATGTGGCACGTCGCGGCCGTATTGTAATGGAAGTGGAGAATCAGCATTAAGAGAGATAGTGGCAAAGGCGCCTCCAAGAAGGCCCTGACCAACGACCAGATCACCCATGACCCGGTACGCCTGATAGGCGCCGATGGTGAACAGGTAGGTATTGTGCCCCTGAGCGAGGCCAAGACCGCGGCGGAAGCCGCCAGTATGGACCTCGTGCTTATTGCTGAATCCGACCCCGCAGTCTGCAAGATCATGGACTACGGGAAACATGTCTTTGAGGCGAAGAAGCAGAAGGCTGCTCAGAAGAAGAAGCAGAAGCGGACTCAAGTCAAGGAAATGAAGTTTCGTCCTGGGACGGAAGAGGGTGACTATCAGGTAAAACTGCGCAACCTGACACGTTTCCTCGAAAATGGCGACAAGGCCAAAGTCACACTGCGTTTTCGCGGTCGTGAAATGGCTCACCAGGAAATCGGCCTGGAATTGCTGAAGCGGGTAGAAGCCGATCTCGCAGAGATTGGCTCCGTGGAGCAGTTCCCCAAGATGGAAGGCCGTCAAATGACCATGGTGATCGCCCCGAAGAAGAAGAACTAGGGCCCGTGAATGCCTTAGTGCTTCGTTTGTTTAACTCTCAAATGCGGAGTGTTTATTATGCCTAAAGCAAAAATTCACAGCGGTGCTGCCAAGCGTTTCAAGAAAACGGCTGGCGGCTATAAGCGTAAAAGCGCTTATAAGAGCCACATCCTGACCAAAATGACCACCAAGCGTAAGCGTCAGCTGCGTGGAACTTCAATGATCCACGCCAGCGATAAAGTGCTTGTCGACCGCATGTTGCGGGCGCGCTAACGGACCCATTGGAGATTAGGAGAAGACTATGCCTCGCGTAAAACGTGGTGTGGTGGCCCACCGCCGTCACAAGAAAATCCTGAAACAGGCCAAGGGTTACTATGGTGCCCGCAGCCGTGTGTTTCGTGTTGCCAAGCAAGCTGTTACCAAAGCTGGCCAGTATGCATACCGTGACCGTCGTCAGCGCAAGCGTCAGTTCCGCGCGCTGTGGATCACGCGTATCAACGCCCAGTCCCGCGCTAACGGCCTGAGCTACAGCCGACTGATCAACGGCCTGAAGAAGGCCGACATCCAGCTGGACCGCCGCGTGCTGTCTGACCTGGCTGTGCATGACAAGCCGGCTTTTGCAGCGATCGTGGAGCAAGCGAAGGCCGCTCTGGCCTAAGCCCACCCCCACTGCGGTGCTGTTGTGATTGCACCGCGGTTCGCTGGCTACACTGTAAGTACAAGAAGGGAAAGGGCTCAGCTCTTTCCCTTCTTTTTTGCCGTTTTAAAAGCGGAGTACGGATTGTGAAGCTCTCATCGTTTGGGGACTTCGCTACCCGCACAGATCATGCCCGAGGGGTTTCGCGGACTCGCCGTGAATACATCCATGTAGGCTCTTCAGCGGCATCCATGCCGCTGACGGTCCGCGAAACCCCTCGGGCATGCTCTGCGCTCCTTTTTTGGAGTCTTTCAGATCTCTGACTTCGCTCGTCGTGGTTGCGAAGTACGGAGGTAGCGCTGGTGGTCGGGGGGCTCCCGGCGGACTGTGTGAGACATGGATGTCGAGCACAAGCCCCCATGGAAGGGTTCACGGCGTGTCCGACGGGAGCCCCGCGACCGCCAGTGCGGAAAGCGACCACCTTACTGAGAGTCAGAGCGTCGATAAACACTGAAAAACTCGAGACCAAACCAATGGAAAACCTCGAACCACTCGCCAACGAAGCCCGGGCCAAAATCCAGGCTGCCGACGACGGTGCCACCCTTGAGCAACTGCGCGTCGACTACCTTGGCAAGAAAGGCCAGATCACCGCACTGCTCAAAGGCCTCGGCAAGCTGAGCGCCGAAGAGCGCCCCGAAGCCGGTGCCAAAATCAACGTCGTCAAACAGGAACTGCAAGCGCTGATTGGCGAGCGCAAGCAGGCGCTGGAAAGTGCGGCGGTCGAAGCCAAACTGGCAGCCGAGACCATCGACGTGACCCTGCCCGGCCGCGGCCAGACCACCGGTGGTATTCACCCCGTCACCCGCACCATCGAGCGCATCGAGGACTTCTTCTCCAGCATCGGCTTCGACGTGGTGGAAGGCCCGGAGATCGAAGACGACTACCACAACTTCGAGGCCCTCAATATTCCGGCGCACCACCCCGCCCGGGCCATGCACGATACCTTCTACGTCGACGAGACCACGGTATTGCGCACCCACACCTCACCGGTGCAGGTGCGGGTGATGGAAACCGAGAAGCCGCCGCTGCGGGTGATCTGCCCCGGGCGCGTGTATCGCTGCGACTCGGACCTGACGCATACCCCCATGTTCCACCAGATGGAAGGCCTGCTGATCGACGAGCACTCCAGCTTTGCCGACCTCAAGGGCCTGATCGAGGAGTTCCTGCGGGTGTTCTTCGAGAAGGAGCTGGCGGTGCGTTTCCGTCCATCCTACTTCCCCTTCACCGAGCCCTCGGCAGAGGTGGACATCCAGTGTGTGAACTGTGGTGGTGACGGTTGCCGCGTGTGCAGCCACACGGGCTGGATCGAGATCATGGGCTGCGGCATGGTGCACCCGAGCGTGTTTGAGTCCTCCAACATCGACCCGGAAAAATACTCCGGCTTCGCCTTCGGTATGGGTATGGAGCGTTTGGCCATGTTGCGCTACGGCGTGAATGACCTGCGCCTGTTCTTCGACAACGACCTGCGTTTCCTCGAGCAGTTCTAAGCCCCCGACCACGGAGAGATAAACAGTGAAAATCAGTGAACAGTGGCTGCGGGAATGGGTTAACCCGGAGCTTTCCACCGAAGACCTGGCCCACCAGATCACCATGGCTGGCCTGGAAGTGGACGCTATCGAGCCGGTGGCGGGCAGTTTCAGTGGTGTGGTGGTGGCAGAGATCATCAGCGCCGAGCAACACCCGGACGCCGACAAGCTGCGCGTGTGCGCAGTGAACGCCGGTGACGAGACGGTACAGATCGTGTGCGGTGCACCGAATGCCCGCGCAGGCCTGAAGGCGCCGCTGGCGAAGGTCGGCGCGGTACTGCCTGGCGACTTCAAGATCAAGAAGGCCAAACTGCGCGGCGCCGAGTCATTCGGCATGCTCTGCGCGGAGCAGGAGTTGGGTTTGTCGGATGCCTCCGACGGCCTGATGGAATTGCCGGCGGATGCGCCCGTAGGCGGCGATATTCGTGAGTTCCTGCAACTGGACGACAACCTGATCGAGATCGGCCTGACCCCGAATCGCGCCGACTGCCTAGGTGTGCGCGGTATCGCCCGGGAAGTCGGCCTGCTGAATGGCCTGGCGGTCACCGAGCCTGCGATTGCCGAGGTGCCCGCGAGCCACGACGATACCCTGACGGTGGAACTGCAGGCGGCGGCACACTGCCCCCGTTATCTGGGCCGGGTGGTGCGCAACGTGGATCTGTCGCGCCCCAGCCCCCTGTGGCTGCAGGAAAAACTGCGTCGTTGCGGCATCCGCAGCATCGATGCGGCGGTGGATATCACCAACTATGTGTTGCTTGAGCTGGGCCAGCCCATGCACGCCTTCGACCTGGACAAGCTGCAGGGCGGCATCGTTGTGCGCACGGCGGAGCAGGGTGAATCCCTGGCGCTGCTGGACGGCCAGACAGTTGAGCTGAATGCCGAGACCCTGGTGATCGCCGACCACAGTGGTGCGGTGGCGATGGCCGGCATCATGGGCGGCGATCCTACCGCTGTGGGTGAGGGTACGACCAACATCTTCCTCGAAGCGGCTTTCTTCACCCCGGATCTGCTGGCCGGCAAGGCTCGCGGCTATGGCCTGCACACCGATTCCTCCCACCGCTTCGAGCGTGGCGTGGACTTCACCCTGCAACGCCAGGCCATGGAGCGCGCCACCGCGCTGCTGCTGGAGATTGTTGGCGGAGAGGCGGGCCCGATTATCGAGGCTGTCGATGAAGCCCAGTTGCCGGCCCGCCCGGACGTGACCCTGCGCGCCGAGCGCATCGGCAAGCTGCTGGGCTTTGAACTGCCCGCGGCGGAAGTGGAGCGCATCCTCGGCGGGCTCGGCCTCGGCGTCACCGCTACCGACGGCGGCTGGACCTGCAGCGTGCCGAGCTGGCGCTTTGACATCGCCATTGAGGCGGACCTGCTGGAAGAGCTGGCCCGGGTCTACGGCTACAACAACCTGCCCATCACCCGCATCCGCGCGGGGCTGAGCATGCCGGCGCAACCGGAGTCCGAGCTGTCACCGCGCTTCCTGCGCCGCCACCTGGCAGCACGGGGCTACCGCGAGGCAATTACCTACAGCTTTGTCGAGCCTGCGCTGCAGCAGGTGTTCGACCCGGAGCTGACGCCGGTGGCACTGGCCAACCCGATCTCCGCCGACATGGCGGTGATGCGGACCAGCCTGCTGCCGGGCCTGGTGAGCGCGGTACTGCGCAACACCAACCGCCAGCAGCCCCGTGTCCGCCTGTTCGAGACCGGACTGCGGTTCATTCCCGGCCCTGACACAGCGCTCGAAGGCCTGCAGCAGGTGCCGACCCTGGCCCTGGTGGCCACCGGGCAGCGGCTGGCGGAATCCTGGGCCAGCCCCAGTGAGGCAGCGGACTTCTTCGACCTGAAGGGCGACCTGGAAAGCCTGCTGGCCCTGGGGCGTCGCGCTGGCGAATTCACCTTTGCCGCGGGCCGTCACCCGGCCCTGCACCCCGGCCAGACCGCGACCATTCAGCTGGATGGCAAGGGCGTGGGCGTGATCGGTGCGTTGCACCCCACCGTGCAGCGTGACCTCGACCTGAACGCGGCCCTTTACGTGTGCGAGATCGACCTGGAAGCGGTGCTGGGCGGGGCCCTGCCGTCATTCGCCGAGCTGTCACGCTTCCCCGAAGTGCGCCGCGACCTGGCGGTACTGGTGGACAAGCAGGTGCCGGCAACCGACCTGATGGCGAGTGTTCGCGCTGCGGCGGGCAGTCACATGACCGAACTGCGTCTGTTCGACGTGTACGAGGGCAAGGGCGTTGAGCCCGGCAAGAAAAGCCTGGCGTTGGGCCTGGTGTTCCGCGACAAAACGCGAACCCTGGCGGAAGAGGACGTCAACCAGGCGGTTGAACAGGTGGTTGCCTCTCTGCAGACCGATTACAGTGCAGAGCTGCGAAGCTAGGTGAGGTAGTCCCGGGGGCTTGCTGGCCCCCGGTCATTTGCCAAGCGGCGCTCTCCCTCACGGGGCAGCGCCGCTTTTGCGTTCAGGTCAGTGGACGTGACCGTGAGCGACTTCTTCGTCGGTAGCGGGGCGCACATCGACCACCTGCACTTCAAAGTGCAGTTCGGTGCCCGCCAGGGGGTGGTTGGCATCGATGGTGATCTCGTCACCTTCTACCGCGGTGACCACCACGCGCTGGACGTTGCCCTGGGGGTCCTGGGACTGGAAGGCCATACCGGGCTCGATAGTCTCAACACCCTGGAATACAGCGCGATCGACCACCTGTACCAGCTGCGGTACCACTTCGCCGTAGCCGTCGGCCGGGGCGATAACGACATTCAGTTCATCACCGCTCACCTTGCCGGTCAGGGCGTTTTCCAGGCCCGGAATAATGTTGCCGGCGCCGTGCAGGTAGTTCAGCGGATCTGAACCCGCAGAGCTGTCGAGGGTGTTGCCGTCTGCGTCGGAAAGGGTGTAGTGAATGCTGACCACGGCGTTATCGCCAATTAGCAGAGACATAAAATGCTCCTGTGAGTATGCCATTGCCGGCTGAACGGGGTGCGGTGTATGGCGTATGGGTGTTGCCCGAATGGTGCGAGGGCGATGATGGCGCTGCCGCGGGGGCAACTGGTTGGCCGGGCTGTGCCGACCTGGGGAGTGCGCCCGGCGGTGTTGGCCGCCGGGTGCTGCAGAGTCGCGTCGTCGATCAGACTACAACGATGTTTTCTGCTTGCGGGCCTTTTTTGCCCTGGGTCACGGTGAACTCGACCTTCTGGCCTTCAACCAGGGTTTTGAAGCCTGAGCCGCTGATGGCGCTGAAGTGAGCGAATACGTCGGGACCGGAGTCCTGCTCGATGAAGCCGAAGCCTTTGGTTTCGTTGAACCACTTAACGGTGCCAGTGCTGGTAGACATAAGTAATATCCTGCATTTTCAGTTGTTTAGTGTCCTCTCTCGGGGGAGATTCGGCTCCGACGAGATGCGACGACATGCGCGCGGGAGGACGGTTGAGCTTGAGTTATTGCGATTACTTATGAATAGCTGGGCGAGGTGACTGCACGGGTTTAGTCGGCGAGACTTCGGACGGGAATGCATAAGACGGTAAAAACTTGCAAGCTTGCTCAGTATAAGGGCACAGCGGGGGCCGTCAAAGGCTTTTTTGTCACCACTAGTACCCCTTTTTGGAAGATATTCGGGGGGCAGATTGTCAGGGGGCGCCGCCGGGCGGGAGCCACTGGTCACTCCAGGCCAACAGCGCCCGCACGGTTTCCACATAGCCGGCCGGGATGTGGCCACCTTCCACCACGACGTGTCGCTTCTGGTCCACCGGGGAGCCCAGGGCGTCGAAGTACGGCTGTTGGGCGCCCTCGAGCGAGAAATTGAAATCGTCCCGGCCAGTGAAGAGCAGCACGGGGAGCGTCACCCGGGGCAGGTAATGCTGCATGGTGATTTCCGGCGGCAGGGGCTGCTCGTAGAGCCCGGTGCTCTGGATCATGGCGGTGGTAAACCGCTCCTCGACCGCCAGCGCGTAAGGCGCCCTGGCGGCACCGTAGCTGATGGCGTGCAACGCGACATGGTCGCTGTCGATATCATCCCGTGTTTCCAGGTAGTCCAGGGTCCGGCGGATATCCTGCACCTGCTGTACCAGTTGTTCGCGCAGGGCCAGGGGCCCGGAAGGGCGGGCCCGGTTACGCTCGAAGGTGCCCTGGTAAACCGGGAACGCCACCGCTCGCCCGGTCCGCAGGAAGGGCTCCACGTCGAGTAGTCCCGTCTGGTCGAGGGAGTCGAGCATCAGCGCGTTGCCCCCCGGAAAATGCACGACCACGGGGTAGGGCGGTGAGCCGTTGGCCGGCAGGAGCAAATCCATGGGCAGTGTTTCATCACCGTAGGCCGCCCGAATCCTGATGCGTTCCCGCACCCAGGCCGACTGGCTCTCGTCCCGGGCAACCAGGGTGGCGTCGAGGGGGGCCGGGTCATAGTCAAACTGGCGGGCGAACAGGGCGAAGGTGGCGTCGTCCACGGGGGCGATGTCGCGGGGCGGTTTGCGCGGAAGGTCGGCCAGCATCTGCGCGGTGGGTGGGATGGCGCTGTGCATCAGCCTGACGCCCATGCCACGGCGGCGCTGTAAGGCGGGTTGCGCGTAGGGGTCCAGCAGGGCGTAGGAGTCCGACCGCCAGGAGCCGCCCAGCAGGTGCCGCTGGTCACCGGAAGCGTTGGCACACCACTCCGCCACGTTGCCCGCCATGTCGTAGGTGCCCCGGGCGCCGAGTCCGCCCTGGCCCACCGCCCGGGTGGCGCGGCCATTGAAGTGGCTGGCGGTTACGGTGTCGGCAAACAACTGGGCCTGCGGGCCGCCGAAGCCCGCGGCGCGCCACCAGTGAAATGCGGTGGGTAGCTGGTGTCCTGCCCATTTGGCGTAGGCCGCCGCCTCATACCAGCTGATGCCTTCCACGGGATGATCCGCCAGTTCCGGGGGGTAGGTGCCCGACGCCCAGAATGCGGGGCCGGGCAGCCCGGTGCTGTCCACCAGTTTGGGGATCAGCTCAGGCCAGGGCAGTGCCGGGTCCTCCGTGGATGACGGGGCCCAGTGCTCCCGGTTCTGGTAGCCGCCGTCGCTGACAAAGGCGGCGTATTCCCGGTTCGTGACCTCGTTGCGCTGGATCCAGTAAGCGGGCAGCTCCACCCGGTTGCCCATGTACTCCACCGGGCCGGGAGGCACGTACACCATGCCTTCCACGGCGTTGGCGAGCCTCGGCAGCACGAACGGCTCTGGCCAGGGCAGGATGCTGGGGGCTACCGTGAGTGATTGCCGGCCCTCGTGAGCGAGGCTAAAGCTCAGCATGGCGGGTGGTAGCCGGATTTTGTTCAGCGGCGTTTTCCCCAGTGGTACCCACTCCTCTGCCCCCGCCTGGTAGGGACCCACAGCGATGGTGGCTCCGGTGGGGTCGCTGGTCAGGGTGACCGGCAGTGACAGGCCGAGCCAGAGTTGCTCCAGCGCGGGATCACCGGGGAACTGCTCCCGGGCCTCGCGGGCGAGTCGCCAGGCGGCAAACAGGTCCGTTTGCAGGGTACTGCGGATGGCGGGAATAACCTCCCCGTGGAGCCGGCTCAGGGAGGATTCATGCTGAATGTCCCGGTAGAGGTACAGCCCCGGGATGCTGCACAGGGCCACCAGGATAATGGCCAGCAGCCCGAGCCGTCGCGACCATCGCGGTGCTGCGGGCGTAGGGTCCCCAGCCTCGGCAGGCTGGCGGTCTGGTTGTTCCTTCACACCCTGAGCCGGGGAGGAGATTTCCTCCACCTCGCAAACCATACGGTAGCCGCGGCGATGTTGCGTCTCTATATAGCGGGGAGACTGCGGCTCGTCTCCCAGGGCCTGGCGCAGTTCGCTGATGGTTTGCGGAAGCACATTGGGCGAGAGGGCAGAGCGCCCCCAGACTTCGTCCATCAACGCATCCCGGTCCACGACCCGGGGCGCGTGGCGGAGCAGGGCTTCGCACAGCAGGAAGGCCTGCCGGCGCAGCTTCACCTGCCCGGCCTCGCCGGTCAGGGTGCCGGTGAGGGGGTCGAGAACGAAGTCACCAAAGCGGTAGGCCATGCGCTTTTCCGAGACTCAGGCGCTGGCCGCGGCCGGGTTCCAGTAGGTGGTAGAGGCTGTGGCAACCCCCTCATGGGCGATCAAACGGGGACAGGGGAGAGAATGCAATATGATATGGCCCGAATTATCTTCTTTAAAAACAGAAGGATAGAACATTTGAGAGAAATTTTAAGTGGTTTTGATTGTTTTGCTCAGTCTTTTCCCGCGGGCTTGCCGACACTCGGACTGGCGATGGTCACCGGACTGTCGATTATCCGAATCACGAGAGGGAAAAGCGCATGTCAAACAAGCAGAAGCATCATCAGTGGAAGTGTGGACTGGCGGCCGCAGCCGTCGCCCTGACGGGTAGCCTGTACGGATCGCTGGCATCGGCGGGATCGGAGAGCGCCACGCCGATTTACGGGGTGAGCGCCCCGGTGCGGGAGCAGTTACTGCAACTGAGCAAGGCGGTACAGGCCTTCTCCAGCCACGATGTCGCCCGGGCAGCGGGTTGGTCCGCCACCATTTCGGACTGTATCGTCTCCCCCGCGGGCGGGATGGGGTTTCACGTGGCCAACCTGGACGAACTGGAGGGGCGGCCCTTCGAGGTGTCGCTGCTGCGCCCGGAAGTGCTGATGTACGTGCCCATGGAGGACGGTTCCATGGAGTTTCTCGGGGTCGAGTACATTGTTCCCTATACCCCCGAAAACGCGTCCACTCCGCCGCAGTTGCTGGGCCAGTCATTCCAGTACAACCCCTTCCTCGGTATCTGGGCCCTGCATGTGTGGACCGAACGACACAATCCCCTGGGCGTCTTCGCGTCCTTCAATCCTTCGGTCAGCTGCGAATTCGCCGAATCCGGGGAGTGATCATTCCCCAGCGCATCGGGTTGCGGGCGGAGTACGCCCGCGACTGGATGGACGTCGACTATCCGAGGCTCGGCAGCAGCTTAGGTGAACCAGTTAACGTTATTTGACCTTAAGGTCGGGAAAGGCCTTGATCACAAAGGAGAAGTTTAATTTGACAGTTTGACAATTCAGTATCAATGGCGCACTCTTGGCGGTGATGTTATGAACCTGGCAGTGGGTCAAGTTATTGATTCACTGGAAAAAATACAAAGCTGAGTTCAGGAACCGCCAGAACCCATGACCGCGCTCACCAAATCAGAAATGGCCGAACGCCTGTTTGAAGAGCTGGGGCTCAACAAACGCGAAGCCAAGGAGATTGTGGAGCTCTTCTTCGAAGAGATACGCGCCTGTCTGGAAGGTAACGAACAGGTGAAGCTATCGGGTTTTGGCAATTTCGATCTGCGTGACAAGAGCCAGCGCCCGGGCCGCAATCCCAAGACTGGCGAAGAAATCCCCATCTCTGCCCGGCGGGTGGTTACCTTCCGCCCCGGGCAGAAACTGAAGGCGCGAGTGGAAGAGTATGCTGGAACCGACCCACAATAACGAACTCCCGACTATTCCCGGCAAGCGCTACTTCACTATTGGCGAAGTCAGCGAACTGTGCGCCGTAAAGCCCCATGTACTGCGTTACTGGGAGCAGGAGTTCCCCCAATTGAAGCCGGTCAAGCGCCGCGGCAACCGCCGCTACTACCAGCGTGACGACGTGCTCACCATCCGCCAGATCCGCAGCCTGCTGTACGAACAGGGCTACACCATCGGCGGTGCCCGCCAGCGTATGACCGATGATGGCGACAACCTGACCTCGGTGGAAATGCAGGCGGTGATCAAGGAAACCATCGAAGACCTGGAAGAAGTGCTGAAGGTCCTCAAACCCGCGAAATAGAGTTTGTCTCCCGGGCCGTATTGAGTATAATGCCGCCCTCGCCAAACATGGCACCTAACGGGGCGTAGCGCAGTCTGGTAGCGCACCACACTGGGGGTGTGGTGGTCGTAGGTTCAAATCCTGCCGTCCCGACCAAATTCTAATTCCGGGAAATCCCGGAACATCTCTAAGGCCCTGTATATCAGGGCCTTTCTGTTTATACTCGTTCCCAAGCTATCCCATAGCGAACCGCCCAATACCGTCACTTTTGGCGGTATAGCTGACGGTACTTCCGGGGGTGGCGATTTCGATACCGTCACAAGACACAGGGACGAGTCATGCCGCTAACTGCAACCCAGGTTGAGAAAGCCAAGCCCCAGGAGCGCCCGTTCAAGCTGGCCGATGGGGGTGGTCTCTACATGCTGGTGAGCCCCAAGGGCAGCAAATACTGGCGCTACGACTACCGCTATGCCGGCAAGCGTAAAACGCTGGCTCTGGGAACCTATCCCGACGTTTCGTTGAAGGCTGCCCGGCAGCGCCACCGCACGGCCCGGGAACTGCTGGAGCAGGGTACGGACCCCTGCGAAGTCCGAAAAGTGGAGAAGCTCACCCGGCATCTGGCCGCCGCGGAGAGTTTTGAGGCGGTAGCGCGGGAGTGGTTCAACCAGACCATGCCCGAGAAATCGAAAAGTTATCAGGACCGGACGGGGCGTATCTTGGAGAAAGACCTTTACCCGGTGTTGGGCTCCCGCCCCATTTCGGCTATTACTGCGCCTGAGTTGCTGGCAGCTCTGCGCCGGATTGAGTCCCGCGGAGCCAATGACATCGCCCATCGTGCAAAGCAGACAGCCGGCCAGGTGTTCCGCTACGCGGTGGCGACGGGGCGGGCGGAACGCGACCCATCCGGCGACCTGAAAGGCGCGCTCAAACCCAAGCGCCAGAAAAAGCACCATGCAGCCCTGACCAACCCCGCCGAAGTTGGGCGCCTGCTGGTGGCGATGGATGCCTTTGAAGGCACCCCGACTGTCAAAACGGCACTACTGTTGTCGCCGCTGTTGTTCCAGCGCCCGGGCGAGATTAGGGCAATGGAGTGGGCCGAAATCAATTGGGAAGCCGAGCAGTGGGAGATACCCGCTGAGAAAATGAAAATGCGGCTGCCCCATATTGTGCCGCTGAGTAAGCAGGCCCTGGCTCTACTTGAAGAACTGCACCGGCTCACAGGGCGAGGCCGCTACGTTTTCCCCAGTGCCCGGGGTGCAAGTCGCTGTTTGTCTGAAAATGGCGTGCGGACGGCACTGCGGACACTCGGTTATGACAACGAGAGCATGACGCCGCATGGCTTTCGCGCAACTGCTCGTACCCTCTTGGACGAGGTGCTGGGCTATCGAGTTGACTGGATTGAGCACCAACTCGCCCATGCGGTGAAGGATGCCAACGGGCGAGCTTACAACCGTACAGCGCACCTCGATGGACGAGCCAAGATGATGCAGGGCTGGGCCGACTATCTGGACAATCTGAAAGCCCAAGCCGCGGCTGGAAACGTGATTACCGCGAAGTTTGGGAAATAGGGAGTGAAGCACTCACCCCCGCCCCCGATGTCGGATACACGGTACATTTCTGCGTTGTTCGAGCTTGAGCCGGACCAGTGGGGGCTCAGGGGAGACCCAGAGCTTTGGGAAGCAATGCGGGAGTACTTTGCAAATGAGCCTGTCCCGAGCAGTTCCCGGCAGCTCTCCAAGAAAATCTCCGCGGCATTTGAATTTTTGACCGGAAGCCCCATCACCGCCCCCGGTGATTTCTACCTTGAATCGTTCGCGCAGGGTGGAATGTCGAGTGGCTATATCTGCCCCGAATGGTGGCGGGAGACTGCGTTGCCCTTTCTGTGCATGGCGCTTGAGAAACTCTGAAGTCTGATAACCAGCAAACACCCGAAGGGGGGCAAATGAAACAAATTAAAACCGCTGCACCAAACACTGACCTGGAGAACCTTGTGGATTCCGTAATGGAGGATATCGGTGCAATTTTCGAGGTGTTGGCTTCGCGCCTGGAGGCTGATGCTGCGGCGAGCAGTTTGTGCAGGACCGGGGGCTATCTCTGCGACAACTGGCAAACAATGATACGCCAGCAACTTAAAGAGCTTCAGGAAAGTGCTGCACCTGATTCAAGGGAAACCCGGCCCCGTAGCCACCGAAAAACCGGCGAGCTTTTACTTTCGGTTAATCGCCCCGCTGCATAGTAGCTTTCTCGCGGGCTCCGGCCCGCGCCCCCTTCCCAGCATGAAAAATCCCGAATAGTGCCATCCGGGCCCCCTCCTTATGGTGTTGGAAACAACCCAACAGGAGCAGGAAATGGCATTACAGCCCACGGAGTCACCAAAAAGCCGCGATTCATTGCGCTTAATTCGATTGCCTGAAGTACGGAGTCTGACTGGCCTGAGTCGCACACATATCTACCGCCTGGTAGCCGCAGAGGAGTTTCCGGCTCCCCTGAAGCTTGGGGGGGGAGAGCGTACGCGTGCGAGCGGGTGGCTTGAGGTTGAGGTATTGGCCTGGATTGAGTCACGTATTGCCGAGCGGCAGTCAGCATAGGGGGGCGGACAATGGAGAAGAACGTTACCACTGCCCGCCAGCGTCATGCCCTCAGGGCTCTGCATTCGGGCCCATGCAGCCGCGAGCAACTGGACAGCGAGACCGGCGCCAGTAACAGCCCGGAGATTGTCCGGCAGTTGCGGTGCCAGGGTTGGGATATTCCATGCGAGCGTGTGCCCCACGTCGATCGTGACGGAATAAAGGGGACGCACGGGGTCTATCAGCTCTCTGAGCATGACCGTGAGCGCCTGCAAACACTGCGCGAACTTGAGGACACGTAACTTGCGGGCGACTAATCCCGGTGCAGACTTGCTGCGTCACCTCGTTTCCCGCGGTGACTTAGTATCGGTTGCATCCGGTAGATTGCTAATCACCCCAGCCAGCGGGTATCCGGTGCCAGATGGATGGTTGCGGAAGCACAGTGATTGCATTCTCGGCCTGATTGCACGGTACATGCGCGGACCGACGTACCGCTTCACCGGCTATAAGGCGGGGAAGTTTGGTGGTGGACGGATAGCTGGGGTATGCCTCCAATTTGAGGAGGTAATCACTGGGCGAGAGGCATACGCCATATTCAATGCCAGCATTACCCGCGCCCGTACGACTAAGCACGGGAAGGCGGGGGCTCCGCTTCCGGCTGGCCAGTTTCGCGTAGGGCCTCGGAGTGGGTTTCTGAAATTTTGGCGACGGGCCGGCTTGGAAGAACCTCCCCGCCTTACCTCCTTTCACGACTACATGGGCAAGCTCCGCCCGCTCTTGTTCCAGGCATCCGTCGCGGATGGGGAACGCTTGGACAAGTCCACCATAAAGCCGCTGGAAGTGTCCGCTGATGGCGTGGTTTCCATCGCGGGGGGCTTGAAGCTGCCGGACAACCACCGGACAAGTGCCGGACAACTTCCGGACAATATCCAGACAAGTTTGCCGGACAAGGTATTGCTTGAAGGCCAGCAACTACGCGGCTTTCCGGAGAATCCAACTGCGGGGAATTCTAACCACGGTAATACGGTTAAAGGTATCACGTGTACACGGTCCTCCTATCCTCATAACGTCGTACCTATGCCCTCATCACCACCATTTCCCGCTGGCCAGGCCGATGAAGACTGGTGGGCCAGCTACGATAGGGACGAAAAGGAAAAGCACACATGAGCACTCTCGCCGCCCGATACCGACAGGCCATTGAACTTCGCGCTATTGGCCTGAGCTTTGACGAAATTGCCGCGCACCTCGGAGTAAAAACATCTGAGGCAATCGAGTTGGTTCAGCTTGCCGTTGCGAGCCTGTACTTTCCCCAAGACAAGAACCTCCTGTTGGAAGATGCAAAGCACCCGATATGGCAGCTCCATCATGCAAGGCAGTTGGCGTTGGAGGCAGAAGGCTTTGGAGCGACAAGTGACCCCCTTGAGGTGAGCGATTAACTGTGGACGAAAATGGCACCACGGCCCGCACACGCTGCCCCAGGGCGGCCCGTCACGCTGACGAGCGGCTCAGGCACCAGGAAATAATCGCCCGGGAATATCTCAAGGGCCGGCTTCAGGCAGAAATTGCCGAGGAGTTGGGCCTTTCGATCGCCACGGTGAAGCGTGACCTTGTGAAAGTGCGTGAGCGTTGGTTGAAATCATCGCTCCGGGATTTCGATGCACTGCGGGCAGAGCAACTAGCGAAGATTGATACTGTTGAGGCGGAAGCCTGGACCATGTGGATGCGAAGCTGCGAGCGGCGAGTGCGCACCTCGGTTCAGGAGCTTGAAGCGACGAAGTACCCAGGTACCAATACGCGGACGGACGACGAGGACGGCAGCGGAGAGCCTCGGTACCTCCAAATCACGCTCCAGTGTGTTGAGCGCCGCGCTCGGTTACTTGGCCTGGACGCGCCGCAGAAAGTTGCACAGACGGACAGCCAGGGGCGGGATACCCAGCATTCCCGCGATGTCCGGGATATGAGTGACCGGGATTTTGAAGCCGAAATTCTGGAACTTGAGACCAAGCGCGTGGACCACATGCCCGATGCTGAATTCAAGGATTACATTCTGGCGATAACCCGGGGCCGATTTGAAGCGACGAAGGTGGAGGGGGCCAAAGATGAGCGCCCGCTCTACCTCCGAGATAAAGCTTTCAAATAGCCAGAGCTGCACTCCCGCCATAGCTACGGCTCAAACTGCGAAAGCAGTCACAAATTAAAGTCCACCGGTATTGCTATACTGTTGCTCCGGTCCTCGCGGAGCCGCGGTGTCATGGAAGACAAAGATATTGAGTTCACGAAAATTACCGGTGGCAGTGGCGGTTTCGATTCAAAGCCGCTTCCCTCTCCAAATGGGGGCGTTGGTCTTAAATTGTCTGCTAGCGCATTAGTCGCCGACTGGCTTCAAGAAAAAGTAGATGAAATCAATTCCGCTGAATCGCCACAACGGCAGCAACATCTGATTAACGGCTTTCCAGATGCTTTTCGGGGTGCTCTGTTGTTGGAGACTGAAACCGGAGAGCCGCTGTCCCCTGGACAGGTGAGCGCCCAAGGTAGAATTTTGCTGGTATCTGGCTATCCAGCCTCGCACGTATTCGATATCGAAGGTGGTGTTGTATTCATCGGGCATGGTTGGGCAAGCGAAGGAAGCACCGGAGGCCACTTTGCCCATGTCCTCTACGGAACCTTTGAGTGGCACGATATCCAGGGCGGCGGTTGGATTGCCCTCGACTCGGACGATGCGCTTATTGATATGTACGACGGCAAAGAACTGCCAGATGGTCCGAGGTTAAGAGCAATGCAAATTCTGGAGGAGTCATTCAATGTAGATACCTCTAATGTGCCATTGGCTGCGCCACTTCGAGCGCAGATATCCCCGCAATTTTTATCCAAGCTCAGAGGACTAAAATGAACAAGGGCATTCTAGGGGTAGTGATACTACTGGCCGCGGTGCCGGCAGTAGGCCAAACGAGTTTTTATAAGTGCAAGGACCAGTGGGGGCAGCCGGTATTTAGCCAGCGCCCGTGCGGTGACAACGCAGTGAAGGGCGCCGTGTCCGGCCCGCAGACACTTGGTGCACAGGCAGGGGGCGGCGAGCCCTCAGAGCAGCCCTCAGCACAGCCGAGCGCCCCCGGAGCTTCAGGGGACACTTGGGACCGAATAGCGGCAGACAGGGAGATAAGGTCTGCTGAGCGGGAGATTAACCGTGCAGAGAATCGTATTGATGCGTTGCATCGTGAGCGTGATCGAAAAGTTGCTGCCCTGACGCGACGCAGCGGCTACGCCAACAACAACCTGGCCGGCGCCCAGCTTAAGGAAAGTCTCGCTACTGAGATGCGGGCAATTAATGAGCAATATCGGGACAAAATAGAGCGAGAGGAGCGCAGGCTGGACCGGCTCCGGGAGCAGATAGACCGTGTGCGGGATGCTGCTCAGTAAGTGGCCGTGTAAGTGTGACCTGCATCACAATTCTGAGAGTTCTAATATCGGCAAAAATAGGAAGTGTCGGTATTTATGACGGTATAAGGTGGGTTTTAATAATAAAAAATCCTTCTATATCAATGCGTTATGTTGGTTTTTCATGCGGTGCCGTCGACCAAATTCCTCTTTAAAAACAGTCGGTTAGACATTCAGTCTGCTGGCTGTTTTTGTATGTACTCCAATTTGAGCCCATGGACTTTAGGCGGTAGAGAACACTTTGCCGATCTGTTTGGGTGAGACCCCCACGGCAAACAGAGATCGCATCATCAGGTCGATGGTGACGGACGGATCACCCGCTTCCATCTTGGCCACTCGGGACTGGCTTGAGTGGATGCGTTTGGCGAACGCAGCCTGGCTAAGCTTGTGGGATTGTCGGACGGCCTTGAGCTTCTTTGCCAGTGCCAGCTTGGTTTCGATATAGGTTTCTTCTTCCGGTGTGAGGCCGAGGACGTCCGCAGCGTCACCCACGGACCAGCCGGCGGTCTCCAGTTTTTTGCGCTTAGCGGTTTTCATTGTCGTATCTCCTCAGTCGCTCCTTGCAGGCGCAGGACCGTCCACTACGATCCTGGCACTTCTTGAAAAGGGGAATCTTGACCTCTCAGTTTAGTCAGCTGAGTGTTTGTCTCTTAGTCTCATGGCGTGCAAATTTATGTCGGATCTGACATTAAAGTAAACCAAAAGTTTACGGCTGGTGATGGGGGAGAGGGCTATCGGCCGGGGCTGAAAGTAGGGGCTCAGGTGACTCAATACCTAAGCCTGAATTTCTCGGCCATGGTTCCGAGTTTGGCCATCACGTTGCGGTTGAGTGCTTTGGTGTGTCCGTCGGGTGCGAGCATCGCCATGAGTAGGTAACGGCTTTCATCCAACTGACCGGTGCAATAGACCAGATGTATATCACTGGTCTTCTGGAAGGGTGGGGCTTCCTGCCGCCAGGGCTTTGCCGGGTCGAACAGGTGGATGTGACGCACACCGTGCTCCAGAACCTTGCGCGGGGTGTGCGGGTGGTCGTATGGCACGTCGCGGCCGAAGTGGTGAATAGCCGAGCCTTCAACGTAGGCTTTGAAGTCGGCGACCAGGGCGGCTTTCTCCTTTGTCGTCAGCGCCCCGGTTAGCATCGGTGATGTGTATATCGTGCTCAATGCGCCTCAAACTCGTCCAGTTGCTCGGGGCTGGCGTTGGCCAGTAGTTCAGCGCTGCGGCCAGTGATTTCCCGCAGGCGGGCACTGGTTGGCTGGAACTGGGCGCGGATGCCCGGTTCGCCTTTCTCCGCTGCGGCTACCAACCGGGCGAACACCTCCGCGTTGATGACATAGCCCGCCGTCTCATTGTTCGACAGCACCGCCACGGGACCGGGGCGTTGAAGCACCTTGGCGAGTTGGCTGCGCAGTTTGGTGATGGAAATGGTTTCCTCTGCCAGTAGCGCCTGAATGTTCATGGCATATCTCCCTAGTTCGGGTTGATGTACACAATAATGTTCTAGATGGTGCACACTTATGTGTCCGCATTATAGGGCGCCCTATATCACCGTCAAGCACAGCTTACGCCAGGTGGCTGTCGGCACAGTGTCGGCACAGATGAGTAAATCACGGTCATTTCTGGGAATGCGGGATTTCGTAAGTTGTTGATTTATAAGGGGTCGTGTTTTCCGCCTAATAGTTCAAATCCTGCCCTCCCGACCAAATATCGCTGAAATTTCAGCGTCTTGAGAAGCCCGCACACTAGTGCGGGCTTTTTTTGTTTATGTGGAGTCTGGGCATTTCGAGGTGGCTGCGATAATCCGCTTCACACCATGACCCGGTGCGCCACAATTGACTCGCCGACGTCGCCCCCGGTCATGTCCCGCAGGACCCTGATCTGCCAGAATCACGGTTATGAGAACAACTCCCCGCCTAATCACGCCGGCCCGACTGGTACTGGCCATGTTGCTTGCCGGAAGCCTTCAGGCCGCCCCTGTGTCGACGACATCACAGGAGCTGGAAGGTGCGGTGGAAGGCTGTGCGCGCCACCTGGGGACCATGCCGGTTGCGTTGGGTCAGGAATTATCTTTTCCCCTGAACGTAGCCAGCTGGAACATCCAGAAAAGCGGCAATCCGGGATGGCTGGATGATCTGACAACCTTCGCCGGAGACACCCAGCTCACCTTCGTGCAGGAGGCTGCCTTGTTCGCGAACCTGGCGGAAGTGCGCCCCAACGCGCCTCTTTACCAGTCATTCTCCCAGGGCTATACCAGTGGCGACCTGCAGACCGGTGTCATGACCCTCAGTACCCACGCCCCCACCATGCAGTGCAATTTCACGCGCCTCGAGCCCTGGCTGGGCACCCCCAAGGCCGCTGCAGTCACCGAGCATGCGCTGTCGGGATATTCCCAGCGGCTGCTGGCGATCAATCTCCACGCCGTCAATTTCACTCTGGGAACCGAGGACCTGCGCCAGCAGTTGCGTCCACTGAAAACCCTGCTGTCCCATCATCGTGGGCCGGTGATCCTGGCGGGGGATTTCAATACCTGGAGCGACGCTCGCCAGACCCTGGTCGATGCCGCCCTTGCCCGGTACGGGCTGCAGCCGCTGGGCTTCGAGCCCGACCTGCGCACCACCGCTTTCGGCAGACCGCTGGACCACATCTTTGTACGTGGCCTCGCGGCATTGCATACGGAGGTCATTCCCGTCCGCAGCTCTGATCACAATATGCTCCGAGCCCGATTGCAACTGACGATGTGAGGCGGACTCGATGCGTCGAATGATTTTCCTGTGCCTTTTGCTCGCCTTTTCGACAGCAGTCACTGCGGGTGATGATTACGAGGCCGAGATCGATCACCTGCTGCAGTTCGTGGCCACCAGCGGCTGTACCTTTCACCGCAACGGCACTGACCACAGCGCGGCAGACGCCGCTGACCACCTGCGCCTGAAGTACCGCCGTGCCGGCAAGTATGTCGGCAGCGCAGAGCAGTTTATCGACAGGCTGGCCAGCGAGAGCTCCTGGACCGGGAAACCCTACACGGTCACCTGCGCAGGGGTCACGCAACCCTCCGGCGAGTGGCTGTACGCGGCGCTCACCACCCTGCGGGATCCGGCGGTTTCCCACTAGCGGCAGCCAGCCTGCCGCAGTACCTGTATTACCTCTCAGTCACTTCCCCGAGGCCATTCCGTATCGGCGGCGATGGCCGATATGCAATCCGGCCGTCTGATAAAAGCGCGCTGGAAAACGCTGGTTCGTCACAAAAAATTGATCCAGGTCAATTGCAAAACCATTAGAACTTACTAATATGAAATATAAGGTATAAGCATATAGCTATAAGTTATATGCATGTGGCTGGTTTTGTAAGCGGGGCAGTACATGGCGATGCACTCAAAAATGACGACGTTCGGCGACTTGCGTCTGGAGGCGGGTTGGCCATTTGCCCGTCCTGTGCGACGAGGTGGCCAGACGGTGCGCGCAGGTCTTTTGCTGATCCTTGTGGCAGCGCTGAGCGCCTGCCGTATTCAGGTAGGGGTACCCGAACACGGTGAGGTGGCGTCCATGTCAGGCAGCCTGCTCTGTGAAAGCGGCTCTCAGTGCGCTGTAGAGGTTGCGGACATCCACTTCGACGAGACTTATACGGCGACTCCGGAAGCGGGCTACCAGTTTGCCGGCTGGAAGAAGGGGTGGCGACTGTTGTGCGGAGGAAGTCTTGAACCCTGCCATCTCCTGACCAGCGGTTTTGAAGGCAATGACCAACTGATGGAGTTCCTTGCATCGGATGAGGTGTTTTACCTGGAACCCCAGTTTCTGGAAGGGGATGCCATCCGTCGCTACCAGGCGGGGGACGTTGCACGATTTGACGGGACGCTGGAGCGCAGCGGCCCCGGAGCCGACCCGGCCCAGTCGACTGCCGTGGCAATTCGTATGGCATTCGCGCCGCTGGAGGTGGCCGGAGTCGATGAAGAGGTGCTGGAGCGCCAGTGGCGAGTCACCCTGGAAGACTCGGGCGTGGTGGAAGAGTCTGTCACTGCCATTTTCCAGGACAGCAAGGGTGCGCTGTTCGACCTGAAGGACGCCGATGGCAATAGTTACCTCGACCAGGCCACCGATACCCTGGGCGTCCTGTCCATACCCTCACCGGCCTTCGCCACGGCGCTGTCTACCCATGACTACTACTTGATGTACGGCGGCCATACCTCCGGACCAATCACACAGGGTAGCCGGGTCGTCGAGCGCTATGCCCTGGAACCGCACCAGCTCGGAGCGGTGGAGTTGCCCGCCTACCGGGTGATTATCACTGACCACTATGAGTACCTGGTGACCTACGACGAATTCCGTCGTGATACCAGTGTGGCCGAACGAAGTGAGTTCTGGATTGCGCCGGCCAAGGGCCTGATCAGCTTCACCATCGATACCCAGGTATACAGCAGCAGCGGTGTATTGCAGTTGCAGCAGAACCTCACTGGCGTTATGTCAGGCGGCAATTTTTGAAACGGGGCGAGTGCCCCCGGAGAGACGGTAATGATGAAGCGCTGGTGGATGTTGGCAGTCGGGCTGGTATTGCACGGGCTTCAGGCGGTGGCTGAGCCACCTTCGGGGGACTCGGCGCTGCAAGGCCTCACGGCGCAGCAGCGAGAGGAATACCAGCAGCAGTGGCAGCGGGCCGCCACTGTGGAAGAACGCCAGGAAATCCAGTCCCGCTATCGGGATCTCGCCAGAACCCAGTCCCAGTCAGGCGGGGTCAATGCGCCCTGTGGTAACCGCGGCACCGGTGGCCAGCCTGGGGCCGGGATGCCTTGTACCGAGGGCAAATACGGCCAGGGGCAGCGCGGTGACGGTAAGGGTATACCTGCGGGCGACAAGAACCGGCCCAAAGGCAAAGGCCGGTAGGGCGCATGGCGGTTGACGAATAACCCATTCCCGCTACAGGCGGGAGAGATTGAAGTAAACGCACTTCCGCAGGAGGAAGCCAGCTATGAATAAGTCTTACAAACCACTGGCAGTGGCCATCGCTGCTTTCAATTCCGCTTTGATTGTAACCGGGGCTAGCGCGCAGGACATTGCGGCACCCTATAGCTCTCCCGTCCATGTGTTCAGCATTGACGACCTGCAGAGTGATTTTGACGGGGCGACCTACGGTGGTGCGATTGGCGAGCCTGATGCCCGGGCGATTTGTGGCCTGGATGTCCCTTGTCCAGCGGAAGTAGCGCCATTTACCGACAAGCAAGGGGTCATGCTGTATCCGGTAGATACGGAGTTCGGCTTCAACGTGGTCGACTTTCTCGGCGCCCAGGAAAAATCCCTCGATAACGATTACCAGGAAGGCTTCGTCGGCAATATCACCGAGGCCGGCGAACTCATCGGCCTGAAAATCTCCAACGCCGCCACGGATACCTACAAGGTCAAACCACCGCTGGGTACCTGGTGCCAGGGACTGGGGGGAACCTCCATCAAATGTTCCACCGAGCACTACACTGTCATGGAGCACGTTTTGAGCTGCCATGAGGTTGTCCCTTACTTTTTTGCTGACCCGACAACGGGAACCCAGGCCGTCCTGAGTTTTCCGGACGGGTCGGCCTCCTACGACTGTGCTGGCGCCGAACTGGATGACCTGCTGAACATCCTGGTGAATGGTGAACCGACGGGAGGCTTATTGACCAGCGCCACCCCCGGAGACCAGATAGCGGCCAACGATAACACCACGGTATTGAACGATATCGCCACCAGCACGGATTACTCCGTGACTCTGAAGGATGACGGCAAACCTCTGTATCGCTGGGGCAGCCTGATCAAGCGCCCGAATGACGTTCGCCTGTATGCACGCATCCCCTTGCCGGAGGCGTGGAAGGAAGAGGGCGCCAACTACCAGATCAACAGTGCCAAACTGGTGGTGACGCACTGGATCACCAACAACCCGAATGACCAGCTGCGGCCGGAAGACCTGGAAAACGAATCGGCAACCGGCCGCAAGCCGTCCTATGAGGTGACGGGCAGCGGCGACTGGGTGTCCACGCGGGACTGCTACGAGGGGGACGGCGACTATCTGGAGTCCGAGGAAGGCTCGACCGACCCCTCCGAGATCGGGGCCGGAACAGTGCTGAAGAACTCCTATTTTGCGGACCCCAACCCTCTGGCGGGAATTAACCCGCCACAGAGGTTTTCTGCTGATCTCGTGTCAGCCTATACCAACGCCTACTACACCACGATCGACCGAGACCCTTTCGAATGGTCCTATGTGGCAGAGGATGCAACGGACGTTTTCAACTTTACCGGATATCCACTGCCGCTCACTCCGGAGGAGATGACAAACCAGGGACTGCGCCTGGTCTCAGGGCCGCGCTGGCGCCTCAAGGCCAACAAGTTTGGCCAGGATATTCCCGGCCTGGAGATCCCGCTGGTAGAGTGCAGTGCGCCGCCGTTCAGCAACGACAATATCAAGTACGAGGTGGGTACACCGGTGACCACCGTCATCAACCTGCTGGACTGGGAGGGTGGCGAAGACAACTCGCCGCTGCGCTATTCCCAGGGCTGGATCGACCTGCCGCGGGATGAATTTGGCGAACCGCTGGTGACTGTGGTGCGGGAATGCGACGTCGATGAAGACTGTATCGCCATTACCTCCAACGGACTGCCGATGACGACGGACTTTGACCTTGCGGTGTATATCAAGGGTGACCGTAAGTCGACGGCGCTGTACTCCGCGCAGCTGGTGATCAACGAGTTCGAGGAGGTGGTGACGCCGATTACCACGGCGACCATCCAGCAGTTTAAAGTGCCCAGCAAGGCCTTCACGGGTGATGTCGACACGATCGCGGTGAAAATCCTGATCGGCGATAACGCGCCTGCCGTCGGCGATGGCAGCTACGTTATCGAGGGTTCTGATGGCACCTACATCGAGGGCACCTTCGACGGTATCGAGCCGGGCCAGTCAGAACGCTTCACTCACGACTGGACGGCGCCTGACCTGGCCCAGGACGTGGAGTGGACTGTCACTGTCACCTCGGCAGGCGAGGTGCTGGACTCTGCCACCGCCACCACGGTGGTCCGGGTCAAGTAACCCGAAGGCAGCGGTGTGAGCGTTTCCCGCTGACACCGTTCATTCTGCAGTCGTCTGGGCGATGGCGCTCTTGCAGCCCTCGCCCAGTTCTGCTTCGTGTGCTTCCAGGCATGCCATCACCTGTCCTCCACCCATCTCGATATCGCTGCAGTGGGTTTGCAGCTCCGAGCCGTATCTGGCGCTGGGGTCGATCTCCTCGCGCGCTGACATCGGAAACTATAGTCGAGCCCAGGAGGGGGCATACGAAAAATACTCAGGTCAAGCTTCTGTCGCCGCAGTTACTGCCTCCGGCGACCACGCGCTTCGTGATGGTGAGTCAGTCCTGGTCTACGGCCGAGCAGCGATAGAGCGCAGGCTTACGAATCTCCATTGAGCCATTGGCGTACTGGGCAAAGCCCAGTCGCACGCTGGTGGCGTTCTCGGGCACGGTGAAGCGCAGGGTCACGGGGGTCCAGTCCCAGGTGCCCATGTGGGGTTCGTGCTCGAACTTCTCCGACGCCAGCAGGCGGTCGCCACCCATGACCGGGTCGGGGTCGCCGCGCAGGGTCATCATCAGGCCACCGCCCACCTTGAAGCCGTGATTGACACCCTCCTCGTTCAGGTCGAGCTTCAACTCGGCGCTGTATTCCAGGGTCTGGCCGCGCAGCGGTGTGGCCTGCAGGCCCTGGCTCAGGGTGAACCAGGGTTGGGTGGCGATCTTCTCGATTTTGGCGGTGCCATTGGCCAGCGTCAGCTCGAAGGATTTCTCTCCCGCATGCTGCGAACTCATCCAGGGCGGTGCGGCGCCGGCAACGTTGGTGGCGAATTCCGCGTTGGCCAGCAGGTTGTTCCCTGCCTCGCACTGCAGAGCACTTGGTCCTGTTGATGGTGAGGCGGTGTTGGTTTCGGTGCCGGAGGAGGGGGCGGTACCGTCTGTGCAGGCGCAGAGCAGAGTCGCCGCAGCGGCAATGGGCAGTAGTGTTTTCATCGACGCAGTATAGGGAGGCTGCGCCCCGAGAGCCAGCCAGCCGGGCTGTCTCATCCGGGGCGCAATCTGTCAGTCGAGTTCCAGGGATTGTTGGCCTATCCCGTTGGGGGTGCCGCGCTGCTGAATTCCCGTGCTGCCCATGTCGGGGCGGGCCTGGGCGTTGAGTGCCTCCGGCAGGCGTTGCAGGAGAGTGCCCCCCCACCAGGTCTGGGGCAGCGGGTCCAGCAGGTCCTCTACTTCCACCACGTCCGCCAGGCCCACGAAGGGTTGCACGGCTGTGCCGCCGCCACCGTCGTTGTCCCACTCTGCGTAGGCTGCCCCCGTGACCTGTCGTTCAGCGTCAAAGCTCACCACCATAAACTGCCCCGCGATTCTGGCGTCGCCCCAGTCCACCGAGAGAAAGTCCGCGCCCATGGCCCCGAGGCTGAAGCCCACGCTGTTCTCCTGGATGCGCCAGGCCTCCCAGCCCATGACATAGCCGGTGGGGGTGCTGCTCAGGCGCAGGGGGGGGCCCAGTGCGGTCAGAACTTCCGCCATTGACTGCCCCTGTGCCGGCGGTGCCGTGCCGGCAAGCGGGGACCCCAGCTGGTAGTTCCACCGGGTACAGCCAGCCAGCGTCAGCAGGCTGAATACTGCCAGGGCCTTCCTGAAGTCAGTCATCCTGCTGTACATAGGTTGAGTAATCCACCAGTTGGTCCTGTTCATCGAAGATGAACACGGCGCGGTCGTAGCGGGTGTTCACTTCAAAGCGGTTGTAGACCACCAGGATCAGGCCTTCCCCCTGGGCGTGTTCGAACAGGTAGTACAGCACCGTCTCGTCTTCGAGGGCGATCAGTTGGGAGGGCGGCCCGAGGCGCTTGAGCACCTCACTGCGGGTGGTTTTCCCCACGGTGATGTCGCCCAGTTGTGCGGGGCTCCAGTTTACGTCTACGCCGCGGCGGTTCTCGTATTGGGCGCAGGCGCCGAGCAGGGTGCACAGTAGCAGGGTGAACAGGGCTCGTGTCATTAGGTTTGACTCCAGTGGTGGTTTCAGTAGTCAAGCATAGTGCTTTATGCGGGTGAGGGTCTGATACGCAGCAACGGCAGGATGGGATGACTGCGACGCTGAAACTGTGAGCGCAGCGTGCTAGTCTGCCCCGGACCCGGACGGTGGAATGGATTATGACACCTACACTCAGAAAGCTCGCCTGGCTGGTCTATCTTTTTTTGTGGGCGGTGGTCCTGATAGCAGTCTTTACACCTCAGCCTCCGGTCGGCCTGGAGCATGGCTCGGACAAGGTCGGCCACTTCCTCGCCCTGTTCGCGGTGGCCTTCAGCGGCTGCTTCGCGGTATTTCCTGGCCTGTGCGAGAAACGCTACTGGATATGGACCGCCGTGGCGGCCGTCGCGTTGGAGTGCCTGCAGGGCGCCTTGCTAGTGGAGCGAGAGTTCAGTCTGCTGGATATGGTGGCCAATCTCATTGGGGTCGCGCTGGCGGCACTGGTTTGGCGCCTCTCGGTCAGGCCGCGGTTGCTAGTGTCCTCGCAGTAGCAAGTCGATACGCCAATAAAACATAGTTAAAGGAATGTAATGTAGCCTCTGACAACCACATCGCTTACTATAGGGGCGGTTTGAATTGACGGGTGGTGAGCATGACGGGGTGCAGGTATTTCTTGTGTGTAATAGTTGGGTTGGCAGCCGGGTGCGGCCCGGTTGAAGACCCCACACTGTTTCCGGAATACAGCGAGGCCTCAGCTCTGCCACCGCCCCCCAAAGAGCCCGTGGCCTTCGATGAGAATCGAAACCTGCTGTGGGGGGATCTGCATATCCATACCAGCCTGTCGATGGACGCCTGGATCAATGGCGTGCGCACAACCCCCGACGATGCCTACACCTTCACACGCGGGGGCACGATTCCCCATGCAGCGGGGTACCCCATCCGGATTGCCCGGCCCCTGGATTTTGCGGCGGTAACGGATCACGCCGAATATCTGGGTGTTGCAGGCCTCAGCGATATCGAACACGCCCTGGAAAAGCGCTCACTACGCGAGCGCCTGCTGAATGACGGGCCTATCGGGCTGACGTGGGCCTTTATACAAACGGTAAAGGATGTGAACCGGCGCCACGAAATATTCAACATACCGGGGCACGAGGTGATTTCCCGCAATGCCTGGAAGGACACCATCGACGCTGCCGAGCGGCATTACGATCCGGGCACCTTTACGACTCTGGTGGCCTATGAATGGAGCTCCAAGCCGGAAAAACAGACACTTCACCGTAACGTTGTCTATCGCGGCTCCAGGGCGCCAGAACTTCCCTATTCGGCACTCGATTCGTTCGACCCGGAAGACCTGTGGGATGCGCTCGACGCCCAGCGTGAACAGGGCATCGGTGTGTTGGCAATCCCGCATAACGGCAACATCAGCAATGGCAAGATGTACGACACGGTGACCCTTTCAGGTGAACCGTTTGACGCTGCCTATGCAGCCCAGCGCCTGAGAAATGAACCCGTCAGTGAAATTTTCCAGGTGAAGGGGAGTTCCGAGACCCATCCGCAATTGTCGCCCGGTGACGGATTTGCCGACTTCGAACTGATGTTCAACCAGGATGATCCGGAAAACTCCAGGGTGGCTGGCAGCTACGCCCGCCATGCCCTGCGCACCGGACTGGAGTTTTCCCATAGCGAGGGCTTCAACCCCTATAAGTTCGGGGTGATCGGCAGCAGCGACAGTCATAACTCGAGCTCCACACCAGACGAAGCGAATCATCACGGCAAGCTGCCAATGTTCGATGGTACTGCCGCAATCCGCAGCAACGAGGCCTTCCTGCTGCCAGACCGGGCAAGGCCGATGCGCGCCTGGGGTTCCGGCGGCCTGGCTGCTGTCTGGGCCACTGAGAATACCCGTGAAGCGATTTTTGATGCGCTCCGTCGCAAGGAAACCTACGCTACCAGTGGACCGCGTATTCAACTGCGCTTCTTTGCTGGCTGGGAGTTTGCGGACGATATTGTCAGCAATCCCGACCGGGTCGCCATGGCGTATGCGCAGGGTGTCCCCATGGGCGGTGTGCTGCGGTCGCGGGGCAGCGCCACGTCGCCGCAATTCCTGCTCTGGGCCCAGCGCGATCCAGACGGAGCGAACCTGGACCGCCTGCAGGTGATCAAGGGGTGGGTCGATCAGCAGGGGCGCTCTCACGAGAAGGTTTTTGATGTCGCTGCGGGTCAGGGACGTCAGCGAGGTGATGACGGCTATTTTGAACCGGTAGGCAGTACCGTGGATCTCGCGGTGCCTGGCTTTGAGAATTCGATTGGCTCTACGCAGCTCGCCGTGAAGTGGTCTGACCCGGAATTCGAGCCGGCGCAGGAGGCGTTTTATTATGCGCGGGCCGTAGAGATTCCCACACCGCGCTACTCGACTTACGACGCGGTGAAACTCGGGATCGAACCACCCCAGCCTTCCACCCTCCAGGAGCGCGCCGTCACCTCAGCCGTTTGGTATCAACCGGAATAAGGTATGGCGCGTAATGTGAGCGCTATAGGGGTTTGGTACGCGTCAACTAGCGGGGTGCTGGTCGTGTCACGAGTTCCCGGCGCAACCCCGAGGAAGCCTATTCGTAGGTGCCGAACAGTTTGTCGTAAAACAGGGTGATGGTGGCGTAATTGCCCTTGTGCATATTCTCGTGATGTACGTGGTGTTTTTGCGCTGCCCAGGTCATCGTTTTGAAGGGAAACCTGGGCAGGTCGAGATGGACATGGTTGATCTGGTTCAGGCGTACGTAAATGAGGTAGGTGACTACGACCGTGGCGACACTGAACGTCCCGGTAATCGCTGCCAGTAACGGCACGGTACCGAGGTAAAGCGCCAGGCCGATGAATGTTTCCAGCGGGTGGACGTAGCTGGCGTCGATAAAGGTGGGGTTTCTCGCCTGGTGATGGACGGCGTGCACTTTGCGCATCGCGCCGTTGCCATGAAACAGGAAGCGGTGGACGAAGTAGTAAAAGAAATCGTAGACCATGAGTATCAGTACGACATCCAGGAGAACATGCCAAAGCGCCTCTGCTTGAAGGCTGGCGCTGAAAGGCACTATCAGTGTAAAAAAAATGACGTTACAGGCCAGGCCTACCTTCTTGCCGGCGTTGACTATGGGGGGATATTTCTCCAGCTTCCATTTCTTGCTGTCCTCCTGCTGGTTGAGTGCGTACATGCGCTGAACATCCGGGTGCCTGAATACCAGCCAGGTGAGTACTTTGTTGATCAGAACGATCGCAACCAGGGAAGCCAGCGCTGCCTCCCAGTGATAGTGACTCCAGAAAGTCGAAAATAAAGTGTCCATATTTGCTGCTCGTAATCAAGCCACTACCACTTCGCGAAACCATGGTGTTGTGCAATCAGCGTGAAGACCTGATCTACTCGTAGGGGCCGATCAGGCGGATAGTGGCATATGATTCAGAAATTGTAGCTAAGCGTCACGCCTGCGGTACGCGGGTCCAGCGAGCGTCTTATCCACACGTAAGGGTTGGACACCTGGGTGCCGGCAGCGTAGTCCGGAATGTCACCGCGAATTTCGGATTTCAGCACCGCGGTTTCATCGGTGAGGTTCTTCACCCAGATGTTTACATCCCAACTGCCTGATATTGATCGGAAGCCGAGATAGGCGTCGAGTTTGCTATAGCTGTCCAGGTCCTTGCGTTCCGATAGGGAGTAGTACTCACTTTCGGCATTGACCAGGCCCCGCAGGTACCATTCCAATTTGTCACCAATAGTGTGAGAGTACTCCGAGGCCAGGTTGGCGGACCACTCCGGCTCGGCCCCAGCGCGCTCCCCGGTGAGATCGCAGGTGTTGAACGAGAAGATCTCCTCACCAATCGGTTCACCATTGGTGCAAGGCGTATTCCTGGCGTCGGTCAGCTCGGCCTGGTTGTAGCTAAGGCCGACGTGAAGAGTCCAGTTCTGTGCCAGCAGGTAGGTAAAGTCAGAGTCAAAACCGTAGGACTCTGCTTCATCGACCGTTACGACGGGTGATTCGAGATCCACACTGCCATCAACCGTTCGGTAGGAAACCTGCTCGGCGTTGCGATGGAAGTCCGAGTAGACTTGATAGTACGCCGCGAAGTTCCACAGACCGCGGCTGCCAAACAGCTCCCATTTGAAACCCAACTCGAAGTTGTCGGCAGTTTCGTCATCAAAAGCCAGGAAAACCGGTGGAATGATAGTCCTTGCAACGTTGACATTCCCCGCGACCCAGCCGCGGTCATAACTACCGTAAACCATTAGATCATCCGTGAACTGGTACTGGTACTTCAAGGTTCCGGTGATGGCGTCGTACTCGTCAGTGCGCAACTCCGCAGGAATACCCTCCAGTTCAGCACCGCCTACAGGTAGCTGGGTACCGTCGGGCAGTAGCAGAAAATAGCTTCCGGTGAACGGCTGCCTGCCGTCGCGTTCCGACTCGCTGTAACGCAAACCAATCGTCAGAGTACTTTTGTCGCTGAGGTAAATCGAGTTATGGCTAAAGATCGCCTTTGTTTCGTTCGCCAGGTA
Source organism: Parahaliea maris (assembly GCF_008064665.1). GTDB lineage: Bacteria > Pseudomonadota > Gammaproteobacteria > Pseudomonadales > Halieaceae > Parahaliea > Parahaliea maris. Next base: position 319,473 of record NZ_VRZA01000001.1, on the reverse strand, counting down.
AGCCGGGTTGGCAATGTCCGCAAAAACGTTTAGGCCCGGAGCAACTGCCAAGTAGGTATCCACATAGACTTCGGTGAGTGAATCGGTTGTGGTATTGAATGCGCCGATGGTCCAGTCCCAGAGATCGTTGCCCTGGGAGGCCAGTCGCAGTTCATAGGTTTGGACGTCATCAACGTTGGAGTCGACGATCACATTGGTGGACAGGACCTCTGAGGCATCTTCGTCGTAGTCACGGACTATTCGGTTGTTCTGGTCACTGGCTATGAAGGTAAGTTCCAGGTCGTTCGCAAAGTTGTAATTGACCTCGACTGATAACAAATCCGTTGTATTTTCTATAAAGGAATCCTTGTCAGCTACCGCGATCCGGTCGTCGACATCGAAACCGTTACCCTGCACCATGGGGTCGATATCGTTGTTATCCTCGATGTCCCAGTAAGCAAAGCGGAGGCTTAGGCTGTCGGTGGCTTCCCACGCGACCACGGCCCGGAACGCCCTGGTTTCATTCTCAGCCTGCCGGTCGAGCGTGACATTCTCGACGTCGGGGTTCTCGTTGGTGTCGTAGAGTCCAGATAGGCGCACACCCAGTTTGTCCTCTATGATCGGCAAGGAGACGCCAAACTGGGTGTTGGAACCATCATGCTCAGTGAAACTCTGGCGGATGTAGCCGTCCATTTCAGACAGGTTGGGACTTTGTGAGCGAATCGTGACTGCCCCGGCGGGCGAGGTTTGTCCGTACAGTGTGCCTTGGGGGCCGCGCAGTACTTCTATTTGTCCGATGTCGAACAGGCCTGTCAGTATACCGCGGGGCTGAGCGAAGTAGTTGCCGTCGACATAGAACGTCAATCTGGGGGTTAGCGGGGCATTCAGGTCGCTGCCCAGTCCGCGCACTGCCAGGTCGTAATCGACCCCGCTACCACTGATGGCGAGTCCGGTCGTCAGGTTATTGATCTCATTGAGCGAGAAGGCGCCGTACTGTTCAATCTGGGTGGCCGTCATCACACTGACGGTCATCGGTGTTTCCGACAGGGTCTCCACGCGTTTTTGGGCGGTTACGATGACTTCCTCCAGCACCAGTTCACTCTGCTGAGCCTGGGCAGGTAAACCCATGCAGGCCAGAATGGCGGTGGAGAGTACGGTTTTGTGCAACGGTTTTATCATTGTTTTACCCTTACGTCCGGAAGTATGGCGCGAGGCCAGGAGATTACCGCTACCGTTATTATTCCAAAATGTTCTAGTAGGCGGCGTCTTTTACAACCACTGTAAGCGTTCTGCTTCTTATATACATTTTAAGTGCAATGGATCGAGATACTAATGCGTGGCTTACCGTTCAGCAAGGTATTGGGAGGGCTTTAGTCTGGTTCCTGACTGGGGATCTTATCGGGCCTTTCTAACGCCTTATTTAATGCCTTGGTGGACAGCCGCTGGCAGTCCTTTCCGATACGCTGTCATCTAACGGGCTCGCCGGAGGGCACGGCCTTGTACCGCCCCGCCGCTTACGCCGGTGAAGACCTTCGTGGTCACACAAATGATTGTAGTGAGTATGTAAAATCGGACCAGTTACGACGCGGTACGGGCATGGAAGTTGGTACCTTTGAAAATGGCAGTAATCAGCGAAGGGTGCTCGGCAGGTAGCCTGCACACCCTCATCTAATCTGGAACAGGCTACTAACGGAGAGACGCAATGAGTGAATTCCTGGGCTATCAGGGTAAGGCGGTTGTTATCACGGGGGCCGCATCGGGGATGGGGAAGGCGGCCGCGCAGTTGCTGGTGGACCTCGGCGCCCAGGTTTACGCGCTGGACATTGCAGATGTGACAGTGCCGGTGGCGCAGTCATTCAAGGTGGATATGAAAGATGCTGCCTCCATAGAAGCAGTGCTGAGTGAACTGCCTCAGACAGTGGATGCGCTGTTCAATTGCGCGGGCGTGCCCAGTCCTCCATTCTCGCCGGAAGACGCGGTGCTGATCAATTTTGCGGGCTTGCGCTATCTGACCGAATCACTGTTGCCGCGTATTGTCGAAGGCGGGGCCATCGCCTCCATTGCATCGACCGCGGGCATGGGGTGGCACGGGAATCTGGAGTGCGTGAAATCCTTCCTCGCGCTGGAGAATGATATTGAGGCGGCGCGTAACTGGCTCACCGAGAACGCAGGTACCTATGGCGATGGGTACGGCTTCTCCAAACAGTGCATCATCGTGTACACGATGTCTTCTGCCAAGGCACTCGCTGCCCGCGACATCAGGATCAACTGTATCTCACCTTCGCCCACAGACAGCGCCTTCATGCAGCAGTTGAAAGGCGATGGCCAGGTGCCAGAGGAAGCCGTGCAATTATTCCTGCCTTCCAATGGCCGTTATGCTACGGGTGAGGAGATGGGTAAAGCCCTGGTGCTCCTGAACAGCGATCTGGCGAGCTTCGTCAGCGGCAATAACCTGCCTGTCGACTTCGGTTACTGCGCCGAAGTGCGTATGGGGCAGCGGGATAATCTTCTCCAATTGTCCTGAGATATACCCGTATAACCTCTGGGGGATGACGTCATTGCCCCGTGAAGGATAAATTATCGGCGGTATTTGGCCGTAGCGTTCGCGGTCTTTGCTATCTGGTCTGAGTTCGCAATATCGGCGCTCTTGTAGCGTAGCCACGTCTCCGGGCTCTACTCCGTCGCGACCCCGATGGAGTAGTGAGCCCCTTTATTCATTGCGTCCCTTGAATCTTGCCGCGATCACTACAAGTTTGGTCGTGTTGGTGGCGCCTGTCCGGGTGTCTTTGCAAGTGTCGCGGGAAATTTAAAAAAATAGTTGTTCACGACTATTTTAATAGGTAGTCTGGTCGGACATTCAAAGAGTGGCAGCGTGAGGTCCGTTCTTGATCGTGGCCACACGCACCTTTATTGAGAAAGGAATGCCGGTGGGTAAACAGGAAGAAAAAAGCCTGAACACGAAGAACCGAATTCTCGATGCGGTGAAGCAGCTTATCGAGGACGGCGGTTTTGCCGCTGCGAGTTCAACACGCATTGCCAGGGCCGCCGGTATTTCATGGGGTGTGGCACAGCATCATTTTGGTGACAAGCAGGGCATCCTGTTATCGGTACTCGAACAGTGCAGTACCGAATACATCAATTTCATGATCGAGATACCCAGGTCAGAGGGCACCCGGTCAGAGCGTATCCAGCGATACGTCGAGCGATGCTGGGAGTTCTATCGTGGTAGTGAATATAAAATCGCACTGGAGATTGCGCTCGCCATGCGTTTTCAGGATAGCGAGTTCACCAATCCGGAGACATTTGAGCGTCAGCAGCTGCAACTGGTTGAGTTATGGCGAACCGTTTTTCCCGACGCCGAGGTCGATGACGAAACCTTACGCCACCTGATTCGGCATACCTACATCGTTCTGTCCGGCCTTGTCATAGACGGCATGCTCGAAAACGTGGACCTGAACACCCGTTTCCAGCTCGGGATGCTGTCGCGCACCCTTGAATCCTACCTTTATCCGGCCGGAAACGATGGATGAGGGGTGTTATCCCTGGCTGCTGCTACCGTAGCGGCAAATGTTCAATAAGACACATCTGACACTATAAGGAGAAATATGATGAGTATCTCAGTGGATCTGGAAGGCAAGGTCGCCATTGTCACGGGTGCCGGAATGGGCGTGGGCGAGGGCATCGCACTCGCACTGGCCAAAGCGGGGGCGAATGTGGTGTGTAACGCCCGTACCGCTGCTGACATCGAGCGGACGGCAGAACGAGTTCGGACGCTGGGCAGGGACGCTATCGCAGTGCCAGGCGATGTGACCGTGGGCAGCGACCTCGATGAACTCGTGGCGAGAACAATCGATCATTTCGGTCGGATTGATCTTCTGATCAACAACGCGGGTGGCACTATCTTCAACAGCTTTCTGGACGTGAGCGACGAAGAGTTTTCTTTCATCTTCGACTGGAATACGCGTTCTTCCTTCATGCTCTCCAAGCGCGTAGCCCCTTACATGATTCGGCAGCAGAGCGGTGTCATTATCAATGTGTCATCGGCGGTTGGACACCTTACAGCCCGGGGAATGATGGCCTACGGCGTGGCCAAGGCGGGCCTGGACTACCTGACCCGCAGTATGGCGGACGAACTTGCGCCTTATGTGCGGGTGAATGCCATTGCACTCGGGTCCATCATGACGCCCGCGCTGGAACGCACTCTGATCGACTCGGATGAAAGTTTCGGCAGGCTGCTGACTGAGAAGACGCCTTTGCGCAGTATCGGCGATGCCAACAAGGTGGGCGAGACGGTGGCCTTCCTCTGCTCCCAGGCGGCAGACTACATCACGGGTGATGTCATGCGCTATGACGGAGGCCTGCAGGATACCAACCTGCCGTACCGCTTGCCGGATTACGATCCACAGACCGTCATCGCGGAATCCGGGGAGTAATGCCATGTATCGGGTTATTCAATGGAGTACAGGTAACGTTGGCCAATACGCTCTCCGCAGCATCGCGGTACACCCGGAGTTGGAACTCGTTGGGCTGTGGGTTCACTCAAAGGACAAAGTAGGGCGGGATGCCGCTTCTTTTGCCGGCGGTGAACCGACCGGTATCCTTTCCACTGATGATGCGGATGCACTGCTGGCCATGGATGCGGACTGTGTCTGCTTCACCGCTGCCGCGGATACCCGGATGGAAGCGGCCGTGGATGACCTGTGCCGGATCCTGGAGGCGGGCAAGAACGTCGTCGCTTCCTCTCCGGTTGCGCTCATTCACCAGGACGGTCTGGGGCCTGAAGTAAGGCAGCGCCTGGAGGCAGCGTGCCAGCAGGGTGGTGCGTCCCTGTTCGTGAACGGTATCGATCCCGGCTGGGCCAATGACATATTCCCCCTGACGTTTACCGGTATCGTAGAGCGCTGGAGTTCGGTGCGAATACAGGAAATCGTAAACTACGCGACTTATGACCAGCCCGACATTATCTTTGGCGGCATGGGTTTCGGGGGGCCGCTGGATAACGACAATGTATTTGGGCCGCCCGGTACGCTGCCCTTGATGTGGGGCGGAACGGTCCGACTGATTGCGGAGGGACTGGGCGTAGAGCTCGATGAGATTCGGGAGACCTGGGAGCGGGCCCCGACGCCGTTCTCCTTCGATGCCCTGGGCCGCACCATTGAGAAGGGTACCTGTGCCGCTGTCCGTTTCGAGGTTCAGGGCATTGTGGGTGGTCAACCAAGGATCGTAGTCGAGCATGTTACCCGCATGCACGATGACGTGGTCCCTGACTGGCCCCAGGGTCACGGCTATGTCCTGAATGTCAAGGGTGAGCCGAATCTGGAGTGCCGGTTCGACATGTACGACAGCACCGGTGATACCGCGTTGGCAGGTACTGGCCTGACGGCAACACGCATCACCAACGCGATTCCCGCAGTCTGCCAGGCCCGCACAGGGTTCCTCTCGGCACTGGACCTGCCACTGGTGACGGGTAAGGGCTTATTGGACGAAAGTATGGCGCCCTGACGGGCGCCGATCTTCGCGGCCGGGATGGATCAGTTCATATCGGGTGGCACCGGCGAGACGGTTACCACCACACCATTCATGTGGGACATGCCGGACAGGGGTTCAATCGAACCTGGGCCGTCCGGCATGATGACGTTGATATTTGCGCCGTTCGTCTGGCGGGCCACCGACAGGCCGTCTGCGCGCTGATGCCCCCAACCATGGGGCACGGCGACCGCGCCGGGCATCATCGAGTCGTCGAATTTTACCGGCACATCGATGTACTTTCCGTTTGCGCTGACACGCGCGATGGAGTCCTGTGTCAGTTGGTGTGCAGCGGCATCCTGTGGATGGATGTAGAGGTAATTGGTATTGCGCTCACCTTTGACGAAGGCCGTGACGTTGTGCGCCCAGGTGTTATGCGAAAAACGTTCCCGTTTCTGTATCAGCTTCAATGAAGGCGCGCCTTCCAACTCCTCGTTGAAGGTGGTTTCCAGCGAGTCCAGTCGTGCGATGAGGTCGGGTGGCGCGAGCTGTACTTTGCCCGAGGGTGTGTTAACCCGCTGCCCCAGGTAATCCCCCGGCTGATTAGGTGTCAGCAGGATGCCGTCAGGGTGTTTGCGCATGGCCCGAATTCCGCTGATTTTTCCGCTGCGCATTAACAAACTGAAAAAAAGTCGGTCCAGGGTCATGCCGGATTTTGCCAATGGCGTGCGGTTCAGCCATTCGCCCAGGTTGCTGAGCCATTGCAGAGGCCGTGATCCGCCCAGCGGGCGTCCGGCTGCACGGCACAATTGACGAAGGATCAGGCCCTCGTCGCGGGCGTCGCCGGGAGGTGACAGCACCGAATCGGTATAACTGAAGCTGCGGTCGGGCATCAGCCCCATGACGGTAAAAAAGTAGAATGGGATGTCTGCGCGTTCCAGGGCGTGCAGTCCCGGGAGTATGTAGTCGGCGTACTCGGCGGTTTCATTGCGCACGATGTCCAGGCAGACGAACAGTTCGAGGTCGCTGAAGGCAGCGGCCAGGCGCTCGCTGCCGGCACAGGTCAGCAACGGATTGCCGGACATGTTGAGCATCGCCCGCACCTTGCCGGGCCCGGGGTTCAGTATTTCGTCGGCGAGGATGCCGCCTGGCACCGTACTGTTGACATAGGGTACATCGGCAATTCGGGATCTCTTGACCTGCCCGGGAGCGGGCGGTTTGGCGATGACGCCTTTGCCTGCGATAACGCCTCCGCGGCGATCGAGGTTGCCGGAAATGGCGTTGATCGCCTCCTGCAGCCAGAACGCGAGCAGTCCGAAGCGGCCCTGGTTCACCCCGGTAGATGAATAAATAGCAGCGCCATCCGCCTCGACATACTGTGTCACGATGTCCCGTAGTCGCTCGGCGGGAATGCGGGTAACTGCCTCCACCCGCTCCGGTGTCCATGGTCGCGCGGCCGCGGCCAGCGCTTCATAGCCCTCCATGTAGCGCTGGACCCGCTCCTGATCCACCGCGTTGCGGGCGATCATTTCGTGCAGAAAGCCCAGGAAGAAGAACACGTCGGTGTCAGGCCGGATCGGGATGTGCTCCCCGCAGCGCTTGGCTGATTCGGTGAAGCGTGGATTGACCCAGTAGACCTTGCCGCCGCGCTGTTCGATATCGGCAACCCGGTCCATCGCATGGGGCAGGCAGATAAAACTCATTTTCGAGATAACCGGGTTGCTGCCGACCACAATCAGCAGGCGGGTGTGATCGATGTCGGGAAACACCTGGTCGGACGCGCTGCCGAACATACGTTCGGCCCCGGCGAACTTGTTGGCGCAGTCCTGAGTGCCGGGCGTGAATAACTTGTCTGCGTCGAAGGCCTTCAGAAAGCCCGTCATCAGCGTGGTGGGCCACATGCTGAAGGCGATGGGATTACCGATGTACGCGGCAATCGATTCCCCGCCGTGCTGCTCGTGGATGGCCTTGAGCCGGTCTCCGATCTCGGTCAGCGCCTGCTCCCAGGGGATTGGTTGGAAACTGCCGTCGACTTTTTTGAGGGGGCGTGTCAGGCGATCGGGATTACCCGCAAAGTCGCCCATTTTGAGCCCCTTGATACAGGCGTAACCGCGACTGCTGACATGGTCGGGATTGGGTGCGATATTGAGCACACGGTTATTTTCAGTGGTGACTTGCAGCCCGCATTGGGCCTCACAGATGCGGCAGAACGTTTTCTGAGTCGTGGTCCCCATTCAAAGTCTTCCCTGCAAGATTGCGGCGGATTCCCCGCGCCCATGCTGTTTCATGCGGCGGATTTGGGCCGTTGCCCGAACCAGGCTATTGCATCCCTGACCGTGTCCTCGATCGGGCGCGGTTCCCAGCCCAGGTCATCGATAGCCTTACTGTTGTCGAGCGGTCCGAAAACCTCTGACAGGAACACAGAGTCGCGGCAGAGTTGCACATCCTTTTTTCCGGTAAGTTTAGCCAGCCACTCGCTGATGGTGGCCATTACGTAGGCCATTTTCAGACCGATGGTCCGCGGTGCTTGCCGACCAAGTTGGGAAGCTGCCATCGTGTAAAGCTCGACCTGGCCGATGAACCGATTGGCCACGATGTAGCGCTCCCCGGTTGCCCCGAAACGCTCGGCCAGCAGGGCCGCGGCAGCCGCGTCACGGATATCGACTGTCGGCGCTGCGCAGTCCAGAGCGACACCCCGGCCCTTCGCTGCCTGCCACAGCAGTCCTCCGTGTGGTGTCGGCTGATAGTCTTCGGGGCCGTAGGTATTCGCCACGCACAGTGCTATTCCGGGCAAGTTGTGCTCGCGACAGGCCCCCAGCAGCAGGTTTTCGGCCTCCACCCGTGACCTGATATAGTGCGGGGCTCGTTCCCACCAGTTGAACTCGTCCTCCTCGCTGGCAGTGTCGCCGGGTTTTCTGCCAATCGTGGCCATACTGCTGGTAAACACAAAGCGGTCGATAGCGCAGGACGTGGCTGCCTCGATCGCGTTCCGCAGTCCCTCCACGTTACAGCGGTACAGAGGTGTCGGGTCGGTCAGCCAGGCGCGAGTATCAACCACGCTGTAGAACACAGTGCCGCACCCCTGCATGGCAGCGCGCAGGGACCCGATGTCCAGCACGTCACCATAGCAGCGCTCTACCGGGAGATCGTCGATGGATGCCGTATTACTGTTTTTGCGCACCAGTACGCGCACCTTGCGACCAGTGGCGACCAGTTGTCGGGTTGTCTGGCTGCCCATGTAGCCATTTGCGCCAACGACCAGTGCCGGTTTTTCGACGCTCTGCCGGTAACCGGCACACTCCTCATTCATTAATTTCTCTCCACAGTCCAGCCGTACTCACGGCATTGATCCCAAGGGAGCCACGAGGTGAAGCCATCTTTGGTGATTGCGTTGCCCGCGAATCATCGGGGCAGGCGGTCCCAGAGCACTGCATCGCGGGTGACAACTGCGAGGTTGGCGGCGACGGCCAGATCATCGGCCAGGGCGCCTCGCAACGAGGATAGGTCTGAGGCTCCCAGGTCCAGGATGGCCGCATAGGGGAGGGTATTCATCGCCGGCCCGAGGCTTTCGTCGTCGCGGAGGTTGAGCACGATGCGATTAAGGTGGGTTGCCCGCTCCCTCGCTACTTCAGCGATATTTTCCGCGTCCTGTCTCGAGTTGAAGAACAGGTAGGCCGAGACGCCACCCGGTTCGCCGGGCTTGATCACTTCCTCCTGCACCCACAGTGAGACACCTGGAATGGGTTCGGCGAAGGTTTCGGCTTCGTCTTCTGCCATCCTGGCGGAGCCCGCCATGTCCTCCTCTGTCATACCAGCGAACATGTCGCTGTCTACCATGAAGCTGGCAATGGCGTCGTAGTCCTGTGAAGCCGCTGCAACGGGTGCCGGGCGGATGGGCTCTGCCTGGACATAGCCCAGAGTATAGCGCCACAGGGGTTGTTCCATGCCGAGCGCGCCGTGCTTGCGCCAGCGTCGGATGAAGTCATCAACGGTGAAACCCGGTTTGCGCCGGGCCAGGTACATCAATTTCAACATCTGCTTTGCCTCGTTGTTCGGGTCAGGTTCGCACTGTCACGGTGAATACCCCCGTGCCGGTGCTACAGAATGGTCGGATTTGATCCGCCAGTTCCCTCAGATCCCAGACCTCGCCCTTGCTGTGATCCGTGTAGGCCACAAACTGCTCCGCCAGTCCACTGAACATTCCCACATAGTTTGTGATCAGGCAGTTCAGGTCAGGACAGTATCAGCATTGCAATACAAATGTTATTGGGAGCAGTATGATTTTTTAGCGGAGTGAGCGATCACGTATCGGGGAAGAATAGACCAGGCGCCGGCAGCCTATAGTGCCCGGCCTTATTGCGACTGCCCGGCGGTCCAGCAGCAGTGTATTGAACAGGCCTTTTCGGCAACGCCGCCGGTCAATCAGCCTGAGGGAACTGGACAGTCACCAGCTTTTCCAGCAGGAAATCAACAACCGCCTGTACACGGGCGGACATCTCCCGACGCTGGGGATACTGCAGTACGATCTCACCAAATTTTGAACTGTGGCCCTCGATTTCGTAGTCGGGCAGGACCCTGGCAAGGGTTCCCTCGGCAAAGTGGCGCTGTACGTTCAGTTCGGTCACTACCGTAATGCCCAGGCCGGCGACGGCGGCGTCGACTACTGTTTCCAGTTCATCCCGCAATGTGACCCGCCCGCGGGGCTGGAATACGTAGCCCTTGCCGCGGCGGTTGCCACGGGCGCGAAGAGTACAGCGCGCATAGGCGCCGCTGGGAAGGGTTGCGCCTATGCACTCGTGCTCATGGAGTTCCTCGGGCCGCTTTGGCGCACCGTGCCGCTCCAGGTAACCCGGGCTGGCCACCAGCACCAGGGGCATGACCATCAACCGCTTGCACACCTTGTCGCCGTGGTATTCCTCGCCCCAGGTGATGTGAATGTCCTCGCCGCGGCGGCTCGGGCCGTGGCCGGAGTCGTGCAGGCTCAGGTCCAGTGAAAGTCCGGGGTAGCGTTGCAACAGCTCCGGCAGGACCGGGATCAGCGCCAGGCGACCGTAGGCAGTCACCGAGGAAATACGCACCAGGCCACTCGGTTGGCGCTGGCTGGTATCGACCTCCTGCATCGCGGTCTGCAATGTCGAGAAGGCGTCCTGGGCTTGCTCCAGCAATTGCTGGCCCTCGGCCGTCAGCTGCACCATGCGGGTGGTTCGGTTCAGTAGCTTGGCTCCCAACGCGGCCTCCAGTTGTGAGACGTTTTTGCTCACGGCGGCCACGGTCATTCCCGTTTGCTGGGAGGCTTTGGTAAAGCTGCCGGCGTCGGCAACCTGGGTGAAAAGCCACAGTTTGCGCAGTAGATCCACGGGGTTGCCTCGTTCAACTCGGGGATACACCGGTTGAACACCAGTGTCGGTTCAGTGACGCAGTCTGCTGCCGATATTACTACAGGTTAACAATACAATTAACCTGGAGAGATGGGGGGTTGTTCTTGATGGGCCGGTCAGGCGCCCGCGGAGGGTGGGCGCGCGCGGCAGAGTGGGGGCGGTTTGTTAGCGACTGTTCTGTGACTAGCCTGCGGCCAGCACACTGGCGCGGATGACGCGTTTATCGACCTTGCCGGTTGCGCCCAGCGGCAGGGCATCGGCCTGACGCCAGAACACGGTCGGAATCTTATAGGCGGCCAGGTTGTCCTTCATCATGGCCCGGAGGGTATCATCGTCAGGCGCTTGCCCGCTGTCGACCTGGAGCACCGCGCCGACCTCCTCTCCCAGCGTGGGATGGGGTACCCCGAAGACACTGGCGGCCCGGATGCCAGGTACAGTCACCAGCATGGCCTCGACCTCGGCACAGTAGATATTCTCACCACCGCGAATGATCATGTCCTTCTTGCGATCGACGAGGTAGACAAAGCCCTCATCGTCGATACGGCCGATGTCGCCAGTATGAAACCAGCCGTCGACAAAGGACGTTGCGGTCGCTTGCGGATTGTTCCAGTAACCGCGAACGACATTGGGGCCCTTGATGCAGATCTCGCCGAGTTCCCCAGGTTCAAGCACCTTGCCTGTGTCATCAATGACCTTGAGGTCGATAACCGGGGGCGCCATACCGACACTGTCGGGACGCTGCACGTAATCTGCGCCGCCGTTAAAAGTGACCGTCGAGGAACACTCGGTAAGGCCATAGCCCGTGGAGACGTCGGCAAGGTTGGGAAAGGTGTCACCCAGCCTGCGTCGCAATTCTGCGGGCGCCGGTGCACCACCGAAAGATAGCGATTCAAGCGAAGAGAGGTCGTAGTGCTCACGCTCGGGGCTGTCCAACAGGTGCCAGACCATGGTGGGGACGCCGAGAAAACTGGTGATGTGCTCTTTCTCAATCAACCTCAGCGATTCCTGCGGATCCCACTTGTGCATCATGACGATTTTACCGGCATGGGCCAGGTTGAGTAACAGGGTGCCAATGCAGCCGGTCACATGAAACAGGGGTACCGTCAGCAGGGACGCGCGCGGCCGTGCCTGCATGGCGGCCATCGCTTCCGCCATCTGCGTCAGGTCTATCCCGGCCCTCAGGGCTTTCCAGGCACCGACGTAAGTAGCGGTGGGCAGGGCGCTGCAGAAGTTACGATGCGTACCCAAAGCGCCTTTCGGTTTTCCAGTGGAGCCGGAGGTATAGAAAATGGTGGCCGGGTCATCCGGTTGGATATCGACAGTGGGCAGGCTTATGTCATCCGCGATATCGTCAAAGACGGCATCCAGGCTGTTACAGAGTCCCTCGGGCGCGGTCACAGGCTGGGTTACCAGAATGCCGCGTAACCCGGGCAGTTCCTGGAGTCGGTTCGCGGCACGCTGTTGGCGTTCCCCATCCGCAATGAGAACCACACTGCCGCTGTCGACAAGCCCGTAACAAAGCTCCTGCGAAGTCCACCATCCGTTCAGGGGGACGGCCACAGCACCAATGGCGGTGATGGCCCAGAAGGCAATGGACCACTCAGGCAGGTTTCTCATGGCAATGGCGACACGCTCGCCCTTGCAGACCTCGAATTGCTCTATCAGTACGGCAGCAAGGGCGGCAACACGCTGGTAGTGCTCGCGGTACGTCAAGGAGTCTCCCTGGTAGGCGATGTAGGTGCGGTCCCCATGTGCCAGTGAGCCCTGTACCAGTTCTGCTATGGATCCGGGACCGCTTTTCCAGCCGCGACGGCGGATACCGTCGAGTTCAAACTCCATCATTTCGAATGGTGACCCGGGGGCAGTCAGGGTCGCCGCAATCTGGGCCGGTGTCATCGCCATGGGTTGTACTCCTGGTATAAGGGACAGGCGCTATAAGCCCAGTCTCTGCTCAATTTCCTCGAGTGCTTCGAGGGTGTATACGGCGAGTCGCTGAATGCTGGGAAGCGAATCCCGTGCACCGACGATGCCGAGATTGATGTGGTCGCGATAGCCCCGGGCGGTAATGTTTAACGCCTGGGCCTGGACGATCATCGAGCAGGGGTAGAGCGCTTCACATTCCGCCTGACCGAACCAGAGTGTATGGCGCGGTCCCTGAACATTGGAAATGGTGACATTGACAATGGGGCGACTGGGGGTGCCACCGCCTATCGTGTTGAGGAAGGCGGCCGGGAGCAGCACCAGTCCGTTCAGGATGGCAATTTGCTGCTGGTTCAACTCGGAGATGAACTGCTTGCCCTGGCGCATCGACTCGCTGATTACATGCATGCGTTCAACCGGGTCTTCCAGGTTGGTGGCGAGCGAAGCGTAAATCACGGTCACTGAGTTGCCGAGACCATCCTGGGTTTCCCTCAGGGTGGCGGCGGGCACGGCGGCGACGAGAGGCCTGTCGGGAAGTTCGTCTATTTCCTGCAAATAGCGGCGTAGAGCACTCGATAAAATGGCCAGGAAAGCATCGTTAACGGACACCTTTTCACGCGCCCCAATCGCTTTGAGCCGCTGCAGCTCTATCTGCTGTGTGGCATAGCGACGCGCACCGGTAATTTTTGTGTTGAAGACCGACTTCGGTGCAACGAAGGGGCCAACGAAACCACTGGCAGGGCGGGTTCTTACCGAGGTGGCCACTTTGCCCAGTGCCTGCAGCAGGCTCTGGGCGGCGGGTTGTTCGGGAGGCTGAATGGACTCCCTTTCTTCGCGCAGGGTGGTGGCGAACGAGCGCGCCCAGGGAGCTTTCGGCGGCTCGTCGGAGTTGGTCGACAGGCTGTCTGTCAGGATGCCAATGACCGCGGCGCCATCTGCCAGGGCGTGATGCATCTTCAGGTAGGTTGCGAAGCGTCCGTTTTCCAGACCTTCGATGACATTCAGTTCCCAGAGGGGGCGATTGAAATCAAGCGGCCGCGCATGCAAGCGGGAAATCAGTGATCCGAGTTCCCGTTCGCCGCCCGGCCAGGGCAGGGCGGAGTGGCGCACATGGTAGTCGAGATCTATGTCTTCTGGGGGCAGGACTGTCCACGCGGTGTCGCCCTTTTGCGCCAACACATAGTTGAAAGGTGGCGCGGTGACAGCCTGTTCGGAAAGCTCCTGCACCAGGTCGCGTATGAATCCCGGGTGAGCGCCGGCGGGCAGCTTGAACGTGGAAAGCGAGGCTGTGTGAGCCGGCGTGTCGGCTGACTCCAGTTTCAGGAGAAACCGGTCAGTACGGCCGAGAGGAATGGTATCTGCCATAGACTAGTGAAACCGGATGGCGATGCCGCCATGAAAATGCGAACGGAAGGCTCGACAGGACACGCTGCGAGACGTAGTTCCAGTGACAGGATGCACTGGTTGTAAACCCGGGGGCCGGGGGTGAGGGGCCTTGCCTGGTAGGGAAGTGGCGCACCTCGACACACGTGCTTTCATATTATGTCCACGTGGATCGTTTGGAAGAACACTAGTCCATCACCTGGCGGAGGACAACACTGGAAGATTTCGACTATTCTCCCCAATGCCAGTGAGGATGTGTTCCGACTCTCTATCAAAGTATAATAAAAACATTTATATTGCTATGATATTTTTGCTCTATGGCAAATGCAAGCCCTTGAAAGGCCCCCGGAGGACTCCTGTATGGAACGGCTAAGCTTCATTGATCAGGCTTTTCACAAACTCACCACGAGTGGCGCTGCGCCGGTGGATATGCAGGGCGTTATGGTAGTGGACCCTGCCAGGTCTCCCTACGAGATTACTCCGGAGGCGCTGGGTGACCACATAGCGGCCCGCCTTTCCGGCTTCCCCCTGCTGCGCAAGAAGTTGATTCAGGATCCCCTGCGACTGAGCGACTTGAGGCTTGTCGATGATCCCGATTTCGATATCCACAGTCATATTCGCTATCGGCAGCTTCCCGCGCCGGGCAACCAGCAACAACTCAACCACCAGCTTGGTCTTTCTTCAGCCGAGCAGTTGGCGGTTGACCGGCCCCTGTGGCGTATCGATATCATCTCCGGTCTGGAGAACGGTCACATTGCCATTGCACACAAGTTGTCCCATGCGTCTATGGATGGCATGGCGGCAATGAAAATGTTGCTGTCGTTATTCGACCCGGAGCCCGCGCCGTTGGAAACTTATTCGGCAACGGAATGGGCGCCGGACGAGCCTCCGGGGCGAGCGAATCTACTGGCGACGGCCCTGAAGGAAACGGGCTCGCGGATCTATGTGCGGGGCCCGTCACTGATCGGCAAGCAGTCTGTCAACCTGGCCAAATCGGCGGTCAGTAAAGCCTTGAGTAAAAAGGAAAAGATCAAACCGGGCTCTGCTGAGCCGGCCACCCCAGTACCCAAAGCCCAGCGCACGTCGCTCAATGGCGATATCTCATTTGACCAACGGGTCCTTGCGTCGTGCAGTTTTGAGCTCGACAAGTTGAAAGTCCTGGCCCGGTCTCTGGAGTGCAGTGTCAATGACCTGTGCCTGGCATTGGCTTCCGAAGCGTTGGTAAGTTACTTCGCCGGTATCGGGGAGAAGCTGGATTTCGATCTGGTGACCATCGTCCCGATGAGCACTCGTGCGGCCGATGACAGCAAGGCGGGTAACGCCCTCGCGGTCAAGCCGGTAAACCTCAATAACACGATCAGGAATCCGCTGAAACGGCTCCGCGCCATACAGCGCCAGACCGGGGCCGCCAAAACCGCCCGCTCGGTCTCTATGGACAAGAGCGCCAGTGCCGGCTCGGTGAAGCCGACAGAGTTTCTCGATCTCCTGTCACCGCTGCTACTGGACGTCATCCTGGGAGCGCTTGCCAGGATCAAGCCCTGGTCGAAGGTGCCGGTCATTACCAACACCCTGATAACCAATGTTCCCGGCCCCCGGGAGGTTCTGTATTTTGCCGGTATGCCGCTGGAACGACAGATACCGGTGATTCCCATCGGTCCCACGTGCGCCCTGTCGATCGGCATCAGCTCGATGCAAAACGATCTCACCGTGGGGTTCCACGCCTGTGGTAGCACCGTGAAAGAGGGTGATCTACACTACTTCACCGAGGGAATGCAGGCCATGTACGAACGCCTTTCGGCGTTGTCGAGTGAGCCCGGAGATCCGCCCACTTCCAGGTCGAGGAAGTCTGCAACCGGTTCGAGGTCCAAGGCGAGGGCAAAGCCCAAGAGCAAAACGGGGGCCAGGCGTAAAGTCAAAGCCCCCGCAAAGCCCAAATCCCCTCCAAAGGCCAAATCCAAGGCCGCATCGAAGGCTGCCAGCAAGGCTGCGCCCGGAACCGCGAAAGCTAAATCCGCAACCCCTTCCAGGGCTCGACCGAAAGCCGGTGCCGCTCCGGGGGCTGGAAAACAACGCGGTGATTAAGCAATTGCGTCTGGCGTACCGCCCCACAACCGCCGGTTGCGGCGGCGAACCACTAGCGTTCTCACCCGGTGCCTCTGCCATCACGGCTGGCACGGGAAGGCATTGGCGAAGTGCCGAGGAATTCACACATGGCAAAGAAACGACCCTTTCTCTCGGATAGCACCGACCGCTGGGCGATGCCTTCGCCCTTGCTGGCCATCGCCGACGAGCACAAGTATGTGTTCCGTTTACTGGATTTGCTCGATGATGAGGCGGCAACCCTGGCCAAGGGCAGTGCCGCAGATGTGCAGTGTATCGCCGACATCCTCTACTACCTCACGCACTACCCCGATCGCTTCCACCACCCCAAGGAAGACCTCATTTTTGATCGCATGGGGGAGGCGGACTCCAAAACCCATTCGGTCATCACCCGATTGCGTCGTGGTCATGAGGAAATAACCCGGCTGGGACTGGCATTGGCCGGGCAGGTTGATGACGTCGGCAAGTCCCGCTCGAAAAAGCAACGCAAAAGCTTCGCAGATGAACTCCAGGCCTATATTCGAGGCCTGCGCGACCACATGCACCTCGAGGAAGCCAGGGTCTTCCAGCCTGCCATGGACCTGTTGGCCCGCAGCGACTGGGAGGCTATCGACCGCAAGATAAAGCCCGTTGTCGATCCGGTGTTCGGCGATTACCCACTTGACGCCTTTAGCGAACTTTTCAATCGGCACATCAATCGGATTACGTCCGTGTCGACCGGTGGCTTTTACCCCGGCCATGTGGAAAAACTGACCTCGCGGGTAGAGAGCACCATTTTTGCCTGCCGGCAGTTCGTGAAGCTTCCCGACCTGTTGTACCAGCACAGGAAGGCGGCGGCGGCCCGGCAATTGGAAATTCTCATGAGCATGGGCGCCGCGCGGGGACTGTCTGAAATCTATGAGTTGGTGCAGGAGGCGTCTGCCAACTACCGGGCCGGGATCAGGGCATCACTGGACCTGGTGCGTGATTCGTTCCGGGCCCGGGAGCTGCTGACGCCGGAGGAGCTGGAGGCGGAGGCCATCACTCTGCGTAGTGAAAGTGACTTCTCCAATTACGATATATACCGCTTTGATCCCAAGACGCCGGCCCGAATCAGTTGGCAGGCGATGCTGGCCAACGTTATTTTCAGGGGAACGATCAAGCAGATGATGGGCCTGATGGGGACCGGGTCCCTGGATCAGGCCAGGCGTATGGCGTCGATAATGCATAAGAGCCCACCGGGTGTTACCCAGAGCGAAGTGCATTTCGACACATTTCACGCCTCCCTGCTGGAACCTGAGGGCGAGGAACTCGGCGACGCGACCCTGCTTTATCTGCCTGGCGGGGGGTTTATTTTCCCGGCTTCGTCGGGGCACACGGCGCTGGCAGCAGATTTGGCGCGCCGTATACAGGGGAGGGCGCTGCTGGTGCATTACCGGTTGGCGCCAGAACATCCTTTCCCCGCTGGTCTTGAGGACGCCCTGGAAGCCTATCGTTATCTGCTGGAGGAGCGCGGCATTCCACCCCACCGCATCGTGTGCGCCGGTGATTCTGCCGGAGGCGGACTGTTGTTGTCGCTGTTGCAAGCGATACGCCACGACGGCCTGCCGTTGCCCCGTGCCGCGACGGTTATATCACCATTGGCAGATCTGAGCTTTTCCGGGAAATCCCGGCGTTTCAACCGCTGGCGTGACCCCATGCTGCCGACCGACCGCCGAATGAACGCCTTCGATCTCTATGCGGGAGACACCCCGCCGGACCACCCCCTGCTGTCGCCAATCTATGGCGATCTCAAGGGTTTTCCGCCCCTGTTCGCCCAGGTGAGCAGCACGGAAATCCTCCTGGATGATACCCTTCGGATTGCCCGCCGAGCGCGCAGTGCGGGCGTTGAGGTGGAGGTCGAAGTGTGGAATGCGCTGCCCCATGTCTGGCATCTGTGGACGTCTATTCCTGAGGCGACACACGCCCTCGAACGCATCGCCACTTACTTCAATGAGCAACTGTCACAGCCAGACCCATCGACGCTGAGAGGGGCGAAGGCGGCGTCGAAGCGCAAGGCATCGCGGAAACGGGCTTCGACGAAGCGAGCTGCCACAAGCCGCGCCCAGGGACAGGTGCCGGGAACAGTTCAACCTTGAAGGTATTCGTAACTGGCGCCACCGGCATGGTCGGCGCGCACTGCGCGCTGGAACTTCTGGCAGCCGGCCATGAGGTGCGGTTGTTAGTCCGCGATCCGGACTTTGCCCGGAACTACTTTGCTGAGCGGGGCTACGACGTCACGGACCTGGTCGTGGCTGACATGTGTGATGCCGATGCCATTCGTCGAGGTCTCAAAGGTTGTCATGCCCTGTTTCACGCGGCCGCCATGGTCAATCTGGCGTCCGGCTACGCCAGGGAGGTCTATGAAGGCAACACCGGCAGCATCGCGTCCGTGGTGGAGACTGCGGTTGCCTGCGGTATCCCGAATATCGTCTGGGTCTCCAGTCTGTCGGTCCTGCTGCGGCCCGGTATCGACTACGTTGACGAGGAAGCCGCACTCGCTGAACCAGTGGATGCCTACTCGCGCTCGAAGGTCGAGTGCGAGAAGCGGGTTCGTCTGCTGCAGGCCCGGGGCGCTCCTGTCCAGATCAGCTATCCGGGGGCGGTGATCGGGCCCCATGATCCCCGTTTCAACCAGAGTAACAAAGCCCTGGCACTATTTCTTTCCATCGTGCCGCGCACCAGCAGTGGTCTACAGCAGGTGGATGCCCGGGATCTCGCCCGGTTCCATCGCTATCTGTTGGAGCACCCACCTTCCAGTGACCGGGAGGTATACCGCTACATCGTCGGGGGCCCCTACCTCGGTTGGGAAGCGCTGCATACGATGCTGGAGCAACTGACGGGCACCTCGATATTTCATCCGCGGGTATCGGGTGGTCTCCTGAGAGCGATAGGGGCCATGGTTGACCGGGCTCAGAGAATTCGACCCTTCGAGACCCAGGTGTCGGCGGAATCGCTGAGAATCGCCACCCAGTGGCCGTACGCAGACTCGTCCAGGGCGCTTTCCCACGCCAATCTGGAGTTCAGGCCAATCGCGAAATCCATCGAGGACAGCATTCGCTGGTTTGCGGAAACCGGACGAGTCTCACCCGAAAAAGCCGGGCGCCTGGCCCCCTGTTGACGCAAGGCTCTGGTAGGCTGCCTGAATCAGGTTTGCGCTGCGTGGGTCACCCTCGGGATCAAAGCGCATGGTGTTGGTCAGGTAGGCCATGGCGACGCCATTGTCAGGGTCGGCAAAGGCCGTTGTGCCGCCGGCGCCGGGGTGGCCGTAGCAGTTGGGGCCTGCTCCCGGCGCCACCATGGGTTGCAGGCTGTAACCCAGGCCAAAGCAGGTGTCATGCAGGATGACTGCATCCGGTCCCCGGGATTGCACCGTACGAGCGGTTTCCAGAAGGGCAGGGGAGAGTGTTGGCAGCCCTGCTATATCGCCGTTGAGGGCTGCGTAGAAGCGCGCCATGGAGCGCGCATCTCCCACGCCATTGGAGGACGGCATTTCCGCCTGCAGTATCTCGGCTCGATTCCACATGTCGTTATAACCGAACTGTTTGTTCGGGCCGGACATGACCCTGGCCGTGAGGCTGTTTTCACCGAGAATCTCGGCGGCCGCGTTGGCGTTTCCTGCGGGTGGGATGATGCGGGCACAGTGGGGTAGTTCGTCTTTGGGCAGGCCGATCCAGAGGCGCAGCCCTGCCACCGCAGCAATTTCGCGGTTCAGGAAGCTGCCAAGTGTTTCTCCGGTGATACGCCTGAGGAGTTCCCCCAGGATCCAGCCGAAGGAGCGCGCGTGATAGCCGTGCGTGCTGTCGGGTTCCCAGTTCGGGGCCTGCGCGGCAATCGCCCCGACCACGGGGTCCCAGTTGAGGATCTCTGCAAGAGTAAGCTCGCCCTCTACCGCTGCCAGCCCCGCGCGGTGGGCGAGCACCATACGGGTGGTGATATCAGCCTTGCCGTTGGCGGCAAATTCCGGCCAGTAGTGGCAGATGGGCAAGTCGATATCGAGTTGGCCTGCATCGACGAGCCGCAACAGGCAGGTGGCGGTCAGGCCCTTGGCAGCCGAGAACATCAGGGCGACGGTATTTTCCTGCCAGGGCTTGCCTGTGCTTGCATCGGCGAAGCCGCCCCATATGTCGACCACGGGCTCGCCGTGGTGGTACAGGGCAAAGGCGGCACCCTTGTCTTCCCGGTTCTGGAGGTTGTCTGCGAAGGCTTCGGCCACGGCTTCAAAATTCGCGTAATAGCGACCGCGGACAAGTCCCGATTCAAATTCCTTGAGTTTGTTGGTCACGACAGGATCGGTCCTGAAACTGTGGGGCGGCTGATGCCTGATGAGGCTTACGATGCCACCACCGGTCATGCGATGCAAATATCATTTGTATGAAAAGGTTTTTAAACCACCGGCCACTGATTTTCCCCAGCGTGATAATAACGTTTGAGTTGGCGGTGTCGAGGGTTGTGCCCTGCACGGAATGTGGATTAAGGTTAATAATACAATTAACAAAAAAGGTGGTTATGTGTGTTCTGAGGGCGATTAGAATCGACCTCGTTGGCGCTACTGTAGTCGTGCGCGCAGCGCCTGTTGTTTGTTGGCTTCCGCGCCGAATGATAACAAGACAAGATGAAGGAGTCTGACCAATGGCAAACGCCTACTGGTTTTCCCGGAACCCGGACAAAGCATGGGCAGAGAAATTTTTTCTTACCCTGATTCCGTTCTGGTTCTTCTACAATATGCTAATGGTGCAGATGGGCTGGCTGGAAACCGGTACCTTCTGGAACATCATGCAGAATTTTCTGATGTGGTTCCCCTACTGCGTCCTGGTCCCGTGGTTTCTGAGGCGCAATAGCGGCGTGCCCTGGCACCAGAGCTACTGGTTCAAATTCAATGTGTACATGTTTTGGTGGGTATTCCTGGCAACCTACTTCCATACGGAATACTTCTTTGAGGTGCTTGGCCTGCGCTACCGCTTCGAAGATGTCCACTTGTATCTCGACTCGGCAATCATTGGCCCGGATGAGGCAACAGCGCTGGAAACCTTCCAGAAAGTCCCTCCATCCATGTATCTCAATGCCATCGTGTTTTTCTCGGTCTATCACATCACCGCAGTAATCGCGCTGCGCCGTATCCGAACCATGACCAGCGAGTGGCCTTCGGCTACATCGCGCTTTATCGCCTGGTGTCTTATTGTCCTGGTAGTGTCGGCGTTCTGGGGGTGGGGCGAGACTTACATGTATTTCGTCATGATTTCCCACGGCGACGATCCCAGCAAGATGAACGTCTGGTACGAGAACCTCGAACAGATGCTGTGGGTGGGCTCCTGGTTCTACGCTTTGTACTTCGTTGTCGCGTTCCCGAACCTCTATCGTATGGACGAAGAACCCGATGGTGAGCGCTGGAGCATTGGGCGAATTTTCATTGAGGTTTCCTTTGTGGGCATGATCACCTTGTTGCTGATTGATCTCGCCACCTGGATCATGCATTTCGAGGGTATCACCGTTTACTGATGTTGCGGAGAGGCCGGGGGGAGACCCCGGCCGTCGCTTGGAGGGCTGCAGATGACCAATGGGAACTTCGGAGTTTCGATACTTGACGAATTTGCGGGCAGTTGGGCCGTGGTCGCGGGGGGCTCGGACGGTACCGGGGCAGCGTTTGCCCGGGCACTCGCAGCGGCGGGTATGAACTTGCTACTGATTGCCCGTCGCGCTGCGCCACTGGATACTCTCGCCGCTGCGATCCGGGAAAATCATGCGGTGGAGGTGCGAACGGCCAGCGTTGATTTGTCCGAAAGCGATGCGGGTCGGCGGGTGATCGATCTGGCCGATGGACTTGAGGTCAGCCTGTTTGTCTCCAACGCGGGAAGCGATCCTTACGGCTCGGCATTCCTCAAGGCCCCGATTTCCGATTGGAGCAGTATGGTCAGGCGCAATATTGATGCGCTGGTTGAGCCCAGTTATGCCTTCGCCGAGCAGATGGTGTCCCGCGGTCGCGGCGCCATCATCGTGATGTCATCGGGTGCCGCTCTTGGTGGCCAGCCCGGAGGCGCGATCTACAGCGGGACCAAGGCTTTTGGTCTGAACTTCGCGGAATCCCTGTACAGCGAGCTAAAGCCGCTCGGAGTGCATGTGCTGTGTGCGGTCTGTGCGGCGATGAACACGCCCAGCCTGAACCAGTTGCTTGGAAAGCGCGGGCTTTCGATCCCCGATCTGGATGAGCCCGATGCGGTCGTTTCGACGCTCCTGGACTATCTGGGGCGGGGGCCGTCTTACATCTTTCCCTTTGCCGGTAATGACGAGCTAGTGCGCAAACTGCAACGGCAACGGCAGGAGCGGCTGATTCAGATGGAGCATGTATCCAAGGCTTTCTACAATGAAATCTAACACGGTACCGGGCTGCTGCCGGCTTCGTTAGCGGCCGATGTCCGACAGCTATCCCGCTTCCAGCCCGCCCTGTCCAGTCGGGTTCAGCAATCCATCCTCCTCCAGACTCTGTTGCTATCGCCGGCGATCTTGACTTGGATCAAGGTTAATACATTTCGTATACAATGTTTATACTGTATCCTTGCAGACAGCCAGGATCGGCGCTGTACTTTGCACTCCAGTCCAGCCAGAACTGCGGAAATATTGCAAAACCAGCGATCATTGAAGGAGCATAACAATGAGCAAACGATATAAGTATCCAATCCCCTATGGGTGGTACCAGGTTGCCTACTCCAAGGACCTGGCGCCGGGAGAGTCGAGGCCCCTCCGCTATTTTGGTGAAGACCTGGTGATATTCCGCGGTGAAGAGGGTGCGGTACAGGTGCTGGACGCCTACTGCCCGCACATGGGTGCCCATCTCGGCTATGGCATACACAAGTCCAAAGGTACGGGAGGCGGTTGCGTGAAAGGCAACACGATTACCTGCCCGTTCCATGGTTGGGTTTTCGATATGGACGGGAAAGTTGCGGAGATACCCTACGCCAAGAAAATTCCTCCCCGTGCACAAGACAAGGAAGTATTGAAAAAGTGGCCCACGGTCGAGCGAAACCAGGTGATATCAGTGTGGTACCACCCCGATGGTATCGACCCGCTTTGGGAGGTGGAGCGACTGCCGGAGCTGGATGACGAAAACAGCGGCTGGACCCGCATTGGCGAGAACAACTGCCGCAAGATGGTTATCCCCACGGTGATGCAGGAAATTGCGGAGAACTCGGTTGATTTTGCCCACTTTATCTTCGTTCACCAGGTCAAAAGCACTCCTCAGGCGGAAACCACCTACGACGGGCCAATGGGGCATCGCATGATCAAGGCGGACATGCAGACCCCCAGGGGTATTGTGGAGGGCGGCATCGAGTCGAAAAATATCGGGCCCGGCCTGGGTTGGGTGCGCTTTACCGGTATTGCCGAAACCCTGCTATTAAGCCACCTGACACCGGTGGAAGATGAGCTCATCGAAGTGAACTACTCTTTTCTGCAGCCCCTTGTGGATGGCAAGGAACCCGCTGCTGGTGGCGTCCAGGACGCCATCATCAAGGACATCTGGAGCCAGATGGAAGAGGACTACGTGATCTGGGAGCACAAGATCGGTCGCGAGAACCCCATGCTATGCGATGGCGACGGCCCGATCGCCCAGTTCCGTCGCTACTACTCCCAGTTTTACGCCGGGGCCTGATTCAGCCCCGGGAAAACAGACGACCGGATAACACGCGGTAACTGGGATCTTCCACACCGTCCGGCGCGGGCGGCAGGCCAGCGATCGGGCGGTCATGCTCAAGGTCGAACATGACCTCCCTGCTGGCGAAGCGCCAGCGACCATCTTCCCGGCGATAGTGGTCCAGGTAGCGAACGCCAACGAACTCCTCACGCATGCCGCCATTGCCGTCGGGCATCTGGTGGAAGCCCAGCGCATACACCTCGCCCTGGGCTGTTTCCCCATCGACCTCGATGAGGTGGTTGCAGAGGTAGTGAGCGCCGATGCGAGCCGTGGTCAGCGCCCCCGCAAGGAAGTCGACATACTCCCCGGCGGGGCCGTCAAAATGCCTGCCGTGGGTGTCGGTGCCATCGCGCGTATAAAGTGTTCGCAGGAGGTTATAGTCCTTGCGATCGACGCCACGGCAGTAGAGAAGGGCCAGTTCTCGGATCTCTTCTTTAGCCAGTAAAGTTCGTATCGGTCGTTCATCGAGGCTCATGGTGTACTCCTCCCGTGTAGTCGGTTGTTGGCCAGAAGATGAACGCCGCGCATTCAATTGATGCGGTTTGCGAGGCCGGACCGGGCATGGTAACGGCTGCCGATTTACCGCTGATCACGGCAGCCTGTTGTGTAAAGACCGGTAACTGAATCTGAATTAGTACTCGAAGGTCAGATCCAGTCCATAGGTTCGGGAGAACTCATACTGACCGGCGACCACAGGCCCCAGCGTGTTCATATTGACCGGCAGATCACTGTCGGTCAGGTTCCGCCCCCAGACGGCAACGCTCACTTCGCCACCTGCCAGTTTGATACCGGCCAGTGAAATCCGGCCGTTGAGGCGCCAGACGTCACCGTTGGTGCCATCGACGTAGTCAGTCGGCCGCGTGGCGATCCATTCCTCGGACCGGTAAGAGGCGTCCAGGTGGAAACGCACCTGGGCGTCGCCGAAGATCGGGTCGGTCACGTAGTCACCGAACACCGTCCCGGTCCAGTCCGGGCGCAGGTGTGGAGAGATGGGCCCACCGAGCAGTGCGAGGTCGATGTCCTTGAACTCGAAATCCAGATAGCCGAAGCTCATGCCCAGCGTGGTATTGGTGATGGGCACCCAACTGGCCTCGAATTCGACGCCCTGAGCCTCGGTATCACCGGCATTGACCAGCACCTGGGAGGCGGCGACGGGCGGGTCGACAAGGTTTCCCGCGGTACCGAACTGCTGGTCCTCATAGTCGACGGAGAACAGCGCGATGTTGGTGCGCAGCCTGCCCTGTAGCCAGGTCGCCTTGCCGCCGACCTCGAAGGACTTGGCCATCTCCGGGTCATACTCCAGGCCCGATACCAGCCCGCCCGAAATATAGCCGATGGAGTACTTCGCATAGAGCAGGATGTCTTCGGTGGGCAACCAGTTCGCGCCTACCATATAGGTTGGCTCACTCTCGTCGTAGTCCAGTCTCAATTCCTGGCCCGGTAATGTCCGGTCGATATAATCCTTTTTGTCATTGGTATAGCGGCCTCCAAGGACCAATTCCCATTGATCGCTGAGACGGTATTCGAGCTGGGTGTAGGCCGCCAGGGATTCAGTTTCCGCCTCTGAGCGCCTACCGGTTTCGAGGCCAGGAATAAAGGAGCCGGGGGTGCCGCCAAAGATCGCGTTGGGCGCGGTTGAGTCAGGCAGACCCCCTGCCTCCTGGTCCAGGGCGTAGTAAAGAAAACCGTTCGTCCAGGTAAATCTGTCGGTTTCCCAGATCAGCTGGGTTTCATTACTGGTCTGCTCGGTCTCCTTGCCGCCGGTCACGAAAAAGACGACGATACCGGGCGCGAACTGGCCAATGCCATCGAGGGTTTGACCCGGGACTTCGACATAGCCCTCGCGGTAGGCAAAGATATTGCGCAGCGACAGGCTCTCACTGATTTCATACTCCGCCGTCAGGTTGTGCCCCCAGATTTCCGAATAGGTTTGGGTGTGAAAGGCATTGTTTACCGCGTCGGGGCGTTTGTCGGCGATGGATGATTCGATCAGGGGAACGATGGGGGCCAGCACATCGGCAACACCCAGGATGCCCACCGGAGGCGGTGATGTGTCGACCTCCTGGTAATCATATTTGTAGACCAGTCGCAGGTCCTCGTGGAGGTCAAAATCCACCGCTACCAGCAATGCGTCGCTGTCAGAATCTCCCAGCCGCTCGGGTGACTCGTACGCCTTTGATTCAAAATTGGTCCAGTCGACTACAAAGCCCGCGCCGAGGTTGTCGACATCACCTTCGCGCTCCTGGTAGGTGTAGTTGATGCTGGCGCTGATCGGGCCCCACTTGGGTGTATCGATCCGTGTCCGGGATTCAAACAGGTCGAAGTTGCCCGCGGTAAAGGTCTGCTTGAAACCGAATTCGCCGTCAGGATCCGGGGTGATGAAGCTGATAGCGCCACCGGATGTATTGCGTCCGAACAGCGTACCCTGTGGCCCGCGGAGGACCTCGATGCGCTCGAGATCCGCGTAGTTGGTCAGGCCACCGCTGCCGCCCGGCAAGTAGACGCCGTCGAGGTAGATGGCTACCCCGCTGTCCGCTGCCAGCGCGGTTCCCGAGGCATACAGGCCGCGTATCTGGAACAGCACGCTGCGGGTTCCACCGGAGCCCTCTACCGCTGACAGATTGGGTACCAGTGTCCCCAGGTCGATCAGGTTATTGATGCGATAGTCATCGATCTGGTCGCTGCTGAACGCCTCGATGGAAATGGGCACATCCTGTACGCTTTGCTGACGTCGCTGGGCGGTGACCACCACTTCCTCAAGTGCGGTAACGCCACTTTGAGCGAGCGCGGGCGGCGCGATCCCTGCGGGCGCCAAGGTTGCGGCGAGAACCGCGTTTCTCAGGTTTATCTTCGTCACAGAGTTTTCCTCCCTGTATTGCCGTGCTACCGCTGTTTTATTGATTTGATACACAGAGCGACAAGGCTGGACACCACTGGAAGAGGGTTTGTGCGCCTGGGGAAATTCGGAATCCCTCGGGCTGCATCCAGTCGGTGGCCTCATCTGGGCATTGGTATGTAATCCTCTTGGCGACACAAAGTCAATAGCAATAGAAATGTTTTAATGATTGAAAAATTCCGATGTCGTTGGCGACATGTGAAGGCATTGCCTGCTTAAAAGCCGCAAAAAACTTTAGGATATCGATAAATAAATGGTAAAAGGAATTTCAATGCAAAACGTTTGTCTGCTGCTTTGTTCTGATTAATGCAGTGAAAAAAATAATCTGAAAATGTTTAGAGCGACTTGCGTGCCGCCTCGGTCGCGATCGCGCCGCCCAGAACAACCTGATCCTGATGACCCTTTCGGTGCGGAGAGGTAGAAAAGAGCGCTACCTAGAAGATTAGCTTGATAAGGTAGTCGATAAACTCTCCCCGCCGGCTCTCGCTCAAGGGATACAGACCCATGGTGTCGCGCCTGCTGGCGTTGGCGTGCGAGCGGTCCAGTAGCGGCCCGAGGGTGACAAACGCCACCAAAGAGCTGGCGATGATGTCGCGCAGTACGGTGCCTCTGATGCGCGCATCCAGTTCCCGATCATCCAGCGACAGATCGAGGGCGCGGGGGGGAGCGAAGTGGCGTGACAGCCACTCCATGCGGGGGCCTTCGGAAGTGCCCTCGCGAAGGTAGAATTGCCCGTATTCCGGTACCTGGCTCAGGGCGTCCACGAAACAGGTGAGTGTATGGCGTATCTTTGCGCGGTCGTCCGCCAGTTGCTCTGGCGAAAACAACTCATCGAAGGCTGCCGTGAAGCGTCTCTCCACCTCTTCAGCAGCGCTCTGCCACAGTTGTTCCTTGGTTTGGAAGTGGTAAAGGATCAGCGTCCGCTGGGCACCGCAAGTTGCCGTAATTTCACGGAAATGCGTACCGTCATAGCCGAACCTGGCGAAAGACAGAACCGCCGCATCAAGGATGGATTTGCGGGTTGCTGCCCGCTGCTGCTGTCTGGTCGCTGTCATCGCCGCCCCGTTTCGCTCACCTGAAGCAATAAAACATAGTAATACGAATTTTATTGACAGTAATGATATCGCTCGCTAAATTCACTGACAAGTCTGTCAGCGAAATACCAGAGCAGGAGAGCATAATGAGCAATGGTCGTTTTCCCTTTCCGGTCCCCTTCGGCTGGTTCCAGGTAGCCTTTGAGCACGATGTGCAACCGGGCGAAATCAAGCCCATGCGCTATTTTGGCCGCGATCTTGTGCTCTGGCGCAGCGAATCCGGTGAGTTGCACCTGCAGGACGCTTACTGCCCCCACCTCGGCGGCAACTTTGGCGTTCTGGGTAAAGTGGTGGGGGAGTTGATCCAGTGCCCTTTCCACCATTGGCAGTTCAATGGTGAAGGCCAGGTGGCGCATATCCCCTATGCCAGGCAGCTGAACCAGAAGGCCTGCGTACGTACCTACCCTTTGGATGTCAGGTACGGCCTGGTGATGGCCTGGTATCACCCGGAGGGCGCTGCGCCGACCTATGACCTTCCGGAGATCCCGGAATTTGATGACAAGGAGTATGTAGCGCCCATCGTGACCCGGCACGAGATTCGTACCTGCCTACAGGAAATGGCGGAGAACACTGCCGACGGTGCCCATTTCGTGACGATTCACAATCATCCGGGTTCTGCCGAGTATGATCGTTTCGACTTTGACGGCCCCAACATGATCATGGAAAGCCGGCAGAAGTTTCCCAGCTCCGGCGGCCCAGTGGAAGGCACCCTGAATAGTCACAGCACGGGCTTTGGCTGGGGAGTGGTGCGCTACCACACGTTGATCGAAGTCTGCATGCTCACGACCAATGTCCCTGTCGACGAGGAAACCGTCGTCCAGTATTTCCACGTCGCTTACCGTAACCCGGAGGGGGATGCGAAGATCGACCGCATAGGCGCGGCCTTCAATAAAGAGGTCAACCGCCAGCTGACCGATGACATTCCCATGTGGGAGAACAAGGTCTATATGCCTCGTCCCAACCTCTGTGACGGCGACGGCCCCATTGCCAAGTTCCGCAAATGGGCCAGTCAGTTCTACGCCGAACAGCAAAACGCGGCCTGAAATTGGCGTGCCCCAGCGCGTACATAGCGCCGGTATCCGGCGCTGTCACTGAGGTTTTTACAGGTCCATTCACAGAACAACAGAGCGATAACAATGCTGGATTTTACAAGGCGCGAGAACCGCGTTTTGAGCACAGTATTCCGCCACTGGGCAGAACTGGCTCCCGATCGTGATTTCCTGCTCGCGGGCAACGATCGCCTGACCTATGTCGAGGCCTATGGGCAGGCCTGCCGCTATGCCGGGGGGCTGGCGGCCCGCGGTGTCGGCCGGGATGACCGCGTAGCCATCTTCATGGACAGCTGTCCCGAATTTGTCCTGGTGAGCCTGGCCTGCAGTCTGGTCGGTGCGCAGTGGATACCCATTAACACCGACTATCGCGGCGAATGGCTGCGCCAGACGCTGGCGGACAGTGATCCGAAGCTGCTGGTCACTGACCAGCGGTACCTCCCCCGGGTTGAAGAGCTGTGCAAGGGCGTCGTCGAGGATATTATTGTGCGGGAGGGTGCCCCCGGTTATCCGGGCCTGGAAGATCTCCAGGCACAGAGCCAGGGGCATTTTGAACCCGCCGGCCTGGACCCTGGCGATGTCGCCTCGGTGATGTGGACCTCTGGTACGACCGGGCGCTCGAAGGGCGTGATGCAAAGCCACAACGCCTGGGTGAGAAGCGCGCTCAGTGCCGCCGAAATGGGCGCCATGAGTCCCGGCGACGTCGTTTACAACTGCCTGCCGCTGTATAATTCGGCAGCCTGGGTAGCCAATATTTACCCGGCCCTGGTGAGTGGGATTGCCGTCGCTATCGATCCGGCATTCTCGGCCGGCAATTTCTGGGACCGGACCCGCCACTACGGCGCCACCCATGTCTTCACCCTTGGGGCGATGCACATGTTTCTGTGGAAGGCACCAGAGCAGGCCGACGACGCCGACAACCCGGTCCGGTCTGCCACCATGACGCCGATGCCCCATGACATCCACCGGGCTTTCTGCGAGCGCTTTGGCATCGAGTCGATCAACCAGGGGTTTGGGCAGAGCGAGATCATGCTGCTGACCCGTAATCATGATGACGGCGTGCGCGAACTGGTTCCCAATGCGCTGGGTGAGCCGGCGGATGATCTTGAGGTCGCCCTGCTGGATGAGCAGAACCGGCCCGTTGCAGTGGGGGAGGTGGGGGAGTTTTGCGTCAAGCCCAGGGGCGAGCACATTCTGTTCAACGGCTATTTCAATAACCCTGAAGCGACAGCGGAGGCGTTCTCCGGTGGCTGGTATCACACCGGGGATCTCGGCAAGCAGGACGAACAGGGCAACTATTTTTTTGTCGATCGGAAGAAAGACCTGATCCGCTACAAGGGACGCAGTGTCTCCTCCCTGGCCATCGAGGCGATTGCCCGTCGCCATCCGGCCATCAAGGACGTCGCCGTGTATGGAATTACCTCCGCGGAGCTGAGTTCCGAGCACGAAATCATGCTCGCCGCGGTGCTCAATCCTGAAGCGGTCTGTTCACCTGCAGAACTTGCCCGGTTCATCAATGATAACGCTCCCTATTTTTTCGTGCCGCGTTACATCGAATTCATGCCGGAGCTCCCCATGACCCCAACCCAGAAAGTGCGTAAGGTGGAAATGCGCCAGCGCGGTATTGCTGACACCACATGGGATGCCCGCGCGGCCGGCTTCGAGGTGGAACGATGAGCGTGAGCGGGCAGAGCCTGGAACAACTGGTGCGCAGGGCGGGGTATTTCGACTGGGGCAGCGCTGTACCACTCGAGGATATTCGCGGCGAGGTCGCCATCGCAGGTATCGGGGAAACACCTTACAGCGGGCCCTCCGGTCGCAATGCGAGGGATCTGTGCCTGGAGGCGGTAGCGGCGGCGATTGCGGATGCGGGCCTGCAACCCGCGGATATCGACGGGCTGATGGTCTCAAAGGGTATCGCCGACCAGATTACGCCGGAGGACTTTCACGCCCACTTCGGTACCTCCCAGCCGATCTGGTTCAGCCGGGAAGGCGGAGGCATGATCTGGGCCGCGACATCCGCCCACGCGGCCGCGCAGGCCCTGCGTCGTGGCGAGGCCCGGCATATTGTCAATGTCTTCGCTGTCGACTGGGCCAGCCGCCGGGCTGATGGTCGCGGCACACCGGGCGACTGGCATGCCTCGGAAGTGATGAAGGCCCACTTCGAGCTGCCGTTTGGCTGGTATCCGCAACCCGTTTATTTCGCGACGTTTGCGCGCCGCTACATGCATGAGTTTGGCCTGACCGAGCGACAGCTCGCCGCACTGCCGGTGGCGTTTCGCCGTCATGCCAACCGCCATCCCGGTGCGGTGATGAGAGAGAAGTCGCTCTCGGTGGAGGACTATCTCGATCGCGCGCCACTGGCCGACCCACTGAGAATGGAGGATTGCTGCCTGATTTCCGACGGCGGCGCAGCCTATGTTTACACCAGCGTCGAGCGTGCCCGTGACCTGCGTCAGCGGCCAGTGATTGTGGAAGGGGTAGGGCGTGGCATCGTGGATGGTGCGCCCTACATCAGCCAGCAGAAACAGATCACGGCGACCCCGCAGACCTTCGCAGCCCCCTGGGCGTTTGCGATGGCCGATGCAAACCCCGGCGAACTGGACGTGATCGCAGTCTATGACTGTTTCTCTATCACCGCCCTGATGCAGATAGAGGACATGGGCCTGTGCTCCAAGGGCGAGGGAGGCCATTTCATCCAGGACGGGCGGCTGGACTTTGACCGGCCGCGCAGCCGGGGCGGCATTCCCTGTAACACCCATGGCGGCCTGTTGTCGCACGCTTATGTGCTGGGCATCGCCCATGTGGTCGAACTGGTCAAACAGTTACGCGGCGAAGCGGTCAATCAGGTGGAAAACGCCGAACTGGCAGCCTACGCCGGATTCACTGCCGACGAGGGTTCGACCCTCGTGTTGCGAAGAGGTTAAGCATGGTTCAGCCCGATACGAATGATCCCGTCACCGGCCCTTTCTGGCTTGCCGCTAGTGAACAGCGCCTGGTGATGAGCTGGTGTGAGCGCTGCGATTGTGCTGTCTGGTATCCGAAGCCTGCGTGTCCGGAGTGCGGCGGGTTGCTACACTGGAAGACCCTCAGCGGTGACGCGACGCTGTTGTCGTGGACGGTGGTGTCGAAGACGATGAACCCGTCATTCAACGGTTCATACATCCCGGCGCTGGTGGTACCCCGGGACGCACCTGGCACGCGGCTGGTAACTCAGTTGGTCGACTGCGAGCCGGCGGAACTGGTTTGTGACATGCCTCTGGCTCTGCGCTTCGGGATGCTGCAGCCACGAGAGGGAGATCCGTACATGGCCCCCCTGTTCACGCCATTCCGCCTTAGAGTAGGGCCGTGAACCGGTTTGCGGAGCGACTTGGCCCGCCTTGATAAACTTTTGAGGACATTCCGCTATGAACATAGACTTCAGCGACCACTGTTACCTCGTTACCGGGGGAGCCTCGGGTATTGGCGCGGCAACGGTGCGCTACATCGCCCGTCACGGCGGCGCGGCAGTGATTGCCGATCTCAACGAGGACGCTGCGACTGCACTTGTGGAGGAATATCCCCAAAAGCTGCGCTTCCATGCCACTGACGTGACTGAACTGACACAACTGGAAGCCGCCTGCCAGCTTGCAGTTGACACCTTCGGCGGTCTCGATGGCGCGGTGAACAGTGCGGGCCTGGGGAGTTTCGGTACCACCACCGAGTTGCCCCTCGAGGAGTGGCACAAGGTGATCGATATCGACCTGAATGGGGTTTTTTACGCCTGTCGTGCGATCATTCCCCATCTGCGGGCACGGGGCGGCGGCAGTATCGTCAACATTGCGTCATTGAGTGGGGTGCGCGCCGACCACGGCTTTGCGGCCTACAACGCCGCCAAGGCGGCGGTGATCAACTACACGCGGACCCTGGCTCTCGATCACGGCCGGGAAGGAATTCGTGCCACGGCGGTGTGTCCCGGCTTTATCGATACCCCGCTCACCGCGGTACCGTCTTCGATCGATACGGTGCGCAAAGCCTGGCTGGACGCCATCGCGCTGCAGCGCGCCGGCCAGCCGGAGGATGTGGCCAATCTGGTCGCCTTTCTCCTGTCGCCGGCCGCCAGCTATATCAGCGGCACGGAAATTGTCATCGATGGCGGAATGGGCAGCAGCAATAACCAGCCCAACCTGCCGCGGCTGTTTGCCGGGCTCGGGTAGGATGCAAAGCAGGACACAGGAACAGTGGCGGGCCAGACGGCCCGCCAGCGGGCAGTTTATACAGTCGCCTCGCCCTCGGGATCATAGGTGATCGGCATGGCCTTGATGGTATTGATAAAGATCGACCGCATGTAGGTGACGTCTCCCGCAAATTTCGGGTTGCGCAGGCGCGGAATCATTTCTTCGAAGATGATTTTCAGCTCGAGCCGGGCCAGGTTCATACCCAGGCAGAAGTGCTCACCGATGCCAAAGGCGCGGTGTTCCCGTGCCATGTTGCTGATACGCTTGTGGCGATGGATGTCGAATCGGGTGGCGTCATCGCCGAACACGTCTTCGTCGTGGTTGGTGGCGTGGTAGTGCAGGATGACCTTGTCACCTTCCTTGAACTGGTAGCCCTGCCATTCAAGATCCTGGGTGACTGTTCGGCGCATGGCGATAAAAGCAGTGTTGTAGCGCAGCATTTCCTCCACTGCCATGGGAATCTCCTCCGGGTGCTGCACCAGGTATTCCAACTGATCCGGGTTTTCCATGAGGGCCCGCATCCCGTGGGCTGTCGCGGTACGCGTACTCTCGTTGCCGCCCACCATGATGAGGATGAACATCCAGGCGAACATTTCCTCTGTCACCTTGACGCCGTCGACCTCGCCATCGAGTAGCGCCTGTACCACCTGGCTGGTCGGGTTTTCCCGCTCCCTCTTGGCTAGTTCCATGGCGTACATGATGACCTGCAGTGACACGTTGTTGGCCTCATTGGGATCAGTGACCACATCGGGGTCGTCCGCAAAGGTCATGATGTTGGTCCATTCGAAGAACTGTTTGCGGTCCTCCACTGGTACGCCAAGGATTTCGAGGATGGCGATCAGCGGCAATTCGGCTGCCACGTCCTCGATGAACTCACATTCCCCCCTGGTGGCCACGCGGTCGACGATCCCCCTGGCCTGTTCCCGCAACCAGGGTTCGAGCGTGGCGACCGCCCGGGGAGTGAACGCGTCGCGGACCACCTTGCGATACTTCATATGCTTGGGTGGATCCATCGCAATGATGAAGTTTTCATTCATGATTTTCTGGGTTTCTTTCTGCTCAGGTGGCGTTTCCATGGGGAAAGGCCCCTCCCGGTTGGAGGAGAACAGGTCAGGATTCCGGGATACGAAATCCAGTGCCTCGCGCTTCACTGCGGCCCAATAGGGGACGCCGGTGGACGGGTCGTCAAAACGAACAAAGGGCCCCTGTTGGCGCAGTTTGGCCAACTCGGCATAGGGCATCCCGTTGACGTAGGTATCGAGGTCCAGCAGATGGGAGAACGGACATGCACTCATTATTCTTTACCTGTAACCGTGGGCACTTTTCCGGCCCATTACTTTAACCAGAATGTGGGGGATTACCTGCCCGCCGCATCTGCGCTTTCATCGGTTCGGCGAATCAGTCAGTACTCGCCGGTTGTAGCCAGATGGCAGAGGTGACAGCCCTTTCCTGCAGGGTAGCAGGTTCCGGCGCTTCCACCCCAAGAAGCTTGGCGTCGTAGGTCGACCAGCGTGGCGTGGGTATCTCCAGCACTCTTGCATAATAGAAGGCGTGTTGGGTCGGTGAGAAGTCGGGATCCGTCCACTGGACCTGCAACATCGGACTGCCGATGGCGTTCGTGTAGCTGGCGTCTGCGATATTCACGGTGTTACCGACCGGGTTGGCGGCCTTGCTGGCAGGGTCAGCCTGCCGATTCTCCGCCAGGGCAACGTCGTGGATGCGCTCGTGGGACTGCCCAGAGGCATCCACCCAGCCTTTGATAATCTGGATCCGATCGAGGTTGGCGCCCTGGGGGTCCTTCGCCGCCATGACCACGAAACGGGGGGATGTATCTTCGCTACTGGCTGCCTGCAATTCACCGCCCATCGGCACGCCGGAGGCGTAGGCTCGTTGTAGCCACTCGGGGTCGTCCATCAGGCCTTCCGGGTACTGCGCGCCAGCAAAGAATCGTACCGTCATCCGGGGGCCGGAGGTGGCATAGGTTTCCTTGCGGCGCATGGCATCAAAG
This sequence comes from Parahaliea maris, assembly GCF_008064665.1. GTDB lineage: Bacteria > Pseudomonadota > Gammaproteobacteria > Pseudomonadales > Halieaceae > Parahaliea > Parahaliea maris. The sequence goes on along the minus strand of NZ_VRZA01000001.1, from coordinate 284,278 downwards.
ATTGATTCCCGGGTGTTTTCCTCCGCCCATACCGCCGCGAGTCCCGCGGATTCCCAGTTAGCCGCGCGATGCTCTTCCTCTGGTATCAGGTAGGCCTTGCCCAGGCGTATGGCGGCGCTACCGTCCATGATCGGGAGTTTGCCGTGGTGATTGTCCTCCTCTACAGGAGAGCTGGCATTGTGCCCGTCACTGGAACCGATTACGCCAAAGCGGTAGGGATTGAAGCCCTGGTCGTGCTCGAATTCCATGCCGACCCGCAGGGCGTCACGGATATAGCTGCCCTTGGGGTTTGAGTCCTGTATTTCCTGGCTCAACATGGTGTCCAGGATGTTGAAGTCGGCAAAGGGGTCCTCAGGCGACAGGGAAGGGTGGGTCTCGGAGGCGCCCTTGACCTGGAAGATTTCACTGATCGGCTCGTTGAGCGTACGCCGGCGGGCGTATTCGGCGTCGAATGCGCTGCCGTCAAGAGCGACGCTGTCGTACATCAATCCATCACTGACGTTGCCGTTATGGGGAATCGCCAGGTTGGCCATGCCCTGTTTGCGTTGTTCTTCCAGTGCCGTCCACAGGTCTCTCGGGTCCTCCGACTCGATCGAGCTGTAGGGAAGTTCCGGCACTTTGGTGCTGCGGTAGATCACGTTGCGGTGCAGGTTGCGGGCGTCCGGCATGGAACTCCATTCATAGCCGACAAAGGTAGTGAAGCGCCCGGGCTCGTAGTGCCGCTCGGCAGCCTCTATAGTTTCCCGCCAGGCCTTCCTGGAAATCTCGGCGGCGCCGGTCTTGTCGACGTCGCGCAGGTTGAAACCCATGTTGGTGCGCAGGAATGCGATGGTATTCATCAGCGGCCCGTCTTCCAGCAGGCGTTCGCGCATGGGCCGGGTCGCCGTGGGTAACTCGGGGGCGCGTTCGCGAACCACGCCGAGATATTCGGAGTGGTCGGTTACTGCAGCGAAATCCAGCGGCCGGTGCAAACGGATGGGGTAGCCCAGGGGGTGCTCGATTGTCCCGCCACGGGTAAAGGTGTAGGCATCGTCGGGGAGGCCCCGAACGCCCATGGTCCAGGCATCGGTCGACAGGCTGGTGTGGATGTGCAGGTCACCCCAGAACACCTGGCGTTCTGCCCTGGGTGGAACCAGCGGCTTGGCAGGCGGCGGTCCGGCACTGGCCTCGTCGAAGGCCGGAAACAAGGATGGATCTTCCACTGGTGAGCATGCGCCTACCGCGATCAGGCTCACGAAGGCGAGGGCCGAGTTACGCAATGCCGGCATTGTAGGTCCTTTTACAACTTATTTTTCTTCAGGGCTGCACTGATGTTGGCTGCCCCTATGGAATTGCCTGGCAGGCCGTGTGGTTGTGATCACGTTGCCTGCTTGTCTGCCGCTGCCTCGGCTATGGCCTCTTCCAGCGGGGCCAGCATGCCCGCGGCGCGCGGGTACCCCGCGTACTGGGCGATGAAAAGCAACAGTTCGCGCGCTTCCTCCGGGGTCATTTCACCGCGTTTCAGTGACGCCTTGACCTGGATCTTGAAGGTGGTGGGCTCTCCCTTCTCGGCGATGATGCCCAGCAGCAGGATGCGCTTGTCTCGCATGCTCAGGGTGTCGCGAGTCCACAGCTCGGCGAACAGTTGCTCCAGCATGATATCGCTGAATGGGTAGCCTTCCGGCGGGGTAACGACATCTCCCGCGTAGACATCCTTGATGGTTTCCAGTCCGATTTCACGACGTGTTTTTTCGGTCATTGCGCGATTTCTCTTATGGTGTGAACGATGGGTTCGGTGGCCGGCTGCTGCCCGGGGCGTTGGCTCAGTCTCGCAGTAGCCTCTCGGCCAGCTGCCGGCGTGCTTCCGGGCTGAGTCGCTGTCTGAGTTCATTTTCCAACTGCATCAGGTCAGGCTCGGAACGGGTAAAGACAGCCACCTCCGGTTGCAGGGCGTGATACAGGCGTTTCATGGTACTGCGCAGGCTGTCCAGCGCCTTTGGCCCGACCGTACCGCGAATTTCGGCTTCGAGGTCATCGATACCATTGACGGAATCCTCGATCAGGCGGCGGCCGAAGCCGGTGAATCGCAACAGGACCTGGCGAGCATCCTCCGGGTCCTGCTCACGGTAGATATAGCCTTCGTCTTCCAGTTCATTGGCGATGGCGCTGATCGCCTGTTTACTGACGTTTTGCAGGGCCGCTATTTTCAGCATGCGGCCGCCTTCAGGGCCGATCAACGCCAGGATCTGCGCGTAGGACAGTTTCAGCCCCGAGTGACCCCGGTCGATGGTGATCTCCATCAGCCGCTGGCTGAGGTAGTCGCTGAAGCGGGGTAGCAGTGCTACCAGGGAGGTCCTGCCACTGCTGGCGGTACTGGCCACAGGGGGCAGAATGTCCTTCGCCTCACAGAAGGTTGTGAGGGCCTCAACGCTGCGGTCGTACAGGTCCCGGCCCACCAGGCGGCAGAAATCGCTCTCCAGCCGGTCGGCAACCACCAGCCCAAGACGGCGCAACTCCGACCCCCTCTCCGTAAGCAGTATGCGTTTGGCGCGGCCATCGCTGGGGTCCGGTGCGCGCTCGATAAAGCCGGCCAGTTCAATCTGGTTGGCGGTCTGGTTGGCCGCCTGTCGTGATATGCCCAGCTCATCGGCGAGGTCTGTCAGGCGGATACCAGCATCCGGAACCAGGGAAATATAGGGCTCGAAATACAGGCGAAGATTGTCGAAACCATGTTCCCCTACCAACCGTTCCATGACCTGGGATTGAAGGTATCGCGTGACCCCCATGACCTGCCGGGGAAAATTGTCCCGATAGCGGCTCCAGGTGGGGTCTACACTGTCGATCTGTGAGGTATTTGGTTTCATGGCTATAATGTAAATTTAGATTGACTCACGGTCAATTAGTATTGACAAAAATGCCGGGCTTAGTCTGACAGGCTATACACCACCAGAGCATCCCCGAGCAGTTCACCCAGTTTTTCCGGGCCTTTGGCAGCGTAGGCCAGGGGGCCGTGTCCGCCGGCGGCGATGGCAAGATACTGTTTGCCGTTCTTCTCCAGGCGATAGGTCATGGGCGTGGCCTGGGCCGGTGCTGGCAGTTTATCCTGCCACAGGGTCTCACCGCTGTTCACGTCAAACGCGCGGATGTAACCATCCAGCGTGGCGGCGGCAAAGACCAGCCCGGTCGCGGTTTGCAGGGTACCCCCGGTATTCGGTGTGCCCCAGTCCAGGATGCGGCCCAGCCCCAGTGGAGAGAGTTCTTCCAGGTTGCCCAGGGGGATCTCCCAGAGCGTCTCGCCCGAATCGAGGTTGATCGCCGTCAGTACGCCCCAGGGGGGCGCTGTGCACGGCGTGTTGTGCGGTGACAGGAAACCACCCCTGACGACGACATAGGGTGTGCCTTCCTGGGCATTGGCTCCCACCAGGTCGTTACCGTCGAGTGAGTCGGCCTTTTCCCGGGGGATCAACTTCGCGGTGTAGGGAACACGCATGGAATTGACGATCATGATGTTTTGCTTCGGATTGACCGAGACAGAGCCCCAGTTGACGCCGCCACCGAGGCCGGGCCAGAGCAGTGCTTCGCGTTCCAGCCCCGGCGGAGTAAAGATGCCGCGATAGTCGAATGCCTTGAATTGCGCAAGGCAGGCGTCGCGATCACCGGGGTAAAGTCCCCAGATATCATCTTCGGTGAGCGCTTCGGGATGGACCGGCTTGGGCAGGGTGGGGAAGGGCTGGGTCGGTGCGGTAGGTTCCCCGGGTACGTTGGATTTCGGTACCGGCCGCTCCTCCACCGGAAACAGGGGTTCACCGGTTTCCCGGTTGAGCAGGAAGATATGTCCCATCTTGGTGGCGGCGATGACCCCGGGAGTGCTGCCATTCTGTTCGAACAGTACCGGCTGGGCAGCCACGTCCCAGTCCCAGATGTCATGGTGTACCGCCTGGAAATGCCAGAGCGGCTCGCCGCTGCCTGCATCCACCGCAACCACTGAGGTGCCATAGTAGTCCAGGTCGCCACGTTCGGGGCCGCCGTAGTGGTCGGGTTGTGGGCCGCCCGTGGGCAGGTAGATGATGCCGCGCTCCACGTCGGCGGACAGGTTGCCCCAGGCGTTCGGCGTGGAGCGGGTGAAGTTGGCGCCGGCTTTGGCTTGTTCAGCGGTAACGGGCTCGATACCGGGCGGTACGGGGTCGAACGCCCAAACCAGTTCGCCACTGCGCACATCAAAAGCCCGGATCACGCCTGGTGGGGCGTCGACCCGCTGCCCATCCTTGACGAATGCGCCGGTGACAACCAGGTCATCGATTACCAGCGGCGCCGATGTCATGTAGTACTCCGCGAGGCGCACGTCCCCCAGATTGGCCTTGAGGTCGACGTTGCCGGCTTCGCCAAAGTCTTCGCAGGGACGGCCCGTGTCAGCGTCTACCGCCAGCAGACGCGCGTCGAGAGTGCCGGAGAGGATGCGCCTGTTGCAGGCTTCGCCCTGGCTGCCTTCATTCTCCCAGTAAGCCACGCCTCGACAGCTGGGTGTATAGACCCCGGTCAGGTCCACCTGGGGGTCGTAGGTCCAGCGCTCCTCACCGGTTTCGGGGTCCAGTGAGACGATGCGGTTATACGGGGTACAAAGGTACATGCTGCCGTTGGTCACCAGTGGGGTGGCCTGGAAGGCCGTCGCCCCGTGGGTATCGGTGCCGGTGGAGATGTCGCCGGTGTGGTACACCCAGGCGACTTCCAGCTGACCCACGTTGTCCGGGCTAATCTGGGTCAGTTCGCTGAAGCGTTGCCCGGCGTTGCTGCCGCCGACTGCCGGCCACGAGGCAACGGGGCCGCTGTGGTCCAGGGGGGCGCGTTGGCAGGCCGTCAGCGCCAAAAGGGGCAGGGTTAGCAGGAGTCGACGTAGTGCAGTGTGGTTCATGCAGCGGTTGCTCTCTTATGGCCGGTGATGTTCACCAGCGTGATTATTGTTGATGGTCAGGGTTGGTTTCCGAACATCGGGTTGACAATAAAATAACATAGTTCTACCAATGTTTTATATGTTAGCATGCCGCGACCAGGTTGATAAGGAGAACAGCGCCTGATGTGGGACGCAGAATTTGACGTGATCGTGGTCGGCAGCGGCGCAGGCGCCCTGACGGCTGCCTGCCGCGCGCAGGACCTCGGTAACGAGGTGTTGGTAGTGGAAAAAGCCGCATTTTATGGTGGAACCTCGGCCAGTTCCGGGGGCGGGCTGTGGATTCCCAACAACCACCTGATGCTGGCCGCTGGTGTCGAAGACAACGAACAGGACGCCCTGACCTACCTGCACAGCCTGACCGACGGCGATGTCGCTCCCGCACTGGTGGATGCCTACGTACGGGAGGGCCCCGTCATGCTGCGCTATCTCGAAGAGCAGACCCGGGTGGCTTTTGAGTCCATGGTGCATTACGCCGACTACTATCAGGAACTGCCCGGATCCCGACCGGGCGGGCGCTCGATAGACCCCTTGCCGTATCATGCCAGGGACCTCGGAGGGTCCTTCGAAACCCTCGGCTTTCCGCACATACAAACGCGTGTCATGGGTTTGATGGGTTATACCAACCAGGAGGGTGCCGTACTATTGAGCAAGGCGCCCGGCTGGTTGAAGGTGGTACTCAAACTCGCTCTGGAATACGCCGCCGACCTGCCTGGGCGTCTCAAGGGTCGGCGCTCGCGCCGGCTGGTGATGGGTAATGCGCTGGTAGGGCGCCTGCGGCATTCCCTCGACGATCGCCATGTGCCACTGTGGCTCTCCTCTCCGGTGAGGGAGCTTGTGAGCGAGGACGGTGTTGTCACCGGTGTGAAGGTAGAGCGCGGTGGGCAGGTGCAGCAACTTCGGGCGCGCAAGGGCGTGATTGTCGGCGCGGGTGGCTTCGAACACTCCCAGCCATTGCGCGAACGCTACCTGCCCGGTCCGAGCGATACGCACTGGTCTGCCGCTTCGCCCACCAATACGGGCGACCTGCTCGAGGCGGCCACGGCAATCGGCGCTGCAACCCACCTGATGGATGAAGCCTGGTGGGGGCCGACAATTCGTGTGCAAGGTGAGGATCGGGCTCGCATGCTGTTCACCGAGCGCTCCATGCCGGGCTGCATCCTGGTCAATGCCAAAGGTGCGCGCTTCGTCAATGAATCGGTGGCCTACACCACAGCGGTACAGGCAATGTATGACGGTGACAATCTGCCTTGCTATGCCATTTTCGATAGTCGCTACCGTCGCGAATACCCCTTCGGGCCGCTGTTGCCCGGCGGTATGCACCTGGACTGGCTGCAGAGTGGCAAGATCCGCAATGACCTGCTGGTAACGGCAGACAGTATCCCGGCACTGGCGCAGAAACTCGGTGTTTCCGCCGAGGGTCTTACGGACACCGTGAAGCAGTTCAATCGCTATGCGGAGTCGGGGGTGGATGAAGATTTTCATCGCGGCGAGAACAGCTACGACAAGCTCTACGGGGACGTACGCCTCGGGCCGAACACCTGCCTCGCACCGCTGCTTGAGGGCCCCTTCTACGGTATTGAAGTGTATCCGGGTGATATTGGTACCAAGGGAGGCTTGTTGACCAACGAGCACGCCCAGGTACTCAGCGAAGGTGGTGCGCCAATCAAGGGGCTATATGCCATAGGCAATACGGCGGCGTCACCGATGGGGCGGTACTATCCCGGTGCCGGTGCCACACTGGGTCCGGCAATGACCTTTGGTTTTATCGCTGCTGGCCACGCAAGTTCATAGGGCCGGCCTGACTACGAGGAGAATCACTATGTCCTGGCAGCAATCTATCTCACTGGTGGGTAAAGTGGCACTGGTCACGGGCGGCGGCGCAGGAATCGGTCGTGCGATCGTCAGCGCCTATAGCGAGCTCGGGGCCGATATTGTCATCGCAGAGATCGATCCCGAAAAATGCAACGAATTACAGGCGAGTTTTCCAAACGCACTGGTTCAACAATGTGATGTGCGTGATGCAGTTGAAGTTGATGCACTCGCACAAGCGGTACAACATCGATTCGGAGGCCTGAACGTTCTGGTGAACAATGTTGGACACCACCTGGGTGTGTTCAAGGAACTCTCCGAGTTTACGGAAGACGACTGGGACAGCCAGCATGCGATAAACCTGCGTCATATGTTCCTGGTGTCACGGGCAATGATTCCCCTGATGAAGGCATCCGGGAATGGCAGCATTATCAATTTTTCATCCGTGGAGGGGTTTCGCGGTTGCCCCTACAACGTCGGCTATACGACCTTCAAGCATGCCGTCCGGGGTTTCACCGAGTCCCTGTCGATGGAATTGTCGAACTACGGAATCAGAGTCAACAACATTGCTCCGGAAACTACTGATACTGAGCAGGTGCCATTGGACCAGGTTTACAAACCCGAGTACCGGGAAGGGGTAGGCAAGACCATACCGCTGGGACGCATGGGAAGGCCTGAGGACCACGCTGGGGCAGCAGTCTATCTGGCGTCGGAGCTTTCATCCTGGGTTACTGGTACCTCGATGTTGGTTGATGGCGGCACCTTGCCGCAGGGTCCGTTTCACCGAGTGCCGTCGGGTAGATGGAGTAATGCCCCGATGGTAACCGACAACATTTCCTACGAAGTGTAGCGACGCGATACGTTAATTCCGGGAGGTGAGAATTCCCATGAAAGTTTTGATTCTTGGTGGAAACGGGATGGTTGGTGGTCATTCGGCTTTACGCCTTACGGAGCTTGGGCACAAGGTTACCCTGGCGTCTCGAACGGCTCCGGCGACGGGGACACCATTGGGTTCACTGCCATGGATCCAAATCGATTATGTGAACGATCCTGTGAACGAAGCCGTGCTGGGGGCGTTTGACGCCTTGGTCTTCGCGGCCGGAAATGATATTCGGCATGTCCCAGAGGACACTCCGGCAGACGTACACTGGGGTCGAGCCAATAGCGAAGCAGTTCCCGCTTTTATAGAATCTGCCAAGGCTGCAGGTGTTAAGAGGGCGATTGTCATCGGTAGCTTCTATCCGCAGGCAGCACCGGAACTGCTGGCTACCGAGCCGTATATAGCGAGTAGGAAAGCCGCCGACGACGGGGCTCGGGCGTTGGCAGACGACAGTTTTCACGTCGTTTCGCTCAATGCGCCGGTCATCATCGGCCATGTGCCGGGGCTATTGATCCCCGCCTATGATGCTTATGCGCGCTGGGCGTTGGGCCAATTGCCGCTACCGCGGCAGGCTCCCCCGGGAGGCACCAATGTTATTTCGGTCGACACACTGACCGATGCAATTGTCGATGCACTGGATCGCGGCGAGAACGGCCGGGCCTATCTGATTGGTGACGAAAACCTGACCTGGGCTCAATTGCTGCAATACTTTCTCGACGCTGCGGGCGACAAAGACCCCTTGCCAGTTGTCGATGAGGAATTCCCTCTCCTGCCAGACTCAATGATGATGCGCGGGCGAGGCAGCACTATCTACTTTGACCTCGATCTGGAACAGGCAAAAGAACTTGGCTACAGAACCAACGATGTCGCACGTACCGCCAACATTATCGTTGAAGCCGTGAAGAGCGGAACCTGACACCTCTCTCCCCGCTGTCCATGTCGGCGACCCTGAACACCTCAGGGCGAGTACCAGATCGCCGAACTGACCGCTCGTTCCTGGATAGTGACAGGCTCCGGAGGCTCTACGCCGAGGCGTTCGGCATCGTGCGTCGTGTACCTTGGCGTGGGCTTCTCGATTGCGCGGGCGTAGTAAAAGGCGTGTTGAGCGGAGTTGAACTCGGGATCTCGCCAGGTTCTGGAATAGCTCGCGGCGCCCTCGGTGTCCTCCCCACTGCCGGCAATGTCGTAAATCACTTCGTGACTGCGGCCTTTCTCGTCCACCCAGGCTTTGATCACCTGTAGTCGATCCAGGTTGGCCCCGAGAGGGTCTTTCTGCGCGGAAAGCAGGAAGGTGGGGGACTCTGCTCCGATGCTTCCCTTGAGGCTGCTCCCCATGGGGACGCCGCCCGCATAGGCCGGTACCAACCAGTCGCCATCCAGCGTCAGGTCGTCATAGCCCCAGCCGGCAAAAAAACGTAGTGCTATACGTGGTCCGGACGTGGCGTAGGTTTCTTTGCGTTGCATTGCTTCGAATATGGACTCGCGTGTGTTCTGCTGGGCCCACACGGCGACAAGGCCCGCAGCGCCGTAGGCGGTGATGGGAGTTGCCTTGTCGCTGAGGTAGGCGAGAGTCAGGCGCTGACTGGGAGAGCCGTCCATGAGGGGCAACTTGCCATGGAAGTTGTCCTCTTCTGTTGAGGAACTCGAATTATGGCTGTCACTGGAACCGATGACCCCGAATTGATAGGGGTTGTAGCCCTCCCGGTGGGCGAATTCAAGTCCCGTGCGCAGGGCGTCGCGGCTGTAACTGCCCTTCGGTGTACTCGGCTCCCGCGCGGCGGTCATCAAGGTATCCATTAGCGCGAAGTCGGCGAACTCATCGGCAGGTGAAAGACTGGGGTGGGTCTCGGAGGTGCCTTTGACCTGAAAAATTTCTGACAGGGGCTCATTGCGGGAGCGCAACTCTGCGTACTCGGCATCAATGGCGCTGCCATTGAATGTCCTGGATTCGTACATCCGTCCACCGCTGACGTTACCATTGTGTGGGATTGCAAGTACGTCCATGCCTTGTTCGCGTTGCGCGTCCAGTACGCGCCATAAATCTTCGGGATTGCTGGAGTCCCTGGATGTGTAAGGGTAGTCTGGCACTCGCGCGGATTTGTAGATCACATTTCGGTGCAGATTGCGTTCGTCTGGCATCGAACTGTATTCGTAAGCGACGAAGGTGGTGAAGCGCCCCGGTTCGTTGTGATTCTCCGCAGCCTGTTGTATGTCCTGCCAAGCAGCATCGGAAACGTATTGCAGATCGTCGCGCCCGAAGGTTTCTTCCCGCTTTTCGCGGGAACTCATCGAGGAAAAAATGCGGTAGAAATAATAGGCAGTGAACCGAAGTGCGCTACCACTCTTCAGGGCGTTTATCAGGCCTTCATCCAGTTGGTCAGCTTGCGATCCCGCCAGGTGCCTTGGTACCCCGAGGTATTCAGCGTGATCCGTCACTGCGCCAAAATCCAGCGGCCTGCGGGCGCGAATGGGGTAGCCGAGCCCGTGCATGATGGTGCCGCCTTTCATGTAGTTGTAGGCGTCATCAGGCAGGGTCCTGGTGCCCATGGTGAAGGCATCATAGGACAGGGCGGTGTGCACATGCAGGTCGCCCCAGAGCAGGTTGCGGGTAGCGTTAGGGGGTACGACGGCGCGGCTGGGCAGATCGGGTTGCAGCACCTTGCCGACGTGAGTACCTATGGTTGGATCATCAAAATCAGAGCACCCGGCAATGCCGATAGTCAGGACCACTGCCGGTATGATGTGTCGTTGCATCGCTCGCCCCGGGTAATGAATGATTTTTATTCCGGCTCTCACCTGCGGAGTTACCCTCTGGAGCTATCCAGAGGGTTTGTTACGCCACGGGTGCACTGTCTGGAGAACGTAAGGTCTAGTCTATCTCCACCAGTTTGATGGTCTGATTGGGGCAATAGTCGACGGCGTCCTGTACCTTGCTACGCAATTCCTCCCCGGGGAACTCATTCTTGACCCGGACTTTGGGATAGCCGCTGTCCATATCGACCACTTCAAACACCTCGGGGCACTCCTCAGTACAGACACCGTGCCCCTGGCACAGCATCAGGTCGACTTCGACTTTATAGTTCGCCATGACGTAATCTCCCTCAGGCGGCTTTGCGGTCAGCGCGACGGCGGTAGCGCAGAATGCAGGGGTCGGACGGGCGCAGAATCAGTGAGGGCATGATTTCGGCATACTCACCGGAGGGACCAGCCAGTTCAAATTCGTAATTGTTCAGCAACACCGAGAAAATCACTTTCACTTGCAGTATCGCAAAGGCATTGCCCACGCATTTGCGCTGGCCACCACCGAAGGGAATCAGGGCGAAGGGGCTCTCCGGTGCCGGGCGATCCGGTTTGAACGCCTCGGCGTCTTCGAAGCTACTCTCCAGGCGGTGTGCGACGTAGGGGCAGAGCATCACATTCTTGCCTTTCTCGATGATGTGTCCCTTGTATTCGAAATCCTCCATGACGCGTCGGGTGAGGGTATTCAGCGGGGGGTGCACCCGCAGGGCTTCGCGAATAAAGCCTTCGAGCTTGGACATGCGTCGCAGGATCTTCAGGTCGAACTGCTGGCCCGAGCTCATTACCGCGTCCACCTCGGCCACCACGGCCTGGGTCAGTTCCGGGTGACGTGCCATTTCTACCAGAGTCCAGGCGGCGGTGTTGGCGCTGGTGTGGTGACCTGCAAACATGAACCACACGATCATGCCGGCAATCTCGCTGGTAGTGAGATGGCGGCCATCAGGGTAGGTGGCATCCATGTATACCTGCAGCAGGTCCATCTCGACTTCGCCGGAAGCGCGGCGTTTTTCTACACGCTCGGTGATCAACTCCTCCAACCGGGCTCGGGCTTTGTCCCTGGCGTCGTAAGCCGCCTTCACCGCACCGGGGTCCTGCAGGCCGCCGGCGTCTGCCGCTGCGCCGAGGGTGTGGTACAACTCGGCGAATTCATCGGTTAACGAGTAGCGGAATTCGGAGCCCAGCAGGCAGTGGGTTGAGGTTTTGATGGTCAGGTCCGCGAAGCCCTCGTAAAAGTCCAGTTCGCCGCTGTCACCCCAATCGGCAATCCAGTCCTCGGCTTCCCTGGCGATAATCGGGGCATAGTGGTTCATCTTCTCACTGGCCAGGCCACGCGAGTGCATGCGCAATTGCTGGCGCTCGATATCGAGGGGGGCTCCGTACTGCACACCCTTACCAAAAATGGGCACCATGAACTGGTAGGCCTCGGGGGCGCTGACCTTGATGTCGTCGACACGGAACACGGCTTCGTGAGCCTCGGGGCCAACCATCAATACCGTGTTGATACCACCCATGTCGAACTCAGCCAGTTCGCCGCACTCCTTATAAGCACGCTGCAGGAAATGGGCGGGGTGGGCGCAGAACTCTTCAAAGTGGCCGCCTTCCTCGGGGGATTTGGCGCCGCTGACGAAGGGGATGTCACTCATGTCAACCTCGATCATCTTATTAAGGCAATGCACAAAAACATTGCTACAGAAATTTAATGGGGATTATAGGGCATGCGGGTGTACCTCACAACCCGCTTCCTCCACTGTTTGACACAGGGTTGAATACTTGTAACACCCGCGTCCGTATGGTCTGTGGCCAGCAATCTTTTGTCGGGTTCTTCAACTCAGTCGACGCGCAACTGCAGCGACTGGAGGCGGTTTTCCATCACAAAGGGGGTCCACTGAGCCACTTCTGCTTCATAGAAATCCGGCACGCGTTCAACGAAGGTCGCCAGCGCCTCCTCGATAGTGTAGCGCGCCATAGCCTGACCGATGCAGAAGTGCGCCCCGAGTCCAAAGCTCAGGGAGAACACCCTTGGATCGCGGGTAATATCGAACTGCTGCGGATTGTCCCAGCGGTCCGGGTCCCGGTTTGCGGCGCCAAAAGGGATGGCAATGGTGTCGCCGGTGGCAAAGTGGTGGCCAAACGCCTCCAGGGGATGGGCGGCCTTTTGCGGCAATTCGACAATGCCCGGTCGCATGCGCAAGGTTTCTTCACAGGCGCCCTGTTTCCAGCGCGGGGGATCGTTGCGCAATAGCATGGCAGCCTCGGGATGGCGCGCCAGTTCCAGTAGCCCGGATGCAATTGCGCTGCCCGTGGTTCCTCCGGAACCGAAAATAGTGGAGAACAGGGTGATCAGTTCAGGGTGGCTGAGCCGACCACCCTCATCTTCCGCCTCGAGCAGGCGGGTGAGAAAATCGTCTCGCGGCACCTGACGACGTTTTTCATACAGTGTGCCAACATGATGCATGACCTGGGCAATAGCCCTGTTGGCGGTGTCGCGCATGTCCCGGGTAACTTGCGGGCCGAAGCAATCCGGGATGCGCGCATCGGCGAGCGGCGCCTCGGCGCCGTTCATTTCTTCGCCATCCACTTCCAGGAAGGACATCATTACCCGGCGGGGCAGGGGGCCGGCAAAGCCCTGCAATACGTCGATCGGCTGCCCGGCCTTACGGTTCTCCAGCAAGTCATCCAACAGGTGGTGGGCATGCTGACGGATCATCGGTCGCAGAGGTTCAAGGCTGCGCTTTGACAGGGTGGATGTCACCAGTTTTCGAATGCGCAGGTGATCGGGCCCTTCCATCACCCCCAGCGCATGACTGCGCCAGGTATGCAGGGGATCGCCGGGCTGGAAGCCCCGGTTCTCCAAGCGTTCGATTCCCTCGTTGATGAAGTCGCTGCCCTTGATCGCCCATTCCGCGTCATCCCAGCGCAGGACGCACAGGTCGCCGCTATCGTTGTAGGCAGTTGCCCCGCGCTCGCGGAACTCGGCGAGAATTGGATAAGGGTTCTGCCAGTAGGCGGGATCGTGAGTGGGAATGGTGGACGACATGATTCACCTGCTTTGCGACAGGGTGATAGCGAAGCGCGCTGTACTACGCGCTCCGCTAGTCTGGTCAGGCGTTGACGGGATTGTTGTGCTCGTCCCTGGGCTGGGTTTCCAGCGGGTGTACCTCCAGGGTGCCGAACAGTTTGTCGTACAGCAGCGTGATGGTGGCGTAATTGCCCTTGTGCATGTCCAGGTGGTGGGCATCGTGCTTCATGGCAATGTAGTTGATGGTCTTGAAAGGGAAGTAGTTCAGGTCTATCCGGCAGTGGTTGACCTGGTTCAACTGAGTGTAGATGAAATTGGAAATCACAATGGTCGCCACGTGGAAGGGCGCCAGGCCACCCAGGCCCAGGACCACGATGGTGGCAAAGTACAGGGCGATACCGATAAAGATTTCCCAGGGATGCAGCAGGTAGGAGTCAATGGACGTGACCCGGCTGCGGGCCTGGTGATGCACAGCGTGCACGCGGCGCATGTAGCCTTTGCCGTGAAAAAGGAAGCGGTGCACCAGATAGTAAAAGAAGTCGTAGACCATCAGGATCAGGAAGACATCCAGCACGATTCGCCATACCGGCTGCGCTTCCCAGCTGACAAAAAAGGGCAGAATCGCAATGTAGAACGCAGTGTTGATGACGAAACCGATTTTTTGGCTCGATTTGACGCGATGGTGGTATTTTTTCCCCAGTTCGCGCCATTTTCGCTGATTTTCGCTGCGATTTTCTTCGCGCGCACGGGCGAAGGCCGGCACCTTGAAGGCGATGAACTGGGCCAGAGCAATGCTCGCTCCGAGTATAACGAAGGTCAGCAGGCTGGCCTGCCAGTCATATGTGAAGGTCATGGATATTTTCCTTACCGGCTGCGGCCGGAGCCGTTCCCAAGACGGCGATAAAGTAAATAATAATTGACTAATAGTCAATACGAATTGATTAAATAAGGGCCGGGGAGTCCGGCCGGGTAGGCTCAGGCAAACCGGGGGGTACAGACCAGGATAAAGCATTGCTGTAGTAATGTTATTTGCCTATAGTCTGTGGCCTCGACAATAACCACCGGTGAACGAGCAATGACCGAGATAGTTGCCCTGCACGATGTGCCTGAATTCCATGAGCAGACCGATGTAGTCGTCTGCGGTCTCGGTGGCGCCGGTGTTTCTGTCGCGCTGGAGGCAAGGGCGACGGGGGCAGAGGTGGTGGCGCTGGAGCGATTCAGCGCCGGCGGTGGGTCCACGATGCTATCCGCCTGTGAAATGTACCTGGGGGGTAGCGGCGGCACTCGCCTGCAGCGCGACCTGGGTATCGAGGACAGCAGCGAAAACATGGTCAATTACCTGATGACCTGTTTTGGTGAGCATGCCGACCGGGCCCGGGTGGAGGCCTTCGTCGACGGCGCTGCTGAGCATTTTGACTGGCTCGAGGCCCAGGGCATTCCCTACCGCCGCAGCCTGTTCGAGGGCCGCGACGTGGTGGCCCTGACCGGTGATTCACTGCAATTCACGGGCAATGAGCGGGCCTGGCCCTTCGACCAGCGCGCGACGCCGGTGCCCCGCGGCCACCTGCCGGAGGATGCCGGGCACGAGGGCGGTATGGTTGTCATGAATACGCTGCTGGGCAAGCTCGAGGGGGCCGGGGTGAATTGCTGGTACGACAGCCGGCTGCTGGGGCTGATTCAGGAAGACAATGGTCGGATCTGCGGCGTCGTGGCCAAGGTCGACAATGCGCCGCGCTATGTCCTGGCGCGACGGGGAGTGGTGTTGACGACGGGCGGCTTCATTATGAATGAGCGCATGACCCAACAAAATATCCCGGAACTGGCATCGATCTGCACGCGCCACGGCAATCCCGGTGATCAGGGTGATGGTATCCGCCTCGGCGTGGCCGCCGGCGGTGTCGCCATTCACATGGGCCAGGCTTTTGTGGGTGTGGCCCATTATCCGCCGGCACAATTGACCTACGGCTTGTTCGTCAATGCCCAGGGCCAGCGCTTTATCAACGAGGATGTGTACCTGTCTCGCCTCGGAGCCGCGGTGTCGCAGCAAACCGATATGCGCGCTTTCATGTTTATCGACAATCGCTACTTTGCCCGTCCCGATTACCACCAGACCACCGAGATTGTCGCGGTGGGCGAAACCGTAGCGGAGGTCGAGGAAGAGGCGGGGTTACCGCCGGGCAGCCTGCAGCATACCGTGGAGTACTACAACCGTTACGCCGCGGAGGGCGTTGACCCCCTGTTTCACAAGTCGCCCACCTGGCTGGCGCCACTGATCGAGCCTCCCTTCGCGCTGGTTGACTATTCCCTGCCACTTCTGCAGCCCGCCTGCTTCACCCTGGGGGGGCTCGATACGCTGCCGACGGGGGAAGTGTTGAATGCCGAGCGGGAGCCGATCCCGGGTTTGTTTGCGGCGGGTCGTACTGCCTGCGGGATACCGCGCACCGGCGCGGGTTATGCCAGCGGTATGTCGGTGGCCGACGCCACCCTGTTCGGGCGCAAGGCAGGACGCCAGGCCGCTTTACAGCCCCAGCGCTAATCCGCGGATTGCCAAGAGGGGAGGGTATGTCGCCCCTCGCCAGGGCAGAGCGATACCGTCAGTGCGGTGTCAGTTCGCGCCCGAGGATGGTGTCGCCCTTGATCGTGGTGCGGTGAATCCGCCGTGCCGTGCCTGGCCGGGTCCCGGTGGTACTGTGCATTGCCCGCCAGTTATCCCACAGCACCATGTCGCCCTCGCGCCATTGGTGGAAGTAGTGAAACTCGGGCTTGCGGATGTGGGCCACCAGTTCGCGCATAAGGTCCATGGCTTCGTCGTGACATAACCCCGCACGCTGGGGCAGGTGGAAGCGGTCCAGCATAAGCTCGACGATTTCCAGCACCTTGCGCCCCGTCACCGGATGGGTGACCACAGCCGGATAGACGATCTCCGGAAAATTGGGGTAATTCATCTGGCTGGGCTTGCGGGGACTGTACGGGCTGGGTTCGTAGCCCTCGGTATCAACAAACCGCATGTTGCGCCGTTGCATGGTAAAGGTGTACACCACCTCCAGTTGTTCCACCAGGGCCCTGGTTTCATCGTCCAGGGCATCGTAAGCTTTGGCCAGGTCACCGAAACCGGTGAGCCCGCCTTCGGTGGCACACACCACTGCCCGCAGTACCGCGCCGTGATTGGGTTTGCCGGTGTAGTGCAGGTCCATGTGCCAGTCCAGTTTGCTCACCAGCTGCTCACCGTGGTAGCTGGCGACCATGAACTTTTCCTGCTCGGGGTCATTGACCAGCTCGAACAACTCGGGGAACTCCCGCGACTGGGTGGCTGCCAGTGGATGTAATTCCAGTTCGCCGAACAGGCGGCTGAACTCAATCTGTTTCTGCGGATCGATGTCCTGGTCGCGGAACAGGACGATGCCGTGCTCGAGCCAGATTTGGCGCAGCTCCCGGGCCAGGTCGTCAGGGACCGGCTGGTTGATATCGAAGCCGCTGACCTCGACGCCGACGTTCTCCAAGGGGGTGACATTCAGGACCATGAGCCTACTCCGCTGCGTTCAGGATATTGGGGTCGCGCCGCAGCTCGCGCCGCGCCATGGCTTCGAACAGGAAGGGGAAGCCATTGGCGTCCGGCAGGGCAATCTGCTGCACCATGCCATCGGGGAGTGTTTTACCGCCGCTGGCAAGGCGCGCCTGCCAGCCCCGTTTACAGCGCCACTCAAGGGTCGCCATGCGTAAATGGGCCTGGCGAATGTTTTTTGCCAGTACCAGGGCGCCGTGGTTGGCCAACAAGGCCCATTTGGCATCCCCCAGTGCGTCAACCAGCCCGGCGGTGATATTCCTGTCGTCGAAGGTGCCGTCGTACTCGTTGAATACCGGCAGCGGCCCGTCCACGTAGGCGCCCGCCTGGTCGAGTACCGGTGGCGACTCGCCCAGGCAGGCCCAGAGGCCGCTCCACTCGGGGTGATTGTGCATGACGACATGGACATCCGGGCGGGCGCTATGTAGCTGCAGATGCAGGCCGATGGCGGGAGTGACGTTCCAGTCGCCCTCGATGACCTCACCGATCGGTGACAGCGTGAGGATGTCTGCTTCCGTGACCTCATCCCAGCTGAGTTCCCAGGGATTGCACAGCACATTGCCATCGGCGCAGCGCAGGGTGATATGGCCCGCCAGGTGCTCGTTCCAGCCTTCGCTGTAGGCCACCCGGCACAACAGCGCCACCAGGCCTTTTTCGGAAACCGGGGGCAGTAGTGGATGGCGCCCTTGTCGCGGTGCGAGCGGCGCAATCGCTGCAGCATTGAGATCGTCGAAACGTTGCATGGCCAGTCCTTTGTAAGCGTTATGTGGGGTCTTGGCGTCACTCCGCAGTACAGCGTAAATCCGGCCTGAAAGCGAGGGGGAGATGGTTTAATGATTTATCCCTGAGTCAATGGCACATGGACTTATACTGTTCCTTAAAAAATAGCAGGGAAAATGTAATGGCATTGCGTGCAACCCATCAATACTGCCTCCATCTGGCTGCCACTGAGTCGACGGGGTATTCGCATTGAATTCCCTCGATTGCCTGTTCGAGCCTCTGGCGATTGGCTCGATGCTACTGCCCAATCGTCTCGCCATGTCGGCGATGACGACCAACTACGGCAGCGAAGATTTTCAGGTCACTGATCGCCTGATCGAATACCACGCCGCCCGGGCGCGTGGCGGTGTGGGCCTGATTACCGTCGAGATGTGCTCTGTGGATACCGCCCAGCGCTACCAACCCCAGTCCTTGTCCCTCGGTGACGACCGCTTTATTGACGGGCACCGGCGACTGGTGGAACGTGTGCACGCCGAGGGTGCCTGCATCCAGCCCCAGATATCCCATCCGGGCCCGGAATCGATGTCGGAACCCGTCGGGCCCTCGGTAGCCGTGGCGGCGGGGACTGGCTGGCCCTGCCGTGTCCTGACGCCGGGGGAAATCGATAGCATCATGGATCAGTACGCCGCTGCCGCGGTGCGAGCCCGGGAGGCGGGCTACGATGGGATGGAACTGCACGCAGCCCATGCCTATATGCTGCTTGGCTCGTTTCTGTCGCCCCTGCGCAATCACCGGGAAGACGAGTATCGGGGCGATACCCTGGAGGGACGTGCGCGGATGCTGCTGGAAACATTGCGGCGAATCAAGCGCAGTGCGGGGGAGGACTTTCCCATTACCGTACGGATATCAGGTTATGAGGATAGCTGGGACGGCCGAGGCTTGCCCGAGACGCAACTGCTCGCTCCGCAACTCGTGGCGGCAGGAGCCGATGCGATTCAGGTGAGCGGCGGAGTTTCCCACGACAAACTGGTGGGGCAGATCGTGTGTGGTTCGCACTATCGCGACGGGCACAATGTCGCTGTGGCTGCCGCGATCCGGCGCGTTGTGTCGGTGCCGGTCATGGTCGTGGGCCGTATCCATCGGCCTGAACTTGCCGCCCGCATCGTGGCAGGTGGCGACGCCGATATCGTGATGATGGCGCGGCCGCTGCTGGCGGACCCGGAACTGCCCAATAAGCTGCGTCGCGGCAGGGCTGGCGAGGTGCGACGCTGCCTCTCGTGCGAAAACTGCATCGATTCGATGCTCAGCGCGCCCTTCGATGCCAACATGAACTGTGCGGTGAACGCCTTCAGCGGCCGCGAGACCGAGCTGACGCTGCAACCTGTGCCATCCCCGCGACACGTGGTGATTATCGGTGGCGGTGCTGCCGGGATGGAGGCAGCCCGTTTGAGTGCAGAACGAGGTCACCGGGTCACGCTGCTGGAGCGTGCGCCGCGCCTTGGTGGTTCCCTGTTCCTCGCCGCCACGGTCCACAGTGCCAATGAACCGTTGCTGGACTACCTCAAGGGTGAACTGCAGCGCCTTCGGGTCGATGTTCGCCTGGGTGTGACCGCAACCCCGGAACTCGTTGCCACCCTGGCGCCCCATGCCATCCTGGTCGCGACCGGTGCGCGACTGCGCGACGCGGCCATACCCGTCGACGGAGAGGCGCAGGTGCTCACCGGAAACGTATTGCGCCGACTGGTGCTTGGAGGAGAGCCCGGCCCCGGCGAACGACCGGTGCCCGCACTCCTCAATCTGGCGGCGAAGGTGCCCGCGGCCGTTCAGCGCAGGGTTGGCCCTGCGCTCTTGCGTCGCCTGACCCGGCAGTACCTGCCTTTCGGCAGCCGTGTTTGCGTGATTGGTAGCGATCTGGCCGCGGTGGAACTGGCCAGCTTTATCGCCGCCCGTGGTCGCCATGTCACCCTGCTCAGCGAGGTGTTGCAACTGGCGCCAGAGGTCGGGCCAAAGCGGCGGCAGGAACAGCTTTCGGAACTGGATAGCGCCGGGGTGGTGGTGATCACCGGCGTTACTGTCACCGGCGTCGAGCGGACACGGGTGCGATTCGAGCGGGACGGCTTTTCCAGCGAGACAGCGGCAGACTCGACCCTGGTAGCCGGGCACCCCGAGGCGGATCTGAGCCTGGCGGAATCCTTGAAGGATGTGTGCGCGACCGTCGTTCCAATCGGTGATTGCACTGGCCTCGGCTTGATCCGTCAGGCGACGGAACAGGCAGCCAGAGCCGTGTGTGCACTTTAACGTCACGCTGACACTGGCTCGGATGAATCGAGAAAGCCGCGACTGCATCATTCAGGTACTGCGCAGCGGGCTCGAAAAAATAGTAAAGAATGGTTGATTAATAGTCAAACACGGTTGACAATGTTGTATCGCGGTTCCCCCTGGCGCGAGCCTGGGTGTCGGCGGAGCTTGAAAAATAAGTTAACAGGAGTTTCCAGATGAATCCCGAATCCCGTCTGTTTATCGATGGTGAACTGGTTGATGCCGAGTCAGGCAAGCGCTATCCAGTCGTGAGTCCAGCTACCGGAGAGGTGATCGGAGAAGCTGCCGATGCCAGTGTGGCGGATACCGATCGCGCCATCGCTGCAGCCCGACGCGCCTTTGACAAAACGGACTGGTCTACCAATCACGCCTTCCGGCTGCGCTGTCTACAGCAGTTGCAGGAAGGGCTGCGCGCCAATATGGCGGAATACAAGACCCAGATTGCCGCGGAAACGGGCGCACCCCTGGCGACCTGTGGCAGCGGCGGGCCCCAGTGTGAGGTCCCGATTTCCTTTATCGATTACACCCTGGAAAGCCTGCCCGGGTTCGAATGGCAACGGGATATCGGTATTTCCGAGATGATGGGTATCAAGAGCCGTCGCCTGGTGGAGAAGGAGGCGATTGGCGTGGTGGCCTGCATCACGCCCTGGAATGTCCCCCTGCAAATCAATCTCGCCAAGTCAGTCCCTGCGCTCGCGGCGGGTTGTACGGTGGTGTTGAAAGCAGCGCCGGATACGCCCTGGTCGGCGACGCTGCTGGGGCGTGTGGTTGCGGAGTGTACTGATATTCCCCCGGGCGTGTTCAATGTCATCACCTCGGAGGACCCGCGCGAAACGGGCGAAAAACTCGTCAGTGATCCCCGTGTCGATATGGTGTCTTTCACCGGGTCCACCGCGGTTGGCAAACACATCATGGCCACTGCAGCGCAGAACGTGACCAAGGTTTTCCTCGAATTGGGCGGTAAATCCGCCAATATCGTGCTCGATGATGCCGACCTCAACCAGAGCCTGTTGAGCGCCCTGGGTGTTTGTTTCCATGCTGGCCAGGGATGCGCCATTCAGACCCGCCTCCTGATTCCCCGGACACGGCAGGCCGAGGTCGAGGAGCTATTGAAAACCTTCTTCGGCTTTATCCAGTACGGCGATCCTGCGGCAGAAGACCAGATCATGGGGCCGTTGATCAACGCCCGGCAACAAGAGCGTGTGCTTTCCTATATCGAAAAAGGCAAGGAAGAGGGCGCCCGTCTGCTCTTGGGGGGCGGTGTGCCTGAGCATCTACCAAAAGGGTTCTACGTGGAGCCGACTGTTTTTGTGGATGTCACCAACGATATGACCATTGCTCGGGAAGAAATCTTTGGGCCGGTCCTGGTAGTGATTGCCTACGAAGACGAGGCCGACGCCGTACGTATCGCCAACGATTCCGATTTCGGCCTGTCTGGCAGTGTATGGTCTGCGGACGAAGATCGTGCCATGCGAGTCGCCCGCAAGATACGCACCGGTACGATTAATGTGAATGGCGGCAATTTTTATGGTGCCGACGCGCCTTTCGGGGGCTACAAGCAGAGTGGCATTGGCCGGGAGATGGGCAAGGAAGGTTTCGAGGAATACCTTGAAACCAAGACCATTGCAGTAGCTGTATGAACGGCGCACTGGAAGGCCATCATTATGTTGTCACCGGGGGCGGGAGCGGCTTTGGCCTGGCGATCGCCCGGCAACTGGTTGCTTCCGGTGCCCGGGTAAGCCTGTTGGGCCGTCGGCAGGCGGCACTCGATGAGGCGGTGGCTGAACTGGGGGCCGCTGCCGCCGGTTACACCTGTGATGTCGGCGACGCTGGCAGTGTTTCGACAGCGTTTTCTCGCCTGGCAGAAGCAGGCCCCGTCGATGGCCTGGTGAACAATGCCGGGGTGGCGCGCCCGGCCGCCATCGAGCACCTCGTTGAAGAAGAAGTGCAATTACAGGTAAGTACCAATTTCCTCGGGACGGTGTTCTGTTGCCAGGCGGCAATCCCCCTCCTCAGAGGTCGCCCGAATCCCCGCATTGTGAACCTGTCTTCAGCCAGTGCCTGGCACTACGACGAGATGACGCACCTTTCTATTTACGCCTCGACCAAGGCTGCGGTAGAGCGCTTTACCCGCGATCTGCGGGAAGAAGTACAGGCCGACGGAATCGGGGTGACTAATCTGCGTCCAGGGTCTGCCGGAACCGATATCGCGGCCGGATGGGATCCGGAGCGTTTTGCTATCGCCTTCCAGGAGTGGACCAAGGCCGGCGACTTTATGGACGTCGGTATGGAAGCTGAACACGTGGGCCAGGCAGTTGCCCACGTGCTGGCCTACCCGCCCGGCGTGGCGGTGGACCTTATTGAAATTCGACCGAATCAATTGCTCGCCAAGAGCGAATTTATTTAATAACAGGAGTATTCCATGGACTTCAAAGGTAAAACCGTCATTGTTACCGGCGCCGGAGGCGGCATTGGCGAAGGCTACGCCAAAGCTTGCGCGGCCCAGGGTATGAACGTGGTCATCGCGGAACTGGCAGAAGAGGGTGGCCGCAGGGTTGCTGGTGAAATCGAGGCGGAAGGTGGCCGCGCCCTGTTCGTAAAAACCGATGTGGGCGATGAGCAATCCGCCAGGGATTGTGTCGCCGCCGCGGTGGAGGTATTTGGCGGCGTTGATTACCTGATCAACAATGCAGCGATTTTCGGTGACATGAAAATCCAGGGCTACCTGGATGTCGACATGGACTACCTGGAAAAATTCATGCGTATCAACGCGCATGGCGCTCTCATCATGACGCGGGCGGTGGTAGACGCAATGACCGCTGCAGGCGGTGGCGCCATCATCAACCAGTCTTCAACCGCGGCGTGGATGGGCGTGGGATACTATGGTGTCGCCAAGCTGGCCCTGAACGGCATTACCCAGTCGCTGGCTCGTGAACTCGGCCCCCGCAATATACGTATCAATGCCATCGCCCCCGGGCCCACCGACACTGGCGCCTTGCAAAAAACCTCCGGAGACTATGCACAGGAAATGATCAAGACTATGCCACTGGGGCGCCTCGGCCAGCCCAGTGACATGGCAGACGCCGCGCTGTTCCTGCTCTCCGACCAGTCCAGCTGGATTACCGGGCAGATCATCAACGTGGATGGTGGCCAGATAATGCGCCCCTGACCCTTGGGTACCTACGGAAGGGCGTAGAGCCCTTCCCGCACTACCCGGACGGCGCTTTGTAGCGTCGTCAGGCTTTGATAACTCCCTCTGCCTTCATCCAGTCCACCATGTCGCGCAGGCTCTGTTCGCCGCCAATGATGTCCTGTCCCAGCACTTGCCGGGCTTCGGCGTCGTCCTGGGCCACACAGCGCGTCAGTACCGCAGCCGCCTCGTAGGTGAGGTCGGGCGTCGGGCCGCCGAGCAGTTTCTGTTTGAGGTCGGCGATTCGTCCGATCCCGCGCAGCAGCCAGCCCGGCATTTTGCTGGCTTTGATTTCCTTGCCCGTCTGCTCACGCATGACCTCCAGGATCTGCTGGTGGGTGAGGTAGTCTGCCGTCGCCATGATCCGGCGCGGACCGTTACCAGGTTCCAGCAGTCGGCTGATCAGTAACGCCAGGTCGCGCACATCAGTAAACGTCAGTCCGCCCTCGGTGACCAGCATCGTGCCGCTGTTGACGTAGTTGGCCAGGAACTCCTGCCCGCTGCCCACGGTGGGGTCATCAGGGCCGTTGACGGAAGCAGGGTAGATACAGACCACGGGGGCACCGCTGTCCTGAAGCTTACGAGCGTCCCGTTCGGCCTGGGCTTTGGTCTTTGCATAGCTGGAGTCGGGTTCATGGACAGGGTCGTTGGCAGTCATGAGCGGACCCGCCGGTGGGAACATCGCCATGAAGCTGGATACGAAGATCACCGGGTCGAGGCCGGCGTCGACAGCGGCTTGCAACAGGCGCTCACTGCCAGTGACATTGAGGTCCCACATCTTCTGGACGTCGGCGACGTTCTTGGACATGATGCCAGCGCAGTGCACCAGTCCCTGGTAGCCCGGCAACAGGTCCGCCCAGTCAGTGTCCAGCACATCCCCCTGGTGCAGGGTCACGCTGGTAGGAGAAACGCCCAGCTTTTCAAGGATATCGCCTTGTTTGGACGAATTTCGTGCCAGCACACCGACTTCGTGGCCGGACTTGAGCAGTTGATCTACTACGTGGCTGCCGATAAAACCGGTTGCGCCGGTTACCAGTACTTTCATAGTTGTTGTTCTCTTTACACCAAGTATTGCCTGGCGAATGTTTCCATATCGCGTAGTTTCTCGTCCAGGCTCATGACACTGGCCATGCCGTTCTCGTCGCAGAAAGCATGACGGTAGAGCTTGGTGGCGCCGAGTTCCGCACAGCGCTCGATATTGCGGCCACTCATGTCGTACAGCCCAAGGGCAATGTCGAAATGCTCGTGACTCCGGCCCTCATCCTGGCGGAACTGGTACAGGGCGGGTAACAGCTGCTCCACTTCCTCCATTTCATGTTGACCACCGATCCAGCCATCGTGTCGCGCGGCACGGCGTAGCGCAGGTTCGGCAAAACCACCGATGAACACGGGTAGGGGCTGGTCGAGTCCCGGTGACATCTGCAGGCTGGGGAAGCGGTAGAACTCACCTTCGTAGCTGACAGGCTCGCCCGTCCAGAGTTGGGACATGACATCCAGCATTTCGTCGCAACGCTTGCCCCGGGTGTGGAAGTCCTGATCCACCAGGTCGAACTCGGACTTCTGCCAGCCAATACCGGCGCCGAGGATAACCCGGCCCTCACTGATGTTGGCTGCGGTGGAGACCAGCTTGGCCACATTGAACGGGTCGTGCATGGGCAACACGTAGACACTGGTGAGGAAGCGCAAGGTACTGGTGACCTGAGACAGCGCGGCTATCTGCACCCACGGTTCGGGCCAGTGGGTCTGGGGATACCAGCGGATCAGGCTGTTCTTGCTGTAATCGTACTGTTCGTACTGCTCGCTGAACGTGATCAGGTGTTCCCCCAGGGTGATACCTTCAAACCCCAGGTCCTCGGCGTGTTTCGCCAGGGTAGGAAGCTCCTTCATGTCGAGCATGGCCAGACACTGCCAGTACTTCATGCGTTTCTCCTTGTCATTTCCGGCAACCTCGGTGGTACCGCTGCCCGGTCTATGCGTAGAACTGACTGTACCACTTACGGAACTTGGCAATGGGGCCATCCCCGTCACACAGTGCCGGTTGTTCCCGGTAGATCTTGTTCTCCCAGATCGGCATGTCTTCCGTGATTTGCTTGCAGATGTCAGCGACGATGGCCGCGTTAACTCCCCCCTCCACGACTTTCCCGTCGCGCTTGGGTTGGGTAAAGGCGAAGCGCACGTGAACGGTATCTTCATTGACCGGTGTGACCTGGCCGAGCAGTAGCGTATTGGCAATCCCTTCGAAGCGGGTGTAACCCTGGCCGGGACCAACTCCGCGGGAAGTGATGCTGCCTTCCACGGTACCGCGGGGCGTCTCCAGATCAGCTCTGTTTACTGTCAGGCTGGTGTGGTCTTCAAAATTGATGTTGGAATCGGGCATCGAGGCGGTCTGATGTACATAGCGGAAGTGAGCGCCGTCGTAACCGTTCTCTGCCATCTCCTGGCAGCTGGTGTGGATATGCCATTCATGGCGGTCAAGGGGAGCCCAGTCATCGGACTCTGCCTCGGGAAAACGCTCGGGCTGCCACAGGGGAGCGATGCCTTCGGGGTGATACCACACGTAGATGCACTGGTTCATTTCCTCGGTCGGGTAGCTCACCAGACACTGCTTGTCCTTCACCTTGGGTGGAATGGCCTTGGCGTAGGGGACATCGGTGCACATGCCGTCGCCGTCAAATTTCCAGGCATGGAACGGACAGACGATGGATTCGCCCTCGACGCGACCTCCGCCGCTACTGCCGTGGATACCGTAACCCAGGTGAGCGCCCAGGTGTGGGCAGTATGCGTCCAGCACCGAGACCTTGCCTGATTCGGCGCGGAACATGACGAGTTCCTTGCCAAAATACTGCAGGGGTTTTGATTCACCTACTGCGATATCATCTGTGTAGGCCACTACGTACCAGCCGTAAGGCATGGGTAATCCGAGTCGTGAGTTCATAGCAATTCCTGATAAATGTGTCGGCAGTGGTTGGCAGTTTCCTCTGGTGATGCCAGGCCCCGAGTAAGATAGAACCTAGGCTTGGTCGTGCAGGGTGTCAATTCGCCGATTCGATTAAAACAGTTTTGAAGAAATGTATATACCGTCGAGCCAGGCTGAATTCTACGTGCGGTGTATCGTGCCTGGTGCATCACGGGCCCGGTTTGCCAACCGGGTCCGTGAAGGGGAAGCGCACTAGAAGTTATACGTTCCGGTCAGGCCCACCTGGCGCGGATTTGCCAACAAATCGTATTCCAGCAGTCCGGTGGGGGTGCCCCGCAGCGGGAATGCAACAGTGGTTTCGTAAGAGTTGATGTTCTGGATGGCTTCCTTGTCGAAAGCGTTCTTCACCCAGAGCTTCAGATCCCAGACGCCATCCGTGCTTCTGAGGCCGGTAAAGAAGTCCGCAGTGGCATAACTGGGTGAGTCGATCCTGGTGATCGGTGAGACTCGCGTACTGTAGAAATTGTACAGCGCGTCAGCGTACCATTCGGCACCCCAGCGGCCGAGGGGCAGGGAATAGCTCGCGCGGCTGATAACCGACCAGTTGCCAGTATCGCTGCCGAGGCGGTCCCCACCCAGGTCACATGCCAGGTAAGCCTGGCCGTCCGCGGGAATCACGGTGCGAATGCCGTCACCGCAGGCGGCGTCGTCAAAGTCCTCAAACTTGGTATCGTTATAGGACACGCTCAGCATACCCGACAGGTTTTCGTTGAACAGGTACGTTACCTCCGCTTCAGCCCCCTGGGCGAGGACCTCCTTGGCATTCTGGGTAATGCGGAACATTTCATCATAGTTACCATCGAGGTTGGTATCCAGCGGCTGGTCCTGGGTGTAGAACTGGAAGTCATTGTACATTTGATAGTACGCCGACAAGTTCAGGCGCAGGCGCCGATCCAGCAATTCACCCTTGTATCCAATTTCGATACTGTTGGACGATTCGGGGTCGTACTCGGAGATCGAGGGCGGTGTCGTACCGGCGAGATCCAGGGTCTGGCCGCCGGCTCGTCCGCCGCGATCGATAGTTACATACACCATTTCGTCCGCGCTAAGGTTGTAAGCCAGTTTGGCAGTGCCTGTCCAGGCAATCCAGGTGGTCTCGGCGGGGCGCGCGTTCAGTGCGCCCGGAACGGAGGTGATAGTCTCATAGCCGTTGCCGGTATCCAGCGCAATGTCGATGTCCGTCGCAATCGCATTCACGTTACTTCTGCGTTCGTTGTTCCAGCGGGCGCCAAGCGTGAGTGTCCAGTCATCGTTGAGGTAAAAGGTGTTATGAGTGAATGCACCCCAGTCTTCCGAAATCGCATCGAGTGTCGTGGCTGAGACGAAGCTGATATTGACAGGAAACGGGGGGAAAGGACCCACGAAGTTGCCGGGAAGGCCGTTGACAGCGGTGCCTTTGGTGTCGACGGTGGTTCTGGAGTCGTTGTTGGCATAGTAAACACCTACCATCCAGTTCCAGAAATCATTGTCGGACGACGCCAGGCGCAGCTCTGTATTAAAAAGTTTGGACAGGTTGATCTGGGTATTGCGATAGGCATCATCAATCGGAGTAGAGTCCGCGTCATAAAACTCGTCATTCGTCGATGTCGCGTGGTAGGTCTGCGACGTCAGCACAGCCCAGTCGAAGTCAAAGTTCAGCTCTGCAATGGTCTGATTGATACGTACATTGGCATCGCGGGGAAAGTTGCTGAAGTCCTGACGTTCGAAGGGGCTGATACCTTCGCTGGGCAGCCCCGGGATCGGAGAGCCAGGTTCGACGCCAGCAATAAAGCGTGATTCATTGCTGTCGTATTCCGAGTACAGGTGACTGAGACGACCGCTGAACATGTCACCTGGCTCCCACAGGAAGGTGACGCGCCCAGATTTGGTGCGCGACAGCTGGTCGACATTCATGTTGGCATACTCGTAGTCTGAGCTCTGGTTCTCGTCGTAGACGCCAGCAAAACGAACGCCGAGTTCATTTTCGATTAGTGGAACACTGACCCCAAACTGTGTGTTGGAGAGTGAGTGCTGACCGGCCGAGTGCTTGATGAAGCCTTCAACCTCAGTCAGGTCCGGGTTACGGGTGTGAATAGAAATAGTGCCTGTTGGTGAAGCTTTCCCATACAGCGTTCCCTGCGGGCCGCGCAGCACTTCGAATCTCGCAATATCGAACTGGGAATAGAACGATAGTTGTTGCTGACTCTGGTAGGAGCCGTCAACAAAAATGTTGGCCCGCGGAGTCGTTGGACCGCCAGCAATGGTGCTGACTCCACGGAGGGCGATGTTGGGGTTGTTTTTGTTGCCGTTGGCATACATGCCGGGGATGAATTTGTTCAGTTCCTTCATCTCGAAGGCAACGTTTTGCTCAAATACCTTGCCGGTAACCGCGTTGACGCTCACGGGTACATCTTGCAGAAGTTCAGTTGTCTTCTGCGCCGTTACGGTGATCTCCTCGAGAACGAGTGGGCTCGATGACTGCGCAAGCGCCTGGCTGCCAAGCAGCAGTGCACTGACGGTGAGCGAGAGCCTTGTTTTGCTAAATCGATGTTCCATAACAAGTTCCATCCAGGGTATATGACTTATAGGTTGTTGGATATCTATCTTCGGGACTGCAATTGCCTATCAAGCACAATCTCAAGTAGCCGATAGACAGGGGAAATCCCGATTAACTATTACTGTTGACAGGAAAAGGCAGCCTCCGGCCTGGCCATTGTCAATTCGTACGCGGATGTGATGCCGGGGGGGGCAGCGCACACGGCTGTGATGGAGTTGACTGCCATCATCGCCGTTGCGACCTCAGTC
Source organism: Parahaliea maris (assembly GCF_008064665.1). Taxonomy (GTDB): domain Bacteria; phylum Pseudomonadota; class Gammaproteobacteria; order Pseudomonadales; family Halieaceae; genus Parahaliea; species Parahaliea maris. Next base: position 255,292 of record NZ_VRZA01000001.1, on the reverse strand, counting down.
GCATGCACATGATCTTCGAGAGAGGCGTCTGATTCAGGATCCAGGCTGGCACAACACACCATATGAGACTGAACTGTCGGACTACCGTCGATGCGCACGGTCCATCCATCTTCAGGTGTCGGCCAATGTGGCGGATAGTCCTCGCCGATGTTCCACAACGCGTCGATCTCGATGAGTACTTTGCCGCTAACAATTCCCTGCCAGCGATAACGCTGACCAGATACCGTCCCGACGGGTACCGTACCGGTCATGATGGAAAATTCGTGATCGGTAGTTACAAGTTCCTGCACGACCCGCAACTCATCGAGAGTCAGGTTCCAGGCCGCGGCGAGCATGTAGACCTGTTCAGAAAAAATGCCGCTGTTAAAGCGAGCGAATTCATTGTTTTCGAGTAAGGCCTCCTCTTCTGAATGCCCGAAGTGCATGCAATCGAAGGTGATGCTGGCGTTGTTGTAGTAACTCCAGTTCGCCCGCTCAAATATGGTGACTTTGTCGATACGTTTCGACATCCCGGACAGTGCGACGGGCTGTACCATACCTGCAAATCCGGGGTTTATTCCGGTGCCGTACAAGGTTGAGTTTCCCCTGTTGCAGGCTTCGAGCACCCGCTCTCGCTCGGCGGCCGGCCAGGATTCAGCGTAAAAAGCAAATGGAGTTGCGACAACATTCTTGCCGGAGGCGAGCATCTGGCATATTTCGTCAACGCTGCTGAGCCGTGGCATGTAAAGAACACAGTCCGCATCGAGTGCGACTATATCGTCGATAGAGGAGGTCGCAGAGACGCCGATACCTCCCAGACCAAGCGTTTCGCCGATGTCGAGGCCAGCATTGTTGCTCGAGTGGCGCCAGGCACCCACCAGTTCGGTAGAGGGGTTGCGCACAACGGCTTCCAGCGCTTCCTTACCCACGTTGCCAACACCCCACTGAACTACCCGGATGCTCATGAGCGAAACTCCCGGGCAGGGCCTGTCAATTGTGTAACTGACTCGAGCCGGTTGCGCTTGCTGCGGAGCCGTGGTGACTCACTCAATACCTGCGTACTGCACTCTGCTGGATGGATTATGGTGCCGGTGTTCATTTCTGCCTGCCTGGAATCATTATATTGGGCGTGATAGGGCCTTTGATGAGGATACTAGTATGGCGGTAAACCAAAGTAAACATTTCACATGAAATTTAATATGTGAAAAAATGTTTGTTCCGTAGCTGCTGCGTGGAAACACCGTTTGATGAAGCCTTTGGTGTGGTGATATGGGCATGTGCGGCAAGCCAGGCGGGCGCTGAGCGGAGGTAAAAGCTATCTGAAATCAAGCGATTAGCAGAGGATGGCCGTTTCAGGGGGATATCTGGATTGGAAGATAAAACATTTCAAAGAGCTACCATATAGCCAATATTGTCAACGGCCCGATCGTTTCGTGACTACAGGGATAAATATCTTATAAAACATATAGTTAAGTATATCCTGTCCGATAGAACTCTGAACTTATGTGTCATTTCCTGGGCCGATTTCGGCGTTATAAGGTATATAAAACATTTCTATAGATATTGACAATCCGGTCCGAATGCAGTCTCCTTGAAAGCGGGAGATCCTGATTGGACCTATGCAGGATGACGGCTCGCAGGAATGCCCGGAAAAGTCGAAAATAACGATCGGCCGGGATTTGGCGCCAGGGTCTGTCAGGCGTCGCTAGTCCGCAAGGGTGAATCAAGCCAAAGAGAAATAGAAAATAACAGTGCTGTATAAATCCTATGAAATGGTGCGCTGGCTTGACCCGCTGCGGGCAACCGGCGTTGATTCAGCACATAGGTAAGCCTCATGCTATCCGCTGCCTTGAGCAGCCAGAATAGCCAGATTTGAGAATAGCTAATGGTTCGCAATAATGACTGCCGGTTCTGATCCCGCACCCACCAGGCGCTACACACGGTATGTGCTTGTCCTGATATTCTTTGTGTCGGTTTTCAATACCTGTGACCGGACGATCCTGTCGGTAATGGTTGATGAGATCAGCCGTGATCTCGCGCTGGATGACCGGCAGATGGGGTTCCTGATGGGACTGGCATTTGCTGTCACCTATTTTCTGGCCGGCATCCCTCTGGCGCGTCTCGCAGACCGCTGGTCCCGTCCCAAGGTGGTCTCGCTTGCGTTGTTCACCTGGAGCGTAATGACGGCCCTGGGCGGAATGGCCCAGAATTTCATACAGATGGCGCTAACGAGGGTAGGTGTAGGTTTTGGGGAGGCTGGCGCCAGTCCCCCAAACCAGGCGATGATCGCTGAGTACGTCCCCCCTGAGCGTCGCGCCCGAGCTATGGCGCTACTGACAGTCGGTTCCATCGCAGGCCTTGCCCTGGGTACGGTGTACGGCGGGTGGGCCAGTTCAAACTGGGGTTGGCGTATAGCGCTCATCAGTGTTGGACTCCCCGGAATATTCCTCGCCGGGCTTTTTGTCTTTACCGTGCGGGACTACCGGCAATCGGACGATCGCCGGGTAGGAGACAACCTCTGGTTGCAGATGCGCGAACTGGCAGCGATCAAACCGTTTGTCTATCTGACGATCTCAGCCTGCCTGGTGTCGATCCCTGCTATGGGCAGGGCGTTGTGGGAACCCACCTTTCTGCGCCGGGTTTACGAAATGGACGCCTCGCAGGCTGGTGTCTGGTACTTTATCACCGGTGCGCTTCCTACCGCTATCGGCGCGCTTTTCTTTGCCTACTATATCGACAAACTGGCCCAGCGAGACAAGCGCTGGTACGCCTGGCTACCGGGCATTGTCAGCGTGGTACTCGTGCCCCTGACAATTACATTCTACTTGTATCCCACTGACCTTTCGTTTTTCGGAATCATGCCGCAGGCTTTTATCTGGTCCATTGCGGCCTCTCTGCTGGGGGCAGCCTGGACTCCGGCTACGATGACCCTGGCCGTGCAGCTGGTACCCGGTAACTCGCGTTCGGTCGCAGCTGCAACCTGGTCTATGTTGGCTAGCCTGATTGGAACGGGGCTCGGGCCACTCGTGGTGGGGGACCTGAATGCCCGGCTCGAGCCGGCGTACGGGACAGAGGCAGTTCGCTATTCACTGGTAGCACTGAGCGCCGCACCGCTTGCCGCGGCGGCCATGTACTTTCTCACAGCGCGGGCAATGGGTGATGGCAAGGTTGTCGGCAAGCAACCGCTCACGGCGCGCAGCATTTAGTGGCATTTGTTTGATGTCCTCCCGCGGCAACTTGATCAGTGGAATTGGCGTGCCTGTTTTCCGCAATCTAGTCGGTGTCAGGTAATGAGCCGTCACCTGCTGCGAAGCGGTGCATTGGTACAATAATTTAGCCCGGAATTTGGGGCAAGGCTTGATGTCGAGAGAGGGCCTTGCTAGATTTAAAAACATATATAGAGAAATGTTTTGGTAAGCGAGGCTCACATGACTAACCAACCCGGTAAACGACTGCGCTTTGGCGCCTTCTTCGCGCCCTTTCACAACAATCGCACCAGCCCGACATTCGCCCTGGAGCGCGATCTGGACCTGATCAAGTGGCTGGATCATCTCGACTACGACGAGGCCTGGATCGGCGAGCACCACTCGGGTGCCTACGAATGTATTGCCTCCCCCGAAGTGTTCATTGCCACGGCAGCCGAGCGTACCCGGAACATCCGCCTCGGCACCGGGGTCAGCTCGCTGTCCTACCACCAACCGCTGATCCTGGCGGACCGCATCGCCCAACTGGACCATCAGACCCGGGGCCGGATCATGTTCGGGGTAGGGCCCGGGCAGCTGATTGCCGATGCCTACATGATGGGCGTGGACCCGCAAAAGCTCCGCGACCGTATGGGCGAGTCCCTGGACGTGCTGGTCAAGCTGCTCAATGGTGAAACCGTGACGGCCAGTACCGACTGGTTTACCCTGAATGAGGCACGCATGCACATCCTGCCCTACCAGGAGAATCTGGAGATTGCCGTGGCTTCGGCGATTTCTCCCTCCGGCGCGCGACTGGCGGGGCAGTACGGCGCTGCCATGCTGTCGGTGGCTGCGTCCAGCCCGAAAGGCTTTGAGGCGCTGGCGGACAGCTGGAGTATCTGTGAGTCGAAGGCGGCCGAGTATTCCCAGACAGTGGATCGCAAGACCTGGCGGGTGGTAGCACCTTTCCACATTGCCGAAACCCGGGAGCAGGCACGGCGGGACCTCGAGTATGGCCTGATGGACATGTTCAACTACTTCCACAAGTTCGGCGGCGACCTCTTCCCGCAGGTGAAGGATCTGGACGAGGCCATCGAGATCTGGTGTACCGGCGGCCTGGGGGCGTTCGGTGTAGGCCTGGTGGGAACTCCGGACGACCTTGTGGACCATATCAAGAACCTGCAGCAGCAGTCGGGCGGGTTTGGTGCGTTCCTGTCGCTGGCGCACAATGCGGCGAGTTACGAGGCCACTAAAAAGTCCTACGAGCTGTTGGCCCAGTACGTGATGCCCCACTTCCAGCACAGCAACGACAACCGCACGGCCTCGCTGGAGTGGGCCGCTTCCAACGCCGACCGCTTCATGGCCGAGTACATGGGCGGTATCGAGCGGGCTATCCAGCAACACGAAGAAGAAACACGGCAGAAACAACAGAAAGCTGGCTAGTGCCAGGTTCATGGCCCGCAAGTGTGGGAGTTGTTAGCCTCGGCTCGCTCGGAGCCGGGGCATTTTTTTGTGTATGAATGCCGCGCGTTACCCGATCAAGCGTGCTTGAGTTCCCGATAGGCATCAAGCACCGGCGTGAATTCCTCCGGAGTAGAGCCGTGAATCACGACACTATCGGCCCCATTGTCCAGTTCGGCCTGCCAGGCACGGGCGCATTCTTCTGCCGTCCCCACAGCTGCGTGCAGCCATTCTTTCGGGATCAGCTCGCTGATTTCCTCGAGTTGGTCGAGTGTGGCCACACTGTCGATGCCGCCGGGAATCGAGGTCACTGCCGGACTCGCTCTGAATTGCTCAAGTACTTGCGGGTCCCACTCATTGAGCTGGATCAGTAGCTCTGCATAGCCCGGCGCCTGCATGTAGGTGGCCATACGAGCAACGATTTTGCGCAGATAATCTTCTCTGCTCGGGTTGCATGCGGTGGCCAGAACTGCGTGGAGTTTAACGGCGTCAGGATCGCGTCCAGCCTTTTCCGCCCCCGCCTGAACGAATGCGCGGGCACGTTTCAGCCCGTGGGGTGTAATGAACGTGTGCAGGTGTATGCCGTCAAAGTGGCCTCCGGCGAACTTCAGGCTTGCAGGCCCGAAACCGACGAAATGCAGGGGGATTTGCGCATCCATCCACTTGCCCATGCTCAGGTAGGGGAAATGGCCCAGTTCACCCTTGTGGTCCAGAACACTTTCTCCGGACCACAATGTTCGCAGGAGCTCGATGCCTTCGACAAATTTCTTATTGTTCACGTTTTCCAGACCCATCAACTGGTTGCGCAGGGCCACGCCTCGACTCAGTCCCAGCTCAAAACGGCCTTCGGAGAGGTAGTGCAGGCTGGAGCACATGGTGGCGAGTACCAGCGGATGTCGAGTATGCAAGTTGGTCGCGGCGGTTGCGACGTGAATCCGGCGGGTTGTCGCCAACGCCGCGCTGCAGATGACTCCGGCATCCTTGACGTCAAAGCGCTCAGACAGCCAGACCCGGCCCAACCCAAGTTCTTCAGCGGCGGCGGCCTCCGTGATGGCGTCTGCAGGTGTCGTGGTGTGTCCCGGCAGCAGGTAACAGCTTAGTTCGGGAAATTCGGTGTGGCTCATAATTATTGTCCTGGATCAGTGTCAGCGACTGGAATGCCTTTATCGGCGTGCAAAAGGTGTTACACTTTGCGCTACAATAACATTTATCTGGCAATGTAATAAAGCATGCTGCAAGTTACCCGGGCCATCCGCCGGGCTCTTCAATCAGTGTAGTCAGGGTATTCCAATGAGTCAGTTTGAATTTCCATCCACTCCTGCCGAGTTAAGTCCGGAGCGGTTGACCGTCTATCTACAGGAGTCAGGAGCAATAGCCGATAGGGTTAACGTTCGTGATGTCGATTACAGTTTGATAGGACACGGAAAAATGGGAGCCAATGCTCGCCTGCGGCTTAGCTACAGTGGCCCGGCACAAGGGGCACCAGCTACCATTGTCGGTAAATTTCCGGCGGAGGACGCGCGGGCGCGGGAGATGGCAGGTGCTCAGGGTGCATACTACAAGGAAGTCATGTTCTACCGGGAGCTCGCACCCGCGACACCGATGAAAACGCCCCGAATCTATGCCAGCGAACTTTCCGATGATCGTAAGGGTTTTCTACTTCTCATGGAGGATATAAGCGACGCTTCAGCGGGTAATAATCTGGAGGGCGCTTCCCGGGAACATACCACGCTGGCTGCACGGGAAGCGGCGAAACTGGCTGCCAGCTTCTACGGCGACGAGACCCTGGGGGGGCGGGACTATGTAATGAGCCCGGCACGCGAAGATGGCGGAGCTATGGCGCAGGCGCTGATGGAACAGTGCTGGCCCGGCTTTGTAGATCGGTTTCAGGCTGCATTGTCGGCAGAAGCGCGGGAGTTTGGCGAAGACTATATTGGGCGCCACACGATTTTTGCAACGCGTTATACGGGCCCTAAAACCCTGATCCATGGCGATTTCCGGAGCGAGAATATTCTGTTTGGCGTGGATACGGCAACAGCGGTTGATTGGCAGACGGCCAGTGAATCCAGCCCGCTGGCCGATCTCGCCTACTTTATGGGAGGAAGTGTGGAAACCGGGGATCGCCGGCAGTGGGAACGGGAGATGGTCGCCTACTTCAGGGGGGTGCTGGCGGATCATGGTTTGGAACTCCCGGAGAGCGACTGCTGGGACCAGTATCGTGAGTACTCCATGCACGGCCTGATGATCATGATTCTGGGGGCCAGTTTCAGCTCGCCGGACCCACGGGCGGACGCGATGTTCTCTGCGATGATCCGGCGCCATGTTCAGCACTGCCTGGATCTGGGGGCAGGGGAGTTCCTGGGCTAGTTCGGCGATAGGGGCCTAATGCGAACAAGGCGCTGTTCGGCCTTGCTCGCGAAAGGGCGTCAGGTGCGTTTGTCAAAAGTGATCGGCATTGCCTTGATGCCCTGGATGAAATTCGAGTGCATGTACAATACGTCGCCACTCAGCCTGGGATTATCGATACGGCGCAAGATTTCTCCAAGCATTACCTGCATTTCCATTTTCGCGAGGTTCATCCCGAAGCAGTTGTGGCGGCCAATCCCGAATGAACGGATATCCCTCACCATATCCTGGTAATCGCTTCGGTGAATATCGAAGGCTTCCGGGTCCTGTGCGAAGATCGCTTCATCCCGATTCGCACCGGGGTAGTACATAATGACCTTGTCGCCCTTTTTGATGGGTGCGTTGCCGAGTTCGGGAGCCGTGATGTCCTGGGTCGCTGTCCTCCGCATGCAGACGAAGGGCGGGTTGTAACGCACGATTTCCAGAATCGCGTCGTCCAGTTTGTCGGGATGCTCCTGCAGGTAGCGGTATTGCTCGGGGTTGGCAATCAGATTGCGCATCCCGTGGGTAATCGTGGTTCGGGTGCTCTCATTGCCGGCCGAAAGAATCATGAGCACGATCCAGGCAAAGGTTTCATCCGATACAGGTTCACCATTGATCTCGCCATTCAGCAATTGGCTGCTGACATTCCTTTCGTTCGAGCCGCGCCATTTTGCCGCCAGTTCGTGGGCGTACATCATGATGTTGGCCGCAGCTTGCATGCCGGCATCCTCGCTCACCTGGCTGTCAGGATCGTCGGCAAACATCATCAGGTTGGTCCACTCGAAGAAGTCCTTTCGGTCTTCGGCCGGAATGTCGAAAAAGTCGAGGATCATCAACAGGGGAAGTTCTGCCGCGATATCGGTGACAAACTCGCATTCACCCCGATCGATCACCCGGTCAACAATCTCACTGGCGTATTGCCGTGCGCGAGGTTCGTAGCCGGCAACGGCAGCAGGGGAGAAGTGATCGCGGATTAGTTTCCGATACTCGAGGTTCTCCGGGGGATCCAGGTTAAGAAACATTCGGGACTGGATGTTATCGACCATCTCCTGGTCGAATTCCATGGGTACCGCTGCACGGAGGCGGGATGAAAACAGGTTGTTATTCTTTGATACGAAATCAATCGCGGCATGACGTGTTACCGCCCAGTAGGGGACGCCGGTCAGTGGGTCCTCGATCCTGACCGCGGGTCCGGCCTCGCGAATAGCAGCAACTGCAGCGGCGTCATAGCCTGAAGACAGAAATTTCGGGTCCATCAGATTGGAGAACGGACATTGTGACATGGCAGTGTTCCTGGTTGTGGTCTCTCGGTATCGGCAAAAGCACCGCGTTACCCTTTGAATTCTCGGTGCGGTGGAAGCGGCCAGGCCGTCGGCCGCTCACGGTATCCAACTATGCGCATTCTCGGCCTTGCAGTAGTATAAAACATAATGAAAAGAATGTAATATATCCAACCCTTGAAGGCCTGTTTCGCTATTGATGGCAAGCTGGCCAGAGCGTGAACAATAACAGGTGAAGACCCCTTATGAGCGAAGTTCTGCCGGGTACGCGCGTCAGTCCGCCGTTAACGGACGATGGCAGCGTGCAGTTTGATCGAGAGTACGATGTCATTGTCGTCGGTTATGGCGGTGCGGGCGCCGTGACTGCGCTGGAGGCCCTCGAGCAGGGGGCAAGCGTGGCGGTTGTGGACCGCTTTGAGGGGGGCGGGGCAACGGCCATCAGTGGCTCCGTCATTTATGCGGGGGGCGGGACCAGCCTGCAGAAGCGCCTCGGGGTTGAGGACAGCGTCGACAATATGTACCGCTACCTGCGGCAGGAGACCGACGGTGTTGTCAATGACGAAACCGTCCTTGAATTTTGCCGCCAGAGCCCGGAAAACATCGACTGGCTCGCCGGTCACGGCGTTGCATTCTCGGGCGGCCTGTTCAACCAGAAAACGACGTATCCCGTTCACGGTTACTCTCTTTACCCCTCTGGCAACGAACTCGACTATACCTATTCGAGAGAGGCCGATCCGGCCGCCCGGGGTCACATACCGAATGGTATTGCCAAGTGGTCTGCCATGGGCCCGGCGTTCTATAAGCCGATCGCCGCGGCAGTGGCGCGCCTCAAGCCCGCTTTTTATCGCCAGCATCGGGTTAATCGGCTGGTTGTCGACCAGACCGGACGAGTGGTGGGTGTCGAATGTGGCGCGCTGGCGTCCTCCAGGTTCGCCGCACTCCGCCACCGCCTGTGGTCCAGACTGGCTGTAGCGACGCATATGTACTCACCGGGTGTCGCCGATGTATTCCGTGCCTGGGCGGATGGTATCGAGAAAGGCAGCCGCGGTGAGGGCGTCAGGATCAAAGCGAGGAAGGGCGTGGTCCTCGCCGCCGGCGGGTTCATCTTCAATCGCGAGATGGTGAAAAAGTATGCCGCCAGGTTCGAGCCGGGTATGCGTCTTGGTACCGCGGGTGACGACGGATCGGGTATTGCGTTGGGGGCCAGTGTCGGCGGCGCCCTCAAGCATATGGGCAACGCGTCTGCCTGGCGCTTCATCAACCCTCCGGTGAGCTGGACCAGGGCCATTCTGGTCAATCGTCAGGGTAACCGCTATGTCAGCGAAACCCTGTACGGTGCCGCCATCGGTACCGAGATGATGCGCAATCATGAAGCTAACGGCATCCTGATCCTGGACAGCACGCTGTATGATCAGAGTGTCAGTGAAATCAGTGCAAAAACCGCGCGTCTCATCACCCGGCTGCAGTTCAGGGACGCTATCTCCAAGGCCGTCAAGGCGGATAGTCTGGACGAACTGGCCAGCCGCACCGGTATTGATCCAAGCGGTCTGCGCGAAACGGTAGCGTCTTACAATGCCATCGCCGAGAAAGGTGAAAGGGACGAATTTCAAAAATCGCCGGAATATATCCAGGCGATAGTCAAACCCCCGTTCTACGCCATCGACCTGTCGGCAGGGAAGGGTGGTATTACGCCGGTGATCACCCTGGGAGGGCTGCAGGTCGACGAGGCCTCTGGTCGGGTGTTGAAGGAAAGCGGCGAGCCGGTGCCCGGTTTGTATGCCGCGGGCCGCAACGCGGTTGGAATCCCTTCCAACAGTTATGTCACCGGGCTATCGGTTGCGGACTGCATCTTTTCCGGGCGCAGGGCCGCTCGGGACCTGTGTCGCTGATTCCAGGGCCGCTCGTTGTGGCGTACCCGTGATAGCGTGACTCTGCTTCAGGCGTCGCGCCCCCGTCAAGCGGTGGGCGCATCCGCGAATTGCCGTGCCAGGGACTTCCACTCGTTCCAGCGGCGTTCGTCCGAGGGGAACGCCGGGTGGTTACACCGGGCCAGTACAATGTCTTCGCCAACGATACGACCCTGGTAAACATCCAGCAGCTCCAACTGCGACTTGTAGGCGCTCTTCTGGTTGTCCTCAACGCACTTTGGGGGCGCGCCTGACCACAAACCAGCTTCCCGTGCCCTGGCGATGAAGCCGGGCACGTTTCCCTCCTCAGGCGCGTCCAGGCACAGATAGAGGCTGCCGTTGGCTTTGTCGTCCGGGTCGAAATAAAGTGTCTTGTTGTCAATGAGGGCAGCCAGGTCCGGAACGCTCTGGTCCTGGTCCTGGTCCTGGTGCTGTTGGCCTTGGCCGACATCTTCGTTCATGGGCTCACCCCTGTGCCGTGAGGGCGCTCTTATCTGAAGGTGGTACGATCTCTGACTTCCATTTCTCGCCGTTATCCCGGAACGCCTGCGCCATTTTCTCCCAGTGGGATTCATCGTTATTACGAAACAGGATATTGAAGCGCGCGGCATTGCGAAACTCGAGGACTTCGGCGCCGTCCGGCCCGGCGACGTAGCTGTAGGGAGCATCCGCCGGTACGAAAAAGCCGTCCCCCTTGCACAGTACCTGCTTACCGAGGTGTACCTCACCAGCGATAACATAGTAAAGGCAGTCAGCGCTGTGGGAGTGACGGGGTAGAACAAAACCGCTCTTGAACCATGCATAACACAGGCTGAGCCCATCGTCCTCCGGTTCGCGATACAGGCACAGCACCTTCTCGCCGCCACTCTCAGCACCGCCAGCTTCAATCAGTTTGCTGAAGCCGGCCATCACGCTGTCATCAATACCTTCCATGGGCATTTGCTCTTCGGTGAGCGGGTTGGCGTCGGCAAAGCGGAATATGTCAATGCCTTTCCTGGGGCGTGCTCCGGGAGCAGGCGCGGGGTTGTTGTTATCCATAGGTGGCCTCCTGAGATGTATGGGGCACTCTGCCCGCATTGTGTGGGTGTAGCAAAATCACTACCCTCGATCGTGGGTCGTGGGTATGGCATGACAATCTTTCTGCCGTTGCCTGGCGCAGGGACGTCAATGGGGTCAGTATCCGCATAACCTCGCGTACCGGTCCTTATGGTAGCCACTATCGCCGAGAACTTGCATGCAGACGCGGGCTCGTTTGAGGAACAAGCCGATGTCCAATTCGTCCGTCACGCCAATCCCGCCGTGCATTTGCACCGCTTCATTGGTCACTGTTTGCACCAGTTCATTCATTTTCGCCTTGGCGAGACTGGCCATTGCAGGGAGCTGATCGGAATCTTCGTCCACAGCTGTCAGTGCCTGTAGAACAACTGACTGACAGAGCTCCAGCTCTGTCAGCATGATAGCTGCACGATGTTGCAGGGCCTGGAAGGAGCCGATTTTGACACCAAACTGGGTGCGTTCCTTGAGATAGTCCACTGTTCGCTCAAACGCCTCCCGGGCGAGCCCCAGCATTTCTGCACAGAGGGCCACGCGCCCGCGATCCAGAACCGCCTCGAGGAGTGTTTGCCCTTCACTGCCCTCACCAATAATCCAGCCATCTTCAATGACGACGTTCTGGAAGGTCAGATTTGCCGCATTGCGGCTGTCTGCCATCAATGTACGGTCGCACTGGACGCCGTCTGTTTCACGGGGAACCAGTACCAGGCAAACGGCATCGGCGCTCTGGGTGCACCCACTATCGTTCCGCGCAACAACCAGGCACTGGTCCGCGCTGTGGCCATCAAGCACAAAGCATTTACTGCCATTGAGCAGGTACTGCCCGTTTTCTTTACGCAATGAGGTGGAGAAACCGGTGGGGTTGTGGTGGTTGTGTTCTTCCAGCGCCAGGGCCAGGGTCAGCTCTCCGGCAACAATGGCCGGAAGAAGGCGTTCCTTCTGGGACTCGTTACCCCCCAACTGTATTGCGGAAGCGCCCAGTACAAGGGTTGCGAAGAGGGGCGAAGGGGTCAGGGTGCGACCCGTTTCTTCCAGCACCACGCCGAGGCCAAGGTAGCCAAAGTCCAGGCCTCCAAAGGCTTCCTGAACGGGGATTCCCGCCCATCCCAGTGCCACCATTTCTTGCCACAATGACGGCGAGTAGCCGATCTCGTCGCAGTTGTCGCGGAGCCTTCTCAGTTCGGCTACCGGTGCGTTTTTCGTCAAGAATTCGCGCGCTGTATCCCGAAGCAGTCGCTGCTCTTCATTCAGTACAAGTGCCATGTTATTCCTCTACTCTCAGGTCAAGCGTCAGGACTGTGGAAGTCCCAGCACGCGTTTGGCGAGTACGTTGAGCTGTATCTCGGAAGTGCCGCCAGCGATGGTCAGGGTCTTGGAAAATGCCCAGATTCGCAGTGTGTCGAGTTCAATCTGGCTGAATCCCTCGCCCTCCCAACCGAGTCCCTTGCTACCCATAATCGCAAGTAACAATTCACTCTTGGCCTTTTCGAGTTCGGTTCCGACATACTTCATTATCAACGGCGCAGCGCTCTGTGTACCGGTGGATTTTTCCTCGTAGCATCGCATATGGGTGAGTGCGATGGCTTGCAACAGCATCTCGTAGTCAACCAGTGCCGCTCGCAGGTGCGCATCGGCTATTCGTCCGTCGGAGAAGGGGAGATACTCGCGTGCGGCAGCGGTGGGAGTAATTTGCTTTCGTGGTGACTCTGTACCCATTTCAGCGATGAGTTTGCGCTCATGCACGAGCAGGGCCTTGGCGATACTCCACCCCTTGTTGATCTCACCTACCAGGTTCGATTTCGGCACTAACACGTCATCGAAGAAGGTTTGACAGAACTCGGATTCACCGCTGATCAGTTCGATGGGAGTCGCGCTGACGCCGTCGCTTGCCATATCGATGAGAAGAAAACTGATTCCTTCCTGTTTTTTCGCACCGGGATCGGTTCTTACCAGGCAGAAAATACAGTCTGCTTTGTCTGCACCTGTGGTCCAGATCTTGCTGCCATTGACCAAAAAGTGATCGCCTCTGTCCTCCGCCCGGGTTTGCACGCTGGCGAGATCCGAACCTGATCCAGGCTCGGAGTAACCCTGGCACCAGCGGATTTCCCCTCTGACAATCGAGGGCAGGTGCTCTAGCTTTTGCTCTTCACTACCGAACTCCAGCAGAGCGGGGCCAAGCATCCACAGGCCCAGGCTGCACAGAGGCGGTCGGGCGCGGATTCGCTTCAACTCCTGTTTCAGAACATGTGCCTGTTCCGGTGAGAGGCCGCCACCCCCATAGGCGCTTGGCCATTCCGGAGCGATCCAGTGCTTGTCGCGCATGCGTTCGAACCAGACGCGGGCTCCTTCGCTGGGGAAAGCGGCATCGCGACCTCCCCAGTACTGATCATCGGGCAGGGCAGGCTGGCGTTCACTGTCTGGACAGTTTTCTTCCAGCCACGTACGAGTTTCACGCCGAAACGCTTCCAGTTCTTCCATTACGCGTTCTCCTGTCAGGTTTCCACGCTCAGTTACAGATAATGCATCGGGTTAGTTGGCTTACTTTTTGATTTGTGACGCCAGTAGATTGGCAATCTTCTCACCGTAGGGAGGTAAGGTGCCCCCCAGTTTTGCGATATTCACCCAGCCTTCCTCGTATACGGCCCGGGCGTGGCTGAATGTTTTGAAACCGTCCCGACCACGGTAGTTACCCTGCCCAGACATGCCGATACCACCAAAGGGCAGGTCGTCGCATCCTACATGCGAAGCGACGGCATTGACTGAAACCCCACCCGATGTTGTCTGTCGCAGTACCTTTGCTTTTTCCTCACGATCACTGCCGAAATAATAGAGTGCCAGTGGCTTCTCCCGTACGTTGATGAAATCAGTGGCTTCATCCAGAGTCTGGTAAGTTTTTACACAGAGTATGGGACCGAACAATTCCTCCTGCATGCAGGCAAGGTTGTCCTCGGGGTTGATGATCAGATGGATAGCAATTTTATGCGCGTCATCCCCTGAGATCGCCTCGCCACTCGGACTCAAGGCAACAACCCGGGTACCCGCCTGCTCAGCTTCATCGATCAAGCCCGCGATACGTTTGAAATGTCGCTGATTAATACAGGCAACGAAATCCGGGTTGTTCTGGATGGTCGGGAAATGTTCACTGATGATGCTTTGCGCGGTACGGATGAACGCCTCTAGTTGGCTGTGGTGGATAAAACAATAATCCGGGCTGACACACAGCTGACCCGCATTCATTGATTTACCCATGATCAGTGTTTCGACCGATTTGTAGATATCGGCACCACTGCCAATGATCACCGGAGACTTTCCACCCAGTTCAAGGGTGACCGGCACGAGGTTTTCTGCCGCGCCGAGCATGACTTTGCGGCCGATGCTGGTAGACCCGGTGAAAATGAGGTGATCGAGGGGGAGAGCGGTAAAGGCTGCGCCGACTTCCGGACCACCCGTTACCACAGCGATCTCGGAAGGCTCGAAGTAGCGACTGAACAGACGGCTCAGGCACTCGCTGGTCGCTGGCGTGTACTCAGACGGCTTGATCAGCGCCCGGTTGCCCGCTCCCAGTACATCCGCCAGTGGGCTGAATACCATGTTTACCGGGACATTCCAGGGGGTCATGATCCCCACCACACCTTTGGGCTGGTACTGAACCCAGGCGCGAGCGCCCAGAAAATTCAGCGGAGCCATGGGCTTGCGCCGCTCCGGGCGCATCCACTTCTTCAGGTTCTTTTTGACAAACTTGAGACTATTGACGGAAGTCAGGATGTCCATCATCTGTGTCACATAAGGTGAGCGACAACCGAAATCGGATTCCACGGCGGCACAGATTTCATCCACGTTGTCGACCAGGAGAGCGATACAACGGTCAATCCTGTCCAGCCGGGTTGCGAGAGCGACTTCTCCTTCCTCGCGAAAGGCTCTGCGCTGGCACGATAACAGGTCATCAAGGGAAACCTTTGCGTGCTTACCCTGGGTAAGATCGTTCATTGTTGAATTCCTTCGAGTTGGCGGCGGTAACTGGCTGCAAGTGGTTCCAGAGGGACGCCGGAGTCTTCCAGAATGAGATCGGCACATTTCTCTGCGATCATTGTGGTGGGGGCGTGTGTATTGCCGGAGATCAGTATTGGCATGATGGATGCGTCAGCTATACGCAAGGCTTCAATACCACGCACCCGCAAGCGCTCATCGACCACAGAATCCTGGTCGGCGCCCATTCGGCAGGTGCCTACAGGGTGGTAAACCGATTCGGCATGGTCCTGGATAAAGCGCAGTAGCTGTTCGTCAGAGTTCACGGTTGGCCCGGGTAAAATCTCGCTCTGTCGATAAGGCGCAAAGGTAGGGGCCTGGAATATTTGCCTTACGCGCCGAACCGCTGCGACCGTAGATTGGACATCTTCGGGCTCGCTGAGGTAGTTGGCCCGTATAAGCGGCGCCCGTGTCGGGTCAGGGGATGCTATGTGTATGGAACCACGGCTGGCAGGCCGCAGGAAGCAGACAGTTGCCGTGGTTCCCGTGCGGGTTTTCATATTTCCACGGCTGTCAGTTTCGCTCGCCGCTGGCGCGAAGTGCACCTGGGCATCTGGCCTTTTGACCTGTTCACTGGTTCGGAAAAAGGCGCCCACCTGGGCAGCAGGATGAGAAAGCAAACCACTTCCGTTCATCGCATACTTCGCCAGATTCCCCAGCAAGCGAAGTGGGCGGGTCTCCTCGTGAAAAGTCTTCACGCCGGATAATCCCTGCAGAACATTCACGGTAAGGTGATCCTGAAGGTTTTCACCAACTCCAGGTGCGTCCCGAATGACGTCAATACCCAGCGAACTGAGCAATTCCCCATTGCCGATACCAGACAACTCGAGGAGCTGCGGCGAGTTAATGGCTCCACCACAGAGAATGACTTCCCGATTCGCGTTGATAACGAGGGGCCCCGCAGAGCGTGGTGAGTCTGATTGCAATTCAACGCCGCTCACCCGATTTGCGTCGAGCAGGAGGCGCCGGGCCAACATGCCCGTTACGACGGTGAGGTTGGGTCGTGAAGACACCGGGTCCAGATAGGCGTTGCGAGCACTGTGTCTGCGCCCGCGCCGGATGTTCTTCTGGTAATAGCCGACGCCTTCCTGGTCAGCGCCGTTGAAATCGTTGTTAAAGGGCAGCCCGGATTCCATCGCCGCCTGAACGAAAATATCTGCCAGCCGCCAGCGTTCGGCCGGCTCGAATTCCTCTACCCACAGCGGGCCACCACGTCCGTGGAAGCTCGACGGGGAGCCCGCGTAATGTTCGGAGCGGAGGAAATAGGGCAGTACGCTCTGGTAGTCCCAGCCGTGGCAGCCCAGGTTCGCCCAGCTATCGTAATCATCTGCCTGGCCACGAATATAGACCATGCCATTGATGGCGCTGGTGCCCCCCAGAACCCGGCCGCGTGGCCAACTTATGCGTCGCCCCGAGAGGTTTTGTTCGGGTTCCGTGTGGTAGCCCCAATTCAGGGTTTTGTGGTTCATCAGGAAGGCGAATCCCAGGGGAATCCGCAATAAGGGGTGGCGTCCTTTGGGCCCCGCCTCCACCAGCAGCACACTGCGACTCGACTCCCTGGAGAGGCGGTTGGCCAGTGCACAGCCAGCAGATCCTGCACCAACTATTATGTAATCGTAGCTCTGTCTTAACGTAGGCATTGAATGTACCGGGCTTAAGCGTTTCGTATTTCAGGATAGTTCCTGATAGACGAGATTATGTTCTTTTTCCTGTAGTGAGCTCTCGGCGTCTTGAGACCCATAAAACATTGCAATAGTAATCTTTGTGCAGTACTCTTTCAATAACATTTCAGACTAATGGTATTGCAGTGGGGCCCACTGGGTCCCGGCAAATTCAATCGTATGGAGGGTGCATGACACAGGACTTTCCCGAGGGCGTTGCCCTGGTGATCGGCGGTAGCGGCGGTACCGGCGCAGTCATCTGTAGAGAGTTGGCCGAGGCGGGTAGCGATGTCGTATTGACGTACAACGGTAACCGGGAAAGGGCCGCTCAAACGGCGGAGCAGTTGGTATCCCTTGGGCGACAGGCGGAGTACCACCAGTTGTCTATTGGAGATCATCAGCGGGTAAAAACGCTGATTGACGATATAGCCAGCCGGCACCGAATCCACACCGTGGTGGTAGCCGCAGGGTCAGATATACCGCAATTGATGATCAGGGATGTCTCACCGGATGAATGGAAAAGGGTGGTCGATGCCGATGTAAACGGCTTCTTCAATATCGTGCACGCATCTCTGCCCCATATGAAGGCGGGGGGCGGCGGTTCCTACGTGCATATCAGCTCCGCTGGTTTACATAAATGGCCAGAACGTGACGTGCTGTCTGTTGCTCCCAAAGCCTCTATTGAATGGCTGCTGCAGGGTATTGCGAAAGAAGAGGGCATGTTTGGCATTCGGGCCAACAGCGTTGCTATTGGTGTTATCAATGCCGGAATCTTCAAGCGTCTTTGGGCGGATGGCTCCTTTGACGAGGCCTGGAAGGAGGCTGTGCAGGCCGGTTTGTGCATCAAGCGCTGGGGTGAGCCAGAGGAAGTCGCCCACGCGGTGGTCTACCTCGCCTCGCAGCGGGCCGGTTATGTTACCGGGCAAATCCTGTCAGTGGATGGTGGTTACGGTGTGTGAGTCAAAACGTGTAAAAACAGTTACAAAACACCCGGCGTGGGCATGATGCCCTGAGTCAGACCCACACGCGTGAGCCGGTAGCGGGTCAATCGGGAAATACCAGGGGAAAAGCATGAACAAAACCACAACCAGCATCCCCCGACGGATGCGCTTTGGCGCCTTCTTCGCGCCCTTCCACAACAATCGCACCAGCCCGACATTTGCGCTGGAGCGGGACCTGGACCTGATCAAGTGGCTGGATCATCTCGACTACGACGAGGCCTGGATCGGCGAACACCACTCAGGCGCCTACGAGTGCATCGCGTCACCTGAGGTATTTATTGCCACGGCAGCCGAGCGCACCCGCAATATCCGCCTGGGTACCGGGGTCAGCTCGCTGTCCTACCACCAGCCCCTGATCCTGGCCGACCGCATCGCCCAGCTGGACCACCAGACCCGGGGCCGCATTATGTTCGGGGTGGGGCCCGGCCAGCTGATCGCCGATGCCTACATGATGGGTGTGGACCCGCAAAAGCTGCGCGACCGCATGGGCGAGTCACTGGACGTGCTGGTCAAGCTGCTCAATGGCGAAACCGTGACCGCCAGTACCGACTGGTTCACCCTGAACGAGGCGCGCATGCACATCCTGCCCTACCAGGAAAACCTGGAAATTGCCGTGGCGTCGGCGATCTCGCCCTCAGGGGCGCGGCTGGCGGGGCAGTATGGCGCCGCCATGCTGTCGGTAGCAGCCTCCAGCCCGAAGGGCTTCGAGGCGCTGGCGGACAGCTGGAGTATCTGTGAGTCGAAGGCGGAGGAATACAGCCAGACGGTGGATCGCAGCAGCTGGCGGGTGGTAGCGCCCTTCCACATTGCCGAAACCCGGGAGCAGGCGCGACGGGACCTCGAGTTCGGCCTGATGGACATGTTCAATTACTTCCACAAGTTCGGCGGCGACCTGTTTCCGCAGGTGAAGGACCTGGACGAGGCCATCGAAATCTGGTGCACCGGCGGCCTGGGTGCCTTCGGCGTGGGCCTGGTGGGTACCCCGGATGATCTGGTGGAGCACATCAGGAACCTGCAGGAGCAATCTGGCGGTTTCGGGGCGTTCCTTTCACTGGCCCACAACGCGGCGAGTTACGAGGCCACTAAAAAGTCCTATGAACTGCTGGCCCAGTATGTAATGCCCCACTTCCAGCACAGTAACGACAACCGCACCGCGTCGCTGGAATGGGCGGCCTCCAATGCCGACCGCTTCATGGCTGAGTACATGGGGGGCATCGAACGTGCCATCCAACAACACGAAGAAGAAGTTTCCGCAAAACAGGCAAAGGCAGGTAAGTCATGATCCAGCATATAACCCTTATTTACTTCAAGGCCGATACGACAGACGAGCGCAAGCAGGCCGTACTGGCTGCATTCCAGCAACTCCCCGATCTGATTCCCGGGATCAAGGCCTTTCGCACGGGGCTCGACCTCGAATTGCTGGAAGGTAATGCCGGGCTGGCGGTAGTAGCGGAGTTCGCCTCAGCGGACGACTTTCTGACCTACTCGACCCACGCTGCGCATGCGGAGGTGATATTCCCGGTGTGTGGCGAAGTGATGGCGTCCTACGCCACCAGCCAGTTCGAGTTCTGAGCCGATAAGGCGGGTTAACTATGGCCGCGATGGTTCCTTCTGTGGCAGGGGCCGGGAGCGGCGGCAACGGAGAGGAAGGTCGGCTTGGAACACCAGCCCTGGAAACGTATCGAATTGAAAGCCTTCGGGGGCCCCGAGGAGTTACACACAGTCCTGCAGGCCGAGCTTCCGGAGCCCGGGCCGGGTGAGGTCAGGGTCAAGGTGCTCACGGCCGGTACGGGGTTTACCGATACCATCATCCGCCAGGGGCAATATGTGGATGTCAAGGACAAGCCTCCCTTCGTCCTGGGCTACGACTGGTTCGGGGTAGTCGATGCGATCGGGGAGGGTGTCTCCGGGTTTGTGCCGGGTGATCCGGTGGCCGACATGAGTGTTATCGGTGGATATACCCAGTACCTCTGTGTGGCGGCAGATCGCCTGGTGAAGGCGCCAGCGGGTCTCGATCCCGCGGCCGCTGTGTGCATGATTCTTTCCTATACCACGGCCTACCAGATGCTCACCCGGGAATGCACACTGAAGCCCGGTGACAGTATTCTGGTACACGCTGCGGGCGGCGCGGTGGGCACCGCGCTGCTGGAACTGGGCAGTGAAATGGGCCTTAAGGTCTACGGTACAGCCTCCTCTGCCAAACACCCGCTGTTGACGGAATTGGGCGCAGAACCCATCGACTACCGCAATGAAGACTTTGTCGATGTGCTGATGCGTAAAACTGACGGGCGGGGCGTTGACGCGGTGTTCGATACCATCGGCGGCAAGAATTGGTCCCGGTCGTATCGCTGCCTGGCGTTTGGCGGAAAACTCGTCGCCTTTGGTGCCCTGCAGGTGACTACCGGCGAGGAGCGGGTGCCCGCACTGCTGTGGGGCTTCGCCAAGTTGCTCGTGCTGTGGCGCATTCTGCCCGATGGTCGCAAGACCAGCTTCTATAACATTCACACGCGGCGCCAGAAGCACCCGGAGGAGTTCAAGGCCGATGTTGAAACGCTGTTTTCAATGTTAGCCGCAGGTCGACTGTCGCCTGTAGTCGCCCAGCGCAGACCGCTGGAGGATGCGGCGGCAGTGCACCGGGAGATCGATGTCGGGGCCATCGCGGGTAAGGTGGTGCTGGACTGCTGGGCCGGTTAAACAGTCGATACCAACCAGATTACATTGAGCTAATTTGCAATTTACCCGGTTAAAACATATCTAGTGGTATGTATTATGCCCCAGGCTAAATTTATCAATCTTTAAGGAGTCTTGATGTTTCCGGAGCCATCCGCCTATTCCCTGTCCATCTACCGCTGCGTGCTCGTCTTGAGCGTAATCCTGCTTCTGGCAAATGCGGCAACGGTCAGTGCTGTCTCTGCAGAACCGGCAGTAGTGAGTATGGGTTCAGGCCAGGTTCGTGGCGTGAAAAGCGAGGGAGTCGTTGCCTTCAAGGGCATTCCATTCGCGGCACCTCCGGTTGGTGAGCTGCGCTTCTCAGCTCCTCAGCCAGCGGCGGGCTGGCAGGGAGAGTTTGCTGCCGATAGCTTTCCCCCGGTGTGTACCCAGACGCGCTATGAAGCTGGCGTTGCAAAAACTTACGGAACGGAAGACTGTTTATACCTCAATGTCTATACGCCTGACAGCGACCTGAGCGAAGGTGCCCCGGTACTCGTCTGGATTCACGGTGGTGGGCGAAGGAACGGCGATGGTCGCCGGCCCGTGGAGGACTTTGTACGCGAAACCGGTACGGTGGTGGTGATGATTCAGTATCGTCTGGACCACCTTGCCTTTTTTGCTCACCCCGCGTTGAATGCGGCAGAATCCGGCAGGTTTTCTTCCGGTAACTACGGCTACCTCGATGCAATTGCTGCGCTACAGTGGGTCCAGCGGGAAATCGCAGCCTTCGGCGGTGCCCCCCAGCGGGTCACGATAGGCGGCATGTCCGGCGGCGGGACAATGGTCTGTGGCCTGATGGCAAGCCCACAGGCTGAAGGCCTGTTCCACGGTGCGATCATCCAGAGCGGTGGCTCCTGCTGGTTTCCCACTGACTCCTGGCAAATTGGGGAACGCCGTGGGCAGCAATTGGTAAACCAGATGGGTTGTGCGGAGAGACCGCAGCCCATCGAGTGTATGCGGCAACAGCCTGCCGAATCCTTTTTTCGCTTCCCTTCCGTATACAACCCCCATAAGCCTCCAGCCATCAGTTTCTTCTCGGCCATGCCCATGTTGGGCGGGCGCAGCGGAAATATTGTTGACGGGCAGGTCTTTCCCCGCTCATTTCCGGATGCGTTCAGCAACGGCGCCTTCCACCGAGTGCCTGTGATGATCGGTGTAGCCCGACATGAGGGCCGCCGGGTTTATGGCGACTTGTTGTTCCAGATCGGCGCGGGACAAATGGGCAGTGAGGATTATTTGTCAGCGCTTGAGGGCCTACTCGGCTCGAAAGCGATTGCCGAAAGTGCCGCCGTTGCCTATCCCCTGGAAGGTTCCGGGCTATCACCCATCGAGCGATTCTCCGATGTGGCGACCGAGGCGCACTATACCTGTCCGCACAGTGAACTGGCCATGACGCTTTCCCGGATTGTGCCAACCTGGATGTATGAACAGCAGGTACCGGGTACCAAAACCAGCCCGAACCTTGAGATGGGTGCCTACCACGGCTTTGACACGGAACTGCTGTTCGGGGGGAGTTTTGATGGCAGTGTACCGGACTTCAATGCCGAGCAGCAGGAGGCCGCAAGGCTGTTTCGTCGTTACGTGGCGAACTTTGTTCATGGCGCTGACCCCAATGGCGATGGACTGGTCGAGTGGAAGCCTTACGCTGGCGATCAGGCGGAGTACCACCTGGCCTTCTCAGCAGAGCCTCGTCTTGAAACCGGGCTCAGGGAGAGGGCTTGCCGCTTCTGGAGAGAGCAGGGATGGGAAGTCCTCCCGCAACTGGACTGATTGTCCAGTGATATCCGAATGATGTACCGAGAGATGGAATTATGAGTAAGTGGGAATGTATTGTTTGCGGCCTGATCTACGATGAGAAGGAAGGCTGGCCAGACGACGGCATTGCGCCGGGAACCAGGTGGGAGGATGTGCCCGAAGACTGGCTCTGCCCCGACTGTGGCGTGGGCAAAGAGGACTTCGAACTGCTGGAGGAAGCGCCTCTCGATGATCTTCCCCACCACGAGGAGCCCGTGGCTGATCGCGAACATGCGCCGGTGGTCATCATCGGCACGGGGTTGGCCGGCTACAACCTGGCGCGCGAGTTCCGCAAGCAGGATGACGAGACTCCCCTGATTTTGCTGACTTCGGACGACGGGCGCGCCTATTCCAAGCCCATGCTGTCCACAGGTTTCACCCGGGATACCAGTGCCGATGACCTGGCCCAGCAGGACGCGGGGACCATGGGGCAGCAACTCAAGGCCAGCGTCTGGACTCGTACCCACGTCAGTGAAATCGATACCGCACGGCAGGTGATCAAGGTCGGCGATGAGCAGACCGAAATCCATTACGGCAAGCTGGTGCTGGCGCTCGGCGCCCAGGTCATTCAACCGCCCATCGGCGGCGACGGCCTGGACCTGGTGTATTCGGTCAACGATCTGTTGGA
Organism: Parahaliea maris; assembly: GCF_008064665.1. Classification (GTDB taxonomy): domain Bacteria; phylum Pseudomonadota; class Gammaproteobacteria; order Pseudomonadales; family Halieaceae; genus Parahaliea; species Parahaliea maris. Next base: position 232,220 of record NZ_VRZA01000001.1, on the reverse strand, counting down.
CTACGACGACTTCCGTACCGCCGTGGCCAAGAACAACGTGAAGAAGGTCTGCATTATCGGCGGTGGCCTGATCGGGTGCGAGTTCACCAACGACCTGCTCAATGGCGGCTTTGAGGTGGAAGCGGTTGACCCGCTGGCCTACTGCCTGCCCACTTTGCTGCCGGAAACCGCTGGCAAGGCAGTGCAGGCGGCTCTGGAGGCGAAGGGGGCAAAATTCCATTTCGGGCCGCTGGTCACGGAAGTCAACAAGGCGGAGCAGGGTGTGTCGGTTATCCTCAATAATGGCAGCACTCTCAGTGCGGACCTGGTGGTTTCGGCAGTCGGTGTACGCCCGCGTATCGACCTGGCCAAGGCCTCGGGGATCGCCACCAACCGTGGCGTCGTAACCAATCGCCTGCTCGAGACCAGTGCAGCCAATGTATACGCTCTGGGTGACTGCGCTGAGGTCGAGGGACAGGTCCTGGTCTACGTCGCCCCCCTGATGGCGGCCGTCAAAGCGCTGGGTAAAACCCTCGCCGGCCAGCCCACCGAGGTGGTGTACCCGGCCATGCCGGTGACCATCAAGACGCCGGCCTGTCCGGTGGTCGTCGCACCACCGGCCGCCGGCGCTGCCGGTGAGTGGAAAGTAGCAGCCGACGGCAATAACGTCCGGGCAGAATACCGCGACGCCGGTGGCGCCCTGTTGGGCTTTGCCCTGACCGGTGAGGCCACCAGGGCCAAACTGGAGCTGCAGAAAGAACTGCCGCCAATCCTGCCATGACCACCGTTTTCAGAAGGGCGAGTAGATGTTTGCGGAGAGGCAAATGACCGATTTTCAACCTGTCACTGCGGCGCGTGTCCACGAAGAGATCAGGAACCTGACCCGGCAAGGCGAGTTCTTCGAAGTGACACGACGAAGCTATTCCTTTGGTGAGCGACTGGCTTTTATCAATGCGGCTGAGACGATGCTTGACATCCTGCAGTCCGCTCGCAACCACGGTGATGCTGAGTTCCTCGTCTATGAGGCGAACCGGTTAACCTATGCCGATTTTTTCAAGGCTGCGGACGCATTCGCCGCCTGGCTTCAAAGGGCTCGCGAAATACAACCTGGTGATCGGGTGGCGCTTGCGATGAGTAACCGGCCGGAGTGGCTTATCGCCTTTGCAGGGGCAATACTCGTGGGGGCCATTGTGGTGCCCATCAACAGTTGGGGAAAAGCGGACGAACTCAGCTTTGCCATCCACGACAGCGGTGCCAGCGTGGTTGTACTGGATCGCGCCCGATTCGATCTGGTGTCAAATCGCCTTCCAGACCTTGATACCCACGTTGTCATTGCAGAGTCTGTAGATTGCATGCCAGCTGAGAGCGTGCACTTTCTTACAGAGATCCTTGATACCTGGCCCGGGCACGCTTATGAGGTCGCGTCGCCAGATACCGAAAGTGCGTGCCTTGTACTTTATACCTCGGGCAGTACCGGCTTTCCCAAAGGAGTCGTGCATCATCACGCGGCTGTCTGCCAGGTACACATGAATATGATGTTCCTGGGTTTCCTGACCATGCAGTTGGAAGGGCAGCGGGAATTCCAGGGGGGAGCAACCCGGGAAACGCCGTTGCTTACAGTGCCGTTGTTTCATGCGACGGGGCTCAATAGCGGCTTCCTGGTTCCAGCATCACTGGGCCATAAGGTCGTGATGATGCGCAAGTGGAATCGCGATGCGGCACTGCAATTGATCCATGATGAGCGCATTACCAATATATCCAGCGTTCCCGCTATCCTCATGGATTTACTGTCCAGCCCGGATTTCAATAGTTACGACACCTCGTCGTTGATCCGGGTCGCCTCTGCAGGCGCGGCCACACCAAGCGGACTGCCAGAGTTGATTCGCACACGCCTGGGAGAGCCCAACCGGTCTACCGGTTATGCCATGACCGAAACGCTGGCCGTGGCGACGACCATGAGTGGCTGTGTGTATGATCTCAAACCTGACAGTGCCGGCATCCTATCGCCGATCATGGAAATGCGCTTCGCTTCAACTGGAGGCGACGTCCTGCCCCCCGGTCAGCCGGGTGAAATCCAGATGCGAGGCATTACCTGCACCACCGGTTACTGGCGAAGCCCCGAGGCGACAGCCGATGTAATGACGGGGGATGGTTGGTTGAAGTCGGGTGATATCGGCTATCTCGACGAGGATGGATTCCTCCACGTGACCGGCCGCATCAAGGAAATTGTTATTCGTGGTGGCGAAAACATTTTCCCCGGTGAGATCGAGAGTGTCGCGTACCAGCACCCTGCGGTGAAAGAAGTGGTGGTATTCGGTGTTGATGATGTCGCAATGGGCGAGGAGCTGGTAATGGTTTGCTACTGCCAGGAGGCTCTCCAGCATGCCGAGGTAGAACTGCGCGAGTTCCTGGGGTTACATCTGGCGGGCTACAAGGTACCTCGGCATATCGTATTTTCGCGGGACCCGCTACCCCGTAACGCCAGTGAAAAGCTTCACAAGCTAAAAGTGAGAGAGCGATTTATTGCTGGAAACGTATGATGCACGCTGCCCGGCTAGTATCGAGACTCATGGAAATTGCTCAACAGAACATGTGTGAATGGTTTTAGCGGCAGATACACTCAACAATCAATAATGCAACTTAGTCAGAAAACTATCTGGCACAGGAGTAATAAAAATGAACGTGACGTATATCGGATTGGGAAATATGGGCGGTCAGCAGGCAACGCAAATCGCCAAAAACAATTTTAACCTGACGGTGTTTGATGTCTTTGCGGAGGCGATGGAAAAATTTTCCGGAATAGCACGGCTGGCTTCCTCCCCGGGAGATGCGGCCAAAGGTGCCGACGTACTGGAAATTTGCGTTCGCGACGACCAGCAGGTGCTGGATACGCTGTTTGGTAGCACCGGTGCTGCCGAACACCTCCCGCAAGGCAGTATCGTCATAGTTCACAGCACGATCCGGCTGGATACAGTGAAAGATATCTCTGAGCGATTGGCGTCCAAGGGAATTCAATTCATGGACGCTCCAGTGTCACGGACCCGGGAGGATGAAGAAGGTCGTTTTGTGTTCACCATGACCGGTGGCGACCCGGCGCTGACCGAGAAGGTGAGGCCCGTTCTTGAGACCTTCTCCACTGATATCCTGAATGTCGGACCCATCGGTGCGGGAATGGCCACGAAAATCTCCAATAACCTGGTCACCTGGGTGCAGTTTATGGTGGGTAGCCAGGCAGTAAAACTCGCGAGCCACTTCGGTGTTCCGTTCGCCTCGCTGAATGCGGTGATGAAGGCAAACGGCAATATGACGCCATCGATGGAGGCCCTGTTGACCGGGCAGCAGGCTGTCAAACCGGGGGATAACCCGGAATTTGATGCCTACATGGCAAGTCAGGCCGGTATCGGTGAAAAGGATCTCCAGGTGGCCGTTGAGTGCGGTGAACTGGCAGGGTTGAACATGGCGATGGCTCTTCAAGCGCGGGAACTTGTCCGGCCAGTATTTGAGCGTCACGACGGCTAAACGTAGTGTCGGCAACAATCGTACTGGGATACTGGCGGGGGTAACGCGTCAGCACGGATGGGAACTGTCGGGTTGCTAGTCCTGTCAGATCGAGATTTGGGGAGGTATTTGTGAGTTATATAGAAGGCAAGGTAGTTCTTGTCACTGGCGCAGCCGGTGGATTCGGCAAACTGGTAGCGGAGAAAGTGGCCGCGCTGGGCGCGCGAGTAGTGCTCTCCGATGTCAATGAAGCGCAACTGGAGATCGCTTGTAGCGGCATCAATGAGGCGGGCGGCGAGGCCCTGGCGGTCCGGGCCGATGTAACCAGCACCTCAGAGATGAAGGCTTTGATTGATACTGCAGTGGAAAAGTATGGGGCCGTTGACGTACTGGTCAACAACGCCGGCGTCATGCCCCTGGCTTTTTATGCCGACCATGAAACGGCGTCAACGGCCTGGGACCGCTGTATCGATATCAACTTCAAGGGAGTTCTGCACGGGATTTCTGCCGTCTACGACCAGATGATCAAGCAGGGTAGTGGACATATCATCAACATGTCGTCCATTTACGGTAATTATCCGGTCAAGGGCGCCGCAGTTTACGGCGCGACCAAGGCGGCGGTGAACTTCCTGTCGGAGTCACTGCGCCAGGAAGCTCAGGGGCGGATCAAGGTCACCACCGTTCGCCCCACAGGTATTCCGACCACGGGTATCAGCGGCGGCATCGTTAATTTTGATGCAGGTGGCGGGATTCTCGGCGATAACGCTGTAGAGGTCGGCGAGCGCTTCGGCAAACTTTTCGATGGCAGCGCACCCGACAGCTGGAGCTCGGTGGACAATATCGAGTACTTCATCCTCGCCCCCGAGTTGCTGGCAGACCAGGTTGTGTACGCCATCAACCAGCCGCTCGGTGTATCGATTGGCGACATTACGGTGAGAGCCAGTGGTGATATGTACAACGTTTGACTTACTGCCTTATCTACATTCCGGCCGGCTCAATGCGCTATTAGCCGCGGATACAAGCTCGGCTATTTCAAAACAGTAAAGGTGAGATATGGATTCTCGGTTTGAAGGTAAAGTTGCCCTGGTCACAGGTGCAGGTGGCTTCGTCGGCGGCGCAACGGCTCGAATGCTGGCAGGTGAGGGCGCCCGCGTTATCTATACCGATCTGCGTGAAGTCCCCCCGATTCCCGAGGTTGAAGAAAAGGGTGGGCGTTTCGTGTGTCACAATGTAGCGGAGGAAGCCGCCTGGGTGGCGCTGATTGAGCAGGTCTCCAGGGACTACGGTCAGCTGGATCTGGTGACGAATATCGCTGCAATCTGCAACACCGTATCGCTTCCAGATGATACCGTTGAAAACTGGCGAATCACCCATCAGGTGAATGCAGAGAGCGTTTTTCTGTCGGCGAAACACGCGCTCCCTTTGCTCGAACAATCAGGTGGGGGCGCCATCATCAATGTGTCGTCGATAGCGGCCATGCGGGGAAGCCCGCTCACTCCAGCCTACGCAGCCAGCAAAGCTGCCGTCATGTCGCTCACCCAGAGTATCGCGGTTCACTGTGCCGACGCCGGTAACTCAGTGCGCTGCAATAGCGTACATCCCGGGGCTATTGATCCCCCCATGTTTCGTCAGGGCCTGGACGCTGAAACCCGAATGCAACTTACAGCGGAGTTTCGGGAAACCCATGGACGCTGGATGTGCCAGCCTGAGGATATCGCAAGGAGCATTCTGTTCCTCGGGTCGGATGACGCCTGCCACATCAATGGAGTTGCGCTTCCGGTAGATAACTCCGCGACTGCGTCGCTCCCCTACTGAGCAGTGGGCAGGAATCTTCCTGCCCAGGTTTCAGGCGCCAGAAGGCTACGCGGTCAACGTATCGTATAACGCCCTGCCATGAGCGGCAGGTTGCCGTAATGCTTGATGCCCGGGGATTTTTCCTGGCAGAGATAGGGAATGGCGTGAAGTACGTTCATCGCTGTGATGATAAATGAGTGCTCAGTGGACTTGCGTGGGTTGCCTGTGGGATCGTTGAAATGGTCGGCTTGTTCAAAAGTCAGACGCATTGAAGGTTCCCCATCCACCGTAATCCGCCACTGGGTTGAGTTACTGATATCGTCTGCTGAAAACCAGCCATCGCCGAGGTCGTAGGTACACCACCAGTTGAGGCGAACAATGAGCCTGTCCTGCCCGTCTACCACGCCGGTGAAGGTAGAGCGTACTCCGCCCACGGTGCCCGGTGGGATCTCCACCGAATCAATGCGACCACCGCCGGGTGATACGAAATGCTCGATATCGGCGCGGATTTCATCCAGTTCGAGTTTCAGAGCATCGGCGGTCAGAGCCACGGTCTGGTTGAAAAAGTCGGGCATCATCTCGTCGAACCATGGATGCTTGTTGGCCTTAACATCCTCGAGAGTGCGGCCTATACCCAGCATGTCGCGAATCAGTTCCGGCGATTCACCCACATCATGGAAGTCGACAAATTCTTCTACCGTGATTTTGTTTATCCCCAGTGCAAGATTACTCATGGCGATAGGGGCAACACACTGGACGAATCCGGGGCTGATGCCGCCACCGAAAACACAGGTGTTTCCCTTTTTGCAGGCTGCCTCAAGGCGTTCCACCACCTCGTCGCCGAGATACTTTGGATAAAGAAGCCCTGGCGTCAGTACTACGTGTTTTCCGGATTCAAGCATTGGGCAGACCAGGTCCAGGTCTGGCCACAAGCCCATGAAGGATACCGCGTCGGCTTCAATGGCCAGGATTTCCTCAAGGGAGTCGGTTGCGGTCACTCCGAGGTTGCCTATACCCGCCAATTCTCCTGCGTCCAAACCCACCTTCTCTGCGCTGTGTACCAGCATACCTACCAGTTCCAGTTCAGGGTGATTAGCCATAGCGCGAATGGCGATTTTACCCGTGGTGCCTGAGGCGTATTGAATGACCCGAATCTTGCCCATGAAGTTCTCCGATTGGATTTTTATGGATACAGCGGTGTAGCGGAGCGAATCTGTCGTACCAGTTATTCTAAACTGCGACTCTTGTAGAGAGTGTTCGGTCGAGTTCAGAAATCCAGCCTCAGCACGGGGGTGTTCCCAACTTGGTGATGGCATCGGTTTTCTGGGAGCCTTCGCCTGCGATAGAGCCTGCCTCGCAGATTAGTTTCCCGAAACCTTTGATCGGTCGTTTCTAAAAGAGAAACTGGACTAGATCATCTCACGGTAGCCGGGAGTAGTTGGAAGCCTTTGTCTGTGAGGAGCAAGCTGAGACTGCCACCTGAAGCCGTGGCAGGCGTTGTTGTGACGTTGCAACCTTCATTCCGGTTCAGGTGAGTCGACGCAAACAATGAGCTGAAACAACAGCCGGGCCTCCTCCAGCTTGGAAAAGATAGGGTAGGTGGGGTCGATGGCCCAGTTGGTCGTCATTGTGGTCAGGGTGCCAACGATCATGGTGGCCAGGATTTCAGGTGAGCATTCCGTTCGGGCGTCCCCCTTTTCCTGACCCGCTGCGATCATTCGTGCGAATGCGCCGATTGCGTCGCTGCTGATCTTCCCCTGCTGTTGCGGGTCGCTGGTAAACCGCGCGGGTGCCGAAATCATCAGCTGGCGGTCGACCTCCTGGTAGGCCGCAAAGCGTGTCTCGATATATTCAATCATTCCATCGAGCTGCTGTCGTGTCGTGGCATGCCCCTCCATGAGCATGGCCAGCATGGGTTCCGCCTGGCTGTACAGGCGGGAAATGCCAAGCTCTCCGATCACCGCCTGTTTGTTAGGGAAGTGGCTGTAGAAGGTGCGGCGGGCGACATCGGCTGCTTCGCAGATCATTTCAATACTGGTCGCCTCGATGCCATTCTCACTGAAGAGCAAGTACGCGGCATTTTCGATACGGGAGCGGGTTTCGAGCTTCCGCCTCTCATGACGATCAACCGGGGGAGTCTGTGTATTCATAGCACGCTATCCGAAAGTCGGTTTGTTACATTGCATACCTACTGCAATGTAATATGAATTTTTTGCAATGTTGTTGTGTTCTCCAGTTGATTAAACTACATTGTATACAACTGTGCAATTATGCGCGGTTGAGCAGTATGGATAGCTTAACTGCCTGAATTACTACTACGACTATAAAGAGAGTGTTGCTGTTATGTCCGATCGTCTCATCGTGGTGTCGTCCGACTGCCACGCAGGGCTCCATATCTCCGATTACAAGCCCTATGTCGAATCCAGGTACCAGGACCTGCTGGACGTGGCGGTGCCCGCCCAGGTGGAAATGATGCAGAAAGCCGAGGAGAGCTTCCTGATCAAGGAAATCAACGACGCCTGGCGTGCCCCCATTCAGCAGCAACTGACCGGTGCCTGGGACTACCAGGAGCGGCTGCGTATGCTGGCGGGAGATGGCATTGCTGCGGAAATCATTTTCCCCGATGGCATCACCGAAATGAATACCCCGCCCTTCGGAGCGGGGCTCGGCCTGTCCCCGCGAGACGCGGTTCCCGAGTTGCAGTGGGCGGGTGCCATGGCCCACAACCGCTGGCTGGCGGAGTTCTGCGCCAATGATCCTGCGCGCCATGTGGGCGTTGCGTCGATACCTCTGCTATTCGACGTGCAGCAGGCCGTTGAAGCGGTGCGCTGGTGTGTGGACAACGGCCTTACCTCGGTGATGATTCCGACCCTGTGGGAGGACTATGCGCCTTACCACGACCGTAAGTATGACCCGTTCTGGGAGGTTTGCGAGGACCTCGGTGTCGTGATCCATTTGCATTCCGGCCCGGCCCCTAACACGGAATATTTCGGCAAGAATTTTCCCGCTGAAGATCGCAGCGATGAACTGCCGGGGGCGATGGGCGTATTTACCTCCGAGGTGACCTGGTGGTTGTACCGCCCCCTGACCTTCATGATCTGGGGTGGCGTGTTCGAGCGCTATCCGAAGCTTAAAGTCGTGATTACCGAGGGCGGCACCCTGTATATGCTACCGCCCTGGCTGCGCCTGATGGACCACAACTACAGCGAGGTCCATTACTCGGCCAAGCTGGGTGATTTCCGCAGTCATCTCTCCCTGTCACCGAGTGAATACTTTGCGCGCAACGTGGCGATAGGCGCGTCGTGTGTACCACGCCGTGACCTCGATCTTCGCACTCAACTCGGTGACACCAAGCTGATGTGGGGTAGTGACTACCCGCACCCCGAAGGCACCTGGCCGCAGACCCCGGATTACTTCAAGGAGACCTTCAGCGGCTTTCCGGAAGACGACGGCCGCAAGATCCTGGGGGAAAACGCCGTTGAATGGTATGGGCTGGATCGTGCCAGGTTGCAGGAAGTGGCCAATGAAATTGGTCCCGACACTTCAATTTTCGCCTGAACCAGCATCGACAGGAGATCAATGATGACCCAGATTATCGAAGCCTGTGAATCGAAAACCAATACCACGCCGGACTTTCCCATGGGTTGGTTCTCTGTGGCGAGAAGCCAGGAACTCCAGGTGGGCGAAGTCCAGCGCGTGCACGCTTTCGATCGTGAGCTCGCCCTGTACCGAACCCGCAGTGGTGTCCCGGTTATCCAGGATGCATTCTGCCCCCACCTCGGTGCACATCTCGGGGTAGAAGGGCGGGTCGTGGGCGAGTCCCTGCGCTGCCCTTTCCATGGCTGGCGCTTTGACACCAGCGGCCAGTGCGTGGAGATTCCCTACTGCGAGGAAATTCCCGAGCGGGCCCGCATCAGGATGTGGCCCACCGCGGAAAAAAACAACGAGATCTATATCTGGTTTCATCCTGAGGGCAAGGATCCGCTGTGGGAAATACCGCACGTACCGGAACTTGAAAATGAGCAATGGACTGCGCCCCGGCATTCGCAGTTCGAGATTCCTATCCACATCCAGGATATCGCCGAAAACTCCTGTGATCCGGTGCATTTCCAGTACGTTCACCGCCAGCCCGGCGTTCCCGCTTCAGAGGTGACGATCGATGGGGACGGCCGCACGATGCACCTGCACGCAGATATGGAGCAGGCGGCCAACCCCAGTCACCTGCACTCCACAGTATTCCAGCCCGGGCTGGCCATCGTTAGAACCACCTATGGTCCCGGGGCGGAAATGGTCGTCTATAACAGCGCGCTGCCGATTGACCGTAACACCACGCTATTGCGCTGGCAGTTGTCGGTGAGGCGGGAGATTGAAGACCTGGCGGGTGACGACGTGATGAACGGGATCATCGAGGGGCTCAGCCAGGACTACCCGATCTGGTCCAACAAGGTGCACAAGCGCAAGCCGGTATTTTGCCGTGGCGATGGTCCCCTGGTGCAGTATCGCAAATGGGTGAGACAGTTTTATGTGGATGTGAGGGAGATCGATTGATGAAGGATTTTAGCGGCAAGGTAGCAGTTATCACTGGCGGCGCCAGCGGAGTGGGCCGTTCACTGGCTTTCGCCCTGGGGCGGCGCGGCGCAAAGATCGTGGTGGGCGATGTGGATGCCGCCGCGATGGAGCAGGTAGGTGACGATCTCGAGGCCGAGGGCATTGAGGCGCTGGTCGCCCACTGTGATGTCACCCAATTGGCGAGTAACGAAGCGCTGGCCGACGCCGCCGAGGAACGCTTTGGTGGTATCCAGCTGGTCTTCGCCAACGCGGGCATTGGTGCCGGCGAATCCGGCGCCATGTGGGATTACTCCGAGAAGGACTGGCAGTGGTGCCTGAACGTGAACCTGTGGGGTGTGATCAACGCGATCCGGGCCTTCATGCCGCGGCTGGTGACTCAGAGTGAAACGACCCACTTCGTGGTCACCGGGTCCGGCAACGGTGCGCTGCTGGTCTACCCGGATCAGCCGATCTACACCGCGACCAAAGCGGCCGTGCATACCATCACGGAAAATCTGCACTACCAGGTACAGGCGGGCAACCTGCCGGTGAAAGTCAGCGCCCTGTTCCCCGGGCCGCACATTGTGGATACCGGTCTGTTCAATTCGGGGCGGGTGCGGCCGCAAGCCTTGCAGAAGGAAACAGCAGGCAATGCTTCGGGTATCAGTTCGGTGGATGACATGAAGAAGATGGCGGCAGAGTTCGGCATTGAGCTAAAGACCACGCACCCGGACGAGGTAGCGGCGATGGCGATCGAGGGGCTGGAGCAGGATGCGTTCTGGTTGCTGAAAACGACACCGGAGACAGATGCGAAGGTTCGGGCGCGCTGCGACATGATTCTGGAGCGGAAGACGCCTGTTCCGGAACAGGTAGGAGGATAGCCGGCCAGGTCTTCGTGCCTGCCGCTGGCGCACTGACATTTTTTTCAGCCAAAAGAGCATAAAAAAGAGGAACACTATGAGCGACCAACCCACTAGCCCCCTGGGCAGCCCCGGCGACATCGTCAACTGGCCGATGCTGAAGATCACCTACCGCACCGACCCGGACAAGATTGCCGCACTGCTGCCGCCAGGAATTACGCCGGGCAAGGATCCCCACGTCAACCTCACCATCTACAACTTCCCGGTGCCGGATGTGCCGGAGTTCGGGATTGTAACTACGGTCAACGCGGACTACGACGGTATTGAGGGGGAGTACACACTGGGGTATGGCATCGACCAGGAGTCGGCCATCTTCATCAGTCAGGAGACTAACGGTCAGCCCAAATATCCCTGTACTACCGAATACTTTCGTCTCGGGCCACAGGTGACGGCGCGCTGTACCCACCAGGGCTATACCTTTGTCGAGTTCAAGGGGGTGTCCCAGGGCGAGAATATCCCCCAGGGCGAGTGGGAGCAGCACGAATGGTGGATCAAGGTCTCCCGTGCCGCCGGCGTCATGCCCGACCCTGCGCAGGGCTATGACTTCCCCCCCCATGTGGTGCATGTACGCAGCAAGTACGGCACGGCCTGGAAGGAAGATGTGCAGGGGGAACTGGTCCTTCGCGACAGCCCCTGGGATCCGTTGGCCAGTCGTCTGCCGATGAGGGAGCAGGTGTCAGCCCATTTGTGGTGGCCAATTTTCCTGGACCGGGAAATCACGCTCGCGGGCAAGCTGGATCCCGAGGGCTTTATGCCCTTCGCCGACACCATCTCCGGCTCCCGCTGGCCGGGCTTTCACGGTGGGCCGCCCAAGGGCTGAGTCAGCATCCCAGTGGTAGCGGGGCGGTGTAGCATGTCCCGCTACCCGGGGTTGTCGCAGTGCATTCCGGCCCCGCACTGGCCTGTCCCGCTCAGTGAGCAGAAAGAAACCTGTGGTGCGTTAACATAGTTGAGCTGGTGGCAGGCAGTCATCGGTGCGCTGGCGCGGGGCTTGTGGGAGGATAAATTATCCGGGGGTCCCGATAATCAGAAGGAGAGAAGCGCCCATGCCCGCGACTGCCACCGTTCCTGAAAGTCATCGCCACATACTGGAGACTGCCGTATTTGCCTACGTCAGTACTGTCCGCCACAAGGACCAGCTGATTTCCACCAACCCAGTGGGGTTCGACTGGGACGACGAAACTTTTCGCTTCAGTACGCTGAAAAGCCGCGTGAAGTACCGCAACATGCTGGCCGACCCGCGCCTGTCAGTCTGTGTAATGGACCCCGGCGCCCCAACTCGATACATCGAGCTCCGGGGGCACGCGGAATTGGAGGACGACCCCGAGGGGGCCCTGAACCAGAAAATCTTCCGCAAGAACATGGGCCGGGATTTTGACCTGGACGAACCCGATGCCGAGCGCGTTATTGTCACGCTGGTCTGCGAGCAGGTCTCGACCCCGCTGCTGTACGGTGGGCGCCTGGACCACATTGGCAGCTGAGGCCCAAACCCTCGTATTTACCGCCTGGCGCGTGCGAATACCTGTGCCGAATCCGCGTAAACACTGGTAGAATGGCAGCGTTGTTAAACCAATGTTTCTCTGGAGGCGTGCGTGGCACTGGATCTTGATCAGGCAGATATCGATGCAATGGGGCGGCAGGCGGCCAAAAGCAAAGCCACGCAAGACAGGATTATTAATGCCGTCATCGGCCTGATCAAGGAAAAGGGTTACGCCGCGGCCAGCTCCAGCCAGATCGCCAAACGCGCCGGGGTAACCTGGGGGGCCGTACAGCACCACTTCGGCGGCAAGGAAGAAATCCTCGAGGAAGTATTACAACGCTCCCACCTCAAGTTTCACGAGACCCTCAGTGCCAACCGTTTCACCACCGGCAGTGCGGAGCGGCGGGTGGCCAAGTACGTGGATGCCGCCTGGTATCACTACCAGGGCGAGGAGTACATGGCGACCATGGAAATCCTGCTGGCAACCCGGGGGCATGGCAAGGCGGGCAACGACCTGTCCATCAGCCGCAGCCGCAAGGCCCACCTCGACCTTGCCCGACGCATTTTTCATGACAGCGCCGCCAGTGATCGCATCTTTCAGGAAGTGATTTACCTGGTGCATTGCATGTTGACCGGTATCCTCATCGAGATGGCGCTGGAGCCCGAAAGCTTTGACCCCCGTCCGCACATCAAGCGACTCAAGATGATCGTGACGGATATGCTTTACAGCTGAAATCCCTCGCTGACCCTCCGGGTTTGACTATTAAGGCCAGCGCCCGGAAACCCTCTCTTTTCGCGTCACTACGTCCCCTTCGGCAGGGGGAAGGGACTATGATTGTGTGTAACGAATGCCCACACTTTTCCGGATGATGAACTCCCCAGGCGCTGCCCGTACTGGGGGATGAGAGGACAGGAGATACGCTGATGTCAGAGAAAGACACTCGCGCTATTCGCGCGCACAAGGCATCCATCGCCAATGCCATGGCGGGGAACAAGGAAGACTGGCTGGCTCTGTTCGCAGACGATGCGGTGGTGCACGACCCGGTGGGGCGCTCGCCGCACGATCCGGAGGGGGCCGGTTTTCGCGGCAAGGCGCGCATCTCCGAATTTTGGGACATGATGATCGGTCCCGGAAACCTCACCATCATTCCCCACAAGCGCTATCCCTGTGGCGAGGATGTCGTGGCCGTGGCCATGACGGCTGCGAACAATATCGAAGGCCTGAAAACCTTTATCGAGATGATCGCAACCTACGAGGTCAACGAGGCAGGCCAATTGCAAAGTCTCAAGGTGTACTGGGACGTTGACGCCCTGGCGGACCAGCTTCCGCCAGAACTACTTGGCTGATTGCGGCGCGATCAGGCCGTCCCGCCGTCCCGCATGGCTATCGTGATGCGCCGGAACCGGCCGTCGTCTATCTCGTAGGTGCCGGTCAGTTCCAGGGTCAGCGTCTCGCCGGCAGACAGTGAGGCACCCATAAAGTCGTCGACCTGGTCGCGTGCTGTCAGTTTGTCCGTGATATCCACCGTCGCCGTGTCACCCTCTATGACGATCCGGGTGGGCTCCATCCTGTCTTCGAATACTGTCACCAGGTATCGGTAAGTCTCCAGCACCGCATCTCGCCCTTGCATTACTCCCTGGGCGGAATGCAACTCGACGTCGGGGTGATAGAACGCGGAGAGCTTTTCCGGGTCCTCGCCGTTGTAGGTCTGGTAGTAACGCCGCATTAATGCCTCGGACATGGTCAACTCCCCAATTCGATCTATGATTCAGCAAGCCTGAACATAGTGTGCGACCGGGGGGGCCACAAGTGCCGCGGGGCTGGCATCGCCCCGTGAGGGTGGTGTTGCCTCGCCTGGTTCAATTTTCGGCGCCTGTCATAGCGCCAGCTGTAATGCCCTTTCCTGTCAGCAGGTGATTTGCGTCTCGCAGGATTGTGGGTACTATTCAGGCAATCACAATAATAAGGATAACAGCGGATGACAAAGAGACTGCTCGTTGCATTGTGCCTGCTGGTCTTCGCTGGCGCAGCACTGGCCCAGCAACGCCTGATCAGCAGCCTGGGGCGGATAGAGCCCGCCGGCGGCCTGATCCGGCTGGCGGGGCCGTCCGGCCTGAGTTCGGTACTGATGGAGCTGCGGGTCGACGAGGGTGATAGCGTCGAGGCCGGCCAGGTGCTCGCCGTGCTCAACGAGTACCCGGTGCGCCAGGCAGACCTGCGGCGCCTGCAGGCGGAGTTGGAAAACGCCCGCAGCCAGTTGGCCCGGGAAAAGGCCCTGGCGTCCAAGATGGCCTCCGCCGCCTCCAAACTGGAGGGCCTGGAACTCGAGGTGAAAGCGGCCCAGGCCGCCGTTAGCGCGGCCGAGGGCATGCTTGACCTGGCGCTGGTACGGGCGCCGATCAGTGGCCAGGTGCTGTATGTGCATACCCGCCCGGGCGAGCGGGTAGGGCCCGAGGGGGTGCTGGAACTGGGCGACACCAGCCGCATGTACGCCGTCGCCGAGGTCTACGAAACGGACATTCTCAACGTCAAGCCCGGGCAGCGCGCTTCGGTCCGCAGTCCGGCACTGGCCGAGCCGGTAGCGGGTACCGTGGAACGTATTGGCCTCAAGGTCGGCCGCATGGTTGTGCTGGGCATGGACCCGGTGGCCGAGGCCGATGCCCGGGTGATCGAGGTGGATATCCTGCTCGATGAGCCGGAGACCGTGCGCGCCCTGACCAACCTGCAGGTCGAAGTCGAGATCACTCCGGGATGATTTCGCCACTGAAAATCGCCTGGGCGCAGATCACCTTCCAGCGCCTGCGGCTACTGGCGGCCCTGTTGGGGGTAGCCTTCGCAGTGATCCTCGTTTTCGTCCAGCTGGGCTTCCAGCGCGCCCTGTACGACAGTTCCGTGCGCTGGCACACCGCCCTGGGCTACGACATCGCCTTGATCAGCCCGAAGGCGACCTACATCGTCAATCCGCCGGGGTTTCCCCGCAACCGGGTGTACCAGGCCCTGGGAGTGGCGGGTATCGCCTCGGTGACCCCGGTGTATATCGGCATCGCCGAGTGGCGCAATCCGCAGGACCCGCTGCAGGCGCGCAACATCTATGTGATGGGTTTCGACCCGAGCGACCGGGGTTTTGCACTGGCCGGCGATGAGCGCCAGATCGCCCGTCTGCGGATGCCCGACCGGGTACTGTTCGACCGCCTGTCGCGCCCGGAGTTTGGCCCGGTGGCGAACCAGTTGATATCGGGTCGCACGGTGACCACGGAGATCAACAACCGTGATGCGGAGGTGGTGGGCCTGTACGAGCTGGGCACTTCGTTTGGTATTGATGGCAGCATTGTCACCAGCGACCTCAACTTCCGCCGTATCTTTCCCGACCGCTCGGCTTCGCGGGTGGAGCTTGGGCTACTCAATATCGAGCCGGGTGCCGACCTGAAGGTGGTACAGGAGGCGGTGCGCTCGGCGTTGCCCGGTGATGTCCGTGTGCTGACGCGCGCCGAATTTATCCAGCACGAGGTGGATTACTGGAGCAACAGCACACCCATTGGCTACGTGTTCGGCATGGGCGTCGCCATGGGGTTGGCAGTGGGGCTCATCATTGTATACCAGATCCTGTTTTCCGATGTGCAGGACCACCTCAAGGAGTACGCCACCCTCAAGGCGATGGGCTACTCCCAGGGCTTTCTGTCGCGCATCGTGCTCAACGAGGCCGTGCTGCTGGCCCTGGTCGGGTTTGTGCCGGGCCTGCTGCTCAGCCTGCTGGTCTACACCCAAGCCAGTACCGCGACCAATCTGCCGGTGGAAATGACGCCTATACGGGTGGCCCTGGTGCTGGCGCTGACGGTCGGCATGTGCGCCTTTTCCGGGCTTCTGGCCCTGCGCAAACTGCGGGCGGCAGACCCGGCGGAGCTGTTCTGATGGCCACTTCGCAGCATCCGGTGCATGTAGCGGGCGTGTCCTACAGTTATCGCTCGGACCTTTCCCAGCGCCGTGTACTGCACGAGGTGAGCCTGGATATCCAGACGGGGGAGATCGTGATCCTCACCGGTCCTTCCGGTTCGGGCAAGACCACGCTGATTACCCTGATGGGTGCCCTGCGGGCCTGTCAGAGCGGCGAGCTGGAGGTGCTGGGCCACCAGCTACACGGCGCCCCCCAGCGGCGCCTGACCGAGGTGCGGCGCCAGGTGGGGTATATTTTCCAGCAGCACAACCTGCTCGACTGCCTGAGCGTGGCGGAAAATGTGGTCATGTCCCTGCAGCTGGCGGAGCCCCGTCTGTCACGCAAGGAAGCCCGCGAGCGGGTGGCCAGGGTGCTGGGGGAAGTCGGGCTGGAAGAGCATATCGATAAATCGCCGGCGGCCCTGTCGGGCGGGCAGAAACAGCGGGTGGGCATCGCCCGGGCGCTGGCCGCCAGGCCGCAGCTGATTCTCGCCGACGAACCCACCGCGTCACTGGACAAGGACTCCGGGCGCAATGTGATCGAGCTGATCCAGCGCCTGTGCCGCGAAGAGGGCACCAGCGTCGTGCTGGTCACCCACGACAACCGGATCCTGGACGCCGCCGACCGTATCCTGCACCTGGACGACGGCGAGATTCAGCCAGTCAGCCATGCGGTGGCATCCAGCGCCAGCCGGTTATTGCGCCTGCTGGATCGTCACGACCCGGCGGCGGCCCGCTACCTGTCGGCCTTTGCCTCGGCCCTGACCCGGGTAGCGATGGCCGACGCCCACTTTGACGAGGTGGAAGCCCGGGTGATACGCGACATTCTCAACCAGCAGTCGGGCCTGGCCGGGTCTGAAGTAGACCTTGTCATGGAGCTGGCCCAGAGCCAGGTGCGGGCGCGCTTCGCGGCCTCGGCCGACGGCGAGGGCTTTTCCGAGACCCAGTGCCAGCGCTTTGTCGACGCCATGTATGCGGTGGCGGAAGCAGACGGAGCCATCGGGGTCGAGGAAGAGGCCGAGATCCTGGCGGTGGCGCGAGAGCTTGGCTTCAGCGAGACCCTGCTGGCTCACCGGCGCGAAGCCCGGGCCTGACCGTTCCCGCTAGCGGCCGGCAGCGACATCCCATCCTGAGGGCCCCGCTCCCAGCACGCGGATGTCACCGATGTGGGCCCGATTGAGTTTGCTGCGGTGGCACATGCGCCACTCGCCCTGCTCACAGCGCCACTGGTCGTGATAATCCCCCAGGGTCGAGAAGGTCAGTTCGGCGAATTCGCCTGTTCCCTTGTGCAGGTCGCTGACATAGGCCCGGCTGCTGGCGGTCTCGCCATTCACCTCGATCAGCACATTGCCCAACAGGTGCTGGGTGGGGCCGCAATCGTCCAGGAATGAACGCATATTGGCCACCAGTTGCTCGCGTCCGCCCAGCTTGCCGGCGCCGAGATCTGCCGTGATGTCGGCGGTGGTGAGTTGCGTCAGCGCGCCCCAGTCACGGGCGTCCATGGCACGCGCGAAAGCGACCAGCGCGCGGTAGATGGCGCGTTCAGCCAGCAGGGTTTCCAGGGTCATTGTCGTTCTCCAGTCGGGTCGTCTCCCAAGGCTGGCCCGCGCGGGCGGTGCTGGCAAGATGCCGATGGGAAATGGAGCCGCGGTGTCTGCTATGACGCACCAGGTCCGCGATTTGTCGCCACCAGTGGCCACAATTCCAGCTCGATGCGTCGATTGGCAGTGCGGCCTTCCTCGGTGGCGTTGTCGGCCACCGGGTGGCTGTCGCCAAAGCCGCGTACCACCAGGCGCTGGGTGTCGACACCGTGGCGATTGAGGTAACGACCCACCGCCCGGGCACGCTCGCGCGACAGCTGCAGGTTGTAATTCGGGTCGCCCTGGTTGTCACTGTGTCCGGCGATGAGCACCAGGCTCAGGTCGTATTCGCGCAGCAGGCTGGCGAGTTCATCCAGGGTGGTCTGGATCGCGGGGGTCAGGCTCGCGCTGCCGGTGTCAAAACTGCCGGAGCCGGGCAGGACCAGGCGGATGTGGTCGGCTTCACGGCGCACCTGCAGGCCGCCATGCTGCAGGGTTTGCAGTTTGGCGGTCTGGACGTCGAGGTAATAGCCCACAGTATCGTCCGGCAGGGCCTTGTCGGCCTGCGCGGTGGCCCGGGCCAGCTGGCTGGCGACTTCTGCGTCACTGCTGGCGCTGGCCAGTCGGGGCTCGGCCGGGCGGCTGGTTGTGGCGCTTGACGTGCTACGTGAGTCCGCCTGGCCGCCGCGAGGGAGATCCAGGTTGCTGCAGCCGGCGAGTGTCACCAGGAGGGCGCCGGTGGCAGTGAGAAGGCGAACAGCGGCGAGGTGTTTCATTGCGGACAAGCGCGGGCTTCCTGTGGGGGGTATGGAACGGCGCCATTCTACGCCAAAAACCGGCTGCGGGTAGGCCCCTTTCGCCCGCCGCGTTCAGGCCGTTCCGCTGGCGCCCTGGTTGTCTTTCAGGTAGCGCCGGAAGGCCCGTGCCGGCAGGGGGCGACTGTAGAGATAGCCCTGGCCCAATTGCACCCCATTGGCGGCCAGCCACTGGGCCTGGTGTTCGGACTCGATGCCTTCGGCCACCATGTTCAGGTGCAGGGAATGGGCCATCTCGATGATATGCACGATGACCGAACTGGTGACCGCGTGGGTTTCGATGGCGTCGACGAAGGCCTTGTCGAGCTTCAGGGTATCGAGCTCAAAGCTTTCCAGGTAGGACAGGCTGGAATAGCCGGTGCCGAAGTCGTCCACTGCCAGCTGGTGGCCGCGCCGCCGCAGTTCGCTGAGCAACTGGCGGGAATCGTCGCTATCCACCAGGCCGCGCTCGGTGAGCTCCAGCTTGAGGGCGGAGGCCGGCAGGCCGGCACCCGACAGGGCGCTGTCCAGTGCGTTCAGCAGGCGGCTGTCCTCCAGGTCCTGGGGCGACAGGTTCAGGTTGATGGTAAAGCCCTCGTGTTCCCTGAGCAGGCGGCCCAGCTCGCTCACCACCTTCTCCAGCAGCATCAGGGTCAGGTCGGTAATCATGCGGCCGGATTCGGCCAGTGGAATGAACACCTCCGGGCTGATGTTTTCACCGCCGGCCCGCTGCCAGCGGGCGAGCGCCTCGGCGCCTGTGCAGCGGCCGCTTTTCAGGTCCACGATGGGCTGGTAGACCACATCGATGGCGCCGCTCTCGATGGCACTGCGCAACTCGGCGCCGAGGCTGAGATGGCGGCGGGAAACGCGCAGCACCACCAGCACCCAGAGCGCCGCCAGCAACAGGCCGAGCAGGGAAGCCGTCATCAGTGAGGGCAGGTAGCGCTTGACGAACTGGCCGGAGGGCTGCACCGCCACCACGTCCATCGGAAACACCGTGTCGAGGGAGAAGCGTGCCAGGATACGACCGGACTCCCCCGCGATGGTGAGGCCGGGTTTGAGGGTTTCCGGCGAGGGCAGGTCGGCGTCGGCGGGCACGCTGATCATGCGCAGTCCCTCCACCCAGAGCCCGGCCTGTTGCTCGAGCGGTGTGCCGGTGTCCAGCAACAGGCGGGGGTCGATGGCCACGTCGTGGTCGCCCAGGCGCATCAGGAACAGGGCGACGCCGCCCACTGTGGTATCGGGGCCGGGCCACCAGGCCACCACGCCGTTGTCATAGATGCGGCTGGCCGCTGGCGGCGTGAGTGCGGCGCCCTGCACAAAGCCGACGCCGCAGCGGCGCTCTGCCGCCTGCCAGTAGCCAATGGCGCGGATATAGGGGCGGGCGATAGCCTCGTCCTGCAACTGGGCGATGTGCCCGGCCGAGCAGCGCGGCAGCGTTGACTGGTTGAGGCTGTCCAGCAGTCCCCGGGCGTCCAGCAGGGCATCTTCCGCCCGGTGACCGAGGTGTTCGGCCACTGCGCCCAGGCGCTGCTCCTCCGCCACCACCGATTCGCGCCAGAGATACCAGCCCAGCACGGTGATAAGGGCAATGACGCCGGCCATGGCGGTCAGCAGGGCAATCAGGACGGCCCGCTCGCGGCGGGCGGTGGCGTGGTGGTGTGGTCGAGCCAAGTGGCGTGTTGTCCGGGGCAATGGAAGTGCCTACCTTAGTGCCCGGGGCGGCGCAGGACAATGCCGCTGTTCACCTAAAGTGGGAGGGCGGTCACAGCTCGGTGGCCCGATTCCAACTCCGGTGGGCCGCGATGGTAGACTGTTGAACCGACTGTTCATGGGGCTGTCTCCATCCGCAATTCACGTCACACCTTCCTGGGAGTATTGCTCTGGCTGGCGGCCCTGTGTGCGCCTGCGGCAGTAGCGGCCCCCGACGATCTTGGCGCTGAGCTGCAGGCGCTGGAGACCCTGGTCTGGCGCGACCCCTGGGCGGCCCGGGAGCGGCTGCAGGCGCTGGCACCCGGGGTGCCGCAGAGCGATGCCGGGATCAGGGCGCTCTACTACCAGCAGCTGGCCCTCGCCCTCCAGTACCTTTACCTGAATGAGGAATATGACGCCGCGGTGGCGGCGGGTCTGCAAGCCGTAAACGCGGATACGCCGCCTCACGTTCGCCTGTTCCTGGCGCTGTTCGACGCGGTCCGGGTGCGGCGGGAGGGGGATTACACCCGGGCGGCGGACATGATGCTGGCAGCCGCGTCGCGGGCGCGAGAGGTGAACGACCAGTTCCTCTACGTGTTCGCCCTCGCCGAACTCGGTTTCACCCAGGGCATGGCGGGCAAGAGTGAGCAGGCTTTCCCGCGCCTGCAGGCGGCTCACACCGCGGCGGTTGCTGCCCAGGACCGGTTCCTGTTGGCCCTGGTGAATGAATCCTACGGCTCGGTCTACGGTTACGTGGGCGAGTACGATCAGTCCATCACCTACTACCGCAAGGCACTGGAAGAGTACGCCGCCATTGGCTATTCCGTGTACGAGGCCGAGGCTACCTACGGCATCGCCATCTCCTACCGCTACGCCCGGCAGTGGGACAAGGCGCTGGAGATGTTTCGCCATTACCGCCAGCTCACCGAGGTCAATCACAGCGAGCACGGCCGCTACTCTTCCCTTTACGGCGAGGGCATGACCTACGCCGAGATGGGAGATTGCGCCCACGCCCTGCCGGTGATTGCCGAGGCCCTGGCGGCCGGCACCCCGGAGGATTTCAAGGCCGAACTCTACAAGCGCCAGGCGGTCTGCCTGGCGCGCGCCGGAGACGCCGAGGGCGCCGCAGCTGCCGTCGCCGCAGCGCGGGCGGTATTCGACAAACTGCAGGTGTTCGAGGGGACACACTGGGAGCTGGAAGTGGATCGCGCCGCTGCGGAGGTGGCTGCGGAGCTGGGTGACATGGCGCGCGCCTACGAGCTCATGCACCAATACCACGAGCAGATGATGACCCTGCAGCAGGAAAATGCCTCGGAGCGGCTGGTGACCCTGCGAGTCGAGATGGAGAATGCCCGCAAGGATCACGAAATCGCCCTGTTGCGGGAAGAGGCCCGCATCGATGCCCTGGAGTTGGAACAGCAACGCCGCAGCAACCAGTTGCAGCGCATGACCACTTTTTCCTGGATCGGTGTGACCGTAATGGTGCTGATTTTCCTCGCCTGGCAGATCCGCCACACCCGCCGCTTGCGGGAAATTTCCAGTCGCGACGCGCTGACCGGGCTGTACAACCGGCGTTTTATATTTCAGCGCCTGCAAGACCTCACCGCAGACCTGCCGCTGGACCGGGCCGAGTTGTCTATCGTTCTGGTGGATGTGGACGACTTCAAAATGATCAACGACTGCTATGGGCACCCGGTGGGCGACCGCATTCTGCAGGAGCTGGCCGCGCTCGGCGGCCGCCTGTTGCGGCCCGGTGACGAGATGGCGAGAGTGGGTGGGGAAGAGTTTCTCTGCCTGTTGCCACGCACCTCGGCAAACAATGCCCGGATGGTGGCCCAGCGCCTGCTGGAGAGCGTGCGTCACCACCACTTCGAGGTGCCCGGCCCGGGGCAACTCCAGGTTACCGTGAGCGTTGGGGTGGCCAGTTTTGGCGCGGGGTGCACGGACGCCGATAGTCTCTACGCGGCGGCCGACAGCGCCATGTACCGCGCCAAATCCGGCGGTAAAGACCAGCTCTACGCCTTCGCCTAGTCCTCTGTACCCTTGTCAGGCCATGGTGTCTGCTATAGACTGCTACCGGTGGCACAACATTGTGCCCGCTGTTGGAGTGGTGGTCAGCCGCCCTCCCTGCAAAGTAGAACGAGCGCTGATACACGCTGCGTTGTCAGTGCCGGTAACAGGAATAATAACGAATGTGGCAGTCTTTTCGCGTGGCGCTTTGCGCCGCCTTCCTGAGCCTTGTGGCGGCCTGTGGTGTACGGGACGAGGTCACTGTGTTGCACCTGGCACACACCCTCGACACCGGGCACACCGTGCACAAGGCCATGGTACATCTCGGCGAGCAACTGGAGCGCTACAGTGGGGGTACGATGCGTGTGGCCCTCTATCCTGGCGGCCAGCTGGGCAATGAACGCGAACTGATCGAACTGCTGCAGATCGGCAGCCTGGCCATGACCAAGGTGTCCGCCAGCCCGCTGGAAGGTTTCGTACCGCAGATGCAGGTATTCAACGTTCCCTACGTGTTTCGGGACCAGGCCCACTACCAGCAGGTGCTGGACTCCGCCGTCGGCCGCGAGCTGCTGGATGCACCACTGCCGGTGCGGCTCAAGGGCCTCGGTTACTACGATGCCGGCAGCCGCAGTTTTTACACCGTGAAGCAACCGGTAAACACACCGGACGACCTCGCCGGATTGAAAATTCGGGTGCAGGAGAGCAAGACGGCCCTGCGCATGGTGGGGGCCCTCGGCGGCTCGGCCACACCGATTGCCTGGGGTGAGCTGTACACCGCGCTGCAGCAGGGTGTAGTGGACGGCGCGGAGAACAACCCGCCGAGCTTCTTCCTCTCAGGTCACTACGAGATCTGCAAGTACTACACCCTCGATGAGCACACTGCAGTTCCCGACCTGCTGCTGATCGGCACGGTGGCCTGGAATTCACTGACCAGCGAGCAGCAGCAGTGGTTGCAGCGCGCGGTGGACGATTCGGTCACCTTCCAGCGCCAGCTATGGGCGCAGGACAGTGCCGCGGCGCTGGCCGCGGTGGAGGAAGCCGGGGTGGAAATCATCCGCCCGGACAAGGCCCTGTTCCGGGAGCGGGTGGCCGCCATGCAGGCGGGTTACCGGGGCACGCCCGTGGGTGACCTGATCGCGCGCATTGCGCAGGTGGGGAGGTAGTCGTGCTGGAGTTTGTCGATCGCCTGTTCCGCTGGTTGCTGTCTGCATTGATGGCCCTGCTGGTGGTGTCCGTCACCTGGCAGATCCTGTCCCGTTACCTGCTCTCCGAGCCCAGCTCCTGGACCGAGGAGCTGGCGCGCTTCCTGCTGGTGTGGATTGGCATCCTGGGCGCGAGTTACGCCTACAAAGTGAAGATGCACCTGGGCATCGACCTGCTCGCCCAGCGTCTGAGGGGAGGCAAGGCCTTCGCACTGGACGTGTTCGTCAACGCGGTCGTCGCCGGCTTTGCCCTCGCCGTCATGGTGGTGGGCGGCAGCAAGCTGGTGGCCATGACCTGGGAACTCAACCAGGTCTCGCCAGCGCTGGGCCTGCCCATGGCCTGGGTGTATACCGTGGTGCCCCTGAGCGGCGCACTGATTACGATCTACGCGGCAGAGAACTGCCTGCACGGCTGGCGCGAGTATCGCGACGGCAACACGCATGGCAGAGGGAGTGTCTGACAATGGTTGAACTGGCACTGGTCCTGACTTTTGTGCTGCTGCTGACGCTGGGTGTCCCGGTAGCCTTCTGTATTGGCGTGGCGACCATGCTGGCGATGCTGGTGTCGATTGACCCCGGCCCCGCATTGACCACCATTGCCCAGCGCATGGCGGGCGGTATCAACAGCTTTGCCCTGCTGGCGATTCCCCTTTTCATCCTGTCCGGCCTGTTAATGGGGCAGGGCGGCATCGCCCGGCGACTGATCAACTTTGCCAAGTGCCTGGTGGGCATGGTCCCCGGGGGACTGGCCTTTGTGAACGTGATTTCCTGCACCCTGTTCGGCGCCATTTCGGGCTCCGCGGTGGCGGCTACCTCGGCGGTGGGGGGGTTCATGGTGCCGGCCATGGACGAGGAAAAGTACGAGCGGGAATTCAGCGCGGCGATTACCGCCACCTCGGCCACCACCGGCCTGCTGATTCCCCCCAGCAACATACTCATCGTGTATGCAGTGGCCAGTGGCGGGGTGTCCATCGCAGCCCTGTTCCTGGGTGGCTACCTGCCTGGCATGCTGGTGGCTCTGTGCCTGATGGCAGTGTGCGCACTCTATGCCAAGCGTCGCAATATGCCGGCGGGTGGTACCGTCCCAGCGGCTGAAGTGCTGCGTCACACCCTGGCGGCGGCTCCCAGCCTGTTCCTCATCGTGCTGGTCATAGGCGGCATCATCGGCGGTATCTTTACCGCGACCGAGGCCGGGGCCATCGCTGTGTTGTATGCGCTGGGTCTGTCGGTGCTGGCGTACCGTGAAGTGGCCATTACCGAGTTGCCCGGCATCCTGCTGAAGGCGACGGAAACAACGGCTATCGTCATGCTGCTGGTCGGAACTTCCATGGCCATGTCCTGGCTTCTGGCCTTCCAGAACGTGCCGGTGCTGGTGGCCGAAGCGCTGCTGGGCTTCAGCGACAACCCGTTGATGATTCTGCTGATGATCAACCTGGTACTGCTACTGGTGGGTTCCTTCATGGACATGACCCCGGCGGTGCTGATATTCACCCCGATCTTCCTGCCGGTTGCGGTACAACTGGACATGTCGCCCCTGCACTTCGGTATCATGATGGTGCTCAACCTGTCCATCGGGTTGTGCACACCACCGGTTGGCAGTGTGCTGTTTGTCAGCTGTGCCATAGCCCGTACCTCCATTGCCCGCATTATCAAGCCGCTGATGCCCATGTATGCCGCGATGTTCGTCGCCCTGCTGCTGGTCACCTATGTGCCCTTTTTCAGTGAGGCGCTGCCGCGCTTCTTTGGTCTCTACGAATGAACGATTTGGTGAACAACAGGCCCCGTGTGGCCGCGATCGGCGAATGTATGCTGGAGCTTTCGGGCGTTCCGGGCCAGGGCGCGAGCCGCACCATGACCCTCGGGTACGGTGGCGATACCCTCAATACCGCGGTGTACATGGCGCGCCTGGGAATGGACGTTGACTATGTCACTGCCCTGGGCGATGACCAACACAGCCAGTGGATGCTGGACGCCTGGCAGGCGGAGGGGGTGGGTGTTTCCCTGGTGACGCGCCTGCCCGGGCGGGTGCCAGGGCTGTATATGATCGACACCGACCCCGACGGTGAACGCCATTTCAGTTACTGGCGCAGCGCGGCACCGGCCCGTGAATTATTCGACGACGATGCCCGGGTCGAGGCGCTGAGAGCCGCGCTGAGCGGGTATCGACTGGTCTACCTTTCCGGCATTACCTTGTCGCTATACCCGCCGGCGGCACAGGAGAAGCTGTTCGCGCTACTGGCCGGGTTGCGCCAGCGCGGAGTGAAGGTTGCCTTCGACGGCAATTACCGTCCCGCCGGCTGGCCCGACGGCGAAGCTGCCAGGCGGGCCTTCAGCCGGGCCTGTGAGACTTCGGATATGGTATTGCCCACGTTCGAGGACGAGCAGGCATTGTTCGGCGATGCCGGCCCGGGCGTTACCCTGGCCCGGATAGCGGCCGAGGGGGCAGGTGAAATTGTCCTGAAGCAGGGCCCTGCCGGCTGTCGCGTGAAAGATGCCGAAGGGGAGCAGGTGGTGGCGGCGCAGCGGGTTGAAACCGTGGTAGACACCACGGCGGCAGGTGACTCCTTCAATGCCGGCTACCTTGCGGGGCGATTGTCCGGCCTCGCGCCTGCCGACGCATCCCGGCAGGGGCATGCCCTGGCCGCCCGGGTCATCCAGGTTCGCGGCGCGATCCTGCCCCGGGAACAGATGCCGGATCCGGTAAATAGTGAGGCGGGCCAATGAAGCGAGCACACCGGAATTATGCCTTGTCCCGCCGTCACTTTTTGCACCTGGCTGTGGCGGGTGCTACAGGCGCGGCGCTGGCGGGTTGCACAGCGAGTACCGGGGCAGGGGTTGCCGCAGAAGCGGCGGACGGGTGGGCCCGGGCCCGGGAGATCAGTGAGACCATTGCCACCGCCACATTTCCGGACCGGGATTTCGATATCCGCGACTTCGGCGCCGAGGCGGGTGGTCAGGCCGACGCCACGGCAGCCATTACCCGTGCCATAGCCGCCTGCCACGAGGCAGGTGGCGGTCGCGTTGTTGTGCCCGAAGGCGTATTTGCCTGCGGGCCGATACACCTGCGCTCAAATGTAAACCTGCACCTCGTGGAGGGGGCGGAGCTGTCCTTCAGCACCGACCCGCAGCGCTACCTACCCAGGGTGTTCACCCGCTGGGAAGGGATGGAGCTGATGAACTATTCCCCGCTGGTGTATGCCTACGGGCAGGAAAACGTGGCAGTTACCGGTGCCGGCACACTTCAGGGCAATGCCAATGACCAGACCTGGTGGCCCTGGAAGGGGCCGAACAGTGAGCAGCACTGGGACCTGATCGAGGGGCAGGACCAGGCGCCGGCCCGGGCGCGGCTGGAGCAGGAAACCGAGGCGGGGTTGCCGGTGGCAGAGCGCCTTTACGGCGAGGGAAGCTGGTTGCGTCCCCCGCTGGTGCAATTCTATCGCTGCAAGCGCGTATTGCTGGAAGGTGTCACCCTGAAGGATTCACCCTTCTGGTTGATTCACCCGGTCCTCTGCGAGGATGTGGTGGTGCGGGGTGTTACCTGTTCCAGCCACGGCCCCAACTCCGACGGCTGTAACCCGGAATCCTGTCGCAGGGTGCTCATCGACAACTGCCGCTTCGATACCGGTGACGACTGTATCGCGATAAAATCCGGTCGGAATGCCGACGGGCGCAGGATTGCGGTGCCCTGTGAGGATGTGCTGATCAGAGGCTGTCACATGGCGGCCGGTCACGGCGGTGTGGTCATCGGCAGCGAAATTTCCGGCGGGGTGCGCCATGTGTACGCCGAGAATTGCGAAATGAACAGCCCGGACCTCGAGCGCGCCCTGCGGATAAAAACCAACTCTGTGCGCGGAGGCGTACTGGAGCATCTGCGTTATCGCAACATTCATGTCGGGCGGGTCAAGGATGTGCTGGTGATCAACTTCCACTACGAGGAAGGTGATGCCGGTGACTTCGAGCCCCTGGTGCGGGATGTGGAAGTGAGCAACCTGGTGGTGGAGAATGCCGACCGGGTGTTCCAGGTGCGTGGCTTTGCCCGCAACCCGGTGCGGGATGTACGCCTGGAAAATGTTATGGTGCGTCGCGCAGGGACCATCGGTATTGTGGAGCACGTCACGGGCCTCGAGGTCGATCAGGTTACGATTAATGGCAATGCCTGGCGGGGTCCCGCCGTCTGACAGGTGAACAGGAGCGAGTGCGTTGAGTAAAGAATCCACCAGTCCCACGATCAATGACGTGGCGCGTATCGCGGGTGTTTCCAAGCGCACCGTTTCCCGGGTGCTCAACGATTCGCCCAAGGTGAACCAGAAGACCCGGGAGCAGATCCAGAAGGTCATAAAACAACTCAAATACGTGCCCAGCCCCCAGGCACGCGGCCTGGCGTCCAGCCGCTCCTACATGCTCGGTTTGCTGTACGACGATCCCAATGCGCTGTTTATCCACGCTGTGCAGCGGGGCATTCTCAGCGTCTGCGTGGCGGAGGGCTACGAGCTGGTGGTGCACCCCTGCGACCACCTGGCTCGCAACCTGGTGTCCGGGGTGAAAAAATTCATCACCCGCTCCAAGCTCGACGGGGTGGTGATCCTGCCGCCGCTGTCCGCCAACGAAAAACTGGCCGCGGCCCTCGACGCCGAGGGCTTTCACTATGTGCGTCTGGCGGCGCTGCCTGTGGACCGGCCCGAGCGTATCGTGATTTCTGATGATCGTGCCGTCATGGTCGACCTCGCCCGGCATTTCGCCGAACTCGGGCACCGTGATATCGCCATGATCACGGGGCCCAAGTATCGCCTGGCATCGGAGGTGCGGTTTGAGGGTTTCCGACAGGGGCTGGAGGATTTGGGCCTGGACTTGCCCCCGGACAACATCGTGGAGGGTGACTTCACCTACGAGTCGGGTATCGATGCCGGCATGCGCCTGTTGGACCGTCCCGAACCGCCCACCGCCATTTTTGCCAGTAATGATGAGATGGCGGCAGGGGTGATTCACGCCGCCTGGCAGTTGGGCATCAAGGTGCCGCAACAGCTTTCGGTGGCGGGTTACGACGACAGTCCGCTGGCATCGAAGATCGTACCGCCCCTCACTACCTTCCGTCGCCACAATGAGCGTATGGCCGCTCTCGCCGTAAAGAAGCTGTTGGCCAGTATCGCCGGGCGGCCTGATGAAGCGTCGGAACTCACCCATGAATTCGCGCCGGAATTGATCTTGCGCCAGAGCAGCGGGCCGGTTCGCGGTTAGCCCTGTCCGGGCGTTTTTCTCCGGGGGTTAGTGCCCCTGCTTCTTTATGTCTCACTGTAACTACGGTTCCGAAAGTTGTGGGGCCGGGGCCCATCAATGGCCTTTATGTCGAAAAATGGCCCCTGTTTGAAGAAATGATTGCCAGCGGTGGCATTGCGGGGGTATATTCTTGCTACCGGTGGCAGTGTGTAGGTTGTCGCTGCTGCGCAGGTCCGGTTGAATCTGCGGCTTTCGCGGGAAGCCGCACTGCTAACAGGGGCGTGGTCTGGGGGTAAGTGTTGGGCGGGACCCCCGGCAAACGGACCGCTTCCCTTTTTGACCCACAGTCGACAGCGGCTGTGGGTTTTTTTATATCCTGGAAAACCTTCTCGATTCCGGCTTTGGGCCCTCTCAATCCCCCGTCTCCCTTGAATTTTCGTTCCTTCGCCTGTACTCTATGCTACCGGTGGCACAAGAGCGATAAAGAGACGATACAAAGGCGACACGCCACCACCCGAACAGCCGTGCAATAACTGGAGCGCACCAGGTGAAAATAAAACGACACACTTCCGCGGGGTTGATGCTGGCGCTGCTACCCCTCATGTCCACTGCTGCAACGGTGCCGCTGGCGACTGTTGAGGTAGCCAACCCCTCGAATTTCCAGCGCAATGATGAGCCCCTGTCCCTCAGCTTTGCCTCCCTTGGCGTGAAGGAGAGCACGGCGGCCAGCTCGCTGGTGGCGCTGGCGGGTGAGCAGGTATTGCCGAGCCAGACGCTGGATACCGATGGTGACAAAAAGGTTGATAGCCTGCTGGTGTTGCTGGACCTGAAAGGCGCGGAGCGGCGTCAGATCCGGGTGGTCAGCGATGCCCAGCTGGCAGCGAAACAACGCTACGCCAAGCGCACCCAGGCAGAAATATCCCGCAAGGAAGGCGGGCACTGGCAGGGGCGTGAATATATCGGCGGCGACTTCGTGAATGTACAGGAGCTGACGCCGCCCCCCGAGCATACCGACCACTCCTGGTACATCCGCTATGAAGGGCCCGGTATCGAATCCGACAAGGTCGGCTACCGGGTCTATCTCGATGAGCGCAACGGTTTCGATATCTTCGGCAAGAAGGTGCCGGAACCGGTGCTGCAGCGTGTGGGGCTGGATGGCTTTGATTCCTACCACGAGCCTTCGGAGTGGGGGCTGGACGTGCTCAAGGTCGGTGCCTCCCTCGGTATGGGGGGCTACGGCTACTGGCAGGATGACGCGGTGCAGCGGGTGTCCGATGTATCCGGCTGGACCGCGAGCATCAAGGAGAACGGTAACCTGCAATCGTCCTTTACCATCCACTACAAGGACTGGAAAGTGGCCGGCAAGACGGTGCAACTGCGCAGTACCCTGACCATGCAGGCAGGAAGCCGGTTGGTGAAGGTGGCTCTGGAAAGCTCCGAGCCATTGGACAACCTGGTCACCGGAGTGGTGAAGCACCCGGGCACCGTCACCGTGAAGGGCGACCTGGATATCACCGGAGAGGCGTTCTCCTACCTGGGTACCTGGGGCAAGCAGAGCCTGGACGGCGGTGAGCTGGGCATGGCGGTGCTGTTTCATCGCAATGATCTCAGGGAACTGGCGGAGGACGAGGCAAACCACGTTGCCGTTCTGGAACCCCGCGGCACCCGTCTGGAGTACTATTTTCTGGCTGCATGGGACGGTGAGCCGGGTGGTATTACCAGCGAGAAGGCCTTTGTCGATTACCTGGATCGGGAGGCGGAACGCCTGACTATCACTCCACGAGTACAGGTGTCGAGCGCTTATGGCGCTGGGGAGAAGCAGTTCCCGATCACTGCGAACGCGGCCCTGGGCTGGGCCCAGGTGCTGGTGGATTCCGAAATCGCCCGCCACGGCCGGCAGCTGGCCCACGGTGGCTGGGATGACCTGCGTGCGCGCCCCGCAAACTGGGAGTACACCACCGGCCTGCTGATGCAGGCCTATGACGCCCTCGGCCTGGCCCTGGACCAGCGTGCCTACAGCACCATGGCGGAGGGGGTGATCGCTTCCTTCGTGGCGGAGGATGGCAGCATCCACAGTTACGACAAATCCAGTTACAACATCGACAGTATCAACAGCGGCAAAATGCTGCTGCGTTTGTATGAGCGAACCGGGGAGCCGCGCTATCGCGCGGCGGCCACCCGTTTGCGGGAACAACTGGAAGAGCACCCCCGGGTGAGCGCCGGAGCGTTCTGGCACAAGCAGCGTTACCCGTACCAGTTGTGGCTCGACGGAGTCTATATGGGCATGCCTTTCCTGGCGCACTACAGCCAGTTGTTTGAAGAGGGGCACAGCATCGACGAGGTGGTCAGGGAGTTCGAGATCAGTCGTGACCAGTTGCGCGACCCGGAGACCGGCCTGTACTGGCATGCCTGGGATGAAAAAAAGCAGCAGGTTTGGGCCGACAAGGAGACGGGCCGCTCGGCGTATTTCTGGGGTCGTGGCCTCGGCTGGCTGGCCATGGCGCTGGTGGATACCCTGGACTATATACCCCCGGAGGATACCGCGCGACGCCAGCTGCTGATCGACATGACACGGCAGTTGGCGGACGCTTTGCTTGAAGTACAGGACGAGAGCGGCACCTGGTACCAGATACTGGATATGCCCGATGCGACCGGGAACTATCTCGAGGCCTCCGGTAGCAGCATGTTTACCTACATGCTCGCCAAGGGAGTAAACAGGGGCATCCTGCCAACTTCCTACCGTGACGCTGCGATCAAGTCCTACGAGGGACTGGTGCGGGAATTCGTTGAGCCGCACCCGGATGGCAGCGCCAGCCTGACCCAAATCTGCCAGGTGGCCGGCCTCGGCTTTGGTCGCGACGGCAGCTACCGTTATTACATGAGCGAGAAGGTTATCCCCGACGACCCGAAGGGTCTCGGTCCGTTCGTTTTCGCCAGCATTGA
Organism: Parahaliea maris; assembly: GCF_008064665.1. Classification (GTDB taxonomy): domain Bacteria; phylum Pseudomonadota; class Gammaproteobacteria; order Pseudomonadales; family Halieaceae; genus Parahaliea; species Parahaliea maris. The sequence continues at coordinate 200,635 of NZ_VRZA01000001.1, read as the reverse complement.
AATCGCTCGCCTGCTGGGTTAGCGGGCGAACAGAGAAAGGAGACAGTTTATGAGTACCGAATACAGCGTCCGCTTTGCAACCCATCCGGATGATTACAAGGGCTACGACACCGAAACCCTGCGCAAGCATTATCACGTCAGTAACCTGTTCCAGCAGGACAAGATCTCGCTGACCTACACCCACTACGAGCGGCTGATTGTCGGCGGCATATTGCCGGTCACCAAGGCGTTGCCGCTGGAAACCATCGACCCGCTCAAGGCCGAGTACTTTCTGCACCGCCGCGAGTTGGGGGCGATCAACATCGGTGGGCCCGGCACGATTACCGTCGACGGCAAAGTGTATGAGGTGGGTTATCGCGAGGCCATGTACCTCGGTGCCGGTGACAAGCAGGTGGAATTCGCCAGTGTCGATGCAGGTAAGCCGGCCAGGTTCTATATCAATTCGGCGCCGGCGCATCACAGCTACCCCGACAAGAAAGTCGGTATGGCCGATGCCGACGCCATGACCCTCGGTTCCGGTGAAACCTGTAACGAGCGCACGATCAACAAATTGCTGGTCAACACCGTGGTGGAGACCTGCCAGTTGCAGATGGGGCTCACTGAATTCCATCCGGGCAGTGTCTGGAACACCATGCCCGCGCATATTCACGACCGCAGGATGGAAGCCTATTTCTATTTCGAGCTGCCGGAGGACCAGGCTGTCTGCCACTTCATGGGGCCAAAGGAAGAGACTCGCCACATCTGGATGGGCAACGAGGAGGCCGTGGTTTCGCCGCCCTGGTCCATGCATACCGGCGTTGGTACCAGCAGCTACGTATTTATCTGGGGCATGGCCGGGGAGAACCTCGACTACGGTGACATGGACCACTGCCAGCCGCACGAGCTGCGCTAGGAGGCACCGTGAGCACTCTGTTCAACCTCAGTGGCAAGCGGGCGCTGGTTACCGGCGCTACCCACGGTCTCGGACTTGCCATGGCGCGTGGGCTCGGCGAGGCCGGCGCTACAGTCGTCATCAACGGTCACTCCTCCCAGGAGAAAATCGACAGTGCAGTCACAGAGCTGCGTGCCGCCGGTATCGACAGCCACGGCTATCGGTTCGACGTAACGGATGAGAACGAGGCGGAAACCGCCGTGGCAAAGATCGCCGCGGAAGTCGGCGCGATCGATATCCTCGTCAACAATGCCGGTATCATCAAGCGCGTACCGATGCTGGACATGGATCTCGCCGAGTGGGAGCAGGTGATTCGTACCGACCTCACCGGGGTGTTCGTGATGAGTCGGCCGGTTGTGCGCCGCATGATCGATAACGGTGGCGGCAAGGTCATCAACATCTGCTCGATGATGAGCGAACTCGGCCGCAATAGCGTGGGCGCCTATGCCGCTGCCAAGGGCGGGCTGAAGATGCTGACCCGCAACATGGCCACCGAGTGGGCCAAGCACAACATTCAGGTCAACGGTATCGGCCCGGGCTATTTCGCCACCAGCCAGACCGCTCCCATTCGCGTCCCCGGCAACCCGTTCAACGAATTCATCCTGCACCGGACGCCGGCCAACCGCTGGGGCGATCCCGATGACCTGCAAGGCACCGCGGTGTTTCTCGCCTCCCGTGCCAGCGACTTCGTCAACGGCCAGATCGTCTACGTGGACGGTGGCATCCTGGCCACCATCGGCAGACCTGCGGGAGAAGACTGAGTGACGGGTTCTGCACCGGCTCCGGCCACGGTTCTGCAGTTTGGCACCGGCGTATTTTTACTGGGCTTCGTCGACTGGATCATTCAGCAACTCAATGAGCGCGCTGAGTTCGATGGCCGGGTGCTGGCGCTGAAGGCACGTCCGGGGAGCAGCGCGTCGTTGGCGCCGCTCAATCAATACAGCGGCCGGTTCGAGATCTGGTTGCGCGGTTACCGCAACGGCGAACTGATCGACGAGGTGCAGCCCGTGAACTGCGTCCAGGGCGCCGTCAACCCCTTCGCTGATTACGCCGTGGCACTGGAACAGGCCGCCAGTGACGAGTGGCGCTGGGTGGTCTCCAACACCACTGAAGCAGGCATCCGCTACACGGCCCAACAGGCGCCACAGGATGCCGTACCGACAACCTTTCCTGCGCTGCTCACGGCCATGTTGCACCACCGGTTCGTCCACTACCGGGGCGCCGGCGAACGCGGTGTGACCGTGCTGTGCTGCGAGCTGATCGAGGACAACGCCTCGACCCTGCGGGACATCGTCCTGCGTCATGCCGGTGACTGGAACCTGCCTGCGGATTTTAGCGACTGGCTGCAGGCGTCCTGTGCTTTCTGCAACACCCTGGTCGACCGTATCGTCACCGGCGAGCCCGCCAGCGCCCCACCCGCGCGGACCCTGCCGTCGGATGCTCCCCTGATCGAGGCCGAAGCCTTCTACAGTTGGGTGATCCAGGCACCGCCAGCGGTGTGGGCCCGGCTGCCGGTGGAGAGGGCGGGGCTGGACGGGGTGCAGTTTGTCGACGATCTCAAGCCCTGGCGCGAGCGCAAGGTGCGAATTCTCAACGGCGCCCATACCGCCGGGTTTGCGCTCAGCCTGATGCTGGGAGTGCCCACGGTGTTCGACAGCATGTCGAACCCCCTGCTGCGACGCTACCTCGAGCGCCTGATCTACGATGAGGTCTGTCCCACCCTGGCGGGAGAGGACATCGAGGTCTACGCTGCCGCCATCCTTGAGCGCTTTGACAATCCCCATGTGGAGCATCGCTGGGAGAATATCGCCCTTAATGCCCTGTCCAAGTGGCGGGCGCGCTTGCTGCCGACGCTGCTGGACGCAGCCGCCGGTCGCGACAGCCTGCCTCCCTTGCTGGTGCTCTCTCTGGCGGCGCTGCTGTGTTTCTATCGCGGCCAGTGGCAGGGGCGGACTCTGCCTGTGCGTGACGATGAGGCTGCCGTGGCGGAGTTGCGGCGGTTGTGGCAGAGCGGTGCGGAGCCTTCGCTGGCGATTGCTGCGATTCTCGACAGCGATGTGATCTGGGGTGAGAAATTGCCGCCGGTTTCAGGGTTGGTTGATGCTCTTAGTGACGTTATCAGCCGGATGGAATGTGATGGGGTGGAGTCTGTGCTTGAAGCCTGTCTTGCCAAAAGCTGAATTCCACTTTCTACCTGGTCGCTCGGGATCTTGGGAGTTCTAAACCCGCGCGCGCAGCACCCGGAGTCCTTCCGGGACACGCTGTAAATACGTCCATGTACGCTTCTACTGCGGATGGCCGCCCCCGACCTCCATGCCTCATAGAGTCCCAGAAGGACTCCGGGCGCCGCACACGCTCCCATTGAGGGTATTCAGGATGGTGACTTCGCATCCCTAAACCAGAACAACGCTCCAGAGCAGGGTGTGAACTGGGGGTGTCTTCCGGGACCTTCAGCGGCCTGGACGGTCGCTGACTCGGCATCCATGCCTCATAGAGTCCCGGAAGGGTACCGGGCGCTGCGCGCGCTCCCTTCGAGGGTATTCAGGATGGTGACTTCGTATCTGTAAATCCGAACCACGCTCTGTCGCAGGGTGTGAGCTGGGGAGCGTTTTCCGGGACCTTCAGCGGCATGGATGCCGCTGAGGAGCCTACATGGATGTATTCACGGCGTGTCCCGGAAAACGCTCCCCAGATCGCGCCCGTCCTACGGAGTGCTCGCCAAGGGGGTCTGAAACGCCTTCACGGTAAATTTTAAAAATTGTTTCTAAAGCCGATACGATTGTTTGGCCAGGTTATACGCCAGATCTACCGCCAACTCCGCAGCTTCCTCTTCCTGCAGCCGATGATCTGCCACCAGTTCCGCCAGGAAGGCGCAGTCCATGCGCCGGGCCACATCGTGGCGGGCCGGGATGGACAGGAAGGCCCGGGTGTCGTCGTTGAAGCCTGCGGTATTGTAGAAGCCCGCGGTTTCCGTTGCCTGCTGGCGGAAACGGCGCATGCCTTCCGGGCTGTCGTGGAACCACCAGGGCGGGCCCAGGCGCAGGCAGGGGTAGTGGCCGGCCAGGGGTGCCAGTTCCCGGCTGTAGCTGGTTTCGTCCAGGGTGAACAGGATGATCTCCAGTGCCGGTTCCCTGCCGTACTTGTCCAGCAGGGGCTTCAATGCCCGTACATAACCCGTGGGGGAGGGGATGTCGGCGCCCTTGTCGCGGCCGAAGCGCTGGAACACGAACTCATTGTGGTTGCGGAAGCTGCCCGGGTGAATCTGCATCACCAGGTCGTCTTCAAGGCTCATACCTGCCATCTCGGTGAGCATCTGGCCGCGGAACAGTTCCGCTTCCCCGGCGCTGTGGCGGCCGCTGCGTACAGTGTCGTAGAGGGCTTCTGCTTCGCTGCGGCTGAGGTTTGCGGTTGTGGCACTGGGGTGGCCGTGGTCGGTGGCGGTGGCGCCCATCGACTTGAAGAAGGCGCGGCGTGCGCGGTGGGCGTTGAGGTAACCCGTCCAGGTACTGGTGTCCTCGCCGGTGAGCTCGGCGAACTGGGCGAGATTGTCGGTGAAGCCCTCGTAGTCCGGGTCGGTCACCGCATCGGGGCGGTAGGTGGTAATGACCCGTCCTCCCCAGCCGCTATCCCGGATGGTTCGGTGATGAGCCAGGTCGTCCAGGGGGCCCTCGGTGGTGGCCAGTAGTTCGATGTTGAAACGGTCGAACAGCGCCCGGGGGCGAAATGCGTCGGTGGCCAGTTTTTCGTTAATGCGGTCGTAATAGGCGTCGGCGGTGCCGCTGTCGAGGCGCTGCTGGAAGCCGAATACTTCGGAGAATACGCTGTCGAGCCACATCCGCGATGGGGTGCCACGCAGCAGGTGGTAGTGATCGGCAAAGCGCTGCCAGATCTTGCGGCCGTCGGTTTCGACCTCGGCGCCGTCGACGGTGGGTACGCCCAGGGACTCCATGCTGACGCCCTGGCTGTAGAGCATGCGGAACACATAATGGTCTGGCGTGATGAACAGCTCGGCGGCGTTGGCAAAGGGCTCATTGGTGGCGAACCAGGCCGGGTCGGTGTGGCCGTGGGGGCTGATAATGGGGAGGTCCTTCACGTTCTGGTAAAGCGCCCGGGCCACGGCGCGGGTGCCCGCATCGGCGGGAAAGAGGCGGTCGGGATGCATTGTTAGAGTATGTGACATAGAGAGTAACCTGCTTGCGGAGGCGTGTTGCCAGAATTATTGCTACCGGTGGCATAGTACGGTATCGTTGCCGCCATGGCAAGCGCAGCAATGCCCCCTAACCCCGCTGCGTCCCTGCTGTAAACCCGCTTCCGGGGGCCCTGTTTATGAACGTCATACGCATCAATGTCGCTGACAATGTCGCCATCGCGGTCAACGAAATCCCCGCTGGCAGCTTGGTCAGTGTGGGCGGTGTCAGCGTGGAAACCCGCGCTGCTATCCCGGCCATGCACAAGGTCGCCATACAGCCCATCGGCTGCGGTCAACCCATCTTCAAGTATGGCCAGGTGATCGGATTCGCCGCTGGTGACATCGCCGCCGGGGAGCACGTCCACGTCCACAACTGCCGGATGGGTGAACTGGAGAAGGATTACGGCTTCTGCCGCCACGCGGTGGCCCCGGCCTGGGTTCCCGAGGCAGAGCGAGCGACCTTCATGGGCTATCGCCGGGCGTCGGGGCTGGCGGGTACCCGCAACTACCTCGGCGTCCTGACCACGGTGAATTGCTCCGCTACCGTGGCACGCGGCATTGCCGCCCGGGGCGAGCAGTTACTGGCGGGCGGGGAGTACCCGGGGGTCGACGGCATCGTGGCCCTGACGCACAGTTCGGGCTGCGGCATGCAGGGTGACGACGAGGGCTACCAGACCCTGCGTCGCACCCTGGAAGGTTACGCCCGTCACCCCAATTTCGCCGGCGTGATGCTGGTGGGGCTGGGCTGTGAAACCCTCCAGATCCGGCGGGTGATGGAGGAGAGCGGGCTGGCGGATTCGTCCCGGTTCCGTGCCTTCACCATTCAGGACAGCGGCGGCACCCGGGCCGCTATCGAGCGCGGGGTGTCGGTGCTGGCGGACATGTTGCCGGCGGCCGATGGCTTTCGGCGCGAGCCCATTCCGGCCAGCGAATTGACCCTGGCGGTACAGTGCGGCGGCTCGGATGCGCTTTCCGGCCTGACGGCCAACCCGGCCCTGGGTGAAGCCGGAGACTGGTTGATCCGTCACGGGGGCACAGTGATCTACTCGGAGACCCCGGAAATCTACGGTGCCGAGCATTTGCTCACCCAGCGCGCCGAGAGCGTCCCGGTAGCGGAAGCGCTACTCGAGCGGATTCGGTGGTGGGAGGAGTACACCCGGATCAACGGCGTGGAACTCGACAGTAATCCCTCGCCTGGCAACAAGGCCGGTGGCCTGACCACGATCCTGGAAAAATCACTGGGCGCCCAGGCCAAGAGTGGCAGCACACCCCTGACGGGTGTCTATCGCTATGGCGAGCGGGTCACCAGGCCGGGCCTGGCCTTCATGGACAGCCCCGGCTACGATCCGGTCTCGGTGACCGGACAGGTGGCCTCCGGCGCCAACGTCATCTGTTTTACCACCGGGCGCGGCTCGGCTTTCGGTTTCAAGCCGGTGCCCTGCCTCAAGCTCGCGAGCAACCAGCGACTCTACGACCACATGGGCGAAGACATGGACATCAATTGCGGTGATATTGTCACTGGCGACAGCGACGTCCAGCGCAAGGGAGAAGAAATCTTCCGGCGGGTGCTGGCCGTAGCCTCCGGTGAGCGCACCGCCAGTGAGCAACTCGGCTATGGCGACAGCGAATTCAATCCCTGGAAAATTGGCGCCACGGTCTGAGCTGTGCCTGTATTTGTTGCTCCAATGGCTTAGTATTGGGGTGCCTATCGCGTCAGCCGACAATGGGGGATGAGGGTGACCAGCAGGACTATTGGCCTAGTAGCGCACGACCACAAAAAACAGGACCTGATCGACTGGGCCCTGTCCCGGCGCGACTGGCTGGCCGGCCATCGCCTGGTGGCCACCGGCACGACGGGCGGCCTGTTGGCGGATGCGCTGGGCCAGGCGGTGCACCGCTACAACAGCGGCCCCCTTGGGGGCGACCAGCAGATTGGCGCGCTCATCTCTGAAGGTGGCCTGGATGCCCTGGTGTTCTTCTGGGACCCGCTGTACCCCGCTCCCCACGACCCCGACGTCAAGGCCTTGCTGCGCCTGTGCAGCGTCTGGAACGTACCGGTGGCCTGTAACCGGGCCAGCGCTGACCTGATGTTCGGCGGCCAGTCACTCGACAGCGATACCTATCACCGGGACATACCGGTCTACTGAGGTGCTGCCGGCTGTCGCCAGGTGCCTGCTGCTGGCCATGCTGATGGCGGTCGCGGGATGTGGCGGTTACGAAGTCAAAAACCTCGCCAAGACCGACATCGACCTGGTGGCCGACGAGGTCATCATCGAAAGCCGCCGCCTGGTGCGGGAACTCACGGTCAAGCTGTACCGGCGCAATCCAGCGGAACTGCACAAGATCCCCGGCATGACCATCGAGGGTCGGGTAGCCCTGTTGAAGGTGAATGAGCGGGAGCTTGATTTTCCCGAGTTGCAGGGGCGCCAGGGCATCGACGCCATGAATCTCGCCTTTGCCCCCGATTACAGGGGCGACCGGGTCTTCGCCCTGGTGGCTGGCCTGGGGGGAATGTTGCGCCAGTCCTATGGCTATCGCCCGGAGTTTTTCCTGCCTGACAGCCTCAACGCCGAGGCCCTCGCCACCAGCGCACGCAATGTCGAGGTCCTGGTGTGGAAGCTCAAGAATACGCGGCGCCCGGACGGCAGCCTCTACCTCATCAGTCACGAGAATGGCGGGGTCGTGGACAACCTCAGCTTCGAGCGCCTGTTTGGCAAGCTGATCGCCCTGCAGGACCTGCTGGCCCGGGTCGCGGCCGACGCCGATGACCGCCTGATCACCAGCGCCGTGCATACCGCGTCAACAGTGTTTATTCCGCTGCCTATCTGAACGGCCGGATCAATCCTCCGCGGAAGCCGCATAATCCATGGCGAAGCCCACCAGGGTGCGTACCCCCACCAGCAGCGCGTCTTCCTGAATGTCGAAGTAGGGCGAGTGGTTGGAGGGACGCTCGTTTCGCGGCACGCTCGGGTCGCCCACGCCCAGGTGCAGGAACAGGCCGGGAATGTGGTGCTCGAAATAGCCGAAGTCCTCGGCACCGGTAATCGCCGGCCCCTCCTTCACGCGGTCTGCGCCGGCTGCCCGCTCCAGGGTGGGCATCATCCGCCGCAGCAGGACAGGGTCGTTCACGGTCACCGGGGCTGCCTCGGTGATGGTGATCTCCGCGGTGGCACCATTGGCGCTGGCCACCGCTTCTACGGTCTGGCGCAGTTTGCGATGCAGGTCGTCGCGTACGTCCATGTCGAAGGTCCGCAGGGTACCCGCCATTTCCACGGTGTCGGGAATGATGTTGCCGCGCACGCCGCCGTGAATGCTGCCGATGGTCACCACGACGGGGCCGCGGGTGACATCCAGGTGGCGGCCGGGAACGCCCTGCAGGGCGGTGGTTACCTGGGCCGCGGTGTAGATGGGGTCGACGCCCAGCCAGGGGGAGGAACCGTGGGTCTGGCGCCCGGTAATGGTGATGGCCAGGGTGTCCGCCGCTGCCATGAAGCCACCGGCTCGGTAAGTGATCTCGCCAGCATCGTTGGGCCAGACATGCAGGCCGAGAATGGCCTCCGGCGCGTCGTCTCCCTCCAGCACGCCTTCCGCAATCATCATCGCAGCACCGCCCTGCTCATCGCCGGGCGGTCCTTCCTCCGCCGGTTGGAACAGGAACTTGACGGTGCCTGCCAGTTGTTCGCGCTGTTCTGCCAACACCTTCGCTGCCCCCAGCAGCATGGCGATGTGGGCGTCGTGGCCGCAGGCGTGCATCACCGATACCTCGGCACCGTTGTACTCGCCCCTGGCCTGTGACGCGAACGCCAGCCCGGTTTGCTCCTGCACCGGAAGGGCATCCATATCGGCGCGCAGTGCGATCACCGGCCCTGGCTTGCCGCCGACCAGAGTGCCCACTACACCGGTGTGAGCGATACCGGTCTCCACCGAGTCCAGGCCCAGTTCACGCAGGGTATCTGCGATCTTTTTCGCCGTCTGGAATTCACGGTTGGACAGCTCCGGGTGCTCGTGAAAGTGGCGACGCCAGGCGATGACGCTGTCCTCGCTGGCCTCGAGGGCGGCGTTGAGGTCAGCGTCGCTTGCGCTGGCGGAAACGGTGGTCAACAGGCTGGCTGCCACGAGTGGCAGGGTCAGCAGAGGGGGAAGGTAACGCATGGGGTTGGCTCCAGGGCGGGTGATCGGGGTGGAACGGAATTACAGCCGGGCGTTGCAGCGTTCGCGGAAGGTATCCGGAACCGGGATGACGCAGCTCTTTTCGTAGTCGAAGAACAACAGGGTGGTGGCGACGCGCGCCATCTCCTGCTCCCGGCTGGTGTTGCTGATACGGTAGACAAACTGGAAACTCTTGCGGTCGAAATCGCGGATGCCAAGTTCAATGTGCAAGCGGTCGCCGTAGCGCGCCTCCGACAGGTACTGGACCTCCGAGTGGGCCATGATCAGGCCCGCGTCCTCGAAAGCGACCGCGTCGCTGTAGCCCAGCTCCTTGATAAAGCGCAACTGGGCTTCCATGGCGATCGGGAGAACCCGGTCCGCGCCCAGATGGCTGGCGGCGTTGACGTCCGTGTAGAGGACCTCGTAATCGGTGTGAAACAGGAACTGGTCCGGGAGTGTGATGGTCTTTCGTGACATATCGAGGTTCGGGCTGGTAGCAAACCGTCGAGCATGGCAAAGCAGGCCATGGTGGTCAATCCGGTCAACCGGCGGCAGGGCTGATTACATAGTTGAACTGGGCTTTGCTATCGCGACGCCAGCCCCTCCAGGGGGGTACGGTGAGGGCCGGAGTTGGCTACCATGAGCCGCTAATAATTCCCCTGCGACCCGGAAACCTGTTGCATGAGTAAAGCCCTGACCCACCTCTCCTCTCCCTGCCGGATCGGCAAACTGCAGCTGAAGAACCGCATGGTGGTCACTGCCATGGGTACCAACCTCGGTGCCGAAGACGGCAGCCCGAGCGAGCGCCTGCACGCCTTGCACGAGCGCCAGGCAAAGGGGGGGGCGGGACTGATCGTGCTCGGGTCGGTGGGGGTGAGCTGGCCCAGTGGTGGCAACCAGCCCTGGCAGGCAGCGATCTCCCGGGACGAGCATATACCGGCCTGGCGTAAACTGGCGGATGCCGTCCATGGCCACGGTGCCAAGCTGGCGGCCCAGTTGCACCACGGCGGCCTGGTGGCGGCCCAGGACCGCGCCGAGGGGCGCCCGATGTGGGTGCCGTCGTACCCTGAGGTAAAAACGGGCGATATGGCGGACGGTTTCCTGGAATCCGAGCTGGCCGCAATGTTCGATCCGAAAGCCCCCGAGCCCCAGCTGCACGTGATGACCAGGGACGACATCGACCAGCTGGTGGCGGATTTCGCCGCCGCTGCAGTCCGCGCCAAAACCGCCGGCATCGATGGTGTCGAAATTCACGGTGGTCACGGCTATATCATTTCGGAGTTTCTCTCTCCCCTGGCCAACCAGCGCGACGACGAGTACGGCGGCAGCCTGGAGAATCGCGCCCGGTTCCTGCTGGAGATCGTGGCGGCGGTTCGCGCGGCAGTGGGCGCGGACTATCCCGTGTGGGTCAAGATCGATTCCGGCGAGTTCGGCACCCGGGAGGGCATCAGCCTGGCGGACGCCCGGGAGACTGCGGTCATGCTGGAGCGCGCCGGTGTGGATGCGATCACCGTCAGCGCCTACCACGACACCTCGATGGGGGTGAATCACTCGGAATCCAACATACCCCACGTGCCGGAGCGGCTGGTGGCGGGAGCCACCAGTATCAAGCAGGCACTCTCCATTCCGGTCATTACCTCCGGGCGAATTGAACTGGAGGCGGCCGATAAACATATTGGCAGCGGTCACTTCGACATGCTGGGCATGGGACGTAAGCTGCTGGCGGACCCGGACTTGCCGAACAAGGTGATTGCAGGCCGTCTGGATGATATCAGGCCCTGCGTGTACTGCTATTGCTGTGTCAGCCAGATCTATGTTCTCAAACCGCTCAAGTGCGCGGTGAATCCGGAAACTGCCCACGAACTGACCCGCTCCCTGATTGCCACCAGCCGGGCGCGCCATTTCGCCGTGGTGGGTGGCGGTCCGGCCGGTATGGAGGCCGCCCGGCGACTGGCGGAAAGAGGACACCGGGTGACCCTGCTGGAGGCTTCAGACCGCCTCGGCGGCACCCTGCAGTTCGCCAGCATTGCCTATGAACCCAACGAACGCCTGCTGCGCTGGTTGCGCCGCCAGACCGAGCAATCCGCGGTGGAGGTGCGCCTGAATACCCAGGCCACGCCCTCGTTGCTGAAACAACTGGGTGTGGATGAAGTGGTGGTTGCCACCGGCGCCCGTCGCGACCTGCCGGATATCCCGGGCAAGGACCAGGATTTTGTGTTCAGCGGCGACGAGATGCGCGCCCTGGTGCTGGGGGAGGCGAACGCGGCGCTCGGGCGCAAGACCTCGGGCTTTACCCGCCTCATGACCCGCGCCGGTGCTGTCACCGGTGCCAACAAGCACCCCTGGCTGCTGCGTCAGGTGTCCCGGGCCTGGTTGCCCCTGGGTAAAAATATTGTGGTCATCGGCGCCGAACTGGTCGGTCTGGAATTGGCCGAGTACCTGGCACACCGGGGTCGCAACGTCACCGTGATCGACAGTGCCGGGCGCCCGGGCGCCGGACTCTACCTGGTACGCCGTATGCGCCTGTTGCACGAGCTGCGGGAGGAGGGCGTTGTCCTGATCAACCGCGCCCGGGATATCGAGGTGGGCGACCACCGGGTGCGTTACGTGAACTATCGCGGTCAGCAACGCAGCCTGGACGCCGACGAGGTGATTGTGGCCCAGGGCGCCACGGGTGACCTGAGCCTGGCCGAGCAGTTACAGACCCAGGGCGTTACCGTCCACAGTATTGGCGACTGTAATGGCGTGGGTTATATCGAGGGCGCCATGGAATCGGCTGCGGAACTGGTGGCCGGTCTCGACTGAGTCGCGTTAACTGTTGAGTGACAAACACTGGTGGGCTGTTGCTCCACCGCGAGGAGAATAACAATGACCGATGACCTGCAAGCCAGCCTGGATCTCGGACCCATGGACCAGGTGGGCTTTGTGTTTCACGACGTGAAAGCCGCGATCGAACGCTACCAGCCCATTTTCGGCCCGTTCAGCTATCACGAGTTTGACGCCTACGAATACAACTATCGGGGTGAAGCCGAGCCCTGCCGGCTGATTATTGCCTTTGGCCGCAGCGGAGAGCTGGAAATCGAGTTCATCCAGTGGGTGTCCGGGGGCTCCCCGCACAAGGAATTCCTCGATGCCGGTCGCGAGGGCATGCACCACGTCCGTTTCAAAGTGGATGCACTGGAGCCGAAGGTGGCTGCGGCACAAGCCCTGGGATACCGGCCGATCTGGCATACCCGGTTCGCCGAGGGGCTGGCGGTGGCTTACATGGAGCGCGAGGGCGATCCGCTGATCATCGAACTGTTCGAAGACCGACACAACGGCGAGGTGGTTCCCGATGGAATTCAGTGAACGCTATGGCCCCCTGGCGATCGTCACCGGGGCGTCTTCCGGGATCGGGGTCGGCTTCGCCGAGGAGCTGGCAGCGAGAGGGCTCGACCTGCTGCTGGTCGCGCGGCGGCAATCGCGCCTCGAAACCCTCGCCGAGCGGCTGCGCGCCGACCATGGCGTTGCCGTTGATGTGCTGGTGGCGGATCTCTCCCTGCCCCAGGCCATCGATAACCTGGCCCAGCGCGTGGCGGGCAGGAATCCCGGGTTGCTGGTGAGCAACGCGGGCTTCGGCCTCAAGGGTGCCCACGAGGCAAACGACCCGGTGGTCATGGCCGAGATGGTGCAGCTCAACTGCCAGGCCCCGCTGCAGCTCACCCACCGCCTGATTCCCTCCCTGCGGCAGCGGGGGCACGGCGGCATCGTGATTACCAGTTCGGTGGAGGGCCTGATTGGAGTCCCTTACTCCGCTGCCTACGCCGCTTCCAAGGCATTCACCAACAGCCTGGCCGAAGGCCTGTGGGGTGAGCTGTCACCTGCCGGTATCGACGTGCTGGCGCTCTGTCCCGGCAGTACCGACACTGAGGCCCACGAAAAGCAGGGCATCGACCGCAGCACGCTGAGCGGCATGATGCACCCACGCGACGTGGCCCGGGACGCCCTCGATCACCTCGCCGACGGCCCTGTGCGGGTGTGCGGTGAACAGAACCGCGCCATGTTCGATGGCCTGCTGGCCCTGCCCCGCCGGGAGGCATTACTGGCCATGGCCGACAATATCCGCAAGGCGCTGCTTTAGGCCCGGCTACCTGGGTGCACTGCTCCACGACGGCTTCACCCCTTATGTCCTGAAAAATATTTCCTCGCCGGGGGAATAAGTTCGCGTTCAGGTCCGTCAAGTGAATGAAAGTGGGGTGAAACCGCTTTGAGTGCAGGAGTGCCGAGCTGATTTGGGTACAGCCTTCCGATCAGAACGGAGGGGTGGAGCCGGCACATCCTGCCTCACTTCCAGAACGCCCGCCGTGACTGCTTCTGCAGTTGCGGCACCCGTCAGTGAGCTGTAAGGGCGAAACTGGCAACGGGACACAGGACCGGGGACCGCTAGCCCTCCGGGCCTGGACTCCAGAGCCTGCCGTCTACATGGGGCGGCAGGCTCTGCCACTCTCTTCTCCCTATCTCATTTCTAATCTTCCTGGTTTGTGTACTGATTGGTTTAAATCTGAACCTTCAGAGTCTTCAGGTGGGCGGTTTCCATCCTGATGGCGCGGTCGACCCGCGCGCTCGGTACCCGGAGCCCTTCCGGGACACGCCGTGAACCCGTCCATGGGGGCTCCTCAGCGGCATCCTTGCCGCTGAAGGTCCCGGAAGGGCCCCGCGCACCGCGCACGCTCCGCTGGCGGGCATCTCCATCTTGCAACTTCGATCAGGCTGATGAACTGGAAATTCGCGCCCGGGCTACGAAGCACGTACGTTCGGAATTTATCGCTTTCGTTGAAACAAGGTTTGGGGAGAACCTGCTGGCCCGTCTGCGAACGATTGTCAACGAGAGGAGGCGTGGAAGAGGGGGCTGACCCAATGGCCAGCCCCAGGAGGCTCAATCAGCGCCAGGCGCTGTCGATCAGCTCGGCTTCCTCGGCGGCGCTGAGGGGGATGTCGGTAGCGTTGCGATTGATAAAGTCGGAAATGGCGTCGACGTCATGGGCGCCGGCGGGCAGGTATTGATTGCCGCTGTCCAGTTCCGCCGGTTCGGCGACCTGGATTTCCGTCTGCCAGCCACCGTCAGTGCGGCAGGCTACACCGCGCCACTGCTGGTCGGCCTGCTGCAGCTGGTATTCACGGCACCAGCGTCCGTCAGTGCCGGCAAAGCTCAGTACCGGGCGCAGGTTGCTGCCGTCGGCCAGTGAAGACCACTGATCCGCGCTGGAGGGGGTGCTTTCCAGAGCCTGGGCTACCAGGTCTGCGTGCTCGCCACCGTGCTCGGCAACCTGCCACTGGGGTGCCAGTACCAGGCCAACCGATGCCACCAGCGAAGCGGCCAGGGCAAATCCCACGGCGGCGCGGCCGCGGCGGGAGGGGAAGGGGATGACTCGGCCAGTCTGGGCCACGGGTGCCAGCAACGCGGCAATCTGCGGAGGTACCGTATCGCTGCCCGGTTGATTTGCCAGGGCCTGAAGCTCCTCGTCCACGCGCCGCAGACGCTGCAGTTCGGCCGCCAGGCGAGGCTCCTGGGCCAGCCGGCGTTCCAGCGCACTCACATCCCCGGCGGAGAGTTCACCGTCGAGGTATTGCGAGAGTAGTTCCAGATCCTGAGTGGTCATATGCGTTCCGGGTCAATCGTTGTCGGCCAAATCCATACTGCTTGCCAGCTGCTTGCGGGCCCTGGCGATCCTGCTCATGATGGTGCCTACCGGCACCTCGAGGATCTCCGCGGCTTCGGCGTAGCTCTTGCCGTCTACCGCGACCAGGGTCAGCGCCAGGCGCTGGTCTGTGGGCAATTGCTCCAGGGCTTCACCCACTTCGCTTACCTGCCGTTCCTGGCTGGCAACCTGCTCGGCAGAGGGGGAGCTTTCGGGCTCCTCCGCCTGCTCGGGATACCGCTGCCGTACATCGCGTGAGCGCAACTCGTCGATCCAGGCGTTCTTGCACACGCGATACGCCCACTTTGCGGGGTGGGCGTCCTCGGGCATCCCTTTCTCGAGAACCTTTTCCACGGTGGCCTGCAAGAGATCGTCCGCATCGGCTTGACTCCCGGTGAGAGAAAAGCAGAATCTCTTCAGTCCACTCAGCTCCGCGAGTAAAGCCTCTCGCTGAGAGCTGTTGAGTGATGGCATAATATCCCTGTTATGGCCTTGACGTGTTGGCGGGGGATTTTATTCCATATACTGGAATATATCTTGTGCTGATTCGTTTTTCGTATAGGCCCATCCTATCTATTCCCCAGCAGGTGCCGCTATGCCTGACGCCAAGATTGCCCCCCTCGAGCAGCACACCGATGCCCTGGTGCAGTTGGTCCTGCGCCTGTGCCGGGCCAGTAGCCTGGCATTGGCCTTCTCAGCCTTGATTCTGTCCACGTCTGTACCCGTGAACGCCAACACGGGCTGCTGCTTCCTCGGCGGGGATGAGGTGGAGGAGGCCGTCGAGGAGGAGATCGAGGAAGAAGTGGCCGACCAGGTCGAGGACGAGACCGAAGACACCGTGGAAGACACGGTGGAGGACACCGTCGAGGAGACCATCGAAGACAATATCGAGCAGGAGATCGAAGCCAATATCGAGGATGACGTCCAGGCCAGCGTGGAGGAGTCCATCGAGGCCGGTGTCGAGGATTCCGTTGAATCGGGTGTTGAGAGCGCCGTCGAAGACAGTGTCGAGCAGGTGGTGGAATCCGGGGTCGAGGATGCCGTCGAATCCAGCGTTGAAGGCGCGGTGGAGGAATCCGTGGAGCAGGTGGTGGAAACCACCGTCGAGGACTCTGTTGAGGGCTCGGTAGAGGACAGCGTCGAGCAGGTTGTCGAGAACTCGGTGGAGGATTCGGTCGAGTCCGATGTCGAGGACAGCGTGGAAGTCGCGGTGGAAGACAGTGTCGAGGACGCCGTGGAAGCGGGCGTCGAAGACAGCGTCGAGGTAGCTGTCGAGTCCCAGGTGGAGCAGCGGGTTGAGTCCAGCGTCGAAGGTAGTGTGGAAGAGGAAGTGGCCACAACCATCGAGGATCGCCTCGAGAGCGAAATCGACGAAATCCTGGACGAGATCGAGAACAAGTTCGAGGTGAACGAAGACCGGATCCAGACCGCCCAGTGGCTGGTGATGGCCGAGCCCGAAGCCTTCGAGGAGCTGGCCGACAAGGGCTACCTGTTCGACAACGTGACCGACCTGCCGGGCATGGGCCTGCGGCTGGCGGAAGTGGCCGCGCCGTCAACCTTCGAGATTTCCGAGGTCCGCCAGGGCGTGGTCGACGTGGTGGGCTCGGGCCGTGCCGACGTGGACCTCAACCACTTTTATACCGCCGGCTCTCCCATCGAACACACTGTGGAGGGTATTCCCCCCCGCAACGCAGTGCCGTTCCCTGCCGATGTGGATGAACTCGACCTGCGTATTGGCATGATCGACAGCCAGGTCGATACCAGCCACCCGGCCCTGACCCATTCCCGGATCGAGGCCCAGTCTTTCGTGCGCTCGGGGGCCGATCTGCCGGCGTTCCACGGCACGGCGATCGCCTCCATCATTGCCGCCAGTGGCAGCGACTACCAGGGCCTGGCGCCCCATGCCGAACTGTTTGCAGCCGGTGTCTTCGAGGAAGACAAAGAGCGCGGAGAGGTGGCATCCACCGTAAGCCTGGTGCGGGCGCTGGACTGGCTGGTGACGGCGGGGGTGGATGTGGTCAACATCAGCCTGGCGGGGCCCCCTAACCGCCTGCTCGAAACCGCGTTGAATCGAGCCTCCGAGCGCGGGGTGCTGATTCTGGCCGCGGCCGGTAACGGTGGCCCGGTGGCCAAACCGATGTATCCCGCGGCCTATCCTTCGGTGGTGGCGGTGACGGCGGTCGATACCGCCGGGCGGGCGTTCCGCCTCGCCAACCGGGGTGATTATCTGGATATCGCCGCACCGGGCGTGGGGATGCTGCATGCCCGTGCCGGTGGCGGCTACGCCACCTCTTCCGGCACCTCCTTCGCGGTGCCGTTTGCCACCACGGCGGCAGCACGCTTGCGCCAGTTGCAGCCCGGGGTGAACGTGCTGGATAGCCTGTATCGCAGCGCCGAGGACCTCGGCCCTCCCGGCCGCGATGACATCTACGGTTACGGCCTGCTGAGGCCGCTGCCGGTCATCACCAGCGGTAGATAAACCGGCTGCCGACGATATTCTGGGTGTAATCGGCGGGGGCGTAGTTGGATTCGAAGTTGCCGTAGCCGGCGTAGAACAGTACGGCAGCCTTGGTCATCAAGGGCACCTCCAGGTCCAGTTGCACGCGGTGACGCCGGTCTGAGCGCTCCTCTTCGATACTCGGTGTGTCCGCAAGATAGTCCCGGTGCTCGTAGCGCCATGCCAGTTCCAGTTTCACCGACCTTTTTGCCAGATCAAAGCGATGGATGTAGCGCAGCTTGATGGCGTGCGATCGGTAATCGTAGGGGTCGCCCTCGGCGTCCTCGTCGCGGAAACGGTAGCCCAGGTTGAAGTAGCTGCGCAGCCCCCGGCGAAAGAAGTACAGGTCGCCCTCGGCTGCCTGGGTGGTGGCGTCTCGCTCATCGCTCTGGGCCAGGTTCTTTTCGGACCAGACATAGGCTCCCCGGCCGAACCACTTTTTGCCCAGGAAGCCCGAAACAGAGGGTGAAACCCGGCTGAGGTCCAGGAAGCTGTTACCGTCCAGCAGCGACTTGATATAAAACCCGGTCAGGCCGAGATCCGCACCCGGTATCTCCCGGGTCAGGTTGCCGCCGAGAATGTGGGTCTGGCGGTTCACTTCCGTGAAGTCGTGGTAGATATTCTGGTTGAAGTCGTAGGACAGGCCCACGTCGGTTTTATCCGACAGTGCTTTCTTCACAGCCAGTTCGAGGTCGAGAGTCGCGGCGTAGTCACTTTCGTTACTGCTGGCATCGAGTTCGTCGACAGCCACGTTGCTGTCATACTCTGCACCAAAACCGGCCTCTGCCGAATATTCAGCAGGGCGGCTGGTATTTTTATCGTCCGCCTGGGCGAAATGACAGCACGCGAGCGCCAGGAGGACGCCCGAGCCGGAGGGCCATCGCATTCGGGGGAAATCCTTGAATTCGAGTTGGGGCAGAAGCGAAAGACTAACCAAGTGTGGTGGTGGCCTCAAGCACTGTGTGCTTTTGTGGTGCACCATGTCACACCTGCGCGCAAGCATACGTGAAAAGGCATGTTATGACTAAAGAAACTGAGCTTGAACTTGCAGGTCCCGGAGGGCGCCGCCTGGCCTGCCTGCACCTGCCGGGAACCGGCCCCGGGGTGCTGTTCTGTGCCGGCTTCAATTCCGACATGATGGGCCTCAAGGCCCAGGCGCTGGCGGGCTGGTGCGCAGCCCGCGGCCAGCAGTTCACCCGCTTTGATTACAGCGGCCACGGGGACTCTTCCGGCGAGTTTGCCGAGGGCACTATTGGTGCCTGGTTCGAAGATACCCTGGCAGTACTGGACTCGGTCACCCGGGGGCCCCAGGTGCTGGTGGGCTCTTCCATGGGAGGCTGGCTGTCGTTACTGACCGCCCTGGCACGGCCGACGCGGGTAGTGGGGCTGCTGGGCATTGCGCCGGCACCAGACTTTACCGCCCGCCTCTATCGGGATCGGCTCAGTGATGCCCAGCGCGAGCAACTGGCGCGACAGGGCTACTGCCAGCTGCCATCGGAGTATGGAGATGAACCCTACACCATCAGCCGGACGCTGATTGAGGAAGCACAGCAGCACTTCCTGCTGGAGCGGGAAATTGACCTGGACATACCCGTTCTCCTGTTACAGGGGCAGCGGGACGAGGCAGTACCGTGGACTTTGGCCCTGGATCTGATGGCGAAGATCCGCAGCCCGGAGGTGGAAGTGCAACTGGTGAAGAATGGCGACCACCGGCTGTCGGAGCCGGAGGATCTGGAGCGGATGTTCGGTGCCCTGCAGGTACTGCTTGGGCGAGCCTCCAACTGAGCCCTCCACGGCGGACTCAGGGTTTTGTCGACACTCCCGCGCTGATCAGGCGTTTTCCCTCCAACCACTCGGTCCGCCCCCGAGGTCTTTGCATTCCTTGTGGCTCAAAATACTTCTGAATATCCCATTCGGCATGCTTTCGGGTGGTCCGTCACAGAAAGTCAGGGGCGTGTGTCGCCCGTGCCATGGTACGTTCCTGCGACAAATCGTTCTTCTGGCCGGTGGTAATTCACCGCATAGCTCAGTGCGGCGGGGGTATCGATATCCCATAGCAGGATGTCGGCGCGTTGCCCTGCCAGCAACTGGCCGCGATCGGAGAGACCCAGTGCCCGCGCCGCGTGCACGGTGGCGCCTTGCAGCGCTTCCTCGGGGCTGAGCCGGAACAGGACGCAGGCCTGGTTCATGGCTCCCAGCAGGGAGGCCATGGGCGAGGTGCCGGGGTTGAGATCGGTTGCCACCGCCATGGGAATGCCGGCTTCCCGCAGGGCGGCAAAGGGAGGCAGTTGCTGTTCCCGCAGGAAGTAAAAGGCGCCCGGCAGTATGACCGCGACGGTGCCGCTCTCGGCCAGCGCGGGTACATCCTCCGGCGCCAGGTACTCCAGGTGGTCCACCGATAGGGCGCCGTACCGGGCCGCGAGGCGTGCACCCTTCAGGTCGCTGAGCTGTTCGACGTGGGCTTTGATCGGCAGGTCCAGTTCGACGGCTCGCTGGAACACCCGTTCGCACTGCTGCGGCGTAAAGCCCACCCCTTCACAAAACACGTCGACGGCGTCGGCCAGCCCCTGGCGGGCTACCTCGGGCAACCACTCGCTGCACAGGGTATCGATGTAGGTGTCGGCGCCGCGTTCGCTGAACTCCGGGGCCAGGGCGTGGGCGCCGAGGAAGGTAGTACGCACGGAGACGGGCATTGTTTCTCCCAGCTTACGCGCCACGCGCAACATCTTCAGCTCGTCTGCCAGGGTCAGCCCATAACCCGATTTGATCTCGATGGTGGTCACGCCTTCCTCCACCAACCGTGCCAGGCGTGTGCGGGCGCTAGCCAGCAGGTCCGCTTCGCTGGCCTCCCGGGTGGCGTGCACGGTACTGAGGATGCCGCCGCCGGCACGGGCGATGTCTTCGTAGCTGGCGCCGAGCAGGCGCTGTTCGAATTCCGCTGCCCGGCTGCCGCCAAAGACCAGGTGGGTGTGGCAGTCCACCAGCCCCGGGGTGGCCCAGCGTCCCCGGCCGTCGAGGTGGTGACGCGGAGCAAGGTCCGGCAGGTCCGCCTCCGTGCCGGCGTAAAGGATGCGATCCCCTGCCAGGGCCATGGCGCCGGCGGTGATGGTGCCGTAGGGCTCACCGTCCGGCAGCAGGGTGGCCAGGCGCAGGTTGGTGATCAGCCAGTCGCACTGTTGGGTCATCGGTTCCTCCGGGTGTCATTTACCGCGTTATTTTAGTTTGTATATACAACCATAGACAAGTTAAACTCACAGGCCAATCAGGCAACAGACGCAATCGCCCATGTCGATTCCCCAGTACGCGCGTATCAAGACCGCCCTGCGCGAGCGCATTGAGCGGGGCGAGTTGAACCCCGGTGATCGGGTGCCCTCGGAAAACCAGCTGGTGGCGGAATTTGCGGTCAGCCGCATGACCGCGCGTCGGGCGCTGCTGGAACTGGCTGACGAGGGCCTGTTGCAGCGGACCCAGGGACTGGGCAGCTTCGTGGCCGACCTGCGGCCGGTGAGTTCGGTGACCCAGATTCGCAACATTGCCGAGGAGATCCGCCAACGTGGCCACCGGCACAGCTGCCGGGTGCTGGGACTGTCGGAGCTTACCGCCCCCCCGGCCCTGGCGGCACAGATGGGGCTGGCCGCGGGGGAGCCGCTGTTCCACAGCGTGCTGGTGCACTTCGAGAATGACTGCCCGTTGCAGTGGGAGAGCCGGCACGTGGCCGCGCAACTGGCTCCGCTCTACCTGCAGCAGGACTTTACCGGGGTCACGCCCAGCGCCTATCTGTCGGAGGTTGCCCCCCTCGCAGAGGCCGACCAGACCGTCGAGGCCGTATTACCGGAGGCCGAGGTCGCTGCCGCCCTCGATATGTCGCCGGGGCAGCCCTGCCTGAAAGTGACCCGGCGTACCTTTTCCCACCGGGGAGTGGTCTCCCTGGCCGAATTGCTGCACCCCGGCGACCGCTATCGCCTGGGATCACACATTGACGCTTGAAGACAAGTTTGAGGACAACCATGAACCGTAACGACCCCCACCGCGTGATCAAGGCGCCCACCGGCACAACCCTTCAGGCCCGTAGCTGGCTGACCGAAGCTCCCCTGCGGATGCTGATGAACAACCTCGACCCGGACGTGGCTGAGCACCCCGCCAGCCTGGTGGTGTATGGGGGCATTGGCCGGGCGGCCCGGGACTGGGACTGCTACGACCGTATCGTCGAGGTACTCAAGCGTCTCGGCGACGACGAGACCCTGTTGATCCAGAGCGGCAAGCCGGTGGGTGTATTCCCCACCCACGCCGACGCGCCCCGGGTCCTGCTGGCCAACTCCAACCTGGTGCCCCACTGGGCCAACTGGGAACACTTCAACGAACTCGACCGCAAGGGCCTGATGATGTACGGCCAGATGACCGCCGGTTCGTGGATCTACATCGGCTCCCAGGGCATTGTGCAGGGTACTTACGAGACTTTTGCCGCAGTGGCCCGCCAGCACTTTGACGGCCAGGCCAGGGGGCGCTGGATCCTCACCGGCGGCCTCGGCGGCATGGGTGGTGCCCAGCCACTGGCGGCGACCATGGCCGGCTTCTGCATGCTGGCCGTGGAAGTGGACGAGAGCCGCATCGACTTCCGCCTGCGCACTGGGTACGTGGACAAAAAAGCCACCGACCTCGATGAGGCCCTGGCCATGATCGAGGCCGCGAAAGCCGACGGCGAGGCCATTTCTGTTGGCCTGCTGGGCAACGCCGCCGAGGTCTTCCCGGCGCTGGTGGAGCGCGGTATCACCCCCGACGTGGTCACCGACCAGACCAGCGCCCACGACCCCCTGAACGGTTACCTGCCTATGGGCTGGAGCATGGCGCAGGCCGCTGAGCAGCGCGAGCTGGACCCCGCCGCTGTGGTGAAGGCGGCCAAACAATCCATGGCCGTGCAGGTGCAGGCCATGCTGGACCTGCAGGCCGCCGGCGCTGCCACCCTGGACTACGGAAACAACATCCGCCAGATGGCACTGGAGGAGGGCGTTACCAACGCCTTCGATTTCCCGGGTTTTGTGCCCGCCTACATTCGTCCGCTGTTCTGCGAGGGCATCGGTCCCTTCCGCTGGGTGGCCCTGAGCGGCGACCCCGAGGATATCTACCGCACTGACGCCAAGGTGAAGGAGCTGATTCCCGACAACCCCCAGCTGCACAACTGGCTGGACATGGCCCGTGAGCGCATTCACTTCCAGGGACTGCCGGCCCGGATCTGCTGGGTGGGGCTGGAAGACCGTGCCCGCCTGGGGCTGGCTTTCAACGAGATGGTGCGCAACGGCGAACTGAAAGCGCCGGTGGTCATCGGCCGCGACCACCTCGACTCCGGCTCAGTGGCCTCACCCAACCGCGAGACCGAGGCCATGCAGGATGGCTCCGACGCGGTGTCCGACTGGCCCCTGCTCAACGCCCTGCTCAACACGGCCGGGGGGGCTACCTGGGTGAGCCTGCACCACGGCGGCGGCGTGGGCATGGGCTTCAGCCAGCACTCCGGCGTGGTGATCGTGTGTGACGGCAGCGAGGCCGCCGCCAAACGTGTCGGGCGAGTCCTGCATAACGATCCGGCTACCGGTGTCATGCGCCACGCCGATGCCGGCTACGACATCGCCCTGGACTGCGCCCGTCGCAACCATCTGGACCTCCCTATGATGACCGGGAAAGGAGCTGAGGCATGAGCGCGTACGCCCTCACCATCCACCCCGGTGAACTGACCCTGGAGCAGCTGCGCCGGGTCAATCGCTCTCCCGTGATCCTGAGCCTGGACAGCACCTGCCACACCGCCATCGACGCGGCGGCGGCAACTGTGGCGCGGGTGCTGGAAGAGGGCCGGGTGGTCTACGGCATCAACACCGGTTTCGGCCTGCTGGCCAATACCCGCATCCAGCCGGATGAACTGGAAGAACTGCAGCGCAGCATCGTACTGTCCCACGCCGCCGGTATCGGCAGTTTCATGGACGAGAGCACCGTGCGCCTGATGATGGTGCTCAAGATCAACAGCCTGGCCCGGGGTTTCTCCGGCATCCGCCGTGAGGTGATCGAGAAACTGATTACCCTGGTGAATGCCGAAGTCTATCCCGCCGTGCCCCGCAAGGGCTCGGTAGGCGCCTCTGGTGACCTGGCGCCACTGGCTCATATGAGCGCTGTGCTGCTGGGTGAAGGCGAGGCGTTGTATCGCGGCGAACGAATCAGCGCGCCCCGGGCCCTGGAAATCGCCGGCCTGGATCCGGTACAGCTGGCCCCCAAAGAAGGCCTGGCCCTGCTCAACGGCACTCAGGCCAGTACCGCCTTCGCCCTGCAGGGCCTGTTTGCCGCGGAAACGGCGCTGAAGAGTGCCACGGTGATCGGCGCCATGGCAGTGGAGGCGGCCCAGGGTTCCCGCACGCCCTTTGACGAGCGCATTCACGCCATTCGCGGGCACCGCACCCAGCAGGACATGGCGGCCTGCTACCGGGCCCTGCTGCTCGACGACAGCGAGATTGGCCGCTCCCACGAGGACTGCGAAAAAGTGCAGGACCCGTATTCCCTGCGCTGCCAGCCCCAGGTCATGGGTGCCTGCCTGCAGCAGATCCGCTTCGCCGCGCAGACCCTGCTGGACGAGGCCAATGGTGTTTCCGATAACCCGCTGGTATTCAGTGACAGCGGTGACATCCTCTCCGGCGGCAACTTCCACGCCGAACCGGTGGCCATGGCCGCCGACATGCTGGCCATAGCCCTGGCCGAGATCGGCTCCCTGTCCGAGCGCCGCATGGCCCTGCTCATCGACTCCTCCCTCAGCGGGCTGCCGCCCTTCCTGGTGGAAAACGGCGGCGTGAACTCCGGTTTCATGATCGCCCAGGTAACCTCCGCTGCCCTCGCCAGCGAGAACAAGACTCTGGCCCATCCGGCGTCCATCGACTCCCTGCCGACCTCAGCCAACCAGGAAGACCACGTGTCCATGGCGACCTTCGCCGGCCGCCGCCTGGCGGATATCTTCGAGAACGTGGCCGGTATCCTGGCGGTGGAATGGCTGGCCGCGGCCCAGGGCCTGGACTTCCGTCGGCCCCTGACGGCCAGCGAGCCGCTGGAGGGTGCCCATGCCCTGCTGCGCGGGGCGGTGCCTTTCTACGACAAGGACCGCTACTTTGCGCCGGACATCGCTGCGGCAACGGCCCTGATTGCGGCCGGTGAGCTCGCCGCCGGCCTGGATGAGACCTTGCTGGGCTTCTGATTCCGGCTCTGGCCACCCGGTCCTGGAGGGGGAGATTTGAACCCCCGGGCCGGGGTTGGCATCCTGTGTGCTTGCGCCATTAGTCAGGCGTTCTGACTCGCCAGAGTGCACCGACCTGGTGCAATCTGCGTGATCGCGCGAAAAATTGGGCGTACTGATGCGTTCCCGGGCACCCAATGTGTCCCAATCGTCATCTACTTTCCGTTATAGTACGCCCCCGCTGACCGCACCCTTTCCGGGTCTGCCAACGACAACACAGGAGTTACTTTTCCATGGCCATCACCCTTCCCGAACTGCCCTACGCAATGAATGCTCTGGAGCCCCACATCTCCCAGGAGACTCTGGAGTTTCACTACGGCAAGCACCACGCCACCTATGTCGACAAGCTGGGCCCCCTGATCGAGGGCACTGATCTGCAGGACGCTGACCTGGAAACCATCGTCAAGAAGTCCAGCGGCGGCGTGTTCAACAACGCGGCCCAGGTCTGGAATCACACGTTCTACTGGAACTGCCTGAGCCCCAACGGCGGCGGCGAAGCGACCGGTGCGGTGGCAGAGAAGATCACCGCTGCTTTTGGCTCTTTCGAGAAGTTCAAGGAAGAGTTCACTGCCAGCGCCATCGGCAATTTCGGTTCCGGCTGGACCTGGCTGGTAGAAAACAGCGACGGCTCTGTGGCCATCGTTAACACCAGCAATGCTGAAACCCCGCTCACCGGCGACGCCAAGCCGCTGCTGACGGTGGATGTATGGGAGCACGCCTATTACATCGACTACCGCAACGCACGCCCCAAGTACATGGACGCCTTCTGGGCGTTGGTCAACTGGGACTACGTGAACGCCAATCTGGCGTAAGCATCTGCAGTGATAGCTGAGTGGCGTGAGCTGCTCGGTGAGTAAAGAGGGCCCCCGACTGGAGAGATCTGGTCGGGGGCTTTTTTCAGGGTTACGAGAACGGTCCTTCTATCCTGCCTCGGGAGTGCAATAGCCGCGCGCGCAGTACCCGCAGCCCTTCCGGGACACGCCGTGAACCCGTCCATGGGGGCTCCTCAGCCGGGGCGCCGGACCGTGCCATCCATGCCGCTGAAGGTCCCGGAAGGGCTACGGCCACTGCGCGCGCTCCGCCGGAGGTACACTCTGGCTCCCGACTCTGTACTTTGTGAGCCAGATTCCCGCGCTGCAGGAGGGTGTGAGCTGTGGGTGCGCCTCCCCGGACCGTCAGCGGCCATGGACGGCCGCTGTCGAGCGAGCCATGGATGGCAGTGTTCTAGCGTGTCCGGGGAGGCGTGCGCACAGATCACGCCCGGCCTACGGAGTGTCTGACTGTAATGTACCCACGCGATCAGGCTCAGTGTTTCTTATGTCCCTCTCGGCTCAGTTGCCAGATTCCTTCAGCGCAAAATCCAGCGCCCCGGTCACCGCCGCCACCTGCGCCAGAATGCAGTTCTCCGCGTCCACCAGCGGACTGTCGGGATAGACTTCGGTGGTAGTGCGATAGGGCGCGTCGGTCAGGCCCATGCACAGGCCGAGCTCCCGGGCGGCATAGTTGATCACGCCGTGCTGCTCCAGCGGTTCGCCGATCAGTCGGCCACCGGCATCCGCAGGGGCGATGTGGGTTACCTGTCCCACCGTGTCGATCACCGCCTTCTGGAACGCCGGGGCGGGGCAGGCCGATTCGCCGACCAGGTAGAAACCATCGGGAATGTCCCAGATACCCTGGTCGATCCCGTCCCGCGCCGACAGGGCCGGCCGGAACTCACTGTTGTCCGTGTCCGTTGTCTCGTGCAGGTCGATGTGTACCAGGAACTCGCAGGCCATTTGCTCCAGCAACTGTATGACCGCTGCGGCTTCCGCTGACGGACTGTCGGCGCGGAAGGAGCGGTTGGGGTCCACCGCTTCCGGGTTCCAGCGGTTGATGGTTTCGTAACCCCAGGGGCTGATGGCCGGCAACACCAGCAGGTTCAGCCGGTCCGTGTAACGGCTGGCCTCTGTGGAGAGGAATCGCAGTGCGCCCTGCACACCACTGGTTTCATAGCCGTGTACCCCGCCTGTCACCAGCGCGTTGGGCTTCGTCGGGTCCCATTCTTCGCTGCGTACGGCAAACAGCGGGTAGCGCTCTGGATCGATGGGCAGGGCGCCGTATTGTTCGATCGTGAAACCAGCCGGCAGGTCCTGCAGACGGGTGAGGACCTCCTCGGCAAAGGAACGCTGGACCACTTGCTGGTCAAGCCAGGCTTTTTTTTCCGCCTCGCCCCAGGGTTGGCCGGGGGTGCCGATGGGGTAAGTCTCTGTGCTGTGCATTGCGTTTTCTCCGGGCCCGGAGTGCGGGCGGTGAATGTGTGCGGATGGTACTACGTCGGCCGTCATTCAGCCCGTGCAATGAAAAAAATCCTGAAACGGGAATAGTTGGCTCAGCTTTCAATTGCCAGATTCTGGTTTCGGGTTATTCTGTTCATTCTGGACAAAGAATATTTTCAGGTCGTTCCATGAACCGCATTCAACACACACAGAGCTATTGTCGCTGGCAGCATTCGCTGTCGGCCGGCCTGTGCTGTTGCGCGTTCACTGTGAGCGTGGACGGTACCACCGCGGTGCGTAAACAGACGATGCGCCCGGTCGGCATTAAAGCGCCCATGAACACCTGACCCAAGCTCAAAGCGAAGGAAGGTGTTACGCCTTCCCTCTTTTCACACCAGAAAACCCGGAAGGCAAACCTTCCGGGTTTTTGCGTTATGGGGCCCCGGAAAAACAACAAACGCCATTCGACAGGGAGGATACAACGATGAAATGGCAAGCGTGGCGGCAATTACGGGAGTTCCCGCCACTGGTGTGGATAATCCTGGTTGGCAGCTTCTTCGGGCGCGGTACCTATTTCATGGTGTGGCCGTTCCTGGCGATCCTGCTCTACGAGAAATTCGCCCTGGGCGCGGCCCAGATCGGCCTGATCCTCAGTGCCTCGGCGGTCGGTGCAGCGGTGTTGGGCTTTTATGTCGGGGCGCTGTCGGACCGGCACGGCCGGCGCAGCATCATGCTCGCGGGTACCGGCATCAACGCGCTGGCCTTCGCGGTACTGGCGGTGGCGGAGAGCCTGCCGGCCTTTGTCGCCGCCATGAGCCTGTGCTCCGTCGGTAGAGCGATCTGGGAACCACCTTCAAGCGCATTGATAGGCGACCTGCTGAAGGAGCGGCGGGCGCGGGAGCTGGCGCTCCAGTTGCGCTATTTTCTGGTCAATGCCGGTGCGGCCATGGGGCCGATTGTCGGTGTCTGGGCGGGGCTGAGTGCCCAGCAGTCCACCTTTGGCCTGACCGCGTTCAGCTACCTGCTGCTCAACCTGGCAATCATCTGGGCCTTCGCTCACACCGCCAGCGGAAGAGTGGCGCGGCAGCGGCGCGACAGCAACGCCTCCTTTCGCGGAACGCTGCAGGTGCTGCGCCAGGACCACAAGTTCATGGTGGTCATTCTCGCCAATGTGCTGGCCCTGTTCATCTATGCACAGATGGACTCCAGCCTGGTGCAGTACCTGACGCGGGTTGAGGCCCCGAACCTGGTGGCGCTGATCTCCAGCCTGATCCTGGTGAATGCATTGACGGTGATCACGCTGCAGTTTCCGCTGCTGTCGCTGATGTCCGGGATGCCCGCCAACCAGCGCATCATCATCGGGCTGGTGATCCTGGCGGCAGGACAGTTGTGGGTTGCCCTCAATCCGGTCGACTTCATCCTGGGCTGGCTCGGTGCCACTTTCGTGGTGAGCGTTGCGGAAGCGATCCTGTTTCCGACAATGAGCGTGCAGATCGACCAGATGGCGCCAGATCACCTTCGGGGCAGCTACTTCGGTGCTTCCTCGTTTTACTCGCTGGGCTGGTCGCTGGCCCCGCTCGCGGGGGGGATTGTGATCGAACTGTGGAGTGGCTCCATCCTGTTCGGCGCCATGTTCCTGCTCTGTGGCCTGGTATGGCTGCTGTATCGCTATGCCGAGGGCCTGAGCCGGCCGGACTGGAGTGAGATCGAGCAAGGTGACCGCACACCGATAGCCAGCGCGACCGCCGAGTCGTAGCAAATCCGCCTCCCGGCGTGGTCGGGAGGCGCTTTCCTCTGCTAGTCTTTTGGCTACCGATTCCAACAGCCAGCAGAGGTATTCCCATGGGCTTCGCTCTTTCCGACATCCAGATCACCAGCAGCGCTTTTGAACCCGGCGGCGCCATCCCAGGCAAGTACACCGGCGAGGGCCCGGACGTATCGCCGGCACTGAGCTGGAATAACATTCCAGGCGGCACAAAATCCTTCGCGGTGTTCTGCCACGACCCGGATGCCCCCCTGATCAAGCCCCGTGGCGTGTACGGTTTCGTGCACTGGGTGCTTTACAATCTGCCTGCCTCGGTGACCGAGCTGCCGGAGGACTGCAGCGAGTACACCTCGGGGGTCAATGATTTCGGCAGCACCGGATACGGCGGCCCGATGCCCCCTCCCGGCCACGGCACCCACCTCTATTACTTCTGGATCGTGGCCCTGGACGCGGAGCTGAACCTGCCGGAGGGACTTGAATTGTGGGACTTCCTCGCGAAGGTAGAGCCCCACGTCCTGGGCATCAACCGGCTGGTGGGCAGCTACCAGCGGAATTAGGGCCCACGCGGGGCGCGCTACACCAGTTGCGCGGAGTGCGCCCCATCCACCAGCAGTACGCTGCCGTTCACGAACGAACCCGCGTCGCTGGCCAGCAGTAGCACCGGCCCGGTTAACTCTTCCACTTTCCCGAGCCGCCCGGCGGGGAGAATTGCTTGATCGGGTTCACAGGTCGCAACCTCCCTTTTACGCTGTTCAGCTGGTGTAGGCCTTGATGATCTGCTTGCCCAGCGCCATCTGGTGGACCTGGTCGGGGCCGTCCGCCTGGCGGCACCAGCGCGCGTAGTTGAAGGCTTCGGCCATGCAGTAATCCTCGGTGAGGCCGCCGGCGCCGTGCATCTGCATACAGCGATCGATAACCGTCTGGATCATGATCGGCACGCTGATCTTGCTGGCGGCAATCAGGTCCATGGCCCCTTTGGCGCCTACCTCGTCCATGCGCTTGCAGGTTTTCAGCACCAGCAGGCGTGCCATTTCGATTTCCGCGAAGCTCTTGGCGATATCTTCCCGAACGGACTGGTGGGTGCTCAACTCGCGGCCGAAGGTGGTGCGCGAAGTGACCCGCTCGCAGGCCAGTTCCAGGGAACGCTGGGCGGCGCCAATCAGGCGCATGCAGTGGTGGATGCGGCCCGGGCCGAGGCGGCCCTGGGCGATTTCGAAGCCGCGGCCCTCACCCAGGAGCAGGTTCTCCTTCGGCACGCGCACGTTGTTGAAGCGCAGTTCCGCATGGCCGATGGGGGCGTCGTCATAACCCAGGGTGGTCAGCGGACGCACGATTTCCAGCCCCTCGGTACCCTTGGGTACCAGGATCTGGCTTTGCTGCAGGTGGCGGCTGGCGTTATCCGGGTCGGACTTGCCCATCACGATGAAAATCTTGCAGCGCTCGTACATGGCGCCGGTGATAAACCACTTACGGCCGTTCAGCACGTAGTCGTCGCCGTCGCGCTCGATGCGCAGTTCGATATTGGTGGCGTCGGATGAGGCCACCTGGGGTTCGGTCATGGCGTAGGAAGAGCGTATTTCACCGGCCAGCAGGGGCTTCAACCACTGTTCCTGCTGCTCGGCATTGCCGTACTTCATGAACACTTCCATGTTGCCGGTATCCGGGGCGTTGCAGTTGAACACCTCCGGACTCCACAGCACCCGGCCCATCTGCTCCGCCAGCGGAGCGTAGTCGAAGTTGGACAGGCCGTCGTGGTCGGCGAACTCCGCCAGTGACGGGGGGATGAACAGGTTCCACAGACCGGCCTCACGGGCCTTGGCCTTGAGCTCGTCCATCAGCGGCAGGGCGGAAAAACGGGAGGGTGCGGCCGCCAGCTGCTGGTGGTAGTTCTCCTCGTTGGGGTAGATGTGGGTGGTCATGAAGTCGGCCAGTTGGGCCTGGTACTGCCGGGACTGCTCGCTGAACTCAAACATGCTCGATTCTCGCGGTGGATACATGGGGATACAGCTTAGCGGCAAATCAGTGTATTAAGATAATTTATTATGATTATGGGTTAATATTAAAAATATGAATTGTCTAGCCCACGGGAAATGCCGTTGTGCGCCTTGATCAGGTCGACCTCAATCTTTTCGTGCTGTTTGATGCCCTCTATCAGGAGCGCAATGTGACCCGGGTAGCCCAGCAACTCAACCTGACCCAGCCCGCCGTCAGTAACGCATTGGGGCGTCTCCGGCAGTCCTTTGATGATCCCCTTTTTATTCGCACCCCGGACGGCATGCAACCCACTCCCGTGGCCGACAGCATTGTCGCTGACGTGCGCGAGGCCCTGTCCCTGTTGCGCCGCAGCGTGGGAGTGACGGCAAGGTTCGATCCCGCTATTTCTGAAAAAACCTTTCGCCTGGGTATGAACGATCTGGCGGAATCCCTGTTGTTGCCGTCACTGCAGGCCAGGCTGGCGGAAACGGCACCGGGCGTAGCGGTGGCCAGTTACTACGTGGACAGGGCGACGGCGGCTGAGGAACTGAAAGCCGGGCGCTCTGACCTGCTGCTCGATGCGCCGGTATTCAACGCCCGGGAGTTGCAGCAGCTACCACTGGCCCGACTGCCCTACGTGGTGGCGATGCGGCGAGGCCACCCGCTGGCGCGGCGAAAACTGACCGAAAAGGCCTATCTCGCGGCAGAGCATCTGCACGTATCCAGCCGTCGGCGGGGAAGAGGGCAGGTGGATATCGCCCTGCACAGCCTGGGATTGCGCCGCCGGGTTGCCATGCGGGTGCAGAACTACCTGGTGGCAGCGCGGATCGCCCAGCAGACCGACCTGTTGTGGACCATGCCCGGCGTGCTGCTGCCCCTGCTGGACCTCGTTTCGCGGCCCGTTCCCTTTGCCGTGGCGCCGCTGGAATGGAATCTGTTCTGGCACAACAACGCTGATAACGATCCCGCCAACCGCTGGATGCGGGATTGTCTTGCCGAGCAGGTGCAGCAACTGTTGTAGGGTTTTCAGGCCAGGGCAAGGAGGCCGAACAGCGCCACAAACCACAGCAGCAGTACAATGCTGCGCCAGCGCCAGTTGAGGTTCGAGGCCTGCGCCAGGACCTTGAGCGGATGTGGCTGTGGCAATGCTTCGGGTGCTTTCGAGGTGCTCTCACTGAAGAGCAGGCCGAACGCAAAGCTCACCCCGAAACCAATGACGTTCCACCACAGCCAGGACACCCCGGGCGCGTAGAGCCACAGGCCGGCATTGCCGCCAATGCCCAGCACCAGCCCGATACAGGCGCCGCGGCCGCTGGCCCGGGTGGTGAGGATACCCAGCGCGAACACCGCGAGGATGGGGCCGTTGGCCAGGGAGCCAATTTTATTGATGGCCTCCAGCACTGTGGGGGCGATGTCGCCCACGTAGAAGGACATGACCAGGGTCAGTACGCCCCAGGCCACGGTAATCAGCCGGGAAATGAGCAGTTCCCGGGCCGCGCCCGGCGGGGTGCGGGCAAAGCGCAGGACAAAGTCCTCCATGGTGGTGGCACTCAGTGAGTTGAGCACAGAGTCCAGCGATGACATGGCCGCTGCGAACAGGGCTACCAGGCCCAGGCCCACCAAACCCGGAGGCAGGGTGTCGATCATGTAGCGCGGCACCGCCAGGTTGTACTGCGGCTCTCCCTCGTGCAGCGGCAGGCTGGGTACAAAGCCCGCGTGCTGGCTGGCGTAGACGGCGATGCCGATACCGACCAAGCAGTACAGCGCCACCAGTGGAAAGCGCAGAATCCCGTTGATCAGTAGCGCCCGGTTGGTGGTGTCGATATCGCGGGTACTGAGCAGGCGCTGGACCTGGCTCTGGTCGCAGCCGTAATACGCGAGGTAGAGGAACAGGCCGCCAAACAGCATTGGCCAGAAGGCGAAGGTCTCGCCGTCGCCAAGGCCGTGGTGACTGAAATCCAGGGCCTGGCGGCGGGCGGGTTCCACTGCGTCCAGCAGGCCACTGATGCCGCCATACTCCGCTGCGAGCAGGAACAGTAACAGCACCAGCACCGCCACCAGGATCAGCATCTGGATAACGTCGCTGTAAATCACCCCACGGATGCCACCGAGCACGTCGTACACGACGGTGAACACGCCCAGCAGCACCACCGACCAGAAAAACCCGATGCCGAGAATGAGGTCGATGACAATCGCGATGCTGAACACGGTTACCGCGGTGGCGAAGGCACGCACAAACTGGAACAGGGCCGACAGCAGCAGCCGGGTGCGCAGGTCGAAGCGACCCTCCAGGTAGGCGTACACCGAAACCAGGTTCAACTGCCGGAACAGCGGCATCACCGCAAGGATCAGCACCACCATGGCCAGCGGGACGGCCAGTTCATATTGCAGCCACACCAGCCCGCCACCGGCGGCGAAGGCCACGAAGGCGGGGGCGCCGAGGATACTGTTGGTGGAGCACTGTGTCGCCATGACCGAAATGGCCACCGGCCAGGCACCTATCTGCCGGCCGCCCACATAGTAGTCACTGCGATCGCGCTGGCGCCGGGCCAGCCACAGGGCGAACAGCACCAGGAACACCAGGTAAACGCCGATCACCAGCCAGTCCAGCGGTGACAGTGAAGGGTTCATCGATGCCGCTCGCTTTTCTCCATGACTCCGATGGTAGGGAGGTCATCCATGAAATGCCAGTTGCACTGCATGGCGCGGTCATCGACTGTCCTATATTCTGCGTATCTGATAGTTATTTTCATTTAGCCAGGGATTGACCTACTTCGTGCGACGCCTTTTCTGTATCCAGAGTTTTTGCCTGTCCATGATCGTTATTCCCGCGCTGTTCGCCGCGGGGGCGCGGGCCCAGTCCGGCGTGCCGGTGACGGTAACCGCGGTGCGGGAGATGCCGATTTTGCAGCAGGTGCCCCTGACCGGGACGGTCATGGCACAGCGCAGTGCCCGCCTGTCTACTGCGACCAGTGGCCTGGTGAAGGCGTTGCAGGTGGACGCCGGGGTGCAGGTGGAGGCGGGCGACGTCCTGCTGGAGCTCGATCCCGAACTGGCCAGGCTGCAACTGGATAGCGCTGAAGCGCGAGCGCGGCAGGCGGACAATGCCCTGGCTGATGCCCGGCGCCGTCTCAAGGAGGCCCAGGAGCTCATTCCCCAGCGCAGCATTGCCGAGACCGTGGTTCGCGACCTGGAGTCCGAGGTACAGCAGGATCTGGCCGCCCGGGAGCAGGCCCTGGCGGACGCCGCCTACCAGCGCGCCGTATTGGCCCGGCATACCCTGAAAGCGCCCTTTGCCGGTGTGGTCAGCGCCAAGCTGACGGAACTGGGCGAGTGGGTCACACCGGGGCAGGCGGTATTTGACCTGGTGGCCACCGACAGCATCCGCATGGACTTTCCCGTCGCTGAGGATTACCTGGCGGCGATCCGTGATGGGGGCAAGGTCTATTACTCCCCCACCGCGAGCCCCGGGCAACGATTTATTGGTGAAGTGGAAAACGTGGTGCCGGTGACGGATCCCGGCGCGCGCACCTTCCTGCTACGGGTACTGCCCGTAGAGCGCAATCCATTATTGCTGCCCGGTATGTCGGTGAGTGCCGTGCTGCAGCTGCCCACCGGACGCGAGGGCCTGGTGGTGCCGCGCGATGCCACCCTGCGCTACCCCGATGGCCGCACCGTGGTGTGGACGGTCACCCGCGGCGGCGATGGTGCCATCGCCAGGGAGAACCTGGTCCAGACCGGTCTCCAGTTTGACGGTATGGTTGAGATACGCAGTGGGTTGTCTGGTGGTGAGCAAGTGGTAACGCAAGGCAACGAGGCACTGCAGATGGGCCAGTCGGTCGTTGTGCGACAGGGATCGACGTCACCGGGAGGTCGGTAGCTCATGTTCGAGAAGATTGTCGCCCGCGGCACCCTGGTAACGGTGACGGTACTGATTGTTTGCGTGCTGGGAATTGTCGCTGCCACCCGTATCCCCGTGCAGATGATTCCTGACCTCGACGTGCGGGTGATCAGCGTACGCACCAACTGGCCCGGCGCCACGCCCCAGGATGTGGAGAAAGAAATTCTCATCGAGCAGGAAGAGTACCTGCGCAACCTGCCCAACCTGTCGCGCATCGTGGCCTCGGCCCAGAGCGGTTCCGCCGAAATTGAACTCGAATTTCCCTTCGGTACCGATATCACCGAAATGCTGATCCGGGTGAACAATGCCCTCAGCCAGGTTCCCTCCTATCCGGAGGCGGTGGACGAGCCGCGTATCTACGCCAATTCGTTCTCCGCCAACAATTTCATGTTTTTTTCGGTGACGCCGTTACCGGGCAATCCGCGACAGCTGGACATGGATCTCAGCCGGGACTATCTCGAGGATAACGTGCGTCCGCGGCTGTCGCGGGTGCAGGGCGTTTCGGAAGTCAGTATCTGGGGCGGCGCAGAACGCCAGGTACAGATTCTTATCGACCCGGCGCGCCTGGCGCAGCGGGGCCTGTCCCTTGCCGACGTCCGCTCGGCCATACGCGCCCGCAACCGTGATCGCTCGGGGGGTGAGATTGAATCCGGCAAACGCCAATACCTGCTGCGCACGGTGGGTCGCTTTGACTCGGTCACGGCGCTGAACAACCTGGTGCTGGCCCGTCGTGGCGATTCGGTGATTCGCCTGTCGGATGTTGCGCGTATCCGCCTCGATCACTTCGAAAAGCGCTCGACCTCCTCGTTCAACGGCCAGGACAGCATCATGGTCTCCCTGCGCAGGGAGTCCGGTTCCAACGTAATCGACATCAAGCGGGCTATCATGGCCGATCTGGAGCCGCTCAATCGCGAGGTGCTGGAACCGGTCGGGCTGCAGATGACGCACATCTCCGACGACGTACGCTACGTCGAGGATTCAGTGGCCAATGTCTGGCAGAACCTGATCCTGGGGGCGCTGCTCGCCACCCTGGTGATGTACCTGTTCCTGCGCTCGTTTCGTACCACGCTGCTGGGGGTGATGGGGATTCCCGTCTGTATCATCGTGGCGTTCTTTGGCCTGTTGCTGGCCGGACGGACGGTGAATGTGATCTCCCTGGCGGGGATCGCCTTTGCCATCGGCATGACCCTCGACAACAGCATCGTGGTGCTGGAGAGCATCGAACTGGAGCGTCGGCGAGGGTTGGACCGGGTGAAGGCCGCCATCAACGGTGTCCGCCAGGTCTGGCCAGCCGTATTTGCTTCCACCATGACTACGGTGCTGGTGTTCATCCCGGTGTTGTTTGTGCGCGAGGAGGCAGGCCAGCTGTACTCTGATGTTGCCATGGCGATCTCGGCAGCCATTCTCGCCTCGATGCTGGTGGCCATCACCGTACTGCCCACGGCAGCGGCGCGGTTGAGTGTGCGATCCCGCGGAGCCGGGGAGGGCAGCGCCACCGGTGAACGCCTGCGTCGGCGTACCCTGGCGCTGGTGAGTGCTCTGTTGTCGACGCCCGCACGGCGCTACACCTGCATTGGCGTTACCCTGTTGCTCAGCCTGGGAATCATCATCTGGCTGACTCCGCCCGCGGAGTACCTGCCGGAAGGAGAGGAGCCCAAGGTGTTCGCTGTCATGAACGCGCCGCCCGGCTACAACCTTCCGGCAATGCAGGAGATTGGCGCGGAGATCGAGGCCGTCCTGCTGCCCTATGTGGACGCGGATCCTGCTGACTTCCAGCGCGGTGATGCCCCGGTGCCGGCCATCGCCTACGTCAACCTGCGGGTGCAGGCCAGCGGCCTGCGCGTTATCTCGGAACCGATCGACAGCGCCGATATTGAGCCGTTGATGGATGCGCTCACCGGGATCTTTGAGCAGTATCCCGGCATGCGTGCTTTCGCCGCTCGCGGCTCCATTATTACCAGCAATGACGGCGGTACCCGTAGTATCAACCTCGACATCGGTGGTCCCCGGCTGGAGGATATCTATCGCGTTGCGCTGGCGGCCTACCGGCGGGCGGAGGAGGTGTTCGACAATCCGCGCATCCAGAGCCAGCCCTCGTCCCTCACCCTGGCCCAGCCCATGATTGAGATCCGACCCAACTGGGAGCGGGCGGCAGAGCTGGGGCTGACGGCGGACGACCTGGGCTTCACGGTGGCCGCGCTTACCGACGGCAGCTATGTCGATGAATTTTTCATGGAGGACGACAAGGTCGACATCTATCTCTACTCCGATGTTGGCCAGCGGGCGGAGCTCGATAATCTTGCCCAGTTGCCGGTCTACACGCCGTCGGGTGGTGTCCTGCCGCTGGGGGCCCTGGCCAGGATCGAGGAAACCGTGGATACCAATTCGCTGCGCCGGGTCAACGGCCGGCGCACAGTGACGCTCAATGTCATTCCCCCGCGCAGTGTGCCGCTGGAAGTGGGCGTGGCCATGGTGCGGGAGAACCTGGTGGCAGACCTGCGCGAGCGCGGCGAGATTCCGGCCGGGGTCAGCATAGATATCTCGGGCGCGGCGGACCAGCTCGACGCCACCCGGGAATCGCTGATGGGTAACTTCGCCGTGGCGCTGTTCATTATCTACCTGCTGATGGTGGCCATTTTCACCCACTGGGGTTATCCCCTGCTGATCATGACTTCCATTCCGCTGGGCATAGCGGGGGGGATTGTCGGCCTCGCCCTGTTGAATGGCGTGGGTGCACTGTTGCCCGCCCTGGGGATGGCGGCCATTGTGCAGCCTTTCGACATGATTTCCATGCTCGGCTTCCTGATCCTGATGGGAACAGTGGTCAACAATCCTATTCTCATCGTTGACCGTGCCGTGCGGAATGTGAAAGAGCAGGCCATGCAACCGCTGGACGCGGTGCAGGAAGCCGTGGAGGCGAGGTTGCGTCCCATCGCCATGTCTACCATTACCACCCTGTGTGGCCTGGCGCCGCTGGTGATGATCCCGGGAGCGGGTACCGAGCTGTACCGCGGGGTAGGCGCGATCGTGATGTTCGGTATCCTGGGCGCCGCGCTGGTGACCCTGAGCATGCTGCCGGCCCTGCTGGTGGTAGTGCTGGAGTTCAGCCAGAAGTTGCGGCCGCTGGCACCCGCAGGTAGCGGTACATCGTCTGAATAACTGGACTGCTCTCAAGGTGTTGTCGCCGGCAGTAGCGCTATACTGTCTTCGGCCGTCACAGCAGCCGTGTGGCGGCCGTTACAGTTGGAGCAACCATAATGAACAATACGCTCGAACGCCTGCAATCCGAGAGTGAGATACGCGCGGTGCTGGCCGGTTACTGCCGCGCCCTCGACCGGATGGACAAGCCCGCCGCCTACGCAGTCTGGCACCCCGATGGCACAGCGCTCTATCACGATATTTTTGAGGGTACAGGTCACGGCTTCGTGGACTGGGTGTGGGATGCTCACGCCGGGATGGAACGGCACTCACACCAGATTTCCCAATCGGTGATCGCAGTGAATGGCGATGTTGCCCGCAGTGAGACCTACATCACCGTGTCGCTGTGGATGTTGCCCAACGCCGACGGAGCCCGCCAGGAGATCGTCAGCCGGGGGCGCTACCTCGACCGCTGGTCCCGTCGCGAAGGGCGCTGGGCCATCGACCATCGGGAGCATGTGCTGGATATGCAGACCCTGCATCAACTGGTGCCGGGTTACGTCAGCCAGGTGTCCGCCCGCGATTACAGCGACCCCTCCTTCAATTACCTGTAAAGCCAATACCGGCGCGCTGGTAGCCGCGCGGGGGTGATGGTGAGAGCCCGATGGCCGCCTGATCGACAGCTCGACCTGTGTATGACGACGGGCCCCGCGGGGCCCGTTCGTTATTCAGCCCAGGCTGTCTTCCGCTACGAAGTACTTGGGATCCTCGATCACGTTCACTTCCACCAGGTCACCGGCCTGGTGCAGCAGCTTGCGGCACTCCTCGGACAGGTGCACCAGGTGCAGGGTCTTGCCGGCATTGAGGTAGCGCTCGGCCAGTGAGTCGATTGCCTCCAGCCCCGAGTGATCCGCCACCCGGGAGCGGGCGAAATCGATAATCACGTCGTCGCGATCCTGGCGCGGATCGAACTGCTCCAGGAAGGAGGCCACAGAGCCGAAGAACAGCGGGCCGTACACCGCGTACACGGTGGAGCCCTTGTGATCTTCCTTCGCTTCCACCCGGATGTGCTTGGCGTGCTCCCAGGCGAAGACCAGGGCCGAGATGATCACGCCCACGATGACGGCAATCGCCAGGTCAGTGGCCACCGTCACGGCAGACACCATGATCAGCACCAAAGCATCGGAGCGGGGAATTTTGCGCAGCACCCGGAAGGAGCTCCACTCGAAGGTTCCGATTACCACGATGAACATCACCCCGGTCAGGGCCGCCAGCGGGATCTGCTCGATCAGCGGCGACGCCACCAGAATGAACAGCAGCAGGCTGAGGGCGGCGGTGATGCCCGACAGGCGTCCGCGGCCACCGGAGTTCACGTTGATCATGCTCTGGCCGATCATGGCGCAGCCGCCCATCCCGCCGAAGAAGCCGGTGACGGTGTTGGCCACGCCCTGGCCCACACATTCCTTGTTGCCGCGGCCGCGGGTCTCGGTGATTTCGTCCACCAGGCGCAGGGTGAGCAGGGACTCGATCAGGCCGATGGCCGCGAGAATCACCGCGTAGGGGAAAATAATGCCCAGGGTCTCGAAGTTCAGCGGCACCGCGGGAATGTGGAAACTGGGCAGGCCACCCTTGATAGAGGCGACGTCCCCGACCACGCGGGTGTCGAGGCCGAGGCCGATGACCAGCAGGCTGACGATGAGGATGCCTGCCAGGGAGGCCGGCACTGCCTTGGTCAGCCGCGGCAGGAAGTGGATGATGACCATGGTCAGGAACACCAGGCCCAGCATCAGGTAAAGCGCCTCACCCTGCAGCCAGGCCACGTCGATCACCGAGCCTTCCAGCCCGGTGCCTTCGAGCCAGCCAGGCTGGCCCTTTTCGCCGAACTGGCTCAGCTGGGCGAGGAAAATCACGATGGCCAGGCCATTGACGAAGCCCATCATCACCGGGTGGGGGACCATGCGGATGAACTTGCCCAGGCGCAGGGCGCCGGCGGTGATCTGCAACAAGCCCATCAGCACGACGGTGGCGAAGAGATACTCCACTCCGTGTTCCGCCACCAGTGACACCATCACCACCGCCAGCGCACCGGTGGCGCCGGAGATCATGCCGGGGCGGCCGCCGATGCAGGCGGTGATCAAACCCACCATGAAGGCAGCGTACAGACCCACCAGCGGTTCAACGCCGGCGACAAAGGCAAACGCGACCGCTTCGGGCACCAGGGCCAGGGCGACGGTCAGGCCGGACAGCACATCGTTCTTGACGCTGCTGGTCCGGTTGGGGCGAATCTCAAACATGTGCTGCTGCTCCAATAGCGAAATGCCCGATCCCGGCCATGGCGGGTACAGGCGACGAGGGGTCCGGTCGGGCTATTGTTATGCGGGGACGTTGTGGCGGCGAATGATACCCAAGGCAGGCCGGCGGCTCAAACCGGCCGTGGGCCGGGCGCCCTATGGGGTGCCGGCTTCCAGGGCCTTTTTGCGTGCCGCGGCCTGCTCCAGCAGGGCGTCGAGGACGGCGCGGTCGTAGAGCTGGCCGCCGTGGACCAGCGCCTGTATGCGGGTCGTCGCCCGGATATCCTCGAGCGGATTCTCCTCCAGTACCACGAGGTCTGCCTGCTTGCCCGGGGCGATGCTGCCGTAGTCATCCCCCAGGCGCATGAAGCGGGCGCCATTGATGGTAGCGGCCTGCAGGGCGTGCAGTGGCGACAGACCCGCGTCGGTGAACAGGGCCAGTTCATCGTGCAGGGCCTGGGCGGGGTAGACGTAGGTATTGAGGGCGGCGGAGTCGCTGCCGGCCAGCAGGGTGACACCTGCCGCCTGCAATTGCGGCACCTGGGCCGCGGTCAGGTTGTAGCGGGCCTTGCGTGCGGCGCGCTGATCTTCTGTCTCCCCGGCCATGCGATCGATGCGCCACTGGTACTTGGCGGTAAAGTCATCCGTCAGGTAACGCAGGAAGGCGTCCTCCCGGTGGTCGGATTCCGCCAGCCAGGCGAGTT
The DNA here is from genome assembly GCF_008064665.1 of Parahaliea maris. Classification (GTDB taxonomy): domain Bacteria; phylum Pseudomonadota; class Gammaproteobacteria; order Pseudomonadales; family Halieaceae; genus Parahaliea; species Parahaliea maris. Next base: position 159,902 of record NZ_VRZA01000001.1, on the reverse strand, counting down.
GGCGGCCGCCGATCAGGGTTGGGGTCACGGCGACCCCCGCGGCAGCCAGGCGCATATAGGCCGCATTGGCGGTGTCCTGGTCAAAATGATCGCTGTAGGCGGCGTTGGCCTGCTCGGTGCCCAGCCGCCCGTCGCGGACCTGGCGGGCGATCGTCTCCTCGTCGACATTCTCCTTGTCGATATAGCCCAGACGCAGCAGGTAGCTGGCGTGCTCGATGCTGGAAAGCCCGGCCTCGGCCAGCTCGAAAATGCCGAGACCCAGCGGCACGTGCGTCGACACCAGCAGGCCCCGGCGGTGGGCTTCGGCCACGGTTTGCAGGAACAGCTCCGGTGGCAGGGTATTTTCCGTCACCTTGATGAAATCCACACCGAGTTCCTGCTGCTCGTCCATACCTGCCAGCATCTGTTCGCGATTGCCAACCTCGCGATCCCCTTCCCAGAGAGAGTCGATACCCTCGAACTTCTGGCCGGAAGTGAAGATGCGCGGCCCCAGGCGCTCGCCCCTGGCAATTTCACCGCGCCACTGGAGGACGGTGTCGGCGAGGCTGCCGGAAGCGTCACGCACGGCGGTGACGCCGTAAGCCAGGTACACCGGCAGCAGTAGCGCATTGTCCTCTACCAGGTCGCGGCCCTCGAAGTGGACGTGCATGTCCCACAGGCCGGGGATCAGGTAGCGACCTGCCAGGTCGACGCGCTGGCCCCCGTCTGGACCATCTCCAGGGGGCAGCAGGGCGCTGATCCTGTCGCCTTCCACCAGTACGTCGAGCAGCTGCACCGTACCCTGTTCGACATCGACCACCTGTGCATTCTGCAGCAGTAGAGTGTCACTGGCGGCGCTGGCCAGAGGCGCAAGCAGGGCCAGTGTGAGACAGCACAGGGCGTGCAAGGCTTGTGACATGGGGGGCGGCAGGGGGGCTGGCATGGGAACTCCGGGCTCGAACAGCGTAGTTAGCGTGTATAGTGAAGTGAACGCCAGCACGGGGCGGCGTCTTTCGACGGGCGAGGATGGTACGTGAAAAGCAGTCTGGACAACAATTACCGGGCCAGCCAGTGGCCGTTGCCGCCACGGCAGGAGACCGCCACTGGTGACCCCCGGCGGGTGGGCGTGGAGCTGGAATTTTCCGGGATGGATATCGAATCCATTGCCGGGATCATGCTCTCGGAACTGGGGGGCGAGGCCGAGGTGATTTCCCCCTACGAGCAGATACTGCGCGACTCGAGCCTCGGTACCTTCGGCCTCGAACTGGATTACGGCTACCTCAAGCAACTGGGGCGTGAACGCAATATCGAGGAGGACAGTGATCTCGAACAATTCGGCGAGGCCCTGCTCAAGCTGGTGGCCGAGCAACTGGTACCCCATGAGATTGTCAGTCCGCCCATTGCCATGGGAGACCTGTGGCAGCTCGGTGACCTGTTGCAGCGTCTGCGGCAGGCGGGCGCGAAAGGCACGCGGCACGCGGCGGTCTATGCCTTCGGGCTGCATCTCAACCCGGAGCTGCCGGATCTGGAAGCCCCGACCATCCTGGCTTACATGCGCAGCTTCCTGTGCCTTTACGAGTGGCTGGTAGAGCGCGAGCAGGTCGATCTCAGCCGTCGTATCACACCCTACATCGATCCCTTTCCCCGCAAGTACGTTACCCGGGTGCTGGATGCGGACTACAGTCCGGACCTGCCCCTGCTGATCGACGACTACCTCAAGTTCAACGCGACCCGCAACCGGGCCCTGGACATGCTGCCGCTGTTTTCCCACCTGGATGCCCCCCGGGTGCGTGCAGCGGTAGACGATGACCGGGTCAATCCCCGCCCGACCCTGCACTACCGGCTGCCCAACTGCCAGGTAGATGAGGGCAACTGGAGCCTGGCATCGCCCTGGCGTAACTGGCTGCAGGTGGAAGCCCTGGCCAGTGACGAGCGGCGCCTGGCACTCGCCTGTCGCGCCTACCGCCAGCATCTCGATTCGCCAGCCGGCGGCCTGTTCCGGGACTGGCCTGAAGGTGTGAGCCGCTGGCTGTTGCCGGAACTGCTCTAGACTGCGGAGACGCCGACGCGTGCATCGACCCCTGATTGGCGTGACCGGTGACGACGGCCATTTTCCGGTGGCCTGGTGGTTTATTCGCTGGGCCCTGTGGCGTTGCGGTGCCCGGGCCTGCCGGATGACACCGCGACGCGACGTCATCGAAGCGGTGGACGGCCTGATCGTTAGCGGTGGCGACGACATCGACCCCGGGCTCTACCTGCCCCACGACCCGGAACGTGCGCCGATCAATCCCGAGCGCGACCGTTTCGAAATTGAAGTGCTGGAAACGGCACTGCCCGCCGACCTGCCGGTGCTGGGCATCTGTCGCGGCGCCCAGCTGCTCAATGTGGTACTGGGAGGATCCCTGCTCACCGACCTGCGCCCGCTGCGACGCCGAACCTCCAACCGGCGTACTCCGCTGGCCAGGAAAACCCTGCTGGTGGAGTCGGGTTCGGCCCTGGAGGGCATCCTCGGGGCCTCCCGTCTGCGGATCAACAGCCTGCACCACCAGGCCATTGACCGGCTCGGAGAAGGGCTGACGGTGTGCGGTCGTGACCTCGATGGATTCGTGCAGGCGGTAGAGTCACCGGGCCGGCGCTTCCTCAAAGGCGTGCAATGGCATCCGGAGTACCTGCCCACCCACCGTGCCCAGATCAACCTGTTTCGCAGCCTGGTGCAGGCGGCTTCGCCAGCAGGCGGCCGAGAGTGCTAGAATCGGCGCTTTGTTACCAGCCAATATAGAGGATTCAGGCATGGCTACTCCGGAAGAAGCCGAACAGCACCAGCAGTGCATGCAGCGATTTATCGATCTCGCCAACACCATGAAGAATGAAGGTGTGGCCACCCGGCTGATTTCCGCCGCGTTGATGACGGCATCGGGCGTGTATACCACTTACGCATTCGCCGGCAACTCCGGTGGCCTGAATGCCAAGGGTATCGACAAGGTCACCCAGGCCTACCGCCAGAACCTGGAAAACATCCAGGAAGCCAAGCGCGAAGAGCAGGCGCAACAGCAGCAGTAATCTGCCCGGTACTACCTGCTCCTTTAACCCGATCCCCATCGCCCGCGGCATGCCGCGGGCCGACCGAGTCCCGATGAAGACAAGCCCCCCCGATATCGACGCGGCCTCCCTGCTGGATCCAGCGGACTGGGAGAGCTTTCGCGACGAGGCCCACGCCGCCCTCGACGTGGCGCTGGAACATATTCGCGAGCGCCAGGCCCAGGGCGTGTGGCAGGAGTTGCCAGACCGGGCGCGGCAGGTCGATGCGCCGCTGCCGGAGGAGGGGGAACCCCTGCCGAACCTGGTGGGCGAGTTGCAGGACAGGGTGTTGCCCTACACCCTGGGCAACATTCACCCGCGCTTCTGGGGCTGGGTGAACGGTACCGGCACGCCCAGCGGAGTGATTGCCCAGATGATGGCGGGCGCCATCAACGCCAACATGGGGGGGCGGGATCACGCGCCGATTTACCTCGAGCGCCAGGTTATTCGCTGGATGCAGGATCTGTTTGGCATGCCCGCGGGCGCCAGCGGGATGATCTGCAGCGGGACCTCCACTGCCACCCTGCTAGGCCTGGCGGTGGCGCGCCAGCGAGCCACCGGCGGCGAGGCCCGCACCGGAGGCAATGCGGTGCGACCCGGGCTGAGGGTGTACGCCAGTGCCCAGGCCCATGTGTCGGTAGACAAGGCGCTGGAGCTGATGGGGCTGGGCAGCGAGGCCTTGTGCAGTGTGCCGGTACAGCCCGATTTTCGTATGGATACCGTCGAACTCGCCCGGCATATAGAAGCCGACATCGCCGCCGGGCTCACGCCCCTGGCCGTGGTGTCCTCGGTCGGCAGCGTCAACTCCGGCGCCATCGACGACCTCCCGGTCATCAATCGCCTGGCGCGGGAACACGGCCTGTGGCATCACGTGGACGGCGCTTTCGGTGGTCTGTGCGTGCTCTCCGATGTTCTGAAACCGCGCCTTGCGGGCATTGAGGCAGCCGACTCTATCGCCTTTGATTTTCACAAGTGGATGCACGTGGGCTACTCCGCCGGCTGCCTGCTGGTGGCCGACGGCGAATTGCACCGGCAGACCTTCCAGACATCCCACGCCTACCTGCAGGGGGAGCGGCAGGGTATTGCCGGCGGTTCACCCTGGCCAAACGATTTTGGCATCGAACTGTCTCGTGGCTTTGCCGCCCTCGGGGTCTGGTTCCAACTCAAGGAGATGGGCACGCGGCGCCTGGGGCAGGCAATTTACCGCAATTGTGTTCAGGCCAGCCGGCTTGGCGAGTGCGTCGAAGCCAGCGAGCACCTGGAACTGCTGGCGCCGGTCTCCCTCAATATCGTCTGTTTCCGCTATCGCATCCCGGGTCTGGATGGCCCCGCGCTGGATCGGCTCAATCGGCGAATAGTGGTGGAACTGCAGTGTCGCGGGATCGCCGCGCCGTCTTTTACTGTCATCAATGGTGTGGTTGCCATTCGCGTAGCAATCACCAACCACCGCACGCGCTGGCGCGATCTGCAGGCGCTGCTGGATGCCGCCGAGGCCTTGGGCAGGGAATTACTGGGCAGCCCCGATATCGGGCCCTGACGTTTCCGGAACTCAGCCCAGGCTGGGCTCGGCGCGCTCTGCTATGGTCTCGATCACGCCGGTGATGTCCATGACTTTGCTCGCAAACCGGCCTGGCCGCAGCACTTCATGCAACTCCTCCAACGGCAGTGGTTTGCTGAACAGGTAGCCCTGGAAGATGCGCGCGCCCTGTCCGGTGAGGTGGCGGAATTGCTCGCTCGTTTCCACCCCTTCAGCGACCACTTCCAGGCCCAGGTTGTTGCTCATGGCGATGATGGCGGCGACCAGGGCGGCCTGCTGGTTTTCCCGCTCCACCCCGTCGACGAAACTGCGGTCGATTTTCAGTTCGTCCAGGGGAAAGCGGCTGAGGTAGCCGAGGGAGGAGTAACCGGTGCCGAAGTCGTCGATGGACAGCTGGACGCCGAGCCCCTTGAGCCCGTGCATGGTGTTGAGGGGCTGGTCGCCGCTTTCGACGGCGATACCTTCCGTCAGTTCCAGTGACAGGGAGCGCGGGTCCAGGCCGGTCCGGGCCAGTGCATCGTCCACCTGCTCGATCAATCGCGGGTCAAACTGCAGGGCGGAGATATTGACGGCGACCTTGCTGAGATCGGTGTCGATGCCCTTCAGGCTCACCATGTCCACGCAGGCCTGGTGCAGGCACCAGTTGCCGATATCACCGATCAGTCCCATCTCCTCAGCGAGGGGAATGAACACGGCGGGCGAAACCATGCCCCGCTGCGGGTGCAGCCAGCGCACCAGGCTCTCCACACCCACTACGCTGCCACTGCGGGAATCCACCTGGGGTTGGTAGTAAAGCTGCAGTTCCTTCCTCTCCAGTGCCCGGCGCAGGTCGGTTTCCAGTTCCAGGCGGTCGATGCCGGCGGCATCCATGTCCGGGTTGTAGAAAACACAGTTGCTCTTGCCGCCGCGTTTGGCGTGGTACATGGCGGTATCGGCAGCGCGCAGCAGTTCCTCGATGCTGTCGCCGTCCCGGGGGGCAACGGCAATCCCGATGCTGGGGGTCACCACGATTTCGTGACCCTCGATGGTAACGGGCTCGGTCAGTGCCGTGAGCAGGCGCTCGGCGACGAGGCCCGCGGTTTCCGGCTCGTTCAGCTGGTTGAGAATAACCGTAAACTCGTCGCCGCCCAGGCGCGATACACCAGGCCGCTGCTCCGGATCCTCGAGGTGGGCGACCACGTCGCTGTCGCGCACGCAACTGGTCAAGCGGTTGGCAACCTCCTTCAGCAGCAGGTCCCCGGCGGCGTGACCGAGGGAATCGTTGATGCGTTTGAAATTGTCGAGATCCAGGAACAGCAGTGCGAGCAGCTGCCGGTTGCGGCGGCTGAGCCGCAGCAACAGGTCCAGTTGCTCCGTGAACAGGCGGCGATTGGGCAGGGCGGTCAGGCTGTCGTAGTAAGCCATGTGGCGCAGGCGATTGCGGGCCTCAGTTGCTTCGCGCACCGCGGCGTTGAGTTCCCGGTTGCGCGTGGACAACTGCTCGGTGCGCTCGTCGACCTTCATGCGCAACAGGGTCTGGTCGACGCCGGTGCGGGCGCGGTAGGAACTGAGGCTCTCGATCATGGTGTTGAGGGCGGCCGCCAGGTCGCGGATTTCGCTGCTGCCGGAGACGCTGATGGTCCTGTCCTGGGTGCCGGAGGCAATCCGTTCCGCCACGGCGCTCAGCTCATTCAGCGGGCGGGTGATGCGCCCGGCGCTGAGCCGGACCATGAGGACGCAGAAGGCGGCAAACACCAGGTTGGCCAGCGCGATCACGCTGAGCGAGGGCAGCGCATCCGACAGCAGGGTGGTGCGGCTCATGGCCAACTGCACATAGCCCATGACATGGCGGCTGGCATTGGCGGACGGGTCGGCGAGGGCGCGGGCAAAATCGTTGCGCGAAAGCCCCTTATCGATCGGGCTGAGCAGGGAAAACACCGGTGTGGTCAGGTGCATCACCCGCTCGCCGCCGGTAATGGTGGCAAGGGGAGAATGCGCCGTGCCCGATTCGGTGTCGGTCACCGTTATCAGGGTGGTGGCGAGGGCGTCGGCGTTGTCCCGGGCGCGGTCGAAGGACAGGCGCGGCGGGCTGCCGTTGCCCACGGCGTGGCGCTCGGCGAGGATTTCGCCGTCGCCATTGAGCAGCGCGGCGCGCTGTACCGCGGGCGAGACGGCCAGCAATGCCTGCAGTGCACTCTGCATACGGACGGCGTCGCGCAGGTACATATCCGCCTGCAGTTCAGGGCGACTGGCTACCACTGAGGCGAGGTCTCGCAGCAGTAGCCGTTTTTCGGTCTGGAACTGGTGTAAGCAGAGAAAGAAGGAGAGTAGCCCCGCGGCCAGCAGTGCCACGAAACCGACTGTCAGATTGATACGTCCGGCAACGGTCATGGCCGCGCCCTCGTTATAGCGTCCCCACAGGCAAAACTAGCACGGTGGCTGGCGCTGGTGCAATGTCAGCCCGCCGCCCGGTGGGGCAGGAACTCCGGGCGAATCTCCGGGACGGGGTACACCTCCGCCAGTGGTTCGGGCAGGCCTCGCTCGTTGATGATCTGGGCGTGGCTGCGGTTCAGCTGGCGCGGCTCAGTCGCCCCGCAGGAGTGGGCGATGAGTTCCACCTCGTGCATGAGGTTACCGGCATAGTGCGCCACACGCTCGGCCTTGTCGGTGGGGTCCAGCCCCTGCTGCAGTTTCGGGTCGTGGGTGGTCACCCCGGTGGGGCAGGTATTGCGGTTGCACTGCATCGCCTGGATACAGCCCAGGGCGAACATGAAGCCGCGCGCCGAATTCACACAGTCGGCCCCCAGGCAGAGAGCGGCGGCGACCCCGGCAGGGTTGATCATTTTGCCCGAGCAGATCACCCGGATGCGCTGGCGCAGGCCGTATTCCACCAGTTTGTCGGCCACCAGAGGCAGGCTGCGGCGGACCGGCAGGCCCATCAGGTCCATCAGGCTGAGGGGTGCGGCACCGCTGCCGCCGTCGGCGCTGTCCACGGTAAAAAAGTCCGGCGCATAATCCAGGCCCAGCTCATGGATGCGCTGGCAGAACTCGTCCAGCCAGGCGGTCTGGCCGATCGCGGCCTTGATGCCCACCGGTTTGCCGGTGACATTCCGCACGTGATGAATCAGGTGCAGCAGGTCCTCGACCGTGTGGATTTCCCGATGCCGGTTGGGGCTGATGGAGTCCACCCCGACCGGGATACCGCGGGTGCTGGCGATGATATCGGTCACCTTGATCCCGGGCAGGATGCCGCCCTTGCCGGGTTTGGCGCCCTGGGACAATTTGATCTCGAACATGCGCACCTGTTCGTGCTGGGCGATGTGCCGCAGGCGGTCATCGCTGAGTCGGCCCTGTTCGTCGCGCACTCCATACTTGGCGGTGCCGATCTGGAAGATCAGGTCACAGCCACCCTCCAGGTGGTAGGGCGCAAGCCCGCCTTCGCCGGTATTGAGCCAGATGCCCGCCTTGGCTGCGCCGCGGGACAGGGCCCGGACCGCGGGTTCCGACAGGGCGCCAAAGCTCATCGCGGAGATGTTGAAGAAGGCTTCGGTGGTGTAGGGCTGCTCTGCGTAGCCCTCGCCGAAGCTGAGCTTGCTGCGCGGCTTGATGTCTTCTTCCAGCGGGGGGATCAGGCAGTTGAGGAAGAGGATGTCCCCGGGCTGGTTGAGGGGCAGGGTAGAACCGAAGGCCACCGTGGAGTCGAGATTCTTGGCCGCGCGGTAAACCCAGCTGCGCTGGGCCCGGTTGAAGGGGAGTTCCTCGCGGTCCAGGGCGAAGAAGTACTGGCGGAAGAATTCCCCGAGGTGCTCGAAAAAATAGCGAAAACGGCCGATGACCGGGTAGTTGCGGCGCACGGCATGCCGGGTCTGGGTGACATCCACCACGTACATCCACGCCAGTACTCCCAGGCCCACCACTACCGACACGGCGGTGGCCACCGCCAGTAGTTCCAGAAATCCGAGGGTGAATTGTTGCAGTCCGTTCATCGGGGCACTCCCTTCCGCTTGGGGCCTGGCACCCGGCAGGCTTCACGATACGCTTTACGATACATGCCGGGCGACAGGCAGGTACCCGCCATTTTGGCACAGTGAGCAAGCAAGTATACTGCCCGCATGCTCCCACCCGGCGCGTGTGGCGTCGGGGCTGACCGGAACGCCACAGGGGATAGTGAATACGCCGAATACGCTCAGGTTGCTCGCCATGCCCGCCCTGTGGATGGGGGTGGTGCAGTTTCTGTTCGGCGCCGTAGCGCTGGTGCTCCACGACGACACCATCGCCGAGCCCTTTCTCATTCCCGGTGGCATCACGGTGCTTGCCGCCGGCGCGGTGCACCTTGTCCTGCGCACCCGTATTCACCAGATTTCCTATCGTGACGCGCTGGTGTTTGCCACCCTGACCTGGGTGCTGACCGGGGTGCTGGGCGCGCTGCCCATTCACCTCATTGCCGGTATCAGCTATACCGATGCGGTGTTCGAGTCGATCAGCGCCCTCACCACCACGGGCGCCACCGTGCTGACCGGGCTCGATTCAATGCCGGGCACCTTCCTGATGTACCGCCAGTTCCTGCAGTGGATGGGGGGGCTGGGGGTGGTGATATTCGTGGTGGCTGTGCTGCCCATGCTCAACGTGGGGGGGATGCGCCTGCTGAAGGCGGAGACGTCCGGGCCGGTGAAGGACGACAAGCTGTCGCCCCGGGTCAGCCACGCGGCCCACAGTCTCTGGTTTGTCTACATTGTGATCACCGGGGCCTGTGCGCTGGCCTTCTATCTCGGTGGTATGAGTGTCTTCGATGCGGTCGCCCACAGTTTTACCGCAGTCTCTACTGGTGGGTTTTCCACCCACGACGCCAGCATGGGCTATTTCAATAGCCACCTGCTGCTGAATATCGCCAATGTGTTCATGCTGTTGGGGGCGATCAGTTTTGGCCTTCATTACCGGATCCTGCTGACCGGTGACGTGGCTCGCTACTGGAAGGACGAGGAAACCCGGGTGTTCCTGCTGACCGTCGCGATCATCTCGCTGGTGCTGGCGCTGTACCTGTTCGGGTGCGGCCGGTATGACAGTTTCTGGGAATCCCTGAGCTTCGCTACATTTCACCTGGTTTCCTTCATCACCAGTACCGGTTTTGGCGACGAAGACCTGTCCAGCTGGCCCCTGGTTGCACCAGTGGGGCTGATCATCGCCGGCTACCTGGGCGGCTGTGCAGGGTCCACCGCCGGGGGTAGCAAGTTCATTCGCAATATCATCGCCTTCAAGACGGTGCGCAGTGACGCCCAGCGCATCCTGCATCCGGCAGCCGTCAAGGAGATTCGCTTTCAGCGCCAGATCGTGACACCCGATATTCGCCATTCGGTGATGGCCTTTTTCTCCTTCGTGGCGGGGAGCACGCTGGTATTGACCATGGCACTGGTCTATACCGGGCTGGATCTGCTGTCGGCCTTCTCGGCGGTAGCGGCCTGTCTCAATGTGCTGGGTCCGGGCCTGGGGCAGGTGGGGAGTAATTTCCAGGTCGTGACGGACACCGGTATCTGGATTCTTTCCGCCGCCATGATTCTGGGCCGGCTGGAATATTTTACCGTGCTGGCCCTGTTTTTCCCGATGTTCTGGCGCTATTAGTCCTGCCGGCCGGTTGGATTGGGCTGCAACGCGGCGGCCAATGGCAGCTGCTATAGTGACACTGAGCCGGCCCGACTTGAGGCCGCCAGCCCACTGACCGACGGAGACCGCCATGAGTACCCGCTATAGCAAAGCCGCCTCCCTGGACACTGCCGGCAAGCAGTACCGCATCTACCCGATGGATCATCTCGCTTCGCTTGGCGATGTGCGCAGCCTGCCGTTCTCACTGAAAATCCTGCTGGAAAACCTCCTGCGCCACGGCGCCGAGGACTACGTCACTGACGACGACGTGGAAGCCCTGGTGAATTGGGATCCGCAGGTCGAGCCGACCCAGGAAATCGCCTTTGTGCCCGCGCGGGTGCTGCTGCAGGACTTCACCGGGGTGCCGGCCATCGTCGACCTGGCGGTGATGCGCGATGCCATGGTCGAACTGGGTGGAGAGGCGGGCCAGATCAACCCCCTGTCGCCGGTAGAACTGGTGATCGATCACTCGGTGATGGTGGATCATTTCGGCAGTGAGCGTTCGCTGGCGCAGAACACCGACATCGAGCTGGAGCGAAACCTTGAGCGCTACCGCTTTCTGCGCTGGGGGCAGGAGGCCTTCAGTAACTTCAGCGTGGTCCCCCCGGGCACGGGGATCGTGCACCAGGTCAACCTGGAATTTCTCGCCCGGGGTGTCTTTGCCGGGGAGCAGGACGGGGAGGCCGTGGCCTACCCGGACACCCTCGTTGGCACCGACTCCCACACCACGATGATCAACGGCCTGGGGGTACTGGGCTGGGGGGTTGGGGGCATCGAGGCAGAGGCCGCCATGCTGGGGCAGCCGGTGACCATGCTGATTCCCCAGGTAGTGGGCTTTCGCCTCGATGGACGTATGTCCGAGGGGGCCACCGCCACTGACCTCGTACTTACCGTTACCCAGATGCTGCGCCAGCACGGCGTGGTGGGCAAGTTTGTGGAGTTTTTTGGTCCCGGTCTCAAGCACCTGACCCTGGCGGATCGCGCCACCATCGCCAATATGGCGCCGGAGTACGGGGCGACCTGCGGTATCTTTCCGGTGGATCAGCGCACCATCGACTACCTGGAATTGACCGGGCGCGACCAGGCCCAGCGAGCCCTGGTCGAGGATTACATGAAAGCGGTGGGCCTCTGGCACGACGACAGCTCACCCGAGGCACGCTATTCCGCGACGCTGCAGCTCGACCTGGGTGAAGTGGTGCCGTCCCTGGCGGGACCCAAGCGGCCCCAGGACCGGATTCCCCTCACCGACAGCAAGTCCAGCTTCGTCGGGGTACTGCGCGAGTTCGACGAACTGGCACTGGTGCCCGAGCCGGAGGGCGGCTGGGAAGACGAGGGCGGTCACCTCGACGAGCACAAGGAGGCGGTCAAGGGTGTTCATGTGGAGCGCGGCGCAGACAGTTTCGATCTCCGTCACGGTGCGGTAGTGATTGCGGCAATCACCAGTTGTACCAATACCTCCAATCCGGCGGTGCTTATCGCGGCGGGGCTGGTGGCCCGCAAGGCCCGGGAGTTGGGCCTGACTTCCCGGCCCTGGGTGAAAACCAGCCTCGCGCCGGGCTCCAAGGTGGTGACGGGCTACCTCGAAAAAACCGGGTTGATGGATGACCTCGAGGCGCTCGGCTTTTACCTCGTGGGCTATGGTTGCACCACCTGCATCGGCAATTCCGGGCCGCTGCCCGATGACATCACCGACGCCATTCGCAGCGGCAACCTGCTGGTGACCTCGGTGCTCTCCGGTAATCGCAACTTCGAAGGGCGGATTCACCAGGATGTCCGGGCCAACTACCTGGCATCGCCGCCGCTGGTGGTGGCTTACGCCCTGGCGGGCAACATGGATATCGACCTCTACAAGGAGCCGCTGGGTAGGGGGGCCGAGGGCAAGCCGGTCTACCTGGCGGATATCTGGCCCTCCAGCGATGAGATCAACGGTATCCTGGCGGGCGCGCTGGATACGGCGATGTTTCAGGACAAGTATGCCGACGTTTACAGTGGCAATGCCGACTGGAATGCCCTGCCGGTCGAGGGCAGTGAGCGCTATCCCTGGCCGGACTCCACCTATGTGCGCAAGCCCACCTTCTTCGAGGGGATCGCTGGTATCGAACCGGGTGTCGCCGCCATAGAAGGTGCCCGCTGCCTGGTGAAGGTGGGTGACAGCGTCACCACCGACCATATCTCGCCAGCCGGGGCGATTGCCGCCGACAGCCCGGCGGGCAAGTACCTGCAGGACAAGGGCGTGGCAGTGAAGGACTTCAATTCCTACGGCTCACGCCGGGGGAACCACGAGGTCATGATGCGCGGGACCTTTGCCAACGTGCGGCTGAAAAACCAGCTGGCTCCCGGCACCGAAGGGAGCTGGACCACCAACTTCCTGAACGGCGAGCAGGAGTCGATATTCGATGCTTCGATGGCCTATCAGGAGCAGGGTATCCCGCTGGTGGTACTGGCCGGGGCAGAGTACGGTACCGGGTCCTCCCGGGACTGGGCAGCGAAGGGCCCGTCGCTACTGGGCATTCGCGCGGTGATCGCCAACAGCTATGAGCGCATTCACCGTTCCAACCTGGTGGGGATGGGCATACTGCCTTTGCAGTTCCAGGGCAGTGACAGTGCCGACAGCCTCGGGCTGGACGGTAGCGAGCTCTTCGCCATACCGGCGGTCAGCAAGGGGCAGGGTGAAGTGACGGTGACCGCTACCCGCAGTGATGGTGAAACCGTGAGTTTTACCACCCGGGTGCGCATCGATACGCCCAACGAGTATGCCTACTATGAGAATGGCGGCATTCTGCATTTCGTGTTGCGGCGACTAGCGGCGCGCTAGCGTCGCGAGGCCTGGCACTACCGTCCAGCGTGCTGGCGGTAGGCCGCTGCGTACTCCAGCGCGTCACGGTTGTCGATCAGGGTGCCGTTGGCTAACTCCCCGGGGCGCGCACTGATCTCCAGCATGGCGCGGCCGAGATCAGTGCCGCGAATGACCAGGTGCCCCGGGCGCAGGAGGCGCTCCAGGAGGTAGATCCCCCAGTGGGCATTTTCTGCCGTGGGCCGGATCCAGGCGGAACGGTGACCGAAGCTGCGCAAGCCCGTACCCTCGGCCATTTCCGCCACCAGTCGCTCCGCGCGGCCCTTGTCGCGGGCCCATTCGGCGCTCTCGTTCTCGCCGGTGCCCATCCCGGTGACGTAGTGGAAGGCCATGGGGCCCCTCGTCCTTGCTGCCAGCCAGGCGCTGACAAAGGCGGTGGGAAAATCCACGTGAATCCGTCGGTACAGCTCCGGATCCATACCGATGGAGGATGTACCCAGCCCCCACATCACCGTATTCACCCGGGCGAGGATATCCTCCATGCCCTGGTAGCGGGTGAAGTCTTCGTGCAGGAGCACGGTGACCCGGCCGGAGGCCTGGCCGGCCTCAAGCCGCGGTGACAGGCGCCGGGTGACGGCATAAATCTGCTCGACCTCCGGGTCCTGCATTGCGGCTTTCAGCAGGCCGTCGCCCACCGAACCGGTGGCTCCGAAAACCATCACCACCCGGTTGGCCCCGGGTTGGCGCACTGCGCCGGGGTCTGGAGTGAGGTGACCCAGGGTCAATGCGCCCCAGGTGTTCAGGCCGATAATCAGCACAGCCAGTGTCAGCAGGAGCGCAATGAAAGATTTTTTCAGCATGACCGTACCGGGGTGTTATTGGTATCGGGCTAGCTGACCACAGCGCTGTCATCCGGGCAAGTTGGTCGTAACTGGGCTGCCGGGCCGCAGCGTGCTGCCTCACGCCCGCCGTGGACTGTCACCCTGTTGCTTCAGTCTTACTTCAGTTGTCCACGCAGGTGCCTGCAGCCGCGGTCGTCGAATTCGTCTTTCTTCTCCTGTCGCGCGCGCTTCCAGCGGTCCATCTGCGCTGTGGAACCGCCCGCCCGGCGTTTTTCCTCGTAACGGTCCATACTGTTTTTGAGACGCTGACAGGCTTTCACATCGGGATCTTCGGCTGCTGCTGTCTGCCCCTGCAGCACCCACAGTGATACCAGTATCCAGGCTGGTGTTCTCATTGGCTGACCTCCTTGTTCATGCCATGCATGGCTTTTCGACCTTGCTCTTCCAGCCTAGCCTACGGGGCCAGATAATCAGCCGGTTGGCGGCATCTGATGGAATGCAGCTGGCGCCGCTGGAGGGTGGTTCCCGCCCGGTGCTATTATCGGTCGTTTGCAAGTCAATCAAGGATTAGAGATGGATAAGGCCGCGGTTATCGCCAGAATGAACGAACATATCCCCCCCTGTTTGCAGGTGCTGAACGGCAGGGTTGTGGACGCGGATCCGGAAGCGGGCGAATGTGAAATCCAGTTCGAGGTATCCCGGCAGTTTTGTCACTCGGTCAACGTCGTTCAGGGCGGCAATGTTACGGTGATGCTGGATGCGGCCATGGCCCATGCGGCTTTCGCCATGGACGCGTCCATAGCGGCCTTGCCTTCGCTGGAAATCAAAGTCAGTTTCCTGGCGCCGACGCTGGCGGGGCCTGCGCGGGCTGTCGGCAAGGTGATCAAACTCGGCAGGAGTACCGCCTTCCTGGAAGGCACCCTGATCAATGGCGACGGCGAGGTATCTGCCCGTTCGACCTCGACCGCCAAACTGGTTCGCCGCAAGTGACACCCGAAAAGTACAGGGAAAGCCCATGAAGTTGATACCAAAAACGTTGCTGGCATTTGCCATGGCGGCAGCTACCGCCGCCTCACAGGCACAGGACATCTACATCACGGCAGCGGCCATGGTGGATACGGTGAGCGGCAAACTTATTGAATCACCTGCAGTGCTGGTGTCCGGTGAACGTATAGTTGCCGTGGGCCGGGAAGGGGCGCTGCCGGTGCCTGACGATGCGCAGCAAATCGACCTCGGCAACCTGACGCTGGTTCCCGGCCTGATGGATATGCACGTGCACCTTTCCTCAGCCGCAGAGGGAACGCCCTTTCTCGAGGAGATGCTGCAGTCTACCCCGCGACAAACCGTTAACGCCGTGCGCAATGCCCGCGCCACCCTGCAGGCGGGCTTTACTGCAGTGCGCGACCTGGGCGATTCAGGTTATGCAGTGATTGCTGTGCGCGACGCCGTCGCCGCCGGCGAGTTAGAGGGACCGCGCATCTGGAGTGCCGGCAACGCCCTGAGTGTGACGGGCGGGCATTGCGACAACAATTTTTACCCGCCCGAGCTGGATTTCAAGGCAGAGGCGGTCGCGGATGGCCCCTGGGCGGTCCGCGAGGCCCTGCGCAAGAACATCAAGTACGGCGCCGACACCGTGAAGTTCTGTGCCACCGGCGGGGTGTTCTCCCGCGGCACCAAGGTGGGCGCTATCCAGTACACGCCAGAGGAAATGAAGGCGATTGTTGACGAAGGCCACCACCGCGGCCAGGTGGTGGCGGCTCACGCCCATGGTACCGAGGGTATCAAGGCGGCCATCGAGGCCGGTGTCGATAGCGTCGAGCATGCCAGCATCCTCGACGGGGAGGCGATCAAGCTGGCGAAGAAGCAGGGCACCTGGTTCTCCATGGATATCTACAACACGGACTACACCCAGACCCAGGGGCGGGCCAATGGTGTTCCCGAGGAGAACCTTCAGAAGGATGCGGCGATTGCCCAGGTTCAGCGCGACAGTTTTCGCGCTGCGGTAGAGGGGGGAGTGAACATGGTGTTCGGCTCCGACGCCGCCATTTACCCCCACGGGCAGAACGCCCGGCAGTTTGCGCGGATGGTGGAGTACGGAATGACGGAAGTGCAGGCATTGCAGTCGGCCACCATCAATGCGGCGACGCTGATGAAACGGGATGACCTGGGCGCCATCAAAACCGGCTACCTGGCGGATATCATTGCCGTCGAGGGGAATCCCCTGGAGGATATCACCGTGCTGGAACGAGTGTCCTTTGTGATGAAGGGCGGGACTGTCGTCAAGGCGCAGACACCGTAAGTCGGGTTGTTCACGGGCTATCCGGGCTTTGTTACGGGGACAGTACTGAAATGTCGTTAAAAGTCATTGGTGCGGGCTTTGGCCGCACTCAATGGCAATCCCGACTGGGGTAGCATTTTCGAGGCCTTCGAGGCAACGGTGGACTTTCCCGCCTGTACCAGCTTACGGGCACTGGCGGAGTATTCGGTTTTTAACGCCTGAGGCTAACGTTCCCGGTTGGGAATGCCCGCCTTGCGGCGGGCAATGAAGCAGAACAGGGCGTCGTCCCCGTTCTGGGGGGCTCAGTACAGCACCACCGAGCGAATACTTTCCCCCGCGTGCATCAGGTCGAAGGCCTGGTTGATGTTGTCCAGGGGCATGGTGTGGGTGATCAGGTCGTCGATGTTGATACGACCGTCCATGTACCAGTCCACAATCTTTGGCACGTCAGTACGCCCGCGGGCGCCACCGAAGGCGGTGCCACGCCAGGAGCGGCCCGTCACCAACTGGAAGGGCCGGGTGGAGATTTCCTGGCCCGCGCCGGCCACGCCAACGATGCAGCTTTCGCCCCAGCCTTTATGGCAGCACTCCAGCGCCTGGCGCATCACATTGACATTGCCGATGCACTCGAAGCTGTAATCGACACCGCCGCCGGTCATCTGGATGATGTGATCTACCACGTTCTCCACCTCCTTCGGATTCACGAAGTCGGTCATGCCAAAGCGTCGGGCCATGGCTTCACGGGCGGGGTTGAGGTCCACGCCGATGATGCGGCTGGCGCCCACCATCTTCGCGCCCTGGATCACGTTGAGGCCAATGCCGCCCAGGCCGAACACTGCAACGGTGGAGCCGGCTTCGACCTTCATGGTGAAAGCGACGGCGCCGATGCCGGTGGTAACACCGCAACCGATGTAGCAGATCTTGTCGAAGGGGGCGTCCTTGCGCACCTTGGCCAGTGAAATCTCCGGCAGTACCGTGTAGTTGGAGAAGGTGGAGCAGCCCATGTAGTGCAGGATCGGCTTGCCCTCAAAGGAGAAGCGGCTGGTGCCGTCCGGCATCACGCCCTGGCCCTGGGTAGTGCGCACGGCCTGGCACAGGTTGGTTTTGGGATTGAGGCAGAAGTCACACTCGCGGCACTCTGCCGTATAGAGCGGAATGACGTGATCGCCTTTCTGTAGGTGTTTGACGCCGGGGCCGACGTCCACTACCACACCGGCACCCTCGTGGCCCAGGATGGCCGGGAAGGCGCCTTCCGGATCGTCGCCGGACAGGGTGAAGGCGTCGGTATGACATACGCCGGTGGCCTTGATTTCCACCAGCACTTCGCCGGCCTTGGGGCCCTCCAGGTCGACTTCGACAATTTCCAGTGGTTTGCCTGCTTCGAAAGCAACAGCGGCGCGCGTTTTCATCTTCGGCTATCTCCTGAAATACCTGAATGGGTCGTCATTCTATTTGTTTCTAAATAGACCTAAAATAGAAAAAATGAAATATACAATTTCTATATAGAAATAATAGTTTGGTCGGGAGTCGATATGCATAACTTTGAGGCGATTGAGGCCTTCGTCAGCGTGGTCGATCACCAGAGCTTCGCCCGCGCCGCGGAAGGGCTCGGGGTTTCCCGGTCCCATGTCAGCAAACTCATCGCCGCGCTGGAGTCGCGCCTTGGTGCCCAGTTACTGGTGCGCACCACCCGCAAGCTATCGGTGACAGAGGTGGGCCAGGCCTTCTTCCTGCGCTGCCAGGATGTACTGCGCACCCTGAGAGAGGCAGAGGAGGCGGTGCAGGACCTGCAGGAAACACCGAGGGGGCGATTGCGGATTACGGTCGCCGGAGCTTTTGGGGAGGATTTCATCGCTCCCGCTGCGGCTGAGTTCATGGCCCGCTATCCGGATATCTCCATTGAACTGGATTTCAGCAACCGCCTTGTCGACCTCATTGCCGAGGGCTATGACCTGGCCATTCGCGCCGGCACCCTGCAGGACTCCTCACTGATCGCCCGGCGCATTGGCAGCCGGCGGCTGGTGACCTGCGCCTCCCCGGATTACCTCGAGCGCTGCGGAGTGCCCGGCGAAGTACACGAACTGGTCAATCACAATTGCCTGGTCGGTACACTCAGTACCTGGCGCTTCCGCGAAGCCAGGAAAAATTTTGATCTTGCGGTGAGTGGTAACTGGCGCAGCAACAACGGCAGGGCGCTCACCCACGCGGCCATCATGGGGGTGGGAATCGTCCAGCTACCTGACTTTTACGTACGCGAGGCGTTGAACCGGGGCACCCTGTTGCCCGTACTTGCTGACTGTGTGGCAACGGATGCTGCGGTGTGGGCGGTGTATCCGCACAACCGGCACCTGTCCGCCAAGGTGCGGATGTTTGTCAGCCATCTGGCGGAGGTGTTGCCCGACTGACAGGTATCAGGCGGTGACTGGCCCACCCTCAGTTCTGTCAGTGTCTGGACCGCTACTCGCAGTTCTATACTACTGAGTGCAGGACAGGCAGGCGGTTGCTGCCAACGTTTATCGCGCTTACCAAGGAGACCTTGATGATTACAATCCACCACCTCGGCGTATCCCAGTCGGACCGAATCGTCTGGCTGATGGAGGAACTCGGCCTGCCCTATGAACTTAAGTGGTATGACCGCGGCGAGGACTTTCTCGCGCCGCCGGAGTACCGCGCGCTGCACCCTGCGGGCACGGCGCCGATCATTACTGACGGTGACCTGGTCCTGGCCGAGTCAACAGCGATCGTCGAGTACATCTCCCAGCGCCATGGCGGTGGCCGCCTGTCAGTTCAGCCCGACAGCCCGGACTACCCGCACTACCTGTTCTGGATGCAGTTCAACAATAATCTGCAATCGGCACTGTTCATCAAGATCGCTGCCGGGCCGGAGGCGGGCCCGGATAACCTGATTCTCACCACCGCTCAGCGGCGGGCGGACGGTTTGTACCGGGCCCTGGAGGAACGACTGTCTGCATCGGAATACCTGGGTGGTCCCGAGTTCAGTTGTGCCGACATCATGTCGATCTTCAACCTGACATCCCTGGCTATGTTGGGCGCCCGTGAGATAGATGACAGTCTGCCTGCGACCAAGGCCTACGTTGAGCGAGTGACGTCGCGACCGGCCTACCAGAAGGCGATGGACATCGCCGGGCCGGGGGCGAGCCGGCCCTAGAATGCTGCCGTACCCATTGCCGAGGCTATCGACGTGAATCGACCGGTATGGACCTGACCAGTGCGCTTCTGGTGTTGGTCGTCATCATGGTCGCGCTGTTTGATTTCACCAATGGCTTCCATGACGCCGCTGATATGGTGGCCACCGCCATCGCCTCGAGAGCGATGAGCCCCGGCATTGCGATTGCCTTGCTGACGTTCTTCACGTTTATCGCGCCCTTCACCGTCGGCCTGGCAGTTGCTGACACCATCGGCACCTTTGTCCAGATCGACAATGTCAGTGTGGTCGTCGGTGAAAGTCTGGTCATCGCGGCCCTCGCGGCTGCGGTTACCTATAACATCGTGACCTGGCAGCTCGGTTATCCCTCGTCCTCTTCGAACTCACTGGCCGGGGGGTTGGTTGGCGCTGGGCTCTACGCTGTGGGTGCAGCACAGATCAACTGGGGAGTGACGGCGTTGCAGGCGGGCGAACTGCAAGGTATTGCAAAGGTCGTCACCGGGCTTTTTGCGTCACCCCTGTTGGGCTTCCTGCTGGGCTTTCTCCTGATGAAGGTCCTCATGCGACTGCTGTCGCGTGCAACCATCCAGATGGAACGCGTATTTGTTGTCTCACAATACGTCAGTGTCGCCTGGTTGGGCTTCTCACATGGCGGTAACGACGCCCAGAAGGGCATGGCGGTGATCGCCATGATGTTGCTGGCCAGCGGGGTCACTCCCTCGTTTACCGTGCCGGACTGGGTGATTGTATTGTGCGCCTCCTCGATTACCGCGGGCACGGTCTTTGGCGGCTGGAGCATCATTAAAACGCTGGGGTTCGGTCTGTTCCGGGTCAGGCTGATTCACTCTGTTGCCAGCCAGATCAACGCTGCGCTGGTCAACTCGGTCGCCACATTATTTGGCGCACCCACGTCGACCACGCAGGTGGTGACTGCCTCGTTATTGGGCGTCGGCGCCGCGGAGAGGCCGGGTCATGTACGCTGGAAAACGGCGCTGGGTATCGTTGGCGGGTGGTTTCTCAACGTTCCGGTGTCGATCTTACTGGGCTATGTTTACTGCTATCTCTGCCTGGAGCTGTGGCAATGAAAACGGGATTTATCGAGAAGTTCATACTGCCGAAGTCGGAGGATTTCGAGGACGCGATGCGGCAGCAAACCCTTATCACCCTGAACATCGTTGGCAGACTGGAGGATGCCTGTGCATGCCAGCGCGAAGAGGCTTTGGCTGCGATCCGGGAAGATGCGGCCCGCGCGCTGGAGATGAAAAACGAGAACATGCAGCGATTGCTGAATGTGTTCCTGACGCCCTACGACAAGGAGTCCATCTACCGGTTTCTTACTCAACTGGACTGGGTGGTACTCAGTGTGAAGCATTTCGTCATCGAGCAGGAGGTTTACGGTATTGCCTCGGTTGCCGATTACCGGGAGATATGTGCCCTCCTTACCGAGATGATGACCCTGCTGGGAAAATCTTTCGATCTATTGGCGGCCCGGGAGATGATCGCGCTGGCGGCCACCACCGACCGTATCGAGGACAAGTACGACCGCGTGGTGGAGGGCTGTGCTCGCGCCATCGCGACGCTGCTCGAAGCGGAAGACTGCCGGGAGATCCTGCGTCACCGGGATATCGTCGGTCAATTGAAGGAGATTGCGAAGCGCATTCATATCACTGCCAATACGCTGGAGGATATGGCGATCAAAGTTGTGTAGCGGCTTTAGCGAAGGCGTCTATATCCGAGTTATCCCTTTGAGGGAGCTACTGGAACCAGGTCAGGCGTACTCACCATCGCGGGCTATCTGGTCCTGGGCCAATACGTAGGTGCGAGGCGCCACCAGGGATGCGAGGGAAGCCGTAGTAGCGATAGCGATCAGGATGATATTCATTACCTTTTCCTCAGTTGAAATGGTAGCAATAGGATGGCCAGCGATTGAGCCATGAGGCTCGACTATTCTTCGGCTGGCACAGGTAGGCTACTGCGTGACGCAAATGGAGTGCATGGCACCGAGCGCCAATTGCATGGCTTGTTGCGCCGAGGGTTTGCCCGTGGAAATGTGGTGCCGCAGGCCGGAATCGATGGTCCGGCATCCCGGCCGGCGCGCGCAAGCGTGCCGCGCATATCAGGTGGTACCGGAGGCCGGAGTCGATGGTCCGACACGTCGGCCGGCGCGCGCAAGCGTGCCGCGCATATCAGGTGGTACCGGAGGCCGGCCAGAAGACCCGCCCTGCAAAGACATTATAAAACAAGAGGTTAGAGGTCTGTAGAGGGGGGCGCGTTTCGGGCTTTGCTTCGTGAGGAGGTGTGTAGCTCTGTTGGCCGCTGTGGCGGCCTGCTGGCGCGGGGTAGGCTAGGGTGTTGCCGGGGGGCTGGCGTGGCCGTAGGGGGCTCTGTGGGGCGCTACGAGGGGGGTTGCGCGTTGCCCTTACGCTTGCGGCTGGCGTATACCCGGCACTTGGCCCCGCAGTATCTGCCGGTACTCCGCTTGGGGTAGAAGTCCTCCCCGCAGTGGGCGCACTGTTTGATTGAGGGCAGCGTAAGCTGACGCCCCCTCCGCTCCGTTGTTTTACGACAATTATGACTACAGGTTACGTCACCCTTACGCAGCCCCTCGCTCCAGTACAGGTAGGTGACGGGTATGCCGCAAACGCAGCACTCTTTGCGAACGTGCTGAAACTCTCGATCACTGTGTACCCCCTCCACAATTAGTTGGTCACCGTTTTCTTCTGGATTGGTCGCCATTGCACAACGTCCGCACAAGGTCACACGACGCTTGCGGTTCGCCCTTCGCTTGTCAGCATCGTTGCGTCGCCCGATGGCTTTCGCGGTTTCAACGTCGTTGCGCTCCAGGGCGGCGAGCATGATGCCGTTCCGCCATTCAAAGATCTCAGACGCGGACATACGTCGGACCCAAACTGCGTCAGTCTTATTGATACACAAATCGCACTCAGCCAAGTTCAGCACTCTTGTTACGTCAAAACATGCCGCCATAAAAGCTGGCATGTTTTAGCGTAACAGGGTTAAAACTCAGAGCAAGCTGTTTATTGGTTCGGTACCAAAGCATTAGTCTGTGAGTTCTGAACGTAGTAAACTCGCTACATGGACTTGGCGATAGACATTACGACACTAGCCGCAAACGGGATAGCAATCACTGCTGCTCTGGCTGCGTTTGCCGAGGCCTTTTTAAAAACGCCGAAATTTTATCCACACGATATCCACAGCACATCCACAAGACATTTTGCCTGATTTGGTAAATGTCACCGCCCCGCTCTAAGCGCCGCGCGCTCAGCACACGCCTTGTCGAACTCGTCTTGTGCCAATTTCAGCTTGGCCGCGTGGTAAGACCCCGACTGGGGGAACTTTTGCAGCTTGTGTAGAGCGCGGTGCGCCCGGCTCCATCTGGCTGTGGCTTGGTCTAGGGTTCTCATCTACCTCCCCCGTTTCACGTAAGCCCTGAAGCCTTCACATTCCCGGCGACATCGGTAGCGGTCGGGGCAGGTGAAGCAGGGGCAGCGTTGAGCTATAGCTATCTGGTCTTCAACCATCTTGCCCCCGGTCTCCGGGCCGTGATCTGCCAGTAGGGCAGTGTCTACGCTAATGGATAGTGACTGCACCTTCCCACTCCACGGCAACCGTATCGCCCTGTTCCAGTTCCACGTACCGGGTAGCGGAGTCCGCGCCCTTTAGGAAGCCACTCACCATCTCCCGGACTGCCTGCACCTCCTCGCCAGCGTGCTCGGTGTGGAGGGCGATCAGGTTGGCGAACATCTGCCCCACCGAAAAGGCCAGGTCCTGAGTAGCGAGGTCGTGGTGCTGAGGGGAGGCTGATAGCTGCTTCTGCAACTCCTGCTGTAGCAGTTTCACGATACGCACCATGTCGCGGTGGGGGAGCGTGTGGGGGTTCATCGTAGGATTCCCATGCTTTGTAGCAATTCTTCAAGTTCCCGCTGGTAGGTTGAGCCAGTCGCAGCGGGTAGTCCCGAGGCGGCGGCAGCGGCGAGGGGCGCTGATAAGCCCTCCGCCCCATGACTACGCAGCATGTTCGCCATCGGGGAGGCCACCGCGCGGACCGGCATGGCGGCTGGATACAGCACAGGACTGAACTTGGTCGAGAACTCCTGTAGCCTGTTAGACGCTGGGTCGCCCAGCACGTTGAGGCCGCGTTGAGCCTCCTGCTGCATCAAGGCTTCGCCCTGAGCCGCTGCGGGCCGGTTGGACTTGGCGCTACTCGCCAGTAGTTCAGAGGGCGTGATGGTGCCGGGGGGCACTCGCTTGAGGGGGGCGACTTTGGCGGTGGCGTCCTGCAGCACTTTGAACGCGGCGTAATCGCGGTTGTGCTTCACGATCTGCTTGCCTGCCTC
This sequence comes from Parahaliea maris, assembly GCF_008064665.1. Taxonomy (GTDB): domain Bacteria; phylum Pseudomonadota; class Gammaproteobacteria; order Pseudomonadales; family Halieaceae; genus Parahaliea; species Parahaliea maris. The sequence goes on along the minus strand of NZ_VRZA01000001.1, from coordinate 136,257 downwards.
ACCTGGAAGTTGCTGGCGTAGCAGTCGTTGAGCAGCGTCGTAGGCTTCGCCGGTGACGCCATCACCGCGCTTGTACGCTTGGTTCGCCAGCTTGCCAATGTTCCTGTCCACGACCTGTATAGCCCGCCCGCTGACGTCGGGGCGGTTTATCATGTCAAAGTAGCTGCCGAGGGTCTTGAATACTCGGTTGGCTTCTTCGTCCGGCAGTTCTCGCCTGAGCGGGATTTGTATGCCCATCCACTTCCGGCCAAGCTCGTTGGTGTCGATGGTCCAGTTACCGGCGAATATCCTGTCGTACTCCTTGCCGAGGCCCTCCTTGATCTTCTTCATGGCCTCCTGCGGGGGGCGCTCGCCGTTGCGAAGCATGGTGTTCCACGACTGTAGCGCCTCGTCTTTGCCCTTGCGGACGCCACCAGCGAGGCCGGGAATGTAGGAAGCCAGTTCCTCAATGCCCTGTAGCAGACCGCCCGTGTAGGCTTGTCCGGGGGTGAGCTTGACGCCCTGATCGAGCAGGTAAGCGGCGTCCGGGGTCACACGGCCCGCAAACAGGAAGGGGAACACGGCCCCTAGAGCCATCGTGGTGGCTGCTGCCCCGGCCCCCGTGGTTAGCCTGTCTGTGGGTGCCTGTAAGCCCTCCACAATGCCTGACCCCAGCCCCTCTAGGCCCAGCGTCGCCGCCACGCGTTGACCACGCGCAAGGTTTGACAGCTTCCCGGAGAAACCGACCACGGGGGCAGTCGCCATTGCTGCATCACCGGCTATCTGGCCTGTGGTCTTCCAGCCACCCTCTACGGCCTGCTGGCGGGCCAGTTCCTGCCGTTCCTGCGGGGTGAGATCGGGCAGGCCGGGGATAAGCTCTTGCAGCCCGTGGCCAAGCTCCCGCAGCGACTGGTTCACTCCAAGCTGTAGCTTCTCCCACGGCGAGGCCGCGTTGTACGCCTCTTGGTCAAGCTGTGCCTGCGTCTTCACGGTGGGCGGAGGTGTACCCGCCCCGTTTAGCCGCTTCAGTAGCTCGGCCTGCGTGATGTGGTCCGGTACGTCCTCGATGATCGTGCCGTCCGGCATTTCAACGTCATAGGGCATGGTCTAGCTCCCCGGGGGCAAGTCCCCGAACTTGATAACACGCTTGGCAGGAGGGGGCTGACCCGTTCCGGGCGGGGTGCCTCCCTGACGCTGCGCGTATGCCGCCTCGGCGGTGGCCATTGCCTCCTCTCGCATCTGGGCCTTGCGCTGGACGTCTTGGGGACCATCGCCAGGTTGAGGCCAGAAGTTTTGCATGGCCGCGTCCACCTCGTCCTTGCGGGCGGTGGCTCCGGAGCGCATGAACACCAGCGTTGCGGCCCACTCGCGGGCGCGGTTGTTCATGGCCTTGTACTCGTCGGAGGTGAAGTAGCCCTTCAGAAACTCGGGCGCGTACTGCTCGGCAGCAGCGTCCGTGATACTTGGGACCATCTCGCTGGCTGCGTTGTTCAGTTGTCGCAGATTGGAGGTGGTGTACTGGCCCCGCTTCTCGCCCTCGGTTGGAGGCTTCGGTACAAAGTCCGGAGTACCACGCCTGCCGCCCATGAAGCTGGTGTCGTAGCCGGGGGTGATGTAGGTGCCCTCCGGGGTGGCGACGGTGGTCTGGCGGCCGAGGCGCTGGGAGGCCACGTCCCGCATGAAGTCGTCATGGCTCATCTGGCCACCGCCGACTGACTGCCGGTACGCCTCGTTGAGCATTTGGGCCTCCATCCCGGTGCCCTTGAAGGGGCCAGCGCCCTTGTCGCGGGAACGGCGGAGGGCTTCGGCCAGTAGCAGGTCATCCCGGGACTGACCGGCACGTTGTCTGGCCAGCCGGGACGCCGCCTGTTCACGGCTGCGCATCTCAGCAGCCTGAGCGGCCTGTGGGATGTTGGTTTGCGATAGGATGGCGTTCAGCGCGTCGGCCTGAGCCAGTATGTGCTTCTCGCGTTCAGCTAGTGTGTCCATTTCACGTGCCCTCCTGGGCGGCGGTGAACTCGTCTTTGTATTCCGGGTCGATGTCGTAAGTAGGCCCTTCGTAGTTGGATACGTCTGCTTCCATAGCCTGCTCATGCTGGAGCATGGCGCGAGCTATGTCCCCGGAGCGGCCTGTGTCTTCGAGGTAGGAGGGGTGGTATCGCTCAACCAACTTTTCACGGGAGTTGGGGGACTTAACCGCGTCATTCACCCAAGCGTCGGCCAGTTGTGAGCGCAACACCTCCGATTTTGTGGGGGCAGTCATGTGATCGGGGGTTGTCCGCCCCTTTGTCAGCGCCATGACCTCCGAAATACCGGAGTTGTTGAAGCCTTCAATAAGGTCGCCCATTTGGGACGCCTTTTTCCCGAATTTCTCGGTGAGATATTTGGCAGGGTCACGTCCGTGGCGCTTGGCGTCGTCCACCGCGTCCACGTGGGCCAGGAACTGATCGTAGTTGAGCTTGTGGCCAGCCTTTTTCAGTATAGATTCCACCCGTACTCTCGCTTGTTCCGGCTGGAATCTACTGCCTTTCACGGCGTACTTCTGGCCGTCCTTAGCGGCGACAACTTGGTCCGCTGTTAGCCCCGTCATAGACTTGGCAAGGTCATCTCGGTAGTAATGATTTGCTGCGGCCTCGCGCTGGGCGTCCCGTGCCACGGCATGTTGAGTGTATTGGGCCTTCAAAGCGTCCACGGCCCTCAAAGCCATTGACGCCTCCTGTGGGGTCAGGACTGAGGCGGCCTTGTTGTACAGGAAATTGGCCCGGTCTGTGACGTGGGAGGGAACGGGCTTACCCCTCGCGCGGCAGTGGTCAATACCTGCTTGAAGGTAAGCGTATTCTTGTACAACTTGAGTCATATTCATAATTAGGGGCCTCCAAACAGGCGTGCTCTAAGGGCTTTACGTTCTTCTTCCTCTTTGGCGGCGCGTGTCGCCGCCACCTCTGCGTCGATGGCGTCCCTCCGCGTGAGCAGGTCAGCCGCAGCCTCACGGCCTTGTCGTTCTCCGCGGTTAGCTCGCCCGACCAAGTAGCCCCCCACGCCCTTCTGCAGAGCATCGGCAGCAATCTCCCAAGCGTTCGGGGCGACGTACAGACCGCTAGGACCTACGCGCTTGCCCTGCGGACCGGGGGCGAGGGTCATCTCGGTGCCTAGGTCACGCTGGGCTTCCCAGTTCTTAAATACCGCTCGCTTCTCCTCCTCGGAGAGCTGTTCCCATCCCCTGCCGGGGTGCATCGTTGCGGCGTACTCAATGAGCTGCTCAATTTCTTGGTTTGTCATGGTTAGATCCTCCCTGCAAATCTGCGGGACAAACTTAGACGCTCATCATGATCGTCCCAGAGTTGCCCCAGCGTGGCGGTGGTCTGCATGTTGCCGTAGGCGTCTAGTTCTATGCTGCTTCTGATAATGGGCTGGGCTACTTCATCGGACTCCGCGCTTGGGTTGGACTGCTTACCGATGTGGCGGCCGATGAGGGCAAGGGCGTCTACAAAGTCGTCATGTATGGCCTTGGTCTTGGGCGGGAAGTTCAGGATTTGCTTGATAGCCTCCTGATTCCACCCGGATTCAACAAGGAACACCTTGTTCTGCATGAATAAACTACGGATGGCCGCCCCACGCGTCTCCTTGTCCCTGCCACGGGTGGGCATGGGATACAAAGGTATTAACTCACTGCGAGTCCGGCTGTGCTCCCGCAGCGCCTCAAGGAACACCTTTTCGGCCGGCGAGTCTTCAATGAGAACCACAGAGGGGGAGTACTGGGCGCAGACCGCATTGAGCTTGGCCATCGTTTGATGCACTGGCACCTTGTCTAAGTGGACGTCCACAACGTACAACTCGCGGGAGGGACCTATCCCCGCCACCACGATCGCTGTGTAGTCACCGACTCCGTCGCTCAGCGCTAGATCAACCGACACCACGTACTTCAACGGGTGGGGCGGTTCCGTAGTTTTGATAATCTGGATGTACTGCGCGTCTACCCAAGTGCCTGACGCGTCCACTGGCTCCTGTTGATACAGCGCGGACCACAGCAGCGGGTCTTTCTTGTTCTCCTCTACTTGGGTCGCGCTAAACCAGTCTGGCCACAGTCTCTCTCCAGGTTCCCTGCCCAGCGGGTCGTCGTCTTTGGCTTCCATTGGGAGGGTTAAAATTTTCCACTTCCGCTTTTCTTCTCCGGAAGCTATTTGCTCCTTAATCCTGCCTATCAAGTCCCACTGCGACCAGCGGGTGCTGATAATCACTTGCTTGCCGTGGGGGAGCAGCCTGTTCCGGTACTCGTAGAGGTATGACCCCCACTGCTTTTCCAACTGCCCCGGACTCATTGCCTGCTCAAGACTGGCAATGGGATCGTCGATTATTAGCAGGTCCGCTCGGCGACCACTGACCGCCGAGCCCATACCCACGGCCAGCATACTTCCACCTTTACTGGTCCCGAAGTTGGCGAGTGATTGGTGGTCCTTAGGTATGGAGCAGTCAGCTAGATTTTGCCATTCCTGTTCTAGACACGCCGACCTCCGCCGCCTTGAGAAGTCTTCGGCCAGCGCCGTGGTATTCGAGATGGCGACTATTTTCCTGTCCGGATGCTTGGCGAGATACCAGCACGCGAAGTGAATAGAACTGTAGGTGCTCTTGGCGCTACCGGGGGGCATCTCAACGATCAGCCCGTCATAGTCTCCGTGGTACAGCTCCATCAGGTGCTGCTGTAACAGTCGGTGGTGGGCGACGGGAGGGTGCTGGAAGTCGCTGTGATACGTACGGGAGAGATATTGCCGGAAGCCTTCAATGTCGTTCAGGGCGCGCTGGCGGGAGGTAAACTCCTCCAGTAGCGCCTTATCTTGGCGGGAGAGGTTAGGCACGGCAGCGGCACCGGGGCGTGGCGCAGGGCGTCCTCTGTGGGGGCCTACAGAGGACGTGTGAGGGCTTTTGTGGCCGGGGTAGGGCTAGGGTAGGGGTACACCCATTTGAGGGCTTACAGGTGTTCAGGTTATATGCCGATTGTACTTTATTGAGTATTCCGGTTGGCATGTATTGAGTGCTACGCGCCACTTCTACGTACTCCGGATTTACCTGATATTTGTGTGGCGACGGGGCAAGGGCAACTCCTCGTCGTTTAAAATTGATCACGGGGGTGAGTTTGACGTCCGGAGCGCAAGGCGTGGAGTTCCCAGCCCGCCGACCTCCGTGCCCAGTGCCACGCACCGAGGACGATGAGGATGAAGGTGCCCTAGACAGGTACATCGGAGTCCCCGTAATCTGCTGTTTCTAAAAGCATTTCCTCCACGTTGGCAACGTCTACGTCGCAGCGTACTTCGCTAAACTCCGCGTCAATGGCTTCCTCGTCCGGTGGGGCGGCAAGGAGGCGTTCTGCGGCGGCTGCCAGTTCTGCCGTGGACATGGTGCCGGGGTTGGAGGACTCTTGGGCCACCAGAACGCCCTGTAGCGCCTTTCCCCATCCGCGGTCGAGTACCTTATCGGCTGCTATTAACTTCTCCTTACGCGAGGCGTTAGGGTCCTCTAGCACGGCTATGATTGTTTGAAAGGCGACCTGGGTCTTTTCCCGGGCCAGTTCGCATAGGGTTTTGTTGTCTTTGTAACGTGGCGCGGAGTTGCGGCGGGGGTCGTATCCGGGCTTGAAGGAACCAGAGTGCTTCTGTCCCGGTTTTAATCCTGAAAGACCTGCTACTCCTGCCATACTCGTTTTACCCTGCGCTTAGCGCTCCGGAGTCCGGTTTATTACAGTATTTTGCAACAGTGGTTTTGTAGATGAAATGACTCGACCGGAAAAAGACTATAAAAATAGTGGTTTTAGAAGGAGTCCTTAGTTCTTGCCCCTATATTTTCAGTACCAATTCGCACCCCAACCGCTATAACGCTATAACCGCTATGGCAAATAACGTGTATGGTCTATCGGGAGGTTTTGTAGCCCATTGGGGCTATAGCGGTTATAGCGTTATAGCCCGGTTATAGCCCTCAATACTTCCTGTCTATCGGTGTGACCACGCCACCTTCATGGAAGTAAGCCACTATCATCCCCGGTTCAAGCTGGTCGGCGCTGAACACGTAGAACTTAGTGTCACCAACCGCGTGTCTGTACACCCAGAAGTTTTCCACGTTAACCTCATCACAGGTAAGGGAAGATGTGCGGACCTGCGTTACGTCGTTCTTCTTAAACGCTGGTCCGATCTTACGTCCGATGGTTCGAACTTTTGCCACGTCGTCCGCGTCCTGCTTGGTTGTTACATCAAGCGAGTAGGCCTCGCACACTTCCAGGATTTCAGACGCCCTTACGACCCTGCACAGTTGGCCCTCCTGCTTAAGAGCGTTGAACACTTGGCGCAGCCAGCTTTGACTGGCATCCCGCACTGTCTCCTTGGTTTTGCCATGACCCTTTAGCGCGGAGTGCAGGCCAAACAGTTCTTGAACCATGTACTCAATCGCACCGCCCCACCGCGTCATGTCATGGTCATAGGTGCTGACTGGCAAGCGTGGAGCGCCACGCGCCCACCACTCTCTAATAACGCTGTAGACACAGGACAGGTAGTGATGCTGGTTTTGGGTGACGTGGTTACGCAGACTGCCCTCAGGCCATGCGTGGAACGTGTAGTCAGAAGGCTGCTTTTCCAGCGTAGACATGCACATCCGGTTAACAAGGTCCGGAGTAGCGGACATGCCGTTGCTTGTCATAAAGCCAGACAACATACTGATGTCAACGGTGCGGAGTGGCTTGAACGCCATGCGGACTTGCAGCTCGCCCTCGGTGATGGCCGATTCCAAGGACTGGCTGGCAATGTGACCCCGCACGTTGTCGATAACGTAGAACTCGGCGGCGCGGAATATGGCGTCACCTAAGCGTTCCTCGAAACTTCCAACACCGTTGTCGTCGTCCTTGTTGGTGCTCTTAGGTGGAGGTTTACCAGTCCACACCAACACAGTCACGTTCACCAGTTCGCCCTTACCTGCCTGACTTTGGTCAGCAAGGACGCAGCCGAGAGGGAACGGGCCGTCGAGCAGCCTACCCCGGCGGAGGGCCGGGGTAAGGAGCATGGCGATAGCGCGTGAAAAGTCAGAGGGTGTCGTAAACTTGAAGTCTCGGTACAAGTTCTTAAGGTCAGCGACAGCCCGTTCCCACTGGACTGCCGCTAACGGTTGGTCGGAGCACACGAACACCTCAGCATCGGGGTTGTACCCCGGCTGTAGTTCTACAAGCTCCGTACCGCGTCGGTGTAAGAACGGGAACTGGCTTATGATCTCCACGTTACTGAGTTGCTCTATGCCTTCGTCATTGGCAAGTAGCAGCTCCGCTTCGGACACCAGCAGGTGACTTTCCTTAAACCTGAGCTCCTCTCTTCCATTTCTACCAGTACGAAGCGTCACCGCGTGGACAGGTAGCCCCGGCTTCTCAACCACGGAGCAGAAGCGGTGCTTGCTGATAGCAGAGAACCTCAAGTTCTTTTCATCAACAGTCACCACGCTGTTCCAGCGCCTGTAAACTCCGCCCATATCCGCGAGGTGCTTGAAAACACAGCGCCCTGAGAACATAACGCCCACGTTCAGTGGGCGTATGATGGCGTGGCGTGCGGCGGCGATAACTTGTGGGCTGTCTTGCAGACGCATCGGTAATCCAGCGGCTGCCATTTCAAGTATGTCTTGCTCAGCTTGCTCAATTTCGTCAGTCATAACAGCCCCCGCTCGAAACGGTCATACAAGACCTCAAAGCGAATGCCCGACTTCCACGCTGCCAGCCTGTGGACAGCAGATCTGGCATTTTTGATGCGCTTGTCTTGGCAGTGAGCGTGCTGGCATTTGAACCCGCCGCTAAACCAGTTGGCTTCGGTAGGCTCGAAGTACACTGTACCTGACTGGTCACCGTCCGTGTGGCGGTGGACCCACGGACATATGACGTTGTGCCGTCCAGTAGACACCTCACCTAGATACATCCCGGCCACCTGAAACCACGGCACCAGATTGTTGGGATGGCGCTTTTCCGGCGGGCCAGAGGGCTTACAGATGGGCACCGGGGGCGGAGCGCTACCTAACCACGCGGTGAGGTTGTCCTGCGTAAGCGGGACCGGCTCGGCTGCCCGGTGGATAACACTAGACAGGAACGGCTCTGCTTTGTGGTGGTAGAACCCGGGGACGCGCAGTATACGAGCCAGGTCGAAGCAGCTAGGGTCGCCGCCGTACTTATCAATAAGCTGCTTGCTCCGGCCTTCGTAGTGCTCGACCGGTAACGACGCCTGCCAGTAGCAGTGATACTTGCCGGGGCTGGATTCGACAACCAGATGCGGGGCGTGGACACCCTGCATGACAGCCTCCAACTTGGCAGGCCCGTCCTCGTCCAGATCGACAAACAACGCGCGGATGCGCTCAACGTTCGCCTTGCCGAAGCCCTTGCTATCGTTGGCCTGTATCATTAGGTAGACAGCGGCGCGGTGGGTGACATTGGCAGCGCTGAGTTGTGCGTTTACCTGACCGAACGTGCCCCGAACATTCCGGGGCCGAGCAGGGGTTGGGATGAAGCCCTTGTTACAGGGCGGCTCTATGACACGCCACGAAAACACTGTATCTATAGCGTTTTGGGGTTCCAAGAGGGTTAAAAGCTCTATCGTCTGCGCTGGCGCAGTGCTATAGTTGCTCATGTAAAACTCCTTGCATGGCCCTGACTCAAGCTGCAACTTGGTCAGGGCTTTTTCATTACGGGTTCGGGATAAAGGCGTTCCCAACAGGGCGTTCTTGCTTGGCCCAGCGTCGGTACGCGTCGCACGAGGCGCAGTAAAGTCCGACGTGTGTGACTCCGTTCTTACAGTGCTTTAGCTTCACAGTTGAAGGGCCAGTGACCCCGCAGTGGTAGCAGTAGACTTCCTCAGCCGCCTGTTCTTCGATGTACTTAACGTCTGGATTTGTCACGCTGCGTCTCCTTTAGATTTTGGGGCAAAGCCAATGCGATCACGGTGCCGGCGAATTAGCTCACCCATGACGTACATGCACATCGGAACAACAGACCTCAAAACTTCACTGTCCGACATTCGCTGCATGGTTCCGCGTATGGGCGTTCTATCCCACCACCATGAAGCACTGGGAAACGCAGCGTAGAACTCCACGCCTACAAGTCCCTGTCTGTTTGCCAGCACGTGGAACGTGGCGTCATACCTGTCGTTAAGCTCGTCGTAGTGCAGGGTGCTGTGAGGGGCGGCTATACATCGGCCTTGTACAATCGGTGTGGGGTTGTCGTTATCTTCTACCCGTGGGTGAAACTGGTAGCGCTCCTTGTAGTTTTCAACAGGAAGGAGGGGCGTCCGTGAAATGATGCCCACTTCTTCGAATGTCGGGGTGTGTGTGGGGTAGCCTCTATCTGTACGGGCGTAGTCCACGCTGGCATCAACGCGGACGTACGCTTCTCGCTCTATTTTCATACGTCACCCCGCCTTCTTTGCGCCGGGGATCTCCACCAGCTTTAGGAGGCCGACAAGGTCGGTGTGTAGGATGACCATCTGGCCAGAACCGCCGAACTGGTAAACGGGGAGCTGCCCTAGGTCTTTCTTCTTGCGAAGGTAGGACTGGGATAGGCCGGACACTTCCTCAGCTTCAGCGAAGCTGTAGTGCTTCGGAAAAATGTCGCCGCCTTTGAAGTTTGGGTTGGACATGGTGCTGTCTCCAAAGTTAATCGGTGAGAAATTTGGTGACAGTTTTTTGATCTACTTGGAAGGCGTACGCAGGTACTGAATCCTGCGCCTCGGGCTCTGTATTATTATGGTGTGGCCTATGTGCCAGTGTAGCAAGCCGGGGGCCAATGAGTAAGCCCCCGCGCTGTGTTTTATAGGGTCAAACGTACTTTGGCTTTGTAATATCCCTGTGTGAACGGAGCGCCACAAGTTCTCCTTCTTCAAAGTATAGCGACAGGGAATAATCACCCACCCACCAGCTTCCTCTTTCAAGATGACGCATAACGTGCGCCCTGTTCTTAGGCGCATCCTTGCCACGGGTTTGAAGATAGCGTTGCACTGCCTCGTGCAATGACATACCGACACGGTAGCCCCGGCATTCTGTGTACTCGTAAGGTTCTTCCTTGCTAGCACTCATAGCAACGCCACCTCTGCTAGCTTGTCATCTACGCTTCCCTCAATTAGATGGAAATAATTTTGGTTGATGCGCTCAATGGACGTGCCGCACATTCTGGCCACCGCTGCCACCGGAATGCCTGCCGTGACCCAGTCACTAATCGCTGCATGGCGGAAGCAGTAGGCCACGACGCCCTTCGGTAGTGCTAACTTCCTGCGTACCTTTCGGATAGAGCTACTTAGCACTGCCTCCGCTATGAAGCCTCCTGCTGCCGTGGGGAACAACGGAGCGCTAGGTAGCTTCCCGGAGGCCTGCTGTTTGAAGAAGGCGTAGGCTTGGGGGTTAGATAATGGGAAGTGGCGCACCCGCAGAGTTCCGCCGTTGCCTTTTCTGGTGGACAGCTTCAGGGTGCGGGCTTTCAGGTCAAGGTCGCCAACTGTGGCCTGTCTCAGTTCCCCAGGTCGTGCGCCAGTGTGGGCGAGGCCAGTCAGGAACGCCGCGAGCCACGAGTAGGCTCCGTCGATCAGTTCCCGGCGCTCAGCGGGGGACAGGTACAGCTCCCGCCTGCCGTCTGCACCGGGGAACATGCCCACCAGTCCCCACGCATCATCGGTGGATGCCAGCCCCTGTCGGCGGGCGTAGTTCATGGCTGCTTTGAAGGAGCGTAGGTTGCGGTTGGCGGCACACTTCGTGGACTTGGTCGCCATACCATTGCGCCACTTCTCGACGTCCGTGGTGCTGAGCTTGCGTAATTGCTTCTTGCCGATGGGGTGGTCATACACTTGGGCCTTGAACCGCCGTTCGGCATCATCGGCGGTACTGTCGCCTTTCTCTACACGTCGGTTCTCGACGTACAGGCGGCAAGCCTCGGTCACGGTCACGTAGGATGTTTTTTGGCCAGCCTCGCACTCAGCGAACCACTTCTGGGCTTGCTTGAGTGCCTGCTCCCATGTGGTGACGGATACCCGCCCGAACTTAGCGAACTGCTTTACCCCGTCCAGGCGGTAGCGACCCACCCACGTATCCTCCCCGGTGCGGTTGCGGCGGAGGCCCACCGCACAGCCCTTCTTGATGACCCGCCAGTAGGGAGCGGAACGCTGGGGTAGGGTGTCTCTTACTTTGGCAATGTGGATATCCATTATCCGGTTCTCCTGCATTTTGCTGCGCGAAATGCTTCGCGAAATGACGTAGAACCCCGTGTAGACCTGTGGCCTGTGCGGGGACGTTGTGCAGGGCGGATATTAGAAATATGCTGCTATACAAGCACGAAACGTGTGTTTCTGTGAGGAATCGTGTTGGCCTGTGGAGGCCCGTATAGCGGATATGTGGTACCGGAGGCCGGACTCGAACCGGCACGCTTTTAAGGGCGGGGGATTTTGAATCCCCTGTGTCTACCAATTTCACCACTCCGGCACAGGAGTTGGGGCGGCGTGAGCGCCCCGGGAGAAGCGCGCGATTATAGCAATCGCCGGCCAAATGGCAATCACCCAGGGCCTTAACCTTGGCCCGGATTACCTGTACACTGCGCGCCGTCCCGCATGTGGCGGAAAACGGCGTGGCTGCCCGCCAGGCAGCGTGCTATGAGTACCCGAGGAGAAACAACATGGCGATGAAACTGGTTAAGAAAACCGCAGACTACAGCATCTTCCAGCGTGGCGATGAGCGCTACGCGGTCAAGGACGCGGCCAAGAAGCCCGTCAACGGCGAAGAGAAAGTGGCCATCCTGCTGGCCGAAGGCCTGATCACCGTAGCAGCGCCTGCGCCCAAGCCGGTAGAGGAAGAAGCTCCCGCCGAGGAAGCAGTTGAAGAAGCTGGCGGTGAAGAAGCCGCTGAATAAGGCTTTTCGCGCTATCATAAGCCGGCCGAGTGCCGGCTTTTTTATGTCTGAAACCGTCAAACCATGAAACGCAGCGATTTTGCCTACCATTTGCCTCCGGAACTGATCGCCCAGCACCCGCTGGCCGAGCGCAGTGGCAGCCGCTTGCTGTGCCTGGACGGCCAGAGCGGTGATTTGGCACACCGGCAGTTTCCGGAATTGCTGGACCAGTTGCAGCCGGATGACCTGCTGGTGTTCAACAACACCCGGGTGATTCCCGCACGGCTGTGGGGGCAGAAGGAGACCGGCGGCAAGCTGGAGATTCTGGTTGAACGCCTGACCGGTATCGACATGGCCCTGGCCCATATTCGCTGTAGCAAATCGCCCAAGCCGGGCAGCCGGATCCTGTTGTCGACAGCCGAGGGGGGCGAACCGGGGCCCTTCACCCTGGAAGTCACCGAGCGGGTGGGGGCGCTTTTTGGGCTGAAAACGCCTGAGGGTCAGCCTCTCAGCGAGATACTGCAGGTGATCGGCCATATGCCGTTGCCGCCCTATATCGAGCGGCCGGACGATGCCGAAGACCAGGGCCGCTACCAGACAGTGTACGCCGAGCGCGAAGGCGCCGTAGCGGCGCCCACCGCGGGCCTGCACTTCACCGATGACCTGCTCGCCGCCATCGATGCCCGGGGCATTCGCCGGGCCTTCGTCACCCTGCACGTGGCGGCCGGCACTTTTCAGCCGGTGCGTACGGAGGAGATCGAGGATCACCCCATGCACGCCGAGTACCTGGAGGTTGACGAAGCCACCTGTGCCGCCGTGGCCGAGACCCGGCGCCGGGGTGGGCGGGTCATTGCCGTGGGCACCACCGCGGTTCGTTCGCTGGAGACCGCCAGCCAGGCCAGCGGCGAGCCCCGGCCCTACTGCGGCGACACCGATATTTTCATTTACCCGGGATATCGCTTCCGCGCAGTGGACGCCATGGTTACCAACTTCCATTTGTCGGAGTCCACGCTGCTGATGCTGGTCAGCGCCTTTGTCGGACGCGAGACCATGCTCGCCGCCTACGCCGAGGCGATTGCCCAGCGCTACCGTTTCTTCAGTTATGGCGATGCCATGTTTATCACCGCGGGCCCCCAGGCGGGGAGACGGCCCGACCCAGAGCAGGGAAATGACGCATGAGCCGCGAATGCCACATGCAGTTTGAACAGTTCGGCAGTGACGGCGCAGCCCGCCGTGGCCGCCTCCACTTTCCCCGTGGCGTGGTGGAAACCCCCGCCTTCATGCCCGTGGGTACCTACGGCACGGTCAAGGGCATGCTGCCCCGGGATATTCGCGAGATCGGTGCCCAGATCATCCTGGGGAACACCTTCCACCTCTGGCTGCGGCCGGGTACCGACATCATCGAGCAGCACGGCGACCTGCACGACTTCATGGCCTGGGACGGCCCCATTCTCACCGACTCCGGCGGCTTCCAGGTGTTCAGTCTCGGCGACATGCGCAAGATCACCGAGGAGGGCGTCAAGTTCCAGTCGCCGGTCGACGGTTCGCCGGTGTTCCTGGACCCGGAAAAGTCCATGGCGATCCAGCGCAGCCTCGGTTCGGATATCGTCATGATCTTCGATGAGTGCACGCCCTATCCGGCGACCGAGAAGGAGGCGCGAGACTCGATGGAGCTGTCCCTGCGCTGGGCCGCCCGCAGCAAGGCCGCCCACGGTGAAAGCCCGGCGGCCCTGTTCGGCATCGTACAGGGGGGCATGTACAAACAGCTGCGGGAGGAATCCCTCGCGGGGCTGAGTGAGATCGGCTTTGACGGCTACGCGATTGGCGGGCTCTCGGTTGGCGAACCCAAGGACGAGATGATGGCGGTACTGGAGATCATGCAGTCCATCATGCCCGCGGACAAACCTCGCTACCTGATGGGGGTGGGCACCCCGGCGGACCTGCTGGAAGGTGTGCGGCGCGGCGTGGACATGTTCGACTGCGTAATGCCCACCCGCAACGCCCGCAACGGCAACCTGTTCACTTCGAAGGGCCAACTCAAGTTGCGCAATGCGCGGCACAAAACCAGCACCCTGCCGGTGGACGAGAACTGCAGCTGCTACACCTGCCAAAACTTCAGCCGCGCCTACCTGCACCACCTGGACAAGTGCAATGAGATCCTCGGCTCCCAGCTGAACACCATCCACAACCTGCACTTCTACCAGCAGCATATGGCCGGCATTCGCGCGGCGATTGAGACTGAGAGCCTCGATGAATTCAGCCGACAGTTCTATGCCGAACAGGCAGAGGGTGTGTAGGGCTATGTACAAGCTGTGTTTCTACGTGCCCGAATCGCACCTGGAGGCGGTCAAGGCCGCCGTCTTTACTGCCGGTGGCGGCCGTATTGGCGATTACGACCAGTGCTGCTGGCAGGTGGCGGGGCAGGGGCAGTTTCGTCCCCTGGCGGGTGCCAATCCCTTCCTGGGCAAAGCGGGTGAACTGGAGACCGTGGACGAGTACCGGGTGGAACTGGTGTGTGAGGACGACAAACTGGCCGCGGTGATTGCCGCCCTGCGCGCAGCGCACCCTTACGAGGAACCGGCTTTCGACGTCCTGCGAACGGTCACGGATTTCGGTGCCTGAATGAATGCGACCTGCGCCCTGCTGTCTCCGCTGGCGGAACACTTTCCCGCCGATGACGCCCCCTGGCAGGGGAGCGGCCGGCAGGCCGGGGTATTGGTGGCGCTTACCGATGAATCCGAACCGCGGGTGATCCTCGGGCGTCGCGCACGGCATTTGCCCCTGCACCCGGGGGAAGTGGCCTTTCCCGGTGGCAAGCGGGAGGCGGAAGATCGCAGCCCCTGGGACACCGCCCTGCGTGAAGCCACCGAAGAAGTCGCCCTGCCGGCCGGACTGGTGCGCCCCGTGGCGCAGATGCCGCCCCTGGTGACCCGCACACGCTACGAAGTCCTGCCCTGCATTGGGGTCATCCCGGCGGACGTGTCCCTGCAGGTGGACCCGGCTGAATTCGACAGTGCGTTCATGCCGCCGCTGTCTGCCTTCGATGGCCGGGAGGGCTTCCGCCTGGAGCTCATGCCGTACGGTGAACATAAAGTCTATGTACCCCACTACCAGATTGGTGACGACAATGTCTGGGGTGTCACCGCGGCGGTGCTGGCCCGCATCGCCAACCTGGTCTACGATGCCGGCCTCGATTTGAAACGCAACTGGGAGGATCTGCCATGAAATACGCCCTGGGTGACAAGGCTCCGCAACTCAACGGTGAAGGCCACTTCATTGCGCCCAATGCCGCTGTAATTGGCGATGTGACCTTGCAGGACCGGGCCAGTGTCTGGTTCTCCTGTGTCTTGCGCGGCGACGTGGAGCGTATCGAAATCGGCGCGGGCAGCAATATTCAGGACGGGACTGTTGTGCATGCGGACCCGGGATTTCCCTGCGTGGTGGGGAGCAACGTGACCGTGGGTCACAATGCCATGCTGCACGGTTGTGATATCGGTGAAGGCTCGCTGGTCGGCATCGGTGCCGTGGTTCTGAACGGCGCCAAAGTGGGCAAAAACTGCCTGATTGGCGCCAATGCCCTGGTCACCGAAGGCATGGAAATCCCGGATGGCAGCCTGGTGCTGGGCGCACCGGCCAGGGTCAAGAAAACCCTCGGCGAGGACGCTATCGCCATGCTCCAGATCAACGCCGAGCACTATGTGAACAACGCGGCCAATTTCAATGCCCTGCTCGCGGAGCTGCCGTGAGCGAGCAGGAACCCAAATCTCCCTGCATCTCGGTGTGTGTACTGAACACCGATGACGTCTGTCTGGGCTGTTACCGTACCGCCGAGGAGATTACCGACTGGTTTATGGCCAGTGCCGAGGAAAAGCGCGCCATCATCGAGCGGGCCCGGGAACGCATGCTGGCGGACAATCCCATCCGCCTGTCCTGACCTTTCGCCCGCCTGCTCGGAGGCTGCTTCAGGTATCGCCCATGGGGGGCAGGAAGCTGGTGTCCATGTGGTAGCGTGAGGGGTTCCCCCGCTGTACGTACACCGTAATCTCGTCGATGGCGACGTAATCGCTGGGGTCGTACCAGATCGCGTCACTGCTGAATACGTAGACCTTGCGCGATCCGGGGTCCTGCCACTGGGCGTGTATCCGGTAGGGGCTGCGACCGTTCTGCTTGAAAGAGGTGTCGAGGTCCACGGAGGTAATCTCCGCGCTGACTGGCAGGCCATGTTGGCGCAGGTGCTGGTTGCGGCGCTTGCGCAGCACCTGGCTTGCAATGATCCCCCAACCGACCAGGCTGAACACCAGGCCCATGCCGCCAACAATCATTGGCAAGCCCCACAGGGAGAAAAAGGACCCGATGCGAGCCTGCTCCGGCGTATCCGGCTGGTAGAGTACGGTCACGGTCTCACCCCGGTGGAAGGAGGGCGGATTGCTGCCCGAGCTGGAGGTGAATTCCACCGACCGGCCCGCGGCCGTGGTGAAGACCACGACCGGTCGATAGGTGTCAGAGTCCGAAGACCGTGAACGCACCAGCTCGGTGACTTTGCCCTCGGTCACCGCGGCGGTAGCAATGAAATCGCGCGTGTTCAGGAATAGCGCCGTAGCGCCAGCCAGCATCAGCAGGCCAGTCACCCCAAAGATAGCCGGGACTATTTTTAGTACCTTCATGGCATTCCCCTGTTGTCCGCCGCACGTGGGTAGCGGGCGGCACGTTCCCGTCTACAAGCGCCAGCGGCATCCCCCAAGCCCTTCAGCGTGACGCGGATTGTCGTCTGGTTGCCAGAGTTTTCTACCAGCTTAGCTAAAATCGGGACTCAGCGTGGGAGTATTGCGGCCCGTTCGGGTTACAGCTCCTGTCACAACAGCCAGATTGACTCAGGCGGGAGATAACACCATGAATACACCAGCTGTCATCAGCCCCACGGCAGAGGCCCACTCCGCGGACCACATTCGCGACGAACTGATGGAAGCCTTCGAGCTGCAGCGGCAGGCTTACCTGGCCGAGCCTTTTCCAAGCTACGCCCAGCGCAAGGAAGACCTGCTGACCCTGAAGCGGATGGTATCCGAGAATATCGATCCCATTATCGCTGCCATCAGCGAGGACTACGGCAACCGCTCCCTGCACGAGAGCAAGTTCGCGGAGATCGTCTCCGTGGTCGATGGCATTGCCGACACGCTCAAGCACCTGAAGTCCTGGATGAAGCCCCAGAAGCGCCATGTCGACAAGACCATGTATTTTGGCGCCAAAAACCGGGTCATTCCCCAGCCGCTGGGCGTCATGGGCATGATCATTCCCTGGAACTTCCCGATCAACCTGACCATCTCCCAGCTGACGGCGGCCTTCGCTGCCGGCAACCGCGCCATGGTCAAAATGTCGGAGAACTCAATCGCCCTGACCCGGCTGCTGCAGGAGCTGTCGCCGCGTTACTTCCCGAAAGAGAAACTGGTGTTCTTTGAGGAGACTGGCGGCGTCGGCATCCAGTTTTCACAGATTCCCTTCGACCTGATGATCTTTACCGGCTCCGGCCAGACCGGCCGCGCGGTGATGGCCTCGGCGGCCCGCAACCTGACCCCGGTAATCCTCGAGCTGGGTGGCAAGGCGCCGGCGGTGATCGCCCCGGACTACCCGCTGGCCAAGGCGGTCGAGCGCATCATGTTCGTCAAACAGTTCAACGCCGGGCAGATCTGTACCAACGTCGATTACGTGTTCGTGCACGAGAGCCAGCGCGAAGAGTTTGTCGCGCTGACTCGCGAGTACGTCGCCAGCCACTGCCCCGACATCAACCACGTGGATTACACCTCCATCATCGACGACCGCTCGTTCCAGCGTCTCGAGGCGACCCTGGCGGATGCCCGTGACAAGGGGGCGACGGTCATCAACCTGAGCGAGGGGCAGGAACCGAACCCGGAGCTGCGCAAAATGCCGCTGCACCTGGTGCTGGATACCACGCCGGAGATGACCATTCGCCAGCGTGAGACCTTCGGCCCGCTGCTGATGGTGCTGACCTACGACAAGCCCGAGGAAGTGCTGGAGTACGTCAATAGCAACGACCGCCCGTTGGCGCTCTATCCCTTCACCAACAACAAGGCCCTGGCCGAGATGTACATCGAGCGCATCATGTCCGGTGGCGTAACGGTGAACGATGCCCTGTTCCACGTGGCCCAGCACGACCTGCCCTTTGGCGGTGTCGGCCCTTCCGGTATGGGTCACTACCATGGCTACGAAGGCTTTGTGGCGTGCTCCAAGATGCGTCCGGTGTTCTACCAGGCCAACCGCACAGCGATGAAGCTGCTGGCGCCGCCTTACGGCAAGCTGGCCACGCGGATCCTGGATACCATGATCAAAATGAAGAGCTAGGATCAAGATAAAAAGCCAGGATCAGGATGAAAGGCTGACAAACAAAAACGGGCGCGATAATCGCGCCCGTTCAGAGAAGATAAAAAGGGAAGGGCGAGAGCTCTTCCCTTTTTTGTTTTAGAAGCGGTACATCGCCTGGATCATGTAGCTGCGAGGGCGGTCGGTCAGCTTGAAGCCGTTACCGGCCACCAGTGGCTGGTCGTTAGCGTTACCAGTGGTAGTGCGCTCATCGGTCAGGTTCTTGCCGATCAATGCTACTTCCCAGTCTCCCGCGACGTTACCCAGAGCCACACGCAGATCGTACTTGGTGAAGGACTCCTGGTAGGCGTAGACCGGGTCGAGGTCGGAGGCTACGAACTGATCATCGGCGTAGTTGATGTTCAGAACAAAGCGGGCTTCCAGGGACTCAGCAACCGGTTGCACGTAGTTGAAGTTCAGGTTGTAGGACCACTCGGGGGAGAACACGTTGGTGTCACCTCCCGCATCGCGATAGGCGCCGGGCGTACCGAAATCAACGCAGCCACCGCGGACGTCGTCAGCCGGGCTGGCCCAGCAGGGAGCATTGGGCCACTCGGCGTAGCTGGCGTCGAGGTAGCTGCCGGCAAAGCGCACGGTCAGCTCTTCGGTCGCCGCCCAGTTCACATCCACCTCTACGCCCTGGGACTCGATCTCCGCTGCGTTCTGGACAAAGAAGCCCGTGGCGCCGTCGAAGATGTTCACCTGGTAGTCTTCCACGGTGCTGTAGAAGGCCGTGGCGTTGAAGGTCATGGTGTTGTCGAGCAGGTAGGCCTTGATGCCGAGCTCGTAGTTTTCCGCAGTTTCCTCGTCGTACTCGAACAGCGGGTTATCGGTGGTCAGCAGGAAGCGACCGTCGAAACCGCCGCCCTTGGTACCGGTCGA
Organism: Parahaliea maris; assembly: GCF_008064665.1. Taxonomy (GTDB): domain Bacteria; phylum Pseudomonadota; class Gammaproteobacteria; order Pseudomonadales; family Halieaceae; genus Parahaliea; species Parahaliea maris. Next base: position 117,152 of record NZ_VRZA01000001.1, on the reverse strand, counting down.
CGCCGTGGCAAACACCATGATGTCCTGGGTCAGGTCGTGCTCCAGGGTGAGCTGCCAGTTCCAGTCCTGTTCCTTGCGCTTGCGGTTCTGGATGTCGTGCTCGTAGGTACCCAGCAGCTGCTGGTAGATGAGCTCGGTGATCTGGCCGCCGGTGATGCCGCCCAGGTCGACGCTGCCGAAACCGTTGAGAAAGGCGTCGTAATCTTCCGGGGTATCGCCAAACGCGATGCTGCCCGCGGGCAGGCCAGCCAGGGCGCTGAAGTCCCAGCCGCCGCCGAAGTATTTGTCGAGTACGTGGCCGGCGGTCTTCTCTTCTTCAAAGTAGCGCAGGCCTACGGTCAGGCGGGTCGTGTCGGTGAAGCTGTAGGTGGTGGAGCCAAATACCGCCCACATGTCCTGTTCCTGGTCCATGGTGTACTCGCGGGCCAGGTTGGGTACCAGCAGCGGGCTGGGTACGCCCAGCATCTGGTAAGCCATGGTGGTGCCAAAGCTGTCGCGGGCGTTATAGGTCAGGTCGCTCTCGTGGTAGTACATGCCCACGATGTAGTCGAGCTTTTCGCCGCCGGGGGAGGTCAGGCGAATCTCCTGGCTGAACTGGTCGTAGTCTTCGCGGGCGTCGGCCTGGGTCAGGGGCAGGGCAGCGAAGTCGCAGTCACAGATGTCCCGGTACTCGTACTGGGCGTAGCCGGTGATGGCGGTCAGGGTGTGGTCACCCATGCCCCAGTCCAGGGTCAGGGTGCCGATATCCATCTCGTTGGTGTTGCCTTCCTCGAGGTCGGGGAAGCCCGGCAGGCCGGCAAACACAGGGAGAACCTGGCCCAGCAGTTCGCCGCCATCGTTGACCACGGCGCGTTCGTCGTCGTATTTCTCCAGGCCATTACCGCCGGTGGCGGCGGCCACCAGGGCCTGGTTCAGGTCGCTGAATCCCTGGGCACCCGCATTGAAGGGGTTAAAGGTAGAGAGCTGGGAAGTCGTGCCACTCGCATCGAACTGGCTGTTCTCCCACTTGCCGGTCACGGTGAGGTTGTCGGTTGCGTCCCAGGCTAACTGCACACGTACGGTGGTGTCCTCGCGCGATGGTTCGTCATCGCCGGTGATGACGTTATCCAGGTAGCCGTCGGTCTCGTAACCACGAGCCGAGATGCGGCCGCTCAGGGTGTCGGTGATGGGGCCGGACAGGTAGCCGTTCAGCTCTTTTTCACCGTAGGAGCCATAGGTCGCATTGACCATGCCTTCCAGCTCCTGGGTCGGCTTGGCGGTGATCAGGCTGATGGCGCCGCCGATGGTGTTCTTGCCGAACAGGATGGACTGGGGTCCGCGCAGTACTTCCACCCGCTCAAGGTCCATGAAGGGGGAGCGAGAAAGCTGGTGCCGCCCCATGTAGATGCCGTCGTGGAAGATCGACACCGACTGTTCCATGCCCTGGTTGGCGCCGGGGGTGCCGATACCGCGTATGAAGATGAAGTTACCGATGGGGTTCTGGGCGATGGTCACTGCGGGCATGTCGACAGCGAAGTCTTCGCCGCGGGTGATGTTCATTTCCTGGATCGATTCACCGCTCATGGCGACCATGGAGATCGGCACATCCTGCAGGCTCTCTGCCCGCTTGGTGGCGGTTACGACCACTTCTTCCAGCTGTTGGGCGGAGGCGCCATGGGCGACCAACAGTCCTACGGCGATGGCAGAAAGTTTTGACAGGGGTTTCATTGGTTGCGTCACGGGATTCCCTCTTTACATTTTTAGGTTGGGACAGCAAGGCTTTACTCGCGCCTGCGTTAGCGCGGTGAGTGGCAGGCTACGGCAATACGACTCCAGGCTCTGTCACGCCGGCGACAAAGCTGGTGAATTTATAGGCACTGGTAACCGAAAGGAGGCTGTCCCGCCACCGGCTCGGTGGCGGGCGCAGTATGCTTATTTCCCGGTGCTTTCGCCACCTTCTTCTGCGCGACTCGCGTCCTGCTTGAGCAGTTCGCTGCGCCAGTGGTGGCTGCGGGAAATGATGTACTGGCGGATGCTTTCCACCTGGTCAGGCTCGAGAATGCCACCGAAGGGCGGCATGCCCTTATTGGAGCGCAGGCCAAACACAATGGGCAGGAAGTCCTTGTGCTGCTGCTCGCCGAGATAGCGCAGGTCGGGGATGATATCGGCGCTCATGGCGGACAGGCCGTGGCATACGCCGCAGTGCAGGGCGAACAGTTCACCGCCCTCGGCAAGCGTTGCCTCATCTGCTTCAAGTGGCGGCGGGTTGGGCAGTTCGATCGTGCGGCGTTTGACCGGCGGCAGGTCCGCCTTGCCGCCGAGCTTGAACACGTACAGGCGGGAGTCGTTCACCACGTGGGTGCGGTAGGCCAGGGCGCCGAAGGTGATGGGGAAGGCGCCGCCCCAACCCACGTTGAAGGCAATGTACTGTTCGCCGTCCACGGAGTAGCTGATGGGGCCCGCACCGACACCGCTGGACACCGGTTGCTCCCAGAGTTTCTCACCGGTATCGGCGGCGTAGGCCAGGACCCGGCCATCCGCAGTGCCCTGGAATACCAGGTTACCGGCGGTGCTCAGGGTGCCGCCGTTGGCGATGTGTTCGTAAGGCTGGCTCCAGCGCTCCTCCTGTTTGACCGGGTCCCAGGCCAGCAGTTTACCGCGGTAGATGCCGGCCAGCTGTTCGATTTCCTCGATTGTCTCCGGCACTTTGGGGACCACAAGGCCCAGGTTGGGCACGCCGGCCTGGGGGGGCTTGGCGTCCATTTCCGTGAGCGGCTCGAAGTACTCCATGGTCACCTGCTGGGGAATGTAGACCAGGCCTGTATCGGGGTTGTAGCTCATCGGGTTCCAGTTGTGGGCACCCTGGGAGCCGGGGAACACGATCTTTGGTTCGCTGCCCTTGCTCCAGTAGTCTGCCGCTTCCATGTCAAAGATGGGGCGGCCGGTTTCGGGGTCGATACCCTTGGCCCAGGTCAGCTTGCCGTAGGCCTCTGCTGACAGGAACTCGCCAGTAGCGGCATCAAGTACGTAGAAGAAGCCGTTCTTGGGTGCCTGCATCACGACCCGGCGCGGCTTGCCAGCGAATTCCAGGGTGGTGACGATGATGTGCTGGGTGGCGGTGTAGTCCCAGGCGTCACCGGGGGTAGTCTGGTAGTGCCATACGTACTCGCCGGTGTCCGGGCGAATGGCCACGATGGAGGAGACGAACAGATTGTCGCCCTTGGCTTCCGAGCGCAGCATCGGGTTCCAGAAGGAGGCATTGCCCACCCCGATGTACAGCAGGTCCAGGTCCGGGTCGTAGGCCATGGAGTCCCACACGGTGCCGCCGCCACCCTGCTTCCAGTAGTTGTCGCCGTGCCAGGTCTTGCGAATCATGCTGATGGTGTCGGATTCGTCACCCTTGGCAGGGTCTCCCGGTACGGTAAAGAAGCGCCAGGCCTGCTTGCCGGTTTCGGTGTCGTAGGCGGTGATGTAGCCCCGTACGCCAAATTCTGCGCCGCCGTTGCCGATGATCACCTTACCCTTGACGATACGCGGGGCGCCGGTGATGGTGTAGTTGCGGTCGGGGTCGACCAGCGTGTTGACGGACCAGACCAGTTCGCCGGTGCTGGCGTCGAGCGCTTCCAGGCGACCGTCGTACACCCCCACAAAGACCTTGTCACCCCACACGGCGACGCCGCGGTTGGCCGCATCGCAGCAGCCCCGGCCCTGGATGCCGCGCCAGACTTTGGGGTCGTAGCGCCACAGTTCCTCGCCGGTTTTGGCGTCCAGGGCGAACACCATGCTGTAGGCGCCGGTGGTGTACATCACACCGTCGACCACGATGGGGGTCGCTTCAACCACGCGGTCAACTTCGTATTTGTAGCTCCAGGCGAGCCCCAGGTTGTCGACGTTGTCGTCGGTAACCTGCTTCAGGGGAGAGTAGCGTTCCTCGCCGTAGTTGCGGCCGGTACTCATCCAGTTGCCGGGCTCGCTGTCAGCCTTGACCAGGCGCTCTTCAGTGACCGCCTTACCCTGGGCGGAGGCCGCCAGGCAGGAGGCCAGTAGCAGCGGGGCAATCTTTCTTATTGTGGTCATGGTGTTCCTCTTAGTACACGGCCTTTTTCTGGTTGTCGTTCTGTTCACCGCTGGCGGTGGTCAGCGCCTGCTGGGCGCCGCTGCGGAAGAAGCTGATATCGGTGCCGGCGGAGGCGAAGGCAAAACCGTTGTTGATCGCCATGTGCGCCATCTCGGCAGTGTAGCCAAACATGCCGGCGGCGATACCGGCGCTGCGGGTGGCGGCCAGGATGCGTTCGATGGCCGCGGTAAACACTGGATTTTCGAAATCCCCCGGCGCCAGGCCCAGACCGTAACAGAGGTCCATGGGGCCGACGAACAGGGCATCCACGCCCTCGGTGGCGGCGATGGCCTCCACGTTGGCCAGGCCCTCGTCGGTTTCGATCATGGCGATGCAGGCAATCTGTTCGTTGGCCGTTGCCAGGTAATTGAAGCCTTCGATCATGGCGTCACGCAGGGGGCCGCAGGAGCGGGTGCCGGCTGGCGGATAGCGGCAGGCGGAGGCGGCCCGTCGGGCGTCTTCGGCGCTGTTGACCATAGGCACGATCACACCGTGAGCGCCTGCATCCAGTACCTTGCCGATCTGTTCCGGCTGGTTGGCCGCAACGCGTATCAGGGGGGTGACCGGCTGGCCGCAGATGGCGGGCAGCAGGCGGGTCAGGTCGCCGTAGTCCATGAGGCCGTGCTGCAGGTCGAAACAGATCCAGTCAAAGCCCATGCGGGCCAGCGTTTCCGCCAGGTGGATATCGGGCAGGTTGGACCACGCGCCAAGGGAAGCTTCCCCGGCGCGCCAGTGTTGTAGTGCCTGGTTGATCATGGTGTCGCTCCTGTGAGTGCCGAGGCGTAATTCAGTCGAAGGTCAGCAGTACGTCGCCGAAGCCGTTGTCAAAGCGGGCGACCACCTCGTCACCGGCCTGTACAGGCAGGGCACGGAGGAACGAGCCGGACAGAATCACATCGCCGGGCTCGAAGGTAACGCCAAATTCCGACAGCTTGTTGGCCAGCCAGGCAACGGCGGTGAGCGGGTTGCCGAGTACAGCGTCTGAGCAGCCGGACTCGCGTACCTCGCCGTTGATCAGCAGATCGCCCCGGACGCCGCGCACGTCGAAGTCTTTCAGGTCGAGCGGGTTGCCGCCCAGGACCACGCCGCCCACGGCGGCCAGGTCGGAGATGGTGTCACGGACGGTCATACCCGGCGCCATGGCGACCCGGAAGTCCACGATCTCGATGGCGGGGAGGACGAAGTCGGTGGCGCGGATGACATCGGCCACGTTGATGCCGGGGCCCTCCAGGCGCTCCTTCATGACAAACGCAAGTTCGATTTCCACCATCGGGCTCTGCCAGTCGCTGCGCGGGGTGTGGCTGGCCTCGGGCAGAAACATATGATCCAGCATGGCGCTGTAATCGGGTTCGTCGGTGCCGGCCATTTCCTGCATGGCTTTGGAGGTCAGGCCGATCTTGTAGCCCTTGATCTTGCGGCCGTCCGCCTGGAAGCTGGCAACGACTTTCTCCTGTATGCGGTAGGCATCTTCCATCTCCAGATCGGGGTACTGGGCGCTGAGGAGGGGGATTTGCTCACCCTGCTGGAAACACCGGTAGATCTGGGTGGCGATGGTACTGCGCAGTTCTTCTGAGAGCATGCTGACCTCACTTTATAGGGTTTTGCGAGGTTGCCGAGTGTAGCGCCGCCCTGAGGCGGCATCTGTCGCGCGCGTGACAGTCCTGCGGTGCAGTTTAGCCGGCGGAGGCCCGTACTGCCTGCACGACGTTGCCCTGTAATTCGAGGATCTCCAGGCGGTAGTCTTCTATCTTCAGGCCGGCATTGGCGTCGGGGAAGGATTCCAGGTACTCCAGAATCAGCCCGCTGAGGGTTTTGGGGCCATCGGTTGGCAGTTCCCAGTGCAGGGACTTGTTGATCTCGCGGATGTTGGCGTTGCCGGTAATGATGTAGCTGCCGTCGCGCTGGGGGAAGATGGTGTCGGCCGTGTCCACCAGGTTGGAGGTGAATTCACCGACGATCTCTTCGAGGATATCCTCCAGCGCCACCAGGCCCATCACGTCGCCGTATTCATCCACCACCACGCCCAGGCGCAGCTTGTTCTTCTGGAAGTTGAACAGCTGGGTGTGCAGCGGGGTGCTCTCGGGGATGAAGTAGGGGGTTTCCATCTCCCGCTCCAGCGCGTCGCGGTCGAGGCCCTGCTTGTCGATCACCCGGCTGATGTTGCGCATGTGCAGCACACCGACGATGTTATTGATGTCGTCGCGCCACACCGGCAGGCGGGTGTGGGAGCTGGCCTGGATGGTGCCGAGAATTTCCTCGTCCGAGTCGTCCAGGTCGATGCCGTACACATCGTTGCGCGGCACCATGATGTCATCCACCGACACCTCTTCGAGGTCGAGGATGTTCAGCAGCATGCCGCGGTGGCGGGTGGGGATGAGCTGGCCGGCCTCGGTCACGATGGTGCGCAACTCTTCCGTGGACACGTGTTCGTCGCCGCCCTTGGATGGGTCCACGCCCAGCAGGCGCAGCAGGCCGTTGGTGACACTGTTGATCAGCCACACCGCCGGGTACATCAGCTTCATCAGCGGCAGCAGGATGATGCTGGCGGGGAAGGCGACTTTCTCCGGGTGCAGGGCGGCGATGGTTTTAGGGGTGATCTCGGCGAAGATCAGGATGACCAGGGTCAGGCCGCCGGTAGCGATGGCGATGCCGGCATCGCCCCACAGGCGAATGGCGATCACCGTGGCGATAGCGGAGGCCAGGATATTGACCAGGTTATTACCGATCAGGATCAAGCCGATCAGGCGGTCGGGCCGCTGCAGCAGTTTGCTGGCCCGGCGCGCTCCGCGATGCTTGTTTTTCCTGAGGTGTTTCAGCCGGTAGCGGTTCAGGGACATCATGCCGGTTTCGGAACTGGAGAAGAAACCGGAAAGCAAAATGAGGACTACCAGAACTGAGCTTAAAAGACCCAGCGGTGCTTCGTTCAAGTCAGGAAAAAACCCTTGGTAATGAGCAAACGGCTATCTTGAAGAAAAAGCCCGGGCGGGGCAAGCCTGTTTGCGGCGTGAATGGAGGGGCTGGATTAGCGCTGGAGGATGAGTTCCAGCACCAGTTTGGAGCCGAAAAACGCCAGCATCAGCGCCAGGAATCCCGCCAGGGTCAGGCGCACCGCCGTCTGGCTGCGCCAGCCCAGCTGGTAGTGGCCCCACAGCAGGGACGAGAAAGTCATCCACGCCACGATGGTCAGCACCGTCTTGTGGACCAGGTGCTGGGCGAACAGGTCTTCCACAAAAATGAAGCCGGTGACAATCGCCACCGTCAGCAGGATCACGCCCACCCACAGCAGTTCAAACAGCATGGCTTCCATGCGTTGCAGCGGCGGCAGCCATTTTACGATGCCGCCCGGGTGGCGTTCGTGCAGTTGCCGGTCCTGTACGGCCAGTACACCGGCCTGGACTGCGGCCAGGGTGAGTACGGCATAGGCGATGATCGAACTGGCCACATGTATAAGCAGGCCGTGGCCGAGGTGGCTGGCGTGCTCGGTCTGGGGGCCGAGGCTGGATACCATGACCGCGACGGCGGACAGTGGAAACAGCACCAGCAGCAGGTTGTGAAGTGGCCTTTTCAGCGCAATCGCCACCACGCAGGCAATATTGACGGCCAGGAACACCAGTGCAGCCACCTTGTAAAAGCCCAGGTGGACCCCGTCCTCGGTGCTGATACTGTCCCAGGCCACGAGCGCGTGACAGGCCATGGCCAGTACCGCGATGCTGACTGGCAGGCGGCTCGCGTTGGTGCCGCGTTGCGCCAGCGCAACGAGCTGCATCCCGGTCGCCACCAGGTAGAGCAGGGCGGCCAGGGTGGCTATCAGAGGTAATGGCATGAGTTTGGGGGATGGGCCCGGGTGGCGTATACTTCGGCCCTTTGTACCGATTTGTCCCCGCGGAATCAATAGCATTGGCTGCTCCGCGGCAGCTTCCATTCAAGAGTTTTGTCCATGTTCCAGAGTTTGTCCGATCGCCTGTCCAACAGCCTGCGCAATATCACCGGCAAAGCGCGGCTGACTGATGAAAATATCCAGGACACCCTGCGTGAAGTGCGTATGGCCCTGCTGGAAGCCGACGTGGCCCTGCCGGTGGTCAAGCAATTCGTGGAGTCGGTCAAGCAGCGCGCCCTCGGTCAGGAGGTCATGTCGAGCCTGAGCCCGGGGCAGGCCTTCCTGAAAATCGTGCAGGCGGAACTGGAATCCGTCATGGGCAGCGCCAACGAAGGGCTTAACCTGGCGGTCCAGCCACCGGCGGTGATCCTGATGGCTGGCCTGCAGGGCGCCGGTAAGACCACCTCCGTGGGCAAGCTGGCCAAGCTGCTGAAAGAGCGCGACAAGAAGTCGGTAACCGTGGTCAGTGCCGACGTCTACCGCCCGGCGGCGATCAAGCAGCTGGAGACCCTGGCCGCCGAGGTAGGTGTGGATTTCTTCCCCAGCCAGCCAGACCAGAAACCGGTGGACATTGCCCGCGCGGCGGTGGACCACGCCAAAATCAAATTCTCCGACGTGCTGATCGTCGATACCGCCGGCCGCCTCACGGTGGATGAGGCCATGATGGCCGAGATCACCGAGCTGAATAAGGTGCTCAACCCGGCGGAGACCCTGTTTGTGGTCGACGCCATGACCGGCCAGGACGCCGCCAATACCGCCAAAGCCTTCGGCGAGGCCCTGCCCCTGACCGGGGTGATCCTGACCAAGGTGGACGCCGACAGCCGCGGTGGTGCCGCCCTGTCCGTGCGCACCGTGACCGGCAAGCCCATCAAGTTCCTCGGTGTGGGCGAAAAAACCGCTGCCCTGGATCCCTTCCACCCCGACCGCCTGGCCTCCCGGATCCTGGGCATGGGCGACATGTTGTCGCTGATCGAGGAAGCGGAGCAGAAGGTCGACCGGGCGAAAGCGGAGAAACTGGCGCGCAAGGTCAAGAAGGGCCAGCGCTTCGACCTCGAGGACTTTCGCGACCAGCTGCAGCAGATGAACAATATGGGCGGTATTACCGGCATGCTCGACAAGCTGCCGGGCATGGGCAACATGGCGCAGATGGCCCAGCAGAACCTGGATATGAAACAGTTCGTCCGTATGGAGGCCATGATCAATTCCATGACCCCCATGGAGCGCCGCAAGCCTGAGCTGATCTCCGGTTCCCGCAAGCGCCGTATCACCCAGGGCTCCGGCACCCAGGTGCAGGACCTCAATCGCCTGCTGAAGCAGCACAAGCAGATGCAGAAAATGATGAAGAAGATGAAAGGCGGCGGCATGGAGAAGATGATGCGCGGCCTTGGTGGTATGGGGGGCGGCATGGGGGGCGGTGGCGGTATGATGCCCCCCGGCGGAGGCGGTGGTTTTCCCTTCCGTTAAGCGGCCCTGAGAGGCTGGTTTCGCCCTGCCGGGGGCGGCCAGCCCCGGCCCGCCAGCCCCCGCTGCCGGGTATCCCGCCCGATTTCCGGCTAAACCCCCGAAAACACTGCAAAATTTCTGCCTGAAGGGGTTTTACTACAGCCCCAATTTCCGTATGATACGCCACCTTTCCGGCCCCGGTGCCGGTGTTTGCCGTGGAATTTTGGCGGGTTCGCCTTAATTTCCCTTTATTTTTCAGGAATTTACGGAATATGGTAACTATTCGTTTGTCTCGTGGCGGTGCCAAGAAGCGCCCGTTCTACCACCTGACCGTGGCTGACAGCCGCAACTCTCGCAACGGCCGCTTCATCGAGCGCGTGGGCTTTTTCAACCCGGTCGCCCGTGGTCAGGAACAGCGTCTGCGCATCGACACCGACCGCATCGAGTACTGGCAGGGCCAGGGCGCCCAGCTGTCCGAGCGCGTTGCCAAGCTGCTGAAGGACAACGCTGCAGCCTGATAAGGCCGTCGGAATGGGTGATCTCGCCACCAGTGAGCTGTTGGTCGTCGGCAAGATAACCGGCTGCTACGGTATCAAGGGCTGGGTGAAGATCCACTCGTTTACTGACCCCCAGGAAAATTTCCTGAATTACGGGGGTTGGGTGTTGCGGCGTCGCGGGGGCACTGAGCCCATCGAATTCGACGCCGGCAAGCGCCAGGGTAAAGGGCTCGTGGCCCATATCCGGGGCGTTGATGACCGCACTGCCGCGGAGAGTTTCCGCGGTCTGGAGGTGGCGGTCGCTGCCGACAGCCTGCCGGCGCTGGAAGAAGGTGACTTCTACTGGCACCAGCTGGAAGGTCTTGAGGTCTGGTGTACTGCCAAAGAAGGTACCAACAAAGGTGCTGAAGAAGGTACTGACGGGGGAGAGGTCCTGCTGGGCAGGGTCGACTACCTGATCGAGACCGGCGCCAACGATGTGTTGGTGGTGAAGGCTTCAGACGGCAGTATTGATGACAGGGAGCGCCTGATCCCCTACCTGCCCGGCGACGTGGTGACCCGGGTGGATTTAGAAGCAGGCAGATTGGAGGTGGACTGGTTCCTCGAAGAGTAGGGGCTGGCCGCCAGGAAAGGACATCAGAAGGGCAGGGCACGATGCATATTGCACTGGTAAGCCTGTTCCCGGAAATGTTCGCCGCAGTGACCGAACACGGAGTGACGGGCAGGGCGGTAAAGCAGGGGCTGGTGGCGGTGCGCCACAGCAACCCGCGCGACTACACCGTGGACAAGCACCGCACGGTGGACGACAGGCCCTACGGCGGTGGCCCGGGCATGTTGATGAAAATCGATCCCTTGCAGCAGGCCATTGCCGCTGCCAGGGAGCAGGCGGAGCAGGAGACCGGCGCCAGCGCCCACGTGGTCTACCTCTCGCCCCAGGGCAGGCGCTTCGACCACTCCCGGGCGGTGGAGCTGGCGCAGAAAGACGCGCTGATCCTGGTAGCCGGTCGCTATGAGGGCGTGGATGAGCGCCTGATAGAAACCGAGGTGGATGAGGAACTCTCCATCGGTGATTACGTACTAACAGGTGGCGAGCTGGCCGCCATGGTGGTGATCGATGCGGTCACGCGCCAGCTGCCCGGAGTGCTGGGGCACGAGGCTTCGGCGGAGGAAGACTCCTACGCCAACGGCTTGCTGGACTGCCCGCACTACACCCGGCCCGAGGATTACCAGGGCAGGGTGGTACCGGAAGTATTGCTCAGTGGGGATCACGAGAAGATCCGCCGCTGGCGCCTGAAACAGGCCCTGGGCCGGACGCTGGAGCGCCGCCCCGACCTGCTCGAAGGCAGGGCGATGTCGCCCGAGGAAGTGGAACTACTGGCCGAATACCGCAGTGAGCGGGCGGCCCCAAACGAACACTGAAACACTGATTTAAATGATCGCTAGCTGTGAAGCTACGAGTTTGATACGACAGGAGCACACCATGAGCACCAACAAGATTATCTCTCAGCTGGACGCTGAACAGATGCAAAAAGAACTGCCTGAGTTCAGCCCGGGTGACACCGTGGTTGTGCAGGTAAAAGTAAAGGAAGGCAACCGCGAGCGTCTGCAGGCCTTCGAAGGCGTTGTGATCGGCAAGCGTAACCGCGGCCTGAACTCTGCTTTCACTGTACGCAAGATCTCCCACGGTGTGGGCGTTGAGCGTACTTTCCAGACCTACAGCCCGCTGGTTGACAGCATCAGCGTCAAGCGTCGCGGCGACGTACGTCAGGCCAAGCTGTACTACCTGCGCGAGCTGAGCGGCAAGGCTGCTCGCATCAAGGAAAAGCTGGCCAACTAAGCCTCTTCCAGCTCCCCTTTTCAAAGCGGCCCCAGTGGCCGCTTTTTTCGTTGTACGCTGGCTTCTTCTCTCCGGCATCAGTCACCGCTTGTTCATCCTAGCGTCACGTTTTAGCCATTAATTCTTAATGCTTTGCGGGCACCCTGTTGCGGGTCTGTGTCCGGAGAGCCCCGTGTCCCTGTTGCGCCATCTAAAACTGTTTTCCTGTGCCGATGAGGGCGCAAGGGTGACCCTCGTGGGCGCTGCGCTGGACACCCTGATAGGTCTGCTGAAACTGCTTGCCGGTCTGTTGGGCCATTCGTCGGCACTGGTCGCAGACGGCTTGCACTCTCTCTCCGATGCAGCCTCGGATCTGGTGGTGGTGGTGGCGCACAATCTGTCGCAGCGCGCGCCCAGCGAGCGCTTCGCCTACGGTTTCCAACGTGCCGAGACCCTCGGGGTCCTGTTCATCGGACTCTTGTTGCTGGGTTTTGCCCTTGGCCTTGCCGGGCAGAGTGCGCTGACGTTGTGGCGAGGAGCTGAGCCGGTGGCACCGGGCCTGCTGACCATTGGCCTGGCCGTGGTTTGCCTGCTGGTTAAAGAAGCCTATTACCACGTCAGCCTCGCGGTTGGACGGCGTCTCGAGTCACAGCTACTGATTGCCAATGCCCAGCACAGCCGCACGGATGTCTACACCTCGCTGCTGGTGGTGGCCGGGTTGCTGGCGGTCAGTTCCGGCTGGTACTGGCTGGATCCGCTGATGGCCCTGTTCATCGCCGGTATGGTTCTGCGCGTGGCACTGGGGTTCCTGGTGGACGCAGTCAGCGAGTTGATGGAGGCCAACCTGCCCGACGAAGAGCGGGCGAGGGTGATCAACAGCCTGCGCTCGGTGCCCGGGGTGCTGGGCTGCCATGAGCTGAGAGGCCGCCGTGTGGGACGGTCGTACCTGTTGGAATGCCATGTGGAAGTTGATGCCACCTGCAGTGTGTCCGAGGGACACCAGATTGGCGCCGCCGCTGCGGACTGTGTGCGCGGCCACTGCGACATGGTCCGGGATATCTCCGTCCATATAGACCCCCAGGGGCTGCAGGACGGGCACCTGGAGCCCTTGCCCTGGCCCGGTCGGGCGGAGGTACTGCAGACCTTCCGCGGACTGTGCGCCGATCTGTCCCTACAGGTGGACAGCGTGCGAACCCGCTTGCATTACACCGACTCGGGCCTGCAAGTGGACCTGGTCTGCCAGCTGCAGGGTAGTGCGGAGCCTCGCCTGCCTGGCGAGCTGCAGCACCGCCTGCAGTCCCTGGTGGAGCGTGAAGTCTGGCTGGATGCAGTCCATCCGGCATTTATTCCTGCGCCGGCGGGCGCCAACCGACGGGTAGTCTACCTCGCTGCCGAGAGGGAAATGAGAGGCTGACATCCGCGCGTCACAGTAACGACATATTTGGGACGTACTATCGCTGCCTCAGCCACACAGGAGACAGGTACGTGAAACGCCCCAGCGCAAAGCTCATCGCTCTACTGCTTACCACCGGACTCGCATCTGGACTTGCCACTGCCGCCCGTGCGGTTGACGCCGAGGAGAACCTGCCCGAGGCCTGGTTTGCCCAGCAGGGCACGATGGAGAAACTGCGCGAGGAAACCGGCGTCCGCCCGCCGAAACCGGACCAGCATCCCGTGGCAGCCATGTACAACCGGGAAGCGATCATTCCGCCCCAGTGTTACACCCGGACCGAAGGCAAACACAACCCCTGCTATGTCTGCCACCAGGATGCCCTCCCGGGTCGCGAGAACGTCATGAATGATCGCGACCTGCAGGAGGCCTACAGTTTCAGCGACCTCGGCCAGACCAATCACTGGGCCAACCTGTTTCGCGACCGGGCGCAGCGGGTAGCGGGTATATCCGATCGGGAAATTCTCGACTGGGTAGACGATGACAACTACAGCGACCTGCAGCCACGTCTGCAAGCGGCCGGGTTCAAGGGCTGGATACCGGACCTGGAAAATCTCGAAGAGCGTGCCGATGCTTTTGACGAGCAGGGTATTGCCAGAGACGGCAGTGGCTGGGTGGCCTTCAACTACAAGCCCTTCCCCAGTACCTTCTGGCCCACCAACGGCTCCACCGACGACGTGATGATTCGCCTGCCTGCGATCTACCGGGAAGATGCAAAAGGCGAGCCCTCCCGGGCCGTGTACCAGGCCAACCTGGCGATCCTCGAGGCCAACATCAAGGAGCTGGGCAGCATTACCACTGCACCACTGGATGAGCGTGAACTGGGTGTCGACCTCAATGGTGACGGAGCACTCGCGGTAATTACCGAAATCACAGACGTGAGTCGCTACGTCGGTGCTGCCCGGGAGCAGTACCTGGAGCCCTTTCTCTACCCGAAGGGCACCGAGTTCCTGCATACCGTGCGCTATCTCGGCATGGATGACGAAGGGCGCATTGGTGTCTCCCGGCGCATGAAAGAAGTTCGCTACATGAAGAAGTGGCAGGCTTACAACAAGCCGACCCTGGCGCGCTACTACGAGGAAGAGGCTTTTGAGAAGGAAGCGGGTTTCCTGCCGGGCTATACCCGTCTGGGAGACTGGGGGCTCGACAATGGTTCCGGCTGGTCCATACAGGGCTTTATCGAAAACCGCGAAGGCAAATTGCGCGTGGCGACCCACGAGGAGAACACCTTTTGCATGGGCTGTCACAGCTCCATCGGCTCAACCATCGATAAAACCTTCAGTTTCGCCCGCAAGATCGACGGTGCCGCTGGCTGGGGATATATCAACCTGAAGGGTATGCCCGATGCGCCCAACGTGGGGGAGTTCGAGGGCGAGTTTCTCACCTATTTTCGCCGCGCTGGTGGTGGCGACGAGTTTCGCAGTAATCCGGAAGTCCTGCAGCGGTTCTTCGATGAAAACGGCAAGGTGGATGCCGACAAGGTGGCCGGGCTCGATGTCTACGACCTTATCGTTCCCTCGGCGGTCCGGGCCCTGCAGCTCAACAAGGCTTATCGGGTGATTGTCGATGAGCAGAGCTTCCTTTTCGGGAGAGATGCCACCTGGCACCCACCCATGAATGTCTATGACGCAGTCAGTAACGTGGACTCCCCCACGCTGGAGGAAACTCGGATATTCGACTGGGACATTCGCCTCGATTGGCAGGCGGCCAATGCTTCGGGCGAGGGGCGTAGCAAAACTGTTATCGCAGTGTCACAGGATGCTCACTGATCTGTCACAGTCCAACTGGATAATTTCCCTCGCCTGCAGCGCAGGCATTCCAAAGCTGCTGCATTGACAGGGGCATTGCCTGAACACAGGTGAGCCCCGCCATCACATGGAGAATTTTTGATGAACCATCGTAAAACCGCCCTGGCCGCCGGTCTGTTGGCGATTGCCTCAACTTACGCGACTGCCGGCACCCAGCCGTTCTTCACCCCGCTGACCCAGTCCTCTGCCGTTGCCACTCCGGACCACGTCAACGAAAAGAACTCTCCCTGGCAGGCCCCTGCTGGTATTTCGCAGGTCAACCTGACCAGCATGAAGGAAATTGAAGCGGACGCCGAACAATCTGTGGTTCGCGCACCCGGTCTGGGCACTGGCGCCTCCATGTGGGACATGGTGGCTTACGACCCCACTGGTGAGTACATATTCATCCCCCACGAAACCAGCCACGGTGCCGGCGTATCCCGATACAATATCGCTGAGGATTTCAATGAAGTCCTGTTCCACGGTGACTCCACTGGCGTCTGGAACAATGGCACGCAACCGACCGATTTCGGCGCCTTCGACCCTGCACGCTTCACCCCTTACGGTACGGTTATCCTCGGTGAAGAATGGTCTGGACAGGGCCGCGTGATTGAAGTCCTGAACCCTTATGCGAATCCGGCTGACATAGAAATCGTAGAGAAAGAGTCTTTTGCCAACACCTCGCAAGAAGGTATTAGTTTCGGCGTAGTAAATACCAATGTGGTGTACTATGTGGACGAAAACCATTCTGGATCCATCTACAAGTTCGTAGCACAAGACGAGCATTTCAATAATGGGGCCACTTACGTTCTCGACGTCAAAGCTTTCGACGGTGATCCCAGCAAGAACTGGAACCAGGATGAAAATGCGGGAACTGTGCGGACTGGTAAGGCGCACTGGAGAAAAATTTCCAACACCAATGGGAAGCTGACCAACGGCGTTACACAGAACCCGTTTGATAATGTAGCCCCCGAAGGCTTCGAAGGTGAGTTCCGTGCTGGCCGAATCGCTGCAGACCAGGCCGGTGCTACACCCTTTGGCCGCCCCGAAGACACCGAAATCGGCACTCTCGCCAACGGCAACGAAGTTCTATACTTCACCGCTACCTCCGAGAGCGCGGTTTACTCCGTTGAGATGGACCCGAACAACAAGAATGTAGCCACCGTCCGTGTTTTCGCCAGTGAATCTGATACGCCCAAAAACGTTGGCTTCCTGCCGACCACCGGTGTGATCAACTCGCCGGACAATCTCGCGCAAGATGGTCTGGGTAACATCTACATCATCGAAGATGCCCCCAATGGTGGCAGCGTGGGTGGCGACATCTGGTTCGTGCGGGATGCGGATGGTGATGGTGTGGCTGAATCTGTGGACCACTTCCTGAGCATTCAGGTGGATGGTGCCGAGGCCACCGGTATGGTCTTCAATCCGGCCAAGCCGACTGAATTCGTCGCTGCAGTTCAACACCCTGACACTACCGGCAGCACTGACGGTACTGGTGATGCTCTGTGGAAATTTGATATCAGTGGCGTTGTACCTCCGACCTGCGAAGACGGCCGCTACAATGAGGTCAGCGTGAACAACGAGGGTGCTATCTTCCGTACCTGCACAACCGACGATGCTGAATTCGTCAGCGAACTGGAAAACACCGCATACTAATAAGTAGTATTCCTGTCGAATCAAGGGTCGCCATGACGGCGGCCCTTTTCTTTTTCCGGCTCATAGCCGCGCGTGTTACGCTCACCGGGTGACCGCCAATCAAACCCCACATCAGCCCGATATCGACCGCTACCTCGACGCCCTGTGGATGGAGCGGGGGCTGAGCGAGAATACCCTCGGCTCCTACCGTCGCGATCTGCGCCAGTTCGGCGAGTGGCTGCATCAGCAGCAGGTCGGTGGCTTACTCCGGGCCTCGGCGGCCGATATCCAGCGCTACCTCGGGGTACGGTTGCAGGAAGGTGTCTCCCCCCGCTCCAGCGCCCGTTTCCTGTCCTGCGTGCGGGGCTTTTACGCCTATAACATCCGCGAGGGGCGTCTGCAGGTAGATCCGACCCTCGATATCGACAGCCCCAAACTCGGCAGGCCGTTGCCCAAGTCGCTGTCGGAGGCGGACGTGGAGCGCCTGCTGGCCGAGCCGGTGCTCGACGACCCCATTGAATACCGCGATCGCACCATGCTGGAGGTGCTCTATGCCTGCGGACTGCGGGTCAGCGAACTGGTGGGCCTGCAACTGTCCCAGGTCAGCCTCAACCAGGGGGTGCTGCGGGTGTTTGGCAAAGGCAGCAAGGAGCGCCTGGTGCCGATGGGGGAGGAGGCGCAGTTGTGGCTGCAGCGCTTCCTGCAGGGGCCGAGGGCCGACCTGATCCGCGGCAATCCCACGGAAACGGTGTTTCCCAGCCGTCGTGGTGCCGCCATGACTCGCCAGGCCTTCTGGTATCGTATTAAACTCTACGCCCGGCGTGCGGGGATCAACAAGCCGTTGTCCCCGCACACGCTGCGGCACGCCTTTGCCACCCATCTGCTCAATCACGGTGCCGATCTGCGGGTGGTGCAGATGTTGCTGGGGCACAGTGATCTGACCACCACCCAGATCTATACTCATGTGGCCAGGGCGCGCATGCAGGAGCTGCATGCACAGCACCATCCACGGGGTTAAGGGCGATATGGCTGAACTACAATAGCCTGGCCCGTGTGCAGGGCCCGGTGACAAAAAAGGAACTTATAAGCCGTGCCGGGCTCAAAGCCTGCGCACACAGTAATCCGCCCCCAGGGGCGTACAGGGAATTGACTATGACCTTTCACAGAATGGCCGCCGTAGTGGCCACAGCTTGCGCTCTCGTCGCGGGCGGAACCCAGGCCGGCGAACCCGTGGACAAGGCGGTGGCGGACAAGCTGCGTGCCACCATGGAGGTGGCCAGCACCGGCTTGAAGATCGAGTCGGTCTCCACCAGTGAGCTGCCCGGCATGTACGAGGTCCAGTTTGCCAACGGGCCGCTGGTGTATGCCACCGAGAAAGGTAACTATTTCATTGTCGGCGACCTGTTCACCGTCGGGCCCCAGGGCTACGTCAACCTGGCGGAAAAGCGCCGTGACGGCGTCCGTCTCGAACGCCTGGCATCACTCGAGCCCGAGGACATGATTATCTTCTCCCCCGAAGGCGAGACCCGGGCGCATATCACCGTATTTACCGATGTCACCTGCTTCTACTGCCAGAAACTGCACAAGGAAGTCCCGGAGTTGAACAAGCGCGGTGTTGAAGTGCGGTACCTGGCTTATCCACGCGCCGGTCTCGGCTCCCCGGGTTTCCGCCAGCTGGCCAGCGCCTGGTGCGCCGACGACCGCCAGGATACCCTGACCCGGCTGAAGAATCGCGAGACGGTGGATGAAAACGTCTGCCCCGGCAACCCCATTGCCGAGGAGTACGCCCTGGGCCAGGAGCTGGGCGTGCGCGGTACTCCGGCCATCATCACCGAGTCCGGCAAGATGATCCCCGGATACCAGTCCGCCGACGAGCTGATGGCCACCCTGGGCCTCAATTGATCCCGTTGCCGCGGCCCAAATCCGCGGCATAATGCGCTATTGCTACCGGGCGCGTTGACAGTGCCCGGTGGACTCAGTACTGTTTCCCACCTTTTTTGACAATCCCGCCGCCTGATGGCGGCCTCCGATCGGGTCCAATAGCCGTGGATAGCCAGTTTCAGCGCATTCAGCGCCTGCCCCCCTATGTGTTCAACATTATTGGCGAGCTGAAGCAGAAAGCGCGCGCGGCGGGCGAGGACATCATCGACTTCGGCATGGGCAACCCGGACCAGCCCACGCCCGAGCATATTGTCGACAAACTGGTGGAAACCGCTCGCCGCGGCGACACCCATCGCTATTCCCAGTCCAAGGGCATTCCGCGCCTGCGCAAGGCGATTTGTGACTGGTATGCGCGGCGCTACGACGTCAACCTGGACCCGGGCACCGAGGCCATCGTTACCCTGGGTTCCAAAGAGGGGCTCGCTCACCTGGCGCTGGCCACCACCGGCCCCGGCGACGCGGTGCTGGTGCCCAACCCCAGCTACCCGATTCACCCCTATGGTTTTGTGATCTCCGGGGCGGATATCCGCCACATCCCCATGGCGGCGGAACACGAGTTCTTCCAGGAACTGGAAAACGCCATTCGCAACAGCTGGCCGCGTCCCAAGATGCTGGTGCTGAGCTTCCCCTCCAACCCCACCGGTCACTGTGTGGAGCTGGATTTCTTCGAGAAGGTGGTGGCCATCGCCCGCGAGCACCAGATCTGGGTGGTGCACGACCTGGCCTATGCCGACCTCTGCTTCGACGGTTACAAGGCCCCGTCCATCCTCCAGGTGGAGGGCGCCCGGGAAGTCGCGGTGGAATTCTTCAGCATGTCCAAGAGCTACAATATGCCCGGCTGGCGGGTCGGCTTCTGCTGCGGCAATGCCGAACTGGTGGGCGCTCTCGGACGGATGAAGTCCTACCTCGATTACGGTATGTTCACGCCTATCCAGGTGGCGGCGATCGCTGCCCTGGAGGGCGACCAGACCTGCGTGGCGGAAATTACCGCCATGTACAAGTCGCGCCGGGATGTACTGTGCAGCGGCCTGAACTCCGCCGGCTGGCCGGTTGAGCCGCCCAAGGCGACCATGTTCGTGTGGGCCCAGGTGCCGGAGTTCTATCGCGAGATGGGCTCCCTCGAGTTCAGCAAGAAGCTGCTGGAGGAGGCCAAGGTGGCCGTCTCCCCGGGCGTGGGCTTCGGCGAGTATGGCGAGGGCTACGTGCGCTTCGGCCTGATCGAGAACGAGCACCGCACCCGCCAGGCCATTCGCAATATCCGGCGCATGTTCAAGCAGGACGGCGCCATCCCGGCCTGAGCGTGTCGCGCTGACACCCGGGCATCACAGACAGCAAGCCAGAAACAAGCCAGACAGCAAGCAGACAGCAAGAAGGTATAGATTGAAACCTGTAAAAATCGGCATTTGCGGCCTCGGTACCGTCGGCGGCGGTACCTTTAACGTATTGCGTGAAAACGCGGCGGAGATTGCCGCCCGCGCCCAGGCCCCGCTGGAAATCGCCCTGGTCGGCGCGCGCCGGGACAACCCCCTGTGTGACCTGTCCGGGGTGCGGGTGAGCCGCGATATTTTCGACGTGGCCCAGGACGAGGACGTCGACATCGTTGTCGAGTTGATCGGCGGCACCACCGTGGCCCGGGAACTGGTGGAAACCGCCATTCGCAACGGCAAGCACATTGTCACGGCCAACAAGGCCCTGATTGCCGAACACGGCAACGACATTTTCGCCCTGGCTGCCGAGCACGGGGTGGCGGTGCGCTACGAAGCGGCCGTGGCCGGCGGTATTCCGATTATCAAGGCCCTGCGCGAAGGCCTGGCAGGCAACCGCATCGAGTGGCTGGCCGGCATCATCAATGGTACCGGTAACTTTATTCTCAGCGAGATGCGCGAGCACGGCCGGGAATTCGGCGATGTGCTGGCGGAAGCCCAGGCCCTCGGCTATGCCGAGGCGGACCCCACCTTCGACGTGGAGGGTATCGATGCCGCCCACAAGCTGGTGATCCTGGCCTCCCTGGCTTTCGGTATCCCGCTGCAGTTCGAGTCGGTCTATACCGAGGGCATTACCCGCCTGACACCCCAGGATATGGATTACGCCGAGGAACTCGGCTACCGGGTCAAGCATCTCGGCGTGGCCAAGCAGAGCGACGCCGGAGTCGAGCTGCGGGTGCACCCCACCCTGATTCCCCAAGAGCGCCTGCTGGCCAACGTCAATGGTGTGAAGAACGCCGTGCTGGTCGAGGGCAGTGCGGTCGGCCCGACCCTCTACTACGGCGCCGGCGCCGGCGCCGCGCCCACCGCCTCGGCGGTGGTGGCTGACCTGGTCGACCTGGCCCGGGATATCAGCGCCGAGCAGGAGAACCGGGTACCGTCGCTGTCGGTGACCGACGACGCCCTGCGGGACCTGCCCATCGTGCCGATGGCCGATGTGGTGACGCCCTGGTACCTGCGTATCGAAGCGGAGGACAAGCCGGGTGTACTGTCCAAGGTGGCGACTATCCTCAGCGACCTGGGCATCAGCATCGAGGCCCTGATCCAGAAGGCGCCGCCGCCCGGCGCAACCCGGGTACCGGTGATTGTGCTGACCAGCGACGCGCCCCAGGGCAAGGTGGATGAGGCCGTGGCCCGGATGGAGGCACTGGACAGTGTCAGCAACAGCATTTCCCGCATTCGCGTGGAAGAGCTGGACGGTTAAGAAACACATAGGCGCAGCGGCATCGGCGCGACAGCATCAGACAGGTAGCAGACGTGAAGTACATCAGCACCCGGGGCCAGGCCCCCGCACTCAGTTTCGAAGAAGTCCTGCTGACGGGGCTGGCCAGCGACGGCGGACTCTATGTGCCGGAAACCCTGCCCACCTTCAGTGCGGCAGAAATCCGCGAGATGGCCGCCCTGGACTACCCGAGCCTGGCGCAGCGGATCATCGAGCCCTTCGTCGCCGACAGCATTCCGGCGGGCGACCTGAAGCAGCTGATCGACGACACCTATGCCGAGTTCCGTCACGGCGCCGTTGCGCCGCTGGTGCAGATCGACGCCAACCAGTGGGTGCTGGAGCTGTTCCACGGGCCGACCCTGGCGTTCAAGGACTTCGCCCTGCAACTGCTGGGCCGCCTGCTGGACTACGTGCTGGAGCGCCGCCACCAGAAAGTGGTGATCATGGGCGCGACCTCGGGCGATACCGGCTCCGCGGCCATCGAGGGCTGCAAGCGCTGCAACAACATCGATATCTTCATCCTGCACCCCCACCAGCGGGTGTCGGATGTGCAGCGCCGGCAAATGACCACCGTGGTGGGTGACAACATCCACAACCTGGCGGTACAGGGCAACTTCGACGACTGCCAGGCCATGGTCAAGGCCAGTTTCGCCGACAAGTCCTTCCTGCCGTCGGATCGCAGCCTGGTGGCAGTGAACTCCATCAACTGGGCCCGCATCATGGCCCAGATCGTCTACTACTTTTACGCGGGTGTCGCCCTCGGTGCACCGTCCCGTCCGGTGGCGTTCTCTGTACCGACGGGCAACTTTGGCGACATTTTTGCCGGCTACCTGGCCCGCAACATGGGCCTGCCGGTAGAACGCCTGATCATCGCCACCAACAGCAACGACGTGCTGCACCGGGTGATGACCACCCGCACCTACGGCCGCCAGCCGCTGGAACACACCCTGTCGCCGAGCATGGATATCACCGTGTCCAGCAACTTCGAGCGCCTGTTGTTCGACCTCTACGACCGCGACGGTGCCGCGATCGCGGACCTGATGCAGCGCTTTGACCAGGGCGACATCAGTTTCTCCGCGGAGGCCATGGACCGGGCGGCGACCCTGTTCAGCAGCCACCGGGTGTCGGACGAGGAGACCTGCGCGCAGATCGCCAGTACCTGGCAGCGTTGCGAATACCTGCTGGACCCCCACAGCGCCATTGGCGTCAATGCCGCCCTGCAGGCGGGCCTGCCTCCCGAAGTGCCGGTGATTACCCTGGCCACCGCTCATCCCGCCAAGTTCCCGGACGCGGTTGCCAAGGCCGGGATTGGTGAGAAGCCCGGGCTGCCCCTGCACCTGAAAGACCTGTTCGAGCGCCCCGAGCGCTGCGAGGTGCTGCCCAACGCCCTGGCGGACGTGCAGGCCTTCATGGCGGACAACCTCAGCGCCTGAGGGTGTGAGCGGCCTTGTCGGCGGGATCAGGTAGCAGCTCCGGCGGTAGCGCCGGCAATCGTGTCCAGCGCCAGATCCGGCGCCGCCCAGCGGTAGCGGACTTCGAGGCACCGGGGCTACATCCTCTGCTGTCCCGGGTCTACCGCAATCGCGGGGTGGCCTCTGTCGACCAGCTCGAGCTCGGCCTGGCCCATTTACTGCCCCCCTCCAGTCTGCGCGGTGCCGAAGCCGCCGCGGTATTACTCGCTGATAGCCTGGCACAGCAGCAGAGCCTGCTGGTGGTGGGCGACTTCGACGCCGACGGCGCCACCAGTACCGCGCTGGCGGTATCGACCCTGCGGTGTTTTGGCGCCGAGCGGGTCGACTACCTCGTTCCCAACCGCTTCGACTACGGCTACGGCCTGACTCCGGAAATCGTCGCCCTGGCGGCCGAGCGTTCACCGGACCTGATCATCACCGTCGACAACGGTATCTCGAGTATCGATGGCGTCGCTGCAGCCCGGGAACGGGGCATCGAGACCCTGGTGACCGACCATCACCTGGCGGGGCGGTCCCTACCCGCGGCGGCGGTAGTGGTGAACCCCAACCAGCCGGGGTGCGACTTCCCCAGCAAGGCCCTGGCAGGGGTCGGGGTAATTTTCTACGTTATGCTGGCCCTGCGCGCCGAGTTGCGCCGGCGCAACTGGTTTGAGGCCCGGGGTATGGCCGAACCCGGCCTGGGCGATATCCTCGACCTCGTGGCGCTCGGTACCGTGGCCGATGTGGTACCCCTGGATCACAACAACCGCATCCTGGTCGACGCCGGGCTCAAGCGCATTCGCGCCGGGCGGGCGCGTCCCGGTATCCAGGCCCTGCTGGAGGTGGCCGGACGCGGACACCACAATGTGGTCGCCTCGGACCTCGGCTTTGCGGTGGGGCCCCGTCTCAATGCAGCCGGCCGGCTGGACGATATGAGTGTGGGCATTGAGTGCCTGCTGAGCGAGGAGCCGCAGCACGCCCGCCGCATCGCCGCGGAACTGCACCAGCTCAACCAGGACCGGCGCAATATCGAACGCGGCATGGAGCGCCAGGCCCTGGAAATGCTCGGCGGGCTCGACCTGGACGAGGGCGGTGAACCCCCGCTGGCGGTGACGCTGTACGAGCCGGACTGGCACCAGGGTGTAATCGGCATCCTCGCCTCCCGGGTCAAGGAGAGGATGCACCGGCCCACCATCGCCTTTGCCAACGCCGACGACAGTGGCGAGGAGATCAAGGGCTCCGCCCGCTCGATCCAGGGCATCCACATTCGCGACGTGCTCGACGCCGTGGCCACCCGCCACCCCGGCCTGATTACCAAGTTCGGCGGTCACGCGATGGCGGCGGGGTTGAGCCTGCCCCGGGCGCATTACGAACAGTTCAACCAGGCCCTGGTGGACGAGGTCGCCCGCCATGCCGAGGCGGTGGACCTGCAGGCGGTGGTGGAGTCCGATGGCGAATTGACGGCGCAGGATATTGATCTCGAGGTGGCCTCCATCCTGCGTTACGCAGGCCCCTGGGGCCAGCACTTCCCCGAGCCCCTGTTCGACGGTCGCTTCCGGATCGTAAGCCAGCGTATTGTGGGGGAGCGTCACCTCAAGCTGGTACTGTCCCTGCCCGATAGCGCGGTGGCGGTGGATGCCATTGCTTTCAACATCGATACAGAGTGCTGGCCCGATGAGTCCGTGGAATTCATCCAGGCCGCCTACCGCCTGGACGTGAATGAATATCGCAGCCGCAGCAGCGTCCAGTTGATGATCGAATTCCTTCAGCCCGCCGCTTGACCTTCCAGTAGCTGGAAGGTTTATGCTTCCTTCCAATGATGTTGGAGGGGCCTATGAATATCTCCCAGGCCGCCCGCCACAGCGGGCTCAGTGCCAAGACGATTCGCTACTACGAACAGATCGGGCTGGTGGTGCCCGCCGCCCGGGCCGATAACGGTTACCGCCAGTATGTCGAGCGCGACCTTGAAGAGCTGCAGTTCCTGCACCGGGCCCGGCAGGTGGGCTTCGACCTCGATGAGTGCCGCCAGTTACTTGCGCTGCTGCGGGATCACGCTCGGCACAGTGTCCAAGCCCGCGAACTGGTGCTGGAAAAACGGCGACATGTGAAGGAGCGTATTCGTGAGCTGCAGGCGATGGAGCGGCAACTGGCGGACATGGCGCGGCGTTGCCGGGGGGACGAGGGCCCGGACTGCGCGATACTCGATGACCTGAGTGGGGGAGAGCACCATCATGGCTGATTGTCACAGCGAGGCCAGGACCACACCGTCCTGTCATGCGCCCGCGGCCACAGAGGGCGCCCCTTCCTGCCACACCCAGCAGGCCGTTGGTGACAGCTGCTGCCCGACCAAATCCCGCGTGGATTACCTGCTATGGGGCAGCCTGTCGGTGGTCGTACTGGCCTACGCCTGGGCCCTGGTGACGGGCGCCCACCAGCACGACTCGGTGTTGGGAGCGTTCACCGGGGGCATTTACGAACTGTTCAACCGCATGTGGTGGGGGCTGGCCCTGGGGGTGTTTTTTGTCGGCCTGCTGGGCAAGATCCCCCGGGACCTCGTGCTGGCCATGCTGGGCCGCAACGGCGGACTGAATGGCATGTTTCGCGCCACCCTGGCCGGGGTTTTCCTTGACCTTTGCAGTCACGGCATCCTGGCGGTGGGCATGAAGCTCTACGAGCGCGGTGCCACCGTGGGGCAGGTCATGGCCTTCCTGCTGGCCAGCCCCTGGAACTCCTTTTCCCTGACCCTGATCCTGTTCGGCCTGATCGGGGTGGGCTGGACCTTGCTGTTCATCCTCATTTCCCTGGTCATCGGGGTGTTGACCGGTCTGGTGTTCGATGCCCTGGTCGCCCGGGGGACATTGCCCGGTAACCCCTTCCGGGAGGAGTTGGGGGCAGCGGCACCCCTGGCTGATCAGTGGCGGGATTTCCGTCGCAGTGTCTCCCTGTCTTTCGGCGGCACCCTGGAAGTACTGCGTGAGGGGGTAAGCGGCTCCCGGGTGGTGTTGCGCTGGGCTCTGTTCGGGCTGGTGCTGGCGGCGCTGATCAGGGCATTTGTGCCGGCCGATGCCTTCGCTGCCTGGTTTGGCGCCTCCTTTGCGGGCCTCTGGCTGACCCTGCTGGCGGCCACGGTGATCGAGGTCTGTTCCGAGGGGGCGACTCCTATCGCCGCGGACCTGATGAACCGGGCCGGGGCTCCCGGCAATGCGTTTACTTTCCTGATGGCGGGGGTGGCCACCGACTACACCGAGATCATGTCCATCCGGGATACTACCCGGTCCTGGAAGATTGCCCTGTTCCTGCCGCTGGTGACGGTGCCCCAGGTGATGCTGATCGGGTATATCCTCAACCAGTTCTGAACGGGCTGGCGGTGCCACCGCGGGCGGTGCGGGCGGGCTGATGCAGCCGCCCCGTGTTTTCGGTAAAATGCGCGCCTTTTCACGGGAACCCGCACCCCTTTTTACAGGAAATCGAACTCCATGGCAGAGATCAATCCGCTGTTGAACGCCCTCAAGGACATCGAGGCACGCACTGACGTGCTTAGGGGGTATCTTTGACTTCGCCAATCGCAAGGACCGACTGGCAGAAGTAGAACTGGAGCTGGCTGAACCCAGCGTCTGGGACGATCCGGACCGGGCCCAGGAGCTCGGCCGCGAACGCGCCTCGCTGGAGGCGGTGGTACACACCATCGAGCAGCTCGATGCCGGCGCCGGCGATGCCGCCGACCTGCTGGAAATGGCCGCGGCGGAAGATGACGAGTCCACCATCGAGGAAATAGCCGCCGATATCGATGGCCTGGTGAAGGCGCTGGAACAACTGGAATTCCGCCGCATGTTCAGCGGTGACAACGACGAGAACAACGCCTTCCTGGATATCCAGGCGGGCTCCGGCGGCACTGAGGCCCAGGACTGGGCGGAGATGCTGCTGCGGATGTACCTGCGTTGGGGTGAGGCCCACGGCTTCAAGA
Organism: Parahaliea maris; assembly: GCF_008064665.1. Classification (GTDB taxonomy): domain Bacteria; phylum Pseudomonadota; class Gammaproteobacteria; order Pseudomonadales; family Halieaceae; genus Parahaliea; species Parahaliea maris. The sequence continues at coordinate 90,489 of NZ_VRZA01000001.1, read as the reverse complement.
CCACCCTGGAGGAGGCCTCCGCCGGGGATGTGGCCGGCATCAAGAGCGCCACCATTCACTTTGCCGGCGAGTACGCCTTTGGCTGGCTGCGCACCGAGACCGGTGTCCACCGCCTGGTGCGCAAGTCGCCCTTCGACTCGGGCAACCGTCGCCACACCTCTTTCAGTTCGGTGTTTGTGTCGCCGGAGATCGACGACAACATCGAGATCGAGGTGGACAAGTCCCAGGTGCGGGAAGACACCTACCGGGCCTCCGGGGCCGGTGGCCAGCACGTCAACAAGACCGACTCCGCGGTGCGCCTGACTCACATCGAGAGCGGCATCGTGGTGGCCTGCCAGAGCGAGCGGTCCCAGCACCAGAACCGCGACAAGGCCTGGAAAATGCTGCGCGCGAAGCTGTACGAGCAGGAGATGCTCAAGCGCAGTGCCGAGAAGCAGGCGATGGAGGAGAGCAAGTCCGATATCGGTTGGGGCAGCCAGATTCGCTCCTACGTGCTGGATGACCAGCGTATCAAGGACCTGCGCACAGGCGTGCAAACCAGCAACTGCCAGGCAGTGCTGGACGGAGACCTCGACGATTTCATCGAGGCCTCACTGAAAAGCGGATTGTAGGAACTGAGTGGATATGAGTAACGAGCAGCAGGCCCCGCAGGGCGTCGAAGACGAAAACAAGCTGATTGCCGAACGCCGCGCCAAGCTGGCGGCCATTCGCGAGCAGCGCAACGCCTTTCCCAACGACTTTCGTCGCACCGCCGAGGCCGGCGAATTGCAGCGCGAGTACGGCGAGCGTGACAAGGCGGAGCTTGAGGCACTGGATGCCCAGTACTCGGTGGCAGGCCGCCTGGTCCGCAACCGCGGCGCCTTCATGCTGATCCAGGATGGCTCCGACAGCATCCAGCTGTACGTGGACCGCAAGGGCCTGGACGAAGACACCCTGGCGGAGATCAAGGCCTGGGACCTGGGCGATATCGTCTGCGCCAGTGGACCTATCCACAAGTCCGGCAAGGGTGATCTCTACATCAACATGAAGGAGGCGCGCCTGCTGACCAAGGCCCTGCGCCCGCTGCCCGACAAGTACCACGGCCTGGCCGACCAGGAAATGCGCTATCGCCAGCGCTACGTCGACCTGATCGTGAACCCCGAGTCCCGGGACGTGTTCCGCACCCGCTCGGCCGTTATCACTTTCATCCGCGACTACATGAACCAGCGCGCCTTCATGGAGGTGGAAACCCCCATGATGCAGGTGATCCCTGGCGGCGCCGCGGCCAAGCCCTTCGTAACCCATCACAACGCGCTGGACCTGGACATGTACCTGCGCATTGCGCCGGAGCTTTACCTGAAGCGGCTGGTGGTGGGCGGCTTTGAACGGGTGTACGAAATCAACCGCAACTTCCGCAATGAAGGCCTGTCGACCCGCCACAACCCCGAGTTCACCATGCTCGAGTTCTACTGGGCCTACGCCGATTACAACGACGCCATGGACCTCACCGAGGACATGCTGCGGGAGCTGACCGCCAGCGTGCTGGGCAGCACCACCGTGCGTTACCAGGACAGCGAGTACGATTTCTCCCAGCCCTTCCAGCGCATGAGCGTGTTTGACTCCATCCTGCACTTCAACCCGGATATTGCCGCGGATCAGTTGTCCGACGACGCCGGGGCCCGCGCCATTGCCAAGGGCCTGGGTATCGAGCTCAAGGACAGCTGGGGCCTGGGCAAGGTGCAGATCGAGATCTTCGAGAAGACCGTGGAGCACCGGCTCGACCAGCCCACCTTCATCACCGCCTACCCGACGGAAGTGTCACCGCTGGCACGGCGCAGTGACCACGACCCCTTTGTCACCGACCGTTTCGAGTTCTTTGTTGGCGGGCGCGAAATCGCCAACGGCTTTTCCGAGCTCAACGATGCCGAGGACCAGGCCGAGCGCTTCCGCGCCCAGGTAGCGGAGAAGGACGCCGGCGACGAGGAGGCCATGCACTACGACGCGGACTACGTCCGCGCCCTCGAGTACGGCCTGCCGCCGACCGCCGGAGAGGGGATTGGTATCGACCGGCTGGTGATGCTGCTGACCAATTCTCCCTCCATTCGCGACGTGCTGCTGTTCCCGCACATGCGTCCGGAGTAAGGGGCCGGGAGGCACAAAAGTGCTACACTGTCGCGACTCCTGATCCCGACTCGAGGTCATGCTGCAATTGAGCCCGCGATACCCCCTAGCTGTAGTGATCACCGCCCTGTTACAGGGCTGTGCGCCGGCCCCGGAGGAGCCCCAGGTGGCGAACGCGAGCGAGCCGGCCCCCGCAGCAGCCCAGCAGGAGGTTCCACCCCTCACGCTCAACCTGCCGGGCAAGGCCGAGGGTTGCCAGTGCGTAGAGGGTGAAGAGGATCCGGCAAGGGACCTCACCTTCCTCGAGCGGGGCTTCGATGCCCTGTCGAAGGGCGACCATATCGAGGCGGTGCAGTACTTCCAGCGCTACCAGCGTCTGGAAGACTCACCCGAGGCGGCCTGGGAAGCGGGCATCGGCATTGCCTTTGCCAGCATGGTCTCCAGCAGCCCCTTCCTCGACCCGGAAGCCTCGCGCAAAAGCTGGCGCCGGCTGAACAAGCAGTTGACCCCTGAGATGAAGGTCCACCCCACCAGTCTGCTGATGCGCGACGCCCTGGAGTCCTTCGCCATGATGGACCGCCATATCACCGATCTGGAAAACAACAACGCCACCCTCAAGGAAGACCTGGAGAAGCGCGAGGAAGCGCTCAAGCGGCTGCGTGAACTGACTCTGGGTCAGCGGGGAGCACGACAGTAAAGGTCGCCCCCTTCCCGGGCTGGCTGCGGACCGCGATGTGTCCGCCCATCAATTCACAGTACTCCCGGCAGATCGCCAGCCCCAGCCCAGTGCCCCCGTAGTTGGCGCTGGTGGAGGATTCGGCCTGCACGAAGGCCTCGAACACCCGGGCCTGCTGTTCCTCATCCATGCCGATGCCGGTATCGCTCACCCCGAACTCGAACCAGCCGGGACGCCCGTCGAGCGGCGCCGCGCTGACGCTGATATCGCCGTTTTCGGTGAACTTGCAGGCGTTGCTCAGCAGGTTGAGAAAGACTTGCCGGAACTTGGTGGCGTCGTTGTTCAGTTCGGGCAGCTTGCGCAGGCCGGTAAGCGAAAGGGTATTGTTGCGCTCCAGCAACAGGGGCTGGATGGCGTCGCAGACCTGCTGCAGTACGTCCGCGGGGTTGAATTCCTCGGCGTGCAGCTCCATCTTGCCGGTCTCGATTTTTGACAGGTCGAGGATGTCGTTGATGAGCGAGAGCAGTTGCCGCCCGGAAAGGACGATCTTGTCGAGATCGCGCTGGAATTGCGGGCGGTCGACTTCGGTATCGTCGTCCAGCTCGTCGTGCAGCATTTCGCTGTAACCGATGATGGCGTTCAGGGGAGTGCGCAGTTCGTGGCTGACGTTGGCCAGGAAAATACTCTTGGCAGCGTTGGCCTCATCGGCGGACTCCTTGGCCTGGCGCACGTCGTAGATCGCCTTGCGCAGTTTGTCGGCCATGTCGTTGAAGGCCTGGGCCAGGTCGCCCAGCTCGCCCTTGTCCTCGATGTTCCTGATGCGGTAATTCAGCTCACCGCTGCCAATACGCTGGGTGCCTGTTTTCAGGCGCTTCAGTGAGCGGTTGGTGTAGCGGACCAGGAAGAAGCCCAGGGTGGCGGTGAGAAAGATGGAGGCCAGAAACCCGATCACCGTGATGCGATCGGTCAGGGCGATGGTGCGGTCGATGATATTGGAACGCTGTACCGCGATGAAGGCCTGGCGCTGCTCCAGCTCTTTCAGGCGCTGAACGGCTTCCAGAAAGGGAATGGGGTCGTCCATGTCCGCCCGGAAGCCGGGGTCGTTGTAGTTGCGGTAGTACGTCAGCCAGCCGTCCAGCAGGGCATTGCTGCTCTCCTGCAGTTTCTGGAAATGGGGCTGGGTGACCTCGTGGCTCAGTTCCCCCAACTGGCTGATCTTGCTGCGAACCGAGGCGATATCCGACTCCGCCTGTGCCAGTTCCAGGTTGTCCAGGGGCGCCTGGGTGGTCTCCCGCAGGGTCGCCAGCACCAGGATCTGCTGGCGCTGGTTGTCCAGTTGCTGTTCGATCTCGGTGGACAGCTGGGCCGCGGTGACCGAGTTGCGATAGGCGATCATGCTCTCGTTCCGCGCGTAGCTGCCCCAGAAATGGGTGCCCACGTTGGCGGCGAACAGGATCAGGATCGCGAACAGTGAGAGGGTGAGCCGGCGGCGTAGACTCATGGGCGGGCCAGCTTCTCGATCTTGGCCAGCAAGCCGGGGAAGTCGATGGGTTTGGTGGCGTAGTCGTCACAGCCGGCCTTGAGCGCGCTCTGGCGATCCGCCTCCATGGCGTGGGCGGTGAGGGCGATGATCGGGATATCGCGCAACTCGCTGTCGGCCCGGGCGGTGCGCACGGCCGTCCAGCCGTCCATGATCGGCAGGTTCATGTCCATCAACACCACCGAAGGTTGCGCCTCGGCCATCAGGCGCAGGGCCTCGGCGCCGTCGCCGGCGCTGATGACCTCGATACCGGCGCGCTTGAGCCGCCGGATCAGCATGTCGCGATTGAGTTCGTTGTCCTCCACCAGCAGGACCGGGCGCAAGCCGCTCATTGGCAGGCCCCCTGCAGGCTGTAGACTTCGACTTCCTCGTCAATGCCCTTGACCTTGAGGGTCTGTGGCGCACCGACGGCGTAGTGGCCCTCGAGTTTGTCCAGCGTGCTGCGGGAGATCAGTGTCTCACCGCCGGCGCAGTGATCCTCGATCCGCGAGGTGACGTTCATGGGGTGGCCGACGAATCCGTACTTGCTGCGCCGCTCCGAGCCGATGTTGCCGGCAATCACCGCACCGGTGTTGAGGGCAATGCCGGTTTTCACCGCGGGTAGGCCCTCTGCCAGGTTGCGGGCGTTGATGTCGTCCATAGCGGCCTGCATGGCCAGGGCGCAGCGCACCGCGCGGTCGGCATCGTCGTCTCGCGACAGGGGTGCGCCGAACACGGCGAGAATGGCGTCGCCGAGAAACTCGTCGATCGTACCCTGGTGGGCCATGATGATGTCGGTCATGGTGCCGAGGTAGCGATTGAGCATGGTGACGACCTGCGCCGGCGCCAGTTTTTCACTGAGGGTGGTGAAGCCGCGGATGTCCGACATCATGATGGTGACTTCGCGCAGGTCGCCTCCCAGTTCCAGGCCCTCCGGGCGCTCGAGGATGTCGGTGACGATCTCGTCGGACAGGTAGCGGCCAAAGGTCGCGCGGATAAATTTTTCGTTGCGCTCGAGCTGCTGGCGGTAGAGCTCTTCGCGGTCGTGCCAGCGCTTACGCTCGATGCCCGCCTTGATCCGCGCCTGCAGCAACACCGGGTTGAAGGGCTTGAACAGGTAGTCGTCGGCACCGGCTTCAATGCATTCGATGATGTCCTCCATGTCCTGGTGGCCGGAGATCACGATCACCGGCGTGGCGCGCCAGTCCTCGTGCTCCTTGATCCGCCGCAGTACCTCGCGGCCGTCCATGCCCGGCATCACCAGGTCCAGCAGGACCACGTCGACATCGGCCTGTTCCAGCGTCCGCAGGGCTTCTTCCCCGCTGGCGGCGGTCACCACGAGGTGGCCGGAGCGGGACAGGTAGCGTGCCACCAGTTCCCGGTTTTCCTGGCGGTCGTCCACTGCGAGGATAAACCCTGGCTCGGAGGTGACCGCGGTGCTGCGACCCTCAGCGGAGCTCTCGCCCCCGGCATCGGCAGTCTGTATCGCCAGCAACAGGCGGCTCAGCGAGTCTGCCAGTTCGCCGTGGGACGGCTGCAGGTCTTCCCGCAGCATTTCCGCGTAGCCGCGAATGGCGGCGAGCACGTTCATCAGTTCATGCCGGCTCTCGCGGCTGTCGCCGCCGTCCAGGCAGTCATCGAGGCGCTCGGCCGCCTGCAGCAACTTGCCGAAGTCTTCCTGCGCCATGTCGTCGAGGCTGGATTTATCCCGCTCGTACAGCGAGCGCAATTCAATCAGCGTACGCAGCAGGGCGTCGCTCCAGAGGGATGTGGCCTGTCGGGTTGTGCTGCTCACGAAGGTGTTTCGGCCTGCTGCAGGGTGTGGGCCCGAGTATAACGAGGGCGAAGCGAGTGTGGAAACGGCAGATTCATTCGTTACAAGTGTAGTAACAGGAGTTGTTGCGTCGTGTTTTATGCCCTACGGGTGCGCATTCCGTAGAGTTTGGGTTACTATTGTCGGCGTAGCTACAGGGACAAGGCTGATCACGGGGCAGGTACAGAACGCATGTTGCAACAAGTAGAAATCTTCCAGGGTTTGTCTCGGGAAGAACTGGATGCACTGGCATCCAGCAGTACCAGCCGGTCGTTCCCCAAAAACACCGTGGTCATCCACGAGAACGATCCGGCAGACTCGCTGTTCATTATCGAGAGCGGCAAGGTCAAGGTGTACTGCAGCGACAAGAACGGCAAGGAGTTCATCATGAACACCCAGGGCGCCGGCGACTACTTCGGCGAACTGGCCCTGCTCGACGACTCGGTGCGCTCCGCCTCCGTGCGCACGGTGGAAAAGTCCAACTTCTGCATCATCTACAAGGAAGATTTCAACCGGGTGCTGGACCAGTACCCCAACATCTCGCGCCAGCTGATCCGCAACCTCGCCCAGCGGGTGCGCAAGCTGACCGCCGACGTCAAGAGCCTCGCCCTGCAGGATGTTTACGGCCGGGTTGCCAATGTGCTCATGGACCTCTCCGAGGAGCGCGGCGACGGCACCCTGTATATCCCCGAGAAGCTCACCCAGCAGGATATCGCCGACCGGGTTGGCGCCTCCCGGGAGATGGTGGCCCGTATCCTCAAGGACCTCACCATCGGTGAGTACATCCGCTTCGAGGGCCGCCACATCATAATTAATACTCGCTTACCGGCGAAGTATTGACCGTTTCGCCGGGCCCGGCTGTCAAGTTCGGGCCCTTGGCAATCCTCCACTGAATCATCCCGGCAGGGTGCGTGCCAGTTGCTATGCTTTTAGTACGGCTGGCGGTTCGGGAGGGCACCCCATGGCACAGAAGTACGATGCGGCGGAAACGGTCCTGCTCGGCACAGCCTCACTTACCGGTCTGCTGATCCTCGTCGCCTTCCTCGGCGTCTGACACCTCGTCCACCGTCAGGTCCAGCCGGCCCCGCGCCAGGCGGGCTTGCAGTTTCTGGCCTGATTTGACCTTTCTGGCGTCTCGCACCACCTCGCCATCGGTGGTGGTCAGGACCGCGTAACCCCGGTCGAGGGTGGCCAGGGGGCTCACTGAATCCAGTAGCTGGGCCAGCTGCGCCAGGCGAGTTCGGGCCTGTTCCAGTTTGCGTTGCATGGCGCGGTTGAGGCGCTGTTCCAGGCTGCTGACATCCTGCTGCAACTGGCGGACACGGGGCAGGGGCGAGCGTGCCAGCAACCGGCTTTCCAGCAGGGCGAGCTCGCTGCGCCGGCGTTGTAACTGGTTGTGCTGGGCCCGTACCAGGCGCTGTTCCAGGTCGTCCAGGCGCTGGGCCTGTTCCCGCAGTTGCTGCCCGGGGTGGCGCAGGCGCCGGCGCAAATGCTCCAGTTGATTGCGGGCCTCGGCCAGGCGGCGCTCCATGGCGCGTTTGAGTCGGGCCTCCAGTTGCGCCAGCCGGGCCAGCCACTCTTCCCGGTTGGGGCTGACCAACTCCGCCGCGGCCGACGGGGTGGCCGCGCGGATGTCTGCCGCCATGTCGGCGATGGTGAAGTCCACTTCGTGCCCCACGGCACTGACCACCGGCAGGTCGCTGGCGACAATGGCGCGAGCCACGACTTCCTCGTTAAAGGCCCACAGATCTTCCAGCGAACCGCCCCCGCGGCCCACGATCAGGGCGTCCAGGGGTACCTCGCCGCTGGCGCTCAGGCGGTTGGCGCGGGCTATTGCCGCGGCGATCTCGCCGGCCGCCGCCTCGCCCTGCACGGCAACCGGCAGAATGTAGACCTGCATGGCGGGCCAGCGGCGCTGGAGTACGGTGAGAATATCGTGAATGGCGGCGCCGGTGGGGGAGGTCACGACACCCAGGTGGTGGATGTGCTCCGGCAGCGGCTGTTTGCGCTCCGGGGCGAACAGTCCCTCCGCCAGCAGGCGGGCCTTCAGCTCCTCGAAAGCGGCCTGCAGGGCGCCGGCCCCCGCCGGCTCCATGTGCTCGCCAATCAGCTGGAATTCCCCGCGCCCCTCGTACAGCGAAACCCGGCAGCGCAGGCGGATGTGGTCGCCGTTTTTGGGCCGGAAACGCACCCGCTGGTTGCGATTGCGGAACATGGCGCAGCGCACCTGGGCGGTGGTGTCCTTGAGGGAGAAATACCAGTGCCCGGAGGAGGGGGCGGCAAAATTGCTGATTTCGCCCTCTACCCAGACAAAATCGAAACTGGATTCAAGTAAACCGCGCACCTGCCGGTTGAGCTGGCTGACCGTGAGGGTCTCGGGTGTGGGGCGGTCGATGCCGCCAAAAGGGGGTGAATTAGTACTGCTGGACACGGTCTGGACGCTTGACTTTAGTTTACCTGGGGTAGGGTGAGGATTTATAATTGCTCGTTTAACTTTTACCCGCCAGCGGAGCCCCCCTATGCTGCGTATTGCCCAGGAAGCCCTGACTTTCGACGATGTTCTGCTCGTACCGGGCTACTCCGAGGTCGTGGCGACCGATGTCTCACTGAAGACCCGCCTGACCCGGGAGATCGAGCTTAACATTCCCCTGGTGTCCGCCGCCATGGATACCGTCACCGAAGCCCGCCTGGCCATCGCCATGGCCCAGGAAGGTGGCATCGGCATCATCCACAAGAGCATGACCATCGCCGAGCAGGCCGACCAGGTGCGCCGGGTCAAGAAGTTCGAGAGCGGTGTGGTCAAGGACCCGATCACCATCCAGCAGGATGCCACCATTGCCGAGCTGCACGAGCTGACCACCGCCCACGGTTTTTCCGGGGTGCCGGTGCTGAACGGCGAAGACCTGGTGGGTATCGTCACCCGCCGCGATGTGCGCTTCGAATCCGACCCCACCAAGCTGGTGTCTGCCATCATGACGCCCAAGGAGAAGCTGGTCACGGTCAGGGAGGGCGCCAGCGCCGAGGAAGTCCAGCGCCTGCTGCACCAGCACCGGATCGAGAAAATCCTGGTGGTGAACGACCAGTTCGACCTGCGCGGCATGATCACCGTGAAGGACTTCGACAAGGCGGAGAGTTTCCCCCACGCCTGCAAGGACTCCTACGGCCAGCTGCGAGTTGGCGCGTCTGTGGGCACCAGCCCCGACACCGATGACCGCGTCGCCGCCCTGGTGCGCGCCGGCGTAGACGTGCTGGTGGTGGACACCGCCCACGGCCACTCCCGCAATGTGATCGAGCGGGTGCGCAAGATCAAGGCGGAGTACCCCTCCATCCAGGTGATCGGCGGTAATATTGCCACCGGCGCCGCCGCCCTGGCCCTGGCAGAAGCCGGCGCCGACGGCGTGAAAGTGGGTATTGGCCCCGGTTCCATCTGTACCACCCGCATCGTGACCGGTACCGGGGTGCCCCAGATCACTGCCATCGCCAACGTGATCGAGGCCCTGCAGGGCCACAATATCCCGGTGATTGCCGACGGCGGCATCCGCTTCTCCGGCGACATCGCCAAGGCCATTGTCGCTGGCGCCCACGCGGTGATGATGGGCAGCATGTTCGCCGGTACCGAAGAGGCGCCGGGCGAGGTCGAGCTCTACCAGGGCCGGACCTACAAGGCCTACCGCGGCATGGGCTCACTGGGCGCCATGTCCAAGACCCAGGGTTCTTCCGACCGCTATTTCCAGGATGCCAGTAAAGGCGCCGAGAAACTGGTGCCGGAAGGCATTGAAGGCCGCGTACCCTACAAAGGGCCCGTATCCGCCATCATCCACCAGCTGATGGGGGGCGTGCGCTCCGCCATGGGCTACACCGGCAGCACCACCATGGACGACATGCGCTCCCGGCCCGAGTTTGTGCGGGTGACCAACGCCGGCATGTCGGAAAGTCATGTGCACGACGTCTCGATCACCAAGGAAGCGCCAAACTACCCGGTGCGCTAGCGGCGAAGCGGCCCCGGCCACACTGAGCCGGGGGTCGCAAACGCCGCCCCTGTAGGGCCGAATTCATTCGGCCGACCACATGGTAATCGGCCGAATGAATTCGGCCCTACTCAGGACTTCAGATGACCACCAATATCCACGCCAGCAAGATACTCATCCTCGACTTCGGCTCACAGTACACCCAGCTGATTGCCCGCCGCGTGCGGGAAGTGGGGGTGTACAGCGAAATCCGCGCCTGGGACATGAGCGACGACGACATCCGCGACTTCGCCCCCAGCGGCATCATTCTCTCCGGCGGCCCTGAATCAGTCGCGGAAGTGGACTCCCCCCGCGCACCCGGACTGGTATTCGAACTGGGCATTCCCGTGCTGGGTATCTGCTACGGCATGCAGACCATGGCCGAGCAGTTCGGCGGCAAAGTCACCCCTTCCGATACCAGCGAATTCGGTTACGCCCAGATTCGCCAGGTGGGCAACGGCGGCCTGCTGCACGACATCCGCGACCACATCGCCGACGACGGCACCGCGCTGCTGGATGTGTGGATGAGCCACGGTGACAAGGTCACGGTATTGCCGCCGGACTTCGAGTTGATTGCCGAGACCGATTCCTGCCCCATCGCCGGCATGGCGCACAAGGAAAAGCCCTTCTTTGGCATCCAGTTCCACCCGGAAGTGACCCACACCCTGCAGGGCAAACGCATCATCGAGCACTTCGCCCTGGAGCAGTGTGGCTGCGAGGCCCTGTGGACCCCGGCCAATATCGTCGAAGATGCCATCGCCCGGGTGCGCGAGCAGGTAGGAAGCGACAAGGTCCTGCTGGGCCTGTCCGGCGGTGTCGACTCCTCCGTGGTGGCGGCCCTGCTGCACAAGGCCATCGGCGACCAGCTCACCTGCGTGTTCGTGGACAACGGCCTGCTGCGCCTCAATGAAGGCGACCAGGTGATGAAGATGTTCGCCGACAACATGGGCGTGAAGGTTATTCGCGCCGACAAGGAAGCCCTGTTCCTCGGCAAACTGGCGGGCGAAAACGACCCGGAAGCCAAGCGCAAGATTATCGGTAATACCTTTATTGAAGTGTTCGACGAGGAAGCCGCCAACATCACCGACGTGAAATGGCTGGCCCAGGGCACCATCTACCCGGACGTGATCGAGTCCGCCGGCGCCAAGACCGGCAAGGCTCACGTGATCAAGTCACACCACAATGTCGGCGGCCTGCCGGAAGACATGGCACTGGAACTGGTGGAGCCCCTGCGGGAGCTGTTCAAGGACGAGGTGCGCCAGATCGGCCTGGAACTCGGCCTGCCCTACGACATGGTTTACCGCCACCCCTTCCCGGGCCCGGGCCTCGGTGTGCGTATTCTGGGCGAAGTGAAAAAAGAATACGCGGATCTGCTGCGCCGTGCCGATGCCATCTTCATCGAGGAACTGCACGCCGCCGACTGGTACCACAAGACCAGCCAGGCCTTTGCCGTATTCCTGCCGGTCAAGTCGGTGGGTGTGGTTGGCGATGGCCGCCGCTACGAGTACGTCATCGCCATTCGCGCGGTGGAGACCGTCGACTTCATGACCGCGCGCTGGGCGCACCTGCCCTACGACCTACTGGAGAAGGTCTCCAACCGGATCATCAACGAGATCTCCGGTGTGTCCCGTGTGACCTACGACGTGAGCAGTAAGCCGCCGGCGACGATCGAGTGGGAGTGATTCAGCCGACATACTGACTTCGCTAGTTTTGGGGCAATGTGAGTAAAAAAGTAATGAATCCTTGGTGTCGAGTACTCAGCGCAGCGGTGCTGTTCATGATCTGCTGTGCTCCAGGGCTGGCTACTGCTCAGGTGAGTCAACTCCCCCCGCGGAGTGGGGAGCTACAGGGGGTAGAGCGCGAGGACCGGGAAACGTTGAGGAAAAGGCTGGAGGAGCAGGATGACTTCGCTCCGACCCAACCGCCAGCACAGCCAGTCGTGCCCGATCGCTACTTCGCCATTCAGTCTGTCGAGTTTATCGGTAACTCGGTCATCGCCGGTGAGGAACTGGCCGCAGCGGCCAACCTCGCGGGAAAAACAGCGTCAACCTCAGGGATCATCGAAGCCGCAGAAGCTGCCGCAGATGTCTATCACCAGCGTGGCTACAATCTCGCGCAGGTCGTGGTGCCGCCACAGGATCTGGCCGACGGCGTACTGAGGCTTGTGGTCCTCGAAGGCCGGCTCGATCGAGATGGCCTTGAGGTGGTCGATTTTTCAGAGGGAAGGATCGACGTTGAGCGCATGACGGAAATCCTGCTCGACGGGGTCAATGAAACAGACCTGATCCAGCGGGAGCCCTATGAGCGGGCGCTCAGGGTTGTGGATACCATGCCCGGTGTCCGCAGCCGTTCCTGGCTGTATCCGGGCGATGCCGTAGGAACGGCCCGGCTGCGCGCAGAGCTGTATCCAGAAGATGCCATCTCGGGGGGGCTCAGTCTTGATAACCATGGCTTTCGGGCGACTGGTCAGGAGCGATTGACGCTGGATTTGCGGGCATTGAACCCTTGGCAGTCACACCTCCAGGCCGATGTTCTGGCTTCTGTTTCTGCGGGCGGTAATTCCTATATTTACGGACATGTGGCGCTGCCAGTCGGCAATGACGGCCTGATGCTCGGCGCCGGTGGTGACTACGGGCGCTACGAAACGCTGGAAGAAAAGGGCTTTCTTCCGGCTGACGGTGATTACAGCCATATTGAAATCGACGCCAGATACCCCCTGTACCTGACCGCAGATGACGCGCTTTTCGGCGAAGTCTCGATCAACAGAACGACGCAGAACGACGACTCCGGGTTCGGTTCGTTTGGCGCATCGGTAGACTTTGCAGAGGCTTCCGTCGACTGGTTGAGCTCATCCATCGGCGCGCTTGCCCGGACCAGTGCCCGAGCAGTGCTGACCTACGGCGATGTGACGATCGACGAGGGTCTGGATATCTTCCAGACCGAGGGGGGCTTCGTTCGCGCCCGCATCGACATCGCGCATCTGCGCCGCTGGAACCCGCGGATTTATTCCTTGCACGTTGTGGGCGGCCAGGTTGCCGATCAAAACCTCAACGGCTATTTTCAATGCCATATCGGCGGTGCCATTGGTAATCGCGGCTATGCCGTTGGTGAGGGGACGGGGGATGCCTGCCTGAGTCTCGACAACGAACTGGTCTTTGAGGTCGGCCCTGAGGGTGCCGAGGACCGGTTGCAGCTTTTTGTCATTGGTGATGTGGCGAGAATCCGTGAGTTTGAACAGGACATCGCATTGTTTGAAAGCCAGTACTACACCCTGGCGAGTGTCGGCATAGGTTCGAGGTGGCGGCTGACCGACGATCTGGAAATTAATGCAGAGGTTGCCCACCAGTTGGAAGACTCGCTGCGCAGACAGCGAACCGGGCTGGATTCAGACAATCGCGATTCAAAGACGCGATATTGGCTTCAGGTACACTATGCTTTCTAGTAGCGACAGGCGCCGGGGGCGACAGACTGTGGAGCGATCCTCAACAAAAGCGACAACCATCGGCATGCTTGTGGCATTACTGGTCGCTGGACACGCCGCCCACGGGCAATCTGACCGTCCACGTCGGGATGCCAAGCCCAGCACGGGTGAACTCCATGCATACTCGCGTGAGGCCTACAACGAAAAGCGCAAGCGCTCGCGGGAGCTTCACCAGGATAACGCCGTCAATCAGAAGCACTACGCTGATCATGTAAGCGGAAGTGCCCTGCAAGAGCTTCATCCCCGGGCACCGCGTCGCTTATCGGGGCTGGATGACCTGCACCGCAAGGACAGATACCGCAGGCATAGAAGTGCCGAGCTCATCGCCCGACTTTCAGGCCCCAAACGACTTGAATTGCCGGTGCAGCAAGACCAGAGCGAAGCGGTTGAAGCAATAGTCGCCACCGTCTCGATCCCCAGCGCAGCGCCAGCGCCTTCAAGCCGGGTTGCTGGCACTGGGCAGCAAGACCAGCAGGATCAGCCAGAGTACTTTAATCCTGACGGCTCACCGATGACTGCAGGGCAGATTAAGTGGTGGACCAATTCGGGGCAAATCAAGGCAGATGGCTCACTTTCGCTCGCTTTGGTTGCTTCGGGGTACACAGTTGTGATCGCCCCCCGGCAGCCGGTACTGGTAGCGACCACGCAAGCCAATCCGCCGACCCTTACACCGGTGGACCAACCTTCGTTGCAAACACCAACACCCACCACATCCCAGACAGTCGTTACTGACCCTGGTAGTCCGGCACAGCTAACGCCGGTGCCGCCGCAGTTGGCGACCCAGACACCTGTGCAGGCCACTCCGCAAACAGTGACCACCGTTCAGGGTGATCCCGGACAGCTAACCCCCGTACCGCCGCAGTTGGCAACCCAGACGCCGGTACAAACGACGCCACAGACAGTGACCACGGTTTCGGGCAACCCGGGACAGTTAACGCCTGTACCGCCGCAGTTAGCAACCCAGACACCGGTACAAACGACGCCGCAGACGGTGACCACGGTACCGAGCAATCCAGGTCAGATAACGCCCGTCGCACCGCAGATGGCGGCGCAGACGCCGGTACAAACGACGCCGCAAACGGTGACCACGGTACCGGGCTACCCGGGGCAGATAACGCCAGTTGCACCGCAGATGGCAATGCAGACGCCGGTACAAACGACGCCGCAAACGGTGATTACGGTTCTGGGCAACCCGGGGCAGATGACGCCTGTCCCACCACAGATGGCAACGCAGACGCCGGTACATACGACGCCGCAGACAGTGACCACGGTACCGGGCAACCCGGGGCAGATAACGCCAGTTGCACCGCAGATGGTAATGCAGACGCCGGTACAAACGACGCCGCAAACGGTGACTACGGTTCTGGGCAACCCGGGACAGATGACGCCTGTCCCACCACAGATGGCAACGCAGACGCCGGTACAAACGACGCCGCAGACGGTGACCACGGTGCCGGGCAACCCGGGGCAGATAACGCCCGTCGCACCGCAGATGGCGACCCAGACAGCCACCCAGATTGCACCGCAGACGGTGACTACGGTGCCGGGTAATCCGGGACAGATGACGCCTGTTCCCCCGCAGTTGGCAACCCAGACACCGGTACCAACGACGCCGCAGACGGTGACCACGGTGCCGGGCAACCCGGGGCAGATGACGCAAGTACCACCACAGTTGGCAACCCAGACACCGGTACAAACGACGCCGCAGATGGTGACCACGGTGCCGGGTATACCGGGGCAGATGACGCCAGTCGCACCCCAGATGGCAACTCAGACACCCACACAGACCACACCGCAGATGGTGACCACCGTTCACGGTAACCCTTCGCAGGTAGCGTCGGTGCCGTCCCATCCGGTCATGCAGACGCCTACACAGTCCGCGCCACAGACAGTAGCGATGGTTCCAGGCAATCCTGGGCAAATAACACCCGCTCCTCAGATGACAACCCAGACGCCCACACAAACGACACCGCAGAGCGTGACCACTGTTCACGGCAACCCTGGGCAGCTGACACCGGTACCGCCACAGCTGCCAACTCAGACCCCGGTCCTATCCACACCACAAACGGTGACTACGGTTTCGGGTAATCCTGCGCAGATGGTCTCCGTACCGCCCCAGCAGACTACGCAGACGCCAGTACAACAGGCGCCGCAAGTTGTCGCGGGAGTGACAGGCAACCCGGGGCAGGTAACCCTGGTGTCGCCTTCGCAGACATCGCAAGCTCCCTTACAGACAACTCAGCCGGTAGTGGTATCAAACCCGGCCCAGCCCGTTGTCATGACCCCGCCGCAAGGTTCGGTGCAGTCGATTCCCGGCTCAGGTCAATTGCCCGGCGGATCGGGACATACCGCGCCGTCTGGAGGTCAGCTGCCGCAGCAAACGGGCTCTGGCCAAAGTTCGGAATTTGCACTTACTGCCATCGATCTGGCCGCCTGGCGGCCACTGCCATCCACCGCAGCCCATGATATTGACCATCAGGTGATTGGAATTACCCTGCCGGTCTTTTGCGATGAACTGACCGCCGATGCAGCGCCTGACGACGCTGATTGCATAACTGAGTAGGCCAGATTCGGATACGCCGACTTACCTGTCGAACCAATAGCCTGGCGGCAGGTGCCGCCGGGCCACGCCATCTTCATCGAGGAACTGGTAGTGATGGTCGTCGCCCACTCCGGCAACAGACGTGACCGGCATGAACGCAGCAAGGGTCTGGCTGGCCTTGTGGTACCAGTCTGCAGCGTGCAGTTTCTCAGCGCTATCGGCGCAGTGGAGACTGTGGACTTTATGACCGCGCTGGGCGCACCTGCCCTACGAGTTGCTGGAGAAGGTGTCCAACCGGATCATCAATGAGATCTCCGGTGTGTCCAGGGTGACCTATGACGTGAGCAGCAAGCCGCCGGCGACGATTGAGTGGGAGTGAGGGGCACTCCCTCGCGCTGGGCAGGTCAAAACATAATGTCCTAAACTTCCCTGACAAGAAGATCAAGTCAAGCTAAACCAAACCGGGGGAAAATATGCCCAGGCTCAAAGAAGCTGGCTTCGAGGCCGGAAACGAATTCGCCAACACCATCTTCAAGCAGATATTTGAAGGCCGCGACCCGGTCAAGGAAGGGGGCACCAACACCGGCACCCCGGGCAATTGGTGGACCGTGTTCAACATTGTGCCGGACGCCTTCCGTCATACTACCGAGGGCTTCCGGTTCTATCGCAGCCGCAATCGCAAGATATCGCCGCAGATGCGGGAGCTTGGCCAGACTCGCGCCGGCTATACGGTTGGCTCGCAGTTTGTCTATTCGCAGCATTGCAAGGCCTGCCGCCATTGGGGGTTTTCGGAGGAAAAAATTTCCGCAATCGCGCATTGGGAAGTATCAGACTGCTTTGACGCTGCAGAACGGTCGCTGCTGGCTTATACCGATGCACTGGTTCTGCAACTCGGTCGTGTACCCGAAGGCGTATTCGATGCGATGAAGAAGCACTTCTCCGACGAAGAGATCCTGGAGTTCACCTACATTACCTGTACCTACATGATGCATGCGATTATGAGTCGGGCGTTGCGGCTCGAGTTTGACGATGTCGATGATCCCGTTGTCGAAATCGATATGCCGCCGAACGCCAATCTTGACGTCATGCGGGTAATCGACGAAGCCTGAGCCGTTCTGGCGGGAACCTGCGAAAACAAGCGATCTTATGAGGTTAATGACAGGGCGACCATTCGGATCGGGAACACTTCCGATGACATTGTGGAGGTGCCGAAGATGAAGCGGGTGCACCCGGAAACTGAGTGGGTAACCCGTCTGCGGAGCTAGTGGATAGTTTGCTGCCGGGCAACAGGAAATCAGCTGGCCGGCGTCCGGGTCACTTTGCGTTTCCTGGTTTTCCCCGATTAATGAGTGACGTCAACCTGTTCTTCTCCTAACCTCATCGGTGAACCCATGAAATCACCGCCCGCAGCGGTGAGTGGATCGAGGAACCGGATATGGCCAGCCACTATCATCTCCCAGTGCTAATGCTCACTGCCGCAGCGGGCGCGCTGACTTTGCTACCGGTAGAGCAAACGTCTGCTCAGGGGCGCGCGGCTGAGCACTCTCCAGTCTTCGATTTCTGGACATCAGAGCGCCGGAAGGCGGCGCAACCGAGGGACCTGGTGCTTGATCCTCGCGGCCTTGCCTACCTCAAGGGGGCAAATGGCCGGCTGCGACCCTACGGACATGAGGTGGCCGCAGCGCCGGCCCCGGCCAAGGGCAAGCCCCCGGGTGATGACGCAGTACCGCCGAGTGTCTCTGACATGTCGCCAGCCAGCGGGGCCACTATCGGTTCGCAGGCGACATTCTCAGCGACAGTGACGGATGCCAGTGGCATCAAAACCGTGTCCTTTGTCATCAATCTGCCGAGTGGACAATCCCAGAGTTTTTCCCCCAGCGCCAGCGGCGACGTGTATTCCCTCGGATTGTCGGGTTTCAGCGATGGAGACTGGTCCTGGCAGGTACAGGCCACTGACGGTGCCGGCAAGGGGGGGAACACGACCCTGACGGCCCCCGTATCGTTTACTGTCGATACCGGCGGCACAGCGCCACCCCCGTCCGGTGATATCATTATTAATTCTTCCTGGGCCGGCGGTGGGGAAGTGCAGGACGCGGCGGGGCGTATCTATTTCCAGATGCCCGAAATCCAGCGCCGGGGGCGCACGGAATCCATTACCTGGCTTAGCTATGTGTGTTCCGGGACAGTCGTGAACGACGGCGTCAGCGGTCGCTCCGTCATCCTGACGGCCGCACACTGCGTCTATGACGATGTCGCCAAACTGTTCGCGCGCAATGTGCTGTTCATCCCTAACCAGGCCGGTACCGATGGCAGCGGCACTGACACGCAGTGCGGGAACGACCCCATCGGTTGCTGGGCGCCTGCCTTCGGTGTGGTCGATGTGGATTGGACCACCGCGACGTTCCCCGACAACATCCCCTGGGACTACGCCTTCTATGTTGTCGACGATTCGGACACCGCGGCCCACACTGCCGGCCTGTATCCCTCTTCCAGTGTGCTCGATGTCGCGGCGACGCCAATGGATATAAGCTTCGCTGCGCCCGTGCTTGACGAGTACACCTACGCACTCGGTTACTCCTACAGCGAAGACCCGAACTTCATGTACTGCGCTGAAGCCGTGACGACAGAGGGCTCGTACAATGACTGGTGGCTGCCCAATTGTGGCTTGAGCGGTGGCGCCTCCGGCGGTCCCTGGGTACAACCGGCGGATTCCGAGGACGAATCACTGGGCACTGGACCGGTGATGTCCGTCAACAGCTGGGGTTATACCAACAGTCCGGGCATGGCCGGTCCCCAATTGAATGGGACCTCGGCATCCTGCTTGTTTGATATTGCAAAAGATTCCGATGCGACTCCCATTGGCACTGCCGATGGTGAGGCCGGCATTATCGGCTGCTGATACCGGCCAATCGATATCCTGCGGGCATCGACGGCTGGTAGTCCTGTGGCTCCACGGTTAAAAGGCTGCGCCGCTCCCGCACTCAATGAGTAGCTGCCCTTCCAGGCCGGCAGCGCGGTGCTGCTGCGCCGCCTGGTAGGTGGTGTCCCGTAGCATGTCGAGCATGACCTGGGTGCTGGGGTATTGAATGATCGCCACTTCGTCCCAGAGGTCTTCCCCGTCTCCGATCAGCAGGCCGTGCACTGCTCCTGCGTAGAGAATCCGTACTCCCCGTGGCTCCATGATTTCGCGGAATGAACGGGCGTACAGCTGGTAGGCCTCCCTGCCGCTCAGGTCGCAGGGGCGTCCGTCGTCGTAGGCGGCCTTCTCCCTGAACTTGAGCAGGTTGAGCATGGCAATGGGTTCGCCGGTCGCCCGGTCACGGAATGCGCGCACCTGGTCGCCGGTGGGTTGGAGTACGTTCTTGATGGTGAAATCCCTCACTCTGTCTGTTTCAGGTCCCGGTCCAGTTTAACCAATTCCCTGTACGCCTGTAGAGGCGAATCATTCGGGCGTTCTGCCCTGAATGCTCACGCGTTGGCGACCGCGGCGCGAAGAAATTTTTCCAGCCAGCGCAGCTCATCCGCTTGCAGCCCGGAGATGGACTGCTCCTCCTGGTCCGTAACCAGCACCAGCTGCCTCGAGGAAAAGGTCCGATTGATGAAATCGACAAAAGCCCTGTTCCCCTCCGCCTTGCCGATGGCCACGCGCATGACCTGGAGCTCCTCGATATCCGGGAGTTTCATGGTAAAGCCGCCGGATGTGCGCGCGGGTTCGCTATAGGTCAGCTCCGATCGGGTAATGCGGAGGGTGCGGGGATGTTCGAGGTCACGTTTGCGAGCGTACTCCAGTCCCCAGATCGGCAGAGCGCTACAGATGATCAGCAGGATGCTGAACTGCACCAGTCCAACGATAACAAGGGCTGCACAAACTGCCTGCATCAGACGCCACGCCAACAGTGGTATCGGCGGCGGCAGCGTCAGGGTCATGACCTGGGCGTCGCCCTCACCCTCGCGGCTGAGGCCAAAGCGCGCGGGGCGGGCCTCATTGTCCCAGGCCGTGTCGATTTTACCTTCGGCGGCCAATTCCTTGATCGATTTGTCGAGGTCCCCCGCTTCGCGTACCACCTCCGTCACTTTGCGGGCGTCGACGGCTGGCAGTCCTGTGGCCCTGGCCAAACGCTCAAAGGTGGCGCGCGTATTGGGTTCGGGGCTGATGTCGCGAAAGATCAGGAGTGAGCGCGCGGGATCCCGGTGCTCGGCTTCGATGATCTGGTAAGTGGTTGCACTGGAGCTCTGGGTATTCTCGCTTTGATTGATCAGATGCTCCTGGCGCCAACGGATGGCCTCATAGTTGGCCAGCGGTTCGGACCAGCGCTTACGCCCTTCACAATAGTGGATGGTGTCCTCATCGATCGTTGCCTCGGCAGAGCGGCCAAAGGATCGCGTGCCCCACCAGACGAAGCGCAGGAGGAAAATACCGAGGATGGCGAACGCAAGCAGGCGGTATTGGGGCTGGCGGTCAAAGACCGTGGCCATTTCTTCTGCGGTAAAGAAGTACACGCTGGCCCCGGCAATCATCACTGCGCCGATGATCCCGGTGAGTGCTTTACCGCGACTCGTGCTGAGGCTCACCGTGATGGGCAGGCTTTCGCCTGTGGAGGGTTCGGCTCTGTCGAAGCCTTGCATAGAGTGTGCCATAGGTTACCCTCGTCTCGGCTTTACCCTTCAGGGTATCAGCCATGCCTGAAACTGCAATTCGGGGTCATGGGCCTTGAGCCTGATAGCTGACGGATGCAACTTTGTTACAGGCGATCCAATGGGGTGACATCGACCTGCCTCTGTGATGTCGTACAATTGGCTCGTGACACGGAGGAAGCAATGCCCGTCAAATTGATCGACCATGCCCGCTACTGGCTCGGTATTTTTCGCCAGGCGGCGGATATCTGGCTGAAGAGCAACGCCTTCGCCAACGCGGGCTCGCTGGCCTTTTTCACCCTGTTTTCCATCGCCCCGGTGATGATTGTGATTGTCAGTGTGATCGGTGTCTTTTACGGCCAGGAAGCCGCCGAGGGGCAGATCGCGGCGCAACTGCAGGAAACGATCGGTGCCGATGCCGCCGAGGCCGTCCAGAATGCGGTCTCAGCCTCCTCCTTCAAGGAGGGAGGCCTGCTGCCGACCATCGGTGGCCTGCTGGCCATGTTGATCGGTGCTACTACGGTTTTCGGCCAGATGCAGAACTCCCTCAACGCAATCTGGGCGGTGATACCCAAGCCGTCGCGCAACAGCATTTTCCTGCTGCTGCGCAAACGCCTGACTTCCCTCACCATAGTCCTGGCGGTGGGCTTTGTGATGCTGGTGTCGTTGTCCCTTGGCGTCGGGCTCAGAATCCTGTTACAGCATGTGCAGGGCTGGCTGCCCTGGTACGACGTGGCGTTCAGTGCGGTCGATCTACTGCTGTCGCTGCTGGTGGTCTCGCTGCTGTTTGCCACCATTTTCAAGGTGTTGCCGGATGTCGAGCTGGGCTGGCGGGATGTTGCGGTGGGCTCCGTACTCACGGCGGTGCTGTTCACGTTGGGGCGCTACCTGATCGCGCTCTACCTGTCCTATTCCGCCACCGCATCGACCTATGGCGCGGCGGGTTCCCTCGTGCTGTTGCTGTTGTGGGTCAACTATTCCTCGCTGATCCTGCTCTACGGCGCAGCGTTTGTCAGGGCACACCTGCTGGCCCGTGGTGTCACGGTGAAGCCCCGCAGCGTGGCGGTGAGGGTGCGGCACGAGATCATCGAGGATTAGGTCGTCCACAGCGCATTGGGGGTAAAAAAGTCGAATTAAGACCGCTGCAGGGCCAGAAATGAGAAGCCCGTCACTACCTCGGGCTGGTCATTGCCCTTGTCGAGCGTGGATAATTTTCCTGAATTAACGCGATGCGGTACGAAACCGATTGGCAGAGGTTGCAGACATGGGACTGGCGTTGGAACGTGAGGGCAGCGAATCACAGGAGGACAGCGGACATCCCGTTGCCCTGTCGCCAAGTGTGATTCCGGAAAACTCCGCAATTGAGGAGGTCATCCCGGAGGACGCCTACAAGCAGAATCATATTTATCGCCTGTTGGTAAAGCCCCCCAGGAAGAGCGGAGACTCCGCCTGAGCGGACGGTCCCAGCGCCTCTTCACCCCGGAATTTCCTACTCGCGAATCTCCCTCGCAACCCGAAAACCAACGTCTCCCAGGTGGGTCTTGCGCAGGGCCGAGGCCCGGGCCGCGGCGCGGATAGACCAGGCGTCAGACTGCGCGGAACCGCCGCGTAGCTCGCGCAGGTCGCAATCGCCGAACAACTGGGGCATGCCATTGGCTGGAGGCGCGCTGTTGGCGTCGATACAGTCCTTGGTCCACTCCCACACATTGCCGTGCATGTCGTAGAGGCCCCAGTCATTGGCCTTGAAGCTGGCTACCGGCGCTACCTCGCCCTCATAGGTCACTCCGCAGTCCATGCAGTTGGCGCGCTTCTCGCCAGCGTCATCACCCCAGCTGTACAGTTTTGACGAGCCCGCCCGGGCCGCGTATTCCCACTCCGATGAGCTCGGCAGCCGGTAGTAGTGGCCGGTTTCCCGGCTGAGCCAGGTCGCGTAGGCGTCGGCGTCGTCCCAGTTGACCCCGGTGACCGGAAGGTCGTCACCGCCCTCGGGGAACGACTTGAGGGCGCCCGAGCGCGACGCGGTGAGGAACTGTCGGTACTGGCCGCGGGTAATCTCGGTGACGCTCATGGCGAGGGGGTAATCGATGGTCACTACGCCCGCCCCGTCAGGGCCTGCCCTGCCGCCGCCGAGGACAAAATTGCCCTGTGGCAGCACCATCATCCTTGGCCCCTCGCCGCCGGATTTGATGTTTTCGGTGAAGTCCTGGCCCCGCAAATACTCATCGCCAAAGGTGGGGCTGCTGCCCAGCGCCAGAAGAAATACAACTGATACAGTCCGTTGATAGAGCGTCATTATTATTACTCCTTGCCACGGGGTTTCTGCCCTTGTTTCTCCCAAGCATAGACCAGGAAACACAATGTGAAGGGAATTTGCCGGGGGCGGCCTACCGCTACCCGCGCTCGACCCCGTTGCCTGCCAGGGTAGCGGCGTGGAATCGCTCGCCGCCTCCCGCTGGCCGGTTGTCTATACTTGTCACTTTCCCTGCCTGAACGGGAGTGCTGGTGATGGGTAAACTACTTGCCGCGACGTGCTTCGTTGCCATTGCCGCCCTGTCCCTGCTGCCGGGCAGTGTCCTGGCTTCGGCCGGCGCGGGCGATACGGTGCGCAATGTGTTTGGCCCGGACGTGGGCTTGGGCGCCAACCAGTGTCGCGGTGCCTGTGGTGGAGGCTGCCCGAAAACCTGCCGCTCCGAAGTGCGCTTTGAGTGCCTTGGCGACACGAAGTTGCGGCGCGTGAATGCCTTCATTTGTGGTACCCACCAGGGTTGCCGGGACCACGACGACTGTCTCGATGCCTGCCTGCGCAACAGCCCGGAGGACAGGGACTGCCAGTCGGAGTGTAACGCGATGGTGGTGGAGCGCTACGGCTTTGATAAATCGACCCCATGGCTGCTGGGCAAAGGGCCCTACGACGGTGAGATCACCTTTGAGTACACGCGGTATGCCCCGGAAGCGCCCGAGCCGCTCTACCGCTGCCCCCCTGGAGCGATTCGCCAATGCGGCGCGGATGGCCCTTGTGTGGGGCCGAACGATGGGCGCGCTGTCGATGCGATATTCGATTCCTATCCGGCGGCGAGTACCGGGGCCATGCAAATCAGTGGCTTGCGAGCCGGTCCCCTTTGCGACGCGGAAGAGCGGGTGTGTGAGCAGTCGCTGAATATCAAGGTGGGAGGCGACAGCCGCTGTCCGAACGGCCCCTGTACGCGCTTCGGACTCGAATTCGAGTACCGGAATGCGAACCCCGTGGCCGCCCTGGAATGCCGGACTTCCACTCGCAGTAACGAGGACGATTTCGTCGGCGACCTGATCAAGCTGGGCGGCGACGCGATCGCGGAGAAGGATGCAGCTTCCGGGGGACCTGACCCGGAAGACGGCCTCGGCCAGTTACTGGGTGCTTTCAGCAAGGTCATCGCCAGCGCGGACTCGCCGGAAGATCTGCAAGTGACTATCACGCCCCTGGATGAAGACGGTAACCCGGACGAATCGCGGCGGGTGGGTACCGGGGCCGACGGTGTGCCGCCACCCATCCCGACTTCGGTAGAGCTGCCCAGAGCCAGTGGCCGCCTGGTAGTACAGATGTACCAACTGGCCTCCGGTGGCCGGAGAGGGACTATCAAGGAGCGAAGAGTCACCTGTACCCACCAGGGAGAACCGGTGTTGGAAACCGTGTTTGTATTGCGTTACTGACCCGCCAGGGTGGGCAACGGCCTTCAGGCCGCGGCGGGTACCGGAAGGCTGAACTCGAAGCGGGTTCCCTTGTTCGTGGCGCTGGCCACGGTAATCCGGCTGCCGTGCAGGTCGAGAATACGCTTGACGATGGACAGGCCAAGTCCGCTCGACTGATCGCGCTCGATCGGGCCGTGATCGCTGCGGAAATAGCGCTCAAAGATGTTATCGATCTGCTCCGCGGGGATACCGCAGCCGGTATCTGCCACCGAGACGGCGACCTTTTCCGGCTCGGTTTCGACCTCCAGGGTAATGGTGCCGCCCCGGGTGGTGTAATCCAGTGCGTTGTGAATCAGGTTTTCCAGCACTCGTTGCACGAGCCCGATATCCGCGTGGACCAGGGCGCGATCGGGCTCGTGGCCGAGGCGAAGGGTAATCCCTCGCTGGCGTGCCTCCAGCTCGAAGTCCTGCACCACATCGTTCAGCAGCTCCGACAGGGAGAAGGTTTCCAGCGCCAGTGGCGCGCTGCCCGCGTCGAGTTTCGATAACTGAAACAGGTCGCCGATCAGGTCGGCCAGGCGCTTGGTATGTTTGCGGGTGACAAGCAGGTAGCGCTCCCGCTCGGCTTCGTCCAGTTCATGGTTCTTGAGCAGCAGGGTTTCGACGTAGCCGTGCATGGTCGCCAGCGGTGTGCGCAGGTCGTGGGAGACGTTGCTGACCAGTTCCCGCCGCAGGCGATCGTTTTCCTGTAGCGCGACGAATTGCTCGCGCAGTTGGGTGGCCATGGCGGCAAAGGCAGCCTGTAGCTTGCCGATTTCGTCCCCCTGGCCGTTGTCCGGTTGTCGAGCCTGCAGCTGTGCCAGCGCGGTCTGGTCATCACTATCCGGCCCGGTCAGGGTGAAGGATTCCACATCCCGGGTGAGTTGGGTCAGGCGCCGGGTCAGCAGGGCAAACACCAGCAAGCCGGCCGCAAAGCCACCGACCACCAGCGCACCGATGGCTAGCGCGCTGCTCTGGCGGGTGTAGGTTGTCCTGACCTCACCCGCCAGTTCGTCGTACTTGCGGCCTCCCAGGACCACGTAGAGGTAACCCTCCAGCTGGTCGCCATCCATAACAGGCGAGGCCGAGAATACTTTTTCCAGCCCCGGACTGCGGGGGTCGGTGCCGTAGACGGGGGGCTGGGCGCGCCCGTCAATCAGGCGCTTTACCGGGCCCAGGTCGACCGTCTCGGCCTGGACTGATTCCGGGGGCAGAGCATGGCCGAGAATGTGGCCGCGGCGATCCAGCAGATAGACCTCTACCGAGGGGTTGATGATCATGGCCCGCTCTGCCAGCCGCTCCAGCTCGGTTCGGTTGACCGCCCCGTCCCGGATCAGCGTCGTTTGCTCGGTGACATACATCGCTATCGCGCCGTTGAGGCGTTGGGTCACTTCCTCGTGATAGCGGCGCGAACTCCATTGCTCAAAGGCGTAGAACCCGCCACCGACGGTGAGCATGATCAGGAGCAGGGCCAGGGACAACCGGGTAAAAAGTGAGTTCACGGGACGGCCCTCGGTTCGGGCGCAGGCATCTTGTAGCCGACACCCCATACGGTGACGATGTACTGCGGCTGTTCATGATCCGGTTCGATTTTGCCCCGCAGGCGGTTGATATGGGAATTGACCGTGTGCTCGTAGCCCTCGTGTCCGAAACCCCAGACGGAGTCCAGCAGTTGCGCCCGGCTGAACACCCTGCCGGGGTGGCGGGCGAAGTGCAGCAGCAGGTCAAACTCCCTGGCGGTCAGCTCCACGGGTGCGTCGTCCACCCGGACTTCGCGGGTCGCCGCGTCAATGGCCAGCGCGCCGACAGACAGGGACTCAGCGCCCGCGGCTGGCGAGCGGCTGATCGCGTCGACTCGCCTGAACAGGGATTTTACCCGGGCAACCAACTCCGACACGCTGAAGGGCTTGGTGACGTAGTCGTCGGCACCCAGCTCCAGCCCGAGGACCCTGTCCAGTTCCGAGGACTTGGATGTCAGCATGAGAATGGGTACGTAGTTCTGTTCTGCGCGCAGAGCCCGGCAAATACTGAGGCCATCCGTCCCGGGCAGGCGCAAGTCCAGTAGGACGAGGTCCCACGGGCGAGCGAAAGCCTCGCGCATACCGGTGTGGCCATCCTCGGCAACCGTTACCCGAAAGCCCTCGTCCCGCAGGTGCAGGGCAATAAGCTCGGCAATATCGTGCTCGTCCTCGATGACCAGTAGATGACGTTCTTTCACAGTGATTGCCTCCCTCTCGATCCATGTTAGAGGGCAAATGTCACGAAAGTATCCCGGCAGCGGTCGGGCTGCCGGGAAAGTCGTGCATCCCGACCGCGTTACGGCGTCGCCCGACCCGGTCCCAACAACGGGCAGGAGAAGTACATGTCGCCGGCGTCCATTTCGCCATCGTTGTTGGTGTCCACCCACCAGCGGCCGCCAACATAGTCCTTGTCACCGGGGCCGTAGGGGGTGCTGGGACCGCCCCCCGGGGCCCCGGTCGGGTCCAGGGGCTGGAAGCGGCCGACGCCGGGTAATACGGTGGTGGCAAAGGTCTCGTAGTACAGTCCCTGGCTTTCGACGTAAATGATGCCGAGGCCGTCGTTGTTGCCGCGGCCCTTGGCCATGGCTGGCGCCGCGAGCAGGGTGGGAACCAGGGCGGTGGCCGCGACCGCCGCTGCGATCTTGCGATTGATCCGTTTCATGTGCGCTCTCCTTCGGGTTGATGTGGGGTGTTACCCGGTAAGGAGACTAGGCTCCAGATGTCACGCAAATCTCACGCAGCGATGAAGATTTCATCGCGCTCTATTACAGTACGTTCATGGAGTGCAGATTCGCCAGATGATATCGTTTTGCCCATGACGGAATGGCAAGCCTGCGTTCCCGAATCCGAAATCATGAGTCGTTAAGTAATCCTTAAGTCAATCCGCTTAGAGTGCAGCGTATGAAAATCTACCTGCCTCGAACCACGGTTGGCATAGCGCCGCTCATCCTCACTGTATCGGCTTACTTTACCCTCGCTCTGAACTGGGCCTTCTTTCGTAATAGCTACGCGGTGTTCGGTCATGAACCGGGCGGGCTCGTCTTCCTGGTGTCGCTGGGATCGTTGTTGTTTGCAGTGACGGTCCTGCTCCTGTCGCTGGTCTGCGTCCGCTACCTGACCAAACCGGTGCTGGTCGCGTTCCTGCTGGTGGCTGCGTGCGGCAATTACTTCATGTACCGCTACAACATCATTGTCGATACCACCATGCTGTCCAATATCCGGGAGACGGACGGCGTCGAGGTTTCCGATCTTCTCACCCCGGCCCTGCTGCTGCAGGTAATCCTGCTGGGGGTGCTGCCCGCTGCGCTGGTCCTGAGTGCGCGTATTTCCTATCCTTCATTCGCACGGGAGCACTGGCAGCGAGTCAAGCTGGCCTGCTTCTCTATCCTGTTGGCCCTGGCAAGTATTGAGCCATTTACCGCTTACTATTCCAGCTTCTTTCGCGAACACAAGGCGTTACGTTATTACACCAACCCGCTCACTCCGGTGTACTCCGTCTCCCGTGTCGTGGGAGGATGGTTGGCCAGTGACGGCGACCACACGCTACAGATTGTAGGGAAGGATGCTCACCTCCCCGAGACTGACCAGGATCGGGAACTCGTCATTCTGGTAGTGGGTGAGGCCCTGCGATCGGATCATTTTGGCCTGAATGGCTATTCCCGTAATACCACCCCCTACCTTGAGCGGGAGGCAGTCTTCAGTTTCCCGAGGGCGTTTTCCTGCGGCACCGCCACCGCTTATTCAGTGCCCTGTATGTTCTCTTTGGCGGGTCGTAGTTCGTTCGATATTGATGAGGCGAAGGATCAGGAAAACCTGCTCGATGTATTGCGTCACGCCGGCGTGAATGTATTGTGGCGGGACAATAACTCCGACTCAAAGGGGGTGGCAACGCGGGTTGCTTTTCAGAATTTTCGCAGCGATGCCAACAATCCGACCTGCGATACCGAGTGCCGCGACGTTGGCATGCTGTCCGGCCTCGACGACTTTATTGTCGAACACCCCGAGGGTGACGTTGTCATCGTTCTGCACCAGATGGGAAATCACGGGCCAGCGTACTTCAAGCGCTTTCCCGAAGAGTTCGCTGTATTTGAGCCCTATTGCCATTCCAATCGCCTTGAAACCTGTAGCGATCAGGAAATCGTCAATGCTTACGACAATGCCGTGCGCTACACGGACTACTTTCTCGGCAAGGCTATCGAGTTCCTGAAGGGCTACGACGACCGCTTTGAAACGGCCCTGCTCTATGTCAGTGATCACGGCGAGTCTCTGGGAGAGCGGGGAATCTACCTGCACGGCCTGCCGTATTATCTGGCGCCGGACAGCCAGCGTCACATTGCTTCAGCACTTTGGTTGGGTAACCGTTTCGAGGCGGATCGAGACATCGTAAAGGCAAACACCTCGCGCGAAGTTTCCCACGACAACTACTTCCACACAGTGCTTGGCCTGCTGGAGATCCAGACGGCTGTCTACCAGCCGGAACTTGATTTGCTACGGCCCTTGGGTATGCAGTAAGGGGAGAAGGCCAACCATCGACGGTAGCCATTTTCCGCCCGATCGCAAACCCGGAGATTTCGGCGGGCGGGTCGATGAAGAGACCTGCCTCGGTGATTCATGACTTTCGTTGGCCGATGATGCACCCCCGTTCCAGGCAATTTTCTGATCGATGCGGTCGAACTCAAATAGCGAATATCGACCATTCTGGAATACAGGCTCTGACAGGTTGAGCGTTGAGATCATGCCTGGCCTGGCGAGTTCGCGATTGGGTATCGCAACATAGGAGGGTAAATTCCGCGATTCCTCTATTACTGCGCTGATCTGCTTCCCGTCGATATGCCGGGCGTGGCCGTGGGAGTAAAAACGTGCGGAAAAAGGCAGGTCGCCAAGGTAGTAAAGCGCTGGAGGGCGGTGGGAGTGAGGTGCATGACTGGCGACATATTCCACCAGCGACTTCTCGGTCTTCAGGTCGTTTCCCCAGTTGGCGTTCCCGGAAGCCAGTGTCAGGACCAGCGTGCCGATGGGCAATACGAGTGCGGCGTAAGCCAGTCCGGTGACTCTGCCTGGGCTCAGTCGGGTGATTACACTGGCGAGCAATATCGCGAAGGGCGGTAAGGCGGGCTGTACGTAGGTCCACAGGACATTGCCAGCGAAGGTGAAAAATACCAGTGGCCACAGCGTCCATAGCAGCAGGAGTACAGTCTCTCCGCTGCGATTGGACTGGCGAGATATATTCGCCGAATTGCTGCGCAGAAGCCTTTTGAAGAACAGTGCAAGGGCGATGAATCCCCAGGGTAGCGTGGCCCACGTTGCAAACCACCATATCGTACCGCGCGCGTAGCGATGGGCGCTGCCGTAAAGATCTCCATTCCAGCCCGGGTCGAGGAATCGCTTGAAGTGCTCGCCTACGATGAAATAGTCAAGAAAGCCCGATGTTTTAAGCTCTGCCGCGATGTACCAGGGCAGGGCAATCAGTAACATCAGCGCTACACCCGTAAGCCAGGGGATGACCCTGAATCCCGCTCTCCAGTCCAGTACAAGCCACAGGCCGAGGGGGCCACCCACCAGAACCACGGCGATGGGACCTTTGGCCAGCAGGCCAATACCCAATGCCAGAAAGAGCGTATAACGCCAGACAGCAGCACATTCCGGGTCGCGGTACATTTTGATAATCGAGAGTAGGGCCAGGGTGGTAGCAAGGGTCAGGAAGGGGTCGGTAAGCACCGCTCCGGAAAGCAGGTAGCCGGAAGCGGAGGTGAAGTAGATCAGTACAGCGAACCAGGCAGCAGTTCGTCCGGCCAGAAGTATGCCGATGCGAAAGATGAACGCGCAGATTGCCAGGGTTGCCAGCAGTGACGGCAGGCGCACGGCAAATTCACTTGCGCCCAGTGCTTTGATGGCCGCAGCCTGGGACCAGAAAGAGAGAGGCGGTTTGCCCCAGAACGGTGTCCCATAGTCGAACCAGGGCGTTATCCAGTCACCGGTTTCGGCCATGATACGGGCGATTTCCGCGTAGCGTGGTTCAGTCGTTTCTACCAGGGGTATCAGGAGCATGGCCAGCATTCGGATGAGGGTGGCAATGAAAAGCAGTGCGAAAATAGGTTGCGAAATCCGGTTCAGGGGAGGCTTCCTTATCTGTCGGTGAAAGGGCGTATGGGCAGGCAAAATTGTGTTGGGTATGCAAAGGGCGATGCCGCAGATTGCTGTAGTTCGGGTATCGGACGTTGTTTGGGCATGCCCAGAATAGCGGCGAATCCTTAACGCCAAATTATCGAAGGGCAATCAGCCGGCCGGCACTGGGTGGTTGCATTGTGGTGGTGTATTTTTGCCGACAGAATGCTGCAAACCATCTATCATGGACAGTCAGTTAAGGTCGGGTTTCCAGTTGCATAACGGTGGCCCGTAATGCGTCTCGTTATTGGTGAAGGAGTATGGCGATGAGAGCCTGTGTAGTGGCACTGCTAGTGGCAAGTGCATCGGTAATGGCGGTTGCCCAAGAGGAAGATCAGGATAGCTGGGATAAGGCCAAGGCATCTTCCAGCGAAGCCTGGGAAAAGACCAAGGAAGCTTCCGGAGACGCCTGGGAAGCAACCAAGGAGACCTCAGGTGAAGCCTGGGAGGCAACCAAAGAGGGCAGTGGCAAGGCCTGGGACGCCACCAAGGAAACCACAGGTGAGGCTTGGGACGCTACCAGGGAGGGCAGTGGCAAGGCCTGGGACGCCACCAAGGAAACCACGGGTGAAGCCTGGGACGCTACCAAGGAGGGGAGTGGCAAGGCCTGGGATGCCACCAAGGAAACCACAGGTGAGGCCTGGGAAGCCACCAAAGAGGGCAGTGAAAAAGCCTGGGATGCCACCAGGGAGACGAGTGAAGAGGCCTGGGAAGCGACCAAGGAGGGTAGCCAAAAGGCCTGGGATGCTGCGAAGGATACCGTGGATCCGGCGGATGATCAGTAGTGCCCACGGGCTTGGCTCGGCCTATTGCAAGCCGGGAAGCGCAGCGCGGTCGTGGCGTCCATGATTACAAGTCGTCCTCAACCTCTCCCGACTTACTGATCGCGACACGTGCGAGATTGCGCTGTAGCGCGATCTCAACACGAACAATCATGCGCCATGCCCCGTCACGCTCATCGTCATAGTTGCGCCGGCGGTAGTTGTAGGAAGGTTCGAGTTCCAGGAACAGGTAATCCCGATAGACCTGTCTTCGCCAAAGTACGCCGGTACGGTAGTTCTTGCTGAAGCCTTCGGGACGAGTAACACCATTGGCTGACACAAAGTAACTGGTGGCGATGGGCCTGGGGTGGTCCAAGCGGTAGCGTTGGCGCAAGCTGAGCCCCGTACTCCACTCCACGCCCTCGGTTTTCTCTCCGTAGAGCAGGCGTGAGCCCCAGCGCACCACACTGTTCTCTCCCACTGCGTGATTGAGGTCAAACTGTGTCTGGGAGAAAAAATTCTCCCCATCTTCATACTGGATTCGTTCGACTAACCGATAGCTCAGGCGGTCCGAGAATGAACCCTGGTTGCGGTATTTGACGCCCGGGCGCAAGTGACCCGAAGAATACCCCAGGGTCAGATCAAACCGGGATCGGGCCCGGTCGAGCAGTTCGTACTGCAAGCCGATTTCATCATTCACCTGGCGCTCTTCGCTGGAATCCAGTTCCGAATCCTCGCCACTGAACAGCAGGTTGAGACGTCGGGAAATTTTGGGAAGCTGCAGCTTGCCTCGCAGGCGCACCTTGAGATCCGTGCCGTCGTCGCTGTCCCAGGTGTCGATGAGTTCGAGACGCAACTGGGATTCCGCTTCCTCCAGTATGTACTCCTTATCGCCAAAATAGTCGTCCATCCACCGGGTCATGGCCTGCGCACGCCCCGTGGCATAGGCGTGACTGGTATCGACCCAGTTGACCTCGCCGTCCTGGTTTTCGTCCTCGCCGGCCTCGGCTTCGGGTTCGGCTGCTTCCCAACCCTCTATGATTTCTTCTGTCAGGGTAGGGTCCGACGATTCCACAGCCGACACGTAGGCCGTGTTACAAAGCAGGCACACCAGCGCGCCGTGGGCCAGGCTTCGAGTCAGCCATCTTCCATCAGTTAGAGCCCCTTCGGTCATGTCTGTGTTCCCTGTTGCCCGGCCATAGTCCCCTGTTCAAGCCTGCTTAAACGACTATAGCCCCGCATTGTCCAGAATCAATTTAACGCCGGGTTGCCTCTGTTTTTCGGTTCTCCAAGAGGAGTTCTGGTGCAGGTGTCGTCAGGCCGCGAGACAGGATCGCGACAGGCCCCCTGAAACGGTCTTATGACCTAATAGAGCTCCTTTGGAAACAACATGAAAAACACGTCCTGGATTCGCTGCCAGACGCTTCTTGCTGGCTGTCGTGTCACGCTGTCGACGCTGTTGTTCCAGATTAGCTTGCCCTCGGCATCAAGGCTCACTTCCCAGCTGTTGTCTGGCTGTATGTCGCGATCGATGAGGGTGTTGACTACTTCCGCAAGGGGGGGGCTGTCGATGAAGACCCCCATTTCGGAATTGATCACGGCAGAGCGGGGGTCGTAATTCATGGAACCGATATAGACCGTGCGGTCATCGATCGTCATGGCTTTGGTGTGCAGCCCCATGAAGCGGCTCCTGACCGGGGGTGTATCGGCTACTGTCTGTTGGGTGCTGCCGTCATGTCGGAGTTCGTACAGGTTAACTCCCGCTTCAAGCATACGCTTGCGCCAGGGCTTGTAATGACTGTTGACGGCGGGCACATCGTGGGACGCGAGTGAATTGGTTAGCACGTCGATGCTCACTCCGTGGGAGTCGAGCCCCTGGAGTGTCTTGATGGTCTGGTCGTTCGGGATAATATAGGCGTTGACGACCCGCAGTTCGGTGCGCGCAGTGCGGATTGCGCGGCGGGTTTCTTCCAACATCACATGCTCCAGCGTCTTCCCGCGCGGACGGTCGGACGTCACCCGGGCTATCCCTGGCAGGACGTCGCTGGAGAGCTGAGCAAGTTCGGTCGACCAATCGGCTGGCGCAATGGGTATTTCGCTCAGCTCCTGTGCCTGGCGCAGATCGGACAGCATGTTTGCCCTCGCCTCGGCGGTATCGTTTGCTGTCACGGGAATATCCAGTGCACTGGCGGGCAAGACCCACTCGCTATTCCAGAATTCATCGAATACCCCGGAAGCCTGGGCCGCCACCGGTCCCACCCCAAGAACGTCGAGATCACGAAAGTTGAAGTGGGGGTTGAGCCCCATGTATTCATCGCCGAGATTGCGCCCACCGAGTACGACAGCCATGTTGTCCACAATCAGGGCCTTGTTGTGCATGCGCTGGTTGACGCGACCCGCTTCGAGCAGTGATTCCCCCACGCGGCCGCCGATTGCGCGCCGGGACCAGGGATTGAACAACCGCAACTCCACATTGGGGTGCGAATTCAGCCGTGCGGCGACGGTATCACGCTGTGAAACGCGGCCCGAGTTTTCCAGCAGGGTGTTCAGGTCGTCGACCAGTAGCCTCACCCGGACGCCGCGGTCTGCCGCGGCGATGAGTCGGTAGGCGATCAGCCGCCCGCTGTCGTCGCCGTACCAGAGGTAGTATTGCAGGTCGATTGACTGACGGGCGGAGTCGATCATCCGCAGGCGCCACTCCAGGCCCGAGCGATTATCATCCAGCAGCAGAAAACCGGAGTATTGTTCACCGTGGGTAGAGGCCACCTGGTTGGCGATACGGGAAAATGGACCTGAGACAACAGGCGGCAAGGCATACTGCGGTGGCGTTGCCGTTGGTATCGAGACGGGAGAGGCACAGCCGCCAAGCCCCGTGAGAAGCACGGCCAGTAACGGCAGCCATCGTCTGGTGAATCGGGAATGGATACTCACTGCGCTTCCGTTGCCTCTGGTATCAGTTCAACGGAGGTACGCTCCCGTACGGGGTCTACCCAGTCCAGTAATTCGACCCCGTCCAGGGGTTGTCGGGTGTCGTTGAGAATCAGCACAACTCGCAGGCCGTCCGTGTAGTAGTGGTCCTGGGTATCCGATTGCCCAGACAGTATACGCCGGAGGGGGCTCCATGGGGCTGCGTCATTTCCGCACACTGTAATATTTTGTAAACCTCGTACCAGTCCCGTCGGGGAATCCGGTATCTTCAGCTGTATCCACGAACTGAACGTCTCCTGACCCATGAAATTCAAACGCATCATCTTCTGGTCTCACCTCATCGCGGGGGTGACCGCTGGCCTGGTAGTTCTCAGCCTCTCCCTGACGGGGGTACTGCTCACCTATGAGCGGCAGATCGTCTCGTGGCTCGATCGCACCAGCATTGAAGGTGAGGGCGGCCGGCTACTGAGTGCCGAAGAGCTGGTCGTGCGCGCGCGGGCGGTGACGGAAGGGCGGGCTACTGCACTGTCATTCAGCCGTTCTCCCGAGGACCCGGTCACGGTCAAGCTGGGGCGACGCGAGTCGCTGTTGCTCGACCCCCGTTCCGGAGAGGTGCTGGAGGGCGCGGTCGGTGCCAGGAAGTTTTTCCACACGGTGACGGTACTCCACCGGTGGTTTGCGCTGGAGGGGGCCAGTCGGGATACCGCACGTGCTGTGACGGGTGCCGCCAACCTGGTGTTCCTGTTCCTTGCGCTTTCCGGCCTGTACCTGTGGCTCCCCCGGCGCTGGAACTGGCGCCTGCTCAAAATGAACATGCTGCCCCGGCGCCACTACCCGGGCGCTAAAGCGCGGGACTACAACTGGCATCACGTACTTGGCTTCTGGTGCCTGATACCCCTGGTGGTGGTGATCGCCACCGGAGCGGTTTTCTCTTACGGATGGGCGAACAATCTGGTCTATAGCGCATTCGGTGAATCGCCACCGGTTCGCGGTGGGCCACCACAGGCTGAAGCTACGGCGGCAGGCTCTGTGGTATCGCCTGCAACGACCCTGGATTTCGACTCCCTGAAAGCGGTTGCCGAGCGCCACGATGCAGGCTGGACCGCACTCGCCCTGCAGTTACCCTCGCCCGGGGACCACAACGTCGATTTCGAAATCGATACCGGAACCGGCGGGCAGCCGCAGAAGCGGACTACCCTCAGCCTGGACAGAAGTTCCGGTGAAATGGTTGCTGTGAGTGGATTCGAAGACAACTCCCCCGGGCGGCAGGCGCGTATCTTCATCCGTTTTTTGCATACGGGGGAGGCTCTGGGCCTGTGGGGGCAGACCCTGGCCGGCCTGGCTTCACTGGGGGCGTGTATCCTGGTGTACACGGGGCTGGCTTTGGCCTACCGGAGGCTGGTCGCACCCTTGTTGACCCGGGCCATGCTGACGGACTGACCGCCAATTTGGGGTAAGTCCGCTTTCTCGTTGAAAAAGCGCACCGCTCTGAGGATACTCGGGTCAAACCTGAGCCGGTAACGGTGCCCCATGTACAAAGCCCTGTCGAGCCTGCTGGCGTTCACCTGTCTGAGCTGGCTGGGCTATGTGTTTTTCAAGAAGTCCCTGGCGCTGACCAATATCACTATTTTTCAGTTGCTGGGCTGGGCCTGGGGCCATCATCCGAGCGGCAAACTGCTGTGTTTTGTGTTTGCCCTGATGTTCCTGACCACCTTTACGATGATGGTATCCACCACCCAGAAGTGCCTTGATACGCTGCTGGGAACTCCCAAGACGTTTGTCTACGTCGGTGATGAGCTGATGAATCGCTACCAGCGCTACTTTGCGGTGGACGATCCCGAGCGCGAAATCAAATCCCTGCCGCCAGCCGACGGCCATACCCTGCGTTTCAGTTACCCCACCGCACTGGATACCCTGTTTACCCGGCGGGTGTTTCTGGTCAATGGCGAAGACTCCCGTCTGTACACCGCGGCCGACAGCGCCGGGGTGGTCACGGGCGTATTTTATTCGCTGTTTTTCTACTTCGCCGGCGCCATGTGCGTGGTGATCCTGCACACCGTCGCCCGGGACTATATGGCCGGGCAGGAGCGTACAGTCACGCCTTTCGATTCCTTCGTCGAGTTTATTGTGGTGCTGGCCTTTCTACTGGTGATGAACGCTGTGTTGCTGGTCACCCAGGGCACTGCCTACAAATTGAAGCTCTCGAAACCGGTCGAGCAGTCTTCTACCCCGGAGCTGCGGCTGGCCTACCAGCCCGGAGACCGCGTGCAGGTGCGTCTGCTGGAGGAGGTCAAGCAACCCAATACCGGTAGCGACAGCGGCCTGGTGGGCAACCGCGCCGCCTATTACCTGGTACAGCTGGATACGCCCCAGGGCATTCCGGTCACGGCCGCCTTCCAGTTTGGTTACTGGCGCAAACAGCAGGACGCGGTGGAGGACTTTTCCCGGGCCCTTGCTCTCAACCCGGAACTGGAGTGCGAAGTGATGGACGACCTGACCCTGCGCCCCACCCGGCTGAAAAGGGGCGCAGTGAACTGGTTCAGGGAGTACGGCCCGGCCGCTGGCGAGTGAGTAGGTCGATAAAGCGGGAAGGGAGCGCCAATCTGCCCACCTGAGCGCTGGCGAGAGGCATCCGTGCCCATTTCACGCTAAAATCGCCATCTGTCGGAGAAAGCGACATGCCTTGGTGGTTTTTTCGCCGTCAGACTTGCCTCCGGCGCCAGCGCTAGTAAAGTGTGCGCCTCGTTTTTATCGGGGGGCTGGCGTTGTTGCCGGAATCCCGCAAACGCCCGTGATGGGCGCAATGGAGTGAAGTAAATGAGCACACCGGTTGCCGTGGTAATGGGGTCCCAGTCGGACTGGGAGACCATGAAGGAAGCCTGCGATGCCCTGACCCAGTTCAATGTGGGCTGGAAGGCCGAGGTGGTGTCCGCCCACCGGACTCCCCAGCGCATGGTCGATTTCGCCAAGAGTGCCCATGCCAACGGCTACAAGGTCATCATTGCCGGTGCCGGCGGTGCGGCGCACCTGCCGGGCATGATTGCCTCCCTGACCCCGCTGCCGGTGCTCGGTGTGCCGGTGAAAAGCAGCACCCTGTCGGGCTGGGACAGCCTGTTGTCCATCGTGCAGATGCCCAAGGGCGTGGCTGTGGGCACCCTGGCCATCGGCACCGCAGGCGCCTGGAACGCTGGCCTGCTGGCGACCCAGATGCTGGCGGTGGATGACCCGGCCCAGCTCGCGAAAATTGCCGACTGGAAAGCCTCCCGTGCCGAGGAAGTGCTGGCCAACGCGGAGCTGGGACAGGGCTGATGAATCGCGTACTCGTGCTCGGTGGCGGCCAACTCGGGCTGATGATGGCCGAGGCCGCGGCCAGGCTGGGCCTGGTGGTGGACCGCTACGACCCCGAACGCGCCCTGTTATTGCCGGGCACTTCGGATCTGGCGGTGCCGATCAGCTGGGAGGAGTGCCTGGAACGCTATCCGGTGATTACCGTGGAGCGCGAAGCCTTTCCGGACAGCGGCCTCTCGGCCGACCTGGCCAACAGCGATCGCTGCGTGGCCCGGGGTGCCCTGGCGGTGATCCCGGACCGCTTCACCCAGAAGAGCATGCTCGACAAGCTGGGTATCCCCACCGCACCCTGGGTGACCCTCGACAAGGCCGCAGACCTGAACGCTGCCGTCGAGCAGTTTGGCGGTGTGGTGGTCAAGGCTCGCAGTGGCGGCTACGACGGTCGCGGAACCTGGATTGTGGGTGAGGGCGGTGATCTTGCCTCCGTTCCCGCCTCCGAACTGGCGGGCAAGGCGATTATCGAGCAGAAGATTCCCTTCCGTCGCGAACTGTCCATTGTTGGCGCCCGCAGCATCAGTGGCGAAACCCTCTTTTACCCGCTCACCCGCAACTGGCACGTGGACGGCATTCTGCGCCTCAGCCTGGCACCCGCCAACGCTACGGCTGCCCTGCAGAAGCCGGCGGAAGCGATGCTCGCGGGCATCATGGAAGAGCTCGACTACGCCGGGGTCATGGCCGTCGAGTTCTTTGAAGTGGACGGTCAGTTGATGGTCAACGAGATCGCGCCGCGGGTGCACAACTCCGGGCACTGGACCCACGAAGGCGCCGACTGGTCCCAGTTCGACCTGCACGTACACGCCCTGGCGGGGGTGCCGCTGCACGCGGTCAATGTGCATGGCTGTGCCGCCATGGTGAATATTATCGGCACACCCTTCGAAAGCGCCTGGCTGCAGCATCCGGGTGTGGTGCACTGGTACGGCAAGGATTATCGCCCCGGGCGCAAGCTGGGGCACGCCAACCTGGTGGCGGACTCCCTGGAAGGTCTTCGCGCTGGACTGGACGCCTGGGCCGATGTGTTGCCCGACGGCTACCAGGCGGTGCTGGAGTCCGAGCTGGCGCTGGTGGACGGCTGAGCCTCAACCAGCGCGCCCCGGCGCTATCTACACCCCCCCTGGACCCCCCTACACGCCCTCAGTTCACCAGCGCTTTAGTGAAGTCGCCAGCGCGCTCGCGCTGGGCGATACACAACTCGATGGTTTCCTCCGTTTGCGCCAGGCTGCGCTCATGCCCGGGCGCCAGCGCACCGTGTTGCCGGTACAGAGCGCGCAGTTCCTCCAGTCGCTCGCTACTACAGAAAGCCCGGGCAAGGGCGGGCGTACGGCGGCGCCACTGGCCGGGTATCTTCTCCAGCACCTCGGCAAAATGGCTCTGGAGCCATTCCCAGTGTTGGTCCTGCAGCTGCGGTACCGCCATCGCGGTGGCGATCAGGCCGAAGGATTCACGTGGCCCTACAGACTCGCTCAGCGCCAGTCGCTGCACTTCTGCTGCCTGTTCGCTGTGAATGGCGGCGCCAATGGCGTTGGCACTGGCGCTGTCGAAGCGGGGGTCGTCCAGCTCGCCCCTGAGCTTGACCAGGTGGGGCAGAAAAGCCGTACCCGTATCCTGTATGGCGACGGCCAGCGCCGCGTCGTAAAGGTCGGAGTCCAGCGCTTCGGGGGCGCGCTCGCCCTCAAAGCCGGTAAAGGCAATGGAACGTTTAGCCAGATTCTCGCGCGCCTGGGTGTCTACACCGGTGCGCGCCATGAAGGCCAGCACTTCACTGTGCAGCAAGGCCTGCTCTGGCTCCTCGCTGTCGGCTGTACGTTCAAGCACCGGTTGGTACAGCGAGGCCAGTAAACGGGTGAAATCCGGCTGCGCCTCATCCTGCAGGAAGCGGTGCCGATAGGTCTCGAGTGGCCTGAAAGGCGCAGTGATCACCTGGCGTCGGGAGGCTCCAGAGGAAGCGCGTACCACCTCGAGCAGCGTGCTGGCCGCGAGCTGTCCCGCGTCAAAGGCGGCGAACGCGCTGTCCACCAGCGACAACTGCTCCTGGGCGGATAGCCCCCCGAATTGATCCAGCAGGGCCTGCCATTGGTCACTGGCAACGTTCCAGCGGTAGTAACCGCTGCCCTCGGCATTGGGCAACAGCCAATGGGGGCAGTTCTCGGCATCCAGCGGCAGGGTTTGTGTTGATTCTGTCAGCATAAGGCACTGCCGGCCCTGGTCGCTGCGCAGGCACAGGGGGATGGTCCACTGCTGGCCACTGTCCTGGATCGCCGAGCCGATGGGGCGATAGCGTTGCTGGCGGATCGCCACCTGGGGGCCGGCTTCGGCGATGCAGTGCAGGTTGATGCTCAGCAGGGGAACGCCTTTCTGCTCAACGAAACTGCGAAAGGTGTCAGTCAATTCGGGGGTATCCGTCTCTTCCCCGATCACGCGATAGAAGTCGTCCGAATCAGCGACGCCGTCAGCGAAAGTTTCGACATAGCGGCCCAGGGCCGGCCGGAACCGTTCCGGGCCAAAATAACTGTCGACCATGTGGATTACCGCCAGGCTCTTGGCGTAGGTGATGGCGTCGTAGGCGTTGCGAATATCCTCGTTGCCGGCAATGGGCTCCCGAATCGCGCGAGTGCTGGCCAGGGAGTCCAGCTGCATCGCGCCGAGGGCGCGAATGGCAGCGTTCAATTCGTGGCCGCCGTCCGGCTCGAGGATGGCCAGGTCGAGGGGTGTTCCCCAGGTGGCGAAGCCCTCCTTGAGCCACAGGTCGTCCCACCAAGGGGGTGTGACGAGGTTGCCGAACCACATGTGGGCGATCTCGTGGGCGTGGACACCGAGCAGCGCCAGGCGGGCCCCCGGCGCTGGTTCGTCACCCTCGACCAGAACCAGCTGCTCGCGATAGGTGATGGCGGCGGACAGTTCCGTGGCACCGCTGGGCCACTGGGGCGCGGCGATGATGTCGAGCTTCCTGAACGGGTAGGGCCGCTGCAGCTCCTGCTCGAAGATTTCCACCATGCGCGGTGTTGCGTCGAGAATATAGGCCATGTCCGCCCCGCGGCCCTTGCGCGCAAACCCGCGCAGCGGCACAGGCTGCTCGCGATAGTCGCTGGCTGGAATCGCAGGACGTTCCACCACGTCAAAGGGCCCCACCGCCAGCGCCAGCAGGTAAGTGGGGGTGGGGCGGCTGGTGGCGAAAGTTACTTTTTTCAGTCCAGTTCCGGCGGGTGAGCTGTGAACGACCGGCTCGTTGCTGATAGCGATGTAGTCCTCGGGAATGGTCAGGCTGATATCGAAGGGCGCCTTGAAGCCCGGCTCGTCGAAGCCGGGAAGGTACTTGCGCGCCTGGATCGATTCGGACTTGGCGAGGGCGTAGGACTCTCCCTGCTCCTCTACCTTGAACAGGCCCGCCAGGTTGCGGTCGAAGCGGGCGCTGTAGGCCAGCTGCAGGGTTGCGGTGCCGGGGGGCAGGGTCTCGGCAAAATCAACGCGCACCACGCCGCTGTCGAGGACTTGCGAGTAGCTGGCGGTTACCGTCTTGCCGCCGGCGGGTTGAATGATGGCCTTGCTGACCTGCAGGTCCTTGCCGTGGATCCAGATGTGGTCGACTGCTCGATCAAGCTGCAGGTCGATGTCCACCTCACCGGAAAAGTCATCGAGGCGCGGGTCGAGGAACAGGTTCAGGCGGTAGGCCGTGGGGTGAACTCCTTCGGGGAGCGGCCCGTCGGGGGCCTCACTCGCATTCGTGGCGTCTGTTGCTGTGATGGTGGCAGCCGTCTCTGGAGAGGCCTCCGAATGGTCGGAGCGGTCACAGGCGGACAGCATGGCCATGGTCAGCAGGCCGAACAGGATCAACTTTTTCATAGGCAGCGCGGGTTGAGCAAAAGCGTTTATTGTAAAGGCTATTGCGGTGAGTACCACCCGGCTGCCCCCTGAGCACAGGAGGTCCCCTCTCCTGCGCCCATGGGTACAAAAAGGGCTGGATTACTCAGAACGCCTGCCCCGGCGGTTCCTTGCCCAGCGCCACCGAACCGGTGAACAGGTGCTGCCGTTTCTCCTGCAGCGGGTGAAAGTGGGAGGCCATCACGTCGCGCAGCAGGCTCTCGATGCCGTTGGCGCGCATGAAGCCGGGGACGCCGCAGGCTTCCACCGCCTTGGCGCAGACCACCTTGCAGGCCTCGGCAGCCACGGTTTTGCGCTTCACCATTTCATTGACGGTGTCGGTGTTCGCCGCAAAGGTGTAGCCGTCGGCCATGCGTACCATGTCGTCCACCATTACGCGGGCGGTGGTGAGTGCAGTTTCCATTTCCCCCACGATATAGGGCGTCACCGGGTCGTTGCTTGCAGCACAGCGCGCGCGTGCCCTGGCTGCGGCCTGCTCCGCTACGCCCAGGTAAACCGACATGATCAGCGGCAGTGCGACCGGCAGCACTACACAGTACATGGCGTGAAAATCACCGCGGGGGCGACGTGCCACAATGCTTGCTTCGGGTATGAATACCTTCTCGATCTTCACGCTATTGGAGCCGGAGCCGCGCATGCCCATCGGGGCCCAGTTGTCGAGCACGGTAACCCCTTCCGCGTTCAGCGGCAGCGGGAAGTGCAGTACCTGCCAGCCTTCCTCGGAGTGCTCATAGGGGCCCGAGGTGACCAACAGGTTCGCGGCCGGTGAGCCGCTGGCGAAGTGCTTGGTCGCGGTGTACAGGTAACCTCCCTCCACTGCCTCCATCTCCCCGTTGGAGGCCAGCCAGTCCCCGGCGCCGGTGCTCACCAGGCGCAGCTCGTTGGCGGCCACTTTCTGCAGCATGGGGCCGCCTCCCTGGCCATGCAGGTCCTTGTAGACGTTGGCAGCCACCACGTGCTGGTGCATGGACAGTGAGAGGGCGGTAGAAGGATGGTAACCCGCCACCTTGCGGAGCAACTCCGCCACATCGGCGTAGGACATTCCGCCGCCGCCATGCGCTTCAGGTATCAGCGCAGAGAACACCCGGTGCTCGGCCAGCAGGTCGTAGTTCTCCCTGGAAAATGTGTCGGTTGCGTCCGCCTGTTCGCCATTGCTGGCGAGAGTCGGGCCGATGGTTTCGATACAGTCTGTGATACGTACATTGGCTTTCATTTTTTATCTCCCGGGCAGAATCGCTGCCCCGCGTTCGTTAGAGTCCGCCACCAGCACTGGTGCGATTGATTGTAGTGAAGTCTGCTTTACCTGCCGCCAGCAATGCTGCCGGGTGTGGCAGTTCACGCTCGACCGGGCGCTGCACGCTGCCGTATTTACCCCCGGCAAACACCAGGGGATGCCCCGGAGATGTCCCGAAGGCGCTGACCTTGCCGACGATCAGCAGGTGGTCCCCGAGGGCTACCTGCCGATAGAGCCGGCAACGTAACCAGGCGCAGGCGCCGGGTATCACCGGCCCGGCCGGTCCACTGCTATCCAGTCCGGCGAACCTGTCTACGCCGGGCCGGGCAAAGCGGTCAGCCACGTAGCGCTGGTTCTCGTCGAGGAACGAGAAGGTGAACTGGCCACAGCGCTGGAAGGTGCGATAGCTGCCCGCCTGTCTGGCGATGCACCAGCCCACCAGAGCCGGTTCCAGTGAAATGGAGTGAAAGCTGTTGATCGTCATCCCCGCGGGCGCACAGCCTTCGGGAGCGGTGGTGACCACCGCAACCCCGGTGGGGAAGTGTCCCAGCGCATGGCGCAGCGCCCGGGTGTCGATGGGTTTGCGATTGCTTCTGCACATGACTGATTCCTCCGCGTCGGTGTGCCTTGTACGTGATCCAAGGTACCCGGGAGGCCGCCTGGCAACTACTTCACAAGTTGCAGCGTTGCACTACACTTTATGAAGTAACCCACTACCAGAAGAGAAGTCATGCCAGAAAGCGGTTACGGGCAGTTTTGCCCGATCTCCAAGGCCCTGGAGATCCTTGGGGAAAAATGGACGCTATTGATCATCCGCGAACTGCTGATGGGGGGGACGCGGTTCAATGAATTGCAACGCGGGCTGGCGTCGATTTCCCCCTCACTGTTGACCCGGCGACTGGCCAGCCTGGAACAGGACGGCCTGCTGGCCAAGCGGAAAATCGCCGGCCAGAAAGGCTACGAATACTTCCCCACGGAGTCCTGCAAGGAACTGCTCCCCGTGCTGGAGCAGGTGGGGAGCTGGGGTATGCGCTGGGCCCGCAATAACCTCGTCGAAAACGATTTCGACATCGAACTGCTGATGCTTTACATGGAGCGCAGCATCGATCCGGAAAAGTTGCCAGGGCGGCAGGCGGTGATCTGTTTCAATTTCACCGACGTCACGGAATTCCAGCGCTGGTGGGTGGTGGTGGAAGAGGAAGACGTCGATGTCTGTGTACACGACCCGGGCAAGGAAGTGGACGTCTACATCAACGTTGAATTGCGCGCCATGTGTGAACTGTGGATGGGTGACGTCAGCTACCGCAGGGCCCAGGCCGACAAACGCCTGCAACTGCTGGGTGACCCGGCGCTGACACGCAGCATTGGGAGTTGGATCAC
Organism: Parahaliea maris; assembly: GCF_008064665.1. Classification (GTDB taxonomy): domain Bacteria; phylum Pseudomonadota; class Gammaproteobacteria; order Pseudomonadales; family Halieaceae; genus Parahaliea; species Parahaliea maris. The sequence goes on along the minus strand of NZ_VRZA01000001.1, from coordinate 46,299 downwards.
ACCGAGTATCTTCGCCGGTATTGAGCCCGCCACAGCCATCGTTGCGGCCCAATGAACTAGCAGGACATTGTCATCGGCCGCGTTGCACTCGCCTTATCTTGAAAGCGTCATTACTGGCGCGCACTGATTTTCCGGTTCATCACCGTTTGCGTCGCCTGATCATACACCGCCGTCATGCGCTCGATGGTACCCGCAGAACGCTTTAACGCCGTGTCGAAATCCTTCAGGTCATCCAGCAAGCGGATCAGGATTTCTTCCCGCAACCGGGCGTATTCGCTGGTGGCCTCCATGCCCTTGTCGGTGAGGCGATAGCCCGCTTCCCGCTTCGAACTCCCCGTGACCCGTTCGATCAGGTCGTCCTGCTCCAGTTTCTTGAGTGAGTACTGCAACGTGGAGACATCATTGCGGTTGAGGAACATCAGCAACTCGGACAGATTCTGGGCGCCACCGCACATTCTGATCGAGTGCAGCAGGGCAACGGACCGGTAGCTCAGGGGAGAACCGGAGGCCGACTTCTGTAACACCGTGCTCCAACGACTGAATGCTTCGATGGTGCGAATGATGGCGAGTTCGACACGAGTCAGTTCAGCAGCCAGCTCCGAGCTGGACATGTAATTTTCGTTTTCGTTAGTCATTTTCATTAAATTCAATAGGTTAGGGATTTTCAAAGACAAACAGTACAGCTAATAAATGGGCATAAAGCATGTAAATTACATGCAATAACCATAAATAATTGCCATAGAAATAGCTAGATTAAAATAAGTTGACCTCGCTGTAGAGCCTGATAAGTTTTTTAGCCATCCCGGGTGCCCGCATCCATCTGGTCCGAAGCGACCGCCAACAGGCGCAGAGACCAGGCTTTACCAACAACGACTTGGAAGAGGCCGCTCTGGCCTGTAGGGGAGAACCATGCGTACACATAACCGGACATCAGTACTCGGCCTCGCCGTTGCCACGGCCATTCCACTGCTCTCAAATGCCTCGGTTTCGCAGGCTCAGACCGGCGTAAGCCGCGGCGGCCTGGAGGAAGTGATTGTCTCTGCCCGCCGGGTGGAAGAAACCTTGCAGGAAGTGCCTGCCAGTGTATCGGTGTTGACGGAGGATGCGCTGCGTCGCACGGGTGTCACTTCAGTAGAGGGTGTTGTCGGTCTGACACCCGGCGTTACGATCGTGACCAACTCGACGGAAGTGGGCGACACACAGATCAACATTCGCGGTATCAATGGCGCCCGGGATGCCGAGAACAATGTGGCCCTGGTGGTCGATGGCATCCTGAAAACCAATACCGCACAGATCGCCCAAATCCACGGGAGCCTGGTACAAACCGAGGTGATGAAGGGGCCGCAGGGCGCCTACTACGGCCGCAACGCAGCTGCTGGCGCGGTCATCCTGACCACCAGGAAACCCGGGGAAGAGTTCTCTGGCGATGTCGCGGTAAAAGCCGGCCAGCAGAATCACCTGGGTGTCACCGCCGTCATCGATGGCCCCCTGAGCGACAACGCCGGGTTCGTGCTCTACGGCGATCACTATGAATCTGACGGTTACTACCGCAATCGCAGCCCGGTACCGACTGCTCGCGGGAACACGGTGGACGCGCGGGACAATGACACCCTCGGTGCCCGTCTCGTATTCACGCCGACCGATACCCTCGAGCTTGACGTCAAAGCGCGGTATTCGGAATACGAGGGTTCAGCGCTCACCTTCAATCCTGTCTTCAGCCTGCCCGGCTTTGCCGCGGCCCTCGGTGACCCTCTGTTCGACGAGGACGTCAACGATCACAACTACGACTTCATCGGCAATATCAAACCCGAAAACACCCAGGAGACGACAGAGTTCTCCGTGAAAGGCACCTGGGACCTGGACGATTACACGGTGACCGCTTGGGGCTTGTACTCGGACGTCGAGCAGGCCTGGATCGCAGACAGTACAGCGGCCTCATTTTACCGCTTTGAATTGCAGCCCTCCTGTCGGCAGACAGCCGTAGAGATTTTCAATTCCGGTTATCTGCTGCCCAGTCCACAGGTGTTGCTGCCGGACCCCTTCAGTTCGGTGTATGGTCCCTTTGGCCCGACCACTTGTGACGGCACCCAGTACCAGGCCCGGGCTCAGGAGGACCTCAGTGCGGAAGTACGCATCGCCTCCGATTATGACGGCCCCCTCAACTGGTCGGCTGGCGCCTATTATCTGAACCTGGAACGGGAAACGTCAGTCTCCATTGCCGAGGACCAGGGGCAGGGCGCGATTCTCCAGCCCTATAACCCCCCGGAGTCGATCAACCCCACCTCCCTGATGTTCGCCGACCGTTTCGACACGGACGTCTATGCGGTATTCGGCTCGCTGGACTATGACATCTCCGAGCGCCTGGATCTGTCTTTCGCACTTCGCTACGACCGCGAAGAGCGGGAGGTGAGCAGTCGCGTGCCGAACGTACTGGACCCGGCCACGGGAGCTCCCATCAACCCCGGTCTGCCAGCCGAGGGGACCATACCGGATGCCGGGAATACCTACTCCAAATGGCAGCCAAGGGTAAGCCTGAATTACATGCTCAGCGATACCTGGAATACCTATGCGAGCTGGGGGGTAGGATTCAAGGCAGGTGGCTTCAACAACCAGGGTAGCCGCCAGATACTGGAAGAGAACTACAACATCCCCCTGGGCTCCGGGCTCGACATCACCGATGAGTACGGTGAGGAAACCTCCAGTGCGTTCGAGCTGGGCGCCAAGGGCACCTTGGCGGATGGACTGGTGACGCTGGATATCGCCGCCTACTACACCGAAGTCGACGATATGCAGTTCTTTGAGTTCTTTACCGGCTCATTCGGCTTGCTGAGAGTGGTTTCGAATATCGACAAGGTGGAAATCTACGGTGTCGAAACTACCATCAATGCCGCACTGACCGACAATTTCTCGGTATTCGGCAGCGCGGCAGTCAACGACAGTGAAATTATCGATAACAGCGCCCGCCCGGGAACCGAGGGCAACAAGTCGCCCTATACCGCGGACTATACGTTCAACGTCGGCGCCCAATACATCCTGCCCCTCGGTGATGACATGGAACTCTCCCTGCGCGCTGACTGGCGTGTAACGGGCCCCACCTGGTTCCACACGGTACAGGAGAATGAGATACGGACGTCATTCGATCTCTTCTATCCGGGCCTGGGCTTCGCGGATTACTCCAAGTCCGAGCGGGATGCCTACGACACCCTCGATCTGCGCATCATGCTGGCTGCGCACGATTCCTGGCGGATTACCGCCTACGGGACCAACGTGCTCGACGAAGATATCGTCGCCGAAGTGATCCCGGCCGTGGAGTTTGGCGGGTCCTTTGTTTCCCCCGGCGCCCGGAGAACCTTCGGTGTCGAACTGGGTTACCAGTTCTAGCAGTACGGCTTGCGCAGGAGGTTTTACGGTATGAGCACCAGTCAGGCAGACAGCAAAGGGTATGTGGGCAAGTTCGTCCGTACCAAGGAAGGACGGGCCCCGTTGTTGGGGAAAGCAAAATACACCAACGACTACACTTTCGCCGGACAGTTGTACGCCCACATCCTGCGCAGCCCCCACGCATCGGCTGTGATCAACAGCGTCGATGTTTCCGGCGCGAAAAAGGTGGCGGGTGTCCGCCTTGTGATGAGCGGGCGGGAGGTGGCCGAGTACACCAATCCCATTACGGACTATCTCGACCCGGCTGTATTCGGTGGTAAGTCCGCGGACATTCGCCCGATGGCGGTAGACCGGGCCTGGTGCTTTGGCCAGCCCGTCGCCATCGTGGTAGCGGACGATGCGAATATCGCGCGCTATGCAGCCTCCCGTATCCAGGTGGACTATACGCCCCTGGAGGCGGTGACCGATGCCGAGCAGGCACTCGCCGAGGATGCGCCGCGGGTGGTACCGGAATGGGACGACAATCTCCTGATGTACGTGCCATTCGTGTTTGGCGATACCGACAGTGCCTTTGCCTCGGCGGCGCATGTTGTCAGCACCGAGGTCGGTATTCACCGGTTCTCCACCCAGCCGATGGAAACCCGCTGCTACAACGCGGTGTGGGAGCACGATACCGAGAGCATCACACTCTACGCGACCTCCCAGAATCCCCACCCCTTGCGATTGGTTCTGGCTGAAACCCTGCGCATGCCGGAAAACAAGATTCGGATTATCGCTTCAACCATCGGTGGAGCGTTTGGCATGAAGATGCATGGCCACCCGGAAGAATCCCTGTTGTGCCTCATGGCAAAGTTGACCGGGCGCCCGGTGAAGTGGGTCGAAAGCCGTGAGGAGTGCCTGCTGATCGGCGCGCGCGAGCAGCGGCACTACCTCGAAATGGCCTTCGACGACGAGGGGAGAATGCTCGGGTTGCGCGATCGCTTCTATGCCAACCTCGGGGCCCCCTCTGCCTGTCCGGGCTGGGGCATGGCCTTTCTCACGGGCCTGACCATGCCCGGCCCCTACCGGGTTCGCGATATCGACGTGCAGGTGCATGCGGTCAATACCAACAAGCCCTCCTGGAATGCCGCCCGCGGTTACGGCAAGGAGTCGACGGCGATCGCCCTGGAGCTGGCGATGGACCATGCGGCCCGCCAGTTGGGTATGTCCCCTGTGGAACTGCGGCTCAAGAACTTTATCCGTCACGACGAGTTTCCCTATGGCAGCCCCACTGGATTGATGTACGACTCAGGCGATTATGGCGGTGCCCTGAGCAAGGCACTGGATGCTATCAATCATGAGGACTGGTTGGAAAAACAGGCGCAGGCGCTGGCTGAAGGGCGGTATATCGGCATCGGAGTTGCCTTTGAGCTTACGCCGGAGGGCGGTGCCATCCCGGGCACCATGGTCGCCGGTTACGATTCCAGTACCGTTCGTGTCGGCCCTGACGGGACCGTAAGAGTGCTGACGGGCATTACCAGCCCCGGTACGGGCAACGCGACCGGTATTGCCCAGATCGTGGCGGACGAGTTGGGCGTGGATATCGATCATATCGAGGTATTGCAGGGCGATACCAATGCGTCGCCCTACGGTTTCGGTAATTACTCGGGACGCAGCACCATCGTCGGCGGCGGTTCGGCCGCCCTGGCCGCGCAGGATGTCCGCAAGATGATCGACAAGGTCGCCGCCGCCCTGCTGGAAGTGGACCTCGAAGCACTGGAATTCCAGGACGGCCTGTACTTTGGCCGTGGCAAGCCGGGTACGCCGCTGTCTTTTGCCGAAGTGTGTTACGCCGCCTACACCCGGGCCTATGATGTGGCTCTGTGCATCGAGCCCCCTCTGGAAGTCACCCGGACTTTCCGCCCACCCTCGATTCGCCATACGCCGGACAAGAACGGTCATATCAATCCTTACCCCAGCTATTCCAATGCGGCTTACGTCAGCGTGTGTGAAGTCGACCGGGAGACCGGCAAGGTTGAATTGCTGGCAATTTCTGCCGCCCACGACTGTGGCAAGGTTATCAACCCGGTGTTGGTAGAAGGGCAGGCTTGCGGGGCGATCGGATTCGGCCTGGGAGGCGTGTTGAGCGAGGAAATTACCTTTGATGAAGGCGGTCGTCAGCTCACCCGCAGCTTTGTCGACTATGTCATGCCGCGCATGAGTGACGTCCCTGACATCACCATGGTGCATCACGATTCACCCAACCCGGATACCTATCTGGGGTTGAAGGGGGCCGGTGAGGCTGGCGTCGGCGGTTCCGCCGCCGCTGTGGTCAACTCCGTGAACAACGCGCTGCAACCGCTGGGCGTGCTGATTCACGACCTGCCGTTGAGTCCTCCCCGGGTCTGGGCCGCTATCCAGGCGGCGGAAGGAGGGCACTGATATGAGCCTGTATCCAATGTATGCGCGGCCGCGTTCCGTAGAGGAGGCCGTGGGTCTGCTGGCCGGGTTGAGTTCCGGTGCCGTGGTTGTCGCCGGCGGGCAGGAACTGATGCCGGCGGTGAATTCCGGCACCCTGATGCCGGAAGTCTTCATCGATGTCGCGGGAATCGAGGCGCTGCGCGGTATTGATTTCAATGAGGGTGTCCTGTCGATCGGGGCACTCACCGTCCACAGAGAACTGCAGGGGAATGCCCTGGTGGGTGAGCATCTGCCGTTACTCGCCAATAGCGCCTCGCAGGTCGGGGGTGGCTGGCAGGTTCACAACCGGGGAACGATTGGCGGCAACATCGTGGCCATGCATCCACTCTACGACATCGCACCGTCGCTGCTGGCCCTGGAGGTAGAACTGGAGATTGCCGATGAGTCCGGTGTGAGGACCACGGCGTTCGCGGATGTGCTCACGGACACCCGTCACGGCCTGGGCTCCGATAGCCTTCTGGTGCGCGTGCTGGCCAGGCCGCAGCCATCGGGTTCGTGTTGGGGCTACCAGAAATTCAAGAGTACCGGCGGCGCCTATGGCTCTGCCAATGCCGCTGCCATTGTGCAGTTGGACGGACAGTCGTTGTCTGCGGTCCGATTGGTGGTGGGCGCGGCTGCCGAGAAACTGGAAGTCATCGACCTGTCCCACATTGTGGGCAAGCCCTGGTCGGAAGACGTGGGGCGAACTATCGAGGCTGCCTGCCGAGAAGCCATCAGCCAGCCCCTTTCCGACCAGCAGGGTGACGCTGAATGGCGCAGGGCGATGGCGGGTGTCGTGGCCCGGCGTGCGGTGCAACAGGCGATTAATTCGCAGCGAGAAGAGGGGGCTGCCTGATGGAAGATTTGCTGCACATGAGCGCGCTTATTCAGTTGCGCATCGATGGCGAGTTGCATGAACTGGAGGTGCTGCCGAATGCCACCCTGCTGGATGTCCTGCGGGATGAAGTCGGTAAGAAGGGTACGCACATGGGGTGTCGTACCGGGCACTGTGGCGCCTGCACGGTAATGATCGACGGCAAGGTTGCCAAGTCCTGCATCACCCTTGCCGCCAGCCTGCCCCGGGCGACGATCACCACCATAGAAGGCTTGCAGCAGGATGGCGAGATGGGGCCGATCCAGCAGGCCTTCTGGGACGAGGCGGGCCTGCAGTGCGGTTACTGTGCACCGGGCATTCTGCTGAGCACGGCTGAACTGCTGGCCGACAATCATCAACCGAGCGCCGCCGAGGTGGATCAGGCGCTGGCGGGAAATCTGTGCCGTTGCACGGGTTACCAGAGTATCAAGCGCGCAGTGCACAGTGCCTGCGTTCGTATGTACCCGGACCAGGAAACCGGAATTGAGGAGGGTTGAGCAATGAGTGAAACAGAGCATCTGAAAATCAGGGTGGAAACACCCACCGCCGAAGCCTTGAAACCCTTTGGGGTTGTCCTTGGGCGCGATGAAAGCGTGGCTCCGTTGCCCATTGATCTCTATGAAGGCAGGGTCAAGGTGCGCCGGGCCGGCAAGTTTGTGTCGGATGACAAAACCGAGATGACGGTCTGTACCCTGCAACGCCGGCCGTATATTGCCGAGTACATGGAGCGGCATACCGAGCATACGCAGGCTTTCGTCCCTCTTGGGTCAAAGCCTTTTGTTGCCCTGTTCGCTCCCCCCAACGAGGAAGCGCTCCCTGACCTCAAGGAGATCAGGGCGTTTCTGTTCGACGGCTCCGCCGGATTCATGATGCACCGCGGGACCTGGCATGAGTTTCCCTTTGCTGTGCTGGATGATACCGACCTGCTGGTGATACTGCGCAGCGAGGCGACGGAAGGCCTCAAGAGTGATAACGTCATCGGCAACGAGGCCGTGGGTCCCGACCTGGAGAAGCGCGACATGGCGGCCAGGTTCGGGGTGAAAATTGAGCTGGAGCTGTAGTTCTCCCTGCTTTCATTGTGCAGCTTTCGGCTGCATCGCTCCATTCCGTTGAGTGTAGCGGGAGGAGTTTACTTGCCAGAGTTTGGCGCCGGGATATCGGCCATCCGCTGCCGATAATCCCAGCTGAATATCTGCGTAGGGTCGATGGATATCAGCACTTCCTCGGCCTTGCGCGACAGCAACCACTGGGCCAGGGAGGAATCAGTGCCGCCCAGGTAGCGCACCAGTAGCCGGTTCAGGGTGTCACGTTCACCCAACGGCGTCAGCCGGGCAGAGCCCTGCCCGCGAACCCCGTGGTAAGGGGGTTCATTCGGCGCGACCTCGAAGCCAACCCGGTTGTTTGCTCGCAACAGCCGTACCAGGTGTGACTTCTGGTGCGAGACACACTGCAGGGAGCCGTTATCAAGCAGATACCAAACCGAAACCACCACCGGGACCCCTTCAGGGTCCACGCAGGCTAACCGCAAGGGATAGACCGACTGTTCGAGAAACGACGAGACCTGGCTTTCCAACCAGGGACCTTTGAGTCTGGCATTCATGGAGGCAGCAATTCTCCGGTCGCGGGTTACCTCGGGATTGCTTCAGTATGCCCCGACATAAGGCTCGCTTGCTACCAGTGCGTGATGGGGAGGGCCGGTTCCAGCGTGTGGTGAGTGGGCTACCCTGGTTGATGCTCCTGCCAACACCTCCGCCTAACCAGGCACCGTGTTTGCGCCGCCATCTATTGGCCTTCCCACGACCAGTAACTCCCGCAACACCCGGTTCATCTGTCCCAACGCAGGGTCGGCCCGAACGCCCAGCGCATCCGGCACCCTCGCAAAAAAACAACGCGCCGCCGCCGCTGCCACCACGTCGAACACCCGGGCATCGCTGCAGCCCTGCTCGCGCAGGGCATCCACGTCCTCCTGCCGGACCGTGGACGGTGAGCGAACCACCTTGTCCGCCAGGGCCATCATGGCGCGCTCGGCCGCCGTCAGGCTGCTGCTGGAGGGTTCCTGCAGGATGGCAAGTAACTCCTCCTCGCTGAAGTGCTTGCGGCAGAGTTTACGGGTGTGGGCCAGCGCGCAGTAGGTGCTGCCCATGGCTCGGGCGGCGGCCAGTGTGATCAGGCTGTACTCTCGATCACTCAGTTCCTCCCGAATAGTGTCCTGCAACGCCGCCCAGGCTGACATCACCCGCGGGCGATGACTGAATACGGGGGCATAGTTGGGCAGGTAATCGAGCCGGCCCTGAAGTTGCCGATACATGGCCTGCACCTCCGCGGGGGCGTCGGCCGGGTCGATGGTGTTAATAAACGTCATGGCGATCTCCTCACGCGCTCTTGCGGGGGTGGAGCCACTGGGGCAGCAGACGGTCGATGTCGATGGGGGCAACGCCATCCAGTGAGATGCCAACGGCGGCCAGTTTCTGTTGCAGCGCGCCGCTGCGATAGGCCGTGAACAGTTCGCTGCAACCGCCGATGTGCTCGCCGCCAATGAATATCTGCGGGATGGTGGGGCTATCCACCTTTTGCCGCAGGGCTGCGCGGATACGGACGCCGCGGTCCTCATTCTGGAACTCGACAGAGTCGAGATCGACACTGTGGTACTCAACACCCAGAGCGCCGAACAGTTTGCGTACCGACCAGCAGAATTCACACCACTCCAGGGCAAACATAACGACCGGCTGTTGATCGATGGTGTCATCCACGAAGTGGCTGGCGCCAAAGTCTGGCACGACTTCGGTGACCGGCTGTGGCACGGAGCTGCCACCACCGAACTGGCAGCCCGGCGTGGAGTGGGACAGGGCCAGTTCGCCCTCATTCATGTCGACACTGATATCTTCAAACAGCGGCGTCGACAGGTAGCGCTCTCCGGTATCGGGCAGCATGCACACGATGTTGGTCCCGGGGGGAGAGCGGCGCGCCACCTGCAGGGCCCCGGCCAGTGTGGCGCCACTGGATATGCCTGCAAAGATTCCCTCCTGGCGGGCGAGCTCCCGCGCCAGTGACAGGGCCTCGTCTCCGGCTACCCCCACGACCTCGTCTACCAGCTCGGCGGTGACGGCGTCCTCGGTCAGGCGGGAAATGAAGTCGGGCGCCCAGCCCTGCATCAGGTGAGGCCGGAACAGCGGGTGACTGTCGCTGGGGGAACCATCGTCGTGGCGGGCCTGCGGGATGCCGCTGGCCATCACCGGGCTGTTGTCTGGTTCAACCGCTACCACGCGAGTCTGGGGGCTCGCCGCCTTGAGGCCGCTGGCTACGCCCTTGAGCGTGCCGCCTGTACCGAAACCCGATACCCAGTAGTGCAGGGTGTCATCGCCCATGTCCGCCAGAATTTCAGGGGCGGTAGTATTGCGATGGGCCTCTGCGTTGGCTTCATTCTCGAACTGGCGGCAGAGGTAGTAACCGTGGGTTTCTGCCAGCTCCCGGGCCTTGTTGATCATGCCGGTGCCTTTCTCGGCGGCGGGGGTGAGTACCACCTTTGCCCCGAGGAAACGGAGCAGTTTGCGCCGCTCCACGCTGAAGTTCTCCGCCATGGTCACCACCAGGGGGTAACCCTTCTGCGCACACACCATGGCCAGGCCGATGCCGGTATTGCCGCTGGTCGCCTCGATGACGGTCTGCCCGGGGCGCAACTCGCCGCTGCGTTCCGCCGCCTCGATGACCGCCCGCGCCATGCGGTCCTTGACCGAACCCATGGGGTTGAAGGCCTCGACCTTGACATAGAGGTTGACCCCTTCCGGGGCGAGTTTCTGCAACCGTACCAGCGGGGTGTTGCCGATGGTGTCGGTGATATTGTCGTAACGTGCCATGACGATCTCCTTAGCTGTTCAGTGCGGCCCGAAGTCGCCGCGTCATCTTCAGTGCCAATCCTGTGGCCAGAGCAGGGTAGTGAGCGTGTAAGTGAGCGTGGTTTTTTCACCGCCGACCGTGGGGGTTGGTTCGGTGGCTCCTTCATCTATAATCTGCGGATCACAACCACGGAGGGGGTGGTGGATGACGGCGGATCTGAGTCTGCGGGTGCTGGGTGACCTCAAGGTCAAGCGTGGCGGGGTGGCGCTCGCCCTGCCGCCGTCCCGCAAGACCCGCGGATTGCTTGCCTACCTCGCCCTCGACCCGCGTAACCACCGGCGGGAGCAGCTCTGCGAATTGCTGTGGGAAATTCCCGATGACCCCCGTGGCGCCCTGCGCTGGAGCCTGTCCAAGATTCGCAAGCTGGTGGATGACGAAGATCGCCCCCGAATCCACGCAGATCGCAGCACAGTCGGCTTTGATACCAGCGATGTGGCCATCGACCTGTGCCAGTTGGAGCAACTGGTCAGCGGTAATCTGGCGGCGGTTCCCACGGATTCCCTCGAAGCGGGTTCGGAGGCCTTCCAGGGCGGCTTTCTGGCGGGCCTGGAACTGCCCGACCAGAGCGAATTCCACACCTGGTGCATTGGCCAACGGGAGCGGGCCCAACGCCTGCAGGTGGAATTGCTGGGCTGCCTGGCTGAGCGCCTGCTGGACGACCCGCCGCGGGCCCTGGTTCATGTCGAGCGCCTGGTTGGCCTGTCGCCCTACGACGAGCCCGCCCGGGCCAGGCTGGTCTCCCTGCTCAGGGAGCAGGGCCGCAAACCGGAAGCCGAGCAGCACTATCGGTTGGGATTGCAGAAGTTACAGGAGGTGGGTGATCCCGGCAGCGGCCTGTTGCAAAAGGCCTGGCGCGGGGCCAGCCAGGGGGCGGGCCAGGCCCGGCCGGCAGAGCCGGCTGCGCAATCCTCTCCCGCTGCGGCCGCGGCCCACGACCTGGTCGGCCGCGATGATGAGATCGGCCTGTTAACCAGCCTGGTCGAACAACTCCCGGTCGCTACCCGGCCCAGTCTGTTGTTGATCCGCGGCAACCCGGGGCTGGGCAAGAGCGCCCTGTTACAGCTGACCGCCCGCATTGCCCGGGCCAAGGGCTACGGGATTCTCAAGGCCAGCGCCTTCGAGTCAGAGCAGGTGCGGCCCTTCGCGGTATGGAACGATGCCCTGCGCCGGGCCCTGCCGGACAATCCGGCCAGCCGCCTGCTGTCCGGAGGGGAGCCCATCACCCGGGACCAGGCCTTTGCTGCCCTCAATGACTTGCTCTGCGAGGAGGTGGGCAAGCGTCCCGTGGTCATCCTGTTCGACGATGTGCAGTGGTGCGACGAATCCAGTGTGAGCGCCCTGCATTACGTGCTGCGCGTCAGTGCACGCCAGCCCTTCCTGCTCGTGGCCGCCGCCCGGGAAACGGAGCTGCGGGATAATGCCGCAGTGCAGGCCGCGGTGCGCGACCTGCGCCAGAACCGCCTGTTGCAGGAGGTCCGCTTGCAGCCCCTGTCGGCTGAACTACTGTGCGAACTGATCGAGCGCGAGTGCCCGGGGGTGGATGCCGCGCGCCTCAGTGAGCAGTGCGCGGGGAACCCCTTGCTGGCCCGCGAACTGGCCCGGGCGGTGGCGGAGGGGGGCAGCGGCGAATCGCTTGCCGAGATGGTGCACGACAGGATGTCACGGCTGGAACCCGGGGTTGCCGAGGTGCTGCACTGGGCCGCCGTGCTGTCGCCGCGAATCAGCCTGAATACCCTGGTACAGGTGACCGGGCAGGAACGGGAGTTGGTGGAGCGCGCGGTCGAGGCGGCAGAGGGGCAGGGCATTCTGCACCCCGGCCCGCGGGGGTTCCGCTTTGCCCACGACCTGGTCGCGCTTGGCGTCTATCAGCAACTCAGTCCCGCGCGACAGCAGGTCATGCATCGGCGGGTGGCCGAATTGCTGGAGGAGGAGGCCGCCACCGACCTGTCGCTGGCCGCCGACCTCGCCCATCACGCGACCCGCAGTGGCGACCCTGCCCTCGCGGTGCGGGGGCTGGTGTCTGCTGCCCGCCTGTGCCTGCGCTTTTACGCCAACGACGACGCCCTGGAACTCTACCGCAAGGGCCAGGAGCTGGTGGCGGTGCTGGACCCCTGTGATCGCGTGTGCCTCACCCTTGAGCTCTGCGACGTGCGTATGAGTGCGGCCCCCCTGGAGGACTGGCGGGCCGCGGTGGAAGAGTACGTTGCGCTCGCCGAGCAGGCCCTGGATTGCGGGGCCCTTTCCCACGCCAGGCTGGGCTACCAGATGGCCAGCTATGTCCGCTGGATGCACGGTCAGTGGTCCGATGCCCGGCGCGATTCGCTGCAAGCCGAACGGGTGGCCCGAGCCGGGTCCGAAGAGGCGCATATCCTGGGTATGGCCGAGGCCGCCAAGTGTCTGGTGCTATTGGAGCGAGACCTGCCCCAGGCGGACGCCATGGCCATGGAAGCCGGCGCCCTGGCCCGGCGCGCCGGTGTGCAATGCCAGGCCTTACCCACGGCACTGGGCCTGTTGCGGTACTACGAAGGGCGCATGGAAGACGCAGTGGATCATCTCGAGGAGGCCCGTACCCTGTGCAAAGCGCGGGGTGACCGCCTCAATGAGTACATGGCGAGCGAATACCTCGCGGTGGTAGAGGTAGAGCGGGGTGATTATGCGGCGGCCCTGGACCGCTGCCAGACCTTGCTGGAAATCGGTACCCGGCTGCGGGAGGGCAGCGAGTACCCCTTCGCCTGCGCCATGCAGGCCCTCAGCCGCTATGGCCTGGAGGGTGACGACGGGGAACTGGAGGCCGCGATTGCCGCGGTGCGCACGGCCGATGCCAAACAGCGCCTGACCTTTCTGCTCAATCGCGCCGCAGCGCTGGATATACAACATGGCCGCCATGAACAGGCGCTGGCGCGGGCGTCCGAGGCCCTGGAGTTGGCCCGGCTCATGGAGAGGCCGTCCGAGATTCTGCTGGCCCGGGTCGCGCTTGAGCAACTCCGGCGGGGCAGTGAAGACACTGAACCGGCGGAGCCCGGAGAATTCGATGAGGGGGCCGCAGCGCCCTGGGCCCGGGAACGGGCCGCCACCCTGTTCCCGAGAGAAAGGAGGAAAACCCATGACCGACGTCGTTCTTGAGCGGGAGTTTGACAAAGCCATGAGCACCGGTGGATTCGCCGAGATGGCTCATGAGGTGGTGGGTTGCCTGCCACTGTACCGGGTGGAATGGCAGGAAAGCCTGCTGGCGGAAGACGGCAGTCGCCTGGTCTGCCGCTTTGTGGCGCCGGATACCGAATCCGTGCGCATGATCTCCCGCGACTACCCGGCTCGCAACCGCACGGCCTGGGCGGGCGCAGTCCATGACACGGGGCGGACCGAGGCCGTTGCCGTGGTGGTGGAAAGACGCTTCGATAGCGAAGCGGACCTGGATGCCCTGCAGGCACAGGAGGACGCCCATGCCTGGTGCCTGGAACAGCACCGGGTGACCTTCTTGCGCACTTTCCTCTCGGGTGACGGCAAGCGCATGCTCTGCCTGTACCACGCCCCGGATGCGGAGTCGGTTCGCCTCGCCCAGCAGCAGGCGGGTATGCCGGTTGAGCGGGTCTGGGCTTGCCGCGGCTTCAGCCCGGCGAACTTCCCCGGTGAGTAACTGCCTGAAAATCTGAAAAACCACGCACGTTTCCACGTTCACTCTCACGCTGGCTGGCGAGACTGGTTGCATCGGCGGGACACAGGGTGCCGCCGCCCTACGAGTCACCAGGAGAGTTGTTATGAACACCTATACCAAAATTGTCGACAATGGCGTCAACGTTCCCGCACTGCTGGATGCGCGCGAGGCGCTGTCGCAGGCCCCCGAGGCGGCCCAGTTCCGCTGGCGGGCCACCTGCAACTGGATCAATGGTACCCACTGTCAGTCCCAGGTAGAGCAGTTTTTCGGCCTGGGTGAAGACCAGTGCCACAAGCGCTGCTTCACCTTCGACGCTGACCATCCCGAGATTTTCGCCGCGGAGGACCAGGGCGCCACCCCGGTGGAATATGTGCTGGTGGGCCTGGCGAGCTGCCTGACGGCGGGTGTCGCCTCGGTCGCCCAGCACCGCAACATCCAGTTGAATATGGTGAAGGTCTGCATCGAGGGCGATATGGACATCCAGGGCATCCTCGGTATCGATCCCGATGTGCGCAATGGCTATCGGGGGATTCGTGTCCTGTTTGAGGTCGACGCCGATGCCACCCATGAAGAGATCGAAGCGGTGGTGGCCCAGTCCCAGAAGCGCTCCGCCGTGTACGACATCATCACCAATCCCACCCCGGTGGAAGTTGTGGTGCGCGGATGAACACCCACTCCCTGACTCCGGGGCACCGTCGGGTCAGCGCCGTCATCATCGGCGCTGGCCAGGCCGGGCTGGCCATGAGCCATTGCCTCTGTGCGAACGGCATCGACCACGTGGTGCTGGAACGGGGTGAAGTGGCCAACAGCTGGCGTCGGGAGCGCTGGGACTCCCTGCGCCTGTTGACCCCGAACTGGCAGAGCCGCCTCCCCGGGTTTGGCTACTCCGGTAGCGATCCCGATGGCTATATGAGCATGCCGGAGGTGGTCGACTTCGTGAGCGGCTACGCGCGCACCCTGGATGCGCCCATTCATACCCACACCACCGTTACCCGGGTGAGCCCGGTTGAAGGCGGATACCGGGTAGCGACGGATCGCGGAGAGTGGCAATGCCGGGCCCTGGTGCTGGCCACGGGTGCGTTCAATCGCCCGGTTGTGCCGAAGGTGGCGGACGCCATCCCCCAGGTCGGTTCGGTCAAGGTACGCTCAATAACATCCCACGCGTATCGCAATCCCGGCCAGCTGGGTAAGGGCGGCGTGCTGGTGGTGGGTGCCGCCGCGACGGGCCTGCAGATTGCTGACGAACTGCAGCGCAGCGGCCGCCAGGTGATTCTCGCTGCCGGTGAACACGTGCGGATGCCCCGGACCTATCGCGACCGGGATATTCTCTACTGGATGCACGCCACGGGAATGCTGGACGAGTGTCATGACCAGGTCGAAGACCTGCGCCGGGCCCGCCGTTTGCCTTCCGCCCAGCTGATCGGTACGCCGGCTCGCGAGACGCTCGACTTCAACACACTCGTTAGTCGCGGTGTCCAGGTGGTGGGACGCCTGGCGGGGGTTGACGGCAACCGCCTGCAGTTTTCCGGTTCCCTGGCCAACGCGGTCAAGCTCGCGGACCTGAAGCAGGGAAGACTGCTCCAGCGCATCGATGATTTCATCGAGGAGCGTGGACTGGCAGGCGAGGTCGGCGCAGCTGATCGGCCCGAACCCACACGCCTGCCGGATCCACCCCGTCTCGACCTGGATTTGCGCAGTGGTGAAATTGACACCGTGCTCTGGGCCACGGGTTATCGGCCGGATTACTCCTGGCTGGACCTGCCGGTGCTGGATGCCAAGGGACAGCTGCAGCACTCTGGGGGCGTAGTGACGAATGCGCCGGGGTTGTATGTCATGGGGCTGCCGTTCCTGCGTCGTCGCAAGTCGAGTTTCCTGTTCGGGACTGAAGATGATGCGCGGGATATCAGTGAGCATCTGGTGGCCCACCTTGGCTGTGCCAGGACCGGTTTGTGCAGCGCGTTGGCCTGAGCAAGGAGTCTTTGTGCTGCTCCCGCCACTGGCAACTGCACTGAGGCGCCAGGTACCTGAGGGTCAGACCATCTTCAGGCGCTCCTCCACCAGCGCCCTGAATTCCGGTCGCCAGTCCGGGTCACTGCGCTCGATGTACTGGCGAACACCGGGATTCGCCACCAGTTCGTCAATGACCCGGGCACTACCCGCGAATTCTTCTGGATCATGGGACAGTGTCAATTGACGTATATAAGCCCCCTGGATAGAAGAAAAGAGATTGCGCAACAACAGCACGAAACGAAAACGCTCCTTGCCATCAAGGGCGTCGAGATCCTTGCATCCTTTCAGAAACAGTTCGCCAAGTTCCGGATAAAGCAGCATTAATTCACGGGACCGGTTACCCGATTCCACGTTGCGCTCAAAGGCGGCCAGCCGGGTTGCCTCCATGTTGCTGGCAATCATCTGGGTGTTCTGGCGAATCTGTACACCCAGATACACCAGCGATATAAAGATCGCCACGGCACCAATCAGTTCGGCACTGGCGCCGAGCGCTTCCCAGTCCATGGTCTGCTCCCCGTATCAAAGCACTTTATGTCAGGCAGTATACGAGCGCCTTGCCGGCCGGGCCAGACAGCCGCTGACGGGCGCGCGAGTACCAATGCCCTGGTGCGGCGCACCAAATTTGAAGGTCCATCACAGGGCACTTGCACCAAAACGTAGGCGGCATGGGTGTTCATGCACGGTGTTGTAGTACTCAAGTTGTTGTTTTAAGTAAATAAATTATTTATGGCACAAGATTTGCCAACCAAGAGGGGAATGACACTGATGACGATTTATCGTCGTTAGACAACCAGGATACGAGAGCAAAGGCGCTCCCAACCGGACTGTTAACACAGCCCCGGTGGGAGCGCCTTTTTTTGTGCGCGGAAAACTATGAATCTGCAACTTGCCACAGAGCTGATATCGCCGGACGTACCCGTAGTGGTTTACGGCGACGAACCCCACCAGTCCTACAACCGGGTGCAACTGAGCAAATTGCTGGCTGTAGACTACATGGTGCGCATGGCCGCCGGCGAATGAAATGGGTAGCGACTTAATAACTGATACGAGGATCTGATATGACACCCGAACAGGTAACACTGGTAAAAGACAGCTGGAAGCAGGTGGTCCCCATCTCCGAACAGGCCGCCGAGTTGTTCTACGGCCGCTTGTTTGAACTGGACCCCGGCCTTCAACCCCTGTTTAAAGGCGATATGAAGCAACAGGGGAAAAAGTTGATGACGATGATCAACACCGCCGTCGTCTCGCTGGATCGGCTGGATGACATAGTGCCCGCGGTACAGGACCTTGGGCGCCGGCACGTGGGCTATGGGGTGGAGGATTCCCACTACGACACGGTGGGAGCCGCTTTGTTATGGACCCTGGGTCAGGGGTTGGGGGAGGGTTTCACCGACGCGGTGAAAGAAGCCTGGACCCTGACCTATACGACCCTGGCGTCGGTCATGATTGACGCCAGCAAAGAGTAGACTGCCGGGCGTTATTTGACCCGCTTGACGGGGACACTCTGCCCCGTGCCGACCACCTCCATACGGTGAAGCCCGAGGAGGTGGCGCGTAATGACGACCTCGGGGCTGTCCATCTCGGTGCGCCAGGTGGTTTTGTAGCGCTGTTGCCAGACCTGGCCATTCTCGAGCTTGAAGCGGGTGTCGCCCGACCAGCCCTCGAACTTGCCGAGAATCCGGCTTCGCATATCATCGGGTAGGGGGCGGGCCTTGCCGAAGTCCTGGTATGTCGCTGTGGGCTGGGAGGACGCTGTTGCTGCGCTGGTCCCGGATTGAGCTACCGCCTGCGCGGAAGTGCTCGCCTCACGAGGTTCATTTGCGGCCACGCCCTGTGCTTCAGTGACCGTCGGCGACGGAATGGCCTCGGGTTCTGCGTCGGCTACCGACCCCGAACGCTGTAAAATCCATTGCAGCAGCAAGTCCTGCTGCTCGCCGGACAAGTTATCCAGGCCCATTGCCCGCATCTCCTGATCACTCATGAGATTGGTCAGCTTTCCGCTCTGGGCTATAAGCTCTGCAGAGCAAAGCAGGGAGGTCGCCAGTACCACACTCGTGAATCGAATTGTTTTCATAGTGGCTCGTGATTCAGGTGCTCCAGACAAGATTAGCAGTGCCTCTGTCTGGTGAACAGCGGCTATCCTTCCCGTAGTTTGTGTAAGTTGACCGGCCTGGTATCCACTCGCTCTCAGCGGGATAAAAAAACCCCGCCAAACGGCGGGGTTCAGTACGTTTGAGGTGCCCGGTAACGGGCGAGCAGTCGACCTTCCTACGACCTTCCTAGAACCGGTAATTAAACCCTGCTGTGTAAATCCTGCCCAGCACGGTGTACGTGGACGGGAAGGTATTACCGTTGTTGAAGGACGTGGAGCCCGCATCGTTGCCCACAATGGGCGGGTCTTCATCCGTGAGGTTTTTCACGCCAAGGCTGACCTTGAAGTCTCCCTTCCAGGAAAAGTCATAACTGGCGAACAGGTCGAAGTAATCGTAAGAGTCGATGCTGCGGAAGGGGGCGAACAGGCCCGCCCGCTCCGGCGGCTCCGCATCGACACTGTCGAAGTGCATCCAGTTGAGCGATACCGTGAAGTTGTCGATGTTCCAGGTGGTGCGCTGGCTCCACACCGTTTCCGGCAGCGGGTCACAACTGGTGCCGTAGAAGCCCTTGCAGTCCAGAACCGGAGTGATGCTTGAACTCTGGGACTCCTGGGTCAGGTAGTGGGTGATGTTGCCTGAGAAATCCAGGTTACCCCAGCGACCGATGGTGAAGCCAAAGTTGAAACCGATATCGAGGCCCTCCGCCTGCAGGTAATCCAGGTTGGTGGTAAACAGCTCTACCCCGGAAGCGGGCAGTGTCAGGTCTCCGCCAATGCGTTTGATCTTGGCACACTCGCTGGCCTGGGCGGCAACGTAACAGCCGTTCAGGACTTCCTGCGCCGAGAACTCCCCGATAATGTCGGTGATATCGATGTCGTAGTAATCCACCGAGAGCGTGAGATAGTCGGTGAAGTTGAAATCAGGCGTCCAGACAATACCTGCGGTAAAGGTCTCGGCCTGCTCGGAATCCGGCGGACTACCCGGGTCGCTACCGTCAAAGGTGTTGATCTGGTTGGAGACGATGTCCTGCACCGTACCCACCTGGGCAGCGGTCATGCCAGTGGATATACACAGCGCCTCCAACTCTGGCGTGATATTGCCCGCGTTGGCTACGGAGCAGGGATCGATCTGGGCGTTATCCAGGCCCGTCACTACCGGTGAGAACAGTTCGCCGACGTTGGGAGCCCGGTTCGCTTCCTGTTGCATGACGCGGACCAGCAGGCTATCCACCGGACGCCAGTTCAAACCCAGCTTCCAGGTGTCGACCGTGCCCACCGAGGTGTAGTCCGAGGTGCGCCAGCCATACTCGAAGTTCAGTTCGTCGACCAGGGTCATGCCCTCGATCAGTGGCCAGAAACCCTCGATGAAAAATTCCTCGACGGTATAGTCACCGGCAATGGGCAACAGGTTACCCCCGGCACCACCCTGACAGCTGGCGGGTGCGAGTTTCAGGCACTCATCCGGCTCCAGGGAACCCGCTTCGTTACGGTGCTCGTATCCGAAGGCGATCGCCATGGGGCTGTCGGCCGTAGGCAGGGTAAGGAACTCAACCGGGCCGTCGAAGGTCAGGGAATAGATGGTCTGCTCCACTTCCTGGCGCTGCAGTGCAATCGCCCGGGCGTAGCCGGCCATTTCCGGCGTAATGGTGCCAAAGCCACCAAACAGGTTGAGGGGAACGCAGGTCGAGTCGCCGTTGGCGCAGTTGACTCCGTCGCTGGAATCGAGGGCATTCTGGATGTTGGTCAGGTTGGTGTAACCGTCGCGAACAGTCGTCAGGTTGGACTCACCGTACTGGAATGAAACGTCGTAGCCCCAGTCCGCGAGGAAGCCAAGCTCCCCCTTCATGCCGACGGTCATCTGGAAATAGTCGCTGTCGAATTCCTCCGTACGACCGCCCAGTTCCACCGTGCGACGGCGCAGCTGCATGGAGAGGTAATCCTCATCATCCACCACGCCGTTGCCATTGGTGTCGTCCCAGTTGGTCAGCCCCTCCGGGTTGAGTGCCCCGGCAGCGAGCGCATCATTACCCGCGTTGATCATGTATTGCCGTGCCTGGTCGGACAGGAAGGCGTTGTTCAGTGGCACCATGAAGGCTGCGCCAAACGTACCGGATGGTGCGACCTGCTGTACGACCGAGTTGTTTGCGAAGTTGATGTTCGCATAGGCGCTGTGAGCATCGGTCAGATCGAAATGGCCGACCGCCGTCGCGTTGTAGCGCTCGTTGGGGGTCTGGAAATAGTTCCAGGGGTTGAAGTTGAACAGGCTGCACTCCGAGCCGATGGTGCCGTCGTCGCGGAACTGGCCATTGGCGGGGCCATAACCCACCAGGGCGAAGCGCGTCGGAATGGCTGTTGTGGAGCCGCTACCGGTGATATCGACCACGTCCGGTCCGCCACAGCCCGCGGGGGGAGGGGTCGGGGCCCGTCCAGCGAGGAAGTCGTCATAGCCGCCGCCGGTATTGGAGTCGATACCCAGCAGACCTTCATCGCGATCACCCAGCAGAATCGACTTGCGCTCATTCCAGCCGACATTCAGCACCACGTTACCGCGATCATTGGCGACGTTCGCCCCCAAAGTGAGGTTGACCCAATTGGTCCTGCCGTCGTTGTCTCCGGTCTCTGTGCGGCCGAGGTCCAGTTCGACCCCTTCGAAATCCTTTTTCAGGATGACGTTGATGGCGCCGGCAATCGCGTCGGAGCCGTACACCGCTGACGCGCCACCGGTGATCACGTCGACGCGCTCTATCAATGCTGTGGGAATGGTGTTGGTGTCGACCTCGCCGTCATAGTTGAACGGCGTCATACGCTTGCCGTCCATCAACACGAGGTTGCGCTCCGGCCCAAGGCCGCGAAGGTCGATGGTGGCCTGGCCAGCGGTGCCGTTGTTCACTGCCGAGCCATCACCGGGAATCGTCGATGGCAAGCCGCGCATAATGAACTCGAAACTCGGGCTCTGCTGATATTGAATTTCCGCCGCGCTGACCGATGCGACCGGGCTCGAGGAAACCACCCCGGGGGCCGTGATGCGGCTACCGGTGACAACCACTTCCTCGATCATTTCTTCCTGGGCGGATGCCACAGCTGGCAGGAAGGATGAAACCGCCAATCCTACGGCGGTGGATACTGCTGTGCTGAGTCTTCTCTTTTCAAACATTTTATTACCCCCCAAACACTCGGTTTTTTACGGGACTTTTTTTGTTTGTGTGATCAGAGAACTGCCCTGGTAGAGAGTGCTCGTTAGGGTGTCTCCCTGACTACCTCCACTTGCAGGTGAACCGCCGGCAGTTGTCGCGCAGTTCACATTTACTGTAACGAAGTGTTATGGGTGGCCATCAGTAGAAAAATTTCCTATATGCGAAAAGAGTTTAAACAGGAGGTTCTATAGTCTTTGCGATTGCAAAAACACTGTTTTACAGACCAAATGGGAGCTAACGAAATTCGTTATATAACCAATTGTTTTTGGCGGCAGGTTGTCCGATCAAACATTTTGAGCGTTATTCGTTGGACGGTGCTTGACCTGGCTGCGAGTTAACAAGCTGAATGAGGCAGAGCCTGGTTGAGAGCGAGTACAACAGCATGGCGCTGCTGTACTCGCAGGTGAAGGGGTTAATCAACGAAGAGGTTAGGGTCCAGCGGGTCACAGAGGTGTGGGTCATTTCCCTGTGGGTTGTCCCAGACGGTGTATTTATAGACACCTTTCGGGGTTTTCAGGTCTATCGGGGTGCTGGTAACCAGATGATCATTTGTTGTCTTGAATGCGGGAGTGGCTTTAAACGGCGAAAAATAGATGGCGAATCTTGCGTCGGTGGCGGGCTCCCAGCTTCCATCGACTTTGTGCACCGCTTCCCAAGTGACTTTCTTACCTTTGAACGCAGCCGGACAGGGTTCGAGGGGTTCCTTGGGACACCAGACTCCGGGTTGTTCCTCTTCAAATTCAATCTGCAGGGTTACGTCATCGCGATTTGGTCTGGGAGTTGAACTGCATAACAGCACCGTATCGCTGATGTTGACCTGGTAGGGGGTGAGCTCGGCACACCCAGCAAGGGTTCCCAATAACGCCACTGTCGTCAGCAGCGCTGGCTTGGAGCGCCTCGCATTGATGTCGTTGATGATCGACTGCATAACTTCCTCCAGTTTTTCTCTTTCCTTGGTTGAGTACCGCTGGTAATTATTCACTGTGCCCCCGGCTGGAACTCCGGCCAGTCGACCAGTGAGCAAAGATTGGCATCGACCACTATCAGGTGCCTGGGATAGCCATTGGCCACCGCTTCACGCAGGGCTTCCCCCGCGCGCTTGATCTCGTCAATCGCACAGAAGGTTGTGGCAGCGTTGTACTGAACGTAAACGGCTCCCGGCGCAAGAGACCTCGCCTGCTCAATATAGAAAAGGGCCTTTTCTCTCTCGCCGACACTGGCGTAGTAATGGGCTATCAGTCCCAGCGTTTGCGCGTCGGTGGCATTGATCGTCAAAGACTCTTCCGCGAGCTCAATGGCCTTGCGGTACGTCGACTCTGCCAGTTCCTCCATGCCTTCGAGGTGCCGGTAGGCATCCGCCAGGTTACCCAGCCAGTGGAAGTGCTGGGGGCCGGACTCCAGGGCCTTCAGGTACATCCTGGCGGCCTGGCCGAACTCACCCATCAGGAACAGACTGGTGCCCGCGTTGGAGTAGGCGATGGCCGTAGGCTGAATCTCGAGGGAGCGCTGCAGCGCCTCCGCGGACGCCGCGAAATCACCGAGCATCAAGTAGGCCGCGCCCAGCCCGTTGTAGGCCTTTGAGGTATCCGGCATCAATTCGGTGATGCGCTTGTAATGAGGGATCGCCTCTTCAAAGCGGCCGGCATCAAACAGGAAAGTGGCGAAGCCCCGATAGGCCAGCCAGTAGTTGGGTTTTAACTGGATGGCAGTGCGGTACGCTTCCTCGGCCAGTTCCGGCTGATTGTCGTCGTGGTAGGTCTCGGCAATGCCAAGCACTGCGTCGACATTGGTGGTGTCCAGCTTCAACGCGCGCTGGTAGCTCTGCAGGGCCTGTTCGTATTCCCCGGACACCCGGTACAGGTTGCCCAGCGCGACCAGCACGGCGACGCGGTTGCCGTCCAGTGTCAGGGCCTTGCGGCAGGCTGTTTCCGCCGAACTGAACTGGGCGGTATCGCGGCCCTGGGAGTAAAGCGCCAGGCGGGCGTCACATATGCCGGCGAAAGCATCGGTATAGGCAGGCTCCAGGTCGATGGCTCGCTGGAACAGCTGTACCGCGCTGATGATATCTTCCTGACTCAGGGGGCCGCGCAGGTATTCCCGTCCCTGCAGGTAGTAGTCGTAGGCTCTAGGGGCGAGTTCTGGACGATCCTCGAGGATGGCGCGGGAGCTGTCGGACAGGATGACCTGCAGGGCATCGACCACTTGCCGGGCTATCTCGTCCTGTATCTTGAACAGGGACGTGTAACTGCGGTCGTAGGTCTGCGACCAGACGTGGTAGCCGGTTTTCATTTCGATAAGCTGAGCGGTTACCCGTACCTGATTCCCCGCCCGGCGTACACTACCCTCCAGCACATGGTCCACACCGAGCTTCTTGCCGACGTCCCGCAGGTCGACCGACTTGCCCTTGAAGTAGAAAGAGGAGGTGCGAGCTGCCACGTTCAGTTCACTGAGCCGGGCCAGCAGGTTGAGAATCTCCTCGGCCAGCCCGTCGCCAAAGTAATTGGCCGATGGGTCATCCGAGAGGTTGTCGAAGGCCATCACCGCGATGGCGGGGCGGTCATAAATTGGCGGGTGAGGCGGCCGGGTATCCGGCGTGAGGCGCTCCAGATAGAGGAATCCCACCATTCCGACGAGTGCCACGATCAGGAACAGTTCCAGTATCCGGTAGGGAGACAGCTTGAACTGCTTCAGGTCGATGCTGTTACTTGGGGTTTCGACAATGCCCTCGGGGGTCAGGTCGAACACCCAGGCCAGGCCCATGGCGAGGGGGAAGCCAGCGGCCGCTACCGCCAGCAGCGAGGTGATCGCCCAGTCGGGAAGGCCGAGAATCGGGAAAAACACGTCCGCGACCTGCAGCAGTGCCCAGCTCCCTGCGGCGTAGAACCCAGCGACCCGGTAAACACCCCGACCTTTCAGCTCCCCCAGGAACCGGCGAATATCCATATACCTGGCGTCCGGCACAGTCTACAGGTTAGTGTAGACCAACCTTCGAGAGGGTGGTGTAGGTGTAGGCCTATCCCCCCCATACGCTGTGCCATTTCCGGCATTCGGCGAGTCAGGAAGTCCTGCAACGCCCTGACGCGGGCGCTGCCACGCATATCCCGGTGGTAGACAAACCACATGTTGGAGGCGTCGGCTTGTAGTCCGAACTCTGCCTTGATCAGGCTCTGACCAGTTCCGGCCAGGCGCTGCAGGGCTCCTACCGGACCTATTCCCATACCCTCCACGACCGCGGAGTGTATGTCGGTGAAGCTGTTGGACTGGAAAACCACCTGGGTTGGATCAATCTTTTCGATCAGTTGCCGGATTCCGGAAATCTTGCGCTTCTCACCCGTCGGCAACACCCAGAGATGCTGGTTCACCTCGTGGATGCTGGTGGGCAAGCCGTAGCTCTCCACGTAACTGGCGGCGGCAAAATATTCCTGGGTGAGGGGGATCAGTTTCCGGGCAATGAGGTCGGGCCCACGAGGCTGTGGGCCCAGGCGGACTGCGGCGTGTACATCCCCGCGTTCCAGGGACAGCACGTCGTCGGTGGCGACGACCTGCACCCGAATCTGTGGGTACTGTTCCCGAAAGTCATGCAACAGTGGGGCAAAGAAGGGTGAAAAATCCGAGACAGTGGATATTTTCAGAGTCCCCGAGGGGGAGCGGTCCAATGTCGAGAGCGAGGACATGAGGCGATGCATGTCGCCTACGATGGGCTCCATACGCTCTAGCATCAGGCGCCCGGCATCGGTCAGTCTGTACCCGCGCTGATGCCGGATGAACAGGCGGATACCCAGCATTGATTCCAGGCGGTTGACCCGCCGCAGCACGGTAGAGTGGTTGAGCCCAAGGACGTTGCCCGCGCGACTGAGACTGCCCTCCCGCGCCACGTGGTAGGTGGTGTGCAGGTCGTCCCAGTGAAAGGATTCCGGGTTCACTCTGTATCCTCCTCGCCCGAGCCGGATGAAGCCCAGGCGTGACAGAAAGTTCTGTGCGTAAACGCACAATAATTGTCAATGAATTGCCATGTTTCGAGCAAGCGGAGTTCGGTATCTTTGTCCACTGAGACTTTTTCCCCGACCGTGACTGCGGAGCTTCAATGTTCAGGAACACCTCACGCTCCTATGGCTGGATTGCCATTGCACTGCACTGGCTGATGGCGTTGGCAGTGTTTGGCATGTTTGGCCTGGGGCTGTATATGGTGGAGCTGACCTACTATGACGCCTGGTACCACGGCTCCCTGGCAACCCACAAGGCGATCGGCATTCTGGTAGCGCTCGCCTTCGTCGCCCGATTGCTGTGGCGCGTGGTCAATCCGCGCCCGGGCGGGCTGGCAACGAGAGCCCTGGAGAACCGGGCTGCCCACCTGGTGCATTGGGTGTTGTACGGCTTGCTGGCGGCCATTTTCGTCAGCGGCTACCTGATCTCCACGGCGGATGGGCGAGAAATCGAGGTATTCGGATTGTTTGGCGTCCCGGCCACGCTCACCGGTGAACACCAGGAAGATATCGCCGGAGAGGTTCACGAAATTTTGGTCTGGGTAACGATGACGCTGGTTGTCCTGCACGCGCTTGCCGCGCTGAAGCACCACTTCATCAGCCGGAACAGTACGCTCAAGCGCATGTTCCGTCCCGGTCTGTAAACACCCCTTTTTTTCAATCGCTTACTGTGAAGGAGTCATCCCCATGAAAAAACTGCTGATCGCAATGTCAGTGTCTGCCTCGGCCCTGGCGTCGATGGCTGTGAACTCCGCGGACTACGTCATCGACACCCAGGGCGCCCACGCCTCCGTCAACTTCAAGGTGAAGCACCTGGGCTACAGCTGGCTGACCGGTCGGTTCAACACCTTTGAGGGCAGTTTTGAATGGGACAAGGAAAATCCCGCAGCGTCCTCGGTGGCAGTTTCCATCGACACCACGTCGCTGGATTCCAACCATGCCGAACGCGACAAGCACCTGCGCAGCGGTGATTTCCTGGAGGTCAGCAAGTACCCCACCGCGTCCTTCAAGAGCACCGCTTACAAGCCCACCGGCGAAGGTACCGGAGAGCTTACCGGGGAGCTGTCGCTGCGCGGTGTCACCAGCACCATCACCTTCCCGGTTGAACAGATTGGCGAAGGCGACGACCCCTGGGGTGGCTACCGGGCCGGTTTCTCCGGGTCCACCAGCATCATGCTGGGAGATTACGGTATGGGCGGCCCGCTGGGGAATATCCCCGTGGAACTGGAATTGAATGTGGAAGGCGTCCGCCAGTAACGCTCCGGACCCTGCACCCCCGCCCTCTGCTCCCGGAGCACAGGCGGGGCAGGGTGGCAAACCTCCGACGGGCTGGCGCTCGTTTTATCGCCAGCGCATTTCCAGTGGTTGCAGCTCCAGTGGGCCGGAGTGGGCCTGTACGCTGGAAGCGAACATGTTGACGTAGGCTTCCAGGTCCCTTTCCGCCTCGTACAGATAGTCATAGGGTCCTTCTATGCCACCCTCCCGGGTGTGGAAGTACCACTTGCCAGCATCCATGAAAAAACGACTGGGCTTTGAGTGACTATTCAGGTCCGAGTCTGTACCCCGTAATTCGGTCATCGCGATCACCCCCATGTGACAGCTCCGAAACACGTGCCACGAGTGAAATCGTAACGGCACCCTTACACTATGGACCATTGTTCAAAAAATGCACAATTGGCGTATTGCCCCAAAGGGGGTAGGCGGTTTCGGGGGGGGGGGGGCGAAACCTAACGGCTCACGGCAATCAGGCTGCTACTGGCGCTGGGCTCCCAGTCGAGGATATCGATGTCCCGGGGCAGTCGCTGGTGGTAGAACTTGCGGTGTTGCATCATCAGTTTGTCGAGATCTGCCCGGGTTTTCTCCCCGGCCTCGATTTCAAATAGCTTCTCGCGCACCGCGTTGAGGGGATCGAAGTCACACTGTGCGCAAGCTGGCAAGCGATCCGAAAAGGCCTTCAGTTTGATCGCGTCCATGGCGTCGATACTGTAATCGAACACTGAACCGAGGGGACTGATCTTCCGGTAGTCACTGCAGCAGATATAGTACTGGCCGCTCCAGCCGATGAAGATAAAATAAAACGGTGCCGAGCAGAGGGTGGATGTGCGCGCCTCCGCCATAATCTGCCGGGCCTCGACGGTGAACCGGTCACTTTCTGTGAAGTAGTGGCCGTTGTCGCAGGCGCCGCCGCGATTATTCTGGTCGAAGGGTAGAATCGTGGTTATCCCCTTGCCCTGCCAGTACTGGGACATCTCGTCGAACTTGTCCCGATTGAGGTCGTGGCGAACAATACTCAACATCACCTCTATCTGCCGGTCTTCCACCTGCTTTGCCAGCTCGAGAAAATGCAGCACGTTGCTGTGCGTACGCTCGAAATCGAGGTTGTAGACCAGTTCGTAGTCTTCACCCATATCGGAAATACTGAAGCAGATACCGTCGAGACCGGCGTCCAGCAGCGCCCGGGCCCTGGCGTCGTCCAGCAGGCTGCCATTGCTTGTCATTTGCACTATTACGCCCTGTGACTTGGCATACCTGACAAACGCCACCAGATCCGGATGCAGGGTTGACTCGCCTTGTCCGGTAAAGCTGATGCGTGGGATACTTTCGAGCTCTTTTACCCGCTCGATAACCTGGACAAAGGTTTCCATGGACATGAAGCCCTGGTCCGGGGTTTCATCCCGGGGGCAGAAACTGCACAGTGCGTTACAGCGGTTGGTGAGTTCTACGTCGACAAGACGATCTCGGACATCCATCTGCGGTCCCTTGGGTGGGGTGGGATCAGTTTGAGTTATTGCAGGCATTGTATTACAGGGGAATGCGGGGCGGCTATGGGTGACAAAGCGTGGATGCAACACTGACGCAGGGGGTGCGTGCTTTTCAGCGCGGCCATTACGAAGAGGCCTTGCGATTGCTCGCTCCGCTGGCTGAACAGGGAGAGGTACGGGCCCAGGTTATCCTCGCCCGCCTTTACTACGCGGGCAACGGGGTGGAGCAAAGTGACGAACGCCACCTCTACTGGCTGGAGCGGGCAGCTGACAACGGTGACAAGGCGGCCCGTTCCCGGGTCAAGAAACTCAGACGTAAAGAACTCCATTCGTGATGTTATCGGAACAGCAGCGGGCTTTTTTCGAGATCTTCGGCTATCTACGCTTGCCAGGGTTGATGGCGGATGTCATCGGTGAGATTGACGCTGCTTTTACCGCGACATTTGCCGAGTACCCGGGAGAAATAGTCGAGTGGGTGCACGAAACCCACGAAAACAGGATGCGTCGTTTCATTTCCGGTGTTACCGGGAAGAACGACTTCCTCGATGCGCTCACACGTGAACCGCGCATTGCGGGCCTGGCCTCGGCCCTGTTGGGAGAGGACTACGTATTTCGTGGTAGTGACTGCAGCATCTATGACTGCGGCACCCTGTTTCACAAAGACGCCTACGGGGCCAATCTCGCCTACACCAATATCAAGATGGCCCTATACCTGGAACCCATCGACGAACATTCGGGAGCGATCCGGGTGATACCGGGAAGCCATCATCGCGGTGACAAGTTCGTCAGGCAACTCAACCCCCATGTGGAGAGTGGATTCAGGGACCTTGGTTTGAGTACCGGGCAGGTACCGTCCACGGTATTGCCCAGCGAGCCGGGTGACCTGCTGCTGTGGAATTACCGGCTGATTCACGCCACCCAGTACGGCGGGAACCAGCGCCGGATGCTGGCGCTCGAGTTTTCCGAGAACTATTGATTCCGGGCGTCAGTCGTCACTCGCCGCATTGAGCATGGCCATGTCATCTTCTGACAGTGCCAGCGTGGCGCCATTAACCAGTTCCTGCAACTGTTCCATCGAGGTGGCGCTGGCGATAGGGGCGGTGACGGAGTCCCGGTGGATTATCCAGGCCAGTGCCGTGGCCGCCAACGTGGCCTGATTGCGATTCGCGATGGTATCCAGCGCCGCCAGGATCGCCAGGCCGCGATCAGTCAGGTACTTGTCTACCATTGTCCGCCGGGCAGAGGAGGCAAGATCCTCCGCCGTACGGTATTTGCCAGACAGAAAGCCACTGGCCAGCGAAAAATAACTCACCACGCCCAGGCCGTTCTCCTTGCAGACCTTCTCCAGTTTGCCTTCGTAGCCGCGCCGGTCGTACAGGTTGTACTCCGGCTGGTGAGCGACGAACCGGGGGAGCCCATTGTCCCAAGCCACCTGGAGACATTCGGCCAGCCGGTCTGCGTCGTAGTTGGAGGAGGCGATAGCTCGCACCTTGCCGGATTCAATCAGGGTCTGGAATGCCTCCAGCGACTCCGCGAAGGGGGTGTCACGGTCATCCAGGTGGGCGTAGTAAACGTCGATATAATCCGTCTTCAGCCGCTTTAGCGAAGCGTCAGCCGACCGGACGATATTGGCTGCCGATAGACCACTGGAGCCATCGCCCATAGGCATTCCCACTTTGCTTGCCAGTACGACCTGTTCCCGCTTGCCAGAAGATTGCAGCCAGTCGCCAATGATGGATTCTGATTCGCCACCCTGGTGGCCTGGCACCCAGGCAGAGTAGACATTGGCGGTGTCCACCATATTCACACCCTGATCGACCAGGGCATCCAGCAGGGCGAAGGATTGCGTTTTGTCCACCGTCCAGCCGAAGATATTGCCGCCAAATACCAGCGGTGCAATGGCAATATCGGAATTGCCCAGACTGACTTTTTTCACAGCGTTCTCCTGCAGGTGTTCAGGGTGTTCGCAGGAGTCTACAACCCTTTATCCGCATTGATAATGGTCAGGCGGTGGAAGGATCAAACAGCCGCCACCGCGTTAGCCTGCGCCTCTGTATACCCCGTAACAGGCCGGAATAGGCAGTCCGGTGCTGCGCCAGGTTGATTGCTTCTGCCCTATAGGCGCTCGATTTCCAGTGCCGCCAGAATAAAGGGCCCGACGCCGTGGGGGTCGTTATCCACCTGGGGCTCGCTGATGTAGTAGTCAAAGGTGCCGGGGCGGTAGGGGTTGCCTCCCAGGCCTGCGCTGCCACAGATGCCAGTGAGAGTGACCTCTCCGCTGGTTGGGTCCAGCTTGACCAGTTGTTTGACGAGCCCGTCGAAGGCACGCCGTGCGACAGGAGCCAGGTCGCGGTCCAGGTAACCCCGGTTGACACCACGGGCAATGGCATAGGTGAACATCGCACTCCCGGAGGCCTCCAGATAATTGCCCGCACGGTCGCCCTGATCCAGCACCTGGTACCAGAGGCCCGAAGTGTGCTGCACGGATACCACCGCCTTCACCAGTCGCTGCAGGATTTCCAGCAGTTGACCCCGCCCCGG
The DNA here is from genome assembly GCF_008064665.1 of Parahaliea maris. Lineage (GTDB taxonomy): Bacteria > Pseudomonadota > Gammaproteobacteria > Pseudomonadales > Halieaceae > Parahaliea > Parahaliea maris. The sequence goes on along the minus strand of NZ_VRZA01000001.1, from coordinate 15,477 downwards.
GTGATCGGCTGGAAAGTGTTCAATCGAATCCACCAGGGCCATGGCGTACCAGCCCATGCCCCGGGACCAGAACTCCTGTGACAGCCCCGTGTCACTGTCCGACCAGGGTTGTACCCGGCTTTCGTCCCAGCCGTGATAAAGCAGGCCAGATTCGGGGTCGCGGGTCTTCTGCTCTATGAGGGTGAACTGGTGGGCAATATCGTCAAAGCTGGCAGGCGGCTCGTCAAAAACGGCAGAATACTGGGCGTAATAAGCCGCCCCCATATACAGGCCGTCCAGCCACATCTGCCAGGGGTAGATCAGTTTGTGCCAGAGTCCGCCCTCACCAGTGCGGGGGTGCCAGTCGAATTGGTTGCGCAGGGTTTGCATCGCAGTGCGATAGCGCTCGTCACCCGTCTGCTCGTAGAGCAGGAACAGCAGCTTGCCGGCGTTGATGGAGTCGATGTTGTAGTCCCAGGTGCGGTAGCCCTGAATCCGGCCCTCGGCATCGATGAGTTGGTCTACGTAGGTTTTCGTGTAGTCCAGATACTCCTGTCTACCCGTGCGCTGGTACAGGCGTTCGAAACCCAGCAGGGCCAGGCCGTAGGTGTACCCCCAACTCGGTTGGGTCAGACCCTTGTGCGGGCGCATTGCCCAGGCTTGTGGACTGCGCTGCATGGTGGAGTCCGCGAGGCGGGTTGCCCAGGACAGTGCAGCGGCGGCCGGTTCCGCGCCAGTGGCGGAGTCCATTGGGCCCGGGGCGGCGGTGATCGTCCAGGGCAGCATCAGCAGGAGAGTGGTGAGCAGGAGTTTATGCATGGACAGCCTCACTTATTGCATTGTGATTCAGGGGGAAGCGGGTCGGTGTCGAGCGCGAGAAGCCACCCGCGTAGCGCGGTTGGCTGCATCGTTCGGGAACGGAGAGGCAGCGCAAGCCGGACTTTTTGAACGCCCGGCTTGCGCAGAAGGGTCAGAAGGTAGCGCGCAGGCCCAGCAGGATTTCCGTGCCGGTCGAGTTGAACTCCCGGATCAGGTCCATATCACCGGTGGGGCCGGTGGTGTACAGGCGTTCCTCCTCATTGGTGAGGTTGTAGCCCTCCAGTGTCAGCTGCAGGTAATCGGTAATGTTCCAGTAGGCCGACATATCCAGGCGGGTGGGACCGGTGGTGCCGTGCTGGGCGTTGCCGTTGGAACCGGTCTGGTCGGTAATGTAGTCGTCGCGGTCATTGACCACGAAGCGCAGGCCGAACAGGTCGTTCTCGTAGTACACGCCGACGTTGTAGCTGTCTTCCGACAGGCCCTCGAGTGAGCCTACGATACCGTTACCGAATTCCGCCTCTGACTCCACGTGGGTGTAGTTGGCGAAGGCGCCGAAGCCCTGGATGGGCAGGAAGTCGAAGTTCTGCTGGTAGCCGATCTCGTAGCCGTCCAGGTCCGCACCCTCACCGTTAACACTGGTGCTGATATTCCAGTCATCGCTGTCCGGCGAAATCAGGCTGGGATCAAACAGCGGGCTGTCGGGGTTGTACTGGGGCAGAGCGGCGACCACGTTGCGTACATCAGACGGGAGCGACTGGCTTTCCAGCGTCTCGCCTGTAATAAAGCTGTCGATCTCCTTGCGGAAGAAAGTCAGGCTGAGCAGGCCGGTGTCGTTGAAGTACCACTCTACACCCAGGTCCACGGAGTCGGCGCGCAGGGGTTCCAGGTCGGGATTGCCGATGGACACGTTCTGGTTGATGGGGGTCACGTCGACCGAGCCCGCCAGGCTGCCCAGCCCCGGGCGGCTCAGGTTGCGGCCCATCGCCAGGCGCAGCAGAACGTTGTCGTAAAACTCCCACACCAGGTTGGTGGAGGGCAGGTACTCGGTGTAGTCCTGCTCGAAGGTGGTGGGAATGAAGCCGCCGAGACCGTCGCTGCTCACGCCGCGGGAAGTGAGTTCTGTCTTGACCACCCGCAGGCCCACATTGGCTGTGAAGGGCCGGCCCAGCAGTTCAGTGTCGAACTCGGCTTCGACATAACCGCCCAGGGTTTCCTCCTCCACATCGAAGGTGTTGGAGTCATCCGGTACGAATTCGAACTGCCCGGCGTTGTACTCCCGTATGGAGGCGCCAAAGTCTGAAACCAGCCAGTCTTTGGGGAAGCCGGAGGGGCTGTCGAGGGCGGCGCCAAAGTCATCCAGTACCTGCGAGGCGCGCCGCGTATTGTCGGCGCTCACGGGGGCCAGGTCCGGATTGATATTGATGGGGTTGAAGCGCTTTGACTGTACCTGGCGGTTATTCCAGATCAGGCCCGTGCGTACCAGGGAGGTATCGCTGGTGATTTCGAGGTCCATTTTGAAGGTGTCGTTGTCGCGTTCCACCCTGTCACGGCGCAAGGTCGGCCCGGACCAGTCATAGTTTGCGGGATCCAGTATGTCGAAACCGTAAGACATTTCGGCAACGTCAGAGTCATCTTCGAAAGAATAGGAGAAGGGGTGTCCCTCCTTCGCCGTGATGTTGAAGCGGTACTGGTCCTCGTCGTGATCGGAGGTCGCGTTGCCGTACATCACATCCAGCGTCATGTTGTCGCGCAGCAGGAACTGGCCGCTGACCACGGTTTGCAGGAACGACGTCTCGCTGAACTGGCCGCGGCTCTCGGAGCGCGGCTGGACGTTGTCGAAGGTGCCTGCGGTGATAACGCGGCCAGCGTTGTCCAGGGTGACCTCCCGGGGAGTGATGGAGTCCTGCAGGTTACGGAACTGGGCGAAGTAGTTGTAGGACTCAACATCAGCGTCCAGTTCAGAGCCGACCACATCCAGGCTGAAGGTCATGGTATCGACCGGCCGGTACTGGAAGGAGGCCACATAACCACTGCGCTCCTGCTCCCGGTTGAAGGAGTCCATGCGCGGCAGGCGCGGGTGCCAGAGGTAATCCAGTTGCTGGGTGGGGTCTATGGCTTCACCGGGGTAGTTGGCCTGGGGATTGGGGGTGCCATTGATAATGGTATCGGCGTCGGTGCCAGCCCAGCTTCTGCCGTTGGAGAAGGGTGAGGTATAGCGAACTGTGCCGAAGCCGTCCTGATGCACCGTGCGATCGGACTGGGTGTAGGAGACCAGTACCCCGATCGTGTCGTCCATAAAGGTATTGCTGTACAGGGCGACCAGGCGCGGGTCGAGTTCCTCGGTATCCAGGTTATAGGACCCCTGGCCGGAAAGCAGGATCTTTTGCCCGGGGTTGTCGAGTGGTTTGTGGGAATACAGCTCTACCGTGGAGGCCAAACCGCCTTCCTCGATATGGGCAACTCCGCTCTTGTTGATGGTGATCTTGTTAAACAACTCGGAGCCAAAGACATTGAAGTCAAAGCTGCGACCGCGGTTGATGCCGCCCGAGGAGTCCAGCCCGCCCGTGCCCGAGGGCACTTCCATGCCGTTGAGAGTGACGCGTGTGAAGTCTGGCCCCAGGCCGCGAACGGTGATGTTTCGCCCTTCGCCGCCTTCGCGAGTGATGGACACGCCGGGTACCCGTTGCAGTGATTCCGCCAGATTGAGGTCGGGCATTTTGCCGATATCCTCGGCGACGATATTGTCAGTCATGTTGGCGCTGTCGCGTTTGATATCGCGAGCCGCCTCGAGAGACTGCCGGAAGCCAGTTACCACGATTTCCTCCAGCACCATGCCTTCCTTGTCGCCGCTCGTTGGATCCTGCTGCGCCAGGGCCAGTCCGGATCCGAGACCAGAAGCCAGGGCCACACATACTGATAGTTTGGTCTTTCTCATCTTCATCGGATTTCCCCCTCCTCGGGTTATTATCAAAATGTTCTGAAGATTCTCTGTTGTAGTTGTTCTTGAGTTACTCCACCGCGGCCTCGGTGGCCGCGAGCGAATCGATTCGGGCGTCGATGACCTGGTCATCGACCCGTACATTGTTGAGTTGCAGGTTGCTGGCGTTGCGAATGTCGAACACCTGCTGCGATGTATCCACGGTCACGTTCTCGAAGCGGACGTCGCGCAGCGGAGCGCTGGCGGGAGCGCGGACAAAGAACACTGCCCCTACATTGGCTGCCTGAATGTCCGTGAACGTGATGTTGCGGTAGACGGTGTCGAACTGGCCGCCGTGCTCGCTGGGATAGTCCAGCTGGAACCAGAACAGATTCTCGAAATCCTCCACGTTTGCACCGCGGATATAGATGTTTTCAACCACACCGCCGCGGTCGAGATTGGATTTGAAGCGGAACGCCGAACTGCCCTTGCGCAGGGTGTTGTCCAGAATGTACACCTCGCTGATGCCGGCGGACATTTCACTGCCGAGGCCGATGCCGTCTTCGCCGCCCATGTCGTTGTTGCGCACGACAATGTTCCGGCTGGGGCGGCCGATGGTTCTGCCATCGAGGTCACGACCGGACTTGATCACCACCGAGTCGTCACCGGTGCGAAAGACACAGTCCTCGACGACCACATGGGTGCTGGATTCGACATCGACGCCGTCGTTGTTGGGAAAGTGGCTGTCGACCCTGATGCCGCGTACCGTGGCGTGATCGGTGTACACGAGGTGGTTGACCCAGAACGGGGAGTTGGTCGCGGAGAAGCCTTCCAGTAACACCCGTTGTGCCCCGAACAGCTGGATCAGGTCTGGCCGCAGGTAGGTGCCCTCGGCAAAGACGCGCTGCTCGACCGGTACGCCGTTGAAACCGAGCTTGCGGATACGCAGTACGTCTGCCGCCTGCTGCTGGTGCCAGCCGTGAAATTCACTGTTGGCGTTGCCGTCGATGATGCCGCTGCCGGAAATGGCCACGTCGGTGACATCCCGGGCGTAGATAAGGGGCGAGTAGCTGAAGACCTCGGTACCCTCCCAGCGCTGTTTGACCACCGGCAGGTAGTGTTCCGCTTCGGGAGCGAACAGCAGGCGGGAGCCACTCTGCAAGTGCAGGTCGACGCGGCTTTTCAGCCGGACCGGGCCCTCCAGGTACCAGACCCCCTCGGGCACGACAACCCGTCCACCGCCTGCCTGTGAGGCCGTATCAATGGCCTGCTGCAGCGCTGGCAGGGCGTTGGCGTGCTCACCTGGTTGTGCGCCGTAGTCGCGGATGTCGAAGGTGACATCGGGGATGTCGGGTAATTCGATGGACGCCACGATGGCGTCGGCGCGGCTCCAGTCAATTGCGGTCTCTGCCCAGGACGGAACGCTCGCTGCGCAAGCAAGGCACACCAGGGCCCGGCCCAGCAGGGCGGACATAAAACGGGTGTGCGAAGAGGCTGTGTTCATGTTCCGGGGCACCTTGAGCCGCGTTTGCGACGAGTACAGTGTTATGTTGTTTTGCTACCGGTGGCAAGAATACTACCGCATTGTGCCATCGGTGGCAATAGTTCTGCGGTGAGTGATCTTTACGCCAATTTCCAGCTGCAGCCCGACCACTTCCCGATGCGCGGCTTGAAAGATAAATCCATTTAAATCAGATAGATACGCTTTGGTAAGGAATTCATCAGGGAATCATCCGGGCGCCGGGATGGGAATTCGGTGCGTGCTGTATAGACTTTGCCGGACATTCCATTGCTGACAGGGACAGGTGGCGCGACATGACAGGAACTGCACGGTATTTTCACCCCATACTCTCGTTTTCACCGCTGGCGATTGCTATCGCCGCGGACCCGGTCATGGCCCAGCAGGCGGCCGGGCCGGGCGCCGATGCAGGCCGGGAGCCGCTGTTGATGGAGCACGTGCTGGTCACGGCCTACCGGCGCGAGATGTCGGCCGATGAAGTGGGAGGCAGCGTCTCGGTACTGACCGGGGCTGAGCTGGCCCGGACCGGTACGGACGATCTCGCAGGAATGCTGCGTCAGGTGCCTGGTGTATCCCTGAGCCAGCCACTGAAAAACCGCTCTACGATCAACATTCGTGGACTCAATACCGACATCGGGGAGACCCAGCTGACCCAGGACCCCGCCGCCCTGTACATCAACGACATGCCGGTGACAGGGACCTATGCCGAGCTCTACCAGCCGGACATGAGCCTGTACGACGTCGAGCGGGTGGAATTCCTGCGCGGGCCACAGGGCACCTTCTTCGGTTCCGGGGCACTCGCGGGCGCGGTGCGCATCGTCACTCACAGCCCGTCCCTGGAACGCATGGAGGGCGCCTTGCGGGCCGATTACGCCAACGGGGGCGATACGGGAGCGCGGAGCCGGTTCGACGGCATGGCCAATGTGCCGCTCATCGAGGACACCCTGGCACTGCGGGTGGTGGGGTCCTGGCGAGAGGACGACGGCTGGGTCGAAAATGTGCAGCTGGGTACAGACAACCGCTATGAAGACAGCAATTTGCGGGCCACGCTGTTGTGGCAGGCCAGTGAAAGGCTGTCCCTCGAATTGAGTGCCATGCGTATCGACAGCGACCCGCAGGACGCCGACAGCTGGAACCCGGAACTCGGTGAATACCGCCGCAGCTCCCCGATCCGCGAGGGGCGACAGGCGGAGATGGATCTCTACCACCTCGATATCGACTGGCAGCTGAACGAGACGCTGCGATTGCAGTCGCTGACCAGTGTGCGCGAGAGCGAGGCCAACTGGGACGCGGTGCTTAACAACGTGCCTGGATTCGGAGCGCTGTACACGCAGAGTGGCCCGTTTGCCAACGAGACACTGGTCCAGGAGGTCAGGCTGGTTTCTGAAGGGGCGCGACTGTCCTGGGTATCCGGTGTGTACTACCTCGACACGCAGACCGACGCCCCCCTCAATCTCTACCTGGAGGGGCTGCAGGCCCTGGTGAACGGCATACTGGGGCCCGGCGTGCTGGCAGATGACCTCTTTGTGTCCGGCAAGACGCGACATACCTTCGAGGAACAGGCCGTCTACGCCGATGCCACCCTGCACCTCAGCGAGCAATGGTCAGTGACGACCGGGCTGCGCTACTTTCGTACCGACAGTCGCTATCGGCAGTATGCAGCGCAAAACTTCGACTTCGCTACCTTTGCCCTGCAGCCAACGCCCGATTTCAGCAACGACATCGATGACAGCGACTGGACCTGGCGTGCGGGGCTGTCCTGGGAGCCTGCGGATGACCGCCACTACTACGCGACGGCATCCCGCGGTTACCGCGCCGCCATGACCAACCCGAATTACGGCCCCAGCTTTGTAAACCCGGATGACATCTTTATTCCGGAAGGCTACCAGAGTGACCAGACCCTGAACCTGGAAGTGGGTGCCAAGTTATTGTGGTGGGACGGCAGGCTGCAGACCAATGTGGCCGTTTACCGGACCGAGTGGACCGATATCCAGGTGGACGCCCTGCGGCCATCGGACCAGTTGAATTACATTGCCAACGCGGGTGACGCCCTGGCCCAGGGCGTGGAGCTGGAATCGCGCCTGGTATTGCCGGGCGGTCTCGGCGGGCGGCTTGCATTGACCTGGCAGGACGCGGAGATCGAGGATACAACGCCCGAGACGTCGTTCTATTCAGGCGCCGTCGAAGGTGATGCGCTTCCCGGGGCGGCCGACTTTCTCGCGGCTGCCGGGCTGGTCTACGAATGGAGCGCCTTTGCCAGTAGCCGCTTCGCTGCGCGGCTGGACTCCCAGTACGTGGGTGAGAGCACCAATCGCTTCTCCAACCTCAGCGGTCAGTCGCTGGCCAATCCCGACAAGGCGGACAACAGTAGCTATACCAACGTCAGTGCCAGCCTGTCGCTGGCGACAGAGCACTGGACGGTGACGGCCTATGGCGAGAATCTCACGGATAATGACAAAGCGATCCTCAATCTCGGCAATACCCGCGACAATCGTTTGCTGACCTTGCGCCCGCGCACCGTGGGCCTGCGCTTTGACCTGCGCCTGTGATGAGCGTGTCCAGCGACCGGGTGGGAACCTCGCCTTATTCGTCTGCGCACTGGTTTCTGGCAGGGCTCGTGGCGCTGGCGGCAGCGGCGTTCTACCCCTCCTGGCTGCTGCATTTTGTGCAGGCCAGCCCGCTGCAGCACATGCACGGGCTGACGGGAGCGGCCTGGCTGCTGTTATTGATCAGCCAGTCCTGGCTCGCTCGCACCGGGTATCGCAGCGGGCACCGCTGGCTGGGGAGAAGTGTCCTGTTAGTGGCGCCGCTGTTCGTGGCCTGCGGGCTGGCGTCCATTCACGCCATGTTGAATAGCGAGCATCCGCTGGCGGTGCGTTTCGGTGTCAATATCGCCTTCATGAACGCCATTGCCCTGATAGCTTTTGCGGGCTTCGTCGGTGCTGCACTGCGGGACCGGGCCCGGCCCCAGCGCCATGTTCGCTGGTTCGCCTGTAGCGCCCTGTTATTGCTGACACCGGCCTTGTCCCGCTTTATCGGTTTCTGGGTGCCGGGGCTCCTGATGAGCTCCCTGGATCAGTATCCGGTCAATCTGCGCCTGGCCCAGGGCGTGTTATTGGCGGTCTTGGCGGGCCTGTGCCTGCACAGCCGCTGGCGCGGCGCGGGGGGCGAGCCTTTTGTGATCTGCGGGGTGGTGGTGTTCGCCCAGCAACTGGGCTTCGAGCTTGCCGGCGCGGGATCCCTGTGGGGGGGCTTTACAGAGTGGTATCGGCAGCTACCCATCCTCATACCTTCATTGCTCGCTGCTGCGCTGGTGGTCACACTGCTGTGGATTGCCTGGCGGCGCGGTACACCGCGCCAGGCTTAGGGCATCCGCTGCGCCAGTTGTTGCTGATACCACCGGCGTTCTGATTCCAGGAAGGCGCGCTGACGGTCGATGAGGGCCTCCAGTCTGGGGCCGCGCAGGGTGTCGATGGGTTCAGGAGCCAGCAGGATGACCTGCGAGTAAAACGAGAAACGCTGGTCGATCGCTGCTTCCAGGCGCTCGAAGGCCTCTTCCGTGCGCCCCAATAACGCCAGGAAAACGAGGTCGTCGATGCCGGTGGTGTAGCCTCCCCGTTGCAGCTTGCGCGTGCGGTCGATGTGCTGCAGGGAAGCCTGAGAAAGCTCACGCATGGCCTGGTCCTGGCCAGTACGGGCCAGAGCCGTGGCGAGTTCGCGTGCTGCCCAGATATTGATATCGTTGATTTTCGGCGGACGTTCCGTCAGCTCGGGAAATGTCTCCCGGGCGAGGGCGATAATTGCCTGCCAACGCGCCTGCGCGGTGTAGAGCGAGAGCAGTTGCAGCTTGTAGTACTGAACATCCGGATAGCGCTCGATCTGCTCCAGTACGATTTCGGTAGCGCGTGCGTGGTCGCCCTGCAGCTCCGCTTGCCATTTGCGGGCCTCGTAATAGTCCGGGTGGTCGGCCAATAGGTGGTCAATGCAGCGGAGAGCGGTGGCATTGTCCCACAGTTGCCAGTGCATCAGGCACACGGCCCATTGCCGGTGGGGGTTATCCGGATCCAGGTCGCGCTCGGCCATGTAGTAAAGCATGGACTGCCCCGGCTCACCGAGCTGCATATGCCAGCGAGCCAGCAGGCTGAGATTATTGGCCGCATCCGGGTGAATGCGCAGGTTTTCCTCGATCACCGCGACCGCCTGTTCCGCCAGGCCCATGCCCCACAATACGCGCCCCAGCAGTTGCTGCAGGCGGTTGTTGCGCGGGTCCTGGGCTGCGGCGCGGCGCAGCACAACGAGGCTCTCCTCGTTGCGCTGGCGCTCTGACAGCCAGCGGGCGTAGTCCGCCAGCACCTCCGGATTGTTGGGCCCGAATTCCAGCGCCTGCTGGAAGGCATCCTCCGCCGCTGCCTCTTCGCCCCGCTGCTGGAGTATCTGGGCACGCAGCGCGTGTGCTTCACTGAGAATCGGGTCCAGGCGCAGGGCGGTATCGAGGTGCTGCGTGATAGAGGCCAGGATGGCCTCGCGCTCTCCGGAAGGGTAGATGTGCACCACCGAATCGGCATGAATCGAGGCGCGCAGGGTCTTCGCCAGCAACAGGTGGGGGAGGGCGTATTCGGGGTCTGCAGCCACCGCCTCCTCGAGGTATTGCGTTGCGTCGAGGTAGCCCGCCTGGGTGTGCCGGTTGTAGGCCTGCCGTCCGCGCAGGGTGAGCTGGAAGCTTGCGGCGGTCGGCTCGTACTCGTCCTTTTCCCCGCGCAGCAGGGTGCCCTTGAGTGAAGCGACGATGGCATGGGCAATATCGTCCTGGATGGAGAACAGCTCGTCGATATTCCGGTCAAAGCTGTTGGACCAGACTTCCCGTTCGGAATCGCCGCGAATCAGGCGGGCGATAACCCGCAGGCGGTCCCCCTGTTTTTGCACACTGCCTTCCAGAACGTGGCTGACATTCAGCGCCTCGGCAATCTGCTCGATGGTCATTCCCCGGTTGCGCAGGGAGAACGATGACGTGCGGGCGGTGACCTGCAGCTCGTTCACATCCGCAAGTCGCAGAATGATCCAGTCGCTGATGCCCTCACCCAGATATTTTGGCTCCTGCTCACCGCCCAGTTCCTGAAAGGGGAGCACTGCCAGGGTCGCCGCGGCCGGTGCAGGGCTATCGGTGTTGCGCCAGGGGTAGGTCAGGAGGAAAGCAATCAGTACCGCGGTTACCGCGCCGTAGGCTGCCCATCTGGCGCTCTGCGTGCGCACCGGGGCTGCGGTGGCCGTTTCGGTGACCAGTTCCAGTGGCGGCGTTTCCGGAACAGTTTCTTCGGCTGCTGCGGCTGGTGGTGGGGTTGGGGCACGTTGCGGTGGCGGGAAGCTGGCGCGATAACCCCGGCGCGGCAGGGTTTTGATGTAGGCGTCCCGCTGCTCCCGGTCGAGGGACTGGCGAAGTATGGAAATCGCCCGGTTGATGGAATCGTCGGAAACCACCCGGTTGCGCCATACCTGCTCGATCAGCTCCGCGCGGGTGATCAGGCGGTCCTGGTTGGACAGCATGTAATCCAGGACCCTGGCGACGGTTGGTTCCAGCCGCACCACATCCCCGGCCCGTGTCAGGTCGCCGGTATCGACATCGAACTGCCAGGGTCCGAACTCGTGCGAGACTCCCAAAGCTGTTTCCCTTCCCCGGAACGCCGGCGCTCTCCCGCCGGCCGCGCAGTGTTAGTTATCGCTCTACTATAGCGATGTGGTGGAGGGAGTCCACTCCGCTCGAAGCAGGGGGGAGGCTTACCCGGGAACTGACCGTGGTCAGTGGACTCCCTGAACCCCTGCCGGAGCACGCCCGTCCAGCCCGGCATTCTCCAGCAGTGTCTGTTGCCGGTTGTGGCTCTGCCACAGGAAGTTGGCGGGGAGGCCGAGACGCTCACTGGCCAGCGCGGGAGCGGACTCGGGATCAAACTTGCGTTCAGCCAGTTGCCCCATGACTTTCAGCAGCATGCGGTCGAATAGCGTGAGGTCCCAGGTTTTACCCAGCGCGAGCTTTTCACGGACCAGGGGGGGGAGTAGCGATACCGAGGCGCGGGTAATCGCCCGTTTCACAAACAGGGGGATGCCGCCAACAGAGTCACTGTTCTGGGCAATATCAAGGAACTCGGTGTTGATGGGGTGGGATTCAAAACCGGGGGCCAGGGCTTCCATCATCACCATAAAGTCCGCCTCCGATTTCGCGGTACGGGTGACGCCGTAAAGCGCTGCCAGTTCGCCGCCGCCGTTCCAGAAACGGTCTTTCTCATCGTCTGTCAGGCGGCAGACGAATCGATCATAAGCGGTGACAAAGCCATAGGATGCCGTGGCGTACACCCAGTTGAGCAGTTCGGGATCCATGGCCCGGTAGCTCTGCCCTGCCGGTGTTTTGCCTTCCACCTTGTGGTGCAGGCGGGTGATGCCAGCAATCATCTTCTCCGCAGTTTCCCGCTGGGCGTACACGCCGACCATGGCCGCCAACCCGGTCCGCTGGGAGCGACCGATGGGATCGATCTTGTAGGTGGAGTGGTCCCAGACCCCGCTGCGGATACGGGGGTCGGCAAACTCGAGCAACACCGCGCAGATGCCGCCGATACCGAGGGCGATAGGGTTCTTGTAAATGCGCCATTGCATGGAATCGGGAGCGCAGTAGGCCGGTGCTCCCGGGGGATTGGAGAAGTCGACGCTGGGGCCGCTGCCCTGCTTTATGTTGGTGCGCATGATGGTCATCCCGAAAGTTAACGGCTGATATACTTTAAATGGTATCAACCGATATATTATTTGCAAGCAAGTTTGTCCGGCGCGCCGGCGCCGGATTTGTGAGGCAAGCCTCAACAATCGGCAGCGGATTCCGGTTACTGGTCTATAGTCATTACTAGGTTTTGGAGCCCACCTGGAACCCGTTGTACAGATTCACCCGAATTCCACGGCAGTTCAGTTGACGGGTATGTGGGCGTGTATGTGCAAATGGGCGCCATGGCGCCACCGCGCATCCTTGTTCTGTCTGCCAGCTGAGACGTGGTCCAATGACTTGCATGAAGGTAACAATATGAAAAAGCTTGCACTCGTTTTAACTGTATCGATGTTGCCCCTGGCGGCGATCGCAGAAGATTACGTTTACGACCCCGGTACCTATTGGACTGTAACCGCTGTTGATACACACCCCGGTCATTTCGATGATTACCTGGAAAACATTAATGGGGCGTGGAAAAAGAGCATGGAAATGCTGATTGCTGATGGCAAGGTGCTGAGTTACCGCATGATGTATAACGTCAATGGTGCCAATGATGAGCCGGACCTGTATCTGATGGTGGAATGGAAGTCTGGCGCCGAAATGCTCGACACGCCTCGCTCCTACTACGATGCACAGAACGAGAAATTGTTCGGTTCACTGGACAAGGGGCAGGAGCAGAACATCAAACGCGGTGAGATCAGGACCATCATGGGCGAGACACTGTTGCGCGAGATCACGTTCAAGTGAGGTAGGGATTACCGGGGGCTTTGGCCCCCGGTCTTGATTTTCTGCCGCTGCGGCGGCTCCTTTCCGGCAATGTTGCCGTGGCAGGGGGGCGGTGGGCAGCGGGTGGTTGTGGTCATCACGCTGGCGAAGCGACGTTTTTCGGGTAAAATACGCGCCTTTTCCGGATCAGATTTATGGGCAGAGCGTACCAGAACCGCAAGGAATCCATGGCCAAGACCTCGGACCAGAAGGCCCGGGTCTACAGCAAGCACGCACGCGTCATCTACGTGACCGCCAAGCAGGGCGGTGTCGACCCGTCTGGCAACCTTGCCCTGCGCAGTGCCATCGATCGAGCCAAGAAGGACCAGGTCCCGGCGCATGTCATCGACAAGGCCCTCGACAAGGCCAGGGGCGGGGCGGGTGAGGACTTCGCGCCGGCCCGCTACGAGGGTTTTGGCCCCGGCGGCTGCATGGTCATCGTGGACTGCCTGACCGACAATCCCAACCGTACCATTGGTGACGTACGCCAGTGCTTCACCAAGACCAAGGCCAAGCTCGGCACCCCGGGCAGCGTCAGCCATTCCTTCGACCACTGCGCCATTTTTGTCTTCCCCGGTGACGACGAAGAAGCCGTGCTGGAAGCACTGATGCTGGCGGATGTCGAGGTCGAGGACATCGAGTCCGACGACGGGAAGATCACCGTGTTTACCCCACCCACCGAGTTCGCCAAGGCGCGCACGGCCCTCAACGAATCCTTTGGCGAAATCGACTTCGAAATCGAAGAGATCCAGTTTGTGCCCAGGGAAGTGGCGGCCATTCCCGCCGAGGATGAGCCCATGTTCGAGAAGTTCATGGACATGTTGAACGATGTGGAAGACGTCCAGAAGGTCTACCACAACGTCGGGTAACAGCAGGTGTCCCGCAAACCCGTCGCGCAGGACCCCGGCTGTCCCTGCGGCAGCGGGCAGCACTACAGTGCCTGCTGCGGCCGCTTTATCGATAGCGAAGAGTGCGCCCCAACGGCCGAACAGTTGATGCGCTCACGCTACACGGCCTTTGCCCGGGGCGAGGCCGATTACCTGCTGGCGACCTGGCACCCGGCGACACGTCCCTCGCGGGTGCGCCTCGATCCGGCGCAACGCTGGATCGGCTTGCGTATCCTTGGCAGTGAACAGGGCGGACCGGAGGACGATACCGGCACGGTGGAATTCGTCGCCCGCTACAAGGAAGCCGGGCGCGGCCATCGCCTGCACGAGGTGAGTCACTTCGAGCGTATTGGGGGCCGCTGGTTCTACCGCGAAGGGGACTACCAGTAACAATTTCCCGGGCCTGGTTTCTTTTCCTCTGCCGTTGATGCTCCTGAAACTTTCCATACCCGGGGTGGGTTTTTCGCCCCCCACAGGTTTTCAGGCTGCGAGTGGCGCGCCAGATCGTAGAAAAAAATAACTATAAAAATCAATGAATTGCATAATTCCTGGTAATTGCTCGGCAATATATCGGCGTTTCATCAGGTTCCCGTGCCTGTCTCATCCTAGCCTCTGACCAGGCAGCCGCAAAAGCCGCGGAGGGCTCTCGCCCGCTTGTCCAACGGTACTTCCCCGGCTGCTCGTGCACTGGCTGCATCGCCATCAATATGTTCTGGGCTAATGAGGAAAGATGCCATGAAGAAACGCCTGATGATCGCCGTCCTGGCCGCGGCCACCTGTACACTCCCGGTACAGGCTGAGCCCGCCACTGCTAACGCATTTCCCAAGATAGTACCGGTGCTCACCGGGTCCCCGGTGGAGGGTTTCACTATTGGTCGTGGGACGACGGCCTACAGCAGCTCCATCGATGGCTCGATCTACAAAGTTGACCTGCGCAGCGGCGAGGGTGCGGTCCTGGTAGAGCCCGAAGATAACTTCAACGTGGAAACGGATTGCTACAAGCTCGGTATGCGAGTGGACCCCCGCAGCAACTACCTGTACGCGGCGGGTTGCTATTGGGGCAATGCCTGGGTATTCGACGCCGAGACGGGTGAGGAGGTCACCACGATCCAGTTGTCGCCCTTTGGCGAGGTTATCAACGATATCGCAATTACTCGCGAGGCGGTCTATTTCACCAACTTCAGTGCCCCCTTCATCTACCGGCTTCCGCTGTCACGCAACGGTCAATTGATCGAGGGGGAAGGCGCGCTGCCCATCCCGATGGTGGGGGATGACGAAGAAAATACCCCCTTCACGGCCAACGGAATCGTGGCGACCCCGAAAGGGGATGCCCTGATTATCGGGGACTCGGTGACGGCGCAGATTTACCGTGTGGACCCGCTAACGGGACACTCGGACCGGGTTGCCGTTGAACCGCCCCTGACCGGGTTCATTGACGGCATCGTGATGCATGAACGCACGCTTTATATCCTCACCCCGGCTAATCCCGGCGACCCTGACGATATCGATCGCATACAGGTGGTGTCGCTGGACAAGGCACTGCTGCAGGGTAGGCTGGTTGGTTATATCACCGATCCGGACAACCTTGACGGTGTAGCCAGCGGCGCGATTCTCGGGGATTCCCTGTACGTCAACAATGCCCACTACACGACCTACCCCGAGCCCGATACGCCCTACGAACTGACCAAACTGAAGCTCAAGGAGGTTGAGCCCTTGCCCTGATCTTGGGCCCCCGGCGTTTCACGCTGCAAAAAGCCCGCTGACCGCGGGCTCAGACTGCTGACAAACCCCGGTTATTTAGCCGGGGTTTGTTGTTTTCGGAATACCACCGTCTTTGCTCGACGTCTCC
>NZ_VRZA01000019.1 GCF_008064665.1 Parahaliea maris | reverse complement strand
GTTGCTGTAAAGCGCGTTGTTGACTACAACGTCAAGGTTCGCGCCAAAGCCGATGGCAGTGATGTTGATCTTAACAACGTCAAAATGGCCATCAACCCATTCTGTGAAATCGCCGTTGAAGAGGCCGTGCGCCTGAAAGAAGCGGGTGTCGCTACCGAAGTGGTCGTGGTATCTGTCGGCGAGAAACCCTGCCAGGAACAGATCCGCACCGCGCTGGCGCTGGGCGCCGACCGCGGCATCCAGGTGGAGACCGAAGGTCTCGTTGAGCCGCTGGTGGTTGCCAAACTGCTGAAGGGCGTTGTCGAGAAGGAAGAGCCGCAGCTGGTTATCCTCGGCAAGCAGTCCATCGACGGTGACAACAACCAGACCGGTCAGATGCTGGGCGCCCTGACCAACATGGGCCAGGGTACTTTTGCGTCCGAAGTAAAAGTAGACGGCGATTCCGTCAACGTCACCCGCGAAGTGGACGGCGGCCTGCAGACTGTCAAACTGAAGCTGCCCGCCATCGTCACCACCGACCTGCGCCTGAACGAGCCGCGCTACGCTTCCCTGCCGAACATCATGAAGGCGAAGAAGAAGCAGCTGGACGTATTCTCTCCCGCCGACCTCGGCGTGGAAGTGAAGTCCCACCTCACCCAGCTCAAGGTTGAGCCGCCGGCCGAGCGCCAGGCAGGTATCAAGGTAGCGAGCGTGGACGAGCTGGTCGACAAACTGAAGAACGAGGCGAAAGTAATCTGATGAGCACACTGGTTATTGCAGAACACGACAATAGCGCCCTGAACGGCGCTACCCTGAATGCGGTGACTGCAGCCCAGGCCCTGGGTGCAGACATCGATATCCTCGTCGCTGGTGCAGATTGCGCTTCTGTTGGCGAGCAGGCTGCTGCCGTCGCTGGCGTCAGCAAGGTGCTGGTAGCCGACAACGCTGCCTACGCGCACCAGCTGGCCGAGAACGTGGCCCTGCTGGTCGCGGAAGTCGGCGCCAGCTACGACAACGTCATCGCGCCCGCTACCAGCAACGGCAAGAACACCATGCCTCGCGTGGCGGCCCTGCTGGACGTGGCCCAGATCTCCGACATCATCGCTGTCGAGTCCGCTGACACCTTCAAGCGTCCCGTCTACGCCGGTAACGTGATTGCCACCGTGCAGACCGCTGACGCCAAGAAAGTGATCACCGTCCGTACCACGGCATTCGACGCCGCGGCTGCCGAAGGTGGCTCCGCCGCTATCGAAGCGGTTGGCGCTGCTCACGACGCCGGCATCTCCGAGTTTGTCGGTGAGGAACTGGCCAAGTCTGACCGTCCGGAACTGACTGCAGCGTCTGTTGTGATCTCCGGTGGTCGCGGCATGCAGAACGGCGAGAACTTCAAGCTGCTGGACGGCATTGCCGACAAGCTGGGCGCCGCCATTGGTGCATCCCGCGCCGCGGTAGACGCAGGCTTCGTACCCAACGATATGCAGGTCGGCCAGACCGGCAAGATCGTCGCCCCGGATCTGTACGTCGCTGTCGGCATCTCCGGTGCGATCCAGCACCTTGCGGGCATGAAGGACTCCAAGGTCATCGTCGCCATCAACAAGGACGAGGACGCCCCGATCTTCCAGGTGGCGGACTACGGCCTGGTGGCTGACCTGTT
>NZ_VRZA01000018.1 GCF_008064665.1 Parahaliea maris | reverse complement strand
TGCACGCATGGTAGAGGAGCGTTCTGTAAGCCGTTGAAGGTGAACCGGGAGGTTTGCTGGAGGTATCAGAAGTGCGAATGCTGACATGAGTAACGATAAGGGGGGTGAAAAACCTCCCCGCCGGAAGATCAAGGTTTCCTGCGCAACGCTAATCGGCGCAGGGTGAGTCGGCCCCTAAGGCGAGGGCGAAAGCCGTAGTCGATGGGAAACGGGTTAATATTCCCGTACTTCTTTATATTGCGATGGAGGGACGGAGTAGGCTAGGTCATCAGGGCGTTGGTTGTCCCTGTTTAAGGCTGTAGGTTGGCGGTTTAGGAAAATCCGGACTGCTAAGACTGAGAGCTGATGACGAGTGCTTCCGCAAGGTAGCGCGAAGTGATTGATGCCATGCTTCCAGGAAAAGCTTCTAAGCTTCAGATATAGAGGAACCGTACTGTAAACCGACACAGGTGATCAGGTAGAGAATACCAAGGCGCTTGAGAGAACTCGGGTGAAGGAACTAGGCAAAATGGTACCGTAACTTCGGGAGAAGGTACGCCGGTTTTGGTGATGGGACTTGCTCCCTAAGCTGAGGCTGGCCGAAGTGACCAGGTGGCTGCGACTGTTTATTAAAAACATAGCACTCTGCAAACACGAAAGTGGACGTATAGGGTGTGACGCCTGCCCGGTGCCGGAAGGTTAATTGATGGGGTTAGCTTATGCGAAGCTCTTGATCGAAGCCCCGGTAAACGGCGGCCGTAACTATAACGGTCCTAAGGTAGCGAAATTCCTTGTCGGGTAAGTTCCGACCTGCACGAATGGCGTAACGATGGCCACACTGTCTCCACCCGAGACTCAGTGAAATTGAAATCGCTGTTAAGATGCAGTGTACCCGCGGCTAGACGGAAAGACCCCGTGAACCTTTACTACAGCTTCACAGTGGACTTTGACTTTATTTGTGTAGGATAGCTGGGAGGCTTTGAAGCAGTGGCGCTAGCCATTGTGGAGCCGACCTTGAAATACCAGCCTGGTAAAGTTGAGGTTCTAACTCAGCCCCATTATCTGGGGCGAGGACATTGTGTGGTGGGTAGTTTGACTGGGGCGGTCTCCTCCCAAAGAGTAACGGAGGAGCACGAAGGTGCGCTAATCATGGTCGGAAATCATGAGGTTAGTGTAAAGGCACAAGCGCGCTTGACTGCGAGTCTGACAAGACGAGCAGGTACGAAAGTAGGTCTTAGTGATCCGGTGGTTCTGAATGGAAGGGCCATCGCTCAACGGATAAAAGGTACTCCGGGGATAACAGGCTGATACCGCCCAAGAGTTCACATCGACGGCGGTGTTTGGCACCTCGATGTCGGCTCATCACATCCTGGGGCTGAAGCCGGTCCCAAGGGTATGGCTGTTCGCCATTTAAAGTGGTACGCGAGCTGGGTTTAGAACGTCGTGAGACAGTTCGGTCCCTATCTGCCGTGGGCGTTGGAGAATTGAGGGAAGCTGCTCCTAGTACGAGAGGACCGGAGTGGACGAACCTCTGGTGTTCGGGTTGTGTCGCCAGACGCATTGCCCGGTAGCTATGTTCGGACAGGATAACCGCTGAAAGCATCTAAGCGGGAAGCCCCTCCCAAGATAAGTTCTCCCTGACCCCTTGAGGGTCCTGAAGGGCCGTTGAAGACTACAACGTTGATAGGCTGGGTGTGGAAGCGCTGTAAGGCGTTGAGCTAACCAGTACTAATTGCCCGTGAGGCTTGACCATATAATCCAAGTTGTTTGGTGTGCGCAGTAAGAGGCACACGT
>NZ_VRZA01000017.1 GCF_008064665.1 Parahaliea maris | reverse complement strand
TCGCACTTCTGATACCTCCAGCAAACCTCCCGGTTCACCTTCAACGGCTTACAGAACGCTCCTCTACCATGCGTGCAAGCACGCATCCGCAGCTTCGGTTACCAGTTTAGCCCCGTTACATCTTCCGCGCAGGCCGACTCGACTAGTGAGCTATTACGCTTTCTTTAAAGGGTGGCTGCTTCTAAGCCAACCTCCTAGCTGTCTAAGCCTTCCCACATCGTTTCCCACTTAACTGGTATTGGGGACCTTAGCTGGCGGTCTGGGTTGTTGCCCTCTCGACGACGGACGTTAGCACCCGCCGTCTGTCTGCCGTGATTGTACTCCTGGGTATTCGGAGTTTGCATGGGGTTGGTAAGTCGGGATGACCCCCTAGCCCAAACAGTGCTCTACCCCCCAGGGTAAGACACGACGCTCTACCTAAATAGATTTCGAGGAGAACCAGCTATCTCCGGGCTTGATTAGCCTTTCACTCCGATCCACAGCTCATCCCCTAATTTTTCAACATTAGTGGGTTCGGCCCTCCAGTTAGTGTTACCCAACCTTCAGCCTGGCCATGGATAGATCGCCCGGTTTCGGGTCTATTGCCTGCAACTAGACGCCCTATTAAGACTCGGTTTCCCTACGCCTCCCCTATGCGGTTAAGCTTGCTACAGACAATAAGTCGCTGACCCATTATACAAAAGGTACGCAGTCACCCCACGAAGGGGCTCCCACTGCTTGTACGTATACGGTTTCAGGTTCTATTTCACTCCCCTCTCCGGGGTTCTTTTCGCCTTTCCCTCACGGTACTGGTTCACTATCGGTCAGTCAGTAGTATTTAGCCTTGGAGGATGGTCCCCCCGTCTTCAGTCAAGATATCACGTGTCCCGACCTACTTGTCGCAAGCTCAGTACCACAACGGAGTTTTCGTGTACGGGGCTATCACCCTCTATCGCCGGACTTTCCAGACCGTTCCACTAACTCCACTGCTATCACTTGCAGGCTAGCCCCCGTTCGCTCGCCGCTACTGAGGGGATCTCAATTGATTTCTCTTCCTACGGGTACTTAGATGTTTCAGTTCCCCGCGTTCGCTTCGCCAAGCTATGTATTCACTTGACGATACCTGACTTACGCCAGGTGGGTTTCCCCATTCGGACATTCCCGGATCAAAGGTTGGTTGCCACCTCCCCGAGACTTTTCGCAGGCTCCAACGTCCTTCATCGCCTCTGACTGCCAAGGCATCCACCGTATACGCTTAGTCACTTGACCATATAACCGAAGTTATCTGTCGCTCTCAAACCGCGAGAGCTATCAAGCAGACTGTTCCCCGACCCCCTTAAGCATAGGTCGGGTACTTGAGACAGATACCGATCAAAGTATCTGCCCGCCGGATGTTGTGACGCTTAAGTCACAGTGTTGTATTACAACTCGTTTTGACAGCGGGGAATTGAAACCCGCCATCAGAACTTCATATCTTTGGACTGCTCCATCAACCGTCATCTTGCGATAACAGTCTCGGGTTACAATCCAGAGACTCAGCTTGATTTACCTTGTTAAAGAACTTTCCGGTTGTGAAAACCAGAAACAAACACACTCACCACATGCTGTGACAGTGCATTTCTTTCTGAATTCCAGTGATGCGACTCACCAGGTGGCGGAATGAATTCCGCCCTACATGGATTCAACACCCCATCTGTAGGGCCGGATTTATCCGGCCTGCCACCACCTCAATCTGGTGGAGCTATGCGGGATCGAACCGCAGACCTCCTGAATGCAAATCAGGCGCTCTCCCAGCTGAGCTATAGCCCC
>NZ_VRZA01000016.1 GCF_008064665.1 Parahaliea maris | reverse complement strand
CCGCCAGCCCCGGCTGCGGTCGCTTCCAGCACATCGCCGATGTCGCCGTCGCCTTCCAGGGCGGTCAACAGGGCGTCGATGGATTCGTCTTCAACACTGGCTTCGTCCGGCCCGGCGGCCCGCGCCGCAACGAGGTCGCGGGTGATGGCCATTTCCTCAACGCCAGAAACGACGAAGGGCTCGCCATCCATCATGGAGAGCTCAACGTAGGCGCCATCCGGCGTCACTACGGTCTCCCCTTCGAGTATCACGTCACCCGGGCGAATCTCACGCAGCTCGCCGTCTTCGTTGCGGGCAAAGGCTTTCCCTACCACTGCCACCACGTTTGCTATTGCTACATTGGCCATGAGTCAGCTCCCTGGTTTCCTGAGAAACCGGTACATGCAGACCAGATTTGGTCTTGTACACTTGAAGCGTAGGACAGACTGGAGAATGCGGTATTGGACTTAAGGGCAGGATTCAAGCAGAAAACCGTGATCCAGCTCACAGTTTTACCATGCAGATGTATCAATTAGCGGATTCAGTTACCGCTATTGGGGAGTCTATCTCAACTACACCGAATTTAATGAGTTTGGCCGGTATCTTCCGGCCACGTCCGCAAAAAAATCCCTGCCTCCCTAGGGAGGCAGGGATGTATACCGGAACAGAACTATCACTGATCGACAGTCAGCTTTCCGCTATCCAGCATGTTCTGGATGATGGAGGCCATGTCGTCGTGACCGGTGACCAGGTCGATGCCTTCAAAGGTGACGGTGTGGTCGACCTTGTCGGCATCCCCGGCGTTCCCCTCGAACGATCCAGAATTGCTCACTTCGACGATAGTATTGGTACCGTCGAAGGAGACATTCAGGAAGGACGAGAGTTCCGCTTCCTCGCTGTCACCGATCAGGTCCTTCAGGTCCAGCGGATCCTGGGCGAAGGAGGCATCATCCGCGGTGGAAGTACTGCCGTCAGTCCAGGTCACAGTGGATTGGCCGTGGATGAAGACATCACCGTCAGCTGCAGAGCCAGATTGACTGTCCTCGGCGTAGTTGAGGGCGATACTCTGCACACCCAGATCAACCAGCGAAGTCAGTTCACCCGCATCGGTGACACCATCGCCATCGGCATCCTGCCACACCGCGAACTGGGAGAACTGCTCGTCCTGCGCGTCGAGCACGCCGTCCTTGTTGGTGTCAAAGACTTCGGCTACAGCCTCCATGTCAGTCCTGGCAGTCTCGCTCCATTCAGTGAAGACGAATTCCTTCGCTTCATTGACGGTACCGGAATTGTCGGCGTCGAAGACAAGCAATCCGTCGTCAGCCCCAATCCAGGCCGTGTTGACCACCTCACCGGTCACCTGGTCGGTGAACACGATACCGGCTTCCCTGCTCACGTACTCCACACCATCGTTACCAAGATCGATGGTGATGGGCGTCGCCGTGGTCACGGAGAATGAGCCGTCCTCGGCGCCTTGCAGGGTAATGTCGAAGTCCTGACTGGCAACGTCCCCATCACCATCGACGATATCAAGGGTGAAGTTGAAGTTGAGGTCGTCGGGATCTTCCGACGAAGTTGCACCCGCCGAAACATTGTTCAGGCGGAAGCCATTGCCTTTGTCAGGTTCAGCACTAGCCACCCTCACGGAGGAAATTGTCCGACCGCCGTCGATGGCGGCTTCGATAGCTGCATAGTTCGTACTGTCGAACACGCCACCATCGCCAAACGTAGCATTCACGAGTGTAGTGGTGCCATTGTCATAGGTGACGGTGACAGCCACGTCGGGCATTTTATCGCCACCACCGGTGATCCCCTCTACCATGAACGTGAAGTTCTGGACGGCCGGCCCCGCAAAGCTGAAAAGAATATTCTCCCCGGGATCGACCTGGTTGTCAGAGATTGCCCAGCCCTGGGTACTCGGGTTCACCAGATCGTTACCGGAGACCGTAGTGACCAGGCCTGTTGTGGCGTCGTTGAGCACATAACTGGGCTGCGGTCCGCCCGCGGATACAGAGGCAGAAGACAGCGGTACCTGAATGATGTCTGCCGGGCGATCGATCACCTCGAGAGAGTCAGTACCATCTGCATTCAGCGTCAGGATACCAACGACGACACCTTCTGAATCCAGCAGATTGATGACCACACCGTCCGCGGTCTGGGAGGCAACAACGGCTGATCCCGAATCGGAGCTGACGCTCGCATAGCCGTCTGCACCGAACGTCCAGTCCACGATGTCAGCGATATTCAGGCTGTTGTCCGGTGCACTGATCAGCAGGGTGCCATCAGCCGAGAAAACCGGTTCATCGTCATAGACTTTCACCGTGCCGGTGGCAGGGCCGACCCAGGTAGCGCCAGCGTCGTCGGAAATCTCGACCGTGAAATCGTCGAGATCCAGCGTGTCGGTCGCGCCGTCCAGTACCTCCTGGGCATCGTCGTTGTCGACATTGGTCTGCAGCGTGTACTGCCACTGAACCTCACCCGTGCCGCTGTTGTAACCCGTCAATTGCAGTTGGCCGTACTCCACATCAGCATTGGAAAGCGTAATCGGGGTGCCCGAAGCTTCCAATGACAACAACGCCGTCATGGTGACAACATCGCCCGACACGCCACCAACCCGGATCGATACGGAAGAATCGAGCCCGTCGGAATCGGCAAGGGTGATCGTGCCAGAGGCCGTCAGCGGCGTGGAAACACCGGCTGGCAGACCTGAACCGCCTGTGAGATAGGCCTCATAGACTTCATCCTCACCCACGTTCACATTGATGGTCGGGGGTTCGTTGACATCGGTCAGGCTGACAGAGAAGGTTGCCGGTGCGCTGACATCGCCGTCACCATCAGTGATCGTGTAGCTGAAGGTATCGAGAACTGATTGACCGTTCGGGATGTCGTTAGTGTAGATCAGGTCACCGTCACCATTGATGGTGATAGTGCCGCCGGCACTGCCTGTCGGGGACACCAGGCTGATACCCGACGCACCCAGGCCGTCCGCACCGAACTCGTCATTAGCCAGCAACAGCGACGCTGCCGATCCCAGGTTGACTCCGACCGCGGGCTCATTGAGGGTCGCGATGGTGCCATCATCATATGCCGTGGCCACATCGTCCACGATCTGCACCGACAGGGTATCGCTGTCGCTGTCGCCCTGCGGGTCAACTACGGAGACCGCGAAGTCCTCAAAGATCGAGTCCTCGCCCGCCACGCTATGGGTTTCATTGGCGTTCAGCGTGTAGCTGTAGCTCACGGTGCTGCCGTCGAATCCGGTAATGGTCAGGGTGTTGCCCAGCGGCGTCGTCGTGCTGGCCGGGAAGCCCTGCACCACACCACCGCTGACCACGGCAATGCCGCCCACCGTCAGGGACTGGACGCCATCCGGGGAGCTGATGCTGAAGTCGCCGGTCACCGCGTTGGGATCGGTCGGGGTGTCCGAGCCGTCCATGTCGGTACCGGTCTGGTCCAGGTCATCCTCGTCGATAATGGCATCACCACCGTCACCTTTCGGCGTCAGGTTGGTGATCATCGGCTCGGAATCCACGGTGATCGTCAGGATCGCCGTGCTGAGGTCACCATCACCGTCCTGGACGGTGTAGTAGAACACGTCGTCACCGGTCGCATCCGCATTCGCGGTGTAGCTGTAGGTGCCGTCTGCGTTCAGGGTCAAGGTGCCCTTGGTGCTGACCAGCACGCCCACACCGTTGGTGAGGTCGCCGCCAGCGTAATCCACCGCTGTCTGGGCGCCCACGACACCGGTAATGCCATCGGCACCGGTCACGTCGTTGGCCACCACGTCGCCGCCCACAGTACCGCCAGCACTGGTCCCATTGGTGTCGTCCATGGCCGTGGCCACATCGTCCACAATCTGTACGGACAGGGTGTCGCTGTCGCTATCGCCTTCCGGATCGACCAGCGAGACCGCGAAGTCCTCGAAGACCGAGTCTTCACCTGCCGCAGAGTGGGTTTCATTGGCGTTCAGCGTGTAGCTGTAGCTCACGGTGGTACCGTCGAACCCGGTAATGGTCAGGGTGTTACCCAGCGGGGTAGTGACGCTGGCCGGGAAACTCTGGACCACGCCGGCTGTTACCACGGCAATGCCGCCCACCGTCAGGGTCTGGATACCATCGGGCGAGCTGACGTTGAAGTCGCCGGTCACCACGTTGGGATCGGTCGGGGTGTCCGAGCCGTCCATGTCGGTACCGGTCTGGTCCAGGTCATCCTCGTCGATAATGGCATCACCACCGTCACCTTTCGGCGTCAGGTTGGTGATCATCGGCTCGGAATCCACGGTGATCGTCAGGATCGCCGTGCTGAGGTCACCGTCGCCGTCCTGGACGGTGTAGTAGAACACGTCGTCACCGGTCGCATCCGCATTGGCGGTGTAGCTGTAGGTCCCGTCGCCGTTCAGGGTCAGGGTGCCCTTGGTGCTGACCAGCACGCCCACACCGTTGGTGAGGTCGCCGCCAGCGTAATCCGCCGCTGTCTGGGCGCCGACCACACCGGTAATGCCATCGGCACCGGTCACGTCGTTGGCCACCACGTCGCCACCCACGGTGCCACCGGCGCTGGTGCCATTGGTGTCATCCATGGCGGTGGCCACATCGTCCACGATCTGCACGGACAGGGTATCGCTGTCGCTGTCGCCCTGCGGGTCGACTACGGAGACCGCGAAGTCCTCAAAGATCGAGTCTTCACCTGCCGCAGAGTGGGTTTCATTGGCGTTCAGCGTGTAGCTGTAGTTCACGGTGGTGCCATCGAATCCGGTAATGGTGAGGGTGTTGCCCAGCGGCGTCGTCGTGCTGGCCGGGAAGCCCTGCACCACACCACCGCTGACCACGGCAATGCCGCCCACCGTCAGGGACTGGACGCCATCCGGGGAGCTGATGCTGAAGTCGCCGGTCACCGCGTTGGGATCGGTCGGGGTGTCCGAGCCGTCCATGTCGGTACCGGTCTGGTCCAGGTCATCCTCGTCGATAATGGCATCACCACC
>NZ_VRZA01000015.1 GCF_008064665.1 Parahaliea maris | reverse complement strand
GAACTCAGTAGTGAAACGATGCATCGCCGATGGTAGTGTGGGGTTTCCCCATGTGAGAGTAGGTCATCGCCAGGCTTTAAATCGAAACCCCGTGGTACGCTGTGCCACGGGGTTTTTTTATGCGTCGGGCAGTGGCGTTACCCAGGCGCTGACCTACTACGTAAGCAAGGTCACACCCGATACAGCGGGGTGGGCTCTGCAGCCCGAAGGGCTGCCACTCAAATCTGCCCGCTTATCTCTGGAATGTCTCCCCCCATCACCCAACCCTGCACTCCCCCTCCACACTTGCTATCCTCCCCCCTGTCACAGGGAACCCCGGTGTTTCCATACCGGGCCCTCACCATAAAAAGGAACCCTCCATGTTCAAGTTCAAACCCTTGTTCTGCACACTGGCGTTGGTAGCCGGCACTGCTCAGGCTACTGAATCGAAGTCAGTCGATCTCCTGATCCCCGAAGAGCGCCTGGAAATCTACGCACCCTTCACCCTGACTGCCGACCTGTCAGCCCTTTCGGCCGGCCAAACGCAAATGATCGGCCTGCTCATCGATGCGGCGCACATTATGGATGAGCTGTTCTGGGACCAGGCATTTGGCCTGGAGAATCGAGACGTTCTGATGCAGAAGGTGGCTGATAAGCCTGCAGTAGCGGAATTCATCCGCACCAATTACGGTCCCTGGGACCGGCTGGACGGCGACGCCCAGTTTATTGCCGGCTACGGCGCAAAAGCCCTTGGCGCGAATTTCTATCCAACCGACATGACCAAGGAAGAATTTGAAGACTGGGACCAGGCAGGGAAGCGGGGGCTCTATTCAGTCGTAAGGCGGAGCGAAGGCGGTAAACTCCAGCTGGAGCCCTATTCAGTCCAATATCGTGATCGCTTGATGCAAGCGTCCGCTTTGCTCAGTCAAGCGGCAGGGTTGGCTGATAACCCGGAGTTTGCCCATTACCTGCGCTTGCGCGCTGCTGCACTGCTCGACGATGACTACCTGGCCAGCGATATGGCCTGGATGGACATGAAGACCAATCCGGTTGAACTGGTCATCGGGCCGATCGAGAACTACGAGGACAAGCTGTACGGCTACCGCACCGCTTTTTCCGCCTATGTCCTGTTGAAAGACCTGGCCTGGAGTGAGCGTTTGGCGCGTTTCGCCAGTTACCTGCCGGAGTTGCAGAAAGGCCTGCCCGTGGCGGATGAGTACAAGCAGGAAATGCCGGGTACCGATTCTGATCTGAACGCCTACGATGTTCTGTTCTATGCCGGCGACAGCAATGCGGGCTCCAAGACCATTGCCATCAACCTCCCCAACGACGAGCGGTTACAACTGGAAAAAGGCACGCGACGGCTCCAGCTGAAAAATGCCATGCGTGCCAAGTTTGACGAGATACTGGTACCCATTGCCGGCGAGCTCATTACCCCCGAACAACGCAAGTACATTACCTTCGATGCCTTCTTCGCCAACACCATGTTCCACGAGGTTGCCCACGGTCTCGGTATCAAGAACACGATTAATGACCAGGGCACGGTGCGGGTAGCCCTCAAAGAGACGGCCGGCGCACTGGAAGAGGGTAAGGCCGACATACTGGGGTTATACATGGTCACAGAGTTGCATAAGCGGGGCGCGATCACAGAGGGGGAAGTGATGGATAACTACGTCACTTTCCTCGCCAGTATCTTCCGCTCTGTCCGCTTTGGGGCTTCGTCTGCGCACGGTCGTGCCAACATGGTTCGCTTCAATTATTTTCGTGAAGCGGGTGCGTTCAGCCGTGATGAGTCCGGTCACTACAGTGTCGATTTCGACAGGATGCAGCAGGCCATGGCGGATCTCTCTTGCCTGATCCTTACTTTACAGGGTAACGGAGACTATGAGGGGGTCAAAAAGCTACTGGATGAAAAAGGCGTGATTGGCCCGGGCCTGCAAAGTGACCTGGATCGGCTGGGCGCTGCGGGAATACCCGTGGATATCGTCTTTCGCCAGGGGAAGGAATACCTGGACCTGAAGTGAAGGAAAGGCCCGCCCCGGCTCGCCGGAGCCAGGGCGGATTAAAGTGCTTAACCTTCGAAGGCCTTGCGTGCCTCAGAGGGGCCGCAGGCCTCGGTGCCCTTGAGGTAGGCCATCATGGTGTCCGCGTCGGAGACTTCGAAGGGGTCGGTAGGGCACTGGTCGGCAAAGTCAGCTTCAGCAAACAATTTTTCGATCTTGCCGTCGTTCACCAGCATGGAATAACGCCAGGAGCGCATGCCGAAGCCGAGGTTGCTCTTGTCGACCAGCATGCCCATTTTGCGGGTAAATTCACCGTTACCGTCCGGTAACAGGTAGATGTTCTTGTTGCCCTGCTGCTTGCCCCACTGGAACATGACAAAGGCATCGTTCACAGAGATACAGACTACTTCATCGACGCCGAGTGATTTGAATTCTTCATAGAGTTCGTCGTAGCGCGGCAGGTGATTGGATGAGCAGGTGGGCGTGAACGCACCGGGCAGTGAAAACAGGACCACTTTCTTGCCGCCAAATATATCGTCGGTCGTCTTGTCTTCCCACCGGTAGGGGTTGGGGCCATCCACCGACTCGTCGCGTACCCGGGTCTTGAAAACCGCGTGTGGAACTTGACCTGAAAAACTCATACTAATCTCCCTGAGGCTGGTAAAGGCGAGCGTAAAGCCCGCAGAAAGGAAACGCTTTACCTGAGCATAAACCCAAATGTATGGTCTTACCAACCGCAAGGGAGATCGAGTAGGTCATGAGTAAAGACTGGAAACAACTGACACCCGAAGAGCACTACGTCATTGTCGACAAGGGCACCGAGCGGCCTTTTGCCGGCCAGTATGATGACTTCTTTGACGCCGGACTCTATCTCTGTCGCCGCTGTGAGGCGCCGCTTTATCGCTCGCAAGACAAGTTCCCTTCCCACTGCGGGTGGCCGAGTTTTGACGACGAAATTCCCGGGGCGGTACGCCGGGAAGTGGACGCCGACGGCCGTCGCACCGAGATTCTCTGTGCCAGTTGCGGCGGCCATCTCGGCCACGTGTTCGAAGGCGAGATGCTGACCATGAAAAACCTGCGTCACTGTGTCAATTCCATTTCCATGACATTCGTCAGCCACGAAGACTGGCTGCAAAGAGAGGGTGCTGTGATGAGCAAAGCGTATTTTGCCGGTGGCTGTTTCTGGGGTGTGGAGCACCTGATGCGCCAGCAGGAGGGAGTGCTGGAGGTATTGTCCGGTTACATGGGGGGGCACAAGGATGAACCGACCTATCGCGAGGTCTGCAACAAGACGACGGGGCACCTGGAAGCGGTGGAAGTGAGCTACGATCCGTCCAGGGTCGACTTCGAAACCCTGGCAAAACTGTTCTTCGAGATACACGACCCGACCCAGGTTGATGGGCAGGGTCCCGACCTTGGCGAGCAGTATGCCTCCGCCGTATTTGTGAGCGATGAGTCCGAGCGCGCCGTGACCGAAAAGCTGATCGGTGTGCTCGAGAGCAAAGGGCTTGCGGTGGCGACCCGCATCCTGCCGGTGAGCCGGTTCTGGAAAGCCGAGGAGTATCACCAGAACTACTACGCAAAAACCGGCAAGGAGCCCTACTGCCACGCCTACACCAAGCGGTTCTGATTTCCGCCGCCAGAGGGTGCCTCAGGTTAGGTATTTCGCCTCGTCGACTTTGTCGATCTGTTCCGGTGGCAGGAATTTCCCGGCGTACTGGAGATAGACGCGCTCGCGAATAAAGAGTTCGAAACTGTCCCGGTCAATGTGATCGTCTTCCACCATCTTGTGGAGGATATCCACGGCCACGCTTACCGGTTTGGCTTTTTTATAAGGGCGGTCCGCTGCGGTCAGTGCCTCGAATACATCCGCCACGGCAAGCAGGCGCTCCGGTATGCTCAGTTCCGATCCCGGGAGCCTGCGGGGATAGCCCGTACCTTTCATGGTCTCGTGGTGGGTTGAGGCATAGCGCGGTACATTGCCCAATTCATCCGGGAACGGGAGGCTTTCGAGCATCCTGATCGTACTGATCATGTGTTCATTGATCTTGAACCGGTCCTCTGCGGTCAGTGTGCCACGTGAAATGGACAGGTTGTACAGCTCACCGAGGTTGTAGAGATGCTCGGGGATATCCATGTCGATGCCCAGCTTTGGTGGGTAACGTGTGCTTTGTGTCCTTGGAATAATGTGCTCATGGCGATCGGCTAGCAATGCCTCGGTGGCGGGCAGAGGCTCGTTGCCCGCGGGTTGGCGCAATTCCTCCACCGGCGACAGACCGGCCCGATTGTCGAAATGGCGCTGCCAGGTGGTAGCGGCAATGTCCCGCAGGCGTTCGCGGGCATCATCGGTCATGAACTCGCCACCCACGTTGCACTCGGCGACGAAGCAGAAATCGTCCTGTAATGTTTTCCTGCTTCGCTCCAGCTGGTCCCGATGTGAAGGTTCATCCCCTGGCGACGCCAGGCACTGCTTCAGGTAGTGAATTTCCGCATCGCGCCACAGCACTTCAAAACGGGTGCGCACTTCGTGGATACGATTGTAGATAGTCTCGAGTTTGCTGCCCTTGTCTACAACGTGCTCCGGCGTCGTGATCTTGCCGCAATCGTGGAGCCAGGCGGCGATACGAAACTCTCGCCATTCCTCCTCATCCCTGAGCTCGAAGTCCCGAAAAGCCGGGAGTCGCGAAGCCGAGGCCCGTTTGGCGAGCATCAGGGCCAGGTCCGGTACCCGGGCGCAGTGGCCGCCGGTGTAGGGGGATTTGTCGTCGATCGCCTGGGCGATCAGGCGGATGAAGGCGTCCATCAGTTCCCGCTGTGCCGCTTCGTGGGCCTGGATGGCCTGCACCATACTCACCATCGAATCCGACAGTTCGTCAATTTCCTGAATGCGGGATTCGCAGCGGCCGACATTCTCGAATTCCCGCTGTCGAACCTTGTCATTTTCAAGCGCCAGTTGTTTCACAGGCTCTACGATGGGTGAGGCGAAAAGCCAGGAGAAAGGCACTATCAACAGCAGCAGGACACTGGTGAGCAGAATGGAGAACAGCACTTTCTCGTTGAAAGGACCGAGTACAGCTTGTTTTGGGACCAGGAAGCCGAGATACCAGTTGCCTTCCTGCAATTGGAGCAAGGGCTCCACGTAGGTGAACCAGGCCTGGCCGCGATATCTGGCGGGTAACAGCCGGGCCTGTAGTGATTCGTCCGCCGCCGCGGTGGCGAGCTGGGCATGGGGCACGGTACCGCCACTGATGCCGCCGGCGGATGCCAGGTCCGGATCGAGCCACTTGCGACTCAGGGCATTTCTCTGGGCCTCACCGATTGCGGCGATGGCGCGATTCAGCAAGCGTGCCAGCGCCACTTCGCCGGGTTGCACCAACATCTGCATGTCGTCGGGCATGCTGTGGCCGCTGAAATCCAGGTCAGTGTGGTAGCGCAAATCGGGGATGAAATAGTGCGACTGCACGTAGCGAAGAATCGGCTCGTTGTCGAGAGTAGCCACCACTTCGCCATCCAGCACCCGGCGTAGAGAATCGGCGGGGCTGTCGGTTTCAATGATCTCGATAGTCGGGAAATACTGTCGCAGCGTGTCAGCGACCGCCCAGCCCCTGGGGATGGCAACCTGCTTTCCCGCCATCTCAGCCAGTGCGTGAACAGGAGGGTGCCCCTGTCCGGTCACCAGCGCCAGTGGGAGTTCGAGAAAGCTGTCGACAATCTCTCCCCACTCACGGTTTTGCTCGGTGATGCCGATGGGATGCAATACGTCAATATTGCCGTTGCGAAATTCCTGTACCAGCGAGGGCCAGCTCATACCATTGACGAAGGTAAATCGGAGCCCGGTCATCCTGCCTAACAGCGAGATCACATCAATGGCATAGCCGCGAGGCTCACCGAGTACGGCGTAGTCGATGGGAGGCCAGTCCATCTCATTGGATACCCTCAACACGGGCAGTTGTGAGACCAGTTTTTTCTCCGCACTGGTCAGCTTGAATTCGGGCAGGGGTAGGGCGGCCAGGCTATCGGTTGCCGCAAGTGAGGACGCGATCAGGGTGCCACTCGTGTCATAAACGTACAACTCGCTGCCCGCGGGCAGGTCCTGCTGGCGCAGTGTGTCGGAAACCGTTTCCAGTGTTCTGTCGATGGCGACAACCGTGTCACTGTCCAGAACCCTGGCCGCGGTCGTTTGCCCCGGTATACCCAGTTGGGCAAACAGGTAAGGTGCACTGACAAAGCTGGTGGCAGAAGCAAGGGCCTGTTTGTACCAGTCACGGTGTCTCACGTCGTAGTCTGTGGCCTCCCTGCGTGAGGCGCGGACTTCCCACTGTTCATTCAGGTAGGTGAAATGGCGCCAACGCAGCTCCGTGTTGCCTTTGACTTCCACGACCACCCAGCGGTCGGTGGGTACAGCCAACAGTTTGTCGCGAGCGCTCCTGTGGTAATTCAGGTTGATCAGTTCCAGGAAACTGCCATCGCCACGGCCGATGTAGATACCGTAGAGCACGTTGTTGGTTTCCAGTACTCGCCGGAAAATACGCAGCTGTCGATCGCGTGCATCGCGATTGAGCAGGAGCGCATTGCCGCTGAGCAGGCGGACCACACCGGTGGTTCTGTCCAGGTTGGCATTGAACTGGTGGGCGATAGCGCTGGTACTGGTGGTATACAGGTTCGCCGCGGCGCTTTTGGCCAGGGCCTGGCTGAAGTAATACTGCAGGCCCAGTGCCACCGAGGCGGTCAGCAGGGTGGCAAAGACAAAAATTGCAACGACCGCAAGCCGGATCCGGATGCGTACCCGCATGTCAGTAGTAGTAACCGAAATTGATATTGAAGCGATAGTTCCAGCGGTCGTTGCCATTCACCCCGAAGTCGTTGACGCTGTCCACCCTTGAATAGTCGGTCCCTCTGTTGCCAATAAAGAAATTGCCGTCGGAATAGACCATCTCGCTGTAGATGTACCAGCCGCCCCGGGCCCAGGCCGTACCCAGCACGAACAACTGGCTGTCGTTGAAGGCATCCTCGTCCTTGATGATGCTGCTCCATTCAGCATAGGGCAGGAGGTAGTCCAGCCACGGGATGTTGTCGGTCACGTACTTGTAGCTCAGGGAGATGGCCGGCAGCCAGGCTTCGGCCGCCACTGGCCAGGCAAAATCGTAGGCCCCCATGGGCAGCAGGGTATCTGTGCGCCAGGGGTTGTCGGCGCTAAAGTGGTACTCGTAGCGGCTCAGTTGCATACCGAGCGTCAGGGAGTCCATGGACTGTAACAGGTGGGCTGACGCGGCCCAGTGCTCGCCGTCACCCACCCGGGTCCCCTCCAGTTCGCCGTACTGCAGTGATACGCCAAGTGCGCTGCTTCCCAACTCGCTGTCAAAGCGCCGGATCAGACGCAGGTTGTACTGGTTGGTCTCCCGGAATCCGCTGCGGGGGGTTCCAAAGCTCACGTTACCGCTGTCATCGATTTCCGATCGCCAGCGCACGGCGTCATAACCGTAGCGCGTGCTGTCGGCGCTGCGGCCTGAAAAGCTGGGTTCATTGTGCAGGTAGTAAGCCAGGTCCAGGCTCCACTCGTCAGTTGTGCGGGTGTACTTGATGCCGAGGTCCGGGTCATCGGCCAGGCCGACGTAGTAGTGCTGGTCGAAAAAATAGCTCTGTGAAATGCCGTAGGGGCCCGCGCCAAAAGGTACCCGGTTGACACCCACCTCGATATGGCTCTGTTGCGACAGGCGGTAACCGAGCCACCCGGTGTGCATGAAGTTATAGTTCTGGCCGCTACTGGCGCTGTACCAGCGATACTCGAGCTTGCCGATCAGGTCGTCGTGTTCCAGCGCCATGTTGATGCGGAACGTATCGAGCTCGATATTTCCTCCATGGCCGGCGCGGCTCGGGCCGCTATCGAATCCCTCGTAGCTGCCATAGACATAGTTGACCCGCATGGCGCCGCCGATGGTGAGGGGGCCTACCTCAAAGCCGGCGTTGGCCTCGCGATTGCGCTGCAGCTCTTCTTTGAGGTCGGCCGTTTCCTGGCGTGCCCGTCGTTCCGCCTCCTGGGCCTGTGAAAGCGCCTGTTCCGCCGCTTCGAGTTCTGCTCTCAGGGCTTCGACCCGGTCTTCGAGTTGTTCGACAGTGGCTGCCGTCGCTCCGGGCGCAAGGGCGGCCAGGATGATGGCGAAGGCGAGGGCCGTGTGTGCCCGTGTGTCAGGCGCGGCGGAGATACTTGGATGTATCGACATGGTCGATTTGCTCGGGTGGGAGGAACTTCCTGGCGTATTCAAGGTAGACCTTGTCGCGAATAAATAACTCGAAACTGTCGCGGTCGATGTGATTGTCCTCCACCATCTTGTGCAGAATGTCCACGGCAACACTGACGGGCTTGGCTTTTTTGTAGGGGCGGTCCGCCGCGGTCAGGGCTTCGAAAACATCGGCTACCGCCAGCAGCCG
Source organism: Parahaliea maris (assembly GCF_008064665.1). Lineage (GTDB taxonomy): Bacteria > Pseudomonadota > Gammaproteobacteria > Pseudomonadales > Halieaceae > Parahaliea > Parahaliea maris. The sequence goes on along the minus strand of NZ_VRZA01000015.1, from coordinate 3,175 downwards.
CTCGGGAATGCTCAGCTCCGAGCCGGGCAGGCGCCGCGGGTAGCCGGTACCCTTCATGGTTTCGTGGTGGGTGGAGGCGTATCTCGGGACGTTTTTCAATTCATCCGGGAATGGCAGGCTCTCCAGCATTTTGATCGTGCTGATCATGTGCTCGTTGATCTTGAAGCGGTCTTCCGTTGTCAGCGTACCGCGGGAAATGGACAGATTGTAGAGCTCTCCCAGATTGTAGAGGTGCTCGGGAATATCCATGTCGATACCCAACTCGGGTGGATAATCGGTACTGCGTGTGCGTGGAATGATGTGTTCGGGTCGGTTCGCCAGTAGCAGTTCCGTGGCGGGCAGCGGCGGGCGCTTCTCGGGCATCCGGAGTTCCTCTACCGGCGACAGGCCTATGCGGTTGTCGAAATGGCGCTGCCAGGTCACATTGGCGATACCGCGCAGGCGGGCCTGGGCCTCCTCGCTGAGGAATTCGCCGCCGACGTTGCACTCTGCGACGAAGTTGAAGTCGTCCTGCAGTTTTTCCCGGGTTTTCTCCAGTTTCTCCCGGTGTGCTGACTCCAGCTCCGGTTGAGCGAGGCAGCGCTTGAGGTAATCGATTTCCGCGTCACGCCAGAGCACCTCAAAGCGGGTGCGCACCTCGTGGATACGGTTGTAGATGGTTTCCAGCTTGCTGCCCTTGTCCACCACATGCTCCGGTGTGGTGATCTTGCCGCAGTCGTGTAACCAGGCGGCGATACGAAACTCACGCCACTGCTTCCGGTTCTCCAGTTTGAAACTGCGAAAGGCGGGGAGGTTTGAAGTGGAGGCATGCTCGGCAAGCATCAGCGCCAGTTCCGGCACCCGCTCACAGTGCCCACCGGTATAGGGGGATTTGTCGTCGATGGCCTGGGCAATCAGGCGGATGAAGGCATCCATCAATTCCCGCTGTGCGGCCTCGTGAGCCTGGATGGCCTGTACCATGGCGACCATGGACTCAGAGAGCTCGTCAATCTCCTTGACCCGGGAATCCAGGCGATGGACAGCGTCGAACTGTCGCAGGCGCACTTTGTCGTTTTCCAGGGCGAGCTGGCGGATGGGTCGCACGATGGGGGAGGCGAAGGCCCACGACAAGGGCAGCAATAATAGAAGGAAGATGCCGGTGATGGCGATGGACAGTTTCACCCGATCGAGGAAGGGGCCGATGATTTTCTCCTGCGGCACCAGCATGCCGAAGTACAGCGCCTCGTCTTCCGTGCCGCTGGTGCGGGACACAAACAGGTAGTGTGGTTCACCCTGGTGCATGACCTCCCTGAGGGTGTTGAACAGGTGAGGGGATTGCAGCAGGGTAATCATAGCGTCATGGGGCACAACACCGGACTTGCTGCTGTCCTCCCGACTGGCATAGTTCAGCCAGCGATTGTGCAGCTCCTCACGCTGGGCCGGTGTAATCGCCGCGATGGCGCGGTTCAGCAGGGGCAGGATTGGCGCCAGACGCTGGCCCACCAGCATATGCAGTTTATTTGGGACCGGGCCGTTACCCAGACTGATGTTGCTGTGGTACTGCAGGCCGCTGAGGAAATAGTGGGTCTCGATATAGTGCAGGATGACCTCGTTATCCAGCGCAGCCACGACCTCGCCGTTTTGTACCAGTTTCATGGCATCCAGGGTACTGCCGACCTCGACAATGCCCACCCGCGGATAACGCTCCTGGATGACCGGTATCACCGACCAGCCCGCGGGGATGGCCAGCTGTTGCCCTGCCAGCTGGTCGAGGCTCTGCAGTGGCGGGTGTTCCTTCGTCGTGACCACCGCATAGGGCAGCGAGAAGTAGGCATCGGAAGGTGAGCCCCAGCGAGTATTGTTTTCCGTGAGCAGCACCGAGTGCAGCAGGTCGATATCGCCCCCGCGAAACTGCTCTACCAGTTCGGACCAGCTCAGTCCGTTGATGAAACTGAGTCGCAGCCCCAGTTGTTGGGCCACCAGTTTTACCAGGTCAATCGAGTAGCCCCGGGGTTGTCCGGTCAGGGCGTAATCGAAAGGAGGCCAATCCATCTCGTTGGATACGAGAACCGGTGAGAGGGACTCCACCAGCTTTCGTTCTTCTTCACTGAGCGGCAAAGGACTGACCGAGGATAGAGCACCGGGCTTTTCGGTGATGACCGAGCTGGCCGAAAGCTGGCCACTGTGATCGTAGATGTAGGCATCGCCAAATTCTGCGATGCGCTGTTCGCGCAACCAGTTGGAGATCGACTCCAGGGTATAGTCGGCAGCGATTACCGTGTCGCTGGAACCCACCCGCTTGGAGAGGGTGCGCCCGGGTTCCCCGAGGTGGGAAAAGAGGTAGATGTCGGAGCGGGCGATTTCCCCGGATTTCTCCAGGGCCTCGGTGTACCAGCTACGTCCCCGCAGATCGTAGGCGACCTCTTCACTGCGGCTGACACGCTCCTCAAACGCCTCGTTAAGGTAGTGATAGCTACGCTTTGCATTGTGTCCCTGCATCTCGACCTGGATCATCAGCCAGCGGTCGGTTGGCGTGGCGTTATGGGTGCGGCGGACATCGGCGTTGCTGTCGAGATTGACCAGTTCCAGCATGCTGCCGTCACCCCGGCCGATGTAGATGCCGTAGAGCAGCGGGTTGGCGCTCAGGGCCCTGCCGAAGGAGCGCAGGATTCCGGTCTGGTCATCGCTGGTGAGCAGGGCCTCGTTATCGGCCAACAGGTCTACAACACTGGCATTGGCAGTGCCGAAGTTCTTGAGTTCTGTGGCAATCGTGCCAGACGCCAGGGTAAACAACTGGGTAGTGGCTTCCCTGGCCAGGTTGCGTCCGAAGTAGTACTGCAGGCTGATCGCCAGTGCCGCCGTGAGCAGTGTGGCCAGCATGAATATCAGTACCACGGTCATCCTGATCGTAATACTGAATCTTCCCAGACTGAGTTGCATTTGCGCGATGAGGCCAGCTTGGTGGACGGTAAATTAACTTAAGCAGATATTGAACAAATGTCACGGCAATTACTGCTACTTTGCGCGGGCAGTCACAGGTGGAGGGTTTTATTCCCGCAGCTATTTATACCGGGATTTTTCGTGGGCAATAAAAAAGGCCGCGTGGAATGCACGCGGCCCAGACTGCTGACAAAGTACCTTCAAAAGCCCTGGTCGTAAGACCGGGGCTTTTGTTTAATGGGGCTGTAATAACGAT
>NZ_VRZA01000014.1 GCF_008064665.1 Parahaliea maris | reverse complement strand
ACTTCGCGGTCTCCGTAGTTGACCCGCAGGGCGACAGCGACAGCGATACCCTGTCGGTGCAGATCGTGGACGATGTGCCGACGGCGAACGACGATACCAACAGCGTGAATCTGGTGACTCCGGTTTCCGGTAATGTCGTTACCGAAAACGATGTCCCTGGCGCCGATGGTGTGTCTGTGGTGGGCGTAGTGACTGGCGATACCAACGCCAATTACGACGATGCGACCTCAGGCCTGCCCGTCACCGTGGGAGCGGTGATCGTTGGTGCCTACGGTACTCTGTCGATCGCAGCGGATGGTTCCTACAGCTATAACCGTACGGCGGGGCCGGATGAAGGCGGCGTCCAGGACGTGTTTACCTATACCATCAGGGATGGTGATGGCGACCTGTCCAACGCCACCCTGACCATCGACGTGATCGACAATGAAGGTCCGACTGTCGAGGAACCAGCTGAACTCGCAGACGTCCCTGAATTCGAACTGCGCGACGATGGTATGGCCTCGCGTTCCGAAACCCTGCAGTTCACTGCGGGAAGCACGGACATTGTCAGCTTTGCGTTCAGCGACAATTTCGTTGCAACGCTCAATGGCGATACCAATGGGGCGGCTCCGGACGAGATCGTGTGGACCAAGAGCCCCGACGGCCAGACCATCACGGGGACTATCAACGGTGAGGATGCCGTAGTGCTGACCCTGACAGACCTGGGCGGGGACCAGGTTGAAGTGGAAATGACCCTGCTCAGCCCGCTGGCAAACGTGCTGGCCGGTGGCAACAATATCCTGAACCTTGGAACCATCGAGGTGATTGCAACGGATGAGGCCGGTCTGACCGCGACCGGTGTCTTTGATATCGGTTCCATCGACGATGTGCCTGAAGTGGGCGATTTCCTCGACCCCGCACCGGTTGCCAACACAGCAGGTGCCACTACCGGCGTCCTGCTCAACGCCGGCTTCCTCAGCGGGGCTGACGGCTGGAGCAGCATCGGTCTTGCCGGCGAGCCGCTGGAAGGGGTTACCTACATCTCGGAAACCACTGGTTCCGGTGACACCCTGGTGACGACCCTGACTGCTGTCTCCTCGAGTGATCCCTCAGTTGAGATATTCGAAGTGATGGTCGATGCCAGCGGCCAGTACAGCTTTACGCTGATCACTCCAGAGGCATCCACCCAGCAGACCATCAGCCTCACTGGCCTGACTCCCGGGGGCCCCATCCCGTTTGTGGAAACACCCGGGGGACTTATCGAGGTCAACGCCAACGGGTCCGGAGTGAACTCCAGTACACCGGGATCGGGTGTTGAGAACAACATCCTGGATGGAACGGTCGATGGCGTTCCCGAATTCCTGACGTTCCAGTTCTTCGATCCGGGAACGGTGGGGGATGACACGCCAACCCCAGCCAATGCCAACCTGGTGGATTCGGTCTCGTTTTCCAACAACCACAATGGCGGTACCTACCAGGCCACGGTGACCAATACCTTGACGGGTGAGACCTCGACGTTCAACGGGACTGTCGGCAAGAATGCGCCCATTGTGATCTCCGGCGTTACGGACGATGTTACCAATGAGTCCTTCCAGTTCAATGAGGTCACCCTGACCTGGGTGTCTGGCCAGATGCGTATTACCGCGGCCACCCTGTCCAAAATCATTTTGCCAGAGGGCGAGGACATTACCTTTACGGTGACGGGTGAGGATGCCGATGGCGATGTGGTGATGGACGACTTCACCGTCGTGATTGATCCAGCACTGGGGTCGGCCTCCAGCAGTGCTCCCGCCAGTTTTGGTCGGCTCGGCTTTGGCACAACGGAGCAATCCCCGGTTGTGGAGGAATCCGGATCGCAGGATGAAGAAACCGACCGTTTACTGGCGACGGACGGGGACGACGTGTTCGCATTCGATCTGGTGGACGCGCAATCCGACCCTGACGTCACCATCAGCGGCTTTGGCGACAGCGGTAGTGACCGCCTCGACCTGCGTGATCTGCTGCAGGGCGAGGAGCTTGAAGGTGCTGACCTGACGACTTATCTCAATGTCACTTCGGACGGCGTTGATACGGTGATCCAGGTAAGCAGCTCTGGCGAGCTCAAGGGCAATGGCGGTGACGCCAACCTGGTCGACCAGACCATCACCCTCGAAGGCATCGACCTGGTCACCGGTCACGATGATATGGCCTCCATCATCCAGAACATGCTGGATAGCGGGAAGCTGACTGTCGATCAGTGAGCGATCTGGGCTATGATCGATCCCTGCCTCTTCGAGAGGGGCAGGGATTTTTTATTGAGTGTTGTACGTGACACTGAGCTGGGGGAAGTTGTATGCCATTTGTACTGCGCGATGACAGCGGGGCCATCGTCACTGTGAGTCAATTGCCCACTGAGGGCTACGAAGCCGTGGCTTCAGACGATCCTGACCTGCATGTCTTTCTGGCAACCGCTGGCGGTGATGCTCTGCAGATCAGCGCCACGGACCAGGATTTTGTGCGGGTGCTGGAGGACGTGGTCGAGCTGCTGGTGGCCAAGGGCGTCATTCTGTTTACCGACCTTCCCCAGTCCGCGCAGGACAAGATGCTGCATCGCCAGCGCTTGCGGAGCCATATGACGGGCAAACTTGACCTGATCGGGGACGACTAGCGCTGTATCATTTAGCCCCGTGCAATACGGGGCCTGACCGCTACTCGTGATCCTGAACGAATGGGCCGGTTACCCCGTCGATTCCCAGTTCCTTCAGCATCTTGCGTTCATCCTCACTGCGTACCCCTTCAGCGAATACCTTGACACCCACCGAGTGGCCCACGGTACACAGGGTCCGCAACAGGGTCTGGTTGGCGACGTTGGAGTCGACATCGCGTACGAAGGAGGCATCGACCTTCAGGTAGTCGAGGCCGACGTCGTGAAGCTGGCCGATTTCCGACAGCTGATGGCCCACGTGTTCTATACCCATCCTGGCCCCGTAGGCCTTGGCCCGCTCGCAAAGCCGCTTGAAGTTGTCCAGGTGGCGGAAGGCCATGGCCTCGGGCACTTCCATCCACAGCATGGCGGCGGCGCTGGGGTGGGAGGAGAGCCGCTCGCTCATCCACATCGGAAAGCCGGGTTCGACCACCGCGGCAACCGAGAGGTTGATAGCCAGTGGCTTGTCGCGGATGGTGATCATCCTCAGGGCGAGATCGATGACGTGTTGGTCCAGTTCGCTGGACATCTCCAGCCGGTTCACCCAGGGCAGGAAGGTACCGGCAGCCATGGTCTCGCCGTCCCATTCCAATCGTGCCGGGCACTCCAGGTGAATGAGCTTGTTTTTCAGGTCCACCACGGGGAACGCGGCCAGGGCGAATTTTTCCTGGCGGAACGACTGCTGGAGTATATTGCGCCACAGTTTCATCTGTTCCCGCATCGGGAGCATCTGGACGTCACCCTTGTAGGCGATGGAGACTTCCGACTGACCGGCTTTTTCCGCCGACAGAAGCGCGCCATCGAGGCGGGTCATCAACTCGGCGATGGTCTCACCATGAACGTACACCGTTGTCGCCACCGGAAGGGTGATTTCAGATTCCATGCTGCGATTGATGAAGACCTCGCGCACGGCCTCCTGTATTTCCCGGGCTACGCCGCCTGGCTCACTGGAGCGCGGGGCCAGCAGGGCGAAGTCTGAGCCATTCAGGCGGGAGGAGGCCCAGCGGCTGTGGGTGGCCACGATCCCGTTGAGCGCCTTGCCGATATCGCTCAGCAGGCCGTCGATGGTCTTGCGGCCGTAAAGCTGGTTCAGTTGCGCCAGCCCGCTGACGCGCAGTAACACCAGAGAGCCAGTGGCATTGACGTCATCGCTCTCCAGAGCGGCCTCCAGTGTCTGCATGAAGGGCTCGCGGTTGGTCAGGCCGGTCACCTTGTCGATGTGGGCCTGGCGTTGCCATTTCTCCAGCCGGCGTGCTTCTTCTCTCAGTACTTTCTGGATACGTGCCGACAGGTTGTTCATGGCCGCGACAACCTTGCGGAATTCCAGAGTGTAGGGCTCATCGATGGTGATGAAGCGACGCTCTCCAATGGCCTCCGCCTGGGTGACCACGTCGTCCAGCGGGCGCAGGATGATACGCAGCAGGTAATTACCCAGAAGGCCGGCCAGGATCATCGCTACCAGGAACACCAGGGCCAGCTTCTGGGTGCTTTTCCACAGTTCCCGGTAGGCGAAGCGGGAGTGACTGCGCAGGGTCAGGGTGCCTACCTGTTGCCAGCCCTTCTGCACCTCAGCCTGGCCCGCTTCCACCTCGATGGGAAGCAGGCTCATAAACCAGCCGGGCGCATCGGTGATGGTCTGGCTGTCCACCCGGCGGATGATGACATTGCCCTCCGGGTCGACCAGCTCGATCATTTCGTAGTGACCGGTGTCGTACTGGGCAGACAGCGTGAGCTCCAGTAATACCGGGTCGGCATCCTGCTGGGTCAGCGACAGTGCGAGAGCCGTGGCGTTGTCGGAGTTCTTCATGTAGAGCTGCTGCTCGAGGTAGCGCTTGGCCGACAGGCTGTTCACCACGAAGCTGCCGCCGAATACGAGCACCAGCAGAAAGATGATGGCTATCCAGAGTTGTTTGAAAAGTGACATGCTCTACTCCGTCTCCTGACAGGGTTTAACCCAGGCCGTCAGCGGCCATCCGCTGCAGCAGGTCGCGCCAGCGTGACAGCTTGGCGCCCGGATCCTTGGTGGCGGGTGACGCGGCACCGCCGACCCACAATCCTTTGCTGTTAAAGCCGAACACCGGTTTCAGGTCCGGTCGGCGGGAGGCCGGGCGAACCTGGTCGATCATGTTGTCCAGAATCAGCGGGTCGGCTGAAGGGGTGGGGTAATAGGCCAGGACCATGTGAGCCTGGTAATTCGTGCCCAGTGAGCCACCCATCTGCGCCTTGACGTATGTGATCCGCAGTTTTTCGATATCCACTCCGGCCAGCAGTAAGGTCATGTACTTGGCGATGCTGAAATCCTCGCAGTCGCCAGTCCGTCGGGCCATCGTTTCGAGGGGGGTCGCCCAGTAGTCGTTCTGTTGCCAGATAGCGACATCCTCCTGCCAGCGGATTCGCCGGTTGAAGAAGGCATTCACCCGCTCGACCTTCTGTTCCTCGGGCATTGGTGATATCTGGTCGATCAACCCTCGCCAGTCGGCCACGGTTTGCGCCGTGTTGGGGCCATAACGGCTCTGGGCCAGGCTCTGCATACGGTCCAGGTCGACGTTTGCCAGGACTGACAGAACCGAGCAGGCCAGCACCACGGCAACCCAAAGGCCCCCTGGCGGCAGGTACGAGCGTAATGTCAGCGGCCTGAAATCCATTGAATCCACTGTAGTAAAGTGAGTGTTCACCCCGGTAACACTCCACAGTCCCCTTCAGGCCGCAGGGCCGGGATTGACTGTTAGCGTGCACGAAAGTGTAGTGTAGTCGAGTCGCTGTGGATCGTAATTTGACCCGAATGGGACAAAAACGGGGGCAAATTTGTGATGTAGTTCATATCTGGCCTGAATCACGCAGCCATTTTGCCGGAATGTCTTATACTCGAATGAGGAATGTCCGAATGCGGCAGGATGCCGCGATACTAAAACACAGCCTAACAAGGAAGACATCATGATAGGTCATCGCAAGTGGGTAGGGGCAATCGCAGGCATGCTGGGGGCAAGTAGCCTTGCGGTACATGCGGAGCCGATCGCCGATTTCGAGCAAGCCATCAAGCAGGCGGTCACCAGCAATCCACGCGTTGTTGCCAACTGGTACGACTTCGAAGCCAGCCGCGAAGCGCAGCGGGTGGCGGAAGGGGGTTATTACCCCAGTGTGGACATAAATGCCGATATCGGTCGTGAAGATCGGGAAACACCGCTGATCGACTTCGACGACTACTCCCGCGACGCCGTTCGCTTCAGCATCACCCAGATGCTGTTCGACGGTTTCTCCACCCGCGAGGAAGTACGCCGACTGGACTTTGAAAAGCGCACCCAGTACTACAACCTGCAACGCGCATCCCAGGAAATCGGCCTCGAGGCCGCCCAGGCCTACCTCGACGCTGCGCGCTTTCAGCAACTGGTGCAGTTTGCCCAGGACAATTACATCGTACACCGCGAGGTCTACGACAAGATCGCCGAGCGGACCGGCGGCGGAGTTAGCCAGGGTGTCGACCTGGAACAGGCGGCAGCCCGTGTCGCCCTGGCGGAGTCCAACCTGCTGACCGAAATGACCAACCTGCATGATGTGCAGGCCCGCTTCCAGCGCGTGATTGGCGATTTGCCGGCCGACGGCCTGACGATTCCCACCATCCCGTCCAGCATGATCCCGGAACTGCGTTCCTCGGCCCTGAATATGGCCTACGAGCAGGCCCCGGAAATCAATGCCGCCATCGAGAACCTGCGCGCCTCCCAAGCGGCGCTGAACCAGACCAATTCACCGTTCATGCCGCGCCTGGACCTGCGCTACCGCAATGAGATCGAGCACGACACCGACGGCCTGGAAGGGCGCTACGACCTGGAAGCTGTTGAGCTGGTCGCGAGCTACAACCTGTTCCGCGGTGGTTCCGACAGTGCCCGCAAGCGTGAGTTTTACAATCGCTACAATTCCGCGATCGAACAGCGCAAGCAGGCCTGTCTCAATGTGCGCCAGAACACCATGATCGCCTTCAATGACATCCAGGCCCTGGAGCAACAGGTGATCTTCCTGGAGCGCAACCAACTGGCCCAGGACAAGACCCGCCGGGCCTACCAGGACCAGTTCGACCTGGGTCAGCGCACCCTGCTGGACCTGTTGGACTCCCAGAACGAATACTTCGACACCCAGCGTGCCTATGTCAGCGCACGGGCTGATCTCGCCGGCGCCCAGGCCCGCACCCTGGCCAACATGGGCGTGCTGCTGAGCGCCCTGGACATGCAGAGCCTGAATGCGGACCAGATTGCCAAGCTCAATATGGACATGTCCCGCGACGACGACGAAAACAGCCAGCCCCTGTGTCCTCCGGAGCCGCCGCCTGCGGTCGAGATCGACAAGGAAGCGCTGTTCGCCAGCCTGACCGCCGGTAACGCCCGTTATCGTGACGCCGGTGAAGGCAAGGTGTCCGTTGAGTTGCAGGTGCAGTTTGCCCTCAACTCCTCGGTGATCACCCATGACTTCGATGCCGAGATTACCCGTGCGGCCAAGTTCCTCGCGGAGAACCCCGGTGTCATGGCCAGTGTCGAAGGGCATGCCGACAGCAGTGGTGAAGATGCCTACAACCAGTGGCTGTCTGACCGTCGCGCCAATGCCGTACGCCAGATGATGATCGACAAGCACGGTGTGAACCCGAGCCAGATTACAGCCATCGGTTACGGTGAAACCCGTCCTGTTGCCGACAACGCCACTGCAGAGGGGCGTGCCAAGAACCGCCGGGTAGAGCTGATTCTGGATGGCGCCGGTGTTGAGGGAATGATGTAACACGGTCCTGCCGGACTAAAAAAACCGCGCCCAGGCGCGGTTTTTTTATGCTCTTGAAGCGGGGCGAACACGCCCCGGTGTATCAGAAGTTGAACTTCAGGCGCACCCCGTACACCCGCGCTTCCTCCATAAACTGGGTGTGGGTACCCGCCAGTACCGGGGTATCAAAGCCCTGGGCGAAGGCCTCCTCGTCAAAAATGTTGCGGCCGTAGGCCATGACCTCCCAGTGCTCCGAGCGCAATCCCGCCCGCAAGTTGACCTTGGTGTACGCTTCGACGAAGTCGATGGGGTCGTTATCACCGGAGGAGCTGAAATCGTCGCGGTAGTTCGCCTCACCACCCAGGAACAGCTCCAGGCCGCTATTGAAGGGGTAGACGTAATCAAAGAAGGCGGTCGCACTCCAATCCGAGGCATAAAGGGTCTTCTCGCCGCTCAGGTCATTGCTGGTAAACCCGAGAGACGAGCCGCAGAACTGATCGACATCGAGCTGGATGGCGTTGCAGGGGCCGTTCTCGAACTCGTCGTACGTCGCATCCAGCCAGGCACCGTTAAGTCCTACACGCAGGTTGTCGGTGGCTTGCCAGAGCATGTCGACTTCGATGCCGGTCACTTCTGATTTGCCCGCATTGGTAACCCCGAAACCTACGCCTTTGAAGATGGAGGTTTGCAGGTTGTCATAGAGGGTATAAAACGCCGCCCAGTTGATGGTCATGCCGCCGCCGAGCAGGCTGTGCTTGCCACCGATTTCGAAGGCATCCACTTCCTCATCCTCAAACTCGAAGTCGTCGTTGGGTACCGTCGGGTCATAGCAGGCTTCGATGGGCTGGCCGGGTACGCAGGGGTAGGTGGCGATATCCAGTTGTCCCGGTTCCTGGTCATCCGCGGCGGTGAAGCCACCGCTCTTGAAGCCCTGGGAGAAGGTCGCGTAGAGCATGCTGTCTCCCACATCCCACTGGACGTTGACCGAGGGAATCCACTTGTCGGTGGTGCGGTCATCATTGAAATTGTAGCGATAGGTGTTGAAACTCGTGGCTTCGATAAACCCGAGGAAGAAATTGTCGGAGGGATTGTCGATGCCTGTCAGGTCATCGCTAAGGAACTGGCTGCTGATGACGTCCTTTTTCTCCTCCGTGTAGCGCAGGCCGACGGTCACCCGGAATGTATCGCTCAGGTTGAAGGTACCCTGGCCGAACAGGGCGTAGGACTCCGACTCCAGGTTGTAGTAGTGGTTACGCGCAATCTGGTTGGCCGGATAGGCGCCGCCGGTCAGTACTGTAAACAGGCTGTTGGCACCCAGTAATTGGGGCACCAGGCCATCCATGTTGGTGTCGATGGTTACCCTGCGGTCGAATTCCAGTTCACTCTTCTCGAAGTAGGCGCCAGCAACATAGTCAAAGAACTCGCCGCCGGGTGAGGTGAAGCGGAATTCCTGGCTGAACTGGTCAAAGGTCTGGTCGTCGTCCCGGTGGATGAACTGCAGGGGCAGCCAGTCCACATCCACCCCGTCGATATACTGGTACTCCGAGTACCCCGTGACGGATGTGAGGGTTCCGCCCCCCACATCCCAGTCCACGTTGAGAACGAAGTTGTCGTAGTCCTCGTCATTGGAATCGGGGTTTATCCCGATACCGATACCATCGGACTGACTTTGTCCGTAGCCATTGTCCTTGAAGGTGACGAACTCCTTGCGCCCTTCGCGGACGATTTCCGGGTAGAAGGTGTCGGTCAGGAGGTACGCGATATTGGCGAAGGCAGAGCGGTTGGGAAACAACTCATCCCGCGTCGCCTGGTCAATGTAGAACTTGGTAGCCGATGGTGCCCCAATACGCTCAAACTGGGTGTTGCTGTACTTGAAATTAATATCCAGGGTGTCTGTCGGCTGCCAGACCAGGGTCAGGCGGTAGGAGTCTTCATCGATCTGGCCCTCTGGTTCGTCAAGCAGGGTGTTGTCTACGTAGCCGTCGGTTTCCCGTACTTTGAAAGCCAGGCGAGCGGCGAAAGTCTCACCTATAGGGGCCTCTATCCCACCTTCGAACTGCTTGCCACTAAACGATTCCAGGGAAACAGCGATATCCCCGGACAGTTCGTCGCTGGGGTCCGGTGAGCGCGAGATGATATTGACGGCGCCGGCCACGGTGTTTTTACCAAACAGGGTACCCTGCGGGCCTCGCAGCACTTCCACCCGTTCGACGTCGAGGAAGCCGGCGCGATACTGGCGTCCGCGCCCCATGTAGATACCGTCGACGTACATGCCGACAGACTGCTCGAAGCCCTGGTTGTTACCGGAGCCCACGCCGCGCATGTAGATGTTGGTGTTAACGGAAGCCGAGGCGATGTGCAGGTTGGGCACGTAGTCTGCCAGGGCCGCCATATTGGGTATGCCGGCTTCCTGCAGTTTGTCGCCCTGGACGGCGGAAACGGAAATCGGAACGTCCTGCAGGCTTTCCGCCCGCTTTTGCGCGGTGACAATGACTTCTTCGAGTTGTTGCGCGTGGCTCAGGCCTGCTGTGCCGGCCAGGGAAATAGCGATAAATAGCGGTGCACGGTGAAACGACACTGACATGATGGATCCTCTTTTCAATTTTTATAGGTATTGGGCCGGCGTGATGAGGTAGCAGCGCGGGGCCTTGAGGGTCATGTTAGGGGAATTTGGCAGCAAACTACAATGGGTTTTCCCATGCAGCTTCGACCCGGGTTTACTGTGATCTGGCGGCCATCGCCAGGATGTGTTGCCATTCCGCCTCACGCACAGGTTGCACGGACAGCCGCCCCTGGCGCAGTAACACCATATCGGCCAGGGAAGGCTCGCGCTTGATCTCGGCCAGTTGCACTGTCCGTGGGAAGGCCGCCTTGAAGCGAATGTCCACGCAGAACCAGCGCGGTGATTCAGGGCTGGCCTTCGGGTCGAAATAGTGGTTCTCGGGATCGAACTGGGCGGGGTCGGGATAGGCCTCCCGGGTGACCTCACCACAGCCCACGACGCCTACCGGCTTGCACTGGCTGTGGTAGATCAGCACCTCATCGCCGCGGGAGACCTCGTCCCGCAGCAGATTTCGCGCCTGGTAGTTGCGGATGCCGTCCCAGCGGGCATGGCCGGAGGGCTCATTGCGCAGGTCGTCAATGCTGTATTCGTCGGGTTCAGTTTTCAGTAGCCAGTAAGCCATTGCCGGGAATCTCCAAAAACTTCAACCACCTTCTGGCGGTATCGATACTGCCTGTTAAGATGAACATACCTGTCTTCAACGGGCAACCCGAACCATGTCGGAACCGGAATCCGTGGCCCAGAGCGCGACGGCTGACCTTATTGATACCCTGCCGGAAGTCAATGCGCTACTGGCCTTCTTTACCCGGCTCGACGAATCCGATCCCCTGATCCGACTGTTAATTGCCGCCGCCCTGGCGGGTATATCCGTTCTGTTGCTTTTGGTCAGCAGGTTCATCGTCAGCCGCAGGCTGCATCGCATGGCCGACATGCCTGCCAGCCGCTTTCGCCCGCTGCGCTGGCAGGCCCAGGACCTGGTGACAGCGGAAGAGATGCAGCACTTCTGGATGAACGTGTGGCGCATTGCGGGCTGGTTGCTGTCGCTGTCGTTCGGTGTGTCGGCCCTCATTGGCTTGCTGATGACCTCCGACTGGACGATGGACCTGGCAGCCCACCTGATGGTGATGGTGCTACACGCGTTTCAGTACGTCTGGAATGGGTTTGTTGGCTACCTGCCAAATCTTGCGACGATCCTTGTTATCCTCCTGGTGGCGCGCTTCACAGTGCGAACAATCGGATTGATTTTCGACGGCATCTCCAGCCGCCGTATCCACCTGCGCAACTTTTACCCGGAGTGGGCCCACACCAGTTTCGGCATTATCCGTCTATTGATCTACGCACTGACCGCGGTGATTGTCTTTCCCTATCTGCCGGGTTCGAGCTCGCCTGCATTCCAGGGTATTTCGATTTTTGTCGGGGTTTTACTCTCGCTCGGTTCCACAACGGCAGTGGCCAACGTCGTGGCCGGTGTGGTGCTGACCTATACCCGGGCCTTCCAGGTGGGGGACCAGGTGGAGGTGGGGGATGTGCGGGGCCGGATCGTCGAACGAAGCACTTTTGTTACCCGCATCCAGACGTTGAAAAACGTGATTGTTTCGATCCCGAATTCATTGGTGCTCAATAGCAACGTTATCAACTACAGCAAGAACCTGGGCCAGACCGGGTTGTTGGTCCACAGCTGTGTCACCATTGGTTACGACGTACCCTGGCAGCGGGTCAGTGAGTTACTGGTGGCTGCGGCAAAGCGGACGGAAAATATCTCCAGCCATCCGGAGCCCTTTGTGCTGCAGACCTCCCTGGACGACAACTACGTGACTTACGAGGTCAATGGCTGGACCCGCAAGCCGGAAGTGCTGCCGCGAATCTATTCGGACCTGCACGCCAATATCCTCGATGAGTTTCACGGTCACCAGGTGGAGATCACTTCACCGGCTTATCGCGCAGTGCGTGATGGCAATACGCCGAACATACCGGAAGTGGTGAAGGAGGAGCCAGAGTCGTCTGAGGATCAGGCTGTTCCACCCACAACGGGCGGCGAACAGGATAAGGCAAGTAGTTGAAGGATTGGAGCGAATGGAGCGGGGGAGGTTGGCGCAGACCGCCTCGTTATGTTATCGCGGTCCAGCGTCGATCCGGGGCGTCAGGCTCAGTTGGTGGCGAGCATGTTTTCCCGGGCACGGAACTTGGTCAGTTCAGCGTTGTAGGCTTCTGCAGCAGTTTCCGCCAGGTAGACACTGCGGCTGTGTTGCAGGGGGTGCAGTTCTGAGCGGCAGTCCAGGTAGCCTTCGATGGCGTCGACATATGCGTTGACGGCAACCTGGGCGTGGTACATTTCTTCGTGGGTAGCGCTTTGGCCGCTGGGGATGGCGGGGGCGTCGGAGGGCATGGTGGCGGGGCACTCAGCCATCGCGCTGGCAGCCAGTACAAAGGCAGGGATTGCAAGGAAATGTTTCATCGGTGTTACCTCGGTCTCTAAGGGTCAATACAGGTTAAAAGGCGATCGCGTTACCGCGATGTGTTACCAATATCCACACTTTCGCAGTGAAAAGCAAGCCCTGCGAGCGGTGGCACTGGGCTGGCCGGGGGCCCTGGATGATTAAAAAATGTATAGTAATCAATGTCTTGCACCTATACGTTACACGAGGTAACGCGAATTGCGTCCAGATGGTGCGATTTTGGCGGTTTTTCGTCGGGCTGGCGACAGATGTGCACTATGACGGTGCATGCAGAGAGGTGAGGTTTGGGTCAGGAGATTTTTTCGGACAGCTTTATTTTTCGCACAGAAAGTGCGATCTGGTTTGGTAAAAATACACACTCACCGCCATCGGTAGCACAGGCGCTGTCCTTTACCCCCCTGTCCAGGGGGCAGACGCTGGCCCGGCATGGGACCTTTATCGAGCTGGAAGGTGCCGATACGCGACTTTCCCACTTCGCCAGCGGCAGCGTCGGTGGTTGGGGCGCCCAGATGGGCGTCAACCAGCACGGCGTCGTAGTGGGGTGTCACCTCGCAGGCACAAAACTGGCCGGCCGTGGAAAGCCCGGGGTGTCCGGTGGCGACCTGGTCAGGCTCGCGCTGGAGCAGGCCCGCAGTTCCCGGGATGCCCGGGACATCATCACCCGGGCCGTAGAGCGCTATGGGCAGGGAGCCTCGCTCCGGCTGCCCGCCCTTAACGGCTATGACAGTAGCTTCATCATTGCCGACTTCCACGAAGCCTGGGAGCTGGAGACGGCAGGTACCTGGTGGGCTGCCCGGCGCGTGCCGGGGTATGCAGCGCGCTCGGACTGTATGGAAATTGGTGAGACCTTTGATCTGGCCGCTTCCGGGGCGGAAGACTACGCGCGTGACAAGCACTGGGCCCCGGCCGGGGAACCTTTTCATTTTTCCGGGGCGTTTGCGCGTCGCTGGCCCGGTGCGCCGTCCAGCGCCAGGCGGCGCCAGCAAACGATGGCTGCAGGACTCAAGGCGCTCAGTGGCCTGGCGGCGCCCGACCAGAACCATTTCATGGTGCTGTTGGGTCGGCATGCGGGCCAGGCCCCGGGCCGGCGGGGAGACATCTGTGTTCATGGTCGCGGGGAACGGGCCCGCACCGCTGCCTCCATGTTGGTGAAAGTCGGGTTTTCCGGGCTGCCGAGAGTCTGGTACAGCGAGGGGCAGCCCTGCAGCGGCGAGTTCCGGGAGCTGTTGTTCAAGACTTGAGGTCAGCCGGGTGGCGTTGACAGGGGGCGAGGGCGCTCTACCATAGGTGCACTTCAACGCCGGCACGTTCGTGCCGGTGCTCACCGATCCACAGGAGATACTCTTGGTGCAAGCGATTCCCCGATTTGCCCTGGCCCTGCTACTGGGCTCCGTACCACTGACCGGGCTACCACTGGCGGCCTATGCGACTACCCAGTCCAGCGAAGCTGCGGTGTCGGCAGCCGACAGCCGCCTGCAAGCCCTGTATGAACGTGAGTACCAGTGGCGTCAGGAGATGCTGGGTAAAGTGCTGGATGATGAAGGGGAATGGCAACTGGGCGAGCGCTGGCCCCGGGTCGACCCGGCTACCCAGCGAACCAATCTGGCCTACTGGGATGCGGCGCTTGCCGAACTTGACGCGCTCCCACTGGAGGACCTGAGCCGGGCGGAGCAGATCAATGCGGCCACCTTCCGCCAGATCGTCACGACCCTGGCCGAGGAAGTGCGCTACAAAACCTACGAGGCCCCCCTGAACTCCGACAGTTTCTTCTGGACCGGCCTGTTCCCGCGCCAGGGTGGATTCTCTGACGTAGAAGCCTATCACCGCTATATCGCCCGGCTGCGCGACCTGCCGCGCTTCTTTGCAGAAAACCTTGCCAATATGCGCGCCGGGCTGGCGCGGGGCTACAGCGTGCCCCGGGTGACCCTGATCGGTCGCGAGAAGTCGCTGGAGGCTTACCTTGTGGCCGGGCAGGACAATCCTTTCTGGACGCCGATAGCGGATATGCCGGCTTCCATCGGCGCTGCGGACCAGGAGGCTCTGCGCAGCGCGGCGCTGGCGGCGGTAGCCGAGGCCGTGGTGCCGGCCTACAGCGAGGTCCTGGACTTTATGCGCAATGTGTATTTGAAACAGGCGCGTACCAGCCTCGCCGCCCGGGACCTGCCCGATGGCGAGGCCTTTTACCAGTCCCAGATACAGGCATACACCACCCTCGATCTCACCCCGGAGGAAATCCACAAGCAGGGGCTGGCCGAGGTGGAGCGGATCCAGGCTGAAATGGCCGAGGTGATTGCGCGTACCGGCTTCGAGGGTGACTTGCAGGCCTTTATAGAGTTTCTGCGTACCGACCCCCGCTTCTATGCCAAAACGCCCCGGGAACTGCTTTCCTACTCTTCCTACGTGGCCAAGCGGGCTGACGGCAAGATGGGAGAAGTGCTCGGCTTCCTGCCTCGCCGCCGCTTTACCATCCTGCCGGTACCGGACGCGATCGCGCCCTTCTACACCAGCGGCCGCGGCGGACTCAACAGCTGCCTGATGAATACTTATGACCTGCCCTCGCGTCCCCTGTTCAACCTGCCCGCCCTGACCCTGCATGAATGCGCCCCTGGCCATGCCCTGCAGGCGGCAATCGCCGAGGAAGCTCCGGGAGAGGTGCCGCGTTTCCGCCGCGACAATTACTTTTCCGGGTATGGTGAAGGCTGGGGACTCTACACCGAGTGGCTGGGTACCCGGATGGGCGTGTATGAAACACCCTATGAAGACTTTGGCCGGCTCTCCTATGAAATGTGGCGCGCGTGCCGATTGGTGATCGATACCGGCGTGCACTACTTCGGCTGGAGCCGCGACCGTGCCCTTGCGTATCTGGGGGAGCGCACCGCCTTGTCGACCCACGAGGTGACCACGGAAGTCGATCGCTATATCTCCTGGCCGGGCCAGGCCCTGGCCTACAAACTGGGGGAGATGCTGATACGCCGCAAACGCGCTGAGGCGGAAGCGGCGCTGGGGACCGATTTTGATCAGCGCTACTTTCACGATGTGATCCTCGGCCTGGGCTCCGTACCCCTGCCGGTGCTCGAGGCGGAACTGGACGCCTGGATTGCAGCTGGCGGTCCCAACCCCTACGCAGACCTTCCCGAAGCAGCCTGATTGTACTTCACCGACTGCCGGCCGGCAGGTGAGCGTGTCTCACTTTGCCGCCGCTTCGGTACTCCAGGCTCCCCGGCCGTTACGGTTTCCTGATGTGCCCGCCCGTCCGGGTGGGGCGAGGGGCGAATCAGGTTGACTCCTGTCGGGGGCGCTCCATAATGACGCCCTTATTCTGCTGTATAAGAAGTAGTCTCCGCTGTATGAGTTCCCCTGACTTCCTGCTGAAAGGCAGCACCGTCACCGTTGTCGTTCTCGAGCTTCACCAGTACGTACCCGATGCCTTCCCGGGCCTGCTCGCCGAGCGCGTTGCCCAGGCGCCGGCCCTGTTTCAGGGGTCACCCGTGGTTATCAGTCTCGAGCCACTCAGTGCCGATGACGGCACCGCTGTGGACCTGGGCGGCATGCTCGACCACTGTCGTGACCAGGGCCTGCGCCCCATAGCTTTCAGGGCGGTTCCCGAGGCGCTGCAGAGTGCGGCGACTGATACCGGCCTGGCTCTGCTCCCCGCCGGCGGCGGGCGCGGCAAGCCTCTCGAGATGCCCGCAGAGAGTGCCCCCGAGGCGCCCGAGATCAAGGTGCGCACCGAACAGCAACCGGTCTCCAGCGTGCGTCCCACCCGGACCATTACCCGCCCGGTACGTTCAGGCCAGCAGATTTACGCGGAGGGTGGCGACCTGATCGTGCTCGCGCCCGTCTCCGAGGGCGCAGAAGTGCTGGCCGATGGCAATATCCATATATATGGCGCCCTGCGGGGTCGCGCCCTGGCCGGGGTCCACGGGGACGCCTCGGCGCGGATCTTCTGCCAGCACATGGACGCCGAGCTGATCTCGGTGGCCGGGCACTTCCTGCTCAGCGATGCGCTGGGCGACAGTATTCTGCGCAAACCCGCCCAGGTCAGCCTGGATGGTGATGTGCTGAGCGTTTCCGCGCTGTAGTACTTCTCATTTCATAACTACCAACCGTTACAGGAGCCCCTCAGTGGCAAGAATCATCGTAGTGACCTCCGGCAAAGGCGGGGTCGGTAAAACCACCAGTAGCGCCGCCATCGGCACCGGTCTGGCCCAGCGCGGGCACAGTACGGTTATCATCGATTTCGATGTGGGTTTGCGTAATCTCGACCTGATCATGGGCTGTGAGCGGCGCGTGGTCTATGACTTCGTCAATGTGATCAACGGCGAAGCGACGCTCAACCAGGCACTGATCAAGGACAAGCGCACCGAGGGTCTCTACATCCTTCCCGCGTCGCAGACCCGGGATAAGGATGCACTCACCGAGGAGGGCGTCGCCAAGGTGCTGGCGGAATTGAAGCAGCGCTTTGACTACATCGTCTGCGACTCTCCCGCGGGGATCGAGAAGGGCGCCCAGATGGCGCTGTACTTTGCCGATGAAGCCATTGTGGTCACCAACCCCGAAGTGTCCTCCGTGCGTGACTCCGACCGCATCCTCGGCATCCTGCAGAGCAAGTCCCTGCGTGCCCGGGAGGGCCAGGACGCGGTGAAGGAGCACCTGCTGCTGACCCGTTATAATCCTGCCCGGGTGAGCGCCGGTGAAATGTTGAGCGTGGCGGACGTCGAGGATATTCTGGCGATTCCGCTGCTGGGTGTGATTCCCGAGTCGCAGGATGTCCTCAAAGCATCCAACCAGGGCGAGCCGGTGATCCTCAACAGCGAGGCGCTGGCCGGCCAGGCATACAGCGACGCGGTGGACCGTCTGCTGGGCGAAGACCGCGCCCACCGGTTCCTGGACGAAGAGAAGCAGGGCTTCTTCAAGCGCCTGCTGGGAGGGCGGGGATGAGTTTTCTCGATTACTTTCGCAGCAAGCGGCCGGCGTCGTCTGCCGCCACTGCGAAAGAGCGCCTGCAGGTTATCGTGGCGCATGAGCGCGGCCAGCGTAACCAGCCGGATTACCTGCCCGCCATGCAGCAGGAAATCCTCGAGGTGATCCGCAAGTACGTTCCCGTGGAGCAGGACGATGTCCAGGTCCAGTTGGACGAGAACGGCAACTGCTCGGTACTGGAGCTGAACGTCACCCTGCCGGGATAGGCGAGACCGCTGCCAGAGCGCCCCGGGACCAGGGTGTCCCGGGCGTGGGTATAGCGCTGCTGCCCCGCGGACGGGGCCCTGTCCATGGGCCGACGTCAGGCCTCGATAGCCGGTCCCATTTTCCCGATCGGCTCGGCGAGGCTGTCCGGTGGCACGGTAAACCACACCGGGCCAGTGGCACCCATGTGCAGGCAGTCTTCCAGACGGACGCCGAACTTGCCCGGGATATAAATGCCGGGTTCGTTGGAGAAGCACATGCCCTCGACGAGGGGAGTCTCCTCCCCCTGCACGAAATTGATCTGTTCGTGGCCGTCCATGCCGATGCCGTGCCCGGTGCGGGTGCTCAGCCCGGGTAACTGGTAGCCGGGACCAAAGCCCTGGGCGGTGTAGTACGTGCGCACCGCATCGTCCACCGTTCCTGCAGCGGCGCCCGGTCGCGCGGCAGTGAGGGCGATGTCCTGCCCCCTGCGCACCAGCTGCCATACACGCTCCTGCTCTGCACTGGGTTCGCCATAGACAAAGGTGCGGGAGATGTCCGACTGGTAGCCCTCAACGGCACACCCGCAGTCCATCAGGACAATCTGTCCTTCGCGAATCTCCTGGGGTTGTCCGGAACCGTGAGGGTAGGCGCTGGCCTCACCGAACAGTGCCATCGTCCAGATTCCGCTGCCCCCGAGCTCGGCCTGGGCTGACCGCATCATGGCGTTGACGTCCTCCGGTTGCATCCCCTTTTCCAGTTTTGCGTACACGTGAGCGTAAGCGGTAAGGGTCACTTCGTTGGCCTTGTGCATCAGGGCAAGTTCGGCGGGACTCTTCAACATGCGGCACGCGCGGGTGATGGCCTCTCCTCCAGTGAGGTGGGCGCCAGGCAGGGAGCGCTCGATCCCTTCAACGACGAAATAGCGCACGCTGCCCTCCAGCGCGATGCGGGGGCTGCTGAGGCGGTGCTCCCGGAACAGGCCGGCGAGGAGGGCGAAGGGATCTTCGTTTTCGTGCCAGGTCCGCACATCGTCGCCAAAAGTCATCGACTCCCTGACACTGGGTTCTTCGAAGAAAGGCGTAATCACGGTGATATCGCCCTCCTTTGGCAGGATCACCGCGGTGAGGCGTTCACTGCGCCACCAGCTGATGCCGGTGAAATACAGCATCGCCGAGCCGGGTTCCAGCAGCAGCGCATCGATTTTCAGGTGCTGCATGAGCCCCTGTGCCCGCGCAATCCGTTGCCGCCGTTCGCTCACGCTGATCGGCTCGACGTCGCCGGTGATGGGCTTGAGGGTGCGGGCGGGTTCGCTATGTGCCGCCCCTGAGGACAACATCGCCAGTGAACCGGCGGCGGCTCCAGCCTTGAACAGGTCGCGTCGCTTCAATGCCATTACTTCTCCTTATGCTCAATACTGTCAGCTGGCCGTCGTGGGGGCCTCTACCAATACCACGCGCAGGGTTCGGGCGACTTCCTGGGCGATTTCCCGTTGCAATTCCAGGCGTGAAGACAGGGTGCGGTCGTACTGTTGGGACCATAGCCGGTAGCCGCTATCGGTATCAATGAGTGTGGCACCGATTCGTACCCGGTTGCCCTCGCGCCTGACATTACCCTCGATAATATAGCGAACCCCGAGGGCCTGCCCCAGTTGCTGGGCGTCGAGGTTGTCGCCGCCATAACGGAAGGACGCACTGCGTGCCGCCACCTGGAATCCGCCGTAGCGCGCCAGTTCGCTGATCAATTCATCAGCGAGCCCGAGGGCGAAGTGCCCCGGCTGCTGCTGCGGGCTCAGGTCGGTAAAGGGCAGTACCGCAATACTGCGAACCCCGGCAACCTCTTCTGTGGGCTCATCCATGATGGAGGTGGGCGGGTTAAGCAGGTAGGCGGTAACCAGAAGGCCGAACAGTGTGCAGAGGCCAATAATCCGGAAGCGATAATTGCGCTTGGCTGGCTGGACCGCGGGGGAAGGTACTTCTGCCACCTCGCGGGCGGGTGGCAGCTCCGCGACATAGCCTTTTCGGTGAATCGTGCGAATCGGGTGCTCATCACCACCGTTGCTCAGGGCATGACGTAGCGAGGAGACCGCGCGTCGCACCGCCTCGTTGGAGACCACCCGGCCATCCCACACGGCGTCAATCAGGTCGTCGTGGGTTTGCACCTCGCCCGGATGCGCCAGAAAGTGCTCAAGTAGCCGGGCTACCCGGGGCTCCAGCGTTTCGCTGCTATCGCCCCGGCTCAAGGTCTGGGTATCTGGTCTGAACTGCCAATCGCCAAACAGGATAAGTCGGCTCATGTGCCCCCGCACCACCGATTACATAAGGAACACTAGCGGTAACTATGGACCGGGATTATCGGCTGCGCCAGCCAGCGCTGAAAATTATGCGTCAATGGGCCGCAGCGGTAACCTCACGCCACACGCGCATCAGGTTGCCGCCGAGCAGTTTCTCGATGTCCGAGTCACTGTACCTGCGGCGCAGCAATTCCGCGACGAGATTGGGGTAGGTCGACACGTCCTTCAGGCCGATGGGCAGGCTGTCGCCGACGCCGTCGTAGTCGGAACCGAGGCCTACATGCTCGATACCGGCGACCTTGACTGCATGGTCGATATGATCGGCCACATCACTCACCGTGGCGAAGGGGAAGGGTTGCCGGCCCCGGTATTGTGCTTCGAAGGTTTCCATTTCTGCGGAGTGATCCGCGAGACCGTAGCGCTTGGCATAAGTGTCGGCGGTCTCACCAAAGGTCTTCATGTACTGGTTGGCCTTGGCGGTGAGAAAGCTCGAGCCGAAGTTGATCATGATAACGCCATCCCGCCGGGCCAGGGCCTTCAGCAGATCGTCATTCATGTTGCGCTCGAATTCGGGGGTGAATTTCCGCATCGAGGAGTGGGAGGCGATCACCGGTACTTTGCTCAGCTTGATCGCTTCGAGTGCCGCGGCGTCGGAGAGGTGGGAAATGTCCACCATGACCCCGGCCTGGTTCATCGCCGCTACCAGTTCCACACCGAAGGGGCTAAGCCCGTTCCAGAAACGCACCTCGTCGTAGGATGAGTCGCTGATGTGGTTGGAGAGTCCGTGAGCCAGGGTGATGTAGCTGACACCGCGATCGCGGAAATGGCGCAGGTTGTCGAGCTCGCCGGCGATCGGTGCGCCGTTCTCCATGCCCAGTGCCAGGGAAATCTTGCCCTCGGCAAATTGGGCGTCGACATCCGCCGGTGACCTGGCGATGGCGAACCTGTCCGGTGCTCTGGCCACGATGGCTTCGACCTGGTCAATCAGGGTGTTGGCCAGGTTGTAGGCGCTGCCGTCCAGCTCGCTGGAAGGCGGGGTGTAGATCGACATGAACGGTACGTTGAGGCCTCCAGCAACGGCCCGGGGATAGTCGAACTCGCCGTCTTCAGTGGCTGCAGTGACGTCCTCCCAGTGATCGTGGACGCGGTAGGGGACGTCGATGTGAGTATCGATCAGCAGGTATTTCCTGGTGAGCGCCTCCGCGCGATCCAGGTTTTTATCGGCCATAGCCATTGACGACGTCGCGCCGAGTAGCACGGCAGTCAGCGCTGCGAGGGTTTTATGCGGCATGTAAGCATCCTTGTTGAGTTTGTTGGGAAAGGTTACTTCAGCGTGTCCGAAAACCGAAGCCTTCTCGTGGGAAGTGCCATCAAACGGTCATAATTTCGACATCTTGGAGCCCTAGTATCGACTTTTTTCGATAACTGACAGGAGTCTTGAGATGTTTCAGCGCCTTATTCTTGCCGCCAGCGTGGCGGCTATTTGCAATATTGCCTACGCCAAGCCGGAAAAAGGGGTAACTCTGGATCTCTTGGGTTCCTTTGACGCCACGACCGAAGCCGGCAGTTTTGACGATGGTGCAGCAGAAATCATTGCTCATGACGCGCGAGGGCAGCGGCTGTTCGTGATCAATTCCAACCTCGGCCAGGTCGACGTGCTCGACCTGGGGAATCCGGAAGCGCCGGCTCGGCTGGGGCAACTGGATGTGGCCCAGGACATGTTTGCCAATGGCATCGTGCCTGATGCCGGCGCTATTGGCGGTGTCAACAGTGTTGCGGTGCACGCCGGCCTGGTAGCAGTGGCCGTTGAGCACGATGACAAACAGGCGAGCGGCTGGGTGGCCTTCTACAGCACTGAGGGTGAGTTCGTCAGCGCGGTCGTTGCCGGAGCGCTTCCGGACGCCGTCACATTTACCCACAACGGCAACTATCTTCTGGTGGCAAACGAGGGTGAGCCCAGTGATGACTACCAGGTTGACCCTGAGGGTTCTATCACCATAGTCGACTTGCGTAACGGCGCTGAAACGCCCGTTGTCGCCACGGCGGACTTCAAGGCTTTTAACAGCAGTAACGTTCCCGAAGGTGTTCGTATCTCGAGTCCAGTAGCCGGTAACACCGTGGCGCAGGACCTCGAGCCGGAGTTTATCGCTACCTCCCGGGACTCGCGTACCGCCTGGGTAACACTGCAGGAGAACAATGCGATTGCGGAGGTCGATATACCGTCTGCAACCGTTATCGCGCTATATCCGCTGGGAGCAAAGGATCACAGCCTGCCGGGCCAGGGACTGGATCCCAGTAACCGGGACGATTCGATCAACATAATGAACTGGCCTGTGTCGGGCCTGTACATGCCGGATGGAATGACCAGCTACACGACCCGCGGACAAACCTACCTGGTTACGGCCAACGAGGGTGATGGCCGCGAGTACATATTCGACAGCACGGAAGAAGACTGCCCCGACGCCCCCTATTACGAGTACGACGACGGTGAATGTATTTACCTCGACGAGGCACGCGTAAAGGATATCGTGCTGGATGACGAGGTGTTTCCCAATGCGGAGTATCTGCAGGAGAACGAGCAACTGGGCCGTCTCAAGATCGTTGCCACCGAGGGGCACGCCGGTGACGGTGTCTACACCAAACTGTACAGCTACGGGGCACGTTCCATCAGCATCTGGAGCGCATCTGGCGAGCTCGTTTGGGATTCAGGTGACATTATCGAGCAGCAGACCGCACTCGCTGATCCCTCCAACTTCAACAGCACCAACGATGAAAATGGATCCTTTGACGACCGCAGTGATGACAAGGGTCCGGAGCCGGAAGGCGTTGTGGTTGGCAAGGTGCGCGGTAAGCAGTATGCGTTTGTCGGGTTGGAGCGCGTTGGTGGTGTCATGATTTTCGATGTCACCACGCCCGAAGACAGCCAGTACGTGGGTTATGTCAACAATCGAAACTTCAGCGTTGAGGATGTCGAGGAAGACGTCGAATCAGCTGTTTCTACCGTGGGTGACCTGGGTCCTGAAGGCCTGGTATTTATCCCGGAAGAGGATTCTCCGACAGGAGAGCCGCTGCTGGTTGTAGGCAATGAGATCAGCGGGACGACCACCATCTACCGGGTGGTAGCGCAATAAAGCGACCATAAAAAATAACCCCCGGTGAGTGCCGGGGGTTATCGTCAGTTCAAGGGCCCGTCATCCGGGCCTTTTTTGCGTATACAATCAGACGATACGCTTCATTGCCGTCATGTAGCCGCGCAGTTTCTTACCGACCACTTCAACCGGGTGGTTGCGAATCGCGTCGTTCACCGCGATCAGTTCCTGGTTGTCAACGCCGTTGTCGCCGGCAATGCTCTTGCCGATGACGTCGGTATCGATGTTGGTCATGAAGTCCGCCAGCAGCGGGCGACAGGCATGATCAAACAGGTAGCAGCCGTACTCCGCGGTATCGGAGATGACCACGTTCATCTCGTACAGCTTCTTGCGGGCGATGGTGTTGGCGATCAGCGGCGTTTCGTGCAGCGACTCGTAGTAGGCGGATTCGTCCTTGATGCCTGCGGCCACCATGGTTTCGTAGGCCAGCTCGACGCCCGCTTTGACCATGGCGACCATCAGGATGCCGTGGTCGTAGTACTCCTGCTCGGTGATCTCGGCATCGGTGTTGGTGGACTGTTCGAAAGCAGTATCGGCAGTCGCGGCGCGCCATTGCAGCAGGTTGGCGTCGTCATTGGCCCAGTCCTGCATCATGGTCGTAGAGAAGTGGCCACTCATGATGTCGTCCTGGTGCTTCTCGTACAGGGGACGCATGATGTCCTTGAGCTCTTCAGCCAGGTGGAAGGCGCGGACCTTGGCGGGGTTGGACAGGCGATCCATCATGTTGGTGATGCCGCCGTGCTTGAGGCCCTCGGTGATCGTCTCCCAGCCGTACTGGATCAGCTTGGAGGCGTAGCTGGTGTCGATGCCCTTGGCGACCATCTTGTCGAAGCACAGGATGGAACCAGTCTGCAGCATACCGCAGAGGATGGTCTGCTCGCCCATCAGGTCGGATTTCACCTCGGCGATCGGGGAGGACTCCAGTACCCCGGCGCGGTGGCCACCGGTGCCCGCTGCCAGCGCCTTGGCGATGTCCATGCCCTTGCCTTCCGGATCGTTCTCGCGGTGTACCGCGATCAGGGTCGGAACGCCAAATCCGCGCTTGTATTCCTCGCGCACCTCGGTGCCCGGGCATTTCGGGCACATCATCACGACGGTGATGTCCTTGCGGATCTGCATGCCTTCTTCAACCAGGTTGAAGCCGTGGGCGTAATCCAGGCAGGCGCCTTCCTTCATCAGCGGCATGACGGCGGTGACGACACTGGTGTGCTGCTTGTCGGGAGTGAGGTTCATGACCACATCGGCGGTGGGAATCAGCTCCTCGTAGGTGCCGACAGTGAAGCCGTTCTCGGTGGCGTTCTTCCAGGACTGGCGCTGCTCGCTGATGGCGGCTTCACGCAGGGCGTAGGACACGTCCAGGCCGCTGTCGCGCAGGTTGAGGCCCTGGTTCAGGCCCTGGGCGCCACAGCCCACGATGACAATGCTCTTGCCGCGCAGCGCTTCCACGCCATCGGCAAATTCGCTGCGGTCCATGAAGCGGCACTTGCCGAGTTCTTCCAGCTGCAGGCGCAGCGGCAGGGTGTTGAAGTAGTTCTGGCCCATGGGAGGCACCTCTGTCTTGCGGGATTGAAAGGACGGCACAATACGGCAAAACCATGTTTGCGTAAAACGCTATATTTAGGAAAGAGTATTGCGTATATTGCAATTAAATTCTGGCCGGGAGATCGGTGCCGTGGACCTACGCAGCCTGCAGGTGTTTCTGTCGGTCGCAGACACCCTGAATTTTAGTCGCAGTGCGGAGCAGCTGCACCTTAGCGTCAGCGCTGTCAGTCGCAGTGTGCAACGGCTCGAGGAGGCGGTGGGGCACACCCTGCTGGAGCGCGATAAACGCAATGTCCGGTTGACATCGGTGGGGCGGGATTTTCGCGACTACGCCGGTCGCACGTTGGACGACTGGGAGCAGACGCGTCGCCAACTCGGCGGCGGGGAGGACCTGGTGGGGGAGGTCAGCCTCTACTGCTCGGTAACCGCTACCTACAGTATCCTGGCGCCGATCCTGGAGGCCTTTCGCAATCTTCACCCCGGGGTGGATGTGCAGTTGCATACCGGTGACCCGGCCGATGCCGTGGATAAAGTGCTTGCCGGCCAGCATGATGTGGCGGTGACCGGGCGGCCTTCCTCTTTGCCCCGGCGCCTCAGCTACCTGCAATTGCTGGAGAGCCCGATGTTGTTCTGCATGCCGGCGGCGGACTGTGCGGTGCGCCGCCAGGCCCTGCAGGGAGATAGTGCCGCGCCGGATTTCGACTGGGGAGGCCTGCCCTTCATCGTCCCCGAACGCGGCGCCACCCGGGACATGCTGGAGCAGTGGTTCGAGGAGCAGGGCATCCGGCCGCGGATCTACGCCCAGGTGGCAGGGCATGAGGCGGTAGTGGCCATGGTCGGACTGGGCCTGGGGGTGGGGATAGCGCCTGAACTGGTGGTGCGTACCAGTGGGCTGGTCGGGCGTGTCAGTGCGATGTCGGTGTGGCAGCCCCTGCCGGCACTCGGTATCGGCCTGTGCGCCGCACGCGGCACCCTGGAGGACCCGCGAGTAAAAGCATTCTGGGGCGTCGCCGCCAACGCCTTTGCCCCGGCAGTTTGATACAATGGCCGCCCCCTTTCTGGTGGAGTCACCATGACACAGCACGAAACCCCGGAACACGGCGCTGAGGACAAAAAAACAGGCACCACCTCCGGCGTCGCCCCCTCCCTCGACCTGCTGGTGGATGAGCATGAGGAGGAAGTGTCGGAAAACGGCCGCACCGTGCGGCGTCAGGGTATCTACCTGCTGCCCAACCTGTTTACAACGGGCGCGCTGTTTGCGGGCTTTTATGCGGTCATCGCAGCGATGCGCGGTGATTTCGAAAGCGCTCCCATAGCCATATTCGCCGCCGGTGTCCTCGATGGGCTGGACGGCCGTATCGCCAGGTTGACCCATACCACGAGCAAGTTCGGTGCCGAGTATGACAGCCTTGCGGACATGGTGTCCTTTGGTGTGGCACCTGCCCTGGTCATGTTCAGTTGGGCGTTGGGCGATCTCGGTAAATTTGGTTGGAGCGCATCATTTATCTATGTGGCCTGCGCCGCTTTACGGTTGGCGCGCTTCAACACGCGCATTGATACCGCCGACAAGAATTACTTTACCGGCCTGGCCAGCCCCGCGGCGGCGGCGATCATTGCCAGCACCGTCTGGGTATGCCACGACCAGGGCTGGGTGGGGGCTGCACTCCCGACCGAGGTTTCCATCGTGGTGGCCCTGCTCACTGCGGCTGTCGGGTTTTTGATGATTGCCAACTTCCCCTACTACAGTTTCAAGGGTGTCGATTTCCGGGGGCGGGTTCCCTTCGTGGTGATTATCCTCGTGGTGCTGGTGTTCGGGTTGGTCACCCTGGATCCGCCGCTGATATTTCTGCTGGCCTTTCTGGTCTATGCGGTCTCGGGGCCTGTCATGCAATTGCGCAAATGGCGGCAGCGTCGGGGCGGGGCCGACTGACCCGGAGAGGGAACCTTCCGGTGCTCCCGGCCTCTGAAAGAAGTAAGTGTCGTTATCGCAAGAGAGCGTCCTTATGGACGGGGCGACGCCTCCATTCTGAGCAGGGAGCAAGATATGGCCAAGCGCTACCAGTACCCCTCTATTGCCTCGAGTGAAATTACCCCGGAGGCTGTCTACCTCAATCGTCGTCAGCTGATGTCCGCTGCGGGTCTGGGACTCTCCGCCCTCGCCCTGGGCGGTACGAACCCGGCGCGTGCCAATGCGCCGGATACCCGACGTGAACTGGCTGCGGCAGCAGGCCCCGAGGCTTTTCAGACCGACGAAAAGCTGACCCCCTATGGAGACGTCAGCGGCTACAACAACTTTTACGAGTTTGGTACCGACAAGTCGGACCCGGCGCGCAATGCCCACACCATGACGACCGACCCCTGGTCCGTGGAAGTGGGGGGGCTGGTGAACAAGCCGGGCAAGTTGTATCTGGAAGATATTCTGGGCAGCTTCGATCTCGAGGAGCGCACCTACCGCTTGCGATGCGTAGAGGCCTGGTCAATGGTCATTCCCTGGGTCGGCTTTCCCCTGGCGGATTTGCTGCAGCGCTTCGAACCCGGCAGTGACGCCAAATTTGTCGAGTTCCGCACCCTCTATCGCCCCGACGAAATGAGCGGCACCCGCTCGCTGACCAGTATTATTGATTGGCCCTACCGTGAAGGGCTGAGGTTGGACGAGGCCATGCACCCGCTGACCCTGTTGGCGGTAGGGCTGTATGGCAAGACCCTGCCCAACCAGAACGGGGCCCCCCTGCGGCTGGTCGTACCCTGGAAGTATGGCTTCAAAAGCATCAAGTCCATTGTCAGTATCAACCTGGTCGACCGTCAGCCTGCGACGTCCTGGCAGACGCTGGCACCGCGCGAGTATGGCTTCTACTCCAACGTGAACCCAGAGGTGGATCACCCGCGCTGGAGCCAGCGCTACGAACGCCGGCTGCCCTCGACCCTGTTCAGCCCGAACCGCATTGCTACCAGGATGTTCAATGGCTACGAAGCGCAGGTGGCTGAGCTCTATCAGGGCATGGACCTGCGCAAGTACTACTGATGAGGGACAAGCTCATTCGGCTGGGGATCTTCCTGCTCTGCCTTGTGCCATTTGCCGTTCTCTTGAAGGGGGCTGTTACCGGCGGACTGGGGCCTGACCCTGCCAAGACCATCATGCTGGAGACCGGGGAGTGGTCCCTGCGCTTGCTGGCCCTGACCCTGCTGGTTTCGCCCCTGCGTCAGTGGACAGGCTGGTCGCTCGTTATGCGTCTGCGGCGGATGCTTGGCCTGTACGCGTTCTTTTACGCCTGTGTTCACCTCGCCACTTTCGCCCATTTCTACCTGGGTTGGTCTGGCAGCATCCTGTTAGAAGAGTTGGCAGAACGGCCCTACATCACCGTGGGTTTTGCGGCCTGGAGTTTGCTGCTGCCCCTGGCACTGACCTCCACCCGTGGCTGGCAGCGGCGATTGCGTCGCAATTGGCAGCGCCTGCATCGGTTGATCTACCCGGCGGCGGTACTCGCCTGTCTCCATCTGTTGTGGCAGGCGCGGTCGGATATTGGTGAGGCCCTGGTCTATATCGTGATTGTGGCTGCGTTGCTCGGCTGGCGTTTGCGCACTTTTTGGCCAGGCTTGGCGAAAGCCTGAAATTTTTTCCAAACGGGCTTGCGCCGAGGTCGGTTTTGCGTAGAATGCGCACCTCGCGTTGAGGCGCTCCCGGAACTGGTTTTTACCACTTTCCGGAGCAGTAAAAGATTTGAAAATCTTTTACAAAAAAGGACTTGCGAGGCAGATTTGATCTGCGTATAGTTCGCCTCCCTTCGACGAGGTCGGGACGCAAAGTCCTCTCGAAGGTCACCTGGAAACTGATTCAGTTTCAATAGCTTAGGCTAAAAGGTGGAGTGATCGTAACGGCAACGATCGAAGCAAAAAATTGCAAAAAATCAGTTGCCAAGTTCAAAACGATCCGTATAATGCGCGTCCTCGGTTGAGGCAAGGCCTTCACCGAACACCCTGAACCCAAGCGGTCAGGGGCTGATTAACAAGCAGACGAAGACAGATGTGTGGGCACTTGTTGAGGTAGTAGCTACGACTATTATC
>NZ_VRZA01000013.1 GCF_008064665.1 Parahaliea maris | reverse complement strand
TCTGTCTGTTGATGCGCTCGTCAGGTCGCGTGGTCGAATGAATTCGACCCTACAGGAGTATTTGCCATGGTGTACCGAAACCCCCAGACGATGTAGGGCCGAATTCATTCGGCCAACCCCGCTGGGGTGTTGCTCTGTCTGTTGATGCGCTCGTCAGGTCGCGTGGTCGAATGAATTCGACCCTACAGGGGTATTTGCCATGGTGTACCGTAACCCCCAGGCGATGTAGGGCCGAATTCATTCGGCCAACCCCGCTGGGGTGTTGCTCTGTCTGTTGATGCGCTCGTCAGGTCGCGTGGTCGAATGAATTCGACCCTGCAGGGGTATTTGCCATGGTGTACCGAAACCCCCAGACGATGTAGGGCCGAATTCATTCGGCCAACCCCATCGACCCCGGTTGCCACGCCGAGGACTGCATGTACAATAGGCAACCCCGCTTTACCTCTGGAGAGTGCTGTGCAAGCAGCTCTGCGTAACAAGGTCGACCTGTTGTCGATGCGCGAAGTCACCTGCTGGCGATGGTAGCCAGGGACTTTGCACGCACCATTTACGCCATTTTCATCTCCGAGGAACCATCATGACACCCGAGGACTTTGCTGCCCTGGCAGCGCAGGACTATAACCGTATTCCCGTCAGCACCGAGGTGCTGGCCGACCTGGAAACGCCTGTCAGTACCTACCGCAAGCTGGCGGAGGGCCCCTATTCCTACTTCTTCGAATCCGTTCAGGGCGGCGAAAAATGGGGCCGTTACTCCATTATCGGCCTGCCCTGCCGCACCCTGCTCAAGGTGTTCGGCTACCGCGCGGAGGTGTGGGTAGATGGTGAACTCAGCGAGAGTGAGGAGGTGGCAGACCCCCTCGCCTATGCCGAGGCCTTCCAGCAGCGCTACCGCAGTGCGCCGGTAGCGGATCTGCCGGTGTTCCACGGTGGCCTGGTCGGTTACTTCGGCTACGATACCGTGCGTTATGTAGAGCCGCGCCTGGCGGCGGGGGTGCCGCCGGACCGGCTGGGCACGCCGGACATCCTGCTGATGGTGTCCGAGGAGGTGCTGGTATTCGACAACCTCTCCGGCACTATTCGCCTGGTGGTGAACGCCGACCCGGCCGAGGCCAACGCCCTGAAACGGGCCGAGGGTCGACTCGCGGAACTGGTCTCACAGCTTCCCGAGCCGATGCGGCCCTTGCCCCCGGTCGACCTGACGGCGGCGCTGGACGAAGAACTCGAGCGGCAGGCAGAGTCGGACTTCACCTACGACAGCTACGCCGCCGCAGTCGATTCGGTGAAGGAGTATGTGCTGGCGGGGGACGTGATGCAGGTGGTGCCGTCCCAGCGCATGAGCATTCCCTTCACTGCCCCGCCCCTCAATCTCTACCGCGCCCTGCGCAATCTCAATCCTTCCCCCTACATGTACTTCCTCGACCTGGATGACTTCCAGATTGTCGGTTCTTCGCCGGAAATCCTGGCGCGGCTGGAAGAAGGGGAAGTGACCGTGCGCCCCATCGCTGGCACCCGCCGCCGGGGGCGCAGCGAGGAAGAAGATGCTGCCATGGAGGCCGAGCTGCTGGCCGACCCCAAGGAGATCGCCGAGCACCTGATGCTGATTGATCTCGGCCGCAACGACGTAGGTCGCATTGCCGACATCGGCAGCGTGGAGCTGACCGACAAGATGGTGGTGGAGCGTTACTCCCACGTCATGCACATCGTGTCCAATGTGACCGGCCAGTTACAGCAGGGTAAGTCAGCCGTTGACGTGCTGCGGGCCACCCTGCCGGCGGGCACCCTGAGCGGGGCCCCCAAGATTCGCGCCATGGAGATCATCGACGAGCTGGAGCCGGTCAAGCGCGGCGTTTACGGCGGTGCGGTGGGCTATATCTCCTGGGCCGGCGACATGGATACCGCCATTGCGATCCGTACCGCGGTGATCAAGGACGGTCGTCTTTACGTGCAGGCGGGCGGCGGCGTGGTGGCTGACTCGGTGCCAGCGCTGGAATGGAAGGAAACCCACAACAAGGCGCGCGCCATGTTCCGGGCCGCCTCCATGGTGCTGTCCGCGAACAACGGTGAGGAGGGCTGACCATGCTGCTGATGATCGACAACTACGACTCCTTCACCTACAACGTGGTGCAGTACCTGGGAGAACTGGGTGCCGAGGTCAAAGTGGTGCGCAACGATGAGATCAGTGTGGCGGATATTGCCGCCCTGAATCCGGAACGCATTGTCATTTCTCCCGGCCCCTGCACGCCCAACGAGGCGGGCATTTCCATGGCGGTGATTCGCGAGTACGCCGGCAAGCTGCCCCTGTTGGGCATCTGCCTCGGCCACCAGAGTATCGGCCAGGTGTTTGGCGGCGAGGTGGTGCGGGCGCGGCAGGTGATGCACGGCAAGACCTCGCCCATCCATCACCGGGGCGAGGGCGTATTCGCCGGGCTCAGCGAGCCCTTCGAGGCCACTCGCTATCACAGCCTGGTGGTGGCAAAAGACAGCCTGCCGGATTGCCTGGAAATCACTGCCTGGACGGAAACCGAAGACGGTGAAGTGGATGAGATCATGGGCCTGCGTCACCGGGAGCTGGCCATCGAGGGGGTGCAATTCCACCCCGAGTCGATCCTGACCGCCCACGGCCATGATCTGCTGCGCAATTTCCTGGAGCAGCCCACGACAGCCGGAGGGGGCAAACGATGAATATTCAACAGGCACTGCCCCTGTGGGTGGAGGGCAAGGACCTGTCGGCAGAGGACATGGCTGAAGTCATGGCCCAGGTCATGTCCGGCGGCGCCACCGATGCCCAGATTGGCGCCATGCTGGTGGCCCTGCGCATGAAGGGCGAGAGTATCGGCGAGATTGCCGCCGCTGCCCGCGTCATGCGTGAACTGGCACTGCCGGTGTCGGTATCCAGGGAGCATCTCGTGGACCTGGTCGGTACCGGCGGTGATGGCGCCAATCTGTTCAACGTCTCCACCGCCTCGACGTTTGTGGCCTCGGCGGCCGGGGCGCGTATGGCCAAGCACGGCAATCGCTCGGTCTCTTCCACTTCGGGCAGCTCCGACGTGCTGGAGGCACTGGGTGTACCGCTGGACCTGACACCCGAGCAAACCGCCCGCTGTATCGAGGAGGTGGGCATGGGCTTCATGTTTGCCCCCAATCACCACAGCGCCATGCGTCACGCCATCGGCCCGCGCAAGGAACTGGGCATGCGCACCCTGTTCAATATTCTCGGCCCGCTGACCAACCCCGCAGGCGTCGAGCGGCAGGTGCTGGGCGTGTTCGATGCCAGCCTCTGCGAGCCGCTGGCCGAGGTACTGAAAACCCTCGGCCATGTGCACGCCATGGTGGTCCACGCGGACGACGGCCTCGACGAGCTGTCCATTGCCGGCCCGACCCAGGTGGCCGAACTGCGCGACGGCAAGGTCACCACTTACCAGGTCACTCCTGAGGAGGTGGGCCTGGAGCGGGCGAGCCTCGACGGCCTGACGGTGGAAAGCTCCGCCGATTCAGCCGCCATTATCCGCGCCGCGTTCTCCCGCAGCGACGAAGAAGCGGCGCGCAAGGCGGCCGCCCTCATTGCCTTCAATGCCGGCGCCACCATTTACGTAGCCGGGTTGGCATCCAGCCTGGCGGAGGGCGTGGCCATGGCCGATGACGTGATCGCCAGCGGCCAGGCCGCTGAAAAACTCAAGTCCTTCGTGGATTTTACCCAGATGATCAAGGCGACTGCCCCATGAGTAACTCCGCGCCGACAATCCTGCGCCGCATCGTAGAGCGCAAGTGGGAAGAGGTGGCGGAGCGCCGCCGCAAGGAGAGCCTGTCCCAGCTCGAATCCCGCATCAGCGAGCAGGCCGCGGCCCGTGGCTTCGCCGCAGCGCTGGCCGGGCGGGCGGGCGCTGCCCAGCCGGCAGTTATCGCCGAGGTGAAAAAAGCCTCCCCCAGCAAAGGGGTAATCCGGCCCGATTTTGTCCCTGCCGATATCGCGGCGAGTTATGCCGGAGGCGGCGCTACCTGCCTGTCGGTGCTGACCGACATCGACTTTTTCCAGGGTACCGACGCCTACCTGCAAGAGGCCCGGAACGCCTGTGACTTGCCGGTGATTCGCAAGGATTTCACCGTAGACCCTTACCAGGTGGTCGAAGCCCGCGCCATTGGCGCCGATGCCATCCTGCTGATTGTGGCCTGCCTGGAAGACGCGCAGATGGCGGAGCTGGCGGCGACTGCGGCGGAAGTGGGCCTGGACGTGCTGGTGGAAGTACACGACCGGGCCGAACTGGAGCGCGCGCTGGAACTGGAACTGCCGCTGGTGGGTATCAATAACCGCGACCTGCACACCTTCGAAACCCGGCTGGAGACAACCCTGGAGT
Source organism: Parahaliea maris (assembly GCF_008064665.1). Lineage (GTDB taxonomy): Bacteria > Pseudomonadota > Gammaproteobacteria > Pseudomonadales > Halieaceae > Parahaliea > Parahaliea maris. The sequence continues at coordinate 36,803 of NZ_VRZA01000013.1, read as the reverse complement.
TGCTCCCGCATATCCCGGGTGATCGCACCGTGGTGACCGAAAGTGGCATTCACACGCCGGAGGATGTGGCCCTGATGCGGGACAATGCTGTCCACGCATTCCTGGTAGGCGAAGCCTTTATGCGCGCGCCGGAGCCCGGGGAGAAATTGCGGGAGCTGTTTTTCTGAGTTTCCCGCGGGTTCAGCGCTCCTACCGAGTGCCGTAAACCACCATCGTCTTCCCCGAGACCGCCACCAGGCCATCCTCCTCCAGGGTCTTCAACACCCGCCCGGCCATTTCTCGTGAACAGCCAACAATCTTGCCCAGTTCCTGGCGGGTGACCTTGATTTGCATGCCGTCCGGATGGGTCATTGCGTCCGGTTGCTTGCACAGGTCCAGCAGGGTGTGGGCGACGCGGCCGGACACATCGACAAAGGCGAGGTCCTTCAGCTTGCGGGTGGTCTGGCGCAGGCGCATGCTCATCTGGCGGCCGATGGCGAACAGGATGTCGGGGTACTGGCTGCGGATCTGGTGGAAGCGCTCGTAGGAAATCTCCGCCACCTCGCACTGGCTCTTGGCAACGACCATGGCGCTGCGCGCTTCCGGTTCTTCCTCGAACAGACCCATCTCACCGAAGAAATCGCCGGGGTTGAGGTAGCTCACCACCATCAGGTGATCCTTGTCATCCTCGTCCTGGACCTGGATCGATACCGAGCCGTCGAGAATCAGGTAGAGCGAGTCGCTGGCGGCACCCTCCTTGACGATCACGCTTTTGTTGGCGTAATCGCGACGCTGACAATGGCGTAGAAAGCTTTCCACATTGGGGATGGCATTAACAATTTGCGGCTTTAACACTGATGTGGCTCCCTACCCAACAGCCTTGAAACGGCAGCTATCTTAACGCAGGCACCGCGAAGTAAAAACTGTCACGCTGTGCTAAGCTCCTGCGCCGCGCAATTACTACCCGAGGAAACCCTATGAAAGCAACGGTAAAGTGGATGGATGGCGCCATGTTCATCGGTGAATCCGGCAGTGGACACACCGTGGTAATGGACGGGCCGGAAGATCTCGGCGGGCGCAACATGGGGGTGCGCCCCATGGAAATGCTGCTGCTGGGGGTGGGGGGTTGCTCCATCTACGATGTCATCAGCATGCTGAAAAAATCGCGCCAGAAGGTGGTGGACTGCCGGGTGGAGTTGCAGGCCGAACGGGCCGACGCGGTGCCGGCGGTGTTCACTGCAATCAACTTGCATTTTGTCGTGACCGGCGAGGGGCTCAAGGAGAACCAGGTGAAGCGGGCGGTGGAGTTGTCAGCGGAGAAGTACTGCTCGGCCTCGATCATGCTCGGCGCAGCCGGGGTAGATATTAGCCATAGCTACGAAATCGTGGAGTTCGATGCTGTCTGAGCTGGCCGCGTAGCGACCAGGGCCAACCCCGGGTAACCCCGGAGCGGTTTCAAACCCAGTAGCTGCTCTCGGTCATCACTTTGGAGACCAGGCTCATCGCATCCTTTACCGGGCGCGGGAATCTGGCGCCGCCCGCCTGCAGGGCGTTGTGGCCGTGACGCTCTTCATCCTCCAGCATCTGCTGCAGAATCAGCCGCGACTTGCGATCGTCATCGGGTAACTGCTTGAGGTGATCGCGCAGGTGGCGGCAGACACGTTCTTCAGTGGCTGCCACAAAACCGAGGCTCCACTTGTCGCCCACCGCGCCGGCGGTAGCGCCGAGCATAAAGGACAGGCCGTACCAGGCCGGGTTGAGTGCACTGGGACGGCTGTCCAGTTCTTTCAGGCGCTCGTCACACCAGGACAGGTGGTCGGCTTCCTCCCGGGCGGCCTCGCGCATTTCCTCGCGAACGTCCGCCAGCTTGGCGGTCAGGGCCTGGCCCTGGTATAGCGCCTGGGCGCAGACCTCACCGGTATGGTTCACCCGCATCAGGCCGGCGACATGTTTGCGCTGGCGCTCGCTCAGCGCGCTGTCACTGTGGTCCTTGGCGGGGGACGGGCGGGCCGGCGCGCGCTCGCGGCTGGCGAGGGTGCGCAGGACAGTATCGGCCTCGCCGAGTACCCGGTCCAGTAAGGAGAGTTGCCGGTGCTTTGCCGCCATGGAATGGCTCCGTCTTGACGCTGTTTGGGGGCAGCCCTGGTTTGCGCTCAGTCCTGCTGGGCGCGAGCTATCGCACGCCAGCCGATATCCCGGCGCAGGGTCATGCCGTCCCAGCCTATGTGTTCAGCCGCGGCGTAGCAAGTGCGCTGGGCCTCGACAATATCACTCCCCAGGGCAGTCACACAGAGCACTCGGCCACCGGCGGTGACAACGTCGTCGCCATCGAGGGCAGTGCCGGCGTGGAAGACTTTCACCCCGGCAGGCAGGTCGCTGTCCAGGCCGCTGATAACCTGGCCCTTGGCGTAGCTGCCGGGATAGCCGCCGGCAGCCAGTACCACGCCAATGGCAACCTGCTCGTCCCAGGCGGCCTGGGCGGTGTCCAGCTTGCCATCGATGGCCAGTTGGCACAGTGCGACCAGGTCCGACTGCAGGCGCAGCATGATGGGCTGGGTTTCCGGGTCGCCGAAGCGGCAGTTGTACTCGATAACTTTGGGCTGACCTGCCGGGTCGATCATCAGGCCGGCATAGAGGAAACCGGTATAGGGATTGCCCTCTGCCGCCATGCCGCGCACGGTGGGGAGGATGACTTCGTCCATGATGCGCTGATACACGGCGGGGTCTTCGTCGACCACCGGGGCCGGGGAGTAGGCGCCCATGCCGCCGGTATTGGGGCCGGTGTCACCCTCGCCGATGCGTTTGTGGTCCTGGCTGGTGGCCATCGGCAGCACGTGCTCGCCGTCGACCATCACAATGAAGCTGGCTTCCTCGCCGGCCAGAAATTCCTCGATCACCACGCGGCATCCCGCTTCGCCAAAAGCGTTGCCCGACAGCATGTCGCGCACGGCCTCCTCGGCCTGCTCCAGGGTCTCTGCCACGATCACGCCCTTGCCGGCAGCGAGACCGTCGGCTTTGACCACGATAGGCGCACCCTGCTCGCGCAGGTAGGCCAGGGCCGGTTCGACCTCGGTGAAGTTGGCGTAGGCGGCGGTGGGAATATTGTGGCGGGCCAGGAAGTCCTTGGTGAAGGCCTTGGAGCCTTCCAGCTGGGCGGCCCCCTGGCTGGGACCGAAGCAGCGCAGGCCGCGCTCATTGAAGTAGTCCACCACACCGTCGACCAGGGGTTGCTCTGGTCCGACAATGGTCAGGCCAACGTTGTTGGCTGCCGCAAACTCGGCCAGGGCAGCGAAGTCGCCGACACCGATGGCCACATTCTCCAGCCCGGGCTCGCGGGCAGTACCGGCGTTACCCGGTGCCACGTAAACGGTTTCCACATCCGCCGATTGTGCCGCCTTCCAGGCCAGCGCGTGCTCGCGCCCGCCGCTACCAATTACCAATACATTCATGGTGCGGGGTCCTTAGTGCCTGAAATGTCTCATACCAGTGAAAACCATCGCCATGCCGTGTTCGTCTGCGGCGGCAATGACTTCCTCGTCGCGAATCGAACCGCCCGGCTGGATCACCGCGGCGATGCCGCGCTCGCCGGCGCTGTCGATGCCGTCACGGAAGGGGAAGAAGGCGTCGGAGGCCATGACAGAGCCCTTCACTTCCAGCCCCGCGTGCTCGGCCTTGATGGCGGCGATGCGGGCGGAGTTGACCCGGCTCATCTGGCCGGCGCCGACGCCGACGGTCTGGCCGTTGTTGGCGTAAACGATGGCATTGGATTTCACGAACTTGGCCACCTTCCAGGCGAACAGCAGGTCATCCATTTGCTGTGCCGTGGGTTGCACCTTGCTCACCACCTTGAGGTCTGCTGCGGTCACCATGCCGAGGTCCCGGTCCTGTACCAGCAGGCCACCGTTGACGCGTTTGTAGTCGAAGGCAGACTGGGGCGCGGTCCACTCGCCACACGCCAGCAGGCGAACGTTTTTCTTGGCACCCACCACTTCCGCGGCTTCCGCGCTGACGCTGGGCGCGATGATCACTTCCACGAACTGGCGTTCGACAATGGCGCTGGCGGTGGTGGCATCCAGTTCGCGGTTGAAGGCGATGATGCCGCCGAAGGCAGATTCGGGGTCGGTGGCGAAGGCGAGCTCATAGGCCTGCAGCAGGTCGGCTGCTACTGCCACCCCGCAGGGGTTGGCGTGCTTGACGATCACACAGGCTGGCGCGTCGAAGTTCTTCACGCACTCCAGGGCGGCGTCGGTGTCGGCCACGTTGTTGTAGGACAGTTCCTTGCCCTGCAACTGGCGGGCGGTGGCGATACCGGCCTCGGCGGGTTTTGCCTCCACATAGAAGGCGGCCTTCTGGTGCGGGTTTTCGCCGTAGCGCATTTCCTGCACCTTTTGGAACTGGGTGTTGAAGGTGCGGGGGAAGTCCTCCGAACCGCCGGGAACCAGTTTGCCAAAGTAGTTGGCGATGGCGCCGTCATAGGCGGCGGTATGTTCGTAGGCCTTGATGGCGAGATCGAAGCGGGTCTTGTGAGAGGTGGCCCCCTTGTTCATGGCCATCTCGGCGAGTACCGCCTCGTAGTCTGAGGCATTGACCACGATGTTCACGAAGCGGTGGTTCTTGGCCGCGGCGCGCACCATGGTAGGGCCGCCGATATCGATGTTCTCGATGGCGTCTTCGAGGCTGCAGTTGGGTCGGGCAACCGTGGCCTCAAAGGGGTAGAGGTTGACCACTACCATGTCGATAGCGCCGATGCCGTGCTCTGCCATGACGGCATCGTCCTGGCCGCGGCGGGCGAGGATGCCGCCGTGGATCTTCGGGTGCAGGGTTTTCACCCGGCCGTCCATCATCTCCGGGAAGCCGGTGTAGTCGGCCACTTCGGTGACCTCCAGCCCGTTTTCCTGCAGCAGGCGGTAGGTGCCGCCGGTGGAGAGCAGCTCCACGCCCTGCTCGCGCAGGCCGGAGGCAAACTCGACGATGCCGGTTTTATCGGAAACGCTGATCAGCGCGCGTTGTACGCTCACAAAGTTGCTGTCGCTCATGGCCTCACTTGCCTGTCAGTCTTTGTTGGAAAGCAGGTCGTACTGCTTCAGTTTCTTGCGCAGGGTGCCGCGGTTCAGGCCCAGCATGATGGATGCCCGGGTCTGGTTGTTGCGCGTGTAGGCCATGATCTCTCGAAGCAGCGGCGCTTCGATTTCGGCCAGCACCAGCTGGTAGAAGTCGGTGGTCATCTGGCCGTCGAGTTCGGCGAGGTAGTCGCGTACTGCACGGGTGACGGCGGCCGACAGTTCGCTGCCGGATTCTTCATTATTGTTGGCGGGCTCGAGTCTGGCGGTGTCGTCGCCAGGGAGCGGGCTCAGGTGTTCGGCCCTGCTGGTCATGCTGCTAGTTCCTTTTGGTCTGTGGTGCTACCGGCGGCCTCGGCATGGGCTTCGAACAGCCGCTCGAGGTGCCGGTGTTGTGCTTCCGCGCTGGTCAGGGCGTTGAAATCCCTGCGGCGGGAAGCGAGAGAGGGGTGTTGTTGTAAATACCAACCCACATGTTTGCGCGCGATCCGTACGCCCATGAACTCGCCGTAAAAGTCGTGTAGGGCGCTGAGATGCTCGCGAATGATTTGCCACTGCATCGCCATGGACGGATCAGGCAGATGCTCTCCGCGTTCCAGCCAGGCGGCGATCTGTCCGCACAGCCAGGGACGCCCCTGGGCGGCGCGGCCGATCATCACGCCGGCAGCGCCGGTGTGGGCGAGGACGGTGCTGGCCTTCGCCGGGCTGTCGATATCGCCATTGGCGAGCACCGGGATGTCCACGGCGGCGACGATGTCGGCGATGGTGTCGTACTCCACCTCGCCCTTGAAGGCGCAGGCGCGGGTGCGGCCGTGTACGGCCAGGGCCTGGATGCCGGCGTCCTCCGCGATTCTGGCGATGGCGACGCCGTTGCGTTCGGCGGGGTTGCTGCCGGTGCGGATTTTCAGGGTGACCGGTACATCGACGGCCTGCACGACGGCGGTAAGGATGTCCGCCACCAGGGCTTCATTGGCCAGCAGCGCCGAGCCCGCCGCCTTGCGGCAAACTTTTTTGGCGGGGCAACCCATATTGATGTCGATAATCTGGGCGCCGCGGGCCACGTTCAGTTGCGCCGCGAGGGCCAGTTCCGCCGGGTCGGAGCCGGCGATCTGTACCGAGCGGGGTTCGGCTTCGCCATCGTGGCGGCTGCGCCACTGTGATTTGCGCGAGTTCTGTACCTGCGGGTTGCTGCTCAGCATTTCAGACACGACCAGGCCCGCCCCCTGGGCGGCACAGAGCCGGCGGAAGGGCAGGTCGGTCACGCCGGCCATGGGCGCGAGCGCCACGCAATTGGCGAGCCTGTAAGGTCCGATTTGCAGCGTCACAGTGAGGGCAAAAAGTGCGTCGAAAAAGAGGCGGGTATTCTACTCGACGCCCTTGATGGGTAAAAGCGCGTGGCGGGAAAAAATGGCTAAATTTTGAGCTGTGTCACCCTTGCAATTTTTCGGGCTTTGCAGGTCCACGCTTTGGGTCGAAGCGGGTGATCACTCACCTTGCGTTGTCGGCTTCCTTCAGCGTGCCGCGCAGGCAGACCCAGCCGTCCTGCTCGCCGGCAATGTGCAGATCAATGCGCGGCGCATAGTGCGCACAGGTGACGTCCGCCTGGGTGCGCAGCAGCCCGGAAAGCATGAGTGTGGCCCCCGGTCGGGCAAGTGCCAGCAGAGTATCGGAAAGTTCGATCAAGGGGCCCGCCAGGATGTTGGCGACCACGAGGTCGGCCTCGCCCTGCCAGGCGGTTACGGGTGCGGCGCCGGGCAGTGCGGTCACCAGGGCGTCATCGGCGATGGCATTGCGTCCGGCGTTGTCGCGAGTGGCCACCAGGGCCTGGGGGTCGTTGTCCACACCCAGGGCGCGTGCCGCGCCCAGTTTCAGGGCGGCCACCGCGAGGATGCCGGAGCCGCAGCCGTAATCGACGATGGCCTTGTTCTCGAGGTCGTCACCGTCGAGTGCGGTCAGGCACAGTGCGGTGGTGGGGTGGGTGCCGGTACCAAAGGCCAGGCCCGGGTCCAGCAGCAGGTTGACGGCGTCGGGTTCGGGGGGCTCCTGCCAGCTGGGGCAGACCCACAGGCGTTCGCCGAAGCGCATGGGGTGGTAGTGTTCCATCCACTCCCGTTCCCAGTCCTTGTCTTCGAGGATCTCCACCCGGGCGGAGCAGCCCGCCAGCAGTTCTTGCGGAAACCCGGCCAACACCGCTTTCATGTCGGTGTCGGCGGGGTACAGGCCGGTGAGGCGGGTCTGCTGCCAGAGGGGGGTTTCGCCGACCGCCGGTTCCAGTACTGGCTGGTCGGCATTGTCCTCCATGGTCACCGCCACAGAGCCGCTGTCCAGCATCAGTTCCTCGAGCGCCTCGACCTGGGCGGGATGGGTATCGAGACGAAGTTGCAGCCAGCTCACGGGTGTCGACAACTGGAGGACCTAGTCCTCCAGCTTGCTCTCCAGGTAGTGAATACTCACACCGCCGGCCTGGAAGGCGCGGTCGATGACCAGGTCGCGGTGCAGCGCGGTGTTGGTGCGGATGCCCTCCACCACCAGTTCGTCCAGGGCGCCGCGCATGCGGGCCAGGGCGGTGTGACGGTCTTCGCCGAAGCTGATCACCTTGGCGATCAGCGAGTCGTAGAAGGGCGGCACGGTATAGCCGTCGTAGAGGTGTGAGTCGACACGGATGCCGAGGCCGCCGGGGGCGTGGAAGGTGGTGACCTTGCCGGGAGACGGGATAAAGGTTTGCGGGTCCTCGGCGTTGATCCGGCACTCGAAGGCGTGGCCGCTGATGACCACATCCTCCTGCTTGATCGACAGGGGCAGGCCGGCGGCGATGCGCAGCTGTTCCTTGACGATGTCGATGCCGGTGACCATCTCGGTGACCGGGTGCTCCACCTGGACGCGGGTGTTCATCTCGATGAAATAGAACCCGCCGTCTTCGTACAGGAACTCGAAGGTCCCGGCGCCGCGGTAGCCGATTTCGATACAGGCGTTGACGCAGGCCTCGGCCACCTGGGCGCGCAGGTCGTCGTCGATGCCCGGGGCCGGGGCTTCTTCCAGTACCTTCTGGTGGCGGCGTTGCAGTGAGCAGTCGCGATCGCCCAGGTGGATGGCGTGGCCCTGGCCGTCGGCCAGTACCTGGATCTCCACATGGCGGGGTTTCTGCAGGAACTTCTCCAGGTAGACCACTTCGGAACCGAAGGCGGCGCCCGCCTCGGTCTGGGTGACCTGCACCGAATTCAGCAGGGCCGCCTCGTTGTGCACCACCCGCATGCCGCGCCCGCCGCCGCCGGCAGCGGCCTTCACGATCACCGGGTAGCCGATGCGGCGGGCAATCTCGAGGGTGCGCTCGTCGTCGTCGGTGAGGGGGCCGTCGGAGCCGGGTACGGTGGGTACGCCGGCGGCCTTCATGGCCTCGATGGCAGAGACCTTGTCGCCCATCAGGCGAATGGTGTCCGCCGTCGGGCCGATAAAGGTAAACCCGCTCTTTTCTACCTGGTCGGCAAAGGCGGCGTTCTCCGCCAGGAAGCCGTAACCCGGGTGGATGGCCGTGGTGTTGGTGACCTCAGCGGCGCTGATGATGGCGGGCACATTGAGATAGCTGTCGCTGCTCGCGGCGGGGCCGATGCAAACGGATTCGTCTGCCAGGCGCACGTGCATCAGGTCCTTGTCGGGCTTGGAGTGCACCGCCACGGTCTTGATGTTGAGTTCCTTGCAGGCGCGCAGCACGCGCAGGGCAATCTCCCCGCGGTTGGCGATCAGCACCTTGTCCAGTATGGGCATCTTGCAATCCTCTGTAGCTGGGCGATGGCGGATGGAGCCCGCCTCAAATCAGACGATAGTGAACAGGGGCTGTTCGAATTCCACTGGCTCGCCGTTCTCTACCAGGATCGCGCCAATGGTGCCGGACTTGTCGGCCTCGATCTGGTTCATCATCTTCATCGCCTCGACGATGCACAGTACGTCGCCGGCCTTGACGGTCTGGCCCACTTCGGCAAAGACCGGTGCGGTGGGAGAGGGCGAGCGGTAAAAGGTGCCCACCATCGGAGAGGTCACCACGTGGCCACTGAGCGCGGGTGCCGCTTCCGGGGCTGCTTCGGGTACGGCTGCCGCCGCCGGGGCAGGCGCTGCCGGGGCAGGGGCCACCGGTGCCGGTGCCGGCATGGCGTAGCCTGCCGGTGCCATCATGGGTTGGCCGCTGTTGCGACTGATGCGCACCGACTCCTCGCCTTCCTTGATCTCGATTTCATCGATGTTGGACTCTTCCAGCAATTCGATCAGTTTTTTGACTTTGCGAATGTCCATAATGGGTTCTCTTGTTAACCGGTTATTGGTCTGTGAAGTAAAAAACGGGCCCGCCCCGCCTATGGCTGCTCGAGTTCGCGCATGGCGGCCAACAGGGCGTATTCGTAACCACCTGCGCCCAGACCGCAGATAACGCCGCGGGCCAGGTCGGAAAAATAGGAGTGATGACGGAAGCTTTCGCGAGCGTGCACGTTGGACAGGTGCACTTCGATAAAGGGGATGGCGACCGCGGCCAGGGCGTCGCGCAGGGCCACGCTGGTGTGGGTAAAGGCAGCCGGATTGAGGAGGATGAAGTTGACCCCCTCATGGCGGGCTTCCTGCACGCGCTCGATCAGTTCGTATTCGGCGTTGCTCTGCATGGCGAGCAGGTGGTGGCCTCGCTCGCGAGCCATCTCCTCGAGCTGGCTGTTGATATCGCTGAGAGTGGTGCTGCCGTATATCTCGGGTTCGCGGGTGCCCAGCAGGTTCAGGTTGGGACCGTGTAACACCAGAATGCTCGCCATGTGAAACGCTCTCCCCGCTCAGCGCACGTTTAATGGTTTGTCGCGCTTTGTTAGGGATTCTGGCTCAATCTGCAGCGATTGTCCAACTTTGTGCCAGGTTTTACGGATTTTGGCGGCATTTAGCTGCCGTATGTTGGAAGTTCGCCAGTTTTTGGAATTTCGGGGCTTCTCCGGGCCAGCTGGCGGCAGGTTTGTGGCCTTTCGCACAAGTTGGGGTCAACGTCGTTAAATTTGCCTACATTGCGTCGGCAACGGCCGATTTCGTGCTGGAAATACCGCTAATTGCCTCCAGTACGGTACCCCGGGTCAGGATTTGCGGCAGGATTACCGGGCTGGCGGCGGGGTCCGAGGGGTAGAGAATATAGAACGGGATGCCGTTGCGACCGTGCTGGCGCAGGAATTCGGCAATTTCCGGGTCGTAGTTGGTCCAGTCAGCGACCATATAGGCGATATCCCCGGCGTTGAAGGCGGCCCGTACCTCTTCGGTGTCCAGCACCGCCCGCTCGTTGGCGATGCAGGTGATGCACCAGTCTGCCGTGACGTCGACAAAGACACTCTGGCCGCTGGCGCGCAGGTCCGCCAGGGCTCTGGGGGACCATGCCTGGGTGCCTTCGGCTGTGAGGTGCTGGCCGGTGGGCGTGGCGTCACCGGGAATGGCGGCCAGGGCAATCGCTATCGCCACGCACCCTGCCGCGGCAATCTGGCGCCACAATACGGCCCGCCACAACCACAGGGCCAGGGCAATAAAGAGGCCGCCCAGCAGGGCTGCCGCCATGGTGTTGACCCCGGCCTGGCGGCCGGCCACCCACAGCAGCCAGATAGCGCTGGCGTAAAGGGGAAAGGCGAGAAACTGTTTCAGGGTTTCCATCCACGGGCCCGGGCGTGGCATCAGGCGTCGGGCCAGTCCGCTGTAGCTCAGCAGCAGCAGCGGCGCCGCCATCCCCGCGCCGAGGGCGGCAAAAATGGAGAGGCTCGCGGCCGCGGGCTGGGTGATGGCGAAGCCAAGGGCCGTGCCCATCAGCGGTGCGGTACAGGGGCTGGCGACGACCACCGCCAGGACGCCGGTAAAAAAGCTGCCGCTATCCCCCTTGCGCCCCGCCAGGCTGGAGCCGGTGTTCATCAGCCCGGAACCCAGCTCCACCAGGCCCGACAGGGCCAGGCCCATCACCAGGAACAGGTAGGCCAGGGCAATGACAAAGCCCGGGCTCTGGAGCTGGAAGCCCCAGCCCACGGCGCGGCCGCCCTGCTGCAGGGTGATCAGGACGGCGGCGACGATCACGAAACTGGTCACCACCCCGGCGGCGTACAACCAGCTCTGGCGGTGGCGCTCATGGGCATTGGCATCGGCAAAGCTGAGGACCTTGAGCGACAGTACCGGGAAGACGCAGGGCATCAGGTTGAGCAGGCTGCCGCCGAAGAAGGCGAGCAGTGCCATCATTAACAGCGTGCCCATGCCCGCCGCGGGTGCAGCATCAGCCGAGGGCGATGGCGCGGCGGGGCGTGTTGCGGGCGCCAGTTCAGCGACCGTACCGGTGTCAAAATCCACCGTGAAGCGCTGGGTGCGGGGCGGGTAGCACAGCCCCGCATCGGCGCAGCCCTGGCTGGTCAGGGTCAGGGTGGCGGTACCATCCCGTCGCTCGGTCTGCAGATGGATGTCCGCCTGGGTGTAGTACACCCGCGTATCGCCAAAGTACTCGTCATGCCGCTCGATGGCGGGAGGGAATTCAGGGGTGACGGGGACCGGGCCGGCGGCATCCTGGAGTTCAAATCGGAACTGGTGCTGGTACAGGTAGTAGGTATCGGCGATCTGCCAGTAGAGGCGCAAACCTTCGTCGTCCGGCTCGATAATTACCTGATAGGCTTCCTCGACCGGCAGGAAATCGGGGCCCGCCGTGGGCGCGAACGGGTCGCCGGCGTTATTGGCTCCGCCAAACTGGGCGTTGCAGAAGCCGCTGACAAGCAGCAGTAAGCTGGCGAGTACCAGGCGCATGAACTCTCCTGAGTAGATGTGGGTTGAATGACCGGTCAGTTGGCAAGTTTATCAGCGCACCGCATGCCACCCAACGACGATTCGCAGCCTGTGCAATGTTATAGTCCTCAGACGCCGCGCGGCCCAATTGGTTTCATTTCTGCGCGGGGCAACCACCGGGACAACGATAAGGACCACCATGTTGCAACGTCTCGTGCCGGTCGCGGCACTGATCGCACTCCTCGCTGCCCCAGTCTCCGCTTTCGCGGGGCTGGAGCTGAGTGAGGCCTGGGTGCGCGCGCTGCCGCCAGTGCAGCGCAACACCGCGGCCTACCTGACGTTGCGCAATGCCGGTGACAGCGTGATTACAGTGACCGGTGGCCATGCCGCCGGCGCTGACCGGCTGGAAATTCACCGCAGTGAGCAGGTCGAAGGAACCATGCGCATGCGCCAGGTCAGCGAACTGACCCTGGCACCGGGAGAACAGCTTCAGCTGCAACCCGGTGGCGTACACTTGATGTTGCTGGGCCTTCAGAAGATGCCGGCGGAAGGTGAGCAGGTGGAACTGTGCCTGACCCTGGCGGCATCTGACCCGGTATGCATCGTGGCACCGGTGCAGCGTCGGGCCGGCGGGGCGGACCACTCACACCATTGATGACGACACTGGCATGGAGCACAGGGACGGATGAACAACACTGACTCGACATTGAAGCCCACCCCGGGAGAGCGCCTGCAGGACTGGCGCGATGGTGTGAAGGACGGCAAGAGCTGGCGCTGGCTATTGATAGCGCTGGTTATTTACCTGCTGCTCGCACTGCTGGTGGGGCTCTACTGGAGTATGGCCCCCAGCCGTTTCGATGTGTCGGACCATGCCGCCCGGCTGGCGGCGGAAGACGGTACCCGGGTGGTAACCGGGTCGGCCACGACCGCCGCGTTGGTTGGGGTCATGGAGACCCTGCTGGACAAGCCGGGTGGTTACCTGAGCAACGACCGTTTCCCCCCGGGGCTGTGGCTGGACAATATTCCCAGCTGGGAACACGGCGCGCTCATTCAGTCCCGCGACCTGGCGCGGGCCCTGCGCGAGGTCCACAGCCGCTCCCAGTCCCAGTCCACAGAGGATAAAGACCTCGCGGAGGCCGAGCCAAGGTTCAATTTCAACTCCAGGAGCTGGATGCTTCCGGCCTCGGAATCCGAGTACCGCGCCGGGGTGAAATATGTGCGCAGTTACCTCAAGCGGCTGGCGGATGACGATGCCTCGGATGCGCAGTTCTATGCCCGGGCTGATAATCTGCGGTACTGGTTGAACACGGTTGATACCCGTCTTGGCAGCCTGTCCCAGCGGCTGAGCGCCAGCGTCGGCCAGCGCCGCCTGAACACGGACCTGGCCGGTGACGACAGTGCCCGCCAGGCCACTGATTCCCCCGGGGACATGATTGTGCAGACGCCCTGGATGGAAATCGACAACGTGTTCTTCGAGGCCCGCGGCGCGGCCTGGGCCCTGATTCACTTCCTCAAGGCGGCGGAGGTGGACTTCGCCGATGTGCTGGAGAAAAAGAACGCCCGGGTCAGCCTGCAGCAGATCATTCGTGAACTTGAGGCCACCCAGGATACGGTGTGGAGCCCGATGGTGTTGAACGGTACCGGCTTCGGCGTATTGGCCAACCACTCACTGGTGATGGCCAACTACCTGAGCCGCGCCAATGCGGCCATTATCGATCTGCGCGATCTGTTGGCCCAGGGCTAGGGAAGCAGGCCGGGCCACACGCTCCGGTTGTCGAAGCGTCGCTCAGTCCTTGCGGTCGTAACGCAGGCGGGTGCCGGTGTCGAGTGACAGGCGGATTTCGGTGGCGCTGATTTCTGCAGGAAAGTAGGTGCCAGACAGCTTCGCATCCAGCAGACTCGCGCCCTCCAGGTTGGTCTGGCGAAAGTCGATACCCGAGAGGTCGGCGTTGCGAAAGTAGGAATTGCTGAAGTCGAGGCCGGTGGCGTCCATGTTGCGCAGGTCCCGGCCGCGGTAGTCGCCGCTCTTCAGCTCGCTGGTGTCCAGTTTGTCGCGCTGCTCGTTGAAGCCCTTGATGTCCTCGTTGCGCAGGAGTTGGTACAGAGGGTCTTGCTTGATTACAGGCTTGCTCATCGATAAATCTTCCATTGCTTGGCATCGGGTGTGGCTGCCGGGCGGCGGGGGAGAGCATAGCACAGGCAGTTGTTTACAGTGCGACGGGGTAGGGTTTGACTGCGCAGTTCGATGAAGGTTCTGGCGAAGGATTTCGGCAAGGCGTTGGCAGCACTGATTGCGAAGGTTTCCTGCTCACCCGTGACTGGGGTGACACGCCCCGGGGATTGGAGCTCGAGTTCTGGCTGGCGACGACCGGCGGGCCGCGTCGTCTGCTGATCCGCGGGGAACGCAGCGTGTTTTTCCTGGAGGCGGAGGAAGCGGAGCGAGCCCGGGCGCTGTTGGGCGGCGAGGGTGTGGAGTGTCGTCCGCTGGCGCTGCGCAGTTTTCGCATGGCAGCGGTGGTGGGGGTGTACTGCACCGCCTACCGCACGGCCAGGGTCCTTGCCGATCAGCTGAGGGAGGCGGGTTTCGATCCGCTCGAGGCGGATATCAATCCCGCCGACCGCTATCTCATGGAGCGCTTCATTCGTGGCGGGGTGCGGGTTGAATTTACCCCGGGTACCCCCGGCAGCCTGCCCAACCCTGTGCTGAAACCCGCCCGGTCACAGACACCGCTGGCAGTGATGTCCTTCGATATCGAAACCGCTATGGAAGGCATACAGCTGTACTCCATTGGCATTCACGCGCTGCGCGGGGGGCAGGCCACACGGCGGGTATTCATGCTTGGCGAGGGTGCCGGGCAGGACTTTGTGGTTGCGGTGGATAGCGAGCGAGCCCTGTTGCTGGCCTTTCTCGATTTCGTTTCGGACTATGACCCGGATGTGCTGATCGGCTGGAACGTGGTCAACTTCGACACCTGGTACCTGCAGCGTGTGGCCGACAAGTACGGCCTGCGCCTCAACCTGGGGCGGGAGCGACGCCCGGTGCACTGGCGCGAGCTCGATGAGGACGGTGAGCGGCGCACCGCGCGGATGCCCGGACGGGTGCTGCTGGACGGTATCGACCTGCTGCGCGCCGCCTTTTACCGTTTCGAGAGTTTCTCGCTGAACAATGTGGCCGGTGAGATCCTCGGCGATGCCAAGCTGTTACAGGGCGGCGATCGCGGTGAGGAGATTGGCCGCCTGTTCAGGGAGGACAAGAGCGCCCTGGCGGCCTACAACCTGAAGGACTGCGAACTGGTATCGGACATCTTCCAGGCCACCCGCCTGCTGGATTTCGCCGTGGCCCGCAGTGCGATGACCGGGCTCAACATTGACCGCCTCGGCGGCTCGGTCGCTTCCTTCGACAATCTGTACCTGCCGCGCCTGCACCGGGAGGGCTTTGTCGCTCCCAACGCCAGCCGCGATCTGGTGGCGAGCCCTGGCGGCTACGTGCTGGACTCCGAGCCCGGCATTTACGACCACGTGCTGGTGCTGGATTTCAAGAGCCTCTATCCGAGCATCATCCGCACCTTCTGCATCGACCCGTTGGGCCTGGCCCTCGGAGTCGAGGGCGGCCTCACCGAGGCGGAAACAGTACCCGGATTCCTTGAAGCGCGCTTCGCCCGCTCGCGGGCGATCCTGCCCTCCCTGATCGGTGAACTGTGGCAGTTGCGCGATCGGGCCAAGGCTGCGGGCGACGGGCCTCTGTCCCAGGCCATCAAGATCATCATGAACTCCTTTTACGGGGTGCTTGGATCGACCGGCTGCCGTTTTTTTGACGCCCGCCTGGCCAGTTCCATCACCCGTCGGGGGCACGACATTCTCAAGCGGACCCGGGACCGTATTGAAGCCCTGGGACACCGGGTGATCTACGGTGATACCGACTCGGTGTTTGTCTGGGTGAGGTCAGCGGCCAGCAGTGAGGAGGCGCAGGCGGCGGGGCGGGCGCTGGAAGCCGACCTCAACCGCTGGTGGCGCCAGAGCATCGGCGACGAATTTGGCGTGGAAAGCGTGCTGGAACTGGAGTTTGAAACCCACTACCGGCGTTTTCTGATGCCTACGGTGCGGGGGTCCGATAAAGGCAGCAAGAAGCGCTATGCGGGGCTGGTGAGTGGGCCGGACGGCGAGCAGCTGGTATTCAAGGGGCTGGAAAATGTCCGCACCGACTGGACCCGCCTGGCGCGGGATTTCCAGCAGGAGCTCTACCGGAGGGTCTTTGCCGGTGAGCCCTATGCGGAGTTTGTGAAGGCCACCGTGGCCGAGGTTCGCGCCGGGCAGCGGGACGCCCAGCTGGTCTACCGCAAGCGCCTGCGGCGACCGCTGGATGACTATCAGCGCAATGTGCCGCCCCACGTGCAGGCGGCGCGACTTTGCCGCGAGCGTGGGCTCGCGGTGCCGTCCCGGGGGAGCTGGGTGGAATACGTGATCACCAGCGGTGGCGCCGAGCCGGCCGGAGACCCGCGCAGCCCTCTCGATTACCAGTATTACGTTGACCGCCAGTTACAGCCGGTGGCCGACGGCATCCTGGTGTTCCTCGGCACGTCCTTTGCCGAACTGGTGGACCAGCAGATTGACCTGTTCGCCCGCTAGGCGAGGTCGCCCAAGGCGGGCCGCCCGCCCGCGGGAGGTGCTACTCGCCGAAAAAATCTTTTCGCAGTGCCGGGTAGTCTGCCGCCTTGAGGCGCGGGCCAAAGTGGGTCACCACCTTGCCCGCCGCCAGGCTGGCAAACTCGGCGGCCCGGGTATAGCTTTCGCCGCGCCCCAGGGCGTAGAGGAAGGCGCCCGCAAACATATCACCGGCGCCGTTGGTGTCGACCGCCTGGACCTGCTGTGAAGCGACATCCGAGCGGGTTTCGCCGTCAAATGTGACCGCCCCGCGGGCACCCCTCGTGATGACAAAGCTGTTGGCGACGTCCTTCAGGGCTTCGATGGCGGCGTCCAGGTCATCAGTTCTGGCCCAGCCTTTGGCTTCCTCCTCATTACAGAAAACGAGGTCCAGCCGGCTGCCGATCATGTCCTGCATGCCGTCGCGGAAGAACTCCACCATGCCGGGGTCTGAAAAACTCAGGGCGGTTTTCACCCCGGCGGCTTCCGCCAGTTCCCGCGCCCTTATGGCGGCAGCGCGGCCGGTGGCAGAGGTCACCAGGTAGCCTTCGATGTAGAGGTACTCGGAGTTGGCGATGGCCTCCGGGTCCAGTTGATCCGTGGACAGGGTCTCGGAGATCCCGAGAAAGGTGTTCATGCTGCGCTCGGCGTCCGGGGAAATGAGCACCAGGCATTTGCCCGTGGTGCCCGGGCCGCGCCCGTTTTTCAGGCAGTGGTCGACCCCGGCCGCTTCCAGGTCGGATACGTAGATGTCGCCGTCGGCGTCGTTCGCCACCTTGCAGGACATGAAGGTCGGGCCGCCGAACTGGGCGGTGGCGATCATGGAATTGCCGGCGCTGCCGCCACTGGCGTGGCTGGCGTGCACCAGGTGGTCATTCAGGTGCCCCAGTAACTCGGCCTGGCGCGCTTCGTCCACCAGGGTCATCAGGGCTTTTTCTACCCCCATGTTCACAAGGTCCGCGTCGTCTACCTGGATTTCGGTGTCCACCAGTGCGGCGCCAATGCCGTAGGCCCAGTACTTCTTCATCCTGTGTCTGTCCCCCATTAAGTGAGCCCGCTATTATCCGTATCCCGCTGCCAAATGAAAGGCGCGCTGATGTACACTCGCACCCCATGCCGAGAACCCGCCGTCCCCTGCTGAAAATCTTCGTCACCCTGCTGGTCGCCTTTGGCCTGGTACTGGTGTACCTGGATGCGAAGATCACCTCCACCTTCACCGACAAGATGTGGGAGCTGCCCGCCAAGGTGTATGCCCGCCCGCTGGAACTGTTCGTCGGCGCCCGGGTGGCACCGGACGATCTGGCCTACGAACTGGAGGTGCTCGGCTACCGCAAGGTGAGCCGCCTCAACAACCCGGGGCAGGTCAGCCGCCAGGGCAACCGTTTCGAGATGTTCACCCGCGGCTTCGATTTTCCCGGCGAGCGGGAATCGGCCCGGCGGGTGCAAGTGGACCTCAACAGCGGCAGGGTGGTCAACCTGCGCGGCGGCAGCGGCAATATCGACCTGATGCGGCTGGACCCGGTGCAGATCGGCGGTATCTACCCCTCCCACGGGGAAGACCGCATCCTGGTGCGGCTGGAGGACGTACCCGACACCTTGCGCCTCGGTCTGCTGGCGGTAGAAGACCAGAATTTCTACGACCATTGGGGTTTCTCGATTTCGGGCATTCTGCGCGCCGCCTTCAGCAACCTGCGTTCCGGCTCGGTGGTGGCGGGCGGCAGTACCATCACCCAGCAGTTGGTGAAGAACTACTACCTCACGCCTGAGCGCACCTATATCCGCAAACTCACCGAACTGCTGATGTCGGTGCTGCTGGATTTCCACTACCCCAAAGACCAGATTCTCGAAAGCTACATCAACGAGGTCTACCTGGGGCAGGAAGGGCCGCGGGCCATCCACGGCCTGGCGCTGGCCGCGCGGCATTACTTCGACACGCCCATCGAGCAGTTGGGTCTGCATCAGCAGGCCTTGCTGGTCGGCATGATCAAGGGGCCATCCCTGTACAATCCGCTGCGCAACCCGGAACGTGCCACCGAGCGGCGCAACCTGGTGCTGGATGTCATGGCCGACCAGCAGGTGATTTCGCCCGAGCAGGCGACCGTGGCCCAGGCCATGCCCCTGGGGCTCAATAACACCAGTCGTATTCGCGACAGCTTTCCCGCCTACCTGGACCTGGTGCGGCGCCAGTTGCGCCGGGACTATGCGGAGGAGGTGCTGACCAAGCGCGGCCTCAATATCTTTACCAGTTTTGACCCGGTACTGCAGCGGCAGGTGGAACGCAGCACCAGCGAAATCCTCGGCCAGCTCGACAAGTCCGGCGAGTTACAGTCGGCCACCGTGGTGACCCGTTTCGACACCGGAGAGGTGGCAGCGGTGGTGGGCGGGCGCAAGGTGCGCTATGCCGGTTTCAACCGTGCCCTGGATGCTCGCCGGCCAGCGGGCTCCCTGCTCAAGCCCGCCGTGTACCTCACGGCCCTCGAACAGCCTCGCCGATACACCCTGGCCTCGCCGTTGTCCGACACCGGCCTGTCGGTGGCGGGTCCCAATAACTCGGTGTGGGAACCGAGTAACTTTGACCGGCAGGAACACGGTGAAGTATTGCTGTTCAACGCCCTGGCGAAGTCCTATAACCTCGCCACCGCTCGCCTGGGCATGGAACTGGGGCTGGAAAACGTGGTGGATACCCTGCGTCGCCTCGGCCTCGACGGTGAGATACCCGAAGTGCCAGCGCTGACGCTGGGAGCCGGTGCTTATTCGCCAATTGATATGGCGACCATGTACCAGAGTATCGCCGCCGGTGGTTTCCGCATGCCCCTGCGCAGTATTCGCGAAGTGGTGGACGCCGATGGCGAGGTAGAGCGTCCCTATCCCCTGGAGTACGACCGCACGGTCAGTCAGCAGGCGGTGTACCTCCTGCTGTATGCCATGGGTGATGTGATGCGCGAGGGTACCGGGCGCGGCGCCTATCGCTATCTTCCCCAGGATCTGACGGTGGCCGGTAAGACCGGTACCACCAATGATGGCCGCGACTCCTGGTTTGCCGGTTTCTCCGGCGACCTGCTGGCGGTGACCTGGATAGGCCGGGATGACAACGGCGGCACTGGCCTGACCGGCAGCTCCGGTGCCCTGAAGGTGTGGGCGCATTTCATGGCCCGGTCCAGCCAGAAATCGCTGGCCTACCGCATGCCGGATGGCATGGAGCTGCACTCTATCGATACCACCAGCGGTCTGCTGACGGGTGAGGGTTGTCCAGACGCCCGGCTCGTGCCCTTCATCGAGGGCTCCGAACCGCACCGGCGCACCAACTGTACCTCACGGCCGAACCGGATAAAGGACTGGTTCCAGTCGATCTTCAGTGGAGACAACGGATGACGATCCGCACACTTTGCCAGCGGGCCCTGTTGGCCAGTCTGTTTATCAGCCTGGGCGCCTGTTCCATTTACAGCGCCCCCGGACAGCGCCCGGCGCCGGTGGAAACGCGTCCCGGGGCAGAGCCTCAGTCGAGAGAGCCGAGCGAGCCGCCCTCGCGGCCAGCTGAACCCACCGTCCAGCCCCAGGCCCCCGAACCCAATGCCAGTAATGCCTATGGCCCGCTATTGGCCCGGGCGGAACAGGCCAGCAGGGCGGGGGATTACGAACAGGCCCTGGCGTTGCTGGAGCGCGCCCAGCGCATTGACCCCGACAGTGCCGAGGTGTACCTCGCCCTGGCGCAAACCTACGCCGCCAAGGGGGATGCCAGCCAGGCCCGGGCGACTGCCGAACGCGGCCTGCTGTATTGTCGCGGCGGCAGTGAGTGCGCGCAGTTGCGCGAACTGGCCCGCTGAGGGCTCTGACCCGCTGAGGGCTCTCAGTCCCGGGTGGTACAGACCACCCGGTAACTGTCGCCCTCGGGTTCGAAGGTCAGGAACTGGTTGATGCAGAGCGGCGTATCACCGGCGCTGTGACTGACAAAAATTACCTGGGTGTCGCTGTGTTCGGCGATATGGTCGATGGCGCGCAGCATGAGCGCCCGGTGATGGCTGTCCAGGCCCAGGGTGGGCTCGTCGAGAATCAGCACGGCCGGTGATTTCACCATGGCCCTGGCCAGCAGCACCATGCGTTGCAAACCGAATGAGAGCGCATCGAAGCGCTCGCGCAGGAAATCGCCCATCCCCAGTGCCTGCAGCCAGTCCTGCGCCAGGTGGCGCTGGTGGTCGCCCCAGTCGTCATACAATCCGACGCTGTCGAAGAAGCCCGAGATCACCACCTCCAGCACCCCCATCCGCTGTTTGAAGTTCAGGTGCAGCTGGGTATCCAGCAGGCCGTACTTCTGCTTGATGTCCCACACGCTCTCGCCGGAGCCCCGGCGCACCCCGAACAGGGTGATGTCCTGGCCGTAGGCCTTGTGGTTGTCGCCGGTGATCAGGCTCAGCAGGGTGGTTTTGCCGCAGCCGTTGGGGCCGGCGATACAGCAGTGCTGGCCGCGTTCGAAAGTCCATTCCACCCCTTCCAGCACCTGGGTGTCACCGTAGCGCACGCCGACCCGGTGCAGTTCCAGCAATGGGCCTTCGGTGGGAAGGGTGTAGGCCCGTTCAGCGACTGGCGGCAGGGCGCCCAGCGGGGGGAGGGGAGGATTCATCAGCGCCTGTACGTCGGCCCTGGCGGTAACCTCCCGACGGGGGCCACTGGCCAGAACGTGCCCCTCGGCCAGCACCAGCAGGTGGGTCACTCCGGCGGGAATGCCGTCCAGGCTGCGGCCCAGCAACAGCAGCGGCAAGCCGGAGGCCAGCAGTTCGTCGATGATCCGCGCCAGTTCCGCCTGTGCTGCCCGGTCCAGGCCGTCCAGTGGATTGTCGAGAATCAACAGGCCGGGCTCGGCGAGAATCGCGGACAGGAGTAGGGTCTTGCGCATCTCTCCGGTGGATACATAGCGCAGGCCGCGCTGCAGGATGTGGCCCATGCGCAGGCGCTCGACCCAGCCCAGGAATGCGTCATCCGCTTCACGCCCGCCGAGGATCAGGTCCTGTACCCGGGTGCCCGGGTCCGAGGCGTCGGCGCGAAATTCCGAGTCGTCGAGCTTTTTGTCCCGCTCTACGAGGGCCCGGGCCTGCTCGAAGCAGACGTAGGCCACGCTGCGTTCCTGCAGGGCGTCACCGCGGTTCAACTCCCCGGAGAAATGCGTGGCCTGCTTGCTGAGAATGCGGGCCAGGCTGGTCTTGCCGGAACCGTTGGGCCCGATGCAGGCCCACTGCTGCCCGTGATCGAATTGCCAATCGATGTCCTGCAGGGCCGGGAGCGCGCGATAGACCAGGCTGATGCCGGCAAGGGAAAGCAGGGGGGCTGTATCCATGAAATCTCTGTGACCTGTGTGCCAAACTTGTGTGTGTCATTCCGGGCTGGCTTAATCTGCTGCAGCCCGATTATCTCGAATGCCGATACAGGAACCCGCTCGTGCCCATCGCCCTGCTGCAACTGATTGAATCCCGGCTGGTGGAACATCGGCCGCGGCGCAAGTGGCTGCGGCGGCTGCGCCAGCGTTCGGCGGTGGCGATGATACTCAGCGTGCGTAAGGGCGAACTGCACATTCTAATGATCAAGCGCGCGGAACGCGAAGGGGATCCCTGGTCCGGGCACATGGCCTTCCCCGGCGGCAGGATGGACCCCGACGACCGTCACGGCTATGCCGTGGCCCTGCGGGAGACGGAGGAGGAGATCGGCATACATCTGGCGGAGTCCGCCACCTGCATTGGCCGGCTCTCCGAAATACGGACCCGGCCGCGGCGGGGGCTGTTGAGCATGTTTATCACGCCCTTCGTGTTCCGGCTGGAAAAAGAGGTCCACTTCCGGCCCAACCACGAAGTGGCCGAGGTAGTCTGGGTGCCGCTGGAGTTCCTGCTGGACACCGACCAGCGCGAAACCATGAGCTGGCAGCGCAAGCGGCTGCGCATGACCCTGCCCTGCTACATCTATAATGGGCGGCGGATATGGGGGCTGTCGCTGATGATGCTCGATGAGCTGATGGACCTGGTCGAGGGGCCCAATCCGCAACGCCGCACCTGGCGCCGCGGCTGAACCGGGTGCTCAATTGGTATCGCGCATAAAGGCCTTGGTATTGAGCTTGAGCTCCCGCAGGGCCGGGTCCTCCTTGCTGGCTTTGAGCAGGGCGTCGGCCTCCACTTCACCGCGCACGTAGGCCGCCACCAGGTCGACCATTACCGGGGTCATTTCCGGTTCCCGCGACCAGCGCGGCGCATTCACCAGGTTGCCCGTGACCCAGTCGCCTTCCCGGCTCAGCCAGTAGCCTCCGCAGGCCGAGAGCTGGTAGTCACCGACCCGCCCGTAGGAGACGTTGGGCGTGTGGGGGTTGAAACCGCCGGGGACGGCTTCGGTAATTTCGTGCAGGGCCATGACCCACTCGCTGCCGATGGGGAAGAGCTCGGCCTCCGGGCGGCAATAGTCCCCGGTCTTCAGCCAGACCCGCACCTCATCCGCGTCCTTGCCACCGCGCAGCGCCCGGTCGACGTAGAGATCGACGGAGTTGCCCTGGGCGTCGATCACCGTGCCGCTGACCACCAGGTCGGCACCGCCCTGTACCTTGTCGAAGCTGCCCTCCCAGAGGCAGCCGCACTCGGCGCTGGCGTAAGTCGCCAGGGTGAGCAATGCGAGGGCCAGCAAGGTTCTCACGGTGGTTACTGCAGGGCCTTCGCGGCTTCCACGGCAAAGTAGGTCAGGATGCCGTCACAGCCCGCCCGCTTGAAGGCCAACAGTGACTCCAGCATGACCGCCTCTTGTGACAGCCAGCCCTGCTGGAAGGCCGCCTTGTGCATGGCGTATTCACCGCTGACCTGGTAGGCGAAGGTGGGTACCTTGAGCTCGTCCTTCACCCGCCTGACGATATCCAGGTAGGGCATACCCGGCTTGACCATGATCATGTCGGCGCCTTCGGCGAGATCCAGCGCGCATTCGTGCAGAGCCTCATCTGAGTTGCCCGGGTCCATCTGGTAGCTGTGTTTGTTGCCGCCCTTGATATTGCCCGCTGAGCCAACTGCGTCGCGAAACGGCCCGTAGTAGCTGGAAGCGTATTTGGCTGCATAGGACATGATCAGGGTATTGCTGTGCCCCTGGGCTTCCAGCTCCTGACGAATGGCGCCAATGCGCCCGTCCATCATGTCAGAGGGCGCGACCACGTCAGCGCCGGCCTCGGCGTGGGACAGGGCCTGCCTGACCAGTGCTTCAGAGGTGACATCGTTCAGCACGTAGCCCGCTTCATCGATGATCCCGTCCTGGCCGTGGGTGGTGTAAGGATCCAGGGCCACGTCCGTGAGCACGCCCAGCTCCGGCACGGCATCCTTCAGCGCTGCTACCGTGCGTTGCACCAGGCCATCACTGCGCCATGCCTCGCTGGCGTCGAGGCTTTTGCGCTCGGCGGGTACCACCGGGAACAGGGCCAGGGCGGGAATCCCGAGGCTCGCCACTTCCCGGGCCTGTGCGACCAGCAGGTCGATGCTGAGCCGTTCGATGCCCGGCATGGAGGGCACCGCCTCACGCTGGTTGCTCCCCTCGAGCACGAACACCGGAAAAATAAAGTCCGCCGGGCTCAGCGCCGTTTCCCGCACCAGGTCGCGGGCAAAGGCCGAGGCCCGCAGGCGGCGCATGCGAGTGGCGGGGAAAGGGCCGCGGGAGGTGGTAAAAGGCATGCTCATTCCTTGTTTACAGGCTGGCGAAGGCGCCGCGCGCCGCGCTCAGGGTGGCGTCGATATCCGCATCGGTATGGGCGGCCGACATAAAGCCCGCCTCGTAGGAGGCCGGGGCGAGATACACGCCGGCATCCAGCATGGCGTGGAAGAAACGGTTGAAGGCCGCCGTGTCACAGGCCATCACCTGCTGGTAGTTGCTGACCTGCGGTTCACCGGTAAAGAAGCCGCCGAACATCGTTCCCGCGTGGTTGGTGGTGAAAGCCACACCGGCCGCCGCCGCTGCTGCTTCCAGGCCTTCACACAGGGCAGTGGTGCGGGCAAACAGCGGCTCGTAAAAGCCCGGAGCGGAAATCAGCTCCAGCGTCGCCAGCCCCGCTGCCATACACACCGGATTACCCGACAAAGTTCCGGCCTGGTACACCGGGCCGAGGGGCGCGATATGCTCCATAATTTCCCGCTTGCCGCCAAAAGCCCCCACCGGCATACCGCCGCCAATCACCTTGCCCAGCGTGGTCAGGTCCGCCTCGATGCCGTAGTACCCCTGTGCGCCCTGCAGCCCAAAGCGAAACCCTGTCATCACCTCATCGAGAATCAGGACCGCACCGTGGGCCGAGCAGGCCTCCCGCAGGGCTTCCAGAAATCCCGGTTGCGGTGGAATACAGTTCATATTGCCCGCCACAGGTTCCACAATCGCACAGGCCACCGCATCGCCGTGCTCCGCGAAAGCCTGCTGCAGACCCTCGATATCGTTGTAGGTCAGGGTGAGCGTGTGATCGGCCAATGCCGCCGGTACCCCCGGTGAGCTCGGTACACCGAGGGTCAGTGCCCCCGAGCCCGCTTTCACCAGCAGCGAATCCGAGTGCCCGTGGTAACAGCCCTCGAACTTGATGATCTTGTCGCGCCCCGTGTACCCGCGGGCGAGACGGATTGCGCTCATCGTCGCCTCCGTGCCCGAGTTCACCATGCGCACCAGGTCCATCCCCGGCATGATCTCGCACAGGCGATCTGCCAATTGCGTCTCCAGCTCCGTCGGCGCCCCGAAACTCAGGCCCTTCTCGCACTGCTTCACCACCGCCTCGCGCACCGCCGGATGGTTATGCCCCATCAGCATCGGCCCCCAGGACAGCACATAGTCGATATAGCGTTTGCCCACCGCGTCGAACACATAGGCGCCTTCGCTGTGATCGATAAACACCGGCGTACCGCCCACCGCCTTGAAGGCGCGCACCGGGGAGTTCACCCCGCCGGGGATATGGGTCTGGGCTTGCTGGAAGAGTTGTTCGGAGGTAGTCATGGAGCTCCTGCTAGTATCTGTCTGGCCGGGGAATGAACCACCGAAAGCCGTTCGTTGGCACAGAGGCAGCGGGTCGTGGGGCCCCCGGACGGACTGTGTGAGACATGGATGTCGAACACAAGCCCCCATATATGGGTTCACGGCGTGTCCGGGAGGGGGCCCCGCGGCCCGCTGCCGGTCTAACTCGCTGCGACGAAAATTGCCGGGAATTATCAGGGCTGGGGAAGTGAATATCCACCCGCAATCAAAACGGCTTCAACACCACCAACAGCACAATGCCAAACAAAAACAACACCGGCACCTCATTAAAAAACCGGTAAAACACATGCGACCGCGAATCCCTGTCCTCATTCACCGCCTTCACATAGCGCCCGCACTGAAAATGGTACCCCACCAGAAACACCACACCCGCCAGCTTCAACCACATCCACTTCGCCTGCAGATAGTACTGGGGATTGAGTGCAATCATCCCCAGCCCGAACACAATCGCCAGCACCATAAACGGCGTCACAAACCGGTACAGCCGCCGCGCCATCAGCGCCAGCTTCGCCCGGGCCTGGGGGTGCTCACTCTCCGCGAAGTACACCAGGATACGCGGCAGGTAGAACAGGCCGGCAAACCAGCAGACCACAAAAATAATATGAAAAGCCTTCAGCCAGAGCATGAATAGCGTCCCGTTACAGGTTTGAGAGAGTGAAGCGCTCGATGCTTTCCCGGGTCACAATGCCGCGCAGCACGCGGTTGCCCTTGGGGCCGCGTCCGTAGACACAGGCCGCTTCCACCGTGCGTTCCTTGATCCGGTCCATGGCCTGGCGCAGTGTCGCCTGTACCGGGACCGGTGCAATCGACCAGCGCCGCAAGTCCACGTCCGAAAGGTTGACGGGTTCCTGCACATCACCCAACTCCCGCAGGCGCTCGGCCAGTTCGGCCCCGCGCAGCAGGAACAGATCCTCCCCGTCCCGGGTGACCAGGCACCAGGTGGGGGTCGCGTTGAGCAGCGTGGGCATTCTGGCCGGTTCCAGGTTCACCGACACCTTGACCACACTGACCTCCATGTTGGAGGTCACATCCGTGCGGTGCAGCAGCTGGTTGACCGGGTCGTCCGGCACTACCCGGCGCATCTGCCGCATCACAACCTGGTGCGCGGCACGGTGGTGGAACAGGCCGTTGTTGATCAGGTTGGCGGCGATAATCGCCAGCAGGGCCGGCATTGCCACGCTGGCGCTCTGGGTCAGTTCGATAACCGCCAGCACCGCCGCGAGGGGAGCATTCAGCACCGCCCCCATGCAGGCCGCCATGCCGATAGTGATATACAGGGTGTGTTCCGAAGCCAGGTCCGGCGCGTACAGGTGGCCGACGATACCCAGCGCGCCACCGATACAGGCGCCGATCAGCAGGTTGGGACCGATCAGGCCGATCGGCATGCCCATGCCGCAGCTGATACTGGTCGCCAGCAGTTTGCACAGGGCAATTGCCACCAGCAACTGCAGTGGCAGCGTACCCTCCAGCGTTTGCTCCAGCGTGTCGTAACCAATACCGAGTACCTGGGGTACGAACAATGCCATGGCCCCTGTCAGGCAACCCGCCAGGGTGAAGCGCAGCGCTACTGGCCACTGCGCTGCGCGTGCGGCGAACTGACTTAACTGGATAAACAGGGTCACCGCCAGGCCGCAGACGATGCCAAGCATAATGATGAAGGGCAGCTCCCAGAGTGAATTCAGTGCGACCTCCGGAATGCTGAGCATCACGGCGCCGCCACCGAGCTGGCGGCTGATCGCGGAGGCCGATACCGCCGCCAGCATCACCGGGATAAAACCCACCACTGTGTACTCCGCCACGATCACTTCCATGGCAAAAATGACCCCGGCGAGCGGGGTGTTGAAGGCCGCGGCGATACCGCCGGCGGTGCCGCAGGCAACCAGGACCCGCAGGCTGTTGTTGGGCAGGCCCAGGCGCTGGCCCAGCAGGCTGTTGGCTGCGCCGCCCAGGTGGACGCCGGGGCCTTCCCGGCCCCCGGACTGGCCGGTGGCCAGGGCGAAAGCGCCGCCAATAAACTGCACCAGGGCATTGCGCAGGGGCAGTACGCCGTAATCGCTGTGCATGCGGCTCAGTACGTGGACAATGCCGGTTTCCCGGTCTTCCGGCTTGAGCCGCCAGAACACGAGCCCCAGCGCCAGCGCACCCAGAGCCGGAAGGGCGAAACGCTGCCAGTCGGGGAGTGCTTCGAAGCCTTCGCCGGCGTCGCGTACCCCCCACAGGACGGCCAGTTCTGAAATCGCGGTTTCGAAAGCCAGCACCACCAGCCCGGAAGCGAGTCCGCCGATCACGCCGAGTACGGCATAGGCAATCACCGAGTGGTAGTTGGTCAGGTAGCGACGATAGCTGTCCAGCATGCGGTACAAGGGGTAGTTTTCCGGGACCAAAAAACGAATATTACCAGTTAAATCGCCCCTCTTTGCTTTTATACTGTGCGGCCCGGTTTTGGCGCTCCGTTCAGGACCGGAAGGCAACAGAACGAGGCATGTTATGGCAAAGATTGGCATTGTAGGCGGCACCGGCTATACCGGTGTGGAACTCCTGCGCCTGCTGGCGCATCACGACGACGTGGAGGTCGCGGCAATTACCTCCAGGGCCGAGGCCGGTCGCCGTGTGGATGAGCTCTACCCCAATCTTCGCGGGCATTACGACCTCGCATTTTCCGAGCCGGACGCGGCCCTGCTGGCCAGCTGTGACGTGGTATTTTTCGCCACCCCCCACAACGTGGCCATGAACCTGGTCCCCGAGCTTCTGGCCGCCGGCACCCGGGTGGTGGACCTGTCCGCCGATTACCGGATTCGCGACGCCGCTCTGTGGTCCCGGTGGTATGGCGAGCCCCATGCCAGCCCCGAACTCCTGTCGGAAGCCGTTTACGGACTCCCCGAGCGCCACCGGGCAGAGATTGCCCAGGCGCGCCTGGTGGCCTGCCCCGGTTGCTACCCCACGGCAATTCAACTGGGCTTTATTCCTTTGCTGGAAGCTGGCCTGGTCGACCCCTCGCACCTGATTGCCAGTGCCGCCAGTGGCGCCAGCGGTGCCGGTCGTCAGGCGAAGGTCGACAACCTGCTCAGTGAGACTGCGGACAGCTTCAAGGCCTATGGTGCCAGCGGTCACCGCCACCTGCCGGAAATCGAGCAGGGATTGGCAGAGGTCCAGGGCGGCCCGGTGGCTGTGACCTTTGTTCCTCACCTCCTGCCGATGGTGCGCGGTATCCATGCCACCCTGTTTGCCCGCCTGAACGGCACCACGGACCTGGCGGCGCTGCAGAACCTGTTCGAGGAACGCTACCGTGACGAGCCTTTTGTCGATGTGCTGCCCACGGGCATGTACCCCCAGACACGCGCCGTCAAGGGCGCCAACCAGTGCCAGATATCGCTGGTAGTACCTCAGGACCGGGACACGGTGGTGGTGATGTCCACCATCGATAACCTGGTCAAGGGTGCTTCTGGCCAGGCAGTCCAGAACATGAACATCATGCTGGGCCTGCCCGAGAATCGTGGCCTGACCCAGGTGGGGCTGCTGCCCTGAGCAAAGTTCGCTACGGTGAGGCGGCCCGGCTCCATCGGCGTCGGGTGCAGGTCACCGTTACTTTCCTGGTTGTTGCGGCCCTGCTCGGGGTGGGCGCCCTGCTGGGGCAGCAGGCTGCCTACCGTGGCCTCGGTATCGACCCGGAGCAGTACCGCCAGTGGCGCAGTGAGGTGCCTGCAGCCCGGCAACAGATTGCTGCCCTGCAGGATCAACTCGCCGCGGCCCGAACCCGGCATGAAGTGGATCGCGCCGCGCTGGAGATGGTGCGCAAGGATCTCGCGCGGCAGCAGGAGCAGATAGCCGACCTCGATGAGGGGCTGCGCTTCTATCGCAGCCTGATGGCGCCGGGCGAGATTGCCCAGGGCTTCAGCCTGCGCGACGTCGAGCTCACTGCGCTGGAGACGCCCGGTCGATTTGCCTATCGGATTGTGGCCCAGCAGGAGGCGCGTAAGCACGACACGCTGCACGGTGAGCTACAGTTGACAGTGCTTGGACTGGAAGAGGGGCAGCCGATAAGCTATCCCTTGTCGGGTTTGAGCGACGATGTGGAAAGCGACGGTATCGACCTGCGCTTTCGTTACTTTCAGGTGGTGGAAGGGGAACTGGCGATTCCTGAGGGCTTTCAGCCCCAGTCGATCGAGATCAGTGCCACTATCAGCAAACCGCGCAAGCTGGAGCTTCGGGAAAATCATCCCTGGCAGGTACAGGAGCGATTCACCCATGTGGGGAAATAAGAAATCAGGGGGGACCACACTGGTGTCGCGAGACACCGCGATTGTGGGCGATATCGAGTTCAGCGGCACGCTGGATATCGAAGGCCTGGTGCGGGGTAATATTCTCGCCAGGCAGGACAGTGATGCCCTGGTCCGTGTGGTCGACAAGGGCTGTGTCGAGGGTGAGATCAGGGCGCCGGCCGTTGTCATCAACGGCGAGGTACGGGGCAATGTCTTTGCCCAGCGCCATCTGGAACTGGCGCCGCGGGCCCAGGTCAGCGGCGATGTGTTCTACACCGTGATGGAGATGGCGGCGGGCTGTGAGGTCAATGGGCGGCTGGTACACGCCGGCACCCTGGCAGAACACGAAGACGGGGCCTCAGCCGGGAGTGAGCGCGAGGGGGGAGACACCGGCCTGTTCCCCGGCGCGGTACTGGCGTCCTCCGGAGATACCCTCCAGAGATAGTTGACTGATTTACTCAGGTTTACGATAATTTGGGGTCGATTATCAGTAACCCCTTATTGTTTGCGGGCCACGCGCCCCGGATGTGATCCATGTCAGTAGCCGAATCCTTCAATCCCACCAGCCTGAACCTGTCGCCGCGGGCCATCGCCAAGGTGCGCGAGCTGGTGGAGGAAGAGGAAAATCCCAGCCTCAAATTGCGCGTCTATATTACGGGCGGGGGCTGCTCCGGCTTCCAGTACGGCTTTACCTTCGAGGAAGAGGCCGCCGAGGACGACACCGCCATTGAAAGTGAAGGGGTCACCGTACTGGTGGATCCGATGAGCTTCCAGTACCTGGTGGGGGCGGAAGTAGACTACAGCGAGGGCCTCGAGGGCTCGAGGTTCGTCATCAATAACCCCAATGCAGCCACGACCTGTGGCTGTGGTGCTTCCTTCTCGATCTGATCGCCGCTTTCCGGTTCAGCCCGGTGAGGGTTGCCGGCCCGGGTACACGGCGCCCAGGATGACTTCACGGGAAGCGCCGGTCACCGCGGGCACATTCCCCGACAGGCCTTCCAGGCTACGCCATGCCAGCCAGGCGAAGGCAGCCGCCTCAACCCATTCCGGATCCATTCCCAGTGCCGCCGTGGTGTCCAGTTTTGCCGGTGCCAGTTTGCGATAGAGGCGGCGCATCAGGTCGGTATTGCGCGCACCTCCTCCACAAACGTAGACGGCGTCGATGTCACAGGTGGCCTGCAGAATGCCGTGGGCAATGGTGGCGGCCGTGAATTCCGCCAGGGTGCTCTGTACCTGCTGGGCTGCGGGCAGATGGTCCAGTTGAGCGAGTCGCTCGTCGAGCCACGCCAGGTTGAACGCTTCCTTGCCTGTGCTGCGCGGGCCCTGGCGACTGAAATAGTCGTGGGTCAAAAGCCCTTCCAGCAGGTCCGTGTTGACCTCGCCCTCGGCCGCCCACTGTCCGTCCCGGTCGTAGGCGCTGCCCCGGTGCCGACAGATCCAGTGGTCCAGCAGTGTATTGCCGGGCCCGGTGTCAAAGCCCAGGACACCGCCGTTGCCATCCAGCAGGGTAGCGTTGGCGATGCCGCCAATATTGAGAATGACGCGGCGCACGCCGGGTTTGGCGAACGCCGCCGCATGGAAGGCCGGGGCCAGGGGCGCTCCCTCGCCGCCAGCGGCGATGTCGCGGCGACGGAAATCCGCCACGGTGGTAATCCCGGTACGCTCGGCGATGGTGTTGGGGTCGCCAATCTGCAGGGTGAAACCGTGCCCCGATGGTATGTGTACCGATGGCGGCAGGTGGCGGATGGTCTGCCCGTGGCTGCCAATGGCGGTGATTTCATCGGGCTGGCGACCGGTCTGCTCCAGCAGGCCCAGTGTGGCTTCGGCGAACAGCTCCCCGAGCTCCCGGTCCAGCGCACCCATGCGTTCGATTTCATTGTCGCCGGGGTGGCTGATGGCAGTAATGCGCTGGCGGGTAGCCTCCGGGACCGGGTGCTCGCAGGTGGCCAGCAGGGAGATGCCCTGCTGGTTTATCCGGGTGAGGGCGCAGTCGATGGCGTCCACGCTGGTGCCCGACATGAGCCCCACACAGAGGACATCGTGATGACGGAGCACTAGCGCTGGGGCGCTTCGCCGCTGGCCTGGTTCAGGGCGAGGTGGTTGCCGGACTGCAGGGCGGCCAGCTGCTGCGAGGCGGGGGTGATCGCTTCAAGGAAGCTGGGCATTTCCGACTTCGGTAGCGTTTTGGCCTTGGGCAGCTGCTTGTGGATGGTGCGCGGGTTGCGGTGCACGCCGTCCATCAGGAACTCATAGTGCAGGTGGGGGCCGGTGGCGGCGCCAGTGCTGCCGACGGTGCCAATCACGTCACTCTGGGCGACCCGCTGGCCCTGTTTCGCCATGCGCTTGTGCAGATGCAGGTACTTGGTGACGTAGCGGTCGCCGTGCTGGATGAAGACATAGTTGCCATTGGGGCGGCTGTAGCCCGCCTTGATGACCCGGCCGTCGCCGGCCGCGTAGACCGGCGTCCCGGTGGGCGCGGCGTAGTCGGTGCCGCGGTGGGGGCGGGTGGTTTTGTAGATCGGGTGCAGGCGCTTCATGTTGAAATTGGAACTGATGCGGGTGAAATCCACCGGCGCCATCAGGAAGGCCTTGCGCATGCTCACGCCGTCGGCATTGTAGTAGCTCACATCACCCACGCTGTCTTCGTAGCGGTAGGCGGTGAAGGTCTCGCCCTGGTTGGTGAAGGACGCCGCGATGATGTCGCCGTCACGGTACTTCTCACCGTCCAGGTAGAGTTCCTCGTAGACCACGTGAATGGTGTCGCCCTTGCGCGGGTCGAGTACAAAATCGATAACGCCCCCGAAGATATTGGCCAGCTCGAGAATCTTGACCTGGGACAGGCCCATGTCCTGCCCGGCCATGTAGAGCGACGAGGTGATTTCGCCACTGGTCCAGGATTCGCGGACCTCGGGCTCACGGACGATGCGCTCGGTACTGAACTTGCCGTCTTCGCCTCGCAGATACGTTACGGTTTCCAGCGGCGAGGCGACATATTTCACGCCGGCCAGTTTGCCGTTGGGGGCTTCGAGGAAGGAAATAGTCTGGCCGGGGTAGATGCGGGCAAGACCTTTGCCTTCGGGAGACTCGTAGACCACCTCGTGGACATCGCCGTTGTCGAAGCCGGCGCGCTTGAAGATCAGCGACAGGTTGTCGCCGCTGCGTACCGTTTCATCCTTCCATTCAGGGCCGGCAACTACATCGGCAACCATTTCCGGCGCAGGCTCGGCGGCGGGCGGGGGTTCTACTGCAGTGGCGGTAGAGGATTCCCTGTCTGGCGACGGGGATTCGGCGGTGGTGGCCAGGATGCGCTCAACGGCCTGTTCGGTACTGTCAGGCGCAGGTGAGGTTTCTCGATTGGCCTCGACCGAGCCGCCCGGGGCCAGCCCGGCCGCAATGGCCACGATGCCTGTCAGTACGGCAACGGCCATAAAATGCTTGTGATGGCCGGGAGGGTTCTGGCTGCTGATCGCAGTCGCCCCTCGCGGCTTCGCGTTCTTCGTCATGTTGCTGGTTCTTTATGATCACTCCTAATGCCAGCCAGTATATTGAAAATCCGCAGAAATCAACAGTTCCGGTATTATTCAGGTTCACTCATTCAGGGGGGTGGTGTAAGGTTTCCGGCCCTTTTATTTCTCCTTCTTTACAAGCAACGCAATTCCTTTCGAGAGTAGACCCATGAGCAGTGCACTGTTGGCAGACCTCCGCGCCCGCGGACTGGTATTTCAGGTAGCCGGAGAAGATGAGCTTCCGGCCTGGCTGGATGGCGGCTGTCGCACGCTCTATTGTGGTTTCGACCCGACCGCGGACAGCCTGCATATCGGCTCACTTGTGCCCTTGCTGATGCTGCGCCGGTTCCAGGATGCGGGGCATCGCCCGTTGGCGTTGGTCGGTGGCGCCACCGGCCTGATCGGCGACCCCAGTTTCAAGGCCCAGGAGCGCCAGCTGAATACCCCCGAGGTGGTTTCCGGCTGGGTGGAAAAGCTCAAGGCTCAGGTGTCCCGCTTTATCGACTTCGAAGGTGGGGAGAATGCCGCCGAGGTGGTCAACAACCTCGACTGGACCGCGAATGTGGATGTGCTGACCTTTCTGCGGGATGTCGGCAAGCACTTTTCGGTGAATGCCATGATCCAGAAGGAGTCAGTAAAACAGCGGCTCGAGCGCGAAGGCGCCGGGATCAGTTTTACCGAGTTCACCTATATGATCCTGCAGTCCTATGACTTTTCCGAGCTCAACCGCCGCTACGGCTGTAGCCTGCAGATAGGTGGTTCTGACCAGTGGGGCAACATCACCGGCGGTATCGACCTGACCCGCAGGGTCAATGGCGAGAAGGTATTTGGCCTGACCATGCCGCTGATCACCAAGGCGGACGGGACCAAATTCGGCAAGACCGAGTCCGGCACGATCTGGCTGGATGCTGCGCGGACCTCGCCCTATGCCTTTTACCAGTTCTGGCTGAATACCGCGGATGCGGACGTGTACCGCTTCCTCAAGTACTTCACCTTTTTGCCGGTAGAAGAGATCGATGCCCTGGAGCGGGCGGACGCGGAACGCGCCGGTCGCCCGGAAGCGCAGTCGGTGCTTGCTCGCGAGGTGACGCGTCTGGTTCATGGCGAAGCGGGGTTGGATGCCGCCCAGCGGATCACCCAGGCCCTGTTTAGCGGCGAACTTGATGAGCTTTCTGCCGATGACTTTGCCCAGTTGCGCCAGGACGGTTTGCCCGCCAGTACCATAAAGGTGGCGGAGCTGCCCGAAACCCTGACCCAGGTATTGGTCGAGGCGGGTATGGCGGCTTCCGGCAAGCAGGTAAAGGACGCGCTCGGCCGCAACGCGGTACTGGTGAATAACCGCGCCCTGGGCTGGGAAGACAATGCGGTACCCGCCGCGGCCTTTACTGCGGAGCGCGCATTGCACGGCAGTTACTTCCTTACCCGGCTTGGAAAGAAGAAATACCACCTTTTCGAGCTGGGTTGAGGGTCATTTTTGCTTGTTTTTTGAGCAAAAATGACCCCCTGGAAATTAATTTTCAAAAAGTGCTTGCGTCAGAAAATTCCGCTGCGTATAGTGCGCCTCCCTTCGACGAGGAACGGACGCAAACGCCTCCCGAAGGGCGCCTGGAAACTGATTCAGTTTCAATAGCTTAGGCTAAAAAGGTGGAGTGATTGTTGAGGCAGCAATCGATGCAAAAAATTGCAAAAAACAGTTGCCAACGAAACAACGATCCTTATAATACGCGTCCTCGGTTGAGGCAAGGCCTTCACCGAACACCCTGAACCCTGGCGGTCAGGGGCTGATTAACAAGCAGACGAAGACAGATGTGTGGGCACTTGTTGAGGTAGTAGCTACGACTATTATCAGACACAAGTGACTCATTGATTCATTACGAATTCTTGATTTTCGAGTGTCTGAGCCGAGATTTGACTGTGATCGTGAGGCAATCACGCAAACAGTCCCTCTTGTCCTTTGGGCAGAGGTAAAAGATTAAACTGAAGAGTTTGATCATGGCTCAGATTGAACGCTGGCGGCAGGCCTAACACATGCAAGTCGAGCGCGAAAGATCCTTCGGGATTGAGTAGAGCGGCGGACGGGTGAGTAACGCGTAGGAATCTACCTGGTAGTGGGGGACAACATGGGGAAACTCATGCTAATACCGCATACGCCCTACGGGGGAAAGCGGGGGACCTTCGGGCCTCGCGCTATCAGATGAGCCTGCGTTGGATTAGCTTGTTGGTGAGGTAAAGGCTCACCAAGGCGACGATCCATAGCTGGTCTGAGAGGATGATCAGCCACACCGGGACTGAGACACGGCCCGGACTCCTACGGGAGGCAGCAGTGGGGAATATTGCGCAATGGGCGAAAGCCTGACGCAGCCATGCCGCGTGTGTGAAGAAGGCCTTAGGGTTGTAAAGCACTTTCACTTGGGAAGAAAGGTTGCAGCTTAATACGCTGTAACTGTGACATTACCTTGAGAAGAAGCACCGGCTAACTCCGTGCCAGCAGCCGCGGTAATACGGAGGGTGCGAGCGTTAATCGGAATTACTGGGCGTAAAGCGCGCGTAGGCGGTTTGTTAAGTCGGATGTGAAAGCCCCGGGCTCAACCTGGGAACTGCACCCGATACTGGCCGACTAGAGTACGAGAGAGGGAGGTAGAATTCCACGTGTAGCGGTGAAATGCGTAGATATGTGGAGGAATACCGGTGGCGAAGGCGGCCTCCTGGCTCGATACTGACGCTGAGGTGCGAAAGCGTGGGGAGCAAACAGGATTAGATACCCTGGTAGTCCACGCCGTAAACGATGTCTACTAGCCGTTGGGGAACTTGAGTCCTTGGTGGCGCAGCTAACGCACTAAGTAGACCGCCTGGGGAGTACGGCCGCAAGGTTAAAACTCAAATGAATTGACGGGGGCCCGCACAAGCGGTGGAGCATGTGGTTTAATTCGATGCAACGCGAAGAACCTTACCAGGTCTTGACATCCAGAGAACTTTCCAGAGATGGATTGGTGCCTTCGGGAGCTCTGAGACAGGTGCTGCATGGCTGTCGTCAGCTCGTGTCGTGAGATGTTGGGTTAAGTCCCGTAACGAGCGCAACCCCTGTCCCTAGTTGCTAGCAGGTTAAGCTGAGAACTCTAGGGAGACTGACGGTGACAAACCGTAGGAAGGTGGGGACGACGTCAAGTCATCATGGCCCTTACGACCTGGGCTACACACGTGCTACAATGGAACGCACAGAGGGCAGCAAACCCGCGAGGGGGAGCGAATCCCACAAAACGTTTCGTAGTCCGGATTGGAGTCTGCAACTCGACTCCATGAAGTCGGAATCGCTAGTAATCGTGAATCAGAATGTCACGGTGAATACGTTCCCGGGCCTTGTACACACCGCCCGTCACACCATGGGAGTGGGTTGCTCCAGAAGTGGTTAGCCTAACCTTCGGGAGGGCGATCACCACGGAGTGATTCATGACTGGGGTGAAGTCGTAACAAGGTAGCCCTAGGGGAACCTGGGGCTGGATCACCTCCTTAAACGATAGTGGCACTCTTCTTCAAGTGTTCACACATTTGTCTTCGTCAGTACGGTTGATGCGAAAGTAATCATGAGCTGCTGC
>NZ_VRZA01000012.1 GCF_008064665.1 Parahaliea maris | reverse complement strand
GGAGACGTCGAGCAAAGACGGTGGTATTCCGAAAACAACAAACCCCGGCTAAATAACCGGGGTTTGTCAGCAGTCTGGGCTCCCTGGTGGGAGCCCCTTTTTTGTATGGCGGTGGGCCAGGGATTCGAACCCCGGGAGGATCTCTCCTCAACGGTTTTCAAGAACAACGGCAGACACCACTATATGACACTATGCACTATAAATACAGGGTTTTTCGTCGATGCGGTCCGTGTCAGTTTTGCCCATTTTGTGCATTGGTGAGGGGTGTTGTGTGCCCAGACTGTGCCATGCCATGCCATGCCATGCCATGCCGACGGTGCTAAATACCGTCGACGTACCTTGTGCGTCTGTTGCATAAAGTGTAAGACGGGGTTATTGTAATTCTCACGCGCCGTTCATGGTGCGTCAGACAGCCCCATCGTCAAACCTTCAAAACAGCCAGGCCGTATGCCATACAAGCCAACTGAACTTGCTTCAGGCGGCCTCGGCATCGGCAGATAGCACTGAGGTCCTCTGAAGTCATTGAGGACCGAAAAATGGAATCAGCACCTCATGCAGACAACCAGGCTCTGGCCGGCGTTGTGCTGCAACTCGTCCGGGCCCTGGGCCTGAACCCCTCCGAACTGGCTGAAGCGGCCAATGATCCGCTGGCCAACGTTCCAGACGTCACATTCGTTTCAGTTTCTGAAGCCCTGGCGGTGCACCCGGATGTTTATAAGAACATGAATTCCCTACGGTGGCAGCTACGAAACCGTGAGCACAATGGCTTGCTGGCTTGCGGGGCGGTCACGGAACACTACAACCGGGCTCCCCGTCGAAAAGTGAAAGGCGACCGCCGGCCTACGCTGCACATTCATCACCGCCAGTGGGTAGCCCACCAGCGCGGACTGACCGGCAAATAAAAAAGGCGACTCGTGATTACGCACGAAGTCGCCTTATAGGAGGACACCAGTTGAGGAAGCTGGATTTCTCCGGAATGTAAACGACCTGTGCGTGTCGCGCCAGTCGCCTCCAGAGAGGAATTTGGAGGCAACACCATGCAATACAAAACTACCGACGAAGTCGGCGACCACCTGATTGACGTCATTTGGTACAACCCCTGCGCCCTCTGGGTGGAAATCACGTTTAGCGGTAGCGGGGAGGTCCGCTGGTGCGCTATACACGAGCAAGAGGGCCTAGCCTACGTCTACCACGAAACGGGTGGCCCAGAGGGCGGGACTTCCGTTACCCCAGTTCCTGTTATCGCCCTGCTGAACGGACCAGACGGAGAACTGTACCGCACGATGCTGGAATTCTACCGCCGGGTAGAGGCAGACCGGCTCGAGTCAGATCGGGGGGCTGCGTAATGAATCAACCAGAAAAGACCCGCGCCGACATCGAGCGCGACGTTGCCGAGTACCTAGCTGGAGGAGGGCGGGTCACCCCTGTCGCCCCTGGCGTCACTGGCGAGGACTTCTCCCGGCACCTGACCCAGGCCGAGCGCCGGCAGAAGCAGAAGCGGCGCACTACCGCGACCATGGAGTCACGGAGGGCCGGCAAATGACTGACCGGCAAATTGAGACAGTCGGCGACTTCCTGGGGTATATCAGACCAGTCGGAGGTATCCATGTCTGCAGTATCGATCCCGCTGGGGGCTCACCTCGCGGGAGGGTGTTCGATATGCCCCGGCATGCCGCTAACGCAGCCAGGTGGGTAGAGAAGGAGAATAACCGGGGGCGGAATTGTTACTACACCCTGAACGAAGTGAAGGCGAACAACGCACCCTATGACCTCGCTAAGCCAGACAAGGGCGACATTGTTGCCCTAGCTGGTTTCCATACAGATGTGGACCCGGTCGGGGAGGGGGACTATAACGCCCGCAGGGCGCGTCTGCTGAACGGCACTCGGGACAGGGTGCTTGCGACCGAGCCCACCCTGGTGGTGGACTCGGGGAACGGGCTCCAACCAGTTTATCTATTGGACAAACCATGGCCGATAGATCGCCTCGACGAGGTCGAGTCACAGAACCGCGGTTTGTTGGATCGGTTCGAGGGTGATGTCGGCACCTGGGCTGCAGATCGGTTGCTCCGTGTCCCCTTCACTGTCAACTACAGCAGCCCCAAGAAGGTCCAGAAAGGCTATCCAGAGCAGACTCAGGCCACAGTAGTGCATGTGGGCGCCAGGCGGGCCGATGCTACTGGGCTGCCCCCACCTAAAGCGCAGAAGCCGGATAAACAGCACGACACGGTCAAGGCACCAAAGGAGATTCCCGAGGCGAAACAGGCCAAGCTGCTGGAGCGGTTCAACGACTACGCCCTGGTAGGAAACGCCCAGCTGCGGGACCGGTATGAGTACGCCGCCGAAGATGGCCTGGCGGACACCAGTCGCTCGGGGTTCGACCGGTCTATCGCCCTGATGTTGAAGGCGGAGGGCTTTACCTACAACGAGTTCTGTTTTCTGGTGCAGGAGCAACCGCCAGAGGTTTCAGCATTCCCGGACAAGGCTGCAGACGGTGACTGGCGGTATTTCCATCGAGCGTACTATCGCGATGTCGACGAAACGATGGAGCCTTCGGACCAGCCTGGGCTCAAGGTCACCGCTTGGGACAGTGTCCCCGACATCGAGCCGCCCCTCGTGCTGGTTGAGTCCACCCTGACGGTGCCCGCCACCTCCCTGTTGATAGCCGAGCCGAACACCGGTAAGTCAGCTATGGCGCTGGACATGGCCGTAGCGATTGCGTCCGGGGCCGACTGGAACCGAAAGCGGGTTATGCAGGCTGGGGTGCTGTACGTCGCGGTGGAGGCCGAGGCGTCGATTGTGCAGCGTATACGGCCATACCAGGCCGAGCTCAAGGGCCTGCCGTTCCATGTAGTGGGGGCCCAGAGTTTCGACCTCTCCACGGCTGCGGGGCGGGAGCAGGTTCTGGGGCTGGTTCTGGCCGCGGTCGAGCCCTTGCCCGACCCTGTCCGGTTTATCGTGATCGATACGTTGTCAGATGCGGCTCCTGCGGTCGACGAGAACGCCCCGGAATTCGGCGCGGTGGTGCAGTGGGGGCGTCGACTGGCGGAGCAGCTCGACTGCCATGTGATGTTCGCACACCACAAGGCCAAACACTCCCAGGGGAGTCGTGGTCACACCTCAGTACCTGCCAAGGCTGACACTATTATCGAGCTGTACATGGACAACAGCGGCGTTGCTACCGCGACCTACACCAAGCAGCGCGACCTGCCGAGCCGGGGGCTCACATTCAAATTCGGGTTTGATTCAGTCGATACAGGCCAGCTCGATAACCTGGGCCACCCGGTCACTGTTCCGAGGATCCACTACAACGAGATGGACCTGGCACCGGGTGGGCCCGACCCGGTCGAAGAGGCCGAGCAGACACGCTTCGCAATACTCGACGAATTCGAAAAGGCGGGCCGGCACATCGGCCGTGACAAGGCCATGAAGCGGTTGAAGCGTGACGGGCTCCCGACATTCCGCGCAGAGGATTACTCGCCGCGCCTGGAAGCCTATGCAGCCGAGGGCTGGCTGGAAGGGAAACCCGGTCAATTCCAGATCACGGAGATGGGCACCCAGTGGTTGGGGAAAAACCGCGACAGACTCGAGTTCGACCTGTTCCGGTAGACCTGTTCCGGGGAACAGGTGACCTGTTCCGCCCATGATCCAGAGTACCCCGAGACCTGACCTGTTCCCCTTAGCGTCTGACTAAGGGGGAACAGGTCGGTCCCTCTCCAAATTGGGAACAGTTTTTCGGAACAGGTCGGCGCGGCTGGGCCGTGGATTCCGCCCCGTGGGCGCTGGCTGCGGCCGCCAGTTTCTACTAGACAACTAGCTGCGGTGGGTTTACATACGGGGAGCCAGGAGGAGTTGACCCATGCCTGGCGATCCCGCAACTGTACAACGCGCACCTGATGGCAAGCTGCTACCCGGCAGCAAGCTCGGTGGTGGTCGGCCCAAAGGTGCCCGCGCCCAGTTCACCGAGCAGTTCATCGCCGACTTCCGTGACGTCTGGCAGCAGCATGGCCTGGACGCCCTCAAGAAGGTGGCGAAGAAGCAGCCCCTGCAGCTGATCAAGGCCGCCGTGGCCCTCCAACCCAAGAATATCGACCTCGAGGTCAGCCCGTCCGAGGGCGGCCTGGTGATCAACCTGATGGGCATGCGCCACCCGCTCCAGACCCCGCTGGAGGGTGAATATTCAGAGGTAACGGTTGATCAAACCGTTGAGACCGACCCGTCAGCACTGGAAAAACATGAGTCTGAGGCCCTGTATTGGCACATTCCGGGCACAAACAGCCCTGAAAAGGTGTCGGCGGACACGTCCGGACACGTCCAGGCGGACACCCCGCCGAAGCCCACTAAACCCCGCGCCCGGGCGAGGAAACCGCAATGACCTGGACCGTGAAAACGGATCTCGGCTTCTGGC
Organism: Parahaliea maris; assembly: GCF_008064665.1. Lineage (GTDB taxonomy): Bacteria > Pseudomonadota > Gammaproteobacteria > Pseudomonadales > Halieaceae > Parahaliea > Parahaliea maris. Next base: position 43,056 of record NZ_VRZA01000012.1, on the reverse strand, counting down.
GCAACTTCAAGATCTGCGTGGATGGCACCAACTACTTCTTGGCCTGGAGCCGAGCCGGGCGCCGGTTCGCGGTGAACCACGACTTGCGCAGGCTGCAGCGTGACCACGCCGCCATTCTCGCCCAGTTGGGCAAGCGGCTACTCGCCGACCCCGACGCCCCCGTGGGCCCCGACTACAAACCCGACCCTCGGCCCCGTAGGCCCAAACGTATCCGCAAGCCACGGACACGACCGGACGCGTCTGTGGACGCGGCGGAGGAGCTATACCTATGACCCACCACAACGACCTACACTTCAAGGCCAACACAGGCTGCCCCTATTGCGCCAGGTCCTCACGCGCCGGCGGGGCGCCTGGTGGTGATCCCCACCAGGCTGTCCTGGTGGTTCCTTACGTTCAATTTCTAATGAGCTTGACGCGCGTCTTAATAGAGCAAATTGAAGCTATGACGAGCAGGCACACCGGCAACATACAAAATCTCATCTGGTACACCTCTGGAACGGGACGTTGGGTTATCTGGTCAGCCAATGGACTATTTCGATTGGAAGACATATCGGGAGTTGCGTACTTAGGCTGTGGCCGATGGAGCGGACGGCGGAGTTGGGGGCCGCGGTGATAGACTTACCATAGGTGTTCCATGAATTAGCCCAGTAAACACGCCTCTCGAGGTCTCGTACCTAATTTTCTTTCGCTCACTTGTAGTGAAGTTGAAGTGGTCTGGCCTATCGAAAAATTTCAAGTTTCGTCAGGGCCCTTAACCACAACGGTGTGGTCCTGCCCGCATGCCTCACACCGGTATGTGGCCTCCATGTCCAGGAGAACGCCCCGCTGCACTCGGGCGCCCACCACCTCGATCTCCTCCCCGAGGCAGGGGTTGTACAGGGTCAGCACTTCCGGTTCAGACTCCTTTGTTTTCGACATGATTTTTTCCCCAATTCAGATCGAGCGGTAATAAACTTGTTTAAGTTCAGACGTTTCTAATTGTCAGTGAAAATTACCCCGATTCATGTGCCCCTCAGTATGGTTAAACTCGAGCTCAAAGAGGGTGACGCCGCGAAGGCGTTCAGGCCCCGGGAGATTCCGTAGGCTCCAGACTGCCCAAGCTGATCAGGTCATCGACCAGCGAAACCGGCAACCCCGCGTTTTCGGTAAATTCCCGCAGCTCGTCCTCGGGGAACGAGTCAACATCCATTGATGCCAGCGACTGGAACAAGTCCCAACCGGGGTGGTTGGAAGGCGGTGTGGAAGCCAGTATGTACTCGGTCATTTTCTCCACTATTGCGTCACAGGCCCAGCAGCTCGGCGGCGGAAAACTCACTGACGTCGACCTCGGCGCCACACTGCTGGCACCGGATCTCGATGATGTCGAAACCAATGTCCGAATCCTTATTCGGAGCCACCTTGGCCTTCATCTTACCTGGGCACTCCTGGCAATCGAACTCGACCTGTTTCGCCTCGAAAATGTTCACGGAATTTCCCCCAAACTGAACCTCATGTTCACACAGATCGACCTGATGTAAGCCGAGCAGTGCTGTTCATCGCGATTTCGCGGAAGGGTTGCCCGTTCGAATCCAATTTTGATACATGCCCAGTGACTCTTCGTAGAGGATAATTATGGCCTCGGTAATTCGCGCATTGAGATGGTCGTGGCCGCCATCTTGATCGTGGCTTGAAAAATTTCCGAAGAGCTGTAGAGATTCGAGGCAAAGTTTAAACACATCTGGGACATTACTATCTTTGACTGGTTTCATTAGGTCGTTCAGGAGCATTTTGTTTGCGGGCTTGCCTCGTTCTTCCAAGCCGACAGTTCGATAGAGGTGCTTTCCTAATGCCTCCGCACCCCTGCGCATACTTGCTATGGCGGTAACATTATCACTCTGAGCGAGGTAATTCCGTGCTCTATCCAGCTCCATAGCGGCGTTTCGAATTTCCGGCAAATGCTCGATGCTTTGATCTTGAGATTTGTTTCCAGAAACAGGGTTTTTAGGTGGGCTTTCTCCGCGATTTTTAACCTCAACTATTGCATCGGCGATAAGTTGTACAAATTCCTTTCTGGCTCCAAATTCCGCTGTTGCAAGGAAAGCCTCGATGGATCCTGGTGTAGCTGCGTCCACAGCGTCAGAAATCGCTTTCTTTGTCTGTACTGTAGTGGCGTTGTCAAAAAGGATCGCTTCCAAGGTCGGAAGTGCTTCGAGTGACCCGACATCACGTACGGCTTCTGCTATGTGGACTCTTCTGGGTTCTCCGTCCGTATTAGAGTATTTATACAAGTCCTCAAGTAACCTAACCTCTATTTCTGGATCAGGATATCGCGATCTATAGAGGTCAACTAATTCCCACATACTAGATAGAATCTCGTCTCTTTTGAGTTCGTACAGTGACGGAGATTGAGTATGACTTAACAACTGTACAACGTACTTCAATACGATATGCTCTCCCTTCTTGATTTTCTCCTCAACAATAATTTCGACGTCGTGAATGATGGAATTATGCGCGAAAACTTTGTCCCAGATGTCCGGGAGGTAAAGCTCTTGGCTATTCCTGAACTTAAAGAGGATTGAATTCTCTTCAGGTGTTTTTTGCATAAATTGAGCCTCCTAACCGTGGTTTATGTGAGGGATAGAGTGTGAGCTAGTGATGTAGTCGTGGATTGTATGCGAGCCTACGCAACACGGCCAATTTACGGCGTTTCTACTACCGCAGGTTAGAGCTGAAAAAATCACATTCTCAAAAAATTGGCGCCGAGGGCCTCCTGCACGGGGATGAGACCATCAGTAGAACGTTTAAATCCGCAGCAGAAGTGAATATAAGATTCATAATCTTCTGTCGTGACTTAGGTGATTATGACGCCATCTGCCACAGATCCTGAAAAGGACCGCCCACCAGGCTGATCGTTTTTTGTACAATTTTGAGGATGACGTCCTTGATAGCATAATAGCGCCACCCTCAATGATGAATTGATCACTTACGCTATTCACAAGGTAGACCTGTAGCCCATGTTTGAGCAAACCTTCAAAGCCATCGACGACGTCCTCCGGAAAGACGCCGGCTGCTCCAGCGAACTCGACTACGCCGAGCAGACAAGCTGGATGCTGTTCCTGAAATACCTCGACGACCTGGAGCACGAACGCAGCCTCGAAGCCGAACTGATGGATGAGGACTACCAGTACATAATCGATCCTGAACATCGCTGGAGTGCCTGGGCTGCCCCGAAGGACGAGAGCGGCAACTTTGACCACAACAATGCCCTAACTGGCTCCGACCTGATCGATTATGTCGATGGCGAACTGTTCCCCTACCTGAAGAACTTCAAAAAGGCCGCCGAAAGCCCGGACACCATCGAATACAAAATCGGTGAAATCTTCGGCGAAATCAAAAACAAGATCCAGAGCGGCTACTCCCTGCGCGACGCCTTGGAAAAGGTCGACGAACTGCGCTTTCGTTCCCAGGAAGAGAAGCACGAACTCAGCCACCTATACGAGACCAAAATTAAGAACATGGGCAACGCCGGGCGCAATGGTGGCGAATACTACACTCCCCGGCCCCTGATCCGCGCCATGATCGACGTCATCCAGCCCAAAATCGGCGAGACCATCTACGACGGCGCCGCAGGCTCAGCCGGTTTCCTCTGCGAAGCCTATGACTACCTCAGGCAGGGCGGCAGACAGAAGAAGCAACTCTCCACCAAGGATCTCAAAACCCTGCAGGAGCGCACCTTCTACGCCAAGGAGAAGAAATCCCTGGCCTACGTCATCGCCATCATGAACATGATCCTGCATGGTATCGAGACCCCCAACGTCATCCACACCAACACTCTGGCGGAAAACCTGCAGGACATACAGCCCAGCAACCAGCACGACATCATCCTGGCCAATCCCCCCTTTGGCGGCAAAGAACGCAAAGAGGTGCAGCAGAACTTCCCCATTAGAACTGGGGAAACCGCCTTCCTGTTTCTGCAGCACTTCATGAAGACTCTCAAACCTGGTGGTCGCGCCGCCATCGTTATCAAGAATACCTTTTTAAGTAATGCAGACACCGCCGCCATTGCCCTCAGAAAAGAGTTACTGCAGAACCACAACCTGCACACAGTTCTCGACTGCCCCGCCAAAACCTTCCTTGGTGCGGGGGTAAAGACAGTGGTGCTGTTCTTTACCAAAGGCGAGCCGACGCACAAGGTCTGGTACTACCAGCTCGACCCCGGCCGCAGCTTGGGTAAAACCAATGCGCTCAATGACAACGACCTTCAAGAATTTGTCGAGCTGCAGAAAGGCTTTAAGGAATCCGACAAATCCTGGTCGCTCAATGTGGCGGATCTGGATCAGGCCACTTGGGATCTGTCGGTGAAAAATCCTAATGCCAAGGAAGAGACTGAGCTTCGCGAGCCGAAAGACATCATTGCTGAAATTATTGCGCTGGATAAAGAAAGTGAGTCGATTCTGGCTAAGGTTCAGGAGCTGGTGTGATGTTTGGATGGCGCACTGAAAAGCTCACCAATATCACTACAAAAATTGGAAGTGGAGCTACCCCTAAAGGCGGAAAGAAAAGCTATAAGTCTGAGGGAATATCGTTAATAAGAAGCATGAACGTCCATGATGGTGTATTTAAATATGACGATTTGGCGCGCATTGATGATGATCAGGCGGACAAGCTCTCAAATGTGGTTGTTGAGCCGCACGATGTGCTGCTCAACATCACGGGAGCATCAATCGCACGATGTTGTGTAGTTCCCGACGAAACTTTGCCAGCTCGAGTGAATCAACATGTCTCCATTTTGAGACCTGATCCAGATCTTATCGATAGCAAGTTTCTTGGGTACATACTCATATCGCCGATATACAAAAAGCAGCTGTTGACCTCAGGAGATAAAGCTGGCGCTACGCGAGAGGCTTTGACCAAAACACAGCTTCAGAATTTCGAAATCTCATTTCCCTCAATACAAGAACAAAAACACATCGTCACCATCCTCGACCAGGCCTTTGCCGACATCGACAGAGCCCGCGCCTTAACCGAAAAAAACCTCAAAAACGCCCGCGAATTGTTCGAAAGCTATTTGCAGCAGGTGTTTGGCCAGAGCGGGGAGGGTTGGAACACATCAAAATTGAAGTCAATTACTTCCAAAATTGGTAGCGGTGCGACACCCAAAGGAGGAAAAGCTGCTTATAAAGTAGAGGGGATTTCGCTTATTCGAAGCATGAACGTTTATGATCGACGATTTTTGGAGAAGGACTTGGCCTTTATCGATGATGACCAGGCGGAAAAGCTTAGCAATGTTATCGTTGAAAAAAATGATGTTCTATTGAATATCACAGGTGCCTCTGTAGCTCGTTGTGCGTTGGCGCCCGAGGAGTTCCTTCCAGCTAGAGTAAATCAACATGTATCTATCATTCGTGTTAACCAAGAAGAGCTATTGCCTGCTTTTTTAAATTACGCATTAACGTCAAAATTTTATAAAGATCAGTTGTTAGGAATTGGTGAGTCGGGCTCAACGCGGCAGGCGATTACTAAAAAGCAAATAGAGGAATTTGAAGTCTCATATCCATTATCCCTAGATCAACAAACTAGGTTCATACAGCAGTTAGAGCTCTTAGAGAGCCACGTAAAAGAAGTACAGTGTATCTACGAGAAGAAGCTACATTCGTTGGATGAGCTGAAAAAGTCGATTCTTCAAATGGCTTTTATTGGTGAGCTGACAAAGGATAGCAAAGAGGCAGCTGCCTAATGACGCAGGGAAGCCGCAACGAAGCCGATACCCGCGCCGAACTGATTGACCCCAAGTTGATTGGAGCGGGCTGGGGCAAGGTGGAAAACAGCTATATCCGACGCGAGGTCAGTATTACCCAGGGCAGGATTATTGGCGGCGGCAAACGCGCTTCGGCATTGAGCAGCGACTATGTGCTGGAATATCAGGGCCGTAAGCTGGCGGCGATTGAGGCCAAAAAAGAGAGCCTGAGTTATACCGAGGGGGTGCGTCAGGCCAAGGATTACGCTCAGCGCCTGCAGTGCCGTTTCGGCTACGCCACCAACGGCCATGACATCTACCAGGTGGATATGCTCACCGGCGAGGAAAAGCTGGTCGAGCAGTTTCTTAGTCCGGATCAACTCTGGCAACTGACCTTTGATCTCACCCAGAAGTCCGGCGGTGAACGACCCGAGCCCGACTTTGCGGCTGTCTGGCGCGAGCGTTTCGCCCAGATCCCTTTTGAGTGCAAAGGAGACTGGCAGCCGCGCTACTATCAGGAAAACGCCATCAACAATGCCCTGGAGGCCATCGCACAGGGCAAGCAGCGTATTCTGTTAACCTTGGCCACCGGCACAGGCAAAACCTGTATCGCCTTTCAGACCGCCTGGAAGCTGTTCCACAGCCGCTGGAGCTTGAGCGCACAGAAAGAGCCATCCGCTGCGAAAAAACGCCCGCGCACCCTGTTCCTAGCCGACCGCAACGTCTTGGCCAATCAGGCCTTTAACGACTTCGGCCCCTTCGGTGAAGATGCCATCGTGCGCTTAGAGCCCGGGGAGATCAAAAAGAAAGGCGCCGTGCCCAAGAATGCCAGCGTCTTCTTTACCATCTTCCAGACCTTCATGTCCGGCACCGATGAAGCCGGAAACCCCTCGCCATACTTCGGCGATTACCCCGAAGATTTCTTCGACTTTATCGTAATCGACGAATGCCACCGGGGCGGCGCCAACGACGAAAGCGCCTGGCGGGATATTCTCAACTACTTCTCCCCGGCCGTACAGCTGGGTCTGACCGCCACCCCCAAGCGCACTGTCAACGCAGACACCTATTCCTACTTCGGCGAACCGGTCTACAGTTACGCGCTCAAAGACGGCATCAACGACGGCTTTCTAACACCGTTCAAGGTGCTGCCAATCGTCGGCACTATGGATGAATACATCTACACCCCTGGTGATGGAGTGGTCGTCAAAGGCGAACCCGAGCAGGGCCGCGTCTACAAGGAGGGCGACTTCAACCGCATCATAACCATCCCCGAGCGCGAAAAAATGCGGGTGCGCTATTGGATGGATCTATTTAACCCCAAAGAAAAGACTCTAGTGTTCTGTGCTACCCAGGAGCACGCGGGCACAGTTCGGGACTTTATCAACCAGTATGCGGTGGAGAAGGGCTGGACTGCTAACCCTAGTTACTGCGTTCGGGTTACCGCCAATGATGGCGTTGGCGGCGAGAACGACCTGAAGACCTTTCAGGACAACGAAAAGACCATACCCACCATCCTTACTACCTCCCGCAAGCTCTCTACCGGTGTGGATGCCCGCAACGTACGGAACATCGTCCTAATGCGTCCCTGCAACAACATGATCGAGTTCAAACAGATCATCGGACGCGGCACTCGTATGTACGACGGCAAGGATTATTTCACCATCTACGATTTCGTCAAAGCCCACTACAACTTTGCCGACCCCGAATGGGATGGTGAGCCTCTGGAGCCCCAGGTTTGTGAGAAGTGTGGCAATACCCCCTGTAGCTGTGAAAAAGGTGGAGGCGCAGAACCCGGCATCTGTGGGTTATGTGGCCATAATCCCTGCACGTGTGAGAGACCCGAACCGGAGCCCTGTACCGAATGTGGGCAGCGCCCCTGTGTATGCGAGAAAAAGGTTGTTATTACCTTGTCTGATGGCAGGGCTCGCCAGATCAAGCACATTTCTTCAGCGATGTACTGGAGCCCAGAAGGAAAGCCAATCACCGCTAAGGAGTTCGTGGAGCGCATGTTCGACGACCTGCCGCACTTTTTTGCTGACGAGGAGCAACTTAGACAGATATGGAGTGATCCCACCACGCGTGAAAGGCTTCTCGAAGATCTCGCAGAGGCAGGCTATGACAACGAAAAGTTGGACAGCATGAAAGACCTGATTGACGCAAAAGAGAGCGATGTATATGACGTCCTCGCGTTTGTGGCCTATGCGGCAAAAACCTGTACCAGGAAAGAACGAGTGGAAAGGGCACATCCTAGTTTGGCGGTAGGCTACCCCGACTATAAGCAACGAGAGTTTATCGATTTTATTCTAGAGAGGTATCTTGAAGACGGTGTGCAGGAACTGGCCGCGGGAAAACTGATAAGCCTAATAGAGCTGAAATACAACACAATAAGTGATGCTGCCACTGAATTAGGTCCTCCTTCAGCAATCAGGGAAACGTTCGTTGGCTTTCAGAGATACTTGTACGAACCACTATAGGTACCTACTCTGACATGAAGCTTATAGTCGGATTGAAGGAGTGTTCGTGACAACAAAAGACTTTTTCTTTGGGTATTGGTGGCACCCTGCCCACCGATTAAACCGGTTATCCTATGCACTCAAGATTTGGCCACTCCTGATTTTTTTTAGTCGTTCTGATTTTGACCTTTGAGGCTGCGTTGTTAAAGCTTGATGGCGTAGTTTCAGCGCTTATAGCATCTATGTCAGCCTTTGCTTTCTTATTGCTGCTTATACTCAGTTGGAGGATCAGTTTTTGGCGCTGCAAAGATATGAATCCGGGCTGGGAAACCACATCATTTGGTTTTTGGTAGTTGCGTTGCAAGCAGTGTCTTCAGTAATTCCTGGCGCTGGATATCTCATAATGCAGCTTTGGCCCCCAGGCTCCGTCAAAATGACAGAAGACCTGGAATCCCGGGCCCAAGAAAATGGCTAGTTAGTAGGCGAGGGCTCCCATACTATACGGCCTAGATTCAGGGCTGTAGCGTGGAAATCAGAACGCAGTACATTTACCTCTACCTTAATTCATTGGATGAATGTTATATTCATGTTGAATTCGTTGAGTGAATTTTGATGGCTGCAGTCCGCATCAACTATCAGGCCCAAGGATGCCAGATCCTCCGCTTCCACGAATCCAGCGCCTTCTTCCGCACCATCATCGGTCCGCTGGGCTCTGGTAAGACCCACAGCTGCATCATCGAGGTACTGCTGCAGGTCTTGCACCAGACACCCGACCGTAACCGCGTGAGGCGCTCCCGGGTGGCGGTGGTCAGGAATACCTACATCGACCTGATGAACACGATCACGAAGGACTTCCGCGAGATCGTGGAGCAGGCTGATCTCGGCACCTTCAAAGCCTCAACACCTCCCAGCTGGTCCGCCATCTTCCCCCTGGACGACGGCACCACCGTGGACGCCGAGGTGATCTTCATGGCATTCGATGGCCCGGAGGATCAACGCAAGGCCCGGGGTCTGCAATTGTCCGGCCTTTACGCCAATGAGCTGAAGGAACTGTCGAAGGACAACCTGGACCTACTGCTCTCCCGTGTTGGGCGCTACCCGGCACCGGCCCAGGTGCCCAACGCCAAGCACTTTGTAATCGCCGACTCCAACGCCCCCGACCGCGACCACTGGCTGGCAAAGCTGGTTTTCGACGAGAAGCCGAAGGACTACGCTTTCTTCATCCAGCCCCCGGCGGTGCGGAAAGTAAACGGCGCGTGGCAGGCATGCCCCGATGCCGAGAATGTGCACAACTTGCCCCACGGCTACTACGACCGCCTGACCCAGGCGAAGAAGGACAGCTGGATCAGGCAGAACCTCGCTAACGAGTTCGTCTTCCACTCCGACGGCAGGCCAGTCCATCCGGACTTTAGCGAGCACACCCACGTTGGGGAGTTCACCTTGGACCCACGCCTGCCGTTGTCGGTGGGCATCGACTTTGGACGCACACCCGCGGCGACCCTCGGCCAGAAGCAGCACAACGGCCGCTGGCTGATCTGGCAGGAGCTGGTGACCGAGAACATGAGTGCCTTGCGGTTCGGTGAGCTGCTCAAAAAGATGATCGGCGGGGACGAGCTGCTCAGGAATTACCAGGTGGAATTTACCGGCGACCCCGCTGGCAACCAGCAGGCCCAGACCCGCGACGAGACCCCGTTCGACATGCTGCGGGCTAGCGGCATCTATGCGATCCCCGCGCCCTCGAACGACTTCGAGCAGCGAACCACGGCGCTCGATGTACAGCTGACGAAGCTGGTGGCCGGTGACCCTGCCATCCTGATCCATCCGCGCTGTAAGACCCTGATCAAGGGCCTATCGGGTGCGTATCAGTTCAAGCGGGTGAAGGTGGCGGGTGACGAACGTTACCAGGATAAGCCCGACAAGGGCCCCACCTCACACGTCTGTGAGTCCCTGCACTACATGCTGACCGGGGCGGGGGAGGGCTGGCTCCACGATCCCGCCATGGTGGCGGAGATGGAGCAGATAGCGTCGGACTTGGAGTCTGGGCGACTGGGGATCCCGGCGCACTGTTTCGAGTAGGCTTGCCCTATAGTACCTCTCAACGAACCAGCTTGATTTAGTTACAGACAAAAATCGAGTACTTTGCCCGAAGTTGCTACCCCGGTAAGATGCAGTCATGCCAAGGCGAGCCAACAACCCTAAATCTGCCGGTTTCAACCCTTCCATGCTCCAGTGGGCGCGTGAATGGCGGGGTATCTCTGTAGATGAGATTGCCGCAAAACTCAATAAGCCGCCCGCTATGATACTTGATTGGGAGTCACCGGAAGGCGACTTTGAACCGACAGTGAATCAAGCACGTAAGATGGCCGAGTTATACCAAAGGCCATTTTTAGAATTTTTCCTCCCAGAGCCCCCCAGCGTCTACCGCCCCAAACTGGTGCCTGATTTTCGGCTATATCAAGGGGCGCCGGACCCCACTGAAAATAGAGACTTCATTGATATTCAGGGCTGGGCGGAATCTCTTCGAATAAATGCCCTAGATCTCTACGAAGAGATCGGAGAGGCCCCGCCTGAGTTTCCTAAAGAACTTCGCGCCAGCATTAAATCGGACCCGGAAGAGTACGCGGCTTTGGCAAGAGAGTGGACGAAATTTACTCTGGACGAACAACTTGGTATGAGGCCCAGCGAATGGTACCTACTTCCTGATATTGTACGCCGTCATATTGAGTCGCTCGGCGTCATCGTGGCCAAATCTGGTGGGTTGAAAGCGCACCAAGCCAGAGGCTTGTGCCTTTTTGAACAGCTCCTCCCAGTCATCGTATATACACAGGAGTACCCGGGGGCCCAGGCGTTCACGCTGGCCCATGAGCTTGCACACTTAATGGTTGGCGAAAGCGGTATTATCGGGCCATACGTGAGAAAAGGAGGGGGCGCAGCCCAATCGATTGAGGACTGGTGTGACAATTTTGCAGGCGCCTACCTCATGCCTAAATCCGCAGTTATGGACAGCATGGCTTGGGCAACGGGGCAACTGCACGAGATTTCCGACGATGCCTTAGAGGCAGTTGCCCGTACATATTGTGTAAGCCCCCACGCAGCACTCGTTAGGCTTGTAAAGCTAGGCAAGGTAGATCCGAAGTTCTACTGGAACAAGAAGCGCGAAGAGTTTCTAAAGGCCGAGGACGAGTACAAATCCTTCGCTCGCCCAAAATACTATGCGACGCGTTATAAAAATAAGGTTGGGGAAGCCTATACAGGACTAGTGTTGGAGGCATGGAAGCTCGGACGTATCAGTAATCATAACGCCGCTGAATACCTCGGAATTAAAAAGCTCCAATACCTGAATGATATTAGCGCAGGTTTTGGGGCGTAGGTGAAAGATTACTGCATTGATACTAGTGGTTTGACCGAGCCTCTCCAAAGGACACCTGAGGATTTGTACCCCTCGTTGTGGGCCCCAGTTAAGAACATCTTGGCGTCTGGACGTATCGCAGTGACGAAGGAAATATTCGACGAGATGGTAGTGATTGACGGCACTCTGGGGAGCTTTATCGAGTCACATAAAAACGAAATGCTTCTGGAGATTGGTGGTGACTGGAGCTTCCACGACTACATCAATACTTCTGTCTACCTGCAGGAGCAGTACCGCGATTTTATTTCAGAGAATAACGGAAATATAAAAGGCACCGTTGGCATGAACGATATGTCTATCATTGCCCTGGCCAAGACGTTGGGACTCCCGCTGGTGAACATGGAAGGAACGGCGAATACCTCACCTAAAAGGAAGCGTATCCCGGATGTGTGTGCTGAGATCGGGGTGCAGTCCCTCACCTTTAACGAGTTTTTGCGCGCCGAATCTATAACAGTGTAGCTCCAGCTATGGTTCAACTGGAGCTACCCGCTAGGTCTTACCCTTACGCTTGGCGTGAGCGGCCTTTGCCGACTCCCTCGACCTCTTAGTGTACTTCAATACCGTCGCCGCGCTCCGGTGGCCTGTCACCTCCATGATTTCATGCAGGGTAGCGCCCGCGGCGCCCATCTCCGTTGCCGCGGTGTGGCGCAGGGTGTGAAGCACGGGCATCTCGTCGCGCATGTCGGGTTCGAAGTTCGCCCTCATCGCCGACCTGATCAGTTCATCGAAGCGCCCGATGGGCGCGTCCTGCTTCCGGCCGGCGAAGACGTACGGACACCCGGGCCGGCAGAAGGCCTCGCGGTGCTGCTCCAGCCGCTCGACCATGTCGTCATCGATCAGCGCCTCCTGATCCTCGCCGGTCTTGGTGTCGAGTAGGTAGAGCACATTGTCATCGAGGTCGACGCAGTCCCATGTCAGCTTGAGTAGCTCCCCCCGCCGGCGGCCAGTGTCGTACGCCAGCCGCAGGAACAGGGGGAACTGCTTCTCGATATAGGTGGCCTCTTTTTTGTCGGCTTGCTCGTCGACGTAGGCCAACAGCTTCTTCCACTCGCGGGGTTTCAAGACCCGCTGGCGGGGAGGGTTCTTTTTGTACTTCTTCACCAGCCGGCAGGGGTTGGTCTGGATCCAGCTGTGCGGCGTCTGGCTGATGTAGGTCAGGCACCCACCCAGCGCCCCGATGTATCGATTCTTGGTCGGGCCCTCGCAGGTCAGGGGGTCGACCTGCGAGGCGATCATGGTGGGCGTGAGAGCGCCCAGAGCGACCCTGCCCACGCGATCCTTCCACCAGGTGCATAGTCGCTTGATGTCCTTGAAGGACTTCTTCCGCTGGGTTTCGGGGTCTTCGAGGTAGGTCTCTATAGCGTGGCCGACGGTGCGGCGCTCGCCCAAGGCGCGGGGATCGACCCGGCGGTCGCGTATGTCTCGCTCGAGGTCGTAGGCCCAGTCCTTGGCCGCGTTCTCCGAGTCGAAGGTTTTCCGCTGGTCGCGGTAGCCCTGGCGGCGGACGATGGCCTGGTAACTGATCTCACCATCCGCCCGTACCCGTTTCCTGATCGTGGCCATACATCAGTCCTCCGCGCCGGAGAGCATGGACGCCACCTCGGTCGCCTGCATGACCTGCCACTCTTCACAGAGGTACTGGCCGATGGAGCACAACCGGCGGGAGATCTCGGGATTGTCGGAATTGGCGGCCGCGTGGAAGAGGGCGCCTAAATCACCCAGCTGGGATGAGGTGAGAAGGTGGTTATCTTCCAGCTGAGTACTGGAGATAGAGGTGCTGCGGGTGTTGGTTGGTCGATTCATGATCAAGACTCCTTAAACACAAGATTGAGTGTAGCCAAAATTGTGCCAATGTTCTTGATCGGGGTTGGCAGCAAGGAACCGGCATTACCCGTAACTCCTTGTTTTTCCTGCCTTTTATGGCGGTGGGCCAGGGATTCGAACCCCGGGAGGATCTCTCCTCAACGGTTTTCAAGACCGCCGCTTTCGACCACTCAGCCAGCCCACCGAAAAACCGTATTGTCTGTCTTCACAGCGCGCTGCGAAGAAGGCGAGATTATACAGTCCTTTGATGCAGGCACAAGAGCCTTGGCGACTCTTGTGCCTATAAAACAGGTGTTTTATCCCTGGTTGGCCGCCTCCGCGTAAGGAGCCGCGGTTTCCACGCTGGCGACTGCCGGCAGCGGGCCGCGCGGATCGTTGCTGGCACGCGGCACAACACGTCCGCTGGGCTGAACCGCTGGTGCGACGAAGTCGGAGAACAGCACCGGATGAGCGGTAGTGATCTCGATCGCGGCCACCGGTTGCGGGGCAACGCGGGGGTCGTTCACGGCGCGGCCGGACTCGGTCAGGCCGGTTGTGGCGGCCGGCTCGACGGAAGCAACTTCTTCCCGCACAGGCTCCTGCACTGGCTCCGGAATTGTTTCCGGTGCTTCGGCGACGACAGGTTCTGGCTCCGCGACGACGGGCGTCTCGGCCTCTGCCACTGCAGGCGCGGTTTCCTCGACGACTTCAGCGACAGCTGGCGTCTCGGGTTCTACCTCGACCTGTACTTCGGCAGCGGGCTCAGCGACGGCGGCAGCCTGGGGTGCCTCCACCTCAACGCTCGAGGCCGGTTCTGCTTCCGCCTGGGCGGCTACAGGCGCTGTCTCTGGCGCGGGCTGTTGCTGCGGTGCTGCGGGCTTCTCGGCAACTTCGCTCGCTACCGCATCTGCATTAGCTGCATCTGCGCCAGCTTCGGCCTCCGGGCGCGGGCCGCGGTTGCGACGACGGCGACGGGGTTCGCCGCGCTTGTCGGACGGACGCTTGCGGGGTTTGTTCTGGCCGCCCTCGTCGTCGCGTACCTCTTCCTCGGCAGCAACGGCATCAACTGCATCCAGCTTGGCTGCGTCATCCTGCTCGGGACGACGGCGACGCTGGTTGCGGCCGCGGTTGTCGTCATCGCGACGCTGACGACGGGGCTGCTGCTCGTCGCGGCTGCTGTCGCCATCGGCGCTGCGCGCAGTCTGGGGCTGTTGCTGGTTCTGGCCCTGTACGTCGCGGTTTTCACCGTTGTTGCGGTTGCGGTTGCGGCCGCCACGGCGACGATTGCGGTTGCGGTTGTTCTGGGACTTGCCGCCGCTGCGCTCGTCGCGCTGGCTGCGCTCCTTGTCCTTCTCGCCGGCACTCTTGCCTTTGGGCTTCTCGGACTTGCGCTCGGTAGAGGGTTTTTCTTCGCTGCCGAACAGCGCGGCCGCCAGGCGTGCGAAGAAGCCCTGCTTGGCTTTCTTCTTGTGCTTGCCCTTGTGGTGGTGCTTGCCGTCTTTGCCCTTGTGCGGCTTCTTGTGCTGCTTGGGCTTGTCCTCTTCAGCCGGCTTCTCCTTCGCCTCGGGGGCGGGAGTGGTGCGCTGTACACCCTGTACCAGGGCTTCCTGCTGGGGCAGGGCGGCGCTGTGGCTGTCGGAGATGGTCTCGGTATCCGGAACCGTAATGTCGACCTTGTAGCTGACGGCCTCGCCGTCCACTTCGTCGTCGCGCAGACGCTTGACTTCGTAGTGGGGCGTTTCCAGGTTCGGGTTGGGGATAACGAGGATGCGCGAGCGGCTGATCTGTTCGATTTCGGACAGGGCCTGGCGCTTCTCGTTGAGCAGGTAGGCGGCGACGTCCACCGGCACTATGCCGCGGATCTCGGCGCTGCGCTCCTTGATGGCCTCTTCTTCCAGCAGGCGCAGGATCGACAGGGCCAGTGACTTGGTGTCGCGGATGGTGCCCTGGCCGGTACAGCGGGGGCACACAATGGCGCTGGTCTCACCCAGGGAGGGGCGCAGGCGCTGGCGGGACATCTCCAGCAGGCCGAAGCGGGAAATGCGGCCCACCTGGACCCGGGCGCGGTCGATGGCCAGGGCGTCGCGCATGCGGTTTTCTACCGCGCGCTGGTTGCGTGCCGCCAGCATGTCGATGAAGTCGATGACCACCAGGCCACCCATGTCGCGCAGGCGCAGCTGGCGGGCGATCTCGTCGGCCGCCTCGAGGTTGGTCTGCAGGGCAGTGTCTTCGATGTCGGAGCCCTTGGTGGCGCGGGCCGAGTTGATGTCGATGGACACCAGCGCCTCGGTGGGGTCGATCACGATGGAGCCGCCAGAGGGCAGGCGCACTTCCCGCTGGAAGGCGGTCTCGATCTGGCTTTCCACCTGGAAGCGGTTGAACAGGGGGATCGAGTCTTCGTAGCGCTTGATGCGGTTCTTGTACTGGGGCATCACCATGCTGACGAAATCAGTCGCCTGCTGGTGGGCTTCATTGGAGTCGATCAGGACCTGGTCCACGTCATCGCGCAGGTAGTCGCGGATGGCGCGGATGATGACATTGCTCTCCTGGTACAGCAGTACCGGGGCTTTCGCGGTGCTGCTGGCGTCACTGATGGACTGCCACAGCTGCAGCAGGTAATTGAGGTCCCATTGCAGTTCTTCGCCGGTGCGGCCCACGGCGGCTGTGCGGGTGATCACGCCCATGCCGTTGGGGATGTCCAGGGTGTTCAGGGCCTCGCGAAGCTCGGTGCGGTCGTCGCCTTCGATACGGCGGGAGATGCCGCCGGCGCGGGGGTTGTTGGGCATCAGGACGATGTAGCGTCCGGCCAGGCTGATAAAGGTGGTGAGGGCGGCGCCTTTGTTGCCGCGCTCTTCTTTGTCTACCTGGACGATGATCTCGGTACCTTCCTTGACCACATCCTTGATTTTCATCCGGCCTTCTACGGAGCCTGGATCACGGTAGAAGTATTCGCGGGCAATTTCCTTCAGCGGCAAAAAGCCGTGGCGCTCGGCGCCGAAATCAACGAAGGCGGCTTCCAGGCTGGGTTCAACCCGGGTGATTTTACCTTTGTAGACGTTGGATTTTTTTTGCAGGCGGGTACGGTTTTCGATGTCCAGATCGTAGAGACGTTGGCCGTCAACCAGCGCAACGCGCAACTCTTCTGGCTGAGTTGCGTTGATAAGCATTTTCTTCATAGTGCCATATACCTGTTTCGCACAGGCCTGGCGGGGCAGTCATCAGTGGCGGGCCGGCAGGGTGCCGGGCATATGGAGGGCCAGGGTAGGGCGGGCTGACTTGTGTTGTGCGCGCCCGTCCAGTGGCTCTGCGCAATACGTTCAGGTGTTCCAGTATCATTGTCCCGGCGCGCAAGCGCGGTGCCGGTTAGCGTCCTTGGCCTTGGGCGGGTAGCGCCCGGGCGGCCTTTTTGTTAGTGTCGCAGCACCTGAATCCTGCGACCACGCCGTGATATTCCGTAAACTGATTCTGTATCCCGGCAGGTTACCTGCGCGGTTAATGTTGTGTCGTCGCGCTACGCTCCAGGGCAGTGTTGTTGCCGCTCAGTGGGGGCGCGTCGACACCCTTTACAGACGTGTGGTTTTCTCTGACGGAGCCATGCAATTTCTTCGGCAGGCCCTACCTTCGCCAGGCGACTTCGCAGCGCCGGTGTCGAGTTTGGTTATGACACGGACGGCCACACGGCCGCGACTATAGCAGCAAAGACCCAGTGCTTCAATTGGCAATAGAACCCTGATATGGCCCCAACGGAACAGCCCCAGACCGGCACAGCTGTGCAATTTCTGACCATCGACGCCGATGACGCCGGCCAGCGCCTCGACAACTACCTGCTGCGGATCCTGCGCGGGGTCCCCAAGACCCGCATCTATCGGGGGCTGCGCAAGGGTGAATTCCGGGTGAACAAGGGGCGGGTGAAGGCGGACTACCGGCTCAAGGCGGGGGATGTGCTGCGGGTGCCCCCGGTGCGCCAGGCCGAAGCCGGCACACCGGCGCCGGTACCGGGCTACTGGGTGGACGAAC
This sequence comes from Parahaliea maris, assembly GCF_008064665.1. Lineage (GTDB taxonomy): Bacteria > Pseudomonadota > Gammaproteobacteria > Pseudomonadales > Halieaceae > Parahaliea > Parahaliea maris. Next base: position 25,658 of record NZ_VRZA01000012.1, on the reverse strand, counting down.
TCAGCCGGCGGATCGTCTACGAGGACGAGGGGCTGCTGATCATCGACAAACCCTCCGGGCTGGCGGTGCACGGCGGTTCAGGCCTCAACTTCGGGCTGATCGAGTGCCTGCGCCAGATGAGGCCCCAGGACCGGCGCCTGGAACTGGTCCATCGCCTGGACCGGGACACCTCGGGCCTGGTGATGGTGGCCCGCAAGCCGGCGGTGTTGCGGGAGCTGCACCAGCTGCTGCGCAGTGACAAGGTCGACAAGCGCTACCTGGCGCTGGTGGTGGGCAAGTGGCCCCGGCGGATGTCGGTGGTGGATGCCCCCCTGGAAAAGAATGTCGTGCAATCCGGTGAGCGCATGGTGCGCGTCGGCAAGGAAGGCAAGCGTTCGGTGACCGAATTTGCCGCCGTGGAGCGCTTCCCCCGGGCCACCCTTATCGAAGCCAAGCCGGTGACCGGGCGCACCCACCAGATTCGGGTGCATGCCCAGCATGCGGGGCACCCGCTATTGGGTGATCCGAAGTACAGTGACCCCCGCAGCGAGGCGCTCACCGTTGAGCTGGGCCTGAAGCGGCTGTTCCTGCACGCCAGGGCGCTGAGCTTCAATCTGTCCGGCGCGGGCCGGATCGCCGTCGAAGCGCCTCTCGAGCGGGCTCTCGAAGAAACTTTAGAAAAATTACGTAAGCCTCTGTAAATGATCGTTATATTTGACTGGGATGGAACCCTCTGTGACTCCGTAGACGGTATTGTCCGCGCGATGCGAGCGGCCGCTGAAGAGCTCGCCATGGCCCTGCCGGCAGAGCAGGCGGTACGCGATATCGTTGGCCTGGGGCTGCCCCAGGCGGTGGCTCGGTTGTTCCCGGATGTGTCCGAAGTGGGGCGCGCTGCGGTCGCCGAGGCCTACTCCCGGCAATATATAGCCGCTACTAGTAGTGGCCCGCCGCCATTGTTCGCAGGCGCCCGGGAGTTGCTGGGCGCATTGCGCAGCGCGGGCTTCGAGCTGGCCGTCGCCACCGGCAAGAGCCGTCGCGGGTTGAACCGGGTGCTGGCCGGTGCGGGCATGGAGGACTATTTCGATGCCACCCGCTGCGCCGACGAAACGGCCTCCAAGCCGGATCCGCTCATGCTCCGGCAAATTCTCGACCAGCGGGGCCGGCTGCCCGGGCAGGCCGTGATGGTGGGGGACAGCGAATATGACCTGGCCATGGCCGCCAGTGCAGGGATGGCGTCCATCGGGGTGAGTTTCGGGGTGCACGCCCCGAAGCGCCTGCAACAGCACGCGCCCCTGGGTATTGTCGATCAGCTTTCGGAATTGCTGCCGCTGCTCGAGGGTGTTTTCGACAGGACCGGGTGACCGCTCTCCGCCAGCAGGCGGCACAGGGCGATTAGCGGGAGCCCCTCCAGGCTGGTCGGGTCGTTGCCGGTCAGGCGCTCGAACAGGGCGACTCCCAGGCTCTCCCACTTGAAACTGCCGGCGCAGTCGTAGGGCGTATCCTTGCGCAGGTAGTTTTCGATCTCCTCCCTTTCCAGCGCGCGAAAATCCACGGTGAAGGGTTCGGTGTGGGTTTTGTCGATCCCGGGGCCCAGCAGGCACACGGCCGTATAGAAATGCAGGGTCTTGCCGCTGCAGGCCTCCAGTTGCGCCACCGCCTGCAGATGGCTGCCGGGCTTGCCCAGCAGGGCGCCTTCCAGGGAGGCCACCTGGTCGCTGCCGATCACCAGGGCCTCCGGGTGCCGGGCAGCCACGGCGGCGGCCTTGGCCTGAGCCAGGCGGGCGGCGAGCGGGGCCGGGGCCTCCCCTGGCAGGGGGGTCTCGTCGGTATTTGGCGACTCGCAGCGGAAGGGAATCTGCAGGCGTTCCAGCAGGCGCTGGCGGTACGGTGAAGTTGAGGCGAGAATAAGGTCCATCGGGCAATTTTCCGCGATTGGCTGCTGATTGTGAATAAGTACGCGAAGCCTCTGTATTTAAAAGATTTTTTTGACAAGGGGCTAATCCGCCCCTATGATGCGCGCCTATGTTGACCGAGCCCCTCCCGACGACGCTGGATGTCCGTAAGGCAGCCACGCGCGGCGTAAGCATCAGTGGGGCGCTAAAACCGCTTGAATTACAGCGTTTCCGAGGCCTTCTGGCCTCGGACGACGGTGATATTCAGGCGCGTTTGGCGTTCTCCCGGGACGAGGAAGGCCGCTATCTGGTGACGGTGGAAGTACAGGCAACCGTGTCTGTTACCTGCCAGCGTTGCCTGGAGCCGATGTCGACCACCGTGGAATCCAGCAATACGCTGGCCATCGTGTGGACCGACGATCAGGCCCGGCACCTTCCGAAGCACCTGGATCCGCTGATCCTGACGGAGGAGGCCTGCGTGCTGCGGGAACTGGTGGAGGACGAGCTGATGCTCAGCCTGCCCCCCTACAGTTACCACGAGCAGGCAGATTGTAATGAAGAATTGGTGGGTCTGGCCGCTTCCGAGCCCGAGCAGGAGCAGCGTGAGGAAAAGCCCAACCCGTTTGAAGTGCTGGCGCAATTGAAGCCCGGCGAAAAACACTAGGAGTTAGTCATGGCTGTTCAGCAGAACAAGAAAACCCGTTCGCGTCGCGGCATGCGCCGTTCGCACGATTCCCTCGGTGGTTCCACCCTGAGCGTGGATCAAACCTCCGGTGAAACCCACCGTCGCCACCACGTGAGCGCCGATGGTTTCTACCGTGGCAAGAAAGTCGTCGACACCGGCGCCGAAGACTAAGCACACCGCTTAGGATCTCCGGTTTGCGCCGAACGGCTTTCGCTGCCGTTTGCCAGACCCGCGGGGGCACAGGCCCCCGCACTTTCTCTCCCCCGGCGCTGCGAGCGCTGTCAACATCCCCTTTTTCGATACCGTTTTCACCCGTCACAGCCTATGCTGATGGGCGGCCGTCTTGCGCGCTGCGCCTGCGGCTGGTTCACTGCGGGTAACTCTACCGTTAAGGACGTTATTTCATGGCACTAGCAAACACTGCCTTTGTATTTCCCGGCCAGGGCTCACAGAAAGTGGGCATGCTGGCCGCCGCGCACGCCGAATACGCCGCTGTGCGCGACACTTTCACCGAAGCCTCCGAGGCCCTCGGCTACGACATGTGGGACCTGATCCAGAACGGCGAGCAGGAAGCCCTCAACCTCACCGCGACTACCCAGCCGGTGCTGCTGACCTCCAGTGTTGCGCTGTGGCGCGCCTGGCTGGAGCAGGGCGGCGAAGGCCCCGCGGTCATGGCCGGGCACAGCCTGGGCGAATTCAGTGCCCTGGTGTGCGCTGGCGCGCTGGGTTTTGCCGATGCCGTGCGCCTGGTGCGTCAGCGCGGTGAATTCATGCAAACCGCGGTGCCGGTGGGCGAGGGCGCCATGGCCGCTATCATCGGCCTGGATGACCAGGCCATCGTGGACATCTGTGCCGACATTGCCGGGCGCGGGGAAGGCGAGGTTGCCGCGGTCAATTTCAATTCACCGGGGCAGGTGGTCATTGCCGGTCATACCGGCTCCGTCGATGTGGCCATTGCGGCCCTCAAGGAAGCGGGGGCCAAGCGCGCCATGCCGCTGCCCGTCAGCGCACCTTTCCATACGGTATTGATGAAGCCCGCCGGCGAGCGCCTGGCCGAGGCGATGGCCCAGATCAGCATCCAGGCGCCTTCGGTACCCGTGATTCACAACGTGCACTGCCAGGCCGAGAACGATCCCGAACGCATCCGCGAACTGCTGGTGCAGCAGATCTACAGCCCGGTACAGTGGACCGGCTGCGTGCAGGCCATGGTCGAGCGCGGCGTCGGCGAGGTGGTCGAGTGCGGGCCCGGCAAGGTGCTGAGTGGCCTCAACCGCCGTATCGATAAATCGCTCAACAGCCACTCGCTGGAAGAGCCGGAAGCCTTACAAGCCACACTGGCGGCGCTCGCTGGCGCTGCCTGAATCGGACAACAGGGGAACAGTCCACTATGAGTGACAAGAAAGTAGCGCTGGTGACCGGCGCCAGCCGGGGTATCGGTCGAGCCATTGCGGAAAAGCTGGCCGCGGACGGATATACCGTGGTCGGTACGGCCACCAGCGAATCCGGTGCGGAAGCGATCAGTGCCTACCTGCAGGAAGCCGGAAACGACGGCTGTGGCATGGCTCTGGATGTGGGCAGCGACGACAGCGTGGAGACGGTGATGAAAGCTGTCGCCGAGCGTTACGCGGCACCGCTGGTGCTGGTCAATAACGCCGGTATCACCCGCGACAACATTCTGATGCGTATGAAAGCGGATGAGTGGAGCGATGTCATCAATACCAACCTCAATGCCCTGTACCGGGTGAGCAAGGCCTGCCTGCGTGGCATGACCAAGGCGCGCTGGGGGCGTATCGTCAACATCACTTCGGTGGTGGGTTCCATGGGTAATATGGGGCAGAGTAACTACGCTGCCACCAAGGCCGGGGCTGAGGGTTTCTCCCGCGCGCTGGCCCGTGAGCTGGGTTCGCGCTCAGTGACCGTGAACAGCGTGGCTCCCGGATTTATCGACACCGATATGACCCGCGAGTTGAGCGACGACCAGCGCGACCTGATGCTCGGCCAGATTCCGCTCGGCCGCCTGGGGCAGCCCGAGGAAATTGCCGCGCTAGTCAGTTTTTTGTGCAGCGACGTGGCCGGTTATATCACCGGGGAAACGCTGCATATCAATGGCGGCATGTATATGGCGTGAGCCAGTGAACCTTTGTACAATTGGCCACGCGGCCATAAAAGCGTTCGGCGCCTCGCGCCGTGCGACAAAAAAAACTTCTTACCGGCTGAAAAATCAGAGTAAAATGCTCGCTTCAGGCCGGTTCGATGGTTTGATTCAGCACTAAACTCAGGAGTGACCCGATATCATGAGCAGCATTGAAGAACGCGTTAAGAAGATCGTTGCAGAACAACTTGGCGTGAAAGAAGAAGAAGTACAGACCGAGGCCTCCTTCGTTGAAGACCTGGGTGCCGATTCTCTGGATACCGTCGAACTGGTTATGGCGCTGGAAGAGGAATTCGAAACTGAAATTCCTGATGAAGAAGCCGAAAAAATTACCACAGTGAAACTGGCGATCGATTACATCAACGAAAACCTCGCCTGATTTTTACCTCACTGTACCGAAAAGCCGTTTCTATTTAACATAGAGCGGCTTTTTCTCTTTCTGGTTTCCCAATAATTTCCCGCAGTTAAGGAGTTAGCGCCGTGAAAGGCAGAAGAGTCGTTGTTACCGGTCTCGGTATGATCAGCCCGGTCGGTCTCACCGTCGCCGAGACCTGGGAAAATATTCTTGCCGGCAAGAGTGGTGCTGCGCCCATCGAGTTTTTCGATGTCTCTGCCTACTCGACTACCTTCAGTGCCAGCGTCAAGAACTTTGACCCCTCACCCTACATGCCTGCCAAGGACGCCCGTAAAATGGACGTGTTTGTGCAGTACGGCATGGCCGCCGGCATCCAGGCCATGGAAGATTCCGGCTTCGAGGTGACCGACGCCAATGCGGGCCGGGTGGGTTGCTCCATCGGCTCCGGTATCGGCGGCATCGGCCAGATCGAAAAGAATACCGAGATCGTCCGCGTCTCCGGGCCGCGCAAGATTTCGCCGTTTTTTGTACCCGGTTCGATCATTAACATGATCGCCGGCAACCTGTCGGTTAAATACAACCTGCAGGGGCCCAACCTGGCGACCGTCACCGCCTGCACCAGCGGTACTCACAACATCGGCCTTGGCGCGCGCCTGATAGCCTCCGGCGATGCCGACGCCATGCTGGTTGGTGGCGCCGAAATGGCCACCACCCCGGTGGGCCTGGGTGGCTTCGCCGCAGCTCGTGCACTGTCTACCCGCAACGACGACCCGACCGCGGCCTCACGCCCCTGGGATCGCGATCGCGACGGCTTCGTTCTCGGCGATGGTGCCGGGGTCATGATGCTGGAAGAGTACGAGTCTGCCAAAGCCCGCGGCGCAAAAATCTACGCTGAACTCACCGGCTTTGGTATGAGTGGCGACGCCTACCACATGACTTCGCCGCCGGAGGATGGCCGCGGTGCCGCTGCCTCCATGCGCAACGCCGTGCAGGACGCTGAATTGCCGGTGGCAGAACTCGACTACATCAACGCCCATGGCACCTCCACCAATGCTGGCGATGTCGCCGAAACCCGTGCGGTCAAGACCGTCATGGGCTCCGCGGCGAACCAGGTGGCGGTGAGTTCCACCAAGTCCATGATCGGCCACCTGCTCGGCGCTGCCGGCGCGGTGGAGGCCATTTTCTCGGTGCTCGCCATACGCGACCAGGTCGCACCGCCGACCATCAATATCGACAACCCCGACGAGGGCTGCGACCTCAATTATGTGCCGCACACGGCCCAGCAGCGGGAGATCCGCAATGTGCTGTCCAACTCCTTCGGTTTTGGCGGTACCAACGGCTCCCTGATTTTCCGCCGCCTCGACTGACCGGGTCGCGGTGACGGCGGATCTCTGCTGGGTCGACGGGGTACTGTCGGACAGCCTGCCATTGCCCGATCGTGGCTTCGCCTTTGGCGACGGCCTGTTCGAAACCCTGTTGCTGGTGGATGGCAGGGCGGTACTGGCGGAATTTCACCAGCAACGCCTGGCGCGGGGGCTCGAAGTGCTCGGTTTCCCGGTTCCTGCGCTTTCGCTGGACGCTGTCATCGCTCAGGCTGCGGCCGCGGCTCCCGCCGGAGCTGCGGCATTGCGGGTCACCGTCACCCGTGGAAGTGGCCCCCGCGGTTACGCGCCGCCTCTCCCTGTTACTCCCCGGGTGGTCGCCCAGCTGACGCCTCTCGCTGTGGAACCGGCCCATTGGCAGGTGCCGGCGCGCCTCGGGGTTTCGGCCACGGTTTGCCCCTCACGCCCCGCGCTCGCTGGGCTGAAACACCTCAACCGCCTCGAGCAGGTACTGGCCGCGGCGGAGTGCCAGCGCGAGCGTTGGGATGAGGCTGTGATGCTGGACGCCGACGGTGCTGCTGTCTCGGTGATTGCCGGCAACCTGTTTGCAGTGGTCGAAGGCAAGCTGATGACTCCGGACGTGGCTGACTGCGGTGTGGCAGGAACCCGCCGGCGGGCGGTCATCGAGCGCTGGGCACCCGCGTTGAATCTCAGCGTGGCGCAGGCCCGGCTATCCGTGGCCGAACTGGAGGCGGTGGACGAAGTGTTCTATTGCAACAGCCTGCAGGGTATTCGCGCGGTAGCGCAGATCGGCACACGTAGCTGGGGCGATACGCCGGTGGCCCGCGCGCTGCACAACCTGCATTGCCGCGAACTCACTGCGGTCGGGCCGGCATGAAGCGGCTGCTCTGGCTGTTGCCCCTGCTGCTGATCGGCGCACTGCTGCTGGCGGGGCTGGAACTCCAGCGGCGCTGGGAGCAGCCGCTCAATATTGCTGCCCGGGGTGTCGTATTCGAGGTTGAGCAGGGTGACTCCCTGCGCCGCATCGCCGTGCGTCTGGCAGAGGAGGGGATACTCAGTGAGCCGCAGCTGCTCATTGCCTACGGGCGCTATACCGGGGTGGATTCGCGCCTGAAGCACGGGGAGTACCGCCTGCAGCCCGGCACTACCGCCGAGGGCCTGTTGCAGCTGCTCGAGCGTGGCGAGGTGATTCAATACCAGGTGACCCTGCCGGAAGGCCTCACCCTGGCCCAGGCGCTGGCGCTTCTGGCGGCCGACCCGGTGCTCGATCAGCGCCTGGCGGCAGTCGACGACGAGCGCATCGCTGCGCTCACCGCCGACTACCCCGGTCCAGAGGGCTTGTTCCTGCCGGAGACCTACCGCTTTGCCCGGGGCGACAGCGACTGGGACATTCTGCAGCGCGCTTTTGCTGCCATGGAAGCGGTGCTGGCCGAGGAGTGGGCGGTCCGGGCTGCCGATCTGCCCCTGGCATCACCCTACGAGGCCCTGATTCTGGCCTCGATTGTCGAGCGCGAGACCGGTGTGCCCGCAGAGCGGGGGGAAATAGCCGGGGTGTTCATCCGGCGCTTGCACAAAAACATGCGCCTGCAGACCGACCCGACCATCATTTACGGGCTCGGCGACGCCTTTGACGGTGACCTCCGGCGCTCGCACTTGCGCGACGAGGCAAACCCCTACAACACCTACCGTCACGGCGGGTTGCCGCCCACGCCCATCGCCTTGCCAGGCCGCGCGGCCATTCATGCCGCCCTGAATCCGGCCCCCGGAGAGACGCTGTTTTTTGTCGCCCGGGGGGATGGCAGCCATGAATTCAGCGTCACCCTTGAAGCCCACGAGCGCGCTGTGCGTAAATACCAGCTGCGTCGGCGTGCCGACTATCGCTCCAACCCGGGAAAACCCTAGTGCAAGATTCTTCCTCCAGAGGCCTGTTCATTACCGTTGAAGGTGGTGAGGGCGTCGGCAAGTCCACCAATATCGATTATCTCCAGGACTACCTGCGCAGCCGCGGCGTGGACCTCCTGCTGACCCGGGAGCCCGGCGGTACCGGTCTCGCGGAGCAAATCCGCGAATTGCTGGTGGCCCGGCGGGAGGAGGGCGTCGACCCCTTGGCCGAGTTGCTGTTGGTATTTGCCGCACGGGCCCAGCATTTAGCGAAAGTCATCGAGCCCGCGCTTGCCGCCGGCCAGTGGGTACTGTGCGACCGCTTTACCGACGCCACCTATGCCTACCAGGCGGGGGGCAGGGGGCTTTCCGCCGATCTCGTCAGGCGCCTCGAGGTACTGGTGCAGGGGGAACTGCGCCCGGATTTCACCCTGCTGTTCGACGCGCCCGTCGAGGTGGGTATGGAGCGCGCCCGGGAGCGCGGCAGCCTGGATCGCTTCGAGGAGGAGGAGATCGCGTTCTTCGAGCGGGTGCGACAAACCTACCTGCGTCTGGCCCGGGAAAGCAGCGGTCGTTTTCGGGTGATCGACGCCGCCCAGCCCCTGGAAGCGGTGCGCGAACAACTCCACAGTGTCTGCGGCGAACTGTTCGATTGCTGGGGAGTGCGTCACTGATGCAACTCGAGGGCCTGCCCGCCGTCAGTGTGCCGCTGCCCTGGCAGGCGGAAGACTGGCAGCGTCTCGAGCAACAGGTGTCGGAAGGGCGTTTTCCCCATGCCCTGTTGCTGGCGGGCATGCCGGCCATCGGCAAGGAGCGCCTGGCGCTGGCCCTGGCGCGGCTGCTGCTATGCCACCGCCCCAGTGCTGGCCACAACTGTGGCGAGTGCCAGGCCTGCGAATTGAGTCGCAGCGGTGCACACGGCGATTTCCTGTGGCTGCAACCGCAGGAAAAGAGCCGGGTGATCAAGATCGACCAGGTGCGCGAGGCGGTCAATTTTGCCCACTGGACGGCGGGGTTTGGCGAGCGCAAGGTGCTGGTGATCGCACCGGCCGACGCCATGAATACCAATGCCGCCAATGCCCTGCTCAAATCCCTTGAGGAGCCCGCGGATAACACCCATATCCTGCTGGTTTGTTCGCGTCTGCACGGTGTGCCGGCCACCATCCGCTCGCGCTGCCAGTTATTGAAGCTGGCGCCTCCCGACACCGGGGCGAGCCTCGGCTGGCTGGACAACCTGACCGGCGAACGCGCTACCAGCCAGAGCCTGCTGGACCTGGCGAACGGCAGGCCCCTGCTGGCGGAACAGATGTACCGGGAGTCTTCCGCCGACACCCTGCTGGCCCAGCGAGCCGCCCTCGGCGCGGTGATCCGCGGTGAAGCCAGGGCCGTGGAAACGGCGGCGGCATTGTCCGACCTGGACGCAGGTGAGTTCCTGGTACTGGTGACAGACTTTATCGAGCAGCACCTGCGGGACCTCGACGGCTCACAACTTGCCGCCAGCGGACCTGGTGCTTTCGTTTTGCTCGATGATTTGCGCGGCACCCAGCGGGCGATGGCCGGCGGATCGAACCCCAATCCCCAGTTGTTGAAGGAATCAGTGCTCGAACAGCTCTCTCGGCAGTTGGGCGCACCGGCAGCCGGTGCTAAGATGCTGGCATAAGCGCACCAGGGGCACCCAAAGGCGGGGATCATGAACGATCAGGCACACAACAGTCGCAATGGCATTCTTTCACTGACCATCAAGGACCGTGCGGTACTGTACTCGGCCTACATGCCCTTTCTGACCCACGGTGGCCTGTTCGTGCCCACCAACAAGGCCTACCAGGTGGGCGACGAGGTGTTCATGCTGCTCACCCTGATGGACGAGCCGGAGAAAATCCCCATCGCCGGCAAGGTGGTCTGGGTGACACCGCGGGGCGCCCAGGGCAACCGCACAGCGGGTATCGGGGTGCAGTTCTCCGAGCAGGACACTGCAGCCAACGCCAAGATCGAAAACCACCTGGCGGGGTCACTCAATTCCGACCGGCCGACCCATACGATGTGAGCCACAGGGTGATGCCCACTTTTGTGAGACCTGAACACATTTTTCTGGAAAGATTTGAGAAAGTCGTTCTAACTCATTGTTTTTACTTTTCTAGTGGCAAAAAAAATGGGTCCCATTTGGGACCCAATAAGACCATTAGGAGTGAAACATAAAGGAATTGCTTCCCTGAAGGAGCATTGGGTGTGCTCCCCGTGACCACCCGTTTGAACTAGGGGATAGGCGGTCACACTCTTAGTATCGCTCAAATATGGCAATTTTCCACAACCCGAATACGGCATTTTTAGCTTATTTTGAAATATTGAAATAACGCTAAATTATATTTGGATATAAGCTACAGGAATGACTGGCACCGAGACCGACCCTCCCGCACCCTCCGGGACCGCTCCCCGCTGGCCCGCAACCGCCTTCCTGACGGGCATTGTCGAGGGCTATTACGGCCGGACCTGGAGCCAGGCCGACCGCCTCGCCTATGCTCGCCTCATGCCGGCCATGGGGCTCAATGCCTACCTTTATTGCCCCAAGGCCGACCCATTCCTGCGCCGGCAGTGGCAGCAGCACTGGCCGGCCCGGCAATGGGCGGAGCTGCAGGACCTGGCCGCGCAGTTTGCGACGGCCGGTGTCGAGTTCGGCGTCGGGTTGTCGCCCTTTGCCCTGTATCAGCGATACGGGGCCGCCGAGCGCCGGCAATTAAAGGAGAAGCTGGCGCGGATCGCGGAGCTGGACGCGCCGCTATTGGCGGTGCTGTTCGATGACATGCCCGGGGACGTACCCGATCTCGCTGAGCGGCAGGCTGAAATTCTCGCGGATGTGCAGCGCTGCTTACCGGGCGTCCGTTTGCTCATGTGCCCGACGTACTACTCCAGTGACCCGGTACTGCAAAAACACTTTGGCCCCATGCCCGCGAACTACTGGGAGCGGCTGGGTGAGTTCCTGGCGCCGGAGATCGACATCTTCTGGACCGGGGAGCGAGTCTGTGCCGACACCATCGCCCGGGCCGAGGTCGAAGACCTGCAGGAAGCTTTCCGGCGCCCGCTGACCCTGTGGGACAACTACCCGGTCAACGACGGTGCCCTGCGCAGCCGTCATTTATACCTGGAGCCGCTGCCGGGGCGTGAGGCCGGCCTGGGGCAGGCCCTGCGGGGGCATTTCTGCAACCCCATGAACCAGCCCTGGCTGTCGCTCCCGGCGCTGGCCGGGCTGGGCGCCCTGCACGGCGCCCCGGCGTTACCCGCCGACTGGATGGCTGACAAGCTCGGCCGGGAAGTCTGGGAAAAACTGCAGGCTGACGCGGGACGTTTCCGCGACCCGGGTCTCGACGGGCTCGCTGCGCAGGAGAGGGAAGAGCTGGCGGCGGAGTACGCCGCACTGCCCGGGGCAGCCGCTGCGGAGGTGGTGGCCTGGCTGCGCGATGAATATGCCTTTGACCCCGCCTGCCTCACCGATTGACCCCCGCGGCGCCTGAGCCGCCTCCCGGGCCGCCCGGTTTCGCAGCCGGGCCGGCCTCGCCGCGGGTGGTGCCTGCAGCGGGCAGTTGAACCGGTATTGTCTTTGTGGCAGAATCTGCGCCCTTGTAACTGCCCCCAGTTGCAGTGTTGCCGGCCTATTATTTGTTATAAATCAATAGCATAGCGTGCTTAACTTAAAGCGCGTTGAGGTTGTTGGCGGCCTCCGGGAGGGCGTTGCGATACGCGGAAGTGGTGGAATTGGTAGACACGCCAGATTTAGGTTCTGGTGCAGCAATGTGTGGGGGTTCAAGTCCCCCCTTCCGCACCAGTTATTCTCCGGCCGGTGACTTCCGCTCACCGCCGGCTCATTACAGTGGCGCCAGGCGCCCAACGATTTCAGGATTGTGAGGAACTACCATGCAGGTATCGATTGAAACGACTTCAAAGCTGGAGCGTCGTTTAACCGTCGGGGTACCCGCCGAGCGTGTCGACAGCGAAGTGGATTCACGGCTGCAGAAGGCGGCCGGCAATGTTCGCCTGCCGGGCTTCCGCCCCGGCAAGGTGCCGATGAAGGTTATGCGCCAGCGCTTTGGTGCCGGTGTGCGCCAGGAAGTGCTGGGCGAGGTGATGAGCAAGTCCTTCCAGGAAGCCGTGGTGCAGGAAAACCTGCGTCCCGCCGGTCAGCCCAGCATCGAGCCGAAGAACCTCGAGGCAGGTCGCGACCTGGAGTACATCGCCACTTTCGAGGTGTTCCCGGAAGTCGAGCTGGTGGACATGAAAGACTTCGCCATCGAGAAGCCGGTGGCCTCCGTGACCGATGAAGATGTGACCAACATCATCGAAGTGTTCCGCAAGCAGCAGGGCAGCTGGGACGAAGTCGAGCGTGGCGCCGAAGAAGGTGACAAGGTCAACCTCGACTACGCTGGCACCAAAGACGGCGAAGCTTTTGACGGTGGCAGCGCCGAAGGTTCCGAGCTGGAGCTGGGTTCTGGCCGCATGATCCCGGGTTTTGAAGACGGTATCGTCGGCATGAAAGCGGGCGAGGAAAAAACCCTGTCCCTGACTTTCCCCGAGGACTACCACAACGAAGACCTCAAGGGTGCCGCCGTCGAGTTTGCCGTCAAGGTGAACAGCGTGACGGCACTGACTCCCGCTGAGCTGAACGAGGACCTGTTCAAGCTCTACGGCGTGGAAGAGGGCGGCGAAGAGCAGTTCCGCAAGGAAGTGGCCGACAACATGAGCCGCGAGCTGAAAAACGCCGTCGAGGGCAAGGTCAAGCAGCAGGTGATGGACGCCGTTGTCGAGGCGCACAGCGCCCTGGAAGTGCCCAAGTCGCTGATCAGCCAGGAAGTGGACGTGCTGCGCAACCAGATGTTCCAGCAGTTCGGCGGCGCCGCCGGCCAGAACCTGGACCTGAAATCCCTGCTGCCGGACGACATGTTCAGCGAAAATGCCGAGCGCCGGGTCAAACTGGGCCTGATCCTGTCAGAGCTCATCACCAAGCTGGAACTGAAGGCCGATGCCGACAAGGTGCGCAGCACCATCGAGGAAATGGCCTCTACCTACCAGGAGCCGGAAGAGGTGGTGAACTGGTATTACAGCAACCCTGAGCAACTTTCTTCAGTAGAATCCAAGGTACTTGAGGACGAAGTGGTTGAAAAACTGCTGGAGAGTGCCCAAATTACGGAGAAGGAGTGCAGCTACCAGGAGGCCATCGGACAGGCACAGTCCCAGGCCTGACGCCGCGCTCCCCGGGGCAGCCCGCAAGGCTGCCCCAGTACAGCCATAATCCATAGACGGGGACGCGTACATGCCTTACCAGCCACACGGCACCAACCAGAACACCATTTCCAACCTGGGTCTTATCCCCATGGTGGTCGAGCAGACCTCTCGGGGCGAGCGTTCTTACGACATCTATTCCCGCCTGCTCAAAGAGCGGGTGATCTTCGCGGTCGGTCCGGTCGAGGACCACATGGCCAACCTGATCGTGGCGCAGCTGTTGTTCCTGGAGTCGGAAAACCCCGACAAGGATATCCACCTCTACATCAACTCGCCCGGCGGCTCGGTCACGGCCGGTCTCTCCATCTACGACACCATGCAGTTCATCAAGCCGGATGTGAGCACCATGTGCATCGGCCAGGCGGCCTCCATGGGTGCCTTCCTGCTCTGTGGCGGGGCCAAGGGCAAGCGCTATTGCCTGCCCAATGCCCGCACCATGATCCACCAGCCCAGCGGTGGCGCCCAGGGCCAGGCGACAGACATCGAGATCCACGCCAAGGAAATCCTGATCATCCGCCAGCGCCTGAACCAGCTGATGGCAGAGCACACCGGGCAGGACCTTGCCACGATCGAGCGCGACACCGAGCGCGATCGCTTTATGAACGCCCACGAAAGCAAGGAATACGGCCTGATCGACGAAGTGGTGGTCAGCCGGCAGGGCCCCGCGGCCTAAGTCCCTGCCCCGCAGGGGGTTTTTCCGGGCTTGCAATGCGCGGGAAAAACCCCCATCTTTAGAAGCGCTACCAGCGCGTATACTCGATTTGAAGTACATAGGTCGATTGAATGAGTGACGAAACCACCAAATCCGGCGACGATGGCGGCAAGCTGCTGTATTGCTCGTTCTGTGGCAAAAGCCAGCACGAAGTCCGCAAGCTGATTGCCGGACCGTCGGTGTTCATCTGCGACGAATGCGTCGATCTCTGCAACGACATCATTCGTGAAGAGGTGCAAGAGAGCGGCTCTGACACGCAGCACGATCGCCTGCCAGTCCCCCAGGAAATCAAAGCCATCCTGGATGAATACGTTATCGGCCAGCAGCGTGCCAAAAAGGTCCTGTCTGTTGCCGTCTACAACCACTACAAGCGCCTGCGCCACGGCCAGTCTTCCACCCGCGGCGACGACGTCGAACTCGGCAAGAGCAATATCCTGCTGGTGGGCCCCACCGGTAGCGGCAAAACCCTGCTCGCGGAGACCCTGGCGCGCCTGCTGGACGTTCCCTTCACCATCGCTGACGCCACCACCCTCACCGAGGCGGGTTATGTGGGCGAGGACGTGGAAAACATCATCCAGAAACTGCTGCAGAAGTGTGACTACGACGTGGAGAAGGCCCAGGTGGGCATTGTCTACATCGACGAGATCGACAAGATCTCGCGCAAGTCGGACAACCCTTCGATTACCCGCGACGTGTCGGGCGAGGGGGTACAGCAGGCTCTGTTGAAGCTGATCGAGGGCACCGTGGCCTCGGTACCGCCCCAGGGCGGGCGTAAGCATCCGCAGCAGGAGTTCCTGCAGGTCGACACGTCCAACATCCTGTTTATCTGTGGCGGCGCCTTTGCCGGCCTCGACAAGGTTATCCGCAACCGTTCCGAAAAGGGCGGTATCGGCTTTGGCGCCGAGGTGAAGAGCAAGGACGAGAAGCGCAACGTCGGCGAATTGCTGTCCGATCTGGAGCCCGAGGACCTGGTCCAGTACGGCCTGATTCCGGAGTTTGTCGGCCGTTTGCCGGTGATCGCTACGCTTGAGGAGCTGGATGTGCCTGCGCTGGTGAAAATTCTCACCGAGCCCAAGAACTCCCTCACCAAGCAGTACAGCAAACTGTTCGAAATGGAAGGTGTGGAAGTGGACTTCCGCGAGGACGGCCTGCGTGCCGTGGCCGAGCGCGCCATGGAGCGCAAGACCGGCGCCCGGGGCCTGCGCTCCATCCTCGAGGGCATCCTGCTGGATTCCATGTACAACATCCCCTCCCGGGATGATGTCAGCAAAGTGGTCATTGACGAGTCTGTGATCCGCGGTGATTCCGAGCCCCTGCTGGTGTACCAGAACAGCGAACCGGCTCCGCGCGCAGCTTCCACTGACGAATAGTGCCTTAAGGCCCGGCTCTGCCGGGCCCCGGGCTTCGGCCCGCAGCCCCTTGTATCGGGGCCACTGGTCCCCATATAAGGCTGTAAGCCTCAGATTCCCCCACCCGGAGATAACTATGGGTTCCTCTTCTGTCATCGAACTTCCCCTGCTGCCCCTGCGCGATGTGGTGGTTTACCCCCACATGGTGCTGCCGCTGTTTGTCGGGCGGGAAAAGTCCATCGAGGCACTCGAAGACGCCATGGCCAGCGATAAGCAGGTGCTGCTGGTCGCCCAACGCGACGCGTCTGACGACAATCCAGGGGCCGACGATATCTACCAGGTCGGCACCGTCTCCAATATCCTGCAACTGCTGAAACTGCCCGACGGCACCATCAAAGTGCTGGTCGAGGGCGGCTACCGGGCTGTGATTGACAGTGTGGACGACGACAGCCGCTTTGCCGTCGCGGGCGTGCGCGAGATCGTCAGTGACGAGATTCCCGAAGACGAGGCCGAGGGGCTGCTGCGCTCCACCGTCAGCCAGTTCGAGAAATACGTCAACCTGAGCAAGAAAGTGCCGGCGGAGGTGCTGACCTCCCTGACCGGTATCGATGAGCCCGGCCGTCTGGCGGATACCATTGCCGCGCACATGAGCGTGGACCTCGAGGAAAAGCAGAAGATCCTCGAGATGTCGAACATCCGCACCCGCCTGGAACACCTGATGGGCCTGATGGAAGCAGAGATCGACCTGTTCCAGGTCGAGAAACGCATCCGCGGCCGCGTCAAGAAACAGATGGAAAAGAGCCAGCGCGAGTACTACCTCAACGAGCAGATGAAGGCGATCCAGAAAGAACTGGGCGAGATGGACGAGGCGCCCAGCGAACTGGACGAACTGCAGGCCCGTATCGACGAGGCCAAAATGCCGGAGGAGGCCAGGGAGAAGGCCGAGGCAGAACTCGGCAAGCTCAAGATGATGTCGCCCATGTCGGCGGAAGCCTCCGTGGTGCGCAGCTACATCGACTGGATGGTGAGCGTACCCTGGGCCAAGCGCAGCAAGGTCAAGCACGACCTCAAGCGCGCATCTGAAATTCTCAACGCCGACCACTACGGCCTGGAAGAGGTGAAGGAGCGCATTCTGGAGTACCTTGCCGTGCAGAAGCGCGTGCGTAAGGTGAAAGGGCCGGTCCTGTGCCTGGTGGGTCCTCCCGGGGTGGGTAAAACCTCCCTTGGTGAATCCCTGGCCCGTGCCACCAACCGCAAGTTCGTGCGCATGGCGCTGGGCGGGGTGCGCGACGAAGCGGAAATCCGTGGCCACCGCCGCACCTACATCGGCTCCATGCCCGGCAAACTGCTGCAGAAAATGTCCAAGGCCGGCGTGCGCAACCCCCTGTTCCTGCTCGATGAAATCGACAAGATGGGCATGGACCATCGCGGCGATCCCGCCTCCGCGCTACTCGAAGTGCTGGACCCGGAACAGAATCACGCCTTCAACGATCATTACCTCGAGGTCGATTACGACCTGTCCGACGTCATGTTCGTGTGCACCTCGAACACCATGAACATTCCCGGGCCGCTGCTGGACCGGATGGAAGTCATCCGCATTCCCGGTTACACCGAGGATGAGAAGGTCAACATCGCCCAGCGCTACCTGTTGCCGAAGCAGATCAAGCAGAACGGTCTCAAGAAGGGTGAGATCGAGGTGCCCGAAGCGACCCTGCTGGACATTATTCGCTACTACACCCGCGAAGCAGGTGTGCGTGCCCTCGAGCGCGAGATCGCCAAGCTCTGCCGCAAGATCGTCAAGGCCATTGCCCTGGAAGAGGAGCAGGGCGGTGACGGCGTGGTTACCCAGGAATTGCTGCCCGACCTGCTCGGCGTGCGCAAATACAACTACGGCATTGCCGAGGAAGAGAACAAGATTGGTCAGGTCACCGGTCTGGCGTGGACCTCAGTGGGCGGCGAATTGCTGACCATCGAAGCGGTATCGGTAGCGGGTAAGGGACGCCATGTTAAAACCGGCTCCCTCGGTGACGTGATGCAGGAGTCTATCCAGGCCGCCACCACCGTGGTGCGCAGCCGCTCGCAGATGCTGGGGATCAACGCCAGCTACCACGAAAAACACGATGTGCACATTCACGTACCCGAAGGCGCCACGCCCAAGGATGGCCCCAGCGCCGGTATCGCCATGTGTACCGCACTGGTGTCGGTGTGTACCGGCATCCCGGTACGGGCGGATGTCGCCATGACCGGCGAGATTACCCTGCGCGGTGAAGTACTGCCGATCGGTGGCCTGAAGGAAAAACTGCTGGCCGCACGTCGCGGTGGTATCAAGACGGTGATCATTCCCAAAGAGAATGAACGCGACCTGAAGGAGGTGCCTGACAACATCAAGGCGCACCTGGAAATTCGCGCGGTGAAATGGATCGACGAAGTGCTGACCATCGCCCTGGAGTCCATGCCTGAACCGCTCAGCGACGAAGAGTACCTGGCCGGCAGTATTTCAACCGGCAAGGATGACGAACAGAGCGAACAAAACCGCATAAATACGCATTAATACGGGGCTCCCGGTTGACCCAATTCCAAGCTCTGGTATAAAGTCAGCCGTCTGAACCGGTAGCCATCCATGGTGGCTCCAAGCCTCATATAAACAGGGTTTTCAGCCGCTGTTCTGTTATCAAGATGATCAGCCGATACAGCCGAAACAAATGATCGATATGCCCGCGGTGGGTCGCGGGCTCATTCAAAAACTCCACTTATAAATTCCAAGGGGAAAAGTGTGAACAAGACCGAACTCATTGACGCCATCGCCGCCGCCGCCGACCTGCCCAAAGCTTCTGCTGGTCGTGCCCTGGACGCCGTGGTAGACAGCATCACCGAAGCACTGGCCAAGGGTGAGCAGGTTTCCCTGGTTGGCTTTGGCACCTTTGCCGTCAAGCCGCGCGCAGCCCGTGAAGGCCGCAACCCGCAGACCGGTGCAACCATCCAGATCGCCGCTTCCAACGTTCCCGGCTTCAAGGCTGGCAAGGCACTGAAAGACGCGGTAAACGCCTGATAAGGGTGTTCCCCGGCTCAGGCTGAGAGGAACCCCCGACTCGGGGAAAGAAAAGAAAAAGCGCACTTAACCGTGCGCTTTTTTGTATATAAACCCGGACCCGGGCGAGCGACACGCCATCCGGCCGATACTGCCCCGGCAGTTTCAAACGTTGCATTCCAACGGACTACTATTCCATGCTCCAAGATATTCGCCAGAACGTACAGGGCACTGCGGCCAAGGTCGTAGTGTGGGTTATTGTTGTTTCATTTGCGCTGTTTGGCATCGAGTCGATATTGCTCGGTGGCGGCAGCACGGGTGTCGCCGAAGTGAACGGCGAAGAAATCAGCCCGCTCGAAGTTCAGCAGATGGTGAACACCCAGCAGCGCCAGTTGATGGCCATGTTCGGGGAAAACATCGACCCGGCCATGCTCGACGAACAGCGCCTCAGCAGCCAGGCCCTGCAGAGTATCATCGGCCGGCGCCTGCTGACCCAGTCCGCCGGTGAGCTGAACCTCTCTGTTTCCGAGGCGGAAATCGGTCGCATCATCAGCGGTATGGAACAGTTCGAGATGAACGGCCAGTTCTCTCCCGACCTGTACAAGAGTACGCTCGCC
The DNA here is from genome assembly GCF_008064665.1 of Parahaliea maris. GTDB lineage: Bacteria > Pseudomonadota > Gammaproteobacteria > Pseudomonadales > Halieaceae > Parahaliea > Parahaliea maris. The sequence goes on along the minus strand of NZ_VRZA01000012.1, from coordinate 6,397 downwards.
CAGGCAGGCTATACGCCCGGCTCGTTCAAACAGGCACTGAAACAGGATGTGGTGGTCAACCAGTTGCGTAGCGGCCTGGCCGGCAGTGAGTTTGCCACTCCCGCGGAACGCGACCTCGCCGCCCGTATCTTTGCGGAACAGCGCGACGTGCGCTATCTGACCATTCCCCTGACCACTGTCGAGGAGAGCGTGGACATCTCCGACGCCGAGGTAGCCGAGTTCTACCAGGCCAACGAAGCCAACTTCTACAGCCCGGAGAGCGTGACCCTGGACTACGTGGAGCTTCGCGCCGAGGACTTTGCCGCCGAGGTTGACGAAGAAGAACTGCTGGCGATGTACGACCAGGAGAAGAACAGCTACCAGTACCAGACCGAGAATCGTGTCTCCCATATTCTCCTGACCCAGGGTGATGACGAGAGCGACGAGGCCTACGCCCAGCGTATTACCGAGGTGGAAGCGGCGCTGGCGGAAGGGCAGGACTTTGCCAGCCTTGCGGAAACCTACTCCGACGACATTGGTTCCGCCAGTAGTGGTGGTGACCTCGGCTACAGTGCTGGTGATGCTTTCCCCGAAGCCATGGAAACGGCGATCGCCGAACTGGCTGTCGACGCGGTATCGGCAGCGGTGGAAACCGATGCCGGCACCCACTTTATCCTGGTCACGGAGCGCCGGGACGGCGAGGCACCCACCTTCGCAGAAATGCGTCCGGAACTGGAACAGCGAGTCCAGGAACGCGAGGCGCAGGCCACCCTGCTCAGCAAGGTTGAGGAGCTGCGTGACCTCGCTTTCAACGCCCCCAACCTGAAAGCTCCCGCCGGCGAGCTCGGCCTGGAAATTGCCACCAGTGATCCGGTGACCCGCAGCCAGGTGGAGGGCCTGTTTGCCAACCCGTCTCTGCTCGCGGCGGTCTTTTCGGAGGACGTGCTGGAACTGGGGCACAACAGTGAAGTCATCGAGCTGGCTCCCGACCATTTTGTGGCGGTACACCTGAATACCCATCAGGCACCTGAGCTGCAGCCCCTGGACGCGGTACGCGACCAGATCGTGGTGGCGCTGCGTGAACAACACGCACGGGAATCCGTGGCGGTCACCGCCGAGCAGGCCGTTGCCCAGCTGCGCGCTGGCGCCACTGTTGAAGAGGTTGCCGGACAGCTGGGCTACGAGTGGCAGGTAGAGATTGGTGCCCAACGCGATTCAGCCATGCTCGACCCGGCTCTCACCGAGGCTGCCTTCAGCCTGCGCGCGCCCGAATCCGGGGCAAGTGTTTCCGACTACACCATGACGGCTGGCGGCGATGCAATCGTGTTCGACGTATCCCGTGTGGCGCCGGGCCAGTACGCATCGCTGCCGCCCGGGCGCAAGTCCCAGATCAGCCAGCTGATTGGCGGCGAGCGCGGGACCCTGGTGCAGAACGAATACCAGCGCTCACTGCGTCAGCGGGCCGATATTACGGTGTACTGACAGAGCAACGCTAAAAGCAAACCATAACAAACAGCAGACAGGGAACTCTCCAGATGGCCAAGCGAATCCTTACCCTCAACCAGATATCGGTACTTGGCCTGGAGCGGTTCCCCCGCGATACCTATGAAATTGCCAGCGAGTTCGCACACCCCGATGCGATCCTGCTGCGCAGCCACAAACTGCAGGCCACTGATATCCCCGATACGGTACTGGGCATTGCCCGCGCCGGTGCCGGGGTCAACAACATACCGGTCGATGAATGTACCCGTCGGGGCATTCCCGTGTTCAACACCCCGGGGGCCAATGCCAACGCGGTAAAGGAGCTGGTTGCAGCGGGGCTGTTGCTCGGCTCCCGCGGCATCATCGAGGGCAACGATTACGTCGATACCCTGGCGGGAATGGATGACAAGGCCGAGCTGAACCGGACCCTGGAAGCGCAGAAGAAGCAATTCAAGGGCAGCGAACTCTACGGTAAACGGCTCGGCGTGGTCGGCCTTGGAGCTATTGGCTCGCTGGTCGCAGAGATGGCGCTCACCCTCGGCATGGAGGTTATGGGCTATGACCCGGCCCTGTCGGTGGACGCCGCCTGGCGCCTGCCCAGCGAAGTACGCAAGGCCGACACGCTCTCAGCCCTGTTTTCCCGCTGCGATTACATCTCCCTGCACCTGCCGGTGCTGGACACCACCCGCAATCTCATTAACGCCGAGCTGTTCGGCGTCATGCCACGCCATGCCTGCCTGCTCAATTTTGCCCGTCAGGAAATTATCGACGAGGCTGCACTGGTGGAGGCGCTGGACAAAAAGCAGCTGCGCAAGTACATCGCCGACTTTCCCACGCCCGCGCTGATCGGTCGCAAGGATGTGATCCTCACGCCGCACATTGGCGCAAGTACCGATGAAGCGGAAGACAACTGTGCCGTAATGGCGGTGGAACAGCTGCGGGACTTCCTCGAGAACGGCAACATCCGCAATGCTGTCAATTTTCCCACCCTCCAGCTGGAGCGGGTCGGCGGTTGTCGCCTGGCGGTGACCAATACCAACGTACCCAAAATCCTCGGCAGCGTCCTGGCGCTGCTGGCGGACCAGAACATCAACGTGATCGATATGCTCAACAAGAGCCGCGACGAAGTGGCCTACAACCTGATCGATATCGACACCACCCCGCCCGATGAACTCCTGCAGCACATGCGTCAGCTCGATGGCGTCACCAGTGTACGGCTGATCGGCGACTGTTCCTGATCGCCAGTTGGGTCAGGCGTCCTCGGCTGTGGGGGCTGCCGGCTCCTGCTCGGCAATTGACACATACATCAGGCGTTCATCCTCGTTAAGCTCGCCGGCGCCGCTCCAGGGGAGCAGGCGCTGGTCGCTGTAGGTGTGAAAGTCCAGGAAGGGATACTTGATGATGTCGAAGTAGGGTGAGTAGTCGAAGTCGCTCGGAGTGCACAGCTTCGGGTTGCGCATGAACAGCTTGTAGCGATCCCCCTCCAGCCGTTTCACCAGCGGCAGTATCGGGAACTGAATGCTGCCAAAGGCCTCGGCAATCATGGTGGAGCACACCGTGTGGGTGTTTTGCCCGGGGTGGCTCTTGAACAGGCTGGAGCGCCAGCGCCGGGGCAGTACCCACCAGGGGAACAGAAAGCGCGCGAGGTCGAAGATCTGGCGTACGTCGTAGGCGGTACCCAGGCGGCCAATGGCGTAGGCGATCACCTGCTGGCTGTCGTGATAGCCCAGGTTACGCGGGCGGCAGATGCGCAGGTGCTCAAGCTCGTAGGTGGTCAGCGGGCGTACCACCGTCCCCATACCCAGCTCGCTTTCGATCAATAGCTGTTTGTCGGCAGTCCCGATGTAGTGCTGACGAAGGAAGTCCTTAAGTAAGGGGTTTTCCAGGTCGTGAAGCCGGCCAATGTAGAGCGCCGCATGGGACCAGCTACTCTGGGTAATGAGCTTGATGACCTCACTGACCCGCGAGCGACCTTCCACCAGGATCACATCACAGGGTTTGAGCTCGTGACGGATACGCTCAAAATCACTCAGCGGTGTACTGGGCAATGGACGCTTGTGTTGCAGCCACTTGATAACGGCTTTGCGAAACCAGCTGATCATACGGTCCTTCGTTTCTCGCTATACTCTCTCGCTGTACTCTGTCCTTATATCGCAGCAGGAGTATGTATGCCAGCTTCGGAATCATCCGATAGCCCCCTGGACGCGCTGCAGGCGCAGCTGTCGGAAAAACGAAACTTCGATAATCCGCCACTGGAGAAGTGGCACCCCGCGCTCAGCGGTAACATTGATATCCTGATCACCGCCGACGGTCACTGGTGGCATGAGGGTTCGCCGATCGAACGCCCCGAGATTGTGCGCCTGTTTGCCAGTATCCTGCGGCGGGAGGAGGACGGTGGGTATTACCTGGTGACGCCCGGTGAAAAATGGCGCTTGCAGGTGGAGGCGCACGCGCTGTTGATCACTGAGATCGACCGCCAGGGCGATAACCTTGTCGCCACGCTCAATACGGGAAAACAGGTGGTGCTGGACGGGGAGCATGGGCTGTTTCTGGATAAAGAGCGGGATGGTGTGGCGGGGATGTACCTGGACCATGGGCTGACGGCGCTTTGCAGTCGGGCGGCGTGGTATCGGTTGGTGGATATGGCCGAGGGGAAAGATCTGCTGCTCCGAAGTGGAGATGCGAGTTGGAGTTTGGTGGGTAAAGCCTTTATGGGCCTAACGGTAGAGTAGTTCCCGCTTCGTAGTGTTCTTGGTGGCGGCTCGCGGAAGGGCTACCCCAACCGTAACCCGCCACCGGTCTGCAAAACGAAGCTGACTCAAAATACCACCCAGATACAAAAAAGCCTGCAAAAGCAGGCTTGGGTGGAGCAGGGTGGGGCACAGAGCCCCAGGCAGACCTTACATATTCGGGTAGTTCGGTCCCCCGAAGCCTTCCGGCGTAACCCAGGTAATATTCTGCGCCGGGTCCTTGATATCGCAGGTCTTACAGTGCACACAGTTCTGGCCGTTGATCTGGAAACGCTGGCCTTTCTCGTCTTCCACAATCTCGTACACGCCCGCCGGGCAGTAACGCTGGGCCGGTTCGTCATACATCGGCAGATTCTGGGTCAGCGGAACGTCTGCGTCCTTCAGCGTCAGGTGGCAAGGCTGGTCTTCCTCGTGATTGGTGTTCGACAGGAACACCGAGGACAGGCGATCGAAGCTGATCGTGTTGTCCGGCTTCGGATACTCCGGCTTCTTGCTCTGCGCGGCAGGCTTCAGCGTGGCGTAGTCCGGCACCGTGTCATGTAGGGTGAAGGGGAGCTTGCCACCGAAGATATTCTGGTCGATCCACACCATGGCGGAGCCCATCAGGGTACCGAGTTTGTGCATGAAGCCCGAGAAATTGCGCGAGCTGTGGAGCTCCTCGTGCAGCCAGGAGCCCTCGATCTTGTCGGCGTAGCTCGACAGGTCCTTCGCCGCGCTTTCACCCTGGGCAATCGCTTCCACCACAGCTTCGGCAGCGAGCATGCCGCTCTTCATCGCGGTGTGGTTACCCTTGATTTTCACACTGTTCAGGGTGCCGGCGTCACAGCCGATCAGCAGGCCGCCGGGGAAGTGCATCTTGGGCAGGGAGTTCAGGCCGCCCTTGGCCAGGGCGCGGGCGCCGTAGGTGAGGCGGGTGCCGCCCTCGAGGAATTTGACGGTCTCGGGGTGGTGCTTCCAGCGCTGGAACTCCTGGAAGGGGCTCATGTGCGGGTTGGAGTAGTTCAGGTCCGCAATCAGGCCCAGGTACACCTGGTTGTTGTCGGCGTGATAGAGGAAGGCGCCGCCGCTGGAGCCGGTGTCGCTCAGGGGCCAGCCGAGGCCGTGTACTACCAGGCCGGGCTGGTGTTTATCGGCGGGAATTTCCCAGATTTCCTTCAGGCCAATGCCGTAGTGCTGGGGGTCCTTGCCTTCGCTGAGGCCGAATTTCTCGATCAGCTGCTTGCCCAGGTGGCCGCGGCAACCTTCCGCGAACAGGGTGTACTTGGCGTGCAGCTCCATGCCGGGCATGTAGCTGTCCTTGTGCTCGCCACTGGCGCTGATGCCCATATCGCCGGTGGCGATACCCTTGACGCTGCCGTCTTCGTGGTAGAGCACTTCCGCCGCGGCAAAGCCGGGGTAGACTTCCACACCCAGGCCCTCGGCCTGTTCTGCCAGCCAGCGGCACACATTACCCATGGAGACGATGTAGTTACCATCGTTGTGGGTGGGCTTGGGGATAAAGAAGTTGGGCAGCTTGATGGCGCTCTTCCCGCTGGTATAGAAGAAGAAACGATCTTCGCTGACCGCAGTGGTCAGGGGTGCGCCCATTTCCTGCCAGTTGGGGAACAGCTCGTTCATCGCGCGGGGTTCCAGCACGGCACCGGACAGGATGTGGGCACCGACCTCGGACCCTTTTTCCACCACGCAAACGGTGATTTCCTGCTCTTTCTCCTGAGCCAGTTGCATGATGCGGCAGGCAGCGGAAAGCCCGGCGGGGCCTGCCCCTACCACTACCACGTCGAATTCCATGCTCTCTCTATCCACAACCCGGTCCTCTTTGTCGTTTTTTGGCAGTCGGCGCGCAAGGGGCCGACAGGTAAAAGGTGCGCAAGTATATAATTTCTAACGATTAATGGCCATAAAGCCGGTGAATGGTACGTATAGCTAAATTGACCGTTTGCGTTAACTTTGGTGTCGTCTACGGGTATTGACCTGCTCTGGCTTTGGCGGCAACATGTTCGGCCGTTGAAACGCGGGGGCCCTGACTCCGGCCGCTTTCCAGCTGTCTTACAATGCCCTTAAATCCACATAAATACGTCTTACTCTGTTGGAGAATCCATGAAGGTTCTTGTTGCTGTAAAGCGCGTTGTTGACTACAACGTCAAGGTTCGCGCCAAAGCCGATGGCAGTGATGTTGATCTTAACAA
>NZ_VRZA01000011.1 GCF_008064665.1 Parahaliea maris | reverse complement strand
GCTAACCAGTACTAATTGCCCGTGAGGCTTGACCATATAATCCAAGTTGTTTGGTGTGCGCAGTAAGAGGCACACGTTGCAGACTTCGCAGGATGTTGTGATTAAGTCCAGTGTTAAATGCCGGTGCGAAAGCATTAGCAGAAAGAGCGACTCAACTTCACAAGCTTGATTTACCGCCTTATTTGCACTGAAATCGTTCCAGACGATTTCCAGCATTTCCTCCATCCATGGAGGTCAGTGCTGCCGGTTGTTGAGATTGAGACCGGAGGCATGCCAGTTTGCCTGGCGACAATAGAGCATTGGAACCACCTGACCCCATCCCGAACTCAGTAGTGAAACGATGCATCGCCGATGGTAGTGTGGGGTTTCCCCATGTGAGAGTAGGTCATCGCCAGGCTTCTAAAAAAGAAAACCCCCGCAGCGCCGCTGCGGGGGTTTTGTTTTTTAGGATGCGTTGATCTTCTCTCCCGCCCTGACGCGGCCCGGAGGGCCGCCATGTGCAAAGCCCTGTTCCGCAGGAACGGGCTTTAAGCGCCGAAGGCGTCCCGAAGGGATAGCGAGCACCGCTCGCTACTTAAAGTAGGTCACACCCGATACAGCGGGGTGGGCTCTGCAGCCCGAAGGGCTGCCACTCGAACCTGCCCACTGTCTCCACCCCCCCCTCCCACCCCCCCACGCTATAATCTCCTCTCACTTCCCGGACCGCAGGCATGCCAACTCCCGCCACAACAAGATTTCCAGCGCTGATAGCGTTCCTGATCCTTCTGGTACCGCAACTCAGCGCTACACCGCTACCAGAACCCGGGAACGAAGGCATTCCAGCAGCAAGTCGCTATACCCGAATCGTTCGCGCTCTACAGAGCGCCGACCAGGAACAGCAGCGTGTGTTCGCGAATTCAGCCCTGGAGGCACTGGTCGAGGTTTACTACGCCGAAGCGGACCTCGCGTTGCGCGAGGCGGAGGATGAGGAAGATGGGAAGGATCGCCGTTCCTGGGCACTGTCTGTCGAGAGTTACACCCAGCTTTTGCTGGCGGCCAGGAACAGCGTTACCGCTGGTGAAGTTGTCAGGCTGTTTTCCGGGGTAGGTGGCGAGGCGGCCATGGTGGTAGCCGGTGAGCACCGGGTTATGCTGAGCCATCCACGTGGCGACCAACAGGCAGCTTACGAACAGCAGGTGCTAAATACTTTTTGCCGCTCAGCGGATTGTGAGGACTTACTTCCCACGCCTCTGGTGACTGATGCCCCCGCACCTCCACCGCCTGTCCCTGTGCAAATACAATGGTCCTTCAACCAGGACGGAATGAACTGCCAGTACCAGGGGATCAGCTTGGTGTTCACTCGACACAATGAGCCCCGGAGGGCGCGGTCACTGTGTGAGCAGTTGTACTCCGAACTGGCATCCCTGGCGGAAGAGTTACGATGGAAGATATGGCGCGGGGTCAGTATCGAGTGGGCGAGGCTCGACATCCAGCGCCGGATAGGCCAGACCGGCCACTCGGTACGGTTGAATTCAGCGGGCGATGTCCTGCTACTGCGGCTGCCCGTGTTGGCGGCTAACGGTCCACTGTTCAAGGCGACACAGGGCTGGCTTCGCAACACCGTCGCTGACACAGAAGATGGTTTTCAGTTAACCCTGAAGGCGGCGGACTATCGGCTGGAAGTGGCCCTCTAGGCGGCGTCGCGTTTACAGTCCTGCTATAACTCCCTAGAATCCCCGCTTTTTTGCGGCACAACAGTGAGTAATCACCATGAGTGACGAACCCAAAGTCTCCTATTCCTTTCAGATGAATACCGGTGCGCCCCAGTCGCGCACGGAAGGTGCGCCTGCCCAGCCCGTGCGGCAGGAGGCCGATCAGATGTTGTACGCAGTAGACGACTTTGAATCGCTCAGTGTTGCCGGAGGCACACTGTTGGTGGGCAAGCACACCGGGGCTCAATTATTGAGCCAGCCACAAGTGGCGATGGTCCTGCAGCATTGCCTCGAGTTCAGGACGCTGGGTGAGCATGCCCAGCGGCTGACCGCGCTCTTTCCGCAACTTGGCGGCAACGTCAACGATGCGCTCAGGGTACTTGGGCTGGTAAAGGATTCCGGCCTGATGATATCCGCCGGCAGCATTTGCGAGCGGGTTAATCAAAGTGTGAGTACGAACGCTGTCGATCGCACCAAGTCCTTTATTATCACCTGTGACCGACCGGCAGCCGTCGCCCGACTACTGGAGTCCCTGTTACACAACGGCAAGCTGGCACAGCAGAAACAGCTCTACCTGATCGATGATTCACGCCAGGCGGAAAATGCCCGGCACAACCGCGAAGCCGTCGAGCAGTTCAATCTTGTCAGTCCCAGCACGCTCGCCTACATCGGCCCGGAAGAACAGGCTGACCTGATTACAAAGCTCTGTGCGGCATTGCCTGAGGATGAGCCTGCGGTTCGTTTTCTGTTTTCCCGGGAGGAGTGGGGCGGGCAGAAAACTTACGGCAGATCCCGCAACCTGTGCCTCCTGCTGTCCGTTGGCGAGCGCGCGGTGATCCTGGATGACGACGTCCTGGCCATGGCGGTCGCACGTCCGGGTACGGAGAATGCCCCGGTGGTAGCCGACGGGATGCGCAGTGCCGAGTTCTACCAGGACATGACAGGCTGGCAACGTCAGTGGCAGCCGCTGGACTTTGACCCCCTCGCCGGGCACGGGCGTTGCCTGGGTCAATCCCTGGCTCAGGCGTTAGCCGAGTTCGGTAGCGAAGGGCTGCAGCCGGGGCAACTCGCCGGCGCCAGTCTGTCGCTGTTTCGCGACCTCCACGCCGAATCAAGCGTTCTGGTCACTCAATCTGGCGCTGTCGGCGATCCGGGCACGACCAATAATGCCTGGCTACCCAATCTAGGGTCGGACAATGTCCGTTCGATGCTCGCCTCGGAAGGTGGCTTGCACACCGCGTTGACTACACGGCAGTGTTGGGTAGGTCAGCCGCGTAATACCGTGACCAAGCGGGCCGTGATGTCACAGGTAACCGGCCTCGACAATCGCGCGGAATTGCCGCCCTACTTCCCCGCGTTGCGGGGTGAAGACCAGTTATTCGGGATCATGCTCGACTTCCTGATTCCGGACTCCGTGGTCCTGGAGTACGCCTGGTCGGTCCCGCACCTGCCCGTAGAGAACCGTGCAGGTAATCCGCAGGGGGACAGTGTGGTACCAAAGGGCGGGCTGCAGTTGCTGGGTTCCTGGCTTGGTGAGTTCAAGCCTTTCGATGCCAGCGTTGACTACGACACCCGCATGGATTTGCTGGCCGCACGCCTCGACACACTGGCCCAGCTATCGCCCTCGGGCCTTGTTGCCCGATATCGCGCCCTGCTGACGCGGGCCCAGGGGTTTGCGTTACAGACGCTCAACGACCGACTCGCCGATACAGGTACTCTGGATGCCAACTGGAAAGGCTATCTGGAGAACAACGCCAGAGCCTGTGTTGCCGCTTTGCAGCAGCCGGCTGCGTTGGCGGATATTCCTGACGTGCCCGACGACGTTGACGAGTCTGCGATTGTCCAGGTAATTCAGACCCGTGCGGCCGGTTTTGCCACTGCACTGCGTGCCTGGCGACGCATCCGGGAAGTGGCGCCTACCCTCTGAACCGGCGGGCCTGGCGGGCCCCGCTCTGTGAACCTGATCACACTGCGACCATTCGATCAGCGGGTGGGGTAGCGCTGCGCGCTATGCTTGGGTGATGCGAGCACCGGCCGGATTGCCAAGCGGTATGATCAACATCGAAAAAGTCTATACAGTCGACCTGGAAGTCGGGATGTATATCTCCTCCCTGGACAGGCCCTGGCTGGAAACGCCCTTTTTCCTGCAGGGCTTCCAGATTGAGTCCTCCGAGGATATCCGCAAGCTGCGCGAATTCTGCCAGTATGTTTACGTCGACTATCAGAAAAGCGCCAAGGGGGAGAAGCTTGCCCCACGGCGTACTGTCAGCCGCCCGCGGCGCGCCCCCCAGGAACTGTTCGGTGGCCGTCGTCTGAAAGCCTACGAAGACAAGGCCGATTGGAGCGAGGAATTTCCCCGGGCCCGGGCGGCGGTACAGGATATCTCCGAAGGCATTGAAACCGTTTTCGAAAACGTTTCACGGGGCGGTGCACTCGATGTACTGCGGGTGCGCAAAGCCGTCGAGCCGATGATCGACAGCATCTCCCGCAATCCCGACGCCTGCATCTGGCTGGCGCGCATCAAGCAACAGGACCAGTACACTTACCAGCACTCCCTCGGTGCCTCGATCTGGGCGGTAGCCCTCGGTCGCCAGCTGGGGCTGCCAAGGTCTGATCTGCGTTCGCTGGCCATCGGCGGCGTGCTGTTCGATGTGGGTAAACTGCGTGTAGACCCTGAGTTGCTGCGTGCCGACCGTCCACTGAGCGACGAGGAATTCCAGCGGGTGCGGGAGCATGTCCAGCTCGGGTTGGAGATGATCCGCGAGACGGGCCTGATGAACAGCGACGTGCTGGACATGGTCGCCTACCACCACGAGCGGCACAATGGCTCGGGCTATCCCGAGGGTCTGAGAGGCGATGACATCCCCATCTTCGCCCGGATCGCGGCCATCGTCGATTGCTATGACGCCATAACCAGCCATCGAAGTTACGCTCGTGCCACCTCGCCCGCCGAGGCGATCAAGAAGCTTTACGAGTGGCGGGATGTCGACTTTCAGGCTGAGCTGGTGGAGGAATTTATTCAGGCCGTGGGCATCTACCCGGCTGGCTCACTGGTGGAGTTGTCTTCGGGGGAAGTGGCGGTTGTGGTCTCGGAGTACCGCTCCCGCCGCCTGCGGCCCCAGGTCATGGTCCTGCTTGGCGAGGACAAGCAGCCCCTTGCCAGTCCCAGACTCATCGATCTCGTCACGGAAAGCCAGGCTGGTAGCGGACCGAACCTGGCAATCGTCGGAAGCCTGGAGCCCGAGGCTTACGGCATTGACATGGCCGGCATCCAGCTCTAGGGCCGATGGCGCCGCTGCCCCCGTAGACGAGTTTCAGCGACCCTTGCGCGCATTGGCGAAGGCCGCTGCGAAGGCATTGTTGGCGGCCGGCTTTTCGTTGCGTGGAGCGCGCGCAGTACTTTTCCCGCCGCCGCGGCGCTGATCACCCCGTGGGCCGGAGGGTCTGTCCCCGGCCCGGTCACTGGCCTTGTCGCCGAGTCGCATGCTGAGGCCGATGCGCTTGCGAGCCTCGTCCACCTCCATCACTTTCACTTTGACGATATCGCCTGCCTTCACCACGTCCCGCGGATCCTTGACGAACTTGTCGGCCAGGGCAGAGATATGGACCAGCCCGTCCTGGTGGACGCCGATATCGACGAAGGCGCCGAAGTTGGTGACGTTGGTGACTGTGCCTTCCAGCACCATGTCGGGGCGCAGGTCGGATATTTTCTCCACGCCATCCTGGAATACCGCCATACGGAATTCCGGTCGCGGGTCGCGCCCCGGCTTGTCCAGCTCGGCAATGATGTCCACCACGGTGGGCAGGCCGACACTGTCGCTGGTGTAATCCTGGGGCTTGAGGCCGCGCAGGAAGCTGCTGTCGCCGATGATGCTGGCAACATCGCGCTGGCGGCGATCGGCGATGGCTTCCACCACACCGTAGGATTCCGGGTGCACAGCGGAGGCATCGAGGGGGTTGTCTCCGCCGGAGATGCGCAGAAAGCCCGCCGCCTGTTCAAAGGTCTTGTCGCCAAAACGCGCCACCTTTAACAGCGCCTTGCGATTGGCGAAGCTGCCCGCCTCGTCCCGCAGGGCAACGATGTTGCTGGCAATGGACTGGTTGAGGCCGGATACCCGGGTGAGCAGGGGTACTGACGCGGTATTGACGTCTACCCCCACCGCGTTTACGCAGTCCTCCACCACGGCATCCAGCTGCCGGGCCAGCTGGACCTGGCTGACATCGTGCTGGTACTGGCCGACCCCGATGGACTTGGGCTCGATCTTGACCAGTTCCGCCAGCGGGTCCTGCAAGCGGCGGGCGATACTTACCGCGCCGCGGATGGTGACGTCGAGATCCGGAAACTCCCGGGCCGCGAACTCGGAGGCGGAGTAGATTGAGGCGCCGGACTCGTTCACGATGACCTTGCTGGTTTTCAGCTCCGGGTGCTGGCACAGCAGGTCGCCGACGAATTTGTCCGTCTCACGGCTGGCGGTACCATTGCCGATGGCGATCAGCTCCACCCCGTATTTCTGGATCAACTGCAGCAGTTTTGCGGCCGACTCGGCAGTGCGATTCTGCGGCGGGTTGGGAAAGATGGCGCAGTGGTCCATCAGTTTGCCCGTGGCGTCCACCACGGCGACCTTCACCCCCGTGCGCAACCCGGGATCCAGGCCGATGGTGGCCTTGGCACCCGCAGGGGCAGCCAGCAGGAGGTCCTTGAGGTTGTTGGCAAACACCTCGATGGCTTCACTCTCGGCGCGTTCGCGCAACTGGCCCAGCAGGTCGGTTTGCAGGTGGGTGAGCAGCTTGACCCGCCAGGCCCAGCGCACGGTATCCAGCAGCCAGCGGTCAGCCGGTCGGCTGTGGTCAGCAATCTTCCAGTGCTCGGCGATCATTGCCTCGCAGGGGTGGGCGTCCGAGGGTTTTTCCTCGGCGTGCATGACCAGGCTCAGGTGCAGAAAGCCTTCGTTACGGCCGCGGAACATGGCCAGGGCCCGGTGGGAGGGGACGCCGGCGAGGCCTTCGGTGTGCTCGAAGTAGTCGCGGAATTTCGCCGCTTCCTGTTCCTTGCCATCCACCAGGCGCGAAGCGAGCTGGACGTTGTCGGCGAGAAAGTCTCGCACTCGCGCCAGCAGGTCGGCGTCTTCGGCGAAGCGCTCCATGAGTATCTGGCGGGCACCATCCAGCGCAGACTTGGTATCGGCAACGCCGGCGTCGCTGTTCAGGTAGCCAGCGGCTTCCTGCTCCGGGTCGAGCGTGGGGTCGGATAACAGGGCATCCGCCAGCGGCTCCAGCCCGGCCTCGCGGGCAATCTGCGCCTTGGTGCGGCGCTTGGGCTTGTAGGGCAGGTAGAGGTCTTCCAGCCGGTTCTTGCTGTCGGCCTCGAGAATGGACTTTTTCAGCTCAGGCGTGAGCTTGCCCTGTTCTTCGATCGAGCCGAGGATCGTCTGGCGCCGGTCCTCCATTTCGCGCAGGTAGTGGAGGCGGTCCTCCAACTGGCGCATCTGGGTATCGTCGAGACCGCCAGTGACTTCCTTCCGGTAGCGGGAGATGAAGGGGACTGTGGCGCCTTCGTCCAGCAGACTGACGGCGGCGGAGACCTGGTGCTCGCCCACGGCGAGTTCCTGCGCGATGCGCGAGTAGATTGCTGTAGTCATGGAGTATTCAGATCGGGCTTTGTGGACAGACAACGTCCGGCATTATGCGCGAGTCTCGCGGCGAAAACGATCTGGAAATTTCAGGTGGTTTGTGGCTGAGCTGAGGGCCCCCGGCAGGGCGGGTGCCCGGACACCGTCGCTAGCCGCGAAACTTGCGCACCGCGGTGAGCAGCTGGCGACAGGTGATCTGCCCCACCAGTTTGCCGTTTTCCACCACCGGCCGGCGGCGCTTGTTCTTCATGAGCATGTCCTGAGCCACGTCGACAATGTCTTCGTCGGGGTGGGCTACGACCAGGTTGTCCGACGCCATGTAGTCCTTTACAGCCCCCAGTGCGCCCTCGTTGTAGATGGCCCCCAGGGCCGCTCGCAGGCAGTCCAGTTCCGACAGGATGCCGACCAGGTTGTTCTGCTCATCCACTACACAGACGCCGGATATCTTGTTGTCGATAATGACCTGCATGGCGTCGAAGATATTGTCGGTGGCTTTCACTCTGACCGGGTTGGCCAGGATGTAATCACGCAGATTAACGGATTGCAGCATTGCGATCTCCTTGTGCGCCGGGCCGCCAGAAAAGGCGACTGCCTGTCAGAAGTATAGATGCTGGAACGCGCAGGGTGCACTTCGGCACACGGTGCTGTTCGGTGCCTGCTGCAGCATGACCTGAGCGTCGTGGAAATCCTCCACCCCAGCTACACTTACATTGAGACCTGCAGTCAGACCTTCCGTGAAACCTTGCGCCGGGGCTGCCCCATGAAAACACTACACCTGCTCCGCCATGCCAAATCCTCCTGGGATGACCCACTGCTGGCCGACAGGGACCGGCCCCTGAATCGCCGCGGGCAGCGTGACGCACCGCGCATGGGGCAGGCGCTGAGCACCCGCCTGGATCCCATGGCGGTGTCCTGCAGCCCGGCGCGCAGGGCCCGGCTCACCCTGGAGGGCCTGTGCCAGGGCTGGCCCGAGCTCGCGAACTGTGCTCACGACATTCAGGAAAGCCTCTATACCTTTGATTATCGGGACTTGCTGGACTGGCTGTCGTGCGTCCCCGGCAGCAGCGACAGCCTGTTTCTGGTGGGGCATAACCCGGCTTTTACTGACCTCGCCAATGTGCTCACTGGTACCCCGGTGCTGGATAACCTGCCCACCGCCGGCTATCTGCGGCTGGAACTGTCCACTGACGGGTGGACGGATTTGCCCGGCTCCGGCGTACTGAGCGAGCGGCTGTTTCCCCGGGAACTGCGCTGAATCATGTTTGACCCCATGGCCTCCCCGGGCTGCGTTCAGGGCGCTACGGTGGTAGTCTTGCACATTGAATCCCTGACTGCCTTTGGAGTGCCCGTCAATGCCGCGAGCTGCACTGCTCCCGTTACTGTTCCTGTTCGTTGCCTGTAGTGCCGCACCACCGCCGCCCCCGCCTCCCGCGTCCCTGGCCGGGCAATGTCCCGAGCCGCGTCCACAGGTCTGCACCATGGAGTACGACCCAGTCTGCGGGCAACTGGCCGGTGGCGGGCGCTCGGACTACTCCTCCCCCTGTAACGCCTGTGCCCACGACGCGGTGGTGAGCTACCTCAAGGGGGTCTGCGAGGCCGCAGACGCCTCTGCGGTGGGCGGACTGCGCTAACAACAAGAGCCTCCTATGAGTCTGACCAATCGAATTCTTATCGCCATGGTGGCAGGTATCCTGTTTGGATCCCTGCTGGACCTGATTCTCAGCAGCTCCGGTATTTCCTCCGGATTCCACAACATCATTCAGGACTATGTGGTTGATGGTGTGCTGGAGCTCGTGGGACGGGTGTTCATTGCCTCCCTCAAATTGCTGGTGGTCCCCCTGGTGCTGGTGTCGCTGATCTGTGGTTCCAGTTCCCTCGGCGACAGTGCCCGCATGGGGCCCATCGCCGGCAAGACCGTGATCTTCTACCTGATGACGACGGCCATCGCCATCAGCACCGCGCTGTTGGTGGCCGTACTGGTCGGCCCAGGTGCCCACGTCTCCATGCCGGGCAGCGCCGAATTCGAGGCGACCTCGCCGCCGCCGCTGATCGACGTACTGGCGGGCATTGTGCCCTCCAACCCGGTGGCGGCGATGGCCGAGGGCAACATGCTGCAGATCATCGTTTTTGCCCTGCTGTTTGGCTACGCCATCTCTCACGCCGGCGAAGCCGGCCGTCGGGTCGCCGACTTCTTCCGTGACCTGGAAGAAGTCATCATGCGGATGGTCGGCATACTCATGGAGCTGGCGCCCTACGGCGTATTCGCCCTGCTGGCCAGCCTGTTTTCGGACATGGGGCTCAGTGCCATCGTCGATCTCGGCGCCTACTTCCTCACGGTTCTGGTGGTGCTGATCTTCCACGCGCTCGTGGTCTACAGCCTGTTGCTTAAGGGCATAGCCGGCCTGTCACCCGCTATCATGATGAGAAAGATGCGCTCGGTCTGGGCCTTCGCGTTCAGTACCGCGTCTTCCGGAGCCACCCTGCCGGTGACCCTGCGCACGGTGGAACGCCGGCTCGGGGTGCACAATTCGGTGGCCGGCTTTACCGTTCCCCTGGGCGCTACCATCAACATGGATGGCACGGCGATCATGCAGGGCGTGGCTACCGTATTCATCGCCCAGGTCTACGGTGTTGACCTCTCTTTCACGGCCTACCTCACGGTTATCCTCACCGCCACACTGGCTTCCATTGGCACCGCTGCGGTGCCCGGTGTCGGTCTGATCACCCTGGCCATGGTGCTGGATCAGGCAGGCCTGCCGGTGGAAGGGATTGCCATGATCATCGGTGTCGACCGCTTGCTGGATATGGTGCGAACCGCAGTAAATGTCACCGGCGATGCGACAGTGGCAGTCGTGGTCGGCAAGAGCGAAAACCACCTGGATGAGCGTATTTTCCTGAATCCGAAAGCCGATATGGAACAGGATGACGAGGCCGCGTAGCGCACTCTACGCGCGGCCCACGAAACCTACGCTACGAAAAGCTTTTGGAACGAACTATGTCGATCAAAGTAACCATAGTGCCGGTGACGGCGTACCAGCAGAATTGCTCCATCCTCAAGTGCGAAGCGACCGGCAAGGCGGCCATCGTCGACCCGGGTGGCGACGTGGAGCGTATCCTGGCGGCGGTGAAGTCCCTGGATGCCACCGTTGAAAAAATACTGCTGACCCACGGTCACATGGACCACTGTGCGGCTTCCGACGTGTTACGCCAGCAACTCGAGGTACCCATCGAGGGCCCCCAGAAGGAAGACGACTTCTGGATCGCCAAACTGCCGGAGTGGTGCAAGATGTCCGGCTTTCCCCATGCGGACGCCTTTGTGCCCGATCGCTGGCTGGAAGATGGCGACACAGTGACGGTGGGCGAGCAGACACTGCAGGTATATCACTGCCCCGGGCACACGCCGGGGCACGTCGTGTTCCTGCACGAGGGCCAGCGCCTGGCCTGGGTGGGGGATGTCCTGTTCCAGGGCTCCATCGGCCGCACCGACTTTCCCCGCGGCAATCACGAGGAACTGGTCAGCGCTATTCGCGACAAGCTGTTCCCCCTCGGAGACGACATTACCTTTATCCCCGGGCACGGTCCCACCTCCACCTTTGGCCAGGAGCGCCGCAGCAATCCCTTCGTGGCGGACTCCCGCTATGGCTGAGGCCTCCACGGGCGACACCAGCCGCGAGGACCTGCTGCGGCGCGAATACCACGCCCAGACGGCACGCATCCCCTGGACCGACCTCCAGACCTACTACGCCCACGGCAGCGTGATACGGGTGAGCCCGGATCTCGATCTGGTGGAGGTTGCGGTGCAGTTGGGAATGGACAACAAGCAGCGCTTCGAGGAGTGGACCGGCGCTGACCTGGTCGCCCCGGTCAGCGATGCCGAAGCCCTGGCCTGGTACGAGTCAGGGGCTCAATTGTGGGCTGTGGTCGCGGCCCCCTGGGTTCTGGTACAGGATCGCTAGCTCGGCCCCGGTTGTATCACTTTGATCCAGTCTCCGGTGCGCGGCTCTCCCCGCGGATAGTGGCCGTTCAGCAACCGTAACTGGGCCTCGGCGTCGGGAATCCTGATGCTGCTGGCGATACTGGCGTAGGTGGCTCCCCGAGGCACCTGGACGTAACGCACGTACAGCGGCGTGCCACTGCGCCGCTCCCGGTCCAGCAGGGGGCGGAAGCTCTCGATGATTTCCAGCAGGGTCTTGTCCATGGCGGCAAAGTCGCCCGCCGCCCCTTCGAACTGGTAGTTCAGTCCCTTGTAGTCAATCACCGCCAGGCGCTTGGCGGTACCACCCGCCGACGCTACCGCCGAGTAACCCTGCAGGCCGGCCTGCTCCAGCACCTTGCCGTCACTCAGGTCACCTGTGGCGCCTGCGCGCAGGGCCTGTTCCGGGGTTTTGGCGGCATCCCGGCGGGCGATGGTAATGGTGAGGTTCGCTGCGCCATCGGGGGCGCTGGCGACAATGGCCGAGGAGCCGGTGCTCACGCTCCAGCCCGGGGGATGGGCGAAGGTGAAGGCCAGCTTGTTGTGGTAAAAACGGTTCTCGTCTTTCTGGCCCTGGATCGAGGGGCCGAACACCATGCCATCGACCATCTGCTTGAATTCCCCTGGAATGACGGGGTCCGGCGAGCGCTCGTCCTCGTCCAGTTCGCCCGCGGTGCGAATCACCGTCTGCAGGCGCTGGTCGTTGCGAGGGTGGGTGGCGTAAAGGCCGTGGTAAGTGCCCGAGGGCTTGCCGGAAGAGCGCGCCTTGACCCGCTGGTACTGCTCCTGGTCCTTGAGCACGCCAATCACTTCCAGCAGCTCCTGGGCGTCGTAACCCGCCTTGTGCATGTACTCGGCGCCGAGGCCGTCGGCCTCGAGTTCATGCTCGCGGCCAAAACCGCTGAGCAATTCCTGTCCGTACATGGAGGAGGCATCCGCCAGGTCGCCGCTGCCGGTGAGGATATAGGCCGTGGTGGCAATGACCTGGTTGGTGATTCGCCCGGATTTCTGCCGGCCGTGGTGGTTGGCGGTGACATGGGCGATTTCGTGGGATATGACCCCCGCCAGCTCCGCCTCATTGTCCAGGTAGGCCAGCAGGCCCCGGTTGATGTAGATGTACCCGCCGGGGGTGGCGAAGGCGTTGATGTCGGGGCTGTCGATGACGGTGAAGATGAACTCGCCGTCGGGTTGGTCACTGTGGGCGACAAGGCGCTGGCCGATGCGCTCGATGTAGGCCTGCAGCTCCGGGTCGTCGTAGGCGGCCCCTTCTTCCATCATCTTGGCGTAGAGTTCGTCGCTTTCGTCCTCGATCTTCACTTCGCGGCCGCCGGCTGTCACTACAACGCCGGAGCCGCCCCCGGAGGACGATGAACTGCTGGCGCACCCGCTCACTGCAAGCGCCGCCAGGGAGCCCAGCAGAAAGTTGCGCAGGAGGGGACTGGGATTCACGATGGGCTACCTCTAGTACTCGCTGGACAGGAACTGCAGCAACTGGTCACCCACGCTGTCACAGGCGGTTCCCTGGACCGGGGCGATAATGGGAATGGGGACCACCACGGCCGGCATGTAGGACTGGCCGCTGGCGCTGGCGTTGATCCGGCCGACCTCGGCCCGGTTGGTAAAGTCCCAGATCGTGGCCTCGTAGTCGGAGTCATTGCCCCAGGTGCCGAAGCCGAAGCAGCCGGCGCCGCCGGGGCCGATGCCGCAGGTCATCGAGCCGGCGGAGTCAGTGCGGATGGTGCTGCCATCGATCCAGATCATGTACTGGGTGCGCAACTCTGCCAGGCGCTGGGCCACCGGCGGTTGCTGCAGGAGTTTCTCCAGGTCCTCGGGGTAGAGCGGTGCAGTGCGGGGCTCGAACCAGGGGTAGAGCGCGTTGATGAAATCGAGTTCATCGATCACCTCGATCGAATTGTCACGGGAGGAAATGTGATCGCCCACGCACTCGATGAAGTCCGGTTCGGTTTCGTAGTCGCTGGCGTGTCGACGTCCCAGGATCACCACGCTGGCATCGCCGATGCCCTCCACCGGCTCGTTGAAGACCATCTCGTCCACCGTCGCGGTCACACAGCCGGTCAGCAATGGCAGCGACACCAGGGGGGCAAGCAACAGGGCGCGGCGCATCATGCTCATGGTTCAACCTCCTGGTTGCCGGCCACCCGGGGCGCGGTGTTGCGGCGCTGGGCCAGCCAGT
Source organism: Parahaliea maris (assembly GCF_008064665.1). GTDB lineage: Bacteria > Pseudomonadota > Gammaproteobacteria > Pseudomonadales > Halieaceae > Parahaliea > Parahaliea maris. Next base: position 77,365 of record NZ_VRZA01000011.1, on the reverse strand, counting down.
CCTGGACCTGGGGTACCCGGGTGAAATTGGTGGCGAAATTGGCGCCGGCGTCGCGCAGGGCGACCACTGCCGCCAGGTTGACCGCCGCCTCATCGCTCTGCAGGAAGGCTGTGGGCGTTTTGCCGTAGGCGGTCATGGTCCACTCCGCCAGGGGCTTGCCGCCGGGAGACACCAGTTCAAAGCGGTAGCGCATCCAGATTTCGTAGACTTTCACGTTGGTGTGAGTGGGAATGGCGTACTGCAGTTCGTCGACGTGGGGAATCAGCACGGCATCCACTGCCTGGTTCATCTGGCCGGGTTCCGGCTTGGCCTTCATGTGGGTGAGTTCGCGGAACATGCCCGGTAACAGGGTGTCCCACATCTGCACCTGGGCGTCGCCGGTTTTGACAATCCATCCGGACTCTGCGCGGCCCTTGGCCTCGTCAAAAAACTCGTGGGTGCGAAACCCCTCGTCGTACCACACCCCCAGTGAAAGCGGGAGCTTTTGCATCAGGGGGGCGGGAAACTGCCCCTGGACTGCCACCTCGCTGGGTCCGCAGGCGGATAGCAACGCAAACACCGCCAGCAGCAGTGCGCGCCAGGGAGTAAAACGACGACCCTCAGGGCCTGAAATCATTGAGCCCGACAAAGGTGCCTCCATTACGGTAGGTCAGTTCACGCATAAGTGTAGCAAAGCGAATGCCGGTAGTTTGCAGATGCGGCGGCCTGATGAATTGAACCGGGAAGCCCACGGCATGGATGCGCACCCGGCGCCGGCCCTCGGCATTCTCGCTATTGAGCCTGTCCACCGTCTGCACCACCTGGGCGATGGATTCGCCGGTGAATTCGTCGCCGAACACGTAGATGCTGATTTTCTTGCCCGGGTCGTAAAAGGTGCGGATGGCCTGGGTAATCCCCTCTACCGGGCTGGAGTTACTGAATACGTTCCAGTTGCGCAAATTCTGCATGATGACCTTGCGCCGGCCGGGGGTGTCGGGGATCCACTGGCCGCGGTAGCGGCTGAACATGTAGTTGCCCATGTCGTTGAGGATCTGGATGCCCTTCACTTCCGGGTAAATGCTCAGGGTGGCTTCCAGTTCCGCCAGCATGCGGTCCCAGCTGTAGGAGAACATGGAGCCGGAGGTGTCGATAATGAAGATGATGTATTCGCTGTCGACCGGAATCCCACCGATCAGGTTGTTGCTCGACTGGTGCTGTCGGCCCAGCAGGCGTTCCATTTCCGCGGTGAGCGTCTGGCGGGCATCGGCCAGTTCTCCGGCGATCACCGAATTGCTGTTGTCCTGTACCTGTATGCTGTCGTAGCGGGATAGCGCGCTCGCCAGTTGGCCGCGAAGAATGGCGATTTTTTCCTCGTACTCCGAGAGCTGCTCGTGTTTGGCATTGAGGTCCCGGTTGAGGACGGTGGTTTCGCCACGGATTTCGAACAACTGCTCCTGCAGTTCAGCCACCTTGCCTTCGAGGTTGACGGTAGAGGCCTCGATAATCTGCGGCTGCACGGTCTTGGTGATCATCAGCAACAGGATCACCGCGCCGAAACCACAGCAGATCACGTCCAGGAAGGACAGGGAGAACTCCTCTGGCGGGCGTCGCTTCGCCATCAGGGCCAGTCCTTCGACGGGCTCATAAAGGAACCCTTGGTCAGCTGGGCCAGCTGCCAGAATTCGGAGGCGGCCATCGGGTCGCCTTCCATCGGCGCCAGGATAATGTTCACCGGGACATTGCGCGGCAGCTGTTTAATGGCCTGGCGGTAGAGTTCCAGGCGCTCCTTGCCGCTCACTTTGGTGCCCCGGGGGGCGCTGGCCCCCCGGGTGGGTAGGCCGTCGGTGATCAGGAAAATATTGTCCGGTGCGGGAGACAGCTTGCGCAGCTCGGAAAAGGCGTTGAACAGGCTGGTGCCACCGGACGGGGTGAGTTTGCGCAATTCGGTGGACACGGATTCCAGTTGTGGCTGGTTGGCCACCTCCAGCCACTTGCCGTCGGTGCCCGCCAGAGCCGCCTTGGTCGCGGTATTGAAGGTGATGACCTGATAGTAGCTGCTGGCGGGTAGCTGGGCGGTGAGCCAGTCCACGGTATTGAGGGTGCGGCTCCACTTGTCGGCCTTGCGCTGCACCGCCGGATCCATATTGCGCAGGCGGATAATGTTGACCAGCCGATCCGCCAGCATGCTGGAGGACACGTCCACCAGCAGGACGATGTATTTGCCGCCCAGGTTGAGGCCGGTGAGATACTGGCGATTGCCGTCCCCGGTATAGGTCCGGGCGCTACGGCCGCTGTTTTCCCGCGCCGCCTCCTGCAGTTTTTTCACCTCCTCTTCCAGCGAGCGAATCTCGGCCTTGAGCTGCTCGATGTCCTCGCGCTCGGTAAAGCCCTCCGCCCGCAGCGCCTCGATCAGGGCTTCGTACTCGGTGATCTGCTCGTTGATGCGGCTGGCACGGCCCTGGGCCTCCACCATTTGCAGGTCGATGTCGGACAGGGTGTTGCGCAGGCGCACCAAGCCCTCCTCGCCGTCGGCGATATCCTCCTCTAATAGATTGACCTCGGAGAGCAGGTCCTGGTTCAGTTCTTTTGACTGGACTTCGATGGAGTGGTCGATGATCAGGAACACCAACACCACCGCGCCGAAGCCACAGGACATGATGTCCAGGAAACTCAGGTTGAAGGTGGTAAAGCCGCGTTTCTTCCTGGCCATCAGTCTGCGCCGACCCTAGGGGTCCACGACCTCGATCAGTACGCCCACCAGTTGCCCGGCGACCGCCAGGGTGTCACCGCAGTGCAGGGGGCGCCCCGGGTGGTAGGGCAGGCCGTTGACGGTGGCGCCGGTTCCTCGCAGCTGCCATTGCGCATTTTCGTAATACAGTTCGCAGCCCTCGGCCAGGAGAGTGCCTGCGGCTTGCAGGGGGCGGGCGCTGAAACCCTGCAGCAGATGGCTGGGGCCCTCCGCAGGTGCCACAGTCGGGGAGGGGGCGGCGTTTAAATTGACCGGGGTGGGCTCGGGCGCCGGAGGCTCGGGAGATGCCTCGGCGCAGGGCAGGGTAGTGACCAGCGACAGGGGCTGGTCCCGGTGCACGATGTGTGGCTGTTGTTCCGATGTCACCCTGGGCAGTCGGTCGGGTTCCAGTATGTGCAGCCCGGGCAGTTCCGACTCGGCGCCCGGGAGCAGGCCGGCCAGGGGGTCCGCCAGCAGGCGAGGAGTGCTGCCGCGGGTGAGTTCCTTCACTCGCGAGAACAGGCGCTGGCCGGCCTCGAGCAAGGCCGCGGCCTGGATCCTTGTGCTGTAGCCGGCGATGGACAGGCTGGCCTCGCCCCGCTGGCGCAGGGCGATAAGGGCTGAGGGCAGGGCATCGTACAGATCCTGTTCGGTGCCCGCCTTGCGCCGTGGGTCGAAACGGGTGTGGCGGATGAAGTGGTTTGCAATGATCTCAACCAGCCGCTCCTGCAGGGGCAGCATGCCGCATCCTGGAAGGGGTTGGCTGCTCAGCAGGCGGCGCTCTCCGCCATTGTCCTCGAACTCGCTGAGCAGGGCCTGGTGAAGCTGGAACTCCAGGTGAAACAGGCGCCCGTTGCCCGCTTCGGGCTGGGCCAGGGCCACGCTGCGATTGACCAGTCCTACGGCGGAGAAAGGGCACTGTTCGATGATGCCGAGCAGCAGAGACAACTGCTCCCGCTCCAGGTTGCCTGGCACCGCCAGCAGGACTTCAGCGGGTTCCCCGGCCGCCTTGTGCAAGTCCAGCAGGTGCGCGTGGACCAGGTCGGCACTGTGGCGGGCGGGGCCCAGGGCTGGCTGCAGGGGCTGGGTGTTCAGTTGTCCCCAGTAGCGTGTGGAGACATCCCGTGGCCGCAGCCGGGCTGCGGCGCGGGCGGCCGCACCGAAGCGGTATTCAGTGCCCACCAGCAGGGCGTAACCGGGGCTCTGCACGTGTTTGTCGCCGTGCCACAGTTGCAGGTTGGCGTCATTGATGTCGAGAACAGCGATACTCATCAGTGAGCCACCAGGTGACGCAGCAGGCGTTTGTCGGCGTAGCGCTGGCAATCCAGCACCAGCCGTTCCTGCGACAGCTGCAGCTGGTGCAGGCAGAACATAATGATGATGGAGAGTACCAGCGCCACAAAGGTACTGTTAAACGCCACCCCGAGGCTCACGGTAACGCCGGAGATATCCCCCTCTACCGCTTTGTAGGCCTGGCCCAGGGCGTCACCGATACCGCGGACGGTACCAATAAACCCGATGGAGGGAATGGCCCAGGAGATGTACCGGACCATCGACAGCTCGGAGTCGAGGCGGTCTGATTCGATTTCGCACTGTTCCTTGATGGTGTCGGACACGGCCTGGATGCTGCCGGTCGTGGCGAAGCGCTGCAGGGCCGAGAGCAGGGTGCGGGGCAGCAGTAAATCCTGCTCCTTGTCCGGCAGGGCTTCCAGGGCGCGGCTGTATTCGCGGGCGTCTTCCGGCAGCACACTGGTGCCATCGGGTACCTCGAGCAGGGCCCGATCCAGTAGCTGTTGTTCTTGCACGGTGCGGCGCCCCTTGTAGGCCATGATGGCCAGGGCCCAGATCAGCAGGATAAAACAGGCCTCCTGTTCGAAATCGCGAATGACCACGGCAAAACTGCGCTCCGGCACGAAGTCTTCACCCGCCGCCTGCAGGGCCATTTCCTGGCGGATCTGGGCGTCGGCGGCGGGGCGAATGGCACCCACATACACCGCGTGCACCACGATGATCGCGATCAGCAGGGCGAAAATCTGGAAGATAAATTCGGATGACATTCGGGTTTTCATGCGCGGTCCTGTGCGGGTCCTATATGTCCACCGGGAAGGAGACCGAGAGATCCTCGGAAATCTGCTCCGATGCCTGGTAATCGAAGGGGGAATCGTCCTGCTGTCGCGCAGGAGGCGCATTCGCGGTGGCCTGTGCCGGGGTGTTGGCGTCAGTCGGGGTATTCGGGTCTGCGGGGTCCTGGGCGCCGGCAAGCCCTGTAGCCAGCAGCATCAACAGCAGCAGTGCCGGGCGTAACTTCATCTTCTACTCCGCGTAACGTGCAATACGGAATCCTACGTCATCGCGTCCGGCTTGCCCATAATCGCGATAGGACAGCCGCAGTTCCGCCAGTTTGCTGAGGGACCAGCTGGCGCCCTTGACCACGTAGTTGTCGCCGCTCTGGCCGCCGAGCGGATCAGTTTCCAGAGACCCGTTGGCCTGGGGAATGGTGTAGACGTCGTTCACCCACTCCGCGACGTTGCCGCCCAGATCATACAGGCCCTTGCTGTTGGGTTTGAACGAGGCCACCGGGGCGCTGACCACGTAGCCGTCAGTGTAGCCATTGAGGATGCGGCCGGTAACGTAGGCGGACGTGTTATCGGCATAGTTTTCAACGGGCGCAGTGGGGGGGAAGTCTTCACCCCAGGGGAATTTGAGCAGGGCTTCCCCTTCGGCGCGCGCGGCCCAGGCCCACTCGGCCTCGCTCGGCAGGCGATAGCCGAGGGCGTCCGGGTTGAAGCCGGTGACGATGCCTTCGCGCTGAGTGTAGAAGGGCTCCAGTCCCTCCTTGCGGCTCAGCCAGTTGCAGAACTGGGCAGCCTGCTGCCAGCTCACGGCCACGACCGGCTGGTGCTCCTGGTTCAGGCTGTTGCCTTCCACCTGGCCCGAGTTGTGATTGGCCTGGAACTGCCGGAACTGGGCGTTGGTCACCTCGGTGGTCTGCAGGTAGAACATGCGTTGCAGGGCAACCGGCCGCAGCACCTCGTTGGCACGGCGGCCGGACTCGCGGCGCGAGGCGCCCATGGTGAATTCGCTCAGCGGCGAGTCTCCCGGGGTGAAGAGTTTCAGGGTCTGGCCCAGGGCCGTGGTGATCTCCGGCGTCAGTTTGGCGAGCTTGGCGGCCTGCTGGGTCTGCAGGGCGAAGTCCAGCTGCTGCTCGATACCCATGCGCGGGGTGACCCGGCGCGACAGGGTCGCGTAGCCGGGCAGGCTGACCTCGACCCGGTGTTCGAAGGTGGGCAGGCTCAGGGTCTGGCTGCCCTGGCCCACGACCCTGCCGTTGATCTTGACGCTGGCCTCGGCGGGGCTGACCACCAGGCGCAATTCCCCGAGCTGTGCCTGCAGCCGAATGGCGCGCTCTGTGCTTTCACCTGCCGCGAGGGTGATGGTTTCACTGTGCCGCCGGTAGCCCGGGCGTGACAGGTGGATACGCTGGGACTTGTCTGGCGCCAGTTCCAGGGTCAGTGGAGTCTGTCCCTGGTATTCGCCGTCGAGGGTGACATTGGCTCCGGCAGGGTTGCTGGAGAGTGCCAGAATACCGGCGGCGGGGATGAGCGTGATGCTGCCGAGGTCCTGTGGCTCGCCCGCCGTGACTGCCAGGGTGCTGGTCCAGTCGGCATAGCCCGGCAGGCGCAGGCCGATTTCCTGTTCTCCTTGCAGTATCTCGACCACCCCGGGGGTGGTGCCGGCGGGTTCTCCGGCGACCGTCACCGTTGCTCCGACCGGCTCGCTGGTGATGCTGACTTCGGCCCAGGCCGGCAACAGCTGTGCCTGTACCTGCTGGCGCTGTTCGCGCCCGGTAACCTCGATGGCCTGCTCCCAGGGCTGGTAGCGCGGCGCCTGCAGGGTCAGGTCGTGGGGTCCGGCGGCGACTTCCACATCCTCCAGCGGTGTCAGTCCGAGTTCCTCGCCGTCCAGCAGTACCCTGGCGCCGGGGGGCTCACTCACAAAATGCAAACGGCCGGGGAGGGGTGTCAGGGTCAGCAGGACTTCCTGACTGTCTTCATCGGTGACCTCGAGGTTGGTTTGCAAGGGGAAGTAACCGGGTGCGGTGACCGAGAGATCGTAATGGCCGGGGCGGATCAGAATCCGTTCACCAAAGGGCAGGTGCAAGCCGCCCACGTCGACGCTGGCATCGCTCTGGGGCGTGACGGTAATCAGCACCGAGCGCGCGGTGAGCAGGAAGGCCATCAGCAGTGCAAACAGCAAACCGAGCGCGATGAGCACCCAGCGCAGCGGGTGGCGGCGGGGCCCGGGAGCCTTTGCCCCGGGCGTCAGGGGTTCGAACGCGGCCGGCGTGATGGCGCCATCCCGGGCGCCGCTGGTGTCAGACATTCAGATGGGTTCCGTACAGGCTATCAGGACCGTTTCCGGTGGAGTATCCGGACTGATGGTAAAGGTACGCCGCACGTCGCGATAGCCGTTGCGGGTACCGACCGCGGTATAGGTGCCCGGCCGCAGTTCCAGCTGGCGTTCACTGAACTGGCCCAGCCGCGCCACCTTGTAGACGGTAACCGCGGTCTGCTGGTCTGAACGCAGGGTGACGGCAATGGGCTGGTTGGCGATGGCCAGCAGGTTATCGATTTCAGCGATCTGACCTGCCAGTACTGGTCCCTGCGGCTGAATCGCCCGGGCTTTTTCCAGTAGTTGAGTCGTCGCCCTGGCTACACTGGGGTCTGACAGGCGCTCGGGTTTGTCGGTGATCTCTTCCAACTGGGTCTGCAGCTCGGCACGCGGTTGCGCCCGGGCCAGCCCTTCCTGGGCATAGACCACGCTGGCGTCAATGGCCAGCGCCTTCTGGTAGCTGTCGGCGGCGGCTTTCCAGTCCTCGGCGGACTCCAGTTGCTCGCCCTGGCGGCGCAGGCCGGCGAGGCGAGCAGCAGTCTCCGTGCTCTGCAGTTCCGCCAGGGCGCTGTCGACTTCCGCCGCATTCGGACGCAGCCCGCGGGCCTTTTTGAAGGCCTCGCGGGCGGCACTGTAACGGCCCTCGTCGAGGGCGGCATAGCCCTCGCTCATGGCGCGATTGAAGCGCTGGGCGATGTGCAGCTCTTTTACTCGCGCCAGCTCGGCGGCGGCTCGCTGGTGCTCGGGGTCGATCTTCGTGGCCTGTTCCAGGCCGGCCTCTGCTGCGGCAAGGTCGCCGCTGGCCTCCGCGCTGGCGGCGCCATCCATTTCTGCAAGGAGTTCAGGGAGGCGCTCTGCCCGGGCTTGCAGGGCGGCCAGATCCGCGCTGTCGGGGCCCAGTAGCGCGGCCTGTTCGAGGTGCTGGCCGACGGCTTCGATGGCACCCGCCTCGATGGCCAGGCGGGCCTGCTCGAGCTGGCTGGCGAGACGTTCGGGGACACTGTCGGCGATGGCCTGCAGGCCCTCCAGAGCGGCCTGGTACTGCTGTCCTGCGGCAACGTACTCGCGTTCGCGGTAGAGGGCATCACCGTCAGCAGCCAGGGCAATTGCCGCGGCAAATTCCTCAGCCGCCCACTGCTCGGCGCCCTGGTCCTCGAGCTCCCGTTGCAATTCCAGCAACTCCGCCAGGGCGTCCTGGGCCTCCTTGCGCAGTTCGGCCTGCTGGGCGTCGGCCCAGGGGCTGCTTTCAGGCGGAGCTTTGGTGTCTCTGTTGGTGGCGCGGGGAGCGGCCTGTGTGGCGGGTTCGCCGGCGGTGTCGGGCAGAGGTTGTACAGGGTCTGGCGAGGGTTGAGGTAACAGGAAAACCACGCCCAGCGCGACCGCGACCAGCGCAAGCAGCGCGGGTACAACCCAGCGGGGGCTGCCCGAAGCGCTTGCCGGGGGGGCGCTGCTTGTACTGGATTGCCGGGCCGCCGGCTCGAAGGGGGTCGGTGTGAGTTGATCCTGGTTTGGAGACATGCCTGGTTGGTACCGCCTGTGCTATTCCTGGGGCCGGGGCCTGCTCAGGGTGATTCAGTACGAGCGGCCTGCGAATGGGCGGCTTCGGGCAGGGCCAGTTCTCCCATTTCCGCGCGGTAGATATCCGCGAGGATTTCGCGCCACTGGGCGTACTGGTCCTCCACGTTGCCACTAAGCATGATAGTGCGATCTTCCAGTTCGATCACCTGTGGCGTGATTTCAGCCTCCAGCGACATGCCCAGTTCTTCCAGGGCTTCAACGTGAATCTGCGCTTCATTGCGTTTTTCCAGCCCGCTCTTGAGCAGGTAGCCGCCACCGATAATGGCGACATTGCCTGCGGCCCGGCTGGAACCCTCGCTGCTACCCGCGGCGGCAATACCTGCCAGCACGGCTACACCGCCGGCAATCAGCCTGCGGGTGCTCTCCTCTTTGAGCTCCTGCAGGGCGATGGCCTCCTCATAGCTCAATTTGCGCCACTCCTGGTAGGGGGCCTCCATTTGTCCGGTAAAACTGCCGTAGTAGGCCTGCATGGTGTCGACAAACATATTGTCGCGTTCACGAATGCTGTGAATGCGCTCCAGCATCGGGTCATTGTGGGCCGGCAGGCGCAACACCTTGTAGTAACCCTTGCTGGTTTCCTCGAGGTAATCGCCAAAGGCGTCTGGCGAAAACGTTCGGGCAAAGCGCAATTCGGTGACCACCCGGACATGTTCGAGTTCGGCCAGCTGGAGGGTTTCCATGTGCTGCAGCAGGTCGTTGGCTATGGTGTGGTACACCGCCTGGAACGGGTCGTAGCTGACGCGGGTGGCGCTGTCATAGGCATAGCGGCTGGCGTGCCCGGAATAGGTTTTGTCGAGCCACTCGCGGTTGCGTGAATCCTTCGCGGTGATGTGCAGTTGCAACTCTTCACCGTCGGATTTGAGTATCTTGCCTTCTACCCGCAGGTCGGTGATCTGGGCGGCACTGGGTACCACACGCACCGCGCCCCAGGCGCCGCTGTTCTGCATGGCCTCTGATAACAGGCGGGGCATGTAGCGGGCCTCGGCCTTGCGTACTTCCGGGTAGACCTGCTCGTCCTCTTCGTACTGTTCGAGGCCCGGGTCGAAAATGGCGATGCCCACATCGAGCAGGAGTTCCTCAGGAATCGGTTCTGCGGTGGTGGCCAGTGGTGGTACCGAGGTGCTTTTGACCGTCTGGCTGACACAGCCCGCCAGGGCGGCAGCCGCCAGCAGCAGGCCGAGGCTCCTCAGGGCATGGGTCACGGAGAGATGCCCTTGTACTTGCGGTATTCGTCCCACAGCTTCTCGCGCACTGCGGGGTCGGGCTCGCGCATGGCGGCCTCGCGCAACTGGCGGGCAACGACATCGTCGTCATCGCCGCTGGGAATGTCCGCCGGTGGCGGGTACTTGGCGGTATTTTGCGGCATCTGGCCGCCGCCGCGAGAGGCGCCGCCCATGCCGCCACCGGTGCTGGAACCGCCGGCGTCGGCGATATCGCTACCGTAGGGGCTGTTGCCGCCACCGCCTGCAGGTTCATTGCTCTGGGCCGGCTCCGGCGCAGGATTGTCGCGTTGGGCGCGGCGTTGCGCCGCCTGTTCTTCCAGAATCATGGCATCGAATTCACCGGTGCCTTCTTCCAGGCGGGCGTCGAGTATCGCCACCTGCTCGGCCGGTGTCAGCGGGCCGGTACCACCCATGCCACCCATACCGCCTGCAGGGGTACCGCCTTCGGGAGCACCGCCATCTGGCATGCCGGCCTGGCTACCACCGCCCTGTGAACCACCCTGGCTACCTTGCTGACCTTCATTCTGTCCGCCTGCGGCACCTCCACCCCCCGCCTGGGCCGCGGCCTCGGCCATGACCTGTTCCATGCTCGGCATGCTGGACTGGACGACGGGTTCGTCGCGCAGGTCCGGAAGGGCCTGTCCGCCGCCTTCTCCGGTACCAAAGCCAGGCTCGCCGGCATCCTGCCCCTCCCCGGTCTCGCTGCTGCCGGACTCTCCTGCGCTGGCGGTCGCTTCACCGTCGCTGCCCTGGCCGGGCATCTCCCCCGGGAATTCAGCACCGCTGCTGCCGGCGGGGGACTGGCTGCCGCCATTGGACGCGCTGGACCCACTGCTGCCGGCCGGCGAACTGGCTCCCGCTGGGGAGGAGCTGCTGCCCGATGGCGGGGAGGACGCTCCGCCCGGTGAAGACGAACTGGAGCTGGATGGTGATGACGAACTCGATGAGGAGCTCGAACTGGAAGAGCTGGATGAACTCGACGAACTGGAGGAACTCGATGAGCTGGAGGAACTGGAAGAACTCGAGGATGAGCTTGAACTCGGCATCGACGGCGGCTGGGGCATGGTCGGATTGCTGGAACTGGGGCACCCGGCCAGAAACAGGCACGACGAAAGCACGGCCGCCGAGAGGGCGGCCGTACGGAACTGGCCAATGGTCTTACCAGTTGTTGCTGTCATAGGCCCACACAACTTTTTCCGTATCCACCGGTTTGCCCTCCTCAAAGCGCGGCCGGAACTGGGTCTTACGCAGGCGACGCATGAGTCGGTTCACCTTGGCCTCGTTCTCCTCAAAGTCATCGAGCCGGTCGAGGTCTACCAGGCGACCGCTGGCAGTCACGGTGAACTCAAGCAGAGCGTTGCCCTGGTCCTGCGGCACGGTGGGCGGCAGACTCTCCACACCTTCCAGGGCGGGCAGGGCCACGGGCGCACCGAATATCTGGTGTTCGAGTACTTGGGCATCATTGCTGGCCGCAAGTTCCGTCAATGCGAGCTGATAGTTTTCCATGGCCTCGTCGTCCTCGCCATGCCACATCATCCAGTCGCCCAGGCGCAGATAGCTGTTGGCGGCCGCGACGTGGTTGTCGGGCTCGTTCTGGATTTCGATGTCCTGTATGGCGCGAATGACGGACAGCCCTTTCTTGTAGCTCTGGGCCCGGTAGGCATTGAACCGGCTCTGGCCCTGGCGCTCGGCAAAATCGTACTCGGAGCCGAAGCCGGAGTTGCTCTCACTCTGGTAATCGGAGATCAGGTACTGGGAGCGCAACATGCCGTACAGCGGGGACAGCAGGGAGGGCGAGGTGTCGCCTTCGAGCTTGATGATGTCGTTGAGGGCCAGGCGATACAGGTCCCACATGTTCATCAGGCGGTTGAAGCCGTGTTCGCCAAGGCGTAGCTCGTAGGCCTGTTGCTGCCAGCTGGCCTGCTGCATCAGGGCGTTGGCCCGTCTCGGCCCGCTCGACAAACTGCGCAATTGCACACGGTAGAGGTAGACCTGGCGCTCGTCGGCTGCGGCGAACTCGCCCAGGGCCAGGTGGCTGCGAATCTCCGACTGCAGCAGGGGGATCTGCTCTGCGCCATAGAGACCGTCGTTGATGCGCGACAGGTGAACGCCGCGCTTGAACACGTCGATGGCCTCCGCGTGGCGACCGGCTTGCTGCAGTGCACTGCCCAGGCTGAGCAGGTGTTCTGACACATTGGAACTGTAGGCGCCTTCGCTGTGTTCGATGTCGGCGATGACGTTACGGTAGGACTGGATGTCGAGCCTGTCCTGCTCGCGGGTCAGCTCTTCCAGCGAACTGATGGGGGCATTGGGTACGGTCGCCACCGCAGGGGGTGGTGCGACCCCGGCATCTGCGCCGGCGGGCGAGTTGGGATCCGCATCGGAGGCGACTTCGGGAGCCGCTTCAGCGAGGTCGTCGGGTGGGGACTCTGGCGGTGAGTCCGACGCGTAAATAGCGTCCGTCCAGCTACAGGTAAAAGCCAGCCATGCTGCCAGGAGCAGGCGGCGCGAATACCCTCCGGCAGCGCCGGGTGGGGAGAGCAGCGTATTATCCACGGCACGTATCCATCGTCGGGCCTGTATACCAGTATATACACTGTATCGAGACGTACACAAAAACAGTACCTCTCCTGCTAGACTGATTGGCTTTTTTGGCAATTGGGGCAGGGCAGGTGGGCTACTTCGAACGTGAAACCGCGATGGCGCCGGTGGGAGAGAACCTCTGGCGCGGCGAAATCCAGGAGGGTTGGCGGATTGGCGCGGTCCCCAACGGCGGCTATGTGCTGGCGCTGGCAGGACAGGCCCTGTCCCAGGCCCTGCCCCACAAGGACCCCCTGGCGGTCAACGCGTTCTACCTCGCGCCCACCGTTCTTGGGCCCGTCGATTGCGAAGTGGAAGTGTTGCGCAAGGGCGGCAACACCAGCCACGCCAGCGCCCGTCTCTACCAGGAAGGCCAGTTGAAGGTGGTGGTTACCGCCGCCTACACGGCCCTGGAGCGCCTGGATGGCCCCAACTGGAATGAAACCCCACCGCCGGCCTACCCGCCCTTTGAGGATTGCAGCTCGATTGGCGGGCCCAAACTGGAGTTCCGCCAGCGGGTGGATCTGCGTCTGGTGGAGGGAGGCGAGCTCTACGTGACACGGGAGCCCAGCGGTGGCGGTGTATTTGGCGGCTGGCTCGCCCATATCGACGGTGTCGACCCCGACCCGATCAGCCTCCTGATGTTCGCCGACGCCTTCCCTCCACCGGCCTTCGACCTGGTCGGACTGGTGGGCTGGGTGCCCACGGTAGAACTGACGGTACAGGTCCGTGCGCACCCGGCGCCGGGGCCGTTGATGGCCAGGCTCAGTTCGCGTTTTCTCACCGACGGCGTGGTGGAGGAAGACGGTGAATACTGGGACAGCGAGGGTACGCTGGTAGCCCTGTCGCGGCAGACGGCGAAGGTGCGGCTGCCGAAGTAGCCTGATACTTGGGTGCAGCGATTCAACAGAATTCCAGAATGCGCTTTTGACCTGGTGGACTTCGTAGGCCGGTCGCGATCTGGGGGTGTACCTCTCCGGACACGCTATAAAGCATGACATCCATGTCTCGCTCCTCAGTCCGGATGCGGCCCAGACCATCCATGGCCGCAGAAGGTCCGGAGAGGTACACCCCCAGCTCACTCCCTGGTTTAGAGCGGAATTTGATGAAGCAGGATGCGTAGTGGTGGGACGGGAACTACTGCTGAGGGAGCGTGTGCGGTGCGCGGGGCCCTTCCGGGACCTTCAGCGGCCCGGATGGCCGCTGAGGAGCCCCCATGGACGGGTTCACGGCGTGTCCCGGAAGGGCCCCGGGCTCCGTGCGCGCGGGTTCAGAGCACCTGTCGCTCCAGACTCCTTTCGATCTGCGAGAATTTTTAGCGTACGACCGGAGTTTAATACCCCGCCACATGCCCCCCCGGCCGCCGCGTATCAGTGGCACCGTACAGGTACCCATTCTGCAGCAGAATGGACTGGGTTCGCCCCAGCGTCCGGTCACCGATTTCCACCTGGTGCCCCATGCCTTCCAGCAATCGGATAGTGTCCGGGCTTATCCCCTGTTCCACCCGCAAAGTATCCGGCAGCCACTGGTGGTGCACTCTGGCGCCGGCCGCTGCTGCGGCGATATTCATGTCGAACACCATCGCATTGAGAATCGTTTGCAGTACCGTGGTAATGATGACACTGCCGCCGGGGCTGCCGGTGGCGAGCCAGGGCTTGCCGTCCCGCAGCACCAGGGTCGGGCTCATGGATGACAGGGGGCGCTTGCCGCCCTCGATCTTGTTGGACTCACCTTCCACCAGCCCGTAGGCATTGGCAACGCCCGGCGCCGCGGCAAAGTCCGCCATCTCGTTGTTTAGCAGCATGCCGGTGCCGGGCACCGCGATGTGCGAGCCGAAGCTGAAATTCAGGGTGTAGGTGTTGCTCACCACATTGCCGGCGGCATCGGCGATCGAGTAGTGCGTGGTGTCCTTGCTCTCAGGCTTCATTTTCTCTCCCGGGCGTATCTCGGCAGAGGGGGTGGCGTGCGCCGGGTCGATGGTCGCGCGCTGGCGGGCGGCGTAGTCCTTGCTGGTGAGTAACGCCAGCGGTACATCGACAAAATCGGTGTCGCCGAGGTACTGGCTGCGGTCGGCGTAGGCCCGCTTCATGCTCTCCGCCAGGTAGTGCAGGTAAGCGGCGCTGTTGTGGCCTGCCTCGGCCAGCGGCAGTCCCTCCAGAATGTTAAGCATCTGGATGATATGGATACCGCCGGAGGAGGGTGGCGGAGTGGAGACCACCTCGAACTCGTGGAAGGTGCCGCGTACCGGCTCGCGTTCCACGGCGCGGTAGCCGGCCAGGTCCTGCAGGCTGATAAGGCCGTCGCCGCGTTCCATTTCGGCGACGATGCGTTCGGCTACCTCGCCCTGGTAGAAGCCTTCGTTGCCACGGGCCGCGATCTGTTTCAGGGTCCAGGCGAGATCGGGCTGCTTCCAGGTTTCGCCAATGGCATAGCTGCTGCCGTCCTCGTGGAAAAACAGGCGGAGCGCTTCCGGGTTTTGTCGCAAGCGGTCGGCGCGGGAGCCGATTTCGAAGTTGAGGGCGAAGGAGACTTTCTGGCCTTTCTCTGCCAGCGTAATGGCCGGTGCCAACACCGCCTCGCGGCTCATGGTGCCGTATTTCTCCAGCGCGTAGAGCAGTCCTGCCACCGTGCCGGGTACGCCTGCGGACTGGTGGCTGAAGTACATGCGCATCCGGTCGACTTCGCCGTCTTCGTTCAGGTACAGGTCGCGCCCGGCGGCTGCCGGTGCGGTTTCGCGGTAGTCGATGAGTGTCTCGCGACCTTCATCGGCCAGGTGGATCAGCATGAAGCCGCCGCCACCCAGGTTTCCGGCCCGGGGGTAAGTGACTGCAAGGGCAAAGCCGGTGGCCACCGCCGCATCCACCGCATTGCCGCCCTGTTGCAGAATCTGCGTGCCGATTTCCGCCGCCAGGGTTTCCGGCCCCACCACCATGCCGCGTTCGGCGACCGTCGGCAGGAAACGGCTGCGGTAGTCGATAATCGGCAGCTGGGCGTCGGCGGCCTGTTGTGCGTAGGAGAGGGGTTGGAGCAGGAGGGTAAAGCAGGTGAATACAAATAGCGTTTTACGAAGCGCGGAGGTCACAGCAGTCTCCCTATGGATGGCAATCCAGAACTTTAACTGTTTTGCCCCACAGCGCATACTGGCGAGCGTTTTGGAGCCCGTGGAATTGTCATGTTATTGCTGCTGACCGAGCTGGAGCGTCGCTGGAAAAGCATCTTCGAGCAGCTGGAGGCCGGCCTGGATGTGCCGCCGGGCGAGCGGCTGCGCGCTGAGGGGCTGATGGAAGCGCTGGCGATCCTGGACCCGGGGGCCGAGGCCCGGCTGCAGGCCGCCATGGATGTGGCCTACCGCCAGGTGTGTGGGCGCGGCCTCGACCGGGACTTGGGCGATGACTGGGGGGAGTTCTATCCCTTCCCCCAGATTCCCGCGGTGATGCAGCGTGCCCCCGTTTATCCCAGTACCTCTGATCACGACCAGGATTCAGGCCCGGCCGGGTCACCAGCAAAGGAAGAGTGAATGACAGCAATTGGATGGCGCGCTGCAGTGACCGTGGCGGTATTGGCCGTCGCCGCCTGTGCGACACAGTCTTTCGTCCCGCGCACCGATTTCAATGGCGACTATGACTTCAGCCAACTGGGGCGCCTGGCGCTGCGGGCGCCCGCCGAGGCACACGCTGCCGGACTGGCTCCCGAGCGGGTCGAGGCCATCACCCTTGCCCTGGCCGCGGCGGTGGTCGAGAAGGGGATTACGGTGGTGGAAGACTTCGATAACGCCGACGCCGTGCTCAGCTGGCACCTGGCCAGCAGCGACCCCCAGGCCAACGCCGCCTACAACCAGGTGGCGCTTTACAGTTGCTGGCGCTGTGGCCCGGCCACGCGATCACCCGGCATGCCCGCGTGGCAGGCGGGCACCCTGGTGGTGGACGTGCTCGACCGGGGCGATGGGCGTTCCCTGTGGCGGGCCGAACTCGAAACGCGGTTGACCCTGAGCCCGGGCGATCAACTCAGTGATGAAGAGCGCCGTGATGCCGCCCGTTCGATCCTGGCGAGCTTTCCACCCGGCCCCTAGACACCCGGGCCGGGCGCCACCTGTCAGCGCGTGTGGTCGACCCGCGCCTCCCGCCACATGAACCATACCTGCGGCCCGCCCCCTGGCAGAACGCCATCGGCCTGTGTCTCGAAGCCGTGGCGTTCATACAGGGGCAGGTTGCGGACGTTGGAACACTCCAGATAGGCCGGCATGCCCTGATTGTCACAGGCCTGCAAGCCGGCTTTCAGTAGCGCCGCCCCCACGCCCTGGCCCTGGTTGCGCTGGCGGCAGCCGATAAATTGCAGGTGAAAGTGGGGGGCGGCCGGTTTGTGGCGGGCGAACAGGCCGGCCTGCTGGCGCAGGCGCAGCAGTGGGCCGGGGCCCATGCGCCACAGGCTGCGCAATACCAGCTGTAGCAGCGGCAAACCGGGGGCCAGTTCGAAGGGGGTATCCGGGGGCAGCCACAGCGCGGCACCCCGGCCGTCCTGTTCCAGTTGCACCAGGCCGCGGGGCAGGGCGCTGCCAGTCAGAATGACCCGGAACAGGTGGGGGTACAGGCTGCTGTCGGGGAAGATCCAGTTGAGGATGGGGTCGTGTGCAAAGGCATCGCTCAGGGTGTCGACGAGGATGTCCAACTGGGCCGGCGAGGCGCACTCGATGACCGGGGCCTGCAGGCCATGTGCCACTTTACCTTCCATTGCGCCGCCCCTACCATGACTGCCCCGCAAGCCTAACAGGAGGCCCAATGGGTTACGAGGACTTCAGGCGCGAATACCTGGCCGGCGGCCTCACTCGCGACATGCTCGACGACTGCCCCATCCGCCAGTTCGAACACTGGCTGAAACAGACCGTGGACAGCGAGCTGGAGGACCCGACAGCGATGGTGCTGGCCACCATCGATGAGGGAGGGCTGCCATGGCAACGCATTGTGTTGATGAAGGGGGTCTCCACCGCGGGTTTCGTGTTTTACACCAATCTCGGCAGCAACAAGGCGCGGGATATGAGTGCCAACCCCAGCGTATCGCTGCTGTTCCCCTGGAACGTGCTTGACCGCCAGGTCATTGTCGGCGGCCGCGCCGAGAAAATGAGCGCCGCGGAATCCGCCCGCTACTTCCTTACCCGGCCGCGGGAGAGCCAGCTGGCAGCCTGGGCATCGCGGCAGAGCCGCCCCGTTTCCAAGCGGGCGCTGCTGGAAGCCCAGGTGCAGAAGATGCGTGACAAATTCGGCCGCGGGGAGATTCCCATGCCCGACTTCTGGGGTGGCTACCGTGTGATACCCGAGCGGGTGGAGTTCTGGCAGGGCGGTGCCCATCGCCTCCACGACCGCTTCCGCTACACTCGTCAGACTGATGACAGCTGGCAGATAGAACAGTTACAACCCTGATCCCTGGAGGTAGAACACCATGATTCAAGCGAGTGACCTGACCGGCACCTGGCAACTGGAATCCTGGACCATCGGTTATTCCGATCGCGACGAGATGAGCATGCCCTTTGGTGAGGATCCCCAGGGCCTGCTGCTGTATACCGACGACGGCTGGATGAGTGCCTCGGTGTGCCTGCCGGAGCGCGCGCTGCTGCCGGCGGGGCAGAGTCCCCGCACCTTGCCCGACGCCCTCAAGGCCGAGGCCTATGCCAGCTACTTTCACTACGCCGGGCGCTACCGGGTACAGGACGGGGATGTCATCCACTACGTGACCCAGAGCATGAACCCCAACTTCCCGGGCAGTGAGCAGTTGCGCCACGCCGAACTCGACGGCCAGACCCTGGTGCTGAGTGGCAAGGACCAGGTGGGGGAAGTCACCCGTTTTCACTCACTGGTGTGGCACCGGGTACCAAAAGCCGGTGATGCGACACCGCCGATCGACAGCGAATAGCCTGGCCGCGGCCTCACCTCAACCCACGCGGCGCTGGGCGAAGTAACGGGGCTGGCTGTTCAGCCCGAGCAGGCGGCGACGGATCATGTCCAGGCCGGCGGCGGCGAGCATGGTCTGGAACAGGGTTCGCTCCACCGGCCAGCACAGCTGCAGGGTTTCAATGGCGTCGCGCTCCCCCCACGCCAGCCACACGGTGCCCACCGGCTTGTCCGGGGTGCCGCCGGTGGGGCCGGCGATACCGCTCACGGCGATGACGTAGTCGGCACTGGCGCGCGCCAGCGCCCCCTCCGCCATTTGCCGCACGACCGGTTCGCTGACCGCGCCGTGTTCCTGCAGGGTCTGCTCATCCACTCCCAGCACCGCGCTCTTGATGTCGTTGGCATAGGTTACAAAGCCGGCGTGAAAGGCGTCCGAGGAGCCGGCGATGCGGGTGAGCATGCTGGCCACCAGCCCGCCGGTGCAGGATTCGGCGGTGGTCAGGGTCTTGCCCCGGGCCCGCAGCAGGTCCAGCACCGCTTCCGCCAGCTGGGTGTCGCCTTCACCGATAATGTGATCGCCAAACAGGGATTCCAGCTGCGCCCGGCAGAGGTCGCGGGCCGGTAGTGCTGCCGCACTGTCGACGCTGAGCTTGATTTCCATCTGTGGCGCGCCGGCGCGGAAGCCCAGTTCCACCTCGGCCGGCCAGTCCGGGCAGGCGTCGGCGATGAGCTGCTGGGCGGAGGACTCCCCCAGCCCGAAAGTCTGCAGGCGCAGTACACTGTGCTCGCTGGCGCGCTCCAGCCGCCTGCCGAGGTCGGCCACGATGATATCCAGCATCTTCGCCAGTTCACCGGGCACGCCGGGGGTGGAAAGAATCCGGCAGCTGCCCACACTGACGTCAAACCCGACGGCGCTGCCGACCGGGTTGTCCAGCAGGGCACAGCCCGCGGGCAGCATGGCCTGTTTGCGGTTGGCGGCATTGAGGGGCAGGTTGCGGCGGGCGCACCAGGCTTCAAGGTGGGCGATGGCCCCCGGGTGCTCCGCCAGCGGTACCCCGGCCACGGCGGCGACAACTTCCGCCGTGAGATCGTCCACCGTGGGGCCCAGTCCACCGTTGACGATGACCAGGTCCGCGACTTCTGCCATGGCCGCCAGCTCCCGTATCAGCAGGTTGCGGTCGTCACCCACCGTGACCTTGCGCAGTACCGGGACACCGAGCTCGCCCAATCGCCGTGCAATCAGGGCCGAGTTGGAGTCCACCGTGTCGCCGCTCATGATCTCGTTGCCGGTGAGCAGTAGCTGCACATGCGGTGTCTGGTTTGCCATGGCAGTCGTTTCCTTGTGGATCGGTGGGCACAGCTTATCCCACAATGCGCCGGGAGGCCCAAAGTGCTAACGTCGGCACTGACGCCAAGGCACTGGCCCAGAGCGAGGGAGGGCGGTCGATGAGCATGCAATTCTGCCCTGAGTGCGGTGGCCCGCTGGTACCTCATGTGGTGGCCGGGCAGCGGCGCAACCACGGCTGGTGCCCGGCCTGCCATGCCCCCCGCTATGAGTCCCCCATGATTGTAGTGACCTGCTTCGTGGCCAGCGGCCCGCGCCTGCTATGGATTCGCCGGGCGCTGCCACCCAAGGCAGGCTTGTGGGCCATACCGGGCGGCTACCTCGAAGGCGGCGAGGGGCTGGCGGAGGGAGCGGCCCGGGAGCTACGCGAAGAAACCGGGGTGGTGCTGGCGCCGGACAACCTGCAGTTGTACATGACCGGCACCCTGACCTTCATCAACCAGATCTATGTGGGTTTTCGGGCCACGGTGGACACCGATTTCAGCCTCGCCGGGGCCGAATCCCTCGACTGCGGCTTCTTTTCGCGGGAGGAATGCCCCTGGGACCAGGTGGCCTATCCCGAGGTAAACGATGCCATCGAACAGGCATACCGGGATCTGGAAACCGATACCTTTGAGGTCTGGCACGCCGAGATGACCGGCGCCAGCTATACCCTCAGGCCGGTTGCGACGCGCTGACTCCCGAGCCACTCGCTCCAATCCCGACCCCGATTCCAGACCCTGGAACCCGCCATGCTCGAGCAAGTGGGCGACCTCCTCCGGGGTGGGCTCCCGGCCCTCGTGATGTGCGGCAAATGTGGTAAGGTGCCGGCTCTCGGCACGTCACGCAATCCACCCACCCAGCATAGCGGATAAATTTCATGGCATTACAACCCGAGGTGGAATTGGCCACCGACGAACAGAAAGTCAGCTACGGCTTCGGTCTCCAGTTTGGCGACCAGCTGCGCCGCAACCAGTTCGAGGGCCTGGACCTGGCCGCGGTCATGGCGGGCATGCAACACTGGTTCAATGAGCAGCAGGCCCTGCTCTCGGACGCCGAACTCAACCTCAGTTACCAGGCTATCCAGGACAAGCAGCAGGCCGCCGCCGCGGCGCTGGCGGAAAAACGCAGCGAGCTCGCCCGGCAGTTCCTGGACGCCAATGCGGCGCGTGAGGAAGTATCCACCACCGCCAGCGGGCTGCAGTACGAAGTCCTCGAGGCTGGGCGCGGCGGTACCTCACCGGGGCCCACAGACCAGGTCACCGTGCATTACCACGGCACCTTCGTCGATGGCACGGTATTCGACAGCTCGGTGGACCGCGGTGAACCCGCCGAATTCGGTGTCAACCAGGTGATTTCCGGCTGGACGGAAGCCCTGCAGTTGATGTCGGTGGGGGACAAGTGGCGCATCGCCTGCCCGCCGGAACTGGCCTATGGTGAACAGGGCGCTGGCGGTACCATTCCGCCCAATACTGCGCTGGTGTTTGAAGTGCACCTGATCGCGGTGAAGGATTGAGTCGGGAGGTTCCTTATGTCTGCCAGCATCACACTGCCGCGCATCCTGCGCATTGGCGCCGGCGCCAGCTCCGAGCTGGTGGCGGTGCTGGGTGAACTCGGCTACGCCCGCCCGCTGCTGATCACCGACCCCTTCATGGTGCAGCAGGGGTTTGCCGAGCGCATGACGTCGCCGCTGGCAGCGGCGGGCATACCCTGGGGGCTGTTCGGCGAGTGCGTCCCCGACCCGACCACCGACAGTGTCGCGGCGGCCCTGGCTGAATGGCAGGCCGGGGATTACGACTGCCTGGTGGCCCTGGGCGGGGGCAGCTCCCTGGACACCGCCAAGGCCGTGGCTGTGCTGGCCCGGCACGGCGGCCAGATGCGGGACTACAAGGTGCCGGCGGCGGTACACAGCGCGGTGCCCATGATTGCCATACCCACCACCGCGGGTACTGGCTCCGAGGTCACCCGGGCGGCGGTGATTACCGACACCGATACCGAGGAAAAAATGCTCTGCATGGGGCTGGGCATGGTGCCCGAGGCGGCGCTGGTGGACTTCGAGCTGACCCTGTCCATGCCCCGGCGCCTGACAGCGGATACCGGCCTGGACAGCCTGTGCCACGCTCTGGAGGCTTACGTCAGCCGCAAGGCCAATCCCTTCACCGACGGGGTGGCGCTATCCGCCATGGCGACCATCGCCCGCACCATCCGCACTGCCTGCGACGAGCCCGACAACCGGGCCGCCCGGGAAGCCATGATGCTGGCGGCCACCCAGGGCGGGATGGCCTTTGCCAATGCCTCGGTGACCCTGATTCACGGCATGAGCCGCCCCGTGGGCGCCCACTTCCACGTGCCCCACGGCCTGTCCAATGCCATGTTATTGCCGGAAGTGACGGCCTGGTCCGTGTCCGGTGCGCCGGCGCGCTACGCCCATTGCGCCCGGGTGATGGATATGGCGGCGGCGGGGGACAGCGATGAGCTGGCCCTGGAGAAACTGATTACCGGCCTGCGCCAGCTGAACGCCGACCTGGAGGTGCCCGGACCGGCGGCCTGGGGCATCGATGCCGGGCGCTGGCAGTCCCTGCTGCCGCTGATGGCGGAGCAGGCTCTGGCCTCGGGCTCCCCGGCCAATAACCCGCGCCAGCCCGGGGCGGAAGACATCGTCGCCCTGTACGAGAAGGTCTGGGCTGCCTGAATCGAAGGCCCCCTTTTGGGGCCTCATGGCCTTGTGGCGCTTACATTGCCACACGGCTTTGATTACACTCAAAGCTCTTCTCCCCTTGTGAATTAACGTGGTTATCTGTGCCCATGAGACGTGTTGTATTCAACCAGAAAGGCGGTGTTGGCAAGACCAGCATCACCTGTAACCTCGCCGCTATCTCCGCCCGTCACGGCCTGCGCACCCTGGTGCTGGACCTGGATGTCCAGGGCAATACCACCCACTACCTGGTGGGTGAAATCGACGCCGAGGCCTTTCCCGCCGAGGCCCAGGGTGTGGCCGGCCTGTTCAAGCAGACCGTGGGGCCGCGCAAGATGCGCAACAACCCGGACTCTTTCGTTTGGGAAACCCCCTGGGACAACCTCTACCTGATGCCCTCCAGCCCGGTCCTCACCCAGATGGAGAAGGAGCTGGAGTCCCGCTACAAGATCTACAAATTGCGCGACGCCCTCGACAAGCTCGACGAGGAGTACGACCGCATCTACATCGATACCCCGCCCAACTTCAACTTTTACTCCAAGTCCGCACTGATTGCCGCGGATTCCGTGCTGGTGCCCTTCGACTGCGACAGCTTTGCCCGCCAGAGCCTGTACGCCCTGATGGAAAACATCGCCGAGCTGCAGGAGGACCACAACCCGGAACTGGAGGTTGAGGGTATCGTGATCAACCAGTTCAACAGCCAGGCGCGTTTGCCGGGCGAACTGGTGGCCGAACTGGAAGAGGAGGGCTACCCGGTGCTGGATACCTACCTCAACAGCTCGGTGAAAATGCGCGAATCCCATCGCGAGCACCGCCCGCTGGTGGACCTGGCGCCCAGCCACAAGCTGACCCAGCAGTACCTGGCCCTGCACGAGGAGCTGGAAAGCGCCCTGTCCAAGGCGGCCTGAGCGGGCCGCCAGTAGGGCGGGCACCACTGTCGATACACTTCCCTGTTACGAGGTCACGATGGCGAATTCGGATTCCGGGGTCACGACGCAGCATCCTCCCATTCCCCAGGAGGCCTTCGACTGGTATGACGAATACGCCCACGGCCTGATCGATCGGCGGACGTTTCTGGCCCGCCTGTCTTCCCTGGCCACCGCTTCCCTGACCATGGGCATGCTCCTGCCGGCTCTCACGCCCAATTACGCGGCTGCCGAGCAGGTGTCCTTCAATGATCCGGACATCAAAGCCTCCTACGCCGTGTTTCCCTCTTCCGGGGGGCATGGCGAGGGCCGGGGCTACCTTGTGGTGCCCACCGCCATGGGCGAGCGCGCACCCGCGGTGCTGGTCGTGCATGAAAACCGCGGCCTGAACCCCTATGTGAAGGACGTTGCCCGGCGCCTGGCCAAGGCCGGTTTTGTCGCCTTTGCGCCGGACGGCCTCTATCCCCTCGGTGGTTACCCGGGCAACGATGATGACGGCCGGGCCCTGCAGCGCTCGATGGACCGGGCGAAACTGGAGCAGGATTTCATCGCCGCTGCCGCCTTCCTGAAATCCCATGCACTGAGCAACGGCAAACTCGGTGCCGTGGGATTCTGCTTCGGTGGCTACGTGGTCAATATGCTGGCCGCCGCGGCGCCCGACCTGCTGGACGCCGGGGTCCCCTTTTACGGCACGCCGGCGGAAAGATCGATCCGCAACAACATCAGCGCGCCCCTGCTGATCCAGCTGGCGGAGCTGGACGAGCGGGTCAATGCGACCTGGCCAGAGTACGAGACCGACCTTAAGGCGGCGGGGGTGGACTACACCATGCACCTGTACCCCGGCGCCAATCACGGCTTCCACAATGATTCCACAGGCCGCTACGACGAGGAGAACGCCAACCTGGCGTGGCAGCGTACGCTGGCATTTTTCAACAAGCACCTGGTGTGAAGCCCCCGCTTACCCGCCCGCGCCGGGGCGGTCACCGACAAAAATCTGCCGCGCTGCCGAGAACGGTCTAGGCTGTCATAGAGGGTCTACACTTCGAAGGACCGTTGTGGGTACGTCAGAGGTTCTCCCGGCTTTGTGTGCAACTGCGCGCCACCTGGGGGCTCCCTGTCGTCATCACCCTGCTGAGGAGGCAGAGAACTCGCCATGAGCGTATTGCAATCAAGCTACCCCTACTATCTGGCCAATGAGGCCCAGATGCCCAACACCGACCTGGCCGTGACCGACAAGTTTTCCGGCGAGGTGGCGACGCGCGTGGCGCTGGCGGATGCCGCCGCTATCGACAGCGGTATCGCCGCGGCGGTGGAGGCTGCGGAACCCATGGCGCGCATGGCGGCCTATGAGCGACAGGATGTGTTGAACCACTGTGTCAGCCGGTTTCGTGAGCGGGCGGAGGAACTGGCTATTGCCCTCTGCATCGAGGCGGGCAAACCCATCAAGGACGCCCGGGGTGAGGTGTCGCGGCTGATCGATACCTTCCGCATCGCCGCGGAGGAGGCCACCCGTCTCAAGGGTGAGCTGCAGACCCTCGATATTTCCCCCCGTGCCCGCGGCTATCGCGGTATGTGGAAGCGGGTGCCGATCGGCCCCTGCTCGTTTATCTCACCGTTCAATTTCCCCCTGAACCTGGCGGCCCACAAGGTGGCGCCGGCCCTGGCGGTGGGCTGCCCCTTCGTGATGAAGCCGGCGTCGCGTACGCCGTTGGGGGCTTTGATCATGGGTGAGGTGCTGGCCGAGACGGACCTGCCCCGCGGGGCCTTCTCGATCCTGCCCTGTTCCCGCGACGGTGCCGACCTGTTCACCGTGGACGACCGCCTCAAGCTGTTGTCGTTCACCGGCTCCCCGGATGTGGGCTGGGATCTCAAGGCCCGCTCCGGGCGCAAAAAGGTAGTACTGGAACTGGGGGGCAACGCCGCGGTGGTCGTGGATCACGACACCGACATCGATGACGCCGTCGAGCGTATTATCTTTGGCGCCTTCTACCAGTCCGGCCAGTCCTGTATCGGGGTCCAGCGGATTATTGTTCACGCCTCCATTTACGAGGAAGTGAAGGCGAAACTGGTAGCGCGTACCGCGTCCCTGGTGGCCGGTGACCCCCGCGAAGAGGACACCTTCATCGGTCCGATGATCTCCGAGGGTGAGGCTTCCCGGCTGGATGGCTGGATTCAGGAGGCGGTGGCTGCCGGAGCGACCCTGCTCTGCGGCGGCAAACGCGAGGGTGCCATGCTGGAGGCGACCCTGCTGGAGGGTGTCGATCGCAGCTGCAACGCCTACACCGAGGAGGCCTTCGGCCCGCTGGCCATCCTGTCGCAATTCACCGACTTCGAGGCCGCGCTGGAAGAGGTGAACGACTCCAAGTTCGGCCTGCAGGCCGGCCTGTTCACCCGCGACTTCTACAAAGTACAGCGGGCCTGGGACGTTCTCGATGTTGGGGGCGTGGTGGTCGGCGACGTGCCGTCCTACCGGGTTGACAATATGCCCTATGGCGGGGTGAAGGATTCCGGGCTCGGGCGTGAGGGGGTGATCTTCGCGATGGAAGACATGACCGAGATTCGCAACCTGGTGATCCGGAACCTGGGGCTGCCCTAGCCGCGGGTTAGCGGTCCAGTCGGGCGGCGTGTGCGTATTTCCTGCCATGACCGACCGCCGCCTCATTCTCGTACTGGGTGACCAGCTCAGTTTCAACAATCCCGCCCTGATCGGCGCTGCCCCCGGGCAAGACGAGGTATTGCTCGCCGAAGTGCACGAAGAGGCGGGCTACGTACCCCACAACCGCCTCAAGATTGCGCTGATTTTTTCTGCCATGCGGCATTTTGCCAGCGAACTTGAGCGGGGGGGTTACCGGGTGCATTACCGGCGGCTGGATGAAGGCTTGCCCTCGCTGGAGGAGGCGCTGGTGCAGACCTGCCAGGCGCACGCCTTTTCCCGGGTCTGTGTTTGCGAGCCGGGTGAGTTCCGATTGCGGCGGCTGATGGATTCCTGGCCAGAGCGCCTGGGCCTGCCAGTGGATATTCTCGAGGACAGTCGCTTTCTGTGCGCCCATGACCGTTTCCGCAGCTGGGCCAGTGGCCGTCGCCAGCTGCGGATGGAACACTTCTACCGCGAGATGCGGCGCGACTACGGCGTCCTGCTGGAGCCAGACGGAGGGCCCGCTGGAGGCCACTGGAATTACGACAAAGAGAATCGCGAGGGCTGGCGCGCCCAGGTAGCGATTCCGCCACGGCGCTCCCTGCGCAACGATGCCGTGACCCGCGAGGTGCTTGAGCTGGTGGCCGAAGCCTTCCCCGGCAACCCCGGTGACCTCTCCCGGTTCAGCTACGGCGTGACCGCCGGCCAGGCGCAGGCTGAATTTGACTGGTTCTGTGAGCACGCCCTGCCGCAGTTCGGTCGTTTTCAGGATGCCCTGGCCGAGAACGAGGTGTGGCTGTTCCACGCACGGGTATCCATGTACCTGAACATCGGCTTGCTGGAGCCGCTGGCCCTGTGTCAGCGGGTCGAGGAGGCCTGGCGTTCGGGGCATTGCAGTCTCGCCGCCGCTGAGGGCTTTATTCGCCAGGTTCTGGGGTGGCGCGAATACGTCCGCGGGATCTACTGGCTGCACATGCCGGAATACCGCCGGCGCAATGCTCTCGCGGCTACCACCCCGTTACCGGATTTTTTCTGGGATGGTGACACCGACCTGCGCTGCCTGTCCCAGGCCCTGCGCCAGACCCTGGACCTGGGCTATGCCCACCACATCCAGCGCCTGATGGTGATTGGCAATTTCGCCCTGCTGGCGGGCCTGGACATCGCGGCCGTGTGTGACTGGTACCTGGCGGACTATGTCGACGCCTTCGAGTGGGTGGAACTACCCAATACCCTGGGGATGGCGTTGCACGCCGATGGCGGCCTGATGGCGAGCAAGCCCTACGCCGCCAGCGGCAAGTATATCCAGCGCCAGGGCAATCACTGCGCGCAATGCCGCTACAACCCTGCGCAAATGACTGGAGAGGGCGCCTGTCCCTACAATGCCCTGTACTGGCGTTTTATTCACCGCCACCAGCAGACCTTCGAAAACAACCCGCGCATGGCGCTGGTGTTGGCCAACTGGCGCAAGCGCAAAGCCTCGGAGCAGGACGCGATCCTCGGCTGGGGTGAGCGGGTACTGGCGACGCTGGTGGGGGAGGGCAGCTAGCCCGGTAACATGCTGCCGGCTTTCTCCACCGCGTCCACGTACTCTTCCAGCAGGCGCTGCATGACCTGGCGACAGGATTCAACCTGGTTGATCTGGCCGATCACCTGGCCGCAGGGGTTGAAGGCCACTTTCTGGCATTCGCCCTTGTCGGCGTAGACGGCCGTGCGGCGGATGCCGTCCGAGGTGACCAGACCCTGCAGGGGCATGCCCAGCGGATCGGGAGTGTCGTCCCGGGCCCAGGCCTCGGTCCAGTCGTTTTTCAACATGCGGCAGGACTTGCCGGTCCAGGAGCGGGAGCGCACGGTGTCCTCGCTGGTGGCATCCAGCAGGGACTGCTTCTGGGCCGGCTGGGTGTGGGCCTCTTCCACGGTCAGCCACAGGGAGCCGGTCCAGACACCGGCGGCCCCCATGGCCAGGGCGGCGGCAATCTGCCGGCCGTTGCCGATACCGCCGGCGGCCAGCATGGGCAGGTCGCCTATCGCATCGACAATCTGGGGCCACAGCACCACCGAGCCCACGTCGCCGGTATGGCCGCCGCCCTCACCACCCTGGGCCACCACGAAGTCCAGCCCGGCCTCCTTGTGGGCCACGGCCTGTTTGACCTTGCCACAGAGGGCCCCGATGAGGCGGCCGGAATCCTGTACCTGCCTGATTTTGTCCGCCGGGGGCGTGCCCAAAGCGTTGGCAATCAGTTTGCACTTGGGGCGGGTCAGGGCTTCTTCCAGCAGGGGGGTGGCGGTCGCCTCGGTCCAGCCCATCAGGCCCATGCTGGTACTGCCGTCGGGCCACTCGGGCACGCCGTGGTCGGCGAGCAGCTTCTGGGCGAAATCGATGTGCTCCTGGGGCACGATCTCCCACAGTTTCTTTTCCAGTGCTTCGGCACTCATGTCCCCCATGCCCTCGTATTTCTGGGGGATGACGATGTCGACCCCGTAGGGCCTGTCGCCAATGTGCTCGTCGATCCAGTCCAGTTCCTCCTTCAGCTGCTCCGGGGAAAAACCGACAGCGCCCAGCACACCGATGCCGCCGGCCTTGCTCACCGCGACCACCACGTCGCGGCAGTGGGTAAAGGCAAAAATCGGGTATTCGATGCCGAGTTTGTCGCACAGTTGATTAGCCATCATCGGGCTCCTGGACCTGTTCTTATTGGGTCCAGTATTGGTGCTCGGTGCCACGTCGGCAATGATGTTTAAGTGCCAGAGAAACTGGCGCTTTGGGTCAGGCCCGGCTTCGCCCATCCCGGTGCGTGAATCGTCAGGCGCCCAGCGCGTGGCGGCGCACTGGCAGTTCTCTGGCCAGGTATATGCATATAAAGGATCGTTATTTGTCGACAGGGTTTTGATTCATTAAAGTTTCGTCCCTGAACATGCCATAGACGGATCTTTTCGCTTTGCAACTGGACATCGAAGCTGCCAACGCCACTTTACGCGACGCCTCGCCGGAGGAAATCGTGCGCTGGGCGCTCGCTCAGGGCGGGCGTACGATTGCGACTACCAGCATGGGGCGCAACGCGGCGGTCATGCTGCACCTGGTGAGCCAGGTGGATGCCTCGGTGCCGACGATCTGGGTGGACACGGGCTACAATCTGCGCGACACCTATGTGGTCGCAGAGCGCCTGATTCGCGATCTCGACCTGAATATGCATGTCTATTCGCCCCAGATGACCTCGGAGCGTCGCAACGCGATTATGGGGGGAATTCCCACGGTCGACGAGGAAGAGCGCCATACTGAGTTCACCCGCCAGGTGAAGCTGGAGCCCTTCGATCGCGCGTTGACGGAGTTCAAGCCGGATATCTGGTTGACGGGTATTCGCCGGGAGGAAACGGAGCATCGCAAGACGCTGGATGTGGTGTCGATGGATGCCCGGGGCATTGTGAAGGTGGCGCCGATTTTCTATTGGAATGACGCCCAGGTTGAGGGCTATATGTCTCGCTTCCAATTGCCCACCTGCAAGCACTATTTTGATCCGACCAAGGTGATGGATGGGCGGGAGTGTGGGCTGCATACCGCGGCCTGAACATTTGACCTATCTCCGCAGCTCACAGTTGTAAGCCAGAGCCGTCCTACGTACTCTTCCCACTGATTTCTGACGCCGGTGCCAGCCTCGCCGGCGCCGATCCCCGGTACTGCCTTCCGGGACACGCTACGAGCACGTCCATGTGCGCTCGGCAGCGACCATCCCTGGTCGCTGACGGTCCCTCCAGGCAGCACCGGGGCTCGTCGCCTGATTGGGCACTCCGATTCTGATCCTGAAACCACAGATTTAGCAGGACTCTCTAATGCTCCCCCTCGACGAAGCCAAACAGCAGCTCACCGGCCTTATGACCGGTGAATCCGACCTGATCGCCAATGCCGCCAATTTCAGCGCCTTTCTCAATGAGCAACTGGAAACCATCAACTGGCTCGGCTTCTATTTCCTGAAGGAGGGCGAGCTGGTGCTCGGTCCTTTTCAGGGCCGCCCGGCCTGTGTCCGGATTCCGGTGGGCAAGGGGGTGTGTGGCACCGCTGTAGCGGAGCGTCGCACCCAGGTGGTGGCTGATGTGCACGCGTTTCCGGGGCATATCGCCTGTGATGTGCGCTCCCGCTCGGAAGTGGTGGTACCCCTGTGGCAGGGGGATGAGGTGGTCGGGGTGCTGGATATCGACAGTCCGGTAACGGACCGCTTTGACGCCGGTGATGTCGCCTATATCGAGGCCCTGGCAAGCTGCTTTTGTGAGCAGCAGTTCGCCTGAGCTATACTCTTCCCACGCACCGCGCAAACAATAAAATTACGGTGCGTGGGAGGATGTTATGGCGCAGCCCGCAAGGCCACGCTCGTGCTGCCAGCAACCCCGCTGGTGTCGCACTATTGTACTTTCTTTATTGAGTCTCTTTCTGGGCGCCTGCGCCCAGCAGCCGTCGATGGGCCCGGCCGTGGCGACCCTGTCTCCCCTGCAGTTGGAGCAGGAGGTTGTTACGATCCCGGATGCCGGGGCAATCCAGGATCCCGATCTGCTGGCACTCGACGACGAGATGCGAGCGTTTGTCAGGCGCTATGCCAATACCAGGTCTTCGGCGCGGGTGCGTCTGCTTACCTTGCACAGTGCGGTGAAGGGCGCCGGTATGTTGGGGATGCGCTATGACCCCTACGCCGACGGCAGTGCCCGTGAGGTGTTTCACCTCGGCGCGGCCAACTGCCTCAGCTACGCCCACCTGTTTGTGGCCCTGGCGCGGGAGGCCGGCCTCGATGCCCGCTACCAGTGGGTAGAGGTGCGCCCCGAGTGGACCCGGCTGGGCGAACGGGTTGCCCTGCGTCTGCACGTGAACGTGGTCGTGCGCCTGCCCGGGGGCGAGGAATACATGGTCGATATCGACCCGCTGCCCTCCCACGATGTGGCGGACAGCCGTGTTATCAGTGATGCCGACGCCCTGGCGCTGTATCACAACAACCTGGCCATGGAGGCGCTGGCGGCGGGAGACCTGGCGGAAGCCTGGCGCCGGGAGGTAAGGGCCCTGCAACTGAGTCCTGACATGGGTCACCTGTGGGTGAACCTCGGGGCGGTCTATCGCACCGCGGGCCAATACAGCCCGGCGGAGCAAAGCTACTTTGTGGCGCTGCAACTCAACGAGCGCGACCGCTCTGCCATGAACAACCTGATGGTGCTTTATGAGCGCGAGGGGCGCGAAAGTGACCAGGCGTACTGGGAAGAGCGGGTCGTCAGCTACCGCGAGACCAACCCTTACTACCACGCCTGGCTGGGCGACCAGGCCGGTGAAGCCGGCGATTGGGACGGGGCTCTCGAGCACTACCAGCGGGCACTGGAGTTGCGTGGTGAGGACAGCCGCCTGCTCTATGCTGTGGGCATCATCCAGTACCAGCGCGGCGATTTTGTTGCGGCGACGGACTTTATCGGCCAGGCCATCGACAATGCGACCCTGAAGGGCGAAGTCGAGGACTACCGCCTCAAGCTGGAAAGCATCCGGCAGGAGGCGCTGGTGACCCGCTAGCCCGGGTCACTCCTGCGGCAGGTCCACCCGGATGTAGGCGCGGCGGGTGAAGCGTCCGCTGAGGCGGGCGAAGAGGTCGCCAACACGCATTTGCAGGCCGTACTTTTGTCGCAGGGCCGCCAGCGCAGCGGCCTCCTCTGCCTTGCTCTCCACCAGCCAGGCCCTGGCTTCCAGCCAGTCGCCGGTGAGTTTCCCGGTGACAGTACAGGGTGCGATACGCGCCTCGCTGAAATTGCGCAGGCGTTTGACCTTGCCGGCATCGCCGGCGGAAAACAGGTAGTAGCAGTTGTCTGCAGGGGCAAACCACACCGGCGTGGGAACAAATTCACCCGAGCGCTTGCGTGTGGCGAAACTGATATAGCTGCCTCTCTCCAGAGCCTGAAGTGCCTTTGGCATAATAAGATGTCCCCTGGTTTGGTCTCGTGTGCTCCTGCGCTGGAAGCGCCGGCGGTACAACGTCTAAGCTGATTCTCTGACACTGGTTCCCGGCAAACAACAGGGCAGGTCCTGACGGGGCGCCGAATATGACAATAAAGGAGTTACACATGGCAGAGTTTGGTTTTGCATCGACAACCGATGAGGTCCTGGAGGGCATTTCGCTGGAGGGGCGCCTGGCGCTGGTGACGGGGGCGTCCTCTGGCCTGGGGTTGGAGACGTGCCGGGCTCTGGCAGCCCGCGGCGCCACGGTGGTCATGCTGGCCCGCAGTCGTGAAAAGCTGGACGCGGCTATCGCGGTGCTGGAGGCCGAGGAGTTGCCCGGTCAAATCGACAGCGCCCTGCTCGATTTGGCGGACCTCGACAAGGTGCGCAACTCTGCCGCCACTCTGCTCGATCTCTACCCTCAGGTTGACCTGCTCATCAATAATGCGGGAGTCATGGCCTGTCCGCTGCAGCGCACGGCCCAGGGGTTTGAGATGCAGTTCGGTACCAACCACCTCGGCCACTTCCTGTTTACCTGCCTGATGGCGCCGGCCCTCATGGCAGCGGCCGCCGCTGGCTCTGAACCGCGGGTCATCAACCTGAGTTCCGGCGGTCACCGTTTTGGCGCTTTCAATTTCGACGACCCGAATTACCGCGAGCGGGAGTACGAAAAGTGGCGGGCCTACGGTGAGTCAAAAACTGCCAATGTCCTGTTCAGTGTGGGCCTGGACGCCCGCCTGGCACCGTTGGGCGTGCGGGTGTTCGCTGTCCACCCCGGCATGATCATGACCGAACTCGGTCGGCATATGGACGAAGCGGATATGGAGGCCATCAGGGCCCGGGCAGCCAGCCGGTCGGCCGCAAGCGGGCAGGAAACGGGCGGCGAGCCACGCAGCCTGTTCAAGTCCATTCCCCAGGGCGCGGCTACCTCGGTCTACGCCGCCACATCACCGGCGTTGGCCGGTATCGGGGGGCGCTACCTCGAAGACTGTCATCTGGCAGAAGAAGCGGGCAAGGAAACCGCCGGCGGGGTAGAATCCTATGCCACCGACCCGGCCCTGGCCGAGCAGCTCTGGCAGCTCTCGGAAGCGCTGGTCGGTGAAAGTTTTACCTTTGACCAATAAGAGAGACCGGGGATGACAACACGGGCAAGCGGCTGGCGGGCACTGGCTGCGCTGGCACTGACCTCACTGCTGGCGGCGGGCCTGGCAAGAGCGGATGATCGCACCGAGATCGAAAGCAAGAGCCAGGCGGCGCTGGCCAAGTTGCGCCAGCACGCGAAGGAAATCGATAAACTGATCCAGCGTGCCAGTGGTGTCCTGGTGTTCCCCGACGTGGTGGAGATGACCTTCGGCGAACGCGGGCGCTACGGTGAAGGGGCCCTGTTGATCAAGGGCGAGCCGGTGGCCTACTACGCCTCCGCTGGAGCGCCGCACAACATGAAGGACCAGGGCGGGCGCAAGGTCGAGGTCCTGTTGTTCATGGATCAGCAGGCGCTGATCGATTTTCGCAACACCATCAACTGGAAAGTGGGGGTGAGCGAAGGGGTCACCAAGGTGCGGGTCGACGAGCGCGGCAGGCTGGAAACGGCCCGCAATACCCCCCCGGTGCTGGGTGTCAGCTTCAATGACGCCGGCGTGCTGGGCAACCTGGACCTGAACGGCACTACCATCAACCGGATCGCCCGTTAGAGTCCTCAGCTGGACGGCCAAGAACCGGTGGCCGTCGCTGGCGGCGCCGGCGCGGTTTCGGTATCCTCCGCGCGTCAACACCCCAGTGGAGAGTCCCCCCAATGTCACAGTTCATTTCCGTTGCCGCCGCCCTCCGTGGCGAGGTCGCCACAGGCGCTACCGTCGAGGTGCGCGGCTGGTTGCGCAGCAAGCGCGACTCCAAGGCGGGCATCTCGTTCCTGGCGGTGCACGACGGATCGGCCTTCGACGCCATCCAGGCGGTCGTGCCCAGCAGCCTGGAGAACTATGAATCCGAGGTACTGAAACTGTCCACCGGCTGTGCGGTGACGGTGGTGGGCGAACTGGTGGAATCCCAGGGCAAGGGCCAGAGTGTGGAAATCCAGGCTACTGAAGTGACGGTGCAGGGCTGGGTAGACGACGCTGAGTCCTACCCTATCGCCAAGAAGCGTCATACCTTTGAATACCTGCGAACCCAGGCTCACCTGCGGCCGCGCACCAATACCTTCGGTGCCATCACCCGGGTGCGCACCACCCTGGCCAACGCTATCCACAACTATTTTTACGAGCGCGGCTTCCACTGGATCAATACCCCGATCATCACCGGCAGCGACTGTGAAGGTGCCGGCGAGCTGTTCCGGGTCAGCACTCTGGACGCGGTGAACCTGCCCCGTGGTGCCGACGGGCAGCCGGACTACAGTCAGGACTTTTTCGGTGGCGACGCCTTCCTCACGGTGTCCGGCCAGCTCGAAGTGGAGTCCTACTGCCTGGCCATGAGCAAGGTGTACACCTTCGGCCCGACCTTCCGGGCGGAAAACTCCAACACCAGCCGCCACCTGGCCGAGTTCTGGATGGTGGAGCCGGAAATCGCCTTTGCCGACCTGAGTGACAACGCCTCCCTCGCGGAGGACCTCCTGCAATACCTGTTCACCCGGGTGCTCGAGGAGCGCGAGGACGACATGGCCTTCTTCCAGCAGCGCATCGACAACACGGTCATCGACCGCCTGCGCAGCGTGATCGACAACCGTTTCGAGCGCATGGAATATTCGGAGGCCATTCGCATCCTGGAAACCTGCGGTGAGAAGTTCGAGTTCCCGGTCAGCTGGGGTATCGACCTCGCCTCCGAGCACGAGCGCTACCTGGCGGAGAAGCACGTCGGCCGCCCGGTGGTGCTGATGAACTACCCGAAAGACATCAAGGCCTTCTATATGCGCCTCAACGACGACGAAAAAACCGTGGCAGCCATGGATGTGCTGGCGCCGGGTATCGGGGAGATTATCGGCGGCAGCCAGCGCGAGGAGCGCCTGGACGTGCTGGATTCCCGCATGGACGAACACCTGAGAGAAGAGCTGTGGTGGTACCGCGACCTGCGCCGCTACGGTACGGTACCCCACGCCGGATTTGGCCTGGGTTTCGAGCGTCTGCTGAACTATGTGACCGGCATGGAGAACGTCCGCGATGCGATTCCCTTCCCGCGGACTCCTGGTAACGCCGCATTTTGAGAAAAACGCACAAAAAATAAGCAAATCCGTGAATATTGCCTAAAATTTATCCAGAGCAGAGGCCCGGCTGGGCCATACTGATTTTCTACAAAGATAATGGAGAGGTGTCGTCCCTGGCGGCACCGGGAAAAGGCAATCATGGCACAGGCAATGCCGCAGCGGGGTAGTGAAGCCCCCTGCGCTGATTCACCCCGAAATGACCCGCCCCGCAACAGCGAAGAAATGATCATTGTCGACACCTTCACCCGCCTGATATTTGGCGATGGTGGGGAGTACGATGTCGCGGAGTTACGGGTTATCGAGGCCCTGCGCGAGGTGGAACCGGATGTCGCGACCGACGACCTCTACGCCATGGGTGAGTATCTGCGTGCGCTTGGGGTGGCCGAGATGGTCAGCCTGGTGGCGCGGGTCCAGCACAGTGGTTTGATGTTCACGACGCCCGCCGCCCCTGAGACGGCGCCGGGTGAGCGGGCGGGGGCCTGTTAACCCCGCGCTGCCTTCCCTCGGGCCTCGGCCCTGTTCTCTGACGTCGCAGTAATCCCCAACGACATCCCCGGCTGGACTACCCCGGCAGGGAGGGTCAGGCCTTTGCCGGCTTGGGCGGTTTCAGGCCACAGCCCTCAACGATGACAAACTGGCTGAGGTAGCCCGCTTCCTCGTCGCTCCCTGAGAACCGCACTTCCACCGACTGTTCCAGCTGGAAGCGCCGTGTGGTGCTGGTCAGGCTGGCGGTCCACTTGTCGTAGCTGAACTTTTCCGGGTCCTTGCGCAGGTCCACGAAGCCCTCCAGGCCGTTGTCATTCAGGCGTACATTAAAGCCGCTGCTATTGATATGGGCCACGGTGGCCTGGTACGTACGGCCCGGTTCCGCGGTTTCCAGCCGCTGCAGATAGCGGCTGGCCAGCCAGCGTTCCGCCTCGTTGGTGGCGTTGCGGGCATTGGCCAGTTGCTCCCGCAACTGGCCGAGGTCGGTCTGTTCGTCCGGCGCGATCTCCTCGCCCAGTACCACGGCCTTGATTTTCAGGTGGACCAGGAAGTCCACGTACTTGCGCAGGGGGGAGGTGCAGTTGGTGTAGCACTCCAGCGCCATGCCCATGTGCAGGCCGGGCTCGGTGCCGAGCTCGGCCCGGGTCAGCAGGCGGTTGACCATGGCGCGCAGGGGCAGGTCGCTGCCTCCGGCGGCCAGGGCGCGCATGATGTTGCGGTAGCCCGAGCGGGTGGTCGGGTCCAGCTCGGCCACTTCGGGGGCGTGCATGGCCAGGAATTTGCGAGTCTCCTCCAGGCGGTCGGCACGGAAGCCGGCATGGCGCACGAAGGGGCCGCTGACCTTGTGCTCGGCCAGGAAGCGTGCGGCGCAGCGGTTGGTGGCCACCATGCACTCTTCCACCAGCTTCTGCGACAGCAGTTTCTCGTAGGGCTCGATGTGGTCAATCTGCTTGTTGTCATCCAGCACCCAGCGAAACTCCTGACGATCTTCCATCACCAGTTCCTGGGTTTCCCGCCGCGCGCGCAGGGCGCGGTAAACCTGGTAGAGGGCCTCCAGTGGACTGGCGTGGCTCATCAGTTCGTCGGCCTGGCCGTTGAGGTAGCGGTCCACTGCGTAATAGGAGAGCTTGGCCCGGGACCGCACGCTGGCCACCAGGAATTCCGCCTCGCCCACTTCACCGCTGTCGCTGACGGCAATGCGGCACACCAGCGCCGGCCGGTCCACGCCCTCCGACAGGGCACAGGTGTCCTGGGACAGGGCCTCGGGCAGCATCGGCAGGATGTCGCCATGGAAGTACACCGAGGTTCCGCGGGCGGCCACGTCCCGGTGCAGTTGCGAATCGGGGGTGATGTAGGCGGTCGGGTCGGCGATGGCCACGTAGAGGGTCCAGCCGTCGTTACTGACTTCGGCGTAGAGGGCGTCGTCGATGTCCTGGGTCTTGGCGGCGTCGATGGAAATGAATTCCAGTGCCGTCAGGTCGGTGCGTTTGTCGCCGGTCAGTGGGCTGGCCTGCTCCAGGCAGGTGTCCAGGTCCTTCTTTGCGCTCTGGCTCCATTCGCTGGCCAGGTGGTATTTGGCCATGCAATAGAGGTTTTCGATCCCCGGGGTATCGTCGTTGCCGAGTACCGCCAGGATCTTGGCCTGGGGTTTGCCGTCGCGAATGGGGTGGCGCAGGATCGCACAGCGCACGTAATCCCCCTCCTTGACGCCATTGCGGGCGTGGGGGGGAATGAAAAGCCAGCGCTTGAGCTGGGGCAGGTCGGGCTGCACGAAAAAGGCCTTGCCCTTGCGTACGCAGCGGCCGGTGAAATCGGTGAGCGGGCTATCCAGCAGCTTTTCGATGTCGGCGACAGTCTTGTTGTCCTTGGCGGGCCGGATACAAACCTGGACGCGGTCGTCGGGGAAGGCCTTGAGCATCTCGTCCGGGGGGATGAAAATTTCCCGGCCGTCATCCAGGACGGCGAAGCCATAGCGGG
Source organism: Parahaliea maris (assembly GCF_008064665.1). Lineage (GTDB taxonomy): Bacteria > Pseudomonadota > Gammaproteobacteria > Pseudomonadales > Halieaceae > Parahaliea > Parahaliea maris. Next base: position 39,817 of record NZ_VRZA01000011.1, on the reverse strand, counting down.
CCTGTGTGCCCTTGACCACGGCCTCGGCCCGCTCTTTCTCGGCCTCCATTTGCGTTTTGAGGCCCTTCAGCTGGGCGAGCGAGTCCTGATTGAGCATTGCGGATACAGAGTCTTACATAATGGGTACACAAGCGGGCTATCCTAGCGGAAAAGGGGCTCCCTGTCAGTGACCATGACCGGATGAAGCGATTCCCGTGATCCGTCGTTGACAGTCGCCGGCGGCGGGCCTAATAATCGGGGGAACGTCGCTGCACAGCATCCGGGAACCGCCTTTTGAAGAATTTCCGGACCCCGGCCGGCCCCTGCACCTGTTCCGGTCCGGAGTCTTACCTACAGCGCCAGCCATATCGTACAGAGTTTTCACCGCTCGGAATCGACTCGGCCTACCCTCCGCACGCCGCGGTCTCAACGCCGAATCACTCACGGACCGCTCCGGGCGGGACCCTACACCCCTCCTTACCACTCCAGACCCGGCTTCGCGCGCCGGCCCCCGCTGTACTCCCAGCACTCTCCTCACCTCCGACGAGAGCAGCAAGCATTCCAGACTCAATCCGTATGAGGAATCCTTCATGGACTCAGGCTCCACCCTGCGCATAGAAAAACCGAACCTGAAACCCGTCATCAAGAAGACCTACGTTCTGGATACGAACGTCCTGTTGCACGACCCCACCGCCATAGCCGCCTTTAACGAGCACCACGTGGTCATCCCGATGACGGTGCTGGAGGAACTCGACCACATCAAGGACCGCCGCGACAAAACCGTGAGCCGCGAAGCCCGCATAGCCATCCAGATGATCGACAAGGTAGTGGACGCCGCCTCACCCCAGGAGATCCAGGAGGGGGTGGAGGTCCCCGGGAGCAATATCGAGGGCATTCTCGGCACGTTGGCGATCTACCCGGACCAACTGCTGACTGACAGCTCGGAGATTCCCTTCCTCGACGCCACCCAGGACCAGGCCAACGACAACCGCATCATCAATGTGGCCCTGCGCCTGCAGGCCGAGCGACCCAATGAGTTCGTGTGCCTGATCACCAAGGACATCAACATGCGCATCAAGGCCAAGGGTTCCGGCCTGTTGCACGTGGAGGACTACCGCCGCGACCGGGTGCTGGACGACATCGACCTGCTGGCCAAGGGCTACGAACACCTCGAGGGCGATTTCTGGGCCGGTATTTCGGAGGTCGACACCCTGCGCGAGGGGGACTGCACCCTGCACCGGGTGCCGCGCAAGTCCCTGCCCCAGGCCTACCCCAACATGTTCCTGTTCGACGACAACGACTTTATGGCCTTCGTGAAGCGGATCGACAGCGACTATGTGTACCTGCGTTGTGACAGCCGCGACAACCTCATGCACCGCCGTTTCTGGGGCCTGGCCCCGCGCAACCTGGAGCAGGCCATGGCCATGGCCCTGCTGGAGGATGACAACGTCGACATGACTGTGATGACCGGCCCCGCGGGTTCCGGCAAGACCCTGCTGGCGCTGGCCTATGGCCTGCATGCCATTCTCGAGCAGAAACGCTACAACAAGCTGATCGTGGCCCGCTCCACCCCGCCCATCGCCGAGGATATCGGTTTCCTGCCGGGTACCGAGGAGGAGAAGATGGCCCCCTGGCTGGCAGCTTTCGACGACAACCTGGAGATCCTCCACGGCGCCGACGAGTCCTGCCACGGCAGCATCGAGTACGTGAAAGAACGGGCGAATATCCAGTTCAAGTCGCTCAACTTCATGCGCGGGCGCTCCTTCAACAACGCCTACATCATCATCGACGAGAGCCAGGGCCTGACCCAGTTCCAGCTCAAGAGCGTGATCAGCCGGGTGGGAGCAGACTCCAAGATCGTGGTGCTGGGCAACCTGGCGCAGATCGACAACAAGTACATCTCACCACTGACCTCCGGCCTGACCTACCTGGTCGAGAAGACCAAGGCCTACCCTCATGCCGGCATCATGCACGTCAATGGCATCGTGCGCTCGCGGCTGGCGGCCTTTGCCGAGGAAAATCTCTAGGGCCGGGTTTATTGCGCCTTTCTGCGGCGGTCACGGGTGCTACACTAGCGCCCGCGGCCGACCCCGCACCGCATAACAACAAACTGCAATCAAGGATATCCCTGGCGCCATGGATTCGCTGTTCATTGCTTTTCAGCACATTGTTCCCCAGCACCTGCTGTCCCGACTGGTGGGCTGGCTTGCCGAGTTGCGCTCGCCCCTGTGGCTCAAAAACTGGGTGATTCGCCGCTTTGTCGGCCATTTCGACGTCAACATGAGTGAGGCGGCGGAGTCGAACCCGGAACGCTACGAGAATTTCAACGCCTTCTTCACCCGGGCGCTGCAAGAGGGCGCCCGCCCGATGGCAGACGCCGCGGTGGTGTGCCCGGCCGATGGCGCCATCAGCCAGATCGGCAGTATCGAGGAGCACAGTATTTTCCAGGCCAAGGGCCGGCGCTATTCGACCTGGGCATTACTCGGTGGCGATACGGAGCGGGCGGCCCAGTTTCACAACGGGCGCTTTGCCACCATCTACCTGTCACCCCGGGACTACCACCGGGTCCACATGCCGGTGGCCGGCCGACTGCTGGCAACGCGCTACATTCCCGGCGATCTTTTTTCGGTGAACAACACGACGGCAGACAATGTCGACCGCCTGTTTGCGCGCAATGAGCGGCTGGTGTGCTACTTCGATACGGCCTGTGGTCCGATGGCTATGGTGCTGGTGGGCGCCATGATCGTGGCGGGCATCGAGACTGTGTGGTCGGGCCAGGAGGCGCCCCCGCCACGCCGGATCGCCCACCGTGACTACGCCGCCCCGCCGGAATCCGTCCAGTTGGAGCAGGGTGCGGAGATGGGGCGTTTCAAGCTGGGCTCCACGGTAATCCTGCTGTTTGCCGACGGTGCGGTCAGCTGGGATGAGGGTTACACCGCCGGTAGTACCACCCGGCTCGGTGAGGCGCTTGCCACAGCAGGCTAGCGCTGCCGCCTAGCCAGGGCCGCCCTGGCCCTCGTCCAGGCTGGCGACAATACGCCGGTAGCTCGCCAGGCGCTCGGCGCTGATCTCGCTCTGTTCAACCGCCTGGAGGATTGCGCAGCCCGGCTCCTGCTGGTGCTGGCAGTCGCGGAAGCGGCAGTGGCCCAGGTGCCGCCGAAACTCACGGAACCCCAGCTCTACCTGTTCCCGGGTCATATGCCACAGGCCAAATTCGCGAATCCCGGGGGAGTCGATCAGGCTGCCGCCGCAGGGCAGGTGAAAGAGCTGGGCCGTGGTGGTGGTGTGGGTGCCTTTCTGGGTCAGTTCCGACAGGGCGCCGACCCGCAGGTCCAGGCCGGGCAGAAGGCTGTTGACCAGTGAGGACTTGCCTACCCCCGACTGGCCGACAAAGATACTGGTGTGTTCCAGCAGGGCCGCTTGCAGCGACTGGGTGCCTCCCTCCCGGGCCGAGACCCGCAGCGTGCTGTAGCCGAGGTCGCTGTAGGGTTGCAGCATTGCAGCCAGTGCACTCGCCAGTTCCGGTTCAGCCTCCAGCAGGTCAACCTTGTTCAGTACCAGTACCGGCTCGATACCCACGGTTTCGCTGGCCACCAGGTAGCGGTCGATCAGGTTGGCATGGGGTTCAGGCCGCGCCGCGACGACAATAAAAATGCGGTCGATATTGGCGGCTACGGGCTTGAGCTGGCCGTAGTTATCCGGCCGGCACAGCTCACTGTCACGGTCCAGTTGGGCGACAACCACCCCGGTCGGGTCGCCGTCGCACCAGATCACCCTATCGCCGGTCACCAGGCTGCCCAGGTTGGCGCGCAGGTGGCAGCGGCGGGTTTCACCGGGTGCGGACTCCACCTCTACCTGGGTGCCGAAGTGGGCCACTACCAGGCCCTGCTGCTCGGGCCCGAGCGCACCGCCGCCCAGGTTTTCCTCGGCGATATCCTCCCGGCGGCGGGCGCGTTCTGCGCGTTCCTCCTGGATTTTTTTGACCCGCCAGGCCTGTCGCCGGCTGAGTTTGCGTTTTCCCATCGCGCCATTATTCGCGGCGGGTAGAAATGGCGCAAATACTATTCGACCCCCGATTTGTTAAACTGGCGCCAAAACCAAGGGGACAGGGCATGCAGAATCCAGCCAACCTGATCTGGATTGACCTGGAAATGACCGGGCTGGATCCGGATCGTGACGTCGTTATCGAAATTGCCACCATTGTCACCGACAGCGATCTGAACACCCTTGCCGAGGGGCCGGTGCTGGCCCTGCACCAGAGCGATGAGCGCCTGGCGGCCATGGATGAGTGGAATACTACCCACCATACGGCGTCGGGCCTGGTGGAGCGGGTCCGCGCCAGTCGTGTCGATGAGGAGGAGGCCGCCCGGCAGACCATCGAATTCCTGCGCCAGTGGGTGCCAGCCGACGCTTCACCCATGTGTGGCAACAGCATCTGCCAGGATCGCCGTTTCCTGGCCCGGCACATGCCGGAACTGGAGCGTTACTTTCACTACCGCAACCTCGACGTAAGCACCCTGAAAATCCTGATGCAGCGCTGGCGGCCAGAGCTCGACGCCGGGTTTCGCAAGACCGCTGCCCATCTGGCGCTGGACGATATTCGAGAATCGATCGACGAGTTGCGCTATTACCGGGCGCATTTTCTGCGTACCGAGGCTTGAACTCGCCCGGGTTATCGTCAATATTGGCAAGTGTTCGCTAATAATCAGCGTGCCTGGCCGAGCTGCAAGCTTGCAGCGAGCACTGTGGGGGTGTAGGCGGCAGGTGCGAATCAGGGGAGAGTGTGAAAGTGGTGAGTCAGCGTTGCGATGGACGGCTGTTGGCGTTTCCTGAATACACCCCGGACGCAACGGCGCCTCACGCGCTCGCGCGGCTTGCCAACAAGGATTAAGACCCGGTGAGTGGCGGCATTAATTCGTTTCTCAGAGAGCTGAAGCGACGCAAGGTCGTCCGTACCTGCGCGCTGTATATCCTGGTCTGTTGGGGTGCGTTGCAGGTGGGGGATATCGTCTTCCCGGCCATGGGGCTGGACGATGAAGTGGCCTCACGCTATCTACTGGTTGGCGCAATCCTCGGTTTTCCCGTCACCTTCGCCCTGGCGTGGTTTTTCCAGATCACGCCCCAGGGGATCGTCAAGACTCCGTCGTTCGTCGAGCGGCGGGTACTGACCAATATCTCTCCCATCAACGACCGTCGCGGCAAGGCCGTGTCGACCTACTTTCGCCGCGGTGAGGAGCATCCCGACTTTCGCTGGGTGCTCTCTGCGGAAACCGGCCCCCTGTCCGGCCTGAGCTTTGGCGTGACCCGGCCCCTGACCATGGGGCGAGCCCTGGACTGCGATGTGGCGGTGGTGAGCCCCCACGTGTCCCGCATGCATGCAAGGCTGGACCTGGAAGGCGATCGGTTGTTTATCGAGGACCTGGGGTCATCCAACGGCACCGTGGTCAATGGCAAGGAGACCCAGGGTCGCCACCGCCTGCAAAACGATGACGAAGTGCGCTTTCACGACATCATTTTCCGTGTATCGGAGCACTTCAGCGGAGGCCGCGCGGAACACGACGCCATGAGCATGACCACGTTCATCGACACCACCCGGCACGACATGAAAGCCGGGGACGGCCCGGACGAGGACAAGACCAGCTAATCCCCCTGGGTCCCCCGGTGGCGCGCCAGTGCCCACTCCACATGTTCCCTGACCAGTGCTGAAGGATGCTCCCGGCGGCTGTCGAGTGCGGCCATTATTGCGGGGCTCCCGGGAGCGTTGCCCAGGGCGACGGCGAGATTGCGCAGCCAGCGCTCGTGTCCGATGCGCCGCAGGGCAGAGCCCTCGGTGCGCGCCAGGTAGGTCTCTTCATCCCACAGGAACAGCTCTACCAGATCCGGGGCATCCAGATTGTGGCGGGGGCGGAAGTCGCTTTCCGCCGTAGGGCGGGCAAACTTGTTCCAGGGGCATACCAGTTGGCAGTCGTCGCAGCCGAATACCCGGTTGCCCATCAGGGGGCGTAGCGCCGGGTCGATGGGGCCGTCGTGCTCGATGGTCAGGTAGGAAATACAGCGCCGCGCGTCGAGCTGGTAGGGGCCGACAAAGGCGTTAGTGGGGCAGACGTCCAGGCACGCGGTGCATGTACCGCAGTGTTTGCTGGTCTGCGGCGGCCCGGCGGGCAGGGGCAGGTCGGTATAGATTTCCCCGAGGAAGAACCAGGACCCGGCCTTGTCGTTGATCAGCATGGTGTTCTTGGCGATCCAGCCCAGGCCCGCGCGTTCGGCAATTGCGCGCTCGAGTACCGGCGCGCTGTCGACAAAGGCGCGGAAGTGTCCACCGCCAGCCTCCTGTTCGATGCGTCTGGCCAGCTGGGCGAGGCGCTTGCGGATCAGTTTGTGGTAGTCCCGCCCCAGGGTGTAGCGCGAAATATAGGCCTGCTGTGGGTTGTCCAGAACCGCCAGCGGCTGGGTGTCGTTCTGGTGGTAGTCCATGCGCAGGCTGAGGACACGACAGGTTCCCGGTACCAGCCCTTCCGGGCGACTGCGTTTGCTGCCGTGGCGGGCCATGTAGTCCATGCTGCCGTGATAACCCGCATCGAGCCATTTCTGCAGGTACTCGCGGTGTTCGCCCAGGTCGACATCGGCCACGCCGACCTGCTGAAATCCCAGCTCCGCCGCCCAGGCGTGGATTCGGCCCAGCAGATCCTGTTGCGCTTCCGGGGACAGGGTGGGTGTGTCAGTTGTTGGCTTGTCCGGGGTCATCGGGCTGTGACGAAATTGGCCTGGCGCCTATAATTTGCCGGCACAGGGCCGGGAAGGCCCAATTCTATCAGACGGGTCTGTCAGAGAGGGCGCCTCGCCATGCCGCGAGCTGTCCTTCCCGCAGACATAACCGAAGGAAGCCATGTTCGACTACAGCGCACAGCAGGGCCTGTACAGTGCCGAAGAGACTCGCGCGCTGGACCGCCACGCCATCGAGTTCGGGGGGATTCCCGGGCCAATATTGATGGCGCGCGCGGCCGCGGCCGCCTGGGAGTCACTGCTGGCGCGCTGGCCCGACCCGGCCCGGGTACAGGTAATCTGCGGCACCGGTAATAACGGCGGTGACGGCTATCTACTGGCGGATATCGCCCACAAGCGCGGCTACCCGGTGATGGTCTGGCAGCTGGGGGACAGTGCGCGGATTAGCGGTGATGCCCTGCATGCCCGTAACCAGGCCCTGGCCAGCGGCGTGCCTGTCACCCCCTGGCACCAGGGTTGTCTCGAACCGGAGGGGGTGCTGGTCGACGGACTGCTCGGCACCGGACTCGGGGGCGAGGTGCGGCCCGTCCAGCGCGAGGCTATCGAGGCGATCAACGCCTCCGGGTTGCCGGTGCTGGCGCTGGATATTCCCTCCGGCCTGTGTGCCGACACCGGCCGTGTACTCGGTGTGTCGGTGAGGGCCAGTGCAACCATCACCTTTATCGTCGCCAAACGTGGGCTCTTTACCGCGGCTGGGCCGGGTCACTGTGGTGAACTCGAGCTCGCCGATCTCGCCGTGCCCCCGGGTTTGATCCGACACCTGCCCCCCGGGGTGCGCCGGCTGGAGATTCGCAGTCTGCTGGCCCAGCTTGCGCCGCGCCTGCCCGATACCCACAAAGGACACTGCGGCCGGGTGCTGGTGGTTGGCGGTGATCACGGGATGGGAGGCGCGACCATCATGGCGTCGGAAGCGGCCCTGCGCTGTGGTGCTGGCCTGGTGAGCGCTGCCACCCGGGATGTCCACGTGGCGGCGCTGCTGGCGCGGCGTCCCGAAGTGATGGCTCATGCGGTGCGCGGTGGCCAGGACCTGGCGTCCCTGGTTGCCGGGACCGACGTGCTGGCACTCGGTCCCGGTCTCGGCCAAAGCAGCTGGTCGGAGCAATTGTTCCAGACGGCCTGCGCTCAGGCGGCCTGCAGTGGTGACGCCGGTGCGATGGTGCTGGACGCGGACGCCCTGAATCTGCTGGTGCGCGGTTGCGGTGGCGTGACACCGCCGCGTGACAACTGGGTGCTGACCCCGCACCCGGGGGAGGCGGCGCGCCTGCTGGAAACCGATACTGCCTCGGTCCAGGCCGATCGCTATGCCGCGGCCCGGGCCCTGCAATCGCGCTACGGCGGGGTGGTGGTGCTCAAGGGCAACGGCACCCTGGTGTGTGGCGCGGAGCTGCTGTTGCTGAGTGACTATGGCAATCCCGGGATGGCCAGCGGGGGTATGGGGGATGTGCTGAGCGGTGTCATCGCCGGCCTGCTGGCCCAGGGCCTCGCGCCGGTCGATGCCGCCGCGCTTGGCGTGTGCCTGCACGGTGCCGCGGCGGATCACGCCGCGGCCGCGGGGCAGCGCGGATTGCTGGCAGCGGACCTGATGGCGCCGATGCGGGAGCTGTTGGGATGAGCGGAGGTGCGCAGGGGGCGCGGCAGGTCGAGGCCCCTGATGAAACAGCCATGGTGGCGCTGGGCGAGGCTCTCGCGCGGAACCTTGCTCCGGGGCTGGTGATCTACCTCGAGGGCGACCTCGGCATGGGCAAGACCACCTTCAGCCGGGGGCTGATCCAGGGCCTCGGGCACAGCGGTGCGGTGAAGAGCCCCACTTACACCCTGGTCGAGCCCTATGAGCTACAGGGGCTCGATGTGTATCACTTCGACCTCTACCGGCTCGGGGATCCGGAGGAGCTCGAGTTCATGGGGATTCGCGATTACTTCCGCCCCGATGCGGTGTGTCTGGTGGAGTGGCCGGGGCGGGGGCGTGGCGTTTTGCCCCCGGCAGACATTGGGATTACCATAAGCCCAGCGGGATTGGGCCGCCAGCTTGAGGTGTGTGCCAACACGGTGTTGGGGAATACCGTGCTGGGGCGGTGGCTAGGGGCCGCCTGAGCCCGGGGACCACGCTCGATAACGAGAATGGCTTGGAGTGATATGGGCAGGGTGTGCTGGACCTTTGCGGTCCTGTGGTGGCTGGCGTTCGTTTCTGCCGTTCCCGCGTGGGGGACGGAGGTGCACGACGTCCGTCTCTGGCGCGCGCCAGATCACACCCGGGTGGTTTTCGACCTGACCGGGCCCGCCGAACACCGGCTCATCACCCTGGAGAACCCCAGCCGGATTGTGCTGGACATCAGCGATGTCAGCCTCAAGGCCAGCCTGGCCAGCCTCAAACTCGACAAGACCCCGATTGGCACTATCCGCTCCGGTATCCGCGAGGGTGACGACCTGCGGGTGGTCTTCGATATGAGCGAGGAGGTGAAGCCCCGCAGTTTTGCCCTCAAGGCCAACCAGCAGGCGGGTGATCGCCTGGTACTGGACCTGTACGACCTGCAGGCCGCCAGCCAGAGTGAGCCGCAACCGGTCAGGAAACAGGTGGACGCCAACGGGCGGCGCGACCTGATCGTGGCCATTGACGCCGGTCATGGTGGCGAGGACCCGGGGGCGCTCGGCCCCAACCGCCTGCGCGAGAAAGATGTCGTGCTGGCCATTTCGAAAGAGCTGTTCAGGCTGTTCGAACAGGACAGCGGCTTCAAGCCCACCCTGATCCGCAGCGGTGATTACTACGTCAGCCTGAAGGGGCGCCGGGACCTGGCCCGCCAGCGTCAGGCCGATCTGTTCGTTTCCATTCATGCGGATGCGTTTACCAAACCCCAGGCCAATGGCGCCTCGGTGTATGCCCTGTCCACCAAAGGCGCCACCAGTACCGCTGCCGGTTACCTGGCCCAGCGCGAAAACGCCGCCGACCTGGTGGGCGGTGTCAGCCTGTCGGACAAGGACGACGTGCTCGCGGGCGTGCTGGCCGACCTGTCCATGACCTCCACCCTGGATACCAGCCTGAAAATGGGCGGGCGGGTGCTGTCGCGCATGGATACCATTGCCCGCCTGCACAAGCGCAGCGTGGAGCAGGCCGGTTTCGCAGTGCTGAAATCACCGGATATTCCCTCGATCCTGGTAGAGACCGGGTTCATTTCCAATCCCAGTGAGGCCCGCCGCCTCAATACCCGCAGCTACCAGAAGCAGATGGCCAGTGCCATCCACAGCGGCATCCGCGACTGGTTCAGCCAGCATCCTCCGGCGGGTACCCTGCTGGCCTGGCAGAAACAGCAGGGCGCGCAGCAGTACACCATTGCCCGGGGTGATACACTGTCGGGTATCGCCCAGCGCTTCAACGTCTCGGTCACCGACCTGAAGAGCGCCAACGGCATGTCCGGCACCCGCATCATGGTCGGGCAGACGCTGAAAATACCCACTAGCTGATCCAGAGCACCCCAGACCGATCCCATGGCTCGAATACACTGCCTCAGCCCGAGGCTCGCCAACCAGATTGCCGCCGGTGAGGTGGTCGAACGCCCCGCCTCCGTGGTCAAGGAGGTGCTGGAAAACGCTGTCGACGCCGGCGCCACCCGTATCGACGTGGATGTGGAAGAGGGCGGCGTCAAGCTGATCCGCATCCGCGACAACGGCCAGGGCATGGAGCCGGAGGATTTACCCCTCGCCCTGGCGCGTCACGCCACCAGCAAGATCAGTTCCCTGGAAGACCTCGAACGGGTCGGCAGCCTCGGTTTCCGCGGCGAGGCCCTGGCCAGTATCGGCTCGGTGTCGCGCCTGACCCTGACCTCCAACCACCGGGACGACAGCAGTGAAGGCAGCAGCGCCCTGTGTGAGGGGCGGGACATGGAAGTGACGGTCAAGCCGGCACCCCATCCCCGGGGCACCACGGTGGAAGTGCGTGACCTGTTCTTCAATACCCCGGCGCGGCGCAAGTTTCTGCGCACCGAAAAAACCGAGTTCAACCACCTCGAGGAGGTGGTCAAGCGGCTGGCCCTGTCCCGCTTCGATGTCGGCTTCAGCCTGCGCCACAACGGCCGCGGGATTCACAGCCTGCGGGCCGCCGATAGCACCGCAGAGCGTCAGCGGCGGGTGGCGACAGTTTGCGGCCCGGCCTTCATGGAGCAGGCGGTGTACGTGGAGCACGAGCGCGGCGCCCTGCGTCTGTGGGGCTGGGTCGGCCTGCCCACCTTCTCCCGCAGCCAGGCGGACCTGCAGTACTTTTTCGTCAACGGCCGGGTCATTCGCGACAAACTGGTGGCCCACGCCGTCAAGCAGGCCTATCGCGATGTGCTGTACCACGGCCGCCACCCGGCATTTGTACTCTACCTGGAACTGGACCCGGCGCTGGTGGACGTCAATGTGCATCCCACCAAGCACGAGGTGCGTTTCCGCGACGGCCGGGAAGTGCACAACTTTATCTTTTCCAGCCTGCACAAGGCGCTGGCGGATGTGCGGCCCGGGCAGCCCGGCGTCGAGGTGCCAGTGTCAGAGGACGGGGCGCGAACGGGAGAGACCGTGGACCTGCAGACCGGGGAGATTCGCAGTCAGCCGGCCCTGGCCTGGGGCAGCCCCGGCGCTGCGCCGCTGGGCAGCGGGCGCGCCATGCCGGCTGGCGGCTACAGTGCCCCGGCGGTGTCGCCGGCGCGTACCGCGGAGCAGGTGCGGGCCTACGGCCAGTTGCATCCGCCCGCGGCTCCCCTGCCGGAGTCCGAGGCCGAGGAAGTGCCCCCGCTGGGCTACGCCCTGGCCCAGCTCAAGGGCATCTACATTCTTTCCGAGAACGCCCACGGCCTGGTGCTGGTGGATATGCACGCCGCCCACGAGCGCATCACCTACGAGCGCCTGAAACAGGCCCGCGACGCCGAGGGTATCCGCAGCCAGCCCCTGCTGGTGCCCCAGGCGGTGGCGGTAAGCAGCCGCGAGGTGACCCTGGCCCAGGAGCACGCCGGGCTGTTTGAGCGCCTGGGCCTGCAGGTGGACAGCGCCGGCGAGGAGAGTCTGCTGATCCGTCAGATCCCGGTGGCCCTCAGGGACTCCAACGTCGAACAGTTACTGCGTGACGTGCTGTCGGACCTGGCGGAGTACGGCAGTTCCGACCGTATCGAAGCCCACATGGACGAAATCCTCTCGACCATGGCCTGCCATGGCTCGGTGAGGGCCAACCGGCGCCTGACGATTCCCGAGATGAACGCCCTGCTGCGCGACATGGAAGAGACCGAGCGTGCCGGCCAGTGCAATCACGGCCGCCCCACCTGGACCCAGTTGGGTCTGGACGAGCTCGACCGTCTGTTTCTGCGCGGCCGCTGAGCCGATGGCTGAGCCAGTGGACACAACCCGCCCCCGGCTGATCTGCCTGATGGGCCCCACGGCTTCGGGCAAGACCGATCTCGCCATCGACCTCGCCCGGGTGCTGGACTGTGAACTGGTGAGTGTCGATTCCGCCCTGGTGTACCGGGGCCTGGATATCGGCAGTGCCAAGCCGGACTACCCCCATCACCTGGTGGATATCCGCGACCCCGACCAGCCCTATTCGGCGGCCGATTTTGCGGCAGATGCCGGGCGGGTGGTCAACGACATCGTCGCCCGGGGTAAAACCCCGCTCCTGGTGGGGGGCACCATGCTCTATTTTCGTGCCTTTCTGGAGGGGCTGGCGGACATGCCCGCGGCCGACCCCGCCATTCGGGCTGCGATTGAAGCGGAGGCGGCGGCGCAGGGCTGGCCCGCCCTGCACGCGCAGTTGCAGGAAGTCGACCCCGAAGCCGCCGCGCGCATCCACCCCAATCACTCCCAGCGCCTGTCGCGGGCCCTGGAGGTCTATCGCAGCAGCGGGATTCCCATCAGTGAGTGGCAGCGGCGCCAGCAGGGTGGCGGTGCGGCCAGCCGCTACCGACTTTGCCAGCTGGCAATCTGTCCGCGGGACCGGGCCGTGCTCCACCAGCGCATTGCCCTGCGCTTCGAGCAGATGATGGCGGGGGGCTTCCTGGACGAGGTCCGCGCGCTGCATGCCCGTCCGGAACTGCATCCGGAACTCCCCGCGATACGGGCTGTGGGCTACCGCCAGCTGTGGCACTACCTGGATGGCGACTGCAGTCTGGAAGAGGCGGTGGAGCGCGCTGTCGCCGCCACCCGCCAGTTGGCCAAGCGCCAGTTGACCTGGTTGCGCAAGTGGCCGGGCCTGAACTGGCTGGAAACCGACGCCGCCGGGAACGTTCTGCCACCCCTGCGGTCACATTCAGCGGTGGAGCAGTGCGTGGAGAATCTTCTTCAACAGGCCTTGAAATTTATTGACGAGGCCCCATTTCACTGATGTTGGAGTGATCTATACTGTTCCACTGTGCGTTATCATCCCCTGAACAGGGTAGTTGGCGCCGACGGAAGACCCGATGTCATCCCCGGTGGGGGGCCGTTGACACCACCGGATTGAACAAGAGGTCGTTTTTTCATTTTTTGGGCTCGAGTTGAGCCGACCGAGGAGAGAGTTATGTCAAAAGGGCACACTCTACAAGACCCTTACCTGAATATTCTGCGTAAGGAACGCGTTCCCGTTTCGATTTACCTGGTAAACGGCATCAAGCTGCAGGGCCAGATCGAATCCTTTGACCAGTTTGTGGTACTGCTGAAAAACACCGTCAGCCAGATGGTGTACAAGCATGCCATTTCCACCGTTGTCCCTTCCCGCGTGGTGCGGCTGCCGATGCAGAATCCGCCCGAGGAAGAGGGTGGAAACTGAGCCCCTTCGCCGCGAGTGGCATTCGCCACTCGCGGCTCTGAAGTGACTTACCGAGGTTCCATTGTTTTTTGACAGGCCCGAATCGGGCGAACGGGCTGTGCTCGTTCACCTGAACCTCGCAAGCGAAGCAGAGCGGGAAGATCCCCGTGAATTTGAGGAACTGGTGCTGTCCGCGGGCGGCGACCCGGTGGCATATGTCATGGGGCAGCGCGATGTACCGCACTCCCGCACCTTCGTCGGCAAGGGCAAGTTGGAGGAGATCGCTGCCGAGGTGGCGGCCCTCGATGCCGAAGTGGTGATGTTCAATCACGCCCTCAGCCCCAGCCAGGAACGCAACCTCGAACGGGAACTGAAATGCCGGGTGCTTGATCGCACCGGGCTGATCCTGGACATCTTCGCCCAGCGCGCCCGCACCCACGAGGGCAAGCTGCAGGTCGAACTGGCCCAGCTACAGCACATGAGTACCCGCCTGGTGCGAGGCTGGACCCACCTGGAACGGCAAAAGGGTGGTATCGGCCTGCGCGGCCCGGGTGAGACCCAGCTGGAGACTGACCGCCGGCTGCTGCGCGCCCGCATCAAGTCGATCACCGCGCGTCTGGAAAAGGTGCAGCGCCAGCGCGACCAGGGGCGTCGCTCCCGCCGCCGGGCAGAGATGCCGACGGTGTCGCTGGTGGGCTACACCAACGCTGGCAAATCGACCCTGTTCAATCGCCTGACCGAGGCCGAGGTGTACGCCGCCGACCAGTTGTTCGCCACCCTCGATCCCACCCTGCGCCGACTGCAACTGGAACAGGTGGGGCCGGTGGTGCTGGCCGACACGGTGGGTTTTATCGCGCACCTGCCACACAAGCTGGTAGAGGCCTTCAAGGCCACCCTGGAAGAGACGCGCAATGCCGACCTCCTGCTGCACGTGATCGATGCGGCCTCGGAAGAGCGGGAGGACAACATCCACCAGGTGGAAGATGTGCTGGAAGAAATCGGTGCCAGCGACATTCCCCGGCTGCAGGTATTCAACAAACTCGATCTGCTGGAGCAGCCTGCGCGTATTGATCGCGATGAGGCCGGCCGGCCGCAACGGGTGTGGCTGAGCGCCGTGACCGGTGAGGGGTGTGGCCTGTTGCTGGAGGCGGTGGCGGAACTGGTAGGCGAGGACATGGTGCAGGAAGAGTTGAGCCTGCTGCCGGACCAGGGCGGTCTGCGCGCCGCCCTGTATCGCATGGGGGCGGTCCAGTCGGAAGCCTATGGCGACGATGGCGTGGCGCATCTGCATGTGCGCCTGCCCCGTTCGGACTGGAACCGGTTGATGAAAAAAGGGCCGGAGCCGCTGTTCTGAGGCACTCGAAAACACAGGCAGGCGATGTGCTCCGCGCCTGTCTACCCCAGCGAATAATGTTAGACTTCGAGCACTTTCACACTAGGAGACAGGTATGTCCTGGAATGAGCCGGGCGGTGGCAACAACAAGCCCAGGGACCCCTGGGGCGGGGGCGATCAGGGGCCACCCGATCTGGACGAGGCATTGAAGAAACTGCAGGAGAAGTTCGGCGGTTTGTTCGGTGGTGGTCGCGGAGGCGCTTCCTCCGGCGGCTCCGGAGGTGGCCTGTCAGGCTCCCTCCTGCTAGTGCTGCTCACCGGTGCGCTGGTGGTGTGGGCACTGATGGGCTTCTACCAGGTGGACGAGCAGGAGCGCGCCGTCGTGTTGCGCTTTGGTAAGTACCACGTGACCGCCCAGCCGGGTCTGCGCTGGAATCCGCCGCTGATTGACGAGGTGGTCAAGGTCAATACCACCAAGGTGCGTGCCGCCAGTTTCCGCGAAATCATGCTGACCAAGGACGAGAATATCGTCGAGGTCCGCATGTCGGTGCAGTACGTCATTGACGACCCCACCAAGTTTGTCCTGAAGGTGCGGGCACCGGAAAATTCCCTGCAACACGCCGCCCAGAGCGCCGTGCGCCACGTGGTCGGCGATACCCGCATGGATCTGGTGCTCACCGAGGGTCGGGCCCAGATTGCCACGGATGTCCGCAGCCGCCTGCAGAGTTATCTCGACCTGTATGAAACCGGTATTCGCGTGTCCAAGGTGAACGTGGACGAATCCAAGCCCCCGAGCCAGGTCCAGGCCGCCTTTGATGACGTGATCAAGGCACGGGAGGACGAGGAGCGCCTGAAGAACGAGGCACAGGCCTACGCCAACGGCATCGTGCCCGAGGCACGCGGTCGCGCCCAGCGTCAGATCGAGGAGGCCAGCGCCTACAAGGAGCAGGTGATCGCCAACGCCGAGGGTGAGGCGGAGCGCTTCAGCAAGCTGCTGGCGGAGTACAACAAGGCGCCCGAGGTGACCCGCGAACGCCTGTACCTGGATGCGGTGCAGGGCGTGTACTCCAGCACCAGCAAGGTCATGGTTGATGTGGAGGGTGGCAATAACGTGATGTACCTGCCCCTCGACAAGCTGGCGGAGAAGTCGGGCGTTACCGGCGGCAGCCGCCGCCTGCAGATCGACAGTTCCAATATTCGCGAGTTGACCAATGCCGTGGCCGAGCAGATGCGCCGCGACGACGCCAGCTCCAGCAGCCGCCGGGGAGGACGCTGATATGTCAGGACGCAATGTGACCATCATCCTGCTGTCGGTGCTGGTGCTGTTTGTGGTCAGTAACTCCGTGTTTGTGATTCGCGAGACCGAGCGCGCGGTGATGCTGCAGTTTGGTGAAGTGGTCAATCCGAACATCGAGCCGGGCCTGCACTGGAAGATTCCCTTCGTCAACAACGTGCGCCGCTTCGACGGCCGGGTGCTGACCGTGGACTCACAGCCCGAGCGCTTCTTCACCCAGGAGAAGAAAGCGGTGATTGTGGATTCCTACGCCAAGTTCCGGGTCGCGGACACGGCCAAGTTCTACACCGCCACCAACGGTGAAGAGACTCGCGCCATGGGCCTGCTGTCCCAGCGCATCAACGACGGCCTGCGCAACCAGGTGGCCGTGCGCACCATCCAGGAGGTGGTGTCCGGTGAACGTGACCAGCTGATGGAGAACATCACCAACAAGCTCAACGAGGTCGCCCTGACCGAACTGGGTGTCGAGGTGGTCGATGTGCGGGTCAAGCAGATTGACCTGCCGCCGGACGTTTCCGAGTCGGTCTACCGGCGGATGAACGCCGAGCGGGAGAAGGAAGCCCGTGAGCACCGGTCCCAGGGTCAGGAGCTGGCCGAGGGGATCCGCGCTGCCGCCGATCGTGAGGTGACGGTGATCGAGGCCAACGCCTACCGGGATGCGGAGCTGATTCGCGGTGAGGGCGACGCCCAGGCCACCGCCATCTACGCCGGCGCCTTCAACGAGGATCCGGAGTTTTACTCCTTTACCCGCAGCCTGCGGGCCTACCGCGAGGCCTTCCAGGATAGCGGCGACATGCTGCTGCTGCGTCCGGATAGCGAGTTCTTCCGCTACCTGAAGGACCCCAAGGGCGGGCAGTAATACCCAAATAATCACAGGTACCTCTCGCGGTGCCTGTGGTAGTATTCCGCAACCGTGAGCACTGGTGTTTTTTTAAAGCACCAGCCCCTCGCGGTTTTTTTATGTACAGGATGTACGGTAGATCGCGGGAGGCATGGATGCCGGTAGCGATCGGGATCTCTCCGCTGGCTCCAGTCCGTCGAAGATGATCCACAACAGGTCGAACACCTCAGGACCCAATATGGACTTCTGGCACGTACTCCCGGTCGCCCTGGCTCTGGTCCTGATTATTGAGGGCGTATTGCCCTTTCTGAGCCCCGCTGCCTGGCGCGAGATGCTGCAAACCGTGGGGCGGCTGGACGACCGGGTGATTCGCAAAATCGGCCTCGGCAGTATGCTGGCGGGGCTGTTGTTATTGTATTGGGTGAATTGATGACAAGCGTGGATCGCTGGCAACTACCCGATGGCGTGGAGGAGGTGCTGCCGCAGCAGGCGGCCGCCGCCGAGCGTCTGCGCCGGCAGTTGCTGGACCTCTATCGCAGCTGGGGCTACCAGCTGGTAATCCCGCCGCTGGTGGAGTTTACCGAATCCCTGCTGATCGGCCTTGGAGCCGATCTGGATCTGCTCACCTTCAAAATGACCGACCAGCTCAGTGGCCGGTCTCTGGGGGTGCGGGCCGACATTACCCCCCAGGTGGCGCGGATCGATGCCCACAGTCTCGGCCAGGAGGGGGTGACCCGCCTCTGCTATGCCGGCTCCATTCTCCACACCAGGCCCCGCACACCCACCGGCTCGCGGTCGCCGATCCAGCTGGGTGCCGAGCTCTATGGCGACGACAGCCTGGCTGCTGACGTGGAAATCATTCGCCTGATGCTGGCCACCCTGGCTTCTGCCGGCCTGTCGGACATTACCCTGGACCTCGGTCATGTGGGTGTTTACGGTGCCGTGCTGGAGGCTGCCGCCCTCGAACAGGAGCAGGAAGACGCCGTCTTCGACGCCCTGCAGCGCAAGTCCCGGCCCGATCTCGAGCTGGCCCTGGCCGGCGCCGACGAGGCGACCCGGGAACTGATTCTCAGCCTGCTGGAACTGCACGGCGACGAGACGGTGCTGACCCGGGCCCGGGAATTGTTCGGGGAGCGCGCCCCGAGGGCCCTGGCGGCCATTGAGGCCCTGCAGGACGTGGCCACCGATATCTGCCGCCAGCGCCCCGACGTGGCGATCTACTTTGATCTCGCCGAGTTGCGCGGTTACCACTATCACACTGGCATCGTGTTTGCTGCGTATGTGCCCGGCCACGGGCAGGCGCTGGCGAATGGCGGGCGCTACAATGATGTAGGCAAGGTCTTCGGCCGGGCGCGTCCCGCTACCGGCTTTGCCACCGATTTAAAGGCGCTGATGGCGCTGTTGCCCGCGGAGGAGACCGGGCGCGGCGCCATCAGTATGCCTGACAGTGATGACCCGGCCCTGCTGGACCGGGTCAACGCCCTGCGTGCCGCGGGAGAGGTGGTGATCAACTGCCTCTCCGGCGTGCCGGACCCCCGCTGCGACCGCGAGCTGGTGGAGCGCGAGGGGGAGTGGGACCTGCAGTCCCTGACTATCGACCAAGCAACGAGTTAAATCCGCATGAGCAAGAACGTAGTGGTCCTGGGCACCCAGTGGGGTGATGAGGGCAAGGGCAAGATCGTCGACCTGCTGACCGACCAGGCCAGCGCCGTAGTGCGATTCCAGGGCGGGCACAACGCCGGCCATACCCTCGTGATTGAAGGTGAGAAGACGGTACTGCACCTGATCCCCTCGGGCATCCTGCGTGAACATGTGCAGTGTCTCATTGGCAACGGTGTGGTACTGGCCCCGGACGCCCTGCTGAAGGAAATCGCCGAGCTGGAGGCCAGGGGTGTTCCGGTTCGCGAACGTCTGCGGATCTCTCCCGCCTGCCCCCTGATCCTGCCCTACCACGTGGCTCTGGACCAGGCCCGCGAGGCGCGCCGCGGCGAGGAAAAAATCGGCACTACCGGTCGCGGTATCGGTCCGGCCTACGAAGACAAGGCCGCCCGCCGTGGCCTGCGCCTGGGTGACCTGCAGGACGAGGCCCGGTTCGCGCGCAAACTCCGCGAGGTCATGGACTTCCACAACTTCCAGCTCGAGCACTACTACAAGGTGGAGCCGCTGGATGTGGAGCAGGTGCTGGCGGAGACCCTGGCCATGGGCGAGCAACTGCTGCCGATGATGGCCGACGTGACCGCCATCCTGCATGAATACCGCAAGACCAACGCCCGGATCATGTTCGAGGGCGCCCAGGGTTCACTGCTGGACATCGACCACGGTACCTACCCCTTCGTCACCAGCTCCAACACGACGGCAGGTGGCACCGCCACCGGGTCCGGCTTCGGCCCCCTGTACCTCGACTACGTGCTGGGTATTACCAAGGCCTACACTACCCGGGTGGGTTCCGGTCCCTTCCCGACCGAACTGTTCGACGCAACGGGTGCCCGCCTGGCCGAGCGCGGCCATGAATTTGGCGCCACCACCGGCCGCCCCCGTCGCTGTGGCTGGTTCGACGCCGTAGCGCTGCGCAATGCGGTCAATATCAACTCGGTCTCCGGCCTGTGCCTGACCAAGCTCGACGTGCTCGACGGCCTGGAGAGCATCCAGATCTGTGTGGGCTACGCCGACGAAGACGGCAATGCGGTCCCCAACCCGGTAGACTCCGACGACTACGACGGCCTGGTCCCGGTCTACGAGGTCGTCCCGGGCTGGCAGGAATCGACTCTGGGTGCCAAATCCCTCGCCGAGCTGCCCCAGGCGGCCCTCGATTACATCCAGAAGATCGAGGACGTGGTGGGTGCGCCCATCGACATCATTTCCACCGGCCCCGACCGGGTGGAAACCATCGTCCTGCGCAATCCGTTCGGCGAATCGGCCTGATCATACGCAGTCCGGAGGGCGGCATTGCCCTCCGGGCCTCTCGACCCCTCCGCTAGCCCTCCGTTTCAGGGTTGTTGACCCATTCCAGCGATGGAAACTGTGACGGCCGTCTAAAACCCTCGTTGGTACGGGGGTGCCATTGGTGCCCGCCATTTATAATGGCGCCATGTTTTCACTCGTTAACAGCCAGCCCATTTTCCCGCGTGCTGCCGCTTGCCTTCTGGTCGCGTTGTTGGCCGGCGTTTTCCTCGGCCTGCCCGCCCTGGGAGCCGAGCGCGCTTCCGGGATCGTGGTGCTGGACCCGGCTCAGGCGCAGGAAGGGCAGAAGCTCAAGTCGGGTTGGCGGTTCAGGGTGGGTGACGACCTTGCCTGGGCCCGCCCAGGGTATGACGATCGGGACTGGGGCGAGGTCAATCTGCCGCACCGCTGGGAACCCTCCGCGGGCGAAGACGCTGGCGCCTACAGCTGGTACCGGCTGCATATCCGCTTCAGCAGTGAGCCAGACTGGCTGACAGGGCAGTCTCTGGCCCTGCGCATGGGGGCGGTCCTCAGTGCCTACGAACTCTATGCCGGCGGCAAACTGGTAGGCAGTCTGGGCCGCCTCCCGCCGACCCCCGACCCGGCTATCGACTACGACCGTCACCAGATAATCAGCCTGCCGGCCTCGGCGATTGATGCCAATGGTGAACTGGTTCTCGCCCTCAGGGTGTGGGGTGGGGAACACACGGTGGAGGCCAACTGGGGGTCGGGGCCTTACCGGGGGCAGTTTCAACTGGGTCGGCAGGACCGCTTGCTGCTCGGCATGGTCATCGACGAAATACCGGGCCTGCTCGCCGGAGTCCTGTGCTTCGTGTTTGGCCTTTACCACATCTACATCTACTACCGTAATCGCCACCTGGAGAGTTTCCTCTGGTTCGGCCTGACGGCGATTGTGATCGGTGTTTACGCGCTCTCCCTCAGCCAGTGGCGCTATCTGCTTGGCTGGGACTTCGTGGCCTACAAGAAAATTGAATACGCGGCGCTCTACCTGGTGCCGCCCTTGTGCTTGCAGGGGGTCTGGTCGCTACTGGACCGGCCGGTCGGCCGTGTCCTGCGCATCTACCAGCTCAGCTTTCTGCTGGCGGGGGCGGCCTTTCTTGTCACGCCGGGCCTGGAAATTCACTGGCGGACCCTGCCGGGCTGGCAGTTCTGGACCCTGCCGGCCCTGGCCCTGACCGGCTGGCGAATTTCGCAAAGCGCCCTGGAGGGGCACGAGGAGGCGCGCACGCTGGGGCTGGGCGCGATGCTATTCATCGCTGCGTGCTTGCACGATATCGCCGTGGACCAGTTTCAGCTCAGCGACCCACGCCTGCTGCACTGGGGCTTTCTGGTGTTTGTGGCGTTCATGGCCGTGTCGCTGGCGAATAGGATGACGGCGGCCCTTGGCCATCTCGAAGAGGAGGTGGCCCAGAGGACGGCAGAACTGGAGCAAGCCAACCGGCGCCTGACGGAGGCCGCCCTGGTTGATCCTCTCACCGGCCTGTTCAACCGCCGCGGGTTTACCGCAGAGGCCGAAGTGGAGATCAAGCGCCTGTTTCGGGGTGGGCGTGGATTCAGTGTGATTCTCACGGATGTGGACCACTTCAAGTCGATCAATGACCGCTACGGGCACGCCTGTGGCGACCACGTGCTGGCCCGCGTTGCGAGTCTGCTGCGCGACGGGGTGCGCGATGTCGACAGGGTGGCTCGCTGGGGCGGAGAGGAGTTTATCCTGTTGCTGCCGGAAACCGGCGGCGAAGGTGCTGCCCGGGTGGCGGAAAAGCTGCGCGAGCGGCTGGAGGAGCACCTGTTCGATTTCCAGGGCACCCGCCTGCACATCAGCATGACCTTCGGTGCCACAGAGTACCGCCGGGGCGAAAGCCTCGACCACTGTGTCGCCCGGGCCGACGCCGCCCTCTACCGCGGCAAGGATGCCGGCCGCAATCGCGTGGTTCTGGACATTGAGCGCCGCGCCGCCGCCACACCCTGACGACAACCCGGCACAGGCAGACGTCGGGGGCAATGGGATCAGTGAAGCCAGGTCTGGCCGCGCTCCCGGCGCAGTTTGTACTCGCTGTAACTGAAGCCGGTCCAGCGCCGGAAAGCGCGATAGAAACTGTTCACCTCCAGATACCCGAGTTCGTCCGCCAGGCACTTCCCCGGCAGCCAGACTGATTTCAGGCACTGCTCGCAGCGGTACTGCCGGGCGCGGTCCAGCAGGAACTGGTAGTGGGTATGGTCGGCCCGGAGGCGCCGCCGCAGGGTGGTGCAGCTCATGCCCAGTTGTTCGGCCACGCTCTCTGCCCGCAGGCGCGACAGGTCGCCGTCGAGGAGAATATCCAGCACCCGGTCGGTGGTGCGCGAGAGGGGAAAGTACGGGGGTTTATCGGCCGCCGGCCCCACATCCCGGCAGCCGCGATCTGCGGCGGTATTGAGTTCCATAGCCAAACATCCTTGTTCGGTCCTGTGACTGGAGTGTGTGTCGTGCCTTTCAGGCCCGGCCCGTCCCTGGGCTGGTGCCTGTTTTTTACCTTAGCAGAGCCGCGGTTCGTCGCCAGCGTGATGGGGGGTGGTGGTCACTTATGGTGAATCAGTCGTCGTCGCCCGGCTGATCCAGGCGGACTCGTCCGGTACCGGGCAGTCCATTACCGCGGCGACGCTGTGGATGATCTCGCGCTCGGCACCGGTAATGCTCTGGTCCATACCGGCCACCAGGGCCATGGCCTTGAGTATGCGGGGCTTGAGCAGGGGGTAGCAGTCCGCGAGGGTCGCGACAGCCTTGCTGAACTCGGCTACCCCACTTTCCTCGGGGGGAAGCAGTGCCAGTTTCGGTAATTCCAGTTCCCCGGCGGCCAGGGCCAGCGCCCGCTCCGGGTCCTCGGAGCTCTCCCTGGCCAGCACCGACAGGACCACCGCAAGGGCCCGGCTGACCCGCCCCAGCCGGGCGTAGCGCGGGCGGCTCGGTTTGACCCGGAAAAACTCCGGGTCGAGGTAGTGGCGCAGCAACTGGAACAGGCACCACTCGAGCAGGTCGGTGCGCTGATCCGCGCGAATCAACTGCAGCAGGCAGCGTTTGTAGGCCTGGTACTGGTCGGCGGAAATGCTCTTGAGGGCGGGCAGACACAGCTCCACCAGCGGCAGGCGCTGGCTACTCTGCAGTTCCGCCACTCCGGGAGCCAGCGTATGTACGAGGTCGCTCAGCCCCTGGATTCCAGTGGCCTCTACGTGTTGCAGCTGGCGGTCTCTCACTTCCGTGTCGGTGGCGATCAGCAGGGCCAGGGTCAGGGCCTGGGCCCCTACCGGGTTATGGGCCTGCTGTACAAAGGCGAGGGGTAACTGGTAGCGCTGTGCTGCGGCCTGCTCCTGGGTGTCGCTGTCGGCTTCCTGCTCCTCGTCTTCCAGCGCGGCTCCGGCGATCGCGGCGGCGACCAAGGTGGCCCGTCCTACACCGACGGCGCCACTGCCGGGTCGGGTCGGCTCAGTGGGGTACTGCTGGATCTGGCGTTCGATGTAACTGCCATCCCAGCGCGGGTCGATTTTGCGAATGCGCTGCTCCAGGGGAGGATGGGTGGCAAACAGCTGCCACAGGGAGTGCTCGATCTGGCCGAAGAAGATATGGGACATTTCCGCCGCCCGCGCCGCGTGCACCAGGGTGCCGGGCAGGTAGCCGCCGATCACCTTGAGGGCATCGCCGATCCCTTCGGGGTCGCGGGTGTACTGCACGGCACAGGCGTCCGCCAGGAATTCCTTCTGGCGGGAAATCGCCGCCTTGATAAAGCCGGCCGCCAGACCGCCGATCCACCCCAGAACCAGCAACGCAAGGCCCAGCACGGGCAGCCCTGCGGTGCCTTCGCCGCTGCGAGCGCGTGCCCCGGTGCGCACCCGGTTGGAAGAGCGCAGCAGGAAGTGGCCGACGTCACCGACGAAGGTAATGCCCTTGAGCATGGCCGCCAGGCGGATATTCAGCCGCATGTCGCCGTTCAGGATATGGCTGAACTCGTGGGCGATCACGCCCTGCAGTTCGTGGCGCTTGAGATGCTCGAGGGTGCCCCGGGTAACGGCGACCACGGCATCGGCGGGAGTGATCCCGGCGGCAAAGGCGTTGATGCCGCGCTCGCCGTTGAGTACGTAGACCGCCGGCACCGGCATGTTGGCGGCGAGGGCCATCTCCTCGACCACGTTCAGGCAGCGGCGCTCGAAACGGTCACGGGTCTGGGGCAGCAGGCGAGTACCGCCCATGGCCTCGGCCACGACCTTGCCGCCGGTGGACAGCTGGAACCATTTCAGCATGATCACAAAGGCGACGGTGGCCGTGATGGCCACGCCGATGCCGCCGAAGCGGGCCCAGCTGAAGAACGAAAAAAAGCCCTGGGCGTCATTGCTGCCGTTGTAGACGTTGTAGTCCTGGTTGAAGAACAGGAAGCCGGCGACCACTGCGTTGGTCAGCAGTATCAGCAGCAGCACTGCGATCAGGAACAGTACGGTCAGCAGACGCGCGTTGCGCCTGGCGATATCCTGGTGCTGGAAAAAATCCACGCCTGCTCAGTGAGCGCCGCCGGGGGCTGCGGCGCTATCCTCAGAAGCTGACTTTGGGGGCTGCCTGGATCTGGGCCGAGTCGTCAAACTCCAGCAGTTCGGCGTCATTGGGGTGGCCAAACTTGCTGGCAAAAAACACCGGCGGGAAGCTCTGGCGGAACGTGTTGTAGGCCATCACCGCATCGTTGTAACCCTGGCGGGCAAAGGACACCCGGTTCTCGGTGTTGGTCAGTTCTTCCGACAGCTGCTGCATGTTTTCCGAGGCTTTCAGGTCCGGGTAGGCTTCCATGGTGACGTTCAGCTTGCCCAGGGCGCCCTGCAGCGCGTTCTCCGCACTGGCGAGCTTGTGCATCGCCTCGCCACCGACATTGCCGTCGCTGACGGCCTTGAGGATGGCGGCGGCGTCGTTGCGGGCGGTGGTCACCGCCTCGAGGGTTTCCCGCTCGTGACTCAGGTAGGCCTTGGCGGTTTCCACCAGGTTGGGAATCAGGTCATAGCGCCGCTTGAGCTGTACCTCGATCTGGGAGAACGCGTTGAGGTAGCGGTTCTTCAGGGTCACCAGATTGTTGTAGATGCTGATGACATAGATCACCAGTCCCAGTACTACCAGCCAGAATACGATGGTCGACACTTCCATGGGTCTTCTCCCTGCAGGTTTCCCCCGAGTGTATCCGAGTCACACGACCACACAAAGCGCGGTTCAGGCGGCGGTGACGGAAACCGGGACCCCGTTCACAGCGGCATTCCCCGAGAGGGCGTCCAGCGCCAGTTCGTCGGTGACATCATTACAGCTCACCCCGGCGTGCTGGCTGGCGGTTGTTACCTGCATACCGCTGCGGTGGTGGCCGAAACCGTGGGGCAGGCTGACCACGCCGGGCATCATGTCGGTACTGCCCTCCACGGCGACCCGGACTTCCCCGGCCCGGGAGCGCAGGGTGACATCCATCCCGTCCTGCAGATTCCTCAGGGCCATGTCCTCGGGGTGCATCAGCAGGGTGCAGCGTTCGGGGCCTTTCACCAGGCGGTGGTAGTTGTGCATCCAGGAGTTGTTGGAGCGCACGTGCCGGCGGCCGATCAGGCGCAGGTCGTCGTCCCGGCCGGCACTGAATTCCTCCCTCAGGCGCTCGAGGTCGGCGAGGGGCTTCGCGCTCGCGCAGTTGATGGTTTTGTCTGCGGTGCGCAGGCGCTCCGGGAGCTGGCTCTGCAGCGGGCCCAGATCGATACCGGAGGGGTTGTCCCTGAGGCGGGCGAGATCGAGCTTCAACGGGTGTTGGTCGCCGTAGGGGCCGAGCTTGAGGCCGAAGTCGATGATCCTGTCCGGCGCGGGCGCATCCTGGTGCTCGGTACCGAGCGCCGCGGCGACCCGGGCCGCCAGGGCGTTGAATATCTCCCAGTCGTGCAGGGCTCCCTCGGGTTTGTCGAACACCGGCTCGCTGAACCGAGTGGTGTTGCGCATCGCGTTCACGTGGAAGGCGAGGTCGTAGTGGTCGTGCTCCAGCGGCGAGGTGGGGGGAAGGATGATGTCGGCGTGGCGGGTGGTCTCGTTGATATAGGGGTCCAGCGATACCATGAAGTCCAGCTGATCCAGCGCCGCGTCCAACTGCCGTCCATTGGGAGTGGAGAGTACCGGGTTGCCGGCGGCGGTGAACAGCGCGCGAATCTGGCCCTCGCCCGGCGTGGTGATCTCCTCGGCCATGGTGGAGGCGGGCAGTTCGCGGTCGAACTCCGGCAGGCCGCGTACCCGGCTGGTGTGGCGGCCAAAACCACCGGGGCTGACGCTCTGCATCTGGTCCACGGCGGGCAGGGTGAACAGGGAGCCCCCGGGCTTGTCGAGGTTGCCCGTGGCGATATTGATGACCTGTATCAGCCACTGGCACAGGGTGCCATAACGCTGGGTCGAGACGCCCATGCGGCCGTAGCAGATCGCGGCGCCCGCGGCGGCCAGTTCCCGCGCCACGGTGCGGATGGTGTTGGCGTCTATGCCGCAGTGCGCAGCGGCGAACTCGGGGGTGAGGTCCGCCAGTGCATCCGCCACGGTGTCGAGGCCAGAGGTAAAGGCGCCGAGGTGGTCCGGGTCGGCCAGCTTCTCGGCAAACAGGGTTTGCAGTACGGCGGCGAGGAATAGCGCATCGGTTCCCGGGGTGATAAACAGGTGCTCGCTGGCCAGGGCCGCGGTTTCGGTGCGGCGCGGGTCGACCACCACCAGCTTGCCGCCGCGCTGCTTGAACGCCTTGATGCGATTGCGGATATCCGGCACCGTCCAGATGCTGCCATTGGAGGCCACCGGGTTGGCGCCGAGCATCAGGAAGTAATCGCTGCGGTCGATATCCGGGATCGGAAACATCAACTTGTGCCCGAACAGCCACAGGGCCACCAGGTGGTGCGGTAACTGGTCCACTGAGGTGGCGGAGAAGCGGTTGTCGGTGCGGAAGTGACGGAATAGCTGGCCCTGGTGGGTCATCATGCCGTAGTTGTGTACGGTGGGGTTGCCCATGTAGATGCCCAGGGCATTGACTCCGTGTTCGCGGGTAATGGCGACCAGCCATTCGGCCGTGGTATCCAAGGCTTCCTCCCAGCTGATGGCCTGCCACTCGACCTCACCGGCTCCTGCAGTCACTTTTTTCACCGGGCCGCGCAGGCGGTCCGGGTCCTCGTGGATGTCCTTGAGCGCGATCGCCTTGGGGCAGATGTGGCCACGGCTCAGCGGATCGTTTGGGTCGCCCTTGATGCTGATGACTTCTTCGTCGCGGGTTTCGATGACCAGGCCGCAGATGGCCTCGCAGAGGTGGCATGCCCGATAGTGAGTCCGGGTTTCGCTGGTATCGTGGGAATGAAGCGTGAGCGGCATAGTGGCGTTCCGTATTCTGATTATCTATCTTGGAGTGTAGCGTCTGGCCCTCCTGTCTTGAAGTGGTGCACTTTGAAGCGGCGTGACTTGATTCGGTGCGTCTCGTTGAGCCGTATGGCGGAGGCCAGATCTTTCGGGTACTCTCGATAGTCTCCAGTGGTCAGCGGTCTCCGGCTCCTGGCGGCAACCAACGCGCCGCGCCGGTACAAGGAGCGAATACGACAGCGATGAACAGCAAGTGGGCTAACTACCAGGCGGAAGGGTTCTACGACGAACTGATCACGGACAAGGGCTCACCGCGAATGGCGGCCCGTGCAGCCGTGAACCTCTTCCAGCAGCTCAGTGCGGACGATATGTCTGCACGGCGGGAGGCGGCGGAACTGGCCATCCGCGAGATGGGCATTTCCTTTACCGTGTATACCGAGGGCGGCAATATCGATCGTGCCTGGCCCTTCGATATCATTCCACGTGTCATTTCCAGCAAGCAGTGGCAGAGCGTCAGTCGCGGATTGATCCAGCGCAGCAAGGCACTGAACTGCTTCATTGATGACATATATAACAAACAGCGCATTCTGGCGGACGGTATCCTGCCTGCCGATATCGTGCTGGAGTCCACCAACTACAAGCCCCAGTGCAAGGGGATGTCCCCACGCTACGGGGTGTGGGCCCATATCTGCGGCTCCGACCTGGTGCGTGATCTCGACGGCAAGTTCTACGTGCTCGAAGATAACCTCAGGGTGCCCTCAGGGGTCTCCTACATGGTGGAGAACCGGGAGATCACCAAGCGCGTGCTCCCGGAACTGTTCGAGAATTACAGTATCCTGCCGGTGGACGACTATCCCTCCCAGCTGTACCGGACGCTGGCCTCCCTGTCGCCCCGGGCGCGAGAGCGCAAACGTCCCTGCATCGTTGTTCTGACGCCGGGTATTTATAACTCTGCCTATTTTGAACACGCCTTCCTGGCCCACGGCATGGGTGCTGAACTGGTGGAAGGGCCGGACCTGATGGTGGGCGACGACGACTGCGTCTACATGCGTACCGTGGACGGCCCGATGCGGGTCGATGTGATCTATCGCCGTATCGACGAGGACTTCATGGACCCGGAAGCCTTCCGCGAGGATTCGGTGCTGGGTGTTGCCGGTCTTATGCGGGCCTGGAAAGCGGGCAAGGTGGCTATTGCCAATGCCCCCGGCAGTGGGGTGGCGGACGACAAGGTGGTTTACGCCTACGTCCCCGAGATGATCCGCTACTACCTCGGCGAGAAGCCCTTGGTCGACAGTGTGCCCACCTACCTGTGCATGAACGAGAAAGACCGCGAATACGTACTGGCCAACCTCGACAAGCTGGTGGTCAAGCCCGCCAATGAGTCAGGCGGCTACGGCATTATGGTCGGCCCCCACGCCAGCGCTGCGACCCGGCGCAAGTTTGCCGGGCTGATAGAGAAAAACCCGCGCAATTACATTGCCCAGCCCACGCTGTCGCTCTCCACCGCGCCCACCTACTGCGATGGTGAAATAGAGCCGCGCCATCTTGACCTGCGGCCCTTCATTCTGCAGGGCAAGGACAGTTGGGTAACACCCGGAGGGCTGACCCGGGTAGCGCTGGTCAAAGGTTCTCTGGTAGTGAATTCTTCCCAGGGTGGCGGCAGCAAGGACACCTGGATCGTGGAGGGCAAGTCATGACCATGCTGTCCCGTGTGGCGGACCGCCTGTACTGGAAATCCCGCTACCTTGAGCGTGCTGAAGACACCGCACGCCTGGTCAGCAGCTACCATATGCTGATCATGGACATCCCCCGGGGCGCCGACCTGGGCTGGGAAGTGCTGTTGCGCATCCTCGACGCCGAGCCCCAGTTTTACAGCCGGTACCGGGTGGCCAGTGAGCAGAATATCGTCAAGTTCCTGGTGGCAGACACGGACAATCCGGGGAGCGTGGCCTACGCCGTGCGCGCTGCCCGTGAGAATGTGCGTACCACCCGCGACGTACTGCCCGAGGAGACCTGGGAGCAGGTCAACGAGCTGCACCTGTTCGTCAGGGAGGCGGCGGAGAAATCGATCGGCCGGCGCAATCGACTGGCTTTCCTGAATGAGGTGATCAGTCACAGCCAGATGATATCCGGCCTGTTGCAGACCACCCTGAGTCGGGACCACGCCTACCGCTTCACCCTGCTTGGCCACCTGATCGAGCGCTGTGACATGACCACCCGAGTGGTCGATGTCGGCGTGATGGAGCTGATGGAGCGGGACGCACGCTTTGCCGTTTTTGACCCACTCATCTGGAGTTCGCTGCTGCAGTCCCTGTCGGCGCTGGGTGCCTACCGCAGGGTCGTCGGCCCTCTGCTGGAAGGTGGCTCGGTCGCAGAATTCGTGCTCAAGGACCGGGAGCATCCGCGCTCGGTCGTGTACTGTTTGCGGGGCATGCGCGATGCGGTCAAGGGGCTCGCCAGAAATGAAGACGCGCTGCGGCAGATCGAGCGTATGCGGCGCAAGCTGTCCCGGCTGCATGTGGAGCAAATCAGCCCGGACGAGTTCCACGGCTTTATCGACAATTTCCAGCTGCTGATCAACGAGCTGCACGAGATTGTCAGTGACACCTGGTTTCGCCCGGAAACCTGAGTTCTGGCCCTCCTGTTGGAGGGCCGTTAATACCAACCAGCGTATCCGCCGCGTAACACGCAAGCGGTAGGGTGTCTCTGACGACACATGATTTAGGCGACAGCAAGGCAGGAATCGAGCATGAGTATCCGCGTCGCGGTTCGACACAACACCTACTACAAGTTTGACCGGCATGTGACCCTGGCGCCGCACATTCTGCGCCTGCGGCCTGCGCCCCACTGTCGGAACCGGATTTACAGCTATTCCCTCAAGGTGCAGCCGGAGCCGCATTTCATCAACTGGCAGCAGGACCCCTTCGGCAACTTCCTCGCCCGCCTGGTGTTCCCCGAGAAGCAGAATCACCTGAGCGTGGAAGTGGAAGTCATCACCGACATGACGGTGATCAACCCCTTCGACTTTTTCGTCGAGGAGCACGCCGAGCACTACCCCTTCAAATACGACGCGGTGAGCCTCAAGGAACTCGCTCCCTACCTGGAGATCACCGACGACGGCCCGCTGCTGAGAGCCTGGCTGGGAAATGTGTCCCGGGACAAGAAGCCGATCAACGACTTCCTGGTCGAACTCAATCAGCGGCTGGAGCGGGATATCGACTACAACGTGCGGATGGAGCCCGGGGTCCAGACCTGCGAGGAGACCCTGGAACTGGGCCGCGGTTCCTGCCGCGATACCGGCTGGCTGCTGGTGCAGATTCTGCGCCACCTGGGACTGGCCGCGCGTTTCTGTTCCGGGTACCTGGTGCAACTGGCGCCGGACATGAAGTCACTGGATGGCCCTTCCGGCCCGGCGGAGGACTTTACCGACCTCCACGCCTGGTGTGAGGTGTTCCTGCCGGGAGCGGGCTGGGTGGGCCTGGATCCAACCTCCGGCCTGTTTGCCGGGGAGAGCCATATTCCCCTGGCTTGTACCCCCTCACCGATTTCCGCCGCTCCGATCACCGGTGCCACCACCAAGTGCAAGGTGGATTTCAGCTTCGTCAACGAGGTCGAGCGCATTCACGAGGACCCGCGGGTCACCAAACCCTACAGCGACAACCAGTGGGCTGCTATCCAGGCCATGGGCCAGGCGGTGGACGAGGAGCTGGAGCGGGGCGACGTGCGCCTGACCATGGGTGGCGAACCCACCTTTGTTTCCATCGACGACATGGACTCGGCCCAGTGGAACGTGGCTGCTCTGGGTGCTCACAAGCTCAAGCTCGCCAAGGACCTGCTGGTGCGCCTGCGGGATCGCTTCGCGCCGGGCGGGCTATTGCACTACGGCCAGGGCAAGTGGTATCCCGGTGAACCGACCCCGCGCTGGGCGCTGGGCTGCTTCTGGCGCGGTGACGGCGACACTGTGTGGCGGCGTCCCGAATTGCTGGCGCGGGTGGACAAGGACTACGGCCACGAACTGCCCCAGGCGGAGGCCTTTGTCCAGGCCCTCGCCCGGCGCCTGGGCGTAGCGCCAGACTGCGTGCAACCTGCCTACGAGGATAACCTCTACTACCTGTGGCGGGAGCAGCAACTCCCCGATAACGTCGATCCGGCCAAGGCCGACCTGAAGGACGACCAGGAGCGGCGCCGGCTGGCGCGCCTGCTCAGCCGCGGGCTCAACGAGGCCACCGGGTTTATTCTCCCGGTGGAGCGCCAGGGTACCGGCCCCTGGCTGTCCAGTCGCTGGCAGCTGCGGGCCGACCGCATCAACCTGATTCCCGGGGACTCCCCCATGGGCCTGCGTCTGCCGCTGGATTCCCTGGAGCAACCGGAGGACAAGAACGACTTGCTGGTGCCCGAGCGCGACCCCTTCGCGCCGCGTGAACCGCTGCCTGCGGCCACCCGCCTGCAGACGTCCAGCGAGGGGGACAGCGAGCCCGACGCCGAAGCCAACCCCCCCGTGCCCTGGATCATCCGCACCACCCTGTGTGTGGAGCCGCGGGACGGCAAGCTGCATATCTTCCTGCCGCCGCTGGAATACCTCGAGCATTACATGGACCTGGTCCACGCCATCGAGAACGTGGCGGGCGAACTGGACCTGCCGGTGATCATCGAGGGCTACGAACCGCCTCGGGATCCGCGCCTGACCCGCCTGCTGGTGACGCCTGACCCGGGGGTGATCGAGGTGAATATTCACCCCTCGGACAGCTGGCAGGAGCTGGTAGACAACACCCACATTCTGTACGAGGAGGCCCGCCAGTCGCGCCTCGGCACCGAGAAGTTCATGCTCGACGGTCGCCACTCCGGCACCGGCGGCGGCAACCACGTCACCCTGGGTGGCTGGCGTCCAGAGGACAGCCCGCTGCTGCGCCGCCCTGACCTGCTGCAGAGCCTGGTGACCTACTGGCAGCATCACCCCGGCCTGTCCTACCTGTTCTCCGGCCTGTTCCTCGGCCCCACCAGCCAGGCGCCGCGGGTGGACGAGGGGCGCGACGAGATGCTCTACGAGCTGGAGATTGCTTTCAGCCAGCTGCCCCAGGGGGAGATCGCCGAGCCCTGGGTGGTGGATCGGGTGATGCGCAACCTGCTCATTGATATTACCGGCAATACCCACCGCTCGGAATTCTGCATCGACAAGCTGTACTCCCCCGGCACCGCCAGCGGCCGCCAGGGGATTCTCGAGTTCCGCGGCTTCGAAATGCCGCCCCACCCGCAGATGGCCCTGGTGCAGGTGCTGCTGCTGCGCAGCCTGGTGGCGCGGTTCTGGAAGGCGCCCTACAAGGCGCCCCTGGTGCGCTGGGGTACCCTGCTGCACGACCGCTTCATGATGCCCCACTACGTGTGGTCGGATATTCGCGACGTGGTGGAGGACCTCAATGAGCACGGCCTGCCGTTCCAGCTGGACTGGCTGGCACCGTTCGAGGAGTTTCGCTTCCCCCATTACGGCAACATGGATATCGGCGATATCAATCTTGAGCTGCGCTGGGCCATCGAGCCCTGGCATGTGCTGGGCGAAGAAGTCAGCAGCTTCGGCACCTCCCGCTATGTGGATTCGTCGGTGGAGCGCCTGCAGGTGAAATTGACCGGTCTCACCCCGGGCCGCTATGTGCTGGGCTGCAACGGTCGGCGTGTGCCCCTGCGCAATACCGGGCGCCAGGGGGAGTACGTGGCCGCCGTGCGTTATCGCGCCTGGCAGCCGCCCTCGGCCCTGCATCCGCGCATCGGCATTCACGCGCCGCTGGTGTTCGACGTCATCGATACCTGGAACGGGCGCTCGGTTGGCGGCTGCACCTACCACGTTTCCCACCCGGGTGGGCGCAGTTACGACACCTTCCCCATCAATGCCTTCGAGGCGGAGTCCCGCCGGGTCAGTCGTTTCTGGGAGTCCGGCCACAGCCAGAGCATCCTGCCGCCGGTGGGAGGGCTGGACAGCATTCGCGAGTTCTTCCCCAACCAGCAGCCGCCGCGGCCCATGGCGCCGCCCCCGGAGGAGCCCACGGAAGAATACCCCCACACCCTCGACCTGCGGCGGCCGATCGGCCCGTGATGGCTGCCAGTGGATGAGTGCGTGATAATGGCGCGAGTATTTCGCTGACAGGCCCCGCCATGGGATCCCAGGACCAGAACCAGAGCCTGCAAACCCCGCCCGGGCGCCCGGTTCCACCGGCGGCTGCGGGGTTTGCCTACACCGAGGCCCACAGCCCCGGGGGCGAGGTGCGGCCGCACTGGGAGTACCTGCTTGGCAGCCTTGGGGAATTCAACCCCGATGAACGCGGCGAGCGCCAGCGGATGGTCGAGCGCATCCTGCGCGACGACGGGGTTACCTACAACGACTACACCACCGGCGGCAGCGGGCGCGACTGGCGGCTGGACCCGGTGCCGCTGCTGCTGGACAGCCGCGAGTGGCAGAATATCGAGTCGGGGGTGCGCGAGCGCGCCGAACTGCTGAACCTGGTATTGCAGGACCTCTACGGTCCGCGCTCCCTGGTGCGCCTTGGCATCATTCCGCCGGAGCTGGTGTTTGGCCACCCCGGCTTCCTGCGCGTTTGCGACGGCATCAGCCTGCCCGGCGACCAGCCCCTGATCCAGTACGCGGTGGATATGCTGCGCGGGCCGGATGGCAGGGCGAAAGTGATTTCCGACCGTACCCAGGTGCCCAGCGGCGCCGGCTACGCGCTGCAAAATCGCATTGTCATGTCGCGGGTGTTCCCCAGCCTGTTTCGCGACAGCCACGTGCATCGCCTGTCCCTGTATTTCAACAGCCTGCGGGCGCGGCTCAATGCCCTGGGGCCCAACGGCGGCCTGCCGCGGGTGGTGATGCTCACGCCGGGGATCTACAACGAGACCTACTACGAACACCTGTTCCTGGCCAACCACCTGGGCTATTCCCTGGTGCAGGGCAACGACCTCACCGTGCGCGACGGTTACGTCTGGCTGAAAACCCTCAACGGGCTGCGCCGTATCGACGTGATCCTGCGCCGGGTCGACGACAACTACTGCGACCCGGTGGAACTGAAGCCCGATTCCCAACTCGGGGTGGCTGGCCTGCTGGAGGTGGTACGCGCCGGTCGGGTGGTGGTGGCCAATCCCCTGGGCAGCGGGGTACTGGAAAACACCGCCCTGCTCAAGTACCTGCCCGCGGCGGCGCGCCACCTGCTGGGCCGTGAACCGGCGCTGGAAGCGGTGCCCACGCGCTGGTGCGGAGACCGGGAAGACCTGGCCGCGGTGCTCGCCAACCTGGAGCAGATGGTCATCAAGCCGGTCTGGCGCGCCATAGACAGCCGTACGGTGCACGCCGGCTCGCTGTCGAAGGCGGAGCGGGAAACCCTGCGGGCGGCGATCCAGGCCCGCCCCGGGGACTACTGCGCCCAGGAATACATAGCGCCGTCCCTGGCTCCGGTGTGGGGGCAGAACGAGGCGGCACGCCCGGCCATCCTGCGCACCTTCGCGGTGGCGGGAGAGTCGTCCTACATCGTGATGCCTGGCGGGCTCACCCGGGTGGCGCCCGCCGACGGCGGCTTCGAGATCTCCAACCGCGCCGGTTCACCCAGCAAGGATACCTGGGTGCTCGCTTCGGAGCCGGAACTGCCGGAAGTGCTCGTCGCTACCGACAGCGAACGGGGTGCCGGCGCCGAGCTGCCCAGCCGGGTGGTGGAAAACCTGTTCTGGATGGGGCGCTACATGGAGCGGGCCGAGTACGCGCTGCGCCTGTTGCGCATCGTGTTCGGCAAGCTCACCGGCGCCTCACCGCCGGGGGCGGAGAGCCGCCAGTTGTTGCTGCGGGCGGTTACCCAGCTCACCTGTACCTACCCCGGCTTCATGGACGAGGCAGTCAGTGGCGGCGATCCCCTGCAGGAGTTGCGCTCGGTGGTGCTGGACGGCGACCGCCCCGGTACCGTAGCCCACTCGGTGACCTCCCTGCTGAATACCGTGGACCAGGTCAAGGACTTCATGTCGGGGGATACCCAGCGCATTCTCAATGACCTCAGCGACCATATGCAGGTACTGCCCGAGCGCCTGGGGTCCGAATTCGGCCTGGTCCGCGAGGAAGAGCTCGATGCCCTGGTGACCTCGCTGCTGGCCCTCGCCGGGCTGGTCCAGGAATCCATGATCCGCGGCCAGGGCTGGCATTTCCTGCAGGCCGGGCGACGGATTGAGCGAGCCCTGCAGACCCTGTCCCTGATGCGTTCCCTGTGGGTCCAGAACACCTCGGGCGAGGACCAGGACCTGCTGCTGGAGACCGTGCTGCTGTGCATGGATTCGCTGATTACCCACCGCCGCCGCTACCAGCGCTACCTGGATGTGGCGAACGGGCTCGAACACCTGCTGCTGGATACCGAGAATCCGCGCTCGGTGATGTTCCAGTTCGACGACCTCAAGCTCCACCTCGACCGTATTCCCGGATTTGACGAGGGCAGTCGCCTGAGCCTGCCCCAGCGCCTGCTGCTGGAAGCCGGCACCAATCTGCAGCTGGCGGATCTGCCGGAGCTGGCCGCCATCGACCGCAAGTACCTGCGCAGCGCCCTCGACCAGTTGCTGTCCCGCAGTCACCGCCTGGTAGGCGCCATCGCCACCGCGATCAGCGACAGCTGCTTCGACCACACCGGTGGCCCGCGCCCGCTGGGTACCGGGTGGAGCGGGGAGGAACCGCGATGAAGTACCGGGTTACCCACACCACCCGCTATCTCTACCGCGACACGGTGAACCAGTGTCACAGTGTCGCCCACCTGCTGCCGCGGGATACGCCCTACCAGCAGTGCAGCCGGGCCGAAGTGCTGCTTAACCCCTTGCCCGTGCTGGCCGCGGACCGGCGCGACTATTTTGGCAATCGCAGCTACCACTTCTCGGTGCAGGAGCCCCATGAAGTGCTGGAGATTACGGCGGTCAGCGAGGTGGATGTGTCGGAGGGGCGCAGCAGCCTCGCGCTCGACTTCGGCCCCACCTGTGCGGAAGTACTCGCGCAACTGGAGGATGCCAGCGTCGAGAGCAACCTGCTGGTGCGGGAGTTCCAGCTCGATTCGCCGCTGGTCGCCTGTGGTCCGGAACTGGCTGAGTACGCCGCTGACAGCTTTGCCAGTGACCGGCCCTTCCTGTCGGGCGTGCGCGATCTCACCCATCGCATCTTCACCGACTTCGCCTATGACCCCCACTACACCGATGTGGCCACACCCCTGACCGAGGTGATCCAGCACCGGCGCGGGGTATGTCAGGACTTCGCCCATTTCGCCATCGGTTGCCTGCGCACCCTCGGTTTTCCGGCGCGCTATGTCAGTGGTTACCTGGAAACCCTGCCGCCGCCCGGCGAGACCAAATTGCAGGGCGCCGATGCCAGTCACGCCTGGTTTTCCGTGTACTCGCCCGCCGAGGGCTGGTGCGACTTCGACCCCACCAACAACCTGCTGGCCGCCGACCAGCACATCACCACCGCCTGGGGGCGCGACTACGCCGACGTCACCCCCCTCAAGGGCACCATACAGGGAGGTGGCGACAGCCACGGGCTGGAGG
Source organism: Parahaliea maris (assembly GCF_008064665.1). Lineage (GTDB taxonomy): Bacteria > Pseudomonadota > Gammaproteobacteria > Pseudomonadales > Halieaceae > Parahaliea > Parahaliea maris. The sequence goes on along the minus strand of NZ_VRZA01000011.1, from coordinate 2,996 downwards.
TGGAGGTGGATGTGACCCGACTGGAAGGCATGCCGGCCTGATGCAGCGTTTCACCTGCCGCTGTGGCCAACCCGTGTTTTTTGACAACGCCCAGTGCACTGCCTGTGGGGCCCGCCTCGGGTTCGACTCCGAGGCACTGGTGATGCGCGCACTGCAGCCGGACGACGGCCAGTGGGTGTCGGAAGACGGAGCGACCTGGCTGCTGTGCGACAACGCCATCCAGCACGGCGTGTGTAACTGGCTGTTGCATGCGGACCAGGAAAGCCCCCTGTGCCGGGCCTGCCAGTTCAACCGCACCGTGCCCAATCTGGAGCAGCCGGCTAATTCAGAGCGCTGGGCGCGACTCGAGCAGGCCAAGAAGCGGCTGTTCTACACCCTGCTGCAGCTCGGCTTGCCCCTCGCGACGCTCGCGGAGTCGCCGCAGCGAGGCCTGGCCTTTGACTTTGTGGAGGACCAGCGTAGCGGTCAGGGGTTTTGCGAGTCCTTCGCCCACACCGGCTACGCCGCGGGGATCGTCACCATCAACCTGCTGGAAGCGGATGACGTGGCACGCGAGGAGCAGCGGGAATTCCTGCGGGAGGACTACCGCACTGTGCTCGGCCACCTACGCCATGAGTCCGGGCATTATTTCTGGCACCTGCTGCAGCCGGATGCCGATATCGCCGGGGCATTCAAGGCGCTGTTTGGCGACGAGTTTGAGGATTACGCCGCCGCGCTGGAGGCGCACTACACCCAGGGGCCACCGCAGGACTGGTCGAGCCGTTTCATCAGTGCCTATGCCAGCGCCCACCCTTCAGAGGACTGGGCTGAGAGCTGGGGGCATTACCTGCATATATACGATGCCCTGGAAACCGCGGCGGCCCACGGGCTGGTACCGCAGGGACCGGAGGAAATGACGGTGCAGGAGCGCATCACACGCTGGCGGGATCTGAGCGTGACCCTGAATGAACTGAACCGCAGTATCGGGCTCTCGGATGCCTACCCCTTTGTGCTCAACACGGCGGTCGAGCTCAAGCTGACCTTCGTCGACCGGGTTATTTCACTGTTTCAAACACTTCGCTGAGCGAAGGCAGGTTGTCGAAGGCCTGGCGGATGTTGTCATCCCAGGACTGGCGCAGACGCGCCAGGTAGGGGTGGTGTTCGTCCAGCTTGAAGTACTGGGCCTGGGGCTGCAGGCTGTCGGCGCGGTAGAACAGGCACTCCAGCGGCGGGCCCACGGTGGCATTGGAGCGAATGGTGGAGTCCATGGACACCAGGGCGCAGCGCATGGCTGTCTCGTAGGGGGTGTCCGGGCGGATGATCCGGTCGAGGATGGGCTTGCCGTACTTGGTCTCGCCGATCTGCAGGTAGGGGTGCTGCTCCGAGGCGGTGATGTGGTTGCCCTCGGGATAGATCATGTAGAGCTCGGGCGCGTGGCCCTTGATCTGGCCGCCCAGGATGAAGGTGGCGCCGGCGTCAAATCCGGCCATCGGGGCATTGTCACCGGTGTGCTTGGACTGCTCGCGTACACTCATCTTGCCGATGTAATCCGCCACCTCGGACACGTACTTTGCCTTGAGCAGGTTGAATTCCGTCTCCTCCTCGAGGTCCCGCTGGATCTGGGCAACGACTGCCTGGCTGGTCGCCAGGTTGCCGGCGGTCAGCAGTATCAGGGAACGGTCAAAAGGCACCGAAAAGCGGTGCATTTTGCTGTAGGTGCTGACCCGATCGGCCCCGGCGTTGGTGCGGGAGTCGGAACAGAACACCAGGCCCTCGTTGAGGGTGATGGCAAGGCAGTAGGTCATGGGCGAAACCGGTTGGCCCCGGGGCGGGGAAAAACTCTGAGCCGCGAAGGATATAGCCTCTATCGGGACATTGCTACTACCCTCTTGGGGGCATGGGCGGGGTGGTTCATATCTGTATGACAGGGATGTGACCTGGTTCCGCCCGCTGCGGATCGGCCCGGGAGTGGCTACACTGCACGACTCCGCGGGTGAGCAGGTGGCTGGCAGGGCAGGGAAAAGGGTGATGGCGGCATGATACGGGGCTTGTCGATACTGGCGTGGCGGCTGGGCGCGCTGCTGACCCTGGCTTTGGGCCTGGTCGGTATTGTCGTCCCCGGACTGCCGACGGTTCCCTTCCTGCTGCTTGCCGCCTGGTGTGGCAGCCGTGGCTGGCCCCGACTCGAGTCCTGGCTGCTGGCCCATCCCCGCTACGGTGAAACCATCCAGCACTGGCGTGAGCACCGCGCCATACCCCGCAAGGCGAAATGGGCTGCCACGGCCATGATGGCGTTGAGCTCGGCGTCGCTGTGGCTGTGGCCGGCGCCGACCGCCCTGCGAATCGCCCTGCCGGCGGTGCTGGTCTGCGTGGCCTGCTGGATCTGGCAGCGGCCTGATCGCTAGGGCTCTACCGGTTTACGTTTTGATCGGCTGCAAGACTGCCCCTGACGGGATACTTGCCGCGAAACCGCTTCGGTCAACGGTGAGCGTGGCCGATTTCCTTGATCTGGGTCAATGCGTTGTCCGGCATTTCTGACCACCATGGGCTGCAAGCTGGCCGAGGTGCCAGTAACGGCAAAATCGGGAAAAGGAGATCAATAATGACCCAGCACATTCTCGAACAGGATACCCGCGAAGACGTGCAGATCATGCGTCGTCTTGCCATAGTCATCGGCAGCTTCATGCTGGCTACTGCTGCACTTGCGACGACGATTACGCTGATCGCAGGCTGAGATGAACAACGCCTTGCTACGCGGCAGGTGCGCGCCGGCGCGCTTGCCGTGTGGTGAGCGTTTGTGGCGATAACGCTAGCCGGCTCTTCTGGAGTAGTCCCTCGCGTACTCGACGCCCATAGCAGGCCCGGTCCGGGTGCGCTGTACCCGAACGTATTGGTTTTTAGCGGGTTCTGGAAACAAAAAAGGCCAGTCGAATGACTGGCCAGACTGCTGACAAACCCCGGTTATTTAGCCGGGGTTTGTTGTTTTCGGAATACCACCGTCTTTGCTCGACGTCTCC
>NZ_VRZA01000010.1 GCF_008064665.1 Parahaliea maris | reverse complement strand
CCGCCAGCCCCGGCCGCGGTCGCTTCCAGCACATCGCCGATGTCGCCGTCGCCTTCCAGGGCGGTCAACAGGGCGTCAATGGATTCGTCTTCAACACTGGCCTCGTCCGGCCCGGCGGCCCGCGCCGCGACGAGGTCGCGGGTGATGGCCATTTCCTCAACGCCAGAAACGACGAAGGGCTCGCCATCCATCATGGAGAGCTCGACGTAGGCGCCATCCGGCGTCACTACGGTCTCCCCCTCAAGTATCACGTCGCCCGGGCGAATCTCGCGCAGCTCGCCGTCTTCGTTGCGGGCAAAGGCTTTCCCTACCACTGCCACCACGTTTGCTATTGCTACATTGGCCATGAGTCAGTTCCTTCTTGTTGCCGGATACCCGGCTTTAGCGGACCAAGTCCAGTATTGGGACTTTCAATACTAAGTCAGCCGCAGAAAAGCGGTATTGGACTTAAGGGCAGTAAGTCGAGACAGGCTGTGATTCAGTTCACAGATGTGTAAGTGGGGATATTATTCATGGCGAGGGCGAGCTGGACCCGGTCCCGAACGCCCAGTTTCTCGAAGATAGAGGACAGGTGGGCTTTTACCGTGCGCTCGCTGATCTCCAGGGCGGCGGCAATTTCGAGGTTGCTGGCGCCGTGGGCGACCTGCTCGGCCACCATCAGCTCCCGGGAGGTCAGGGAGTCCAGTTCAGGGCGCTCCGGGGCCGGCGTGGGTACGACCCGCAGGGACAGGCCCATCAGCCGCTGGACCAGCTCCGGCAGCATCCACAGCCCACCGTGCTCGACCACCAGGGCGATCTCGCGCAACTGCTCGGGGGCCGCCTCCACATGGCAGTAGCCCACCGCCCCCTGATTGAGCGCCTCAAAGGCCTCCGCTTCAGTGGGTACCGGCGACATCAGCACCACGCGGCTGCCTGTAGCCACGGCCTCCCGCACCCTGGCCATGCAACTGACGCGATCCTGCCCGCTGCCATCGAGCCACAGCACCTGCTGCCCGGGGAGTGACCGTGCCGCGGCCTCCGCCACCTGCTGCACCGACTGCGCATCGCCAAAGGCCTGCTGCCAGCGCTGGCGCAACTGCCCGTCCGGGGTCACAAAGAGTTGTTCCATCAACGCTCCGTCATCGCTCTGTCATCGCGTACTGCTTGGCCCTGAGCACCGGCTTCATGAGGTAGGCCAGGATGGTTTTCTTGCCGGTCAGGATGTCGGTTTCCACCGTCATACCCGGAATGATCGGCAGGTCTTCACCGATAGTGGACTCCTCGGTACGCACGTTTACCTCGTAGAAGGGGTTGCCCTCCTCGTCCATGATCGTGTCCGCTCCGATGTGCTCAACCACCCCTTCCAGGCCGCCATAGACCACGAAGTCATAAGCGGTAAATTTCACCAGCGCTTCCTGCCCGGGCACCAGGAAAGCAATGTCCTTGGGCCGTATACGCACCTCCAGCAACAGGGTGTCGTCCAGCGGCACCACCTCGACAATTTCCTTGCCCGGCAGCACCACCCCGCCAATGGTATTGAAGTAGAGCTGCTTGACGGTGCCCTTCACCGGCGAGCGCACTTCGGTTTGGGATACCCGGTCCGACAGGCCGGTACCCGCCGCCCGCAGGCCGTTGATCCGCGCCAGGGTTTCCGTGAGCTGGGTCCGCGCCTCGTTGGCGAACTCGATCTCCACCTCAGTGACCTTGCGCTCGGCCTCGGTAATGGCGGAACGGATACGCTTCACCTGGGCCTGGGCCTGGGCGTACTCACCGTCAAGGCGATTGACCTCACGCTCCAGCCGCAAAATCTCCACCTGGGATACTGCCCCGGTCTGCACCATGGGCCGGGTCACACTCATTTCCTGGCGCACCAGCTCCAGCGAGCGGCCCAGCTGGCGCGAGCGGGCGGTCACTTCGGACAGCTCCTCCCGCCGCTGCAGCAATTGTTCACTGGCGATTTCCTTGTCGACGGCAAGCTGGGCCTTGCCCGACTCGAACAGGGCCAGTTCCTCATCGACAATCTCCGGCACCTGCTGCCGCCACTCGCCCAGGGGCTCGAAGGCCTCCCCCCGCACCGCCGCCCGCAGGCGAGCGGCCTTGACCAGCATGGCCTGCAGCTCCGCCTGACTCTCGCGCAGGCTGGATTCCGAACGGGTCTGGTCCAGCCGCACCAGCAGCTGCCCCTTCTCGACAATATCGCCCTCGCGCACCAGGATTTCAGTGACCACCCCACCGTCCTGGGACTGGATCACCTGTACCTTGCGGGAGGGAATCACCTTGCCCTGGCCGCGGGTGACCTCGTCAATCTCCGCCAGGGCCGACCAGACCACCAGCGCGATCACCGTGACCGCCAGAAAATACAGTAACGCCCGCGCCCGCAGGGGCTGCTGGGCCAGGTAGGCGCGGTGGGCGTCGTGCTGCCAGGTGCGCGGCTCGTCCTCAGGGTCCTTCAGCCAGCGCCCGAATACCCAGTCCGCCAGGTAGCGCCGCCGCGGCGGCGCTGCGTCGGCAGGTTCCAGTAACTGTTCCGGCGTCGTATTGGCAGTCATGTCGTTCATTTGGCCGCCCCGATCTTGCCCTGCTGCAGAGCCTGGATAACGCTGTCACGGGGGCCGTCGGCCACCAGCTTGCCGTTGTCGATCACGATGATCCGGTCCACCATCTCCAGCAGGGAGTTGCGGTGGGTAACTACCACCCAGGTGCGCCCTTTCACGTACTCCTGCAATTGCCGTTTGACCGCCACCTCGGTGGAATGATCCATCGAGCCGGTGGGCTCATCCATCAGCAGGATGGGCGGATCGTGAATCACCGCCCGCGCCAGGGCCACGCACTTGCGCTGCCCGCCGGACAGCGATTCACCCCGCTCCCCCACCAGCATGTCGAAACCCTGGGGGTGGCGGTTGATGTAATCCCCCAGGTTGGCAATCTCCGCGGCGCGCACCAGGGCGGCGTCACTGACATTGCTGTGGGACAGGGTCAGGTTGTCGCGCAGGCTGCCGTAGAACAGGGTCACATCCTGCGGGGCATAGCCCACGCGCGAGCGCAACTCACTCGGGTCCAGCTGGCGCAGGTCTATGCCGTCGACCATGATCGCGCCTTCGGTGGGCTGGTAAAGCCCCATCGCCAGTTTCTGCAGGGTCGATTTACCCGAACCCACCCGGCCCAGAATCGCCACGTGCTCGCCGGGCTTGATACGGAAGGACACGTTGCTCAGTGACTCCATCTCGCTACCCGGGTAGGCAAAGGAGACATTGCGGAACTCGATGTCGCCCTGGAACATCTCCCGCGACAGGAACTGGGCGCCCTCGGCGCGCTCCATCGGCTGGGCCATCACCTCGTTGAGGGACTTCATCGCCACCTGGGCGTTGTGGAAAGAGGTAATCAGGCCTGCCACCTGGCCAAAGGGTGCCATCACCCGGGAACCGAGCATGGTGCAGGCAATGAGCCCCCCCATACTGAGTTCACCGGCGGAAATCAGGTACACCCCGGTGACAATCACGAACATGGTCACCATCTGCTGGCTCCACATGGTCACGTTCACCGTGGAATTGGATACCAAGCGCAGTTGCACGCCGACATGGGCCAGGAACGAGGTGGTTTCCTCCCACTTGCGCTGCATCCGCGATTCGGCGCCCATGGCCTTGATGGTGTCCAGGCCGACCAGGCTTTCGATCAGGGTGGAATTGCGCAACGCACTCGCCCGGTAGGTGGTTTCCGTCAGTTCCCGCAGCTTGCCCTGGGTCGCCAGGGCATAGCCCAGTACAGCCGCCAGGCCCAGGCCAATCGGCACCAGCACCATCGGCGCAATCCAGGCGATCACTCCGAGAAAAATCAGGGCGAAGGGCACGTCGATCAGGGTGGTGATCGACGCCGAGGTAATGAAGTCCCGCACGGTCTCGAAGGAGCGCAAATTCAGGGCATAGGAGCCCACCGAAACCGGTTTGCTCTCCAGCCGCGACCCCAGCACCCGCTCCATGATCTGCGCCGAGAGCTTCATATCAACCCGCCGGCTGGCCAGGTCGAGGAAGTAGGCACGCATGGTGCGCAGGGTAATATCGGCGATCAGTACTATGCCCACGCCCGCCGCCAGCATCCACAGGGTTTCCACCGCGTAGTTGGGCACCACGCGGTCGTACACGTTCATGGTGAACAGCGGCAGCGCAAGGGCGAATACGTTAATGAAAAAAGCCGCCAACAGTACGTCCCGGTAGATGGGCGCGTTGGCGCGGATGGCGTCCCAGAACCAGTGGCCGCGGCTACTCTCGCCGCTGGCAGGCGTGCGCTGGTCGAAACGAAAACGGGGGCGGCACAGAATGGCGCGGCCGGTATCCTGCTGCCGCAGGCGCTCTCCCGGCACGTCCACCGCCGCTTCGTTGAGGTCGGGGTAAATGACTTTTGCGGTATCGCCGGCCGCGTCCCACTCCAGCAGCAGGCAGGCGCGGTCATTTTCCAGCAACAAAACAGCGGGCAACAGCTCGGTTTCGATAGCGCCAACTGTGCGCTCGACAATGCGACTGACCAGCCCCACCCGACTCGCTGCACGCTCGAACAGGGAGGGTGTCAGCCGGCCGTTGACCAGCGGCAAACCACCGGAGAGCGCTTCCGCTGTGGAGGCACTACCGTGGTAGCGACACAGTGCCAGCAGGCACTGCAGCAGGCTGTCGTCTTTTACTGCTGAGTTCAATGCGTTTGCCCCTACTGCCTCTCCCTGTACCCAGTCTTGGCGCTAAGCATCTGAAAGGGAAAGAGTTATTGTGGCAGCCAGAATAGGCGAGAACCCCTTAAAATGCCATCCGGGGAATGCGCCACTAATCACAGTTCGGGGAAGGAAGCTATTTGGGGATAAGTCGGAAAATCGCTTTTTGTGAGGCGCCTCACACTCCATAATTCCCACGGACACCGATACAGAAAAATACCGCGTTAGCGGGAGGCAAAGCCGCCGCGCGGTGCTAGGCTGTCAGGGAACACCGGAGATGCGAGATGTCTGATAAAAAATCGGTATTCGAGTCACACGACTTGCACCATTCCATCGAGGAAAATGGTGAGCAGAAGTACACCGGGCCGGAGCGCCGCAAGGATGACCGCCGCAAGACCCAGGATCGCCGCACCGAGGTCAGGTTTGACCCCGGCAAACAGGACCGACGCCAGAAGCAGGGCCGTCGCAAAGGCGACAAGACCCCGAAATTCTGGTGATGACTAGTCGCTAGTATTCAGCTCAGCTATTTAGCTCAGACCCACTGCAGCGCGCGCCCGGCCAAAGGCTTCAAGGGCGAACTCGATGTCGTCACTGCTGAGCGCTGCCGACATCTGGGTGCGAATCCTGGCCTTGCCCTGCGGCACCACCGGGTAGGAAAACGCCACCACATAAACTCCCAGTTCCAGCATCGCTTCGGCAAAGCGCGCCGCCAGTGCGGCATCGTGCAGCATTACGGGCACAATAGGGTGCTCGCCGGGCAGCAGTTCAAAACCCTGCCGCTCGAGCCCTTCCCGGAACTGCGCCGTGTTGCGAGCCAGTTGCTCGCGCAGGGCGGGCTCCTCGCTCACCAGTTCAATGGCGCGAATGGCCCCGGCCACCACGGGCGGCGCTACCGTGTTGGAAAACAGGTAGGGGCGCGAGCGCTGGCGCAGCAGGTCAACGATCTCCGTGCGCGCCGCGGTGTAACCCCCGCTCGCACCGCCCAGGGCCTTGCCGAGGGTACCGGTGATGATGTCCACCCGGTCCATACAGCCGCGCAATTCATGAGTTCCGCGGCCGCCGGCCCCCACAAAGCCGGTAGCATGGCAATCGTCAAAGTGCACCAGGGCCTGGTAACGCTCGGCCAGGTCGCAGATTTCGTCCAGGCGGGCGATATAACCGTCCATGGAAAATACGCCGTCGGTCGTGATCAGCTTGAAACGGGCACCGGCCTTGTCGGCAGCCTGCAACTGGGCTTCGAGGTCTGCCATGTCGTTGTTTTTGTAGCGATAGCGCTGCGCCTTGGACAGGCGCACACCGTCGATAATGCTGGCGTGATTCAATTCATCGGAAATGACCGCGTCTTCAGCTCCCAGCAGGGTTTCGAACAGGCCACCGTTGGCGTCGAAGCAGGAGGGGTAGAGGATGGTGTCCTCGGTACCGAGGAAGGCGCTGATCTTTTCCTCCAGTTCCTTGTGCAGGGTCTGGGTGCCACAGATGAAACGCACCGACGCCATGCCGTAGCCCCAGTCGTGCAGGCCCTGCACCGCCGCGGCATTCACTTCGGGATGCTGGGCCAGGCCCAGGTAGTTGTTGGCGCACAGGTTCAGAACCTCCGCGCCGCCCTTGACCCCGACGTGGGCGCCCTGGGCCGTGGTAATCGCGCGTTCTGACTTATACAGTCCGGCGTCGCGGATACCGGCCAGTTCGTTGGTCAGGTGCTCTTGGAATTGATCGTACATAGTAGATTCCTGCTTTCTTGGTACTGGCCGAATGAATTCGGCACTACATGGGTATTACTCCAACACCATGGCATTTTACCTTCTGTAGGTACTGGCCGAATAAATTCGGCCCTACATGGGTATTACTCCAACACCATGGCATTTTACCTTCTGTAGGTACTGGCCGAATGAATTCGGCCCTACATGGGTATTACTCCAACACCATGGCATTTTACCTTCTGTAGGGTCGAATTTATTCGACCGAACGCGGTACTCCACCCCCGGCCGAATGAATTCGGCCCTACGGTGGTTGAGCGGGCGGGCGCTATGCTTCCCAGTTGAGAATCACTTTGCTCGCTTCGCCGGCGTTCATCACGTCGAAGCCACGCTGGAAATCTTCGAAGTTCATGCGATGGGTAATCACCGGTGAGATATCCAGCCCGGAGTCGATCATCACCGACATTTTGTACCAGGTCTCGTACATCTCCCGGCCGTAGATACCCTTGAGGGTCAGCATGTTGAAGATCACCGTATTCCAGTCGATAGCGGTCTGCTCACCCGGGATGCCCAGGATCGCCACTTTGCCGCCATGGCACATATTGGCCAGCATGTCGTTAAAGGCCTTGCCATTGCCCGACATCTCCAGGCCAACATCAAAGCCCTCTTCCATACCGAGTTCTTGCTGCACGTCGGCCAGGCTCTCGCGCCCCACATTCACAGTACGGGTGGCACCCAGTGCCGCGGCGCGCTCCAGCCGGGAGTCGATCAGGTCGGTGACCACGATGTGCCGGGCGCCCGCATGCTTGCAGACAGCCGCCGCCATGGCTCCGATCGGGCCCGCCCCTGTGATCAGCACATCTTCACCCAGCAGGTCGTACTGCAGCGCGGTATGGACGGCATTGCCAAAGGGATCGAACAGGGCCGCCACGTCAAGGTCGATACCGGGGCTGTGCTCCCAGACATTGGACATGGGCAGGGCAAGGTATTCGGCGAAAGCGCCGGGGCGGTCGACACCGATCCCGGAGGTGTGCGCACACAGGTGGCGACGCCCCGCCATGCAGTTACGACAGCGGCCGCAAACCACGTGGCCCTCACCCGAGACAATCTGGCCGGGGCGGAAATCGATCACATTGGAGCCCACCTCGACGATCTCACCGACAAACTCGTGACCTACAACCATGGGCACCGGTATGGTCCTCTGGGCCCAGGCGTCCCAGTTGTAGATATGCATGTCGGTACCGCAGATCGCGGTGCGCTTGACCTTGATGAGGACGTCGTTAATGCCCACTTTGGGCTCGGGCACGTCGTCCAGCCAGAGTCCAGGCGCCGCCTCTTTTTTCACCAGTGCTTTCATTTTTCATCCCGTGCCTGCAAACAGGCGTTCACTATCTCAGAAAATTTCCGCTATAGTAGACGCCACACTTCCTTCATACAAGACAAATTTCCCGCATACCGGAATTCGCCATGACCAAGCCCGCCACCGACCCCGCCAGCAAGGTACTTTGCGAACGCGTGACCGAACTGCGCCAGCGCAATAATTTCACCCTCGAGCAGCTCGCCGCCGCTTCCGGCGTCAGCCGCTCGATGCTCAGCCAGATCGAGCGCGGCCAGGCCAACCCGACCCTGGCAGTCACCTTCCGTATCGCCCAGGCCTTCGGCCTGAGTATAGGCGAACTGGTCGACGACCCCGGTGCGGGGGGGCATATCGAGCTGGTGCACGGAGATGACCCGGCGCACCTGTTCCGCGCCGACGGCGAGTGCCGGATACGCACCCTGTCGCCGCTGCACATGGAAAAAGACATGGAGTTCTATGAGGTGGTGATACAGCCAGGCTCCAGCCTGGACAGCTCAGCCCATTTTGACGGTACCCGTGAACTGTTTACCGTTGCCAGCGGATCTGCCGAAATCAGCGCCGGCAGCACCGAGTGTGAGCTGGCCGCGGGGGATTCCGCCCATTACCGGGCCGACGTGCCCCACTGCATTGCCAACCGGGGCGAGGCGGTCCTCACCGGGTATCTGGTGGTGACCTACAAGTGAACCGGGCTGCTAGTGCAAGAGCGTCAGGTAACCCGGCGCCGCAGGCTGTGGGCGAGGAACAGGGCAGCCGACAGCAACAGCACCGCACCACCCTGGTGGGCCGCTGCCAGCGGCACCGGTACGTGCAGCAGCAGGGTGCTGATGCCCAGCCCCAGTTGCAGCACCAGGACCAGCAGCAGTAGCACCACCGCCAGGCGCACCCGGCTCCCGGGCCCGAGACGCCAGGCGAGCGCTGCAAATGCCGGGATCAGCAGGGCCAGCAGGTAGGCGAAGATACGGTGGTTGAACTGGACGGTGGTAATGTCCTCGAAGGCATCGAGCCAGGGGGGCACGCCGCTATACAGGCCGGGTGGAATAAAGCCGGTGCCCATCAGGGGCCAGGTATTGTAGGCAAAACCGGCCTTGGTACCCGCCACCAGGGCGCCGGAGAGAATCATCAGATACACCAGCACAGCCAGGCCCAGGCCGGGGCCGCCCAGCGGGCCAATGACCCCACCACGGGCTGGCCGGGCGAAGCGCAGATCGAAGATCAGCCACAGCATGTAGGCGTAGATGAGTACCGCCAGCCCCATGTGGGCGGTCAGGCGATACTGGCTCACGTGAGGGTTGTCCACCAGGCCGCTCTTGACCATGAACCAACCCAGTAGCCCCTGGCCCCCACCCAGCAGGAACAGCAGCCAGAGCTTGGGCTGAAGACCCGCCGGCACCCGCTGGCGCAGCATGAAGTACACCATGGGGAAAAAGAACAACACCCCGATCAGCCGCCCCAGCAGACGGTGCAGGTACTCGAACATGAAGATCGACTTGAACCCTTCCAGGTCCATGCCGCGATTGATCTTCTGGTATTCGGGTGTCGCCTTGTACTTGTCAAAGGTGTCGTGCCAGGCCTCTTCCGACAGGGGCGGTATGGCGCCCATGATGGGCTTCCACTCGACCATCGACAGGCCGGAATTGGTCAGGCGGGTAACACCTCCGAGAATCACCATGCCAAACACGACGGCGGCGCAGAGGGTCAACCAGGCCGCTATCTGGCGGTCATACTGGCGTTGCTGTTGGGACAGAAGCATAGAGATTCAGCGCTGGAAATCGGGGGCAGCATGATAACCAAAAGCGGCTGTGGGTGCAGGTCATCACCGTCGACTTTCGATCGGCCCCGGATCGGCGGATGCGCCCAGTACCTCCAGCATCGCCTGGGCCGCCACCGATAGCGGCGCGCGGCGCCGCGTCAACACCCCCACTTCACGGGTGATTGCGGGGGAACCGATGGTGCGAATAGCGGCGCCCATCTCCTCCACTTGCGCCGCGCTCAGGGAGGGCACCACGCTCACGCCGAGCCCCGCCGCCACCATACGGCCAATACTGACCAGCTGGTGTGCCTCGAAGGCCGGGGTCAGCGAGAGGTCGCGCTGCGCCAGTGCGCTGTCTACCAGCTGGCGAATACTCGACGGGCGCTGCAAGGCAATGTAGGACACATGCTGCAGGTCTTCCCAGCGCAACTCGCGCTTTTGCAGCAGGGCGTGCCCCAGTGGCAATGCCACCACCAACTGGTCCCGAAACAGTGGCTGGAACGTCAGGTCCTGGGCCTCTCCGGGGTCGAAGCTGACCCCCAGTTCCGCCCGCCCCTGGCGCACCATCTCCACCACACTCTCCGCCACAACGTCGTGCACCGTCACGTTGATATCCGGGTAGTCCCGGTGGAAACTCGCGAGGATTGCGGGCAGCCGGCTGGCGGTGAAGGTGGGCATGGCGGCAATATCGAACTGGCCACGGCGCAGGGCGAAGCGGTTGTGGACGTCGTCCAGGGCGCGATCCCAGTCGGACAGCAGGCGCCGTGCCGCAGGGTAGAACGCCTCGCCTTCCGGGGTCAGTGCCAGTGACCGGGTGGAGCGGGTGAACAGTTGCCCCCCCAGTTCATCCTCCAGTTTGCGGATACTGATGCTGAGGGCCGGTTGCGACAGGTTGAGCACCTCGCAGGCCTCCGCGAAGCTGCCGGAACGGGCCAGCGCCAGGAAGGCCCGGAGCTGCTTCACACTGACATTCATTTAATTTATCTATTAATCGATTATTTAATTACATTTGTTAAATATAAACTTCCCGGGCACTCTAGCGCAATGCACAGTCTGGTAGGCCCGGCGCCCGCTGCCCGCCTCCCGACTACAATCCTTGAACACCAATGTTCACAGGCACTTTCGACAGACCCAACAGGAGACAGCCATGTCTGGATTCGACAAGGTGGTAGGCAGCTACGAGGAAGCGATGGCTGGCCTGGAAGATGGCATGACCATCGTGGCCGGCGGTTTCGGCCTCTGCGGCATCCCGGAAAACCTGATCAAGGAGATCAAGCGTCGGGGCAACCGGGACCTGACCGTCGCCTCCAACAATGCGGGCACCGACGGCAACGGCCTCGGCATCCTGCTGGAAGACCGGCAGATCAAGAAGATGATCGCCTCCTACGTCGGTGAAAACGCTTTGTTCGAAGCCCAGATGATGAGCGGCGAACTGGAGGTGGAGCTGACGCCACAGGGCACGCTGGCCGAGAAGATGCGTGCCGGCGGCGCCGGTATCCCCGCCTTCTACACCGCCACCGGCTACGGCACGCCGGTGGGCGAAGGCAAGGAAGTGCGTGAATTCAACGGCCGTCACTACATCCTGGAAGAAGCCATCCAGGGCGACTTTTCCATCGCCAAGGCGTGGAAGGCGGACCGCATGGGCAATCTCATGTTTCGCATGACCGCGCGCAATTTCAACCCCATGGCGATCACCGCAGGAAAAATCGCCGTTGTGGAAGTGGAGGAAATTGTAGAGATCGGCGAACTGGACCCCGATGAGATCCACCTGCCGGGTATCTACGTCAACCGCCTGATCCAGGGCACCTTCGAAAAGAACATCGAAAAGCGCACCGTGCGCAGCGCATAAGGAGCATTCACCATGGCATTGACTCGTGAACAACTCGCCCAGCGCGTGGCGCAGGAATTCCAGGACGGTTACTACGTCAACCTCGGCATCGGCATACCCACCCTCGCCGCGAACTACATTCCCGATGGCATGCAGGTCATGCTGCAGTCGGAGAACGGCCTCCTCGGCATGGGCCCCTTTCCGCTGGAAGAGGAAGTCGACGCCGACCTGATCAACGCCGGCAAACAGACCGTGACCATGGTCAAGGGCGCCTCGATCTTCTCTTCCGCCGAATCCTTCGCCATGATCCGCGGCGGCCATGTCGACCTGACGGTTCTCGGTGCGTTCGAAGTGGACTGCCAGGGCAACATTGCCTCTTACATGATCCCGGGCAAACTGATCAAGGGCATGGGCGGTGCCATGGACCTGGTCGCCGGCGCCGACAATATCATTGTCACCATGACCCACGCCTCCAAGCACGGCGAGTCCAAACTGCTGGCGGAGTGCACCCTGCCCCTGACCGGCAAGGGCTGCATCAAGCGGGTTCTCACCGACCTGGCCCTGCTCGATATCGAAGACGGCAAATTCATCCTGCGTGAGAGGGCGCCGGGTGTGAGCGTCGAAGAGATCGCGAGCCTCACCGCGGGAGAGCTGGTGATTCCCGACAACGTTCCCGAAATGAACGTTTGACCCCCGAAGGCATCCCGGCTCCCGGGGTGCCTCACCGCCCCGGAATGACACGCGCCGGGGGCCTGGCGTAGAATGCGCGCCCCGACTTCCATCCAGGCACCCCCATGCCCCTGCTCAAACTCGACGCCGTTCAACTCCAGTTCGGCACCCACACCATTCTCGACCACGTGGACCTCACCATTACCCGCGGCGAAAAGCTGGGGCTGCTGGGTCGTAACGGCATGGGCAAAACCACCCTGCTGAAACTGCTGGCCGGTGAAATGGCCCCGGATGCCGGGGAGCGCTGGCTGCGCCCGGGCGTCAAACTGGCCCGACTCGAACAAACCCTCCCCGACGCCGATAATGCCTCGGTCTACGATGTGGTCGCCGGCGGCCTGCCGGAAGCTGGTGAGCTGCTCAAGGCCTACCATCACCTGTCGCTGCAGGGCGGCGATGTGGACATGAACGAACTGGCCCGGGTACAGCAGCAGCTGGAGACCGCCGATGGCTGGAACCTGCAGCAACGGGTGGAAACCACCCTCAGCCAGCTGCAACTGCCGGCCGACACCCCCATGCGCGAACTCTCGGGCGGCTGGCGCCGCCGGGTGGCGCTGGCCCGGGCACTGGTCTGCGAACCCGACATCCTGCTGCTGGACGAGCCCACCAACCACCTCGACATTCCCGCCATCGAATGGCTCGAGGGTCAGCTGCAGCAATACCGCGGCGCCCTGATCCTGATCACCCACGATCGCCGCTTCCTGCAGAATGTGGTCAACAGCATCGCCGAACTCGACCGGGGTCACCTGTCTGTATGGCGCGGTGACTACCGCGGATTTCTCGAGCACCGGGAGGCGGAGCTGGCGGCCGAAGAGCGAGCCAATGCACTGTTCGATAAAAAGCTGGCCCAGGAAGAGGTCTGGATCCGCCAGGGCATCAAGGCCCGGCGCACCCGTAACGAGGGCCGCGTTCGCGCCCTGAAGGCCATGCGCGAGGAGCGCAGCCAGCGCCGTGCCCGGGTCGGCAAGGCCAGCTTTGCCCTGGAAGACGCCGCCGGCTCCGGCAAAATCGTGGCGGAGCTGCAGGACGTCAGCAAGGCCTTTGGCGACAAGGCCATCCTGCGCAACTTCTCCACCATCATCCAGCGCGGTGACCGGGTGGGCATCGTCGGTGCCAACGGCGCGGGCAAATCCACCCTGGTCAAACTGCTGCTGGGCGAAATCGCCCCCGATAGCGGCACGGTCAAACTGGGGAGCAAACTGGAGATCGCTTACTCCGACCAGTTGCGCGGTGCCCTCGATCCCGAGAAGAACCTGATCGACAACGTCTGCGGCGGGCAGGAGTTCATCGACATCAAGGGCAAGCGCAAGCACGCCATCTCCTACCTCGGCGACTTCCTGTTCACCCCCGACCGGGTGCGCACCCCCGTGAAGGCCCTGTCCGGTGGTGAACAGAACCGTGCGGTGCTGGCACAGCTGTTCAGCAAGCCCGCCAACCTGCTGGTGCTCGACGAGCCCACCAACGACCTCGACATCGAGACCCTCGAACTGCTGGAGGAAATTCTCCTGGACTTCGATGGCACGGTGATCCTGGTCAGCCACGACCGGGATTTCATGGACCGGGTGGTGACCGGGTTGCTGGTGGTGGAGGGCAATGGCGTAGTCAGCGAACACGCCGGCGGCTACAGCGACTGGGAATCCCGCGGCGGCCGTTTGCTGGAGGCACCGCAGGAAAAACAGGCCGCACCCGCGCAGAAGCCGGCAACGCCAGCGCAGGCCACTCCCGCCAAGGCCCGCCAGAAGCTGTCCTACAAGGACCAGCGGGAACTGGATGCCCTTCCCGCCACTATTGAGAAGCTCGAACAGCGCCAGGCAGCCCTGGAGTCAGAAATGGCCAGTAGCGGCTTTTACGAGCAGGCACGCGAGCAGGTCGATGCCACTCTGAAGGAACTCACCGAAGTACAGGCGGACCTGGAAGCCGCCTTCGAGCGCTGGGCGGAGCTGGACGGCTAGTACACTCGCACCGGGGCTAGCCCAGGTAAGCCGCGATATCCACCTCGTCGATCTGGTCGGGAGACAGGTACTGTTCGGCGTACTGGCGATAGACCCCACTGGTCAGAAATAAATCGAAGAGATCCGGGTCGATGTGCTGCTTGTGCTTGAACCGGTGCAATATCGCCACGCACTCCGACAGGGGCTTGGCATCCTTGTAGGGCCGGTCGGCGGCCGTCAGTGCCTCGAAAATATCCGCAATGGCCACGATGCGAGCCGGGATCGACAACTCGGCATCTGTCAGTGCCCGGGGATAACCCGACCCTGCCAGGGTTTCGTGATGGGTACCGGCATATTCCGGCACACGACCCAGCTCCGGCGGCAACGGCAGGCGGTCCAGCATGACGATGGTCTGCACAATATGCTCGTTGATCTTGAAGCGCTCCTCCGCCGTCAGGGTGCCGCGCACGACGGTCAGATTATGTAATTCGCCAAGGTTGTAGAGGTACTCAGGCACCGCCATTTTGAACCCGTGGTGAGCGTCCTGGGCAGGCGTGTGAGCGCGCTCGATACGATGGAAGGGTTTGTCCGATAGCAACTGCTCTGCCGCCGGCAGCGCCTCTGCCGGCTCCGCGGTGCGCCGCAGCAGTTCCTCCCGGGACAGACCCAGGCGATCATCAAAGTGACGCTGCCACGGACGCTGACCGACCTCACGGAGACGCTCACGGGAAGCCTCATCGAGAAATTCGCTGCCCTGATTACACCCCGCAACGAAGGCGAACTCTTCCCGTAGCTGCGTTGCACGGCTATCGAAGTGTGCCTGCGCGGCGTCGGCGTCCCCGCCCTGCAGCACCGCCTCGAGCATGTCGATACGGGCGTCCCGCAGCAATACTTCAAAGCGGGTGCGGATCTCATGGATGCGATTGTTGATGGTTTCCAGCTTGGTGGCCTTGTCGACCACGTACTCCGGCGTGGTGACCTTGCCGCAATCGTGCAACCAGGCGCCGACCCGGAACTCGCGCCACTCCTCCTCGGTGTCGAAGGAAAAGGACGCCAGCGGTCCCTCCTCCACCTCGCAGGCCGCTTCCGCCAGCATGATGGCGATCTCCGGCACCCGGGCGCAGTGACCCCCGGTATAGGCACTCTTGGCATCAATAGCGCCGGAGACCATCTGGATCATCGAATCCACCATTTCCTTCTGCACGTCCAGCAACTGCAGATTCTCCAGCGCCACCGCAGCCTGCGAAGCCAGCGCCTCGATAAATCCGGTAATACGCTGATCGAAGGGCATCACTGCCCCGGAATCCGGGTCCAGTGCATTCACCAGTTCCAGCAGGCCGATCACCTCGCCCTCGCGGGGACGCAGCGGCACACAGAGCACCGTCGCCACCCCCAGCTCGCCCGCATCGGCGCCGTCGCTCATCTGCACGCTGCCGCTGCTGAGAGTCACCCGACTGAGTTCAGGTACCACACCCGGTATCTCCACCATCATCGCCCGACTCTGGAAAATGCCATGGGTCCCCAGAGTCGCCACATTCCACAGCGTCGTTGCGGAACTCGCTCGCCCACCGGCCTTTTCCGGCACACGCCAGTAGACTGCGGCCTGTTCGCAATCTGCGAGCTCTCGAGCGCTGGCGATGACCCGTTCCAGCAGGCGGTTGCGATCGTGTTCTCGCCCCAAGCGGATACCAAAGTCCACCAGGCGGGCGAGATTGCGTCGGGCCTCGCCAAAGCCCTCCAGCAGGGCGCTGGAAAGCAACAGCACCACCGTCATAAGCAAGCCGGCTGCAGGCGTTATCATGTCCAGCAACAATCCACCTCGCTGGAACGCGCTGAACCCGATGACCAGCATCACCAGCGCCAGCGCCAGGGCCATCGCCAGGCACCAGCGAGGTTGCTGCCGCATGATACGGGCCAGCCGGGAGTCCCGGCGCGGCACGAACCAGATCAGCGTGGCCCCGGCCAAAAGCAGCACGCCCAGTTCCAGCCATTTGGCCCAGCGGGGCCTGAGCAACAGGTCACCATCGAACATCGATTCCAGCAACTGCGCCTGGATTTCGATACCGGGCACCGTTTCCCCGAGGGCCGTCATGCGCCGGTCCGACAGCCCGGTGCCTGTCAGGCCAACCAGAACCAGACGCGAAGCCAGAACCTCCGCTGGCACGTCGCCGGCCAGGATATCGCTGGCCGACACATAGCGCGCCATGCCCTGCTCCAGGGGCGCGTAGTGCAGCCACAGGCTGGCGTCCGGCTGGGTCGGCACCGTCAGGTCGGCAATCGCGACTTCCCGCACGCCGCTGGCATCGCTGTTTATGCTGATCGCGGGCTGGCCAGTTGCGACCCGCAGCAGCTCCAGGGACAGGGCCGGCACCGCCTGACCGTTCAGCCCCATCACCAGCGGCAGGTTGCGCACCACGCCACTGGCAGCATCCATGCTCAGCAATGCCTGGCCGCTGGCTGCCGCCTGCAGCTGCGGCAGGCTGGCCAATACCCGGGGAAACTGCCTCAGGTACGCCAGTGGATCCTGACCCACCACCGTCAGGGGAACGGTGCGCATTCCCGCCGTTGTGGTAAAGGCGTCGAAATCGAACCCCGCTGCTCCCAGCACCACCGGCGCCCTGTGCATGGTGCTCGCCAGCACCACCTCGTTGTCCGGCAGTTCTGCCAGGGCAGCGGCCAGTTCGCGGTATTCGGGGCCGAGGCGCTGTGCCAGGTGCCCGGGAGAGGTGCGATCGGGCTCCGGCATGTAGAAATCCAGGCCAATCGCGGCGGGACCCTGGGCGTTGATCTGCTCCAGCAGGTTGGCCACCTGGGTGCGCGGCCAGGGCCACTGCCCATGGCTCTTCAGGCTCTTCTCGTCAATGGCAACGATGGTCACCGGCCGTCCACGGGCTTGCCGTGGGGTCATACGCTGGTAGTGGTCGAACTGGTAGAGCTGCAGCGAACGCAAGGGGGAACCCAGGCTCTCACCCACCGTTCGCAGCCAGCCGGGCTGGGCGGGGAGCGAGGCGGGCCACTCCGAACACAGGCTGAGCAACAGGAACAGTACCAGCGCAGTGGCCGACAACGGGCGCCCGCGGGCGGTGGACAGGAGTGTTCTCGCCCAGCGGACCAGCCTCGCCTCGCGGCCAAGCGCCAGAGTCTGTTCAGGGCCGCTGCCAGGCACGGGCGGAATTACCGGATCGACACTTCGACCCGCCGGTTGCGCGGCTCGGGCACGCCATCAGCCGTGGGCACCAGCAGGTCACGCTCCCCGCGCCCCGTGGCCTCGTAGCTTACCGGCCGCACACCGAAGGCACGCAGGGTCTCGATGACAAACTCGGCCCGCTCCAGGGACAACTCATCGTTGTACTGCGGGCTCGCCGTGGTATCGGTATGCCCGATCACCCGGATTTCCGGCGCCGGCCTGCTGGCGGCATCGGCTTTCAGCGTCTCCAGGGTCGCCTGGGAGGCAGGCACCAGCTCATCGGTACCCGGCTCGAAGTACAGCAGGTAACTGGTCTGGGGTTTCGGCTGTCCGGCCAGCAAGTCGCCGTAGCGGGTGGCCACGGCAGTGGCAGAGGTCCGCTCACTGGAGATCCCGCCGCTCTCACGCACACTCGCCACCTGGTAGGCCTGGTTGACCTCCCGGGTGCCGGTATCGGATTCCACGATCACCGCACCGACGCTGCCGTCCGCCTCCGGCAGCAGAATCACCCGGTCGGTCACCGGGTCATTGGGGAGGGCCTGTACCAGCATGAACAGTCCAACCAGCAGGATGATGGGCATCAGTCACTCCCCCCGGCTTCGAGGATAAAGCGGGTACCGCGCACACCGAGGGTGATCGTAGAGGTGCTGAAACGCACCGCCTCGGGAGAGGTCTTGGCGATGGAACCGGAAATGGCGGAGAGGGAACCGCGCTCGAGGCGCGCTTCGATGGCCCCCTCCCGGGTGCGGGGATCGAACTGGAAGTGTTCCAGCTCCAGCAGGGAATCGGGTCCGGCGGAGAGCACGGTGTTGTCCGCCAGGGTAATGCCCACCGAGCTGTCGCGCCCGGTGCGCAGACTGTCCGCACTGTAGAGCGACATACCGACCTGCGCCGGCAGCTCATTGCTCTCGCGCAGGACTGTGACATCGCCCTTGACGGTTTTGATCATGCCTGCGGCGTCCGCCGCGACCGCCCGGGGGCCCCAGATCACCAGCACAGCAAGCACCACTGCTGCCAGGCCGCCCATTACTCCACACTTCCTTCCTGATGCGCCCATAGCAGGCCCCTTCCAATGGCATCCACCTAATAGGTTTTAGTACAGACTGGGCAGGCTGCAATGCCAGGGACTGAATCTGGCGGCGCCCCTCAGCCCGGTGAATCACCAGCAGCCCGCTCTACAGGGGGCAAGACCAGCGATTCCAGCTGCTCGCGTTCAAAGGGCAGAGCCAGCGCGTGGCGAGCGCGTTCCCAGGCACACCGGGACTGGTGCACGGCGGCCGCGCGCAAAGCCTGGTCGTCCAGCCTGGCCAGGGAAGCCAGCGCCTTCTGTAGCCGCACCTGTACCGGCAGCGATCCGGCGCCGTCCCGGGACAGGGGGGAGAACAGGTCGTCCAGCAGGTCATCCACCGAGAGCCGGGGGAACCACACTCTCACCTCACCGTCGGCAATGTCGGCGTCCCAGGGTTCCGCCTCGATCCAGCGGGTCAGCAGGCGGGTGCCGCGGCCAATGATATCGATGGCGGTGCCCGGATCGTTGACCCCCGGGGACAGCGCGCGCGAGGCGATCTCGGCGAGTACGATCAGGCCGAAACGCGGGTCGTAGTCAAAGGTGCGGGTGGCGCCTATGGCAAAGGCCGCTCGAACCTGCTCCACCTCCAGGCTGTCACTGTCAGCGCCCGCCAGCTTCACCAGGGGGGAGGACAGATCCACGAACGCACCGGGAACCGCGGTGATATACAGGTCGACATCGCAGTCGCACGACAGCGCCAACAACGCGGGAACATCGATATGGCGCACGTAACCCACCTGCCCCGCGGTGACCTGGCGGGCACCCTCGGGAATGCGCGCCGCGATATCGTCACAGGGCTTTGCACCGAGCCCGGGGTGACGCGCCCGCTCCAGCAGTGCGGCGCAGGCCGCCGCCTCCACGCGCTCGGTGGTTTCACTCACTCGCACCAGGTGGGACAGGTGGTCTATCCAGCGCAACAGGGCAACCACAATCAGCGCGATCACCAGTACCGTGAACGCAAACAGCAACACATGCCCATGCTCCCCATAGACACCTGCGTTGAGGGCCACCAGCCCTACCAGACTGAACAGGAAGGAGCCGATAAACACGCCCAGGGCGTGACGGGTAGTTTCATTGTCCAGCACCAGCGTCGTGGCACGGGGGGAGGTGCTGCCGGTGATGGCACCGTGGGCGGTGACCATGGTGGCCAGCGAAAAGGTCGTGACTGCCAGCATGCTGGAAGCGAGGATACCCAGGACGCGATCGGCCGCCTCGGGCGTCACATACTGCGCAGCAATCGGTGGAATCACCGGTGCAATCAGGGCGGCGAGTAGCACCGACGCCAGTGCCGCCAGTGCGTAGAGCAGCGCAGTGAGCCAGAGCTGGCGCGCCAGTTGACGCGCCAGCCAGTGCCAGCGGGTACTGAGACTCACTGGCTCACCAGAGGGAGGTCAGCCCTGGAGCACCTGCCCGACAGCCCGGGCCAGGGTATCGATATTGCGCGCATTGACGCCCGCCACGTTGATTCGCGATGAGTCCAGCATATACACACTGTGCTCCGCCCGCAGCTTTTGCGCCTGCTCCTTGCTGAGGCCGAGGAAGGAGAACATTCCCTTTTCACGCTCGATGAAACCGAAGTCGCGGTCGGTTTCCGACTCCAGTTTACTGCGCAGTTCGCTGCGCAGGCCGTTGATCCGCTGGCACATGGCCTCCAGTTCCGCCTGCCAGTTGGCGCGCAGGGCAGCGTCGGACAGAATGCGTCCGGCGATGATGGCGCCATGTGCGGGCGGCATGGAATAGACCCGGCGCGCGGCGACCTGGGCCTGGCTCACCAGGGCCTCCGCCGAGGCGCTGTCCCGGCACAGGAACAGGGTGGCCCCGGTGCGCTCGCGGTACAGGCCCATGTTCTTGGAACAGGAGGCGGCAACGATCATCTCCGGCAGGCGGGAGGCCAGCAGACGCAGACCCGCCGCGTCCTGTTCCAGACCGTCGCCCAGGCCCTGATAGGCAATGTCGATAAAGGGCAGGAAGCCCTGGGCCTCCGCCATGTCCGCGATCACACCCCACTGCTCGATGCTGAGGTCGGCGCCACAGGGGTTGTGGCAGCAACCGTGCAGCAGCACCACATCACCGGCTTTGGCTTGCTTCAGATCTTCCAGCATGCCGTCGAAGTCAACGCCGTGGGAGGCAGGTTCGTAGTAGCGGTAGGTCTCGAACCTGAGGCCGACACTGCCCAGCAGCGGAATGTGCACCGGCCAGGTGGGATCGGATACCCAAACACGGGCCCCGGGTGCAGCGGCGGCGATCACCTCCGCCCCGATGCGCAGCGCACCACAACCACCGGGCGCCTGGATGCTGCTGACTCGGCCCGCCAGCAGGGCCGGGTTGTCGGCCCCGAACACCAGCTTCTGGATACCGGTATTGAAGGCGGGGTCGCCGGCGGCCGGCATATAGGCCTTGGTGGTCTCCTCGTCGATCAGCGCACGCTGGGCGAGTTGCACCGCCTCGAACACGGGGCAGACACCCGCCTCATCCATGTAGATGCCCACGGTCAGGTCGACCTTGTCGGGATTGCTGTCGGCACGGGCAGCGGCGGCCAGGCCCAGGATCGGGTCGGCGGGTAGCAGGGGTAGTTGGTCCAGCATGGTCAGTCTCCAGGTGTCAGGGCGCGCTTACATCTCCGCCAGCAGGGCGGTCAGCAATTGCCAGAAGGGGGCGACAGTGTCGATCTGCAGCCGCTCGGTCGGTGAGTGGGCACCGCGGATGGTCGGGCCAAAAGAGAGGATGTCCACATCCGCTTTCTTGCTCTTCAGAATCCCGCACTCCAGCCCGGCATGGATCGCCTTCACCTCGGGCACAAACCCGAACAGGCGCTCGTGCAAGGCCTTGCCCTGGGCCAGCAGCGGGCTGTCGAAATCGGGCTGCCAGCCGGGATACCCGCCCTCAGAGGTGACTTCCAGCCCCGCGAGTCGGCCCAGGGACTCCACCTGCCGGCGCAGGGGCAGGGACTGGTCGTAATTGAAAAAGCGCAGGCTCGATTCCATGAACAGCGCACTATCAGCCAGTTCGACCCGGGCCAGGTTGATGCTCAGGTCGACCAGGTCAGCCGGCTGCGCCAGGTTGTAGGACTGGGCCCCGTGGGGGAATACCGCCAGCAGGTCCAGCACCGCGGTGCTGTCTGCCGGGCTCAGAACCGGGCAGGGTTGTGCCGGTTGCAGGGTCGCCTGCAGGCCGTGGTCGGCCTGGGGCAGGTAGCCCAGCCAGTGTCCGGTCAGGGTGTCGAGATGGGCCGCCAGGGCTTCGGCGCCAGAGGCGGGGCAGGCAAACCAGACATCGCCCTCCCGGGGGATGACATTGTGGGCAATGCCGGACTGGAAACGGCTGAGCTGCACGCCCTCTACGCCCTGCAGGAAGTCCGCCAGCAGCTTGATCGCGCTGCCCAGCTGCTCGTGTATCTGGATGCCCGAGTGGCCGCCGGAGAGGCCCTTGAGGTTCAGGTGGAAGAAGGCCAGCTCCGGCGCTTCCACGGTCGGGTACTGCTTGCGGAAGGTATGGCCGCCACCGCCGGCACAGCCCACATAGAGCTCGTTCCAGTCCTCGGTATCCAGGTTGAGCATGCGGGTGCCGCTGAGCAGGCCGGCGTCGAGTTCCACCGCACCGCCGAGGCCGGTCTCCTCCTCGATGGTGAACAGCAGCTCCAGCGCGGGATGGGAGACGCTGTCATCGGTCATCACGGCCAGGGCGGCGGCACAGCCCATGCCATTGTCGGCGCCCAGGGTGGTGCGGTCGGCTTTCAGCCAGCCGTCTACCACCTGCAGTTGCAGGGGGTCGCGGCTGAAGTCGTGTGCCTTGTCTTCGGTTTTCACGGTGACCATATCCAGGTGATTCTGGATGATCACCGTACCGTCACCCTCCCGGCCGGGGCTGGCCGGCACATAGACCACCAGGTTGCCGACGCTGTCGGTCTTCCAGGTGCAACCGCGGGCCTCGGCCTGGTCGATCACGTACTGGCGCACCGCGGCCTCCTCGCAGGAGGGGCGGGGGATCTGGGTAAACTGGTAAAAGTGCTCCCAGATATGGGCGGGAGCCTGGGGATAGTGCTCGGGTTTCATGGGACCTCCAAAAAGGGCGGCGATTATACCCGAGCCTGCGCCGCCATTAAACGCGGCGCAGGTACCCGCAGCCTACATGAAGACGAATTTGGCCAGGAAGATCGCCGCCAGGAACCAGGCCCCCGGGGAGATATCCGTTCTCCGACCGGTAAACAGTTTGATGGCCACATAACTGATGAAGCCCACCGCAATACCGTTGGCGATGGAGAACGACAGGGGGATCATGACAATGGTAATCAGCGCCGGCACCACCTCGGTGGAGTCCTGCCACTCCAGGCCCTGTACCCCGGTGAGCATCAGCATCGCCACGTAGACCAGGGCTCCCGCCGTGGCGAAGGCCGGCACCATACTGGCCAGCGGGGCAAAGAAAATGGCCACCAGGAACAGGGTACCCACGGTCACCGCGGTGAGCCCGGTGCGGCCACCCGCCGCCACCCCGGCGGCACTTTCCACATAACTGGTCACCGGCGCGCAGCCCAGGAAGGCACCGAGGACGCTGGAAGTGCTATCGGCCTTCAGGGCGCGATCCATGTTCTCGATATTGCCACTGGCATCCACCAGGTTGGCCCGCGTGGCCACCCCCAGCAGGGTACCTGCGGTGTCAAAGAGGTTGACGAACAGGAAGGCGATGATGACGCTGGTCATCGCCACGTCGAGGGCCCCGAGGATATCGAGTTGCATAAAGGTGGGGGCGATACTCGGTGGCGCCGCCACCAGGCCGCTGTAGGTCACCTCACCGGTGACCAGGCCCAGCACGGTGATGGCCAGGATGCCGAGGATAATGGCGCCGTGCACCTGGCGGATAGACAGGATGGCAATCAGCACGAAGCCCAGGCAGGCCAGTGCCGGGCCGGTCTCGGTCAGGTCACCCAGGGTGATGAAGGTGGCGTCGGAGGCAACGATGATACCGCCGCTCTTGAGCCCGATGAAGCCCACGAACAGCCCCACTCCCGCAGCCATCGCCACCCGCAAATCAAGGGGGATACTCTCCAGCATCCAGCGGCGGATACGGGTAACGCTCATGATCACGAACAGCACACCCGCCAGGAACACCGCTCCCAGGGCGATTTGCCAGCTATAACCCATGTCCGCCACCACGGTGTAGGTAAAAAAGGCGTTCAGGCCCATTCCCGGCGCCAACCCCACCGGCCAGTTGGCATAAAAACCCATGAGGTAACAGGCCAGGGCGGATGCCAGGCAGGTGGCGACAAAACTGGCCTGGGGATCCATGCCGGCGGATGCCATCATCTGCGGATTGACGAAGATGATATAGGCCATGGTGACAAAGGTGGTGGCGCCGGCTATCAGTTCCGCGCGCACCGTGGTCTGGTGTTCAGACAACCTGAAATAGCGCCCGATCAGGCCGTGGTCCTTTTTCTCCATGGTATCCCCTGTTGGAGCTCATGTTATTTTTTGCGCCCTGGGGCGGCCCCCGGGCTGTCATTGGAGCGCGGTGCCCGAGAGGTTGAGCCCCCAGGGGTTGCGAGAGTGTACGGAATCCCCCGGCGGGGCACCATAGGATGACCGCCTATGCTAATCTTGCCGCATTCTCAACGCGCCAGAGGCCGCCGCATGGAAAAGCACTACATCAGCGCCCAGCAACTGCTGGAAGATTCTTTTCGCCTGGCCTGGCAGGTCTACGAGAGTGGCTACCGCCCCAACTATATCGTCGGCGTGTGGCGCGGCGGCGCCCCCGTAGGAATCGCCGTACAGGAGTTGCTGCACGTACTGGGGGTGGATTCGGACCACATTGCCATCCGCACCTCGTCCTACAGCGGCATCGACCAGCGCAGCCGCCACGTGCAGGTTCACGGTCTCACCTACCTGATCAAACGGCTGGAGTCAGAGGACTCCCTGCTGATTGTCGATGACGTGCACGATTCCGGCCTGTCCATCGACCAGACCATCAAGGACCTCGAGGCCGCCTGCAAAAAGAACACGCCGCACATCCGCGTGGCCACGCCTTACTTCAAGCCGGGGCGCAACAAAACCAGCCGGGTGCCCGACTACTTTGTCCACCAGACCGACGAGTGGCTGGTGTTCCCCCATGAAATCGACGGCCTCAACACGGACGAGATCAGGGCGTACAAACCGGAACTGGCGTTCCTGGGGGACAAACTGGAACGGCTGGGCCAGAAGGATTGAGATTCAGTGCCGGGTATAGGCCCTGATGACTTCAGCGTGCCGGGGGAAGGACTGCAGCAGTTCGTCCCGCTCTCCGAGCGTCATGTCGGCATAGTCAAAGCCTGGCGACACCGCCTCTGATATCAGGCCGTAGTCGCCCTCAGGCAGGTGTGACGCCTTCCAGATCCCCCCTCGTACCACCAGTTGCAGGCGCTGGCCGGCCGCCAGGTCAGGCCCCAGCACCGCCGTTTCCAGTCGCCCGTCGGGATGGATCATGTAGTAGTGCACCGGCGCCCCGAGGTGCCAGTAGTGGATGATATCCGAGCGATTACGATGCCAGTGACCGATAGGCGAATCCTCGGTGAGCAGGTAGTAGATTGAGGTCAGCGTGTAGCGTTCTCCCGCTTCGGTATCGATTTGCGGCCGATGGTCGGCCTGAAAGGTGCGACTGAAATAACCGCCCTCCACATGGCCCTCGAGCTGCAGCTCCCGGATGATCGTTTCCCGGTCTGGCATGTTCGGCCCATTGTTCATGGTCCCATCGCTCATGGTCCCCTCCCCCAGTGCTCCGGCGCCGGCGGCGCACAGGCACCCGGCTGCCAGCATTTTCAACCAGATGCTCATTGTTTGGCCTGCTGCGCCAGGGCAGCGCGAATTTCCGCACTGCGCTCGGCGACCGCCTTGCGCAGTGCTGCCTCGTCCATACTCAGCACCCGACGTTCCTCCATCAGCACGGTCCCGGCGACCACGGTGCTGACGACGTCGGTACTGTCCAGCACATAGACCAGGTGGGAAGTGACATCGTACAGGGGTTGGTGCCGGGTCTTGTCAACAGCCACCTGGATCAGGTCCGCCTGCAAACCGGGCTTCAGCTGGCCCACCTTGTCCCCCATGTGGATCGCGGCCGCCCCCAGCCGGGTCGCCATCGCCAGGGCCTGCCCGGCAGGCAGTGCCGTGGGGTCGCCGCTGGCAACCTTGTGCAACAGGGCCGCCATGCGAATCTCTTCCCACAGGTCGAGGTCGTTGTTGCTGGCCGCGCCATCGGTACCGAGGCCTACATTCACCCCGGCCGCCAGCATCTCCGGCACCGGGGAAATTCCTGCCCCCAACTTCATATTGGAGGTCGGGTTATGGATGGCACCCACGCCGCCCTGCGCGGTAAGTGCGATGTCCTCAGCGTTCAATTGCACCATGTGGGCAGCAATCAGGGGCTGCTCGAACATCCCCAGCCTCGCCGCATGCTGTACCGGTGTCGTCTGGTAGTGCTCGCTGACAAATTCAGTCTCTGCCGGTGCCTCCGCCAGGTGCATGGTAATAGGCGCCTGTAACTCCGCCGCCTTCTCCACGGTCGCTCGCAGGTGTTCAGGCACCACGGTATAGGGGGCATGGGGTGCGAAGGCCGGCGTGATACGCGGGTGTTTACCCTGCCAGCGGCGCACGAAATCCTCGGCCGCGGCAAAAGAGTCGTCCCAGCCTTTGAAACCCGGACTGGGATAGTCGATGTGAGGGGCGCCGACGACCGCCCTGAGGCCGCAGTCCGCCACGACGGAGGCGATCTCATCGGGATAGAAATACATGTCCACAAAGGTGGTGGTGCCGCCGCGGATCATTTCCCAACAGGCGAGCCCGGTGCCGGCGCGAATAAAGTCCGGGGTCACGAAACGCCCTTCCATGGGGAACACGTACTGGTTGAGCCAGGTCATCAGGTCGAGGTCATCGACCATGCCGCGAAACAGGGTCATGGCGGTGTGGGTGTGGCCGTTGATCAGGCCGGGCATGACCACCCGACCGGCGCCTGGCAGGGTCCGGCTGGCGACAAAGCGCGCGTCGATGTCCTCCCGCGTGCCCACCGCAACAATTCTGTCATCATCGACCACCACCGCCCCGTCCAGGATCTCGGGTCGGGATGGGTCCATGGTGAGCACATAATCACCGTACACAATCAGGTCGGGAGCAGGTGCTGCCAGCACCGGAATGCTCGACACCAGCAGGCAGGCAGCAATCTGCCTCACAAAACGAATCCTCACGATTTCATTCCCCCTGTCCTGTGATACCCGGCCGAGCCAGCCGGCCGGGGCGGGATTTCTGGTACTTTTGCTGAATCGGGCTGCGAGTTCCCGAATTGGGAGGTAAATTTTGCACACTATGTGCCAATAACACCAGTTGGGGTCAGCAGAACCCTGCACAGTACTTACACTCACTACAACGACAACAATCGTCATTCCCGGTAGGAGACTCCCCATGACAAGGTACATCCCCAAGCGCCTGGCCCTGGCCACCGCCACCGCAGCGGTAATCGGCTCGACCCCGGCACTGGCCCAACTGGAAGAAGTGATCGTTACCGCGCAGAAACGCGAACAGAGCCTGATCGACGTCCCGCTGTCGGTCGCTACCATGTCCGGCGAGCGCTTTACCTCGCTGTTCGAAGGCGGCGCCGACATTCGCGGCCTCTCTGCCCGGGTCCCGGGTCTGTACGTGGAGTCTTCCAACGGCCGGGTAGCCCCGCGTTTCTACATTCGCGGTCTGGGCAACATCGACTTCGACCTCGCCGCCTCCCAGCCGGTCTCGGTGATCATGGACGAGGTGGTCAAGGAAAACGTAGTACTGAAGAGCTTCCCCCTGTTCGATATCGACCGGGTGGAAGTCCTGCGGGGGCCACAAGGCTCCCTGTTTGGCCGCAACACCACCGCCGGCATCGTCAAGTTTGACTCCAACAAGCCGACCTACGAACCCGAAGGCCACGCCAAGGCAGACATCGGTACCCTCGGCACCACCAACTTCGAGGGCGCCCTGAGCGGCGGCCTGACCGATACCCTGGCGGGCCGTATCGCAGTGCTGTACCAGAGCCGGGAAGACTTCATCGACAACGGTTTCACCGGTGAGGACGATGCCCTCGGCGGCTTCCGCGAAAAGGCTGTCAAAGGCTTCCTGCTGTACGAGCCCAACGACCGCTTCTCCGCCCTGCTGGGCGCCCATTCCCGGGACCTCGACGGCACCGCCGCTGTGTTCCGCGCCAACATCTTCGATACCGGCAGCAATGAGCTGAACGACAACTACGACCGCGACACCGTATTTTTCGACGGCGGCGACAACAACCCGCAGGAATACGAGAACACCGGCTTCAACCTGAAACTGGACTACGACATCGGCGCCACCACCCTGACCTCCATCACCTCCTGGGAAGAGGCCGAAGGCCGCAGCCTGGGTGATATCGATGGCGGCTTTGGCGCCGTGTTCCTGCCGGTGATGGGACCGGGCTTCATCCCCTTCCCCTCGGAAACCCAGGATGCCGCCGACACCGACCAGCTGACCCAGGAGCTCCGCCTCGCCAGTAACAGCGACGGCGCCTTCAACTGGCAGGTGGGCGCGTTCTACTTCGACTCATCCCTCGACGTGGAAACCGACCCGGGGTTTGTGCCTCCCACCACCGTCAGCCACGAAAATACCACCTGGGCCGTATTCGGCCAGGGCGACCTCGCCCTTGGTGACTTCTGGACCCTGACCGCCGGCATTCGCTACACCGAGGATGACAAGGACCTGACGGCGCCCGGATACGACGTCAGCACAGGCGATGAAGATATTAGCGGTGACCTCGCCCTGTCATTCGCCATCAGCGACAACAGCACCCTCTGGGCCAAGGTGGGCACCGGCTTCCGTGCTCCCACCATTCAGGGCCGGGACGTGGCCTTTGGCAACCCGCCTTCGGTGGCCGATTCCGAGACCATCGTCTCCTATGAGCTGGGTTACAAGGCGGAACTGCTGAGCAACCGCCTGCGGATCAACACCGCCGTGTTCTACTACGAAGTGGACGACATGCAATTCACCGCCGTGGGTGGAGCAGACAACTCCATCCAGCTGGTGAACGCAGAACAGGGTACCGGCCAGGGTATCGAACTCGACGTTGAGTGGGCAATTACCGACCAGCTCCAGGTCACCTTCGGTGCGGCCTATGCCGACACCGAAATCGAGGACCCGGCTCTGCGTGTGGGCGCATGCGGCTCGGGCCTGTGCACCGTTGTCAATCCAGTGGATGACCTGGGTGTGATCGTGGATGGCAACCCCTTCCCCAACGCCCCGGAAACCACTTACAACTTCACCCTGTCCTACACCGTACCGGTGGGCAAGGAATCAGAGCTTTTCGCCTTCACCGACTGGTCCTACCAGGGTGATACCCAGATATTCCTCTACGATGCGGTGGAATTTAGCACCGAGGACCAGTTCGAAGGCGGTGTCCGCCTGGGCTGGCGCCTGCGTGACGGCGCCTACGAAATCGCCCTCTTCGGCCGCAACATTACCGACGAGGAAAACGTCCAGGGCGCCATCGACTTCAACAACCTGACCGGCTTTACCAACGAGCCGCGGGTCTGGGGTGTGTCGCTGGCCACGCGCTGGTAAGCGCGACGGACGATAGCCGTACCTGACGCCATCTTCTACACTGAAGTCTGGCCCCGCAAAAACCCCGGTACGCCGGGGTTTTTGCTGTGTGCTCCGCCGCCATCCGCAGGTGGCCTGCTGTGATTGCAGTACCCGATACAACAACAAGAGAGGGTTTGAATCATGTTCATCGTCGAAAGCTACGCCACCGCAGTGGCGCTGTGCCTGGTCACCATGCTGTGCTGGGGATCCTGGGCCAACACCCAGAAGCTCGCCACCCAGGAATGGCGCTTCCAGCTGTTTTACTGGGACTACTCCATCGGCGTACTGCTGCTGGCGCTGCTGCTGGCCTTTACCCTGGGCAGTAGCGGAGAGGCGGGGCGCAGCTTCGTGCCCGATATTTCACAGGCCGGTGGTCACGCCATCACCATGGCCCTGCTGGGAGGCGCGGTGTTCAACCTGGCCAATATCCTGCTGGTGGTTGCCATCGATATTGCCGGTATGGCGGTTGCCTTTCCGGTCGGCATCGGCCTCGCCCTGGTAATCGGTGTGCTGGCCAATTACGACCCGGCCCAGGTGCACAACCCTGCCCTGCTGTTTATCGGCGTCGGGCTGGTAGTGGTGGCGATCATACTGGACGCCGTGATCTACCGGCGGATTCCGGGGGACAGGGCAGCGGGGGTCGGCAAGGGGCTCACCATTTCGGTCATTGCCGGCATCGCCATGGGCTTTTTCTACCGCTTCGTTGCCCAGTCCATGTCGTTTGATTTCGCCAACCCCGAGGCGGGCCTCATGACACCCTACTCCGCCGGGGTGGTGTTTTCCGTTGGCCTGCTGGCCTCCAACCTGCTGTTTCTGCTGCCGCTGATGTACAAACCCATCACCGGCGAGCCGGCGCCCCCCGGGGACTACATCACCCGCGGCAGCACCCGTTTGCACCTGGTCGGCATGCTGGGCGGGGCCATCTGGGCGACCGGTTTCTGTTTCAACATTATCGCAGCCGGCAAGGCGGGCTACGCGGTCTCCTACGGCCTGGGCCAGGGGGCGACGATGGTCGCTGCCTTCTGGGGCGTCTTTATCTGGAAGGAATTCCGCGATACTCCGGCGGGAACCAACCCCCTGATTGCCGCCATGTTCGCCTGCTTCCTCATCGGCCTCGGCATGATCATCTATTCCAACCTCTAGGGAGCAAACCGATGGGACGACTGCTGGTAGTCGGATCCAGCAATACCGACATGATCCTGCAGGTGCAGAACCTGCCACGGCCCGGCGAGACCGTACTCGGGGGCCAGTTCAGCACCGCCCCCGGCGGCAAGGGCGCCAACCAGGCCGTGGCTGCGGCGCGTGCCGGTGCGGATGTCAGCCTGGTGGCCCGGGTCGGTCGGGACAGCTTCGGCGAGCAGGCGCTGGCCGGCTTCGCCGGCGATGGCATCGACACCCGCCACTGCAGCGTAGATGACAGCGCTCCCTCGGGGGTTGCCCAGATACTGGTATCCGCCGCCGGCGAAAACTGTATCGGCGTGGCACCCGGCGCCAACGCGACCCTGGCCCCCCGCCATCTCGATTCCGCCAGCGAGGCCTTTCGCAAGTGTGCCGTTGTCCTGCTGCAACTGGAAACGCCGCTGGCCACGGTGGAGCGGGCAGCCGCGCTGGGCCGCGACGCCGATGCCGTGGTGATCCTCAACCCTGCCCCTGCCTGTGAATTGCCAGACAGCCTCTACCCCCTGCTCGACATGATTACGCCCAACGAAACGGAGGCAGAACACCTCACGGGCATTCGGGTGACGGATGAGAGCAGTGCCGCAGCGGCGGCCCGGGTACTGCACAAGCGGGGCGTCACGACCGTACTGATCACTCGCGGCGCCAGCGGTGTGTACTTGTCCCGCGAGGCTGGGCAAAATGCAGTGACCGGCGAGAGCTTCCCCGCCTTCGAGGTCGACGCGGTAGACACCACCGCGGCGGGTGATGTTTTCAACGGCTGTCTGGCGGCCGCCCTGACCCGGGGTGAGACCCTCGAGCGCTGCGTACGTTTTGCCCAGGCCGCGGCCGCGCTCTCGGTGCAGGTTCTGGGAGCACAAACCAGCGCCCCTGATATCGCCGCCATAGACGCATTTTTCCAATCTCACTGAATCACCAAGGACACCACCATGCGCCGATTCATCAGCTTCTTCGCCCTGCTCCTGGCGGCGACCGTTCTTCCCGCCCAGGCCGCGGAAGGCCCTATTCCCGTCAAGGTCGTTGTTGTCACCATGTTCGAATCCGGTGAGGACAGCGGCGACGAAGCCGGCGAATTCCAGCGCTGGAACGAGCGCCTGCCGCTGGACAAGGTGTTCCCGGCTCCCCACATGCACCATGACATTCACTACAACGAAAAACTCGGTGTCCTGGGCATCGTGACCGGCATGGGTACCGCCAATGCCGCCGCCAGTGTCATGGCACTGGGGCTCGACCCCCGGTTCGACCTGAGCAAAGCCTACTGGCTGGTTGCCGGGATTTCGGGTTTTGACCCTGCGGACGCCTCGCTGGGCTCCGTCGCCTGGGCGGAGTACCTGGTGGATGGCGACCTCGCCCATGAGATCGACGCCCGTGAAATTCCAGAAGACTGGGATACCGGCTACTTCCCCCTGTTCAGCCAGGGGCCCGGGGACCCGGATCGCAAGAGCTACAATCTCGGCGAGGTGTTCCAGCTGAACAGCGACCTGGTGGAGTGGGCCTACCAGTTCACCCGGGACATGCAGCTCCCCGATGATCCGGCCCTGGCAGCGACCCGCAAGCTGTACCCGGAGTACCCGGTAGCCCAGCGCACCCCCTTCGTGTTGAAGGGTGACCAACTGGCCGCGATGACCTTCTGGCACGGCAAGCTGATGAACGACTGGGCCAACGAGTGGACCGACTACTGGACCAACGGCGAGGGCGAATTTGTCTCTTCCGCGATGGAGGATACCGGCACCTTCCAGTCTCTGACCTACCTCCACGAGGCAGGCAAGGTCGACAAGAACCGGGTGCTGGTGCTGCGCACTGCCTCCAACTTCACCATGCCGCCCACGGGCAAAACCGCTTCCGAATACCTGCGGGAAGAACAGCACGACAGCTATGCCGGGCTCGACGCGGCACTGGAAAACGCCTTTCTGGTGGGCAACAAGGTGGTGCAGGAAATCACCGGGAACTGGTCCAGATACGCGGGGGCGACGCCGCGTCCGGAGTGAGTTCCCGTTGCGCTTCGCCATTTTTTCACAATTATCGACTGTACTTTTTACGTCACTTGACAAAGTCCCTGCACTAGACTCTCAAGTGTAGTGATTCCATAGTGATGTAGAAGGTGCAGTATGAAACGGCGTGACGAAGGCAAAGCAAGTCTGGTGGACTTTCTTCGCAGCATCAAATTCGCTCATGAAGGCGGCGCGCGTAATGCGCACGATTGCAGTACGCATTTTGCTGATTTCGAGCAGCGGGCCCGCACCCGGCGCCAGTACAACCAGGAAGACGCCGAGCTGATCCGCAGCGCCAACTAGGCTCAAACCTGTCTCTAGCGACCCACAGCCTGCTGGCGGGTCGCCATCGCCCCACGGAGCACCGTCGTGTTCCGTGCTAAAATTCGCGGCACCCTGAAATCACCCAAGCAACCATCTCAGTAACAAGGCCTGCCCGTGACTGACGCCCGCGACAATATCTACGCCGAGCCGCTGGAGCCCGGCCTGTTCCGCTTTGATGACAAGGTCGCCTCGGTCTTTCCAGACATGATCAAGCGGTCCGTTCCGGGCTACAGCACCATCATCGCCATGACCGGCCTGCTGGCCGGCCGCTATGCCAGCGCGGGGAGCAAACTCTACGACCTGGGGTGTTCGCTGGGGGCCTCGACCCTGTCCATGCGCCAGAACGTCCACCACAGCGACTGTGAAATCATTGGCGTCGACAACTCCGAAGCCATGCTCGAGCGCTGCCGCACCGTCATTGACACCGACAGCCACGAAACACCCGTCACCCTGACCTGTGCGGACCTGCAGGACGTTGCCATTGAGGATGCCTCCGTGGTAGTGCTGAACTTCACCCTGCAGTTCATCGCCAGGGAGGATCGCGATGCAGTGATCAGGCGCATCTGCGACGGTTTGCGACCGGGCGGCATCATGGTGCTGTCGGAAAAGGTTACTTTCGAGGACCCCCACCTCGACGAACTGAACATAGACCTGCATCACAACTTCAAGCGTGCCAACGGTTACAGCGACCTGGAAATCGCCCAGAAGCGCCAGGCCCTGGAGAATTACCTGCGTCCGGAAACGCTGGCGGAACACAAACAGCGCATCGCCAATGCCGGCTTTGGCAGTTGTGATGTCTGGTTCCAGTGCTTCAACTTCGCCTCACTCGTAGCCCTGAAATAAGCCTTGCCCATGGACTACAGGCCACTGATTGATCACTGGCAGCAGGGCGAACTGGCGCCCTGGGCAGCACTCCTCGAGGAGCAGATTGCCACCGGCCTCTCCCTCAAGCGCTACGGCGACCTGCCGCGCTGGCTGGAGGTGCTCGCTTCCCTGCCCGACCTGCCCGCCTCCACCCGCCATCTGGATACCTCCCGGGTGGGCGCGGATTGTGATCCGCCACTCGACCCACAACAGCGCGACGCACTGCGTGACAAACTCCAGGGCCTGCACCCCTGGCGCAAGGGCCCATTCGAATTGTTCGGTGTGCACATCGACACCGAATGGCGCTCAGACTGGAAGTGGGACCGCATCGCCCCGCACATCGACGACCTCGGGGGCCGGCGAATTCTCGATGTTGGCTGCGGCAGTGGCTACCACTGCTGGCGGATGGCTGGCGCCGGCGCAACGGAAGTGATCGGTATCGACCCAACCCCCCTGTTTGTCGTCCAGTTCTGGGCCCTGCAGAAATATCTCCAGCAAACGGGCGTCTGGGTGCTGCCACTGGGTATCGAGCACGTCCCCCCCAGGCTGAAAGCCTTCGATACCGTGTTCTCCATGGGGGTGCTCTATCATCGCCGCTCCCCCATGGACCACCTGCAGGAACTGCGCGACTGCCTGCGGCCCGGCGGCCAGCTGGTGCTGGAAACGCTGGTCATCGAGGGAGGGCCGGGCGCCACCCTGGTTCCCGAGGGGCGCTATGCGAGAATGGGGAATGTGTGGTTTCTTCCCAGCGTGGACACACTGCTGTCCTGGTTGCGAAAAACCGGGTTCAGTGAACCGGCCCTTGTCGATGTCTCCGTCACCAGCACCGAAGAACAACGCACCACAGAATGGATGCGCTTCCACTCGCTGGAAAATTTCCTCGATCCGGAAAACAGCGCACGCACCATCGAGGGCTACCCTGCCCCATGTCGCGCAGTGATCACCGCCAAGGTGCCCGGTTGACGATTTACTACCGCCAAAGGGGTTTTCTGACATGGCATTGAACAAGGGCGTCCGTACAGGCCTGTTTTTTGGCACCACTTCGGGCGTCATCACACCCTCGGGGCTACTGGTCGGCCTGGCCGCGGGTACCGGTTCCGCCAGCACGGTCATCAGCGGCATCCTCATCGTCGCGATTGCCGACTCCCTGTCCGATGCCCTGGGCATTCACCTGTCGGAGGAGTCCAATGCCCACAACAGCGCGACCCATGTGTGGACCGCGACAGTGGCGACCTTCATCAGCAAACTCCTGGTGGCCCTGACCTTTGTCGTGCCCTTCCTCGTGCTACCGCTGCAGAGCGCCATTGTGGCCGCACTGGTGTGGGCAGTGTTGTTGTTGTCACTGATGAGTTGGCAAATAGCGCGCATGCAGCAGACCCGCGCACTGCCGGTCATAGGCGAACACCTGGCGGTGGCGACTGCGGTCATCGTCGCCTCTCACTTTGTCGGGCAATGGATCGGCAGAGTAACGGGCTGAGGGATGAAGCAGGTCTACGCCCACCCCCAACTCATGATGGTAAGCCAGATGCGCAGCCTGCTGGATCAGGCCGGCATTGCCAGCCAGATACGCAATGAGTACGCCGCGGGTGCAGCGGGGGAACTGGCGCCGATCGATACCTGGCCGGAGCTCTGGGTGGAACGCGACGCCGACACCCCACGGGCGAAAGACCTTATCGCAGAACTCCTGACCCGCCAGGACCAACCCGACTGGCACTGCAAACACTGTGGCAATGACAGCCCTGCCAGCTTCGACTTCTGCTGGCAATGTGGCACCAATAGCTCCCGCGCATAGTACGCGCTACAGGATCTGGATCGCCTTGTAGGCCAGCATGGAGGAGTCCCACTGGCGCTCTACTTCAAACTGGTAATCGCTGTAATCGTCGCCGAATACACCGTCCCACTCGTTGTCCGTGTCCTTGGCGTAACCCGTGTACTCCGCGTGATTCAGGTAGATTTCGTTGGCCAGGCTGTCGTCGAAACAGAACTGGGAGACCAGAGCTTCGCTGCTATTGCGCACTACCTTGAAATGAATGTGCGTGGTACGGCTGGCGTACCAACCGGGAAAACAGCACTTGAAGTACACCAGCCCGTTGCTGTCGGTGGTCTGCACTCCGCGGAACCAGCGGGAGCCGAGGGCGGCCTGGTCGCCGGCGGTGCAGTAGCCGCTGTTGAAACTACGGGTATTGCTGCTGCCATCGGTATTCCCTGAGTACAGGCCCTCCCAGTTTACAAACCATACCTCGATGTCGGCGCCCGCGATGGGCTCACAGTACTGGTCGACCAGTTTCAGCACGAGTGCCATGGGCACCCCTGGCTCGCCTTCGGAGATATCCTGCTGGTAATCATCCACATCGAAGTAGCAGGGCCCGAGGGTGTAGTCACTGGTCAGTGTGCAGGGGTTGCCAAGCCCGCTTGCGAAGGGGTCCGCCGGAGGAAAATCCGCCTCCATCGCCGCCGTGCCTCCGGCGCTCCAGTCGGAGTCTCCGGTGCTAGTATCACTGCTATCGCTGTCCTGATCTTCGAGGATGGTGCCGGTATCGGTTTCATCAGTGCT
Organism: Parahaliea maris; assembly: GCF_008064665.1. Taxonomy (GTDB): domain Bacteria; phylum Pseudomonadota; class Gammaproteobacteria; order Pseudomonadales; family Halieaceae; genus Parahaliea; species Parahaliea maris. The sequence continues at coordinate 71,555 of NZ_VRZA01000010.1, read as the reverse complement.
TGTGCTCCCGGAGTTGCTGCCACTGCTGCCACCCCCACAGCCGGGAAGGGAGAGGAAAGGCGCGAGTGACAGCGAGGCACTCATACCCAGCAACAGTTTACGGCGGTTGAGGTGAGGGGGCGGGGTTTTCATGGTAGTCCGGAGTCCTGGTCGAATAACTGGACTCAATGCTACGCCGGTCAATTATACGGAAAAGACGAGGCCGGTTAATAAAGGTAAAGAACTGTTAGCGGCCACCCCGGAGCCGCTCCGATTGCCGGGGATTGTCCAGCGCGACTAGCGCTCCAGGTAAATCGCCCCGTCACCCTCCTCGGCGGCAATATCGTCCGGATTGCGCAGGCGGCACTGCTGCAGCGACAGGCAGCCGCAGCCAATACAGCCATCCAGCTGGTCGCGCAACTTCTCCAGTTGGTCGATCCGCGCCTGCAACTGGCCACGCCAGCGACTGGAGAGCCGTTTCCAATCCGCCTTGGTAGGGGTTCTGTCTGCGGGCAGGGTCTCCATGGCAGCAGCTATTTCCGCCAGCGACAAACCGAGACGCTGAGCCGTTTTGATGACCGCGATTCGCCGCAATACACCCTGGCGGTAACGGCGCTGGTTACCGTTATTGCGCCAACTGCTGATGAGACCCCGATTCTCGTAAAAGTGCAATGTAGCCACCGATACGCCGGCCCGCTCAGCGACTTTGCCCACACTGAGGCCTTCACTTTCCACCATCGCAATACTCCTTGACCTTAAGTTAACTTGAGGTTTTACACTAGCTGAAAATTCAAATCAAACCGACAGGGAGAAGACGATGAACAAGCCAGAAAAGCACAATTGCGAGCGGAAGGAAAAACCGGAAACGATGACTGCGAGCGCATACCACAGGTGGCTGCACAGCCTCGCCGAATCACTGCGCAACCTGCATACCTTGCGCTAGGTTGCGCTCACACCAGGTTGGATAGTGCCAGAGGGACCTGCCAACCCTCCGGCGCAAGACACTGCCTACGGCCTAGTGCAGCGATTTATCACGGCGATGTTCGTGGAATACGTACTCGAACACCTCGCGGTAACTGCGGGCAAAGTGCACGTTGATGCCCTCGCGCAGGTAGTCGGGCAACTCCTCGAAGTCCCGCTTGTTGGCGTTGGGCAGGATGAGTTCCATGATCTTGCTGCGCCGGGCGGCGATGACCTTTTCCCGAATCCCCCCCACGGCCAGCACCTGCCCCGTGAGAGTCAGTTCACCGGTCATGGCCAGGGGGCGCTTGATCCGCTCCTTGCGCGCCAGTGAAATCAGCGCTGTCGCCATGGTGATGCCGGCGCTGGGGCCGTCCTTGGGCGTAGCCCCCTCCGGCACGTGCAGGTGGACCATGCTCATGTCGAAGAAGTCCAGGTCACAGCCGTAATCACTGAGGTGCGCGATCACGTAGCTGTAGGCTATTTCCGCCGACTCCTTCATGACCTCACCCAGTTTGCCGGTGGTCTTGAAGCCGCGATTCAGGGTGTGGATCTGGGAGGACTCGATAGCCAGGGTCGCGCCGCCCATCGCCGTCCACGCCAGACCGGTGGCCACACCCACGCCGCGCAGGGGCTTCTCCTGGGCAAAGGGCGGCTTGCCCAGCAGTTCCTCGATATCCTTCTTGCCCACCCGCATTTTCTGTTCACTGCTGTCGAGCATGTGCACGATGCTCTTGCGCATGATGCGGGACAGCTGTTTCTCGAGATTACGCACACCGGCCTCGCGGCAGTAGGACTCGATCACGTACTTTAGCGCCGGGTCGTTGATCTTGAGCTGGTCATCGCTGAGGCCGTGACGCTCCAGCTGCTTGGGCCACAGGTGGTTGCGGGCGATGGCCAGTTTCTCCTCCGCCACATAGCCGGCCAGACGAATGATTTCCATGCGGTCCAGCAGCGGCCCGGGAATGGTATCCAGCTGGTTGGCGGTACACACGAACAGCACCTTCGACAGGTCGACGCGCAGGTCGAGGTAATGGTCGAGAAACTCGCTGTTCTGTTCCGGGTCCAGCACCTCCAGCAGCGCCGAGGCGGGATCCCCCTGGTAGGAGGCGCCAATCTTGTCGATCTCATCCAGCATGATCACCGGATTGGACACCTCCACATCCTTCAGGGCCTGGATCAACTTGCCGGGCATGGCGCCGATATAGGTGCGCCGATGCCCCTTGATTTCGGCCTCGTCGCGCATGCCGCCAAGACTGAAGCGATAGAACTTGCGCCCCAGGGCGTCCGCCACCGAACGCCCGATACTGGTCTTGCCCACTCCCGGCGGGCCTACCAGTAGCAGGATGGAACCGGCAATCTCTCCCCGGAAGGCACCTACCGCGAGGAACTCCAGAATCCGGTCTTTCACGTCCTCCAGCCCCGAGTGCTGCTCGTCGAGCACCCCGCGGGCGTGACCCAGCTCGAGATTGTCCGGTGAGTTCACCCCCCAGGGCACCTGGGTCGCCCAGTCGAGATAGTTGCGGGTCACCCCGTATTCCGGCGAGCCGGTCTCGAGCACGGACAGCTTGTCGAGTTCTTCCTCGATCCGCTCCCTGGCCGCCGCCGGCAGTATCATGTCGGCGATTCGCTCGCGAAACAGCTCCACGTCTGAGGTCCGGTCGTCCTTGGAGATACCGAGTTCTTTCTGAATCACCTTGAGCTGTTCGCGCAGGAAAAACTCGCGCTGTTGCTCGGACACTTTCTCGTTCACCTGGCTGGTGATCTTGCCCTGCAGTTCAGCCACCTCGCGCTCCTTGCGCAGCAGGGTCAGGCACTTGTCCATGCGCGACAGCAGGGGCAGCGTGTCCAGGATCTCCTGCAGCTCCTCCCCCGAGGCCGAGGTCAGCGCGGCGGAGAAGTCCGCCAGCAGGCTCGGCTGGTTGGGGTTGAAGTTGGACATGTATTGCTTGAGCTCCTCGCTGTACAGCGGGTTCAGCGGCAGCAGTTCCTTGATCTGCTGCAGCAGCGCCATCGCGTAGGCCTTGACCTCGTCGCTGTCGCGATCACCCTGGCTTTTGGGGTACTCCACCTGGACCAGGTACGGCGGCTTGTCATTGAGCCAGCGCACGATGCGAAAGCGTTTCAGGCCCTGGGCCAGGAACTGGCCAGGCGCCGCGCCACTGCCCTCCGGAGCCTGGTGCAGACGCACCACGCAGCCGATGTCGGGGAACTGGCGGGGGGTCAGCGAACTGGTGTCGGGCTGGTTGACGTAACTGAGTCCGATCACGTTGGTATTGGCCTTGGCCACCGCTTTCAGGGTATCGCCCCAGTCCTTTGGATTGATCGCCACCGGCTGCACCTGGCCGGGGAAAAACGGCCGCACAGGGTTGGGAATGAGGTAGAGCGTTTCCGGCAGCATATCGTCTGCCACCGCAGGAGCGTGCTGGCCCGGTGACTCCTCATAGGAGACCGAGATTTCTTCTGTACCACCGTTTCCTGTTTCTTCCATGCCTGAGGCTGCCTTGTCGTTGTCGTTGTCGTTAACGGAGTGGTTGCGGGACTTACTTGCGGGAATATGCCAACTAATATGGGCCTGCAGCCGGCAAATTCAAGCCACCGGGCTCTGCACGCGTTCTCTGGACGCCATGCAGGCGCTATACTTTCAGGTCCATTCCGCGGGCGGCCCGGCCGCCCACAGCACAACACAGGAGCACAGGGTGCATATTGAACAGGCCTCCGAGAGCGAGCTGAAAACCAGGCTCGAGGAACTCTACGCCAGCTACGACCAACTCGCCGAGCGCAAGCTGGCACTGGACCTTACCCGCGGCAAGCCCGGCGTTGAGCAGGTCTCCCTGTCCGACAGCCTCGACGGCGTGCTGGCCGGCGACTACCGCGCCGCCGACGGTACCGACGTCCGCAACTACGGCGGCCTCGACGGCCTGGCGGAAGCCCGCGCCCTGTTTGGCGCCCTGATCGGCACCACTCCGGAAGAGACCCTGGTCGGCGGCAATAGCAGCCTCACCCTGATGTACCAGGTGGTTGACTTTGCCATGAACGAGGGCCTGCGCGGCGAAGACACCGCCTGGGCGCTCAACGACAGCATCAAGTTCCTATGCCCCGTACCCGGCTACGACCGCCACTTCTCCATCTGCGAGTACATGCACATCGAGATGATTCCGGTGCCGCTGCTGGAGTCCGGCCCGGACATGGACGAGGTGGAGAAACTGGTCAAGGCGGACCCGTCCATCAAGGGCATCTGGTGCGTCCCCCGCTTCAGCAACCCCACCGGCACCGTCTACAGCGACGACACGGTCGAGCGCATCGCCAGGCTCCCACAGATCGCCGGTGACCACTTCATCGTGATGTGGGACAACGCCTACGCGGTACACACCCTCTACGACGACGCCCCCGCACTGGCCCCGATCAGCGAATACTGCCGCAAGTACGACACCATGGACGGCGTGTTCCAGTTCGGCTCTACCTCGAAGATCACCTTCGCCGGCGCCGGCGTGTCCTTCATCGGCAGCAGCGAACGCAACCTCTCCACCCTCAAGGCCCACCTGGCCTTCCAGACCATCGGCCCGGACAAGGTCAACCAGCTGCGCCACGTGCGCTTCCTGAAGGACAGCGCGGGTGTAACCGAGCATATGGAGAAGCACGCGGCACTGATTCGCCCCCGCTTCGAGGCGGTGCTGGATACGCTGGACCGGGAACTTGGCGGCACTGGCATGGGCGAGTGGACGGCACCCCGTGGCGGCTACTTTGTCTCTTTCGACACCCGCCCGGGCCTGGCCCAGGAGGTGGTGGACCTGGCGGGTAATATCGGCGTGAAGCTGACCCCGGCGGGCGCGACGTTCCCCTACGGCAAGGACGAAGCCGATCGCAATATTCGTCTGGCGCCGACTTTCCCCTCGGCGGCGGATGTGCAGGCGAGTGTGGATGCCTTTGTGGTGTGCGTGAAGCTGGCGAGTGTGAAGCAGCGGCTGGCGGAATTGGAGGGCTGAACCTCCTCTATTATTGAACGCAGCACTGATTCACTGTGCTGCGCTTCACGCTCGAGAACTCTGCTTAGCCCACGAACTTGTTAGAAGGTGGCTCTGCTCACGTCTGGTGGCGGTGCGGCCACCGCGTAGCCCCTGCCCGGACACGCCGTGAACCCGTCCATGGGGGCTTCTCTGCGACATCCATGTCGCAGAAAGTCCGGGCAGGGGCTACCCGATGTCCACACCTGCGATTCAAGCGACGGGACTTCGCACGAGCAAATTTCCCAATCGACAGGGGCAGTTTCGAAGTATTGCGCGTTGACTGAAGGGCCGCGGACCGGAGGGCCCCGAAGAGACCGTCAGCGGCCATGGATGGCCCGGGCCGCGATCGGACTGTCGAGCGCACATGGACGTGCTTGTAGCGTGTCGCGGAGGGGCCCTGCGGTTCGCGGGCCGCCACTCAAGCTAATTCGGAGTACCTGAACACCACGCAGCGGGGTTAAAAAGAACTCAGTCCTCGCTCTGCTGCCCCGGCAGATTGGCCCCTGGAAACGGGAAGCTGGTGATATTGCCCTCGCGGGGCGTGTTCTCGGAAACCTTGGCTGAACCCTCTTTTTCCACCTCGTCGATGCGAATCACCGACTGCAGCGGAATATAGCTGCGCTTTACCCCGTTGAACTCGTTCTTCAGCTTCTCTTCACTGGGGTCCACCACAATCTGCGAGCGCTCGCCGAAGATAAACTCCTCGATCTCGATAAAGCCCCACATATCACTCTGGTAGATCTGGCGCGCGAACACCTCGAACACCTGCGAACCGTTCTGGAAGATCACCTTGTAGACGGGTTGGTTTGCCATGCTTTCCTCTAAGTGGGCCGACACAATGGCGGCCGCGTGGTTAGTCCCTGGCACCCGGCACAGCAGGCCGAAATTCAGGGGCGGGCAATGTTACCACCCTGCCCACGAATTTCCAGTGTTGAAGCCGCATAAACACTGGGTTTTGCCACCCTGAATCTGTATAATCCGCTGCCCTTTGAAACCCCCGGATTCGCCGCCGCGAGCGGCCAGTGACGTGAGCAAGAAGCTTTACATCAAAACACACGGTTGCCAGATGAACGAGTACGACTCCGCGCGGATGCGCGATCTGCTCGAGGCAAGCCATGGCCTGACCCCCACCGACAACCCGGAGGAGGCCGACGTATTGCTGCTAAACACTTGTTCCATAAGGGAAAAAGCCCAGGAGAAGGTATTCCACCAACTGGGCCGCTGGAAGCACCTGAAGCAGAAGAACCCGGACCTCATCATCGGTGTGGGTGGCTGCGTGGCCAGCCAGGAAGGCGAGGAAATCGGCAAGCGGGCCCCCTATGTGGACCTGGTATTCGGCCCCCAGACCCTGCACCGCCTCCCGGACATGATGCAGAGCCGGGCCGCCAACGCCGGCTCCGGTCCCGGTGGCACCCTGGTAGTGGATGTCAGCTTCCCGGAAATCGAGAAATTCGACCGCCTGCCGGAACCCAAGGTGGAAGGCCCCACCGCCTTTGTCTCCATTATGGAGGGCTGCAGTAAGTACTGTACCTTCTGCGTGGTGCCCTATACCCGCGGCGAGGAGGTTTCCCGCCCGCTGGACGACGTGATCGCCGAAATCGCCCACCTGGCGGCCGGCGGGGTGCGTGAAGTGAACCTGCTGGGCCAGAACGTGAACGCCTACCGCGGTGAGAACCACCTCGGGGAGATCGTCGATTTCGCCGAGTTGCTGCACTTCGTGGCGCGCATTCCGGGCATCGAGCGGATCCGCTACACCACCTCCCACCCGGTGGAATTCTCCGACGCCCTGATCGAGGCCTACGCCGAGATTCCCCAACTGGTGGATCACCTGCACCTGCCGGTGCAGAGCGGTTCGGACCGCATCCTGATGGCCATGAAGCGCGGCCACACGGCGCTGGAGTACAAGTCCAAGATCCGCCGTTTGCGCAAGATCCGCCCGGATATCAGTATTTCCTCGGACTTTATCATCGGTTTCCCCGGAGAAAGCGAAGCAGACTTCGCTGCCACCATGAAACTGGTCGAAGAAATCGGATTCGACACGTCCTTCAGCTTTGTCTACAGCGCGCGCCCCGGCACCCCCGCCTCGGACCTGCCAGACGACACCGATGAGGACACCAAGAAGCAGCGCCTGCAGATTCTGCAGACCCGCATCAACCAGCACGCCCAGGAAATCAGCCGGCGCATGGTGGGCAAAACCCACCGGGTACTGGTGACCGGCGTGTCCAAAAAGGACCCCGGGCAGCTCCAGGGCCGCACTGAAAACAACCGGGTGGTCAATTTCGCCTGTGCAGACCTGAGCCTGATCGGTGAATTTGCCGACATCCTGGTCCATGAGGCCCTGCCCAACTCCCTGCGCGGTGAGTTGCAACCGGCCTGAAACAGTCCCGGGACTGTTTTCAGACAAGGTTGACTGAGCCAGATTCCGGTATATCCTTTGAATTTCAATCCCTTGCCATCCTTGGCCGACTAACGATTTGAACAGCGAATCCCCGACGCCGTCCCCTGCGACCGCATCGACACAGCAAAGCCTCACCCTGGAACCCAATGACCCGCGCCATCTGGCCCTGCTTTGCGGCCAGCTGGACAGTCACCTGCGCCAGATCGAAAAGCGCCTGGGCATCACCATCCACAACCGGGGCAACCAGTTCCAGCTCACAGGCCAGGCCAGCAATGTGGCCGCTGCAAAAAACCTGTTGATTCACCTGTACGCCGAGGTGTGCCAGGGCGTGGGCCTGTCGCCGGAGTCACTGCACCTGCACCTGCAGCAATCGGGGCTCGAGCACCTGGCGGAAAACGCCGAGACGCCGGTGGAGGCCATCCAGGTCATCCGCACCAAGCGGGCGTCGGTCAAACCCCGGGGCAAGAACCAGCAGAGCTATGTGCGCACCATCAAGCTGTGCGACATCAACTTCGGCATTGGTCCCGCCGGTACCGGTAAAACCTTCCTGGCGGTGGCCTGCGCCGTCGAGGCCCTGCTGGAAGAGCGGGTACGCCGTATCCTGCTGGTGCGCCCGGCAGTCGAGGCCGGGGAGAAACTGGGCTTCCTGCCCGGCGACCTGACCCAGAAGATCGACCCCTACCTGCGCCCCCTGTACGACGCCCTGTACGAGATGCTCGGCTTCGAGACCGTGAACAAGTACATCGAGCGCAACATCATCGAGGTGGCCCCACTGGCGTTCATGCGCGGCCGCACCCTGAACAATTCTTTCATCATCCTCGATGAAGCCCAGAACACCACCCGGGAGCAGATGAAAATGTTCCTGACCCGGATCGGTTTCGGTTCCACCGCGGTGATCACCGGCGATGCCACCCAGATCGACCTGCCCCGGGGCACCCAGAGCGGACTGACCCACGTCAGCAATATCCTGCACGAGGTGGAGGGCATCGGTTTCACCTGGTTCGGCAACAAGGACGTGGTGCGCCACCCCCTGGTACAGCGTATTGTCGAGGCCTACGACGCCGCCGAAGACAAGGCGACACCGCTCGATGCCGGTCGCGAGAGCAATCGCGATAAAAACCGGGACAAAAGCCGACCGTGACCCTGATCGTGGATATCCAGCGCGCCAGTGCCGAACCCGCACCCGACGAGGACGACATAACAAGCTGGATCGAAGCCGCCCTGGCCGGGCACCGGGAAGGCCAGGACACTGAAATCTCCGTACGCCTGGTGGATCGCGAGGAAATGACCGAACTCAACGGCCAGTATCGCGACAAGCCCAGGCCAACCAACGTGCTGTCGTTCCCCTCTGACCTACCGCCGGAACTCGGCCTGCCCCTGCTCGGTGACATCGTCATCTGCGCGCCCGTGGTCGCCGACGAGGCGGCGGAACAGGGCAAGCCACTGGCGGCCCACTGGGCCCACATGACCGTGCACGGCACGCTGCACCTGCTGGGGTACGACCACATCGAAGACGACGAGGCAGAAGCCATGGAGGCCCTGGAAACCCGGGTCCTGGCCGCCCTCGACATCCCCTGCCCCTACACGGCAGATACGCAAGCCAACAAGCCCGCAGACGCTCTCACCAACACACTCACAGAAGCGCCTGCCAATACCCCCAAGGAGCACAACCCGCGATGAGCGAAGACCGCGACGGCAACGATTCAGGCGACAAGTCCTGGCTCGAGAAAATCGCCCTGCTATTTTCCTCGGATCCCCACAGCCGGAATGACCTCGAAGAGGTCCTGTCGATCGCCGCCGAGAACGAGGTGATCGACGAGGACGCCCGCAGCATCATGGAAGGGGCAATGAAAGTCAGCGGTATGCAGGCCCGGGACATCATGATCCCGCGGGCGCAGATGGTGGTGATCAAGGCGGAGTCCACTCTGGAGGAGCTCCTGCCCCAGATCATTCGCTCGGCCCACTCCCGCTACCCGGTAGTGGGCGACAGCCCGGACGACGTGCTGGGCATCCTGCTGGCCAAGGACCTGCTGCCGCAGATCCTCAGCAAGGACAACAGCGACTTCGAGATCCGCGACCTGCTGCGCCCCACCGTGGTCGTACCCGAGAGCAAGCGCCTCAACGTCCTGCTGCGGGAGTTCCGTGAGAACCGCAACCACATGGCCATCGTGATCGACGAGTACGGCGGCGTGGCGGGCCTGGTCACCATCGAGGATGTGCTGGAAGAGATTGTCGGCGACATCGAGGACGAGACTGACCACGAGGAAGACCAGTTCATCCGCAAGATCTCCGACGAAGACTACTTCATCAAGGCGCTGACGCCGATCGAGGACTTCAACGAGCATTTCAAGACGACCTTCAGCGACGAGGAATTCGACACCATCGGGGGCCTGGTCATCCAGGCCTTCGGTCATATGCCCGCGCGCAACGAGGTCACCACCATCGACAATTTCGAATTCAAGGTAATCAACGCCGACCAGCGCAAGATCCACAGCCTGCGCATGCGGCCGGTGGAAGACTAGCCCGGTGTCCCTGCAGCGCCCCCCAACCGGCCTCGAGCGCTGGCTGGCGCCGCTGTTGTCTGTGCTGGCGGGGGCTCTGGTCACCCTGTCGCTGGCCCCCTACAATTTCTGGCCGGCGGGCATCCTCGCCTGTCTCGCCCTGTGCGCCTTGCTGGGGCGCTGCTCCGGGCGACAGGCACTGTGGCGCGGCTGGCTGTTTGGGCTCGGCTTCTTCGGCACCGGCGTGTCCTGGGTCTATGTCAGCATTCACGTCTACGGCTACGCCTCGATACCGCTGGCGGTCTTCCTGACCGTACTGTTCTGCGCTGGCCTGGCCCTGTTCCATGCCCTCTTCGCCTGGTGTTACGCGCGCTGGATAAGGCCGCTACCGGCCGGCCTCACGCTGGGGTTTCCGGTCCTGTGGGTGCTGTTCGAATGGCTCCGGGGCTGGGTCCTGACGGGCTTCCCCTGGTTGTACCTGGGCTACGCCCACATCGATACCCCGCTGGCTGGCTGGGCGCCGATTACCGGCGTGTTTGGCCTGTCCTTCGCCTGCGCCATCACCGCCTCCAGCCTCTACCTGGCCTGGCGCCGGCGCCGGGCGTCGGCCTGGGCCTCCGCGGCGATCAGCCTCGCCATTACCTGGGCGGGCGGCGCCCTGCTGAAACCGGTGGAGTGGGTCGCCCCCGCCAGCGAATCCAGCCTGCAGGTGGCGCTTTACCAGCCAAACATACCCCAGGAAAAAAAGTGGGACAGGGACTACCTGCCGCATATTCTGCGCCAGTACGGCACCGTCATGGCCCCGCTCTACGGTGCGGATATCGTGGTCTGGCCGGAGTCCGCGGTGCCGCGCTACTACCAGGATATGACGCGCTGGTTTGAGCCAATTGCCAATCGGGCTGCAGAACGGGGTACCACACTGATCAGCGGCGTGCCCTGGCGCGGGAGTGAACCGGGGCGGTACTACAACAGTATCGTTGCGCTCGGCGAGGGCGAGGGTGTCTACCACAAGCAACGCCTGGTGCCCTTCGGAGAGTATGTGCCGCTGGAGGAGTGGTTGCGGGGACTGATCGCCTTCTTCGACCTGCCGATGTCCGGTTTTACCCCCGGCAGCCCCGACCAGGCTGCGCTCCGTGCCGGCCCCTGGCGGGTGGCACCTCTGATTTGCTACGAAATTGTCTACCCACAGCAGGTAGCGCAGGCCTCCCGCGACGCGGACCTGCTGCTGACCATCAGTAACGACAGCTGGTTCGGGGATTCGATCGGACCGCTGCAACACCTGCAGATGGCGCAGCTGCGCGCCCTGGAAAATGGCCGCTACGTCGTGCGCGGCACCAACAACGGTGTTTCCGCGATCATCGACCAGCGCGGCCAACTCCAGGCCCAGAGCGAACAGTTTGTGGAGACCGTGCTGACTGGCGAGGTTCAGGTCATGCTGGGGGAGACCCCCTTCACGCGTTTTGGAGTGACCCCGCTGATCAGCGGCTGCTGGCTGGCCCTGGCGGTGATGTGGCTGTCCAGCTACAGCCCCAGTGAACGGCGCCGGCGCCGGTAATGCAGACCGGCGCGGCTCAGGCGCTCACCACGCGATCGCCCTGCAGGCGCCCTTTCTCCGCCTGCAATTTCAACCAGTTGTAGGCGCGTCCGCCGACACAGGCACCTGTCAGTTCACGGGCAAGCTCGACGGAATCCAGCAAGCCAGCCAGGTCGATACCGGTAGCGAAACCCTCCTGCCCCAACAGCAGCACCACGTCCTCGGTGGCGACATTACCACTGGCGCCGGGCGCAAAGGGGCAGCCTCCAAGGCCGCCAATGGAAGCGTCAAACCGGCGAATGCCGGCTTCCAGCGCGGCATAGACATTGGCGACACCGAAAGCCCGGGTATCGTGGAAGTGGCACACCAGTCGCTCGCTGCCAAAATCGGCCACCGCCTGCTCGCAGAGTGCCCGCACCGCACCGGGCGCTGCGGCACCGATGGTGTCGGCAAGCACGATCGTTTCCGCCCCCGCCTCCAGCAGCTCTGCGCTGAGCCGCAACACCTCGGACATGGGTACCACACCCTCGAAAGGACAGGCCCAGGCGGTGGCCACGTAGGCCTGGACCCGCACGCCTTCGTCCTGCGCCAGGGCGATCACCTCGCGGCTCACCGCCATGGCGTCAGCGGTGCTCATGCGGATGTTTTTTTCGTTCAGGGTATTGCTGGCGGCCACCACCAGGTTGACCGTATCGCAGCCGGTGTCACACGCCAGCTCGTAACCCCGACGGTTCGGAATCAACACCGAAAAATCGGTATCGCCCATCGGCAGGGCTTTGCACACCTCGTCGGTACCCGCCATGGCAGGTACGGCCCTGGGCGAGACAAAGGCACCCACTTCCACGGAGGGAAGCCCTGCTGCACACAGACTGTTGATGAGGCGCACGCGGTCAGCCGGGCTCAGGAGGCGGTCCTGATTCTGCAGGCCATCCCGCGGCCCGACCTCGTTAACGGTGACTCGTTCGGCGCTACTGTTCATCACTTTAACCCGCCTGCTCGGTCAGGCCGATGGAGCGGGCGATGATCTCTTTCATCACCTCCGAGGCACCGCCAAAAATCCGGGTGATACGGGCGTCGGCGTAAGCGCGGCTGATGGGATACTCGTCCATATAGCCATAGCCGCCGAAGAACTGCAGGCATTCATCCACCACCCGGCCCTGCAACTCACTGGAGTACAACTTGATCTTGGCGGCGGATTCACCACTCAGGTGGCCAGCATTCAGTTGTGTCACGCAGTGATCCACGTAGACCTGGGCCATATCGATTTCCGTACGCAGTTCCGCCATCTTGAAGCGCGTGTTCTGCATGCTACCCAGGGTGCGGCCGAACAGCTTGCGCTCCTGGATGTACTCCATGGTCCAGTCGAAGGCCGCCTGGCAGGAGGCCACATTGGTGGCGGCAGCAATCAGTCGCTCTTCCGCCAGGCCAGCCATCAGGTAGTGAAAGCCCTTGGCGGGATCACCCAACACGTTGGCGGCGGGGACCACCACATTATCGAAGAATAGCTCGGAGGTATCCTGGCTGTGCATGCCCAGCTTCTTCAGGTGGCGGCCACGCTGGAAACCGGCCATGCCCCGCTCCACCAGGAACAGACCCACTTCCCGCGGCTTCTCCGGGTTGGTCTTGGCGGCGACCACGACCACGTCCGCCAGTTGTCCGTTGGAGATGAAGGTCTTGGCGCCATTGAGCACCCAGTCGTCGCCCCGGCGCACCGCGGTGGACTTCATGCCGGCGAGGTCCGACCCGGCCCCCGGCTCGGTCATGGCCACGGCAAGGATGCTCTCGCCGCTGATACAGCCCGGCAGAAAACGCTTTTTCTGCTCTTCGGTGCCGTTGGTGCCGATGTAGGGTGCGACCAGGGCGCTGTGCAGGGGCAGGTAGAAGCCGGTCTCCCCGATCCGCATCAACTCCTCGATTTCGATCTGGGTGTAGCGAAAGTCGGTCAGCCCGAGGCCGCCGTGGGCTTCGTCGGCCCAGGGCAGGAGGTAACCCTGTTCCCCGGCCTTCAGCCAGACTTCACGAGACACCATGCCCTGCTCACGCCAGGCCTCCTGGTGAGGGACTACCTCCCGCTCCAGAAAGAGGCGGAAGGACTCGCGGAACATCTCGTGTTCCTCGGTAAAGTTACGCTGTTCCATAGAATTCTCCCGAAATTCAGTGTGTTTGCCCTAGCTCCACTGCTGGGCTTCGAGAATGGCTTCCCGCCGTGACCTGGCACCGTACAGCATGATGCCGACCGCAACCGGCACAAGTACCACCGCGACCAGGGCGATGGACTTGCCCAGGGCGGCATCGCTCTGGAATACGTAATCCGTGGTCGCTGCAACCACGGTCGGGCCAAGGCCCAGGCCCAGCAGGTTGGCACCCAGGAAGTACAGGGCGACGGCCTGACCGCGCATCTGGTTGGGGGTCATCAGCTGGATGACACCACCGGCGATGCCCCCCTGGAATGACGAGAAGAAGATCGCCAGGGCCAGGCAGGCCACTGCCAGTGCCGGCTCGGTCACAAAACCCATGGCAACGGCGAAGGGCAGCAGGCAGAGGGCGGTAATCATGATGAGGCGACAGTAGGCATCGATCTTGCCGTTGGCGTACCAGCGATCGGCAATCATCCCGCCGGTCAGCAGGCCCACGGTTCCCCCGATCATCATCGCCATCCCGGTGATCCAGCCGGCGCTGGACGGCGAGAAGCCGAAGCCCCGCATCAGGTAGGTCGGGCCCCAGACGTTGAGGCTGAACACCACCATGATGTAGGCCGACATACCGAAAATATGGCAGAGAAAGGCGCGCTTGCGTGCGGCGACAAAGTCGACAACCTCGCCCACGGAAACGCCCTTGGCCCCGGTGGCCATGCCGCCGGTTCGCTCGGGCTCGCGCACGGTGCCGAGCACCAGCAACGCCACCAGCACACCGGGCAGGCCCACGGCCAGGAAGGTCGCCTGCCAGCCCTCGACCTTGCCAATCAGGGGCACGATCACTTCGCCAAGGCTTTCCACGTAGGCCACGACCTCGGCGCCGATCATGTAGGCCAGGCCCGAGCCGATGGTCACGCCGACGGTGTACAGGCTGAGGGCGCGGGCCAGCACACTGCGGGGAAAGTAGTCGGTAATCATCGAGTAGGCCGCCGGCGACAGGCTGGCCTCACCCACCCCGACACCGACCCGGGCCAGGAACAGGCCCCAGAAACTCTGGGCCATGCCACACAGGGCCGTCATCACGCTCCATACGGCGATACCAATGGAAATCAGCCAGCGCCGGCTGTGGCGGTCGGCAATGCGGGCCAGGGGCAGCCCCATCACGGCATAGAAGACCGCGAAGGCCATCCCCGCCAGCAGGCTGTACTGGGTGTCGCTGATGCCAAAACTGGCGCGCACCGGTTCTACCAACAGCCCCATGATCATGCGATCAATGAAGGAGAAGGTCTGGGCGAGCATCAGCACCAGCACCACGTACCAGGGATAGAAACCGGCGCGATCGGTGCTTACTGCGGCTGGGGTCTGGACGGCTTCCAAGGACGTTCTCCCGTTGTTATTACATTATTCGCTTTGCTCCCGCCCACCCGGGCGGGAGCGGACGGTTTAGAAGTTATAGGTGAAATCCACACCGTAGGTGGTTCCCGGCTGGGCGACCTGCAGTGCCACCAGCGAACCGACGGCAAAGCTGTTGTTGATATCCACTTCATCGGTCAGGTTCTTGCCCCACAGGGCCAGGCGGTAGCGACCGGCATAGTCCTCGAAGGCCACCGAGGCATCCGCGCGGCTCTGGGTGTCGCGATAAAAGATATCCTCGTCTTTCAGCGTAGTCGTCAGCATCTCGGAGGTGTAATTCCAGCGCCCGTTCAGGGTAAAGGTGCCGAAGGACACCGGCAGACGGTATTCAACGGTCAGGCTGGCGGTGGTCTCCGGGGCGTTGGGCAGGTCGAAATGCGACTGGTCCGTCGGGTTGGAGACGCCGTCAGCGGTGAGGTCGAGATAGAAGTCCTTGTACTCGGACTCCATCAGCCCGACCGCCGCCATCACCCGCAGGTTGTCGGTGGCCCAGGCCTCCAGTTCGGCTTCCAGGCCGTAGATATCGGCGCCACCCACGTTGCCCTGCACTGACGTAAAGCGGTTGATGGACTCCAGGTAGATCTGGGTCGCTACCTGCAGGTCGGTGTAGTCGTTGTAGAAGGCTGCCATATTCAGGCGCAGGCGCTTGTTGAACCAGTCGCTCTTGAGGCCCAGTTCGTAGGAATCCACGGTCTCGTCGTCGGTGGGAATGCTGACCAGCTCCGGCAGGTTGGGCCGCCCGGTGTAGCCGCCGCTGCGGAAACCCTGGGTCCAGCTGGCGTAGTACATCAGCTCGTCGCTGTACTGGAAGTTCCAGCCCAGTTTGCCGCTGAAGTTGTTCCAGGTGTCACTGGCTTCGGCATAGGCGACCGAGGTCGATTCGAACTGGTAGTCCTTTTTCACCTGGCTGTAACGGCCACCCAGGGTCAGTGTCTGGCGATCCGTCAGCAGGTAGTCCGCCTGGGCAAACACCGCCGCGGTCGTCGACTCCTGCTGCTGGTCGATGACGTCGTGCACGAAGAAGGGGTAGATATCGTCCACTTCGTCCTTCTGGAATTCCTGCCAGAAGTAGTACACCCCCGCCACGTAGTTGAGGTCGCCGTCGAGCTCGCTGGCGAAACGGATTTCCTGGGACAGCTGCTCGTGGGAAGTATCCCGGTAGGTGGTGAACAGTTGCGCCGCGCTGCCGTCGAAGTCCGACAGGGTGTCGTTATCGGTGGCGCGCCAGCCGGTCACCGAAGTCACGGTGCCGCTGTCCAGGTGCAGGTTCGCCTCAAGTGCCGCGCCGGTGGTATCGAGCTTCGAGAACAGGTCGACATCGGTCGGCACCTTGTGCGGGTCGCTGCTGACCTGGTCGGGGGACACAAAGTATCCGCCCGGAGCAAAGGTCATGCCCGGCAGGCTCACATTGGCCATCGGGCCTCCGCCGTTGTCTTCGGATACGTGGTCGACGATGAGCACGGCATCCAGCAGCCCGTCACCCTCGTACTGCAGGGTACCGCGGAAGGTTTTCACATCTTCCTTTGCCAGGTCGTCCGCGCCGCTAACGGGGTTCTCCCACACGCCGTCGTAGCGGCGGGTACCCACGGACACTTTGGCGCTCCAGCTGTCGCCGAAGGTGGGTGTATCCAGGTAGGCCTGGGCGCTCTGCAGACCGTAGCTGCCCGCGGCCACCTTGACGGCGCCGCCCAGTTCGCCACTGGGGCGCTTGCTGGTGACGTTGATCAGGCCGCCGATGTTGTTGCCGCCGTAAAGGGTGCCCTGGGGACCGCGCAGCACTTCCACCTGCTGTACGTCGAACAGGTCCAGCAGTGCGCCTACATTACGGGCAATGTTAACCCCGTCCATGACAACACCCACCGTCGGCTCTGCGGTGGATTCCACATCCAGGGTAGTGATGCCGCGAATCGCGAACGCCGAGGAATTGGGGAAGGCCCCCGCCGGCTGCAATATGACGTTGGGCGACATGGCATTGAGGTCGTTGAGGTTCAGCACCGCATTGTTGTCCAGCGCCTCGGAGCTGAAAGCGGTGACCGCGACAGGCACTTCCTGCAGGCTCTGCTCCCGCTTCTGGGCAACCACCACCACTTCTTCCAGGGCGGGCATGGACTGCGCCAGGCCAAGAGTGGGGACAGCAGCCAGAGCTGCGGCGATGGCGGTCAAACGGGTGGCGTTGCGGTTGGCTGAAAGAGCGGCGTACTTCATTGTCTACCTGCGAATTGGGTTTGCGGGACAGTCCTGGCCAGGAGGCGACTTCAGGGACCGTTAGTTTTTTCTAGTGTGCGAGAAAATATTTTAATGAAGATTAAATGTCAAGCAAATTCGATAGGTAGACACCCCCGCCCGACACTGGCAGGGTCAGGTTGTCAGGGCCGGGCAATGCCGCCCGCACACAGAGCACCCAAAACATATTAATATTGTCAAAAATAGTTTAATGTATATTAAAAACAGGCTACACTTTGCCGCCTTGATAACCGCAGGAAGCCGGGCCGGCACCCGCGCAGGGCAGCCGCCAGAGGCGATAACAAACACCGAAACAGGATCGCGCTATGACTGACACCACGCTGGACTGGGTAGAGATACGCTCACGGGTCAAGGAATTCCTTGAACAGAAGATCTACCCCGCAGAGCCCGTACTGCAGGGCACCGACCGCACCGCCGCCAATCTCGCCATGGCCGACCTGATCGAACAGGCCAAGGCCGCCGGCCTGTGGGCCCTGGGTCACCCGAAAGAAATCGGCGGCCAAGGCATGCCCTTCATGGAGTATGTGTATATCAACGAGGTCGTGGGCCGTTCCGAGTTCGCCCAGAAGGTGTTCGGCACCCTCACCCACCAGGACTCCATCATGCTCAACCTCTACGCCTCCGAGAAATGGAAGGCGGAGTACCTGGCCCCGCTGGTGAATGGCGACATCTACCCCAGCTTTGCCATGACCGAACCCGATATCGCCTCTTCCGACCCCACCCAGTTGCAGACCCGGGCAGTGCTGGAAGATGGCCACTGGGTCATCAACGGCCGCAAATGGTTTACCACCGGTGCCGACGAGGCGGCCTATACCACTATCATGTGCCGCACCGAGGAAAACGCCGCCCCCCACAAGGCCTTCTCCATGATCGTGGTACCCACCAATATCCGCGGTTACAACATCCTGCGCGACACGCCGATCCTGGGCCTGAACAGCGGCCACTTCGAGGTGGAATACGACAATATCCGCGTGCCCGAGGATCATCTGCTGGGCAACCGCGGTGAGGGCTTCCTGATCGCCCAGAAGCGCCTCGGCCCTGGCCGTATCTTCCACTGCATGCGCTGGCTGGGCCAGGCCCAGCGTGCCTTCGACCTGATGTGCGAGCGCCTGCACGAGCGCACTGCATTCGGAGAGTCACTGGCGGACAAACAGCTGATGCAGAAGCACGTGTTCGACAGCCTGGCGGAAATGTCCGCCTGTCGCCAGCTGACCCTGCAGGCCGCCCGCGCCATCGACAGCGGCGACCCGGCCCGGGTGGAAATCGGCATCATCAAGGTCGTGGGTGCGCAAATGCTGCACAACGTCATCGACCGCGCCATCCAGGTGTTTGGCGCCAAAGGCCTCACCGACGACACGCCCCTGTCGCGCATGTACCGCCACGCCCGGGAAGGCCGCATCTACGACGGCCCCGATGAAGTCCACGTGCAATCCGTGGCCCGCCAGGTGCTCAAGCGCTACAAGGAAGGCGGCCCGGGTTGGGACTTCGGCGTACGCGACAGCGAACTGGTATAACGCGGCGATATCATGGACAAGCAACTCGTTCAGGAACGGCTCACCAAAGCCCTTACCCGCACCGTCTCCGGGGATTACCGGGTCGACGGCCTGCGTCTGCTGACGGGAGGTTCCGCCGCCCAGACCTGGCGCTTCACCCTGCACCGCGGCGGCGCTGCCGAGGACTATATCCTGCGCCTGGCCCACGGTGGCGACCAGTTCGAAATGGGCATCGACAAGCGCATGGAAGCCCTCGTGCAATCCCACGCCGTGGCCCACGGCGTGCTGGCCCCGGAGATCATCCTGGTTATCGAACCGGAGGATGAGCTCGGCGAGGGCTTCGTCATGAAACTGGTGGAAGGCGAAACCATCCCCCAGAAGATCCTGCGCCAGGACCGCTACGCCCAGGCCCGTGCCGGCATGGCCGCCCAGAGCGGCAAGCTGCTCGCGGACATTCACCGGGTTCCGGTGGAGGCCCTCGACTTCCTGCCGGACCTGAGCGTAGAACCCCAGCTGGCTGCGCTGGAGCGCTTTTACGCCAGCTTTGGCGAACAGGTTCCGCTGTTCGACTTCACCTTCCGCTGGTTGCAACGCAGGGCGCCACAGGGCGCTCGCAAGACGCTGGTTCACGCCGATTACCGCAACGGCAACCTGATGGTGGACGAGACCGGCATTGTTTCCATACTGGACTGGGAGCTGGCTCACCTCGGCGACCCCATGGAGGACCTGGGCTGGCTGTGCGTGAACTCCTGGCGCTTTGGCAATCGGGAGCTGCCGGTGGGCGGCTTCGGCACCCGCGAGGACCTCTACCGGGGCTATCGCGAGGCCGGCGGCGAGTTGAACGAGGAATCCGTGTACTTCTGGGAAGTCCTCGGGGTGCTCAAGTGGGGCCTGATCTGCCTCTACCAGACCGGGGTGCACCTGAAGGGCATCGACCGCTCCGTCAACCGCGCGGCCATTGGCCGCCGGGTGTCCGAAACCGAAATTGACCTGCTGTCGCTGCTCAGCGACCCGCGTGCGCGCTGAGCCAACAGGGAGACCAGACCATGCCTATCAACCGACCGGACCGCAGTGAACTGATAGCGAGTGTGCGGGAAATGCTGGAAGAGCAGTTCCTGCCCAACCTCGACGACAAGAACCTGATCTACCAGAGCCGGGTGTCCATCAACATCCTGAAAATTGTCGAGCGCGAACTGGAGCGCGGCGACGCCATGATCGACGCCGAGCAGGAGCGCCTTGCCAGCCTGCTGGGGGAAGACGGCGATGTCGACAGCCTCAACGCCAGCCTGATCGAGCGTATTCGCGCAGGCCGCTACGACGACGCCCCCCAGGCGCTGATGGAGCATTTCCTCAGCACCACGCTCGACAAGATCGCCATCGACAATCCGCGTTATGCGACGTACTGCGAGTACCTGGAAAACGGGCGCTTCAGCAACTACTGAGCGCCCCGACCCGACACAGGGAACCCCACAATGAACCACCCTCAATCCGGCGGCTATGACAAGACCGCGCGCATCCTGCACTGGTTGTCGGCCCTGTGCTTCATCATCGCGCTGGTGATCGGCCTGTACTTCGGCACCCTCGACTACCGCAACAACAAGGCCGACTACCTCAAGTTTGGCGAGGTGATTTACTGGCACAAGACCTTCGGCACGCTGGTATTCGCCCTGGTTTTCTACCGCCTCTATCACCGCTTCCGCTCTCCACCGCCAGTGCTGCCCGCAACGATGCCGGTGTGGATGCGGGCCTCTTCCCACCTGAGCCACTGGAGCCTCTACGGGCTGATACTGGTGCTCGGGGCGTCGGGCCTGATCGGCTCCGACATCGGCAACTATCCGGTGAAACTGTTCGAGCTGTGGTACCTGCCCCAGTTTCCCGGCGAAAACCGGCCACTGGCGGACAGCATCCTGAAAGTCCACATCTGGCTGGGCAATGTCGCCGCAGTCCTGGTGGCGGTCCATATCGGCGCCAGTCTCTACCACCACTGGGTGGTCAAGGACGATGTCCTGAGACGCATGTGGAGCGGCCGCGGACAATGACCAGACACTGTTCCATACTTCATCCACTGTCGGGGCGCGCAGCCATCGCCCTGGCACCACCGCAGTCCCCATAAGAGGAAATACCCATGCCACGTGTCAATCTCGAAGGAAGTTCGTCCATCGTCACCGGCGGTGCATCAGGCATCGGCGAGGCCACTGCACGCCAGCTGGCCGCAGCCGGCTCCAGGGTCGTTATCGCCGACCTCAATGAAGAGCGCGGCAAGCAAGTGGCCGAGGAAATCGGCGGCGTGTTCGTCAAATGCGATGTCACCAGCACCGAGGATGCCGATGCGGCGGTCGCCGCGGCTGTCGCTCTCGGCCCCCTGCGGGCCTGCGTCAATTCAGCGGGACTTGCCGCTCCGGCCCGCACCGTTGACCGTGACGGCGCGCCCATGGATCTCGATAAATTCACCTTTGTGGTGAAGGTCAACCTGATCGGCACCTTCAACGTGTTGAGCCGGGCCGCGGCGGCCATGTCCAAAACCGAGCCCATGGATGCTGACGGCAGCCGCGGCGCCATCGTCAACATGGCCTCGGCCGCCGCCTTCGACGGACAGATCGGCCAGGCCTCCTATTCCGCGTCCAAGGGCGGCATTGTGGGTATGACCCTGCCCATCGCCCGTGACCTCAGCTCTATCGGCGTGCGCCTGAACACGATTGCGCCCGGCCTCATCGACACCCCCATCTACGGCGAAGGCGAAGCGGCAGAAGCCTGGAAGGCGAAACTGGGTGAATCGGTACTGTTTCCCAAGCGCCTGGGGCGCGGGGAAGAACTGGCATTCACCGTCATGGAGTGCATCACCAACCCCTACATGAACGCCGAGGTTATCCGCATGGACGGTGGTATCCGTATGCCGCCCAAGTAACGGTCACCCTGTTCCGCAGCGATCTTTGCTCCAGATAACCACTACCCAACGATTTCAGGACATATGCTATGAATGAGGCTTACATCATCGATGCCTGTCGCACCCCTCGCGGTATCGGCAAGAAAGGCAAGGGCGCCCTCGCGGGCCAGCACCCCCATCATCTTGGCGCAGTCGTGCTCGCCGCCCTGCAACAGCGCAACGATTTCGATACTGCCGAAGTCGGCGACATTGTTTTCGGAACCAGTGCCCAGCGCGGCCGCCAGAGCGCCGACCTCGCCAGAATGGCCTCCCTGGAAGCGGGTTACGATATCCGCTCCTCGGCGGTAACCCTGGACCGTTTTTGCGGCTCCGGTATCACCTCGGTCAGCCTGGCCGCCATGAACATCATGTCCGGCACAGAAGCCCTGGCGATCGGTGGCGGCGCGGAAATGATGTCCACCTACGTCGAGGAAGACCAGCCAGCCAGCCCCTTCCTGGATAACGGCAACGAGGCGCTGCGGACCATCCACCCGCAACCCCACCAGGGCATCTGCGCCGACGTGATCGCCACCCTGGAAGGCTTCAGCCGGGAACAACTGGACGCGGCCGCCTACGACTCCCAGCAGAAAGCCGCTGCGGCCATTGCAGAAAACCGCTTTGCCAAAAGCCTGGTGCCCGTCTACGACGTGAACGGCGACCTGGTGCTGGACAGGGAAGAATTCCCGCGCCCGCAAACCACCCTTGAAGGCCTGGCAGAACTGAATGCGTCCTTCGGTAAAATGGCGGACATTCCCCTGGACGAGAAGGGTACCACCTACCGCCAGATGGTCTGGCAGAAGTATCCGGACCTGGAAATCCAGCACGTACACCATGCGGGCAACTCGTCCGGCGTGGTCGATGGCGCCGGCGCCATCCTGCTCGCCTCCGGCGACTATGCCAAAACCCACGGCATGAAGCCTCGCGCCAAAGTACGCGCCATGGCCAACATGGGCGACTGTCCGACGCTGATGCTCAATGCACCGGTCAATGCCGCCAAACGCGTACTGGAGCGCGCAGGACTCAGCGTCGCCGACATCGACCTGTTCGAAATCAACGAGGCCTTCGCCGTGGTCTCCGAGCGCTTCATCCGCGAACTCGATCTCGACCGCAGCAAGGTCAACGTCAATGGCGGCGCCATGGCGCTGGGCCACCCCATCGGCGCCACCGGCTGCCTGCTGATCGGCACCGTGCTCGACGAACTGGAACGCCAGGACAAGCAGTTCGGGCTGGTCACCATGTGCGCCGCCGGTGGCATGGCACCCGCCATCATTATCGAGCGAGTGTAAGTTGCAACACGCTCTCTATAACAATTAACCGGAGTTGGTCATGCGCCAGAAATTGATTTCCCAGCCAGCAAACTGCGACACCTACGACATCAAACCCATCTTCCTCGCCTACCAGGAAGAAGCGGCCTTCAAGGATACCTACGGCGGCGCCGTGGGCTGGGTCAGCCTCGGCGGGTTCCATTACCAGCCGCACAAAGCCTCGGATACGGTGCTGATCAGCATGCACCCGATTGGTGGTACCGGTCGCCTGCCGGTCATGCGCTACCTCGCAGAGCAGGGGCTCCACGTTATCGGTGCGGACAGCCGCTATCGCGGTGTCGACAACGCCCTGAATATGGAAAAAGTGGTCTCCGATCTCGGCGCCGTAGTGAACTATGCCCGGGAAACGCTGGGCTACAAGAAGGTGGTGTTGCTCGGGTGGAGCGGCGGCGGCTCGCTGACCGCCTACTACCAGGCTCAGGCAGAATCGCCCTCCGTGACCTGCTCACCCTGCGGTGGCGGTATCGACCTTACAAAGGTCGGGTTGACTCCGGCGGACGGCGTCATTTTCATGGCGGCGCATGTCTCGCGTCACGGCACCTTTACCGAGTGGGTGGATGCCTCCATTGTCGATGAACTGGATCCCTATAACCGGGACCCGGAACTCGACATCTACTCAGGAGAACACGTTGCGCCCTTCTCCGCGGCATTTGTCGAGAAATACCGCGCCGCGCAAATTGCGAGGAACCGCAAGATTACCGCCTGGGTCAAGGACAAACTGAACTGGTTGCAGTCCGCCGGCCGCGAGAACGAGGAGTTCGCGTTCACGGTGCACGGCACTATGGCCGACCCACGCTGGCTCGACCCGACGATCGACCCCAACGACCGCAAACCGAACTGGTGCTACCTGGGCGTCCCGAAAATCGTCAACATGAGCCCGGTGGGCCTCGCTCGCGCCTCCACCCTGCGCAGCTGGCTGTCACAGTGGAGCTACGACGATGCCAATGCTGACGGCCCCAAATGCGCTGCCAGCATCAGCAAACCCGTGCTGGTCATCAACAACACGGCCGACGATGCCTGCACGCCCAGCCACGCCCAGCGCCTGTACGACGGCGTAGCCCACGACGACAAGGAGCTGCATCACATCCAGGGGGCCACGCACTACTACCAGAGCCAGCCCGAACAGGGGCGCCAGGCAGCGGCGCTGCTACAGGACTGGTTGCAGCGCAAGGGGTTTGACGTCTGAGGTAATCCGCGGTGTGACAGTACACCGCGGCCGGCCGGGACAGGTTCCCGGCCAGCCTCAATACTATTACTTCTCCGGCGGGTCGATAATGCTCGATCTCGCCGTCACCACGTCATCCGGCGTCGCCAGCATTTTCAGGTACCTCTCCATCGGGTAGAGGTTATGGGGTTTTGACGGATCGTACTCCGGTTGAGCTACAGGCTCCGCGGGCGACTCGTACTCCGCAGGATTCTGGTAAGCGTGCAGTTCCTCCGCCGAAAT
Organism: Parahaliea maris; assembly: GCF_008064665.1. Lineage (GTDB taxonomy): Bacteria > Pseudomonadota > Gammaproteobacteria > Pseudomonadales > Halieaceae > Parahaliea > Parahaliea maris. The sequence goes on along the minus strand of NZ_VRZA01000010.1, from coordinate 47,196 downwards.
ACCTGCAAGTTTGACCACATCCGGATCGATCCAGGTACCGTCGAGATCCAGCGGATGCTGCGCCTGGTCACTGGTGGAAATCTCCAGCACCAGATTTTCCGGTCCCGCAAAATAGATCGAGGTACACAGGCCGTGGTGAATCGGCCCCATGACCGGAACACCTCGTGAACGGATACGGTCGCGCATGGCCAGCAGGTCTGCCTGGGTATCTACATTCAGGGCGAGATGCTGCAGGGTTCCCGGCGCCGACGGTCCCCCGCCATTGCCGGGGTGGGTGTGGCCAATTTCAATCTCCTGCCCCACGTTTTCCGGCAGGAAAACAAAAGCCACCGCGGCGTCACCCAGCCGCATGAATCCGTGCCAGGCGTTCTCCACGCCGTGCATCCAGTACAGGGCGATAAGCTCCATTCCCAGTACATCGCTGAAGTATTCGATCTGTTTTTTCATATCGCCGGTGGAAATGGCGATGTGGTGCAGGGCATTAGGTCTGATCATGAGGGTTCTCCGCAATCGCTGTTGTTATTCCCATGCAGCGGGGATCTACCCCACTCCATAGAATTCTTACATAAATAAAATTAGCATATTTAAAAATATTTTAATATGAATTAAAATCGATATCCACACAGTGATTTCCCCCGTACTACGCAGTGGCTGGACTGAGCACATCGAAACAGACAGCCCGATAACAAAGGACACAACGCTATGGGCCCATTAGAGGGATTCAGAATTATCGAACTGACCGGTATCGGCCCCGGCCCCTTCTGCGGCATGCTGCTGTCGGACCTCGGCGCCGAAATCATCAGCATCGAACGCCCCGGTGGCGGCAGTCGGGACGACGCGGTCTGTATGCGCAACCGCCGCTCGGTCTGTGTCGACCTCAAGCAACCGGAAGGCGTGGAACTGGTACTGGACCTGTGCGAGTCCGCCGACGCCATCTACGAGGGCTTCCGGCCCGGTGTCGCGGAACGCCTGGGACTCGGCCCGGAGGTCTGCCGGCAACGCAACCCGGGGCTGGTGTACGGCCGCATCACCGGCTGGGGGCAGACCGGCCCCCTGGCCCAGGCGGCAGGCCACGATATCAATTACATCTCACTGTCCGGCGCCCTGCACGCCATTGGCCGGGCCGGCGAGCGCCCTCTGCCGCCGCTCAACCTGGCGGGCGATTACGGCGGTGGCGGCCTGTTCCTGGCCCTGGGCATCCTCAGCGCGCTGCTGGAAAAGAGCCGCTCCGGACAGGGGCAGGTAGTAGATGCATCAATGGTGGAAGGTTCTGCCGCGCTGATGGCGGTGTTCTACGGCCTGCATGCCCAGGGACTGCACAGTACGGAGCGCGGCACCAACCTGCTGGACACCGGGGCGCCCTTCTACGAGGTTTACGAAACCCTCACCGAGTCCGGCCAGGCGCCACAGTACGTGTCTGTTGGGCCACTGGAGCCGCAGTTCTATGCAATGCTGGTCAAGGCTGTCGGCGGCGAGCAGACGGACTTTTATCCACAGCACGCCACCGACGCATGGCCCCGGCGCAAGGAGCAACTGGCCGCCATCTTCGGGCAGAAGAGCCGCGACGAATGGTGTGAACTGCTGGAGGGAACAGACGCCTGTTTTGCCCCGATCCTGTCATTGACCGAGGCACCGGGCCATCCCCACAACCAGGCCCGTGGCAGTTTTGTCACCGTGGATGGGGTGACCCAGCCGGCGCCGGCGCCAAAGTTCAGTCGCAGCCAGCCAGCGACGCCCAGCGCCGCCGTGCCCCAGGGCCACGATACCGAAGCGGTGCTGGCGGAAATGGGATACACCGCAGAAAAACTGGCTGCGCTGCGCAGCAGCGGCGCTGTTCCGGTTTAACGGCGCCTACCTGCGCCCGCCAGCGCTTGTCACAGCCACGATGCCCGGTAATCCCGGCAAAAGTCGCCGAAACTGCGGGGCGCTCGCCCCAGCACCCGGGCCAGGGTGTCCGGGCTGCCCTCACCTCCGCCTACCGCGAGAAAGCGGTCGAGGCTGGTGAACACCTCCACTTCCCAATCGGGTAGCCCGGCCTTCTGGTAGCCCGCCCTGGCCCGCTCCTCACTGATCGGGACATAGTCGATATCCCGACCTGTCGCGGCACTGATCTGCGCCGCCACCTGCGCGTTGTTCAGCAGCTCCGGGCCGTTCAGGTCCAGCACCTTGCCGGCATAGGGTTCGGGGTTGTGGAGAATATTGGCGGCAGCGCGGCCGATGTCCCGGGTATCGATGAAGGCAATCCGCCCCTCGCCCTGGGCGAGAGCCAGGCGCCCCCGGGAGACCATCGGTTGATAGATCCCGCTGAAGTTCTGCATAAAACTGTTACACCGCAGTATGCAGTAGTCGATACCGCTTGCGATCAGCTGCGCGTCCACCTCGCTCTGTAAGCGCCCCATCGCCGATGCGGAATCCGGCCCTGCGGCAAGGCCCGACAGGCGCACCACAAAACGCACTCCACTGTCCTTCGCACAATCGATGAAATTGCGCCCGTGATCCCGCATCGAACCGCCGAAAGGCACCATCAGGAAGGCTCGATCGACTCCAGCCAGTGCCTGGCGGAGCCCGTCGCGATCACCGAAATTGGCAACCCGCGCGACCGCGGACAGGTCGCCACCCGACCGGGACACGCCGGCGAGTGCCTGATTGCCAGCACCAACGAAACCGTTATCCGCCAGTGCCGCGAGCACGGCCGCCCCGACCTTGCCGCGAGCCCCCGTCACCAACGCGGAGGTGTGTCCGGCCATTACCTCATCCTCCGAGTACAAAGCGCAGCAGCAGGGGCAAGGTCAGGAAGGACAGCAGGGTGGATAACACCACCATCCCCGCCGTGTCCTCGGGTGACTGGCGATAGCGGATTGCCAGCAGGTAGTTGAATACCGCCACCGGCATCGCCGCCTGTAATAGCACGATCCCCCGCTCGGTCCCCTCGAGCCCGTAAAGACTGACCACGGCGAGCCCGAGCAGGAATCCACCCCCGAGACGCAGGCCCGAGACCAGCAGCGCTCGCGGCAGATTACCGATCGACAACCGGGCCAGGGAGACCCCGAGGGTCATCAGCATCAGGGGAATGGTCACCCCCCCCATCAAGCCCAGGGTACTGGCGGCCCAGGTCGGTAGCTTGAAGCCCAGCACGAGACTGATCACGGCAAAGGCGGCGGCGTAGAGAATTGGCTGACGCAGCAACTCCTTCAACCGCGTCCCGACGCCGCCACCGGACTGGTCGACAATCAGGATGCCCAGGCTGAACTGGCTGACGGTCATGGCCATGAAAATACCAAGGCCCAGGGCCAGACCGGTATCGCCAAAAGCAAACATGCACAGAGACAGCCCCATATTGCCATTGTTGGGAAACAGCAGCGGCGGCAGGTAGACGCGCGGGTCGAGCTTCAACAGACGAATGAGCAGCAGCCCGAGCACCAGCATTGCCCCAAGCACGGTCAGTGCCGCCACCACGACTCGCCCGAGATCGCCGGCTTCTACCGTAGCCCGGTCCAGCGCCGAGACGAACAGGCAGGGTGCCGCCACATTCATGATCAGGCGGGTAATGAATTCGGAGGGATAATCCGATCCGCTGCGGGCCCAGCCATAACCGACTGCGGCAAGCCCGAACACCGGCGCAACGATGGTGAAAATTTCCAGTAACACAGCCCTGTCTCGCTTCAGGCCACGCGAAACGCGAGCTCGCCACCACGCACCGCCGCCAGGGTATTACGCGCGGCGAGGGAGATGCTGCGCGAGAAAGTTTCCCGGGTCAGCCAGGCGAGATGTGGCGCGACGACGACATTGTCGAGGGCCAGCAGGGGGTGATCGGCGGCAACGGGCTCCTCGGCAAAAACATCAAGCCCCGCGCCCGCGAGATGCCCCGCCTGCAGCGCACTCAACAGGGCACCCTCGTCGACCAGACCGCCCCGGGCTGTGTTGACCAGAATGGCACCCGGTTTCATCAGGCCGATCCTGCGGCTATCGAGCAAATGCCCGGTGTCCGGTGTCAGGGGCAGGTGCAGCGAGACCACGTCAGCGCGGGCCAGTAACTCCTCCAGTTCCACGCAGGGCCAGGGAACGTCACGTGGCGATCGCGCGCTGTAGATAACCTGTGCGCCAAGAGCCTGCAGTACTGGCGCCAGGCGCCGTGGCACTTCACCGAAGCCCACCAGACCCACCACGCTGCCAGCCAGTTCGCCGAAGCCCTCAAGCTGCTGCGATGGAAGCGACCAGGCGCCACTGCGACAGGCGCGATCCATGCGCACTTGCTGGCGCAGTGCAGACAGCATCAGCAGCAGGGTCATCTCGGCCACCGCCTGGCTGTTGGTTCCGGGCATGTTACAGACAGCAACGTCCCGGGCACGGGCGGCATCGAGATCGATGGTATTCACGCCGACACCTATTTTCTGCACCAGCGCGAGTTGAGGCGCCGCGGCGATCATGTCGGAAGTGACCGGCTGTAACACATGCCAAATGGCCTGAATACTCTCCAGCAGCTCAGGGCCGGGAGGTGCAGCGCTCTCCGGATGACTGATGACCTCGATGCCCTGCTCCCGCAGCGCGTCGAGCTCCCGCCGCAACTGCGGACCGGTATCGTATTGAAACAGAACCCGGATCATTTCAACCCTCCAGCACAGCGCGGGTGAAGTTGTGGATGTATTCCATATGGGCCTCGGTGGCTCGAGCGGCTTCCTCTTCGTCGCCCTCCGCGATACTGCGGGCAATGGCCGCATGCAACCCGGCCACGTGCGGCAGGTCGGCCTCGCGGCGGAAATAATAGTGCCAGAAGCGTCGCGACAGACCGTGTAACTGGCGCAGCATGGCGCTGGCGAACTCGTTACCGGCAGCCGCTGGCAGCAGCTCATCCAGTTCGCGGTCGAAGCGCAGGAAGTCGCGATAGTCGCGCGTTGATCCGGCGGCAGCCAGGCCCTCCGCAATTGCGGCGAAAGACGCCCGCTGGGCCGGGCTGGCGCGCCGCGCCGCGAGGGACGCGCTCTGCACTTCCAGTACCCGGCGCACTTCCAGCACCCGCAACTGTTTGACCACGTCGATCCCCGCCACCCGAATACCTCGCCGCGGCATGATCTCAACCAGGTGCTCTGCCGACAGGCGTTGCAGGGCTTCGCGCACCGGTGTACGCCCCAGGCCGAGTTCCAGGGACAACTCCGCTTCCGAGAGCAGCGCCCCGGGAGCCAGCTCCATGGTGACAATTTTTTCTTCCAGCAGGCGATAGGCTGTCTCGGTCTTGGACAGCTTTATCTCGCCCGCCGAGGACTTATCGGGCAAAGGGAGCCCTCCCTGCATAACGCGCCTTATTGCCCAGCGCCTCTTCGATGCGCAGGGCTTCATTCCACTTGGCCATGCGCTCGGAGCGGGCGAAGGAACCGACCTTCAATTGCTGGATCCCCCACCCCAGGGCCAGGTGCACGATCGTAACATCCTCGGTTTCTCCAGAGCGCGCGGATACCACGGTGTTCCAGCCGAACTCTTTCGCCATCTGGTGGGCAGCCAGCGCCTCGCTCAGGGTGCCCACCTGGTTCGGCTTGCACAGCAGGGTATTACAGGCGCGCTGGCGCTGACAGGCGAGAATGTTATCGGTGTGAGTGACGCAGAGGTCATCGCCGACAATCTGCACCCGGTCGCCAAAGGCCTCGGTGAGTGCCGCATGATTGGCCAGATCGCTCTCGTGGAACGGGTCCTCGATCATGCAGATCGGGAACTCGCTCAACCAGCGGGCGAGTTGCTCGTACCACTGCCCCACATCGAGGGTGCGGCGGTCCTTGCCCAGGCAGTAACGCCCCTCACGATAGAACTGGGTGGCGGCGATATCGAGTGACAGCCCCACCTCTTTCTCAGTGGAAAAGCCGGCGTCTTCCACCGCCGTGGCCAGGGCGGCAATCGCCTCTTCATTGCTGTCGAAGGCCGGCCAGTAACCGCCCTCGTCCGCCACGCCACAACGCCGCCCACGTCGATCCATCAGGCTGCCCGCGGCGCGATAGACTTCTGCCGTCCACTCCATCGCCTCGCGGAAGCTGCCGGCGCCGAAAGGCACCACCATGAAGTCCTGCAGGTCGATACAACCCTCGGCGTGAGCCCCGCCCCCGAAGATCTGCACTTCCGGAACCGGCAACGTGCAGGGTTCCTCGCCGGCAAGCGTGCGTTCACCCAGATAGCGCCACAGGGGCTGACCGGACCCGGCCGCCGCCGCGTGGGCCACTGCCATGGACGTGGCAATCATCGCGTTGCCACCGAGGACCTGCCGATTTCCCGTGCCATCCAGGGTCACCAGGCACTGGTCCACGCCCTCCTGATCTCCGGCATCGCGGCCGATCAGGGCAGCGCGGATCTGTGTGTTCACTGCAGCAACGGCGGCGTCGACACCGTAGCCGCCCAGGCGAGAGCCGCCATCGCGACGATCGAGCGCTTCGCCAGAGCCCGTGGACGCGCCCGACGGCGCAATCGCGCGACCACTGCCGCCTCCTTCGAGATGTACTTCGACCTCTACCGTCGGGCGCCCACGGCTGTCCCAGACGGATCGACCCAATACCTGTCGGATCGTCATATCACTCATGTTATTGCTCCTGTCATGATTAGAGGCTGGAGGTGTCGCCGGGCTGCCCGCCCGCGCGATCCACCCGTCGCTGGTGATCAACGATCACCGCACGCCAGTTGTTCGAGAGTTGGTCGAGACTCGCCGGAGGGCTCAGCAGGTTCTGTCTGGCAAACCCCCGCACAACCTCCCTGGCGGTCTCTTCGAGATATTCCACCGGCGACTTGCCGTCCACCCGGGCCAGCAACAGCCCGGGCAGCAATTCTGCCACCCGCCGCTCCAGCGGACCGGGTGCCTCCCAGTCCACCGCGGCCAGATAGCGCCCGGCAAGGCGCTCGAAGGCCTGCAACAGCAAACTACTGGCCTCGGGCACCCACAGGCACTTCAACAGCAGGTGATTCAGGCAGAACGCCAGGTCGAAGGCCGGATCACCCAGGCAAGCGCATTCCGCATCCAGCAGGACAATCGTTTCCTCTCCCACCAGAATGTTCTTGGGGCTCACATCCCCGTGCACCAGTACTTGCCGGCTGGCGGCCACCTGTGTGGACAGCGCCAGCAAGCGGTCGCGAACCTCCGGATGCCCCTCGGCTGCGCCGTGGAGATACGGCTCCAGCCGTAGCTGGAAAAACAATTCACCATCGTCGAAGCGCGCTGCCAGCGTACTGTCATGCGCGGTGGCGCTATGGATACGGACCAGCAGGCCGGCCAGCCGCTCCACCGTTTCCAGGTCCACTACACCGCCACTCAGCTCCTGCTTCCAGTTACGAAATCGCCCGGGCGGAAAGTACTCCATGGCGAATATTCCGGCTGCTGAATCATGCCCCAGCACCCTGGGCACACAATCCGGCGCGATGCCAGCGGCGATCTCCAGCCAGGCCACCTCAAAGGCGTTGCGATGCGTGGGAACCCGCCAGTCGCGCTCAACCCGCAGGCGCTCCAGCGCGCGCTTGACGCAGAACTCCCTGTCACCCGCCCGCACGTACCAGATATCCGACGCCACACCCCCGGTCAGCGGCTCCGCGGAGCAGGTCTCGCCCGGCTGCAGTAACCCCATACCCAGTAACGAAGCCTGCAGGCTGTCCGGCAGTAATGTCATCGCTGTACTCCATTTCGCCTCAACACGCTGACCACATGCGGATGGGCGTTCGGCTCGAAAAAACGATGGACAAGGTAGCAGGCTCCGGGTGTAATATGCAACTGATATATCACAGATATCTGACATCGACTGGAGCTACCCGATGAACGAAACCCAATTACTGGTCCAGCGCCTTGGCCAACTCGAGTCCGCCGTAGTGGCCGACGTCATGGATGCGATGGGACTGGAGCACCAGGTGCTGGCGCCCGGAATGCTGGCGGTACGCCCCGGCAGCAAGATGGCCGGCCCCGCGATCTGTGCCGCCGGCAGTGAAAAGGCCGGCACCGATGCCCTGCCGACGTTTGGCCTGGATGCCTCGGTCTACCCGGGAGGCATTGTGGTCATCGACACCGGAGGTTGCGAACGCGGCGCTGTGATCGGCGACAACATGGTCGCCAGCATGGTGGGGCGTGGCGCGCGCGGCTTTATCGTGGACGGCGGCATTCGCGACAGCGCGGACTTTCTCTCCCTCGAAGAACCGGTCTTCTGCCGCTACCACTCTCCGCTGAACGCGCACAAATACTGGCACTTCACCGCCTTCGAGGAGCCCATTACCCTGCGTGGCATTCGCGCTGACGTGACCGTACACCCGGGGGACCTGCTGCTCGCCGACAGCGACGGCATCGCAGTGCTCCCACGGCAACACGCCGAGCAGATCATCGCCGACGGGGAGGTTCACATGCAGACGGAAAACGGGATCAAGCAAGCGCTACTGGCGGGGGGAGACCGGGAGGCCGTTACCCGTGCCGCAGGGCGCCTGCAACACATAAAACCACTGCCACGCTGACCCGCCGCAAGAAGGAGGAATACAGGGCCCCGCTCATGCCGCTCTCATACAGCTTTTGCGGGGCCCTGCCGGCGGCTAGCCCACCGAGTTTGCTCAGATTAGCGGCAGCGCCAAACCACCGTCGACCGTGATGCAGCTGCCCGTCATATAGGCGGAGGCATCCGAGCACAGCAGCAGGATGGCGCCGCTGAGGTCACGGTACTCGCCCAGCCGGCGCTGCGGGATGCGCGCCAGCAGCGCCTTGCCCCTGGGACTCTCGAGAAATTCATCCGCCAGGTCGGTTGAGTAGTAACCGGGGGCAATGGAATTGACCGTCACCCCATAGCGGGCCCATTCCGAGGCCATGATATGAGTCAGGTGCAGCAGCGCCGCCTTGGAGGCCGAATAGGGGCCGGTGCCCTTCTGTACCGCAGTGCCCAGGACCGAAGCGATATTGACCACCCGCCCGGGTTTGCCGGCCTCCGCCAGGCGGCGTACCGCCTCCCGGGCAACCAGCCAGGGGCCCTTCAGGTTGGCTTCCTGAACCCAGTCCCAGGTCTCGACATCCACGTCCAGCAGAGACGGTTTCGCTACCACGCCTGCATTGTTCACCAGGATGTCCACAACCCCGTCGCCCACGGCAGCCGCATAGGCTTCCCGCACGCTGTCCTCTGAGGTCACATCCATGGCCTGGGCGATGGCGGTACCACCGGCCGCTTCAATGGCAGCCACCGTCTCTGCGAGCTTGTCGACCCGCCGTGCACAGACCACCACCCGCGCTCCGGCTCCGGCCAGCACCTCGGCAAAATGTCGACCCAGACCCGTACCACCGCCAGTGACCAGCGCTGTTTTGCCGGTCAGATCAAAGAGAGTATTTTCCATCAGATATTCCTGTTATTTCCAAGTTGACTACGCTAACCGTTGACCGGGGCCTCACGTCAGCTGTTCTTTTTCACAGGGCATTGCTCACCCGGAAGGGGCTACAGACACCGCGCCGACGCTCACAATAACATCCGCGAAAAAAAATATTCTAATCTGTACTAAAACTTTTTTGCTCATGCTAACATGACATGCATCAGCCCGCCACTACCAGGGCCGGACGACACCGAGCAAAACCTAAAAAAAGGGTCGCACGAGGAGACGAATCCACCATGAAACGCACAACTCTGGCTGTTTGCACACTGGCCGCCTCACTGGCGGGCAGTCACATGGCCCTCGCCGCCAGCGATGAGCATTGCGCCGGCTACACTGCGGACGCCCGCAACCTGTACTGGGGCGACCTGCACGTCCACACCGCCTGGTCCATGGACGCCTGGGCCTTTGGCACCACAGCCAATCCGGCAGACGCCTTTGCCTTCGCCCGTGGCGCCGAGATCACCCTCGCCGACGGCGTCACCCGCAAACAGTTGCGCCGGCCGCTGGATTTCGCGGCCATCACCGACCACGCCGAAACCTTCGATGTGATGCAGTTGTGTACCGCCGGCCCCGAACAACTGGACAACCCCTACTGCCGCGGCCTGCGGGAAGGCGCCGGCACCGACCTCGCCAAATCACGCAACATCTTCGTCAACTACCTGCTGCCGGTGATCGCTGGCGAGACACCCGCCCTGCCCAGCCTGTGCGAGGAAGAAGGGGTGGACTGTGACGCGGCTCGCGAGACCCTGTGGCAGCAGAGCCAGGCCCATGCCAACAAGGCCGACGATCCCTGTGCGTTCACGGCATTCATCGCCAACGAGTGGTCGGCCACCCCCAACAACGCCCACTGGCACCGCAACCTGATCTTCGCCGGCAAACAGGTCACCCCGACGGCTGTCGACTATGTGCGCTACTCCTCGCCACTCAAACTGTGGCAGGCCCTGGACGAGCAGTGCCGTGAGGAAGACGGCTGTGACGTGGTCGCCATACCGCACAATACCAATTTTGCCGAGGGCGGCGGCTTCGATGTGGAATCCGAGGACAACAACGCCCTGAACCTGCGCGCCCACTACGAGCGCCTGGTCGAATTACACCAGAGCAAAGGCAATAGCGAGTGTATTGCCGAGAACTGGGACGACGCCGACAGCGACTGCGGATTCGAGAAGGCCTTCCCGAGGCCCGCGGACAAACAGCGAGCCCTCGAAGACCCCGGGTATGTCGCGCAACTCAACCGCAGCTATGTACGCAACATCCTGAGCCGCGGGCTGCAGGCCTATATCGCCAGCGGTAACGAAGACCGGTCGAACCCCTTACAGCTCGGCTTTGTCGGGTCAACCGATGCCCATGCCGCCACCCCCGGCGACACCGAGGAAGATAGCTATACCGGCGACGCCTGGGGCGGCGGCGGCAAGGACCTGAACCGGATTATGCAGCGCGTGGATTACAACCCCGGGGGCCTGGTGGGTATCTGGGCACCGGAAAACACCCGCGCCAGCCTGTTCGCTGCGCTCAAGCGCCGGGAAACCTACGCCACCAGCGGCACCCGCATCGCCCTGCGCTTCTCGGCTGATGACGCCTCCGAGGCCGGGGGACCGGACTCGTGCGCTGCGAACTATGACTACAGCACGGCCACCGCGATGGGCGGCACCCTGAGCGGACGCCAGGCGCCGCCGCGGCTCACCGTCCTGGCCAACATGGACCGTACGCCACTGGAGCGGGTGGAAATCATCAAGGGGACCCTCGATGCCGACGGCGAAATCGTGCAGCAGGTCATCCCCATCGCGCAACTGGCGCAAGGCGCACCCAGCACCTGCACCAGCTGGACCGACCCCGACTTCGACCCCGCACAACCGGCCTACTGGTACGCGCGGGTCAAGGAGCAACCGACGCTCCGCTGGTCAAAACGTTTTTGTGAATCACTTGAAAACTGCGCTGAAGTGCCCGGCGCCGATCGCATGGTCCAGGAAACCGCCTGGAGCTCGCCGATCTGGTACCTGCCCTGAAGCGCCACCCTATTCCCGAGAAGGAGACAATCCCATGTCAGACGCCCGCAAGAGCTACAAGTACACCCGCACCCCCCACCTGGTGGTATACGAGGACAAATCCAACTTCAAGGACACCTACGCCGGTGAGATCGACGTGGTGGCCATCCAGTGTCACCTGCTTCGCCCCGAAGGCAAGGACTCGGACACCCTGGTGGTGTGGTCACACCCCATCGGCGGTGGTTTCTACCTGCCGATGATGGCCGCCCTGGCCAAGTCCGGTGTACACACCATGTACTGCGATACCCGCTACCGCGGTGTCGACACCGCACTGATCATGGAAAAGGTCGTGTGTGACCTCGGCGCCGCAATCCGCGATGCCAAGGAGCGCTTCGGTTACAAGAAAATCATCCTCGGCGGCTGGAGCGGCGGCGGCTCGATGAGCCTGTTCTACCAGGCCGAGGCGGAAAACCCCACCGTCACCTCGACCCCGGCCGGCGACACCCCCGACCTGACCAAGCGCAACTTCATCCCCGCCGACGGCATGATGCTGGTCGCCGCCCACCTGGCGCGCCACCGCACCCTGACCGAGTGGCTCGACCCCTCCGTGATTGACGAGAACGACCCGGAGAACCGCGACCCGGAACTGGACATCTACAACCCGGACAACCCGAATCAGCCGCCCTACTCCGCCGAGTTCCTGGAGCGCTTCCGCGCTGCCCAGATCGAGCGTAACCGCCGCATCACCCGGTGGGTGAAAGAAAAACTCGCCGAGTACAAGGCCAATGGCCAGCCCAACCGCGAGTTCGGCTTCGTGGTCCACCGCACCATGGCCGAGCCGAAGTGGCTCGACCCCACCATCGACCCCAACGACCGCAAGCCCAACTGGTGTTTCCTCGGCGAACCGGAAGTGGTCAACGACAGCCCCGTGGGCCTCGCGCGCTTCTGTTCCCTGCGCTCCTGGCTGTCCCAGTGGAGCTGGGACGATGCCAACGCCGACGGCCTGTCCTGTGCCGCGCGCACCTCCGTACCTACCCTGGTCATCGGTAACACCGGAGACGACGGCATCACCCCCGAGCACACCCAGGGACTCTACGACGCCGTACCCCACGACAACAAGGAACTGCTGTGGATCGAGGGCGCCAACCACTACTACTTCGGTCAGGCGGACAAGGCCAAGGAAGCGGCAGACGCCTGCGCCGAGTGGCTCGAGCGCCAGGAACTGGCCTGACCCGCAAGCACCAACCGCCGCCGGCACACCCCGGCGGCGTCTTCGCAGTCAACAGGAGCCTCTTTCGTGACGGACCTCAACATCAAAACGCTGGCCGATATCCCCTCCCGCCAGGCCGAGGTAAAGCCTGACAGTATCGCCCTTGAGTTCGAGGACACACGTGTGTCCTACGCCGAACTGGACAGTCGCAGCAACCAGGTGGCCAATGCCTTTGTTGCCGACGGTGTACCGACCCAGACCAACATTGCGCTGCTGGACCGCAATGCCGAAACGTTCTTCTACGTGCTGTTCGGTGCCGCCAAAGCCAACCTGTGCATGGTCACGGTCAACTTCCGCCTCACCGCGGGCGAGGTCAGCTACATCCTCGAGGACTCCGATGCCGAGTATCTTTTCGTCAGCCAGGAGTTCCTGCCCATCGCGCGCGAGTGCAAAGCCCGGCTGGACCGCGTGCAGAAGATCGTGGTGCTCGACGGCGAGGGAGAGCAGGAAGGCGAGACAGGCCTGTGGACCTGGATGAACAGCCAGCCGGGCACCGCGCCCGTCGACCGCATCCCGACCACCGAAGACCGGGCCGTGCAGATGTACACCAGCGGTACCACCGGACACCCCAAGGGGGTCATGCTCACCCACGCCTGTATGGTCTGTGCAGCAGAAGAAGGCATCTCGGTCTGGCCGGTAATGCATGAACCGGACGCCGCCGTGCTGGCCACCATGCCCCTGTTTCATATCGCCGCGGCCAACCTCTGTCTGGCGGGCCTGTTCGCCGGTGGCCGCGCGGTCATCCTGAAAGAGGCGGTACCGGACGTTGTCGCCCGGGTGCTGGCGGAGTCCCGCATTCGCATCGTGCCGCTGCCTCCGGCACTGATCCACGCCATCATCCGCCTGCCCGACATCCACAGCTACGACCTGTCGCTGCTGGATACCCTGTTGATTGCCGGCTCCGGCATCGCCGTGGAATTACTGAAGGACGCCCAGGAAGTACTGGACTGTGGTTTCGCCCTGTCCTACGGCATGACCGAATGCTGTGGTGGGATCACTTATCTGAGCCCGAAGGACTGCGTACACGATGCCGGCAAGCTGCTGGCGTCCGCCGGCAGGGCCTTCGGCAACAATCGGGTGCGCATTGTCGATACCAACCGCCAGCCACTGCCGACCGGCGAAATCGGCGAAATCGCCTGCCGCTCCGACCGCCTGATGAAAGGTTACTGGCATCGCCCGGAAGCCTCCGAGGAAGCGGTGGACGGCGAGTGGTACTTCTCCGGTGACGCGGGCTACCTCGACGAGGACGGCTATCTCTACGTGGTCGATCGCATCAAGGACATGGTGGTGAGTGGCGGCGAGAACATCTACCCGGTAGAGATCGAAAACGAACTGCTGAAACACCCGGCCGTCAGCGATGTCGCCATTATCGGCATCCCCGACGAAAAGTGGGGCGAGTCACTGCTGGCGAACGTGATCCTGGAACCCGGCGCCGAGGTGACCGGGGAGCAACTGGTGGACTTTCTGCGCGGCTCGCTGGCCGGCTACAAGATTCCCCGTCGCTACGAGTTTGTGGACGCCTTCCCGCGCAATGCCACCGGCAAGGTACTCAAGCGTGAAATGCGTGCGAGCTGGCAGCCGGCCGCCTAGTGATCCAGTCTGGATTTTAATGCGTAACAAGTTTTTCTATGTTCATTGTGTTAACATTTCTTCCATTAACTTACGGTGCAGGCAAAGCGGTATCCCCCCTCGCCAGCACCTCATGACTGGATTCCCATGGCGAACAATAGCGAAGCAAACTGGCATTTCAACAAGACCGAACAGCGCCGGCTGAAGCGCGATATCGTGCTCAAGGTAGCCGCCGAGTGTTTCAATGAAAAAGGCATCAGCGGCACCTCCCTCAAGGACGTGGCGCGCAAGCTCAACATCACCGACGCCGCCCTGTACTACTACGTCAAGAACAAGGAAGAACTGGTCACCCTGTGCTACATGCGTGCCCTCGACCTCGGGGAGGGCGCCCTGGAGCGCGCTATCGAGGAAGGCGACAACAACCTCGAGCGCCTGCAGCTGTATATCCGCTACCAGCTCGAAGAGGTCTGCGGTGACAACGGGCCGGTGGCCATTCTCAGCGAGATTCCTGCGCTCAAGCCGGAGCACCAGAAAACCATTCGCGCCCGTTCCAGCGCCCACACCAAGCGGATCACCCAGCTGCTGGTGGACGGAGTCAACGAGGGATCCCTGCTGATCGACGACCCGGCCATTACCTGCGACGCCATTCTCGGCGCGGTGAACTGGACCCCGAAATGGTTCAAGCCCAACTCCGGCCCGTCCGGAGACCAGATTGCCGACGCTTTCGTCCAGACCTTCACCCAGGGACTGCTGCCGCGCTGACGCGGCACTCGCCACCACTCCCTCGCTACAGCCTGCACTCCCCTGATCGCAAGCCCTTCGGCGGGGGCTGGAGCCCCACACCCCCGAATACCTCCCTCCCCCTCGCGACCGCAGCGAAAGGCACACTCACGCCCTAAATTTTAATGAAAATTAAATCTGGTTAGCGTATATTCAAGGGACTACAATAACAGTGCTCTCAGCGGAGAAATACACCATGCACTTCGACATCAAAGCCCCCCTGCTACCCGAGCTGGTCGCGCTCCACGGACGCTGGTACCCGGACAAGCCCGCGGTGATCGACGAATCCAGTTCCCTCTCCTGGGGCGAGCTGGACCAGCGCTCCAATGCGGTCGCCAATGGCCTTGCCGGACTGGGTATAGGGCGAGGGGATGCCGTTGCCATCATCATGGGCAACTGCGTGGAATACGTGGAAGTTCTGTACGGAATCTTCAAGGCGGGCGCCGTGGCGGTGCCATTGAACCTGTCGGTCAGCGCCGAGGGCCTGGCCGCCATGATGGAGGACGCCGGCGCCCGGGCGGCCTTTTTCACCGCAGCGGAATTCGAGCGCATCGCCAGCAAGCTGGCCGGACTCGGGCAGCTGAATACCTCGCTGGTGCTCGGTGGCGAGAACGTCGGCGGTATCGATTACCAGGGCTGGCGCCAGCAACAGGACGGAAGCGCGCCGGGTGTCGAGATCGGCGAGGACGATCCCTGCAATATCATCTACAGCTCCGGCACGACCGGCATACCGAAGGGCATCAAACACGTTCACCGGCGCCGCGCCCAGTCCATGTACGAACTGGCGCTGGCCCATCGCTATCACTACGGCGCCATCTCGATCTGCCCGATTGGCCTGTACTCCAACATTGCCTGGGCCTCCCTGTTCTGTTCACTGATTGTGGGCGGCACCTGCGTAATCCAGTCGCGTTTCGACGTCGATAGCTGGATCAAAACGGTACAACACTATGGGGTGACCCACACCATGATGGTGCCACTGCAGTTCCAGCGCATCCTGGAATCCCCCAATTTCAGCCCGCAAGCCGTGGCCAGTCTTCAGGCCATCATTTCCGGCGGTTCGCCCCTCTACGAGCAGCTGAAACAACAGGTCACCGACCAGTTCGGCTGTGCTGTGATCGAGCTGTACGGCCTCACCGAGGGTTTCATGACTACCCTGCAACCAGAGGAGGCAGAAGGCCGTCCGGGCTCGGTGGGCAAACCGGTTCGCGGCCACGACTACATCATCCTCGATGACGAGGACCAGCCTCTTCCCTGGGGCTCCACCGGCGAAATCTGCGTGCGCTCGGTGCACTGGATGGTGGAGTACCACAACCGGCCGGACGCAACGCGCGACACCATGTACCTCGATAGTGAGGGGCGGCAGTGGCTGCGCACCGGCGATATCGGCCGGGTGGACGAAGAGGGTTACCTGTACATCGTCGACCGCAAGAAGGACATGATCCTGTCCGGCGGGCAGAACATATACCCGGCAGACATCGAGGCGGTCATGATCGAGCACCCCGCCGTCTCCGAAGTCGCGGTCATCGCGGTGGCCGACCCGACCTGGGGTGAAACCCCGGTCGCCCTGGTGGTGCCGCGCGCCGGCGAACCCACCCCCAGCGAAGAAGAGCTCACCGCGTGGACCAACGAGCGCGTGGGCCGGCGTCAGAAAATCCGAACGACCGTCTACCGGGATGATTTGCCGCGCAACCCCAACGGCAAGATTCTCAAGCGCGAACTACGCAGTGAATATGAATCCAAAAATGGTTAACACAACCGAGGAGCAGCAGCATGTCTGAAGCAAAGCGCCCGCAAATAGCATTACACAATGTCCATCACACCGCCT
Organism: Parahaliea maris; assembly: GCF_008064665.1. Taxonomy (GTDB): domain Bacteria; phylum Pseudomonadota; class Gammaproteobacteria; order Pseudomonadales; family Halieaceae; genus Parahaliea; species Parahaliea maris. The sequence goes on along the minus strand of NZ_VRZA01000010.1, from coordinate 30,419 downwards.
ACGGCTGCCGTGATGCCGACCAGACCATCTGGTTTTACGAGGAAATTCTCGGCCTGAAACTGGCTGCGGCCTTCAGTTCCGAGAACGAGCCCGGCAGTGGTAATGAGAACCCTTTCCTGCACATCTTCTTCGAGATGCCCGACGGCAACTACGTGGCATTCTTCGACGCCCCGGAAACCATCGAAAACGAGTGGCTGCAGCGCAAGCACAGCTTTGAAATGCACCTGGCCTTCGAAGTGGAGAGCGAGGAAGCCATGCTGGAGTGGCAGGCCTACATCAACGCCAAGGGCAAGAGCTGCCTGGGACCGGTGGACCACGGCTTCGTCAAGTCGGTCTACATGTACGACCCCAACGGGATCCAGGTAGAGATTACCGCCCGTTCCAAGGGCTACGCCGAAATGATGGCTCACGAGGAAGCGGAATCCCGCGCCAATATCGAGGACTGGAACCAGAAGAAACGTGCGTTCAAGGAAGCCAAGTTCGGCGCCGAGAACCTGGACAAACGCGCGGGTTAACCCGCGCCATCCAACCGCGCCGGCACTGCCCCTGGTGCCGGCCAACTCCGAACCGGGTTTACCCCACCCCTTCCCCGGCCATGGCTGCGAGCATCTCCCGCATCTTCTGGTGGACGATGTTGATCGCCTTGAGTGGCCGCACCATCACCTTGAACTCGGTGATCTGCCCCGCGTCATCCCAGTGAATAATGTCGACCCCGTTCACCAGGATACCGTCGATTTCCGTTTCAAACTCCAGCATGGCGTCTGACTCACCGCGAATTTCCCGGACATAGCGGAAGCTGTCATTGAACAACACGCCGAAGGCCGCTGAGAGGTAGGCCATGGTCAAGGCCTTGCCCTGCTGGGGCGTATGCACGACCGGTGACACAAAAACCACGGACTCCGCCAACAGGGTATCCAGGGCGCCGGGATCCTGGTTGTCCAGCAGCTGGTGCCAGGCATCGATCGGGTGCGTGGTCATGGGGCCTCCTCCGGCAAAAGGCTGATCATAGCGCCCCCTGTTCCGAACGGGTATAAAACATGCAGACAAAAAAACGCCGGCAGAGCCGGCGTCAAGTACTTCAGAGGACCACCAGGTGGATGCGAGAGCTACCTCAGAAGTTAAGGATGAATTCCACGCCCAGTTCACGGGGGGGCTGATAGAACTGGGTGATGGGGTTGGCGCCTGTCGCCACCGCGCCGGAGATCACTTCCTCGTCGGTCAGGTTCTTGCCATAAACGGTGAGTTGGTAGCGCTCGTCAGAATCCTGGAATGAGACATTGGCGTTGACCAGCGCAACCTCATCGCGGTAGAACGCCTCATCGAGGGAGCGACCCCAGGTGTTGTAGCGGTCGGTGTAACGCACATCGCCGTGGAAACTGACAACGCCAAAGTCCAGCACCAGGTCGTAGTCCACCAGCAGGCTGGCGGAGAGTTCCGGGGCGTTAGACAGCGGCAGGTGCGTCTGGTCCTCAGCAATCAACCACTGGCCGGGAGCAAACTCCAGCTCGAAGCCACCGCAGTTCGAGGGCATGTAAGCTGAAGCGCCGTCGGTATCGTCACAGAAATCCTGGTACTCGGCGTCCAGGTAGCCAACATTGAACCCGAGTTGCAGGTTATCCACCGGCAGAACCAGTAACTCCAGTTCCACGCCGGCGATATCCGCCTCAGCGACGTTGGTGGTGATACTCTCGGCACGGATGGAGCCGGGGCGCTGCACGCCCTGCTGCAGGTCTTCGTACTGATTGAGGAAGATGGCACCGTTCACCCGCAGGCGCTGGTCCCACCAGTCGCTCTTGATCCCGAGCTCATAGGCGGTAACGGTTTCCTCATCGTAGGGCCCCACCAGCTCCGGCAGAGTGGCGCGGGAGTTGTAGCCGCCGCCCTTGTAACCTTGGGAAATCGAGCCGTAGAGCAGAATGTCATCCGACATCTGGTACTCCAGCGCTGCGCGGGGTGAGAAGTTGCTCCAGTCATCGCTCTTTTCGGCGAGGAACGAGCCGGTCACCACACCGTTGGTCAGCGAGTCGCTCTCCAGGGTGTAGTTCTTTTCATCCCGGGTATAGCGACCACCGACTGTGAGGGTCCAGTCGTCGAGGAAGGTGTAGTCCGCCTGCGCGAACAGCGCGGCCGACTTGGAGTCCTGGGAGTTCGCGCCAAGGCTGCCGATCACCGCCGGGATCTTGAATACGCCCACATCGTTGATCTGTTGCCACTCGTCCTGGCTGTAGTACAGGCCGACAACATAGTGAAAGTCATTGCCGATAGTGCTGTCCCAGCGCAGCTCTGCACTCTGGGTGTCACCACTGAAGTCCCGCTTCACATCCAGTGCCTGGACGGGAATGATGCCGGGGTTGTTGGTGCCGTCGAAGTCGCCCCGGTTGAAGTAGTCCAGGTTGCGGTTGCCCAGCACGGCGGTAATCCTGCCCGCGTCGAGGTGCCAGTTGGCTTCGATGGTGGTGCCCGTGGTCTCCGTCTGCGTCTCGGGATCGAAGTTCAGCGCCGCCTTGTAGACATCGCCCTGGATTTCGTCCACCGCAACGCTGTGGCCGCCGGGGCCGAGGACCTCGTCGTCGGTGTAATCGGCGATCAGGGTGACATCAAAGTTTTCGGTGGGCTCGAACTTCAGTGCACCGCGCAGGGATTTCACTTCCTGCGCCATCAATGTGGTGCCGGTCGTAATGTTCTTTACGAAGCCATCGTAATCGCGATAGGCGGCGGCCAGTTTGGCGGACAGCATATCGTTGGCGAACTGGTTGGTGTTCACCTGGAACCTGTACTGCTGCAGGCCGTTTTCCCCGGCCGTGGCACTGACTTTACCACCAAACTCACCCGTGGGCCGGGCCGTGGTCACGTTGATGGTCCCCGCCAGGTTGTTCTTGCCAAACAGGGTGCCCTGGGGGCCGCGAATCACCTCGATGCGGTCGATATCGAACATATCCAGCATCGTGCCCGCGACGAAGGGCACATAAACGCCATCGATGATCATACTGGTTTTGGGATCGCTGTTGGGATCGGGATCCGAATGGTTCATACCGCGGATAGAGAACATCGGTACGTTGGGTATCAGGCCCTCTGTTTGCAGGATGATGTTCGGCGCTATGCCGTTGATGGTCGTAATGTCGGTACCGCCAACACGCTCTACCATGTCGCCGGTAAAGGCTGCCATGGAAATCGGAACGTCCTGGATACTCTCTTCACGCTTCTGCGCCGTTACCACGACCTCTTCCAGTGCCCCCGACATTTGCGCGAGCGCCTGGGTGGATGGAAGGGCGAGCAGCGCTGCAGCCATGAGCGAGAACGAGTGACGGGGCCTGAAGGGGGGCAGGTAGTTCATGATAGGTCTCCCTGGATATTAATTATGCTTATTACGCCGGCAGTGTCGCGGGATGGGCCGCCGGAATATTTTCGCTAAATTTATCTAGCGTGGATTAAAATATATTTAATGCCGACTAAATGTCAAGTATTCTTTTAGTCACTCCTGAGGCTTCGGGCGCCTCGCCCCGGCTTCCCGAAGGCACACGGCCGAGGGAGGAACCTGCCGCCTCTCAGGGGACGGCCCGCCATCATCACACCCATACAGGAAGATAAAAATGACCGAAGAACAGATCCGCAGCCTCGCCAAGCGCTTCTTTGACAGTGTCGAAGCGGGAGATATAGATGGGCTGGTCGCCTGCTATGCCCCACAAGCCCGTATCTGGCACAACACCGACCGGGTGGAACAGACACCCACCGACAATAAAGCCACCCTGCTGGGCATGGTCAGCCGAATCGAACAGCGTCGTTACGACGAGCGCCGCCTGGACACCTTCCCCGGAGGATTCGTCCAGCAGCACGTCCTGCGGGGAACGCGGGTTCACGACGGGGTGCGGGTCGAATTGCCTGCCTGCGTGGTTTGCCAGGTGGCCGATGGCCGTATTACACGACTGGACGAATACTTCGACTCCGCCCACGTGGCACAATTTCGCAAGTTTGCCGGGGATTGAAGCACCCGGGACTCGCTCCCCACGGCGGTCACCCGCAGCAAAAAAATTCATGCCAGCGTGGTTGCCAGCCACCTCGGGCTGAGCTAATCTTCAATCAATTTAATACTAATTAAAATTTCTATGAGCGCCACAAAACCGGAATAAGCCAGAGTCCGGCCAGGATGGCGCCAGTAGACACCGGCAAATCCACCACAGCCTGTTCCATCGCCCGGATTCCGGGACAGCGCGGTGTTACAAAGTGCCGCACGGTGTCAGGAAAGCAGCTTTTCATAACGATAAAAGGAGAGAAGTAATGCCCAACCCACTCGGTAATTCCGCCCTGGGAGGCGGCCTGAGATTACTGTCCACGGCGGTCTTCGCGGCCAGCCTGCTTCCCACGCAGGTGGTGGCGCAGGACGCAGCAAGCGCGCAGCAGAGCGACCAACGTGTCATTGAGGAAGTCATCGTCAGTGTCCGCTATCGCGAGGAGAGCCTGCAGAGCGTCCCCAGTGCAGTGACCGCCTTTGACACCAACGCTCTGGAGAACGTCGTCGCGATGGACTTCCAGGACCTGAGCCGCCCCACCCCCAACGTCAATATCCAGCAGGTCAACCAGTTCCCGAATGCCGCGGCGGTGCACATTCGCGGCATCGGGGATCAGCGGATCGAATCCACCGAGGAGCCGCGTGCGGGTATTTCTATCGACGGCCTGTTCTTCACTCGCCCGGGATCGAGCAATATCGATTTCTTCGATATCGCCTCGGTACAGATCCTGCGCGGCCCCACCGGGGTGAATTTCGGCAAAAACAGCCTCGCGGGAGGCATGGCGGTACAAACCATCCAGCCCAGCGGCGAGCTGAGCGGCAAGGTAGACGTCAATATCGGCAACTACGGCCGGGAGGAATACCGCTTTGCGGTGGACTCGCCGAAAATTGCCGACTGGGCGTTTCGCCTGTCGTATCTGTACAAGCAGTACGACGGTCATTTCCGCAACCGCTTCGACGGCACGCCCAAGGGTGCCTTTGGCACTCCCCTGCCCTTCACGCTCCCCGTAGACAAGAAACTGGGGGCGGAGGATGTAAGCAGCGGCCGCCTCCAGGCTCTGTGGACGCCCAGTGAGAAAATCGACCTGCGGCTGATCTACAACTGGTCACGGGACAAGAGCGACCCGACACCCGGGGATACCGACTCGGACGACGGTTCCGACCCGCGCTTCCCGATACAGCTTGCCTGTGCCATCGCCTTTGGCTGCCCGGAGCCGGATGACGGCCCCTACCGCCTGGGACGGGACTACTACTCCCGCTCGGATATCGACCAGGACGCCTTCACCGGCATCCTGAACTGGGACTTTGGCGGTGTCGCCCTGACCGCGATTGCCGGCTATATCGAAACCGACGACGTCTTCCTCAACGATTTCGACCAGACCGAGTTTTTCTTCTTCCCCACCTCCCGTGACCAGACCCACGACCAGAGCAGCCTGGAAGTCCGCTTTACCAACAGCGACGACAGCGGGCCGCTGGACTGGGTCGTCGGCGCCTTCTACATGGAGCAGGAGCACGAGCTGACCCAGAACTTCCCGACCCTTGGCCCGAGTGCCGACTACGCCACCCAGGAGGCGACCAGCCAGGCCCTGTTCGGCCAGGTCATCTATGCCATCAATGATCGCCTCAACCTGACTGCGGGCCTGCGCTACACCGAGGAGGAGAAGGACTTCTACCGCGACCCGGGCATTTTCCTCCCCGACCTCACCTACGACCCGGCCACCCACCTGACCTACAGCGAGGCCCGCAAGCTGGCCAGGCAGGACCTGACGGGGGATATTGTCAGCGATCTCAACACCGATCACGTGGACTACAAACTGGCTCTCGATTACCAGTTGGGTGACAACGCGATGGTCTACGGCCAGGTGGCGACTGGCTTCAAGGCCGGTGAGTTCGGCGCCCGCGCGAGCTCGCCCCAGACCGCGCTACCCACAGATGATGAAGAGGCCCTCTCTTTTGAAATCGGCCTGAAGTCCGAGTGGTGGGACAACCGCCTGCGGCTCAACCTGGCCGCTTTCTGGGCCAACTACGAGAACCTGCAATTTGGTGTATTCGTGCCCAGCGCAAACCTCACCGGACAGGAAACCCTGAACCAGAACGTGGGTGAAGCGACCACCGCGGGCCTCGAACTTGACCTCAGCGTCTCGCTGACCGAGCGCTTCACCTTGAACTTCAATGCCGGCTACCTGGACGCGGAATACGATGAGTTCTGTGCCGACCTCAACGGCGCCCGCCCCTACGACAGCCCGCCCACCTCTCCTTGCGGACGGGTGACCGATCTCGGTGACGGGACCTTCCTCGTCGATGAGGATCAGTCCGACCTCGAGTTGTCACGCGCACCGGAGTACAACTACCACATCAGTGGCGAGTATGACCTGCCTCTGCCGGAGAACTGGGGCGGCTTCGTTGCACTGCTGTCCTACAGCTACAGCGATGAGTACTTCTCCGACGGAGCCTTCAATCACCCCAAAGGCGAAACCGGCGGCTTCGGCACCTGGGACGGCAGTGTCGCCTGGACCAGCAGCAGCGGCGCCCTGCGCGCTTCCGTGTGGGGCAAGAACCTGAGCGACGAGGAGGAGATTTCCGGGCTTACGCCAACGGCCAACTTCTTCAACCAGCGCTTCTGGTTCCCGCCTCGGACCTACGGGGTGAACCTCAGCTACAGCTTCGAGTAAGCAGCTCACCCGGGTACGCGGCGATCACCCGTGTACCCGGCATCCCCCTGCTCCGAACCCCGCCCGCCCCGGCGCTCCCGCAGCCGACTCCCGCAGCCCTCTCCCGCAAACATGCTGATGCCGCCAGCCATCGATAAAAGGCGTTCAGCGGCAGGACAGCCCTTGTTCACTGCCTTCAGCGTAGTGGTTATTCTCAAATATTATTGTCAATGTTATTGACAATATACAGCGAGCCGAACACAATGCATCAACGTCAAATAAATTGACTAATATAATTAGCGATGGGAATACCGATGCAGCACGCCATGCAAGCCAGCACCGCCACCCTGCACCAGCAAGTAGAAGCCCTGGTTCCCCTGATTGAGGAGCGAGCCCCACTGGCTGAGCAACAGCGCAAGCCCGATGACGAGGTCATGGCCTCGCTGGCCGAAACAGGTCTGTTCCGTGCCTTTGTACCCGCGGCATTTGGTGGCGATGAAATCGACACGGATGCCTTTATCGACCTGGGCCTGCTGATCAGCCGCGCCTGTACCGCCACCGGCTGGGTGAGCACGTTCTACATGGAACACAACTGGATGCTCGCCCATTTCCCCCGCCAGACACAGCAGGCCGTTTTTGCTGCCAACGGCTATATCCTTGCGCCCGCCAGCATCAGTCCCGGTGGCCGTGCCGAAGTCACTGAGGGCGGCTACCGCCTCAGCGGCCAGTGGAGTTGGGGCACCGGCGTCATGCATGCCGACTACGTCCTGCTGAACGCCATGGTTGAAGGCTCGGAAGAAGGTCCGCGACTGTTCCTGCTTCCGCGCAGTGAAGTCACGGTGCTGGACACCTGGTACGCCGCCGGCATGGCCGCTACCGGCAGCAACGACATCAAGGTCGAGAACATCTTTGTACCCGAGGATTACACCTGCGTACTCAAGGATATGGCGGTGGGTCGCGGCGCCGGCCTGCCGGCGAAAGGCGCTGAGCGCTTCCGCCACCCGATGATGCCGCTGCTGTGCATTGCCGCCGCCATTCCCGCACTCGGGGCCGCCCAGCGTGCCCTGGAACTGTTCCGGGCACGTCTGGAAGGTCGCAAACTCTACGGCATGTCCGGAAAACAGGTCGATCGCCCCTCCGCCCAGATTCTGTACGGCGAAGCCAGCGCACGGGTCCGCGCCGCCGAGCTCATTCTGCGCGATGTCGGCCGGCGCCTTTCGGCCTGGGGCCGAACCGAGGAGGTTTGCCCGATGGAGGAGCGCGCCGAGATGCGTCTCAGCGCGGCCCTGGCGGTTCGCGAGTGCCGTGACACCGTGCGCCGCCTGATGGACTCCAGCGGTGCCAGCGCCCACCTCAGCACACACCCCATGCAACGTATTGTCCGGGACATCAACACCCTGTCCTGCCACACCGTATTCGACACCGATATCGGTGCGGAAAACTACGGCCGCCTGTTGCTCGGCCTGAAACCAGCTTCCCCTGTGTAGTACCCATAAAACGGGCCTGTGGCCCGACCATTACCGCAAACGGAGAACGATAATGAAACCGATACTCCAGCTGTCCCAAACCCGCCTGGCCTTCGCCATTGGCGCCCTTGTTACCTGGAACACCGCGTCTGCGGCCGTGCTCGAGGAGGTGGTGGTCACTGCCCAGAAACGCGAGCAAAGCCTGCAGGACGTACCGATCTCGCTGTCCGTGGTCGGCGGCAATGACATCGAAAACTTTGCCCTGCGCGACTTCAGCGACCTGTCCACGCAAATACCCAACTTCTTTGTTCAGGACACTCCCGCTAACTACGCGATCTATATTCGCGGCATGGGCTCCACCGCGGGCAACTCCGCGTTCGAGCAGACCGTGGGCCTGTTCGTGGATGGCGTCTATGCGGGTCGGGCCCGTCAGTTCCAGAGCCCCTTCCTCGACGTCGACCGCATCGAGGTCATGCGCGGCCCCCAGGGCGCCCTGGTCGGCAAGAACACCAGCGCCGGCGCCATCAACGTGCTGACGCGCAAACCCACTGACGAAACCGAGGCCTCCATTTCTGCCGGCTATGAATTTGAAGGGGAAACCACCAACGTACGGGGTATTGTCTCCGGCGCCCTGAGTGACACCCTGCGCGGCCGCCTCGCCGTCAGCTACATCGATACGGCAAAGGGCTTCACCGAGAACCTGGTCCTGGGTGACCACGAAAAACAGGTCAGTGACGGGGTAATCCGCGGCACCCTGGGCTGGGATATCACCGACCAACTGGATGCTACCCTGAAGCTGGAGACGAGCCGTTCACGCATCGACGGCAACAGCTACGAGACGATCCGTCCGGGAGAAAAAATCGACTACAAACGCTCCACGTCGGGCTTCCCGACCGTCAGCGAGCGGGACTTCAACGACACCGACGCCGACAATCTCACCCTGACGCTGAATTACGGCTTCAACGACTTTACCCTGACCTCCATCACGGGCTTTTCGCAGTACGATTTCAGCAAGTTCCTGGACTCTGATTTTTCCGCAGCCACGCTGTTCGGCTCCAGCTTTGCCGAGGACTTCGACCAGCTATCCCAGGAACTGCGACTGGTCTCACCGGGCGGTGAAACCCTGGAGTATGTGGTAGGACTCTACGCGCATACCAACAGCCTGGACATGGACCAGAGCACGGAACTGGCGTTCGGGCCTTTCGTCGGCACCGGTATTCGCCACTTCGAACAGGACAACGATGTGCTGTCACTGTACGCCCAGGCCACCTGGTACATTACCGACGCCCTGCGCGTCAGCGCCAGCGCCCGCCAGACCGAGGACAAGAAGGACGCCGACCAGCAACGCGAGATCGTGGGTAACGTCCTGCCCTCCTGGCTCGACACGCCGCTGTCCGGTGATCGCGACGAGAGTCACTTCGACCCGGCGATCAACCTGCAGTGGGACGTGGCCGAAGACACCATGCTGTACGCCACCTGGTCCGAGGGTTCCAAGGCCGGCGGTTTTGTCGGCGCCCAGGCCTCCACCAAGCCCGAAGAGTTCGAGTTCGACCCGGAAGAAGCCGAAACCTTCGAAGTGGGTGTAAAGACCCGCCTGTTCGACTCCCGCCTGAGCCTGAACGCGGCCTACTTCTATACCGAGTACACAGACCTGCAGGTATCGGCCTGGGACGCCGATTCCAGCACCTTTGTCACCGGCAACGCTGCATCGGCCACCACCGAAGGTGTCGAGGCGGACTTTGCCTGGGCACTCGGGGAGAGTGTGACTATCATGGGGTCAGCGGCTTACCTGGATGCGACCTACGACGAGTTTTTAGGGGCCGACTGCCTGTGGAACAATCCTGGCTGCGACGTACCCACCAACGATATCGGCGGCACGCGTCTGCCGCGGTCCAGCGAATGGAGCGGCAATCTCTCCTTCGTCTATGATCAGCCGATCGGCGAGCTGTTCTTCAGCAGCAAGCTGGACGTGGTTTACAACAGCGAGAAGTTCCTGATGGAAGACCTGAACCCGCGCGGTGCCCAGGATGACTTCACCAAGGTCAACCTGCGGCTGGCCCTGTCAGACGCCGACGAGCGCTGGACGGTCGCGTTGGTGGGTAAGAACATCACCGACGAAACCACAATCAGCCACGCCTTCGGCACCCCGCTGGCGGCACCGGGCACCATCACCTATCTGGTGGACGCACCGCGCACCGTCGCCCTACAACTCGACTACCGCTTCCGCTAACGCCCGGCGGCCCGTTCGTTACGCGCGGGCCACGCACCAACACACCCTGTTCGGGCCGTCGCTTGACGGCCCGCTTTCCCATTGACCACTCTCTATTATCCGTTACACGATCGCCGCTCCACGCCGGTCGTGGATGACCTCCAGAGTCCAGAGGTAATTTCATGAAAGCCGTCCTGTGTAAAGAACTCGGCCCACCCGATTCGCTGCAACTCAGGGAGATCGACATCGATCCGCCAGCGGCCGACGAAGTCCAGATCCGTATCGATGCCTGCGGCATCAATTTCCCCGATCTGTTAATGATTGAAGGCAAGTACCAGGAACGCCCGCCGCTGCCATTCATTCCCTGTGGCGAAGTGGCCGGTACGGTATGCGCTACCGGTGGGTCCGTTTCAAGTTTCAACATTGGCGACCCGGTCATGGCCGTAACCTACAGGGGCGGCCTGGCGGAACGCATCAACGTCAGGGCGGACAGCGTGATTCGCCGCCCGGCGAGCATGCCGGCTACCGTCGCTGCCGGTTTTCCCGGGGTGTATGCGACGTCCTACCACGCGTTGAAACAGCGAGCCGCACTGCAGCCCGGTGAAACCCTGCTGGTGCTGGGCGCTGCCGGCGGTGTCGGTTTGGCGGCCGTGCAACTTGGCCTCGGCATGGGCGCCAGGGTGATTGCGGCGGTAGGCAGTGAAGACAAAGCCGCTGCGCTGCGCGAGATGGGGGTACACGACGTCATCAACTACCAGACCGCCGACCTGAAGGAACAGATCAAGACATTGACCGACGGTCGCGGTGTCGACGTGGTCTACGACCCGGTAGGCGGGGATTTGTTCGATACCGCGGTGCGCTGCATCGCCTGGAACGGCAGGCTGCTGGTTGTGGGTTTCGCCACGGGGCGTATCCCCGAGTTACCCGTTAATCTCGCTCTGCTCAAGGGGCTTGCAGTGGTCGGTGTGTTTTATGGTCGTTTCGAAAAAGAGCAACCGGCGCTCGCGGAACAGAACATGGCGGAGTTGCTGCAGCTGTATGTGGATGGCCGCATTGCACCCGTGGTGCACCAGGTGTTCCCACTGCAGGACTACGCCACCGCACTGAACGCGCTCACGACCCGCAAGGTGGTGGGAAAGGTGGTTGTCGAAACCGGGACCCTGGACGCTCACGATTGAGCGTCCAGCCTCCGGGCATCATTTCTTCAGCCAGGGCTTGCGCAGTTCCTGCTTGAGGATCTTGTTCATGGCGCTGAGCGGCAGGCTCTCCTCACGGAATTCAACGCTGCGCACGCACTTGTAGTTGGCCAGAAACTGGCGGCAGTGGGCCATGACCTGCTCCGCACTGAGTTCCGTACCCGGTGCACAGTGAATCACCGCGTGCACGAGTTCGCCCCAGCGCTCGTCGGGGATGCCGATTACCGCACACTGAAGCACACCCTCGAGTTGATAGATGACATTTTCGACCTCGGTCGCAAAGACGTTTTCGCCGCCAGTGACAATCATGTCCTTGAGACGGTCGACGATGAACAGGAAGCCGTCCTCGTCCAGGTAGCCGAGATCCCCGGTGTGCAGCCAGTCAAATTCAAACAGCGCTTCGGTGGTCTCCGGCTGGCGCCAGTAACCGGGCGTGGAGGCGGGACTGCGTACGCAAATCTCGCCTACCTCGCCGATGGGCAGCGCGTCGCCATCGGGAGAAAGAATGGCCACCCGGGTGCCGGGCACCGGCCGCCCTGCAGACCGTCGCTTCGTGGCATTGGGGCCCGTCAGAGTGTGATAGGCAGGGGACAGGCAGGTCACCGTACCGCAGCACTCGGTCTGGCCGTAGATCTGGATGAACTCGACATCCGGCATGGCCGCCTGGGCGCGCGTGAGGATTTCCTCCGGCATCGGGGCACCGCCGTAACTGATTTTTTTCAGCGAACCGATATCGAACTCGGCAAAGCGCTCATGACGCAACAGCATGTCGACCATAGCAGGCACCAGCGCCATCTTGGTAATCCGCTGCTCCTCAATGGCCCGCAGTGTCAGCTCGGCGTCGAAACGCGGCAGGATGACCAGCTTGGCGGCCAGAACCGCAGCCGCCACACAGTTCATGCCGGCAACCAGGTGGAACATCGGCGCGGCAATCAGCAGGCTGTCTTCACTGCTGGTGCCGGTCGTGGCAACCCACTGCAGGGTATTGAAGATCATACTCTGGTGCGACTGCATTACGCCCTTGGGCCGCCCGGTGGTACCACCGGTGTAGAACAGCGCGGCAATCTCCGTTTCCGCAGGTGCCTGCAGCGGCGTGTCAGTGGCAAGAGTCGACATCCCCGCAGGACAGTCACCGCGGCCGATATAGACATAATGGCGAATGCCCGGACAGCGTGATTTCAGCACCGACACGATGTCGACGAAGTGTTCGTCCACCAGCAGAATGCTGGTCTCACAATCCGCGAGCAAATCGATGATTTCGGGTTCCGCCAGACGGATATTGACCGGCACGGCCGTTGCCCCCACCGCTGGAATGGAGAAATACAGCGCGAAATAGAGGTCGCTGTTGTGGGCCAGTACGGCTACCCGCTGATCCGGACCGGCGCCCAGGCCAGACAACGCACCCGCCTGCTCCATCACCAGAGACTCCAGGGCCGACCAGGTCCAGCTGCGATCTTCGAACACCACGGCCTTGCGCTCGGGATAGAGGCCCGCTGCGCGCCCGATCTGCTCACTTAACAGGAATTGACTCATGGGGGATGACTCCCTGGTTACGCCGGGCAGGCGCCCGGACTGTAGCTGATTATTATCGGGTAAGCCGAGGACTACCCGCTGCATTCAGATCATGGACACACAGTATCCCTTTACAGTTTTATTGTCAATCTAATTGACATTTATCCAATGACGTTCTACCTTGTCACACAGCACTCATTCAGCGACCCGCAACCACAGGAGCAAGCCATAATGATAGACGCCCTGAGAGAACTACTGGGCCCCTGGTACCTGTATATCAAGTTTGTCCATGTCACTTTCGTGATGGTCTGGGTATTCAGTACTGCGCACGCCTACGCCTACTACGTTGTCCCCGTGTTCAAGGCCTGGCGCCGCAATCCCGAGGACGAGGATGTCATCGAATTGCGGGACTGGGTGATGGAGCGCTTTGACCAGGGTGTGATCATGGAACACGTGGCCTACCCCATCATCCTGATCACGGGGCCCCTGCTGTTCATCGCCGGCGGCTGGAACTCTAGCTCCGACTGGCTGATGTTAAAGCTGGCGATCGTGGTGCTGATCACACTGCCCATCGAGATTCTCGACTATCACCTGTCTCACTTCGGTGGCGCCAAGGCCAATATCCGCGCCACCGGAGACAAGGAAGCCTATGAAGCGGGTATTCACCTGCACTGGTATTTCCTGCTCTACAGTTCGCCGGTGATCATGCCGGCAGCACTGTTGATCGTATTCCTCGCCATCACCAAGTTCAGTTTCTGAGCGCAACTTTTACCGCGACTTTTACTGCGATTTTTACCGCGAACCAGGGAGACACCCCAATGCGTGCAAAATTCTCCGGCAACCCGGCCCGCTACCGACTCGCGTCAACCGTCATCTCCGCCTATTCGGTGCTCTCGGTTTATGCGGCTTTCGCCCTGATCAAGTGGGGCCTCCAGGACGAGACCTGGGTGTTCGGCTGGAAACCACTCCTGATTGTGGCGGTACTGATTCCCCTTTATGCGCGCTTCTGTTATCGCTGGATGATGCGCACGGATGCCCAGTATGGATCCGGTAGCAGCTGGCAACTGGTAGCTACCAAGGTGAAACTGCCCGAATTCAATCCACGCAAGAAGAAGGCCCCGAGCCAATGAAAATTCTCTCTATCGAAGCCAGCCCCCGCGGTGACAAATCCAACTCAAGCCGGGTTGCCCAGGCCTTCCTCGAGGCCTGCACTGAGGCCAACCCCGATGTGGAGATCGACCGCCTCAACGTGTTTGACGACGGACTCCCGGCGTTCGGACGTGAAGGCGCCAGCCAGAAGATGGCGCACATCGCCAGGCTGATGGAATCGGGCCAGGGCCTGGAGGCCGCCGGTGAGTGGAGTGGCGTGCTGGATCATATCCAGCGCCTGAAGAGTGCCGACAAGGTGGTGATCTCCAGCGCCATGTGGAACTTCTCCATTCCCTACCCCCTCAAGCACTATATCGACCTGGTGTGCCAGCCCGGCCTGACCTTTGGCGTCAACCCGCAGGGGGAGTACGTGGGCATGTTGAAGGGCAAGTCGCTGCAGCTGATCCTGTCACGGGGCAGTGAATACCGGCCCGGATTCCCGCGCCAGGAGGACGGCATCAAGACCGACTACCAATCGGCCTACCTGCGCCATATCGCGGCCTTTCTGGGCTTTGAAGATGTGCGCGAAATCATCCTGCAACCGATGGATGCCAAAGGTCCAGCCCATGCAGCAACGGTGTTGGAACAAGCCCTGCAAGCGGCCAGGGCCGCCGGCGCTGCGTTCTGAGCTCCACCGTGACCGCGCATACCCGGCCCGGCATCTGCTAGTATCGCTGCTTCGCCCACGCCAAGCAGCGATGACACCCGAGCAGTAAGGACAGCTACCGTGCCCAAAAAACGCAGCGAGCCGGCCCCTTCACCGGCCGACAAGACACCCCAGGCGTACAAGAACAACCTCGCCCAGTTGATCCTGCGCGCCCTGTACTGGGTGGAAGACGGCATGCATACCAATTACCACCGCCGCGGCGGAGTACAGCTGACCCACGCCCAGTCGCTGGTGATGATGAACATCGGCGAGGGCATTCGCCGCCCCTCGACGATTGCCGAGCGCCTCGGGGTCAGCCGCCAGGCTGTGCACACCAATATCCGCGAGCTAAACCGCCTCGGCCTGATCGACCTGATCCCCGATCCCGACGACGGCCGCGCCACCATCGCCACCCTGAATCGCAAGGGCGAACCGGCCCGGGTGCTGGCGATTCAGGTGCTGGAAGAACTGGAGGAGGAACTGGCCCGGCGCATTGGCAAGCGCGACGCCGCACAATTCCGCCGGGTGCTGGAGAAGGACTGGGGGGAGCCGCCAGTATTTCCGGTTGAGGGTGAAGAAGACAGCGACCCAGCCTAACCGCCCGCCTTCCCCCACCGTTACAGGCTAGTGGTTGAGGAAGTTCAGCGGCAGCCCCGCTACCGGCCAGGGCATCGATACCACCCGCCCCGTGGCGGAAAGCGTGATATAGGCGGTTTTCAGGTCGGCTCCGCCAAAGCAGATATTGGTGGTGGCCAGATCCCCGGTGGGGAAATGTTCCAGGACCGCCCCGTCGGGCGCGAACCAGGTGATCCCGCCATTGAGGATGGTCGCCACACAGATATTGCCCTCGCTATCCACCGCCAGTGAATCGTAGTGCTGCAGCCCATCCGGGCTGGCCAGGCAACGGCCGGCATTGTGGCCCGCCTGCGGCCGGATTTCCCCGGGCGCTGCAATGTCATAGGCCCAGAGGCGGGCAGCCGTGGTGTCGGCCACATACAGGGTCTTTTCATCCGACGACAGGCCAATACCGTTGGGGGAATCTACCGGGAAGGCCGCCTCGCGGATTTCACTGCCGTCCGGCAGGGCGTAGTACAGCGCCCCGCGATCCTGCTGGCGGCCGTAGCGCTGGCCCAGGTCGGTAAACCAGAAACCGCCCTGGCGATCGAACACGATGTCGTTGGGGCCGCTCAGTGGATTGCCGTTGCACTCGGTATACAGCGTGGTGAACTCCCCGCTGGCGAGGTCCACCCGCTGGATGCTGCCACCGCGATAGTCCTCAGCACGCCCCACCGGGAAGGGCGCCCCCTCCACATCGATCCACTGAAAGCCGCCATTGTTGCAGACATAAACCGCGCCATCGGGGCCGATGGCGGCACCGTTGGGACCGCCGCCCAGTTCGGCAACAACCTCCACCACCCCGGCCGGAGTAATCCGCGACAGCGTGCCACGCTGGATTTCCACCAGCAGCAGCGAACCGTCATCCAGTGCAATCGGCCCTTCGGGAAACTGCAGGCCGCTGGCGATTTCCGTGATGGCCATCAGACCACCCCTTCCTCGCGCAGGGCGCCGATGGCCGCCTCGTCCAGCCCCAGCAAGTCGCCGAGGATCTCCTGGTTGTGGCTGCCCACATCCTGCCCCGGCCAGTCGGTGCGGCCGGGTGTGCCTTCGAGCTTGGGCATGATGGCGGGAATATCCAGGGGCTTGCCGTCGATCTCCACCTTCTCGAACATGCCGCGGGCGTTGAAGTGGGGGTCGCGCATCTGGTCTTCCACGTTGTAGACCAGGCCCACCGGCACCCGCTCGGCTTCGAGAATCTCGACCACCTCAGCCGCGGTGTGCGCCGCACACCAGTCCGCCAGCGCCTTGTCGATGGCCTCGACGTGAACCACACGGCCCTCGTTGTGGGCCATCTCGGGGTTCTCGGCCATCTCGGGATGCCCGGCGGCGACCATCAGCCGCTTGAAGATGGAATCCCCGTTACCGCCGATGATCACGTATTTGCCGTCGCCACAGGTATAGGTATTGGTGGGCACAATGCCGGTCAGGGTGGTTCCGGAAGCTTCCCGGATAACGCCGGCACCGGAGTACTCCGGCACCACGCCCTCCATCAGGTTGAACATGGATTCGTACAGGGCCACATCCACCACCTGGCCTTCTCCCTGACCTTCATGTTCACCCCTCTGGCGCTGCAGCAGGGCCAGACAGATGCCCAGGGCGGCATGGATTGCAGCGATGGTATCGCCGGTGCTGAGGTTGGGGCGCACCGGCGGCTCACCCGGGAAGCCGTTGACGTAGCGGAAGCCGCTCACCCCCTCGGTCACCGAGGCATAGCCGGGTTTCGAGGCATAGGGGCCGGTCTGGCCGTAGCCGGAGATGCGGGCGTAGACCACCCCCGGATTGACCTTCTTGATGTCCTCGGGCCCCAGGCCCCACTCCTCCACGACGCCGGGGCGGAAGTTCTCCACCACCACGTCGGCGGTATTCATCAACTGGCCCGCCAGCTCGCGGCCCTTCTCGCTCTTCAGGTCCAGGGTAACGCTTTTCTTGTTGCGCCCCAGGCTGCGATACCAGTGGGAAGTGCCGTTTTCAACGATTCGCCAGCCGCGGATGGGGTCACCCTTGCCCGGCGGTTCGATCTTGATCACTTCGGCGCCGAAATAGCCGAGTATGGTACCGGTAAAGGGGCCAGCCAGAAGCTGGCCCAGCTCGATGACGCGGATACCGTCGAGGGGGCGTTTTGACGGGGTATTGGACATGTTGGTTCCTCCAGTGTGGGGCGACCACGGGGTACCGGGGTCGCGCCCCCCCTGTTGCCTTGCCACAAGCAGGGGAGCTTAGTTATTAGCAAAATATTTTAATACGGATTAAATAATACTGGCAAGCCCGTATTTTCGCCCGACCCGTTCGCTGGTCAGGAGCCCTGGTAGCTCACCCGGTAAACCACCCCGGCGTAGTCGTCCGAAAGCAGCAGGCTGCCATCTGCCAGCGGCAGCAGGGCCACCGGGCGGCCCCAGTAGGAGTCGTCCTCGTCGTTGTTCAGCCAGCCGTCGATAAAGGGACGGTAGTCCACGACATCGTTCCCCGCCAGCACGGCCATCTTCACCCGGTAACCAATTTTCTTGCTGCGATTCCAGGAGCCGTGTTCGACGATGAACAGATGGCGGTAGTCCTCGGGAAAGGCCTCGCCCTCATAGAAGTAAATACCCAAGGGCGCCACATGGGGGCCCAACCCGAGGACCGGCGGGGTGTAATCCGCCGGGTCCTTGCCTTCGCCAAACTCCGGGTCACGCACGGTGCCGGCGTGGAAATAGGGGTAGCCAAAGTGCTCACCGGCCTCCGACACCCGATTCAGCTCGCAATAGGGCACCTCATCGCCCAGCATGTCGCGGCCGTTATCGGTAAACCACAGCTCTCCGGTTTGCGGATGCCAGTCAAAGCCCACGCTGTTGCGCACACCCCGGGAGTAGACCTCGTAATCGCCGCCGCCTTTGGCAACGCGCAGGATGCTGGCGAAGGGCAGCGGCTCGTCGCAGATATTGCAGGGCGCCCCCACCGGCACGTAAAGATGGCCATCCGGCCCGAAATCGATGTACTTCCAGCCGTGGTGGGTTTCGCTGGGCAGGCCGTCCACGAACAGGCTGTACTGGAGCTCTTCCCCGGACGCGAGTTGCTGCTCGATGCCCGGGTAACGGCGAATCCGGCTGATCTCGGCGACGTACAGGTCCCCTTCGTGCCAGGCCACCCCCGAGGGTCGCTCCAGCTCCGAGGCAATCACTCGCCGGGTGTCCGGCCGGCCATCGCCGTCGGTATCCTGCACCGCATAGACATCGCCCGCCGCCCGGGTGCCGATGAACAGGGTGCCTTTATCCCCCTGTGCCATCTGACGGGCATTGGGTACATCATCGACATACACCTCGATGGCAAAGCCATCGGGCAGGTTCAGTTTCTCCAGCGGCAGGTCCGCCGCCGCAACTCCGCCTGCCAGGCTCAAACCCAGGTTCAGGCTCAGAAACGCTGAGGTCCAGCGCATAATTTTCTCCTTGGATACAGCGTAAAAACACACTGCTGCGCATTCTACCTCACCTCGGCCGCCACAACCGTTCGGCCCGGGCCACAGGGCCGCCGCTCCCCCGTTGAACACGGGTACCTGCCGGCATCGCCGCGCCTGCCAATAACTGTTAGAATTCCGCGCTTGATTTTTCACCACCGGCCCCACTAGTACAGTGCGCGCCGCCGGAACCCACCACGGAGGCAGCGGGCCGCATTGGGCTCGAAGGAACCGTCAGCGGCCTGGATGGCCGCTGCCGAGCCCCCATGGACGGGTTCACGGCGTGTTCCGTAGAGCCCAATGCGGCCCGGTGCCGGACCCGAACAGGGCACAAATCGCCCACAGCCGACCAGAGACCAAACGCCGACAATGGACCAGCACTACAACGCCCAAGCCATCGAACAAGCCACCCAGCAACACTGGCTGGACGCCAACAGCTTCGCCGTACACCACGACGACAGCCGCGAAAAATTCTACTGCCTGGCCATGTTCCCCTACCCCAGCGGCCAGCTGCACATGGGCCACGTGCGCAACTACACCATTGCCGATGTGATCGCCCGCTACCAGCGTATGCTGGGCAAGAACGTACTGCAGCCCATGGGCTGGGACGCCTTCGGCCTGCCGGCGGAAAATGCCGCCATCAAGAACAACGTGCCGCCGGCCAAATGGACCGCCCAGAACATCGACTACATGCGCGAACAGCTGCGCCGGCTGGGCTTCGCCTACGACTGGGACCGGGAAATTGCCACCTGCAACCCCGAGTACTACCGCTGGGAGCAGTGGTTCTTCACCAAGCTGTTCGACAAGGGCCTGGCCTACAAGAAAAAGGCCGAGGTGAACTGGTGTGAAACCGACCAGACCGTACTGGCCAACGAACAGGTGGTGGACGGCTGCTGCTGGCGCTGCGACAACCCGGTTGAGCGCCGTGAGATCGACCAGTGGTTCATCAAGATCACCGACTACGCCCAGCAGCTGCTGGACGACCTCGACCAGCTCGACCAGTGGCCCGAGCAGGTGCGCACCATGCAGCGCAACTGGATCGGCCGCTCAGAGGGCGTCAACCTGCGCTTTGGCCTGCCAGCCGAACCTGGAACAGAAGGCGGAGAGGTCGAAGTCTACACCACCCGCCCCGACACCCTGATGGGCGCCACCTACATGGCCGTCGCCCCCCAGCACCCGCTGGCCAAAGCCGCCGCCGAATCCAACCCGGCGCTGGCCGAATTCATCCGCGAGCAGGGCAACGTCAAGGTGGCCGAGGCCGACATGGCCACCATGGAAAAACTGGGTATGGACACCGGCCGCACCGCCATCCACCCGATCACCGGCGCCGAAATTCCGGTGTGGGTCGCCAACTTCGTGCTGATGAGCTACGGCTCCGGCGCCGTGATGTCCGTGCCCGGCCACGACCAGCGGGACTTTGAATTCGCCACCAAATATGGCCTGCCGATCGTACAGGTCGTCGCCAAAACCACCGGCGACACCGACTACGACACCGGCGCCTGGCAAGACTGGTACGCCGACAAGCAGGACACGGTCAGCGTCAACTCCGGCGCCGGTTTTGAAGAGCTGGACGGGCTGGACTTCCCCTCCGCCTTCGCCGCCATCGCCAACCACCTCGAGGCCGAGGGCAAGGGCGAACGCACCGTGAACTTCCGCCTGCGGGACTGGGGGGTATCGCGCCAGCGCTACTGGGGCGCTCCGATCCCGATCATCAACTGTGGCAGCTGCGGCGCGGTGCCCGTGCCTGAACAGGACCTGCCGGTGGTCCTGCCCACCGAAGTCGAGTTCGAGGGCGTGGGTTCACCCATCAAGAAAATGCCCGAATTCTATGAAACCAGCTGCCCGAAGTGCGGTGGGGCCGCCGAGCGCGAAACCGACACCTTCGACACTTTCATGGAGTCCTCCTGGTACTACGCCCGCTACGCCTGCGCCCGCAACGGCAGCGTGATGCTGGACGGCGAGGCCGATTACTGGGCCCCGGTAGACCAGTACGTGGGCGGCATCGAGCATGCCATCCTCCACCTGCTGTACGCGCGCTTCTATCACAAGCTGCTGCGGGACGAGGGTCTGGTCAGCTCCGACGAGCCCTTCACCCGCCTGCTCACCCAGGGCATGGTGCTGAAAGACGGCGCCAAGATGTCCAAGTCCAAGGGCAACACCGTCGACCCGCAGGAACTGATCGACCGCTACGGCGCCGATACCGTACGCCTGTTCAGCATGTTCGCGGCGCCGCCGGAACAGTCGCTGGAATGGTCCGACTCCGGCGTGGAAGGCGCCAACCGCTTCCTCAAGCGGCTGTGGAAGCTGATCCAGGGCCATGTGGAAGCCGGCCCTGTGGACGCCCTGGCAGCGAACACGCTGAGCGACGTCGAAAAAGCCGCCCGCCGCAAGACCCACGAGACCATCGCCAAGGTCGCGGACGACTACGGCCGCCGCCAGACCTTCAACACCGCCATCGCCGCGGTAATGGAGCTATGCAACGAACTGGGCAAGCTGGATAGCGAAAGCGCCCAGGCCCGGGCCGTGCTCGACGAAGGGCTGCGCGCCGTGGTGCTGATGCTGAACCCCATCGTGCCCCACGCCTGCCACAGCCTGTGGCAGCAGCTGGGCGGTACCGGCGAACTGCTGGATGCGCCCTGGCCAGAGGTGGACGAATCCGCCCTGACCCGCGACAGCATTGACATGGTGGTGCAGGTGAACGGCAAGGTACGGGCCAAGATGGCGGTGCCGGCGGACGCCGACAAGGACGCAGTGGAAGCCGCCGCCCTGGCCCAGGACAACGTCCAGCGCTTCCTCGACGGCGTCACGGTGCGCAAGGTCATTGTGGTGCCCGGTAAACTGGTTAACATTGTGGCCAACTGAAGCCGGAGTTCTCCATGTCGTCCCTGTCCCTGCGTTTCGCCCGCCTCTCCTTCGCACTGGCCCTGTGCAGCCTGCTGGCGGCCTGTGGCTTCCAGCTGCGTGGCAGCAGCAGCGCCACCGCCCTGCCCGAAAGCTGGCGCAGCCTGTACCTGGACACCGGCAATCCCAACAGTGAATTCAGCCGCGAACTGATGGCGCGGTTCTCGGCCAACGGTATCACCTGGGTCGAGGACAGGGACGAGGCTACCTTCGTCCTGCAACTGGGCCCTGAACGCTTCAGCCAGCGCAACCTGTCCCTGAACCGGGAGGCCCGCGCTGCGGAATTCGAACTGACCATGAAAGCCCAGTTCGCGGTGACGCATCCCGGTGGCGGCGCCCCCGTCATCGAACCGAGCAATGCCTCGGTGGTCAAGCAGATGGAAAACGACCCCCGCAACGTGGTGGGCAAGGCCGAGGAAATCCGCATTCTGAAGGGTGAGATGCGCGGTGAGCTGGCCCAGCAAATTCTGCGCCGTATCGGCTTCTTTGCGGCCAACGCCGCCAAGCACCAGGCGGGCTGAACGCGCCGATGCGGCTTTATCCGGAAAAGCTCGCCGGCCACTTCAAGCAGCAGTGCCTGCCGGTCTACCTCATCAGCGGTGACGAAACCCTTTTGGTGCAGGAGTGCGCCGACCAGGTCCGCGCCGCCGCCCGCGCCGCCGGCTGTACCGACCGCGAGCTCATCGAAGGCACTGGCAAGGATCTCGACTGGGCCGCCCTCACCCACAGCGCCACCGACATGTCACTGTTCGGGGACCGCAAGCTGATCGAACTGCGCCTGCCCTCTGGCAAACCGGGCAGCGAAGGCAGCAAGGCCATCCAGGAGTATCTCGAACGCAGTAGCGGTGACGACATCCTGCTGCTGGTATTCGGCAAGATCGACAAGGCTTCCCAGAACAGCAAGTGGTTCAAGGCGATCGACCAGGCCGGCGCCTGGCTGCAGGTGTGGGAGGTCAAGGCCCAGGAACTGCCGCGCTGGCTGCAGCAGCGCATCGAGGCCGCGGGCCTCGACATCGACCAGGATGCCCTGCAACTGCTGGCCGACCGGGTAGAGGGCAACCTGCTGGCGGCGGTTCAGGAAGTGGAAAAGCTCAAGCTGCTGGCCACGGACAATCACGTCTCCGCGGAAACGGTTACCAGCGCCGTGGCCGACAACGCCCGCTTCAACCTGTTCGCCATGGTCGACTCCGCCCTGCAGGGACACGCGGCGAACAGCCTGCGCATGCTGCACGGCCTGCGCGGTGAAGGCACCGATGCCACCGTCGCCCTGTGGGCCCTGGCCCGGGAACTGCGCAGCCTGTACGAACTGCAGGTGGACTGCGACCGCGGCAAGTCACCCCAGCAGGCCATGCAGGCCCGCCGTATCTGGAACAACCGCATGCCCCTGCTCCAGGCCGCCCTGCGGCGCCACAACCTGACCTCCCTCGGCGACCTGTTGCAACAGGCCGCCCATATCGATGGCTGCATCAAGGGCTACGCCCGGGGCAATGCCTGGAACCATCTCGACCAACTCATCGCCTCCCTGGCCGGCGCCGATAAGGTAGTCAGTTCAAAATCCCAGAAATAACATGTCCAGTGCCGCCTGAACTTCGTCAACGGCGTGATCGAGGCTGCCAATGGAAGCCTGCAACTCCGTTTCAGGCACTGCCGCGAGGAACTGGGTAGCCATTACAACCTCGCCACCCTCCAGGAGAAAAACCGGATTCAGTCGTTGCGCTGGAGTCGGTGCGCCCTTGCGGGGTAGCAACGGCACCACGACACGGGTGTTCAGGCCACTGAGCAGATCGGACTGTACATCCAGCAAGTAACCATCACCGCCCCGGTTAAGGTAGATATCAAAGCGGGCCACGAATCAAAACTGCCGGTGGCGAGCCAACGGTAGTCCATTTGCCTCGGCATAGGCATTCGAGCTATCAATAGCTGCAGCATTATCCTTGAGCCACTGGGCCCGCTTGTGCCGCTTGACCGCTTCGACAATACCGGCCTCGGCTGAGCGGGATACATTAATGCCAAGCGCCCTGGCCTCCTGCAGGAGGGCGCTGTCCAGGGAGAGATTGGTCGGTTTGCGCTTGGGTTTGGTTGTTTGAGACGACTGCATGGCACTGCCTTGGGCACTTGGTTTTGCGCAACTATAAATACATTAATCATGCACATCAATTATGCGCAATTTATTTTGATCTTTCGGTATTAGCCTGAGGACTCCCTCAGGGCGAGCCATTAGGCACCTCCAGAGTACCCTCAGGTATCGTGCCAACACGCAGTGTCGACCCTGGACACCTGTAGCTCAAGCCGGCTGGTCGCAATCGGGGCACTGCTCAACCCGTTCCGACGCTATTGCATTATCGCCAATAGCCAACTACTGTATATCCATACAGTTGATTGCAGCAGCCAGCGGGAGCCCTGCCATGAACCCAGCCAACAACCCCCTTGAACAGGTAATGCGCCGTCGGGATACCTGGCGCGGTCACCCTTCGGATTTTCACGGCCTGACCGGGCCGGCCAACAGTGACCGCCACCACCCGGCGGGCCTGCCCACCGGTTTTGGCGAACTGGACGCCGCCCTGGTACACGAGGGCTGGCCCCCCGGCACCAGTATCGAGGTATTGAGCGACGGTTGCGGCATGGGCGCCATGGGCCTGTTCCTGCCGGCCATGGAAAAGCTCAGCGCCCAGGGCCGCTGGCAGGCCTTCATCGCCCCGCCCTTTACCCCCTATGCTCCCCTGCTGGCCGCACGGGGGGTCGATACCGGACAGGTATTGCTGGTGCATCCCAAAAGCCGCGAAGACCTGCTGTGGAGTACCGAACAGGCCCTGCGCAGCACCACCTGCAGCGCCGTATTCAGCTGGCTGGGCGCCGCGGACTACCGCTACAGCGAACTGCGCAAACTGCAACTGGCCGCGGCTGACAGCGATACCCTGGCGGTCCTGTTCCGCGCCAGCAGCGCGGCCGGCAACCACGCCCCCGCCGGCCTGCGCCTGCAGATGCGCGAATACCGCAAGGTGCATATCCTCAAGCAGCGCGGAGGCAAACAGGGACGGGACGTCAGCCTGTCGCCGGCGGACGATATCCCCGAGCAACCGCAATTATGGGAACTGCCCGCCTACAGCGACGGCAGCCCTGTCGGAGCCCTGGCTGGAACCTGAGCCTGAGACCATTCGGGCAGGCCGCCCCTTTGCGAAAAGATATTTGACAGGCGCGTTTTGACAGCAGCGAGCCCCGCGCCGACAATCGCCCACCACGACAGTGAGCACAGGGCGCGGGTGGAATGAAATTCGATGACTGGTTAAGCGACTGGGGCGTCACCCTCGGGGTGGGCGCCCTGATCCTGTTCATGATCTTTATCGTCTGGGACCTCGCCCACAGCAGCAAGGCCGGCAAGTTCGGCACCCTGATCCTTTACATCGGCCTGGCGATGGGCATCTTCGGCTTCCTGATCAAGGTGGTGATTACCTACATGATGGAGCGGGCGGGGGTTTAGGTGGCTTTCACACTGACGTCAGTATGGAGCAGCAAGCGCCAGGGCTAATCAATCTTCACGCAGTGCGCGATTCATACTGTCCGTAATCGGCTGCAACAGGTAGTCCAGTGGTGAGCGATCGCCCACCTGAATCATCACTTCAGCATGCATGCCCGGGTAAAGTGACATGTCACGGTACGCTTCGCTGCTGATGGGCGGCAACGAGATCCGTGCCAGGTAATAGGATAAACCGCTTTCCTCGCTCACCAGGCTGTCAGCCGAGACAGAAAGGACCTCACCATTCAGAGGCTCGCGGTTGCGCTGGTTGAACGCTGTCAGCCTGACGAAGGCTGTCTGCCCGGCACGCACAACGTCGATATCTTTCGGGTCGAGCATGGCCTTTACCAGTAACTCCTCGTCCGAGGGAACGATGTCCATCAGGACCTGTTGCGGCGCGATCGTGCCACCCACCGTGGTAACGCTGAGTCCGACGACGGTACCCGCTATCGGAGAACGGATATCGGTTCTTTCCAGAACATCACGCGCCGCCCCCAGGCGTTCATTGATCTCGAGAACACTACCCTGGATATCGCGCAGCTGAGCGAGTATTTCGGCATTGCGCTCAGTTTCAATATCGATAAGCCGAAGCTCTTCTTCCGAGATACTCTGCTGGGCCCGCGCAATCGCCGCCTTGTTACGGCTGCGCTCACCTTCGAGATCAGCCGTTTCACGCTGCAGGGCCAGCAGGCGCTGTTTGCTTACGAGCTTGCGATCGAACAACGTCTGCATGCTGTCGCCTTCCTCGGATAGCAGGGCGATCTGTCTGTCCTGGGCCTGAATTTCTTCGTTGAGGCCCTGAATTTCCTCCTCCAGCTGCTTGATCCGCTGCCTGATGATTCCCTTCTGTTGCTCGAGGTTCTGGCGTCTCGTGGCAAATAGGCGGGATTCACTCGCTTTGATTTCCGAGGACTTGGCGGCGAACTCCGGGTCATCCAGTTGCGCGGGAAAGGCAATGGCATCGAGCTGGTCACGCTCCGAGCGCAGGCGGGATTCGGTGGCCAGCAGGGCCAGGTAGCGCGCCTTGACCTGTTCGAATACGGCCTGTGCCTGGGTTTTGTCCAAGCGCACAAGCAGTTCCCCGGGGCTCACTATCTGCCCGTCCGCTACCACCAACTCGGCGACGATTCCCCCTTCCAGATGCTGGATACTTTTACGGTCGTTATCGAAGCCAATCTCGCCGGATGCGATAGCGGCACTGGCCAGTCTGCTGAAAGTCGCCCAGCCGCCAAGCACGCCAAAAAACAGGACTATCACCGTGACACCGACCAGGATCGGTCGGCGCAAACCCGCATCAGACATCACGGAGTTGCCTCCAGCGCTTGTGCTGGTGCGGGCTGCTCCGTGGCGGCCCCGAGCTCCGTCAGCACCTGCTCCCGCGGGCCGAGTCCGGCGACCTTGCCATCCCTGAGCACCAGGATCTTGTCGACGTACTGAATAATCGCAGGGCGGTGGGCAATCACTATCGAGGTAATCCCCTTCTGCTTCAGCCACTGCAGGGCGCGCAATAACGCCACTTCACCGGCCCGGTCCTGATTGGCATTGGGCTCGTCCAGCACCACGAGCCGCACATCCCCGTACAGCGCCCGGGCCAGGGCGATCCGCTGGCGCTGGCCGCCAGACAGGGTGACACCCCGGGGGCCAACCGGCGTGTCATAGCCCTGAGCAAGCCCGAGGATGGTATCGTGGGCTCCGGCAAGCTGCGCCGCCTGAACCGTTTTTTCCGAGTCGGCCTCCCCGAATCTGGCGATATTTTCAGCAACCGTACCCTCGAACAGTTCCAGATCCTGTGGCAGGTAACCAATATGAGGACCCCGGTCTGATTCGTCCCAGTCGGCCAGGCTGGCCCCATCCAGGCGCACCGAACCCAGGCGCGGGGGCAGTACGCCCAGCAGCAATCGCGCGAGAGTGGTTTTGCCAGACCCGGTGGGACCGATAAGGCCCAGGCTCTCCCCGGGCTTTAACTCGAACGAAACCCCCTGGATGACCGGCTTTTCCTGGCCGGGGTGCACGTAGGTAATGTTTTCCGCCCGCAATGCACCAGCCGGAGCAGGCAGCGAGGTCGTCGCCTGCTCCTGCGGCCACTCCTCCTGCTTGAGGTTGCGATAGGCGTTGCGTGCGGAAACCGTAGTCCCCCAGCTTCCCACGAGTTGCTCCACGGGGCCCAGAGCGCGCGTGACGAGTATCGAAGCGGCAATCATCGCCCCCGGTGAAAGCGTTCCTTGTAGCGTCAGCAGCGCACCCGTCGCCAGCACGACAACCTGGACCAAGAGCCGCATGACCTTGGAGATGGAGCCCAGCGTGACAAGGCGACCGGTGGTCGCGTTCCACTGTGCCACCGCAGCCTCGAGGCCGGTCCTCCACTTGCCCACGACATTCCCGGTCATCCCCATAGCGACAACAACCTCGGCGTTCTCCACAGCATTCTCAGCTGCCGCATTGTTGGCCGCCGATTGCGCCTGGCTGGCACTCAATCCGTCGCGAGTGAGGCGTTCATTGAGTACCGCGGTCAGTCCGAGAATGACAAAAGCCGCAAGCGCCAACCAGCCGAGGACAGGATGCAGAAAAAAGATGGTTGCAAGGAAAATAAACGACCACGGGGCATCGAGAAGGGGCAAGAATGCCTGACTGCCCAGATAGGTTCTCAGCGTCTGCAGGTCCTTCACGCCCGCCGCTCGCTGTTTGCCTGCGCTGACCGGCGCCTTGCGGATAGCCGTAGCCAGGGCCGACGTTGCAAGCTGCCGGTCAATGATCGCACCGGTTCTCGCCAGCACATGCCGGCGCACCGCCTCCAGAATACCAAAGGCAATGAGAGCGATTACCGCGATCAACGTCAGCACCCAGAGCGTGTCGATACTGCGACTGGTCAGAACACGATCGAACAGCTGTAGCAAATACAGTGGAACGGTGAGCAACAGCAGATTGACGCACAGACTGAAAACAGCCGACCAGACAAATGCCCCGCGTAGCGAGGCAATGGTACTGGTCAATTTGTTGGCGGGTTGTGTCAAAAAGTAATCAGCCAAACAGCAAGTCTTGCTCTTCCAGGAGAATACCCGACAAAACCACTGAACTCCCCTCTGCATCATTGAAACTGACGAGCGTCGAGTCGACGGCTGGATCACCGCCCCCAGCCCCATCAGTATCGATCTGCGTAACACTCGTGACCTCGAGGCTGCCGAGCAACACAATGGTGTCATTTTCCAAGGGATTGTAGTCACCGATCACGTCGTTGTTTGCGCCTGGCGCGAACACGAAGGAATCGAGCCCCTCTCCACCGAACAGGAAATCATTACCTCCACGCCCTTCGAGGACATCATTGCCCTCAAATCCAATGAGCAAGGGATTATCCTCGTCACCGCCGCGAATTTCGTCGTTATATTCGGAGCCAAACACCCGCGAAATATTAAGCAACGTATCGGTATTGCCCCAAGGGTCGGTAGCTTCACCCAAGCCCGCTCCATTCGCAGCGAGGTCGACGACTACGCCCACACCCGTTTCAGGATCCGCGAAGGGAGACGTCAGGAATCGGTAGTCGACCCCGTCGTTACCACCCTGACCATCGATAGTGTCATCCCCCGGCCCACCGATAAACCGCTCGAGCGTCGCCTGGCCAATGGCACCGGTGATCGAGTCATCATAGTTGGTGCCGATAACACGATTGATGTCGCTGATGCCATCCGAATAGGGATTACCAAACTCATCGAGATGGCCGTCTTCCAGGACGCTACCAGTAGAAAGATCAACCACCGCTCGTACACCGCCATCGCTCAAATCGAGAATGTCGAAACCAGCGGCGTCACCGATAACCGTGTCGAATCCAGGACCGGGTACGAAAGTGTCGTCACCGGCACCACCGTCGAGATAATCATCGCCCTCATAGCCGACAAGGATGTCATCGCCGCCTTCGCCCCAGAGCCCATTGTTCTGCGAATCCCCCTCAATGTGGTCATTGTTCTTACCACCGCTGGCGTCAGTTACACCGCTGAGTTGCGTCACACCCGTCGGGCCATAGGCCACGCCGTCCCACAGGTAGATATCAACCACACCATCCTGAGCAGAAAACTGCTCGTGCCACATGTCGATGCGGCCACCGCCGTTGGTCTCGAAGTAACCATCGCCATCACCGGGAGAAAACGTGGTGTAGAGCCCGTTCCGGCTGTAAATCTCGTCGTAGCCATCCCCACCGGAGAAGTAAAAATCGAAATACTCGGTTCCCTCTTCGTCGATCCAGGATGGACTCAGGTTCATCTCGGCTGCACTGCCGATTTCCACTATATCGTTGTACTGCGAGCCAAAAATCCCTTCAATACTATCTAATTGGTCGAGACCGCCATCAGGATCCAGTACGGAGCCGGAAGGCACCAAACCACGGCCGAAATCTATATCGCCGATAGTAAGATTGGCCTGCAGGCCCTGAGCCTGGAGGAATTGCCAGCTGTCATAGTTGGCATAGTCGTACCCATAGCCACCGTATAAAATGTCACTGCCCGAACCGGGAGCGATATAGTCGCTGTAGTTGACGTTGGGGGCTTGCGGTAGTTCTTCGCCAAAACGGTAGTCACCATAGATCTCGTCATCACCGCCGTAAGTATTGATGGCATCAGCACCACCCTCGCCGGAGATAATATCGGCTGCTTCCGTACCATCGGTGGCCGGATCAAGATAGGACTCGTCATTGCCCTCCGACAGGCGAAGATTAACTCCATCCCCAGCATCCGGCAGAATGAAATCAGACAGGCTCAGTTCTTCTCCAGCAACCCAGGTCGATCCGTTCACATACAGTGAGCCAGCGGCACCGAAATCAATGTAGGTAGCCGTGTCACCCGAGTCCTGCTGCGCCAGTTGCGCCGTAATGTACTCAGCAGAGATAAACGCCGGGAATTCAGTCAGGTCAATCTTATCAACGCCCAGCTCAAATTCGTCAATGTGGACATGGCCACCCTGATGGAAGACAACGTCCGCGGCACCATCCTGCTCGCCCAAATTGACGCCCCGATCCGCGCCGCCCGTGCGGATAGTGTCCGCGCCACCGCGGGCTTCGAAATAGGCGGTCGATATCTCATTGCCGTTGATGATGTCGTCGTTCTCGGTCAGACCAATGTAGCTGACACCGTCACC